>NZ_CP108846.1:0-4800000 GCF_045207325.1 Streptomyces sp. NBC_00846 | reverse complement strand
CGGCAGCGGTGCCCCGACCGGCATGAAGACCGTCGACCGTACGCCGAGCAACGCAGACGCGAGTGCGACACCCTGCGCATGGTTTCCGGCGCTCGCGGCCACGACTCCGGCCGCCCGTTCCACCGGGGACAGCCCGGCGATCCGTACGTACGCACCACGCAGTTTGAACGAACCGGTCCGCTGCAGGTTCTCGCACTTGAAGTGGACCGGCGCGCCGACAAGTTCCGTCAGGTGGCGGCTGCCCTCCATGGCGGTCACCCTGGCGACACCGGAGAGCATCTTCTGCGCCCCGAGGACGTCATCGAGAATCAGCGGGGGAAAAGAGCCGGTCGCCGAGAAGTTCATACGGCAAGTCTTGCAGCTCGGCAAGGTGCCGGACGCCTCGCCGACCTGCGCCCGTCCCGTTGTCCACAGGTTTGTGCAGCGCTGGTACGCGTCGCACCGAGGCCGCGTACTCTGTCCCCCACCCATCCGACACCGCACGAAGAGAGCCCCCGGCCATGCCCCCTCAGGACATGACGACAGCTGCGTCTCCTTCCGGGGGCGCGACCCCCGAATCCACGGGTTCCGACCACGTCCTCGATGCGCTGCAGCACCAGGTCGCGGTATTCGCCCGCCGTGCCGAGCAGACCCGCCTCGGCGCTGTCGGCCAGGTGCGCAATTCCATGGACCGTGCCGCCTACCTGCTGCTCAACCGGCTGGACCGGGAAGGCCCGATGGGCGTCAAGGCACTGGCCGCGGGCATGGGAATCGACTCCTCGACCGTGACCCGGCAGGTCGCACCGCTCGTCGACACCGGCCTGGTCAAGCGCACCTCGCACCCGGAGGACGGCCGGGCCGTCGTGCTCCAGCTGTCGCCGCGCGGCCAGGCACGACTGGACGAGGTCCGCGCCTCCCGCCGCGAACTCATGACGCAGGTGACGGACGACTGGACATCCGAGGAGCGCGAGACGTTCTGCACGCTGCTCACCCGGTTCAACACGGCACTGGCCGCCCGGCAGACCTCGCACCACGCTCCCCGGACCGAATGAGCGGGACGGCGGGATCCGGCCACGCCCGGCGCCGCTGAACGGGCCGCCGCGCGCACGCCTCTTGACCGGGAGCCCCCGCGAAGGCTCGGATGAGGACTGTGCGAGAGCGCCAAGCGGGCCGGGAGCGGCGCCGCGCCAAGGAGTTCGAGACCTTCGTGGCGGGCGCGGCCGGCCGACTGCTGCACACGGCCACGCTGCTCACCGCCGAACCCCTGCTGCCGCCCGGGGCGAATCCCCGGGCCCAGCGGATGCTCACGGCCGCGCTTGCACACACGTACGCACAATGGGAACGGCTGCACGGCGAGGACCCGTACGACCGCACCCGGCGGGAGCTGGCCGTCCGGTTCGCCCACGAGGTCTGGCGCCACCACCGGCCGCGCGGCGGTCCGCTGGACCGGCTGACCCCGCAGGAACGCCTCGTCCTCGTGCTCCGGCTGTACGAAGGGGTCGCGGAGGAGCAGGCCGCGGCGCTGCTGGGGCTTCCGGTGGACCGGATCCGGGCGATCTGCAACCGCTCGGTGGCCACGATGCGCGGCACCCGCCGCCCCACGGCGCGGCGCGGGTGGCATCGGCCCATGGAGGCCGCGCCATGAGCCGCGGCGGGGAGGACGAGGTCCGGCACATGCTGGACGGTCCGCACCCGCAGGTCCCCGCCGAGCTCGCACAGCGGGCGGCCGAACGCGGCGCCCGCCTGCTGCGCCGGCGGCGCTTCACCGGCCGGCTGATGCTGCTGCTGACGTGCGCCGCGGTGGTCGCGTTCACGGTGTGGGCGGTGACGGCCCAGCCGTGGCAGGTGCCGCCCGCCGAGACGACGCCGCCGCTGGACGGCTGGTGAGGGCAGGTACCGGGTGACCCGTCGAACTATCCTGGAGCCCTGGAACGGGACGCCATGGGAACCGGCCGAGGAGGCTGTGATGACCAGGAAAGTCGCCGACTGCCGCAAGTATCCGAGCGTCACGAACTGCTCACTCACCATCTCGGGTGAGGAAGAGGAAGTCGTACGGGCCGCGGCGGAACACGCGGTCTCCGTCCACGAGCACACCGACAGCCCGGAACTGCGCGAACAGATCCGGGCATCGCTGGACGACGAGAAGACCTGAGCCCGATCCTGGATCTTTGATCCCGACGTGCCGCGCGCCCGACGTGCCGTGCGAACGGGTCCGGACATCGCCGGACGCATCGCCGGACGACGAGCGGGCCGGGGCCTGCCGGTGGCGCGTGGCCCCGATCCGCCGGGCAGGCCCTATCCGAGCGCCTGCGTCAGATCCGCGATCAGGTCGTCGACGGACTCGATGCCGACGGAGAGCCGGACGAGGTCGGCCGGCACCTCCAGCGCGGACCCCGCCGTCGAGGCGTGCGTCATGCGGCCCGGATGCTCCACGAGCGACTCGACGCCACCCAGCGACTCACCAAGGGTGAACAGCTTCGCCCGGTTGCAGACGTGGACCGCCGCCTCCTCGCCGCCCACGACCCGGAAGGACACCATGCCGCCGAAGGCCTTCATCTGCTTGGCGGCGATCTCGTGGCCCGGGTGCTCGGGCAGCCCCGGGTAGAGGACCTGGGTGACCTTGGGGTGCCGGGTCAGCAGATCGGCGATCTTGGTCGCGTTCTCGCTGTGCCGGTCCATGCGGACCGCGAGGGTCTTGATGCCGCGCAGCACCAGCCAGGCGTCGAACGGTCCGGCTACCGCGCCCATCGCGTTCTGGTGGTACGCCAACTCCTCGGCCAACTCCGGGTCGTTGACGATCAGCGCACCGCCGACGACGTCCGAGTGGCCACCCATGTACTTGGTGGTGGAATGCACCACCACGTCGGCCCCCAGGGCGAGGGGCTGCTGGAGGTAGGGGCTGGCGAAAGTATTGTCGACGACCAGCCGCACACCCGCCGCGCGGGCCACTCCGGCGATCGCGGCGATGTCGGTGATGCCGAGCAGCGGGTTGGACGGGGTCTCCACCCAGATCGCCTTGGTGCGCGGGGTGATCGCCGCCCGTACCGACGCCACGTCCGAGGTGTCGGCGACGGAGAAGTCCACGCCCCACCGCGAGACGACCTTCGCGAACAGCCGGAACGTGCCGCCGTAGGCGTCGTTCGGGATGACCACGTGGTCGCCGGGGCTGAGCAGCGTACGGAGCAGGCAGTCCTCGGCGGCGAGTCCGGAGGCGAAGGCGAGCCCGCGACGGCCGCCCTCCAGAGCCGCGAGGTTGTCCTCCAGTGCGGTACGGGTCGGGTTGGCGCTGCGGCTGTACTCGTAGCCACCCCGCAGCCCGCCCACGCCGTCCTGCTTGTACGTGGACACCTGGTAGATGGGCGGAACGACGGCGCCGGTGAGGGGATCGGCGGTATTTCCCGCGTGGATCGCGAGAGTCTCGAAACTCTGCTGGTCACTCATGGGGCCCGAGCGTAGTTCGTTACGAGGGCGCCCACCGGACTACCGGGCCGTCCGGTGACAATGGGGGCATGGAGATTCTCTGGTTCCTGCTCGCGCTGTGCATGCTCGCCGCCGTCGTCGGCCCCTTCGTGCTGCGCCGCCGCGGCGGTATCCGCCAGGTCCTGCCCGGTTCGCCGGACGCCGCCGACCCGGATACGTACGGCTTCGCCCGCCAGGAGGAGCTGGACATCCGGCTGCCGGGCCCGGACCAGGATCTCCTCGATGTGCTCGACGTCGTGCAGCGCTCCCAGGACTGGCGGGCGGCCTCGCAGTTGCTGGCCGGTACGCCCAAGGAGGGCGAGGTGCGGTGGCAGCGGGTGCAGGCGTTCGCCGGGGCCGCCTCGCTGGAGCTGGCGCAGCAGCCCGGCGTCGGCGGTGCGTGGCTGCGCGCGTGGCGGGCCGAGGCGCCGAAGGACGCGGGCGGCGCGGCGGTGCACGCCGAGTTCCTGGTGCAGCAGGCGTGGCGCTCCTCGACCGCGGGGACGGACGACTTCCGGATCATCCTGGAGGAGGCCCGCACGGTCTGCGGCGAGGCGGCACTGCTGGCGCCCGGCGACCCGGTCCCGTACATCGTCGAACTGGCCGTCTCCCGCGGACTCGGCTACTCCCACGAGGAGTTCGACCGGCTCTGGGCGAAGGTGATCGACCGGGCCCCGGCCCACATGGGCGCGCACATCGCCGCGCTGCACTACTGGTGCGAGAAGTGGCACGGCTCCCGCGAGGCGGCCGACCGCTTCGCCACCACGGCCGCCGCCCGCGCCCCGCAGGGCTCCCTGCTGGCCGCGCTGCCGCTCTTCGCGGTGTACGAGCATCTGCCCGAGGTCAATCTCGTACAGGGCTTCTACCGCGGCGCGGTGGTGACGAAGGCGGTCGAGGGCGCCCTGTTCGCGGTGCACGCGGCCCGTACGGACGACCCGATGCTCGCCCACGTCCGGCATCTGCTGGTCCTCTTCCTCGTCCGGATGGAGCGCTGGTCGGAGGCGATGAACCAGTTCGTCCACATCGACGGCCACGTGGGCGCCCTGCCGTGGACCCAGAGCCCCGACCCGGCCGCCGAATACACGGTCTACCGGGCCCTCGCCGTCGCCGGCTACGAGGCGAACGGCGGCAGCCCGGCGACGCTGCCGCGGTAGTCGTGAGCCGCGGCGCCCGGCGCCTGCCGTCGATGCGCTGCCGGGCCCACTGCCTTGGCGACGGACGACTGCCCGGCGGCGGACCGGTGACATCGCCGGAGCAGCGACCCGGCGGCGGACCGGTGACATCACCGGGGCAGTATCCCGGCACCCGTTCCGCGGGCGATGAACTGGGGAGTGGCGCGGTACCCGTCCCCAGGCGATGGCCGGGGGTGACGCGGCCCCGGTCCCGGGCTGCCCCCATATCGCGTTGCCGCGCCCACCCGCGGGACGACATACTCCGATTCCCCACGCGCACCACGACCACCACCACCTTTCCCGTCCCCATGGGGGAATCCGTCCGATGAGCCCAACTCTGCGTGCCCTGCGCACCGTTGCTCTTCTCACCGGCTTCTACGTGCTGGGCTTCCTCCTGCTCGCCATCCTCTGCGTCGTTGACTGGGCCGCGTTCCGCTGGACGTGGACGCCCATCGCCGTGATGGTTCTCGCCCGCACCTTTGTGCCGGCGCTCCCGATCGTGCGCAGCATGTTCATGCCGCGCACGCCGGACAACAACGACGTGCGCGGACTGCGTGTCGACGACACCCGGCAGCCCCGGCTCTGGGCCATGGTCCGCGACCTCGCCGACCGGGTCGGCACCCGCGCACCCGATGACATCGTGCTCACAGACCAGGTGAGCGCCTCGGCCGTCGAGGACACCAGGCTCCTCGGCCTGGTCGCCGGCCGACGCCGGCTCCTCGTCGGGCTGCCTCTGATGGCCGGAATGTCCGAGGCCCAGCTGCGTTTCGTGCTCGCGTACGAGATGAGCCGCTACGCCAATTCCGAAACCCGACTCGTCGCGGTCATCACACGCGGCCAGGACCGGACCGCCCGCGCCGTCGCCCACTTCCGGGAGCAGGCGGACAAGGCCGTCGCCAGGGAGCGGGAACGCCAGGAGAAGAAGGCCGCGAAGGCGCGCGCCAAGGGCAGGAAGGCCAAGAAGATCGACCCGGACCACGCCGGTGCCCCGCACCGCGTGTTGGCGGCGCTGTACCAGAGGTACAGGAGCTTCTCCACGCGCGTCACGATGTCCGGCACCCACCGCGCGGAGTTCGCGGCCGATGCCGCCGCGGCGAGGATCGCGGGCCGTGACGTGAGCGCGTGCGCACTGCTCGAGATCCAGGTCCTCCACGACACGCACGAGGACTACATGGAGAAGTACGCCATGCTCGGTGTGAAGGCCGGGATGCTGCCCCCGCCCGGCCAGGTCCTCGGCGGTCTACGGCATGTGCTGGCCGCGCGCAGGGACGAGCTGGACGAGTTGCGCAACTCCCTGCCGTCCGAAGTGGACGCCTCTTACGCGGATCCGTGGATCACGGAACGCATCGCCCGGATAGAGGCGATGCCGGACAACGGGCCCGCGTCGGAGCCCGTGGAGCCGGCCCTGGGCCTGCTCGTCGACACCGAGCGCACGCTGGCCGCTGTCGAGGAGCAGGTGCTGACACCGGAGATGCTGCGGCTGCGCCGGGTCGACTGGCCGGACCTGGTGCACGAGTCGATATCGACATACGGAAAGTGGTCGGCGCAAAAGTTCAGGACGGCGGTCGCCGGGGTGACCGGCGGCGACGGCTCGGTGACCGACGCGCTCGACGCGATCGACGCGGGCGCACAGTGGCAGATCGCCGACCGGCTCCACACGTCCGACGAGGCCCGGGAGGCGACCGGTCGTGTGGCCCGCGAGTTCGCCAGGCCCGGACTGCGCGTGGGGCTGCGGCAACTGGCCGAGGGCGAGTACGTACGGCAGGGGCGTGCCCGCTGGCGGCTGCCCTGGACCGACGACGACGCCTCACTGGAACTCCCGCGAGGCCACGCGGAGTTGCTCTCATCGGCGTTGGACGCGGCGGTGGCGGATGCCCCGGACACGAAGCCGCTGCGCGCGCTGCTCACGCCTGACCGCCGTACCCCTCTCCGAACCGGACCGGAACCCTCCCTGGCGCCCCGGCTGCTCCAGTCGGCCGCCGCTCTGTGCGAGTACCTCCGGACGGTGTGGAAGAAGACGAAAGTGCGGAAGAAACCGCCGCGGACCGCCGAGAGCACTCCCGGCACGCGCGACGAGGAGATCCGCTGCGCCGTCCGTTCCGGCGACTGGCGGGCGGGCGCCGCCTTCCTCTACGAAGCGGGCCGGGACTGGCAGGAGCGATACCGGCGCGCCGCCGTCCTCCAGGACGAGGCCGCGGCCGACGACGCCTGGCTGCTGGCCTGGCGCGCCGCGCGGCCCAAGGACGCGGGCGCGGCCCTCGTGCACGCCGGCGCGTTGATCGGCGTCGCGGCGGAGGTGCACGGTACGAATCCGACGCAGCAGCCCACATGGGAGCAGTCCTCCGTCTTCCGCCAGGTGATGGCCAGGGCCCGCGAGGCATGCCACGAGGCCCAGGCCCTGGCGGGCGACGACCCGTGTCCGTACATCGCCGAGATTCCCTGTGCCCTCGGCCTCGGCTACGAGCAGAACGAGTGCCGTGCCCTGTGGGCGAAGATCGTCGTGCGCGACGCGCCCTACCTCGCGGCCCACGACGCGGTGCTCCGGTACTGGTGCTACCGGTGGGCCGGCTCGTACAGGCAGGCCGAGTACCTCGCACGCGAGGCGGCGCGGCAGAGCAGCCCCGGCCGGCTGCTCTCGCTGCTTCCGCTGTACGCCGCGTTCAAGCAGGAGCGGGCCGACCGGAACACGCACGCGGATGTGTACTACAAGAGCCCGGAGCTGATCGCCGCCGTCGACACCTGCCTGGTCGACGTGGCGGCCGCCGCGGCGGCCGACCTCGAGGACCGGCGGATCGTCCGGGCCCGCCACCTGCTCGCCTGGACGCTGTACTGGCAGGACCGGTACGAGGCGGCGGTGGAGCAGTTCCGCTCAATCGACGGCCCCGTCGACGACAGCACCCCGTGGTCGTACTTCGGGAATCCGAAGAATTTCTACGTCCGGTGCCGCGACTACAGCGCCATGCAGGTCGTGGGCGCGAACGGCGACTGACCGTCGCGTACGCGCCGGGGGCGCCGGAATCTCCGGCGCCCCCGGCGCGTTGTACGGACCGGAAAACCCAGCCCTCGGAGGAGCCCCCGCATGTTCCTGCAACGCCGTACCCCCCAGCTCCCCACCCCCGAGGAGGCCCTGAAGGGCCGCCCCACCCCCGAATTCACCGTCCCGTCCCGCCACACGGTCCTCGGTAACCCGCTGCTGGGCCCGTACCCGGAGGGTCTGGAGGTCGCGGACTTCGCGCTGGGCTGTTTCTGGGGCGCCGAGCGCAAGTTCTGGCAGACGGACGGCGTCTGGACGACGCTCGTCGGCTACCAGGGCGGCTCCACGGAGAACCCCACGTACGAAGAGGTCTGCTCGGGCCTGACCGGCCACACGGAAGCGGTCCGCGTGGTCTTCGACCCGAAGACCGTCTCGTACGCCAAGCTGCTGAAGCTGTTCTGGGAGTCCCACGACCCGACCCAGGGCTTCCGCCAGGGCAACGACGTGGGCACGCAGTACCGCTCGGCGATCTACACCCACTCCCCCGAGCAGGCAGCGTCCGTGGCAGCCTCCCGCGAGGCCTACCAGAAGGTCCTCACGGGCTCCGGCTACGGCGAGATCACCACGGAGATCCTCCCGGCGCAGGGCCGCACGTTCTGGCCGGCCGAGGCGTATCACCAGCAGTATCTTGACCGCAACGTCAACGGGTACTGCGGGATCGGCGGGACGGGGGTCTCCTGCCCGATCGGGGTGGCTCGGGCCGACGGCGAATGAGCCCTGTCTTCGCTCCTGACCTCTCGTCGGTGCTCCCCTGGTGACGAGTAGCGTGCCTGTCCGGTGACAACTACCGCTTTCGCGGGGTGCCGGCCGGAGGGGTAAGTCTCCAGGGCGCGCCGGTCGCTTCCCCTGCCGGCGCGTTCAGGCACCGGCCGGCTCAGACGCGGGGGGTTTCCGCCGTCTCGTCGTCGGCCGCGGATCCGTCGGCGGGTGCCGGAGCATCGCGGTCCTGGACGCGGCGGCGGTACTCCCACAGCAGGACCGATGCGACCATCACGCCGAGCGCGATGGCGAGTTCCTTGTATCCGCCGTAGCCGGTGATCGCGAAGCCGGTGGCGCCGACGACCAGGATGACGCCGAGCAGTGCGGTCAGGACCCAGGCCAGCGGCACGAAGAAGTTCGGGAGCCGGATCGGACGCGCCAGGTCGGGCCGGTCCCGGCGGAGCAGGGCGAAGCCGGAGATCGCCAGGATGTGGGTGAGGATGTAGCCCAGGTTGCCGGTGACGATGATCGCCAGCGGGGTCTTGAGGACCACCAGCACGACCACGTTGAGCAGCAGCGCGACGGTGAGCGCGCGGGCCGGTACGCCGCGCCGGTTGAGCACGCCGACCTGACGGACCGTGACGCCCTGCCGTCCCATGCTGTACAGCACGCGTGAGCCGTCGGCCAGGCCGGTGATCATGATGAGCAGCAGCGAGGCGATGAGGAAGACGATCATCAGGTCGGCGGCCCCGCCGACCAGGTTGTGGAAGGCCCCGACGTAGAACGCGGTCGGGTCGTCGCCGATGGTCTTCTCCCCGACGTAACCGGAGAGCGCCAGCGGCAGCAGGATGAAGATGCCGAGGCAGAACAGCACGCCCGCGCGCAGCGCCCGGGAGGTGTCCCGCACGGTCTCCTTGTACTCGGGGGCGAAGGTCGCGCACACCTCCACGCCGAACGAGGTCCAGGCCATGATGTACAGCCACACCAGGGCCTCGCGGAGTCCGCTCATGCCGTGCAGGTTCCAGTGCAGCCCGGCCGTGCTCCAGTCACCGGTGAGGAACGGTCCCACGATGAAGACGGCGAGCGGGATCAGCAGCACCCCGCCGGTCACGTAGACCACCCACATCGCCGCGTGCAGGCCGTACATCGCCGCCCCGTACAGCAGCGCCATGACGACCAGACCCACCACGATCGGCAGGCTCAGCTCCGCCACGCCGAGGTCGAGCGTCCAGTTCTGACCGGGGAACCACTGCGCCTGCACCAGGGAGCCGATGATGCCCGCGTACACCGACAGCGCGGTGGTCCAGGGAAGCCAGTAGCCGATGCCGGCCAGGGCGCCGACGGCAGGGATCCGGCTGCGCCAGCCCTCGGTGGCGTAGTGCGCGATACCGCCCGACGACTCGGGGAACATCGCGGCCATCTCGGTGTAGATCCAGTTGGTGGCGGTGGCCAGCACCATCGACACCGTCCACAGGACGATCGCGCCCCATGCGCCGAGCCCTCCGATGGAGGCCCCCAGCGATGCGATCAGCGCCGCCGGCATGGTCAGCGACATCGCGAACCCGTCGTACCAGCGCATCTTCTTGGCAAGGGCAGGTTGCTCGGACATGGGTGTCCCCTTCAGAGGGAGAGCGGGGGCTTCAGGCGGAGAACGAGAGAGCTTCAGACAGCGCGCGAGGAGCTTCGGAAAGAGAGCATCGGGCCGCAAGCAGAGGCAGAGCGCGTGGAGCTTCGGACGAAGAGCGACAGCCTATGAGCCACGCACCGTAGAGCTGACGATTTCGCCATGTCAATGGATTGAACCTGCTCATTCAGCAGGAGATCAGCCTTTAGATTGTTGATTCAGACCCATTGACACCCTTCGATTGCCCAACCGATGGTGAGGTGCGTCACTTCCCTCGCGCCCTCCCGGCGCCAGACCAGAAGGGCACCCATGTCTGCCGTGCACCCGTTCTTCATCAACGGCGGCTACGCCGACGGCACCGGTACCGAGACCTACGACGTCATCAGCCCGGCCACCGGCGCGCACATCGGTACGGTCCCGCTCCCCACCGCCACAGACCTCGACGCCGCCGTGAAGGCCGCCAACGAGGCGCAGGCGGCCTGGGCGAAGGTCAACGTCTGGAAGCGCGCGGAGATCTGTCACCGCGTCGGCGACGCGCTGTCCGCCCGGGTGGAGGAGCTGGCCCGCCTGCAGACGCTGGAGCAGGGCAAGCCGCTCGCCGAGTCGGTCGCCGACATCGAGGAGGCGGCGCAGCTGTTCCATCTGCACGCCGAGGACGCGGTGCGCCTGCACGGCGAGACGATGCCGTCCACCGACAGCACCAAGCGGATGTGGACGTTCTACCGGCCCGTCGGCACCTGGGGCATCATCACGCCCTGGAACTTCCCGCTGCTGATGCTCGCCGAGTTCGTCGCCCCCGGTCTGGCCACCGGAAACGCGCACGTCGTCAAGCCGCCGTCGAACACGCCGCTGACCGTACTGAAGGCCATGGAGGCGATGGTCGAGGCGGGGGTTCCCGCGGGTCTGGTCAACATCCTGCCCGGCGAGGGCACGGCCGGGGACATGCTGGTGCGCCATCCCGGCATCGACGCCATCGGCTTCATCGGCTCCTCGGCGACCGGCGCGAAGATCGCGGCCGCCGCCGGCCTCAAGCGCTCCATCATGGAGTGCTCGGGCAACGGCCCGCTGGTGGTGCTCGCCGACGCCGACCTGGACGCGGCGGCCCGCGCCGCGGTGTACGGCGCGTACCTGTGTTCCGGGCAGGTGTGCTGTGCCACGGAGCGGGTGGTCGTCCACGCCGACGCGCACGACGACTTCGTGGCGGCCGTACTCCGTGCCGCCGAGGACGTCGTGCTCGGTGACCCGTTCGACGCGGCGACGAACCTCGGCCCGCTCAACAACGAGGGTGTCGCGGCCAAGATGGACCGGCACATGGCGGACGCGCGGGAGCACGGCGCGCAGATCCTGCTCGGTGGGCAGCGCCGCGCCGGGCAGCCGACCGGCCTCTACTACGAGTTCACCGTGGTGGACGGCGTACCCGAGGACAGCCTGCTCTCCCGCGAGGAGTCCTTCGGCCCGGTCGTCCCGATCATCACCGGCGGCTCCGACGACGAGCTGCTGCGGATCGCCAACGACGACAAGCTCGGCCTCCAGGGCGCGGTGTTCACCCGGAGCATGGGTGCCGCGTACCGGTTCGTCGAGGAGATGGCCGTCGGTCAGGTCGTGGTCAACGACAGCACGTGCTTCTGGGACATCAACATGCCGTTCGGCGGGGCGGGCAGCCGCGGCACCGGCTGGGGCCGCATCGGCGGCAAGCACACCCTGCTCGACATGTCCGACTTGCGTACGGGTGTCATGAGCATCTGAACGGGCCTGTGACCGGGGCGCCCGCAGGGGCTCCGTACCCTGCACCGACCGGACCCGGTGGCCGCTCCTGGATCAAGGGGGCGGCCACCGTCCGGGACAGTCCGCCGGACGCGACCTCCGGAGCAGCCGTATGTCACCCGCGAGCCCGCTCGACGACATCGACCGGCGCATCATCGCCATCCTGCAGACCGACGGACGCCGCGCCTACAGTCTGATCTCCTCGGACGTGGGCATCCCGGCCTCCTCCGTCCGCTACCGGGTGCAGCGGTTGCAGGATGCCGGCATCCTGCAGATCGTCGGCATCGCCAACCCGCTGACCATCGGTTTCGACCGCATGGCGATGATCGGCGTCCGGGTGCGGCCCGGCATGGCCCAGCTGGTCTGCCGGGCGCTGCGGGAGCTCCCCGAGACCGCGTACGTGATCATGACGGCAGGTCGGTTCGACGTCATGGCCGAGGTGATCTGCCGGGACACCGATCACTTCACCGACCTGATGACGCGGCGCCTCCACCTGATCGACGGGATCGTCGCCACGGACTCCTTCTTCGTGCTGGAGGTGCACAAACTGGCGTACGGGTGGGGCGTCGGCGAGGTGGAGGCCTCCGTCCTGGACGCCCCAGGGCCCCCCGAGGACGCGGGCATCGACCAACGGGCCGACCGCTGACCGCGGTTCCTCGGCGGACGACGGAACGAAAGTTCACGATCCGCGTTGACCTCAACCCGGGAAGGGGAAGCCAACAGTATGGCGAGGCGACAGCGGAACCCAGGTTTAGGCGGAAACCGCACCCATCTCCGTCGGCGGCGAACGCCAGTGAGAGGCGCCGACGAGGTGGGTGGCCGTTGGGTAAGGAGGGCCACCGGTGTGTTCACCTTTGTCGCGCTCGTCGCCGGCGTGGTGGGGCAGTCCCTGGGGATCTGGAAAGATCTCCTGGAACAGTTCGGCGACTCGGATTCATCACAGCCGAGTGTTTCCGCCTCGCCGCGCAATATGCCGGGCCCGTCGGCTGGTTCCTCATCCGACTGCGGCAAGTCGAGCAAAGATGTCGTTCTCAAGCTGAACGGGAAGCCAAATCATTCGGTGGCGCATGTGGTCGCCACAGTGTCCTGCGACCTCGCACCCGGTGACCACCTTGCCTGGGTGGTGCGGAAAGTTTCCGGTACGGCCGCCGCCCCGCACGTGCACTACACGCTGCGGAACGACCTGAATCAGGGACCGGGCGATTACCCCTACGACGCGAATCTCAGCACGACGACACCAGGGTCCGAGCGCACTGTTTCCGTGCTGTTGATGAACAGCGATACGTACCAAACGGCGAAGAAGACAACAGACCCCGAAACGGGCTATGTTCAGTTGCCGTCGCCACCTCCCGTCGTGTCAAACTCTGTGTTGATCAAGACGCCGGAGTGAAGTCGATGGCAGCGCACGCCGGTATGGGCGCGGACAACAACAGCAACAGCACAGCCTCCGAGAGGTAGCGCGACCTTTTGGAATGGTCTCGCCCGTAGTCACGCGTCGTCAGCGGGTCCGGGCCGGTCCACGCCGGCACCGTCTTCACGAGGGCTCATACGGCTCGCGATCGAGCGGAAGCTCCTGAGGGATCGGTGTGGGTCCGGGTGCGGGCTGCGGCGGTGCGCCATCAGCTGGCCGGCAATAATCAAGAAGAGACCAGCGAACAGGAAGGCGTTTCCGCCGAAGAACCGGATCTCCCAGGAGACGCTCGGCAGGATTCGGAAGTAGAAGAGGCCCTGAAGAACAAGGGACGTACCCGTCAGCAGGGTACCGAGGCCGTGGAGCTGAGGTCTGGTGACGTGGCGGCGCGCCGTGGGCAGGATCCACCCTGTTCGGAGCGTCACCAGCCCCAATGCGATCAACAGCAGACCCATGAGCACGTTCGCTCCGACCACCCATGCCATGAGGGGCGCTCCATTCTCTGATGAGGTGCGGTCCGGAACGTGGGTAACGCCCGCTCCGGAGATGCCCGCATGGTCGCCGGACCTGGCGGGGCCCGGCAATGCCGGACCCAGGCAATCTCAGGCGCGTTTCCACTGCCGCCTCGATCGCCTGATGCCGACGGGACACTCTCGCCCTCTCCGTTGGTTGTCTCAACACCTGCCTGTCCAGGGCGGACTTCACCGTCCTCTCGCCCAGGTTCAGCTGCAACCTGCCGCCCGAGTGACGGCACCGGTGAAGCCCTCGAACCGCTCCTTGTCGGGACGCAACGCTTCCGCCCCGGGCTCCTTCTCCGCTGTGTTGCCAGGCGTACCCATTTGCAGGAGGGTCGGTTTGCCTCCGCAAGTGACAAGCGCCTCGCCCGGGTGGCTCAGCGACTCGGACCGGACGCTGGAGAGGCCGATCAATCGGGGGTCCTGGGTGACGGTGAAATTCACGGTGCCGTGAGTATCGCCTTCGAGGCCGATCGAGCAGCTCCACAGGCGGAAGTCTCCCGGGGTCACGTATTCCTGGAAGGTGGTGCCGGTCGTCCTGAGAGGGGTGAACCCGGGAAGGCCGCACGCCTTGCCGGGGGTGAGCGCCCGTGGTTCGAGCAGCCGAGGAGCATCCTCCGGAGCGGCGAACGCGCGGTCAGAGCACCCCAGTTGCTTGGTCAGGGTTGATCCGGCCTTCATGAGGACTTCGGTCATCCGCTTCTGGAGGGTGCCGTCCTGCCAACGCTCCTCCTGATCGTTCACCGCCTTGATCTGCAGATACGGTGCAGCACCCTTGCCCAGTGCCCCGGCACAGCCGGAGGGAAGCAGTACCCCGGCGTACCTCCTATTGACCCAGCCGGCCACCCCGGCGATCGGCGCGCGGAACAGGGACTCGGCGGCGACTTCGTCGGCCGTCCGCCATACGCTCGTTTCAGGGGGCATGTTGTTGATGTCGAGGGTGAACTCCTCGCGCATCGCGGCCGCGCTGCCCGAGCCGCCCCACACCTGGCAGTAGGACAGCCCGGCGTCGTTCAGGCGGCGTTCCTCCGAGGCGTACCGCTCCAGCGGCTGCACGCTGAGCGCGGACACATCGCGTCTTGAGAGAGTGCCCCAGCAGAAGCTCTGCTGCTCCGGCTCCTGTTCCTCTCCGCGCAGGAGGGCGAACACCACCGTCCCGGCCACCACGATCAGTCCGGCAACTCCCGCAGCAATGAACTTCGTCCGTCGTCGACTCATCAGCCCGCGACCTTCCCCGTGCGGCTCACGCCACTGGTGAGGCCGTCGTTGTACGAGCCCGTCGCACCCTTCTGCGGCACACTCCCGAACTGCCCGGTGTCCGTTTCCGTCAGGTACCACTGGCCCTTCGGGATCTTCTCCTTGACCGCTTGCACCAGCATCGAGTTGATCAAGTCGTGGTTGACGCCCCCGGCCGGGCCCAGCGGAGCGCTGGGGGCGGTGACGGTGGCAGGGTTCGCGGACAGGGCGGACAGGGCGGACAGCAGACGCGTTTCGGTGCCGCTGACGTTGCCGTCAAGGACATCAGCCTTCGACTGTTGCCACTCGTCAGCGATCGACACGTGTCTCCCCCCATCAGACGACCTGATCGTTTCTCACTGCAAACTATCGAAGCATCACCCAGAACGACAAGGAATGATCAGTTGCTGCGGGATTCCAGGGGCACCGGCATTCGGCGCCCGCCCGTGAGGAAGAGGAGTTCCCCACCGATGACGAGCGAAGGCCACGGCGTTTCCGCCGCCCCGGACGGGCGGCCCTGGTTCATGGTCAATGAAGGCGTGGCGTTTCTCGTGGAATTGGCGGCGCTGGGCGCGCTCGGCCGGTGGGGATTCGCCACTGGTGACGGCACGGTCGCCCGGCTGCTGCTCGGGATCGGGGCGCCCGGCGCGGCCGTCGTGTTCTGGGGGCTGTTCGCCGCCCCGCGCGCCCGTTTCCGACCGCCTCTCGTGGGGGTTCTCCTGGTCAAGGCCGTGGTCCTCGGTGGTGGTGTGTACGCGGTCCACGCGGTGGGGCATCCGGTGGCAGCGGTGGTCTTCGGGGGCGTGGTGGTCGTGAACACGGTCCTGGCGGAGACCTTTCGGCGCCGCGCGCCGCGCCCCGCAATGCCGGCTGCCTGACGTGAGTGTTGGGTTCCTGGCCGGTGCGGTGACGTGATCGCGGACCGGTAGCGGTGGTGGCGCTTGCTCGGGAGTCCGTCGGGAAGAGAGGAGACCGCCCGGGGCCGATGCTGTCGCTACGAAGATTCCCGTTGACCGGTGTCCTCCGCGGAGTCGGGCGTGGCACTCAGGGGCAGGAGCTGGGGGCGTTTCGCGGTGCGGCCGTCGCCGGAGGACTGACCGCGCAAACGGCGTCCGAGCCAGGGGCCGAGAAATGCGGCCGCCCAGCGCAGTTCGGCTCCTGCGGCTCGCCGGCCCGTGGGGACCCTCTGTGGCGGCAGGGGGAGCGTCCAGGCGTCGTCGCTTCCGGGCAGGTGGATGGCTTGGGCGACGGCTGCGGCGATCCGCTCGTGACCGAGGGGGCTGGCGTGGAGTCGGTCCGCACTCCACAGCCGTGGATCGGTGGCGACGGCCTGCCGGCCGGTTTCGGCGACCGCGACCCCGTGACGGGTGGCCGCAGCGCGGATGCGGGTATTGAGGTCGAACACGCGGGACCTGATCGGCCGGGCAAGGGGCACGATCTTCCCTACGTCGGGAAAGGTCAGCGTCACGACGTGGGTCCCGGCTGCCGTGAGCGCGGCGAACATCTCTTCCAGGTGCCCGGCCACCTCTACGGCGTCGAACCGGGGCCGGAGCAGGTCGTTGACCCCGGTGACGACGGTGGCCAGGTCGGGCCGCAGGGCCAGGGCGGGCCCCAGCTGTTCAGTGCGGACCTGGCCGGCGACACGGCCTCGTACCGCAAGGTTGGCGTACCGAAGCCCCGGGTTGACGGCCGCGAGGTGGTCGGCGAGCCGGTCGGCAAAGCCGCGTAGGCCGACGGCATCGTCCCCGTCGCCGAGCCCTTCGGTCTGGCTGTCGCCCAAGGCGACGTAGCGCAGGTATTCACCGTTCGGCATGTCGACTGCCTCTCCCAGAGGACGGCTGCGATTCGCAGGCACCAGTCCTGGTGCTCCTGCTCAAAGGCCAGGCCGCGCAGGCAGGTCAGGTACGGCCCGATCCGCTCGCCCCGGCGGAGGAACTCTATCCTTGAGTATCGGGAGGGGCCATGGAGGCTGCCGAACGCTTCCGCGCTGCCGTGGAGAAGGGCGAACTCGCGGCACTGGACTACCTGTTCACCGAGGACATTCGCCTCTGCGGCCCCGTGAAGTTCACGCCCTTCGAGGGCAAGCCCATGGTGCTGGGACTCTTCGGCGTCCTGCTGCGCACCTTCGAGGACTTCCGCTGCATCGGACACTTCGAGGGCACGGCCGAGACCAGTACCGACGGCGGAGAATCTCCGTCGGCGATCCTGCTCCTCCGCGCCTCCGTGAACGGCGAGCAGATCCACGGCATCGACCTGCTCCGGTTCGACGGGGTTGGCCGGGTCAAGGAGTTCACTGTGATGGTTCGCCCCCGGTCCGCTGTGCACGCCCTGGGCCAGGCCGTACTTGCGGGCCTGGTCGCCGACGACCTCGTCCCCAAGGCCGTCGACCGGTAGAGGGGCCACAAGGCGGGACCGCCCGGTGCGACCGGTGACGGCCTCGGCCCGGCCACGTTTCCGTGGCCGGGCCGAGGCCGTCACTGACACTGTCGGACGGGTCAGATGAGACCCTGCGCCAGCATCGCGTCCGCGACCAGTTCGAAGCCGGCGATGTTGGCGCCGACCACGTAGTTGCCGGGGCTGCCGTAGCGTTCCGCGGTGGTGTGGCAGGAGTCGTGGATGTGCCGCATGATCTCCGCGAGGCGCTCCTCGGTGTGGGCGAACGTCCAGGAGTCGCGGGAGGCGTTCTGCTGCATCTCCAGGGCGCTGGTGGCCACGCCGCCCGCGTTGGCCGCCTTGCCGGGGGCGAAGGCGACGCCCGCCTCCTGGAGGACGCGTACGGCCTCCGGAGTCGTGGGCATGTTGGCGCCCTCGGCGACCGCCTTCACGCCGTTGCGTACGAGGGCCAGGGCGTCGGCCTCGTGCAGTTCGTTCTGGGTGGCGCAGGGCAGGGCCACGTCGACGGGGACGTTCCAGACACCGGTGCCGGGGACGTACGTGGCGTGCTTGCCGCGGCGCTCCGCGTAGTCCGAGACCCGGCCGCGGCCGGCCTCCTTGATCTCCTTGAGGAGGGCGAGGTCAATGCCCTTCTCGTCGACGACGTAGCCGTTGGAGTCGGAGCAGGTCACCACGGTCGCGCCGAGCTGCTGGGCCTTCTCGATCGCGTAGATCGCGACATTGCCCGAGCCCGATACGGAGATGCGCTGCTCGTCGAGGGACTCGCCCCGGCTGCGGAGCATCTCGGCGGTGAAGAGCACACAGCCGTACCCGGTCGCCTCGGTGCGCACCAGGGCGCCGCCCCAGCCCAGGCCCTTTCCGGTGAGGACGCCGGACTCGTAACGGTTGGTGATCCGCTTGTACTGGCCGAACAGGTAGCCGATCTCGCGGCCACCGACGCCGACGTCACCGGCGGGGACGTCGGTGTACTCGCCGAGGTGGCGGTGGAGTTCGGTCATGAACGACTGGCAGAACCGCATGATCTCGGCGTCGGAGCGGCCCTTCGGATCGAAGTCCGCGCCGCCCTTGCCGCCGCCGATGGGCATGCCGGTGAGGGCGTTCTTGAAGATCTGCTCGAAGCCGAGGAACTTCACGATGCCGAGGTTGACCGAGGGGTGGAAGCGCAGCCCGCCCTTGTACGGTCCGAGCGAGCTGTTGAACTCGACCCGGAAGCCGCGGTTCACGTGGATGTCGCCGGAGTCGTCCGACCACGGCACGCGGAAGATGAGCTGGCGCTCCGGCTCGCAGACCCGCTCGATGATCCGGGCGTCGACGAATTCAGGCCGCTGTTCAAGGACCGGGCCGAGGGTTTCCAGGACCTCCCGTACCGCCTGGTGGAATTCGTTCTCACCCTGGTTGCGGCGGAGAATCTCCGCGTACAGCGGCTCAATGACACGCATCTGATCAAGACCTTCCGTGAGTGCCCATCGCGCGCATAGGTGCCCTCGTCCTGGGGCACCAGCGGTCCCCCTCTCCATTGAGGGCGTCGCCCGGACCGCGCGCGCTGCGGCTCACGAAAGCGACGTACCGAACCGGTGTGGCACTTCGATTGTCCCAGTGGCCCCGGAAGATCGTCTACGTGTCCGCACAATGGACCACTTTATGGCTGCACGCCCGTACGGCTTTATGGCTGCACGTCCGTACGGCGCAGCATCCACAGCCCCACTCCGGACGCGAGGACGACCACTCCGGAGACGACACTCAGAGCGATGTTCAGGCCGTTGTCCTCCACGAGGAAGTTCAGGAAGACGTTCGCGGCGATCGCCGCGCACAGCACGATCCAGAGCAGGGCTTTCACGGAAACCTCCAGGGTCGGGGCGGTGTGTTGCGGCGTGTACCGCGGCTTGTCTTGCGGTGTCTTGCGGCTTTCCTTGCGGCGTCTTGCGCTGAGTCCATCCTCAACGCCGGTATCCGCCGCCACGAGGGGCCGGGCCCCCGGATCCGTGGTGTAGCCGGCTCCACCCTCGTGCGGGTACGGACGGCCCCGTTAGGGTCTGCGGGATGGGGACCACCGAGAGAACGGCGGCGCGCGGGCGGACGGGCGAGCCGGGAAGCGAGCGGTCCGGCGCCGGTCCGCGACCGGCGGCCACGGGTACGGGTACGGGTACGGGTACGGACGCCGCGCGGTGGCGGGTTCCGGGCGTCGCGGTGCTGGTCGTCGTGCCGTTGTACGTCCTGTGGGCGCTGGCGCTGGCCACCGGCGGCGGTGATCTGTCGGCGCAGTTCGCCTGGGCCGGGTTCGCGTCCCGGCATCCCGGGTCCGCGTACAACCTCTCCTGGTACGGCGGGATGCACACCGCCAACTACAGCCTGCTGGCGCCACCGCTCATGGCGGTGTTCGGAGTGCGGGCCGTCACCGTCGCCGCCGGGCTCGGCGCATCGTGGGCACTGGGGCGGCTCTGTGTGCGGGCCGGGGTGCGGTGGCCGGCCGCGGTGTCGGTGCTGGGGTCGTTGGTGCTCTGGTGCAATGTCGCGTCCGGGCGTACGACGTTCGCGCTGGGCGTGGCGATCGGGCTGGTCGCGCTGCTGTACGTACGGCACCGGCCGGGCGTCGCCGCGGGCTGTACGGCGCTGGCGACGGCGGCGAGTCCGGTGGCGGGACTGTTCCTCGTGGTGGCGGGTGGGGCGTACGGGCTCGACCGGCAGTGGCGGCGGGCGGCGGCGCTCCTCGTGCCGCCGTTCGTGGTGGTCGCGGCGACGACCCTGTTGTTCCCCTTCACGGGCGAACAGCCGATGGCCATGGGGAAGTTGTGGGTGCCGTTGGCCGCCTGCGCGGCCTTGTGGCTCGGGGCGCCGCGCGAGGGCGGCTGGCGGGTGGTCCGGTTCGCGAGCCTGGTGTACGGGGCCGGTGTCGTCCTGACCTTCCTGATCCCCTCGCCCATCGGGACGAACGTGGAGCGGCTGGTGGGGCTGGCCGGCCCACCCGTGCTCCTCGCGGCGGCACTGGCCGTCCTGGCGGGGTGGGCGCGGGGCGGGTGGCTGCTGCGGGTGCGGGCCGTCCTGCTGGTCGGGATGCTCGCGTACAACACCGGCTGGCTGGTCGACAAGACCGATGACGATCTGCGGGTCTCCACCACCGTGCCCGCCTGGGCGGCCCACACCGACGGCGTGGTCGCCGAACTGCGCAGGCTCGGTGCCGAACGGACCCGGGTGGAGGTCGTACCGGCCCGCAATCACCGGGAGGCGGCCGTGCTCGCCCCGCACGTGAACATGGCGCGCGGCTGGAACCGTCAGCTCGACGTGGAGCGCGGGCGGCTGTTCTACGGGAGGACGACGCCGGCCCCGGCCGCGTACCGCGCCTGGCTGGACCGGTGGGGTGTGGGCCTCGTGGTGCTGCACAACGGCAGGCCGGACGGGCCGGCCGAGGCGGAGGCGGACCTCGTCCGGCGCGGCACGGACTGGCTGGAGCCGGTGTGGCACGACGCGGACTGGCGGATCTACCGGGTGCAGGGCGCCGTCCCGCTGGTCTCCGCCCCGGGCGCCGTCGTACGCGGGGACGACGCCTCCGTGGTGGTACGGATGCCCGCCGCCGGGTCGGTGACGGTACGGATCGCCTACTCGCCGTGGCTGCGGGCCGACGGCGGCGGATGCGTACGGCAGGACGGCGAGTGGACGCGGCTCACGGTGACGCGGGGCGGCGAGTACCGGCTGGATGCGCCCTACCGGTTGTGGCCGTTCGGATCGTGCTGACGCGTACGGCGTACGGGGCGGTACGGCGTACAGGGCAGTACGGCGTACGGGGCGGAGCCGGGTACGCGGGCCCGGGCGAATGATTCCGGGTGCGCGGACCTGGCCACACCGTGACGGGTAATCAGACATGATGCCGTCATGACGACGTCGCGGGGCCACAGGCGTACCCGGAGCGGTTCCCGGCCGGCTTCACCGGGCGGGCCGCCGCCGTCGGAGTACGGGCGCCCCGGACCTGCGGGCCCGTACACCCACCCCGCTCTCCCGCCCGTCCCCGGGCAGCGCGCCGCGCCCCGCGTCCCGCCGCGTGCGGGCGACATGCGCCGCTATCTCGCCGTCGCGCTCGACTGCTACCTCTGCCTGGTCACCTCGGGGTTACTGGCCCGGCCGTACGTGGACACGGCCACCGTTCCCGAGGCCGCCGGTCTGCTGATCGGCCCGGCGCTCGCGTTCTCGTTCCTCAATCAGGTGGTCCTGACGGCCGTCGTCGGGGGCGGCGCGGGCAAGCTGATCATGGGGATTCGGGTGATCGGGCTGCCCGACGCCGGGCGCCCGGGGCCCCGCCAACTGGTGCGGCGCTGGCTGTACGGGCTGTGCCGGGTGCCGTTGCAGCCCTGGTACGTACTGCGCTCGTACCTCGCCGGACCCGGCGCCCTCCCCCTCAGCACCTTCTGGACCAGCGGGCACACCGATCCGGTGGGCCTGCGCCAGGTCCGCCACAGCGACCTCGCGGCCCACCGGAACGCCGCCGCCGGCCACCTCTGAGCCGGCCGCCTCCGAGCCGGTCACCGGCGGCCGGACGCCTGCCGCACCGTCCGGCCTCCGGCAACGACCTCGGCCGCTCTCAGGCCGCCGCGTTCTCCGTGATCGTGACCCTGCCCCTGCGGATGGTCGCCAGCCGGGGCGCCCGCCGGGCGATGGCGCTGTCGTGCGTGACCATGATGAACGTCAGGCCGTGCTCCTTCCACATGGTCTCCAGCACCTCCATGACCTCGTCGCGCATCGACTCGTCGAGGTTGCCGGTGGGTTCGTCGGCGAGGAGCACCTTCGGCTGCTTGACCAGGGCGCGCGCGACCGCCACCCGCTGCTGCTGGCCCCCGGACATCTCGCCGGGCAGATGCCCGAGCCGTTCGCCGAGTCCGACGGAGTCCAGTGCCTCGGCGGCCCGCCTGCGCCGCCTTTCTGCGGCGGCGCAGCTCGCGCCGGAGGTAGGTGAAGAACATGGCGCGAGGCTACGGACGGGTCGTGATGGCCTGTTAAGGCCACGATGAGAGCCGGATGAGAACTCTTGCGTACGCCGAAGGCGGCGCCACCGCGGATCCGTGGGGATCCGGGTGCCGCCGCCTTCGTACGGGATTCGGGCTGCGCCGGGGTGGACGCGTGGGGTCGGGTCAGGCCTGGGAGCCCGCCTTCCAGTCGGCCCAGCTCATGTTCCAGCCGTTGAGGCCGTTGTCGGGGGTGATGGTCCGGTCCGGGGAGTTCTTGACGATGACCACGTCGCCGACGAGGGAGTTGTTGTAGAACCAGGCGCCGGGCTGGTTGGCGTCGCCCGCGCCCTTCACGTCGGGGAGGCCGACACAGCCGTGGCTGGTGTTGGCGCTGCCGAAGATCGACCGTGCGCCCCAGTAGTTGCCGTGGATGAAGGTGCCCGAGGTGGACAGCCGCATGGCGTGCGGCACGTCCTTGATGTCGTACTCGCCCTTGCCGTCGCCGTCGGTAAAGCCGACCGTCGCGCCGTTCATCCGGGTCTCCTTGAACTTCTCGGAGATCACCATCTGCCCGTTGTACGTGGGGTTGGCGGAGGAACCGGAAGAGATCGGGATGGTCTTGATCGTCTTGCCGTTCTGGGTGACGGTCATCATCTTCGTGTTCGCGTCGACCGTCGAGACCTGGTTGCGGCCGACCTTGAAGGTGACCGTCTTCTGCTGCACACCGAAGACACCGTTCGCGCCCTCGACGCCGTCCAGCGCCAGCTTCAGCGTGACGGTGGAACCGCCCTGCCAGTAGCTCTCGGGGCGCAGGTCGAGGCGCTGCGCGTTGAACCAGTGGCCGACGACCTCCTGGCCGCTGCTCGACGTCACGGTGATGCCGTCCTGGACGGCCTTCCTGTCCGTGATCGGCTTGTTGAAGTTGATCGAGACCGGCATGCCGACGCCGACGGTGGAGCCGTCCTCGGGCGTGAAGTTGCCGATGAAGCTGTTGGCGGGCGACACCGTGGTGAAGGAGCCGTTCTCGTGCGCCTCGCGGCCCTTGGAGTCCTTGGCCGTCGCGCTGATCTTGTACGTGGTCGAGCGCTCCAGCTGGACGTCGGGCTGCCAGCTCGTGCCGTCGGCGGCGAGCGAGCCCTTGACGGGCGCTCCGGCCGCCGTGGTCATGGTGACCTCGGACAGTGTGCCCTTGGCCACGGTGACCTTGGCGTCATTGTTGATGCTCGCGTTGGTCGCACCGTTCTTCGGCGCGATGGATATCTGCGCGTCCGACGCGTCCTGGGCGGCGGCCTTGTCGACCTCGGCCGTCTGCGACTTCTTCGAGCTGTCGGCGCTGCTGCCGCTCGCGTCGCCGTCGTTGCAGGCGGTGAGCACCAGCACTCCGCCGAGCAGTGCGGACGCGGCCATCAGGCCTTTGCGCCGCTTGCTTCCCGTCATCACACGCTTCTCCATACGTTGCCGAATCCCCAAAATCCCCGGGCGGAACCGCCGTCGACCGGCGAACCCGTCAATGTTCCTAGAACCCATGGAAGGGGTCCTCCGTTCCACATCCAAGAGAGATGTGGGGAACACCACTCATCGACGCTTGCCCGGCAGTGGTGGTTCCCGACGTCGGTCACGTATATGCGACCGGTACGTGCCACGGCCCCGGCCCGCGGAAGGAAGCGGGTCGGGGCCGTGGCACGTACTGCCTGCTAGACCCGCCGCTCCACACCGCCGCTCACGCCGCTGTGCTCGCCGTCGTCCACCCCATTGTGCGGGATGCCGTCGGCGGCCCCCGCTTCGTGATCTTCGTACGCGGCGCCCTCTTCGTCCGCTTCGCCGCCCGTTTCGTCCTCCTCGTCGAGGTCCCAGGCGTCCGGATCGGCCGGGTCGTAATCGACGCTCTCGCTACTCCAGGACGCTTGGGTGAGTTCGACCCCCGGCACCTCGCTGACCAGGTCGAACGGGTCGATGAGGGAGGCGAGGGCCTCGGCGCCGTCCTCCCGTACGGCGGCCTCGGCCAGCATGCGCTCCTCGGCGGGCTCACCGCCGGGCTCGCCGTACTCGGCGGCGATGGACTCCAGCGCGGTACCGCTCAGGGCGGCGGGGTCCGTGATTTCCAACACCATTTCTACCTGAAGCCGAACAAACCGTGATGACTCAGAAGTGTTCATGATCCGGAGCGTAGGCGCCTCGCACCTGCGACTTTCCTGCGACCCGCTGCTGTCACTAGCATCTGCGTACTGGCCTGACTCACGGCTGTGACAAGGGGGAACGATTCCGTGGCCGCTGCTCGTCGCCCGCTCCTGACCGCCACCGCCGCAGGCACCTTGCTGGCCGCCCTGTGGTTCGTCCCGTCCGCCAACGCGACGGACGATCCGGCCGGCGCACCGGGCACACGGAGCCGGCCGGCCACCACCACCGGGAGCACCACCACCGGCCCGAGGCTCGCCGACACCGGGGCCGGGGTCGACACCACCCCGTATCTGATCGGCGGCATGGCGTTCCTGGGCATCGGCGCTGCCTTCGTCACCTACTCGGTACGCCGCACCGGCACCCTCTCCGCCTGATCCGGCCCGATCCGAGCGGAAGAACCCAGGAGGTCTGAAGATCATGGCCGGGCCGTGATCTTCAGCACCCTCCTAGCCCAGCGGTCCGGTCACCGGCTCGACCGCCGCGACCAGCCCGCCCGCCCGTACGAACGCGTCCGCCGCGGCCAGGTCCGGCGCCAGGAAGCGGTCCGGTCCGGGCCCCTGGACGCCCGCCGCGCGCAGCGCCTCGACGGCGGCCCGCGAGGCGGGCGCGGGGGTGAGGCCCTGGGCGGCGCGCAGTTCGATGGCGCGGGTCGCCGCGTACAGCTCGACGGCGACGATCCGGGCGAGGCTGTCGACGGCGGTACGGAGCTTGCGCGCCGCCGACCAGCCCATGGAGACGTGGTCCTCCTGCATCGCGGAGGACGGGATCGAGTCGGCCGAGGCCGGGACCGCGAGCCGCTTCATCTCGCCGACCAGGGCGGCCTGGGTGTACTGGGCGAGCATCAGACCCGAGTCCACACCGGGGTCTTCGGCGAGGAACGGCGGCAGTCCGTGCGAACGGTCCTTGTCCAGCAGCCGGTCGGTGCGGCGTTCGGTGATCGAACCGAGGTCGGCCGCGACGATCGCCAGGAAGTCGAGCACGTAGGCGAGGGGGGCGCCGTGGAAGTTGCCGTTGGACTCGACGCGGCCTCCCCCGCTCCCGGCTCCGCCCTCCCGGGAGGCATCCCCTCGGAGCACGACGGGATTGTCGACGGCCGAGGCGAGTTCGCGGTCCGCGACGGTCGCGGCGTAGTCGAGGGTGTCGCGTCCGGCGCCGTTGACCTGGGGAGCGCAGCGCACGGAGTAGGCGTCCTGCACGCGGGGCGCGGCGGCGTCCGTGATCTCGGCGTGCCGCCCCGTGAGGCCGGATCCGGCGAGGACCCGCAGCATGTTGTCGGCGCTGACGCCCTGGCCCGGGTGCGGGCGGATGGCGTGCAGTTCCGGGGCGAGCACCTTGTCCGTGCCGAGCAGCGCCTCCAGGGAGAGGGCCGCGGTGATGTCGGCGCAGGTGTAGAGGTTCTTCAGGTCGGCGAGGGCCAGGACGAGCATCCCGAGCATGCCGTCGGTGCCGTTGAGGAGGGCGAGGCCCTCCTTCTCGCGCAGTTCGACCGGGGTGATGCCGTGGGCGGCGAGCAGTTCGCCCGCGGGGCGCACGGTGCCGTCGGGGCCCTCCGCGTCGCCCTCGCCCATCAGCGTCAGCGCGCAGTGGGCGAGCGGGGCCAGGTCGCCGGAGCAGCCCAGCGAGCCGTACTCGTGGACGACGGGGGTGATGCCCGCGTTGAGGACGTCGGCCATGGTCCGGGCGACCTCGGGCCGTATGCCGGTGCGTCCGGAGGCGGCCGTCTTCAGCCGCAGGAACATCAGCGCGCGGACGACCTCGCGCTCGACCCTCGGGCCCATGCCCGCGGCGTGCGAGCGGACGATGTTGCGCTGGAGCCGGCCGCGGAGGTCCTGGCCGATGTACCGGGCGGCCAGAGCGCCGAAGCCCGTGGAGACGCCGTAGACCGGCTCGGGCCCGGCTGCGAGGGCGTCCACGATCTCTCGGGCGGCGGCGAGCGCGCCCACGGCGGCCGCGGAGAGCTCGACGCGGGCGTTGCCGCGGGCCACGGCGATGACGTCCCGGGCGGTCGTACCGGACGTCCCCACCACAACGGTGTACGTATCCACATGCAGAAGCGTACGGACGAATCCCTCCATGTCACCACAGGTCGTACGGCCCGCCCCGCACCGGCCTCGTCACGCGGTCAGGGGCGGCTGCCGCGCAGGTGACGGCGGTCGTGCGGGGACCTGGGCGGCGCGTCGGCCAGCCGGATCACCTCGCCGTCACGCCCCGCCACCACCGGCTCCGTGGAGCGGGCCGCCTTCGCCCGGTACTGGGCCGCGTCCGCCAGCCGGAACAGCCGCCGCGCGGACACCACCGGGCCGATCGGATCACCGGTCGACGCGATCCCGCACGCCACCCCGTCACCGAGCTCCAACTCGGCCGCCCGGTCGCAGAGTTCGGTCGCCACCCGGATCACGTCGTCCGACTCCGGGCCGACCGCGAGCAGACAGAACTCGTCGCCGCCGAGCCGGGCCGCGAGCGCACCGGGCAGCATGGCGCCGCAGCGGGACAGCACCGAGCCGAAACGTTCCAGCAGACGGTCGCCGACCGCATGGCCGTGCGTGTCGTTGACCCGCTTCAGGCCGTTGAGGTCGCAGACGACCAGGCTGACCACCGCGCCGTCCGCCCGGTGCCGCTCCACGGCCTCGTCGAGCCGCACATCGACGGAGCGGCGGTTGGCCAGCCCGGTGAGCGGATCGGTGAAGGCGAGCTTACGGACCTCTTCGAGCCGTTCGGCCTGGGAGATCCCGGCGGCGACGACCGAGGCCAGCACGGTCGCGAAGTCCGCGTCCTGGCGCCCGAAGACCGGCTCCCCCACCGGGCGGGCCACGTACAGCTCGCCCCAGGCCCGCCCGTGCAGCACGATCGGCGCGACCACGCAGCAGCCACGCCCACGCCGGCGCAGGGCGGCCGCCCGCTGTTGGCAGTACCCACGCCCGTACCCACGCACCCCCACGCTCGGCGTTCCACCCACCGGGCCGTCGGCGGTCTCCACCCAGGCGTCCGGTTCACCGCCGCCGGCCCACCGTTCGTGCAGGAACTCGGTGATCTCCGGAAACTGGTACACCGGGTACGTCTCCTCCTCGGGGAACTCCTCCTCCCCTTCGGCCCGTTCGCCCGCGTTCACCAGCACGCGCAGCCGCCCGGGCCCGCGCTCCCACACGGAGAGCGCGGCGAAGCTGCCGTCCAACGCCTCGCACGCCCCCAGCGCAGCCGCTCGCCACGACCCCCGCGGGGTGTGCGCCGCCGCCATCGTCTGCGCAAGCGAAACCACGGCCCGCAGGCGTGCATCATCACCACCCATCGCTACAGCTTATGTAGTTTTGTAGTGATTTGATCAATTGGGGGTGCCGAGGGTGTCCACTGCGTGTCCCTGTGAACGCTCACCGTCATTCGCCGGGCCAGTTCGGCTTCCTCTTCTCGTTGAACGCGGCCACGCCCTCGGCCCGGTCGCCGGAGAAGGCCACCGACCGCCAGGCGGCGTCCTCGACTTCGAGACCGGCCCGCAGATCGAGGCCGTGACCGAGCCGCAGCGCCCGCTTGGCGGCCCGCAGCCCCACCGGGGAGTTGGCGGCGATCCGGCCCGCGAGCGTCAGCGCGGCCTCCCGGTCCCGCCCCGCCTCCACCAGTTCGTCGACCAGCCCCGTGTCGCGCGCCTCGGCCGCCTCCACGCGCCGGGCCGTGAAGACCAGCTCGGCGGCGCGCGCCGCACCGATCCGCCGCGGCAGCAATTGCGTACCGCCGCCGCCCGGGATGACGCCGACGGACACCTCGGGCAGGCCCACCACGGCCGTGCGGTCGGCGACGATCAGATCGCAGGACAGGGCCAGCTCGAATCCGCCGCCGAGCGCGAAGCCGTGCACGGCCGCGATCGCCGGCATCGGCAGTTCGAGCACGCCGGTGTAGGCGGCGCGGGCGGTGGGGCGCTGGCGCAACAGATCGGCGTCGGTGAAGGAGTTCCGCTCCTTCAGGTCCGCGCCCACACAGAAGGCCCGCTCATGGCTCGACGTGAGGACGGTGACCCGTACGCCCGGGTCGGCGGCGAGCGCGGCACAGGCGGCGGCGATCGAGCGGGCCATGTCCGTGGACACCGCGTTCATCGCCTTCGGCCGGTCGAGGACCAGCTCGGCGACGTGTTCCTGCCCCTCGTGGACCCGTACGACGACGAATTCACCGAACCGCTGCTCGGACGTGACGGTCATGACTGCACCCCTCCGGTTAACGATCGTTACCGGAGGGATCCTATGGGGCGCCCGGGGCAGTGGTCCCGGGCGAGTGGTGAGTGACGAGCGGTCGGCGGTGAGCGGTGGGTCCGCGCCGAGCTCAGGACGTGCCCCGGCGCGCCAGCAGCCAGGGCTCGACGACGCCGAGGCCGCGGACCGGGCGCTGCCACATCGGCTGCAGCCCGTAGCGGTAGACCGGCAGGGACAGCGGCTCCACGCCGTCCTGGCGTTCCTTCTCCGCGATCGCCGCCTCCTCCGCCGCCTGCGCTTCGGAGGCCGGGGCGTCGCCGGTGCGGGTCAGCTCCTCCGCGAACGCCCCGTCCACCAGCACGGCGTCCTTCGGCGCTATCGAGGTCAGCCGGCTGGCCAGGTTCACCGTCGTGCCGAAGACATCGCCCATCCGGGTGGTGACCGTGCCGAACGCGATGCCGACGCGCAGCGCGGGCATCGTGTCGTCCTGGGTCATCGCCTCGACCAGGCGCAGCGCGATCTCCGCCGCGGTGCCCGCGTCGTCGGCGGCGAAGAGGACCTCGTCACCGAGGGTCTTGATGAGCCGGCCGCCATGGGCGGCGACCAGGTCGGCGCAGGTCGTCTCGAACGCCTCGACCAGCTCGCCGAGCTCCTCCTCCTCCAGCCGCCGGGTCAGCCGGGTGAACCCGACGAGGTCGGCGAAGCCGACGGCGAGGCGCCGGTCGACCATCTCCTCGTCGTCGGCGGCCTGCACGACCCGGCCGGTGGCGGCGGCGAGCTGGCGCCGCCACACGTACACCAGGAACTCCTCCAGCTCGGGGAGGAGCAGCTCGACCAGCGGGTACGTGACCTCGGTGCGGGTCATTCCGGGCTCGGGCGGCTCGGTCAGCCCTTCCAGGAAGGAGTCGATCTGCCACTCCGCCAGCCGGGCGGTGGTCTGCCCGGTGGACCGGGCGACCTGGATCGCCATCGGCTCGCTGAGCAGCCCCGCCTCGACGAGACCGGCGAGCCGGCGCAGCGCCAGCACATCGGCCTCGGTGAGCGCCCTGGCCTGCCCGATGTCGGCGAAGCCCATGGCCCGCCAGAACCGGGATGCCAGGTCCATCGAGACGCCCGCGGTACGGGCCGCCTGGAACGGCGTGTAGCGACGGTCGGCGCCCAGGATCAGCTGTTCGAGCCGGATCGCGAGGGGGTCGTCGGTCGGCTCGGCCGTGTGGTCGACATCGTGATGCGGTGTCGGGTGGACCGAGGGTTCCGGCGGGGGCTCCGCGCCCGCGCCGGAGGTCGTGTCGTCGACGGTCACCAGCCGCCTCCTGCCCGTTCCCTGCGCACTGCCCTGCCGATCTGTCGGTGGATCGCCTCAACGATACGGCAGATGTGCCGTGGCTCACGTCCCCGAGTCCTCCCGAAACGCTCCCGGGCGGGCCGGGGCGCCTGGGCGGTTACCGCCGGTAGGAGGTTTCCGCGAGGGCGCGGTCCTCTCCCCCGGCACGTGTCACGTCAGGTCGCCCCCGAGCCCGCGCAGGTGCACGATGTCGCCCGCGGACACGGGTTCCTGGAGGCCGTCGTCGGTGGACAGGATCAGGCGGCCGTCGCTGTCGATCGCCACGGCCTCGCCGGTGAGCGTGCGGTCGCCGGGGAGCTGGGCCCGTACCGCCCGGCCCAGGGTCGCGCAGCCCGCCGTGTACGCCGCCTGCAGGCCGCTCGCCGCCGCGTCGCCGTCCGCCGCGCGCCACTGGACGTACCAGTGCTCCAGCGAGCGCAGTACGCCGCGCAGCAGCGTCTCCCGGTCGGTGGAGACCGCGCCGGCCAGGGCCAGCGAGCCGGCCGTGGGCGCGGGGAGTTCGTCGGCCCGCAGGGAGACGTTGAGGCCGATGCCCACGACGACGCCGTCCCCGGCGCGCTCGGCCAGGATGCCGCCCGCCTTGCGTTCCCCGCCCAGTGGGGTCTCCCCTGGACGGAGCTTGTCGGAGTCCTTGGGGATGGTGACCAGAAGGTCGTTGGGCCACTTCAGGGCCGTGTCGACGCCCGCCGCGCGCGCCAGGCCCGTAGCCGTCGCGACGCCGGCGAGCAGGGGCAGCCAGCCCCACTGCCGGACGGGGATGTCGCCGGGCACCAGGAAGACGGAGAAGAACAGGCCCGAACGGGCCGGAGCCGACCAGGTCCGGTCCAGCCGGCCGCGGCCGGCGGTCTGTTCCTCGGCGACCAGCACGGCGCCCTCGTCGAGCCCCTGTGCCGCTCGCCGGACAAGGTCCGAGTTGGTGGACCCGGTGGTCTCCACGACGTCGAGCGAGGTCCACAGTCCGCCCGGCCGCAGCAGCCCGCGGCGCAGCGCGGGGACGTTCAGGGGCGGCCGGTCCAGGTCCGACCAGCGGCTGTGAGGCGCATCCGAAGGTGTCATGCAAGCCAGACTAGGTGTGGTGAACGACGCACTGCCGAACCGTATCGACGCCGATACGCTACGGATCAGTAGGTGTTGAGTACCTGATCAGTGGGTGTTCAGCAGCCGGTCAGCAGCACAGTCGTCCCCGTGACCAGGCAGGGAGCCGCCACCCGATGTCCGAGCCGGAAGAGATCGACATCCACACCACCGCGGGCAAGATCGCCGACCTGCAGCGCCGTATCGACGAAGCGACGCACGCGGGTTCCGAACGCGCGGTCGAGAAGCAGCACGCGAAAGGCAAGCTGACCGCTCGCGAGCGGATCGACCTGCTGCTCGACGAGGGTTCCTTCGTGGAGCTCGACGAGTTGGCCCGGCACCGTTCCACGAGCTTCGGCATCGAGAAGAACCGCCCCTACGGAGACGGCGTCGTCACCGGCTACGGCACGGTCGACGGCCGCCCCGTCTGTGTCTACTCGCAGGACTTCACCATCTTCGGCGGCTCGCTCGGCGAGGTCTACGGTGAGAAGATCGTCAAGGTGATGGACTTCGCGCTGAAGACCGGCTGCCCGGTCATCGGCATCAACGACGGCGGCGGCGCACGCATCCAGGAAGGCGTGGCCGCGCTCGGTCTGTTCGCCGAGATCTTCCGCCGCAACGTGCACGCCTCGGGCGTCGTCCCGCAGATCTCGCTGATCGTCGGACCGTGCGCGGGCGGTGCGGTCTACTCCCCCGCGATCACCGACTTCACCGTCATGGTCGACCAGACGTCGCACATGTTCATCACGGGCCCCGACGTCATCAAGACCGTCACCGGTGAGGACGTCGGCTTCGAGCAGCTCGGCGGCGCCCGCACCCACAACACCACGTCCGGCGTGGCGCATCACATGGCGGGCGACGAGAAGGACGCCATCGAGTACGTCAAGTCGCTGCTGTCGTACCTCCCTTCGAACAACCTCTCCGAGGCACCGGCCTTCCCGGAGGAGGCGGACCTCACCACCACGGACGAGGACCGCGAGCTCGACACCCTCATCCCGGACTCGGCGAACCAGCCGTACGACATGCACACCGCCATCGAGCACGTGCTCGACGACGGTGAATTCCTGGAGACGCAGGCCCTGTTCGCGCCGAACATCCTCACCGGCTTCGGGCGCGTGGAGGGTTATCCGGTCGGCATCGTCGCCAACCAGCCGATGCAGTTCGCAGGCTGCCTGGACATCAACGCGAGCGAGAAGGCGGCCCGGTTCGTCCGCACCTGCGACGCGTTCAACGTGCCCGTGCTGACCTTCGTCGACGTTCCCGGCTTCCTGCCCGGCGTCGACCAGGAGTACGGCGGCATCATCCGCCGCGGCGCCAAGCTGATCTATGCCTACGCGGAGGCGACCGTCCCGCTGATCACGGTGATCACCCGCAAGGCGTTCGGCGGCGCGTACGACGTGATGGGCTCCAAGCACCTGGGCGCCGACATCAACGTGGCCTGGCCCACCGCGCAGATCGCCGTCATGGGCGCGCAGGGCGCGGTGAACATCCTGCACCGGCGCACGATCGCCGCCGTCACGGACCCCGCCGAGGCAGAAGCCACCCGCACCGCGCTGATCGCCGACTACGAGGACGCGCTGCTCAACCCGTACATCGCGGCCGAACGCGGCTACGTCGACGCGGTGATCATGCCGTCCGACACCCGCGCGCACATCGTGAAGGGGCTGCGCCAGCTGCGTACGAAGCGGGAATCGCTGCCCCCGAAGAAGCACGGCAACATCCCCCTCTAGAAAGGGTCCTGGCCATGATCAAGGTCGTACGGGGCAACCCGACCCCCGAGGAGCTGGCTGCCGCGCTGGCAGTGGTCCGGGCACGCGCGGCGAGGTCCACGGTGCCGTCCGGCGCACCGTCCCTCACATCGGCGCTGCCGGGTCAGTGGTCCGACCCGGGGCGCATCGCCCGGCGTGAGCGCCACCTGCCGGGGCCGCGGGCCTGGGTGCGGACTTACTGGCCCGGGTAGTCGCGGGAGTATCCTTTCGCACGCGTTTCCGCAGGCCCCGGCCCGTACGGGCCGGGGCCTGCGGTGCGTCCGGGCACGGTTCTGGTCCGTAAGCACCAGGGCGCCTGAGTACCCGTACTCAGGCGCGGCCGCACACCTGAGCAGCAGGATCGGACCCATGCTGTGGTCCGACCCCGAGAACAAGCCGCCGAAGGAACTGCGTGACGCCCAGGACATGATGCGGCGCGCGGGGCTGGTGCTGGCGCTCGCGATGGTGGTCGCGATGTTCGTGCTCGGGACGCGCTGAGTTCGTGCCCGGGACCGGAACGGCGGCTGTGACCCCGCCTGCCACGGTGGCCTTCTACGATGGCGCGTATGACTGATCAGCGCCGTCTCGTGCTCGCCTCCGCCTCCCCCGCCCGTCTCAACCTTCTGCGACAGGCCGGATTCGCGCCCGAGGTGATCATCAGCGGGGTGGACGAGGACGCGCTCGACGCGCCGACGCCGGCCGAGCTGGCGCTCGTCCTCGCCGAGGCCAAGGCCGCCGCGGTGGCCGGCCGGCCGGAGGCGGCGGGTGCCCTGGTCATCGGCTGCGACTCGGTGCTCGAACTCGACGGCGAGGCGCTCGGCAAGCCGGCCGACGGCGAGGAGGCCATCGCCCGCTGGAAGTCCATGCGCGGCCGGGCCGGGGTGCTGCGGACCGGCCACAGCGTGATCGACACCACCACCGGACGCACGGCCTCGGCGACCGCCTCCACGACTGTCCGCTTCGGCGAGCCGACGGACGCGGAGGTCGCCGCGTACGTGGCCTCGGGCGAGCCGCTGCACGTCGCGGGCGCCTTCACGCTGGACGGCAGGTCCGCGCCGTTCGTCGACTCCATCGAGGGCGACCACGGCAACGTCATCGGGCTCTCGCTGCCGCTGCTGCGCAGGCTGCTGGGCGAGCTGGGAATCTCCGTCACCGAGCTCTGGGTCTGAGCGGAACCGATCGGACCGGACCGTGCGGGGCCGACCGGGTGAACCGGGCCGTACAGGTCGGGCTCTCCCGGTCGGCCGTACGGGTCAGACCGGGGCCGGAGCGTTCGGTCCGGCGTCGTCCGCGGGCCGGACGGCCTCGGGTCCGGGTTCGGGGCGGGGCCCGTACGCCACCAGCGTCAGCACGATCAGCCCGAGCACCACCATCATGAATCCGAACGCCGTCCAGCCGACGAGTCCCACCGTCAGCGCGCCCAGCACCCCGTGCACCACGGCGCAGCCGATGAGGGCGATGCGGCCGGCACGGCCGGGGACCCGGTCGCGGATGCCGGTCAGCAGGAGGACCAGTCCGCACAGCAGCAGATACAGGCCGAAGACGCCGCCCATCACCCAGGTGCCGCTGGACATGGCGTCGGATTCCAGCCCGGCCAGTGACATGTCCTGGTTCTTGACGACCGTCGCCAGGATGCCGTTGATGAGCACGATGCCCACGGCTTCCACGAACAGCACGATCGCGGCCACGAACGCCACCGGTCTGCGCACCACGGTGCTCACCCCCCTGTTACCTGCAGTACGTGCGATAGCGCGGACCCTACTAATCGGTAACGCGTGGGACAAGGGTTCCGGCGCCCTTTGCTCCCGCCCCCCACCACCGACGCGCCCCTGCGCGCCTTCCTTGCGCTCTCCCGGGTGCGGCTCTCGTGCGTCGGGCAAAGAATCGAGTTCCCGTTAGTGGGGACTCGACAAAGAAACACCCGGCGTGGCTGCTTGCACGAACAGAGACCTGGACCACACCTCGTGGCTACTGTGCGGTCATGGATCCCGGCGTACCGTGGTCCCACAAGGGATTTCGCGACTTGAGCAAGCCTCGAATCACCCTCCGTGTGGGCAAGCTCACCATTGGGAACGGGTCGTAGGGCCGTGTCGGTAGTCCCTAAACTCAGCTTGTTTCAAGGAGGGAGCCATCGTGCGCAAGGTGCTCATCGCCAACCGTGGCGAAATTGCTGTCCGTGTTGCTCGGGCATGCCGGGATGCCGGGATCGGGAGCGTGGCCGTCTACGCCGACCCGGACCGCGACGCTCTGCACGTACGCGCGGCCGACGAGGCATTCGCCCTGGGCGGTGACACCCCGGCCGCCAGCTACCTGGACATGGCCAAGGTGCTCCAGGCTGCCAAGGACTCCGGGGCGGACGCGATCCACCCGGGCTACGGCTTCCTGTCGGAGAACGCCGATTTCGCCCAGGCCGTCCTCGACGCGGGCCTGACGTGGATCGGCCCGCCGCCGCAGGCGATCCGGGACCTCGGCGACAAGGTCGCCGCCCGGCACATCGCGCAGCGCGCCGGTGCCCCGCTGGTGGCCGGCACGCCCGACCCGGTCGAGGGCTCGGCCGAGGTCGTGGAGTTCGCGAAGCAGCACGGGCTGCCGATCGCGATCAAGGCCGCGTTCGGCGGTGGCGGCCGCGGGCTGAAGGTGGCGCGCACCCTGGAGGAGATCCCGGAGCTGTACGACTCCGCGGTCCGTGAGGCCGTCGCGGCGTTCGGCCGCGGCGAGTGCTTCGTGGAGCGCTACCTCGACAAGCCGCGCCACGTCGAGACGCAGTGCCTGGCCGACCAGCACGGCAACGTCGTCGTCGTCTCCACCCGTGACTGCTCGCTCCAGCGCCGCCACCAGAAGCTGGTCGAGGAGGCCCCCGCGCCGTTCCTGTCCGAGGCGCAGAACGCGGAGCTGTACGCGGCGTCGAAGGCCATCCTCAAGGAGGCCGGTTACGTCGGTGCGGGCACCGTGGAGTTCCTCGTCGGCACGGACGGCACCATCTCGTTCCTGGAGGTCAACACCCGCCTCCAGGTCGAGCACCCGGTCACCGAGGAGGTCACCGGCCTCGACCTGGTCCGCGAGATGTTCCGCATCGCCGACGGCGAGAAGCTCGGCTACGACGACCCGGCCGTGCGCGGGCACTCCTTCGAGTTCCGGATCAACGGCGAGGACCCGGGCCGCGGCTTCCTGCCCGCACCCGGCACGGTGACCGTCTTCGCCCCGCCGACCGGCCCCGGTGTCCGCCTCGACGCGGGCGTGGAGTCCGGTTCCGTCATCGGCCCCGCCTGGGACTCGCTGCTGGCGAAGCTCATCGTGACCGGTGCGACGCGTGAGCAGGCGCTGCAGCGGGCGGCTCGCGCGCTGGCCGAGTTCAACGTCGAGGGCATGGCCACCGCCATTCCGTTCCACCGCGCGGTCGTCGCCGACCCGGCGTTCACCAGCGACCCGTTCCGGATCCACACCCGGTGGATCGAGACCGAGTTCGTCAACGACATCAAGCCCTTCACCGCCGCCGCCGACATGCAGGCGGAGGAGGAGACCGGTCGCGAGACCGTAGTCGTCGAGGTCGGCGGCAAGCGTCTTGAGGTCTCGCTGCCCTCGTCGCTGGGCATGAGCCTGGCCCGTACGGGCCTCGCGGCGGGTGCCAAGCCCAAGCGCCGCGCGGCGAAGAAGACCGGCTCCGCGGTCTCCGGCGACACCCTCGCCTCCCCGATGCAGGGCACCATCGTCAAGATCGCCGTCGAGGAGGGCCAGGAGGTCCAGGAGGGCGACCTCGTCGTCGTCCTGGAGGCCATGAAGATGGAACAGCCGCTGAACGCGCACCGCGCGGGCATCGTCAAGGGACTGGTCGCCGAGGTCGGCAGCTCGGTCTCCTCCGGGGCCGTGATCTGCGAGATCAAGGACTGATCGAGCGGCACCCGACGTTCCACCGGGGCCCCTGCGGAGTCGTACGACTCCGCAGGGGCCCCGTTCGTCACCCCGCTCGCAGCGCCACCACCGGGCGAGCGGGGTGAGCGTCGCAAGGGCGAGGCCCGGGATACGGAGGAAGCCGCCGGACACGCAATGGCATCCTGGACCCTGGGGCGGAAAAAGGGAGGACTGCGCAATGTCGATGAGCACGGCACAGACGCCGGCCCGGCCCATGCGCGCCGATGCGCGCCGCAATTACGTCCGGCTGCTGGGTGAGGCCCGTACCGCGTTCGCGGAACACGGCACGGACGCGTCCCTGGAGGACATCGCGCGACGCGCGGGCGTGGGGATCGGCACGCTGTACCGGCACTTCCCGAACCGGCACGCGCTGATGAGCGCCGTCTTCCAGGAGGCCCTGGCGTCCCTGATCGACCGTTCCCGTGAGCTCGCCGGGGCGGAGCAGCCGTGTGCCGGGCTGGTGGAGTGGCTGGGCGCGATCATCACTCATGCGGGTGAGTACCGCGGGCTCGCCCAGGCACTCATGTCGACGTCACGGGATGCGACTTCGGCGCTGTCGCGGTGCAATGTGCCGCTGCGCGAGGCGGGTTCGGTGCTGCTGGCGCGGGCGCAGGCGAGCGGGGCCGTGCGGGCGGATGTGTCCATCGACGACCTGATGCAGCTGACGAACGCGATCGCGCTGACCGCCGAGCAGTCGCCGGACGACCCGGAGTTGGCGGGGCGGCTGCTGATGCTGACCTTGCAGGGACTGAAGGGGCCGAACGCGGAGAGGGATTGAGGGGGCCGCCCGGCCCAGCCCCTGCGGCGATCGAGGAGCCGCGTTCCGGGGGCGGCGCCCCCGGTTACGGGTAGGGGGAGGGGCAGGGAGAAGGAAACCCCCCGCCCCTCCCCCTACCGGCGCCGCATGTCCGCCACCCTCGCCCGGTCCCCCGGCCCCTGCCCCGGTTCCGCCAGCACTGCCGCGCTCCGCAGTTGCTGCGGCCCCGGCCCTCCGGGGCCACCGCGGGTACGGCGCTGGCCGGGGAGTGGCATGTCGCGGCGGGGCTGACGGCCCGGTGGGATGGCTTCCGCCGGGGCGGGGCCGCTGCCCGCGCCGGCCACCGCGATCTGCACGCCCTGGTCCGCCAGGGCCTGGAGTTCGGTGGCGGCGCGGTCGTCGTGGCCGGGTGGTTCGTCCGTCACGAGGCGGGTGATCAGATCCGTCGGCACCGTCTGGAACATGGTGTCGGAGCCGAGCTTGGTGTGGTCCGCCAGGACCACCACCTCCGCCGCCGCCTGTACCAGGGCCCGGTCCACGCTCGCCGAGAGCATGTTGGACGTGGACAGGCCGCGTTCCGCGGTGAGCCCGCTCCCGGAGAGGAACGCGCGCGAGACCCGCAGCCCCTGGAGCGACTGCTCGGCACCGCTGCCCACGAGGGCGTAGTTGGAGCCGCGCAAGGTGCCGCCCGTCATCACCACTTCCACCCGGTTGGCATGGGCCAACGCCTGGGCGACCAGCAGTGAGTTGGTGACGACGGTCAGACCGGGGACCCGCGCAAGCCGGCGGGCCAGCTCCTGCGTGGTCGTACCGGCACCGACGACGATGGCCTCGCCCTCTTCGACGAGACCCGCGGCGAGGTCGGCGATGGCCGTCTTCTCCGCGGTGGCGAGATGGGATTTCTGCGGAAAGCCGGACTCCCGCGTAAAACCGCCCGGCAAAACCGCACCGCCGTGCCGGCGGTCGAGGAGTCCTTCTGCCTCCAGCGCCCGCACGTCCCGCCGTACGGTCACTTCGGAGGTCTGGACGACGCGGGCGAGCTCACGGAGCGATACCGCCCCGTTGGCGCGCACCATTTCGAGGATTAATTGACGACGTTCTGCAGCGAACACGAAACTGACAGTAACGTGACACCAGAGCGTTTTCAGCAGTTTGCGCCGAATAGCAGAAGTTGCGCATACAAGGGGCCGCCAAGTGGTATAGGCGGCCCCTTGTTGTTCCGTACTGACCGGCCGACGACCGCCCGGCGCCCGCCAGGCAGTCGCTCCGCGCCCGGACGACCGTCTGAACTGCCGCGATGCGCCACGAACTGCCGGGGATCGCGACCGATCGCCGCGGATCGCCGGGTTTCGCGACGGTGTCTACACCTCGCCCGCGTTCTTCCGCGTGTGCAACTGACGGGCCACTTCCGCGATCGAACCCGACAGGGACGGGTACACCGTGAAGGCGTTCGCGATCTGTTCGACCGTCAGGTTGTTGTCGACCGCGATCGAGATCGGGTGGATGAGCTCGCTCGCCCGCGGCGCGACGACACAGCCGCCGACCACGATGCCGGTGCCGGGCCGGCAGAAGAGCTTGACGAAGCCGTCGCGGATGCCCTGCATCTTGGCGCGCGGGTTGCGCAGCAGCGGCAGCTTGACCACCCTGGCGTCGATCTTGCCGCCGTCGACGTCGGCCTGGGTGTAGCCGACGGTGGCGATCTCGGGATCGGTGAAGACGTTCGAGGAGACCGTCTTCAGGTTCAGCGGGGTCACCGCGTCCCCGAGGAAGTGGTACATCGCGATCCGGCCCTGCATGGCGGCGACCGAGGCGAGGGCGAAGATCCCGGTGACGTCACCGGCCGCGTACACGCCGGGGGCGGTGGTGCGGGAGACCCTGTCGGTCCAGATGTGGCCGGACTCCTTGAGCCGGACCCCGGCCTCCTCCAGCCCCATGCCGGCGGTGTTCGGGATCGCGCCGACCGCCATCAGGCAGTGCGAACCGGAGATGACCCGGCCGTCGGCGAGGGTGACCTCGACCCGGTCGCCGACGCGTCCCTCCTTGCCCGCCTTCGGCGAGAAGGGTCCCTCAGTGGTCGCCGGCACAACTTTCGCAGCCAACGCGCGGGAGCGGGCCATGACGTTCATGCCGCGGCGGCGGAAGACGTCCTCCAGGACGGCCGCGGCGTCCGGGTCCTCGCCCGGCAGCACCCGGTCGCGGGACGAGACGAGGGTGACGCGCGAGCCGAGCGCCTGGTAGGCGCCAGCGAACTCGGCACCCGTCACACCGGAGCCGACCACGATGAGCTCCTCGGGGAGCTCGTCGAGGTCGTAGACCTGGGTCCAGTTCAGGATGCGCTCGCCGTCGGGGAGCGCGTCCGGGATCTCCCGGGGGTGGCCGCCGGTCGCGATCAGTACGGCGTCGGCGGTGAGCGTCTCCTGCGTACCGTCGGCGGCGGTCACGACGACCGTGCGGGAGCCGTCGGCGGCCTGGAGGCCGACGAGGCGGCCGCGGCCGCGCATCACCCGGGCGCCGGCCCGGGTGACGGACGCGGTGATGTCGTGGGACTGGGCGAGCGCCAGACGCTTCACCCGTCGGTTGACCTTGCCGAGGTCCACGCCGACGACCCGGGCCGCCTGCTCCATGTGCGGCGTGTCGTCGGCGACGATGATGCCCAACTCCTCGTACGAAGAGTCGAAGGTGGTCATCACCTCTGCCGTCGCGATCAGGGTCTTCGAGGGCACACAGTCGGTGAGCACGGACGCGCCGCCGAGGCCGTCGCAGTCGACGACGGTCACCTCCGCGCCGAGCTGGGCGCCCACCAATGCCGCCTCGTACCCGCCGGGTCCGCCGCCGATGATCACGATCCGGGTCACGAAAAGTCCGCCTCGCGTATGTCATCCCGCGGCCGTCTGCTGCCCCGGCCGGGGGTCCGGGGGGTCGCCCCGGGGAATGCAGTACGTACTTCATTGTCCCGCACGCGCCAAGGCGCTTCGCTCCGGGGCCCTCCATACGTGCGCCGGGGCGTCCGGGACGGGGTTCCCGGCCCGGACGGCGGAACCCTCGTACGGGGTCTTCCTCACAGGAATCGGCGTTCCGGCCACCGCCTCCCGTACCCTCGACCCCATGTCGCTCTACGCCGCGTACGCCGGCAACCTCGACGCGCGGCTGATGACGCGCCGCGCACCGCATTCCCCGCTGCGCGGCACCGGCTGGCTCAACGGCTGGCGGCTGACCTTCGGCGGGGAGCAGATGGGCTGGGAAGGCGCGCTCGTCACGGTGGTGGAGGCCCCCCGTTCCCAGGTCTTCGTGGCGCTGTACGACATCGCGCCGATGGACGAGGACTCCATGGACCGGTGGGAGGGCGTCGGCCTCGACATCTACCGGCGGATGCGGGTACGGGTGCACACCCTGGACGGCGAGGAGCCGACCTGGATGTATGTGCTGAACGGGTACGAGGGCGGGCTGCCGTCCGCCCGCTATCTGGGCGAGATCGCGGACGCCGCGGAGTCCGCGGGCGCACCGCACGACTATGTGATGGAACTGCGCAAGCGCCCCTGCTGACCCGGCCGACCAGCACTTTTGTATGAATGCACGAGGAAGCGTGTGCAGACTCTGCGCATGGGCATCTACGCGCGTAGGGAATATCCGGTTACCCTCATCCGCGTGAACGCATCAGTTATTCCGGACAACATCCAGGGCGACCCGTACGCCGCCGCCGCCGACGCCGCCGCCCGCCTGCGCGAGCTGACCGGTGCCGAGACCCACGACGTCGCCCTCGTGATGGGGTCCGGCTGGGCTCCCGCGGGCGATGCGCTCGGCGCTCCGGAGGCCGAGTTCCCGGTGACCGACCTGCCCGGCTTCCCGGCGCCCGCCGTACAGGGGCACGGCGGCACGATCCGCTCGTACCGGATCGGCGAGAAGCGTGCCCTGGTCTTCCTCGGCCGCACGCACTTCTACGAGGGCCGCGGCGTCGCCGCCGTCGCGCACGGCGTCCGTACCGCCGTCGCCGCGGGCTGCAAGACCGTCGTGCTGACGAACGGCTGCGGCGGTCTGCGCGAGGGCATGCGCCCCGGGCAGCCGGTCCTGATCAGCGACCACATCAACCTGACCGCGGCGTCCCCCATCGTCGGCGCCAACTTCATCGATCTGACCGATCTGTACTCGCCGCGGCTGCGCGCGCTGTGCAAGGAGGTCGACGAGACCCTCGAAGAGGGTGTGTACGTGCAGTTCCCCGGCCCGCACTACGAGACGCCCGCCGAGATCAACATGGTCCGCGTGATGGGCGGCGACCTGGTCGGCATGTCCACCGTGCTGGAGGCGATCGCCGCCCGGGAGGCAGGGGCCGAGGTGCTCGGCATCTCGCTGGTCACGAACCTGGCGGCGGGGCTGAGCGGGGAGCCGCTCAACCATGAAGAGGTGCTGCAGGCGGGGCGGGACTCCGCCACGCGGATGGGTGCGTTGCTGGCTCGGGTGCTTGAGCGGATCTGAGCCCCGTCCCGAACCGGGGCGCTGCCCCGGGCCACGCGCCTCGAACGCCGGCGACGCTGAAAGGCCACGCTGAAAAGCGACGCTGAAGAAAGACCCCTCCGGCATCGAGGAGCGGGGGGTCCGGGGCAGCGCCCCCGTAACCCATTCCATCCCGCAGAAAGGCGGACACCGTGCAGCAGGAGCTCATCGCGCAGGCCAGGACGTGGCTCGCGGAGGATCCCGACCCCGAGACCCGTGACGAGCTCGCCGCGCTCATCGACGCCGAGGACCTCGACGAGCTCGCCGCACGGTTCGCGGGCACGCTCCAGTTCGGCACGGCCGGGCTCCGCGGCGAGCTGGGGGCCGGGCCGATGCGGATGAACCGCGCCGTCGTGATCCGCGCCGCGGCCGGACTCGCCGCGTATCTCGGGGACCGGGGACACACCGGCGGGCTCGTCGTCATCGGGTACGACGCCCGTTACAAGTCCGCCGACTTCGCCCGCGACACCGCGGCCGTGATGACCGGCGCGGGCCTGCGCGCGGCGGTGCTCCCCCGCCCGCTGCCCACGCCCGTGCTGGCGTACGCGATCCGGCACCTGGGCGCCGTCGCGGGCATCGAGGTGACGGCCAGCCACAACCCGCCGCGCGACAACGGGTACAAGGTCTACCTCGGCGACGGCTCGCAGATCGTCCCCCCGGCCGACGGCGAGATCGCCGCCGCGATCGCCGCGGTCGGCCCGCTCGACGGCGTGGCCCGCCCCGACGACGGCTGGGAGATCCTCGGCGACGAGGTCCTGGCCGCCTACCTGGCCCGTACCGACGCCGTGCTCGCCGCCGGATCACCGCGCACCGCCCGGGTCGTGTACACCGCGATGCATGGCGTCGGTACGTCCGTGCTCACCGCCGCCTTCGACCGCGCCGGGTTCCCCGCTCCGGTGCTCGTCGCCGAACAGGCCGAGCCCGACCCGGCGTTCCCCACCGTCGCCTTCCCCAATCCGGAAGAGCCCGGCGCGATGGATCTCGCGTTCGCCACCGCACGCCGTTCCGACTGCGACCTCGTCATCGCCAACGACCCGGACGCCGACCGGTGCGCCGTCGCCGTCCCGGACCCGGCCGCCGACGGCGGCTGGCGGATGCTGCGCGGCGACGAGGTCGGGGCGCTGCTCGCCGCCCATCTGGTGGACCGGGGCGCGGCCGGTGTCTTCGCCGAGTCGATCGTGTCGTCCTCGCTGCTCGGCCGGATCGCCGAGAAGGCGGGCCTCGGCTACGAGGAGACGCTGACCGGCTTCAAGTGGATCGCCCGCGTGAACGACCTGCGGTACGGGTACGAGGAGGCGCTCGGTTACTGCGTCGATCCGGACGGCGTACGCGACAAGGACGGCATCACGGCCGCGCTGCTCGTCGCCGAACTCGCCTCCGTGCTCAAGGAGCGGGGGCGTACGCTCCTGGACCTCCTCGACGACATCGCGGTCGACCACGGGCTGCACGCCACCGATCAGCTGTCGGTCCGGGTGGAGGACCTCTCCGTCATCGCGGACGCCATGCGCCGGCTGCGCGAGCAGCCCCCGACCGTGCTCGCCGGCCTCCCCGTCACCTCGGCCGAGGACCTCGCGCGGGGCACCGCGCAGCTGCCGCCCACCGACGGGCTGCGCTACCACCTCCGGGGCGCCCGCGTGATCGTCCGCCCGAGCGGCACCGAGCCGAAGCTCAAGTGCTACCTGGAGGTCGTGGTGCCGGTCGCCTCGACGGACGAGCTGCCCGCGGCCCGTGCGCGGGGTGCGGAGCTGCTCGCCGGGATCAAGCGGGACCTGGCGGCGGCGGCCGGTATCTGACCGGTCGCGACGACCGGCTTCGGGTACGCATCACTCATGCCGCAGGTACGCATCAGGCGCGTGAAGCCGGTGTCCGGGCCACAGCCACGCCGCGGCCGACGGGGGACGTCCGGGCGATCGGGCGGGCGCGGTGTGTTCACACGCTCCGTCGCTGATCGTCCCGGGCCGTCCCCTGCCCCGTTTCGGGTGGACCGCACCGGCTACTTGATGTTGAGCAGCTGCTCCAGCGGGTCGATCGCGAAGTAGACGAGGAAGAGCGCCGCGGTGCCCCAGAGCAGCCAGTGCACTTCGCGGGCCTTGCCCAGGCACGCCTTGATGACCACGTAGGCGAGGAAGCCGGCGCCGATGCCGTTGGTGATGGAGTACGTGAACGGCATGACGGCGATGGTCAGGAAGGCGGGGATGGCGACTTCGTACTGGTCCCAGTCGATGTGCTTGACCTGGGTCATCATCAGGAACCCGACCGCGATGAGAGCGGGGGCCGCGGCCTGGAGGGGCACGATGGTGAGAACGGGGGTGAAGAAGAGGGCGAGGGCGAACAGGCCGCCGGTGATGACGCTGGCGAAACCGGTGCGAGCGCCTTCGCCGACGCCCGCGGCGGACTCGATGTACGTGGTGGCGGACGAAGAGGAGGCGGCGCCACCGGCGACGGCGGCCACACCGTCGATGAGCAGCACGCGGCCCAGACCGGGGACCTGGCCGCGCTCGTCGAGGAGTCCGGCTTCGGCGGTGACGCCGACGACGGTGCCCATCGTGTCGAAGAAGTCGGACAGGATGAGGGTGAAGACGAGCAGAACGACGGTCAGCGCACTGACCTGACCGAACGAGCCGAACAGATCGAAGTTGCCCAGGAGCCCGAAGTCGGGTGCGGCGACGGGCTTGTCGGGCAGCGAGGGCTCGGTCAGACCCCAGGACTTGATGTCGGCGATCCCGTTGATGACGACGGCGACGACGGTCATCACGACGATGCTGATGAGGATGGCGCCCTGCACCTTGCGGACCAGGAGGACGATCGTCAACAGCACGCCGAGACAGAAGATGAGCATGGGCCAGCCGGTGAGGACGCCTGTGCCGATCTGAACGGGCACGGTGGTGTTCGCGGCGTCCGGGATGCGGGTGACGAACCCGGCGTCCACGAAGCCGATGAAGGCGATGAACAGTCCGATGCCGACACTGATGGCCTGCTTGAGGGGCTGCGGAATGGCGTGCATGATCGCCTCGCGCAGACCGGTCATCACCAGTACGCAGATCAGCAGGCCTTCGAGCACGATGAGGCCCATCGCGTCGTCCCAGCTCATGAGAGGGGCGATCTGGAAGGCGGTGACGGCGTTGAGACCGAGGCCCGCGGCCAGGGCGAGCGGCAGGTTGCCGCCCACACCCATGATCACGGTCATCACGGCAGCCACCAGGGCCGTGGCGGTGGCCAGTTGACCCGCATCCAGCTGGTGACCGAACTTGTCCTCGGTGCTACTGAGGATGATCGGGTTGAGTACGAGGATGTACGCCATCGTGAAGAAGGTGGCGAACCCACCACGTATCTCACGGCCGTACGTCGAGCCGCGTTCATCGATGCGGAAGAACCGGTTGAGCGGGCCACCGGGTCTGGTTGTCGGCGCTTCGGCCGGGCCGGTCGTGCTGGTGTGCATGACTGTGTCTCCTGGACCTGCAAGTGCGAGGGAAACCATGGCAGTGGCGCCGGAAGCGTGTGTCAGTCGGTTGTACGAACACACATACGGGCGCCTTGCGAGCGGATCATACGCGGCAGGAACGTGATCTCAATCGCTTTGCGGTATCCATTAGTTGACCTTCTCGCACCGCCCCTGTCGGTTCCTCCAAAATCACCGACGACCTATCCAGCCAAACCGGGATGCGGGCGACAGTGGCCATGGAGTTCACCCCGGGTGACTCCTTACTCTCGGTCCGTGCATCCACCGCTCCCCTTCAACGCGCGCGCCGCCCGCATCCTGCGCGAGAAACTCGGGATGGCCCCCGGCCACGTCGCTTACGGCATGCGCGCCTCCTACGGCACGGCCCACATCACCCCCGACCACATCACCGCGTGGGAACGCGGCACCGCACTGCCCACCGCCAGCGAACTCACCGCGCTGGCCGGTGCCCTGTGGTGCAACCCCCGCGAACTCATGGGCGCTCCCCGCACCCTGCGGGAACACCGCCTCGCCCGCAGACTGGCCGCCGAGGACGTCGCCCGTGCCACCGGCGTCGACCTCGACGCCTACCACCACATGGAAACAACCGGCCAATGGACCGGCGACAAACGGCAGTCCGCCAAACTCGGCGCCCTCCTCAACCTCCCCCCACGCGACTTCATCACCATCACCGGCCTGGAGGACGAACTCGCCCGCCTCCTCACCGAAGCCGTCTCCACCCGCTGGCAGGCCCACATCCGCGCCATCGCCCGCCTCGTCTCCACGGACCGCCGCGACCTGCAGGACCCCCTGCGCGACATGCATCAGGAGTACCAGGCCCTCATGGCCGCCACCCTCAGCCGGGCCGGCGGCACCACTGCCTCCGGCGAAAACGGGCGACGCTACATCGACGACATCGTCAACCACTTCTGGGCCCGGCTCCCGGAGAACTAGTGCCCGCACGAGGCATGCACCGGGAACGCATGAGGCAGACGGGCCTGCCTGATGACGAGCCACGGGAGGCAGGCATGGCCGAGGCGGGCGCCACCGGGAGGAGGTCGAGAGCCTGCTCGCGGCCCACCTCCAAGAGCTGCTGTCCGGCCAGGACGAGCGGGCCCGGGCCACGGCGGAACACCTGGTGTTCCGGCTCGAAGGGGCCATCGTGCGCGCGGGCCTCGAAGGCGAGGGCGTACGCACGCGGCGCGCCCGCGACATTTCGAACCGCTTTCGACGGTCACCAGCGGCACGGGCGTACAGGTGTGCACCTACCGGTCGGCCACGACGGGCCGACCCGGCGGGCGGGGCTGCCTCGCGACCGGGACCACGACCACCCGCACGCGTACGGCCGGCATCCGATCGTCGTACGCGCGCACTCCGGCCCGCCTCAGCCGGTCTCAGCCAGCCCGCCTCAGCCGGTCTCAGCCGGTCGCGAGCAGCACCACCAGCAGCACCAGGCCCACCACCGCCGGGGCGATCAACTCGTACGCCCAGCGCACCGAAACCGAAGTTTCCGAGGACGCCGAAGGCTGTGCGGCCGCGCCCGCCCCCGTCTTCGCCCGCTCCATCAGCTCGCGGAGGTCCGCCATGGTCTGGTCGGCCGGCGCCATCCGGGAGCGGCTGTCGCGGACATCCGCGTGCACGGACGTCCGGCCGTACCGGTCGTCCGTCGACTGCCGGGCCTGCCGCCTGGCGGCCTTCTTCCGCTTCCCCAACGACACCGGCACCGCCCACAGCTGGAACTTGGCGCCGTCCTCGGTGAGCAGCTCGCTCGCATATCCGGCCCGCAGAACCGCGGCCTCGGTCCACGGCACGGTGATCGTCCGGAACGGGTTACGGATCCGGATGCGCTGGTCGTTGGCGTACACGACGGGCCGCAGCGTGAACGCGGCGACCAGCGGCACCACGGTCAGCAGCCCGGCCAGCGCCAGCCACGGCACCCGGCCGGCGCCCCGGACCACGGCGTCGCCGCCGATCCAGCCGATGAAGAGAAGCAGCAGGACACCCCCGACGATCCCGGCGGGCGACCGGAAGGACCGGTCGGCGTAGGTCGGCTCGGCGGGTGGTGTGGGGCTCGTCATGGGACCGATTCTGCCTGACGCACGCAAGGGGCGCCGGGGCGGCCGCCCCGGTACTGTGCGACGCTCGGAGGACCCCACCCCCTGTACAGGTCGCTACGCGCGTAGATATGCTCCCCTGGTGACCATGCCCACCACAGCTCCCGCATTCTCCGACGCGACCGCGTCCGACAGTGCGCTGCGCCGCTTCCTGCACGGGCTGCCCGGCGTCGACGCCGTCGGCCTCGAAGCGCGCGCCGCGTCCCTCGGAACCCGTTCGATCAAGACGACGGCCAAGGCGTACGCGATCGACCTGGCCATCTCGATGATCGACCTGACGACGCTGGAAGGCGCGGACACCCCGGGCAAGGTCCGGGCCCTCGCCGCCAAGGCCGTCCATCCCGACCCGACCGACCGCACGACCCCGCGCACCGCCGCGGTCTGCGTCTACCCCGACATGGCGGCGACCGCCGTCGCCGCGCTGGCCGGTTCCGGCGTGAAGGTGGCGTCCGTGGCGACGGCCTTCCCGGCCGGCCGCGCCGCGCTCGACGTCAAGCTCGCGGATGTCCGCGACGCCGTGGCCGCCGGGGCCGACGAGATCGACATGGTGATCGACCGGGGCGCCTTCCTCTGTGGCCGCTACCTCAAGGTGTACGAGGAGATCCTGGCCGTGAAGGCCGAGTGCGCGCGGGCGGACGGCACCGACGCCCGGCTGAAGGTGATCTTCGAGACCGGCGAACTCTCCACGTACGACAACATCCGCCGCGCCTCCTGGCTCGGCATGCTGGCGGGCGCGGACTTCATCAAGACGTCGACCGGCAAGGTCGCGACGAACGCCACCCCGGCGAACACCCTGCTGATGCTGGAGGCCGTGCGCGACTTCCGGGCGCAGACCGGCGTACAGATCGGCGTGAAGCCGGCCGGCGGCATCCGCACCTCCAAGGACGCGATCAAGTTCCTGGTGCTGGTGAACGAGACCGCGGGCGAGGACTGGCTGGACAACCACTGGTTCCGCTTCGGCGCCTCCAGCCTGCTGAACGATCTGCTGATGCAGCGCCAGAAGCTCAGCACCGGCCGTTACTCCGGCCCCGATTACGTGACGGTGGACTGATCCCCATGGCATCTGCATTCGAGTACGCACCCGCGCCCGAGCCGCGCGCGGTCGTCGACATCGCACCCTCGTACGGCCTGTTCATCGACGGTGAGTTCACCGACGCGGCCGACGGCAAGGTCTTCAAGACGGTCTCGCCGAGTACCGAGGAGGTGCTCTCCGAGGTCGCGCAGGCCGGTGCCGCGGACGTCGACCGGGCCGTGCAGGCGGCCCGCAAGGCGTTCGAGAAGTGGTCGGCGCTGCCCGGCTCCGAGCGTGCCAAGTACCTCTTCCGGATCGCCCGGATCATCCAGGAGCGCAGCCGCGAGCTAGCCGTTCTCGAAACCCTCGACAACGGCAAGCCGATCAAGGAGACCCGCGACGCGGACCTCCCCCTGGTCGCGGCGCACTTCTTCTACTACGCGGGCTGGGCCGACAAGCTCGACCACGCCGGCTACGGCGCGAACCCCCGCCCCCTCGGCGTCGCGGGCCAGATCATTCCCTGGAACTTCCCGCTCCTCATGCTCGCGTGGAAGATCGCCCCGGCGCTCGCCACCGGCAACACGGTGGTCCTCAAGCCCGCCGAGACGACCCCGCTCTCCGCGCTGTTCTTCGCGGACATCTGCCGCCAGGCGGGCCTGCCCAAGGGGGTCGTGAACATCCTCACCGGGTACGGGGACGCGGGCGCCGCCCTCGTCGAGCACCCGGACGTGAACAAGATCGCCTTCACCGGCTCGACCGCGGTCGGCAAGGCCATCGCCCGCCAGGTCGCAGGCACGGACAAGAAGGTCACCCTGGAACTGGGCGGCAAGGGCGCCAACATCGTCTTCGACGACGCCCCCATCGACCAGGCCGTCGAGGGCATCGTCACCGGCATCTTCTTCAACCAGGGCCAGGTCTGCTGCGCGGGTTCGCGCCTGCTCGTGCAGGAGTCGATCCAGGACGAGCTGCTGGACGCCCTGAAGCGCCGGCTGTCCACGCTCCGGCTCGGCGACCCGCTCGACAAGAACACCGACATCGGCGCGATCAACTCCGCGGAGCAGCTCGCCCGGATCACCGCGCTCGCCGAGACCGGCGAGGCGGAGGGCGCCGAACGCTGGTCCGCCCCCTGCGAACTCCCGTCCTCCGGCTACTGGTTCGCCCCGACGCTGTTCACGAACGTCACCCAGGCGCACACCATCGCCCGCGACGAGATCTTCGGCCCGGTGCTGTCGGTGCTGTCGTTCCGCACGCCCGACGAGGCGGTCGCCAAGGCCAACAACAGCCAGTACGGCCTCTCGGCCGGCATCTGGACGGAGAAGGGCTCCCGCATCCTCGCGGTGGCGAACAAGCTCCGGGCGGGCGTCGTCTGGGCCAACACGTTCAACAAGTTCGACCCGACCTCGCCCTTCGGCGGCTACAAGGAGTCGGGCTTCGGCCGCGAAGGCGGCCGTCACGGCCTGGAGGCGTACCTCGATGTCCGATAACCGTCTGAGCGTCTTCAAGACCTACAAGCTGTACGTCGGGGGCAAGTTCCCCCGCTCCGAGAGCGGCCGGGTGTACGAGGTGACCGACTCCAAGGGCAAGTGGCTGGCGAACGCCCCCCGGTCCTCCCGCAAGGACGCGCGGGACGCGGTCGTGGCCGCGCGCAAGGCGTTCGGTGGCTGGTCGGGCGCGACCGCGTACAACCGGGGCCAGGTCCTCTACCGCGTCGCGGAGATGCTGGAGGGCCGCAAGGACCAGTTCGTCCGGGAAGTGGCCGACGCGGAGGGCCTGTCCAAGTCCAAGGCCGCGGCCCTGGTGGACGCGGCGATCGACCGCTGGGTCTGGTACGCGGGCTGGACCGACAAGATCGGCCAGGTCGTGGGCGGGGCGAATCCGGTCGCGGGCCCGTTCTTCAACCTGTCCACGCCCGAACCGACCGGTGTGGTCGCGGTCCTGGCGCCCCAGGAGTCGTCGTTCCTGGGCCTGGTCTCGGTGATCGCCCCGGTGATCGCGACCGGCAACACGGCGGTCGTCATCGCTTCGGCGGACGCCCCGCTGCCGGCCCTGTCCCTGGGCGAGGTGCTGGCCACCTCCGACCTGCCGGGCGGCGTGGTGAACATCCTGTCCGGGAGGACGGCGGAGATCGCGGCACCGCTCGCGTCCCACCAGGACGTGAACGCCATCGACCTCACGGGGGCGGACGCCGCACTCGCGAAGGAGCTGGAGATCGCGGCGGCGGACAACCTGAAGCGGGTTCACCGGGGCGACGGCGCCTCCGACTGGTCGGCCGACCCGGGCACCAACCGCCTGACGGCCTTCCTGGAGACGAAGACGGTCTGGCACCCGACGGGCGCGCTCGGCGTCTCGGGGTCCTCGTACTGACGCCTCCTACCGACTCCTCGTACTGATCCGCGCGACGGCGTACGTACGGTCCGCGCGAGGGCCGGCCGGGCCCGCCCGCACGGACGCGGCCCGCTTCTCCGGATTCCCCGAGGAGCGGGCCGCGTCCGCGTCCGTCTCAGCCGTGCAGCAGTTGTGTGACCTGCCCCACCACCGGCAGGTCCTTCAGCGCTCCGCCTCTGGTGACCGGGTCGGTGACGGCGGCCGTGGAGAGCGGCTTGAAGTCGGCGATCTGCGTCCCCACCGTGTTGTTCAGCGGGTCCGTGCCCGTACCGGCCAGCGGGTCCAGCTGCAGATGCGTCACCGGTGCGATGCCGTTGTGGAGCGAGTGCCCGAGCCCCCCGGTCACCGCGCCGGTGGCCGCCTCACCCGCGTCGCCGAGGCCGGTGTCGGCGCCCGTGGTCGGCACGAGGGGCAGCGGCGCCGCCTGGGCCGCCACACCTCCCGCGCCGAGTGCGGCGCCCACCGCGGTGATGGTCAGACCTGCCCGCAGCAGAGTGCGGCGCCGGGACCTGGAAAGTGCGTGACGTGCCATGGAGTTCCCACCTGATCAGAGCCGATCGAGTAATCGCTTGAGTGCGTAGAGTAGTTGAGGTGTGATGCTCGATACCAACCCGACCTCCGGGGGATCCCCTGCGCGGGTCAATGCCTCACACTCGTGTCCTGTGAATTCCCAACTGCTCCTGACCCGCGTCGTGCTGCTCGCGGGCCCCTCCGGCTCCGGCAAGTCGTCCCTCGCCGCCCGCACCGATCTGCCGGTGCTGCGCCTGGACGACTTCTACAAGGAGGGCGACGACCCCACGCTGCCGCTCGTTCCCGGAAGTACGGACATCGACTGGGACTCCGCACAGTCCTGGGACGCCGACGCGGCGGTGGCCGCGATCACGGAGCTGTGCCGCACCGGCCGTACGAACGTCCCGGTGTACGACATCACCACGAGCTCCCGGGTGGACCGGGAGGCCCTCCACATCGACCGCACACCGCTGTTCGTGGCCGAGGGGATCTTCGCGGCGGACATAGTCGAGCGGTGCCAGGAGCTGGGCGTACTCGCCGACGCGCTGTGCCTGCGCGGCCGTCCGACGACGACCTTCCGCCGCCGGCTGCTGCGGGATCTGCGGGAGGGCCGCAAGTCGGTGCCGTTCCTGCTGCGGCGGGGGTGGCGGCTGATGCGCGCGGAGCGGCGGATCGTGGCACGGCAGGCGGCACTGGGCGCGCATCCGTGCGGCAAGGAGGAGGCCCTGGGCCGACTGGCCGCCGCGGCGGCGGGACGCTGCCGCCAGGCACCGGCGGCGCGGGGGACGGCATAGCGAAGGCGTACGCGGGGCGCCGAAGGGACCGGGCCACACGGCGACGGGGCCGGACAGGCCCCCCCGGCCCGTCCGGCCCCGCAGCATTCCCCCGTGTTCCGCCGCCTCCCCCGAAGCAGCGGCCCCGTGTTCCCCCGTATCCCCCCGCCCCTTCAGGCCACCAGCTCGCCGAAGGACTCCTCCTGGTCACGGCCGAAGCTGAGGACCTCGTCGTCGCGCAGCCGACGGAGCGACCGCCAGATGCTGGACTTCACCGTGCCGACACTGATGTCGAGGATGGCCGCGATCTCCGGATCGGTGCGGCCCTCGTAGTACCGCAGGACCAGCATCGTGCGCTGGAGTTCCGGCAGCCGCGCCAGCGCCTGCCAGAGCACGGCGCGCAGTTCCGTGCCGCGCATCGCGTCCGTGTCGCCCGCCGTCTCCGGCAGCTCCTCGGTCGGGTACTCGTTGAGCTTGCGCCTGCGCCAGGCGCTGATGTGCAGGTTGGTCATGGTGCGGCGCAGATAGCCGCCGACCGCCGCCTTGTCGCTGATCCGGTCCCATGCCCGGTACGTCGAGAAGAGGGCGCTCTGCAGCAGGTCCTCGGCCTCGAACCGGTCACCGGTCAGGTGGTAGGCGGTTGCGTACAGGGAGGCGCGGCGCTCCCGGACGTAGGCCGTGAACGCCGTTTCGGCGTCCTCGGACTGTGCCGGGGCCTTCCGCTCCCCTATGACCTCCCCGTACGCGGATCCCCCGTTGGCCCCCACAGGCGCGTCGACCACCGTCATGTACGACGTGTGCTGACGCCCGGCGCCTCGAACGCACCCCCGCCCCCCGACGCCGGACTTCTCGGAGCTCCGGCCGACATCGTGGAGACGCGTGACAACTGCGCTCGCGGTGGTGCTCTGAATCGCGTTCATCTCGCGCCCCCCATCGGTGGAGTCCGTCCGTCCTTGTGCCAATGAGCTTGCCGGGACAGTTTCATGGGGCTGTCCCCCGACTGTCACAGGCCTGTCACAGGGCCTGCCGTCGGTGCGCCGGAGGGGCGCGGGATGTATGAGTCGCCCCCAACTGTCGAACTGGGGCTCCCGCATGGGCCAGAATGGCCAGCGTGCCTTTCCTGTTGCTGATCGAGGACGACGACGCCATCCGCACGGCCCTCGAACTCTCGCTGTCACGTCAGGGCCACCGTGTGGCCACCGCGGCGACGGGAGAGGACGGCCTGAAACTGCTGCGTGAGCAGCGACCCGACCTGATCGTCCTGGATGTGATGCTGCCCGGCATCGACGGTTTCGAGGTGTGCCGTCGCATCCGGCGCACCGACCAGCTGCCGATCATCCTGCTGACGGCGCGCAGTGATGACATCGACGTCGTCGTCGGGCTGGAGTCCGGTGCCGACGACTATGTGGTGAAACCCGTGCAGGGCCGGGTGCTCGACGCCCGTATCCGGGCGGTGCTGCGCCGCGGTGAGCGCGAGTCCACCGACTCCGCGTCCTTCGGGAACGTGGTGATCGACCGTTCCGCGATGACCGTGACCAAGAACGGCGAGGATCTGCAGCTCACACCGACGGAGCTGCGGCTACTGCTGGAACTGAGCCGCCGGCCGGGCCAGGCCCTGTCGCGGCAGCAACTGCTGCGGCTGGTCTGGGAGCACGACTACCTCGGCGACTCCCGGCTCGTGGACGCCTGTGTGCAGCGGCTGCGCGCCAAGGTGGAGGACGTGCCGTCCTCGCCGACCCTGATCCGTACCGTTCGGGGTGTGGGCTACCGGCTGGATTCTCCTCAGTGAGCGATGCCACCAGGCGGAGCCTGCTCACCGGGCTCCGCTGGACGAGTCTGCGACTGCGTCTCGTCGTCGTGTTCGCGCTGGTGGCGCTGACCGCCGCGGTGTCCGCCTCGGGGATCGCGTACTGGCTGAACCGCGAGGCCGTACTGACGCGTACCCAGGACTCGGCGCTCGGGGACTTCCGGCAGGAGATGCAGAGCCGGGCCGCGTCGCTGCCGCTGCGGCCCACCAAGGACGATCTGCAGAACACCGCCGCGCAGATGGCGAGCAGTTCCCCCGGCTACAGCGTTCTGCTCGTCGACGAGCGCGACACCGGCAAGCCGATCGTCGGCAACTCCGATCTGGACACCTTCACGCTCGACAACGTGCCGCTGTCGCTGCAGAAGGCCGTCAACGAGAAGCATCCGATCGAGGCGGGCAACAAGTACGAGTACCACCTGTTCTGGCAGCGGGTCAGCATCCGCGGCAAGCCGTACCTGGTGGGCGGTACGAAGATCATCGGCGGTGGCCCGACCGGCTACATGCTGAAGTCCCTGGACCAGGAGCGGCAGGATCTGAACTCCCTGGCCTGGTCGCTGGGGATCGCCACCGGGCTCGCCCTGATCGGCTCGGCACTGCTCGCGCAGGCCGCGGCGACGACCGTGCTGCGGCCCGTGCAGCGGCTCGGTGACGCCGCCCGCAAGCTCGGCGAGGGAAAGCTCGACACCCGGCTCGTGGTGTCCGGCACCGATGAGCTGGCCGATCTCTCCCGTACGTTCAACAGGACCGCCAGTTCGCTGGAGAAGAAGGTCGCGGACATGAGCGCGCGGGACGAGGCGAGCCGGCGGTTCGTCGCCGACATGTCGCATGAGCTGCGCACCCCGCTCACCGCGTTGACCGCCGTCACCGAGGTGCTGGAGGACGAGGCGGACAGCCTGGACCCGATGATCGCGCCCGCGGTGCGGCTGGTGGTGAGCGAGACCCGGCGGCTCAACGACCTGGTGGAGAACCTGATGGAGGTCACCCGCTTCGACGCGGGTACGGCCCGGCTCGTCCTCGACACCGTCGACGTCGCCGACCAGGTCACCGCCTGCATCGACGCCCGCGCCTGGCTGGACGCGGTGGACCTGGACGCCGAGCGCGGCATGATGGTCCGCCTCGACCCGCGCCGGCTGGACGTGATCCTGGCGAACCTGATCGGCAACGCGCTCAAGCACGGCGGTTCGCCGGTACGGGTCGCGGTACGGACCGAGGGCGACGAACTCGTCATCGAGGTCCGTGACCACGGCCCCGGTATCCCCGAGGACGTCCTGCCGCACGTCTTCGACCGGTTCTACAAGGCCAGCGCCTCCCGCCCGCGCTCCGAGGGCAGCGGGCTCGGTCTGTCGATCGCCATGGAGAACGCGCACATCCACGGCGGTGACATCACGGCCGTGAACTCGCCGGACGGCGACGGCGCGGTGTTCGTCCTGCGGCTGCCGCGCGATGCCGAGCCGCTCACCGGTTCCGCGGGAGGGGCCGGGAGCGCCGGGGATACCGACGCGGGGGTCCAGGACGAGGAGGGAGACGCGACGTGAGGGGCAGCAATCGCCGGGGGTGCCGTGCGGCCGTGACGCTGGCCGGTGCCGTGACCGTGGCCGTGCTGGCCGCGGGCTGCGGGATCAGGACCACGTCCGTACCGGTGGACGCAGGGGCCGCGCCGTCGCAGGTGCCGTGCTCCATGTCCGAGGCGGACGTCGCGCCCCAGACGCTCCAGGGCGTCCCCGTACAGATCTATCTGGTCTGCTCCTCGCAGCTGGTCACGGTGGACCGTACGATCCAGGTCGACGAGGCGAAGGCGGACCGGGTCCGGATCGCGCAGGCCCTCCTCGACGAGCTGGAGCAGAAGCCGCCCGCCGATGAGCGGCAGGCCGGGTTCTCCACCACCGTTCCGGCGACCCTGCAGGTCAGCGCGGCCCGCGGCGGCGACCCCCGGGGCACGCTGCGGCTCAGCGAACAGCCGGAGGACCTGCCGGCCGAGGCGCTGGCACAGATCGTGTGCACGTACGCGGAGAGCGGGACGCTCGCCCCGGACGGCAGGGTGGTGCTGGGCGGGCCGGGGAGCTACCGGCCGCACGGATATCTGTGCACCACGGAGACGAAGACCAGGCCGAAGACGGTACCGACGCCGGGGACCGTAACGGGTACGGGTATGGGTACGGGTACGGGCATGGGGACGGTGACGGGGACGGGTACGGGGGCCTGACCCGGGCTGCCAAGCCAAGCCGGGCCGGGTTCCATCCCGGGGCTCCGTCCGGGGTCCGGCTTGGTTCCGGCCGGGCGGAACCGATCCTGCCGCCGGGCGCGTCTTGGGGTGCGTGCGTCATGGTTCGGGCAGTCAGACTGTCATCCGCTTCCGCGCGGCCGGGGTCCTTCTCCTCCTCGCGCATCTGCTGTTTGTCGGGTGGCTGACGCTGCGCCCCCTCGACGTGCCGTGGACGACCGCCTCGAACCTTCATCCGCTCGCCGGCATCAGAGCGGACCTGTCCCTCGGCCCGGTCGAGGCCGCCCGCCACATCGGTGAGGGGCTGCTGCTGCTCGCCCCGCTGGGCGTACTGCTGCCGATGGCCGGAGGCCGGCTGTTCGTCTCCCCGTGGGCCTCGCTGGCCCGTACCGTCGCGGCGGGGGCGCTGATCTCGCTGGCGATCGAACTGGGGCAGACCGGCGTTCCGGGACAGGTCGTCGACGTCGACTCACTGCTCCTGAACACCACCGGCGTGGCGCTCGCCCACCTGCTGGTCGTACCCCTGTGCCGGGCGCGGCTGCGCCGCAGGAAGCAGCAGCGGATCAGGGTGCTGCCCCACCCCGGGGACGAGGCGTCCCAGGGGTCGACCCCGACGATTCCCAGGGTCGGCATCGCACCGTAGAGCGACGCTTTGCCCCTGTTCGTCGGGTGACCATGGGATGCGTCGGGAGCACGACGGAGCTGCTCCCACAGCAACGGTTCGCGAAGGAGCCCACCATGGCCGCACTTGCCCGCCCCCGTGACGGACGCATGATCGGCGGAGTGTGCGCAGCGCTGGCACGGCGCTTCGGCACCTCCGCGGGAACCATGCGCATCATCTTCCTGGTCTCCTGCCTGCTGCCGGGGCCGCAGTGCCTGCTCTACCTGGTGCTGTGGGTGCTGTTCCCGGCCGAGAAGACGGCGTCCACCTCCTGGTGACCCGCGTACGCACCACACGCCTGTGGGCGGGCAACCCGGTCCGGGTGTCCGCCCACAGGCGTGTGCACGGGGAACGTCCCCGGGGCGTGGGTCAGCCGCCGAGCGGGAGACCGTTGGCCGTCAGGCCGCCGGTCTGCATGCCGCCCGCGGGCAGGCCGCCGAGCAGACCCCTGACCGGGGTGGCGGCGTCGCCGACGAGCTTCTGCCGGCCGGCGCCGAGGAGCTTGGTGGCCGTGTCCTGGACCGGCAGGGACCGGGTCGCGGTCTCCAGCGCCGAACCGGCGGCCGGCAGGGCGGTGGTCGCGGCGTCGGCCGGCAGCACGGCGGCGGAGGCGGTACCCGCGGCGGCAGCGGCGAATGCGGCACCGACAGCGGCGACGCCGAGAGTCCTGACAGCAGACTGCTTCATGTGAAATTCATCCTTGGGGAGAGGAATGTGGGGGGCCTGAAACGTAGTCAGCCCCCTGCCCGTCCCGCAAACCTGCCGGATACGGGAAACGGCCGGGAATCCGCCGTCCCGGCCGCTTACCGAACGCGTGCCGATCAGCCCGCAGAAGGGGAAGAAATGCTGGTCGTAGCGGTCTGCTCGAAGAGCCACTCGGACTTCAGCTCGGCGTATCCGGGCTTGATCACGTCGTTGATCATCGCCAGACGTTCATCGAAAGGAATGAATGCCGACTTCATCGCATTGACGGTGAACCACTGCATGTCGTCGAGCGTGTATCCGAAGGTCTCGGTCAGCTTCTCGAATTCCTGGCTCATGCTCGTACCGCTCATCAGCCGGTTGTCCGTATTGACGGTGACCCGGAAATGCAGCCTCCGCAGCAGCCCGATGGGGTGCTCGGCGTAGGAGGCGGCGGCGCCGGTCTGAAGGTTCGAGGTCGGGCACAGCTCCAGCGGGATGCGCTTGTCCCGTACGTAGGAGGCGAGCCGGCCGAGCGTCACGGAGCCGTCCTCGGCGACCTCGATGTCGTCGATGATGCGGACGCCGTGGCCGAGCCGGTCGGCGCCGCACCACTGGATGGCCTGCCAGATCGACGGCAGACCGAACGCCTCGCCCGCGTGGATGGTGAAGTGGTTGTTCTCGCGCTTGAGGTACTCGAACGCGTCGAGGTGGCGGGTGGGCGGGAAGCCCGCCTCCGCGCCCGCGATGTCGAAGCCGACGACGCCCTGGTCGCGGTAGCGGTTGGCGAGTTCGGCGATCTCCAGGGACCGGGCGGCGTGCCGCATCGCGGTGAGGAGGGCGCCCATCCGGATGCGGTGGCCGTCCAGGCGGGCCCGGCGCTCGCCCTCCCGGAAGCCCTCGTTGACCGCCTCGACGACCTCTTCGAGGGTCAGCCCGGCTTCCAGGTGCTGCTCGGGGGCGTACCGCACCTCGGCGTAGACGACACCGTCCGCCGCCAGGTCCTCGGCACATTCGGCGGCCACCCGGACCAGGGCGTCACGGGTCTGCATGACGGCGCAGGTGTGGGCGAACGTCTCCAGGTAGCGCTCCAGCGATCCGGAGTCGGCGGCCTCGCGGAACCAGATGCCGAGCTTGTCGGGCTCGGTCTCGGGGAGTCCGCCATATCCGCTCGCGGCGGCGAGGTCGACGATCGTTCCCGGGCGCAGGCCGCCGTCGAGGTGGTCGTGGAGAAGAACCTTGGGGGCACGCCGGATCTGATCCTGGCCGGGCACATGGAAGGTCGGGCTCATCATTTGGGCACTCTAACGCCTACGCGCGTAGATTGTCGCTTGCCGATGCGTAACAGTGACCGCGAATAGGGGTGGAGTACACCTCTCCTTCTGACACTGTTCTGTCATGGCACAGCGCGCACTCCCCCTGCCTGCTGCGAGGCTGGGACGGGCCGTCAGGACGGCCGGAGCACCAACTGCGGTCAGCGGCGTGGTTCTGCTGCTCCCGGACGGCGAGGCCGACTCGCACCGCCGCCCCTCCCCCCTCTCGTACGCCCTCCAGCTGCCGCTGGCCCGGACCCTGGCCCGCGCGGGCCGGGAGGACGGGCTCACCGCGCATGTCGTGCGCTACCGCTGCCGCGGCTGGAACGCGACCGACGCGCAGCTCGCGGCGGACGCCCGATGGGCGGTGGACGAGGTCGTACGACGCTACGGCGACGTCCCCGTCTGCCTCGCCGGCCACGGCATGGGCGGCCGCGCCGCCCTCCACGCGGGCGGCCACGCGGCCGTCAGCTCCGTTCTGGCGATGGCCCCTTGGCTGCCCGAGAACGCGACGGGCGAGCCGGAACCGGTGAAGCATCTGCTCGGCCGGCAGGTCCTGCTCGTCCACGGCACGAACGATGCCCGTACCGACCCCGAACTCTCCTTCCGCCTGGCCGAACGCGCCAAGAAGGCCAACCGCGACACCTGCCGCTTCGAGGTCCACTCCGACGGCCACGGACTGCGCCAGCACCGCGCCGAAGTAGCGGCCCTGGCCACGGACTTCGTCCGCGGCTCACTCTTCGGCCGCGCCTACGCCCGCCCGGTCGCCGACGCACTCGCCGCACCACCGCCCCTGGGACTGCGGATGCCGCTGGCGGCGGGGTTCGGGAAGTCGCTGCGGGACTGAGGGGGACGGAGCCGGTGACCGGCGGCACCGGCACCGGAGTTGAGCACGGCCTCGGGAATGGTGAGGTCGTATCGCGGGGACGTATTCCTCGGACCAGAGCTCTTCGGCGGTCGCGTAGTCACGCTTCTCGAACAGGGTGTCGAACGCTTTCAGCACCAGCTCCTTGTTCTGCTCCGGGGTTGTCATATCGGTCTCCAGGTGAGTGCCTGCGGTTCCGGCGGTACGTGGTGTGCCGCAGCCGCGCCATCGCCGCGCGCGTTCGGATCACCGACGGCCCGGCTCTGCCGTGGCCCCGGCCGACGCCGCGCGGCGTCGGCCGGGGCGGCCGTGCACGGGATGCCGCGGAACTTCCTCACCGCCATGCCGCCCACTCCTTCACCGCGAACCGGTCGCCCGCGCGCCGCACTTCGGCCGCGCCCGGCCCGGGAAAGTGTGCGGGGAACAGCAGGGCGCCGCGGTCCGCGGCCTCCCCCAGCACCCGGCGCCGGCTGTGGCGTGCCCGGGGCTCGTCCTCGTCGAAGCCGGGACAGTCGTCCGGCTCCACGATCTGCAGCGGGCTGTGCAGCAGATCCCCGGCGAACACCGCCCGATCGGTGCCCGACCGCAGCCATACGACACAGGAGCCGGGCGTATGGCCGGGGGCGGGCTCGATGCGGAGCTGGGCGCCGATGTCGTGGTGGTCGCCCTCCCACAGCACGGTCTGCCCGGCCTGGTGCACGGGGGCGACGCTGTCCTCGAAGACGTTGGCCATCTGGGGGCCGGAGCGGGTCCGGTGTCCGTTGGCCGGGTTCCAGTAGTCGAAGTCGGCGCGCGAGATGACGTACTGGGCGTCGGGGAAGGTCGGCCGCCACTTTCCGTCGTCCGTCAGTCGGGTGTTCCAGCCGACGTGGTCGCCGTGGACATGGGTGCAGATCACCGTGTCCACGTCCCGCGGGCGGACGCCTGCCGCGGCCAGCTCACCGAGGTAGTGGGTGTTCAGACGGTGGAAGGACGGCATGGCCGGGCGTTCCCGGTCGTTGCCGATGCCGGTGTCGATCAGGATCGTCCGGCCCTCGCTGCGGATCAGCCAGGTCTGGCTCATGGTGCGGACCTCGTCGGCGGCCGGGTCCAGGAAGACGGGGGCGAGCCAGCTCTCGTGCGCCTGCCAGTGCGCGACGGACACGTCGGGAAAGATGTAGTCACGGGCGCTGCCTCTGGCGGGCAGCTCGACCACGCGGGTGATCTCCACGTCTCCAAGCGTGATGGTGTCCATGTCTCCAGCCTGCGCGCCGGATGAGGAGGGCGCTATCGGTCACCCGACCGCACCTCCGAGGGAACGGGGCGCGGCGCGATACGGCTGGGCCACCAGGGGCCGCGTTCATGGCTGTTCCGTTGTTTCCCGAGGGAGTCCGCGCGCTCCTGCCGCTTCGCCGCCGCGACTCACAGATTGATCACAACGGGCTCCAGGTCTCCGGTCCGGGCCCCCGCGGAACACCGCGTTCCGCGGTCCGCCGGGCTACGGCCGGCCGGTCCCCGCTCAGTCCGGCAGCAAATGTCCCCGCCGCGACAGCAGGAACCGCTTGAACGCCGCCACCGGCGGGGTGTCCGGGTGGCCGTCCAGCCAGGCGACGCCGATCTCGCGGGCCGCCCTCGGGGCCGTCACCGTGAGTTCGACGACGCCCGGGCGGGCCACCGCGGGCGGCGGCAGCAGGGCCACGCCGAGGCCGGCCGCGACCAGACCGCGCAGGGTCTCCGCCTCCTCGCCCTCGAAGGCGACACGGGGGGTGAAGCCTGCCTCCGCGCACAGGTCGTCGGTGATCCGCCGCAGGCCGTACCCGGGCTCGAGGGTGACGAACTTCTCCTCGGCGGCCTCCGCCAGGCGGATGCGGCGGCGTGAGGCGAGCCGGTGGTCCTCGGGGACGACCAGGCGCAGTCGCTGCTCGTCGAGGCGGCGGGCGACGAGGTCGGGGGCGTCCGGGACGGGTGAGGTGAGGCAGAGGTCGAGGCCGCCGGACCGGAGTCGTTCGATCATCGCCTCGCCGTAGTTCTGCACGAGCTGGAAGCGGACCCGGGGGTGGTCGGCGCGGAAGGCGCGGATCAGGGCGGGCACGGTCTCGGAGCCCATGGTGTGCAGGAAGCCGAAGGCGACCTTGCCGGTGGCCGGGTCCGCGTCGGCCCGTACCGAGTCGGCGGCCTTCTCGACCTCGGCCAGGGCCCGCTCGGCGGACCCCAGAAAGGTGCGGCCCGCGGGCGTGAGGGAGACGGTGCGGCCCTTGCGGGCGAACAGGGCGACTCCCAGGTCCTGTTCGAGCCGGACCATCGACCGCGAGAGCGTCGACTGCGGGACGCCGAGTTCGTGCGCGGCACGGGTGACGTGCTCGTGGCGGGCCACCGCCTCGAAGTGGGCCAGCCGCGGCGCAAGGACGGCGCGAATGTCTTCTTCGTAACTACTCGGTGACAGCCGTGGCTGTGACCTGTGTTCATGCACCATGCGATTGATTATCGCCACTTCGTGCATTGGACGCATGAAGCCGGGCGGCCTACTTTCGAACCATGCCTCCTGCCAGTACCGGGGCGTCCACCCTCACCGTGGCCGCCTCGCCCCAGCCGTCCCCCGTCGCCGCCGCTGCCACCACCGGCGAAGCCGCGCCGGACCGTCTCGAACCGGGCCGCCCCGGCTACCGCCGGATGAGCTTCGCTCTCTTCGCCGCCGGTGTCGCGACATTCGCACTCCTCTACTCCACCCAGGCCCTGCTGCCCGCCGTCTCCGCCTCCCTCGGCGCCACGGCCGGCCAGGCCAGCTGGACGGTCTCCGCCGCGACGGGCGCGCTGGCGCTGTGTGTGCTGCCGATGAGTGCGCTGTCCGAGCGGTTCGGGCGGCGGCAGATGATGACCGCCTCGCTGACGGTCGCCGTGCTGGTCGGGCTGCTCGTGCCGTTCGCGCCCTCGCTGGGCTGGCTGATCGCGCTGCGCGCCGTCCAGGGCGCGGCACTGGCCGGGCTCCCGGCGTCCGCGATGGCGTATCTGGCCGAGGAGGTACGGCCGAAGGCGCTGGTCGCCGCGATCGGACTGTTCGTGGCGGGCAACAGCATCGGCGGGATGAGCGGCCGTATCCTCACCGGCTGGATCGCCCAGCTGTGGGGCTGGCGGGCGGCGCTCGGCGCGGTCGGGCTGCTGGCCGTGGCCTGCGCGGTCGTCTTCCACTTCATGATCCCCAGGGCCCGGCACTTCACCCCGGGTTCGCTCAACCCGAAGGCCCTCGCGAAGACGGTGGGCGGGCACCTCGCCGACCCGCTGCTGCGCCGGCTGTACGCGATCGGCGCGCTGTTCATGACGGTGTTCGGCGCGGTCTACACGGTGATCGGCTATCGCCTGGTGGAGGCACCGTTCAACCTCCCGCAGGGTGTCGTCGGTTCGATCTTCCTGGTCTATCTCGTCGGTACGATCTCCTCCGCCGCGGCCGGCAAGCTGGTCGCCCGGCTCGGCCGACGGGGCGCGCTGTACCTGGCCGTCTCCACGACGGCCGCCGGTCTGCTGCTGTCGCTCGCCGACCAGTTGGCCGCCGTACTCCTCGGCCTGGTCCTGATCACGGCGGGATTCTTCGCCGGGCACGCGGTCGCCTCCTCGTCCGTGAGCCGTACGGCGACGAAGGGCCGGGCCCAGGCGTCGGCGCTGTACCAGTCCGCGTACTACCTGGGCTCCAGCGCGGGCGGCACGCTCGGCGCGGTCGCCTTCCACGCCGGGGGCTGGGCCGGGACCGTGTCACTGGGGCTGCTCGCGGTCCTCGGCGTCGTCTCGGTCACGCTGTACGGCTCGCGGGCCGCGCGCACCGAGCGACGGCGGCTCGTGCCGATGGCATCCGTACAGAGCTGACACGGTGGCATCCGTACAGAACTGAGACATACGGCGCACAACCATCCACTCCCCGACGCGCGTCTAGCAGACGGAAGCACCTCACGGCGCGCGAAGGGGAGTTGGCGTACATGAGCATCGCAGGGAACGTACGGGGGGTCGGGTCGCGGCGCGCGCTCGCGCTGTCCGTCGCCGGTCTTATGGCGGCGCCCGTCCTCGTCGTGGGCACCGGCGGATCAGCGCAGGCGGCGTCCTGCACGACGTCCACCGGGCCGTACCAGAAGCAGGTCGAGAAGTATCTGCACCGGCCGGTCGACGGCAGGCAGTCGGCCGCCGACTGCAAGGCGATCCGGTCGTTCCAGACCACCTACGGCGTCACGCCCACGATCGGTTACGCGGGACCGGTCACCTGGCGCACCATGAAGACGCTGACGGCCCAGAAGGCGGCCGGCAAGAACCCCAACAAGGACAAGAAGTGCCCCACGAACAAGGGGCGCATCGCGTGCGTCGACCTGACCCGGCAGCTGAGCTGGATCCAGGACGGCAGCAAGCTGAAGTTCGGTCCCGTACCGGTGCGGACCGGGCGGGACACGTACGAGACGCGCACCGGGGCGAAGAAGATCTACTGGCGGCACATCAACCACGTCTCCTCGATCTACCACGTGTCGATGCCGTACGCGCAATTCTTCGACGGCGGGCAGGCCTTCCACTCGGTGGGCCTGAAGATGTGGAACCCGCCGGGGTCGCACGGCTGCGTCAACATGCGGCCCGCAGACGCGAAGGCGTACTGGAATCTGCTGAAGAACGGCGACGACGTATACGTGTACGGGCGCAAGCCCGGAACGTGACCGGTAGGTGCGCGGCTCCGCTCTTCCCGCCCCTGTTGTCAGTGGCCTGTTGCTGCTTCCGAAGTGCTGGGTGAGCGGTGTCACAGCGCAACAGGGGTGGAGCGATGGGGGATCCGACAGCGACGGCGGACATCGACAGCCGCCCGCCCAAGGAACTGCCCCACCCGCCGCGCACCCGCTTCTCGCCCGCTCCTCGCCCGCCCCTCGGGCAGACGGACAATCGATGAATATCCGTCAACTGCGTTTATCTGTACGGTTCCTGTGAACCATTTCGATCAATTCCCCCTCTAGGAAGGTGACCCGGTCAGCACCGGCATCTCGTCGGTACCGACTGTCCAGTGGCCCCTCGGGGGCCGCCTGATTCTCCAGGGGGAGAGTTGCGCAGACACGTGAGAAACGCGTGTGTTTCGACCATCGCCACGGCAGCCGCCGTGGCGCTCGCGGCCGGTATGACCACCCCAGCGGTGGCACAGCCGGATCAGGTCCGGCCGACGGGGGCGAAGTCCCTGCCCCGCCATCAGCTGACGCTCATCACCGGCGACCGTGTCTCGGTGGACGCCAAGGGCCGGGTCGTGGGCTTCCGACCCGCGAAGGGACGTGCGCAGATACCCGTACAGCGGCAGGACCACGGTGGTCACACCTTCATCATTCCGTCGGACGCGCGTCGGCTGATCGGCTCGGGCAAGCTCGACCGGAGGCTCTTCGACGTCACTGTGCTGAACCGTCCGGAGATACGCAGGTCCCAGCAGAAGGGCCTGCGGCTGATCGTCGGTTACCAGGGCGCACAGAGCTCGTCCGCCCGGGCCGATGTCAGGGATGCCGGCGGCACCGCGGTCAGCCGGACGCTGAAGTCCCTGAACGCCGAGTCGGTGGTCACGCCCAAGCGCGATGCCGGGGACATCTGGCATGCACTCACCACCAAACCGCAGCGCAGCCCCCAGCGCACCACGGCTCCGGGAATCAACCGGGTCTGGCTGGACGGCGTACGCAAGGCGAGCCTCGACAAGAGCGTGCCGCAGATCGGCGTGCCCGCCGTGTGGAAGGCCGGCTACACCGGCAAGGGCGTCAAGATCGCCGTCCTGGACACCGGGGTGGACGCCACCCACCCGGACCTCAAGGGCCAGATCCTGGCGACGAAGAACTTCAGCACGTCGTCCGACACGAAGGACCGGGTCGGGCACGGTACGCATGTGTCCTCGATCGTGGCCGGTACGGGCGCCAAGTCCGGCGGAAGGTTCAAGGGCGTGGCGCCGGACGCCAAGCTGATCGAGGGCAAGGTGCTCGACGACGAGGGCTACGGCGACGACTCCGGCATCCTGGCCGGCATGGAGTGGGCCGCCGCTCAGGGCGCCGACATCATCAACCTGAGCCTCGGCGGCCTGGACACCCCGGAGATCGACCCGCTCGAAGCGGCGGTCAACAAGCTGTCGGCCGACAAGGGCGTCCTGTTCGCCATCGCGGCGGGCAACGAGGGCGATCTCGGCGCCGGTACGGTCGGCTCGCCGGGCAGTGCGGACGCCGCACTGACCGTCGGCGCGGTCGACGACAACGACAAGCTGGCCGACTTCTCCAGCCGCGGCCCGCGCATCGGCGACAGCGCGATCAAGCCCGATGTCACCGCCCCGGGCGTGGACATCACGGCAGCCGCGGTGCCGGGCTCGCTCATCGACCGGGAGTACGGCCAGAAGCCGGCCGGTTACACGAGCATCTCCGGTACGTCGATGGCGACCCCGCACGTCGCGGGCGCGGCGGCGCTCCTCAAGCAGCAGCACCCGGAGTGGAAGTACACCGAGCTCAAGGGGGCGCTCACGGCCTCGACGAAGCCGGGTGCGTACACCCCGTTCGAGCAGGGTTCGGGGCGGATCGCCGTCGACCGGGCGATCGCCCAGACCGTCGTCGCCGACCCCGTCTCGGTGAACCTCGGTGTGCAGCAGTGGCCGCACACCGACGACACCCCGGTCACCAAGCAGGTGACGTACCGCAACCTGGGAACGACGGACGTCACTCTCTCCCTGTCGGTGACGGGTCTCGGCCCGAAGGGCAAGCCCGCCCCGGCCGGTTTCTTCACCCTGGGCGCGAACGAGGTCACCGTCCCGGCGGGCGGCACGGCCGACGTGCCGCTGACGGCGGACACCCGGCTCGGTGGCACGGTGGACGGTTCGTACTCGGCCTACGTGGTGGCGACCGGTGACGGCCAGACCGTCCGCACGACGGCCGCGGTGGAGCGCGAGATCGAGTCGTACGACGTGACGCTCAAGGCCATCGGCCGGGACGGCGGCGTACCCAGGAACGCGAACGCCGATCTCTCCGGCCTCGGCGACGCCGTCGCCGACGTGTGGCTCATGCCCGAGATCACCAACGGTTCGGTGAAGGTGCGGGTGCCCAAGGGCCTGTACTCGCTCAGCGCGGACCAGGTGCTGGGCTCGGATGTTGTCTACAAGGGCGGCGACTGGTTCGTCCAGCCGAAGCTGAACGTCACCAAGAACACCACGGTGACGTTCGACGCCCGTAAGACCAAGCCGGTCAGCATCACCCTGCCTGTGAAGGGGCTCAAGCCCGGCTACGTCGCGACCGACTACACGATCGAGGACAAGAACTACTCGGCGGGCTTCGGCTACTCCGTGCCGGACCAGAAGAACTTCCGCACGGCGCACGTAGGCCCGAAGCTGACCGACCGCTCGCTGTCCCAGCACTGGACGGGCACCTGGTACAACGGTGCGTCGAGCGAGTACGACATCGTGCTCGGCGGCCCGGTGACCCAGCTCTCGACCGGCTACACCCGCAAGCTGACGGCCAAGCAGTTCGCCGCGGTCAAGGTGGCCATGGGTACGCCCGGTGTGAGCCGTAAGAACGGTGCCATCAACGTGTGGGGCAGCCTCCCCGGCGACGGCGGGACACTGTCCCTCATGCCGGTGGAGCAGAAGCTCCCCGGCACCCGCACGGTCTATGTCTCCACCGCCGACAAGGCCACGTGGGGATTCGACTTCATGCAGATCGGCGGTCACGACGCCCAGGACTTCCCGATCGTCGATTCCATGTACTCGCTCGGTGCCGAGCAGGCGTTCACCGGCGGCAAGACATACACGAAGACCGTGAACGCCGGTGTCTTCGGACCGCGGCTGGCCAAGGACAACGGCATCCTCCGCCAGGGCAACGAACTGGCGGCCTTTGTCCCGCTGCACGCCGACGGCAAGGGCCACGAGGGCTACATGGACTACACCTCGGTGAAGACGGTCCTCTACCGCAACGGCAAGAAGTTCGCCGAGAACCAGGATCCGCTCTTCGGGCTGGAGCCGTTCATCCTTCCGACCGCCTCGGCGGACTACAAGCTGACGACCTCGGTCCGGCGCAGCGCCAGGATCGCCACCCTGTCCAGCCGTATCGACGCGAGCTGGACCTTCAAGTCCAAGAAGGCGGGCTTCGCGAAGCTCCCGGCATCCACGGTACGCTTCACACCCAACGTGACGCTGGACGGCAAGGTGACGGCGGGCAGGACCGCCTCGGTACCGGTGACGGTGCAGGGTTCGGCCGCCGGCAAGAACCTCAAGTCGCTGACTGTGTACGTCAGTTACAACGCCGGTAAGACCTGGAAGAAGACCACGGTCAAGTCGGGCAAGATCTCCGTGAAGAACCCGGCCAAGGGCAAGTCGATCTCCTACCGGGCCAATGTCACGGACAAGCAGGGCAACAAGTCCTCGGTGTCGATCTACAACGCCTACTTCGGCAAGTAGGCGCCGACCGTATGGGAGCGGCCCGCCGGGATGGATTCCTCCGCCCCGGCGGGCCGTTCGCGTGCGGTGCGATCGAAGCTGTTACGCGATGCGCTCGCGCACGACCGGCGTCGGCGTGAACTCCGTGCCCTCCGGGGCGATGTCGTACGAGGAGGGCAGGGCGTTCAGCGCGTAGTCGAACTTCTCCGGGGTGTCGGTGTGCAGCGTCAGCAACGGCTGTCCGGCCGTGACCGTGTCACCCGGCTTGGCGTGCAGTTCGACGCCCGCGCCCGCCTGTACCGGGTCCTCCTTGCGGGCCCGGCCCGCGCCGAGACGCCAGGCGGCGACGCCGATGTCGTACGCGTCGAGGCGGGTCAGTACGCCGGTGGCCGGGGCCGTTACGACGTGCTGTTCGCGGGCGACCGGGAGCGGGGCGTCCGGGTCGCCACCCTGGGCGGAGATCATCCGGCGCCAGACGTCCATCGCGGAGCCGTCGGCGAGGGCCTTCTCCGGGTCGGCGTCCTTGAGCCCGGCCGCGTCCAGCATCTCGCGGGCGAGGGCCAGGGTGAGGTCCACGACGTCCTTCGGGCCGCCGCCGGCCAGCACCTCGACCGACTCGCGCACCTCCAGGGCGTTGCCCGCGGTCAGGCCGAGCGGGGTGGCCATGTCGGTGAGCAGCGCGACCGTCCGCACCCCGCTGTCGGTGCCCAGCGCGACCATGGTGGAGGCCAGTTCGCGGGCGTCGTCGAGGGTCTTCATGAAGGCGCCCGAGCCGACCTTGACGTCCAGGACGAGTGCGCCGGTGCCCTCGGCGATCTTCTTGGACATGATCGAGCTGGCGATCAGCGGGATGGCCTCCACGGTGCCGGTGACGTCGCGGAGGGCGTACAGCTTCTTGTCGGCGGGGGCGAGCCCGTCACCGGCGGCGCAGATCACCGCGCCGGTGGTGTCCAGGACGCTCAGCATCTCCTCGTTCGAGAGGTGGGCGCGCCAGCCAGGGATGGACTCCAGCTTGTCGAGGGTGCCGCCGGTGTGGCCGAGGCCGCGCCCGCTGAGCTGTGGCACGGCGGCACCGCACGCGGCGACCAGCGGGGCGAGCGGCAGGGTGATCTTGTCGCCGACGCCGCCGGTGGAGTGCTTGTCGGTGGTGGGCCGGGAGAGCGACGCGAAGTCCATGCGTTCCCCGGAGGCGATCATCGCGGCGGTCCAGCGGGCGATCTCGGTGCGGTTCATGCCGTTCAGCAGGATCGCCATGGCCAGCGCGGACATCTGCTCGTCGGCGACCTCACCGCGGGTGTACGCGTCGACGACCCAGTCGATCTGCTCGGGGGTCAGCTCGCCTCGGTCCCGCTTGGTGCGGATGACGGAGATGGCGTCCATGTCCTGGAGTCCTTCCGGCCGGTACGTGACGTACGCAAGAGTCCCGTATGACTCTACGCGCATAGAGAGTCGAGCGGGGGGTGGCCCTCCCGGCGGGCGGGAGGGCCACGGTGGTTCTGCGGCGGATGCCGCCTGCTTCGGATGGTCCGGCTTCGGATGCTACGGCTTCAGGTGGTCCGGTCCGAACGCCTGCGGCAGCATCTCGTCGAGCGTGCGCAGCCCGTCCGGCGTCTGAAGGACCAGCTCCGGCCCGCCGAACTCGTACAGCAACTGCCTGCATCTGCCGCACGGCACCAGGATCTCGCCGGCCCCGTCCACGCAGGTGAAGTGGGTCAGCCGGCCGCCGCCGGTGGCGTGGAGCTGGGAGACCAGGCCGCACTCGGCGCACAGCCCGAGGCCGTACGAGGCGTTCTCGACGTTGCAGCCGGACACCGTACGCCCGTCGTCGACGCGGGCCGCCGCGCCGACCGGGTAGTGCGAGTAGGGGACGTACGCCCGCGTCATGGCGGACCGTGCGGCGCTCCGCAGCGCCTCCCAGTCGACCTCCGGGGCGGCCGTCACTTGCCCTGGCCCTTCCGGTAGCGCATGCCGTCCGCCTTCGGCATCCGCAGCCGCTGTGCGGAGAGCGAGAGGACGAGCAGCGTGACGATGTACGGGGTGGCGCTCACGAACTCGGTGGGCACCGTGTCCGTGGCGAGGTACCAGACCAGCACCGCGGCGGCGATGACCCCGCTGACCACGCCCTGGACGAAGCTCTTGCGGTAGAGCTTCCAGGCCGCGAGCCCGGCCAGCGCGACCACGAGCAGCAGGAGCAGCGCGTGGACGGACTCACCGCCGTTGCGCAGCTGGAGCGCGTCGGCGAAGCCGAACAGGCCGGCGCCCATGGCGAGTCCGCCGGGCCGCCAGTTACCGAAGATCATCGCGGCGAGACCGATGTATCCGCGGCCGCCGGTCTGGCCCTCGTTGTAGATGTGGGAGGTGACGAGCGAGAGGAAGGCGCCGCCGAGGCCGGCCATGCCGCCGGAGACGATCACCGCGATGTACTTGTAGTAGTAGACGTTCACGCCGAGCGACTCGGCGGCGACCGGGTTCTCGCCGCAGGAGCGCAGCCGCAGCCCGAACGAGGTCTTCCACAGCACGAGGAACGTGAGGACGAAGAGGGCGATGGCCAGGATCGTCAGCAGCGACACATGGGTGACCAGGCCGCCGATGACACCGGCCAGGTCGGAGACGAAGAACCAGTGGTGCTGCTCGATGGAGTGCAGCCAGTCCGAGAGCCCCGGGATCGTCACCGAGGTGATGTCGTCGGCCGGCGGGGACTGCTTCGGGCTGCCGCCCGCGGCCGCCGCCTCGCCCGAGTTGAACCAGAGCTTGGCGAAGTAGGTGGTGAAGCCGAGCGCCAGGATGTTGATGGCGATACCGGAGATGATGTGGTCGACGCCGAAGGTGACGGTCGCGACGGCGTGCAGCAGTCCGCCGAGCATGCCGCCGACGACCCCGGCGAGGACGCCGAGCCACGGGTCGGTCTGCCAGCCGGCCCAGGCGCCGAAGAAGGTGCCCAGGATCATCATGCCTTCGAGCCCGATGTTGACCACACCGGCCCGCTCGGCCCAGAGACCGCCGAGACCGGCGAGCCCGATCGGCACGGCCATCGCGAGCGTCGCACTGATCTGTCCCGCCGATGTGATGTCCTCGGCGCCGGTGATCACGCGTACGGCGGACAGCGCGAGCAGCACGCCCGCGATGATCAGCAGTACGACGGGGAAGGAGAGGCGGGTGCGGCCGCCCTTGCCGCCGGAGACCTTGGGGGCCGCGGGGGGCGGGGTGGAAGTCGCCGTGGCGGTCACGCCGACACCTCCTGCTGGTCGGAGTTACGGGCGGCCTGTGCGGCGAGTTCCGCGCCGACCTTGCTCTGCTGGCGCTTGAGTCCGTAGCGGCGGACGACTTCGTAGGCGATGACGACGCACAGGACGATGACGCCCTGGATCACACCGACGATCTCCTTGTCGTACCCCTCGAATTCGAGCTTGCCGGTGCCGCGCTCGAGGAAGCCCCAGAGCAGTGCGCCGAGCGCGATGCCGATGGGGTGGTTGCGGCCGAGCAGGGCGATGGCGATGCCGGTGAAGCCGACGCCGACCGGGAAGTCGCCGCTGTACTCGAAGCTGTCGTTGAGGAGGGTCGGCATACCGACCAGACCGGCCACGGCACCGGAGATCAGCATCGAGGTGACGACCATCTTCTTGACGTCGACACCGCTGGCCTCGGCCGCGGAGCCGGACTGGCCGACGGTGCGCAGGTCGAAGCCGAACCGGGTGCGCGAGAGCGCGAACCAGTAGGCGATGCCCGCGACGACCGCGACGACGATGAAGCCCCAGACGGGTGCCGGGGTGGTCGGGAACTCGAAGAAGTGCGAGGACTCCGGGAGCGGCTTGGTGGAGATCTTCGTGCCGGCCTCGTCGAGGTGGCCGAGGCGGCCCTCCTGGAGCAGATAACCGATGATGGCCGTCGCGATGGCGTTCAGCATGATCGTCGAGACGACCTCGCTGACACCCCGGGTGACCTTGAGGACACCGGCGATACCGGCCCACATCGCGCCGACGATCATCGCGGTGAGGATGATCAGCGGGATCTGCAGGGCGCCGGGCAGGGTCAGCGCACCGCCGACCGCGGCGGCGAAGAAGGCGGCGAGGCGGTACTGGCCGTCGACGCCGATGTTGAAGAGGTTCATCCGGAAGCCGACGGCCACCGCGAGACCCGCGAGGTAGTACGTCGTCGCCTTGTTCAGGATGTAGACCTGGCTGTCCGACTTCATCCCGTAGTCGAACATGATGCCGAAGGCGCTGAACGGCTCCTTGCCGGTGGCGGCCAGCACGAGTGCGGTCACCAGGAAGGCGACCACGATCGCGAGTACGGGGGCCGCGATCCCCAGGAGCAGCCGCTCCTTGTCGATCTTCTTCATCGTTCCTCTCCCCCGTTCCGGGGGTCGGTGTCGGTGCTTTCGCTTCCGCTTTCGGCAGCCGAGTCGTCCGGTGCTGCTGTCTCGTCCGGTGCTTCGAGGTGGCCGGTGGCCGCGCCCGTCATCGCCGAGCCGAGCTCTTCGGGGGTGATGGTCGCCGGGTCGGCGTCCGCGACCAGCCGGCCGCGGTACATGACGCGCAGGGTGTCGGAGAGCCCGATCAGCTCGTCCAGGTCGGCGGAGATCAGCAGCACCGCCAGTCCTTCGCGGCGTGCCTCGCGGATCTGGTCCCAGATCTGCGCCTGGGCGCCGACGTCCACGCCCCGGGTGGGGTGCGCGGCAATCAGGAGCTTCGGCTCGTGGCTCATCTCGCGGCCGACGATCAGCTTCTGCTGGTTGCCGCCGGAGAGGGAGGCGGCGGTGACCTCGATGCCGGGGGTACGGACGTCGTACTCGCGCACGATCCGCTCGGTGTCGGCGCGGGCGGCCTTGAGGTCGAGGAACGCGCCCTTGCTGTTGGGGCGTTCGGTGACGTGGCCGAGGATGCGGTTCTCCCAGAGCGGGGCCTCCAGCAGCAGTCCGTGCCGGTGGCGGTCCTCGGGGATGACGCCCATGCCGTTCTCGCGGCGCTTGCGGGTCGGCGTCCGGGAGATGTCGGCGCCGTCCAGAGTGAGTACGCCTGCGTCGAGGTGGCGCATGCCCATGATGGCGTCGACCAGTTCGGACTGGCCGTTGCCCTCGACGCCCGCGATGCCGAGGACCTCGCCCTTGTGGATGGTGAAGTCGATGCCGTCGAGCACCGAACGCACCACGCCGTCCGGGTCGGTGGCGGTCAGCCGCAGCCCCTCGACGGTCAGCATCGGGATGTCGGTGACGGTCGACTCGCGGGTCTCCGGCGACGGGAGTTCACTGCCGACCATCAGCTCGGCGAGCTGCTTGGTCGTGGTGCGCTTCGGGTCGGCGGTGCCCACCGTCGTACCGCGCCGGATGACGGTGATCTCGTCGGCGACCGACAGGACCTCGCCCAGCTTGTGCGAGATGAAGATGACGGTCAGGCCCTCGGCCTTGAGCTCGCGCAGGTTGTCGAAGAGCGCGTCGACCTCCTGCGGTACGAGGACGGCGGTGGGCTCGTCGAGGATCAGGGTGCGGGCGCCGCGGTAGAGGACCTTGAGGATCTCCACGCGCTGCCGGTCGGCGACCCCGAGGTCCTCGACCATGGCGTCCGGGCGGACACCGAGACCGTAGGCGTCGGAGATCTCCTTGATCTTGGCGCGGGCCCGGTCGCCGATCCCGTACAGCTTCTCGGAGCCGAGGACGACGTTCTCCAGGACGGTGAGGTAATCGGCGAGCATGAAGTGCTGGTGCACCATGCCGATGCCGCGCGCGATGGCGTCACCCGGGTTGTGGAACGAGACCTGCTCGCCGTCCACCGCGATGGTGCCCTCGTCCGGCTTCTGCATGCCGTACAGGATCTTCATCAGAGTGGACTTGCCGGCGCCGTTCTCGCCGACGAGAGCGTGGACGGTGCCGCGGCGCACGGTGATGTCGATGTCGTGGTTGGCCACGACCCCGGGGAACCGCTTGGTGATGCCGCGGAGCTCCACGGCATGAGGACTGCTGGACGCGTTGATGGCGCACTCTCCTTGACAGGAGCGGAGGGCGGAGGCGATGGGGACGGAGGCGGTGGGAGCGAAAAAAGGTACCGCGCCCGGCGGTCGCTACGCGCGTAGCGCCACCGAATCGTTGGCCACCTCATAACAGGTGGCGCACCGTGTGCGTACGGCTACGGTGAGAGCGGGGAAGCCGTACGTGAATCGGGGCCCGCGCGAACAGCCGAAGCGGTTCGCCCGGGCCCCGATCGACGGGCCGGATCAGGTCGTGGTCTTGACCTTGATGGTGCCGTCGACGATCTTCTTCTTCGCCTCGTCGAGCTGGGGCTGGATGTCCTTGAGGTGGTCACCCGTGGTGGTCAGGCCGACGCCGCCCTCGGCCAGCGAGTACGCCTGCGTGCCGGTCAGCGGCTTGCCGTCCTTGACGGACTTGACCAGGTCGTAGACACCGCCGTCGACGTTCTTGACGACGGAGGTCATGATCGTGTCCTTGTACTTCGCCAGCGCCGGGTCGAGGGCCTGGTCGGAGTCGACGCCGATGGACCAGGCGCCCTTCTTGCCCGCGACGGCCTCGATCGAACCGGCACCCGAGCCGCCCGCGGCGGAGAAGATGACGTCCGCGCCCTTGTCGAGCATGCCCTTGGCAGCTTCCTTGCCCTTGTCGGGGCTGCCGAAGCCGGACAGGTCCGAACCGGTGGACAGGTACTGGATCTGCACCTTGGCCTTCGGGTTGGTGTCCAGGACGCCCTGCTGGAAGCCGGCGGCGAACTTCTTGATCAGCGGAAGGTCCACACCGCCGATGAAACCGACCTGGCCGTCCTTCGACTTCAGCGCGGCGGCGACACCGGCGAGGTAGGAGCCCTGCTCCTCGGCGAAGACGATGCTGTCGACGTTCTTCACGTCGGAGACCGAGTCGACCAGGCCAAAGCTGACCTCCGGGTACTTGGGGGCGATCTTGTCGATCGCATCCTTGTACGCGAAGCCGACCCCGATGACCGGGTTGTAGCCGCCCTCGGCGAGCGACTCGAGGCGCTGCGCACGGTCGGCAGGGGCCTCACCGTTCTTGGCGGTGAGCTCCTTCGTCTCGGCGCCGAACTCGGCCTTGGCCTTGTCCAGACCACGCGCGGCGGAGTCGTTGAACGAGTTGTCGCCACGGCCGCCCACGTCGTAGGCCATGCCGATCTTCATCTTGCCCTTGTTAGAGCCGGAGCTCTCGGTGGACGACTCGCCACATGCGGTGGCGGTGAGCGCGAGAGCTGCAGTGACAGCACACGCAGCGGTGATCTTGGATACCCGGCGCAAGGGAAGGCTCCTTCAAACCTGACCGAAGCGCCTCTTCCGGCGCTGGTTTCGCCGAGATCGTAACGCGCGTAGATGTCAGATAAAGCCCCGTACGGAAGCCGTTATCGGATCGTCGCGAACCTGGGGTGACCTCTCTGGCTACGGATGGCTGCCGTGGAGCAGGGCGGAAGCGGTGAAGAGCCCCACTCCCAACGGCGATCACCCCCTCGTCCGCGTCGATTCGCCCCGGTTCAGGTCGAGCCCGCGCGCGTCCGCGGGAGGGGCGGGCCTGCGCACCCGACGCCGCGATCTACGGAACCCATAGCCGCGGCCCGAGCGGCGGGCCACACGCCGTTGCCAACCATTCGGACGAATCACGCCACGCCACCTAGGCACAAAATATGCCATACCTACCCCTAATAACCGCCACTCTCTCTTTCGCCCTCCACAATTAAGCCAAACCCCGAAAAACGATTGCCCCAAATCTTAAAGTTTTGTCAAATAAACATGTTCACCCAATCAGGACGCCGATCTCCCTGCCCAGCAGGGAACATCTTCGTCAAATTCACCCGGAATCGATCGATTGAATTCCACCCAATCGTGACGCAACTTTTCCAGACCGAGGGGAACCATGAAGCGGACACTTTCCATTCTCTCAATCACAGCAGCAATGCTGGCCACCGCAGGCGCAACGGCTCCAACGGCATCGGCCAGCGTAGGAAACTGCAAGACCTGGACGTCCAACAGTGCTCCTTATACCGGCTCTGCCTACTGCAGCGAAATAGCCTCGACCGACAAATTCCGAGTGAAGGTCACCTGCGTCGATCCTCGCGGAAGCACGTGGATCGCGTACGGCCCGTGGGTGCGAAACACCAAGACCTCGACCGTCAAGTGCTCGGACAACCCGAACGTCGGCATCCTCAAAACCGGCGTCTCCTTCGACTTCTGACTCCGGACACCCCTCGTCCCGACCAATCGGGGGACGTGGGTGCCCGCACAGACATCCGACCGCGTACCACGCAACTGAGAGAGACCAATGAAGAAGATGTTCAGCCTGGCCGCAGGGTTTGTCGTAGCAGTCGGTTCGATCCTCGTCGCCGCTCCAGCCGCGACCGCCGCAGAGGTCGGCACAGCCTCCGTCGACTGCGATACCTGGAAGTCGAACACCGCTCCCTACAAGGGCTACGCCAAGTGCACCGGCATGCTCCCCTACCCACTCGAGGGTGTGCAGGTGCGGCTCACCTGTATCGACCCGCGCGGTACCCAGTGGCACGTCGACGGGACCCGGGTGGGCAACGGCAAGACTTCCAGCGCTCAATGCTCCGACAACTCGAGCGTGGGCATCTACAAGGTGGGCCTGATGCGGACGCGCCTGTGATAGACAGCCCTTTCTCGGATATCGCCACTCCTGGGATATTCCGCGAATAGGCTCGTCGATGATTTTGCCCTTCGAAATCACACCCGGCCTCCATCCACGGCCCCGGCGTAGTTGATCTTTGATGCGGTTCGGTCGGCTTTGCCCGGGTGATGAGAGTGCCGGTTGCAGTACGAGCGCGACTTCTGATGATCTTTCAGGTCTCTAGGCCAAAAGATCGTCACAGGAGTAGCGCTCGTGTCTGCATCTTCCCCGATCCGCCCCGCCCTTGACTAGCTGAACGACCTGGCACTGTGGGAGAGGGAGCTGGCAGTCGAACCCACCACGATGGAGTCTTCACTGGTCAGCAGGCTGTCGCGGGTCCCGGACCGTCGGAAGCAACGTGGCCGGCGGCTTCCCATCCGCGCAGGTCACCGCCGTCGGCGGGTGGGTCTGTTTCGAGGACGAGGCCGGAGCCTGGCTGAACGGGCCGGTCCGCCGCACCTGGGGCAAGGTCGGGCAGCCCCGGTGCTGCGGCTGTCCGGGAAGCGCAACGACAAGATCAGCATGGTGGCGTGGATCTGCTTCAGGGAGGGCGAGGAGCCCCGGATGATCTGTGCGATCAAGCCGTCGGGCGGCTACACGAAGAAGGACTTCCCGCGGTTCCTCGCGCTGCTGCACCGCCGCCTGGACGGCCCGGTCACCATCGTCTGGGACAACTACTCCAGCCACATCAGCCAACCCGCACCCCGAGCCCTGGCCAGCTTCCGCAACCTGGCCATCAACGCCTTCTGCCTCGACGGACGCACCAACATCGCCCACGCCCGCCGCGACCTCCACCACCACGACGACGCCTTCACCGCCTACGGCATCTAACCAACCACCATCAAACCGGACACAGAGGAACTACGCCGGGGCCGTGGGCATCCATCCATCGTTTACACACCGTCAACGCCCGCCGTGCAATTCATCACAATCCATGTCGCACGTGAACGGGAATTTAATTCCACCACCGAACAGGCAGCGGAAGACAGGGAAGGAAGGGCCGGGAATCCGTCAGGTGCCGCCAGAATTTGAGGTTCCTAACCAGATCCTCCGGAACATGGCCCAATGGCCAGGTGCGCGTGTCTATTTACTATTAGATCGCCGGTACGGGACGGTCCACGAATAGGCTCGTCGACCTGGCTCTGCCGACCAGGGCCGGGCCAGTCCGCCCTCAGCCCACCGTGTCAAGCAGAGCGGAAGCGGTGAAGAGCTCCACCCCAACACTGATCGCCTCCTCGTCGGCGTCGAAATCACCACGATGCAGGTCGAGCCGGGCAGTGTCGCCGGGCGTACGGACCCCGAGCCGGGCCATGGCTCCCGGGACGTGTTCCAGGTACCAGGAGAAGTCCTCGCCGCCGAGGCTCTGCTCAGTGTCCTCGATCGCATGCGAACCGCGGCGTGCGGTCATCGCCCTCGCGAGCAGATCGATCATGATGGCGTCGTTCACGACGGGCGGGACGCCGCGAACGTAGTTGATCACCGTCTTGGCGCCGTACATCCCGGCCACCTCGTCGATCGCCGCGTGCACCAGGTCCGGCGCCTCCCGCCAGGCCGCCAGGTCCAGGCAGCGCACGGTGCCGGAGAGCTCGGCGTGCTGCGGGATCACGTTGCAGGCGTGCCCGGCCTCCAGCCGGCCCCAGGTGACGGCGAGCCCGGCCCGTGCGTCGACCCGGCGGGCCAGCAGCGCGGGCACCTCGGTGGCGACCTTGGCAGCGGCGGTGACGAGGTCGGTGGTCAGATGCGGCCGGGCGGTGTGCCCGCCGGGGCCGTCGAGGCTGACCTCCAGCCGGTCGCAGGCCGAGGTGATCGCCCCGGCCCGCAGCCCGATCCGCCCCACGTCCACCTTCGGGTCGCAGTGCACCCCGATGATCCGCCCGACCCCCTCCAGCGCCCCGGACGCGATCGTGTCGGGCGCCCCGCCGGGCAGCACCTCCTCGGCTGGCTGGAAGATCAGCCGCACCGGCCGCGGCAGCAGCCCCTGCCGGTCGAGCTCGGCGAGCACGAGACCGGCGCCGAGGACCGCGGTGGTGTGGATGTCGTGCCCGCAGGCATGCGCGCGGTCGGGGACCGTGGAGCGGTACGGGACGCCGGCCTTGGTGTCCGGGATGGGCAGGGCGTCGATGTCCGCGCGCAGGGCGAGCACGGGCCGCGGGTCGCCTTCGCTCCCGCCCACGTCACAGACGAGTCCGGTCCCCGTGTCCAGCACCCGAGGCGCCAGCCCCGCCTTCTCCAGCCTGGCCTTGATGGCCGCGGTGGTACGGAACTCCTGGTTGCCCAGCTCGGGGTGCATGTGCAAGTCACGCCGGAAGGCGATCAGCTCGGCACGCAAGGCCTCGGGCAGGGTGCCGGACAGCACCTCGTCCCCGGGCAGCTGGGCATCGGAATCGCGGGACATCAACGGGTTCACCTGGTGAAGGGTAAGGCCCTTCCCTCGTCAACTGACCATGAAACAAGAAAAGTTCAGCCACATAGACGAATAAATGACTGGGTCGTAGCGTGTGAGGCGGCAGCGAGGTGGGTAAACTCGCCCATTTTGCTCATCGGCCGCCCACCACCCGCACGACGCCCCGGAGGGGCTCCGTCAGCCGGGCAGCCCCCGGCGCACCGGAACCAGCGCCGCCCCGATGCACAGGGCTCCGGCCGGCAGCAGGTCCAGGCTCATGGCCATCAGTTCGATCCCGGCCAGCACGCTCACGCTTGCGTACGGCCAGACTGTCCGCACATCACCGCGATCCGTTCGACCGGATACTGATCGCACAGGCTCAGACCGAGGGGGATGACCACCCTGACCCGCGACAAGTGGATCCCCTCCTACGACGTGCAGGTCATGCCCGTCTGACGGCTCCGCGCCACACCCGCCGGACTTTCGCCCCCTACGCCTCCGTCACCGCCGTCGCCCGCCAGGGCGCAAGCCGTTGCACGTCACGGGCCGTTTCCGTGACGCCGGCCAGGAAGCTCTGGGCACGGGGGGATGCCGTGTCGCGGAGCCATTCCGGGGCGATGTCGCAGACCGCGACCTTGACGTCCGTGCCCGCCAGGGCCAGGGGCAGGGTGTGGACGACCGTGGAGGGGAAGCTCAGGACCGTGCGGCCGATGGGGCCGCGGCGGGCGATGAGTTCCAGGGGCAGGTCGGGGCGGACGATCTCCAGGCCGGTGGCGGCTTCCAGGGCGTGGAGCTTGTCGGCGGATTCGCGGCGGTGGGCGAAGTAGCGGGTGGCGTGGTGGGTGCGCGCCAGGCCCGCGACGGCCTCCAGGTACTGGGCCGTCTCGACCACGCCCGTCTCGACGAGCGAGGTGCCGACCAGGTCCGCGCCCTTGGTCAGCAGCGGCGGGCCGAACCGGGCCCGGGTCCAGGCGAAGGTGTTGGGCGTGATGGTGACGCCGGGCGGAGCCTCGACCGGCATGGCCGTGAAGACCTCGACCGTACGGGTCGCGGACGGGGTGAAGCGGCTGCGGGCGCGGGCCGTGACCGGGGCCAGGACCAGTTCGCGCGGGCCCGAGCTGCCCTTGCGGTGCCAGCGCACCAGCCGTTCGCCGCGCGCCAGCTGGGCGACGAACTCCATGGTGGCCGTACCGTCGTCGACCACGGTGAGGCGGCGGGCGCGGACCAGGGTGAGCAGCAGTTGGACGTAGCGGGAGAACGGGTCGCCGATGACGACGCGCTCCGCCCTGCGCAGAAGTCCGGTCAGTGAGCGCAGGGTCTTCAGGGGCGCGCCCGCGCCGCCACGCGCTTCCTGCCAGCGGACGTTGACGCCCTCGTCGCGGGCCAGCTCCGCCATCCGGCGCAGCTGACCGCGCGACATCGGGTCGACCGGGGGGAGGACGACGACCGTTATGTCGGTGAAGACGTGGTCGTCGCCTCCCTCTGTGTAGGCCCACTCCAGGACGTTCAGGAGCTGGACCGGGCTCTCGACGAAGGCGAGGTTCACCGGTCGGCCCGTCAGACCGCGACCGGCTCGGCGACCGGGGCCGCCTCGGCGTTCTCGGCGTTCTCGGCGTTCTCGGCGTTCTCGGCGTTCTCGGCGACGACGCCCGCGACCCGGCGGAGCTTCTTCATCGGGCCGAGCTCGGACTCGTACACCTTCTTGATGCCGTCGCCGAGCGAGGCCTCGATGGTGCGGATGTCGCGGACGAGGCGGGTGAGGCCCTGCGGCTCGACGGAGGCGGCCTGGTCGGAGCCCCACATGGCGCGGTCGAGGGTGATGTGGCGCTCGACGAACGCGGCGCCGAGGGCGACGGCGGCGAGGGTCGTCTGGAGGCCGGTCTCATGGCCGCTGTAGCCGATCGGGACGTTGGGGTACTCCTGCTGGAGGGTGTTGATGACCCGCAGGTTCAGCTCCTCGGCCTTGGCCGGGTACGTCGAAGTGGCGTGGCAGAGAAGGATGTTGTCCGATCCCAGCACCTCGACCGCGTGGCGGATCTGGCGCGGGGTCGACATGCCGGTGGAGAGGATGACCGTGCGGCCGGTGGCGCGCAGGGCGCGCAGGAGTTCGTCGTCGGTGAGGGAGGCCGAGGCCACCTTGTGCGCGGGGACGTCGAACTTCTCCAGGAAGGCGACGGCCTCGGTGTCCCACGGGGAGGCGAACCAGTCGATGCCGCGCTCGGCGCAGTGCTCGGAGATCGCCCGGTACTCGGCCTCGCCGAACTCGACGCGGTGACGGTAGTCGATGTACGTCATCCGGCCCCAGGGGGTGTCGCGCTCGATGTCCCACTGGTCGCGCGGGGTGCAGATCTCCGGGGTGCGCTTCTGGAACTTGACGGCGTCGCAGCCGGCTTCGGCCGCCACGTCGATCAGCGCGAGGGCGTTGTCGAGGTCACCGTTGTGGTTGATGCCGATCTCGCCGGTGACGTAGACGGGGTGGCCGGGGCCGGCGGTGCGGGTGCCGAGGGTGCGCAGACGGGAGGTGCTCATGAGTGCTGTTCCTTACTCGGGGGACGTGCGGGATGTGCGGGACTTGGGGGACTTGGGGATTCGATTGGTGCTTGGGGGACTTGAGGGTTGCCCGGGGCTTGGGGGGTCCCGGGTCACTCGGGTGAGCGGGTGGGAGTCGTGGTCGTGAGGGTGGGGCCGAGCAGCCAGGCCGCGATCTCGCGGATGGCGCCGAAGCCGCCGGGGGTCGTCGTGACGGCGCGCGCCGCCGCCCGTACCGAGTCGTGGGCGCTCGCGACCGCGACCGGCCAGCCGGCGAGCGCGAAGCAGGGCAGGTCGTTGACGTCGTTGCCCACGTAGAGGACGCGTTCGGGAGCGATGGACTGTTCATCGCACCACTGCTTGAGCGCCAGGTCCTTGCGGTCGACGCCGTGCAGGACGGGGATGCGGAGCTTGTGGGCACGGGCCGCGACGACCGGGTTCTGTTCCGTGGAGAGGATCAGCAGCGGCATTCCGGCCTTGCGCAGGGCCGCGATTCCCAGGCCGTCGCCGCGGTGGACGGCGACGATCTCGCGTCCGTCGGCGTCGATGAGGACCCGGTCGTCGGTCTGCGTGCCGTCGAAGTCGATGACGACCGCGTCGACGTCGTCAAGGGTCGGCAGCGGAGAGGGGTCCAGGAGCGGGGCGAGGGCGCGGGCGCGGGCCAGGTCGTGCGGGTCGTCGACCTCCAGGACCCGGGCGGCGTCGGTGCGCACCAGGGCGGTGTGGCCGAAGAAGCGGTGGCGGTGGGTACGGAAGCCGGCCGCGTTCATGGCGTACGCGGTGCCGGTCTCCAGCAGGTCCTCGGGCCGGTCCTGGCGCATCTGCCGGACGGACTTGTCGTGGTTGACGCCGTAGTTGTCCTCTTCCAGCGCGCTGCCGTCGCGCCACAGGAAGCCGTGGAAGGGGGCGACCGTGACCGCCGTGTCGGCACCGTCGCGGGCGACCGCCGCGGCGACGCCGTCGATGTCCTCCCGTACGACGAACGGGCTGGTGCACTGGACGAGCAGCACCACGTCGGCCGTCCGGTCGTGCAGCGCCTCGTACGCGTCCAGGGCGTGCAGCACCGCGTCCTCGCTGCTCGCCCTGTCCCCCGCGATGGCCGCGGGGCGCTGGACGATGTGCACCCGCTCCGGGGCACCCAGCGTGTCGCCCGCGGCGCGGGCGGCGTCGGCGATGGCCGCGTCGTCGGTGGTCACGACGACGTCCGTGACCTCGCGGGAGGCCAAACAGGCGCGTACGGCGCGGGCGACCAGCGGCACGCCGCCGACCTGGGCGAGGTTCTTGGCGGGGACGCCCTTGGATCCGCCTCGGGCGGGGATCACGGCGAGCACGGTCGGGGTCATCTCTGCTCCTGAAGTGGTGTTCACAGCTCACCCATCCGTCGGATCACCGGGGCGACCCGCTGGACGCCCTGCCGGTACGCGCCCCGCGCGGCCTCCCGGACCGCGTCGCGCATCGCGCCCCGCACCCCGCCGGTCTCGCGCGGCCGGCCGGCACCCGGAAGCGGGTGGCCGTCGGGGGCGAGGTGGTGGCGGGCGAGGATGCCGGGCAGGTAGCCGGCAGCGGTGGCGGGCGTGTAGTACGGGGCGAGGTCGGGCAGGCGCGCGGCGTCGAGCAGGGCGTCGACACGGGCGCGGGCGTGGTCGTAAGCCGTGGCGTAGGTGCCGTCGGCGGCGACACCCTGACCGGCCAGCCACGCGGGGTCGGGCTCCGGGCGGAAGCCGCCGTCCAGGTGGTCCCAGGAGGTGAGCAGGCCGGAGCCGGTGAAGTGGTGGTTGCCGAGGGTCTCGCGGACGCCGAGGTCGGTGAGGACCGCGGTCGGGATCTGCCGGTGCAGGGACTCCAGCGCGGCGGTCGAGGAGACCGTGACCAGCAGGTCGGTGCGGTCCAGGACCTCGCCCATGTGCCCGTACACCAGGCGGAAGTTGGGCGGCAGCCCGCCGGGCAGCCGCTCCGCGAGGCGCTGGTACGGGAGCTCCTCGATGTGCGTGGTGTGCTCGCCGGGCTTGGAGCGCAGCTTCAGCAGCACCTCGCGGTCCGGGTGCAGCCGGGCGTGCTCGACGAGCCTGCGCAGCAGGTACGTACGGTCGGCGCGGGAGGCCGGTACGGAGGGCTGGGCGGCGAAGACGACGGTGTCGCGGCCCTCCTGCGGGCGGTGCGGCTCGCCGCCGAGGAACGGCAGAGCGGCCTCCGTGACGGCCGAGGCGTCGGCGCCCACCCCCTCGTACACGGCGCGGAAACGCTCCGCGTCGTGGCGGGAGTTGGCAAGGACGACGTCCGCACCGTGCCGCAGCAGCAGTCCGTCGGCGAGCTTCTCGTAGACGACGCCGACATAGCCGGTGACGACGACGGGCCTGGCCGGCAGGCGCAGCGCGGCGAGGCCGTGCAGCATCGCCTGGACGGCTCCCCCGACGAGCGCGAGGACGACGACGTCGTATCCCTCGTCCCGCACCGTGTGCAGGAATTCGACCGCCGTCACCTCGTGCACCCCGTCGGCGCCGATCCCGACGTCACCGACCTCGGCGAGCTGGCGCGGGGTCGGGGTGGCCCGGCCGCGCAGCAGGAGTCCGGTGATCTCGACGTGCTGCGCCGACGTTCCGGACGCACCGGTGGTGAGTCGGCGCGCGGTGAGCGCGCCCCATTTCCACCGGGTGTCGGAGTCTGCGAGTACGGCTACCCGGAGGGCGGTCGTCTTATCGGTACGTGGGGGCACGTCCCAGAACTTAGGAAGGCATTTCGATGCGCGGCCCAACGTGACGGCAACAGCTGGTTAACAGCCCACCGACGATTGGCGAATCGCCTACACAAAAGCCCCACACGGGGCAAGGGTTCGACCGGTTCACCATTTCGACATTCTTCGTTCACCTGCAGTCTCTTCCGGGGCCAAGGCAAATGACGGGCCTCCGCCTAGCGTGTGACGCGTGGTTAAGCTCTCCGTCATCGTGCCGTTCTACAACGTGCAGGCATATGCCCCCGATACCTTGCGAAGTCTGCGGGCCAATGCCCGAAATGATTTCGAATTCATCTTCGTCGACGACTGTTCGACCGACGGGACTCTGGAGATCCTCCAGCGCGCCGAGCGCGAGATCCCCGGTGCCGTCCTGGTCGGACACGAGAAGAACGGGGGCCTGGCCACCGCACGCAACACGGGAATCGATGCGGCGCGCGGCGAGTACCTCACCTTTCTCGACGGCGACGACTGGGTCGTTCCCGGCCACTACGAGCGGCTGCTGGCCGCCATCACGGATCTGGGGTGCGACTTCGTCCGTACGGACCATGTGCAGTTCACGGACCGGACGCGCACCGTCCATCGGGTCCCGCACGGTCTGCGCAACACCGTCATGCGGCCGCGCGACGTAATCCTGCCGTCCGACCGGTCGACGCCCGTGGACTATGCCTACGCCTGGGCCGGTGCGTATCACCGCGGGCTCGTGGAGTCGGGGCTGCTCCGATTCCGGGACGGGCTGCGCACGGCCGAGGACCGGCCCTGGATCTGGCGCCTGCACCGCGAGGCCGAATCGTTCGCGGTGGTCGGCCTGCCGGGGGTCTTCTACCGGCGCGGGGTGGCGTCGTCGCTCACCCAGATCGGCGACGTGCGCCAGCTCGACTTCATCCGGGCCTTCGACCAGATCCTCGAAGAGACGGCGCGGGATCCGGAGGCGGACCGGCTGCTGCCGAAGGCGGTGCGCACCTATTGCGCGGTCATGGCGCACCACTTGGAATCCATCGAAAGGTTCGAACCAGCAGTGGCACGGAAATTGCGCTCCATGAGTGCGGCTTCTCTGCGGCGCATGCCCCAGGACATTCTCGCCGATACGCTGAATTCGCTGGGCGACCGCCGTGCGGACCAGCTGCGCCGAGTACGCCGCCGTTCCGTTTCCCGGGAGGTCGCGGCCTGATGTCCGGCATGTACACCGCGCCGGTCGGCCGGTCCACCACCCAGATCTTCTCCGCGTGCACGCAGTACGCCGCCGCCACACTCGTCGCGGCATTGCGCGCGGGCCAGTTCGGTCCGCGCTCGGAGCACCGGCGCATCCTCGTCGTGAGCGACACCTCGCCCTCTCCCGAACTGGGCACACCGCTCCATCGCAGGCCCGGATTCGAGAAACTGGAGTCCGAATTCGACACGGTGCATTCCTGGAACGACTTCATCCGGCCGTTCCACCCGGCGGGCTGGTCGCCCCGGGAACAGGACGCCTCGCTGTGGGAGCGGGCTGTACGCCGGGCATGGAACCTCGGCGACGAACCGGTCGAGATCGCCTGCGAGTCCATCCAGGCCAACCCCTCCCAGGCCCTCGCGGTGATCTTCGGCGACAGCCCGGTGCACATCTACGCCGACGGGCTGATGAGCTACGGGCCGACCCGCAGCAAGCTCGACCAGCTGGTCAGCACCCGCATCCGCCGGCTGCTCCACCTGGACCTGGTGCCGGGCCTGCGGCCGCTGCTGCTCACCGAGTTCGGCGTCGAGCCGGAGATCGTACCGACCGATGTCTTCCTGAAGGTGCTGGACGAGCTCGCCGGATCGGCGGACGTCCCCGGCCCCGACGGCGGCCCCGCCCCGGCCCTGCTGCTCGGTCAGTACCTCTCCACGCTGGGCATTCTCACGCACCAGCAGGAGGAGGACCTGCACGCGCGGATGCTGCGCGGCGCCGTCGCCCTCGGCCACACCCGGGTCGTCTTCAAGCCGCACCCCAGCGCGCCGGCCCACTGGGCGCGGTCGCTGGAGCAGGAGGCGGAACGGCTCGGCGCGGATCTCACCGTTCTCGACAGCCCCGTCCTCGCCGAGACGCTCTTCGAAACCATGCGCCCCGCCCTGGTCGTCGGCTGCTTCTCCACCGCGCTGCTGACCGCCGCCTCGTTCTACGGGCTCCCGGTCGCCCGCGTCGGCACCGGCTCCCTGCTGGAACGGCTCGCCCCGTACCAGAACAGCAACCGCATCCCGCTGACGATCGTCGACGCGCTCCTGCCCGACCTGGAGGACCCGTCCGCGGTCACCGGCTGGTCGCTGCCCTCCGCCGAAGAGGTCCGGGGCGAGCCGACCGGCCTGGTCAGGGCGGTCGGCTACGCCATGCAACCGCAGATCCAGGTCGCACTGCGCCCTGAGGCCGAGCGGTATCTCACCGGGCACCGCGACAACCTCCGGCGCTACTTCAAACGGCGTCGGCTGACCGCGCTGGGGCTGCCCGGAGCCGTACCCGCACAGCTCGCGTTCATCCCGCGCAACGCGACGGTGCGCCGGATCGCCCGCAAGGCCCGCACCCTGAAGCGGGCGGCGGCGGGCTGACCCGCCCTGCCGTCGGACGAGGTGGCCGGCGGGCCGTCCGTGCTCCGCCGCCGCGATGACGGCGATCCTCCGGCCGGCCCCGGCGCGGCATCAGGCCCGGCCGTCCGCGCGAGCGGCCCGGGGCGGCCGGTTCCAGATTCCACACGTCCCGGTCCGTTCCGGGAGAGGAGCATCACCGTGGCCGAAGCGCCCACGACAACCCGGTCCGCTGCGGCTGCCGTGATACCCGCCCCGTCCGCACCCCCCGCCCCGCGCGATCCGCGCTCCGGCGTGGGCGCGGGCCGGATGCGGGCCCTGGACGGACTGCGCATCCTGGCCGCCCTCATGGTCTGCCTGTACCACTTCGCGGGGAAGGACGGCCCGGTCGCTCAGTCCTGGGGGCAGTCGCCGGGCCAGATGTTCCCGACCCTCTCCCAGGCGGCCGTCTACGGCTGTCTCGGGGTGCAGTTCTTCTTCGTCATCAGCGGCTTCGTCATCTGCATGAGCAGCTGGGGGCGCTCGCTGGGCGACTTCTTCCGGTCCAGGGTCGCCCGCCTCTACCCGGCGTACTGGGCCGCGATCATCCTCGTGACGGCGGCCGCGTGCGTCCTGCCGGTCGTCGTGAAGCCGCTGCGCTCGGACGAGCTGCTGCTCAACCTGACGATGCTGCAGCAGCCCATGGGCGCGGACCGGGTGCTGGGCGTGTGCTGGACGCTCTGGGTGGAGCTGCGCTTCTACGTGTTGTTCGCGCTCTTCGTCGTCCGGCGTGGTGTCACCTACCGCAGGGTGGTGACCTTCTGCTGTCTGTGGACGTTCGCGGGGGTGCTCGCCCGGGTCGCCCAGACCCCGCTGACGGACGAACTGGTCATGCGCGACCACGCGCCGTTCTTCATCGGCGGCCTGGCCCTGTACCTGATCCACCGGTACGGCAGCGACCTGCTGCTGTGGGGAATCGTCGTGATGAGCTTTCTCCTCGGCCAGCGCTACTCCGTCACCGCGCTCTGGCACCCGGGCATGGACGGCGACTTCCACCGCTCCCCGTACGTGATCCAGCTGATCGTCGCCGCCGCGTTCCTCTCGGTCGCCGCGGTGGCGCTGGGGTGGCTGCGCTGGGCGAACTGGCGCTGGCTGACGGTCGCCGGCGCCCTGACCTACCCGTTCTACCTGGTGCACGAACATCTCGGCTGGTTCGCCATCCGGATTCTGCACCGCGGCTGGGGCCTGCCCCCGGTCCCGACACTGCTCGGCGCGGTCGGCTCGCTGCTGATCCTCGCCTGGCTGATCCACCGGTACGTGGAGAAGCCGGTCGGCCCTCGCCTGAAACGAGCCATGACCGCCCAGAGCGCCCGGTTGCGCGCGGCATTGCGCATGGGGGCGTGAGCGGGACGCGACGGAGTGGCCGTGCCGGCGGGGACGCCGCGTCACTACTGCCGTCAGGAACAGGACACGCCTGCGGATCTCGTCCTGGGCCTCGCCACCCGAGGGGAGCACCCAGTGCCGGTGCATGGCGTTGATCTGGGTCCGCAGGTCCCACTCGTGTCGGATGGTGACCGCGGCGGCCGCGCAGGACGCACCCCGGTTCCAGGCCCGGGCCCTGCCCAAGCCGTCCGACGACTGACCCACGGCGTCGGTACGGGGTAAGGGAGACTTCAGCGCACCCCTACCGTGCCTCGCAGTGCCCTGCCTCCGGCCCCGGTGGGCGCACCGCGCTCACACGCTGCTGAACGAGAGCTTCGCCGCGAATCCCAGGAACAGCAGACCGGCCGCCGAGGTGGCCCCCGCCGACAGCCGCCTGCGGCGGCGGAACGCCGCGGACAGCCGGGTGCCGCCGAATATCAGCATCGAAAGATAGAGGAAGCTGGCGATCTGCAGCAGGGTGCCCAGCACCAGGAACGAGAGCGCCGGGTAGGCGTAGCCGGGGTCGACGAACTGCACGAAGAACGAGATCAGGAACAGGATCGCCTTCGGGTTGAAGAGGCTGACCACCAGCGCCCGCCGGTACGGCCGCTCCATCGCGGCGGCGGCCTCGGGCCCGGCGCTCTCCTCGGTCAGCTCGGCCACCCGCCGGTGCCGATCACGCCACATGGCCACCGCGGACCGCAGCATGCCGATCGCCAGCCACGTCAGATAGCCCGCACCCGCGAACTTGACGACGGCGAAGAGCACCGGAGTCGTCCGCAGCAGGGACGAGGCCCCCAGCGCGGACAACGTCATCAGCACGGTGTCCCCGGTCCACACCCCGGCCGCGGCCACATAGCCGGTCCGCACGCCGCGCCGGGCGGCGACGGACAGCACGTACAGCGAATTCGGCCCCGGCAGCAGAACGATCAGCACCAGGCCGGCGAGATAGGTCGGAAGGTCGGTGACACCCAGCATGAAACGGAGTGTCGCACGTGGGTACGACACTCCGTTCGGGGGGTTCGGTGAGAACCGAGGTCAGTCCTCGTCGCCGCCGAGGAGACGGTCCACGGAGAGCTTCATCTCGGCGATACGTCCGCCGGTGGTGTCGCAGTGAGCCTCCCCTGGAGAATCTCCACGCGATGCCCAGGCAGCGAGCGTGCAAGCTGGTCGGCTGCCTCGCCGAGCGTCAGCTCCGGCTGTTCCTGCACGTGCACCTGCTCCTCGTGCTGTATTCCGGCCACGGCATCCTCCTTTCGGGGACCACTGTTCATGAGCTTGACCGTGGCCGTGGAGATTCAGCGGCGGGTGGACACCCCCTCAGAACGCGTCCGACGGCTCATACGTCCCCCACACCCTGCGCAGCGCGTTGCACACCTCGCCCACCGTCGCCCGCGCCCTGAGCGCTTCCTTCATCGGGTACAGGACGTTGTCCGTGCCCTCGGCGGCCTTCCGCAGCTGTGCCAGCGCCGTGTCCACCGCGCCCTGGTCGCGTTCGGCGCGGAGCTTCGCCAGGCGGGCCGCCTGCTGGGCCTCGATCGCGGGGTCGACGCGCAAGGGCTCGTACGGCTCCTCCTCGTCGAGCTGGAAGCGGTTGACGCCGACCACCACACGCTCCGCGCTGTCGGTCTCCAGGGCGATGCGGTAGGCGCTGCGCTCGATCTCGTTCTTCTGGAAGCCGCGCTCGATCGCGTCGACCGCGCCACCCATGTCCTCGACCTTGAGCATCAGCTCCAGAGCGGCGGCCTCGACCTCGTCGGTCATCTTCTCGACGACGTACGAACCCGCGAACGGGTCGACCGTCGCGGTGACGTCCGTCTCGTACGCCAGGACCTGCTGGGTACGGAGCGCGAGGCGGGCGGACTTGTCGGTCGGGAGGGCGATCGCCTCGTCGAAGGAGTTGGTGTGCAGCGACTGCGTACCGCCGAGGACCGCGGCCAGGCCCTGGACGGCGACGCGCACCAGGTTCACCTCGGGCTGCTGGGCGGTGAGCTGGACGCCCGCGGTCTGGGTGTGGAAGCGCAGCATCATCGACTTGGGGTTCTTCGCGCCGAACTCCTCCTTCATCACCCGCGCCCAGATCCGGCGCGCGGCACGGAACTTGGCGACCTCTTCGAGGATCGTCGTGCGGGAGACGAAGAAGAAGGAGAGACGGGGGGCGAAGTCGTCGACGTCCATGCCCGCGGCGACGGCGGTACGGACGTACTCGATGCCGTCGGCGAGGGTGAACGCGATCTCCTGCGCGGGCGAGGCACCGGCCTCCGCCATGTGGTACCCGGAGATCGAGATGGTGTTCCACTTCGGGATCTCGGCCCGGCAGTACTTGAAGATGTCGGCGATCAGCCGGAGCGAGGGCTTGGGCGGAAAGATGTACGTGCCGCGCGCGATGTACTCCTTGAGCACATCGTTCTGGATGGTGCCGGTGAGCTTCTGGGCCGGGACGCCCTGCTCCTCGCCGACCAGCTGGTAGAGGAGGAGGAGAAGGGCGGCGGGCGCGTTGATCGTCATGGACGTGGAGACCTTGTCCAGCGGAATCCCGTCGAACAGGACCCGCATGTCGTCGATCGAGTCGATCGCGACCCCGACCTTGCCGACCTCGCCGGACGCGATCGCCGCGTCGGAGTCGTGGCCCATCTGGGTGGGGAGGTCGAAGGCGACGGAGAGGCCCATGGTGCCGTTGGCGATGAGCTGCTTGTAGCGGGCGTTCGATTCCGTGGCCGTACCGAACCCCGCGTACTGGCGCATCGTCCACGGCCGGCCCGTGTACATCGTCGGGTAGACGCCGCGCGTGAAGGGGTAGGCACCCGGCTCTCCCAGCTTGTCGTCGGGATGCCACCCGTCGAGTACGTCCGGCCCGTACACCGGCTCGATGGGCAGTCCCGACTCCGACTCGCGCGTCATCTGCTGTGCCTCCCGCTGAAGCTGCTCGTAAGGCTACTTACTGGTAACCGAGGATTCTCGTGACGGACTGTAGCGGCGGTCACGAGACCGGTGGAGAGTCACCGGCTGGGACCTTGCTCACAGCCCTTCCCGGCGGCCCGCGCCGCCGCTCTCCATCATCATGCGCGGGCTTCGGCAACCGGGCAGAGCGGGAATCCGTCCAATGGGACACCGGAGAAACCCGGAGAAGCAGGGGGCCGAGATGGTACGCAGCATCAGCGGAAGCGCGTCACGGGGCAGGGCGCCGGGCAAGACACCGGGCAGGAAGCCTGGCGGGGCGGCGGGCAAGGTGCGGGGCCGGGCGCGGGGCGGGGCGCGGCACGTGGCCACGGCGGCGCTCACCGTGCTCGCCATGGCCGCCGCGACCGCCGGCTGCAAGGCGCAGCCCGTCGACGGCGAGCCGTCGGCACCGCCCCGGACCACGGCGGCCGACGACGCCAAGCCCGCCGGCCGGTCGCCCTCGCCGGACGCGTCGTCACCGTCGCCGTCCTCGAAGCCCCCCGCCACGCCCGCACCGAAGCCGGACCCGCAGGGCACGACGCTGATGACGAGCGGCGCCCAGGGCAAGCAGGTTCGGGAACTGCAGGCCCGGCTGCGGCAGATCGGCCACTTCGACCGCTCCCCCACCGGCTACTACGGCACCCTCACGGCCGCCGCGGTCCGGTCCTTCCAGGGCAAGCGCGGCCTCTCCACCACGGGCAGGACGGACACCCTCACCTGGCAGAAGCTGCTCGGCATGACGCACGAGCCGACGGCCGCCGAGCTGAACCCGCCGACCACCGTGCCCGTCGCCAAGCCGGACAAGCGCTGTATGACGGGCCGGGTGCTCTGCATCAGCAAGAACAGCCGCACGCTGTCATGGATGATCGACGGCCGCGTCGTCTCGTCGATGGACGTCCGCTTCGGCTCGCAGTACACGCCGACCCGCGAGGGCACCTTCTCCGTCTACTGGAAGTCACGGCACCACGTGTCGACGATCTATCACACGGCCATGCCGTACGCGATGTTCTTCAGCGGCGGCCAGGCGGTGCACTACTCGGCGGACTTCGCGGCCCGCGGCTACAGCGGCGCCTCGCACGGCTGCGTCAACGTCCGGGACGAGGGAAAGATCGCCGCGCTCTTCGCCCAGGTGAGGACGGGCGACAAGGTCGTCGTCCACAGGTAGGGCGGGGGCCCGGCCGGAGGAAAAAGGGGCGCGGACGGGACCGGGGGAACGTGCCCCGCCCGCGCCATTGCGCTGAGCCGCAGGTACGGGGGGAACCCCGGCTCTGAGCGCTGCCGATGACCAGTCGGCTCATTCCGTACTGCGTCACGGCCTCGAAAAATGTCACACCCGGATGTCGCACCCGCACGTCGCACCCGATGGGCGGCGTGCAAGGGACTGGCGCGTCCGGCTCTCAGCGGAGTTGGCGCGTGGCCGCGCCGACCGCCCGGGCCACCGCCGACGGGACGGCCGAGGCCGAGTTCGAGACCGGATCAGAGACGGGATTCGAGACCTGATTCGAGGCCGACGGAGAAGGTGACGGCGACGGGGTGGAGGTGAACCAGATCTGCGGGAGCGCGCGGGACCTCTCGGCCCCGACCCCGTCCCCGTTCGAATCACCGTCCTCGCCCGGGTCGTCATCGCTGCTGTTGTCGCCGCCCTGACTGCCCTGACTGCCCTGGCTGTTCTGGCCGTTCTGGCCGTTCTGGCCGTTCTGGCCGTTCTGGCCCTTCGCGGCTCTGGCGGCCACCCGGTCGCAGAACCGGTCCAGATTGCGGGCGCCCTGCGCCAGCGCTTCGAGCTTCCGCCGGCTGTCGTCGTCCAGCTTGCCGTTGCGGTAGTCGCGGCAGGCCTTGAGCGTCTTGGCGTACCACTCGCCGGAGGCGTCGGCTCCGGAGCCCTTGGGTGTCTGGCCGCTCTCGGTGCCGGTCGAGGACCCGCTTCCGGCGCCGTCGGGCTTCCGGCGGCCCTCGCCGCTCCCGCCCTTGTCGCCCTTGCCCGCCGCTCCGCTGTCACGGCCGTCCGTGGGGGCGGAGGAGCTCGGCGGGGGCACAGAGGGTTCCGTCTCCGGGGAGACGGGCGGCGACGGACTCGCGTCGGTGCCCGCCCCCGAGCCGAGCTCCTCGGGCGTCGCCGCGACCGAGACGGACGTGGCCGGTACGGGGGCGTGCCCGCCGAACGGTCCGGGGAGCATCCCGGTGCCCGCGGCCACGGCCACTCCGCCGATCGCGCAGCCCGCGAAGGAGGCGGCCAGCCCGAAGCGGATGGGCCGGCTCCAGCGCAGCGGGCGGGTACGACGAGGGTCCGCAGCCGAGGTGTTCGGCGCGGTGCCGCCGGAGGCGGGCCGGATGTGCACCGGGCCGAGTACGCCGGTCCGCGGCGGCTCGACGGGCTGCTCGACCGGTTGCTGGACCGGCTGTTCGGCGTACTCCTTGGCCTGCGGGTTCGCGGCCTGTGTCCTCGCGCGCGCGGAGTGCGTGGCAGTGCGGAAGGCGGCCAGCGCGGCGGCCTCGCCCGGCAGTTCGCCGGTGGCCGGGCGGGCGGCCCGTGCCGCGGCGTCCAGCGCTGCCGCGAGCATCTCCGCTTCCGTACACGAGTGGCCGCCAACGGGGTCGACCGGTTCACCGCGGAGCAATTTCTCCGCCGCGTCCTTGTCAAGCCATTCGCAGTACTCGTCGGCCATCACATGTCCTTCTGCGTCGACAGACGCGAATGCGTCACACCGGCCGGCGCCACCGGACCCTTGCGGGAAAGGCGCTGAGCGGGTACGGCGCCGAGATCCGCCGTCCGACCTGCCGCGCTCCCGCGAGGGGCGGCCGGACCCGCCGGATCGCCCGCGGGAGCCCGGTCCACGGCGACGCCCGCGCCGCCGTCGGGGACCGCGCCGTCCGCACCGCCCCTGTCGCCGGGAGCACCACCAGCGTCGCCCGAACCGCCTGAGTTGCTTGCGCTGTCCGCGCTGCCCGCGCTTTCGGTGCGCAGCAGCTCCGCCAGCCGCTTCAGTCCCCGGTGCGCCGCGGTGCGTACCGCTCCCGGCCGTTTACCCAGCGTCTGTGCCGCGCTCTTCGCGTCCAGGCCGACGACCACCCGCAGCACCACGGCCTCGGCCTGGTCCTGAGGCAGTTGGGCGATGAGCGACATCGTGCGGCCGGTGGCCAGGGCCTCCATCGCCTCGTCGGCGGTGTCGGATTCGGCGGACCTGTCCGACAGCTCCGACTCGTCGCCGCCGATCGCGGGGCGCCTGCCGCGCATGCGCAGATGGTCCAGGGCGCGGTTACGGGCTATCCGCGCCGCCCAGCCACGGAAGCGGTCGGCGTCGCCGCTGAACCGGCCGAGGTCTCGCGCTATCTGCAGCCACGACTCGGACGCCACGTCCTCGGCATCCGGCTCCCCCACCAGCGTCCGTATATAGCCCAGCAGCCGCGGCTGCACCGCGCGGTACACAGTACGGAAGGCGTCTTCGTCCCCGTCCTGCGCCGCGAGCACCGCGGCAGTGAGCTCCGCGTCGTCCCCCAGCACTCCCTCAACCCGCCCTGCTGTCCTGAATCGCAGCTGGTCATCACTGCCGCGCCACCCTGCGCGATTCAGCACGCTACGTCCTTCGCGGGGTTCGCGTCCATGGCTTGTACAAGCTGCAACATTCTCCCGGCACGGTGCGGTGTGACAGAAAACGCAGCGACGGCGCTGAGAGAAGTACGGGGTCGTCCTACGGCCCCGCGGAAGACGACCGGGGCCTCTCCTGTGGGGGGTGGCGGCCCCGGTCGTCCTCGTTCTTCCTCAGCTTTTATTCACCCTCGGGACTTCCCTGTTCGGTACGGCCCGAGGGTCCCGCCGTTGATGAAGTCCCGTCCGGCGCCACGGTGATTCAGCCGTCGGCGGTCCTGCCCTTGTCCGTACGGGCAGCTTCTTCCCCGGCCCGCTGGAGCGCCGGCGCCGTATCGACCAGGCCCGCCCGGTGCTCGACGCGGCATCCGTCAGGGTGACAGGTCAGCCGAAGTACCTGTACGGGAAGCGGTGATGGCGGGCTCGGGCGCTGCGCCCGCGCGTACCGGAACGCCGCGCCGTCCGGCCAGCCGGCACCCGAGGCAGCCCGCGTACCCCTCACGTGCAGCGCGGTCCCGGGCCATGAGGCCCCACTGGCCGGCAGGCCGCGGGCCGGGTGGTTTGCCCCAGCCCGCGAGGTGCAGGCCCCACGTGACCAGCACCGCCGACGCCATGACGCCGAGCCCCGACCAGATCCCCGGGTGCCAGCCGCAGATGCCCACGCCTACGACCGCGACCCCGGCTGTCGCGACGGCGGCACCGGCCCATCCAGCGATGGTTTGGCCCTCGTCGTGCTGATGTCCGCTCACGTGCCCGCCTCCTCGTGCCGCTACCCCCGGGCGCCCAGCGGATACACGCCGAGGGCCGCCCGCTCCCCCTGCATCCGGGTCAGCTTGCGTACGAAAAGGATCGCGAAAACCGCGGCCACGATGTCGAGGGCGTCGGACGCCATCACCAGCCCCGCCGCGTCGATGATCTCCTGCGTCTTCTCGGCCCTCATGTACTGCCGGGACGTGACCCAGGAGAAGGCCAGCGAGCAGACCCACGCCCCCCACCACTGATTCATCGCGGTGGCCGGGACCGTGCGCCAGCTGCCGTCGGGGTTGGTCTGGGCGCTCGCGGTCCAGATGCCGCCCGCGATCCGGCGCGGCAGGACGAGGTTGGCGAACGGGATGAACCAGGCGCCGATCGACCAGCCGGGCGACATCGGCTGCACGCTCGGGTCGAACACCTCGGCGTTCATCCGCAGGCGCCGGAACCAGAGGATGAAGACGATGCCGGTGGCCAGGGTCATGACACCCTGCAGCGCACCGGCGGACCCGTACAGATTGTCCGCGAGGGTCGCCTCCGCGTCGTCGTACGTGGCGAAGTCGTTCTCCGGTCCGTTCCCGAGCACGCGGCGGATGTTCAGCCCCGCGGCCACGGCGAGCAGATCCGCCACGGCGACCGCCATCAGCAGGACGACGACCGCCTTCGCGAGCCCGGCCGGCGAGCGCAGGTACTGCTGCGGAGCGACGAAGACCGGGGTCGGCGGCATCGGGGCCGCCGGCCCGGCCGGTCCGGCGCACAGAAGACAGTGTCCGTCCGCGGTGACCGGCGGTCTGAGACGACAGGTGGAACACAGCATGGTGTGGAACCCCCCAAGGAATCTGAGCTCGAAACGCAAAGACCGCGCGCCCCTCCCCGGTGCGCGCGGCATGCGACCGTAACCCCTGCCCACCCCCCTGTCCACGGGGAATGCGGTCCGGTCCGGACCGGTCAGCCCGCCCCGTCGATCCGCGCGGCCAGCGCCCGGAACTGATCCCAGCTCAGCTCCGGCTTCCGCGGGTCCCACAGCTTCTGGCTGGTCGCCCGCAGCGGCATCCGGATGCCCTGCGCCACCTGCGCCGGGGTCTGCGCGTTCGGGAGGTCCCCCCAGACCGCGAACCGGCCGCCGAGGATCTGGCCGGAGTAGCCCGCCGGGACGGGCTGGGTGCCGCGCAGGACGAGCGGGGTCCACTGTTCGTAGATCCGCTTGCCCGTGGGGTAGACGAAGTTGTTGGGCTGGCCCAGTACGTAGTAGAGGAACTCGTCGTTGAGGTTCACCACGCGCCGCCCCTCGCGCAGATACTCCTCCGGCGGCCGGGCACCGTACTCCCTGCCCGTCCAGTACTCGACCTCGATGTCCTTGTCGGCGTGGACGACTCCGTCGCGGAAGAAGCCGTCGTTCCACGCCTTGGGCTGCTTGCCGTGCGGACGCACCACCGCCGCACGGTCGTTGAGCCAGCCGGTGGCGAGGTCCTTGATGCCGGCCCGCGCTCCGTACTTCTGCTGGGCGGCGCGTTGCAGCTGCGGGTACGAGGCGGCCGGGTCCCGGGCCATCAGCGCGCGGTATTCGTCGGCGCCGAGATGCCAGTAGCGGCCGCCGAACAGCTCGGTGAACTCGCCGAGGAGTTCGTCGATGAGCTTCGCCGCCCCCGGGTTGGAGATGTCGAGCGATCCGGGCGAGCGCACACCCGACACATTGCGCAGCTGGAGGTCGGGATGGGCCCGCAGGACCGCGCCCAGATGGCCGGGGGAGTCGAGTTCGGGGACGACCTCGATGTGCAGCCGGCCCGCGAGGCCGAGGATCTGCCGCACCTGCGCCTTCGTGAGGTGCTGCGGCGACACCACCTCGGGGTGGGTGTCGGACTGGATCCGGAACGCCTGGTCGTCGGAGAAGTGCAGGCCGAGCTGGTTGAGCTTGAGGTCGGCCATCTCGCGCAGCCGGTCCTCGATCCAGGCGACGCTGTAGTACTTGCGCGCGATGTCGAGGTTGAGGCCGCGCTGCGGCCGGTCGGGGCGGTCGCGCACCTCGCCCTCGGGCATGGCGCCGTCGGCGCGCACGGACTGTTTCAGGGTGCGGGTCCCGTAGAAGACGCCGGCCTGATCGGGTCCGCTGATCGTGACCCGTCCGTCGTGGGTGCTGAGGGTGTACGACTCGGGGGTGCCCTTGCCCGGGGTGAGGGCCAGCTCCACGTCGCCCGGGCGGGCGGCGACGTCACCCCGGTAGTGGATCTTCAGCTCCTGGGCGAGCAGCTGCCCCTCGTCCGCGAGCGTCCCGCTGCCGGGCGCGATGACGACCCCGGCGGCCGGGCCGGGCCGCCAGCCGGGGCCGCGGGCGGCGATGTGTTCGCGTACGGCGGGAATGGTGCGGGGCGGGGTGGAGAGCGGGTAACTCCGGGTCGGCGAGGGGGCGGCCGAGGAGCCCGAGGGGGTGCGGGACCCCGACTCCCCCGCGGGTCCGTTTCCGGAACCTTCCGGCCAGACGACGACGGCGATCGTCGTGGCGGCCGCCACGGTGAGGACCGCACCGGCCACGAGAGTGCCGCGTGAGGGCGACATCGGTCAGAAACCTCCGATATGGGGGGAAGTCGGGTAGAGGCGCGCGGAGCAGAAATAGCCAGAAACAGGGAGCCGGCCGGGCTGCATTTTCCTTGGCTCACGGCCCCTCGGACGTTCCGAAACTCTCCCGTCCGGGTGAAGTTCGCGTGTCCGACGGACGGCCGTTGCCCGGCCTCGCTAGCTTTGAGGCACATTCGTCTCTCCCTTCACCCTGCAACACTTCTCTCACTCCGCAACTCTCCCTTCCTTCCGCAACTCTCCCTTCACCCTGCATCCGCCTGGACTCACCCGCCCCGTTCCACTCCTGACTCCAGGTTCACCGATGCCGCTGATTCGAGGAGCCCCACGCTGTCCAGGTCCAGCGAGTCCCACGCCGGCCTCCCGAAGCGACTGAGGCAACCGGCCACCCGGACGGCCGTACCCGTCCAGACTTCCGGACCTGCGCAGAGCCCGGTCGCCCACCCGGGCCTCGACCGCTTCAACACCGCACCGGCCGCCGAAGCCGAGGCCGCCCTGCTGGAGTGCTCCGGCAGCCCCCGCTGGGCCGCGCGGCTGGCCGCCCACCGCCCCTACCCGGACCTCGACGCGCTGCTGGCCGCCGCCGACGAGGCGGGCTACGACCTGCCCCCGGCGGATCTCGCCGAGGCGCTCGCCGCCGAGGTCTCCCCCGGACTGCATCACGCCGCACCGCACTCCGCCCATCTCGCGCTGCGGGCCGCGCACGCCGCGTACGAGTGCCGCTTCGGCCATGTCTTCGTGATCTGCCTGGACGGCTTCGAGCCCGCCGAACAGCCGGACCAGGTGCTCGCCGGAATCCGGGCCAGGCTGGGCCACGACCCCGACCATGAGCGGGTGGTCACCGCGGAGGAAATGCGGCGACTCGCCCGGGGCCGCATTATCGAGCTGATATCGGGTTCATAACGGAACGGGGCCGGTCAACGGTGTTCACCGGTCTGCTGTAGCCCGTCCGTGGCAGTTTGATTGCCACTTTGATCACACCAGAGACCCCGGGGCGAGCGAACCGACAAAGCGTCGCTACGATGGCCGGGGCCGGTGGACCGTACCCGGCCGGGTCAGACCGACAGTCAAGCCGGCCGACCCCAATCCCCGCTCCCGGAGGGTTCTTCCGTGCCGGCTGGAACGCTGTACCGCGGCCGGGAAGGCATGTGGTCCTGGGTGGCTCATCGAGTCACCGGTGTCCTCATTTTCTTCTTCCTGTTCGTACACGTCCTGGACACCGCTCTCGTCCGCGTTTCCCCCGAGGCATACGACAATGTCGTGGCCACGTACAAGACGCCGATCGTCGCGCTCCTCGAATACGGCCTCGTGGCCGCCATTCTCTTCCACGCGCTGAACGGTCTTCGCATCGTCGCCGTGGACTTCTGGGCCAAGGGCCCGCGCTACCAGAAGCAGATGCTCTGGTCCGTCGTGGGCATCTGGATCGTGCTGATGGTCGGGGCCCTGTACCCCGTCCTCGGCCACGCCGTACGCGCAGTCTTCGGGAGCTGAGGCCAATGTCCACCGAGTCCTCCGCCGCGATCGGCTCCGTCGAGGGCGTCTCCCTCTTCGACGTCGAGAACCCGGCCCCGGTCATCGAGCCGCCGCGCACGCGGACCGGCAAGACCCCCAAGGGTTCGCGCACCAATTTCGAGATGTACGCCTGGCTCTTCATGCGCCTGTCGGGCATCGTCCTGGTCGTCCTGGTCCTGGGCCACCTGCTGATCCAGCTCGTGCTGGACGGCGGCGTCTCCAAGATCGGCTTCGCCTTCGTGGCGGGCCGCTGGGCCTCGCCGTTCTGGCAGCTCTGGGACCTGGCGATGCTGTGGCTGGCCATGCTGCACGGCGCCAACGGCCTCCGTACGGTCATCAACGACTACGCCGAACGGGACAACACCCGCTTCTGGCTGAAGATGCTGCTGTACACCGCCACGGTGTTCACCGTCCTGCTGGGCACGCTGGTGATCTTCACCTTCGACCCGAACATCCGCTAGGCGCCGGGCCAGAGGGACCAGAGGAAATCATGCAGATCCACAAGTACGACACCGTCATCGTCGGCGCCGGCGGCGCCGGTATGCGCGCGGCCATCGAGTCCACGAAGCGCAGCCGTACCGCCGTGCTCACCAAGCTCTACCCCACCCGCTCCCACACGGGCGCCGCGCAGGGCGGCATGGCCGCCGCGCTCGCCAACGTGGAGGAGGACAACTGGGAGTGGCACACCTTCGACACGATCAAGGGCGGCGACTACCTGGTCGACCAGGACGCCGCCGAGATTCTGGCGAAGGAGGCCATCGACGCCGTCCTCGACCTGGAGAAGATGGGCCTGCCGTTCAACCGCACGCCCGAGGGCCGTATCGACCAGCGCCGCTTCGGTGGTCACACCCGTAGCCACGGCGAGGCCCCGGTCCGCCGGTCCTGCTACGCCTCGGACCGCACCGGCCACATGATCCTCCAGACGCTGTACCAGAACTGCGTCAAGGAGGGTGTGGAGTTCTTCAACGAGTTCTACGTCCTGGACCTCCTGCTCCAGGACGTCGACGGCGTCAAGAAGTCCGCCGGCGTCGTCGCGTACGAGCTGGCGACCGGCGAGATCCACGTCTTCCAGGCGAAGGCGATCATCTTCGCCTCCGGCGGCACCGGCAAGTTCTTCAAGGTGACGTCCAACGCGCACACCCTGACCGGCGACGGCCAGGCCGCCGCCTGGCGCCGCGGCCTGCCGCTGGAGGACATGGAGTTCTTCCAGTTCCACCCGACGGGCATCTGGCGCATGGGCATCCTGCTGACGGAGGGCGCCCGCGGTGAGGGCGGCATCCTCCGCAACAAGGACGGCGAGCGCTTCATGGAGAAGTACGCGCCCGTCATGAAGGACCTCGCGTCCCGTGACGTCGTGTCCCGCTCCATCTACACGGAGATCCGTGAGGGCCGCGGCTGCGGTCCCGAGGGCGACCACGTCTACCTCGACCTCACGCACCTGCCGCCGGAGCAGCTCGACGCCAAGCTCCCGGACATCACCGAGTTCGCGCGTACGTACCTCGGCATCGAGCCCTACACGGACCCGATCCCGATCCAGCCGACCGCGCACTACGCCATGGGCGGCATCCCGACCAACGTCGAGGGCGAGGTGCTGGCCGACAACACCACCGTCGTCCCGGGCCTGTACGCCGCCGGTGAGGTCGCGTGCGTCTCCGTGCACGGCGCCAACCGGCTGGGCACGAACTCGCTGCTCGACATCAACGTCTTCGGACGCCGCTCGGGCATCGGTGCCGCCGAGTACTCCGCGAAGAACGACTTCGTCGAGCTTCCCGAGAACCCGGCGCAGATGGTCGAGGAGCAGGTCGAGCGGCTGCGCAACTCGACGGGCACCGAGCGGGTCGCCACGATCCGTCTGGAGCTGCAGGAGTGCATGGACGCCAATGTGATGGTGTTCCGTACCGAGCAGACCATCAAGACGGCCGTCGACAAGATCGCCGAGCTGCGCAAGCGCTACCTCGACGTGTCCATCCAGGACAAGGGCAAGCGGTTCAACACGGACCTCCTGGAGGCCATCGAGCTGGGCAACCTGCTCGACCTGGCCGAGGTCATGGCGACCTCCGCACTGGCCCGCAAGGAGTCCCGCGGCGGTCACTACCGCGAGGACTACCCGAACCGCGACGACGTCAACTTCATGCGCCACACCATGGCGTACCGCGAGGTCGCGGCCGACGGCACCGAGTCGATCCGGCTCGACTACAAGCCGGTCGTCCAGACCCGCTACCAGCCGATGGAGCGTAAGTACTGATGGCTACCCCGACGATGGAAAAGGCCGGCCAGGCCGAGGCGGGCTTCGCCGACTCCCCGTACATCACGGCCACCTTCCGGATCCGCCGCTTCAACCCCGAGGTCTCCGACGAGGCCCAGTGGCAGGACTTCCAGATCGAGATCGACCCGAAGGAGCGTGTTCTCGACGCCCTTCACAAGATCAAGTGGGACATCGACGGCACGCTGACGTTCCGTCGCTCCTGCGCGCACGGCATCTGCGGCTCCGACGCGATGCGGATCAACGGCAAGAACAGGCTCGCCTGCAAGACGCTGATCAAGGACATCAACCCGGAGAAGCCGATCACGGTCGAGGCCATCAAGGGCCTCACGGTCCTCAAGGACCTCGTGGTCGACATGGACCCGTTCTTCCAGGCCTACCGCGATGTCATGCCCTTCCTCATCACCAAGGGGAACGAGCCGACCCGCGAGCGTCTGCAGTCCGCCGAGGACCGCGAGCGGTTCGACGACACCACCAAGTGCATCCTGTGCGCCGCGTGCACGTCCTCGTGCCCCGTGTTCTGGAACGACGGCCAGTACTTCGGCCCGGCGGCGATCGTCAACGCGCACCGCTTCATCTTCGACTCGCGCGACGAGGGCGGCGAGCAGCGTCTGGAGATCCTCAACGACCGTGACGGCGTGTGGCGTTGCCGCACCACCTTCAACTGCACGGACGCCTGCCCGCGTGGCATCGAGGTCACCAAGGCGATCCAGGAGGTCAAGCGGGCGCTGATCACGCGCCGCTTCTGACCGCCACCGGCGCACCTGTCGCATCCGAGGCCCCGCTTTCCGCACGAACCGTGAGGGAAGCGGGGCCTCTTGCTGCACCGTCCGGGTCTTGGCGGTACGGTCGTGCGGAACCGGACGCCGGTTCGCCGCCTCCGGCGCAGCAAGGCGCGGGGCGCACAGGCTTGATCGAAAGCGGGGAACGTTGAGCGATCCGAATCCGTACGCGGACGACTCATACAAGTGGGGGCCTCCCCAGCAGCCGGGCAATCCGCCCACCGTCGCGGACGGCCAGGGGCATGGCCTGCCCGGCTCGGGCACTGCGGCCTACGGCTACCCGCAGCAGCTGCCCGAGTCCGCGACCCAGCCCGGCCCCGGCTCCGGCTACCCGCCGGGCCAGGCGGCCCAGCCGACCATGCCCGGTTACGGCTATCCGCAGCAGCCGGGCACACCGCCCGGCGGTGGTGTGCCGATGCTGACGTTCGGCGACATCACCGTCATGAACGACCGGATCGTGACGCCGGCCGGCACGATGCCCCTCAAGGGCGCGGTGTGGACGGCCACGGACCTGTCGCGCACCGAGGAGAAGATCCCGACGGTCGCGATCGTGCTCGCGATCGTCTTCGCACTGCTCTGCCTGGTCGGTCTGCTCTTCCTCCTGATGAAGGAGAAGCAGACGACCGGCTTCATCCAGGTCTCGGTGACCAGCGGTGGCAGGCACCACTCGACGATGATCCCGGCGATGGGCCCGGATGCCTTCCAGATGGTGATGGCCCAGCTCAACGCCGCCCGCTCGATGAGCATCTGACGGGCCGCAGAATGAGCCGCCTCCAGCACACCGTCACCGTCGTCGCACTGGATCGCGACCGGCTCCACGCGTACGCCGGGCTGGTCTGCGATCTCATCGAGTCCACCCGGGCCCGGGGCCGGGACATCGTGCTGCCTGACGGGCGGCCCGTGGACGGCCTCAGCCTGGCCAAGGGCCACCATCTGCAGCCGGGTGCCCGGTACGAGCCCCTCGACGCCGACGCCGAGGGGATGGAGGCGATGGTGATACGGGAGTGGCGGCGCACCGGTGTGCTCGCCGTGGAGCAGCTGATGCGGTCACCGGAGCTGAGCGGGCGGATGGCGCTGCGGCTGCGCAGCCCCGAACGGCCCGTGTCACTGGACATGAGGGACAGGCGTGGGGTCCAGAGGGGTCGGGGTCGCTGCGCCGCGTGTCGGGGGAGGCGTCGCTCGATCTGGCCGCCTGGTGGGCGGCGGCCGCCGTCGCGCCGGTCACCCCCGCTCCCGCGCACGCCCCGGCGACGGCACGGCTGGAGCACCGGCTGGGAATCGCGCGGCTGCATCTCGCGCCACGTCCGGCGGGGCCCGGCCGGTGGCACGTCGATGTCACTCTGACCGTGCACGGCCGGTGGCTGCTGAGGCCGGTCGCCGCGTTGGCCCTGCTGCTCGCGGGCGCGCGGATGCGGCGCGGTTTCCTGTCGTCGGTGGAGCAGGCGGCCGAGCAGTGGAACGAGGCGCTCGGCCGCGTACGGGCGATGGAACGGGACGAACTCCGCGCGAAGCTGGCCGATTACGTGGTCAGGAACCCGGAGACCGATGAAGGGCGCGAATCGGGCTGAGCGCCCGGCGCCTCGGTTCCACCCGGCGCCGCCCCGGTCCTCGGCGGCCACCATGACGCGGCGCGGCATGTCGTTGAACAGCCCGCATACGTGCGCGCGCCCCCGCACGACCGACTGCCCTCCCCCGGCACGATGCCGCTCGGCTACGCCCTGACGCGGCCTGCCCGGCGACGGCGACGGTGCCCGGCGTACGGCGCTTCGACGCACCCGGCAAGCAGACCTGACGGACCACCCAGACACTGACTTGAACATGTTCAAAGACGGGTCTACAGTCCATGACAACAGCTTTTGAACGCGTTCAAGGGAGGGTGGGGCATGGACCTCACTGTTGTCGCGTACGTCATCTACCTACTCATCAGCGTGGCGCTCACCGTCTGGGTCGCTCGCACGCTCAGCCGCAACGGCAGGGTGTTCCTCGCCGATGTGCTGCAAGGGAACGAAAAGCTCGCCGATGCCGTCAACCACCTGCTGGTGGTCGGCTTCTACCTGGTCAACCTGGGCTTCGTCACCCTCTATCTGAGGAACGACGACGGCGTCGCGGACGCCCGCGGGCTCTTCGAGGCGCTCTCGGTGAAGCTCGGCGTGGTCCTGCTCGTCCTCGGTGTGCTGCACCTCGGCAACGTCTACGTGCTCAACAAGATCCGCCGCCGCGGTCTGATGGAGCGTGAGCAGACCCCGCCGGTGCCGCCGCAGGGCTGGACGGGGCCGGGCAATGGTCCGTGGGCCGCACCCGCCGCCAAGGCCTGAGCCCGCCATGACGACCGGAACCGGCGGCCGGCGGCTGTCCGTCGAACGGCTCACGGTGCTGTACGACGCGCAGTGCTCGCTCTGCGGCCACCTGCGCCAGTGGCTGCTGAAGCAGCGTCAGCTCGTCCCGCTCGACCTCGTCCCAGCCGCCTCCGAGGAGGCGCGCCGCCGCTTCCCCGGGCTCGACCACGCCGGGACGCTGGAGGAGATCACGCTGATCGGCGACGGGGGGCAGATCTACCGCGGGACCGACGCGTGGATCGTCTGCCTCTGGGCACTGGCCGAACACCGGCCCAGGGCCCACTGGCTGACCACCCCGGCGGGTCGCCCGTTCGCCCGGGCGACCGTGCTCGCCGCCGCGAAGTACCGCTCGCTGACCGCGGCGCCGTGCGGTGACGGCTCCGGGGACGGCGCCTGCGCAGTCCCGGGATCCGGCGACTGACCGGGGCGGATACCCTCGGGACTGTGGTGAAGGAAGCGAAGGACGTGAAGGAAGTCAAGGCTCCCAAGAGCGAGCAGACCCGCACACTCATCCTCGAAACCGCGCTCCGGCTCTTCCAGGAACGCGGCTACGACAAGACGACGATGCGGGCGATCGCCCAGGAGGCCGGTGTCTCTGTCGGGAACGCCTACTACTACTTCACGAACAAGGAACACCTCGTCCAGGGCTTCTACGACCGGCTCGCCGCCGAACACGAAGCGGCGGTGCAGCCGGTCCTGGACGGCGACAAGGACCTCGCGGTGCGGATGCGCGGGGTCCTGCTCACGTGGCTGGACGTGGCGGAGCCGTACCACCGCTTCGCCGCCCAGTTCTTCAAGAACGCCGCCGACCCGGAGAGCCCGCTCAGCCCGTTCTCGGCGGAATCGGTCGCGGCCCGCGAGGCGGCGATCTCCATCCACCGGCGGTGCCTGGCCGACTCCGACACCAGGACAGATCCCGAACTGGCCGAGCTGCTGCCGCAGTTGATGTGGCTGATACAGATGGGCCTGGTGCTGTTCTGGGTGTACGACCGGACCGAGCACACCGAACGCAGCCGACGCCTGGTCGAGCGCGCCGCCCCGATCGGTGCCCGCGCCATCGCGCTCTCCCGGTTCCGGGTGCTGCGGCCGCTGGTGCGGCAGATTCACGAGGTGCTGGAGGAGTTCCTGCCCGGCGTCGCGAAGCGTCCGGCCCGAGAGGCGCCGGACCCGACGGGCCCTGACCCGACGGGCGCCTGACCCGACGGCCTCTCCGGGCCCGGCGGGCCGGGCCGTCAGAGCCGCCTCAGCTCCCACAGCCGCCAGATGCCGGTGCCGTCCGAGAGGTACTGCGAACCGGAGACGTCGATCGTGCTGACGACGTAGTCCTTCTTCTGCCACAGCGGCACCAGCGGCACGTCCTCGCCGACGATCGCCTGGAGCTCCTTGTAGTCCGCCGAGGTACGGCTGCGGTCGCTGTACTCCAGCGTGGCGCCGATCAGGTCGTCGACCTTCTTGCTGGAGTAGCCGTTGTGGAGGCTGCCGTCGCGGCCGACCAGCGGCTGGCTGAAGGTGTCGGGGTCCGGGTAGTCGGGGAGCCAGCCGACGGTGTACGCGTCGAACTTGCCGGCCGCGTACTCCTTCTGGAACTTCGTCCACTCGACGGACTTGACCGAGACCTTGAACAGTCCGGTCGCCTCCAGCTGGCGGCGCAGCTCCGCGGTCTCCTTCGTGTACGCCTCGTCGCCGCCGCGGTAGCCGAAGGTGAAGTGCAGCGGCGTCTGGACACCGGCCTCCTGCATCAGCTTCTTGGCGCGCGCGAGATCGGGCGCGGGGTAGGCGTCGAAGAACGGTGTGCTGTGCCCGATGTAGCCCTGCGGGATCAGCGAGTAGAGCGGTTCGACCGTGCCCTTGTAGACGTCGGTCACCAGCGGTCCGCGGTCGATGATCGACGCGATGGCCTGCCGGACCTTCTTGTCGGCGAACGGGGTGCCTTCGCGGACGTTGAAGACGAGGTTGCGGATCTCGGCACTGTCCGCCTCGGTGACGTGCAGGTCGGGATCGCCCGGGTTCAGCGCGATGATTGCGGCCGGCGGAAGCTGACGGTGCGTCACATCGATCTGCTTGGACTTCCAGGCCGCCTGGAGCGCGTCGGACTCCTTGTAGTAGCGCACGGTGACCGGAACTCCGGTCTTCGTCAGCGCACCCTTGTACAGGGGGTTGGGGACGAACTCGGCGAGGTCGCCGGGCCGGTACGACTTCAGGATGTACGGCCCCGAGCCGTCGACGCTGTTCCCGGACCGGAGCTTGTCCGCCGGGTACGACTCACGGTCGACGATCGACCCGGCTCCCGTGGCGAGCTTCTGCGGGAAGGTCGCGTCACGCTTGGACAGGTTGAAGGTGATGGTCCGGCCGTCGGCCACCACGTTCTTGAGGCTCGGGAACAGCACCCACGGACCGACATCCGTCTTGATCCTGACCATGCGCTCGATGGAGTACTTGACATCGGCGGCGGTGATCTTCCGGCCGTTGGAGAAGGACAGGTCGTCACGCAGCTTGCACTGGTACGTCTGGAGCTTCAGTCCGATGAACCCGCAGCTCTCGGCGGCGTCGAGTTCGGGGACGGTCGCCCCGGACTTGAACGTCAGGAGGGACTGGTACACATTGCCGTACATCGCCCAGGAACCGGCGTCGTACGCACCCGCCGGGTCCAGCGAGGTGACTTCGTCCGTCGTGCCGACGGCGATCGGGTTCTTGTTCACCTCGCCCGAGGGGAGCAGCTGCCAGGCGCCGACGCCTGCGATGACCAAAACCGCGAGAATCGCGAGAATCCGTATTCGGATCGACCGCATTGCCGTGCTCTCCCTTACCAGCCCCACCTCGGCGTCGCGCTCAGATACGCACATCACCGCATGCTCGCGATCAGCCAATCACACGATTTTCACATCTGGAAGAGCAAATCAGGTACTCATAGCCTTTTGTTGGGCACTTGAAACCTGGAGTCCATCCGCAGGGTCCGTAACCGGCCATCGACGGAGCGTCAGGCCTGCCGGGAGGCGAGTTCCACGACGGTGATGTCGGAGGGTGCGCCGACCCGTACCGGCGGGCCCCAGGCACCCGCGCCGCGCGAGACGTAGAGCTGGGTGTCGCCGTAGCGGTCGAGGCCGGCGACCGTGGGATTGGCCAACGCGGCCACCAGGTTGCCCGGCCAGAGCTGGCCTCCGTGGGTATGGCCGGAGAGCTGGAGGTCGACGCCGTGGGCGACGGCGTCGTCGATGACAACGGGCTGGTGGGCGAGGAGGACGGCGGCGCGGGAACGGTCCCGGTCGCCGAGCGCGCGGTGGAAGTCGGGCCCCTGCCCCTCGCTCTCCCCGGCGACGTCATTGACGCCCGCGAGATCGAATCCGGCGATCTCGACCCGGGCATTCTCCAAGGGATGGAGACCCAATTCCCTTACGTGATCAACCCATTGGGCAGCACCGGAGTAATACTCGTGATTACCGGTGACGAAGAAGCTGCCGTGGGGGGCGCTCAACCGCGAGAGCGGCTCCGCGGCCGGGCCGAGGTCGGCGACGGTTCCGTCGACGAGATCTCCCACGACGGCGACCAGGTCCGGCTGGGTCCGGTTGATCGTGTCGACGATCCGCCGGGTGTGGGCGCTGCCGAGGATCGGGCCGAGATGGATGTCGCTGACGAGGGCGATCCGGAAGCCGTGCGCGGAGCGGGGCAGCTTGGCGAGCGGCACGGTGATCCGCTTGATCCGCGGCCCGCGCAGTACGCCGTACGTGCCGTAGCCGACCGTGCCGAGTCCGGCGACGGCGGCGGCGCCCCCGACGGCCCGCGCGACGAACAGCCGACGCGTGGGTGCGGCGGGGCGGTGGTCCGGGGCGGCGACGGCGACGAGGGTGTCGGCGGCGGGAACGGCGGAGGACTCACTGCCGGCGGCGGGAACGGCGGAGGGCTCGCTGCCGGCGGCCGTGGACACGGCCGCCGACTCGGGCACTTCCGCCGCGGAAGGTCGATACGTCCCGTCCGACCCAGGTGCGCGCCTCGCGAGAACCCGGCGCAGAATCGGCCGTACCAGCTCACCCACCAGCAGAGCCAGTGTCAGGTACAGCAGCGCGGCCAGCCACAGATAGCCCGGCCAGGCCAGCACCCGCTGGAGCCAGAAGGGCGCGCCCGTACGGCCGGAGACCAGGGCGCCGACGCTCAGCAGCGGCAGGAGGTACGCGGCCACCGTGCCGACTCGGCGCAGGGCACTGCCCTCGGCGGTCGTGTCGCCGACGAAGCGGCGCCACAGATAGCGGTGCACGGCGACGAACAGCGCGAGGACCACGACCGCCGTCAGCGCGAGACCGGCCACTGCCATGTGCGACTCCTCCGCCTGTCGTGCGGTCTGTCAGGCACGTTCTCGGCGCAGTGCCCTGACGCCACGGAACCCGATCACACCGATGACCGTCCCCAGGAGAAAGGAAGTGATGGCGAGCAGCAGATGCACCCAGAAGTACGCAGTCGGGTCACCCGCGTCGTCGAAGGCGAGTCCGCTGCCGTCCTTCCAGAGGTTCTTGACGAAGGTGACCCAGATGAACCAGCTCCACACCCCGAACACGAGCAGGAACCAGGAGACCGGGCGGCTGAGCTTCATCGTTCCAGTATCCCGTCCGCGCTCCGGCGGCTTCGCCCGGGGTGGGCTGTCCCGGCGGCTCGCACGGCGGGTCAAGGCGTCCGTATCCCCATCCACACCTTCGCCCTGTACGTTTCCGACCGTGCCCGCTCTGAAAAAGATCTCTTTGACGATCACCTCTGCCGCCTTGTTGTCCACTTTTGTCGTCAGCCCGGCGTCGGCGGTCGACAAGGACACCTCCGACAACCAGCCGAAACCGCCCGCCGTCATGTCCCGGGTCGGTGGCGAACTACTGGGCCGGACCGGCACGCAGGTAGAGCTCGGCCCCGGCGCCCCGGTACTGCCCGAGAAGCTCACGGGCAGGTCCTGGATCGTCGCGGACGCGGAGAACGGCCAGGTGCTCGCCTCGCACAACGCGCACTGGCGGTTGCCTCCCGCCTCCACCCTGAAGATGCTCTTCGCGGACACCGTGATGCCCGCTCTGCAGCCGAAGACCCGGACGTACACGGTGCAGGCCGAGGACCTCGCGGATCTCGGCGAGGGCAGCAGCCTGGTCGGCGTCAAGGAGCACCTCAGCTACACGGTCCACGACCTGTGGCTCGGGGTGTTCCTGCGTTCGGGCAATGACGCGGTGCACGTGCTGTCCGCGATGTACGGCGGCGTCCCGAAGACCGTCGCCGACATGCAGGCGCACGCGGAGGAGTTGCAGGCGCTCGACACGACGGTGGTGTCGCCCGACGGGTACGACGCGCCCGACCAGGTCTCCAGCGCGTACGACCTGACGCTGTTCGCCCGCAGCGGTCTGCAGAAGGCGGACTTCCGGGAGTACTGCGCGACGGCCGAGGCGCAGTTCCCCGGCGCGGAGAAGAAGAACGGGAAGCGCCAGAGCTTCGGGATCCAGAACACCAACCGGCTGCTCACCGGTGCGGACGGCGTCGACGCGTACAAGGGCATCGCGGGCGTCAAGAACGGCTACACCACCCACGCGGGCAACACCTTCACGGGCGTCGCCGAACGCGACGGCAAGGTGCTGCTCGTCACCGTCATGAACCCCTCTTCCAAAGAACCGCACGCCGTCTACAAGGAGGCTGCCGGCCTCCTCGACTGGGGCTTCGACGCGAGCGGCAAGGTGACCCCGGTGGGCGAGCTGGTGCCGCCGAGGTCCGCCAGTACCGGGACGGACACCGGGACGGGGAAGGGCCCGGCGGCGAGCGGGAAGAGCGGTGGCGGCAACGGCTCCTCGCCGGCCGCCAAGGCCGCCGCCGCCACCGGCGGGGGCGGCGGGGGCATCGGGATCGCGCTCGGGATCGCCGGAGGCGCCCTGGTGCTGCTGGCCGGCGCGGTGTTCCTGGTCAACCGGCGCTGGCCGCTGCCGGACCTGGTGCGTCGCCTCCCTCGTCGCTGACGGCCGCCACGCCCTTCCCGCTTTCCTCGCTGCTCCGCGTCGCCGTCCAGGCGGCGCAGAACAGCAGCAGCTTCGAGGTGAGGTTGATCCACAGCAGCAGCGCGACCGGCACGCCGAAGGCGCCGTACATGCTCTTCGTCGCGACGCTCTTCATGTAGTTGCCGAGCAGCAGCTTGAGCAGTTCGAAGCCGATCGCGCCGATCACCCCGGCGACCAGCAGCCTGCGCCGCGGGGGCTCGACGCCGGGCAGTAGCGTCAGCAGGTAGAGCAGCAGCAGGAAGTCGGCGATGGCCGCCACGACCAGGGTGGCCACCTGCAGCATCACACCGCCCGCGCCGTGGTCCGAGATGCCCAGCAGACCGGCGGTCCGGCCGACGGCGACGGAGCCAGCCGAGGAGACGGCGAGCGTCGCGAGCGCCGCCCCGCCGAGACCGAGCAGCAGCCCGACGTCCTTGAGCTTACGGATGACGGGGTTGCCCTGGTCCACGTCGTCCATGCCCCACACGGCGCGCAGACAGCCCCGCAGCGCGCCGATCCAGCCGACACCGGTGAGGAGCAGCAGCGCACCGGCGACCACCCCGACCGTCCCCGCGTGGGCCACCAGATCGCCGATGCCGAGCTGGTCGGAGATGCCCGGCACCTGCTCGGTGAGCTCGTTCTCGATGGTGTGGAGCTGCTCGGTGGAGAGCAGCGCGGCACCGATCGCCGCGCCGACCGCGATCAGCGGGAAGAGCGCCAGGAAGCTGATGAAGGTGATCGCGGCGGCGAGTCTGGCCCAGTGGACCCGTTCGAGGGTCTCGTACGAGCGCCAGGCGTGCGTCGCCATCAGCCGGGAGACGATCGGCCCGATGACAGGGAGGTTTTTCAGCCAGTCCATGTCGTACGACTACCCTCCCGGGCGCGGAAATCCGGAGGTTCGTTCACCGCCGTACGGGCCGACACTCCCTCAGTCACCCATACCGGTGAGTGTTGTAACAAATCCCTCGAAAGGGTTTTCTCGGGCGATACGGTCACCGTCATGTCTGTCGACACCGTGTCCCTGACCGGCTGGGGCCGTACCGCTCCGACGGCCGCCCTGCGCTTTCGCCCCCGTACCTACGAGGAGGCGGCGGCCACGGTACGCGGCTGCGGGCCCCGTGGCTCCATCGCCCGGGGCCTCGGCCGGGCTCACGGCGACGCAGCGCAGAACGCGGGCGGTTCCGTCCTCGACATGACCGCGCTGAACCGGATCCGCACCATCGACGCCGGGGCGGGCCTGGCGGTCTGCGACGCCGGGGTCAGCCTGCACCGGCTGATGGAAGTCCTGCTGCCGCTCGGCTGGTTCGTCCCCGTCACGCCGGCCACCCGCCAGGTCACCGTGGGCGGCGCGATCGGCGCCGACGTCCACGGCCGCAACCATCACCTCTCCGGCTCCTTCTCGCGGCACGTCCGGGAGCTGGAGCTGCTGACCGCCGACGGCGAGATCCGTACGGTCCGGCCCGGCACCGACCTCTTCGACGCGACCACGGGCGGGCTGGGCCTGACGGGCGTGATCCTCTCGGCCACGCTGCGGCTCCACCGCGTCACCAGCTCATGGATGTCGGTCGACACCGAACGGGCCGTCGATCTGGACGACCTGCTGGCCAGGCTCTCCGCCGGGGACCACCGCTACCGCTACTCGGCCGCCTGGGTCGATCTGCTCGCCCGCGGCCGTGCGACGGGGCGCTCCGTCCTCACCCGGGGGGAGCACGTACCCCGGTACGCGCTCCCGCTCCGCGCCCGGCGCGCAGCGCTCGCGTTCCGCCCTGGACAGTTGCCGGCGGCACCCGGCCTCGTACCGGAGGGGCTGCTCGGCCGCACGTCCGTGGCCCTCCTCAACGAGTTCCGGTACCGCAGCGCCCCCGCGTACCGCATCGGCGAACTCCGGAGACTGTCCACGTTCTTCCACCCCCTGGACGGCCTGCCGCACTGGAACCGGATCCGTGGCCGAGCCGGATTCGTGCGGTATCAGTTCGTCGTCGGGCACGGCCAGGAGGAGGCGCTGCGCCGGATCGTGCGCCGCCTCTCGCAGCGACGCTGCCCGTCGTTCCTCGCCGTCCTCAAGCGGTTCGGCGCCGGGGATGCGGGCTGGCTGTCGTTCCCGATGCCCGGCTGGACGCTCGCGCTCGGTCTGCCCGCCGCGCTGCCCGGTCTGGCCGGGTTCCTGGATTCGCTGGACGAGGAGGTGGCGGAGGCGGGGGGCCGGGTCTGCCTGGCGAAGGACTCCCGGCTGCGGCCTCAGATGCTGGCCGCGATGTATCCGCGGCTGGCCGACTTCCGGTCACTGCGCGCCGAGTTGGACCCGAACGGAGCGTTCCGCTCGGACCTGTCACGCCGCTTGGCGCTGTGACGGCGGTGCCGCCGCTGTGATCACCAGGACGGCTGCGGCCACGGTGACCGCTGCTGCTGCGACTACTGCGGCCTTCCGGCGTCTCCTGCCGCCTTCCGCCGTCTCCTGCCGTCTCCTGCCGTCTTCTGCCGTCTTCTGCCGTCTCCCACCGCCTCCCGCCGTCTTCTGCCCTCCTGTTCCCCTCGTCTGCAAGGAGCGTTCCCGTGAAGGACGCCTTCGGTGCCCCGCAGTCCCTGCTCGTTCTCGGTGGCACGTCCCGGATCGCGCTCGCCACCGCACGCCGGCTGATCGCCCGCCGGACCCGTACGGTCTGGCTGGCCGGCCGTCCCTCCCCCGCCCTCGACTCGGCCGCAGCCGAACTGCGCGCCCGGGGCGCCGACGTCCGTACGGTCGACTTCGACGCCCTCGACTCCGCATCCCACGAGACCACCCTCGGCAAGATCTTCACCGAGGGCGACATCGACATGGTGCTCCTCGCCTTCGGTATCGCGGGCGACCAGGAGCGTGACGAGGAAGAGCCGCTCTCCGCGGTCCGGGTCGCGCAGACCAACTACACGGGGGCCGTCTCCGCCGGGCTGGTGTGCGCCGGCGCGCTCCAGGCGCAGGGGCACGGCTCGCTGGTGGTGCTGTCCTCGGTGGCCGGCGAACGCGTCCGCCGGGCCGACTTCATCTACGGCTCCAGCAAGGCGGGCCTGGACGCGTTCACGCAGGGCCTGGGGGACGCGCTGCGGGGCACGGGAGTGCATGTGATGGTCGTACGTCCCGGAGTCGTACGGCCGAAAACGGCGGTCCGCCCCGCGACGCTGCGGGTCACCGCGGCACGGTTCGCCGCTGCACCGCTGGAGGCATCGCCCCTCGTCACGACCCCCGACGAGGTCGCGGCAGCGATCGTGACGGGACTGCGGCGGCGTTCGGAGACGGTGTGGGTGCCGGGGGCACTAAGGGTGGTGATGTCGGCACTGCGGCATGTGCCACGCCCGCTGTTCCGGCGGCTGCCGGTCTGAGCGGGCGGCGGCCGGGGCGCTCAGGGGTGCGCGCTCAGGGTTGCAGGGAGGGCTTGTCCACGGAAGAGCCGCCCTGCGCGGGCACGGCGGGCGCGTCGTCCCCGGCGCGGAACGGGAACTCGTTGATCTTGCGCCAGACGCTGTCCCGGCCCTGCTCGTACAGCGCGAAGGAACCGCAGGTCCAGGCGGCCTCGTAGTCGGCGAGCTCCTCGTACGCCCGGTCCATCGCCTGCTCGGGGATGTCGTGCGCCACGGTGACGTGCGGGTGGTACGGGAACTGGAGCTCGCGCACCAGCGGCCCGGAGGTGTCCCTGACCCGCTTCTGCAGCCACATGCAGGCCGAGGCCCCTTCGACGACCTGGACGAAGACGACCGGCGAGAGGGGACGGAAGGTCCCCGTGCCGGACAGCCGCATCGGGAAGGGGCGGCCGCCCGTCGCGATCTGGGCGAGATGCGCCTCGATCGCGGGCAGGTCGGCCGCCGCGGCCTCGGTCGGCGGGAGGAGCGTGACGTGGGTGGGAATGCCGTACGCGGCGGGGTCCCCGAAGCTCGCGCGCCGCTCCTGGAGCAGGCTGCCGTAGGGCTCCGGGACCGCGATCGAAACGCCGAGCGTTACGGTCCCCACGTCGTTCTCCTCAATCCTCGATGTCGATGGTCCCCGGTGGTCGATGACCCGGGGGCCGATGGTCCTCGATGATCGATGGCCTGTTTTCAGCCATCTATCGGATCAACTTCCCGTCGCCAGTGTGACGCCTGCGACCGCGAAACCGCCAGGGTCCTTGGACTCAGTGCTTCGCGGGCAGAAAGCCCATCCGGTCGTACGTCCGGGCCAGGGTCTCGGCCGCGACGGAGCGGGCCTTCTCCGCGCCCTTGGCCAGGATCGAGTCCAGGGTCTCCGGGTCGTCCAGGTATTCCTGGGTGCGGGTGCGGAACGGTGTGACGAACTCGACCACGACCTCGGCGAGGTCGGTCTTGAGCGCACCGTAGCCCTTGCCCTCGTACTTCTGCTCCAGATCCGCGATACCGGTGCCGGTGAGTGTGGAGTAGATGGTCAGCAGGTTGCTGACGCCGGGCTTCTCGGCCCGGTCGAAGCGGATGACCGTGTCGGTGTCGGTGACCGCGCTCTTCACCTTCTTGGCGGTGGTCTTCGGCTCGTCGAGAAGGTTGATCAGGCCCTTCGGGGTGGCCGCCGACTTGCTCATCTTCGCCGACGGGTCCTGAAGGTCGTAGATCTTCGCCGTCTCCTTGAGGATGTACGGGTCCGGCACGGTGAACGTGTCGCCGTAGCTGCCGTTGAACCGCTCCGCCAGGTTACGGGTCAGCTCCAGGTGCTGGCGCTGGTCCTCGCCGACCGGGACCTGGTCGGCCTGGTACAGCAGGATGTCGGCGACCATCAGCATCGGGTACGTGAACAGACCGACCGTGGTGCGGTCGGCGCCCTGCTTGGCGGACTTGTCCTTGAACTGCGTCATCCGGGACGCCTCGCCGAAGCCGGTGAGGCAGTTCATGACCCAGCCGAGCTGGGCGTGCTCGGGAACGTGGCTCTGGACGAAGAGCGTGCAGCGCTCCGGGTCGAGACCGGCGGCGAGGAGCTGGGCGCCGGCGAGCCGGGTGTTCGCGCGCAGCTCCGCGGGGTCCTGCGGAATGGTGATCGCATGCAGGTCCACGACCATGTAGAAGGCGTCGTGGGTTTCCTGCAGCGCCACCCACTGGCGGACCGCACCGAGGTAGTTGCCGAGGTGGAACGAGCCTGCGGTGGGCTGGATTCCGGAGAGCACGCGGGGGCGTTCAGAGGCCATGTGCCCCATTGTCTCAGGTACGGAACCGATCTCCGGCAGCCGGTGGTGAAGGGATGGGCGAGGGGTGGGGACAGCCGCCGGAGCCGTACCGGCAGTGGCAGGAACCGCACCAGCGGTGGACAAAGCCGTACCGGCGGTGGACGGGCGCGCCGTGATGTGAAGGTTTCCTCGCCACGGTTCCGACCGACGATACAAAGTGGGCACCATCCCCGCCCACGCCGCACGATGAACGGAGATCCCGTGTCGACCACGGAAACTGCCATCGCCTCCGCCGAGGCGCACAGCGCGCACAACTACCATCCGCTGCCCGTCGTCGTCGCCTCGGCGGACGGAGCCTGGATGACCGATGTCGAGGGTCGGCGCTATCTCGACATGCTCGCCGGATACTCGGCGCTCAATTTCGGCCACAGCAACCAGCGCCTGCTCGACGCGGCCAGGGCCCAGCTGGAGCGGGTGACCCTCACCTCGCGCGCCTTCTATCACGACCGGTTCGCCGATTTCTGTACCCAGCTCGCCGAGCTGTGCGGCATGGAGACGGTGCTGCCGATGAACACCGGCGCGGAGGCCGTGGAGACCGCGGTGAAGACCGCCCGCAAGTGGGGCTACCGGGTGAAGGGCGTCCCGGACGGCATGGCGAAGATCATTGTCGCTTCGAACAACTTCCACGGCCGGACGACGACGATCATCAGCTTCTCCACGGACCCGGAGGCGCGGGAGGACTTCGGCCCGTACACGCCGGGGTTCCAGATCGTGCCGTACGGGGATCTGACCGCGCTCGCGGAGGCGATGACCGAGAACACCGTGGCGGTGCTGCTGGAGCCGATCCAGGGCGAGGCGGGGGTGCTGGTGCCGCCGCCCGGCTATCTCCCCCGGGTGCGCGAGCTCACCCGGGAGCGGAACGTGCTGTTCATCGCGGACGAGATCCAGTCGGGCCTGGGCCGGACCGGGAAGACCTTCGCCTGTGAGCACGAGGGTGTCGTGCCGGACATGTATGTGCTCGGCAAGGCGCTGGGCGGTGGTGTGGTGCCGGTGTCAGCGGTCGTCTCCTCGCAGGACGTGCTCGGGGTGTACCGGCCCGGTGAGCACGGTTCGACGTTCGGCGGGAATCCCCTCGCGTGCGCGGTCGCGCTGGAGGTCATCGCAATGCTCCGTACCGGCGAATTCCAGCAGCGGGCGACCGAGCTGGGCGAACACCTCCACCAGGAGCTGGGGCTGCTGCTGAGCGGGGGTGCGGTGACGGAGGTACGGGGACGTGGGCTGTGGGCGGGCGTCGACATCGCGCCGAACCACGGCACCGGCCGGGAGATCTCCGAGAAGCTGATGGACCGCCGGGTGCTGGTCAAGGACACCCATGGCTCGACGATCCGGATCGCCCCGCCACTGGTGATCAGCAAGGAGGACCTGGACTGGGGGCTGGAGCAGCTCCGCGGCGTCCTGCGCGGCTGAGCCCTGGGCCCGGGCCGCCGGGCCGGGAACCAGTGCCCCCTCCCGGCAAGCTTTGCCCCCTCCCGGCAAGCTTTGCCCCGTCGCGGCACTAGAGGATGACGTGGGGCAGGAAGCGGGCGTACTCGTCCGTGACCAGCCCCGCCGATTCCCGGATGCCGAGCCCGGCCGCCTCGTCCTGGACGACCCACGCCCCCAGCACCACCCGGTTGCCGTCGAAGTCCGGCAGGGCCGCGAGTTCCTGATAGCAGCACGGCTCGTCCCGCAGCACGGCGGGGCTTCCCGGCTCATGGATCGTGACTCCGGCCCCCTCCCGGCCGAGCAGCGGCTTGGCGACATAGCCCGCGCCCTCCCCCGCACCCGCACCCGTCGCCGCGAGTTCGCGGGGGCCGTCGAGGTAGGCGGGGAGCAGATTCGGGTGGCCGGGGTAGAGCTCCCAGAGGATCGCCAGGAGCGCCTTGTTGGAGAGGAGCATCTTCCAGGCGGGCTCGATCCAGCAGGTGGTGCCGGTGCCGCCGCCGTTGTCGAGGGTGTCCAGTACGTGCGGACCGAACCGGTCGGTCGCCAGCCATTCCCACGGGTAGAGCTTGAAGCAGCTGCGGATGAAGCGGAGCCGCTCGTCCACGAACCGCCCGGCCAGCCGGTCCCAGCCGATCTGCTCGACGGAGAGCGCCTCCGTGTCGATGCCGGCCTGTTCGGCGGTCTCCCGCAGATAGGCGACGGTCATCAGGTCCTCGCCCAGCTCGTCCCCGTCGGAGTGCGCGAAGTGCAGCGGTCCCGGCGGCAGCAGGGCGGCCTGGCGCCGCCACGCCGCGACGAGACGTTCGTGCAGGGAGTTCCACTGGTCGGCGCCCGGGAAGCGGTCTTCCATCCAGAACCACTGGGCGCTCGCGGCCTCCACCAGGGAGGTGGGGGTGTCCGCGTTGTACTCCAGCATCTTCGCCGGGCCGGTTCCGTCGTAGCGGAGGTCGAACCTGCCGTACAGGGACGGCAGTTCGCCCCGGCGTTGCCAGGACTGGGCGATCAGCGCGGCCAGCCGGGGGTCGGTGACGCCGAGTTCGGCGAAGCGCTCCCGCTCCACGATGTGCGCGGCCGCGGCCAGGCACATGGTGTGCAGTTCCTCGACGACGTCCTCCAGCGCCTCGACCTCGGGCAGCGAGAAGACGTAATACGCACTCTCGTCCCAGTAGGGACGCAGGGACCCGTCGGGGTAGCGGGTGAGCGGGTAGACGAGCCCCTGCTCCTCCACCGTCCGCTGCCAGTCGGGACGTGGTCGCGTGGTGTGGCGTTCCATGCCGGGTTCAGCCGCCGCCGGTGCCCGAGCAGCCGAAGCCGCCGCGGTCGACGGCGGACTTGTTGAAGCTGCCGCCCTGCACCTTGCCGTTCTTGCTGCTGCCGCCGTAGTAGTACGAGCCCTTGCCGCTGCCGTTCTTGCACTCGTAACTCGGCAGCTTGTTCTGGGTCAGCGGGTCGACACACCGCTTGTCCGGTTCCGCGCCGCAGGAGGTGATCATCGCCGCGAGCACCCCCATGCCCCCGAGCACCACCGTGCTCGACCTCAGCCTTCGTGTGGCCATGTTTCCGTCTCCCCCGTCGTACGAATCAAGCCAGTACGGCTACTTGTCAGATTAATGGCCTGCTGGTTTCGGCGGGAAGCGGGTCCACCGAACGTCCGCGAGTAGAGTCCTTGATGTGCTCCTCGGGATGATCTGCGCGCTCGGCGCCGCTGTCTGCTTCGGTACGGCCTCCGTACTCCAGGCGGTCGCCTCGCGGGCCGCCGCCGAGCCGGGGTCGGGCGCGGGGGTCGATCCCGCGCTGCTGCTGCGCGCGCTGCGCCAGTGGCGCTACGTAGCCGGACTCGCCCTCGACGGCTGCGGTTTCGTGCTCCAGATCGTCGCCCTGCGGTCCCTGCCGATCTACGTCGTGGGCGCCGCCCTGGCGGCGAGTCTCGCGGTGACGGCGGTGGTCGCCGCCCGGCTTCTCGGCGTGCGGCTGAGCGGCGTCGAGTGGACCGCGGTCGGGGTCGTCTGCGCGGGCCTGGGCATGCTGGGGCTCGCCTCCGGCGGCGAGGGCCACGCGGCCGGTCCACCGGCCCTGAGCTGGTGGATGCTGGGGATCTCGCTGGGCATTCTGCTGATCGGCGCGGGAGCCGGACGCCTCCCGGACAAGCCGCGGGCGCTCGTCCTGGGGCTCGGCGCGGGGTGCGGGTTCGGGGTGGTGGAGGTCGCCGTCCGGCTGATCGACAACCTGTCCCCGACGGCGCTGCTCGCCAACCCCGCGGTGTACGCGCTGCTGCTGGGCGGCGGTTCGGCGTTCCTGCTGCTCACCTCGGCGCTGCAGCGCGGTTCGGTGACGACGGCGACGGCCGGCATGGTGATCGGCGAGACGATCGGCCCGGCGCTGGTGGGCGTCATCTGGCTCGGAGACCGTACGCGTGCCGGCCTCGGCGGACTGGCGGTCGCCGGTTTCGTGGTGGCGGTGGCGGGTGCGCTGGCCCTGGCCCGGTTCGGCGAGGCCCCGGCGGACGCCGCCGAACCGGACAGGCCGACGGTCCCGCAAAGTCCGTGATGTCCGGGGCGCGGCAAGCACTGCACAGAAGAGAAGATCGCCCAGCTCGACGCCCGACAGGAGCGCAGGCATTTTGGGTGTTCCTCGGGGTGCCCTCGTTCGACCAGATCGGAGCTCGAACGGGCGGTGAGCCCTGATCACGAATCGACGCCCGGAGCCTGGCGGACCTCCGTCCGACAAGCTGGATGCGCTCATGTGTTCGCTCAGGCAGCCTCTGCCTGGCCTTTACGGGCGAGCAGTTGAATCTCCTGGAACTGCCGCCGGTCGGTGGGCTGAGGCTCGCGAACCATCCGGGCCACCTCGGCCAACCCGGACGTGCGCAGCATCGCGGCGAGGTGATCAGGCCACCACCGATAGGCCGGCACGACTGCGTGATCGAAGACCTGCGTCGGGTGAGACGGATCACCGCTTGCCGAAAAGCCGACCAAAAGGTGACCGCCAGGTGCCAGCACGCGGTGGAACTCCGCCAGGATGACGGGGAGTTCCTGCGGCGGAGTGTGGATGATGGACCAACGTGAGAGCACGCCGCCCAGCACGCCGTCAGCGATGTCCGACGCGGCCATCGAGCCCACGTCGAACCGCAGGCCCGGATAGGCCTGTCGAGCCAACTCGATCATCGCAGGAGAGGCGTCGACGCCAAACGCCGCCAGCCCCAACTCATCCAGATAAGCAGTGATATGACCAGGCCCGCACCCCAGGTCCGCGACCTGACCGTTCCCACTCGCACTTACGACTTCGGCGAAGGCACCCAAGATCGCGCGGTCCAGGGGACTGTCACGCAGCGTGTCGCGGAACAGTTGCGCATAGGTGGGGGCAGCAGCGTCATAAGCCTCGCGGGTGGCACTGAGGGCATCGTGTTCGACCATGCTCGCGACACTAGTCCCCGGCCCCGAGGCGAGCCGAGAGAATCACGGTCTTCCCTCCCGCCACGCCCGTTCGCCCGGGCTGTCGCCGGTTCGGAGAAGCTGGACGTTCATGGCGCCCCGCGCTTCGTGCTCAATTTCCTGCGCGCGGGCGCAATCAGCCCCTACTGGCTGGGACTGCACGCCCCTTGAGTCGGGGGCGTCGGCCCATCACCTTCGGGTCTTCCGCGTTTCCGACCGGCCTCATGACAGCACTCGCAACAGCGCCTCCAGCGCGCCCGCCCAAGCACTGTCGGTCGGCGTCCCGTAGCCGATGACCAGCGCGTCGCGCACCGGCGCCGCGTCCGGGTGCCGGAAGCGCGAGAAGCCCTCCAGTGCCAGCCCCTGCCAGGCGGCCGCCCGCAGTACCGACGCCTCGCTGCCCTCCGGGAGTTCGAGGACGGCATGCAGCCCGGCGGCGATACCGCTGATCCGGACACCGGGGGCCTGATCCGCCAGCGCCGCGACGAGCTGGTCGCGACGCCGGCGGTAGCGCAGTCGCATCGAGCGCACATGACGGTCGTACGCGCCCGACTCGATGAACTCCGCGAGCGTCAGCTGTTCCAGCGCACTCGACGACCAGTCGCTCAGCCCCTTCGCCTCGGCCACCTCCCCCACCAGGCTCTCCGGCAGCACCATCCACCCCAGCCGCAGTCCCGGCGCCAGCGACTTGCTCGTCGTCCCCAGGTGCACGACGTGTTCGGGGTCGAGTCCCTGGAGCGCGCCGACCGGCTGCCGGTCGTAGCGGAATTCGCCGTCGTAGTCGTCCTCCAGGATCAGCCCGCCCGTACCGCGCGCCCAGTCGACCGCCGCGGCCCGCCGGTCGGGATGGAGCGGCACCCCCGTCGGGAACTGGTGCGCGGGCGTCATCAGGGCCGCGCCCACCCCGCGCAGCCCGGCCAGTTCGCCCGTCCGGGCCCCGAGTCCGTCGACCGGCAGACAGGGCATGCGCAGCCCCGCGTCCGCGAGCAGCCGCCAGTGCACGTCCAGTCCGTACGACTCGACGGCCACCTCCCGCACCCGCCGCTCGCGCAGCACCACCCCCATCAGCTTCAGTGCCTGCACGAAACCGGCGCAGATCACGATGCGCTCCGGTTCCGCGTACACACCACGGGCGCGGGCCAGGTAGTCGGCGAGTACGGTGCGCAGCTCGATGCGCCCGCGCGGATCCCCGTACCCGAAGGCGTCGTTGGGCGCTGCGGTCAGGGCGCGGCGGGCCGCCTTGAGCCAGTCGGCGCGCGGGAACGTCGAGAGGTCGGGCGATCCCGGCAGCAGGTTGTGGGCGGGCCGGGAGTGCACCGGCCGGGACCGCGCCGCCCTCCTGGCCGCCGGGCGCGGCTCGGCCCGCTGCGCCACTCTGGTCCCCGAACCCTGCCGGGCGGTGAGCCAGCCCTCGGCGACCAGCTCCGCGTACGCGTCGGCGACGGTGTTCCGGGCGACGCCGAGGTCGGCGGCGAGGCTGCGGGAGGACGGCAGCCGGGTGCCGGGCGCCAGCCGCCCCGTCCGTACCGCCTCGCGCAGCGCGTCCATCAGCCCGGCCCGCAGCCCTGCCGAGCCGGTCGTTTCGAGATGTAGGTCGGCTCCGAAAGTGGCCCAGGAATCCGTCATGTAAATGGACCATACCGATGCGCCACCCGCGCCGTAACGTCGTACCCATGACGACCAACGAACACAGCCATCCGACGTCCGAACTCAACCCCGAGCACACGCCTCGTACCCGCTGGGCCGAGCTCGCCCCCGATGTCTACAAGGCCATGGTCCGGCTGGACGCGGCATCCCGCAGGGGCCTCGATCCGGTCGTCGGGGAGCTGGTGAAGATCCGCTCCTCGCAGCTCAACCACTGCGCGTTCTGCCTCGACATGCACACCAAGGACGCGCTCGCGGCGGGCGAGTCCATCGAGCGGATCGTCCAGCTCAGCGCGTGGGAGGAGTCGCGGCACTTCTACACGCCGAAGGAGATCGCGGCCATCGAGCTGACCGAGGCCGTGACCGTGCTGACCGACGGTTTCGTGCCGGACGAGGTGTGGGAGAAGGCCGCCAAGCACTTCGACGAGACCGAGCTCGCCCACCTCGTCGCCGCGATCACGACGATCAACGCGTGGAACCGGTTCGCCGTGACCACCCGCATGGTCCCCGGCCACTACAAGCCGGGCGACATCAAGCACTGACCGGGCACGCCCACCCCGTTGTCGAGCGCGCGTCTTCGGGCGCCACCCGGATCGCCTTCGGCCCCGGACAACATCGGCAGGCCGCGTGCAGCCGTGTGCGAGATCGCCGACCGGCTGCACGCGGGCCGACGAAACAGCCCCTGCGCTCAGAACGGATCGTTGTACGGATCAAAGTGCGCCACTGCCACGGCGAGATTCTCCTCCTGGTCCGGCCATTCGTCGGCGGGCCCAGCGACCAGGACCGCGTAGAGCCGTTCGTCCGAGGCGGTGAAGACGCGCTCGACGACCTGGCGTCGGCCTCCGGCGTCCGCACTGTCGTACGCGTACACGAGCTCGGCGGCGTCCCCCGCCCCCTCGCCGTCCACCGGTCCGACACGGACCTCCTCATAAGCCTCGCTGTGCACGCGGCGGTCGTCGGACGCCACACGGACCGCTTCCTCGGCTGTCATGTTCTTCTCCGTGACCCGGAAGATCTGGACCAGTCGGGTCCCGTCGGACGACGTGTAGAAGACTCCCTCCCGTTTCTGGCTGCGCTCCCACCCCTCAGGGACGGCGATGGCGAAACCTTCCGTGTCGTCCGACAGCCGATAGCCGGGCGGCAACTCGGCCGAAGCCGAGTCATCGGGAACGGCCTCGCCGGTCGCCGCGCCGGTGGTTCCCTCCTCCGAAGCCGGGAGCCCCCCGTCCTCGCTGTCCTCCGTCGCACCGTCGGCCGGGGTGCTGACCGATGGCTGCTCGGCACGCTCGTGCCCGTCACCCCCGCCACGGACCTGGAACCAGACCGCGGTGGCGCCCGCCGCCAGCACCGCGACGGTGACAGCCGCACCCAGTGGTGTGATCCGCTCCCGGAACCGCCGTACGTCCGTCCTCACCACGCCGACGCCGGTCGGGTCGATCGCCGTGGGCGGGACCGGTGGCGGCGCGGGCACCACCGGCGGCGAGGAGGGCAACGGCGGAGGTGGCGGTGTGTACGGGGCACGGCTGTCGCCGGCTTCCCAGCTCTGCGTCTCGTCGTCCCAGCGCACTCCGCCCCCGGTCATCGCTCAGCCTCCCAGCAGTGCGGCGACGGCCTGGCCCACCGCGACGCCCGAGGCAAGTGTCGAGGTGAGCGCTCCGGCCGCCGTGAGCGCCTCCTGCAGCCGGGCGAGCCGGCCGGGCGCGGCAGTTCCTGTGGTCTCGATCTCGTCCGTGACCGAGACCAGTTCGGCGTCGAGGATCTCCGTGGTGTCCGAAGCGACGAATCGTCCCAGGTCGGCGCGGAGATCCTGGACGGCGCGCAGCAGTTCGGCGTGGGTGTCGCCAGGCTCTGCGGCGTGATGGTGGTGCTGCGCGACCGTGTTGTCGTTGCCGATGGCAAAAGCACTGTTGGTCACCGACCCCAGATGCACTGCGGGCTGCTGCCCGTCGGGCGCTCCCATGATCACTTGCCTCCCGTGTTCGGTGTCCAATTCGCCTTCGCTCCCGGCGTCGGGCCGGACTCCGCGTTCCTGTGCGTGTTCGTCACCGTGTTCCGGTCACCGATACCGATCGCGCTGTCGTGCGCCGATTCGATAAAGACCCCGCCCGCGCCGACGTTCACGATCTTCTGCTCGAACTCGTCGGTCTGCCAGCCCGCTTCGTGGAGCGCCAGACGTACGCCGTTGGCCACCCGGTCCTGAATGCTCTTCAAGTACCGGTTGACATCCATGTCCTGGAAGAGCGAGGCCTCCTGGTCGGATCCCAGCTCCCGGACGGATGCTTGGGGCCCGTCCGGGAGAGCCCCGCCGTTTCCGGCCGTGAGGATCGTCCACCCGCTGACGGCGCCGCGCGCGAGCGTGCCGATCGCCCGCCCGAACGAGCCCGGGGTCCGGGTCAGCGCCCAGACGGCTTTCCCGAGCCAGTTGTTGTTGCGGTGCCGGTGGGCGATCCGGTCGGCCTCCTGGAACAACGCCCGTACAGGCATCAGCACATGGGGGGCGACTTCCAGCATCAGCATCCCGCCTTGGGTGTGGACCCGTACGAAGACGGTGACGACGACCTGCTCGTTCCAGCCGCCGACCCGGATGCGCAGGAAGTGCCTACGGCTCTCCCCGCCCTCTTCGACGGAGCCCAGCCGATGACGGTCGAACCCTTCCGGACTGTACGGCGTGTCCTCGCGCCTGGGCATTCCGGCGACCGGCAGGAAGACGCACTCATCGATCTGCAGCTCCCGCAACCGGTCCCGCACCGCAGCCGCGGCCTCTTTGGACCCGTGCGGGGACGGCACCCGCAGCGCCTCCAGCAGGGGCACGACGCGTCGGAGGACCTGCGCGTTGTCGATCGGCTCCGTCGGACGGTCCTTGCTCGGCCGGAGTTCGACGGCGAGATTCCAGGGGCTGTACGGAAGACCGGCGCCGCAGAACGGGTTCCCGGTGCTGTACATGATCAGAGGGGCGTGCTGTTCGGCCCTGATGCGGTACTGGAGGCGGCGGAAACGTACGCCCTCGGCCCGCTCGGCCGGGTCAGCAGCGACATCCGAGAAGTTCTTCCTGGCCAGTTCACCGTTCATGACCCGCGCGAACTGACCACGCTGGACCGCAACCAATACCGTGAGCAGCGCAAACAACACCATCGCTCCCCATGCCGCCCCGGAGCCCGCCCCGCCGGCGAAGGGCTGGCTGAGCGGGATGACACTGGCAGTCCAGGAGTCCTGAGAGGGTTCGAAGGCGAAGGCCGAGCTGTCTGACGGATCGCCCGTTTCTCCGCCGGAGAACGCGCTGTAGACCAACCCGGCCAGGCCAACGGTCAGCAGGATCCGTCCGTACCATCGCAGAATGAAGCCCCCGGCCTGCCTGAAGAACGGAGGCCGCGCTGCGGTGCCTCGGGCCCATGAGGCCAGCGCCAGGTAGATGCTCGCCCCCAGCAGAATCGCGAACAGGCCATGGGTGAGCACAACAGCCAGGATCCAGAGGGCCACGGTACCCGCCGCCCAGCCGAGCTCGGCGCGGCGGGCCCGCAGGGCGTGGGCCAGCACCCGTGCCGCGTCGAAGCCGAGCGCCGGGGCAGCGAGGCGTTCCTCCTGGACATAGAGCTGGTCGACGACAGCGTTACGGTAGCCGTCGTCCATTTGAAGTGCTCTCCCGGCTGAAGCCGGGAGATTCCTGCTTACCTTGCGGTAGCGGGCTTGACGCGCTGCGCGCGCCTGACGACTGCCCTCCCGGCAGCCGGGATGAGCGCGAGGCCCATCCGGTACAGGTGCAAGACGTTGTGGGCTGCGTTGTGGTCGGCGTTGCCCGACCAGCCGCAGTCCGGGTTCTTACACACGAACACGGCCTGGCTCTCCCGGCTGCCGGGCGTGGTGATGCCGCACGCCGAGCAGCGTTGGGAAGTTCCGGGGGCGGGGACCTTGTGCAGGGTGCCCCCCAGCCTGGCGGTCTTGTACGTCAGCATGGTGACCGTCCGGCCCCACGCCTCCCCGCTGATGGAGCGGTTCAGCCCAGATTTCTGGGCGACGTTCTTCCCCGGCTCTTCGATGGTTCCTCTGGCGGATTTGACCATGTTCGTGATGGTGAGTGCTTCGACCACGACCGTGCCGTAGGTGCGGGCGATGGCGGTGGTCGTCCGGTGCTGCCAGTCCAGGGCCCGGCGCTTGGCTTTCGCGCGGAGTCCTGCGATCTGGTCGTAGGTGCGGTGCAGTCGGCGGCTGGTGCGCTCGCCGGGCTTGCGGTGCTGCTTACGCCGGGCGGCGCGCTGATCCAGATGCAGGAGCTTGGCCTTCTCCTTCTCCGTCAGCCACTCGCCGTGCTCATACGTCTGCCCGTCCGACAGGGCGATGGGCACGTTGACGCCCACGTCGATGCCGACTTCCGGCCCCTGGTGGGGCTCGGGCCCGGCCTCCAAGGTCTGGACACGGAAGGTGATGTGCCAGCCGAGCACATCCTTGACCAGCCGGGCCCCGGTGATCCGGTTCTCCGTGGTGGCGTGCTTGCCCACGGGCAGGTCCTTGGTCCAGCGGAAGCGGACCCGGCCCACCTTGGGAAGGCTGACCTGCCCCCACCGGCGATGCACGCGGGTGATGTTCAGGTCGCGGCCCTGCGGGATGTCCACGGACATCACCGTGCGAAGACGGCCCTTGAAGTTCGGGGCGTCGGCGCGGCCCTCCCAGCAGTTCTTCCACGCCCGGACATACGTCTTGAGCACCGCTTGCGCGGCCTGCGCGGGAAGGACGGCCAGGAAGTCGATGTCCTCGCGGGCCTGCCGGATCGCGGCATCCGCGTTGGCGAGAGTCCGCTTCTCCTTCGGCATCATCTGCCACCAGGCGTGCAGCAGGTTCCACAGGGTGCGGGCCGCGTGCGCCTGGTCATCGGTCTTCAACACTTCGGCGTGCGACAGTGCAAGCCGGGCACGGTGCCCGAACTGCCGCTTCACCAGGGTGTCTTGACTCACGATCGAAAACCTAACATTGGTTTATGTCGCCACGCTGGAACCCAAATCCCGATGTCAGAACCGGTCGCCATGTTGTCTACAACCTGCACGTTCACTTGGTTTTGTTACGAAGTACCGGCGGAACGCGTTCACCGACGCCATGCTGACCCGCACCGAGGAGATCATGCGGGACGTCTGCGCCGACTTCGAGGCCGAACTGAAGCAGTTCAACGGAGAACAGGACCACGTCCACCTGCTCGTGCACTACCCGCCGAAAGTCCAGCTCTCCAAGCTGGTCAACTCCCTCAAGGGCGTCAGCTCCCGGCGGCTCCGCCAGGAGTACACCACGCATGTCCGCCGGCACCTGTGGGACGGACACTTCTGGTCCGGCTCCTACTTCGCAGGATCATGCGGCGGGGCACCCCTGACCGTCGTCAAGCAGTACATCGAAAACCAGCAGCGCCCCGCCTGACCGTCACCCCGGAGACGAAGAGCACTCCGGCACTCCGCGCCTCCGAGCCAAAGATGGCCTTCACCCCCGACCTGAAGGGCGGAACACTGGCCAAGATCAGAGGTAGACACCGGCGCAGAGGAGCCTGCACGCTTCGCTCACGGCGGGATGCACGGGCGGTTTCCCCAGCAGGTCGTTCTGGCCCCATGGCTGTTGCCGAGGCACGGCGCTCTGGGTCACCGGTTTCCCTTCGGTCGATCAACTCAGCTGTTCCACCAGTGAGTCGGGATGGAAGGTGAGTAGGTTAGACCGGTTCAGCGGTGCCGTGTAGACGAAAGCACGCCATTGATTCCCCATGTGGAGTACGCCGTTCACACGTACGTCAACAGTGCACCCAGTACGGCAAATAACAACGAAGCGCTCCCGGCAGCACGTGCTGCCGGGAGCGCTTCGTCGAGCAGGAACGATCAGATCAGGCCGAGCTCGCGGACCGCGTCGCGCTCCTCGATGAGCTCCTGCACCGACGCGTCGATGCGCGTACGGGAGAACTCGTTGATGTCCAGGCCCTGGACGATCTCGTACTTGCCGTCCTTCGTGGTGACCGGGAAGGACGAGATGATGCCCTCGGGCACGCCGTAGGAACCGTCCGACGGGATACCCATGGAGGTCCAGTCGCCGGCGGCGGTGCCGTTGACCCAGGTGTGGATGTGGTCGATGGCGGCGTTGGCGGCGGAGGCGGCGGAGGACGCGCCACGGGCCTCGATGATCGCGGCGCCGCGCTTGGCGACGGTCGGGATGAAGGTGTCGGCCAGCCACGCCTCGTCGTTGACGAGCTCGGCGGCGCTCTTGCCGGCGACCTCCGCGTGGAAGATGTCCGGGTACTGGGTCGCCGAGTGGTTGCCCCAGATCGTCAGCTTCTTGATGTCGGAGACGGCGGCACCGGTCTTGGCGGCCAGCTGCGAGATCGCGCGGTTGTGGTCGAGGCGGGTCATCGCGGTGAAGCGCTCGGCCGGTACGTCCGGGGCGGCGGCCTGCGCGATGAGCGCGTTGGTGTTGGCCGGGTTGCCGACGACGAGGACCTTGATGTCGTCCGCGGCGTTGTCGTTGATCGCCTTGCCCTGCGGCTTGAAGATGCCGCCGTTGGCGGAGAGCAGGTCGCCGCGCTCCATGCCCTTCGTACGCGGGCGCGCGCCGACCAGCAGGGCGACGTTGGCGCCGGCGAAGCCGACGTTGGCGTCGTCGGTGATCTCGATGTTGCGCAGCAGCGGGAACGCACAGTCGTCGAGCTCCATCGCGGTGCCTTCGGCGGCCTTGAGACCCTGCGGGATCTCCAGGAGACGCAGGTTGACCGGCACATCCGGGCCGAGCAGGTGGCCGGAGGCGATGCGGAAGAGCAGCGCGTAGCCGATCTGACCGGCTGCGCCGGTGACGGTGACATTCACGGGAGTGCGGGTCATGGCGATCTCCGTTAGACAGCTGGCGGTGGGGGCTCCTGGCCCCTGGTGCTGGACATCTCTGAATCTTGATGTGAAGAGATATCCAGCGATCAGGCTATCCGACCCGGATCCTCCCAACGGCCCGGCCCCCTGTGGCACCGCACACAATCCGTCACACAGCGCTCACTCGGCCGAATCACGTCACCCGGGAGGCGGTGGCGCGGCGACGGAGCGTTTGCACCGTTGCAAGGTGGTTGGAGCGCTTACTCCGCTGCCCGGTGGTGAGGGATGTGCACCACGTCGGGCCGGGGCGAGGCGTGTGCACCACATCGGGCCGGGGCGAGGCGTCCTGCCATCGCGCCGTCATCACCGCCCCGCTCCGGCCAGCAACGCCGCTCCGGCCAGCACCAGCAACGTGCCGACCGCGCCCGCGAGGAGCACGGCCAGCCGTCTGCCACCACCGACCGGGCCGCCCGGTCGCGGTGGCTGCTGCGGCACCAGCGGGAGCGCGGCACGCGCCCGGGAGATCCTGGCCGGCTCCACGGTCACGTCCGGGCCCGTCTCGGAACGGCTCCAGGCCCGCTCCGCCAGCTCCCACATGGTCGTCAGGTGTGCCTGGTCGGTGCCGGTCGCCTCGGCGAGAGCGACGATCGCCCCCCTGGGCGCGAGCAGCCGCCCGCTCAGATACCGCTCCCACGACGTCCTGCTGTAGCCCGTGCGGTCGGCCACCACGGCGATGCTCAGCCCCCTGCAGTCGACGAGCCTGCGCAGCTGGCCGGCGAACTCCCTCACCTGCGGATCGAGTTCGTCCGACAGCGCCTTCCAACGAGGCATCGCTTCCCCTTGCCTGGATCCGGTACGTCATTCCGTGTTCCGTTCCGAACTACCCAGGAGCCTGCGCGAACGCCGGCCGGCCGTTCCTGAATACGGGGCGCACGGGGGCGTTCGGGTCCACACGCGCGTCTCCGCGCGCCCCCGGTCGACGGTGAGAGGTGAGCGCGCCACCGTTGCAATTGCGATCACATCGTTGCAGAAGCGATCACGCCGTGGCGGAATGGTCACCTCCGTGCCACAGGCCACAGGGTTCCCTTGTACCGGTCTTCGCCGTCCACAAGGCTGAACGCAGGACGAGGGCAAGGCCGCTCACCTCGCAATATTCCGGAGCGGCTACGTTCCGGCGGCCCCGTCCCCGGGTGTCCGTCCCTTTTCGGGGGAGGGGACGGACACCCTCCGTCGACGGCGCGGCCCTGCGGGCGGCCTCAGCGGATCGTGAAGTGGACCGCGTCCTCCAGGAACGGAATGTCCAGCCACGGCTTGGGCTGCGCCACCAGCGCGAGCACCACGATGAGGAAGCCGAGCAGTCCGTACGTCACCAGGTCGGTGAAGCGGGAACGGACCGCCAGCATGCCCACCGACGGGACGACGATCCGCAGCACGGCGCCCCCGATGAGGGCCACGCCGATCAGCATCGTGCCGATCCTGAATGCCTCGGCGAACGGGTCGACGGCCACGATCAGCAGCCCGATCCCGGCCGTGCAGAGCACGGCGAGCAGCGGCCACTGCCGGGCCGGGGCGGGCGCGCTCCCGGACGCGGCCCGGCCACCGCCCTCGGGGCGCGCGGTGTCCCGGGTGAACAACGGGAACCTCCGCGACGGGCGTGCGGCCGGGGCACCCTCGGGGGCACTTCCGGGACCAGCGTCCGCGGCACCGGTGTCATCACCGGCAGCCGCTTCCACCTCGCCACGGTCCGCTGCGGTCTCGTTCACCGCGGTCTCGTCCGCCGCGGTCTCGTTCACCGCAGTCTCGTTCACCGCAGTCTCGTCCACCGCAGTCACGTCCACCGCAGCCTCGTTCACCGCGGCCTCGTCCGCCGCACCGTGACCGTCATCGGCTCCCGCTCCTGCTCCGGCCGACCCCGCCCCCGTGTCCGTGTCCGTGTCCGTTTGCACCTCCGACGGCACCGGAGGCGTCCGGTCCGCCGCGGCGGCCGGGTCGGCCGGACTCGTACCAGCACCCATGAGGTTCCTTCCGGATCGGGTCGGCCGGCTCAGACGGCGTCGGCCGCGTTGCGCTCGGCCGCCTCGACCACGTTGACGAGCAGCTGGGCGCGGGTCATCGGGCCGACACCACCCGGGTTCGGGGAGATCCACGCGGCGACCTCGGCGACGCCCGGGTGGACGTCCCCGACGATCTTGCCGTTCTCGTCCCGGCTGACGCCCACGTCGAGCACGGCCGCGCCCGGCTTCACGTCCTCGGGCTTGATGATGTGCGGCACTCCGGCGGCGGCGACGATGATGTCGGCCTGCTTGAGCTGGGCGGAGAGGTCACGCGTACCGGTGTGGCACTGGGTGACGGTGGCGTTCTCGGACTTACGGGTCAGCAGCAGCGGGATCGAGCGGCCGATGGTGACGCCGCGGCCGACGACCACGACATGCGCGCCGTTGATCTCCACGTCGTGGTGGCGCAGCAGCTGGACGACGCCCTGCGGGGTGCAGGGCAGCGGTCCGGTCTCGTTGAGCACGAGCCGGCCGAGGTTCATCGGGTGCAGGCCGTCGGCGTCCTTGGCCGGATCCATCAGTTCCAGGACGCGGTTGGTGTCGATCCCCTTGGGGAGGGGAAGCTGCACGATGTAGCCCGTGCACTCAGGGTTGTCGTTGAGCTCCCGTACGACGTCCTCGATCTCCTCCTGGGTGGCGGTGTCGGGGAGTTCGCGCTGGATGGAGCCGATGCCGACCTGCGCGCAGTCGCGGTGCTTGCCGTTCACGTACCACCGGCTGCCCGGGTCGTCCCCGACGAGCAGGGTTCCCAGGCCAGGCGTGATGCCCTGCGCCTTGAGGGCCGCCACGCGGACGGTGAGATCGGACTTGATCGCGGCTGCGGTGGCCTTGCCATCGAGAATCTGGGCAGTCATGTCCCCATACTCGCGGATGACCCCGCCCGCATACCAATTGCGGGTGCCGGGGGCGGTGCGAGGTTGCACTTGAGCAACAAGCAACTGCCGCGACTAGACAAACTTACATTTCATTTATGACGATTGTCGCCGCAGTGCCGCAGAAGTACCGGGGGGCGGACCACTGACCTTTCTTTCCTCCGTGCGGCCGCATCGTCCCCGCACGCACGTTGGAGGAACGCCCAGATGAGTTTCGGCGACCCGAACCCGAATCCGAACAACCCATACGGCCAGCAGCCGAACCAGCCGCCGCAGGGCCAGCCCGGTTACGGCTACCCGCAGCAGGCCCCGCAGGGCGTGCCGCCGCAGGGTCAGCCGGGCTACGGCTACCCGCAGCAGCCGGGCCAGGCCCCGTACGGTGCGCCTCCGCAGTACCCGGGCCAGCAGCCGGGCGGCACCCTCCAGGCCAACAACGGCTACATCAACGTCGCGGGCCTCGGCACCGTCGAACTTGCCACGATGGGGCGTCGCCTGGGCGCGCGTGCACTGGACGCCGTCGCGTACGGCATCCTCTACGTGATCTTCTCGGCGATCGGCGTCGCGAGCCTCGTGGGCGCCTCGAAGTCCATCGAAGACTGCAGCAGCAGCGAGTACGGCACCGCTGCCTACAACCAGTGCATGAACGACGCGACCGACGCCAGCGTCGGCATACTCGCAGGCTTCCTCGGCTTCATCGCCGTGTTCGCGCTGATCGCGCTGCTCTACGAATGGCTGATGGTCTCCATCTGGGGCGCCACGTTCGGCAAGATGGTCCTCAACGTCAAGGTCGTCAAGGAGAGCACCGGCCAGGCCCCCGGTCTGGGTGCGGGCTTCATCCGCTGGATCATCCCGATGGTCGGCTCGCTCTTCTGCGGTCTCGGCGCGCTGCTGGTCTACCTCTCCCCCTTCTTCGACAACTCGGGCAAGCTCCAGGGCTGGCACGACCGCGCGGGCAGCACGATCGTCATCAAGACGAAGTGAACATGTTGAAGGTTTAACCACCCTCAGCGCCTTGCGAAGGCCGCCAATTCCCCACGTTCCGTTCCGGGGAATTGACGGCCTTCCGTCTTACCCGGACTGCCCGGGTGCAACTCGTATCAGTGGAAGAAGTGCCGCGTACCCGTGAAGTACATGGTCACGCCCGCCTTCTTCGCGGCCTCGACGACCAGTTCGTCGCGGACCGAACCGCCCGGCTGGGCCACGGCCCTGATGCCGGCCGCGGTCAGGATCTCCAGCCCGTCCGGGAACGGGAAGAACGCGTCGGACGCGGCGTACGAGCCCTGTGCACGTTCCTCGCCCGCCCGCTCGACGGCCAGCTTCGCGGAGTCGACCCGGTTGACCTGGCCCATGCCGACGCCGACCGAGGCGCCGCCCTTGGCGAGCAGGATCGCGTTGGACTTGACCGCGCGGCACGCCTTCCACGCGAAGGCGAGCTCCTTGAGCTCGTCGGCACAGAGCGCCTCACCGGTGGCCAGCGTCCAGTTGGCCGGGTCGTCGCCCTCGGCCTGAAGGCGGTCGGTCACCTGAAGGAGCGCGCCACCGTCGATCGGCTTGACCTCGACCTCGGCGGACGGGGCGTCGGCGCAGCGCAGCACGCGGATGTTCTTCTTGCGGGCGAGCACCTCGACGGCGCCGTCCTCGTACGCCGGGGCGACGATGACCTCGGTGAAGATCTCCGCGACCTGCTCGGCCATGGCCACCGTCACCGGGCGGTTGACGGCGATGACGCCACCGAACGCCGACAGCGGGTCACAGGCGTGCGCGTTGCGGTGCGCCTCGGCGACGTCGTCGGCGATCGCGATGCCGCACGGGTTGGCGTGCTTGATGATCGCGACGCACGGCTCGGCGTGGTCGTACGCGGCCCGGCGCGCGGCGTCGGTGTCCGTGTAGTTGTTGTACGACATCTCCTTGCCGTGCAGCTGCTCCGCCTCGGCCAGGCCACCGGCGCCGGAGGTGTAGAGCGCGGCGGGCTGGTGCGGGTTCTCGCCGTACCGCAGGACGTTCTTGCGCTCGTACGTGGCACCGAAGAAGTCGGGGAAGCCCGAGTCGTCGGCGGCGGCGTAGTCGTCGGCGAACCAGGACGCCACGGCCACGTCGTACGCGGCGGTGTGCTGGAACGCCTCGGCGGCCAGCCGCTTGCGGGCGGTCAGGTCGAAGCCGCCGGCCTTGACCGCGGCGAGGACGTCGGCGTACCGCTCGGGGCTGGTGACGACGGCAACGGACGGGTGGTTCTTGGCGGCGGCGCGGACCATGGACGGGCCGCCGATGTCGATCTGTTCCACGCACTCGTCGGCGGACGCGCCGGAGGCGACGGTCTCCTTGAACGGGTAGAGGTTCACGACCACCAGGTCGAACGGCTCCACGCCGAGTTCGGCGAGCTGCTCGCGGTGGGCGTCCAGGCGCAGGTCCGCGAGGATGCCGGCGTGGACGCGCGGGTGCAGCGTCTTGACGCGGCCGTCCAGGCACTCGGGGAAGCCGGTGAGCTCCTCGACCTTGGTGACCGGCACCCCGGCGGCGGCGATCCTCCCGGCGGTGGAGCCGGTGGAGACCAGCTCGACACCCGCCTCGTGCAGACCGCGGGCGAGGTCTTCGAGCCCCGTCTTGTCGTAAACACTGACCAGGGCGCGGCGGATGGGCTTATTCACCGACATGACCGAGATGAACCTTTCGTCCCTCAATGCGATAGCCGTCACGGGCGAGCCGCCCTACGGCCTCGACGAGCAGCTTGCGCTCGACTTCCTTGATGCGTTCATGGAGAGCGGCTTCGCCCTCCGTCGTGTCCTCTTCGGTCACCTCGACCACGCCCTGCGCGATGATCGGACCGGTGTCGACGCCGTCGTCGACGAAGTGGACGGTGCACCCGGTGACCTTCACGCCGTACGCAAGTGCGTCACGCACCCCATGGGCACCGGGAAAGCTGGGGAGCAGGGCGGGGTGGGTGTTGATGATCCGGCCGCCGAACCGGGCGAGGAACTCCTTGCCCACGATCTTCATGAACCCCGCGGACACCACGAGGTCCGGGCGGTGCTCGTCCGTCGCGGCCGCGAGTGCCGCATCCCATTCCTCGCGAGTGGCGTAGTCCTTGACCCGGCACACGAAGGCAGGCAGTCCGGCGCGCTCCGCCCGTTCCAGACCGACGATGCCGGAGCGGTCGGCGCCGACCGCTACGACCTGGGCACCGAAGCCCTCGGGGTCGTCGCCGATGGCATCGAGCAGGGCTTGAAGGTTCGTGCCGGAGCCGGAAACCAGGACGACCAGACGGGCCGGTGCGGGGGAAGGGGGCGGGGAGGCCACGGCTGGGCCCTTTCTCGCGTGGTGAAGCAGAGTGACGCTGATTTGTATGGTCGTACGAAAGAATCGAGCCCCGCGATACGGGGAACTCTACGAACGAGCCGACCGTCAGCAACGATACCGGCACCTCTGTGGACCCCCACGGGACGGGGGTGAGGGGCCACGGGACGGCTTCGGGGCGGTCGGGGGTCGGTGGGGGGTCGGTGGGGAATCGACCGGGGACCGGCTGCGGAACGCGTGGGAGTGTCCGGGGGCGGCTGTCGGGCGCCCGGTGCAGCCGCTCCCCGCTTTCGGCCCCTCCTGGCAGGGAGGTAGCGTCAGGGGACAGGGAACCGTCCGCAGGGCGGAAATGACGAGATGGGGAAGACGTTCACCATATGCCGGACCGACGCCGCCGCACCGCCTTCCGCCAGCCGCTGCCCGAGCGGACCTCGCTGCTGCTGCTGCGAGAGCGCCAGTCCTCTACGGGCCCTTCCTCTCCTTCCGGTTCTTCATCTTCCGGCGCTCCTTCCGATGACAACCCGTTCGCCGCGCCGCCGGCGAACCGACCCGATCAGCCCTGGCAGCCCCGCCACCCTTCGAACGCCGGGAACGGTCAGGGAGACGAAGGCCGGGACAACGGCGACGGGTCGCCGGAGGGCGGCTCCTCCGACGACCGGCCGGTCTGGGGCAGCCAGTGGAGCAACCAGCAGCCCGGTCGCCAGAGCGGCGGCTTCGGTGGTCGCCCCGGAGGCCCTGGCGGGCCGAACGGCCAGGGCGGCCCCGAGGGCAAACCCGGCGGACTGCGCTGGGATCCGACCGACCCCGCCCAGCGGCGCGCCCGCTACGCGCTGCTCTCCGGCATGTGGGCCTTCTTCTTCGCGCTCTTCGACTTCCCGGAGATCGCCCTGCTGCTCGGCGTACTCGCCGTGTACTGGTCGATCAGCTCGCTCCGGGCGAAGCCGAAGGGGGCATCCGCACCGGGCGGCGCCACCGGTGCCCCCGGGGCGGGCGCGGCGTCCAGTACGCCGGCTGCCGGTCCTCTTCAGGGTTCCGGTTCCGGGCATGTCCCCGCGGCCGGCGCGACCGGCGCACCCGCTCCGGGCTATGGCAGGCAGCAGACCACGGCCGCGGTCAGCGGGCTGGTGACGGCGCTGCTCGCGCTCTCGATCGTCGCGACGACGTTCACGGTGCAGCTGGTCTACCGCGACTACTACACCTGCGTGAACGACGCCCTGACCAAGTCCGGCCAACTGGCCTGCAACGACCAGTTGCCGAAGCCTCTGGAACCCTTCTTCGGCGTCAAGAAGTGACACCTCGCGCAATTCACGACGGTCCGGCCTCCTCGGGAGGCCGGACCGTCGTCCGTTCGTGCCAGGGACCGGTCGGCAGGAAGTCGTACGACTCGGAGTCCTCGCCCTTCCCGCCGTTCGCCGCGGCGGGCGGCCCCCCGGGGGTGCATACGGGGGTGGGCAGGGTTCCCGGCGTGGACACCGGCTCGGCCTTCTCGCCCGCTTCCCGGCGCCCGGACCGCGTCCACCACCGTCGGTCGTCGGCCGTCCGCTGAGGCACTTGCCCGGGCACCTCCGCAGGCGCCTGGGCAACGGGCGCGCCTTCCGCTGCTCCTTCCGCCGCGCCTTCCGCTGCCGTCGCCTCTGCCGCCGCCTCCTGCGCCGGGCCCCGCTCGCCGCCCCGCAGTCGCCAGGCCCGCACCAGGAGCGCGCCGGGAACGCCGAGCAGCGCCGTCCACGCCAGGGCCGCCGCACCGGTCAGCCACCACACCGGGCCGAACTCCGCCAACGACCGGGTGCCGAGCGGCCCTCCCGCAGCCGCGGCCAGCACCGCCGTACCCACCCCGCACCCCAGCGCCCCCAGCCCGGCCGTCAGCGCGGTCTCGCGCAGGCTCCACACCTCGTCCCGTCCGGCATGGGCGGGCGCGGCCCGCCGCACCGTGAACCAGGCGACCGCCACCCCGGCCGCGACCGGCACCGCCGCGGCCGCCCAGTTCGGGGCCGTCCCCGGACCCTGGCCCGGCACCGCGGCGAGCAACGGGAAGACGGGCAGCGCCGGGCGCCCCGAGAACGCGAGCGGGGTGACCGTGGACGCCGTACCGAGCGCGAAACCCGGCCCGAGCCCGAACGCGGCACCCCACACCGCCGCGTTCGGCACCAGCACCAGCGCGAGCAGTACCACCGAGACCCGGCCCGCCCAGTCGCCCGAGAGCTGGACGAACGACTGCTGAGCCGCCGGGGCATGCCAGACCAGCCCCACAGCGACGAGTAGCGCCCCTCCGCCCACCAGCACCGCCACCCCGGCCACCGCCGACCGGCACACCGTGTCGGCACGCTTCCTGAACCTGGAACGCGCCAGCTCCTCGTGCAGGCGCACCGGCGCCCAGGACGGCGGCGGCCCGATCGGGCGCCCGGATGCCGTCCAGACCCCGGCCGCCGCCGCGCCCGCCACCAAAATGGCCGCAGGGAAGAACAGCGAGGGGGCGTGCACGGTCAGCGAACCGCCCCGCGCGTAGAGCGCGACAGCTGCCCCGACCAGCAGATATCCGCCGACGACCAGGGCGAACGTGGCCGCCACCGAGGGCGCCGGACGCCCGTCGTCCTGCTCCAGGGCATCCCGGGCAGCGCGGTGCACCAGCCACACCGGTGCCACGGTGAGCAGCAGCGGGACGAGGCCCACGGGAGCGGGGGCTCCGCCGAGCGTGCCGGTCCTGATCAGTTCGGCGCCATGGGCGAGCAGCCAGAGCCCGGCCGCCGCGTGGAGGGCGCCGCCGGGGCCGTTGTCGGGGGCCGGAGAGCTGATCCACAGCACCATGACGAGCACGGTGAGGGCACCCAGCCCCAGCCCGGCCGCGAGAACCCCACGCAGGAAGGTGAAGGCCAGTACGGCGGACCGGCCCTGCTCTGCCGACAACGACGGGCTTCCTTCGGTCACTTGGGTCACCCCGTCATGCTCCCAACGACACACGCTTATTCCGTGTAACAGGCGAACAGTCGCTGTGTCGCTCAATATGCGTTTATGTACTTTTTTGCTCAGCACAGGTCCACGGGGGTTCATTCATGACGCAGAGTTCGCCCGATGTGGCCGCCGCCCCTCCGCTCAGCTCCCCCAAGGAGCGCCGCAGACTGCGTGAGGCGAAGTCGCTGAGTGAAGAGCAGGTCGCGATGGCGGTGGGCGTCACCCGGGCCGCGTCTTCGAGCGCCCGGACCGAGCCCACCACGTCGAGCACCCGGCCGAAGGCCGCCGTCAAGCAGACGGCCCGCCCGGCGACGCCGACGACAGTCGCGTGGCTGTCCAAGCCGGTGACGTCCGCGAAACCGCCGTCCCGTCCTCCGACCCCCGCCGCAGTCACCGGGAGCTCCGCCATGGCGCCGACCGAGCCCGGCACCGCCCCCGATCTGCCCGGCACCCACGTATCCGGCGCATCCGGCGCGAGTGAAGGACCTGATGAGGCGACAGCGCCGGCCGTTGAGGCAGCGGCGGCGGCATCGGAGTCGGCAGAGGCTGCGGCCGCTGCAGCAGAAGCCGCCGCGGTCGAGGATTTCGATGCCTTGTACAAGCACTGCGCTGTCGCCCTCTTCCGGCAGACGTTTCTGCTGACCGGGCGCCGGAGCCGCTCCCAGGAGTCCGTCGCGCGGGCCTTCGTGCTGGCCTGGGACCGCTGGCCCGAGGTCGTGGCGGACCGGGATCCGGTGGGGTGGGTGCGGGCGGCTGCGTACGAGTACGCGATGTCGCCCTGGCACCGGCTGCGCCGCACACACCGTGAGCTCGACCCACCGCCGGCCGAACCCGGTGCGCGCGCACTGCTCGACGCGCTGCTCGACCTGCCGCCGTCGTACCGCCGCACCCTGCTGCTCTACGACGGTGTCGGCCTGGGGCTGCCCGAGACCGCGGCGGAGACGGAGGCCAGCACTCCGGCGACGGCGAGCAGACTGATGAACGCCCGTGCCGCGGTCGCGGAGCGGCTGCCCGAGCTGGCGGAGCCGTCGTCCCCCGCCGAGCAGTCGGCGCTCCTGCACCAACAGCTCGGCGCGCTCGCCGAGGCCCAGACCCCCGACTCGCTCCCCTCGCCCGACGTGATCCGCACGGACAGCGAGCACCGGGCCCAGCTGTGGACCAAGGCCGTCATCTCCTTCGCGGTGCTGCTCGTCGCGGCGACGCTGTTCACCCTGGCGACGGCTCCGACGCGGTACGAGCCCCCGGAGTCACCCGCTCAGCAGGTCGAGGGAGTGCCGCCACGAAGTGGCCCGCAGAAGCTGACGCCGCAGGACCTGGACCTGCGACAGCAGCTGCGCGGCGAACTCGTACAGGGCCCGGCCCGGCTGCTCCCCCACCCCGGCTGAACGCGAGGCGGGAACCGGCTGACGGACGGAGCCACCGCGGGAGACACGGGGGCCTCGCCCGAGGCGCGGACGGATCAGCGGCCGTGCAGACAGAAACGGCGCGGGCCCGTATCCCTGACCGGGGTACGGGCCCGCGCCGTCTGTGCGGGTGACGCGATACTGCGGTACTGCTCCGACCCGGTGAAGCGATCAGGCGCCGAGGATCTCGCGCGCCAGCTTCGCGGTCTCGGTCGGCGTCTTGCCGACCTTGACGCCTGCGGCCTCCAGGGCCTCCTTCTTCGCCTGCGCGGTGCCGGAGGAGCCGGAGACGATGGCGCCGGCGTGGCCCATGGTCTTGCCCTCGGGGGCGGTGAAGCCCGCGACGTAACCGACGACCGGCTTGGTGACGTTCTTCGCGATGAAGTCGGCCGCACGCTCCTCGGCGTCGCCGCCGATCTCGCCGATCATCACGATGAGGTCGGTCTCGGGGTCGGCCTCGAACGCCGCGAGGGCGTCGATGTGCGTCGTACCGATGACCGGGTCGCCACCGATGCCGACGGCGGAGGAGAAGCCGATGTCACGGAGCTCGTACATCATCTGGTAGGTCAGCGTGCCGGACTTGGACACGAGACCGATGCGGCCGGGCTTGGTGATGTCGCCCGGGATGATGCCGGCGTTGGACTGGCCGGGGGTGATCAGGCCGGGGCAGTTCGGGCCGATGATCCGGGTCTTGTTGCCCTTCGAGCCCGCGTACGCCCAGAAGGCGGCGGAGTCGTGGACGGCGATGCCCTCGGTGATCACGACGGCCAGCGGGATCTCGGCGTCGATCGCCTCGACGACGGCGGCCTTGGCGAAGGCCGGCGGCACGAAGAGAACCGACACGTCCGCGCCGGTCTTCTCCATCGCCTCGGCGACGCTCCCGAACACGGGAACCTCGGTGCCGTCGAAGTCGACGGACGTGCCGGCCTTGCGCGGGTTCACGCCGCCGACGATGTTGGTGCCGTCGGCGAGCATGAGCTTGGTGTGCTTCATGCCGGTGGCACCGGTCATCCCCTGGACGATGACCTTGCTGTCCTTGGTGAGGAAGATTGCCATGGTGTTGGAGTCCCTCGTCCCTTACTTCGCAGCCGCGGCGAGCTCGGCGGCCTTGTCGGCCGCGCCGTCCATGGTGTCCACGCGCTGCACGAGCGGGTGGTTGGCGTCGGAAAGGATCTCGCGACCCAGCTCCGCGTTGTTGCCGTCGAGGCGCACGACCAGCGGCTTGGTGACTTCCTCGCCCTTGGACTTGAGCAGTGCAAGCGCCTGGACGATGCCGTTGGCGACCTCGTCACAGGCGGTGATGCCGCCGAAGACGTTGACGAATACGGACTTGACGTCCGGGTCGCCGAGGATGATCTCCAGGCCGTTCGCCATGACCTCGGCGGAGGCACCGCCACCGATGTCGAGGAAGTTGGCGGGCTTCACGTTGCCGTGGTTCTCACCGGCGTACGCGACGACGTCCAGCGTCGACATGACCAGACCGGCACCGTTACCGATGATGCCGACCTCGCCGTCGAGCTTGACGTAGTTGAGGTTCTTGGCCTTGGCGGCAGCCTCGAGCGGGTTGGCTGCGGCCTTGTCCTCGAGCGCCTCGTGCTCGGGCTGACGGAAGTCGGCGTTCTCGTCGAGAGACACCTTGCCGTCCAGCGCGAGGACGTCACCGGAGGCGACCTTGGCGAGCGGGTTGACCTCGACGAGGAGCGCGTCCTCGGCGACGAAGGTCTCCCACAGCGTCACCAGGACCTCGGCGACCTTCTCGGCGACCTCGGCCGGGAACTTCGCCTGGGCGACGATCTCGCGGGCCTTCTCGATCGTGACTCCGGAGTTGGAGTCGACCGGGACCTTCGCGAGGGCCTCGGGGGTCTTCTCCGCGACCTCCTCGATGTCCATGCCGCCCTGCACCGAGGCCATGGCCAGGAAGGTGCGGTTGGTGCGGTCGAGGAGGTACGAGACGTAGTACTCCTCAAGAATCTCCGGCGCGGTCTCGGCGATCATCACCTTGTGGACCGTGTGGCCCTTGATGTCCATGCCGAGAATGTCGGTCGCGCGGGCGACCGCCTCGTCGGGGGTGGCGGCCAGCTTGACGCCGCCGGCCTTGCCGCGGCCGCCGACCTTCACCTGCGCCTTGACGACAGACTTGCCGCCCAGCCGCTCGGTCGCCTCGCGGGCTGCCTCAGGCGTGTCGATGACTTCACCGGCCAGCACCGGTACACCGTGCTTGGCGAAGAGGTCCCTCGCCTGGTACTCGAACAGGTCCACGCGCGTCCGTCCCTTAATCAATGGTCTCGCGGTTCGATTTCTGCGTGGGCGTGCCGCGAGGGGCAATGTGACTGCTCTGTCACTAGGAAGGCGCACAGGGTGACCCGGAGTACGCGGCATGTCCATCTCGCAGGTTATCCCCGCGCTCCGCATGACCCTAAATCGCAGGTCGTACCTGAGCGGTGATTACGGTCACAGGCCGGGCCGGTCACCGGGTCGCAGTGGACGACTCCGCACGGCCGTGGCCCCCGGGGACTGCCCCCCGAACAGGCCGGGAACGCGCTCCACGCGAGCCTCTCTTCCTGCTGAAGCGAGTTTCCCTGCTGAAGCGAGTTTCCCCGCTGCCCCGGGATTCCCCGCTCCCCCGGGTTCCCCTGCCGGCGCGAGCCCCCTCCCCGACGGGGCTCAGTGCTGGGTCTCCTTGTCCGGTACGGGAAGCGGCCTCTTCTCGATCGCCGCGGCCATCACTTCCGGGAAGAGATCCGGGGTGCATGCGAACGCCGGTGCGCCCAGGGCTCCGAGGGCCGCCGCATGGTCGCGGTCATAGGCGGGCGCGCCCTCGTCGGACAGTGCGAGCAACGTCACGAACTGCACGCCGGAGGCCTTCATCGCGGCGACCCGCTTGAGCATCTCGTTGCGTATGCCGCCCTCGTACAGGTCGCTGATGAGCACGACGACGGTGTCGGCCGGGCGGGTGATCCTCGACTGGCAGTAGGCGAGCGCGCGGTTGATGTCCGTACCGCCGCCGAGCTGGGTGCCGAAGAGGACGTCGACGGGGTCGTCGAGCTGGTCGGTGAGGTCGACCACGGCTGTGTCGAAGACGACGAGTCTGGTCCGCAGGGTGCGCATTGAGGCGAGCACCGCACCGAAGACGGAGGCGTAGACGACGGAGGCGGCCATCGATCCCGACTGGTCGATGCAGAGGATGACGTCCTTCTTCACGGACTGTGCGGCCCGCCCGTAGCCGATGAGGCGCTCGGGGACGACGGTGCCGTACTCCGGGAGGTAGTTCTTGAGGTTGGCCCGGATGGTGCGGTTCCAGTCGATGTCGTGGTGGCGGGGCCGGTTGATCTTCGCCGAGCGGTCCAGTGCGCCGGTGAGGGTGGCCCGGGTGCGGGTGGCGAGTCGCTTCTCCAGGTCGTCGACGACCTTGCGCACGACCGCTCTCGCGGTCTCCTTCGTCGTCTCGGGCATGGCTTTGTTGAGCGAGAGGAGCGTGCCGACGAGATGGACGTCCGCCTCGACGGCCTCCAGCATCTCCGGTTCGAGGAGGAGGGCGGAGAGATCGAGCCGGTCGATCGCGTCACGCTGCATGACCTGGACGACGGAGCTGGGGAAGTATGTACGGATGTCGCCGAGCCAGCGGGCCACGGAGGGTGCGGAGGCTCCGAGCCCGGCCGAGCGGTTGTTTCCGCCCCGGCCTCCGGGGCGGGCTCCGCCGCCGTAGAGCGCTGCCAGTGCGGCGTCCATCGCGGCGTCGCGTCCGGTGAGGGTGCGGCCGGTGCTTTCGGCGCTGTCCCCGCCCAGGACCAGCCGCCACCGGCGCAGCCGTTCGTCGTCGGCCGGGCCGGGCGACGAGCCGTGGGCAGGGTGCGGTGTGGTGTCGACGGTGTTCGTGGTCATCCCGTTGCCCCCAGCGGTTCCGGTTCCTTGACGTTCGCGGCACGCTCGCCCGGGTGGACGGCGCCCGGGACCGGATTCGTGTCGGTGCCTACGCCTGCACCTGCGCCTGTGCCCGTGCCCGCGCCTGTGCCTGCACCTGTGCCCGTGCCTGTGCCTGTGCCTGTGCCTGTGCCTGTGCCTGTGCCTGTGCCTGTGCCGATGACGGTGACGGTGTGTATGTGGGCGTCGGTGTCGGTGTCCAGACCGAGCAGGAGCCGCAGTACCGGTACCACCGCGTCGGCCCGGGCCCCGTCGAGTCCGGGACCGAAGCCGGGCACCGCGGCCGTGGTGCCGTCGGCGCCGGCGGCCGGTCTTCCGGCGGCCGGACCGCGCCGTACGAGCTCGCCCAGCGTGCGCCGCACGCCCGCTTCGTACACCGAGAAGGTGCGGCGCAGCAGAGGCAGCACATCGGCGAAGGTGTCGGCGGGAACCCCGGTGAGCCAGGCGTCGACCAGGCCGAGCAGTCGCTCGTCGTGGACGAGGAGCATGCCTCCCCCGGCGGTTCCGCCGACGAACCCCTCGATCCAGGCCGCGGCGTCGGGCGGGGGTGTGCCGGGTGAGAGGGCCAGGCCCATCAACCGTGCCGCCTCGTCCTCCGCGAGCCGTCCTTCGTCGAGCAGCAGACGGGCCGCGCGGCCCCGGATGACGCCCGCGACCGTGTCCCGGGCGGCGAGCTTGTGCAGTACGGCGGTCCAGCGCTCGCGCAGCCCGTCCCCGTCGGCGTCCGTCCGAACGGCCTCGCCGAGCAGGCCGATCGCGGTGTGGACCCCGTCCACCCGGCGGCGGAGTTCGGCGGCGCCGTCGGCGTCGAGTCCGGTGCACGCGGGTGGCAGTCCGACGCAGATCCGCTCGGCGAGCCCGGCCGCGACCCCGCCGAGCGCCGCGGTGTCCGTGGACCGGACGTCGCCGTAGCGCAGGGTGCGGGCCAGTGCGGGCAGGGCGTCGGCGAGGTGGCTGACGTCGGCGTCGAGCGCGGCACGGTCCGCGAGGCCCTTCATGACCACGGGCAGCGCGTCGGGCAGTTCCGCGAGGAGGCACTGCTCGGCCAGCGCCGTGACCTCGGCGAGCCCGGTCGCCGAGGTCGCCTGGAACTCGGCCTTTGCGGTGGCCGCGGAGAGCACGGTGGTGCCCCAGGTCCCGGCCTCGGCGACCTGTACGTACAGCTCGGGTTCCCAGCGCAGCCGCCAGCTCTCCCGGAAGGTGCCGGTGCTCGCCCGGCCGGTCGCGGACTCGCCCCAGCCGACGGCCAGGATTCGCAGCCGGTGGAGCAGCCGGCTGCGGGCCGCGTCGGTGTCCTTTCGCAGATCGAGCTCCAACTCCCGCTCCAGCGCCTCCGGTTTGAGCCGGAGCGTGCGCTGCTGCCGGGTGAGGTCGCGTTGCAGGGGGACGGCGGGGGCGGTGTCCGGCACTTCACCGAGTGTCTCGCCGACGATCAGCCGGTCCCGCACGAGCGCGAGCGGCACATCGGAGCCTTCGCCCATCACGGCCCTGATCGCGTCGGTCGTCTCGCTCAGCCCGGCGAGCGGGCGGCCGCGCATGGCGGCCAGGGTCTCGGCGAGCCGGACGGCCTCGATGACGTGGGCCGACGAGACGAACCGGTCCTCGTCGCGCAGGAGTCCGGCGACCTTGGTCATCCACCGCTCGATCGGGCGGTCGGCGGCGTCGAAGAGGTGCCCGTACCAGCCGGGCGAGTCGATGCCCGCCCCGTAACCGCTGTGCCGGGCGAGCCGACGGTGCGACCAGGGCACCCAGGTCAGCTCGGTCTTGACCTTGGGGAGCCCCTTGAGTAGGGCCCGGTCGGCGGCGAGCGTGGTCCTCGTGGCGAGCGCGGGTACGTGCCAGGCGCCGCAGACGACGGCGATGTCCTCGCCGAACTCCTTTGCCGCCTTGCGCAGTTGGATGCGCATGTACGCCTCGCGGACGGCGTCCCGGGGATGGCCGCCGTCGCCGTACACCTCGCGCAGGGCGGTCATGGCCTCGGCCAGCGCGGCGAACGGAGCCCGCGGGTCGGCGGTCTCGCCGTCCTGGGTGCGGTGTTCGACGACGTCCTCCCACCAGGCCTCCGGGTCGTCGTAACCCGCTGTCTCGGCCAGTACGCCGATGGGGTCGATCGGGGCGCGGGCGGGCGAGCCGCCGACGAGTGTCCCCGATCCGGCTTCCCCTGCCCCTTCTCCGTCGCCTTGCTCTTCCCCCTCCCCGTTCCCGTTCCCGTCCGGTTCCCCGTTCCCGTTCCCGTCCGGGTCGTCCTGGCGTTCCGCTTCCCGCGTCATGGCCAGCGAGTTCGCCGCGGGCAGGTCGATGAAACGGACCGGCACGTCATGAGCCAGCGCCCAGCGGATCGCGACCCATTCGGGCGAGAAGGCGGCCAGCGGCCAGAACGCCGCCTGCCCCGGGTCGTCCACGGCATGGGCGAGCAGCGCGACCGGCGGGCGCATCTGCTCGTCGGCGGCCAGCGGGAGGAGCGCGTCACCCTCCGGGGGGCCCTCGATGAGCACGGCCCGCGGGCGGGCGGCGGCCAGGGCCGCACCAACGGCTCGGGCCGAGCCCGGCCCGTGGTGCCGCACCCCCAGCAGCAGCGGTCCGCCGGGCGGCGTGGCCCGGGTCATGCGGATACCTCGCGGCAGGCGCGGTAGAAGTCCTTCCACCCGTCCCGCTCCCGGACGACGGTCTCCACGTACTCCTGCCAGACCACCCGGTCGGCCGCGGGATCGCGGACGACCGCGCCGAGGATGCCCGCCGCCACGTCACCGGGGCGCAGCACGCCGTCCCCGAAGTGCGCGGCCAGTGCCAGGCCGTTGGTGACGACGGAGATCGCCTCGGCCGTCGACAGCGTCCCCGAGGGGGACTTGAGTTTGGTGCGGCCGTCGGTGGTGACGCCGTCGCGCAGTTCACGGAAGACGGTGACGACCCGCCGGATCTCGGCCAGGCCGTCGGGCGCGGCCGGGAGGTCGAGCGAGCGCCCGATCTGGGCCACGCGCCGGGAGACGATGTCGACCTCGGCATCGGGGGTCTCCGGCAGTGGCAGCACGACGGTGTTGAACCGGCGGCGCAGTGCGCTGGACAACTCGTTGACCCCGCGGTCGCGGTCGTTGGCGGTGGCGATGACGTTGAAACCCCGGACCGCCTGGACCTCCTGCCCCAGCTCGGGAACGGGGAGCGTCTTCTCCGAGAGGATCGTGATGAGCGAGTCCTGCACATCGGCGGGGATGCGGGTGAGTTCCTCGATCCGCGCGGTCATGCCGTCGGACATGGCGCGCATGAGCGGGCTGGGCACGAGGGCGTCACGGCTGGGCCCGTGCGCGAGCAACTGGGCGTAGTTCCACCCGTAACGGATGGCTTCCTCCGGGGTGCCTGCCGTGCCTTGGACGAGCAGTGTCGAGTCACCGCTGACAGCGGCCGCGAGATGTTCGGACACCCAAGTCTTGGCGGTGCCGGGGACGCCGAGGAGCAACAGGGCGCGGTCGGTGGCGAGTGTGGTCACGGCGACTTCGACGAGGCGGCGCGGGCCAACGTACTTGGGCGTGATCACCGTGCCGTCCGGCAGTGTGCCGCCGAGCAGATAGGTGGCGACGGCCCACGGGGACAGCTGCCAACGGGCGGGCCGCGGACGGTCGTCGGCCGCGACGAGGGCCTTCAGCTCGTGGGCGAAGGCGTCCTCGGCATGCGGGCGCAGGGCCTGAACGCCATCGGTGGCGGTGGTTTCGGACACGGTCATGGATCCCCTCCAGATCGGTCGACCTGACGTGGTTCCCACCGTGCACCATGGCACTGACAATCGGCTCCGACCGCAGGTCAGGGCCGATTCGGCCGCTACGGAACGGGAGTTCAGCCGACCACTGGCGAGACGGCGGACGCAGCCGCCCGCCGTGCTGAGCCCCTCACCCTCGGCCTCCTTGACGACTTTGCCCTTGTGCGTGATCGAGCAGGAGACGTCGGCCCCGCTCTCGACGGCCTTGTCCACCTGATCGACGGTCTCGAAGCAGGCGCCGAGGCCCACGGCGAGCCCGAGGCGACGAATCAGCAGGTCAGGCCGATTGTCAGTGGCGGGATCTACCGTCGTTCCCATGCTGCTATCTCAGGGAGAACCCTTGCGTACCGCCGCCCCGGCGGCGCGCTGGACGGTGGAGCAGGTACTGGCCCTGGCTCCTGACGAGGCATCGCGCAGGGCGGGGAGCAAGCTCGGTTCGACCGGCCCTTGGTCGGGCGGCGGATGCGACGGTTCGGGCGCGGTGTGGGGGCTGTGCAAGGGAAGCGGAAGCAAGCCGTATCAAACGGTGGTCGACACCACCGGCCCTGCGTACAAGTGCAGTTGTCCCAGCAGGAAGTTTCCGTGCAAGCACGCGCTGGGCCTGCTGCTGGTCTGGGCGTCCGGCGAATCGGCCCTGCCCACGGGCGAGGTTCCGGACTGGACCGGCGAGTGGCTGACGGGCCGTCGCAAGCGCGCGACGGAGAAGGAGGGGAAGGACGGGCCGGCTGCGGGCGGCGCCTCGGCCACGGGCCCGGCCGACCCGGAGGCCGCCCGGCGCCGTGCCGAGCGCCGGGCCGAGCGGATCACCGGCGGAGCACAGGAGCTCGAGCAGCGGCTGACGGACCTGCTGCGCGGCGGCCTGGCGACGGCCGATCAATCGGGGTACGGGCTGTGGGAGGAGACGGCGGCCCGCATGGTCGATGCCCAGGCGCCCGGACTGGCCGCCCGGGTAAGGGAATTGGGGTCCATTCCCGCGTCCGGGCCAGGCTGGCCGGCACGGCTGCTGGAGGAGTGCGCGCTGCTGCATCTACTGGACAGCGCCTGGCTGGGAATCAGCCGACTGCCGGAACCGCTGGCGGCCACGGTTCGTACCCGGGTGGGGCTGACCGCCTCCGCCGAGGGCCCACCGATCCGCGACAAGTGGCTGGTCCTCGCGCAATACGACACCCCGGACGGCAAGATCGTCACGCGCCGGATCTGGCTCCACGGCAGGGACTCGGGCCGCGCGGCGATGCTGCTCTCGTTCGGGGCCGCCGGGCGCTCCCCCGGGCTGGCACTGCCTGTGGGTGTCACGATCGACGCCGAGATCACGCCCTATCCGGGCATGGGCCGGCTACGGGCGGAGCTGGGCCGGCAGTTCGGTGTCCCGTCCCCGGCAGGCACGCCACCTCCGGGGGGCACGGTGGCGACCGCGATCGCCGCGTACGGGGATGCCCTGCGGGACGACCCGTGGCTCGACACCTGGCCGGTGACACTGCACGAGGTCATACCCGTGCCGTCCGGGGACGGCTGGCAACTGGTCGACGCGGCGGGCGAGGCAGCCCTGCCCCTCGCTCCGTCCGCGCTGTCCCGGCCCGGGCTGTGGAAGCTCGTCGCGCTCTCCGGCGGCTCTCCGGTCACGGTTTTCGGCGAATGCGGCCACCGTGGTCTCGACCCGCTCGCGGCCTGGTCCGCGGACGGGGACGACGCCGCAGGCAGCGCCGGTATCAGCAGCGCCGATACGGCGTCCGGGACTGTGCGGCTCATCTGACGCCGGGTTCACAGGATTTGAAGGATTCGAAGGGCTCATAGGGGGACCAATGCCTCGCACCATCACACTCGCGCCATGGGAAGAGCTCGTCACCACGGCGCTCCTGGGCACCGACCGCCGGCCTGCGGAGGGAAACGACGGACCGGCCGGGCTGCTGGACGCGGCGGCGCTCCACACCGTGCGGCGCAGAGCGGGACTGCTGCCCGCCCCCGCCGCCCCCCGGCCCGGGCCGGCGCCCGTCGACCCCAGGCCTCCGCTGCCCACGGCCGCTCGGCGCAGACTGGCCCAGTTGCTCGCGGACCGGTCGGCAGCGGGCGGCTCGGGTGGTCGGCGCGGTACGGCCCCCGATCTCACGGAACTGATCCCGCAGTGGCTGGCCACCGCCAATCAGCACGGCTTCCGGGCCCCGGCCGCGCTGCTCCCGCCCCTGCTCGACGCGGCCAGATCCCGTACCGATCTGCGGCCGCAGGCCCTGGTCTTCGCCGGGCCGCGCGGGCTGTGGCTGGCCGGGCTGAACCCCGAGTGGAAGTTCGCGCTGCGCGGGTCGTCCGGCGGCTCGCTGCTGCCCGACGTCACGGATCCGGAAGCGGTCGCCCGGCTGTGGGAGGAGGGCCTGTTCGCCGAACGGGTCGCCCTGCTCGGGGCCGTACGGGCACAGGATTCCACGCAAGCGCTCGCGCTCCTCGCCACCACATGGTCCACCGAGCGCGCCGAAGACCGGCTGATGTTCCTCGACTCACTGCGCACGGGGCTGTCCGCCGTGGACGAGACCTTCCTGGAACAGGCCCTCTCCGACCGCAGCCGCAATGTCCGCTCGACGGCTGCCGAACTGCTTTCCGCGCTGCCGGAGTCGGCGTTCGCCGGACGGATGGCGGCCCGCGCGATGTCCTGCGTGAGCCCGGACCTCGCGGACGACGGCGTCTCTGTCGCAGTGGAGGCCCCGCACGAATGCGACGCCCCGATGGAGCGCGACGGCGTGGTGGCGGTGCCGCCGTCCGGGCGGGGCGAACGGTCCTGGTGGTTCGGCCAGTTGGTGGAGGCGACCCCGCTCGCCACCTGGCCGGCCCGGTTCGGCGGGCGCACCGCGCAGGAGATCGTCGCCCTGCCGGTGGCCGACGGCTGGGCCGAGGAACTGCACGCCGCCTGGTGCCGGGCAGCGGTGCGCCAGCGGAATCCGGAGTGGGCCCGCGCACTGCTCGGCGCCCCCTCCGTCCCTCCGTCGACCGGACCGGGCCCGGCGTCGCTCGCCGAGCGGTCGAAGCTCCTCGCCATACTTCCGGCGGCCGAACGGGGCGAATGGGTGGCCGCCTTCATCGCGGCGCACGGACTGTCGGAAGCGTTCCAGCTGCTCGGGGTCTGCCCGACCCCCTGGTCCGAACCGCTCGGCCGCTCGGTCGTCGACGCTCTGGACATCGCCCGGGACGCGGGCAGCTACCCCTGGAGCTTCAGCGGCGTGATGGGCCTGGCCGAACGCTGCCTGAACCCGGCCGAGGCAGACCGCCTGGAAGTTCTCACCACCACCCCGGACGAACCGGAAAACGCCTCACCGGGTGCGAACGGCTACTGGTCGGAGGCCTTCCAACGACTGGTCTCCACACTGCGGCTGCGCGCGGCGATGGACCTGGAACTGATACCGGGCTGAGAGGCCGCCGGACTTCGGCCGTGGGAAGCGCGGGGCAGCCCCGGCGGAGGCTCAGCGGGCGCGAGCCTCCGGGGCCCGAGCCCCGTCGGCGTCCGGCACGGAGAGGTATCAGTCCCGGTGGCCTCGGCCACGTCCCCCCGCACGGCCACTTCCATGCCGGCGCCCCGTGCGACCGTCCCCACACAACCGTCCCCGGCGCCCGCCGGGGTCAGTGGGCCAGGCCGGTACACCAAACCGATGCGCCACGCCGGCGGGCCAAGTACCCAGGCCGGGCTGCCGAGCCCGGCAGCACCGGTGCCTGGGCCCGGCGGGCCCGACGGGCCCGGGTGGTGGGGATCAGGCTTCCGCGGGGTGGCGGACGTTTGCGTTGACCCAGTCGACGATCGACGCCGTCGTCGCACCCGGGGTGAAGATCGCCGCGACACCCTGCTCCTTCAGCGGCGCGATGTCCGCCTCCGGGATGATGCCGCCGCCGAAGACCTTGATGTCCTCCGCCTCGCGCTCCTTCAAGAGCTCGATCACCTTGGCGAAGAGCGTGTTGTGCGCGCCGGAGAGGATCGAGAGGCCGATCGCGTCGGCATCCTCCTGAATCGCGGTGTCCACGATCTGCTCGGGCGTCTGGTGGAGCCCGGTGTAGATGACCTCCATACCGGCGTCGCGCAGCGCCCGCGCGATCACCTTGGCCCCGCGATCATGGCCGTCCAGGCCCGGCTTGGCCACCACCACACGGATCGGACCGGTCACACCCATCACTGCCTCCACATGCGTCTCCCGTGCCTGAAGGGCCAGGGATGTGAACGAACGTTATCGACAGCATCCCGCAACCCGCCGTTTCGCGGTGGACAGGGAGGGGGAAATCACACGTGGGACGTGTTCACCGGGCGCCGTTTCCCTCCATGCGGCACACCAGCCGTGCGGGACCGGCCGCCAGGGGAGCCGCAACGAGGTCGCCGTACCACCGCGCCGCCAGCCGCGCGGCACGGCGGTACGGACCGCCGGGCCCGTCGGTATCGGGTCCGACGGCCGGTGGTTCACGGATGACCATCGATCGCCACGGGCCACCACGGGTCACTACCGGTTGCCACCGGCAAGCAGGGGCCCGCCCATCGGGACCAGACCCCGGCCGGGCCGACCACCAGCACCTCCGCAACGGCACCCCACAAGGGCATACGGGGACCGGAGCCGCCTCCCCGCTTGCCGAAGCAGGAGGTCGGCCATGCAGATCCCGCCTTTCCCACCGCAACTGCTGCGCCGGCCGTGTCCCTGCCACACCCGGCTGCCGTCCGCGCTGGTCAAGGCCACCGCGCTCGAACTGGTGGTTCTCGCCGGGCACGTACTCCTGTACCCCACCGGCATCGCCGGGGAGCGGCGGCCCACGCCACGCCCGGCCGGACCACCCGCCGGTACCTCGCCCGCCCGGACGCCGGCCCTGCCCGCCGAGGGCAGCGAGCGGCCGCCCGTCGTGCTCCTGCACGGTTTCATCGACAACCGTTCGGTCTTCGTCCTGCTCCGCCGCTCCCTCACCCGGCGCGGCCGGCACCATCTGGAGTCGCTCAACTACTCGCCGCTGACCTGCGACATCCGTACGGCGGCCGAGCTGCTCGGGCGGCACATCGAGGAGATCTGCGCCCGCACCGGACACCATGAGGTCGACATCGTCGGGCACAGCCTCGGCGGTCTGATCGCGCGCTACTACGTGCAGCGACTGGGCGGTGACCAGCGGGTCCGCACCCTCGTCACGCTCGGCACGCCGCACGGGGGCACGGCCGTCGCGCCGCTGGCCGACGCTCACCCCATCGTGCGCCAGATGCGTACGGGCTCCGCACCCATCGAGGAGCTGCGCAGACCGGCGCCCGGCTGCCGCACCCGGTTCGTGAGTTTCTGGAGCGAACTGGACCGGATGATCGTCCCCGCCGAGGCTGCCCGCATCGACCATCCGGATCTCGACGCGCTGAACGTACGCGTCAGCGGCATCGGCCATCTCGCGCTCCCGGTGCACCCGACCGTCGCCACCGCGATCCGGCAGGCACTGGAATCCGGCGCATCGTCGACCGAAACCGTAGGAACTTCCGGAGCCGAGGGAGATTCCGAGGCCGGAGGAGCCGCCTGAGCCGGGGTGGTGCTGCCGCCTCGCCCACCGGGCAGGTTCTGGCGTGGGTCGCGTCGACGGCCGGGACACCGGGCCGACGGGCCGGGACACCGGGCACTCGAACTTCGATGGCGCAGCCACCCCACCGGCCTCCGCCGCACCACACGAATAGAACTGGTTTCGAACATAGAGCCAAGGCTGTGTAGACAGTCCGTCGAAAGGCGGCCGATTGCCCGTTTCCCGAGCCGCCCGAACCTGTCGAAGATTGTCGACGTCGCGTACCGCCGGGTACAGTCGCGGCCACCACTCCCCCCTGGGATTCGGAATTCCCCCACCGGACCCCAGCACACAGGTCCTGCTGCCGAGGCGAGAGAGAAGTTGGTGAACGACCAGCACCCCCACGCCGGGTTCGCCGGATACGACAGCCAAGCCACCGGCAGCTTCGACAGCGATCCGCTCTTCGGCTCCCTCCCCGGTCACTACGACGGCGCGTACGACAGCGGCTACGACACCCAGCAGGCCGGATACAGCGGCCAGTACGACTCCACACAGTGGGACACGGGCGCGCACCCGACCACCTCGTACGACACCTACGCCCCGTACACGGCACAGCCCGAGCAGCAGCAGTACGCCGCAGGTCCGGCGTACGACACCACAACGACCTGGGCCACCACCGCCACCGCCACCTTCGCCGGCGTTCCGGCACAGGGCGGCGACCCGGACACCACGGGCCAGTGGGAGACCAACGGCTGGCACCAGACCGGCCAGTGGGCGACGACCGGCACGGCCGTCCACGACACCGGCGCGTACGACGCCACCGCCTGGAACACCGGCGCCACACCCGAACACGAAGAGCAAACCGCGCAAACCGCGCAGACCGCACAGGTCTTGCACGAGGCACCAGCGGCACACGAGCCGCACGAGGCGTACGAGGCGTACGACGCACACCTTCCGTACGACCCGTACGCCCCGTACGAGGCCCACCGCACCGCCGAGTTCAGCCTCCCGGAGACGGACTTCGACACCGACGGGCACGAAGCCACCGCCGAGGCCACCGCCGAAGCCGCCGAGGCCGCCGAGGCCGCCGAGGCCGCCGAGGCCGCCGAGGCCGCCGAGGCCGCCGAGGCCGCCGAAGTTTCCGAAGTCACCGGCGGCGACAAGACCGCCGCCGCGACCCGCGACACAGCGCACCCCGACACCGCCGACGCCGCCCCCGATGCCCACCGCCCCCTCGGCCGCTCCGTCACCCGCGGCACCGGCGGCCGTAGCCGGCGGCGTTCTCCCGCGAAGCGTTCCGCGCTCCTCACCGTCGCCGTTCCCTCCGCCTGTGTAATGAGCGTGGCCGGTATCGCCGCGGCCTCCGTCGGCGGACTGGGCGGCGAGGACAAGAAGGACGACAGCACGACCACGATGGCGGCCGCCGACCCCGGCTCGGTCAAGTCGGTCGCCGCCAACAACAAGCTGGACACCCAACTCGCCAATCTCAGGGCCGACGCAGAGAACTTCGGCGACCGCGTCAGCCGTACCCAGGAACGCATCGATCTGCGCGAACGGCAGGCCGCCGAGAAGAAGAAGCGCGAGGAAGAGGCCGCCCGCAAGGAGGCGTTGCGCCCCAAGTTCGTGATGCCCGTCGCGGAGCACGGCCTCAGCGCTTATTTCGGCCAGGCGGGCGTCAACTGGATGTCCGTGCACACGGGCATCGACTTCCCCGTCTGGTACGGCACGCCCGTGATGGCCGCGACCGACGGCACCGTACGCACCCAGTGGAACAGCGCCTACGGGAACATGGCCATCGTCACCATGGCCGACGGGACCGAGACCTGGTACTGCCACCTCAGCAGCACCAGGATCCGCTCGGGCCCGGTCAAGGCCGGTGACGTCATCGCGTACTCCGGCAAGTCCGGGAACTCGACCGGCCCGCACCTGCACTTCGAGGTGCGGCCCGGTGGCGGTGCGGCGATAGACCCGCTCCCCTGGCTCCGCAGCCACGGCGTCGACCCCACCTGAGCCACCGCGCACCACGGACCCGTCGGCGGCCGGAGCAACAGCCCCGGCCGCCCGCACATCCGCCCTTCCGGTCGGCCTACAGCTTCTCGACCGGCGCGTACCGCAGCAGCAGCTTCTTCGGCCGCTCGTCCCCGAAGTCGACCGTCGCCTTCGCCTGGTCGCCGAAGCCCTCGACGGCCGTCACCGTGCCGAGCCCGAACTGGTCGTGCGTGACCCGGTCCCCCACGGTCAGCGTGATCGTCGGCTTGTCGGAGGTCCGCCGGGTCGCGAAGCCCGAGGGGCCGGAGCGCGAACGGGACGACGACAGCGACGAGGTGATCCCCGACGTCGGTCCGGCCGGGGCCGCCATCGGCCCGGTCCGCTTCCACTCCAGGTGCTGGTCCGGGATCTCCTCCAGGAACCGCGACGGCGGGTTGTACGAGGGCTGCCCCCACGCACTGCGCATCGCCGCCCGGGTCAGATACAGCCGCTCGCGGGCCCGGGTGATGCCTACGTACGCGAGCCGCCGCTCCTCCTCCAGCTCCTTGACCTGGCCGAGCGCCCGCATGTGCGGGAAGACGCCGTCCTCCATGCCGGTCAGGAAGACCACCGGGAATTCGAGGCCCTTCGCGGTGTGCAGCGTCATCAGCGTGATGACGCCGGAGCCGTCCTCGTCCTCGTCGGGGATCTGGTCGGAGTCGGCGACGAGCGCGACCCTCTCCAGGAACTCGGCGAGGGTGCCCGCGCCTTCCTCGCCGGCCTCTCCCCGCTCCTGCTCGAATTCGAGGGCGACGGCGGCGAGTTCCTGAAGGTTCTCGATGCGGGTCTCGTCCTGCGGGTCGGTGGACGCCTGGAGCTCGGCGAGATAGCCGGTCCGCTCCAGGACGGCCTCCAGGACCACCGCCGGGCCCGCGCCGGACTCGACGATCGTGCGCAGCTCCTCCATCAGCGTGTTGAACCGCTTGACGGCATTGGCCGACCGGGCCGCCATGCCGTACGCCTCGTCGACCCGGCGCAGCGCCTGCGGGAAGGTGATCTTCTCGCGCATCGACAGCGCGTCGATCATCGCCTCGGCACGGTCGCCGATGCCGCGTTTGGGCACATTGAGGATGCGGCGCAGCGGGACGGTGTCCTCGGGGTTGGCGAGGACCCGGAGGTAGGCCAGGACGTCCCGGACCTCCTTGCGCTCGTAGAAGCGCACGCCGCCGACGACTTTGTAGGGCAGGCCGACACGGATGAAGATCTCTTCGAAGACCCGGGACTGCGCGTTCGTACGGTAGAAGACCGCGACGTCGCCGGCCTTGGCGTCGCCCGCGTCGGTCAGCCGGTCGATCTCGTCGGCGACGAACTGCGCCTCGTCGTGCTCGGTGTCGGCGACATAGCCGGTGATGCGGGCGCCGGTGCCGGCGTTCGTCCAGAGGTTCTTGGGGCGGCGGCTCTCGTTGCGTTCGATGACGGCGTTGGCGGCGGACAGGATCGTCTGCGTGGAGCGGTAGTTCTGCTCCAGCAGGATCGTGGTCGCGTCCGGGTAGTCCTCCTCGAACTGGAGGATGTTGCGGATGGTCGCGCCGCGGAAGGCGTAGATCGACTGGTCCGCGTCACCGACGACGCACAGCTCGGCGGGGGCGTCGGCCTCGCCCGCCGGGCCGACCAGTTCGCGTACGAGGGTGTACTGGGCGTGATTGGTGTCCTGGTACTCGTCGACGAGGACGTGCCGGAAGCGGCGGCGGTAGTGCTCGGCGACGTCGGGGAACGCCTGGAGCAGGTGGACCGTCGTCATGATGATGTCATCGAAGTCCAGCGCGTTGGCCTCGCGCAGCCGGGACTGGTACATCGCGTAGGCCTGCGCGAGGGTCTTCTCGAACCCGTCGGCGGCCTGACCGGCGAAGGTCTCCTCGTCGATCAGCTCGTTCTTCAGGTTGGAGACCTTGGCCGTGAACGACTTCGGCGGGAAGCGCTTCGGGTCGAGGTCGAGATCGCGGCAGACCAGGGCCATCAGCCGCTTGGAGTCGGCGGCGTCGTAGATCGAGAACGATGACGTGAAGCCGAGCTTCTTCGACTCGCGGCGCAGGATGCGTACGCACGCGCTGTGGAAGGTCATGACCCACATGGCGTTGGCGCGCGGTCCGACGAGCTGCTCGACGCGCTCCTTCATCTCGCCCGCGGCCTTGTTGGTGAAGGTGATCGCCAGGATCTGGCCGGGGTGCACCCCGCGCTCGGCGAGGAGGTGGGCGATCCGGTGGGTCAGCACCCGCGTCTTGCCGGAGCCCGCCCCGGCGACGATGAGCAGCGGGGAGCCCGCATGGACCACGGCGGCGCGCTGCTCGGTGTTCAGCCCGTCGAGGAGCGCCGCGGGGTCGATGACGGGGCGGTGCGCGCCGTCGCGGTAGTACGCCTCCCTGGGCGGCGGGGGCCCGTCGAATACGCCCGCGAAGAGGTCCTCCGGCACCGCTTCGGGTGCGGAGTCCTCGGGGGGCGGCGGGGGCTCTTCCTCCGAGTGCTGGAGGCCGGCCAGGAAGCTGTCGTCAAAGAGGCTGCTCATCGCTTGTCGAGTCTAGGCCGCCGCACCGACACACGACGGCCGCATGCCGAACCGGACCCGGACCGCAGGACCGGCCCCACCCCCTGCCGGGCACGCAAAGAGAGCGGACACCCACTCGCGGTGAGGAATTCCGGGCCCCCTGTCCGCGCCCGCCGCCCCACTTCGCCGAGGTCACGAAGATGTATCGGGCATATCGAACATCAACCTTCACAGCAGCACCACGGGTTGGCTAGCGTGCTCGTCCGGGCGGCCCGTACCCCCAGAGGCGAACCACGCCGAGCGGGCGCCCACGCCGAATCCGGGCTGCCCTCAAGGGAGTTCGGAACCGGGGACCCACACGCATGTACCGGGGTGAATCGGTCCTTGTCCCCCACGCGGACCGTAGGGCAGCCTTCCGTTCCGCCCGAACCCGACAGCTAACCCGGTAGGCGGTCCACGGAAGGAGATGCCGGCCTTGGCATCGCATCGCAAGCCGCGCACCCGGGTGCGCACCACCACACCGGCCGTCGGGCTCACGACGGCGGCACTGGCGTCCGTGACCCTGCTCTCCACGCAGAGCGCGATGGCCGCCCCCGCTCCGAAAGCCGGCATCGAGGACGTCCAGAAGCAGGTCGACGACCTCTACCGGCAGGCGGGCACCGCGACCCAGCAGTACAACCAGGCGAAGGAGGCCGCCACCGCCCAGCGCACCAAGGTCGACGCCCTGCTGAACGATGTCGCCAAGCGCGCCGACCAGCTCAACGAGGCCCGCAGGACGCTCGGCACGTACGCGGCCGCGCAGTACCGCAGCGGCACCATCGCACCGAGCGCCACCTTCTTCCTGGCCGACGACCCGCAGTCGTATTTCGACCAGAACCAGCTGATGAACCGGATGACCAGCCGGCAGCAGAAGGCGATCACGGACTTCCGTACGCAGCAGACCAGGGCGGCGAAGAAGCGTGCCGAGGCGGTGCAGAGCCTGGAGACGCTGACCACGACGCAGACCACGCTGCGCACCAGCAAGCAGGACGTCCAGAAGAAGCTGGGCGAGGCGCGCGCGTTGCTGTCGAAGCTGACCGCCGAGGAGAAGGCGCGGCTCGCGGAGCTGGAGCGGAAGAAGGAGGCGGAGGCCCGGCGCAAGGCGGAAGAACTGGCCAAGCAGCAGGCCGCCGCCAAGGCGGAGGCGGACCGCAAGGCCGCGGAGGCCGCGAAGGCCGCGGATTCCGGCAGCGGTACGGGCACGGGCAGCGGTACGGGCACGGGCACCGGTACGGGCACGGGCAGCGGTACGGGCACGGGCACCGGTACGGACAGCAGCGCCACCACCAAGGCGGAGAAGGTCCTCGCCTTCGCCCGCGCCCAGATCGGCAAGCCGTACGTCTGGGGCGCGACGGGCCCGTCCTCGTACGACTGCTCCGGGCTCACCCAGGCGGCGTGGAAGGCCGCGGGCGTCGACATCCCGCGCACCACCTGGGACCAGGTGAAGACAGGCACCCGGGTCGCGACGGCGGACCTGCGCCCGGGCGACCTCGTCTTCTTCTACGACGACATCAGCCACGTCGGCATCTACAAGGGTGACGGGATGATGATCCACGCGCCGAAGCCGGGGGCGAATGTGCGCGAGGAGTCGATCTACTACATGCCGATCTACGGCAGCGTGCGGCCGGCGTAGCGATTCGCACGGCCATCGGCCGGGGCGCGGGCCGCCCCGCACTCCGGCCGGCTCAGGACCCGACTCTCGGAACCCGGCCCGGCTCGGACCCCGGCTCCCGGAACATCGGCCTCGGTTTACCCGGCCTCAGCTCTCCGGTCTCAGCTCTCCGGCCTGAGCTCTCCGGCCTCGGTCCTCAGGTCCAGAGCGTGGCGATGAAGATGTTGGCGAGCGTCAGCCCGCCCACGGCCGAGAAGGCGCCCTTGTCGACCTTCTCCTCGTCCCGCTTGATGTAGACCAGCGCGAGGATGACGACCAGGAGCAGCAGCTTGACCCCGATCTTGATGTTGTTCACGGGGTGGTCGTCGGCCTGGTTGAGCCCGACCAGTGCGACACCGGTGACCAGCATCGTCAGCGCGCCGTGCAGCATCGCCGGGACGAACCGGGCCGTGCCCGCGCCCATCGCCTTCATCTGGGTCAGGAAACCGCCCAGCAGAGAGGCGATGCCGATGATGTGCAGGGCGACGAAGACATGAATGAGTACGTCCATGAGGCCGCAGCCTAGCCCCACCCATATCACCACTCCGCAGGCAGGTGCGGCTTCCTGCCGCTTCACTCGCGCCTGCACCAATTGCCTTACTCTGTTGTCATTTTTCCGATCAAACAGAGACAGCGCCGCGCCAAAATGAGGCAATAGGCGTCATTACGACTCTTCCCCGTGCCCCGGGTTTAGCGTCCCTGAGCAGGTGACCGTCTTCACCGCCGCTCCGCACCCGGACGGCACACCGGTCACCCCGCCGGGATCCGGCGGCGGGCCGCTCTCCTGTTGGTGACCCGCCGCCGGACCTCCGGCGGGCCCGCCGGTAGTCCCCGACGGGCAGTCGCCAGGAAGGACGCACGCCCCCGTGGCAGCGCACCGGAAACCCAAGCAGCGCCCGTACACCGGCTCTGCTGCCCGCACCGCAGCCACCCTCGCCATCGCCGGGGCCGCCACCGCTGCCGCTCTGCCAGGCTCCGCACACGCCGATCCCCAGCTCGCCCCCGCCCAGGTCAGGGCGGAGGTGGACCGGCTGTACCACGACGCGGAAGTCGCCACCGAGCAGTACAACGGCGCGAAGGAGAAGGCGTCCGCCGCCGCCGATGCCGTCGACACCCTGCGCGACGAGGCGGCCCGCAGGACCGAGCGTCTCAACGCCGCGCGCAACGAACTGGGTTCACTCGCCGCCGCGCAGTACCGCACCGGCGGCCTGCACCCGGCCGTACAGCTGGCGCTCTCCTCCGACCCCGACCAGTATCTGGAGCGCGCCTCGTACGTGGACCGGATCGGCGACCGCCAGACCGCCGAGGTCGACGGGGTGGAACGGCAGGTCGCCCGGATCGCCCAGCTGCGCTCGCAGGCCAAGGGAAAGCTGGCTGCGCTGGCGTCCCGCCAGGCCGAGCTGAAGAAGCACAAGGCGACGATCAAAACCAAACTGGCCGACGCGCAGCGGCTCCTCGCCACCCTGTCCCCGGCCGAGCGCGCCGCCTACGAGAGCTCGGACAGCGCGCGCTCCGCCGACCGTACCGGCCGCAGCACCACACGCGCTCCCGTCCAGGCTCCCAACGCGCGTGCCGCCGAGGCCATCGCGTTCGCGTACGGGGCACTCGGAAAGCCGTACGTCTGGGGCGCGACCGGCCCGTCCTCGTTCGACTGCTCCGGGCTCACCCAGGCCGCCTGGCGCTCCGCCGGCGTCTCGCTGCCCCGGACCACGTACACCCAGATCAACGCCGGACAGCACGTCTCGCGCTCCGAACTGGCCCCGGGCGACCTGGTGTTCTTCTACTCGGGCATCAGCCACGTCGGGCTCTACATCGGCAACGGCCAGATGATCCACGCCCCGCGCCCGGGAGCGCCGGTCCGGATCGCGCCCATCGACCACATGCCCTTCGCCGGAGCGACCCGGGTGGCATAGGCTCCCGGCTTCCGACCGATCGGCAAGAGGACACCCACACATGCCCATGGACGTCGAGGTCCAGACCCACGCCCGCACGCTCGCCCTGCGCTCCCCCGACCATCTGCGGATCGGCCCCTTCACCGTGCGGTACACCCCGGACTGGTCGATCAAGTACGCCAATTACGCGATACCCGACCAGGACGCCGAGCCGACGGCCGAGGACCTCGACGCCCTGATCGCGGCGTTCCGCGAGCGCGCGCGACTGCCTCGGCTGGAGTTTCTGCCCGGCTGGGCGCCCGCGGTCGAACCCGCCCTGCTCGCCGCCGGGTTCACCGTCGAGAACCGGGCCCCGGTCATGGCCTGCGCCCCGGGCGACCTGCTGACGCCGAAGCCGGTGGACGCCCTCACGATCGCCGAACCGGTCACCGACGCGGAGTTCGACGCCGCCGCGCTCGTCCAGCACCTCGGATACGGCGGGACCGGCGAACCCGAGGGCGGCGAGGCTGCCTGGCTGCGCGCGGCGGCCGGCGGCGGCGGGGTCGCGGCCCTCGCCACGGTCGACGGCGTCCCGGCGGGCGCGGGCGGCTGCTCGGTCCCGGTCGACGGCCTCACCGAACTGGCCGGCCTCGCCGTCGCCGACACCTTCCGCCGCCGCGGCATCGGCGCCGCGCTCTCTGCCCACCTGACCTCTACCGCCTTCGAGCGGGACTGCCGGGTGGTGTGGCTGGAGCCGGGCGACGCCGATGTGGAACGGATCTACGCGGGCATCGGCTACCGCCGGGTCGGCGAGAAACTGAACATCTCGCTCGACCCCGACGGTGCGGCAGGCTGAGACCGACCGGTACCGGAACCGGTCCGTCGGCTCAGACCAGCCGTCGCGCCGTCGCCCACCGGGTCAGCTCGTGCCGGTTGGACAGCTGGAGCTTGCGCAGCACCGCCGAGACGTGCGACTCGACCGTCTTCACCGAGATGAACAGCTGCTTGGCGATCTCCTTGTACGCGTAGCCGCGGGCGATCAGCCGCAGCACCTCGCGCTCGCGCTGCGTCAGCCGGTCCAGATCCTCGTCGATCGGCGGCGCGTCCGTGGAGGCGAAGGCGTCGAGGACGAAGCCGGCCAGCCGGGGCGAGAACACCGCGTCGCCGTCCTGGACCCGGAAGACCGAGTCGACCAGGTCGGCGCCGGTGATCGTCTTGGTGACGTAGCCGCGGGCGCCGCCGCGGATGACGCCGATGACGTCCTCGGCTGCGTCCGAGACGGACAGCGCCAGGAACCGCACCGGGTTCTCCACGGCGCCCATCAGCGGGGCGCAGCGGCGCAGTACCTCTACGCCGCCGCCGCCCGGCAGGTGGACGTCGAGGAGGACGACCTCGGGGCGGGTCGCCGTGATGACGGTGACCGCCTGGTCGACGTCGGCGGCCTCGCCGACCACCTCGACGCCCGTCTCCTCGGTGCGGCCGATCTCGGCCTGGACACCGGTGCGGAACATCCGGTGGTCGTCGACGAGCACGACCCGTACCCGGCGCTCCGGGCCCCCGGTCGCCTCAGTGGTCTCCGTCATCGCTCGCCCTCTCCATTTCCAGCTCGACTTCCGTGCCCCCGCCGGGCACCGAACGCAGCCGCGCCGTACCGCCGTTGCGCTGCATCCGGCCGATGATTGATTCTCGTACGCCCATTCTGTCCGCCGGTACGGAATCCGGATCGAATCCCGGGCCCCGGTCGCGTACCGAGACGAAGACCGTGCGGCCCTCGACCTCGGCGTAGACCTGGACGGCGCCGCCCTCGCCACCGTACTTGGCGGCGTTGACCATCGCCTCGCGCGCGGCCTGCATCTGCGCGGCCAGCTTCTCGTCCAGCGGGCAGTCGCCGACGACGACGACCTCCAGCGGGACGCCGTGCTTGTCCTCGACCTCGGCGGCGGCGCGTTTGACCGCCTCGGCGAGGGTCTCGGGTTCGTCGTCCTCGTCCTTGCCGGTGCCCTCGGGGTTGTACAGCCAGTTGCGCAGTTCGCGTTCCTGGGCGCGGGCCAGTCTGCGGACCTCGCCCGCCTCCTCCGCGTTGCGCTGGATCAGGGTGAGCGTGTGCAGCACCGAGTCATGGACGTGGGCGGCGACCTCGGCGCGCTCCTGGGCCCGGATGCGCATCGTGCGTTCCTCGGAGAGGTCCTGGGTCATGCGGACGAGGTAGGGGCCGGCCAGCAGCGCGATGCCGGTGAGGACCGCGATCGCGGCGGTGAGGACGTTGCCGAGCTGGGCCGCGGAGCCGCGTACCACCATGAAGACGGCCAGGCCCAGGCCGACCAGGGCGACCCCGGCCAGCGCCCGGGCCAGGTGCAGGACCCGGCGGCGGCTGCCGACCTCCATCCAGCGGGCCCGCCGGGCGTTGTCGGCCTGCCGCCACACCAGCACGGAACCGGCACCGATCAGCAGCGTGGGCCAGATGTAGCGGTCGGCGCCGCTGCCCATGTCGACGTTGCCGACGAAGATCATGGCGCCGATGAACAGCGCGATGAGGGCGAAGATCTGGCCCCTGTCGGGTTTACGGAGCCGGCGTCTGCCGTCCGGGGCGGTCTCGAAGACGGAGCGCGGCGCCTCCACGCCACCGACCCCGAGCGGGACGACGATCCAGAACACGGCGTAGAGCAGCGCGCCGAGGCCGTCCGCGAAGAACAGGCCGAGGAAGACGAACCGTACCCAGACGACGGGCAGCCCGAGATGCCCGGCGAGTCCACGCGCGACGCCGCCGAGCATCCGTCCGTCGGCGCTGCGGTAGAGCTTGCGCAGCGGCGGCTCCTCAGGGTCGGATCCGGGGGAGCTCGCGGCGGCTCGGGGGGTGGCGGCTGGCATGACCCGATGGTCACATGCCGGCACGGGCGACGGCATCAGGGTCCGCCCCGGACCCGACCCTGAGAGAGCTCGGCCCCGCCGACGAGGCGTCCGGGGGCACGGACGTCTCCCCCAGGGGTCCCGCGGGCCAAATATCAGGGATCGGCCAGGGTCGGCGCGGGTCCCGGACGTGCGCCGGGCCCGTCACCATGGAGCCATGACCGTTCCCCAGGACGCCTCCCCCGGTGTCGCACCGCCCCCGGCCCCGGGCCCTCACCTGCGGCGCAGCTCGCGGCACAAGGTCGTGGCCGGGGTGTGCGGCGGGCTCGGCCGGTACTGCGACGTCGATCCGGTGATCTTCCGGATCGTGCTCGGTGTGCTGTCCGTCACCGGCGGCATCGGGCTGATCTTCTACGGCTTCGCCTGGCTGCTGATCCCCCTGGAGGGGGCGGACGAGAACGAGGCGCGCAGGCTGCTGTCCGGCCGCGTCGAGGGGGCGTCGCTGATCGCGGTGCTGCTCGCGCTGATCGGCTGCGGGCTGTTCCTCTCGATGCTCGGCAACGGCGGCACGCTGGCGTTCTCCGCGATGCTGACACTCGCGGTCGTCGGCTTCGCCGTCTGGACGCAGAACCGCAGGACCGCGGCGCCCGAGGACCCGCTGCATCCGGCGACCGCGCAGGCGGTGGCGGACGCGCCGCCCGAGGTGAAGGCGCCGCCCTGGCCCGGCAGCCCGTCGTGGTGGCGGGACCCGATCATCAAGGACGGCACCTCGGGGCCGGTGGGCCCCGGCTATCTGTGGGGTCCGGCCGACACGGCGCCCGCCGACCGGGCGGTACGGCCCCGGGGGGCGCCGCCGGAAGATCCGTTCCGCGCGCCCCGGCCGGAGCCCGGCACCACGGGCCCGGTCTCGATCGGCGGTCTCGTGTTCCTGTTCGCGCTGATCGCGGGCGGGCTGGGCACGGGGCTGAGCTGGGACTCCCACCCCCTCGGCACGAGTCTGCAGATCGGTCTGGCCGGTGCGCTCGCGGTGTTCGGGCTGGGCATGCTGGTCAGCGCGTTCCTCGGACGGACCGGGTTCGGCACGGTCATGCTGTCGATGATCACGGCGGCCCTGCTGGCGGGCGCTTCCACGCTGCCCAAGAACATCACCACCCAGTGGGTGCGCGAGGGCTGGCGGCCGGCCTCGGTGGCGGCGGTCCGGCCGCACTACGGACTGGGCACCGGGGTGGCGCGGCTGGATCTCACGGAGATCACGGTTCCGCCGGGCGGCACCGTCCGTACGGAGGTCAGCGTCGGGGCGGGCCGCGCGGTCGTCGTCGTGCCGAAGGCGGTGACGGTGAAGGTGGACGCGCGGGCGACCCTCGGCGACATCACGCTGCCGCTCAGCCGGCCGAGCGGCGCACCGGCCGGCAAGGCGCGCGAAGTGGACGTCAATCCTTCACAGAACGAGCACAGGACGCTGCCGCCTCCCCCGGGGAGCAAACCGGCCGGCACGGTCGAGCTCACTCTCGAAGTCGGCATCGGACAGGTGGAGGTCACCCGTGCTGCGTCATGAGATCCGTCCGGGACGGGCGGTGGCGGGCGTGGTCATGCTCGCGCTGGCAGCGGGATACGCGGCGGACGCGGCGGGCGCCTGGAACGCCCCGTGGGTGTTCTTCTTCCCGCTGTTCTTCGGCGGCCTCTGGCTGGCCGCCACCGCGACCTGGGTGAGCTACCTGATCCGCCGCCGCCGGGACGCGAGGAAGGCGTCCAAGGAGAATGCCGCGGCCCCGCCGAGCAGCAGCGGCAGCCAGGCCATGAGGTAGGCCAGGTCGTTGCCGAAGTAGTACGGCTCGACCGACCAGCTCACCGTCAGCCACAGGCTCAGCGAGATCAGTGCCCCGCCGAGCGCGGCGAGCCGCGCCCGGAGCCCGATGAGGGTGCCGATGCCGACGAGGAGTTCGCCGATGGCGATGGCGTATCCGAAGGCGCCGGGGCTCTTCAGCGCGAGGTCGACGAGGGCCGGGATCGCGGACGAGTCGCGCACCGCTTGCATCGTCTCGCCGATGGAGCCGGCACCGCTCGCGCGCAAGAAGGAACTGTCCGTCAGTTTGTCGAGCCCGGCGTAGATGAAGGTGACACCGAGAAAGATCCGCAGGGGCAGCAGTGCATGCTCCCGCGCCAGCTCCTTGAGCCCTCTCGGCTCACCCAGACCGCGTACGGTCGTGTCGTACCCCTGCATGTGGCTTTGCATGCGGCTGCCCGCCTTCCGTAGATCCGTCACCAGACCATACGTACGCGATGAACGCACTGTTCACCTGGTGGGACGCCCGAACGGCCGGTGTTCATCGGCCGTCCGACCGGCCAATCGGTCCAACCGCCGGTGTTCATCGGCCGGTTTCCGCCCACCCGGCGGGGCCGTCTCGTGCCGTCAGTCCGTCACATCGATCTCGACCTTGTTCGTCTCGACCCCGGCGGCGGTCACGACCTGCACCTCGACCAGTCCCGGTTCCACCTCCACCGGTACCGGCACGGTGAGCACGCCGTCGGTCGGGTTGGCGAAGCCGCCGGTGACCGGGATCAGCGGCACATGCACATGGACCCGGCCGATCCGCACGACCATGCGGGCCAGCCGGTCCGGCGTCCCGGCGCCGGGCGGCACGAAGCCCGCACCCCGGATCTCGATGTCGTCGCCGGTGCGGATCGGCGCGTCCAGATCCCCGGCCTCCCGGGCCCGGACCACCGAGAGCACCACCGGACGCCCGCCCTCCACGTACTTCCCGGCGAAGTACGCGCACGCCGAGACGGTGACCAGCAGCGCGAGGCCCCAGGGCAGGTCGGGCAGCTGCTCGGGCCGACGGGCCAGCCGGACCGCGGCGAACAGCACGGCGACGGTGCTCACCAGTACGTACTGCACATCCGTGAAGCTGCCCCGCCCCGAGTCGTCGGTGAGCAGGTCCGCGGCGCGCGGCCGCTCGGCCCGCAGCTTCTGCAGCCGTCCGGACAGGGCGCGTACGGTCACCACCCGGCGTACGACCACGGCGACGGCGCACACCAGCGCCAGCACGGTCACCACCCCGGCGCCCCGGGACAGCTCCAGCCCCTCGATCAGTTCGTCACGCTCGGCGTGGCCGGAGGCGCCCGCCAGCTGGAGCGCCAGCACGAGGACGGAGAAGACGGCGATCAGCACCCAGGACGCGGCGACCGCCCGGGAGGTGGAGAGCCGGTTGTCCTCGCCGATCACCGGGGCGAACAGGCCGCCGCGCGCCCGGTGGACGTGGGCGGCGGCGGTCAGCAGGCCCGCGGTGACGAGGCCGGCGACGAGCCCCGCCGTACGGGCGTTGGTCCAGCCCGCACCGATGGCGGTGGCGGCCTCGGCGATGACCAGCACGGCGACGCTCCCCCACACCGCGATCAGAGTGCGCCGCCACACCCGGTACAGCCAGGCGTCGCCCGCCTCCCGGCCCCGTTCGGCCACCGACCTTGCCGACTGGGTCAGCTCGTCCGAGACCCACTGGCGGGTCGCGGATGCGGACTGGGCGACCCCGGGCGGCAGCCCCTGGCCCGCGGCGAATTCGTCCCGTTTGGTCAGGAAGGCGGCCACCGCGCGCCGGTGGCCCTCGCGTGCCCCGTGCGGGCAGTCGCCGCACGTACAGCCGCCGCCGTGCGTGCTGCTCGCCCTCGCCTCGTCCAACGCCACGGAGAACGCCGCCCTTTCAAGCCCCGGTACAGCCAACTCTGCTGTGATTGCTGCGAATTGTGCCGTACGGCAGGGCTGCGGGCCGCATCGGGGCGGTCCGTCGGCGCGTATCGTCAGAATGTGCGACTGATCCGGCGCCACAGAGGCTGGTAGTTGATCCAGGCGACCAGGTCGCTGCCGAGCTGCTCACGCGTGGCGACGGCGTCCCGGTGCTCGATCAGCACCGGCTTTCCGGCCGCCCGCGCGGCCAGTTGCACCTGGCAGGAGCGTTCCAGCGCGATGAACCACCAGGCGGCCGCGTCCACCGAGTCGCCGACGGTCAGCAGCCCGTGGTTGCGCAGCACGATCGCCTTGTGCCCGCTGAGCGCGGCGGCGATCCGGCGCCCTTCCTCCTCGTCGACCACGACGCCCGTGTACGCGTCGTACAGAACGTGGTCCTCGTAGAAGGCGCAGGATTCCTGGGTGAGGGGTTCGATGAGCTCGCCGAGCGCGGAGAGGGCCCGCCCGTGCACGGAGTGGGTGTGCGCGACGGCGACGACGTCGGGGCGGGCCCGGTGCACCTGCGCATGGACGGCGAACGCCGCCTGATTGACGTGGTGCCGCCCCTCGACGACCTGCCCGTCCCCGTTGACCAGGATCAGTTCGTCCGGCGCGAGCCCGTCGAAGGGGGCCCCGAAGGGGTTGACCCAGAAGCAGTCGGCGAACTCCGGGTCCCGCGCGGTGAGGTGACCGGACACGCCCTCCTCGTACCCGTACGCGCCGAACAGCCGCAGCGCCCCGGCCAGCCGCTCCTTGCGGTACGCGCGTTCCTCGTCTGCCGATTGATGGACGGGCGGCAGCGCGAACTGCAGTTGTTCCACAGGTATCGGTGTGGGCTCGGGCATGGCGGCTCCTCCGGACTCCCAGGGCGTACGGAACCGGAAGTTACCGCCGGTTGCCGCAAGTGGCCAGGGGTGTCGGGGAACGATCCGTTGCGGGGCCGGGGGCGGGCTCCTTCAGGGGCGGCGCCGGTTGATCGCGGATCTCGTCCGATAAGCCAGCCTACCCAGCTGGTACGACTGTCAGTCTGTTCGTACCGGATCCCGCAAGGATCGGGTAGTCCCGGCCGTGACGGTCTGACTCTTGCTTACGACCGACCCCACGGGTGTCCTGGCGTTGATCTGTCGACCGTCCGGCCGGGCACGCAACAAGCGCTGCCGCCGGACGGACGTGACCTCATAGGAGCCTGGAGCCAACTCGTCAAAGCGTCCCCGTGACAGTCCTGTCCCTCCGGCCGGCGACAGCGTGCATCCCACGCTACCGACCGAAGGGAACGCGGTGGATAACAACGAGCAGCACAGGTCCGGGCACGTCGTGATCGGCGTCGACACACACAAGCATGTGCACGTCGCTGCAGTGATGGACACGATCGGCGGGATCCTGGCGACCTTGACGATCCCCACCGACACCGGCGGATTCCAGCAACTCCTGGACTGGGCAGGCTCATACGGCAGGATTCTGGCCTTCGGAATCGAGGGCACCGGCTCCTACGGCGCCACCCTGGCCTCGTTCCTTCGACGGGCCGGGCACAAGGTGGTCGAGGCCGGCCGCCCGGACCGGCGGCTGCGACGGATGAACGGCAAGTCCGACACCCTGGACGCCGAGAACGCCGCCCGAGCCGTCCTGGCCGGGTTCGCGACGGCCACGCCCAAGAGCGCCGACGGTGAAGCCGAGATGATCCGGCAGCTCAAGATCGCCCATGACCAGGCCGTCGAACAGCGCTCGGCGGCGATGGTCACCATGAAAGCGATGCTTGTCCACGCTCCTGATCCCTTGCGCAACGAGACCGCGGGCAAAACGCAAATCGCTCTGGCCCGGCACCTGGCGGGCCTGCGTCCTCGACAGCTGGAGGGCCCCGAGGACGCACTGCGTCACGCCCTTCGAACACTGGCCAAACGGTGGCAGTACCTCGACGCCGAGGCCAAGGAACTGACGAAAACGATCGCTGAGCTGGTCCACCGTGCCGCCCCGCAACTACTCGAACCATTCGGCATCGGTGTGGACACCGCCGCGGAGATCCTCGTCGTGGTCGGCGACAACCCTGAACGCATCAAGTCCGAAGCCGCCCTCGCCAAGCTTGCGGGCATCGCTCCTGTGCCCACCGGCTCCGGCATGACCAGCGGCAGGCACCGCATCAACCACGGCGGCCACCGCCAGCTCAACGCCGCGATCTACCGGACCGTCATCGTCCGCATGCGATTCCACCAACCGACGATCGACTACGTCACCCGCCGCACCGCCGAGGGCAAGACGAAACGCGAGATAATCCGTTGCCTCAAACGCTACGTCATCCGCGAGGTCTACCACCTGATCCGACCCGCACCACGGACCGTCCCCACAGCGAGTTGACAACTATAGGAGCGTCAATGCCGCCGCCCAAACGAATGAGCGACGGCATCAGCGTTGACCTTGCGAAAAGGTCACTCCCACTCGATGGTGCCCGGCGGCTTGCTCGTCACGTCGAGCACGACGCGGTTGACGTCGGCGACCTCGTTGGTGATGCGGGTCGAGATCTTGGCGAGCGTCTCGTACGGCAGGCGCGACCAGTCGGCCGTCATGGCGTCCTCGGAGGAGACCGGGCGCAGGACGATCGGGTGGCCGTAGGTGCGGCCGTCGCCCTGGACGCCGACCGAGCGGACATCGGCGAGCAGGACCACCGGGCACTGCCAGATGTCGCGGTCCAGGCCGGCCGCGGTCAGCTCCTCGCGGGCGATGGCGTCGGCCTCGCGGAGCAGGTCGAGCCGCTCCTTGGTGACCTCGCCGACGATACGGATTCCGAGGCCGGGGCCCGGGAACGGCTGGCGCTGGACGATCTCCTCGGGCAGGCCGAGCTCCTGGCCGACCATCCGGACCTCGTCCTTGAACAGCTGGCGCAGCGGTTCGACGAGCTGGAACTCGATGTCGTCGGGGAGACCGCCGACATTGTGGTGGGACTTGATGTTGGCGGTGCCGGTGCCGCCTCCGGACTCGACGACGTCCGGGTAGAGCGTGCCCTGGACGAGGAACGCGACGTCCTCGCCGGCCGCGCCCGCCTCGGCGACGAGCTCGGCCTGGGCCTGCTCGAAGACGCGGATGAACTCGCGGCCGATGATCTTCCGCTTCTGCTCGGGGTCGGAGACCCCGGCCAGCGCGGTCAGGAACCGCTCCTCGGCGTCGACGACCTTCAGCTGGACGCCGGTGGCGGCCACGAAGTCCTTCTCGACCTGCTCGGTCTCGCCCTTGCGCATCAGGCCGTGGTCGACGTACACGCAGGTCAGCTGGGAGCCGATGGCCTTCTGCACGAGGGCCGCGGCGACCGCGGAGTCGACTCCGCCGGACAAGCCGCAGATGGCGCGCTTGGTGCCGACCTGCTCGCGGATCAGCGCGATCTGCTCGTCGACCACGTTGGTCGTGGTCCAGGTCGGCTCGATGCCGGCGCCGCGGTAGAGGAAGTGCTCCAGGACCTGCTGGCCGTGCGTGGAGTGCAGGACCTCGGGGTGGTACTGGACGCCGTAGAGCTTCTTCTCGTCGTTCTCGAAGGCGGCGACCGGCACGACGTCGGTGGACGCGGTGACGGTGAAGCCCTCGGGGGCGGCGGAGCAGGCGTCGCCGTGCGACATCCAGACCGACTGCTCGGCGGGCGTGCCCTCGAAGAGCGTGGAGCCGGACTTGGAGACGGTGAGCGCGGTACGGCCGTATTCACGGGCACCGTTGTCGTCGACGGTGCCGCCGAGCGTGGTGGCCATCAGCTGGAAGCCGTAGCACATGCCGAAGACCGGGACCCCGGCCTCGAAGATCGCCCGGTCGAGGGAGGGCGCGCCCTCCGCGTACACCGAGGAGGGACCGCCGGACAGGATGATCGCCCGGGGGTTCTTGGCCAGCATCTCGGCCACCGGCATCGTGGACGGGACGATCTCGCTGTAGACCCGGGCCTCACGGACGCGTCGGGCGATGAGCTGGGCGTACTGCGCCCCGAAGTCGACAACGAGGACCACGTCGGTGGCGATGTCGGGGGCGGCGAGGGGTGCTGCTGGCACGGGCGGCCTTCCGGCGGTGAAGGGGGGTCGGTTCTGTCGATTCTACCGGTCTGCTCCACCGGTCTGCCCGGATGGCGGAGTCGGCCGTCGTCCCACCCGGGACCGGGGGTACGGAGCCGGCCGTCGTCCCGCCCGGGACCGGAGTGTGCGAAGCACGGGCTCCGGAGCGGGCTCCGGGTGGTGTCTCAGCATCCGGGCGCCGTGTTGGTCCGCCCGGGCGGGCAGGGTCATACTGGGTTCATGCGACAGCACACGACCTTCGTCTTTACCTATGGCATCCGGCCCGCCGGCTGCCATGGTCGTGCTGCTTGATCCACTGACAAGCAACGTTCCAGGCGCCCCGGGCCGAAAGGCCCGGGGCGTTCTGGCGTTCCGGACCGGTCGGTTTCGGGGGCCGCATCCCACGAGGAGTCACCACCATGGCCGGCACCGCCCCCACGAAGACCCCTACGAAGCAGACCGCCCCCACGAAGACCGCCGCCGAGAAGACCGGTGCGCACACCGATGAGGCCGCCGCCCTGATCGACGGCGCCAGGACCCGCATCGATGCGCTCGACGACCGGATCATCGGACTCGTCCAGGAGCGGATGGCCGTCTCGGCGGTCATCCAGGAGGCCCGGATCACCTCCGGCGGCCGCCGGATCAACCTCTCCCGCGAGATGGAGATCCTCGGCCAGTACCGGGACGCGCTCGGCAAGCCCGGCACCTCCCTCGCCATGACGCTGCTGGAGCTCTGCCGCGGCCGGGCCTGACGCCCCGTGCCCGGGGTCCGGGGGTGTGCCGGCGTATCCCAGTTCGGGCCGACTCTCACCCGTACGGCGCGTGACCGGGTCCGTCGCGGCTTCGTTGGTCCCGGTGTCCGTGCCAGCCAGGGGCGGCTTTGGAGAAACCACGCGTGGCTCCGCTGGAGCGTGTGGCGTACTGCAGGTACGCCGTGGGACCGCGCCCCAGTGTGCGTGACCGGTCGGCAGGGGACAGCAGCCCGGTCACTCCAAGAAACGGTCGGCTCCGGAGCCGACCGTATCCGGTCGGAACGATTTGCTCGGGGAGCAGCCCGGCCGGCTCGGCGCCGAGGCCGCGTCCGGGTGTTCATCCAGCAGGGCCCCCTGGACCGCTTCCGGTCCGCGGGGCCCTTGCTCATGTGCCGATGTCCGGATTCCTGGCGACCACGGACCGGGCACGGAGGGGCATGTGAGCGGCGTCACATAAAGGTTCTGTGAATAAGCGGACAACCATTGCGGCGGACCGCGGGTCAATCATGCGGAACCACCGGCCCCGCTCGTGTCCCCCGCCACCGCCGGGCCAGTCCCCTTATCCGTACTGCTCACAGCGGTACGCCGGACTTCTGAGGTCATTCATGAAGCTTCGCCGCACCATGGCGCTCGCCGCCGCCACGGCAGTCATCGCTCCCGCCGCGATCCTGGCCGCCCCGGCCGCGTTTGCCGAAACGACGGACGGGACCGTTGCCGTCGAGACCACCGGATCGCCCTCGCCGAGCGCCTCCGAGTCCCCGGAGACCGAGGTGTCCCCCTCCGCCAGCGCATCCACCACCGCTCCCGCCGAGGAGACCGGGAAGCCCGGCACGGGCGAGACGGCCGAGCCGACCGGGAGCACCACCCCGAGCGTCGCCCCGAGCCCGAGCGACTCGGCGAGCGCATCCGCCTCCCCGTCCGCGTCCGCCTCGGCATCCGCGTCCCCGTCGGAGTCCGAGGACCCGGAGGAGCTGGTGGAGTGCTCCAAGTCCGACCTGGACATCTCCATCAACGGCCTGCCCGGCAAGATCGCCCGGGGCAGCGGCTGGCACCAGTTCAAGATGAACGTCTACAACTCGTCGAAGTCCGTCGTGAAGGAGATCGACTACTTCGCGGGCGCTTCTTCCGACAAGGACGGCAACGACCTCTTCAAGTCGAAGCACGTCAGCCTCCAGGCCCTCGACCAGGACACGAACAAGTGGGAGGACCTCAACGAGGGCGGCCGCGCGGTCGGCTACGTCGGCCAGTCCGACGAGATCCGTCCGGGTTACGAGGTCGACATCCCGCTGCGCATCAACGTGAAGTCGACCGCCCCCGTCGGCGCCGGCTTCACCCTCGGCGCCGGTCTGTACGTGGGCGACAAGGACTGCCTGGGCTTCAGCGACGTCGCGTACAAGTTCAAGATCGTGAACTCCGGCGAGAGCGGCTCGACGCCGCAGACCGGCGGCACCGCTCCGGTCCCGTCCACGAAGCCGGCCGACAACCCGACGGGCAAGGTCTCCGGCTCCCTCGCGGAGACCGGTTCGTCCTCCGCGATGCCGGTGTTCGCTGCCGCGGGCGGCGCGGCCATCGTGCTCGGCGCGGGCGCGATGTTCATCGTGCGGCGCCGCAGGAACGGTGACGCCGCCGCGTAAGGCGTTTCGTCACCTTGAGCACGGAGGGGCTGCACTCGGAGGGGGGTGCAGCCCCTTCGGCTGTCCCGGTCGGCCGGGGCCCTGCCACCGCTGCTCCGACTACTCCTGCGGATTCTTCTCCGTCTGCTCCTGCGGGTTCTTCTTCGGCGGAACCGTCGGCAGTCCGAGGAACGGCAGCTTCAGCGCGCCGAACGCCTCCTTCGGTACGGCCGGTGCCTGCGGCTCGACCGCGGCCAGCCGTTCGTACGCCCCACCCTGCGCGGGGCGCGGGTCCGCCTCGCCCTTGTTGGGCCAGAAGGACATCGCGCGTTCGGCCTGTGCGGTGATGGTGAGCGACGGGTTGACGCCGAGGTTCGCGGAGACCGCGGAACCGTCGACCACAAAGATGCCGGGGTGTCCGTAGAGCCGGTGGTACGGGTCGATCACCCCTTCCTCGGCGCTCGCGCCTATGGGGCAGCCGCCGAGAAAGTGCGCGGTGAGCGGGGTGCCCATCAGCTCGCCGATGTTCGAGCCCGCGAAGCCGTTGATCTCGTCGGCGAGCAGGGAGGCGCTGCGCGTCGCCTCCTCGATCTGGGTCGGGTTGGGTGCGCCGTGCCCCTGCCGGGCGGTGAGCAGGCCCTTCCCTATTCCGGCCGGCTTGCGGTACGTGGTCAGGGAGTTGTCCAGCGACTGCATGACGAGTCCGATGATGGTCCGCTCCGACCAGCGGCGGTTGGAGAGCGACCGCAGGGCGAGGGCCGGGTGCCTGGCCATGCTGCCGAGCCAGCGCAGCACCCGGCGGCCGCCGTAGGGCACCTGGAGGATGGACATCGCGCCCATCGCGTTGGAGCCCCTGCCGTAGCGGACCGGCTCGATGTGGGTGTTCTCGTCGGGGTGGATCGAGGACGTGATCGCGACGCCCTGGGTGAAGTCGGCCTTCGCGGTGCCGTGCTTCTTGCGGTAGCGCCGGTCGCTGGTCTGCGAGCCCACGAGCGCCTCGGAGTTGGTGCGGGTCAGCTCGCCGAGCCGGTCGGAGAGCCGGGGCAGCAGACCGCGGTCCTTCATGGTGTGCAGCAGGGTCTGCGTTCCGTACGTGCCCGCCGCGACGACCACCTTGCGGGCGCGCAGCCGCGTGGGCCTCGTCTTCCTGCGGCGGTCGGTGGGGACGGTGGTGACGTGGTAGCCGCCCTCCGGGTGGTCGGCGATCGCGACGACGGAGGTCATCGGGTGGATGACCGCCCCGGCCTTCTCGGCGAGGTGGAGGTAGTTCTCGTTGAGGGTGTTCTTCGCGCCGTGCCGGCAGCCCGTCATGCATTCACCGCACTCGGTGCAGGCCTTGCGGGCGGGGCCCGCGCCGCCGAAGTACGGGTCGGCGACCGTGCCGCCGGGCTCGACCGTGGCCGTGCCGTCGGAGTCCTTGCCGTCGCCGAAGAAGACGCCGACCGGGGCGAGATGGAAGGTGTCGCCGACGCCCATGGCCTGCGCGGCCGCCTTCAGATGGACGTCGGACGGGGTCATCGTCGGATTGAGCCGGACCCCGAGCATCCGCTTCGCCTGGTCGTAGTGCGGCTTCAGCTCGTCCTGCCAGTCGGTGATGGACGCCCACTGCCGGTCCTCGAAGAACGGCGCCGGGGGCACGTACAGCGTGTTGGCGTAGTTGAGCGAGCCGCCGCCGACGCCCGCACCGGCCAGCACCATCACATTGCCGAGCAGGTGGACGCGCTGGATGCCGTAGAGGCCGAGCGCGGGGGCCCACAGGTAGTTCTTGATGTCCCAGGAGTTCTTGGGGAGGGTGCCGGGGCCGAAGCGGCGGCCCGCCTCCAGGACCCCGACCCGGTATCCCTTCTCGGTCAGCCGCAGGGCCGACACCGCGCCGCCGAAGCCCGAGCCGATGACCAGGACGTCGTAGTCGTACGCGTCGTCGTCGGTCCCACCGGCCGGCTCGGCCTGATTCTGGGCAGGGCTGTCCTGGGACATGGCTCTCCTCGGTACGAAAAGGGCGGAACGTGCTGCGGTGCTACGGGGCAGCGCGGGCAAAACGCCCTGCTCCGGAGGTCAGCGCAGGCGGAACGCCTTCATCGCCTTCAGGCTGCGGGTCATGAACGCCGCGTACTTCTCGTCGTCCATGCCGAACGCCGGGGCGAGCGGAATCAGCCGTTGCTGGGCGACGGTCTGTGCCTCCGTGTACTTGAGGATGCCCTCGGAGCCGTGCCGTCGGCCGAGACCGGAGTCCTTCATGCCTCCCATCGGGGATTGCACGCTGCCGTACGCGGGGGCGTACCCCTCGTTGATGTTGACCGTGCCGGTCCGGAGCCGGGCGGCGACCTGGTGGCCACGCTTGGCGTCCTTGGTCCAGACGCTCGAATTCAGGCCGTACGGGGTGGCGTTGGCGAGGGCGACGACCTCGTCCTCGTCGGTGAAGCGGTAGATGGAGACGACCGGGCCGAAGGTCTCCTCGCTGCACACGGCCATCGGCGCCTCGACGCCGTCGAGGATGGTCGGCTCGTAGAAGAGCGGGCCGATGTCCGGCCGGGCGACGCCGCCCGCGACGAGCCGGGCGCCCTTCTCCACGGCCTCCGCGACATGCCGGGTGACGGTCTCCAGCTGGCGCTCGCCGACCAGCGAGCCCATGTCGGCGCCGTAGGCGAGGGAACTGCCGAGCCGCATGGCCTTCGTGCGGGCGGCGAAACGGGCCACGAAGTCGTCGGCGACCGACTCGTGGACGTACAGCCGTTCGATGGAGATGCAGAGCTGGCCGGCCGAGGAGAAGCAGGCGCGGACGGCACCCGCGGCGGCCTTCTCCACATCGGCGTCCTTCAGGACCAGCATGGCGTTCTTGCCGCCGAGCTCCAGCGAGACCCCGACCAGCCGGGCCGCCGCGCCCTGCGCGACCTCGCGGCCGGTGCGGGTGGAACCGGTGAACGAGACGTAGTCGGCGTGCTTGACGACCTCGGGGCCGACGACGGGTCCGTCACCGAGGACCACCTGGAACACCTCGGCGGGCAGCCCGGCCTCGATCAGCAGGTCCCGGGCCCACAGCGCGGTCAGCGCGGTCTCCGTGTCGGGCTTCATCACGACGGCGTTGCCGGAGACGAACGCGGGCAGCGCATCGCCGACGGACAGCTCGAAGGGGTAGTTCCACGGCGCGATCTGGCCGATGACGCCGCGCGGCTGGCGCAGCTCGGTGACCTTGGTGAGGGTCGGTACGACTCCGGTGTGCCGCTTCGGCTTCAGGTACGCGGGGGCCTTGCGCCCGTAGTGCCGGGCCGCGACGGCGACGGCCTGCACTTCCTCGTGGGCGTGCAGCCGGGCCTTGCCGGTCTCCAGCTGGATGAGGTCGAGCACCTCGGCCTGGCGGCTGAGCACGAGGTCGTGGAAGCGGAGCAGGACGGCCGCCCTCGCGCGGACGGGGGTCGCGGCCCAGGCCGGCTGGGCGGCCCGGGCCTTCTCGAAGGCCGTCGCCACGTCCTCGGGAGTGGACTCGGGCAGATCGGCCAGCTTCTCCCCCGTGAAGGGGGTGTGGTTGGCCGTACGGCCGGAGCCGGCCACGCCACGGGTCAGCTGGGCGATCACCTCTGGCGTCACCACATCGGCCGCGGTGCGCACGCCTGCGGGGGCGGCGGCCACGGGGTTGGTGCCGACCGGGGCTGCGGGGGTGGACGTGGAGGCCTGCGAGTCCGTCATGAGGGCGAGGGTACGTCCAGCCGCACGCTTTGGGTACCCGTGAGTAACGAGTTTTCACACTCCCCACAAACAAGCCAGTGATCACTGGCAACAAAGCCCCTGATCAGGACCCCTGCAGTCGCCGGACCTACACCCGACGGCCCCCAGCCGTGCGATCCCGGTCCGGGCTGCCGGATCTCAGCCGGAGCTGTCGGGCGCCCGCCAGCCGCGCAGCATCGTGTCGAACTGTTCCCGGGTCGTGTCCCAGTCCGAAGCCGGACCCGTCATGTACATCGCGTACTCCGGGCCGCCGTCCTCCCCGAAGTACATCTGGTCGATCGCGTGACGCGGACCCGGGTGGTTCTTGGTCTCAGTCCAGGTGAACTCCCAGAGCGAGCCCTCCCGGTCGCGGTAGGTGTTGGATTCCAGGGTCTCGCGGTGGTAGCCGGGAAGCCGTTCGGCCAGCTGCTTCTCCAGGTTCAGCATGTGCATGTACGAGTTCTCGAAGTCGGGCGACGGGTCGATGCCGATCCGGATGTAGTGCACGCCGTTGTCCGGGGTGTAGTCGATCTGGTTGCGGTCCGCCCGGCGCACCCAGCCGTCGGGCACGATCAGGCTGAAGCCCTCGGGGTCGTTCACCCGGTGCCAGCCGTCGGGTATGCCCTTCCCCGGGGTGTCCGGCTTCGGTGCCTGCGAAGTGCTGGGATTCGAGGGGGTTTCGGTCGCGTGCGTGCCCGTGCCGCCGCGCCCGGTGGCGCTGTCCGTGCGGTCCCCGTACTTCATCGCGGCGAGCCCCGCGCCGCCGCCGACCAGCGCGGCCGCGGCGATGACCAGGACCGTCGTACGCCACCGGCCCCGGCTGCGCCGGGTCACCGGGAACGACGCCGGGCCGGCGACGGAACCGGCGGCCGGGTGCGGAAGCCGGGCCGTACCGGACGCACCCGCCGTACCAGGAGCAACGGAAGCACCCGCAGCTCCATCCGCGCCCGCACCCGCGCCCACACCCGCACCTGACGTGCCGTCCGGGCCCAGTGTGCGCAGGAGTTCGTCGGGGACGCGCTGCGTCGGTACGTACGCCTGCGCGGCCCGGGGCTCACGGCCCTCCATGGCCTCCAGCAGCATCCGTTCCGCCTCGGCCGCCGACGGCCGGTCCTCGGGCTCCTTGCGGAGCAGAGCGGTGATCACGGAAGCCAGCGGACCCGCCCGCTCCGGCGGCGGGGGATCCTCGGTGACAACGGCCTGCATGGTGGAGATCGGCGATGTACGGCGAAACGGCGAGCGTCCCTCGACCGCGGTGTAGAGCGTGGCACCGAGGGACCACAGGTCGGACGCGGGGCCGGGATCGCCGCCACGTACCCGTTCGGGCGCCAGATAGTCGATGGAGCCGACCAGTTCACCGGTCCTGGTGATGGTCGAGTCGCCCTCGATCGCCGCGATCCCGAAGTCCGTGAGCAGCACCTGGCCGTCCCTGGCCAGGAGTACGTTGCCGGGCTTCACGTCCCGGTGCAGCACTCCCGCAGCGTGTGCGGCGCGCAGGGCGCCCAGCACGTGGAAGCCGATCCTGGCGGCCTCGCGGGGCTCGATCTCGCCGGACTCCTTGGCCGCGTCGGCAAGTGACGGACCGTCGACGTACTGCATGACGATCCAGGGCCGGTTGTCGTACTCGATCACGTCATGGACGGTGACCACGCCCGGGTGCGTGATCCGGGCGGCCGCGCGGGCCTCCTTCTGTGTGCGGGCGTGCAGCACGATCCGGTCGGCCTCGGCGACGTACAGCCCGGCGGTCAGCTCCTTGACCGCGACCGTGCGGTGCAGCACCTCGTCGTGGGCGCGCCAGACCTTGCCCATGCCGCCGCGCCCGAGGACTTCACCGAGCCGGTACCTTCCGGCCAGCACCAGTCCCGCGTCCGTTCCCTGTGATCGATCCACGTATTCCGCCCCGTTCCCTCGGAGGCCAGATTACGGAGGGGACGCACGGCCACGGAACCTCGCCATCCCCCAAGAGACCGCACTGTGATGCTTGTCGCTCCGCCCACTGCCCTGATGACGTCCCGGATGCTTCAGTGCGTCACGCGGTAGGAGGCGATGGCTTGTTCGTAGATGTCCGAAACCTTGTCGCGCCTGCTCTCCGGGCCGATGACCTGGAGGATGTGGTAGCGGCCGTCGACAATCATCGCGAGGTTACGGGCGTACACCTCGCGGCCACTGGCGTCCTGCCAGGTGAACTGGCCCTCGGCCATGGCCTGTCGGCCGACGTCGATCCGGCGCAGCCCGCTCGATCCCGACCAGCTGGAGTCGCGGAACGGCTGCAACTCCAGCTCCTTGTCGGCCTGGTACGCCAGCGGGTCGTTGCCATGGGCCTTGACGGTGTCGCGTCCGGGAACGATCAGCAGGCTGAAGCCGTCGCTGCCGTAGCGGATCTGCCGGTCCGCGTTGGCGGGGCTGCGCTGCCATCCCTTGAGCACACCGATCTCGAAACCCTCCGGGTCCTTGCGCAGGACGTAGCCGGGGGCGAGCGCGACGGCGGAGCGGCTGGTCTGCGGCTGCTGCGCGCCGGGGGGCTGCGAGGGCGACTGCCCGTCGGACACGCCGTCGCCGGGCTCGGGTGAACCGGACGCCGACGACGCCGGGCCCGAGGGGCGGGTGCCGGAACCGCTGTCCGCCTTGGGCATGAACATCACGGCGTACGTGATGGCCGCGACCAGGGCCAGCAGGACGAGCAGCAGGAGCAGCCGTCCCAGCCGTCGCGGCGCCCGGCCCTCGCCGGGCCGGCGGCCGGGCGGGGGGGTGCGCAGCGCCTTGGGGCCCTTGGGCTCGCGTGGCGCCCTGGGCGCCTTCTCCGCCCGGGGCCTGTCGTGCCTCCGGTCAGGCTTCTCCTTCGTGTGGCGGTGACGGCCGTGGGCCGTCCCCTGGCCGAGGCGGCCGCGACGTCTGCGGACCAGCTCGCCCCGGCGGCGCACGACGGGGAGCCGGGCGCTGTCGAGGGAGGGCAGGGGTACGACGTCCAGACCGGCCTCGGGCTCGGGCGCCGACCGTACGAGGGAGCGCAGCCAGCCGCGCAGCTCTTCGAAATCCGGCCGCTCGGTGGGGTCCTGACGCAGCAGGGACTCGACCACGGGGCGCAGCGGACCGCATTCCTCGGCGAAGGCGGGCGGCTCGGCGCAGACCATCTGGACGAGCTCGGCCGCGTTCTCCTCGGGGTACGGGGCGTGGCCCTGGACCGCGCGGTAGAGCAACGCGCCGAGCGCCCAGAGGTCGGTGGCGGGGCCGATCGGCGGCGCCAGCTGCCAGTTCTCGTGGACGGGGCCGGCCTGCTCGGGCGCCCAGCGCTCGGTGACCGCGCCGACGACGGCGATCCGGGCCTGCCGGGCGCGCTCGGCGGCAAGGGTGGTGGCGGGGCCGCGGTAGGCGGGGCCCGTACGGCCGCTCGCCACGAGGTCGTCCCAGCGGGTCGGCTCCTGCCGCTGCTCGGGCCGGTGTGCAGGCAGCGCCGGGGAGTTGCCGTGGCGGCGGGCATCGGCACGCAGGGCGTCCTCGCCCGAACCCCCGGCGGGCACGGGACGCCCGGATCCGGGGCCGTCGCTCCAGCTGCCGGTGAGGTGCAGCCGCCGGGCGGGCGGTGACTGGTCGTCGCCTCCGTAGCCGTCGTCGTCCTCGTCGTCCTCGTCGTCGTACGGGTCCTCGGCGGGCCGGCTCCAGGGGCTGGTCGGCTGCGGGTGGGTCCGGTCCGGGCCGGACGGCCCAGTGGGGCGCTGGACGGGGAGGGAGCCGGTGTCCTCCGTGTCCCCCGCCTCGTCTGCCCCGGCCCGGCGCCGGTCCTCGCCGGCCCGGGCGGCGGCGAGGGCGCCCGCGCGGTAGGCCGCGATGGCTCCGGCGCGCTCGGCTCGCGACTGCGCGGCGCTCCCCGCTCCGGGGGCGGGGTTCCCCGGCCGCCGTACGGCCTCCAGCTCGCCCAACACACCGGTCTGCGCACCGGGCTGCGCATCGCCACCGCCGCGCGGACCGCCATCGCGGTACGCGTCGTCACCGCCGTACGCGACGTCACCGTACGGATCGCCGTCGGCCGCGCCACCCGCCTCGATCGCCGCCGGGCCGCGCGAGGCCGGCACCTCGGCCGGAGAGACGGGAGGGACAGGCGGGACGGGAGGGGCAGGCGGGACGGGAGGGGCAGGCGGGACGGGCGGGGCAGGCGGGACGGGCGGTACGTACGGCCCGGACGGGCCCGTCTCGACCGCCGGGCGGCCGAAACCGATCTCTTCCTCGTCGTCGGGCTGCGGCGTCGGTACGTACCCGCAGAGCGCCTCCTCCGCCGCCCCGGCCGCCAGGCCGGTCAGCACGACGCGGCCGTCGTCGCAGATCAGCACCGTACGGATGGTGATGTTCCGGTGGGTCCAGCCATGGGCGTGCAGCACCCGCAACGCCGTCAGCACGTCGGAGCCGATCTCGGCGGCCCGGAAGGGATCGAGCGGGCGATCCGCCAGCAGGGCCGCGAGGGGGCGGGCCATGACGAGTTCGCTCACGATCCAGAGCGAACCGGCCTCGGCGAACACGTCGAAGACCTGGTCGAGCCTGGGGTGGTCGGGGATCCGGGCCGCCGCCTGCGCCGCCTCGATGGCGCGCCGCACCGCCGGATCCGTGGAGCGCCGCACGGCACGCCCGGTGACCTGCCGGGCCGCCCGTACCGGACCGTCGGCGTCGAGCACCTCGGCGTCCACCACCTCGGGCAACGGCACCTGCCGGACCAGGACTTCCTGTCCGCTGTAGGTGTCGAACGCCCGGGTCTCGACCAGTTCGTACGCGTCGGACGGCGGCAGCGGAAGGCGGTAGCGGTCGGCAAGTACCCGACCCGCGTAGTCATCCACGACGCCTCCCCAGAGCGCGCTGTCCCCCCGGTCACGATGACCGCACAAACCCGCCAATTGCGGTCACTTACCGTGCAATTGACCCGCCGTTCCGGCTGCGTACGGTCTTCAGGCTCTCACGATACGTGGCAAGTAACGGCCACGCGTCTCAGTCGGCGCATCCCGGCCCTTTTCACCCACGGATCAGTCGGTGGGCTCGAACGTGTCGAACGCGGTCTTGCGCAGCGTCCGGCACTCCTCGCTGTCCCATTCGCTCGCCTTGCAGCTGATCATGATCGCGTAGCCGTGGGTGGCGTCGACCTTGAAGCCCCGGTTCAGCACCCGGACCCGCTGGCCCTGCTGGGTGCGCTCGAACTGCCAGTCGGCGACGGTCGGGTAGCCGTTGTACTGGACCTTGTTCACGCCGAGGTGGTGGTAGCCGTTGCTGGTGGCCTCGACACCGCCCTTCGCGGCGTTCCAGGCCGCGGCGGCGTCGCGGCCCGGGGAGTCGGTGTAGTCGACCTGGACGCGCGGGAAACCGCCGCTGGCGTTGTAAATGGCACCGGAGTTACTGCCCGAATTCTTGTCGAACCGGAAGTCCTCGGGCATGGCAATCGTGAAGTGGAAGCTCTTGTTCGTGACCGTCCGATATCCGGCGGGTGTTGCGTCGCCCGGCTTGTCGCCCTTCGAACCGTCCGAACCCTTGTCCGCGCTGTCGTCCTTGCCCGTGCCCTGTTCCTTGCCCTGGCCCTTGCCCGGGTCCTGGGCCTTGTCGCCGCCGTTGCTGTTGCTGCCGCTGTCGGTGTCGGTGTCGGTGTCGGTGTCGGTGTCGGCGGAGCCGCCGGTCGTCGTCGAGGCTCCGGCCGAGGTGGACTTGTCGTCCTTTCCGCTGCCGCCGCCCGCGGTGTTCTTGTCGTCCCCGCCGAGCGTGAGCGCGAGGACCGTGCCGATCACGGCGAGCACGATCACGGCCGCGATGATCGCGAGGGTGCGGCGTGGCACCACGTCCGTGAGGGACGCGCGGGGCGGTGTGACCGGCGACGTGGCCGGGCGCGGCGACGGTACGGCGGCGGAGGCCGTGGCCGGCTTCGCCGGGGCCGAGGTCCGGGCGGACTTCGACGAGCCCGCCGCACCACCGGCCGACCGCGTGATCGCGGGAGGCGTCGAGGGTGGAGGCGGCGCGGCGGCCGCGGCGACCGGTGTCGCCTTCGCGTTCCGTACGGAGCGCAGTGCACCCCGCAACCGGTCCCGCGCGCCCTCCCCCGGCTCACCGGGCTTCGACGCCGCCTTGGCGGCAGGCTTGGCGGACTCCCCGGGCAGCGCCATGATCTGGGTGGCGTCGGCGGGCGGGGGCACCACCGGGTCCGGCTTCTCGGGGGCGTGGATCACGTCGTCGAGCAGGGCGCGCGCGCCCGCGTCGTCGAGCCGCTGATCGGGATCCCTGGCGAGCAGGCCGTAGATGACCTCCTCCAGCGGACCGGCGTTCTTCGGCGGGTCGAGCGGCTCGGTCATCACCGCGGTCAGGGTGGCGATGGCCGACCCCTTGTCGTACGGCGGGGTGCCCTCGACGCTGGCGTACAGCAGTCCGCCGAGCGACCACAGGTCGGCGGGCGGCCCCGGCTTGTGTCCGCGGGCGCGCTCCGGGGAGATGTACGAGGGGGCGCCGACGAGCATGCCCGTCGAGGTGACCGACGGGTCGCCCTCGACCTGCGCGATACCGAAGTCGGTCAGCACGACCCGGCCGTCCTCGGCGATCAGTACGTTGGACGGCTTCACATCTCGGTGCAGGATGCCCTCGCGGTGTGCCGAACGCAGCACGTCGAGGATGGCGAGGCCGACCTCGGCGGCACGCTTCGGCGTCAGCACCCCGTCCTCGCGGATGGCCTCGGCAAGGGACTTGCCCTCGATGAGCTCCATCACGATCCACGGCCGGTCGTCCTCGTCGACCACGTCGTAGACCGTCACCGCGCCGTTGTTGCGGATCCTGGCGATCGCCTTCGCCTCGCGCAGCGTGCGCGTGATCAGGCGGCGCTTCTCGTCCTCGTCGATGGCCGTAGGGAACCGCAGCTCCTTGACCGCGACCGTGCGGCCCAGCGTCTCGTCGACGGCACGCCAGACCGTGCCCATACCGCCCCGGCCGAGCACCTCCCCGAGCCGGTAACGCCCCGCAAGGAGACGTCCGTCCTTGTCCCGTTGGGGCTCCCGTGCCTGCTCCGCCTCCGACATGCGTCCCCTCTGCGATCAACCCGCCCTGGCAGAGCGTTCATTGTCCCTCACCCCGGGACCGGTCGTGGTGCCGGGTCCGTGGGCCCGTCATGATGTGCCCGGAGGAAGGGAAACCCTGCCATGCCGACACTCAGGGCGCTGCTCGCCACCTCGCTGCTGCTGGTGTTGTTCAGCTTGGGAACAGTGCCCCTGCCCAGCGAACCACACCTCACGCCCGCAGCCTCCTACCTTCCCCGGCTCGTCGCCGCGGGTGGCGCTCCGACGGCGGCGCTGCTGGCCCGTCGCACCTCTTCCGCACCGTACGACACCTATCGCTCGACGGGACCCGGTATCCGCAAGGAGGACCGGTTCAGGGCCGGCAGCGTCACCAAGACCTTCGTCGCCACCGTAGTGCTCCAACTCGCACGGGAGGGACGGCTGCAGTTGTCGGACACCGTCGACCAGCTGTTGCCCGGTCTGATCCGCGGCAACGGCAACGACGGCCGCCGTATCACCCTGCGCGCCCTGCTGAGCCATACCAGCGGTCTCTACGACTACACCGCCGACACCTCCGCCCACCCCGTCTCCGCCACCGCGGCGGTCCGTGTCGCGCTGGCCCACCGTCCGACGAGCACCCCCGGCCGCTATGCCTACTCCAACACCAATTACGTCGTACTCGGACTCGTCATCCGACGCGTCACCGGACACAGCTACGCCACCGAAATCCGTCACCGCATCATCACCCCCCTCCGTCTCACCGGTACCTCCCTGCCCGGCTCCCGTACCACGCTGCCCTCCCCGCGCGGCCGCGGCTTCACCCGCGACCCGGCCGACGGCAGCCTCCGCGACGTCACCGAGCTCGACCCCCGCACGGCGGGCGCGGCCGGGGAGCTGATCTCCACGCTCGCCGATCTGAACCGCTTCTACGCGGCTCTGCTGGGTGGGCGACTCCTCCCGCCCGCCCAGTTGGCTGCCCTCCTGAACACCGGTGCCACGCACGGCGTCTACGGCCTGGGCATCTATCCGCAGAAGCTCTCCTGCGGCATCGCCGTCTGGGGCCACAACGGGCACATAGCGGGCAGTTATGTCCGTACCGCCGCCACGCGCGACGGCCGGCACACCCTGACGTACCGCATTGACACGGACACCCTGACCGATGCGGAGACGCTCGAACCGGCGCTGCTCGACGCGGAGTTCTGCAGCCACCCGACCCGGCCCCGGAACGTCCCTCGACCGGCCCTGGTCCGGTCCTAGTGCTAGTGCCCCTCCCGGCAAGCTTTGCCGGTCGCGGCACTAGATCGGCACGATGTCCGGCGCTCCGAGCCGTGCCGCGTCCGCCGTGAGATCGTCCGGCTGCCGCTGCGACTCCCGCTCCGCCTGCACCCGCTTCTCGTAGTGCTCGACCTCCCGGTCGATCTGCCCCTCGTCCCAGCCGAGCACCGGCGCCATCAGCTCCGCGCAGATCCTGGCGCTGCGTGTGCCCCGGTCGAAGGTCTCTATGGAGATCCGGGTGCGGCGGGTCAGTACGTCGTCGAGATGGCGGGCCCCCTCGTGCGAGGCGGCGTAGACGATCTCGGCCTTCAGGTAGTCGTCCGCCGACGGCAGTGGCTCGCCCAGCGTCGGATCGGCGACGATCAGTTCGAGCAGTTCCTCCGTCATGGAGCCGTAGCGGTTGAGCAGATGCTCCACCCGGACGACGTGGAGCCCCGTCCGGGCCGCGATTCTCGCCCGGGCGTTCCACAGCGCCCGGTAGCCCTCCGCCCCCAGCAGCGGGATGTCCTCGGTGACGCAGTCCGCCACGCGCTGGTCGAGACCGTGCACCGCCTCGTCCACGGCGTCCTTCGCCATCACTCGGTACGTCGTGTACTTGCCGCCCGCCACGACCACGAGGCCGGGCAGCGGATGCGCCACCGTGTGCTCGCGCGAGAGCTTGCTGGTCGCCTCCGACTCACCGGCCAGCAACGGCCGCAGCCCCGCGTAGACGCCCTGGACGTCGTCCCTGGTCAAGGGCGTGGCCAGGACCGAGTTGACGTGTTCGAGCAGATAGTCGATGTCGGCGCTGGACGCCGCCGGGTGCGCCTTGTCCAGGTCCCAGTCGGTGTCCGTCGTCCCGACGATCCAGTGCCGTCCCCACGGGATGACGAAGAGGACGGACTTCTCGGTCCGCAGGATCAGGCCGGTCGAGGAGTGGATGCGGTCCTTCGGGACGACCAGGTGGATGCCCTTGGAGGCCCGGACGTGGAACAGCCCGCGCTCCCCGATCAGCGCCTGGGTGTCGTCCGTCCAGACCCCGGTGGCGTTGACCACCTGTTTGGCCCTGACCTCGTACGCACCGCCCGCCTCGACGTCCTCCACTCGGACGCCGACGACCCGCTCGCCCTCCCGGAGGAAGCCGATCACCCGCGCCCGGTTCGCCACCCGTGCGCCGTATCCGGCGGCGGTGCGCACCAGCGTCGCGACATAGCGGGCATCGTCCATCTGCGCGTCGTAGTACTGCAACGCCCCGACCAGGGCGTCCTTCCTCAGCGCCGGGGCGACCCGCAGGGCCCGGCGGCGGGAGAGATGCCGGTGGACGGGCAGGCCGCGGCCGTGTCCCGAGGACACCGACATCGCGTCGTACAGCGCCACTCCGGATCCGGCGTAGAGCCGCTCCCAGCCCTTGTGCTGCAGCGGGTAGAGGAACGGCACCGGCTTCACCAGGTGCGGGGCCAGCCTCTCCAGGAGCAGCCCGCGCTCCTTCAGCGCCTCCCGGACCAGCGCGAAGTCGAGCATTTCCAGATACCGCAGCCCGCCGTGGATCAGCTTGCTCGACCTGCTGGATGTGCCCGAGGCCCAGTCGCGCGCCTCGACCAGGCCGGTCGAGAGACCTCTCGTCACCGCGTCCAACGCCGTACCCGCGCCGACCACGCCCGCCCCCACGACCAGCACATCCAGTTCACGCTCGGCCATCGCGGCGAGCGCCTCGGCGCGCTCCGCAGGTCCCAGTGTCGCTGTCCTCACCGCTGCCTCCCGGGTAGATCGGGGTGGTCCGGCACCGGGCGCGCCCCGACCGAGCGGTCGGACGCCCCGTACCCACCTCTCGATTCTGTCCGCCGTCCACGACTTCGGCCACCGCCTGTGGACAACACCAGGTCGGCGAGAGCCACACAATGCGACATATAGGTCATATTTACGCCTAGTCTGACATTGCGCTGTCCCCAGCGGTTGCGCTTTCCGCTCTCATGTGTCTTGGGACTGACCGGCAAATAGAGGGTGGCGCCCTCCATCTGTCGGTCGGTCCAAGGGAAGGACGGCCCATCCACATGCCCGCAGACCTCGCAGTCATCGGACTCGGCCACCTCGGCCTGCCCCTCGCCCAAGCCGCCGTCGCCGCCGGTGTCCAGACCGTCGGATACGACACCGACCCACGCGCCTACGCGGAACTCGCCGCGGGCCGCACCCCCGTCGAGGGATCACTCACCGCCTCGGACCTGCGCCGGATGCTCTCGGGGGGTTTCCGGCCCACCACCGACCCGGCCGAACTGGGCCGGATCCGTACCGCGGTGATCTGCGCGCCCACCCCTCTCGGCGCCGACCGCACCCTCGACCTCACCGCCGTCGGCGACGCGGCCCGCGCACTCGCCGCCCGGCTGCGCCCGCACACCACCGTCCTGCTGGAATCGGCCGTACAGCCCGGCACCACCGAGAGCTACGTACTGCCCCTCCTCGAAGAGGGCTCGGGGCTCCGCGCCGGCCGCGACTTCCACCTCGCCTACTCCCCCAGCCGCCTCGACCCCGGCAACAGGACCCACGTCTACGCCAACACCCCCAAGGTCATCGGCGGCCTCACCCCCGCCTGCACCGAATCCGCCGCCACCTTCTACGGCCGGCTCACCGACAAGGTCGTCCGGGCCCGCGGGCCGCGCGAGGCCGAGATGACCAAGGTCCTGGAGACCAACTTCCGGCACGTCAACATCGCCCTGGTCAACGAGATGGCGGTGCTCTGCCACGATCTCGGCGTCGACCTCTGGGACGTCATCCGGTGCGCCGAGACGAAGCCCTTCGGCTTCCAGCCGTTCCGTCCGGGCCCCGGCGTCGGCGGCCACGGCGCCCCCGTCGACCCGGGCTACCTTCCGTACAACAGCCGCACCCCCGGGCACCCCCTGCGGATGGTCTCGCTCGCCCAGGAGATCAACGACCGGATGCCGCAGTACGTGATCCAGCGCTGCGCCACCCTCCTGAACGAGCACGGCAAGTCGGTACGGGGCGCCCGGGTGCTGCTCCTCGGGGTCACCTACAAGCCGGACCTCGCCGACCAGGAGGCCTCCCCCGCCCGGGAGATCGGCGCCCGGCTGATGGACATGGGCGCCCAGATCGGCTACCACGACCCGCACGTCCTGGACTGGCGGGTCCGTGAACTCCCTGTCCCGCGCGCCGACTCGCTGTACGAGGCGGCATCGAGCGCGGACCTCACGGTGCTGCTCCAGCACCACCGCACGTACGACCTCCAGGGCCTCGCCGTGAAGGCCCAACTGCTCCTGGACACCCGGGGCGCGACCCCGGCGGGGGCCGCGCACCGGTTGTGAGAAGCGGGTTCCAAGGATTCAAGAGGGTCCCAAGGGTTCCCCCAAGGAATTTGGTGGGCGATGTCATAGGCGGCTGCTAGCCTGCGGCGTCACTTCTCGCACAGTCGTGCGCTTACGTCCCAGGGGGGACCCACCCATGAGCCAGCCCGTGCCGCCGAACCAGCCGCAGCAGCCGTACGACGCGCACCCCGGCGACGGCAACCCGTTCGCGGGCCAGCAGCCCGGCCAGCCCGGCGTCCCGACCGGCAACCCGTTCGCGGGCCAGCAGCCCGGCGTCCCGACCGGCGGCGCGCCGTTCGCCCCGGCGGCCCCCGCCCGCAACAACATCGGCCTCGGCCTGGCCGCCGCCGTCGTCGCGGCCCTCGTCGCCGCGGGCATCTACGGCGCGATCGTCGGCGCCACCAAGCACGAGATCGGCTACGCGGCCGTGGGTGTCGGCGCCGTCGTCGGCTTCGCCGCGGGCAAGGCCGGCGGCCGCAACCCCGCCCTGCCGGCCATCAGCGCCGTCCTCGCGCTGATCGGTGTCTACTTCGGCCAGCTGCTCGGCGAGGCCATCATCATCAGCAAGCAGCGCCCACTCTCCGTCAGCGAGATATTCCTCGACCACTTCAGCGACCTGAACAAGGTGTGGAAGGAAGACGCCAACGTGCTGGCCTTCGTCTTCATCGTGATCGCCGGAGTGGTCGCCTTCTCGGCCGCCCGCAAGGCGTCCGACTGATCACGACCGACTCGATCGAGGCCGACCGATCACGGCCGACGTGACCGAGGCCGACCGATCACGGCCTCGCCCGTGACACACGGGAGGGCCCGGACCGCACCCGCGCGCGGTCCGAGCCCTCCGTACGTCGCAGCCCGCTGTCGCTCAGCGGCTGTGCTGGGAGTCCGCCACCGTCACCTCGACGCGCTGGAACTCCTTGAGGTCGCTGTACCCCGTCGTCGCCATCGCGCGGCGCAGCGCACCGAAGATGTTCATCGAACCGTCGGGGGTGTGCGAAGGACCGGTGAGGACCTCCTCCGTCGTGCCGACCGATCCCAGGTCCACCAGCTTGCCGCGCGGCACGTCCTCGTGGACGGCCTCCATGCCCCAGTGCCGGCCGCGGCCAGGCGCGTCCGTCGCACGGGCCAGCGGGGAGCCCATCATCACGGCGTCCGCACCGCAGGCGATGGCCTTGGGCAGGTCGCCGGACCAGCCGACGCCGCCGTCCGCGATCACGTGCACGTACCGGCCACCGGACTCGTCCATGTAGTCGCGGCGGGCCCCGGCCACATCGGCGACCGCGGTCGCCATCGGGACCTGGATGCCGAAGACATTGCGCGTGGTGTGCGCGGCGCCACCGCCGAAACCGACGAGGACACCGGCCGCGCCGGTACGCATGAGGTGCAGGGCGGCGGTGTACGTGGCGCAGCCGCCGACGATCACCGGGACGTCCAGCTCGTAGATGAACTGCTTGAGGTTGAGCGGCTCGGCCGCACCCGAGACGTGCTCGGCGCTGACCGTCGTACCGCGGATGACGAAGATGTCCACGCCAGCGTCGACGACGGCCTTGGAGAACTGCGCGGTGCGCTGCGGGGAGAGCGCGGCGGCGGTGACGACACCGGAGTCGCGCACCTCCTTGATGCGCTGCCCGATCAGCTCCTCCTGGATCGGCGCGGAGTAGATCTCCTGAAGGCGGCGGGTCGCCGACTCGACGGGCATCTCGGCGATCTCGTCGAGCAGCGGCTGGGGGTCGGCGTGCCGGGTCCACAGGCCCTCGAGGTTGAGGACACCGAGGCCGCCCAGCTCACCGATGCGGATCGCGGTCTGCGGGGAGACCACGGAGTCCATGGGAGCCGCCAGGAACGGCAGCTCGAAACGGTAGGCGTCGATCTGCCAGGCGATCGAGACCTCCTTCGGGTCGCGGGTACGGCGGCTCGGAACGACGGCGATGTCGTCGAATGCGTACGCCCGGCGGCCGCGCTTGCCGCGCCCGATCTCGATCTCAGTCACGATGGTGTGGCCTTTCCCTCTACGTCTGCGCTGTCCAGTATCCCCGACACACGGCTGAGGGGCGGTCCCGGGAACCCCGGACACTGTTCGGTCAACAGTGTCCGGGAACCCCCGGGCCGCCCCTCGGCTGCGCTGATGCGTTACTTCCTGCTGTAGTTCGGCGCTTCGACCGTCATCTGGATGTCGTGCGGGTGGCTCTCCTTGAGGCCCGCCGAGGTGATCCGGACGAACCGGCCGTTGGCCTGGAGCTCCGGGACGGTGCGGCCGCCGACGTAGAACATCGACTGGCGCAGGCCGCCGACGAGCTGGTGGACGACCGCGGAGAGCGGGCCGCGGTAGGGGACCTGGCCCTCGATGCCCTCGGGGACCAGCTTCTCGTCGGAGGCGACGCCCTCCTGGAAGTAGCGGTCCTTGGAGAACGACTTGCGGTCGCCACGGGTCTGCATCGCGGCGAGCGAACCCATGCCGCGGTACGACTTGAACTGCTTGCCGTTGATGAAGAGCAGCTCGCCCGGGGACTCCTCGCAGCCCGCGAGCAGCGAGCCGAGCATCACGGTGTCCGCGCCGGCCACCAGGGCCTTGGCGATGTCGCCCGAGTACTGCAGGCCGCCGTCTCCGATGACCGGGACACCGGCCTCCTTGGCGGCGAGCGAGGCCTCGTAGATCGCGGTGACCTGCGGGACGCCGATGCCGGCGACGACGCGGGTGGTGCAGATGGAGCCGGGGCCCACGCCGACCTTGATGCCGTCGACGCCCGCGTCGATCAGCGACTGGGCGCCGTCACGGGTGGCGATGTTGCCGCCGATGACGTCGACACCGGAGGCGTTCGACTTGATCTTGGCGACCATGTCGCCGACCAGCCGGGAATGGCCGTGGGCGGTATCGACGACGATGAAGTCGACACCCGCCTCGATCAGTGCCTGGGCGCGCTCGAAGGCGTCGCCCGCGACACCGACGGCCGCGCCGACCAGCAGCCGGCCTTCCTTGTCCTTCGCGGCGTTCGGGTACTTCTCGGCCTTGACGAAGTCCTTGACGGTGATGAGGCCCTTGAGGACCCCCGAGTCGTCGACCAGCGGAAGCTTCTCGATCTTGTGGCGACGCAGCAGCTCCATGGCGTCCACGCCGGAGGTGCCGACCTTGCCGGTGACCAGCGGCATCGGCGTCATGACCTCGCGCACCTGGCGCGTACGGTCCGGCTCGAAGGCCATGTCACGGTTGGTGACGATGCCGAGCAGCTTGCCCGCGGCGTCGGTGACCGGGACACCGCTGATACGGAACTTGGCACACAGCTCGTCGGCGTCGCGCAGCGTCGCGTCCGGGTGCACCGTGATCGGGTCGGTCACCATGCCGGACTCGGAGCGCTTCACCAGGTCGACCTGGTTGGCCTGGTCGGCGATGGAGAGGTTGCGGTGCAGCACACCGACGCCGCCCTGCCGGGCCATGGCGATCGCCATGCGGGCCTCGGTGACCTTGTCCATCGCGGCGGAGAGCAGCGGGATGTTCACCCGCACGTTCTTGGAGATGTACGAGGAGGTATCGATCTGATCGGGCGCCATGTCGGACGCGCCGGGCAGCAGCAGCACGTCGTCGTATGTCAGCCCGAGCGTCGCGAATTTCTCGGGCACTCCGTCGACGTTTGCAGTCATGACACCTTCCCCAAATGGCCTTGATCGGTGCGGATGTCCATGCTAACGGCCTCCGGGGGTGTCTCATTCCACGAGCAAGATCAACCAGAGGTTCTGTAGCTTCGTACAGACGGGACGGCCGGCGTCGTACAGCGTCGGACAGACGGCTCGCACGGACGCGGACAGGCGGCTCGGGCGGACCGAACAGCCGGTTCGCACGGTCCCGGGCAGCCGGCTCACACGCTCCCGGAAGGGCCCCGCTCACTGCTCCGCGAGGGCCCGCAGCCTGCTCAGCGCCCGGTGCTGGGCGACCCGGACCGCGCCCGGCGACATGCCCAGCATCTGCCCGGTCTCCTCCGCGGTCAGGCCGACCGCGACCCGCAGAACCAGCAGCTCGCGCTGGTTGTCCGGGAGATTGGCGAGAAGTTTCTTGGCCCAGGCGGCATCGCTGCTGAGCAGCGCGCGCTCCTCGGGCCCGAGCGAATCGTCCGGCCGCTCGGGCATCTCGTCGGAGGGCACGGCCGTCGATCCCGGGTGCCGCATCGCGGCGCGCTGGAGGTCGGCGACCTTGTGGCCCGCGATGGCGAAGACGAAGGCTTCGAAGGGTCTGCCGGTGTCCTTGTAGCGCGGCAGCGCCATCAGCACCGCGACACAGACCTCCTGCGCCAGGTCCTCCACGAAGTGACGGGCATCACCGGGCAGCCGGTTCAGCCGGGACCTGCAGTAGCGCAGCGCGAGGGGGTGGACATGCGCCAGCAGATCATGCGTGGCCTGCGCGTCCCCCTCGACAGCACGGTGCACCAGTGCACCGATCACCGTCGTCTCGTCGTCGCGCATCGGACCATGGTGCCTCGGAGCCGCGTCTTTCGCTCCGCCGCGTCCGTAGTTGTGCACTGAAGCGTTATGAGCGGGTGCGCCGGAAGTCATGTCCTGCGCCCTCCCCTTCCGCTCGACCGAATCGTCCCCGAGGAACTCCACATCTCAAGGATGCGGCATCGGCCGGGAAGCGTCACATGCCGCGGGCGTGAAAGGCACCACCGGCGGGGTGGGGCTCGCGCCACGCACCCCCGTCACATCGCCCCGTCCGCCGGTGTGCGGACGGGGAATCGATCGACTGCCGGCCATGGCCGTCCCTCAGCGGACCAGGCCCCAGCGGAAGCCGAGCGCCACGGCGTGCGCCCGGTCCGAGGCGCCGAGTTTCTTGAACAGACGCCTGGCGTGCGTCTTCACCGTGTCCTCGGAGAGGAACAGTTCACGGCCGATCTCGGCGTTCGAGCGGCCGTGACTCATTCCTTCGAGCACCTGGATCTCCCGCGCAGTGAGCGTCGGCGCCGCACCCATCTCGGCCGACCGCAGCCGGCGCGGGGCGAGCCGCCACGTCGGATCGGCCAGCGCCTGGGTCACGGTGGCCCGCAACTCCGCGCGGGAGGCGTCCTTGTGTAGATAGCCGCGGGCGCCGGCGGCGACCGCGAGCGCGACGCCGTCCAGGTCCTCGGCGACGGTCAGCATGATGATCCTGGCGCCGGGGTCGGCGGAGAGCAGCCGCCGGACCGTCTCCACACCCCCCAGACCGGGCATGCGTACGTCCATCAGAATCAGATCCGAACGGTCGGCGCCCCAGCGGCGGAGGACTTCCTCGCCGTTGGCCGCCGTCGTCACACGCTCGACGCCGGGCACGGTCGCGACCGCGCGACGGAGCGCTTCTCGGGCAAGCGGGGAGTCGTCGCAGACGAGGACGGATGTCATGACCGTCCTCCGCAGCTGATGCGCGTCACCTTGAGCCTCCAGGCTGTTACAAGTCGTCACCTGAGCGGTTGACGCTCTCGGACATCTGCCCGATCGCTTTTTCTGTCAACCGCCCCCGCCCTCTCAACGATGGTCACTCGAAAGAGTTACGGGTCGGACGGCCGGATTCGGCACTCTACGTGAGGACTCGCACACGGAGGAGAGCGGCACGACTCATCCAACGGTCAACGGAAATTTCATATAAACTTATGCCCCATTTAGCGGGTTTTCTTCCCTTTTACTGGTGTCTGTGGCTAGATTCGCAATCAGTCATATTTACATCTACTTACACCGTAGATGCAATGTCATGAGCACGGTCACAAATGGATGACAACGACGATTCCGACTCAGCATGGTTTGAGGGGACAAGCAATGGCAGATTTCTCCCGCCTTCCCGGACCCAACGCCGATCTGTGGGACTGGCAACTGCTGGCGGCCTGCCGCGGGGTCGACAGCTCGCTGTTCTTCCACCCGGAGGGTGAACGCGGGGCGGCTCGGAGCGCCCGCGAGAACTCGGCAAAAGAGGTCTGCATGCGATGCCCGGTGCGCGCCGAGTGTGCGGCACACGCGCTGGCCGTACGAGAGCCCTACGGAGTGTGGGGCGGACTGACCGAGGACGAGCGCGAGGAGCTCATGGGACGGGCCCGTAATCGCCTGATCGCGGCAGCGGCGCCGTCGGGCGTTCCGTCCCCGTCGGGGCACGGCTGAACCCGCCCCGTCCGTACGCCAATAGAAAAACGTTTTTGCGCTTCACCCGGCCACCGAAGGAGGCCGGGTCACAGGCAGGCCCCGGTCAGCGGGCGGCTGCCAGGGACAGCTGGTCCAGAGTGGCCGCCACCGCCGGTACCTGAGCCAGGTCCGGCAGGGTGAGGGCGACGATCTCGCGCTCGATGGCCGGTTCCACCGCGACGGTACGGGCCCGCTTGGGGCGCACCGACTCGATCGCCAGCTCCGGCAGTACGGCCACCCCCAGTCCGGCGCCGACCAGGCCGACGACCGCCGGGTAGTCGTCGGTGGCGAAGTCGATCCGGGGCGTGAAGCCGGACTCCTCGCAGACCTCCACCAGCTGGCGACGGCAGCGCGGGCAGCCCGCGATCCACGGCTCCTCGGCCAGTTCGGCGACGGCGACGGCGTCCGCACCTGCCAGCCGGTGCCCCTCGGGGACCAGGCCGATCAGCCGGTCGGTGAGCAGCGGGCGTACGACCAGGTCGTCCCACTCGGTGCCGGAGGCGCCGTAGCGGAACGCCAGCGCGATGTCGCAGTCGCCCTCGCGCAGCATCTCGACGGAGCGCGGCGGTTCGGCCTCGACCAGGGAGACCCGGGTGCCGGGGTGGGCCGCGCGCAGCGCCGCGAGGGCGCCGGGGACCAGGGTGGAGCTGCCGCTGGGGAACGAGACGAGCCGGACGCGGCCGGCCCGCAGCCCGGCGATCGCAGCGACCTCCTCCTCGGCGGCGACGAGCCCGGCGAGGATGCCGGAGGCATGGCGGACGAGCGCCTCGCCCGCCTGGGTGAGGCGCATCTCGCGTCCCGTGCGGATCAGCAGCGTCGTTCCCGCGGAGGCCTCCAGGGCCTTCATCTGCTGGCTGACCGCGGGCTGGGTACAGCCCAGTTCACGGGCGGCGGCGGAGAACGAGCCGGTGGCGGCGACGGCACGCAGGACACGGAGATGACGGGCTTCGATCACCCTTCAACCATAAGCCGCTCTTGGATTGGGTGCGAATTGTTGGCAGGCACCTTTGAGGGTGGGGTGGTTAGCGTTCTCCGCATGAAGCCGACCGAGTCGATGGAGCCGACGAAGCCGATGGAGCCGATGAAACCGATGAAGCTGTTGACCGTGAACGCCGGGCGGCCGAAGGTCGTCGAGTACACCGACGCCGCCGGCGGCGTGACCGGGATCGGCAAGCAGCCGGTCGACGGCACCGTACGCGTCACCGATCCCGGCCCCAAGGGCACCGGGGGCAGTGGCCTGGCCGGGGACGCGGTGTGCGATCTGCGTCATCACGGCGGCTCCGACCAGGCCGTGTACGCCTTCGCCCGCGAGGACCTCGACGACTGGGAGCGGGTGCTCGGACGCCCGCTCGCCAATGGTGCGTTCGGCGAGAACCTGACAACCACTGGTCTCGACGTGAACGGCGCGAGGGTCGGCGAGCGCTGGCGGATCGGCCCCGATCTGGTGCTGGAGGTCGCGTCGAGCCGGATTCCGTGCCGTACGTTCGCCGGTCATCTCGACGAGAAGGGCTGGGTCCGGCGGTTCACGCAGGCGGCCGCCCCGGGGGCGTACCTGCGGGTGATCGAGCCGGGTGAGATCCGCTCCGGCGACCCGGTCGAGATCGTGCACCGGCCCGGCCACGACGTCACCGTGCGGCTGGACTTCCAGGCGTCGACGACGCGAAGGGAACTGCTCCCGAAGCTGCTCGCGGCGGGCGAAGCGCTGCACCCCGAGTCGCTGCGTGCCGCGCTGAAGTATGTGGGGGAGGAGGCCGCGCGCGAGTGATCGCGGTGGTCCGCGGGGCGACGGTGCCTGTCCGTTCGCGGCCGGCGGACAGGCACTAACGTGCCGCGTATGACGACTGCACTGATTACGGGCGCGACCGCGGGTATCGGGGCCGCCTTCGCGCGGCGGCTGGCGGCCGACGGGCACAACCTGGTGCTGGTGGCCCGGGACACCGAGCGGCTGCGCGAGCAGGCGACCGAACTGCACGACCGGCACGGCATCGAAGCCGAGGTGCTGACGGCCGATCTGTCACAGGACAAGGGGATCGCCGCGGTCGAGAACCGGTTGACGGATCGTCACCAGCCGGTCGATCTGCTGGTCAACAACGCCGGGTTCGGCAACAGGGGCAGCTACCTGGATGTGCCCATGGCCGATGAGCTGAACATGCTGAAGGTGCACTGCGAGGCGGTGCTGCGGCTGACCTCGGCGGCCGCGGCCGGGATGCGCGAGCGCGGGCGGGGCGGGGTCGTCAACGTGGCCTCGGTGGCAGCGTTCGTGCCGCGCGGGACGTACGGCGCGTCCAAGGCGTGGGTCGTGCAGTTCACCCAGGGCGCGGCGAAGGACCTGGCCGGTTCGGGGGTGCGGCTGATGGCACTGTGCCCCGGTTTCGTACGGACGGAGTTCCATCAGCGGGCCGGGATGGGGACCGGCAGCATTCCGGGCTGGATGTGGCTCGATGCGGACAAGCTGGTGGCGACGGCCCTGGCGGACCTGGCACGCGGCAAGTCCCTCTCCGTCCCGGACCCGCGGTACAAGGTGCTGATGGGGCTCGTGAAGGTGACGCCGCGCGGCCTGCTCGGAGGGGTCACCTCCAAGACAGGCCGCAAGTACGGTCCTCAATGAGCAATCGGTCGACGGGTGCGCGGCTGCCGGGTGCGCGGTCAGTGCACCCCGTGGCCCGCGTAGGCGCCGATGTTGGGGGCGCCGGGCGTCAGCTTCTTGCCGAAGTAGTCCCTGCCCCCGTTGTTCTCGATGACGGCTCCGGCGGCCAGGGCGGGCGAGCCCGCGCCGAGCCTGCAGTCCGCGCGGAGCTTCGGGTCGGCCGTGATGCCACCGGGGTCGGGGCGGGTCATCTCGATGCCGTAGAAGGCGTTGTGGTCGAAGGAGAGCCCGGGCGTCGGGTTCTTGAAGGCGTAGCCGCCGGTGCCCTCGCTCACGAAGATGTTGTTCCGGATGGACAGTTCGTGCTGGGTGGTGGCGGGGCTGTTGGCGTCGTCCTGGACGAGATAGCCGGGGATCTGCTCCTTGTTCTGGAAGGTGTTGTTGTGGATCTTCGTGTCGAGGATCGGGCCCCAGCAGTTCTGGATCAGGCGGGCGCCGTCGTTGCGGCTGACGTTGTAGCGGGCGACGGTGCCGATGGTCTTGGCGCCGCTGTACGGGCAGATCAGCAGGAAGCCGCCCTTGTTGTCGTGGCTGTAGTCAGGCCGGCGGCGGCCGTCAGGGCCGCCAGCGTCGCAGCGGTGGCGCGATGTCTCACAATTCCTCCGTACGAACAGTCAGGGACGGGACGAGTCGGCATCGCCGGAATCCTGGACTCGGATTGATCGAACGTCAATGCATTGCATTTGAATGATCGAAATTCCCATCGTTCGATCACGTTGGTCTAGGGTCGGACCACGGCCCCGGCGCCGGCCGGACCGGGGGCCGGGCCACACACTGCGAGGGGACTGCTGCCGTGCGCGAAAGTGCTGCTGAACGTCATGACCGCCTGCTGGGGCTGGTACGGGAGCGGGGTTCGGCCCGGGTCTCGGATCTCGCCTCCCAGCTGGGGGTCTCCCCCGTCACGGTGCGCCGGGACGTGGAGGAGCTGGCCGGCCGGGGCCTGCTCGACCGGGTCCACGGCTCGGTGTCCTGGCCGCCGGGCGCCGCCTCCGCCGCGGGGCCCGGCGGCAGCGGCAGCGGCCTGGTTCTCGGCATGCTCGCGCCCTCGTCGACGTACTACTTCTCCGAGGTCATCCGCGGGGCCCACGAGGCGGCCGCCGGGGCGGGTGCCCGGCTGATCCTGCGGATCTCCGACTACCGGCCGCAGGAGGACCAGGCCCGCACCGAGGGGCTGCTCTCCGCGGGTGCCGAGGGGCTGCTGATCGCACCGGGCTGGCAGCACCCCGGCGACCCCGCCGCGTTCGGCGACTGGATCGCCTCACTGCCCGTGCCGACCGTCCTGCTGGAGCGCAGGCCCACCGCCGGCTCCCCGCTGGACGGCCTGGACCGGGTCTGCTCGGACCACGCGCACGGGGTGCTGCTCGCCGTACGCCACCTGGTGGATCTCGGGCACGGGGCGCCGCTCCTGATGGCCCGGGCGGACTCGCCGACCGCCCTAGCGGTGCGGTCCGGGTACGCGGAGGCCCTGGCCGTGCTCGGCCTGCGCGCGCCGCAGGACGTGATCGAGTCCGTACCGGCCGAACTCGCTCCGGACACGTTCGACCAGGCCGTGCGGGCGCTGCGCGAGGCGGTCCACTCGGGCGTGGCGACGGCGGCGCTGATCCACAACGACGTGGACGCGATCCAGGTCGTGCAGCGCCTTGCCGAGCTGGGCGTACGGGTGCCGGACGATCTGGCGCTGATCGCCTACGACGACGAGGTGGCGGCTCTCGCGGACACCCCGCTCACGGCGGTGGCACCACCCAAGCGCGACGTGGGCCGCCACGCGACGGAACTGCTGATGGAGCGGCTCGGCCAGAGCGGGGGCGCACCACGGCGCCATCTGATGCTGCTGCCGCAGCTGCGGGTCCGGGACTCGTGCGGAGCGCCCCTCTCGTAGGCGTCGCAGGCGTAGCGCGCACCCCGCGTTCCCTCACACACGGCGTCCCACACACTTCCGTACGCAACTTTTCTGATCTTTTTTCGATCAATCACTCTTTCGCTCTTGACTTCGGTCACGGCTGGTCCAAAGATCACGGCGAACGCCAATGTCGTCGCTTGTTCAGGAGCCTCGCTGTGAGCCGCAGTTCGAGCAGAACGTCCCTCGCCGTAGTCGGCGCCGCCACCGCCCTCGCCGTTCTCACGGCCTGTGGTGGCGGCGGCGACGACAAAGCCGCCGCCGGAAGCGACGGCAAGCCCGTCAGCATCACCTTCTGGGGCTGGGCCAAGGGGTCCAAGGAGGTCGTTGACGCGTTCAACGCCTCGCACAAGAACATCAAGGTGGTGTACGAGGAGATCCCGTCCGGCAACGCGGGCGGCTACGCCAAGATCTCCAACGCGGTCAAGGCCGGCAACGCCCCCGACCTGGTCTCCATCGAGTACCCGCAGCTTCCGGAGTACGTCAGTCAGGGCGCGCTCCAGGACATCGGCCAGTACTTCACCGAGGACATCAGGAAGAAGCTGCTGCCGCAGGCGGTCGAGCTGACGACGCTCGGCGGCAAGAACTGGGCCGTCCCGTTCGACGCCTCGCCGCAGGCGTTCTACTACCGCAAGGACCTGTTCGACAAGTACGGCGTCGAGGTCCCCAAGACCTGGGACGAGTTCCGCAAGGCCGCCGAGAAGATCAAGAAGGCCGATAAGAAGGTTCGGATCGGCACCTTCTTCCCCGACGACCCGACCACGTTCCAGGCGATGTCCTGGCAGGCCGGCGCCCAGTGGTACAAGCCCGAGGGCGACACCTGGAAGGTCAGCACGGCCGACGCGGCCACCAACAAGGTCGCCGACTACTGGCAGGGTCTGCTCGACGACGACCTGATCCGCGCCAACGCCTCGTTCAGCCCCGAGTGGACCAACTCCCTCAAGAACGGCGGCACCGTCGGCTACCTCGGCGCCGCCTGGGGCGCGGGCGTCCTCAAGGCCACGCTGCCCGAGCAGAGCGGCAAGTGGGCCGTCGCCCCGATGCCCAGCTGGGACGCCAAGCCGGCCAGCGGCATGCTCGGCGGCTCCACCTTCGCGGTGACCACGACCAGCAAGAAGGCCGAGGCCGCGGTCGAGTTCGCCACCTGGATGTCGACCACCGAAGAAGGCATCAAGGCCCGCATCGAGTCCGGCACTTCGAGCGCCTTCCCGGCCGCGGCGGCCCTGCGCCCGGTGGCCAAGAAGTCCTTCGACGCCGGCTTCTACGGCGGCGAGGACATCTACCAGGTGTTCGAGGGCGCCGCGACGTCGATCGGCCAGAACTGGAACTGGGGCCCGACGACCGGAACCACGAACACCACCATCAAGGACCAGTTCGGCAAGGTGGCGAGCGGCGGCACCACGATCAAGGACGCCGTGAAGGCCGGGCACGACGCCACGGTCGCCGAGCTGAAGAAGCGCGGTCTGAAGGTCGAGGACGCAGGCTGATGAAGCGCGCCCGGACGACCAGAGCCGCTGCCATCCTGCTGGGGCCCTTCTTCGTACTGTTCACCGCGGTCATGGTGCTGCCGATCGGTTACGCGGTCTGGCTCAGCCTGTTCACCGAGAAGCAGTCCGGCCTGGGCTTCGGCGGCACCGAGACCGTCTTCAGCGGGCTCGACAACTACACGGCGGCCCTGGGCGACCGGGCGTTCCGCGAGGGCTTCGGCGTACTCCTCGGATACTGCCTGTTCTACATTCCGCTGCTGCTCATCGGGGCCCTCGCCCTCGCCCTGCTGCTGGACTCCACGCTGGCCCGCGCCCGCCGGTTCTTCCAGCTCGCGCTCTTCCTGCCACACGCCGTGCCCGGCATCATCGCCGCGCTGATCTGGGTGTACCTCTACACACCCCAGCTCAGCCCGGTGGTCAGCGCCATGGAGTCCGGCGGGATCGGCTTCGACTTCTTCTCCCCCGAAGGCGCCCTTCCCTCCATCGTCAACATCGCCCTGTGGGAATGGCTCGGCTACAACATGGTGATCTTCTACGCCGCGTTGCAGGCGATCGACCGCTCCGTGCTCGAAGCGGCGACGGTCGACGGGGCCGGTGCCTGGCGCGTCGCGCTCAGCATCAAGGTTCCGCTGATCCGCGCCTCCGTCGTGATGGTCGCGCTGTTCACGGTCATCGGCTCGCTCCAGCTGTTCACCGAGCCGCTGATCCTCAACAAGGGGACCGGTTCCGCCGTCTCTTCCACCTGGACGCCGAACATGTACGCGTACACCGCGGCCTTCGAACGCAACGACTACGGTCTCGCCGCGGCCGCCTCCATCCTGCTGGCGCTCACGGCCGCGCTGCTGTCCTTCGTCGTCACCCGCTTCACCGGCCGGAAGGGCAAGAAAGCATGAACTCCCCCGCCTCCCGCAGCCGCTGGATGTCGAAGACCGCCGTCAACGGCTTTCTCCTGCTCGCCGTCGTCTACATGCTCTTCCCCCTCGTCTGGCTGGTCACCGCCGCCACGAAGGACACCGGCGGCCTGCTCGCGGGCAACGCCTTCTCCTTCGAGGGCTTCAACCTCGGCGAGAACCTGTCGAACCTGGCCTCCTACGGCGACGGCATCTACTTCCGCTGGTACCTCAACAGCCTCATGTACGCGGGCGGCGGGGCGATCGTCTGCTCGCTGATCTGCGTCGCCGCGGGATACGCCTTCGACAAGTACGAATTCCGGGGCAAGGAGAAGCTGTTCGGTCTCGTGCTGCTGGGTGTGCTCGTCCCCACCACGGCGCTCGCCCTGCCGATGTATCTCCTGGCCTCCAGGACCGGCCTGGTCAACACCTACTGGTCCGTGCTGATCCCGGTGCTCGTCAACCCGTTCGGCGTGTATCTCGCCCGGGTGTTCAGCACCGGCTACATACCGAACGAGGCCCTGGAGGCCGCCCGTATCGACGGGGCCGGCGAGCTGCGCGTCTTCTGGTCCATCGGGCTGCGCATGGTCATGCCGGGCTTCGTGACCGTCTTCCTCTTCCAGTTCACCGCGATCTGGAACAACTTCTTCCTCCCCCTCGTGATGCTCTCGGACCGCAAGCTCTTCCCGCTGAGCCTCGGTCTGTACTCCTGGAACACCAACACGCACGGCGAGCCGAGTTTCTATCCACTCGTCGTCACCGGGTCCCTCCTCGCCGTCATCCCCCTGATCGTCGCCTTCGTCTCGCTGCAGCGGCACTGGAAGGCCGGACTGACCGCCGGTAGCGTCAAGTGACCTCTCCGCGAGCCCTGAGGAGTACGAGTCCCACCATGCCCCACGCCACTGACAACCGGCCGACCGCCCTGCTCGCGATGGGCCCCGGCATCGCCGCCCGCCTCCTCACCGACCGCCACCGCACCCGCCTGGCCACCCTCACCCGCACCGACCCGCACCTCGTCGCCCACGACCTGGCCGACCCGACGCCCGAGGTGGCCGCCGCGCTCGCCGATGCCGAGGTGCTGTTCACCTGCTGGGGCGCGACGCCGCTCACCGCCGAGGTACTGACGGCCGCTCCCCGGCTGCGGGCCGTGGTGCACGCGGCCGGTTCCGTGAAGCACCACATCACCGACGCCTGCTGGGAGCGCGGGATCGCCGTCACCTCGGCGGCCGGGGCCAACGCGCTGCCGGTCGCCGAATTCACGCTCGCCGCGATCCTGTTCGCGAACAAGCGCGTCCTGCACTCCGCCGGCCGCTACCGCGCGCTGCGCACCGAGCACGACTGGCTCGCGGAGCTCGACGGCACCGGCAACTACCGCCGCACGGTCGGCATCATCGGTGCCTCGCACATCGGCCGCCGGGTGATCGAGCTGCTGCGCCCCTTCGATCTGGACGTCCTGCTGTACGACCCGTACATGGACGTCACCGAGGCGGCGCGGCTCGGCGTCCGGCTCACCTCGCTCGACGAGCTGTGCGCGAGCAGCTCGGTCGTCTCGGTGCACGCGCCGCAGCTCCCCGAGACGCACCATCTGATCGGTGCGGCGCAGCTGTCGGCCATGGCGACCGGAACGACCCTGATCAACACGGCGCGGGGTTCGCTCATCGACGAGGGCGCCCTGCTGCCCGAGCTGACGAGCGGGCGGCTGCACGCGGTGCTGGATGTGACGGAGCCCGAACTTCCGCCCGCGCACTCACCGTTGTACGAGCTGCCGAACGTGCTGCTCACTCCGCATGTGGCGGGTTCGCTGGGCAATGAGCTGCACCGGATGGCCGACGAGGCGCTGGACGAGCTGGAACGGTACGCGGCAGGCCTGCCGTTCGCGGCTCCGGTGCTGGCGGGAGCGCTGCCGCGCTCGGCGTGACCCGGCCGACACGCCGAGGCGCTCCGCCGCCCCGGCAGCACACGCCGGAGGCCCGGTACCCCGCGACGGGGTACCGGGCCTCAGTGGCTGCGTGGAGCTGTGCGTCAGTGCGAGTGGCCGTGGCCGCCGTGACCGGCCTCGGCCTCTTCCTCGGCCGGCTTCTCGACGACGAGCGTCTCGGTCGTGAGCAGCAGCGACGCGATGGACGCGGCGTTCTCCAGAGCGGAGCGGGTGACCTTGACCGGGTCGATGACGCCGGCCTTCACCAGGTCGCCGTACTCGCCGGTCGCGGCGTTGAAGCCCTGGCCCTTGTCGAGCTCGGCGACCTTCGAGGTGATGACGTAGCCCTCAAGACCGGCGTTCTCGGCGATCCAGCGCAGCGGCTCGACGGCGGCACGGCGCACGACCGCGACACCCGTGGCCTCGTCGCCGGTCTTGTCGAGGTTGCCCTCCAGGACCTTGACGGCGTGGACCAGAGCGGAGCCACCACCGGAGACGATGCCCTCCTCGACCGCGGCGCGGGTCGCGGAGATGGCGTCCTCCAGACGGTGCTTCTTCTCCTTGAGCTCCACCTCGGTGGCGGCACCGACACGGATCACGCACACGCCGCCGGCCAGCTTCGCGAGGCGCTCCTGGAGCTTCTCGCGGTCCCAGTCGGAGTCCGTGGCCTCGATCTCGGCCTTGATCTGGTTGACCCGGCCCTTGACGTCGCCGGGCTCGCCGCCGCCGTCCACGATCGTCGTGTCGTCCTTGGAGACGGTGACGCGGCGGGCGGTGCCCAGCACGTCCAGACCGGCCTGGTCGAGCTTGAGGCCGACCTCCTCGGCGATGACGGTCGCACCGGTGAGGGTGGCAATGTCGCCGAGCATGGCCTTGCGGCGGTCACCGAAGCCCGGGGCCTTCACCGCGACGGCGTTGAAGGTGCCACGGATCTTGTTGACGACCAGGGTCGACAGCGCCTCGCCCTCGACGTCCTCGGCGATGATCAGCAGCGGCTTGGAGCCACCGGCCTGGATGACCTTCTCCAGCAGCGGGAGCAGCTCCTGGATCGCGCCGATCTTGCCCTGGTGGATCAGGATGTACGGGTCGTCGAGGACGGCCTCCATACGCTCCTGGTCGGTCACCATGTACGGGGACAGGTAACCCTTGTCGAAGGCCATGCCCTCGGTGAACTCGAGGTCCAGACCGAAGGTGTTGGACTCCTCGACGGTGATGACACCGTCCTTGCCGACCTTGTCCATCGCGTCCGCGATGAGCTCGCCGACCTGCGAGTCCTGCGCGGAGAGCGCGGCCACGGCGGCGATGTCGGACTTGTCGTCGATCGGTCGGGCGGTCGCGAGGAGCTCGTCGGAGACGGCCTTGACCGCGGCGTCGATGCCCTTCTTCAGGGCGGCCGGGGAAGCACCCGCGGCGACGTTGCGCAGACCCTCGCGGACGAGCGCCTGGGCCAGCACGGTGGCGGTGGTCGTACCGTCACCCGCGACGTCGTTGGTCTTGGTCGCCACCTCCTTCACCAGCTGGGCACCGAGGTTCTCGTACGGGTCGTCGAGCTCGACCTCGCGCGCGATGGTGACACCGTCGTTGGTGATGGTGGGTGCGCCGAACTTCTTGTCGATGACGACGTTGCGGCCCTTGGGGCCGATCGTCACCTTGACCGTGTCGGCAAGCTTGTTGACGCCGCGCTCAAGGGCGCGACGGGCGTCCTCGTCGAACTTCAGGATCTTCGCCATGGGAGCTGAGCTTTCCTCTCGAACGAACTGCGCCCCTGACCACCCGGCTGGTTAGTTCGCAGGGGGCCAGGGGCGCAGAACAGAAGCAAACGTGGGTGAATTACTTCTCGATGATCGCGAGCACGTCACGAGCCGAGAGGACGAGGTACTCCTCGCCGTTGTACTTCACCTCGGTGCCGCCGTACTTGCTGTAGAGCACGACGTCGCCGGTCTTGACGTCGAGCGGAAGGCGCTCGCCGTTCTCGAAGCGGCCCGGGCCCACGGCCAGGACGACGCCCTCCTGGGGCTTCTCCTTGGCGGTGTCCGGAATGACCAGGCCGGAGGCCGTGGTCTGCTCGGCGTCGAGCGGCTGGACCACAATGCGGTCCTCGAGCGGCTTGATCGCAACCTTGGTGCTGGCGGTCGACACGATCCGGTCTCCCCCTTCGGAGATCTCACGGGGTAACAGTCTTTGGGTAGCGACCAGGTGGATCCGTCGTCGCGGGTGCCGGACCTGCCAGTCGCACAGTACTGCTGGCACTCTCCAGTGGTGAGTGCCAGCACCGAGACTATGACCGCGATTAGCACTCGGTCAAGCGGAGTGCCAATTCTCGCGCTCGTGGCGCCCACCGGAACCCCGCTCCGGCCCAGCACCGCGCGGTGGCCGGGGCAGCGACCGGGGTACCGTCCGAACAACAGTCCGGACAACACTGGGACAACGGCCGTACGGACCGACGCGTTCCGTACGACTGTGTGAACATGACCGAATCTCCGTACCGGCATTCGGATCCGCGGGACCCGCGGCCCCGGCACGGCTCGCGCGCCGTGAACGGCTGTCTCGATGTGGTGCTGGGTCTGCTGCTGGTGCTCCTGGAGGGGCTGATCTGCGCGGTCGCCGCCTACTCCCTGGCCCTGTCCCGGTGGGACCCCGGCGCTTCGGAGACGACGGACCCGCCGCCGATGGACTGGACGCCCGTCCTCGTCTTCGGCGGGATCGCGGCGACGGTCGCGCTGATCGCCGTGGTGCTGATCCGCGAGAACTGGCCCTGGGCGGGGGCGCTCCAGATCCCGGTCGTGCTCTTGCTGTGCGTGGCGGCGGTGCAGGTCGGGCACGAGGACTACCGCCGCTCGCACCCGGCGCCGGCCTCCACGCCTTCGGACGATCCCGGCCGGTCCGACCACCAGTGCCTCAGCGGCAGCGACAACCACGAGTGCCTGGACTCCGGCGGCTGAGGGCAGGCGATGACGACCAGCGCCCCCGACGCCCCGTGACCGCCATGACCACCGTGACCACCGTGACCGCCATGACCGCGATGACCACCGTGACCGCCATGACCGCGACGACCACCGTGATCGCCATGACCGCCGTGACCGCCGTGACCGCCACGGTCCCGGCGGTCACTGCGATCACCCCGGTCGCCGTGCGGATGCGTCTGCGGGCCCGCTGCGGGGCTCGGCCCCGGGTGGGTCACCTTCTGTGCGGCCTTGCGGCCCAGCCGTTCGATCGGGGCGACCGACTGCGCGCACCCGGCGGTGGTGGTCAGGAGCGCACCGGCTGCCAGCAGGCCGGCGAGCAGCCGGTACGCCCTTCTCATACGTAGTCCTCCAGCCGGGCCACGGCGTACCCCTGATCCGTGATGGTCTTCATGACCGCGCGAACCAGCTCGGCCATATCGACACCCCACTCCCCCCGGCCCCGGAAGTGCGTGAGGATGATGTCGCCGGGATGCAGGTCCTGGTCCTCCTCGCGCCACTCCATGTGGTCCGGGAACGCCTCCGCGTTCCAGAGCGGCACGGCCTTGATGCCGCAGGACTTGGCGATCCGGAGCGTGTCCCCGTTGTAGTTGCCGTACGGCGGACGGAAGAGGACGGGCCGCTTCCCGTACTGCTTCTCGATGATGGCCTGCTGGTCGCAGATCTCGCGCTTCTGCTCGCTGTACGGGAGTCCGGGAAGGTACGGGTGGCTGAGCGTGTGGTTGTTGAGGCCGACGCCCAGCCGCTGCGCCTCCCCGAAGTACCCGTAGTTGTCCCGCACCTCGTCGTCGCTGAGGAAGGCGCTGTACGGGATGTCCAGTTCGTCCATCATCTGGAGCAGTTCGGGGTCCTTCTCGGACCCGTCGTCCATCGTCAGGAAGACGATCCGGTCCTTGGTCGGGACGGTGGTGAAGACCGGCGGCAGCGAGTCGTCGCCGCCCTTCACCTCGAAGCCCTCCCGGGTGGTGATGTGCGGTTTGACGGCGGGCGGCGGGGGTGCGATCAGGGGTGGGCGGTCCAGCCGCCATTTCTTGGCGAGGGCCGCCCGTACGGCCGGGCCGAACTTCGCGTTCTCATAGGGCCCGGCGGCTGCGCGGCCCTGGCCGGCCGGCCGCTCGGGGCCCGCCTTCTGCCCGGGACCGCCCGGAAGTCCCGGACCACCCGGAAGTCCCGGACCACCCGGAAGTCCCGGACCACCCGGAAGTCCGGCGGAGGGCCAGGCGCGGTGTTCGACGTCGGCGCCGGCCCAGCCGTCGGTCTCGGAGGCGCAGCCGGAGCCGACGGCGACGATCAGGAGCGCGGCCAGGACGGCACACGCGGGCCGGGGCCCGCCGAGGCTCCGGCCGCGTCCGGATTCACGTGCACCCGATTCACTCTGATTCGCTGTTAATTTTACCTTTTGTCGTACAAGACGCATGGCGTCGCATCCTGCCAGCAGGGGACAGGCGCCCCCGCCCGACACCGCCGCCGGGTCCGCCGGTCAACCCGGCTGGCTCACAATGGGGCGGGTGAACGCTCTCGACTCCCCCCTCGCCTCCTTCATGGCCCTGCGCACCCCCGAGGGCGCGGCGCTCCTGGACGAGCTGCGGTCGTACGACCCCGCCCAGGAGCTCGCCACCGCCACCCGGCTGCGCCGCGACCACCCGGCCCCCCTGGTCTCGGCGGCGCTGGGGCAGGCGCGGCTGCGCCAGCGGGCGGTGGCGAAGTTCGGCGCCGAGGACGCGTACCGGATGTTCTTCACACCGAACGGCGTCGAGCAGGCGACCCGTACGTCGGTGGCCACCCATCGCGCGCGGCGGTTCGTGGCGGCCGGCGGGGTGCGGTGCGTCGCCGACCTCTGCTGCGGGATCGGCGGCGACGCGATCGCGCTCGCGCGGGCGGGCATCTCCGTCCTCGCCGTGGACCGCGACCCGCTGACCGCCGAGGTGGCCCGCGCCAACGCCGTCGCGCTCGGCCTGGACGGCCTGATCGAGGTGCGGCGCGCCGATGTCACCGAGATCGACACCTCGCCGTACGACGCGGTCTTCGTCGACCCGGCCCGGCGCGGCGGCCGGGGCAGGATCTTCGACCCCGAGGCGTACTCACCGCCGCTCTCCTGGGCGACCGGCGCCGCGCTCGACGCCCCCCGCGCCGCGCTGAAGATCGCCCCCGGCATCCCGCACGAGGCGATCCCGGCACGGGCGGAGGCGGAGTGGATCTCGGACGGCGGCGACGTGAAGGAGGCCGTGCTCTGGTTCGGCGAGGGCTTCGCGCCCGGTTCGTACCGCGCCACCGTGCTCCCGGCCCGCGCCACCCTCTGGTCCGCGGCCCCGCTGCCCGCTCCGCCCGTCGGCCCGGTCGGCCGCTATCTGTACGAGCCGGACGGGGCCGTCATCCGCGCCCACCTGGTCGCCGACATCGTGGCGCGGTGCGACGGCCGGCTGATCGACGAGACCATCGCGTACGTCACGAGCGACGAGCTGTACGACTCCCCGTACACCACCGGGTACGAGATCACCGACCGGCTGCCGTTCAACATGAAGAAGCTGAAGGCGCTGCTGCGGGAGCGGAAGGTGGGCGTCCTGACGGTGAAGAAGCGCGGCTCGGCCGTCGAGCCGGAGGAGCTGCGCCGCAGGATGAAGCTCCAGGGGCCGAACGCGGCGACGGTCTTCCTGACCCGGGTGGCCGGTGCCCCGACGATGCTGATCGGTCACCCCGTGCGGCCGGAGGCGTCTTAGCCCGACCGGCCGGCCGGCAATTGCCGGCCGGTCTCAGGCTAGGTCGGTCAGGTCCTCGGCGTACACCTGGGAGAGCGGCTGAGGACCCACGTACTGCTGGCAGTTGCACTGCCCCGACTCGAAGCGGACCGGCTTCGACTCATGTACCGGTCAGGATAGGTCCGGACTCAGCGATGCGCGCCGCCCCCGAAGGAGAACAGCGGCTCCGGACGGGGCGCCCCGATCAGCACCCGCAGTGCCCAACGGCGGTGCGCGAAGGCCTTGATGATGCCGATCAGCCCGGTGAGCCAGCCGGTCATCCCGAGTCCGGTGACCAGGGCGACCAGGGCGAAACTGTCCTGGGCCGCCTCGGAGGTCGCCGGGACGGCGATGCACGCGTACAGCCCGAGCGCGCACAGCGTGAAGGACATCAGCAGCCAGACGAGGCTGACGCCCGGCATCCGCAACCGCGCGTCCCGTACCGGATCGCGGTCCAATTGCCCCCAGGCGTAGAGCAGTCGGCGCACCTCGATGTCGTAGCGCAGGCCAATGACGACGAGGACGACCGCCGGCACCGCGCAGCAGGCGCCCATGCCGCCGAGGATCACGGCGAGGAAGGCGCTGAAGATGTCGTACGTCTCCTCGAACGTGATGAGCGCCGCGCCCACCAGCGACCAGCCGAGCGCGCAGAGCGCTCCCCACAGCCACAGCATCCCCAGGCGCCCCGGTGACACATGTGCCCTCACCAGTTCCCCGAGCACCACGGCCCGGTCGGCGAGCAGTGCCTCGCGGTCGGGCCAGGAACGTATCTCCACGGGCGGTGGCGGCGGCGGCAGTTGTGCGCGGCGAAACATGGGCCAGACCCTACCGACCGCGCGCCCTCCCTCGGCGGGCAGCACGGTGCGCGGAAGCCGCCGCGGTGCCATGCTGGAAAGAAACACACGGAGGTTCGCGATGGGGTTCTATGCCGACCGGATCGTGCCCCGGATCGATGATGCCGTCGGCGGGATGAAGCACGTGGAACCATTGCGGCGCCGGGTCTGCGAGGGCCTGTACGGCGAGATCATCGAGATCGGGTTCGGTTCCGGGCACAACGTTCCGTTCTACCCGGGCTCCGTCACCGAGGTAGCCGCGGTCGAGCCGTCCGATCTCGGCTGGAAGCTGGCGCGTGACCGGATCGACGCGGGGCACCCCCTGGTGCGGCGCGCCTGTCTGGACAGCCAGTACCTGCCGTTCGAGGACAACACCTTCGACGGCGCCCTGTCGACGTGGGCGCTGTGCACCATCCCCGACGCCGACGCGGCACTGCGCGAGGTGCGCCGGGTCCTCAAGCCCGGTGCGACCTTGCATTTCCTGGAGCACGGTCTGGCGCCGGAGGAGGACGAGAACGTACGCCGCTGGCAACGCCGCCTCGATCCGCTGGAGCGGCGGCTCTTCGCCGGGTGCCGCCTGACCCGGCCCGTCGCCGAGATGCTGACGGCCGCAGGGTTCACGATCCTCGACCTCGACGAGTTCTACGAGAAGGGCGCGCCGAAGGCGATGGCGGCCGTGTCGATGGGCGTGGCCGCGTCGTAGGCCGGCGTGGCCGCGCCGCAGGCGGAACCCTGCGCGATCGCCGAGGGCCGATCAGCCGGGGAAGTCCACGGCCCCCAGCGACTCGAAGCGCCACCGGTGCACCGGACGGGTGATCAACTCCGGGTCCGGCTCGGGGAGTTCGGGCAGCTCGTCGCCGTACTCCCCCTCCCACCAGGTGAGGACCAGGACCCGGTCCTGCGGGGCGCGCAGCAGCTCGCGTCGCAGCGGTTCACGGGCCAGCTCGGCCGCCCGGGCGCGCGCCCACTCCAGGAGCTCGGGGCCCCGGCCGGCGGTGGCACGGGCCTCCCACATCAAGACGACGGTCGCGCCGCTCATGCCGCTCATGCCGCTCATGAGTAGAGGTTGTCCTTGCTGATCTCGTGCACATGATCGTGGTCGTGCGCGTGGGCACCGGGGACGTGGGGGTCGGTCACCGGCAGCGACGAGTCCGCGGACAGCTCCAGGTCGGAGGCCGGCCTGTTCCGGGCCACCATCTCCGCGCCCAGCGCCGCGACCATCGCTCCGTTGTCCGTGCACAGCCCCGGCCGCGGCACCCGCAGCCGGATACCGGCCCGCTCGCACCGCTCCTCGGCCAGGGCCCGCAGCCGCGAGTTGGCCGCGACACCGCCGCCGATCATCAGGTGGTCGACGCCCTCGTCCTTGCAGGCCCGGACGGCCTTACGGGTGAGCACATCCACCACGGCCTCCTGGAAGGACGCCGCCACGTCCCGTACCGGCACGTCCTCGCCCGCGGCCCGCTTCGCCTCGATCCAGCGGGCGACGGACGTCTTCAGGCCGGAGAAGGAGAAGTCGTACGCGGGATCGCGCGAGCCGCTCAGTCCGCGCGGGAACGCGATCGCCTTCGGGTCGCCCTCCTTCGCCAGCCGGTCGATGACCGGGCCGCCGGGGAAGCCGAGGTCCAGCACCCGGGCGATCTTGTCGAAGGCCTCGCCCGCCGCGTCGTCGATGGTCGCGCCCAGCGGCCGTACGTCGTTGGTGATGTCCGGCGCGAGGAGCAGCGAGGAGTGGCCGCCGCTGACCAGCAGCGCCATGGTCGGCTCGGGCAGCGGGCCGTGCTCCAGCTGGTCGACGCAGATGTGCGAGGCGAGGTGGTTCACCCCGTAGAGCGGCTTGTTCAGCGCGTACGCGTACGCCTTCGCGGCCGAGACGCCGACGAGCAGCGCGCCCGCGAGCCCGGGACCGGCGGTGACGGAGATGCCGTCGAGGTCGCGGGCGCTGATCCCGGCCTCTTTCAGGGCGCGCTCGATGGTGGGGACCATCGCCTCCAGGTGTGCGCGGGAGGCGATCTCCGGCACGACGCCGCCGAAGCGGGCGTGCGTGTCGACGCTGGACGCGACGGCGTCGGCCAGCAGCGTCGTACCGCGGACGATGCCGACACCGGTCTCGTCGCAGGAGGTCTCGATGCCGAGTACGAGCGGTTCGTCAGCCATCAGTCAGTCTCTGTCTCTTGTGCGGGCTCTTGCACCGTCAGGCGCATGACGAGTGCGTCGATGTTGCCGGGCTGGTAGTAGCCGCGGCGGAAACCGATCGGTTCGAAGCCGAAGCGTTCGTACAGCTTCTGCGCCCGGGTGTTGTCGACGCGGACTTCGAGGAGCACCTGGGCGCACTCGAAGGCCGTGGCGTGCTTCAGGAGATCGGTGAGGAGTTCGGAGCCGAGGCCGCCGCCCCAGTGGTCGCGGGTGACACCGATCGTCTGTACGTCGGCGAGGTCACCGGCCGCGGAGAGCCCGGCGTAGCCGACGATCCGGCCGGTGGCGGGGTCCTCGGCGACGACGTAGCGGCGGGTGGCCCGCGGACCGCGGGCGTGCGCCAGCTCGGACCAGAACATGCCGGCCGACCAGGCGTCGTCCGGGAACAGCTCGTGTTCGAGGGCCAGCACCCGGTCGATGTCCCACCAGCGCATTTCGCGCAGTACGGCAGTCGTGCTCGTCACTTCGGGGTGACCACCTTGTAGTTCTTCGGGACCTGGGCGTCGGGCCTGCGCAGGTAGAGCGGCCGCGGCGGCAGCAGTTCCGCGCCCGCGGCGAGCCGCTCGGCGGCGAGAGCGGCCAGCGCACCGGCGCTGACGTGCTCGGGGCCCCGGGCGTCCGGGAACGCCTCGGGGTAGAGCACCGCGCCCGCCCCGACGACGGGAACTCCTGCGAGCCGCTCGGCGATGTCGGCGGGCCGGTCGACGGCGGGCTCCGTGACGCGCGTACGGCAGTCCTCGTAGCGCGCCCAGTAGACCTCCTTGCGGCGGGCGTCCGTCGCGACGGCGAACGGGCCCTCCAGGCCGGCCCGCCCGGCGGCGTACGCGAGACCGTCCAGGGTGCAGACCCCGTGCACGGGCACGGAGAGGGCGGAGCCGAAGGTCGCGGCCGTGACCAGGCCGACTCGCAGCCCGGTGTACGGGCCGGGGCCGACGCCCACGACCATGTCCGTCACGGCGTCGAGTTTCACCCCGGCCTCGGCGAGGACCCGGTCGACGGCGGGCAGCAGCAGCTCCCCGTGCTTTCGGGCATCGACCTGACCGGACTCGGCGACGACGGAGGTTCCGTCGTGAAGGGCGACGGTGACAGCGGGGGTGGCGGTATCCACGGCGAGCAAGAGCACGCAAACAGCCTACGGCTCCTCCGACGGCGGCACGGTGTCCCGTACGACGTCCCGGTACGACCGGCCCCGGCTGCTACCGTCACCGGGAACGCACGCGAGTACGACGTAATCGCTAAACGCTTGTACGACATACGGAGCGAAAGGGGCGCGCACGGTGGCAAGGGGCAGCTCGGGAATCGTGGCCGGGCTCACTGCGGCGGCTCTCGCCGCGGTCGGTTTTCTGGCCTACCAGGCATCGGCGAACGCCCCTGACTCCGTCGCCGCCCCCAAGCCGAAGGTTTCCAGCAGCGCGCCCGCCGCCGGCCACGACAAGCCGAAGGAAATGAAGCCGCCGGCCGCACTCCCCACCGGCTCCGGTACCGGAACACGGGTCGTGTACGCCCTGGCCGACCGCCACGTGTGGCTCGTCGACGCGTCCGGAAAGGTGACCAGGAGCTTCGCCGTCATGCCGAGCGCACTGAACCCGCGGCCCGGGACGTACGAGGTGGTCACACCGCGCTCGGGAGCCGCGACCAAGGGCTCGGACGGCGTGATGATCGAGCACGTGGTGCGGTTCGCGATGGTGGACGGCGTGGCCGTGGGGTTCAGCGCGGCACTGGACGGTTCGATGGAGAGCCCGGACCCGTCACTGAAGACCGGCGGCGTACGGATGTCCCGGGCCGACGGGGACGCGATGTGGAGCTTCGCGTTGGTGGGTACGAAGGTCGTCGTCGTCCCGTAGCGGGACGCGTTGCGCGGGCTATGCCGCGTCGCGGCGGGACGGCAGTCCGTCCGGCTCTTCCTCGACCGGCTCGGCCGGTGGCGGCGTGGACACCGCCGTGGCGGCGGCACACGAGGCCAGCAGATCCTTCATCGACAGGGCGGACGGCTGCGGCTGCGGGTCACGCTCGGACGTCGGCATGGATGCCTCCTGGAGCTCCGATGGAGGTCGCGGTTAGGTAAACCTAACCAATACTCCCATCCATGTGAACACGACCGCCGCGTCCTGCGCAAGCATTTACCGACGACTTGTCGGAAAGAGTGCCGGACGGCCGAATCCGGACTCGAACGGGCCTTCACTCCCCGTCGAGCGGGGTGTCCCACAGCCGCCGTCCGGTCCGGGTGTCGAGGACGGCCGGCGTCAGCCGACCCGCCGCGGACTGCTGGACGAGGACCAGATACGTGCCCCGGACCTGCGCGGTCAGGAAGTGCAGCCGCTCGGACCCGTCCGGCCGCGCAGGCGGCGGCCGGGTCCAGCGGATGTCTCCCGTACGGCTGTCGACGGCCAGCAGGGACCAGGTCCGGTCCTTGCGGAATCCCTCGGTCGAATAGCGCCCGTGGCCACCCACGACGTGCACGGTTGCGCCCGAGACACCGAGCACCTGATTCTCCAGATGGCGCCCTTCCAGGCCCGGAAGCCGGGCGAAGGGTGTGGTGAGCTTCGGCCTCCTACCGGGACGTCTGCCCCGGCAGTTCGGCGGCCATGTCCTCGCCCAGTTGTGCCCAGCGCGCCCCGATCCCCACCAGCGTCACCGAGCGCCGCTCGTCGTCCGTGTCGCCGACCGCGCGGTGGATCATCACGTGGAGCCGGTCCTCGGACAGTTCCTCGACCTTGCCGTCGCCCCACTCCACGACCACCACCGACTCCGGCAGCGACACGTCGAGGTCCAGGTCCTCCATCTCGTCGAGCCCGCCGCCCAGCCGGTACGCGTCGACGTGGACCAGCGCGGGGCCGCCGGTCAGCGAGGGGTGGACGCGGGCGATCACGAACGTGGGGGACGTGACGGCGCCGCGCACCCCGAGGCCCTCGCCGAGCCCCCGGGTCAGCGTCGTCTTCCCGGCTCCGAGCTCCCCGGAGAGCATCACGAGGTCGCCGGGGCGCAGGACAGCGGCGATGCGGCGGCCGAGGGCCTGCATCTGTTCGGGGGACTCGACGGCCAGGTCGACGGTGACGGTGCCCGGCGCGGTGCCCGCGTCGGCCTCAGCCGCCAGGCTGTTGTGCGGTGCTTCCATGTCCGCCAACGTTACTTCCCTGTCCGCCGACATCGGTCGCGGCGGGCACCGCCCCAATGCGTACCAGCAGGTCCGCCAGCCGGTCGGTCACCGTCTCCGGGTGTTCCAGCATCACCAGATGACCGGCGTCCGGAACGATGACCAGCTCCGCGTCCGGGAGCTGGTCCGCCATGGCCTCGCTGTGCGAGCTGGGCGTCACCAGGTCCTTGTCGCCCGCCAGGATCAGCACCGGGATGTCACGGAACGCGGGCAGCACGTGGGTCTTGTCGTGCTCGGTGAAGGCCGGGTAGAACTCGGCGACCACATCGATCGGGGTGGATTCGATGAGCCGCTCGGCGAACCGCTCGACCGCCGGGTCGACGTCCCGCGAACCGAACGAGTACCGCTTGATCAGCCCGGCGAAGAGATCGGCGGTCGCCCGCCGGCCCCGTTCCACCAGTTCGGCCTGGGAGCCGAGCGCCTTGAGCACCCCGGGCAGCACCCGCCGCACCGCGTTCACGCCCGCGACCGGAAGTCCGAAGCTGACCTCGCCGAGTTTCCCGCTCGATGTGCCGACGAAGGCGATGGCGGCGACCCGGTCCCGGACGAGCTGGGGATACTGCTCGGCGAGCGCCATCATCGTCATGCCGCCCATCGAGTGCCCGACCAGCACCAGCCTGCCCTCGGGAGCCACCGCGTCGATGACCGCCTTCAGGTCACGGCCGAGCTGGTCGATGCCGACCGTCACCCCGTCCGCCTGGGCCCGGCCCCGCTCGGAGCGGCCGTGGCTGCGCTGGTCCCAGTGGACGGTACGGACGATTCCGCGCAACGCCGCCCGCTGGAAGTGCCAGGAGTCCTGGCTGAGGCAGTACCCGTGGCTGAAGACGACGGTGACGGGCCCGGGCGCCTTGCGGCCGAAGAGCCTGCGGCGGCGCGGGCCGGCGGCGCCGGGAACGGTCGCACCGCTCCCGGCGCTCTCACCGCTCCCGGCGGCCCCCGTACCGCCGTCGGGGTCGACCTCGTCGACCTCGTAGTACAGTTCGGTGCCGTCGTCGGCGCTCGCCCGGCCCGGCAGTCCGCGCAGCGATCCGTACGGTCCCGAGGCGTCCAGCGCCAGCCTGGCCCGTCTGCGCATGCCGCGACCCACGGTCAGCCGCTCGACGGCGACACCGGCGGCCGCGCCCGCCGCGATCACGCCTATGGCGGCACCGGCGATCCCCGCCCGGCGCCAGCCGACCGCCGTGGCGGCCGTCGTCACCGCGTCCCCCGCGCTGATCTCGCTCACCGTGCCGCGCTCCTCGTCGGTCGTGTCCGTCAGGTCAGGGCCGGTCTGTTCCGGTCGTGCTCAGATCGTGCCTGGTCAGGGGCGCTTGTTCGGTCAGGACTCGGCCGGGGTGGCATGCAGATGGACGCGGGGCACACGGCTGCCGATCCGGGTGACGATCTCGTACGCGATCGTGCCGGCGGCCTGCGCCCAGTCCTCGGCGCTCGGCTCGCCCCGGTCCCCCGGGCCGAAGAGCACCGCCTCGGCGCCCACCTCGATCCGGTCCCCGCCGAGGTCGACGACGAACTGGTCCATGGCCACCCGGCCCGCGATCCGCCGCCACACGCCGCCGACGAGGACGGGGGCGCGGCCGGAGGCATGGCGCGGGATGCCGTCCGCGTAGCCGAGCGGGACCAGGCCCAGGGTGGTCTCGGCGGAGGTCGTGCAGTGATGTCCGTAGCTGATCCCGTGACCGGCCGGCACCTGCTTGACCAGGGCAATCGACGCGCTGAGCGTCATGACGGGGCGCAGCCCGAAGTCGGCCGGGGTGCCCAGCTCGGGGCTGGGCGAGATGCCGTACATCGCGATCCCGGTCCGTACGAGGTCGAAGTGCGCCTCGGGGATCGTCAGCGTCGCCGGGGAGTTCGCCATGTGGCGCACCTCGGGGTCGACGCCCTCCTTCTCCGCGTACGCGACCATGTCGCGGAAGGCGTTCAGCTGGGCGGCGATGGAGGGGTGGCCCGGTTCGTCGGCGCAGGCGAAGTGGGACCAGAGGCCGGTGATCCCGACGGTGCCCGCCTGCTCGGCGGTGCGGGCGGCGGCGACGAGCTCGGGCCAGTCGGCGGGCTGGCAGCCGTTGCGCCCGAGGCCGGTGTCGGCCTTGAGCTGGATACGGGCCGGAATGCCGGCCTCCGTCGCCGCGGCGACGACCTCGCGCAGGGCCCACATCCCGCTCACCGACACATCGATGCCGGCCTCGATCGCCTCGCGCCAGGGCCCGCCCGGCGTCCACAGCCAGCACATCACCCGGCCGCCGAGCCCGGCCGCCCGCAGGGCGAGCGCCTCCTGCGGCGTCGCGGTGCCCAGCCAGGTCGCCCCGGCCTCCAGCGCGGCACGGGCGCAGGGCACCGCCCCGTGCCCGTACGCATCGGCTTTGACGACAGCCATGAGTTGCGCGGCGCCCGCCCGAGCGCGCAGTACACGCACGTTGGCGCGCAATGCGGCGAGGTCGATCTCGGCACGGGCTCTCAAGGACGCTGTCTCATTCATCGCGCCCAGTCTCTCAGAGGCGTACGGCAAACCCTTCGGGCGGCGGGTCGGGAGAGGTCCCCCGGCGGGGGGCCCGGCACGTCCATCTCAGTGGTGGCGCAGCTCGTGTTCCAGATGGTCGACGAGGACCGGGACGTGGCTGTGCGGTACGTCCTTGACCGCCGTGACCAGCGTGACCGGACCGCCCTCGCGGACCAGTTCCACCAGTTCGTCGACGGCCGCGGTGTGGACGGGGTCGGCCAGTTCGGCGCGGTAGCGGTCGGCGAACTCGTCGTAGCGGGTGCCGGAACGGTCCTCGTGGTACCAGTCGCGGAGCTCGTTCGACGGGGTGATGTCCTTGAGCCACTTGTCGATCGCGGCCCGCTCCTTGGACTCGCCGCGCGGCCAGAGCCGGTCGACGAGGACGCGGGTGCCGTCGTCGGCCTCCTTCGGCTCGTACACCCGGCGTACGCGTACATCGCTGCTGCCCTTGCCGCTACCCACGATCGACCTCCTGTCGGCGTCCGTCTGCGCCCAGGATCACTCAGGCCCGTACGTCCCGCCACGCCGCCGGGATCGCCTCCGCGACGTCCTGCGCGGCGACGGGAGCGCCGTCCGAGGCGTGCCGGGCGGCCAGGCCGTGCAGATACGCGCCGGCCGACGCGGCGTCGCGCGGGGCTAGGCCCGCCGCCAGCAGCGAGCCGGTCAGGCCGGAGAGGACGTCGCCGCTGCCGGCCGTGGCCAGCCAGGAGGTGCCGGTCGGGTTGACCCGTACGGGGGTGGCTCCGGCGTCGGTGGCGACCAGGGTCGTCGACCCCTTGAGCAGGACCGTGGCGCGGAAGCGGGCGGCCAGTTCCCGTACGGCGGCGAGCCGCCCCGCCTCGACCTCCTCGCGCGGGACGCCGAGCAGGGCGGCGGCCTCACCGGCGTGCGGGGTGAGGAGGGTCGGGGCGGTGCGCGCGCGGACTACGGTGGCGTCGAGCAGCCGCAGCCCGTCGGCGTCGACGAGCACCGGAACGTCCGCCTCCAGCACGTCACGGACCGCCTCCACGGCGTCCGTACCGTCACCGAGCCCCGGCCCCACGACCCAGGCCTGCACCCGCCCAGCCTTCGACGGCGGCCCCGCGTGGACCAGCGTCTCCGGATGGCGGGCGATCACCGCACCGGCGCCCGGACCGACGTACCGCACCGCTCCGGCACCGCCCCGCAGCGCCCCGGAGACGGCCAGCACCGCCGCTCCCGGATACCGCGCCGACCCGGCGACGATGCCGACGACACCGCGCCGGTACTTGTCGCTCTCACTACCGGGGACGGGCAGGAGTGCGGCGAGGTCCGCGTACTGCAGCGCCTCCAGGCCGGGCACCTCGGGCAGCTCCGGGCCGAGCCCGATGTCGACGAGGTGCAGCGCGCCCGCCAGGCCGGCGGCCGGGTCGATGAGCAGTCCGGGCTTGTACGTGCCGAAGGTGACGGTCGCGTCGGCCCGCACCGCGTCGCCGAGCACCTCGCCGGTGTCCGCCTCGACGCCGCTGGGCAGGTCGACGGCGACGAAGGCCACGCCGGTCGCCTCGAAGGCCCGCACCAGCGCGGCGGCCTGCGGACGCAGCCCGCCGCGCCCGCCGATGCCGGTGATCCCGTCCACGACGAGATCGACGTGCCCGCCCCAGGCTGCCGCGAAAGGGCTCCCGTCGCCCGTGTCTCCGTCCCCGCCGGTTTCGCCGTCCCCGCCCGTGTCGCCTTCCCCGCCCGCCACGCGCCCGCCCGCCGCGAGCAGCGCCGCGAGCCCGCCCTCGTGGGCGCGGCCGGGCGAGGTGAGCACGGCGCGCACGCCCGCGCCGCGGCGGGCCAGCCGGGCGCCCGCGTACAGCGCGTCGCCCCCGTTGTCGCCGCTGCCGACGAGCAGGACGACCCGGGCCCCGTACACCCGGCCGCGCCGCCGCAGGACATCGGCGCACGCCGCCGCGAGTCCCGCCGCGGCGCGCTGCATCAGGGCGCCGTCCGGCAGCCGGTCCATCAGGGCCCGCTCGGCGGCCCGTACGGTCTCAACGCTGTACGCGGTACGCATGTACTCAACCCTCCGCGATCACCACGGCCGACGCCACCCCCGCGTCGTGGCTGAGCGACACGTGCCAGTTCCGCACGCCCAGCTCGGCCGCGCGCGCGGCGACCGTGCCGCGGACCCGCAACCGGGGCTGCCCGCTGTCCTCGACGTACACCTCCGCGTCCGTCCACAGCAGCCCGCCCGGCGCGCCGAGCGCCTTCGCGAGGGCCTCCTTGGCGGCGAACCGCACGGCGAGCGACGCGACACCGCGCCGCTCGCCGCTGGGCAGCAGCAACTCCTTCTCCAGGAAGAGCCGGTCGGCCAGGTGCGGCGTACGTTTCAGCGCCGCGTCGAACCGTTCGATCTCGGCCACATCGATCCCGACCCCGATGATCACGCGTGTTCCCTCAACTCTCGCTACTCCACGGTCACGGACTTCGCCAGATTGCGCGGCTGGTCCACGTCGTTGCCGCGGGCCGTCGCCAGTTCGCAGGCGAACACCTGCAACGGCACGGTCGACACCAGCGGCTGAAGCAGCGTAGGCGTAACGGGGATCCTGATCAGATGGTCGGCGTACGGGACCACCGCCTCGTCGCCCTCCTCGGCGATGACGATGGTGCGCGCCCCGCGGGCCCTGATCTCCTGGATGTTCGACACGATCTTGTCGTGCAGCACCGACCGGCCGCGCGGCGAGGGCACGACCACGACGACGGGCAGACCGTCCTCGATGAGCGCGATCGGCCCGTGCTTGAGCTCGCCCGCGGCGAAGCCCTCGGCGTGCATGTACGCGAGTTCCTTGAGCTTCAGCGCGCCTTCCAGGGCCACGGGGTAGCCGACATGGCGGCCCACGAAGAGCACGGTGTCGTGGTCGGCGAGGGAACGGGCCAGCGCACGCACGGGTTCCATGGTCTTCAGGACCCGTTCGACCGCACCGGAGATCTCGGAGAGCTGGCGGATAACGGTCCGGATCTCGTCGCCCCACTTCGTACCGCGGGTCTGACCCAGATAGAGGGCCACGAGATAGCAGGCGACGAGCTGGGTGAGGAACGCCTTGGTGGAGGCGACGGCGACCTCGGGCCCGGCGTGCGTGTAGAGCACGGCGTCGGACTCGCGGGGGATGGTGGAGCCGTTGGTGTTGCAGATGGCGAGGACCTTCGCGCCCTGTTCGCGGGCGTGCCGCAGGGCCATCAGGGTGTCCATCGTCTCGCCGGACTGCGAGATCGCGACGACGAGGGTGCGGTGGTCGAGGATCGGGTCGCGGTAGCGGAACTCACTGGCCAGTTCGGTCTCGCAGGCGAGCCGGGTCCAGTGCTCGATGGCGTACTTGGCGATCATCCCGGCGTGGAACGCGGTACCGCAGGCGACGATGACGACCTTGTCGACCTCGCGCAGCTCATGGGGCGGAATCCGCACCTCGTCGAGATGGAGGGTGCCCGCGCCGTCGATCCGCCCGAGGAGCGTGTCGGCGACGGCCTTGGGCTGGTCCTCGATCTCCTTGAGCATGAACGAGTCGTGGCCGCCCTTCTCGGCGGCGGAGACGTCCCAGTCCACGTGGTACTCACGGACGTCGGCGGGCCGCCCGTCGAAGTCCGTGACGGTGACGCCCTCCCGGCGCAGCTCCACCACCTGGTCCTGGCCCAGCTCGATCGCGGAGCGGGTGTGCGCGATGAACGCGGCCACATCGGAGGCGAGGAACGACTCGCCCTCCCCCACCCCCACCACGAGCGGTGAGTTGCGCCGGGCGCCGACCACCGTGTCGGGCGCGTCCGCGTGCAGGGCGACGAGGGTGAAGGCCCCCTCCAGCCGCCCGCAGATCTGCCGCATCGCCTCCGCCAGGTCGGCGCAGGCCGAATACGCCTCGGCGAGGAGATGGGCGACGACCTCGGTGTCGGTCTCGGAGGCCAGGTCGTGGCCGCGCTCGGCGAGTTCGGCGCGCAGGACGGCGAAGTTCTCGATGATCCCGTTGTGCACGACGGCGACCCGGCCCGCGTTGTCGAGGTGCGGGTGGGCGTTGGTGTCGGTGGGGGCGCCGTGGGTGGCCCAGCGGGTGTGCCCGATCCCCGTGGCCCCGGCCGGGAGCGGGGCCTCGGCCAGCGCCTTCTCCAGGTTGACGAGCTTCCCCGCCTTCTTCGCGGCGGCCAGCCCGCCGTCCGCGAGGACGGCGATGCCCGCCGAGTCGTAGCCCCGGTATTCGAGGCGCTTGAGGCCCGCGACGACGACGTCCTGCGCCGACTGCCCACCGACATATCCGACTATTCCGCACATACCGTTCCCTTCCTGGTCGCCCGCCCCTTTTCTTCGTTTTCTTCGCATCGTCGCAGAAGGCCAACAGGGCGGCAGAAATCAGGCGTGGTGTGCCGGCCCGGCCGGAGCCGGAGGAAGCCGGGGCGTGGTCCCGAAGCCGGGTCGTCGCCCCGAAGCCGGGTCGTCGCCCCGAACACGGCCCGCCTCTTCCCGGCAAACCGGTGGTTCAGCGCTTGAGGAACTCCAGGAGGTCCTTGTTGAACTTCTCCTTGTCGCCCGGGACGAGCGCGAGGCCGTGGGAGCCGCCCTCGTAGACCTTGAGGGTCGCGTCCGCGATGAGTTCGGCGGACTTGCGGCCGGTGGCATCGATCGGGACGACCTGGTCGTCGTCACCGTGGACGACCAGCGTCGGGATGTCGAACTTCTTCAGGTCCTCGTGGAAGTCCGTGGCCGCGAAGGCGTCGACACAGGCGACACCGCCCTCGATGGTCTCGGCCATGCCCATGTGCCAGAAGGCGTCCTTGTTGCCCTGCGTGACCTTGTTGCCGTCCCGGTTCGCACCGAAGAAGCCGACCGCGGTGTCCTTCCAGAACTGCGAACGTTCGGTGAGGATCCCCTTCTTGATGTCGTCGAAGACGGCCTGCGGCACGCCCTCGGGGTTCTCCGCATTCTTGAGCATCAGCGGGGTGATCGCCGAGAGCAGGACGGCCGACCTGATCCGGCCGGTGCCGTGGCGGCCGATGTAACGGGCGAGTTCACCGCCACCCATCGAGTGGGCGACCAGCGTGACGTCCCGCAGGTCCATTTGGGTGAGCAGGTCGTCGAGGTCGTCCGCGAAGGTGTCGAAGTCGTAGCCGTCCCAGACGGGGGTCGAGCGGCCGTGCCCGCGTCGGTCGGGCGCGATGCCGCGGAATCCGTTGTCCGCGACCGCCTTGAGCTGGTCCTGCCAGGCGTCCCCGTTCAGGGGCCAGCCATGGATGAAGACGACGGGGCGGCCACGGCCCCAGTCCTTGTAGAAGATCTCGACACCGTCACGCGTGGTCACCGCGGGCATATGTGTTGTCCTCTCGGGTGTGCTGCCGGGCCCCCAGTCCCAGGGTGCGGCCGGACACCCGGGCTGCAAATCCGAGTCGTGGGGATCCGGCACCGACCGTAAAGTAGGAACTGCACATACTTTGAGCCGTTCCTACTTCAGGGGTGCTGATGGCCTTCACCGGGCGCAGTCGCGAGTTGCGCATCCTCGGATCCTGGCTGGACAAGGTCAGGACCGCTTCGGGCGGCAGCGCGGGGCAGGCGCTGGTGATCAAGGGCCGCCGACGGATCGGCAAGACCCGGCTGGTGCAGGAGTTCTGTGCACGGTCGGGACTGCCGTACGTGTTCTTCCAGGCGACCCGCGGCCAGCCCGCGCCACTGGCCCGGCGGGCGCTGTTCGACGCGGTCGCCGGGGCGCACGGCATGAGGGAACACGGGGCCACCCTGGGACAGGCCGCCGCTCCCGAGGACTGGGTCCGGACGCTCGCCGCGGTGGCTGCGGCACTGCCTGCGGACGAGCCGGTCATTCTCGTGCTGGACGAGGTCCCCTGGCTGGCCGAGGCCGATGCGGGATTCGATGCGGCACTCAAAACCGCCTGGGACATGCACTTGTCCGCGAAGCCCGTGCTCCTGCTGATCCTCGGCTCCGACCTCGCGATGATGGACCGGCTGACGTCGTACGAGCATCCCTTCTACGGGCGAGCGGGTCAGTACACCGTGGGTCCGCTCAACCCTGCGGACGTACAGGATTCCACCGCACTCGATGCCGCGGACGCGCTGGACGCATACCTGGTCACCGGAGGCTTCCCCGAGGTCGTGACCGACTGGCGGACCGGTGAGTCGGTGGCCGACTATCTGACACGCCAGGTGGAGGACCCTTCATCGGTGCTGCTGACGACGGGCGAACGTTCCCTCGCGGCGGAGTTTCCCGCGCGCTTGCAGGCCGGCAGGGTGCTACGTGCGATCGGTTCCGGCGAGCGGACCTTCTCCGGTATCGCCGCAAGTACCGGAGGCGCCGATGGACATCCACTGGCGCACGGCACCCTCGCCCCGATACTGGCCGAACTCATCGATTCGAAGAAGATCGTGGCCGCAGACCTTCCGCTGTCCACCCGGCCCGCCCCGAAGCTCAAGCGCTACCGGATCGCCGACACCTACCTGCGCTTCTGGCTGGCACATCTGGAGAACGCCGTCGCGCAGGCGGAGAGAGGCAGAGGGGACGTATCGGCTGCACGAATCCAGCGGTCGTGGCCATCCTGGCGAGGCCGTGCGGTGGAGCCGGTGATCAGGGAGGCGCTGGCCCGCAGAGTGCCGGACGGCCTGTTCCCCGAGGCGACCGAGGTGGGCGGCTGGTGGAACCGTCAGAACAACCCTGAGATCGACCTCATCGGCGCGGACGCGCAGCCTGTGGCGCGTCGCCTCTTCTTCGCCGGATCGGTGAAGTGGCGTGACGAGACACCCTTTGGTGTACGGGATCTTGCGGAGCTCGCGTCAGCGGTACAGCAGGTGCCGGGCGCGGAAGGCGCGGCCCTGATCGCGGTCAGCCGCCGGCCGCCGACGGGTGCGGCAGCGGAGGGACTGGCCGCCCACTGGGGTCCCGAAGACGTGCTCGCGGTGTGGCGGTGACAGCAGTCAAGTCAGAGGCTCTGTCGGCACCGTGGCCGCCCCGCTCCCCAGGAGGAAGGGGAGCGGGGCGGGCGTTCGTGGGCGCGGTGGTCAGTTGCTGGAGGCGTACGTGACGAACTCCGCCCAGGCGCGCGGCGCAAAGCCGAGGTGCGGGCCGGGGATGTTCTTGGAGTCGCGTACGTGGACGGTGCTCGCGGCTGCCGCCACCTCGACGCACTCAGGGCCGTCGTTGGTGCTGTAGCTGCTCTTGAACCAGGTCAGTTCGGTGTCCATACGTCTCCCCGGTGGGTCAGCTTCCCGACGCGTACGTCACGAAGTCTTCCCACGCCGAGGGCGCGAAACCGAGCTGGGGACCGCCCGGCAGGTTCTTGGAGTCACGTACGTGGATCGTGCTTGCGGTTTCCGCGACCTCGACACAGGAGGGGCCATCGTTGGTGCTGTAGCTACTCTTGAACCACGTCAGCCCGGGCAGCTCCCCGACCGAGGGCTTGGCACTCATGTCTCTCCCAGCAGTTTCGTGATGAAGATCCGCGACAACCGAGGCGTAAGCGCCTGGGATCGGACCAGGCCGTACCGCATCTCAAGGATCTGGACTTCCTTCGGATCAGCGATCAGTCGGCTGGTGAGCTGAACCTCGTTGAGCCCCACAGCCGTTCCGTCACTCAGCTTAAGCACCCGGTGCGAGCCGGCCAGCCCCGCATGCTCCTCCGTATCCGTCGGCATGACCTGAATCTCGACATGCCTCAACGCGCTCAGTTCTAGCAGGTGTTCGAGCTGCCTGCGCAACACCATTTTGCCTCCGGTCGGCCGCCTCAGCGTCGCCTCTTCCTGGACGAACGTCAGCAGCGGGGCAGGGCGTCGCTCGAAGACCGACTGGCGAGCCATGCGCCCGGCAACCAGGCGATCCATCTGGTCCTCGGTGTACAGGGGGCGCCGCTCCCTGTACAAAGCGCGGGCGTACTCCTCCGTCTGCAGGAGGCCGTCCACGACATCGCCGGCGTACGCGCCCATCTCGACCGCACCCGACTCCAACTTGGCTACGTCACGGACCTTCTTCGGGTACCGCGCCTCCGCCACGTCCTTCTTCATCGCGGCGAGTTTTCCGCCCGCACCCAGCACTTCGTCCGCCTTGTCCAGGAACTCCGGCTTGGGGATGCGTTTCCCGGCCTCCACCTTGTAGACCTGGTTCTCCCCGTAGCCGATCGCCCTGCCCAGTTCCGCCGCACGCAGGCCGGCCGCCTCGCGCCAGAGCCGGATCTGGCGGCCGACCGCCGCGATCACCGCGCTCGAGTCGTCCTCGACGTCGAACTCCCAGTCAGGGCCGTCCGCCGTGTTGTCTCCGTTGCCCCTGATGTCCTCGCTCGCCATACAACACCTGCCTCCACCCGTGCCCGCACCGTTTCGCGTTCGACGCCGTACCGGATGGACAGACCCGTACAACCGCTGGACAGTCACCGTCCGTACGCACGTCATTGCTGTTCAGCGTAGGCATCTCCGGCCACGCTGAGTGACGTGAACCGAGAAATCACCCCACCGCGTGCCCGCAGCGGGCAGTTCGCCGTGCAGCTCTCCGCCACCCGTCGGGGTGCCCGACTCGCCAGGCTCCTCGCGACCGAGCAACTCCGCTCCTGGGGGCTGCCGCTGGACGACGCCGGGCATGTCATCGCCGAGCTGGCGTCCAACGCCGCGCTGCACGGGCAGGTGCCGGGGCGGGACTTCCGCATCATGCTGACCGTCACCGGGGACACGCTCCGTATCGAGGTCGCGGACGCACGCGGGGATGCACTGCCCCGCGTCCCGGAGCGGAACGACGAATCCGAGGCCGGGCGCGGGCTCATGCTCGTCGAGGCGATCGCCATCCGGTGGGGCGTGCAGATGGGGCCCTTCCCGCGCAAAACCGTCTGGGCGGAGGTAGCCCTCACCGGAAGGTGACAGTCGCGACCCGGTCTGTCACGTCCCGGTGAACCGCGACCCGGCGGGCCCCGACGTAAAAGGCTTTTAAGGCTTTGGAGAGAAGAAACTTCCCAACCCCAACCCGTACCCCGACACCGCGCAGGCGTACACGCAGGACCCCGTCACTCACACGAGTGAGGATCACCAACTCGACTGGCTTTTTGCCCGGTTGGCAGGCATATGCTCGCCCCACAACCACAGACATGCGTCGGCCCCCGGCCGGGACTCGCAATCCCGATCGAGGGCCTGACCAACGAGGAAGAAGAGACCTTCCCGATGGATACCCAGCAGGTTAGCGCGCCCTCGCGCGCCCCGTCTCCCCTTCCCGGAGACACCACGCCGCCGTCCGGCGTCATGCACATCAACTCCCGCCACACCAGCCGCTTCACCGTGGTCGGCAACCACCTCGCCCAGCACCGCGAGCTCTCCCTCCTCGCGATCGGCCTCGCCACCCACATCCAGTCACTCCCGGCCGGGGCGAAGGTCGGCATCAAGACCCTCACCGAACGCTTCCCCGAGAGCGAAGCCCGCATCGCCGCCGCACTACGCGAACTGGAAGCCCACGGCTACCTGAAACGCACCCGCGAACGCCTCCCCAACGGCCGCGTCATCACCCGCACCTGCTCGTACAACCAGCCGGGCTCCACCAACGCCCACCCCGTCCCCGCACCCGAACGACGCCCCAAGCCCAGCCACCCGGCACCAGCCCCGGCCCCAGTGGCCCCGATGGCCCCAGCCGCCGTACCCCCGCCACCCGAGCAGCCGCCCCACGTCCCCGCCCGCACCGCCCCCAAACCCCCGTCCCCACCACTCCCGCAGCCCGACAATCCCCTCCCCCAACGCCACTACGCCGCCATCGCCCTCCTCGCCGACCTCCACCGCCATACACCCCAACTCACCCTCACCGAACGCGACATGAACGCCCTCGCCCCCGCCGTCGCCACCTGGTACGAACGCGGCGCCTCACCCACTGCCATCCGCCACGCCCTCACCCACGACCTCCCTCACCACCTCAAACACCCCGCCAAACTCCTCCGCCACCGCCTCACCCACCTCCTCCCGCCCCCACGCACCGTGCTCCACCAACCCACCCCACTCCAGAACTGCAACCACTGCGACCGCGCCTTCCGCTCCCCCGCGCCCGGCAACTGCCGTGACTGCAACAGTGCCTGACCGCGTCACACCAGGGCTGTCGCATCAGGCTGTCGCATCAACGCGCTCCGTACCCTGTGAACCTTTCCGGCCCCTCCGGGCAACAAGAGATGACACGCTCGTCCGCCGAGCCCCCAGGAGCCGGTGTGACCGGACCGCCAGCCAGTCCCGAGGACGATGCCGAGGTCGTCGCGCAGTCGCTGGAGCATCCCGAGATCTTCGCCGGGCTCTACGACCGCCACGCTCCGGACATCCACCACTACGCCGCCCGCCGCCTCGGGAAGGGCGCGGCGGACGACATCACGGCGGAGACCTTTCTCATCGCCTTCCGCTCCCGGCGCCGTTACGACCGCACGCATCGCAACGCCCGCCCCTGGCTGTACGGCATCGCCGCGAACCTCATCGGCAAGCACCGGCGCAGCGAGGAGAGGGGACTGCGGGCCCTGGCCCGTACCGGTCAGGACCCGGTGGCCGCGTCCTGGAGCGACCGTGTCGACGACCGGATCGCCGCGCAGGCGCCGCTGGCCGGGGCGCTCGCCTCGCTCTCGCCCGGTGACCGCCATGTGCTGCTGCTCGTCGCCTGGGCCGACCTCGGGTACCAGGAGGTCTCCGAGGCGTTGGGCATCCCGCTCGGCACCGTGCGGTCACGGCTCAATCGTCGGGCAGATCACGATGAGCCAAGCCCTGGTCAAGGCCGCCGTCGTCGACGCCAAGGGCGAGAAGCCCTGAGACGCCACCCGTAGCCGCGAACCGGGGCCGGTGTCCGCCACAGGGGTGTGGGCACCGGCCCCACCGACTGCGGCAGGCACCCACAGGTGCATCACCTGGCGGGACGACCGGGGCGGGCAGCTCGTCCTCGCGACCTGTGGACGTTCATCGGCGACCCCGGCAGCGGAGACCTCTGTGTGCTCAGGAAAGTGACGTGACCGAGCCCACCCCCCGCTCCGTCAGAACTCCCGCAACAATGAACATGTGATCAGTTCGCCGCCACGAAGCAGCAGCCCCCGCCGCGCCGAGCACGCGGCGACGCCGTACGTCGATCTGTCGCGCGACGAATGGAGCGCCCTGCGCGATAAGACGCCGTTGCCGCTGACCGCCGCCGAGGTGGAGCAGCTGCGCGGGCTCGGGGACGTCATCGACCTCGACGAGGTACGGGACGTCTACCTGCCGCTCTCCCGGCTCCTCAACCTCTACGTCCAGGCCACCTCGGGCCTGCGCGGCGCCCTGAACACTTTCCTCGGGGACGCGGGCAACGGGCACGGAGCGCAGCGCGGCACCCCGTTCGTCATAGGGGTCGCGGGCAGTGTCGCGGTCGGCAAGTCCACCAGTGCACGCATCCTCCAGGCGCTGCTGGCCCGCTGGCCCGAGCACCCCCGCGTCGAACTCGTCACCACCGACGGGTTCCTGCTGCCGATGAAGGAGCTCCAGGCGCGCGGGCTGATGTCGCGCAAGGGGTTCCCCGAGTCGTACGACCGGCGGGCCCTGACCCGTTTCGTCGCCGACATCAAGGCCGGCAAGGACGAGGTGACGGCGCCCGTCTACTCACACCTGATCTACGACATCGTGCCGGGCGAGCGGCTCACCGTACGGCGCCCCGACATCCTGATCGTCGAGGGGCTGAACGTGCTGCAGCCCGCGATGCCCGGCAAGGACGGCCGGACCAGGGTCGGGCTCGCCGACTACTTCGACTTCAGTGTGTACGTGGACGCGCGGACCGAGGACATCGAGACCTGGTATCTCAACAGGTTCCGGAAGCTGCGTGAGACGGCGTTCCAGAACCCGTTCTCGTACTTCCGCAAGTACACCCAGGTCTCCGAGGAGGAGGCCATGGAGTACGCGGCGACGATGTGGCGGACCATCAACAAGCCCAACCTGGTGGAGAATGTCGCGCCCACCCGGGGGCGTGCCACCCTGGTGCTGCGCAAGGGGCCCGATCACAAGGTCCAGCGGTTGTCCCTGCGCAAGCTCTGAACACTCCGCTGATCACACCTCACCCCGCTGATCATCCCGCCCACCGAGGAGCCCGTCGCGTGCTGCATCTGCGCCTGATCGTCCCCGCCGGCCGTACGGACGAGGTGGTGCACCTGCTGGAGAGCACCGTCGGTACGGCGCACCTCGTGGTGATGCCCGGGGTCGCCCGCGACCCGGCGGGTGACGTGGTGCTGTGCGACGTGGCCCGGGAGGCGGGCGAAGAGGTGATCTCGGCTCTGCGCGGGCTCGGCATCGACAAGTCCGGTTCGATCACCGTCGAGAACATGGACCTGACGCTCTCCGCGCACGCCGACAAGGCCGAGGAGGAGGCGCCGGGCGAAGGTGCGGACGCGGTGCTGTGGGAGGAGCTGACGGAGGCCACCCACGAGGAGTCCACGTTCAGCGTCACCTACGTGGCGTTCCTCGCGGTCGCGACGATGCTCGCCGCCTGCGGTGTGATGCTCGACAACGCGATCCTGATCGTGGGCGCGATGGCGGTCGGCCCGGAGTTCGGGCCACTGGCCGGGATCTCCACGGCCCTGGTGCAGCGGGCCCCGCGCCTGGTGTGGCGGTCGCTGGTGGCGCTGATCGGCGGCTTCGCCGTCGCGATGGTGCTGACGGCCGGGTTCGCCTGGGCGATGGACGCCCTGGGGCAGTTCACGTACGCGATGATCGAGGCCGACCGGCCCAATACGTCGTTCATCTGGAAGCCGGACCCGCTGTCGTTCGTGGTGGCGTTCCTCGCCGGGATCGCCGGGACGCTCTCGCTCACGTCGGCGAAGTCCGGGGCGCTGATCGGGGTCGCCATCTCGGTCACCACCGTGCCGGCCGCGGCCAATGCGGCGGTGGCGTTCAGCTACAGCGACTACGGCCAGATGCGGGGCTCCACGGCCCAGCTGCTGGCGAACCTCGGCGGAATCGTGGCCGCGGGAACGCTGACGCTCCTGGTCCAGAAGGCCCTCCGGGCGAACCACCGCCGCCGGCGGACGGGCCCCGTCGCGAGCCCGTCCGGCGAATAACGCGAGACCGCACGGGCCGGGCCCGCCCGGCGAACAACGGAGCGGCCCCGGCCAGGGAACGAAAGTCCCTAGTGCCCCTCCCGGCAAGCTTTGCCCGGTCGCGGCACTAGCCGAGTGCGGACTTCACCACATCGGCCAGCCGCCCGGCGACCGCCCGTGCCTGCTCGATGTCGGCCGCCTCGACCATGACCCGTACCAGCGGCTCCGTGCCCGACTGGCGCAGCAGCACCCGTCCGGCGGAGCCCAGCTCACGCTCGGCATCCGAGACCGCCGCGGCCAGCTCCGGGGAGGTGTCCACCCGGGACTTGTCGACGTCGCGGACGTTGATCAGCAGCTGCGGCAGCCGCTGCATGACCCCGGCCAGCTCGGCGAGCGTACGGCCGGTGGCGGCGACCCGGGCCGCCAGCAGCAGGCCGGTCAGCGTGCCGTCACCGGTCGTGGCGTGGTCCAGGACGATGACATGGCCGGACTGCTCGCCACCCAGGGCGTACCCCTCGGCCTTCATCGACTCCAGTACGTAACGGTCGCCGACGGCGGTCTGGACGAGCTGGATGCCCTCCCGCTCCATCGCGATCTTGAAGCCAAGGTTGGACATGACGGTGCCGACCACGGTGTCCTTGCGCAGCTGTCCGGCCTCGCGCATGGCGAGGGCGAGCACGGCCAGGATCTGGTCGCCGTCGACCCCCTCGCCGGTGGCGTCCACGGCGAGGCAGCGGTCGGCGTCGCCGTCGTGCGCGATGCCGAGGTCGGCGCCGTGCTCGACGACGGCGGCCTTCAGCAGCTCCAGGTGGGTGGAGCCGCAGCCGTCGTTGATGTTCAGACCGTCCGGATCGGCACCGATCGTGATCACCTCGGCACCGGCCCGTGCGAAGGCCTCGGGCGAGACCCGGGCGGCCGCGCCGTGCGCCTCGTCGAGGACGACCTTCAGCCCGTCGAGCCGGTTCGGGAGGACGGCGATCAGGTGGGCGACGTACCGGTCGAAGCCCTCGGTGTAGTCGGTGACCCGGCCCACGCCGACGCCCGTGGGCCGCGCCCAGGGCTCACCGGTGCGGTGCTGCTCGTAGACCGTCTCGATCCGGTTCTCCAGCTCGTCGGCGAGCTTGTGGCCGCCCCGGGCGAAGAACTTGACACCGTTGTCCGGCATGGCGTTGTGGCTGGCGGAGAGCATCACGCCGAGGTCGGCGCCCAACGCACCGGTGAGGTGCGCCACCGCGGGGGTGGGCAGCACACCGACCCGCAGGACGTCCACGCCCGCGCTGGCGAGGCCCGCCACGACGGCGGCCTCCAGAAACTCTCCGGACGCACGGGGGTCACGTCCCACCACCGCTGTCGGCCGATGCCCCTCGAAGGTGCCAGCCTCGGCAAGCACATGCGCCGCAGCGACCGACAGACCGAGCGCCAGCTCGGCCGTCAGATCCGCGTTGGCGACACCGCGCACACCGTCCGTGCCGAAGAGTCGTCCCACTGGTGTCCTCCGAAGATGCTCCGAAACCGCAAAACAAGACAAATAAGACACGTGCACACGTACGAACCTGGGCAAGTAGTCGTATGAACGTCTTATGTCGTTATACGCCCGAGGGCGCCAATAGACGAACGCCCCGGCAAGCACGAGAGTGCCGCCGGGGCGAACGTGTAACGCAGATGAGCAGGCGATTTAGCGCTTGCTGTACTGCGGGGCCTTACGGGCCTTCTTGAGACCGGCCTTCTTGCGCTCGACCGCACGGTCGTCGCGGGAGAGGAAGCCGGCCTTCTTCAGCGGGGCGCGGTTGTTGTCCACGTCCGCCTCGTTCAGCGCACGGGCCACGCCGAGGCGCAGGGCACCGGCCTGACCGGAGACGCCGCCACCCGAGATGCGGGCGATGACGTCGTAGCGGTTGTCGAGCTCGAGCACCTTGAAGGGCTCGTTGACTTCCTGCTGGTGCACCTTGTTGGGGAAGTAGTCCTCAAGGGTGCGACCGTTGATCTTCCACTTGCCGGTGCCCGGAACGATCCGGACGCGGGCAATGGCGTTCTTCCGACGGCCAAGGCCGGCGGCAGGCTGCGGCTCGCCGAAGCGGGACGCCAGCGACTCGCTGGTGTACTCGCCCTCGACGGGAACCTCGGACTCGAAGGTGGTCACCTCGGCGAAAACCTCTTCGCCCTCGACGCCCTCGACGGGGTTCTCAACAGTGGTCTCGGCCACGATTCTCCTCAGATCTTTCTTTTGGTCTTAGGGGGAGGCCGGAACTACTGCGCGACCTGGGTGATCTCGAACGGGACCGGCTGCTGCGCAGCGTGCGGGTGCTGGTCGCCCGCGTAGACCTTGAGCTTCGAGAGCATCTGACGGCCCAGGGTGTTCTTGGGGATCATGCCCTTGATGGCCTTCTCGACGGCCTTCTCGGGGTTCTTCGAGAGCAGCTCGTCGTAACGGACGGAGCGGAGACCACCCGGGAACCCGGAGTGGCGGTACGCCATCTTCTGGGTCTTCTTGTTGCCGGAGAGGTGAACCTTCTCGGCGTTGATGATGATGACGAAGTCGCCCATGTCCATGTGGGGGGCGTAGATCGCCTTGTGCTTGCCGCGGAGGAGGTTCGCAGCCGTGGTGGCGAGACGACCCAGGACGATGTCCTGCGCGTCAATGATGTGCCACTGGCGCGTCACATCGCCGGGCTTGGGGCTGTACGTACGCACGGTCGTAGCCTTCGCTTCTTCAGTGAGTGAGTCCTGACAAGGCCACCCGGACGATCACACCAGCCTTGGCGGCGCTGCGGGGACGCAACCCGAGTGCCTGCCGCTGGTCATCGGCCCGGTGGACCGGCGTAAGGGCCCCTCGCGTGAGAACGACCAAGCCAATACGCATAACAAACCAGAAGAATACCGTCGCTCCCCCGCGCGGGTCAAAACCGCCCCCGCACCCAGGCCCTTTCAGCATGACACCGGCATTCGGATCCTTACCGTGCGTGATCGCCGAGAGCGTGGCGAGGGATGTCCCTGGCGACAGCGTCCGGATCGGTGACGACGGGCACGTCGTGCTCCCGAGCGCCAACGGACGGAGCGACAGCGTCGGCCAGGTCGCCGGGCCGATGGACACGGTCCCCGCCGCCCACTCGGCCGTGCCCCTGCTCGCGCCTCCGCCCATTCCCCTGCGCCCGTCGGCGCCCGTCCCCGCCAAGGCGCAACGGCGTCACCGCGCCCGCTCCACCCGCCGCTCGTCCCACACCGGCTCCGTCGTCTCCCGTACGAAACCGTCCGAGCCGAACACCAGATACCGGTCGAAGGACTTCGCGAACCACCGGTCGTGCGTGACGGCCAGCACCGTCCCGTCGTACGCCTCAAGACCGTCCTGCAGGGCCTCCGCCGACTCCAGGTCCAGGTTGTCCGTCGGCTCGTCCAGCAGCAGCGCGGTCGTGCCGGCCAGCTCCAGGAGCAGGATCTGGAACCGCGCCTGCTGCCCGCCGGACAGCTTCTCGAACGGCTGGTCGCCCTGCCGCTCCAGCTCGTACCGGCGCAGTACGGACATCGCCCCGCCCCGGTCCTTGGCGTGCTCGGTCCACAGGATCTCGACGAGCGTGTGGCCCAGCAGCTCCGGATGGGCGTGCGTCTGCGCGAAGTGTCCCGGTACGACGCGCGCCCCGAGCTTCCACTCCCCCGCGTGCGCCACCGGCTCGCCCGCGAGCAGCCGCAGGAAGTGTGACTTCCCCGACCCGTTCGAGCCGAGGACGGCGACCCGTTCCCCGTAGAAGATCTCCAGGTCGAACGGTTTCATCAGCCCGGTCAGCTCCAGGCCCTTGCAGGTCACCGCCCGCACGCCGGTCCGGCCGCCGCGCAGCCGCATCCTGATGTCCTGCTCGCGCGGCGGCTCCGGCGGCGGGCCCGCGTCCTCGAACCGCTTGAAACGGGTCTGCATCGCCCGGTAGCGGGAGGCCATGTCGGGGCTGATCGCCGCCTGCTGCCGCAGCCGGTGGACCAGCGCCTTCAGCCGGGCGTGCTCCTCCTCCCAGCGCCGCAGCAACTCCTCGAACCGGGCGAACCGGTCCTTGCGGGCCTGGTGGTACGTATCGAAACCGGCGCCGTGCACCCACACATCACTGCCCGCCGGGCTCGGCTCGACGCTGACGATCTTCTCGGCGGCCCTGGACAGCAGTTCCCGGTCGTGGGAGACGAAGAGGACCGTCTTACGGGTCTCCTTCAGCTTCCCCTCCAGCCACCGCTTCCCGGGGACGTCGAGATAGTTGTCCGGCTCGTCGAGCAGCAGCACCTCGTCCGGCCCGCGCAGCAGCGCCTCCAGCACCAGCCGCTTCTGCTCACCGCCGGACAGTGTGCGCACCTCGCGCCACTGCGCCTTCTCGTACGGGACGCCGAGCGCGGCCGTCGTGCACATGTCCCACACGGTCTCCGCCTCGTACCCGCGAGCCTCCGCCCAGTCGCTCAGGGCCTGCGCGTACGTCATCTGCGCGGCCTCGTCGTCGACGGTGAGGATCAGCTCCTCGGCCTTGTCGACCGCCAGGGCCGCCTCCCGGATACGGGGCTGGGCGACGGAGACCAGCAGGTCCCGGACCGTGCGCTCGTCCCGCACGGAGCCCACGAACTGCCGCATCACCCCGAGCCCGCCGCTCACCGACACCGAACCGCCGTGCGGCTGGAGCTCCCCGGCGAGCAGCCTCAGCAACGTGGTCTTCCCGGCGCCGTTCGCCCCCACGAGGGCGACCACGGCCCCGTCCGCGACCCGGAACGAAGCGTCGCCGAGCAGCACCCGCCCGTCCGGTAGGTAGTACTCAAGATGGCCCGCTTCAAGATGTCCCATGCACAGCATTGTCACGGGCCGCGAAGCCCAGGCCCAACCGGTTTGTGTTCCGTCTAGGATCGCCGCATGAGCTTTGGGCAAGGGGGGCCCTCCTGGGGGCCCAATGGCACACAGACTCCGGACTGGGCAGCACTGGCCGACGAGTCCGCCGCGCGCAACCGCCGCAAGAAGTGGCTGCTGATCGGCGGCGGCGTGCTCGCCACCGCGGTGGTCGGCGCGATCGTGGCGACGGCGGTCGTCTCGACCAGCAACCACAACTCCCCCGGCACCGGCAAGAACGCGAGCGAGCTCCCGGCACCGACCGACCTGCCGAGCAGCACCGCCGAGCCCGAGCCGTCCTTCTCCTCGGTGGCACCGCCGCCCCCGCCGGACCCGAAGGACTACATATCCGACGTCAAGAAGGACCGGGCGCCGATCACCGTCGACGCGTTCTTCCCCGGCAAGAAGCTGACGATGGGCGACCGCGGCTACGTCAAGGGCGCGACCCAGCAGACGGAGAACTGCGCCGCGACCACCAAGGGCACACTCGGTTCGGTCCTCGTCAACAACGGCTGCGACCAGGTCGTCCGGGCCACGTACAGCAGGGACGGCATCGCCGTCACCGTCGGCCTCGCGGTCTTCGAGACGGAGGCGCAGGCCAAGAAGGCGGCCGAGCAGGCAGGCGGCAGCATCGTCCCCCTGAGCGGCACGGGCGTCCCGGCCTTCTGTCCTCCCGGATCGGTGTGCCGCCGTACCTCCAACTCCTACGGCCGCTACGCCTACTTCGCCATCACCGGGTACACCAGCGGCAAGAACGTCACCACGGCCGACAAGAACGCCTACGCCATCGGGGACGACCTGACGAACTTCACGTTCCGTCAGATCCGCCACCGCGGCGAGGTCCAGGCCTCGGCCGCGGCCACCGCACCCGCCGGCTGACGCAGCGCGGAGGGGGTGCCCGCAACGGGAGGGCACAGGCCTCGGCATCGTCGCCCCCAGGAAGACGTGGCTCAAAAGCAGCGCTGCCGCAGCGCGAAACCCGCAACGGACACCGGGCCACCTGCACAGTCCCGTCGGTGCGGCCAGGGCCCTCAAGGGCAGGGAACTGGTCATTCCCCGGCGACATCACGCCACCTCGGAACCCCTGGACAGACAGCCTCCTCTCTCCCGAAGCACTAGGACATGACTGATCAGTGCTCAGGCAAGGGAGTTACCCGTGAGGCGCATGCGACGAAAACACATGACGACCGCCATCCTGGCGGTCGCTGCTCTCGCCCTCACGACCACACCATGATTGTCACCAAGAGGTACCAGGGCACTCCGTACCTCACATACCGCACCGGTGCCACACACAACAAGAGCCTGGCCAAACTCCTGTCCGACCACAAGAAGACATGGTGGTACGCGCACCGCACCTGACGGCCGGAGACACCGCTTCCCTGATCGGACGAAGGAGCACAATGAATCGTCGACGAACGGCCGGCGTTCTGACAGCGGCGGTGGCCACAGTCACGCTGGCGGCTTCCGGATGCTCGTCAACCGCCGAGCCCCCCACCGCGAGCAGGCCCTCGGCATCACCGGACGGGGCCCGCCAAGCGGTGGAATCGTATGTGCGCGCCCTCAACTCCCGTAGCGTCCCCGCTCTGATGCACGTCGGTAACGTCCCGGACAGGGCCTGGTCGCGGCGCGAAGCGGCCCAGATCCTTGCCGCCGATGGCGGAACGGATCTGAAGATCAAAGACGTGCGCATCGACTACGACATGGGCCCGGAGACCGGATCCGCCGAACTCACCGCGAAGGGCCGGGCGGGCGCCACTCTCCACGACACCTTCACCGTGCTCCGGACGGCCGGTGCCTGGCACCTGGTGATCTTCGATGATCGCCCCCTCCTCCCCGGCAAGGAGTCCTCGTCCGCGGAGCGGCCGTCGTCCTGAGGGACGGACCATCGGACGGGCCCGTCACCGCGTCTCAGCAGCAGCCCCCGCCACCGTCACCCGTTCCGGGAAGCGTGCGTATGTTGCGCGCCTCCTTGGAGCGTGCGGCCAGCAACGCGTCGGCGGGGTAGGCCACTTCCTCCAGCGTCAGCCCGTGCGGCCGCACCACGTGCACGCCGGGATCCCGCACCCGCGCCGCCAGCACCTGCGCGGGCCACTCGGCCGGGCGGCGCCCGTCCCCGACGAACAGCGCCGCTCCGATCAGCGCCCGCACCATGTTGTGGCAGAACGCGTCGGCCTGCACGGTCGCCGTCATGATCCCGGACGCCTCGTCCCGTACCCAGCTCAGCTTCTGCAGCGTACGGATGGTCGTCGCGCCCTCGCGCTTCTTGCAGTACGCGGCGAAGTCGTGCTCCCCGACCATCCGGGCCGCCGCCTCGTTCATCGCGTCGACGTCCAACGGCCGGTCGTGCCACAGCACATGACCGCGCAACAGCGGATCCACCCCACCGGGACGGTCGGCGACGCGGTACGCGTAACGGCGCCACAGCGCCGAGAACCGGGCATTGAACCCGGCCGGCGCCTCGGCGATCCGCCAGATCCGCACATCGGGCGCCATCCGCCCGGCCATCCGCCGCAGCAGCTTGTCCGCGTGCTCGGCCCACACCTCGTCCGGCAGATCGACATGGGCGACCTGTCCCCTGGCGTGCACCCCGGCGTCCGTACGCCCGGCGACGGTCAGGTCGTACGTCCGTGAGGACCGCGTCACGGTCCGCAGCGCGTCCTCGATCTCCCCCTGGACGGTCCGCCTGCCGGTCTGCTTGGCCCAGCCGGAGAAGTCCTTGCCGTCGTACGCCAGGTCCAGCCGCAGCCGCACGGAGCCGGGCTCCACTTCGTCACTCACCGAAGGATCCTTTTCTGCCAGTACATACGGAACGGGCCCGCACCGCCCCGAAGGGTGATGCGGGCCCGTCCAGTGGTCTCAGAACGCTCAGGCGTCCTTGGACTCCACGTCGGCCTCGGCCGGCTTGGCGTCCTCGACGACCTCGGCCGGAGCCTCGTCCTTCTTGAGGGCGTCTTCCTTGACCGCACGCTTCGTGGCGGCCTCGGCCTCACCGGTGGCCTGCTGGGCCACGGTCAGCGCCTCGACCAGCTCGATGACCGCCATCGGGGCGTTGTCGCCACGACGGTTGCCGATCTTGGTGATGCGGGTGTAACCACCGGGGCGGTTCTCGTACCGCGGGGCGATCTCGGTGAAGAGCGTGTGCACGATGCCCTTGTCCGTGATCGACTGCAGCACCAGGCGACGGTTGTGGATGTCGCCCTTCTTCGCCTTGGTGATGAAACGCTCGGCGACCGGACGCAGGCGGCGGGCCTTGGCCTCGGTCGTGGTGATGCGGCCGTGCTCGAACAGCGCCTTGGCGAGGTTGATGAGAAGAAGCTTCTCGTGCGCAGCGCTGCCGCCCAGACGGGCACCCTTGGCGGGCTTCGGCATGGTTTTTCTCCTTGTGTGCTGCACCGGCCGTATCAGGTACCGGTGTCAGTTCCCGTGCGGCGGACGCCACCCGGAAGATCAGATCCGAACAGGCAAGAACCAGTCTCAGGCCCGTCCGGCGATTGAGGACAACCCCCTCACGCCCGAGCCAAAATCAAGCCCGTCCGGCGATTGAGGACAACCCCCTCACGCCCGAGCCAAAATCAAGCCCGTCCGGCGATTGAGGACAAAGCCTCACCCCGGCCCGGGGCACCCGACAAAACCCGGGCACCCCAGCCGGAGGCGTGTCAGTACTGCTCGGTCTCCACGAAACCGGCATCCGCGTCGTCATCCGCACCGAAGGCGTCCGCGGCGGCGGTCGGGTCGAAGCCGGGAGGCGAGTCCTTCAGCGCGAGACCCATACCGGCCAGCTTCGCCTTGACCTCGTCGATCGACTTCGCACCGAAGTTGCGGATGTCGAGCAGGTCGGCCTCGGAACGAGCCACGAGCTCACCCACGGAGTGGATGCCCTCACGCTTGAGGCAGTTGTACGAACGGACCGTGAGCTCCAGCTCCTCGATCGGCAGCGCCAGATCGGCGGCGAGCGCGGCGTCCGTCGGGGACGGGCCCATGTCGATGCCCTCGGCGTCGATGTTGAGCTCGCGCGCCAGACCGAACAGCTCGACCAGGGTCTTACCGGCCGACGCCATGGCGTCACGGGGACGCATGGCCTGCTTGGTCTCGACGTCGACGATCAGCTTGTCGAAGTCGGTGCGCTGCTCGACACGGGTCGCCTCGACCTTGTACGTGACCTTGAGCACCGGCGAGTAGATGGAGTCGACCGGGATACGGCCGATCTCCTGGCCCGCCTGCTTGTTCTGGACGGCGGAGACGTAGCCGCGACCGCGCTCGACGGTCAGCTCCATCTCCAGCTTGCCCTTGCCGTTCAGCGTGGCCAGGACCAGGTCCGGGTTGTGGACCTCGACACCGGCCGGCGGGGCGATGTCAGCAGCCGTGACCAGGCCGGGACCCTGCTTGCGCAGGTACATCACGACCGGCTCGTCGTGCTCCGAGGAGACGACCAGCTGCTTGATGTTGAGGATGAGGTCGGTGACGTCCTCCTTGACGCCCGGCACGGTGGTGAACTCGTGCAGGACACCGTCGATCCGGATGCTGGTGACAGCGGCACCGGGGATCGAGGAGAGGAGCGTGCGGCGGAGAGAGTTGCCGAGGGTGTAGCCGAAGCCCGGCTCCAGCGGCTCGATGACGAACCGGGAGCGGAACTCGTCAACGACCTCTTCGGTCAGCGAGGGACGCTGAGCGATAAGCATGTTGGTTCCTTCAGTCGTGGGCGCCCACTATTTGACGCCCCCAGATACTGACAAGGGTACGGGCGGCACGACCCGAAAGAGCCGTACCGCCCGGACCCACGAGCTGCTACTTGGAGTAGAGCTCGACGATCAGCTGCTCCTGCACCTGGGTGTCGATCACCTGGCGCTCGGGCAGCGAGTGCACGAGGATCCGCATCGTCGACGGCACTGCTTCGAGCCACGCCGGTACGGTGCGCTCGCCGGCCTCGGCCTGGGCCACCTGGAAGGGGGTCAGAGCCTTGGACTTCTGGCGAACCTCGATCACGTCGTTCACGGAGACGCGGGCCGACGGAATGTCGGTCTTCGTGCCGTTCACTGCGATGTGTCCGTGACGCACCAGCTGACGGGCGTGGTCGCGGGACTTGGCGAAGCCTGCCCGGTAGACCACGTTGTCGAGGCGGGTCTCAAGGATGCGCAGAAGGTTCTCACCGGTCTTGCCGGTCTTCTGGTTCGCTTCCTTGTAGTAGTTCACGAACTGCCGCTCAAGAACACCGTAGATCCGCGAGCACTTCTGCTTCTCACGAAGCTGAAGAAGGTACTCGCTGTCCTTGGTGCGCCCGCGTCCGTGCTCACCCGGGGGGTAAGGACGGATCTCGATCGGGCACTTCGCGCTCTCGCACTTGCTGCCCTTGAGGAACAGCTTCTGCTTCTCCCGACGGCAACGCTTGCAGTCGGCCCCGGTGTATCGCGCCATTTTCCAGTTGTCTCCGTTGCTTCAGACGGATCAGACGCGACGGCGCTTGGGCGGCCGGCATCCGTTGTGCGGAGTGGGGGTGACGTCCTGGATCGAGCCGACCTCCAGGCCGGTGGCCTGGAGCGAACGGATCGCGGTCTCGCGGCCGGAGCCCGGACCCTTGACGAAGACGTCAACCTTGCGCATGCCGTGCTCCTGCGCGCGACGGGCGGCCGACTCGGCGGCCATCTGCGCGGCGAAGGGGGTGGACTTGCGCGAGCCCTTGAAGCCGACGTGGCCGGCGGAGGCCCAGGAGATCACGTTGCCCGAGGGGTCCGTGATCGAGACGATCGTGTTGTTGAACGTGCTCTTGATGTGCGCGTGGCCGTGAGCGACGTTCTTCTTTTCCTTGCGACGCACCTTCTTGGCTGCGCCCTGACGACCCTTGGGGGGCATGTCTTGACTCCAGATGGAGAGGGGAGGTGATCGGTCCTACAGCGAAGACCGCTGGTTGCTGCGGGTGACCGGTGACCCGGACGACCGCAGTGCGTCCGCTGAGGACTACTTCTTGCCCGGCTTCTTCTTACCGGCGATCGCGCGACGCGGGCCCTTGCGGGTACGAGCGTTCGTGCTGGTGCGCTGGCCGTGGACCGGCAGACCACGACGGTGGCGGATGCCCTGGTAGCAGCCGATCTCGATCTTGCGGCGGATGTCGCCCTGGATCTCGCGGCGAAGGTCACCCTCGGTGCGGAGGTTGGCGTCCACGTACTCGCGGATCTTGACCAGGTCCTCTTCGGCCAGGTCACGAACGCGGGTGTTCGGGTTCACGCCGGTGGTGGCGAGGATCTCCTTGGACCGGGTGCGCCCGATACCGAAGACGTAGGTGAGGGCAACCTCCACGCGCTTTTCGCGCGGGATGTCAACACCTGAAACGCGTGCCATTCAATGGCTCCAGTTGTTATTTCGGGGGTCTTCCACAGCGCCGCTCCCGACCGCCGACCTCTCGTGACGAGAGGTGGTACGCCCGGGTCCCCGGCCCCCGCCGGAGGTGTCGTCAGCCGAAGCTTGGACGGACTCTGCGTATGTACGTTTTACGTGCGTCGCGCGAAGTACTGCGAGATGCAGGTGGTCGTGCGTCAGCCCTGGCGCTGCTTGTGGCGCAGGTTGTCGCAGATGACCATGACCCGACCGTGACGGCGGATCACCTTGCACTTGTCGCAGATCTTCTTGACGCTCGGCTTGACCTTCATGGGATGTCAGGTTCTCCGGGTCAGTGCCGTCACCGCGCCGAAGCGAGGTGCAGGCAAGATCTACTTGTAGCGGTAGACGATCCGGCCACGCGTCAGGTCGTACGGGGAGAGCTCCACGACGACCCGGTCATCCGGAAGGATTCGGATGTAGTGCATCCGCATCTTGCCGCTGATGTGCGCGAGGACCTTGTGACCGTTCTGGAGTTCCACCTTGAACATGGCGTTCGGGAGGGACTCGATCACGGTGCCCTCAATTTCGATGGCACCTTGCTTCTTGGCCACGCTTCGCCTTTCGAATCGGCTACCTTGATCGACTTCCTGCATCGCATGTGGACATGTGGACACACTGATGCACGAGAGCCGACGAGTCAGTCTACGTCAGCGGACTCCAAAAGACGAATCCGTCAAGTTTGCCCATCCGGGGAGATCCTTAGACCTCCACAAGAGGGTCATATCGGCCGGTGAGGTCTCCCCTGGTCCTCAAGACCTCGGGGAAGGATCCGGCGCCGTCTCGATTCCGTACTGGGCCAGCTTCGCCTTGCCGCAGTCGGGGGCGGTCAGGACCAGGGGCCCCTGCTCCGTGAGGGCGATCGAGTGCTCCCAGTGGGAGGACCAGGTACCGTCCGTCGTGAGCACGGTCCAGTCGTCCTGGAGCACCTCGGTCTGCGCCGTACCGAGGGAGACCATCGGCTCGATCGCCAGGCAGACACCGGGAACGAGCTTGATGCCCTTGCCGCGCTTGCGGGCGACATAGTTCAGCAGGTGCGGGTCCATGTGCATCTCCGTACCGATGCCGTGGCCGCCGTAGTCCTCGATGATCCCGTACTTGCCGGTGGCGGGGCGGGGCTGGCGGCGGATGTAGGACTCGATCGCCTTCGAGATGTCGACGAGGCGGTTGTTCACCTTCATCGCGGCGATACCGGCCCACATGGACTCCTCGGTCACCCGCGAGAGCTCGATCAGCTCCGGAGCGTGACCGGTGCCCACGAAGGCCGTGTACGCGGCGTCGCCGTGCCAGCCGTCGACGATCGCGCCGGCGTCGATGGAGATGATGTCGCCGTCCTTGAGGACGGTCTTGTCGTCCGGGATGCCGTGGACGACGACCTCGTTGACCGAGGTGCAGATGGTCGCGGGGAACCCGCCGTAACCGAGGAAGTTCGACTTCGCACCGTGGTCGGCGATCACCTTGCGGGCGACCCGGTCCAGGTCCAGCGTCGTGGCGCCGGGGACCGCCGCCTCGCGGGTGGCCGCGTGAATGGCAGCGACCACCAGCCCCGCCTCACGCATCTTCGCGATCTGCTCGGGGGTCTTGATCTGCACCATTGCACGGCGCCTCTCTGCATCGAACTGCATCGAACGGTGACTGCGGCGTACCCAACGATACGGCGCAAACAGTCGGCCGCGGCGCCCATGGACGCCGCGGCCGACTGCACAAGTACTGCGGGTGTTGCGCTCAGCCCTGGTCGGACTTGAGAGCCTCCATCGCCCGCTCGGTCACATCGGTGACCTTGCCGAGCGCGGAGATGGTGACCACCAGGTCCTGGGCCCTGTAGTAGTCGATGATCGGCTCGGTCTGCGTGTGGTAGACCTCCAGCCGGGTACGAACCGTGTCCTCGGTGTCGTCGTCGCGCTGGTACAGCTCGCCGCCGCAGGTGTCGCAGACACCCTCGGTCTTCGGCGGGTTGTACGTCACGTGGAAGACGTGGGAGCCGTCGTTCCGGCAGATCCGGCGGCCGGCGATGCGCTTGACCACCTCGTCCTCGGGGACCTCCAGGTCCAGGACCGCGTCCAGCTTGGTGCCCTCGTCCTTCAGCATGGCGTCAAGGGCCTCGGCCTGACCCACATTGCGCGGGAAGCCGTCCAGCAGGAAGCCGTTCTCGGCGTCGGGCTGGGACATGCGGTCCTTGGCCATACCGATGGTGACCTCGTCCGGTACCAACTGCCCCGCGTCCATGTAGGCGCGAGCCTGCTTGCCAAGGTCGGTGCCCTGGCTGATGTTGGCGCGGAAGAGATCGCCCGTGGAGATCTGTGGAATCGACAGGTTCTTGGCAAGGTACGCAGCCTGCGTTCCCTTGCCGGCACCGGGCGGCCCGACGAGGACGATTCGCATCAGCGGAGGAACCCTTCGTAATTGCGCTGCTGGAGCTGACTCTCGATCTGCTTCACGGTCTCCAGACCCACACCCACGATGATGAGGATGCTTGTTCCGCCGAAGGGGAAGTTCTGGTTGGCGCCACCGAAGCCTGCCAACGCCATCGTCGGCACAAGAGCGATCAGACCCAGGTACAGCGAGCCCGGCCAAGTGATCCTGTTGAGCACGTAGCTCAGGTACTCGGCAGTAGGTCGACCGGCCCGGATACCGGGGATGAAGCCACCATACTTCTTCATGTTGTCGGCGACTTCCTCGGGGTTGAACGAAATCGCCACGTAGAAGAAGGCGAAGAAGACGATCAACAGGAAGTACGCCGTGATGTAGTACGGATGGTCGCCCGTGACGAAGTTGTCCTTGATCCAGGTGGCCCAACCCGCGGTGGAGTTGGAGAACTGGACGATCAGGGCCGGAATGTAGAGCAGCGAAGAAGCGAAGATGACGGGAATCACACCCGCCTGATTCACCTTCAGCGGAATGTACGTCGAGGTACCGCCGTACGACCTGCGGCCGATCATGCGCTTCGCGTACTGCACCGGAATACGGCGCTGGGCCTGCTCGACGAAGACGACGAGGCCCACCATCACGAAGCCGATCAGGATGACGGTGCCGAACTCGATCCAGCCATCGGCCAGCTTGCCGCTGGTCTTGATGGCCCACAGGGCGCCGGGGAAGCTGGCGGCGATCGAGATGAACATCAGGATCGACATGCCGTTGCCGATGCCACGGTCGGTGATGAGCTCACCGAGCCACATGACGGCCGCGGTGCCCGCGGTCATCGTGACGACCATGACGATGGTCGTGAAGATCGACTGGTTCGGCACGATCTGGTCGGCGACCGGGCAGCCGCTGAACAGCGCGCCACTGGTGGCGGTCGCCACCAGGCCGGTGCCCTGAAGGATGGCGAGTGCGACGGTCAGATAACGCGTGTACTGCGTGATCTTGGCCTGGCCTGACTGCCCCTCCTTCTTGAGCGCCTCGAGTCGGGGAATCACCACGGTCAGCAGCTGAAGAATGATGCTGGCCGTGATGTACGGCATGATGCCGAGCGCGAAGATCGTGATCTGCAGCAGTGCACCACCGCTGAACATGTTCACCAGGCCGAAGAGGCTGTTGTTGCCCTTGCTGGCCTGATCAACACAGGTCTGGACGTTCTCGTAGCTCACTCCCGGTACGGGGATGTGTGCCCCGAGCCGGTAGATCACGATGATGCCGAGCGTGAAGAGCAGCTTCTTGCGCAGGTCGGGCGTCTTGAACGCCCGGGCGAACGCGGTGAGCACGGTGCCTCCTGCGACCCCCCGCGCAAAGCGTAGAGGTGACGGTATTGAGGATCGACGAATACGTAACAGTCAAAGGTCCCCGGGCGGATGCCCAGGGGGATACCACGCAACAACGCACGCCACCTTACCGGCGACCATGCCCACCTAGGAACGACCAACCGGGGATGCCCCATATGAGAGGCATCCCCGGTCGGATGTTCAGGCCATCGAGTTGTCTCAGACGAGCTCGGTGACGGTGCCGCCGGCGGCGGCAATCTTCTCCTTGGCGGAGCCGGAGACGGCGTCAACCGAAACCTGCAGCGCCACGGAGATCTCGCCCTGTCCGAGGACCTTGACGAGGTGGTTGTTGCGTACCGCACCCTTGGCGACCAGGTCGGCCACGGTGACCTCTCCACCCTCGGGGTAGAGCGTCGCGAGCTTGTCCAGGTTCACGACCTGGTACTCGGTGCGGAACGGGTTCTTGAAGCCCTTGAGCTTCGGGAGACGCATGTGGAGGGGCATCTGCCCACCCTCGAAGCGCTCCGGAACCTGGTAACGGGCCTTGGTGCCCTTGGTGCCACGACCGGCGGTCTTACCCTTGGACGCCTCACCACGACCCACACGGGTCTTGGCGGTCTTGGCGCCCGGGGCGGGCCGGAGGTCATGGGCCTTCAGCGGCTTGTTCTCCGCCATGTCAGTCGACCTCCTCAACCGTCACGAGGTGGCGGACGGTGTGAGCCATGCCGCGGAACTCGGGACGGTCCTCCTTGACAACCACGTCGTTCAGGCGCTTGAGCCCGAGCGAACGCAGGGTGTCGCGGTGGTTCTGCTTGCTGCCGATGTACGACTTCGTCTGCGTGATCTTGATGCGAGCCATTACGCACCCGCTCCCGCACGTGCACGAAGCAGAGCCGCGGGGGCCACGTCCTCCAGGGGCAGACCGCGGCGGGCCGCGATCTCCTCGGGACGCTGCAGGCCCTTGAGGGCCGCCACGGTCGCGTGCACGATGTTGATCGCGTTGTCGGAGCCGAGCGACTTCGACAGGATGTCGTGAACGCCGGCGCACTCCAGAACGGCACGCACCGGGCCACCGGCGATAACACCGGTACCGGGGGAAGCAGGCTTCAGCAGGACGACGCCCGCAGCCTTCTCGCCCTGGATCGGGTGAGGAATGGTGCCCTGGATACGCGGAACCTTGAAGAAGTTCTTCTTGGCTTCTTCCACGCCCTTGGCGATGGCCGCGGGAACTTCCTTGGCCTTGCCGTAACCGACACCGACGGTGCCGTCACCATCGCCCACCACGACCAGCGCGGTGAAGCTGAAGCGACGACCACCCTTCACAACCTTGGCGACGCGGTTGATCGCGACAACGCGCTCAACGTACGCGGTCTTCTCGGCGGCAGCTGCGCCGCCGTCACGGCCCTTCCGGTCCCGCCGCTCGCCGCCACCGGCACCGCTTCCGCGGCGCTGGGGTCCAGCCATTGGATTTACCTCTCTCTGTTACGTCCGCTGTGCGTAGGAACCGGGGCTTAGAACTTCAGCCCGGCTTCACGGGCGGCGTCAGCCAGAGCGGCAATCCGCCCGGCGTACTGGTTACCACCGCGGTCAAACACGACGGCCTCGACGCCTGCGGCCTTGGCACGCTCAGCGACCAGGGCGCCGACCTGCTTGGCCTGGGTGCTCTTGTCGCCCTCGCCACCACGGATGGAAACGTCCAGGGTCGACGCCGACGCGAGCGTGTGGCCCGCGATGTCGTCGATGACCTGAGCGACCATGTGGCGGTTGGACCGCGTCACGACCAAGCGCGGACGCTCCGGCGAACCGGAGATGTGCTTGCGGACGCGGATGTGGCGACGCTTGAGGGCGGCACGCTTGTAGGCGTCGCCCTTGGCGATCTTCACGCCGTATGCCATGGCTACTTACCAGCCTTTCCGACCTTGCGGCGGATGACCTCGCCGGCGTACTTGACGCCCTTGGCCTTGTACGGGTCAGGCTTCCGCAGCTTGCGGATCTTGGCCGCGGTCTCGCCGACCTTCTGCTTGTCGATGCCCTCGACGGAGAACTTCGTGGGGGACTCCACCTTGAAGGTGATGCCCTCCGGGGCCTCGATCAGGATCGGGTGGCTGTAGCCCAGGGCGAACTCCAGATTGGAGCCCTTCGCCTGGACGCGGTAACCGACACCACTGATCTCGAGCGCCTTGATGTATCCCTGGGTCACACCGGTGATCATGTTCGCCACCAGCGTGCGGGACAGGCCGTGGAGGGCCTTGTTCTGACGCTCGTCGTTCGGGCGGGTGACGCTGAGGAAGCCGTCCTCACCCTTGGTGACCTCGATCGGCGACGCGACGGTGTGCGTGAGGGTGCCCTTGGGGCCCTTCACCGCGACCGTGCGGCCATCGATGGTGACGTCCACACCGGCGGGAACCTGGATGGGGAGCTTGCCGATTCGCGACATGAGCTATTCCTCCGTTCCCGACTACCAGACGTAGGCGAGGACTTCCCCACCTACGCCCTTCTTGCTGGCCTGCTGGCCGGTCAGGAGACCGTGGGACGTGGAGATGATCGCCACGCCCAGGCCGCCGAGGACCTTCGGCAGGTTGGTGGACTTTGCGTATACACGCAGACCCGGCTTCGAGATTCGCTTGATGCCGGCGATCGAGCGCTCGCGGTTCGGGCCGAACTTCAGCTCGAGGACGAGGTTCTTGCCGACCTCGGCGTCCTCGACCTTCCAGCCGGTGATGAAGCCCTCCTGCTGGAGGATCTCCGCGATGTGCGACTTGATCTTGCTGTGCGGCATCACGACGGAGTCGTGATACGCCGAGTTCGCGTTACGCAGACGCGTGAGCATGTCTGCGATGGGATCAGTCATGGTCATGAATTGGCCTTCGGCCTCTCTCGCCGGGGTTTCCTGTATGCGCCATCCCTCTCCCCACTCAGAGGCAGGACGGGTGCGGTGCGGGGACCTACGGCGTAGTAAGTCGGTCTTGGGCGGCAGGCGCCCAACCCCACAAGCCTACGGCATGTGAGGGCGGGCTCCTGCCGACCAGATGCTTACCGAGAGCTTCCGTCAATTCCCAACGCCCGGAGGGCGAAGGAGAATTACCAGGAGCTCTTGGTCACGCCCGGCAGCTCGCCACGGTGAGCCATCTCACGAAGGCACACGCGGCACAGGCCGAACTTGCGGTAGACGGAGTGGGGCCGGCCGCAGCGCTGGCAGCGGGTGTACCCGCGAACGCCGAACTTCGGCTTACGGGCGGCCTTAGCGATCAGAGCCTTCTTCGCCACGGTCAGTTCTCCTTGAACGGGAAGCCGAGGTGACGAAGGAGGGCACGACCCTCGTCGTCATTGGTCGCCGTGGTGACCACGGTGATGTCCATGCCCCGGACCCGGTCGATCTTGTCCTGGTCGATCTCGTGGAACATGACCTGCTCCGTGAGACCGAAGGTGTAGTTGCCACGGCCGTCGAACTGCTTCGGCGACAGGCCACGGAAGTCACGGATACGCGGCAGCGCGAGCGACAGCGTACGGTCCAGGAACTCCCACATGCGGTCACCACGGAGGGTGACGTGGCAGCCGATCGGCTGACCCTCGCGCAGCTTGAACTGCGCGATGGACTTGCGGGCCTTGGTGACGGCCGGCTTCTGGCCGGTGATCGTCGTGAGGTCGCGCACGGCGCCGTCGATCAGCTTGGAGTCGCGGGCGGCGTCGCCCACACCCATGTTGACCACGATCTTGACCAGACCGGGGATCTGCATGACGTTCTCGTACGAGAACTCCTCACGCAGCTTGCCGGCGATTTCCTCGCGGTACTTCGTCTTCAGACGCGGAGTGGTGGTGGTGGTGGTAGCCATCAGATGTCCTCACCCGTCCGCTTGGCAACGCGGATCTTGTTGCCTTCGTCGTCGAAGCGGTAACCGACGCGCGTGACGACCTTGTTGCCGTCCTTCTCCACGACGAGCTGAACGTTGCTCACGTGAATGGGGGCCTCGGTCGTGACGATGCCACCGGTCTGCGAACCGCGAGCGGTCTGACCGGCCTTGGTGTGCTTCTTGACCCGGTTGACACCCTCGACGAGGACGCGGTCCTGAGCGGGGTAGGCCACGATGACCTTGCCCTGCTTGCCCTTGTCCTTACCGGTGATGACCTGAACCAGGTCGCCCTTCTTGATCTTCATGCTTACAGCACCTCCGGCGCGAGCGAGATGATCTTCATGAACTTCTTCTCGCGCAGCTCACGGCCCACCGGGCCGAAGATACGGGTGCCGCGGGGGTCGCCGTCGTTCTTCAGAATGACGGCGGCGTTCTCGTCGAAGCGGATGTACGAACCATCCTGGCGACGACGCTCCTTGACGGTGCGAACGATGACGGCCTTGACGACGTCACCCTTCTTCACGTTGCCACCGGGGATCGCGTCCTTGACGGTGGCGACGATGACGTCACCGATGCCCGCGTAGCGGCGACCCGAACCACCGAGAACACGGATGGTGAGGATTTCCTTCGCACCCGTGTTGTCGGCGACGCGAAGTCGCGACTCCTGCTGGATCACGTCTATCTCCTGATCGTCTGCCGGTTCCCGGCGGGGGCCACTCCGTTACCGGAGCGGACCCCCACCGAGCCTGGCGGAACCTGCCTGAGGGGAATGCCCCTCAGGAATTACTTGGCCTTCTCGAGGATCTCGACGATGCGCCACCGCTTCGTGGCGGACAGCGGCCGGGTCTCCATCAGGAGGACGCGGTCGCCGACGCCTGCGGCGTTCTGCTCGTCGTGCGCCTTGAGCTTGTTCGTACGGCGGATGACCTTGCCGTACAGCGCGTGCTTGACACGGTCCTCGACAGCGACGACGACGGTCTTGTCCATCTTGTCGCTGACGACCAGACCCTCACGGGTCTTGCGGAAACCGCGGTCGGTGTTCGTCTCAGTCACAGTCTTCTCGCTCATCAGACGCTCTCCACCGTCTCGATGCCCAGCTCGCGCTCGCGCATCAGGGTGTAGATCCGGGCGATGTCCTTACGGACGGACTTGAGCCGACCGTGGTTCTCGAGCTGGCCCGTCGCCGCCTGGAAGCGGAGATTGAACAGCTCTTCCTTGGCTTCGCGGAGCTTGTTGAGAAGCTCCTCGCCGCCCAGTTCGCGCAGCTCGGACGCCTTGGTACCGGCCGACATCACGACTCACCTGCCTCGCGCCGAACGATCCGGCACTTCATCGGAAGCTTGTGAGCAGCGCGGGTAAGCGCCTCACGAGCAATCTTCTCGTTCGGGTAGGACAGCTCGAACATCACCCGACCCGGCTTGACGTTCGCGATCCACCACTCGGGAGAACCCTTACCGGAACCCATGCGGGTCTCGGCCGGCTTCTTCGTCAGGGGACGGTCCGGGTAGATGTTGATCCAGACCTTGCCGCCACGCTTGATGTGGCGGGTCATCGCGATACGAGCTGCCTCGATCTGGCGGTTCGTCACGTACGCCGGAGTCAGCGCCTGGATGCCGTACTCGCCGAACGCAACCTGCGTGCCACCCTTGGACATACCGCTGCGCTTCGGGTGGTGCTGCTTGCGGTGCTTGACCCTACGGGGGATCAGCATTTCGGTCAGGCCTCCGTTCCGGTGCTCTCAGCCGGAGCAGCGGCGGCGGGAGCCTCGGCCTTGGGGGCCTCGGCTGCCGGCGCGGACTGCTGCGGCTTGCGACCGCGACCGCCACGCTCGCCACCGCGGCCACCGCGGCCGGCCGGGCGGTCAGCGCCGCCACGGGCCGGGCGGTTGCCGGCGCGGGCAGCAGCGTTCTCGGCGCGGACCTCGGCGATGTTCTTGACGTCGCCCTTGTAGATCCAGACCTTCACACCGATGCGGCCGAAGGTCGTCTTGGCCTCGAAGAAGCCGTAGTCGACGTTCGCGCGGAGCGTGTGCAGGGGCACACGGCCCTCGCGGTAGAACTCCGAGCGGGACATCTCGGCGCCGCCGAGGCGGCCACCGCACTGGATCTTGATGCCCTTGGCGCCGGCCTTCATCGAGCTCTGCATGCTCTTGCGCATGGCACGACGGAAGGAGACGCGGGAGGAGAGCTGCTCGGCGACGGCCTGGGCCACCAGCTGAGCGTCCACCTCGGGGTTCTTGACCTCGAGGATGTTCAGCTGGACCTGCTTGCCGGTCAGCTTCTCCAGCTCGCCACGGATGCGGTCGGCCTCGGCGCCACGGCGACCGATGACGATGCCCGGGCGGGCGGTGTGGATGTCAACGCGGACGCGGTCGCGGGTGCGCTCGATCTCGACCTTCGAGATGCCGGCCCGCTCCATGCCCTTCGTCATCATGCGACGAATGGCAACGTCTTCCTTGACGTAGTCCTTGTACAGCTTGTCGGCGTACCAACGGGACTTGAAGTCCGTGGTAATGCCGAGCCGGAACCCATGCGGGTTAACCTTCTGGCCCATTACCGGGTTCCTTCCTTGCTGCTGACGACCACGGTGATGTGGCTGGTCCGCTTACGGATCCGGTAGGCACGGCCCTGAGCACGCGGACGGAACCGCTTCAGGGTCGGACCCTCGTCCACAAACGCCTCGCTGATGACCAGCGAAGAGGCGTCGGGGTGGTCGTAGTTGTGTGCCGCGTTGGCAATGGCGCTGTCCAGCACCTTGCCAACCGGCACGCTCGCGGCCTGCGGGGCGAAACGCAGGACCGCCTGAGCCTCCGTGGCATCCATGCCACGGATGAGGTCCACCACTCGGCGGGCCTTCATGGGCGTGACGCGGATGTACCGCGCCTGGGCCCTGGCTTCCATGGTTGTCCCTTCGGTGTGAGTCATAGTCGTTTTCCACCCCGCGCTAGCGGCGCTTCGACTTCCGGTCGTCCTTGACGTGGCCGCGGAAGGTGCGAGTCGGCGAGAACTCGCCGAGCTTGTGGCCGACCATCGACTCGGTGACGAACACCGGGACGTGGATCTTGCCGTTGTGCACCGCGATGGTGTGACCCAGCATGGCCGGGATGATCATCGAGCGACGGGACCAGGTCTTGATGACGTTCTTGGTGCCTGCCTCGTTCTGTACGTCCACCTTCTTGATGAGGTGGCCGTCGACGAAGGGCCCCTTCTTGAGACTGCGCGGCATCTAAACCCGCTCCTAGCGCTTCTTGTTCGTCTTGCGGCGGCGGACGATGTACTTGCTCGATGCCTTCTTCGGCGAGCGAGTACGACCCTCCTTCTGACCCCACGGCGAGACCGGGTGACGTCCACCGGAGGTCTTGCCTTCACCACCACCGTGCGGGTGGTCGACCGGGTTCATCGCAACACCGCGGACGGACGGGCGAACGCCCTTCCAGCGCATGCGACCGGCCTTGCCCCAGTTGATGTTCGACTGCTCGGCGTTGCCGACCTCGCCGATCGTGGCGCGGCAGCGGGCGTCGACCAGGCGGATCTCACCCGACGGCATACGAAGGTGGGCCATGGTGCCCTCCTTCGCCAGCAGCTGCACGGAGGCACCCGCGGAACGGGCGAACTTCGCGCCGCCGCCGGGCCGCAGCTCGATGGCGTGGAGCGTCGTACCGACCGGGATGTTGCGCAGCGCCAGGTTGTTGCCCGGCTTGATGTCTGCGGCCGGACCGTTCTCGACGCGGTCACCCTGAACCAGGCCACGCGGGGCGAGGATGTAACGCTTCTCGCCGTCCGCGTAGTGGAGCAGCGCGATGCGCGCGGTGCGGTTGGGGTCGTACTCGATGTGCGCGACCTTGGCCGGCACGCCGTCCTTGTCGTGACGACGGAAGTCGATCACGCGGTAGGCGCGCTTGTGTCCGCCACCCTGGTGGCGAACGGTGATCCGACCGGCGTTGTTACGGCCGCCCTTGCTGTGCAGGGGGCGAACCAGCGACTTCTCCGGCGTGGACCGCGTGATCTCGACAAAGTCGGCGACGCTGGAGCCACGACGGCCCGGGGTCGTCGGCTTGTACTTGCGGATACCCATTTCTCAGTCCTCGTCCGATTCCGGACGACTCGACCTCCGTCAGGAGGTCGGGCCGCCGAAGATGTCGATACGGTCGCCCTCGGCGAGGGTCACGATGGCGCGCTTGGTGTCAGCGCGCTTGCCGAAACCGGTCTTGGTGCGCTTGCGCTTACCCTGCCGGTTGATCGTGTTGACCCCGGTGACCTTGACCGAGAAGACCGCTTCCACGGCCTGCTTGATCTGGGTCTTGTTGGAGCCGGGCGCGACGATGAACGTGTACTTGTTCTCGTCGAGCAGCGCGTAGCTCTTCTCGGAAACAACCGGCTTGACGAGAACGTCGCGCGGGTCCGAGTAGGTCTTGCTGGTAACGGTCGCCTCGCTCATCAGGCGTCGCTCCCTTCGGTCTCAGCGGTCTGGGGGCCAGACACGAAGGACTCGAAGGCGGCCTGGGTGAAGACCACGTCGTCAGAGACGATCACGTCGTACGTGTTCAGCTGGCCCGGCTCCAGGATGTGCACCTGGGGCAGGTTGCGGGCGGACAGCCACGCGGCCTCGTCGGCGCGGTCGACGACCAGGAGCAGGTTCTTGCGCTCCGAGATCTTGCCGAACAGCGTCTTGGCGGCCTTCGTGGACACCGCACCGTCGACCACGCCGGTGACGACGTGGATACGGGAGTGACGGGCCCGGTCCGAGAGGGCACCGCGCAGGGCGGCGGCCTTCATCTTCTTCGGGGTCCGCTGCGAGTAGTCACGCGGCTGCGGGCCGTGGACGACGCCACCGCCGGCGAACTGCGGCGCACGGGTCGAACCCTGGCGCGCGCGGCCGGTGCCCTTCTGGCGGTACGGCTTGCGGCCACCGCCACGGACTTCGCCGCGGGTCTTGGTCTTGTGCGTGCCCTGACGGGCAGCTGCCAGCTGCGCGACAACGACCTGGTGGATCAGCGGAACGCTGGTCTTGGCGTCGAAGATCTCCGCGGGGAGCTCGACGGTACCGGCCTTGTCGCCTGCCGGCGAAAGGATGTCAATGGTGCTCATTACCTCAAGCCCCCTTGGCCGCGGTACGGACCAGGACGAGGCCGCCGTTCGGACCGGGGACCGCGCCCTTGATGAGGAGCAGACCCTTCTCCGCGTCAACCGCGTGGATGGTCAGGTTCTGGGTGGTGACACGCTCGTTGCCCATGCGACCCGCCATGCGCATGCCCTTGAAGACACGACCGGGGGTGGCACAGCCACCGATGGAGCCGGGCATGCGGTGCACACGGTGGGCACCGTGGGACGCCTTGCCGCCCTTGAAGTTGTGACGCTTCATGACACCGGCGAAGCCCTTGCCCTTGCTCTTGCCCGTGACGTCGACCTTGACGCCGGACTCGAACACCTCGGCGGTGACCTCCTGGCCCAGCGTGTACTCGCCGGCGTCAGGGGTACGGAGCTCCACCAGGTGGCGGCGCGGGGTCACGTCGGCCTTGGCGAAGTGGCCCTTGAGGGGCTTGTTCACCTTGCGCGGGTCGATCTCGCCGAAGGCGAGCTGAACCGACTCGTAGCCGTCGCGGTCGTTGGTGCGGACCTGGGTGACGACACAGGGCCCGGCCTTGACGACGGTCACCGGGACGACCCGGTTGTTCTCGTCCCAGACCTGGGTCATGCCGAGCTTCTCGCCCAGGACGCCCTTAATGTTCTTAGCCATCTCGCGCGTCACCTCAGAGCTTGATCTCGATGTCGACGCCCGCCGGCAGGTCGAGTCGCATCAGCGAGTCAACCGTCTTCGGCGTGGGGTCGAGGATGTCGATGAGGCGCTTGTGCGTGCGCATCTCGAAGTGCTCGCGCGAGTCCTTGTACTTGTGCGGCGACTTGATGACGCAGTACACGTTCTTCTCAGTGGGCAGCGGCACCGGGCCCGCGACCGACGCACCAGTGCGGGTCACCGTCTCGACGATCTTCTTCGCCGAGGAGTCGATGACCTCGTGGTCGTAGGCCTTGAGCCGGATGCGGATCTTCTGTCCCGCCATGGCTACTAGTAGTCCTGTCTCTCGTAACGCTCTGGAACCCGAGGGCTCTGGTAACTCCGTCTCCGACCCACGCGGTCGGGCGTGTCGCATCCCCTCTACGCAGATCTCCCGAAGGATTTCCCAACCAAGGGGGTGCGGGCCCGAGGACCGCGAGACCGGGGGCGGAACACCCACCGGGCGCCTGGCCGGTGCCCCACTGACGCTTCCCGGAAGATTCCCGTACGTCCGACCCGCAGGGGGTCGACGAGTACTGTGGGACTCGCTTCCGGTCCTCCCGGCGGGAGGCGCGCAGCATTGGCACTCAACCGAGCAACCTGGTCAGTGTGCCATACGGGGCGCGAGCCTGGCCAATCGGGTGGAGGATCTTACCCCGCGCGTTCCGTTGGTCAAACGCAGGCGCGCATCCGGAGCCGTGCCGGGGCGCCGTACTCCCCGTAATTCGTTCGAGCGTCCCGCACCCCCGCCCCTACAGTGACCGGCCGGGCACGCCGTCGTCATCAGGGGCTTCACGTCATGCGTACGCACTATCCGCGCACCGCGCATCTGCCCTGGTCCCCGGGGGCCACCTCGGACGACGTACGGATCGGGGACCTCTCCGCGCTGACCGGCCGCGAGGTCGTCGTCACCGAGAAGCTGGACGGTGAGAACACCACGCTCTACGCCGACGGTCTCCACGCCCGCTCGCTCGATTCCGCCCACCACCCCTCGCGGGGCTGGGTGAAGGCGCTCCAGGGCCGGATCGCGACCCGTATCCCGGCAGGGCGGCGGGTGTGCGGGGAGAACATGTTCGCGCGCCATTCGATCCCGTACGACCGCCTGGAGGGCTACTTCTACGGCTTCTCCGTCTGGGACGGCGAGCGCTGCCTGGACTGGGACCGGACCGTGGTGTTCCTACGGGGTCTGGGGATACCGGCGGCGCCGGTGCTGTGGCGCGGGGTGTTCGACGCGCGGGCCGAGAAGGCACTGCGGGCGCTGAAGCCGGACACCGGCCGGCAGGAGGGCTACGTCGTCCGGCCGGTGGACGGCTTCGGCGCACCGGAGTTCGGGCGGGTGGTGGCGAAGTGGGTGCGGCCCGGCCATGTACGGACCGGCACCCACTGGATGCACGCCGCCGTGGTGGAGAACGGGCTCGGCCCGGCCGCAGCCCTGTGGGCCGTACGGTCCGGGGCGCCGGTCGACGCGGCGGCGCTCGCCGAAGCGACGGGGAGGACGGCGGGGGACGCCGGGGCCGCCGCCGCGATGGGCGATGGACTCGACAGCTTGGGCCGGACGGGTGACGACCGGCTGACCGGGGTGCTGGCCGCGCTGCTGCACCGGTCCCGCCGCACCGGACTGGCGCCCGAGCTGGCGGGGGCGCTGGGGATGCCGCTCGCGCGCCGCGTCGCGGATCTCGTCGGACTGCACCCCGCGCTGCACCGCCCGTACCCGGACGAGGAGCGCCGGACCGGCCTCGTCCGGCTGTCGTTCGCCGCCGATCTGCCGCTGCTGCACGCGCTGGCCGCGGCGGTCGCGGAGACCGACGGGGCGCGCGAACAGGTGGAGTGGTCGGCGCTGTACGCGGCGGACGTACGGGAACCGGGCGGGCTGCGCGAGGCGTTCGGGGACTTGGAGCCGGCCGCCGCCGACCGTTGCTGGGCGCAGGCCCGGGAGGCGTACGCCCAGGGCCGGGTCGCCACCGCCGAGGAGGCCGTCGCCGCGACGTGGCGGTGGCGCACCGGGGAGTTCCCGAGCCTGGTGCATCTGGTGGGCCCGTCCGGCAGCGGCAAGAGCACCTTCGCGCGCGGACTGCCGGGCGTCGACACGTACCTCTCGCTCGACGATCTGCGCCTCGCCCGGGGATCGCGCGCCGACCAGAAGGCCAACGGGGAGGTGCTGCGCGAGGGGCTCGGCCGGCTGGACGCGGCGCTCGCCGGGGGCGGCACCGTCGTCTGGGACGCGACCTCGCTCAACGCGCATCAGCGCTCCCTGGTGCACGCGGTCGCCCGGCGCAGGGACGCGCTGCACACCCACGCGGTCGCCCTGGTCGGCGAGGCGGAGCTGCTCCGCCGCAACGAGCGCCGCACCCACCCCGTACCCCCGGAAGTGCTGGCCTCGCAGCTGCACCGGTTCGTGCCCCCGTATCCCGGTCAGGCGCATCGCACCTGGTACATCGGCGCGAGCGGAACCGTGGAGGACAGGGCGTAGATGCGTACCAGCGAGGAGATCTATCACCGGGTCCGCTGGGACGCCCGGTTCGACCCGGCGCGCTTCGTGATGGGCGTGGCGCAGCGCGGGACCGTGCCCGAGCGGGTGCCGCTGCCCCGGTTCACGCCCGGCGGGGAGGTTCCCTGGCACCGGGTGCTGTTCTTCGAGGCGGACGATGAGGTGGTGTGGGACCGGTCCTCGGGCGTGGACCGGATCGACGCGACGGACGCCGGACGGGTACGCGGCCCGCGCCGGCTGCCGTCCCCGTACTTCGTCTCCCGTACGCCGCACGCGTTCTTTGCGCCGGAGGCCGCCTGGACGCCCGTACCGCAGGACCTGCCGCCGACGGCGCCCCCCCGCGGCTCTGACGCTGCTGACCTGGAACACCCTCTGGGACCGCTACGACAGCGACCGCATCGACACCGCCCGGCGCCGGCCCCTCCTCCTCGACGCCCTGCGTGCGGCGGACGCGGATGTCATCGCCCTCCAGGAGGCCGAACCCGCCCTGCTCGGCCTGTTGTTGTCGACGCCGTGGGTCCGCGAGAGCTATACCTTCTGGGCCGGTCCGGCCGGCCGGGATGTCGCGGACTGCGGTCTGCTGCTGCTCAGCAGGCTCCCCGTACGGGAGGCGGGCCTGCATGTCCTCGGCCCGCACAAGGCGGTCGCCGCCGTGGTCGTGGAGACCGCGGAAGGGCCGCTCACCGTCGCGGTCACCCACCTCAGCAGCGACCATTCGCCGGACGGCGCCGCCCGGCGCGATGCCGAACTGACCGATCTGGCAGCGGGGTTGGCCGCAGTCGAGGGCGATGTGGCGCTGCTCGGCGACTTCAACGACGGCGGTGACACCCCCCAGGACCGGCTGGGGATGCCCGACGCCTGGAGCCTGGTGCACGGCGCGGACGACCGGACGCCGACCTTCGACCCGTCCGTCAACCCGCTGGCCGCCGTCTCCTCACTGACGGGGCGGGTGTCCCGGCTGGACCGGGTGCTGATCCGCTCGGAGCGGCTGCGGCCCGTGTCGGCGGTGCTGCTGGGCGAGGTGGCCGCGCCGGACGGGCTGTACGTCTCGGACCACTTCGGGGTACGGGTGGAGCTGGCCGGGGCGGAGGCGGAGGACGACGGCGCCGCGGCGGCGGATCTCGTACGCCGGGTGGCCACCGCTCTGCCCGAGGGCCGCGTCCACCTGGCCGGTTCGCGGCGGATGGGCTGTGCGCTGCCCGGCGCCGATGTGGACCTGGTCGCGGCGCTGCCCGGTGACGGGGATCTGCCGGGGGTACGGGAGCGGCTGGCCGCCGCCCTTCCGGGCGCCGTCGGTCTGCGCGAGGTGACCGGTGCCCGCGTGCCCGGTCTGCGCTTCTGCCTCGGCGGGCTCCGGGTGGACCTGGTGACCGTCGCGACCGGAGACCTCTCCCCGGACGTGGCGGTCGGCCGACGCGGCAAACTGGGCGGGGCGGCGGCCGTGGCGCTCAGCGCGGTGAGCGACGCCGATGCCGTGCTCGCGGCGGCGGACCCGCACCGGGCCGCGTTCACCCGGCTCGCCCGCGAGGTGAAGGCCTGGGCGCGGGCGCGTGGCGTGGACTCCGCCCCGTGCGGCGGGCTGCCCGGCCTCGCCTGGTCCGTACTGGCGGCCCGTACCGCCCACGAGGCCGGCCGGCTGCCGCCGCTCCCCCTGCTCCGGCACTTCTTCGCGACGTGGGCCGCATGGGACTGGAGCCGGCCGGTCGGCTCCGGGGACGCGGGCGGGCTCCCTCTTACCGTGCTGACCCCGACCGCCCCGGTCCGCTCCTGCACCTCGCAGGTCTCCCCCGCGGGCCGTGACCTCGTCGCCGAGGAGCTCTTCCGCGCCTGGGAGATCCTGGAGTCCGCCGCCGACAGCGCGTCCGTACCGCACGCCCTGCTCTGCGCCCCGCCGCCGCTGCGTCTGCGGCACGCCGCCTGGGCGGTCGTCTCCGTGCGGCGGGGCGCGGACGAGGGGCGGCTGCGCGGGCGGCTCCTGGCGCTGCTCGATGCCCTGGCTCAGGCGGGCTCCCCGGACGCCCACGCCTGGCCCCGCCCGTTCGCCGCCGACGCCTCGCACGTCCAGTACGCCATCGGCCTCGGCCGCACCCCGCCCGACGGGGCCCGCCTCGCGGAGATCGGCGCCCGGCTGCTGCACGGCATCCCGGAAGCGGGTCTGCGCCGGACGGACCGGGGCGGGGTACCGGAGCTGCGGTGACGGAACGGACCGTCCGCCCGGCCGTGCTCCGGGGCAGGGCGGCCCGCGCGCGTCACGAACGGCGGGACCCGATCGACGTGTTCGTGGTGCGTACGCCCGCACGCTAGGCCGTTCGGGTTCTTGTCGCGCACCCGTAGAAACCCGGGCAACCCGCCCCGGGCAACCTCCGTCTATCCCTCCGCAGCAGCGGCTCGCCCCCCGCCGTCTGCACGGATTCGGCACGCAGCGCAGGGCCGCACAGCCGCCCGCTGCGAGGCAAGTGGACGGAGCACGGTGTGACGGACGAACCTGCGCTGCGCGCATCTCGCACGGGAGTGCCGCGGCGCACCCTGATGACGGCGGCGGCCGGGGCGATGAGCCTGGCCGCCCTCAGCGCCTGCACCGCACCGGCCTCGCCCCGCCGCCGCGACCCCACCGCGGACCCGATGCCCGGCCTGCCGATCAGCGCCTCGCACTCGGCCCTGATGATGCAGATCCTCGCCCACCCGGACGACGACCTGTACTTCATGAACCCGGACACCCAGCAGGCCTTCTACGGCGGGACGCCGCTGGTCTGCGTCTATCTGACCGGCGGCGAGGCCACCGGCATCAATCGCATGCCCGGCCGCCCCCTGCCCACCCCCGACAAGGCCGCGTACTCCTCCTCCCGTCACCAGGGGCTCCGCCAGGCGTACGCGACGCTGCTCGGACTCGGCCGGTTCGCGCAATGGCAGAAGTCCGTCATCACTCTGCGGGGCAACCACCGGGCCGAGATCAACCGCCTCGGCAACGCCGGCCGCAAGGTCGAGCTGATCTTCATCAACACCGCCATACACACCACGTACCGGCGTCTCGGGCTGCCCAGTCTCTGGCAGGACCGGCGGCTCGTCCTGTCCACCGTCGTCGCCGAGAACTCGCCGCTGCAGCAGGTGGGCTCGTACACGTACGACGGACTGATCGACGTCCTGGTCGGGCTGTTCGACCGGTACCGGCCCAGCATCGTGCACACCATGGACCCGGACCCCGACATCCAGCACAGCAGTGAGCTCGTCCGGCGTCGGGACAGCGAGCAGAAGGGCTACTCCGACCATCCCGACCACACCGCGACCGCGCTGTTCACCTGGACGGCGCTGATCCGCTGGGTGGCGCTGGCCACCCGCGACGGCGACGGGGTGCCGCGCTTCGCCACCACGGCGTTCCGCGGCTACTACAACCGGCACTGGCCCAAGAACCTGCCGCCCGCCGTGCTGGCGGAGAAGGCGGCGCTCCTGGTGGCGTACGGGGGTTCGGCCGACTGGGACTGCGGCAACGCCGCGGGCTGCGGCGACTACGGCGTCGGCGGCAACCGGCCGCTGACCAACCGGAAGGGCTGGGTACGGTCCACCCATTACCGCTACCCGGGTCCCCGCCCGGCCGTTGCCACCGACCCGGACGGCCGGCTCGTCGCGTACGGGGTGCTGGGGCTGCGGGCGGTCCGCTGGCGCGAGAACGCGCCGGGCAGCGCGACGTGGGACTCCCCGGACGACCTCGGCGGCGGTCCGCTCGCATCGGTCCTGGGCTGCGCGACCCTGCCGGACGGGCGGCAGTTGCTCTTCGGGCTGCGGTTCGCCGCGCTCGGCGGGCGCGGGGCGGACAACGAGCGCGAGATCGTCGCGCTGGAGCAGCGCTCCCCCGGCGGCGGCTTCCGTGCCTGGCAGGGGCTGGGCAACCCGGTGCGGTATCACGACGGCGGACGCCGGATCGGCGTCCCGGTCGCGATCGCCGCCCCCGACGGACGGGTCCACCTCTTCGTACGGAACGCGGAGCAGGGCCTCAGCACCCGGGTCCGGGACACGGCAGGCCGGTGGAGCGGTTGGCGGGACACGGGCGGCGGCGAGATCCAGGACGGGCTGAATGCCGTGGTGGACGGCGCCGGGTGCGTCCATGTCTTCGCGGCGGGGCGGTTCGCGGTGCATCACTGGACGCAGGACGCGCCGGGCGAACCGGTCGCCGCGCGCACCCGGATCAGCGGGGTGCCGGTGCCCGGGGACGGCCCGGCCGCACTGCCCGGGGCGGACGGGACTGTCGAGCTGTTCTACCGCGCGGCGGCGAAGGCCGCTCTGACGACCGTACGGACCGGGGAGACGGCGGCGGAGACCGGCATCGACGGCTACGGGCGGCTGATCGAGGACCGGGTGGGCTTCCACGGCTACGGGCCGGTGTCCGTCGCGGGGTCGCCGGGCGGTCCGGTGCTGCTCGGCCGCACCGAGAAGGGCCTGGTCCAGCTCCGTACCGCCCAAGGGATCTCCGTACGCAAACGCGGACCGGTGGCGCTGGACGGGCCCGCGCTGCACATCGGGAAGGGCGGGCGGCCGACGGCGGTGGCCCTGGGACCCGACGCCCTGCCCTGGCTCTGGCGCCCCCGTCCGGCCTGAGGACACAGGTGGGCAGATGCCGGAGGGCTGCGGCTGACATCCTTTGATCATGATCAAGGTGCTGATCGCCGAGGACATGACGGTCGTAAGGGAGGGATTGGTCTCCGTGCTGGCACGCGAGCCCGGTATCGATGTCGTGGCCCAGGCCGCCCGCGGGGACGAGGTCCTCGCCACCGCGCTGGCCGCCCGGCCCGACGTGGCGGTGCTGGATGTGGCCATGCCCGGCCAGGACGGCATCACCACGGCACGTCAGCTCGCCGGGTTACTGCCGTCGTGCCGAACGCTCATCCTGACCGTGCTCGACCGGCCAGGGCATCTGCGGGCGGCCAGGGAAGCGGGCGCCGCGGGCTACCTGCTGAAGTCGGCCTCGGCCGGGCAGGTGCTGGCCGCGATCCGCACGGTGGCGGCGGGTGGCACGGTGTACGACCCCGGTCTGCTCGCCGAGGAGCGCAACGCCGGCGCCTCCCCGCTCACCCCACGCGAGACCGACATCCTGCGCCTGGCCGCCCAGGGCATGGGCGCCGCCGAGACGGCGGCGGAGCTGTTCCTGTCCATACGCACCGTCCGCAACCACCTCTCCCTCGCCACGGGCAAGCTGCACGCGCGCACCCTCGTCGACGCTGTGCGCATCGGGGAGCGGCACGGGTGGATCTGACGATCCCGACCGCCAAATCCACCGGTTCCCTATCATTTACTAACGTATAGCCCTCTTTCGATCGTCGACGGGGTACTTACTCACGGGCCGTCTTTGCGCTCCCCTTCCTCGCGTCTGCGCTTCAGCCCCTCCCGGATCTCACCGATCGCGCCCACCGAGATCGCGACACCGAGTGCCAGTTCCAGCACGCCCCATATCAGCGACCAGCCAGAATCTTTGATTCTGCTGATCCCGCTTCCCAGCATGGAGGGGACGAAGACCAGGAGAAACGTCAACTTGTATCGGCGCATCGGCCCTTCTCCTCATGGGCTGAACTTCGGTCACCGACAGCTGGACTTTCCTGTGTAATTCCTGCAGACCGAACGACGGCCGTCATTCGTCAATGAGCTCTTCCCGTCATTCCGGCATCGGCGATCGGCGTCCCGGTTCCGGAAATCGCGCACCGCGGTCTGCCCGGCCCGGCACCGTGGAGGAACCTGCCGCCGGACTCGAAGCACCGCCGCACCGCTGGACCGTTCTGAGTGTTCGGCTGGACAGCCGAGGCCGACAGCCGTCAAACATGCTCAGGAGACGGTCGGTTCAGACGCACGGCACGCGACGCGGTGGTCAATCGCCTCGACAGACATCGGGCCGTCGCTCGCCCCCCAGAGCGTCGCCTCGCCGCGTCGGCCCGCCACGCTCCTGGGAGCGAACGCCTGCCACAGCAGTCGCTCGGCTACGTTGTCGAATACCTGGACCTTCTTGACCGCCTCGCCGGGGTGGGTGCCGCCGGACCGCCGCGAGGCGTATGTCAATCCTTCAGTCGCCTATACTCCGCGACCTCTTGGTTTTGATGGATTCCTTGACGTCCTGAAAAAGCAGGATGAGCCAGCCGACGGTGACGATTCCCGGAAGTACGGCCCACCAGGACCCCCAAGAGGAGAAGGTGAATATCAAACCTCCCAGGATGAAGACTACTTTCCCAGAGGGCTCTTCTGTCCATTTCTTTTGCATGTTAGTCATTTCTCTGGGGTGGGGCTTACGGGAGGGCTGATCATCTTGAGCCCTCCCGTAAGCCCCGGACTCAAACTAACGACGTCGGCAGCCCGATGCTCTAGATCCAGGTCCGCACCAAACGTATTTCTTGAACCACTTCGCCGGGCGCGTCCGCCACAGAGAGTCGACAGATCGCGTGTAGTTGTTGTACTGCGATCTCAAGTCGGCCGTGAAACCGATCGCCGAGCCGGCGCACTCAAGGCCGTTGGCTCGACTCCTGAAGCATCCCTTTGCCCTCTTCACAGTCTTGCGCGGGGACTTGACGGCTCGCCACACCTGGCGAGCGTTTCTGTACCTGGAGAAGGGGGAGGCGATAAACCCAACCGTGAGGGTGACTCGGGCACTCCAGTAGGTGGTGCGCCAAAGAGCATTTCTTCCGATCCGATCGTTCCAAGCCCATTTTCCGTCCAGGTCGTAACTGTTGATGGGATCGGCAGGGTAGGTATAGGCGTTTGCGTTGCCGCCATATACGGGATCAAGAGTGAGGAAGCGCCCCGTCTGCGCATTGTAGAGGCGGACGCCCATGAGGGTGAGACCGGTGAGCGTCTCCGCCGAGCGCTGCTTGCCGCCGAGCCAGCCATAGCGCACCGGCAGCTGACCGGCCCGCGGATTGCCGTACTCGTCGCTGTCGAAAGCGACGATGTCGTCCCCCTCCGCGAGCGGGAGGGCGAGCATCACGTCGCCGTGGACGTTGGTGAGTTGCAGGACGGTACTGCCACCAGCCGACCCCGTCGTCGCGGCGAGGTCACCCGACGCGGACTCGACATTGCGGCTCACCGCGCCGCTCGCTCCCGCGGCCGTGTCCTCCTCCGTCCAGCGCGGGCTGTCCCCGTCGCCGTCGTAGTGGTTGCGCTTGGACGTCGACCGGCTCCAGGTGCCGTCGATGTCGGTCTCGACGGTCCAGGCACGGAAGCGGCGCGCCGCGTCCAGCGTCCAGGTCTGGCGCTGGTCGTCCGTGATCTGGGACTGGACCAGATCGTTGGCGTAGTACGCGAAGGACGAGCCCGGCATGGCCGTGGTGCGGCCGAACGCGTCGTACGCGTACCCCGCGTCGACCAGTCGGTCGCCGCTGTCATAGGCGTGCGACGTCGTCGTGACCGTGCCCGTGCTCGTGCAGTCGGCGCCCTCCGCCGCGGCCGACGACGTCAGCCGGGTGCGGTTGGTGCGCTTGTCGAAGGTGTAGGCGCGGCGCGTGCACACCTCGCCCACCATGTCGTCGACCGACGTCAGCCGGCCCGCCTTGTCGTACCCGTACTCCTGCGCCGACCAACCGGTGTGCGACGTGACCTGCCCGTGGACGGACTCGGAGACCATGTCCGAGGTCACCAGCACACCGTCGCTGTCACGCGTGTAGGTGCGGCCCACCGTGGTGCCGGTGGTGTCCTGGTCCACGGTGAGGGTGTAGCCACCGGGCAGCCGCTCGGTGGCGACCCCGCCGTCCGCGTCGTACGCGGTCGTGAAGGCGCCCGCCACCGAGTCCACCGTCTTCGTGGCCAGGCCGCGCGGCTCGGCACTGTGGTCGTACGTGTACGTCACCGTCGAGGGGACGGAGTCCGTAACCTTCGTGCGGCGGCCGAGCAGGTCGTACTCGGTGGTGGTCATACCCCCGTCCGCGTCCGTGTAGGACACCTCACGGCCCAGTTCGTCGAACGCCTTGGTGATCGTGCCGCCGGTCGTGGAGACCGTGCGGACCACCTGACCGGTCTTCGGGTCGTACTCGGTCGTGGCGTCCGGCACCGCCGCCCCGACGCCGCCCGTCGTCGCCGTCCTGAGGGCACGCCCGGCGTCGTCGTACGTGGTCGTCGTGGTGCGGGTGACGCCGTTCGCGGTCTCGGTCGCCTTGGCCGGCGTCCCGTGCCAGCCGTACTCGGTGGTGGTCACCGGCAGGCCGCTCGGGTTGCTGCCGCCTCCCGTGACTGCCCCGGCGGGTCCGGTGGAGCAGACCAGGTCCGCCCACTCGGGGCGACCCGCGCAGGCTCCGGTGCCGGTCGCCGACCAGTACGTCGTGACGCGCGTGGCCGCGTCGGTGCCGGTGGCACCGGGCAGCAGTTCCTTGGTGATACGGCCCTGGGTGTCGTACTCCTTGGCGGTGGTCAGGGCGAGGCCGGACGGATCGGTGATCGTCTTCGTCGGCAGGCCCTTGACCCAGTCGTAGACCGTCTGGGTCACCCGCTGCTCGGCGTGGATCGCCGGGAAGTCCAGGAGCTGGGCTCCGGTGACGACCTTGGTGATCTGGTTCTCCACCGTCGCCGTTCCGTCGGTGGGACGGCCCTCGTCGTAGGTGTTCTTCGTCCAGGCGCGGGCCACCACGGACTCACCTGCCGGAAGCGTGGTCGAACCGGCGGTGACGGACGTGGTCAGGTCGACGCGGCGGGCTGGGCCGAACTCCTCCATTTCCTTGGCGCCCTTGTCGTCGTAGACGGTGCGGGTGGCGAGCAGTTCGGCGCGCGCCGCCGAGGACAGTCCGTCGAGTCCGAGGCCGGCCAGGGTCTCCTTCGCCGCCGCTGTCCTGCCCACGGCGATCTCCCGGTTGCGGGCGGTCAGCTCGCGCACGGTGTTGCCGTACTGGTCGTAATCGGTGGCGGACAGATGGCCGCCGGGCTGCGCGGTGTTGACCTGACGGCCCGAGGCGTCGGTGTAGGTGACGGTGGCCCGCTTGTAGTCGCCCGCGCCGAGCCCCGAACCCGCGTGGGAGGCGGGGACGGCGTCGGCGGGGAAGACGGCGGTCGCGTCGGTCGGCGCCGCGCCCTGGCCCCAGGCCGCGGTGTCCGAGGCGCCCAGCGCGTACGGGACCTTGGTTCCGCTCAGCGGCACGTCGTAGACGAGGCCGGTGGTCGCCGTGCCCTCGGGCGTAGCGGTCGTGCCCGGCTTGAGGGCGGCACGCGACACCTTCAGGAGCATGCCGTCACCGGCGGTCGCCGCGTTGCCCGCCTTGCCGTACGTCATGGTCCACGGCAGCTCGCCCGGCGGCGTCACCTGGGTGATCCGGCCCGCGTCGTCGTACGCGTACTCCGTCTTCAGAGCGGGCGAGATCTGCGGGTGCCAGGCCTGACGCAGCCGGCCCGCGCTGTCGTAGCCGAACGTCTGCACGGCCTTCGACGTGGCCGCCGACGCACCCGGCGCCGTGGCCCAGAGCCGGATCTCACGCAGCTGGTCCTTGAAGTCGCCCGGCGTGCTCCCTGTGGCGGTGGTGGACGTCGCATAGACGAACTCCAGCGAACGGCAGCCCTTGGTGGACGGGGTCGCGGTGCAGGTGCTCGCGGAGACGGCCGTCGTGGGCGCGATGATGCGCGACGGTCGGACCAGCTTGTCGGTTCCGACGGTCAGCGTCTCGGAGACCACGGTGGTGGTGGAGTTGGCGAGGCCGTCCATGGCAGAGGAGGCGACCTGCCAGGTGGTGGCGCCCTGCGGCTTGGTGAAGACCGTGACCGTGCCTTCGGTGTCCTTCAGCGTGAACGACCCGGTCAGCGAACCGGTCAGGGTGAACTCATCGGCTCCGGGCTCCGGCTTCCAGCCGCCGTTGCTGAGCTTGGTGAAGCCCAACTCCTCGCCGTCGACGTCCACCAGGGCAACCGAGGTCGTGGTGGACTGCTTGAGGTACGACCAGTCGGACTCGGTCAGCTCCGCGATCGTGCCCGCGCTCCACTCCTTGCCGTAGACCGGGAACTGCCCGCTCTGCTTCGCCCCGGCATCGGGCTTCCGCGAGGAGGCGGTGCGTGTGACGGACAGGTCGTAGGCGGAGGCGTCGGTCTCGGAGAGGGTGAAGTCGCCGGTCAGCAGGTTCACCGCGCCGGGACCCACCGACTCGTTTGGCGCGGTCCCCGCGTTGCGGTCGACCGTCACGGTCGCAACCGGGGAGTAGCGGGTCACCGAGCCGTCCGTGAAGGCGGCCCGGACGTCGACCGGGCCGTCCTCGGCGAGGCTGTCGGTGATGTTCCAGGTCAGCTTCGGCGGGCTGCCGGCGGTGGTGGCCAGCGGCCAGCCGGTCACCTTCGATCCGTCGGCGTCCTTGGTGACGGCGGCGGAGGGAACGTCGGCCCAGGTGTCCGTCTCTCCCCGTCGGTACTGGTACGTGACTCCGGTGTAGGTGGGCTTGCCCTTCGCGCCGAGGCTCAGCCGCCGGGCCGGCCGGTCGCCGTCACGAGGCGTCAGAAGGGCCGCGCCCTCCCCGACGCCGAACTCGTACGCGGTGGTGGCGTTGGACAGATTGCCGCCCGAGTCGATCGTCCGCGCGTACAGGGTGTGCCAGCCGTCGCCCGGCTTGAGGGTGACGGTCAGCGGGATGCCGCCGCTGCCCTTGACCGTGTCGTCGATCCGCTTCCCGGTGGCCGGGTCGTTCAGGCCGTACAGATACCCCTGGCCGTCGGTGGAGGTGGTGGAGAAGGTGCACTGGGCACCGTCGGCGTTCTTCTCCGTCCACGTGTCCTTGGTGTACGGGACACAACTGACGCCGGGCGCGGCGGGCTTCGCCGTGTTCAGCACGAAGGTGGTGTAGCCGGTCCACGCCCCGTACAGCGAGCCGTCGTAGCCCCGCACCCGGTAGCGCAGGTGCGAGCCGGACGGGAAGGCGTTCGCCGCCGGGACCGTGATCTTCGCGGTTCCGCCGGAGGCGACCCCGGCACTCGTGGCGGTGTACGCGTAACCGGCCCCGTCGGTGTACTGGGGGTCCGGGGTGATCTCGAACTGCGCCTTGACCGTGTCGCCGTCCGCATCGGTCACCTTGGCCGAGAGCTGCGGGGTGAGGGAGGTGACGTACCGCTTGCCGTTGTAGGCGTTCACCTGCGACGGCGCAATGGCCACCGACGTCGGCTTCGCCGGGTACGAGTTGTACTTCACGGTGAGGTGTGGTTCCACCGCGTTGTCACCGGTGGCGTATGTGGACGAGCGGTAGCGGCGCCAGGTGGAGGAGTCCGTCTCGGTGACACCACGCACCTGCACGCCGTAGTTGGCTGCCCCGTCCGCCCACGCCTGCACGATGCCCGCGACATTGAAATTGACGGTGCCCGCCGGGCAGGCCGACGAGAATCCGAGCGCCTTGGTGCTGATGACCGCCCCGGTCCCGGTGGTGGACGGCTGGGCTCCCCAGGTCAGTCCGGAGTTCGTCCACGACGAGGTGACCCGGCGTATCTGCGTACCGGAGCCATTGGTGGCGCAGGTCGCGGACCAGTACGAGTACAGCGACAGGTTCGCCGAAAGGATCTTCTGCCCAACGAACTTGGCGGCGTCGAACTTCAGGTACGACCGCGCCTTCGTCGAACCGGCGTCGTACGTCCCGGACTTCAGCTCCTTGGACGACGACTGCGAGTCGGGGTAGTTGGTCGCCACCCAGGTGTCGGTGGACGCCGCCAGTGTCGAGGTCGGGTCGACGGTCACGGGGTAGGTGAGCCCGGACGTCCGGAAGTACTCCGGGTCGGGCTTGAGCACCAGCGTCTGCGCGCCGTCCTTCTCCGTCTCGATGCTGGTGTCCACCTGGGCGAGATGCCGGGACTCGCCCGACGCGGGATCGGTGGACGAGTCCCACATCACCGGCGCCGGCGCCTCGGCGGTCAGCTTCCCCGCCGCGTCCTTGAGCAGCAGCCGTCCGGTCTCGTCGTCCCTGAACAGCACAAGGCCCTTCAGCCGCATTGGAATCCGGTAGACGGGTGGTTGCTCCGGTGCCTTGTCGAGGACCACGTTCTGCTCGAACCCGTCGGCCAGTGCCCGTACCGTCAGGGTCTGGCTGCCGCCCAGGTCGTAGGAGGCGGTGTCACCGTCGACCTCGGCCTTGGGCAACGGCTCCTGCCAGCCCATGCCGAACGACTTCGCGCCGCGCTCGACGGAGGCCAGCAAGCCGGGCTCGGTGGTCCCTCCGCCGGTCACCGTGATGTCGGCGAGCGCCGTACGCGGCTCGTAGTCCCGGCCGACCCGCTCCAGGTCGGTGTCGATGTCGGCCCACGCACCATTGCTCTCGCGCATGCGTACCGGTGCCTGGAACAGCTCGGCCGACAGGCTCCCGTCCGGCTCCGCGTACGTGGTCGAGGTCTCGGTCCGCTCGGACAGGACCTCCACGCGGTTGCCCGAGAGCCGGGCCGCTACCCGCGCCGCGTTCACGTCGGCAGCTTCGGTGACCTTCTTCGCGGGCGCGGGGGTGGTGCGGGACAGTGCCTCCCCCCTACCGGCGGGCAGACCGACGGCATCGCCGGTCGTGGCCGCGGTGACGGCCACCTCCGCGACCAGCAGGCCCGCCAGGGTCAGGGCGATCCGGGGCAGGACCCGTCTCTTCCTGGCCGCATTCGGGGCTCTTTTCGTGTTCCACTCGATTTTCACCGGAGGTGACTCCCTCGTCCGACGATCACAACGCCGACGAGTCAAATCTCCGCACCCCAGGTAGTGAAGTGATCACGTCACGAATACGGCGGCGCATCCGGATCACCACAGCCCATGGCGAACCGGGCCTCGTGACGGCCCTCCGTGGACAGGCCATGCGCCGCACCCGGCCTTCCTCCCAGGGGTAACCCACCTAATGACCATGGATTTCTCGGCGCCGGTCGCCGGACAGCCGTACAACCCTCCGCACCCCTCCCCAGTCGTGGAAGTCGATGCTCCGTTTCCGTCGCCCCCTCGCTCGCCACGCCCTCACCGCCGGCCCAGCGCTCGTTCTCCTGGTCGGCGGGACCGTCGCGCTGCTCGCTCTGGACCTGGTCACGCTTCCGCTGAGCCGCCGGTCGGCCGTGACCGCGCTGATCCTGCTGATCCTCCTGCCCGCCGTACTCCTCGGGCAGTACGCGCCCCCGCCGTACCGTCTGCGCTACCGCTTCCGATGGGCCCTCCTGGTCCTCCAGGCCCTGCTCACCTACGGACCGGTGCTGCTGCTCAAGCTGCCCTGGCTGAGCCTGCTGGGGTTCCTGGCCGGGGCCGTCCTGCTGACCGTTCCACGCCCCGCTTCCGTGCTCGTCGCGGTGGCGGTCTGTGCCAGCGGGCCGCTCCTGGTCAGCGGTCTTGAGTTCGAGAACCGCAGCGGCCTCGGCGTCCTGCTCGCCACCCTGACCACAGCGGGCAGTGTCTACGGCATCGCCCAGCTCGCCCTGTTCGTCGCCCGGCTGCACGCCGCGCAGAACCACGCCGCCCACGCGGCCGTACAGACCGAACGCGACCGGATCGCCGGCGACCTGCACGACGTCATCGGCTCGGCGCTCACCCTGATCGCGAACCGCGCCTCCCTGGGCACGGAGGACGAGGATTCCGCCGCCGTCCTCGACGAGATCGCCGCCATCGCGCGCCGCACCCTCGCCGAGGTCCGAGCCGTCTCCCGCGACAACGTCACCCTGTCGCTGGCCACGGAGCTCGCCCAGGCGGCGCAGGTCCTCGCCACCGCCGGGATCACCGTGCGCAGCGACATCGCGCCGTTCACCGCCGATGATCTCCCCCGGGCCGTCGACCACTGTCTCGCCGTGGTCGCGCGGGAGGCCGTCGCCAATGTCCTGCATCACTCCCGCGCCGCCCACTGCTCGATCTCCCTGAGCATCGTCCACAAGGCAGCCACCGACCGGTCCGTCGAATTCTCCGTAGGCAACGACGCCCCCGACTCCCCCGGTACGGCCGCTCCGGGAACCGGCCTCACCAGCCTCGCCGCCCGCGCCGCCGCACTCGGCGGAACCGTGACCGCCGAGCGGCCGTCACCGGGACACTTCCGTCTGCTGGTGCGGCTGCCACTGCCGAGCGGCAACCGGACCACGGGCCCGCCCCGGCCCCGGACACACCACGGGGCCCCGCACCTCAACGCGACACCGTGGGCCGACTCGGGACCCGCATGACGTCGGACAACGCCGAAGGACCCCGGTCCACCGCTCGCGCGGCGGGCCGGGGCCCTTCTCGGTGCTCTGTGCGGAGCAACCAGGTCAGACAGTCAGGTAATTACTTGACGATCTTGGTGACCTGGCCGGCGCCCACGGTCCGGCCACCCTCACGGATGGCGAACTTCAGGCCCTCTTCCATGGCGACCGGCTGGATCAGCGCGACGCTCATGACGGTGTTGTCGCCCGGCATGACCATCTCGGTGCCCTCGGGAAGGGTCACAACGCCCGTCACGTCCGTGGTACGGAAGTAGAACTGCGGGCGGTAGTTGTTGAAGAAGGGGGTGTGACGGCCACCCTCGTCCTTCGACAGGATGTAGGCCTGGGCCTCGAACTCGGTGTGCGGCGTGACCGAACCGGGCTTGATGATGACCTGGCCGCGCTCGACGTCCTCACGCTTGATGCCACGGAGGAGCAGACCGACGTTCTCACCGGCCTGACCCTCGTCGAGCAGCTTGCGGAACATCTCGATGCCGGTGACCGTGGTGGTGGTCTTCTCGGTCTTGATACCGACGATGTCGACGGTCTCGTTGACCTTGAGGATGCCACGCTCGATACGACCGGTGACGACGGTGCCACGACCGGTGATCGTGAAGACGTCCTCGATCGGCATCAGGAACGGCTTGTCGACGTCACGCTCGGGCTGCGGGATGTTCTCGTCGACGGCCTTCATCAGGTCGAGGACGGTCTGGCCCCACTCCTTGTCGCCCTCGAGCGCCTTGAGCGCCGAGACCTTGATGACCGGCAGGTCGTCGCCCGGGAACTCGTACTCGGAGAGGAGCTCACGGACCTCGAGCTCGACGAGCTCCAGGATCTCCTCGTCGTCCACCATGTCGGCCTTGTTCAGGGCGACGACGATGTACGGAACGCCGACCTGGCGGGCCAGGAGCACGTGCTCCTTGGTCTGCGGCATCGGGCCGTCGGTGGCGGCGACCACGAGGATGGCGCCGTCCATCTGCGCCGCACCCGTGATCATGTTCTTGATGTAGTCCGCGTGACCCGGGCAGTCGACGTGCGCGTAGTGACGCTGCTCGGTCTGGTACTCGACGTGCGAGATCGAGATCGTGATACCGCGCTGGCGCTCTTCGGGAGCCTTGTCGATCTGGTCGAAGGCCGAGGCCTCGTTCAGTTCCGGGTACGCGTCGTGCAGCACCTTGGTAATGGCGGCCGTGAGGGTCGTCTTACCGTGGTCGATGTGACCGATGGTGCCGATGTTGACGTGCGGCTTAGTCCGCTCGAACTTCGCCTTCGCCACTGGGTCCTCCTGTGGAGTGGTTCTGTACGCCTTGCTTCATCGGCGCCAGGTGATCTTTGCTGGGATGCCGGTGCCGGGGGCATTCACCGCATTGCTTGCGCTCCGCGACGAATGCCCCACGAGGCTCCGGTGACAAGCCTAAAGCGTGAGCTCGGGTGAGTTACTCGCCCTTGGCCTTCGCGATGATCTCCTCGGCGACGTTCCGCGGAACCTCGGCGTAGGAGTCGAACTGCATCGAGTAGCTTGCGCGACCCGAGGTCTTGCTGCGGAGGTCTCCGACGTAGCCGAACATCTCCGAGAGGGGCACGAGGCCCTTCACGACGCGAGCGCCGCTGCGCTCCTCCATGGCCTGGATCTGGCCACGGCGGGAGTTGAGGTCGCCGATGACATCGCCCATGTAGTCCTCGGGCGTGGTGACCTCGACGGCCATCATCGGCTCCAGGAGCACGGGGGACGCCTTGCGAGCACCCTCCTTGAACGCCTGCGAACCGGCGATCTTGAAGGCGAGCTCGGAGGAGTCGACCTCGTGGTAGCCACCGTCGAGAAGGGTGACGCGGACGCCCACCATCTCGTAACCGGCCAGGATGCCGAACTGCATGGCTTCCTGCGCACCCGCGTCCACCGAGGGGATGTACTCACGGGGGATGCGGCCACCGGTGACCTTGTTGACGAACTCGTAGGACGCGTCGCCACCCTCGATGGGCTCAAGGGCGATCTGCACCTTCGCGAACTGGCCGGTACCACCAGTCTGCTTCTTGTGCGTGTAGTCGATGCGCTCGACGGCCTTGCGGATCGTCTCGCGGTACGCGACCTGCGGCTTGCCGACGTTCGCCTCGACGCGGAACTCGCGCTTCATGCGGTCGACGAGCACATCGAGGTGAAGCTCGCCCATACCACCGATGATGGTCTGGCCGGTCTCCTCGTCGGAGTGCACCTGGAAGGACGGGTCCTCCTCGGAGAGGCGCTGGATGGCGACACCCAGCTTCTCCTGGTCGCCCTTGGACTTGGGCTCGATGGCGACCTGAATGACCGGCGCCGGGAAGTCCATGGACTCCAGGATGACCGGGTTCTTGTCGTCACACAGCGTCTCACCGGTGGTGGTCTGCTTCAGGCCCATGACGGCGATGATGTCGCCGGCGCCCACCGACGCGATCTCCTCACGCTTGTTCGCGTGCATGCGGTAGATCTTGCCGATGCGCTCCTTCTTGCCCTTGACCGAGTTCAGCACCGCGGTGCCGGCCTCGAGGCGACCGGAGTAGATCCGGACGAAGGTGAGCTTGCCGAGGTGCGGGTCGCTCGCGATCTTGAACGCCAGGCCGGAGAACGGCTCGTCGTCCGAGGGCTTGCGCTTGACGACGACCTCGGGGTCCTTGACGTCGTGGCCCTCGATGGCCTCGACGTCCAGGGGGGAGGGCAGGTAACGGACGACCGCGTCGAGCAGGGGCTGGACGCCCTTGTTCTTGAACGCCGTGCCACAGAACACCGGGGTGACGGTGACCGAGTCGGCACTGCCCTTCGATGCGAGGGTGATCCGACGGATCGCCTCGTGCAGCTGCTCCTCGGTGGGCTCGACGCCCTCCAGGTACAGCTCCATCATCTGGTCGTCGTTCTCGGAGACGGCCTCGAGCAGCTTCGCGCGCCACTCGTCAGCCGCCTCGACGTGGGTCTCGGGGATCTCGATCGTGTCGTACATCTCGCCCTTGGGCGCGTCGTCCGACCAGACGAAGGCCTTCATCGACACGAGGTCGATGACGCCCTTGAAGTCGGCTTCGGCACCGATAGGGAGCTGCATGACCAGCGGAACCGCACCGAGGCGGTCCACGATCATGCCGACGCAGCGAAGGAAATCGGCGCCGGTGCGGTCGAGCTTGTTGACGAAGCAGATGCGGGGCACGCCGTAGCGGTCCGCCTGTCGCCAGACGGTCTCGGACTGCGGCTCGACGCCCGCCACACCGTCGAACACGGTGACGGCGCCGTCGAGGACGCGGAGCGAACGCTCCACCTCGACGGTGAAGTCCACGTGTCCCGGGGTGTCGATGATGTTGATGGTGTGGTCAACATCATTCAGCGGCCAGTGGCAGGTCGTCGCGGCGGACGTGATGGTGATGCCGCGCTCCTGCTCCTGCTCCATCCAGTCCATCGTGGCGGAACCCTCGTGGGTTTCACCGATCTTGTAGCTGACACCGGTGTAAAAGAGGATCCGCTCGGTGGTGGTCGTCTTGCCCGCGTCGATGTGGGCCATGATCCCGATGTTGCGGACCTTGGCCAGGTCAAGCGAAGTGGTGGCCATATGGCTCAGTCTTCTCTCGGTTTCGATGTGGGTAGCGACTACCAGCGGTAGTGCGCGAAGGCCTTGTTGGACTCGGCCATCTTGTGGGTGTCCTCGCGCTTCTTGACGGCAGCGCCAAGACCGTTGGAGGCGTCGAGCAGCTCGTTCATGAGACGCTCGGTCATGGTCTTCTCGCGGCGGGCGCGGGAGTAACCCACGAGCCAGCGCAGCGCGAGGGTGGAGGCGCGACCGGGCTTGACCTCGATCGGCACCTGGTAGGTGGCGCCACCGACACGGCGGGACTTGACCTCGAGCGAGGGCTTGACGTTCTCAAGCGCGCGCTTCAGCGTGATGACCGGGTCGTTGCCGGTCTTCTCGCGGAGGCCTTCCATGGCGCCGTACACGATCCGCTCGGCAGTGGAACGCTTGCCGTTGAGCAGGATCTTGTTGATCAGCGAGGTGACAAGAGGAGAACCGTAGACCGGGTCGATGATGACCGGGCGCTTCGGGGCGGGGCCCTTACGAGGCATTCTTACTTCTCCTTCTTGGCGCCGTAGCGGCTGCGGGCCTGCTTGCGGTTCTTGACACCCTGGGTGTCGAGCGAGCCGCGGATGATCTTGTAACGAACACCCGGCAGGTCCTTCACACGGCCACCACGCACGAGCACGATGGAGTGCTCCTGCAGGTTGTGTCCCTCACCCGGGATGTAGGCCGTGACCTCGATACCGGAGGTCAGACGCACACGCGCGACCTTGCGGAGTGCCGAGTTCGGCTTCTTCGGGGTGGTCGTGAACACACGCGTGCAGACGCCGCGGCGCTGGGGCGAACCCTCGAGTGCGGGCGTCTTGTTCTTCTCGACCTTGTCCTGCCGGCCCTTCCGGACCAGCTGCTGGATCGTAGGCACTACTTCTCCGGTTTCTGTGTGCCGTTCGTGAAACTAACCTGGAACGTCACCGACCCACGCGGTCGGGTGTGTCGAATGCTGCAGGCTCCTGCCGCAAGACAGAAAGAGCGCAGATCACGGTGGCCACTGACGGACTCGCCATGCGGTTGAGGACACGCACACGAGCCCAGACACACCCCAGGCACAAGGTCTGAGCGTACCTACCTCGTCGACTCCGGTCAAAACAAATACTGTCCACCGGTACACGCCGCCACGGGCGCCTGGCTTGTCCCCACCCGTAATTCGGGCCTCGAAGGCCTCCGAACCCTGTACGGCCCCGTACGGCCCCGTACAGGGCACCCACGGCCCCGCTCGCGCGCCGCCCCGGACCCCGGCCGGCGTGCGGAACGCGCCGCGGCCGTGAAATACCACACTCCGGAGAGCATCGCGACACGCCGAAGGGCGGCCACCCCGTACGCAACGGGATGACCGCCCTCCGATCGATCAAGCGACTCGCTTACTGGTTGTACGGACCGTAGTCGTAGTCCTCCAGCGGAACGGCCTGGCCGGAGCCGGTGCCGAACGGCGAGTAGTCGATGTCGTCGTAGCCGACGGCCGAGTACATCGCGGCCTTGGCCTCCTCGGTCGGCTCGACCCGGATGTTGCGGTAGCGGGACAGACCCGTACCGGCCGGGATGAGCTTACCGATGATGACGTTCTCCTTGAGGCCGATCAGGGAGTCCGACTTGGCGTTGATCGCCGCGTCGGTCAGAACCCTGGTCGTCTCCTGGAAGGACGCCGCCGACAGCCACGACTCGGTGGCGAGCGAGGCCTTGGTGATACCCATCAGCTGCGGACGGCCGGAGGCGGGGTGACCGCCCTCGGTGACCACACGACGGTTCTCGGTCTCGAACTTCGAGCGCTCGACGAGCTCGCCAGGCAGCAGCTCCGCGTCGCCGGACTCGATGATCGTCACACGGCGCAGCATCTGCCGGATGATGATCTCGATGTGCTTGTCGTGGATCGACACACCCTGCGAGTTGTAGACCTTCTGGACCTCGCCGACCAGGTGGACCTGGACCGCGCGCTGACCGAGGATCCGCAGCACGTCGTGCGGGTTGGTGGCACCCACGGTGAGCTTCTGGCCCACCTCGACGTGATCGCCCTCGCCCACCAGCAGACGGGCACGCTTCGAGATCGGGAACGCCGTCTCGTCGCTGCCGTCGTCCGGGGTGACGACGAGCTTCTTGGTCTTCTCGGTCTCCTCGATACGGACGCGGCCGGCTGCCTCCGAGATCGGGGCGACACCCTTGGGCGTACGGGCTTCGAAGAGCTCGACGACTCGGGGCAGACCCTGGGTGATGTCGTCACCGGCCACACCACCGGTGTGGAAGGTACGCATCGTCAGCTGGGTACCGGGCTCACCGATGGACTGGGCGGCGATGATGCCGACCGCCTCACCGATGTCGACCAGCTTGCCGGTGGCGAGCGAGCGTCCGTAGCAGAAGGCACAGGTGCCGACCGCGGACTCACAGGTCAGGACCGAACGGGTCTTGACCTCCTTGACGCCGGCGCCCACCAGGGCGTCGATCAGGACGTCACCGAGGTCGACGTTGGCAGGCGCGATGACCTTGCCGTCGACGACGACGTCCTCGGCGAGCATCCGGGCGTAGACCGAGGTCTCGACGTCCTCCGTCTTGCGGAGCACACCGTCCGCACCCTTGACGGCGATCTTCAGCTTGAGGCCGCGGTCGGTGCCGCAGTCCTCCTCGCGAATGATCACGTCCTGCGAGACGTCCACCAGACGACGGGTCAGGTAACCCGAGTCGGCGGTACGCAGGGCGGTGTCCGCCAGACCCTTACGGGCACCGTGCGTGGAGATGAAGTACTCCAGAACGGTGAGGCCCTCACGGAAGGACGCCTTGATGGGACGCGGGATCGTCTCGTTCTTGGCGTTGGACACCAGACCACGCATACCGGCGATCTGACGCATCTGCATCATGTTTCCTCGGGCACCCGAGTCAACCATCATGAAGATGGGGTTCGTCTTGGGGAAGTTCGCGTTCATCGCCTCGGCAACCTCGTTGGTCGCCTTGGTCCAGATCGCGATGAGCTCCTGCGTGCGCTCGTCCTTGGTGATCAGACCGCGCTCGTACTGCTTCTGGACCTTCTCGTCCTGCGCCTCGTAGCCCGCGACGATCGCCTTCTTGGCCTCGGGGACCACGACGTCGGAGATGGCCACGGTGACACCGGAACGGGTCGCCCAGTAGAAGCCCGCCGCCTTCAGGTTGTCGAGCGTCGCCGCCACGATGACCTTGGGGTAGCGCTCGGCGAGGTCGTTGACGATCTCGGAGAGCTGCTTCTTGCCGACCGAGTAGTCGACGAACGGGTAGTCCTCGGGCAGCAGCTCGTTGAAGAGCGCGCGGCCCAGGGACGTACGCAGCCGGAACGTGTCGCCCTGCTGGTACTCCTGCTCACCTTCCTCGGCGACCGGCGGCACCCAGCCGCGCGGCGGGATGGTGCCCACCGGGAAGCGGATGTCGACCTTCGCCTGGAGCGACAGCTCGCGGGCGTCGAAGGCCATGATCGCCTCGGCCGTGGAACCGAAGGAACGGCCCTGGCCGACGACCTTGCGCTCCTCCTCGTCCGTGGTGAGGAAGAACAGGCCCAGCACCATGTCCTGGGTCGGCATGGTGACGGGACGACCGTCGGCCGGCTTCAGGATGTTGTTCGAGGACAGCATCAGGATGCGGGCCTCGGCCTGCGCCTCCGCGGAGAGCGGCAGGTGCACGGCCATCTGGTCACCGTCGAAGTCCGCGTTGAACGCGGTGCAGACGAGCGGGTGGATCTGAATGGCCTTGCCCTCGACCAGCTGCGGCTCGAAGGCCTGGATGCCGAGACGGTGCAGCGTCGGCGCACGGTTCAGCAGCACCGGGTGCTCGGCGATGACCTCTTCGAGGACGTCGTACACCACGGTGCGGCCACGCTCGACCATGCGCTTGGCCGACTTGATGTTCTGCGCGTGGTTCAGGTCGACCAGGCGCTTCATCACGAACGGCTTGAAGAGCTCCAGCGCCATGGCCTTCGGCAGACCGCACTGGTGCAGCTTGAGCTGCGGGCCGACGACGATCACGGAACGCGCGGAGTAGTCCACACGCTTACCGAGAAGGTTCTGACGGAATCGACCCTGCTTGCCCTTCAGCATGTCGCTGAGGGACTTGAGCGGGCGGTTGCCGGGACCGGTGACCGGGCGACCGCGGCGGCCGTTGTCGAACAGCGCGTCGACGGCCTCCTGCAGCATCCGCTTCTCGTTGTTCACGATGATCTCGGGGGCACCGAGGTCGAGGAGACGCTTGAGGCGGTTGTTGCGGTTGATCACACGGCGGTACAGGTCGTTCAGGTCGGAGGTCGCGAAGCGGCCACCGTCCAGCTGCACCATCGGACGCAGGTCCGGCGGGATGACCGGCACGCAGTCGAGCACCATGCCCTTGGGCTTGTTGCTGGTCTGCAGGAACGCGGAGACGACCTTGAGGCGCTTGAGCGCACGGGTCTTCTTCTGGCCCTTGCCGGTACGGATGATCTCGCGGAGGCGCTCGGCCTCCTCGTCGAGGTCGAACGACTCCAGGCGCTTCTGCAGAGCGGCGGCGCCCATGCAGCCGTCGAAGTACGTGCCGAAGCGGTCACGCAGCTCGCGGTAGAGCAGCTCGTCGCCCTCCAGGTCCTGGACCTTGAGGTTCTTGAAGCGGCTCCACACCTCGTCGAGGCGGTCGATCTCGCGCTGCGCACGGTCGCGCAGCTGCTTCATCTCACGCTCGGCACCCTCGCGCACCTTGCGGCGCACGTCTGCCTTGGCGCCCTCGGCCTCCAGCTCGGCCAGGTCGGTCTCGAGCTTCTTGGCACGGGCCTCGAGGTCGGAGTCGCGACGGTTCTCGACCTGCTGGCGCTCGACGGAGACGTGCGCCTCCAGCGAGGGCAGGTCGCGCGTACGGCGCTCCTCGTCCACGAACGTGATCATGTAGGCGGCGAAGTAGATGACCTTCTCGAGGTCCTTCGGCGCGAGGTCCAGCAGGTAGCCCAGGCGCGACGGGACGCCCTTGAAGTACCAGATGTGGGTGACGGGAGCGGCAAGCTCGATGTGACCCATGCGCTCACGGCGCACCTTGGCGCGCGTGACCTCGACGCCACAGCGCTCACAGATGATGCCCTTGAAGCGGACACGCTTGTACTTGCCGCAGTAGCACTCCCAGTCCCGGGTCGGACCGAAGATCTTCTCGCAGAAGAGTCCGTCCTTTTCGGGCTTGAGCGTGCGGTAGTTGATGGTCTCCGGCTTCTTCACTTCGCCGTGGGACCAGGTCCGGATGTCGTCCGCGGTGGCAAGGCCGATCCGCAGCTCGTCGAAGAAGTTGACGTCGAGCACTTGTCGTCAATCCCTCTTTCGGGGGTTCGAGCCCCCTCGCGTCACGCGAGAAATCGGGGCACTTCAGCAATGGTCTGAACGGGTCCGGGGAGAGCCGGCCGGATCACGGGGATCCGGCCGGCCAACCCGTCAGACCTCTTCGACGCTGCTCGGCTCGCGCCGGGACAGGTCGATACCGAGCTCCTCCGCCGCGCGGAAGACGTCCTCGTCCGTGTCGCGCATCTCGATGGACATGCCGTCCGAGGACAGCACCTCCACATTGAGGCAGAGCGACTGCATTTCCTTGATGAGCACCTTGAAGGACTCGGGAATGCCGGGCTCGGGGATGTTCTCGCCCTTGACGATCGCCTCGTAGACCTTCACGCGGCCGGTCACGTCGTCGGACTTGATCGTCAGCAGTTCCTGGAGGGCGTATGCGGCGCCGTAAGCCTCAAGGGCCCACACCTCCATCTCACCGAAGCGCTGTCCACCGAACTGGGCCTTACCACCCAGCGGCTGCTGGGTGATCATGGAGTACGGGCCCGTCGAACGAGCGTGCAGCTTGTCGTCGACGAGGTGGTGCAGCTTGAGGATGTACATGTACCCGACCGAGACCGGCTCCGGGAACGGCTCGCCGGAGCGGCCGTCGAACAGATGGGCCTTGCCGGAGGGCTGCACCAGGCGGTCGCCGTCGCGGTTCGGGATCGTGGCCTCGAAGAGACCGGAGATCTCGTCCTCGCGCGCACCGTCGAAGACGGGGGTGGCGACGTTGGTGCCGGGGGCGACCTGGTCGGCGCCGATGGCCTGCAGGCGCTTGGCCCACTCCTCACCGAGACCGGAGACGTCCCAGCCGCGGCTGGCGAGCCAGCCGAGGTGGATCTCCAGGACCTGTCCCGGGTTCATTCGGGACGGGACACCCAGCGGGTTGAGGATGATGTCGACCGGGGTGCCGTCCTCCAGGAACGGCATGTCCTCGATCGGCAGGATCTTCGAGATGACGCCCTTGTTGCCGTGTCGGCCGGCGAGCTTGTCACCATCGGTGATCTTGCGCTTCTGCGCGACGTAGACGCGGACCAGCTGGTTCACGCCCGGCGGCAGCTCGTCGCCCTCTTCGCGGTCGAAGACGCGGACGCCGATGACCTTGCCGATCTCACCGTGCGGCACCTTCAGCGAGGTGTCGCGCACCTCGCGCGCCTTCTCACCGAAGATCGCGCGGAGCAGGCGCTCCTCGGGGGTCAGCTCGGTCTCGCCCTTGGGCGTGACCTTGCCGACGAGGATGTCGCCGGCGACGACCTCGGCACCGATACGGATGATGCCGCGCTCGTCGAGGTCGGCGAGGACCTCTTCGGAGACGTTCGGGATGTCCCGGGTGATCTCCTCCGGGCCGAGCTTGGTGTCACGGGCGTCGACCTCGTGCTCCTCGATGTGGATCGAGGAGAGGACGTCGTCCTGCACGAGGCGCTGCGACAGGATGATCGCGTCCTCGTAGTTGTGACCCTCCCACGGCATGAACGCCACGAGCAGGTTCTTGCCGAGGGCCATCTCACCGTTCTCGGTGGCCGGACCGTCGGCGAGAACCTGGTCGGTGACGACCCGGTCGCCCTCGGAGACGACAACCTTCTGGTTGACCGAGGTGCCCTGGTTGGAGCGCATGAACTTGGCGATGCGGTACGTGGTGTACGTGCCGTCGTCGTTGGTCACGGTGATGTAGTCCGCGGAGACCTCCTGGACCACACCGTCCTTCTCGGCCTTGAGCACGTCACCGGCGTCGGTGGCGCAGCGGTACTCCATGCCAGTGCCGACGAGCGGGGCCTCCGACTTGATCAGCGGCACCGCCTGACGCATCATGTTCGCGCCCATGAGGGCACGGTTCGCGTCGTCGTGCTCCAGGAAGGGGATCATCGCGGTGGCGACGGACACCATCTGGCGGGGCGAGACGTCCATGTAGTCGACGTCCGTGCCGGGCACGTAGTCGACCTCGCCACCACGGCGGCGGACCAGCACTCGGGGCTCGACGAACCGGAGGTCGTCGGTCAGCGGCGCGTTGGCCTGCGCGATGACGAAGCGGTCCTCCTCGTCGGCGGTCAGGTAGTCCACCTCGTCGGTGACCTGGCCCTCGACGACCTTGCGGTACGGCGTCTCGATGAAGCCGAACGCGTTGATGCGGCCGTACGAGGCCAGCGAACCGATCAGACCGATGTTCGGGCCTTCGGGCGTCTCGATCGGGCACATGCGTCCGTAGTGCGACGGGTGCACGTCACGGACCTCGAAGCCGGCCCGCTCACGGGAGAGACCACCCGGGCCCAGCGCGTTGAGACGACGCTTGTGCGTCAGGCCCGAGAGCGGGTTGTTCTGGTCCATGAACTGGGACAGCTGGCTGGTGCCGAAGAACTCCTTGATGGAGGCGACGACCGGCCGGATGTTGATCAGGGTCTGCGGCGTGATCGCCTCGACGTCCTGGGTGGTCATGCGCTCGCGCACGACGCGCTCCATACGGGCGAGACCCGTACGGACCTGGTTCTGGATCAGCTCACCGACGTTACGGATACGACGATTGCCGAAGTGGTCGATGTCGTCGGTCTCGACCATGATCGAGCGACCGGACTCGCCGACCGTCTCGGTCTCACCGGCGTGCAGCTTCACCAGGTACTTGATGGTGGCGATGACGTCGTCGGTGGTGAGCACGCCGGCGTCCAGCGGCTCGTTCGCGCCGAGCTTCTTGTTCACCTTGTAGCGGCCGACCTTCGCCAGGTCGTAGCGCTTCGGGTTGAAGTAGAGGTTCTCCAGCAGCGTCTGCGCGGCCTCGCGGGTCGGGGGCTCGCCCGGACGCAGCTTGCGGTAGATGTCGAGCAGCGCGTCGTCCTGGCCCTGGGTGTGGTCCTTCTCCAGGGTGGCGCGCATGGACTCGTACTCGCCGAACTCCTCCAGGATCTGCTCGGTCGTCCAACCGAGAGCCTTGAGCAGGACGGTCACGGACTGCTTGCGCTTGCGGTCGATGCGGACACCGACCATGTCGCGCTTGTCGATCTCCATCTCGAGCCAGGCACCCCGGGAGGGGATGATCTTGGCGGAGAAGATGTCCTTGTCGGACGTCTTGTCGATGGAGGAGTCGAAGTAGACACCCGGCGAGCGGACCAGCTGCGACACGACGACACGCTCGGTGCCGTTGATGACGAAGGTGCCCTTGTTGGTCATGAGCGGGAAGTCGCCCATGAAGACCGTCTGGGACTTGATCTCGCCGGTCTCGTTGTTGGTGAACTCGGCCGTGACGAAGAGCGGGGCGGCGAACGTGAAGTCGCGCTCCTTGCACTCGTCGATCGAGTTCTTCGGGGGCTCGAAGCGGTGGTCGCGGAACGTAAGCGACATCGACCCGGAGAAGTCCTCGATCGGTGAAATCTCCTCGAAGATTTCCTCCAGGCCGGACTTGGTGGGGACGTCTTGTCCACTGTCCAGAGCAGCCTCGACGCGAGCCTTCCAGGCGGCATTGCCGAGGAGCCAGTCAAAGCTCTCGGTCTGCAGCGCGAGGAGGTTCGGAACCTCGAGGGGCTCCTTGATCTTTGCAAAGGAGATGCGCAGCGGGGCGGTGCTGGCACCGTTGTTCGTATTCGCGGTCGAGGCGTTGCGCGAGGCGGCCAAGAGGGGGTCCTTCCGAGGGCTCGGACTCACTACGCGCGTACCGGTCCCAAGCTGGACACAGAGACGGTCTGTTTCTGATTCGGCCGAAAACGGCCAGGTCAGAGACGGTCGGTCATGGGTGCTCAAGCGTGGGCATGCCTCTGGTGACGGGCAGGAGGCAGCTAACAGGCAGCGCAAAGGGTCAGTGTAGCCAAACGGCACACTGATGTCCAGTCGGGGTTCTCAGAGACCCTCGTAGCTCTCAACAGCTGTTCTCAACACCTATGACTAGCCGGTGCGCGCGGTGCGCTCTTCATTACTGCCCTCTTCGTCCACGATCCATGCCTCGGATTTGGACCGATGTGACGACGCGTCCTGAGAATTGCGCGCCTCGTGCCGTTCGTCAAGGCCCCCCTGCCGGGACAATGCCGCGGTTCCATCGCCCGGCCACTTCCTGCGCCGGACGACCGGCCCCGAGAGGCAACGGCGATGATCACCATACTCGTCGCCGCAGGAAGAGCAAGGCAGCCGTCGCGGGTACGACGAAGGGCGACCACCCGGATGGGTGATCGCCCTTCGTCGTTTGACGTCCGTGCCGTGCGGCGCGGGCAGTCAGGAGGAGTCAGCGGACTCCTTGAGTCACTTGACCTCGACGGAAGCGCCGGCGGCCTTGAGGGACTCGGCAGCCTTCTCGGCGGCCTCCTTGGCGACCTTCTCGAGGACCGGCTTCGGGGTGCCGTCGACGAGGTCCTTGGCCTCCTTCAGGCCCAGCGAGGTCAGCTCACGCACGACCTTGATGACCTGGATCTTCTTCTCGCCGGCGCCGGTGAGGATGACGTCGAACTCGTCCTGCTCCTCGACGGCCTCAGCGGCGGCACCGGGGGCACCCGGGGCGGCGACGGCGACCGCAGCGGCGGCGGTGACGTCGAACTTCTCCTCGAAGGCCTTCACGAACTCGGAGAGCTCGATGAGGGTCATCTCTTCGAACTGCGCGAGCAGGTCGTCCTGGGACAGCTTCGCCATGATGGCGTCCTTCCACTAATTCGGCAGGTGCCGGAGTTACATGTAGGCGGGCGTACGTTCGGCCCGCTGCGACCGTCGCCCGGTCAGGCGACGATCATTGCGCGAGCCGAATTACTCGGCACCGCCCTGCTCGGCCTGCTTGGCACGAAGCGCCTCCGCGGTGCGGACGAACTTCGACGGGAGCGCCTGGAAGACCTGAGCAGCCTGAGTCTGCTTGCCCTTCATGGCGCCCGCCAGCTTGGCGAGCAGAACCTCGCGGGACTCGAGGTCCGCGAGCTTCTTGATCTCATCCGCGGTCAGCGCCTTACCATCAAGGACACCGCCCTTGATGATGAGGTTGGGGTTTTCCTTGGCGAAGTCACGAAGACCCTTCGCCGACTCCACCGGGTCACCGGTGATGAAGGCAACCGCCGTCGGACCAGTGAACTGGTCGTCCAGCGAAGTGATCCCGGCCTCGTTGGCCGCAATCTTGGTCAGCGTGTTCTTCACCACGGCGTACTGGGCGTTCTCACCGAGCGAACGACGCAGCGTCTTGAGCTGCGCCACGGTGAGACCCCGGTACTCGGTCAGCACGGCGGCGTTCGAGCTGCGGAACTGGTCCGTCAGCTCGGCTACCGCGGCAGCCTTGTCGGGCCTTGCCATGAGCGTCGGCCTCCTTCCGGGTGATGAGGACCGCTCAGAAGGGGCCGGGAAAGACGAACGCCCCGGCGCAGGCGCCAGGGCGTAGCTCGACCGAACGAAGTCCGGGAGCTTTCCACAGTCACCTGCGCGGGTCGCCCGTACTCGACGGATCCTTCGGTTGCTGTTCCCTCTTGCGAGAGCCCAGCAACGACCAGCGGTCTTTGGCTTCTGTAGGAGAGTACGCGACCGATGTCGCGCCGGGCAAATCCGTCTCTGTTCGGGCGGTGCGGGAGGTTCGGGCCGTCCGACGACCGCGGAGCTGCGTCACCCCGGTCGCCGGACGGTCTCAGCCGGCTCCCCCGGCGGCACCCTGCTGCTGCTTCACGAGATCCGTGAAGTCGACCGTGTCATTGGCCGGGGGCGCCTCGACCGCGACCTTCGTGCCGTAGTCGCTGTAGTACACCGTCGAATTCAGCTCGCCGGTCTTCATCTGGCCGCGCTCGGTCTTCTTGACCAGCAGATCGTTCTCGTCGACCCAGATGTCGACCTGCTCCGTGGTGATCCCGGCGTCGTTCAGCTGCTTCTTCAGCTGGTCGAGCTGGTCGGCGTCGAGCCTGGAGTTCTTCGCGGTCAGCGCGGCGACGTCGACAGTGCCGGAGTAGTGCGTGGTGGACACGCCGCGTACGTCCTCCTGGCCGACCTTCTTCACGTCACCGGAGGCCAGCAGGGACTTCACACCCTGGTCGGGGGTGGTGTTCTGCATCTGCTGCTTCATCGCCTCGCCGGAGGCGCCGGCAAGCTTGGCGAGGTCGGCGTAGGCATAGTTGATCCAGTGCTTGCCGCCGGCCTGCCTGGCGAAGGCCTCGCCCATGTTGACGGCGTAGCCGTCCTTGAAATAGCGGGCCTGCATGGCGCCCGTGCCACCGTTCTGCTTCATGGCGTCCGCCATGGTGCCGCCGGTGTACGTGATCTCCATGGTGCCGGTGAGACCGTCGGTCCAGTCGACGGTGCCGGTCTGCTTCATGGACATGATGGCGCCCATCTGCGTGGTGCCCTCGACCTTCGCCGAGCTCTCCCCACCGGTCTTCTTCTGCACATCGAGCAACGCGGCTATCGGGTCGGCCTTCACCACGGCGCTGCCGCGGTTCTCCCCGCCCTTGTCGTCCGATCCGCCGCAGGCCGCGACCGACGTCAATGCCGCCGCCACCGCTACCGACAGACCCACGCGCCGCACGGTACTAGTCCTCATGTCCAATTCCACCCCTCGTTCGGCTCTCGGAGCCTCACGCTAACGCACAGCTCCGACACAGCCACCGGCTACATACGGATACGAAGACGGGCCCCGCACCTTGAAAGGTTGCGGGGCCCGTCAATGTCACACGTGACGCGGCTTGCTGCCGAGCGCTGGGGCTCAGACGGAGGCCGGGTCCTCCTCGACGAGGAGGTTACGGGTGCGGTTGGCGTCCAGCGGGATGCCGGGGCCCATCGTGGTGGCCAGGGTGGCCTTCTTGATGTAGCGGCCCTTGGCGGCGGACGGCTTCAGACGGAGGATCTCCTCCAGCGCCGCTGCGTAGTTCTCCACCAGCTTGGTGTCGTCGAACGAGACCTTGCCGATGATGAAGTGCAGGTTCGAGTGCTTGTCGACGCGGAACTCGATCTTGCCGCCCTTGATGTCGTTGACAGCCTTCACGACGTCGGGGGTGACGGTGCCGGTCTTCGGGTTCGGCATCAGACCACGCGGACCGAGCACCCGGCCGAGGCGGCCGACCTTGCCCATGAGGTCCGGGGTGGCGACGACGGCGTCGAAGTCCAGACGGCCCTTCGCCACCTCGTCGATGAGCTCGTCGGCGCCGACGATGTCGGCGCCCGCGGCTTCCGCGGCCGCAGCACGGTCACCGGTCGCGAAGACCAGGACCCGGGCGGTCTTGCCGGTGCCGTGCGGGAGGTTCACGGTGCCACGGACCATCTGGTCGGCCTTGCGAGGGTCGACACCCAGGCAGAACGCGACCTCGACGGTGCCGTCGAACTTGGTGGAGGCGGTCTCCTTGGCGAGACGGACGGCCTCGAGCGGGGCGTAGTTGCGCGCCCGGTCGACCTTGGCGTCCGCAGCGCGGAGGTTCTTGCTGCGCTTCACTTCTGCTCCTGTGGTTTCAGGGTGTGGAGTCGTGGTGCGGGCCAGCGCTTGGCCCTACCACTGAGGACGTGAGGGGCTGAATCAGCCTTCGACCGTGATGCCCATGGAACGGGCGGTGCCAGCGATAATCTTCGACGCGGCGTCGAGGTCGTTGGCGTTCAGGTCGGGGAGCTTCGTCGTGGCGATCTCACGGACCTGGGCAGCCGTCAGCTTGGCGACCTTGGTCTTGTGCGGCTCGCCGGAGCCCTTGTCCACGCCCGCGGCCTTGAGGATCAGCTTCGCGGCCGGCGGAGTCTTGGTGACGAAGGTGAAGGAGCGGTCCTCGTAGACCGTGATCTCCACCGGCACGACCATGCCACGCTGCGACTCGGTCGCGGCGTTGTAGGCCTTGCAGAACTCCATGATGTTGACGCCGTGCTGGCCGAGCGCGGGGCCGACCGGCGGGGCCGGGTTGGCCGCACCGGCGTTGATCTGGAGCTTGATAAGCCCCGTGACCTTCTTCTTCTTGGGAGGCATTGCTCTCTCCGGGTCCTAGTGAGAGTGTTTCGCCGCCGTCCGGTCATCCGGATGGAGGCATACCGCACAACGATAACGGGTATGGCTGCGCGACCAAAAACCGAGCAGGTCAGACCGGCCGTGGAGCCGGTCTGACCTGCTGGGTAGGCATGTGTCCAGAATCTGGCGGAAAGCCGCTAGTTCTTCTGGATCTGGTCGAAGCTGAGCTCGACCGGGGTCTCGCGGCCGAAGATCTCGACGAGACCCTTGACCTTCTTCGAGTCGGCGTTGATCTCGTTGATCGTCGCCTGCAGCGTCGCGAACGGGCCGTCGGTGACGGTGACCGAGTCGCCCACCTCGAAGTCGAGCACCTGCACCTCGACCTTGCGGGACGGAACCGGCTTGCCCTCGGCCTCGGCGGCCTCGCGGGCGGCCTTCTCCTCGGCCTCCGGGGCGAGCATCTTGACGATCTCGTCGAGCGTCAGCGGGTACGGGTCGTAGGCGTTACCCACGAAGCCGGTGACGCCGGGAGTGTTGCGGACGACGCCCCAGGACTCGTTCGTCAGATCCATGCGCACCAGGACGTAGCCCGGCAGCTTGTTCTGGCGGACGTTCTTGCGCTCGCCGTTCTTGATCTGGACGATCTCTTCCTCGGGCACTTCGGCCTGGTAGATGAAGTCCTCGACGTTGAGCGAGACGGCGCGCTGCTCCAGGTTGGCCTTCACACGCTTCTCGTAACCGGCGTACGTGTGGATGACGTACCACTCGCCGGGAAGGCCGCGCAGTTCCTCGCGCAGGGCCGTGACGGCGTCGACGGGGGCGGCCGGCTCGGCCTCCTCCGCGGCTTCCTCGTCGGCCTCGTCGTCGTTCTCGTCGCCCTCGGAACCGTCCTCGGCCTCGGCGGCCTCGTCGTCGTCCTCGGTGTGCAGGGCCGCCTGCTCGGCGGGCTCACCTGCGGCGGCGTCGGCAGCTTCCGCCTGGTCCGGCTCCTCGGCGTCCGCCGCCTCGACGATGTCGAGCTCGTCCTCGGCGGACTCGAAGGCGCCCGCCGTCGGCTCGACGGCGTCGTTCAGGTTCGGGTCAGACACGGTGGCTGCTTCTTCCTGGATACAAATGGGTGGAACATGCGAAAGGGGCGCCCATGAGGCGCCCTCCGCGGGATCAGCCGAAGACGTACTTCACGACCCGCTGGAACCCGAAGTCAATCACGGTCACCAGACCGATCATGACGACGACGAAGACAATCACCACGGTGGTGTACGTCGTCAGCTGATTACGAGTCGGCCAGACGACCTTGCGCAACTCGGCGACGATCTGGCGGTAGAACAGCGCGAGACGACCCAGAGGGCCCTTCTTTCCGCGCTTGCCGCCCTTCCGAGTCTTCTTCTTCGACTCAGGTACTTCATCCTCGGCATCAGGCATGTCGATGGAGCCCACGGCGTCCGTCACGCTACTCACCTGATTCCGGGTCATGGCCGTGCCGCGCCCGTGGAGCCGCACGGCGGTGCATTGAAGTACGTACATGCGCACACTTCCTGGCGAGGGAGTGTGTAGCAGGGCCGGAGGGACTTGAACCCCCAACCGCTGGTTTTGGAGACCAGTGCTCTACCAATTGAGCTACGACCCTTTGTGGTTTCCACCAACCTACCGCATCTTCCCGGATACTCCGGGTGCGAGAACGATGTGGCTGGTGAAGGCCAACGACAGGTGAGTGTACGTGTTCAGCGGCCCGGCGTCGAACAGATAGTTCCCGACAACTCCTGGTCGCTTGTTGTCCGCATGCTGTCCGAGTCCTGTCCGGTCCCTGAAACCCCTGTGCCGACAGGGATCGCGGTCTGGGACCATGGGGGTCATGAGCGCTGCAACTTCTCCGTCCGAGCGCCGGGTCTCCGCCCGCATCGGTGCAATCTCCGAGTCCGCCACCCTCGCCGTCGACGCCAAGGCCAAGGCTCTCAAGGCCGCCGGCCGTCCGGTGATCGGCTTCGGTGCCGGTGAGCCCGACTTCCCGACCCCCGGTTACATCGTCGAGGCCGCGGTCGAGGCCTGCCGCAACCCGAAGTACCACCGCTACACCCCGGCGGGAGGCCTTCCGGAGCTCAAGGCCGCCATTGCGGAGAAGACGCTGCGCGACTCCGGCTACGAGGTCGACACCTCCCAGATCCTGGTGACCAACGGTGGCAAGCAGGCCATCTACGAGGCGTTCGCCGCGATCCTCGACCCGGGCGACGAGGTCATCGTCCCGGCTCCGTACTGGACCACGTACCCCGAGTCGATCCGTCTCGCCGGCGGTGTCCCGGTGGAGGTCGTGGCCGACGAGACCACCGGCTACCGGGTCTCCGTCGAGCAGCTGGAGGCCGCGCGCACCGAGCGCACGAAGGTCGTCCTGTTCGTCTCCCCGTCGAACCCGACCGGTGCGGTGTACAGCGAAGCCGACGCCAAGGCGATCGGCGAGTGGGCCGTCGAGCACGGCCTGTGGGTGCTCACCGACGAGATCTACGAGCACCTGGTCTACGGCGACGCGAAGTTCACCTCGCTGCCCGCGCTCGTTCCCGCCCTGCGCGACAAGTGCGTCGTGGTCAACGGCGTCGCCAAGACGTACGCGATGACCGGCTGGCGCGTGGGCTGGCTCATCGGCCCGAAGGACGTGGTCAAGGCCGGGACCAACCTGCAGTCGCACGCCACGTCCAACGTCTCCAACGTCGCCCAGGTCGCCGCGCTGGCCGCCGTCTCCGGGAACCTGGACGCGGTCGCCGAGATGCGGACCGCCTTCGACCGGCGTCGGCAGACGATCGTCCGGATGCTCAACGAGATCGACGGCGTGCTGTGCCCGGAGCCCGAGGGCGCGTTCTACGCGTACCCCTCGGTCAAGGAACTGCTCGGCAAGGAGATCCGCGGCAAGCGCCCGGCCACCTCGGTCGACCTGGCGGCGCTGATCCTGGACGAGGCCGAGGTCGCGGTCGTACCGGGCGAGGCCTTCGGCACGCCGGGCTACCTGCGGCTCTCGTACGCCCTGGGCGACGACGATCTCGTCGAGGGCGTCTCGCGGCTCCAGAAGCTGCTGGGCGAGGCCAAGGCCTGAGCACGTCCTGAATTCAGTGGGCGACCCCCGGCTCCGGCCGGGGGTCGCTTTCTTGTTCGAGGGTCAACCCGATGGGGAAAGCGGCTACCGCTGAACCCCGGGTGTGCGGCAGGATCTCCCAATGGAGCGTGATGTACGACTGTTGCCCAAGGCCCACCTGCACCTGCATTTCACCGGGTCGATGCGGCCCACGACCCTGCTCGAACTCGCCGACAAGTACGGCGTGCACCTGCCGGAGGCCCTGACCGGTGGCGAGCCGCCCCGACTGCGGGCAACGGACGAGCGCGGATGGTTCCGCTTCCAGCGGCTCTACGACATCGCCCGGTCCTGTCTGAGGGCCCCCGAGGACATCCGGCGGCTCGTGCGCGAGACGGCCCAGGAGGACGTCGCGGACGGCTCCGGCTGGCTGGAGATCCAGGTCGACCCCACCTCGTACGCCCCACTCCTCGGCGGGCTGATCCCGGCGATCGAGATCATCCTGGACGCGGTGGACAGCGCCTCGCGCGAGACCGGTCTGCCGATCCGGGTGGTGATCGCGGCGAACCGGATAAAGCACCCGCTGGACGCCCGGACCCTGGCCCGGCTCGCGGTGCGGTACGCGGACCGGGGAGTCGTCGGATTCGGCCTCTCCAACGACGAGCGGCGTGGGATGGCCCGGGATTTCGACCGGGCCTTCGCCATCGCCCGCGACGGCGGTCTGCTGGCCGCCCCGCACGGTGGCGAGCTGGCCGGCCCCGCGAGCGTGCGGGACTGTCTGGACGATCTCGACGCGTCCCGGATCGGGCACGGCGTACGGGCCGCCGAGGACCCCCGTCTGTTGCGCAGACTGGCGGAGCGGGGGGTGACCTGCGAGGTGTGCCCGGCGTCGAACGTGGCGCTGGGCGTCTACGAGAAGCCCGCCGACGTGCCCCTGCGCACTCTGTTCGACGCCGGGGTGCCGATGGCGCTGGGCGCGGACGATCCGCTGCTCTTCGGCTCCCGGCTGGCCGCGCAGTACGACCTCGTACGGCGCCACCACGCGTTCACGGACGAGGAGCTCGCGGAACTGGCCCGGCAGTCGGTGCGGGGCTCCGCGGCTCCGGCCGCGGTTCGGGCCGAGCTCCTGACGGGCATCGACGACTGGCTGTCGAAGCCGGCGGGCTGAGGCCGACCGCCGAGGGGTGCGGCCTACGCCACGAGCCCCCGCGTCAGCGCCCCGGCCACGGACGCGGCGAACGCGTCGAGGGACTGCGGCGGTCCCCCGCCCTCCGTGGCCTCGTAGGCGAAGGCCCGCTGCGCACAGGCACCCAGGAGCAGCGAGGCGGCCGCGTAGGTGTCCGCGTCGGCCCGCACCCGGCCGGCGGCCTGTTCGGAGCGCAGATACGCGTCGAGGCCGCGGATGGGCATGTGAGGGCCGGTGCCAAGCTCCCTCATGGCGTCGTTGTGGCGTTCTCTGAGCCTGGGCTCGGCGTACAGCGAGGCGGCGATCGGGAAGCTCTGCTCGTAGAAGAGGGCGGCCTGACGGGCGATCTCGGTGAGGTTCTGCTCGACGGTCCGCTCCCCCGCCCCCGGTGACACGATGAGTTGCTTCAGCAGCGGGTTGAGCTTGGGCAGCCGTTCCTTGAGTACGGCCACGAACAGCTCCTCCTTGCTCGGGAAGTGCTTGTAGAGCGCGGCTTCCGAGCAGCCGGCGGCTCGGGCGATCTCCTTGGTGGTGGCGCGGGCCAGGCCGATGGTGAGCATCAGCTGGTGGGCGGCGTCGACTATGCGGACGCGGGCCGGCTTCTGCTCCATGTGCACTCCAATGAAGCTTGACGAGGTGGTGAGTATCCACTCACCGTAGGGGTGAGTGAATACTTACCCACCCCGGGAGGGTGCGCAATGAGGATCACAGTGTTCGGTGCGACGGGCGGTGTCGGCCAGGAGATCGTCCGGCAGGCGGTGGCGGCGGGCCATGAGGTGACGGCGGTGGTCCGTGATCCTGCGCGGCTGCCCGTCCCGCTCTCCGATGTACAGGTCCACGCCGCGGCCCGCATCGACGATCCGGAGGCGCTGCGCGAGGCGGTCGCGGGCCGGGACGCGGTGCTCTCCGGGCTCGGCTCGCGCGGCCGGAAGGCCGACGGTGTCGCCGAGCGGCTGACCCGGTCGGTGCTGCAGGCGATGGAGGCCGAGGGGACGCGGCGGCTGCTCGTGGTCAGCGCGGCCCCGGTCGGCCCCCGGCCGGCCGACGACCCGCTGATGGACCGGGTGCTCCGCAAGGTGGTCGGCGCGATCCTCAAGGAGGTCTACGCGGACCTGACGCGGATGGAGGCCGCGCTGGCCCGGAGCGCGACGGACTGGACGTCCGTACGGCCTCCGAAGCTCACCAACGGGCCGCTGACGGGGAAGTACCGGACGGCCTACGGCAGCAGCCCCCGCGGAGGCCGGACCATCTCACGGGCCGATGTGGCACACGCGATGCTGGCACTGATCGACGATCCGGCCGCGGTGAAGCAGGGCGTGGGCGTGGCGTACTGAGCCGCGCGCCTGCTACAGGCTCACGCCGACCGTCACGGGTTCGTTGACGAGCGTGACGCCGAATGCCTCGTACACCCCGTCGACGACCTCACGGGCGAGCGCGAGGAGATCCTCGGTGGTCGCGCCGCCGCGGTTGGTGAGCGCGAGGGTGTGTTTGGTGGAGATGCGGGCCGGCCCCGTGCCGTAGCCCTTGGTGAAACCGGCCTTGTCGATGAGCCAGGCCGCGGAGGTCTTGGTGCGTCCCCCGTCCGCGGGGAAGGCGGGGGGCGTCACCTCGGGGCCGAGCCGGTTCCTGGCGCGGGCGAGGAACGCCTCGTACTCCGCCTCCTCCAGGATCGGATTGGTGAAGAAGGAGCCGGCCGACCAGGAGTCGTGGTCCTCGGGGTCCAGCACCATGCCCTTGCCGGCGCGGAGCCTGAGCACCGTTTCGCGGGCGGCCGCGGCGGGCACGCGCTCGCCCTGCTCGACACCCATGGCGCGGGCTGTTTCGGGGTACTTCAGGGGGGCGGACAGACCGCCCGCCTCTTCCAGCTCGAAGCGGACACGCAGCACCACGAAGCGGTCGGGTTCGGCCTTGAAGCGACTGTGCCGGTACGAGAACGCGCACGCGGCGTTCGGGACGGTGACCGTTTCGCGGGTGTACCGGTCGTAGGCGACGACCTCCGTGATGGTGGAGGAGACCTCCTGGCCGTAGGCACCGACGTTCTGGATCGGCGTCGCACCGGCGGATCCCGGGATTCCGGCCAGGCATTCGATGCCCGCGAGACCGGCGTCGACGGTGCGGGCGACGGCGTCCGTCCAGACTTCTCCGGCGGCCAGTTCCAGCGCCGTACCGTCCAGCGTGAAGCCCTTGGTCGCGATACGCAGGGCGGTGCCGTCGAAGCCCTTGTCGCCGATGACGAGGTTGCTGCCGCCGCCGATGACGAGGAGCGGGGTGCCGCTCTCGTCGGCCTCGCGCACGGCTTCGATCACCTCGGCGTCGGTCGTCGCCGTGAGGAGGCGGGCGGCGGGGCCGCCGAGCCGGAAGGTGGTCAGGGGGGCGAGGGGCGCGTCGTGGAGTTCCTGCACGGGGACAAGAGTACGGTCCGCGCTCCCGCCGTTCGGGCGGGACCACGGACCGTACGCGCGGGGCCGCGGCTCAGGCGGCGACGGGCATGCACTCCTCAGCCGTCCCGTCCGCCGTCTCCGGCGCCGGGGCCGAGGCGTGGCGGCCGCCCGGGATGAGCAGGGCGACGAGGGCGGCCAGCGCCACCACGCCGGCGCCTGTCCACACCGCCGGAACGGTCCCGTCCGTGAAGGACCGCACGGATTCGTACCCGCCCTGCGAGGAGAAGACCGTGGCGAGCACGGCGACCCCGAGGGCTCCGCCGACCTCGCGCAGGGCGTTGTTGGCGCCGGAGGCGATGCCCTGCTCGGCGGGGCGGACGCTGGACATCACGAGGCTGGCGGCGGGTGCGAAGTACATGGCCATGCCGACGCCGCCGACGATCAGACCGGGCAGCTGCGAGACGTACGAGGCGTCGGGGCCGATGACCAGCGCGAAGAGGGCGAGGCCGGCTGCCTGGAGGGCGAGCCCGGCCACGACCACCGGGCGGCCACCGAAGCGGTCGGAGAGCATCCCCGCGACCGGCGCGACCAGCATCGGCATTCCGGTCCAGGGCAGCATCCGCAGGCCGGCCTCGGTGGGCGAGTAGCCCAGCACGCCCTGGAGGTACTGGCTGAGCAGGAAGATCGACCCGAACATCCCGAGGAACATCAGCAGGCCGGCCATGTTGATCCCGAAGAACGCCCGGCTGCGGAAGAGCCGCATGGGCAGCATCGGGTTCTTCGCGTGGAAGCCGTGGTGGATGAACCCGCCGACGAGCGCGGCACCGGCGACCAGGGCGGTGAGGACGGTGGGGCTGGTCCAGCCGTCGGAGTTGGCGTTGACCAGGCCGTAGACGATGCCGAAGAGCCCGCCGCTGACCAGGAGTGTGCCGGGGATGTCGAGCCGGGAGTCCGGCGCGTGGGACTCCGCCAGACGCAGTCGCGCCAGGGGGAGCAGCGCCAGACCGATCGGGACGTTCAGCCAGAAGATCCACTGCCAGGAGAGGTGCTCGGTGAGGCTGCCGCCGATCAGGGGGCCACTGGCCACGGCCAGCCCGGTGACGGCGCTGAAGATGCCGAGCGCGGTACCGCGACGGGCGGGTGGCACGGCGGCCGTGAGCAGGGTGAGCGTCAGCGGCATCATGATCGCCGCGCCCACGCCCTGGACGGCCCGGAAGGCGATCAGCTCGTTGATCCCGGGCGAGAGGGCGGCCGCGGCGGAGGCCCCGGTGAAGACGGTGAGCCCGGTGAGGAAGAGCCTGCGGCGGCCGAACCGGTCGCCGAGGGCGGCCCCGAGCATCAGCAGCATCGCGAAGGTGAGGGTGTAGGCGTTCACCGTCCATTCGAGCTCCGCCAGTTCGCCGCCGAAGCTCTTACGGATGGAGGGCAGTGCGGTGGTGACGACGAGGTTGTCGAGGGCCGCCATGAATCCGGCGACGCTGGTGATGACGAGGGCCCAGACCGCTCCTGGGCGGCCTGTCGTGCGCTGGTTCACTGCTCCCCCTGGGGGTTAGTTATCAATGACTAACTTCTCTGGGCAGAAAACCGGGCGGAACCCGGGTCGCACTGTTCAGGCGATCGGCCTGGCCTCGTCGTAGACCCCCGACCAGACCCGGTGCCCGGCCGGGAAGCCGAACGAGGCCAACGTATTGATGAGCATGCCGAACGCCCAGAACGTCGTCGTTTCCTTGACGTCGGCGCCCAGGGCGAGATGGGTCTCGTCCCACATCTTCAGCCAGGCGGCACGCGCCGCGTCACCGAATTCGTGATCCCCGGACGCGTCGGCACTCGCGACGGCCGCATAGGTCTGCATCTGCATCTGGAGCTTGGCGGGGTCGTCGACGATGAGCCGCTGGTACGCGGCAGCCATCGCCCTCACCGCCTCTTCGCCCTCAAGCCCCTCGGCAGCGTCGGCGAAGACCTTGCGGGTGTCCGCGAGGCACCGCTCGACGGCCGCGAGGAACATGGCCTGCTTGTTGGGGAAGAGGCGGAAGAGGTACGGCTGCGAGACGCCGACGCGCTTGGCGATCGCCTCGGTGGAGGTGCCGCTGTACCCGCCGCGGGCGAACTCGGTGATCGCCGCACGAATGACGCTCTCTCGCCGCTCTTCCGCACTCATCCTTGCCATGCGAATAAGTTAGTGCTCAATCACTAACTTGGTCAACCGGTCCGCTGGCACGGATGTTCACAAGCACGGATGAGGGGCACGGCCCCGTGGACCGTGCCCCTCACTCCTCCCGCGCGGCGGCCTCAGCCGAGCCGCACCACGGCGCGGGACATGCCCAGCACCTTCTTGCCGTTGTTCATGGCCGTCAGGTCCACCCGCACCTGCTTGTCGTCCAGCAGGGCGGCCACCTTGGCGCTGACCTCGATCAGGGCGCCCGTGTCGTCGTTCGGCACGACGACCGGCTTGGTGAACCGCACTCCGTACTCGACGACCGCACCGGGGTCGCCGACCCAGTCCGTGACCACCCGGATCGCCTCGGCCATGGTGAACATGCCGTGCGCGATCACGTCCGGCAGTCCGACCTCGCGGGCGAACTTCTCGTTCCAGTGGATCGGGTTGAAGTCACCGGAAGCGCCCGCGTACTGCACCAGCGCCGCCCGGGTCACCGGGAAGGACTGCGCCGGCAGCTCCGTACCGACCTCGACCGACTCGTACGCCACCTTCGCCGTCATCACGCCTCCTCGGCGGCGCGCGCCACCAGCTTCGTCCACGCGGTCACGACATGCTCGCCGGACTCGTCGTGGACCTCTCCGCGGATGTCCAGGACGTCATTGCCCGCCAGGGACTTGATGCCCTCGATCGTCGACGTGACCGTCAGCCGGTCCCCCGCCCGCACGGGACGCACATAGGCGAACTTCTGGTCACCGTGCACCACGCGGCTGTAGTCCAGGCCCAGCTGCGGGTCCTGCACCACCTGCCCGGCGGCCTTGAAGGTGATCGAGAAGACGAACGTCGGCGGCGCGATCACATCGCTGTGGCCGAGTGCCTTGGCCGCCTCGGGGTCGACGTACACCGGATTGGTGTCGCCCACCGCCTCGGCGAACTCGCGGATCTTCTCCCGGCCGACCTCGTACGGCGGGGTGGGCGGATAGGACCGCCCCACGAAGGACTGGTCGAGCGCCATGAGCTCGCTACCTCCTGGTGAAAGATGAAAAGGCCGAAGAACAGCCCCATACAACGACACGAGGCCGCCCCCAGTGGGGACGGCCTCGTGTACGAGCCTGTTTCAGCGGGTTTCGCGGTGCGCAGTGTGCGAGTTGCAGCGCGGGCAGTGCTTCTTCATCTCAAGACGGTCCGGGTTGTTACGCCGGTTCTTCTTGGTGATGTAGTTCCGCTCCTTGCACTCCACGCAGGCCAGCGTGATCTTCGGGCGGACGTCGGTGGCAGCCACGTGAGTGCTCCTTGGACGGACGGATGGACGGATGAACGCAAAAAAGAGTAGCCGATCGAAGGACCGACCCCACAATCGGCTACCGTAAGTAGCGGTGACCGGACTTGAACCGGTGACACAGCGATTATGAGCCGCTTGCTCTACCGACTGAGCTACACCGCTTTGATGACGAGTCCCCCCGCCGAAGCGGGGTTTCCCGATCACCAGAGCCCCAATGCGGAATCGAACCGCAGACCTTCTCCTTACCATGGAGACGCTCTACCGACTGAGCTATTGGGGCGAGCGATGAAGACATTACACGGTCCGTCGCCGATCGCCCAAATCCGTTTCGAAGCCCCATCCGACGCCCCTGATCGACGCCCCGCCGATCCCTTGATCAGCGGCCTTCCACCCGCCCGTCAGCCGTGCTCCGGCCCGCCCATCAGCGGCCTTCCGGTCCACTGGCGGCAGCATGGTCAGCGCCTCGGCCGCCGCATGAGCCACTGCGCCCCCGCCGTACACCCGTGCCCCGGATGCCTCTCAGGGCCACACCGGTACGACTATTTCGCTCCTCCTCGAACCGGGCCGAACACGCCCCTAGGCTCGTCTCACTCTGCGTGATCTCGTACCCCTTCCCAGGAGCGCGATGCCCGACAGCCAGCCGCGGCAGCCGGACGACCATGCCGCCGACGCGGCCGATGCGACCAGCAGCCACGACCCCGCCGCCACCGCCGGGACCGGCGCCCTGGTGCTCTGCGGCGCCCGTCTCACGGACGGCCGCATCGTGGACGTACGGCTCGGCGGCGGCCGCATCGAGGCCGTCGGCACCGCGGGCAGCCTGACCACTCCCGGCCCACGGGTGGACCTGCGCGGTTATCTGCTGCTCCCCGCCCCGGCCGAACCCCACACCCACAGCGACACCGCGCTGACCGCCGACGGTGCGGGCCCCGACACCACCCCGGGGCCCGTGTCGCACCGGCCCGAGGACATCCAGCGCCGCGCCACCGAGGCCGCTCTGCTGCAGCTCGGCCACGGCGCCACCGCACTGCGCGCGCACGTGCGGATCGGTTCCGTCCAGGGCCTCGCCTCCCTCGAAGCCGTGTTGCAGGCACGCGGTTCGCTGCGCGGACTCGTCGAACTGACCCCGGTCGCCGTACCCGGTCTACTCACCGGCGTGGCGGGCGCCGACAACCTGGCCATGCTCCGTGACGCGGTGAAGATGGGGGCCGGCGCGGTCGGTGGTTGTCCCGACCTCGACCCGGACCCGGCGGGGTACGCGGAGGCCGTCCTGGAGATCGCCGCCGAACAGGGCTGTCCCGTCGATCTGCACACGGACGGCGCCGATCCGGCCCGCCTCGGCCGGCTGGCCGCCATGGCCGGCGGGCTGCGGTCCGGCGTCTCCGTCGGCCCGTGCGCGGGCCTCTCCCGGCTTCCCGCCCAGGCCGCGGCCCGGGCCGCGGACCAGCTCGCGGCGGCCGGGGTGACGGTCATCTGCCTCCCCCAGGGCGGCTGTTGCGAGACGGAAGGCCGGGGCACCGCCCCCGTACGGCTGCTGCGGGCGGCCGGTGTGCGGATCGCGGCGGGCAGCGGGGCACTGCGGGACATCGCGAACCCGGTGGGGCGCGGGGATCCGCTGGAGGCCGCCTACCTGCTGGCCTCGCAGAGCGCGATGCGTGCCGCCGAGGCGTACGAGGCGGTGTCCTCGGTCGCGCGGAAGGCGATGGGACTGCCCGGGATCCGGGTCGAGGCGGGCTTCCCGGCCGAGCTGCTCGCCGTACGCGGGGAGCAGCTCTCGGGCGTGCTGTCGCTCGCCTACAGCCGGATCGTGGTGCATCGCGGCCGGGTGGTGGCACGGACGAGCGCGGTGCGCGAGTACTGCGACTCGGAGACCGTCTGGACCCTCGGGCTGCCCCATCAGGGGCGGCCGGATTCCGGGCCCTGCGGCGGGCCTTGAGCGCGGCGGCCCGCCGCGGCGTACGGTCGTCATCATGCGCATTGTCATCGCAGGTGGACATGGTCAGGTCGCGCTGCGGCTGGAGCGGTTGCTCGCCGCGCGCGGGTACGAGGCCGTGGGGGTCATCCGGAATCCGGAACAGAGCGAGGACCTCCGGGCGGCGGGCGCCGAGCCGGTCGTCCTGGATCTCGAATCGGCCTCCGTGGAGGAGGTGGCGGAGGTGCTGCGCGGCGCCGACGCGGTGGTCTTCGCGGCCGGTGCGGGCCCGGACAGCGGCTCGGCACGCAAGGAGACGGTGGATCGCGGCGCGGCGGTGCTGCTCGCCGACGCGGCCGAACGGGCGGGGGTACGGCGCTATGTCATGGTGTCGTCGATGGGCGCCGGCCCCGATCACCGGGGCGACGACACCTTCGACGCGTACCTCCGGGCGAAGGGCGCCGCGGACGCGTACGTGCGCTCCCGGACCGCACTCGACTGGACGATCCTGCGCCCCGGAATGCTGACGAACGACGCGGGTACGGGGACGGTCCTCCTGGCCGCCTCCACGGGCCGCGGACCGGTGCCCCGTGACGATGTGGCGGCGGCGCTGCTGGAGCTGCTGGAGACCCCGGCGACGGCGGGGCTGACGCTGGAGCTCATCTCGGGGAACGTGCCGGTGTCGGTCGCGGTGAAGGACGTGGCGGGGAACTGAGCCGTTCCCGGTGGTGCGGTCCCCGGTGGTCATGGCAGGGGCCGCTCCTGGTCAGCCGCGCGGTGCCGGGCGGACCGTGATGCCGTGGCGTTCCAGCAGGGCGGCGGTGACGCCGTCGCCCTGCTGGAGCTCGCCCGTGAACGTACCGTCATAGACGGTGCCACGCCCGCACGAAGGGCTGCGCGGCATCAGCAGTGCCTGCGTGCACCCGGCCCGGCGCGCAGCGTCCAGCGCCCGTCTGGCGCCGTCCACGAACTCCTCCGTCACGTCGTGACCGGTGTCGTCGACGACGCGGGCGCGGCCGTCCAGTACGTCGTGGCCGTCGCCGCCGACGATCTCGGCGGGGCGACGTGGGGTGGGCAGTCCGGCGGCCACCTCGGGGCAGAAGGCGACGGGGCGGCGGTCCCCGACGGCCTCGGCCACTGCGGCGGAGGCCTTGCCGCGGCCGTCGAAGCGGCAGGGCACACCGTGCAGACAGGCGCTGACCAGCACAGGTTCCATGTTCACGACCCTCGCAGCCGAAGCCGCGGCACACGTCGCGGCAGAAACAAAGAAGGCCCCTGTCCTAGGACAGGGGCCTTGCCATGTGGCGGCGCCAGGGTTCGAACCTGGGTAGGCTGAGCCGGCAGATTTACAGTCTGCTCCCTTTGGCCACTCGGGCACACCGCCAGGGATTGTTGTTGTGAGAACCGCTTTTCCGCGGTGCTCCGTGGCAACGACGTAAACGATACCCGATGCCCGGGGGTGCTACGCCACTGGATTGATCAGCGGCCCGATCCGGCGTGGGTGGCTAGGCTTTGACCGGCGGCGCGGCGCCGACAGGCCCGCGATCGCCCGTATGCACCCCGTTTCCCAGCACCCCGATACAAGGAGCCACACGTCATGGCCGACTCCAGTTTCGACATCGTCTCGAAGGTCGAGCGGCAGGAGGTCGACAACGCCCTCAACCAGGCCGCCAAGGAAATCTCGCAGCGTTACGACTTCAAGGGCACCGGCGCCTCGATCTCCTGGTCCGGCGAGAAGATCCTGATGGAGGCGAACGGCGAGGAGCGGGTCAAGGCGATCCTCGACATCTTCCAGTCCAAGCTGATCAAGCGCGGCATCTCCCTGAAGTCACTGGACGCGGGCGAGCCGCAGCTGTCCGGCAAGGAGTACAAGATCTTCGCCACGATCGAGGAAGGCATCTCCCAGGAGAACGCCAAGAAGGTGGCGAAGATCATTCGTGATGAGGGCCCGAAGGGCGTCAAGGCGCAGGTCCAGGGCGATGAGCTGCGGGTCAGCTCGAAGAGCCGGGACGACCTGCAGGCCGTGCAGGCGCTGCTGAAGGGCCAGGACTTCGACTTCGCCGTGCAGTTCGTGAACTACCGGTAGGTTCCCGGCGGGTCCTGCGCCTTCCGGTCGCGCTCCTTGCGAGTGCGGGGCGGGAGGCGCAAGGCCCGGATGTGATGTCCGAATACCGCCGGTCGCGGCGGCGCGGGGGACGCAGACTTGTCCGTGCCGGACGACGATCCCGTCGACTTCCGGCAGGTAGGGCAAGGAGACGGTCATGACCATGTACGCAACGGTCGACAGCCCGCTGGGCGAACTGCTGCTGGCCGGTGAGGCAGCCTCCGGTGCGGCCGGCGGGGTCGCGCTCGCCTCGCTCTCGCTGCCCGGCCAGAAGGGCGCCGCGGTCGTCCAGGACGACTGGACCCACGCGCCGGAGGCCTTCACAGGCATCGCTGCACAGCTGCGGGAGTACTTCGCGGGGCGGCTGACCCGTTTCGACATCGTGTACGCGGACGGCCGGGGCACCGACTTCCAGCGCCGGGTCTGGGCGGCTCTGGACACCGTCCCGTACGGGGAGACCGTCTCGTACGGGCAGATCGCCGAACGGATCGGTGCGCCCGGGGCCGGTGTGCGGGCCGTGGGGACGGCGATCGGGCGCAATCCACTGCTGGTCGTGCGGCCGTGCCACCGGGTGATCGGCGCGGACGGGGCCCTGCGGGGTTACGCGGGCGGCCTGGAGCGCAAGGAACAGCTTCTGGGGCTGGAAGGCGCCCTGGCGGTGCGCTGACATGTCCGGGCTCTTTCCGAGGCCGCGGGCCGTCGTCGCGCCGGGGGCCGTGCACGTGCCCGAGTGGCTGCCGCCGGAGCGCCAACGGGAGTTGGTGGCCGCCTGCCGGGAGTGGGCGCGGGGGCCCGTGCCGCTACGGCACACGGTGCTGCCGGGCGGTGGGGTGATGTCGGTGCAGACGGTCTGCCTGGGGTGGCACTGGCAGCCGTACCGGTACTCGCGTACGGCCGACGATGTGAACGGTGCCCGGGTCGCCGATTTCCCCGGCTGGCTGGCCGAGTTGGGGCGTAAGGCGCTGGCCGACGCGTACGGGGACGAGAGGGCGGTCCGGACGTATGCGCCGGACACCGCCCTCATCAACTTCTACGACGACACGGCGCGGATGGGCATGCACCAGGACAAGGAGGAGCGGTCCGGTGCTCCGGTGGTGTCGCTCAGCATCGGCGACACCTGCGTCTTCCGCTTCGGGAACACGGAGCACCGCGGAAAGCCGTACACAGATGTGGAGTTGGCCTCCGGCGACCTGTTCGTCTTCGGTGGACTTTCGCGCTTCGCGTTCCACGGTGTGCCGAAGATCTGCCCGGGGACGGCGGATCCGGCGACGGGCATGAGTCGTGGCCGGCTCAATCTGACCCTGCGCGAGACCGGGCTGGATGCGCCGGGCGCTGACGGTCGTCAGCGGCGTTCGCGGGAGTTTCCGAAGAGGAGGCGGTAGGCGATCAGCAGGACCAGCGAACCGCCGATGGCCGAGATCCAAGTGGCCGTGTCGTAGAAGTCGTTGGAGATGGGGCGGTCGAGGAAGCGCGACGATATCCAGCCGCCGAGGAAGGCGCCGACGATCCCGATGAGGGTGGTGCCGACCAGGCCGCCCGGGTCGCGGCCCGGGAGCAGGACCTTGGCGATGGCGCCGGCAAGCAGTCCGAGAATGATCCAGCCAATAATGCTCATGCGTGCGAACCTACCCGTCACTCGTTCCTGGAATCCAAGACGTTCCTGCCGGTCGGGCGGTTGCGTGGTCCGCGATCCGGGGTTCGCGGTGACGGGCGGACGTCCCCGCTCGCCCATGGGTCATACGCGGGCGCTGAAATCCGGCCAGGGCGCCATCTCGGCCCCTTCGTCCTCGGAGTCCTCGCAGTACCACGCGGTGCCGTCCAGCCAGCTGCGGAGCCACTGGGCGAGGTCGGGCCGGTCCACGTACCAGGCGTGCTCCGGCTCGTCGGCGTTCGGCTCGAAGAGCAGCACCGTGGTGTGTTCACTGCGGCAGTCCACGCAGGAGTACATCCCGCACCCCAGGCTGCATATCGGCAGTACGCCCTCCGGCCACGGCCACCCGCCCTCGTCGGTCGCGGCCCTGCGGTGCGCGAGGTACTGCGCGACGGCGGACTCCTCCCCGTCCGGGCCGCGGTCGCCGAGCAGCGGCATCAGGCCGTACTCCGGTCCGAAGCCGCCGTTGGCGATCCGGGTGTACAGCGCGGCGAGCAGCGGCGGCAGGGTGAAGCCGAGGGCCGCTTCGGCCCGCTCGACGGCCTCGGCGGGCAGCGGGGCGGGGAGGGGGTGCTCGTCCCGGCGCGGGGCGGTGTGTGCGGTCTTCACCACGGCTGCCAGCAACTGCTCGGTGTCGTTCATGGGTTCATGGTGAAGGACGGCACTGACAATCGCCGTCGGCGTGTGAATCGGGGCCACGATCGCCCCTCCCGCTTCACTCCGGTTCCGGCTCCAGGCGCGTGGGCCTGATACTGGGCACTGAGCAGGGCCGACGGACGAGCGAGACGGAGCGCAGAGATCATGAAGCCTCTTCAGTTGATCCTCAACATCCTGTGGGTGGTGTTCTGCGGCTTCTGGATGGCCCTCGGCTACGCGGTCGCGGCGCTCATCTGCTTCATCCTCATTGTGACCATCCCCTTCGGCATTGCCTCTCTGAGGATCGCGGGCTTCATCCTGTGGCCTTTCGGCCGGACCACCGTGGAACGGCCCGACGCGGGCGCACCCTCGTGCGTGGGCAACGTGATCTGGCTCGTCTTCGCCGGCTGGTGGCTCGCGCTGGGGCACCTGCTCACGAGCATCCCGCTGTTCGTGTCGATCATCGGCATCCCCTTCGGCTGGGCGAACCTGAAGATGATCCCCATCTCCCTCATGCCGCTGGGGCGAGAGGTGGTCCCGACCGACGAGGCGTTCGGAGCCCGGTGACGGCGCAGTTCTCGCGCCTGCGGGGGACAGGGTCTCTCTCGTTCGGATCATGAGGGGCTCGCGGGGCCCGGCACCGGTTGCGCCGCAGCCGTCCACTTCACCGACTTCGGGGACCTCACCGGCGTCACGTCGATCCTGGCCCGGGTTGCGAGCCCGGTCGTCGCTATCGGCTCCGGGGCCGGCCCGTGGATGACGCGGAGCAAGGAAGCCCCGTAGGCCCTTGTGCTGCGGGCTCCCGGCTGGAGCAGCGGCTCACGGCGGTCCGTCGCGGAGGCGACTGTCCTGCGCACGGCTCCCGGGCCGTCCCCTCAGGGGCGATGCCCTGCCATCTGCTCCAGTCGGGCGATGCGCTCCGCCATCGGCGGGTGTGTCGAGAACATCCTGGACATGCCCTGGCCGGGGCGGAAGGGATTCGCGATCATCATGTGGCTCGCGGTCTCGATCCTCGGCTCGGGGGGCAGCGGGAGCTGTTTCGTTCCCGCGTCCAGCTTCCGCAGGGCGCTGGCGAGGGCCAGCGGGTCGCCGGTCAGCTGGGCGCCCGAGGCGTCCGCCTGGTACTCGCGGGAGCGGCTGACGGCCAGTTGGATGACGGAGGCGGCCAGCGGGCCGAGGATCATGATCAGCAGCATGCCCAGGATGCCCGGGCCCTCGTCGTCGTTGGACCGGCCCACCGGAATCAGCCAGGCGAAGTTGACCAGGAACATGACGACGGAGGCGAGCGCTCCGGCGACGGACGAGATCAGGATGTCGCGGTTGTACACATGGCTCAGCTCGTGGCCGAGGACGCCGCGCAGCTCCCGCTCGTCCAGGATCTGCAGGATGCCTTCTGTGCAGCAGACCGCGGCGTTGCGCGGATTGCGGCCCGTCGCGAAGGCGTTGGGGGCCTGCGTCGGGGAGATGTAGAGCCGGGGCATCGGCTGGCGGACGGCCGTCGAGAGCTCGCGGACCATGCGGTAGAGCTGAGGCGCCTCGAATTCGCTGACGGGGCGGGCGCGCATGGCCCTGAGCGCCAGCTTGTCGCTGTTCCAGTACGCGTAGGCGTTGGTGCCGACGGCTACGAGGAGCGCGACGATCAGGCCCGTACGTCCGAAGAAGCTTCCGATGACGATGATGAGTGCGGACAGGCCCCCGAGGAGTACGGCGGTTCTCAGCCCGTTGTGCCGGCGGTGCACGGTACGCCCTCCAAGTGGTGCGGCAGGGGAACCCTTTGCTTGGTGGTCTCCACTTCCTCAGTGGAGCCTCCCGTACAGGTCAACGCCAGGCGAGGAGAGCTAGTTCCCTTGTGCCCGCGGCCGCGGGACCGGGCCTGTCCGGCGCTTCGGCCCGGCGTCGGGCTCTGGACCGAACGGGTCAGGGCCTGTCCGGCCGTGAGGGGCCGGACAGGCCCTGAGAGGCCGTGCCCATGTCGATCCGTTGTCGATCCGTGCCGGACGGCTCAGCGCTGGGCGGGGAGACCTGCGAGTGCGAGGGCCTTTGGGTCCGGCTGGATCTCGCTGGTGCAGTGGGCACAGCGGGAGGCGATGGCCGGGATCTCGGTGTAACAGCGGGGGCAGTCGCGCAGGGCGGCCTTGATGTCGACCTGCTCCTCCGCCTTGGAGAAACGGTTCTGGACCTTCGTCATGGGGACGACGACGCCGAAGTAGAGCACCGCCGCGGTGATCAGGAAGGCGATGGCGGCGGCAAGGAACTTCCCGTACGGGAAGATGGCGCCGTCGACCGAGAACTCCGCCGAGCTGAAGTCGCCGACGGAGCCGGTGGCGAGGCCGATCAGCGGGGTGATGAAGGCGGTACTGAATCCGGTGACGACTGCGGTGAACGCCGCTCCGACGGCCAGCCCGATGGCCATGGAGACGACGTTTCCGCGCAGGATGAAGTCCTTGAACCCGTTCAGCACTGCTCTTGCTCCTCTGGGACCTGGGTGCGTGTGTGGGGATGTGCGGCCATGACCTTGCCCCGTGGGGACCGTTCCGGGCAAACCGATCTTGGGTACGTCAGAAGAGATTGACGGCGGCGAATCTGAGGACCGTCTGCGGAGCACCGGAGAGGACGACGCCGGCGACGGCGGTGAGAGCGATCGCGAGGGTGACGGGCGTCGGGGCACGGTGCCTGGCGGGAGCGGGTACGGCCGTGTCCGCGGGTGCGGCCTCCTCCGCCGGGGCCTGGGTCTCTTCGGGGGCGCGGAAAAGCGCCGCGGTCCACTGAAGGTAGTAGTAGAGCGCGATCACGACGTTGACGGCCATGACGACCGCGAGCCAGCCGAGTCCCGCGTCGACGGCCGCGGAGAAGACCGTGACCTTGGCGAAGAGGCCGACGATGCCGGGTGGCAGGCCGGCCAGGCAGAGCAGGAAGAAGGCCATCGCGAGGGCGGCGAGGGGGCGGGTGGCGTACAGGCCGCGGTAGTCGGAGATCCGGTTCCCGGGGTTCGTACGGGCGACGAGGGCGGCGACCGCGAAGGCGCCGAGGTTCACGACGGCGTACATGAGGGCGTACGCGACCGTCGAGCCGATGCGCTCGTCGCTGGAGTACGCGGCGGCGGCGATCGGCACCAGGAGGTAGCCGGCCTGGGCGACGGACGACCAGGCGAGCAGGCGTACGGCGCTGCGGACGCGGGTGGCGCTCTGGCGCAGGGCGGCGACGTTGCCGATGGTCATGGTGAGCGCGGCGAGGACGGCGAGGGCCGGGCCCCAGACGTCCGCGTACGCCGGGAACGCGATCACGGTGACGAGGATGAGGCCGGAGAAGCCGACCGCTTTGCCGACGACCGAGAGGTAGGCGGCGACCGGCAGGGGGGCGCCCACATAGGTGTCCGGCACCCAGAAGTGGAAGGGCGCGGCGGCCGTCTTGAACGCGAAGCCGACCAGGGTGAGGACGACGCCCGCCTGGGCGAGCGTGTCGAGCTGTCCCGGTACGTCGTCGAGCCGGGCGGCGATCTCCGTGAGGTGAAGGGTGCCGGTGGTCGCGTACACGAAGCTGACGCCGAGCAGCATGACGGCGGTGGCGACGACGGAGGAGAGGAAGAATTTCAGCGCGGCTTCGGAGGACCGCCGGTCGCCGCGCTTGATGCCGACGAGGGCGAAGGCCGGCAGCGAGGCGACTTCGAGGGCGACGACGAGAGTGACGAGGTCGCGGGCGGCGGGCAGGAGCGCGGCGCCCGACGCGGAGGACAGCAGCAGGAACCAGAACTCGCCCGCGGGAAGTCTGCGGATGTCGCCGAGGGAGAGCAGGGCGGTCAGCAGTGCGCCGCCGAGTACGAGTGCCTGGATGACGAGGGCGAAGTGATCGGCGGTGTAGCTGCAGGCACTGGGGGCCCCGGTGCCGGTGGTTGCCGCGGTGAGGCAGAAGGTGGAGTGGCCGCCGTCGCGCAGGGGGACGAGGAGGGCGAGTGCGGCGACGAGGCCGGCCATGGTGACCCAGCCCAGGAGCTGTTTGCGCTCCGCGGGGAGGAAGAGGTCGGCGACCAGGACGATCAGAGCGACGGCCGCGACGACGACCGGGGGCGCGATCGCGAGCCAGTCGACGGACTGGACGAGGCTGGTGGTGCTGTCGGCCGCTGCGGTGACGACACCCGGGGTGACGACGGCTGTGGTCACGACTTGCCTCCTGCGAGGAGCTTCTGCACGGCCGGGTCGGTGAGGCCGAGGAGGACGGCGGGCCACAGGCCGGCGAGGACGGTGAGGGCGACGAGCGGGGTCCAGGCGGCGAATTCGTACGTCTGGACGTCGGCGAGCTGCTGCGGCTCTGCCCGCTTCTCACCCATGCAGACGCGGCGTACGACGATCAGCATGTACGCGGCGGTGAGCAGGGTACCGAACGCGGCGATCGACATGAAGGTGAGGAAGGCGGGGCGGCTGAGTCCGTCGGCGGGGTCGAAGGAGCCGAACAGGGCGAGCATCTCGCCCCAGAATCCGGCGAGCCCGGGCAGGCCGAGGGAGGCGACGGCGGCGAAGGCGAGGAGGCCGCCGAGCCGGGGTGCCCGGCCGTAGAGCGCGGCCCCGGTGGCGCCGGAGAGGGTGTCGAGGTCGGCGGTGCCGTACCGGTCCTTGACCGCGCCGACCAGGAAGAACAGCAGGCCGGTGATGAGGCCGTGGGCGATGTTGGCGAAGAGCGCGCCGTTGACTCCGGTGGGGGTCATGCTCGCGATGCCGAGGAGTACGAAGCCCATGTGTCCGACGGAGGAGTACGCGATCAGGCGCTTGAGGTCGCCCTTGGAGCCGGGGCGGGCCAGCGCCAGGCAGGCAAGCGATCCGTAGACGATGCCGACGACCGCGAAGGCGGCGAGGTAGGGCGCGAAGGTGTGCATCCCGTCGGGAGTGATGGGCAGCAGGATCCGGACGAACCCGTACGTACCCATCTTCAGCAGGACGCCCGCGAGCAGGACCGAGCCGACGGTCGGGGCGGCGGTGTGGGCGTCCGGGAGCCAGCTGTGCAGCGGCCACATCGGGGTCTTCACGGCGAGCCCGATGCCGATCGCCAGAACCGCGATGACCTGCACGGACGAGGTGAGCCCACGGCCGTTGTCAGTGGCGAGTGCCACCATGTCGAAGGTGCCGCTCTTCAGTCCGATGAGGAGCAGGCCCAGCAGCATGATCACCGAGCCGAGCAGTGTGTAGAGGATGAACTTCCAGGCGGCGGCCTGCTTCTGCGCACCGCCCCAGCGGGCGATGAGGAAGTACATCGGGATGAGCACCATCTCGAACGCCAGGAAGAACAGCAGCAGATCGAGGACGGCGAAGGTCGCGAGGGTGCCGGACTCCAGGACGAGGACGAGTGCGACGAAGGCCTTCGGGGAGGGGCCGGCAGGCATTTTGAAGTAGCTGTACAGCGCGCAGAGGAAGGTCAGCAGCGCGGTCAGTACGAGAAGGGGGAGCGAGATGCCGTCGATGCCGAGATGGATGCGGACGTCGAGCGCCGGGATCCAGCTGATGTCGGTGGTGGCCTGCATCTTCGACGGGTGGTCGTGGTCGAAGCCGGCGGCCAGCACGATCGCGGCGATGAGGACCGCTCCGGTGACGGTCACGCCGTGGCGGAGCACGGCCTGGTCGGGGCTGGTTCCCTTCAGCCCGGGCGGGGCCGGCAGGAGAGCGGCCACGGCGCCGATGAGCGGGACGACCACGATGAACGCGAGAAGGAACTGCATCACGGATTCACTGATATCGATCACGGCTCACGACCCGGCGTTGACGTTGGCAAAGACGACGGCGGCGATCGCCAGGACCAGGGAGCTGGCGAGCAGCGCGCCGAGGTAGGTCTGCACGTTGCCGGTCTGCGCGCGGCGGACGGCGGTGCCGAGCCAGCGTGCGCCGGTGCCGGAGCCGCGTACGTAGGTGTCGACGACCTCGCGGTCCAGGAAGCGGACGAGGCTCGCCGCGGCCTGGACGGGGCGGACGAACAGGGTCGTGTACAGGGCGTCGAGGTGGAAGCCCGCGGCGGCGTGGCGGTGGAGCGGGCCGAGCAGCAAGCGGCCGGGGTCGGCCGGGTCGGGGGCGTCCCCGTAGGCGCCGTAGGCGGCGGTGTGCGCCGAGAGGGCCTGGGCCTCGACGAGGGCGGGTTCGGCGTCGGGATGGGCGACGACCGTGCCCACGGGGGTGCGGGCGGCGAGCGCCGAGGTGTGGCACCAGGCACCGTAGGTGACGAGGCCGCCGACGAGGCCGACGCCCGTGGAGAGGACGGCGGTGGTCAGGGACGGGGCGAGGCTGTGGCCGTCGAACCAGTCGGTGATCACGCCGACGGTCAGCCCGAAGGCGATGGTGGGGACGGCGAGGACCCACAGGACGGTGGTCATCGCGACGGGCTGCCGGCCGTGGTCGGGGGCCTCGGCGCCGCGGCCCCGGAAGGCGAGGAGCCACAGACGGGTGGCGTACGCGGCGGTGAGGACGGCGGCGAGCAATCCGGCGACGAGGACGGTCCAGCCCGCGGCGGCCGGGGCGACGTGCCGTTCCCCGAGTGCGGTGTGCTCGGCGGCGACGAGGACGGCTTCCTTGGAGAAGAAGCCGGCGAACGGCGGGATGGCGGCGAGCGCGAGGAGGGCGACGGTCATCGTCCAGTAGGCGTCCGGGATGCGCTTGGCCAGGCCGCCCATCCGGGACATGGCGGCCAGTGAGTTGGTCCCGGCGGCGTGGATGACGACGCCCGCCGCGAGGAAGAGGACGGCCTTGAACGCTCCGTGGGAGAGGAGGTGGAAGACGGCGGCACCGCGGTCGCCGACGGCCAGGGCGCCGGACATGTAGCCGAGCTGGCCGATCGTCGAGTAGGCGAGGACGCGTTTGATGTCGTCCTGGGCGAGGGCGGCGAGTCCCGAGCCGATCATCGTGACCGCGGCCATCACGGCGAGGACGACGAGGGCCGCGCCGGACTGGGCGAAGACGGGCAGGAGCCGGGCCACGAAGTAGATGCCGGCGGCGACCATCGTCGCGGCGTGGATCAGCGCGGAGACGGGGGTGGGGCCGGCCATCGCGTCGGGCAGCCAGGTGTGCAGCGGGAACTGCGCGGACTTGCCGGCGACACCAGCGAGGAGCAGCAGGGCGATGAGGGTGGGGTGGTCCAGTCCGCCGTTCGCGACGGCGCCCAGGATGCGGGTGATGCGGAACGAGCCGGCGTCGGCGGCGAGTGCGAACAGACCGATCAGGAAGGGGACGTCGCCGAGCTTGGTGACCAGGAAGGCCTTGAGGGAGGCGGCGCGGGCTTCGGGCGTCTCCCAGTAGTGGCCGACGAGGAAGTACGAGCAGATGCCCATGATCTCCCAGCCGACCAGGAGCACCATCAGGTCGCCGGAGTAGACGACGAGCAGCATCGCGGAAGTGAAGAGGGAGACGAGAGCCGCGTACGAGGGGTAGCGGGGGTCGTCGCGCAGATACGCGGTCGAGTAGATCTGCACACAGGTCGCGACGAGCCCGACCAGGACGGCGACGAGGACCGCGAAGCCGTCGAGGTGCAGGGCGAGGTCGACCGGGACCGAGCCGGTGGGGGTGAGCCGGGTCGCCGCGTCGATGGCCCGGCCGCCGCCCTGGCGCGAGGCGACGACGACGGCGAACACGAAGGCGGTGAGGGTGGGCAGTACGGCGAGGGGGCGTACGTAACCGGGGGCACGGCGTCCGAGCAGGAGACCGGCCGCGGCGCCCAGGAACGGAAGGAGGGGGACGAGGACGGCGAGGGTCGTGGTGGTCACGTGGTGGCCTCTGCCTTCTTTGCCTTCCCTGCCGGAGCAGTGGCCTGGTCTTCGGTGTCGCCGGCCTCGTCGCCGGGGAGGGTTTCGGCGTCGTCGGTCTCGGCGGTATCGCGCAGGCGGTCGACGTCGGAGCTGCCGCGGTTGCGGTAGACGGCGAGGACGATGGCGAGGCCGATGCCGGTCTCCGCCGCCGCGATGGCGATGGTGAAGAGGGTGAGGGCCTGGCCGGAGTGCAGGGCGTCGCGGAGCCAGACGTCGAAGGCGACCAGGTTGAGGTTGACGGCGTTGAGCATCAGCTCGACGGACATCAGGACCAGGATCGCGTTGCGGCGGGCGAGTACTCCGTACAGCCCGGTACAGAAGAGGAGGACGGCGAGCACCGCGGGATAGGCGAGGTGCATCAGCTCTGCTCCTTACCGCGCTTGCGGGACAGGACGATCGCGCCGACGAGCGCGGCGAGCAGCAGGACGGAGAGCGCCTCGAACGGCAGCACCCAGTGCCGGAAGAGGAAGGCGCCGGTCACCTCGGTGGAGCCCTGGGCGGGCCCGTCCAGGGTGATCCAGGTGGCGCGGAAGGCGTCGACGACGACCCAGACGAGCGTGCCGGCGGCGGCGACTGCCACGCCCAGGGCCGCCCAGCGGTTGCCCGAGTCGGCGTCCGGGGAGCGGCCGATGGGGGCCTTGGTGAGCATCAGCCCGAAGAGAAGGAGGACGACCACGGAACCGACGTAGATCAGTACCTGCACCCAGGCGATGAACTCCGCGGTGAGCAGGAGGTACTCGACGGCGAGGCCACCGAGCGCCACGACCAGCCAAAGGGCGGCATGCACCAGCTGCTTGGTCGTGACGGTGACGAGGGCAGCGCCGAGGGTGGAGATGCCGACGAGGACGAAGGCGATCTCGATGCCGGTCGGGGAGAGGAAACCGGAGTGGGCGGAGTCAGCGGCGAGGGCAGAGTGCGCTGCGGCGGCTGCGAGTGTCACTCCTCCCCCTCTTCCTTCTGATCCTGCTGGGTCGCTCGGGCCTGCTGGGCTTCCTGGTTCTGCTGGGCTTCCTGGTTCTGCTGGGCTTCCTGCGCCTGCTGGGCCTCCTTGGCGCGCTGGGCTTCGAGTTTCTCCGCCGTCTTGCGGGCGGCGGCGATCTCCTTCGGCTCCTCGGCACCGGGGTCGAGCGCGGGCGGTTCCGGCACCGTCCACATCCATGCGCGGAGCTTGTCGCGCTCATGGGTGAGTTCGAGGATGTCCGTCTCCGCGTACTCGAACTCCGGCGACCAGAACAGTGCGTCGAAGGGACACACCTCGATACAGATACCGCAGTACATGCAGAGCGAGAAGTCGATCGCGAAGCGGTCGAGGACGTTGCGGCTGCGTTCGCGTCCGCCCGGGGCGGCGGCGGGCACCGTCTCCTTGTGGGAGTCGATGTAGATGCACCAGTCCGGGCACTCACGGGCGCAGAGCATGCAGACCGTGCAGTTCTCCTCGAACAGCGCGATGACGCCGCGGGAGCGGGGCGGGAGCTCGGGCTGGACGTCCGGGTACTGGGCGGTGACCGTCTTCCTCGTCATCGTCCGCAGGGTGACGGCCAGGCCCTTGGCCAGACCGGAGCCGGGGATGCGGGGCCGGGAGGGCGGGAGCGGCGCAGCCATCAGTTGATCGCCACCTTCACGATGCCGGTGAGCGCGATCTGCGCGAGAGCGAGCGGGATGAGCGTGGTCCAGGCGAGCTTCTGCAGCTGGTCCTCGCGGAGCCGGGGATAGCTCACGCGCAGCCAGATGACGACGAAGGCGAGGACCGCGATCTTGAGGAGAGTCCAGACCCAGCCGAGTCCGTCGGCGCCGAACGGGCCGTGCCAGCCACCGAGGAAGAGGACGGTGGTCAGTCCGCACAGCACGACGATGCCGGCGTACTCGGCGAGCAGGAACAACGCGAAGCGCAGGCCGGTGTACTCGGTGTACGCGCCGAAGATGATCTCCGAGTCGGCGACCGGCATGTCGAACGGCGGGCGCTGCAGTTCGGCGAGTCCGGCCACGAAGAAGACCAGGGCGCCGACAATCTGCCAGGGCAGCCACCACCACTCGAAGGCGTCGAGGATGCCCGGGAGGGAGACGGTGCCGGCCGCCATCGCGACGGAGGCGGCGGCGAGCAGCATCGGCAGTTCGTACGCGAGCAGCTGGGCGGCGGTGCGGAGGCCCCCGAGGAGGGAGAACTTGTTGGCGGAGGCCCAGCCCGCCATCAGCGAGCCGAGCACGCCGACGCCCATCACGGCGAGCACGAAGAAGATGCCCGCGTCGACGACCTGGCCGACCGCGCTCTCGCCGGGGCCGATCGGGATGGCGACCAGCACGAGGAGGTACGGGAGGAGCGCGACGGCCGGTGCGAGCTGGAAGATACGGCGGTCGGCCTCGGCCGGGACGATGTCTTCCTTCTGCGCGAACTTCACGCCGTCGGCTACGAGCTGGGCCCAGCCGTGGAAGCCGCCCGCGTACATGGGTCCGAGGCGGCCCTGCATATGGGCCATCACCTTGTGCTCGGTCTGCCCCACGACGAGGGGGAGAACCATGAACACGGCGAAGACGATGACGAGCCGGAGGGCGACGTCGAGTACGTCGTTCACGCGGTATCGCCTCCGGCGGGGCGGTCGGGAGTTTCGGCTTCGGGTTCGGGCTGCTCGGGTTCGGGCTGCTCGGGTTCGGCGGAGGGCGAGGGCGGGGTCGCAGGCCGGTTCGGGGTGTCCGGGTTGTCCTCCGTCGTGCCCTGCGGCTGCGACGTCCCAGGGTCCGAGGACGGTTCGGGGGTGGTGTCGAAGGCCGGGCGGGCGTGGTGCCAGGGCGCGTCGGCGCTTCCCGAGGTCGGCTGCGTCGGCCCGGCACCGGCGCCCGTTGCCGGCTTCGCTGCTTCCGTTGCCGGCTTCGTTGCCCGCTCAGTTGCTTCCGTTGCCGGCTTCGTTGCTTCCGTTGCCGGCTTCGTTGCCTCGCGCTGCTGGCTCGCCGAGCCCTGGGAGGCGCTGCGGGTGCGGCGCGGGGGCGCGGCGGGAGTGGTCTCGGCTCCCTCGGCTCCGGCCGCCGGTGCGGCTGTCTCCTGCCGCTGGCCGGCCGAGCCCTCGCTCGCGCTGCGGGTGCGGCGTACCGGGCGGTCGCCCGCCGCGCGTGCGGCGCGGGCCGGGCGGGACGGGGCGGGCGGGAGCTGGCCCTTCAGGGGGCCCCATTCGTTCGGGTCGGGGACGCCGGGCGGCAGCATCGTGCGCCGCTTCGGGCCGCCGTGCTCCGACTCGCCCGGCTCCTTCGCACCCGGCCAGGCCTTCGCGACACGTGCCGCGAGCACGAAGTCCTTGCGCAGCGGGTGCCCCTCGAAGCCCTCGGGCAGCAGCAACGGCACCAGATGCGGGTGGCCCTCGAAGCCGATGCCGAACATCTCGTGTGTCTCGCGCTCGTGCCAGGCGGCGCCCGCGTAGACGTCGATGGCGGTGGGAAGGACAGCCGCCTCGTGCGGAACGGTCGTACGGATCAGGAGACGGCGGACCCTGCCCTCGGACAGGGCCGCGACGTGGGCGCAGACCCGGAAGCCGGTGCCCGGTTCGTCGACCGCGCTCAGCCAGTCGAAATAGGTGCAGCCGAGCCGGTCTCGGGCCGTTTCGAGGGCGGCGGTCCAGGAGGCGGCCGGTACGTCGACGGTCAGCAGGTCGTACGCGTACGCGGCCGTCGCCTCCTCGCCGAAGTACTCGGCGGCGGCATCCGGCAGGCGGTCGTAGCCCTCGGCGGCGGCGTCAGGGGTGCTGGTCATCGCGGTCCTCCCCCGGGGCCGGCGGGGCGGCGACCAGGCCGCTGCGCAGTGCGGTCGTGGAGGGACGACTGCCGCCGCCCGTCGCGTACCGCTCGCCCAGCGACTCGCGGGCGATCTTCTCCTGGAGCTTGAGGATGCCCTGGAGGAGCGCCTCGGGCCGGGGCGGGCAGCCGGGTACGTAGACATCGACCGGAATGATCTGGTCGACGCCCTTCGTCACGGAGTACGAGTCCCAGTAGGGGCCCCCGCAGTTGGAGCAGGCGCCGAAGGAGATGACGTACTTGGGCTCGGGCATCTGCTCGTACAGCCGCTTCACGGCCGGGGCCATCTTGTCCGTCACCGTGCCGGAGACGATCATGAGGTCGGCCTGGCGCGGGCCCGGGGCGAACGGGATCACGCCGAGCCGGATGAAGTCGTGCCGGGCCATGGACGCGGCGATGAATTCGATGGCGCAGCAGGCGAGCCCGAAGTTGAAGACCCAGAGGCTGTAGCGGCGGCCCCAGTTCAGGACCACCTTCATCGGCTCGGGGGCCAGGCGCGACAGGACGCCGAGCCGCTTGGGCTCCGGCAGGAACGTCGGAACGGCCTGCGGTTCGGAGCCCGTCTCGGGGTCCGGTCCCGGCTGCGTCGCGGGCCGGTGCTCGGGGGGCGGCGTGCTCGTCACGTCCATTCGAGGACGCCCTTCTTCCATGCGTAGAGCAGTCCTACGGCCAGGAAACCGAGGAAGATGAACATCTCCACCAGGGTCGTCGCCCCGTATCCGGGGGCGGCGAATACGGTCGCCCACGGAAACAGGAAGATCGAGTCGACGGCGAAGATCACGTACAGGAAGGCATAGACGTAATAACGGACCTGGGTATGTGCCCATCCTTCACCCACCGGGTCCACACCGCACTCGTACGTCAGGAGCTTCTCCGGCGTGGGAACCACGGGCCGCAGCAGCCGGCCCGCCCCGAAGGCGACGGCGACGAACAGCACGCCGATCACGGCGAGCAGTCCGACCACGGAATAGCCGTGGAAGTAGTCCGACGCGAGAACGGTCGATTCCGGCAGTTCCGTCACGTCCGCCCCTCGCTCCCTCAAACCCGTTCGACGATCTGTACGCAGGGGAGTCTAGGCCCTGCCAAAGAGCCCTGTTAAAGATAGGGTAAGCAGCCGCCTCGGCCTACGGGTGGGGTTATCCCTACTTCACCCCACCCACGGACCCCATGGCGTCCGCAGAGCCCGCCCGGCAGGCTGGGGCGCATGACCATGAGCCCCCTGGTGCCCGACAACGACCGTCCACCGCCCGCCCGCTTCGCCCTCGACCGGTGGACGTGGAAGGAGATCGGCTACCTCCTGGCCAACCTCCCCATGGCCCTGGCCGGGTTTGTTTACACGGTGTTCATGATCGGCGTCGGCGTGGGGCTCGCGGTCACGGTGATCGGTCTGCCCCTGCTCGCCGCCGGACTGCACGGGGCGCGGCTGATCGGCAGGGCCGAGCGGGGCCGGGCGCGGGCGATGCTCGGGCTGCGGATCGACGAGCCCAGTCCGATGGTGCTGTCCCGCCGGGCGCAGGGCTTCTTCCCCTGGCTGTGGTCGAGTCTCACGGACCCGGTGGGCTGGCGGGCGGTGCTGTACTCCTTCATCCGGCTGCCCTGGGGCGTGCTCACCTTCACCGTGACGTTCGTGAGCCTCTTCGTGCTGTGGCCGGTGCTCCCCTTTGTCGCGCGGCTCCTCACCCATGCCGACCGGGCGATGGCGCGCGGGCTGCTCTCCCCCTCCGACGAGCTGGAGCGCAGGATCGCCGAGCTGGAGTCGGACCGCGGGGTGGTCGTCGACACGGCCGCCGCCGACCTGCGCCGCATCGAGCGCGACCTGCACGACGGCGCACAGGCCCGGCTCGTCGCCCTCGCCATGGGCCTGGGTCTGGCGAAGGAGAAGCTGACCGACGACCCCGAGGCCGCGGCCCGCATGGTCGACGAGGCCCACGGCGAGGTCAAGGTCGCCCTCCAGGAACTCCGCGACCTCGCCCGCGGCATCCACCCCGCCGTCCTCACCGACCGCGGACTCGACGCCGCACTCTCCGCCATCGCCTCCCGCTGCACCGTCCCCGTCACGGTGGGGGTGGATCTGCCGGCGCGTCCGGCGGAGGCGATCGAGGGGATCGCGTACTTCACGGTCTCGGAGCTGTTGCAGAACGTGAGCAAGCACAGCGGGGCACGTTCGGCGTCCGTGGAGGTGTGGCGGTCGGCGGACCGGATGCTGATCCAGGTCAGCGACGACGGGCGCGGCGGGGCCCGGATGGACGGCGGTACGGGCATGGCCGGGCTGGCCGAACGGCTGGGCGCCGTCGACGGGCTGTTCGTCCTCGACTCGCCGGCCGGCGGCCCCACGACCGTCACCGCGGAACTGCCCTGGCGGAACCGGGACAAGGGCCGGGTCGGGTAGGGCCAGGACAGTATCGGCCAGGTCAGCAGGGCCGGGAAACCGAGCACTCCCAGGTCCCCTCGCGGGGTGGGGAAAACCCCCGGTCGAAGAGGGATACCGCCCTCATGGTGAGCGGGCCCACGGTCCAGCACCCTTGATGTACCAGCGGAGAAACCGGCTCCCCGAGACGAAACGGACAGCATCCATGGCCACGGCATACGGACCGGACACTCGGGACCACCAGCGGTCCGGAGCCGGTTTCGGGGACCATCCCCCGGTGAAGCGCTTCTTCCCCGCCGCGCTCCGCGCGCCCTTCGAGGGCAGGACCTGGCGCGAACTCGGCTATCTGCTGCTGAGCCTGCCGATCAGCGCGGTCCTGTTCAGCCTCTCGATCACCCTGACGTCCCTGGGCGTCGGCATGCTGATCACCTTCCTCGGCGTCCCGATCCTGGCCGGCACCCTCGCCATGTGCCGCGGCTTCGGCATGCTGGAGCGGGCCCGGGCGCGCGGGCTGCTGGGGCTGGACGTGGCCGAGCCGGCGCCGGTGCGCGGCAGGACCGGCGGCCTGATGTCCTGGGTGGGCGCGGTCCTGAAGAGCGGGGTGTCCTGGCGGCATCTGCTCTACGGGCTGCTGCACTTCCCGTGGGCGGTCTTCGCCTTCACGGTTTCACTGACGTTCTGGTCGTATGGGTGGGCCACTCTCACCTACCCGTTGTGGCACTGGGTCTTCCCCGCGTACATGGGGGTCGGCGGCATCCAGCTCTACGGCGACCGCACCCATCAGGTCTACCTCGACTCCCCCTTCGAGCTGGCCGCGACCAGTGTCTGCGGCCTGATACTCGTCCTCCTCACGCCGTGGATCATCCGCGGGCTGGTGAGCGTGGACCGGCTGATGGTGGCCGGGCTGCTCGGGCCGTCCCGGCTGGCGACGCGCGTCTCGGAGCTGGAGTCGGACCGCGGGGTGGTCGTCGACACGGCCGCCGCCGACCTGCGCCGCATCGAGCGCGACCTGCACGACGGCGCACAGGCCCGGCTCGTCGCCCTCGCCATGGATCTGGGTCTGGCGAAGGAGAAGCTGACCGACGACCCCGAGGCCGCGGCCCGCATGGTCGACGAGGCCCACGGCGAGGTCAAGGTCGCCCTCCAGGAACTCCGCGACCTCGCCCGCGGCATCCACCCCGCCGTCCTCACCGACCGCGGACTCGACGCCGCACTCTCCGCCATCGCCTCCCGCTGCACCGTCCCCGTCACCGTCGAAGTGGACCTGGCGTCCCGGCCCGCCCAGGCCATCGAAGGGATCGCCTACTTCACGGTCTCGGAGCTGCTGCAGAACGTGAGCAAGCACGCACGGGCGACCCATGCTTCCGTCGATGTGTGGCGCACCGCGAACCGGCTGATGCTCCAGGTCACCGACAACGGCCGCGGCGGCGCCGAGGTGTCGTCGGGCAGCGGGCTGGCCGGGCTGACCGAACGGCTGGACGCGGTGGACGGCGTCCTCGTCGTGGATTCCCCGCAGGGCGGTCCGACGCGGATCACGGCCGAGCTGCCGTGGCGCGGCTGAGCGCGTCCGTCCGTCCGGTGCCGTGACCGGAACCCCCAGGTCCACGGCCCCTTCAGGTCCCCTCGTCCCCGGCCGCGGTACTGGCTCGAAATCGAGCCGGTACGGCGGCCGGGGACACAGCGCTGCCGATACTGGGATGCTGGAGGCCGTACGTGCAGGACCAGCGAACAGTGGGGGATACGGGCGTCATGGTGGAGGACAGGGTGCGGGTAGTCATCGCCGAGGATTCGGTACTGCTTCGGGAGGGGCTCACCCGGCTGCTGACCGATCTCGGGCATGACGTGGTCGCCGGGGTCGGGGACGCCGAGGCGCTGATCAAGACGGTGCACGAGCTCGCGGATCAGGACGCGCTGCCCGATGTGGTGGTCGCCGACGTGCGGATGCCGCCCACCCACACCGACGAGGGCGTGCGGGCGGCGGTGCGGCTGCGCAAGGACTACCCGGGAATCGGGGTCCTGGTTCTTTCGCAGTACGTCGAGGAGCAGTACGCCACCGAGCTGCTGGCAGGATCCAGCCGGGGCGTGGGCTATCTGCTGAAGGACCGGGTCGCCGAGGTCCGGGAATTCGTCGACGCCGTGGTCCGGGTGGCGCAGGGCGGCACGGCGCTGGATCCGGAAGTGGTGGCCCAGCTGCTGGGCCGGAGCCGTAAGCAGGACGTCCTGGCCGGGCTGACGCCGCGCGAGCGCGAGGTGCTCGGCCTGATGGCGGAGGGCCGGACGAATTCCGCGGTGGCCAAGCAGCTGGTGGTGAGCGACGGCGCCGTGGAGAAGCACGTCAGCAACATCTTCCTGAAGCTGGGCCTGTCCCCCAGTGACGGGGATCACCGCCGGGTACTGGCAGTGCTGACCTACCTGAACTCCTAATTAGCTGACACCCTGTCAGATACCTGGTGGGAGCCGGTTCGGACCGGCGTGCGTCCAGGACTCCGGTCGGCCGCCCAGGCGGCCGACCGGAGTCCTAGAACAAAGGAATGAGCGCACAGCGTCTTCATCGAACAGCTGGGGGGCTTGCCAAACATGACAAACCGGTATCAAATCGCGTCTCAAAACGACGTCCACCATATGATCGGTCCAGGGAAGGCGACCCTTACCGACGTAGGGTGGGCCTTGGGACCACCGGCGGGCCGGCCGGTCCCGAGCAGCCGCCCCGAGGGAGGTCCAGTTCAGTGACCAGCCAGGTCAGTAGCCCAGCCGATCAGGCCGATGAGGCCAGCGAGGCGCCCGTCGGGGGACAGCGTGCCCCCCATTCCCATCATGCGGGCGCCGGCGAGAAGGAGATCCGCCGTCTGGACCGGGTGATCATCCGTTTCGCGGGTGACTCCGGGGACGGTATGCAGCTCACGGGTGACCGGTTCACTTCGGAGACCGCGTCGTTCGGGAACGATCTCTCCACGCTGCCGAACTTCCCCGCCGAGATCCGCGCCCCCGCAGGCACCCTGCCGGGGGTTTCGTCGTTCCAGCTGCATTTCGCCGATCACGACATCCTGACCCCGGGTGACGCGCCGAATGTTCTGGTCGCGATGAACCCGGCCGCCTTGAAGGCGAACATCGGCGATGTGCCGCGCGGCGGTGAAATCATCGTGAACACCGATGAGTTCACCAAGCGCCCGATGGCGAAGGTCGGCTATGCGACCAGTCCGCTGGAGGACGGGTCGCTGGAGGCCTACAGCGTTCATCCGGTGCCGCTGACGACGCTGACGATCGAGGCGCTGAAGGAGTTCGGGCTCTCGCGCAAGGAGGCCGAGCGTTCGAAGAACATGTTCGCGCTGGGACTTCTGTCCTGGATGTATCACCGGCCGACGGAGGGGACCGAGGCCTTCCTGCGGGCGAAGTTCGCGAAGAAACCGCAGATCGCGGAGGCGAACGTGGCCGCGTTCAGGGCGGGGTGGAATTTCGGGGAGACGACGGAGGACTTCGCCGTCAGCTACGAGGTGGCACCCGCCTCGCAGGCCTTCCCCGCGGGCACGTACCGCAACATCTCGGGGAATCTGGCCCTGTCCTACGGGCTGATCGCCGCATCCCGGCAGGCGGACCTGCCGCTCTACTTGGGGTCGTATCCGATCACCCCGGCTTCGGACATTCTGCATGAGCTGAGCCGGCACAAGAATTTCGGTGTGCGTACGTTCCAGGCCGAGGACGAGATCGCGGGGATCGGGGCGGCGCTGGGGGCCGCGTTCGGCGGGTCGCTCGCGGTGACGACGACGTCCGGGCCCGGGGTGGCGCTGAAGTCGGAGACGATCGGGCTGGCGGTCTCCCTCGAACTGCCGCTGATCGTCATCGATATCCAGCGTGGCGGCCCGTCCACGGGCCTGCCGACCAAGACCGAGCAGGCCGACCTCCTCCAGGCGATGTACGGGCGCAACGGTGAGGCGCCGGTCCCGATCGTGGCGCCCAGGACCCCGGCGGACTGCTTCGACGCCGCACTCGACGCCGCCCGGATCGCCCTCACGTACCGCACCCCGGTCTTCCTCCTCTCCGACGGGTACCTCGCGAACGGGTCCGAGCCCTGGAAGATCCCCGACGTCGACGACCTCCCGGATCTGCGGGTCCGGTTCGCGACCGGTCCGAACCATGAACTGGCCGACGGCACCGAGGTGTTCTGGCCCTACAAGCGTGACCCGCAGACCCTGGCCCGCCCCTGGGCCCTGCCCGGTACCCCGGGTCTCGAACACCGTATCGGCGGGATCGAGAAGCAGGACGGCAGCGGCAACATCTCCTACGACCCCGCCAACCACGACTTCATGGTCCGCACCCGCCAGGCCAAGACCGACGGCATCGAGGTCCCCGACATCCAGGTCGACGACCCCGACCAGGCGAGCACCCTGGTCCTGGGGTGGGGCTCCACGTACGGCCCCATCACCGCCGCCGTCCGCCGCCTCCGCGCTGCCGGGCACCTCATCGCGCAGGCCCACCTGCGCCACCTCAACCCCTTCCCCGCCAACCTCGGCGAGGTACTGAAGCACTACGACAAGGTGATCGTGCCCGAGATGAACCTCGGCCAGCTCGCCACCCTCATCCGGGCCAAATACCTCGTCGACGCACACAGCTACAACCAGGTCAACGGTATGCCGTTCAAGGCCGAACAGCTCGCGGCGGCACTGAAGGAGGCCATCGATGCCTGACGCCAACCCCCTTCTCCATCTGGTGCCCAAGGCCGAAGCCGAACAGTCCATGAAGGACTTCAAGTCCGACCAGGAAGTGCGCTGGTGCCCCGGCTGCGGCGACTACGCCGTCCTCGCCGCCGTCCAGGGCTTCATGCCCGAACTCGGCCTGGCCAAAGAGAACATCGTCTTCGTCTCCGGCATCGGCTGCTCCTCCCGCTTCCCGTACTACATGAACACCTACGGGATGCACTCCATCCACGGCCGCGCCCCCGCCATCGCGACCGGACTCGCCACCTCCCGCCGCGACCTGTCCGTCTGGGTCGTCACCGGCGACGGTGACGCCCTGTCCATCGGCGGCAACCACCTCATCCATGCCCTGCGCCGCAATGTGAACCTCAAGATCCTCCTCTTCAACAACCGGATCTACGGGCTCACCAAGGGCCAGTACTCCCCCACCTCCGAAATCGGCAAGATCACCAAATCGACGCCGATGGGCTCCCTCGACGCCCCGTTCAACCCGGTCTCCCTGGCCCTCGGCGCCGAGGCGTCGTTCGTCGCCCGCACCATCGACTCCGACCGCAAACACCTCACCAGTGTCCTGCGCGCCGCGGCCGACCACCCCGGCACGGCGCTGGTGGAGATCTACCAGAACTGCAACATCTTCAACGACGGCGCCTTCGACGCCCTCAAGGACAAGGACCAGGCGCAGAACGCCGTCATCCGCCTGGAACACGGACAGCCGATCCTCTTCGGCACGGACGACTCCAAGGGCGTCGTGCGCGACCCGGGCACCGGCGACCTGTCGGTCGTCACCGTCACCGACGACAACAAGTCCCAGATCCTCGTCCACGACGCCCACGCCGCCAGCCCCACCACGGCCTTCGCCCTGTCCCGCCTCGCCGACCCCGACACCCTCCACCAGACCCCCATCGGAGTCCTGCGCAGCGTCGACCGGCCCGTCTACGACACACAGATGGCCGAACAGCTCGACACCGCCGTCGAACAGAACGGCAAGGGCGACCTGGCCGCGCTCCTCTCGGGCAACGACAACTGGACCGTCGTCGGCTGACGGTTCCCGCCCTCGCCACCCGCTGTCGCCGGACGGGCTGAATTTCGGCCCGCCCGGCGATTGCGTCCGGGGGTGCGCCCGGCCACCGCGCACCATGTGGCCATGACCCTGGACCGCCCCGCCTACCGCATCAAGCGGCGTCTGCTCGGCAGAGCTCTCACCACCGAGCGCATCAGCGAGGAGAAGCTGAACAACCGGACGGCGCTCGGGGTGCTCGCCTCCGACTGCGTCAGTTCGACCGCGTACGGCTCCGAGGAGATGCTCCGGGTCCTCGTACCCGTCGTCGGTGTCGCCGCCTTCACGCTGCTCATGCCGGTAACCGGCGCGATCCTGCTGGTGCTGCTGCTCCTGACGCTCTGCTACAGCGATGTCGTGATGATCTACACCCGGGCCGGCGGTTCGTACGTCGTCGCCCGGGAGAACTTCGGGCCGAACGTCGCACAGATCGCCGCCGTGGCACTGCTCGTCGACTACATCGTCACCGTGGCCGTGCAGGTCTCGGCCGGTACCAACGCCCTGATCTCGCTCGCCCATCTGGTCGGCGGCAACTTCACCGGCCTGGACCATCTCCAGCTCCCGGTCTCCGTCGCCGTCATCGTGCTGCTCGCGTACGGGAACCTGCGCGGGGTCCGCGAGGCGGGCCGGGCCTTCGCGCTGCCCGCCTATCTCTTCGTGGCCGCCATCGGCCTCGTCCTCCTCGTCGCCGCGCTGCGCGGGATCTTCGGCGAGCTGCCGCACGCCGATCTGCACGCCGCCGGAGTCGTGCCGCTCGGTACCCCGGGCAACGGCTGGCTCTACGGCGCCTCCCTCTTCATCGTGCTGCGCTCGTTCGCCAACGGCGGCTCGTCCCTCACCGGGCTCGAAGCGATCTCCAACGGCATCTCCACGTTCCGTGAACCCCAGGGCCGCAACGCCCGCCGCACCCTCATCGCCATGAGCGCGGTGCTCGGCACCCTCGTGCTGGGCGTGTCCACGCTGGCGCACTTCACCCACGCGGTGCCGTACAAGGACGGCACCCCGACCGTGATCGCGCAGGAGGCCCACCTCGCGTTCGGCAGCGGGCCGGCCGGTACGGCCGGGCTCGTCTTCGTACAGCTGGCCACCGCGCTGATCCTCTACACCGGCGCCAACACCCCGTTCACCGGCTTTCCGTACCTCGCCAGTTTCGTCGCCGAGGACCGGTTCCTGCCGCGCGTGCTGACCCGGCGCGGGCACCGGCTGGCGTTCTCCAACGGCATCATCTCGCTGACCACCGTCTCGCTGGCGCTGCTCCTGGCCACCGGCGCCAGCGTGGACAGGCTGGTGGCGCTGTACGCGATCGGCGTGTTCACCGCGTTCACCATGGCCGGGGCCGGTCTCACCGCGTACCACCTGCGGCGCCGGGAGCCGCACCGCCGGCTGAAGATCGCGGTCAACGGGCTCACCGCGTTCATCTCGGCCGCCGTCGTGCTGATCTTCGCGGTAACCAAGTTCACCGAGGGCGCCTGGCTGGTCGTGGTGGTCTTCCCGCTCGGGGTCTGGGCACTGACGCGGATCAACCGCGAGTACCGGCGTGAGGCGGCCGTGCTGCAGAGCATCCAGGCTCCGGGCGCCGACCGTGCCCGGGCCCGCCGCCATCTGGTCTTCGTGCTCGTCGAGTCGCTCGACCTGGCGACACTGAAAGCCCTGCGGTACGCCCATGAGCTGCGTCCGGACGAGATCCGGGCGGTGCACTTCGCGATCGACGAGGCGTACGGCAGACGGCTGGCCGCCCGATGGGAGTCGACGGCCGCCACGACCGTGTCCCTGGAGCTGGTGGCGTGCCCGGACCGGCGGCTGCGCAATGCGATGCGGCAGCTGGCGGTCCGCACCACGGAGGACGGGAACACCTGGCTGACGGTGCTGGTCCCCCGGCGCACGTACCGCAACGTGCTCGGGAAGCTGCTGCACCGGGGCACGGGTGAGCAGATGGCGAAGACGCTGGCGCCGCTGCCGCACGTGGCGGTGACGATCCTGCCGTTCGACGTCTCGCGGGCGCTGCGGACGCTGGAGGAGGGGCGGGCGCCTCAGCCGGACTGACCGCTGTCTTCCCGCCGCTTCCGGGTGGCTCTACGCGTCGTGCGCCTTCCGCGCGTCGTACGTCTCGCGCGCCGCGTGCACGGCGTCCAGACGGCGCTCCGTCCAGCGGGCCAGCGCCCACACCTGCTCGGCGGCCTCCCGGCCCAGCCCGGTGAGCGAGTAGTCGACCCGGGGCGGGATCACCGGCTTCGCGTCCCGGTGCACGAAACCGTCCCGTTCCAGGGTCTGGAGGGTCTGGGCCAGCATCTTCTCGCTGACCCCGCCGACCTCCCGGCGCAGTTCGCTGAAGCGGTACGAGCGCTCCAGCAGCGCGGCGAGGACCAGGACGCCCCAGCGGCTGGTGACGTGTTCGAGCACCAGCCGGGAGGGGCACATCTGCCGGTTCACGTCGGGCTTCCGGCTCGGGCTCGGGCTCAGGCCCGGGTCGCTCACGCTCATGCAAGTACCTTACTTCAAAGTGGGTACTTTCGTTTGGTTAGTGCACCCCGTACGGTGAGTTCAAGAGCCCGAACGAGGACCAGCGCCACCGAAAGAGGAGAATCCCATGAGCATCGTCGTCACCGGAGCCACCGGAGAGCTCGGCCGTCTCGTCATCGACCAGTTGCTCGCCACCGTGCCCGCGACCGAGATCGCCGCCGTCGTCCGCGACGAGGCGAAGGCCGCCCCGCTCGCCGCCCGCGCCGTCGAGCTCCGCGTCGCGGACTACGACCGTCCGGAGTCCCTCAAGGACGCCTTCCGGGCCGGTGACCGCGTCCTGCTCATCTCCGGCAGCGAGGTCGGCAGGCGCGTCCCGCAGCACACCGCCGTCATCGACGCGGCCAAGGCGGCGGGCGTCGCGCAGTTCGCGTACACGGGCGTGCTGGGCGGTCCCGACGCGAACTTCACGCTCGCCGACGAGCACAAGGTCACCGAGCAGCTGATCCTCGACGCCGGACTGCCGCACACCTTCCTGCGCAACGGCTGGTACACCGAGAACTACACCGCCGGCCTCGCCCCCGTCCTGGAGCACGGCGCCGTCGTCGCCAACGCGGGTGACGGACGGGTCGCCTCCGCCACCCGCGCCGACTACGCCGCCGCGGCGGCCGCCGTACTGACCGGCGAGGGCCACCTCGGCGCGGTCTACGAGCTGAGCGGCGATGTCGCCTGGTCGTTCGCCGAGTACGCGGCCGAGGTCGCCCGGGCCACCGGCAAGGAGATCGTCCACCAGAACGTCCCGGCCGCCGTCCACCAGGAGATCCTGGTCGGCGCCGGCGTGCCCGAGGGTTTCGCGGCGATCCTCGTCGATGTGGACGCCGCGATCGAGCGCGGGCTGCTCGCCGGTACGAGCGGCGACCTGGCCCGGCTGATCGGCCGGCCGACGACGCCGCTCGCCGAGACGGTGGCCGCGGCGGTGGCCACGGCGTAACTCCACCACTCCCTCCTCCCACCCCCCAGGGGCCTCATGTCATGACCGTATGGCGATACGGCTATGACATGAGGCCCTTCCGGCGCTACCGTCGTGCAGTCGACGGATCGGTCGACGCGGAGCAGCTGACACAGACATGGGAGGGGGCGGGTCCGTGAAGGGGACGACCGACCAACGGGCCGGACTGCTGTCCGGTATCGGCGCATACGGCCTGTGGGGCATCGTTCCCCTGTTCTGGCCGCTGTTGAAGCCCGCCGGCGCGATCGAGATCCTCGCCCACCGCATGGTCTGGTCGCTCGGGGTCGTCGGCATCGCGCTGCTGGTGCTGCGCCGCTGGTCCTGGATCGGCGAGCTGATACGGCAGCCGAGGAAGCTCGGCCTGATATCGGTCGCGGCAGCCGTGATCACGGTCAACTGGGGTCTGTACATCTGGTCCGTGAACAACGGGCACGTCGTCGAGGCCTCGCTCGGCTACTTCATCAATCCGCTGGTCACCATAGCCATGGGCGTCCTGTTCCTCGGCGAACGACTGCGTCCCGCGCAGTGGGTGGCAGTCGGCACCAGTGTCGCGGCGGTGCTCGTGCTGGCCATCGGTTACGGGCGGCCTCCGTGGATCTCGTTGTCGCTGGCGTTCTCCTTCGCGACGTACGGCCTGGTGAAGAAGAAGGTCAACATGGGTGGCCTGGAGTCGCTCACCGCCGAGACCGGCGTGCTGTTCGTGCCGGCGCTCGCCTATCTGCTGTGGCTGGGCGCACAGGGCGATTCGACGTTCACCTCCGAGGGCCCCGGTCACACGGCGCTGCTGGCCGCGGCGGGCGTCGTCACGGCCATACCGCTCATCCTGTTCGGGGCAGCGGCGATCCGCGTACCGCTCTCCACGCTGGGCCTGCTGCAGTATCTGGCGCCGGTCTTCCAGTTCATCTGCGGCATCCTGTACTTCCACGAGGCGATGCCGCCGGAGCGGTGGGCCGGGTTCGCCCTGGTGTGGCTGGCGCTCATCCTGCTGACCTGGGACGCGTTCCGGACGTCACGGCGGACGAGGGCGCAGGCGCAGGCCGTTGCGGCGCAACTGGCGGGACAGCGGACACCTCCGGCCGGGGATTCCGCCTCACCCCCCTCGACGGCGAGCCCGGCCCGGTGACCCGGCCCTCACCTTAGTTACCGGGTTGCTTTTTTAACTCGGTTACGTTTTCCTGGGCTTCCACGGACCTACGACCGGGGAGCCCCGCATGCCCATGCCCACCGCCCAGGTACTGATCGTCGGCTCGGGCCCCACCGGCCTGACCCTGGCCTGCGATCTGGCCCGGCGCTCCGTCGCCGTACGGATCATCGACAAGTCCCCGGATTTTCCGCGCAGCTCGCGGGCCAAGGGCCCCAACCCCCGGTCCCTGGAGGTCCTGGAGGACCTGGGAATCGTGGACAGGGTGCTGGCGGCGGGCTCGATGCCGCCGCCGATGCGGAAGTACCGCAACGGGCTGCCGATCGCCGACACCGACCCGTTCGAGGCGTCGCGCCCGACGCCGGACACCCCGTACGACCGGCCATGGATGGTCGCCCAGTGGCGGCTGGAGGAGATTCTGCGGGACCGCCTGGCGGAGTACGGCGTACACGTGGAACTCGACGCGGAAGCGACCGGATTGGCGGCAGGACCCGAATCGGTGACCGTCACGCTCGCCGACGGCCGGAGCCTCGCGGCGCGGTACGTGGTGGGGTGCGACGGCGGTCACAGTTTGGTACGCAAGCTGCTCGGCATCCCGTTCGAGGGGAAGACGACCGAGGAGCAGATGATGGTCTGCGGCGACGTGGAGGCGGACGGCCTCGACCGCGGCTACTGGCACCAGTGGTTCGACGAGGACGGTGCCGTGCTGCTGTGCCCGATCCCGGGTACGCGGTCGGGCTGGTGGTTCCAGGCCGGGCCGGAGCGGGACCGGGCGGGTGCCCCCGTACCGCCCTCGCTGGAGAGCTTCCGCCGGCTCTTCGCCCGGCACACCGGACTGCCGGGCACCCAGCTGACGCGGGCCGACCTGCTGTCCACGTACCGGGTCAACGAGCGCATGGCCGACCGCTACCGGGTGGGCCGCGTCCTGCTGGCCGGGGACGCCGCGCATGTGCACTCCATCGCGGGCGGGCTGGGCATGAACACCGGGATCCAGGACGCGTTCAACCTGGGCTGGAAGCTCGCCCGGGTCGTCACCGGCCAGTCGGATCCGGGCCTGCTGGACACGTACGAGGAGGAGCGGCTGCCGGTGGCCTCCTGGACGCTGGACATCACCTCCGAGCGGCTGCGGGCCACTCTCGAAGCGATCAAGCAGCCGGGCGGCGGCCTGGACGCGGCGGGCACCGCCGAGACCACGGGCCTGACGCGTGGTTACCGCTGGAGCTCGCTCTCCCCCACGGGCTCCACCACCCCCCGTCTGCGAGCGGGCGATCGCGCCCCGGACGCCCCGTGCCGCGACGCCGCAACAGGCGCACCGACCCGCCTCTTCGAAGCGTTCGCCGGACCGCACTTCACCCTGCTGGGCTTCGGCCCGGGCACGGCGGACACGCTACGGGCCACGGAAGCGGCGTACGGCGACGCGGTACGGGCGTACGGGGTGGGAGCGGGCGGCCCCGCCGATCTGGCCGACGAGGCGGGCCACGCCCGTACGGCGTACGGCATCGAGCCGGGCGCCGACATCCTCGTCCTGGTCCGCCCGGACAACCACGTGGCACTGATCTCACCGGCGGCGGACAGCCAGGCTGTTGGCACCTACATGGACCGCCTGAGCGGTACGGCATTCAGGCGGCTCTGAGCGCGTCGCACCGGGCAATCCCGCAACTGTCGCGCACTCATATTTTCCTGACATGCTATGAGCCGATTCACGCGCGCGTGCGGGAACTCCCGCGTGCTCCTGCGCACCGCCACCGCCGCCCTGTCCACGCTGTCATTCCTGTTCTTCGGCGCCTCGCCCACGGGCCACGCGGACGCCGGCACGGACCGGGGCCACCCATCCGGCCCCACCTCCCTGCGGCCCGTCCACGTCGTCGAGGCGTACCCGCAGCAGCGCTTCCCCGGCCCGTGGTCCACGGCCTCCTGACCGAGCCGGAGTTCCCGGCGTGATTGCCTGGGGCGAGCGATCCACCGGGTCGCTCGCTCTCTCCCCGCCTACCTCTCCCCCTTTGCCGCGCACTCCACCCAGAGCAGCTTCCCGCCCTGCCCCGGCAGCCCGCCACGCATGGGGTACGCGCCCCAGCTCTCCGCGTAGAGAGTGACGAGGTACAGCCCCCGCCCCCGCTCGGCCAGCTCCGCCGGGGCCTCGGCACTCCACCGGAACGGCGCCGGGATGTGCGAATTGGTGTCCCAGACGCTCAGCCTCACCCGACTGCGCCCGGCATCGCGCAGCCGCAGGGAATACGCCCCCGAGGAGTGCAGGTAGGCGTTGGTGACCAGTTCGCTCGCCAACAGCTCGGCGATCTCAATGAGTTCGCGCATGCCGTGCGCACGCAGGATGGCGCGAAGAGTCGTACGGGCCACGCCGGGGGCGCGGGGATCCTGCGGAAGTTGAAGGGTGTACGCCCAGGGCGGCGATACCGTGGTACTGACCATGGAAGTCTCCGATCACGGAGGAGAGTTGAGGGTGCGCATCGGGTTGCCCAGTGACGAGGCCGCTCCGTCGAACGGGGTGCTTCTAGGCGAGTGGCCTGAGCGAGAGACTAGACTCCAAGGCAAAGATACTTTGCGTGAATTCGAGAAAATCCATCTTGATTCCCTCATGTGAGTGACCTCCCAACCAGTCGTAAGTCAGGAGGAGTTCCATGACAGCGAGGCCAGCATCCACGGCTCGCCGCACCCGTCTCGCAGGTGAGCTCCGCAAGCTCAGGGAGCACGCGGGGATGACCGCCACCGAGGCGGCGAAGCAGGTGGGAACCAGCTCAGGACAGCTGAGCAATGTGGAGACCGCTCGATTCGGCGTGAGCCCCGACCGAGTGCGGGCAATGGCTCGCACCTACGGCTGCAACGACTTGGCGTACGTGGAAGCATTGGCGGCCATGGCCAGTGACCGATCGGCAGGCTGGTGGGAGCAGTATCGGGGCATTCTGCCGAGGGGACTGCTGGACCTCGCCGAGTTCGAGCACCATGCAACCGCATTGCGCACCGCCTACACCTGCCACATCCCTGGACTGCTCCAGACCGCAGACCACGCCCGTGAGGTATTCGGCCAGGTCGTGCCGGAGCTGTCACCGCCGGAGATCGAGCACCGCGTCTCCCACCGCATCAAGCGACAGGACGTCATCTACCGGACGTCGCCCACGCCGTACTCAACGGTCCTGCACGAGGCCGCCCTCCGGATGAAGTTCGGCGGAACCACCACGGCACGCAGACAGCTGGAACACATTCTGACGATGAGCGAGAAACCGCACATCACCGTCACCGTGATTCCGTTCGATGCCGGGGCCTACCCTGGATCCGGACAGTCGGTCGCGTACGGGGTCGGTCCTGTACCGCAGCTCGACACAGTGCATCTCGACCAGTCCCACGGATCCGTACTGCTCGACACCGAGGCTCAGCTGGTGAAGTACCGGACGCTTCTCGACCGGATGGACACGGTCGCGCTCCCACCCAGGAAGTCTCAGGACTTCATCCGCCGTATTGCACGAGACCTGTGAAAGGACGTCACCGTGCCCGTGTCTGCATTTTGCTGGCAGAAGTCGTCGTACTGCGGGGAAGGGGACGCCTGCATACAGATATCCGCCTCCCCCGTCGGCACCTGGCAGAAATCGTCCTACTGCGCGCAGGGCGAAGCCTGCGTGCACGTAGCCGCCGTACGGACCGGAGCAATAGCACTCACCGAATCCGGCGACCCCAGCGGCGCGATACTCCGTACCTGCCCCACCGCCCTGGCCGCCCTCCTCCACGCCGTCAAGAAGGACACCCTCCATGGCTGATATCCCCACCGACCTCGCCTGGGTCCGCGCCGCCCCCGACGGCGAGGAAGGACCCGGCCCCTGGATCGAAATCGCCTTCGGACCGGACGAATTCGTCTACCTCCGCGAAACCAGCGACCCCACCAACATCGTCACCACCACCCGCACCAAATGGGACGCCTTCACGCTGGGCGTCCAGGCCGGCGAGTTCGACCACTTCATCGAGAGCACCGAGGGCACCCCACCCGCTCAGCACTGATCACCATCACACCGCCCCCAGACCTAACCCCGCGCAAAAACGTGACGCCCCACGGGTCGACTGTCACGTTCGCGCAGGGGATACCCCCTGCGCCCGGCGGAGTGGCCGCAGAACTCGACACCCTCGTCCTGGCCCGCCGGACAACTACGCGGGTCCGGCCGCATCGGCCTCGGACAGCCGGGCTTTCGGAAACTCCCTGGACGGTACGGCAGCCAGGCGGCGTTGCCGACGCCACCCATTCTCGACCCGGTCGAACTCACCCGGCGTCAGACCTGCGGCCCCGGATCGGTGGACAGACGGGCATGAAGCTCGACATCGTAACGAACACCGTCGTACACGAGTTTCTGCCGCTGAAGTCCTTCCACCGCAAACCCTGCCGCCTGAGCGACTCGGCACGAGGCCGGGTTGTTCGCGCGGTGTCCCAACTCCAGCCGGAACAAGCCGAGCTCCCGGAAAGCCCAGGAGGCCAAAGCCCGGCATCCGCTCGTCGCCACTCCTCGACCACGGGCCGAAGCCGTCGTCCAGTACGAGACCCAGCCCGTGTCATGTCGACGGCTGAGCGATCCCACCTGAACGTTGCCCAGCACGACGCCGTCGGTGCCGACTACGGCAAACGCAAAGGCCGAGCCTGCCGACCACCACTCTTCTCGCTCCGACAGCCAATGCGACGCAGCCGCCAGCGAGTTGATGGGTTCAACCACCTGACGCCGCATGGCAGGTTCCACGAACGCACCGAGCACAGCTTCCACGTCATACCCACACCAGGGACGCAGCAGCAGCCCCGAAGGGGTCTTGATTCGATCGCGCACACCGTGAGTCTGCCAGGACTACCACCCCACAGTCAGTCGATTACAGGACCAGAGGTGGGTACCCACCTCCGCTGCGCACTCCGGCGAACCAACAGGGCGAGGAGGGCCCCGGCCCCTGGATCGAGATCGCCTTCGGACCGTCTACCTCCGCGAGACCGGCGATCCCACCGACATCGTCACCACCACCCGCACCAAATGGGACGCCTTCACGCTGAGCGTCCAGGCCGGCGAGTTCGACCACTTCATCGAGGATCACGGCGACCGAACACAGCAGGGCTGAGTTATTCCTGTCGCTGCACTTCCATGCCCGTGACAGCGTCCAGGTACACAACCGCACCCGAGGGTTCGGTTTCACCGTCATGAATAAGAGCTCGCGCAGATAGGCGGCGTGGGCAGCCCCGGCAACAGGTGGGCACAGGTCCCGGTGATCATGGAGTTGCGACGCTCTGTGACCACTGGGGAGATCTGTGCCCGTTCATGGCTGACCGACCCGCTCTGGGATCAATTCGCGGCACTGCTGCCCAAGCGCCCTGCGGTCGATCCGGCCCACCCGCTGGGTTGCCACCGCAGCCGTATCAGCGACCGGATCGTGTTCGACAAGCTGCTCCAGCTCTTTCGGTTCGGCTGCTCCTACCAGGCGGTCTCCGACACGACCTGCTCGGCGACCACAATCCGCAACCGCCGCAACGAGTGGATCCGGCTCGGCGTCTTCGCCCGGCTCAAACAGATCGCGCACACCTGGCAGAGCGCCGTCCACCGGCTCCGATCGGCGGTGGGCTCGGAAAGGGAGGCATGCTTCACCGAGTCCGGCGGCGCCGACGGGGCGGGGACAGGAGCCCCGCCGAGCCGGGCGGGCCGTGGTGTCAGCGGCCGTGTTGTTGAGGCCGGATGAGGAGCAGGGCGATGTCGTCGTTGCGGGGGGCGGACCGTTGGGCGTGGTGAATGAGGGTGTCGGCGAGGGCGTCCAGGGTCTGGCCCCGGGCCTGTGCGAGCTGGGCGGCGAGGTCGGCGGTGGCGTCGTCGATGTCGATGCCGGGGGTTTCGACGAGTCCGTCGGTGTACAGGGCGAGCACGGCCCCGGGCGGTAGGGGGATGTCGGTCTCTGGGTATTCGGCGGCGGGGTCGATGCCGAGCAGGAGCCCGGGCGTCAGCGTGAGGATCTCAGTGTGTAGGTCGGGGTGGCGCAGGAGTGGGGGCGGGTGGCCGGCGGTGGCCAGGCAGGCGCGGTGGCGTGCCAGGTCGAGCTGGACGTAGAGGCAACTGGTGAACAGGCCGGGGTCAAGGTCGGTGAGCAGGCGGTTGGTGCGGGCGAGGACTTGGCCGGGCGATGCGCCGGCGGTGGCGTGGACGGCGGTGCGGACCTGCCCCATGAGGGCGGCGGCGTTCACGTTGTGGCCTTGGACGTCGCCGATTGCTGCGGCGGCGACGTCGGTGTCGAGATGAATGAGGTCGTAGAAGTCCCCGCCGACGTCGATGCCGTGAGCGGTGGGGAGGTAGCGGGTGGCGACGTCCAGGCCGGGGACGCGGGGCAGTGCTTGGGGCAGCAGGCTGGCTTGCAAGCTGTGGGCGAGAGCCTGATTGGCGTCGTAGAGGCGGGCGCGGTCCAGGGCCTGGGCGATCAGCCCGGCGGTCGCGGTGAGGACAGCTCGTTCCTCGGGCGTGAAGGAATGCGGCCGGTCGTACGCGAGGACCAGCGAGCCGACGGGGCGGCCGGAGGTGATCAGGGGCAGGAAGGCCCAGGCGGCCTTGCCGTCCTGCAGGACGGCGGGGGGATGAGCGCGCTTGAGGTCCGCGAAGGTGGCGTAGAAGCTGGGGACGCCGCTGGTCAGGACACGCACGGCAGGGGTGTTGGAGGCCAGGGGGGTGCCGTCGAAGCGGTCCATGAGTTCGGCGGGGTAGCCGCGGTAGCCGATGATCCGCAGCCGGCCCTCCTCGGCGATCATCAGGGCAAGGGCTTGGGCCTCGAAGGCGGTCGGGACCAGGTCATCGATCCGGGCGATCACGTCCATGACCCCGACGGCCTCGGTCAGCGTGGCGGCGAGGTGCATCAGGAGGTGGTGGGCGGTCGACCGACCCGGTGCGGCCGACGGTGCGGGGTGCAGAACCTCTGACGTCTCCGAGGCAGGGGACGGGGAAGCCGGGGCGATGCGGACGCTGATGCCGGATACGTCCGGGTACAGGTGGAAGGCCAGCCACCGGTCCGGTGGGCGCAGGGCGGTGAAGGAGGTGGCCTTCTGGCTGAGCACCGCAGCCCGGTAGCGGTCTTCGACGACTGGGTCGTCCAGCCACGGCAGGACCTGCCGTGGCAGGACGCCCAGCAGGTCGACGGCGCTGGCGCCGAGGAGGTCGGCGGCGGTGGTTGTGATGAAGGTGATCCGGCCGTCAAGGTCCAAGGTGCAGCATCCTCCGGGCAGGCGCTCGGCGAAGTCCGCCGCTGCCGCCTCCTGGGTCGGCCCGCGAGCGCGGGCACGCAGGGGGGCCAGGACCTGCGGCTCGGACCCGGGCAGCAGCGGGTGGCCGCTGTCGGCGGCCTGCCGCAGGAGAAGGCCCAGGCGGCGGCAGGAGGTACGGACCGCGTTGCGTTCGTGTCGGGTCAGCGGCGATGGATGCGAGCTGGGCCACCGCACCACCAGGGCGCCCCAGACGGTGGTGCCGGTGGTGATCGGGGCAGCGGCCGCCGAGAAGGGGTAGGGGAGCGCGAGTGCCATCTGCGGGTAGTGGCGAGCCATCTCTTCCTGGCCGCCTATCCACACCAGACGCCGCTCGCGCACGGCGTCGGTCGCCGGGGTGCGGGCCGCCAGCGGCACCTGCGTCCAGTGCGCGGCGATCTGCCGGGGAACCCCCCTCAGCACCGCCAGCCGCAGCACCCGCTCGCCTGGCGGCAGCAGGTATACCAGGGCCCCGGAAGCGTCTGTCTCCCGCATGAACTGGTCCAAAGCGGCGCAGAGTAGATGCGTGCCCGAGCCTGTGCCTGCGCCGAAGCCGGCGAGGTCCCTCGTGCTCTCACCCTCCCCAGCGGCACCAGACAGGGATCCCTCCAGGCGCCTGAAGCGGCATCTGGCCGCCTCCGCGCTGATGCCCAGGCCAGCACCGATCTGCGCCCAGCTCGCCCCGGTTCGTCGGTCCGCCAACACCGCACAGCGCACCATCTGCCCGGCCAACCCGGGCACCTCCGCCACGGCGACAACATGGCAGCCCTCCGTTCCTCGCCCCGGGCGCGAGTCGCTCGCCTGCTGGGTTGCGGCCTGCACCTGCGTCAGGAGATCCGCTTCCGCGAACACCAGCGCCTGCCGCGCCTCCGCCGCCGCCTGCCAGCGACGCCTGGCCCGCCAGGCCGCCTGCCGATGCGCCTGACGGCAATACCGCCGACCCGGGCCTGCCGACTCCGGCAGTGGAGCTCCGCACCAGCCACACCGATCGTCACCCATAAACCGATCGTCGCCCATATAGGGAAAATATGCTCTACTGCCGTGACGACGTGCTGCACACGTCCACCAGGGCGGTGGCGGCCGTACCTATACGCCGGCAGGCATACGTACCGATCATGTCGGCATCAAGATGCCCAAACTGCTGCACTTAGACGCTGCGTAGATCGGCACTCGCTCATGGGCGGCGGTTCGGACGGTTGTCCCAGCGGTGGGTCGTCCACGCCCTGCGGAGCAGGCTACGGACGGTGATGATCGTATCGGCGAGGTCGAAGAACGCGTCGATGACCGCGACGCGGCGTTCGTAGCATCGGGCGAGCCGGTGGAAGGCGTTCTGCCAGGCGTGGGTGCGCTCGACGTGCCACCGCTGGCTCGCCTGGATGGGCGCCTTCTCCCCCTTGTGCGCGATGCGGCCGTGCAGACTGCGCGCCGCGAGTTCGGCGCGGGTCTTGTCCGAGTCGTAGCCGGCGTCCAGGTGCACGGTGATGGCCTCGGGCAGCGGCCCCAGGTCCACCAGCAGGTCCAGGGTCGGAGCCAGCAGCGGAGAGTCATGGCGGTTCGCTCCGGCGAGGACCCTGCCGAGCGGGATCCCATAGCCATCCGTCATGCCGGAGCGCTTCAGGCCCTGTTTGCCGCGGTCGACCGGCGAGCGCCCGGCCGCTTCTCCGCCGCCGGGGGCCTTGGTGATGGAGCCGTCGACGGCGATCTGGTCGAGCACGAGCCCGACGATCCGGTGGTAGGACTCAAGCGCGATCTGTTTGAGCCGGGCGAAGACGCCGAGCCGGATCCACTCGTTGCGGCGGTTGCGGATTGTGGTCGCCGAGCAGGTCGTGTCGGAGACCGCCTGGTAGGAGCAGCCGAACCGCAAGAGCTGGAGCAGCTTGTCGAACACGATCCGGTCGCTGATACGGCTGCGGTGGCAACCCAGCGGGTGGGCCGGATCGACCGCAGGGCGCTTGGGCAGCAGTGCCGCGAATTGATCCCAGAGCGGGTCGGTCAGCCATGATGGAAGGACGGGCACAGATCTCCCCAGTGGTCACAGAGCGTCGCAACTCCATGATCACCGGGACCTGTGCCCACCTTGTTGCCGGGGCTGCCCACGCCGCCTATCTGCGCGAGCTCTAAGGTTCACGATCCAGACCGGCACCCACGTACAAGAGACTTCCTGCGCGATGACGAATGCGTCGTCGCTCGCCCTGATACCAGAAAGCTCTTCGGCTCGATGCTTGGCTGCGGACGCGGCTGCCGATGCTGACCGGCACGAGCCCGGAGATCAGCACGCCGGCGCGGCGGGTGGCTCAGGGCGCAGGAGCGGGGCGCGCGGATGACGAACGCCGGGTCCGGGCCGGAACCCTGCCGCACCCTCCGGTGCGATCGGCAGGGTTTCCGCCCCGGACCCGGGCCGCCCGGTTCAGCCCTCCACCACGTCCTGCGGATACCAGCGCAGCTCCACGGTGTTGCCGTCCGGGTCCCGGACGTACACCGACTGCGCCTCGCCCCGGGCACCGGAGCGGCCGACCGGGCCTTCCAGCACGGTGAAGGTGCCCGAGTCGATGACCTGTTGCCAGTCCAGCGGTTCGACGACCAGGCAGATGTGGTCGACGTTCGATGCGGAACGCGGCCGGTCCAGCAGATCGATGATCACGCTCGGGCTGACTCGCACCGACGGGAACGGGAACTCACCGGCCCGCCACTCGTCCACCTTGATCGGCTCCAGGCCGAGTGGGCCGCAGTAGAACTCCAGTGCGCGCTCGACATCCTGCACATTGAGCACCAGGTGATCGAAGTCCTTGACTCTTACTCGCACGACACGACCTTTCAGCCATTCACATTCGGTTCGGTTCGGAACGGTTCAAGGAACCGCAGGAGCCGGAGGAGCCGGAGGCCAGGGGACCTCGGCCAGCAGGGGCAGGATCTGCTCCTCCTCGTCATCCAGATGCGCGTTCAGCTCCATGGACATCCTGTCCAGCTCCGCGCGGAACCGCTCGGGATCCGCGATGCCGATGTCCGCCAGCAGCGCCACCAACGCGCCCTGGATACGCGCGACCGTGCGGTGTTCGTCGGCGAGCCGGGCGAAGGTGTCGGTCAAGTGCGGGTGATAACGGGCGATTCCGGGGGAACAGGTGCGCGTCCTCACTGGTGTGGTGGAATTCCAGTGCGTTGCAGAACGCCAGGCAGCGCTGCCTGATCTGGAGTCCCAGACCCGGGGCCGGTGGTTCACCATGGCCCCGGTGGGCCGCCCGTGCGGCGAAGTGGGCGTCGGCCTCCGTCTTCACCTGGCGCAACTGGCCCCGCAGCCAGGTGTGGACCTCCATGAGCTTGTCGGCAAGGCTGTTGACCTCGCCGGGAGACTCCTAGTCGTCGGGCTCGGCGCGCTCCAGGACCACGACCGGCAGGAGCCGGGCGGTCCGGGCCTGGTAATCGCGGTAACCGGGCGCCGTCTTCACGGCGTGTGCGAACAGTTCCTCGCGCCGCGCCCCTTCGGCGGGGACCGCGAGGGCCTGGAACGTACAAGTGCCGAGCTCCACCCGCACCACGGGGTGGGTGAGCAGGTTGTGGTACCAGTCGGGATGGTTCGGGGCGCCGAGGTTGGAGCCGACGATCAGCAGCGAATCGCCGTGGCGGACGTAACCGAGAGGGGTGGTGGTCTCCTTCCCCGACCTCGCGCCGGCGGTCGTCAGCAGGAGGAGGTCGCCGCCCTCGAAGGGACCACCGACCCTTCCTCCATTGGCGCGGAACTCCTCGATGACGGATTGGTTGAAAGACGTGGGCATACGGGTCTGTGTCTCCGTGGGTCGCAGGCGCGGCCGTGGCCGCGTCGAGCTGAGGCAATGAGTGATCGCGGTGCGCGTCCGGGCGGCGGTTTCGCACAGCGTGGTGCGGACGGCACGCAGGACGGCGTGCAGCGCCGGAAGGCGTGAAAGGCGGACGAGGGCGCGCGGCTGCCGCGCTGTCGCTACGTCAGGTGCAGGGTGCGGTGCAGGAACTCATCACGGACCCCTTGGATGAAGGGTGTTCGCCCGACCACCGGCCGGCCCACTGCTCTTTGGCCAGCATCACGCGACACCGGTTTCATTACACGCAGCCGACCGTCGCCTGTCAACGCGGACGTGTGCGCGCCCGGGCCGACCTTAGGCTCGCCAACTTCATTAGCGATCCCTAGTGTTGTGTATAATTGTGCGCATGGAGTTGCTGCGCATGTCCAAAGCCGCAGAGCGTCTGGGCATCCATCCGATGACGCTTCGCCAGTGGGCGTTGGACGGCAAGGTTCCGTTTACCTGGGTCGGTCGTGAGCGCCGGTTTTCCTCGGTTGACCTGGAGAACATGAAGCGCGGCAGCGGCGCCAGAACCTCCCGCCCCCGGCGGGAGGTTCTGTATGTGCGCGTCTCCGGATCGAATGGCCAGAAGTCCTCCCTCGCTGCGCAGGAGGAGGAGTTGCGGGCGACCGCGACCGGCGAGGTTGTGAAGGTGTTCAAGGACCGGGGATCCGGTCTGCGGGAGAATCGCCCCGGCCTCAACCGGCTGTTGGCGATGGTCGCCGACGGAACGGTGACGGTCGTCCGCGTCACGCATGAGGACCGGCTGGCCCGGTTCGGTGTCGCCTGGCTCAAGCACCTGTTCTCCGCATACGGCGTGAGTGTTGAGGTGCTGCATCCGAAGAAACTCGGTGGCAGGGATGAACTCCTCGAAGACTTCGCGTCCCTGGTCACCACCTTCGCCGGACGTCTGTACGGCATGCGCTCCGCCGAGGCGAAGCGGCGGTTGCTCGCCGAGACGAGCCGGGGCGCCGTTGGAAACCGTGCCGAGTGAGCAGGAAACTCCAGCTGGCCCAGGGCGAAACCTCCCGCACAGCCTGCGCCCGTGGCCTGCTGCGCACCGGAGTCGACGAGAAGACCGGCGAACTCCTTACCCGGTCCGTACTCGCCGAGCGAGTCGACTGGGCCGTGGGCCTGGTGTCCGACATGGCGGGCAAGTTGACCGCCGAGCACTGGAACAACCTCGATGTGGACGTCCTCGCCTCCGGCGAGGAAGCGGGCGGCAGGAAGTTGCCGTCGAACGCCTGGATGGCGCTGCGGCGTCTGGGCTGGACCGTCAACTCTGACGCCAAGGTCAATGACCGTATCGTTCGCATGGCCCAGGAACAGGCCGGCCGGTCCCTGCGCTCCACGAAGTGGCGCGCAGATCTCACTTCCGGGGTGCTCACGTCCTGGCCCGCCGATCCGGCCAAGCGGACCGCAGACGAGTGGGACGCAGTCCGCGAAGCAGTGCCCGGCGGGAAGCATCTGCCGTCCAGCGTCATCAAGTCCCGCACCCGGCAGGCCGTTACTTTCGAACGGAAGCACGGACGGCTCCCGGTCGATGTGTTCGAGCTGGAACCTGCACCCCGGACTGCCCGGATGCTGCTGCTGTCGGCGTGCGACGCGCAACAGGCCACCATCGAACGTCACGAGACTGATCCGGGCCGTGCGCTGCTGCGGTTGCAGCTCCCCACCCGGCCCGATCCGCAGTCCTACCGGGACTGGACGTGGATCGCCTGCCCGGTCTCCCTGCCGCCCACCATCGCGGCGAACGCAGTCCTGCACCTGCCCACCTTGCGCATCCACCAGGGCAAGGTGCGGGCTGATCTGGCCTACACCCACGCCGTCCCGAAGACCCGGCGCGCCGGGCACAGAGTCGCGCTCGGTGTGGACTGGGGCCTGAACACCCTGCTGTCCGCCGGCGCCGCCCGGCTCCACGATGACGGGCGTATCACCGCTCTCGGCAGCGGGGGCATGTTCCGCGCGGCCGGCGTGCTCGCGAAACAGCACCGCCTGCGCCGCCTGTCCGAGCACCTGCATGCGAAGGCCGACCACTATCAGCGCCTCACCGGCGACGACACCGACCACCTGCTGACGGCTAAGAGCCTGGTCCTCAACGACGAGACCCGGCGCGTCTGCGACCGCAGGTCGAACCTCAACGACGCCCTGGCATGGGCTGCCGCCCGCTGGGTCGTCGATCAGGCCATCGCTGCCTCGGCGACCGTGATCTATGCCGAAGATCTCCGCTCGATGGAGGCCCGTGGCATGGGCCGCACGATGAACACGCGCCTCTCCCAGGCAGTGCGCGGGCAGATCGTCGACCGGATGCGGCACCTGGCTGGCGAAGCAGGTATCGCCGTCATCACCGTGCCCGCGCGGAACACTTCCAAGCACTGCCCCCAGTGCCTCGTGCCGCTGCGACACCGCAAGGCACCAGACCGGCCCACCACACCGGGCTGGAAGTGGGCACTCTGCCGGTCCTGCGGATACCAGAGCGACCGCGACGCCGCCGCGTGGAAGCGCATCGCCGCACGCGGACTGGCCCACCAGGCCAAGACCGTGGTGGACCGCGCCAGCGGTGCCATGGTCATCCGCAGCGTGGTCGACAACCTCGAAGCCAAAGCCGTCATCACCCCGACCACCAAGACCAGCCGGGACCGGTGCAAGACCGGGCCCACCCGGCACCAAACAACACGTCCGACGCCCAGGCGACGCCGGACACCCTCCCCCGGCCGGCCGCAAGGCCCGGCGGGCAAGCGTCCGGAGGGACACGCTCACACGGACCGGACCCGGTTGCCCCGCGCAGCCCACCGGCACCAGGGCGTGACGACGATCAGCACACCCACCACCGGCCACCGGCCACAAGGGGCAGCACTGGGCGCAGGCTTCCACCTGCACGCCCACGCCACCCCTCCACGATGGGCAGAACCCATGTCAGACACCACGTCCAACATGGGATCACTTAGCTGATTAGAGACGCTTGATCCATGCCCTTCCCACCCGCATATGCCCTCGTCGCCACGGACCTGGACGGCACCCTGTTGCGCCGTGACGACAGCGTGAGTCCCCGCACCCGTGCCGCGCTCGCGCTGGCCGCCCGGGCCGGGGCGCGGCATCTCGTGGTCACCGGGAGGCCCGTGCCCGGCATACGGGGGCTGCTCGACGAGTTGGGCTACCGGGGGCCGGTGGTCTGCGGGCAGGGGACTCAGCTGTACGACGCCGGGTCCGGGCGGATGGTACGCGCGGTCACCCTGGACCGGGAGGCGGCCGACACCGCGCTCGGCAAGATCGAGGCTCGGGTGGGACCGGTCCACGCGGCCGTGGACCAGGACGGGGCCGACGGCCGGACACTGATCGAGCCGGGATATCTGATGCCCCACCCCACGCTCCCCGCCCAACGGACCCGCCGTCGCCACGAGTTGTGGGCCGCGCCCGTCATCAAGGTGCTCATCCGGCACCCGGAGCTCACCGACGACGCGCTGGCCGAGGCCGCCCGTACGGCGGTCGGCGACCTCGCCTCCGTCACGCTCTCCGGCCCCGGCACCGTCGAACTGCAGCCGTACGGCGTCGACAAGGGAAGCGGGCTCGCGCTGGCCGCCGAATTCCTGGGCGTGGCCGCGGACACCACGATCGCCTTCGGGGACATGCCCAACGACCTGCCGATGTTCCGCACGGCCGGGTACGGCGTCGCGATGGCCAACGGTCATCCGGACCTGCGGGCCGCGGCGGACGAGGTGACGTCGTCGAACGAGGAGGACGGGGTCGCGGAGGTGCTGGAGCGGATGTTCGACTGAGTGCGCGTGACCGTACCGATCAAGGTGACCGTGCCGCGGACGGTTCTCAGCCGTTCCCACCCTCCGGCGTGCCCGGCTCCGGCGCCCCCAGCGCCCGCAGCACGTGCGCGACCAGGGCCGCGACCGTATCCTCGTCGTACACCGGCTTGCGTAGCACATGGCGGTAGTACACCGGGCCGTACAGCATCTCCACGGCCAGTGGAAGGTCCGCATCCAATGGGATCCGGCCCTGTTCCTGGGCGCGGCGCAGGCGGGCGACGGCCTCCTCGAAGCGGGGATCGACCAGCTTCGTTCTGACCGCCTCCGCGAGTGCGTCGTCGTGGTGGACCTCGGAGAGAATCCCGGCGTACGCGGGGCCGAAGGGCGGCGTGGAGAGCAGCTTCACCGCGCCCATCACATTGGCCCGCAGGTCGGCGGCGACGTCGCCGGTGTCGACGAACGGCGTCGTGCCGACCAGTGCGTCGGTGAACGCCTCCAGCATCACCGCACCCTTTGACGGCCACCAGCGGTAGATCGTCTTCTTGCTGACACCCGCTCTGGCCGCGATGGCCTCGACCGTGACCCGGCCGTACCCCTTCTCCGTGCACAGGTCGAGGGCGGCTTCCAGGATCGCCCGTCGTGATCTCTCACTGCGGCGCAGTGAACTCGGCGATGTGATCATTCGGTGAGCATAGGTGCGTTTGAGCCAATCCTTGTTGACAGTCCGTCGCCAGAAGTCGAACAATACTGAGGCGGAAACGGAACGTGCCGTGTCGCATCGTTCCTGCTGTTCGCACCGTTCGTGCCGTTCGTGCCGCGACGAGCCGATCGGGGGACGGCTCGCCCGGCCGACGGCACGAGGGCGGTGCACCGTACGTCAGGCGGTGATGTCCTTCGCCGTGAAACGGGCCCACGCCGCCGAGCCGAACACCGCCGCGTACAAGCCCTGAAGCCCCAGGTTCTTGACCACGTCGTCCCAGTACACGGGGTCGCGCAGCAGGTCCGCGTACGACATCCAGTAGTGCGGGAAGAGATACGGGTGGATGCCGCTCAACTGCGGGATGGTATCCACGATCTGCACGGTGATCAGCAGTCCGACGGTGGCGGCCATGGCCGCGATTCCGCTGCTGGTGAGGGTCGAGACGAACAGGCCGACCGCCGCGAACCCGATCAGCGACGCGGCGACCACCACCGCGATCAGCCCGGCCCGCAGCAGCCCTTCACCGAAGCCGATGCGGGTGCCCGAGATGGTGGTGACCTCGCCGACGGGGAACAGCAGCGCGCCGACGGCCAGCGCCGAGGCCGCCACGACCAGGGTCGCGACCAGGCAGAACGTGAGGATGGAGGCGTACTTCGTCAGCAGCAGCCGGGTCCGGCCCGCCGGGGCGACCAGCAGATAGCGCAGGGTGCCGGCGTTGGCCTCGCCCGCGACGGAGTCGCCCGCCACGACCCCGACGGCCATCGGGAGGAAGACCGGGAGCGTCACGGCGAGGGCCGCGAAGACCAGGAAGAGACCGTTGTTGGTGACCTGGGAGAGGAACGCGGGGCCGCCCCCGCCACCGGCCGGCCCGGGCGACGAGCCGTGGTTCGTCTCGACCCGCACCGCGATCCCGATCAGTACGGGAACGGCGGCCAGCACCCCGAGCAGCGCGAGCGTGCGCCAGCGGCGAAGGGTGGTGGTCAGTTCGGAGCGGAGGATTCCGAACGTCCACAGCGCACTGTGTGTCCTGCCCGGGCCAGCTGCACCGCCCGAACCGGCTGCTCCACCCAAACGAGCTGCACCGCCCGCCCCGGCTGCGCCACCCGAACCAGCTGCCCCGCCCGAACCGGCGCGTGCGGCTTCAGCCTGCGACATCGAAACCCTCTCCCGTGAGTGCGACAAAGGCGTCTTCCAACGAGGCCCGTTCGACGCCGAAGAACCGCAGGCGCACGCCCGCGTGCACCAGCGCCGCGCTGAGGTCCGCGAGTTCGACGTCGCCCGCCGGAGCCTCGGCGCGCACCCGGTCGCCGTCGACCGTGACGCCGGTGACACCCCGTTCCTTGAGGACTCGGGCGGCGTCACCCGGGTCGGGGGTGGTGACGGCCAGCCGGCCGCGGGCGCCCGCCGCCAGATCCGCTACCGGCCCCTGGGTGATCAGCCGCCCCCTGGCCATCACCGCGGCATGGGTGCAGACCTGCTCGATCTCGTCGAGGAGGTGGGAGGAGAGGAAGACCGTGGTGCCCTCCGCCGCCAGTTCCCGGACCAGCGTGCGGATCTCGCGCATGCCCTGCGGGTCCAGGCCGTTGGTCGGCTCGTCGAGGACGAGCAGGCGGCGCGGCTGGAGCAGGGCGGCGGCGAGACCGAGGCGCTGCTTCATACCGAGCGAGTACGCCTTGGCCTTCTTGCCGGCCGCCGAGGCCAGCCCGACCCGGTCCAGGGCCTGTCCGACGCGGGCCCGGCGGGTGCGCGGATCGGCGGTCGGGTCGGCGGAGTCGTAGCGCAGCAGATTGTCCCGGCCGCTCAGGAAGCCGTACAGTGCGGGCCCCTCGATCAGCGCCCCGACCTGCGGGAGCACGGAGCGGGCCGCGCCCGGCATGGGGTGGCCGAGGACCCGCGCGGTGCCGGACGTCGGATCGATCAGGCCCATCAGCATCCGGATTGTCGTGGTCTTCCCGGAGCCGTTGGGGCCGAGGAATCCGAAGACGCTGCCCGCGGGCACGCCGAGGTCGAGACCGTCGACGGCGAGCTGGCCGCCGCGGTACCGCTTGGTGAGGCCCCGTGTCTCGATCACGGTCGCCGTCCCCGGCTCGATCATGGTCCCGGGCTCTGCCATACGTACTCCCCCTCGGTCGGTCGGGGATTGCGGACCGCCCCGCCGTACGGAGCGTACGGCGGGGCGGGTGGATGCTGCCGGGAAGCGCGGCGCGCGCCGGCTCAGGAGGCGCCATTGGCCGCCTTGACCAGCATGTCCGGCGTGACTGCGCCGACGTACACCTTGCCGTCGTCCGTCACCAGCGCGTTGACCAGGCGGGTCTTGAAGACCATGCCCGAGCCGAACGGGCCGGAGATCTTGTCGCCGAGCGAGTCAAGGAACTGCTGTGCCTCGGCCGGTACGTCACCCGACGCCTTCGAGGGCAGTCCGCTGCCGCCCGGGGTCCGGATCTCGGCGATCGCGTTCCAACCCTCGCCGATGACCTTCATGTCCTTGCCGTCCGCGCCACCGGCGCCCAGTTCTTCGGCACCCGGGAACATGCCCAGGCCCTCGGCCCCGTCGGCCTTCCGCTGCGCCTTCGCGTCGTCGGCCTCGGTCACCTTGGCACCCTTGGGCGGGGTGAACGCGAACGAAGAGGCGGCCGGCTTCGCGAAGTCGACCTTGGTGAACCCGGCGTCGACGACGGCCTTGCCACCGCTGCTCGGAAGCAGCGTGAACTTCAGCGGCACACCGTTCTGCGCGTCGACCGCGACCGTGACCGACCGGATCGTGGAGCCGCTCTGCCTGGGCTTGATGAGCAGCTTGTACGCGTCACGTCCGGCGACCTGCGCCGTGCCGTCGACCGTCACCGAGGTGGTGGGGCCCGCGGCCTTCAGGACCTGCTCGGCGAGCGCCTTGGGCGTGGTCGGCACGCCCTCGGGGGCCGCGGTCGCGTGCCCGGACTTCTCGCCGGACTTCTGCCCGGCCCGGTGCTCGGTCCCGGCCCGGTTCCCGGTGGCGTGATAGACCTCGTTGGACTTGCTGTCGTACGCCCAGACCTGATCGCCGTTGTGGATCAGGCTGTACTCCGCCGCGTTGTCCAGGATCGACACCCGCTGCTTGTCGGGGCCGTCGGCGGCCACCCGCAGGGTGTGCGTGCCGGACGCCAGCTCCGTCATCCTCGACTGCGGGTCGGCGCTCGATTCGCCCTTGCCGTCGCTGCCACCGCTCTGGGCGAAGGAGCCGGCCAGACCGCCGAGCGACGGAATGCCCAGGTCCGTACTGATCTTCACCGTGCCCGAGAGCTGCTGGGTGTCCGAAGCGGCGATCTTCTCCATGAGCTGCTGCGCGGTGATCTTCGGCAGATCGGGGTCACCGGTACTCGCGAGCGCCGGGACGAGCCCGATCGTCGCGGCCGCCACTCCCGCCACCGCGACCGGGACGATGTAGCGCGCCGCCTTGCGGCGGCCGACGGCGGTGCCCCTGCTCCCGCCGTTGCTCTCAACGCTGTCGTTCGGTGCCATGTGTGCCCTACCTCCGTGGTCGGCGGCTTCCGTCCGGATGCACTCGTCCACTCCGTGCCGCCATTCTCACCGTTTTGCTCAGGAGTGGTTGTTCTCCATCTGACCAAAACGGCGGCGCGGAATCGTCAGCCCCGGGGAGCAACTCCGCCTACCTCTTCGGTATGACACCGCACGAGCGCATCTCCCACGTCCCGTAGGGGAGGTACCCGACTCCAGGGCCCGCCACAACAGCCGGGCCGGTCCGGGAAACCGCGTCGTACGTCCGCCGATCGGGTCACGGCGTGACGGGAGAGGTGAATTTCACGCCAACTCTTGACGATTTCCAGTCATGCATCCACACTTCCAGGCATACTCAGTCACTTTTCCACGAATCCAGTCAGCGAGGTTGCCGGGATGCTGCCAGCCGAACGTCACCGTCGAATCTCCACCGTCGTGGAGCGCAGCGGCACGATCAGCACCGAGAGTCTGGCCGAGCAGCTCGGCGTCTCGGCCGAGACCGTGCGCCGGGACCTGGCACAGATGGAGAAGCAGGGGCACCTCATGCGGGTGCGCGGCGGTGCGGCAGCGCTGTCCGTCGTCCGCGGTCTGAGTGGCGAAGAAGCATCCTTCACGGAACGGTCCTCCTCGCAGCAGCAGGCCAAGACGGCGATCGGGCGAGCCGCCGCGGATCTGGTCCATTCCGGCATGACCCTCGTGATCGACGTCGGCACGACGGCCTTGCAGGTCGCCTCTGCCCTGGCGCCGGATTTCCGGGGGACGGTGGCGACTCCGTCCCTGCTCGTCGCAGCCGAACTGTCCACCCGCCCCCATGTCGACGTACTGGTCCCCGGCGGACGGATCCGGGGCGGCGACCTGATCTGCTCCGGCCCTCTGACGGTGGACTTCTTCAACGGCCTCTACGCCGACATGGCGTTTCTCGGCTCCGGCGGCGTCGACAGCGCAGCCGGGATGACTGACTTCCACTTCGAGGAGAGCGCGACCAAGCGCGCGATCCTCGCTCACAGCGCACTCAGCTACGTGCTGGCCGACGGGAGCAAGCTCGGCCGGGTGGCTCCGCACCGCGTCTGCGGATTCGACGACTGCACCGGTCTGATCACCGACCAGGCACCCGAACAGACCCTGGCTTCGGCCATCGAGCAGTCAGGCGCAGTGGTGATCTTGGCCTGACACTCCTGAGCGCCACGGCGCTCTCTCCCCGGCGGTGTCTCCGTTTGAGACCCGCCCCGTGCAGCGAACGGCAGTTTCCGCAACGAAGCGGTAGTTTCCGAAAGGACAGCAGTGCCATGGTCACGACCAACACCGATGTCGGACAGCATGACGACCCATCATCCGCAACGGGCTCCGGCTACAAGCAGGAGATGCGCCGGGAGCTGAGCCGGTACGCCTCCTTCGCCATGGCCTTCGGCTTCGTCTCGATCGCCACGGGCATCTTCACCACCTACGGCTCCGTGCTGAACAGTTCGGGCCCGCGCGGAATCTTCGCCTGGCCGATCAGCGTCATCGGCCAGTTGTCGGTCGCGCTCGTCTTCGGCGCTCTCGCCGCCCGTATCCCCATCAACGGATACGCCTACCAGTGGGTGTCCCGGCTGGTGAACCCGGTCTGGGGCTGGGTCATGGGCTGGATCTCGTTCTCCTTCCTCGGAGTCGTAGTGGTCGCGGTGGACTACACCGTCGCCGCGACCATCCTGCCGGAACTTCTCCAGTACCAGGGGACGACCCAGAACGCCTGGGCGATCACCGCCGTGGTCATCCTGTTCCAGGCGATTCTCGTGGCCGCCTCGACGCAACTGACGCACAAGGTCAACAAGGTCGCCGTGACCGTGCAGCTCATCGGCATGATCTCGCTGACCGTGCTGCTCTTCGTCGTCGGAGCGTTCACGGGCAAGCTCGACTTCTCCACGCTGTTCAGCGCCGCACCGGCCACGACCGACGGCTACTACGCCCTGGGCACCGCCACCGAGGCGGGGCCGTTCGCCCTCGCGTTCCTCCTGGGCGCCTTCACCATCGTCGGATTCGAGTCCGCGGCCAACCTCGCCGAGGAGACCAAGGACCCGGCCCGGGTGATCCCCAAGGCCATGGCCCAGGCCGTGCTCTCCCTCGGCGTCCTCGGATTCCTGTTCCTCGTGGCGATCACCGCGCTCATCGACGACCCCGTGAAGCTCGCCCAGTCCGCCACCCCCGTGGCCACCGTGATCACCGCCGTACTCGGATCGACGGTCGGCAAGGCGCTCCTGGTCCTCGTCGTGGTCTCGATCTTCTCCTGTGGTCTGGTCATCACCATGAGCGGCACCCGGCTGGTGTGGGCGATGTCCCGCGACGAGCGCTTCCCCGGCTGGCAGGCGCTGCGCAAGGTCAACCCCTCCCGTGGCACCCCGCTCAATGCCACGCTGTTCATCTTCGTCGTCGCGGAGCTGATCCTCGCCTGCTTCTCCGTCTCGACCGACGCCCTGTTCTCGCTCTTCTCCGCCGCCACGCTGCTGCCCGCCATCATCTACGCCGGCACGGTGCTCATGTACATCGTCAAGCGGAAGTCGCTGCCGCCCACGCAGGGGTTCTCCCTCGGGCGCTGGGAGATACCGGTCATCGTGGTCGCCTCCGTGTGGCTGGGATACGAACTCCTCATCTTCCGTGACCAGTCGTTCCGCGACCCCTGGCTCTACGTCCTCGTCCTCTTCGCCCTCGGGGCCGCCTACCTCGTCTACCTCCTGGTCCGGCGCGGCGTGTCCGGCATGTCGATGCCGGACATGATCAACATCGACGAGACCCTCGACGTCACCGCGGCCCCCGCCACACCGGGCACGGCGAACACGACCGCCAAGGAAAGCAAGCGATGAGCACCATTCTGGCCATCGACCAGGGCACCTCCGGCACGAAGGCGATCGTGGTGGACGAGCGGGGCAAGACCATCGCCATCGCCGAGGAGGAGTTGCGGCCGGCCTACCTCAGCGGCGGCGGCGTCGAGCAGGACCCGCAAGAACTGCTCGACTCGGTCCTCAACGCCGGACGGCGCGCCGTCGCCGCCGCGGGCCGGCCCGTGGACGCGGTCGCCCTGGCCAACCAGGGCGAGACCGTACTGGCCTGGGACCCGCGCACCGGCACCCCGCTGTCCCGGGCGATCGTCTGGCAGGACCGCAGGGCGGAGTCGATCTGTACCGCTCTGGCCGAGCACGCCCCGTGGGTGGCCCGGCGCAGTGGGCTCGTACTCGACTCGTACTTCTCAGCGCCGAAGATGGCCTGGCTGCGACGAAACGTCACCACCGAAGGGGTGGTGACGACCACTGACACCTGGCTGGTGTACCAGCTGACCGGCGAGTTCGTCACCGATGCCTCGACCGCGAGCCGGTCGCTGCTGATGGGCCTCGACGAGGTCTCCTGGGACCAGGAACTGGTGGATCTGTTCGGTCTCGGCTCCGAGAAGCTGCCGCGGATCGTGGGCTGCGACGAGGTCGTCGGCACGACCAGTGCCTTCGGACGCGAGGTGCCGGTCGCCGGCCTGGTCGTCGACCAGCAGGCGGCTCTGCTCGCCGAGGGCTGCCTGGAGCGGGGAACCGCGAAGTGCACCTACGGCACGGGAGCGTTCCTGCTGGCCAACACCGGTGAAACCGCCCTGCGTTCACAGGCCGGGCTCACCTCCTCGGTGGCCTGGCGGACCGCGGAGCAGACGGCGTACTGCGTGGACGGCCAGGTGTACACCGCGGCGTCGGCCGTCCGCTGGATCCGGAACCTGGGATTCATCGGGTCCGCGAGCGAACTGGACGCCGTAGCGGCGAAGGAGTCCGACGGCACTCTGTGCGTACCGGCCCTGGCGGGCCTCGCGGCACCGTGGTGGCGTCCCGACGCAACAGCCACGTTCACCGGAATGACCCTGTCCACCGGCAAGGAGCACCTGGTCCTCGCCGTGCTGCAGGGCATCGCCGCCCAGGTCGCCGCCCTGTGCGGCCTGGTCGAGACCGACCTCGGTGCGCCGCTGAGCCGACTGCGCGCGGACGGCGGGCTGACCCGCAGCCGCACCCTGATGCAGGCCCAGGCCGATCTGGCTCAGGTACCGCTCGACATCTACGCGTCCTCGCACGCCACCCCGCTCGGCGCGGCCGCGCTGGCCAGGCTGGCCCTCACCCCGGGCCTGAGCCTCAAGGAAGCCGTCGGTGACTGGAACCCGGTCACCGTCTACGAACCGATCTGGTCGGCCGACCGGGCCGCGCACTACCGCAGTACATGGGCGGCGGCCGCCGAGGCCACCGCCCGCAAGGGAGAACTCGGATGACCGACACCACACCGCACGAGCCGGACCATGTCTACGACGTCGTCGTCATCGGCGCGGGCATCGTCGGCTCGGCGATCGCCCGCGACCTGTCCGGCCACCAGCTTTCGGTCGCGCTCGTCGAGGCACGCGACGACGTCGGCGACGGAACCAGCAAGGCGAACACCGCGATCCTGCACACCGGATTCGACGCCAAGCCGGGCACGCTGGAGTCCAGGCTCGTCAAGCGCGGATATCACCTGCTGTCGGAGTACGCCCGCTCGACCGGAATCCCGGTCGAGCACACGGGCGCGATCCTCGTCGCGTGGAACGCCGAGGAGCTGGCCGCCCTGCCCGGCCTCAAGGAGAAGGCCGAACAGAACGGTTACGACCGGTGCCAAATCGTCGGCGCGGACGAGGTCTACGAGCTGATCCCGGCCCTCGGCGACGGCGCGCTCGGCGGGCTCACGGTCCCCGACGAGTCGATCATCTGCACCTGGACCACGAACCTGGCTCTGGCCACCGACGCGAGGCAGCGCGGCACCGAGGTGCTGCTCAACCATGCCGTCACCGCAGTCTCGGTGAACACCCACTCCACCACGCTGACCACCACGGGCGGCTCCGTAGAGGCCCGTTGGGTGGTCAACGCGGCGGGCCTCGGCGCCGACCGCATCGACCGGCTCTTCGGCCATGAGCGGTTCACCGTCACCCCGCGCCGCGGTGAGCTGTTCGTCTTCGACAAGCTCGCCCGCCCGCTGGTCGACAAGATCGTCCTGCCGGTGCCCACGTCCCGTGGCAAGGGGGTGCTCATCTCTCCCACCATCTACGGCAACGTCATGCTGGGGCCCACCTCGGAGGACCTCACCGACCGCACCGCGACCGGAACGTCCGAGGACGGTTTCGCCTTCCTGCTGGACAAGGGCGAGCGACTCATGCCCCGGCTGCTCACCGAGGAGGTGACCGCTTCGTACGCGGGGCTGCGGGCCGCCATCGACCACGGGGACTATCTCATCGAGCCCACCCCCTCACAGCGGTACCTCCTCGTCGGCGGAATCCGCTCGACCGGGCTGACCTCCGGCATGGCCATCGCCGAGCACGTCCACGAGGTGCTCGAAGAGGCCGGACTCGTACTCACCGCACGCACCGAACTGCCCGGCCCTCCGCGGATGGCCAACATCGGCGAGGCGACCGTGCGTCCCTACCAGGACGCCGATCGCATCGCCGCCGATCCCGAGTACGGCAAGGTCGTCTGCTTCTGCGAGCGCGTCACCGCCGGAGAGATCCGCGACGCCTTCCAATCTCCCCTGCCTGCGCGCAACCTGGAGGGACTGCGTCGCCGTACCCGGGCCATGAACGGCCGCTGCCAGGGCTTCTTCTGCGGTGCGGCCGTCAACCGACTCCTGAACGAAGACGGCTGCGGCGGCGCGGCCGTCGCGCCGGCACGGCCCGAGGTGAACTCCTGATGACCAGCACCACACTCACTCCGGACGTACTGATCATCGGGGGCGGCCCGGCCGGTCTCACGGCTGCCGCCGCCCTCGCGCCCCGCGTACGCGGCGAGGTCCTGGTACTCGACCGGGAGAAGGACGCCGGAGGCATCCCCCGCCACAGCGACCACACCGGATACGGCATGCGCGACCTGCGCCGGGTCATGACCGGCCCGAAGTACGCACGCCACCTCGTCAAGCAGGCCATTTCGGCCGGGGCCACCATCCGCACCGAGACCATGGTCACCCACTGGGCGGGCGACCGGGCCGTGGAGGTCACCGGTCCGCAGGGGCGGCTGCGCGTGGAGGCCAAGGCCATCGTGCTCGCCACCGGCGCGCGCGAACGGCCCCGCGCGGCCCGGCGCATCCCCGGTGACCGGCCGCAGGGCGTCTACACCACCGGGCAGCTGCAGAACGTCGTCCACCTCCACCACGGCACGGTCGGCAGCCGGGCCGTCATCGTCGGAGGGGAACTGGTCAGCTGGTCCGCTGCCGTCACCCTCCGTGAAGCCGGCTGCGCAACCGAGCTGATGGTCAGCCAATACCCCCGGACGGAGTCGTACGCCGCGTTCAACGTCGCCGGCCGCGCCCTGCTGCGCGTACCCGTCGCCAACCGCAGCCGGGTCACCCGCATCGTCGGCAAGGGCCGGGTAGAGGCCGTCGAGATCGAGGATCTCGACACCCGTGCACGGCGCACCGTCGCCTGCGACACCGTGGTCTTCACCGGGGACTGGATCCCCGACAACGAGCTCGTCCGCAGCGGCGGACTCGACCTGGACCCGGGAACCCTCGGCCCGCTGACCGACACCGCTCTGCGAACCAGCCGCCCCGGCGTCTTCGCCGCGGGCAACCTCCTGCACCCGGTCGACACCGCCGACATCGCAGCCCTCGACGGTCTGCACGTCGCCGACCAGGTCGAGGCATGGCTGACCGGGACCGGCGAGCCTGCCCCGGGCCTGCGCATCCTCGCCGATGCGCCGCTGCGCTGGGTGGCACCGGGGCTGCTGCGCCCGGGTGACCCGGCTCCCCCGCGTGGGCGCCTGCTGCTGTGGACGGACCGGTCCATCCGGTTCCCGCACGTCGTCGTCCGTCAGAACGGGCGGGTCGTCTCGGAACGGACCCTGCCGTGGCCCGCCGCACCCGGCCGTGTCTTCCGCGTGCCGTGGTCCGTGATGAAGGGCCTCAGCCCCCAGGGCGGCCCGGTCACCATCGGCCTGCGCTGACGAGCGGCCCGCACCCGGAGTACGAACGTGTCCCGGGTGCGGGCCGGTCGCAGTGCCGCCCCGGCATCAGCTGGTGATCGGCGGCCAGGTCCGCGTACGTCCTTCACGCGCCCGGGACGGCGACCCTCGCAGTCTCCGGTGCGTGCGCCATGCCTCGGTCGACGGCGGGGAATCCCGCCGGGCCGAGGCACGGCCATGCCCGGGATACGGCGCCAGGGGCGCCCGCTCTCCGCGCGGTCACATCGCCGGCGCCTGCCAGGCGACGGCGCCGAGCCGGGTGAAGCGCCACGTCCCGGACCCAGCAGGGGCCAAAAGCACATCCGGACCGCGCCCCGGGCCGGTCGGGCCGCTGTCGCCCCCCGTCCGGTGCGTTCGGCCTCGGCGCTCGCCCGATCACCGCGAGGGCGGTGCACAACGGCTGGGACAGCCGCTCAGCCCGCGCGGTGCACCACCGCGTCGCACAGCTCCTCCAGCGCGGACTTCGCGTAGCCCTCGGGCAGCGGCGCCAGCGTCGTGCGCGCCTCCTGCGCGTACCGGATGGTGTCCCGTCGGGCGTGCTCCAGCGCCGGGTGGGCGCGCAGCCTGCGCAGCGCCTCGGCGTGCCGGGCGTCGTCGCTCAGGTCGCCGTCGAGCAGTTCGACGAGCTCCAGGTCGTCCGGCTTTCCGTCGGCCGCCGCCCGGGCCCGCAGGTGGAGCACGGGGAGCGTCGGGATGCCTTCGCGCAGGTCGGTACCGGGGGTCTTGCCGGACTCGTGGGAGTCGGAGGCGATGTCGAGTACGTCGTCGGCGAGCTGGAAGGCGACGCCGAGCCGCTCCCCGTACTGGGTGAGGATGTCGACCGCCGACTCGTCCGCACCGGCCATCATCGCGCCGAACCGGCAGGCCACGGCGATCAGCGAGCCGGTCTTGCCGCGCATCACGTCGAGGTAGTGCTCGACCGGGTCGCGCCCGTCGACCGGGCCGGCGGTCTCCAGGATCTGGCCGGTGACCAGCCGCTCGAACGCCTCCGCCTGGATGCGTACGGCCTCCGGACCGAGGTCGGCCAGTATGTGCGAGGCACGGGCGAACAGGAAGTCGCCGGTCAGGACGGCCACCGAGTTGCCCCAGCGGGTGTTGGCGCTGTCGACGCCGCGGCGTACGTCCGCCTCGTCCATCACGTCGTCGTGGTAGAGCGTCGCGAGATGCGTCAGCTCGACGACGACGGCCGCGGGCACGACACCCGGTGCGTCGGGGTCACCGAACTGGGCGGCCAGCATGGCCAGCAGCGGCCTGAACCGTTTGCCCCCGGCGCGCACGAGATGCTGCGCGGCCTCTGTGATGAAGGGCACGCCGCTCTTGGTGGCTTCGAGCAGACCCGACTCGACAGCAGCCAAACCGGCCTGGACATCGGCCTCAAGAGCGTGGTCCCGCACGCTCAGTCCGAACGGCCCGACGACGGTCACGAGGGGATCTCCTGTCTGCTGACGATCACACGGGATGTCGATGTGTCGCTGTCATCACTCAAGTCAGCGTATCCGGTCCTCTTTGGATCAACGTGGGCGCCTTCCCGCCACCGCCGGTATGTTCGGGATCAGCTCATACGATCAGGAGTACTCCCTTTGTTCCACACGGCTACCGACACCGACCCGACCCAGCCGCCGCCCGGCGACGACCATGCCTTTTTCGGCCAGCCACGGGGCCTGATGACCCTCTCCGGCCTGGAGGTCTGGGAACGGTTCTCGTTCCTCGGCATGCAGGCGATCCTGGTCCTCTACTTCGCCGACACCGTCGCCCGTGGCGGCATGGGCATGGAGGCGGGCACCGCGGCGTCCGTCTCCGCCGCCTACGGCACCCTCGTCTACCTGGTCTCCGTGGCCGGCGGCTGGCTGGCCGACCGGATCCTCGGCTCGTACCGCGCCGTCCTGTACGGCGGCATCCTCATCGCCTGCGGGCATTACGCCATGGCGGTGCCCACCGACGCCATGACATGGACCGGCCTCGGTCTGATCAGCGCCGGAACCGGTCTGCTCAAGCCCAATGTGGCGACCATGGTCGGCAAGCTGTACCGCACCGAGGACCAGCGCCGCGACGCCGGCTTCGCGCTGTATTACATGGGCATCAACATCGGAGCGTTCCTCGGCCCGCTGGTCACCGGCTGGCTCGGGGACCACGCGAGCTGGCACTGGGGATTCTCGGCCGCCGCCTTCGGCATGACGATCGGTCTGATCCAGTACGTACTGGGCCGGCGTCACCTGGCCGGCCGAAAGCACAGCGCCGAATTCGCGCTGGAACCGGCACCGATGCGGCGTGCCGTACGGCTGATCGTGATCGGCGCCGTCGTGGTCGCCGCCGTCGCCACCGCGCTGGCCCTGGCGGGCTGGCTCACCATGGGCCGGTTCGTCGACGTGCTCACCCTCGTCTCGGTGATCGCACCGGTCGTCTACTTCGCGGTGATGTTCCGCAGCCCGCGGGTCACCAGCGAGGAGCGGGGCAGGCTGCGCCCGTACGTGGTGCTGTTCCTGGCCTCCGTCGTCTTCAACTTCATCCTCTTCCAGGCGTACTCGACGATGATCCTGCTCGCGTCGACCAACGCCCGTACCGAGATCTTCGGCTTCCACTTCCCGGCGAGCTGGTACGCCTCGGCGCTCGGCGCCTTCGAGGTCGCGCTCGCCCCGGTGGTCGCCGCGGTCTGGGCCCGGATGGGCCCGCGTCAGCCGCACGCCTCCAACAAGATCGCGATCGGGGTGATCCTCGGTGGACTGTCCTTCCTGCTGATGGTGCTGCCCACCTCCGGGCACACCGGCGACACCTTCAAGATGGCCGCCTGGTGGATCGTCGGCTCGTACCTGCTGCTCGGTCTCGGCGACATCCTGCTGGAGACCTCCGGCATGTCCGCGACCACCAAGCTCGCGCCCAAGGCGTTCGCCAGCCAGACGATGGCGCTCTGGTTCCTCTCGCTGGCCCTCGCCAACGGCATCCAGGCCCAAGTCGTGAAGCTGTACGGCGAGGTCTCCAACCCCGCCTACTTCGGTGTCAATGGCGCGATCGCGGTGGTGGCCGGTGTGGCCGTCATCGCCGCCGCACCCTGGCTCAAGCGCACCATGCACCCCGTCCACTGAGGTACCGCCATGCACATACGCAGCACGTTTCCGTACGAGACCACCCATGAGGACGTCCGCATCCCGCTGCCGGACGGCACCCGGCTGTACGCCCGGATCTGGCGTCCCGTCACCGACGAACCCGTACCCGCGCTCCTGGAATACCTGCCCTACCGGCTGAGCGACTGGACGGCGCCGCGCGACTGGCAGCGCCACCCCTGGTACGCGGGCCACGGCTACGCGTCCGTCCGGGTGGACGTACGCGGGCACGGCAACAGCGAGGGCCTGCCGGGCGACGAGTACGACGCGACCGAACTGGCCGACGGGGTCGCGGTCATCCACTGGCTGGCCCAGCAGGAGTGGTGCTCCGGCCGCGTCGGCATGTTCGGCATCTCCTGGGGCGGCTTCAATTCGCTCCAGATCGCGGCGCTGGCCCCCGAGCCGCTGAAGGCGATCGTCACCGTCTGCTCGACGGACGACCGTTACGACAACGACGTCCACTACATGGGCGGCTCGGTCCTCGCCGTCGACATGCACGCCTGGGCGGCCACCATGCTGGCCTTCGTCTGCCGCCCGCCGGACCCGGCGCAGGTCGGCGAGGGCTGGAAGGACATGTGGCTGAAGCGGCTGGAGGCCGTGGACCCGTATCTCCACACCTGGCTGGCGCACCAGACCCGCGACGACTACTGGAAGCACGGCAGCGTCTGCGAGGACTACTCCGCGATCCGCGCGAAGGTCCTCGCGGTGGGCGGCTGGCACGACCCGTACCGCGACACCGTCCTGCGGCTCGTCGAGCACCTCGATCCGGACAGGGTGCGCGGACTGATCGGGCCCTGGTCGCACCAGTACCCCGACCGCGGTCTGCCGCCGGGCCCGGCGATCGGCTTCCTCCAGGAGACGCTGCGCTGGTGGGACCAGCATCTGAAGGACAAGGACACCGGCATCATGGCCGAGCCGCTGCTGCGGTCCTGGATCAGCGAGTCGCACCGGCCCGCCACGGTGTACGAAAGGATGCCCGGCCGCTGGGTCGGGGACACCAGCTGGCCGTCGGAGAACATCGCGCCGGTCGCCTACGCCCTCCGGGGCGGTCCGCAGATCGTCGACTCGCCGCAGCAGACGGGGCTGGACGCCGGGCGTTTCTTCCCGTTCGGCAACGCCGCCGACCTGCCGCCCGACCAGCGCGACGAGGACGCCAAATCGGTCTCCTTCGAGTTCCCGGTCGAGGACGCCCCGATCGAGATCCTGGGCCGCCCCCGGGTGAAGCTGCGCATCCGGATGGACGCGCCCCGCGGCCAGGCGATCGCCCGGCTCTGCGACGTCGCACCGGACGGCTCCTCCACCCTGGTCACCCGCGGCGCGCTCAACCTCTCCGCCCGGCACGGCCGCGACCGCGCGGACGACTGGCCGGTGGGCCGGTACGAGGACGTGACGTTCGACCTCAACGGCATCGGGCACACCTTCCCGCCCGGCCACCGGATCAGGCTCGCGATCTCGTCCTCGTACTGGCCGTGGATCTGGCCGCAGGCCGGGTCGGTGGGCTTCACCCTGGACGCCGACGGCAGCTTCGTCGAACTGCCGGTGCGCCGGCACACCGAGGATCCCGCGATCCGGTTCGAGGAACCGGAGCAGTCGGAGCCGCTCGGCGTCGTCCACCCCGTGACGCTCGACGAACAGCGCCCCGAGCGGCTGGTGGTCCGCGACGTCGCCAAGGGCGAATGGCGGCTGGAGGTCGACCCGCGCTACGGCGGCACCCGCATCTACCCGGACGGCCTCGAATTCACCGAGGACGCCCTGGAGACGTACACAATCCAGGAGGACGACCCGCTCTCCGCCCGTACCCGCTCCGACTGGGCGATCCGGCTGCACCGGCCGGAGATGGCATGGGACGTACGGATCGAGACCCGCTCCGAAATCAGTGCGGACGACACCGACTTCATCACGTCCAACGAGGTGGTCTGCAAGGACGGCGGCGAGGTCGTCTTCCACCGCACCTGGGAGAAGCGGATCCCGCGCACGGCGGGCTGAGGGCGCCCGGCAGCAGGCAGCCCCGCGACGTTGCGAAGCCTGCTGCCGGGTCCGCCGAATCACCGCCGTGCCCCCGCAACCCTGGGGGCACGGTGGAACTTTCCGGGCATCAGGAGCAGTTGGGACACTCCCGCGGGGTAGCAACACCGACGTAACGTGTCCCCCAAGCGACCTGGAAAGCGAGGCAGCAACACATGCCCGAGCAGAGCAGCCCGCTCGATCTGACCGAAGGCGACCCCTTCGGTCCGCACAACCTTCCGTACGGTGTGTTCTCCACCCCGGACCACCCCGACGACCGCCGGGTCGGCGTCCGCATCGGCAATCACGTACTGGACGCCGGAGCCGCGGCACACGCACTCGGCTCGCCCTACGCGCAGCTCCTCGCCCAGCCGGACCTGACCGCGCTGCTGTCGGCGGGCCGCACCGCCTGGCGGGACGTCCGGCGGGCCCTGACCGCCTGGGTGACGGTCCCGGCACACCGCGCGGACATCGAACCGTTGCTGCACCCGGTCGAGTCCGTGACGCTCCATCTGCCGTACAAGGTCGCGGACTACGTCGACTTCTACGCGAGCGAACACCACGCCACCAACGTCGGGAAGATCTTCCGGCCGGACGGTGACGCGCTGACCCCCAACTGGAAGCACCTGCCGATCGGCTACCACGGCAGGTCCGGCACCGTCGTCGTCTCCGGTACGGACGTGGTGCGCCCCTCCGGCCAGCGCAAGGCGCCCACCGGCCCTGCGCCCGTCTTCGGTCCGTCCGTCAAGCTCGACATCGAGGCCGAGGTCGGCTTCGTCGTCGGAGTCGGCTCCACGCAGGGCCGCCCGGTCCCGCTCGGCGACTTCCGCGACCACGTCTTCGGGCTCTGCCTGCTCAACGACTGGTCGGCGCGGGACATCCAGGCCTGGGAGTACGTCCCGCTCGGCCCGTTCCTCGGCAAGTCCTTCGCCACGTCCGTATCGGCGTGGGTGACCCCGCTGGAGGCCCTGGAGGCCGCCCGGATCGCGCCCCCGGCCCGCGACTTCCCGCTGCTCCCCTACCTGGAGGACGCGGACGAGGAGGAGGCCGGCGGGCTCGACCTGCGGATCTCCGTCGCGATCAACGGACAGCCGGTCGCCGAGCCGCCGTTCGCCACCATGTACTGGACGGCGGCCCAGATGCTGGCCCAGATGACGGTGAACGGCGCCTCGCTGCGCACCGGCGATCTGTACGGCTCCGGCACGGTCAGCGGCGCCGAACCCGGACAGCGCGGCTCGCTGCTGGAGCTGACCTGGAACGGCCGCGACCCGCTGGACCTCCCGGACGGCAAGCGGACGTTCCTGGAGGACGGCGACACCGTGACGATGACGGCCTGGGCACCGGGCCCGGACGGTACGAGGGTCGGCCTCGGCGAGGTCACGGGACGGATCGTGCCCGCGTCATGAGCCCGGTCGCCCCGGAGCTCACGCTCCCCGAAGAACTGCTGCTGCTCGCGCTGGACCCGCAGCGCGGCAAGCCGTACTGCCGCAACCGCTTCCTGGAGTACGGGGTGGCGGGCGCGGTCCTCGCGGAGCTGGAGCTCCGGGGCCGGATCAGCGGACAACTCGGCCGGATACGGGTGATCAGTCCGTCGGCTCCCGAGGTCCCGCTCCTCGCCCAGGTTCTGGGCAGCCTGCCTCCCCCGGACAAGGGCCGGCTCATGGGCGGCGTCAGCGCGAAGCGGTGGATCCGGCGGACCGGCCGGCACGTCGAGGAGCTCTGCCTGGAGCATCTGGTGGGGCGCTCGGTCCTGCGCAGGGAGACCCGCCGGTTCCTCGGCCTGCTGCCCTACCACCGCCACCCGGCGGCGGACCCGGCCCTGCCGGCCGCGGTCCGGGAACGGTTCGCGGCCACCGAGGCAGCCGGCTTCCCGGACCCGCGCGGCCGCACCCTGGCCGCGCTGGTGTCGGCGATCGGCCTGTCGGGCGCGGTGGCGCAGGGCGGCCTGAGGAGCCGTTCGACGATGCGCGGCCTGGTGCGCGACGAGTGGACCGCGTACGCGGTGCGTCAGAACGTACGCCAGGACAAAGCCAACCGGAGCGGCTCAGGCGCGGGAGGCGGCGGAGGCGGGGACGACTGACCCGGCGGGGCGAGGCGGGGCGGAGGCCGAGACGAAGACCGGGCGGTGGTCTACGTCTTCGAGCTGGAGCCGTCGACCGGTGCCTATACCTCCACCGGCATCTTCCACGACCTGATGAAGGTCTCCGTTCCCTTCCCGGCCGATCTGGATCTCACCGCCATCACACCGCGCCGCCGGGAGCGGCTCCGGAGTAGCTCCGGTGCCGCCACCGCCCGGCCCCGACACTCACTCGTACTCGGGCGGTTCCTCGTCCCAGCCCCACTCCGGGTCGGCGTCGGGGACCGCCACGGATGCGGCCGGGCGCGGGGCGGGCGCCTGCGCAGCCGGGCGCGGGACCGTGGGCGGCTCCACGACCTTGGTGGCCTCGCCGGTGGCCTCCGGCAGTTCGGCCGCCGACTCGACCCGGCCCCCCGGAGCCGCCGGGACCGGTGCGGCGGGGACCACCGCAAGACCGGGCTCCGGGCCCGCCGCGACATCCCCGAACGACGCGAGCACCTCCAGCACCCCCTCCCCGTACGTCGCCAGCTTCTTCTCGCCCAGGCCGCTGATCCCGCCCAGCGCGGACACCGAGTCCGGCCGCACCGTGGCGATCTCGCGCAGTGTCGCGTCGTGGAAGATGACGTACGCCGGGACGCCCTGCTCCTTCGCCTGGGCGCCGCGCCAGGCTCGAAGCGCTTCGAAGACCGGGACGGCCTCGGTGGCCAGTTCGGCGCCGGCCGCCTGGGACTTCGCCTTGCGTTCGCCCTTCGTGGAGCGCGACGCGGGCTTCGGTGCCTCCTTGCGCAGCAGCACCTCGCGCTCCCGGCCCAGCACCGAGCCGCTCTCCTGCGTCAGCACCAGCGTGCCGTACTCGCCCTCGACGGCGATCAGCCCCTGGGCGAGCACCTGCCGTACGACTCCGCGCCATTCGGCCTCGGCCAGCTCCTCGCCGATGCCGAAGACCGAGAGCTGGTCGTGGTCGAACTGGATGACCTTCGCGGTCTTGCGGCCCAGCAGGATGTCGATGATCTGGCCCGCACCGAACTTCTGTCCGCGCTCCCGCTTCAGCCGTACCACGGTCGACAGCAGCTTCTGCGCGACCACCGTGCCGTCCCAGGTCAGGGGCGGGGTGAGGCAGGTGTCGCAGTTGCCGCAGGCCACCGCCACGGGCTCCTGGCCGAAGTACGTCAGGAGCTGGGCGCGGCGGCACTGGACCGTCTCGCACAGGGCCAGCATCGAATCCAGGTGGGCGGCCGCGCGGCGGCGGAACGCCTCGTCGCCCTCGCCGCCCTGGATGAGCTTGCGCTGCTGGACGACGTCCTGGAGTCCGTATGCCATCCAGGCCGTGGACGGCTGCCCGTCACGTCCGGCGCGGCCGGTCTCCTGGTAGTAGCCCTCGACCGATTTCGGCAGGTCGAGGTGGGCGACGAAGCGGACGTCGGGCTTGTCGATGCCCATGCCGAAGGCGATGGTCGCGACGACGACCAGGCCCTCCTCGCGCAGGAAGCGGGACTGGTGGACGGCGCGCGTGCCCGCGTCCAGACCGGCGTGGTACGGGATGGCCTCGATACCGTTGCGGCAGAGGTACTCGGCGGTTTTCTCGGTCGAGTTGCGCGACAGGCAGTAGACGATGCCCGCGTCCCCGGCGTGCTCCTCCTTGAGGAAGGAGAGCAGCTGCTTCTTCGGGTCGGCCTTCGGGACGATCCGGTACTGGATGTTCGGCCGGTCGAAACTGGCGACGAAGTGCTTCGCGTCCGGCATGCCCAGGCGCTGGGTGATCTCCTGGTGCGTCGCGCCGGTCGCGGTCGCCGTCAGGGCGATGCGCGGTACGCCGGGCCAGCGCTCGCCGAGAACGGAGAGGGCCAGGTAGTCCGGGCGGAAGTCGTGGCCCCACTGGGCCACGCAGTGCGCCTCGTCGATCGCGAAGACGGAGATCTCGCCGCGGGAGAGCAGACCGAGCGTGGCGTCCAGGCGGAGCCGCTCCGGGGCCAGGTAGAGCAGGTCGAGCTCACCGGCGAGGAACTGGGCCTCCATCGAACGGCGCTCGTCGAAATCCTGCGTGGAGTTGATGAAGCCGGCTCTGACACCGAGCGCCCGCAACGCGTCCACCTGGTCCTGCATCAGGGCGATCAGGGGTGAGATGACGATGCCCGTACCGGTTCTGACCAGGGCCGGGATCTGGTAGCAGAGGGACTTTCCGCCACCGGTCGGCATGAGCACGACGGCGTCGCCGCCCGCCACCACATGGTCGACGACCGCTTCCTGCTCCCCGCGGAACGTCTCGTACCCGAACACCCGGTGCAGCGTCTGCCGCGCCTCGCTCTCGGTCACATCCATGGTCCCGCCCGTCACGCTCATCGTTCTGTCCCCCGAGATCCCGGGCCCGTCGCGGGACCGTCCCGTTCCGTCCTGCCGCCGTCCCCTGCCACGATAGGCGCCGCCTACGACAACGCCGGACGGGCTTGACTTCTCAAGCCCGTCCGGCGTTGTCGTGGCTGCGTACCGGCTGTGCGCGTGTGCGCTACCTCACGAACACTCCCGCCTGACCGGCCAGGTCCAGGAAGTACTGCGGGGCGAGGCCCAGCACCAGCGTGACCGCGACGCCGACGGCGATCGTCGTCATCGTCAGCGGGGACGGGACGGCGACCGTCGGGCCGTCGGCCTTCGGCTCGCTGAAGAACATCAGCACGATGACCCGGATGTAGAAGAACGCGGCGATCGCCGACGAGATCACACCGACCACGACCAGCCCGACCGCGCCACCGTCCGCCGCCGCCTTGAAGACGGCGAACTTTCCGGAGAACCCGGAGGTGAGCGGAATACCGGCGAAGGCCAGCAGGAATACCGCGAAGACCGCGGCGACCAGTGGCGAGCGCCGGCCGAGCCCCGCCCACTTCGACAGATGCGTCGCCTCGCCGCCCGCGTCGCGCACCAGGGTGACGACGGCGAACGCGCCGACCGTCACGAAGGAGTACGCGCCGAGGTAGAAGAGGACCGACGAGATGCCGTCCGGGGTGGCCGCGATGACACCGGCGAGGATGAAGCCGGCGTGGGCGATCGAGGAGTAGGCGAGCAGCCGCTTGATGTCCGTCTGGGTGATGGCGACGATCGCACCGCCCAGCATCGTGACGATCGCGACGGCCCACAGGACCGGGCGCCAGTCCCAGGCGAGGCCCGGCAGGACCACGTACAGCAGGCGCAGCAGCGCACCGAACGCGGCGACCTTGGTGGCCGCGGCCATGAAGCCGGTGACCGGGGTCGGGGCACCCTGGTAGACGTCCGGGGTCCACATGTGGAACGGGACGGCGCCGACCTTGAACAGCAGACCGGTCAGGATCATCGCGCCGCCGATCAGGAGCAGCGCGTCGTTGCCCATGGTGTCGGCGAGTGCCGGGTCGATCTGGGTGACGGAGCCGTCGACCACGTTCGCGATGGTGGCGTACGAGACGGAGCCCGCGTACCCGTACAGCAGGGCGATCCCGAAGAGCAGGAACGCCGACGAGAAGGCACCGAGCAGGAAGTACTTCACCGCGGCCTCCTGCGACATCAGCCGCTTGCGGCGGGCGACGGCGCACAGGAGGTAGAGCGGGAGGGAGAAGACCTCCAGGGCCACGAAGAGCGTCAGCAGGTCGTTGGCCGCCGGGAAGACCAGCATGCCGGCCACCGAGAAGAGGACCAGCGGGAAGACCTCGGTGGTGGTGAACCCGGCCTTGACCGCGGCCTTCTCGCTGTCGCTGCCGGGGACCGACGCGGCCTGGGCGGCGAACGAGTCGACGCGGTTGCCGTGCGCGGCGGGGTCGAGCCGGCGCTCGGCGAAGGTGAAGACGGCGACCAGCGAGGTCAGCAGGATGGTGCCCTGCAGGAACAGCGTCGGACCGTCGATCGCGAGGGCGCCCATCGCGGCGATGTGCGCCTTCGTCGTGCCGTATCCCCCGGCCGCCAGGCCGACGACCGCGGCGAACGCCGCGGCGAGGGCGACGACCGTCAGGAAGACCTGCGTGTAGTAGCGGGACCGGCGCGGCACGAAGGCCTCGACGAGCACGCCCACCACGGCGACACCGATCACGATGAGGACCGGGGTCAGCTGGGCGTACTCGATGACCGGTGCCTTGAACTTCTCGGCCGGGGCCGCCGATGTCACCCCGCCCGCCATTGTCCACAGGCTGTGGACAGCTGTTGCGCTCACTTGGCGGCCTCCACCTCAGGCTGGGGGTCCTTCTTCTGGACGTCCGACATGGTGTGCTGCACCGCCGGATTGACGATCTCCGTCAGCGGCTTCGGGTAGACACCCAGGAAGAGCAGCAGCGCGATCAGCGGCAGCACCACCACCAGCTCCCGGACCTTGAGGTCCGCCATGCCCTGGACCTCGGCCTTCACGGGGCCCGTCATCGTCCGCTGATAGAGGACGAGGACGTACAGCGCGGCGAGCACGATGCCGGTCGTGGCGATGACGCCCGCCGCCGGATACGCGCTGAACGCGCCGACCAGGACCAGGAATTCGCTGACGAACGGGGCGAGTCCGGGCAGCGACAGGGTGGCCAGACCGCCGATCAGGAAGGTGCCGGCCAGAATGGGCGCCACCTTCTGCACCCCGCCGTAGTCGGCGATGAGCCGCGACCCGCGCCGGGTGATCAGGAAGCCCGCCACCAGCATCAGCGCGGCGGTCGAGATCCCGTGGTTGACCATGTAGAGCGTGGCGCCCGACTGGCCCTGGCTCGTCATCGCGAAGATGCCGAGGATGATGAAGCCGAAGTGCGAGATCGACGCGTAGGCGATCAGCCGCTTGATGTCGCGCTGGCCGACGGCGAGCAGCGCCCCGTACACGATGCTGATCAGCGCCAGGACGATGATCACCGGCGTCGCCCACTTGCTGGCCTCCGGGAAGAGCTGGAGGCAGAAGCGGAGCATCGCGAACGTGCCGACCTTGTCGACGACCGCGGTGATCAGGACGGCGACCGGGCTGGTCGCCTCGCCCATGGCGTTGGGCAGCCAGGTGTGCAGCGGCCACAGCGGGGCCTTCACCGCGAAGGCGAAGAAGAACCCGAGGAAGAGCCAGCGCTCCGTCCCGGTCGCCATGGAGAACGAGCCGTTCGCCCGGGCCTCGGCGATCTCGGAGAGCGAGAACGTCCCCGCGACCACGTACAGCCCGATCACGGCGGCCAGCATGATGAGCCCGCCGACCAGGTTGTAGAGGAGGAACTTCACCGCGGCGTACGAGCGTTGCGCCGCCGCGCTCTCGTCGCTGCCTGCGTGGGCCCGGTCCCCGAAGCCGCCGATGAGGAAGTACATCGGGATGAGCATGGCTTCGAAGAGGATGTAGAAGAGGAAGACGTCGGTGGCCTCGAAGGAGAGGATCACCATCGCTTCGACCATCAGGATCAGGGCGAAGAAGCCCTGAGTGGGGCGCCAGCGCGAGGACTTGGTCTCCAGGGGGTCGGCGTCGTGCCAGCCGGCCAGGATGACGAAGGGGATCAGCAGCGCGGTGAGCGCCATGAGCGCCACCCCGATGCCGTCCACGCCCAGTTCGTACCGGACGCCGAAGTCCTTGATCCAGGCGTGCGATTCGGTGAGCTGGTAGCGGGCGCCGCCGGGCTCGAAGCGGGCGAGCGCGATGCCCGCCAGGACGAGCGTGGCCAGCGAGAAGAGCAGCGCCAGCCATTTGGCCGCGGTGCGTCGCGCGGCGGGGACGGCGGCGGTGGCGACCGCGCCGATCGCCGGGAGCGCCGCCGTCGCTGTCAGGAGAGGAAAGGACATGTGATCAGACCGCCCTCATCAGCAGGGTCGCGGCGATGACAATCGCTGTACCGCCGAACATCGAGACCGCGTAGGAGCGGGCGTAGCCGTTCTGCAGCTTGCGCAGCCGGCCGGAGAGCCCGCCCATCGACGCGGCCGTGCCGTTGACGACGCCGTCGACCAGGGTGTGGTCGACGTACACCAGGGAGCGGGTGAGGTGCTCGCCGCCGCGGACCAGGACCACGTGGTTGAAGTCGTCCTGGAGGAGATCGCGGCGGGCGGCCCGGGTGAGCAGCGAGCCGCGCGGGGCGACGACCGGCACGGGCTTGCGCCCGTACATCGCCCAGGCGATCGCGACACCGATGACGAGCACGACCATGGTGGCGGCCGTGACGGTCGTGGCGCTGACCGGGGCGTGTCCGTGGCTGTGTCCGGTGACGGGCTCCAGCCAGTTCAGGAAGCGGTCGCCGATGGAGAAGAGGCCACCGGCGAAGACGGAACCGAACGCCAGGATGATCATGGGGATGGTCATCGACTTCGGGGACTCGTGCGGATGCGGCTCGTGCCCCTCGGCGTCCGGCTGCCAGCGCTTCTCGCCGAAGAACGTCAGCAGCATCACGCGCGTCATGTAGAACGCGGTGATCGCGGCGCCCAGCAGGGCCACCGAGCCGAGGATCCAGCCCTCGGTGCCGCCCTTGGCGAAGGCCGCCTCGATGATCTTGTCCTTGGAGAAGAAGCCGGACAGACCGGGGAAGCCGATGATCGCGAGATAGCCGAGGCCGAAGGTGACGAAGGTGACCGGCATGTACGTGCGCAGGCCGCCGAACTTCCGCATGTCGACCTCGTCGTTCATGCCGTGCATGACCGAACCGGCGCCGAGGAAGAGCCCGGCCTTGAAGAAGCCGTGCGTCACCAGGTGCATGATCGCGAAGACATAGCCGATCGGACCGAGCCCGGCGGCCAGGATCATGTACCCGATCTGCGACATCGTCGACCCGGCGAGGGCCTTCTTGATGTCGTCCTTCGCGCAACCGACGATCGCACCGAAGAGCAGCGTGACCGCGCCGACGACCACGACGGCCAGCTGCGCGTCCGGCGCCAAGTTGAAGATCGCGCCGGAGCGGACGATGAGGTAGACGCCCGCCGTCACCATGGTCGCGGCGTGGATGAGGGCGGAGACCGGGGTCGGGCCCTCCATCGCGTCACCGAGCCAGGACTGCAGCGGCACCTGGGCCGACTTGCCGCAGGCCGCGAGCAGCAGCAGCAGGCCGATCGCCGTCAGCTTGCCCTCGCTCGCCTGGCCGGTCGCCCCCAGGACGGGACCGAAGGCGAACGTGCCGAACGTGGTGAACATCAGCATGATCGCGATCGACAGGCCCATGTCGCCGACCCGGTTGACCAGGAATGCCTTCTTCGCGGCCGTGGCCGCGCTGGGCTTGTGCTGCCAGAAGCCGATGAGCAGGTACGACGCCAGACCGACGCCCTCCCACCCGACGTACAGCAGCAGGTAGTTGTCCGCGATGACCAGGATCAGCATCGCCGCGAGGAAGAGGTTCAGATAGCCGAAGAAGCGGCGACGGCGCTCGTCGTGCTCCATGTAGCCGATCGAGTAGATGTGGATCAGGGTGCCCACACCGGTGATCAGCAGCACGAACGTCATCGACAACTGGTCGAGCTGGAAGGCCACATCGGCCTGGAAGCCCTCGACCGGAATCCAGCTGAACAGCTTCTGGTGCAGCGCCCGGTCCTGTGCGCCCTTCCCCAGCATGTCGAGGAAGAGCACGACACCGATGACGAACGACACGGCGGCGAGCAGGGTGCCGAGCCAGTGTCCGGACCGGTCCAGTCGTCGGCCGCCGCAGAGCAGGACCGCGGCTCCGAGCAGAGGCGCCGCGACGAGCAGCGCAATCAGGTTCTCCACGATTCAACGTCCCCTTACAGCTTCATCAGGCTGGCGTCGTCGACCGAGGCCGAGTGGCGGGAACGGAACACCGACACGATGATCGCGAGTCCGACCACGACCTCGGCGGCGGCGACGACCATCGTGAAGAAGGCGATGATCTGCCCGTCGAGATTGCCGTGCATCCGGGAGAAGGTCACGAACGCAAGGTTGCAGGCGTTGAGCATCAGCTCCACGCACATGAACACCACGATCGCGTTCCGCCGGATCAGCACCCCGGCCGCACCGATGGTGAACAACAGAGCGGCGAGATAGAGGTAGTTGACCGGGTTCACTTGCCGACCTCCTCATCTTCGTTGTCACGGCCGAGGCGCTCCTCGGAGCGCTGCTCCAGCGCCTTGAGCTGGTCCAGCGACTCGTGCGACACATCGCGGACCTGGCCCCGGTTGCGCAGCGTCTGCATGACGGTGAGCTCGGACGGTGTGCCGTCGGGGAGCAGACCCGGGATGTCCACGGCGTTGTGCCGGGCGTAGACACCGGGGGCGGGCAGCGGCGGCAGCTGCTTGCTGCGTACGCGCGCCTCGGACATTTCCCGCTGGGTCCTGGCCCGTTCGGTGCGCTCCCGGTGGGTGAGCACCATCGCGCCGACCGTCGCCGTGATCAGCAGGGCGCCGGTGATCTCGAAGGCGAAGACGTACTTGGTGAAGATGAGGCTGGCCAGCCCCTCGATGTTCCCGCCGTGCTCGGCGTTGGCGGTGCCGAGCCCGTTGAAGCTGTTCAGCGAGGCGTTGCCGATGCCCGCGATGAGCAGGACGCCGAAGCCGATCCCACAGCCCGCGGCCAGCCAGCGCTGGCCCTTGAGGGTCTCCTTCAGGGAGTCGGCCGCCGTGACGCCGACGAGCATGACCACGAAGAGGAACAGCATCATGATCGCGCCGGTGTAGACGACGATCTGGACGACGCCCAGGAAATAGGCACCGTTGGCCAGATAGAACACCGCCAGGACGATCATGGTCCCGGCGAGGCTCAGCGCGCTGTGCACGGCTTTTTTCATCAGTACGGTGGACAGCGCGCCGAGCACGGCGACGATGCCCAGTACCCAGAACTGGACGGCCTCACCGGTCGAGGTCTGGGAGGCCGCCGCGGCCAGGCCGGTCATGCGTCCACCTCCCGCGCGGAGCCGCTGTTCCGGTCGGTGCCGTCCGCCGGCTTCTCGCCCTTGGAGATTGCGACCTGACGCTCCGTACCGGGCGCGGCCTCGGTGACGAGACCCCGGTAGTAGTCCTGCTCGTCCATCCCCGGATAGATCGCGTGCGGGGTGTCGACCATGCCCTCCTCCAGGCCCGCGAGCAGCTCGTCCTTGGTGTAGATGAGGCTCTCGCGGGTGGTGTTGGCGAGCTCGAACTCATTGGTCATCGTCAGTGCCCGGGTCGGGCACGCCTCGATGCACAGACCGCAGAGAATGCAGCGCGCGTAGTTGATCTGGTAGACGCGGCCGTAACGCTCACCCGGGGAGTAGCGCTCCTCGTCGGTGTTGTCCGCGCCCTCCACGTAGATCGCGTCCGCCGGACAGGCCCAGGCGCACAGCTCGCAGCCGACGCACTTCTCCAGACCGTCCGGGTGGCGGTTGAGCTGATGCCGGCCGTGGAAGCGCGGCGCCGTCACCTTCTGCGTTTCCGGATACTGCTCGGTCAGCCGCTTCTTGAACATGGCCTTGAAGGTCACGCCGAAGCCGGCGACAGGGTTCTGGAACTTCTCGCCCGAGGGCTCTGATGACTCAGACACCGTCAGCCTCCTTTCCGTCACTCGAATTTCCGTCACTCTGAGTATCCGACCCACCACTGACAATGAGCTCTCGCTCGCCCCGCGGCCTGCGACGCGGCACCGGCGGCAAGGTCTGTCCGGGCAGCGGCGGCACCGGGAATCCGCCCGCCATCGGGTCGAACCCCGGCTCCGGTCCGGCCTCCGCCTGAGCGGCCCGGCCCTTCTTGTCGCGGAAGATGTCGGCGACGAAGGAGATCAGCAGGATCGCGATCACGGCCCCGGCCACGTACAGCACGATCTTCGAGAAGTCGTACCCCTCGTTGCGCAGCGCCCGCACCGTCGCGACCAGCATCAGCCAGACCACGGAGACCGGGATCAGGACCTTCCAGCCGAGCTTCATCAGCTGGTCGTAACGGACCCGGGGCAGCGTGCCGCGCAGCCAGATGAAGAAGAACAGCAGCAGCTGGACCTTGACGACGAACCAGAGCATCGGCCACCAGCCGTGGTTCGCGCCCTCCCAGAAGGTGCTGATCGGCCACGGGGCCCGCCAGCCGCCCAGGAACAGGGTCGTGGAGACCGCGGAGACGGTGACCATGTTGACGTACTCGGCGAGCATGAACATCGCGAACTTGATCGACGAGTACTCGGTGTTGAAACCGCCGACCAGGTCGCCCTCGGACTCCGGCATGTCGAACGGGGCCCGGTTGGTCTCGCCGACCATCGTGACGATGTAGATGATGAAGGAGACCGGCAGCAGCAGGATGAACCAGCGGTCCTGCTGAGCCTCCACGATCTTCGAGGTCGACATCGACCCGGAGTAGAGGAAGACCGAGGCGAACGCGGCGCCCATCGCGATCTCGTAACTGATCATCTGGGCGCAGGAGCGCAGGCCGCCGAGGAGCGGGTACGTCGATCCGGACGACCAGCCCGCCAGCACGATGCCGTAGATCCCGACCGAGGCGACCGCGAGGACGTAGAGCATCGCGATCGGCAGGTCGGTGAGCTGCATCGCCGTACGGTGCCCGAAGATCGAGACCTCGTCGGACGGGCCGAACGGGATCACCGCGATCGCCATGAACGCCGGGATGGCGGCGACGATCGGCGCGAGCACGTACACGACCTTGTCGGCGCGCTTGACGACGACGTCTTCCTTCAGCATCAGCTTGATGCCGTCGGCGAGCGACTGGAGCATGCCCCAGGGGCCGTGCCGGTTGGGGCCGATGCGCAGCTGCATCCAGGCGACGACCTTGCGCTCCCACACGATGGCGAAGAGCACGGTCACCATCAGGAACGCGAAGCAGAACACCGCCTTGATGACGACGAGCCACCACGGGTCGGTGCCGAACATCGACAGATCCTCGGCGGCGAGTACGGCACCGCGCGGAGCCGTGGCCAATTGAGCGAAGGCAGTCACGCCCCCACCTCCGGAGTGACGTCGGGAGTGCCCGGTGCGGCGGGGCCGATCCGGACCAGGCCGCCGGGCCGGACGCCGGTGTCGGCCGGGACGCCCCGTCCGACGGAGTTCAGCGGCACCCAGACCACCCGGTCCGGCATGTCGGTGACCTTCAACGGGAGTTCGACGCTGCCCGCCGGGCCGGTGACGGCCAGCAGATCGCCGTCCTTCACGCCCGTCTCGGCCGCGGTGGCGGCGGAGAGCCGGGCGACCGAGGCGTGCCGGGTGCCGGCCAGCGCGTCGTCGCCCTCCTGGAGCCGGCCCAGGTCGAGCAGCATCCGGTGGCCCGCGAGGACCGCCTCGCCGTCGCCGGGCCGGGGCAGCGGCCGGGCCGGCTCGTTCGGGTCGGTGGCGTGCGCACCGGCCCAGCCGCCGAGCCGGTCCAGCTCGCGGCGTACGGACTTCAGATCCGGCAACGCCAGATGGGCGTCCAGCGCGTCGGCCAGCATGTGCAGCACCCGCGCGTCGGCCGGCGCGAGCGACCGCGTCATCTGCTCGGGCTTCAGCGCGGCCTCGAACATCCGCGCCCTGCCCTCCCAGTTGAGGAAGGTGCCGGCCTTCTCGGCGACCGCGGCGACCGGGAAGACCACATCGGCCCGCTCGGTCACCTCACTGGGCCTCAGCTCCAGCGAGACCAGGAAGCCGACCCGGTCCAGGGCCTCCAGGGCCCGGGCCGGGTCCGGCAGGTCCACCGGCTCGACCCCGGCGACGAGCAGCGCGCCCAGTTCGCCGGTGGTCGCCGCCTCCACGATCTGACCGGTGTCACGGCCGAAGCGGGACGGGAGTTCGGCGACGCCCCAGACGGCCGCCACCTCGTCCCTGGCCCGCGGGTCGGTCGCCGGACGGCCGCCGGGCAGCAGCGACGGAAGCGCGCCCGCCTCCACCGCACCGCGCTCGCCGGCCCGTCGAGGCATCCACACCAGCGCGGCCCCGGTCGCGGTGGCGGCCCGCACCGCGGCGGTCGGCCCGCCCGGTACGCCGGCCAGCCGCTCACCGACCACGATCACGGCCCCCTCACCGCGCAGCGCCTCGGCCGCCGCGGCTCCGTCGCCGTCGAGCCCGACGCCGCCCGCGATCGCGTCCAGCCACTCGGTCTCCGTACCGGGGGCGGCGGGAAGCAGCGTGCCGCCCGCCTTCTCCAGTCCGCGCGTGGCGTGCGAGGCGACGGCGAACGTGCGCTGTCCGTGCTTGCGGTTCGCCTTGCGCAGCCGCAGGAAGACGCCGGGCGCCTCCTCCTCCGACTCGAACCCGACCAGCAGCACCGTCGGGGCCTTCTCCAGCGAGGTGTACGTGACACCCGAGCCGTCCAGGTCCCGGCCGCGCCCGGCCACGCGTGCGGCCAGGAAGTCGGCCTCCTCGCTGCTGTGCACCCGGGCCCGGAAGTCGACGTCGTTGGTGTCCAGCGCGACCCGGGCGAACTTGCTGTACGCGTACGCGTCCTCGACGGTCAGCCGACCGCCCGTGAGGACACCCGCCCGGCCGCGTGCGGCGAGCAGACCGGCGGCCGCGGCGGCCAGGGCCTCCGGCCAGCTCGCCGGTTCCAGGACACCGTCCGCGTTGCGCACGAGCGGAGTGGTGAGCCGGCCCGGCTGCTGCGCGTAGCGGAAGCCGAAGCGGCCCTTGTCGCAGACCCACTCCTCGTTGACCTCGGGGTCGTTGGCGGCGAGCCGTCGCATGACCTTGCCGCGCCGGTGGTCGGTACGGGTGGCGCAGCCGCCCGCGCAGTGCTCACACACCGACGGCGACGACACCAGGTCGAAGGGCCGGGCGCGGAACCGGTACGCCGCCGAGGTCAGCGCCCCGACCGGGCAGATCTGGATGGTGTTCCCGGAGAAGTACGACTCGAACGGGTCGCCCTCGCCGGTGCCGACCTGCTGGAGCGCGCCGCGTTCCAGCAGCTCGATCATCGGGTCACCGGCCACCTGGTTGGAGAACCGGGTGCAGCGCGCGCAGAGCACACACCGCTCACGGTCCAGGAGCACCTGGGTGGAGAGCGGGACGGGCTTCTCGAACGTGCGCTTCTTGCCGTCGAAGCGGGAGTCGGCGCCGCCGTGCGACATCGCCTGGTTCTGCAGCGGGCACTCGCCGCCCTTGTCGCAGACCGGGCAGTCCAGCGGGTGGTTGATGAGCAGCAGCTCCATCACACCCTTCTGCGCCTTCTCGGCGACCGGCGAGCTGAGCTGCGAGCGCACCACCATGCCGTCGGTGCAGGTGATGGTGCAGGACGCCATCGGCTTGCGCTGGCCCTCGACCTCGACGATGCACTGCCGGCAGGCGCCGACCGGGTCGAGGAGCGGGTGGTCGCAGAAGCGCGGGATCTCGATGCCGAGGAGTTCGGCGGCGCGGATGACCAGGGTGCCCTTGGGCACGCTGATCTCGATGCCGTCGATCGTCAGCGTGACGAGGTCCTCGGGCGGGACGGCCGCCTCGCCGCCCCCGGAGGGCGCACTCGTGGTGACTGTCATGCGTTCACCCCCTGGTGAGCGTTCTTGTCGTCGGCCCAGGCGGTCGACCTGGCGGGATCGAAGGGGCAGCCCCTGCCCGTGATGTGCTGTTCGTACTCCTCGCGGAAGTACTTGAGCGAGGAGAAGATCGGCGAGGCGGCGCCGTCGCCGAGGGCGCAGAAGGACTTGCCGTTGATGTTGTCGGCGATGTCGTTCAGCTTGTCGAGGTCGGCCATCTGTCCCTTGCCGGCCTCGATGTCGCGGAGCAACTGGACCAGCCAGTAAGTGCCTTCGCGGCACGGTGTGCACTTGCCGCAGGACTCATGGGCGTAGAACTCGGTCCAGCGGGTGACGGCCCGCACGACGCAGGTCGTCTCGTCGAAGCACTGGAGCGCCTTGGTGCCGAGCATGGATCCGGCGGCGCCGACGCCTTCGTAGTCGAGCGGTACGTCGAGGTGCTCGTCGGTGAACATCGGGGTCGAGGAGCCGCCCGGGGTCCAGAACTTCAGCCGGTGGCCGGGGCGCATGCCACCGCTCATGTCGAGCAGCTGGCGCAGTGTGATGCCGAGCGGGGCCTCGTACTGGCCGGGGCTCGCGACATGCCCGCTGAGCGAATACAGCGTGAAGCCGGGGGACTTCTCGCTGCCCATCGACTTGAACCACTCCTTGCCGCGGTTCAGGATCGCGGGAACCGAGGCGATGGACTCGACGTTGTTCACCACAGTGGGGCAGGCGTACAGACCGGCGACCGCGGGGAAGGGGGGTCGCAACCGGGGCTGACCGCGTCGCCCTTCGAGCGAGTCGAGCAGTGCGGTCTCCTCACCACAGATGTACGCGCCCGCGCCCGCGTGCACGGTGAGTTCCAGGTCGAGCCCCGAGCCCAGGATGTTCGTCCCGAGGAAGCCCGCCTCGTACGCCTCGCGCACGGCCTCGTGCAACCGCCGCAGTACGGGGACGACTTCACCGCGCAGATAGATGAAGGCGTGCGAGGAGCGGATCGCGTAGCAGGCGATCACGATGCCTTCGATGAGGGAGTGCGGGTTGGCGAAGAGGAGCGGGATGTCCTTGCAGGTCCCGGGCTCCGACTCGTCGGCGTTGACGACGAGGTAGTGCGGCTTTCCGTCGCCCTGCGGGATGAACTGCCACTTCATCCCGGTAGGGAAGCCCGCGCCGCCACGACCGCGCAGACCGGAGTCCTTGACGTACGCGATGAGGTCGTCGGGCGACATGGCGAGGGCCTTGCGCAGCCCCTCGTATCCGTCGTGGCGCCGGTAGGTCTCCAGGGTCCAGGATTCCGGCTCGTCCCAGAAGGCGGAGAGGACGGGGGCGAGCAGCTTCTCGGGGCTGTCCCCGCTGCCGTTCCCGTTGTCGTTGATTTCGGTTGCCAACGTCATCACTCTCCCTCCTCAGCGGTCGGGCCGGCCGCGTGGTCCGGGTCCTGCGGGGCATCTGCAGGTCCGGACTCGCGCGTGCTCCCGGCGCGGGGGGCGACGACGCGCGGATGCGGTTCCTCGCCCCTGGCGAGGCGGAGGCCGATCAGTGAGGCGGGGCCCGCGCCGCCGGACGCCTCGACGGCGCCGGGGCGCTCGTCGGGGAAGCCGGCCAGGATCCGGGACGTCTCCTTGTAGGAGCACAGGGGGGCGCCGCGGGTGGGTTCGACGGTGCGTCCGGCGATGAGGTCGTCGACCAGGCGCGTCGCGCTCTCGGGCGTCTGGTTGTCGAAGAACTCCCAGTTGATCATCACCACGGGGGCGAAGTCGCAGGCCGCGTTGCACTCGATGTGTTCGAGGGTGACCTTGCCGTCCTCAGTTGTCTCGTCGTTGCCGACGTCGAGGTGCTCCTTGAGCCGGTCGAAGATGGCGTCGCCGCCCATCACCGCGCACAGGGTGTTGGTGCAGACACCGACCTGGTATTCGCCACTCGGCCTGCGCCGGTACATCGTGTAGAAGGTGGCGACGGCGGTGACCTCGGCGGTGGTGAGGCCGAGCAGCTCGGCACAGAACGCCATGCCCGTACGGGAGACGTAGCCCTCCTCGGACTGCACCAGGTGCAGCAGCGGCAGCAGGGCGGAGCGGCTGCCGGGGTAGCGGGCGATCACCTCCTTCGCGTCCGCTTCGAGCCTGGCGCGCACCTCGGCCGGGTAGGCGGGGGCGGGGAGCTGCGGCATCCCCAGACTGACTTCCTGACGTGCTTCGGTCACCGGTCGACGCCTCCCATCACGGGGTCGATGGACGCGACGGCGACGATGACGTCGGCGACCTGGCCGCCCTCGCACATCGCCGCCATGGCCTGCAGATTGGTGAAGGACGGGTCGCGGAAGTGGACCCGGTAGGGGCGGGTGCCGCCGTCCGAGACGACATGGACGCCGAGCTCGCCCTTGGGCGACTCGACAGCGGTGTACGTCTGTCCGGCCGGGACGCGGAAGCCCTCGGTCACCAGCTTGAAGTGGTGGATCAGGGCCTCCATGGAGGTGCCCATGATCTTCTTGATGTGGTCGAGCGAGTTGCCGAGCCCGTCCGGGCCGAGTGCGAGCTGCGCCGGCCAGGCGATCTTCTTGTCGGCGACCATCACCGGTCCGGGGGCGAGCCGGTCGATGCACTGCTCGATGATCCGCAGCGACTGGCGCATCTCCTCCAGCCGGACGAGGAAGCGGCCGTAGGCGTCGCAGCTGTCGGCGGTGGGGACGTCGAACTCGTAGTTCTCGTACCCGCAGTACGGGTCCGTCTTGCGCAGGTCGTGCGGGAGTCCGGCGGAGCGCAGGATCGGGCCGGTGGCGCCGAGTGCCATGCAGCCGGTCAGATCGAGATAGCCGACGTCCTGCATGCGGGCCTTGAAGATCGGGTTGCCGGTGGCGAGCTTGTCGTACTCCGGCAGGTTCTTCTTCATGGTCTTCAGGAACTCGCGGAGCTGGTCGATCGCGCCGGGCGGCAGGTCCTGGGCGAGTCCGCCGGGCCGGATGAACGCGTGGTTCATCCGCAGGCCGGTGATCAGCTCGAAGAGGTCGAGAACGAGTTCACGATCACGGAAGCCGTAGATCATGATCGTGGTGGCGCCGAGCTCCATGCCGCCGGTGGCGATGCACACCAGGTGCGAGGAGATCCGGTTGAGCTCCATGAGGAGTACGCGCAGGACGGTGGCCCGGTCGGGGATCTGGTCCTCGATGCCGAGCAGCTTCTCGACGCCGAGGCAGTACGCCGCCTCGTTGAAGAACGGCGTCAGGTAGTCCATGCGCGTCACGAAGGTGGTGCCCTGGGTCCAGTTCCGGAATTCGAGGTTCTTCTCGATGCCGGTGTGCAGGTAGCCGATGCCGCAGCGGGCCTCGGTGACGGTCTCGCCGTCGATCTCCAGGATCAGCCGCAGCACCCCGTGCGTGGACGGGTGCTGGGGGCCCATGTTGACGATGATGCGCTCGTCGTCGGTCTTGACCGCCGACTCGACGACCTCGTCCCAGTCGCCGCCGGTGACTGTATATACAGTCCCCTCGGTCGTGGCCCTGGCATCCGAAAGGGGCGTCCCGGAGGGACCCGATGAGGGGTGGTGGCCGGGTGACGGGTGGGCTTGGGGAGTAGTCATCAGGAGTACGACCTCCGCTGGTCCGGAGCCGGGATCTGGGCGCCCTTGTACTCGACGGCGATGCCGCCGAGTGGATAGTCCTTGCGCTGCGGGAAGCCCTGCCAGTCGTCCGGCATCATGATCCGGGTGAGGGCGGGGTGCCCGTCGAAGACGAGCCCGAAGAAGTCGTAGGCCTCGCGCTCGTGCCAGTCGTTGGTCGGGTAGACCTCGACGAGCGAGGGGATGTGCGGATCGCTGTCCGGGGCCGACACCTCCAGGCGGATCAGCCGGCCGTGCGTGATCGAGCGCAGGTGGTAGACGGCGTGCAGCTCGCGGCCCTTGTCGCCGAGGAAGTGGACGCCGCTCACCCCGGTGCAGAGCTCGAAGCGCAGCGCCGGGTCGTCGCGCAGGGTGCGGGCGACCCGGACGAGGTGCTCGCGGGCGATGTGGAAGGTGAGCTCGCCGCGGTCGACGACGGTCTTCTCGATGGCGTTCCCGGGAAGCAGGTCCTGTTCCTCCAGGGCCCCTTCGAGTTCGTCCGCGACTTCGTCGAACCAGCCGCCGTACGGACGGGACGTGGCGCCCGGCAGGGTCACCGTGCGGACGAGGCCGCCGTAACCGGAGGTGTCGCCGCCGTTGTTGGCGCCGAACATGCCCTTGCGTACGCCGATGACCTCGCCGGTCTCGTCGCGCGGCGCGGGCACGCCGTTGTTGTTCTGCTCGGGGTTCTCGCTCATCGCAGCAGCCCCTTCATCTCGATCAGGGGCAGTGCCTTGAGCGCCGCGTCCTCCGCCTCGCGGGCGGCCTCCTCCGCGTTGACCCCGAGCTTGGAGCTCTGGATCTTCTGGTGGAGCTTGAGAATCGCGTCCATCAGCATCTCGGGCCGCGGCGGGCAGCCCGGCAAATAAATATCAACCGGGACAATGTGATCAACACCCTGAACAATGGCGTAATTATTGAACATTCCGCCCGATGATGCGCAAACCCCCATGGAGATCACCCACTTGGGGTTGGGCATCTGGTCGTAGACCTGCCGCAGGACGGGCGCCATCTTCTGGCTGACCCGCCCCGCCACGATCATCAGGTCCGCCTGGCGCGGCGAACCGCGGAAGACCTCCATGCCGAAACGGGCCAGGTCGTAGCGCCCGGCCCCGGTCGTCATCATTTCGATGGCGCAGCAGGCGAGGCCGAAGGTGGCCGGGAAGACGGAGGACTTCCGTACCCAGCCGGCGGCCTGCTCGACAGTGGTCAGCACGAAGCCGCTGGGCAGCTTCTCTTCGAGTCCCATGGTGTGCCCCTCAGCCCCTCAGTCCCATTCCAGACCGCCGCGCCGCCACACATACGCGTAGGCGACGAAGACGGTGAGCACGAAGAGCAGCATCTCCACGAGCCCGAAGATCCCCAGGGCGTCGAAGGTGACCGCCCAGGGATAGAGGAAGACGATCTCGATGTCGAAGACGATGAAGAGCATCGCCGTCAGGTAGTACTTGATGGGGAAGCGGCCGCCTCCGGCTGGAGTGGGGGTGGGTTCGATACCGCACTCGTACGCTTCGAGCTTTGCCCGGTTGTACCGCTTGGGGCCGATAAGCGTGGCCATGACCACGGAGAAGATCGCAAACCCTGCCCCGAGGGCGCCGAGCACGAGGATGGGCGCGTAGGCATTCACGCTCCTCGCTCCTTCCAGTCGTCCTTGACCGTTGGACCGCATCGGGCGATTCGGCTCGCCACCCCACCAAGATCGTGCACATGTGAGGCAGTTCACAAGCCCGACTGCCCCGCATCCTATGCCCGCCGTCCTGTGATCTGCGACACGGGGTACGACAACGAGTTTGTGATCTCCACCACCAGGCGAAGAGCCGCGAAGCCACCTGAGCGGTGATCTTCGTACGCAAAGCGGCCGAGTGATCACGAGACGTGACATCCACTGCTGTCTTCGCTGGTCAAGAAGGTTTTCCTCTAACAATCAGATACCCGGGGAAGCAAATTGGCAATGGGTGGCGAGAACGTGATAGGAGGATCGACCCGCTCCGGACTCACCCCGACGAGGGGTCCCGAGGAGCGAAGTGGACGTGTGCACGCATTCACGATCTTCGGGGCGAATGAAAGAGGTGACGGCGCAGGGCCGGCGGACGGCCCGGCCGGCACCCGGCGGCTCTTCGGGCACCGGGCACACCCACACCCCTCGCATCGCGGTCGCACCTTGATCACGCTGTGACCTGCGTCACCCCGCACGGACTTCGACAAAAGCGGGCTTGGCCATCGGTGTAAACGGATGGTAAGCGGCGGGCAATTCGGACGTATTGCCGAAAGTCCGTGATCACAGCGCTGATCAGGCCTGTCTGGTTTGTCCGTTACGGCGTCAATAAAGGCCGCCGGAAAGCGGATTCACAGATTCCGGACGTAACTGTGTCGCAACACACGTTTCTTGATGGGAGCCCCGGAGCCCTGATAGCGCTAGTACCCATGTCCCACACCGCTCACATACCCAGCCACCGGAAGCCCCGCCGAAACGCGCCGAAGACGGCACTGCGGGCCGGAGTTGCCGGTGGCGTCCTCAGCACCATCGCGGTCGCAGGCGCTGCCGGTCCGGCCCAGGCCGAGCCGGTGACCCAGACCATCGAGATGCCCACCATCACCTCCGGGCTCTCCACCGCCGTCGCCGCGTCCGCCCAGGCCACGCAGCAGGTCGCCCAGGACCTGCAGACGCAGGCCCAGGAGGACGCCGCAGCCGCCACCGCGGCCAAGGCCGCCAAGAAGGCCAAGGCCGAGGCGGTCCGCAAGGCAGAGGCCAAGAAGAAGGCGGAAGCCGCCGCCAAGGCCAAGGCGGAAGCCGCCGAGCGCGCTTCCCGCACCGCCGCCCGTACGACGCTCAGCACGACCTCCGGCTCCACCGCGAGCACCGCCGTGGCCTCGGCCTCGGCCTCCTCGTACACGTCGAGCGCGACCGGTTCCGCCGCGTCCGTCATCGCCTTCGCGAAGGCCCAGGTCGGGGACGCGTACGTCTCCGGCGGCACCGGCCCCAACTCGTGGGACTGCTCCGGCCTCGTCCAGGCCGCGTTCCGCTCGGTCGGCGTCGACCTGCCGCGCGTCTCGCAGGCCCAGTCCACCGCCGGCACCCAGGTCTCCCTGAGCAACCTCCAGCCGGGCGACATCCTGTACTGGGGCGGCGCGGGCAGCGCGTACCACGTCGGGATCTACGTGGGCGGCGGCGAGTTCGTCGGCGCGCAGAACTCCAGCACCGGTGTGGTGCAGCGTCCGCTGTCCTACGACCCGCCGTCGGGCGCGGTCCGCGTTCTCTGAGTCCCGGAGTTCGCCGAGTTCTCGGATTCACAAGCGCCTTCCCGGCGCGCGGCACAGGGCCGTCACTCCCCCGCTCGGGAGCGACGGCCCTTCACGTCCGTGACGAGGGGGCTGTCCGGCGGATCACGGCCCCTCGACCGTGATCCGGCCTAGTCGGCGGCGAGCAGATCCCCCGGCAGAGCGAACGAGGTCGACTTGCCCGTGCGGACATCGACCACCGCGGCCCGGTCGCCCTCGGTCAGCACCCAGCCCCGGTCCACCACGTGCAGGCCCTCCGCCGACGACAGACCGCTCACCTTCACCTGCTGCTGGACCTTGCCGTCGCTGCCCAGCCGTACGAAGAGCACGCCCGCGTCACCCGCGGCCTGTACGGCGACCACCGACGGGCCGTCCGCGGCAACGCGCGAGATCTCGCCGTCGCCGGACGTCAGCACCATGCTCTGCGCCGTCTGTCGCACGGAGACGCCCTTGAGCGACGTCTTCGCCTCCGGAGCGCCCGCGACAACGGGCCGTCCGTCGGCGCAGGCCAGGGCCGAGACATTGGCGAGTCCCGTCTCCCCCACGCCCTCGACGTTGCCGGACGACAAGTCGAGCGTGGAGACGACGTCGTGCCCCGCCGAGTCCGCGACGAGACAGACGCGGTCCGTGGCGGCACCGGAGGCGGCCAGGGTGACGGTCCCGGGCACATGGGCCTCACGTACGACCGCTCCCGAAGCGGACCGGGTGACCAGGACGCTGGTCGTCTGCCTGCCCTTGTCCTGGCCGGACTTCCTGACCGTCGCCAGTCCGTCGACCTGGCCCATGAGGCTCTTGCCCGGGACCAGCTCGCGGAGCTCCTCGGCCTCTCCGACCTTCGCCAGGGTCTTCTCCTTCCGGTCGATCGCGTACAGCCGGCTCGCCTTGCCGCCCTTGCGCGGGACGGAGACCAGCCAGTTGCCGTCGGCCTGCTGGAGGATCTGCGGAGCGAGCACGCTGTCGTCGTCGGACTGCTGCGGGACGACGGCCAGGCTCTCCGCCGTGCCCTTGACCGGATTGATGCCGACGACCGTGACCTCGCCGTTCACCTTCGCCAGGACGAAGACCTGGGCGCCCTTCCAGTCCGTACCGAGATCGACACCGTCCGGGCCCGCGCAGGAGGACACCGTGACGGCGCAGCCCAGGGCGGCGGTCACCGCCGCCAGCAGCCGCAGACGTGTGGGGCGGGGGCCGAAGGTCGTGCGGAACATGGTCACCAGTCCTTGATGGCTTCGGTCGGGGACATCCGGGCTGCGCGGCGGGCCGGCATCAGCGCACCGGCGGCCACCACGACGACCGCCAGCGACAGCAACAGCGTGGTCGTACCGGCCGTGGGCAACAGCACCCGGTCCTTCAGATACGGGGCCAGCTCGGCGCTGGAGCGCAGGCCCACGGCGGCAACGCTGCCGAGCACCATGCCCAGCAGCGCACCGACGACGGCCGCGACGGCGCCGACCAGCGCCATCTCCGTGACCAGCAACGTGAGCACGGCGCGGGTACGGAAGCCGACCGCCTTGAGGATGCCGATCTCACGGGACCGCTGGCGCGCGAGGGCGCCCGTGCTGGTGACCGCCCCCGCGAAGGCCAGCACGGCGAGAATCACCAGCAGTACCTTGCCCACCGTGCGGATCAGGTCCAGCACCGCGGGCAGTGCGCTCAGCTGCTGCTGGAGCGTGACCGCCGGCAGTCCCATTCCCTGGATCCGCTTCATGAGCGCCGGAACGTTGCCGGCCGAGTCCGCGACGACGGTGAGCTGGTCGTAGCCTTCCTCGCCGAGGTAGTTCTTGACCTGAAGGCCGCTCTTCGCCGCGGCCCACCGCACCACGGTCGCGTCGTCCACGTACGCGGCGTCGGGGTTGTCCATCTGCCAGCTCGGGTCGAACAGGCCGACGACCGTGAGGTGGTCCTCCTGTCCGGTGCCCTCTCCGGCCCGGACGAAGCGCGTCGTCTCGACCGTGATCCTCTTGCCGAGCACGCTGTCCAGCGTGCTGCCCTGCGAGGACGCCGGAAGCACCACTTCACCCGCGTGCAGCGGGAAGAGCTGCTTGCGTACGGACTTGGTGACGGGCGGAGCGAGCGCGGACCGGTACGTCGTCGCGTACAGGAGCAAGGTGTTGTCGGCGGTCGAGTAGCCGAAGGAGACCTGAGCGCGGTGCTGAACGGACTGCGCGTGCGGCAGGGCCGCCAGCGTCCGCTCGGTCCGCTCGGTGAGTTTGGGGGCGCCGGGGTGGTCGTCCCCCGCACGCTCCACGGTGATGCTGCGGTTCGCGTCGCTCTGCTCGACGCCGCCGGTCGCCGCTGCCTGGGCCCGGTCGGCGATGGACAGGGCCCCCATGCAGATGGCCACGGCCAGCGCGACCAGCACCGTGAGCCCCACCAGTCGCCTGCGCAGAGCCATCACGTTCGCGGCTGCCATCCGGAACGGATTCATCGGGTGACCTCGCCTTCGCTGCTCGTCCGGGCTTCCGGGCTCTCCGGTACGTCGTGGTGTGCCCCGGCCTCCAAGGCCGGTTCGAGCTTGCCGTCGGCCAGCCGGTGGACCGTGTCCGCGAAGTCGCTCACCACGGAGTTGTGGGTGACGAGCAGGACAGCACGGCCCTCATCGGCCAGCTCCCGGAACAGTCCCAGCAGCAGCTGTTCGCTGTCGGTGTCGAGATTGCCGGTCGGTTCGTCCGCCAGGATCACCCGCGGGTCGTTGATCAGTGCGCGGGCCAGCGCCACCCGCTGCTGCTCGCCCCCGGACAACTCGCCCGGCCGGTGCCCCGCGCGTTCGGCCAGACCGACGCGTCCGAGCAACTCTGCTGCCCTGGCGTTGCCTTCGCGCAGGCGCCCGCTCCAGGGCAGCGCGACATTGCGCAGCGCGGAGTGTTGCGGCAGCAGGTTGTATGACTGGAAGACGAAGCCGATCCGGTCGCGGCGCAGATCGGCGCGTTCGCCGTCGCTCAGTCCCGCCGTGTCCTTGCCCTCGATCAGCACCTGTCCGCTGTCGGGTTCGGTGAGCAGCCCGAGGACATGCATCAGCGTGGATTTGCCGGACCCGGAATGCCCCACCAGCGCGGTCACCTCACCCGCGTTCACCGACAGGCACACGTCCTGCAGCACATCCACTCTCCGACCGCGCAGCGTGTATGACTTCCGCACGCCGGTGGTGCGTAACAGTGTCCTCGTGTCCACTCCGTTGTTCTCACTCTCTCGATGATTCAACTGCCCTGGCAGGTACGGCATGCAGCGCTCCGTCAAGCTGCTGATCCAGGGTCCATACGGCCCAGGTGGTCCTGAGGTCGCACCCGGGATCGCGGCTGTCGGTCCGGTACAGGTCCGGATACCCCGGACAGCCGCGCCGAGCGGTGGTCTCGCTGCGCAGCGCCCGTCTCACCGGGATGTCAGCCGCACCGCCGAGCAGTATGTAAGCACGGGCCACCACAGCGTAGTTGTAGAGATTGGACATCCGGGCCGGATGCAGTACCCAGGGCAGCAGGTCCTCGGCCGCGAGCCAGGACGGGGGTTCGTCCGACAGGCCGGCGTCGGAGAGTCCCACCACGAGTTCGGCCGCCGCGACCAGCCCTTCGGCCGTGTCCGTGTTCCACGGCTTCACCTGCGGTTCGGGAACTTCGACTCCCGCCTCCGCGCAGATGACGGCGTTGCGCCGCCATGCGGCGGCGAGGTGGAGCGTGAGGGTACGGGGAAGGATGTCGGGACCCGCGCACCACGACGTGCTCTTCCTCACGTCGGCGTCGCCACCCGAACCTTCGCCCGCCTTGCGGCGCAGTGCCGCGGCCATGAGCCGGTCCCCGTTGTCCCAGTCCGTCCCCGCCTCCTTCTCGACGGCGTTCAGTGCCGTCAGCAGGTCCGGGTCATCGGTGGGAAGGTCGGCCAGCGTCCGCAGTCGCTGGACATAGGAGGAGGCGTCGAGGCTGCCCGCGTAGGAGTCGGGGTCGGTGATGTCTCCGTCGGCCAATTGGTTCTTCTCAAGCCGTCGCTGAATCGGTTGCAGCTCACGGACCGGCAGGTCCGCCGCCCGGAGCACTTCGGCCAGGTAGTACAGATGCTCGTAGTCGAGGGTGTCGGCATTGTGCGCGAGCACGTTCTTCCAGGTAGCCGTGTCGATCACCGGCCGCCTGTCGGCGGCACGTTGAACGAGCACATAGCTGTAGGTCTCTTCGAGCAGTTGTTGTTTCCGCTCGGCGGCCAGGCCCGCGAATCCATCGGTGGCGGGCGGCCTCAACCGGGTCAGCGAGGCAGGGACGTCGGCCTTCAGCAACGACAGGCTCCGTGCCAGAGCCCCCGCCACCTGTATGTCCGGCTTCGCGCGGGAGGCCCGGGTGAGCCAGTCCACCGTGCTCGTCCGAAGGTCGCCTGCGGGTATCCGCCCCAGCGCGGCGAGCACTTCCAGCGCCGCCCAGGTGCCGCCCGCGTGGGCCGCGTTCGTATCGCCGAGCGCTGGATCCTCGTACCAGCCTCCGCTTGTACGGTGCTGGGCAACCTCGTCGGCGTCCGCGCGCGGCAAGGCGTCCGGATCTCCGTACCGGGCCACCGGGACCAGCCAGTAGCGCCCCCACAGCGGGGAGGAGCTCAGCGCCTCGCGGCGCAGCGCGTCGATATCCGCGCTGTCGTTCGTGGCCCGCGCCTCGGTGCCGAGGAGCGTGAGTGTACGCAGCGCGTAGGACTGCGCTTCGGGGCCGGCTGGTTCCTCACGGAGGAATGGGTGGTAATAGAGGCCGTTCTGTCCGCTGACGAGGGAAGAGAATTCCTCTCTCAGTGCCTGGCCCACCGGGAATTCGCCGTCGCTCCCCGTTTGCCTCTTGGCGCACGACGTCACGGTCAATAACAGGGCGAGTACACCGCTCAGGATTGCCGCCGCACTCCTGGTTCTCTTCATCCGCCCCCGGAAGAAATCCCCCGTACGCATTTCCGCCGCCCCCTTCTCGTCCCCCGGTATTCAGTGACAACGCATGACGGGACGGTCGCGCGGAGTGGATTCCGCGCGACCGCCACACAGACTGAGCCGAGCCGGTGCCGTCAGGCGGCGCCCGCGTACACGCACTTCTCGCTGACCTTGATCTTCGAGGTCACCTGAGCCGAACCGCAACTCTTGGTCGAGACGAAGGTCGTCGTCCAGCTCGGGCGCATCTGACCGCTGGTGTCCGCGATCTTCGCGTTCGTGTTCTTCAGGCTGACCTGCCCGAGGGAACGGCTCTTCATGGTGAGCGTCGCCTCAGGGTTCTTGGATATCTTGATCGACACGCTGATGCCGTGCGCCTGGAGCAGCGCCCGGTTCTTGATCCACTTGGCCTTGGAGGGGTGCGTGCCCTTCAGCTTCGTGGACGCCGTCCAGTTGCACGCCTTCACATACGTGCCGCAGTGCCAGGCGTTCACCTGGAACTTGTCCCCACCCGGAAGGTTCCAGGTGCTGGAGTCACTGGTGGCCGACGCCGGCGTGGCCAGACCCATGAGGGCCGCAGCGGCCAGCGCCGATACTCCGGCACCGAAAATCCTCTTGCTGTTACGGAAGCTCAACGATTTTCTCCCCGTGCGCACGGGGGCTATTGTTCCGCCCCCGCTCGTCTACGATTTTCCCCGTTCCGCTCACGATCGAGTGGATCGAGAGGGAATCACGGCCGGAATTCCCGGCTGCACGAGAATCATGCCTGTTGGGGTTCCGACTCCACCATTGCACCTTCGAGCAATGCCCTGAAGGGCATCATGCGCCGATGTCCGATGACCACCAGGGCCGCTTCGAGTCGCGACCCCACCCTGAGCTTCCGCATCGCACTGGTCAGATGCGCCTTCACGGTTCGTTCCGCAAGTCCGAATTGGCGAGCAATGGCCCGATTCGTCGCCCCCGCGACGACGCCTGCGAGCACTTCCAGCTCTCTTCTGGTTAGCGAACCTAAGTCAAGGCCGCACGAACCGCACAAGCCGCCCCCCTCCCTGCCCGTGGACAGGTCCGACGCGGAACCAGTAATTCCCATACACGGCATGCCTCTTGCGCCCTTCCAGTTGACTGCCAACCGGTCAAAGCCAGACCCTACACTCCGTCACGCCATGGCAATCGATTTTATTTTCGTTTGCAGTACTTAACGCTGGCGAGCGCCCTGAATCCCACCCTGCGGGGTCGCGACCCGCACTCCACCCGCCGGTCCACCGAGGACACGCCGTCACGTTTCGTCACGGAGAGGAACGACGGGGAACGGCGGGGAACGGGCTCGTCGCGGCGTACGGCGAGGACGCCGCCTCTCGTCGTCCGTCACGTACACCGTTACCTGCCGGTGGTTGACGGTGACTTCCACGCGGACCTGCGGTGAGCGCGTGTGGCAGTACGCGTTGGAGACGACCTCGCTCACGCAGAGCCGGGCGTCGTCGACGAGGCGGGGGTGGCCGGTCACCCACAGCACCGTGGCCACGAAGTCCCGCACGACCTTGGGTGCGGTGGAGGTGTTCGGCACGACAAGCCGGTAGCGCTCGCCGCGTTGGGGGAGGTAGGGGACTGGTGACGAAGGAGCGGTTACGGAGGTCATGGCGCGGTCTCCCTGCGTGAAGCGGCCTCCGGGGCGTCGCGCGGTGGGCGCGGTCCGTGGCATCGGCCGATCCCGTTCGCGGTCAACTTGCGCCGTAGTTCCCCCTGCCCCCACGCCATTTGGCGTGCGCGCACCACGACGCTGCGATCGGACGGTCGGCCATGCGTACAACTCCGCACACCCCCATGCCCACCCCCACCCCCTTACAGCCGGTCCTCGAACACGGCTACCGGTTCGAAGCCCTCCGCTACGGCCCCGCCACCCGCTTCGTCCCCGAGCCGATCGATCTGCGCATCATGGCCACGCCCCAGGAGGCCATCCGCGCCATCCGCGGCCGCGGCGAGTCCTGCGGGTTCACGCTCAGCCTGCGCGGTGGCCGGCACATCGAGTGGCATGTCCGCCCGGTGACGTACGTATCGCTCGACACCCACGCTCATCAGCGTCTCCGCACCGCAGCACCTCGCCGTACGGAAATCCGCATGAGTTAGGCTCGCCGGGGCGCAGTGAGGGGCCTCGACCGGGGCCCGGCCTTCAAATACCGCCGCGCCGGACTCGCCACCGGCCCCGTCCAACCCTGAGCAGCGGCGCCGGAGGAACCGGAAGAAACTGTTCAGGTATCGGCCTGCTGCTGGGCCGGGATGTGAGGGCCGCCCGTGCGGGACTACTTGCTCATGCTGTTCATCGCGGCGGCGGTGACCCATCTCCTGACCGCTCCTGTGCGGAAGTTCGCCATCTCGATCGGAGCGATGCCGGAAATCCGGGCCCGCGACGTCCATCGCGAACCGACTCCGCGCCTGGGCGGCATTGCCATGTTCGGCGGGCTGCTCGCCGGATACGTCGTGGCCTCCCACATGCCGCACCTGAAAGAGATCTTCACGCAGAGCTCGACACCCCGGGCGGTGCTGTCCGGTGCCGCACTGATCTGGCTGCTGGGGGTGCTCGACGACAAGTGGGAGCTGGATTCGCTGGTCAAGCTCGGCGGTCAGGTGCTCGCCGCCGGGGTGATGGCGTTCCAGGGGCTGACGATCCTCTATCTTCCGGTTCCGGGCACCGACGGGATCTACCTCGCCGACTGGCAGGGCACCCTGCTGACCGTGGGACTGATCGTCTTCACCATCAACGCGGTCAACTTCGTCGACGGGCTCGACGGGCTGGCCGCCGGGACGGTGGGCATCGCGGCGACGGCGTTCTTCCTGTACGCCTACCGGCTCTGGTACGGCTACGGGATCGAGTCCGCCGCGGCCACCACGCTGATCTCCGCGATCCTGGTGGGCATGTGCCTCGGCTTCCTGGTCCACAACACGCACCCGGCCCGGATCTTCATGGGGGACTCCGGGTCCATGCTGCTCGGGCTGCTCATCGCCGGGTGCGCCATCTCCGTCACGGGCGAGGTCGATCCGATCCTCCTCAAGCAGACCGTCGACGGTACGTCCGGGTCGGCCGCGATGGTGCCGGTCTACATTCCGCTGCTGCTTCCGCTGTCCGTCATCGCGCTGCCGGTCGCGGACCTCGTGCTCGCCGTCGTCAGGCGTACGTGGAACGGACGGTCCCCCTTCTCCGCCGACAAGGGGCACCTCCACCACCGGCTGCTCCAACTCGGACACTCGCACCGCCGGGCCGTACTGCTCATGTACTTCTGGTCGGCGCTGTTCTCGTTCGGGATCGTGGCCTACTCGGCGCGGGGCGCCAAGTCCTGGATGCTGTTCGCCGTCGCGTTCATCTGCGGACTGGGCCTGCTTCTGCTGCTCCAGCCCCGCTACGACTTCGCCATCACCGACCTGCTGGCCCGGATGCGGCTGATGCGGCCCCGGACCGGGGGGCGTGTGGTCGCCGTCGGCGGCCGGCGCGCCGAGGCGGACGCGGACGCCCGGCGCCCGCGCGCGGACGCCGGGCAACGGGCATAGGACACGCGGCGACCCGGTCGCCGCGACGGGCCGGCAGGAACCGCCCAGCAGAAGCTGGTGTTCGCGGTCCTCCACGCGTCCAGTGCCACCACCAACACCAGCTGCGCCGGCAGGAAAGCCTGCTTCAGTGTCGGCGGACCGATGCGGTACAAGCTGCCGAACGGACGGTCCGTCTGGGGAAAGACGGGGTCGCGGCCCGGCTGGGACAACGGGTTCTTCGCCACCCGGGATCTCGGACACCGGGTGGTCTATTCGCTGAACCCCACCGGAGCCGACTCCGGAATCGCGTACATACAGCGGATCGCCGTCGCCGCGCTCATGGACTGAGCGAGGCGACGGCCGGTCCCGGGGGCGGCTCAGGCCTTCGGGGCCACCTTCGACAGACCGTTGATGATCCGGTCCATCGCGTCGCCGCCCGTAGGGTCGGTCAGGTTGGCAAGCATCTTCAGCGTGAACTTCATCAGCAGCGGATGCGTCAGCCCGCGCTGGGTGGCGACCTTCATGACCTTCGGGTTGCCGATCAGCTTCACGAAGGCGCGGCCCATCGTGTAGTAGCCGCCGTAGGTCTCCTTGAGCACCTTCGGGTAGTTGGTGAGCGCCAGTTCGCGCTGGGCCGGGGTCGCGCGGGCGTGGGCCTGGACGATGACGTCCGCGGCGATCTGGCCCGACTCCATGGCGTACGCGATGCCTTCGCCGTTGAACGGGTTGACCATGCCGCCCGCGTCACCGACGAGCAACAGGCCCTTGGTGTAGTGCGGCTGACGGTTGAAGGCCATCGGGAGGGCGGCGCCGCGGATCGGCGTCGTCATGTTCTCCGGGGTGTAGCCCCAGTCCTGCGGCATGGACGCGCACCACGCCTTGAGAACCTCGCGCCAGTCCAACTCCCTGAAGGCGGAAGAGGAGTTGAGGATGCCGAGACCGACGTTGGACGTGCCGTCACCCATGCCGAAGATCCAGCCGTAGCCGGGCAGGAGCCGGTCCTGGGGGCCGCGTCGGTCCCACAGCTCCAGCCAGGACTCCAGGTAGTCGTCGTCGTGGCGGGGCGAGGTGAAGTACGTACGCACGGCCACGCCCATCGGACGGTCCTCGCGGCGGTGCAGGCCCATCGCGAGCGACAGCCGGGTGGAGTTGCCGTCGGCGGCGACGACGAGCGGGGCGTGGAAGGTGACCGGGGTCTTCTCCTCGCCGAGCTTCGCGTTGACGCCGGTGATGCGGCCCGTGCGGTCGTCGACGATCGGGGCGCCGACGTTGCAGCGCTCGTACAGCCGCGCGCCCGCCTTCTGCGCCTGGCGGGCCAGCTGCTCGTCGAAGTCGTCGCGCTTGCGGACCAGTCCGTAGTCCGGGTACGAGGCGAGATCCGGCCAGTCCAGCTGGAGGCGGACGCCGCCGCCGATGATGCGCAGGCCCTTGTTGCGCAGCCAGCCGGCCTCTTCGGAGATGTCGATGCCCATGGAGACGAGCTGCTTGGTGGCGCGCGGGGTGAGGCCGTCGCCGCAGACCTTCTCCCGGGGGAAGGCCGTCTTCTCCAGGAGCAGGACGTCCAGTCCGGCCTTGGCGAGGTAGTACGCGGTCGTGGAACCGGCCGGGCCAGCCCCGACGACGATCACGTCCGCGCTGTGTCCGGAGAGGGGCTCGGTCACGGTCGGATCTCCCGAGGACTCGAAATCGCGTGCCGCGCGGCACCTGTCCCATGCAGTCTATGGGTGCCCGCCGGGCAGCCTTCCGAAGGGCTCCCCGATGTCGGCCTGGCCCTCCGTACAGCTGCGGGCCCGAGCGCGGAACCGGCCGGCGCCACCTCCCGGATTCCCGTCAACGTGGCACACCGGCCCGTTACTTCAGGGACGTACACCCCGGTGCAGCGCCACCACACCGCCGGTGAGATTGCGCCAGGCGACCTTCGACCAGCCGGCCTGCTGGAGCTTCGCCGCGAGCCCGGCCTGGTCGGGCCAGGCCCGGATGGACTCGGCGAGATAGACGTACGCGTCGGGATTGGACGACACCGCGCGCGCGACCGGCGGCAGCGCCCGCATCAGGTACTCGGTGTACACCGTGCGGAACGGCGCCCAGGTCGGCTGCGAGAACTCGCAGATCACCACCCGGCCGCCCGGCTTGGTCACCCGGTACAGCTCGCGCAGCGCCGCGTCCGTGTCCTGGACGTTGCGCAGCCCGAAGGAGATCGTCACCGCGTCGAAGGTCTCGTCGCGAAACGGCAGCCGGGTGGCGTCGCCCGCGGTGAAGGGCAGCCAGGAGTTGCGCTTCTTTCCCTCCTGCAGCATGCCGAGGGAGAAGTCGCAGGGCACGACGTACGCGCCCGTCGCGGCGAACGGCAGCGACGATGTCGCCGTGCCGGCCGCCAGGTCGAGGACCTTCTCCGCGGGCCGGGCGTGCACCGCCTTCGCGACCTCCTTGCGCCACAGCCGGGCCTGGCCGAGCGACAGCACGTCGTTGGTGAGGTCGTAGTTCGCCGCCACGCCGTCGAACATCGTGGCGACTTCGTGCGGCTGCTTGTCCAGGGAAGCTCGGGTCACCCCCCCATTCAAGCAGCCCGGTCCGGGAGCGGCGGGACAGGCCCACTGTCCGGGAACGCGGTGGCGCCGATCAGCGACGCAGTGCCTCGGCGGGCTGGATACGGGACGCCCGCCACGCCGGATACAGCCCGGCCGGTACGCCGGTGACCGGGCCGATCGGGCCGATCGGGCCGCGTGAGGCGTTCCTCATGAGGAAGTCGCGGCTCGTCCGCACGTCACTCCGCGAACGGCGAAGTTTCACATTGCCAATATCCGGTCGAAACTCGGCGGCGTGACAAGACTCCGGCTCCGCCTGTTGTCCGCCTTGCACCACAGGGGCCTTTTGTCCCTCTGCGGCGACTGCGCGCTCTTGTTCACGAAACTGCCGGGCGGCTCCACATCCATTGCGGCCTTTCCGGCACAAGCACGCGCGGAATGAGTCTCGGACACTGGCCGGCCCACTGCCACGAGACCCACGAGACCTGCCCCGGCAAGGGCTGCGCCTTCCCCGCGATGGTGCGGCAGATCTACGGCCTGAAGGGATGCGTGCCCAGCGCCTGGCCGTACGACGCGAACGGGCAGTACCTGAGCAGCCCATCGGTACGTGACGCCCCGCCGGGCATGCGTCCTGCCCGTACCCGCCCCGTGACCGAGTGGACTGAACCAATCGGCTCCGGCAACGGTCATAACAGGGGTACGGAGCCACCGAGTACTGGGGAGGGGCGCGAATGGCCGGATGGCATGTGCGTCGGCGGGGGCAGCAGGAACGCGGCCGGAACCGGCCGTTCGTCATAGCTGTCGTTCCGGCCGTGCTGGTCGCGGCCGCCGTCGTGGGTGTCCGGTGGAACAGCGAGGGTGCGGCCGGTCCGGATACTCCGTCCGCCTCCGGCTCCTTCACCGTCGCCCGCGCGGGCGCCTCCGACTCCTCGGACGCCCGCAAGGGCGACACCCGCACGGGCAAGGCCTACCGGGTAGAGGTGGAGGACGGTTCGGGCGTCGACCCCGACCGGGCCGCCGCCGAGATCGCCCGCGTCCTGGCCTCGCCACGGGGCTGGTCGCACCACGGCGAGCGCACCTTCCGACAGGTCGCCGACGGTCCGGCGGGACTGGTCATCCGGATCGCCACGCCCGGAACCACCGACGCCGTCTGCGGGCAGAGCGGCCTCGACACCCACGGCGAGGTCAACTGCCGGGTCGGCACCGACGTCATGGTCAACCTCAAGCGCTGGCAGCAGGGATCGCCCGAATTCCACGGCCCGCTCGCCGACTACCGGGCCCTCATCATCAACCACGAGGTCGGACACTGGCTGGGCCACGGCCACGAGACCTGCCCGGGCAAGGGCCGCCCCGCCCCCGCGATGATGCAGCAGATCTACGGCCTGAAGGGGTGCGTCTCCAACGCCTGGCCGTACGACGCCGAGGGGCATTACCTGGGCGGCCCGTCGGTACCGTGACGGGCCCGTCCGTCGGACGGCCCAGGGGCTGTCTCTGCGATCACGGGCGAAGCCGGTGATCACGGTCGCGAAGGTGGCTGTGATATTCAGGTTCGTCGCCCTCGTCACATGGAGCGTAAAACAGCAGGTTGCCGGCGGTCCGTGGGAGCTGTTCCGGGGTACGGCGCCAAAGGTGCCGACGGGCAGGCGAGTATGCCGTACCGGCCGCGATCGGGACATGATCTATGGCGGGCTGATCACACGGGAGTCCGCACCGGACGGGCCTGCCGGGCGCGCAGGTGTGGCCGGTACTGGTTCACCGATGCCCGGGGCGCGAGCGGGTGGCGCCGGAGCTGGGTCCAACAGGCTGCCGGGCAGCAGCACCAGCAGGCACACGGCCACCACGGCAGCAGCCACACCGAGCGCGGCAAAGGCAACCCTGCGCACTCGGCGCACTCCCCAACTGCGCCCCTGCGGAGGTGCGTCGCGGCGCAGGTCGCGGTGCGTGACGAGCACGGCGCGGGCGGCCAGAGCGGCGCGCAGCCGGTCCTCGGTCGCAAGTCGGCGGTCTTCGGCACTCGGCTTCATCGGCCCGCCTTCAGCTTCTTTTCCAGGACATCCAGCGCGCGGCTCGCAGTGGACTTCACCGTGCCGCGGGACAGCCCGAGCGTCTGCGCGATCTGCGCCTCGGTGAGCTCCGACCAGTAGCGCAGCACCAACACCTCGCGCTGCCTCCTCGTCAACTGTGCTAGTGCGTCGAGAACTTGACGGTGCTCTTCGGCGAGTAGCAGCCCCTCGTCGACGGGCGGCCCATAACCCTGGTGGGGCGGGTTGTAGGCACGGGCGGTGCGACGTCTGCGCAGCACGGAGCGGGCCGCGTTGACCACGGCGGTGTACAGGTAGGCCCCGGGGTCCTGGAGCCCGTCCAGCGAGGTGCCGTACGTGCGGCAGACAGCGGCGAAGGCGTCCTGGACGACATCCTCGGCGGTGTGCAGATCGTCCACCAGGAAGAGCGCGAGCCGCACCATGTCGAGTCGCCGTGCCTGGTACAGCTCGGTCAGCGTGGGCGGCGGCCCGTCGTCGTACGGCGAACCAAGTGCCCGCAGATGATGTCCCTGTTTCGGCACGTCCTCGGTCCGGGGCATGCGGGAGAGCAGACGGGACCACCAGGGCGGCGCTGCGGGAATGGCGTACTGCATGGACCTCGATCCGTCGCGGGAGGGGCGGGCGGGCCTGCGGAAAGGCCGGCCCGCCCCGTGGTGCTGCCGCTGTTGCTATTTCCGGACCGCGCTGCCCGGCTGGATCACCAGGGACGCATCGGACGGGACGGGCACGGTGCCGGGCTTGCCCGCGTCGGCCGACCTGCCCGCCTCGACAGCCTTCGGGGTACCAGCGGGCTTCGAGGCGACGGACTTCGACGCGGTCAGCGGGGCTGCGTCCCCGGCCGTGACGGCCTTCGGCGCGGCGGGGGCCGGCTTCACGCCGGAGTCGGCAACGGCCTGCACGGCGAAACCGCCGCCCAGCAGCAGCGCGGCACCGGTGACGGCACCCAGGGCCCGGGGGCTGAGACGGGGGTTCCACTTGGCGTGCGACATGAGATTCTCCCGAGGAAGTGACGGAAACACGGTCTGGAACAACAGCTGAAGGGCGCCTTCAACCCACCAGACGTGCGACACCCCCCGAGGTTGCGGCCACATCCGAGAAACCTCACCACGGCCTGCTCTTCGGGGAGAGAGTGTGCCCAGTCCCCGCAGGCCGGCCCTGATCTGCCGCGCAGTACAGCAAGCGGCGCACACAGGCTCAGCTGTCCCCAACCACGGGTCAGTACAACTAGCGCCGCCGGTACACCAGCCGCCCGCCCAGCACCGTGGCCACGCACCGCCCCGCCCCCGCCGCGCACAGCGCCGCCTCATCGGGTACGTCGAAGACGGCGAGGTCGGCGCGGCCCCCGACGGTGAGCGGGCCGTGCACGGAACCGGGCAGGTCGTCCCCCTCCACGAACGGGTCCAGGCTCGGTTCGCCGACCAGGATGCCGGGAGCGCCGACGACCGAGACCTCCGTCATACCCGAGCGGGCGACAGCGGTGCGGACGGCCGGGTCGTGAAAGCGGCCCGCGAGGTGCGTCGTGCCGTACCGCAGCATCTGCTGCAGCCCGCGCCGTACACTGCCCGCCCGCCGCGCCGCGTCCATTTCACCGACCAGCCGCTCGAACGCCTCGCCCCACAGCGGCTGGTCGCCGAGCGCGTCCGCCTCGCGCGGGTCGGGGTGGTAACAGCGGGTGAGCAACCACAGCCCGTGCCACTGCCGCAGTCCCGGCGTGATGACGCCCGGCCAGGTGCGGACCCGGGCCGTGGGGCGGGCGGCCACGACCTCGTCGTACGGTCCGAGGGCGACGATCCGGTCGCCCTCCACGGCCACCGCACCCTGCGTAACGGCAGCCGCGCCAACCGGAAGAACCAGCGACGCGGCGTGAACGGTCAGCAAAACTACCTCAGTTGGCGTTCAGGAGCTTCAGCTCCGGATGGGCCGTGCCGCCCTCGATCGCCGTGGACGAGATGTGCGAGACCACCCGCTCGTCGACCGGGTCGTTCGCCGGGTCGTCGTGCACGACGAGGTGCTCGTACGTCGTGGCGCGCTGGGCCGGTACGCGGCCCGCCTTGCGGATGAGGTCGATGATTTCGAGCCGGTTGGAGCGGTGCTTGGCACCGGCCGAGGAGACCACGTTCTCCTCCAGCATGATCGAACCGAGGTCGTCGGCACCGTAGTGCAGCGACAGCTGGCCGACCTCCTTGCCGGTGGTCAGCCAGGAACCCTGGATGTGCGCGACGTTGTCCAGGAAGATCCGGGCGATGGCGATCATCCGCAGGTACTCGAAGAGCGTCGCCTGCGTCCGGCCCTTCAGCTTGTTGTTCTCGGGCTGGTACGTGTACGGGATGAAGGCGCGGAAGCCGCCGGTGCGGTCCTGCACGTCACGGATCATCCGCAGGTGCTCGATGCGCTCGGCGTTGGTCTCGCCGGTACCCATCAGCATGGTGGAGGTGGACTCGACACCGAGCCGGTGGGCGATCTCCATGATCTCCAGCCAGCGCTCACCGGACTCCTTGAGCGGGGCGATCGCGGTACGCGGCCGGGCCGGCAGCAGCTCGGCGCCCGCACCCGCGAAGGAGTCGAGCCCGGCGGCGTGGATGCGCTGGATGGCCTCCTCCACGGAGACCTTGGAGATCCGGGCCATGTGTTCGATCTCGGAGGCGCCCAGCGAGTGGATGACCAGCTGCGGGAACGCCTTCTTGATGGCGGAGAAGTGCTCCTCGTAGTACTCGACGCCGTAGTCCGGGTGGTGTCCGCCCTGGAACATGATCTGTGTACCGCCGAGTTCGACGGTCTCCGCGCAGCGGCGCAGGATGTCGTCGAGATCGCGGGACCAGCCCTTGGCGGTGTCCTTGGGCGCGGCGTAGAAGGCACAGAACTTGCAGGCCGTGACACAGACGTTCGTGTAGTTGATGTTGCGCTCGATGATGTACGTCGCGATGTGCTCCGTACCGGCGTAACGGCGACGGCGTACGGCGTCGGCGGCCGCGCCCAGTGCGTGCAGCGGCGCCGAACGGTAGAGGTCGAGCGCCTCCTCCGGAGTGATCCGACCGCCCTCGGCGGCTCGGTCGAGGATGGGCTGGAGGTCGGCCTTCTCGGTCACCGGGCTGTCACCTTTCGGCGGTTTTTCAACGGATCTACGGACCGGTTCACCCTACGCCAGCGCCCATGCGCGCCTCTCGCCGCACCCTCGCTGCGAAGCGGCGCCCCGGAGCCCGCCCCGCTCACACCAGCGCGCCGAACACGCCTGCCAGGGCCCCACAGAACATGAAGGGGCCGAACGGCAACGCAGCCTTCCGGTTCGCCCGGCGCAGCAGGATCAGGCCGAGGCCACGGCCCGCGCCGACGACGAAAGCCACGGCGGCGCCGGCGAAGAGCACCGGCCTCCTCCGGCCCGCAGCCGACCGCCGCCCCCGCACCGGCCGGCTGACGCCTCGCGCACCGCGCGCATACCGGCGCCCCACAGCGCGGCCGCGACGATCACCGGCACGCTCATGGCTCAGCCGGCCGCCGCATCGGCGTCACGCCAGGTCGGCAGCAGCTCGTCCAGCAGCGCTTCCGTACGCGGCGGCAGCCCCCGACCGGCGGCGCCCGGCTCGTTGGCCCGGGCCACGAGGGACGCGGCGAGCACTGCCAGGCGCTCGGTATCGCCCGTGGCGTGGGTCGCGCGCAGCAACTCGTTCCACAGCCGCTCATCGTTCGGCGACGAGGACAGTGCGACGGTGAGCGCGGCGACGGCCTGCTCGGGCCGACCCTGTTCGAGGTGGTGTTCCGACAGGGCGAGGGCCACGTCCGCGACGAGCAGGGGCAGCTGGGCGTCGACGATCTCGTGGGAGAGCCAGCCGTACCGTCCCTCCGGCCGGTCCACCAGCAGCGGGCCGCGGACGAGCCCGAGCGCGTCGGTGAGCAGCCGCTCCCGCACGGCCGCGTTCCGAGCCCCTCTGCCCTGGGTCGCTTCATGGTGAAGCGAGCGCAGCACGTCCAGGTCGGAGACGACGGAGACAGCGAGCGTGAGGCGGCCCGCCGGGTCCAGGCGCAGGCGAGGAGAACCGTCTGAGGATGGACTGCAGTCCCGCACACTCGCATCAGTACGTGCCCCCTGCCCCTCGGGCGCTACCAGTTGTGTTCCGGACCTGCTGTTCTCCGAGGCCAACCCTTGTCATGACACGCGGCGGGGCAGTTCACGCGCAGGTAGGGCCGGGGCGAATGCCCCTACCGCCTCGGTGAGGCGCTGACGAGCGAGTTGCCACAGGTTGATGCTGCGGCTGGCGAGGCGGCCGGGCGAGACCGGTGTGCCGATCGTCTGCCCGCGGGTGTCATATGCCCCGGCGGCGCTGCCCCCCGTAAAAGACGCTGACAGCGGTCAGCAGGAGGAGGCCCGCGGTGATGTCGACGGTGCTCTCAGTGCTGTTCCGCTGGTCCGGGCTGTCGGGCAGCCGCGGGGCGAGCAGGCCGAGCGGGTCCTTGCGGATCTCGACGCGGTCGCCCACTTTGGCCTGACCGAAGCAGTTCTGCTGCTCGGACACCTCGTATTCCTTGTGATCGCCCCCGACCTCCTCGACGGTGCAGAACCAGTCCGCGCCCTGCCGGTTGTCCTCGTCGGTCACCTCCGTCACCACAGCCGCGACCGGATCACCCGCGGTCTTCATATAGACCTCGTACATCGCGGGCCCCGCGAAGAGCATCAGCGCGAAGCCACTGACCGAGGCCAGGGCTGCGGCGCCGGCGCGGTCCCAGACGCCACCGATCAGGCAGGCGGCAACCGCGACGGCCGCCAGCATGACGACCACGCCGGCCCACATCACCCACTGGGCGATCCCGGCACCCAGGATCATGAGGCCGGGCAGGAGCACGGCCCACATCAGGGAGCTGAAGAGCTTCCGGGCCCCCGATATCGGCCGCCACGGGTCAGGCACCGGAGCCCCGAACGTGCCGCCGGGCTCCATGGCTGTCTCGTTCCCGCTCATGCTCCCCACCCTTACAGTGCTTGCCTTCGCTCGGTTTTCATACCGTAGTTGTCCGGCGTACCGCTCGTATGGCCGTCTCAAGTGCGTGGGCCGGATCACGACGGTTCGGAAACCTCTGCCCCGTCGCCCCCACGACGAGCTTCACTACCGCCAACACCCTCGAAGACAGCACCAAGATCGGTATCACCGCTCTCCAGGGCGCGTAGTCCGGTTTCGGCGTGTAGTCCGGTTTCACGGTCAAGGTGCATGTTTGGGATTTGAGGCGATATTTCGACCCGGAAGAATCGGTTGTCCGACGAATTGCCGAATGGGTACTGACTTCAATCTCCGGTCGAGCATCTGCACGTGTCCGGCAGAGGGAAATGCCTTCCGTTCATCATGCTGCCCGTTCCCAACCGGACTACGGGCACTAACAAACAATGGGCATCCGGGCGACCGGGACCATGCCGGATTCGGTCCGGCGAATTCCCAGAGCTTCAAGTCCCGAGAACCACACCACGGGCACGGCGAAGACCCGCCTCCTGGTCATCCGGGGCGGCGGGTCCAAGGCCACGAGTTGTGTGCGGGGCAGAGGGAGGGAGTACGGCTCGATCGCGTGGATCAGCCGGCATGTGCAGGGCCCTGCCCCGTCGTCCGGTCAGCCGCCGAGCAGATCGACCTTCACGTCCGCCGGGAAGCCGGTCGTCGGACCGACCCGGCGTGCGAACTCCTGTACGCCGGCCAGCTGGTCCGGGCCGAAGCGGAAGTCCAGGGTCGTGAAGTACCGCTCCAGCACCTCCGCGTCGAAGGCCTCCCAGCGCGCCGCCTGCTCCGCGACCTTGGTGACCTCCTCCAGGGAGACGTCCCGCGAGGCCAGGAAGGCCTCGTGCACCTTGCCCACGTGGTGGGGTTCGGCCGCCAGGTAGTCCTTGCGGGCCGCCCAGACCGCGAAGACGAAGGGGAGCCCGGTCCACTCCTTCCACATCTGACCCAGGTCGTGGACCTGGAGGCCGAGCCGGGGCGCGTCGTGCAGGTTGGCGCGCAGCGCGGCGTCGCCGATCAGCACGGCGGCGTCCGCCTCCTGCATCATCAGGCCGAGGTCCGGCGGGCAGGTGTAGTAGTCCGGGTCGACGCCGTACCGCTCGGCGAGCAGCAGCTGGGCCAGGCGCACGGAGGTGCGCGAGGTGGAACCGAGTGCCACCCGGGCCCGGTCCAGCTGGTCCAGCGGCACCTGCGACACGATCACGCACGACATGACGGGCCCGTCACAGCCCACCGCGATGTCCGGGAAGGCGACCAGGTCGTCGGCGTTGCGGAGGAACTCGACCAGCGTGATGGGGCCGATGTCCAGATCGCCCCTGACCAGCTGCTCACTGAGCTTCTCCGGGGTGTCCTTCGAGAGCTCCAGGTCGAGCAGGGTTCCGGTTCTCGCCAGTCCCCAGTACAGGGGGAGGCAGTTCAAGAACTGGATGTGGCCGACGCGCGGCCTGCTGCGACGGTCGTCGCCTGCGACGGTTGAGACGATTGAATTGTCCACATCGCGAGGCTAGACCCGTGGTGCCGCCCGGGCGGCACCGGGTACGCGGGGCGTCACCCGATCCCACCCCGGCAACGCGCCGAAGCCCTGCCCGTACCCCTGTCCGTACCTTTGCCGTACCCCTTGAAGGCGCCTTCGTGAGCCGTTCACGACACCTTCACGACACCCTCCGGGACACCCACTTCGTCAGGTCATCGGCACGGCAATCAAACATCCGGGTGAAGTGATCTTTTCCTCTACCCTTCCCTACAAGCTGCGTGCTAGGCTCGACGCAAGTTGCAGTTTGGTTTCCCTTGCAGTACAGAGCCTGCGGAGCATGTAACCCGCAGGCTTTTGTAGTTTTCAGACTTCTTTGCAGGTTCTGGAGCAGGGCAACCCTTTGGCCCAAGGAGGGCTTATGGCTACCGGAACCGTCAAGTGGTTCAACGCTGAAAAGGGCTTCGGCTTCATCGCCCAGGACGGCGGCGGCCCGGATGTCTTCGTTCACTACTCCGCGATCAACGCGTCCGGGTTCCGCTCCCTCGAGGAGAACCAGGTCGTGAACTTCGACGTCACTCAGGGACCCAAGGGTCCGCAGGCTGAGAACGTCACCCCGGCCTAGTTGCCCGGGTCGGCCGATCGCGGCCGGTCAGCATCACCCAAGGAGCCCCGCTCCTCCGCTTCGGCGGAGGAGCGGGGCTCCTGCCTGTGAGTGGCCGCCCTGTGGGTGGCCACTCCGCTGCTTCCCTACTTCTTCGGCGTCTCGTCCCGGCTGTTCACGACGTCGCGGTCGAGCACGGCCTGCATCTCGGTGACGGTGCCCTTCTTGCCCAGCTCGGTGTTCTGGACCAGGTAGGCGCGCATCCCCAGGTAGTCGTAGCTGTTGGCATCGAACACCAGCTCCCTCCGCTCGTGCGTCCGCTCATCCGTACGGGCCAGTGCCACACCGGGCCGGCCGTCGCCGTCCTGCGCCTTGTCCAGCGCGACGACGCCGGGGATCCGCGCTGCGGCACGGTAGAGGGCGGCACCCGTCTCCGGCGGCAGGATCGACTCGCTGATCAGGCCGCCCACGTAGTCGAAGAGGTTCTGGTCGGACGAGCCGGAGTACGCGGCGTCCGCACGGAGCTTCTTCAGCAGCGCACCGGGTTCGGTTGGCAGCTTCTGGAGCGCGGCGTAGGTGTGATTACGGTTGTCCTGCGCATGATCCTCGGAGCGTGGAGCCGACCAGATGATGTCGTCGCCCGGCTGCTTGAGCCGGCTCTGCACCTTGTCGGGGTTCTGGGACGTCCACGACTCCCGGTAGTACGTCTTCAGCTTGAAGGGACTGCCGTCGACCGCCTGCATGTTGGAGTAGTGCGAGCGTACGTATACGAACTGGTTCGGGCCGACGCGGTTCGCGGGCGCCTGTGAGGCGCGCTCGGCGACGTTCTCCATCAGCGCTCCGACGCCGTTCGCCGAGCCGACCTCGACCTTGACCACCGGGGCCGCGCTGAGGTGGAACCCGTCGTCGCCGCCGCTCCGGCCGGGACCGGCCAGGAAGGTGAAGGCGAGCGCTCCTGCGGCGGCCATACCGACGGGCACGACGTACCACGCGCGGCGGCGGCGCGGCCGCGCGTCCTGCGGCGCCTTCCCGGCCTGGACCCGGGCCTGGTGGATCTCGTTCATCAAGTGCTCCTTGAGCAGCCGGTGACGGTCGTCCGGCAGGGCCGGTCCGTGCGGCTCGGGCAGTAGCGCCCTGAGCTCGCCCGCAACCTTCTTCGCATCGGCACTCATCGGTTACCCTCCCATCCGTTCGACCGGACCGCAGTGGCGCGGTCACTCCGGTACTGTCCGGCCGCTCCGGGTAGTTCCATGTTTCTTGCGATTTTCTTTATTTCGTCCTCGGTGAGGTCCCTCAGCCGCTTCCTGGCCCGGGAGAGCCGCGAACGGATGGTCCCGACGGGGACACCGAGCGCCCGTGCGGCGCCCCGGTAGTCCAGGCCGTCCCAGACGCAGAGCAGGAACACCTCCCGCTCCTTGGATCTCAGCCGTCCCAGCGCGGCCTGCGCGGCGACGAGCTGTTCCGCGTCATGAATGCGGCCCACCAGCTCGTCGGCGAAGTCCGGCACGGCCGGTCCGGCCGGCATCCGGGTCAGTGCCGCGTCATGCCGTTTGGCGGCGCGGCGGACGTTGCGCAGGACGTTGGTCGCGATGCCGAGCAGCCAGGGCTTCAGCTCCTCGTCCGAGTCCCGCAGGGTCCCGCGCAGCCGCCACGCCTCCAGGAAGGTCAGCGATACGACGTCCTCCGCGCCGGCCCAGTCGCCGGTCGAGCGGACCGCGTACCGGAACACCGTCTGTGCGTAGTCGTCGAAGAGGCCGCCGAACGCGTCCGGGTCACCTGCCCGTATCCGGGCTATCAAGGAATGCTCCACATCAGGTCCTGTCCGCAGCGGACAGGGAGTTCCCGTGAGGTGGATCACACCTGCGTCGGGGCACTGCGATGCTTGACCTTGACGCCGTGTGAGGCCCTGCACTGGGAGACATCATGTTCACCATCGGAGACTTCGCCCGGTACGGGCGGGTGTCGGCCCGGATGCTGCGTCACTACGACGCGGTCGGGCTGCTGCACCCCGACCGTACCGACCCGGCCACCGGCTACCGCCACTACGGCGCCGCCCAGCTCGCCCGGCTCAACCGGATCATCGCCCTCAAGGACCTCGGCTTCACGCTCCAGCAGGTGCGTGCCGTCCTCGACGACGAGGTGGACCCGGAGGAGTTGCGCGGGATGCTGCGGCTGCGGCGGGCGGAGCTGGAGGCGGCGATGGCGGCGGCGGCCGCCCGGCTGGCCCAGGTCGAGGCGAGGCTCCGGTCGATCGAGAGCGAGGGACACATGTCCGTGGACGATGTCGTGATCAAGAGCGTTCCGGCGGTGAGGGTCGCAGAGCTGACCGGGGTGGCCGGCAGCTACGAGCCGGAGGACATCACTCCGGTGATCGGCCCGCTGTACGACCGGCTGTTCCCGCTGCTGGACGAGGCCGGGGTGCGCCCGGCGGGCCCCGGGATCGCCCGGTACGAGGACGCCCCGGAGGGCTGCGGCGCGGTCGTCGTCCACGCCGGGGTGACGGTCTCGGCGCCGGTGGGGCCGCTGGGTGACACCGGGGTGGCGGTGGTGGAGCTGCCCCCGTTCGAGGCGGCGACCATCGTCCACCGGGGCCCGATGGACGGGATCCTGCCGACGGCCCAGGCCCTGGCCCGCTGGATCGACGCCAGTGGCTACCGATCGGCGGGATATGCGCGCGAGGTCAATCTGGAGTGCCCGCAGGACACGGAGAAGTGGGTGACGGAGCTCCAGGAGCCGGTCGCCCGGGCCTGACCGCGAGCGGGAGGGTGCCGACCATCCGGACCCGACCCGCGAGCGGGAGGGTGCCGGGGCGGCCCTTCCCCGGGCCGCCCCGGCACCCTCCCCCGTGTCACGCGCCCGTGCCGGGCCCCGCCCACAGTCCGTCGTCCGTCAGCCCCAGCAGGTCGATCGCGTTGCGGCGCACGATCCGGTCCACGACATCGGCGTCCAGATGCCCCATCTGCGCCTCGCCGACCTCGCGCGACTTGGGCCAGGTGGAGTCGGAGTGCGGGTAGTCCGTCTCGTACAGGACGTTCCCGACGCCGATCGCGTCCAGGTTCTTCAGGCCGAAGGCATCGTCGAAGAAGCAGCCGTAGACGTGCTCGGCGAACAGCTCCGACGGCGGACGGTGGACCTTGTCGGCGACGCCGCCCCAGGCCCGGTTCTCGTCCCAGACCACATCGGCGCGTTCCAGGATGTACGGAATCCAGCCGATCTGGCCTTCCGCGTACATGATCCGGAGGTTCGGGAACCGTTCGAACTTGCCGCTCATCAGCCAGTCGACCATCGAGAAGCAGCAGTTGGCGAAGGTGATGGTGGATCCGACGGCGGGTGGCGCGTCGGCCGAGGTGGACGGCATCTTCGAGGACGAGCCGATATGCATCGCGATCACCGTGCCCGTCTCGTCGCAGGCCCGCAGGAACGGATCCCACTCGTCCGTGTGAATCGACGGCAGCCCCAGATGCGGGGGTATCTCGGAGAACGCCACCGCGCGCACACCGCGCGCCGCGTTGCGCCGGACCTCGTCCGCGGCCAACTGCGCGTCCCACAGAGGGATCAGGGTGAGCGGGATGAGCCGGCCGCGCGCCTCGGGCCCGCACCACTCCTCCACCATCCAGTCGTTGTACGCGCGCACCCCGAGCAGCCCCAGTTCGCGGTCCTTCGCTTCGGTGAAGGTCTGGCCGCAGAAGCGGGGGAAAGTGGGGAAGCACAGGGCGGACTGGACGTGGTTGACGTCCATGTCGGCGAGCCGGTCGGGGACCGAGAACGACCCCGGACGCATCTGCTCGTACGTGATGACCTCGAGCTTGATCTCGTCCCGGTCGTAGCCGACCGAGGTGTCGAGCCGGGTCAGCGGGCGGTGCAGATCCTCGTACACCCACCAGTCGCCGATCGGCCCGTCGTCCCCCTTCGCACCCATCACGGGCGCGAACTTTCCGCCCATGAAGGTCATTTCCTTGAGCGGTGCGCGGACGATGCGCGGGCCGCGGTCGAGGTACTTGGACGGGAGCCGGTCCCGCCAGACATGAGCGGGCTCCACCGTGTGGTCGTCCACCGAGATGATCTTCGGGAAGGTCTCCATGCCCACCACGGTAGCGCTGATCTGACGTACCGTCAGCTCTCTGTGCCGTTCCTCGTTCCACAATCGTTGTCGAGGGCTTGTGCAGAGAGTCACCTGCTGCTGACGTGTCCGCCCCTGACAAGGCAGACTGTTGAGCGCGATACCAGCGGTACGGAGCAATCCGGATCCGTCCGTCCCGACCGGTACATGGGCGGCAGATCCGGAACGGACAGCACCAGCGTGATCGGTAGGACCGGCGGGGCGAGCAGGGCAGGGGGCAGCAATGGACCGTGACCACGGGCCGCGCATGCATGTTCCGGAGCAGCGAGCTCCACAACAGGAGGCGGCCGACGGCGCCGATCTGCGCTTCGCCGTGCTCGGCCCGGTACGGGCATGGCGGGGCGGCAAGGCGCTGCCGTCCGGTTCACCGCAGCAGCGCGCCCTGCTGACGGCACTGCTCCTGCGCGGCGGCCGTACCGCCACCGCCTCCGAGCTCATCGACGCCATCTGGGGCGAGGACCCGCCCTCGCAGGCGCTCGCCGCGGTACGCACGTATGCCTCCCGGCTCCGGAAGGTCCTCCACCCGCGGACGCTGGTCAGCGACGCCGGTGGATACGCGATCCGGACCAGGCGCGACGCCCTCGACCTGACGGTGGCCCAGGAACTGGTGGCAGAGGCGGACAAGGCCCGTGCGGCCTGCGACCGCGCCCAGGCCCGCACCCTGCTCAACAAGGCGCTCGGCCTGTGGGACGGCGAAACTCTGGCCTCCGTGCCCGGCCCGTACGCCGAGTATCAGCGCAGCCGGCTGGAGGAGTGGCGACTCCAGCTCGCCGAGACCCGCCTGGACCTGGACCTGGAGGTCGGCTGCCACGCGGAGGCGGTCTCCGAACTGACCGCGCTGACCGCCGCGCACCCGCTGCGTGAACGGCTGCGCGAACTCCTCATGATCGCCCTGTACCGCAGCGGCCGCCAGGCGGAGGCGCTCGCGGTGTACGCCGACACCCGCCGGCTGCTCGCCGACGAACTGGGCGTCGACCCGCGCCCCGAGCTCTCCCAGCTCCAGCAGCGCATCCTGCGGGCCGACGAGGAGCTGGCCCGTCCGGCCGACGAACCGGCTCCGGCCCCCGCACCCGTCCGCCCCGCCCAGCTCCCGGCCACGGTCCCGGACTTCACCGGCCGCGCCTCCTTCGTACGCGAACTGGGCGACCGGCTGGCGACCGCCGAGGGTTCGGTCATGGCCGTCTCGGCGCTGGCCGGCATCGGCGGTGTCGGCAAGACGACCCTCGCCGTGCATGTCGCCCACCAGGCACGCCAGCACTTCCCGGACGGCCAGCTGTACGTCGACCTCCAGGGCGCCGGCGCACGGGCCGCCGAACCGGAGACGGTCCTCGGCGCGTTCCTGCGCGCCCTGGGCACGGCGGACTCGGCGATCCCCGACTCGCTGGACGAGCGTGCCGCGCTCTACCGCTCCACGCTCGACGGCCGCCGCGTCCTGGTCCTCCTCGACAACGCCCACGACGCGGCCCAGATCCGCCCTCTCCTCCCCGGCACCGCGGGCTGCGCGGCCGTGGTCACCAGCCGCGTCCGCATGGTCGACCTGGCCGGCGCCCATCTGGTCGACCTGGACGTGATGTCGCCGGAAGAGGCGCTCCTGCTCTTCACCCGCATCGTGGGCGAGGAGCGCATCAACTCCGAGCGGGAGGCCGCCCTCGACGTGGTCGCCGCCTGCGGCTTCCTTCCCCTGGCCATCCGTATCGCCGCCTCCCGTCTGGCCTCCCGCCGCACCTGGACGGTCTCGGTCCTGGCCGCCAAACTCGCCGACGAACGCCGCCGCCTGGACGAGCTCCAGGCCGGCGACCTCGCGGTGAAGGCCACCTTCGAACTCGGCTACGGCCAGCTGGAACCCGCCCAGGCCCACGCCTTCCGCCTCCTGGGCCTGGCGGACGGCCCGGACATCTCCCTGGCCGCGGCGGCGGCCCTGCTCAACCTGGAGTCCCACGCGGCGGAGGACCTGCTGGAGGCCCTGGTCGACACCAGCCTCTTGGAATCGGCCGCCCCGGGCCGCTACCGCTACCACGACCTGGTACGCCTCTACGCCCGCTCCTGCGCCGAACGCGACGAACAGCCGCCCGAGGAGCGCGAGTTGGCGCTGTCGCGGCTGCTGGACTTCTATCTGGCGACGGCGGCGGGGGTGTATGCGCTGGAGCGGCCGGGGGAGCGCGTGCTCGACCATTTCTCACGTACCGAGTACCCCGGTCTCACTTTCGGCGACCGTGAAACAGCGCTGGACTGGCTGTTCACGGAGTCCAGCGGATTGCTCGCGTGCGCACGCCAGTCGGCCGCCATCGGCATGCCGCGGCGCGCTTCCGACCTGCTGATGGCAGTGGTCGACCTGGGTGAATCAGGCGCGAACTCGCACCAGTTCGCCACTGCGGCCAAAGCTGTCAGCGACGCGGCCCAGATCGCCGGTGAAGCTCGCGCGGAGGCGAGGGCGCGCACCATGCTGTCCCATGTGCACAGCATCTCGGGCCGATTCGCCGAGGCCGAAGCCCAGGCCATTCGGGCACTGGACCTGGGGCGCCTGGCGCAGGACGCGGTTTCGCAGGGACAAGCGCCCAACCAGCGAGGCATCATCGCTCTCTACGAAAACCGGCACGAGGACGCGGAGTCTCATCTGACCCAGGCGATGGCCGCGTTCCGCGCTGACGGCAACAAGCCCGGAGAGGCTGCTGCGCTGTGCAACCTCTCGCGCGTGCACCTGGCGACCGGCCGAACCACCAGCGCCGTGCACCTGGCCCAGCAGGGTGTCTCCATCTATGAGAGCGACACCACTGACCTGGCTCTCCGCCTCGCCAATGGCAAGTACGCGCTAGGACTGGCACTCATCGGCAGTGGGCAGACGTCCTGGGCCCGGAACGTCCTGCTGGAAGCGCTGAGGATCTTCCAGGAGAGCCGTCAGCGGCTGTGGCACGGGATGACTCTCTTCCGGCTGGCCGAGCTGCACCTGACCGAACAGGAGGGGGCGCAGGCAGCGGCCCACGCGGAGCAGGCTCTGGCGGTGCTCCGCGGCATCGGAGGGGACTGGCGCCGCGCCAACGTCCTGACCGTGCTCGGCCAGGCCCTGACAGCCATCGGCCAGACCGACCGGGCACAGGTCTGCTGGGGCGAGGCATTGGCGATCTTCGAGGAACTGGGTTCCCCGGAGGCAGGAGCGGTGCGTGAACTGCTCGACCCGGCGGCTATCGCCTGACCCCTCGTGCAGCGTTCATCAATCGTTTATCGCCGCACGGCACTCTTTACTCATCGATCCGCCGCGTCGGGGGGCAGACGGATCGGCGTGCGGTCTCACCACTATGGTGAACGGCCCCGGAAAGCCCGTCCGGCAGTCCACGGGGGAACAGCCGGACGGGCCTGCCCGACCTCTACATCCACCTTCAGGAGCTGACGTTCATGGCCGTCAACAAGGACAACCTCAAGCCCACGGATGCGCACGCCACCGGCGAGGAGATCACCACTCTGGACGCTCACGCCACGAGCGAGCCCCTGAAGCCGCTGGACGCTCACGCGACCTCCGAGCCGGCCAAGCCGACTGACGCCCACGCGACGAGCGAGCCGGCCAACTAGGACTGCATTCGACGGGGAGCGGCCGCGGCGGCGCGGAGGGGGAGCCGTCGCGGCCGCTGCATGTCCACGCGCGCCTTCGTCGTGCACGACGAGCGGGTCGTCGAATCCGTACGGTCGCCGGGCTGCCCCGTCGACAGCACGGGGGGCCCGACCCGTCAGGCCCCCCGCCCCCGCAGCTCCCCCTTCACCACCTTGCCGCTCGCGTTGCGCGGCAGCTCGTCCACGAACTCCACCGCTCTCGGGACCTTGTAGTTCGCCATCTCCCGCCTCGACCAGGCGATCAGGTCGTCGGCCGTGACCGTCGCGCCCGGTCTGCGTACCGCGTAGGCCTTGCCGACCTCGCCCAGGCGGGAATCGGGGATGCCGATGACCGCCACGTCGGCCACATCCGGGTGCAGGCCGAGGAGCTGCTCTATCTCGGCGGGGTACGCGTTGAAGCCGCCGACGATGAACATGTCCTTGATCCGGTCGGTGATCCGGAGGTTTCCGTCCTCGTCGAGGACCCCCACGTCGCCCGTGTGGAGCCAGCCGTCGGGGGTGATCGTGGCGGCCGTGGCCTCCGGGGCCTCGAAGTAACCGCGCATCACGTTGAAGCCGCGGACCAGGACCTCGCCGGGGGTGCCGGGGGCGTCGGCCAGGACGCGGATCTCCGTGCCGGGGATCGCCCGGCCCGACGTCGAGGCGATCGTCCGCGCCGGGTCGCCGCGGCGGCACATCGTGACGATGCCGCTCGCCTCGGAGAGGCCGTACGCGGTGAGGACCGTCGCTATGCCGAGTTCCGCGCGCAGGCGTTCCACCAGTTGGAGCGGAACGACCGCCGCGCCCGTCACGACCAGGCGGAGGGCGGAGAGGTCGTGGGCGTCCCGGGCCGGGTGGTCCAGGAGGGACTGGTGGAGGGTGGGCGGGCCTGGCAGGACCGAGATGCGTTCGGCGGCGATGTTGGCCAGGACCGTGTCGACGTTGAACACCGGTTGCGGGACCATCGTCGCGCCCCGCATCAGGCACGCGATGATGCCCGCCTTGTAGCCGAAGGTGTGGAAGAAGGGGTTCACGATCAGATAGCGGTCCCCCTCGCGCAGATCCGCCAGCTCGCTCCAGATCGCGTAGCAGCGCAGGGTCTGGGCATGGGTGATGACCGCGCCCTTGGGCCGGCCGGTGGTGCCCGAGGTGTAGATGATGTCGGAGGGGGCCGAGGGGGCGATGGCGGCAGCCCGGGCCCGTACCGCCTCCGGCGCCACCCCCTCCCCCGCGGCCAGGAAATCCTTCCAGGTGACGTAGTCGTCCGGGGCGCTGTCCGCCAGTACCACCACCCGTTCCAGGTGCGGGAGCGGTACGTCGGCCCGGCGCAGGGACGCCACGTACGACGTGCCGAGGAAGGTGCCCGTGACGAACAGCAGTTTCGCCCGGCTGCGCTGCAGGATGTACGCCGCCTCCGCGCCCTTGAAGCGGGTGTTGAGGGGGACCAGGACGGCCCCGGCCGTGACGGCACCGAGCGCGGAGACGATCCAGTCCAGGGTGTTCGGGGCCCAGACCGCGACCCGGTCCCCCGGCTCGACGCCCGAGGCGATACAGGCGGCGGCGGCCCGATCGACGCGATCGCCGAGTTCGGCGTACGAGATCCGGGTCCGGCCCTCGACGACCGCCTCCCGGTCCCCGTACCGTCGCGCCGCCGCCCGTACCAGCTCCGGGATGCTGCCCCACTCCTCGTCGCCGCGCATCGTTCGCCCTCTCTGACGCAGTAGCCGACCCAGTAGCTGACTATCCGTCAGATTAGCTGTAGCCTCAGCCGCTGTCAGCAGTCATGACGGTCTCGGAGGTGGCGGTGGCGGCACTCAAGGACGTGACAGCGATAGCCGGCATAGGGCAGACGGCCTTCGCGAAACAACTTCCGGAATCGGAGAAGACCTTGGCCTGCCGGGCCATCGTCGCGGCGCTCGACGACGCGGGCATCGACGCCTCGGAGGTGGACGCCTTCGCCTCGTACACGATGGAGGAGACCGACGAGGTCGAGATCGCCAAGTCCATCGGTGCGGGCGACGTCACCTTCTTCAGCAAGGTGGGGTACGGGGGCGGCGGTTCGTGCGCGACGATCGCGCATCTCGCCGCGGCCGTGGCGACCGGGCAGGCGAGTGTCGGTGTCGCCTGGCGCTCGCGGAAGCGGGGATCGGGGCCGCGGCCCTGGAAGAACACCGCCGTGCAACTGCCCACCCCCGCCCAGTGGACCCGGCCGTATGGACTGCTGCGGCCGGCCGACGAGATCGGGATGCTGGCTCGGCGGTACATGCACGAGTACGGGGCGACCCGCGACCATCTCTTCAACGTCGCCCTCGCCTGCCGCAACCGTGCCAACCAGAACCCGGACGCGGTGATGTACGAACGGCCGCTGACCCGCGACATGTATATGACCTCGCGCTGGATCAGCGAGCCGCTCTGCCTCTTCGACAACTGCCTGGAGACGGACGGCGCGCTGGCCTGTGTCATCGTCTCGGCGGAGCGGGCCCGCGACTGCCGGCAGAAGCCCGTCTACATCCACTCCGTCGCCCAGGGGCTGCCCGCCCAGCACCACGGCATGGTCAATTACTGGAACGACGACCCGCTCACCGGACCGGCCTGGACGGCCGCCCGGCAGCTGTGGAAGCAGGCCGACTTCGGCCCCGACGACGTGGATGTCGCGCAGATCTATGACGCGTTCACCCCGCTCATTCCGCTCTCGCTGGAGGGTTACGGCTTCTGCGGGCGTGGCGAGGGCGCCGCGTTCACCGAGGGCGGGGCGCTGGAGAGCGGCGGCCGGCTGCCCATCAACACCGGGGGCGGCGGGCTCAGCGAGGGGTACGTGCACGGCTTCAACCTCATCAACGAGGGCGTGAAGCAGTTGCGCGGCGTCTCCACCGCCCAGGTCCCGGACGCCGGTACGTGCCTGGTCACCGCCGGGGAGGGTGTGCCCACCTCCGCCGTACTGCTGAGGAGTTGAGGAGCCGACATGGATGCTCTGCTGATGCCCGTCGTGGACGAGGACGGCGCCCCCTTCTGGGAGTACGCGGCCCGCGGCGAACTCCGCGTCCAGGCGTGCGCCGCCCCGGAGTGCGGACGGCTCCGCTTCCCGCCGCGGCCGTGCTGTCCGCACTGCCAGTCCTTCGCGAGCGAGTGGCGGCCGATGAGCGGACGCGGCCGTATCTGGTCGTACGTGCTGCCGCATCCGCCGCTGCTGCCCGCGTACGCCGCGCAGGCCCCGTACAACGCCGTCGTGGTCGAGCTGGCCGACGCCCCGGGGATCCGGCTGGTCGGGAACGTGGTGAGCGGTCCGAACACCCCGCTGGACTCGGTCGATCCGGGGCGGCTGCGGATCGGGGCGCCGGTACGGGCGGTGTTCTGCCCGTCCGGGTCCGGGGTGACGCTGGTGCGCTGGCTGCTGGAGCGGTGACCCGCGATGACACTGCGGACGGAGACGGACAAGGAGACCGGGGTCGCGCTCGTCACCCTGGACCGGCCCGATAGGCACAACGCGATCGACCTGGCGACGGCCGCCGAACTGACCGCCGCCTGGCGGGCGTTCCGATTCGACGACGGGGTGCGGGCCGTCGTCGTCACCGGTGCGGGCGGCCGGGCCTTCTGTACGGGGATCGACCGGGGCGTGGCCGTGCCGCAGCCCTCGTCCCCGTACACGATCGACGATCCGCTGATCGCGATCGGGCCGAAGGCGAACGACCTGTGGAAGCCGGTGATCGCGGCTGTGGAGGGGATGGCCTGCGGCGGGGCGTTCTATCTGCTGGGCGAGGCGGAGTTCGTCATCGCGTCCGAGGAGGCGACGTTCTTCGACCCGCACACCACGTACGGCATGGTCAGCGCGTACGAGGCGATCTCCATGGCCCAGCGGATGCCGTTCGGCGAGGTGGCCCGGATGTCCCTGATGGGTACAGCCGAACGGGTCACGGCCCGGCGGGCGTACGAGACCGGGCTGGTCAGTGAGGTGACGGCGCCCGGCGGCGCCGTGGCGGCGGCGCTGCGGGCGGCGGCGGTGATCGCCTCGTATCCGACGGAGGGTGTGCAGGGGACGGTCCGGGCGGTGTGGTCCGCGAGGGAGGCAGCCAGGGCGCAGGCCATGGCGCACGCCCCGCACCTGATCGCGCTCGGGAACCTGGCGCCGGAGCGGCAGGCCGAGCTGTTCCGGGGGCGGGGCGGCAACGGCTTCCGGCTGCGCTGAGGCCAGTAACTCAGCAGGTCAGTAACTGAGCTCGGCCTCCACCCGGCACGTCTTCACCTTGGAGACCTTGCCCGGGCTGTCCATCCGTACGGAGACGGTCTTCGTCTCGCCGCCCTCGGCCTCCACGCTCGCCTCACCGCGGTCGATGGTGTTGCCCCGCGCGTCGAGGAAGGCCACGTCGACGTCGTACACGTGTGAGCCGAGGGCCTCCGCCGTGAGTTTGACGGTGGAGGCCGTGACGGCCTTGCGCTTGCCCTTGCGGGGCTGGGCGCAGCGGACGACGTACGCCTGGGGCGCGTCCGAGGCGCTCGGGGCCGGTGTCTCGTAGCCGGCGTTGCCGGAGGAGCCGCTCGACGAGTCGTAGCTGTCGTCGTTGTCGTAGTCGCTGCGGTGGTAGCCGCCGTTGCTCTTCTTGGAGTTGGAGCAGCCGCCGCCGCTGCCGCTCGATCCCTTGCTCTTGCCGCTTCGGCCGCCGTGACTGGAGGTCGAGAAGCCGGTGAGCGCGAGTACCACCACGACCAGTACCGCGGAAAGCCTTATGTGCTGCCGCATCATCGATGCAGCCCCCCTTGAGTTGTTGTCCGTCTCTGCTGCTGTCGAACGACCGCGCGACACCGTATGTCGAACGACCGCGCGACACCGTAGCGCAAGGATGCGGGCGTCAGAGGCCAGGCGTAGCGTCGGGGGCGGTAGCGGTACAGACTCGTGACGCCGGTCCGCGCACACGCAGGAGGCCGATGATGATCCGCAACGTCCTCGGCTCCTTCCTCGCTCTCCTGGGAGCGGCGGCCGCCGTGCTGAGCCCCTTCCGTCAGTGGTACGCCGGCCGTCTCGGGCGTCACTACCGGGTCGACGAGCTGTTCACCGGTATCACCGGCAGTCGGCCCGGACCACTGAGTTCGATCCTGGTCGTCTTCCTCTTCGCCGCTCTGCTGACGGTGGTCGGCGTGGTGCTGCGGTCGCGGCTGCTGGTGGCGGCCGCGGGTGTGGTGACGCTCGGGTTCACCGTGCTGTGGATGGTGCGCCAGGGGGAGGCGGTGGGCGGCCTGACGGTCTCGGGCGACGGTTCCGGGCTGCGGTGGGGGGCGGCCGAGGCGACGGTGGGCGCGGTGCTGATGCTGCTGGGCGCATGGGTGATGCCGGGACGGCGCGGTGGCGGGCGGCGGCCTGCCCGCGGGAGCCATGACCAGCCGTACTCCGCCCCCGATTCCAAGAACCCGGACACCTGGCCGCCGACACAGGAGCCGGGGCCTTCCGTACAGACGAGTCCGTTGCCGGAGCCCGAGCCGGACCTGTACACGGGGCCGCCTCCGGAGGACCGCCGCCCTGGTCCGGAGGACCAGGACACGGCTGAGTACCCCTCCGTGCCGGACGAGGGCCCTGACACCCACCGGCCCCCGCGCCCCTGAGGCGTACGACGCCCCGACGCGCTACGCCCGGGCCCGGTTGCCCGTGCCCGTGCCCTTCAGCGCGTCCAGCGCGTACACGCAGCGGTCCTTGCTGCACGCGTACACGACACCGCCCCGGGCGACCGGCGAGCCGGTGATCTCGCCGCCCGTCGCGAGCTTCCAGCGGAGCTGGCCGCCCGCCGCGTCCAGGGTGTACAGGACGTGGTCGGCGGAGCCGAAGTGGACCCGGCCGTCGGCGACCACCGGGGCCCCCACCACCTCGCCGCCCGCCGCGAACCGCCACTTCGGGGTGCCGGTGACCGCGTCGAGCGTGTACAGGGCGCTGCCACTGCCGACGTGGACGTTCCCGGCCACCACCAGGACCGGTTCGATCGACTGCCGGGCCTCCGTGGCGATGCGCCAGCGGTCCTTGCCGGTCGCGGCGTCGAGCGCGTACACCGTGCCGAGGTAGTCGGCCAGGTACACGCCGCCGCCGGTGACGGCGGGCCCCGGCGCGAACGCGGGCGGGGAGAGGAAGACCGCGGGCGACTCGAAGTGCCAGCGGACATGACCGGACACCGTGTCCACGGCCAGGACCCGGGCCCCGGCGCTGACGTACACGAAGCCGTCCGCCGCCGAGGTCACCCGGACCGGCACTCCACCGCAGGAGGCGGCGTCGCCGATGGGGTACGACCAGCGCTCGATGCCGGTACGGGCGTCGACGGCGCGCAGCCGGGCGTCCTGCCAGAGGTAGACCGTGCCGTCGTGGATCACGGGCCCGGCCTCCGGCGTCTCGAAGTCGGTCTGTACGCCGCCGTTCTCCCACAGCTTCTCGCCCGTGGACGCCTCCCACGCCTGGACGCCACCGCCCCGGGTGCCGGTGACGACGGTGCCGCGGTCGGCCTTGAGGGAGTACACCCAGGCGTCGGTCTGCAACCGCCACCGTTCGGCGCCGGTCGCCGCGTCCAGGGCGTACAGCGACGGCCCGTCGGAGGCGTGGATACGGCCGCCCTCGACGGCCATCACCCAGGCCACGTCCCGGGTCTTGAACTGGCGCCTTCCGTTGCCGACGTCCAGGGCGTGCACCTCGAACGACGTGACGTAGAGGAGGTCCCCGGCGACGACGGGGGTCCCCCAGACGTCGTTGGACATCCGGAACCGCCAGGGCCGCCAGCGGTCGGGGCCCGGGGGTGCGGACTCGGGGGCGTGCGCGGGCCCGGGCAGGGGGGCGGGCGGGGCGGCGGGGGCCGCGGGGGCCGCGCCGTTCACCCCGGCGGGCGGGCGCACCCAGCCGGTCGCGGGGCCGGCGTCCGCGGCGGCCGTGGCGGCGGCCCGGACGTCCTGGGCGCGCGGGCCGGGGCCGATCGGCACCTTCGCCCCGGGCAGCCGCACCGGACCGCCCCCTCGGGCAGCCGGGCCGCGGCGGCGGCCGGGGAGCGCAGGTCGGCGCCGCTGCGCCAGGCGGTGTGCCGGTCGGCGCCGGGCGGCTGCTGGGGCGGCGGCATGGGAGCCGGGGCGGGAGCGGGTGCCTGAGCGGGCGCGGGCGGGGGAGCCGGAGCCGCGGCTCTGCGGCCGCCGCCGCGGCGCAGCTCGATCATCGCGGTCGCGGAGGTGGGCAGCCAGGCCGAGGCCGTACCGCTGTCGTCGCCGCCGGAGGCGAAGAGATGCGGGGCGAGCTGGGCCTGCAGGTCGGCGGGGGTGGGCCGCAGCCCGGCGTCCATCTGCATGCAGGAATCGATCAGCGGCCGCAGTTCGTCGGGCAGACCCTCCAGGTCGGGGCCCTCGCGCAGCAGCATGAAGACCGTCTCGACGGGATTGGCGCCGTGGAAGGGCGCATGGCCGGTGGCGGCGAAGACCAGCGTCGACCCGAGCGAGAAGACATCGCTGGCGCCGGTGACGCTGCGCGAGTCCCGCGCCTGCTCGGGCGACATGTACGCGGGCGTGCCGACGGCGACGTTCGTCATGGTCAGCCGGGTGTTGGAGACCCCGGACGCGATCCCGAAGTCGATCACCCGCGGGCCGTCCTCGACGACGAGCACGTTCGACGGCTTCATGTCGCGGTGGACTAGACCCGCACCGTGGATCGACTGGAGCGCCTCGGCGATACCGGCGGCCAGCCAGCGCACCGCCTGGACCGGCATGGGCCCGCACTCATGCGCTATCTCTTCGAGCGACGGTGCGGGCACATAGGCGGTGGCAAGCCACGGCACGGCGGCCCGCGGATCGGCGTCCACCACCGCGGCCGTGTAGAAGCCGCTGACGGCCCGGGCGGCCTCCACCTCACGCGTGAAGCGGACCCGGAACAGCTGGTCCTCGGCGAGCTCCGTACGTACCGTCTTGATCGCCACCCGTCGGCCCGAAGCCGAGCGGGCTAGATAGACCAGCCCCATGCCACCGGCCCCGAGCCGTCCCAGCACCTCGAACGGGCCGATCCGTCTCGGGTCGTGCTGCGTCAGCTGCTCCACCACTTGCCCTGCCACCTCCCCGTACGGGCCTCAGGAACAGAAGCCCGCGAAAACCCGCCCTGTACGGCGTCTCACCACTGGGCACCACCCGGCGGTGCGCACCCCGATTGTTCCTGGCTGAGTCCCTGGTTGCGAACCCGGGGGCCGACCGGGGTGTCCTAGCTCACTCTGCCCTGTTCCCGGACACAGGGGGCTGAAGTACGGCGAATACGGCACCCTGGTCGTCCTGGAGGACCGCCGTCCGTCCGTACGGGATGTCGAAGGGCGGCGCGGAGATGCGGCCGCCGAGGCGTACGGCGTGTCCGGCGGTGGCGTTGCAGTCCTGCACGGCGAAGTAGCTCAGGAAGTAGCTGGGCATCTCGGCCGGGAAGGCATCGGTGATGACGCTGCGCCCTCCGATCGCGGTGTCCGGTCCCGGTTCGGTGCCCGCCGGGGACCACATGCGGAAATCGACGCCGGGTTCGGGGGCGCCGGGCTCGGCGGCACCCGCGGCGTCGAGGTCGGTGCCCTGGAAGCCGAAGACCTCCTCGTAGAAGGCGTCGACGCGGTCCTTCTCGCGGGTGTAGACCTCGGTCCAGCAGAAGGAAACCGGTTCGTTCTGCTTCTGGAAGCCTTCGCGTTCACCGGCCTGCCAGAGCCCGAAGACCGCTCCGCCGGGGTCGGCCGCCTGGGCGAGCGCTCCGGCCCGGCCGGCCCGCACGGGGTCGGTGATCACCTGCCCGCCGGCCTCCCTGATCCGGGCGACGGTCGCGACGATGTCGTCGGTGGCGAAGTAGACGCCCCACGCGGTGGGCATCCGGCCGTCCTGCTTGGCGGCGAGCGCGGCGACGAGCCTCCCGTCGCTGAAGGCGTCCGCGTACGGGCCGTCGCCGGCCCGGAAGGTCCAGCCGAACAGCTCACCGTAGAAGCGTTTGCCCGCTTCGAGGTCGGGGAGCTGCACATCCACCCAGCACGGCGCGGATCGCGCGAATGCGGCCATGGGCCCGGGTCCTTCCGTCACAGTCGTACGCGGCGAGTGACGCTCGTCACAGCAAACGTAACCGGCGGCGGCACGCACCGCGCCCCAACCCGTTCACATCGAACTAATTTTCGACAGAGGACTTCCTTGCTCACGGCGTCACCGAAAGTTATCCACGGAAGTTATCCACAGGGTGTTGATAAGACTTACCTACCCCGCGGGTCGCATCCGTCGATATCCGGCCACTCCCCCCACCCCGCCTGCGGCGCTCCCCATTTGCAGTCGGCCGAATCGCGCTCCGATCCCCCCTCGGTAAGCTGACGGCATGACAGGACAAGTACGCACCGTCGACGGCCGCGTGGCCGGTCGACGCGGACAGGCGACGCGGCAGAAGCTGCTCGACTGCCTCAGCGAGATGCTCAGTTCCTCGCCGTACCGGGACGTCAAAGTCATCGACGTGGCCCGGAAGGCGGGGACTTCACCCGCGACGTTCTACCAGTACTTCCCCGACGTCGAGGGCGCCGTCCTCGAAATCGCCGAAGAAATGGCCAAGGAGGGAGCCGGGTTGACCGAACTGGTCGCAGGCCGCTCCTGGGTCGGCAAGGCCGGCTGGCAGACCGCCGAAGAACTCGTCGAGGGATTCCTCGACTTCTGGCGACATCACGACGCGATCCTGCGCGTGGTCGACCTCGGGGCGGCCGAGGGCGACAAGCGTTTCTACAAGATCCGCATGAAGATTCTGAACTCGGTCACCAACTCCCTCACGGATTCGGTGAAGGAGCTCCAGGCCAGGGGCAAGGTCGACAAGGACGTGAGCGCCGCCGCGATGGCGGGTGCGCTGGTCGCAATGCTGGCCGCGGTCGCCTCGCACCAGAAGGGCTTCACGACCTGGGGCGTCAAGCAGGCCGAACTCAAGCCGAATCTCGCACTGTTGGTGCATCTGGGCATCACCGGCAAGAAGCCGACGAAGTAGCGCCGCGCCGGGCCCTTCCCGTACTGGGCACCGCGCGGTGATTCCGGGCGCCCCAGGTCCTGTCTCACCGACGGCGGACCACGCAGGTGGTCCGCCGTCGGCGCGCCCGGACCTTTCCGGCGATCGCCCCAACAGCCTTTCCTCCACACGGTGTTCGCGCACGCTGCGTTGACGCACACGGTGTTCGTGCACGCGGTGTTCGTGCACGCGGTGTTCGTGCGCCGTTTCCGAGCTGCGAATCCGACGCACCGATTCCGCCTCCGGCCGCCCCGGGCCGCTGCCTCCGGCCGTCTCAGGTCGTGTCGTCGTCCCGCCGTTCCAGCCGGAAGAGCCGGATCTCCCGCTCGATCCGTGCCTGGTATGCCGCGTACGGCGGCCAGAACTTCAGCGCCGTCTGCCACACCGCGTCCCGTTCCGCACCCTTCAGCAGCGTGGCGCGCACCGGAATCTCCCGGCCCTTCCAGTTGACGACGGCCGCGTCGGGACCGGCCAGCAGATTCGCGGTCCAGGCCGGGTGCCCCGTACGGCCGAAGTTGCTGCCGACCAGGATCCAGCTCTGCTCCGCCGCGTTGCCCTTTCCGGGCCCCGGTCCTCGCTCCGGCATGCAGGCCAGCGGAGTGGTCCTGAGCTGCCCGCTCCGCGCGCCCGGCACCGTCAGGATCAGCCCCGGCAGCATCCGGGCGCTGAGCAGCACCTTGCCGCGCGTGAGCCGGTGCACCGTACGGTCCATGGCGGGCACGACATACGGGGCGATCCTCGCGAACGTGCGGGTCGAGGAGACCTTCTGGATCAGCCGGACGCCGGGCGCCATCAGACCGCCACCTGCCCGGCCGAGCCCGGGGTGAACGGTTTCGGGGCGGCCGGTTCGGGTGCGGTGAAGAGCCCGGCCCGCTGGGCCGCATGGTCGCGGAGCCGGTGGACGGGGCCGAAGAGCAGTTCGTCGGCGGCGGCCCGCTTGAAGTAGAGATGCGCCTCGTGTTCCCAGGTGAAGCCGTTCCCGCCGTGCAGCTGGACGGCCTCGGCGGTGGTGATCCGCAGCGCCTCCAGGGCCTGGGCGAGAGCGAGCCCCCCGGCCGTGGCCGGATCCCAGGCCGCGTAGTACGCGGCGGAACGGGCCGCCTGCACCCGTACGTACAGATCCGCGAGGCGGTGCTTCACGGCCTGGAAGGAGCCGACCGCCCGGCCGAACCGCTCGCGCGCCTCGACGTGTGCGACGGCCCGCTCCAGTGCACCCGCCGCCGTCCCCACCGCCTCCGCCGCGAGCACGGCGGCGGCCCCCTGTCCGACCGCGGCGAGGGCGCCGGTCACGTCCGCGGTGTCGTCCGCGCCGAGTAGTTCGGCCTCCGTGTCGCGGAGTTCCACACGGGCCAGCGGGCGGGTCTCGTCCAACGAGGTCCGGCGGGTGCGGACGACTCCGGCCGCCGCGTCCGGGCGGACCAGGAAGAGGAGCGTACGGCTGCGCGGGAAGCCGCCGGCATGGGCCGCGACCAGGAGGAGCGCCGCGCTGTGTCCGTCGAGGACCTGGTCCGCCTCCCCGTACAGCCGCCAGCCCGCCCCGCCGCCGACCGGCCTCGCCTGGACGCCGCCCGCCCGGCCGCCACCCGCCCAGGCGCCGCCGGTCGGGTCACCGGTGAGGCCGAGCGCGGTGCCGAGCGAGCCGCCGGGGACGGCCGGCGTCGCGGTCAGTTCCCCGGCGGCGATGCGCGGCAGCAGGGCGGCGCGCTGGGCCCCGGTGCCGAGTGCGGCGATCAGGGGCGCGGCGAGTGCGGCGGTGGCGATCAGGGGTGACGGCAGCAGTCCGTGGCCGGTCTCCTCGCAGGCGACTGCGAGGTCGGCGAGGCCGCGGCCTACGCCTCCGTACTCCTCCGGGAGGGCGAGTCCGGGCAGCCCGAGGTCCTGGGCGAGCTGCCGCCACAGGGCCGCGTCGTACCCGTCGGCGGTCCGCACGGCGCTCCGGACGTCGTCGGGTCCGTCGTGTTCGGCGAGCAGTTCGCGCAGGGCGCGGCGGATCTCGTCCTGTTCCGCGGTGAAGGCGGCATCCATCGTCGGGCTCCTTCTCATCAGGGCGTTCGGCCTCTGATCTGACGGCCCGTCATGCTAGGGGTGAATCTTCGAGATGCCCAGAGCCGCGCACACCGGCAGCCCACCCGGCGCCCCGCCCGGCACCTCACCGCCCGGCCCCGCACCTCACTCCGTCACCCACTCGACGGCCCACCGAGCGCGCATCTGATGTACCGTCAGATTCATGCCTTCTTCCCACCGCAAGGTCGCTGTCGTCGGCATATCCCTCGCCGACTGCGGACGCGTCGACGAGGCCACGCCGTACGCCCTGCACGCCCAGGCCGCCCGCCGGGCCCTGGCCGATTCGGGGCTTGACCGGTCCGTCGTCGACGGTTTCGCCTCCGCCGGGCTCGGTACGCTCGCCCCGGTCGAGGTCGCCGAGTATCTGGGGCTGAAACCCACCTGGGTGGATTCCACCGCGGTCGGCGGCTCGACCTGGGAGGTGATGGCGGCCCATGCGGCGGACGCCGTCGCCGCCGGGCACGCCAATGCCGTACTGCTGGTGTACGGGTCGACGGCCCGGGCGGACATCAAGGCGGGCCGTCGGACTTCGAACCTCTCCTTCGGGGCGCGCGGCCCGCTCCAGTTCGAGGTGCCGTACGGGCACTCGCTGATCGCCAAGTACGCGATGGCCGCCCGCCGCCATATGCACGAGTACGGGACGACCTTGGAGCAGCTCGCCGAGGTGGCGGTCCAGGCACGGACGAACGCCGCGGCCAACCCGGACGCGATGTTCCGTGACCCGATCACCGTGGACGATGTGCTGTCGGGGCCGGTGATCGCGGACCCGTTCACCAAGCTGCACTGCTGCATCCGCAGCGACGGTGGCTGCGCGGTGCTGCTGGCCGCCGAGGAGTACGTACCGGACACGGCGAAGGAACCGGTGTGGATCCTCGGTGCCGGCGAGCACGTCTCGCACTCCACGATGTCCGAGTGGGACGACTTCACGGTCTCTCCCGCGGCGGTCTCCGGCCGGCTGGCGTTCGAACGAGCCGGGGTACGGCCGGGCGACATCGACCTCGCCGAAATCTACGACGCGTTCACCTATATGACGCTGGTGACGCTGGAGGACCTCGGTTTCTGCGCGAAGGGCGAGGGCGGCGCGTTCGTGGAGAAGGGCCGGACCGGCCTGACGGGCGAGCTGCCGGTCAACACGGACGGCGGCGGGCTGTCCGCCTGCCATCCCGGGATGCGCGGGCTGTTCCTGCTGGTGGAGGCGGTACGGCAGCTGCGCGGCGAGGCGGGCGATCGCCAGGTGCGCAGGGCCGGCGGCCGACTGCCGGAGCTGGCCGTGGCGTCGGGGACGGGCGGCTGGTTCTGCTCGTCGGGGACGGTGGTGCTGGGACGGGGGTGAGGGACCCCGGCATGCGCGGGGGCGATCCTTCGGACGTCCTGTCCGAGACGTCGTGCCCGGGACGTCGTGCCCAAGAGAGGTCGTGCCCAAGAGGTCGTGTCCAATAGGGCCATGAGTGATGCGCAGAAGACCTTCCGTGACGTCCTTCACGCCCAGCGCGTCTGGGATGTCGACCTGCCGGTCTTCGTCCCGGCCACCGCGCCGCCCGCCCCGCTCCCCCTCTTCCACCTGTGGTTCACCGAAGCCGTGGACGCGGGGCAGGTGGAGCCGCACACCATGACGCTGGCCACCGTCGACGCCGAGGGTCACCCCGACGTACGGACACTGATGCTGCACGACGCGGACGAGCGCGGCTGGCACTTCGCCACGCACCGCACCAGCGCGAAGGGCCGCCAGCTCGCCGCCCACCCGTACGCGGCGCTCGGCTTCTACTGGCCGGCCCAGGGACGGCAGGTACGGGTACGAGGCCCGGTCACCGCTTGCACGCCCGCCGAGAGCCGAGCCGATCTGCACGCCCGCTCGACCGGCGCGCTCGCGTCGGCGCTGGTCGGACGGCAGAGCGAGGTACTCGGCTCGTGCGAGGAACTGAACCGCGCCTCCGACGCGGCCTGGGAGCGGGCGCGGACGGAACCGGAGGCGGATGTAACGAGCTGGACGCGGTACGTGGTCGATCCGCACGAGGTCGAATTCTTCCAGGGTGACGCGAGGCGCCGGCACCTCCGGCTGCGATACCGCCGGCAGGCCGCCGTCTGGGAGCGGGAGCTGCTCTGGCCCTAGCGGGTGCGTCCCCAGGCCGTCGCAAGGGTCGTTCCCAGGTCGCCGTCAGCAAACGCGGGGCTGCTCGACTGCGCCGCTCCAAACCCACTCAGGTCTCTCCAGTCTCCTCACCTTCCTTACCCTCCTCGCCTCTCATATCTCCGCATTCCACGGGAAAGGGGCAAGATGGAAAGCACTAGGGCGACTGGGAGGCAACGATGAGCCGAATCCGTTCCCGCTACGCCCCGGACCGCGGGCTGACCACACGCATGGTGAGCACCATGTTCCTGATCGGCTTGCTGTACGTGGTCCTGGTCGGCGTGCTGCTCGCGGTGCTGCGCGGCGCCTGGCCGATCATTCTGATCCTCGTCGGCGGCATGTTCATCGCGCAGTTCTGGTTCAGTGACCGCATCGCGGCATTCAGCATGGGAGCCCGCGAGGTCACTCCGGAGGAGGCTCCCGAGCTGCACGGCACCATCGACCGGATCTGTGCCCTGGCCGACATGCCGAAACCGCGCGTGGCCATCGCCCAGAGCGACGTACCGAACGCCTTCGCGACCGGCCGCAACGAGAAGTCCTCTCTCGTCTGCGCCACCACGGGGCTCCTGCGCAGACTGGACCCCCCGGAGCTGGAAGGCGTGCTCGCGCACGAGATGTCGCACGTCGCGCACCGGGACGTGGCCGTCATGACGATCGCCTCGTTCCTCGGCGTGCTCGCCGGGATCATCACCCGCGTAGCCCTGTGGGGCGGCCTCTCCCGCAGCAGCCGGAGCAATGACCCCGTCGGCATCGTGGTCATGCTGATCCCGCTGATCAGCGCGGTCGTGTACGCCCTGAGCTTCCTGCTCACCCGGCTGCTCTCGCGCTACCGCGAGCTGTCCGCCGACCGCGCCGCCGCCCTGCTCACCGGCCGTCCCTCGGCGCTCGCCTCCGCCCTCACGAAGGTGACCGGTCAGATGTCCCGCATCCCGACCGAGGACCTGCGCAAGGCGGAGCCGTACAACGCCTTCTACTTCGTCCCCGCGTTCTCCTCCAAGGAGAGCCTGAGCCGGCTGCTCTCCTCCCACCCGACTCTCGAACAGCGCCTCGACCAGCTGGCCCGCATCTCCGCCGACCTCGCCCGCCCGTAAGGAGCGTCCATGGGTCTTCTCGACACCATCCTGGGCCGCAGCAAACCGGTCCGCCCCGACCTCGACCAGCTCTTCGCCGTGCCCTCCGCCGCCCTCACCCTCCAGGCGGGCGCCGGCTTCACCCCCACCGGCCTCGGCTCGGTCTGCTTCGCGGGCGTCGAGGGCGGCACCTTCGCCCGTATCCAGCAGGACGTACAGGAGCTCTTGGACGCCGACACCGACAAGGGCGGCATCCCGGTGGAGTTCAGTCAGGACAGCTACGGGTACACCTGGCTGCTCGCCCGCCAGTCCCCCGACGACGTGGCCTCTCTGGTCAACGACCTGCACGCGGTCAACACCCTGCTCCAGGACGGCGGCTTCGGGCCCCAGCTGCTCTGCTCACTGATCGCCTTCCGGGACACGCGGGACTGTCCGCTGGCGCTGGTCTATCTCTACAAGCGCGGCACGTTCTACCCGTTCGCGCCCTTGCCCGGCAGTGTCGAGAAGCGCGACAACCAGCTGGAGTTGCAGGCGAGGGCGGTACTGGGGGACGACCTCCGCATGGAGAAGGATCTGGCCCGGTGGTTCCCGGTGTGGGGGGCGCCGGGGCTGTGACGGGTCAGCGCAGAGGCCGGAAGACCGGCACCGTCTCGCGCCCCTCGTCCCGCCGGAAGGCCACCCGCAGCGCCATGCCGATCGCCAGGTCCGGCTCCTCGCACTCCACGATCTCCGTCATCATCCGCGGGCCCTCGGCCAGGTCGACGACGGCGGCGGTGTACGGCACGCGGGCGCCGAACGGCGGCAGGTCGTTGCGGTGGACGACGGACCAGGTGTAGAGCGTCGCGCCCCCGGTCGCCCGTTCCCAGCCGACGTCCTCGCTCCAGCAGTGCGGGCAGAACTCGCGGGGGTAGTGGTGGGCGCGCCCGCAGGCGCGGCAGCGGCGCAGCAGCAACTGCCCCTGGGCGGCGGCGTCCCAGTAAGGGCGGGTGAAGGCGTCAGGCTCGGGAAGGTCGAAACGTACGGCTGCCGGGGTCACAGGAAAAGTCCGATCGCGTCGTCGAGGGACCAGGTCTGCCAGGACATCGCGAACAGCGCGACGAGCGAGATGAGCGCCATCATCGCGTTCTGCCCCTGCTCGGCCCAGTCGTGGATCATCAGCACCAGGTAGAGGAGGTTGAGCAGGAGGCCGGCGACGAGCGCGACGGGTGTGAGGAATCCGGTGATCAGGCCGAGGCCCAGGGCGAGTTCGGCGTACACGACGAGGTAGGCCATGGCCTTGGGGCGCGGGGCAACGACCTGCCGGAAGCCCGTGCGTACGGCCGCCCACCGGTGCTTGCCCGCGACGTCGGCGGCCCAGGCAATGCCCGTACCGCGCTCGAACCACCCCTTCTTGTCCTTGTGCCGCCAGCTCTCCAGCCACCACAGGCCGAGGCCTATCCGGAGGACGGCGAGCCACTCGGCGCCACCGAGCCAGATCGTCTGCATGGGTCTCCCGCTCACTGGAACCAGAATCTGACGGTACGTCAGTTCACCTGATGGCGAGGCCTGCCGCAAGAGGCGTGCACAATCAACCGGCCCACGGAAGCGTTCAGGAACGCGCACGCGTGATCAATTCGCAATCGATTCCCCTCTTGACCGAGACCCATCAAGTAACTGCGCGATTACGCTCCGAACCATGCCCGACAGAGCACCTACCGCCGGTAGCCCCGCCCCTGCCCCGACCGACCTCACCGAGGACCGGCCCGTGTACGTCATCGGCGGCGGCCCGGGCGGTCTCGCCGCCGCGGCGGCCCTGCGCGAGCAGGGTGTACGGGCGGTGGTGCTGGAGAAGTCCGGGAACGTGGGCGCGTCCTGGCGCCGCCATTACGACCGGCTCCACCTCCACACGACCCGGCGCCGGTCCGCGCTGCCGGGGCTGGCGATGCCGCGCCGGTTCGGTCGCTGGGTGGCCAGGGACGACGTGGTGCGCTATCTGGAGAAGTACGTCGAGCACCACGAGCTGGAAGTGGTGACGGGCGTCGAGGTGTCCCGAATCGACCGGGCCCCGGACGGAGCCGGCTGGCAGCTGACCGCGAGCGGTGGCCGGATGCTGACCGGCCGGGCCGTCGTCGTCGCCACCGGCTACAACCACACCCCGCGCATCCCCGACTGGCCCGGGCGCGACACCTTCACCGGCGACCTCCTGCACGCCTCCGACTACCGCGATCCGGCCCCGTACACGGGCCGGGACGTCCTCGTCGTCGGCATCGGCAACACGGGCGCCGAGATCGCCGCCGACCTGGTGAAGGGCGGGGCGTCCCGGGTTCGGATCGCCGTGCGCACCGTGCCGCACATCGTGCGCCGCTCGACCGCGGGCTGGCCCGCCCAGGCGACCGGCATCCTGGTACGCAGGCTGCCGGTCCCTCTCGTCGACCGGGCCGGGCGCCTGATGGCCCGGATCGCCGTGCCCGACCTCGCCGCACAGGGGCTCCCGCGCCCCGACACCGGCCTGTACTCACGGGTCCGGGACGGTGCCATCCCGGTGCAGGACGTGGGACTGATCGACGCGGTGAAGGGTGGCCGGGTGGTACCGGTGGCAGCCGTCGAGTCGTTCGACGGGGACGCGGTGGTGCTGGCCGACGGGGACCGGATCACCCCGGACGCGGTCATCGCGGCGACGGGCTACCACCGGGCCCTGGAGAGCCTGGTCGGCCACCTCGGCGTCCTGGACACCCGGGGCCGGCCGGTGGCGCACGGCGCCCGCACGCCCAAGCAGGCCCCCGGCCTGTACTTCACCGGGTTCACCAACCCGATCAGCGGCATGCTCCGCGAACTGGCCCTGGACGCACGGAAGATCGCCAAGAGACTTTCACGCATCCGCTGACCGGCCACTCCGGGATCGGACCTCCGCACGGTCGTCAGGCCCATTTCCGGGTGGCGCATTCCGGGTGGCGCATTCCGGGTGGCGCGTTCCAGGTGGCGCATTCCGGGCGGGCGCCGGCCGAGATCGCCCACTCGCCGATGCTGAAGCCCTCGCTGCGGTCGCCGCGCCCGGCACCCCTCGCGTGCAAACGTGACAGACACCCCCTGCGATGTCACGTCCGCGCGCAGGGGGCGAAGGAGCAGGGGCCATTGCCGCGCGGAGAGGAGCGCCCGGGCCATGCCCGGAATCCGGAGTGGGTATCCGGACACCCGGACCTCTGGACACCCGGGCGTCCAGGCACCCAGGCGTCCAGGCGCCCAGGCACCCAGGCGCCCAGGCACCCAGATGCCGAAACACCCGAGCACCCGGGACATCAGTGCGTCCGGTTCAGGCTTTGCCTGCACACCCATTCCTGACGGGCCGTCAGTTCAGTAACCTGACAGAGTGTCAGCTTCAGGCTGGCCGGGCACGATCACCCGACGGACCCCGAGCAGGAGTGGGCGGAACGATGCTTGGATCGACTCACGGCACCCTCACCACCGACTTCCGCGCCAGGGTGGTGGCCTGCGGCGAGGAGCCGTATGCCATCGTCCACAGCATGGCGGCCGCCGCCGCGGAGGGCGATCTCGATGTCAGCGGCCGCCCGCTGCACGCGTCCGTGCCGGATCTGGACCGGTTCTTCCGGCCCGAGTCCGTGGCTGTCATCGGCGCCTCCGACACCGAGGGGCGGCCCAATACCGGGATCACCCGGCAGCTGATCGGCTGGGCCGAGCGGGTCGGGGCGCGGCTGCATCCGGTGCATCCCAGCCGGAAGTCCGTGTTCGGGCGGGCCTGTTCTCCTTCTGTCGCGGACCTGCCGGAGCAGGTCGATCTGGCGGTGCTGCTGGTCGGCGATCCGCTCCCGGTGGTCGAGGAACTCGCTCAGGCCAAGGTGAAGTTCGCCGTCGCCTTCGCCTCCGGGTTCGCCGAGACCGGCGAGGAGGGCGCTGCCGCCCAGGAGCGGCTGGCCGCGGCGGTGGAGCGGTCCGGGCTGCGGCTGCTCGGGCCGAACACCAACCTCAACGCCTTCGAGAAGTTCCGCGACGATCTGGACGGGCCGGCGATCGCGCTGATCACCCAGTCCGGTCACCAGGGTCGCCCCGTCTACGCCCTTCAGGAGCTGGGCGTGCGGCTCTCGCACTGGGCGCCCACGGGCAACGAGGCGGATCTGGAGACCGCCGACTTCATCTCGTACTTCTCGCAGCGTCCCGAGGTCGGGGCCATCGCCTGTTACGTGGAGGGGCTCAAGGACGGGCGTTCCTTTCTGCTGGCCGCCGACCGGGCGGCGCGGGCCGGCGTTCCGGTGGTGGCGGTCAAGGTGGGGCGTACGGAGGCGGGCGCCAGGACGGCCGCGTCACACACCGGCAAGCTGACCGGCGCCGACCAGGTGGTGGACGCGGCGATGCGGCAGTTCGGCGTGATCCGGGTGGACGGGCTCGACGAACTCCAGGACACCGCGGCCCTGCTGGCCCGGGCCCGAAAGCCGCAGGCCGACGGCGTCGTCGTGTATTCGATCTCGGGCGGCACGGGCGCGCACTTCTCGGACCTGGCGACCGGCGCGGGGCTGAGGCTTCCCACTCTGTCCCAGGAGAAGCAGCGCGAGCTGCACGAGTGGATTCCCGGCTATCTGAACGTGGCGAACCCGGTCGACAACGGCGGCCATCCGGTCGGCGACTGGCGCGGCCGGAAGATCATCGACGCGATCCTCGCCGACCCCGCCGTCGGCGTGCTGATCTGCCCGATCACCGGCCCCTTCCCCCCGATGAGCGACAAGCTCGCGCAGGACCTGGTGGACGCGGCGGAGACCACGGACAAGCTGGTGTGCGTGGTGTGGGGCTCGCCCGTCGGTACGGAGGACGCGTACCGCACGACGCTGCTCGGCTCGTCGCGCGTCGCCACCTTCCGTACCTTCGGCAACTGCATCACCGCCGTGAAGGCCTATCTGGACCACCACCGGTTCGCCGCCTCGTACCGCTCGCCCTTCGACGAGGCGCCGCGCACGCCGTCGCCCTCGTTCCGCAAGGCGCAGGCACTGATGCGCCCGGGCCGACAGCTGAGTGAGCACGCGGCGAAGCAGCTGCTGCGGGCGTACGGAATCCGCGTTCCGCGCGAGCAGTTGGTGACCAGCGCGGCGGCGGCCGTCCGGGCCGCGGGGCAGGTCGGCTACCCGGTCGTCATGAAGGCCTCGGGCGCCCGGCTCGCCCACAAGACCGAGCTCGGCCTGGTCAAGGTCGGGCTCACCTCCGCCAGCCAGGTGCGGGACACGTACCGCGAACTGACCGACATCGCGCGGTACGAGGGTGTCGAGCTGGACGGGATCCTGGTCTGCCAGATGGTCGAGCGGGGCGTCGAGATGATGGTCGGTGTCACGCAGGACGCGTTGTTCGGACCGACGGTGACGGTCGGGCTCGGTGGCGTACTGGTCGAGGTGCTGCACGACGCGGCGGTACGGGTGCCGCCGTTCGGCGAGGACCAGGCGCGCTCGATGCTCGGCGAACTGCGCGGCCGGGCCCTGCTGGAGGGCGTACGCGGCGGTCCGCCGGTGGACGTGGACGCGCTCGTCGAGGTCGTGCTGCGGGTGCAGCGGATGGCCCTGGAACTGGGCGACGACCTCGCCGAACTCGACATCAACCCGCTGATGGTGCTCGGGCGGGGGCAGGGCGCGGTGGCGCTGGACGCGCTCGCCGTCTGCCGCTGACCTGTCCCGCCGTTTCCCCGGCCACCCACCCAGGAGTTGCCTCATGCCGTCCTCCCCCGAAGACACCGCCGACCCGTCCGGGTCGCCTGAATCATTGATACTCCACACCACTGACAACGGCGTCTCCCGGATCACGCTGAACCGCCCCGAAGCGATGAACGCCCTCACCTGGGACCAGCGCGAACGCGTCATCGGCCTGCTCTCCGAGGCCTCCGCCGACCCGGCGGTCCGGGCCGTCGTCCTCACCGCCACCGGCCGCGGTTTCTGCGCGGGCGCCGACCTGCGCGGGGCCCCCGTGACCGGCGACCGGGTGCCGGGGGATGTGGCCCGTACGATCCGGCTCGGCGCGCAGCGGCTGATCGCCGCGGTCCTGGACTGCGAGAAGCCGGTCGTTGCGGCCGTCAACGGCACGGCGGCGGGCATCGGCGCCCACCTCGCGTTCGCCTGCGATCTGGTGCTGGCCGCCGAGTCGGCGAAGTTCATCGAGGTGTTCGTGCGCCGCGGGCTCGTACCGGACGGCGGCGGCGCGTATCTGCTGCCGCGCCTGATCGGCCCGCAGCGCGCCAAGGAGCTGATGTTCTTCGGCGACTCGCTCCCGGCGCGGGAGGCGGAGCGTCTGGGTCTGGTCAACCGGGTGGTCCCGGACGAGGAACTGACGGCGACGGCCCACGCGTGGGCCCAGCGCCTGGCCGCCGGCCCGACTCGCGCGATCGCCCTCACCAAGCAGTTGGTGAACGCCTCCCTGGACTCCGACCGCGCGACGGCGTTCGCGGCGGAAGCAATGGCCCAGGAGATCAATATGACGACACAGGACGCCAACGAGGGCATAACAAGCTTCGTGGAACGGCGTACGCCGAAGTACCGGGGGCTTTGAGGACTCCGGGGGCGTTCACGTCATCCCCCACCGCTACGGAGAGGCTCCTGCAATCTGTGCGGCCGGGACCCGCTGGTCGGCGGGTCCCGGCCGCAGTCCACCTACTTCTCGGAGAAGACGTCCTCGACCGATGTGGCAGTGGGAGCACGCAGGAGCCAGCGGCTCAGAGCGTCAAGGTCCGTGCAGCCTGTGATGCGTTCGCGCGCCTCGTCGGGTACGTCGATACCGGCCTGTGCGAGGAGGAGCAGGATGCTCCTCGCGATGCCATCCGCGCGTCCCTCGTCCCGGATCTCCTCCGAGAGGGATGACTTGTAGAAAGAAAGGTCCACGGCCACCAGGTTCCTCCACTGTTGTGCGGCCGGGCGATTGCCCAGGCCCTGTGCGGTGAGTTCGACGATGGGGTCGGCGATGGTTTCCGGTACGTCGCGCAGAGCGGTCGACAGCGTTTTCAGTATGGCACCGATGTCCGGATCGCCTGCGTGTGTGATCGCGGCCAGCGTGGCCAGCGCCAGGTCCTTGCGGGCCTCGGCCACATCCGTGATCACCGGCATGTTGTGCGGGCCCGCAACGAGGGCTTGCAGGGTGAGCACGGGTAATTGCGGGTGGCCGACGGTGAACGGGCGCGTCGCCCATTCGGCGGTGGCTCGGTCCTGGCAGACGACCAGCAGCATGGGCGGCAGTTTGTACTTCGCCTGTAGGTAGGACAGGTAGTACATCCAGCTCGCCGGTTTATCCGGGTCCTTCTTGCCCTGCGCCTCGATCGCCAGGAGGTAGGACCGGTCGTCCTCCATGTCGATGCGCAGCAGGGTGTCGACACGGCGTTCGAGAGGCCGGTTCTCGGTGAGGTCGGTGGGCATGACGGTGGCTGAGGCGGGTGGGCCGATCTCGACCCCCAGCACCTCGGAGACGCGGGAGAACAGGCCCGGGTACTCCTGGAAGATGCGGTGCATCGCCTCGTGGGACGAGCTGACCATGTGGGTTTCCTAGAGTTGTTGAGCGGTCGGAGGGGAGTTGTCGGTCTGGCAGTCGGAGCACTCTCCTGGCTCCGCCGCACGGAATGCCCGGTCGCAGCCCTCGCAGTTCTGCAGCGGGATCGGCCGGGGCGGGGTATCGGCCGGGGCCCGGAATGGCGGCGGTGACGGAAGCCGGGCGGTGAGCCGGTGAGCGAGGAGACCGGCGGGGCGGCGCATCCCCTCGGGTGGAAGGTCGGTGGTCAGGGCGTGCTGTACGGCGGCGGGACCGGCCTCGCGCTCCAGCCATGCGGCAACCCCCGGGGCCAGGGCGTCCACGTCCTGCGCGGAGAGCAGCAGGCGCGGGTCCTGATGGTGCAGCCCGGCGAGCAGGTCGGTGGCGGTCCGGAGGAGGGACACGGCGGGGAAGGCCGGCTTCGGTACGAGCAAGGGCGCGGGCTCACGACGGGGCGCAGGCTTGGCGTGGGTCCGGGACCTGGCCGGATGCGCGTCGCCGGCCTCGGGCTCGCTACAGGGCCGGACGGGCGCGGGCGGACGGATCGTCCGCTGCGGGCAGTCGCGGCCCGGCAAAGCGTCCGTGCGCCGCTGGTCCGAAGGCTGGTTGCAGGAGACCGTGCGGGTGACGATCCGGCCGTTGGACAGGCGCGTCCGGGTGCGTCGCAGATAGCCGTGGGCTTCGAGTTCGCGTAACGCTGCGGCGATCCGGGCCTCGCTCTCCGGGAAGCGGCCGACGAGATCCTTGATGCCGATCCCCGCCCCGGCAGGCAAGGACTGGATGTGCGCGGCGAGCCCGATCGCGGTGAGGGAGAGCTCGCGGTGCTGGGTGAGGTGGTTGCCCACGACCGTAAAACGGCTGCTGTGCCGGGAGTTGTCGTGCACGACACCGGACGAGGCGTGCGAGGGCACGCTAATCTGCTGGGTATCCATCGGGAAGCGATCTCTTCCTCGTTGGTCAGGCCCTCGATCGGGATGCCCGTCCCGGCCGAGGGCCGTCGCATGTCTGGGGTTGATTGTCGCGGCGAGCATATGTCAGCAACCCAGCCCGGAATCCAGATCAGTTGGACAATCTCACCCGTGTGGGTGACGGCAGGTGGGGTGGGTTCGGGAAGGTTCATTGCCCAAGGTATTCAAGGCTTTTGATGTCCCACGGCGCCGCGTCGCGGACCACCGGATCGTGGATATCCGCGACCCGGTGGCGGCGGTCACGGTACGAGGTCGAGTTCGACCCAGATGGCCTTACGGGGGAAGGGCCCTGGACTGACACCCCAACGGTCGGCGAGCGCCTCGACGATGAGCAGACCGCGCCCGGATTCGCTGTCGCCGTCCGGGACGGCCGTGCCGCCCGGACCGGGTGGAAGTCGCTCGCCACGGGCGTCACTCACCTCGATCCGCAGGAGCGCGCCGCCGTCGTGGATCGTGAGGTCGAGCCGGAAGTCCCTGCCCGGTACGCGGCCGTGCACCATGGCATTGGCGGCCAGTTCGGCGACGATCTGCGCGGCCGACTCCGACGGGATCCCCCACTCGCCCAGATACGCGACGGTGAGCAGCCGGGCCAACCTGGCCCCCCGGCGGGTGGGCGAGAGCAACACGGTGAACGTGCGGCTGTGGGCGGGGGGTTGAGGGAGGGTGATTTCTTGTTTCACGTCACTCAGCGTGGTCGGGCACGCATACGCTGACCAGTGATCGACTGGATGCGTACGGTGACTGTCCGGTGGTTGTCCGGAGCTGTCCGGGCTGTCCGGAGGGGGCGTGCGGGTAGAGGGCGTCGAGGTGTGACGGCACGTCGGAGGTGGCGCGGATGCGGGTGGATGCGAACGGTACGGAGCAGTCCGGGGGCGAGGCGGACGAGCCCGGTTGGGAGGTCGACCCCGACGACGAGTCGGGTGCGGCCGTCGTCGCCACGGTGGGGCGGCAGTTGAGGCTGCGCCGGGAGATGGCCGGGATGCGGGCCGCCGAGTTCGGTGTGGCGATCGGGTACGGGGAGGACCAGGTCTACAAGGTCGAGGCCGGGAAACGGATTCCGCGCCAGGAGTATCTGGACAGGGCGGACGAGGTGCTGGGAGCGGGTGGGCTGATCGCCGCAATGAAGAAGGACGTGGCGGAGGTCCGGTACCCGAAGAAGATTCGGGATCTGGCGCGGATGGAGGCGCGGGCGGTCGAGCTGCTGTCGTACGGCGAACACAACCTGCACGGTCTCCTACAGACGGAGGAGCACGCTCGGGCGTTGCTGAGGACGAGACGTCCAGCCCTGTCGGACGACGAAGTGGAGCGTGGTGTCGCAGCCCGCATGGCCCGGCGCTCCATCTTCGACCGCTCGCCGGCCCCCGAGCTGAGCTTCGTCCAGGAAGAGGCGACGCTCAGCCGCCCCACTGGAGGCAAGATGGTGCTGCGCAGGCAGCTGGAACACCTCCTGGAGGTAGGACAGTTGCGCAACGTCGAAATTCAGGTGATGCCGACCGCCTATTGGGATCATCCTGGGACAGGTGGGCGGATCCAGATGCTGAAGTTCGAGGACGGCACGGCAGTCGGGCGCTCTGATGACGAGTTCGGCGGTCGTCCCGTCTCCAGCCCGAAGCAGCTACGGATCCTTGAACTCCGCTATGGCATCATCCGGGCGGAGGCTCTCAGCGCACGGGAGTCGCTGGCCTTCATCGAGCGAGCGCTGGGAGAGACATGATCCGGAAGACCTCCGCTGGGGACGGCTCCGAGTTGGCGTGGTTCAAGAGCAGCTACAGCGACAGCAGCAACCCCAACGACTGCGTCGAGGTCGCCACCACCCCCAGCACCGTCCACGTCCGCGACTCGAAGAACGCGCAGGGCCCCCGGTTCGCCGTAGCCCCCGCCGCGTGGGCGCACTTCGTGACGTACGCCGCCGGTAGCTGACCCTGAAGACTCGCCCCGGCCCCGGCCCGGGCGGGTTCGGGGTGCGCCTCAGCCCGGCTCAGCGGCGGGACTCGCGGCCTTTGGCGCCCGGAACCCTCTTCCCTCGCCCTTCCTATCTGACGTGTCGTCAGTTTCAATGGGGAGCGTGATGGGACACGCAGGCATGGCCGCCACCGCCGTCCGGTACCTCAGGTCCGTCGGCGCCGCCACCACCGCAGGGACGGCGCCGGTCGACCCACTGCCGCGCCCGGATCTTCGGGCCGTCGCCGACGGCGAGCGGCTGCCGGTCGACCCGGCCGAATTCCGCCGCGTACTGGGGCACTTCGCGAGCGGGGTCACCGTCGTCACCGCGCACGATCCGGACGACGCGGAGGGTCCGGCGGGCTTCGCCTGCCAGTCGTTCGCGTCGCTCTCGCTCGACCCGCCGCTGGTCACCTTCATGGTCGCCCGTACGTCGACTACCTGGCCGCGCATCGCCCGTGCCGGGGCCTTCTGCGTCAACATCCTGGGCGCGGACCAGGGTGCGCTGTGCCGGAGCTTCGCGGTGAGCGGGGCCGACAAGTTCGCAGGGGTGGCGTACGAGGCGGCTCCCGCAACCGGATCGCCGCTGCTGGACTCCGTACCGGCCTGGATCGACTGCCGCATCCAGGCCGTCCACACCGGGGGCGACCATCTGATCGTGGTGGGCCGGGTGGAGGCGCTGGGGGCGGCGGACGGGGGCGATCCGCTGCTGTTCCACCGGGGGATGTTCGGGCAGTTCGGGCCGCTCGGCGGGTGAACGTTCACCGTGCCCTGACGGTCGCAGCACCTCTCCGCCTGAGACCGGTCGGCACTGTCAGCCGAGTCCCGCGGCGGCGCCCGAAGGCTCTGTGCTCCGGTCATGTCGCCCGCCCCTGCACTTGGGGCACAGGCACGGCGGCATGAGGCCAGTAGCGAGAGGCTCCCCGCCCTCACCCTCGTACAGGGTTCGTGGCTTGGTCTGAGTGCCGTCGGCTCTCACCGTGTAAGCGCTGATGCGGATGGACATGACGACCATGTTCCGGATCGATCACGACCATTGCGGCGACGTTCAAGGCGTCCCTCGGGCGTCATGTCGGTGCCACCCCAAGGGCGTCAAACCGGTGTCATTGGAGGCGTGACGTGGCTACCCTCGGATCATGACGACTCCGGCCGAGCGGGAGCGAATCCCCAACGACGTGCTGACGTCCGTGCGCAAGTCGATGAACCTCAGCCAAGACGAGTTCGCCCGGGGCTTACGCGGCGCAGGCGAGGAGTTGGGGGAGCCGAACCACGCCTCCAAGCGACTCGTGCAACGCTGGGAGTCCGGGGAGACCAGGACATGCCGCCCGCTGTATGCGCGGGCACTGAAGCGGTTCACCGGCCGTATCCCTGAGTCACTGGGGTTCGCGATCCCGATGGCACGCGTCCACTCGGACGGGGCAGGAGGCCACGACATGGAGGCTGGGGAAGTCGGCACGGCTGACGCTGCCACAAGCCCGGAGCCAGGGCTGCAGAGCGAGTACGCGGGCATCTGGCTGTCCCGGTACGAGTTCTACTCGTCCAGCCGTGACGAGACGTTCGACTGCAAGCACCACGTCGTGATCGTCCAGCACGGCAACCGGCTGACAGCCCAGAGCCTGCCTGGAGCGTCGACCAACCCGGACAGCCCGTTGTCTCTGGATCTCACCGTTGATCGGAACGTCGTCACTGGTACGTGGACCGAGCAGACGGCGACTGACGGGTACTACCAGGGCGCCCGGTACCACGGTGCGATTCAGCTACTCATCGAGCCGACGGGCCGACGTATGGCGGGCAAGTGGGTCGGGTTCGGCAAGGACTTCGATGTGAACACGGGCCCGTGGGAGCTGCGCCTACTCGACCGATCGACAGGCCACGCGAGCATCGAGCGGTACTCGACGGCACCGGAGTGAGGGATCGGGCGCTCCCCTGTGGGACCGCCCCGTACGGGCGCCTTGCCGCCGAATCCGCCCCGCCCGGTTGGAAACTGGCAGAGAGCGCAAGACCTGATTTCAAGTTCCCCAAAGCATCACCATGCGAACTCCGCGTGGAGCGGGTCGATGAGGAGGCCGGGCAGAGAGTTGAAGGCGGCACCACCGATGATCGTCACGAAAGTGACGACGGCAACGATCCAGGCACGGTGAACGCGCCGGCGGGAGCGCCGGCCGGGGGCTGCGGGGGTGGCCTGCCGGTCGTCGTCCCGCGCGGCGCTTTCGGTTGCCTGGGTCACGTCACTCAGCATCGGGTCGCGACATGCCTCCTCACGAGTGGCCGGAGGGCCACCCTTCGCAGGGATCGGGCCACGCACCGCGGTCGCTCCCAGCACTGTGCGTACGATCACCTGTCGGTCGGCGGCCGTACGCCGCGCCGTCGTTGCACACCGAAGTCTTCGCCACACACCGAACCGGGGGATCTCATGCAGTGGGTAGCACGCCAGCAGTTCCACCACCGCTCCGCGCTGATGCAGGGCTGGGGCGCCGTGCTTCTGATCGTTGCCTGCGCCCTGTGGATCTGGCTGGGCTTCCTGCTGGTGGAACAGCAGGACGCGTACTGCTACCGGGTCACGAACGACTGCGAGATGATCACCGAGTGGCCGAAGCAACTGGCCATTCTGGGGATCTCCGCGCCCTTGTCCGTGTGCGGCGCGGCGCTGCTCGTCGGCGGCAGTGTGCGCAGGCAGACGAGCGCCCATGTCTTCCAGGTCATCGAGATGCAGCGGTCCGAGGAGCGCTCCCGGAGCAAGTAGTCAGGGCCGCCACGGCCCAGGCGCACCCCGCCCCCACCGCGTACCAGAACAGGTCGGGTGCGTTGAAGGTCGAGCCGAGCACCAGCCGCGCCACCGCGCTGTGCCGGGAGAGTTCCGCGGGCAGCCCGGTCAGTTGCAGCAGCTCGACCGCCCAGCTGAACGCGAGCGCCGCCCCGGCCGTGACGGCCGGCCGCGCACGCGGGGCGATCACGGTGGCCAGGGCGAAGATCAGCACGGTGTAGAGCGCGTCCCCGGTGTACTTGGCGACGGCACCGTCCGCGACCGCCCTGACCCCGAGCCCGGCGGCGACGGTCAGCGCCGCGGCCCCGGCCGCGACCGCGCGGGCCCGCAGAGCCGTCCGCGCCGCCCGGGGCACGACCGTCTCCGGCCCTCCCCCGGTCATCCGATCCGCTCCAGCCGCCGGATCGGCCGGGCCGCCAGCAGCACCGCCACCACCACCATGTTGATCACCGCTCCGGCCAGCAGTACCTCCGGTGCGCCCACCCGGTCCGCGACCGGTCCGGCCAGCGCCCGGCCCGCCGCCAGCATCAGCAGCGAGCCCGCCACGTCGTACGCGTGCAGCCGGTTCAGCGCCTGCGGCGGCACGTGGGTCTGCACCGTCGTCGACCACATCACCAGCCAGAACGCGAACGCCGCTCCCGCCACGAACTGCCCCACCCCGAGCGCGGACACCGGCATTCCGAGGCCCAGCACCACCAGGTTCACACAGACCGCGGTCAGCGCCACGGCCCCCGCCGCGAGCGGGCGGCGCGGTCTCAGGCGCAGGGCGAGCAGGCCACCGGCGACGCTGCCCGCGCCGTTCACCGCCATCATCACGCCGTACGTCCCCGAGCCGTGCGCCTCGGTGACCTCGACCGCGGTGAGCGGAAGCATCGGGCCGAGCACCGCGAAGCCGTACACCGTCCAGATCGCGATCACCCCCCACAGCCAGCTCCGGGCCCGGAACTCCCGCCACCCGTCGACCAGTTCGGCGACGAAGGTGCCGTGCCGAGCCTCGTCCGCAGGGGGCGGGGCCAGCCGCAGCAGGAACAGGCACAGGCCGGAGACCAGGAACGTCGACGCGTTCGCCGCGTAGACCGCCCCGGCGCTGGCGAATCCGACGAGCATGCCCGCGAAGGCCGGGCCCGCCATGGTCATCAGCGCCTCGGAGACCCGGAGCACCGCGTTGGCGCGCTGCACGTCCGAGGCGACCCGTGGCACGGTCGACGCGACGCCCGGCTGGAAGAGCGCGGCGCCCACACCGGCCACCGCGCTGAGCGCGTACACCGCCCACAGCGGCGGGTTGCCGGTGGCGAAGGAGACCGCCAGCACCGAGGCCCCGACCAGCCGCAGCGCATCGGCGATGATCATCATCCGGCGGGGGGTGAACCGGTCCGCCAGTACACCGCCGAAGAGCACGAAGAGGGCCAGCGGTCCCATCCAGGCCGCGAGCGCGAACCCCACCGACGAGTGCGGCCGGCCCGCCCCCAGCAGGCCCGCGGTGAGCGCCACCGGGATCATGCCGTCACCGAAGAGCGCGGCGGTACGGGCGACGAAGAAGAGCCGGAAGTTACGGTTCCAGAGCTCGGCCGGCCGGCCGCGGCCGATCAGCTCCGGATCCGGGCCCGGGCCTGGAATTGGACCCGGAATTGGGCCCTGGCCCTGGCCCCGGCCCCGGCCAGGGATAGGGGTCGAATCCGATATACGGGGCGACGGGGACGGTACGCTCGCGCGCTCCGTGGCGGGAATGCGCGGGTACTCCGCTGACTTTTCCTTCACGGCAGTGACATGTACCAGCTGGAGGTCTATACCAGCTAGGGATGAAGGGAGTCCGCCCGTGCCGCACCGCATCGCAGTCCTGGCCCTCGACGGGCTGCTCCCCTTCGAACTGGGCATCCCCCAAAGGATCTTCGGCCGTTCGCTCGGTTCGGATCCGCGCACCAAGGGCCGCAATCTCTATGAAGTCGTGACCTGTTCCGTCCGCCCGCCGGGCCCGGTCCGCACCGACGCGGACTTCACGATCACCGTGGAACACGGTCCGGAGGCCCTGGCCACCGCCGACACGGTCGTGATCCCCGCCAGTTACGAACTGGGCCCCGCCTACGCGGAGGGCAGGCTCACCGACGAGCTCGCCGCCGCGTTCGCGCACATCAGGCCGGGCACCCGGATGGTCTCCATCTGCACGGGCAGTTACGTGCTGGCCGCAGCCGGATATCTCGACGGGCGGCCCGCCACCACGCACTGGTCCTCCGCCGACCATTTCCAGCGGCTCTTCCCGAAGGTCCGCGTCGACCCGGACGTCCTGTTCATCGACGACGGCGACGTCCTGACCTCCGCCGGGGTCGCCGCCGGAATCGACCTCTGCCTGCACATCGTGCGCCGCGACCACGGCACCGCCGTCGCCAATGACGTCGCCCGCCGCACGGTCGTACCCCCGCACCGGGACGGCGGGCAGGCGCAGTACATCCAACGCCCCGTGCCCGAGACGCAGTTCGCGGCCACCACCACCGCACGTGCCTGGGCGCTCGGACGGCTGGAACGGCCGATCCTGCTGCGCGACATGGCGCAGCAGGAGTCGATGAGCGTACGGACGTTCACCCGCCGCTTCCGGGAGGAGGTCGGGGTCAGCCCCGTCCAGTGGCTTACCCGGCAGCGGGTCGAACGGGCCCGGCAACTGCTGGAGTCGACGGACCTGTCGATCGACCAGGTGGCGCGGAACGCGGGCTTCGGGACACCCACCTCGCTGCGGCAGCACCTCCAGGCGGCGCTGGGGGTGTCCCCGACGGCTTACCGGCGAACGTTCCGGGCGGGGAGGGCATAGGCGGCCCCCTCCGGCACGGCGACGTCGACCGCCGCGCCCGTCTCGCACGCGCGCACGGCCGGGCCCGCGGAGCGAGACGCGGCACGCCGGACCGGCTTCGGTCGTGTGCAGGCCTTCCGTCGGATCACGGTGGCCCTTGTGGGCTGGGCCGGGTGCGGCGGCGTGAGGAGCCGCGGAGGTGCAGGACCGCCGGAACGGTCAGGGCGCCAGGGGGTGGTGGCGGGGCGGTGGGAGAAAGGAGGGAGACCAGGGCCGTCACCGCGGTCTCGGCGATCGTCGTGGGGCGCAGGGTCACGGTGCTCACCGGCGGATCGTTCTCGGCGTAGGCCGGGTCCTCGCTGGCGCAGACGAGGAGGAGGTCGTCGGGGATACGCAGGCCGTGGCGGGCCGCTGCGGCCAGGACCTGGCGGCCGCCGGGGTCGTAGACCGTGTAGACCGCGTCGCAGGCACGGGCGGCGAAGACCGCGTCGAAGCCGTGGCCCGGGGCGTCGTACGGGTCGAAGGTGAGGAGCAGTGGCGTCCGGCCGTGCTCGTGGCACCACTGCTCGTACGCGCGGGTCACGGCCCGGGTGTAGTGCTCGTCGCCGTACCCGGCGTGCAGGGCGATCCGCCGGGCGCCCGAGGCCGCCAGGTGGCCGAGGACCTCGCGGGTGGTGGCGGTGTGGTCGTTGTCGACCCAGACGTCCCCGGGCCTCGGATCGACGGGCCGGCCGTCGAAGACGAGCGGGATGCCTCGGGCGCGCAGGGCACGCAGCACCGGGTCGCCTGCGGGGCTGTCGAGGAGCAGCATGCCGTCCACGGTGAGGGTGTGCCACGGCGCCTCGGCCCCGCGGGCTGCGGGGAGGATGGTCAGGGCGTAGCCGTGGGCGTGCGCGGTGGCGGTGGCGGCGGTCAGGAGCCGGGCGAAGTACGGGACTTCGAGGAAGTTCCAGGCCGATCCGGCGTAGGTCGTGACGGCCACGCCCAGGGTCCCCCCGGTCCGTGGGGTCCACCGGGCGCCGTAGCCGAGCGCGGTGGCCACCTCGCGGACCCGGCGGCGCGTGGCGTCGGCGAGCCGGCCGGTTTCGTTGAGAGCGTGCGAGACGGTGGCGGTGGAGACCTCCGCCGCGCGGGCGACATCGGCGAGGGTGGGCCCTGACATGGCGCCATCGTATGGATTGCCGTGCGGATTCCGTCGTCCAGGGTGGGTTCTGGTTACGGCGTTAATCAATGAGGGTCCGGCCACAGCAATGCAGCCCAACCCTTGGAGTGGTCATGACTTCTTCTTTCGCTCGGCGGAGCGTGCTCGCCGCGGGCGCGGCCGGACTGGTGGGTGCGGCCGGACTGGTGGGTGCGGCGGCAGGCCCCGCGGCCGCCGCGCAGCGGGGCGCCGCGCACCGCCGTGCCGCGGCCCTGGTCATCCACAACGCACGGGTGTTCACCGGGCTCCCCGGCGCCCGACCCGTCGAGGCCGTGGCCGTCGGGCACGACGGCCGGATTCTCGCCACCGGCCGGGGCCGCGAACTGCACCACCTCGCCGGGCGGGACACCGAAATCGTCGACGCGCGCGGGGCGACCGTGATGAGCGGCATCCACGACGGCCATGTGCACCCGCTCGGCGCGGGCGAGCGTTCGCTGCGCCCCTCCCTGGAGGGCGCCGAGACGACCGCCGAGGAACTCCTGGCGATCCTCACGGGTTTCCTCAAGGACACGCCCGGCCAGGAGCCCGACGGCTGGCTGGTGGTCTCGGACTGGAACCCGATCGGGCTGCTGCCGCGTGGCACTCTTCCCCACCACTCCCTGCTCGACACCCTTCCCACCCGACGCCCGATCGCCCTCCTCGGGAGCGACGGCCACAACACCTGGGTCAACGGCCGCGCCCTGGAGATCGCCGGCATCACCGCGGCGACCCCCGATCCGGTGGCCGGAAAGATCGTGAAGGGGCCGGACGGGAAGCCCAGCGGGGTGCTCAAGGACGACGCACAGCCCCTGGTGACCCGCCACATCCCGGAGCCGAGCGAGGCCGATCTGGTCGCCGCCTGCTCGCGGGTCCTCGCCCAGGCGGCGGCCTCCGGGGTGACCACGATGATGGACGCGAATGTCGGGCAGAGCGGGTTGTCGACGTATCAGGCTCTGGCGAACGCGGGGACGCTGCTGCAGCGGATCGTCCCCGCGATCGGGATCGACGCAGACCTGGCGAAGGACCCGAAGGCGGCGCTCGCGTACGCGACCGGGCTGCAGCGCTCCTTCCGTAACGTACCTGGGCTGCGGTTCGGGACGATCAAGGTGTTCCTCGACGGGGTGATCGAGTACCCGGCGCAGACGGCGGCGCTCCTGGCGCCGTATCTGGACGACTCGGGGCACCCGACGGACAACCGCGGTGAGTTGTATGTCTCTGGACAGGATTACGGGCAGCTGACCGCGGCCTTCAACCGGGCCGGCTGGCAGATGCATGCCCATGGGCTCGGTGACCGCGCGGTGCGCTCGGCGCTCGACGGGTACGCGTACGCCCGGCGCGCGACCGGGCTGCGCGGTGCCCGGAACACCATCGCTCACCTCCAGCTGGTGGACCCGGCGGATCTGGGGCGGTTCGCCGCACTGGACGTGGTGGCCTGCATGCAGCTCCAGTGGGCGGAACAGGACACGTGGACGATGGACGCCCTCCTGCCGTACATCGGGCCCGAGCGGCACCGGTGGATGTACCCCGCCCGCTCCCTGGAGCGGCACGGGGCCCGGCTCTCGGGCGGCTCGGACTGGCCGGTGGACCCGCTCCAGGTGTGGAACCAGATCCGTACGGCGATCGACCGCACGGGCGCGGAGGGCGACGGGCCGCTCTACCAGGAGCTGGAGGGGCTGAGCCGTACGTCGGCGCTGCGCATGCACACGCACGGGACGGCATGGCAGCTGCGCATGGACCAGCTGACGGGAACAGTCCGGCCCGGTCTGGCCGCGGATCTGATCGTTCTCGACCGTGATGTAACGGAATGCCCGGTGGCGGACATCAGTGACACCCGTGTCGAGCTGACCCTGGTGGGCGGCCGGGTCGTCCACGACGCGCACACCTCGGCGGGACGGGCCGCGGCCGCGCGACTCGACCGGGCCGCCACCGCGCCCCGCCCGTCGGCATACGCGGCGGTGCACGGCGGACGACACAGCGCCTGCGGCCACGGCGACGACCGGCCTTAGCGGTCCTTGGCTCCGCGCCCCTGCTCGGCGAACGGCGCCCGTTCGGGTTACGCCCCGCACGGAACGCCGTCCGGCAGGGGCGGCCGCACCGGCCGCTCACTTCCCGCTGCCCCCACGCCACCGGCCCGGCGGTGTCTCACCGCCGGGCCGGTGGCGCGCCGCAGCTCCGCCCCACGGATTCACCCGGCCGGCCACCCGCACCCCTTGACACCGGCCACCCGGCGCCAACTGCACGGCATTGCCCCTGGTGACCCTTGCGGCGCTAGAACACCAGCACGCCCCGCGCCACGCGCCCCTGCTGCGCGTCGTCCGCCGCCTTGGCGAAGTCCTCCACCGGGTAGGTCTCGGTGACGAGTTCGTCCAGCAGCAGCCTGCCCTCCCGGTACAGCTCCGCGTAGAGCGCGATGTCCCGCTGCGGGCGCGAGGAGCCGTACCGGCAGCCCAGGATCGACTTGTCCAGAAACAGCGACGAGACGAGGAACGAGGCCTCCGCCGTCGCCGCGGGGACGCCCAGCAGGACCGCCTGGCCGTGCCGGTCCAGCAGGTCGACCGCAGTACGGATCAGTTCCGTACGGCCGACGCACTCGAAGGCGTGATCGGCGCCGCTCGGCAGGATCTCCCGTACGCCGTCGGCCGACGTGAGGAAGTGCGTCGCGCCGAACTGCCGTGCCACCGCCTCCTTCGCCGGGTTGGCGTCGACGGCGACGATCGTCAGGGCGCCCGCGATCCGGGCGCCCTGGATGACGTTGAGCCCGATGCCGCCGGTGCCGATCACCACGACGGAGTCGCCCCGGTCGACCTTTGCCCGGTTGAGTACGGCTCCGACTCCCGTCACCACCCCGCAGCCGATCAGGGCCGCCGAGGTGAACGGCAGGTCCGTGGGGATCTTCACCGCCTGCACGGCCTTGACCAGGGTCCGTTCGGCGAAGGCCGAGTTGGACGCGAACTGGTACAGCGGCTCGCCCCGCAGTGAGAACGGCCGCCCAGGCATCCCGATCGCCTTGCGGCACATCGTCGGCCGGCCCCGGTCGCACTGTGCGCACGCCCCGCAGCTGGCCAGCGTCGACAGCGCCACATGGTCACCGGGCACCACATGGCCGACGCCCGCGCCGACCGCCTCGACCACGCCCGCGCCCTCGTGCCCGAGCACCACCGGCGACGGGAACGGAATCGTCCCGTCGATCACCGACAGATCGCTGTGGCACAGTCCGGCCGCGGCCACCGCCACCAGCACCTCGCCGGGGCCCGGATCGCGTATCTCCAGATCGTCGACGACCTCGGTCCGTATGCCGTCGAAGACGACGCCTCTCATCTCGGCTCCCTCGGTAGGCCGAGCGCTCGCTCGGCGATGATGTTCCGCTGGATCTCGTCCGAGCCGCCGTGGAGGGCGTCGGACCGGGTGAACCGCCATGGCCGGAAGGGGGCTCCGTCCCTGAGCCCCCCGCTCCTCACCGGCCGGAGGAGCTTGTTCTGTTCGGCCGTGCCTTCGCCGCGGCCGCCTCGGCCATCTCCTCCAGCCGTGCCAGCATCGGCATCGGGTCCGAGCCCACCGTCCCCGGCAGGAAGTCCGCGATCCGTTCCGGGGTCCAGGCCCCGTCCGCGTACCCGGCCCGCAGCTCCCTCGGCTGGGCCCAGACCGCGATCTTCGGGCCGGCGATCGTGTACACCTGGCCGGTGATCTTCTCCTTGCGGGCCCGCTCGCTGAGCAGGTAGACGACGAGCGCCGCCACATCCTCCGGCTCGCCGATCTCCTTGAGTTCCATCGGCACGTTGGCGGACATCCGGGTACGGGCTACGGGTGCGACGGCGTTCGCCGTGACGCCGTACTTGTGCAGGCCGAGCGCCGCGCTCCGTACCAGCGAGATGATCCCGCCCTTCGCGGCGCTGTAGTTGGCCTGGGCGACGCTGCCCTGATGGTTGCCGCTGGTGAAGCCGATCAGTGTGCCGCCGTCCTCCTGCTTCCGCATCACCGCCGAGGCGGCCCTGAAGACGGTGAACGTGCCCTTGAGGTGTGTGGCGACCACCGGGTCCCACTCCTCCTCGGACATGTTGAACAACATCCGTTCCCGCAGGATGCCCGCCACACACACGACCCCGTCGATCCGCCCGTACTGCGCGAGCGCCGTGTCCACGATCCGCTGCCCGCCCGCCATCGTGGAGATGTCGTCGGCGACGGCCACCGCCGTACCGCCCGCCGCCTCGATCTCCTTGACGACGGACTCGGCTATCTCGCTGCTCGGCTCGCCGCCCTCGATGGACACGCCGTAGTCGTTGACGACGACTCTCGCCCCCTCGGCCGCCGCCGCGAGCGCGACCGCCCTCCCGATGCCCCGCCCGGCTCCGGTCACGGCCACCACTTTGCCTGCCAAGAAGTTCCCCATGTCCGGCCCCTTCCCGCGGTTTCTGACGGACCGTTAGATTTTATGGGCCATGAGGTCCACGAACACAAGCCCCGGGAGGCTCCATGTCACTGCCGGCCGAGTTCCACGACATCGCCAAGCGGGTGAACAACTGGGGCCGTTGGGGCACCGACGACGAGATCGGCACGCTGAATCTGATCACCGACGCGGTCGTACGGGAGGCGGCCGGCGCCGTCCGCACCGGGCTGCGCGTGCCGCTCGCGCTGCCTCTCCAGCAGGACGGCGTCCAGAGCGGACTGATCCCCGGGCGGATCAATCCGCTGCACACCATGGTCCAGATCAATCAGGAGCTCTTCGGCCCCGGCACCGTCGCCACCAGCGACGACACGGCGGTCCTGAGCCTCCAGACGGCCACCCACTGGGACGCCCTCACCCATGCCTCGCACTCGGGGAAGATCTACAACGGCCGCCCGGCCGCCACGATCACCGCCCACGACGGAGCGCGGTTCAGCGGAATCGACAAGGCGCCGCACATCGTCTCGCGCGGGGTACTGCTCGATGTGGCCCGCGCCCACGGTCTGGAAAGGCTGCCCGGTGACCACGCCGTCACCCCGGAGGACCTGGACGCGGCCGAGGATCTGGCGGGGGTCCGGGTCCGGGCCGGTGACATCGTGCTCGTGCGGACGGGGCAGGTGCAGGTCTACCTGGCGGGCGACAAGCAGGCGTACGGCTATCCGTCGCCCGGCCTCTCGATCCGGACGCCCGAGTGGTTCCGGGCGCGCGATGTGGCGGCGGTCGCCAACGACACCCTGACCTTCGAGATCTTCCCGCCCGAGATCGAGGATCTGTGGCTGGCGGTGCACGCGCTGGACCTGGTCGAGATGGGCATGCTGCAGGGCCAGAACTGGAACCTGGAAACGTTGTCCACAGCCTGTGCGGACGAGGGGCGCTACAGCTTTCTGCTCTCCGCGATGCCGGAGCCGTTCGTCGGCGCCACCGGCACCCCGGTCGCCCCCGTCGCCATCCTCTGAAGACGCTCGGACCGGCGCCGGACCGCTCGGATCGGCGCCGAATCGGCTGCTTTAACCTTTATCCAGCCGCTTTGACCTTTATGCGGGATTCGTCACAGCGTGCGACGTCTTGCGTGCCCCGAGGTCCGCATCGCCCGCACCGTGAACGCCCGGCACGGCCTGGATCAGCGGGGCGTCCCGGTCGACCTCGCACCAGATGCGCTTGCCCGCGCCCTCCGGCTGCCAGCCCCAGCGGTCGGCGAGGCCGTCGACGAGCTCCAGGCCCCGGCCGCCGGTGTCCTCACCCTCCGCGTGGCGCTGCCGCGGCGGGCGGCAGCTGGCGTCGGCCACCTCGACCCGTACGGTCCCCGCCGTCCCCGCCGTGCCGAACAGCACGCGCAGCACGGCCGGGCACCCGGTGTGGACCACCGCGTTGGTGACCAGCTCCGAGATCAGCAGGATGAGCGTCTCGGCCAGCGGCTCGTCGTCTCGTATCCCGGACCCGACCAGTCTCGATCGCGCCCATCTGCGGGCCCGCCCGACCTCTGCGGGATCCGGCCCGACCTCCAGCTGAACCTGAAGCACCTGCACCGCTCACACCATCCGAACCGGCGGACACATCGCCTCGCGCCTCCTCAGGGTCACGGAACGTGATTCCCTTACGAGACAGCATGGTTGACGTACAGTCACCGCAACAAGCGCTTCGGGCATATTCCAGCGCGAAGGAGTACGCGTGGTACATACTGTGCGACGCGCGCTGCGGGAAGTCGAACAGAGGCGCATCGAGGCCGTGGGGATCGCCCTCCGGGCAGGCTCGGCGCTTCTGCGTGGAAGGCGATCAGGGCATCTCTTCCGGACCGGAGCCGCCGCACGGGCAACACCCGGATTACCCGGTTCCAGATCCTGTCGCATCCAACGGAGGGTACCCGAGCCCGGCGCCGACTCCACCCCGTGACGAATCACGCAAAGGACACAACCCGGATCCGGAGTCGGCCGACTGCGCTGCGTAACTCCGCTGCGTGAGGCTCAGCGGCCCGCTTGTCCCGCGCGGCTCCCCGCCGCCGTGCGGCGGAAAGCCGCACGGGACCCGTCCGGGATCAGCACAGGTCGGCCGCAAGTGCCTCCTCGGCCGTCGCCGCCGTCAGCCACTGGCCCGAGCGCAGCCAGGCGCGCTTGAGGTGCAGATGGACGTCTGCCTCCCAGGTGAAGCCCATCCCGCCGTGCACCTGGAGGCAGTCGCGCGCGTTGCGGACCGCCGCGTCGTCGGCGAGCAGTTTGGCGCCGGCGATCTCGACCCGGTCCGCGGTCACGGCCGCCGCGTAGACGGCGCCGCGGGCCAGCTCGGTGCGGACCAGCATCCCTGCGCACAGGTGTTTGACCGCCTGGAAGGACCCGATCGGCGATCCGAACTGTTCACGTTCACCGGCGTGTTGGACGGCCATCTCGGTCGTACGCGCGGCGCTGCCGAGCTGTTCGGCGGCGGCGAGCAGGGCACCCTCGGCGCGCAGCGCCCCGCCGGGCAGGTGCTCGACGGCGCCGACGCGGCCCGTGACCCGCCACAGGGGCGTGAACGGGTCGAGCGACCGTACGGGCTCGGCCGCCTCCCGTATCCGTACGACATCGCGCAGGATCCCGTCGGCCGGGCCCGGGGCATCCCAGGGCCCGGACCCCGACCCCGCCCCCGACCCGGCCCCGGACCCCGCGTCCCCCGCCCCGAGCACGAGCAGCCCGTCCGCGTCGCCCAGGTGCGCGACCGGCCGCCCGGCGTCCAGTGCGGCGATCAACGCCTCGCCCTGTGCCGCCCCCTTCACCGCACCGGCGGCGAGGTGGGTGGCGATCAGCGGTCCGGGCAGCAGCGACCGCCCCACCTCCTCGAAGAGGAGGACCGACTCGGGCAGGCCGAGCCCGACACCGCCCGCCGTCTCCGGCAGCCGCAGCGCGAAGAACCCGGCTTCGCCGAGCTCCCGCCACAGGGCCCGGTCGACGCCCGTACCGCCGTCGAGGGCCGCCCGCATCCGGTCCCTGCCGAAGCGTCCGGCGAGGAGTTCCCGTATCCCCGTCCGCAGAGCCCGCTGGTCGTCCGAGAGCTGGAAGTCCACCGTCCGCTCACCGCCCCTTCGGCAGGCCGAGGATCCGCTCGGCCACGATGTTCCGCTGGATCTGCGAGGTGCCCGCGGCAATGGTGTACGAGAGAGAGGAGAGCCGGTCCAGGACCCACTCCCGGTCCAGATCGGCGCCGTCCGCGCCGAGCACCTCAGCGGCCGCCTCGTACAGCTCCTGGCGGGCCTGCGAGTAGCGCAGCTTGAACACCGAGCCGCCCGTCCCCGGCACTCCCCCACTGCGCTGCGCCTCGCTGACGTTCCACTGGGTGAGCCGCCACAGCGCCCGGAATTCGGCGTTCAGCCTGCCCAGCCGGCGGCGCAGGACCGGGTCGTCCCAGCGGCCGTTCGCCCGTGCCTCGGCGGCCAGGGCGGTCAGGGTGCGGCGGCAGGCGACGACCTCGCCGACGAAGGCCGTACCGCGCTCGAAGGAGAGGGTGACCATGGTGACCCGCCAGCCGTCGTTCTCCGCGCCGACGCGGTGCGAGACCGGTATCCGCACCTCGTCGAGGAACATCTCGGCGAACTCGGTGGACCCGGCGAGGGTGCGCAGCGGGCGGACGGTGACACCGGGAGCGTCCATCCTCATCGCGAGCCAGCTGATCCCGCGGTGCTTGGGCGCCGCCGGGTCCGTGCGCACCAGCAGCTCGCACCAGTCGGCGACCTCCGCGTGCGAGGTCCAGATCTTCTGCCCGCTCACCACGTAGTCGTCACCGTCGCGCACCGCCCGGGTCCGCAGCGAGGCGAGGTCCGAACCGGCGTCGGGTTCGCTGAACCCCTGGCACCAGATCTCGTCGCCGCGCAGCACCGGCGGCAGCCAGCGGGCCCGCTGTACGGCGGTGCCCTCGGCCGCGATCGTCGGCCCGGCGTGCAGCAGCCCGACGAAGTTCGCGCCGACGTACGGGGCGCCGGCCTTCTCCGTCTCCTCCAGGAAGATCAGGTGCTGGGTCGGAGTGGCGCCCCGCCCGCCCGCGTCGACGGGCCAGTGCAGGCCCGCGTAGCCCGCGTCGTACAGCATCCGCTGCCAGGTGGTGTCGTACGCGCGGCGGCCCGGCCAGTCGTCGGGGCCGGGCTTCGCGGGCAGTGCGGGGAGCACGGCGGCCAGCCACTCGCGCAGCCGTGCCCGGAACGCCTCTTCTTCCTCCGTGTACGCGAGATCCACTTCTTCCTCCGGGTACCCGAGATCTGCCGCGCGCCTACTTGTCGAGGTCCAGATCGAGCATCCGGATCGCGTTTCCGCGCATCAGTTTGTAGACGGTCTCGTCGTCCAGTCCCTTGACGTGGTCGAGGGCGACCTCCTTGGTGTGCGGGAAGGTCGAGTCGACGTGCGGGTAGTCGGTCTCGAAGGTGGCGTTGTCCCGGCCGACGACGTCGAGCGAGGCGACCCCGTGCTTGTCGCGGAAGAAGCAGCAGAACATCTGCCGGTAGTAGTACGTGGACGGCGGCTCGGGGATCAGATCGCGCACCCCGCCCCAGGCCCGGTGCTCCTCCCAGACGTCGTCGGCGCGCTCCAGGGCGTACGGGATCCAGCCCATCTGGCCCTCGCTGTAGGCGAGTTTCAGCCGGGGGAACTTCACCAGGACTCCACTGAACAGGAAGTCCATCATCGAGGCCATGGCGTTGTTGAAGGAGAGGCTGGCCTGCACGGCGGGCGGGGCGTCCGGTGAGGCGGCGGGCATCTGCGAGCTGGACCCGATGTGCATGTTGACGACCGTGCCGGTCTCCTGGCAGACCGCGAAGAACGGGTCCCAGTAGCCGGTGTGGATGGACGGCAGCCCGAGGTAGGTGGGGATCTCGGAGAAGGTCACCGCCCGTACGCCGCGCGCCGCGTTCCGCTTGATCTCCGCGACCGCCAGGCCGATGTCCCAGAGCGGGATGATGCAGAGCGGAATGAGCCGGCCGCCGCTGTCGCCGCACCATTCCTCCACCATCCAGTCGTTGTAGGCGCGGACGCAGGCGAGCGCGACTTCTTTGTCGTGCGCCTCGGCGAAGGTCTGGCCGCAGAAGCGCGGGAAGGTGGGAAAGCAGAGGCTCGCCTCGACGTGGTTGAGGTCCATGTCCTTGAGCCGCTCGGCCGGGTCCCAGCAGCCGGGCCGCATCTCGGCCCGGGTGATCCCCTCCAGCGTCATGTCGTCGCGGTCGAAGCCGACGGCGGCGATGTTCCGCTTGTACGGGAATTTCAGGTCCTCGTAGATCCACCAGTCGGTGGGCGGCCCGTCGGGGTCCATCGTGATGACGTACTTGCCCCCCGTGTACGCCAGCTCCCCGATGCCCGCGGTGAGCGGCTGCGGGCCGCTCTCGCGGTACTTGGCGGGCAGCCAGGTCGAGAAGAGGTGCGGCGGCTCGATCACATGGTCGTCGACGCTGACGATCCGAGGCAGTTCCGCTGACGTCATGGTGTCCCCTTCGGCGCACACTGAAAGTATCTGATGGTTCGTCAGATTCAGTTTCGGCACAGGTTAGCCCCGCACCCCTGGACCGACAAGGCGCAGCGCTCTACGCTCTCCGCACTATCTGACTATCCGTCAGCTGCGAGGGGTTCGCCGTGAACGAGACCGCACACGCGCTGAGCGCATCGGGCACCTTCTGGGAGCTCGTCGAAGGCCGGGCCGCCCTGACCCCGGACCGCCCGTTCCTGATCCAGGACGACCGCACGCTGACCTTCGGGGAGCTGCGCAGCCGCGGCGAGCGGGTCGCGGCCGGGCTGTGGGGGATGGGCGTGCGCCCCGGCGGCGTCGTCGCCTGGCAGCTGCCGACCCGGATCGAGACCGTGCTGCTGTCGTTCGCGCTGACCCGGATCGGGGCCGTGCAGTCGCCGGTCATCCCGTTCTACCGGGACCGCGAGGCGGGGTTCGCGCTGCGCGAGTCGAAGGCCGGCTTCTTCGCCGTGCCGGGCACCTGGCGCGGCTTCGACCACACGGCGATGGCGCGGCGGCTGGCGGCGGAGGCCGAGCGTCCGCCGCTGGTCTTCGAGGCGTACGAGTCGCTGCCGGACGGCGACCCGTCCGTGCTGCCGCCGCCGCCCGCCGACGGCACGGCGGTGCGCTGGATCTACTGGACCTCGGGGACGACCTCCGACCCGAAGGGCGTCCTGCACACCGACCGCAGCCTGATCGCGGGCGGCTCGTGCCTGGCCCACGCGCTGCACCTGTCGGCCGACGACGTCGGTTCGGTGGCGTTCCCGTTCGCCCATGTCGGCGGGCCGGACTACGCGGTGATGCTGCTGCTGTACGGGTTCCCCGCGGTCCTGTTCGAGCACTTCACGATGCCGGAGGCACTGGCGGGCTACCGGCGTCACGGGGTGACGGTCGCGGGCGGGTCCACGGCGTTCTACTCGATGTTCCTGACCGAGCAGCGCAAGGCGCCGGAGCGGAATCTGATCCCCACGCTGCGGCTGCTGGCGGGCGGCGGGGCGCCGAAGCCGCCGGAGATCTACCACGCGGTGGTGCGGGAGATGGGCGTCCAGCTCACCCACGGCTACGGGATGACCGAGGTCCCCATGATCACGATGGGCGCCCCGGACGACACGGTGGAGCACCTCGCCGGGACGGAGGGCCGGCCGCCCGAGGGCATGGAGATACGGATCACCGACGAGGACGGCAAACCACTGCCGTACGGCACCGACGGCGAGGTACGGCTGCGCGGCGAGGCCGTCTGCTCGGGCTATCTGGACCCGGCGGCGACAGCGGCGGCCTTCGACGCGGACGGGTTCCTGATCACCGGCGATGTCGGCCATGTCGAGGCGAGCGGGCACCTGGTGCTCACCGGCCGGCTGAAGGACATCATCATCCGCAAGGGCGAGAACATCTCCGCCAAGGAGATAGAGGACCTGCTGCACCGGCACCCGGGCGTCGGCGACGCGGCGGTGATCGGGCTCCCTGACCCGGAGCGCGGCGAACGCGTCTGCGCGGTCGTGGAACAGCCGGCGGGGACGGCCCCGCTGACACTGCCGGACATCACGGGGTACCTGCGCGCGGAGGGGCTCTCCGTGCACAAGCTGCCGGAACAGCTGGAGGTGGTGGCCGCGCTGCCGCGCAACGAGGCACTGCGGAAGGTGCTCAAGTACCGGCTGCGCGAACAGTTCTCCTGAGACGCCCCGGACGGGGCGGCCGCCGGTGCGGTCCGCCGCACGACGACCGCCGGACGGGACCGGGCCTGCTCCGGCTGCCCCGGCCCCGGCTACGCCTCCGGTGCGATCACCGTGAAGTAGCCGGCGAACGCCGCCACCGCCGCGTCCTCGGCGACCTTGCCCTCGTGGTCCGCGTCCAGGCTCCGCGCCGCGAACGCCGCCGTCTGCGGGGTGGCGCCCAGCACCCGGAGCGCCCGTTCCACGGCGGGTACGAAGGCCGCGCCCTCGTTGTCCCGGTCCGCCACGGCGAGCGCGGCGCGCAGGAACGGGCGGGCGATCTCCGCGAAGCGCTCGGGGTTGTCGCGCAGCCGTTTCACGGCTCCGCCCACGAACTCCTCACGGGTGACGCGCTGGTCCCCGTCGACGTCCGCGATGCCCGCCATGCCCTGCCAGAGCGCTTCGGCCCCGGTGTAGAGCGCCTGGCCCTTGTCGCAGCGGGCCGTCGTACCGAATTCGGCGAGCAGACGGGCCGCGGCGGCACTGAAATCCGCGCGATCGATGTATCCGTTGCCGTCCTGGTCGAAGGCGGCGAAGCGGAAGGCGACCTTGCGCTCATACTCTGCGCTGTCCATGCGGGGAGCGTACGACGCCGACCGGCGCCACGTGCTACTTACGCGCACTCACGCCGAGAGCGGTTCGGCCTCGTCGTCGACGGCCGCGTACCGGTCGGGGTAGACGTCGAAGAGCCGGCGCACGCCGAGGGCGGCGAGCACCCGGTTGACGTGGGAGCCCTCTTCCGCGCCGCGGGCCGGGAGGATCAGCCGCAGCCGGCCCCCGCAGGAGCGCATCAGACGGCGGGACGCGATCAGCACGCCGACGCCGCTGGAATCGCAGAACAGGACCTCGGAGAGGTCGAGCACCACGTCGTGGCGGCCGGTGGCGACCGCCTCATGGACGGACTGGCGCACGACGGGCGACGACACCAGATCCAGTTCGCCGCGTATACGCAGCACCGTCCAGTCGTCCTGCACGGTCTCGGCCACCTTCAGTGTCACGCGACTGGGCCTCTCGTTCCGGGGATTCCGACGATCCGGAAGTTTCCGTTCCCCCTCGCGGCTGCCCACGCCGCAGAGCCATGAAACACCGCACCGCTCGACAGACTCGGCCGGGTTCGGACCGAAATGATCGATTCGGGTCCGATCCCGTCATCCGTGGAGGGCCCATTCCCTATCATCTCCAGCCTCTTCAAGGACCTACTTGCCGTAAAGGGACGTACATGGCCGGTGCCGCCGACTACATTCGATGTGACGAGGGGAACAGGGCTGGGGGTCGCATGGCGAGAAACGCACCACCCCGCTGGGACCGCAAGATGCAGCAGCGGCTGGCACGCGGTGAGGCGGCCGCGCTCGGCGAGCTCTACGACCGGTTCGCCGCGCTCGTGCACAGCCAGGCCCACCGGATGCTCGACGACGAAACCGCCGCCGACCTGGTGACCCGCGAGGTCTTCGGTTACGTGTGGGAGAACCCCGACGCGTACGACCCGAAGCAGGGTTCGATGCGCTCCTGGGTGGCCCGGCTCACGCACCGCCAGTCCGTGCGTCGGCTGCGCGAGGAGGCGGACAGCCTCCAGGACGGTACGGGCGAGCGTTCCGGGGCCGCCTCCCCCGCCGGTCTGGAGGACCGGGTGCGCCGGGCCACCACCGCCGCCCGCGCCGACTACATCGTCACGTCCATGCCCGCCCCGCTGCGGGCCGCGCTGGAGCTCGCGTACGTCCAGCGCCGGGACTACCGGCAGACCGCGGCCGACCTCGGGGTCACCGAGGACGAGGCCCGCCGCCGGCTGCGGCTCGGGCTCCAACTGCTCTCCACCGCGCACACCCGCCCACTGGAGGGGTCCTCGCCACCCGGATACGGACGGTCGCTGTGAGCGGTGACGACGACGCGAACGGACACGAGGGCGCCCGCCCCGAGGACGGCGGACGCGGCGACGAGGTGCGGGGCGCACGGCGCATACCGGGACCGCGGGCCGCCGCGGACGACTTCGACCTCGGCGCCGTACCCCTGCCGCCGTCCGTTCCCCCGACCGAGCCTCAACCCCAGTCCTCGCGGCCGACCCCGCGGCCGACGACACCGGAACCGGAATCCGCCGTGGCACCACCGGACCCACCGGGCTCACCCGCCCCCTCGGACCCGCCCGCCGCACCGGCCCTGATGCTCCCCCACCGCGTCCTCAAGGCCCTCCTCGGCGCCTGGGCGCTGGCCGCCTGCTCGGCGGAGGAGACCGAGGCCGTCGAGGCGCATCTGACCGAGTGCGCCGCCTGTGCCGACGAGGCCCTCCGGCTGCGCGACGCGGTCGGACTGCTGCAGACCGACCGCAGTCTGGACCTCGATCCGACGCTGCGTTCCCGGGTCATCGACACCTGTCTGAGCCGCCGTCCGGCCAGGATCCCGGTACCGGACTGGGCCGCTCCGTACGACGCGGAGACCGCGCGGCTCGACGCGCTGCTGCGTGACATAGGCGGCTCGGAGTGGCACGCCCCGTTGCGGCTGAGATGGTTCGACGGCGAGAGGGAGGTCAGCCGCAAGACGACGCTCGCGGGTGTCATCGGTCATCTCATGACCGTCGACGGGCTGGTCGCCGCCGCCCTCGGCCTCGACGTACCGCTCGGCGACGGCACCACGGGCCGGGGCGACGCCTGGCCGCTCCCGCCCACCGCACGCACCGAGAAGTACTGGTCCGCGGCCCACCGGCCGCCCACCCGCGCGATCCACGAACCGTGGCGCGGGCAGAGCCACACCCTCATCCGCACGGTGTCCTTCGCCGGCCGCGGCGTCGCCGAACTTTCCGTCTCGTACGGCGACTTCGCCCTTCCGATGCACGACGCGCTGCTGGACCGGGCCTTCGAATGCTGGGTGCACGGCGGTGACATCGCGAGTGCGGTGGACTATCCGTACGAGGCGCCGTCCGCCGCCCATCTCCACCGGATGATCGACCTGGCGGCCCGGCTCGTCCCGGCCGCCCTCGCCGAGCGTCGCAGGTCGGGACTGGCCGGCCCGGCCCGCCATCTGGTGACGGCGGGTTCACCGGGCCGTTCGCTGCATCTGGAGATCGAGGGCACGGGCGGCGGCGACTGGTACATCCCGCTGGACTCCCCCGCCGCGGTCGGCTCGGCCGCCCACGCGGTGGCGCAGATCGCGCTGGACGGCGTCGAGTTCTGCCAGCTGGTGGCCGGACACGTGCCTCCGGTGGAGGCGGCGGCCGGTCAGGAGGGCGACCGCGAGGCGATCCGCGACGTGCTGTTCGCGGCGGCGTCCCTGAGCAGGCTGTAGGAGCTCCCTGCCGTCCGGCTTCCCCGGTGCCGCTCCCGGCCGGCCCTGCCCCGCCACCGTGCTACGCGAAGATCACCGTACGGCGGCCGTTGAGCAGGATGCGGCGTTCCGCGTGCCACTTCACCGCGCGCGCCAGTGCCTGGCACTCCACGTCGCGGCCGACGGCGACCAGCTGGTCCGGGGTGACGCCGTGGCCCACCCGCTCGACCTCCTGCTCGATGATCGGTCCCTCGTCGAGATCGGCCGTCACATAGTGCGCCGTCGCACCGATCAGCTTCACCCCGCGGGCGTGCGCCTGGTGGTACGGCTTCGCGCCCTTGAAGCTCGGCAGGAAGGAGTGGTGGATGTTGATGATCCGGCCGCTCAGCTGCTTGCACAGATCGTCGGAGAGGACCTGCATGTAGCGGGCGAGGACGACCAGCTCGACGTTCTCCTCGCGGACCAGCTCCAGCAGCTCCGCCTCCGCGGCGGCCTTGGTCTCCCTGGTCACCGGGATGTGCCGGAAGGGGACGTCGTAGGAGGCGACGAGCTCGGCGAAGTCCGTGTGGTTGGAGACGACGGCGGCGATCTCGATCGGCAGCGCCCCGATCCGCGAACGGAACAGCAGGTCGTTGAGGCAGTGGCCGAACTTGCTGACCATCAGCACGACCCGCATCCGCTCCGAGGAACGGTGGATCTGCCAGTCCATCCGGAAGGAGTCGCCGACCGCGGCGAAGCTGGCCCGCAGCTTCTCCAGCGTCACCGGGCTTTCCGCCGAGAAATGGACCCGCATGAAGAACAGACCTGTGTCGTGGTCGCCGAACTGCTGGCTGTCCTCGATGTTGCAGCCGGTCATGAAGAGATAGCTCGACACGGCGTGCACGATCCCCTGTTTGTCCGGGCAGGAGAGAGTGAGGACGTACTGCTCCGGTGCGGTTTCAGCAGGCTGCGGCGCGATCATCCCCGTAGCGTGCCATATGGGGCCGGTATCAGGCCGACCTGGTCAGGATGCGGAGCACGTCCAGGGAGCGCGGCGGGGTGTCCGGGTCCTCGCCGTCGTTGATGGCGAGCAGCACATGGGCCTCACGAGCGGCCCGTACGGCCTCCGGCCAGCCATGGTGCTCCAGATACGCCGAGACGGGGGCGTCCGCGCCGACCTGGTGCATGATGCGCAGCACCCGGAGCACGGCGACGTCGACGAGGGCGGACTCGTTGGCGTCGCGGAAGATCGTCCCGATGTACTTCTCGGCGGACCAGTTGTCCAGCCAGGTGTCCTCGACCAGGCGGTACACGGCGTCGGTGACGTCGCCGTACCCTTCCCGGCCGGCCAGCCAGCACTCGTGATGGAAGACGGGGTCGGAGAGCATGTGCAGCGCCGAGCGCACGTTGCTGCGCCAGCGCCACCAGGGCATGTCATTCAGCGGCATGCCGCCCATGGTGGAGGAGCGACGGCCGCGACGGGAAGTGTTCTCCGAACCTTGCTGCACAGTTGTCGATCGTACGTTCCCTTTCCGGCTCCCCGCGCGGGCCCCCGCAATTCACCCGGATGTCACCGAGCGTTGCACGGAGCACACTGCGGCGTTACCCCGCGGGCGGAAATGTTCCTTCCCATGACCGGACGGCACCGCCCCACCTCACACCGCCCCTACAAGTTCCTCACGAGTACGGCGGCGGCCGGGGCCTTGTTCGTCACCGGCTGCGGTGTGCTCCCTGGGGCCTCGGGGGACTCCGGGGAGCCCCTCACCGTGGTGACGTGGGCCCCCAGTGGCGCGGCGACACCGGACACGGTCAACACGGTGAACATGTCGGGCATGACAGCCATGGCGCGGGCGTACGCCCGCTGGGTCAACAACAACGGCGGGCTCGACGGTCACCGGCTGCGCGTCGTGACCTGTGACGAGTCGGACACCTCGACCGGCGCGGGGAACTGCGCCCGGCTGGCCGTCCGGGAGAAGGCGGTGGCGGTCGTCGGCTCGTACAGCCGGTACGGGTCGTCGTTCCTGCCACCGCTGGAGACCGCCGGAATCCCCTACATCGGCGGATACGGGGCCTCCGAGGAGGAATTCAGCAGCTACACCTCCTACCCCGTCAACGGCGGCCAGGCGGCACTCCTCGCGGGCAACGCCCAGCAGCTCGCCCGCAGTTGCGAGCGGGTGTCCGTGGTGCGGCCCGACACCCTGGGCGGCGACGGCCAGGCCTGGCTCCTGCGCACCGGTCTCACCGACGCCGGCCGGCCCGAGCCCGTCGACATCCGGGCGGAGGAGGCGGCGACCTCGTACGACGACGCCGCCGGGCAGGCGCTCCAGGCCGCGGGGGCGGACGGCGGCTGTGTGACGGCCGTGCTCGGGGACCGCACGGAGACGTTCTTCGACTCCTTCCGGCGGCTCGAACCGTCGTACGGGAACGTACGGATCTCGTCCGTCCTCGGCAGCGTCGCGCAGCCGCTGATCGACAGCACCGGCGGCCGGAACAGCCCGTTCGAGGGGGCGTACGTCACCGGCTGGTACCCGAACTCGGGCGACGCCCGCTGGGACCGGATGCGGGAGGTGATCCGTGAGCACGCCTTCGGCGACAACCGGATCGACCCGGCCGACACGGGCGTCCAGACCACGTGGATCGCGTACACCGCGCTGAGCGAGATCGTGAAGGCGATCGACGCCCCGCGGATCACCGCCTGGAAGCTCACCTCCGCGCTCAACCACGGCACCCCGGTCGACACCGGCGGCCTCACCCCGAAGCTGCGCTGGCGCTACAAGGACATGCTCGGCGCGTCCTCCTACCCGCGCGTCGTGAACACCAAGGTGACGTTCCAGACGGTACGGGACGGGCGGCTCGTCGCGGACAAGAAGGGCTTCGTGGATGTCGCGAGGACGCTGTCGGACGCGAGCGTGAAGGGGTGAGGTGCCGGGGGTCGCGCCCCCGGCACCCCGCTCCCGGGGGCGCGGTCCTCAGAGCTCGGTCGCCGCCCGCCGGGTCAGCCCGTACTTCGACGCGATCGAGTTCCACAACCCCGACGCCTCGCGCTTCGCCGTGCTCGCCTCGCCGCTCTTCACGTTGGCCTGCTGGAACTCGGAGGAGTTGGTCCGGGCCTTGCCGTGCTTGCAGCCCTTCTTGCCATTCTTGGTCTGGCCGGCCCACGCGGCGTAGTGCTCGTCGGCGGCGGCGGACGCCTGCCAGGCCTTGGTGAGGGAGGCGGTGAGCCGTTCGTGGTCCGGCAGCTTGTCGACGCTCAGCCCCTGGAGCCGGGTCACCAGATCACGGCGCTGCTGGGCGGCGCCCTTCAGATCGGTCATGGCCTGGTCCAGGTCCGTGCAGTTCTTGGTCTTCTCGACGGCCCCGATGACCGCGGCGCGGCTGTTGTTGCTGTCCGCCAGGAGCTTGTCGAGCGCTTCGGCCTGCGGCTTCGCCGGGTCGCTCGCCGCCTGCGTGGAGGGCTGACCCTCGGGTGAACTCGCGGCCGCCACCGGCTGCTTGTTGTCCTCGCCCTTGTCGTCGCCGCCGCTCATCAGCGCACCCGCGCCGAGGCCGACGACCGCGCAGCCGGCGACGACCGCCGCGATGAGCGTGATGTGCGCCGGCCGCTTGCGCTGCCCGGCCCGCCCCTGCGGCCCGTCGTCCACGGGCTGGTACTGCGGCTGCGGGGCCTGTGACGCGGGGGGCGCCTGCGGGGGCTGGTAGCCCCCCCGGTGCTGCTGTCCCGGGTCGAACTGGGGCATCTGCTGGGTGGCGCCCGCGGACTCCTCGTTGCGGAAGAGATTGTCGAACTCGGCGGGCGGTTGCCGGTCGCCGGGGGCTCCGGGCCTGATGCCGTACGGGGTGGCTCCGGGGACAGGCGGGATGTACTGGGTCGCGTCGGCGTCGCCCCCGTGCACGGGCGGCTGCTGCTGGTACGCCTGGGTCTGCGGCTGCGGGGCTCCGTGGGCGAGGAACTGGGTGGCCTCGGCGGGGCTCTCCGGCGGCAGCCCGCCCGGTGCGGGTCCGGGGGGCACCGGCGCGATGTACTGCGTGGCGTCCGCGTCCCCGCCCATGCTCATTCCGGGCACGGCCTCGGGCGGCAACGGCTGCGCGTACGGCTGGTGGGGCTGGTGGTGTTGCTGGGGCTGGTGGGGGGGCTGGTGAGGCTGGGCGGCCTGGGGCTGGCCGTACGCCTGCGCCGGCTGCCCGTACGCCTGCGCCGGCTGCCCGTACTGATCGACACCCTGCCCGTACGGCCCCTGCGGCTGCGACGAGGCGTCCTGGTGCGCCGCCTGCGGCCCCCACGGCTGCCCCCACGGCTGGCCGCCCGCCGGGGCGGCCTGATCCGCGGGCCCCCCTGGTATCCAGGGCTCACCGCCACCCGCGGGCAGCACGACACCTTCGTGCGCGGGCCGTACAGCAGGGAGCTGCTGCTCGTCACCCTGTCCGCTCTGCGTCACCGGGACTCCTACGTGTATACCTACGGAATCGTCGGCTCACGCTATCGGGTGGCTGCCGCCGTTCGCCAAGCGCGTGTCGTCACTCACGACCCCTTCACACGAGCTGTAACACCCAGCGCCCTCACGACGCAGTTAACGGGGCACCCGGACGTGATCCCCCGGTACGGCCTCCCCGTCACGCCGCCTGGAGCTCCAGCCGCGCCCCGAACTCCCGCACCGCCGCCTCGTCCCCGTAAGGCACCAGCCGCTGCTGCAGATCGTCCAGATACTCCGCGCCCCGGCTGGAGCGTACCGACCCCAGCAGCTCCATCGCCCGGGTGCCCGTATGGCAGGCCTGCTCCACCTCGCGCAGCTGGACCTGGGCCGTGGCGAGGAGCACCAGGCCGATGCCCCGGCGGCGGGTCCGGGACTCCGGGTGGCCGTCCAGGGACTCCTTCGCCCGGCGTGCGGCCGCCTCCGCCTGGCCGAGGTCGCGGTGGCAGTGCGCCAGCTCGTCGGCGAGGTAGGCGTGGTCGAAGTGGGCGATCCAGTCGGGGTCGTCCCCGGTGTCCGGTTCGGCGCGCTCCATGGCCGTCAGCGCCTGGCCCGTCACCACCCGGCAGATGCGGGCGTCGCCGAGCAGGGCGTGTCCGCGCGCCTCCGCCGCGTAGAACATCGCCTCCGCCCTCGGGGTGACCCGCCCGCGCGCGCCCTCCTGCGCGGCCCGCGCCAGCTGAGCGATCTCGCGCGGATTGCCGAGCTGCGCGGCGAGATGGCTCATCGACGCGGCCAGGACGTAACCGCCGTACGCCCGGTCGCCCGCCGCCTGGGCCAGGCGCAGCGCCTGGATGTAGTAGCGCTGCGCGAGACCCGGCTGGCCCGTGTCGACGGCCATGTACCCGCCGAGTTCGGTGAGCCGGGCGACCGCCGCGAACAGCTGCCGGCCGATCGATTCGCGGTACGCCCCCGAGAGCAGCCCGGAGACCACACTGTTCAGGTAGTGCACCAGGACCGGCCGCACGTGTCCGCTGCCGAACCGGTGGTCGAGGTCGACGAGCGCGGCCGTCATCGCCCGTACCGCCGCCACGTCCGACATCCCGACGCGGGCCCCGGCGGACCGCGCCACCTGCGGGTCGGCGCCGGTGATCAGCCAGTCGCGGCTGGGTTCGACCAGCGCCGAGGAGGCGACCGTCGAACCGGACAGGAAGTCGCGGCGGCCGACGTCGCTGCGCCACAGCTCACAGACCTGCTCGATCGCGCCGATCACGGTCGGGGCGAACTGCAGGCCGACGCCGGACGCCGGATTCTTGCCGTTGGCCATGCCGGTCTCGTCGATCGTGACCGTACGGCCGAGCTTGCGGCCGAGCGCCTCGGCGATGATTCCCGGTGCCCTGCCGCGCGGTTGCTGTCCACGCAGCCAGCGGGCCACGGAGGTCTTGTCGTACCGCAGATCGAGCCCGCGTTCCGCGCCGACCATGTTGACGCGGCGGGCGAGGCCGGCGTTGGAGCATCCGGCTTCCTGAATGAGCGCCTGGAGCCGTTCGTTCGGCTGGCGGGCGACGAGAGGCCTGGCTGCCATGTTTCCCCCTGAGGCCGCAGTGATCGATGAGCGGATCACTGCCCGGCAATTGCACGGAAAATGCGCACATTCATCGTGATCGTCAGGTCCGTCGTGTTCCTTGTCATTCGTGTCGGCATACGTTCGGCATACGTGCGTCATACGTGTCGGCATATGACAGAGGCCGACCGTTCCGAAGGTGCCCGTAAGGGGCTACCCGCCCGGCCGGGCACCGCCTCACGCGCGCCCCCGTCCATGCATCCGTGCGCCCCGTATGCCGGATCGGTACGCCGTCACCGCGCTCGCCACGCCCGTAACCCCGGGTGGTGGCAGTAGTTGTGTTGTGCGTGGAAGAGCCCATCGGAGCCGAAGAGCCCATCGTGATCACTGAAACCGCGCAGCTCCCCCGCCAGCGGGGCGAGCAACTGCTCGACGCCGCCGCGCGGTACGCGGAGGAACGGCACTGGGACGTGTGCCCCGGCACCTGGCTGGAGGCCGCGGAGGGAGCCGAGCGGTGCTCCTGCGACGACGCGGACTGCGCCTCCCCCGGCGCCCATCCCGCCGGACCCGACTGGGCGGGCCAGGCGACCGGCAGCGGTGCCGCGGCCCGCCGGATGTGGTCCAGGCACCCGGGGGCGTCGATCCTGCTGCCCACCGGCCGCGCATTCGACGCGATCGAGGTACCGGAGTCCGCCGGGTTCCTGGCGCTGGCCCGGATGGAGCGGATGGGAGTGCCGCTCGGGCCCGTCACCCGCACCCCCGACCGGCGGATGTACTTCTTCGTCCTGCCGGGCGCGGCGGCCAAGGTGGACGACCTCGTACGGAAGTTGGGCTGGCGGGCCGCCTCGGTCGATCTCGTCGGCCGCGGTGACGGCCACTACGTGACGGGGCCGCCGACCCGGGTCGGCGGGCTCGGGGCGGTGCAGTGGGCCCGGCGGCCCACCCACGCCAACCGGTGGCTGCCGGACGCGCAGGAGCTCATCAGCCCGCTCGCCTACGCCTGCGCGCGGGAATCGGCCGATGCCCGGGAGCGCCTTTCGTAGAGCGCCCTTTCGTAGGGTGGTCCCCATACACGGGGACACCGAAAGGCAGCACACACCATGCAGGACCGGACAGAGACGGACAGAACAGCTCGGGTCGGGGTCGCGGAAGAGGCGGGCGAAGCGCGGACGGCGCCGCCCGCCGTTCGCGTACAGGGGCTGTGGAAGCGGTTCGGGGAGCAGACCGCGGTCGCCGGGATCGATCTGGAGCTGCCCGCGGGCAAGTTCATCGGTCTGGTGGGACCCAACGGCGCGGGCAAGACCACCACGCTGTCGATGGTCACCGGACTGCTCCGCCCCGACCAGGGGTTGATCGAGGTCGGCGGCCATGATGTGTGGCGCGATCCGGTCGAGGTGAAGTCCCGGATCGGTGTGCTCCCGGAGGGGCTGCGGCTCTTCGAACGCCTCTCGGGACGCGAACTCCTCGCGTACACCGGCAGATTGCGCGGGCTGCCGGGCGCCGAGGTCGACAAACGCGCCACCCAGCTCCTCGATGTGCTCGACCTGGCGGGCGCCCAGCACAAGCTGGTCGTCGACTACTCGACCGGCATGCGGAAGAAGATCGGCCTCGCGGCGGCACTGCTGCACAACCCCGAAGTGCTCTTCCTGGACGAGCCGTTCGAGGGCGTCGACCCGGTGTCGGCGCAGACCATCCGCGAGGTTCTCGAGCGGTACACCCGCTCCGGGGCGACCGTCGTCTTCTCCAGCCACGTGATGGAGCTGGTGGAGTCCCTCTGCGACTGGGTGGCCGTCATGGCAGCCGGCACGATCCGGGCCCAGGGCACCCTGGAGCAGGTACGCGGTGAGGCGTCCTCGCTGCAGAACGCCTTCCTCGAACTCGTCGGCGCGGGCTCCCGGACCACCGGCGAATCCCTGGACTGGCTGGGCGGCAACCGATGAGCGTGCTCGACACCCCCGTGGGCGCCGCCCCCGGCCGGGACACCACGCGCGGCGGCGAGGGGCTCGTCCCCGTTTTCGTACGGCTCAAGCTGACCCTGCTGCGCAACGGGCTGCGGCAGTCGACGGGCCGCCGGGCCGCGTACATCACCTCCGTCGTCTTCACCCTGCTGATCGCGGCGGGCCAGCTGATCGGACTGATCGCGCTGCGCGGGCACGCCCACGCCGGTTCCCTCGTCGTCCTGCTGGCCGGGGTGCTGGCGGTCGGCTGGACCGTGATGCCGCTGTTCTTCCCCAGCGGTGACGAGACCCTCGACCCGAGCCGTCTGGTGATGCTGCCGTTGCGGCCGCGCCCGCTGATCACGGCGCTGCTGGTGGCGTCGCTCGTCGGCATCGGCCCGCTGTTCACGCTCTGCCTGGCGGCCGGTTCGGTGTACGCGGTGGCGCACGGGACGGCGGGTGCGGTGTTCGCCGTGGTGGCCGCGCCGCTCACACTTCTGCTGTGCGTGGCGCTGACACGGGCCGTGGCCACGGCCAACACCCGGCTGCTGACCTCGCGCAAGGGCCGCGATCTCGCGGTGCTCAGCGGGCTCGTGATCGCGGTGGGCTTCCAGGTCGTCAACTTCGGTGCGCAGCGGCTCGGCCGGGCGGGCGGCCTCGCCGCGCTCGATCCGGTCGGGGACGTGCTGCGCTGGCTGCCGCCCGCCTCGGCGATCGGGTCCGTGGACACGGCGTCGCAGGGCTCGTACGGGCAGGCGGCCGTGCAGCTGCTGCTGTCCGTGGCGGCGCTGTTCGCGCTGTTGTGGCTGTGGCAGCGGAGTCTGGCGAAGCTGATGACGGCCCCGGACGGCTCGACCCTCGCCGCCGCCGGGCCGGCCCGCGAGAAGTCCGGCAGGAGCGGCTCCGGGCTCGCCGCGCTGCTGCCCGCGGGGCGTACGGGTCCGGTGCTGGAGCGCAGCCTGCGGTACATCGCACGCGACCCGAAGACCAAGGCCTCCTGGGTCACGGCGCTGGCGATCGGGCTGATCGTGCCGATGGTCAACGCCTTGCAGGGCACCGGTTCGCTCTACTTCGCCTGCTTCGCCGCCGGGATGCTCGGCATGCAGATGTACAACCAGTTCGGGCAGGACACGTCCGCGTTCTGGATGGTGACACTGACGATCTCCTCCACCCGGGACGCGTACCTCGAACTGCGCGCGCGGGCGTTGGCGTTGCTGCTGATCACGCTGCCGTACACGGTCCTGGTGACGGTGGCGACGGCGGCGGTGCTCGGCGACTGGGGCGCGCTGCCGGGGGTCATGGGCCTCTCACTCGCGCTGCTGGGCGCGATGCTGGCGACGGGGGCGGTGGCGTCGGCGGCCTTCCCGTACTCGATCCCGCAGGACGGGGCGCTCAAGAACGTGGCACCGGGGCAGGCCGGGCTCGCCTGGATCTCGATCTTCGGTGGCATGGTCTCGGCGGCGGTGCTCTGCGCTCCGGTGATCGCGGTGACGATCTGGCTGCGCGTCGCCGGTATGGATCAGTGGCTGTGGCTGCTGCTGCCCGCGGGGGCCGGGTACGGGGCGCTGATCACCTGGGCGGGGCTACGGCTCGCCGCTCCCCGCACGGCGAACCGGCTCCCGGAGATCCTGGCGGCGGTCAGCAAGGGCTGAGAGGGGCGGGGGGATTCGTGCCCCTCTTATTACGGGATACGGGCGCGCGATCGCTTACGGGGAAACGGTGGCGCGGCCGCTTACCCGGATACCGGCGCGGTCGCTTACGGCGATGCGGGTTCGCGTTCGTCCTGCGGGTCCTCGGCGAACTGTTCCAGGAAGGGTTCGACCGCCGCGCGCCAGCCCTCCGGCTGGTCGTAGTGGACGAGGTGACCGGCGTCGGCCACCTCCGCGTACTGCCCGCGCGGCAGGACGCGGACCATCTCCTGGGCCTCCGCCCGGCCCAGCTCGCCGTCGAGGCCGCGGAGCACCAGGGCCGGGCACCGGACCTGTGCCAGCTCCTCCCAGTGCGCGTCGAACACCCAGGTCGCGCGGGACTGGAGCATCTGGCGGCGGGAGAAGAGGGGGCGCCAGCCATCGGCCCGCTCGGCCATCACCTCGGCGAAGAACTCGCCGCGGGCCGGGTTGGGCCGCTCCACCCAGGGGTCGTCCTCGCCGAACCACTTGCGTACGTCGGAGAGCGTCGCGAACGGCACCGGCCAGGACGTGAACCAGTCCTCCCACTCCCGCTGCGAGGCCGCGCCGAGGGCGGAGGCCCGCATGTCGCAGATGACCAGCGCCCGGACGAGATCGGGGCGCTTCGCGGCGATTTGCCAGGCGGTGAGCGCTCCCATGGCATGGCCGACGAGGGTGACGGGGGCGAGACCGAGCTGTTCGATCGCCGCCTCGACGTCGCAGACGTACGCCTCACGGGTGTACGGGCCTTCGGCCGGCCTCTCGCTGCGGCCGTGCCCGCGCTGGTCGAGGCCGACGGCACGGTACCGCTCGGCGAGCCAGCGGGTGGTCGGGGCCCAGTGCACGGCCCGGCCCATCAAGCCGTGGAGCAGTAAGACCCCGGGGGCGCTCTCACCCTCCGTGCGCCCCTTGGGCGGGTCGGCGAACTCCCAGGCAGCGAGGCGTACGCCGCCGGTCCCGGTCACATCGATGCGCCGCACCATATGTCCTGGCACCCCCTTCTGGTCCTCGATCATCGCTTGATCCCGTTCGATCACCGCGTGGTCGCACCCCCGCAGACTATCGAACCTTTATTCGAAAACCGGGTTCCGCCATCCAACACCCCTCGTTCGAGTGACCGGCTCCAAGGATTGACCCCGGCTGCGGAGGGGAGATCTTCACCGGGAGGCGGGCCACTCGGGGATGAGGGCCCGCGGGATCCGACCCTGAGAGCTCGGGGCTCCGGGTCGGAACAGGGGAGGACAGGCCCCGGCGCCGCAAGGCGCCGGGGCCCTCTGCGTGCCCACCCCGGACGCGCACAACCCTGACGTGCGAAACCCTGAGGTGCGAAACCCTGACGTGCGCAACGTACGGAACGAACCGAACATGCCGAACGAGCAAGTACCTCGGGCGCATGCGCCTGCTCCCTCCCCGACCCGCACGGTCAGGTGGCCGACACTCTCAGGTATGCCTCAGCCACAGCCTGGCACGCGATCCGTCCGAGCGCTGCGGTTCCGGACGGAAAAAGGGAAGCCGACGTCACGCTTCAGCGTCCGTCCTCGGCCACGAACCCGTCAGCGCTTGGCCACGAACACATGCGAGGCGACCTCGGCGTCCAGCTCCGCCGCCTCGCCACTGCTGCCGACCAGCACCCCGCCGGGCGACTGGGTCACGCTGACCACGGAACCGGGCTGCACACCCGCCCGCCGCAGCGTGTACATCAGCTGGGCGTCCGTCTGGATCGGCTCACCGATCCGGCGCACGACCACGGTCTTGCCCTCGGCGCCCGGGTCGAGCTCCGACAGGCTCACCATGCCCTCGTCGAGGAACGGGTCGGCCTCGGCCTTCTCGCCCAGCTCTTCCAGGCCCGGGATCGGGTTCCCGTACGGCGACTCCGTCGGATGGCGCAGCAGCTCCAGCACCCGCCGCTCCACGGCCTCGCTCATCACATGCTCCCAGCGGCATGCCTCGGCGTGCACCTGCTCCCACTCCAGGCCGATCACGTCGACGAGCAGGCACTCGGCGAGCCGGTGCTTGCGCATGACGCGGGTCGCGAGGCGGCGCCCCTCGCCGGTCAGCTCCAGGTGGCGGTCGCCCGCGACCTGCACCAGGCCGTCGCGCTCCATGCGCGCCACCGTCTGGCTGACCGTCGGACCGCTCTGGTCCAGCCGTTCCGCGATCCGGGCGCGCATGGGGACCACGCCTTCCTCTTCGAGTTCGAGGATGGTGCGGAGGTACATCTCCGTGGTGTCGATCAGTCCGGACATTCGTGCCCCTCGATGCTGTGACATGAAAAACGTCGTTGCGCTGGCCCTGACCCAATTCTGACGCATACCGCTGACAACCGTGCCGCGCCGACCGAACACCGTGCAGCGGAGCGGCGCGGACGGTATTGACAGGTCACTGGTCCAGACCGCAACGTGATCCGCGGCACGGACACCCCACGGATCATTCTCACCGCCGGAAAGGGCCTCCTCGATGAGCGACAGCAAGCTGGCCGGTCAGTTCTTCGATGCAGCGATCGGCCTGCTGGAGCGCGTACGCGACGAGGAGTCCGGCAACATCGCGGCCGCCGGTGCCGCGATCGCCGACACGGTCGCCGCGGGCGGCCGGCTCTTCGCCTTCGGCGCCGGGCACTCCTCGCTCGCCGCGCAGGACGTCGTCTACCGGGCGGGTGGACTCGCTCTGATGAACCTGCTGGCCATCCCGGGGACGGTCGGTGTCGACGTCATGCCCGCGACCCTCGGCTCGGCGCTGGAACGGGTCGACGGACTGGCGAGCGCGGTCCTCGACTCCAGCCCCGCCGAGGCGGGCGACGTCCTCGTGATCATCTCGCTCTCCGGGCGCAACGCGCTGCCGGTGGAGATGGCGATGAACGCGCGCGCGCTCGGCCTGAAGGTCATCGGCATCACCTCGGTCGCGTACGCGGACGGCACCCGGTCCCGGCACATCTCGGGCGGCTTCCTGCGGGACCACTGCGACATCGTGCTCGACAGCAAGATCTCCATCGGCGACGCGGAGCTGACCACCGAGGGGATCGAGGCACCGTTCGGACCCGCGTCGACGGTGGTCACCAGCGCGGTGATGCAGGCGATGACGGCCGCCGCGGCGGAGCAGCTCGTGGCGCGCGGGATCGAGCCGCCGATGCTGCGGTCGGGGAACGTCGACGGCGGCCACGAGTGGAACGGGCGCGTCATGACGGAGTACCGGGACCGGATCTTCTACCGGCGCTGAGGAAATAAATGGGTTGTGGCAGCCCCCGCCCCTTCCTAGGCTGCTGCCAGCGAAGAAAGGAGGTGTTCCGGAAGTGATTTCTTCTCGGACTCGTGAGGTGACTGCGGGCTGACGCCCGTTGTCGCGCTCTTTGCAGTGCAGGCCGGTCATCGGCCAATTCCAGGCAGTCACCGACCCGCAGGCTCGCCGGTAAGTCCGGCCGGCTCCTCCGCAAGGAGGGACCAGAGCCTGCGGGTTTCTGCGTGTCCGAACCGGTTCGCTACGGGCACAGGCGCTCGACGCGCCAGTTCTCGCCCTCGCGTACGTACCTCAGACGGTCGTGCAGCCGGTTCTCGTGGCCCTGCCAGAACTCGATCGTGTCGGGGACGACGCGGAAGCCGCCCCAGTGCGGGGGCGCGGGGATGTGTTCGCCCTCGGGGTAGCGGGCGGCCAGTTCCTCGTAGCGCCGGATCAGCTCGTCGCGGGAGCCGATCACCGACGACTGGGCGCTCGCCCAGGCGCCGAGCTGGGAGCCGTGCGGGCGGGTGCGGAAGTAGGCGACCGTTTCCTCGCGGCCGACGCGGGACGCCCGGCCGGTGATGACGACCTGGCGGGCCATCGGATGCCAGGGAAAGAGCAGCGAGACGTAGGGGTTGGCGGCCAGTTCGCGGCCCTTGCGGGACTCGTAGTTGGTGAAGAAGACGAAACCGCGTTCGTCGTACTTCTTCAGCAGCACCGTGCGTGAGGACGGGCGGCCCTCGGGAGTGGCGGTGGAGACCACCATCGCGTTGGGCTCGTACAGCACCCCGCCCGCGGCGACCTGCCGGAACCAGTGGGCGAACTGCTGGATCGGGTCGGCGGCCAGCGTGTCCTCGGTGAAGCCCTCGGAACGGTACTGCTCGCGCATCGCGGCCGGATCGGTGGTGGAATCGGAGGAGGTATCTGCGGTGGGCACGGGGTCATCCTGCCGCAGCGGCCGAGTCCGCCCGTCAAGGAGGGCCGTCGATCCGTCACCGGTGAATGGGGAAGCTGTGCCGGATGTCACGCTTCCCCGCGTCGTGGGAACCCGCCAATACTTGGGGCAGGCCACTGTGGCCTCCGTGCAGCCGCCGACCGAGGGAGCCGCCATGTCCGACTTCGTACCGGGACTAGAGGGAGTCGTCGCGTTCGAGACGGAGATCGCCGAACCGGACAAGGAAGGCGGTTCACTCCGTTACCGGGGCGTCGACATCGAGGATCTCGTCGGCCGTGTGTCGTTCGGAAATGTCTGGGGTCTGCTGGTCGACGGGGCGTTCAACCCCGGTCTGCCGCCCGCCGAGCCGTTCCCGATCCCGGTGCACTCGGGTGACATCCGGGTCGATGTGCAGTCCGCGCTGGCGATGCTCGCTCCCGTCTGGGGCCTGCGGCCGCTGCTCGACATCGACGAGGAGACGGCGCGCAACGATCTGGCACGGGCCGCGGTGATGGCGCTGTCGTACGTCGCCCAGTCGGCGCGCGGGCAGGGGCTGCCGATGGTTCCGCAGAGCGAGATCGACAAGGCGCAGTCCGTGGTCGAAAGGTTCATGATCCGCTGGCGCGGCGAGCCGGATCCCCGGCACGTCAAGGCCGTCGACGCGTACTGGACGTCGGCCGCCGAGCACGGAATGAACGCGTCCACGTTCACGGCCCGTGTCATCGCATCGACCGGCGCCGATGTGGCGGCGGCGCTGTCGGGCGCGGTGGGCGCGATGTCGGGGCCGCTGCACGGGGGTGCGCCGTCCCGGGTCCTCGGCATGATCGAGGAGATCGAGCGCACCGGGGACGCCACCGCGTACGTGCGCAAGGCCCTCGACAAGGGTGAGCGGCTGATGGGATTCGGGCACCGGGTCTACCGGGCGGAGGACCCCCGGGCGCGCGTTCTGCGGCGTACGGCCGAGGAGTTGGGTGCGCCGCGCTTCGAGGTGGCGCTGGCACTGGAGAAGGCCGCGCTGGAGGAACTGCACGCGCGGCGCCCGGACCGGGTGCTGGCGACGAACGTGGAGTTCTGGGCGGCGATCATGCTGGACTTCGCGGAGGTTCCGGCGCACATGTTCACGTCGATGTTCTCGTGCGCGCGTACGGCGGGCTGGTCGGCGCACATCCTGGAGCAGAAGCGGACGGGGCGCCTGGTGCGGCCTTCGGCGCGGTATGTCGGGCCCGGGGCGCGTGATCCCCGGGAGATCGAGGGGTACGAGCAGATCACGGACCTGCGGAACTGAGACCGGCCGGCCTGGGCCCCGTGGCGTGAGGTCCGGGTCCGGCCGGGGGCCCGGCCGACCGGGGGCCGGTCCCGGTCCCGGACGCGGAATCGGACTGTCGGGCTCGGACTGTCGGGCTCAGCCGAGTGCGTCGTCCAGCAGTGTCGCCCACTGCGCCACGACCCGTCGGCGCCGGGCGGTGTCGTCGGTGAGTACGTTGGCCAGGCCGAGGCCGCGGGCCATGTCCAGGAGGCCCTGGACGGTTTCGCGTACGCCGGGCCGCGTCTCGTCGGCGGCGAGGAGTTCGACGGCGATGCGGTGGGTCTCGCGGCCGACGCGGGCTTCGAGTTCGGTGACGCGGGGGCGGAGTTGTTCCTCGTTGGACGCGGCGACCCAGAGCTGGAGTGCCGCGCGGAAGAGCGGGCCCGTGTAGAGGTCGACGAGGGCAGCGACGACGGCCGTGCGGCCCTGGACGGGCAGGGCGCGCAGGGCGGCGGAGCGTTCCTCGGCGACGTATTCGACGGCCGCGGTGAACAGGTCCTCGCGGGTCGGGAAGTGGTGCTGGGCGGCGCCGCGCGAGACGCCCGCGCGTTCGGCGACGACGGAGACCGTGGAGCCCGCCCAGCCGTGTTCGGCGAGGCAGGCGACGGCGGCTTCGAGGAGCCGGCGACGGGTGGCCCGGCTGCGGTCCTGCTTGGGGGTCCGGTCGGTGGGGGGCGTCACAACTCCCATGCGGGGTCCCGTCGTTCGAGGAAGGCCGTCATTCCTTCCCGGGCCTCGGCGGAGGCGAAGAGGGCCGCCGAGCGGGCGATGAGGTCTTCGGCGTGCTGGTCGAAGCTTTCCAGCACAGTAGCCGTGACCAGCTCCTTCGATGCCGCCAGCCCCTGGGGTGACGCCTTGCGCAGCCCGTCCAGGACGGGGACGAGGCCCTTGTCCACCTCCTCGGCGGCGAGTGTGATCAGGCCGATGCGGGCGGCTTCGGCAGCGTCGAAGCGTTCTCCGGTGAGGTAGTAGCGGGCGGCGGCGCGCGGGTCGGTGCGGGGCAGCAGCGGCAGGGAGATGACGGCGGGGGCGAGGCCGAGCCGGGATTCGGTGAGCGCGAAGGAGGCTTCGGGGCCGGCCGCGGAGATGTCGCAGGCGCCGAGCAGGCCGAGGCCGCCCGCCCGTACGTGTCCGGTGACCCGGGCGACGACGGGCTTGGGCAGGGCGACGATCTGCCGCATCAGGGCGACGAGGGCGTGCGGGTCGGGCGGTGCGGTGAGGTCGGCGCCCGCGCAGAAGGTGTTGCCGGTGTGGGTGAGGACGACGGCCCGTACGGCGTCGTCGGCCGCGCACGTCTCCAGGGCGGTGGACAGTGCGCCGACCAGCCGTGCGGAGAGTGCGTTGCGGTTGGCCGGTGAGTCGAGGGTGAGGGTGGTGATGCCCCGGTCGTGGACGGGGGCGGCGAGCGGCGACGTCATGTGCGGGTCCTGTCTTTCGAGCCCGGGCGGTTCCGCGTGGGCACGCGTCAGTACGACTTGGGCAGCCCCAGGGACTGGTGGGACACGTAGTTCAGGATCATTTCCCGGCTGACGGGTGCGATCCGGGCGACGCGGGCCGCCGCGATCAGGGACGCGAGGCCGTACTCGCGGGTGAGGCCGTTGCCGCCGAGGGTGTGCACGGCCTGGTCGACGGCCTTGACGCAGGCTTCGCCGGCCGCGTACTTCGCCATGTTGGCGGCCTCGCCCGCGCCGATGTCGTCGCCGTCGTCGTAGAGCCGGGCGGCCTTCTGCATCATCAGCCGGGCCAGTTCCAGTTCGATGTGGGCCTGGGCGAGGGGGTGGGCGATGGCCTGGTGGGAGCCGATGGGTTCCTTCCACACCTGGCGGGTCTTCGCGTAGTCGACGGCGCGGGCGAGTGCGTAGCGGCCCATGCCGATGCCGAATGCGGCGGTCATGATGCGTTCGGGGTTGAGCCCGGCGAAGAGCTGGAGGAGTCCGGCGTCCTCATCCCCCACTAGGGCGTCGGCGGGCAAACGTACGTCGTCGAGGACCAGCTCGAACTGCTTCTCCGGGGCCTGGAGTTCCATGTCGATCTGCGAGCGGCCGAAGCCCGGGGCGTCGCGGGGGACGATGAAGAGGCAGGGCTTGAGCCTGCCGGACCTGGCGTCCTCGGTGCGGCCGACGATGAGGGTGGCGTCGGCGATGTCGACACCGGAGACGAAGACCTTGCGGCCGGTGAGCAGCCAGTCGTCGCCGTCCTTGCGGGCGGTGGTGGTGATGCGGTGGGAGTTGGATCCGGCGTCGGGTTCGGTGATGCCGAAGGCCATGGTGAGGCTGCCGTCGGCGAGGCCGGGGAGCCACTGCTGTTTCTGGGCGTCGGTGCCGAAGCGGGCGATGACGGTGCCGCAGATCGCCGGGGAGACCACCATCATGAGCAACGGACTGCCGGCGGCCCCCAACTCCTCCAGGACTATGGAGAGTTCGGCCATGCCGCCGCCTCCGCCGCCGTACTCCTCGGGGAGGTTCACGCCGAGGTAGCCGAGCCTGGCGGCCTCGGTCCACAGTTCGCGCGGGTGCGCGCCGTCGCGGACGACGGAGGTCATGTAGTCGCGTCCGTAGCGCTTTCCGAGTGCGGCGACGGCGGCGCGCAGGGCCTGGTGCTCTTCGGTTTCGAGGACGGTGCTCATTGCTTCGGTTCCTCCTGTACGTCGTGCACTACGGCGAGCAGGGCGCCGACCTCCACCTGGAGGCCGGGTGCGGCATGGAGTGCGGTGAGGGTGCCGGAGGCGGGGGCGAGTATGCGGTGTTCCATCTTCATCGCCTCCAGCCAGATCAGGGGCTGTCCGGCCGTGACCGCCGTCCCGGCGGTGAGGCCGTCGGCGACGCGGACGACGGTGCCGGGCATGGGGGCGAGCAGGGAGCCGGGTTCGGCCCGGTCGGTGGGGTCGGTGAAGCGGGGCAGGGTGGTGAAGGTGTACGAGCCGGTGGCGGTGTCCACGTACGCCTTGTCGCCATGGACGGCGATGTCGAAGTGGCGGATAACGCCGCCGGTTTCGAGGGTGACGCGGTCGGGCCCGGCGACGACGACGCGTTCTCCGGTCTCGGGGACGGGGCCGGTGCGGGTGGTGCGGTAGGCGGCCTCGTGTTCGGTGCCGTCGGGTTCGGCGCGGTAGCGCTTGGTCCGGGGCTGCGAGGAGATGTTGCGCCAGGCGCCGAGGCGGACGGTGCCCGGTCCGGGGCCGTGCTGCCGGGCGGCGGCGTCGGCGAGCGCGGCGGCCAGGGCGGCGAGGCGTGATGCGGCCTCGTCCGGGGGCGGGGTGAGGGTGTCCAGGTGGCGGTCGTAGAAGCCGGTGTCGAGGCGGGCGGCGAGGAAGTCGGGGTGGCGCAGGGACCGTACGAGCAGGTCGCGGTTGGTGACCGGGCCGTGGATGCGGGCGCGTTCCAGGGCGCGGGCGAGGAGGCGTACCGCTTCGGTGCGGGTGGGGGCGTGGGCGACGACCTTGGCGAGCATGGGGTCGTAGTGCACGCCGATGGTGTCGCCGCCGGTGTATCCGGTGTCGAGGCGCAGTCCGGGTTCCTCGGGTATGTGGAGCGTGTGCAGTGCTCCGGTCTGCGGCTGCCAGTCGCGGGCGGGGTCTTCGGCGTAGAGGCGGGCCTCGACGGCGTGGCCGTGCGGTGCGGGGGGTGCGGTGGCGGGCAGCGGTTCGCCTTCGGCGATGCGGAGCTGGAGGGCGACGAGGTCGAGTCCGAAGACCGCTTCGGTGACGGGGTGTTCGACCTGGAGGCGGGTGTTCATCTCCAGGAAGTACGGGCGTCCGTCGGCGGCGAGGAGGAATTCGACGGTGCCCGCGCCCCGGTAGCCGACGGCGTGTGCGGCGGCCACGGCGGCGTCGTGCAGCCGGGTCCGCAGTCCGTCGTCGAGACCGGGTGCGGGGGCTTCCTCGACGACCTTCTGGTGGCGTCGCTGGAGGGAGCAGTCGCGGGTGCCGAGCGCCCAGACCCCGCCGTGCCCGTCGGCCATGACCTGGACCTCGACGTGCCGGCCGCGTTCCACGTACGGCTCGGCGAAGACCTCGCCGTCCCCGAACGCGGCGGCCGCCTCGGCCGTGGCCGCCGTCAACTCGGCCGGCAGCTCGGCGAGTTCGCGTACGATCCGCATCCCGCGCCCGCCGCCGCCCGCCGCCGCCTTGAGCAGCAGCGGCAGGTCGTCTGCGGTGGCCCGTTCCGGGTCGACGGGGGCGAGCAGCGGCACCCCGGCGGCGGCCATCAGTTCCTTGGCGCGGGTCTTGGACGCCATCAGCTCGATGGCCTTGACCGGCGGGCCGACCCAGACGAGGCCGGCGTCCTGCACGGCGCGGGCGAATCCGGCGTTCTCGGAGAGGAAGCCGTAGCCGGGGTGGACGGCGTCGGCGCCCGCCGCGAGCGCGGCGCGTACGACGAGGTCGCCGCGGAGATAGGTGTCGGCCGGGGCGGCGCCGGGCAGCCGTACGGCGATGTCGGCCTCCCGTACGTGGAGCGCGTCGGCGTCCGCGTCGGAGTACACCGCGACGGTGGCGATGCCGAGGGCACGGCAGGTGCGGAAGATCCGGCAGGCGATCTCGCCCCGGTTGGCGACAAGCAGTGTGGAGATCATCTCGGTCATCCCTCGCCTCACATCCGGAAGATTCCGAAGCCGCCGCGGGCGCCTTCGACCGGGGCGGTGTGGATCGCGGACAGGCACATCCCGAGGACGGTCCTGGTGTCGCGCGGGTCGATGACCCCGTCGTCGTACAGCCGCCCGGACAGGAACATCGGCAGCGACTCGGACTCGATCTGCTGCTCGACCATCTCCCGCAGCCCGGCGTCGGCCTCGTCGTCGTAGGGCCGGCCCTTGGCGACGGCGGAGGCGCGGGCGACGATGGAAAGCACCCCGGCGAGCTGTTGCGGGCCCATGACGGCGGACTTGCTGCTGGGCCAGGCGAAGAGGAAGCGCGGGTCGTACGCCCGGCCACACATGCCGTAGTGCCCGGCTCCGTACGAGGCGCCCATCAGCACGGACAGGTGCGGGACCTTCGAGTTCGACACCGCGTTGATCATCATCGCGCCGTGCTTGATGATGCCGCCCTGCTCGTACTCCTTGCCGACCATGTAGCCGGTGGTGTTGTGGAGGAAGAGCAGCGGGATGTCGCGCTGGTTGGCGAGCTGGATGAACTGGGCGGCCTTCTGCGACTCCTCGCTGAACAGCACCCCTTGCGCATTGGCGAGGATGCCGACGGGATAGCCGTGGAGCCTCGCCCAGCCGGTCACCAGGCTGGTCCCGTACAGCGGTTTGAACGCGTCGAAGTCGGAGGCGTCGACGAGCCGGGCGATGACCTCGCGGGGGTCGAAAGGCACCTTCAGGTCGCCGGGCACGATGCCGATCAGCTCGTCCTCGTCGTACTTCGGCGGCTGTGCGGGGCCCGGATCGGCGTGTGCCTTGCGCCAGTTGAGGCGGGCGACGATCCGGCGGGCCCGGCGCAGCGCGTCCTGCTCGTCAATGGCGAAGTGGTCGGCGAGACCGGAGGTGCGGGCGTGCATCTCGGCGCCGCCGAGCGATTCGTCGTCGCTCTCCTCACCGGTCGCCATCTTCACCAGGGGCGGTCCGCCGAGGAAGACCTTGGACCGTTCCTTGATCATGACGGTGTGGTCGGACATGCCGGGGACGTACGCCCCACCGGCGGTCGAGTTCCCGAAGACGACGGCGACGGTCGGGATGCCGGCCGCGGACAGCCGGGTGAGGTCGCGGAACAGCGCCCCGCCCGGGATGAAGATCTCCTTCTGCGACGGGAGATCGGCGCCCCCGGACTCGACGAGGCTGATGCAGGGCAGCCGGTTGGCGAAGGCGATCTCGTTGGCCCGCAGGGCCTTCTTCAGGGTCCAGGGGTTGGAGGCGCCGCCGCGTACGGTCGGGTCGTTGGCGGTGATCAGGCACTCCACGCCCGAAACCACTCCGATCCCGGTGACGAGCGAGGCGCCGACCGCATAATCGCTGCCCCAGGCGGCGAGCGGCGACAGCTCCAGGAACGGGGTGTCCTCGTCGATCAGCAGCTCGATCCGCTCGCGGGCCAGGAGCTTGCCGCGCGAGCGGTGCCGTGCGACGTACTTGTCCCCGCCGCCGGCCTGCGCCTTGGTGTGTTCGGCTGCCAGTTCGTCGAGTTTCGCGAGCATGACCGTGCGGTTCGCGGCGTATTCGGGGCTCGCGGTGTCGAGCGCGGTGGGCAGGACGGTCATGCGTGCGCCTCCGGTGCGTGGACGGTCTCCAGCAGCGATACGGGAATGGGCAGGTGCCGGGAGCGCAGCCACTCCCCCACCGCCTTGGCCTGCGGGTCGAACCGGTGCTGGGCGGCGACGCCCTCGCCGAGCAGCCCGTGGACGGTGAAGTTCAGCGCGCGCAGGTTCGGCAGGAGGTGGCGTACGACGGTGAGGGCGGCGGTCTCCGGCAGCAGTTCCCGGAACCGTTCGACGGTCAGCTCGTGGGCCAGCCACCGCCAGGCGTCGTCGTCGACGGCCCACACGCCCACGTTGGCGTCCCCGCCCTTGTCGCCGCTGCGGGCGCCCGCGATCCGGCCGAGCGGGGCGGGCCGGGTGGGGCCGGGGTCCGGCAGGGGTGCGGGCAGCGGCGGTTCCTCGGCGTCCCGGAGCGGCTGCGTCGTCGCGGGAGGTGTCAGGCTCAGTCGCCGCCCGTCGGGGAGCACGGCGATGTGCGGGACCTCGCCGGCCGGTACGTACCGCGCCTCGAACACCCCGTACGGTGCGCCCTTTCCGGGCGGGGCGGTGACATGGAAGCCCGGGTAGCTGCCGAGCGCGAGCTCGACGGCGGCGCCGGAGACCGCGCGTCCGACGGCCTCCGGATCCTGGTCGCGGACAACGAGCCGGAGCAGCGCGCTCGCGCTCTCCTCGGTGGCGGCGTCGGCCCGGTCGGTCCGGGACAGCTCCCACCGCACCTCGTCTGGTTCGGCGCCGGAGCGGGCGAGCGCGTCCGCGAACTGGTCCCGCACCAGCCGTGCCTTGGCCTCGATGTCGAGCCCGGTGAGGACGAGGACGACCTCGTTGCGCCAGCCCCCCAGCCGGTTCAGGCCGACCTTGAGGGTGGGCGGCGGGGCCTCGCCGCGTACACCGGAGATCCGTACCCGGTCGGGGCCGTCCTGGGTCAGCCGTACGGTGTCGAGCCGGGCGGTGACGTCCGGTCCGGCGTACCGGGCGCCACCGGTCTCGTACAGCAGCTGGGCGGTGACGGTGCCGAGGTCGACGACGCCGCCGGTGCCGTCGTGCTTGGTGATGACGGACGAGCCGTCGGCGTGGATCTCGGCGACGGGGAAGCCGGGCCGCCGCAGGTCGTGGCCGCGGAAGAACGAGTAGTTCCCGCCGGTGGCCTGGGTGCCGCACTCCAGTACGTGTCCGGCGACGACGGCCCCGGCGAGCGCGTCGTGGTCGTCGGGCCCCCAGCCGAAGCGGGCGGCGGCGGGCCCGGTGACGAGGGCGGCGTCGGTGACCCGCCCGGTGACGACGACGTCGGCGCCCGCGGTGAGGCAGGCGGCGATCCCGGCGCCGCCGAGGTAGGCGTTGGCGGTGAGATACCCCTCGGGTACGGGGAGGCTGTCGCCCTCCACATGGGCGACCCGTACGGGCACGCCCACCTTCCGCGCCAGCTCCCGTACGGCGTCGGCGAGTCCGGCCGGGTTGAGCCCGCCGGCGTTGGTGACGATCCGCACCCCGCGCTCGTGGGCGAGCCCGAGGCCCTCTTCGAGCTGGCGCAGGAAGGTGGTGGCGTACCCGCGCGCGGGGTCCTTGAGCCGGCTCCGGCCGAGGATGAGCATGGTCAGCTCGGCGAGGTAGTCCCCGGTGAGGATGTCGAGGGGGCCGCCGGTGAGCATCTCGCGTACGGCGTCGAAACGGTCGCCGTAGAACCCGGAGGCGTTGCCGATCCGCAGGACCTGCCCGGTCACTCCTCACTCCCTCGGGGTGCGCGGCCCGGTCCGGCGGGTCCGGCGAACGCCTGGGCGATGTCGAGCCACCGGTCGGCGTCGGGTCCGGTGGCCCGGACGGCGAGGTCGCCGCGGTGGGCACGCTGGGTGACGAGAAGGCAGAAGTCGACCAGCGGCCCGGTGACGCGCTGCGGTGCGCTCTCGGCCCCGAATGCGATCAACTCCCCGCCTGGGCCCATCAGTTCTACCCGGAACTCCTCCTCGGGTGCCTTGATGCCGCGTACCCGGTAGGCGTAGTCGCGGGCCCGCACCCCGATCCGGGCGACGTGCCGCAGCCGGGCGGTGGGGGTCCTGGTGGCCCCGAGGGCGTCGGCGATGTCCTGGCCGTGCGCCCAGGTCTCCATGATCCGGGCGGTCGCCATGGATGCGACGCTCATCGGTGGCCCGTACCAGGGGATACGAACCCCGGCCGGAGCATCCCGCAACACGGCCTCGAGCCCCGCCCGCCCGTTCCGCCACCGGGCGAGCAGTTCGTCGGGCGCCGACGCCGCCAGCTCCTCGGCACCCCGGTCGACGAAGGACTCGGGCGCCTCCACGGCCCTGGCCACCTCCCCGGCGAAGGCATCGGCGTCGGTAGCGGCCAGCAGCGCGACCTCGTCGGTCCAGGTGAGATGGGCGATCTGGTGCGCGATGCTCCAGCCGTGGGCGGGGGTCGGCGCGGCCCACTGCCCGGCGCTCAACCCCCGTACAAGCAGGTCGAGTTCCTGACTCTCCTCGCGCAGATCGTCGATCACGGCTGCGACATCGGGCACGGTGCGCTCCCCTCGGGGCAAGGCGGTGTGCCCAGGAGCATGGCAGCGGACCCATAAACAAGCAAGCATGCTTGCATTGTTTTTCGCGGCTCGCCGGGCCACCGGCAGCCTTTCGGGCGGACTCGCGCGCCGTACTTACCCAGTCCCCCGAGCCCCGGCGCCCGAGTGCGGCGACGGGATCCGGGCGAGGCGCACGGCGATCAGCCCCGGCGCCTCTTCGACGGCGCACCACGCACCTGACCGCGCACCGCCCCCATGCTCGCCCCGATGACCAGCGCGATGGCCAGCGCGTCGGTGGTCGTCAGGGCCTGGTCGAGGATGAGGAAGCCGGCCGTGGCCGCGATCGCCGGTTCCAGGCTCATCAGGATGGCGAAGGTGGGCGCGGGCAGGCGGCGCAGCGCCATGAGTTCAAGGGTGTACGGAAGGACGGAGCTCAGCAGCGCCACCGCCGCGCCCAGGCCCAGCGTGGACGGGACCAGCAGTTTCGAGCCCGACTCCAGGATGCCGAGGGGCAGGGAGAGGAGTGCGGCGACCACCATGGCCAGGGCCAGGCCGTCCGCCTGGGGGAAGCGGCGTCCGGTGCGGGCACTGAAGACGATGTACGCCGCCCACATGGCGCCCGCGCCCAGTGCGTACGCGGCGCCGACCGGATCGAGACGGTCGAAGCCACCCCCGCCCAGCAGCACGACGCCGCCCAGCGCGAGGCCCGCCCACACCACATTGATCAGGCGGCGGGAGGCGATCACCGAGAGGGCGAGCGGGCCCAGCACCTCCAGGGTGACGGCCGCGCCCAGCGGAATACGGTCGGCGGCCTGGTAGAAGAGCGTGTTCATGCCGCCCATCGCCACCCCGAACGCGAGGATCGTGCCCCAGTCGGCGCGCGAGTGGCCGCGCACCTTCGGGCGGCAGACGATCATCAGGGCGAGCGCGGCGACGGCCAGGCGCAGGGTGACCACCCCGAGCACCCCGGCCCGCGGCATCAGCAGGACCGCGACCGCCGCGCCGAACTGGACGGAAAGGCCGCCCGCGACCACCAGCGCGACCGGGGCGAGCGCCGCCCCGCGGCGCCGGGGGCGGCCGGCTGCCGCCGCCGCGTCCAGGGCGGGCACCGCCTCCGGTACGGCGACGGCCGCGGCCCGCTCCGCGTCCGCCACCCCTGCTGTACTGCGCTGGCCGTTCACCTGCGGTATTCCTCCCGAACCTAAAAGTTCACTTCAATGCACTGCGTGATTGAAGATACTGCACCCTCACCCTGCGGTGCCTTCTCTCAAGGTAGACATCTCCGCGTGGCACGTAAAATGCCCGCTGTGCTCCCGTTATGCTCCCCACGCATGAGCCTGGGACGCAGTGGCGACAGCCGTACCGGAAGCCCGTCGGGCCGCGGCATCGAGATCCGCCATCTGCGCGCCTTCCTCGCCGTCGCCGACGCGGGCAACGTCACCCGCGCCGCCGCCCGGCTCCGCCTCACCCAACCCGCGGTCTCCCGCACGCTCGCCGCCCTGGAGCAGCACCTCGGCATCCGGCTCGTCGACCGGTCCACCCACCATCTCGTCCTCACGCCCGAAGGCATCGCCTTCCGGGACAAGGCCGCCGCCGCGGTCGCCGCGTTCGACGAAGCGCTCGACGCGGGCGGGCCGCACCACTGGCCGCTGCGGATCGGGCACGCCTGGTCCGCGTTCGGCCCGTACACCACGCCGCTGCTCCGCCGCTGGCAGGAGCGGTATCCGCAGATCCCGCTCGAACTGCTCCGGATCGACGACCGCACCGCCGGGCTGACCCGCGGCGAGGTCGATGCCGCGCTGCTGCGGGGGCCCGTCGAGGCACCGGGGCTCGTCACCGAGGTGCTGTTCGACGAGGACCGGGTCGCGGCGGTGGCGGCGGACGGGCCGCTCGCCGCCCGCGCCACACTCCGGCTCGCCGATCTGGCGGGCGGCACCGTCGTCCTCAACACCGTCTCCGGCACCACCACCATGGACCTGTGGCCGCCGGACGCGAGGCCCGCCGCGACGCTCACCGTCGCCAACACCGACGACTGGCTGACCGCCATCGCGGCGGGGCGCGGCGTCGGAGTATCCGCCGCGTCGACCGCCGGGATGCACCCGCACTCCGGGGTCGTCTACCGCCCGCTCGTCGACGCCCCGACCGTCCCCGTCCTGCTCGCCCGGCGCGACGCCCCGGGCCATCCCGCGCTGCCGCAGCTCGCCGCGCTCGCCCGCGAGATCGCGGGGCGGGACGCCACCGACGGCTGAGGAACTCCCGCACGGGGCCGGATGGCCGGGGTGAGCGCCCCCGCCCGTCTCAGCTCACTCCTCGACCACCGGACGTCACCGGTGCCTGTCGGCGCGACGTGCGGGGCCGCCGGTGCGGCATCCGGGGCCGTCAGTGCGGCAGGTCCAGCTCGGCCACCACCGTCTTGCCGACGGGCACGCGGTCGAGGACGTCCCACCGGTCGGCGAGCGCCTCCACCAGGAGCATGCCCCGGCCGGTCTCCGCCAGCGGCGGCATCGTGGGGCGTGGCGCGCCCGGGGCGGGGGGCCGGAGCTCGCCCCGGGTGTCCGAGACCTCGATGCGCAGGGTCCGGCCAAGGAGCTTGGCGGTGACCTCGAAGTCCCGGCCGGGGACGCGGCCGTGCGTGACGGCGTTGGCGGCGAGCTCTGCGACCAGCACGGCGGCGGTGTCGGACGCCCCGCTGCCGTGCGGCACGCCCCAGGCGTCGAGCTGGTGCAGCACGAGCCGGCGGGCGAGGCGTGCGCCGCGCGGGGTGGAGCTGAAGCGCTGGACGAACACACCTACGGTGACCGGACCGCGACTTCGTGGAGCGCGCGGAGGCGGCGCTCGGAAACACCGGCGCGCTACGGAAGGCGGCGCCACATCTGACACGGCAGGCGGGACTGGCGAGTTGGTTCCGGCAATGGGCACGGGTGGAGACGACGGCGATCAGCCTGTACACGTACGAGTGCCGGGTCGTGCCGGGCCTGTTGCAGACGGAGGCGTACGCGCGGGCGGTGTCGCTGAACGTGCCGCCGCTGCCCGACCCGGAGGAGCTGGAGCAGCGGATCGCGGCGCGACTGGCACGACAGGAACTGCTGGCGGTGGCACGGAAGCCGCCGACGGCGTTCAGCTTCATCGTGGAGCAGGCGGCACTGGAGCGGTGGACGGGCGGGGAGGCGGTGACGCGGGAACTCTTCGACCACTTGGTGGAGTTGATCGCGCGTAACTGGAACGTGGAGTTTCAGGTGATGCCGACGCGGAGGCCGACGCACGCGGGGCTTGACGGTCCCATGCAGCTGGCCGAGACGCCTGACAACCGCTGGTTCGCCTACTCTGAGGGGCAGCAGAACGGACGGTTGATCGCCCACACGAAAGAGATCAGCCTGCTCCAGCAGCGGTATGCGAAACTGCGCTCACAGGCCCTGACCCCCGAGGACTCCCTGGGCCTGTTGAAGCGATTGCGAGGAGCGCTATGAGCACGTCCGAACTGGCCTGGTTCAAGAGCAGCTACAGCGGCTCGCAGGGTGACAGCTGCGTCGAGGTGGCGAAGGGCACGCAAGCGATCCACGTCCGGGACTCCAAGGACCATCTGAGCCCCGAACTCACCCTCTCCCCCGCCGCGTGGGACGGCTTCGTCTCCTACGCCGCCCAGCGCTGACCTTCACGCCCCACGACGAGCTGGGGCACGTGCACAGGCTCCTTGGGTCCGAAGTTCGCGAGCAGTTCGCGCGCTCGGCCGGTCGGGCCGGTCAGACCGGGCCGAGTTGGCGGCAGGGCCTGCACAGGCCATCGCGGAACGCTTCGGGCCTTCCTGGGACGCCGCACTCGGTGCACTCGATGATCAGACGGCGTACGGGAGTTCCCGGCACGGCCAGGACTGCGGCGGGCAGACGGGGCGGGATCTTGTCGCGGAGACGGCGGCGGACGAACCCGAAGGGCGAGTCGACAGACGCGGGAAGCCCGGCGGTGAGGGCGCGCGTCAGGTAGTCGGCGTCCACACCGCGCGCGAACCACTCGGCAGCCGCCTGCTCCAGTGCCGCACAGTCCGCTGCCGAGAGGGCCAGGCGGGAGTCGGTACGGCCGAGACGGGCCAGGGCGAGGAGAGCGGGAGAGGGCCGGTCTACGGTCGCCTCCGGCTCCGGCTGCGGCTCGGGCTCTGCGGTGCGCTGCTGCGGCACTGCCGCGATGGGCGGCTGCGCCGGTGCGGATGCGGGTGCTTCGGACGCGGCGGGGACGGCATGGACCCACGGGGGCGGTGGCGCGGCGGCCTCCTGCGGCGCTGAGCAGCGCTCCTCGGTGGTGAGGAAGGCGTCCCACCACTCGTTGTCACGGGCGACCCGGGACCAGAAGGTGCGGGTGACCCAGCGGACCTGGCCGCCCTCACCGCTCAGGCACCTGACATGCCGCAGATGACCGGCCACGCCCAGAGCCCGCAGAGCGCTGCCGACGGCCATCTGCCCGTACAACGGCTGGCTCCTGGCCAGCGACTTGATATCCATCGCCGCGCCCTCGGGCAGCGCGTCCACGTAACCGGCGATGTGCCACTCACGCTCGGGCAGTAGCGCGAAATCACCTTCGTGGGGCGGGCGTTGATCCGGCACGGATCGCTTTCCGTAACCGGGCTTGGCCTTCGGATGGGCGCGCGAGGATGCGGACGCACGCAGGGCAGGGCTAAGGTTTGAAACAGCCACGGGATCGCTTCTTTCGATCTTGGGGTCAGACCCCGGCCGGTGCGGAGAACACTGCGTCGGGGTCGTTACGTTGGGCACCGTAAGCAGCCGCGACTCCGCGCCGCAAGTTGGTCACAATTAGTCATACTTGCTGGCCGTGACGAGGACGGGGAGGGCGGGGAGGTTTCCCCAACCCCCTTCCTTCACCTACCGGTTGTACGACACCACTCGGATCCCGAATCCCGGAACCCGGCCCCCGAAGCCCGAAGCTCAACACCCGGCCCCGAGCCCCTCTCCATACCCACGAACGAGTGAACAAGCCCTTCCCGGAGCTCGAAACCCGGCTCCCGAAGCTCGAGCTCCGGCCGCCCCGCGCCTCAGCCGCGGGGAGTACCCGATTCCGGCGGCAGCCCCTCCGCCAGCACCTCCGCCAGGTGCCGGGCCCGCACGCCGCCCAGCTGCTCCAGCTGCGTCCGGCAGGAGAAGCCGTCCGCCAGGAACTCCGTGCCGGGTTCCGCGGCCCGCACCGCCGGCAGCAGGGCCTCCTCCGCGCAGGCCACCGATACCTCCCAGTGGCCGCGCTCGAAGCCGAAGTTTCCGGCCAGTCCGCAGCAGCCGCCGCTCAACTCACCGGTCAGTCCGGCCCGTTCGCGCAGGCGGCGGTCCGCCGCGTCGCCCAGGACGGCGTGCTGGTGGCAGTGGGTCTGGCCGGTGACCGGGCGGTCCAGGCGGGGTGGCTGCCAGTCGGGGGCGTACTCCTCCAGGTACTGGGCGAACGTCCGCACCGAAGCGGACAGTTCGGCGGCTCTCGGGTCGTCGTGGAGGAGTTCGGGCAGGTCCGTGCGGAGGGTCGCCGCGCAGCTCGGTTCGAGGACGACCACGGGGTCGCCGAGCGTGCCGCCCAGCCGGTCCAGGGTGCGGCGCATGACCTTGCGGGCCTTGTCGAGTTGGCCCGTCGATACGTAGGTCAGGCCGCAGCACAGCCCGCGCCCGGCGGGGATCGCGTGGCGGCCTGCCGCCTCCAGGACCCGCACCGCCGCCCGGCCCACCTCGGGCGAGAGGTGGTCGGTGAAGGTATCGGGCCAGACCATGGCCACCTCGTCGTTCGAGAAGATGAACGTGCCCTTGCCCCAGCGCCGGTTCAGCCACCGGGTGAACGTCTCCCGCGCCAGGACCGGAATCCCGCGCTCCGGTGCGACGCCCGCCAGCCGCTTGGCGAGGGCGGCCAGCGGGCGCACCCGGGCCAGCGCGTTCAGCACGCCCGCGAACGGAGCGGCGAGGCGCAGCCGGCCCGGCAGCCGCCCCATGGTGTAGTGGGCCGCCGGGCGCAGCCGTCCCCGGTAGTGGTGGTGCAGGAACTCCGCCTTGTACGTGGCCATGTCGACGCCCGCCGGGCAGTCGCTGCGGCAGCCCTTGCAGGACAGGCAGAGATCGAGCGCGTCGCGCACCTCCGTCGACCGCCAGCCGTCCGTGATCACCTCGCCCGCGAGCATCTCGTGCAGCAGCCGGGCCCGGCCGCGGGTGGAGTGGGCCTCCTCGCCGGTCGCGCGGAAGGACGGGCACATCACGCCCGCGCCCGCCGGCTCCGCCGTACGGCACTTGGCGACGCCCACGCATCTGCGTACCGCCGAGGAGAAGTCCCCGCCGTCGTGCGGGTAGCCGAACGTGACGTCCACCGGGCGCTTCGGCAGCACTTCGAAGCGGAGGTTCTCGTCGAGCCGGGCGGGGCGGGCGAGGATGCCGGGGTTCATGCCGCCGTCCGGGTCCCAGATGTCCTTGAACCGGGAGAAGAGGGCGACCAGTTCGTCCCCGTACATGCGCGGGAGCAGTTCGGCACGGGCCTGGCCGTCGCCGTGTTCGCCGCTCAGGGACCCGCCGTGCGCGACGACCAGGTCCGCCAGTTCCCCGGAGAAGCGGCGGAAGCGGGCGATTCCGTCGGCGTTCAGCAGGTCGAAGTCGATCCGTACGTGGATGCAGCCGTCGCCGAAGTGCCCGTACGGGGTGCCGCGCAGGCCGTGGGCGGCGAGCAGGGCGCGGAAGTCACGGAGGTACGGGCCGAGGCGGGCGGGCGGCACGGCGCAGTCCTCCCAGCCGGGCCAGGCCTCCGTGCCGTCCGGCATCCGGGTAGCGGTGCCCGCCGCGTCCTCACGGATGCGCCACAGGGACCGCTGCCCGGCCGGGTCGGTGACGACCGCGCCATCGAGCGCGTCGGCCGCCCGGAGGATGCGCTCGGCGTGCGCCCGCGCCTCGGCCGGGGTGGCGCCGCCCGTCTCGACGAAGAGCCAGGCCGCGCCGCGCGGCAGCCCGGTTGGTTCCCGTACGAGGTCGGCGGCCATGCCCTCCACGGTCAGCGGGTGGTACGGGAGCAGGCCGGGGGCGGCTTCGGCGGCCGCGGACTCGTCCGCGTATCCGAGTACGGCGAGCGCGCGGGCCGCCGGTGCCTCGACCAGCCGTACGGTCGCCTCCGTCACCACGCCGAGCGTGCCCTCGCTGCCGCAGAAGGCGCGGGTGAGGTCGGTTCCGCGCTCGGGAAGGAGCGCGTCCAGGGCGTATCCGGAGATGCGGCGCGGGAGTTCGGGGAATCCGGTACGCAGGAGGGCGAGGTGCGCGGCGACGAGCTCGGGGAGGCCGGCCAGCGCTGGGGGCATGGGGGACTCCCGGCCCAGCCGCAGTGTGCCGCCGCCGTAGCGGGCCACGGTCAGGCCGTGCACGTTGTCGGCGGTGGTGCCCCACGCGACGGAGTGCGCGCCGCAGGAGTTGTTGCCGATCATGCCGCCCAGTGTGCAGCGGCTGTGGGTGGCGGGGTCGGGGCCGAAGGTGAGTCCGTGCGGGGCGGCGGCGGTGCGCAGGTCGTCCAGGATCACGCCCGGCTGGACGACCGCGGTACGGGAGCCGGCGTCCAGCTCGACGATCCCGCGCATATGGCGCGTGAAGTCGAGGACGATGCCGGTGCCGGTGGCCTGCCCGGCGATGGAGGTGCCGCCGCCGCGCGGGACCACGGGCACCGCGTGCGCACGGCAGACGGCGAGCGCGGCGGCCACGTCGTCGGCGTCGCGCGGGGTGACGACACCGAGCGGTACACGGCGGTAGTTGGACGCGTCCATCGTCGTCAGCGCCCGTGCGGTACGGCCGAAATCGGCCTCTCCGCGGACCGCGGTGCGCAGGGCCTGGGCGAGTGCGTCACGCTCCGTCGGTTTTCTCTGTGCGGCCATGGGCCCAGGATGCCGCCGATCCGGCCACCCGGCGGCCCGCACCCGTGCGAGTCCCCCGAAAACGTCCATACGAATACGTCAATACGTCGGAATACGTCGGATGCGTAGTCACATACGTGACAGAGAACGCCACAAGCACTTCCCAAAAGGAGCGTCAATTCTCATATAGTGACCACGGCTTGTCTGGGAATCATCAGCTCCAGTTGTCGCGTTCACCCCCGCCGTACCGATCTGTCCCCATCGGGCCCGTAGGCCACGCCTGCCCCCGTAAACCCCCGTAAGCACAGGTAAGCCCCTTAAGTACCGCGTTCATCCAAGCCTCGTAAGCCCCCCCGTTCATACCGTCCGCCTCCAAGGACTCCACTTGCGCCCCTCATCCCGGCCGACCGCGCTGGCCCTGCTGATCTCACTGGTCGTCACCGGTTCCCTGTGCCTGTGGGCGGTCGTCGCCGCCCCCGACTCGGTGCGGACCACGCTGGCCTGGGGTGCGGGCGCCGCCGCCGTGGCGTTGTCCGCCGCCGTGGCCACCGCCGTCCACGCCCGCGCCACCGCGAACCGCCAGCGGGCCCGTCTCGCGGCGGAGACCCAACGGTTCACAGGCGAGATCAGCCGGCTCGTGTCCGCCTCCGCGGCCGAGGGCCAGCGGTTCACCGCCGAGACCGCCCGGATCAAGGCCGCCGCCGCGGCCGAGACCGCCCGGATCACCACGCAGGCCGCCGCCGACACCGAACGGCTCACCGGCGAGGTCGAGCGGCTCACCGCCCGCGCGGACCGCAGCGACACCGAGCGTTCCGCCGCGATCGCCGCCTGCGCCAACGCCGCCGGCCGGATGCAGGCTCTGGCCACCGGCATGCTCGCCGACCTGCGCGAGATGGAGCACCGGCACTCCGCCGAGGACGTGCTCGGCGATCTGCTCCATCTCGACCACCGCACCGCCCAGGCGGGCCGGCTCGCCGACTCCATCGCCGTGCTGACCGGTGCCCGCTCCGGGCGGCGCTGGGCGAAGCCGATCGTGATGGAGTCGATCCTGCGCGGCGCGATGGGGCGGATCAGCGGCTATCAGCGGGTACGTCTCCATTCGACCAGCGACGTCGCGGTCGCCGGCCACGCCGCCGAGGGTGTCATGCACGCACTCGCCGAACTCCTCGACAACGCCGCCAACTTCTCGCCGCCGACGGCCGAGGTCCATGTGTACGTCGAGGAGGTGCCGGCCGGCATCGTCCTGACCGTCGAGGACAGCGGCCTGGTCATGAGCGATGTGCAGCTGCGCCGCGCCGAGCATGCGGTGTCGGCCGACCACCAGGACCTGACGGGGCTCTCCGGCACCCGGCTCGGCCTCGCCGTCGTCGGCCGGCTGGCCCGCAAGCACGGTCTGACCGTGTCGTTCCGGCCGTCCGCGCGCGGCGGCACGGGTGCGCTGATGATGCTCCCGCAGGAGCTCCTCACCCGGGCCGCGGTGCCGGTACCGGCGCAGGTGCCGCCCCCGGCCCCGGTCGCCGGGCAGTCGTCCGGCCCGGCGACCGAGCCGATGCCCGAGCCGGAGCCCGCGCACACAGCGGCCACCACGGCTCCCGCCGCCGACGTCCCGGACTCCCCGGACTCCCCCTCGTCCGAGACCACCCGCAACCTCCCCCGGTTCGGCGAGAGCGGGCTCCCCAAGCGTTCCCGCGGCCGCACCCTCGCCGCCGCCGAGGCCCGTGCCCACGCCCATTCCGACGGCGCCGCGACCCCCCGGCCCCGTACCGCCGACCCCAAGGAACAGGCAGCCCGCTTCAGCAGCTTCCGCCAGGCTGTCCGGCCCAATCCCCCGCACCCGGAAGAAGGCAACACCCGATGACCGCGACCACCGACGAGAAGCTCAACTGGCTGCTGGAGGGGCTCCTGGAGCGCACCCCCGGCACCCGTCACGCCCTCGTCCTGTCCAGGGACGGCCTCAAGCTGTGCCGCACCCCCGAGCTCTCCGTCGATCAGGCCGATCAGCTGGCCGCGATCTCCGCCGGTATCCAGAGCCTCTCGCACGGCGCGTCCGTCGAGTTCGGTGACGGCACCGGCGGCGTGCGGTCCGCGATGGCGGAGTTCTACGGCGGTGTGCTGTTCATCGTCGAGGCGGGCGCGGGCGCCCATCTCGCGGTCGTCGCATCCGATGAGGCCGACGTCGGCCTCATCGGCCACAACATGAGCGAACTCGTCGAGCAGCTCGGCGAGCACCTCAGCGCCCCGCCGCGCTCCCCCTCGGCCACCGAGGCCGCCGCAGCCGACGCGACCGCATCCGTATGACTCGCCCCCGCCCCGGCCGGGACGACGCCCCGGACCGGCTGTACACCCTCACGGGCGGCCGCAGCCGGTCCGATTCGGACGCGTTCGACCTGGTGACGCTGGTGGTCTCCGAGTGCGAGCCGGCCCCCGGCATGCAGTCGGAGCACGTCACCATCCTGCGGATGTGCCAACTGCCCACCGCGGTCGTGGAGATCGCGGCGGGCCTCGGCCTGCCCGTCAGCATCGTCCGGATCATGCTGTCCGATCTGCTGGACACCGGCCGGATCAGCGCCCGCCACCCCCGTACCGCCCGTGTCGCGGACCGGCTCCCCGACCCCGACATCCTGGAACAGGTGCTCGTTGGACTCCGCAACCTCTGACCGTGCCGCCCTGCGGCCGACGGCCGACAACGGACTGAAGATCGTTGTCGTCGGCGGCTTCGGGGTCGGCAAGACCACCATGGTCCGGTCCGTCAGCGAGATCCGTCCGCTGAACACGGAAGAGACCATGACCCGCGCGGGCGAGGCCGTCGATCACCTCGACGGTGTGCACGCGAAGACGTCCACGACCGTCGCCTTCGACTTCGGCCGGATCTCGCTCGACGAACGCTCGGTGCTGTACCTCTTCGGCGCCCCGGGCCAGGAACGGTTCTGGTTCCTGTGGGACCGGCTGTTCTCGGGCACGCTCGGCGCCGTCGTCCTCGTCGACACCCGCCGGCTCGCCGACTCCTGGTACGCGATCGACCGCCTGGAGCACCACGGCACGCCGTTCATCGTGGCGTGCAACGACTTCGGCGGCCCGCTCCACACCGAACAGCAGATACGCGAGGCGCTCGACCTCTCGGACGACGTGCCCCTGGTGGAGTGCGACGCCCGGGACCGTTCGTCCAGCAAGTACGTACTGATCACGCTCGTCGAGCACCTGTACGCCCTCTCGCAGCGCAAGACCGCCACCCCGTCCGCCGCCGGTCCGTCCGATTCCGGTCCGCCCGCCGCCCGTCCGTCCGCCGCCAGTCCGGAGATCACACCGGCGAAGACCCCGGAGCCCACCTCGTGACCCAGCCCCCGGCGCCGCCCGCCGGCTGCCCCGTGTCCCAGGGCCGCGCGCCGCTCTCCGGCCCTCGGTTCCAGACCGAACCGACCCGGCTGTACCGGGAGATGCGCCGCGATCACGGGGCCGTGGCACCCGTCGTCCTCGACGGCGACGTGCCCGCCTGGCTCGTGCTCGGCTACCGCGAACTGCACCAGGTCACCGGTGACCCGGTGCTGTTCAGCCGCGACTCCGACCTGTGGAACCAGTGGGACCGCATCCCGGACGACTGGCCGCTGCTGCCGATGATCGGCCGCAAGCAGCCGTCGATCCTCTACACGGTCGGCCCCCGGCACACCGAACGCGCCGCGATGATCAGCAACGCGCTGGAGTCCGTGGACCCGTTCGCCCTGAAGCGGTACGCGGAGGAGTTCGCCGACGCGCTCGTCGACCGGTTCTGCTCCACGGACGGGACGGAGATCATCGCCGAGTACGCGATGCTGCTCCCCGCCCTCGTCCTGGCGAAGATCTACGGCTTCAGCAACACCGTCGGCGCGGAGCTCGTCGGCTCGATCAACGACATGATCGACGGCCGGGAGCGGGCGCTGGCCGGGCAGCAGCACCTCGCCTCGTCCATGGTCCAGTTGCTGGTCGACAAGCACGCCGCGCCCGGTGACGACGTCGCGACGCGGATGCTCGCCGACACCGGCGGCTTCACCGACGAGGAGATCGCCCAGGACCTGATGGTCATGATGGCCGCGGGCCACCAGCCGACCGCCGACTGGATCGGCAACTCGCTGCGGCTGATGCTCACCGACGACCGGTTCGCCGCCTCCCTCTCGGGCGGCCGGCACAGCGTCGCCGAGGCCATGAACGAGGTGCTCTGGGAGGACACCCCGACGCAGAACGTGGCGGGCCGCTGGGCGTCGCGCGACACCCGTCTCGGCGGGCGCCACATCGAGGCGGGCGACCTGCTGCTGCTGGGCATCGCCGCCGCCAACGCGGACCCGCAGGTCCGTACCGACGGTTCCGCGCTGACCGGCGGCAACAACGCGTTCCTCTCCTTCGGCCACGGCGAGCACCGATGCCCGTTCCCGGCCCAGGAGACCGCCGAGGTCATCGCCCGTACCGGCATCGAAGTGCTGCTGGACCGGCTCCCGGACATCGACCTCGCCGTCCCCGCCGAGCAGCTCACCCGACGTCCGTCCCCGTGGCTGCGCGGCCTGACGGACCTGCCGGTGGTCTTCACGCCCACGCCCGCCCTCAACGCCATCAACGGAAGCACCCTCAAGACCGCCCTCGGAGGCCAGAGATGACCCGGATCGCCCTCGACCCCTTCGTCACCGACCTCGACGGCGAGAGCGCCCGGCTGCGGGCCGCGGGCCCGCTCGCCGAGGTGGAACTGCCGGGCGGGGTGCACTGCTACGCGGTCACCCACCACGCGGAGGCGCGGCAGCTGCTCACCGACAGCCGGCTCGTGAAGGACATCAATGTCTGGGGCGCCTGGCAGCGCGGCGAGATACCGATGGACTGGCCGCTGATCGGCCTCGCCAACCCGGGCCGCTCCATGCTCACCGTCGACGGCGCGGACCACCGCCGACTGCGCACCCTGGTCGCGCAGGCGCTGACCGTGAAGCGGGTGGAGCGGCTGCGGGCCGGCATCGAGGCGCTGACCACGGCGAGCCTGGACCGGCTGGCCGCGCTGCCCGAGGGCGAGAAGGTCGACCTGAAGGCGGAATTCGCGTACCCGCTGCCGATGAACGTGATCAGCGAGCTGATGGGCGTGGACAGCGCGGACCACCCGCGGCTGAAGGAGCTCTTCGAGAAGTTCTTCTCGACGCAGACTCCGCCCGAGGAGGTCCCGCAGATGATGGCGGACCTCACCGCGCTCTTCACGAAGATCGTCGACGCCAAGCGGGAGAACCCGGGCGACGACCTCACCAGCGCCCTGATCGCGGCCTCGGAGGACGGCGACCACCTCACCGACGAGGAGATCGTCAACACCCTCCAGCTGATCATCGCGGCCGGTCACGAGACCACGATCAGCCTCGTCGTCAACGCGGTCGCCGCGCTCCAGACCCACCCCGAGCAGCGCAAGCAGGTGCTGAGCGGGGAGGTGCCGTGGGAGAACGTGATCGAGGAGACGCTGCGCTGGAACACCCCCACGTCCCATGTCCTGATCCGGTTCGCCACGGAGGACGTCGAGGTGGGCGAGAAGGTCCTGCCCAAGGGCGAGGCGCTGATCGTCTCCTTCGGCGCGCTCGGCCGCGACGAGGCGCAGCACGGACCGACGGCCGGTGACTTCGACATCACCCGCTCCCCCAACCGCCACATCGCGTTCGGCCACGGCCCGCACGTCTGCCCGGGTGCGGCGCTGTCCCGGCTGGAGGCCGGCGTGGCGCTGCCCGCGCTGTACGAGCGGTTCCCGGACCTTGAGCTCGCCGTTCCGGCGTCCGAACTGCGGAACAAGCCGATCGTCACCCAGAACGACCTGTACGACCTGCCGGTGGAACTGGGCTGAGCGACGTCCCCCACGGCCTCCCCGTAGGCCATCCACGTACCGGAGCGGGTGTCTCATCCGACGGACACGGTCCTCGACTCCGTCCTTGAGGTACTACGCTCCGGTTCGTGGCCGATATCCAGATTCCCGCTGACATCAAGCCCGCCGACGGACGCTTCGGCGCCGGTCCTTCCAAGGTGCGGACGGAGGCGCTCGACGCGCTGGCCGCCACCGGTACGTCTCTTCTCGGTACGTCCCACCGCCAGGCCCCGGTCAAGAACCTGGTCGGCGCGGTGCGACAGGGCGTGCGCGACCTCTTCTCCCTCCCCGAGGGATACGAGGTGATCCTGGGCAACGGCGGCTCCACCGCCTTCTGGGACATCGCGACGCACGGGCTCATCGAGACGAAGTCCCAGCACCTCGCCTTCGGCGAGTTCTCGTCGAAGTTCGCGAAGGCCGCCGAGCTCGCCCCGTGGCTGGCCGACCCGACCGTGATCGCCTCCGACCCGGGCACCCACCCGGAACCGAGCGCCGAGGCGGGCGTGGACGTCTACGCGTTCACCCACAACGAGACCTCGACCGGTGTCGCCGCGCCCGTCAAGCGCGTCGCGGGCGCCGACGAGGGCTCCCTGGTCCTGGTGGACGCCACTTCCGGCGCGGGCGGCCTGCCGGTCGACATCACCGAGTCGGACGTCTACTACTTCGCCCCGCAGAAGTCCTTCGCCTCCGACGGCGGGCTCTGGATCGGCGTCTTCTCCCCGGCCGCCCTGGAACGCGCCGCGCGCGTCCACGCGTCGGGCCGCCACATCCCGGAGTTCTTCAGCCTGCCGACGGCGATCGACAACTCCCTCAAGAACCAGACGTACAACACCCCGGCCCTGGCCACGCTGTTCCTCCTGAACGAGCAGCTGACCTGGATGAACACCCAGGGCGGCCTGGACTTCACCACCGGCCGCACGGCCGCCTCGGCGCGGAGCCTGTACGGCTGGGCGGAGGAGTCCAAGTACGCGACCCCGTTCGTCACCGACCCGGCGAAGCGCTCCCAGGTGATCGGCACGATCGACTTCGCGGACGAGATCGACGCCGCGGCCGTCGCCAAGGTGCTGCGCGCCAACGGCATCGTCGACACCGAGCCGTACCGCAAGCTGGGCCGCAACCAGCTGCGCGTGGCGATGTTCCCGGCGATCGACCCGGCGGACATCCAGGCGCTGACGGCCTGCGTCGACTACGTGATCGAGAAGCTGTAACGGGTACGCGGTTACGCGTCCGGAGGGCCCCACGCACATCAGGTGCGCGGGGCCCTTCGCCGTTCACTCGGCCGGGTGGCGGAACGGCTTCCGGGCGTGGGCGGCGGTGTCGTCCGACGACGATGACCTCGACAACACCGAGTCAGGAGGCCCGCGATGGAATCGTTGCTCCAAACAGCCAACAGCCTCATGGAGCAGCATCCGGGTTACCGCGTCGAGATCATCGGAGGCGTCGTCACTGTGGCCCCGCTGCCGGACGGCCGGCACGCCGACGCGCTGACCAAGAGCATGATTCCGTTCCTGGCCGCAGACCTCCACGGCAAGGAATCCGACGTCCTTCAGGGCATCGGTCTGTGGCTCCCCAGCGGTCCCGAGGACTACGCCATCCCCGACCTGGCGATCGTCGACGCCGATCTCGACGAGCATCTGATCGAGAACAACTGCTACGACCCCGCCGTCTTCCGCCTCGTGCTGGAGGTCACCTCCAGCAACTACAACAACGACCTGCGCAACAAGGTCGCCGCCTACGCGGAGGCCAAGATCCCGGTCTACGTGATCGTCGACCGCAAGCACGGCCGGGTGCATGTCCTGACCGAGCCCATGGGCGGCGGTTACGACAGCCACCAGGTGTACGCCCCCGGGCAGACGGCCACGCTGCCCGATTCGATCGGCGCCCCGGTGAACCTCGATGTCGCCGAGCTGATCCGGGCGGGGCGTCCCCGGAGCTGATCAGCCGGCCGCCGCCACCAGGATCTCCCGTAGCCCGGCTATGCCCGGGGCCCACTCCTTGTCCCCCGCGTCGTCCCACAGCTCGCGCAGCTCCGAGTTCTCGCCCAGCACCGCGTCGAGGGCCTTCACCGCGAGGGGGCGCAGGTCCGTCGCGAGGACGGGCAGCGGCTTGTCGGGGCCGTACGCGGTGGTCACCGGCTCGCCACCCGGGCACTGGGAGGCGACCAGCGCGGCAGACGCGACGGCGATCACGGCGTCGTCGCTGTCCAAGTAGTCCGAGGGAGCGATCGCACTCTCCAAGGCCTTGCGAATCACCGCTTCCCGCCCCGCCTCCGGCGCATCGTCGATCTCCCCCGAGAAGTCCGCAGCGGTGTCGTTGTCGAAATGGCCGGTGTCCCAGGTGCCCATGAGGTCCCCTCCGCAAGTGCTGTCCGTACGTGTGCCAACTCTCGCACCGGCCACTGACAACGGCGGGTCAGTCCTCTCCCACGCCCGTTCGCCCTCGCACCACTGCTCCGTCGGTACCAGCCCCGCCGCGGCGGCCACGGCGGCGGAGGCGTCATGGTCCGGATGGACGTGGGCGACGACTGTACGCACCGCCCCCACCTCCATCAGGTGAGCCACCAGCCCGACCGCCGCCTCCTTCGCGTACCCCTGCCCCTGCCACCGCGTTCCGACCACCCAGGCGATCTCCGCCTCCGCGTCACGCGCGTTCAGCGTCGCCTGTACGTAACCGGCCAGCCGGCCCTCGTCCCGTACCCGCAGCACCCAGTTCCACCAGTCCACGCCGGGGTCCGGCGAACCGGCGGTCCAGCGTTCGTAGCGGGCCCGCAGCTCGCCGGGGGTCTCCGGGGCGCCTCCGGTGTACGCGTGCAGGGCGGGGTCGTCGAGCACGGCCGCCATCTCGTCCGCGTACCCGACCCGCAGCGGCAGCGCGTCCAGCCGGGCGGTGGCGAAGGGCCCGGCGCCGGGAATCATTCGGTTCTCCATAGCTGCCCGACCCTATGCGCACCGTGGCGGGCCCGAAAGTCAGTTCCCCTTCCGTCGCCGTCCCATGAACACCAGGACGCCGATCCCGGCGAGCACCAGCACACCGGTCAGGGTCGTCCCCTTCGCGTCCCCGTCCTTCGCTCCGGCGGACGACGCCGACGATTCGCCGCCCGGGGACGGCGACTTCCCGGCGTCCCCGCCTCCGCCTCCGCTTCCGGCTCCAGCTCCGTCCAGGTCCACCCGCACGACATCGCTCCGCTTCCCCTCCGAGCCGAACATCAGCGCCGAGCCGTCCGCCGTGTACGTCACCGACTCGGCCTGCCGCTGCAGCGGAGCGCTGACCGCGTGATCGGCGCCGAGCCTGCCGTTCTCGAAGACGTACCCACGGGCGCTGAAGTACGAGCGCAGCACCAGCTCCTTGCCGTCCGGCGAGAACGCCCCGTCCGTCACCCACGGCACCTCCCCCACCCGGCGGAAGACGTTGGTGGCGCCGGTGATGAGCTTCGTGGGGCCCTCGTACAGTCCGCCGCCGTCCTCGTTCTTCGACGCGATGTAGACCCGCCCGGTCGTGGGGTGGACCATCAGCGCCTCGGCGTTGCGCGGGCCGTCCGCGTACTTCACGTCGAACTGTGTGGCGTCGACCGTCGCGTCCCGCAGCTGCTTCGGTTCCGGGAAGCGGTAGATCCAGACGTGGTCCCAGCTGCCGTTCAGGTTGTCGCCGATGTCACCGACGTACAGATCGCCGTCGGGCCCGAGCGAGATGGCCTCCACGTCACGCGGCCGACCCACCCCGCGCATCGTGATCGTCGCGACGGTCTTCCCGGTGCGGGAGTCGACGGCGTAGACGTACGGGCCGTCGTCGCTGTCGTTGTGCGTCCAGTAGACGCCGGGGTGGGCGCGGCTCGCCGCGAGGCCGCTGGACTCGGTGATCCGGGGGTCCTCGATCGTGAAGCTCTGATCGGCCCCGTCCCCGGCCACGGCCGGAGCCGCCCCGGCGAGGAGGAGCAGCGCGACGGCTCCGGACACAGTCAGATACGAAGGCATGCCGCAAGTGTCCATCGTCACGTCGCAGGTCGCAGGCGTGATCCGCGATGATGACGCCATGCGTTTCACGTTTGTCGGCGATTCCATGACGATCGGCCGCGCCGGCGACTTCACCTGGCGCTACCGGATGTGGCAGCACCTGTCTGCCACCCTCGGCGCCCCGTTCGCGATCGTCGGCCCGCGCAGCGAGCTGTACGACACCGGGGCGGACACCCCCGGCGGTGACGAGTACGGCGCACCGGACTTCCCCGCCGAGGCCCGCGCCCATCTGGCCGGCTGGGGCGAGGGCTGGCTGCACATGGCCCCGGTGATCGCCGACACGGTCACCGAGCACCGTACGGACGTCCTGCTCGTCTCGCTCGGCCTGATAGACCTCGGGTTCTACACGGACAGTGGCCAAACAGCCCTGAACGCAAGGGCGTTCATCACGGCGGCCCGCGCCGCGAACCCGCACGTCAAGATGGTGCTCCTGCCCGTGATACCGAACGTACGGGCCGAGTCGGACGCCCCGTTCGCCGCCGAGTGCGACCGCTTCAACGAACTCCTGGCGAAGGCCGTCGCCGACCTCGACGACCCGATGTCACCGATCCTGCTGGCCTCCCGCCCACCGGGATACGACATCCACCGGGACACCTACGACGGGACGCACCCCGGTCCCACCGGCGAACACAGACTCGCGGCCGCGTTCGCCGACGCGATGCACCAGGCGTGGGGCCTGGGCGGCCCGTACACGGCCCGTCCCTGACCGGCCGCGACAGACCGGGCAACGGCATGCGGCACCTCACCGCTCCGCAGGCCGGGCCCTCACATGCATCCGCTCGCCCTGCCGCCCGAACAGACTGAGGAATTCGACCGGATCGGGCCCGGCGCTGGCCCACGCGTGCGGCGTACGCGTGTCGAACTCGGCGACCTCACCAGCCGTCAACACCAGATCGTGTTCACCCAGCACCAGCCGCAGCCGCCCCGCCAGTACGTACACCCACTCGTATCCCTCGTGCACCCGCTGCTCCAGCGGCCCCGTGGCCCCGCGCCCGCCGGGCAGGATCTGCTTGTACGCGTGCAGCCCGCCGAGGTGCCGGGTCAGGGGCACGAAGGTCATGCCGTCCCGGGTGAAAGGGCGGAAGTGGATGCGCGGGTCGCCAGTGGCCGGGGCGCCGACGAGCTCGTCCAACTGCACGCCGTACGCCTTGGCCAGCGGTAGCAGCAGTTCGAGCGTGGGTTTACGGCCGCCCGACTCCAGGCGCGAGAGGGTGCTGAGGGAGATCCCGGTCGTCTCGCTGAGCTGTGCCAGCGTCGTGCCGCGCTCCTGGCGCAGGGTGCGCAGCCTCGGCCCGACGCCGGTCAGGACGGTCGAGATCTCGTCGTCCGTTCGCTCGACGTGCGCCGGGCGCTGTCCGTCTTCTTCCATTGCCCCATTATTCGCCGTCCGGCTTTGCCGTCCCGGCAACGGGGCGTGTCAGGACGGCAGGATCATGGCCAGCGAGAGCCGGGTCAGCTCATCGGTCAGCCACTCGGCGTCGACCTGCCGGGGCCTGCGGCCGTGATGGGCCATGAGTTCGTCCACCGAGTGGTTCAGCACCGTAACCGTCACGGCGTGATCGCTCGGCACCGCCTCGCCCCGTCGCACGGCCCGCTCGGCCTCGGAAGTCAGGAACTCGATCCACATCGCCCGCCAGGTCGCGAGATGGTTGTCCACCTCCCTGCTCACCCCCAGCACCTCGACGAACGCCACCCTGGCCGCGCACGGGTCCTCGGTGACAGCCCTCACATAGGCGTCGAAGAGCAGCCGGACTCGTTGCGCCGTCGGGCAGTCCTCCATCCCCTCGGCCATCAGGGCGTTCTCGGCGGCGCGCAGCCCGTGGGTCGCGACCTCGTCGTAGATCGCCATCAGGAGCACCTCCCGCGAGACGAACTCCTGCCGGAAGATGTGGACGGGCACCTTCGCCTGTTCGCACAGAGACTCGACGCTCGTGTGCGCATACCCGTACGCGGCGAACAACTGGCGCCCGGCGCGCAGGAGCCGGTCCCGCGCCCCCGGCCCCTCCATGGCCTGTCCGGGTACCCCGTTCCGCTGGTTCGCCACGACACCCACCATCGGTCCTCCTTCGTCGTCCGTACCGCTGCCCCCACTCTCCACGCTCCACCCGGCCGGTGGGGTGTCCGCCACGCGCTCGACCACGCGGAGGGTGACGCGCCGATCAAGTCCGAATGCGCATCGAACCGTTGCTACCAGGGTGTCAACTCCTCGGTCCCGGCCCGCGCCCGGCACACAAGCGGAACGGGGAGCTCAGAACACGAAACTCGGAGCATCGCGAAAGAAACAGACCCCCGGAGGGCCGAAACAGCTCCCTTCCTGCCACTCCATGGTCGCCTGCACCCCCGAAAAGCCCAGGCGTTAGGGGGGATGCAGGTTCGTCGATGCGGGGGCGGCAAACGCTCGCACGCGGATCTACGCTTTCACCCTCCGGGGAAGGGGATCGCGTGGACCGCGACATACGCACGGTGGACGACGTACTCAGGCTTCTGGACGGCCTGTTCGCACGGGAGGCGGACCGCTGGACGGCCGACGGGGCGCCCTGGTGGGACAGCTTCTACGCGGACCGGACGAAGCCGGTTCCGTTCTTCGTGGCGAAGCCCGACGAGAGCCTCGCCTCGTACGTGGACCGCGGCCTGATCACCCCGGGGCGCGCCCTGGATCTGGGCTGCGGCCCGGGCCGCAACGCCCTCCACCTCGCGTCCCTGGGTTTCGAGGTCGACGCGGTGGACCTGTCCCCGGCGGCCATCGCCTGGGCCGAGGACCGCGCGCGGGAGGCGGGGGCCGACGTACGGTTTCACTGCGGCGACGCGTTCGCCCTCGCGGGGGCGGAGCTGACCGGCCCGTACGACCTGATCTACGACTCGGGCTGCTTCCACCACCTGCCGCCGCACCGTCGCATCAGCTACCTCGGCCTCCTCGACAACGTCCTCGCGCCCGGCGGCCACTTCGCCCTCACCTGCTTCGCGGCCGGTGAGAAAGGCATGGGCTCGGAACTCCCCGACGCCTCCTTCTACGAACAGACCGGAGGCCTCCATGGCGGCCTGGCCTACACGCCGGAGTCGTTGCGCAGGATCTTCGCCGACCTGACGGAGATCGAACTGCGCCGCATGCACGACGAACCGTCCGGATCGCCGCACTTCGGCGAGCCGTTCCTCTGGACGGCCCTGTTCCGCAGCGCACGCGCCGGTGCCGGTGCCGGCTAGGACCGTGCCACGGACCTGGCGTCGCGGGACAACCTGAAGGCACCGCACGGCCGGTGAAGCATGGGCCTCAACGGCCCTGGGGCGGCCCGGACCGTCAGGACTTGGCGGTGCAGATCGTGTTGTACGGCCTGCCCGGGCTCGGGAACAGGTCCAGGGGGTTGTGAGCTGCTGTCGGTTTGCTGAGCTGAAGTGCGTTGTAGTGAGCAGGAGTGAGTCCTGTCGGCGGGTTCACCGAGTGGGAACGGAAGTTCTGGGATCGAATGGGTGACCTTGGCGTCTGCTGCTCGTTGGGCAGGTGGCAGGTGTCCAGTCTGAGGGAGGGGGTGTTGTGGTGGGTGGTGTGCGGGAGTTGGCGGCATCCTTCGTGGTTCCCGGGCCTTGCGGGGTGGCGGTCCGGGACCGTCTCAAGCACCTCACGCCCCAGGACGAGATAGTCCTGCGTGCGGTCGGTGAGCATCAGGGCCGTCTGGCTTCCCGTGACCTCAGGGTCCGCTGTGCGGATGGTCTGGAGCACAGCGCGGACACCTGGGCGTCGCGTAAGCGGGACCTGACCGCACAGTCGTCGTCGCGGATCGCGGGGGCGATCACCAAGGCCACCCACGATCAGTGGGCGCTGGCGCGCCGTTGTCAGGCGGCGCACATCCGGAATCTGGAAGCCGGGATCGGGACGCTGCGGCATCGCCTGTCCCTCCCCATCGGCGCACCGGGCACCAAGCGGGCAGCCGGTGGCTACCGCTCCAAGGGTGAGTGGTTCCACAAGTCCCGCCGTCTCGCGGCGCTGGAAGCCCGGCACGATGCCGCGGTCCGTGACCGGCAGGCCGGACGCGTCCGGGTCGTACGGGGCGGCAAACGCCTTCTCAACACCCGTCACCACCTCGCCGACGCCCACCTCACCGAAGAGCAGTGGCGGGAACGCTGGGAGGCGGAGCGCTGGTTCATCGCCGCGGATGGCGAGTCGGGGAAGCGGTTCGGGAACGAAACGATCCGCGTCACCCCCACCGGCGAAGTGTCCATCAAGCTTCCCGCCCCGCTCGCGCACCTGGCCAACGCCCCTCATGGCCGGTACACCCTCACCTCGACCGTGACGTTTGCGTACCGGGGCCAGGAGTGGGCCGACCGCACCGAAGCGAACCGGGCCGTCGCCTACCGCATCCACCTCGACACCGACCGCCGCCGCTGGTACCTCACCGCGTCCTGGCAACGCCCCGCCGTCCAGACCATCCCGCTGGAGACGGCCCGCGCCCGGGGCATGATCGGCGTCGACACCAACGCCGACCACTTCGCCGCCTACCACCTCGACCCACACGGCAACCCCATCGGCGAGCCCCGGCGGTTCTTCTACGACCTGTCCGGCACCACCACGCACCGCGACGCCCAGATCCGCCACGCCCTGACCCGCCTGATCAACTGGGCCAAGCGGTGCAGCGTGACCGCGATCGGCATCGAAGACCTCGACTTCACGACCGAGAAGACCCGCGAGAAACACGGCCGCAGGAAACGGTTCCGGCAGCCTGATCTCTGGCATCCCGACCGGGAAGCTCAAGGCACGGCTGGTCTCCATGGCCGCCGAACAGGGCCTGAGTATCGTCGCGGTCGACCCCGCCTACACCTCGATGTGGGGTGCCCAGCACTGGCAGAAACCGCTGGCCACCCCCAAGCGAAAGATGTCCCGTCACGATGCCGCCGGCATCGCGATCGGACGACGCGCCCTCGGGCACCCGGTCCGGCGTCGGACGGCACCGCCCCCACACGACCGGAGCGATCGTGCGGGGCATCGGACCGCCCAGGCCGGGCCAGGCACCCGGAGACGTGACGGAACCCGCCCACCCGCAACGGACCACGCCCCTGAAGGCGTGCCGCCGAACGGGACGCGAAAGCGGGGACCGAGTGCATCCAACACCGTTCGGGATGCGCCCAGTACACATCAGTGGGTCCAGGACTCACTCATGCACACTGGCTAGGAACGGTGGTCGGTCCCGGACGGGCATTCCTCGGCCGTCTTCGTCAGGTCGAGCACCTTGCTCACACCGGGGGCCCGCGTGGGGGCGCGCGTGAGGACGACAGGACCGGGCCCCGCGGTTCCCGGAACGAGCCAACCATCTCACAAGCGGCGTGCGACCAACTCCCCATGCACGTAGGTGTTTTAGCGCATCAGCGCCGCCGGGACGGGGCCGCGAACGCGACGTCCGCGGCGTGCGCGACGACCTCCAGCTCGCTGCCGAGGGCCCATTCGGCGACCCGGGAGACCGCGGCGGCCGGGACCGCGTCGCTGATCCCCGGTGCGGCGGGAATGTCGTGCGTCGCGTGGCCGTCGTGCGGCATGACGACGCGGTACCCCAGCGCCAGCGCCGTACGGGCGGTCGTCTGGACGCATATCTCGGACATCACGCCGCAGATGGCGAGCGCCCGCACCCCGGAATCGTTCAACAGGCCGCCCAGCGGCGTCTCGTGGAAACCGTCGTCCCGGGTCTTGCGGATGACGACCTCCGCTGGGCCCGCCTCGACCTGGTGGTGGAGTTCCCAGCCGGGCGTGTGCGGCTCGTCGCCGGCCCCGGGCGCCCCGTCGTTCTGCACGTGCACGACGAGCGCCCCACCCCGCCGGGCCCGTGCGATCAGGTCCGCGGTCCGGTCCACGAGCCGGTCCGTCCCGGGCACCGCCCTGTCACCGGAGACGGCGGCCGACTGGACGTCCACAACGAGCAGGGCCTCTACGGGCATCGCACGACTACTGGTCATCGCGCCATCATGTCCGTCCGCGCCGGGCTCTTCCACGTGATTTCTCCCGACCGTTCGGTCCACGGCATCGGCGCTGGGCAGGCCCACAAGGTCTCGTGCCGACGTGACAGTTGGGGGCTCTTCTGTCACGTTCGTTTCCGGGTGAGGGGTGCTGCCGGGCTTGAGCTCAGGTGTTGCGGCACACCGATGAGTCGCCACCTGCCCCCACACCGTCCACGTCCGCGACTCCAAGGACCTGGCCGTCCCCGCCCTCACCCTCTCCCCCGCCGCCTGGGCCCCGGCGGCCCCAGGCCGCTCAGCGGGCCAGGCGCCCCAGCAGCGAACCGGCGGCGACGATGCCGACCAGGGCCGCGAAGGCGAGGACCGCGAGGTCGAGGCCGAGGTGGGCCTGGGTGCCGATGAGCAGTCCGCGCAGGGCATCGACCTCGTAACTCAGCGGGTTCACCCTGCTGACGGCCTGGAGCCAGCCGGGCATCAGCGCGACCGGGTAGAGCGCGTTCGAGGCGAAGAAGAGCGGCATCGTGATGGCCTGGCCGATGCCCATCAGCCGGTCACGGGTGAGCACGATCCCGGCGATCGACATCGACAGGCAGGAGAAGAACGCCGAGGCGAGCACGACCACCAGCACGACACCGAGCAGACGCAGCGGGTTCCACGTCATGCCCACGCCCAGCAGGGCGGCGATCACGATGACGACCGCGGCCTGGATCACCGCCTTCACCCCGGCGGCGAACGCCTTGCCCGTCACCAGGGCGGTGCGGGGCGTGGGGGTGACCATGAGTTTGGTGAGGACGCCGGAGTCCCGCTCCCAGATGATCATGATGCCGTAGAAGATCGCGATGAACATGGCCGACTGGGCGATGATGCCGGGCGCGAGGAAGTCGAGATAGGGGACGCCCCCGGTGGGGATGGCGTGGATACGGGAGAAGGTCTCGCCGAAGATCAGCAGCCAGAGGGCGGGCTGGACGGCGCGGGTGTAGATCTCGGTGCGGTCGTGGAGCAGCTTCTGGGCTTCGACGGCGCACATCGCGGCCACTCTCGCCGGTACGACGCGCCAGGCGGTGCGAGGCGGTGGCGGGGTCAGCAGCAGTGCGAAGCGCTGGTCGGGCGGGGAGCCGGACTCAGCCGAGGCGGGATGCGGTGCGACGGGTACGGCGGACATCTCGGAACGCTCCTTTCCCTTCGTCGGAGCCCGAGCCCAGGTCGTTCAGTCCGCTTCCGGAGTGGTGGCGGAAGACGTCCTCCAGGGACGGCGGCGGAAGACCCGTCTCGCCGGATTCCCGGCGGTGGGCGACGAGTTCGTTCTTCAGCTCGGCGGGCGTGCCGAGCGCGCGGAGTCTGCCGAGGTGCATCAGGGCGAGCCGGTCGCAGCGCTGGTCGGCCTCGTCCATCGAGTGGGTGGTGACCAGCACGGTCATCCCGGTGCCGGTCCGGATCTCGGTGATGCGGTCCCAGACGCTGTCCCGCGCGATCGGGTCGAGGCCGATGGTCGGCTCGTCCAGGATCATCAGCCGGGGCGCGCTGACCAGGGCCTGGGCGAGTTCGAGGCGGCGGACCATGCCGCCGGAGTACGTGCCGGCGAGCCGGTTCGCGACCTCGCCGAGGCCGACCGCGTCCAGCGCCTGGGAGACCCGCGCGGCGCGCTGGCGGCGGGGTACGTCGAAGACGCGGGCGAAGAGCTGGACGTTCTCCCGGCCGGTGAGGTTCGCGTCGGCCGACAGCTGCTGCGGTACGTAGCCGAGCAGGCGCCGTACGGCCATCTTGTGCCGGGCCGCGTCGTGGCCGAAGACCTCGATGACGCCGGGCGGTACGGGCAGGAGTGTGGTGATCGCGCGCATGGTGGTGGTCTTGCCCGCGCCGTTGGGGCCGAGGAGGCCGAACACCTCGCCCTGGCCGACCAGCAGATCCAGCCCGTCGACGGCTTTCGCATCGCCGAAGCTGTAGCTCAGGCCGGTGCAGTTGAGGGCGGGGGCCGGGTCGGTTGCCGTGGTCACGCGATCTCATCCCCTTCTCGCAGTGGGTCCCCCTCGCGCAGGGAGTCGGCCAGTCCGCGCAGGGCCGGGAGCGCGGCGGCGAGCGCCGCCCGGTCGTCCGGGCCGAGCCGGGCCAGGTGTTCGCGGAAGAGCGCCTCGCGGCGGGCGCGCCAGTCGCGCAGCTTCCCGATCCCCGCCGAAGTGGGATACAGCAGCGCGGCGCGCCCGTCCCCGGGGTCCTTCTCGCGTCGCAGCAGTCCTTCGGCGACGAGGTGGTTCACCAGGGTGCTGACCGAGTTGGCCGCGAGACAGAGGCTGTGTGCGGCCGTCGAGACCCGGATGCCGGGCTCGGCGGCCACCAGCCGCAGCAGCTCGGCGTGTGCCCCGCGCAGCCGGGGGGCGCCCATGTCACTCCACAGGCGTCGCCGGGCGAGCCTCTGTATGCGGGGCAGGAGTCCGGCGAGCTCATCGGGGAGATCACCCGCCGCCATCTGCCCATTTTAGCTCTGTATGCGAGGTAATGCCCCTGTGAATTTTGTCCATGCGGAAGGGCTGGAAGGATCCGGGAGGCCTGGGCCCCGCGCGGCGGGGAGCAGGCCGGGCCGGACGTTCAGCGCTCCGGGAACCGCTCCCCGCACCGGCTGCAGAACACCGGTTCCGGGTCCTGCGAGAGCCGGCCGCACTCGGGGCAGACCCGGTCCAGCATGCAGGGCGCCTCGCCGCCCTCGTGGGCCGTCGAGGGCTTGACGGTCAGGCCGGGGCGGCGACGGTGGACCGTCACGTACGCCAGCCCCTCCGGTCCCGCGACGAGCGCACGGCGCGAGGTGCGGGGCAGCCAGACGACCGTGGTCGGGGCCAGGTTCAGTACGTCGCCGCCCCCGGCCACGATCCGGCCGCTGCCCGCGATGACGACGAGAAGGACGTCCAGGACGTCCTCCTGATGCTCACCGACCTCCGCGCCCTGCGGAAGGCGCACCAGGTTGGCGTCCAACTCCCGACCCTGCTCGGCCAGTTGCCACAGCGCGCCGCGGTCGTCGTGGGCGGCGGCGGTCAGCAGTTCGTCGAGTACGGCCAGTACCCGGGGTACGGAATTCACAACGAACAGGCTACGCCCGCTCTACGCTGGCCCCTTTGCCCGCCGAGTCTGCCCGCCGAGCCGAAGGAGCCGCCGCGCCATGGACCGCGAGCCCGACGAGAAGTACCCGCCGATCGAACCGTACGAGCACGGCATGCTCGATGTCGGGGAAGGCAACCTCGTGTACTGGGAGGTGTGCGGCAATCCGGACGGCAAACCCGCACTCGTCGTGCACGGCGGTCCCGGCTCGGGGTGCACCGAGCGCTCCCGGCAGTACTTCGACCCGGACCGCTACCGCGTCGTCCTCTTCGACCAGCGGGGCTGCGGCCGCTCCACCCCGCACGCGAGCGACCCGGCCACCGACATGCGGTTCAACACGACCGACCGGCTGATCGCCGACATGGAGCGGCTGCGCCGCCACCTCGGGATCGACAACTGGCTGCTGTACGGCGGTTCCTGGGGCTCGACGCTGATCCTCGCCTACGCCGAGCAGCACCCCGAACGGGTCTCCGAGATCGTGATTCCGGCGGTCACGACGACCCGGCGCAGCGAGATCGACTGGCTGTACCGGGGCGCCGGACAGATCTTCCCCGAGGCATGGGACCTGTTCCGGGCGGGTGTGCCGGAGGCCGGGAGCGGCGCGACTCCGGACGTCCTCGCCGCGTACGCCCGGCGGATGGAGAGCCCCGACGCCGGTGTACGGGAGAGGGCGACGGCCGACTGGTGCGCCTGGGAGGACGCGGTGCTCTCCCAGGAGACGTACACCGGTCCGCCGCCGTACAGCGGCCGCCCCGACCGGGCGCGGCAGGCGCTGGTACGGATCTGCTCGCACTACTTCTCCCGGGGTGCCTGGCTGGAGGAGGGGCAGCTGATCCGGGACGCGGGGCGGCTGGCGGGGATTCCGGGCGTGCTGGTGCACGGGCGGTTCGACCTGGGCGGGCCGCTGATCACCGCGTGGGAGCTGACGAAGGCGTGGCCGGACGCGGAACTGACCGTGATCGGCGGTGCGGGGCATCTGGGCGGTCCGGCGACGAGCCGGGCGGTGCTGGCGGCACTGGACCGGTTCGCGGTCCGGACCCGGCCGGAGCGTCCCTGACGTACCACCCGGCGCTCCCCGGACCGGCTCGATGCCACCCGCGTGGACACCACGGCGTCGGACCATGGCAAGCTGTGCCTTCGCTGTATGCGCGTGGTAGCACTCGTACCCCCCACTGGTCCTGTGACGACCGGTGCTGTCGCCTGCCGCAGCCTCTGACGTAATGACCGTCCTTAAGCGATCCTTGGGGTACGACTTGAGATCGAAGAAGAGAATCTGGGTCACGGCTGCCGTGGCCACCTCCGCCCTGGCGGGCGTCCTGGTCTTCGAGGGGGTGACGGGCAACCCCTCGGTGGACTCGGACACCAAGTCCGCCCCGGCCAAGGCCGATGTGCGCGCGACCGCGCTCAAGGTCGGCGGCGACGGCACGTCCGCCTCCCTCGACAAGCGGGACACCGCGCCGTTCAGCATGCTGGGCATCACCTGGACCGACCCGGCGGCCAAGGTCGCCGGAGCCGTGGAGGTACGGACCCGGTCCGCCGCCAACGGGAACTGGACGTCCTGGCTTCCGCTCGAAACCGACGTCGACGGACGTACGGAGGCCGGCCGGGCCGGCGTACGTGGGACCACCGAGCCGCGCTGGGTGGGCCCGTCCAACGGGGTCGAGGTACGGATCAACGCGGGCGGCAAGGTTTCCTCGAAGCTGCCCGCGGGGCTGCGGCTGGACACCGTGGACCCGGGCCGCAGCGGCACCCTCGACGCCGACCCGGCCGCGTTCGCCGCCGACCTCCCCACTGCGGACGACCCCTCGGCCACGCCCTCCGCCGACGAGACGGACTCCACCACCCCCGAGTCGCCCGCGCCCGACGACAGCACGGAACCGCCCGCCGAGGCCACTCCGTCCGAACCGGCGTCGCCCACCCCGTCTGCCCCGGCCACACAGGCGCCCACTCCCCCGGCGAGCCAGAGCCCCTCGCCGTCCGCGAGTCCGACCCCGTCCAAGACGCTGCCGCCCGCGCCGTCGTCGAGCGTGCCGAAGCCGCCCATCACCTCGCGTGCGGGCTGGGGTGCCGACGAGTCGATGAGCCCGGAGGCACCGGAGTACCTGGACACCATCAAGGCCGTCTTCGTCCACCACACCGCGGGGAGCAGCACATACTCCTGCGCCGACTCCGCGGCGATCGTGCGCAGCCTGTACACGTTCCACGTCAAGGCCAACGGGTGGAAGGACCTCGGCTACAACTTCGTGGTCGACAAGTGCGGGACGGTCTTCGAGGGCCGTAAGGGCGGCGTGGACCGGCCGGTCCTCGGCGCGCACACCTACGGCTTCAACCGCGAGTCGACCGGCATCGCGGTCATCGGTACGTACACGGGCGCGACCGCTCCCACTGCGGTGACCACCTCCGTGGCACGGATCGCCGCATGGAAGCTCGGCCAGTACAAGGGCGACCCGGCGGGCACCACGACGCTCACCGCGGGCGCCAATGGCTCCAACGGCTTCAGGAAGACGTTCACCGCCGGTACGAAGTACCCGTTCAACCAGATATCCGGGCACCGCGACGGCTTCAACACCGAGTGCCCCGGCACCAAGCTGTACGGGCAGCTGCCCGCGATCCGCAGCCTCGCCGCGGGCCCCGTCACCGGACTGGCCATCAAGTCGGTGACCGGCGCCGGGCTCTCGGGCACGACGTACTACACCAAGTCCGCGGTCACCGTGGGCTGGTCGGCGAGCACCCCGAGCGCGTTCGTCTCCAAGTACGAACTGCTGGTCGACGGCAAGTCCGTCGCCACCACCGCCGGGACGGCCACCTCGGCCAAGGCCACGCTCGCCGTCGGCTCCCACAAGGTCCAGGTGCGGGCCACCCACCAGTCGGGCAAGGTCACCACGTCCACGGCGGCCACCGTCGTCGCCGACCAGACGGCGCCCTCCTTCACCACCAAGCCCAACCTGGCCCTGCGCACCGGCACGGTGAACACCACGGCCGTACCGCTCACCCTGAAGTGGAAGGCCACCGACGCCGCCTCGCTCAAGGAGGTCAGGCTCACCGCCCCGGTCGCCAAGACCTACGGCCCGACGACCACCAGCGCCTCGCACACCGCGAAGTCGGGCGTCGCGACCAGCTGGGCCATGACCGCGTACGACCTGGCCGGCAACACCGCCGCCGCATCGGTCTCCGGCACGCCGGTCATCGTCCAGGAGAGCTCGGCGACGAAGACCGGCACCTGGACGACGAAGTCCTCGTCCAGCTACCTCGGCGGCAAGTCGTACTCCAGCTCGTCGAAGAACGCGAGCCTGAGCTGGACGTTCACCGGCCGCTCGGTCGCCCTGATCGCCTCCAGGGCCACCACCTCCGGCCAGGTGTACGTCTATGTGGACGGGGTCAAGGTGTCCACGGTGGACCTGAAGTCCAGCACCACCAAGTACCGCGACGCGCTGTGGACGAAGAGCTGGACCAGCAGCGCCAAGCACACCGTCAAGATCGTCGTCGTGGCCACCTCCGGGCGGCCGGCGATCACCACGGACGGCATCGTGTACCTGAAGTGACGTAGCCGCTCACGCGAGGCATTCGCGCGACGTCCTGCCCCCGGCACCGTGCCGGGGGCAGGGCGCGTTCCGGGCCGCTCTTGCTTCGAGCGGACTCGAAGGCGTCGGCTTGGGGCCATGGAGTACACGCAGCTCGGACGCACCGGACTCAAAGTCAGCCGTCTCGTCCTCGGCACCATGAACTTCGGCCCGCAGACCAATGAGGTCGACAGCCACACCATCATGGACGCGGCGCTGGACACGGGTCTGAATTTCTTCGACACCGCGAACCAGGCACTTTGATGCCCGCTTGAACGGGGGATGGCCGCCGCCCCGGGACGAAGGGACGACGGCCACCGTACGTACACCTACCTGCTCACCAGGCGAAGGCTTCCGGGGACGGTCCCGGACCGGGGAAGATCTCGTCCAGGGCCATCAGCAGCTCGTCACTCAGCTCCAGCTCCAGGGCGCGCAGTGCGCTCTCCAGCTGCTCGGCCGTGCGCGGCCCGACGATCGGGCCGGTGACCCCGGGGCGCGTCAGCAACCAGGCCAGCGCCGTCTCGCCGGGCTCCAGGCCGTTCTTGTCGAGCAGGTCCTCGTACGCCTGGACCTGGGCCCGTACGGAGGTGTTGGCCAGCGCATCGGCCGACCGCCCGGAGGCGCGGCGGCTGCCCTCGACCTCTTTCTTGATCACACCGCCCAGCAGGCCGCCGTGCAGCGGGGACCAGGGGATGATGCCGAGTCCGTACTCCTGGGCGGCTGGGATGACCTCCATCTCCGCGCGCCGCTCGGCGAGGTTGTAGAGGCACTGCTCGCTGACCAGCCCGACCGTCCCCCGCCGCGCGGCGGTCTCGTTTGCCTGGGCGATCTTGTAGCCGGGGAAGTTCGAGGACCCTGCGTAGAGGATCTTCCCCTGTTGGATCAGGACGTCGACGGCCTGCCAGATCTCCTCGAAGGGGGTCCGGCGGTCGATGTGGTGGAACTGGTAAAGGTCGATGTAGTCGGTCTGGAGCCGCTTGAGGCTGGCCTCAACGGCCCGCCGGATGTTCAGCGCCGACAGCCGGTCGTGGTTGGGCCACGGGTCTCCGTCGCCGGCCATACTCCCGTACACCTTCGTGGCCAGAACGGTCTTGTCCCGTCGACCGCCGCCCTGGACGAACCAGCTACCGATGATCTCCTCGGTGCGGCCCTTGTTCTCACCCCACCCATAGACATTGGCCGTGTCTACGAAGTTCAGACCCGCATCGAGCGCGGCGTCCAGGATGCCGTGGCTGGTGGGTTCGTCTGTCTGAGGACCGAAGTTCATCGTGCCGAGAACGAGTCGGCTGACCTTGAGTCCCGTGCGTCCGAGCTGCGTGTACTTCATGAGCCCCAAGCCAACCGCTTCGAGTCCTCTCCAAGCAAGAGGGCCCCGCGAACCCACTGATTTATGCGACGACGCGCATCGTCGCGTCTCTGCATAGACGTCCCGGCCCACGGCTCCGTACGGTCTTCCTGTCCGGCCCTGATCGGGGCCGGACAACCAGGGGGTTCACAGGCTCGTGAGGAACTGTCCCGACTGCAACGGAAACGGCGAACGCGGACAGGGTGACTGCCCCAACGTGTACCGCACCGCGTCCGGCTCGTTCGTCGTGCGGGAGGACCTGTCCGACGCCCTCACGCCTACCCTCCGGCGAGGCCCTTCCTGCCTGGTGCCGACGGGATGGTCAGCTCTCGCTGTGCACCGCCGCCAGGTCGCGGACGCGGCGCTTGAAGTCCATGGGAATCAGGACCTGCACTCGGCCCTTCCCCTCCTGCCACATGCCCTCGTGGGTTTCCGGGACCATCGCCTGCGCCGCGGTAGACCTCCTCGACGGCTCCCTCCAGCACATGAGCTGCGATGCTCTTGCTGCCCGTAGGCCAGGGCTTGTGCGTGGTCAGGGACGCACAGCGGTAGTACGGCCGGTTCCGCCCCGGGCCGAGGTACGCCGGTTCTCCGCAGGTGCAGAAGGCGACCCTGAGCATCGGGGAGCCGCCCTCCGGTTGCCGTTGCGCTTGCTGGTGTTCTCGTCCAGCTTCTTGTTCGCCAGCTCCCACCCCTCCTGAGTGATCACCTGGTTCGCCCCGGGCGGCGACCGCCGCGACAAAGTGGTTCTGGCCAGTCAGAGCGGCGTTCCGAGTTCCTCCAGCGCCTCCCCGAGCCAGCTGAGCTCCGCCTCACTCGTCGCGCGGGCGATCCGCAGCAGACCCCGCCGGAACGGGTCCTCGAACGCCTCGGCGCCGAGCGGCCGCTCGCCCTCGTAGAAGAAACTGCTCGGCTCCTCCAGGAACGCGAGCCGGCGCCGCAGCACCTGCGCCTGCTCGGCCGGGGCCCCCAGATGGCGGAGGAAGGCGAGGACGGTGAACCAGCGGTTCTCGTCGCTGATGTCCACGTCGTCGGCCTCCCGCAGCCGGCGCCGCAGTTCCTCGCGGCCGGGCCCGGTCAGGGTCAGGGTGTGGCGGGGGGCGGCCCTGCTGCCCGGCTCGGTCCGGCGCTCCAGCCATCCGGCGCGTTCCAGGCGCTTGATCGCCGGGTAGAGCGTGCCGTCCGCGATGGGGCGGACGTGTCCGGTGAGGTGGGCGACGCGACGCTTCAGCTCGTAGCCGTGCAGCGGCTGCTCGTACAGAAATCCCAGGATGGCCAGTTCCAGCATGAAGGCATCATCCCTGATGGCGTTATACCTCGGCGCCGATGTACAGTCTCGGCGATGTATTGACGAGGTGCGGCGACGAGGAGAAGACATGAAGGACGCTCAGGTGACACCCGGCGGCGCGCGCATCCGGTGGGTGGAACTTCCCGGCCGCCCCGGCACGTCTCGTACCCGGGTCTATCTGCACGGGCTCGGGGCGTCGTCCGGCCCGTACTTCAGCGCGAGCGCCGCGCATCCCCTGTCGGCCGACGCCCGGTCGCTGCTCATGGACCTGCTCGGCTTCGGGATCAGCGACCGCCCCACGGACTTCGGCTACACCCTGGAAGAGCACGCCGACGCGGTGGCGGCGGCGCTGAAGGCGGCCGACGCGCACGACACGGACGTGGTCGCGCACAGCATGGGCGGCGCGGTGGCCATCGTGCTCGCGGCGCGTCACCCGCACCTGGTGGCCCGGCTGGTACTGGTCGACGCCAATCTGGACCCGGTCGCCCCCGCCCCGGCGCGGCCGGGCAGCAGCAGCAGCAGCAGGATCGCCTCATACACGGAGGAGGAGTTCCTGGCCGGTGGCCGGGAGGAGGTGCGCGACCGGGTGGGGCCCCACTGGTGGGCCACCATGCGCCTCGCGGGACCCGAGGCGCTGCACCGCAGTGCGGTGCACCTCGCCCGCGGGACGACGCCGACGATGCGTGAGTTGCTGCTGGACCTGGAGATCCCGCGTACGTATCTGCGCCCACTGGACGACGGACCGCTGCCCGGCGAGGACACGCTGATCGAGAACGGGGTGCGGGTCGTCGCGGTCCCGGAGTGCGGGCACAACATCATGCTGGACAACCCGGAGGCGTTCGCCGAGCAGACGGCCCTGGCCCTCGGGCACCCTCCTGGGGCCGCTGCGGTGCCTGCGCCGACGGATCGGGCGTCCGCGGCACGGCCGCTGACGCCGGCCGTCACTGCCCCACGGCGGCTGCCACGGCTACTACGACGAACATCAGCACGAGTACGGCTGCCATGATGCGGTTTCTGGTCTTCGGATCCACCCTTCGAGCGTAACCGCCGGCCTCAGTGGCCCAGCGACCAGGATCCGGTCACCTCGTACCGAGGCCGCTCCCCCGCCACCCCGGTGACCGGCAGATTGCTGCGCACGAGGGCGACCTCACCGACCTCCCACGGGGTGCCCTCGAAACCTTCGAGGGCCGCGGCATAGGGGCGCAGGTCGGTCTCGGTGCGGCTGCGGGCGAGGGTGAGGTGCGCGCTGTAGTGGCGGTGCTCGTCCATCGGGACGCCGGAGCGGCGGGCGGCCGCGTCGGCGCGTTCGGCAAGGAGCCGCAGCGTGTCGAGTCCGCCCGCGGCCCCGACCCACAGCACCCGCCCACCGAACCGGCCGCCGCTGTGGAGGCGCAGCGGGAAGGGCTCGGTGCGGCCGGCCGCCCGTGCGAGGCGCACCCGCAGCTCGGGCAGCAGCTCCTCGTCCACGGCCCCGAGGAACGCGAGCGTGAAGTGCCACCCCGGCTCACCGGTCCAGCGCAGTCTCCCGGCACCGGGGAGCGCGCGCAGCGGGGCGACGGCACGGCGCAGTTCCTGGAGGGCGTGGTCGGGCGGCAGAACGGCGACAAAGAGTCTGCGACTGCTCATGGGCCGAGTGTCGCACCGTAACAGCGTGTCTTCGTCTCCGTGCGTATCGTTGTACTACGCGGCTGCCCGCGCCCGTGCGGCAGCGGGGCGGAGCGGCACGATGACCGTCGTGGACACCGACAGGATCGAAATGGCCGACACCAGCGACGAGCGCACTCTGGACATGATGTTCGAGTGGCTTGAGCCCACCCCCGAGGGATTCAAGGTCGAGATCGTCGAGGGGAACATCTACATGTCGCCGCAGCGGGACACCCACTGGGACGTCATCATCGACATCATCGAGCAACTGCGTGCCAGGTACCCGCGGCAACGGCTCAAGTCCGACGTGCGCATCGACTTCCCGGGCCGTCTCAATGGCTTCGCTTCCGATGTCGTAGCCCTGGCCGAGGACGCCACCAAAGACGACAAGGGCCGTTGGCGCTACCAGGACATCGAGTTCGTGGCCGAGGTCATTTCCAAGGAAACCGCCGACAACGACTACGGACCGAAGAAGGCCACGTATGCCACCGCCGGTGTGCCGGTGTACGTCGTCGTCGACCCGTACACCGGCACGTGGCATCTCCACACGATCCCGAAGGACGACGAGTACCGCAGCGTACTGAGCCTCGACTTCGGTACCCCGATCGACCTCACGTCGACCGTGGTGGGCCTCACCCTGGAGACGAGCGGATTCCCCCGCGACTGACGCCCCCGACGCGCGGCGACAGCGGCACGGCCCCGACCGGGGGACAACCGGTCGGGGCCGTGTGGCGTGCTGCGCGGACGACCCTCAGGCCGCCGTGGCCAGCTCTTCACGCGGGACGAACCGCACGTGCGGGCGCCCCGGGCGGAGGTCGACCCGGAGGCGGAGGCCGCCGACGCGGGCCAGTATGAGGCCGACGCCGACCGCTGCGACCAGCGAGAGCGCGCCGCCGACCGCCATGCCCGTACGGACCCCGTACGTGTCGCTGATCCAGCCGACGATCGGGGCGCCCACCGGCGTACCCCCGGCGAAGACCATCATGTACAGGCTCATGACGCGGCCGCGCATGGCCGGGTCGGCTGCCATCTGGACGCTCGTGTTCGCGCTGATGTTGGTCGTCAGGCCGATCATGCCGATCGGGACCAGCAGGATCGCGAAGAGCCAGACGGACGGCGACAGGGAGGCGATGATCTCCAGCAGTCCGAACGCGGTGCCCGCGGCCACCAGCATCCGCAGCCGCGAGGAGCGGCGGCGGGCGGCGAGCAGGGCGCCCGCGAGGGAGCCGGCCGCCATGAGGATGTTGAAGAACGAGTACATCCCGGCGCCGCCGTGGAAGATCTCGTCCGCGAAGGCCGTGAGCCAGATCGGGAAGTTGAATCCGAACGTGCCGACGAAGCCGACCAGGACGATCGGCCAGATGAGCTCGGGACGGCCGGAGACGTAGCGCAGGCCCTCGCGCAGCTGGCCCTTGGCGCGGGGCACGACGGTGGCCTTGTGCAGCTCGCTCGTGCGCATCAGCATCAGGCCGACGAGCGGGGCGGCGAAGGACAGGCCGTTGAACATGAAGGCCCAGCCGCTGCCGACGGTGGTGATCAGGACACCGGCGACGGCGGGGCCGATGAGGCGGGCGGACTGGAAGTTCGCCGAGTTGAGGCTGACCGCGTTCCGCAGCTGGGCGGGGCCGACCATCTCGGAGACGAACGACTGGCGGGCCGGGTTGTCCACGACCGTCACCATGCCGAGCAGGAACGCGATGAGGTAGACGTGCCACACCTGGACGACACCGGAGAGCGTGAGCACCGCGAGGGCGATCCCGCACAGGCCGAGCGCCGCCTGGCTGACGAGAAGGAGCTTCCGCTTCGGGAGCCGGTCGGCGATGACGCCGCCGTACAGGCCGAAGAGAAGCATCGGGAGGAACTGGAGGGCCGTGGTGATGCCGACGGCGGTGGCGGATCCGGTGAGGCTCAGGACGAGCCAGTCCTGCGTGATGCGGGACATCCAGGTACCGGTGTTGGAGATCACTGCGCCCGTGGCGAACAGGCGGTAGTTGCGGATCTTCAGCGACGAGAAGGTCCCGCCGGGCTTGCTCTCGTGGGTGGAAGTCGGTGCGGGGGCGGAGTCTGCTCCGGATCCCGTACTCAAAAGGGTTCGCCTCCTCGGGCGTCTACAAGTCACTGACTGACAAGGGTGCGGGCGGTGCGCCGGTGGTCCGGCGCGGCCGGCCCGCTACAGGTGGGCGAGCTTCTCCAGCACGGGCGCCGCCTTGCGCAGCGTCTCCCACTCGTCCTCGTCCAGGCCCTCGGCGAGGGTGGCCAGCCAGGCGTTCCGCTTGGAGCGGCTCTCTTCGAGCATGGCTTCCGCCCGCTCGGTCTGGCTGACCATCTTCTGACGACGGTCATCGGGGTGCGGTTCGAGTCTGACCAGCCCCTTCGCTTCCAGCAACGCGACGATGCGAGTCATCGACGGAGGCTGCACATGCTCCCTGCGGGCCAGCTCGCCCGGTGTGGCCGAGCCGCAGCGGGCGAGCGTGCCCAGCACCGACATCTCGGTGGGGCTCAGTGACTCGTCGACGCGCTGGTGCTTGAGGCGACGGCCGAGCAGCATCACGGCTGAGCGGAGGGAGCTCACGGCGGCCGCACTGTCGCCGTCGTGGATCAGGTCAGGCATGTTTATTAGGGTACCTCATTACCTACCCTAAAGACCATTCGTGTTACACGCGCGAGAGGCAGACTGCCCAATCGATCACCCGAACGAGTGAGTCGGATCCGGAAAGTGACGCGAACCTTCCTCTTGGGCCGTAACCCTGCTTGCCATGGGATCGACTGTGCTCAGCCTGCGGATAGACGGTGAGCTGCTCGACCGGCTCCGCCGGCATGCCGCCAAACGCGGAATGAGCGTCCAGGACTATGTGGTCCGGACGCTCATTCGCGATGACTTCGACGAGCGCTTCAAGGCGGCCGTCGACGAGACGGAGAAGTTCTACGGGTCGCAGGAGACCCCGGGGATCAGGGCGGAAGAGGTCACGTGAGCCTCGGGACCGCACGGATCAGGGCGGCAGCGGTCACGACGTGAGGCCGAGGGCCGGCATCGCGTAGTAGAAGACGAAGACCGCGGACACCACATACATCGCCGCCGGCACCTCGCGCCAGCGCCCGGCCACGACCCGCAGCACGGAGAAGGCGATGAAGCCGATGCCGATGCCGTTGGTGATCGAGTACGTGAACGGCATCATCAGCATGGCCAGGAAGGCCGGGATGGCGAGCGTGTAGTCGCTCCAGTCGATGTCCCGCACCGAACCCGAGATGATCAGGAAGCCCACCGCCAGCAGCGCCGGGGTGGCCGCCTGCGACGGGACCATGGTCGCCAGCGGCGTCAGGAACAGCGACACCGTGAACAGCAGACCCGTCACGATGCTCGCGAGGCCCGTGCGGGCACCCTCGCCGACACCCGCCGTGGACTCCACGAAGCAGGTCCCCGCGGAGGCGGAGCTCGCACCGCCCGCGGCGACCGCGATGCCGTCGACGAACAGCACCTTGTTGATGCCGGGGAAGTTGCCGTCCTTGTCCGTCAGCTTCGCCTCGTCACCGACACCGAGGATGGTGCCCATCGCGTCGAAGAAGCAGGACAGCAGCACGGTGAAGACGAACAGGATGCCGGTGAGCACGCCGACCTTGCTGAAGCCGCCGAACAGACTGACGTGACCGATCAGCCCGAAGTCCGGGGTGGCGACCGGGTTGCCCGGCCACTTCGGGACGGTCAGCCCCCACGCCTCGCCCGGCAGATCGGCGATCGCGTCGACGATCAGCGCGAGGACCGTCATCGCGACGATGGAGATCAGGATCGCGCCCGACACCTTGCGGACGATCAGCGCGAGGGTGAGCAGCGCACCGATGACGAAGACGAGCACCGGCCAGCCGGTGAGGTGACCGGCGCTGCCGAGCTGGAGCGGCACGGTGGTGTGCGCGGCGTCCGGGATGCGGGAGACGAAGCCCGAGTCGACCAGGCCGATCAGCAGGATGAAGAGACCGATACCGATCGCGATGCCCTTGCGCAGCGACTTCGGTACGGCATGCATCACGCGTTCGCGCAACCCGGTCGCGACCAGCAGCATGACCACGATGCCCGCGAGGACGACCATGCCCATCGCGTCCGGCCAGCTCATCCTGGGGGCGAGCTGGAGGGCCACGACGGTGTTGACGCCGAGGCCGGCGGCCAGCGCGATCGGCACATTGCCGATGACGCCCATCAGGAGCGTGGAGAACGCGGCGGTCAGTACGGTCGCGGTGACCAGCTGGCCACCGTCGAGCTGGTGCCCGTACATGTCCTTCGCGCTGCCGAGAATGATCGGGTTCAGCACGATGATGTACGCCATCGCGAAGAACGTGGCGAATCCGCCGCGGATCTCGCGCGCGACCGACGACCCCCGCTCGGAGATCTTGAAGAAGCGATCCAGGCCGTTGTGCGGCTGAGGGCCCGAGGACCGCGTGGAATCGACCGGAGCGGTGGCCGAGGGGGACATGTAGGACCTCAGTCGTACGTAGGGGGGTTAAAAGTGGTCAGCTTTGGACGTTCAGACGAATAATTCGAGACAGTCGCAAGCAGATTCAGTATGAATACATAAGGCGAAGATCGCTATCTCCGCGCGTAGACCCTTGGGCCACCTAGGCCGGGAGTCTTTATGTATGCGGTCTTTACGGGGCACGGGAGGGGGTCACGGGACGCCCCATACACTGAGGTCATGGCGAAGTGGACACCGAAGCACGAGGCACCCGAGCCCCTGGAGGGGCCCGTTGTCGCCACCATCACGGGCGGCACGATCCTCTGGTTCGTCCTCTTCCTGGTCCAGCTCCCGTTCTACGGCTGGTTCGACGACCACGGGCACGCGTGGTGGGTGTGGACCTGTCTGGCCGGTGCGGGGCTCGGCCTGATCGGCATCTGGTACGTACGGGGACGCGACGCGGCGATCAAGCGGGCCGCGGCGGCCGCTGAGTCGGCCGGGGTTCCGGCCTCGGGCACCGGGCCGGACGACCGGGGCACCTCGGACTCCGCGTGATGTGACGCGTCCCACCAGGCAGTCCGGGGTTTTCCGCAGTTCCCTACCCCCGTAGGACCAGTTCTCTCCTCCTCCGGTCTGATCTTCGGACCCCCGGTGGGTGATTCGAACGTTCCACCCGTACCGTCGGAGCCATGACGCAGCGGGCACCCCATTCCTCCGGCGAGCAGCCCCCCGGGGCTTCCGGTTCCGCCGACCGCCCCGGACCGGCCATGATCGACGCCGGGTCCGAGCTCGACCCGGTCCACCCCGTGAAGCTGCCGGCCCCGGCGGTGAACACCCGTGGGCTGACCGCCGCCGAGGTGGCTGAGCGGATCGCCCGGGGCGAGGTCAACGACGTACCCGTCCGCTCGTCGCGTTCCATGAGCGAGATCGTCCGCGCCAACGTCTTCACCCGGTTCAACCTGATCATCGGTGTGCTCTGGCTGATCATGCTGTTCGTCGCGCCGATCCAGGACAGCCTCTTCGGCTTCGTGATCATCGCCAACACCGGCATCGGCATCGTCCAGGAGTGGCGGGCCAAGAAGACCCTGGACGGCCTCGCGGTCATCGGCGAGGCGAAACCCACCGTGCGGCGCGACGGGGTCTCGGCCGAGATCTCCACTTCCGAGATCGTCCTCGGCGACCTCATCGAGCTCGGCCCGGGCGACAAGGTCGTCGTGGACGGCACGGTCGCCGAGGCCGACAGCCTGGAAGTCGACGAGTCGCTGCTCACCGGCGAGGCCGACCCGGTGCTGAAGCAGCCCGGCGACCTCGTCATGTCCGGCAGCTTCGTCGTCGCGGGCGGCGGCTCGTTCGCCGCCACCAAGGTCGGCCGCGAGGCCTACGCCGCACAGCTCGCCGAGGAGGCGTCCCGCTTCACCCTCGTCCAGTCCGAGCTGCGCACCGGCATCTCCACCATCCTCAAGTACGTCACCTGGATGATGGTGCCGACCGCGATCGGCCTGATCATCAGCCAGTTCGTCGTCAACAACAACGACGTCAAGGGGTCGGTCGCCCGGACCGTCGGCGGCATCGTCCCGATGATCCCGGAAGGCCTGGTGCTGCTCACCTCGGTCGCCTTCGCGATCGGGGTCGTACGGCTCGGCCGCAAACAGTGTCTGGTGCAGGAACTCCCCGCCATCGAGGGGCTGGCCCGCGTCGACGTCGTCTGCCTGGACAAGACCGGCACGCTCACCGAGGGCGGCATGGACGTCGCCGAGGTGCGGGCGCTGGGCGGTACGGACGACGCGTACGTACGGCGCGTGCTGGGCGCCCTCGGCGCGTCCGACCCACGGCCCAACGCCAGCCTGCAGGCCATCGTCGACGCCTACCCGGACGGTGAGGAGTGGCGGTGCACACAGGCGCTGCCGTTCTCCTCGGCCCGCAAGTACAGCGGCGCCGCGTTCGACGAGGGCGGCGGCCGGGCATCGGTCTGGCTGCTGGGCGCCCCCGATGTGCTGCTGCCCGAGCAGGACCCGGCGCTCACCGAGATCGAGCAGCTCAACGAGCAGGGGCTGCGGGTGCTGCTGCTGGCTCGCGCGCAGGGCGAACTCGAAGGGGCGGACGCCGCCACCGGGGCCGTACCGAGCGCGCTGGTCGTGCTGGAGCAGCGGCTGCGGCCCGACGCCGGCCGGACGCTGGCCTACTTCGCCGACCAGCGGGTCGCCGCGAAGGTCATCTCCGGCGACAACGCGGTCTCCGTCGGCGCGGTCGCCGGGAAGCTCGGCATGCCGGGCGCCGGGAACACCCTGGACGCACGCCGGCTGCCCACCGACCCGGACGACATGGCCACGGCCATGGAGGAGAACGCGGTCTTCGGCCGGGTCACCCCGCAGCAGAAGCGGGACATGGTCGGCGCGCTCCAGTCCCGCGGCCACACCGTCGCGATGACCGGCGACGGCGTCAACGACGTACTGGCGCTGAAGGACGCCGACATCGGCGTCGCCATGGGGTCGGGCTCCGAGGCGACCCGGGCCGTCGCCCAGATCGTGCTGCTCGACAACAGCTTCGCGACGCTGCCGTCCGTCGTCGCCGAGGGCCGCCGGGTGATCGGCAACATCACCCGGGTCGCCACCCTGTTCCTGACCAAGACGGTCTACTCGGTGCTGCTCGCGATCCTGGTGGTCTGCTTCCAGGTCGACTACCCGTTCCTGCCGCGCCACCTGACGCTGCTGTCGACACTGACGATCGGCATCCCGGCGTTCATCCTGGCCCTCGCCCCCAACAAGGAACGGGCCCATCCGCACTTCGTGCGCCGTGTCATGCGGTACGCGATCCCGTCGGGTGTCATCGCAGCCGTCGCCACCTTCGTGACGTATATGGCCGCCCGGCACTACTACTCCGGTACGGGTGCGCTGGGCGCGGAGACCAGCGCGGCGACACTCACGCTGTTCCTGGTCTCGATGTGGGTCCTGGCGATCATCGCCCGTCCGTACACCTGGTGGCGGGTGGGTCTGGTGGTGGCGATGGGGCTGGCATTCCTGATCGTGCTGGTGGTGCCGTGGCTGCAGGAGTTCTTCGCGCTGAAGCTGGTGGGAGCAGTGATGCCGTGGACCGCGGCGGGGATCGCGGTGGTGGCGGCGGCCGGCCTGGAGTACGCCTGGCGGCTGGTCGGCCGCCGTTTCCCGGTGTAGTTCCCCGAGTACTTCCCCGACCGCGGGAGGTCTTCGGTCCGACGAGTCTGGTGACTCGTCGGACGAGACTCCCCACAGATGTGAAGGGTTGCACACGAAGGCGACTTTTCCGTGACGATCCCGCCCCGCCCGGAAGATCCCGCCCCGCCCGCCCGTGGGTACCGCCGGGCGGGCGTCCCCGACCGCCGTTGCGAGCCCCGTCTCAGTCGAACCAGCGGTCCCGGGCCAGCTCCTCCGTACGGGACGGGTCCTCCAGCAGCGCCGCGACCTCGAAGCGGCGCGGCCACTGCCCCGCCGCCCAGGTCAAGCCCGCCGCGACGCCTTCCAGCGTGGCAGCGTGCACAGCCCCGTCGGGGGTGCGGCGCCAGTCCAGTTCGACGCCGCCCGCGCGCAGTTCACCGTGCTCGACGTACGTGTCCGGAGTCCGGGCGCCGAGCAGGACCCGTACCGCATCCGGTACGGGATGCTCCTCGCCCTCCGTCGTCACCTCGGCCGCCACGGTCTCGCCGAGCCGCCGCACCTGGAACAGCTCGGCCAGATCGGCCGCGCGCGCCGGGGCGACCGGGAGCAGCGGGAGCCCGGTGGTCAACGGCAGCAGATCCGGGGCGTCCGCGATCACGGCGTCCGCCGCGTCGACGACCCGGACCTCGCCGTCGACCACGGCCCGCAACGCGTCGGGCAGCGTGACCTGTTCGGGGTCGAGATCGGCCAACGCGGTGTACAGGGCGTGCAGTTGTACGGGGCCGACCTCGCGGTCCTCGTCCGCGAGCCGGCCGAGGAGTTCGGCGGCGCCGCCGGGCTCGTCGAGGAGGGCGGCCACGGAGGTCCGTACGCCGAGAGCGCGCAGCACCTGGGCGTCGTCGAAGCCGGTCGCGTCGGCGGATTCGTACAGTCCGGCCAGCCGCGGGTCGCCGGACGCCGCGCGCAGGCCGGCCGGGCGGCGGCCGTCGATCACGGGGTGGTCGCGCAGCCACCAGGCCGTGTACGGGCGGACGGACCGGGTCGTGCCGTCGGGCAGCAGCACCCGCACGGGCTGGGTCAGCGCGTCGCGCAGCGGCGGCCGGGCGAGCAGGGCGAGCGCCTGCGGCCAGGCGTCGTCGTCGACGAGGTCCAGGTCGCGGACGGCTACGAGTTCGGTGGCGACCGGCGGCACCGGAGCCCGCCCGTCGCCCGACCACCACCCCTCATCGTCACCACTGCGCGGCGGCAGACTCAACTGCAACTGGTCGAGGACGTCCTCGCACCACACATCGACTGCGTCGAGCAGACCGGCGTCGTCGGGATCGGCGAAGTCGCCCTCACGGGGCTCCAGTTCGTCCGGGTCCAGAACGACATCGGCGGCCCTCACGAGGGCGAAGGTGGCGAGCACGCCGCAGGCGGTGAGCGGCTGCTCGCCCCAGCGTTCGGCCAACTCCTGCTCACAGAGCGCGAGTTCCCCTTCCCGCATGATGGCCGCGAACGGGCTCCCGGGCAGCACGAGTTCACCGGCGGGGGCCGGTTCGCCGTCCTCGTCGGGGAGGGCGAGCGCACCGAGCCAGGGCTCGTCGCCGGGGGCCAGGTCGGCGTCCCGTACGAGGGTGAGGACGGTCTCGGCGAGCTCGTCGACGTCCAGCGCGTCCTCGTCCCAGACCTCGCCCGCGTCCAGCGATCCGGCGACAGCGGCCCGCACCTGAGGGGTCGACAGCACGGCGCGCGGCGAGGCGGGCAGGGCGCCCAGCTTCTCCAGCAGCGGATGGGCGGCATCCGGGTGCGCGACCTTCAGCCCGAGCCGGGCGAGCCGGCCGAGGACGGGTCCGGTGAGCGCGCCGGGGAGTGGAAGGAGGACCTGGCGGGGGCCGATGGTGGTGCGGGGCGCGGCCGGGGCCTGCGATTCCGGTGTCTCCGGCTTCCCGGCCAGCGGGACGGGCAGACCGGAGAGGCGGTCCGGGTCGACGCCGGACAGGCTGTCGTACAGCCGCCGCCACCAGCCGGGGTCGCGTTCGAGCCCGGCGAGCCGGTCGATCGCCTCGGTCAGCGGGACGCGTGCGATGCCGAGGGTGCGCAGTTCGCTGCGGCGCTCCAGTCCGGCGGGCAGCAGGCAGGGCAGGACCTCGGAGAGCACCCGCACGGTCTCGGCGCCGACGCCCTCCAGCACCTCGGCCTCGATGGGGCGCAGCGCGGTGGTGACCGCCTCGCGGATGCCGTCCGGCTGCGCGTCCCAGGTGTCCCACCGGTCCGCTTCGGCCGCGGCGTCGCGCGGGGCGGCGGGCGCCAGGAACGCGACGCGCGGCAGCCGCGCCAGGATCGCGCCGCGCAGGGCGCCGTCCAGTTCGCCCTTGCCGAGCGGTCCGGGAACGAGGTCGATGGTGTCGACCGCCACCGGCTGCCAGCCGGCGAGCAGTTCGGCGTACGCGTCGGCCGCGCGCTGCACCAGGAAGTCGGTGAGCGGGCCGGGCGCGGGGTGGCGGCGGGCGGTGTCGAGCGGCAGCGACGCGATGAGCAGCGCGGGAATGCCGAGGGGTTCGTCGGTGGGGGTCGGCGCGTGGACGACGGGGGCGGTGCGGGGGCGTACGGGGGCGCCTTCCGCGTCCACGGGGACGGCCCAGGTGACCGACCAGTGCGGGCGCAGCCGTTCCTCGCGGGGCCGGTCGGCGAGCAGCGCGGCCTCGACGGGGCCGTGGTGGGTGACGGTGCGCCAGCGGTGCGTACCGTGTGCGGAGTCCTCGACGTGGATGTACGGGCCGTGCTGCGAGCGGCGCAGCGTCCGCACGGTGTCCGGGGTTTCGATCACGATCTCGTCGAGCCCGCGCAAGGTGAGCAGGAGGGCGTCGTCGACCGCGTCGAGCAGCCGGACCACGAGGTCCTCGGCGCCACCGTCGCGCAACGGGAGGACGACGACGGTGTCGTACCCGTCGGGTGCGGTGCCCTCGGCGGGCAGCGGGAGCCGCAGCAGCGGTACGTGGCCGTCGCGGCGGCGGAGCTCGTCGCCGAGGCCGGGGCTGGCGACGGCCGCGCGGGCGGCGAGGTCGCGGGCCTCGGCGAGGGACCAGCGGACGCCGCCGTGCCGGCCGACGACGGCGGGCTCGTCGCTCACCGCGAGCACGGCGGCGAACCCGACGCCGAACCTGCCGACGGCTCCCTCGTGGCCCTCGCGCTTGGCGGAGGCGCGCAGGGTGGAGAGCGATTCCACGCCGGTGGCATCGATGGGGGCGCCGGTGTTGACGGCGGCGAGTACGGCGGGGGCGTCCGCGGTCGCCGCGTGCAGGGTGAGGCGGAGCCGCCCGGGGACCCGGGCGCGGGCGGCGGCGTCGGCGGCGTTCTGGGCCAGCTCGACGACGAGGCGGTCACGGTAGCCGCCGAGCGCGAGGTCCTCCTCGGCGTTGGCGTCCTCGCGGAATCTGGCGGGGCCGGCGCCCCAGGCGTCGAGCACGCCGCGTCGCATCCGTGCGGTCCCGAACGGATCGGCCCCCTCGGTCGCATTCATGCTCACGCTCTGACTCCGCTCTTTCCGGTTACGCCTTGCCCGTGCCGCCAGTGTGCGCCTGAAGGTACCGGGTCCTCTCGCCGGGCGGGGGGCCATGTCTGCGGGGTCACCCATGGCGAGGCCGGACAAGCCGGGGTGTACGAAATCAAGCCCGTCCGGCGATTGAGGACGGAACCGGTTCGCGGGGCGGGCCCGCGGGTCTGCGTCACCGGCCGCGCCGGAGTGCCCGCAAACCCGGCCCCGGTCAGGAGTGGCCGAGATCCTCCGTCGGAGCGTCCGGCTCCGCCGGGACCGAGCCGGAGTCCCGCGCCGGCCGCAACGGGTACTCGTCCACCTGCATCGTGTCCAACGCGTGCGGCGCCGGCTTCGGCGGCTTCGGCATCACCGCCGCCTCCGAATGCCCTCCGCACCCGTACGACAGCGACACCACGTGTCCGTCGGCCGGGCCGAACTCGTTCGCGCAGACCCCGAACGCCTGCTTCAGCGACCCCGCCAACGGCACCAGGAACGCGCAGGTGACACACGACGCGGGCGCCGCCTGGGCCATCGGCGTCTTCGCGCCGAACCCCTCGTCCCACCGGTCGGCCGCCGTGTGCAGCCCGTACCGCGACAGGACCCGCGCCCGCCGCATGCCGAGCTCCTCGGCGACCGCCGCGATCGAGCCCCGGCTGGTCGTCGCGGGGCGCGTCGTCAGCTCCGCGTCCTCCGCGTCGACGAGGTCGGCCATCTCCTGGGAAACCTCGGAGACCGCGGAGCTCGGCGGCGGCTCGTCCTCACCGGTGTAGCCGGGCTCCAGGCGGAGGTCGTCCGCCTCGGTGGGCAGCAGATCGCCGGGCCCCATGTCGCCGGGGCGCAGGCGCTCGCTCCACGGCACCCACTCGGGGGCGAGGAGCGCATCGCTGCCGGGCAGCAGAACCGTCTCGTCGAGGGTGACGTTCTTCGCGCGGGACGCCCGGGCGACGGTCACCGCCCAGCGCCAGCCCCGGTAGCCGGGCTCCCGGCACTCGAAGAAGTGCGTAACGACCCGGTCGCCCTCGGAGACCAGGCCCACATGCTCACCGACGACCCCCGGCGCGGCTGCTTCCTCGGCCGCCGCGCGCGCGAGGTCTACCGCCTCGGCGCACAGACGGTCGGGGGCAGGGGTACGGGCCGTACGGCTTCGCGTCGTCGCAGCACTCACAGGTCTCGCTTCTCTCCTACGCCAGTCTCACGAGTGCGCCAGCACATCCATCGATTTCGGCCATGACGGCTGCGGGCGGAGCGGACCTGGGGGCCGCGTCGACGTCCACACCCGTTGTGCCTGCCTCGGGCGCACCTTCTGCAATCCATTCTGCGGGATCGCCGATAGGCGCGCGGCCGAGGACAACCGCCGGTGGCGCGCTACGCACGCTACCCTCTCCGCCGCTCCCCGCCCACCTGCCCGTCCGGAACAGGGTCGTATCCGGTGCCGTGTCCGGTGCGAAGACGGCCTCGCGGCCCGTACGGAGACGGACCGGACAACCGGTCGACGACCAGCCTGACAACCGGCCGGACGACCAGCCGGTTCGAGCCGCGGGCCGGGCGGAGCACTGACCCGACAGGGCGGAGCGCTCCGCGTCCCGGACCGATGCCGGTTCGTCACCGCGACGGCTGGGGCACTATGTCGAGGTGACTTCCGCCAGGTCGCACAAGGATTCCGGCCCGCTCCGCAGGACGGGCCGGGCGATCGGTCATGCCCTCCACACCCCGTTCACCGGCACCGCGAAAGGCATCCGGAAGGCGACGCACGCCCACGGCGCCGGGGAGTCCGGGCTCGGCAAGCTGATCGAACTGCACGCCGTGAACGGCGCGGGCGATGTGATGATCACGATCGCGCTCGCGTCGACGGTGTTCTTCTCCGTGCCGACGGACGAGGCCCGGGGCCGCGTCGCCCTCTACCTCGCCATCACCATGGCGCCTTTCACCCTCCTCGCGCCCGTGATCGGCCCGCTCCTGGACCATCTGCCGCACGGCCGCCGCGCCGCGATGGCCGCTGCGATGCTGACCCGTGCGGTGCTCGCGCTCACCATGTCGGGCGCGGTCGCCACCGGCGGCCTGGAGCTGTATCCGGCCGCGCTGGGCGTCCTGGTCTGCTCGAAGGCGTACGGGGTGGTCCGCAGCGCCGTCGTGCCGCGCCTGCTGCCACCGCGCTTCTCGCTGGTGAAGGCGAATTCCCGGGTCACCCTGGCCGGTCTCCTGGCGACCGGCGTCGCCGCCCCGATCGGCGCGGGGCTGCACACGATCGGGTCTCCCTGGCCGCTGTACGGGGCGTGCGTGATCTTCATCGGAGGGACCGTCCTCGCTTTCACGCTGCCGCACACGGTCGACTCCGCGAAGGGCGAGCGCAAGGCCCGGCTGGTGCCGACGTACGGCGCGGCGGCCCCCCGGCCCGGGACGAAGCGGAACGGGAGGACGAGGGGCCGGGAGAAGAACGGCGAGAAACGGCCCGGGCTGCGGTCCGTCGGACCGTCCGTGCTGAACGGTCTCCAGGCCAACACCGCGCACCGCGCGCTCTCCGGATTCCTCATCTTCTTCCTGGCGTTCCTGCTGCGCGAGCAGCCGCTCGCCGGGCAGAGCGCCGCCGTCTCGCTCGGCATCGTCGGTGTGGCGGCCGGTGCGGGAAACGCGCTCGGCACGGCGTTCGGCGCCTGGCTGAAGGCCCGCGGCCCCGAGGTGATCGTCGCCTCCGTGCTGACCCTGGCGCTGGGGGTCGCCGTGCTCGCCGCGTTCTTCTTCAGCACCGTCATGGTCGCCGCGCTCAGCGCGACGGCGGGCTTCACCCAGGCCCTGTCGAAGCTCTCGCTGGACGCGATGATCCAGCGCGACGTGCCCGAGGAGGTACGGACCTCCGCGTTCGCCCGGTCGGAGACCGTGCTCCAGATGGCGTGGGTGGTCGGCGGCGGCATCGGCATCGTCCTCCCCCTCAACGGCGTACTCGGCATGTCGGTCGCCGCGGGCATCCTCGCCCTGGGTGCGGCCACGTCCGTACGGGGGCTGCTGGTCGGCGCGCGGCGCGGCTCGCCGCACCCCCGCGTGGCGTGAGCCGGAGCGACCGATAGCCTTCGGCCCATGACCGTTGCGTTCTTCTCCGGTAAGGGCCGTCGAATCGGCGTCGCTCTTGGTGCCGTGTCCGCGGGACTCCTTGTCCTCTCCGCCTGCGACAAGCCGACGCCGCTCGCGACCGTAACGGTCGGCGGGAACGTGGTGACGTCCGAGGCGGCCTGCTACAACGGCGGCGAGCCCCTCAAGTCCTCCGAATACGAGAGCTGCCTCAACAAGAAGGCGGAGAAGTCCGTCGAGGTCGCCATGGACGACAAGGTCCGCTTCGGCGTCGACCCGGAGATCGCGGACAACGGCTGGACGCTGTTCATCAACGGCCAGCAGGCCGAGCAGGAGCCGTACAAGAAGACCTACCGGTCCATCCCGGGCAGCGCCTTCTTCTCCAGCCAGACCGGCGAGACGTCGAACAAGACGCAGGTCAGCATCGTCGAGACCAAGGGCAAGAAGCTCACGGGCGTCTGGCACTTCGAGCTGAAGAAGACCAGCTGATCCTCTCCTGACCTCGGAGGACTCCCCCCGTGCGTGTGCTTGTCGTGACCGCTGTCCCGGTGGAACGGGACGCGGTCACGCGTACGTTCGGGGACGGTTCCGCGGCGCCTGTGCGCGAGGCGGGGGGTGCGGAGATCCACCGCGCCGGGCCCTTCGACGTCCTCGCGGGCGGCGCGGGACCGGCCGCCGCCGCGGCCGCCGCCGCCTTCGCGCTGGCCACCGCGCCCGAGCCGTACGGTCTCGTCGTCTCGGCCGGCATCGGCGGCGGATTCGCCCCCGCCGCGCCGCTCGGCTCCCTCGTCGTCGCGAGCGCGATCGTCGCCGCCGATCTGGGCGCCGACACCCCCGACGGATTCCTGCCCGTCACCGCCCTGGGCTTCGGGCGCGACCGCTTCACGCCACCGCCCGCACTGGTACGGGAGGTGGCCGCGGCCACCGGTGGGGCGACCGGGGAGGTCCTCACCGTCTGCACCGTCACCGGCACCGCGGAGCGCACCGCCGCACTGCTCACCGCGCACCCCGCGGCCACCGCTGAGGCCATGGAGGGCTTCGGGGTCGCCGAGGCCGCCGGGCGGGCGGGCACGGCGGTGCTGGAGATCCGCGCGGTCTCGAACGCCGTCGGCCCGCGCGACCGCGCCGCCTGGCGCATCGGCGACGCGCTGACCGCGCTCACCGGGGCGTTCGGGAAGCTCATACCCGTACTGGAAGGCTGGACCCCCCATGACCGAAACCACGCGTGACCGGCTGGACATCGCCTTCTCGCCGTGCCCGAACGACACGTTCGTCTTCGACGCCTGGGCGCACGGACGGGTCCCCGGCGCGCCCGCCCTCGATGTCACCTTCGCCGACATCGACATCACCAACGGCATGGCCGAGCGCGGCGAGCTCGACGTCCTCAAGGTCTCGTACGCGGTACTGCCGTGGGTCCTTCACGAGTACGCGCTGCTGCCGTGCGGCGGGGCGCTGGGGCGGGGCTGCGGGCCGCTCGTCCTCACGAAGGAGCCGGGCACGGACCTGACGGGCCGGACCGTCGCCGTGCCGAGCGAGCGCTCCACCGCGTATCTGCTGTTCCGGCTCTGGGCGGCCGAGGTGGTGCCGGGCGGGGTCGGCGAGATCGTCGTCCTGCCGTTCGACGAGATCATGCCCGCCGTGCGCGACGGGAAGGTGGACGCCGGTCTCGTCATCCACGAGGCGCGTTTCACCTACCAGAACTACGGGCTGCACAACCTCGCCGACATGGGCCGGCACTGGGAGGACACGACCGGGCTGCCGATCCCGCTCGGCGCGATCATCGCCAAGCGGTCGCTGGGCGCGGACACGCTGAAGCTGCTCGCCGATTCGGTGCGCACCTCGGTACGGATGGCCTGGGACGACCCCGAGGCTTCCCGGCCCTACGTGCTGGAGCACGCCCAGGAGATGGACCCGGCCGTGGCGGACCAGCACATCGGGCTGTACGTCAACGAGTTCACGGCCGACCTCGGCGAGGACGGCTACGCGGCGATCCGCGGACTGCTGACGCGCGCCGCGGCCGAGGGGCTGGTACCGCCCCTCGGCCCGGATGCGCTGTCGTTCGTCTGAGGTCCCGCAGAATGCCGGGGCCTATACGTCGAGCTGGTCGGCGACCGCGCGCAGCAGGCCGCCGATCTTCTTGCCGGCCGCCTTGTCGGGGTAGCGGCCACGCTCCAGCATCGGCGTGATGTTCTCCAGCAGGGTGGTCAGGTCCTGCACGATGGACGCGAGTTCGTCCGGCTTGCGGCGCTGCGCGGCCGCGACGGAGGGTGTCGGGTCCAGGATCGCCACCGACAGCGCCTGGTCTCCGCGCTGACCGGCGACGACGCCGAACTCGACGCGCTGGCCGGGCTTGAGTGCGTCGACGCCGGCGGGGAGCACGGAGGAGTGCACGAAGACGTCGCCGCCGTCATCGCGGGAGAGGAAGCCGAAGCCCTTCTCACTGTTGAACCATTTGACCTTGCCAGTCGGCAAAGCACGCACCTCATCTCAACCCGTATGCCGGAACAAAGCCTCAGCAGGTCAGGTTATCCAGTGGTGGTGCTCCCCTGCTGGCAAAAGCCTCCCCAGGTGACGTACCCCTCGTCAAGCCTGGTCATCCGGACTGCTGTCCAGAAACGGTGCTTGTTTCTGTACATCGACGGCCGCGGGGCGGTTCGCCGATGTCGGGAACTACCCTGACGGGGTGAGCACTATTCCTTCTGGCGCAGGTGACCGGCTCGTCCGGATCGGCGCGATCGTCTTCTTCATCGGCGCACTGGCCACGCTGGCCACGATGGCCCCGCTGTTCCTCGGAACCCATCCGCTTCCGTCCATCGCGTGGTCGCTGTGCATGCTGATGGGCGTCGGCTTCCTGATCGCCGCGGCGGGCGTGGTGCGCTCGGTGCGGGCCGGGGCGCCGAAGCCGTAGGGCCGGGGGCGTCCGGCGGGCCGTTTCGACCGCCCCCAGTTCCGTACGGGCTTGAGCTCGCCCGACTGAGGATGTGACGTCGTGACGCTGCGGGTGGGTCGTGTTGCTCGGCAAGCCGCTTGAGGACCCGCCGCGCGCGGAGACGCCAGGGGCGGCGGCGCTCGTGCGGGCTGATGTCCCTGCCTGGTGTCGCTCAGCGATGGTGTGGCGGCTGACTGTCTCACCCGACGGGGCGGATTTCGTACACTGTCACCCTTCGTCCGCGGACCTGCTCGTCAGCCACGGCCCTGAAGTACTTCTTCAGCACGGAGACCTTCATCTTGTCCCGCTCGACTGTCACCGGTCTCGCCACCTGAGGCGTATCCGTCACCAGCAGGATCCGACGCTGGTCCAGCATTGCCGCACGGATCTGATCGGGGGTCGCCTCCAGGCCCTTAAGGGTCCCGGACTTCTCCGGGCTCTGCGCCAGTGCAATGTCTCGCAGACCGGAAAAGACACTCGGGGAGACGGATTTGGTGTCCCGGCGCGCCGATGGGATGAAGAGCACCGCATCCCCTGGCTCTTGCAACCGCCGCACGTCCGAGGCTATTGCCAGGACATCGTCCACCCGGCTCGATGGGGATCGCTTGGCCAGCGACTGCGGCAACGATGCCACTATCGCGACGACGAGCGCTGCGGGGAGAACCGCGAGCGACGCTCTCGGGTGCCGGGGCTTCACTGCCTGTACCGCCGAGCCGATCACCGTGCCGATCAGGAGCGCCAGTCCCAGCAGACTGAAGAGGATGTACCGGTCCAGGAACAACGGCTGGATCAGAGAAAGCCCGACGAGGCTGATCTGTGGGACCACCAGCAGCGGTAGTCCGACGGTTGCCACCGACAGTCGGCCGGTCCGGGGCCGGTCCAGTAGTGCGCCGACTCCACCGATCACCAACAGGACCGCCGGGCCGATGAGCATGTGCCAGGTCAGCGGTGGGATCCAGAAGATCTGTGCGGACTGTCCTCGACTGAACACGATCAAGGGCAGCACACAGGCCGCTGCGGCCGCGGCGGCAGCAGTCCATCGTCTCCACACTGCACGGCCGGCCCGGCTCCAGACCAGAGTCGCCAAGTGCGCTGGAAGGATCATGAGCGAGAGCCAGTTCAAAAGCCCGCTCATCGCGACAGTGCCGCCATAGGCAGCCCAGTACAGCGCGCGGTCGCGCCCCTGCAGCAGGGTCACGAGCAGCAGGGTGGAGATTCCGGCTCCGGCTGCGACCAGGGCGTACGGCCGCCCCTCCTGGAGATAGAACTGCACGGCCGGAAGCAGTCCGAAAGCCATCCCTCCGGCCAAGCCCACCCACATACCGGCCAGCCGGTAGCCGATTCCCCCCACGCACGCCGCCGCCACTCCCGTGGCGATGACCGAGGGCAGCCGCAGGATGGTGGTACTGGGGCCGAAGCATTCAAACAGTGCGTGCATCAGAAGGTAGTAGCAGCCGTGCACGGCATCGATGTTTCCCAGCATGTGCCAAATCTCAGCCGTGGAGCGCTGGGCCACTTGCCAGGTCGCGGCCTCGTCCCGCCATACGCTGTCCTGCCGTGACAGGCCCCATAGGCCGAGGGAAACAGTCCACAGCATCGGTATCAACTGGGCGAGAGCGCGGCGCCGCTCGGGGTCAGCTGAAGATGTCACGGACGGCGTTCCGGTCCCCGGGCAACGGAGCGATGAACGCAAGGTTCGAACAGTAGTCATCAAGGAGGGTTTCCAGAACGGCTGTCGAGCAGGACGGAGTGCCACACGCAGGGAGGCAACTCACTGGCCAGGAACCGCATGCACCGCAGTAATTCCGTGTGCGGCCCTCTTGAAGGCAGACGTGATCAAGGGTGCCATCGCGGAACCGGCTTGTCTCGCTCTTTTCAGCCAGTCGGCAGCGCCAATCGGCCGCAAGTAAGCTCCGCGCCGACGAAAACCGCCGGGCCGAGGCCGGGTGAATACGCAGTGCCACCGGGGGCGTTCTTGCAGTTCAAGGCCACTTATCCCCCAGCTTTCACCCCTCGCGCCCCTATCACTGCAGCCTCGCTGGCACCTGGCGAGTCGCATCTCTACGCGGAGAGCTGGGGTGCGTACCCCCTCTGCACAGTGGTCTGCCGGGGCAGGGCGGAAAGCTGCTCTGGGTGGAGTGCGCGGTGAAGACGGACGATGCTCCGTCGTACGGCGCTCAGTGACCCCTCGCCCGTCGAAGGCCCTACGCCGCGTATTTCTCCAGCCAGGACGGGAACTCCGCCAGCGACGACAGGACGACATCCGCCCCCGCCGCCCGAAGCTCCTCCGCGTCGCACGGGCCCGTGGTGACCGCCACGGACAGCGCTCCGGCCGTGCGGGCGCCCCGTACGTCCCCGGTGTGGTCGCCGACGTACACGTGCGCCCCGTGTTCGCGCAGGGCCCGTCCCTTGGCCTCCGCCCACAGGCCGCCGATCACCGCGTCGGGCTCGATCCCCAGGTGGGCCAGGTGGAGCTCCGCGCTCGGCCGGTGCTTGGCGGTGACGACTATCGCCCGGCCGCCCCGCTCCCGGATCGCCGCGACAGACTCCCGGGCGCCCGGCAGCGCGAGGCTCGGGGCGATGGCGTGTGTGGGATAGATCTCGCGGTACCGGTCGGCGGTCGCGGCCACCGCATCGGCCGGAAACCAGTTCCGCAGCTCCTCGTCGACCGGCGGACCGAGCCTGCTCACCACCAGGTCCGTGTCGATCGGCGTCCCCGTCTCGGCGGAAAGCGCCAGGTACGCGGCCTTGATGCCGGGCCGCGAGTCGATGAGCGTCATGTCGAGGTCGAAGCCGACCGTCAGGGGATGCGAGGACATGGAGTCCATTGTCGCGGGGCCGGGCACGGAGCCGGAACGCCGTACCCGTCCGGTACGGCCCTCGGGCCCGAAATCGGCGGTGCTTAGACTTAGCCAAGCCTAACTTTGCTTCGCTTTCGATTGGGTCCGATGTCAGCCGCCGCACCACGCCGCTCCAGACGCGCACTCGCGACGGCGGCGGCCGTCGCGGCGCTGCTGGTGGCGGTACTTCTCAGCCTCGCCGTGGGGGCCCGTTCCATACCCCCGTCCGAGGTGATCGACGCCCTGCTGCACGGCGGGCATTCCGACGCCGCCGAAGTCATCCGGAACATGCGGGTGCCGCGCACCCTGATCGGGCTGATGGTCGGCGCGGCACTCGCGCTCGCGGGCACGGTGCTCCAGGGCATCACCCGTAACCCCATCGCCGACCCCGGCATCCTCGGCATCAGCCAGGGCGCCTCCGTGGGCGTGGTGCTGGCCATCGCGTTCGCCGGGATCCACAGCCTGACGGGGTACGTGTGGTTCGCCTTCGCGGGGGCCGCGATCGCCTCCGTCGCCGTGTACGCCGTCGCCTCCAGCGGGCGCGGGGGCGCCACCCCCGTGAAGCTCGCCCTCGGTGGCGCCGCGATCAACGCGCTGCTGGTGTCGATGACGACGGCGGTGCTGACGACCAGGGCGTCCGCGCTGGACGAGTTCCGCTTCTGGCAGGTCGGCTCGATCGGCGGGCGCGAGTCCGACGTGGTCCAGCAGATCTGGCCGTTCATGCTGGTCGGGACCGTTCTCGTGCTGTCCGTCGCCCGTGGGCTCGACGCGCTGGCGCTCGGCGAGGACGTGGCGAAGGGGCTCGGGCAGAACGTCGCGACCGTACGGATCGTCGGCGGGGTCGGGGCCACGGTGCTGACCGGTGTCGGTGTCGCGGCGGCCGGGCCGATCGCGTTCATCGGCCTCGCCGTCCCGCACATCGCCCGCGCGATCGTCGGCTCCGACCACCGCTGGGTGCTGCCGATGGCGGCGCTGATCGGGCCCGTCATGCTGCTCGTCTCCGACGTCATCGGCCGCGTCGTCTTCCCGCCGAGCGAGGTCCCGGCGGGCGTGATGACGGCGCTGATCGGCGTTCCGTTCCTGGTCACCCTGGTACGCCGGAAGGCGGTGCCCGCATGAGCGCCGACACCCCCGTACGGGTACGGCCCGCCGGGTACCACGTCGTACGGATCGGGGCACGGGGCCGGTTCCTGCTGCACCGGCGGGCGGCCGTCGTCGCCGCCGCCCTCGTCGTGCTGCTGGCCGCGGTCTGTGTCGCGTACCTCTGCGTCGGCGAGAGCTTCGTCGCGCCCGGCGAGGTCGTGAAGGTGGTCCTGGGGCAGCCGTCCCCCGACGAGCTGGTCGTCGGCACGCTGCGGCTGCCGCGGATGGTCGTCGGGCTGCTGGTCGGCGCGGCGTTCGGGATCGCCGGCGCGCTGATCCAGACCGTCGCCCGCAACCCCCTCGCAAGCCCCGACATCATCGGCATCAGCCAGGGGGCGAGCGCGCTCACGGTCGGCGCGATGACCTTCGGCGTCACCTCGTACACCGTGCTGCCGTATCTGTCCGTCATCGGCGGGGTGGCCGCGGCGGCCCTCGTGTACGTCTTCGCCTGGCGTGGCGGGCTGCACGCCACCCGCTTCGTCCTGATCGGCATCGGCTTCGCCATCGCGCTGAAGTCGGTCACCACACTGTTCCTGACGAAGGGCGACTATCTGGTCGCCCAGCAGGCACAGGTCTGGATGACCGGCTCGCTCAACGGCCGCGGCTGGTCCGAGGCCGCACCGATCGGCTGGACGCTGCTGGTCCTGCTGCCGGCCGTCCTGTGGGCTGCCCGCGCCCAGCGCACCGTATCGATGGATGACGACACCGCGACCGCGCTCGGGGTGCGTCTGGGGCGCGTACGGCTGGGTCTCGTCGCCCTCGGGGTGATCCTGGCGTCCGTGGCGACCGGGACGGCCGGGCCGGTCGACTTCGTGGCGCTGCTCGCCCCGCAGATCGCCCGCCGGATGACCCGGACCGCGCAGATCCCGCTGTTCTGCTCGGCACTGCTCGGTGCGGTGATCGTGGTGTCCGGGGATCTGCTGGCGCGCAGGCTCTTCTCGCCCACCGAACTGCCGGTGGGTGTTCTGACGGCGGCGGTCGGCGCCCCGTATCTGATCTGGCTGATCGTCCGCGGTCAGGGCGGCGGCCGCGGCCGCAGTGGAGGCACCGCATGAGCTCGACCCGTACGTCCGACGCGTCCGGCGCGTCCGACGCCGCGGCGGCCCCGGCCGCGACCAGCCGGCTCACCGTGCGGGAGCTGACGCTCGCGTACGAGGACCGCACCGTCGTCCACGAGCTGGACCTCGCCGTGCCCGACGGCCGGGTCACCGTCATCGTCGGCCCGAACGCCTGCGGCAAGTCGACCACCCTGCGCGCGCTCGGCCGGCTCCTCAAGCCGCGCGGCGGGGCGGTGCTCCTCGACGGCACCGAACTGTCGAAGATCCCCACGCGGAGGATCGCCCAGTCGATCGGACTGCTGCCGCAGACCCCGGTGGCCCCCGAGGCGATCACCGTCTGTGACCTCGTCGCCCGCGGCCGGCAGCCGCATCAGCACTGGTGGCAGCAGTGGTCGGAGGAGGACGAGCGGGCGGTGACGGACGCCATGGCGCGTACGGACATCACCGCGCTCGGCGACCGGTCGGTGGACGAGCTGTCCGGCGGGCAGCGCCAGCGGGTCTGGATCGCGATGGCACTCGCCCAGGAGACGGATCTGCTGCTGCTCGACGAGCCGACCACGTACCTCGACATCGCACACCAGGTGGAGGTCCTGGACCTGGTGCGCCGGCTCACCGCCCCGGCCCCGGACGGCACCCGCGGCCGGACCGTCGTCACCGTGCTCCACGACCTCAACCAGGCCGCCCGTTACGCGGACCACCTGGTCGCCATGAAGGCGGGCCGGATCGTCGCCGAGGGCCACCCGAAGGACATCGTCACCGCCGCTCTCGTACGCGAGGTCTTCGGCCTGGACGCGGTGATCGTCCCGGACCCGGTGACGGGGTCGCCACTCGTCGTGCCGGGGGCGCCCTGGCAGGCCACGCCCGCGTCGTGAACCCGGGGAGCAGTGCCCCCCGGCCTACCCCGCCCGCTTCCGCGCCCGCCACACCAGGAACGCCGCCGACGCCACCGCGGCCGTCCGGACCACCACCGGCCACACCCCGCTCAGCGCGTCCGCCATCCCGTCCTGCGGGATCGGTTCGCCCCAGCGGCCGTCCGTCCGGCCCCAGAGCCAGACCAGGGCGCCCGCCACGACCACGCCCGGCAGGCCCATCGCGGCCCACTTCGCCTCCGCGCGCGACAGCGTGCGTGAGCCGTACGCGAGCAGCCAGCCGCCCGCCAGGGCGAGCCAGGAACCCGTCACAGCACCCGTGACCAGCAGCGCGGCGGCGAGCAGCAGGAAGGGGTGGGAGAAGCCCCGGGCCGTCGGCGCCGACTCGCGGGGGGCGCGGCGGCGCAGGCGCGGGAGCCGTCGGCGACGCGGTGCGGCCTCGTCGGTGCCGGTCTCCTCGGCGGGCGTGCCGTCGTCGTCCGCGGCGTCCTCCGCCCCGGTACGGGGGCCCGGAACCGCGTCCCGGGATGTCGGCGGCCGCATCATGTCCGGGATCTCGACACCGCCGACGAACCCCGGCACGTCCACCCCGTCACCGAACGGCTGGGGCTCGATCCGCCACCAGTCGGGCTCGCTGCCGGACGGCCCCAGCTCGTCCGTTCCGGCCATGTGCGGCGGCGACGGGACCCGCCCGGCGGCCACGTCCGGAACCCCGGAGTCCGCCGAGCCCTCCGATTCCCCGTCCGCCATCTCCGCCCGCGACGCGCCCTGGCCGGAACTGTCTTTCCGGAGCATCCCCTTGCGCGGCCGGGGGATGCCGCGCCCCTCCCCCGCGGCGGGTTCCGGCCGCAGGGGCAACTGGACCGTCCCGTCCGCCGACGCGGCCGCGGCGGCGACCAGTTCGTCGGGGGTGCCGAGCCTCCCGATGATGCGGCGAACGGCCGCCGGGCTGTCCGCGGACTGCTTTCCGCGCTGCCGGTCGATCTCGCCCCGGAGCGCCGAAACGAGCCTCATCCGGCCGGCCGAGGACAGCTGTTGCTGCTGCGCCAGGTCCCCGACCCGGCTCAGGTAGTCGTAGACGAGCTGGTCGCTCTCGATCCCCACGCGATGGTTCCCCTCTGCCGCCCTGCACCGACGGTAGCGCCCTCGCCCCTGTCCGGAGCGACTACCGTGGGACGGATGGGGATGACCACACCACCGCGGACGCTCGCCGAAGCTCTCCGCGCCCGGGACGACGAGTCGTTGGCAGGGCTGCTGCGTGCCCGCCCCGATCTCCTCACCCCCGTACCCAACGACATCACTCAGCTCGCGACGAGAGCCGGCACGCGCGCCTCCGTCGTACGCGCGCTGGAACACCTCGACCGGTTCTCCCTGCAGACCGCCGAGGCGCTCGCCGTGGCCCCCGACCCCGCCTCGTACGAGACGCTGCTCGGCCTCCTCACCGGCGACGGCCGGGACGACGGCGAGCACCGCGACGACGTGGACGCGGCGATCGAGGACGCGCTGCCCGCCGCCCTGGCCACCGTGCGCGAACAGGCCCTCGTCTGGGGCGAGGACGACCGGCTGCGGCTGGTGCGTACCGCACGCGAACTTCTCGCGCCGTCCCCGCAGCACGCCTCCCCCACCGGTCTCGGCCCGACCGTCGCGGAGGCGACCGCCGGTATGTCGCCCGGCCGGCTCCAGGAGATCCTGGTGGCCGCCGGACTGCCCGCCACCCATGACCCGGTGTCCGCCGTGACGGCCCTGTCCGCGCTCTTCACCGACCGGGCCAGGATGGGCGAACTGCTGGACACCGCCCCCGCCGAGGCCCTGTCCGTACTGGACCGGCTGGTGTGGGGACCGCCGTACGGGGAAGTGACCCCGAACCCCACCCCGCCGGTGAAGTGGCTGCGCGACCACGGGCTGCTGCTGCCCGTGTCGACCCGCACCGTGGTGCTGCCGCGCGAGGCCGCCCTGCATCTGCGGGCCGGGCGCGCCCACCGCGTACCGGAGCCCCGGCCGCCCGCCGTGGAAGCGGTCGCCGTCCGTGATCCCCAGGCTGTGGACAGCGCCGCGGCCGGTCAGGCGTTCCTGGCGGTGACCACCGTCGAGGAGCTGCTGAAGAACTGGAACGGCGGCGGCCCCCCGATACTGCGCGCCGGCGGGCTCAGCGTCCGCGACCTGAAGAAGACCGCCACCGCCCTCGATGTCTCCGAGCCGCTCGCGGCGTTCTGGGTCGAACTCGCCTACGCGGCCGGGCTGCTGGCCTCCGACGGGGAGGCCGACGAGCGGTACGCGCCGACGCCCACGTACGACGACTGGACCGAACTCCCCGCCCAGGACCGCTGGGCGCGCCTCGCGACCGCCTGGCTCGCCGCCACCCGCACCCCCGGACTGGTCGGCGGCCAGGACGCCAAGGGCCGGGCCCTGTCCGCCCTGGGCCCCGGCCTCGACCGCTCCGCCGCCCCCGAGGTGCGCCACCGGGTCCTCGCCCTCCTCGCCGCCCTGGAACCGGGCACCGCCCCCGACCCGGAGACCGTCCTCGCCCGCCTCCGCTGGGAGCGCCCCCTGCGCGGCGCCTCCGCCACTGCCGGGGACACCACCGACCTGCGGTCCCGGATCGCCCTGTGGACGCTGAACGAGTCCGAGCTCCTCGGCATCACCGGACGCGGCGCGCTCGCCTCGCACACCCGCGCCCTGCTCGACGCCGGGCCGGCCGAGGCCACCGCGCTGCTCGCGCCCCTCATCCCGGAGCCGCTGGACCACGTCCTGCTCCAGGCCGACCTGACGGCCGTCGCCCCGGGCCCGCTGGAACGCCCCCTGGCGGACCTGCTCTCCGCCCTCGCGGACATCGAGTCGAAGGGCGGCGCGACGGTCTACCGCTTCACCCCCGGGTCCGTGCGCCGTGCCCTGGACGCCGGACAGTCCGCGGCCGATCTGCACGCGTTCCTGGCCACCCACAGCCGTACGCCGGTGCCGCAGCCGCTCAGCTACCTCATCGACGACGTCGCCCGCCGCCACGGCCATCTGCGGATCGGCGCCGCCTCCTCGTACGTACGCTGCGACGACGAGGCGGTGCTGAACGAGATCCTCGCCGACCGGCGCTCGGCCACCCTGCGCCTGCGCCGCCTCGCGCCGACGGCCCTGGCCGCCCAGGTCGACCCGGCGTCCCTGCTCGACGGGCTGCGCGAGATGGGCTACGCCCCGGCGGCCGAGTCCGCCGAGGGCGACGTCCTGATCACCCGCGCGGGCGCCCACCGCACCCCGCCGCGCACCGCCCCCGCCCCGGTGCCGGAGGGCCCGCCGGTCCCGGACGCCACGCTGCTCGGCGCGGCGGTACGGGCGATCCGCGCCGGGGACACGGCCGCCACGGTGGTCCGCAAGGACCCGGCCGACGCCCCCGACGCACCGGCCGGCGCCCTGCCCCGTACGACCCCGGCCGAGACCCTCGCCACCGTCCAGGCCGCCGCGATGACCGGGTCGGCGCTCTGGATCGGCTACGTCAACGCGGACGGGGCGGCCAGTCAGCGGGTCATCGCCCCGGTCCGGGTCGAGGGCGGCTTCGTCACGGCGTACGACCACACGGCGGACGAGGTCCGCACCTATCCCCTGCACCGGATCACCGGTGTCGCCGAACTGGCCGACGACGCCGCACACTGAGGTCCGGAGCCCGAAACCCGAGACCCTGGGCCCGGAACCCGAGGTCCGGAGCCCGGAACCCGAGGTCCGGAACTCGTAGCTCGTACGTCCCTGTGCCGATCAGCACACTCCACCGTGGTCCCCACATGCGGCACACTGGACGTTTGGCCGTTCCCGGCCGTCCCCGCAGCAGAAAGGGCCGACGCGCGTGACCGGACCCCTCATCGTCCAGAGCGACAAGACACTGCTCCTGGAAGTCGACCACGACCAGGCCGATGCCTGCCGTCGTGCGATCGCGCCCTTCGCCGAGCTGGAGCGCGCACCCGAGCACATCCACACCTACCGGCTGACCCCGCTCGGGCTGTGGAACGCGCGAGCCGCCGGGCACGACGCCGAGCAGGTCGTCGACGCGCTCGTGCAGTACTCGCGCTATCCCGTACCGCACGCGCTGCTCGTCGACATCGCCGAGACGATGGCCCGGTACGGCCGCCTCACCCTGTCCAAGGATCCGGTGCACGGTCTCGTGCTCACCTCCACCGACCGGCCCGTGCTGGAGGAGATCCTCCGCTCGAAGAAGGTCCAGCCGCTGGTCGGGGCGCGGATCGACCCGGACACCGTGGCCGTGCACCCGTCCGAGCGCGGACAGATCAAGCAGACGCTGCTGAAGCTGGGCTGGCCCGCCGAGGACCTCGCGGGATACGTCGACGGCGAGGCGCACCCGATCGACCTGGCCGAGGACGGCTGGGCGCTGCGGCCATACCAGAAGCAGGCCGTCGAGGGGTTCTGGCACGGCGGCTCGGGTGTCGTCGTACTGCCCTGTGGTGCGGGGAAGACGCTGGTCGGGGCGGGTGCGATGGCTCAGGCCAGGGCGACGACGCTGATCCTGGTGACGAACACCGTCTCGGCCCGGCAGTGGAAGCACGAGCTGGTGAAGCGGACCTCGCTGACCGAGGACGAGATCGGCGAGTACAGCGGTACGCGCAAGGAGATCCGGCCGGTCACCATCGCGACCTACCAGGTGCTGACGACCCGCCGTAAGGGCGTCTACCCGCACCTGGAGCTGTTCGACTCCCGTGACTGGGGTCTGGTGATCTACGACGAGGTGCATCTGCTGCCCGCGCCCGTCTTCAAGTTCACCGCCGACCTGCAGGCCCGGCGGCGCCTCGGCCTCACCGCGACGCTGGTGCGTGAGGACGGCCGCGAGTCGGACGTCTTCTCGCTGATCGGGCCCAAGCGGTTCGACGCGCCGTGGAAGGAGATCGAGGCGCAGGGCTACATCGCGCCCGCCGACTGTGTCGAGGTGCGGGTCAATCTGACGGACTCGGAGCGGCTCGCGTACGCGACCGCGGAGACCGAGGAGAAGTACCGGTTCTGCGCGACGACCGCGACGAAGCGGAAGGTGACGGAGGCGCTGGTGCGCAAGCACCGGGGTGAGCAGACCCTCGTCATCGGGCAGTACATCGACCAGCTCGACGAGCTGGGTGAACATCTGAACGCCCCGGTGATCAAGGGCGAGACGAGCAACGCCCAGCGCGAGAAGCTCTTCGACGCGTTCCGGGAGGGCGAGCTCAGCGTCCTCGTGGTGTCGAAGGTCGCGAACTTCTCCATCGACCTGCCGGAGGCGACCGTCGCCATCCAGGTGTCGGGGACGTTCGGTTCGCGCCAGGAGGAGGCGCAGCGGCTCGGCCGGGTGCTGCGGCCGAAGGCGGACGGGCACGAGGCGCGGTTCTACTCGGTGGTCGCCCGCGACACGATCGACCAGGACTTCGCGGCGCACCGCCAGCGGTTCCTGGCCGAGCAGGGGTACGCGTACCGGATCGTGGACGCGGACGAGCTGCTGACCGGCAACTGAGGCCGGTGGCCGGTCCGCGTACGCGGACCGGCTGCGTCTTGACGGGGTCAGCCGCCGAGCGTCAGGAGCAGGACCAGGCCGCCCACCGCCGTCAGGCCGGGCAGCACGGCGATCGCCGCTGCCCACCGGCGGGCGGTGGTCCAGCGGGGACGCCACGGCAGCGCCCAGGCGGTGATCAGGGCGAGGGGCGTGATGAACGGGGCCGCGTACAGCCCGTAGGCCATGAGGCTCAGCGGAACCGTGATGTCCGAGGAGCAGTTGTCCGGGCCGCAGCTGTCGGCCGCCATCACCGCGAAGCCGATGGCGAACATGCCGAGGCTATGCCGTCCCCTACGGGGTGGACCCGGCGGCGGACCGGCGCCGAAGCGGCCTCAAATCCGTTCGACCCGGATGAGCACGGTCGATACAATCGCCGGTCTGCCCGCCTCCCGCACCGTGGTACCGGCCATCGCCGGCAGCCGGGGGAGCGCCGCCGACCGGACGGAAACCGGCCGACAGCCGTACGCACCACCTGTGTGCGTACCCCGTGATCGATCCCCGAGCGGACCGCATCGCCCCGAGCAGTGCCCCGGGGCGAGGTGCGGTCCGCCGTCCTGCGTTGAAAAGCCGGAGGCAACACCGTGCCCGCACACGTACACGAAAGCGACACCACCACCGATCCCCTGGCCCTTGAGCGCGCCCACCTCGCCGCGTCCCGCTCCGCGTTGCGCGCCATGCGCGAGGACGCCCAGGCCCTCGACATCCGCGACGTCACCGCGAACTGGGTCAACGCGGCCGTTCTGCAGGCCCAGATCGACGAGCGGATCAAGTCCCTCGCCGATTTCGCCCACACCCCGCTCTTCTTCGGGCGCCTCGACTATCTGCACACGGTCGGTGCCGAGCAGGCCGAGGGTGCCGAGGGAGAGGAGTTCTACATCGGGCGCCGCCACGTCCACGACGCCGACGGCGATCCGATGGTCGTCGACTGGCGTGCGCCCGTATCGCAGCCGTTCTACCGGGCCTCCAGGAAGGACCCGCAGGACGTCGGCCGGCGCCGCCGCTTCGGCTACACCGGCGGTGAGCTGACCGCGTACGAGGACGAGCACCTCACCGACCCCGCCGAGGCCGCGCAGACCAGCAAGCTCCTCCAGGCGGAGATCGAGCGGCCGCGCGTGGGTCCGATGCGTGACATCGTCGCGACGATCCAGCCCGAGCAGGACGAGATCGTCCGCAGCGGCCTCGGCGGGACGGTCTGCGTGCAGGGCGGGCCCGGCACCGGCAAGACGGCCGTCGGCCTGCACCGGGTCGCGTATCTGCTGTACGCGCACCGGGAGCGGCTCGCCCGTACGGGCACGCTGGTCATCGGCCCGAACCGGTCCTTCCTCCACTACATCGAGCAGGTGCTCCCGGCCCTCGGCGAGCTGGAGGTGAAGCAGGCGACCGTCGACGATCTGGTGACGGCGGGCATCGAGGTGCGCGGCACGGACTCTGCGGCCGCCGCCGTCGTCAAGGGCGACGCCAGGATGGCTGAGGTGTTGCGGCGGGCGATCCGTTCGCATGTGACGCTGCCGACGGAGCCGGTGATGGTGGTGCGCGGCTCGCGGCGGTGGCGGGTGCCGGCGTACGAGCTGGAGGAGATCGTCACCGAACTCCTGGCCCGGGACATGCGGTACGGGGCCGCCCACGAGGCGCTTCCGCAGCGGATCGCGCACTCCGTCCTGGTGCGGATGGAGGAGGCGGGCGAGGCGCCCGACGACCGGGTGCAGAACGCGGTGGCCCGCACCCCCGCCGTGAAGGCGGCCGTGAAGGCGATCTGGCCGGCCGTCGAACCGGCCAAGCTGGTGCTTCGGCTGTTGTCGGATGCGGAGTTCCTGGCCGCGCACGCGGCGGGGCTGCTCACCGAGGACGAGCAGAAGACGATCCTGTGGACCAGGCCGGCCCGCAGCGTGAAGTCCGCGAAGTGGTCGGCGGCGGACGCGGTGCTGATCGACGAGGCGAGCGATCTGGTGGCGCGTACGCCTTCGCTCGGCCATGTCGTGCTCGACGAGGCGCAGGACCTGTCCCCCATGCAGTACCGGGCGGTGGGCCGCCGCTGCACGACCGGTTCGGCGACGGTCCTCGGCGACCTCGCGCAGGGCACGACGCCGTGGTCGACGGAGAGCTGGACGCAGGCGCTGCACCATCTGGGCAAGCCGGACGCGCTGGTGGAGGAGCTGACGGCGGGTTTCCGTGTGCCGCGCGAGGTGATCGCGTACGCGTCCCGGCTGCTGCCGGTGATCTCGCCGGGCCTCGCGGCGGTGGAGTCGGTGCGTGAGTCGCCGGGTTCGCTGGAGGTACGGGAGGTGGCCGGTCCGGCGGAGCTGGACGCGGCGGTGCTGGCGGCGTGCGAGGAGTCGCTGCGGCACGAGGGGTCGATCGGCCTGATCGCGGCGGACGCGCGGATTCCGGCGCTGGCGGACGCGCTGGCCGCGGCGGGGCACGCGTATCTCTCCCCCGGTGAGGAGACGACCGCCGAGTCCCGCCTGACTCTGGTCCCGGCGTCGCTGGCGAAGGGCTTGGAGTACGACTACGTGGTGCTGGACGAGCCGGCCGCGGTGGTGGACGGCGAGCCCGACGAGCGCACGGGGCTGCGGCGGCTGTACGTGGCGCTGACGCGTGCGGTGTCGGGGCTGACGGTGGTCCACGCGGCGGAGCTGCCGGGCGAGCTGGCGAAACCCAGCCCCTCCGGCGCTTGAGGCGCGGGCGCAAAACGCAGCCCCGCCGGCGTCCGAAGCGCAGGCGCAAACCAGGCCCCTCCGGCGTCCGAGGCGCGGGCGCAAAACCCAGCCCCTCCGGCGTCCGAGGCGCGGGCGCAAAACCCAGCCCCTCCGGCGTCCGAGGCGCGGGCGCAAAACCCAGCCTCGCCGGCGTTTGAGGCGCGGGGGTCCGGGGGCAGAGACCCCGGTTACGGGGAGGAGCGGGCAGGGGAACAGCCCCGCCGCAGGCGACCCGCCCCTCCCCGCCCCTCCCCGCTACGCGTCGAGCACCGTGCGCCACTCCCGTACCGCTGCCGCGTCCACCGGTCCCGACCAGCCGTGCGGGCGGGCCGCGCCGCCGATGTGTACCGCGTCGATGCCCGCGTCCAGCAGCTCCGGCAGGTGGTCCAGGCGGAGGCCGCCACCCACCAGGATCCGGGGCTCGTAGCCGGGCTCGCCCGTGCGGGCCGCTTCGACGAGCAGCGTCGGGATGCCCTCGTCGACACCCTTGGGCGAACCCGCGGTGAGGTACGTGTCCAGGCCCGGCATGTCCGCCAGCTGCCTGCGCAGGGCGTCCCGGTCCGCGGCCCGGTCGATCGCGCGGTGGAAGGTCCAGCGGCAGCCGTCCAGCTCGGCGACGAGCCGTTCGACGGCGACCAGGTCCGGGTGGCCCTCGGCGTCCAGGAAGCCCATGACGAACTCCTCGGCGCCCTCCGCCCGCAGCTCGCGCGCCCTGGCGACGAGTTCGTCGATGTCGCCCGCGGCGAAGCCGTCCTCCAGCCTGAGCATCACGCGCAGTGGAATGTCCACCGCCGCCCGGATCTCCGCGAAGGTCGCGCGGGACGGGGTCAGGCCGTCCGCCGCCATGTCGGTGACCAGCTCAAGCCGGTCCGCACCACCCGCCTGGGCAGCGACCGCGTCCTCCGCGTCGAGAGCGATCACCTCCAGGAGTCCACGGTTGCTCATGGGATCCCAATCCTCCAGGAAACGGCAATAGGTCTAGTCCAATGACCAGCCTACGGGGCGGCAGGCCGGCGGCGCAGCCTCCATGTGACGTGAAGATACGTGAGGCCAGGCGCACTTCCGGTGAACGGGCGCCGGGCGGACGCACGCACTCCGGATCCCGACCCGATATCCACCCTTGCATTTTATAGGGGTGGGGGGTATACCTGACTCCGGAAGCCATACCCCCCAGGGGTATAACTCAGCGCCAGGGAGGACACCGTGTCCGCGCAAACCGCCATAACCGGCACCGGTACCGGCACCACCGCAGAGGTCGAGCTCGCGATCGGCGGCATGACCTGCGCCTCCTGCGCGGCCCGTATCGAGAAGAAGCTCAACCGGATGGACGGCGTCGAGGCCACCGTCAATTACGCCACCGAGAAGGTCAAGGTCAGCTACCGGGGCGAGGACGTCTCCGTACAGGACCTGATCACCACCGTCGAGAAGACCGGCTACACCGCGCACGAGCCCGCGCCTCCGGCAACCGTCGAGGGCGAAGGCCCCGAGGCCGCGGAGGCCGACGAGCTGCGGCCCCTGCGGCAGCGGCTGTTCACCGCCGTGGTGCTCGCCGTGCCGGTGATCGCGATGTCGATGGTCCCGGCGCTCCAGTTCGACTACTGGCAGTGGCTCTCGCTGACCCTGACGGCCCCCGTCGTCACGTACGCCGCGTGGCCCTTCCACCGCGCCGCCTGGACCAACGCCAGGCACGGCGCGGCGACGATGGACACGCTGATCTCGGTCGGCACCTCGGCCGCGTTCCTGTGGTCGCTGTGGGCGCTGTTCTTCGGCACCGCCGGGATGACCGGCATGACTCACCCCTTCGAGCTGACCATCGGGCGGAGCGACGGCGCGGGGAACATCTATCTGGAGACGGCTGCCGCAGTCACCGCCTTCATCCTCGCCGGGCGCTTCTTCGAGGCCCGTTCCAAGCGGAAGGCGGGCGCCGCCCTCAAGGCGCTCCTGGAGCTCGGGGCCAAGGAGGTGACCGTGCTGCGCGACGGCCGTGAGGTGATCGTGCCGACCGCCGAGCTCCAGGTCGGGGACCGGTTCCTGGTCCGCCCCGGCGAGAAGATCGCCACCGACGGCACCGTCGTGGAGGGCGCGTCGGCCGTGGACGCCTCCATGCTCACCGGCGAGTCCGTCCCCGTGGAGGTCGGCGTCGGTGACTCCGTCACCGGGGCCACGCTCAACGCGGGCGGCCGGCTCGTAGTCGAGGCGACCCGGATCGGCGCCGACACCCAACTGGCCCGGATGGCGAAGCTCGTCGAGGACGCGCAGAACGGCAAGGCGGCGGCCCAGCGCCTCGCCGACCGGATCTCCGCCGTCTTCGTCCCCGTCGTCATCGCCCTCGCGCTCGGCACGCTCGGCTTCTGGCTCGGCAACGGCGCGGGCCTGAGCGCCGCGTTCACCGCAGCCGTCGCCGTGCTGATCATCGCCTGCCCCTGCGCCCTGGGCCTCGCCACCCCGACCGCCCTCATGGTCGGCACGGGACGCGGCGCCCAGCTCGGCATCCTGATCAAGGGCCCCGAGGTCCTGGAGACCACCCGCCGCGTCGACACGATCGTCCTCGACAAGACCGGCACGGTCACCACCGGCCGGATGACCCTGCTGGACGTACACACCGCGGACGGCACCGACGAGAACGACGTACTGCGCCTCGCGGGCGCCCTGGAACACTCCTCCGAACACCCCATCGCCCGCGCTGTCGCCGCCGGAGCCGCCGAACGCACCGGCGCCGCCCTGCCCACCCCCGAGGACTTCACCAACGTCACGGGCCTCGGCGTCCAGGGAATCGTCGAAGGCCACGCCGTCCTCGTCGGCCGTGAGCAGCTGCTCGCCGAGTGGGAGATCCACCTGCCGGTGGAGCTGGCCCGGCACAAGGCCGCGGCGGAGGCCGCCGGACGGACGGCCATCGCGGTCGCCTGGGACGGCGAGGCGCGGGCGGTCCTCGCCGTCGCCGACGCGGTGAAGGACACCAGCGCGGAGGCCATCGAGCGGCTGCGGGCCCTCGGCCTGACCCCGATCCTGCTGACCGGCGACAACCGGGCGGTGGCCGAGGCGGTCGCGGCCGAGGTCGGGATCGAGAAGGTGTACGCGGAGGTCATGCCGGAGGACAAGGTCGACGTCGTCAAGGGCCTCCAGGCCGAGGGCCGTTCGGTCGCCATGGTCGGTGACGGGGTCAACGACGCGGCCGCCCTCGCCCAGGCCGACCTGGGCCTGGCGATGGGCACGGGCACGGACGCCGCGATCGAGGCCGGTGACCTGACGCTGGTCCGCGGCGATCTGCGGGCCGCGGCGGACGCCATCCGGTTGTCGCGCAGGACCCTCGGAACCATCCGTACGAACCTGTTCTGGGCCTTCGCCTACAACGTGGCCGCCCTCCCGCTCGCAGCGGCCGGACTGCTGAACCCGATGATCGCGGGCGCGGCGATGGCGTTCTCGTCGGTCTTCGTCGTCGGCAACTCGCTGCGGCTGCGGAAGTTCAAGGCGGCGTAGGACCGGTTCCCGGCCCGCCCGCACGAACCGCACCCGGGTTCCCGGCACCGCCCGTGCCGCACCCGCGCGTGCGGTTTCGCGCGCGACACCGACGACCGGGCGGGCCCCGGTCGTCGGACGGTCATCGAGTCCGTCCGCTGTCGCACGGGCGCCAGGCGGCCTGCGCGGCCGACCGCAGGCATGTCGCGGAGCCCCGGATGCCGGGAGAATTCCCGGGCCGGTGCCGTGCGGGGCACTAGGGTCGTCCCATGACCGACAGCTCGCGCGAAAGCAGTGCCCCGGGGGCCGCCGCTCTCCGTGACCGCTGGCTGGAGGCGCTCGTCGGCGCCCGGGGCGGGACGTCCGGTCCCGATCCGGCGCCCTACGCCGACAACCTCCTGGTCCGCTGGTCCGAGCCGCAGCGGCGGTACCACACCACCGCGCACCTGACCGCGGTGCTCGATCACATCGACACGCTCGCCGGGTACGCGGCCGACGCGGATGCCGTACGTCTCGCCGCCTGGTTCCACGATGCGGTCTACCGGCCCGACCGGTCCGAGAACGAGGAACGCAGTGCCGCCCTCGCCGAGCGTGCCCTGCCGGAGGCCGGAGTGCCGGACGGTGTCACGGCCGAGGTCGCCCGGCTCGTCCGGCTCACCATCACCCACGACCCGGCGGAGGGCGACACCAACGGCGAGGTGCTGTGCGACGCGGATCTGGCGATCCTGGCGGCGTCCCCGAGGGAGTACGCGGCGTACACGGCGCAGGTGCGCGAGGAGTACGGCTTCGTGCCCGACGACGCGTTCCGGGAGGGGCGGGCGACGGTGCTGCGTCAGTTGCTCGGGCTGCCCCGGCTGTTCCGTACGCCGCACGGGGCCGAGCGGTGGGAGCCGCGGGCGCGGCAGAACCTGTTGACCGAGTGGGAGCTGCTGAGCCGCTGACCTGTGGCAGCGGGGAATGCGAGGGCCGTGATCGCTGTTGGCAGCTGTCGTGCCCGATTCTGCCGCTCGCCGCCCTCGCATGCCCCTTGCCGTCTCCATCCTGGGTCTCTCCGTCTTCGCTCTCGGTACGAGCGAGTTCATGCTCTCCGGACTGTTGCCGCCCATCGCCGACGACATGAACGTGTCGATCCCCCGTGCCGGACTTCTCATATCCGCCTTCGCGATCGGCATGGTGATCGGCGCCCCGCTGCTCGCCGTGGCCACGCTCCGGCTGCCGCGCCGCACCACACTGATCGCCCTGATCTCCGTCTTCGGCCTCGGTCAGGTCGCGGGTGCGCTGGCCCCGACGTACGAGGTGCTCTTCGCTTCCCGTGTCGTGAGCGCCTTCGCCTGCGCCGGGTTCTGGGCGGTGGGGGCGGCGGTCGCCATCGCGATGGTGCCGGTGAACGCGCGGGCCCGTGCGATGGCCGTGATGATCGGCGGTCTGTCGATCGCCAATGTGCTGGGCGTGCCGCTGGGTGCGTTCCTCGGTGAGAACCTCGGCTGGCGGTCGGCGTTCTGGGCCGTGGGCGCGGCGTCCGCCGTGGCACTGGTCGGGGTGACGACGCTGATTCCGCGCATTCCGCTGCCGGAGCAGAAGCCGCGGCTCAAGCAGGAGATGAGCATCTACCGGGACCGGCAGGTGTGGCTGTCGATCGTGATCACGGCACTCGCCGCGGGCGGTGTCTTCTGTGCGTTCAGCTATCTGGCCCCGCTGCTGACGGATGTTGCCGGTCTGGACTCGGGCTGGGTGCCGACGGTGCTCGCGCTGTTCGGGATCGGTGCGCTGGTCGGTACGACGATCGGCGGCCGGGTCGCGGACGCGCATCTCTTCGGGGTGCTGATGAGCGGTATCGCGGCCTCGACGGTCTTCCTGGTCGCGCTGGCGCTGTTCGCGTCGAACCAGGTCGCGGTGGTCGGGCTCTCGTTCCTGCTGGGCCTGTCGTCGTTCTACACGGCCCCGGCACTGAACGCCCGGATGTTCAATGTCGCGGGCGCCGCCCCGACGCTGGCCGGCGCGACGACGACGGCCGCGTTCAACCTGGGCAACACGGGCGGCCCCTGGCTGGGCGGCACGGTGATCGACGCGGACTTCGGTTTCGCGGCGACCGCGTGGGCGGGAGCGGCGATGACGGTGCTGGCGTTGGTGGCCGTGGTGTTCTCACTGCGGCTGCAGGGCAGGGACAGGTCGCGACGGGTGACGGGGTCGCCCGCCACGGTGTCGTCGGGGGCGTCCGTGCAGGAGGAGTCGTCCGTGCGGGAGGGGTGTGCCTGACAGAGGAGGCGCCTCTGACGGAGGGGACTCCTCCGACGGAGGCGTGCGCGAACACGGGCACCTCCGCCGGCTGACACCGCGCGGCCCCGTCCGTGACCGCCCGGCCCCGGCCGTCAGCTCCCGGGGGCCGGACGCCCCTTGGGCCGCCGCAGCCCCGCCTCTGTGATCCGTCGGACGAGTTCCTTCGAGCCGATCTGCCGCGCCCCGGCCCGTACCGCGTCCTCGTACCGCGATTCCGGTACGTCGTAGTGGTCCCGCTCGAACGCGCGGGGCGGGCAGCCGACGGAAGCCGCGAAGGCGTGCAGCTCGTCGAAGGACACATCGCTGACCAGATGCGACCAGAACCGCCCGTGCCCCGGCCAGTCCGGCGGGTCGATGTAGACCGTCACCGCCGCAGTATCCCGCTCAGCGCACCGACCGGCGCGACGGCCACGGCGGCCTTGGTGCAGACCCAGTGCGGGTCCGGGCCCAGTTCCGGTTCGACGTCCAGGGCGTGCGGGTCGCCCGCGTCGCAGACCGGGCAGAGCGGCCAGCGCCCGTACCGTTCGAGCAACGCGTCCTGCACGTCCTGCGCGACGAGACCGACGACGAACGAGACACCGTCGGGCCATTGTTCGACCCACCAGCGCCGGTGGGTCACCGCGTCCTCGACCAGTGAGACGATCCCGGCCTCGGCGACGTCACCGGCGGCGAGATCGGCCATGACCAGCGCGCGGGCCGTGTGCAACGCCTGTTCCAGGGGATTCATCTCCATGGGCCCATTGTCACCCGCCCACGAACCCGCCTCTCGCGCCCGCCCCCGCCCTTTCCGCGCTGTCAGAGGGAGGGACCAAAAGGGGGTTGACGGACAACGGGGTTGAAAATATCTTTCAAATGTGACCAATGATCTGAAGGAAAGTTTCAGCGCTGATTCCCCGCCCGCCCCGGCGGCTCTCGCGGCCAAGGTGCGCACGCTCGCGCCGTCCATGACCCGCTCCATGCAGCGCGTCGCCGAGGCCGTCGCCGGTGACCCCGCGGGCTGCGCCGCCCTCACGGTCACCGGTCTCGCCGAGCTCACCGGCACGAGCGAGGCGACCGTGGTCCGCACGGCCCGCCTCCTCGGCTATCCCGGCTACCGCGATCTGCGCCTCGCCCTCGCCGGGCTCGCCGCGCACCAGCAGTCAGGCCGGGCTCCGTCCGTCACCGCGGACATAGCGGTCGACGACCCGATCGCCGATGTGGTCGCCAAGCTGGCCTACGACGAGCAGCAGACCCTCGCCGACACGGCCGCCGGGCTCGACACCGTCCAGCTCGGTGCAGCGGTGGCCGCCGCCGCCACCGCCCGGCGCATCGACATCTACGGCGTGGGCGCCTCCTCCCTCGTCGGCCAGGACCTGGCGCAGAAGCTGGCCCGGATCGGCCTGATCGCGCACTCCCACACGGACCCGCACCTCGCGGTGACCAACGCCGTGCAGCTCCGCTCCGGCGATGTCGCCATCGCGATCACGCACTCCGGCTCCACCGTCGACGTCATCGAGCCGCTGCGGGTCGCCTTCGACCGCGGTGCGACGACGATCGCGATCACCGGCCGCCCCGACGGTCCCGTGACGCAGTACGCCGACCACGTGCTGACCACGTCCACCGCCCGGGAGAGCGAGCTGCGGCCCGCCGCCATGTCGAGCCGTACGAGCCAACTGCTCGTCGTCGACTGTCTGTTCATAGGCGTGGCGCAGCGCACGTACGAAACGGCCGCCCCGGCGCTCGCCGCCTCCTACGAGGCGCTGGCCCACCGCCACACCCCACGCCCCCGCTGATCCCGCCCCGAACACCGAAAGCCACAACCCCCGCACCCGCAGAGCCGTACGTGTACGCGACCGAGAAAGCAGAGCCGCTCTCCATGACCTCCACCCCCGACGCCGACACCACCACCCCCGACGGATACGGGGAACTGCGCGCCCAGCTCGAAACGCTCACCACCGAGGCTTTCCGGCCCGACCTCGCCGAGATCGACCGCCTGGACACCCTTGAGATAGCCCGGATCATGAACGGCGAGGACCGGTCCGTCCCGGCCGCGGTCGGTGCCCGGCTGCCCGAGATCGCCGCCGCGATCGACGGCACCGCGGAGCGCATGGCCCGCGGCGGCCGGCTGATCTACGCGGGTGCGGGCACCGCGGGCCGGCTCGGCGTGCTGGACGCCAGCGAGTGCCCGCCCACCTTCAACACCGATCCCGCCGAGGTCGTCGGCCTGATCGCGGGCGGCCCGTCCGCGATGGTCAAGGCCGTCGAGGGCGCCGAGGACAGCAAGGAGCTGGCCGCCGCCGACCTCGACGCGCTGGGCCTCACCGCGGACGACACCGTGGTCGGCATCTCCGCCTCCGGCCGAACGCCTTACGCGATCGGGGCCGTCGAACACGCCCGTGCCAAGGGCGCGCTGACGATCGGGCTGTCCTGCAACGCGAACTCCGCCCTGGGCGCCGCGGCCGAGCACGGCATCGAGGTCGTCGTCGGCCCGGAGCTGCTCACCGGCTCCACCCGGCTCAAGGCGGGCACGGCCCAGAAGCTCGTCCTCAACATGCTCTCGACGATCACGATGATCCGGCTCGGCAAGACGTACGGGAACCTGATGGTCGACGTCCGCGCCTCCAACGAGAAGCTGCGCGCCCGCTCCCGCCGGATCGTCGCGCTCGCCACCGAGGCGTCCGACGAGGAGATCGAGGCCGCCCTCGCCGCGACCGACGGCGAGGTGAAGAACGCCATCCTCACCATCCTCGGCCAGGTCGACGGCCCCACCGCCGCCACCCTGCTGACCGCGTCCGGCGGCCACCTACGCGCCGCCCTCGCCACCGCCCCCCGCACCACCTGACCCTCCGGCTCCACCCCGTACCCCCCGCACTTCAGCACGGGCCTGCAGCCCGGACCTCCCGGCGAGGGAACCGGCCGGGGTCCGACCCCGAAGTGGGCGGCACCCGGCCATCGGGTACCGCCCACTTCCATGCCTGCTCAGACCGGGAACTCCGCCGTGAGGAGCGTCGTACCGAACGGCTCCGGCAGCGTGAGCGGCTTCCCGAACGGCACCGGGTCGGAGCGCTTGTACGTCCCGTCCTCGTTCGGCTCTCCGCGACCGGGCGGCGCCGGTCCGTCCGCACATACTGCTCCGCCCCGGCCACGCCCCAATGGTGTCGCACGCCACCCGAACAGAACCTGAACGCACTGGGGTCCCCGGTGCGGACCGGGTAATACTGGCCAGGTGACCGCTGCACGGATTCTCGTCGTCGAGGACGACCACGGCCTGCGCGATGTCCTGGCCCGTGGCCTGCGCGACGAGGACTTCGACGTCGTGACCGCCGTCGACGGCGCCACCGCGCTGAAGACCGTCGACGAGTCGGTGCACGCGGTCGTGCTCGACGTGGGGCTGCCCGACTCCGACGGGCGCGACGTGTGCCAGGCGATGCGCGGGGCGGGGGTCACCGTCCCGGTGATCTTCCTGACCGCCCACGGCAATCTCACCGACCGGCTCTCCGGTTTCGCCTCGGGCGGCGACGACTACCTGGTGAAGCCGTTCCACCTCAGCGAGCTCGCGGCCCGCGTCCGCGCGGTCCTCAACCGCACCGGGCACCACGAGAGCGCCCTCGCCGACAGCGCGGGCGCGATGCGGCTGAACCCGATGAAGCACGAGCTGACGGTCCACGGCCGGCCCGTGGCCCTGACGCCGACCGAATTCCGTCTGCTGGCGTGCCTGATGTCCGGCCCCGGCAGCGTGGTGCGCCGCCGGGCCCTGCTGCGGGCGGGCTGGCCGGAGGGGGCGCAGGTCAGCGACAACACCCTGGACCAGTACCTGACCCGGCTGCGCCGCAAGCTCCGCGAGGCGGACAGCCCGCAGACCATCGGCACCGTCCGCGGCATCGGCTACCGCTTCGGCTGATGAACCGCTACTTCACCCCCCGCACTCTTCGCGGCCGACTCGCCCTGATGGCCCTCGCCGCCAGTGCGCTGTGGGTCGGCGTCCTGACCATCGTCTTCAACATCGCCCTCGACAACCGGCTCCACGGACAGGCCGACGACGTCCTGCGCACCCGCGCCGAGGCCGTGGCGGCGACGGTGGACGTGCGCCCGGACGGCCGGCTCGTCGTGCGGGAGCCGACCGAGGACCGGGCCCTGGACGTAGGGGTGTGGATCTTCCGGGGCGGCACGGTGGTCGAGAAGCCTCCCAGCGCACCCGCCGGCCTGGAGACCCGGGCGGCCCGGCTCGCGGGAGGGCGCGAGACGTTCGCCGACACCGAGGGCCCCGGGGCGTGGCGGCTGTACGCGTTTCCCATCGACACCCCCGCCCGGCCGGGGCACCCGCCCACGCAGGCCGGCACCGTCGTCAGCTCCGTGAGTCTCGACCCGTACCGCAGCACGGCGGACACCGCCCTGGTCGGTTCGATCGCACTGGCCGTGCTCCTGCTCGCCACCATCTATCTGCTGACCCGCCTCGTCGTACGACGGGCCCTGCGCCCCGTGACGTCGATGAGCGAGCAGGCCAACCGGTGGAGCGCCGCGGGCGCCCCCGAACGGTTCGGTGCTGAGGACCGGCCCGCCGAACTCGCCGCCTTCGCGACCAGCCTGGACGCCCTGCTGGACCGGCTGGCCGCCGTCCTGCGCCACGAGCAGCAGCAGGCCGCCGAGCTCTCCCACGAACTGCGCACCCCGCTCGCCCGCATCGCCGCCGAAACCGAGTGGCTGACCGGACGCCCGCGCTCCGAGCAGGAGCGGGAGACCTCCCTGGAGGCCATCGCGGGCGCCGCCGCGACCATGCAGCAGATCTGCGACTCGCTGCTCTCGGAGGTCCGTACCCGCAACGCGCAGACCCCCGGCCGCTCCCGCTTCGCCGACATCGCGCACCGCCTGGCAGAACGCAACGCGACCCTGTTTCCCGCGGCCCCGCCGGTGACCGTCGCGGCGGACAGCACATCACCGCCCAGCACATCACCACCCGGCACACCGGCGCCCGACATGACCATCGGCGTCTCGCAGGACGTCGCCGAGCGCATCCTGACGCCGCTCCTGGACAACGCCCGCCGCTACGCCGCCCACTCGATCACCCTCACCTGCGCGGCGAGCGCGGGCGAGGTCACGGTGTACGTGTCCGACGACGGCCCCGGAGTACCCGAGGACTTCGTCGCCTCGCTCTTCGAACCCGGCCGCCGTGCCCGCCCCGAGGACGGACACGACGGCGCGGGACTCGGTCTGGCCCTGGCCCGCCGACTGGCCAGGGCCGCGGGCGGCGACATCGCGCTGGACGCCGCGGCCCCCGGCGCACGTTTCGTCGTCACCCTTCCCGCGGGCTGACTCCGACGGCACCGGCCTCTTGCGCCACATCGCGCCGGGTCCGGGTCAGGAAGACGACCAGGCCGAGGATGACGACGAGGAACAGAATGCTGGTACCGACCGTGCCCAGCCCCAGCCCGCCGTCCGCCGTGGGCTGCGACAGGTAGTCGCCCAGCGAGGCACCGAGCGGCCTGGTCAGGACGTACGCGATCCAGAACGACCACACCGCGTTGAAGTCCAGCGTGCGGTGCGCGAGCGCCACGGCCGCGATCAGCGCGGCGAACACGACCGCGGAGAGCCAGTACCCCAGGTTCAGCTTCTCCGCCGTGAGGTCGCCCGCGGACGTGCCCAGCGCGAACGTGAACAGGATCGCCAGCCAGTAGAACGCCTCGCGGCGCGTCGTCCGGATCGAGTGGATGGACAGCGTCCGCTCGCTCGCGTACCAGGCGACGAACGTGACGGCGAGCGCCACCGCGAACACCACGGTCGTGGTCTGGAGCGGAACCCCGAGGTTGTCGGTCAGGTTGTCGCTGATCAAAGTGCCGACGACGCTGATCAGGACCACGGACAACCAGTACAGGCCCGGCACGTACGCACGCGCCCGGAACTGGAAGAACAGGGTGACGACCAGGAGCGCGCTCATCAGGTACGAGGTGTTGGTCAGCCCCATGCCCAGGTTGTCGTTGAGCAGGTCGGCGGCGGTCTCGCCCACGGTGGTGCACAGCACCTTGATCACCCAGAAGTAGAGGGTCACCTCCGGGACCTTGTTCAGCATCTGCCGCGCCCGGGAGCGCGTGCCCGGCGCATACGTGTCAGTCGTGTCCGTTGTCATGGAACGGCACGCTGGCAGGGCCTCCCTGAAATTTTCCTGACTGCGCACGGCACCCGACTCGCTTGTCGATCAGCGGCTGAGCAGCTGACTCCCCATCAGCGGGTCCGGGGTTCAAGTCCCCGGCGACGCACGAGCGATCAGGTCGCCGACCCCGGCGCAGGCCCCGGATCCGACTCAGGCGCCGACACCGGGGCCGTCTCCCGCGAGCGCTCCTGACCGGTCGCCCGCCGTCGCGTGCGGTTGGTGTCCCCTGCCGGCGTCCCATGAAGTGCCGACGGCCCGCAGGACCCGCCTGTACCTCATGTGCCCATGGAGATGGTGGACTTGGGGTCGGTGGCGCCCATTGCATATCCAGAAATGCATATGTCCAGGCGAAATAGTAGATCAGCCCAGAAATAGGCTTGATTGGGGCTACTCTCGTCCCCTGCGGGTTGGGTGTACCGCCCGGTTGCTCCGCGAGAGGGGTACACGTGCTTGTCGTTCCAGAAGCCGGTGCGACCGCCGTCGTCCGCGACAGGACAGGAGAGCCGGTCGTGCTGCTCTCCGGCGAACTCCCCACAGCCCTCACCCCCTCCGGCATGAACGAGCTGCTGAACCTGGCCGCCGCCGTGCTCGATGCCGAGGAACTGGCACTCTTCCGCAGCTGCCTCGCGGCACTGCGCTGCGGCGAAAGACTCGAGGAAAGACGCATCGAGGTGAGCGGCGCCATGCTGACCATCTACCGCAACTGACCACGGAACAGCAGTGGGCTCCCGGGAGTTCTCCCGGGAGCCCACGCTCGATTCCAATCGGAGCAAGACCCGGAGCAAGCCGACTCAAGCCGGCTCAGCGGCGGCGATAGCAGTCCCTCGCGTAGTCCCTTCCGTATCCGCTGTAGTCGCGGTAACTCTCGTAGCCGTGGTTCCAGTGCGAACGGTGTGCGCCCCAGTGGTCCGAGCGGTTGCGGCAGTCATCGGTCCAGCGGTTCCCGCGGCGGTCCCAGCCGTTGTGCCCGGGTCGCCGGTGGTCGAAGTCGGCGCACCGGTCGTCGAAGTGGCGGACGCTGTGCACCTGCACCGGCGAATGGGCTGGGGCAGCCATGGCCGTGCCCGTCAGAGGAATGGCGACTGCGGTCACGGCCAGGGCCGCCGTCGCAGCGGCCCGCGCGAATGCTCTCACTACGATTCTCCTTGGTTCGAATTGATTTCCTGCTGGCCCTCCGGACATTACTCGGAGCCCATAGTCGATCCCATCCCACAATCGGGCCGTGGGGGCTTGTCGGCGCATTGCTGATTTCTGCTCCAGATGCACCGAAACCCAGCCCTGAGCTCCTCTTCATGATGTTTCAAGAATTGCGGAGATGATGCCGGGAAACACTCGCCAGGATTACTCGACTGCGGTGTGTTGCTGGCTGGTTGCGGTCTTGGGCGAATGTGCTGAAAGGCTTCGGATGTGCACCGCGTTATGCGTTGAAGAATTCACGTGCTTTGCCGTTCGAAGCGGGGTCTGTCTGCGGTGATCTCCGATTCGAACAGCATTCCGCCCCGTGTTCCGCGTAGTCGGTTCCGTGGTCAGTTGCGGTAGATGGTCAGCATGGCGCCGCTCACCTCGATGCGTCTTTCCTCGAGTCTTTCGCCGCAGCGCAGTGCCGCGAGGCAGCTGCGGAAGAGTGCCAGTTCCTCGGCATCGAGCACGGCGGCGGCCAGGTTCAGCAGCTCGTTCATGCCGGAGGGGGTGAGGGCTGTGGGGAGTTCGCCGGAGAGCAGCACGACCGGCTCTCCTGTCCTGTCGCGGACGACGGCGGTCGCACCGGCTTCTGGAACGACAAGCACGTGTACCCCTCTCGCGGAGCAACCGGGCGGTACACCCGCCTCGAGCGACGAGAGAATAGCCACCGAAGGCCAGGGAGCTACCGGTCGGGATGCGCCGGACTGAGCCGATCGGGTGAGGGCGGACGGGTGCCGGCGTCCACTGCCGCCTCATCCGCAACCCCTCCTACCTGCTGTTTTCGTGGATGCGCCGCGCATCCGGTGACGAGCGCAATGTTGCGAGCTGTTTGTCCGGAGCGGTCCGGCACCCCTAGTGTCCAATCTCGTCAGACAGATTGTCCGGCATGGCTGGACGCGTTCGGGATCGGGCGCGGTCCGTCCATGCCCTACATGCAAAGGACCCCACATGCTTGGCATTCGAGAACTGGACGCCGAGGCGGCCGCGGAACTGCTGCCCGGTCGCGAGGCCCTGGGCCGGCTCCGGTTCAACTTCGCCAGGACCACGAACGTGACGAAGCACATCGCCTACGTCAACGCTCACAACGAGTCGCTCGCGGCCAACGTCTGCTCCCCGGAGGCCATCGCGGCGTCCGAGGCCAACCAGTCCATCAACGTCAGCCAGTAGCGGGCGCTTCTTTCCCAGAAGGGTTTCACCATGAACAACGATCAGCTCAATGCCGAGGCGGCCGCGGAACTGCTGCCCGGTCGCGAGGCCCTGGGCCGGCTCCGGTTCAACTTCGCCAGGACCACGAACGTGACGAAGCACATCGCCTACGCCAACGCCCACAACGAGTCGCTCGCGACCAACGTCTGCTCCCCGGACGCCATCGCGGGATCCGAGGCCAACCAGTCCATCAGCATCAGGCAGTAACAACGCCCGGAAGCGTGCGGGCCGCGTTCTTGGGGGCGCGGCCCGCCCCGGGAGGAAGAGCAGGGCGGTGACCGAAAGCCAAAGGGTTCACCCCGGTCCCGCGGGGGCAGTGGCCTGCGATGCGGACGAAACGTTTCCGTCGTATGAGTACACGGAGATAATGTTTCCCGTTCCGCGACTCGGCGCGGGACTTCAACTCCTCGGCGAGTACAAGGGATCCGGCTCCACGGAGCGCAAGTACCTGGTCCGTCGGGGGGACGGGCAAGTGGTCCAGCTGTCCCAGTTGCTCTACCTGGTGACTGAAGCCATCGACGGTGTACGGACCACCGATACCATTTCGCACCGGGTCAGCGGGCGCTTCGGACGTGAGGTCAGCGCGGACAACATCGCGTACCTCATCGAGCAGAAGCTCGAACCGCTCGGCGTCACCGTCCCCTTCGGCCAGGAGGGCGACCAGGTCCGCGGCCCCACCAACGATCTCCTCCTGGTCCTCAAGGGCCATCGGGTGATATTCCGCGAGCAGCAGGTCGCCCGTATCGCGAAGGCACTCGCCTGGCTGCACCGGCCGCCGGTGGTGGTTCTGGTGCTGCTGGCAGCCCTGTGCATCGACTTCTGGCTCTTCGCCGTTCACGGCGCCATTCAGCCGGTGCTGCAGGTGCTCGAGCAGCCGGTGCTGATGCTGGCCGTCTTCGTGCTGATCGTGGCATCGCTGGTCTTCCACGAGTTCGGCCATGCGTCGGCGTGCAGATACGGTGGCGCGCGTCCCGGATGCATCGGGTGCGGTCTCTTCCTGATCTGGCCGTCGATGTACACCGAAGTCACCGATGTCTACCGCATCGGGCGGGCCGGCCGGCTCCGGACCGACCTGGGCGGGGTCTACTTCAACATCGTGTTCGTGCTGGGCCTCGCCTGCGCGTACTTCCTCACCGGTCAGCCGTTCTTCCTTGCCGCGATCTACCTGGTGCACTTCGAGATCCTCGAACAGCTGCTGCCGGCGGTCCGGTTGGACGGCTACTACATCCTCGGGGACCTCGCCGGAATCCCCGATCTCTTCGGCAAGATCAAGCCCATCCTCCGGAGCATGTGGCCGGGCCGTCCGGTGCCTGCGGAGGTGGCCGCTCTCAAGCGCCCCGCGAGGATCATCGTCACGGTCTGGGTACTGACCATGGTGCCGCTGATCGCCGCTGAGCTCGCTTACATGCTGTGGAACCTCCCGCGCCTGCTCAGCACCAGCCTGCGCTCCCTGACGGAGCAGCTGGGCGGGACCTGGTTCGCCTTCGTCGACGGCGAGATCGCCGCAGGACTCGTCGGCGTCGTCGGAAGCTTCATGCTCGTCTGCCCCCTGGCCGGCGCGGCGTACCTCACCGTGCGCCTGGTGGGACGGCTCGTGAAGGCCGCCGCCCGTGCCACGGAGGGCAACACCTGGCTGCGCATGGCCGTCTGGGGCGGCGTGGTGGCGGGGGCCGGCGCACTCTGCGCGGCATGGCTCGCCGGCATGACCCCCGAGGCGCTGCCGCGGCAGCCACCCATCACCCCCATCATCCAGCCCGGCGTCCCCGCGGCCCGCCCGACGCCGTCGGCACCTGCCGAAGGACGGCCGAGCCCGGCCCCGCCCGACTCGTTCGTTCCCGCCGACTCGCCGTCCGAGGCGCCCGCTCCGGAGCCCAGTCCCGAGGACAGCGTCCCCGGCAAGGCAGCCGGCGCGAGCGGTTCCCCGTCCGCGAGCCCCGCTCCGACCACTCCGAAGCCCATACGGACGAGCCCGACACCGAGGGTCAGCCGCGCCTCGGGATCGCCTTCGGCCGGCGTCAGCTCTTCCCCCGGGCCGTCGAGCCCCACGCCGTCCGGATCCCCCTCGCCCTCGGAGACCCCCTCGGAGACCCCCTCGGAGTCACCGAGCTTCCCGGAGAACTGACACTCGCTTCTCCCCATCGAGAACCCCTGATTCCCCCCGTACGTCCGCAAAGGAGCACCCAGTGACGCACCGAAAGCCACGCACCAGCCAGGTCGGCCGCAAAGCCGCGCAGTTGGGAATGCTGGCCATCGCCTGCACGGCAGGCATCGCCACTACCGCGAGCCCGGCCGGAGCAACCTCGTCCGCAAGGACCGTCACCCGCGACGTCGGCATCGCGATGGACGAGGCGCACGCGAAAGCAACCCCCAGGAACCGCTTCGACTACGACGAAGAGTTCGCGATCCGCGAACTCGGAACGCGTATCGGCGTCGGCGCGCGGAACAAGGCGGTCGCCCGCTCCGTGGGCTGCTCGCTCGACAACCCGTGCCGATCGGTCGCCCTGTCCTTCCAGATCGTCACCACGAACGGCACCCTCACGCGGCTCAACGCCACGAACACCAGCCGCGCGGTCAACGACCACTGCGAGGGCTGCCAGACGTTCGCCGGCGCCTACCAGTTCATCGTCTCCACCCCGTACTCGTTCACCCTGAGCCGCTCGACCAGGAACGAACTCGCCCGACTGGAGAGGCGGCTGGGCGAACTGGAGCGGAGTCGCGAAGCGGTCCACGTCGTCAAGGCCCGCGCCGACTCCCTCGCCGCCGAGGTCGTGACCCTGCTTCAGCAGGCGCTGGCCGCCGCACCGCGCAGCGCGAACGTGAGCCCGTCGGGCATCTTCACGCCCACGGTCACCATGCGGCGGCACATCGACTAGGACCGTCCGGCCGGTCAGGTCGGACGGGTGCCTCCGGCCCCGTACCGAACCTCGACGACTCCCGGCTCGGGGACCCGTTCCCCGAGCCGGGAGTCGGACCTCGTCTCCACCGTCTCCCGGAGGGCTGACATCCATGAGCCACCCACCCGAGCTGCGTCGTCGGGCCCTTGACCTGCTCGCCGTGGGCGAGTCCGTGAAGAAGGTCGCCGTCGATCTCGGCCTCAAGGAGCGGACGGTCTACCAGTGGCGGCGCAGATATCTGCCGCACCTCCGGAACGGGCGGTCCGTCCTGGACGCCGGGTCCGAACTCAAGGCCGCGCGCAAACGCATCGCCGAGCTGGAGACCGAGCTCGCCGTCCTCCGACGTGCGACCGAGCTGCTGTGCGGTGCGGCCTCCCCAAAAGGCGATTCGCTGCGGTGCACGTGATGGTCGGCGAATGCCTACCCGTGCGGACCGCCACGCGTGCCCTGGGGGTGACGGAGTCCGGGTACTTCACGTGGCGCTCGCGCCCTCCCTCCGCGAGGTCCGTTCGCCACTCCTGGCTCACCGAAGTCATCACCACGATCCACACCGCATCGCACGGGACCTACGGGTACCGGCGCATTCACGAAGAACTGGCCCTCGGACACGGCATCACGGTCAGCCACGGAACGGTGCAGCTCCTCATGCGCCGGGCGGGCCTCCGGGGTGCCGACGGACCTTCGAGGCCCGTAGGTGAATGAGAGAGCAATCGGAGCATGACGATGGACTATCCAGCTTTCCCGACGCCCCCGCTGCCCATCTCCGCATTCCTGCGTCCCTACCTGCGCGTGGAGGAGGATATGTCGGCCACGCAGGCGCACCAGGTGATGCTGCACTGCGCGCTGGACGCGGCTTGCCTTCCCGTACGGTTGAACGACGCCCAGGCCGTTGCCCGGATCGCCGAGCTCGACTACCGGACGGTGAACGCCGTGATCAGCTGGCTGCGGGCCCTGAGCGATCGGTGAGCGTCCGGAAGTCCCGCTCAGTCGGCGCCGGTGTCGGCGCCCGAGTCGGATCCGGGGTTCGTTTCGGTGTCGGGGGTGGAGGCGTTGCGCAAGAGGGATTCGACGAGCGCGGTGACGTGTCGGCGGTCGGTGACGGACAGCCGTTGGAGGCTGGCGATGAGGGTGGCGACCTCGGGGTCGGCGGTGGTGTCGGCCGGCTCCTCGAAGTACAGATGGATCCCGCAGGCCTCTGCGGCCGCTCTGCGTATGGAGTCCAGGGGTAGTTCCAGCCCCCTGGCAAGACCCTCCAGGGTGGCTTGCTGCGGCATGCGGGTCACCCGCTCGACCGTGGCCAGGTGATGCACGGTGGACCGCGGAATGCCACCGCGCCGGGCCACGTCACCATAGGACCAGCCCTGCTGCTCCAGCCGGCTCTTCACCAATTCCTGCAGTGCATTGACCACGCGAGGGATTCTTCCTTCCGACATATCGGTTGACCATAACTCCCGAAACCGACTTGCGGCGAGGCGCCGGAGAGGCTAGCGTCCGACAAGCCTGGACGATCCGTCCGAAAACACTGGACGTTCTACTTCGCGGGCACCCCTGCTGCCGCAACTCAACCCACGGGTTCAACGCTTCGCGCCCCGGGCGGGTCACGGCCCGGGGCGGTTCACCCCGTCCAGCGCCCTTACGTACCGAACGGCGCCCGGCAGCAAGACAACACCCCCTCCCCGGCCGACACCCTCACGGCAGCCGCCCCTCCCGGTTGACCTCCCTGACCCTGGCCCGCAGCACCTCCCCGAGCGGCGCCGGGCGCACCGATTCCGGCGGACAGTCCCACTCCGCCCCGCCCCCCGGCGCCCGCAGCTGTACGTACGGCCCGACGCGCCCCATCACGCGCCCCACCCGCCCGTCCCGGGTGTCCACCGCGAACGACCCGGGCTCCGGCTCGCACGGCTCCAGCCCCTCACCCGTCATGACCGGCCAACCCCTGCGCCTCCAGCACCACACTCAGCCGCAGCGCCGTGTCGAGGTTGCACCGCCCGAGGTCCACCAGCGGCGACACCGATTCACTCCCCGCGGACGTCACCGGGTCGATCCGCAGCGACGGCAACGTGATCCCCACCCCCGAGAACCCCTCCTTCAGCCGCGCCACCGCGTCCTCCGCCGCCCGCACTCTGCCCTCTGCCGCGCTGCGCCGTTCCTTGATCGTCATAACCCATCCCTTTCCACGCTGAGTAATGACAATGCATACCCAGCGTGTCCAACGCGCAGCTGGCCCGGAAGAGGCGCAGAACCAACAACCGCACGTGTGTCACAGGGAGTTGTCATGCCAGGACCCAAGAGACTCGATCCCTCCTCCTCGCCACGCGCCCTGCTCGGCGCCGAACTCCGCCACCGGAGAGAGGCCGAGGACCTCTCGCAGGAGGAACTGGGCCTTCCGCTGTTCGTCAGCGGCTCCTTCATCGGACAACTGGAGTCCGGCACGCGACGAATGCAGGCGGATCAGGCCGAGAAGCTGGACGAGATCCTGAGAGCGGACGGGTTCTTCGTACGCAACTGCACCGCCCTGAAGAAGTCGAAGTACCCGGATCACTTCACCGAGGCGGCGGAGGCGGAGGCCGTAGCGAAGGCGATGGTGTTCCGGACCGCCGCGTGGGCGTCGTTCGTCGCGGACCTCAAGCACACCTAGCGTTCCGCCACGTCGGGCAACAGGTCGGGGGTCGCGTCGCGGTGTGGTGACTCGCGTCAGACCGCGGAGCGGGGAAGGCCGATGGAGCGGCCTTCCTCCACGACTCGGTAGCCGGCGCTCGTGTACAGGTTCATGGCCACCTCGTTGCCGCCCCACACGGTGAACATCAGCGCCGAGTCGCCGGCTGCGAGCGCTGCCTGTTCGCCGGCCGCCATCGCGGCCCGGCCGTAGCCTTTGCCGCGGCGCTGCTCCTCGATGTGCAGCGAGTAGCCGTAGGTGACGCCCGGGAGGTGCCGGTGCTTCACCCAGCCGGTGCCGATCTGCTCGCCCGCCGCCTCGATCACCAGGAACGTGTTGTCGGGCGTCGCCAGGCCCTCGGGTATCAGCTTCGCGAAGTCGTCGTCGGACTTGCGTACGGCGTCCTCGGGGCTCAGGGCTCCCGCCCGGACGATGTCGCCGACGTAGGCGACCTTCTCGGAGGCGAGCCACTCGGGATATTCGGCCTGTGTCATCGGCCGTGCGATGACACCATCGACTGGTTCCGACGGGGAACCGACGGACCGCATCCTGAGCTGGGCACGGACGGAGTAATCGTCGAACAGTTCCCCGGCGGGCTCGGTGAGCCGGATGTCCAGCCGACGTGCGCCGCGCTCCGCGCACCATCCCTCGGCCCAGCTCCGCGCGGCCTGCTCGTGCCCCCGGCCGGCGTGGAGCGCGTCGACGCGGAGGTCGCCGATACGGCCCGCGGGCGCACCGTTGTCATCGGTCACGACCACGGCGACATATCCCATTCGGGTCCCGGCATCCGCGATCTCGGCGACGGTCCAGTCGCCGATGTCGGCGCATACATCGTCGAACATGCGCTGCGCCGCAGCCGCACCGAGCCCGGCCGTCATGTATGAGGCGCGTAGCCGCGGTTCGAAGTCCTTCTGCCATTCCGCGTTGTCACCAAGGACGTTGAATTCTGTCATCTGATCACAGTAGCCACGCTTCATGGACCTGAGCTGGTGAATTCGGTGTCGATGCGTTTCCGGGGCTCGCGTACTTCCCACCGTGCTACCGGCAACCGGCCGATGGTCGGACGGAGATCTCCATGTCCGACCGCAATGCCAGAATCGGTCCCTCGACGGACGGGCCTGGTTTCCTCGATCGGGTGAACGTTCCCGGCCACAAAAGTGATTCGGGCCCCGAACGGCTCTTCAAAACGCAATCATTCGGTCGTGATGTCATCAAACCGGACGGCTCACCGTCCCAAGTCCCTGCTCCCGGCCGGGCTCGGCGCACTCGCCGCGCTGACCCTGCTCCCGGCGCTGCCGGCCACCGCCGCGACGGCGACCGCACCCGTGAAGGACTCCTCGTCGCGCGTCGCCGCGTTCGCGTCGCCGCGTGTGGTGACCGCCGCCGAGCGCAGGACCTCCGCGTACCTGGACTCGTTGCGGAACAGGCCCGAGAGGCTGAAGTCCTTCTTCAAGGCGCTGCCCAAGGGGGGCGACCTCCACAACCACCTCTCCGGCGCGGTCACGACCGAGTACCTGATCAAGCTCGCGATCGAGAACGGCCTGTGCATCGACGGGACGATGACGGCGGTCGCGTCGCCGTGCGCACCGGGCACGAGGCCCGCCGCCGACGCGCGGACCGACGCCGCGTTCAAGCGGGAGATCATCCGGGCCTGGTCGATGCAGGACTTCCCGGCCGGTCAGTCCGGGCACGACCACTTCTTCGACACGTTCAACAAGTTCGGCATGGCGACCTGGTACGCCCGCGGCAAGATGCTCGCCAACGTGGCCAACACCGTCGTCGAACAGAACCAGTTCTATCTGGAGACCATGGTCTCCCCCGCGTCGGACAGCGCCAAGGCGCTTGCCGAGTCCGTGGGTTACGACGCCGACCTGGCGGCGTTCCACCGCAAGCTCGTGGCCGGCGGGAAGCTCGACCGGGTCGTCGACGAGGCGGTCAAGGAGGCCGACGACTCCGACGTGCAGTTCCGCAAGGCCGCGCACTGCGGCACCGCGCGCCCCGACCCGGGCTGCCGGCTCCCCGTCAGGTGGATCTCCCAGGTGTCCCGGGGCAGTTCCCCGGCGCGGGTGTTCACGCAGATGGAGGTCGGCATGCGGCTGGCCGAGCGCGACCCGAGGTTCGTCGCCGTCAACCTCGTACAGCCCGAGGACTGGGACAGCTCGCTGGCCAACTACAGCCTCCAGATGCGGATGCTGAAGTACCTGCGCGGCCAGTATCCGCACGCCCACCTCACCCTGCACGCCGGTGAGCTGGCCCCCGGCCTGGTCAAGCCCGAGGACCTGACGTTCCACATCCGCGAGGCCGTGCTCGTCGCCGGAGCCGAACGCATCGGACACGGCGTGGACCTGGTCCACGAGGACAACTGGCCCGAGTTCGCCCGGACGATGGCACGGCGCAAGATCGCGGTCGAGGTGCCGTTCAGCAGCAACAAGCAGATCCTCGGCATCGCGGGCAACGACCACCCGTTCAACGCGTACCGCCGCTACGGCGTCCCGGTGGTCCTGTCCACGGACGACCCGGGGGTCTCGCGGATCGACATCAGCCACGAGTACCGGTACGCGGCCAGGACGTACGGTCTGCGCTACACCGAACTGAAGGACCTGGCGCGCGCCTCGCTGGAGTACGCGTTCCGCAACGGCCGCAGCCTGTGGGCCTCCGGCTACCGCCTGGTCGCCGCCTGCACGGGCAACCGGCCGGGCACCGCCCACCCGAGCGCCCGCTGCGCCCGCTACCTCGCCGACAACCCGAAGGCGGCGACCCAGTGGCGCCAGGAGACGGCCTTCGCCACGTTCGAGAGCCGTCACCGGTAACACCGCCCACAGGACCACGCGTCCGGGCCCGGGGCTTGAGCCCCGGGTCCGGACGCCGTTCCAGGAACCGCTGTTCCCACTACTCCCACTACTCCCACTACTCCGGCGCGGACTCACCTATCGGAGGCCACAGTGACGACAGCAGACAGCGCACCCCTCGCCTATCCCTTCAACACCGCCGACGGGCTCCGGCTCGCCGACGAGTACGAGCGCGTCCGCGACCAGCCGGGCCTGTTACGCGTCCAGATGCAATACGGCGAGGCGGCCTGGCTCGTCACCCGCTATGCCGACGCCCGGCTCGTCCTGGGCGACCAGCGCTTCAGTCGAGCCGCGGCCGCCTCACACGACGAGCCCCGGCAGTCCGAGGGGCAGCGCGACGGCGGCATCCTCGGCATGGACCCGCCCGACCACACCCGGCTGCGCTCCCTGGTCGCCAATGCCTTCACGGTCCGCCAGATCGAGAAGCTCCGCCCCCAGGTCCGGGAACTGACCGCGGGCCTTCTCGACGACATGGAGGCGGCCGGACAACCCGCGGACCTGGTCGACCTCTACGCGCTGCCGCTGCCGGTCGCGGTGATCTGCCGGATGCTGGGCGTGCCCGCCGAGGACCGTGCGCGCTTTCGCGTGTGGAGCGACGACGCGCTGTCGACCACCTCGCTCACCGCAGCGGAGTTCGATGCCAGCCGCGAGGAACTGCGCGCCTATATGACCGTGTTGATCGAGCAGCACCGCAGGGCCCCGCGGGACGACCTGATGACGGCACTCATCGAGGCCCGCGACGGCGGCGACCGGCTCTCCGAACGCGAACTCGTCGATCTGTGCGTGGGCATCCTGGTGGCGGGCCACGAGACCACCGCGTCCCAGATCCCCAACTTCGTCCTCACCCTGCTGGACCACCCGGACCAGCTGGCCAGGCTCAGGGCCGAGCCCGAACTCATCGCGAACGCAGTGGAGGAGCTGCTGCGCTTCGTACCGCTGGGCAGTGGTGCCGGCCAGCCCCGTTACGCCACCGAGGACATCGAGGTCGGCGGCACCCTCGTCCGGGCGGGCAGCCCGGTCCTGGTCGCCACCGGCGCCGCCAACCGTGACGCGCTGCGGTTCACCGCCCCCGGCGTGCTCGACATCGCCCGCGAGGGCAACCAGCACCTCGGCTTCGGCCACGGAGTCCACCACTGCCTGGGCGCCCCGCTGGCCCGGCTGGAACTCCAGGAGGCGCTGATGGCGCTCATCACCCGTTTCCCAGGGCTGAAGCCGGCCGGCGATGTGACGTGGAAGTCCGAGATGCTGGTACGCGGACCGCGCGTCATGCCGGTCGGGTGGTGACCGCCATGACCTGGAACGTACGCGTCGATCCGCAGCTCTGCCAGGCGTCGGGCATGTGCGCCGGGAGCGTCCCCGAAGTGTTCGCGCTGGACGGCGAGCACGCCCGGGTACGGGCGGACGGGACCGAGCCCGACGAGCGGGTCCTGGACGCCGCCGACATCTGCCCGGCCCAGGCGATCACCGTGCACGACGGAAAGTCGGTCATCGGCCCCCGCCACGACTGAGCCCCGCACACAGCCGCCCCGTGCCGGGAAGAACGATCCCGGCACGGGGCGGCTGTGTGTGCGGTCGAACAGGTCGGTCCTAGCCGAGCCGCTGCATGAGCCACTGGGGCCCACCGTCGGGGAGAAGGACGACGCGCCGGCTCTCCGTCGTCAGGGAGCCGAGCTCACCCCGGCCGAGGGCGATATTGACCGGCTGGTTATCGGCCGCGCCCTGGATCGTCCACTGGTCGGGCTGGTTGCCGCACTGGTCCACCCACACGGCCGGCGGGAAGATCCGGACCGGCGAGAGCGCCAGGCAGCGGCCCTCTCCGCGCGCCTCGACGATCTGGGCCAGGCCGTTGCCCTGGTTGCGGATCTCCCACACGGTACGGGGGCTGCAGGGTTCGATGTGACCGCCGAGCGAGCCTTCGCCACCGGCCAGACACTGACCGGAGCGCAGGTCACGGATCAAGTACGCGCCGTCGGAGGCGTCCGCGGCCTGGGCGGGGGTCGCCAACGCCGCCACCGCGACGGCGGACGCGACGAGAGACAGGATCGAACGAATACGCACGGGACTCCTCGTACGAGAGAGAAACACGGAAGACGGGCCCCGTCGGCGGCGGCCCGGAGCCTCCAAGGTCACAAAGACGCGAGGCAGTTCGCATGCCCCAAAGGCCTGCGGCGCGGTTTCCCACCCCAGCGGGGGCGGGCGCACGGCATCACGCACGGCGCACATGCACCACGTACGCGCGCCCCTCACGACCAGGCGAATTCCCCCGGAGCTCAAGCCGCGAAGTCCGAGCACTCTTTCCGAGGAATGGGAGGTGGGCCACTTCCCACCCACCCTCCCTGTCCAGCGAGTTGACTTTTCGTGACCGACTTGCCACGAACAGTGGTGACGGCCTGGCGTTCCGTATAACGAACGACCCCTGCCGGTGCAGGAACACCGAAACAGGGGTCTGACCACGCCGATCGAACGGACCTCGACCTCATGGCTGTCAGCCAGCTTAGTGCTGCCCCGTGCGCCCCGCACGTATCTCTGCCCGCGCTTCCCCACCCGATGGCCAATCCCGGCTACGGCAAGCGTTCCGCACCCTCGCAACTCCCCGTCACCGACCGCGACTTCGCGCACCTGCCACCCCGCGAGGCATCCATCGCCACCTACATCGACCAGTTGCCCGACGGCGCCGACATCTCCGTCAAGACAATGGCCAAGGTCCTCCCGTACGGGCAGTGCGCCCTGCGGACCGCTCTCAACCGGCTCCAGGACGCGGGACATCTGCGGCGTGGCAGCGAGTGCGTGGCCCATGACGAGGTCCTGCTGTGGGTGACCCGTACGTTCTTCTCCCGCACCGCGCGGGACGACGAGTGGTGGGCGGCGTTCACCCGGGGCGACGTGCCACCCGAGCAGCGCCGACACCCCACTCGCTCGAGGGCGTTCGTCCTGCTGGCCGCGCTGGGCCGTACCGCGCCCACGCTCACGCTGTCGGCGGCGGACTGTGCGGCGCTGGAACCGCAAACCACCGCGTGGTTCGAGCGCGGCGCCACGGAGGCGGAACTGCTCCACGCCCTCACCGACGGCCTCCCCACCCCCGTCCACCACGCGGCGGCCCTGGTCCGCAGGCGGCTGACCGACAAGATGCCACCCGAACGCGTCGCTCCGGCGCAACAGCGAACGGTGTTGCGCACCCTCGAATGCAGCGAGTGCCGCGCACCCGGCCACGCGGAGGCCCTGATCGGCGGCCGCTGCGGACCATGCCGTGGCAACCCCGTCGACACCCCCACCGGCCCGGCCGGAACCGTCCCGTCCACGGGCGTACGCAGCCGCATGAGCGAGGTCCGGGCCGCGATGACCCCGCGCTCCGAGAGGAGATAGGGCGGGGGTCCCCCGAGCTCACCGGGTGTCCGAAACCGGCTCCCACCTGGGAGTGGCTTGATCCACTTCCCTCATTCGATCGCTACGTTCCGCATTCCTCGTGGCACGCGAAGTATTCGGTCGACCCGAACGGAACGCCATCGACCCCCGGGACCTGTCGGTCCCGGGGGTCGATGGGGTACAGCTGTACAGGAACTACCGATCCGTCAGGATCAGAAGTCCATGTCACCGCCCGGCATGCCGCCCGGAGCGGCCGCGGAGGCCTTCTCCGGCTTGTCGGCGATGACGGCCTCGGTGGTGAGGAACAGCGCGGCGATGGACGCGGCGTTCTGCAGGGCGGAGCGCGTGACCTTCGCCGGGTCGAGAATGCCCTCGGCGATCATGTCGACGTACTCGCCGGTCGCGGCGTTCAGACCGTGACCGATCGGCAGGTTGCGCACCTTCTCGACCACGACGCCGCCCTCAAGACCACCGTTGATGGCGATCTGCTTGAGCGGGGCCTCCAGCGCCAGCTTGACGGCGTTGGCGCCGGTCGCCTCGTCACCCGAGAGCTCCAGCTTCTCGAAGACGGCCGAGGCCTGGAGCAGAGCCACGCCACCACCGGCGACGATGCCCTCCTCGACGGCGGCCTTGGCGTTGCGCACCGCGTCCTCGATGCGGTGCTTGCGCTCCTTGAGCTCGACCTCGGTCGCGGCACCGGCCTTGATGACGGCCACGCCGCCGGCCAGCTTCGCGAGGCGCTCCTGGAGCTTCTCGCGGTCGTAGTCCGAGTCGGAGTTCTCGATCTCGGCACGGATCTGGTTGACGCGACCCTGGACCTGGTCGGTGTCACCGGCGCCGTCGACGATCGTCGTCTCGTCCTTGGTGATGACGACCTTGCGGGCGCGGCCGAGCAGGTCGAGACCGGCGTTCTCCAGCTTGAGGCCGACCTCCTCGGAGATGACGGTGCCACCGGTGAGGATGGCGATGTCGCCGAGCATGGCCTTGCGGCGGTCACCGAAGCCCGGGGCCTTGACGGCGACGGACTTGAAGGTGCCACGGATCTTGTTGACGACCAGGGTCGACAGGGCCTCGCCCTCGACGTCCTCGGCGATGATCAGCAGCGGCTTGCCGGACTGCATGACCTTCTCCAGCAGCGGAAGGAGGTCCTTCACGTTGCTGACCTTGGAGTTCACGATCAGGATGTACGGGTCGTCGAGCGACGACTCCATGCGCTCCATGTCCGTGGCGAAGTACGCCGAGATGTAGCCCTTGTCGAAGCGCATACCCTCGGTGAGCTCCAGCTCCAGACCGAAGGTCTGGGACTCCTCGACGGTGATGACGCCTTCCTTGCCGACCTTGTCCATGGCCTCGGCGATGAGCTCGCCGATCTGGGTGTCGGCGGCGGAGATGGAGGCGGTCGAAGCGATCTGCTCCTTGGTCTCCACGTCCTTGGCCTGCTCCAGGAGGGCGGCGGAGACGGCCTCGACGGCCTTCTCGATGCCCCGCTTGAGAGCCATCGGGTTGGCACCCGCGGCGACGTTGCGCAGGCCCTCGCGGACGAGAGCCTGGGCGAGAACGGTGGCGGTGGTCGTACCGTCGCCGGCGACGTCGTCCGTCTTCTTGGCGACCTCCTTGACCAGCTCCGCACCGATCTTCTCGTACGGGTCCTCCAGCTCGATCTCCTTGGCGATGGACACACCATCGTTGGTGATCGTGGGGGCGCCCCACTTCTTCTCAAGGACGACGTTGCGACCCTTGGGGCCAAGGGTGACCTTGACGGCGTCGGCGAGCTGGTTCATGCCGCGCTCGAGACCGCGCCGGGCCTCCTCGTCGAACGCGATGATCTTGGCCATGTGAAGTGGTCCTCCCGGACAGGGGTGGATTGCTCCGGACCGAGTGGCGCCCGCGACGGACGGCCTGCCTGACCGGTGGTTCCTTGCCCCACCGGACCTGCGGGCCTCACCGGCCCGGTCCAAGTTCTGTCACTCTCACCTGGAGAGTGCTAACGCCAATGATTAGCACTCGACCCTCGAGAGTGCAAGCGTCCGCCTCGGGATGTGGACAATGACGACCATGCTCGGACGGCCCCGTACGCACGGACGCGCGGCGCACGGACACGCGAACGCGCGGAGGGTCCGTACCCCTGGGGTACGGACCCTCCGTGCGTGAGTAGTGTCGTTGGCCGACCGCGTCGAGCTCAGCCGACGGCGAGCTTGACCATGTCCGCCTGCGGCCCCTTCTGGCCCTGCGAGATCTCGAATTCAACTCGCTGACCCTCTTCGAGGGTGCGGTACCCGTCCATCTGGATCGCGCTGTAGTGGACGAAAACATCCGCACCACCGTCGACCGCGATGAAGCCGTACCCCTTCTCCGCGTTGAACCACTTGACGGTGCCCTGAGCCATGCCTAACTCCCCTATTACTGGCCCTTGCACAGGACCGCACTTCGCGGACCCGGGTCAGAACTCACCCTCCGACAGGAGAGGGTGCGTGCGCCGGAACGCGTCGACCGCGGCCGAATGTATCTGCCCAACTGCCCTCTGCAACAGGTCAATCGGACGAGAAATCTGGGCAGCACCGAACGCCCGAATATGAGGAATTCATGAGATTCCAGGGCAAGTCGGGCCGGGCAAAGGTGACTTATGGCACAAGGAGATCGAGCACTTTGGCTACTTCTTGTCGCGACCCGGCGCATTCTCATATGCGGGCGGCACGGGCAACTGGGGGGACTTCCCACACTGTACCGCGCTCAACCATGCAGAATTGCCCCCTCCACTTCTCTCGCAGAGAGGGCAATTCCGGTGACACGGTGAAGACGGTGAAAGCCGGCCCGGGAGCCGGACGGGGGGTCAGCAGCCGCCCGCGACCGCCGGGATGATCGAGATTCCGGCGCCGTCCGGCGTGGCCGCCTCCAGGCCGCCCTCGAAGCGCACGTCGTCGTCGTTGACGTACACGTTCACGAAGCGGCGCAGCTTGCCCTGGTCGTCCAGGACGCGGGCGGCGATGCCCGGGTGGTTCTGCTCCAGGGACTGGATGACCTGGGAGAGGGTCGAGCCCTCGGCCGGGACCTCGGCCTGGCCGCCCGTGTAGGTGCGGAGGATGGTGGGGATACGGACCTTGACGCTCATGGTGGGTGCCCTTCCTGGAGTCTCGGGTGGTCAGCTGGTGGCGAGTCCGGCGGCGCGGAACGCGTCCAGGCTCGGGCGGATCGTGGCGGTCGCCTGCGAGGTGGCGGCCACCGCGTCCAGGGTCTTGAGGCCGTCACCCGTGTTGAGGACGACGGTGGTCAGCGCCGGGTCGATCAGACCGGCTTCGATCAGCTTCTTCGTGACGCCGACCGTCACGCCGCCCGCCGTCTCCGCGAAGATGCCCTCGGTGCGGGCGAGGAGCTTGATCGCGTCGACGACCTGCTCGTCGTCGACGTCCTCGACCGCGCCGCCGGTGCGGCGGGCGATGTCCAGGACGTACGGGCCGTCGGCCGGGTTGCCGATCGCCAGGGACTTGGCGATGGTGTTCGGCTTCTGGGGCCGTACGACGTCGTGACCGGCCTTGAAGGCGGTGGAGACCGGGGAGCAGCCCTCGGCCTGGGCGCCGAAGATCTTGTACGGCTTGTCCTCGACCAGGCCCAGCTTGATCAGCTCCTGGAGACCCTTGTCGATCTTCGTGAGCTGCGAGCCGGACGCGATCGGGATGACGATCTGGTCGGGCAGCCGCCAGCCGAGCTGCTCGCAGATCTCGTACGCCAGGGTCTTGGAGCCTTCGCCGTAGTAGGGGCGCAGGTTGACGTTGACGAAGCCCCAGCCCTCGCCGAGCGGGTCGCCGATGAGCTCCGAGCAGAAGCGGTTGACGTCGTCGTAGTTGCCCTCGATGCCGACCAGCTCACCTCCGTACACCGCGGCCATGACGACCTTGCCCTGCTCCAGGTCGTGCGGGATGAACACGCAGGAGCGGAAGCCGGCGCGGGCGGCGGCGGCGCCCACGGCGCCGGCGAGGTTGCCGGTGGAGGAGCAGGAGAGGGTGGTGAAACCGAAGGCGCGGGCGGCCTCGACGGCGATGGCGACGACACGGTCCTTGAAGGAGTGCGTCGGGTTGCCGGAGTCGTCCTTGACGTACAGACCGCCGGTGACGCCCAGCTCACGGGCGAGGTTGTCGGCCTTGACCAGCTTGGTGAAGCCGGGGTTGATGTTGGGCTTGTCCGCGACATTCGCGGGGACCGGCAGCAGCGGCGCGTAACGCCAGATGTTGTCGGGTCCGGCCTCGATGCGCTTCTTCAGCTCGTCGGGGGAGCCGCTCGGCAGGTCGTACGCCACTTCGAGCGGCCCGAAACAGGACGCGCAGGCGAAAATGGGACCGAGTTCGAAACGCTCACCGCACTCGCGACAGGAAAGCGCCGCGGCGGGACCCAGGTCGACAACCTCGGCGGAAGAGTCGGTGCTTACTGCAACAGTCTGCGCAGCCATAGAGGCGAGGCCCTTTCTCCTCATCTTCCTCGCGGCGCATCTCGCCACGAGACGGAATTGGCACCTTCCCCACCTGACCTTGCGGTCGGCAGGAGGGTTGCCGGGACTTCAACGGGCCGTTCCCTCAGTCCCTCTGGATGAGCGCTATGGCACTGGATCTCCGATCCAGGCGTTTGTCGGCGGACCGACCCCGACATGCGAGGGCTGTCCGCGTTGTTCAAGACTGTAACCGAAGCACCGGACGGTTGAGAGAGTCGTCCGAACCGCGAGATGGATCACATACAGGGAGTATCGACCGTGCTGGAAGAGGTCGAAAGCTGGCTGGCCAGGCGTTCCTGGTCGGCCGCCGACCGCCCGCTGGACCGGCTCCTCGCTGCCAAGGAGCCGGGGCGCGGAAGCGTGAGCGTCGTGCTGCCCGCGCTGAACGAGGAGGCGACGGTCGGCGCGATCGTCACGACGATCCGGCGCGAGCTGATGGAGAAGGTCCAACTGGTCGACGAACTCGTGGTGATCGATTCCGGTTCCACGGACGCCACCGCGAAGGTGGCCCGGGAGGCCGGCGCGCGGGTGGTGCACCGGAACGACATACTGCCCCGGATACCCGCCGTGCCCGGCAAGGGCGAGGTGCTCTGGCGGTCGCTCCTGGTGACCGGCGGCGACATCGTCTGCTTCGTCGATGCCGACCTGAAGGAATTCTCGGCCGACTTCGTCTCCGGCATCGTCGGCCCGCTGCTGACCGATCCGGACGTCCGGTTCGTCAAGGCGATGTATGACCGCCCGCTCGGGGACACAGCAGGTCAGGGCGGTCGCGTCACCGAACTGGTGGCCCGTCCGCTGCTCAATCTGCACTGGCCGCAGCTGGCCGGCTTCGTCCAGCCGCTGGGCGGCGAATACGCCGTACGCCGCTCCCTCCTCGAACAGTTGCCCTTCCCCGTCGGGTACGGAGTGGAGCTGGGCCTCCTCGTCGACGCGCTGCACACCGTGGGCCTGGACGCGCTCGCCCAGGTCGACGTGGGGGTACGCAAGCACCGCCACCAGGACGGACAGGCGCTCGGCCGAATGGCGGCGGCGATCTACCGGACCGCGCAACTCCGGCTGTCCCGCGGGCACCTGGTGCGGCCCGCGCTCACCCAGTTCGAGCGCGGCGAGGACGGTTTCGTACCTCGCACCCATGCGGTGGACACCGAGGAGCGGCCTCCGATGCGTGAGATCGAGGAGTACGTTTCACGCCGCGCGGCCTGACGTGGCCCGACTTCGCACGTGTGCACGTTTGGACGGTTCGTGATCCGGCTAGATTCCGCAACATGGTCTCCGAGCACGAAGCCCAGTCCACCGCCCATTCCGCAGTCCAGTCCACTGCCCGGGTTCTCGTCGCGTCCAACCGCGGGCCGGTGTCGTACACCCTGGAGGCGGACGGATCACTCGACGCGAAGCGGGGCGGCGGCGGACTCGTCTCCGGGCTGAGCGCCGTCGAGGACAAGCTGTGGGTGTGCGCCGCGCTCGGTGACGGGGACCGGGAGGCGGTCCGCCGCGGAGTCGGTGAGCCCGGCGTACGGATGCTCGACATCGACGCGGACGTCCACGCGGACGCGTACAACGGCATCGCGAATTCGGTGCTCTGGTTCGTCCACCACATGCTGTACCAGACCCCGCTGGAGCCCGTCTTCGACGCGGAGTTCCGGCGGCGGTGGGCTTCGTTCGAGACGTACAACCGGGCCTTCGCCGAGGCGCTCGCCGAGGAGGCGGACCCCGGGGCGGCGGTGCTGGTGCAGGACTACCACCTGGCGCTGGTGCCCGGCATGCTCCGCGGTCTCCGCCCCGACCTGCGGATCGGCCATTTCTCGCACACCCCGTGGGCGCCCGTCGACTACTTCCGCCTGCTCCCCGACGACATCGCCGAGCAGCTGCTGCACGGCATCCTGGGCGCCGACCGGGCGGCCTTCCTGACCCGGCGCTGGGCGGACGCCTTCATCGGCTGCTGCACGGAACTCCTGGGCGGCACCGGGCGGACCAGGATCGGGGTGCACGGGCTCGGCGCGGACGCCGGCTTCCTGCGCCGGCGCGCGCACGAGGCGGACGTGGACGAGCGGATGGCGGCGCTGCGGGAGCAGATCGGCCCCGGCCGGCGGACGATCGTACGAGTGGACCGAACGGAACTGTCCAAGAACATCGTGCGCGGGCTGTTCGCCTACCGCGAGCTGCTCGAAGAGCGGCCCGAATGGCGCGAGCGGGTCGTCCACGTCGCCTTCGCATACCCCTCGCGGCAGGACCTGGCCGTGTACCGCGACTACACGGACGAGGTACGGCAGGTCGCCGACGACATCAACGCCGCGTACGGCACGGCGGGCTGGACGCCGGTCGTGCTCCACGTCAAGGACGACTTCGCCCGCTCGCTCGCCGCGTACCGGCTGGCCGACGTGGCGCTCGTCAACCCGATCCGCGACGGCATGAACCTGGTCGCCAAGGAGGTCCCGGTGGTCTCCGACCACGGGTGCGCGCTGGTGCTGTCGCGGGAGGCGGGGGCGTACGAGGAGCTGGGCAGCGACGCGCTCGTGGTGAACCCGTACGACGTGTCCGCGACGGCCGCGGCGCTGCACGAGGCGCTCACGATGGCGGACGACGAACGGGCGGCGCGCACGGAACGGCTGGCCGCGGCGGCGGTGGCGCTCCCGCCGCAGCAGTGGTTCCTCGATCAGCTGGACGCGCTGCGGCGGGAGTGAGCCGGTCAGATCCGTTCGGCCAGGGCGGCCAGGAAGCCGACGACGGCTCCGGGGCCGTTCAGCAGTAGATCCGCGCGTTCGGCCAGCTCGGGCACTTCGGCGCTGCCGCTGCAGACCAGCAGGCCCGGGATGCCGTCGGGGCCCTCGGTGCGGAGCTTCTCCACGGCCGCGTACGCGGCGAGGTCGCCCAGGTCGTCGCCCGCGTACAGGACGGACTCGGCGTCGGTCTCCCGTACGTACTGTGCGAGCGCCACGCCCTTGTCCATGCCCGGCGGGCGCAACTCCAGGACCAGGCGGCCCGGTTCGACGATCAGCCCGTGCCGGACGGCGAGCTCGCCGAGGGGTTCGCGCAGGGCGTCGAACGCGGCCTGCGGGTCGGCGGCGCGGCGCGTGTGGACGGCGAGCGCCTGGCCCTTCTCCTCGATCCAGGTGCCGTGCCACGCGCCGAACCGGTCGAGCACGCCCGGGAGTTCGGCCCGGACCGCGGCGACGCCGGGGTGCGGGGCGGGGGTACGGACGGTGCCGGACACGGCGTCCCAGCGTTCGGTGCCGTAGTGGCCGAGGACGACGAGGTGGTCCAGTCCCCGCACTCCGGCGAAGCCGCCGTGCCGGACCGCGACGCCGGCCGGGCGGCCGGTGATCACGGCGATGGATGCCACTTTCGGGGCGAGTGCGACGAGCGCGTCGACGGCGCCGGGGTGGGCGCGGGCCTGCTCCGGGTCCGGGACGATGTCGGCGAGGGTCCCGTCGAAGTCGAGCGCGATGACGGCGCGGTCGGGGCGCGCGAGGATCGCGGCGAGGGCTTCTCGGCCGGGTGGGGTGGTGGGGGCGGGGAGCTCGGACGGGATTTCGCTCGGCGTGGGTGCGTGCGGGTTGCTGCCCATGGGGCGAGCCTATAGCGGGGCGCGGGGGTTGGGGGTGCATAGCGGGAGGCCGGGGCGGGACGCCCGCGGCGGGCGTTTTTCGGGGGCGGAGCCACGGTCGGCGCCGGCCAAAGGGGGTGGGGCGCCGGGGGCGGAGCCACGGTCGGCGCCGCGCCGGAATCAGCGTCGGCCCCGGTCAGCGCCGGCCCCGCCTCGCCTCCCGGACCCGGCGCAGGCGGTTCACCGTCACCGGGTCGGCCTCCAGAGCGCGGCGGTCGTCGAGGAGGGCGTTCAGCAACTGGTAGTAGCGCGTGGGCGAGATGCCGAGCTGTTCGCGGATCGCGCGGTCCTTCGCCCCGGGTCCGGCCCACGACTGCCGCTCGACGGCGAGCACGGCACGGTCCCGGTCGGAGAGGCCGCCGGGGCTGTCCGTTGCGTCGGGGCCATTCGGGGGGGTGGTCATATCAGCCAACATATCGCCCGGCCGCAGGGCCGCCACCGGTTCGCCCGTTACTCCGCGTCCTGCGCTGCCCGGCTTCCGCGCCAACCGCCTCGACAGCCCGCTGCCGGTCCGTCGGCAGCAGGTTGGCAGCCCCTTGGCAGTCCGTTGGTCCGGATTTTGTATGGATGCGCAACAAACCTCACTAGTGGACTAGACCTTTTGGGCTCCTCGGGCGAAACTGTTTCCCGTGAAACACGTCATCGCCCTCGATGTGGGCGGCACCGGAATGAAGGCCGCACTGGTCGGGGCCGACGGCACCCTGCTGTACGAGACGCGGCGGGCGACCGGCAGAGAGCGCGGTCCCGACGCCGTCGTGGAGTCGATCCTCGCCTTCGCCGCGGACCTGCGGGCGTACGGCGAGGAGCACTTCGGCGAGAGTGCCGTCGCGGCCGGTGTCGCCGTGCCCGGCATCGTCGACGCCGAGAACGGGATCGCGGTCTATGCCACGAACCTGGGCTGGCGCGACGTACCCATGCGGGTCCTGCTCGGCGAGCGGCTCGGCGGCGTCCCCGTCGCGCTCGGCCACGATGTGCGCACCGGAGGGCTCGCCGAGGGCCGGATCGGCGCGGGCAAGGGCGCCGACCGGTTCCTCTTCGTACCGCTGGGCACCGGGATCGCCGGGGCCATCGGCATCGCGGGCACCATCGAGCCCGGCGCGCACGGGTACGCGGGCGAGATCGGGCACATCGTGGTCCGGCCGGACGGCCCGGACTGCGACTGCGGCCAGCGCGGCTGCCTGGAGACCCTGGCATCGGCCGCCGCCGTGACCCGCGCCTGGGCCACCGCGTCCGGCGATCCGACCGCGGACGCCGCGGACTGCGCGAAGGCCGTCGAGTCGGGCGACCCGGCAGCAGTGCAGGTCTGGCGGAACGCCGTGGACGCGCTCGCCGCCGGCCTGGTCATGGCGCTGACCCTGCTCGACCCCCGCACGCTCATCATCGGTGGCGGACTCGCCGAGGCCGGGGAAACCTTGTTCACACCACTCCGTGCGGCCGTCGAGGAACGCGTCACGTTCCAGAAGCTGCCCCACATCGTCCCGGCGGCCCTCGGGGACACCGCCGGATGCCTGGGCGCGGGGCTGCTCGCCTGGGATCTTCTCTCCACGGAGGTATCCGCCTGATGGCCGGACGCGCAGACAGCACCGTTCTCGCAGGTGCCCGGGTGGTGCTTCCCACCGGGACCGTCGAGGACGGCCGGGTGATCGTCGAAGGCACCCGGATCGCCGGCTCGACGCCGGAGGGCGCCAGGTCCATCGACCTGAGCGGCCACTGGGTGGTCCCCGGCTTCGTCGACATGCACAACCACGGCGGCGGCGGCGCGTCCTTCACCTCCGGCACCGTGGACGAGGTCCTCACCGGCATCCGTACCCACCGCGAGCACGGCACGACCACGCTGGTCGCCTCCACCGTCACCGGCGAGATGGACTTCCTCGCCCAGCGGGCCGGCCTCCTGTCCGAACTGGTCGAGCAGGGCGACCTGGCCGGCATCCACTTCGAGGGGCCGTTCATCTCGCCGTGCCGCAAGGGCGCGCACAGCGAGGGTCTGCTGCGCCACCCGGACCCGGCCGAGGTCCGCAAGCTGATGGACGCGGCGCGCGGCACCGCGAAGATGTTCACGCTCGCCACCGAACTCCCGGGCGGCATCGAGTCGGTGCGGCTGCTCGCCGAGCACGGGGTCATCGCCGCGATCGGGCACACCGACGCCACGTACGAGCAGACCGTCGAGGCGATCGACGCGGGCGCCACCGTCGCCACGCACCTCTACAACGCGATGCCGCCGCTCGCCCACCGCGCACCCGGCCCGATCGCGGCGCTGCTGGAGGACGAGCGGATCACCGTCGAGCTGATCAACGACGGTACGCATCTGCACCCCGCCGCTCTGGAGCTGGCCTACCACCACGCGGGCGCCCACCGCGTCGCGCTGATCACCGACGCCATGGACGCGGCGGGCTTCGGTGACGGCCGCTACCAGCTCGGCCCGCTCGCCGTCGAGGTCAAGGACGGCGTCGCACGGCTGGTGGAGGGCAACTCGATCGCGGGCTCCACGCTCACCCTGGACACCGCGTTCCACCGGGCCGTGACGATCGACAGGATTCCGGTCGGGGACGTCGTGCAGTCCATCTCCGCCAACCCGGCCCGGCTGCTCGGTGTCTACGACAGGGTCGGCTCGCTGGAGCAGGGCAAGGACGCGGACCTGGTGGTCCTGGACGCGGACTTCACGCTCAAGGGCGTCATGCGCAAGGGCAAATGGATCATTCAGCCCCACATTGGTTGATTTGGCTCGTTACTGACAGTGAGTCGAATGCGTAACGAAGAGACGGCGGTTGGTCCGGAGGTCTGGGCCGACCGCCACCTCTTTGGCATGATCGCCTGGGAAACAGCCAGAGAAAGCGCATTCCATCCACGGATTCGCGCTTCGGAGCAGGGATCGAGGGAGCGGCCGCGGTGATCCTCACGGTCACACTGAATACGGCACTCGACCTGACGTACGGCGTCCCGGAGCTCGTTCCGCACGCCAGCCACCGCGTCGGTGACATGGCCGAACGCCCCGGCGGCAAGGGCCTCAACGTGGCCCGGGTGCTCTCCGCCCTCGGGCAGGCGACCGTGGTCACCGGCTTCGCCGGAGGCTCCACCGGAGCCGTACTGCGCGAACTGCTGGCGCAACTTGCGCCGCGGGACACGACGGGAACGGACACCAGGGCCGCCGCCGTCACACCCGCCACCACCACGCCCCTGTCCACACCCGCCCCCGCGCCGATCACCGACGCCCTCGTCACCGTCGCCGGAAACACCCGTCGCACGATCGCCGTAGTCGACCGGGCCACCGGCGACACCACCCAGCTCAACGAACCCGGCCCGCTCGTCACCGCCGACGAATGGGCCGCCCTCCTCGACCGGTACGAGGAGCTCCTCACCGGGGCCGACGCCGTCGCCCTCTGCGGCAGCCTGCCACCCGGCATCCACGTCGGTGCCTACGCCGAACTGATCCGGCCGGCCCGCGCGGCAGGCATCCCCGTACTCCTGGACACCAGCGGCGAACCGCTGCGCCGCGGCATCGCCGCCCGCCCCGACCTGATCAAGCCCAACGCCGAGGAGCTCGCCCAGCTCACCGGCTCCCGCGAACCGCTGCGCGCCACCCACGACGCCCGCCGCCGCGGCGCGCACGGCGTCATCGCGTCGCTGGGCCCGGACGGCATGCTGGCGGTCACCCCCGACGGTGTCTGGCGGGCCTCGCCGCCCGCCAGGGTCCTGGGCAATCCGACCGGGGCAGGCGACTCCGCGGTGGCCGGGCTGCTGTCCGGCCTCGTCGAGGGGCTGAGCTGGCCGGACCGGCTGCGGCGGGCGGTGGCACTGTCGACGGCGACCGTGCTCTCCCCGACGGCCGGTGACTTCGACCGCGCGGCGTACGAGGAGCTCCTGCCGGGCGTCGACGTCGAGGAACACACCGCGGCGGTCTGAACCGCCCCCCGTACCGGACCGCCCGACCGGTCCGTTCAGCAGAAGCAACAGAGGTCAGCATGCCGCTCGTCAGCACCGGTGAACTCGTCCGTGCCGCACAGGCCCAGGGACGCGGGATCGCCGCCTTCAACGTCATCACGCTGGAGCACGCGGAGGCCATCGCGGCCGGCGCCGAGCGCGCCGGAGCACCCGCCATCCTGCAGATCTCCGAGAACGCCGTGAAGTTCCACGGCGGCCGGCTCTCCGCGATCGCCGCCGCGGCCGCCGCCGTCGCCCGCGCCTCCGACGCCCCCCTGGCGCTCCACCTCGACCACGTCGAATCCGTGGAGCTGCTGCACCAGGCGCATACGGAGGGCTTCGGCTCGGTGATGTTCGACGCCTCCAGGCTCGGTTACGAGGAGAACGTGCGGGCCACGGCCGAGGCGGTGGCCTGGGGGCACGAGCGCGGCATCTGGATCGAGGCCGAGCTCGGCAAGGTCGGCGGCAAGGAGGGCGAGGCCCCGCTCGACGCCCACGCCCCCGGCGTCCGCACCGACCCGGCCGAGGCCGCCGCGTACGTCCGCGACACCGGCGTGGACGCGCTGGCCGTCGCCGTCGGCTCCTCGCACGCCATGACCGAGCGCACCGCCGCCCTGGACCACGCCCTGATCGGCCGGCTGCGCGACGCGGTCCCCGTCCCGCTGGTGCTGCACGGCTCCAGCGGCGTCCCGGACGAGGAGATCCGCCAGGCCGTCGCCTCCTCCGGCATGGTGAAGATCAACGTGGGTACGGCGCTGAACACCGCGTTCACCGGCGCGGTACGGGCGTACCTGGCCGAGAACACCACGGGCGTGGACCCGCGCAAGTACATTGCCCCGGGCCGCGGGGCGATGGCCGCGACGGTGGCCGGGTTCTTGAGCCTGATGGGCTGACAGCCCGCACGCAAAGGCGGTCCGGCCCCCACGCCCGAAGGCGTGGGGGCCGGACCGCTTACATACGGGTCAGCGCTGGACGTGCCCGGCCTTCAGCGACAGCTGGTCGAGGTTGGCATCACACTGGTCGCCCTCGTTGCAGGAGATCATCAGGGTGTTCGGACCCTTGGTGAGGTTGACGTAGGCGAACGTGGTCGTCCAGCCCTTCTCCAGGTCACCCTCCGGGGCGTGCGCGAAGTTCGTCATGTTGATCGAGCGGGGAGCCTCGGCGTTGACCGTGAGCGACGTCTTCGCGTCCTTGCCCGGTACGCCGTACGTCACGAACAGCGTGTACTCACCGGCCTCCGGCACCTCGACCGACCAGGTCGCCGACCTGCCGGCCTCGTTGAGGTTGATGTACTGGCCGTTGGCGCTCTTCGCACCCTTGGTGGTGTTGTCCAGCTGGGCCGTGCCGCCGAGCTTCAGCGTCGCCGCGTCCTGCTTGGGGAGCTCGACCGGAGCCTCGGAGCTCGGGGACTCCTGCGGCTTCGGGGACTCCTCGACCTGGTCGCCGGGTCCGGCTGAGGAGGTGGCCTCGTCGTTCTTCTTGTCCTTGTCGCCGTCGCCCGTGATCAGCGCCGCGCCGATGCCGATGAGTACGACCAGGACCACCGCGACGGCGCCGATCAGCAGGCCCTTGGTGTTCGGGCCGCCCTTGCCGGGGCCGCCGGGGCGGCCGCCCTGCTGCGGGACCTGCGCGGTGGGGGCGCCGGGGTACGTCTCCGGGGCGGCGTACTGCGCGTTCGGCTGGCCGTACGGCTGCTGGTGCGGCACCTGCTGCCCGTACTGGCGCTCGCCGACAGTCCGCACCTGGTTGTACGAAGTCCGGGGCACCCCGGGCTGCGGTGCCGCCGGGCCCGGGTAGCCGTAGCCGCCCTGCCGCGGCGGCTGGGCGCCCGCTGCCTGTCCGTCCTCGTACAGATAGCCGAACGGATCGTCGTCCTCGGGCTTGTTTGCGCCATTGTTCCCGGCCGTCATCCCTGGTCACTCCTCACCATGTCGCCAGCCGTCGCCGAATATCGCCAGCCGTGGCCGACCGGCCGAGCCTACCCCGAACGGACCACACCAAGAATTGCCCACGCCCGTCCCGGAACCGCCCCCGGGTGGTGGACCAGCACCGCCGTGAACGTCAGCCGGCCCTGCGGTGAACCTTCGACCGCGACCGCTTCTCCACGTACATCCGCTGGTCGGCGGAGCGCAGCACTTCTTCGGCCGTCATCCCGCAGGCGGCCCAGCCGATGCCGAAACTCGCCCCGACGCGCACCGCCCGGCCGTCGACCCGAATGGGCGGAATGATGGCGTTACGCAGGCGTACGGCCAGGTCCGCGGCGTCCGCGGCACCGAGCCCGTCGGCGAGGACGACGAATTCGTCACCCCCGAGCCGGGCGACGGTGTCACCGTCGCGGACACAGATGGTGAGGCGGCGGGCGACCTCGATCAGTACGGCGTCACCGGTGTGGTGGCCGAAACGGTCATTGATGGACTTGAAGCCGTCGAGGTCGCAGAAGAGGACCGCGAGGCCCTTCGCACCGTCGTCGTCCCCGGTGTCGGGTGCGACAGCGTGCACATGGTGGTCGTACGGGCCGCCGGGCGCCGAGTCCACGTCGTAGCCGTGCGTCCGCGTGTCCGGATCGTCGACATCGCCGTACGCCGCGTCCAGCGCCTCGACCGCCGTGGTGGCCACGGAGTGCGGACGCTCGCAAAGCCGGGCGCCGAGCCGGGAGCGGAGCTCGGCGCTGTTGGGCAGGCCGGTGAGCGCGTCGTGCGAGGCGCGGTGCGCGAGATGCAGCTCGTGGCGCTTGCGCTCCTCGATGTCCTCGACGTGGGTGAGCAGGAAGCGGGGGCCGTCCGTGGTGTCGGCGACGACGGAATTGCGCAGCGAGACCCAGAGATAGGTGCCGTCCCGGCGCCCCAGCCGCAGCTCGGCGCGGCCGCCCTCGGCGGAGGTGCGCAACAGGGTGCCGACGTCCTCGGGGTGGACGAGGTCGGCGAAGGAGTAGCGGCGCAGGACGGACGCGGGGCGGCCGAGCAGCCGGCACAGGGCGTCGTTGGTGCGCAGCAGCCGGCCGTGCTGGTCGCCGCCCATCTCCGCGATGGCCATGCCGCTGGGCGCGTACTCGAAGGCCTGGCGGAAGGATTCCTCGCTGGCCCGCAGCGCCTGCTGCTCACGCTCCAGACGGACCAGGGCGCGCTGCATGTTTGCTCTCAGCCGGGCGTTACTGATCGCAATGGCCGCCTGTGACGCGTACATCTGGAGGGCCTCACGGCCCCAGGCGCCGGGGCGGCGGCCGTTGCGCGGGCGGTCGACGGATATGACGCCCAGCAGATCGGGGCCGCCGCCGGACGCGTACATCGGGGCGTAGAGCCGGTCCTCGGGGTGCCACTCGTCCTCGAAACGGGGCTCGGGGCCCTCGGTGTGCCACTGCGGTACGTCGTCGTCGAGGAGGACCCAGCCGTCGGTGTGGGGTATGAAACGGAGCTCGTCCCAGGCCTCGCCCATCGACAGCCTGCGCTCCCAGGAGCCGCGCGAGCCGACGCGGCCGGTGATCAGGGCTTCCGCGGCACTGCTGCCGGCGAAAGCGGCGACGACGAGATCACCGTCGGGTCGGACCAGGTTCACGCAGGCAAGCCCGTAGCCGAGACCGGCGACGATTCCGTCGGCCACGGTCTGCAGTGTGTCGGCCAGGCTCCGCGCCGTGTTGAGATCGGCCACGGCCTGGTGCAGCTGCCGCATCGTCGCAAGACGGACGTACGGCTCCGACTCGGCCTCCATTGCTCGCACTCCCCGAGACCTCGACAGCACTCCAGGTTTCATATCGACGCACTTACCGCAGTGTCACGGCCACTGAATCACAGTGAGCTGTGCCGTCGGTACACAGGGTCAGCAAATATTGCACCCTGTGACTCAAGTCACAACAGATGGTAAAGGGGCTCGGGTGGCGCGTGCCCCCGGTCCGCCCTTTTCCTGAACGCAAATCCCGGCGTTGCAGTGCCGGCCCCCGGGGCTCCGGACCGCGGGTCCTAGGACCAGGCTGGTCCCCTGGCCCGATGCGGAGGCGCGCCGTCCGCGGCTAGCGTGCCGGATGTGTTGCAGACGAAGCCTCCCGCCCCGCGTTCCGAGCCCATCCCCCATGCTGAGGGGGTGAGCAACGATGAGTTCCGGGCCGCCCTCGCCCGGCTGGCCGCCGGTGTCGTGCTGATCACCGCCGAGGAGCCGCCGCTCGACGAGGACGGCCGGGGCGAGGACGTCGGGATGACGGCGACCGCCTTCATGTCCGTGTCGCTGGACCCGCCGCTGGTCCTGGTCAGCCTGCGCAACGACTCACGGATGGACGACCTGCTGTCCGAACAGCCGCTGTGGGCGGTCTCCGTGCTCGCCGAGAGCCAGCGGCACATCGCCGGACGGTTCGCGATGAAGGGCCGGATCAGCGACCGGCTGCTGTTCGAGGACATCCCCTACAAGAGGGGAGAGGTCACCCGCGCACCACTGGTCGGCGGCGCGCTGGCCACGCTGGAGTGCCGTACCGAGCAGCGGGTCCTGGCGGGCGACCACACCCTGGTGATCGGCCGGGTCCTGAGCGCGTCCCTGCCGAGCGGGGACGGCTCACCGCTGACGTACTTCCGGGGGCGGTACCGGCAGCTGGGGTGACGGGGCGTCGGTGCCGCAGGCCGGGGTGACGGGGCGTCGGCAGCGCGCGGCCGGGGTGAGGGGGGTCGGGCCTCCGGGCGCTGTTACCAGTCGCGGCCGGAGCGGCCTCGCTTCGTCTCGCCTCGTTGCTTCTTCTCGCGCAGGCGGCGTTCGTTGATGCCGCGCGGAATCCTGGTCTTGCGGCGCGGCCTGGGGGGCGGCGCCGTGGCCTCGGCCAGCAGGGAGGCGAGCCGCACGAGAGCCGTCTCGCGGTTGCGCCACTGGGAGCGGTGCTCGGACGCCCGTACCGCGATCACGCCGTCCACGAGCCTGCCCTCCAGGCGCTGGAGCGCCCGCTCCTTCCACACCGGGGGGAGCGCTTCGGTCGCCGCGACGTCGAAGCGGAGCTCCACCTGGGAGTCGCTGGTGTTGACGTGCTGCCCGCCGGGCCCGGAGGACCGCGAGAAACGCCACATGAGTTCGGCCTCCGGCAGGGAGACCGAACCGCGGATGACATAGGGCCCGGACATGACCCCCATGTTCCCCGGCCCACCGGGCGTTCGTCACCTTCTTTTGCCACACGGGTGCCGCACGGGTGCCTGACACCGGGAGATTTCGGTAAAGAAAGTAAAGGGAGCAGGAACCTCGCGGTCCCCTGCCCGCGTTATGACCTGTGACGGTAGCTTCGTGGTGGCACGAAGCCCGCACTCGACGATGAAAGGGACTTCCCATGGCTGTAAGCCTGTCCAAGGGCGGCAACGTCTCGCTCACCAAGGAGGCCCCGGGCCTGACCGCCGTCACGGTCGGCCTCGGCTGGGACGTCCGCACCACCACCGGTACCGACTTCGACCTCGACGCCTCGGCGATCGCGGTCGACCCGGCCGGCAAGGTCGTCTCCGACGGTCACTTCGTCTTCTTCAACAACAAGTCGACGCCGGATCAGACCATCGTCCACACCGGTGACAACGTCACGGGCCAGGGCGAGGGCGACGACGAGCAGATCAACGTCAACCTGGCGGGCCTGCCGGCCGACGTCGACAAGATCGTCTTCCCGGTCTCGATCTACGACGCCGAGACCCGCAGCCAGAACTTCGGCCAGGTGCGCAACGCGTTCATCCGCATCATCAACCAGGCCGGCGGCACCGAGATCGCCCGCTACGACCTGAGCGAGGACGCCGCCACCGAGACCGCCATGGTCTTCGGCGAGCTCTACCGCAACGGCGCGGAGTGGAAGTTCCGCGCCGTCGGACAGGGTTACGCCTCGGGTCTGCGCGGCATCGCCCAGGACTTCGGCGTCAACCTCTGACCCACGGCGTCGGCCCTCTGACGCGAGAGCTCGTCCCGCGAAACCCCCGGCCGTCACGGCCGGGGGTTTCGCGTGCACCGACGCCGACAAGGCGTCACTTCCCGCCGTCGCACAGCGAACACGAACCTGTCCGAGGACAGCGGCCAGAAGACGGTCAACGGCGTCGACTACGGCTCCCGACCGTCGACGGCTCCACGGTCACTGGCATCGGCCGGGACAAGGCCGTCCAGATCTGGTACAAGGCCCTCTCCGAGTACATGACGTCGACCACCGACCACGCGGCCGCCCGCACGGCGACCGAGAAGGCGGCGACCGATCTGTACGGGGCCGACAGCGCCGAGCCCGCGGCCGTCGACGCCGCCTGGAGCGGCGTCGACGTGAAGTGGCGGCGTCCAGGTGAAGTAGCGCCACTGCCGTACTTCTTGTGCGCGGGAGCCGGTCAGCCCCTCGAGGCGGGCCGGCTCTTCCCGTACAGCCAGGTGTTCCACAGCGCCGTCAGATCCTGCCCGGTCGTCTTCTCCACGTACGCGGTGAAGTCGGCGGTCGACGCGTTGCCGTGCCGGCGGGCCTTCGTCCAGCCCTTGACGAGCGCGAAGAAAACCTCGTCGTCGTCCACAGCCTGCCGGATCTTGTGGATGACCATCGCCCCGCCCCCGTACACCGGCGCCTCCGAGATGTAATTGGCCGTCGGCGGATCGGCGGGCGGAAAGGCCCAGTTGTCGTCGTCCTCGAAGGCCTCGTCGAACCGGTCCTGGACCGGCCTGCCCTCCTTGTCGTCCTCCCACAGCCACTCCGCGTAGGTCGCGAAGCCCTCGTTGAGCCACATGTCCCGCCAGCTCTCGGGCGTGACGGAGTTCCCGAACCACTGGTGGGACATCTCGTGGACGAGGAGCCCGGCGTCCGGCGTGCCGGGGAAGAACGGCCGGTTCTGGGTCTCCAGGGCGTATCCGGAGTCCCCGGGACGCCCGACGATCACCCCCGTCGCGGAGAAGGGGTACGGGCCGAAACGTTCCGCCCCCCACTCCACGATCTCGGGGACCCGGGCGAGAATCGGCGCGCTCCGCGCCGCCACCGACACGTCGGCGGCGCTGAACACCTTGATGCCGTCCGGGGTGGTCGACGTCTTCGTGCCGAAACGGCCTATGACGACCGTCGCGAGGTAGCTCGCCATCGGTTCGGCGACGTGCCAGTGGTACGTGGCGGTGCCGCCCGCGGTCCTGCGCGAGGTCAGCTCGCCGTTGGACACGGCCGTCAGCCCCTTCGGGACGGTGACGGTGATGTCGTACGACGCCTTGTCGCTCGGGTGGTTGTTGCCGGGGAACCAGGCCATGGAACCCGTCGGCTCGCCGAGCGCGACCGATCCGTCCGCCGTCCTCAGCCAGCCCTCCTTCGACGTGTCGGGGTCGGTGAGGGTCTGCGGAGTGCCGGAGTAGCGAACGACCGTACGGAACGTCCTGCCCTTGCGGAGCCGGTCCCCGACCTCGGCGTCGGGGCGCAGCGTCAGCTCGTGGCCCGCCCGGTTGACGGTGGCGGCGCGGCCCTCGACGGTCGCGGACCGGACGGTGAGCCCGGCGAGGTCGAGGTTGAAGGCGCTGAGGTCCTGGGTGGCGCGCGCGGTGATCGTGGCGGTGCCGCTCAGGTGGTGGGCGGCCGGGTCGACGTCGAGGACGAGGTCGTAGTGCGTGACGTCGTAGCCGCCGTTGCCGAGCTTCGGGAAGTACGGGTCGCGCAGACCGCCGGCGCCGGGGGTGCCCTCGACACCTCCGGTGCAACCGGAGGAGGTCGTCAGAGCCAGCAGGACGAGGGCGGCGGCGCGGGCCGTGTGGCGTACTGGTGTTCGCTGGTTCACGCCTGTGATCCTAGGCCGACTCCAGGGGCGAAACCTGTCAATCACCCGGAACCGGAGTCCCGGGCCGGCCGCGTCATGGCCCGGATGCGCACGCCCCGGCCCACCCTGACCGACCGCGAACGCGACATCCTCGCCCAGCTCTCCCAGGGCCTGGGCGACCGGGACATCGCCCGCGCCCTGTTCATCAGCGAGGCCACGGTCGAGATTCACCTGGGCCGCAGCTACGGCAAACTCGGCGTCGACACCCGCGCGGGCGCCGTCGCCGTGGCGAAGGAGCAGCGGCTGCTGCCGCAGATCACCCTTCCGGGACGAAGAGGTCGTCGGCCGTCCGCACCGTGAACGCGCGAGCGGCCCGCCCCTCACCCGGCCGGGCGGCCGGCCGCCGCGGCGTTGACGCGTCCCCGGGCATGGCACCATCGAACTGTGCTCGACATCGGCTACTCCCTCTCCCGACGCTTCCCCGATCCCCCGCAGACCGACTACCGCCGCGCGGACGTCCACGCCCTGCGGCACGATCTGTTCTCCGGGGACGTCTATCTCGCGGACACCAAGGCGGACCGCGAGGTGTCCACAGCCTGGGGATGGGTGCCGGTGCTCGACTTCGCGTGGGCGCTGTGCGACATCGTCGAGCAGATCGACCAGGACCCGCGCGGCAACCGCTCGCACCGGCAGCAGTTCGCCGAGCTGGACTTCACCGAGTCGTCCGACCGGATGCTCTTCGAGCGCCGCTTCGGCTGGGTCGACGTCGAGGCCGACTGGATGCCGGGCGACGAGCCCCCGCTCACCTTCAGTCACTCGCTGCTGCGCCGCGAGGCCCGCGACTTCCTGCACGATCTGATCGCCGACCTCGCCGACCTGCACGAGGGTCTCGCCGACAATCCCGTGATCTGGGACCTCCAGGCCCGCTTCCCCCGGGTCTGACCCCCTGCCCCGTGCGCCGGGGCTACGCCTCCACCCGCACCCCGATCTGCGCCGCGAACGCCGGTGCCAGCTCCATCAGCTGCGCCGGGCTGATCACCGCACCCGCCAGCCGCTCCACCCCGCGCGCGATGTCCAGCTCCGCGACCGTCCGCAGATCCACCGACTCCATCCGCACGGAACTGAAGTCGGCCCGCTTCAGCACACAGTCGCGGAACTCCACCCGCACCAGCTGCGCATCCCCGAAATCCGGCTCCGACAGCACACAGCCCTCGAACACCACGTCCTTCAGCCGCGCCTTCCGCAGATTCAGGTAGTCGATCTTCCCGCCGCGCACCAGCACCCGTTCCAGCACCGCACCGTGCAGCTGCACCCCGCCGAGCCGTGCGTCCACCACCTCCACGTCCCGCAGTGACGCCCCCGCGAGATCGGTGCCCACCCCCCGTACGCCCGTCAGCACCGAGTCGATGAAGCGGGCCCTGACCAGCTCCGTACGGTCCAGGGCGCAGCCGTCCAGCGCGCAGTCCATGAACCGGGCCCCCGGACCCGACCCGTCCGCGAGATCCGTCCCTTCGAAGCGGAGCCCGTCGTAGTCCCCGTCAGGTTCCAGTCCCTTCCCCTCGTACGGAACGAGCGGCGGCAGCCGCACCTCCGGCCGCCGTGCCGCTGCGATGGTGTCCGTCTTCCTGCTGCTGCGTGCCATGCCCCCATCGTGAACCACCCCACTGACAAGGCCCCTCCCGCCCGGCCTACCGCCCGCCGAGCTCCGCCAGCGCCCCGTCCGTCAGCCGGTACACCGTCCACTCGTCCTGCGGCCGTGCGCCCAGCGACTCGTAGAACGCGATGGACGGGGCGTTCCAGTTCAGCACCGACCACTCCAGACGCTCGTAGCCGCGCTCCACGCAGATCCGCGCCAGCTCCGTCAGCAGTGCCTTCCCGTGCCCGCCGCCACGCCGCTCGGGACGTACGTACAGGTCCTCCAGGTAGATGCCGTGCACCCCGCGCCACGTGGAGAAGTTCAGGAACCACAGCGCGAAGCCGACCGCCTCGCCGTCCTCGTCCGACTCGGCGATGTGCGCGTACGCGGCGGGCCGCTCGCCGAACAGCGCCTCGTGCAACTGCTCCTCGGTGGCCTTCGCCTCGTGCAGGGCCTTCTCGTAGTCGGCCAGCTCACGGATCATGGCGTGGATGACGGGGACATCGGCAGGGGTAGCGGTACGAATCATGAGGGCAGCGTAAGCACGGGCGGTATCTCCGCTACGCCCGCCCCAGCAGCTGCCGGGCGATCTCGGTCTGCTGCGGCTCCAGCCGCCGCTCCCCGTCCGAAACCTCCCACAGACCGTTCTGCAGCAGCCGCCCCAGCGTCCACGCCCGCGCCCGCTCCCGGTCCAGGCCCAGCGCCCCCGTCATCAGATCGAACCGCCACCGCACCGCCGCCGCGTCGAACCTGTTGACCAGCGCCGGAAGCAGCTCGAATCCCGGATCGCCGACCAGCGGCTTCGGGTCGATGACCACCCATCGGTGCGCCTCCTCCGTCCCGGCCAGCACATTCCCGTAATGCAGGTCCCAGTGCAGCAACCGGTCGCCCGGCTCCCCCGCGACCTCCCGCACCGCCGCCGCGCAGTCCGCCAGCAGCCGCCGCTCCTCCGCGTCCGCCAGCTTCCCCACCGCCCCCGCCGCCGCCTCCAGCATCCGCGCCGCGATGTCCCCGAGGCCCCGCAGCCCCCGATCCGCCGGAGCCGGGACGGACGACAGCCGGGCCAGCAGGCCCGCCAGGATCCGCGCCGCCTCCCGCTCGTCCGCCACTCCCGTCAACGAGCGGTGGCCGTCCAGCCGATCCAGCAGCAGCGTCCCCGTCGCCGGGTCGTGGTCCAGCAGCTCCACGGCCCCCGCGCCCGCCTCGCCCCACACCCGCAGCGCGACCGGCTCCCCCACCGTCTCCTCGTCCACCGGCTGCAGCTTCAACGCCGCCCGGCGACCGTCCGCCACCCGCACGACCGGAAGCACCAGCGCGCACACCCCGTGGAACGCCGCACCGTCCCGCCGGAGCCCCCACCGCTCCAGGAACCCGGCGGCCCGCCCCGGCAGCGCCGCGACGAAGGCCCGCCCAGCTGCTCCGTTGTATGCGGACTGGGTCCGAATCAGCCCGGCCGGAATGTCGATCACGCGGACCATCGTAGAGGCGTGCGTCAATCGGATATGACTCCGAGCAGCCCCGCCCCGCCCACCCGGCGCCTTACCACCGCCGGTTCGTGGATCCGCAGCGTCGGCTCCTGGATCCGCAGCGCACCCGGCACCTACATCTGGCTGGCCGCACTCTTCGTCACCACCTTCATCGTCCACCAGATGTCACCGGACTTCGAAGAGGACTTCCTGCGCCAGCACTCGACCAACATCCACGAACTCTCCCGGGACCCCGTACACGTACTGATCGCCAGCGCCTTCTGGATCGACAGCGGCCGCTGGGCCCCCTACGCCGTCCTCTACACCGTCTTCCACGCCAACGCCGAACGCTGGCTCGGCACCCTGCGCTGGCTCACCGTCGTCATCGCCGCCCATGTCCTGGCCACCCTCGTCAGCGAAGGCGTCCTCGCCTGGGCCATCCGGCACGGCTACGTACCGGAGTCCGCCGCCAACACGCTCGACATCGGGGTCAGTTACGCGCTCGCGGGCGTCGTCGCCGTCCTCACGTACCGCGTCCCTCAGCCCTGGCGGTACGTGTATCTCTTCGCCGTCGTCGTCTTCTACGGCGTCCCCCTCATCACCGGCCGCACCTTCACCGACCTCGGCCACTTCGCGTCCGTACTCATCGGCCTGGCCTGCTATCCACTGGCAAGGTCCCGGTCCCGGCAGCAGACGAATACCCCTCCGGCGCAGTAATCTCCCGCCCCAGAGAGAACAGCTGCAACCACGGCGTCACACCGGACGAAGCAGGGGCAACATGAGCACCGTCAGCACCGCCAACGGCGGCATATCGTTCTGGTACGCGGACCAGGGCACCCCCGCACCCCGGGAACCCCTGCCCGGCGACACCACCGCCGATGTCTGCATCGTCGGCGGCGGGTACACCGGTCTGTGGACCGCCTACTACCTGAAGAAGGCCGTCCCCTTCCTCAACATCACCCTGCTCGAAGCCAAGTTCTGCGGCTACGGCGCCTCCGGGCGCAACGGCGGCTGGCTCTACAACGGCATCGCGGGCCGCGACCGCTACGCGAAGCTCCACGGCCACGAAGCCGCCGTACGCCTCCAGCAGGCGATGAACGACACCGTCGGCGAAGTCGTCCGCGTGGCCGCCGAGGAGAACATCGACGCCGACATCCACCGGGGCGGTGTCCTCGAAGTCGCCTACACCCCCGCCCAGCTGGCCCGGCTCAAGGATTTCCACTCCGTGGAGATCGCCTTCGGCGAGAAGGACCGCGTCCTGCGCGGCGCCCGCGAGACCGGCGAACGCATCAACGTCACCGGAGCCGTCGGCTCCACCTGGACCCCGCACGGCGCCCGCCTGCACCCCGTCAAACTCGTCAAGGGCCTCGCCGCCACCGTCGAGGCGCTCGGCGTCACCATCCACGAGTCGACGCCCGTCACCGAGATCAGGCCCAAGCACGCCCACACCCCGTACGGCACGGTCCGCGCCCCGTACATCCTGCGCTGCACCGAGGGCTTCACCGCGAACCTCAAGGGCCAAAAACGCACCTGGCTCCCCATGAACTCCTCGATGATCGCCACCGAGCCGCTGCCCCAATCCGTCTGGGACACCATCGGCTGGGACGGCCGCGAGACCCTCGGCGACATGGCCCACGCCTACATGTACGCCCAGCGCACTGCCGACGACCGCATCGCACTCGGCGGCCGCGGCGTCCCGTACCGCTACGGCTCCGCCACCGACAATGACGGCCGCACCCAGCCGGCCACCATCGAGGACCTCCGCGACATCCTCGTCCGCCTCTTCCCGACCACCGCCGGAGCCCGCATCAACCACGCCTGGTCCGGCGTCCTCGGCGTCCCCCGCGACTGGTGCGCCACCGTCACCCTCGACCGCTCCACCGGCCTCGGCTGGGCCGGTGGCTACGTCGGCTCGGGCGTCGCCACCACCAACCTCGCCGCCCGGACCCTGCGCGACCTGATCCAGCAGGACTCCGGCCAGTCCGGTCCCACCGACCTGACCACCCTGCCCTGGGTGAACCACAAGGTCCGCCGCTGGGAGCCGGAACCCTTCCGCTGGCTCGGCGTCCACGGCATGTACGCCGCCTACCGGACCGCCGACCGGCGCGAACTCACCTCGCCCCGCCCGGGCACGGACCCCGTCGCGAAGGCCGCGGACCGGCTGGCGGGGCGGCACTGACCCTCTCGTTCGGATCGGACGGGGCCCACGCGTCGGGGCAGAGCCTGCCTGCGTGGCCGGCGGGCGGAACGTAGCCGGCTACTTGGTGCACTCCACCCGGATCGGCGCGGCGGCGTGGTGGGCGTTCGCCCGTGACGACGAGCTCCAGTCGTCGCCGCGGTCGTGCAGTTTGACGCTCAGCACGCCGCTGTTGATCTTGTACGAGGGGGCTGCGATCCACTGGCCGCGGTGGCTCACCTGGGTGATCGTGAAGTGGCCGAGCTGGGTGGAGCCCGCGGTGCTCGTGCCGTCGTGGACGGTGTAGTACGTGGGCTGGCCACCGACGTGCCCGATATTGCTGTCGTTCGGTATGTAGACGCTGACCTTGCAACTGCCCGAGCTCACGTCACCGGTACGGAAGTTCCAGACCACGCTGTTGTCGCTGTCGTTGGAGTCGCCCGACATGGGAATCGAGCGGTACCAGCCGTTGCAGCCACCTGCGGCGTAGGAGCCGTCGTGGGTGGTCCAGCCCTTCTGGCCGTCGGTGTACTTGCCGCGTTCGGTGAAGGTGACCGCGCTGTTGGTGCAGTGCAGGCCGCCGACCGCCGAGAAGAGCACCGTGGGTGAGGCCGCAGTCTTCTGCGGGGTCGGGGCGGCGCTGTTTCCCGTCGAGGGGTCCGTCTTCGTTTCGGTCTGCTTGCCGGACCCAGAGCCCGTCTTGGTCTGCGTGGTCTTGTCGCCCGTCTTGGTCTGCGTGGTCTCGCCGCCCGCCTTGGTCTGCGTGGTCTTGCCGCCCGCCTTGCCCTTCGGGGCCTTGTCGCCCGCCTTGGTGCCGGTGGGCAGCTCCCCGGAGCTGCCGACGTTGTCCGCCGACGCGGCTTCGATGATGGGGGGAGCGTTCACGCCGCCCGTCGTCCCCGCCGTGCCTCCTGGGGCCTTCGGACTGCCCTTGCCCAGCGGTCCCTTGGAAGCATCCGCCTGCGGTACGTAGCCGTCCGCACCCGGGGCGGCGTCCGTGTATCCGGCACCGGTGTTCCTGCTGTTGTGCTCGGGGCCGTCCCCGCCGGTCGAGGAGGCGACGACGAACGGCAGGGACAGCAGCACCACGCCGCCGATCACGGCAGCCGCGACCATCGGCCGGGAGACCTTGCCGGGCGCCGGTCCTTCGTCCTTCGCGCCGACGCCTTCGGGGCCGTTGCCCGAATCGTCGGTGGTGATGGCGGTGGCCGCGGAGGCGGTACGGGTACGCGTACGGCTCCGGGTGAGGGTGCCCAGTACGGCGGTGAGTGCCGGAAGTCCACGGGACGGCGTGGCGGCGGCCGTCGCGGACGCGGTGGTGGTGGCTGCTGTGGTCTCCGGAACGCCGGCTGCTGCTGTGGCGACCGGTTCCGTGGCCGGTTCCGGAGCCGGTGCGGGCTGCGCGACGGCCTGCGGCCCGGACTTCTCGGCGGCAACCGGCTCGGCTGCGGGCGTCGAGGACGCGGTCGCCGCCTTCGCCGTCCCGGGCTCCTTCGCGGCCTTGGGGTCGAGTGCCGGTGCCGACGTCGGTGCGGTGCTCTCCGTCACGCGGGCGGCGGCAGGCACCTCCGCGCCGATCACGCCCCCGGCGAGCACCACGGCGGCTCCCTGCGAGGAACCGGCCCCGGACTCCGTCACCTTGGCGGAACCGGCCATGGGGGGCGCGCTGGTCGCAGCGGCGGGCTTCGGTGTTCGGGCTCCCGTCTCCGTACCCGCTTCCGGTACCGCCTCCTCCGATGTCTCCGCAGCAGCGGACACCTCGCTGTTCGCCTCGGGTTCCGTGTTCGCCATGGCCACCTCGCCTCTCCTGCTTCTCATCCTGCTCAAGTGCATCGCTCATGTGCGTCGGTCGCGTGCATCGCTAGCGTGCGTTTGGTCGTGTGCGTCGGTCGTACGCGTCGGTCGTACACGTCGGTCGTACACGTCGGTCGTACGCGTCGGCCGCGTGTGTCAGTCGTCCGTGCCGGACAGTGCGGCGAAGATCTGCGTGGACAGTGTCGCGGGTGGGCCTTCCTCCCGGAACACGCCCCCCTTGTACTGCCTTTCCAGCTGCGTCAGTTGGTACTGGACGAACTGCTTGTAGAGGGCCAGTTCCTCCGCCAGTTTTTTGGGTAGTGGCCCCGACCGCGTGGCGAGTTCCACCGTAAGGAACAGATCGGCCTGGTATTTCCCATTCTTGCGCGGGTCGAAGTCCGCGGGCACCTGGTCGGTGCCGTCCTTCGTCTCCATACGCCAGTACTCCGCCAACTCCCGCAGGCGCTGATCCGTGAAGACGTCCAGGCCCAGGTGCTGCGCCTCCTTGGACCAGTGCATGAAGGAGCGGAATCTCTGCTCCGTGCGGGTGGGTTCGCTGCCCAGCAGTTCGTTGGCGAGGGTGTCGAATCGTGTGTGGTCGCGGGCGAGGCGGATGTCCTCCTGTTTTTCGCGCTCGCTGTTCCGGTAGTTCTGTCCCAGGGTCTCGGGTGAAACGGGTTGCTGCCAGAAGGACTTGTCCTCACCCAGCTTGCTGACGTCCTCCGGGCGCACCTGGATGGCGTCCGCCAAGCGTTGCAGGTAGTTCGGGTGTACGCCCAGCGCGTAGGCCTGATCCTCCGTCTGGTGCGGGACGGGCGGCAGCGGATGGGTGCGCGAGTCGTTGAGCAGCTTCCGGGCCCCGGCCAGGTCCATGCTGACCACGTCGGACATCAGGCCACGCTTGGTGTGCAGATACGACGAGAAGTGCCACCACTCGAAGAGCGGCGCACCGAGTTCCGACATCCGCCGGACGAGCGCGCCCGTGTCCCCGGCCTCCAGCCGGGCGGCCAGCTGGTCGAGTGCGTCGAGGGCCGGGCGGAGCGGGGCCGAGCCCTGCAGGACGACCTCGATGCTGGTGAGATCGGAGGGATCCAGCCCGAGGGCGTCGGCCGCCGCGGCCGTGCGGTCGGTGCCGGTGCCGGCGCCCGTGTTCTCGTTCCCGCCCGTATGCGGGTCCGTGTTCGCGTTCGTGAGCGGGGCGGGCGGCTCCTGGTTCCGGTGCTGCGCCAACAACTCCCTTATGCCTGGCTCGTCGAGCAGCGCGCCCCGGGCGCGGCGCACCGAAGTCGTCACGTCCGACTTCCAGACCAGGTCCTGCTGGTGGTGCGGCTGCCCCTGCGGGCCCTGCCAGCCGGCCGGTGTCTGCGGTACCGGCGGCAGTTGCTCGGCCATGCCGAGCAGAAGGTTTTTCAGACTCGACTGGTCGGTGGGGTCGACCGTCATCAGCTCTGTCAGGGTGCTCGTGTCCGAGTTGCCCATCATGATTTGGAACAGTTCGGAGCGGCGCGTAAGCCTCATCGCCGGGGCGTCCACCGGCGACAGTTCCACGTCGAAGGTGAACCCGCTCAGTTCGCGGCGTTGGAGCGGGTCGGGCCAATTGAATTCGGCCGCCAGCCGCTTATTTACCTCTGGCAGCTGATGGTCGACCAGCTGGCTGAGTGGCTCCGCGGCCAACGACGGATGCGGCAGGACCCGGGTGACGCGCATCCCCAGGGTGCCGTCCTTGTACATCACCCGCTTGATACTGAACAGCGCCGTCGTGCCATCCGGTTTGGGCACGCTGTATTCCATGGAAGCGGTGACCGCGAGTATCTCGGGTGAGCTGTGCCGGAGCGGTGGCTGGTACGAGGAGGGCCGGACCCAGAGCTGCTCGCCGTCGCGGACGTGTCCCTGCATCCGTACGCCGTCGTGCACGCCCTCCCACAGATAGCCGCCCTCCGGGACCTCCACCCACGAACCGGCGCTGCGCGCGTTGCGGTGGGCCCGGACAATCGCGTTCCGGAGGTCGGACGTCGACCAGCGGTCGGGGAAGAGCAGTTGGCCGGTGCTCGTCGTGCCGTCGGCGCCGACCACGGTCTCGCTCTCCCGGTCGCCGAGCTGCCATTCGGGAGGGGGCGGAGCGCCGTTGTCGTAAGCCTGTGCCGTCAGCCCCCGCAGGTTCGGGTCCCTGAACCAGACCGTGGCCCACTGGGTGCCATTCGGGTGCGCGGTCCACAGCGGGTTGATCAGGACGCCCTGGCCGTCCTGCGCGCGGGCTCCTGCCGTCCCGGGCAGCGCGTAGTGGACGCCGGTCCTGTTGTAGGTGGAGCCGTACGTCACGAAGCGCAGCGCGACGTCCCCGATCGCGGGATCGTCGGCGGGCTCGCGGGATGGTGGCGGTTCGAGATGGGTGGGCGGCAGCAGGCCGCTCTGGTCGGGGTGCGGGGCGAAGTCGATGAGGGTGCCGGTGGTGTCGGCGGTGCCCTTGATGCGTACGCCCTGATAGACACCGTCGAACGACTGGCGTCCGGAGCGTTCGCTGTCGGGGATCAGGGTGCCCTTGCGGACGTGGTCGAGGTACACCTGGCGGGCCGCGTGCAGAACTTCGTCCGAGCTCCAGTGGTCCGGGAACATGGTCTGGACGCTGCCGTCCGGCCGCTTGCCCGCCCGGTAGGTGCCGTTGGGGTTGACCGGCCCGGTGGCTTCGGGGCGGAACCGTCCGGAGGGGCCGCGCGGGGCGAGCAGACCGTCGGCGCCGGTGCGGGAGTTGCCGCGCAGGACCCGTTCCCGTACGTCGAGCGGGATGTGCGCCCTGGCCTTGTCGTGCGGGCCCGTCCCCACGCCCGGGGTGTGCGACCAGGCGGCGTCGACCGCCATGGAGAGCAGCAGCAGATCCCGCGGCATGATCCGCAGCGACGGCGAGAGCCGCCCTGGGAAAGCCATGTGGTCCATGTCGAACTGCACGAGTCCCGCGTCGTCGATGCCGTAGCCGGACATCAGCGAATGGTCGTCGTGCACCGGCCGGGAGCCCCCCGTGGCCTCGCGGTACTGATCCTGGAAGCCGAGGAGATGGCCGGTCTCGTGCGCGATGACGTACGACTTGTCGGCTGTGTTCTTCCCCTCCTCCGAGACGTACCAGGTGGCGCTGTTGTCCCGGCCCTTCCCGTCCGGGTCCGGGTGCAGCTTCACCGTATGGTGCGCCTGTGCGGGATCGTCGACGAACTCCGTCTTCACCTGCAGCAGATCACCGTTCGGGAGACGGTGTTTCGGGTCGTTGTAGTACTTGTCGATGCCGCGCTTCGCCATCTCCTTGGCGTACGTGACGTGCTTCTCGGTGGCGCCCGCCTGCGGGTCCAGATGGATGCGCACCGTGACGTCGGAGCGCACACTGCCGTCGCTGAGCAGGACGCGTTCGACGGCGAACGAGCGCTCCCAGACGGACGCGGCGGCCCCGCCCAGGTTCATGGTCCGGTCACTGGGCGGCAGAATCTCGGCCTTGCCCAGCGACTGGACGTCGGTGACCGGCTTCGGGACGGGAGCCGGGGAGAAGGGGGCCGGGGGGAGCTCGGCGACGGAGTACTTGGAGGTGGGCTTCGGGGCGGGGGTGGGTGCAGTGGTCCCGTGCGGGTCGGTGTGCTGGGTGTGGAGCGGGGCGGTCGGCGAGGCGTGCGGCTGGGCGGGGGGCGGCTCCGTCGTCCCGTCGAAGTGCGAGTCGTTCTGCTGAAGGTGTGCGGATTGCGGCTTGACGCCCCCCAGCGGGGACTGATGGGGCCGGTGCGGGCTCGGGGTCATCACGATGTCCCCGTCCCAGTCCACCGGGGCGTCCTCGCCCATCACGATGTCCTCGTCGAAGACCGTGTGCGTCGGCGTGGCCTGGTGGGAGGGAGGGGGCTGCGCGCCCGGAGTGGCGGGGGTCATGGGGTTCTCCGACCACAGCTGGGCGAGCCGCTGCTGCACCTCGGCGCGGTGCTCCGTGACGTAAGGATCCAGCTGAGCCAGGCGGTCCCGCGCCCTGTCGAGCGCCGCCGGGTCCTGGGCCCGGCTCGCCTTGACGGCCGCGAACTTGGCCACGTTGCGCAGGTGTTCCACCTCGTACAGATGGCTCCGGAGGTCAGCGACGTCGAAGCCGGGCGGTGGCGGCACGATGTCCCTGACCGCCGACCAGTTGCCGACCAGGAAGTCCAGCTCGGCTGCGGTGAAGTGCCGCAGACCTTCGAGGGACATCCTGCTCCAGTGCAGGAAGCCGTGGTAGTCGAGGTCGGCGTCGCCGTTCTCGTCGCGGTCCTCGCCGAGGAGTTCGTCGGCGATCTCGTCGAACCGTTCCCGGTCCAGCTCGGCGCGGAGCTCCTCGATCTCCGTGCGGTGCCCGACCAGATACTCCAGCGCCAGCTCCTCCGGGGTGGCGGGGCGCTGCCAGAAGTCGGCGTCCATGTTCAGCCGGGTGACGTCCGAAGGGGTGTGCAGCTGCAGAGCGTCGGCGAGCCGGGTGAGGGCGAGCGGATGCACACCCAGCTCATGTGCGGTGGCGTCGGTGACTGCGTCGGTGTCCACCACCTCGGTGCGCTGCCACTGGTCGATCCGCTGCCGGCTCTCCTGCAGGTCCGGGCCGAGCAGGCTGCGCATGCTCTCACCCTGGCTGTGCTGGAAGGTCGACAGGTCCCACCAGTCGTCGGCGGAGACCCCGAGTTCCGACATCCGCCGGACGAACTCGCCCACCTGCGGTCCCGCGCCGAGCCGCGTCGCCAGCGTCTGCAGGGTGTGCAGTGCTTCGCTCGGCGTGGCGGCCTGGTGCAGTACGGGCAGGGCGCTGCGCAGATAGTCAGGGTGCAGGCCCAACGCCCTTGATACGGCGGCCAGATGGACCGGGTTGACGGGAGTGACCGGGCTGTCCAGGTTGACCGGCGTGTGGTCGCTCGGGTGCGTGGCCGAGCCCTCGGTGTGTCCGGTCGGGGCCGTCGGCTGCGGCAGTCTGACGATCTCGGCCCCGAGGATGAGCAGCGAGGTGCTGTTGATGCGAGTGGTGAGCTGCACGCCCGGCTCGGGCGTGGTCACGATGGTGAGCGTGCCCGGCTGGTCCAGGTCGGGGGTGCGCGGTGCGCTGCTCCGGGCCGCCCGCAGTGCGGCCAGCCGCAGCCGGTCCGGGGTCCAGCCGTCCGGCAGCCGGCCGTCCGGGGTGTGGGTGTAGTCGGACGCGAACGCGTCCTGGGTGAGCGCGGTCAGCGCCGCCTCGGTCGACTCCTTCGTGACGTGCGGGGCGTGGTCCTGGGAGCGGCGGGTGGCCAGCAGTTCCAGCAGACCGGGCTCGTCGAACAGTCCGGCGTGCGTGTTGCGGCGCAGCGCGGCCTCGACGTCCGCCGTGAACAGCGGGTTCGGTGTCCCGCCCTGCTGCTCGCGCGGGGCGTCCCAGGAGTCGGTGGACTGGGGCGTCGGGCGCCGGTGTTCGAGGACCTGGCGTACGAGATTCTGGCGGCCCGTGTCCGGGTCCACGTCGAAGCCCAGCAGCTGGGCCGCCGCGTCTTCGGGGTCGCGTACCGACAGCGCCCCGATGTCCGCACCGTCCTCGGGCTGGCCGGGCCGCTTCGTCGGGCGAAGCTCCACGGTGAACCGGGTCTTGGGAAGCCGGCCGTTCTCCTTGCTCTCTTCCCCGGAGTTGTAGGTGTCGTCGATGTGCTCCTGCACGTCGGACAGCTTCTCGCGCAGTTCGGCGAGGGCCTGCGGGTGCATGTTCCTCGGGTAGCGGACGATCCGGGTGAGGTTCAGCCCGCGGTCGCCGTTGGTGAACACCACGTGCGACACCCGGAAGTCGGCGAGTCCGCCGGACGCCCTGGCGAAGGTCATCGGGGTCTCGGAAGTGACCGCCACGATGTCCTCGGCGTTCCACTCCGGGTGCGGCTGGAAGCGGGACGGACGGAACCAGCGGTGCTCGCCGTCCTTCACGACCCCCTGCATCCGCACGCCGTCCGCCGTGCCCTCCCACAGGTAACCGCCGTCGGGCAGCACCTCGAAGAGGCCCTTGGCCAAGGCGTTGTCGTGTGCGTCCCGTACGACCTCGCGCAGATCACCGGGGGTCCATTTCTCGGGGAACAGCATCCGCGGATTGGTGCCCCAGCCGTCCTGGATGACCCCGTCGGGCGAGTCGCCCTCGCCGATTTTCAGGGTCACCTTCCCTGGTCCCGTCGGCGGGTTCCGGAACCACACTTCGGCCCGGCGCACGCCGTTGAAGTCGGGGCCCGTCAGCTTCTCGAAGCGGATGCCGCGGTCCGTCTGGGCCAGCTCGCGCTTCTCTTCGCCGTGTGCGTACTGCACCCCGGTCAGCGTCGAGGGGTCGCCGCGCAGCACGAAGCGCATCGAGGCTTCGCTGAACGCGGGCTCGTCGGACAGCTCGCGGGAAGGCGGCGGTTCGAGATGGGTGGGCGGCAGCAGGCCGCTCTGGTCGGGGTGCGGCGCGAAGTCGATGAGGGTGCCGGTGGTGTCGGCGGTGCCCTTGATGCGTACGCCCTGGTAGACACCGTCGAACGACTGGCGTCCGGAGCGTTCGCTGTCGGGGATCAGGGTGCCCTTGCGGACGTGGTCGAGGTACACCTGGCGGGCCGCGTGCAGGACTTCGTCCGGACTCCAGTGGTCCGGGAACATGGTCTGGACGCTGCCGTCCGGCCGCTTGCCCGCCCGGTAGGTGCCGTTGGGGTTGACCGGCCCGGTGGCTTCGGGGCGGAACCGTCCGGAGGGGCCGCGCGGGGCGAGCAGACCGTCGGCGCCGGTGCGGGAGTTGCCGCGCAGGACCCGTTCCCGTACGTCGAGCGGGATGTGCGCCCTGGCCTTGTCGTGCGGGCCCGTCCCCACGCCCGGGGTGTGCGACCAGGCGGCGTCGACCGCCATGGAGAGCAGCAGCAGATCCCGCGGCATGATCCGCAGCGACGGCGAGAGGTAGTGGTCGGACGTCATGTGGTCCATGTCGAACTGCACGAGTCCCGCGTCGTCGATGCCGTAAGCGGACATCAGCGAATGGTCGTCGTACACCGGCCGGAACGGCTCGCCCTCCTTGGCCTCCCGGTACTGGTCCTGGAAGCCGAGGAGATGGCCGGTCTCGTGCGCGATGACGTACGACTTGTCGATCGCGCCCGCCCCGCCCTCCGAGACGTACCAGGTGGCGCTGTCGTCCCGGCCGTCCCCGTTCGGGTCCGGGTGCAGCTTCACCTGCCGGTGCGCGTCTGCGGGATCGAAGACGAACTCCATCTTCACCTGCAGCAGATCACCGTTCGGGAGACGGTGTTTCGGGTCGTTGTAGTACTTGTCGATGCCGCGCTTCGCCATCTCCTTGGCGTACGTGACGTGCTTCTTGGTGGTGCCCGCCTGCGGGTCCAGATGGACGCGCACCGTGACGTCGGAGCGCACACTGCCGTCGCTGAGCAGGACGCGCTCGACGGCGAACGAGCGCTCCCAGACGGACGCGGCGGCCCCGCCCTTGTCCATGGTCCGGTCACTGGGCGGCAGAATCTCGGCCTTGCCCAGCGACTGGACGTCGGCGACCGGCTTCGGGAGGGGAGCCGGGGGAAGCTCGGCGACGGAGTAGTCGGCGGTGAGCGTGGGCGTGCCGGCGGGCTTGTGCGGGGGGACGGGTGCCGGGGACTCGTTCGGGCTGGTGTGCTGCGTCTGAAGAGGGGCGTTCGGCGAGGTGTTCGGGGCATGGGACGACTCGGTCCGCTGCTGGGCGGTCGGCTCCGTCGTCCCGTCGAAGTGCGAGCCGTTCTGCTGAAGGTGTACGGAGAGCGGCGCACCGCCCCCCGGCGCCGGCCGGAACCGGTCCGACCCGCCGGGGTTCGTCCCCGACGGCGGGGTGTGCACGGTCAGGTCCACGTGGAACGTTCCGGCCAGCAGCGGCAGGAATCTCTTCGGCCAGGAGGAGTCCCCGCTGTGCTCCCACTCGGAGACGGCCCTCTGCACCTCCTTGAACAGCAGGTTGCGGGCCCTGCGGGCCGCCGCCTCACTGGTCGGAACGGAGGTGTGCGGGAGGAGATCGGGGAGCAGTTCGGCGATCCCGTGCGGGCCCAGATCCCTCACATGGGCGTGCACGGCCTCCTTCATGCCGAGCACCAGCGTGTGCAGGTCCTGGTGGCTCTCGACATCGGACGCGGCCGAAGCGATGGCGCGCAGCTCGTCCGGGGAGTTGACCAGGGCCCTCAGCTTCTGCCCGAGGTGGGGGAGCTTCGGCCCGACTGCCGAGGGGGCGCTGACCAACAGCGAAGTGAGCTGCGAGTAGGCGTCGTCCGGCACCTTGAGCACCGGGCGGGGCGTACCCGGCACGGGTTCGAGGTCGGACCCGTCGTCGGAGACCGAGTCGTGGTCGGAGACCGAGTCGTGGTCGGATTCGTTGTCGGACGGCGTTTCCTGCGGAGGCTTCAGGTCCTTGGTCTGATCGACGTGCCGGTAGTGGCCGTCCTTCAGCAGCAGCTCGACGCCTTCGGCGCCCTCGTGGCCCGTCGCCTCGCTCCCGTCGGGCATGAACGTATGGCGTCTGCCGTCCACCAGCACCGTCACCGGCACCCCGAACAGCCGGGCTGCCAGCGGCGGGTACAGGTCACCCGCGCTGTCCTTGGCCGCGGACTCCTCGTTGGCGGGCCGCTCCGTCTGCGACGCGGCGAGCGCGGTCCGCTGCTCCGGGGTCAGTACCGCACGGTGGTTCTCGGTGGGGGCGCCCGCCGAGTGCGGAATCCACTTGCCCTCCGTGTACTCCCGGCCCTGCGGCGTCGACCTGTCCAGCAGGTTCTCCAGCCCGGCCGCGCGGACCTCGTCGGGCTCGAACTTGTCGGCGAGGTCCGGGTGGGTGTAATCCGCCAGGGCGTTGTCCCCGCCCCCGCGGAGGGTCTCTCCGAACAGCGCACGCAGCTCATTCGCCACACCGGTGAGGTCATGGCCCTTCGGGACGGCGATGCCCTGCTGCGCCAGCAGGTTCGGATCGATCCGGACCAGGTGCTCGGCCAGGGAGTGGAAGAAGCCGTTGCCGTCGTGCGAGACCGGGCCGACCGGGTGGATCCGACCGGACGGAAGATCCTCCACGCCGAGGAGTTCACCTTGGTCGTCGGTGAACTCCGCGTACGTGTCGGCCGGGGGTTCGGGCTTCTCCACGCCGTGGTCGTGCTCCACGGCCGGGTCGTAGGCCAGCACCTGGGGCTCAGTGGTCTCACCGCGCTCGTTCGCCGGGAGCCGGTGCCAGTCGTTGAGGGCGTCGGCGGCCGACCGCAGCGCGTGGTAGTGCTCGCCCGCGGCCCTCAGCTTCTGCTCCAGCGACTCCAGTTTCGGCCGGACCGTCTCCCGTACCGCGTTCAGTTCGGCGTTCGCCGCGTCCAGCGCCTGCTGCGCCGTCCGCCGGGCCTCGGGGGTGGTCGCCGCGTCCAGCCGGTGCTGCGCGTCCTGCACCACGAACGCCAGGTCGGTCAACGGGCGGTAGGTGCTCCAGTACGCGTCGTGGTTGGCCTTCCAGGTCTTCCACCCCTTGGTCACGTCGTCCCACTGCTTGGACAGCGCCTCGGGGTGGTTCTGGTCGTTGATGAGCCCCAGGTCGCGGGCCACGTCCTCGCGGATCCAGGCGAGCACCTCGGTGTCCGCCTCACCGGCCTGGAGGCCCGGCGGGTCGTAGCCCTCCCAGGTCAGCCCGCGGGCTGCCAGCCGGCCGACCGAGCTGTCCTTGATGTGACGGTGCACCCCGGCGACGGCCAGCCACTTCGTGGGTACGGAGAAGAGGAACGCCCGCCCGGTGTCCGGCTTCATGTTGATCTTGGCGGCGGTCGCCTCGTTGAACTTGAACTCCTCCGACGAGCCGACGCCCGGCGCGATGACCGGGGTGACCTGGTAGGTCGTCTTGTGCGAGTCGGCCCCGATGGCGTCACCGCCCAACCCACCGTTCTTGCTGTGGGACTGCCCCTCACCCACGTCGAAGCTCTCACCCGTGCCGGTGGCGAACTCCATCCGTACATCGGCCGTCGCGAGGAGCTTGGCCCCCGACAGGTCGAAGGCCGGGTGGAGTTGGAGGGTGCCGGTGGCGCCGCCGACGACCGTGTCGTCGACCAGGCCGAGCGGCTGGTAGCCGTTCTCGCCCAGCGCCGAACCGTCGATGAGCGAACCGGTCAGGGACATCTCGCCGGTGCCGGTCGTCAGCGTGTCGCCGCCACCCTTGCCGGGCGACAGCAGTTTGACCTTCGCGGCCTTGGCACGGGCCTCGACCAGCTGGTCACCGGTGAGCACACCCTGGGTCTCCACCCCCTTGCCCGCGTGTCCCCCGTTGAGGTGCTGGCTCTCGGCCTTCGCCAGGGTGATGTGGGCCAGATTCTCGACGTTCTTGGAGCCGAGTACCCGCGTGAAATGCACCCCGTTGCCGGGGACCAGCCCGGCGGGCCGATTGTCGCCGGACACGTGCTGGGTGAGGTGCCGGCTGATCCTGTCCGGCGTCGCGTTGTTCGACGGCCACACGTCCACGGCGGCGGGCGGCGGTGTGTACACATCGCCCTTGTTCTCCCCGCCCGGCTTGAGCAGTGCCAGCGGCTCCTGGCTCTTCGCGCTGCCCGCGCCCCAGGTGTGTTCCAGGACGACGTCGCCCTTGGTGTCCACCACCGTGACCACGACGTCGTACGAGGTGGAGACGGTGGCGAGCGGGCCGGGAATCACCGTCACCTGCGCCACGGTCTCCGACTCCGAGCTGGTCTGGCCGCCGCTCTTTCCCTTCGAACCGCTGGAGTTCCCCAGCGGGCCGCCCGACGAACCGTTCGGCCCGGTGATGCGTTCGGTGGCGTTCGCGGAAAGGCCGCGGGAGCGGGTGACGCCCCGCGAGGCGCTGTTGCTGGTGGTGACGGAGTGGCCGTTCTCCACATCGCCGAAGCCGAAGTCCTCGACCGTCCGGGTGCCGGGGACCTGCGTCACCGTCACCCGGTATTCCTTGCCTCCGAGAGGGAGGCTGTCGGTGAAACCGCGCCAGGGCGCACGGCCCCGGTACTGCTGCGGAATGCCGGACTCGACCATGGCCTGCCCGTGCCGTTCGGACAGCAGTGTCCTGATGGACTCCAGGCTGTTGCGGGTGAACCGCAGATTGCGCAGGGTCTGCATGAACTGCGCCCGCCCCGCGTCGTGACCGCTCGGCGCCGACACCGGTACGACCCCGAGCGGACTCTCCTTGAACCACGAGGAGTGCGACCAGGTCCCGGCCCCGTCGGCGAGACCGGGCACCCGCGCGATACCGGTGTTGAACAGATTCAGCGCGTGCGCCGCCTGTTCGGAGACCAGTCCGCGCCAGGCGTTCGCCTTGTCCACCAGCTGCCCGGTCCACGCGGGCAGCTTCGAGCGGAACGGGGTGAGGGCGCCGAGCTTGTCGGCGGACATCTCGACGCGGTACTGGGCGTCCGTCGTGACCGGCACCCACTGACCGTTCTCCGGAACGACGTTGACGGACCGGCTGATGGTCCTGCCGCCGCCCTGCGAGGTCACGCTGGAGCGCTGGTACGGGGTGGCGCCGAAGCCGTAACGCGTCGTGGTGGGTACGTCCGTCGGCTGCGCGGGGAAGTGCCCCGCGTTCACGTCGAACGACAGCACCCAGCCCTTGCTGCCGCCGCCCGAGACCGCCAGGTCCAGGGTGCGGTTCATCTCCGGCTTGAGGTCGACGGGGCCGCCCACAGCGGTCGGGTTCCCCCGCCGTCCGACGAGGCGTATGTCGCCCGTCGCGCCGTACAGGAAACCCGGGGCGCGTACGTCGTTGAGCTGCTTGCCCGTCGGGGAGAACACCTGGTCGGAGTCGGAGGTCAGCGCCATCGAGCCGAAGGCGTTGTTCATCCGCTGGTGCTGGCTGGTCCCCTCGGTCGTCAGCGACCACTCACCGCGGGTCGCCCGGTTCGCGACCAGCGGGCCCGCCTGCTGGAGGTGATGGTCCGTCGGCACGTAGAGGGTGATGACCGGGATGTTCTTGAGCGAGTCGCCGCGCTGCCACTCCGAGGGCGCCCACAGGTCCTCGGTCTCGGTCTGCGGGTCCAGCTCCCGCGAGGTGGTCTCGCGGCCGGTGACGAACGGGTTGGCCGCGCCCTCCGCATGCGGGTCGACCTTCGGCATGTACTGCTCCGACAGATGGAGCATCACGCTGAAGTCCCCGAGCGTGGCCTCGGAGCCGCCCACGATGGCCGGCTCGTGGATCTTGCGCCCCGCTCGGCCGAGCGTGAGGGCCCGGTACGGCGCGTGCCACTGGTGCACGCCCACCAGCTCGGCCGTGAACCGGCCGGTCGCCAGGAAGGAATGCACCCCGGCCGGGGTGGCCGTCACGTCCTCGCGGCCGGCTGTGAACGTGGTGCCGTTGCCCCGGGTGTGCTGGCGGCTCGCGCCGGCCTTGGCCCCCACTACACCGATGTGGGCCGGCGTACCGGTACGGAACGTTTCGTTCGAGCGCAGTTCGACGGTGCCGCCCGCCTGGGCCCCGAAGGTGTGCGTGGTGCTGTGGGCGTTGCCCACGCGCTCACCGGCGTTGTTGTTCTGGCGGGTCATCCGGTCACGGTCGGTGCCCTGGTAGACCGGCGGATCGAGATCGGCCTTCAGGTTCAGCGCGAAGAGATTCTCCTTGGTGAGGTTGCGGCCGAACAGCTTGACGGACAGCCCGTCGTGGGCGAGTTCGTTGAGCGTCGCCGCCAGGTTCCGCTCGTCGAACTTGGCGATGATGATGCGGGTGTTGGCCTCGGCCCGGTCCCGCTCGCCGCTGATGGCCTGCGTGAACTTGGTCCATTGGCTGCGCGGATCGGCGGTGTTCGCACGCGGGCGCGGGGCGACCAGCACCGAGTCGCCGTGCGTCCGGTTGATCCAGTCGAGTACCCGGTCGACGAGTACGTTCGGGGACGTCGGGTCCGGGGAGTGGCTCTTGTCGATGACGAGGTCGGTGGCCCTGGTGTGCGTCAGGTCGTAGTCGCCGTTGCGCCAGTGCGCGGGCAGCGGCGGCTCGCTCCCCTCGGGACGGGTATGGGTGTCGGGGTCCCAGCCCGCCCGCTCGCGGGCCTCGCGCACCGGCAGCCGTACGAGATTCCAGGTGTCGAGGATCCTCGTCTCGCCCTCGAACGTGACGGGTACCTTCAGCTCCTGGAGGTAGAGGGCCGTGGAACTGCCCTTCACCCGCCCGGTGATCTTGCGCCCCACGTTCCCGCCCTGGAGCGAGACCTCGCTGGAGTCGTGGCTGTAGTGCAGGGTGAGCCCGAGCTGCATGAAGATGTGCGGCGCCTGGTCGGTCGGGATGGCGAACCGCGAACCGCCGAAGAAGGCCACCACATAACGCCGGTTGTCCTGGACCAGGATCTCGTTCTTCACGGTGATGGCGTCCGTGATGCGCATCTCGGCGTCGTCCACGACCTCGATCAGATGGTGCTCGCCGGATATCGCCTTGCCCACCTGGAAGCTGCCCGCGGACTGGCCGTTGCGCCTGCGCACGTCGAGCGGTGCCAGCGGTCCACGGGCCATCTCGTCGGACATGCTGTGGAAGCGGTCCGTGCTGAAGTAGTCGCTGAGCTGCTTGTGCTTGTACCCGCCCGGCCTGGCTTCGAGCTTCTGGACCGCCCAGTCGAAGAGCGACTTCACCGGGCCGAAGCCCTCGGTGCTCGGTGAGCCGAGAGGCGAGCCGGGCGGCGGGGTGAAGTTGCGCGGCACGCGTAGCTCCGTCTCCTTCGGCACGGCGGAACCCTTGGACACCCGGGTCGTCATCCCGTTCTTGATGCCCGCGCCGAAGGATGCGATCTGCTCGTCCGGGTGGAACTCGACCTGGTAATAGACGTCCTGGTGAAAGGACTCGCTGCCGCCGGTCGTGCGCGTCTCACGCTGGTACGAACGCTGGTCGTGGGTGCCGACGACATGCTTCTGGTTGTGACTGGTGCTCCCGCGGAGGTCCAGCAGCATCCGGGCGTCGGACGGCAGCGCCCCGGCGGCCAACCCCATCTGGAGACCGGTGCCCCGGGACGTGCCGGTGTTCGTACCGGTCTGCTGCTGGAGCTGCTGGGACGTGTCCAGCTTGTGCGGGTCGCGGGCCTCGGAGTCCGGATGGTGGGTCCACGTGTCGGCGTACGGGATGGCCTTGACGGTCATCACGGTCCGCTTCGCCTTGGTGAGGCTCGTTCCGAGGAAGGGGACGCTGTGCTTGACGACGAACCGACGGCCGTCGCCGAGGAACGAGTTCGGGTGCCGGGCCAGTTCGTCGTCGATCTGCTGGATCACGGAGGCGTCGGCCCGGTCGCCGTTGAGCTTACGGTTGAGCGCGGCGTTGAGCTTGTCGTGGAGCGTCCGGCCGATGCTCGCGCCCTGGCGCGGCTGAAGCAGCTTGGTGCTGCTGTGGCCTGCGGCGGAGCCGGTGGGGAGCGGGGTCTCCCGCCCGGCCTGGTTCTTGACGTACTGGCTGACGTCGTGCTGCCAGAGGGGAGGACGGGGGGCGTCCTCGGTGACCGCCCTGGGGGTATTCGTGGGGGGCGTCAGGGTGTCGTCGTGCCGGGGGTCGTCATCCGGAGTCTGCTCGTTCGTCTGCTCGTTGGTCTGCTCGTTGGTCTGGGTGTTCGTCTGGTCGTTGGTCTGCTCGTTGGTCTGCTCGTTGGTCTGGGTGTTCGTCTGGTCGTTGGACTGCTGACCGGTCTGCTGTCCGGTGTGCTGGTTGAGCTGCTGATCCGTCTGCTGGTTGGTCTGCCGGTCGGACTGCTGCTGTTGTTGTTGTACGGAGTGCTCGTTGGCCTGCTCGTTGCTCTGGTTCCTCTGCTCGTTCTGGAGCTGATCCGTGTCGAGTGCCGAGTTGTCCCGGTGCACGCTGGAGACGACGTTGTCGTGGGACAGCGGCTTCGGAGGGGGCGACGTCTCCGAAACCGTCTCGTTGACATCGACCGTCTCCGTGACGTTGTTCGCCGTGGACTTCGGGGCCGTGACCGATTCATTGGTCTGCGTGAGCGACGAGTCGAAGTCGGTGGAAGTGGTCTGCGTCGAAGTCGGTCGCCGCAGAGGCTTCAGTTCGATGCTGCTGCTGCCTTCACCATTGTTCGGCAGAAGGGGGGATTGGTTCGAACGGCGGGGCGGGGAAGCCGCATGGGGCGTGTTTTCCGGCGCCGTGTGAGTGGACGACTGGTTCGGCGAGGTGGTCGATGCCGAGTTGGCCGGGGGTGCGGAGGTGACCGGGGCGACCTGCGGGACCGGGGCGATCGGCGTGACCGGGGCCTCGGACTGGTTCTCGGAGTGCGAAGTGGACGTGGACTGCCCGTCGTTCGTGTGGTTGACCGTCTGGACCGACGTGTCCGAGGAGGTCGTCGCCACCGGCTTCACCGGCGTCACCGAGTTGTGGGACGTGACCGTGTTGTTGGTCGTGTCGTCGTTCGCGTCGTTCGTCGACGTGTCGGTCGAGGTGCCACTGCCCGTGCTGTGCGCCGTGTTCGTCGTCGTGTTTGTCGTCGCGCCCGAAGTTGTGTTCGTCGTCGTGAGGTTCGGCCCGTTGTTCGGCGCGTCCGATCCGGGTCCGCTCGCATCGAGGCTCTTGTCCAGGCCCTTGTCGTGCCCGACGCCGAGGCCCGACGTGTCGAAATGGTGGGACATGGCATGCACGACGGGGCGGACGAGATACACGTGTCCGCCGTGGCTCAGTCCGCCGGTCAGCATGCCCGCGACGAATGTGTCCCACGACGTGGTGAAGCCGTCCTGGTAGATCAGGTTGTAGAAACCCTCACCGAGGTTCTGGCCCACGGACTCGACGAGCAGCCCACTGCCCACCATGCCCAATCGGAATCGCTTGTTACCCTGGAATCCCACGTGCATCAGGGCCTGGGGCAGGTCGTCGGCGAGCGCCTTCAGCGCGGTCTTGTCGAGCTTGCTGCTCAGTTCCTTGGTGAGTTCCTTGCTGAGCGCTTCCGCCGCACCCTTGGTCGGGCCCGACCAGTGCTTGGTGACGGTCTCGGCCCAGGTCTTGCCGACCTGACGGGCCTCCTCCTTCGTCAGCCCGTTGAAGGGGGATTTGGCGAACTCCTTGCCCATGTTCTTGATGAAGTTGTCGCTCGCGGCCTTGGCGCCCTCTTTTCCACCGACCTTGGTGAAGCCCTTGGTGAGGCTGAGGTCGTGTTCGCTCAGTAGCTTGGCCACGTTCTTGGCCAGGTCACCAGACCCCTTGCCCCCGACCTTCTCCAGGGTCTTGAAGGCCGTCTTCAGCTCCTTGGTGAGGAGCTTCGACAGGCCCGTACCGAGCTTGTTGCCCAGCCATTTGCCGATCCCCGGGGCGAGCAGGCTGAGCGGTCCGGTGACCAGGCCCTGGATCGCGCCGAACTTGACCGCGTCCAGCAGCAGCTTGTTGTCGAAGCCGTCCCGGTGATGCTGGTCTATCTGGATCATCTGGATGATGCGGTCCATCGCTATGCCCATGCCGACCCCGAGGGCGACGTGCTGGGCGATCCTCTTGAGCAGCTCCTTGATCAACATCTTGAGGAACAGCCGGGTGAAGAGCGTGCGCCAGCTCAGTCCCGACAGCAGTGCCTCACCGAAGCCGGGCACCCACGAGAACGCCATGGCGTACATGAACTCGGCCAGCAGCTCGATGAGCTGGGCGAGCATCATCCACTTCGTGTACTCGGCCTGGTTCGCGGTGTCCCGGGCGACCTGCGCCATGGTCTGGGACTGCTCGGCCGCCGCGTCGAGGAACGAGCTGTCGCCGCCCGCGATGACCTTGCCCAGATTGAGAAAGGCGGTGGCCGCGTCGCCCTCGAAGTTGTTCTGGATGCTCTGGAGCAACAGCACGAGCTGGTCGTCGAGCTGCTTGTAGTCGTCGCCCACGGAGTCGTAGAGATCCGCTGCGTTCCGGAGTTCGTCCTCATTGGCCTGTGGCCACTTCATGCCCGTGAGGGCATGCATGATCCACTCAACCGCCGGGGAGGGGGTCAGCATCCGCGTGTTCTCATCATGTGGCGTCGCTCGACCAACTGGTCGCGAGTGACTGGGCTTCGTCCTCGACCCGGTCGAACAGGCCCATCACGTCGGATCCCGTGTACCCGACCTGTTCGACCAGGGTCTTGAGCAGGGTCAGCAGGTCGTGCAGGTGTGTCATGCCGGGGTCGATGGTCTCGTGGTACTGCTTGGCGATCTCGTCGTCCTTGCCGCCGCCGGCGATATTGATCTTGTCGATCTGGGCCAGGTAGTCGCCGATCTGCTTGATCAGCGACCCGATCTGCGGGTATTGAGCGAACTGCTGCTTGAGCTGGTCGATGGTGGTGATCTTCTCAGCCATCCGAGGCACCGCCCTTCCCCTTGCCCGTGCCGTTCCGGCCGGCGCCCGGCGTGCCGCCCGGCCCCGCCGGCCCCGGCCACATCTCCCGCAACGGGCCCATCAAATCGTCCATTTCGGTGCCGCCCGTCATCGACTTGCGCAGGGCGGCGCCCGCCCCCTGGAACGGCGAGATGGTCTCGCGGACCTTCTGCCCGGCCTGCTCCCTGGCCTGGCCGATGACCTCGACCAGCGCCGCACCCAGCTCGGCGGGAGCCATGTCGCGGTACGCGTCCGTATGGAACTTGATCTCCCGCACGTCGCCCTGGGCGCCAGCGACGACCGTCAGCATCCGGTCCTTCGACTGCACGGTGACCGTGTACTTGGCCAGCTCTCGCTGGGTCGCGAGGAGGGACTCGCGGTGCTCAGCGAGCTTTCCCATCATCTCGTCGAGCTGTTCCTGGAATCCGTTACCCATCAGCCGATCACTCCCGGTGCTGCTTCCTGGGAGGTGCCCCAGGTCTCTTCGTCCTCGGCCAGCCAGGTGCGACGCTCGCGGTCCCGCTCGCCGCCGCCTCCGCCTACGCCTCCGCCTCCGCCGCCCATGGGAGGCATCATCGGCTGGCCGTTGGACGAGGTGCGGTTCATCGCGGAGGACTCCCTGGCCGCGGTCGCGGCGGCCAGATTGGGCTCATTGGCCGAGGTGCGGGCCCGGATGCGCTCGGAGATCGAGGTCCTGGGATCGCCGACGGTCCGGCTGGTGGGGAGCCGCTCGTTGACCCGGGGCGGCGTCTCCTCCAGGTTCAGCCTGTTCCTGTCGCCGCCTCCGGTCCTGTACCCGTTGCTGCTGGTCTCGGTACGGGCCTGACCGCGGACGTGGGAGAGGGCCTGCTGGTAGGCCTTCTCCTGCTCGACCTCCCGGGCCTGCTGCGCCTTCCGCTGCTTCAGCTGCTGTTCCTGCAGTTCCTGCTGGTCCTTCAGCTGCTGCTGCTGGTTCGCCTTCTGCAGCTTGAGCTGCTTTTCCTGCAGTTCCTGCTGTTCCTTCAGCTGCTGCTTGCTGTTGCTGCTGCTGGGGCCGGTCGACGACGACGGGCCGATGTGGGAGTTCGCCGGAGCCTTGAGGGGCTTGTTGTCGGCGCCCATCAGCAGCTTGCCGTCGGGCCCGGTGATCGTGCCGTCCTTGTTGATGTGGGACCCGGGCGGGATCCGGGTTTCGTTGCCCTTTGAGTCCTTGATCGGCTGGTTGTTCTTGTCGAGCAGCGTGTTGCCGGTGCCGTTCCCCGTACTGGTCTGCGGGGGACCGGTCGTCTTCGACTCCGGCGGCGGCATGGAGTTGAATTTGGAGTTGGTCTGCGGCGGCCCAGTGACACTCGAACTCCCGGGCGGCTTGTCACCGGGGTTGGTGTCCGTGCCGGGCGGCTTGTCCCCGAGGTTGGTGTCCGTGCCGGGCGGCTTGTCCCCGGGGTTGGTGTCCGTGCCCGGGGGCTTGTCGCCCGGGTTCGTATCGGTGCCCGGAGGCTTGTCGCCGGGGTTGGTGTCCGTGCCGGGGGGCTTCGGCGCGTTGGGATCGCGGTACGGCGGCGCGGTGAGCGCGTTGGGCGGGATCACGTCGATCGCCTGCTGGTAGACGATTTCCACGGACCGCATCTGCGCATTGGCGACGGTGTCCAGCCAGGACAGCCCGCCCAACCAGGCGTCCTTCGACTTCTGCTCCAGCGCGGACCAGAAGTCCGCCTTCGTCGGATTTCCGAGTCCCGGCACGTCGAGATAGGCGTCGCCTGACGCGTCGAATTGGAGCGACGTGGCGTTGAGGGCATTGAAGAACTGGTCGTGGACATGGTTGGCGGGCCAGGCGGCCGCGCTGTTGCGGTAGCCGTCGGCCGCGTTGACCAGCGCGTACAGCGCCTCGTGGATCATGGCGCGCGCATCGTCGATGCGATACGGGATGTCCCCGTAGTTCGTCACCTCCTGGTAGAGGTAGGCCACTTGCTGCTGTACGGCCACGAGGGTCCGCTTGAGGGCCCCGGCCGCCGTGCCCTGCATCTCGGAGTCCGGCACGTCGATTTCTTTGGCCCACGACTTGAGCTCGTTCTGCACATCGGTCAGATGACCGAGCATCCCGCGCATCATCATCCCGGCCGTGTCGAAACTGCCCAGGCTGAGCGAGGAGTTGCCGTTCGGGGTGTTCAACGCCGGCCCGATGATCGCCCAGGGTTCGTGGATGAACTTGGACAGCGCGGTGTCCGAGCCGTTCTCCCCGACTTCGGGCGTCAGAGAGAACCCGATCTGGTACGTGTAGTTCGTGGAGTTCTTCCCGGTGCCCGACTTGCTCCAGCTCTGCGCCCAGGCGTAGTCATAGCCGCTGGGAGTACCGGCGCTGGGCCGGGCCGTCGGGTTGACCACGTGATCGGTCTTGAACCACGCGCCCCCCGTCACGTCGGTGCGGTTGGTCACCTTGCCCTGACCGGGGCCGTCTTTGGCGACGACGACGGCGAGCGCGTCCTCCCACTTCCGGTCGACCATGACGGGCTCCTTACGGGTGCGATGCAGACGGTTGAGCAGTGCAGACAGGTGAGCGGTGCGGCGGTTGAGCGGTACAGGCGCCGGGCGGGCCGGCACCGCCCGGCGCTGACGTCGAGCGGTGCCGGTGCGCTGTACCGGAGTTACGCGGGGGGGCTGTTCGTGGGAGCGCCGCCGAACCCCTTGATGGCGTTCGCCAGCTCCAGGTTCATCTCCGACGCCGTCAGTGCGGCGTCGTCCTCGCTGTTCTGGAGAATGGAGTCGACGGTCGCCATGTCGATCGAGAGGGTGTTGAAACCGTTCCCGAGGACGTCCACCTGCGCCTTGAGACTTGAGCAGAGTTGAGTGAACACCTTGTGCAGAGTTGCGTCGACGCCCAGGGCGCCCGAGCCTGCGAGGAGCCCCTTGTAGGCGCCCGTCTCGGTCGCGAATTCGGTCAGCGTCGTGTAGTCGGGGCCCTTCTGGAGCATGTCCCGGAGCGCCAAGACCCTCGTGCGGGCCTCACCCTTGAGCCAGCCCTCGGTGACCTTGAAGGTCCCCGTGTCGCCGCCGTCGTCCTTGGCCATGGTCAGAACATCCCAGCGCCGCGCTTGTCACCCGCGACCTGGCCGTCGACCATTTCCTTCAGGGCCTGCGAACCCATACCGAACTGGGCGTTCATCGTTTCTATGGCGGTGTTGGCCTGGTTCTGGAAGTCCTGGTACACGACCGCGGTCTGACCGGAGAAGGACGCCTTGAGGGCGCCGAGCTGACTGAGCAGTTCCTGGAGCGCGTTCACCATGTCCGTGTTGGCCCTGACCATGTCGTCGATGGCCGCGTTGGCGCGCGAGACTTCGAGTGTGACGTCCGCCATGTCCGGTCGTCCTTTCAGGAGATGCGGGAGGAGGGAAGAGGCAGTACTGGTAGGTGAGTTGCCGGTGGGTCAGCCGGAGAGGGCCTGGTAGTAGCCGCTGCCGCCGCCGTCCCACGCGCTCGCGTACTGGGAGGCGTCCATCTCACTGGTGTTGTGGATGACGTCGGCCGCCGACAGCGAGGCGTGCAGCGCGTCGACCTTGCCCTTGATGTCCGTGTACGCCTGCATCCACTGCTGGAGCTTGCTGCTGAAGATGCTGGAGGAGTTGGCGACGTACGCCATCCGCACGTCGTCGTGGATCGCCGACACCGTCGCGCCCGCACGGGCCATGGTGGCCACGTGGTTCTCCAGGGCCGTGCGGGCCTTGTCGACGTCTACTTGCTGCCGGTTGAACAGTCCAGGCGCGTTATCACTCATGGTCGGCCCCATTCGCATCAGGATTCGGACATGCGTCGTCACGATACTCATCAGAGGTGTTCAACTGACCCCGCAGGATCAAGATTTGATCTTCACTTGAGCATTGGCTTCAATTGTTGACGCATCGTTCATTGGATTGTTTCCCCGTGCGTGCAACTCTTTCGCTCCCGGTGCCTTCCGAGGCGGATTGGTCGGCCTGCACGATTCCGCCCCGAGCCAGCGCCTGCGGGTCGAGACTCGGCCCGGTCGGCAGCAGGTCGAGCAGCGGCGCGGGCAGCCGTACCGCCTCGTCCGCCGAGTAGCCGAGCTGCTTGAGAGCGTCGTCGTCGGGCACCGGGTAGGCGGCGCCCGCATCGGTGACCAGGTAGCGGCTGGCGCCGGTCCCGGCCGTGGAGTGGGCCGTCACCAGGGCGCCCGAGCCCGGCCGCACCCAGATCCGGTCGGCCGCCAGGCACCCGGCCCGTACGCCCGGTTCGGCGTCCGGCGTCCCGCCCGGCACCTGCGCGGCGGCGACCAGCGCCACCGTCGTGGTGTGCCCGGAGCCGCTGGAAGCGACCCGCGCGCACACGTCCTGACCTGCGGCGGCCGACACCGGGTGCGGTGCCTTGGCGGGCAGGTCGGCGGCGAGCGCCGCAGCCGCCGACGCCGGAACCTGATGGGCGGCCAGATCGGCGGCGCCCACCGTACGTTCGCTCACCACGCCCCCGCCGTACGCCTGCGCCTGGGTGCGCGGGTCGCCGAGCACCAGCCGGTGCAAGGTGTCGGTCAGCGGTACGAGCCCGTCCTTGCGCAGCAGGTAGTGCTGGCCGCCGTCGGCGGTGAACAGCTGGCCGGTCCGGCTCGCCGCCCCCGCCAGTTGCGGACCCGCCCCGCCGCGGCCCGGCACCTCGGGCGCCGCCAGGTCGGGCCCGGCCGCCAGCGAGGCGAGGAAGGCGTCGCCGACCGGGTACGGGGCCGTGGTCCCCGCCCAGCCGAGCGCCGCAGCCGCACCGTGCTTGGTGTCGACCGCGAACCGCCTTCCGTGCCAGAGGAGTTGGACCCCGCCGTGAGGTGACGACACCAGTACTCCTTCCTTCGCGCCCAGTTCGTCGCCGCCCGGTTCGGTGCCGATCACCACGGAGGTGACCGTGCTGGTGCCGCCGGTCCCGGTGTCCTTGCGGCCCGCGCACACCGACCAGGTACCCCGGTCGAGCGCGCCCTTCGGCAGCCCGTCGGGCGCGCCCACGATGCCGAGCGGCGTCCCGCGCGGGGTGTCCCCGAGGGAGGCGGCGGCGACCTGCTGGACGGAGAGCTTGTCCCCGGCCAGCAGCCGCGCCGACGCCTCATTCAGTACGGGGTGCAGCGTGCCGCCGACGTAGAGGTACCGGGCCCCCGAGTCCTTCACCACCACCAGCGCGCCGTCGGTGCGCCAGGAAGTCGCGCCACCGGGCGAGATCAGCCCGTACAGCGTCGTGACCACCGCGGCGAGGACGGCAACCAGCAGGCCCCACATGATGCCGCGCCAGGTACGGGCGGTCGGGGTGTCCGGCGCATCCGGCTCGGCGCGCTGCATGCCGGAGGAGAGCCGGCCCATGACGAACATGTGGGCCTGGACCTGGTCACGCCTGGACTGCATGGGATTTCCTCACTGCTTCCTCAGTGTGCTGACCGTGAGTGTGCTGAATGTGAGCGTGCTGACCGTGCTCGGTGCGCTCACGGGCTCACTGGATCACCGGGGAACCGGCCCCGGACCTGCCCTGTCGGGCTGCTGGGAACCGGGCGGCCGGTTCCCGGGGCCGGTCAGCCCCAGATGCCCCGCAGCATGCCGAACACCCCGGCCAGCAGCAGCGCGAGCGGCAGCAGTACGAGTGCGGTCAGGCTGTGCAGGAGGTCGGCCGCGCGGCCCCAGTACGGGACCAGCCTGCGGCCGGGCACGGTCCAGGCGGCGATCACCGTGACCGCTGCCGCGGCCGTCAGGAACCCGGTGACCTCCAGCCGGCCGGGCATGCCGGTCCCGGCCGCGTCCGTGCAGGCGGCGAGCACCAGGGCGTACGCCCCCGGCAGTGCCAGGGCCAGGCGCTGCAGGGCACCGCCGACGGTCCGGGTGTGCAGCAGCAGCAGTACGCCGAGCGCCACCGCGAGGACCGGCGCGGGCCAGCCGTCGGAGTCGGGCCCGGTGAGCAGCGCCGTCACACAGCCCGCGAGGACCAGTCCGAGTGCGGCGGAGCAACCGGTGGCGTACGCGTCGGCGGACCGAGCACGCACCCGTACCCGCTCGGCCTCGAAGGGCTCGATGCCCTCCTGGAGTTCGTCGGCGCTGGACGGCAGTGGTGGGAGCCGCAGCCCCGCCAGGCGGAAGGCGAGTCCCGGTACGAAACTCCCGGTGGCGACCGCGCCCACCGCGAGGTATCCGGCGGTGTGCGACAGCGGCACACCGCCCGCGCAGACCAGGCCGCCGACCGCCGCGAACAGGGCGACGGCGAAGGCGCCGAGGAACAGTGGAGCGAACGCGCCGACCGCGGCCAGCGCGAGGACCGCGGCCCCGGCTGCCGCCGCTCCGCCCGCCAGCAACCGGGGGCCGAACACGTCCTCACCGTGCCCGGCGGTGGGCAACAGCGCGCCGGCCAGGGCCAGATGCGGCACCGCCATCAGCCCGAGAGCGGCGCCTGCCCCCGCGTCCCCGACGGCGCGCGACGCGGCCGTCGCCCCGGCGAGCAGCAGTACGGCGAGCACGGCAGCCGCGCCCGCCCGCCAGCCGGTGGGGCCGGGCAGCGCGACGGTGAACAGGGCCGCGGCCAGCCCGGCCACGGCAAGGCCGATCAGTAGCCGTCTGCTCAGCGCGGGGTTCCAGGTGTCGGGGCGGGCCCGCAGCGTCTCCCCGATGCCGTCGACCAGATCGTCGAAGTCGACCTCGGGCAACGCCTCGTGACGGGCCCGCAAATACAGGGTCTCGCCGTCGCGCAACTCGAGCGACTGCGGGGTTCCCTCCTCGTCGAGCGGCGCGGCGCCCAGTCGCTGGAGGGTCCAGCCGCCGTGGGCGGCGCCCTGCTCATGCAGTTCACCGCCGGCGTACTCGACCAGGACGGGGATGAGATCGGCGAGCGGCACGTCGACCGGGACGCCCAACTCATAGGAATTTTCAGGCGCTCTTACAGCTATTCGGCACAATCCGACGGTGGTGTCGCTCACGGCGTTTCGATTCTCTCCCGTCCGTGGGTGCGGGTCGACCCGGGAACGGGGCGAACACTATCGTGAGTTCGAACCGATCATCGGATCAACCACCTGGCCAGCAATGGTGGGTGGCTGATGAAATTGCCCTGTGGCACAACGGACAACTGTTTCTTGTCCGCCCGTTGACCCGCGGGTAATTCACCTGTCTCCTTGGACCAGGAAGGCCCTGCCCTCTTGAGCACCGTCACGTTCCGGCGCCCGCCGCGCCGGCCGGGCCCGCAGCTGCCACAGGGCGAGCTGACCCTCCAGGAACCACCCGCACTGCCCGAGTCCCAGAGCGCCATGAGCGGCGTCATCACCTATCTGCCCATGGCGCTCAGCTCGCTCGGCATGGTGCTGATCTTCATCAGGCCCGGCGAGAGCAGCGGCGTCCTGATGTGGGTCGCCATCGGGATGATGCTGCTGTCCGCCGTCGGCATGCTGATCAGCCAGTTCATCCGCGCCGCCGGCGACCGCAAACGGCGGCTGCGCGGCGAACGGCGCGATTACCTGCGCTACCTCGCCACCAGCCGCCGCCGTATCCGCAAGGCCATCGACGAGCAGCGGCGCGCCGACGCCTGGCACCACCCCGAGCCCGGCTCGCTCGTCTCCCTGGCGCGCAGCGGACGGCTGTGGGAGCGCCGCACCACCCATGAGGACTTCGCCGAGGTCCGGGTCGCCACCGGTACCCGTCAGCTCGCACTCACCCTCACCCCCCTCTCCACCAAGCCCGTCGAGGACCTCGAACCGCTCTGCGCGCACGCGCTGCGCCGCTTCATCCGCGCGTACTCGACGGTGCCGGGGCAGCCGATCGCGGTCCGGCTGCGCTCCTTCGCCCGGGTCGTCCTGCTGTCCGGCAGCAAGGACGGGGAGGAGACCGGGACCGACGCGGTCGCGGCCGCCGAGCGGAACCTGGAGACGGCCCGCGGCGCCGCCCGCGCCGTGGTCGCCCAGCTCGCCGTCCTGCACGCGCCGGAGGATCTCGCCGTCGTGGTCGTCGCCGACGGCGGCGCGCTCCCCGGCTGGGAGTGGGTGAAGTGGCTGCCGCACGCCCAGCACCCGTCCGACACCGACGGTGCGGGCGCCGCCCGCCTCGTCGCCGAGGCCGTCTCCGAGCTGGAGCCACTGCTGGGCGAGGAGTTCGGCGGGCGTCCGCCGTTCGAGCCGGGCTCCGAGCCGAGCCGCGACGAGCCGTACACGGTCATCGTCCTGGACACCGCCGCGGTCCCCGCCGGGGCGCGCATCGCCGGGCCCGGCTACCGCAATGCCCTGGTCATCGACGTACGCGGGGCCCTCGACGCCGCCCCCGCACGCGGCACACTCCGCTTCCGGGTCACCCCCGACGACCTCTCGATGGTCACCACCGACCCGGACGGCAAGTCCTCCGAGACCTCCGTGGGCCGCCCCGAGACCCTCGGCCCGCACGCCGCCCGCGCCCTGGCCTCCGCCGTGGCCCCTTTCCGGCTGGGCGTCACCGCCCGCTCCGAGCAGCCGCTCCAGGAGGACATGGAGCTGACCGGTCTGCTCGGCATCCACGATCTGCACTCCGCCGACTTCACCAAGCTGCACGAACGGCGCACGCCCGGCGACCGGCTGCGGGTCCCCATCGGTCTCGCCGCCGACGGCAGCCAGGTGGCCCTGGACATCAAGGAGTCGGCGCAGGGCGGGATGGGCCCGCACGGCATGCTCATCGGCGCCACCGGATCGGGCAAGTCGGAGCTGCTGCGCACCCTGGTGCTCGGCCTCGCGCTCACCCACTCGTCCGAGACGCTCAACTTCGTACTCGTCGACTTCAAGGGCGGCGCGACCTTCCTCGGCCTCGACCGGCTGCCCCACACCTCCGCCGTCATCACCAACCTCGCCGACGAGACGGCGCTCGTGGAGCGCATGCGGGACGCCCTGCACGGTGAACTGATGCGCCGTCAGGAGCTGCTGCGCAGGGCGGGCAACTACGCCTCGGTGCTGGAGTACGAGAAGGCCCGCGAAGGCGGCGCCGACCTCGCACCGCTGCCCACCCTCTTCGTCGTCGTCGACGAGTTCAGTGAACTCCTCGCCTCCCACCGGGACTTCCTCGACCTGTTCGTCATGATCGGACGGCTCGGCCGGAGCCTCGGCATGCATCTGCTGCTCGCCTCGCAGCGGCTCGACGAAGGCCGTATCCACCAGCTGGAGTCCCATCTCTCCTACCGGGTGGGGCTGCGGACCTTCTCCGCGATGGAGAGCCGCGGTGTGCTCGGTGTCCCGGACGCGTACGAGCTGCCTCCGCAGCCGGGAAGCGGCCTGCTGAAGAACGACGTCGGCACGCTCACCCGGTTCAAGGCCGCCTTCGTCTCCGGTCCCTACCGAGTGGTCCGCCCCGCAGTACGCCAGGCGGTCGTCGCCGGGCAGGTCGTGCCGTTCCACGCGGGCTGGGTGCCGCCGCGGCAACTGCCGCAGACCGAGCCCGATGTGGCCACGCCGGAAGCCGGTCCGGCCGAGGAGGCCGCTGCCACCAGCCTGCTCACCATCGCCGTCGAGCGGCTGGAGAGCTCCGGCCCGCACGCCCACCAGGTGTGGCTGCCCCCGCTCACCGAGCCGCCCACGCTCGACCTGCTGCTGCCTCCACCCGGCTCGGCGACGCCACGCCGCCCGCTCACCGTGCCGGTCGGCATCGTGGACCGGCCGTTCGACCAGCGGCGCGACGAGCTGACCGCCGACCTGTCCGGGGCGGGCGGCCACGTCGGTATCGCGGGCGGACCGCAGAGCGGCAAGAGCACCCTCGTCCGTACGCTCGTCACCGCCATCGCCCGCACCCACACCCCGCGCGAGGTGCAGTTCTACTGCCTGGACCTGGGCGGCGGCGCGCTCGCCGCGCTCTGTGGCCTCCCGCACGTCGGCGGCGTCACCGGACGCCTCGACCCGGACCGGCTGCTCCGTACCGTTGCCGAGATCACCGCGCTGATCGCCCGCCGCGAGCGGCAGTTCGCCGACCACGGCCTGGGATCCATGGCCGACTTCCGGCGCAAGCGCGCGGCCGGTGAGTTCGCCGACGACCCGTACGGCGACGTCTTCCTCGTCGTGGACGGCTGGAACACGATCCGCCAGGACTTCATGGACCTGGTGCCCACCTTCACCCTCATCGCGTCCCGCGGGCTCAACTTCGGCGTCCACCTGATCATCGCCGCAACCCGCTGGGGCGAGGTCGGCAGCGCCCTGCGCGACCAGCTCGGCACTCGCTTCGAACTGCGGCTCGGCGACCCGGTCGACTCCGCGATCAACATGCGGGCGGCGGCGACCGTACCGAAGATCCCCGGCCGGGGGCTCACCGACGAGCGGCTGCACTTCCTGGCCGCACTGCCCCGTATCGACGGAGACTCCTCGATCGACACCCTCTCGGACGGCGTGGACGCGCTGGTCCGCGAGACGGCCGCCGAGTGGGACGGGCCCAAGGCCCCGCCCGTACGGATGCTGCCGCTCACCCTGCCCGCGTCCGAACTGCCCGAACCGGACGGCGACCTGCGCGTCCCGATCGGCCTGCGGGACGTCCAACTGGACACCTTCCACCACGACTTCGAGGAGAACCCGCACCTGGTCGTGGTCGGCGACGCCGAGTCGGGCAAGACCAACCTGCTGGCCATGGTCTGCGAAGCCGTCACCCGGCGCTACGGGCCCAGCGAGGCCCGCGTCATGGTCACCGACTACCGTCGCCGCCTGGCCGGAGCCGTACCGGAGCCCTACCGCCTCGGGTACGCGGTCGGCCCGGCCCAGCTCCAGGAGATGGTCAGCGGCTCCGCCCGCGCCATGGCCGACCGGGTGCCGGGGCCGGAGATCTCACCGGAGCGGCTGAAGCGGCGCGACTGGTGGAAGGGGCCGCGGCTGTTCGTGGTCGTGGACGACTACGAGCTGATCGGCAGCGGCGGTCCCGACCCGTTCGCCCCGCTGCTTCCGTATCTCGCGCAGGGCACCGAGGTGGGTCTGCACGTGATCGTGGCCCGCAGCGCCAACGGCGCGTCCCGCTCGATGATGTCGGACCAGCTGCTGCGCCGGCTCGTCGAGGCCAACACCCCGGTCCTGCAACTGTCCTGCCCGCCCACCGAGGGCCAGATCATCGCCGGTACGAAGCCCCGTCTGCTCCCGCCCGGACGCGGTCTGTACATCACGCGCCGCAACACGGTGCAGGTGCAGACGGCGCTGCGCGGTGAAGAGGCAGAGGAGGCAGAGAAGGCGGAGGAGACAGTGGAGACGGAAGCGGAGTAAGCCCTCCGGGACCGCAGGGCCCGGGATCCTGTGGTCCTGGCCCGGTGGTCCCGGCTCTGTGGTCCTGGGGGGTCCCACGCTCCGCGGCTCCGGGGCCCCGTCGTTCCGGAGTCCCGAGCCCCGGGTCAGGCCCCGGGGCGCCAGCCCCGACGGCGGGCGCGCGGGAGCACCACCGCGAAGAAGGCCGTCAGCGCGACGATGCCCGCCGCGCCTCCGGCCACCGCGACGGCGCCCGCATGGGCGCTGTCCCCGGTACTTGCCGCGAGCTGCGGGGCAGGACCGGGCCGCGCGGGGCGGGGTGCCGACGTGGGCAGCACGGCCGTCACCGCACCCGCCGGATCGACCGTCCCGGCACCCGTCAGCGCACGGCTCCCGGCACCCGGGTACGCCGTCGACGTCAGCCGGTCCGTGAGCTGCTGGACGGTCAGGCCGGGACGGTATCCGTCCACCAGCGCGGCCGTACCCGCCACGAACCCGGTCGCCAGATCGGCCCCGCTACCGCTGAAGTGCCCGGTGCCGCCGGGCCCGATGCTCATGACACTGGTGCCCGGCGCGGCGATGTCGGGGGCCGTCGCGGGCGCGGCCTTCTGGTCGGGGCCGCCCCCGGGAGCGAGCCCGGCGACAGCCAGCACACCGGGCAGCGCCGCCGGATAGGCGGCCGGGGCCGCCTCCCCCGGCGAGGTGGGACTCCCGTACGCCGGGGCCACCACGAGCACATCGTGGCTCACCGCGTCCCGTACGGCCGAGGTGAGCGAAGCACTGCCGCGGTCCAGCGCGAGGGGCACGTCCACCACCCGAGCCCCGCCGGCCACCGCGGCCCGGATCCCGGCCGCCACCCGGTCGGCGGTCACCGACCCGTCCTTGGCGGTCACCCGGACCGCCAGGATCAGTGCGTCGGGCGCGACCCCCGCGAAGCCGACTCCGGGCTTCTGCCCGGCCGCGATGATCCCCGCCACGAAGGTCCCGTGTCCGGTGCAGTCCTTCCCGGCGGTCCCGCCCGAGGCGACATCGGGCCCGGCCTTCACCCGCCCGGCGAGCGCAGGTGTCCGCGCGGCATCGACCCCGGTGTCGACCACGGCGACGGTGACACCCGCGCCCCGGGACAACGGCCAGGCCCGGGACGGCGCGATGAACCGCTGCGGCCACGGAGTGAGGTCGGAGTGCTTCGTGGACGGCTTGACACAACTGCCGTCGTCGGGCGGAGCGGCACTGACGGCGGGGAGGCTGGGACCGTCCGCGGCCTCGGCGGGGCCGGCTGCCGAGACGCTCACGAGGAGGGCGAGGGCGGCGGCCGGGAGCAGTGCGGTGCGGGGCTGCATGGCCATGATCCTATGACCTGTTGGGCCGCCGCCCCAGCCCCGTACCTCACCCGCCGGACAGGCCCGAAGGGACCACCAGGTCCTCGGACAGCAGCATCCGCAGTTCCTGCGGCCCGGCCTCCGGCATCCTGCTCAGCCGCCCGGCCTGCCGGGTCATCATCGACTCCAGCACCCGCCGTGCGAACCGCGCGTTGCCGAAGTTCTCGTCGCGCGGAACCTCTTCGAAGTACCGGGCGAGCAACTCCACCGTCTCCGGTGCGCAGTCGTACCCGTCGCGTTCGCACTGCCGCCGGACGATCTCCACCAGATGTTCCGCCGAGTACGAGCCGAACGTCACCCGGCGCGAGAACCGCGAGCCCAGCCCGGGGTTCGACGCGAGGAATCGGTCCATCTCCCGTTCGTAGCCCGCCACCACCACCGCCGTGTCGTCCCGGTGGTCCTCCATCAGCTTCACCAGGGTGTCGACGGCCTCCTGCCCGAAGTCCGCGCCCGAACCGCCCGCCGGCGTCAGCGCGTACGCCTCGTCGATGAACAGCACCCCGCCCCGCGCCCGCGCGAAGACCTCCTGGGTGAGCTGCGCCGTGTGCCCGACGTAACGGCCCACCAGGTCTGCCCGTGCCACCTCCACCAGCTGCCCACGGGGCAACACCCCCATGGCGCCCAGCAGTTCGCCGTACAGTCGGGCCACCGAGGTTTTGCCGGTGCCGGGCGGGCCCGCGAAGACCAGGTGGTGGCCGACCGACGGCGCGGGCAGTCCGGCCGCCCGGCGCCTGCGGGCCGTCGCCAGCAGGTTGACCAGGTCCTGCACCTGCGACTTGGCTTCCTCCAGGCCGACCAGCGCGCCCAGTTCGGTCATGATCGCGTCGAGCCGGGTGGTGTCCGTGGGCTCGCTCTCACCCGCGCCGATGGCTGCCGCCGCCTGCTCGCCGACGTCCGAGGGGAGCAGCGTCGTCAGATCGTCCTCGGAGACCTCCGGCATCTCGGCGAGCCGCAGCGCCTGCCGGTCGATCAGCTCCTCGAAGACCTTCCGGGCGGCGCGCGCGTTGCCGAACGACGCGTCCTTGTGCATCCGCCCGAAGTGCACGGCCAGCGCCCGCTCGGTGTCCTCGCCCAGCGTGTAGCGGTTCTGCTCGCACTGCTTGCGCACGATGGTGATCAGCTCGGGGACCGTGTAGTTCTCGAACTCGACGGTACGGTTGAAACGCGAGGCCAGCCCGGGGTTGGACGCCAGGAAGGTGTGCATCTCGGACGAGTAGCCCGCCGCGATCACGACGACGTCGTCCCGGTGGTCCTCCATCAGCTTCACCAGTGTGTCGACCGCCTCCCGCCCGAAGTCGGCACCGGACGACCCGCCGCCCTGGGTGAGCGCGTACGCCTCGTCGATGAACAGCACCCCGCCCATGGCCTGTTCGAAGACCTCGGTGGTCTTCATGGCGGTGCCGCCGACCACCTTCGCGACCAGATCGGCGCGGGCCACCTCCACCAGATGTCCGGAGCGCAGCACACCCAGGGCGGCGAGGATGCTCCCGTACAGCCGCGCGACGCTGGTCTTGCCGGTGCCGGGCGGGCCCGCGAACACCAGGTGGCGGGCGGTGGCCGGGACCGGGAGGCCCGCGTCACGGCGGCGCCGGGCCAGCCGGTTGAGATTGACCAGGGTGGCGACCTGCTCCTTGACGGCACGCAGCCCGACCAGTTCGTCCAGCCGGGCGAGCGGCCCGCGCGGGTCGCCGGGGGCGCCGTCCGGGGCGTCGGCGTCGCCCGTGATGTCGGGCTCGCCGTTCTCCTCGCTGGTCAGCCGGTCGAGCACCAGCTCGCCCTCGGTGGGTGTACGGCGCACGCCCGCGCCCTTGTTGCCGGTGATGGTGCACCCCGCGGCGCGCACCCGCAGCCGGCTCACGGTCCGCAGCCCGTCCCCGCCGCCCGCGGTCAGGACGCATTCGGTCAGCTCGGCCGTCGCCTCCGCCCCGACGCTCGCACCGTGCCGTCCGGCAGCCCGCACCCGGACCCGTACTGCCGTCAACTCGGCCTCGGGGCCGTCCACTTCCAGCCCGTTGCCGCCCGGTCCTTCGACCTCGCAGTCGACCAGCATGAGGACGCCGCCCGCCAGGACCGACATCCCGGCCCGCGCGGCGGACCGTACGGCCGTACCCTGCAGAGCCGGTCGGGCGCCGTCGACCCGGACCCCGCAGCCGCCCGCCGCGGTCACCGCGGACGCCTCGATCCTCCCGCGCGCCCCGCCGCGCAGCTCGATGCCGTGCCCGCCGGTGTCCGTCACCTCGACCCGCCGCAGCACCGGGTCGGCGCCCTCCGCGACGACGATGCCGTGCCCCGCGACGGCGGTCACGGTGACCCGGTCGAGGCGGGCGGTGCAGCCGCCGGTGAGGAGGACGCCGTCCGCCGCGCCATCGACGATCTCCGTACGGAGCACGGTCGTCGACGATCCGTCCTGCACGAGCAGCCCGGCCGAACGGGCCCCGCTGATCCGCGCATCGGCGACCGTGCCCCGGGAACGCCCGGTGACGGCGATGCCGTGGCCGCCCGGACGGTCGATCCGGATCCGGTTCAGCTCGGGGTCGGTCGCGCCGGAGAGGGTGACGCCGTGGGTCGTGGAGCCGGTGGCCGCGCAGTCGGTCAGTACCGTCTGCGCGGCCGTCGATATGTGGAAGCCGATCACACAGTCCTCGACCCGTACATCGGTGAACCGCGTCGTGGCGTTCCCCTCCACGGCGACCCCGGGCTTCACGGTCCGCTCCACCGTGACGTCCGTGAAGCTGCCGCGCGCCCGCCCGTTGGCGAGTACGCCGTTGCCCCCGGCGTCCCGCACGGTGCAGCCGCGCACCTCGGTGGACGCGTCCTCGCCGAGCACGATCCCCGAACTGCCCAGCCGCTGCAGGACGCAGTGCTCGACGACGCTGGTCCGCGACGACAGGTCCACGATTCCGGCGCCCGCCGGATTGCTGACGGTGGTGTCGCGGATGGCGAGCGAACCCTCGTCGCGCGAGAGCAGCGCGGCCCAGGAGTTGCCGTACACCTCGCAGTCCTCCAGGGCGGCCTGACCGCGCGGCACGTCCACCACCGGTTCGTCCTCGTCCCCGCCTCCGCCCGCCACCAGCCGCAGCCCGGAGAGCTTGACGGCCTCCGCGAGCACCTGCACCGCGCTGCCGCTGCGCGGTGCGATCTCGACGGCGGAACCCGGCTCGTGGGCGACGACCGTGACCAGCTTCGTCACCACGAGGTTCTCCTCGTACCGCCCGGCCCTGACGCTGATCACCGAGCCCCCGCGCGCCGCGGTCAGCGCCTCGCCGATGGTGCGGTGGTCGCCCGACCCTGCCGGGTCAACGACGATCAGATGGCGCGCCACAGCGGCTCCCTCGTGCTCGGTAATCCGGTGGGCCGACGGCCGACCGACCGGACCCCATCATGCCAAGGGATCTCCGGCCGGTGGGGCGCCGGACCTGCACCGCCTGCCCACCGTCAACCACCCTGCTGACGGCTCGGACCGCTGACCGAGGGAGCGCCATGGCAACCGCCCGGGAGATGCCCGACATTCTCTCGCCGGAGTTCGCGGAGACGGACCCGGACACACCACGCACCGAAGGCCTACCGGCCGTGCCGGGAGCCGGGGCGGGGGCCGTGCCGGGAGCCGGCGGCGCCTTCGGGGCACGCCTCGGCACGACGGGGCCCGTACCGGGCGAGCAGCCCAACGCCACGGCAGGCTCCGGCCGGTCCGCCCCGGCCCAGCCGAAAAAGTCCGAGATCCCGCCCACGACCACCACCACGGCACCCGCCACCCCGACCACCCCCGCCCTCCAAGAAGAGCAAGCAGGCCCCCCACCCGTGTACCGCCTCTCCCCAGCGTCTCCACACGCATGGGGAGGGATGTCGCACCCATGAAGTCCCAAGAGCGCAGAGCAGCACCGCGAGAGCAACCGGAGGGGCGAGCGCCTCGACCAGAGGCAAAAAAAATCCCAGGCCAGCAAGGCGCTGACCTGGGATTTTGAGCCGCCTGTCGGAATCGAACCGACGACCTGGAGCTTACAAGGCAACCGCTCTGCCAACTGAGCTAAGGCGGCACCGCGCACGCCAAAGCCGCGCGCGCAGGTGCCCTCACTCTACACAGCGGCTCACGCTCCGATCCACGAAGTTCCGCTGACACCGTGACCATCCGAGCACCCGTGCGTTAAGAGGACTGACGCACTGTTCCGCATATCGGACAGTCGGGTTGGGGGAAGCCATGACAAACGCTGCGGAAGAGCCGATACGAGTAACGGGCGACGAGGCCAAGCGCATCAAGCGCGAGGCCCTCGGCATTGCCGACCGTAAGAAGCACCACGGTCGGGCGTCGACCGCGATGAAGAGCCGGGCCAAGGAGCCCGGCACGCAGCAGCGGGTGTATCGCTACCGCTTCTATCCGACTCCGTCGCAGGCCGAGCAGTTGGGGAAGACCTTCGGGGCCTGTCGCTGGGTCTACAACGAGGGTCTGGCGCTGCGGGCGGGCGCCTGGGAGCGGCATCGGGTGTCGGTCGGGTTCGCGGAGTCGTGTCGGGCGTTGACGGGCCGGCGGCAGGCGCCGGAGACATCGTGGTTGCGAGACGTGTCGTCGACGGTGTTGCAGCAGTCGTTGCGGCATTTGGACGGGGCCTTCACGCGCTGGTGGCTTCGGCGTTGCCACCAGGGCGGGTGCCGCTGCCGTTGATCAAGGCGTCGGAGCTGGCAGAGGTACTGCTGGCTGCGTGAGAGGTGGTTCGGACCGACGGGCCGTCGGCCGTCATGCCTGTGGAGCCCATGTAAGACCGGTCGGGCGCGCCTCTCAGGGGTGTGTCGGGGCGGCGGTGGGCGTTGAAGCAGGAAGTGCCACGTGTGGGCATCGGGCCAAAATCCGGTGCTCTGCCCAGGGCGCAGGGTCAAAAGTGCGGTGCTCTGCCAGTTCACCGATACGGATAGGAGATTTCGCGTCCCTCGAACTACTGACAGATTTCACATGGCCAGGTAGCGTCGCTGAAGGTTCACCCAAGTGGACCAGACCACTCCCTTACTCGGATCGTCCGGCACGTTCCTGCCGGTGGAGGAGAAGATTCAGCATGGCCAGTGTCACGTTCGACAAGGCGTCCCGCGTCTACCCCGGCTCCACCAAGCCGGCCGTGGACCAGCTCGAGATCGACATCGCGGACGGTGAGTTCCTCGTCCTCGTCGGTCCTTCCGGTTGCGGCAAGTCGACCTCCCTGCGCATGCTCGCGGGTCTTGAGGACGTCAACGGCGGCGCGATCCGCATCGGTGACCGCGACGTCACGCACCTGCCCCCGAAGGACCGGGACATCGCCATGGTGTTCCAGAACTACGCGCTCTACCCGCACATGACCGTCGCGGACAACATGGGCTTCGCGCTCAAGATCGCCGGCGTGAACAAGACGGAGATCCGGGCGAAGGTCGAAGAGGCCGCCAAGATGCTGGACCTCACCGAGTACCTGGACCGCAAGCCGAAGGCGCTCTCCGGTGGCCAGCGTCAGCGTGTCGCGATGGGCCGTGCCATCGTGCGTGAGCCGCAGGTCTTCCTCATGGACGAGCCGCTGTCGAACCTCGACGCCAAGCTGCGTGTCTCCACCCGTACGCAGATCGCCTCGCTCCAGCGCCGTCTGGGCATCACGACCGTGTACGTCACGCACGACCAGGTCGAGGCCCTGACCATGGGTGACCGTGTCGCGGTCCTCAAGGACGGTCTGCTCCAGCAGGTCGACTCGCCGCGCAACATGTACGACAAGCCGGCGAACCTCTTCGTGGCCGGCTTCATCGGCTCCCCGGCCATGAACCTGATCGAGGTCCCGATCGCCGACGGTGGCGTGAAGTTCGGCAACAGCGTCGTCCCGGTCTCCCGCGAGGCGCTCTCCGCCGCCGCGGAAAAGGGCGACACGACCGTCACGGTCGGCATCCGCCCCGAGCACTTCGACATCGTCGAGCACGGCGGCGCCGCCGCGAAGTCCCTCTCGAAGGACAGCGCCGACGCCCCGGCCGGTCTGGCCGTCTCGGTCAACGTCGTCGAGGAGCTCGGCGCCGACGGCTTCGTCTACGGCTCCGCGCGGGTCGGCAGCGAGGACAAGGACCTGGTCGTCCGCGTCGGCGGCCGCGCCGTTCCGGAGAAGGGCACCAAGCTGCACGTCGTGCCGCGTCCGGACGAGCTGCACGTCTTCTCCACCTCGACGGGCGAGCGTCTCACCGACTGACGTCCCACACCCCGCGTGCACACGCATCGCGCATCGCAGCGGCCCCGCACGTTCTTCGTGCGGGGCCGTTCGCGCGTGGCACGGCGTGTCCGGGTTTGAATCCGCACGGCGCCGGATTCCCCGGCACACCGGGCATTTCATCGCGGTCCGTCAACACGCGATTCGAAAAGCACTCTCGAACCATCCCCCGCAAGGGTGACGGAATGTCGCCATATCATCACTGCCCGCTACGCTCGCTGCGTGACCCACACCGCTCGCCGCATCGGCCGATCCCTCGCTTTCGTACTGCCCGTCGTGATGGTCCTCTCCGGGACCCTCGCCGTCACCAGCGTGCCGTGGGCAGCGCACAACTCCGAGTCCCGGGTCCTGACCGCGTCGGCTCAGGACGTATCGGAGCGCGCCAAGGCACGCACCCCGCAGGACGTCCTGCGGGACCGGCTGCTGCTGGAGCTCCGGGCGAAGGACCCGGGTGTCGCGCTGACGAACCTGCAGCGTTCCGTCGAGGCCCGTCCCTCGCTCGCCCGGCACTGCATGTCGATCGCGAGGGCGCTGGGCCGTGCGGCGGTCGAGCAGTACGGTCCGACGCGCGCCCACCGGTTCTCGCGTCCCGTCTGCGACACGTCGTTCGCCTCGGGCGTCGCACAGTTCAGCTGACCGGCCGGGCCGGGCACGGCATATCGTGCCTGGTATGCATACGTATCCGACGCAGGCCGTGGTCCTGGCAGGTGGCCAGGGATCACGGCTGCGCCCGTACACCGACGACCGCCCCAAGCCGATGGTCGAGATCCCGGGCACCGGGACTCCGATCATCGGCCATCAGCTTTCCTGGCTGGCCGCCGAGGGCGTGACCGACGCCGTGGTGTCGTGCGGTCATCTGGCCGAGGTGCTGCAGGAGTGGCTGGCCTCGGCGGTGCTCCCGCTGCGCGTGACGACCGTCGTGGAGTCCGAGCCCCTGGGCCGCGGTGGCGGGCTGAAGTACGCCGCCGCCCGGCTGCCCGATCCGGGCGAGCCCTGGTACGCCACCAACGGCGACATCTGGACGCGCTTCTCGCTGCGCGAGATGGCCGCGTTCCACGCCGAGCGGGATGCCACCGCCACCCTGGCCCTGGCCCGTCCCCGGATCCCGTGGGGTGCCGTGGAGACGGACGCGTTCGGGCACATCACCGACTTCATCGAGTCGCCGCCGTCCCCGTATCTGATCAACGCCGGTGTGTACGTCTTCTCGCCGACGTTCACGACGCTGCTGCCGGACCGGGGCGACCACGAGCGGACGACGTTCCCGCGACTGGCCCGCGAGCGCAGGCTGGCCGGGTACCCGTTGCCGCACGGGGCGTACTGGCGGGCGATCGACACGGCGAAGGACCTGACCGAGGCCGCCAAGGAGCTCGCCGGGCAGGAGAAGTAGCAGTCGGGCAGTTGCAGTAGCGAGAGCCCCGGCAGACGCACGCGACGAAGGGGCGGTCACCGGATACGTGTCCGGTGACCGCCCCTTCGTCGTGTGCCGACCCGGCGGCTCAGCCGAGCAGGCGGCTCAGCCGAGCAGGCCGCCGATGGGGTTCTGCCCGCCGCCGGAGGAACCGCCGGAGGTCCCGCCGGAGGAACCGCCGGAGGAGCCGCCGCCGTTGTCCGGACCGCCGCCGCCCGTGGAGCCGCCGCCGGTGCCGGTGGAGCCGGAGGAGCTGGGGCCGGAGCTGCTGGAGGACGGGGGCTGCTGCGGAGTCGTGTGCTGCGGGGGCTGCTGGACGGTGCCCTGGGTCTGGCTGGGCTGTCCCGCGCCGGCCCCCGCCTGGCCCGACTCGCGGACGGAGCCCGCGGCGGGCGTGACCTCCTTGGCGGAGGGGGAGCCGGCGGCACCGCTGCGGGAGGGCGCGGGACGCTGCCCGGCGGGCGCGTGGGAGGCCCGGTCGCTGCGGGACTCCTGCGGGAGCGGGGAACCAGGCAGTTGGTTGGTCGGGTTGCCGTTCGGGCCGGGCACGGTGACGACCTCGGAGGAGCGGACCGCGCCACCGAGCATGGAGCCCACGAGCAGGGTGAGGCCGACGACGACGGTGGCGACGACGGCGCCCCGCCGGAGCACCCGGCGGCGCAGGTCCCAGATCGCCGAGCGCGGGCCGAGCCTGCGCCATGCCTCACCGGCGAGACGTCCGTCGACGGAGTAGACGGGGGCGCCCGCGATGATCAGCGGGCTCCAGGCGGCGAGGTAGATGATGTCCGGCGCGTCGTAGGCGGCGACGGTGCGCCAGCTGACGGTGACCAGCAGGGCGGCGGAGAGGAGGGTGCCGAAGGAGGCGGCGACCCGCTGCCAGAGGCCGAGGACGGTGAGGACGCCGACGACGACCTGGAGGAAGGCGACGGTCAGCCCGGCGCCGACGGGGTGCGAGAGCGCGAAGTCGCGCAGCGGCTCGGCCAGTGCCCAGGGGTGCAGCGAGGTCAGCCACTTGACCATCGAGCCGCGCTCGCCGCCGTCGAAGTAGACGGGGTCGCACAGCTTGCCCATGCCGGCGTAGATCGAGATGAAGCCGAGGAAGACCCGCAGGGGCAGCAGCACGACGCCGAGGTTCATCCGGCGGTCGGGGTAGTACGCGTGCCGCACGGAGTCGTTGCCGTGGCGCGGGCCCCGGGCCTCGGCGCCGCCGTCGTAGTCGTCCTCGTCGTCCCGGTCGTAGGCGCCCCGGCCGTACGGTCCGGTGTCGACGGGGTCGTAGGCGCCGACCGCCCGGCGCATGGGCGGCAGCAGGGGGCCGTTGCCGCGGCGGCCCGGCCGGCGGGGCGCGGTGATGACGGGGTTGGGCCGGGTCTCTTCGAGGCGCTCGATGACCTGGGTGCCGCCCGTGCCGAACCCGCCGTCGAACTCGTGTCCCGTGTGGGCGGGTTGGGGCGCATAGGGGCCGTAGGAGTCGTACGCGGTGGCCGGGCGGCCCGCGGTGGAGTTCCGTACGGCCTGCAGGAGTCCCGTGGCGCCGGGGTCGCCGGGGGCGGACCTGCCGCTCCACACGACGGGCGAGCGCCTGCCGCGCGCCGCTCCGGTGCCGCCGCTCATGGCGGGGATCCGGGGCACACCGGAGGCCGGACCGCGCAGCCGCGCGCGCTGGCCGGGGGCGAGCCGCACCCGGAAGCTGGCGTGGTTGACGATGACCTGCGCGGGGTCGCAGTCCACCTTGGTCATGCTCAGGGCGGGTTGTTCGTCGAACCGAGGCGTTCTGGTGTCCACACTCATCTAACCGTGTGATGTGTGTTTAGGACACTGCCTTGACGGGCCCGAAGTGTCCGAGGCCCGTCAATGGCCTCCGGCAGGGGGCGCCCCGGTCGGCCGCCCCCCGTCCGGGTGTACGTCAGGCCCGGCGCCGGGCGACCTCGTAGAGGACGATCCCGGCCGCGACACCCGCGTTCAGCGACTCCGCGCCGCCCGGCATCGAGATGCGGACCCGGTAGTCGCAGGTCTCGCCGACGAGGCGGCCGAGGCCCTTGCCCTCGCTGCCGATGACGATGACGACGGGACCGGCGAGTGCCTCCAGGTCCTCGACGGTGTGCTCGCCGTCCGCGGCGAGGCCGACGACGGTGATGCCGGCCTTCTGGTAGCCCTCCAGGGCGCGGGTCAGATTCGTCACCCGGGAGACCGGCGTGCGGGCGGCCGTGCCCGCGGAGGACTTCCAGGCGCCCGCCGTCATTCCGGCCGCGCGCCGCTCCGGCACGACCACGCCGTGGCCGCCGAACGCGGAGACGGAGCGTACGATCGCGCCCAGGTTGCGCGGGTCGGTGACGCCGTCGAGGGCGACGATCAGGGGGTCCTCTCCCTTGTCGTACGCGGCGGCGGTGAGGTCCTCCGGGTGCGCGTACTCGTACGGCGGGACCTGAAGGACGAGGCCCTGGTGGTTCAGGCCGTTCGTCATCCGGTCCAGCTCGGGGCGCGGGGCCTCCATCAGGTTGATGTTGCCGCGCTCACCGGCGAGCTGCAGCGCCTCGCGGACCCGCTCGTCGTTGTCGATGTACTGCTGGACGTACAGGGTCGTCGCCGGGACACCGTCGCGCAGGGCCTCGTAGACCGGGTTGCGGCCGACGACCATCTCGGACGTGCCCTTGGCGCCGCCACGCCGGGGGGCGGGGCGGCGGGCCGCGGCCTGCTTGGCCTGGGCGTTGGCGACGCGGTTCTTCTTGTGTCCCTTGCGGGCGGAGGCGGGCGGCGTCGGGCCCTTGCCTTCGAGGCCACGGCGTCGCTGCCCACCGCTGCCGACCTGCGCGCCCTTCTTGTTGGACGTGCGGCGGTTCCTGCGCTGGCTGTTCCCGGCCATGACCTACCTGTTTCGTTGCTTCTCAGACGTGTGTACGTATAAGTGAAGTGTGCCGCCCGGATCGCCGGGCGGCACATGGGGGGACTACTGGCGCGGGCCGAGTGTCCACCGTGGTCCGGCCGGGCTGTCCTCGATGACGAGCCCGGACTGGTTGAGCTGGTCGCGGATGGCGTCGGCGGCGGGCCAGTCCTTGCGTTCGCGGGCCGACTGCCGCTGGTCCAGAACGAGGCGTACGAGCGTGTCGACGACGCCGTGCAGATCGTCGCCGCGGTCGCTCTCGCCCGCCCAGTGCTCGTCGAGCGGGTCGAGGCCGAGGACGCCGAGCATCGCACGGACCTCCGCGAGCCGGGCGACGGCGGCTTCCTTGTCGTCGGCGGCAAGCGCGGAGTTGCCCTGGCGGACCGTGGTGTGGACGATCGCGAGCGCCTGCGGGACGCCCAGGTCGTCGTCCATCGCCTCGGCGAACGCGGGCGGCACCTCGGTGGCGGGCTCGACCGTCTCGCCCGCCTTCTCGGTGACGCGCTGCACGAAGCCCTCGATCCGCGCGAACGCGGACTCGGCCTCGCGCAGGGCCTCCTCGCTGTACTCGATCATCGACCGGTAGTGCGGGGTGCCGAGGTAGTAGCGCAGCACGACCGGACGCCAGTGCTTGACCATCTCGCCGACCAGCACGGAGTTGCCGAGCGACTTCGACATCTTCTCGCCGGACATGGTGACCCAGCCGTTGTGCACCCAGTACTTGGCGAACTCGTCGCCGTACGCCTTGGCCTGGGCGATCTCGTTCTCGTGGTGCGGGAAGATCAGGTCGATGCCGCCGCCGTGGATGTCGAAGGCGGTGCCGAGGTACTTGTGGGCCATGGCGGAGCACTCCAGGTGCCAGCCGGGCCGGCCGCGGCCCCACGGGGTCTCCCAGCTGGGCTCGCCGGGCTTGGTCGCCTTCCACATCGCGAAGTCGCGCTGATCGCGCTTGCCGGTCTCGCCCTCACCGGACGGCTGGCGCAGATCGTCCAGGTCCTGGTTGGAGAGCTCCAGGTAGCCGGGGAAGGAGCGCACGTCGAAGTAGACGTTGCCGTCGGCGGCGTAGGCGTGACCGCGTTCGATCAGGCCGCGCATCATCTCGATCATCTCGGGGATATGGCCGGTCGCGCGCGGTTCGTAGGTGACCGGGAGGCAGCCGAGTGCGTCGTATCCGGCGTTGAACGCGCGCTCGTTCTCGTACCCGATGGCCCACCACGGGCGGCCCTGCTCGGCCGACTTCGCGATGATCTTGTCGTCGATGTCGGTGACGTTCCGGACGAACGTGACGTCGTAGCCGCGGTACTCGAACCAGCGGCGCATGATGTCGAAGTTCAGCCCGGACCGGATGTGCCCGATGTGCGGGGCGGCCTGGACGGTAGCGCCACAGAGGTAGATCGAGACACAGCCCGCTGTGAGCGGGACGAAATCACGGATCTGCCGGGCGCTGGTGTCGTACAGGCGAATAGTCACGTCTCAAGGGTAGTGGGCGCGCACCAGTGCCCCGCGACCCCTTGGGGATCGCGGGGAAAAGTTCGGGGACGCCGAGCACCTTCCTAGATGCGTCCGACGACCTTGCGGGGCGTGATGCGGACGACGACGCGCTCGTCGTCGTCACCGGCCGTGGGATTGAATTCCGCGTACTTCTTGCCGGTGTACTTCACGGACAGCTCGTCGATGAGCGCCTGGCCGCCCTCGGTGGTGAGCGTGGCGGTGCCGCGGATCTCGGCGTACGTGTACGGGGCGTCGAAGGGCTGCACGACGACGGAGACGCGCGGGTCGCGGCTCAGGTTCTGCTCCTTACGGCGGCCGACCGTCGTCGAGATGAGCAGGTCGTCGCCGTCCCGCTTCACCCATACCGGGGAGACCTGCGGGGAGCCGTCGGGCTGGATGGTGGCGACGGTGACGAAGACGGGCGTGTCGAGAAGCGCCTTGAGTTCTGCGGAGAGTGCGGCGGTCATGGCGTACGTCCTCCAGTTGGCATCGGTGGTGCTCCTACCCGTACCCCAACCCCGCGTCGCGGCTTCCGCTTCCCGTTCCTGCCCCCCGTCACGTTCTTCGCGGTCCGCGGCAGCGCGGGGCGACGGCGTCGGGGCGTGGGCACGGCAGCGGCAGCGGCAGCGCGGCGGTCAGCCGGTGCGGTAGACCAGTGCGGTCGCGATCCCGGCGAGGCCCTCGGCCCGTCCGGTGAAGCCGAGGCCGTCGGAGGTGGCGGCGGAGAGCGAGACGGGCGCGCCCACGGCGGCCGACAGCACCCGCTGCGCCTCGTCGCGCCGCTTGCCGATCTTCGGCCGTACGCCGACCACCTGCACGGCGACATTGCCGATCTCGAAGCCCTCGGCCCGCACGATCCGCGCCGCCTCGGTCAGCAGGGTGACCCCGGCGGCACCGGACCACTCGGGCCGCCCGGTGCCGAAGTGCTGCCCGAGGTCGCCGAGCCCGGCGGCGGAGAAGAGCGCGTTGCACGCGGCGTGCGCGACGACATCGGCGTCGGAGTGCCCGGCCAGACCGGGGCCCTCGCCCTCCCACAGCAGCCCCGCGCACCACAGTTCGCGGCCCTCTTCGAAGGCGTGGATGTCCGTGCCGATCCCGACGAGCGGGATCACGGGCCCGGTCCGTTCCTCAGAAGCCATCGTTCGCCCTCCTGCGTGCGAGTACCGCCTCGGCCAGCACCAGATCCAGCGGCCGGGTCACCTTGAACGCCTCTTCGTGCCCGGGTACGACCACGACCGGCGCCCCGAGCCGCTCCACCATGCCCGCGTCGTCCGTGGCGCCCTCGCCGCCGACCGCGACGGTCTCGTGCGCGCGCACCAGCGTGTCGCGGTCGAAGCCCTGCGGGGTCTGTACGGCGCGCAGCCTTGCCCGCACGGGCGTGCCGAGCACCGGCTCCGGCTCCCCCGGCGCCCCCGGCTCGACCTCCTTGACGGTGTCGGCAAGCGGCAGCGCGGGCACGACGGCGGGCATGCCGTCCCGTACCGCCTCGATCACCGCGTCCACGGTGTCGACGGGGACCAGCGGGCGCGCCGCGTCGTGGACGAGGACGGTGGTGATGCCCTCGGGCAGGGCGTCGAGGCCGAGCCGCACCGACTCCTGACGGGTCTCACCACCGGGCACCACGAGATAGTCGGTGCGCTCGGGCAGGGCGTGCTCGTCGAGCAGGTTCTTGACCTCGGGGGCGCCGTCCGGCGGCGCCACGACGACGACCAGGGAGACGGCACGGGACGCGGCCATGGCCCGTACCGCATGGATGAGCATGGGCGTCCCGCCCAGCGCACGGAGCGCCTTGGGGGCGCCCGGGCCGAGCCGCACGCCGCGGCCGGCCGCGGGGATCACGGCGGCTGTGCGGTACGGACGCGATTGATCAGACATCGGTTGCACTCCGAAGCTTCGGCATGTTTGTTTCCACGGCCGACATGGGTATGGCCACAAGCGAGCCGGGCGCCACGCCTTGACTCGACCGGGCCCTTTCCGTGACACCCGGTCGACGACGGACACGCCGCACCGGCCGCTCGGGGTCGGCTGCGCAAGATCGCGAGCAACGTATCCGGGGGATTACCGATGAAGCCAACGCATCGGTGAGTCGGGGCGAAATCCGGCCATACCGTGGCCGAATCCAAACATGCCGCAGCGCCCGACGACATCCCGTGAATACGGTTGTCAGCGGGCACCGCGGCACATTATTTAGGGTCGGCGTGAGCCGGTTCAGGACGCGAGTACCTCGTCGAGCAGAGCCTCGGCCTTGTCCTCGTTCGTGTTCTCCGCGAGAGCGAGCTCGCTCACCAGAATCTGCCGAGCCTTGGCGAGCATCCGCTTCTCACCTGCGGAGAGTCCGCGCTCGCGCTCACGACGCCACAGGTCGCGAACCACTTCGGCGACCTTGATGACATCGCCGGAGGCGAGCTTCTCCAGATTTGCCTTGTAGCGCCGGGACCAGTTCGTCGGCTCTTCGGCATACGGTGCGCGCAGCACTTCGAAGACCCGGTCCAGCCCCTCCTGCCCGACCACATCGCGTACACCCACGAACTCCGCATTGTCCGCCGGCACACGAACCGTCAAGTCGCCCTGGGCGACCTTGAGCACCAAGTAGGTCTTGTCCACGCCTTTGATCTGGCGAGTTTCGATAGCCTCGATCAGCGCGGCCCCGTGATGGGGATAGACCACGGTGTCGCCAACCTTGAACGTCATGTGACAGGTACCCCTTCCGTGGCTATCAAGAGTAACACGAGAACAGCTTCTCCTGAATGGCGTTTTCGCAGGTCAGGGCATATCTCGGGGCTTGACAACAGCAACACGTACGTGCTGCGGAAGGCTCACGGGGGACGGTATTCGCAGGTCGGAGCGGCTGTACGGGCGAGGCGAAACACGCACGTCACACACACCGGAACCCCGCCCCGAAGTGGTTGAACGTCCCGTTTTGCCTGGTTCAGGATGATGAACTTTACGTACTCCGTTCGGAGATCGATCACCCGCTCGGACACATGTGTGGTTGATCAATGGATATTGATCAGCACCCCGATGCGATCGGTTAATACGAACGGAATGCGCCACGCTCCATGACGTGCTCCATAAATTGATCACCCGCGATATGCGAACGGCACGTGTCGATGGTTTCGGGTGGTTCGGCGGTGCTCCGTTCCGGGAACCCCGGCCCCGGGGCGGGTCCCGAACGGCACCGGCCCCCGGGAGTGCCGGAGCACGAAGGAGCGCGTAGGGGCGGGTCGGGTGCGGGGCGGGCGGGGCGGCTCGGTAGCCTAAGGCCGCTGACACACCCTTAGGGCGGCTTTACGCCGCTCGCCCCTCCCGTCCGCAGTCCGAACAAGGAGTTGCCGCCGCCGTGAGCCGCAGCCTTCGACACGGCGCTCTCGCCGCCACAGCCATCGTGTTCTCGATCGCCTCGCTCGCCGCGTGCGGTGCGGGCAATGACGCAGCGTCGCTCAAGGTCAGGCCGGACAGTGCTGCCGCCACCTCCGGTGACATCAGCATCCAGAACGCGAACGTCATCACCCAGCCCGAGCGTAACGCCGAGGGCCCTGCCGTCGTCTCCGCGACGCTCTTCAACAACGGCACCAAGCAGCAGACCCTGGACGCCATCACCCTGCCGGGTACGAGCGCCGCGGTGCAGCTGCACGCCGCCCGGGGCACGGGGCCCGTCGTGGTCCCGGCCGGCGGCAAGGTGGTCCTCGGCGGCAAGGGCAACGCGTCCGCCGTGATCGAGAAGGGCCGCGAGGCCGCGCAGGCGGGCAATATGCAGGCCGTCGTCTTCAAGTTCAGCTCGACGGGGGAGATCCCGCTCGGCGCGTTCGTCGTTCCGGCGACCAGCTACTTCGAGGGCTTCGGCCCGAGCTCGCTGCCGGTGGCGCCGCCCACGTCGCCCGCCACGCCCTCCGGTTCCGCCTCCGCGACCCCGGGGACGCCGGGCGAGCCCGGGGCCGAGTCCGGTTCCGGTTCCACGGACGAGGCGGTCACCCCGACCGACGCCGCGTCCGCCTCGGCGCAGACCGGCTGACCGGCTGGCCTACGCGGGTCACGCACGTACCCAAGCACGTGAACGGCGGAGGGCGCCTTCCCTTTCGGGGGGGGCGCCCTCCGCCGTCGTGTACGGGCCGGCCTACGGCTCGAACTTGTACCCCAGGCCCCGCACCGTCACCAGGAAGCGCGGCGCGCCCGGGTCGGGCTCGATCTTGGCGCGCAGGCGCTTGACATGGACGTCGAGGGTCTTGGTGTCGCCCACGTAGTCCGCGCCCCAGACCCGGTCGATCAGCTGCATGCGGGTCAGGACCCGGCCCGCGTTGCGCAGCAGCATCTCCAGCAGGTCGAACTCCTTGAGCGGGAGGTCGACCTTGCCGCCGGAGACCGTGACGACGTGGCGGTCCACGTCCATCCGGACCGGGCCCGCCTCCAGGGCGGCCGGCGCGGCCTCCTCCGGCTCACCGCGGCGGCGCAGCACCGCGCGGATGCGGGCGACGAGCTCCCGCGAGGAGAACGGCTTGGTGACGTAGTCGTCGGCACCTATTTCCAGGCCGACGACCTTGTCGATCTCACTGTCCTTGGCCGTGACCATGATCACGGGGACGTTGGAACGGCTGCGCAGCTGACGGCAGACCTCCGTACCGGGCAGGCCCGGCAGCATCAGGTCGAGCAGCACGAGATCGGCGCCGTTGCGCTCGAACTCGTCGAGGCCGTCCGGGCCCGTCGCCGCGATGGCGACTTCGAAGCCCTCCTTGCGGAGCATGTACGACAGGGCGTCGCTGAAGGATTCCTCATCCTCGACGACAAGCACTCGGGTCACGGAAGGACCTCCGGGGCAGGAAATGGTTCGGGGGTGTCGGGGTGAGCGGGTCCGTAGGGACCCTCGTCGCCGTTGACGATGAGCGGTCCGCCCGGGCTGCGGTCGCGGTCCCGTGCGGAGCCCGCTTCGGGCAGCCGCAGGGTGAAGGTGGAGCCCTGGCCCTCCGAGCTCCAGACCGTGACCTCCCCGCCGTGCGAGGCGGCCACGTGCTTGACGATGGCGAGGCCGAGGCCGGTGCCACCGGTGGCCCGTGAGCGGGCCGGGTCGACGCGGTAGAAGCGTTCGAAGACCCGCTCGCGGTCCTTCTCCGAGATGCCGATGCCCTGGTCGGTCACGGCTATCTCGATCTGGTCCCCGCCGGGTACGGACAGCCGCCTGGCGGCGATGCCCACTCGGGTACGGGCGGGGCTGTAGTTGACGGCGTTCTCGACGAGGTTGCCGAGCGCCGCGGCGAGCTGGCCGCGGTTGCCCCAGATACGGAGCTCCGCGGTGCCGCCCGACGCCATGGTGATCTGCTTCGAGCCGGCCTGCTGGCGGCAGCGGTCGATGGCCTCGGCCACCAGCTCGTCCACCCGGACCGGCTCGGCGTCCTCCAGCGGGTCGTCGTTCTGTACCCGGGAGAGATCGATGATCTCCTGTACGAGGTTGGTCAGCCTGGTCGCCTCGATCTGCATCCGCCCCGCGAACCGCTCCACCGCCTCCGGGTCGTCGGAGGCGTCCATCACGGCCTCGGAGAGCAGCGAGAGCGCGCCGACCGGGGTCTTGAGCTCATGGCTGACGTTGGCGACGAAGTCACGCCGTACCGCTTCGATACGGCGGGCCTCGGTGAGGTCCTCGACCAGCAGGAGCACCAGCCGGGAGCCCAGCGGGGCGACCCGGGCGGAGACCGCGAGGGCCTCGCCCCGCCCCGTACCGCGCCGGGGAAGGTCCAGTTCGACCTGGCGTATCTCACCGTCACGACGGGTGTCCCGGGCCATGGTCAGCATCGCCTCGACGGCGAGCCGCCCGCCCCTGACCAGTCCCAGCGCATAGGCGGCGGAGCTGGCCTTGACCACGCTGTCGCTCTCGTCGAGCACGACCGCGGAGGAGCTGAGCACGGACAGGACCGTGTCAACCCCCGGGGGCAGGGGGGCGTTGCTGTCGGGCCGCAGGGAGGTGCGCGTCGGCTTCTTCTGGTCGCGCTCGCTCCAGCGGAACGCAAGCATGGCAACCACGCCGGTACAAGCACCGCCGATCGCCGCAGCTGCGGCGACTGCCGCGTTCACGTCCATACGTCAAGGTTATGCGGGTCCGGGAGGAGTCTCCCAGCCATCCGAGGGCGTATCCGAACACTCGTCGCTCAGAGTTCACCGAGGGGCAAGGGTTGGTTCACTTGGTCGGCCGGAACCCGACGCGTACGCCGCCCAGGGTGGCAGCGTGGGGTTCATATCTGGCCCCGGCCTTACACAGAGGACTGGAGAGGGACTTCCATGCGTGACGCCTATCACGAGGAACTCGACTCGATCGGCGAGGGACTGGTCGAGATGGCCCGGCTCGTCGGGTCGGCGATCGGCCGGGCGACGACGTCCATGCTCGACGCCGATCTCAAGCTCGCGGAGAGCGTGATCGCCGCGGACCAGAAGGTCGACGACCTCCAGCACGACCTGGAGGCGCGGGCCATCGCCCTGCTCGCGCGCCAGCAGCCCGTGGCGACGGATCTGCGGATCGTGGTCACGTCGCTGCGGATGAGCGCCGACCTGGAGCGCTCGGGGGACCTCGCCCAGCATGTCGCCAAGCTGGCCCGGCTGCGGTTCCCGGAATCGGCGGTGCCGCACGACCTGCACGCCACCATTCTGGAGATGGGGCAGCTGGCGCAGCGCCTGATGGCCAAGGCCGCCGAGGTGATCATCACCAAGGACGTCGATCTGGCGCTTCAGCTGGAGCAGGACGACGACGAGATGGACCTGCTGCACCGCACGCTGTTCCAGCACCTGATGGACGACCGCTGGAAGCACGGCATCGAGACGGCCGTCGACGTGACGCTGCTCGGCCGCTACTACGAGCGCTTCGCCGACCACGCGGTATCGGTCGCCAAGCGGGTCGTCTACCTGGTGACGGGTGAGCACGCCGACGAGATCCAGCAGCAGCAGACGGCGGTGGAGGGCGCGTAGCGGGGCGCGAAACGGAGGCCGTGGGGCTGTCGGGGCGGGTGCGGGTGTCGTGGCGGATGGGGGGCTGTCGGGGCATGCGGGGAACATGAGGCCGCGAGACCGTGGGGGCCGTGACGCGGGGTTGCCGGGCGTACGCGGTCGCATTCGGTCGCACATGTGTCTCTGCGCGTGTGCGCCGTTGATGCGCCCGCCCGGGTGGGCGTGCAATGGAGTGGGGCGGCACGTCTTGTCCGTACGCCCCGGTCGTGCGCGCGTCGCTGTGGCGTACGGCCCTGTCGTACGTCCAGAGGAGGAACCATGACCGATTCCCCCACGACCGCCCCCCAGCAGGAGGCGCCCGCCGACGTGGTGCACCTGACCGTGCTCGGCGCCTGCGGCTGCGGCTCGGGCTGCGGATGCGGCTGCCAGTCCGGGGCCCCGTGCCAGTGCGGTGGCTGCTGCGGCTGACCGGCCGTCACGGAAGCCGAAGGGCGCCCCGCGCGGAGCAGGCTGCTCGCTGCTCCGCGCGGGGCTCGCCGGCCGCGACAGCCGGCGCGGCGAGCACGGCCCCGTAACCGCGAGCAGATGAGTGGGACGGGCCGGGGCGGCCGGGCGGTTGTCGCGCTGCCGCCCCGGGCCCGTCCCGTTTCTGTCCGTTTCGCTCAGCCTCGCCCCGGCCCGCCTCGTTCGGTCTCAGCCCGCCGGCTCGACAGAAGGCTCGGCGCCGGCCCCGGCGGCGGCGGGGACACCGCTCCCCTCGCCCCCGCCGCTCTCCGCCACCCGGCTGCCGCCCCCGGAGGCCGCCCCGTCCTCCCCCGGCAGATTCCGCATCAGCAGCCAGTACCCGAGCGCGGCCCCGGTCCCCAGGACGGCGCAGGTGCCCCACAGCCACTCCGCGCCGAAGCGGTCGATCACCACACCCGACATCAGCGGTGCGATCAACGCCGCCGCGGACCAGGACATCGTGTACATGCCTTGATAGCGGCCGCGGCCCTGGGCCGGCGAGAGCCGGACCACGAGACCGGTCTGGATCGGCGAGTTGACGATCTCGGCGACCGTCCAGACGCAGATGGTCAGCGCGTACACGGCCACGGACCCGGCGAACACGGTCAGCCCGAACCCGTACCCCGCGAGCAGCGACGACACGACGAGCAGCCGGCGCGGATCGCGGTGCTGGATGAAGCGGGTGACCGGGATCTGGAGCACCACGATCAGCACCCCGTTGACGGCGACGGCGGTACCGAAGTCGGAGCTGGAGAACCCGTCCGCCCCCATGGCCACCGGCAGCCCCACGTACCCCTGCTGGAAGATCAGCGCGATCACGAAGGACAGACCGACGACGCTCATGAACCGCCCGTCACGCAGCACCGTGGAGAGCCGGACCTCGTCCGCGCCGCCGACCGCGCGGCCGGGCATCGCCGCCGCCTTCTCGGGCCGCGACTCGGGCACCTTCATGAAGACGACGAAGGCACAGGCCAGCGTCATCGCGGCCTCGCCCAGGAACCCGGCGAGATAGCTGTACTCGGCGACGAACCCGGCCCCGGCCGAGGAGACGGCGAAGCCGAGGTTGATCGCCCAGTAGTTGAGCGAGAACGCCCGCACCCGGTCCTCGGGCCGGACGATGTCCGCCATCATGGCCTGCACGGCGGGCCGCGAGGCGTTGCTGGCCATGCCGACGACGAAGGCGACGCCCGCGATCGCCACCGGGTGGACCATGAACCCGAGCACGGCCACGGACACGGCGGTCGAGGTCTGCGCGATGAGCATGGTGGGCCGCCGGCCGAGCCGGTCGGTCATCACCCCCGCCCCGAGCGAGGAGACGACCCCGCCGAGCCCGTGCAGCGCCGCGACCAGACCGGCGTACGAGGCGGAGTAGCCCCGGTCCAGGGTCAGGTAGAGCGCCATGAACGTGGCGACGAACGCCCCGAGGCGGTTGACCAGCGTGCTGGTCCACAGCCACCAGAACTCCCTGGGGAGACCGGACACGGATTCACGTGCGGCCCGTCTGAAACCGGCGACAGACATACGGAATCCCCCCAGGGAAGTACAGAACGGACACCATCGGTAAGAGGTCCGACAGTCACCCGAACATTACGAACCCCGGATTCCGGTCCGCTACTCAATTGACGCCGCCCGTCAATCGTCACGCCCCCGAGCCGGTCACACCCCCCTCGTCCGCCCCACGCCCCCCATCCATCCCCGCCTGCCCCCCGCGCCTGTCCGCTCCGTGACCGGCCGCGCAGCGCCCGTACGGCGTCGATTACGCTCGGAGCCATGGCCGACGCACCGCACAAGCTGATCCTCCTCCGCCACGGCGAGAGCGAATGGAACGCGAAGAACCTGTTCACCGGCTGGGTGGACGTCAACCTCACCGAGAAGGGCGAGAAGGAAGCAGTCCGCGGCGGCGAGCTGCTCAAGGACGCCGGCCTGCTCCCCGACGTCCTGCACACCTCCCTCCAGAAGCGCGCCATCCGCACCGCGCAGCTCGCGCTGGAATCCGCGGACCGCCACTGGATCCCCGTCCACCGCTCCTGGCGGCTGAACGAGCGCCACTACGGCGCCCTGCAGGGCAAGGACAAGGCGCAGACGCTCGCCGAGTTCGGCGAGGAGCAGTTCATGCTCTGGCGCCGCTCGTACGACACCCCGCCGCCCGCCCTGGAGGACGGCACCGAGTTCTCCCAGAGCGACGACCCGCGCTACGCGACGATCCCGCCGGAGCTGCGCCCGCGCACCGAGTGCCTCAAGGACGTCGTCGTCCGCATGCTGCCGTACTGGTACGACGGCATCGTCCCGGACCTCCTGGCAGGCCGCACGGTCCTGGTCGCCGCCCACGGCAACAGCCTCCGCGCCCTGGTCAAGCACCTCGACGGCATCTCCGACGCCGACATCGCGGGCCTGAACATCCCGACCGGCATCCCGCTCGCCTACGAGCTGGACGCCGACTTCCGCCCGGTCAAGCCGGGCGGCACGTACCTCGACCCGGACGCGGCGAAGGCCGCCATCGAGGCCGTGAAGAACCAGGGCAAGAAGAAGTAACCAGAGCTGAACAAGCCCCCCACCTGCGGGTTCTCCGCAAGGTGGGGGGCTTTTCGGTGCGCTGGGCTGTCTGTGGGGCCGTCAGGTGCTGGATCGTGCCGTGTCGAAGACGGCGGCCACAGCCTTACGCGTGCGCTCCTGACTCGACGGCATCGGATGCGCGTACACCCGCAGCGTCAGGCCAGGGTCCGAGTGGCCGAGGTACTCGGCAACCGCCTTAACGCTCTTCCTGGCGTCCAGCAGCACCGAGGCGTAGAAGTGCCGCATCGCATGCATGCCGTTCTCGCGTGACGGAAGAGGCATCTCGCTTGCCTCGGCCATTGAGACTCCACCCACCTCGATTACTGTCTGGAGGCCCGAGAGTCGGGCACAGTAAAGGGGAGGCCGCCGTCGTGTCGATACAAAAGAACTTCGCCAAGCTCTTCAAGAGCACGGCCAAGACCTCTGACGGCAACCTGTTCGCGGTACAGCACCCATGCCAATGCTCGCCGGAGTGGCCCGACTTGGAGACGACGGCGAACGGGCACATGCTCCCGGCTCAGCCCTCCAGCCACTACAGCGTTCTCACGAACCCGGAGATCGGTCCGTTCGTCGCGCGATGCACCGGTTGTCGGGCTCGCTATCCCCACCCTTGGGTGATCCCGCAGGATGCGCCGATGCCTTTCGACTGGGCTCGCGATTGAGTACGGGCAGTCTCGGGGCCGTACGAGGCCAATGACGACCCGTCGGCCGCAGCCGATGAGCTCCCGGAGCTGCGAAAACCCAGTCGCCAAGATCAATCGCAAGACCCAGGCAAGAAGAAGTGGCGCTCCGCGGGCTCTTTGGACAGAAGGGGTCACTCTTCATCGACCGATAGGGGGTCACGGTTCACCGAACGGCGACACGGGACCACCGCTCCTGAGCAAGGCAAGCCCAGCTCCCCAGGATCCCCGGCAAGAACTGGAAGAACGAGCCGACACGTGATCCAACGCCGAGTCCCTGCTGGAGCATTGTCCTACCGGGCAAAGGTGGGCAGCATACGCTTGCCCTCCGGCATCACCCCGCGATGACAGAGGGCCATCATGGCAGTTGAACCACGGCACGATGTGCGTCGGCTGCGTGTGCGTCTGCGCGGCTACTTCCTCGCCGTGCCGATCTCCGCCGCCTGTGCGGTCATGGGTCACTGGTGGGTACCTGAACCGTGGTCAGCGAGCATAGAGACCGTGCTCTTCATACTTGCGGCATCCGTGCTCTACGGCGAGATCCGGGCCTATCGACTCCGTCGTATCCACCGTATGCCCGATTGGGCGGGAATCAACGGGCAGCGACAGTGAGTGTCCGAGCGCGTGACAACGCCGTCGAACAGCGGCGGACATGCATGCACACCGGTGGACCGTCGCCGCAGGTGAGAAGCACACCAACTCAAGGTCAAGCGCCCGCCCAAGTTGCTTCGGGACGAAGAGGTCGTGGGTTCACATCCGGCCGCCCCGACAGGTGAACACCAGGTCAGGCCCGGTCTTCTTTCAGGAGGCCGGGCCTGATGCGTTCTTGGAAGGCACCTGGGGAGCGAGCAGGGATTGACTTCCTCCCCCTCGTGAACGAGGGGGATTCCTACGGCTCGCGCCGTGGGGGTTTCTGCTTCGTCGCCGACTGCCTGCCCGGAGAACTCCGTTGAGGTCTTACACCAGCTCCACAGACTGTTACCGCCAGCCCGGCGGCCAGAAGGTTCTTCGCTGCGTTCACGTCCCGGTCGTGGGTCGTTCCGCAGCCGCACGTCCAGGTACGGACGTTCAGCGGCATCTTCTCCGCGAGGGTGCCGCAGGCGGAGCACAGCTTGGACGAGGGGAACCATCGGTCGACGGCGATCACCTCGCGCCCGTACCAGGCGGCCTTGTACTCCAGCATGGAGCGGAACTCGCTCCAGCTCGCGTCCGAGATGGCTCGGGCGAGCGTGTGGTTCTTGACCATGTTGCGCACGGTCAGGTCCTCGATCACGAGCGTTTGGTTTTCACGCACGAGCCGAGTGGTCAGCTTGTGGAGCAGGTCACGGCGACGGTCGGCGATCCTCGCGTGGATCTCGGCGACCTTGCGCCGGGCCTTGGCCCGGTTGGCGCCCTCGCCCCTGGCCTTGCGGGACAGTCTCCGCTGAGCTTTGGCGAGTCGGGCGCGGTCCCGGCGTTCGTGCCGGGGGTTGGCGATCTTCTCCCCGGTGGACAGGGTCAGCAGGTGGTCCAGGCCGACATCGATTCCGACCGCGCTGTCGGTGGCGGGGAGGGGCTGGACGGACGGGTCGTCACACAGCAACGAGACGAACCAGCGTCCCGCCGCGTCCTGGGAAACGGTCACCGTGGACGGCCTCGCCCCCTCGGGGAGCGGCCGGGACCACACGATGTCCAGCGGTTCGGTCATCTTCGCCAGGGTCAGCTCCCCGTCACGGAAGCGGAACCCGCTGGTGGTGTACTCCGCCGACTTCCGCGACTTCTTCCGCGACTTGAAGCGCGGGTACTTCGCCCGCTTGCCGAAGAAATTGGTGAACGCGGTCTGCAGGTGCCGCAGCGTCTGCTGGAGCGGCACCGACGAGACCTGGTTGAGGAACGCCAGCTCCTCGGTCTTCTTCCACGCCGTCAGCATCGCCGACGTTGCGTTGTAGTTGACCCGCTCCTGCCGCACCCATGCCTCCGTGCGGGCGGCGAGCGCCAGATTGTAGACCTTCCGCACGCAACCGAACGTGCGCGACAGCTCGGCTGCCTGCGCATCGGTCGGATAGAAGCGGTACTTGAACGCCCGCTTCACACAGCCCGTGGTCACGCTTGCTGCGAGTTAAGATCAAATCTGCGGGTCACAGCACGGCCTTTCGCCCTGGGGGCGAAACTCCGCTCCTTGCCCTGCTCCGCAGAAGTCCGTTTCCTCCCCGCCCTGAAGGGCGGAGTATCCACGGAGGAATCCGATGAATCATGGAAATCTCACCTCTCCAGTCAATTAGGTCAGAATCAGACCTCTACGGCCTCTAGTGTCCTCCTTGCCCGGCGGAACACAAACCACGGAAGGCAGCGACCATGAGCGAGACCGTGACTGTCAACGAACTGGCCACCCACGACCCGGCCCATGAGCGGACCGCCACCGGCGAGCGCGCCGACTTGCTGGAGGCGCTGGCCAACCATCGACGCTTCCTGCGATTCACCACCCGCGACCTCACCGACGAGCAGGCCGGGCGCCGGACCACCGCCAGCCAGCTGTGCCTGGGCGGCCTGATCAAACATGTCACTGCGGTCGAGCGAACCTGGGTGCAGTTCATCCTGGACGGCCCGTCGGCGATGCCCGACTTCACCACCATGACCGAGGCCGACTGGGCCCGGCGGGCCGACGAGTTCCGGATGCTGCCCAGCGAGACGCTGACCGGCGTGCTCGCCGACTACGCCGAGGTAGCCCGTCGGACCGACGAACTGGTCGTCACCCTGCCCGACCTGGACGCCACACAACCACTACCGAAGGCCCCGTGGTCCGAGTCGGGCGCGCGATGGTCGGCCCGCCGGGTGCTGATGCACATCATCGCCGAGACCGCCCAGCACGCCGGCCACGCCGACATCATCCGCGAGTCCCTGGACGGCGCCAAGACTATGGGTTAGCCAGCGGCGCGGCAGGGCGTATCGCCACCACACGGTCGGGGGCGATAAGCCCTGTGACCCCGCAAACGCCTTGCCCCGTGATCCGCGGGTCAACGAGGGCGTCGGCGAGGCAGCTCACATCTACGCCTGACATCAACGGGCGCGAACGTCGGCGTACAAGTGCAGCTGAGGGCGTACCCACAAACGTCGGCACGAAGCCACTATGCGGGCCGAGAAGAGCCGCCGGATCGAACTCCTAAAGCGGCTGTCGTAGCACTGACGTGTCACTTCCCGCGATACTGAGTAAAGACGTTCTGCAGCTCGTCTTGCCAACTCCAAGCGGCCGACCGGCCAAACGGGAGGCTTCGGGCAAGACTGGAGAACTGAACGGATGGCTCCCGACTGGCTTTGTTCACCACGATTACCGAGAGCATCGGTGCCCGTCCGTCTTCGTTGCTGTAAAGACAGACATCCTTTAGTAGGTGAGTCATGATCCCGCGGTGAGGCGGGATGGAGTCGAAGCCCTGCGTCTTGAGCTCGGCGCTCAGGTCTCCGTAAGTGATCGTCTCTCCCTGCCGGGCCCGCTTCCGCAGGATCTCGACGGCTGCTTCGACTGCGGCCGGGTACTCCGGATCTTTGATCCTCATTGCCCCTCCCCCATCGCTTGGACGATTCCTAGCCTGCGCATCGTATCCACCGAACGCCCACCCTGCCGCTGCCCAGTCGTGCCCATTGTGGGGGGCGAACCACCAACTCGACCTCCCGCTGAATCTCGGCCAGAACCGCCACAACGCGTATCACAGTCGCCTGAAGGTGTCCCCACCTGCGAAACCCCCGATCGTCGAGATCTCCCGCAAGACCCAGGGAAAGAAGAAGTAGTTCGACCGCTTCCGGCCCCCTACCCGCGGTTTTCCCGCAGGCAGGGGGCTTGTTGCTTTTCTGGGGCCGATCCTGAGCCGTACTCGCGGCCCGGTCGCTCCGTAATCCAGCGCGCGGCAAGCAGACCGGACAGCGCGGTGCGGGCGCCGGGCTGGACGGCCACCTGTAGACCGAGCGCGCCGGCATGGACGGTCACCTGTAGACCGAGTACGCCGGCGAGGATGGTCGCGACGAGAGCTCCGGCCGCGTAGCCGAGAACTGAGCCCGGTTCTCCCGGAGGCCCAGCCGCACTCCACCCGAGGAGGGCGGGGGCGAGACCGCGCCGGTCCGCTGCTCCATCGCCCCGCCATCCCTCTCAAGATCCGATCACCCGCAGGGCCAGCATACCCCCACGGGTATTTTTCCGCGCGTGACGGGAGATACCCATGGGGGTATTTGACTTCCTGCCGCGGACCCATCTACGGTCGAAGACACACATACCTAGGGGGGTATCCGGAAGCGAGGAATCTTCATGCGCGAGGTGGATCTGAACGTCTTCGCGGCGGAGCTCGCGAACGGCGCGTTCGTGATCGACGTCCGGGAGCCGGAGGCGTACCGGGCCGGCCACGTGCCCGGCGTCCGCCTCGCACCGCTGTCCACGCTCGACGCCGTCGTGAGTGCTCTGCCCGGGGACCGGACCGTCTACGTGATCTGCGCGAGCGGCAACCGCAGCGGCCGGGCCGCCGAGCACCTCCAGGCACTCGGCGTGGACGCCGTCTCGGTCGCGGGCGGCACCGCCGCCTGGGCCCGGGCAGGTCGCCCCATCGACTGCGGCGCTGCGACCGAGGCCGCCTGAAGCCCGGACCCCGGGCCCATCAGGAAGGCGCCACCGCGCCTTCGACCAACTTTCCGCACCCGGCCGGGTGCGCGTCCCCCGACGGAGGGTTTGCCGTGTTCTTCACCCAGTACTACCTCGACTGCCTCTCCCAGGCGTCGTACATGGTCGCCGACGAGGCGACCGGCCGGGCCGTGGTCGTCGACCCGCGCAGAGACGTCTCGGAGTACCTGGCCGATGCCCAGGCGCGCGGCTTCACCGTCGTGGGCGTCATCAACACCCACTTCCACGCCGACTTCATCGCCGGCCACCTGGAGCTGGCCGACCACACCGGTGCCTGGATCGGCTACGGTCACCGCGCCGAGACCGAGTACCCCATCCGGGGGCTCACCGACGGCGAACGCATCTCCCTCGGCGACGTCACCTTGCAGATCATGGAGACCCCCGGACACACCCCCGAGTCGATCAGCGTCCTGGTGTACGAGCACGCCGACGACACGGTTCCCTACGGAGTGCTGACCGGCGACGCGCTGTTCATCGGCGACGTCGGCCGCCCCGATCTGCTCGCCTCCGTGGGCGTGACCGCGGACGAACTCGGAGCGATGCTTCACGACAGCGTCCAGAACAAACTCATGGCGCTGCCCGACGCCGTCCGGGTCTTCCCCGCCCACGGCGCCGGCTCCTCCTGCGGCAAGAACCTCTCCACCGAGAAGCAGTCCACCATCGGAGAACAGCGCGCCACCAACTACGCCTGCGCGCCGATGAGCCGCGAGGACTTCGTCGCACTCGTCACCGCCGGCCAGTCCGCCGCACCCGGATACTTCGCCTTCGACGCGGAACTCAACCGCAAGGACCGTCTCCTGTTCGACTCGGCCGCGGCGCCCCGCCCGCTGTCCCTGGCCGAGTTCACCGAGCTGCGGCGGGCGGGGGCGGTCGTGGTCGACGCCCGGGACCCGCAGGAGTTCGCCAACGGTCACCTGCGCGGGGCGGTCAACGTACCCGCCGAGGGCCGGTTCGCCGAACAGGCCGGCACCGTCCTCGACCCGGCCGACGAGCTGATCGTCATGGCTCCGGAGAACCGGGAGGAGGAAGTCGTCACCCGCCTCGCCCGCATCGGCTTCGACCGTGCAATGGGCTACCTCCGCAACCCCGAGGACGCCCTGAAGGAACTGGCTGAGGAGGCCGCGCCCGCGAGCCGCCTGACCGCTGCACAACTGCGCACCGCCCTGCGAGGAGAGAACCCCCCGCTCGTCGTCGACGTACGCACCTGCGGCGAGCGCGGCGCGAACGGCTTCATCGAAGGCGCCACGCACATCACCCTGAGCGAACTGCCCACCCGCCTGGACGAGATCCCCACCGACCGGCCCCTCGTCCTGCACTGCGCGGGCGGCCACCGCTCCTCGATCGCGGCCAGCCTGCTGCGCCACCGCGGCTTCGAGGACGTCTCCGACCTTCTCGGCGGCTACGCCGCCTGGGCCCTGTCGGCGGAACCCGCCGGCGTCTGACCGTCCTCCTCCCGCGACCTCCCGGCACGCCCCGGGCGGGGGTCATCCCCCGACCGGGGCGGTCACCCAGCCGATTCCGACGAATACCCCCTGGGTATCCAACTCTCTTGAACGGAGCCTCCCATGACTGAGAAGTCCGCCCAGATCTCCTCGATCACCCCCGCCGTCCTGCACCGCCTCGTACAGGAGGAACGCGCACCGCGAATCCTCGACGTGCGCACGCCCGGCGAATTCCGCACAGTCCACATCCCCGGCGCCTGCAACGTTCCTCTCGCCATCCTGCGCGAGCACCGGAACGAACTGCTGACCCACCTCGACGAGGACGTCATCCTGGTCTGCCGCTCCGGAACCCGTGCCGCCCAGGCCGAAAAGGCTCTGGCCGAGGCCGGCCTGCCGAACCTCCGTGTGCTGGAGGGCGGCATCAACGCCTGGGAGATGGCAGGCGCTCCCGCGAACCGCGGCGCCGACCGCTGGGACATGGAGCGCCAGGTCCGGCTCGTCGCCGGTTCGATCGTCCTTGCGACCGGAGTGGTGGGCCTCTTCGTTCCCGGCGCGCACCTCATCGGCACCGCGGTCGGCGCCGGCCTGACGTACGCGGCGCTGAGCAACTCCTGCGCCATGGGCGTCCTGCTGTCCAAGCTCCCCTACAACCGCGGACCGCGCACCGACATCCGCAGCGTGATCGCGGAACTGCGAGGCACGTCATGACCGCCCTGGTCATCGCGGCGCCCGTGTGCGTCGGAGTCAGCAACTCGCCGCAGTGTCCCGCGTCCTGGACCGGGCGGGGTTCGAGATCGTGGCCTGCGGGATGCGCCAGTGTCTCGCAGAAAGCGCCGACGACGCCCCGCCCATGTCGGAAGAAGAGCTGGAGAAGCCTTTCCTCGCCCTGGCCTGACCACCGCCAACATTGCGGGCACACCGGACACCCCTGACACCGGACGCGACGGCGCGAGCCATCGATCAGGCATCCCTGGTTTCGCACCGTCTAGTCGACCGGATCGTCGTCCCGCGGGAGAGGCGTTACGGTACCCGCCGACCAGTCGCGGCGCAGGATCGCATAGCCGACGGTGTCGTGAACCGTTCCGTCGTGTGCCGGCCACGCGTCGCGGTAGTGCGCTTCCTTGACGTAGCCACAGCGCAGAAAGACGCGCCGCATCGGGACGTTGTCCTGTCGGGTAGTGCCCTCGACGCGACGTACCTCCGGGAACTCCGTGAACAGATATCGCGTCAGCCACGTCACGGCCTTTGCGCCGATGCCGTTGCCCCGGTGCGCGGCCCGGATCCGGAGATCGAACAGGGGGGTATCGTCGGTCAGCTCCATGAGCCGGACCAGACCGACGGGCGTCCCGTCCGCAACGATCCAGAAGCTGCGGTTCTCCTCGCCCGTAAAGCGACCCTCGGTGGCCCACTGACGCGCTGTCGCATCGTCCACCTCGCTGATCACGTGGAAGGGCCACCTCTCTCCGGTCAGAAAACGGACGAGGGCATCAGCGTCGGAGTCGCCCAGGCGCCGGAAGTCGATGTTCATGCAACCGCACCTTACGGGTACGCCCGCTCGCGGGAATGCCCGCTCGGCGACGCCGGGCCGTGCGGCCCCGCCGGTCACACCGGGCAGGGTCGCGAACTCGCCTCCGGATACATCCTGTTGGTCTCCGGCGGTTTGAACCCCTACGCGTGAGAGTCGTGAACTCGACCAGACCGATCACCGTAGGTACCACCACGGAAAAGCTCCCCGGTATCAGCTTCCACATGGCCTGGTCCTCGGGCGGGCGGCGCGAGCCGTCCCGGTAACGTCCCGGCGGCGGGCGGGTGTTCAGGTACGACGCCGAGCACCCGGGCTCCGGAGTGCGGGTGGTGGTGATCCGAAGGTCGCGACTTCGCTGTGCGCTCGCACCCCTTGTCGCGCCGGAACGCAACGCCGGTCCGCCCCAGCCGATGCTCTCCCAAACAGGGCCGGGTTGTCACCACGGTTACTCGGGGACGTCACCTTCGGCCCCTTTCCCCATCAGGTGCCCCTCTCGCCCACCCGCGCCCCAACTACGCCGGGAGGCAAATGGTCTCAGTCACCTCTTGGGACTTCCCCGTTGCCACATCGACGGTCTTCTTGGTGGTGATGTGGCAACCAGCATTCGGGTTGTTCTGCGGGTTGTTCTGCGGGGTGTTCTGCTGGTTCTGCTGATTGTTCTGCTGGTTCTGCTGATTGTTCTGCTGGTTCTGCTGGTTCTGCTGGTTCTGCTGATTGTTCTCGTTGTTGTGCCGGTTGTGCCGGTTCTGGTCCTGGTTGAAGTTGTTGTCGTTGCACGGCACTCGTTCGCCGTGGCGGAAGCACTGTCCGACGGTTGGCGCAGTTCTCTGCCGCGCCGTGTCAATGGACCCCTTGGCAACAGCCTGCGATGCGGACGCTGCCTGCGCAGGCTGTGCCGCTTCCGCGACAGGAACTGCTCCTGAAAAAGCAAGAGCCGAGATCAGAGCCGTAGCGCCGATGAAACCGGGGATTCGCCGCCTGGATGCGCTGGACATGACCGTGACCCCTCAAGATCGTGAATCTGCGGCGTTCTTCGTGTCCTCAGTGGTTACACACCAAGGGCTAAACGCCCATAGGGTAGTTCCCCATATCTCCAGCTTGCGCCTCTCGCTAATGCCTCGCAATCTGCAATATTTGACAAATCAAGGGTCGTGAGGCAGCACCCTTCAGCCTGGATCCACCGGCTTGACGTCTGTGGATGACTCTCACGGAAACGAGGAAGTGCCTTGTGACCTGCGATGATGGGGTTTCTCTAGGACCACATCAGGCACGATCGACAAGGCACTTCCGAGATGCAATCTTCCCATGCCGCCGCGATGGTCTCCGCACGGTTCGATGACCCGAATCTCGTCGCGTACGGCGGGCTTGAGCCGGTGGCGCGTCTGGCCGAGCGGTGCGGACTGCCCGCGCTGGTCGAGGGCCTGGTGAAGCTGCCGGTCTCGAGGGACGGCACGGGTTCTTTCCCGGCGGCGAAGGTGATGTCGCTGGTCGGCGGCATGGTCGCGGGTGCGGACAGCTTCGATGACATGGACCGGTTGCGGCACGGCGGACTGTCCCGGCTGTTCACCGGGGTGCGGGCGCCGTCCACGCTGGGCTCGTTCCTGCGTTCCTTCACCCACGGTCATGTGAAGCAACTGCATGCCGTGGCCCGGCGGTTCCTACCCGCCCTGGCCGCGCACACCGGGCTGCTGCCCGGCGCGCAGGCGGTGGCTTATGTGGACATTGACGACACGATCCGCCGTACCTACGGCTATGCCAAGCAGGGTGCCGGTTACGGATACAGCAAGGTCAAGGGCCTGAACGCGCTGCTCGGGATCATCTCCACCCCGCTCGCCGCACCGGTGATCGCTGCCACCCGCCTGCGCAAGGGGCCCACGAACTCGGCACGCGGTGCGGCCGGGTTCGTTGCCGAGACCATCCGCGCCGCCCGCACCTGCGGGGCCGGCGGCCTGCTGATCGTGCGTGCCGACTCCGCGTTCTACGGCGCTGACGTGGTGAACGCCTGCCGGGCCGCGGACGCCCGGTTCTCCGTCACGGCGCGGATGAACGCCTCGGTCAAGACCGCCATCGCGGCCATCGGCGAGAGCGCGTGGACGGCGATCAAGTACCCCAAGGCGGTCTGGGACGAGGAGGGACAGTGCTGGATCTCGGACGCGGAGATAGCCGAGACCACCTACACCGCCTTCACCTCCAAGCCAAAGAAACAGCAGGTCACCGCCCGATTGATCGTGCGCAGGGTGAAGCGGCTCAACCCCGCGGCCCTGCCCGAGGGACAGGGCACGCTCTTCGATACCTGGCGCTACCACGCCGCGTTCACCGACTCCCCGCTCACCCTGATCGACGCCGAGCGTGATCACCGACGGCACGCCGTGGTGGAGCAGGTGATCGCGGACGTCAAGAACAGCGCCTTCGCGCACGCCCCCTCCGGGCACTTCCAGGCGAACGCCGCCTGGCTCACGCTCGCCGCCCTCGCCCACAACCTGACCCGCGCCGCCGGGGCCCTGGCCTGCGCGTTCCATGCCCGCGCGACCACCGCGACGATCCGCGACCACCTGATCAACGTCCCCGCACGTCTGGCCCGCTCAGCACGCCACCTCACCCTCCACCTGCCCCAACACTGGCCCTGGGAAAGCGAGTTCATCCAGCTGTTCACCGCCACGCACGCGCCACCACCAGTCGGCTGACGCTCCCTGAAACGACCCGCCCGAGAGGGCCCGATACCTGCAGACACGTGGAAAAGCTGGGCAGACCAGCGGACACCCGACACCCGAAACCACCGGTCAACTCCGCGAGGACCAAAAATCCGCCGAAACCCTCACCCCGAAATCCACCCGGTGGATCCAGGTTCAGACCCCATCCGGGAGGCACAGAGGACAGCCGAGTTGGCCGGCAGTTGCTACTCCGCATCTCAGGCAGTACGTGCCGTTTCAACGCAACTACCGTGCCGACCGGGATAACGAGGTGCGAAACAAACTGCCGGCATGGTTGGCGGTGGTGCGTCGAGGTCGCGATCGTAGCTTCCGGCTCGATGGCGAGCTGTGCGGTCCCGGGAATGCCGTCGGATGAGAAGTCATCTCACTGGTGCGTCGGCTGTAGTAGATGAGGGTGCAGCCGATGACAGCGAGGAAGGGTTCGGCGGTTTCGCGTGATCAGATATCGTGCGCAGCCATGGGTGAACTGATATTGATCAGGCATGGTCAGACTGAACCTGGATCCACCGGGTGGATTTCGGGGTGAGGGTTTCGGCGGATTTTTGGTCCTCGCGGAGTTGACCGGTGGTTTCGGGTGTCGGGTGTCCGCTGGTCTGCCCAGCTTTTCCACGTGTCTGCAGGTATCGGGCCCTCTCGGGCGGGTCGTTTCAGGGAGCGTCAGCCGACTGGTGGTGGCGCGTGCGTGGCGGTGAACAGCTGGATGAACTCGCTTTCCCAGGGCCAGTGTTGGGGCAGGTGGAGGGTGAGGTGGCGTGCTGAGCGGGCCAGACGTGCGGGGACGTTGATCAGGTGGTCGCGGATCGTCGCGGTGGTCGCGCGGGCATGGAACGCGCAGGCCAGGGCCCCGGCGGCGCGGGTCAGGTTGTGGGCGAGGGCGGCGAGCGTGAGCCAGGCGGCGTTCGCCTGGAAGTGCCCGGAGGGGGCGTGCGCGAAGGCGCTGTTCTTGACGTCCGCGATCACCTGCTCCACCACGGCGTGCCGTCGGTGATCACGCTCGGCGTCGATCAGGGTGAGCGGGGAGTCGGTGAACGCGGCGTGGTAGCGCCAGGTATCGAAGAGCGTGCCCTGTCCCTCGGGCAGGGCCGCGGGGTTGAGCCGCTTCACCCTGCGCACGATCAATCGGGCGGTGACCTGCTGTTTCTTTGGCTTGGAGGTGAAGGCGGTGTAGGTGGTCTCGGCTATCTCCGCGTCCGAGATCCAGCACTGTCCCTCCTCGTCCCAGACCGCCTTGGGGTACTTGATCGCCGTCCACGCGCTCTCGCCGATGGCCGCGATGGCGGTCTTGACCGAGGCGTTCATCCGCGCCGTGACGGAGAACCGGGCGTCCGCGGCCCGGCAGGCGTTCACCACGTCAGCGCCGTAGAACGCGGAGTCGGCACGCACGATCAGCAGGCCGCCGGCCCCGCAGGTGCGGGCGGCGCGGATGGTCTCGGCAACGAACCCGGCCGCACCGCGTGCCGAGTTCGTGGGCCCCTTGCGCAGGCGGGTGGCAGCGATCACCGGTGCGGCGAGCGGGGTGGAGATGATCCCGAGCAGCGCGTTCAGGCCCTTGACCTTGCTGTATCCGTAACCGGCACCCTGCTTGGCATAGCCGTAGGTACGGCGGATCGTGTCGTCAATGTCCACATAAGCCACCGCCTGCGCGCCGGGCAGCAGCCCGGTGTGCGCGGCCAGGGCGGGTAGGAACCGCCGGGCCACGGCATGCAGTTGCTTCACATGACCGTGGGTGAAGGAACGCAGGAACGAGCCCAGCGTGGACGGCGCCCGCACCCCGGTGAACAGCCGGGACAGTCCGCCGTGCCGCAACCGGTCCATGTCATCGAAGCTGTCCGCACCCGCGACCATGCCGCCGACCAGCGACATCACCTTCGCCGCCGGGAAAGAACCCGTGCCGTCCCTCGAGACCGGCAGCTTCACCAGGCCCTCGACCAGCGCGGGCAGTCCGCACCGCTCGGCCAGACGCGCCACCGGCTCAAGCCCGCCGTACGCGACGAGATTCGGGTCATCGAACCGTGCGGAGACCATCGCGGCGGCATGGGAAGATTGCATCTCGGAAGTGCCTTGTCGATCGTGCCTGATGTGGTCCTAGAGAAACCCCATCATCGCAGGTCACAAGGCACTTCCTCGTTTCCGTGAGAGTCATCCACAGACGTCAAGCCGGTGGATCCAGGCTGAATGGAGCCTGTCGGGCCAATATGCCGGCCGCACCGACATCCCGCTGACCGACGCGGGCGAGGCCGCGGCCAAGTCGCTCGCTCCGAGGCTTGCCCAACGCCATCTGGTCGCCGTGTTCAGCAGCCCGCTGAGCCGCGCCATGCGGACGGCCGAGTTGGCCGGCCTGACCGGCGTCCAGCCCGATCCCGACCTGGTGGAGTGGGACTACGGAGGGTATGAGGGCCTGACCGCAGCGCAGATCCAGGAGACAACGCCGGGTTGGGACCTGTGGCGGAACGGCGTGATTCCCGGCGACGCAGCCCATCCTGGCGAGGTGCTCCAACAGGTGGCCGCGCGCACGGACGCGGTGCTGGACCGGATCCGGCCACTGTTGGACGATGGCGACGTCGCCATCGTCGCCCACGGTCATCTGGCGCGCGTGCTCACCGTGCGCTGGCTCGGCCTCGACGCGTCCGCCGGCCGACTGCTCGGCCACCCGCATCCAGGCACGCTCAGCTTCCTGGCCACCGAGGACGAGCAGCCCTTCGTCGCCGCCTGGAACGTCCCGTAACGGCAGCCCGCTGCCTCATGCCTGCCGCGAGAGGCGCCGGAAGTAAATGAGCGCCGCGGCGATCCCGGCCGGGGTGGCGTTCCGCCGTCGTCACGGCCTCGACGGCGCTCACCACTTCGTCGAAATCGGCCACGAGCCCCTCCGCGTCAGCGGCCAATTAGCGGACCGCCCGGCTCTCCGGCCACCACCTGACGCTCCGTCGAGCAGCGGTATGTCCCATGATGATCCGGTCCCGGCGGAAACGTATCGCGTGGGCTCCGCCCTCACCTCCGGACCTGGCGCTAACGTGACCCAAGTACTGGCCCGCGCAAGGGCGGAGCCGACCGGGCGGGCCGTGCGGAGAGAGCAAGGAGAGCGGGGAGACCAATCATGGGCGAGCCCCTGAAAACCTTCGTCGGCGGCGCCGAAGTCGACGTGCCCAACAGCATCCCGGACATCCGGGCGACCCTTCCCGAGGAGAGGCGCGAGGAGTTCGACCGCGCCATCAACGACGCCGGCGTGAGCGAGATCCAGGCGGTCATGCGGCACTGGATGCTGGAGGCCGTGCCCGATCCGGAGGCCGAGAAGATCCTGGACCGGCTGGCGCAGGACGAGGCCGAGAGGCGGACCGTCGCTTGAGCTTCCGCATCTCCTACGCCCCGCCCGCCGACGACACCCTGGCCAAGATGCGCGAAGGCGAGACCTTCCGCGACGAGATGGCACGCACCCTGGGCCTCGCCCCTTACGGACACGGGTCGTCGGCCGTCAAGAGCGAACGCGACCGGCGCGAGGCGACGGTCGCCGGGGCGATCGTGCTCTATTACGTCTCCGGGTCGGTCCTGACCGTCACCGTGGTGAGACTCGTTCCGCTGCCCTGAACAAACCGGTGCCGGGCGCAGGCCCCGGCGCCCACGCGCGGGGCCTGCTCACTCTCCGGAGTCCGATGAAACGTCGATGATCCTGCCGTTCTCGTCCACGGAGTGGGTCTCCCAGTACGTGTCCCACTTGTCGCCCACGTGCTCGGGAACCTTGCCCTTCGGATACCTGACGTATCCCTTCGGCGGATCCTCGCCATTGGGCACGCACGCCGATCCGGTGCTCCCGACCGTCATGACCGGGTATTCGCCGCCGCCGCAGATCGCGTCCTGCAGCGAGCAGCCGGCGGTCAGCGCCGCCGCGGTCACGGAGACCAGGGCGATGCCGACCGCGAACCGGCCCGCGCGGCCGTGTCGCTCACTTCCGTGCATATCTGCCTCCTTCGGGGCGGCTGGCGGACCAGCCTGCCCGGAGAGCGAGACATCGATCATGAGTACGCATACTCACTTATGTCCGTACAGGAACCCTACGCCAGCTTCGCGGCCTGAGCCTGGACCACCGCGGTCGGCAGTTCGAAGTCCCCGCCCCCGCCCATCGAGGCCAGGTTCATCGAGGAGAACGAGGCGAACGTGGCGCCCTGACGCAGGGCCACCAGCTTCAACTTAGCCTTTTCCCCGCCCTGTTCCAGCTGCACCGTCCAGGCGACCGCTTCCTCGCCGCCCTTGATCTGCTCCTCGGTGATCTTGCTGAGCTTCTGCTTCTCACCGGCCGCCGTGAAGTCGAACCCGCCCGCGCATTCGGTGGCCGCGGTACGCAGAGAGGCGACCGACTCCTCCGCGCCCTTGCCGTCGTACGAGCCGAGGGCCAGCTGCGTCGTCGTGATGTCGAAGGCCGCCGTGAACGCCTCTTCGGCGTCCGCGCCGTCCTTGTCCATGCTGCCCTTCTTGGGCTCACTGACGACGGTCCGCTTGGCGAACGCGCCGGGCGCGCCGACCTCCGCGCCCATCAGTGCGTGCACGAGCGGGGCGCAGACCTCCTTCGCGACCTTGATGTCGTCGACGGAGACCACATCCTTGGCCGCGGCCGCGGAAATCTTGTGCCCCTTGACGTCACCCTGGGCGAGCGCGACCTTCTCCAACTCGGCTGCGGTCAGCGCCTTGGCCGCCGGCTTCGCGGCCGCGGACTCCTTGCCCTTGGCATCCGTACCCTTGCCGCCGGAAACGGAATCGGAGTCCGAGCCACCGCCGCAACCGGCGGCGAGCAGGGCCAGGGACGCCGCGGCGGCGGCAACGGCGGTACGGCGTATGGCGGTGGATCGCATGGGTCCGGTCCGTCTCTCTGAGCTGGGGTATTCAGGTTTTGCCCACTCTAAGAGCGGGAGTTGGTTTGTTGATCAGCAAAGGAGGGCACAGCATGCGATCGTGACGGGGCCGTGATCATCCGGTGAAGACACAGCCCATCACCGCAAGCCCTAACGATTTCTGACACAGAGGGGCATTTCGAACCATGCAGAGGGATGAGACAACTTCGCGCGTTCTCCGGACTGTTGGCGTGACGGGGGAACAGATCGCCACATGCACTCCCCTTGCCGGAGGCACGTTCAACGCCGTGACCCGGGTCGCTCTCACCGACGGCAGCGACTGGGTGGTGAAGATACCGCCGCCCGCCGTCGCCGGAACCCTCATGAGCTATGAGCGCAACCTGCTGGTCAACGAGATCGAGTTCTACGGTCGCGCGGGTGCGTCGACAGCAGTTAGCCCCCACGTCCTGCACAGCGAACTCGCCCCACGATCCACGCAGTTCCCGGAGTCACCCACGTCTCCCGCGTCCCCGACCGGCCCCTACCTGATCATGTCGGCGTGCCCGGGCCGGCCCTGGAACGAGATCGCCCCCGGCGCCATGTCCGACGCGGAGGAGCGCCGGCTCAGGAACGAGCTGGGACGGATCGTCGCCCGCCTGCACTCCGTCACGGGCCCCGCCGGATTCGGCTACCCGGGACAGGCGTTGGGGCCGCTGTCGCCGACCTGGCGGCAGGCCTTCACCGCGATGACCGACGCCGTCCTCACCGACGCCGACGCCTACCGCGCCCGGCTGCCGCGCTCGACGGCCGGTATCCGTGCGCTGTTCGCCGCCGCGTCCCCCGCACTCGACGACGTCACCCGGCCTGCCCTGGTCCACTTCGACCTGTGGCAGGGCAACCTGCTCGTCGACGGGGAGCCCGGCGCGCGCACCATCGGCGGGATCATCGACGGTGAGCGGATGTTCTGGGGCGACCCGGTCGCCGACTTCGTATCGCTTGCGCTGTTCGCGGACATGGAGGACGACGCGGACTTCCTCGCCGGGTACGCGCAGGGCGCCGGACGCCCGGTCGTGTTCGACGCGTCCGTGCGGCTGCGGCTCGCGCTGTATCGCTGCTACCTCTACCTGATCATGCTGGTGGAGACCGTCCCGCGCCGCGTTCCGCGGGAGCACCTGGACTGGGCCTGGACGGAGGTCTCCCCGCAGCTCGTAGCGGCGCTGGAGGACGTGGAGTCGGCGCTGCGGGCAACGGGCTGACCCCGCCGGCCCGCAGCGCCCACCCGGTTCAGGGGCGGACGGCCCGCTGGGCGTCGTGGAGGTTCGGCGGCCGCACCGCTTCCGGTGTTCCGTACGCCTCCAGCCGGGTGTGCAGATCGCCGGTGAAGCCGGGGACGTCGATCTGGCCGAACTCCGTCACCTCGCCGACCCCGACCGTCGCGCTGTACGGGGCGGGCCCGTCGATCCGCATCAGGCCGGCCCGGTCGTTGGCGACCCGGATGTTCCAGTGGGTGAAGCGGGCGCCGAAGAGCGGCCCCGCGCTCGCGTCGCCGCCGTGACGCCCGTTGTTGTTCACCGTGATGTCCGTACGGACATCGGCGAACGGCATGCCCAGGTGGGAGTCGAACGTCCTCGTCTCCATCACGCCGCGCGACCACACGTTGTGGCTGGACAGGCCCTCGGCGTCGATGCCGTGCAGCTGCGTCCCGGCGGGCGCCGGTACGGAGCGCTGCTCGATCGTGAAGTCCTCGATCAGGTTGTCGTGCAAGCCCTCGCGGCAGTAGTACGGGTGGTGCGAGCCGCGCCCCGCGACCCGGCGGAGGCCGATGGGCCGGGATGGTTGACGGAGGCCGGCGGGCCGGGACGCCGAACCGCTGCCGACGGTCAGCCGGCCGGGCGCTGGGTCAGATGCGTGAACGCGTCGAGGTTCCGCGTAGATTCACCGCGCGACACCCGCCACTCGTACTCCTTGCGGATCGCGCTCGCGAAACCCAGCTCCAGCAGGGTGTTGAACGAGCCGTCGGCCGCTTCCAGGACCGTGCCGAGCAGCCGGTCCAGCTCCTGCGGGGTGACGACGGAGAGCGGCAGCTTGCCGACGAGATAGATGTCGCCGAGCGGGTCGATCGCGTAACTCACGCCGAAGAGGCGGAGGTTGCGCTCCAGCAGCCAGCGGTGCACCGCCGCGTCGTTCTCGTCCGGATGGCGGACGACGAAGGCGTTGAGGGAGAGCGAGTGCCTGCCGACGCGCAGCGAACAGGTGGTGGACAGCTTGCGGGTGCCGGGCAGTGTGACGACGTAGCCACCGGGTTCGGGGCTCTCCCAGGCGAGCCCTGCGTCCTCCAAGGTCGCCTCGATGACCTGCGCGACCTGCGCGGCCTGCGTCGTCGCCGCCACGGCCGTTGCCGCTTCGTCGGGTACGTCAGCCATGGTGCGAGCGTACGCGACGGCGGTGTTCGTGCATCGCGGCCGTGTACACGTCGGCGGTCGCGGACGCGGCGGTGTCCCAGCCGAAGCCCTGGGCGTGCGCGGCGGCGGCCGCGCCCATCCGGGCGACCAGCTCCGGCGCTTCGGCGAACCGGCCCAGCGCCTGGGCGTACGCCTGCGGGTCGTGCCCCGGTATCAGGAAACCGCTGACCCCGTCCCGCACCGCCACCGGGAGCCCGCCGACGGCCGCCGCGACGACCGGGGTGCCCGCCGCCTGGGCCTCTATCGCGACCAGGCCGAAGGACTCGCTGTACGAGGGCATGACCAGCACGGACGCGGCCCGGAACCAGTCGGCGAGCTGGTCCTGCCCGACCGGCGGGTGGAACCGTACGACGTCCGCGATGCCGAGCCGGGCGGCCAGCTTCTGCAGCCCCGCCGGCTTGGCGAGCCCGCTGCCGCTGGGGCCGCCCACGACCGGTACGACCATCCGGGTACGCAACGAGGGATCGCGGTCCAGCAGGGCGGCGACGGCCCGCAGCAGCACGTCCGGGGCCTTCAGCGGCTGGATGCGCCCCGCGAAGAGCGGGATCAGGGCGTCCCGCGGCAGTCCGAGGCGCGCACGCGCCGCCGCCCGCCCGTCGGCCGGGCGGAAGCGGTCCAGGTTGACCCCGGGGTGGACGACGGCGACGGCCCCGGGATCGGCCTCGTAGAAGCGGACGAGCTCGTCCGCCTCCCCGGCGGTGTTCGCGATCAGCCGGTCGGCCGCGCTGACGATCTGGGTCTCGCCGATGACGCGGGCGGCCGGCTCGGGGGTGTCGCCCGCGGCGAGCGACGCGTTCTTGACCTTGGCCATGGTGTGCATGGCGTGGACGAGCGGGACGCCCCAGCGCTGGGCAGCGAGCCAGCCGACATGACCGGAGAGCCAGTAGTGGGAGTGGACCAGGTCGTAGTAGCCGGGGCGCTGACCGGCCCACGCCTGCATCACGCCGTGCGTGAAGGCGCAGAGCTGGGCGGGCAGCTCCTCCTTGGCCAGACCCTCGTACGGTCCCGCGTCGACGTGCCGGACCAGGACACCGGGCGCCAGCTCGACCGCCGGGGGCAGCCCCCCGGCGGTGGACCGGGTGAAGATCTCGACCTCGATGTTGATCGCGGCGAGGCGCCTGGCCAGCTCCACGATGTAGACGTTCATGCCGCCCGCGTCACCCGTGCCCGGCTGGTGCAGCGGCGAGGTGTGCACCGAGAGCATCGCGACACGGCGAGGTTTGCGGTGGCCGCCGGGGAAAGCGGTGGGGAACCTGAGGCGCGGTGCGACACGGCTGCTGCCGAGCCGGGAGACGTACTGACTCACGTCGTCCGGTCCTCCTCACTCAGGGCATGGCGGAGCGGGGACTCGAGCCCCTCGCGCAGGGGCTGCAACAGTGGAATGCCATCTTTCATTTCCGCTTTACCAAATCATTACGGTGCGGGAGCCGCGCGCCGGGGCCGGGAAGCGGGGCCGGGCCCCGCGCCACCTGCCGGCCCCGCGGAATCGTTACGCTCGCTGTCATGCGCCCCATCGGCACCGCGACCCGCGGGACCACCAACCCGAACCGGCTCCGCCGCATGGACCGCTGGATCGCCGCCACCCACGGCCCGGCCCTGCGCCGCGCCGACGCCCCCGTCGCCGTCGACCTCGGGTACGGTGCCGCGCCCTGGACCGCCGTCGAGCTGCTCCAGCGCCTGCGCACCGCCGAGCCGCGCACGACGGTGACCGGCATCGAGATCGACCCGGAGCGCGTCGCGGCGGCGAAACCGTACGCACGCGAGGGCCTCACCTTCCTGCACGGCGGCTTCGAGATCCCGCTCCCCACCCGCCCCGACCTCATCAGGGCGGCGAACGTGCTGCGCCAGTACGACGAGGACGAGGTCGCCGCGGTCTGGCAACGACTGTGCGGCCGCCTCGCGCCGGGCGGGCTGCTGGTGGAAGGGACGTGCGACGAGATCGGGCGCCGGCACGTCTGGGTGGCGCTCGGCCCGGAGGGCCCGCGCACGGTGACGTTCGCGACCCGGCTCGGCTCCCTGGAACGCCCTTCCGACCTCGCGGAACGCCTGCCCAAGGCGCTGATCCACCGCAATGTGCCGGGCGAACCGGTCCACGCCTTCCTGCGGGACTTCGACCGGGCCTGGGCCGCGGCCGCCCCGTACGCCTCGCTGGGTGCCCGGCAGCGCTGGATCACCGCGGTGCGGTCGCTGTCGGCCGACTGGCCGCTGGCGGACGGGGTGCGGCGCTGGCGCCAGGGCGAAGTCACAGTGAAATGGGACGCCGTCCGGCCCGGCCGACAGCCCAACACACGCTGAACAGGACCGGCGAACGCGCGTACGGGGAAGCGGGCGGGAACACGGGCGGGGCATCGTTCGTCCAGATGAAGGGAAGCGACAGCGATCACGGGGCCGCCAGGACGGCGGAAGCGCCCATGTGCCTCTGTTGCTTTTCGGTACGGCATGGCACGATCTCGTCATCGACCAAAGTTACTGACGGTAAATCAGATTCAGTTGATCTACCGGTTCCACAGGTTTCATCGGGTTTGTTCGGAGGGGGATCTCGTGAACCGACGTCACTGTGCCGCAGCCGCGATCACTCTGGCCTGCGCGCTGACCGTACTCACCGCGCCGGTCCAGGCATTCGCCGCGCCCGAGCCCCCGCCCCCCTCCGCCGCCGCGTCGCGGCCCCCTTCCGGGTCCGAGGCGGCGAAGCCGAAGAAGACCCTCGAAGAGGTGCGCAAGGAGATCGACGCCCTCTACCGCAAGGCCGGGGCGGCCACCGACGCGTACAACCTCGCCGAGGAGAAGGCCGAGAAGCAGTCCGGCGAGATCGTCAGGCTGGCCCGGGCCATAGTCACGGGCCAGGCGAAGATCGCCGAACTCAGGAGCCAGGCGGGCGCCCAGGCCCGCGAGCAGTACCGCTCCGGCGGACTGCCGCCCGGCGCCCAGCTGATGCTCAGCGACGACCCGCAGCTGTTCCTGGACGGCGTGACCCGGGTCAGGGAGGGTCAGCAGGCCGCGCAGGGCGTCCTCGGCGAACTGACCAGGACCCAGCAGGACTTGGAGACGTACACCCAGGACGCGAGCATCAACTGGGAGAAGCTCGAAGCGAGCCGCCTCAAACAGGCCGAGACCAAGAGGAAGATCAACGCGCAGATCGCCGCGGCGAAGAAGCTGGAATCCCAGCTGAAGAAGGAGGAGCGGGCCCGCCTGCTGAAGCTGGAGCAGGAGGCGGAGTACAAGCAGCAGACGGCCTGGCTCAGCTCCGGCGCCCTGAAGGACATCAACCGCGAGGCGAGCGCCGGCGGCAAGAAGGCGGTGGCCTTCGCGACCGCGCAGATCGGCAAGCCGTACGTCTGGGGGGCCGAGGGCCCCCGTTCGTACGACTGCTCGGGGCTGACGTCACAGGCCTGGGCGGCGGCGGGCCGGCCGATCCCGCGCACCTCGCAGGAGCAGTGGCGGCTGCTGCCGCACATCGCCGTCAAGGACATGCGCCCCGGCGACCTGATCATCTACCACGGCGACGCCAGCCACGTGGGCATGTACATCGGCGACGGGGCGATCGTCCACGCCCCCCGCCCCGGCCGCAACGTCACCCTGGCGGGCGCGGGCTCGATGCAGATCCTCGGAGTCGTACGCCCGGACAAGTAGGGAAACCGGCCGGATCCGCAGGCGCGGCCGGACGCGGGGCGCGGACCGGACGCCGGGACACGGACCGGACGCCGGGGCGCGGGCCGCGTCGGGCGCGGCCCGCGATCGAGGACGAAGCGGCCCCGACACCCTGGCGAAGCCTCTCCGCCCCTCGTGGGGGTGACCCGCCCTCTCGTGGGAGTGACCCGCGCCACCGGCCCCCACCACCTCGCGTGACCTTTGTCATGCCCTGATATCCGCCCCCATGCCCGCGCATCTCGCCGGATCCGTGACCTGACGCGGCTTATGGCGGTGCATATGACAGAGGCCGATCGCGGAACGCCATTCCGTTCCCCCGCCGCGGAACGCTATCGTCCCCGTCTGGCGGGTCGTCGATCGACGTTCCGCCGCGCCCTCGGGGGGAGGGAAGGAAACCCGAAACCGATGCCCGTACCCGTACCGCAGCAACAACAGCACACCGTTCCCGCTGCGGAGACCTCCCACGGCGCCCACCTCACCCTCCTGCTGATCGAGGACGACCCGGCAGGCACGTTCACCGTTCCGGAGCTCCCGGCCGTGGCCGGCACGCGGGTCCGCATCCGCACCGCCCGCAACCTGACCGAGGCGGGCCGGCTCCTCACCGACGACGTGGACTGCATCCTGCTGGACCTGGCCCTGCCCACCGGCAACGAGACGCGCTCGACCGCGCCCGAGGGCGCCGAGCGGGCCGACGGGCTCGCCACCCTCACGCACGTTCTGCGGATCGCCCCGCGACACGCCGTCCTCGCCCTCACAGCGGAGGACGACGCCGAACTGGGCGCCGAGGCGGTACGGGTCGGCGCCCAGGACTACCTCTTCCGCGGCGAACTCGACGGACTGCTCCTCAGCCGCGCCATCCGTTACGCCGTCGAACGCAAACGCGCCGACACCGCCCAGCACCAGCTCACCGAGTCCCGGCTCCGCGCCCAGGAGAACGCCCGTCTCGAACGCGGCCTGCTCCCCACCCCGCTGCTCGAAGGCTCCGATCTGCGCTTCGCGGCCCGCTACCGCCCCGGCCGCAGCCGCGCGCTGCTCGGCGGGGACTTCTACGACACGGTCCGTACGCCCGACGGCACCGTCCACGCGATGATCGGCGACGTCTGCGGGCACGGCCCCGACGAGGCGGCGCTCGGCGTGGAACTGCGCATAGCGTGGCGGGCGTTGACCCTGGCCGGGCTCTGCGGGGACGAACTGCTCTCCACGCTCCAGCAGGTCCTGGAGCACGAGCGGGAGAGCGAGGAGATCTTCGCGACGCTCTGCACCGTCGACATCGCGCCCGAGGGCAGGCGCGCCGGGCTCTGCCTGGCGGGCCACCCCGCCCCGCTGATCGCCCGGCGCGGACAGGCCGCGCGCCTTCTCCCGTACGAGGACGGCGGCCCGGCCCTCGGCCTGCTGCCGCGCGCCCGGTGGCCGCGCCGGCAGGTGGACCTCGGCGGCACCTGGAGCCTGATGATGTACACGGACGGACTGATCGAGGGGCGCGTGGGACCGGACGGTACTCAGCGGCTCGGCCAGGACGGCATGGTCGCGATGATCAACCGCCGGCTGGCGGAGGGGTTCGCCGGCGAGGCCCTCCTGGAGGCGGCGGTCACCGAGGCGCGGGAGCTGAACGGCGGCGAGCTGACCGACGACGTCGCGGTCCTGCTGCTCGACCGCGACCAGGAGCACAGCCGCCGGTGGGGCGCGAACGGCGAACGGGGCCGGAGCATCCCGCGCCCCCGCCCCGCACCGACACCACCCACGTCCTCCGCGAGCACCGCGGGCGCCACAACCGCCGCGAGCGGTCAACGCCCGCCGTTGTAGGGGCCGTACGGCCCGTCGCTGCTGGAGCCACCGCGCCGGCCACCGCCCGAGACCGCCTGCAGCGCGGGTCGCACGTCCACCAGGAAGACGATGGACGCGACGGCTCCGGCAAGCTGCAGGAACAGTATCGGCACGAAGAGATTCACGGCTACGGTGATGCCGAGGATGATCAGCCAGAAGGACTTCTTCTGCTTGTCCGCGGCCCGGTAGGCGTCCTCACGGGCCGTGGCGGCCATGATCAGTGCGACCACGGCCAGGACGAGCATGACCATGTAGAGCAGCCAGACGAGTGTGCTGAATCCTGTGAGCAACATGGTGTGCACCGCCTAATAAGTGGATGAGCGCCTCGCGGCCAAGGTACCGGGACAACGAGCCGGGCACCCCCGAAGGTGCCCATCCCGTGCCCCGGCACACCGTCCGGCCGGGGCGTCGAGGTCCTACTTCGTGGTCGGCGGAGTGGTCTTCTTCGCGGTGGGCTTGCGCGCGGGCTCCTTCTTGGCGGGCGCGGCCTGAGCCTTGCTCTCCGGCCGGACGGCCTTCGGGGCGGGCGCGGCCTTGGCCGGCCCCGGCTTGGCGGCAGGACCGGGCTTCGCGGCCGGACCGGGCTTCGCGGCCGGACCGGGCTTCGCGGCCGAACCGTGCTTGGCGGTCGGCTGCGACTTCGCGGTGCCCGTCGGCCGGGACTCCTTGCGCGGTTCGACGACGACAGCGATCTCGACGATCTCGTCGGCCGTCTCGCCACGCCAGTTCTTCACGGTCTGCTCACCGCGCTCGGCGACCTTCTCGTACGTCTCCCGGGCCCGCACCGCGTACTCCGCGGCCACGCCCAGACCCCGCAGCGCCAGGTCCTGGGCGTTCTCGCCCAGCTTCCGCAGGTCACTGTCGAACGACCCGATCACCTCGGTGACCTTGGCCTGCACGGTGGCCTGCGCCTCCTTGGCCTGCGAGGCGACCTTCTCCTGCACGGCCTTGGGGTCGGTGTTGCGTACCGCCTCGATACGCTCCGGCGCCTCCGCGCGCAGCTGCTCGATCAGAGCCGGGACCTTGCGCGCCTGCTCGACGGCGATGTCGGCCGTACCGGCGGCGAAGTAGAGGGGGGTCGGGTCGGTGAGGGTCTTGCGCAGGTCATCGGTGATGGCCATGACTGTGGTCCTCCCGGATCATCAGACTCAGTGTGAGGGTTTTGAAGACTTTCAAGGCTTGGAAGCCGCGTCGGCATCGCTGCCGCCGGCCTTGTGGGGGCCGTCGGCACCAGCACCCGCTCCGGACCCGCCGCCGGTCTCCGATCCGGCTCCGACGCCGGATTCCGGTCCGGACTCGAACCCGTTCTCCTTGCGGAAGGACTCGTAGATCTGCAGCAGAACGCTCTTCTGCCGCTCGTTTATGGACGGGTCGGCCAGAATCACCGCCCGCGTCTCCAGCTCCTCCCGCTCCCGCTCATCCAGAATCCCGGCCCGCACATAGAGGGTCTCGGCGGAGATCCGCAGCGCCTTGGCGACCTGCTGCAACACCTCGGCGCTCGGCTTGCGCAGCCCGCGCTCGATCTGGCTGAGGTAGGGATTGGACACCCCCGCGGCATCGGCGAGCTGCCGCAGCGACAGTTGCGCGTTGCGCCGCTGCTCGCGCAGGTATTCACCGAGATTGCCGACGTTGAGTGATGCCATACCTCGATAGTGCACCCGCCTTGCTAACTATTGCAAGCACCCGCTTGCAAAAGTGCGCCACGCCACCCGCACGGCCCTTTGGGAACGGACAATAGGTGTCTGTCCTGTCTCTGTGAGGTGTAGGCAGTCCCGCTTTTCTGTAGGCGTGTACGGCTCTGTCTCGGTCATGTGTAGGCACAGCGACGACCTCCACGTCGTCACACAGGCCATCGCCGAATTCCACCGCTGCTTCCCGGTGCAGGCGCCCCTCCGAGGCACCAGCCGCACATGGCTCAGCACGACCACCGAGGCCACAGCAAGACAGATCGAGGCCCTCCTGAACCCTCCGAGAGACACAACCCGCGTCCACGGCCAGATGAGACATCGAGGCCCATCGACAGATCGGCGTCCTCGACTGATCACTCAGCCCCCGAGCGAGTGGGAGACCATCTGACCGAGCCGAACAGGACCCCTGGTTGACCTTCACCTTGGGGGAGGCCACAGCATCGGTGAGGCCGGGCGACATGCTCGGCATGAGGAGGAGAGCGGGCATGGGGTTGCTGACTATCGGGACGTTCGCGAAGGCATCCCGGCTGTCACCGAAGGCGCTGCGTCTCTACGACGAGCTCGGTCTGCTAACTCCCGCTCGCGTCGACCCGGTGACCGGCTACCGTCTCTACGCCCCGGAACAGCTGGAGCAAGCCCGGCTGGTCGCCTGGCTCCGGCGCCTGGGGATGCCCCTGGCCCGCATCCAGCACGTCTGCACGCTGGAGGCAGGCCCGGCAGCCCGGGAGGTCCGCGCGTTCTGGGCCCAGGTCGAGGCCGACACCGCCGCGCGGCGAGACCTCGCTTCCTTCCTCATCGGCCATCTGTCCTGGAAGGACCCCGCTATGTCTCCGACCGCTAAGCCCCTGGGAATCCGTTACGCCGCTCTTTCCGACACGGGCCTTGTCCGTGAGAGCAACCAGGACACCGCCTACGCAGGGTCCCGCCTGCTCGCAGTCGCCGACGGCTTCGGCAGCGGAGGAGCCCCCGCAAGTGCCGCCGCCGTCGACGCGCTCAAGCGCCTCGAAACCGACAGCATCCCGGCAGGCGATCTCCTCAACCTCCTCGAGGACGCCATCGAACAGGCCAAACAGGCCGTCAACGGCGTCGCCGGACCCGCCTCATCGCCCGAAGAGGCCGGCACCACACTCACCGCGATGCTCTGGACCGGCTCACAGCTGGCCCTCGTCCACATCGGCGACTCCCGCGTCTACCTCCTGCGCGACGGAGAGCTGTTCCAGATCACCCACGATCACACCATGGTGCAGTCGATGGTCGACGAAGGACGCCTCACCCCGGAGGAAGCCGCCTCCCACCCCCAGCGGTCCCTGTTGCTACGAGCCCTGGGCCAAGGAGCCGATGGCACCCCCGACATGCGTCTGCACGACGCCCAGCGGGAAGACCGCTACCTGCTCTGCTCCGACGGCCTGTCGACCGTCGTGCCGACCGAAGAGATCCACCGGGTGCTCTCCGAGATCAGTGAACCCGAGCAGGCGGTCCGCGAACTCATCGCCCTCGCCAACGGCTCCGGCGGCCCCGACAACGTCAGCTGCGTGGTCGCCGACGTCATGGAGCTCCAGCAGTAGGAGGGAGCGGCATGCACTTCGAGTTACACCAGATCCGCTCTCAGAAACTCATCCGTGAAGCCGACGAGTACCGACTCGCCCAACAAGCCAGGAGAGCCAAGCCGGCTCCCCAAGTCATGGCAGCCAGCACCTCGCGACCGACTCCACGGCGCCTGCTGGCCTGGCTCCGCGGGTGAACAACCACGCTGCCTACAGTTGAGCGGGACACCAACCGCCAACCCGTCCCGCACAACCGTAGGCACCGCAGGTCAGAGCCTCACCCTGCCCACAGTTATCTGGGACAGGACAGTGTCCGTTCCCGGTATATCTGCGATTTCCCGCCGAGTCTGCAGTGTGAAGTGAACGGGTCCCGGACGACCTGCGCAGCGACCAGCCCACCAGAGCCACCTGCCCGCGAGGGCAGTGCCCACCGCTCCGGCTGTCGGGTGGCCTGGGAGATCACGACGGCCAGCGGACAGACGCCCCACCTTGCCCGAATTGCCGGGAAGGTGGGGCGTCAGGCGCACCCATTGGTTCGTCGGTGCAGCAGGCGTATCCGCCCGCTCGTGGTTACCGAGGCTGGTAGGAGGTGGCCAGCACGGAGACGGTCACCTGACTGGGTAGGGAGCCGTGGCCGCTCAGGTCCGCGTGGGTCAGGTGGCGTGCGCTCGGTGTCATCCCCACCAGGTCGATGGCTTCTTGCCTGGTCAGGGGCGTGGTGTATTCAACGTGCTGGGTACCGGCGGCCTGGAAGTAGGGGTCCAACGCCTGTTGCAGGCGCTGTTCCTTGTCCGGGTCGATCGTGACCATCGCTGGGATCTGGCCCCGTAGCTCGGCCAGGTGCCGCTCGATGGGGCGCACCACGATCAACCGGCCGGTCGGACGGAGCACTCGGTGGAACTCGGACGGGTTGCGCGGGGCGAACACGTCCAGCACGACGTCGACCCCCTGGTCAACCAAGGGGAAGGGGCGGAAGACGTCCCAGCTCGCCGCAGCAGCTCGCGGATGGGCTCGGGCTGCTGAGCGCAGGGCGCGTGCTGACGTGTCCAGCCCCAGGCCGCGGATGCCGGGCAGTTGATCGAGTACGCCGCCCAGGTAGTAGCCGGTGCCGCATCCGACGTCTACGACCGTGCCTTGACCAGGCAGGGCGTCGGCTGTCATACGAGTCAGGGTCTGGTGGATAGGGGCGTACCTGCCGGTGGACAGGAACCGGTTTCGGGCCTGAACCATGGCTGCGTCGTCACCGCTGGTGGCGCGGATGCCCGTCAGCAGGCTGACGTAGCCCTGACGGGCGATGTCGAAAGTGTGGCCCTCCGGGCAGCGCAGTGAGCCACGGTCGGGTCGGAGACGGGCGCGACACACCGGGCAGCGCAGCAAGTCGATAAACGGTTCGAGGGCAGGGGGAAGCAACGCAGGCACGAGGCACTCCAGGCGACGGTGAAGGGAAGGGACCGTGCCTGCACGCGCTCTCAAAAGCCGCCGTCTCAAGAAGAACGAGGCCCCGGCACCTCGCCGCCTCGGTGTGGACGGCACAAGGGAGATGGATCACGTAAACAGGCACGCCAACGAGGGCGACGCCCTACGGCATCGCCCTCAACGCCTCGTGATTACAGAGCCTGGATGTGCTGGGTCCACATGCCTACACCTTACGAGCCTTACCAAAAGCCCGTCACCTCGCCTCAGCAGTCAAGAGACGCGGCCCGGCCGTGGGGGATCGCGCCGGACTGCGTAATCACCCGGACGAGGGGTTTGGTCCCGTACGGCGATACGGCCCGGCAGTGATCAACATCTGTGCGGACGCCACTGGTCGGCTCTGGTCCTGCCTCGCTCACCGCCACTACCAGCTCACCCATCGCGCCGAGCTCCGCCACGGCCTTCTCCTTGTCACGCAGGCCATCGCCGAATTCCACCCCCGCTTCCCGATGCAGGCACCCCTTCAAGGCACCAGCCGCACATGGATCAGCACCACCACCATCGAGACCGCAGCGAGACATATCGAAGCCCTCCTGAACCCTGGATCTTGCTCCGGAGATCGTTCTGTTGGAGGCTGAGGCATGCAGAATCTGCCGACATTCGTTTTTGTTCATGGGGCCTTCGCGAATTCGTTCTCGTTCGCTCCGCTGCAGGCCGAGCTCGCCTTACTCGGGCACCGCTCGGTTGCGGTCGACCTTCCGGGGCACGGGTTCAAGGCGACATTCCCCGCGGCCTACCAGGCTCCTCAGGATCTGAACGCGCTCGCCACGGAACCGGGGAGCATCAAGGGAGTCACACTCGCCGACAATGCCGCCCACGTGATCGAAGTCCTCGAACGGGCGAAGCGGCACGGGCCCACCATCCTCGTCGGCCACAGCAGGGGTGGCATCACGATCACCGCGGTCGGCAACTCCCGGCCTGAGCTGATCGACCGGATCGCTTACGTCTCCGCCTGGTGTCCTGTCGACCTGGACGTCAATGACTACAACGCCGAGCCGGAGATGGCGGAAGTCGACCTGGGCGCCTTCGCTCCGGCGGTCGTCGGGAACCCGACCGAGCTCGGTCTGATCCGGACCAACTTCCGAACCGCTGACCCGGCGGCGCTCGCCGCGTTCAGGCAAGCCTTCTCCGCCGACCTCACCGACGATGAGTTCCGGACGTTCCTGAACACCTTCCAGCCCGATGAGAACCTGGATATCGGTACGTCTGCCGACCGGGCACAGGCCACGACCTGGGGCCGGATTCCCAAGACCTACGTGCGCCTGGCCAACGATGCCAGCATTCCGCTCGCCATGCAGGATCGAATGATCCGCGAAGCCGACGCGCTCACACCCGACAACCCCTTTGAGGTTCGGACACTCGAAGGGAGCCACCTGCGCTGGCTCGCCCGCCCGAAGCCCGCCGCCGAGCTGCTCGCAAACCTCGCAGCGCGCTGACACTCCGCCAGGCGCTCGGGGGTGCTGCCGCAGGTGCGCCGGGCCGAATCGCATGAGCAGGCTCAGGCCGGCGCACCGGCACACCCGGGCCCAGTGGGATCCCGCAGGCTCACCCCACCAGGAACGCCAGGGCCATCGGTGGACTTCGCGATGCACACCCCCAGAGGCGGCTGCCTACGGTTGAGCGGGACAGGAGGAGCCGGCTCGGCCCACTCAACCGTAAGCACCACAGGTCAGGACCCCACCATGCCCACAGTTATCCGGGACAGGACACTGTCGTCCTCGTGTCCCGTCTCGAGCGGCCCGCTCCCATCTCACCAAAGCCGATCCGATCCGGGCCCGCGTCTCAGCGAACCTGCTCTGCGTCCCGGTGTCGGTCCCGGACCTCGGGGCGTTGCTGGAAGCCGGCTGACTTGTAGGTGGCGACGGCGCCGACATTGGAACTCGGGGTGCAGACGATCGCGCTCGACGAGCCCAGCTCCTGGAGTGCGGCCGCCGCGGCGACGGTGATCGCCTCGCCGTAGCCGTGACGGCGATGTTCCCGGTGCACGCCCATCGGTTCGAGCAACCCGGGCCTATCCGGACCGGCCGACCACACCGTCACCGCCGCCACCGCGTTGCCCTGGTCGTCGTACGCGACCAGACACCGGGCATCGGCGTACGGCAATCCGCCCGCCATCGCGTGCCAGCGCTCTTCCGTGAACCTCGACCCGTCGAACGCTGCCCGATGTACGGCGGCATACACGTGCGCCCGCTCCGGCCCGACCACCTCGATCCGCACGCCTGGGTCATTCACCGGCTCCGTGAGGTCGCGGCACAGCGGTGTCCACGGCTCGTCGGCGTTCCAGCCGTCCTCGAACAGCAGATCTTGGACCAGTGCACCCATCGGCGCCTCGATGTCCGCCCTCCCCTCGGGCAGCACACCGCGCTCCGGCTCGGTCACGTCATCGACCAACCGCTGCGCCAGCGCCTCCTCCCGCTGAGCGTCCGGCGCGATCGTCAGCCGCAACAACCGGGGGCCGTCCAGCAGCCCGACGGCGAGAATCCGTCCGTCCCGGCTCCACATCCTGACCGCCGCAGCGGTCGCTTCGGCACTCAACCGCCAGAACCAGCCCAGGTCCCCCGGATGCAGTTGCATCGGCGCCCCGTCGTACTGCCACTCCCGCAGCACGCCCACAGCCTCGCTCAGCCCGTCGACTCCCGGCTTGCGCAACACAATCGCCATGCCCTCGATCACACACCACCGCACCGACAGTCCGCACCCGGTTTCCGACTGGCCGACGTGGTGCGGGTTCGGGGACTCGGGAGTCTCGGCCGATCCGAGGTACCGGACGCCCCCCGGTTCGGCGGTCGTCACGCCTGGTCACCGCCGAGTGGTGGCCGGTAAAAGACCTGCCGGCAGGAATACGCCCACGCGCGACGAGGGGCCGGGGCTACCGTCCTCAGCCATGGCCGAAGCCTTAGCGCCGCCCTGCCGCTATCCTCGACCGGGGCCGGGCCCACACCCGCGGCGTGTCCATGATCGCGGGGGCAGCCGAGGCCCACGAGGTCGACGCGCTGCCGCAGGAGCGGGGCGACCGGTGCGCCCCGCGCACCGGCTTCGACCCGTGCGCCCCCACCCCGTACCGCTGGTTCCGCTTCTCCCCGCGCCGCGGCAGGCCCGGCACGAGGGGCGACCGGGACGCCCGGCCGCGGGCCGTTGCACGACGGCCGCCGACCGGTCGACGCTTCCCTCGGCTGGGCACGCCGCGTGGCCGGGGCCCGGAGGTTTCACGGGCCGAAGCGGGCGGAGCGGGCGGAGCGGCCGGATCGAAGGAGAACCAGGCGTACGGCCCGCAGCCGAGCAGATCGAGCCGAGCGACGCCGACGGGGACCGCGAAAGCGGCCCCCGCCCGACAGATGGAGACACGATGAGCATGGCCCCGAGGACGGACACGCAGTCGTCCGCGCCGCACACTGCCGACAGCCACGATCTGATCCGCGTGCACGGCGCGCGCGAGAACAACCTCAAGGACGTCAGCATCGAGATCCCGAAGCGCCGCCTGACGGTGTTCACCGGCGTCTCCGGCTCGGGCAAGAGTTCGCTGGTGTTCAACACGATCGCCGCCGAGTCGCAGCGGCTGATCAACGAGACGTACAGCGCCTTCGTGCAGGGCTTCATGCCGACACTGGCGCGTCCCGAGGTCGACGTACTCGAAGGGCTGACGACCGCCATCGCCGTCGACCAGCAGCGGATGGGCGGCGACCCCCGCTCCACGGTCGGCACCGCCACCGACGCCAACGCGATGCTGCGCATCCTCTTCAGCCGGCTCGGGAAGCCGCACATCGGCCCGCCCAGCGCGTACTCCTTCAACACCGCCTCGGTCCGGGCGAGCGGCGCGATCACCGTCGAGCGCGGTGCCAAGAAGGCGGTGAAGGCGACCTTCTCCCGCACCGGCGGCATGTGCACGCACTGCGAAGGCCGGGGCACGGTCTCCGACATCGACCTCACCCAGCTCTACGACGACTCCAAGTCGCTCGCCGAGGGCGCGTTCACCATCCCCGGCTGGAAGTCCGACAGCTTCTGGACGGTCCGGGTCTACGCCGAGTCGGGCCTCCTCGACCCGGACAAGCCGATCCGCAAGTACACGAAGAAGGAGATGCAGGACTTCCTGTACCGGGAACCGACCAAGGTGAAGGTCGAGGGCGTGAACCTCACCTACGAGGGGCTGATTCCCAAGATCCAGAAGTCGTTCCTGTCCAAGGACAAGGAGTCGCTGCAGCCGCACATCCGGGCGTTCGTGGAGCGGGCGGTCACCTTCGCCACCTGCCCCGAGTGCGACGGGACGCGGCTGAGCGAGGGGGCCCGGTCGTCGAAGATCGAGCGGATCAACATCGCCGACGCCTGCGCGATGGAGATCCGCGACCTCGCCGAATGGATCCGCGGCCTGGAGGAGCCCTCGGTGGCGCCGCTGCTCACCGCGCTGCAGGAGACCCTCGACTCGTTCGTGGAGATCGGCCTCGGCTACCTCGCGCTCGACCGGCCGGCGGGCACGCTGTCGGGCGGCGAGGCGCAGCGCGTCAAGATGATCCGCCACCTCGGTTCCTCGCTCACCGATGTCACGTACGTCTTCGACGAGCCCACCGCGGGCCTGCACCCCCATGACATCCAGCGGATGAACGACCTGCTGCTGCGGCTGCGGGACAAGGGCAACACGGTGCTCGTCGTCGAGCACAAACCGGAGCTGATCGCGATCGCCGACCACGTCGTCGACCTCGGTCCCGGCGCCGGTACGGCGGGCGGCGCCGTCTGCTTCGAGGGCACCGTCGAGGAGCTGCGGGCCGGTGACACCGTCACCGGCCGCCATCTCGACGACCGGGCCGCCGTCAAGGAGACGGTACGCAAGCCGACCGGCGCGCTGGAGATCCGCGGCGCGACGGCGAACAACCTGCAGGGCGTCGACGTGGACATCCCGCTCGGGGTGCTCGCCGTCGTCACCGGCGTAGCCGGCTCCGGCAAGAGTTCGCTCGTGCACGGGTCGGTCCCCGCCGGTGAGGGCGTGGTGTCGGTCGACCAGAGCCCGATCAAGGGCTCGCGACGGAGCAACCCGGCGACGTACACCGGACTGCTCGACCCGATCCGCAAGGCGTTCGCGAAGGCCAACGGCGTGAAGCCGGCCCTGTTCAGCGCCAACTCCGAGGGTGCCTGCCCCACGTGCAACGGCATCGGCGTCGTCTACACCGACCTGGCGATGATGGCCGGCGTCGCCACCCCCTGCGAGGAGTGCGAGGGGAAGCGGTACCAGGCGTCGGTGCTGGAGTACCACCTCGGCGGGCGCGACATCAGTGAGGTGCTGGCGATGTCGGTGGCCGAGGCCGAGGAGTTCTTCGGCGACGGTGAGGCGCGCACACCGGCCGCGCACCGGATCCTCGAACGGCTCGCCGACGTCGGGCTCGGCTACCTCAGCCTCGGCCAGCCGCTCACCACACTGTCCGGCGGCGAGCGGCAGCGGCTGAAGCTGGCCACCCACATGGCCGACAAGGGCGGTGTCTACGTCCTCGACGAGCCGACCACCGGCCTGCACCTCGCCGATGTCGAGCAGCTCCTCGGCCTGCTCGACCGGCTCGTCGACTCCGGCAAGTCGGTCATCGTCGTCGAGCACCACCAGGCGGTCATGGCGCACGCCGACTGGATCATCGACCTCGGCCCCGGCGCCGGTCACGACGGCGGCCGGATCGTCTTCGAGGGCACGCCCGCCGACCTCGTCACCGCCCGCTCCACCCTCACCGGCGAGCACCTCGCGGCCTACGTCGGCGCCTGACCGGGCCGGCCCGCGGGGCGGGTTCTCGCGCACGGAGCCGGCGTGCCCGGACCGCGGCGGGGCACGGGTCGGCCGGACAGCGCGCCGCCGCTGTCCGGCCGACCGGGTCCGGGGCCGGAGGAGGCCGCCTCCCACCCTCAGCGATCGCTGCTGATCCGGGCCCTGGCCGGGGACGCCGAAGCCACACCCGACATGCGCCTGCACGACGCGCGGCAGGGCGACCGCTATCTGCTCTGCTCCGACGGCCTGTCGGGCGTCGTGCCGGACGAAGGGATTCACCGGGCACTCGCCGCGATCGGCGATCCCGAGCAGGCGGTGCGCGAACTCATCGCCCTTGCCAACCGCTCCGGTGGCCCCGACAACGTCAGCTGCGTGGTCGCCGACGTCATGGAACTCCGTTCGGGCCACTGATCCCGGCGCCCGTGTGCGGATCCGGCCCTTCGACGGGCAAGCTGCCTTCATGGCTTCCTCACCGGACAACGCACCCTCCCCCTCCGCCCCGGGCCCCGGCACCTTCGAGCTGGGCGGCGCCGTCTCCGTCCCGCGGATCGGCTTCGGCGCGATGCAGTTGCCGGGGCGGTGGAGCGGGCCCGCCGGTGACACCGCGACCGCGGTGGCCGTGGTCCGGCGCGCCGTCGAACTCGGGGCGCGGCACATCGACACCGCCGCGTTCTACTTCTCCCCCACCCACCGCGCCAACGACCTCCTGCGCGAGGCCCTGTACCCGTACCCCGCCGACGTCACCATCGCCACCAAGGTCGGCCCGCTGCGGGACGAGACCGGCGAGATGTACGCCGAGGCCCGCCCCGATCAGCTGCGCGGGGAGGTGGAACGGAATCTGGAGGACCTCGGGGTCGAGACCCTCGACCTGGTGAACCTCAGGGTGGGACGGCTGGTTTCGGGGACCGCCGAGTCGCTGGGCGAACGATTCGAGGTGCTGGCCGCGCTGCGCGAGGAAGGGCTGATCCGGCAGCTCGGCGTCAGCAATGTGACGCGCGAGCAGCTCGCGGAGGCACGGTCCGTCGCGCCGGTCGCCGCCGTGCAGAACCGGTTCGGCGTGCTCGACCAGGCGGATGCCGCGCTCGTCGACGCGTGCGCGGACGCCGGTATCGCGTACATGCCGTTCTTCGCACTCGGCGGCGGCCACACCGAGCTCGGCGGCGAGAACATCCGGAAGGTCGCGGAACGGCACGGCGCGACGGTGCGCCAGGTCGCCCTCGCGTGGGGGCTGGCCCGCTCGCCCTCGATCGTCCAGATCCCCGGCACCGCTTCGCTCGCCCACCTGGAGGAGAACATGGCCGCCGGCCGGCTGACGCTCGACGAGGACGACATGGCGCTGCTCGGATCTCGCGACTAGCGGGACGGCTGCATGGAACGGTGCCGGATACGGCCGGGCGGCCGACCGCGCTCGCCTAAGATCGCCTCAGCAGCTCCGCCTCCGCCCGCCGGCCCGGCCCTGCGGCGTCGCGCACCCCCACCGGCCGGAGGCGGCAACGCGGAAAGCCACAGAGAGGCAGGCACGGCATGAAGGTCCTGATAGCCGGAGGCGCGGGCTACATCGGCAGCACGGTCGCGTCCGCCTGTGCGGACGCGGGGATCACTCCGGTCGTCCTCGACAACCTGGTCACGGGCAGACAGGAGTTCACGACGGGGCGGGTCTTCCACGAGGGCGACATCGCGGACGGCCCGCTGATCGACCGGGTCTTCGCCGAGCACCCGGACATCGACGCCGTCGTCCACTGCGCGGCCCTGATCGTGGTCCCGGACTCGGTCGGCTACTACCGGGCGAACGTGGCCAAGAGCCTGGAGTTCGCCGGCCACCTCCTGCGCAACGGCTGTACCCGCATGATCTTCAGCTCGTCCGCCTCCATCTACGGCGCGGACGCCGATCTGACGGTCGACGAGGACTCCCCCGTCGCCCCGCAGAGCCCGTACGCGCGCACCAAAGCGGTGTGCGAGGCGATGTTCACCGACATCGCCGCCACGCAGCCTCTGCGTGTGCTGTCCCTGCGCTACTTCAACCCGATCGGCGCAGATCCGAAGATGCGTACGGGACTTCAGCTGCGTCGCCCGAGCCACGCCCTGGGCAAGATGATCCAGGCGCAGGAGGAGGGCACCGCGTTCCAGGTCACCGGAACCGGCTACCCGACGCGCGACTGTTCGGGCATCCGCGACTACGTCCACGTCTGGGACCTCGCCGCCGCGCATGTGGCCGCGCTCCGCGCCTTCGACGCCGTCCTGCCGGTCGCGGGGTCCGGGCCGGTGGCCACCTCCACCGTCATCAACCTGGGCTCCGGCACGGGCACCACCGTGCGCGAGCTCCTCGACGCCTTCAACAGCGTGGTCGAGGCACCCGTGCCCGCGGTCGACGCCGAAGCCCGGCCGGGCGATGTCGCGGGGGCGTACACCCGGAGCGACCGGGCGAAGCGGCTGCTGGGCTGGCAGCCGCGGTACTCGCTGGCGGAGGGCATCCGCCACTCCCTGGAGTGGGCCGACGTACGGGAGGACATGCTCGGCCGTTCCGTGTAGGCGCGCAGGGCGGGTGTACGCAGGGGAAGGGAACGGACCTCGTACGCCCGCCCCCGGAACCACACGGCCTAGGATCCCGCCCATGGCTATCGACCCCGGCTACACCTGCTCCTGCTGCGGCGAACACCACGCGGAACTCCCGATGGGGTACTCGACCATGGCACCCGACCTCTGGGACGCGAGCCTGGAGAACGATCCCGACAGCATGCTCTCCTCGGACCAGTGCATCGTCAGACACGAGCACTACTTCATCAAGGGCCTGATCGAGATACCCGTCCTCGGCAGCGAGGAGCCGTTCTCCTGGGGTGTCTGGGTCTCGCTCAGCCGGGAGAACTTCGGGCGGGCCCTCGACGTGTGGGAGACGCCCGGCCGGGAGTCCGAGCAGCCGTACTTCGGGTGGCTGAGCACCGAGTTGGGGCTGTACTCGCCCCGCACGACCAACCTCAAGACGAACGCCCACACCCGGCCGATCGGCCTGCGTCCCCGGATCGAGCTGGAACCCACCGACCATCCCCTCGCCGTGGAACAGCGCACCGGCATCACGCTCGACCGGGTGCGCGAGATCGCCGAAGCGGTGGTGCACGCCGACGACGTCCCCGCCTGAGCGGCCCCGTGCCCGGCGGACGGCCGAGGCCGCGCACCGCGTCGGCCGCTACTGCGCGCCGAGTCCCGACCGCAGTTGCACGAAGGCGAGTTCGGCCGCTTCGACCGCGCCGTCGTACACCTGGTCCGCGCTCTCCCCCGCTTCGATCCGCCGCCAGTTCTCCAGGGCCAGGATGCGCAGTACGGCGATGATCTGGCCCGCGGCCAGCCTGTCCCGCACCCGGTCGCCCAGCGCGCGGGCGAGCGCCGCCTCCGAGCGGCCCTGGTAGGTGTACATGCGGGCGACCAGGGACGGCGTCCCGTACAGCATCCGCTGATACGCCAGCACCTGCGGCACATCGCAGAGCCCGGTCACCGGGTCGCGTCGCTCCAGACCGTCCAGGTAGTTGCGGCGCAGGGCGTCCAGCGGGGCCTCGTCGTCCGCGCGGGCGGCGACCACGCGGGCGGACTCGTCCTCGTGGTCGGCGAACCGGTGCAGGGCCAGGTCCTCCTTGGCCGGGAAGTACCGGAACAGCGTCGGCTTGGAAATGTCCGCGGCGGCCGCCACCTCCGCCACCGAGACCTTGTCGAAGCCCCGCTCCACGAACATCGCGATCGCGGCATCGGAGATCGCCTGGTACGTCAGCTGCTTCTTGCGCTCACGCAGGCTCATCGGCGCATGTGGCGCGGGGGCCGCACGCTCCGACGCCGTCGCGGGCGGCTCGGGTGTCTCTCCGCTCATGACCATGAAGCGTACGCCTTGACCTCAACCGGACTTGACGTCCGAGCGGTCGCACGGGCGACGGGCGGGCCGGACGCCGACAGCCGGAAGCGCCGGGTGGGGACGGACCGCAGGGTCATCGCCTCGCCGCCCCGCCCCCTCAGTCCCGCGCCCGCGGCCTCCACCAGGGACCCGGTCCCGTCCAGCACCCGTTCGAGACCGAACCTGAACTCGTGGTCGGGATCGCCCCGCGTCGCCAGCGCTCCTGACTCCAGCGTCCGGGAGAAGTCAGGGGGCGGTAGCAGGGGAAGTGGTAGTGGGCGCCTGCGACATGAACCAGTTCTCGTACGCGGTGCGGACCTGCCGGGACGTCGGAACCCGGGCCAGTTCCAGCGGTATCGCTGCCGCTGCCAGGACCTCACGAATGCGTCCGGGGGCCCGAGCCGGCAGCCTCGGACCCGGCCCCCGCCCCTGTCCCTGACCCTGTCCCGGGGCGAGCGCCGTACGGATCACATCCGTGTAGACGGACTGCACCTGCTTGTACTTCAGCAACACCGGAAGATCCCGTTCCCACCCGGCAGAGGCGCCGGGCCGGGCACTCTCGACCGCTTCGCACCACAGTCCGGTGACCCGTTCGCTCTCCTTCTGTGGGTAGCCCATCAGATGGAGATGCGTCGCCAGGTCGTAGAGAGGGTCACCGACCATGGCCAGTTCCCAGTCGATGGTCCAGAGGTCACCGTCGGCGTCGACGATGAAGTTCTCCCGGTGCAGGTCGCCGTGGACCAGAGTGAAGGGGCGAGGCGTCAGCCTCGCCGCCTCGCGCCGCAGGCGGTCCAGGGCGGCGCCGTGTACGCCGAGTTCCGCGAAGAGCGAGCCGTAACGCGGCAAGTGGCGGCGGTAGACGTGATACTCGGTGAAACCGATCAACCGCGTCAGGAAGGCGGCCGGATCGTCTTCCCGACCGGCAGACAGGCCACCCGCCCCCGCGCTGCCCGCGAAGCCGGTCTCGTCGACGTCGACCGAGGTCAGCTCACGGAAGAGTCCGCCGAGCTGGTTCAGGTGACGTCGCGACAGCGGAGTCCCGAGGGGGCAGACCTCGCCGAGCGTCCGCCCCTCGATGAACGAGTAGAGCGAGATCCCCCTGCGCTCGACGAGTACGGGTATGCGGGTGACGCGGCCCTGCAGAGCGCCCAGGAGCGCCTCCTCCGAAGCGAACCGGCGCAGATCGAACCGGAGCAGCCCCGCCCGTGGATACCGGCACTTCCACCAGGTCTGCGCCCCGGAACCGTCATCGGCCGGCAGCGGGAACGCGTACGTCTCGTGGTGGTACCCGTTCAGCGGCCCCACCAGCAGGCTCTCGTCCGGCACCAGCGCGGCCGCGCGCGTCCGGGCCTCGGACGCCGTCCCCGCCGCCCGGGGTCCGGACGCCGCTTTGGGCTTCGCACCGGCCGCGGGCGCCACGACGGCGGGTGCCGGGAGCGCCGTCACAGGCAGGTCCGGCCCACGGCGACGCGGCCACACACCGCATGAACCGGGCGGCCCGGGACGCCCGGGCGGCAACCGGGCTCACGGGCCGGTCCGGCCACCTCGTCGCGATCCATATAAGGAAGGTACAACTCGCAGCCGATCTACCGCACTTGTACGCCTCACGGAGCGCCGACGGCGTCGGCCAGCACCTGCATGGCCGCGATCACCGGCACCTGGTGGCCGTCCGGCCCCGGGGCCCGCAGCGCCTGCCGCTTCCCGGGTTTGCGGTGATAGCCGAGAAAGGGCATCCCCGCACTCCGCGCGGCCTGCCGGTCCGAGAGCGAGTCACCGATCAGCAGGTGCTCCGACGCGTCGGCCCCCGACGCCCGCACGACCTCGTGCAGAACCCAGGGGTTCGGCTTCATGAGCCGCACATCGGCCTCGCTCCGGCCGATGACCGGGCCGTCGAAGAACCCCAGCAGCTCCTCACGTTCGAGGTAGCGCGTGATGGCTCCCTGATGGTTGTTGGACGCCACCGCCAGCCGCTTGTGCTCCGGCAGAGGCGCACCCGCCGGCCTGCACCCGGCCGACCCGCTCCAGGCGCGGATGAAGGCCGCGGCGCCGGGCGTCGGCTCCGCGTACTCGGCCGACTTGAGCTCCCAGGTGGTCAGAGCGCTCTGCATCTCGTCGACGGCGATGCGCCACGGATGCGCGCCGTCGCGGTCGGCCGCGGCCCGCGCGTACGTACTGAAGACCTCGTGCGGGTCCTTGCTGCCTCTGGGTCCGGCCAGGTCGAGGCGGTGCGATGCCGCGATCCTCAGCAGCTCCTCGGCGATGTCGCCCGCCACGCTCTCCTGGCTTCGGTGCCCGCCGGCGAAGAGCCGGGCAATGGGTCCGTCGAAGTCGAGTACGACGCATCGGGCACGGGAGAGCATGCCCCGCACCTCCCGAACGGATGCGGTGTCCGAAGACGCGGCGTCCGGAGATGCGGTGTCCGAAGACGCGGTGTCCGGGGGTGCGGGGGTGGCCGTCGCATGCGACACGATCAGAAGTCCGCCCTTGCGGCTAGGTTGTCCCAGTTCGAATCGAAGAACGCCTGAAACGTGCGCACAATGCCGACCTGATCGGGTGTGGCGTCGGCCGAGGCACGGTACGGGAAGAGGGTCGCTCCCGTGCCGTAGGCGTCGAAGATCTCGACTTCCTCTCGGTCGGGAGGGAGCGGGATGGTGCCCTCTTCCGTCACGTAGAGGCCCTGGAGCGCCAGTCGGCGGTTCAGAATGTACAGCTTCATCTGGGGCGAGAAAGGCACCAACCGCACCTCGACCTCGACCTCGGGCACGAACCCCTGGTAGCGCAGCTCGAAGAGGGCCTCCCTGAGCATCGTCGCGTGACTCTGCAGGATCCCCTTCAGCCGCCGCCGCACCCGGGGATCGTCCGAGCCGTCCACGGGCCGCGGGATCGCCAGGTGCGGGGAGTCGCAGTCGGGGAGCATGAGACGGGCCCTGATGCTCCGGGGCGGCTGGATGACCCCGGTCATGATGCGGTTCTTCTGGTCGGACACCCGCGCGGCCAGCGACTCGGTGGTCATCGAGAACACATCGAGCCGCACCTCGGTGGCCTCGAACGCCTCTTCCAGATAAGGCTTCAACAGCACCGGGGGGATGCTCTCCGAAACGACGGCCCACACGTCGTCGTCCTCGTGCCCGACCTCGACCGGGGCGCCGGAGCGGGACGGGGCGGCACCCTCCTGCGGCCCGCCCCGGACGAACGTCCCGCTGCCCTGCCGGGTGACGATCAGACGCTTCTCCCGGAGCACCCGCAGCGCTTCGTTGATCGTGGCGCGGGAGACACCGAACTGCTCGGCCAGCTGCTCCTGCGTCGGGAGCCGGTCGCCCGGCCTCCACTTTTCGCTGTTGATGCCCTTCAGCAGCTGATCGGCGACTCGCTGGTACTGACGCTTACCGTCAGGTGTCACGGACTCACGATTTGTCACCTGTCAACCATACAACTTCGGGTCCAGACTGAGGAGATGGCGCCGACAACCGCTCTAATCGTCATCGGGTCGACACCAACCAGCCGTACAACCAGACAAGTTTACGACTACTCGCCCGTAGGGAAGACTGAACTCAAGTCAACCGGTCAAATTACAGAGTGAGTTGATTGGTTGCCGAGAGTCGCAGGTAGCGTCCGAGCGGCACAACGGAGTGCGAGCGCCGACGCCCCTTCACCACCGGAGGAGTGATCGCCATGCCATTCATCACGCTGGGACTCGAACAGATCGTCCAGTGGAAGTACGGCTTCATGGGGACGGTGGGCCTGGCTCTGCTCACCTTCGGACTCAAGGCGGGAAGCCCCAACTGCGCCTGCGCAGGAGCCCTGATCCTGGCCCTGCTCGTCGTCCCCACCGACAGTTAGCGTCCGGTGGCGCGGCCTGCCGTCGGCGGCAGGCCGGGGGCGGTCCTAGAAGGAGTCCGGGCACCAGGCGCGCCGCGCCGCCCGGAACATCCCCTCCGCCAGCGCCACCGCTCCCGGCGTGCGTTCCTCGATGCGGTCCAGTGCCGCCAGCCGGACCGGCGACTCGTCGCCCAGGTAGAGCGTTCCCAACTCCCTTATGTCCAGGGCGAGATCGGCTTCAGTCGAGGTGGGGGTGCAACTCGCGCCGGACGGGGAGGCGTCCAGGCGGTAGCGGCCGGCGGTCAGGCCCGTGGTGTCGTGGACGTCCAGGGTCAGCGTGCCGGGCACCGCGTACGTCCGGGCCTCCAGGGCGCGTACGACGTCCAGGACCCGCACCCACAGCCAGTCCGCGTGGGTCACGATGCGGGCCGCGCGCGGGTTAGGGAGCAGGAGGGGCAGCAGGTCGTCGGGGGCGCGGTAGCCGGTGTGGACCGTGATGATCCAGTCGACCGAGCAGACGAAGTGCCACAGCGCGCGGTCCGCGGCCGGGGTGACGGCGATCTGCCCGAGCACCGTGGCCCGGTTCAGCGGCTGCTTGGCATCGCCCCAGGTGTCGTCGGCGTGGAAGACGATCAGACCGTCCGGCTCACCGGCCGCGTTGCTGTAGACCGCGTAGAACGGTTCCTTCCATGCCTCGGGACCGGACGGGACCTCGCCGGTTTTCACTTGCCACCAGCGGGCGTCGCGGTCGACCACACCGTGCTGCTGGGCGCGCAGCCGGCCGTGGAGGGCCGGGCCCAGCTTGCGTACGTCGGCACCGCTCACCAGGTCGATCCGGCCGCCGTCCTGCGCGGAGGGGCCCGACCAGCGCGGGTCCAGGCCCGCCCTCGGTACGTCGATCTCCCACTTGGTGGTCCACGTCGCCGGACCGAAGCCGTACCGCCCGTAGATCGGGTACTCGGCGGCGATCAGGGTGGCGACCACGTCGCCGCGCTCCTTCGCCGCCGCCAGGTCCGTGGCCATCATCCGGCTGAGCAGTCCGCGACGGCGGTGCGTGGGCGACACCGTGACGTTGGAGATCGCGTCGGCCGGCACCACGGCACCGCCGACGACCGTGAGCTCCTGCGCGAACGAACGGAACGTGGCCACGCACCGCCCGCTGTCGAAGGCGCCCTGCGTGCGGGCGAGGTCCGTGTACGGGAGCCGCCGTTCGGCCTCTTCTTCCGTTCCCGTCGGCGGCTGCAGAAAGCCGGTGTGCTTGGCGCGCAGCCAGTCGGGGAACTCGGCAGCGGTGATCGTACGGACGTCAGGAGCCATGTGATCCACGCTAGGCACCCGGCTCCCGGGTTGTCGCCCGGTTTTCCGGGACCGCGGAACCCGGTCAGAACGCCGCCCTGATCTCGCCGACCTCACCGCCGCCGCCCAGCAGCGGCGTGCGTCCGATCCGGGAGACCACCGGGGCGTCGATGCCGAGCAGGCGCAGCGACCGGGCCAGCACCGGGCCGAGCGCCCGCGTCGCGCCGTCGTCGATCTTGAAGGCCAGGGCCCGGCCGTCGGCCAGCGCCACCGCCTGCACCGCCTCCGCGCCCATCTTGGAGAGCGTGCCCGGCACCTCCCGCATCAGCCAGGTGTCGGGGCGGCGCGTTCCCGCCACGTACTCGGGGTGGGCCCGCATCGCGTCGCCGACCCGGCGCTCGGCCGTCCCCGGCTCGGCCAGCACGAACGTGCGGAAGGCCCGCGCCAGACCCACCAGGCTTATCGCCATCAGCGGCGCCCCGCACCCGTCCGTACCGACCTCCGCGACCGGCTCGCCGGCCGCCTCCTCGACCACCTGGTGGACCAGCTGCTGGAGCGGGTGCGACGGGTCGAGGTAGGACGCCCGGTCCCAGCCGTTCAGCGCGCACGCCGCGAGCATCGCCGCGTGCTTGCCGGAACAGTTCATGGTGATCCGCTCCCGGACGCGGCCGGCGGCGAGATACGTCTCCGCCTCCGCCGGGTCCAGCGGCAGATCGGGCGGGGTCTGCAGATCACCGGGGGTGAGTCCGTGCTCGGCGAGCATCCTGCGTACGAGTTCGAGGTGGAAGCCCTCGCCGGAGTGGCTCGCGGCGGCCAGTGCCAGCCGCTCCCCGGACAGGTCGAGCCCGGCCCGCAGCACGGCCGCGGCCTGCATCGGCTTGTTGGACGAACGGGGAAAGACCGGCGCCGTCGGATCGCCCAGGATCCCTTCCACGCTGCCGTCGGCGGCCAGGAGGACCAGCGAGCCCCGGTGCCGGCCCTCTACGAAGCCGGACCGTACGACCTCGGCCAGGACGGGGTGGGCGGAGGGGGCGGCGGTTGCGGCGCTGGAGGTCATGGTGGCCTTCCGGAGACGGGCGGAACCCGCCCCCGGAAGGGTCGCTTCAGGCGAGCAGGTCGTCTACTTGTGCTTCACCGTCACGGTACCTGCGGGCGATCTCGGCACTGCAATCGTCAGCGGTGCGTTGCAGTTGGTGACGGCGGCGGGAGACCTGCTGCTCGTAGCGGACCAGGCGCCCCATCGCGATGTGCAGCTCGTCGTCCGTACGGGCGTCGAGGTCGGAGAGTTCGACCTCGGCGAGCGTCTCGGCCGCCAGCCGGCGGTACTCGTCGCTGCGCGGCGTGGTGAGCGTGACGTGCCGGGCGGAGGAGCGGTGCTGGGACGGGGTGTCGGCGAGGATCTCCGAGAGCCGGTCCACGACCGGTGTCTCCGGATCCCGTCTGCGGGCCAGCTCGGCCCGCAGGATGTCGATACGGCCCTGGATCAGTCGCCGCACATAGCTGAGGTCGGCCTCGTCGCGCTGCGAGTCGCGGCGCAGGGTGCGCAGCTCCGGCAGACGCAGGCCACCCAGCTCCGCCGGCGGTCCCGCGGACGGGCCGTCCAGGTGTCCGTGACCGGTTCGCTGGACGGGTGGGCGCAAGGTGCTGGTACTGGCACTCGTCCTGATGCCGGTACTGGTGCTGGTGCCGGTACTCGTACTGGTACTGGTGCCGGTACATGTGACCGGCACGGCGCCGGGGGACTGCCCGGTTCCATAGGTACTCATCCTGGTGTCCATCCCCTCGACCGGTGCGTCGGCACACCGCCTTCCCAGCATGGTGCCACTCCAGTAGGGCATATGTGGATGCTCTGTACCCGTTCAGCCCAAGACAGGTTGGCCAGGATAGGTTGGTCCATATGCGTGCAGTGGTGCAGAGGGTGGACGGTGCGAGCGTCACGGTGGCCGACGGCACGGGCGCGTCGGTCGGGCCCGAGGTCGTCGGCGAAATCGTCGGTGAAGGGCTGTGTGTGCTGGTCGGGGTCACCCATGGGGACACCCCGGAGAAGGCGGCGCAGCTCGCCCGCAAGCTCTGGTCGGTCCGCATTCTGGAGGGCGAGAAGTCCTGCTCCGACGTAAATGCGCCGCTTCTGGTGATTTCCCAGTTCACCCTCTACGGGGATGCCCGGAAGGGGCGCAGGCCCACCTGGAACGCCGCGGCGCCCGGCGAGGTCGCCGAACCGCTGGTCGACGAGGTGGTGGCGCAGCTGAGGGCGCTGGGCGCGCAGGTGGAGACCGGCCGGTTCGGCGCGGACATGCGGGTCTCGCTCACGAACCACGGCCCGTTCACCGTCGTCGTCGAGGTCTGAACCGGCCCACGGCCCGACCGCGGACAGGACAGAGGCCGGGCCGTGCGGTCGGTTCATCGGTACGGACGCCGCAGCAACCGCAGACACCGCAGACGCTCACGCGTAGAGAATCTGCGTGCGATTACGGCTCCACGACCGTCTCCTGGGCAGCGGCCGTATCCCCCGCGAGCAGTTCCGCGTCCACTGCCACGTTCCGCTTGACCAGGGCCAGCGCGATCGGCCCCAGCTCGTGGTGGCGGGCGGACGTCGTGATGAAGCCCAGCTGCCGGCCCTCGGCGCCGTCCGCGGCGAGCCGTACGGGGGTGCCGTGTCCGGGCAGCACGACCTCGCTGCCGTCGAGGTGCAGGAAGACCAGCCGCCGCGGCGGCTTGCCCAGGTTCTGCACCCGGGCCACGGTCTCCTGGCCCCGGTAGCAGCCCTTCTGGAGATGGACGGCGGTACCGATCCAGCCCAGCTCGTGCGGGATGGTGCGGTGGTCGGTCTCGAAACCGAGGCGCGGGCGGTGCGCCTCGACGCGCAGCGCCTCGTACGCCAGAATGCCGGCCACCGGGCCGTGTGCGGCCGCGTATGCCTCCAGGTCGGCGCGGGGCAGGAACAGGTCCCGGCCGTACGCCGTCTCCCGTACCGTCACCCCGTCCGGGACCTCCGCGATGGAGCCGGCCGGCAGGTACACGACAGCGAAGTCCTCGGTGCGGTCGGCGACTTCGACCCGGTAGAAGAACTTCATGGACTCCAGGTAGGCGACGAGGTCGCCCTGCGTGCCCGGTTCGGCGTGCATCCACACGGTCTCGCCGTCATCGACGAGATAGAGGGCGTGCTCGATGTGTCCGTGCGCGGTGAGGATCAGGGCCTCGGTGGCCTGCCCCGGGGCGAGTTCGCTGACGTGTTGGGTGAGCAGCAGATGCAGCCAGGCCAACCGGTCGCTGCCGGTGACGGTGATGACGGCGCGGTGCGAGAGGTCGACGAGGCCGGAGCCGTCGGCGAGGGCGCGCTGCTCGCGGAACAGGTCGCCGTAGTGCGCGGCGACGCCTTCGTCGCGGCCTTCGGCGGGAACCGCGCCGGGCAGGGACAGCAGAGGGCTCTTCATGCGACCAGCGTACGACGCGATTTACAGCTCGGGAGGGGCGGTCCTACGCCTTGGGTCCGGCCGCGTCGGCCGTCCGTGCCGCGTCGGCCGTCCGTGCCGCGTCGCCGGACGCCGCCTTCGCCGCGCAGTCGGCGCAGCGGCCGAAGATCGCGAAGTGCTTCATGTCCGTCTCGAACCCGAAGCTGTCCTGCAGCTTCGCGGTGAACTCGGCGACGACCCCGACATCGGCCTCGATGACGTTCGTACAGTCGCGGCAGACCAGGTGGATGTGGTGGTGGCGGTCGGCCAGGTGGTACGTCGGCGCCCCGTGCCCCAGATGGGCGTGGCTGACCAGCTCCAGCTCCTCAAGGAGTTCGAGCGTCCGGTAGACGGTGGAGATGTTCACGCCCGCCGCAGTCCTGCGCACCTCGGCGAGGATGTCGTCGGGCGTCGCGTGTTCCAGCGTGTCGACGGCTTCCAGGACAAGCTGCCGCTGCGGCGTCAGCCGATAGCCGCGCTGCCGGAGATCGGTCTTCCAGTCGGTGCTCACCACAGGCCCAGTGTAGGACCGGGTGCACGCCTGGCCACAGCAGTGTCCGGGAGGATTCCGTGAACTGTTCCGGCGTGGACCAGGCCCCGAAGGGCTTCTTGACCGGCTTCTCGAACTACTTGAAGAAGGCGATGCCGTCGTCCGGGAGGTCGCCGAGGCTCTTCGCCATCGCCTCGACCTCTTCCGGGGTGACGACCTTCTTCAGGTGCGCCGACATGTACGGGCGCAGCTCCACCTCCGGGGTGGCCTTCTCGCCGACCCACATCAGGTCGCTCTTCACATAGCCGTAGAGCCGCTTGCCACCGCTGTACGGGCCGGAGGCCGCGGTGCGCGCCACCGCGTCGGTGACGAGGTCGATCTGCGGCTTCCGGTCGGCCAGCTCCCCGTACCAGATCTCGATGACGCCCTGGTCGCGGACCATGACGACCTCGACCTTGCGATCCTTGTCGATGCGCCAGTAGCCCGACTCGGACTCCAGCGGCTTGACCTTCTTGCCCTCGGAGTCGAGCACCCAGGTGTGCGACGTGTACTCCAGGAAGTCCCGGCCGTCGTGGCTGAAGGAGACCTCCTGGCCGAAGTTGCACTGCTCGGCGCCGGGGAAGTCGGAGACACCCGCGCCCGCCCAGTTGCCGAGGAGGAAGGCCAGCGGGACGAGGTCCGGGTGGAGGTCGGACGGGATCTCGATCATGAGCGGCTCAGACGATCTGTGAGGGAGGGGGTGGGGACGGGGAAGGTCAGCGCTGACCCTGGTAGAGCTTCTTCACGGTCAGGCCGGCGAAGGCGAGAACGCCGACGCAGACCAGCACCAGCAGCGCGGAGAAGAATGCCTCAAGCACGGGAACTCCTTGGAACGAGCGGTAGGCCAGCAGTACGGGCCGGGCCCCAGCCTAATGGGTTGGGGCCCGGCCCGTCGGTTCGGGGCTTTGTGTGGGGTCCGCCGGGGAACGGGTCAGCCCAGCAGCTGGTTCTGCAGGATCAGCGTCTGGTGGAACGGAACGCTCTCCGTCCCCTCCCTGCCCCTGCGGGCCTGGACGACGAGGGCGAGCGTGTCACCGGCGACCACGTATCCCTGACGGACCTGCGCCTCGCCGTACGGTTTCGCCTCGTCGTACACGTACGACGTGGTGCCGTTCACCTTGCCGTAGCCGCTCCAGCCTTCGTCGAGAACCGTCTCGGGCGCCCCGACGAGCGGCACCCCGGATCCGCTTCTTCCGATGATCGAGTCCATGAAGTCCTGGGCGAAAACCGTCGAGTTGAACCGGACGAGATAGATCCGGGTCGACGTGCCGTCCGGCATGGTCCAGCCGCGAGCGGCGACGTGCCGCGGAGCGAAGTCCTTCAATGTCTGCGTGATGTCGGAGCGCTTGCCCTTCACGTACTCGGAGAGGTACTGCTCCGTACTCACCCAGCCGCCGTCGAGCTTCTTGTCCACGGTCGCTCCGGCCGGGGCGGGCAGCAGCAGACTCCGCAGGTCGGCGTGGTGGATCTCGGCGACATTGCCGTCGCTGTACGGGCGGGGCGAACCAGCCGGAAGCGCGGGCAGGCTGAGCTCGGGATAGTCCCAGCGGCCATCGCTCCCGGTGGCCAGACCGGGCACGTCGGTGCGCTCCATCGAGGTGATTTCGGCGGCCGCGCCGGCACCGAAACCGCCGCACACCAGAACGGCCGCCGTCCACCGGGCGACGGCCCGCAGGACACGCCGCGGCGGCTTGGGCGGCAGCGACGGGAAGGGCGAAGGCGCAAACAGGGGCGGCTCGGGCGTCTGCGGTACGGGGGCCGCTTCGGCGGGTGCGGGGTTGGCGGGTGCGGGGTTGGCGGGTGCGGGGTTGGCGGGTGCGGGGTTGGCGGGTGCGGGGTTGGCGGGTGCGGGGTTGGCGGGTGCGGGGTTGGCGGGTGCGGGGTTGGCGGGTGCCGGGCCAGTGGATGCCGGGTCGGTGGGTGCCGGGTCGGGTGCGTCCGGTGTTTCCGTCGTCTGCTCGGTCATATGTACTCCCCCGGAGACGTGATGTGGTTGAGCTGGTCCTTCAGCAGTTCGGCGACGGCCGTCCGGTCGAACGGCTTGGTGCCGGACGCCGAGAGGCTGATGCTCAGCTCGCCGTCGAACGCCAGGCAGTTCATCGACTTGATGGAGTCCTTGCTGCCCTTGCGCAGGACGTAGCACTTGGCGTTCCTCGTGTGCCCCTTGACCTTCGGCTCCTGGCGGAAGATGCCGAGGGACTCCAGGAGGCCCGTCTCGAAGGTGTAGAGGTCCCGGACGGCCTTCTTGTCCTTCATCCGCGTGATCTCGGTGCGGATCACCAGGTTGTTGTCGTCCTCGGCATAGGAACGGACGGCGATGCCCTCGACACGGAGCTTGTCGATCCGCTTCTCGTAGGCCCGGCGCTCCTTGCCCGCGAGACCGTGGGCGCTCTCCTTCATGGCGGCGGTCGCCTTCTTGCCGCTCTGCTCGCCGTCGTTGCCCAGCTCGCCGTTGTCGGGGCCGAGCCGGTAGCCGCTCGGGACCGGCAGCAGCAGCTTGCTGAGTTCGGTGGAGGCCCTGCCCCGGGCCACGTCACCGGCCGGGTCCTTGCCCGGCTTGTGCGCGGGCTTCTCCCAGAGGGCGGTCCTGGCGCTGCGGTCGGCGTCGTCCACTACGTTCTTGGTGTACGCGGCCGCGCCCCCGACCGCGGCGATCACCAGCACGACGGGAAGCGCCGCGCGGATCACCCGGCGTGCCCGGCCGGAGGCGGCGGTCCCGGAAGCGTCGGCGTTCTCGCCGGGCGTGGTCACCTGCGTGGTCACGTCGTTCACAGGCGCTCCAGCTGTCGCTCGGCCAGCGTCCGGATGTCCTTCTTGCTGATCGGTACGGTGTCGAAGATGTGGATGTCGGCCGCGATGTCTCCGCGGTACACGGTGGCCCTGGCGTGGTACGACGGCAGATAGCCCGGCTTCCGCTCGACCTCGAAGAGGTAGTAACGGCCGTTGCCGCTGCCCTTGATCGCATCGCCGTCGTTGCCCGCACCGACCTCGGTTCCGGACATGTACGCAAGCTGGCCCTCGGCGAAGTCCTGGGCCCCCTGGACGGTTCCCGAGCCGAACTGCACGAGGTACGTCTCGGCGGTGCGGTACTGCCCGCGCTTCCAGGCGGCGCCCGCGATCCGGCGTATGTCGAGCTCCAGGAAGTACTCGTACATGGGGCCCTCGTCCTCGAAGAAGCGGGCGTAGTGGTCCACGCCCAGCCATCCGTCGCCGAGGCCCGGCGCAGACCTGTCGTCGCTCCAGCCCGCGGGCCTGTCGGCAAGCAGCTTGCGCAGGTCGCCGCCCGTCTTGACCTGCCGGTCCTCGGACGCGGGCAGCGGGTCCGGGATCTTGTCCGCAGGCAGCGCCTTCGCCGGGTACGCCAGATCGGGCTGCGACAGGGCGGGCAGCGGCGTCGGGGCGCGTCCGGCCTGGACGTCGTAGCCCACCGCTGTGCCACCGGCGATACCGAGCACCGCGGCAGCGGCGATCAGCAGAGCCGTACGCCCGCGCGGGCGCCTCGCGACGGCTGCGGGAGCGGGCACGGGCTCAACCGCGGTCGCGGGCGCAGCCCCGGGCTCGACCACAGGCCCGGCCACCGAATCCGGCACGGCCACCGGCTCCGGCGCGGGTGGCTTCGTCGCACCGAGCGGTATCTCCTTCTCGGCGAGCGGCCCGGCCTGCCCATCAGGAATGGTGTCTTTCGGTTCCAATTGGGTCCCCCCATGAGACCAGAAGCGCTGATTCCGTTATCCGCGCACACACCTGACTGCCACCGGGGACATGAGGTTGCCCACCCGACGATTACAGTTCGGCATATGCCGAAGAAGCTCGTGATCAAGGTGACTGCCGGTGCCGACTCAGCCGAGCGCTGCTCGCAGGCGTTCACGGTGGCCGCGGTCGCCGTCGCCAGTGGCGTGGAGGTCTCCCTCTGGCTGACCGGGGAATCCTCCTGGTTCGCTCTACCGGGCCGCGCCGCGGAGTTCGAACTGCCACATGCCGCGCCGCTGCCGGATCTGATCGAGTCGATCCAGGCGGGCGGGCAGATCACCCTCTGCACGCAGTGCGCGGCCCGGCGCGACATCACCGAGCAGGACGTCCTGGAGGGCGTACGGATCGCGGGCGCCCAGGTCTTCGTCAGCGAGATCATGGCCGAGGGCGTCCAGGCCCTCGTCTACTGACGCGCCACGCGCATCACGGGCACGCGCCCCCGCCCCGCCCCCATCAGTGCCGTTTCTTGCCGTCGAGTTCGTCCCACCACTCGTCGGACTTCGGGTCGCCGGACGGATCGTCCCACCAGCGGTCCTCCGGGCCCCGGCGGTTGGCGATCATGGCCGCGACGGGCGGGATGACCATGGCGACGAGACACATCGCTATCGCGGCGGGCATCGACCACAGCCGGACGAATGCCCAGGCCGATACGAAGAGGACGATGCAGCCGCCCATCATCAGGAAATAGCCGCGACGGCGTCGGGCGTACATGAGTCCAGCGTAGGCCCGTTGTCCGCCCACGCGCCCACGCGCCCACGCGAACGGCACGAAGGGCCGTACCCCGCTTCAGAAGAGCGTCCAAACCCCTGGGGTACGGCCCTTCGGCCGGTGAGGCGTCGGGGGCCCGCCGGACCGGTCAACTAGACGGCAATGGCGACCTCGGAGAGGCCACCGGTCTGCGCCACGACCGTGCGGTCGGCGCTGCCGCCCGGGACGAGGGCGCGGACCGTCCACGTGCCCTCGGCCGCGTAGAAGCGGAACTGTCCGGTCGCCGAGGTCGGGACCTCCGCGGTGAACTCGCCGGTCGAGTCCAGCAGGCGCACGTAGCCGGTGACGGGCTCGCCGTCGCGGGTCACGCTGCCCTGGATGGTGGTCTCACCGGGCTTGATGGTCGAAGCGTCGGGGCCGCCGGCCTTTGCTCCACACATGGTGTTCTGTCCTTCTGGGTCGGGGGGCGTCCTGGTCCGGGTGGTGCCGGTCCGGGTCGTGCGGAGTTGCTTGGTGGTTACTTGTTGGCGCCGAGCTCGATCGGCACGCCCACGAGGGAGCCGTACTCGGTCCACGAACCGTCGTAGTTCTTGACGTTCTCCTGGCCGAGCAGCTCGTGCAGCACGAACCAGGTGAGCGCGGAGCGCTCGCCGATGCGGCAGTACGCGATGGTGTCCTTCGCGAGGTCGACCTGCTCGTCCTCGTAGAGGGCCTTGAGCTCGTCGTCCGACTTGAAGGTGCCATCGTCGTTGGCGTTCTTCGACCACGGGATGTTGCGGGCGGTCGGCACGTGGCCGGGGCGCTGGGACTGCTCCTGCGGGAGGTGCGCCGGGGCGAGCAGCTTGCCGCTGAACTCGTCGGGCGACCGCACGTCGACCAGGTTCTGGCTGCCGATCGCCTTCACGACGTCGTCGCGGTAGGCGCGGATCGACTCGTCCTGCGGCTGGGCCTTGTACGCGGTGGCCGGACGGGACGGGATCTGGTCGCCGTCGACCAGGTCGCGGGAGTCGAGCTCCCACTTCTTGCGGCCGCCGTCGAGCAGGCGGACGTCCTGGTGACCGTAGAGCTTGAAGTACCAGAACGCGTAGGACGCGAACCAGTTGTTGTTGCCGCCGTACAGGACGACCGTGGTGTCGTTGCCGATGCCCTTCTCGGACAGCAGCTTCTCGAAGCCCGCCTGGTCGATGAAGTCCCGGCGGACCGGGTCCTGGAGGTCCTTGGTCCAGTCGATCCGGATCGCGTTCTTGATGTGGTTCTTCTCGTACGCGGAGGTGTCCTCGTCGACCTCGACGAGGGCGATCTTCGGGTCCTCGATGTGGGCCTCGACCCAGTCGGCGTCTACCAGGACGTCACTGCGGCTCATTCTGTTCTCCTCCGGGGCAGTCTGCGGCGAGATGTGCGAGACGGTGCGTGATGCGGATGCGTGATGCGGCTGTACGGCGGCGCAGGGTGCGGCGCACGTGCGACATGCGATCGGGACGGGCCCTGAATCGGTCGAAGGGCCGGGGGAATGCGGGGCGCCGAAGGCTCCCGCTCAGACAGTGCGACAGAGCATGGCGGCGACGCGGCACAGGTCCACTGCCCGCCGCTTCGTGAGATCCGCCCGTCCCCACTGTGGGAGACCGCCTATAGAGCACTGCATGGGACCGATCGTAGGGAGGTACGGCCGGACATGTCACCGTCGTGTCGCATCCTGAGACTCGATCGTCCGCGATACGAGACACCGTCTGGACGGCGCCACCTCCCGTGCGGTTCCCGCGCCGTCCGCGCTCGTCGGCCATCTGCGGATCGGACACAGCCGTCTCAATATGTGGCCCGAAGTGCCCTGCTCGGCCGAGGTCGAGGCCGAGGTCGAGGCCGAGGACGCGGTCGAGGACGCGGTCGAGGCCGAGGACGCGGTCGAGGACGCTGCCCGGACCCGGCGGCGGTCAGCCGTCGAGCTGTACGTCCGTGCCCGTCACCGAGATCTCCAGGCCGTCGGCGGTCGGCTGGATCTTCCGCAGCTTCAGGCCGCTGGGCAGCCCGCCGACCTCCCGCTCGAAGTCGGTCTTCCGGCGCACCAGGCCCTCCAGCCCCGGGATGCCCCCGCCCGGCACCTTGTCGGCGCGCACCTTGAGGATGTGGCCGTCGACGAGGGTGACGGTGGAGAGCACACTGCGCGACAGTGGGCGGCCGAGGATGTCGACCGTGCCGGTCACCTTCACCTTGCCGTTGCCGCCGTACTCGACGACGACGCCGTCGCCGGCTGCCTTGGTCAGGTCCTCGTACGAGATGACGGCGGTACCGGTGGCGCGGGCGGCGGTGGCGCCGGCGTAGCCGTCGGCCAGCTTCACCTCGTGCAGCGCGGCGTTCATCCTGCTGATCCGGATCCGGCGGCCGTTGGCGTCGGTCTCGATGCCGGTGATCTCGACGTCGACCTCGTCGAGCCGCGAACCGGCGAGCTGGGTCAGGAACGGAAATCCCTTGATGGAGACGTCCGTGGAGCCGATCGTGGCACCGGTGACGTGGACCCGGCTCTCGGCCTCCGACTCGGCGAAATACACCGCAGCCCGGTCGACGACGACGAAGATCCCGCCCAGAACCACCACGATGACCAGCAGTATTCGCAGTGCGCGCATGCCCGCTCTTTCCCCCACCCTGCATCCGGCCGGACCCCCGGCGCCCGTGCGTCCGGTACGGATGCACGGCACGCCCGGGGTGATCGACGAGCGGACACCCCTCTTCGGTTCCCGTCCGGTTCCCGAAGGGGGCGGCGGCGGTGCGTGCTACGAGATCGCGCGGCCGAGCAGATAGACGGCGGGGGCGGCGGCGGTGAGCGGCAGTGCCACACCGGCCGTCATGTGGACGAACCGCGACGGGTAGTCGTAACTCGCCACCCGCAGCCCGATCAGCGCGCAACCGCCCGCCGCGAGGCCGAGCAGCGCACCCTTCGTGCCGAAATCGGTGAACGCCCCCGCCGCGGCACCGGCACCCGCGGCGGCGAGCAGCGCCACCACGACCGAGGCCGGTCCGGGCAGCGGCAGCGGCAGCGCGCGGACGAGGACGGCGACCGCGACGGCCACCCCGCCCACCGTCACCGCTGCCGGGACCGCCGCAAGGTGTCCGGCGGCCAGGACCGAGAGCGCGGCCGAGGCGACGGTGGCCATCAGCCCCTGCATCCGCTCGTCGGCGCTCGCGTGGCTGCGCAACTGGAGGACCACGGTGAGCAGCATCCAGATGCCGAGGGTGCCGAGGATGGCGGCCGGTCCGTTCTCGCGGCCCGCGGCGAGCAGCGCGATGTCGGCGACGAGACCGCCGGCGAACGCGAGCGCGATGCCCTGCCGGGCCGGCCACATGCCGTTGAGCCGGAACCACCCGGCTGCGGTCACGGCCTGGAGCAGCACCAGCGGTACGGCCAGGGCGTACGGCCCGATCGCGGCACCGAGGGCAAGGAGCAGCCCGAGTCCCGCGGTGATGGCGGCGGGCTGCGTACCCGGCGCGATGATCGGCGAGCGGCCTTCGGCGCGGGCGCGCTGGGCGTCGGTGATCCGGCTGTTGCCCAGGGTGGTGGGGACGCTGTATCCGGCGGCGTCGAGCGCGGACGCGGTGGCGGCGGAAGGCTGGTCCGCCGGTACGTCCGCCCGGACCGGCTCGGCCGGGGCCTCGGGTGGCAGCGGGTAGGAGCCGGCGGCGCGCCGCGGATGCGAAGGCGACGGACAGGCGGTCTCGGCGACAGCCGGAACGGGCTGCTGCACAGGCTGTGCGGGCTGCATGGACTGGGCAGGCTGCACGGGCTGTGCTTGTTGCACAGGCTGTGCGGGCTGGATGGTCGGCTGGTACTGGGTGTCCCAGGTCTGGCCCTCCCAGGTCTGCGCGACACCGGGATCCTGCGGCCCGTGCGCCGCCGGTACGCCGGACTCCGGCAGATGGCCGGTCGGCCATGCGGACACCGGTCCGGCCGGCTGCGGGGCTCCGTACGACGCCTGCTGACCGTACGACTGGCCGCCGTACGACTGGTCCCCGTACGACTGGTCCCCGTGCGACTGATCCCCATGGGTCCGGTCGCCGTACACCTGCTGACCGTAGGGCTGCTGCCCGTACGCCTGTTCCCCGTACGGCTGCTCCCCGTACGCCTGCTCCCCGTACGCCTGCTGACCGTACGGCTGCTGTCCGTACGCCTGCTCCCCGTACGGCTGCGGCTGCGGCTCCTGGCCGGGCTCGTACCCGTAGCCGTGCCCCGGGTCCTGTCCGTACGGATGCTGTTGATCGTTGCTGCTCATGTTCTGCGGTTCACCCTCCTGCGAACGGCGGGAGCACCTCGACCGTGCCGCCCTCGGCGAGACGTACGGTCTCATGACTGCGGGTCCCCACGGGGTCGCCGTCGACGAGGAACGAGCACCGTTGCAGCACTCGGGTGAGCTCGCCGGGGTGCCGTTCGCGCACCCCGTCGAGCGCCTCGGCGAGCGTCGCAGCGGTATACGGCTCCTCCGCGATCCCGGCGGCGGCCTTCGCGGCCGCCCAGTAGCGGATCGTTCCGGCAGACATGGCGAAGCTCCTCTCGTCTCGCATCAGCTGTCCATCATGAATCACCGCGCCGCCACCCAGTCGCCGATGCGGCTGAGCAGGCTCTCGTCCGCGGCGTTCTCGGCATGGCCCATGCCGTGCTCCAGCCACAGCTCGGCGCCGTCGCCCGCCGCTTCGGCCAGCATCCGGGGGTGGTCCAGCGGGAAGTACGGGTCCTGGTCGCCGTGCACGATCAGCAGCGGGGCCGGGGCGATCAGCCGCGCCGCCCCGACCGGGGAGAGCGGGACCGGGTCCCAGTCGTTGTGGTCGATCCGGGTGCGGAAACCGTAGCGGCCGACCAGCCGGCCGACGGGACGGGTGACCACCCAGTGCAGGCGGCGCATCGGGGCCGTGCCCCGGTAGTACCAGCGGGCGGGGGCGCTCACGGCCACCACCGCATCGGCGCGCGCATCCGCGTGCACCCCCTCGTACGCTTCGATGCGCCCCCCGCGCTCTGCGCTCACCCCGGCTCGCCCTTTGCACAGCGCCCCGTGCCGCAGCACCACGGAGCCGCCCATCGAGAACCCGACGGTCACGACCCTCCGGTGTCCGAGCGCCCGCGCCCACCGCACTGCCGCCGCCAGATCCAGCACCTCGCGATCACCCACCGTCGACCGTCCGCCGGACCCGCCGTGCCCCCGGAACGAGAACGTGACCACGGCCGCGCGCCGGCCGAGAACCCCCGCGGCACGCCGTACCGCGGGCCGGTCCACCGATCCGGTGAACCCGTGCGCGACCACGACCGCAGTACCGTCGAAGGATGTTTCCGCAGCGGCCCCGGCATCTGCCGTACACGGCTCGTACACCGCCTCGATACGGACCCCGTCATCGGTCCTCAACGTGGTCCGCAATGGGGTGCGCGGATGTCCGGGCGTGATCAAAGGAACAGAGGAACTCCGAAATCGCCCCTCGGACACAGAACTCATGTGGGCTATTCTGCTGGGAAGAGGATCCGGGCAAAGCAGCCCCCGGGTCCTTTAGTGCTTTCCGGGCGTTGTTACGGCGACGTTTCCACAAGCTCAGCGGTCCCGGGGCGCGGGGCCGCATCCGTAGAAAACGTATGACGGACGAAGAAGAACGTCGTACGGCAAGCAGTGATGGAGCCGGCACGAACCGTACGAAGAAGTGCCGCATACTCCCCCGGGCCGAGCCCGGGAGTGCCCCTCTCGCAGGGAACGAGGAGGACCGACGTAATGGGCGAGCGAACCGTGCACGATCATCGACCGACGACCCAGGCAGGTGGGCGGCGATGAGTTCACTGCTGCTTCTGACAAATGCCCTTCAACCGTCGACGGAGGTGCTTCCGGCCCTCGGTCTCCTGCTGCACAGCGTGCGGGTGGCGCCGGCCGAAGGCCCGGCCCTCGTCGACACCCCCGGCGCCGACGTCATCCTGATCGACGGCCGCCGCGACCTGCCGCAGGTGCGGTCGCTGTGCCAGCTGCTGCGGTCCACCGGACCGGGCTGTCCGCTGATCCTCGTCGTGACGGAGGGCGGTCTCGCGGCCGTCACCGCCGACTGGGGCATGGACGACGTGCTGCTGGACACGGCGGGCCCGGCCGAGGTCGAGGCCCGGCTGCGGCTGGCCACCGGCCGACAGCAGATCGGCTCCGACGACTCCCCGATGGAGATCCGCAGCGGCGATCTGTCGGTCGACGAGGCGGCGTACAGCGCGAAACTGAAGGGCCGGGTCCTGGACCTGACCTTCAAGGAATTCGAACTGCTGAAATATCTGGCGCAGCACCCGGGCCGGGTCTTCACCCGCGCCCAGCTGCTCCAGGAGGTCTGGGGATACGACTATTTCGGCGGTACGCGGACGGTCGACGTCCATGTGCGCCGGCTGCGCGCCAAGCTCGGCCCGGAGCACGAGTCGCTGATCGGCACGGTCCGTAACGTCGGCTACCGGTTCGTCGCACCGGAGAAGGCGGAACGCGCGGCCGAGGGGGCCAAGGCCCGGGCCGCGACGGAGCGGGCCGCCGAACCCATGACCCGTTCGGAGCAGCAGAGCATGGCCGAGGCCCCGGGAGAAGCCCCGGTCCGGCCTGCCAACAGGTAGGTATATCCGCGTAGACTGCCGCGCGTGGCCAAGGTGACGCGGGACGATGTGGCGAGACTGGCGGGTACGTCGACCGCGGTCGTCAGCTACGTCATCAACAACGGACCCAGGCCGGTTGCCCCGGCCACGCGCGAGCGGGTGCTCGCCGCGATCAAGGAGCTGGGCTACCGGCCCGACCGGGTTGCCCAGGCCATGGCCTCGCGGCGGACCGACCTCATAGGGATGATCGTGCCGGACGCCCGGCAGCCGTTCTTCGCGGAGATGGCGCACGCGGTCGAACAGGCCGCCGCCGAGCGCGGAAAGATGGTGCTCGTCGGCAACTCCGACTACCGCGACGAGCGCGAGGTCCACTATCTGCGGGCCTTCCTCGGCATGCGGGTCTCCGGGCTGATCCTGGTCAGCCAGGGCCCCAGCGAGCGGGCGGCAGCGGAGATCGAGGCGTGGGACGCGCGGGTCGTGCTGCTGCACGAGCGGCCCGAGGCGATCGACGACGTCGCGGTCGTCACGGACGACGTCGGCGGCGCCCAGCTCGCCACCCGGCACCTGCTGGAGCACGGCAACGAGTACGTGGCGTGCGTCGGCGGCGTGGAGTCGACCCCGTCGGTCGGTGACCCGGTCGCCGACCACGTCGAGGGCTGGCGCCGCGCGATGCACGAGTCGGGGCGCTCGACGGAGGGCCGGCTCTTCCAGGCCCCGTACAACCGTTACGACGCCTACCAGGTGGCGCTGAAGCTGCTCGCGGGGCCGGACAGGCCGCCGGCGATCTTCTGCTCGACGGACGACCAGGCCATCGGTGTGCTGCGGGCCGCGCGCGAGCTGCGGATCGATGTGCCCGGGGAGCTCGCGGTGGCGGGCTTCGACGACGTGAAGGAAGCCGGTCTGACCGATCCGCCGCTGACGACGGTCTTCTCGGACCGCCCGGCGATGGCGCGGGCCGCCGTGGACCTGGTGCTCGACGACTCGTTGCGGGTGTCGGGGTCGCGGCGGGAGCGGCTGAAGCAGTTCCCGTCGGCGCTGGTGGTACGACGGTCGTGCGGCTGCGGGGAGCCCGCGGGCGGGGTGCGTTAGGCGGGCGGGCGGCGTCGGCCCTGGTCGGCCACGCCCCGGTCGTACTCCCTGTCGCCCTCCCCCACAGCCAAACGGAAGCCGTACTCCCTTATATCGGGCATACGAGGTTCTGCCGGGCTTCTCAGCGCGTGCTCAGGCTTCTCTCATCTTCGGCCGTCACGCTCTTTTACATGACAGAGAGCCAGCGCCCGAGCGGCGAGTACCCGATGTACCCCTCGTACGGCAACGGTGACGCGTCCTACCCGCCGCCGCCGTCCTACCCGCCCGCCCCCGAGCCGGCCGCGCACCGGCGCCGGGCCAGGCGGCCGGTGGCCCTCCTGGCGGCCGTGGCCATCGCGGCGGGCGTCGTCGGCGGCGGCACCGCCGCCTTCGTCGAACAGCTCACCGGCAACGACACGAACAGCACGAGCAGCGGCGTCGTCCCCGGCACCACCGTGTCGCAGAGCAGCAAGGGCACCGTCGCCGGTGTCGCCCAGGCCGTCTCGCCGATGATCGTCGAGGTCAACGCGACCTCGACCGCGGGCGAGTCCACGGGCTCCGGAGTGGTCATCACGTCCGACGGCGAGGTCGTCACCAACAACCACGTCATCTCCGGCGCCTCGTCGATCAAGGTGACGCTCAGCACCGGCAAGACGTACAACGCGAGGGTCGTCGGCACCGACCCGGACAAGGACCTCGCACTCATCAAGCTCCGGGGTGCGAGCGGGCTGAAGACGGCCACGCTGGGCGACTCCTCGGCGGTCGCGGTCGGCGACCAGGTCGTCGCGATCGGCTCGCCGGAGGGCCTCACCGGCACCGTCACCAGTGGCATCGTCTCCGCGCTCGACCGCGATGTCACGGTCGCCAAGGACGACAGCAGCGGGCAGGGCCAGGGCTGGCAGGGCGGCGGCCGGCAGTGGCCGTTCGAGTTCGGCGGTCAGCAGTTCAACGGCGACACCGGCAACTCCACCACCACGTACAAGGCCATCCAGACCGACGCCTCGCTCAACCCCGGTAACTCCGGTGGCGCGCTCATCAATATGAACGGCGAGATCATCGGCATCAACTCCGCGATGTATTCGGCGAGTTCGTCCGACGGATCCAGCAGCGCCGGCGCGGGCAGCGTGGGCCTCGGCTTCGCGATCCCGGTGAACACACTCAAGGCCGACCTCGGCACCCTGCGGGCCGGCAACAGCTCCTGAGGAGACAGTCATGCACCACCCCACGCACACCCCCACCGGCCCGGCCGACCTGGCCCTGCCCCTCGCCCTCGTAGCGGAACTCGCCACGGAACCGGCCGCGCGCCGCACCTCCGGGCCCCGGCGCGCCCCGGAGGTCCGTACCGCCGCGGGCCGCAAGCGCCGGGCCGCGCGACGACGTGCCGCGGCCGTGCGAGGCTGAGGGCACGGCAGGCCACGCGGCCCGCCCCGGCAGCCCGGAACGAGAAGAGGACAACGAGCGATGAGCCCCGCCGAAGACGATCCGCAGCGCATCCTGATCGTCGACGACGAGCCCGCGGTGCGTGAGGCCCTGCAGCGCAGCCTCGCGTTCGAGGGGTACGACACCGAAGTCGCCGTCGACGGTCTCGACGCCCTCGCCAGGGCCGAGTCGTACGCCCCCGATCTGATCGTCCTCGACATCCAGATGCCGCGGATGGACGGTCTGACCGCCGCCCGCCGCCTGCGTGCCACCGGCACCACCACGCCCATCCTGATGCTCACCGCCCGCGACACCGTCGGCGACCGCGTCACCGGGCTCGACGCCGGGGCCGACGACTACCTGGTCAAGCCCTTCGAACTGGACGAGCTCTTCGCCCGCATCCGGGCCCTGCTGCGCCGCAGCTCGTACGCGGCCGCGGCAGGCGGCGTCCCCGACGACAATGTGCTGGCCTTCGCCGACCTGCGGATGAACCTCGCCACCCGCGAGGTCACCCGGGGCACGCGCCGGGTCGAGCTGACCCGTACCGAGTTCACCCTGCTGGAGATGTTCCTGGCGCACCCGCGGCAGGTGCTGACCCGCGAGCAGATCCTCAAGGCGGTGTGGGGCTTCGACTTCGAGCCGAGCTCCAACTCCCTGGACGTGTACGTGATGTACCTGCGCCGCAAGACGGAAGCGGGCGGCGAACCGCGGCTCGTGCACACGGTGCGGGGGGTCGGTTACGCGCTCCGCTCCGGCGGCGGTGACGGATGACCGGGACCCTGCACCGGCTCCGCGCCCTGCCGCTGCGGACCCGGCTCGCGATGCTGGTGGCGACGGCGGTGGCGGTCGCGGTGGCTGCGGTCGCGGCGTCCTGCTGGGTCGTGACGAGGGCGCAGCTGGAGAACCAGCTGGACTCCTCGCTGCGCAACGTCAAGGTCGACAACGACTACGTGCAGGCCCTGGTCGCCGCCTGTACGCGCCCCGGCCAGGCGGCCGCACCGCAGCTCGGCGGGGCATACGTCGTGCAGCTCGTCACCGTGTCCGGGAACACCTGCACCGCTCCCAAGGCGTCACCGATCGGTGTGACCACCGACGACATCGCCGTGGCCGCCGGCCTGCGGGACAACGCCCTGCACACGGCCAGGGCCGAGAACGGCAAGAAGATGCGCGTCTACACCTACACGTACGAGACCCGCACCCCGGTGCCGGGCCTGCTGCCCAGCAGCTTCGCGGTCTCCGTCGCCCGCCCGATGAGCGAGATCGACAAGCCGCTCTCCACCCTCGCCTGGGTCCTCCTGGTCGTCTCCGGCGTCGGCGTGATCGGCGCCGGCGCGGCCGGTCTCTGGGTCGCCCGCACCGGTCTGCGCCCCGTCGACGAGCTCACCGAGGCGGTCGAGCATGTCGCCCGCACCGAGGACCTCACCGTCCGCATCCCGGTCGAGGGCGAGGACGAGATCGCCCGGCTGTCCCGCTCCTTCAACTCGATGACCGCTTCCCTCGCCAGCTCCCGCGACCGCCAGGCCCAGCTGATCGCGGACGCCGGCCACGAACTGCGGACGCCGCTGACCTCGCTCCGCACCAACATCGAACTCCTCGCCCGCAGCGACGACACCGGCCGGGCCATCCCGCCGGACGACCGCAGGGCCCTGATGAACTCGGTCAAGGCGCAGATGACCGAACTGGCCTCGCTCATCGGCGACCTCCAGGAACTGGCCCGCCCCGACGCGGCGAATCCCGGCCCGCTCCAGGTCGTCGCCCTGCACGACATCGCGGACACGGCCCTGGAACGCGCCCGCCTGCGCGGCCCCGAGCTGACGATCAGGGCGGACCTGACGCCTTGGTACGTACGGGCCGAGCCGGCCGGGCTGGAGCGGGCGGTGGTCAACGTCCTGGACAACGCGGTCAAGTTCAGCCCGCCCCGCGGCACGATCGAGGTCGCACTGCGCGACGGCGAACTGACCGTACGGGACCACGGCCCCGGCATCCCCGCCGAAGAACTCCCCCACGTCTTCGAACGCTTCTGGCGTTCCCCGTCCGCCCGCCAGCTCCCCGGCTCGGGCCTGGGCCTGTCGATCGTCGCCCGCACGGTCCAGCAGTCGGGCGGCGAAGTGACCCTGCGCCCGGCGGCGGACGGCAAGGGCACGGTCGCCTCGATCCGGCTGCCGGGGGCGCCGACACCGCCGCCGGGGCTGTGAGCAGGGGCGGTGCACTGCGACTGTGGAACCCATGGTCCACGGAAGAAGCGCTGACGTGGACAGGCACCGCACTCCGATACCCGAGCTGCTGCGCCCCGTGGTCCACCGGCTCGCTTCCGATGCGCGAGGCAGAGCCGCTGGACGAGTGGATTGTCAGTGGTGCACAGCAAAATGACGGCATGTCATATACAGATGAGTTCCGGACCTTCGCCCGTCGGTACGGAGTCTCCGACGAGGCCATCACCCGCATCATGTGGAACTTGCAGCCATCCGTCCATCTGTCCATGCGCGCTCTGTCCGCGGTCGGCCCCGAAGATCACGTGGTGGGTCACATCGGCGGACTGCCGCAGATGCCTGCCGACGTCCCGTGGGAAGAAGGTGCCTTCGTCGCCGATCTCGACCTGGCCGCGATACCGGAGCAGCCACTGGACCTTGGGCTCCCCCGCGAGGGGCACCTGCTGTTCTTCACGAGTTTGGAATACCAACAGGATGGACTCGCACCGGTGCTCTACATACCGCCGGGGACCGAGACGGCCGAACGCCCCGCACCTGTATACGAGGTTTTCGGCGAAATGGAGGGGCCAGAGGTCCTCGAACGACAGGCGCTGGTCTGCCGCCCCGGTACGGCGTGGGATGTCCTCGACTGGATGTGGGACATCGACAACACCGACTGTCATCCGTATCCAGCAGCCAAGATGCCGGACATCGAGGACGTGCGCGAGGAAGCCAGGGAACAGCTTCGGCCGCTCCTGGAGGCGGTCACGGAGTATGCCGAGCAGGTCGGGGCCGTCCCGCTCGTGAACCGGGACTGCGGATTGCGAGGGGTGAAGCTGAACCCGGAGTACCACAGCAACTACTACAAAGAGGAGTTCCAGAAGAAGTGTGAGGAAGCCGTGGTCATATGCAGGTCCGAGCCGGGAAGGTTCGACGACCTGTATGACAAGGCCCTCAAGGAGGGGCCCGAAGGAGCGTGGCTGAACCTCCTGGAGTTCGGCGCGAGCCGGCTCTTCTACGATGGCGACGGAGAAGTGGGCTGGGCCATCCCCCGTGACGACCTGCTGGCGCACCGTTTTGACCGCGTCCGGCAGACCTACTTCTGCTGATCCCGGGCCCGTCCAGTGCCGGGAGGGGCACCAGGTCCAACACTTCGCGCGAAGGGAGGCGGGCGGCCGACGGGCCGTTTCAGACCCCCGGGTTGTGCCGGATCAGTGACTCCACCAGGCCGGACCGGGTGGCGGGGAAGTCCAGCGGGACGATGCCGAGGCCGGTCCAGCCCGCCGCCTCCGAGCCGTCCAGGAACGACTGCACCTGCGGGTTGAGCCGGTCCGCGTTCCAGCGCGGGGGCATCAGGGCGGCCGTGCTGACGTAGTTCATGTACAGCTTCCCGGGCTGCTGGGCGGCCTTGCGGAACTGGGCCTCGATCTTCGGGTACTTGGCGAACGGCTCCGCCATGTAGTCGTCCTGGATGTCGAAGAGTTCCGAGTCGGCGTACCGGACACCGGGCAGCCCGCCGTTGTCGGCCAGCAGCACGACCTTGCCCCGCGCCCCGCCCAGCGAGGGCAGCGCCGGGTCGATGCGGAACAGTGGACGCCACCCCCTGCCGTCGAGGTAGTCGTCGAAGACCGCCCGGAACGCCGCGTCGCTCTCCTCCGAGTACTCCTGCTTGACCCGCATCAGCACGGTCTCGGTGGGGTGAGCCGCCAGGAAGTCCCAGCAGGCGCCGAGCACGTCGCCGAACATCAGGTTCTGGTACGAGGCCCCGTGGTGGATCGCGAAGGAGCCGCCGGTGATCCGGCACCGTACGTCGAGGAAGCGGATGCCGCTGTTCAACTGCTCGGCGATGGTGGTGTTCTGGCACTCGGTCCAGGGTCCGCCGTAGCGGGCGCCGGAGTCGTGCGAGCCGGGGACCGTGAGGCGTTGCAACGCGGTGGCGTCGGGGATGGCGCCCATCCAGTCCTGGGTGGTGAGGACTTGCCGGGACGCGGCGGTGGCGGAGGCCGCGCCAACGAGGACGGTGGTGGCGGCGAGGGCGCCGACCAGGAAGTTCCGACGCGTACCGGTGTACGGGCTCATACGGGGGTGCCTCCGTCTGCTGTGGGGGTCAGCCGTCAGATTATGACGGGTGCACGTCACTACCGGAACAGGGCGACGCGCCACAAACGAGGCTGCAAGGGCCCGCACTCCGACCATGGCGCCGAAATCGACTATGACTTGGCACTGGAATCAGCGCACGGCGTCTCGTCCCCGTCCCAGCACATGGAACTCGACCGCCGTGGAGCGGAGCGGCTGTTCCAGCAGGAGTGGACGTCTGCGGTCGCGACGGGAGCTGCACGGTAGTTGCCAAGCGGTGCAGCCCCCGTGGCGTACCGCGGTTCCTATTCTTCTGTCACTCCGTCACTCCGTCACTCCGTCACTCCGTCACTCCGTCACTCCGTCACTCTGTCACTCCGTCACTCCGTCACGCGCCGCGAGTCCCAGCCCGGCAGCCGCTGCGATCACTCCGATCAGTGCGTAGAGGAAGGCGGTACGGAAGCCGCCGACGCCCGCAGCGCCGGCCGTGACTCCCACCAGCACCGCAAGCCCGAGCGAGCCGCCCAGCTGGTCCACCGAACGCTGAACGCCGGCCGCCGTTCCCGCGTCGTCCTCGGTGACGCCGTGCAGCGCGGCGTTCTGCAAGGCGAGCAGACCGATGCCCATACCAGCAGCGACGCCCACCATGCCCGGCAGCACATCGACGGCGTAAGCACCCTGGTCGGGGAGCCGAGCCAGCCAGGCAAGGCCCACCGCCGTGAGCGCCAGGCCCACCAGCGCGGTGTATTTCACGCCGAGGGCGCCGATAAGTCTGGTCACCTGGGAGATGGCCAGAAACAGTGCCGCGCAGAACGGCAGAAAGGCCAGCCCCGCCTGAAGCGGACCAAGCCCGATCACGTCCTGCATATACAGCGTGAGGAGGAAGAACGCAGTGGAGAGCGCCGCGCTCAGCAGTACGGTCGCGGCATTGGCCACGGCCCGCGTACGGTGGGCGAAGAAGGAGAGCGGCACGAGCGGATGCCGCGTGCGCGCCTCGACGGCCACGAAGGCGGCCAGCAGCAGCACACCTGCCGCGATCGCCAACGGCGCCGACTCCAGTACTCCGTACACCAGGCTGAGCGGGCCCGCCGTCAGTAGCGCGGCGCCGGGCAGATCGAGGCGCGCGGCGCGGACCCGTGGCCCGTCGGCCGGCACCAGGCAACGCGCACCGGCACACCTGTACGCACCTGATCTGCGTTCATGTGACACTCAATCGCAGGCGCGTCACCGTCGCGGTCGCGGACGACGACCCCACCGTGCCGGCGGTGCTCGGCGTACTGCCCGCAGGGCCCGAAGGCGAACACGGGCGGGGGCTTGTCCTGGTGGACAGCCTCGCTCTGGCCTGGGGGGCGAACATCTTCGGGGGCCGCTCGCCCAGTCGCAAGGTCGTCTGGTTCACCCTCGGCAGGCCGGAGTCGACGCCGTGAGCGCGTGGGGCCCGGTCCTGATCGCCATCGCGCTCGGCGCACTCGCCGCAGGGCTGGTGCTCGCGCCGACACCGGGCCCGGCACTGACCGAGCGGAACGACACCTGCCCTGCGCCCCCGCCGCCCTCCAATGAGAACACTTGAGGTGGGTCAGGCATTGAGGTCCAGTACGCGGACCGGCTCACCCTCCCACCGTGTCGGGACGGTGGTGGCGATGATCGCCCCGTCGGGCCGGTCCGGTGTGGGCTGGGCGGCGTACCGGCTGTGCGCAGCCGCCCATGTTTCGTGACGGGCGAGATCCAGGGCGGCAGGCAGGTCCAGGTCCAGGACAGTGATACCTGGCAGCGCGGCCAGGTGCTCGGCGGTTCCGGGACGGGCGCGGTCGGCCTCGACGAGCGCGCACGTCGGGGCGTAGAGGAACCAGCCGGATTCGGCGTGGGCCCGGTGAATGAGGCGGGAGGCGAGGACGTTGCCCTGCCCGGCCGCGGCCATCGCCGTGTCGTCCAGGACGATGTGCAGGGAGTCGGTCACTGGCTGCTCACCCGGGACAGCCGCCGGTCCAGTTCACTGTCCAGGTCGTGCTGTTCGGCCGCGGTCGGGGCGTAGCCGTTCCACTCCTTCAGAGCGGCGAGGGCCATCTCGGCACGCTCGGCGCGCTCGGCCGGGGTCAGCAGGGTCTCGGCCAGGCGAGCGAGATAGGCGCGCAGCGACAGGCCCTCAGCGGCTGCTATAGCGGCGAGCCGGTCCTTGGCCTCTTCGGGGATACGGACATTGGCATCGGACATCGTGGTACTCCTTCCCATCCCCCCAGAGTACGGGTACGGGTACGTACCCGTACCCGTACTCCCTGCGCTTTCGAACAAAGTCGGCCGTGTCCGAAACCCCCCGTCAAACGCAGTGGGGCGGTGAGCCCGCCGGCCCACCGCCCCACTTCACCCGCGTACGGGAGTTACTGGATGACCGTGATCCGGTCCGTCGCCGGCGGGGCCAGCGGCGCGGCGGCCGTCGAGTGGGCCGCCAGGTAGGCGTTGAACAGGTCCAGGTCGGACGCGCCGACCAGCTTGTTGGTGCCCTGGCCGAGCGCCGCGAAGCCGTCGCCGCCGCCCGCCAGGAACTCGTTCATCGCGACGCGGTAGGTCTTCGCCGGGTCGATCGCCGCACCGTTCAGCTTGATGGTGTCGGTGACCACGCGGGCCGCGCCCGTCTTCGTCATGTCGAGGGTGTACGTGAGGCCCTTGGAGATCTGGAGGATCTTCGGGCTGGCCTCGTTGGAGCCGCTGACCTGCTGCTGGAGTGCGGTGATCAGCTGGGCGCCGGTCAGGTCGACGACGTTCATCATGTTGGTGAAGGGCTGCACGGTGAAGGACTCCCCGTACGTCACGACCCCGTCGGACTTGCCGTCGGCCGACGCGTACACCAGGTCCCCCCGGATGCCGCCCGGGTTCATGAAGGCGACGACCGCCCCGCCCTTGTCCGCCGGGGCCAGGCCCTCCAGCTGGGCGTCCGCGATCAGGTTGCCGAGCGGCTTCTCGGGGGCCGTGGAGCCGCGGCCGACGATGTCGGCGGTGATGTAGCCCTGCGGCTTGTTCGCGATGGGCGCCGCGAGGGCGTTCCAGCGGGCGATCAGGTCCGTCATGTCCCTGGCCCTGCGCTGGTCCCGGCTGACGATGTGGTTCACCGACTTCGGGTTCGAGGCACTGGCCGACTTCACCGACGTACGGACGATGTCCTTGGTGCCGCGGTCGTAGGTGAGGGTCGTGTCGGTGTAGACCTTGCCGAACGACGACGCCGAGGTGACCAGGCGCGGGTTGCCCGCCGGGTCCGGGATCGTGCAGACGTACGCCTGGTGGGTGTGGCCCGTGACCAGCGCGTCGACCTTGGGCGAGATCCCCTTGGCGATGTCGACGATCGGCCCGGAGATGCCGTCACCGGCGCCGGAGGTGTCGCAGTCGTAGTTGTACGAGGTGGAGGCCGGCGCCCCGCCCTCGTGGATCAGCGCGACGATGGACTTCACGCCCTGCCGGTCCAGCTCGGCGGCGTACTTGTTGATCGTCTCGACCTCGTTGTGGAACTTGAGGCCCTTGACGCCGTTGGCCGTGACGATGTTCGGCGTGCCCTCCAGGGTCACGCCGATGAAGCCGATCTTGATGCCGTTCTTCTTCCACACCGTGTACGGCTTGAGGATCGGCTTGCCGGTCTTCTCGTCCGTCACGTTGGCGGCGAGGTACGGGAAGTCGGCTCCCTTGAACTTCTTGCCCTTCTCGTAGCACCCCTCGACCGGGTGGCAGCCGCCGTTCTGCAGACGGGCCAGCTCGGTGGCGCCCTCGTCGAACTCGTGGTTGCCGACGGTCGTCACATCGAGGTCGATCTTGTTGAGCGCCTCGATGGTCGGCTCGTCGTGGAAGAGACCGGACAGCAGCGGGCTCGCGCCCACCATGTCGCCACCGGCCGCGGTGATCGAGTACGGGTGCCCCTTGCGCGCGGTGCGCAGCGAGGACGCAAGGTACTCGACGCCACCGGCCGGGATCGTGCCCGCGGAGCTGGCCGGCGGCTCCAGGTTCCCGTGCAGGTCGTTGAAGGACAGCAGCTGTACGTCGACGGTGTTGGCCTGCTTGTGCTGCCCGTTGCCCTGCCCGTTGCCCTGGGCGCTGGCCGGCATCGCGGCGACGAGCGCGCCGACGGTGGCGAGCCCGGCCGCGGCGGCGAGCACCCGCCGGGATGCGCGGTTCTTCTGCGGTGTCGCTGACATCGGTCCCCTTGTGATTTCTACGGGAGGTTTGAGGGTGATGGCGAGTCTGGAGACTTCGTGCCGCAGCCTAGGGTCAACGCGCGTAGCGCGACAGGTGTCCGGGGTTACGAACTGGTTGCCATGCGGTCCGAATCGGGGCCAACTGTCGCCTATCACCCGCATGGCTCACATATGCAGGCAGAAACGTCACGGCCCGCACGACTGCCGGAAGCGTGCGCGTCATGGAGAACGAATTCACGGCAAAGGCCGACGTACCGGCCCAACGGGCCGCAGGACGATTCCGTACCCTCGCGGCGCCCACATCCCCGCCCCGCCCCCGTACGCTCGTACACATGACGACTGACGTACCCCTCCCCGCCCCCGGACGTGAGATCCAGACGCTCGACGTCCTCTCTCCCGAGCAGGCCGAGGCCGTGTCCGGGCTGCTCGCCGAGGCGGCCCGGTCCGATGGCAGGCAGGCCGTGTCCGAGCAGGGGCGGTTGCAGTTGCGGGGCGGGCGGCGCGAGGGGGTGCGGCATCTGCTGCTCACCAGCGGGGCCACCCTGGTGGGATACGCGCAGCTGGAGGACACCGACCCCGTCGAGGCGCCGGCCACCGAGCTGGTCGTGCATCCGGCGTACCGCGGGCAGGGGCACGGGCGGGCGCTGGGGGCGGCGCTGCTCGCCCTGACCGGGAAGCGACTGCGGGTGTGGGCGCACGGCGGGAAGGCCGCGGCCCGGCATCTCTCGCAGGTCCTCGGTCTCTCCCTCTTCCGCGAACTGCGCCAGCTGCGCCGCCCGTTGGGCGCGTCGGACATCGCGGAGCCGGTCCTGCCGCCCGGCGTCACCGTCCGCACCTTCGTGTCCGGCGAGGACGACGCCGCCTGGCTCGCCGTGAACCGGGCCGCCTTCGCCCACCACCCCGAGCAGGGCTCGCTCACCCAGCGCGACCTGGACGACCGCAAGGCGGAGCCGTGGTTCGACCCGAAGGGGTTCTTCCTGGCCGAGCGCGACGGCGAGCTGATCGGCTTCCACTGGACGAAGGTGCACGCCGAGGAACAGCTCGGCGAGGTGTACGTCGTCGGCATCCGGCCCGACGCGCAGGGCGGCGGCCTCGGCAAGGCGCTCACCGCGATCGGGCTGCGCCACCTGGCCGCCGAGGGGCTGCCGACCGCGATGCTCTACGTCGACGCGGACAACAAGGCCGCGCTGGCCGTCTACGAGCGGATGGGCTTCGTGACGCACGAGGTGGACCTGATGTACCGCACGGAGTCCTGAGCGGCCACGACTCCCACCAGGGGCGGTGTCTCTTGACGCCGCCCCTGCTTTGCGGCACCCTTTCACTACTTAATTAGTGAAAGGGGTGTGAGCATGGCAGAGTCCGCAGCGGTCGAGTACCACATCGACCGGCGCAGCGGCGTCGCCACGTACCTCCAGATCGTCCAGCAGACCAAACAGGCCCTCCGCCTGGGCCTGCTGGAGCCCGGCGACCGGCTGCCCACCGCACGCGAGGTCGTCGAGGCCACCGCCATCAACCCGAACACCGTGCTCAAGGCGTACCGCGAGCTGGAGCGCGAGGGCCTCGTCGAGGCCCGGCGCGGGCTCGGCACCTTCGTCACGCGGACCCTCGGCGGCGCGGCGGCCGTCGACGACTCGCCGCTGCGCGCCGAGCTCGCCGACTGGGCCCGCCGGGCCCGCACGGCCGGGCTGGAGAAGGACGACGTGAGCGCGCTCTTCACCGCCGTACTGGACAAGACTTTCGAGGGGGATCACGCCGGATGACAGGCGCTGCGATCGAGGCCGTCGGCCTCGGCATGAAGTACCGGAGCAGAGGCGGGAGCTGGGCGCTGCGCGACTGTTCGTTCCGGCTGCCCACCGGGCGCGTGTGCGCTCTCGTCGGCCCCAACGGTGCCGGCAAGTCCACCCTGCTCGCCCTCGCGGCGGGCTTCCTGCGGCCGGCGGAGGGAACGGTACGGGTGCTGGGCACGGCGCCCGGCGGGGCGCGGGCCCGGATGGCCTTCGTGGCCCAGGACAAGCCGCTGTACCCGCAGTTGACGGTCGCCGGGACCCTCTGGGCGGGCGCCGAGCTGAACCCGGGCACCTGGGACCAGGACACGGCCGAACGCATCGCCGGGGAGCTCCCGCGCGACGCCTCGGTCCGCACCCTCTCGGGCGGCCAGCGCACCCGGCTCGCGCTGGCCCTCGCCCTCGGCAAGCGGCCCGAACTGCTCCTGCTGGACGAGCCGATGGCCGATCTCGACCCGCTCGCCCGCCACCAGCTGATGGGCGCGCTGATGGCCGAGGCCGCCGAGCACTCCACGACGATCGTGATGTCCTCGCACATCCTCACCGAGCTGGAGGGCGCCTGCGACTACCTCCTGCTCGTCGACGGCGGCCGGGTCCGCCTGGGCGGCGAGACGGACGACCTGCTCGCCGCGCACGCCCTGCTCACCGGTCCCGTACGGGACACCGCGCCGCACACCGTCGTCGAGTCCCGCACGGCGGGGCGTCTGCAGACCGCACTCGTACGGAGGCAGGGCCCCGTGGACACCACCGTCTGGGAAACCGCCGAGCCCTCGCTGGAGGAGCTGCTGCTGGCACATCTGCGCGCGCCGCAGGCCCCTGCCCTGCTGACGCCGAGCGCCGGGGCCGGCCTGGAGGTGGCGGCCGTATGAGCACGATCGCCTTGCGCGGCCCGGAACGGGTCGTCATTCGTCAGCACCGTTGGACGCTGTGGACCGTCGGCGTCCTCGCGCTCGCGGGGATCGCCGCCGTGGTCGTCGCCTACCTGTGGATGGCGTCCGCCTCCGACACGTTCGCGAACAGCGGCTGCTCGGTGGAGAACACGGTCCGGGGGTGCGGTGACACCGTCCGGCACTTCCTCGACGCCGAACTCCGTTTCGGCCGCGCCGTCGATTACGCGGACCTGGTGATGATGCTCCTGCCGGCCTTCGTCGGCATGTTCGTCGCGGGTCCGCTGATCGGCAGGGAGCTGGAGAGCGGCACGTACAAGCTGTTCTGGTCCCAGTCGGTGTCGCCCGCGCGCTGGCTCGCCGCCAAGCTCGCCGTACCCGCCGTGCTGACACTCGCCGGGGTCTCCGTACTGTCCGCCGTCTCCGCCTGGGCCAGGTCGCGAACAGCCGGGACGCACTACCCGACAGGCGACTGGTACGAACGGCAGGTCTACGGCGCGATGGGCACGGTCCCCGTGGGCTACGCCCTCCTCATGCTCGCCTTCGGCGCGCTCGCCGGGCTGCTGCTGCGGCGCACCGTCGCCGCGATGATCGCGACCGTGGTCGGGTACGGCGTGCTGGTCGTCGCCCTGAACAACGTACGCGACCATCTGTGGCCGGTCCGAACGGCCACCTTCCCGGTGGGCGACTACCGGTTCCCCGACGCGGCCGCCGAAGTCGGACAGGGCTGGCTGACCAGCGGGGGCACCAGGCTGCTGCCCGCCCCGTCCGACGTGTGCCTGGACGCGTCCGCCGACCTCGGCAAGTGCCTGGCCGACCACGACATCACCCGTAGCTACATCGATTACCACCCGGCCTCGCACTTCTGGCCGCTCCAGCTCGTCGAGACCGGCATCCTGCTCGTCCTCGCCGCGCTCGCCGTCACCGTCGCCTTCCGGGTGCTGGGCCGCCGGCACGGCTGAACCCTCCCGGCGGTGTCCGGGCCCCTGCCGTGGGCCCGGACACCGCCCGCAGGACCGGTCCGCGCACCCGCACACCGCTTCCTGCACGTCATGTCGCCGTTACCGGCCATTCAGAAGGGCTTGCGACCCTCTCAGGATGCAGCCAGTCGTGCCGACCCCCCGCAACGGGAGAGATCCCGGTGGAGACGACAAGGGCCGCGGAGGCCGCGGTAACCCCACGGACCGCGCGTTTCCCGCGATCTCCGTGCCCTCCGGCGCGCCCTCGGAGCCCCGGACGCGGAAGAATGGGTTCATGAGCCAGCAGCCCAGCTCCGAGGTCCCGGCCCAGTCCCCCGCGCAGCCGTCCGTGGGCTCGCTCGCCGCCCAGCGGCCGCACGCCGTCGCCGCGGCGGCGGCCAACAGCGCGGCGCTATCGACCCGAGCCGACCTCGATCCCGACATCGACGCCGACGTCGACGCGTACGAACCCGACGCCGAAGGCGACGAGCTGCCGCGCGGCCGCTTCCTGGACCGGGAACGCAGTTGGCTCGCATTCAACGAACGAGTGCTCGAACTGGCCGAGGATCCGGCGACCCCCCTCCTCGAACGGGCTAATTTCCTCGCCATCTTCGCCTCCAACCTGGACGAGTTCTTCATGGTCCGGGTGGCCGGGCTGAAGCGCCGTATCGCCACCGGGGTCGCCACCCGCTCCGCCTCCGGGCTCCAGCCCCGCGAAGTCCTCGACCTGATCTGGACCCGCTCGCGCGAGCTCATGGCCCGGCACGCCGCCTGCTACCAGCAGGACATCGCCCCAGCCCTGTCCGACGAGGGCATCCAGCTGATCCGCTGGCCCGAACTGACCGAGAAGGAGCAGGCCCGCCTGTTCACCTTCTTCCGGCAGCGCGTCTTCCCCGTGCTGACCCCCCTCGCCGTCGACCCGGCGCACCCCTTCCCGTACATCTCGGGCCTCTCGCTCAACCTCGCCGTCGTCGTACGCAACCCGGTCAGCGGCCACCGCCACTTCGCCCGGGTCAAGGTGCCGCCGCTGCTGACCCGCTTCCTGGAGGCGTCGCCGCAGCGGTACGTGCCCATAGAGGACGTCATCGCCGCCCACCTCGAAGAGCTCTTCCCGGGCATGGAGGTCCTCGCCCACCACACGTTCCGGGTCACCAGGAACGAGGACCTGGAGGTCGAGGAGGACGACGCCGAGAACCTTCTCCAGGCCCTGGAGAAGGAACTCATGCGGCGCCGCTTCGGCCCGCCGGTCCGCCTGGAGGTCGAGGAGTCGATCGACCCGTACGTGCTGGACCTGCTGGTACGTGAACTCAAGGTGTCCGACGCCGAGGTCTACCCGCTGCCCGGACCGCTCGACCTCACCGGGCTCTTCGGCATAGCGTCCCTGGACCGGCCCGAGCTGAAGTACCCCAAGTTCATCGCGGGCACCCACCGCGATCTCGCCGAGGTCGAATCCGCCGCCGCGCCCGACATCTTCGCCGCGCTGCGCGAACGCGACGTACTCCTGCACCACCCGTACGACTCGTTCTCCACCTCCGTACAGGCGTTCCTGGAGCAGGCCGCCGCCGACCCCGACGTCCTCGCCATCAAGCAGACCCTGTACCGGACTTCGGGCGAATCCCCGATCGTGGAAGCGCTGGTCGACGCCGCCGAATCCGGCAAGCAGGTCCTCGTACTCGTCGAGATCAAGGCGCGCTTCGACGAGCAGGCCAACATCAAGTGGGCGCGCAAGCTGGAGGAGTCCGGCTGCCATGTGGTCTACGGCCTCGTCGGCCTCAAGACCCACTGCAAGCTCTCGCTCGTCGTCCGCCAGGAAGGCGACACGCTGCGCCGCTACTCGCACGTCGGCACCGGCAACTACCACCCCAAGACGGCCCGGCTGTACGAGGACCTCGGCCTGCTGACCGCCGACCCGCAGGTCGGCGCGGACCTCTCCGACCTCTTCAACCGGCTCTCCGGCTACTCCCGCCGCGAGACCTACCGCCGCCTCCTGGTCGCCCCGAAGTCCCTGCGCGACGGGCTGATCGCCCGGATCAACAAGGAGGTCACGCACCAGCGGGCCGGGCGGGCCGCCTACGTCCGCATCAAGGTCAACTCGATGGTCGACGAGGCGATCATCGACGCCTGCTACCGGGCCGCGATGGCGGGCGTGCCGGTGGACATCTGGGTACGCGGCATCTGCGCGATCCGCCCCGGCGTCGCGGGCCTCTCCGAAAACGTCCGGGTCCGCTCGATACTGGGCCGCTTCCTCGAACACTCGCGGGTCTTCGTGTTCGGCAACGGCGGCGAGCCCGAAGTGTGGTTCGGTAGCGCCGACATGATGCACCGCAACCTCGACCGCCGGATCGAGGCGCTGGTCCGCGTCACCGACCCCGCCCATCGCGTCGCGCTCAGCCGTCTCCTGGAGACCGGCATGGCCGACACCACCTCCTCCTGGCACCTGGGCCCCGACGGGAACTGGACCCGGCACGCCACGGACGCGGACGGCCAACCGCTGCGGAACGTACAGGAAATGCTCATTGACGCCCGGAGGCGCCGGCGTGCGACGCCATGACCACCAGACGACGCAGGCGGACCTTACGGCAGGGGCGGTGCTCGCGCCCTACCTGCAGGAACAGGCCGCCGAATTCCTGCGCAGCCTGCGCCTGCACCGCGAGAACAGCGCCCCCACGGACGCCGGGAGCCACGCCGCCGAGGAGGCCGCCGGTGCGCTGCGCCGCTCGTCCCGCCGGATCGGCGGCACGCTGCACACCTTCCGGGCGGCCCTGGACACGGCCTGGGCCGAGCAGCTCCGCACCGAACTGGCCTGGCTCTCGGGCACCCTGGCCCGGGAACACGCCTACGCGACCCGGCTGAACCGGCTCCTCGAAGCGCTGCACCACCTGTCCGGCACCTCGCTGCCCGCCGCCCGCACGGCATCGGGGTCCGGTACCGGCTCCGCCGGTGACAAGGAGCGCGCCGTCCTCGGCGTCGGCGCGGCCCGGGCCGGCGCGCTGCTTGAGCGGCAGCTGACCCTCGCCCGGACCCGCGCCCACTCGGCGGCGCTCCAGGCGCTCGGCTCCTCCCGCTTCCACGCGGTGGCCGACGCGGTCGCGCTGCTCGCCTCCGAGGTCCCGCTCGCCGCGGCGGCCACGGCCCCGGCCGAGGAGATGCTGCACGGCCCCGCCGACCGGGCCGAACAACAGCTGCTCGGCGCGGTGGCCGCGCTCCCGTCGGACCGGGCGGTCGAGCCGTACAACGAGGCGCAGGACGCGCCCTGGCACCGGACCCGGCTGCTGCTGCGCCTGCACCGGTACGCCCACGAGGTGGTGCGGGGCGCTCCCGATCCGGTCCTGGCCGCGCCGGGGCACGCTCTCGATCTGCACCGGGACGCGTCGGAGGCGGCCGCGGCGGCGGCGTCGGCGGCCCGCACCCCCCGGATCGCGCCCGCGACCGCGTACGCCCTGGGGATGCTCCACGCCGATCAGCGGCACGCGGTGGAGGCGGCGCGCAACGGGTTCCGGGAGAGCTGGCCGTACGCGAACGCGCCGGTGGTCGCGCCATGAGCTGCCGTACGCGAACCGGGCGGTGATCGCACCATGAGCTGGCCGTACGCGAACCGGGCGGTGATCGCACCATGAGCGGCGAGCCCGCCCCGGGTCCCGTGCTCGCCGCGGGGTGTGTGCTGTGGCGCCGGGCCGCGTACTCCGGCGAGCTGGAGATCTGCCTGGTCCACAGGCCTCGTTACGACGACTGGTCGCATCCGAAGGGCAAGCTGAAGCGCGGCGAGTCCGCGCTGGACTGCGCCCGGCGCGAGGTACTGGAGGAGACCGGCCACCACTGCGCGCCCGGCGCCGCGCTCCCCACGATCCGGTACACCGTGAACGGGCGCCCCAAGGAGGTCGCCTACTGGGCGGCCGAGGCGACCGGCGGCGCCTTCGTACCGAACGCGGAGGTCGACCGGGTGAGCTGGCTCTCCCCGGCGGCGGCCCGGACCCTCCTCACCCGGGCCCACGACCGGGACGTGCTGGACGCCCTGCTCGCCCGCCTGCCGGGCACACCATCGAGCCCGTCCGGTGATTGAGGACGAAGAACCGCACCCCGAACCGCACCCCGAACCCGCGCAGCAGAACCGCGCCGCCCAGCACGGTTCACCTTCCGTTCACCCGCCCCCGTAAACCGCTTCACCTGTTCTGCCTAACTTCGGCAGTGCACGGTGCACGGCGCCAATGCCGGAGCACCCACCACAACGCACGCCGTCGTAGAACGAAGACACCTCGGCGGCTCCTGGAAGGAACACCCGAAAGTGAAGCTTCAGCGCAAGAACCGGCTTCGTGCCACCGCGCTCGGTGCCCTCGCCGTCTCCAGCGCCCTGGTCCTCACGGCGTGCGGTTCGGACAACAACAGCGGCGGCACCACCGGTGGCGACGGCGGCAAGACGAGCGCCGCGTCGGACATCAAGTGCGACGACGCCAAGGGCCAGCTGCTCGCCTCCGGCTCCAGCGCGCAGAAGAACGCCATGGACCTCTGGGCCAAGAACTACATGGCCGGCTGCTCGGGCGTCGAGATCAACTACAAGTCGTCCTCCTCCGGTGAGGGCATCATCGCCTTCAACCAGGGCACGGTCGGCTTCGCCGGTTCCGACTCGGCGCTGAAGCCCGAAGAGGTCGCCGACTCGAAGAAGATCTGCAAGACCGGCCAGGGCATCGACCTCCCGATGGTCGGCGGACCGATCGCCATCGGCTACCACCTGGAAGGCGTCGACAGCCTCACGCTGGACGCCCCCACCCTCGCCAAGATCTTCGACACGAAGATCAAGAAGTGGAACGACCCGGCGATCGCCAAGCTCAACAGCGGGGTCAAGCTTCCGGACAAGGCCATCCAGCCCTTCCACCGCTCCGAGGACTCCGGCACCACCCAGAACCTCGGCAAGTACCTGGGCGCCGCCGCCCCGAAGGACTGGAAGTACGAGGCCGAGAAGAAGTGGCCGGCCCCCGGTGGCCAGGCCGCGTCCAACTCTTCCGGTGTCGCCGCCCAGGTGAAGCAGGTCGACGGCGCGATCGGCTACTTCGAGCTCAGCTACGCCACCTCGCAGTCGATCCCCACCATCGACATCAACACCGGTGGCTCCGCCCCGGTCAAGGCCACCCCGGAGAACGCCTCCAAGGCCATCGCCGCCGCCAAGATCAAGGGCACCGGCAAGGACCTGGCGCTCGACCTCGACTACACCACCAAGGCCGAGGGCGCGTACCCGATCGTCCTGGTGACGTACGAGGTCGTCTGCGACACGGGCAACAAGGCCGAGACCCTGCCCACGGTCAAGTCCTTCCTGAACTACACCGCCAGTGACGAGGGCCAGAAGCTCCTCACCGAGGCCGGTTACGCGCCGATCCCGACCGAGATCAACAGCAAGGTCCGCGAGACCATCGCCTCCCTCTCGTAACCAGCACGCCGGACCGGGCCGCGTGATCGGGGGACACGCAGCCCGAAGCACGTAAGCACACAGCACCACAGGCACCACAGGCACCACAGGCACCACAGGCACCACAGGCACCACAGGCACCAACGCAAGCAACACCAGCTACATCCGCGTCACCCAGCAGGCCGGTCCGGCGCACCCCTCCGGGCCGGCCCGCGACCACCCATCCGGTGCACCGCCGCCAGGGGAGCCACGCCGCTCCCCCACACAGACCGGAAAGACCATGGCTTCCACCACACCGATAGACACGCCACCGCCGCCACCGGCCGTGCGAAACCGCGACAGGCCCAGGACCGGGCGCGCGGGCGACAAGATCTTCCTGAGCCTCTCCAGGGGCTCGGGCATTCTGCTGCTCGTGATCATGGCGTCCATCGCCGCGTTCCTCACCTACCGCGCCGCGCTCGCCGTCTCCAAGGACCAGGGCAACTTCTTCACCACCTTCGACTGGAACCCGGCCGGTGATCCGCCGGTCTTCGGCATCGCGGTCCTCCTCTTCGGCACGGTCGTCAGCTCGCTCATCGCGATGGCCATCGCCGTCCCGGTCGCTGTCGGCATCGCGCTGTTCATCTCGCACTACGCGCCGCGCAAGCTGGCCGCGCCCCTCGCCTACGTCGTCGATCTGCTCGCCGCAGTGCCGAGCATCGTGTACGGCATCTGGGGCGCCCTCTTCCTCGTCCCGTACCTGGAGGGCCTGAACCTCTGGCTCGACCAGTTCTTCGGCTGGACGTACCTCTTCGAGAAGACCGAGGTCGGCGTCGCCCGCTCGCTCTTCACCGTCGGCATCCTGCTCGCGATCATGATCCTGCCGATCGTGACCAGTGTCAGCCGCGAAGTCTTCCTCCAGGTCCCGAAGACGAACGAGGAGGCCGCCCTCGCCCTCGGCGCCACCCGCTGGGAGGTCATCCGCCTCTCGGTGCTCCCCTTCGGCCGCTCCGGCGTGATCTCCGCGTCGATGCTGGGCCTGGGCCGGGCGCTCGGCGAGACGATGGCCGTCGCCACGGTCCTGTCGCCGAGCTTCATCATCTCCGGGCATCTGCTCAATCCGGGCGGCGGAACGTTCGCCCAGAACATCGCCGCGAAGTTCGACGAGGCCGATCAGTTCGGGCGGGACGCCCTGATCGCCTCCGGCCTCGTCCTCTTCGTCCTCACCCTGCTGGTCAACGGCGCGGCCCGGCTCATCATCGCCCGCCGCAAGGAGTACTCGGGGGCCAACGCATGAGCCAGGCAGCCAACACCGGCATCCAGGAACGCCCCACTCCGACGGCGCCCGCACGCGGGACGAGCCTCAGCAGCCGGGCCCTTCCCCGCTGGGCCCCCTTCGGCTTCGCGGCCGTCGCGCTCGCGCTGGGCGTGGGCATCGGCGCGGCGGCGGGCTGGCGCAGCCACACCCAGTGGGGGCTGTTCTCCGCCCTGCTCTTCGTCGTCATCTCGTACGTCACGACGACGGTCGTCGAGAACCAGCGCCAGGCCAAGGACCGGCTCGTCACCAGCGTCGTCTGGGTGTGCTTCCTGCTGGCCGTCGTGCCGCTCGCTTCGCTCCTGTGGACGACGATCAGCCGGGGCGCGGCGCGCCTGGACGGGTACTTCCTGACCCACTCGATGGCCGGCGTGCTCGGCTCCGAGCCGACCGGCGGTGTCTATCACGCACTGATCGGCACGCTGGAGCAGGTCGGCATCGCCACCCTGATCTCCGCCCCCATCGGCATGCTGACCGCCGTCTACCTGGTGGAGTACGGCAAGGGTGCCCTGGCGAAGACCGTGACCTTCTTCGTCGACGTCATGACGGGCATCCCGTCCATCGTCGCCGGTCTCTTCATCCTCTCGATCATGCTGATGACGAAGACCGCCCCGTCCGGTCTGATGGGCGCGCTGGCGCTCACGATCCTGATGATCCCGGTCGTGGTCCGCTCCACCGAGGAGATGCTCAAGCTCGTCCCGAACGAGCTCCGCGAGGCATCGCTCGCGCTCGGCATCCCGAAGTGGCGCACCATCCTGAAGGTGGTCCTCCCGACCGCGATCGGCGGCATCACCACGGGGGTGATGCTCGCGATCGCCCGCATCGCCGGTGAGACGGCGCCGATCATGCTGCTGGTCTTCGGCAGCCAGTTGATCAACGCCAACCCCTTCCAGGGCGCACAGTCCTCGCTCCCCTTCTACATCTGGGAGCAGTACAAGGTCGGCACCGACCAGTCGTACGACCGTGCCTGGGCCGCGGCTCTGGTCCTGATCGCCTTCGTCATGATCCTCAATCTGGTGGCCCGCGGCATCGCCCGCTGGAAGGCCCCGAAGACCGGCCGCTGACCGCGGCACGAAAGAAGCAGTGATTCAGATGGCCAAGCGCATCGACGTCAGCGGCCTGTCCGCCTACTACGGCTCCCACCTCGCCATCGAGGACATCTCGATGACCGTGGAGCCCCGCTCCGTGACCGCCTTCATCGGCCCGTCCGGCTGCGGCAAGTCCACCTTCCTGCGCACCCTGAACCGCATGCACGAGGTCACCCCCGGCGGCCGCGTCGAGGGCAAGGTGCTGCTGGACGACGAGAACCTGTACGGGCCGAACGTCGACCCGGTCACCGTGCGCCGCACGGTCGGCATGGTCTTCCAGCGCCCGAACCCGTTCCCGACCATGTCGATCTTCGACAACGTCGCGGCGGGCCTCAAGCTGAACGGCTCGTACAAGAAGAACCAGCTGTCGGACATCGTCGAGAAGTCCCTGCGCGGCGCCAACCTCTGGAACGAGGTCAAGGACCGGCTGAACAAGCCCGGCTCCGGACTCTCCGGCGGCCAGCAGCAGCGCCTGTGCATCGCCCGCGCGATCGCCGTCGAGCCCGACGTGCTGCTGATGGACGAGCCGTGCTCCGCCCTTGACCCGATCTCCACCCTTGCCATCGAGGACCTGATCGGCGAGCTGAAGGAGCGCTTCACGATCGTCATCGTGACGCACAACATGCAGCAGGCGGCCCGCGTCTCGGACCGCACGGCGTTCTTCAACCTCGCGGCGGTCGGCAAGCCCGGCAAGCTCGTGGAGATCGACGAGACGGAGCGCATCTTCTCCAACCCGTCCGTCCAGGCCACCGAGGACTACATCTCGGGCCGCTTCGGATAGACCCCCATGAACGCCTTTGGGTGCTGCATGGCGGTGCCACCCGTAAGGCAAAGGGTCCGCCCCGCTCCCCTTCACAGGGAAGCGGGGCGGACCCGTCTCCATACCGCCGCGTCGCTGCCGGACGACCCCGGCAACCCCGCTTCGTCACCCGAAGAGCAGCACCACGACCCCGTAGCTCGCGGCGGCGACCAGCGCCGCGGCCGGCATCGTGATGAACCACCCCAGGATGATGTTCTTGGCAACCCCCCAGCGCACGGCGTTCACCCGCTTCGTGGCGCCCACACCCATGATCGCCGAGGTGATCACGTGCGTCGTGGAGATCGGCGCGTGGAACATGAACGCCGAGCCGAACATGATCGACGCACCCGTCGTCTCCGCGGCGAACCCCTGCGGCGGGTCCAGCTCGATGATCTTCCGGCCGAGCGTCCGCATGATGCGCCAGCCGCCCGCGTACGTACCCAGCGAGAGCATCAGCGCGCAGACGAGCTTCACCCAGACCGGAATCGGGTCGCTCGGGCTCTCGACATCGGCGATGACCAGGGCCATCACGACGACACCCATCGTCTTCTGCGCGTCCTGCAGACCGTGACCGAGCGCCATGCCCGCGGCCGAGACCGTCTGGGCGATCCGGAAGCCGCGCTTGGCCTTGTGCGGATTGGCTTTCCGGAACAACCACATGATCGCGACCATCACGAGATAGCCGGCGACGAGGCCGATGATCGGCGAGAGGAACATGGGGATGACGACCTTGTCGAGCACCCCGTCCCAGTGCACCAGCGTTCCGCCGGCGAGCGCCGCACCGACCATGCCGCCGAACAGCGCGTGCGAGGAAGAGGAGGGCAGCCCGAAATACCAGGTGACAAGGTTCCAGATGATCGCGCCGACCAGCGCGGCGAAGAGGATTCCCATCCCCTTGTGGCCCTCGGGGGTCGCGATCAGCCCCTCGCTCACGGTCTTGGCGACACCGCTGCCGAGGAACGCGCCGGCCAGGTTCATCACCGCGGCCATCGCGAGTGCCGCACGCGGGGTGAGCGCACGGGTGGAGACGGACGTGGCGATGGCATTCGCCGAGTCGTGGAAGCCGTTCGTATAGGTGAAGCCGAGCGCGACACCGATGGTCACGATCAGCGCAAAGGTGTCCACGTGGTTCAGGACTCCTTGACCGCGATGGTCTCCACCGTGTTGGCGACGTGCTCGAAAGCGTCGGCCGCCTCTTCCAGTACGTCCACGATCTGCTTGAGCTTCAGCACCTCTATGGCGTCGTACTTGCCATTGAAGAGGTGGGCGAGCAGTTTGCGGTGGATCTGGTCGGCCTGGTTCTCCAGACGATTGACCTCGATCCAGTACTCGGTGAGGTTGTCCATCGTGCGCAGACCCGGCATCGCCTCGGCGGTCAGCTCGGCCGCGCGGGCCAGCACCTCGACCTGCTGGGCGACGCCCTTGGGAAGTTCCTCGACCTGATACAGCACGACCAGGTCGACGGCCTCCTCCATGAAGTCCATGATGTCGTCGAGCGAAGAAGCGAGGTTGTAAATGTCCTCGCGGTCGAAGGGCGTAATGAAAGAGGAGTTCAGCTGGTGGAAGATCGCGTGGGTGGCATCGTCCCCCGCGTGCTCCGCTGCCCGCATGCGCTCCGCGATCTCGACTCGGGAGGCAGAATCCGCCCCGAGCAGTTCCATCAGGAGTTTCGAGCCCGTGACGATGTTGTCCGCGGATGCGGAGAACATGTCGTAGAAGCTCGTCTCCCTGGGGGTCAGACGAAAGCGCACGTGGGGTCCTCGGGGTGCTTTGGATTCGGTCAGGCTGATGCTAGGTGCATCATCCGGCCACGGCTAACCGGCGTTCTTCAGTGTCGCGCATCGGGCACAGTGATCAGCACGGGCCCCCGGTCACGTTTCGGCAGAATTCGTTAAGATATACCCACCAGGGGTATACAAACGGCAGGGTAAAGGGAAAGCGGGAGGCAGAAATGACCACTACCGAGGCTGCCGGGACCACCGCCGCCGGCGCGGCGACGGAATCGGTCGCGGAACCGGTCGTCACCGACCACGACCGGGGTGTACACGGCTATCACCACCAGAAGGCCGAGCACCTCAAGCGGCTGCGCCGGATCGAGGGCCAGATCCGCGGCCTGCAGCGCATGGTCGACGAGGACGTCTACTGCATCGACATACTCACGCAGGTCTCGGCGTCCACGAAGGCGCTCCAGTCCTTCGCCCTCCAACTGCTGGAGGAGCATCTGCGGCACTGCGTCGCCGACGCGTCGGTCAAGGGCGGCGCGGAGATCGATGCGAAGGTCGAGGAAGCCACGAAGGCCATCGCCCGGCTGCTCCGCACCTGATGCGGGGCCCCGTGCCCGGCCCCGTCCTCACCCCCGGTGGTCGGCCTGCCGGGGGACGGTGGCTCGTTCCGCGATCACCCGGACGTTCAGCACCTCGTCGATACGGTCCGCGCTGAGCCGTTCCCCGTGCGCGGCCGAAGCGGCGATCATCAGCTCACCGCAGAGCTCGATCTCGGCGAGGGCCACATGGTCGGATACGGTCCGCGTGCCGAGCATCACCGCGTCACTCACCTCTCGCCGCCGTCACGGGCTTCCTAGCGTAGGGAGCGAACCACACCCCGCGCATGGCACGGACGGACCATTTCCCACCCGCCGCCCTGCCTACGCCGCGCCGCCCCCGCCCCACTCCCCACTCCCCGTCCTGCTGTTTCTGCCCATCTCTGCCTATCTCTGCCGGATCTTCCCGGTGTAGATGTCGCTGTCGTCCGGCAGCCGTACGGAGACCGGCACTCCGAATCCGTACAGCAGCGTCGTCGACACCACCTCCACCGCCGGCCCCTCGTTGGCGAAGCTGAAGCGGTGGCGCACCTTGCGCAGCCGCCCCTGTTCGTCGATGTACGCGTCGAACGGCACCGTGTGCGTACGGACGCCCTTCGCCGCGGCGGCCAGTGCCCCGCGTGATTCCGGCGAGACCTCGCGCGCCGCCCGCCCGATGTCCGAAACACCCCGGTAGTGCCGCACGGTCACCCCGGCGAGCTCGGTCCTCTCCACGTACGTCACCTGCCGCGCCCCCAGCAGCAGTTCGGCGGCGGCCATCGGATCCGTCACACCGCCGGTGACCAGGTTGCCGTCCTCCAGGGTCGTCGTGTCGACCCTGACCCACTTGTCCTCCGGCACTCCGGCACCGCGGTTCATCATGTAGAGCGCGCCGGGGGCCAGCAGCTCGATGATGGGGCGGTGCTCGTCCTCGCCCGCGGCGTCCTTGGGCAGCACGACCGTGAGCCGGCCCGTCCGGTGCCGGAAGTCGTACGTCCCCCGGCCCCTGATCGTCACCCGCGTCCCACCCGCCGCGGTCTCCATCGACGTACGCACCTCGGCGCTTCCGGCGACGACCCGGCCTCGGCCTCCGGCACCAACCTCGACACCGTGGGCGGCCCCGGCCTCGGCACCGTGGGCGGCCCCGGCCACCGTCGCTGTTCCGGTACCGGTCACCGTCGCCGTTCCCGCGAGCACCGCGGCAGCACGGTGGACCGCGTCGAGGGAGTCGGCCCCGCCCCGCTCGTCGGCCATGGCACGGTCGCCGCCGCCACCGCCGCCACCGCACCCGGCGGTCGCCGCCATCACGCCCACCACGGCGAGGGCGCAGACAGCGCGTGCCCCGCCTCCGGACCTGTGCTGCTGCACCACCATCGCCTGCCAACCCCCAACGACGTACCGTTTGCCCGAGCCCCCATCCGTTCCGCATAACGACGGCCCGTGTCCCCCGTCACGCCGCTCCCGTACGCCACACCGCCGGGTGGCCGTGCCCAGTACCGTGGACGGGTGTACGACCAACGCACCGAAGAGGCCCCGCAGACTCCCCCCACCACCGCGTCCGCCGGGCACGATCCCGCGACCGTGGAACGCGGCTCGTTCTGCACCGCCCGCTGCCGTTGCGGCTGGTCCGGGCCGGCCCGCCGCTCCCGGGACCGGGCCCGCACGGACGCCGCAGAACACCGCGCCGCGCCCTGACCCCGCTCCCCGACGCCTGTCCCTCTCCCCCTTCCGATCCGTCACCCCCTCTCCCTTCCGATCCGTCCCCTCCTCCCCTCTGATCCGTCTTCTCCCGGTGTCCCCCCACCGACCGGCCCATGAGCGCCCGACCCGGAGGTCCGATGAACCCGCTGCCCCTGCCCGGCCGGCGCACCCTGCTCCTCGCGGGGGCCGCGGCAGCCCTCACCGGCGCCACCGCGACCGCTTGCAGCGGCGCATCCGGCTCGGGTTCCGACTCCGGCAGCAACCCGTCGGGCGCCACGGGCGCAGCGGGCACCACGGGCACCGCGGATGCCACTCCCACCTCAACGGCCTCACCGGTCCCGTCGAATTCCGCGCCGTCCGGCCCCGCGGACTGGTCCGCCCTGGCCAGGAGCCTCGACGGCGCCCTCGTTCGCCCCCAGGACGCGGCCTATTCGACCGCCCGTCAGCTCTACAACACCCGTTTCGACAGCCTGAAGCCCGCCGCCGTCGCCTACGTCAGGCACGAGGCGGACATCCGCGAGTGCCTGGCCTTCGCCCGCCGCACCGCCACCCCCGTGTCCATCCGCAGCGGCGGCCATTCCTACGCGGGCTGGTCCAGCGGCGACGGACGCCTCGTCGTCGATGTCTCGTCACTGTCCCGCGTCGAGGCGAGCGGCACGATCGGCGCGGGCGCCAAGCTCATCGACGTCTACCAGGGCCTCGCCGGGCACGGCCTGACGATCCCCGGCGGCTCCTGCCCCACGGTCGGCATCTCCGGCCTCACGCTCGGCGGCGGTCACGGCGTCGCGTCCCGCGCGTACGGCCTGACCTGCGACAGCCTCACCGCGGCCACCGTCGTCACGGCCGACGGCAAGACCCTCACCGTGGACGCCAAGCACCACCCGGACCTGTTCTGGGCGCTGCGCGGCGCGGGCAACGGCAACTTCGGCGTGGTCACCGAGCTGAGGTTCCGTACCCGCCCGGTCCCGCAGACCGTCGCCGCGTACATGTCCTGGCCCTGGTCGCGCGCCCGCTCCGTCGTCACGGCCTGGCAGGAGTGGGGACCGTCCCAGCCCGACGAGATCTGGTCCTCCGCGCATCTCGACGCGGGCCCGGGCGGCGTCAACCCGACCGTCTCGGTGGCCGCGTTCGGCCTCGGTACGTACGGCGACCTGCAGAACGCCGTCGACCGCCTCGCCGACCGGATCGGCGCTTCGGCCTCCTCCGTATCGCTGCGCCGCCGCAGCTACCAGGAGTCGATGCTCGTGTACGCGGGCTGCTCGGGCATCACCGACGCCCAGTGCCACCTGCCGGGTACGACGCCCGGCCGCACCCCGCAGGGCACGCTCCAGCGCGAGACGTACGCCGCCGCTTCCGACTTCTACGACCGCTCCCTGTCGCCGGCGGGCGTGCAGACCCTGCTCGACCGGGCCGAGGCGTTCACCCGGATTCCCGTGACCCAGAGCGGAGGCGGTGGTTCCGTCACGCTCACCGCACTCGGCGGGGCGATCAACCGCGTCTCTCCGGACGCGACGGCCTTCGTCCACCGCCGCTCACGCGTGCTCGCCCAGTACATCGGTGCCTGGCGCGCCGGCACGGCGGGCAGCGCGCAACAGGACTGGCTGAAGGACACTCATGCAGCGATGCGCCGGTACGCGTCCGGAGCGGCGTACCAGAACTACACGGACCCGACGCTGACCGACTGGCGCCGGGCCTATTACGGCTCGGCGGCCGACCGGCTCACCCGCCTTAAGCAGCAGTACGACCCCGGGCGCCTCTTCGCCTTCCCGCAAGCACTCTGACATCACCGCGCCGCGGAGGACTTCCTCTCCCCCTGCCCGCACGCGTCTCCCGGCCGATTCCTACGCGGCCAGGTCCTTCTCGCCGTCCCCGCCGCCCGTGCCCGGCCGCGGTTCCGGAATCCCGACGGCGCCGGTCCGTCCGCCGGACGCCACCGACGGCGCCGGCCGACGCGACCGTACGAGCCACCCGAGCCGGTCCGAACGGGAGACGGCCCCCGTCAACGGGGTCAGCAGCATCATCGCCAGCGGGGCGAGCAGCAGGGCGGCCGCGGTGCCGAGCGCGAACCCGCCGATGACATCGGTCGGGTAATGGACGCCCATGTAGATCCTGCAGAACCCTTCCAGCAGGGCGAGGGCGATCGCCGCGACGCCGAACTTCCGGTTGGCCACGAAGAGCCCGACGGCCAGGGCCATCGCCATCGTGGCGTGGTCGCTCACGAAGGAGAAGTCGTTCTTCCCCGCCACCAGGACGTCCAGCCCCTGGTGGTCCCTGAACGGGCGCGGTCGCTGCACGAAGTCACGGATCGGGATGTTGATGAGCAGCGCGATCCCGGCGGCGAGCGGTGCCCAGACGATCCCGGAGACGGCCGTCACCGAATCGTCGGCCGTGCCGCGCCGGCGCGCGCTCCACCAGCACCACAGGATGACCAGGACCATCCCGAGCATGATCCCGTACTCGCCGACGAACTCCATGACCCGGTCGAACCAGCTGGGAGCCGACTTCGCGAGCCCGTTGATGTCGTAGAGCAGGCTGACATCGGGGTTCGACCCATCCAGTGCGAGTCCAGCCATCTGCTGCGGCCCCTTGCCTTGTCTGCTGCCGCGGGGCACGCCCATGTGCACCGCCTTGACGAACCCCCGTATCGATTCGATCACTGCGTGGATCCGTATTGCATGGATCCGTACTGCGTGGATCAGTACTGCGCGGGCGCTCCGCCCGTGAGGGCTTCCCCGGTCGGCGCCGCGCGGTCAGAGCACCGCTGTCCCGGTCGATCCCGCCCACCAGGGAACGACGCGCTCCGTGCGTGCGTTCCACTCTCCACCGAATGATCACCATGACGTTATCGAAGAGTGACTCATCGTCGCTGCTCAGGGCCCAGGCTTCACGGATAGTTCCGGCCACCGCCGCCCCTGCCTCATGCCGCCGGACGGGCGGTCGGAAGGGCCGCGGCCCCGTCCTTGGTCACCCGTGTCGCACCGAAGTAGTCGGGCGTGTCGATCTTGTCGAACCGGATCACGGCCCCGGTGTACGGCGCGTTGATCATGTACCCGCCGCCAACGTACAGCCCCACGTGATGGATGGCCCGCGAGTTGTTCAGATCGTCCGAAAAGAACACCAGGTCGCCGGGGAGCAGTTCCTCGCGCGAGGGGTGCGGCCCGGCGTTGTACTGGTCGTTCGCCACCCGGGGCAGTTCGATGTCCACGGTGCGGTACGCGGCCTGGGTCAGCCCCGAACAATCGAACCGTCCGCCCTGCTCGGCCGTGCCGTTGCCGCCCCACAGGTACTTCGTACCGAGCTTCTTCTGCGCGAAGTAGATCGCTCCCGCCGCCTGCTCCGAGGGCTGCACCCGTCCGACGGGCCGGGCGAAACTCTTCTCCAGGGACCGGATGATGGTGACGTAGTTCTGCGTCTCCGCGATGTTCGGCACCCCGCCCGCCCGGATCACCCGGTACGCACCGGCGTTGTACGCGGCCAGCATGTTGTCCGTCTGATCCCCCGGCACCTTCTTCACGTACCCGGCCAGTTCGCAGTCGTACGAGGCGGCGGACGGAATCGCGTCGGCCGGGTTCCATACGTCCCGGACCCCGTCCTTGTCCCCGTCGATTCCGTGTCCGGCCCAGGTGCTCGGGATGAACTGCGCGATGCCCTGCGCCGCGGCGGGACTCTCGGCGCGGGGGTTCCACCCGCTCTCCTGGTACAGCTGGGCGGCCAGGAGAGCCGGGTTGATGGCGGGGCAGAGGTTGCCCCACTCCTCCACCAGGGGCTGGTACTTCGCGGGCACGGCCCCCTTCGCCAGCCCGACGGCCCCGCTCCTGCCGGAACTGACGAGTCCGGCAGCGGCGGAGTACGTACCGACGACGAGCAGAGCCACGAAGCACATGGCCATGCCGACGCCGATGCCACCGATCATCCAGAATTTACGCACCCCTCAACCTTCCCCCATCGGAGCCGGGTTCATGGGTGGTTTCGCGGGTGTGTACGAATCACCGGGGTCGCGGACCGGCCAGTTCTGTGCGCCGGCCGACGAGTCGCGTGCGCTGACTGCCCCTCACGATGCCCCGGCGGACCAGTAGTCGGAGTGCACGTTGGGACGCGGGAGGGGGTAGACCCCCTCGTACGCCGGGCCGTTCGGCTTGGAGGCGGGGTCGGCGACCTTGGACTCCTTCACGCAGGGGCTGTCCGCTTCGAAGAACGCCTGGCCCTTGCCCCGGAAGCTCACGCTGATACCGAAGCCGGTCTTCGTCTGCGCGTAGACCGCCGGGAACTCCTTGTCGTTGTTCTTCGCCTTGATGCGGTAGTCGCTCCCGCGCCAGAACTTCTCGACCTGGTCCAGGAAGTTCTGCCGGCGCTCCGCCGACACGATGGTCATCACGGTGCGCCTGCGCGTCACATCGCAACTGCCCGTCGTGGTCGGGCCGTGCGCCCACTGGACCTCGGGGTTGATCTCCTTCAGTACGGCGTCGAGCATCGCGTCGGACCGTTCGGCGGCCTCCTGCATGTTCATACCGCGCTCCTTGCCGCTCGTGCTGCTCTTGGTGCTCCCGGCGCTTCCGCTGCCGTTCGATTGTCCGCTGTCGTTGCCGCAGCCGGACAGTGCGAAGCCGAAAGCCAGGGCCACCGCAACGATCTGGAACCTTCGCTTCATCGCTGTTCCTCCATCTTGAGCCTGTCGGAGTGTCCCGACACGATCAGAGCGATGCTGTCCGCCGACATAGCGTCTCGTACCGGATCGAAGTAGTTGGAGTGCGCGTCGAAGCTCACCCCGCTCGTGCTGATCAGGGGCTGGCCGGGGGCCACCGGGAACCGCTTGGCTCCGAAGGCCTTGCTCGCCGGGTCCTTGCCGAACCAGAGGTCGTCGTCGCCCGGATCGGCCAGGTCTCCGGCGAGGTACGCGCCGGCCGGGCCGCCCAGAATCATCCCTATCACGCCCGCGGCGGCCTGTGTCTTGGACGGAAGCTTGGTCACCGGGTCGTTGGCCGCGGCACCGACGAAGACGTGTCCGCTGCCGACGCCGAGGTCCACGGCACGGTCCACCCCCACCCCCGGACTGCCGACCAGGATGATGTCGTCCACCCCCGGGATACCGCCGTCGCGCTGCGTCGCCGCGCCCACGGTACGTGAACCGTAGGAGTGCCCGATGGCCGTGATGTGCGGGTCCGCGTTCTGGTTGGTGGCCGCGATACCCCCCATGAACTCGCTGTAGGCCACGCCGCCCTTCTCCGCCCGGCCGGTGCCCGCGACGGCCAGGCTGTGCAGCCCGTCCGGTGTCTGCGGTGCGTCGTATCCGAGCCAGACGATCGACGCGGTGGACGGGTCGTACCCCTGGGAGCCGATCGCCGTGTCACGGGCCCGCTTGAGGTCGTTCTTCGCGAACTCCTCGTCCAGGGAGGTGTTGAGCCCCGGCACGTACGCCGACACGTTCTTCGAGGTGTCGGGGTTCCCGTAGGAGACGATGGCCCGGCCGTTGCCCTCGTCGCTGATGCCGATCAGGTACATCGGCGGCTGGCTCCCCTCCTTCAGCTGCCGGTCGATCTCCCGCAACCCCGCCAGCTGGTCCTTCGACTTGGAGTCGGTCTTCCCCTCCAGCTTCGAGATCAGGTCCGGGAGATTCTTCCGGTTGGCCGCGTCCCTGTCCGCCACCGGGATGCCGTCCAGACTGCCGATCCGGTCCGGGGAGAGGTCGAGGTACTGATCGCGCTGCTGCTGCGTCAGCCCGTTCCACCAGTCCTTGCGCTGGGCCGCGGTGGCATTGCCCGGGATACGGTCGTTGAGGTACTCGCGTTCCTTGTCCCGTACCGCCGCCTCGACGCGCGAACCGGAGCCGGGCAGTCCGGCGACCGCGCCACCGCCCCCGCCGGACGCCTTGGTCATGTCCCAGACGGCGGCTACGTACTTGCCCTTGTTCCACTTGTCGCCGGCACCGTGTGCGGCCTGGGCGTACTGGTCGACGATGCCCTTGGCGGTGTCGACGGGGTGGATGACGGTGTCGACGGCGCCGCTGACGTCGCCCCACAGGCCGCCGTCACCGATGACGCCGGAGATGAAGTCGCCGTCCGAGGGGCGGGAGGAGCTCGACTCCGGCTCTTGTCTACCCGCGTCGACCTGCGTAGACGAATCACCGCCGGTCGAGCCGCTGGAACCGCCGGAGGAGCCTGTTCCGCCGGAGCCGGAGCCGCCGGATGCTCCGGAACCACCGGACGCGTCGGACCCTCCGGATGTGGTGGACCCTCCGGAAGCGTCGGATCCTCCGGAAGCCGTCGAGCCGCCCGAGTCCGTACCGCCGCCGGACGTCTCCGATCCGCCGGAGCCCGTGCCGCCGGTCACGGTGGAGCCCTCGGAGCCGGCACCACCACCGGCATCCTCGCCCTTACCGGCGACCGCTTCGACGTCGGGTGCCGGGCAGGCGCTACCGGTGAGTTGGCAGATGGCGTTCCGGATCTCTCCGGTCAGCTGCCCACCGATCCCCGTCGCCACGAGCCCGCCGATGAGGGCCACGACCACGAGGACCATGCCCAGGTACTCCATCGCGGTCTGACCGGCGTCCCGACGCCACTTGATCAACCGCGCGATGCTGAACGGCCGGTGCTCGACGCGCTGTTCGGGGCTGAGCCGGAACCATTCACGGGAGCCGGACCGGAACAGCAGCACGACAACGGCGACCGGCATCACCAGCTGCGCCACCCCCTGCCCGCCGGTGCCGTCGCCCAGCGTCGCCAGGGCGCCGACGGTGAGCCAGGCGTGTACGGCAAGGAGCCCGCGCCAGATCCAGACGCCGCCGGTCCGCACGTACAGCGACAGCACGAACCCGGTGACACCCGGCAGCGCCGCGTACAGCAACATGCCCAGCAGCCGTCCGTCCACCGCGTCGACGGACGAGGCCACGACGAGCGCGTCGAGCACACCGCCGACGGTGACGACGAAGAGCAGCCGGACGAGAATCAGCACCGCCTGCAGAGGACGCGACAACGACCGTCTGCCCGAACGGGGCTCGGCGGCACTCATGTCAGCGCCACCCGGAATCGCTAATTCTCGTATGCCAGACACGACGGGTCTCCCAGCTTGGTGAGTGGGCGCAGTGACAGTTCAACCGGTCTCTGTATGCGACCACACCAACACCGGGCGGGGCATGGGCCCCAGGACCCAATGCAAGACTCAAAGTCCCAGGTGGCCAGCGCGTCCCTTACCGCCAACGACTGGCCTGATATAGGCCATTGGTGACGCGGACGCGACGTCAGGGGCTCGGGCGGACCAGAAGTCGGAGCGGGCGTTGGGGCGGGGGTGATCTCGGAGTCCGCGTAGCTCGGTCCGTTGGGTTTGGCAGTCGGATCCGCTACCCACACCGTTGCATCACGCCGGCCTTGATCGACGAACGGCTTGTGGTCGCCTTCGACAAGGACCTGGCCGTCTTCACGCACCGGGCCGAGGACCACGGCGTCTCCGACCGCTGAGCCACGGGGCAGGCCCCAGCGGGCCGTATGAGCCCAGCTGCCGAACGCGAACGGCCCATACCGGCCCTGTTCGCGCGTCCATCAGGCCCCGCGACGTCGGCCGGTTCCGGATCGGCGGCCAGGCGGGCGTGCAGGTGCTCGTCGTGGTACGCCCCGTCGCCGTAGCGGTGGGACTGGCGCAGCGTGCCCTCGGGCAGCGACCGAGGTTACGGGGTAGAGGTGCTCACGACTCCTTCCTACGCGGCCACCCGGCCCACCGTCGGCGAATTTCCGCCGGTCACAGGAGTACCGCGTCCGCTCAGCAGACCGCGCCCGGCCCCGCCGCCGTGGCCGTCGCCCGGAGCAGATCCCGCACCAGGTCGTAGTCGATGGCCTCCGCCTTACGGAAGCGCAGGCAGCCCTTCCCCATGTCCTGCCCGGCCAGCCGCTCCGCGAAGGCCTCACGTACGTCGCTGCGCATCAGGTAGAAGGAGATGTACTGCTTCTGCGAGGCGAACGCGATCTCCGCAGTGCCGTCCCGCTCGTACGCGGGCATCCCGTACGCCATGACCTCGTCGAACCCGGCCAGCTCCGCCCGGCACAGCTCCCGCAGCCTCGTCAGGGCGTCCCTGCGCTCCTCGGGCACCTCGGCCAGATATCCGGCCACGTCCTTCGCCTCGCTCCGCACCATGCAACGAGGCTATGCCCGTCCCGTACATCTGTCGCCCGGCCCGCCCTCCCCCTCGCCCTCCCCCTTGGCCGTGCACTCCACCCAGAGCAGCTTCCCGCCCTGCCCCGGCAGCCCGCCACGCATGGGGTACGCGCCCCAGCTCTCCGCGTAGAGAGTGACGAGGTACAGCCCCCGCCCCCGCTCGGCCAGCTCCGCCGGGGCCTCGGCGCTCCATTGGAACGGGGCGGGGATGTGCGGATTGGTGTCCCAGACGCTGAGCCGGATACGACTGCGCCCGGCATCGCGCAGGCGCAGGGAGTACGCCCCCGAGGAGTGCAGGTAGGCGTTGGTGACCAGTTCGCTCGCCAGCAGTTCGGCGGTCTCGGTGAGTTCGCGCATGCCGTGCACGCGCAGGATGGTGCGGAGGGTTGCACGGGCCACGCCGGGGGCGCGGGGATCCTGCGGAAGTTGAAGGGTGTAGGTCCAGGGCGGGGTTACCGTGGCACTGACCATGGAAGTCTCCGTTCACGGAGGGAAGTTGAATCATGGGTTTGCGGTTACCCGGTGACGAGGCCGCTCCGTCGAGCGGGGTACTTCCGGGCGGTGGCCTGACATCCAAGGTAGCGACCAACAGCTAACGTGTTAACCGATTCCTGGTGAATCAGTAAACTGCCACCCTTGTGGGTGACCAGCCACTCAAGGAGGCGAACAAGCCCGTGAGACACCATCCAACGGGTCGTCAACTTCGGTTCGGCGGCGAGCTACGCAAACTCCGTGAGCGCGCAGGACTCACTGCGACCCAGGCCGGTCAGCTTCTTGGCGTGAAGCAGAACCAGATCAGCAACATGGAGGCCGGACGTATCGGCGTGAGCCTGGCGCGCCTGCGCGCTCTGGCCGGCCAATACGACTGCGCGGACAAGGACATGGTCGCCGCGCTGGGCAACATGACCTCCGACCGCACACGCGGCTGGTGGGAGGAGTACCGAGAGATTCTGCCCGCACCGCTCCTCGACCTGGCGGAGATCGAGCACCACGCCCGTCGGCTGCGGACGGCCGTCACCGTTCATATCCCCGGCCTCTTCCAGACTGCGGAATACGCGCGCGAAGTCTTCCGCCAGGACGTGCCGGAACTGCCGCCTCCCGACATCGAGCACCGCATCTCGTTCCGCATCAAACGGCAGGCCGTGCTCTTCAGGGAATCACCGACACCACACCAGGCCGTTGTTCACGAGGCCGCACTGCGAATGCAGTTCGGCGGTCCGGCGGTGACCCGTAAGCAGCTTCAACATCTTCTCGACATGAGCGAACGTGAGCACATCACTCTCCAGGTGATCCCGTTCTCCGCGGGAACCTTTGCCGGGTCGGGCCAGTCGATCTACTACTTCCTCGGACCGGTTCCGCAGCTCGACACCGTCAATCTGGACCAGTCCCACGGTCCCGTTTTCCTGGACGCAGAGCCGCAGTTGGAGAAGTACCGCGTACTGCTCGGCCGCATGGAAGCCACCGCGCTGGGCCGCGACAAGTCCAGGAACTTCATCCACAACATCGCCCGCGACCTGTGAAGGAACCCACCATGCCCGCTCCCGCCTGGCAGAAATCCTCCTACTGCGCCCAGGGCAATTCCTGCATACACGTAGCCGCATCCGTCCCCGACACGGTCTGCCTCACCGAGTCCGGCGACCCCACCGGCGCGATACTCCGCACCACACCCGCCGCCTGGGCCGCCCTCGTAAGCACCCTCAAGGAGAGCGGCCACCGTGACTGACGCTCCCTCAGGTGCCTGAGCCCGGGGGACTTGTTCCAGATGCGGTGGGCAGTTCGACTCGGACGGTGAGGCCGCCGTCGGGGCGGGGGGTGGCAGTGAGCTCGCCGTGGTGGGTCAGGGTGATCGCCCGGACCACGGCCAGTCCCAGCCCTGAGCCGTCGCTGCGGTGTTCCCGACCACGCTGGAACGGTTCGAAGAGGGTGGGGAGTTCGTCCGGGTCCAGCACCGGGCCGGTGTTGCCGACCTCGATGAAGGCAAGGCCGCCGACGGTGCCGGTGGTCACCGTCGCCGCGCCGTCACGGTGGTTGTGCCGCACCGCGTTGGCCAGCAGGTTCAGCGCGATCTGCCGCAGCAGTGAGGGGTCGCCCGCGACCGGGGCGGGCCCCGGATCGGCGGTGATCCGGATGCCCGCCGTCCGGGCCTCGTCGGCCAGGTCCGCCAAGGCGTCCCTGGCGGCGTCCTCGAGGTCGACCGGATGCGGCGTCAGCTGTCCGCTCTCGCCACGTGCCAGTGTCAGCAGTGCCGCGATCAGGCGTTCGCTGCGGGCGTTGGCGTCCAGCGCGCGCTGGACGGCGGGTCTCAGGTCGGCCGGGACCCGGCCTTGAGCGAGTGGGATCTCCAGGGCGGTGCGCTGAAGGGTGAGCGGGGTGCGCAGCTCGTGCGAGGCGTGGGAGGTGAAGCGGCGCTGGGCGGTGAAGCTGCGGTCGAGGCGGTCGAGCATGGCGTCGAAGGTGTCGCCGAGTTCGCGGACCTCGTCGTGCGGGCCGGTCAGGCCGAGCCGTTCGTCCAGGGTGCTGCCGGTGCCGATCCGCCGGGCCGCGGCGGTGACCTGGCTGAGGCGGTGCAGTGAGCGGCTGCTGCCCCACCAGGCGAGCAGCGCGGCGAGTGCGGTGAAGATGGCGAGCAACAGCAGGGAGCGCAGCAGCAGATCACTGAGGACGGTGTACTGAAAGTCCTCGAAGCGCTGGGCGGGACTGACGACCGCGGCGGGCGCCGAGGAACCTTGCGGCGCGGCGATGGGGCTCGGCTCCGCCTGGGCGGGAGCCGTCACGCTCGCGGGGTCGACGAGGTGGCGGTTGTCCTTCAGGAGTTGGCGGGCGCTCAGCCAGTTCAGCACGAGCAGTCCGCTGCCCAGGACTGCGAAGACCGTCGTGGTCATCAGGGTGAGGCGTCCGCGCAGGGGCAGCTCGTGCAGCGAGAGGCGGCGACCGGTCCGGCCTCGGGTCACAGCCGGTACCCGTAGCCGGGGTCGGTGGTGATCAGTGGCGGGTCGCCGAGCTTGCGGCGCAGCGAGTGGACGGTGACCCGGACGGCGGTGGTGGCCGGGTCCAGCGCCGCGTCCCACAGGCTGTCCCGTAGCTGCTCGGTGGGGACCGGGGCGCCGTCCGCTGCCAGTAGTAGTTCCAGCACTCCGAGCTCCTTGGGGGTCAGCTTCAGTGGCCGGCCGTCGCGTTCGGCGATCCTGCGTACGGTGTCCAGGTTGACGCCGTGCCTGCTCAGCACGGTGGCACTGCTGCCGGCAGGGGAGCGGCGGCCCAGCGCGCGCAGCCGGGCGATCAGCTCCAGGTACGAGAAGGGTTTGGCCAGGTAGTCGTCGGCGCCCTGACCGAGGCCGTCGACCAGGTCGGCGAGGGCGCCGGCGGCGGTGAGCATCAGGATTCTGGCCGGGTAGCCGGCCGTGTTCAGGGCCCGGCAGACGGCGTCCCCGCTCAGGTTGGGCAGGTTCCGGTCCAGGAGCAGTACGTCGTACTCGGCGGCGGCCGTCATTTCGAGCGCGCGGGCGCCGTCGTGGGCGACCTCGCAGACCATGCCCTCGGCACGCAGGCCTTCAGCGAGCATCGCGGCCAGGTCCACCTCGTCCTCGACGATCAGCACTCGCATTCTGTTCCACTCCACTCCACTCGCTGCGCTCCGTCCTGCCCTGTCCGGCCCTGTCTTGCCCTGGTCAACGATGCCTCGGCAGGCGTTAGCCAGCGGTTAGGCACACACTCACCCGTGCATAACTCGTCGGTCCGTAGGAATGGCGGAGGTCATTGTCGACGTCCAGCAGGGAGAACAGGAAATGCGTACCAAGACCGTACGGACCGTACTGGCGGCAACCGCCGTGACGGCGGCGCTGGTGATAACCGGCTGCTCCTCACAGGACACGGCGCCCAGCGTGGCCGGGGGCGACGGCACGGAAAAGAGCAAGCCGCAGGACGACAACGCGGTCCGGCGGGCCTGGGTGGACTGCATGCACAAGCAGGGGCAGACCAGCGTCGAGCAGGACAAGGACGGCAACATCACCTTCCCGGCCGCCGGTGTCGACAGTCCCAGCTCGGCCAACGGCTTCGACGCGGCGAGCAAGGTCTGCGACGCCAAGGTCCCCGGCATCCACCAGGTCCAGCAGAAGGGCAACGAGAAGTTCGTCGAACAGGCGCGCGCCTTTGTCGCGTGCGCGCGGAAGAACGGCTACGCGGACATCCCTGACCCTGACCCCAAGAACGGCATCCTCAATTTCCCGGCGAAATCGTTCGACTCAGCCGCGTGGGACGCCATCGCCCCGGCCTGCGGCAAGCTCCCGATGCCCGGCTACTCGATCGGTCAGTGATCATGAGCCGCACTGTTGAAACCACCGCCCCGGCCGATAACTCGCCCGCCCCGGTGCGAAAGAAGCGCCGTAAGGTCGTCGTCGCGCTCGTCCTGGTCGCCGCGCTCGGCGGCTCGGGTGTGCTCGCCACGATGCGCCCCTGGGAGCACCACGGCACCGCCTCCCCGCAGCCGTCCGTCAGCCACGGCACCGTCGGGGTGCAGAAGGGCTCGCTGTCCACCGGCATCCAGGTCGGCGGCGCGCTCAGCTACAACACCCCGACTCCCGTCATCGCCTCCGGCCACGGAACCATCACCGCCCTGCCCGCCATCGGCGCCGTCGTCAAGGCGGGAGCGAAGCTCTACGAGGTCGACGGACGGCCCGTGGTGCTGCTCACCGGGGACCGGCCGATGTGGCGCGACCTCGGCCCCGAAATCAGTGACGGACCCGACGTCGAACAGCTCAAACGCAACCTGATCAAGCTCGGCTACGCCGACGGACTCGGCCTGACGGCCGACCAGAAGTTCACCCGTGCCACCGTCACCGCCGTCAAGCGCTGGCAGAAGGCCCTCGGTGAGAAACAGACGGGAACGGTCACGCTCGGCAGCGTCGTCATGCTGCCACAGGCGGCCGTGCGGGTGCAGCAGCTCGGCGCACAGCTCGGCTCGGCCCTCGGGGCCACCGCGGTCATGACCGTGACCGGCACCGACCTGGTCGCCACCGCGAAGCCCGCCGACAACCAGCTCTCCCAGTTCAAGCCCAACGGCCGGGTGACGGTGAAGCTGGCCGACGGCAGCACCATCGACGGACGCATTCGCTCACTGGTCCGCGGCGGTTCCGGCAACGGCGGGGACAACGGCTCGGACGGCTCCGATGGCGCGGACAAAACCACCGTCACCATCGCGCTGGACCACCAGCGGCAGGCCAAGCAGGCCGGGCCCTCCTCCGTGACCGTCACCGTCGTCGGCGAGACCATCAGCGACGCGCTCATCGTCCCCGTCACCGCGCTGCTCGCCCTGGACGGCGGCGGCTACGGAGTCCAGGTCGTCTCCGGCACCACCACCCGGCTTGTCAGGATCCAGCTGGGACTGGTCGCCGACGCCAAGGCGCAGATCACCGGGGACGTCCAAGCCGGAGCCCAGGTGGTGATCCCGAAGTGACGCCCCATCAGCCCACCGGCAGGGCACCCGTGCTGGAACTCTCCGGCATCACCAAGGAGTATCCGGGATCGCCGCCGCTGCGCATCCTGCACGGCATCGATCTCACCGTCGAAGCCGGAGAACTCCTCGCCGTCGTCGGCCCCTCCGGCTCCGGCAAGTCCACCCTCCTCGCGCTGCTCGGCTCCCTCGACCGGCCCACTGCGGGGAAGCTGTGCTTCGAAGGACGCGACCTGTCCGCGCTCTCCGACCCCGAACTGGCCGCCCTGCGCGCCCACCGGATCGGCTTCGTCTTCCAGCAGTTCTTCCTGCTGTCCGGGCTCACCACGGTCGAGAACGTCGCCACCGGCCTCCTCTACAGCGGCGTCCCCGCCTCACTCCGGCGCGCCAGAGCTGCCGAAGCCCTGAGCGAGGTGGGCCTCGGGCACCGTCTCCGCCACCACCCCGACCAGCTATCCGGTGGCGAGAAGCAGCGCGTCGCCATCGCCCGCGCCCTCGTCGGCCGCCCCGCACTGCTGCTCGCCGACGAACCCACCGGGGCCCTGGACAGTGTCTCCGGCGCCGCCGTCGTCGAACTGCTGCGCACCCTGAACGCCAACGGCACCACGGTCGTCGTCATCACCCACGACCGCGAGCTGGCCGCCTCCTTCCCCCGGCGAATCGCCCTCCACGACGGCCGCATCGACTTCGACGAACGCGGCCCGCACCCCGCAGGAGCTGTCCGATGACGCCACCCCTGCGACGCACCCGGCTGCGCCCGACGGACATGCTGCGCCTCGGCATGATCGGACCACGCACCCGCAAGATGCGCTCCGCCCTGTCCGCGCTCGGCATCTCCCTGGGCATCGCCGCCGTCATCGCCGTAACCGGGATCTCCGCCTCCAACCAGGCGCACCTGCTGGAGCGCCTGGACCGGCTCGGCTCCAACCTGATCACCGTCGCTCCCGGCAACGGCGCCGACCAGAAGCCGGTGCCGCTGCCGCCCACGGCCGAGAAGATGCTGGCCAACATCGCCCCCGTGCAACAGGTCACCGCGACCGGGGCCACCAAAGCCCAGGTCTACCGCAACGACCTGGTCCCGGCACAGCAGACCAACAGCCTCACCGTGCTGGCCACGCGGCTCAACCTGCTCGACGTCCTGCACGCCACCCTGCAGAGCGGGCGCTGGCTGGACAAGGCGAGCGAGAACCTCCCGGTGACCGTGCTCGGCGACCAGGCTGCGCTCCGGCTCGGGGTGACCGCGCCGGGTGAGCGGGTCTGGCTGGGCGGACAGTGGTTCGTCGTCACCGGAATCCTGGCCCCGAACGAGCTCGCACCCGAGCTCGGCACCGCCGCCCTGGTCGGCTGGCCCGAGGCCACCACCCACCTGGGCGCGGACGGCACCGCCGCCATGGTCTACCTCAGGGCCTACCCCGAACGCGTCCCTGACGTACAGACCGTTGCCGGAGCCACCGCCGACCCCGCCAACCCGAGCACGGTCGCCGTCAGCCGCCCTTCCGACCTGTACACGGCACGGGCCGAGACCAAGAACTCCCTCACCGGACTGGTCCTCGCCCTCGCTGCGGTCGCCCTACTCGTGGGCGGCGTCGGCATCGCCAACACCATGGTGGTGGGAGTGATGGAACGCCGCGGCGAGGTCGGACTGCGCCGCGCGCTGGGCGCCCGAGGCGGCCAGATCGCCGTTCAGTTCCTGATCGAGGCCGTACTGATGGGCCTCATCGGAGGAGTCGGCGGGCTGTTCGTGGGCGGCCTCGCGGTCTACGGCTACGCCCTCGCACAGGGCTGGCCCGCCTCCATCCCGCTCTACACCGTCATCGCCGGACCGATGGTGTCGGTACTGGTGGCAGCCGTCGCCGGAATCTACCCGGCACTGCGCGCAGCCAAGGTGTCCCCGACAGACGCCCTGCGCTCGGCCTGACCGACGGCGCCGGAGCCGCCGGCCGGGCCTGAACACGCGGCGGCAACCGGTCCGGGCGGATTCACCGACGCCCGCCACACCCGTCCCGTCCGCCCGGCCCCTCCCCGGCCTGTCTGCAAGGACTGCTTGCATCAGTCGACCGAAACCCCTGAGCTGAACCAGTCGTGTGAGTGACAGTCCAACTCAGGCGCTCCCAAGGGAGAGTTCGACATGTCAGGCAGGGCCGCCTCTACCGCACTCGATACGGCACAGCTCGACCAGTCGCACGGGCCCGTGTTCATCGACGCGGAGGCCCAGTTGGCCCAGTACCGCCTGGTGCTCGAACGACTCGACCACGCGGCCCTGGATGTCGAGCGGTCCCGAGAACTCATCCACAAGGTCGCCCAGTGCCTGTGAAAGGAACCACGACGTCCGCACACACCTGGCAGAGGCCGCCCTACTGCGCGCCGGGCGAAGCCTGCGCGCACGTAGCCGCGGCCCGGACCGGAGCAAGAGAACTGACCGAGAGCGGCGACCCGACCGGAGAGCGATACTCCACACCACCTCCACCGCCTGGGCGGCTCTCGTACGCGCCGTCAAGGTGGGCCTCCCCCAGAGCTGACAGCCCCACCCCCTCTCGAAAACGTGACACATCAAGGGTCGACCGTCACGTTCAAACACAGGGGGTACCTCTGGGCCGACCATCCCGCCTCCGGATCAGGAACCGTCAGTCCACCCTGAGCAGGTCGCGGAGGTTGCCGACGAGTGCACGGATGTCGCGCTCGGCGAGCGGTTCACCGAGGGCCGAATTCGGGGCGGTGTCCGAATCGATCTCCGGGGCGGGCGTACGGCAGGGCAGGCAGAGGCCGTCGGGGAGTGCTTCGGGTCGGCCGGGTGCGCCGCATTCGGTGCATTCCACCATGAGGCGGCGGCCGTGGATGCCGGGTGCGGACGGGGTCGGGGCGGCGGGCAGGCGGGGCGGGATCTTGTCGACGAGCCGACGCCTGATGAATCCGACGGGCGTGTCGACCCGGTCGGGGAGGCCGGAGGTGAGGGCGTGGGTGAGGTAGTCGGTGTTCACGCCACGTGCGAGCCACGCACCGGCCAGCCCTTCGAGCACGGCGCAGTCGGTAGCGGAGAGAGTCAATCGTGGCTCACTGCGGCCGAGTTGGGCCAGGGCGAGATACGCGGGTGAGTGCTGCTCCTGCGCCGATTCCGGGGTTCGCTGCTGCGGTACGGCGAGGTCAGCGGGGGCGGCGGGGGCTGATTCGGGCGGGGCCGTGGACGGGGCCAGGGACCCGGACGGAGACGGGGAGAGAGAGGGAGACGGAGTCTCCGCCTCGGCCGACGACGCGGATGCCACCGCCGCCGACGCGATGGCTACCGCCTCCGGAGCCGAGCCGCTGCCCTCGGCGGTGAGGAAAGCGTCCCACCATTCGTTGTCATGGGCGGTCCGGGACCAGAAGGTACGTGTGACCCAGCGGATTTGATCGCCTCCGCCCGCCAGGCACCGTACGTGGCGCAGGTGACCGGCCACTCCCAGGGCCTTCAGCGCGCCGGCGACGGCCATCTGCCCGTACAGGGGAAGGTTCTTGGCCAGCGACTTGATGTCCATGGCCGCGCCGTCGGGCAGACGGTCCACGTACCCGGCGATATACCGCTCCCGCTCCGGCAGCAACGCGAAGTCGTCGTTGCGGGGCGGGCGCTGGTCCGGTGCGCATCGTTTCCCGTAACCGGGTTTGGCTTTCGCGTACGGGCGCGAGGATGCGGGCGCGTGCAGGGCAGGGCTAAGGTTCTCGGTAGCCACGAGATCGCCTCTTTCGATCTTGGGGTAAGACCCCGGCCCGGTGCGTTAACACCGCGTCGGGGTCGTTTCGTTGGGGCAACGTAAGCAGTCGCAACAGCGCGCCGCAAGCCGGTCACGAATAGTCACACTTGCTGGCCGTGACGGGGTAGGTAGGCCGGGAAGGTTTACCCAACCACCCTGTTTTCCCTACCGGATACCGAAGGCACTCGACTCCCGAAGCCCGGCTCCCGGCACCCGAATCCCGAAACTCAAGCTTCGGGCCGCAGCGCGTCCTCCGTTCCCGCGAACGAGTGAACCAGCCACTCCCGGCGCTCGACCCCCGAGACTCAAGACCCGAGCCCGAACCCCGAGCCCCAAGACAGCCATGGACGCCGACCGGGCGCCCTCCGAGCCAGATACTTCGCGCGCCGATACACGCTTCCGGTCATGGAGACGCGTCCGGGCACGCAGCCGGCCACGCAGCGGACCACGCATCCGGCCACGTGTCCGCCCGCGCCAACGCGGGCATGATCAACGGCATGGACGACGACCCGGGCCGGATACTCCGCTGGAACTTCTTCATCGGCGGACACCTCAGCGCCTCGGTGCCCGTACGCCTCGTCGAACGCACCGAGGCGGGCCAGCTGGTGTGGATGGAGACCGGCACGCCGATGTGGCGTACAAAGCTTCCGCGCGGCGCACACCTGCGGGACATCGCCCCGCACGAGCGCCCGGCCGGCGGGTACCCCCTGGTCGCCGACCGGTGGCCGATGGGCAGCGCACTCTTCTACCAGCCGACCGGCGCAGCACACTCGGTGCTCTGGCTCTTCGGCCGCAGACAGAAGTTCCGTGGCTGGTACGTAAACCTGGAGCGCCGGGTCCACCACGGCGACGACATCGACATCACCGACCACGAGCTCGACATCAATGTGGCGCCGGACCGGAGCTGGCGATGGAAGGACGAGAAGTCCTTCGCCGAGAAAACCGGTGACCCGGCCTACTGGACGGCCGACGAAGCGTCAGCCATCAGGAGCGAGGGCGCGTCGGTCGCACGACTCGCCGAGGCCGGAACGTTTCCCTTCGACGGCACCTGGTGCGATTTCCGGCCGCCACCGACCTGGAAGACGCCACCCCGCCCGCCCGTCCCGCGTCACCCACTGCTCTGAGCCCCCACCGCTCCGACCACCCCCCTCCCCGACCAGGGCGTGCGCCGACCAGACCCCGCGCGAGAGTCTCGGCCAGGGTGGCGGGATGGCAGTCATTGCCCGGGGTCACACCCCGTGATACACAGAGTAACCATACATATTCGGTCATACGCCGATTCGAACCGCAGGTCAGGACAGTCGGACCGGTCAAACGTGCGAGATCCGGGTAAAGAGAGCCGTCAAGGCGTCGTATGGAAGCAGTTTCATCAGCGAAGATAGAGAGCGACCCATGTCGTGTGGCAGGGGCAATGAACTACCCAACAGGGGCGGTGACTTACATGATCCTGGCAGCTGAAAAAGGCGACATCACCACCATCATCGGCGGAATCGCCCCGAATTGGGGGCCGTTCGGGACCTTGGGCAACGAGGCCCGCGTAATGATCGAGGTCGTGATGGCCATCGCCATCCTGCTCTGCCTCGGCATCGCGGTCTGGGGCGCGGCGAAGCAGCGTATCGGGGCCACGGCGCTGCGCGACACGTTCAGCGCGGAGCAGGGCAAGGGGCTGATCGTTGCCGGCCTGACCGGTGTGTTCATCATCGGATCGCTGGGAACCCTGTTCACCATCGTCTACGGGATGGCCGTCTGACCGGCTGTCATCCCACGCCAGGGGCAGTCCCGCCCACTCCCACACCATCCGTCCGTCGTGCCCACCGGCAGAGGTTGCGTCTCCCTGATGTCGAGTCACCACACCGCGCCCGAGCGGGAACCCGCACGGCTACCGTCGTACTACCCGGTTCAGGAAACGGTTGAGGGGGCGTACGCGGCATGAGCCTCGGCGACGAGAACGACTACGGCAGCGGCCCGGGCCGTACGGACGATGGATACAGCACCATCGGCGGTACGCGCCAGACCCGTACCCGCTTCCCCGACGGCGAGGGCGGCGACGGCTACACCACCCCCCGCCGCCCGGCCCGTAACTCCCGCTCCCTCGTCACGGTGGTCGGCGTGGTGGTCCTCCTGATCGCGGCTATCGCGTTCGCGAACATGGGCGGAGGCGGCGGAAACGGTAATGACAACGGCGGCGGCTCGGGAAGCGCGGGAAACAAGCCGGACTCGTCGTCCACGGCGGCCACCGGGACGAAGCCGGTAACGGGGAAGAACGGCTCGATCCCTTCGGGCTTCGCCCATGACGAGCAGGGGGCGCAGAGCGCGGCGTCCAACTTCGCGGTGGCGCTGGGCTCTGCCGGGATGTTCAAGACGGACACCCGCCACGAGATCGTGAACGCGATTTACACCGCGGCGGCAGCGGCAAAGCTCAGAGGGCCGCAGGACGGGGCGTACTCCTCCGACTTCCTCGGCAAGCTCGGCTTGGATCCCGATGGAAATGCGCCGCAAGGCAGCACGTTCATCTCGCGCACCATCCCTGTGGGAACGAAATTGGAAGCTTTCGAGGGCGATACGGCCAAGGTCTCGGTCTGGTACACGGGGTTGATCGGCATGTCCGGACCGGAGTCCACCGATCCCGTCAGGACCTCGTGGAAGACCTGGACCGTCCAGCTCAGTTGGACAAGTGATGGCTGGAGGGCTGTCAGCGACACTCAGAAGGACGGGCCGGCTCCGGTCCCGGGCGATGTCGCCGCCTCCAGCTCGGACGAGATCAGCAAGGCTGTTGAGGAGTACGGAGGCTTCACCTATGCCAGGTAGTCCGCGCCTTCGAGCCCTCTCCGTCGTCAGCGTACTGACGGCGGCTCAAACATCCCTTGTGCTCTTCTCGGCTCGCGCGTTCGCCGCTCCCAGCCCGTCTCCGTCCCCTAGCCCGAGCGACAACGCCTGCGATCTGCTGATCGGCCCCGCCAAGCAGTACTGCGAAGAAGGCGACGCCGGCACCGGCAAAGCCGGCACCTCCTCCACCCTCGACAACTCCCAGGACCCCCTCTCCTCCCTCGCCCGCGGCTGCGCCGACGCCGCCGCCTGGATCATCAACAAGCTCAGCGACGCCGTGAAGAACACCGCGAACGTCGACTTCACCAACCCGACCTTCCGCCAGCAGTACGCGATCGTGTTCGCGGCCTCCGCCATCCTCACGCTCGTCCTGTGGCTGTTCGCCGTCGCCAAGCGCGCCATTCGTGGTGTCCCGCTCACCACCGCGATCTCCGAAGCCGTCGGGTTCCTCTGGCTGACCGTCATCGCCTCGGCCTTCACCCCGCTCATCCTGTACGTGGTCGTATCCGCCACCGATGGCGTCAGCGATGTGATCGCCTCGGCCACCGGAAACAAGGCCGACCTCTTCTTCGGATCGTTCGCCGAAGCGCTCAAGGGCGGCAAAGACATCGGCGGCGGGCCGATCATGCTGATCATCGTCTCGCTGGTGTCCACCCTCGCCGCGGGCGTCCTCTACCTGGAGCTCGTCATCCGGGCAGCCCTGCTCTACGTCGGCGCCCTCCTCGGCGTTGTCGTCTACGCGGGCCTCGTCGACAAGAACATGTGGGGCCACGTCCGCCGCTGGGCAGGCATCATGATCGCGGTGATCATGGTGAAACCGGTCATCGTCATCGTCCTCGGACTGGCCGGCGCCCTCTCCACCGACGGCGGGCCCAACGCGTTCTCCTCCGTCGTCTCCGGCCTCGCCATCATCCTGCTCGCGATCTTCGCCTCCGCGATGATCTACCGCTTCGTCCCCGGCTTCGGTGACGAGATCCAGGGCGCCCGCACCAACCGCAAGCAGGCCACCGACGGATCCCAGGCCGCCGCGATGATCAGCTCCCCCGCCGCTCTCGTCTCCCAGGGCATCAAGACCCACAGCAGCCGCAGCGGCCAGAACTCCGGCGACAGTGGCAGCGGCGGCGCCCGGCCCGCCAACCCGGTCAGCGGCGGTGTCGCCGCGCACAGCTCCCGCAACTCCGGCAGCGGCGGCGCAGCCCCCGCCGCACCCCCGCCCCGCAGCGGCTCGGGCCCGACCTCCGGTACCCCGCACGGCAGCCGCTCCCCCCGAGGCGGCGGATCAGGCAGTTCAGGCAACAAGAGCACGGGAGGTGGAGGGCGTTGACGACTCCGTCCCACACGATCACGCCCCGCCGTACGTATCTCATCGGCCGCGCCAGGCCGAACGCGATCGTCGGCAAGAACCGCGAGACCGGCGAGATCGCGCTGATCATCGCCGGGGCGTTCCTCGGCATGATGAGCGGACTGGCCGTCCCCTACCTCGGCCCGCGGATCGTGCTGCTCGTGGGCTTCCCCATCCTCGCCCTGGCGATCGTGTACCTCCCGTACAAGCACCGCACCTTCTACAAATGGTTTGAAATCAACCGCAGCTACAAGCGCACCCTGCGCCGCGGTACGACCTACCGCTCCGCCGCCATGGAAGCCGGCGTCAGCGCCGACGGGCGTGAGGTCGAGATCGGACCGCCGCCCGGCATCGGCCGGATCAACTGGCTCGCCGCCCCCTTCGGCCCGGACGAGATCGCCGTGCTCCTGCACGCCGACCGCCGCACCGTCACCGCCGCGATCGAGATCGAGGGCCCCGGTGTCGGCCTCCGCGACAGCGAGGACCAGGAAGCGCTCGTCGACCGGTTCGGCACGCTGCTGAAGCACGTCGCCAACGGCGACGGCTTCGTGACCCGCATCCAGATGCTGGCCCGCACCCTCCCCGCCGACCCCGACGCCCACGCCAAGGATGTCGCCCAGCGCGGCGACAAGACGTCCCCGGGCTGGCTGCAGGAGTCGTACGACCAGCTCCAGTCCATGGTCTCCACCTCCAGCGAGCAGCACCGCGCCTACCTCGTCGCCTGCATGCACTACACCCGCGAGCTGGCCGCCGAGGCCAACGCCATGGCCCGCGCCGCCCGCCCCCAGGCCGGCCGCAAGCTCGACCGGGACGCGGGCCTCGCCGTCGTCATGGCGCGCGAACTCACCGACATCTGCGCCCGCCTCGCCGAGGCGGACATCCGGGTGCGCCAGCCGCTCGGCCAGAGCCGGCTCGCCTCCCTCGTGCACTCCATGTACGACCCCGACCACCCCATCGACCACATCCAGGCCATGACGAAACGCAACGCCTGGCCGGCCGAACTGGACGCGGTCGAGCCGACGTTCCTCCAGGCCAAGACCCGCGAGTCGGCCACCCGCGCGCCCTGGTGCCACTCCACTGCCTGGGTGAAGGAATGGCCGATGACACCCGTCGGCGTCAACTTCCTGGCCCCGCTCCTCGTCCACACACCCGATGTGATCCGTACGGTCGCGGTCTGCATGGACCTCGAACCCACCGAGATCGCCATCGAGCGGATGCTCACCGAGAAGACGAACGACGACGCGGAAGCCAGCCGCCAGGCCAAGATGAACCGCACCGTCGACCCGCGCGACATCGCCGCCCACGGCCGTCTCGACCAGCGCGGTGAAGATCTCGCGAGCGGCGCGGCCGGAGTGAACCTGGTCGGGTACATCACCGTGTCCTCGCGTTCGCCCGAGTCCCTCGCCCGCGACAAGCGGACGATCCGGGCCTCGGCCGGCAAGTCGTATCTCAAGCTGGAGTGGTGCGACCGCGAGCACCACCGCGCCTTCGTGAACACCCTGCCGTTCGCCACCGGCATCCGTCGCTGACCACACTCGGCAGACAACCGAGAGAATCGAGAGGGAGGTCGGTCACGCCATGCGAGATCCGCTGTCCGCGCTGTCGGACGCCTTCACCGCCTTCCTCTTCGGGAAGGTGGAGACGACGAGGCTGCCCGTCCGTACGTCGACGGGACAGGCCCAAGCCGTCTACCTGCCCACCGCGGCCCCCGGCCTCGGCGACTCCGGCGTGATCATCGGCCGTGAGGTGTACTCCGGCAAGGGCTACATCTACGACCCCTTCCAGCTGTACGGGCAGCAGCTCCCCGCCCCGCACTGGCTGGTGCTCGGCGAGTCCGGCAACGGCAAGTCCGCGCTGGAGAAGACGTACGTGCTCCGCCAGCTCCGCTTCCGCGACCGCCAGGTCGTCGTCCTGGACGCCCAGGGCGAGGACGGCGTCGGCGAGTGGAACCTCATCGCGCAGGAGCTCGGCCTCACCCCGATCCGCCTCGACCCGACCTCCGCGCTCAACGGCGGCATCCGGCTCAACCCGCTCGACCCCGCGATCACCACGACCGGCCAGCTCGCCCTGCTCCGTACGATCATCGAAGTCGCGATGGGACACGGCCTGGACGAACGGTCCGGCTTCGCGCTGAAGGTCGCCCACGCGTACGTCACCGAAACGATCAGCGACCGGCAGCCGGTCCTGACCGACATCGTCGACCAACTGCGCCACCCCGAGCCCGAGTCCGCCGAAGCGATGAACGTCGACATAGACGATGTACGGGCCTGGGGCCTGGATGTCGCCCTCGTCCTGGACCGGCTGGTCGACGGTGACCTGCGCGGCATGTTCGACGGACCGACGAGCTTCGGCATCGACCTCGACGCCCCGCTGATCGTCTTCGACCTCTCGCACATCGACCGAAACTCGATCGCGATGCCGATCCTGATGGCGATCGTCGGTGTCTGGCTGGAGCACACCTGGATCAGGCCCGACCGGAAGAAACGCATCTTCCTGGTCGAAGAGGCCTGGCACATCATCAACTCCCCGTTCGTGGCTCAGCTCTTCCAGCGCCTGCTGAAGTTCGGGCGACGGCTGGGGCTGTCGTTCGTGGCCGTCGTCCACCACCTCAGCGACGTCGTCGACGGAGCGGCGGCCCGGGAGGCCGCCGCGATCCTCAAGATGGCCTCCACCCGCACGATCTACGCCCAGAAGGCCGACGAGGCCAGAGCCACCGGACGCGTGCTCGGCCTCCCCCGATGGGCGGTCGAGATCATCCCGACCCTCACCCCCGGCATCGCGGTCTGGGACGTCAACGGCAACGTCCAGGTGGTCAAACACCTGATCACCGAGGCGGAACGCCCCCTGGTCTTCACCGACCGCGCGATGACCGAGTCCTCCGCGGCCGAACTCCCGGAGGACGTACGCGCCGCCGAGCTGGAGGCGGAGCAGCGCGCGGCACGGATCGAGCACCAACAACGACTGAACGAGTCGTCCGAGTCAACGGTGGCATGACATGGCAGGGCGCGGCGAGGAACGTACCGGAGGCACCGGAGGCATCCCGGACGGCCTGCTGATCGGCCTGCTGGCCTTCCTGCTCGGGCTGACGCTGCTGGCGTGGACGGCCACCGGCCTGGCCGGACTGTTCACGCACGGGGCCTGGCCGGAGGGGGTCACCCTCGCCGAGACGCCCCTGGCGATGCGACAACTCGTCACCACGCCGCACGACATCCCGGCCGCCTGGCCGAACACCCCGGCGGACGAACTCTCCGGGTACGGACTGTTCTGGGGCCTGTTCATAGGCGAACTGATGGTGCTGCTGGTGCTGACGGTGTTCGTGCTGGGCGTGGTGGCCCGCTGGCGGACGCTACGAGCACGGCGGCGCAGCGAACGGTACGGGGAAGCGGACGGGTACAGGTACGAGGACGAGAACGGCTCGCCCGTACGGTCCCAGGACCACAATCCCCAGCCCCGCCCCGAGGCCCACACCCCACAGCAACGGCAGCCACAACCAACCCCGGAGCCACACCCACACCCGCAACCAGGCGCGCAGCCGCACCCGCACCCGGAACCCACCGCACCCGCGCCCATGCCCGCCCCCGTCGAGCACACCACATCCGCGACAACTCTCCTCCCCGCTCTCCCCACGCTCCCGTCCCCCCGTACCCCCCTCGTCGTCTACGGACCGGCCGCCACCCGCCGCCCCACCGTCGTCCAGGCGATCCAGGAGGCCGACGGGCCCGTGCTCGTCGTCACCTCCGACCCCACCGTCTGGAGCGAGACCAAGGACGCCCGCGCCAAGCTCGGCCCGGTCCTCGTCTACGATCCGGGCCACCTCTGCGACACCCCGGCCCGCCTCCACTGGTCCCCCACGGCCGGCTGCGAGCAGCCCGATACGGCCGCTGCCCGAGCCGCCGCACTCCTCGCCCCGGTCCGGCCCCAGGCCCGTATCGACGCGGCGACGGCCGACACCGCGGAAACGCTCCTGAAGTGCTGGCTGCACGCCGCCGCGATCGATGGCAGGCCCTTCCGCCAGGTCCACCGCTGGGCCATCGGCGGCAGCGCCCACGAACCGGTGCGGCTGCTCCGTACCCACCCCAAGGCGGCCTCCGGACTCGCCGGCCTGCTGGAGTCCGCGCTCACCGCCTACCCCGAACGCCGGGAGGTGGCACAGGAGTTGACGGTACGGGCCTTCGCCGCGCTCTCCTCGGTCCACATCCGCGAGGCGTGCACACCCAACCGGGCCGATTCGCTCGCGCTGGAATCTTTCGCGCGCGAGGGGGGCACTCTCTATGTGGTGGGCGAACCGATCGAGGATCCCCGCTCGGGCCCCGGAGCAATGCCCCTGCTCACGGCACTCGCATCGCACGTGGTCGAGCACGGCCGCCGCATGGCCGCACGGTCAACCGACGGTCGGCTCGACCCACCAATGACGCTCGTGCTCGACGACGTCGCCGCGGTGGCGCCGCTGCCCCGGCTCCCGGAGCTGCTGTCGACCGGCCAGGCCCAGGGCCTGCCGACGCTCGCCCTCCTCCGCTCCCAGGAACAGGCCCGCGCCCGCTGGTCCCAGGACCTCACCACCGGCCCACACTGACCGCGCGCGCCCCACCGCCCGCGCCTGCGCCGCCCGCACCTACATCGCCGGCCGCTCCACCGCGTACTCCAGCTCCCGAGCGGACGGGTCGCCCGGCATGGGCACCGACTGCCCGGTGGCCACGAACCCGATCCGCCGATAGAGCGCCGCAGCTCGCGCGTTGCTCTCGTGCACATACAGCCGCACCCGCTCGATCCGCGGCTCCCCCAACGACCACGCCCAGTCCGTCGCGGCCCGGAACAACGCCTCGGCCAGGCCCTCGCCCCGCGCCTCGGGCCGTACGAACACGCCGACCACATGCGCCTGGTGGACATCGGTCGCCTCCCCGAACCGCACCTCCGCGTCCGGCCGCTCGATCAGCACCGTGACGCTGCCGTCCCACCGACCGTCGGGCGCGACGGCGACGAATTGCCGCACCTCACCACTCCCGTCCTCGGAAGCGCCGAGCGCCCGGTCCTGCCAGAACTCGTCGGACCGGGCCGCGGCCTGCGCGTGCGTCTCCAGAAAGGCCACCGGCGCCACCGGGTCCCGCAGTGCGGCCAGCCGCAACTCCTTGACCAGGGGCCATTCATCGGCGCGAACGAATCGGATCACATGTTCCATCCGCCGATCCTGTCCCGCCCGCCCGACCCGCGCAAACCACTTTCACGGCCCACGACCACCGAGACGCCGTCCTACCCAACCGTTCCCGGCGGCACCGCCACCCTGGACGGCGCATCGCGGCCCTCACCGAACGGGAGAGGGAAATCCTCACGGTCATCGGCCGGGGCTGGATCAACACGGAAATCGCCGATGACAGCAAAAAGGGGTAAACGCAGAAAAGCCCCGTGCCACAAGGGCACGGGGCTTTCCCGTAAAAGGAGTTCGGCGGCGTCCTACTCTCCCACAGGGTCCCCCCTGCAGTACCATCGGCGCTGAAAGGCTTAGCTTCCGGGTTCGGAATGTAACCGGGCGTTTCCCTAACGCAATGACCACCGAAACACTATGAAATTAACCAACACCGGAACAACACGGCCGTTCGTTATTTCAGAACAAACACAGTGGACGCGAGCAACTGAGGACAAGCCCTCGGCCTATTAGTACCAGTCAGCTCCACCCGTTACCGGGCTTCCACATCTGGCCTATCAACCCAGTCGTCTACTGGGAGCCTTAACCAATCAAGTTGGTGGGAATACTCATCTCGAAGCAGGCTTCCCGCTTAGATGCTTTCAGCGGTTATCCTTTCCGAACGTAGCCAACCAGCCATGCCCTTGGCAGAACAACTGGCACACCAGAGGTTCGTCCGTCCCGGTCCTCTCGTACTAGGGACAGCCCTTCTCAATATTCCTACGCGCACAGCGGATAGGGACCGAACTGTCTCACGACGTTCTAAACCCAGCTCGCGTACCGCTTTAATGGGCGAACAGCCCAACCCTTGGGACCGACTCCAGCCCCAGGATGCGACGAGCCGACATCGAGGTGCCAAACCATCCCGTCGATATGGACTCTTGGGGAAGATCAGCCTGTTATCCCCGGGGTACCTTTTATCCGTTGAGCGACAGCGCTTCCACAAGCCACTGCCGGATCACTAGTCCCGACTTTCGTCCCTGCTCGACCCGTCGGTCTCACAGTCAAGCTCCCTTGTGCACTTACACTCAACACCTGATTGCCAACCAGGCTGAGGGAACCTTTGGGCGCCTCCGTTACTCTTTAGGAGGCAACCGCCCCAGTTAAACTACCCATCAGACACTGTCCCTGATCCGGATCACGGACCCAGGTTAGACATCCAGCACGACCAGAGTGGTATTTCAACGACGACTCCACAACCACTGGCGTGGCCGCTTCAAAGTCTCCCACCTATCCTACACAAGCCGAACCGAACACCAATATCAAACTATAGTAAAGGTCCCGGGGTCTTTCCGTCCTGCTGCGCGAAACGAGCATCTTTACTCGTAGTGCAATTTCACCGGGCCTATGGTTGAGACAGTCGAGAAGTCGTTACGCCATTCGTGCAGGTCGGAACTTACCCGACAAGGAATTTCGCTACCTTAGGATGGTTATAGTTACCACCGCCGTTTACTGGCGCTTAAGTTCTCAGCTTCGCCGACCCGAAAGTCGGCTAACCGGTCCCCTTAACGTTCCAGCACCGGGCAGGCGTCAGTCCGTATACATCGCCTTACGGCTTCGCACGGACCTGTGTTTTTAGTAAACAGTCGCTTCTCGCTGGTCTCTGCGGCCACCCCCAGCTCGGAGAGCAAGTCTCCTCACCAGTGATGGCCCCCCTTCTCCCGAAGTTACGGGGGCATTTTGCCGAGTTCCTTAACCATAGTTCACCCGAACGCCTCGGTATTCTCTACCTGACTACCTGAGTCGGTTTAGGGTACGGGCCGCCATGAAACTCGCTAGAGGCTTTTCTCGACAGCATAGGATCATCCACTTCACCACAATCGGCTCGGCATCAGGTCTCAGCCTTAACGTGTGACGGATTTACCTACCACACGGCCTACACCCTTACCCCGGGACTACCACCGCCCGGGCTGGACTACCTTCCTGCGTCACCCCATCGCTTACCTAGTACAAGTCTGGTTCGTCGGCTCCACCACTACCCTCAACTCCGAAGAGATCGGGCCGGCTTCACGGACTTAGCATCGCCTGATTCAGTATTGGGCGTTTCAAAGCGGGTACCGGAATATCAACCGGTTGTCCATCGACTACGCCTGTCGGCCTCGCCTTAGGTCCCGACTTACCCTGGGCAGATCAGCTTGACCCAGGAACCCTTAGTCAATCGGCGCACACGTTTCTCACGTGTGTATCGCTACTCATGCCTGCATTCTCACTCGTGAACCGTCCACAACTCGCTTCCGCGGCTGCTTCACCCGGCACACGACGCTCCCCTACCCATCCCAGCAGGCGTTGGCCCTATACGCTGGAATGACACGACTTCGGCGGTACGCTTGAGCCCCGCTACATTGTCGGCGCGGAATCACTTGACCAGTGAGCTATTACGCACTCTTTCAAGGGTGGCTGCTTCTAAGCCAACCTCCTGGTTGTCTCTGCGACTCCACATCCTTTCCCACTTAGCGTACGCTTAGGGGCCTTAGTCGATGCTCTGGGCTGTTTCCCTCTCGACCATGGAGCTTATCCCCCACAGTCTCACTGCCGTGCTCTCACTTACCGGCATTCGGAGTTTGGCTAAGGTCAGTAACCCGGTAGGGCCCATCGCCTATCCAGTGCTCTACCTCCGGCAAGAAACACACGACGCTGCACCTAAATGCATTTCGGGGAGAACCAGCTATCACGGAGTTTGATTGGCCTTTCACCCCTAACCACAGGTCATCCCCCAGGTTTTCAACCCTGGTGGGTTCGGTCCTCCACGAAGTCTTACCTCCGCTTCAACCTGCCCATGGCTAGATCACTCCGCTTCGGGTCTTGAGCGTGCTACTAAAACGCCCTATTCGGACTCGCTTTCGCTACGGCTTCCCCACACGGGTTAACCTCGCAACACACCGCAAACTCGCAGGCTCATTCTTCAAAAGGCACGCAGTCACGACTGCATGTGCAAGCACATACAGCGACGCTCCCACGGCTTGTAGGCACACGGTTTCAGGTACTATTTCACTCCGCTCCCGCGGTACTTTTCACCATTCCCTCACGGTACTATCCGCTATCGGTCACCAGGGAATATTTAGGCTTAGCGGGTGGTCCCGCCAGATTCACACGGGATTTCTCGGGCCCCGTGCTACTTGGGAAATTCTCAAACGAGCCGTTGATGTTTCAGCTACGGGGGTCTTACCCTCTACGCCGGACCTTTCGCATGTCCTTCGCCTACATCAACGGTTTCTGACTCGTCGACCAATCGGCAGATTGATCAAGAGAACTCCCGCAACCCCGCATGCGCAACCCCTGCCGGGTATCACACGCATACGGTTTGGCCTCATCCAGTTTCGCTCGCCACTACTCCCGGAATCACGGTTGTTTTCTCTTCCTGAGGGTACTGAGATGTTTCACTTCCCCTCGTTCCCTCCACACTGCCTATGTGTTCAGCAGCGGGTGACAGCCCATGACGACTGCCGGGTTTCCCCATTCGGACACCCCCGGATCAAAGCTCGGTTGACAGCTCCCCGGGGCCTATCGTGGCCTCCCACGTCCTTCATCGGTTCCTGGTGCCAAGGCATCCACCGTGCGCCCTTAAAAACTTGGCCACAGATGCTCGCGTCCACTGTGCAGTTCTCAAACAACGACCAGCCACCCATCACCCCGCTCCGAAGAACAGGTTCACTGGGGCCGGCAACTGAAGGCGACCTCACGGCCGTACCCTCAGATACCCAACAACGTGCCCGACCCGACCGGTCATCCCCACGTTCCACGCCGAAGCAGTACTAGTGAACAACAACCTGTCGTGCCGAATAGTCAACGTTCCACCCATGAGCAACCACCGTCGAACATTTGCCGACGTAGTGGCCTCTGACCAGGCAAGCCCGGTAAGAAGTGCTCCTTAGAAAGGAGGTGATCCAGCCGCACCTTCCGGTACGGCTACCTTGTTACGACTTCGTCCCAATCGCCAGTCCCACCTTCGACAGCTCCCTCCCACAAGGGGTTGGGCCACCGGCTTCGGGTGTTACCGACTTTCGTGACGTGACGGGCGGTGTGTACAAGGCCCGGGAACGTATTCACCGCAGCAATGCTGATCTGCGATTACTAGCAACTCCGACTTCATGGGGTCGAGTTGCAGACCCCAATCCGAACTGAGACCGGCTTTTTGAGATTCGCTCCGCCTCGCGGCATCGCAGCTCATTGTACCGGCCATTGTAGCACGTGTGCAGCCCAAGACATAAGGGGCATGATGACTTGACGTCGTCCCCACCTTCCTCCGAGTTGACCCCGGCAGTCTCCTGTGAGTCCCCATCACCCCGAAGGGCATGCTGGCAACACAGAACAAGGGTTGCGCTCGTTGCGGGACTTAACCCAACATCTCACGACACGAGCTGACGACAGCCATGCACCACCTGTACACCGACCACAAGGGGGGCACCATCTCTGATGCTTTCCGGTGTATGTCAAGCCTTGGTAAGGTTCTTCGCGTTGCGTCGAATTAAGCCACATGCTCCGCTGCTTGTGCGGGCCCCCGTCAATTCCTTTGAGTTTTAGCCTTGCGGCCGTACTCCCCAGGCGGGGAACTTAATGCGTTAGCTGCGGCACCGACGACGTGGAATGTCGCCAACACCTAGTTCCCAACGTTTACGGCGTGGACTACCAGGGTATCTAATCCTGTTCGCTCCCCACGCTTTCGCTCCTCAGCGTCAGTAATGGCCCAGAGATCCGCCTTCGCCACCGGTGTTCCTCCTGATATCTGCGCATTTCACCGCTACACCAGGAATTCCGATCTCCCCTACCACACTCTAGCCTGCCCGTATCGACTGCAGACCCGGGGTTAAGCCCCGGGCTTTCACAACCGACGCAACAAGCCGCCTACGAGCTCTTTACGCCCAATAATTCCGGACAACGCTTGCGCCCTACGTATTACCGCGGCTGCTGGCACGTAGTTAGCCGGCGCTTCTTCTGCAGGTACCGTCACTTTCGCTTCTTCCCTGCTGAAAGAGGTTTACAACCCGAAGGCCGTCATCCCTCACGCGGCGTCGCTGCATCAGGCTTTCGCCCATTGTGCAATATTCCCCACTGCTGCCTCCCGTAGGAGTCTGGGCCGTGTCTCAGTCCCAGTGTGGCCGGTCGCCCTCTCAGGCCGGCTACCCGTCGTCGCCTTGGTAGGCCATCACCCCACCAACAAGCTGATAGGCCGCGGGCTCATCCTTCACCGCCGGAGCTTTCAACCCCGTCCCATGCGGGACAGAGTGTCATCCGGTATTAGACCCCGTTTCCAGGGCTTGTCCCAGAGTGAAGGGCAGATTGCCCACGTGTTACTCACCCGTTCGCCACTAATCCACCCCGAAGGGCTTCATCGTTCGACTTGCATGTGTTAAGCACGCCGCCAGCGTTCGTCCTGAGCCAGGATCAAACTCTCCGTGAATGTTTTCCCGTAATCGGGACAACACAACACGAGAGCGGAACGATCAGCCGGAATAAGACCGATCGTTCACAGCGTCCTCGCTGTGTAATTGCCTACCGGAACCGTGAGGCCCGGCAGGACTTTCAAAGGAACCACCAACCTGCCGAAGCAGGCCGGGGTATCAACATATCTGGCGTTGACTTTTGGCACGCTGTTGAGTTCTCAAGGAACGGACGCTTCCTTTGTACTCACCCGCAGAACATTCTCTGAGGCTTTCCTCCGGGCTTTCCCTTCGGTCTTGCGTTTCCGACTCTATCAGACTCTTTCGTGTCCGATTCCCGGTCGAAGCGGGTTCGCTTTCCAGTTCTTCGCTTTCGCGTTTCCCTTTCCGGCGAGTCCGACTCTATCAGATCCTTTCGGGCCTGATTCCCAGTCAGCGGGGTTCGTCTTCCCGGCCGTTGGGCCGTTCCGACGTCCAAACTCTAGCGGATTTTCCCGGCGACTCATAATCGAGCCTTCGAAATTAATTTCGGCATGCCGAAATTGTCCCGAGTGGGAGATCGTGCTGAGTTTTGGTTGCCGCATTCGCGGCGGGATCGATTGTCGCAGAACCGTTCCGGCTCGGTGACAACTCGAAGAACTTTACGGGTCGTGGAGGGGGGTGTCAACCCGGCCAGGTCAAGCCGTTTTCCTGCGTGTCCGGCACGGGTTCAGTCCAGGTCGGTGAGGCGGCCGCCGGCGTCCGGCTGGGCGTGCTCCACGCGGCGCAGGAGGCGGATCAGCATGTCGCCGAGGACTCCACGTTCGTCGCCGGAGAGATCCTGGAGAAGGTCCTCCTCGAAGGCGGTGGCCATGCGCATCGCCTCCAGCCACTTCGTACGGCCCTCATCGGTCAGCTCGACGATCACCCGCACCCGGTTGTTCTCGTCCCGGTCGCGGGTGACCAGGCCCTCGCCCGCCATGCGGTCGATGCGGTGGGTCATCGCAGCCGGGGTGAGACCCAGGCGCTTGGCCAGCTCTCCCGGGCCCAGGCGGTATGGGGAGCCGGCCAGGACCAGGGTCTTGAGGACCTCCCACTCGGCGTTGCTGATGCCGAGGGCGGCGACCTGGCGGCCGTACGCCACGTTCATCCGGCGGTTCAGCCGGCCCAGGGCCGAGACGACCTGCTCGACCTGGGGGTCCAGGTCCCGGAACTCGCGCTGGTAGGCGGCGATCTGCTCGTCGAGGCTCGGCTCCTGCGGGCCGGGCTGCTCGGTGGTGTCGGACATGGCGGGCAGTATGGCATGCCCTCCAAAGCCGTCGAAGTCCTTCGGCTTGAATTGTTGAGCATCTAACTTTAGTGCTAAAGTCTTCGGGTTCGAGTCGTTTGGCGGCTCGGCAAGTCGCTTCGAGACCTTGAGGTAGGTGAGTGTGACCAGGGAGATGGGTGCAGCACTGCGGCGGATCCAGCTGGGGAGCGCGCTGAGCGCGTTCGGGCTGGGGTTCACCGTTCCGTATCTGTACGTCTATGTGGCACAGGTACGGGATCTGGGTGCCGGCACCGCGGGAGTCGTGCTGGCGGTCTTCGCCATGGCGGCGCTGGCCGTTCTGCCGTTCACGGGGCGTGTCATCGACCGGCGCGGGCCGCTGCCCGTGCTCGTCGTCGCCTCGGTCGTCGCTTCCCTGGGCTCGATCGCCCTCGGCCTGTCGTCGGGCGTGACCGCCACCGTACTGTCGGCCGCGGTCCTCGGGGCCGGTACGGCGGTCATGCAACCGGCGCTCGCCACCATGCTCGTGTGGTGCTCCGGCACCGCCACCCGTACGCGCGCCTTCGCCATGCAGTTCTTCCTGCAGAACCTCGGGCTCGGCGTCGGTGGGCTGGTCGGGGGACAGATCGTCGACACCAGCCGGCCGGAGACCTTCACCCTGCTGTTCCTCATCGAGGCCGCGATGTTCATCGTGCTCGGTGTCATCACCGCCACGGTGCGACTGTCCCGTACGCCGTCCCTCTCCGGCGCCAGGCCCACGGACGGGTCCAAGGCGCCGGGCGGGCTGCGGACGCTGCTCTCGCACCGGGCCATGGTGCAGTTGTGCGTGCTGGGCTTCGTGCTGTTCTTCGCCTGCTACGGACAGTTCGAGTCCGGGCTCGCGGCGTACGGCACCGAGGCCGCCGGGATCCAGCCCTCGACGCTCGGTATCGCGCTGGCCGCCAACACCGCCGTCATCGTCGTGGCGCAGTTCGTCGTGCTGCGTCTGGTGGAGCGGCGCAGGCGCAGCCGGGTCATCGCCTCGGTCGGTCTGATCTGGGCGTTCGCCTGGATCGTGGCGGGGTACGCGGGGCTCGGACACGGCAGCCAGACCATGGCGACGGCCGCGATGATCTCCACGTACGCGCTGTTCGGACTCGGTGAGTCGATGCTGTCGCCGACCGTGGCGCCGCTGGTCGCCGATCTGGCGCCGGAGTCGATGGTCGGGCAGTACAACTCCGCCTTCGCCCTGTGCAAGCAGCTCGCACTCGCGGTCGGTCCGGCCGTGGGCGGCCCGATGGGGGCGACGCTGCACGGGCCGTACATCGTGACGTTCGTGCTGTTCTCGCTGGGCATCACGGTGCTGGCGCTGCGGCTCGGCCGACGGCTCACGCCCGTACAGGATCAGCCTTCGATCGAGGCGGCGCCGTCCAGGGTGGTGGCCGCGTCACTGCCGGAGGCCGAGCCGGTGACCGCCGCCTCCGCCGTCGCCACTCACTGAGTACGGGTCCGAGGCGGTAGGGGACCTGCTGTGACAGGGGCCCCTACCGCGGCAGGGCGAATTCGCACCAGACCGCCTTGCCGCCGCCCGGTGTGCGGCGGCTGCCCCAGGACGTGGCGATCGTCGCGACGATGGAGATGCCGCGGCCTGCTTCGTCCGCCGGATCGGCGCGGCGGCGGCGTGGCAGGTGGTCGTCGCCGTCGGTCACCTCGATGATCAGGCGGCGATCGGTGCGGCGCAGGCCCAGGCGCATCGGCGGGGTGCCGTGCTTGAGGGAGTTCGCGACGAGTTCGCCCGCGGCCAGGACGCCCAGGTCGCAGAGCTCGACCGGGAATCGCCACGACGTCAGGACGCCGGTCGCGAACGCGCGGGCGCGCGGGGCCGCCTCCACGCCGCCGAGGAGTTCGAGCGAGGCGTTGTGGAACAGCTCCGCATCCGCCCCGGTACGGGCGGGGTGCTGGACCACCAGCACCGCCACGTCGTCGTCGTGCTCCGCGGTGACGCCGAGGGAGCGGATCAGCCGGTCGCAGACCACCTGGGGTGAACCCTTCGCTCCGGAAAGAGCGCGCTCCAGGGCGGCGACACCCTCGTCGATGTCCTCGCTGCGGCGCTCCACCAGGCCGTCCGTATAGAGGACCGCGGTGGAACCGGGCGGCAGCGCGATCGTGCCCGATGTGTGGATCCAGCCGCCGGTGCCGAGCGGCGGTCCTGTCGGGTCCTCGGCGCGGTGGACCGTACCGTCCTCGTGGCACACCAGGATCGGGAGGTGCCCGGCGGAGGCGTAGACGAGCCGGCCCTCGTTCGGATCGTGGACCGCGTAGGCGCAGGTGGCGATCTGGCTGGCGTCGATCTCGGCGGCGAGACCGTCGAGGAGCTGGAGCACCTCGTGGGGCGGGAGGTCGAGGCGGGCGTAGGCGCGCACGGCCGTGCGGAGCTGGCCCATGACGGCGGCGGCCCGCACCCCACGTCCCATCACGTCGCCGATGACCAGGGCGGTGCGGCCCGCGCCGATGGTGATGACGTCGTACCAGTCGCCGCCGACCGCGGCGTCCGTGCCACCGGGCTGGTAGGTGGCGGCGATCCGCAGGTCGTCGGGCTGCTCCAGCTCCTGCGGAAGCAGGGAGCGCTGGAGGGTGACGGCCGTTTCGCGGTGGCGGCGCTCGCTGGCGCGGAGCCGTTCGGCCGCTTCGGCGTGGTCGGTGACGTCGGCGGCGTACACGAGCACTCCGGCCTCGGTGCCTCTCTTGCTCTTGTCCTTGTTCTTGGTCTGTTTGTTGCCCCTGGCCCCTTCGCCGTCGGTTTCGGCATCGCTGTCCCGGTGTACCGGGGTGCAGGTCACGGTGTACGAATTGCCGCTGCGGGCCTTGCGGGACTTGACCGTACGGGGTGTGCCACTGCGCAGGACCTGGTCCATGAGGGGCAGCAGGCTGAGCTCGGCGAGCTCGGGCATGGCCTCGGCGGCGGAGGCGCCGGCCGGGCGGGGGCCGAAGGCGGCGGCGTAGGCGTCGTTGACGTACGCGATCCGGTGGTCGGGGCCGTACACCAGAGCCACCAGGGCCGGCAGCTGGCCGAGGATGTCCTCGGCGGAGAGATCCTCCAGGGCGGGGTCCCGGTCCCCGGGAGGATTGCCGTGCGTGTCGCCCCGCGCGCCGCCGTCCGGTGGGCAGGGCCCGGTCCCGGGCCGTGCGTACTCGGCGCGGGCCGAGGGCACGGAACTGTGCTCGTCCCGTGCGGCGGCGCGACGCTGCGTTCCGGGGAGGCGGGCGCTCCAACGCGTGAAGTTCACGGAATTTCTGGCCTCGTGTGTCGGTCTGGTCCGCTGGGGCGGGCTGCTCGCTGTCGGTCACTGCCGGCCGGGTCACTCTGTGCAGATGTGGGCCCACCTATGGTCACACGTCCAGTGTGGCGGACCGTACTGACAGTCGTCGGTACGGTCCGGCCCCGGTCGGGTGACGTCGCGGGCCGACGGGCAGTCAGCCGCCGCCGCCCGGCGGGCCGTCGGAGGCCGGCGGGTGGTCCGGCCCGGGGCGTTTACCTCCTGCGGCGAGTTCGAATTCGGCGCGCGGGTGTTCCAGCGAGCCGAGCGAGACGATCTCGCGCTTGAAGAGCCCGGCGAGGGTCCATTCGGCGAGGACGCGGGCCTTCCGGTTGAACGTCGGAACCCGGCTGAGGTGATACGTACGGTGCATCAGCCAGGCCGGGTATCCCTTGAGCTTGCGACCGTAGACGTGGGCGACGCCCTTGTGGAGGCCGAGTGAGGCGACGGAGCCCGCGTAGCTGTGCCGGTACTCCGTGAGGGGTTCGCCGTTGATCGACGCGAGGATGTTGTCGGCGAGGGCCTTGGCCTGGCGTACGGCGTGCTGGGCGTTGGACGCGGTCTCCTTGCCCGTTTCCGCGGCGGCCAGATTGGGTACGGCCGCGGCGTCCCCGGCGGCCCAGGCGTGCTCGGCCCCTTCCACGGTGAGCTCTGCCGTGCATCTGAGCCTGCCACGCTCGTTGAGCGGCAGGTCGGTGGCGGCGAGGACCGGCGCGGGTTTGACGCCCGCGGTCCACACGACGGTGCGGGTCGGGAAGCGGGAACCGTCGCTCAGGACGGCGATCCGGTCCTCGCAGGACTCCAGCCTGGTGTCCAGGCGTACGTCGATATTGCGGCCGCGCAGCTCACGGATCGCGTAGCCGCCCATCGCCTCACCGACCTCGGGAAGGATGCGGCCCGACGCCTCGACGAGGATCCACTTCAGGTCGTCCGCCTTGATGTTGTGGTAGTACCGCGAGGTGTAGCGGGCCATGTCCTCCAGCTCGGCGAGGGCCTCGACGCCCGCGTAGCCGCCGCCGACGAAGACGAAGGTGAGGGCGGCGTCGCGGATGGCCGGGTCGCGGGTGGCGGAGGCGATGTCCATCTGCTCGATGACGTGGTTGCGCAGGCCGATGGCCTCCTCGATCGTCTTGAAGCCGATGCCGTGTTCGGCGAGGCCGGGGATCGGGAGGGTGCGCGAGACGGAGCCGGGTGCGAGGACGAGTTCGTCGTACGGGATCTCGACGGCGCCGGTGCCGTCCTCCCCGGTGGCGAGGGTGGTGACGGTCGCCGTGCGTTTGGCGTGGTCGATGCGTTCTGCCTGACCGATCACGATCGTGCAGTCCGTCAGGACCCGGCGAAGCGGCACGACGACATGGCGCGGCGAGATCGAACCGGCGGCCGCTTCGGGCAGGAACGGCTGATACGTCATATAAGGCTCGGGGGTGACGACGACGATCTCGGCCTCACCGCTTCTGAGTCTCTGCTTCAGCTTCCGCTGGAGACGCAGTGCGGTGTACATCCCGACGTAGCCGCCGCCGACGACGAGAATGCGCACACTCGGAGGGGGGCCGGGGGGTGTTCCCCCGGAATCTGAAGCCATCACCACCCCATGACGCAACGTGCTCAAGGGTTTGTCCACAGCCCCGGCAAATTGTGTGACCGGAGGTTCTCGACAGGCCACTGCTGCTGATCGCCGTGGGGATACGGAAGCTGCGCAGGTCAGGGGTTGGGGTGGGGGTGGTCGGCCGGGGGCGAATCAGTGACCAAGCGGTCCTTGCTCCGATCGGGGGGCGCTCCGTGCGGAACTACCCCCTTCTGAATTGACCCGGGCTCAACTATGTTCATATGTCGTCGGGGTGCCGGGTGGAGACCATGATCCGCGCTCCGGCTCAAACGGCGGGAAGTCTCCGGGGGGAGACGTCATAACCGGGGGAACAGTTATGCACATTCAGGATTCTCATTGGCAGACCGCTGCGGCGGTTACGTCCCATTCGTCCGGCGGAACCGGGCGAAACGGCGCAGTGGGGACGGTGGACACGGTGGGTCCGGTCGGCGCGGTCCCGGCGACCGGAACAGGCGGGACGGGCGCGTCGGCCGCGACGGTCGGGGCGGGCGGAGCGATTGCGGCCAACGGCCGCTCGGGTCCGCTGCGCGTAGACGCGCAGCGCAATCTGGAACATGTGCTGCGAGCCGCACGCGAAGTGTTCGGCGAGCTGGGATACGGGGCTCCGATGGAGGACGTGGCGCGTCGCGCCAGAGTCGGAGTCGGCACGGTGTACCGGCGGTTCCCGAGCAAGGACGTGCTGGTGCGGCGGATAGCCGAGGAGGAGACCTCCCGGCTGACGGACCAGGCGCGGACGGCGCTGGGCCAGGAGGACGAACCGTGGTCGGCGCTGTCGCGCTTCCTGCGGACGTCCGTGGCCTCGGGCGCGGGGCGGCTGCTGCCGCCCCAGGTGCTGCGGGTCGAAGTGGATGTCGACTTCGACCCTGTCGATTCCACGGCCGCTGCCGCCGTTTCTGCCTCCGGCGCCGCCTCGGCCGTGGTCGAGGAGTCGGGGGACGTGGTGGCCTCCGTACCGGAATCAGGCCCGGGCAGCGTTCGGGACGAGGCGCGGGTGCCTCAGCAGAGGCAGTGCGCGGGCCACGCCGGTCCCCGGCCGGACAACGAGCGTTCCGCCGTGGAGACCGGCCTCGACGACGGCACGGGAGCCGGTGAGCTGCTGGAGGTCGTCGGCCGCCTGGTGGAACGGGCGCGGGCAGCCGGTGAGCTCCGCCGTGACGTGACGGTGGCGGATGTGCTGCTGGTCATCGCGACGGCGGCGCCTTCGCTCCCCGATGCGGCTCAGCAGGCCGCAGCTTCGAGCCGGTTGCTGGACATCCTGCTGGAGGGGCTGCGTTCGCGGGGCGTTGCCGTGAGCCGTGAGCCGTGAGCCGTGAGCCGAGTATTTCTCGCGGGGCGTGTGTGGGTGGGGTGGTGCGCGGACGGGGTGCGTGCGCGCACCACCTCTCCCTCTCCGAGGCGGACGGCCGGGGTGCGCGGTCCGGTCCGGTTGCCGGTGTGTGCGGTCGGGGTGAATAGCCGGTGCGAATCGGCTGACGTGAATGGCCGGCGTGAATGACTGACGTGAATGACCGGCGTGAATGGCCGGCGTGAATGGCCGGCGTGAATGGCCGGCGTGAACAGGTTGCTGCGTTCGGTGGTTCGCAACCCGGGGTTCGCGTGGGCGTTTCGGCGAGTCGGGCTCGGCGGCTCAATATCGCTCGTCCGCTCACCCATTCGGCTTATATGTCCGGTCTCTATGTCCGGCTTATGGGCCCGGCTTCCGTGACTGTCCTTCTCGGCTCCGGCTCCTGTACCCGCATCCGCACCCAGCCCACAGGCCCGGGCGCTCCACGGCTCCTGATCGGTGTCGGTCCGGTGTCTGGTCGGCGCTTGGTCGGCGGTGCGTCGACTCCCCGCGGCCCTCGTCGGTGGAGCTGTCGCCCGTTGCCTGCGGTCCACCCGTACAAAAGAGCTCAATGACCCTTCCCCGAATGGGTGATCACTAGTTCTCATATTCGGGAAAACGCCCCGGATGAGTGGTTGCAGGGGCTGAAGGGTCGGCGTGATTGCGCCATGTGGCACCCTTGCCCGGTGTTCGGGTCCGACAGCGCAAACGGGGGCTTCCGCGATGAGCGGTGACGGGCAGCAGGAAAAGTCGTTCGACGACGTCTCCGCCACGGGCGGTGTGACGGAGGCCGGTGGGCTGCCCTCGCGGCAGGTACCGAGCCAGGCCGGGCCCGAGCGGTCGGTCGGTGACGTCGTGGGTGGCACCGTCCTGCCCGGTCCGTGGCCGGCATCCGCCGGTGTCGAGGCCGACGCCGCGGTGCCGATGCAGCGGGAGGGCGGCAACACCAGCGCCCCCGCCGCGTTCTCCGACGCCGAGCTGATCGCACAGATGCGGGACGGCGACGGTCTCGCGTACGAGGAACTGTTCCGGCGGCACGCGGACGCGGTGCGCCGCTACGCGCGGACCTGCTGCCGGGACGCGCACACCGCCGACGATCTGACGGCCGAGGTCTTCGCCCGCACGCTGCAGGCAGTACGCAGGGGCAAGGGGCCCGAGCAGGCGGTACGGGCCTACCTCATGACGGCTGTCCGGCACGTCGGAGCCGCCTGGACCAAGACCGCGAAGCGGGAGCAACTGGTCGACGACTTCGCACTGTTCGCCGCGCAGGCGTCCCAGGCCTCTCAGGTGTCGGACGCGGACACGCTCGACCTCGGTGCGGATGTGCTCGCAATGCACGACGCCGAGCAGTCGATGGCGATGCAGGCGTTCCGCAGTCTGCCGGAGCGCTGGCAGGCGGTGCTGTGGCACACCACCGTCGAGGAGGAGTCGCCCAGCGAGATCGCCCCGCTGTTCGGGCTGACCGCCAATGCCACGGCGGTCCTGGCGAGTCGGGCCCGCGAAGGGCTCAAGCAGGCCTACCTGCAGGCGCATGTGAGCCAGGCGCTCACCTCGGGCGGCGACTGTGCGCGGTACGCCGACCGCCTCGGCGCGTATGCCCGGGGTGGGCTCCGGATGCGGGCCGAGCGCGGGCTGCGGGGGCATCTGGACGAGTGCGCGAAGTGCCGGCTCGCCGCGGGCGAACTGGCCCATGTCAACGCGGGGATTCCTGCGCTGCTGCCGGTCGCGGTCATCGGCTGGTTCGCCGCCGGGTACGCGCTCAAGGCTGCCGGAATCGTCGCCGGTGGCGCGGCGGGAGCCGCGGGTGCGGGTGCCGCCGCGGCGGCGACCGGTGGGAGTTCTTCCGGGGGCGCCGCCGGTGGTGCCGCGGTCTCGGAAGGGCTCGGGGCCCCGGCGAAGGCCGGTATCGCGGCGGCGGTTGCCGTGGCGGTGGCGGCCGGAATGGCCTGGGCGCTGGCCGGCGACGACCAGCCGAAGCCCGAGGCCGAACAGCGGGCCGAGCCCGCTGTCGTGGCGCCCGCCGCACCCACGCCGACGTCCCCGAAACCGACACCGCCGCCGAAACCCACTCCGCCCCCACCGCCGGCGCCCGCGCCGCTGCCCGCGTCGAAGCCCGAACCCAAGCCGACACCAACGCCCACTCCTGCACCGACACCGACATCAGCTCCAACTCCCACGCCCACTCCGCCCCCCACACCCACACCCACTCCGATCCCCACGCCCACTCCCGAGCCGACAACACCCACGCCGCCCCCGCCGCCCGCACCGACCGCGTATCGGCTCAGCGAGCTGAGCTACTCGATGCTGGGTGACCACACCGGGCCGGAGGTGGTGATCAACGAGAGCAACTGGATCTGGCAGCGTTCCGGTCTGTCGATCGGCGGCACGCAGTACGCGCACGGGGTCACCGTCCACGGCAAGTCCTCGGTCACCATCCGGCTGAACCGGCAGTGCACGCGTTACGAGGCCATGGCCGGGGTCGACGACATGACCATGGGGCTGGGCTCCGTGCGCTTCTCCGTCTTCAACGGTGACGGGACACGGCTGTGGCAGTCCCCGGTGATGAACGGCAACGACCCGGCCGTTCCCGTCGGGGTCGGCATCGCCGGTCAGAAAAAGATCCGGCTCGTCGTCGAGCGGGCACGCCCCGGCGGCGGTGCGACACTTGCCGACTGGGCGGATTCGACCATCAGCTGCCGGTGAGACGACGAGCGGTGAGGCGCCGGCTGCCCCCGCCGGCAGAATCCGTACGGCTTCGCCATGGCGTCCCACCTTCGGCAGCACCGCCCCGACGCCGTCCGCCGGATGTCCGGTGACGAACTCGGCGCACCGGGCGTCCCGCGCCCCGCGAAGTGCCGACGTCAGGCCGCGTACCCCGGCCGCCGGACCGCCCCCGGGCCCCGGCTCGTACACGGAGATCCGCGCATCCTCGTCGACCCCGGGCATGCCGCCCTGCATGTTCACGGTCATGTGGGTACGGAACACCAGCGCGTCGGCGTACTCCCAGGCGCCGCCGTGGATACGGGCGTTGGCGACGGCCGCCTCGGCCATCCCGTGCGCCTCGGCGGTGGTACGGCTCGCGAACCACACGGCGCGCCCGGTAGCGGGCGCCCGACGACGACAGCAACACCGCACACCCGGTAGCGCGCACCCGTCGGCGGGTGCGAGGCCCCGCCGAAGGTCCCCGACGGCACCGCCCCACCCCGCCCTCGTCTACGGCTGCAGCGTGCGCCTCGCCGGAACGATTCCGCCCGCGACCGCGCGCTGGCGCGGCGCCGCCGTGCCCGTCCAGCAGGTGCCGCGCCGTGACACGAGTCGGCGGAGCCACAGTTCCATGGACGCCAGATGCGCCAGTCCGTCCAGCGGGAGCGGTTCGCCCTCCGAGGCCGCGCGCAGGGCCTTTCGTACGACGCGGGCCTCGATCAGCCCCGCGTCGGCGAGCAGCGGTGCGTCGAAGAGGGCGATCAGGTCGGGGAGCGCGGCGCGCAGGCCGGTGCGGGCGGTGGCGTTCGCAGTGGCGAGGGACGGGGTGCCCCAGCCTGGCGGCAGCTCGTGGATGCCCGCGCCCGCGAGCACCCGGCGCAGGATCGCGGCGCGGGCGCCCGGCTGGACGCGGAGCGATTCGGGGAGCGCACGGGCGGCGCGTACGACCTGATTGTCGAGGAACGGGGCGTGCAGCCGCTGGCTGCGGTTCTCCGCGGCCTGCTCCAGGATCCGGTGGTCGGCGGCGAACCGGGCGAGGGCCGCCCGGGCGCGGGCCTCGCCGGGGCGCGGGACGGAGGCGGGACGGATCGCCGCCTCCTGCAGACGGAACGCCACCTCGGCGAGCGCCTCCCCGGTCAGCCAGCGCGCGGCGGGTCCCGGCCGTGACCAGGCGAGGGCGGCGAGCGACGCGTCGGCGGGCGTGTCGAGGTCGGGGGCATGGCGGTTGGCGTCCGGCAGCCGGTCGGCCGCCGCTTCGAGGCCGCTGCGGTACGACGTACGGGACAGGCGGCGGGCCGCCCGGTAGACGGTCAGCGGGACGAAGAGGGAGTGCGCGGTCGGGCCTTCGGCCTTGGCCAGAGCGGCGACGGGGCGCAGCAGATGGCGTCGGCGCCGGTCCATCAGCAGGTCGGCGAGGCGGGCCGGATGGGCGTCGAGCACCTGCCGGGCGCCACCGCCGACGAAGTGGTCGGCGCTGCCCGAGGCGAGGCGGCGGCGGTGGCGCTCGGCGACGACGAGGGACGGGGCGGGTTCATCGGTGAGCGGGCCGCCGCCCAGGTCGGCGTAGGGCAGGGCCTCTTCCCCGGCGGCGACGACGACATGGTGCAGGCGCGGGTTGGCGGCGATGACGCGGGCGCGTTCGAGTTCGTCCTCGTGCCCGTGTGCGGTGAGGTCGTTGAAGGTGACGGCGAGCAGCCGCTCCCCCGCTTCCGTGCCGTGGCCGAGGAGGGTGCCGGGCAGGCCGGGCAGGCCGGCGGCCAGGAGGGCGAGGGTGGCGGAGGAGCTGCCTCCGGAGAGGTCGGCACCGATGCCGGGTACGGGGGCGCCGCGGGCGGCGCGCCGTTCGGCGGGCCCCATGCCGGGGACCGGCCCGGGGTCGGGCGGCAGGGTTTCGGGGGCGTGGCGCGGGGCCGTGAGCCTGGCGCGTACGGCCTCGACCAGCGCGTCGCGCACCCCGTCGACGGCGCTGACGGGGTCGAGTTGGGGCGCGGCTACGGCGAGGGAGGCCACCGCCTCGTACCCGGTGATCTCGCGCGAGCCCTCGCGGAGGATGAGTGCGTGTCCCGGCGGGATGCGCTTCACTCCCTCGTACGGGGTGCCGTCGCGCAGCGACTCCGGGGTTTCGGGGCAGGCGAGCAGGGCGGCCAGATGACCGATGTCGAGCTGGGCTTCGATGAGGTCGGCGAGCGGGAGTGCGGCGGTGGCGTACGCCGTGCCGCCGGCCCAGGGGGTGTAGAAGACCGGGCGAGCTCCGGCGAGGTCTCCGATGACGGTGATGCGGCGGCCGACCTGGACGACGGCCGTGTAGCTGCCGGGCCAGGAGGTGAGGTGGCGCAGGGCTCCGCCGCGGGCGGCGAGGAGCCCGACGCGCAGCTGTTCGTCGGTTGCACTGCAGCAGCCGAGGACGGCGAGCCGGGCGGTGGGCGCGCCTTCGGCGGTCTCGACCTTGCTCGTACGGATCTCGTCGGGGCGCCAGTCGCCGACGGCCCAGAGCGGATCCGGGTCGCCCCAGAGGAGTTGGGATCCGACGGGGTGCATCGTGCGCCCCTCGTCGGCGTCGCCGACGGCGCCGGCCGTGCCGAAGCGCGCGGCGATACTGCTCCACCCCACCAACCAACGCATCGCCGCCTCCACAGGCTGTGGACAAATCGGCGCAGCAGGACATTATCGGGAGAACTCCGCCGGCCTGCGGCGCCGTTGCGAACATGCTGCCACGACAAACGCGCGCAGGAGGGGCTACGGACGGCGCACGCCGGAAGGGCATGCGCCCCTGGCAAAGACCGGACCGGGCCGGGCGCCTACGGGCGCACGTCGGGCGGCAACCTGCGCCAGGGCTCCCGCGGGAACGACCGGCACCCGGCGTGCGCGAGGCGGGTCAGGCGCCAACGCGCTTATGCGTCGGGCGTGTTGCGCACCCGTACGAGCGAGATCCACCGGGCGAAATCCGGCCACGCCCCGAACCACCCACGGACGGATGCCGTCAGCGACGAACCGATGACGGACGATCACCGGACGGTCGACGAGATGTCCGCGAATCGGCCGCCCCAACCTCGGTCGACCGATGATATTCGGCCATTCTCCGAGTGCGGGGCAACGCGACGGCAGGGACCTCGCCGCACCAGACGTCCCCTTTCGCCCTACTTCAATCCCCGCCCACTCCCCGCTTCGTGGACTCGGGGCGGCCCGATGTCGGCCGGGCGCCGATCGCCTGCCGGTCGCGTCCGGGCCGTGTGCGGGTCACGTGCCGGCTTCGACGCACAGCCCGGCGCACCGTCCGATGCACCGTCCGATACTCAGTCCGGGAGGCGCGGTTCACCTCCCGGACCGGTCCGCCGCCTGCGGGGAATGAGGCGGCAGTGTCCCCCAGCCCACTGAGTCCAATGCAGTGGGCCGACCCACGCAGCAACCATGGAAGCGCCTCCGAATCGGCCGGACGAGAGCGCACGGCCGGGCGCACGGCCACACACCAGGAGCACGTACGGAGCCCGGCGGGCGGGCGCCGCCATCCCGTCCGAGCGGCCCGTCGCACGGGGTTCGAAGCCGGGTCGCCGACCAGGTCCGGGCAGGGGCCGTGCCGGGTCCGGGCCCCTCCGCGCGACGACGGAGCGGCACCGCGCCGGCGACCGGAGCGACGCCCCGCAGCCGACCGCGAACGCACGGACAACAATCCCGCCATACGGACGTCTGCCCCTTAACGGTAGGGATGCGGCGAACTACCCTGTGTTTACTGAGGTTCTCGGCAGGAGGCATATTCCTCGGGGCTCGGCCATATGCGTGTGCGGCCGAGTGCCGGGGCTCGTCCCTGGGGAGGACACGGTACGAATGCCGCGCGCCGCAACGGTGACGCGGCGGCCGTCTGTGTGTCGAGGGGTGGCGCATGTCCAGGGAGCAACGCGGACCGAACGAGAAGCTCGGAACCGTTCTCGCCCTCGCGGGAATCAGCAACGCCGGGCTCGCCCGGCGGGTCAACGACCTCGGGGCGCAGCGCGGACTGACACTTCGGTACGACAAGACCTCGGTGGCCCGGTGGGTCTCCAAGGGCATGGTGCCGCAGGGCGCCGCGCCCCATCTCATCGCGGCGGCGATCGGCGCCAAACTCGGCCGGCCGGTCCCGCTGCACGAGATCGGGCTCGCGGATGCCGATCCGGCACCGGAGGTCGGGCTGGCGTTTCCGCGCGATGTGGCTGAGGCGGTCCGCTCGGCGACCGAGCTGTACCGACTGGATCTGGCCGGGCGGCGGGCCGGCAGCGGCGGGATCTGGCAGTCGCTGGCGGGCTCGTTCTCGGTGAGCGCGTACGCGACGCCCGCGTCCCGCTGGCTGATATCCCCCGCCGACCCGTCGGTGGAACGCGACTCGACAGCCGCCGAGGCAGCCGTCCTCGGCACCCCGGGTACAAGAGGCGCACGTACCAGCGCAGGGGCGCAGAGGACACCGGCCGCGACAGGAGAGAGCACGGAGGCGGAACCCTGCATTCCCGGCACCACAGCCGTGCCCGGCATGGCGGGCGCCCCCACAGCGCCGAACGCACGGGCGGCTCAAGCGGCACTGGGAAACCGGGGAGCGACGGGGACGAAGCAGACACCGTCCATCCCCGCCCAGCCCGGCCCGGAATCCACGTCCACGCCGCCCTTCGCGTCCCCCGCCGCCGCCTCCCCCGCCGCACCGGTCGGCCCGGTCACGAGCGACATCTCACCACTGCGGGTCGGCCACAGCGATGTCTCCAAACTGCGCGAGGCCGCCCAGGACGCCCGCCGCTGGGACTCCAAGTACGGCGGCGGGGACTGGCGTTCCTCCATGGTCCCGGAGTGCTTACGGGTCGACGCCGCACCGCTGCTGCTCGGCTCGTACAGCGACGAGGTGGGCCGGGCGCTCTTCGGCGCGGCGGCCGAACTGACCAGACTCGCCGGGTGGATGGCCTTCGACACCGGCCAGCAGGAAGCCGCACAGCGTTACTACATCCAGGCGCTGAGACTCGCGCGGGCCGCGGCCGACGTACCGCTCGGCGGCTACGTCCTCGCCTCGATGTCGCTGCAGGCGACCTACCGCGGTTTCGCCGACGAGGGGGTCGACCTCGCGCAGGCCGCGGTCGAGCGCAACCGGGGGCTCGCCACGGCCCGCACCATGAGCTTCTTCCGTCTGGTGGAGGCGCGCGCCCATGCAAAGGCGAGCGACGCAGCGGCCGCGGGGGCCGCGCTGAAGGCCGCCGAGGGCTGGCTGGAGCGTTCCCGGAACGGCGACGCGGACCCGTCGTGGCTGGGCTTCTACTCGTACGACAGATTCGCGGCGGATGCCGCGGAGTGCCACCTCGATCTGAAGGCGCCCCGGCAGGTGCGGCGCTTCACCGAGCAGGCCCTGTCCAGACCCACCGAGGAGTTCGTCCGTTCGCACGGGCTGCGGCTCGTGGTGTCGGCGGTGGCCGAGCTGGAGTCCGGGAATCTGGACGCGGCCTGCGCGGCGGGCACCCGGGCGGTGGAGGTGGCGGGCCGCATCTCTTCGGCGCGGACCACGGAGTACGTACGGGACCTGCTGCACCGGCTCGAACCGTACGGGCACGAGCCGCGCGTCGCCGAGCTCCGCGAGCGGGCACGACCGCTGCTGGTGGCGCCTGTGTAGCCCTACCCACCGGGACGACCGGGCCTCCGCACAGCGTCGCCAGGATGTCCTCGCGGATGTCCTGGCGGCATCGTGGATGTCCTCGCGGCATCCGAACGGTGTCCGGGCGGCATCCGGCGCGCTCCCTGTCGCCGCCGGGCGTAAAAGATCCGGCGCCACGCTGGGCCGCGCTGGTTTGAGTGCGTTGTCAGTGGGTCAGTGCACTATCGGGGTGGGAGGTGGCGTGATGATGACGCGCGCGGCGTACGACTGCGATGTGCTGGTGATCGGCGGCGGGATCGTCGGCCTGTCGACGGCGTATGCGATCACACGCACGGCTCCGGGCACCCGGGTGACGGTACTGGAGAAGGAGTCCGGCCCCGCCCGTCACCAGACCGGGCGCAACAGCGGAGTGATCCACAGCGGAATCTACTACCGCCCGGGTTCGCTCAAGGCCCGCTACGCCGTGCGCGGCGCCGCGGAAATGGTCGACTTCTGCGCCGAGCACGGCATCGCGCACGCGGTGACCGGCAAGCTGATCGTCGCGACCGAGCGGTCCGAGCTGCCCCGGCTGCACGCCCTGGTCCAGCGCGGCCGGCAGCACGGGCTGCCCGTGCGCGAGCTGGGGCCCGCCCAGATCGCGGAGTACGAGCCGCAGGTGCGCGGGCTCGCCGCGATCCGCGTCGGGACGACCGGGGTGTGCGACTTCGGGGCGGTCGCGGCACGGTTCGCCGCCGAGGTGAGCGGGGCGGGCGGGGTGATCCGTTACGGGGCGGAGGTCACGGCGATCGACCGCCGCCCCTGGGGCGTGGCGGTGCGTACGGCGGACGGCCCGGTGGTGCGGGCCCGGGTCCTGGTCAACTGCGCGGGGCTGCACTGCGACCGGGTGGCGCGGCTCGCGGGCGACGTCCCGGGGGTGCGGATCGTGCCCTTCCGGGGGGAGTACTACGAGCTGGCACGGCCGGAGCTGGTGCGCGGCCTGGTCTATCCGGTGCCCGATCCGGCGTTCCCCTTCCTCGGCGTGCATCTGACCCGGGGCCACGACGGCAGCGTCCACATCGGGCCGAACGCGGTGCCGGCGCTGGCCCGCGAGGGGTACGGCTGGCCCGTCGTACGCCCCCGTGAGCTGGCGGACACTCTGACCTGGCCGGGCACCTGGCGGATCGCGCGCAGACACTGGCGGTACGGGGCGGGCGAGGTGCACCGGTCGCTGTCGAAGCACGCGTTCACGACAGCCGTGCAGCGACTGCTGCCCGAGGTCACGGAGGCCGATCTGCGGCCGGCCCCGGCAGGGGTCAGGGCCCAGGCCGTACTCCGGGACGGCACCCTGGTCGACGACTTCCTGATCCGCGAGGCGCCGCACACCGTCCACGTACTGAACGCTCCGTCGCCCGCCGCGACGGCTTCCCTGCCCATCGGGCGGGAGGTGGCACGCAGGGCGCTGCTCCGGGCAGGGGGGACGGGGTGGAAGCCGCCCGCCGTAGAATCGGGGCATTGTGTCTGAGCCCTTGAACCCCTCCTCGTCGGCTGCCGGGATTCCGGACGATCTGCGCGCCGCCTCCTTCGAGCGGCAGCGCAGGCTGCGCCAGGAGCCGCGCTTCCCCGGCGGACCCGCAATCGATCCGGCCGGATCGCACCACGAACGCCGGATCCGCAGCTTCCAGCCGCGCCGCAGCCGCGTCACGCCCGGCCAGGAGGACGCGCTGCTGCGGCTCTGGCCGCAGTGGGGCCTGGACATCGACGGGCAGCGCGTCCTCGATCTGCCCGAGCTGTTCGACGGGCTCCCGGTCGTGCTGGAGATCGGTTTCGGCATGGGAGAGGCCACCGCGCAGATGGCGGCCGACGACCCGGGCACGGGCATTCTCGCCGTGGATGTGCACACTCCCGGCCAGGGCAATCTGCTCGGACTCGCGGACCGGAACGGACTGTCCAACATCCGGGTCGCCAATGGTGACGCGATCATCCTGCTGCGCGAGATGCTGAAGCCGGACTCGTTGGACGGGCTGCGGGTGTACTTCCCCGACCCCTGGCCCAAGAAGCGCCACCACAAGCGGCGGCTGATCCAGCCGGAGTTCCTCGATCTGGCGGCGCAGCGGCTGAAGCCGGGGGCCGTGATCCACTGCGCCACCGACTGGGAGCCGTACGCCGAGCAGATGCTGGAGGTGCTGACCGCGCACCCGCTGTTCGAGAACACCCAGGCGGACGGCGGCTATGCGCCGCGACCGGCGTTCCGGCCGCTGACCCGGTTCGAGGGACAAGGTCTCGACAAGGGCCACGTCGTGCACGACCTGCTCTTCGCCCGCCGCTGAGACCCGCCGCCGAGACCCACGTACGGAGCCGGAACCGGAGCCGGAGGAAGGAACCGGGGCCCGGACCGGGCCCGGTGCCGGAACCTTCCCCGGCCCCGGTGCCCCATGGCCAGTGTCAGTGCTGCTCGTTAGGGTCATTGGGTGGTCTCCGACGGGTCTGTCCAGCAGCGGCACTCACAGCCGGCCGTCCCGCTTCTTGAGGAGCAGCGGATCGGCGAGATCCTGGCTGCCGTGCCGGAGCGCAGGCACTGGCGTTACCGGCCGCGCCGCGTCGGCATGGTGTGGCGCAGCAGGACGTTCCGCATCGCGACCGTGTGCACGGTGCTCGCACTGTGCGGACTGGCGATCCTGGCCCTGGTCCGCGATCAGACGGGCAGCGAGGGATTTCTCGTCGGGCTGGGGCTCGCCGTGCTGCCCGTCCCGCTCCTCATAGCGGCGTTCCGCTGGCTGGACCGGGTCGTACCGGCGCCGTGGCGGAATCTGCTGTTCGCCTTCGCCTGGGGCGCGTTCGCAGCCGCCCTCGTCGCGATCCTGGCGAATTCGTTCGCGACCCGCTGGATAGCCACGGCCACCGCCGACCCGTCGAACGCCGACACTCTCGGAGCCACGGTCATAGCACCGGTCATCGAGGAGAGCGCCAAGGCCGCGGCCGTCCTGCTCATCTTCCTTTTCCGAAAACGGGAGTTCAACGGGATCGTCGACGGCATCGTCGTCGCCGGCTTCACCGCGAGCGGCTTCGCGTTCACCGAGAACATCCTGTACCTGGGCAACGCCTTCGGTGAGGACCAGCAGATCGGTACCTCGGGCGTCGTCTCGGTGACCGCCGCGACGTTCTTCGTACGGGCGGTGATGTCGCCGTTCGCGCACCCGCTCTTCACGGTGCTGACGGGCATAGGCTTCGGGCTCGCCGCGGTCAGCGCGCGGCGCCGCCGGTTCCGGCGCGTCGCGCTGCCACTGCTCGGTCTCGTCCTCGCCATGGGCATGCACGCCCTGTGGAACGGGTCGGCGTCCTTCGGCCCGTACGGCTTCTACGCCGTGTACGGGGTGTTCATGGTCCCGGTCTTCGGCCTGGTCACCTGGCTGGCGATCTGGTCGCGCCAGCGGGAGCTGCGTACGCTCTCCGCCGAGTTGCCCGCCTATGCGGCGGCCGGCTGGCTGACCCCGGCCGAACCGTTCGCCCTCTCCTCGATGCGGGCCCGCGGCATGGCCCGCGACGCGGCACGCCAGCGGCACGCCGCCGCGTCCGGGGGAAGCTGGAGCAGCCCGTACGGACCGGCATCCTGGCCACCGCCGTACGCCCCGGGACACGGGTCGACGTACGGCCCCGGACACGGGCCCGGGTACAGGCCGCCGTACGGCCCCGGATACGCGCCAGGGCCGGGCCCCGGACCGGGATACGCTCCCGCATACGCGCCCGGATACACGTCGGCGCGTACCCCGAGGCGCGGGCCGGCGGCGCAGGTCAGGGCCCATGCCACAGCACAGGCCAAGGCCCATGGCAGGGCTGCTGCCCGCACCGTCGCCGAGTACGAATCGTTCGCGACCTCACTGGCCTCGCTGCGCCTGCAGGCCCGCCGTGGGGCATCGGGCCCGGACTTCGCCGAACGCGAACTGGAGCTGCTGCACCACCTCTGGCAACGCAGGGACGTGGCCGCCCCCGCCCTGACGTACGCCGCGCAGGCGACAGGCCGCCTGCGTCCCCCGTACATCTCCCCGGTCCCGGGGGCTCCACCGCTGTACCAGCCCTACGACAGGGACCACAATCCGTACCGGCTACCGCCGCGGTAGCCGGTACGGACGGGCCGGTTCAGCACCGGGGCACCAGGGCTCCGACGCACCGCGTCCGTCAGGCGGATGCCTCGGTGAGCTCCGCCAGTTCCTGCTCGGTCAGCCGGAGGTCGGCGACGGCCAGCAGCGCGGGCAGCTGCTCGACCGTACGGGCCGAGGCGATCGGCGCGGCGACCGTCGGCCGGGACGCAAGCCAGGCCAGGGCGACGGTCGCGACCTCCGCGTCGTGCTCCTTGGCTACCTTGTCGAGTGCGGCCAGGACCTTCTGCCCCCGCTCCGACGCCAGGTACTCACCGGCCTTCTCGGCGCGGGCGCTCTCCACCGAAGCCCCCGGACGGTACTTGCCGGTGAGGAAACCGGAGGCCAGGGCGAAGTACGGGACGGCGGCGAGCCCGGCCCGGGCGGCCGTGTCCTGGAGCTCACCCTCGTACGTGTCCCGCGAGACCAGGTTGTAGTGCGGCTGAAGGGCGACGTACCGGGCCAGCCCCTCGCGCTCCGAGAAGTCCAGGGACGCCTGGAGCCGCTCGGGGCCGATGTTGGAGGCGGCGATCTCCCGGACCTTGCCTTCCTTCACGAGTTCGTCGAGGGCGGTGATGATCTCCTCGACCGGGACGGTCTCGTCATCGAAGTGCGTGTAGTACAGATCGATGTGGTCGGTGCCGAGCCGGCGCAGCGACTCCTCGGCCGCGGCCTTGATGTTCGTGGCGGAGAGCCCCTTGTACGAGGGGTGGGCGCCGACCTTGGTCGCGACGACGATGTCGGAACGGTTGGAGCGGGCCGCGAGCCACTTTCCGATGACGGTCTCCGACTCGCCGCCCTCATTGCCCGGGATCCAGGCGGAGTAGGCGTCGGCGGTGTCGATGAAATTGCCGCCCGCCGCGGCGTAAGCGTCCAGCACGGCGAACGACTGCGCCTCATCGGCGGTCCAGCCGAAGACGTTGCCGCCGAGGGCGAGCGGAAAGACCTGAAGGTCGGAAGAGCCCAGCTTACGAAGAGAAGTCATAAATGGATCAACGGATTCCGGCACGCCCGCTATTCCGACGGACCGGCAGCCCTGACGTCGGGGGGTGAGCGTCAGGACTGCCGGAGTTCAGCGGCGGGTCCACCGGACCACGGGATCACTCGGAGCAGCGGAGCGCTCCGGTCACACGGACCGGAAGAACTGGAAGAACCGGAAGAACCGGGAGGGCGGCCTGCGGATCAGGGGTTGAGGCCCTTGTCGCGCAGCCAGGCCATCGGGTCGATGCCCGCACCGGAGGGGGTGTGGACCTCCAGGTGGAGGTGCGGGCCCGTCACGTTGCCCGTCGCGCCGACCCGGCCGATGGTCTCACCGGTGGTGACCTGCTGGCCGACGCTCACACCGATCGAGGACTGGTGGCAGAACCACAGCTCCGTACCGTCGTCGAGCTCCAGCACCGTGCGGTAGCCGTACGAACCTGACCAGCCGGCCGACTTGATGGTGCCGCCGTGTATGGCCTTGATCGGCGTACCCGTCGGCGCCGCGAAGTCGAGGCCGGTGTGGTAACCGGAAGACCACATCGAGCCGGCTTCGCCGAAGGTCGAGGTGATCGTGTACGAGGAGGTCGGGATGGCGTAGCTGGCGGCGAGCTTGGCGAGCCGCAGGGCCTCGGCCTTCTTCTTGGCCTCTTCCTCCGCCTTCTTCTTTTCGGCGGCGGCCTTGGCCTCGGCCGCGTCCTGCTGCTTCTTGGCCTCGGCGGCGGCCTTCTCCGCGGCTTCCTTCTCCTGGGCCGCCTTGGCCTCGGTGTCGGCGGCGTCCTGCTGCTGCTCCGCCTGCTGGAGGATGCGCGCCCGGAGCGCCTCGCCCGCGTCCGCCGTGCCCTGCTCGGCATCGGTGGTCGTGAGGCCGGCGGTGGTGAGCGGTGCGGCAGCGGCGGCGACAGCGGCGTTGTCGGCTTCGGACTCCCCGGAGAACAGAGAACCGACGCCCGGAAGGGACTTGGCGTCGGGAAGCTTGTTCGCGATGGACTCGGGAAGGGAGATGGAGACCGGCGGCTTGCTCTGCGCGGTGGCCATGCCCCCCGCACCGACCGCCGCGATGACACCGACCCCGAGCACCGTGGAGCTACGGGCAAGTCCGTTGCGCTGCTTGGCGACGCGGTGCTTGCCGCGTACGGGGCGGACGGACTCCTCGGTGGGGTTCCACTCGCCCCAGCCGCGTTCGGGCTCACCGTCACCGTTGACGCGGAATTCGCCACCGAAGTCACCGGTGAAGTCACCGCCCGGCTCGGTGCCGTACGCCGTTCCCGTCCCCCCGGTCCTGTGATCGGGGCCGGAACCGAAGTCGGTGCCGAAGCCGGAGCCGGGGCCGGAACCGAATTCGGTGCCGAAGCCGGAGTCGGAAGCGAAGGGGGAGTCGGAAGCGAAGCCGGAGTTGGAACCGGATCCGAACTCGGCGCCGAAGTCGGAACCGAAGTCAGGGTTGAACCGAGAGGGGGCCTCGGGGGCAGGCTTGTTGGACGCCACGGGGGCGCACTCCTTTCCTTCCTTCTCGCCTACCGGGTTAGCTGACGGGTTCGGAGCAGGAAGGTCTCCTACGGACCCCTCTGCCTCTCACGAGACACAGGTGTCCGATTCACCCCATGTAGGTGGTTCCCCGGTTCCCTTGCGGAATTCGGCGCTCGCGCACGGTGCCGCCACTGACGACGGCTGGGACGACCGCGCTGCGTTATCGAACGTTAATAGACACCGGGGCCTGATTCCAAGCTGTTCCCACTGATCGTTCACGTCCTTGGCCTGGACTTTACGGTGCACAACCGGGTGGAATGGGACGAGTTGATCGACCCTCAGCGGCCACCCGGTTTCTGACGTTGCGTCAAATGTTATGCGGAGCGACGTGCTTCGGTTACGTACGGTGGTATCCCGCGCCCAAGGCCGACCCGGCTCGCACGAAGCCCCCGCCCCACCCGTCACACCCCTTCGCGACCGACGATCTTCACGGTCCTGCGCCGGTCCGGCTGCCCCTCCGCGGGACGTACGACCGCGAGCAGCGCCATGTCGTCGGTCGTCTCACCCCCCGTGTGCAGCCGTACGTCATCGGTCAGTGCGGACAGCAGCTCCTCGGGCCCCGGGAAGACCCGCCCGCGCAGCCGGGCCGCCGGGTCATAGAAGACCCCGTCGGCATTCCGCGCCTCCGAGAGCCCGTCCGTGTACAGGAGCAGAGTCGTCCCCGCCGGCAGATCCCACTCGTCCGACCGGTCGGGCCACGCCCCCAAGTCCATCCCGAGCGGCAGCGCGGGCACCGTGGGCCCCAGCACCTCCAGCGCCCCGTCCGGGTGCAGCAGGATCGGCTCGGGGTGGCCGCGGTTGACGACCCGCACCCGGGGCAGCCCGGCCGGGATCTCGGCCAGCACGGCGGTGATGAAGCCCTCGACCGCGTCGAGCCCGCCCCGCCGCGGCCCCTCCCGCGCCAGCGCCCGCTCCAGCCGCTGCGCCACGCCTTCCAGCGAACGCTCCTGCTCGGCCGCCTCCCGGAACGCCCCGATGATCACCGCCACCGACTCCACGGCGTCGAGTCCCTTCCCCCGCACGTCCCCGACCACCAACCGCACCCCGTACGGGGAGTCCGTCACGGCGAACAGGTCACCACCGACGAACTCGTCCGCCTGCGCCGCCACGTACCGCGCCGCCACATGCAGCCCGCCGATCCGGTCGGACGGCTTCGGCAGCACCGCCCGCATGGCGGTCTCCGCGATGACTCGCGCGGACGCCAGCTGCTCACTGCCGCGCCGCACGACCCCGTTGATCACGACCGCGAGGACCGAGACGGTGGCCAGGGTGAGCAGCTCGATCAGCGGCACGATGTCCGGCAGCGTGTTGCTGTACAGCCGCAGCACGACAACGGCCAGCATCGAGGCGATGCCGGTGCAGATGGTCCTGGACAGCGAGAAGAACGGCGCGGCGATCAGCGGCGCCGCCACGAACAGCGGAATGGCGGTGAAGGTCGGCGGGGTGAGGAAGTCGAACACCAGCCCGCCGAGAATCATCACGGCGGGCATCGCGCGGACGAACCGCCGGGTACGGGTGCCGCCCTCGGCATGCCTGCCGCGCCCCTTCAGCCGCTTCCACACCTATGGTCTCCTGCCCGGTACGCGCGCGGCTGCGGACGGTACCGCGCCCCACCCCAGGCTCGCCGGAGCGGAGTCACGCGGCGACTCCTCGTCGGCCGATGGGGTACGTACGTGGCACAGCTCATACACCGCCCGGACCTGCTCCTTCGGCGGGCCATGGCGGGAACGAACCAGGCCCGGCACGCTGTATGCGTGCCGGGCCTGGTTCTTCAGTAGCGGGGACAGGATTTGAACCTGCGACCTCTGGGTTATGAGCCCAGCGAGCTACCGAGCTGCTCCACCCCGCGTCGGTAAACACAACTGTACGGCATGCGCGGCGGGCTCATGACCACTGAGCGAATCACCGAGCGAATCACCGGACGAATCACTGGGCGAACCGCTGAGCCACTGAGTGAACCGCTGAGCGAATCACCGACCGCTCGGCACCCGTCCGCCGCTCGCTCGGTACTCCGGCCATGCGCCCGGCGACCAGCCCGCGCCCCCGCACCCCGCCGCCTCAATTCGTGTCGGTGATACGGGGAGCGGCCTTCCCGTTGACCGCCGGGGGCTTCATCGGATTCGCACCGCGCTGCAGGGAGCGGAGAATCGCCAGCCCCTGGCCGACCACGCCCGCCGCCATCTCATTGACGCCGTCGGTGCCGTTCAGAACGGTCAGGTCCGCACCCGACATGCCCCGGGCGGCCGCGTCGGCCAGGGCGGGCAGGTTCTCGACGATGCGGTTGGCCGCGATCAGCTCCTGGTTGCCGTCGCGCAGCGAAGCGGCGCGCGCACTGTTGGCGTCGGCCTGCGCCTGGGCGACGGTCCGTTCGGCGTACGCGTTGCCGTCGGCCTCGAACTTCACCCGGTCCCGGGCCGCCTCCGCGAGGGTGCGCTGGCGGTACGCCTCGGCGTCCGCCGGGCGCCGTACCTCCCCTTCGAGCCGTTGCGCGGCGAGTGCGGCCTGCCGCTCGGCCAGTGCGGTCTGCTCCTCGATGACCTCGTGCGAAGCCCTGGCCTGGGCGAGCGGTCCGGCCTGCGCGGCGCGGGCGTTGTACTGCTCGGTCTCGGCGAGGAAGCCGGCCCGCTTGATCGCGGTGTCGCGTTCGTACTCCGCCTTGAGCGCGGCGGCCTGCTGTTCGCGCTGGCTGGCCTCCTGGTCGGCCTTGGCCTCGGCGATCCGGGCCTGGCTGGCGACCGCGGCGGCGTGCGGGGCGGCGAGGTTCTTGATGTAGCCGGTGGCGTCGTCGATCTCCTGGATCTGGAGGGCGTCCACCACGATGCCGAGCTTCTCCATCTCGCCGTGGCTGCCCGCGATGACCTCCTGGGAGACCCGGTTGCGCTCGCGGATGATCTGCTCCACGGTCAGTCCGCCGACGATGGAACGCAGGTGGCCCGCGAAGATCCGGCCGGCGAGCTCCTCCATCTGTTCCTGCTCGGTCAGGAAGCGGCGCGCCGCGTTGGCGATGGACACGGCGTCGTCACCGACCTTGAAGACGGCGACGGCCCGAACGTTGAGGCGGATGCCCTGCTGCGTCACGCAGTCCTCGGTGATCTCCGCCTCGCGCAGCGCCAGGGAGAGCATGCGCGCCTTCTGTTTCACCGGGAGCACGAAACTGCCGTGACCGGTGACGATCCGGAACTGGGTGTCCAGCGTCTGTCCTTTGGAACCGGATATGAGCATCGCCTCGTTGGGGGCGGGAACGTGCCAGAAGAACATCGGAAGACTCCTGCCGTGCGTCTCTGCTCGGAGTGGGTGCACCGCTGCTTCGGCTCAGGGCGGCAGGCGTTCCACGATCACACCGCGCGCCGAGACCGAGTCGACGACAACGACGCGCACGTCCCTGTCGATCGACGTCGCCGACCATGCGGTGTAGGCCTCTGACCCGCCCCGTACGGCCACCAGTACTTCGCCCGGGCCATCGGACGGAATCGGCACGGTGACACGGCCGATCGCCCCGACCGGGCTCCGGGCGGACTCATCTGCCGTGTGCATGCGCCCTCGCGAGCGTCCACGCGTTCGCCTGCTCACGCCGCTTCTCACGCCGCTTCATGAACACGAGGCGACCCCGCCTCCTGGAGGCCTGGGCGTCCCGAGCCTCCCTCGACATCTCCACGGTACTCCGCACCCGCGACGGAGGACCGTCCGAAGGACGGCCGGAGAGGAGCCCGGAGAACGCCGGGAGGCAAGTTCGAATATGCGGTGATATGACTGATTTACCGTTCAGCCAGTCGACGCAACGAACTCGCGATGACCAGGGAGCCGACCGTGGACCATTACCCCCTGCTCGACCTCTTCTGGACCATGCTCTGGTTCTTCCTCTGGATCATGTGGCTGTTCCTGCTCTTCAAGGTCATCGCGGACATCTTCCGCAGCGACGACCTCGGCGGCTGGGGCAAGGCCGGCTGGCTCATCCTGGCGCTGCTGCTGCCGTACATCGGCGCCCTGGTGTACGTGATCGTGCGCGGTGGATCCATGGGGAAGCGGGACCTCAAGGAAGCGCAGGAACGCGACGCCGCCTTCAAGGCGTACGTACGGGAGGCCGCCGCCGGCGGCTCCGACGCGAAGGCCCCGAGAGAGGGCAAGCACGTCGACGACCTGGCGAAACTCGCCGAGCTCAAGGACCGGGGCGCCATCACCGAGGAGGAGTACCAGCGAGCGAAGACGAAGCTCCTCGTCTGAGCGGAGCGCACCCCGCCGGAGTGTCGGACCGTCTACATCCGTGTAGACGCCCTACCTTGCGTAGACGCAAGAATGCGGCAACAGGCCGGCGCGCAGGCGCGCTCGTGACCAGGAGTGCGTTTTGGGACAGTCGGAATTCCTCACCTCGGTGGATGTGGCCAGTGAGCGCCATTCCGTGATGAAGAAGCTCCCCGAGGTCACTCTGGCCTTCTGGGTCATGAAGATCGCCGCCACCACCCTCGGTGAGACGGCCGGGGACCTGTTCTCCCAGACGCTGCGGCTGGGCTACTTCCTCACCACGATCGCGCTGTTCCTGGTGTTCGTACTGACGCTGGTGGTGCAACTGCGGTCCCGGCGCTACAACCCGTTCTTCTACTGGACGGTCATCCTGGCCACGAGCATGGCCGGCACCACGATGTCGGACTTCATGAACCGGGACGCCAGTGCCGAGTACCTCACGGCGGGCACGTCCTCGCTGGGCCGGGGCCCGCAGGGCCTGGGCCTGGGGTACCCCGCGGGCGCCGCGATCCTGATCTCCCTGCTGATCGCCATCTTCACCGTCTGGAAGCTCACCGGACAGACCTTCGCCATCCAAGACATCGTCACCTTCCGCGGCGAGGCCCTCTTCTGGTCCGCGATCCTGGTGTCGAACACACTCGGCACGTCCATGGGCGATTTCCTCTCCGACAGTTCCGGCCTCGGCTATGCCGGCGGCGCCCTCCTCGTCACGGCTCTGCTGGCCGTACTGGCCGTCCTGATGCGGGTGCCGGCCGTCCCGAACGTCGTACTGTTCTGGATCGCCTTCGTCCTCACCCGGCCCCTGGGCGCCACCGCCGGTGACTTCCTCACGAAGCCTGCCGCCAAGGGCGGCCTCGATCTCGGCACATTGGGCTCTTCGGCCGTGCTCCTGGTCGTCCTCCTCGGCCTCATGGCCTACGCCAACGTGCAGGAGCACAGGAACACCGCCCAGCCGTCGTAACCACGTCGGGCCTCACCCGCGCGTCCTCGTGCCCCGGCAGCCTCTTCCGTGAGGGCGACTCCCAGGAGCATGCCGGCGGCGACGACGGTGACGGTCGTGACCATCTTCAGCAAGTCGCTGAACCCGTCCACGACGTAACAGCCCGACAGCGCCGTCAGCCCGCGCATGCCGAGCGAGCCCACCGTCAGGGTGAAGAACCCGGGCAGCAGCACGAGCCGAGGTGGCCGTCGCGGGCTGCGTGCCAGTACGTTCGCCGCCGCGAGGATCACCGCGGCGACGAACGTCCCACCGGTCTCACGCTGTCGTGCACGTGCCGTGCAGTTCGGCAACCAGTGCCGATGACGTCCGTCGCAAGACGCGGTGTCGCTGCAGGCTTCGGGCTCGGCATCGCTTGCACCCTGGAGTTCGAAATCCGGGTTTTTCATGGTGCAAAAACCAATGCCTTCGACCCATAGAGCTCGAAGCGCGCACAGTCGACTGATTTTCTCATGCCGGACTTTTCGCCCAATTGATGAGCCGGGCCCACCAGCCACCCCTCGACCGACTTGGTGAACTCTCTGGGCGCCGAGGGACCTCTGCGTGTCGCGGCGACTCGCCCTGTCGAAGCGGCACCGATTCCGATCGAGTCGCCGCCTCCACTGCGCGCGCACCCCTGCGCTCCGCAGACTCACAGATGCACCGCTGAGCTGTCGGCACGCCCATGAGCACTTGGTGCACATGCCTCCCGCAGCCCTCGTAGGTCATCTTCCGGCACGACCGACAGACAGCACGCTGGCACATAATTCTTCTCCATTAGCTCTTCATTTGAGATCCACGATATCCACGCCACCATCACAAGGGGCTCCAGCATTTTCACCCTCTCCGCGAACAGCTGAATTACATCAGTACGGGCCGCGGCCATGGGGTCGAATAGTGACCCAAATGACCTAATTGCCGGTTGTAAGTATCCTGACATGAGGGATAGAAGCCACATATCCGTTGCGCGCGGAATATCTCACCAAGTAGTGTCAAGTCGTCCGATTGAAAAATACCCTGAATTTGCTCGGGACATCGAAACAGTGATTGCATCACGCCCGGTCGCGGAATGGAGGCACAGAGCCTTATTGACACTGCCCGTCACCGCGTTGCTTTGCAGATCGTCGACCGAGCGCGGCGAGGGCAAGAATCGAGAACGGCAACCGCTCTCCCCGAATGGGTGGTGTGCGCCGATCAGGAGGGAGCAACGTGAGTTGCTCACACGCCGCAGGATGCCCCCTTTTCCCCCTACTTAGGGCGAGCTTGCGAGGTTGGCGCGAATATTACTGCGACAGCGACGATCGGTGGCTCGACTGTGCGCGCTACCAGGTGTCACTCACCGGCGAGCGCGTGCCAATCAGCTTGCTGCCCAACGGAGCCCGCGCGCGACACCTCGAAGACGTCGCCGAGGCGGACCGGTCCGGCGCCGCCAACCCGGGGGAGGTACCGGTACCCCGGCAGGCCCCGCCACCACAGCCCGATCCGTGGTCACCGGAGGCCGCGCCCTGGTCCCAGCCAGCGCCGCCCCGCCCATATGAGCAGTCAGAAACCGGAACCGTGACACCGGGGGCCACGGCACACTTCGGGGCGACATCTCCGCCAGCACCTGCCTGGCATCACCAACCGTCACCGCCCCCACAAATTCCCGAACCTTCAAACAGCCTCGCTCGACGAGCGCGGCAAGCTCCCAGCTCGAAGCGCGGCTGGTTGGCTCGATTTGCCGATTGGATGCGAGGACCCGCATGAGTACCTACTGGCCCTGGTGGGCGGGCGCTATCGGGCTCGCTCTGGTCACCATCAACTACACCCTCATCACCGATCGGTCTTTCGGGGTGTCGTCCGCGTGGGATCGCGTGTTGCACTGGCGCCGCGAACGCCACCTCGAGGAGATGGACGAGGAGTTCGCCGACGATCAAGCTCTCGTTGAGGCGCTCGCCGCAGCTACGGCGGAGCACTTCGGCACCGGCGCGTCCACCCTGACGCAGGTTCCGCACGGGAATTCACAGCCACTCGAAGCGGATACCGAACCAGCGGCGGGCGAGAGCCCCGCGGCCACGAGCCTGCGCCCGGCCCCGCTGGCCACCCAGGCTGCCCTGCTGATATCGATCTTCCTCGGCGGATTGATCGCCGCGGTCACCTCCGGGCGGTTCCACCTCCGCTACGACATGGGCCCGGGTTTTCGGAACCTGGTCACCGCCAATCCGACCACCATGATCGCCCTGCTGTTCGTGGGAGGCGTGCTGGTCGGCTTTGGCACTCGGCTGGCCGGTGGGTGCAGCTCCGGCCACGGTCTCAGCGGCTGCGGCCGTCTACGCCCGGTCAGCATCGTCGCGACCGCCGTGTTCTTCGGCACCGCCATCGTGGTGTCGTTCCTCCTGTGGAAGGTGATCTGATGCGTACCCGGGGCGCGATTCTGCTGGCCAACATCATCACCGGACTGGCCCTCGGTTATACCGTCACCAACATCGGCTTCGGCGACTACGCCGAGCTGAACCGCATGTTCACCTTCCAGGACCTGCGCATGCTCCTCTCCTTCGCCGGCGCCGTGGTGATCATCGTGTGCGCATTCGCTCTGCTGCGGGTCCGCCGCACCCCAGGGCGCATCCACAGGGGCGTGATCCCCGGCGCGGTGTTGTTCGGTACGGGCTGGGCGATCTCAGGTGGGTGCCCTGCAATCCCGATCGTCCAGGTCGCCAGCGGATACCTGCCCGCCCTGGTCACAATCGTCGGCGTCATCGTCGGTATCCGGCTGTGCCGCTGGGCCAACGCCCGATACTTCCACCTCGACCGCGGCTCCTGCGGGCTGTAACCAGGGACGTCCACCGACACGGGCCGTGGAGGTAGGGGCTCTCGCTTGGACGATCCCCCTGCCTCACCGAGGTCCGCTACCAGGAGAACTACCGCGAGGAGCGACGCCTGGACGAGGTCGCCTTCAACTTCGACACCCGGCCCGACCTCCCCGCGTTCCTGGAGATCGAGGGGCCCGACGAGACGTCGGTACGGCAGGCCGCCGCCCTCCTGGAACTCGACTACTCCGAGGCCCGGTTCGGCAGCGTCGACGAGATCTACAAGAGCGAGGCCGGCCGCGACATCCTCGCCGAGGACTCGCCACCCGGACGGGGAGGGCGGCGGGGCGTCCACAGCACCTGCTGCGGAACCATCCGCTCACGCAAGAGGCCAGGTATGGCGAAGCGCCTCGGTCGGCCGAAGCCACCCGAGGCGCTGAGCCGCAGGTCAGAGGATTCCTCCTCGACCTGTGATCGGTAGGCCGTGTGGGACTCGACCCCACAACCAACGGATTAAAAGTCCCGGCAGGGTCCTGCCGGGACTTCCGCTGGGTACTCCGGTGGTCCAGAAATTCCTGGTCGGAGACCTGTTCTTGACGTCCGGTCCAGATCTGAGCGCGTCGTGCCAGCACATCCGCTCACGCATCGCTCACGCATTACGTTTTTGGTGGGCCCGCAACGGGGCTCCCGGCCTCCGGGCCCGGAATGGCTTCCCCCTTGCCAACCATGATCCGGGAGCCCCGGGACATCAAGGGCTTCATCGTGCTGCCCCGCCGCTGGAAGGTCGAGCGGCCCATCGGCTGGATCACGAACGCTCGCCGCAGCGTGAGGGACTACGAGTGTCTGCCCCAGCACTCAGAAGCCCACCTGAACCGGGCCTTCATCACCCTCATGACCAGGCGTCTCACCCGCAAGGGCCCCCGCACCGACAACTGGATGAAGAAGCCCCGACAACCCAGTCCGGAATGACGTGATGTCCTCGGCGGCAAGCTCGCCGTCTTCGGGTTCCCGACCGGGAGCGGCCGGAATGAAAGGACGCCGTACGAAACCTCCCTGCCTCAGTTGCTATGAGTCACGCTTGGGCAGCACTCCGCGTAGCGACACCAGACCCCACCTCGCTCCGTATCTCGGAAAGCGCACACATTCCAGGCTTCCTGCATGACTTACATAAGATGCGAGTTATGCCCTAATACTGCGTCATATGCCTTATGGATGACTTCTATTGCTACGTTTGCTTCGTTCAATTTGTGGACATCTCTGGAGAGGGACACAACCATGCGTGCGAAGAAGATGCGGGCGGCCGGACTCACGGTCGCAGGGCTATGCGTGACGGGCCTGGCCGTGGCCGGCGGGATGGCGATCGCAGCCACCTCGGGCTCCCAGGCCCCGTACGCCCAGGCCGGGGCGCTGGTCAAGGCAGACGGATCCGTCGTGCACTCCAAGGGCGTCTCGGAAGTAACCAAGTCGGGCCACGTCTACTGCGTGGAGATCAGCAACGAGGACATCGACCTGTCCCGCGCCGTCGTGACGGCCACCCCCCGCGACGGCATCGGCTACACCCTCCGCGCCATCGCGGGCGGCTGCGCGAACGGGAAGGGCGTTCAGGTAGCCACCTACAACGCCGACGCCGGCGGCGCAGCCACCACGTTCTACGTCGCCGTGCTCTGACCCGACCCGGCCCCACGAAAGCCACGAAGGTCCCGTCCGTGCGGACGGGACCTTCGCCATACGGGCGAACGGTCAAGCGCACCGGCATTCCATGGCGGCAATGGGCCTTACAACCTCACTGGGGCCGAGGGGGCATCAGGGGGTCACCTATCCAGAACTACGCGGAGCTGCTGAGAAGCTGCTGGGCGGCACCCTGCACAGCCTGGCCGCCCACGCGATGGGCCAGACGATGGACCTGGACACCCTGCACAAGGCCAGGCAGTCCCGGAACTGGATCGCCCACGAAGGCGCCTCGATCGGCGACATCTGGTCCGTGAGCAGCGACCGTATCCATCAGCACGCCGTCAAGCTGCGCGCTGCGGTGACGGATCTCGCGCTCGGCGACAACGTCATCTCGCAGTGGTGCCACGGTCTGGCGGAGCCGCACGAACTGCCGCCGACGGACTGGATCAACGGCTACCCCCGGCGCCGTCGACACCTGAGCCTTCGGCCACCTCCGCCCCCTGCTGCTCGAGCAAGACCCGAGTCTTGCAGGCTCGGAGTAAACTCTTTCCTCGGCATCTCGGCGGTTCGGAAGGAACTGGCCGAACGCGCCGAAAACGGTGGAGTCGTTGACGTTGCCCGGCGTGACGACGACAGCCAGGGGCAGGCGCCGGCCGTCGCAGGCAAGATGAACCTTCGTGGTCAGCCCGCCGCGGGACCAGCCCAGCGCCTGGCGAGCCGCCGCGTGTGCCGGATCTTCCGTTTCGTCTCCCGCCGCCGCCCCTTTTGCGGGCACCGGCGGCGTGCTGGTGAGCCCGGCTGACCACGGAGTCGACCGAAACGGTCCACCCCACGGCCCCGACCGAGTCGTCACGGACCTGGACCTGCTCCAGCAGCCGGGCCCAAGTGCCGTCCAACTCCCAGCGGGCGAACCGCTCATAGACCGTCTGCCACGGCCCGTAACGCTCCGGCAGCCCCGCAGGCGCTTCAGGGCGGGCCTGGACCTGATCGGCCGACGAACCGTGGGCGAATGGCTCGACCAGTGGCTTCTTGCGAAGAAGTCACGCAAGACGACGCTCAACGGGTACGCCTCGCACATCCGCGTGCACCTGAAGCCGCGCATCGGCCATGTCCGCCTCGACCGTCTCAATGTCGGCCACCTGGTGGAGATGTACGACGGCATAGCCGACGCCAACGAGGTGATCCAGGCGGAGAACCTCGAACGACGCGAGCAGATCGCCAGGTGCAAGCCCAGCAAGCCCGGCCGCCCCATCGCAGCCGAACGGGCGCGGCTCGCCGTCGAGCGGGAAAAGCTCGCCGAGATGAAGCCGTTCCGGAAGATCACCGGCCCAGCCACGCAGCAGAGCATCCGGCGCACGCTGCGAGCGGCTCTGAACGCGGCGATCGCCCAGCAGTACATCACCTTCAACCCGGCCTCCCACGTCGAGCTGGAGTCCGGCAAGCGCCCGAAGCCGCTCCTCTGGACTACGCAGCGAGTGGAGCGCTGGCGTGCCACGAGTGAGCTGCCTTCGCCAGTGATGGTCTGGACGCGGCACAGTTCGGAACGTTCCTGGACGCAGCCGAATCCGACCGGCTCTACGTGCTCTTCCACCTCGTGGGTACCCGCGGTCTTCGCAGGGGCGAGGCGGTTGGCCAGAACTGGACCGATGTCGACCTGGACGCCGGCCTTATAACACCAGCCAAAGAGATCGTGGTCGACGGCTGGGATCCGTACGAATCCGCCCCAAGACGGACGGCAGCGCCGGGACGATCGCCCTGGACAGCGTCAACGTCGCTCTCCTGCGAGAGCACCACAAGGCCATGCTGAGCGCTCGGGAGGAGTGGGGGGACGCCTGGAACGAAACCGGCAAGGTCTTCACTCGCGAGGACGGCTCCTGGCTGCACCCGGAGACGGTTTCCGAGACGTTCCGCCGCATTCTCGCCGCCACCGACCTGCCGCCGATCACTCTGCGCGACCTGCGTCACGTCGCGGCCACTCTCACTCATGGCGGGGGTGGCGATCTGCACACGATCAAGGAGACTCTGCGCCACTCCACGATCACGCTGACCTCTGACACGTACACGAGCCTGTTGCCCGAGGTCGACAAGGCTGCCGCCGAAGCCGCCGCCGCTCTGGTGCCACGTGCCGGCAAGGCTTCCTCCGTAGCACCTGCTGTCGGACCGTCCGCTCACGCATCGCTCACGCAAGAGGCCCGGAACGACGAAGCGCCCCGACCGGATGAAGCCAGTCGAGGCGCTAAGTAGCAGGTCAGATGGGGTTTTCCCTCCCTGCATCGCGTAGGCCGTGTGGGACTCGAACCCACAACCAACGGATTAAAAGTCCGCTGCTCTGCCAATTGAGCTAACGGCCCCCGGCGAATCACCCCTGAGCATAGCCCGCCGAGGCCCGGCCGCCGATCGGGTATCGGTTACCGGGCCCTGTCACGGTGGGATCTGCGGGGTACCTGGGGGGGGCTCACGGGGTACGGGCTGGGGTCTCAGGGGTGGTTGTGCGTTTGTGATCCAGAGTGAGGAACCAGTGCCGGGCCGACGCCAGCCACCACGTCGTCGCGAAGCCGAGGACCACCAGGACCGCGATGGGGGCGTAGTTGAACGTCTCCCAGGTGACCGGTGAGACCTGCGGCAGCATGAAGAGCACCGTGATGATCACGACCCAGGTCACCGCGATGATGCCGATCGGACGGGACCAGCGGCCCAAGTGCCAGGGGCCAGGGGTGAAGTCGTCGCCCCGGAGCAGGCGGAGCAGGGTGGGGATGACGTAGGCGATGTACAGGCCGATCACGGCGATCGAGGTCACCGCCGCGTACGCCGTGACGTTGATCAGGTACGGGAGGCCCAGGGCCAGGGCGCCGAGGGCGGCGAGCCAGACCGCGGCCACGGGGGTGCGGGTGCGGGGGCTGACCGTGTGCCAGACGCGGGAGAAGGGCAGGGCCCCGTCCCGGGAGAAGGCATAGATCATGCGGCTGTTGGCGGTCACGGACGCCATCCCGCAGAAGAGCTGCGCGCCGATCACGACCAGCAACAGGAGCTTGCCGGTGGTGGCGCCGAGGGCGTCCAGGAGGATCTGGGCGGGCGGGGCGCCGGTCGGGGAGCTCAGCGCTCCGTCGTACGACTGGATGGCGAACGTGAAGCCGAGGAGGAGGACGAAACCCGCGATCCATGAGGTCCAGATCGACTGGACGATGCCGCGCGGGCCCGCCGTCGCCGCGTCGTGCGTCTCCTCCGTCATATGGGCGGAGGCGTCGTAGCCGGTGAAGGTGTACTGCGCCATCAGCAGACCGATCATCACGACGTAGAAGCCGCTGCCCCAGCCGGTGTTGTTCACGAACTCGGTGAAGACGAACGACGCCGACTGGTGCGAGTCCGGCACGAAGGTCAGCGCGCCGACGATGACGGCGACACCGATCACATGCCACCACACGCTCACGCTGTTCAGGATCGCGACGATGCGGACGCCGAAGGTGTTGAGCAGGCCGTGCAGCAGCAGGATCGCGGCGAAGAGCAGGATCGTACGGGTGGGAGTGACCTCGAAGTCGAACTGAAGGTTCAGATACGCGCCGAGGAACGACGCCGCTCCGAAGTCGATCCCGGCGGTGACGGCGACCTGGCGAGGACGTTGAACCAGCCCGTGAACCAGGCCCAGGCCGCCGCCGAGCGCGGCGGGGCCAGCCGGTGGGCCCAGAAGTAGAGGCCGGCGGAGGTCGGGTACGCCGAACAGATCTCGGCCATCGCCAGGCCGACGAACAGCGTCATCAGGCCGACGCCGACCCAGCCCCAGGTGATGACGGCGGGACCGCCGGTGTTCATGCCGAACAGATACAGCGTCAGGCAGCCGGAGAGCACCGAGATGATCGTGAACGAGACGGCGTAGTTGGAGAATGCCGACATACGCCGGGCCAGCGTCTGCGTGTACCCGAGCTGTGCAAGACGCTCCTCGTCGGAGACGCCCGTGGGCGGCCTGTCCTCGCCGGTGTCTTTTGTCATGCCCCCAGCGATGCCCCCGCTGCGGAGAACACATGCGGTCGCCGTGGTCACGACTGGGAAAACACCACCGGCAGACATGCCCCGCGACGGACCTCACGGCAACAGGAAGGGCGCGACCCGCAGGCCGCGCCCTTCCTGAGCTCCCACCGCCTCTTCTTCGGCTCTCGCCGGATCGGCTGATCCGTGCGTCCCACGCCTAAGCCGATCCGTGCGTCCTGCGCCTCAGCTGATCCGTGCGTCCTGCGCCTCAGCTGATCCGCGTGTACTTCTTCCAGCGCGTGTCGGCCAGCTTCTTCGGCGCCGAGAAGCCCCCCGTGTGGTTCGCGTTGTAGAGGTACACCGCGCCCGCGGGCGTCCGCGCGAGGATGTCCTGACGCCCGTTGTGGTCCATGTCGCCGCTGCCGACGATCGCGTTGTACTTGCCCCAGCCCGATCCGATCTTCGTACGTGGGGAGAAACCGCCCTTGCCGTTGCCGCGGTAGAGCCAGAGCACCCCGGCGCCGTCCCGCGTCACGATGTCCGCGCGGCCGTCGCCCGACAGGTCCCCGCGTCCCGCGATGGCGGTGTAGCTCTTCCAGGTGGTGACCTTCGTACGGCCGGCCAGGGAGCCGTCGCTCCTGCCGCGGTGGAGCCAGACCACACCCGAGGTGTCACGGGCGAGGATGTCGGGAAGGCCGTCGCCGCTGAGGTCGCGGGCAGCGACGATCTTGTTGTACTTGGACCAGCCGGTGCCCAGTTTCACCTTCGGGGCGTCGCCGACCTCGCCGTACGCGAGCGGGTTGGGAATGCGGTAGAGCGTGCCGCCCGGCGTACGGGCGAGCAGGTCGCCCTTGCCGTCGCCGCCCAGATCGCCCAGTTGCGTCAGGAAGTCGAAATCGTCGTCCCAGTCGAGCATCGAGCCCATTCTGTCGACGTGACAACCGTCCAGCTTGCCCTGCTGGTTCGTGGTGCAGAGGTCAATGAGGTCGCTGGGTTCCCGCGCCAGGACCGAGCCGCTGATCCGTTCGTCGAGGTCGACGTCACGGGCCCAGTCGGTGATCGTGGACCGGTAGGAGGAGATCCGGGTGTAGAGACGTACCCCGCCCGCGACACAGCCGGTGGCCCTGGTGGCCGATATGGCGATGAGCTTGCCACCGCCGACGAGCGCTCCGCCCGCGTCGCCGAAGCACTGGTCCTCGTCCGCGACGGGGGGAGCGCCGGGCGCCGGTACGGTGCAGAGCGTGCCGCCCGGCAGCGTGCGGCCGAGCAAGGTGGCGCAGGTCGCGGCCGACTTGAGCACGACCTGCTCGGTGTGACGGACCCGCGGGGCGTCGTCCAGGTCCAGGCCGGACCACGAGTAGAACGTCGCCTTGGCGCCCGTGGCGTACAACGCCGTGTCGCTCGGCGAGGCCATCACCGGCTTGCCGTACGAGGCCGGCGTCGCCCGGATCGCCACCGAGACCGCGCCCCGCCGCGTGGCGGCGTCGTACGTCGGATGGCTCCGGTAGCGCGGATCGCTGCTACCTCCCCGCAGCAGGCCGCTCTTCAGGTCGTGGTCCCACTCCATGTCCGCGTGGCTGCGGCCGGTGAAACAGTCGGGCGTGGCCAGCGTCCGGGTCTTGGACAGGGTGATGCCCGTGCAGGCCCGGTGGGAGCCGTCCGCGTCGTCGGAGTAGTGGAGCGGTATGAGCCACGAGGGAACCGTCGTGGCCGCCTGGGCCTGTGGCGTGGAGCCCAGCAGCCCGGCGAGTACGGCACCGGCCGCCGTCACGGTGGTGAGCGCCCGGCCCACCGCAGGGCGCGTCCGGAGCCGCGGAGCCGTCCGGCACGCCGTGAGAAGTCTGTTTCCCATCAGAAAATCCCCTTGTAGCCCTGCCACCCGGTGGCGACCTTCGTACGCGAGCCGAACGACCCCTTTCCGTTGCCGTTGTTGCGGTAGAGATTGCCGGAGCTGTCCCGCTCGACGAGGTCGGCCTTCCCGTCACCGGTGATGTCTCCCACCCCGACGATGGTGTTGTACGAGGCGCCCCACGCGGAGAAGACCTTCACCCGTTCCTTCAGCTTCCCGGTGGCGGTGCCGTCGTAGCGGTAGAGCGTGCCGTCCTTGTGACGGGCCAGCACATCGCCGTACCCGTCGCCGTTGAGGTCTCCGGCGCCCACGATCTTCGTGTAGGCGGTCCAGGCCGAACGGATCTTCACGCCGGCCTTCAGCTTGCCGTGGCCGTCGTTGGCGAAGAGGTAGATGTCGCCGGTCGACGCCTTGCGCGCGAGCAGATCGGTGCGTCCGTCACCGGTCAGATCGCCGGGCGCGGTCAGGACGTTGTACGCGTTCCAGCCCGTGCCCAGCGAGGTGTGGCTGCTGTTCGGCGTGTACGGGGCGCCGCACTTTCCGGCGTACCGGCGCAGCTCCCCGTTCGGCATCCGTACGAGCATCTCGGAGCACCGGTCGCTGCCCATGTCCCCGAACGGGACGGCCACGGTGCCCTTGGGCCAGCCGGAGCCGGAGCGCTTCCAGTCGAACTTGCCCTTGCCTTCGGTGTAGTGGAGGGTCAGGGCGCCTGCGGAGTTGAGTGTGACCAGCTCGCCGAAGTCGTAGCCGCCCTGGTCGTGATGGCCCTGGACACCGCCGGAGACCGAGATCTTCCCGCTCGTGGTGTACGTGCCGCCGCCCTTGGCGGCCCTGGCGGTCAGCGTCCAGGTGTGGACCCCGTTGGTCGGGTAGCCGCCCTTGTCCGTCCGGCCGTCCCAGTTGACCCCGACCTCGGCACCGGGACCGCCGGAGAGGGTACGGATCGCCCGCCCGCGGATGTCCTTGACCACGAAGGTCCAGGTCGCGGGCGCGTTGAGCTGCCAGGTGCTCTCCCAGTTCTGGCCGCCGCCGCTGTTCTTGAGATCGATGTACCCGGCGTTGAGATCCGACTCGATCTTCGCGAGCGGCTGCGCGGGCACCCCGCTCTCCACGATCCGGATCGACTTGTCCGGGCCGACATACGCGATGTCGCCGCCGAACTTGTCCACGGCCCAGGTCAGCCGGCGCTGGTCGGCGGTGCCGCCCGCGGGCAGGTCCGCGATCTCCCGGGGCGGTGCGGCCTTCCCGGTGTGGAAGTCGGTGAGCAGCAGTTTCCCGGCGGTCCGGTCGTGCCGGACGAGATAGCCGTCGCCGACGAGCGCGGGGCCGGACGGCACGGTGACGCTCTTCTTCGCCGTACGGTCGTACACCCCGGCGGCACCGCTCGGGCCGCAGTTCCAGTAGATCCAGCGGCTGACGGTCTGGAGTTCCTTGATCACGCACGGGGCGCCGGTGGCGACGGTCTGGACGACCTTCTTCTGTTCGAGGTCGATCGCGGTGACGGCTCCGGTGGTGGAACTCGCCGTCCACAGCCCCGATCCCCATACCGAGGCGGCGGTGATGGACCGGGTCATCCGCACATCCGACCTGCGGACCCCGACGTCGTCGATGTACTGCTTGCCGGTCGATGCCGCGTTGTAGACGAAGTAGCGTCCGGTCGCGTCCACGAACTGACCACCGGTCACAGCGGGTTCGTCGGAGCTGTGGTAGCTGTTCCCCGTCAGCCAGATCTGGGCGGTTTCCCGGCCGTTGTCGACGAAGAAGCGGCCCATATGGCCGTTGCCGGTGGCACGCAGGAGTACGCAGGAACCTGCGTCGCACGGCACACGCTTCGCATGCGCACCGGTGGCGAAGGTGTCCACGTATCCCATCGAGGTGGGAGCGCCCACCGTCGCCCCGCCCGGGGAGACCTGACGGGCGAACGCGAACTGCGGGCCGCTCGGGGCGACTTCCACCGTGTTCAGCACTCCACCGGCGAAGTCGATGCCCCAGACACCGTTCGTCGGGATGGGTGCCGGCGCATCCGCGGCGACGGCGCCCGGCACCGTGCCGAGACCGGCCGCGACCACGGTGAGAGCGGCCAGCGCGGCAACACGGCGCCGGGCGCCACGACCGCGTGGAAAAGCAAGGCGAGCCAAAAGGGTCAGTCCTCCCCGGAATGCCCGAAGGCATGAAGGGCACAGGCGATCGACGGCGACCCGCCGCAAAGGAATCACGTAGAGCTCGCAAAGCCCCCCGGCCCCGCCCCTGTGCAAGTGGCCGGATGCTAGCAGTGGTCACTCATGTGAGGAAAGCAAAAAGAAAAGCGGGCCCACTCATGAAGAGCGGGCCCGCTTTCCAAGGACCTTCGGCGGACCTTCAGCAGGTCCTCACCGGGTTTCAGCCGTTGCGCTTCCAGCGCGGCTTGTCGTCGCGGCGGCCGAAGGAACCGGTGTTGGTGCCGGTGCCGGTGCCGGCACCACGGTGGTCGTCACGGCGGCCGGTCGGGCGGTCGCTGCCGCCGGAGCGGAAGCCGCCCGACGGACGGTCGTCACGACGGTCGCGGTTGAACGGACGGTCGCTGCCGCCGGAGCGGAAGCCGCCCGAGGGGCGGTCGTCACGACGGTCGCGGTTGAACGACGGACGGTCGTTGTCACGGCGCTCGAAGGAACGGCCACCACGGTCGTCCCGACGGTCGCTGCCACCGGAGCGGAAGCCGCCCGAGGGGCGGTCGTCACGACGGTCGCGGTTGAACGACGGACGGTCGTTGTCACGGCGCTCGAAGGAACGGCCACCACGGTCGTCCCGACGGTCGCTGCCACCGGAGCGGAAGCCGCCCGACGGACGGTCGTCACGACGGTCGCGGTTGAACGACGGACGGTCGCTGCCACCGGAGCGGAAGCCACCCGACGAACGGTCGTCACGACGCTGGAAACCACGGTCGCCACCGCGGTCGTCCCGACGGTCGTTACCACCGCGGTAGCCGCCGCGGTCGCCGCCACGGCTGTCCCGGCGGTCGAAGTTGCCGCGGTCGTCACGGCGGTCGTCACGGGCGGAGGGCTGCTCCGGTACGGAGACGGCGGCCTCGATCGCGGCCTCCGCCTCGGCGGCGGCCTCGGCCACCGCCGTCTCCGGATCGTCGCCCCGCTCACGCGCGGCACGGGCGACGAGGCGGTCGGCCTCCTCGCGCAGCTCACCGGCGCGGCGCTGGACGCGCTCCAGCTGCTTGGTCAGGTCGGCGACCTCGCGCTCGGCCTGCTTCGCGGCGTTGCTCGCGGAGTCGGCCTGGACCTCGGTCAGCGAACGGGCACCGGTGATCTCGGCGACCTCCGGCTCGAAGACGCCCGCGCCCTGCACGATGTGACGGGAGGCGTCGACGCCCGCGTCCTCCATCAGGCGGAAGATCTGGCGGCGCTGGTGCGGCAGCGCCAGCGAGACGACGACACCGGACTTGCCGGCCCGGGCGGTACGGCCCGAGCGGTGCAGGTAGTCCTTGTGGTCACCGGCCGGGTCCACGTTCAGGACCAGGTCGATGCCGTCGACGTGGATACCGCGGGCGGCGACGTCGGTCGCGACGAGCGCGTTGACGTAACCCTTCTTGAAGTCCTCAAGAACGCGGGTACGGGCGCCCTGCGTCATGCCGCCGTGCAGCGCGTCCGCCTTCACACCCGACTCGATGAGCTGCTCGGCGATGCGGTCCGCTCCCAGCTGGGTACGGACGAAGATGATCGTGCGGCCCTTGCGGGCGGCGATGGCGGAGGTGACGGGCGCCTTGTCCTTCGGCTTCACGACGAGGACGTGGTGCGACATGGTCGTGACGTTGCCCTGGGCGCTGTCGACCTCGTGGCTCACCGGGTTGTTCAGGTAGCGCTTGACCAGCGTGCCGATCTCGTTCTCCATCGTGGCGGAGAAGAGCATGCGCTGACCGCCGACCGGAACCTGGTCGAGCAGCTCGGTGACCTCGGGCAGGAAGCCCAGGTCGGACATCTGGTCGGCCTCGTCGAGGACGGCGACCTGGACGTTCTCCAGGGAGCAGGCACCCCGGTTGATGATGTCGCGCAGCCGGCCCGGGGTGGCGACGAGGATGTCGACACCGCGCTCCAGCGCGTAGATCTGGTTGCCCATCGACGTACCGCCGCAGACGACCTTCATCTTCAGGCCGAGCACGTCGCCGTACGGCTGCAGCGCATCCGCGACCTGCATCGCGAGCTCACGGGTCGGGGTGAGAATGACCGCGCGGGGCTTCTTCTTCTCGGTGTGGCCGCCGGCCAGCGTGGCCAGGGTCGGCAGACCGAAGGAGAGGGTCTTGCCGGAGCCGGTACGGCCGCGGCCCAGGATGTCCTTGCCGGCCAGGGCGTCCGGGATGGTCGCGGCCTGGATCGGGAAGGGCGCGGTCACACCGTTCTGCGCGAGCTTGCGGACGATGCCCTCGGGCAGGCCCAGGTCCCCGAAGGTGACGGTCGGCTCGGCGTCGACCGCGTCGACGGCGGAGTCGGTACCGGCTTCCTCGGCCTGGGGTGCGTCGGCCTCGACGGAGGCGACGGCCTCTGCGACGACGGCTTCTGCGGCCTCGATGAGCTCGTCGTTCTTGACGTTGTCGATGTTCTCGACGTCCTCGGGCATGACGGTGTGGTCAGAACTGGAAATTGACATGCGAAATGCGAAACCTTCCGGAGTCTCGGCACGCGCCCGTAACTCCGTGATTCGCAATTTCGACCGCCTCAATGCGGTCCAGCCACGGCAAGGGAGAGTACGCGCCACACGGCGCGCTTCTGTTTCGGCGCCGGGCAATGGGATCAAACGATCTACTACCATACGCACTCCCCCCCACATCGCGCAAACCGCCCTCCTCCGGCCCCCCGCTACACCGGCTCCACCTGCGGCGATACGTCCGGCGTCCGCAGCTGCGACGGCTCCGCCGACGCACTCATCGCGTCGTTACGGAGCTGAGCCCCCGACGAAGCGGAAGGCTGCGGCGACGGTTCCGAGGGCTCCGGGTCCGGGTCCGGCTCCGGGGAAGCGGACGGCTCGGGGGTGGCGGGCCGGGACGGCGGCGGGGATTCGGGCCGCTGCGGCACGCCGTGCCCCGGCTGCGAGGCCGAGGGCGCGGGCAGCCCACCACCCGGCGCCGCCCCCGAACCCCCCGGCTCACCGGGCTCCGCGCCGGGGCGTACGCCGCCGGGCTCGCCCGACGGCTCGGCGGAGCCGCTCGGCTCCGGGGACTCGGCCGCCTCACGCTCGGAGTGCGCCTCGGCACGGCCACCACCGGTGCGGGCGCTGCCCGTGCCCGCCACGGTGCCGCCGTCCGGCTCGACCCCGCCGCCCTTCGAGTCGGACGACCGCGACGGCGACGGTTTCCCTCCGTCGTCGCCGACACTCACGCAACCTGTGGACGCGGCGACCGTCACTGCGATGACGGACGCCCACCGGACGGGGGCGGAGAACTGGCGCACGGGAGGCACCTCCGGGGGACGAAGAGGGGGCGGGGCGGTACGGGAAACAGTGGGGACGCCGTGCCCAACTCCCTTAGCCCCGCCGGGGACACGCCCCGCTGCCGGCCCGCACACCTCCCGCACACCTCCCGCACGGCGCCCTCGGCCCCCGCACGCCACCCACGCGGCGCCCGCACCCTCAGCCGTAGCCGAGCGCGTGCAGCCTCTCGTCATCGATGCCGAAGTGGTGGGCGATCTCGTGAACGACCGTGATCTCGGTCTCGGCCACGACGTCCTCGCGCGACTCGCACATCCGCAGCGTCGGCCCGCGGTAAATGGTGATCCGGTCCGGCAGCACCCCCGCGTACCACTCGCCGCGATCGGTCAGCGGCGTGCCCTCGTACAGCCCGAGCAGCTGCGGATCACCCGGGTCCGGTTCGTCCTCGACGAACACCGCGACGTTGTCCATCAGCCGCGTCAGCTCCGGCGGGATCCGGTCCAGCGCCTCGGCGACCAGTTCCTCGAACTCTTCGCGCGTCATCTCCAGCACCCGGCCATTGTCCCGTACGCCCGATCGGCCAGCCCCGGACCGCACCGCACACCGCGTGCCGCCCCGGCCCGACACGGGCGGCGGCCCAGGTCAGCCGTCGTCCGCGGGGGGAAACCCCGGCCGGAGCGACCCCTTCGCCTATTCGGTTTGGCTGACGCCGAAACGCCGTAGTACAGTCTCCGACGTGCCCAAGGGCGCCGGTCAGGGCTTGACCGTTCTGAGACCCCAGAGGTTGAAGGAAAAGTGGAACCTCTTGAGGGGAAGCGGAGCTCAGACGCTTCTGACGTCCTCCGGGGCGACAGACACAGAAGCAGCAGCACAAGCAGTTCTGCCCTCATCGTCTAGTGGCCCAGGACGCCGCCCTTTCAAGGCGGTAGCACGGGTTCGAATCCCGTTGGGGGCACGCACAACCTTGTGCGACACTTAGTCGCACAACAGCTTGGTCCTGTGGAGCAGTTTGGAGTGCTCGCCACCCTGTCAAGGTGGAGGCCGCGGGTTCAAATCCCGTCAGGACCGCTGCAGCCCTTTTGAGCTGCGTGGCTGGGTAGCTCAGTTGGTACGAGCGATCGCCTGAAAAGCGATAGGTCGCCGGTTCGATCCCGGCCCCAGCCACCACCCGAAGGCCCCGTCCCGTGGACGGGGCCTTCGCCGTGTCAGGCCTCTTCCCGGTCCGTCGAGTTCACGCTCCGGCCGCGCCACGCCCGTACCGCCAGCACCAGCAGCACCACCGCGACCACGGCCACCAGCGCCATGGCGTCCGGCACGTGCTCGCCGATGCGCTGGGCCCACTGCTCGACGGCGAACGAATCGTCCACATTCAGCAGCCCGGGCAGCGCGGTCGTCCCGTCGTACGCGAGGAACAACGCGCCGAGCCCGATGAAGAAGAGCCCCGACAGCAGCGTCGTGGTGTGCAGCTCGAAACGGCCGAGCCGGAAAGTACGGCCGCGCAGCCAGGCCCGGCGGCCCAGGTCGAAGCGTTCCCAGAGCAGGGCGAGCAGAAAGAGCGGGACGGCCATGCCCAGGGCGTAGACGGCGAGCAGCAGCCCGCCGTAGACCGGGCTGCCGCTGACCGCCGCGACGGTGAGGACGCTGCCGAGGATCGGTCCCGCGCAGAAACCGGCCAGTCCGTATACGGCCCCCAGCGCGTAGACGGATACGGCGGTCGTCGGGCGGATCCGGCCGCTCAGCGCGGCGATCCGGCGCGAGGCGAAGCCCAGACCCACGATCTGCGCGATGCCGAGCACGATGATCAGCCACCCGGCACCGAGGACGAGCGCGTCGCGGTGGCTGTAGAAGAGGCGTCCCGCGTACGAGCCCGCGGCACCGAGCGGGACCAGGGTGGTGGCCAGACCGGTGTAGAAGATGCCGGTGCGGGCCAGGAGCCGCGAGGTGGAGTCGATGGAGTACGCGAAGAAGGCCGGCAGCAGCAAGGCGCTGCACGGGCTGACCAGGGCGAGCAGTCCGCCGAGGAAGGCCGCGAAGTAGCCGATGTCAGCCGTCATTCCGCGCCGCCCTCGGTGCCCCGGCCACCGGTCTTGGCGTCCGCCGTGCCGCGGGCCTTCTCTGCGGCCGCCTCGATGACCTGGGCGAAGGCCTCCATCGGCTGGGCTCCGGCGATCGGGCGGCCGTTGATCAGGAACGACGGGGTGGAGGCCACCCCGATCCCGTATCCCTGTTCCTGGTCCTTGCCCACCGCGGCGGAGGCGGCGGAGCTGTCCGCGTCGCGCGCGAACCGGTCGAGATCCGGCACGCCCGCCTGCTGAGCCAGCGCCTTCAGCCGGTCCTTGCCGAATCCCTTCTCCTTGACCCCCTCGGCGTACGCGGCACGGTGGAACTGCCAGAAGCGGCCCTGCTGTCCGGCGGCCCAGGCGGCCCGGGCGGCGGCCTCGGACTCGGCACCGAAGATCGGGAAGTTGCGCCACTCGATGCGCAGGGTGCCGTCGCCGACGTACTTCTTCACCAGGGCGGGTTCGGTGTCGCGGGCGAACTTGGCGCAGTAGCCGCACTTGAAGTCGGCGTACTCGATGAGGACGACAGGCGCGTCCACCCGGCCCTGCGCGAGCTTGTCACCGGCGTCACGCCGGGCGAGCCCGGCCAGCTCCGGATAGACGCCGGCGTCCGGGTCGGTGGTGGCATCGGCGACCGACGAGGAGGAGGGAGCGGACGAACCGGAGTGGCCGGGGGCCGTGGCCCAGTAGGACACGAGGCCGAGCAGCGAAGCGGCGAGGACGACTCCGGCGCCGTAGATCAGCGGCTTCTTGGACGACGACGCCGCTGTACGTGACGCCGTCGCACGTGAGGACGAGGACGAGGGTGTGGATGCGGGCTTGGGCATGCGGGACTCCGTGCTGGCGATGCGGGGGATGAGGAACGGCCGGGCGGGAGGGGCCATCTACACCCGCAGTACGGAGAGCTCGACCGGAGAGGGCGCGGCGGACACGGGACCGCGCGGCCCTATCCGTACGGGTGGGTGGGCCGGTCCAGGTCCGGTGGCGGCGGGCAGGCCCCACACGGCGAGGCCGGGCGCCTGGTCGTGCGCCGCACGGGACCGGCCCGGCAGAGCCGGCTCGCCGCCCTCGTCGCGCTTCCGGCTCTTGCCGCACCCCGGAGTCCCGTGCCTGTCCGGGGCCGACGCGACGACCGCCCCGGGACCGTCCGGAACGGCGCCCTTGACGGGGCCGTCCGAGACCACCGGCCTTCCGCCGCCGGCCTCGGCACCCACGACGGCCGTCGCCGGTCCGCAGAACAGCCCCAGTACGACCGCGAACACCGCCACCAGGCAGCACCACTGCGTACGGGACACGGACACGGCGACCGGCCTTTCCGGGCAGAGGCAACGGTTGATCAGCTGCCCGAAATGGTACGTGCTGTGATCCCTCGCCTCCGCGCAGTGCCGGTCCGGTGACCAGGAACGCACAAAATGCGTTCGCCGTTCATCGGGCCCGGGTGCGATCCTGGGACCCGTATGTCTACTTCCTTCGCTGATCTCCAGTCACAGCTCGGGCAGCTCTCGCTCCGCGATGCGCACCGGCTCGGCCGCCGTCTCGAAGGGGCGCGCCGTATCCGTAAGCCCGAGGCCCGCCAGTCCGTGCTGGACGAAATCGCCACCGAGGCCGCAAAGGCAGCCGGGCGGACCGCGCTGCGCGCCGAGCGCATGCCCGTCGTGTCCTACCCGGAACAGCTCCCGGTCAGTCAGAAGAAGGACGAGATCCTGGAGGCGATACGCGACCACCAGGTCGTGATCGTCGCCGGGGAGACCGGCTCGGGCAAGACCACGCAGATCCCGAAGATCTGTATGGAGCTGGGGCGTGGGGTCCGGGGCATGATCGGGCACACCCAGCCGCGCCGGATCGCGGCCCGTACGGTCGCCGAGCGCATCGCCGACGAGCTGAAGACCCCGCTGGGCGAGGCGGTCGGCTGGAAGGTCCGCTTCACCGACCAGGTGAACCCCGACGCGACGTTCGTCAAGCTGATGACGGACGGCATCCTGCTCGCCGAGATCCAGACGGACCGCGAGCTGCGCGCGTACGACACGATCATCATCGACGAGGCCCACGAGCGGTCGCTGAACATCGACTTCCTGCTCGGCTATCTGGCCAGGCTGCTGCCCGAGCGCCCGGACCTGAAGATCGTCATCACGTCGGCGACGATCGACCCCGAGCGGTTCGCGCGCCACTTCGGCGAGGCGCCGATCGTCGAGGTCAGCGGACGTACGTACCCCGTGGAGGTCCGTTATCGCCCCCTGCTCGAAGAGGAGGGCGACGACTCCGACCGCGACCAGATCACCGCGATCTGCGACGCCGTCGACGAGCTCCAGTCGGAGGGTCCGGGCGATGTCCTGGTCTTCCTCTCCGGTGAGCGCGAGATCCGCGACACCGCGGACGCGCTGAACAAGAAGAACCTCCGCCACACCGAGGTCCTCCCCCTCTACGCCCGCCTCTCGCACGCCGAGCAGCACCGGGTCTTCCAGCGCCACACGGGACGCAGGATCGTGCTGGCGACCAACGTCGCCGAGACATCGCTGACCGTTCCCGGCATCAAGTACGTGATCGACCCGGGCAATGCCCGGATCTCCCGCTACAGCCACCGCACCAAGGTCCAGCGGCTGCCGATCGAGCGGATCTCGCAGGCCAGCGCCAACCAGCGCAAGGGCCGCTGCGGCCGTACGTCGGACGGCATCTGCATCCGGCTGTATTCCGAGGACGACTTCCTGACCCGTCCGGAGTTCACCGACCCCGAGATCCTGCGGACGAACCTCGCCTCCGTCATCCTGCAGATGACCGCGGCCGGCCTCGGCGACATCGAGAAGTTCCCCTTCATCGATCCGCCGGACCACCGCAACATCCGCGACGGCATCCAGCTCCTCCAGGAGCTCGGCGCGCTGGACCTGGAGGAGAAGTCCCCCCGGGAGGGAAAGAAGGGGCAGCGGCTCACCCAGCTCGGCCGGAAGCTCTCGCAGCTGCCCGTCGACCCGCGTCTGGCCCGCATGGTCATCGAGGCCGAGCGCAACGGCTGTGCCCGCGAGGTCATGGTGATCGCGGCCGCACTCTCCATCCAGGACCCGCGCGAGCGGCCCTCGGAGAAGCAGACGCAGGCCGATCAGCAGCACGCCCGCTTCAAGGACGAGACCTCCGACTTCCTGGCGTTCCTGAATCTGTGGCGGTACATCCGCGAGCAGCAGAAGGAGCGCGGCTCGTCCAGCTTCCGCCGGATGTGCAAGCAGGAGTATCTGAACTTCCTGCGCATCCGCGAATGGCAGGACATCTACGCGCAGCTGCGTACGGTCGCCAAGCAGATGGGCATCCACCTCAATGAGGAGGACGCGCCCGAGCAGTCGGTGCACACCTCGCTGCTGGCCGGGCTGCTCTCGCACATCGGACTGAAGGACACCGAGAAGAACGAGTACCTCGGGGCCCGCAGCGCCAAGTTCGCGATCTTCCCCGGCTCGGCGCTCTTCAAGAAGCAGCCGCGGTTCGTGATGTCGGCCGAGCTGGTCGAGACGTCCCGGCTGTGGGCGCGGGTCAACGCCAGGGTCGAGCCGGAGTGGATCGAGCCGCTGGCCCAGCATCTGCTGAAGCGCACGTACAGCGAGCCGCACTGGGAGAAGGACCAGGCGGCGGTGATGGCGTACGAGCGGGTCACGCTGTACGGGGTGCCGATCGTCGCTCAGCGCAAGATCAATTTCGGCCGTATCGACGCCGAGGCGTCCCGCGAGCTGTTCATCCGCAACGCTCTGGTCGAGGGCGACTGGCGGACGCACCACCAGTTCTTCCACGACAACCGCAAACTCCTCGGCGAGGTCGAGGAGCTGGAGCACCGCGCCCGGCGCCGCGACATCCTCGTGGACGACGAGACGCTCTTCGACTTCTACGACCAGCGCATCCCCGAGCACGTGGTCTCCGGGGCGCACTTCGACTCCTGGTGGAAGCACAAGCGCCGCGACGAGCCGGACGCGCTGGACTTCGAGCGCTCGATGCTCATCAACGAGAAGGCCGGGGCCGTCACCAAGGACGACTACCCGGACTCCTGGCGGCAGGGGAAGCTCAAGTTCCGTGTCACGTACCAGTTCGAGCCCGGCGCGGACGCCGACGGTGTGACCGTCCACGTGCCGCTCCAGGTGCTCAACCAGGTCACCGCCGAGGGCTTCGACTGGCAGATCCCGGGCCTGCGCGAGGAAGTGGTCACCGAGCTGATCCGCTCGCTGCCCAAGCCGATCCGCCGGCACTACGTCCCCGCGCCGAACTACGCGGACAAATTCCTCGACCGGGCCGTTCCGCTGCAGGAGCCGCTTCCGGTCACGCTCGCCCGTGAGCTCCAGCTCATGGTCGGCGTCCCGGTCACGGCCGACGACTTCGACCTGACCCGCGTCCCGGACCACCTGAAGATCACGTTCCGGATCGTCGACGAGCGGCGCCGCAAGGTGGCCGAGGACAAGGACCTGGACGCGCTGAAGCTCCAGCTGCGCCCCAAGGCCCGTCAGGCCCTCTCCAAGGCCGCCGCGGCCACCGCGGGGCCCACGGGCGAGTCCATCGAGCGTTCGGGCCTCACGGACTGGACGATCGGCACGCTGAACCGCGTCTTCGAGACCCGAAGGGCCGGGCAGCCGGTCAAGGCGTATCCGGCGCTCGTCGACCAGGGCGGGACAGTGGCCGTGCGGCTCTTCGACACCGAGGCCGAGCAGCAGCGGGCGATGTGGCTCGGCACCCGCAGGCTGATCATGCTGAACGTGCCGGTGAATCCGGCGAAGTTCGCCTCGGACAAGCTGACGAACCAGCAGAAGCTGGCGCTGTCCCGCAATCCGCACGGCTCCATCCAGGCGCTCTTCGAGGACTGCGCGACGGCGGCCGCCGACCGGCTGATCGGCGCGCACGGCGGCCCGGCGTGGGACGAGGAGTCGTTCCGGAAGCTGTACGACAAGGTGCGCGCCGACCTCGTCGCCCTGACCGAGCACACGGTCAAGCAGGTCCAGCAGGTGCTGGCCGCCTGGCAGTCCTGCGAGCGGCGCCTGAAGGCCACCAACAGCCTGGTCCTCGCCGACAACGTCACCGATGTGCGGGACCAGCTCGCGACCCTCGTACCACCGGGCTTCGTCACCGCGACCGGGCTGCGCAGGCTGCCCGACCTGATGCGCTATCTGGTCGCCGCGGACCGCCGGCTCCAGCAGATGCCGACGGCCGTCCAGCGTGACACCACGCGCATGGCGAAGGTCCACGAGATGCAGGACGAGTACGCCTGGCTGCTCGAACAGCTGCCGCAGGGCAGGCCCGTGCCGCAGGAGGTCCTGGACATCCGCTGGATGATCGAGGAGCTCCGGGTCAGCTATTTCGCGCACGCCCTCGGGACGGCCTACCCCGTCTCCGACAAGCGGATCGTGAAGGCGATCGACGCGGCGGCACCGTGAGCGCGCCCCGTCCGGGCCCGTAACGGAGTCACCACCTTCGGTGAGGTCGACCGGACCCTCTGACCTGCTGTACAGTCTGTCTTCGCAGCCAGCCGCAAGGCAGCCGCGAAAACCTGGTCCTGTGGAGCAGTTTGGAGTGCTCGCCACCCTGTCAAGGTGGAGGCCGCGGGTTCAAATCCCGTCAGGACCGCAGTAACGAAAGCCCGGATCCTTCTGGATCCGGGCTTTCGCGCGTCTTGACTCCGACAACCGCCGGCGAGTAGTCAGACAGCAAGAGCCGCCCCTGTTCCCCCGCGCTCCTGCGCGCGGGGCGGCGGTCCGCCGGGAGGTGGGGCGTATGCCGGCGTCCGTCGGGCACGAGATCCGCGCGCTCCCGCACGCCCATCCGGCCGCCGCTTCCGGCTTCCGTCACCTCGCTCGCCACCACCCGGCCCGCCATCGGCCCCTGCGGCTCACCACGGGGCCTGTGGCGGCCTCTCGGGCCGCTCTCCCGTCCAAGCCGCCGGACCGGCACGCCCGGCGCCAGGACGGGGCCTCGGGGACCTGGAACCAAAGCCCCTCGACCGAGCGACCAAGGGCGGGGCAACCCGCTTCCCGAAGGCGGCGGGCTCGCACTTGGCAAGACTCATGCAGTGTGACGGGAGTCACTGAATAAGTTTCAGGAAGGGGGGACTTTACGCCCGTCCTACAACTAGCGAATTTAATATGTGCAATTGCACTCCGGGGATGGAAGCGTCATGGGACCTTCCGGACCGTCACATCCCGGCTTCCAGGGGGCGGCCGGGAACACTCCCGCACAGACCCGCGCAAGCTCGCACGGCACCCCGCCCGGCTCCCCGCCGGAGCCAACCGGACGCCCGGTTTCCAACGGCGCCGGAACCGCCTCGGAGGGCACGGACGGCGAGGGCCGCGGGACCGTCGGCGGCCCCGGGGACGATCACGGGAATCCCAGGACCGCGAGCGCACAAAAAAGATCGCGCTGGACCCGGCGGAGTCCAGCGCGATCGAATGACGCACCCAGGGCACAGGTATGGCGCCCGTTGGGGCGGGCGCCCGTCATTTGGGGCTATGGGTGGGCAGTGCGGGTTGGGGGACCCGAACTCCCAGTTGTGACGCGGCGACAGGGGTGTGTCAGGCCTCGCTGCGCTGCTGCGGAATACCCGCAAGCAGTGCGCGGACCTCTGCCTCGCGGTACCGGCGATGTCCACCGAGCGTGCGGATGGACGTGAGCTTGCCTGCCTTGGCCCAGCGTGTAACCGTCTTCGGGTCCACGCGGAACATCGTGGCAACCTCAGCCGGGGTCAGCAGCGGCTCGGCATCAGGGGTGCGAGCGGTCATGAGCGGCCTCCTCGGGAGAACCGAACCATCTCGGTTCTTTCCTCTAAATTCTGCACCTTGACCCACGTTGCCCGAAATGGCGGACGCGGGCCGAGTCGGTTATAGGACGAACGGCTTGTCCTCGGCACTACAACTACACCATCCGTCCAGCCACGTCGGCCAAACCGATGGAATTGCCCTCCCAGGTGTTCATCAGCGACGGAAGCCGATGGACCATGCCATAGCGGACAGTCACACCACTGTGACGATCAGTCACAGGACGATCAGGAGTCACCAGACCCCCCATAGTGTGCAATGCAGAGCGATCCGCCCATAGTTGGACGGATGGAGCCCTCCCCGGACTCCTTGTCCTATTTTGGCACGAGGAGTAGGGAAGGGCGCAAGAGCCCCGTTAGTGCTATCCGTCACGCTTGAGGCAAAGGCCCGGTTCAGGACGTAGGTCCTACGACCACCGAGGTAGGCTCCTGCCTCTTCAGCCTCACGTGTCACACGGCGCGCAGGTTCAGATGCGGACGAGACCCTGTCAGTTCGCGAATTGACGGTCTTTCACCGCTCGCCAGCGCTCCGCCAGCCGTCCGTACGCCTCACTCGCCCCTTCGGCGTCGCCGGCCCGCAGCGCTGCGATGCCCTCGGCCACATCGGCGGCCGACCGGTCCCCGGCGAGCTGCTCCGCCGGCAGTGCGTGCACCAGACCGCCGTAGTCCAGTTCGACCAGTGCGCGCGGATGGAACTCCTCCAGCCAGCGCCCCACGTCCACGAGCCCCTCGGTCAGCGGACCCTCGTCCACGGTCTCGCGCAGCGTCTTCAGCGTCCTGGCCAGCCGGCGCCGGGCCTGGACCATCGGCGTCCGGTAACGCAGCACGGGCGGCACACCGTCCTCGCCCGCCGCCGCGTACTCCCGCTCCTCGTCGGAGAAGAGCACGAACCAGCGCACCGGGACCTGCCACACCGAGGAGAGGATCCAGGGCCTGGCGTCCGGATTGCGCTCCGCCCACCGCTCGTGGTCCGCGACCGCCTGCCCGCGCACCACCGGCGGCAGCACCACGTCCAGCACCGGCCCCGGGAACATGTCCATCAGCTCGTCCAGCGCCAGCCAGCCGCGCAGCCTGGTCCGCCACGGACAGACGCACACCACACCGTCGGCCTCGGCGACGAACGCGTCCCCGCTCTCGTGCACCGGCACGACGACCGGCGGCGTGGCCACCAAGTCGGCCAGCGAGCGGCGCAGTTCGTCCTGGGCCGTGGGGATGTGCGAGCGCCCGGCATAGCGGGCCCAGTGGGCGCGTTCGGACTCCGGGAAGGCGGCCAGCGGCTCGTACACCCGGAGGTAGGACGCGTAAGGGACGAGCACCGAAGAGACCACCGACATGCAGCAAATCGTGTCATGCCCGTACTCCGCCGGGGGGTGATCCTCGGCACTGGAACAGATCTACGTTCGCGTAGGACTTACGCTCGTGCCCAGTCGGACCGGCCGTGCCGGCCGGTCCGCGACCCTCCCCACCTTCAGGAGGGTCCTCCGCCGCTTCGTACTTGGGAGTCACCACAGTGACCGATGTGACCGACGGCATCCTGCACACCCTGTTCCACTCGGATCAGGGGGGGCACGAGCAAGTCGTGCTCTGCCAGGACCGTGCCAGCGGACTCAAGGCCGTCATCGCCATCCACTCCACCGCCCTGGGCCCGGCCCTCGGCGGTACCCGCTTCTACCCGTACGCCTCCGAGGAGGAGGCCGTCGCGGACGCGCTGAACCTGTCGCGCGGTATGTCGTACAAGAACGCCATGGCCGGTCTCGACCACGGCGGCGGCAAGGCCGTGATCATCGGCGACTCGGCGCAGATCGAGGGCGACCGACGAACGGAACTGCTGCTGGCCTACGGCCGGTGCGTGGCCTCGCTCGGCGGCCGCTACGTCACGGCCTGCGACGTCGGCACCTATGTCGCCGACATGGACGTCGTCGCCCGCGAGTGCCGCTGGACCACCGGCCGCTCCCCCGAGAACGGCGGTGCCGGCGACTCCTCGGTCCTCACCGCGTTCGGTGTCTTCCAGGGCATGCGGGCCTCCGCCCAGCACCTCTGGGGCGATCCGACACTGCGTGGCCGAAAAGTGGCGGTCGCCGGAGTCGGCAAGGTCGGTCACCACCTGGTCGAGCATCTGCTCTCGGACGGTGCCGAGGTCGTGATCACGGATGTGCGGGACGAGTCCGTGCGCCGCGTCACCGGGCTGCACCCCGAGGTCGCCGTCGCCGCGGACACCGACGCGCTGATCCGTACCGAGGGCCTCGACATCTACGCCCCGTGCGCGCTCGGCGGCGCCCTGAACGACGATTCCGTGTCGGTACTCACCGCCAAGGTGGTGTGCGGCGCGGCCAACAACCAGCTCGCGCACCCCGGCATCGAGAAGGACCTCGCGGACCGGTCGATCCTGTACGCACCCGACTACGTGGTGAACGCGGGCGGTGTCATCCAGGTCGCCGACGAGCTGCACGGCTTCGACTTCGACCGGTGCAAGGCCAAGGCGTCGAAGATCTTCGACACCACGCTGGCCATATTCGCACGTGCGAAGGAAGACGGCATTCCGCCAGCGGCCGCAGCCGACCGGATCGCCGAGCAGCGCATGGCCGAAGCTCGCCGCAACGCGTCGTAACCGACGGTTGCGGAGCCTCACTCGGCGTCCTCGCCGGTCGGCGGCCCGTCCGCTCGCCGGCCGACGAGACAAGACTCACGTCGGTCGGCGGGTCGCACGCCGGGAAGAGGTTAAAATCGCAGTTGACCAGCGAGGACAGGGCTTCTCGCCGGTCCTCTTGCGGGGTGCGTGATGAGGGCGGCGTACCGTATGGCCGCGGAAGCAGGTACCGTTAAAGCCCTACGGGCACGGTCTCTCTACCGAGAGTCCGTCCTGAAACATGAACGCGTGTCAAGACTCTGGGGCCGTCGAGCCCCGTCACCGAGGGGGTCGAGCCATGGGGCGCGGCCGGGCAAAGGCCAAGCAGACCAAGGTCGCCCGTCAGCTGAAGTACAGCACCGGCGGGACTGACCTGTCGCGTCTGGCCAATGAGCTGGGCGCATCGCCTTCGAGTCAGCCACCGAACGCAGAGCCGTTCGAGGACGACGACGAGGAAGATGACCCGTACGCACAGTACGCGGATCTGTACAACGACGACGAGGACGAGGACGAGGACGACAGGTCCGGTCCGTCGTCCAAGCGCCGCGGCGCTTGACCTCGCGCTGACACATCAACCCGGTCCGGGCCCGTCCCGGACCGGGTTCTGTGCTACCCCGATCCGGTTCTTCCGTACTGCTCCGGTCCGCTTTGGTTATGGGCCGAGCTGGGTTTCCGGCGTATGCCGTGCGGCAGGACCCGAGCCGTCCGACGAATGAGGGCAGGGCCTGAAGGATATCTCCCGGATACCTCGCTCGGGTACGGAGAGTACGGAACGGCCACCGGGCGTCCCCGGTGGCCCCGTGACTATCGCGCGTATCCGCCCACCAGCTCCGCGCCCGCGGTGTGTGCACCGCGCTCCGTGATCTCGCCCGCGACCCAGGAGTCGACCCCACGGTCGGCCAGCGTCGTCAAGGCCACGTCCACGGACTCGGCCGGAACGATCGCGATCATGCCGACGCCCATGTTGAGCGTCTTCTCCAGCTCCAGCTGCTCGACCTGACCGGCCTTGCCGACCAGGTCGAAGACCGCGCCGGGCGTCCAGGTGGAACGGTCGACCCGGGCGTGCAGCCCGTCCGGGATGACCCGGGCCAGGTTGTTGGCCAGGCCGCCGCCGGTGACATGGCTGAAGCCGTGCACCTCGGTCGTACGGATCAGGGCCAGGCAGTCCAGCGAGTAGATCTTGGTGGGCTCCAGGAGCTCCTCGCCGAGCGTCCGGCCGAACTCCTCGACCTCGCGGTCCAGCGCCCAGCCGGCCCGGTCGAAGACCACGTGCCGGACGAGCGAGTACCCGTTGGAGTGAAGACCGGACGACGCCATGGCGATCACCGCGTCACCCTTACGGATACGTTCCGGGCCGAGCAGGTGGTCGGCTTCGACCACGCCCGTACCGGCGCCCGCGACATCGAAGTCGTCCGGCCCGAGGAGGCCCGGGTGCTCGGCGGTCTCGCCGCCGACCAGGGCGCAGCCCGCGAGGACACAGCCTTCGGCGATGCCCTTCACGATGGCCGCGACACGCTCGGGGTGCACCTTGCCGACGCAGATGTAGTCCGTCATGAAGAGCGGCTCGGCCCCGCAGACGACCAGGTCGTCGACGACCATGCCGACGAGGTCGTGGCCGATCGTGTCGTACACGCCCATCTTCCGGGCGAGGTCCACCTTCGTGCCGACGCCGTCGGTGGCGGAGGCGAGCAGCGGACGCTCGTAACGCTTGAGTGCCGAGGCGTCGAAGAGTCCGGCGAAACCGCCCAGGCCACCGAGGACCTCGGGGCGACGCGTCTTCTTCACCCACTCCTTCATCAGCTCGACAGCACGGTCGCCGGCCTCGATGTCGACGCCCGCTGCAGCGTAGGAAGCACCTGTTGTCTCAGACATTGCCTGGGATCTTTCGTGTGGAAATACGGGGCTGGTGGCCAGGGGGGTACGGCTGGACCGTCACGGACGACGCAGTGCGTCGGACGCCGCGGTCGCCGCGGGGCCTGCCGCCAGCTCGGTCTCCAGCAACTGCTTGCCGAGCAGCTCCGGGTCCGGCAGCTCCATCGGATACTCGCCGTCGAAGCAGGCCCGGCACAGGTTCGGCTTGGCGATCGTCGTCGCCTCGATCATCGCGTCGAGCGAGATGTACGCGAGCGAGTCGGCGCCCATCGACGTACAGATCTCGTCGACCGACATGCCGTTGGCGATCAGCTCGGCGCGGGTCGCGAAGTCGATGCCGAAGAAGCAGGGCCACTTCACCGGCGGGGACGAGATCCGGATGTGGATCTCGGCGGCCCCGGCCTCGCGGAGCATCCGGACCAGTGCGCGCTGGGTGTTGCCGCGGACGATCGAGTCGTCGACGACCACCAGGCGCTTGCCCTTGATGACTTCCTTGAGCGGGTTCAGCTTGAGGCGGATGCCCAGCTGGCGGATGGTCTGGGACGGCTGGATGAAGGTCCGGCCGACGTAGGCGTTCTTCACCAGGCCGGCGCCGAACGGGATGCCGCTGGCCTCCGCGTAACCGATGGCGGCGGGGGTGCCGGATTCCGGTGTCGCTATGACCAGATCGGCCTCGACGGGGGCCTCGGCGGCCAGCTTGCGGCCCATCTCCACCCGGGAGAGGTAGACGTTGCGCCCGGCGATGTCGGTGTCGGGGCGGGCCAGATAGACGTACTCGAAGACACATCCCTTGGGCTTAGCTTCCGCGAAGCGCGAGGTGCGCAGGCCGTTCTCGTCGATGGCGACGAGTTCGCCCGGCTCGATCTCGCGGACGAAGCTGGCACCGCAGATGTCGAGGGCGGCGGACTCGGAGGCCACCACCCAGCCACGCTCCAGCCGGCCGAGGACCAGCGGCCGGATGCCCTGCGGGTCACGGGCGGCGTAAAGGGTGTGCTCGTCCATGAAGACCAGCGAGAAGGCGCCTTTCACATCGGGAAGCACCTTAGTGGCGGCCTCCTCGATGGTGAGCGGCTTGCCGTCGTCATCGGTCTGGCCGGCGAGCAGCGCGGTCACCAGATCGGTGTCGTTCGTCGCGGCGGCCTGGGTTGCGCGGCCGTCCTTGCGGGGAAGGTCGGCGACCATCTCGGCGAGCTGGGCCGTATTGACCAGGTTGCCGTTGTGACCCAGGGCGATCGAGCCGTGCGCGGTCGCACGGAACGTCGGCTGCGCGTTCTCCCACACCGAGGCACCGGTGGTGGAGTAGCGGGCATGACCGACCGCGATATGGCCCTGGAGAGATCCCAGAGACGTTTCGTCGAAGACTTGCGAGACCAGTCCCATGTCCTTGAAGACCAGGATCTGGGACCCATTGCTCACAGCAATACCCGCGGACTCCTGTCCACGGTGCTGCAGGGCATACAGTCCGAAATAGGTGAGCTTGGCGACCTCTTCACCCGGAGCCCAGACACCGAAGACGCCGCAAGCGTCCTGGGGGCCTTTCTCTCCGGGGAGCAGGTCGTGGTTGAGTCGTCCATCACCACGGGGCACGCCACCGAGTGTAGGCGAGATCGACCACTGGTCCGAATTCGGGATACCGGGCCCGAGCGCCGGGGAAGCGCTCCCACGAGTGGTTCGGGGACCGTTCCGGACGGTCACTCGGAGTGATCACTTCCGGGGTGTGGCGAGGCTCGGGACGGGACACGGCACGGGGTGCGGAACGGCCACAGGGCGGTCGACGCCCGGGCCAGCGGCCACATACCGATGGGTTCCGGCCACTCGGGGCGCGGCGGTCGCCGGGGTCCTGTGGTGGCGCTCGGTGAACCGGTCGGCGTCCCGACGCGGAGTCCGGCCGAACGTCCGTTTCGTGGTGAGCCTCACACCGGGGAGCCCGGTATGCGGCTTCTCCGGGCGCTCCGCAATGCCGCCGCCGGGCCGGTTCGGGAGGCCACCACCCGTCGACCCGTCGGCGGGGCCACCCGTCGGCCTTCCGGCCGGGCAGCGCATCCGAGGTGGGGACTCTGCTGCGCGGGAAGATCGGCATGTCCCGGCTGCGGGCCGCGCACGCCGGGGCCACCGTGCGGCTGCCCAAGGACCACGGGCACCTGGCACTCCTGGAAGGCTCCTACACCTACATCCGCCAGTTCGCGCCGAAGGCGCTTCAGGCGGTGCGGTTCAAAGGCGGCACCGAGGCGAAGCCGCTGATCGAGGCCCTGGAGATCCTGCGGGAGCTGAACGCCACCGGCACCCGAAACGTGCCCAGTAACGCGCCGACGCTGTTCGTGCCGACCCGGTGGCAGGGCTACCTCGACGAGGCCGCGGCCAAGGGCGACGCGACCGCGTACCGGCACTACTGGGAGCTGTGCACCCTGCTCGCACTGCGCGACGGCCTGCGCTCGGGCGACGTGTTCGTGCCGGGCTCGCGCCGCTACGACAACCCGGCCGTCTACCTGTTCAAGCCCGCCCAGTGGGAGACGCACCGGGCCGAGTTCTGCCGCCTGGTCGGCAAGAGCACAGACGCCTCACAGGCCCTGCCGCTGGTGATCGACGAACTGGATGAGGCCCTCACCGACCTGGAGGAAGTCCTGGGGCGCGGCGACGGGCCGGTCCGGCTGAACGACGACGGGGAGCTGGTCATCTCCCCACTGACGGTGGAGGACATCCCCACCGAGGCCGAGGACCTGCACGCCGAGCTGGAGCGGATGCTGCCGAACGTGCCGATCGCCTCACTGCTGGTGGAGATGGACCGGCACACCGGTTTCCTGGACTGCTTCGTCCACGCCGGCGGCAAGCAGGCCCGTTCCCCACAGCTCAAAAGGAATCTGATCGCCTGCCTGATCGGGCTCTCCACGAATCTCGGGCTGCACGGGATGGCCGCGTCCTGCGGCATCCCCTACGACGTGCTGGCGTGGACGGCGGAGTGGTACATCCGCGAGGAGACGCTGCGCGAGGCAAACATCTGCCTGGCCAACTACCACCACAAACTGCCGGTGACGGCCATGTTCGGCTCCGGCACCCTGTCCTCTTCCGACGGACAGCGGTTCCCCACCCGGGGCAAGTCGATCACCGCCCGGCACCTGAACAAGTACTTCGTGTCCGAGGGCATCTCCACCTGCACCCACGTCTCCGACCAGCACTCCACGTTCGGCACCAAGGTCATCGTGGCCACGCACCGCGAGGCCCACTATGTGCTGGACGAGATCCTGGGCAACGCCACCGACCTGCCGATCACCGAGCACGCCACCGACACGCACGGCGTCACCCTGGTCAACTTCGGCCTGTTCGACCTGGTCGGCAAGCAGCTCTCCCCTCGCATCCGCGACCTGGGCAAGATCACCCTGTACCGGATGGGCGCCAAGGCCGACTACGAGGAGCGGTTCCCGAAGGCGGGACCGCTGCTGACGAAGAAGGCCAACCTCGACCTGGTCGCCGACCACTGGGACGACCTGCTCCGCCTGGCCGGGTCGCTGAAATACGGGCACGCCACCGCCTCCCTGATCGTCGGCAAGCTCTCCGCCTCCTCCCGGCAGAACGCGCTGGCCGCCGCGCTCAAGGAGTACGGGGCGATCAGGAGGACGATCTACGCGGCGAAGTACCTGTCGGACGAGAGCTACCGGCGCAAAATCGCCCGGCAGCTGAACAAGGGCGAGTCCCTGCACGCCCTGCGCCGCCAGCTCCACTACGCCCGCGAGGGCAAGGTCACCCGTCGTCAGCCCGAGCAGCAGAACGAGCAGGCATGGTGTCTGACCGTCGTGACGAACGCGGTCATCTGCTGGCACACCGAGTACATGGGCCTGGCCGTCGGCGAACTGCGCGGCGCCGGCCGCGAAGTGGACGCCGATGTCCTGGCGCACATCTCTCCAGCCCGCAGCTCGGTGGTCAACTACTACGGCTCCATCACCGTCGACTACGAGCACGAACTGGCCCAGCTCGACGACCAGGGCCACCGTCCGCTGCGGACCGCAGGCACGGACGATCCCGGAGCCGGACTGTAGCGGCCCGCTCGCGAGGGCAGGCCGAAGGCGGTCACCAGCGAGAGCCCGTGGAGCCGGCGGGCTGCTTCTCCTCACGTCAGCTGTTCGGCATCGACGCGGGAGAGGACCAGGTCGGTCATCTCGGTGACCGGCCCTCGCCAGCGCACCGGCGGGACCGGCTTGCGCAGGGCGGCGGGGTAGCTGGCCGGGTCGTAGTCGTTGGCGAGCCAGACGTGGAATCTGTGCTCGCTCGGTGTCCGCGAGGATCTGGGGCAACGCATTCCAGGGGCTCGATTCAGCTAACTCGCCTTGCTTCTCAGTAAGTTGACTTAGAGGAGGCCGCCTCCGGTCTTAGCATGTACACAGCCGACTCATGGGGGAAACGATGGATCCAACGGAGCTCGTGTCACAGACCGTGCGAGTAGTAACAGAGTTTGCCGGGGGCGCAGCCACCGCGGCGGCCACCGGAGTCGGGCAGGCCGTTTCCGACCTCGTACGGCAGCGGCTCAGCGGTACGCCATCGGGACAGGCGGCCTTGGCAGCTGTGGACGCGCAGCCTGATGACCCGGCTGCCGTCGCAGGGCTGCACAACGAGCTCAACGCCGGGGTCGCGGCCGACCAGGACTTTGCCGCCGCGTTGACTGCGGCCCTTGCTCCGGTCCTTGCCGGGCCGCTGCCCGAGGAGCCGCCCATGCAGACCATCCAGAACAGTGTGGTGATCGACGGTGGGTCGCGGGTGCGCGGCAACACCATTTCGCTCGGGCCGGTGACCTTCAACAACACTCCTGCGGGACGCACCGCCTTCGGTGCGATCTGCGTCGCGCTGGCGACCTTGGTGGCGCTCTTGGTCTACGGCAGTATCCAAGCCCTGGACGGTGACTCTCCAGGCTCCCAGGCCAGAGGCGGGTCGGAGCCGGGGCAGGGTCAACAGAAGACCGGGACCGACAGCAACGAAACGGGCAACGACACAGCAGGCATCGGCAATGCGGACCGCGCGATGCCACTCGCCGATGCAGAGGCCGTCCGCAACGTACTGCCGGACGCGACAAGCCTGCCGTCGGGCTGGACCGAGAGCTCAGCACCCACCGCAGACGTCTCCTCGCAGGGTGACGGCTCCACCTTCGAAGGCGAGGCCGAGTATCTGGGGCGCTACAGCATGGAGACCCAGTTCCTGGTTCGCTCCTACCCGAACGAGGACACGGCACAGACGGCCTTCGACGCGCTAACCTCCAAGGCGCGGAAGGAAGGAGCGAGTTCACTGACCATGGCGCAGATCGGGGACCAGGTCGCAGCGTTCTCGATCTCGACGAGCCAGGGAGACGCCTACGTCACCCACACCACCCGCAGCACCGTGGTCCGCACCGGAACGGTCCTCACCAGCGTCGTCGGCAACGACAACGAGAGCCGCAGCTACAGCAGCGCAGACCTCGAAAGCCTCACCCGACTCCTCTCCGACCGCGCCCGAACGGCCCAGACGGGCTGACAACCCGGCCCGCCCTGAGACCGACCCGTTCAGAAGCCATCCGGACCGCGTGTGGTGTTACTGCTCCGACATGGCGGAGGCGGAGTGGCAGGTCCGGCCGGGTTTTCAGAGCTTCGAGATCATCTCACGGTCCCTTTTGGCCTACCAGTTCTGGCGTCCTCCCCGGCCGGCCCGTACCGGCCGGCCGGGCGCCACGGAGTACAACGACCGTTCCCGGCCCCGGTGCCAGCACCCAGCCCCGGCCACCGTCATGCGCATGCTGCGCGAGCACGACGAGCAGACAGCCACGGCCCCTCTGGAGCCCACGGCCTGACCTGCGACTCAGTCCTTAGCGTTGTTTTTTTCGGCGAGAACTACTGGGACCCCGTGACGGCGACGGAGTCACCGGGTCCGTACCGCAAGTGGTCGGAGCGAGGAGGGCCACGGACGGCTCCTACGGCCATACGCTGATTCCGCATGGCCCTGCGACGGTCCGGGCGGCCGTCCGGTTCCCCCTCAGCCCATGAGGGGCAGCAGAGCGGCGAGATCGGCCCGCTCTCCGCTGGCGTCGACCTTCGCGGCGTCGAGCGCCTGCGCCCACCCGGTACGCCCGGTGGCGAGCCGGATCCAGGTGAGCGGATCGGTCTCGACGACATTGGGTGGCGTACCGCGGGTGTGTTTGGGGCCCTGCACGCACTGGACGACGGCGAACGGCGGGACGCGCACCTCGACCGAGCCGCCCGGCGCCTTCTCCGCGAGGGCGTCGGCGAGCAGCCGGGTGCAGGCGGCGAGTGCCTGCCGGTCGTACGAGATGTCGAGGCCGGCCGCCTCGTTCAGATCGTCGGTGTGCACGACGAGTTCGACGGTACGGGTGACGAGGAAGTCGGCCAGCCGCATCACCCCGACCCGCGTCGGCAGCAGCCGTTCGGCACCGGCGCCGGACACCAGTTCGTCGAACCGTCCGGCCACCTCCCCGTACAGCGCGTCCAGGTCGGGGCGGTCCGCGGCGAGCGCCCTGGTGTCGTCCGCGATGCGCGCCGCCCGGCCCGCGGTCGAGAACGGCCACTCCAGGAGCGTCAGATCCGGCTTCGCCGAGACGGGTTCCGGCAGTTCCAGGTTCCGGGTGACGGTCGAGAGCGCCATGGTCAGATGTGCGGCCAGTTCGCGCACGGTCCATTCCCCGAGCCGGGTCGGCAGCGCGAGCTGTCCGGGCGTCAGAGTGCGGACGGCTTCCCGGACATGGGCGAACTGTGCAAGGACCGCGCTGCGGGTCCTGACCGGGTCGTAGCGGCGGGCACGTTTCTGGGACGGCGGCATGCCCGGGAGCCTACGGCCTGTCCCAGGGGGCCCGGGGCCTGACGGGGATGCCGGTCCTGTCCGGGAGCCCGAAGCCCGTCGGGGGGCCCGAGGCCCGTCCGGCGGGTCAAGGCCCCTCTGGCCTGTCCGGGCCGGACGGACAGGCGCCGGGTCCGGCCCGCCCGGCGGCCTCTCAGGATCGGGTCGCGAAGTCGCCCAGCCCGTTGGTGAGCAGGCCGAAGCCGCGCTCGGCGAGCGCGACGGCATCCGGCGCGATCGCGCCCGCCGGCTCCCCCGCCAGCAGCCGCAGCTGGTTCGCGTGGATGAGGGCGTTGCGGGTACAGATCAGCTGAGCGGCGGCGATCCGGGCAATAAACGGCTCCTCCCCCTCCTCGACCAGGGCTTCGGCGAGCAGGTCGAAGGAGCGCATGGAGAACGCGTGGGCCCGGGTCAGCAGCGCCGGGGTCTCCTGGATCAGCCGGCACACCCCGAGCACCACCGGCACGTCGCTCATTCCGACCGAGGGGTCACGGCTTTCGACGGCGGCCAGGAACTGAGCGCGGACGGCGGCCAGGACGGACTGTCCGGAGGCCCTGTCCCGTACCACCCGCGCGACATCGCCGACGTGCTCCTCCATCGGAGCGAGGACCAGGTCCTCCTTGCCGGCGAAGTAGTTGAAGACAGTCATCTTCGAGACTTCGGCCGCCTCGGCGATCTCGGCGACCGAGACCTTGTCGAAGCCTCGCTCGGCGAAGAGCTCGGTGGCCGCGGCCAGCAGACGGCCTCGCGTCTGGAGCTTCTTGCGCTCGCGCAGACTCATCCCCTCAATCATGATATCACTGTACCAGGATGAATGTTGATCCAAGCCTATTTTTTGACTCACTACATGTTATTGGGTCATGGTGGTGCCCCACCACAGCGGCACCACGCCGCTCGGGAGGGGAGGCCCGTGATGCCCACAGCCATGACCGACCGTCAGCGCGTCATCGGCTTCGTGCTCCGCATCGCCACGATCCTGCTGGCCGTGCTCGACACGAACATCGCTTCGTCGGCGATGGATGCCTTCGTCGCCTCGACGGACGTCGCCTTCTGGTCCGCGACCGGAGTGATACTCCTGGCCACCGGCCACTAGCCATCAGCCATCAGCCATCAGCCATCAGCCGGAAATACACGCGCATGCGGCTCCCGAACGAGGACGGCCCCGCCCGGGAAAATGAACCGGGCGGGGCCGTCCTCGTCAGGGACCGGTGCGTCAGGCCAGCAGAGCCGGAATGGTCGCCTCGTGCGCCGCGCGCAGCTCGCTCAGCGCAATGCTGAACTCGCCCTGGATCTCGATCTCTTCGCCGTCCACGACACCGATGCGGGTGACGGGCAGACCCCGCGCCCCGCACATGTCGTTGAAGCGAAGCTCCTCACTCCGCGGAACGGAGACGACCGCGCGCCCCGCCGACTCGGAGAAGAGGAAGGTGAACGCGTCCAGACCGTCCGGCACGACCAGCCGGGCACCCTTCCCGCCGCGCAGGCAGGACTCGGTGACCGCCTGGATCAGGCCGCCGTCGGAGAGGTCGTGCGCCGCGTCGATCATGCCGTCGCGGGAGGCCGAGATCAGGATCTCGCCGAGCAGCTTCTCGCGGCCCAGGTCGACCTTGGGCGGCATGCCCCCCAGGTGGCCGTGAACGACCTCGGACCAGGCCGAGCCGCCGAACTCCTCACGCGTGTCGCCCAGCAGGTAGAGGAGCTGGCCCTCTTCCGCGAAGGCGACCGGCGTACGCCGGGTGACATCGTCGATCACACCGAGCACGGCCACGACCGGGGTCGGGTGGATCGCCGTCTCACCGGTCTGGTTGTACAGCGACACATTGCCGCCGGTGACCGGGGTGCCCAGCTCCAGGCAGCCGTCCGCCAGGCCACGGGTGGCCTCGGCGAACTGCCACATGACGTCCGGGTCCTCGGGCGAACCGAAGTTCAGGCAGTCCGAGATCGCGAGCGGCTTGGCGCCGGAGGCGGCGACATTGCGGTACGACTCCGCCAGCGCGAGCTGCGCACCGGTGTACGGGTCGAGCTTGGCGTACCGGCCGTTGCCGTCGGTCGCCATGGCCACGCCCAGGTTCGACTTCTCGTCGATCCGGACCATGCCGGCGTCCTCCGGCATCGCGAGCACGGTGTTGCCCTGCACGAACCGGTCGTACTGGTCCGTGATCCAGGACTTCGACGCCTGGTTCGGCGAGGCGACCAGCTGGAGGACCTGCTCACGCAGCTCGGCGCCGTTCGCCGGGCGGGCCAGCTTGCCCGCGTCGTCGGCCTGCAGCGCGTCCTGCCAGGACGGGCGGGCGAACGGGCGGTGGTACGTCGGGCCCTCGTGCGCGACGGACCGCGGCGGTACGTCCACGATCTGCTCGCCGTGCCAGAAGATCTCCAGCTGGGAGCCCTCGGTCACCTCACCGATGACGGTGGCGATGACGTCCCACTTCTCGCAGATCTCCAGGAAGCGCCCGACGTGCTGCGGCTCGACGATCGCGCACATGCGCTCCTGCGACTCGCTCATGAGGATTTCCTCGGGCGAGAGGGAGGAGTCGCGCAGCGGCACGGTGTCCAGCTCGACGCGCATACCGCCGGAGCCCGCGGAGGCCAGCTCGGACGTGGCGCAGGACAGGCCCGCACCACCGAGGTCCTGGATGCCCGCGACGAGCTTCTCCTTGAAGATCTCCAGGGTGCACTCGATGAGGAGCTTCTCCTGGAACGGGTCGCCCACCTGGACGGCCGGACGCTTCGCGGGACCGGTCGACTCGAAGGTCTCCGAGGCCAGCACCGAGACGCCGCCGATGCCGTCGCCGCCGGTGCGGGCGCCGTAAAGGATCACCTTGTTGCCGGGGCCGGAGGCCTTGGCCAGGTGGATGTCCTCGTGCTTCATCACGCCGATGCAGCCGGCGTTGACCAGCGGGTTGCCCTGGTAGCAGGCGTCGAAGACGACCTCGCCGCCGATGTTCGGCAGGCCCAGGCAGTTGCCGTAACCACCGATGCCCGCGACGACGCCGGGCAGGACCCGCTTGGTGTCGGGGTGGTCGGCCGCGCCGAAGCGCAACGGGTCGACGACCGCGACCGGGCGGGCACCCATGGCGAGGATGTCGCGGACGATGCCGCCGACGCCGGTCGCCGCGCCCTGGTAGGGCTCGATGTACGAGGGGTGGTTGTGCGACTCGACCTTGAAGGTGACCGCGTAACCCTGACCGACGTCGACCACACCGGCGTTCTCGCCGATGCCGACGAGCATCGCGTCGTTGGCGGGAACCTTCTCGCCGAACTGCTTGAGGTGGACCTTGCTGCTCTTGTACGAGCAGTGCTCGGACCACATCACGGAGTACATGGCGAGCTCGGCGCCGGTGGGACGGCGGCCCAGGATCTCGCGGATCCGGGTGTACTCGTCCTCCTTGAGGCCGAGCTCCTTCCAGGGCTGCTCGACATCCGGGGTCTCGGCCGCGTGCTTGACCGTATCCAGGCTCATGCGTTGACCAGCTTCTTGATGATCGAGGTGAAGAAACCGAGACCGTCGGTGCGACCGGTTCCGATCAGCGGCTCGACGGCGTGCTCCGGGTGCGGCATCAGACCGACGACGTTGCCCGCGGCGTTGGTGATGCCGGCGATGTCGCGGAGCGAGCCGTTGGGGTTCACGTCCAGGTAGCGGAAGGCGACGCGGCCCTCCGCCTCCAGCTCGTCGAGGACGCGCTCGTCGGCGACGTAACGCCCGTCCATGTTCTTGAGCGGTACGGAGATCTCCTGGCCGGCGGAGTAGTCCGAGGTCCAGGCGGTCTCCGCGTTCTCGACGCGGAGCTTCTGGTCGCGGCAGATGAAGTGCAGGTGGTTGTTCTGCAGCATCGCGCCGGGCAGCAGGTGCGCCTCGGTCAGGATCTGGAAGCCGTTGCAGATGCCGAGGACCGGCATCCCCGCCCGCGCGTTCTCAATGATCGTCTCCATGACCGGCGAGAAGCGGGAGATGGCTCCGGCCCGCAGATAGTCGCCGTAGGAGAAGCCGCCCGCCAGGATGACCGCGTCGACCTGGTGCAGGTCCTTGTCGCGGTGCCACAGCGATACGGGTTCGGCGCCCGCGACCCGTACGGCCCTCAGACTGTCCCTGTCGTCGAGCGTGCCGGGAAAGGTGACGACTCCGATACGAGCGGTCACTTCGGCTCCTCGGCCTTCTCCACCTTCACGGTGAAGTCCTCGATGACGGTGTTGGCGAGGAAAGTCTCGGCCATCTCGTGAATACGACCGAGGGCGGCGTCGTCGACCGGACCCTCGACCTCCAGCTCGAAACGCTTTCCCTGACGTACGTCCGCGATTCCCTCGAAGCCGAGACGGGGCAGTGCGCGCTGCACCGCCTGTCCCTGCGGGTCGAGGATCTCGGGCTTGAGCATGACGTCGACTACGACGCGTGCCACTGGCACTCCCGGTGGTGGTGTGGTGCGGCTGTTTCTCCGGGGGGCTCCCCAGACCCCCGCAGGTCCCCCTCAGCCTACCTGGCCAGAATTTCTACGCGGGTAGATATGGAGAACCGTCACTCACGCCCGGATATCGACGTGACAACACATGGGGAAAGTCCTGCAAAAAAATCCTCACCGATGACACACATAGAGACTGACACGCGGAGTTAATTGGATGGACTTCACAATGCGGCACCCACCGCTGTACAAATGATTACCGGGGAATGCAGAATTACCCTAATCGGTCGACGCCGGCCGACCCGCATCCCCCACATCCGCCCGACAGCCGGAAGGCCGGCATCAGCGCATGTCAGACGCGCCGATGCCGTAGGAAAGGACCGATATCCGTGGCTCAGCGCGTGGTGGTCACCCTCTTCGACGACATCGATGGGGGAGCAGCGACGGAAACGGTCACCTTCTCCCTGGACGGGAAGTCGTACGAGATCGACCTCAGCCAGTCCAACGCAAAGAAACTGCGCAAGATTCTGGCGCCGTACATCACGGCGGGCCGAAAGCAGACAAATGCCAGTAAGCATGGCAGGACTCCCGCCTCGTACCGGCACACCTCGCTCGCGCCCGACCCGGCGGCCGTGCGCGCCTGGGCCCGCTCGCACGGGATGGAGGTGCCGGCCCGCGGCCGGATCCCCAAGAAGGTCTACGAGGCGTTCAACGAAGCCAGTTGAGGCCCCGCCCCCGGGGCAGGCCGCTCGGACAGTCCCCCGCGCGGGTCGCCACGACCGGGCACCGGGACGATCTTCGGGCGCTCCCGCGCACCCCTCGACGACACCGCGCGGCCACCGACTTGCGCTACACCCCCGCAGGTCGGCTAAAGTCTGGAGCACGCCGAGGGGCAAGGCCGCAAAGCCGAACCTCACGCAGCGTGCGGGTGTAGTTCAGTAGTAGAACATCCCCCTTCCAGGGGGAAGGCGCAGTGTGCAATTCCTGTCACCCGCTCTGCATCGCTCTTATCGACCACTCCGGTGAATCGGGTAGAGTGGTGCTCGCACCGCTCGAAAGATCCCCTTACAGGGAGTACAATCGGCGGCAGCAATGCGGACGTGGCTCAGTTGGTAGAGCATCACCTTGCCAAGGTGAGGGTCGCGAGTTCGAATCTCGTCGTCCGCTCTTGATCGTTTTGTTCGAAGGCCCTGGTCGATATCGACCAGGGCCTTCGTCGTATTCCCTGGTTCGTGGCTCGGCCTCATGACCCATGACGTTTGTCATGAGCAGTGGTGACAGCTCGCACTGCTCGCGGCGACGATCCGACGGAAATCTGTAGGCATGACGAGCGACGACATTCCCAGCAACCGTGCGGGCGGCGCCACGGCGGACATCACAGCCGGCTTCATGACCCCGGATTCCGCGGCCACTCCCTCCGTGCCCCCCGCCGTGGCCGATTCCATGGCCGATTCCGTGATGGATTCCGTGATGGACCCCGTGATCGAGGCCGACGGGGTTCGGCGGCGCTATGCCGGTGGCTTCGAGGCCGTGGCCGGCGTCTCCTTCTCGGTGGCGCGCGGTGAACTCTTCGCCCTGCTCGGTACGAACGGCGCCGGAAAGACCTCCACCGTCGAACTGCTGGAGGGCCTGGCGCGGCCCGACGCCGGCACGGTGCGGGTGCTCGGACACGACCCGTACCGCGCGCGTGCCGCCGTCCGACCCCGGATCGGGGTGATGCTCCAGGAGGGCGGCTTCCCGTCCGAGCTGACCGTCACCGAGACCGTACGCATGTGGGCGGGGTGCACGAGTGGCGCCCGGCCGACCGGTGAGGCGCTGGACCTGGTCGGGCTCTCCCATCGGGCGCGCGTACGGGTCAAGCAGCTCTCCGGCGGCGAGCGGCGCCGCCTCGACCTCGCGCTGGCCCTGCTCGGCCGGCCCGAGGTGCTGTTCCTCGACGAGCCGACCACCGGACTCGACGCCGAAGGACGGCGCGACACCTGGGAGTTGGTACGGGAGCTGCGCGACGACGGCATCACCGTCCTGCTCACCACGCACTACCTGGAGGAGGCCGAGACGCTCGCCGACCGGCTGGCGATCATGCACCGGGGGCGGATCGTGACGGCGGGCACCACCGCCGAGGTGACGGCGGCCCGCCCCGCCCGCATCCGGTTCGAGCTGCCCGAAGGGGTCCCGGCGGCGCGGCTTCCGCTGTCGCTGCGGGCGGCCGCCGAGGGTCGCGGCGTCGAGATCCGTACCCACCACCTGCAGGAGTCGCTGGGTGAGCTGCTGTTCTGGGCACGGGAGTCGGACGTGACGCTGCTCGGGCTCGATGCCCGGTCGGCCTCGCTCGAAGAGGCGTTTCTCGATATCGCGCAGAGCGCGTCGGAGCCGGAGTCGGCGCCCGGGCCGGAGTCGGCGCCCGAGTCCGGGAGGGTGGCTGTCGCATGACGAGCACAACGATGCCCGGGCGGCTGAACGCTCTCGGACGGGCCGAACTGACCCTGCTCGCCCGGAACAGGACCGCGGTCTTCGTCGCGCTGCTGGTGCCCCTGGCGATGGTCGTGGCGATGAAATCGACGCTGGAGCAGGTCGATCTGGGCGGGACCGGGCTGACCGTGGCCGGGGCCGCGCTCAGCGGCGGCATCGGCATGGTGCTGATGCAGGTCGTGTACATGAACCTGGTCGCCGCGTATGTGGCGCGGCGCGAGGACCTGGTCCTGAAGCGGCTGCGTACCGGAGAGATCACCGACCGGGAGATCCTCGCCGGGACCGCGCTGCCGTCGGTCGCGCTGGCGCTGGCGCAGACCGTGCTGGTGGTGCTGGCCGGCGGGGCCGTGTTCGGCCTCGGTGCGCCCGAACGGCCCGAACTGCTCGTCGCGGGGCTGCTGTTGGGTGTGGTGCTGCTGACGGCGCTGGCCGCGGCCACCTCCGCGGTGACCCGGACCGTACAGACGGCACAGATCACCACACTGCCGCTGTTCCTCGTCTCGATGATGGGCTCGGGGCTCTTCGTACCGCTGGAGATCCTGCCGGACCGGGTGGCGTCCGTGTGCGAACTGCTGCCGGTGACCGGGGTGATGACGCTCGTACGGGCGGGCTGGCTCGGCGGGGCCGACGCGCACGGCCTGATCGGGGCCGGACTGACCGCGCTGGCCTGGACGGTGCTCGCGGTGTTTGCTGTGCAGCGGTGGTTCCGCTGGGAACCTCGACGCTGAGGGGGATGTGCCGTGTGGGTGCGGGTACGGGGCTGGCGCCGCGGCTGGCAGGAACGCAGCAAACTGGAGCGGATCGACCTCTATTCGCGGCTTACCGTCTCGATGATCCCCTGGATCTTCACCCTGTCGTGGGATCTGGCGCCCTTCGGCACGGACATCCGCCACGCGCCGCTTCCGCTGGCGCTGGGCTCGGCACTGCTCCTGGTCGGCCTCGCGCAGTGTGTGCTGAGCAACCGGAACGTGCAGCCGTCGTACACGCACTACCTCGGCGCCTCCGTCTTTCCCCCACGGCGGCTGCTGGCACCCCTGGTGCTGATGCTGCTGGGTCTGGGGCTGCTGGCGACCCTGGCCGGCGTGGACGGGGTCACCGGCGACGGGCTGCTCCTGATGGCCATGAACGCGCCGATACCGTTCGTGATCACGCAGGTTCTGCTCGTCCCGGTCCGCGCCTTCCTGGTCCGGTCGCTGGCCCTCACCGCGCTGACCACCGGCGTCCTCGCCGCGGTGGGGGTGCGGGGCGGCACACTGGCCGGAGTGGTGCCGACCACATTGTTCGGGTGTCTGCTGGTGCTGATCTCCGTACGGCCCAGTGTCTGGAGTCTGAGCGTGATGTGGCAGGCCGAGGAGGCCCGGGACCTGCAGGCCCGGCTGGCGGTCGCCGAGGAGCGGCTGCGGTTCGGCCGCGACATGCACGACGTACTGGGCCGGAATCTGGCCGTGATCGCGCTGAAGAGCGAGCTGGCGGTGGAGCTGGCCCAGCGCGGCAAACCGGCGGCGGTGGACCAGATGGTCGAGGTGATGCGCATCGCCCGCACCTCCCAGCAGGAGGTGCGCGATGTCGTACGGGGATACCGGGAGGCCGATCTGCGTACCGAACTCCTGGGCGCGCAGGGGGTGTTGCGGGCGGCCGGGATCGAGTGCGAGGTGGCGGGCGACGGCGGCGACGCGTTGCCCGCGCCCGTCCAGTCGGCGCTCGGCTGGGTGGTGCGGGAGGCGGCGACCAATGTGCTGCGCCACGGCGATCCGCGGCGGTGCACGATCCGGCTCCGCACCTCGGCGGACGCGGTGGTGCTGGACGTGGCGAACGACGGGGCGCCGCGGGCGGACGCCGCGCCGACCGGCGCCCCGCCCGGCTCGGGTCTGGCCGGCCTCCGGGAGCGGCTCGACGTACTGGACGGCGCGCTGGACGGCGCGCTGGAGACGGACTCGGCCGGAAACGGATGGTTCAGGCTGACGGCCACCGTCCCGCTGCCGGGTACGCGTCCGGTTCGTCCCGCGTTCCGGTCCGCCCCGGCGCCCCTGGAGGAGACGCGATGACGGCTGTACGGGTGCTGCTCGCCGACGACGAGCATCTGATCCGCGGCGCGCTGGCCGCGCTGCTCGCCCTGGAGGACGACCTCGTGGTGGTCGCGGAGGCGGCGACCGGCCCGGAGGCGCTGGCCATGGCGCGGGCCCACCGCCCCGATGTGGCGGTCCTCGATCTGGAGATGCCGGGCGCCGACGGTGTGAGTGTCGCCACATCCCTGCGTGCGGAACTGCCCGGCTGCCGGACGATGATCGTGACGAGTCACGGTCGGCCGGGCCATCTGAAACGGGCACTCGCGGCGGGCGTGCGGGCCTTCGTGCCGAAGACCGTCAGCGCCCGGCAGCTGGCCGGGATCATCCGTACCGTTCATGCCGGAAACCGTTATGTGGACCCGGAGTTGGCGGCCGACGCGATCTCCGCCGGGGACTCGCCGCTGACCGCGCGCGAGGCGGAGGTGCTGGAGCTGGCGGCCGACGGGGCGCCGGTCGCGGAGATCGCGGAGCGGGCGTCACTGTCGCAGGGAACCGTACGGAACTACCTCTCGGCGGCCGCCTCGAAGCTCGGGGCGGAGAACAGACATGCGGCGGTGCGTCTCGCACGCGAGCGGGGATGGGTATAGTGGTTCTCGCGCTTCGGCGCTTGCGGACGTAGCTCAGTTGGTAGAGCGCAACCTTGCCAAGGTTGAGGTCGCCAGTTCGAACCTGGTCGTCCGCTCGGTTCAGCAAGAAGCCCCCGGCCTTTCGGCTGGGGGCTTCTTCGTTCGCCGAGCCGCTGCTTCTCAGGTTTCCCGAGCCGCTTACGACCTCACCGCGATAGAGAGCGGAGCAGCACGGCGTCGGGAGCCCGCTCTCCAGCGCGGGTGAGGTCGTTACTGCCAGGGCGTGCCGGTGAGGTGTTCGTACGCCTCCAGGTACTTCGCCCGGGTCGCGTCCACGATCTCCTGGGGCAGCGCCGGGGGCGGCTGCTCGCTCCGGCGGTCCCAGCCGGAGGCCGGTGAGGTCAGCCAGTCGCGCACGAACTGCTTGTCGTAACTGGGCTGGGCCCTGCCCGGCTGCCAGGTGGCAGCGGGCCAGAAGCGCGAGGAGTCCGGGGTCAGCACCTCGTCCGCGATGATCAGCTCCTCGCCGCCGTCGGCGGTGGGGGCGAAACCGAACTCGAACTTCGTGTCGGCGAGGATGATCCCGCGCTCACGTGCGATGTCACGGGCCCTGCTGTACACGTCCAGCGTGGTGCCGCGCAGCCGGTCAGCGGTCTCCTCGCCGACCTGGCGGGCCACCTCCTGGTAGCTCACGTTCTCGTCGTGGTCTCCGACGGCCGCCTTGGTGGCGGGGGTGAAGATCGGCGCCGGGAGCTCGGAGCCGTCGACGAGGCCCTCGGGCAGCGCGAGGCCGCAGACGGTGCGGGACTCGTTGTACTCCGCGAGGCCCGAACCGGTGAGGTAGCCGCGGGCGACGCACTCGACCGGAACCATCCGCAGCGACTTGCAGATCAGGGTGCGGCCGGCCCAGTCCGCGGGGGCTCCGGCGGGGAGCTCCGTGGACAGGACGTGGTTCGGTACGAGATCGCTGAGCTGGTCGAACCACCACAGCGAGAGCCGGGTGAGCACCCGGCCCTTGTCCGGGATCTCGGTGGGCAGGACCCAGTCGTACGCGGACATGCGGTCGCTGGCGACCATGACGAGGTCACCGGCCTCGTTCCGGTACAGGTCGCGCACCTTGCCGGTGTGGAGGTGGGTGAGCCCCGGGACCTGCACTGGCTCGGGCTTTTCTACAAATCCGGACACGCTGCCTCCGCGTAGGTTGATCCAGGAGTGGTTCCGATTCTCCCGTATCGGGGTGCGGTGGGGTGGAGCGGGGCGTCCGTGGAGCGTCCGTGCCGCGTCCGTGACGCCGGGTGCGGTGCGTGCCACGGCCTCGGAGAGGTGCCGGGCGTGGGCCGAGGAGGCGTTCCGGAGCCGGGCCGCGGAGATGTTCCGGGCATGGGCCGCGGAGGCGTTTCAGTCGCGCTTGCAGATGCGGTCGAGGAGGTTGGCGGTGGCGCGCTGGATGCGGGGGTCCACATGGCCGGGGCGGTCCAGGGCCGGAGACCAGGCGAAAGTCCCGGAGGCGAAGACGAGGGCGCCGGACGGGGCCCGGTACAGGGACGTTTCCTGGTGGCGCTTGACTCCTTCGCTGTCGAGGTACGGGGAGTGGGCGAGCAGGATGCGGTTCTCGTGCTCGGGGAGCGCGGTGCGCGGGAAGTAGCGGTCGGCCTCGCCCGCGACCAGGCCGTCGATCTCGTCGCCCTCGCCGGCGCCCGTCGCGTCCCACAGCCAGTGTTCGGCGTTCCGTACGACCAGTGGGTGCGGATCGGGGACCCGGCCCGCGTACTGGATGCCGAGGAGTTGCTGCTCGGGGCGGTCGATCTCGCGCCAGAGCGCGGGCTTTCCCGGGCCGCGTCGCTTGCGGCAGGTGAGCAGCCGGTCCGGGACGCCGGACGGCGACGGGGAGAGGCTGACCTGCCAGTACATGGTGTTGGCGGAGAGGAAGACGAGCGAGGTGCCGCTGTCGCGGGCGAGTTCGGCGGTACGGCGCATGGGCACCGACCAGTACTCGTCGTGGCCGGGGAAGACGAGGCCCCGGTAGCGGCTCGGGTCGATCCGGCCCGCGTGCAGATCGCGGGTGTCGGCGTACGCGATGTCATAGCCGTAACGCTCGGCCCAGCGGATGAAGTCATAGGCATGACCGACGTGGAGCGGCAGGCCGGCGCCCGCGTACGGACGGTCGAAGGAGACCGTGACCGCCGCGTCCTCCTCGCCCAGGAGGCGGCCCTGCTCGTCCCAGGCGTGGTAGAGGCTGGCACCGGTGCGGCCGTCCTCCGGGTAGAGGTTGTACGCCTGCCAGGTGATGTCGGGCAGGACCAGCAGCAGATCGGCCGGGTGCGCGTCGCGGACGGTGAACGGGATGTGGGAGCGGTATCCATCGACCGTCGTGAGCACCGCGACGTAGGCGCCGATCGACCAGTACGAGGGGATCTGCAGCCGCCAGGACTGCCACCAGTGGTGGCAGGAGACCGTGCGGTCGGCAGTGAGCGGGGCCGGCTGGACGATGCCGGAGAGCCGGGGACTCGTGGTGATCTGGGCGGCGCCGTCGCCCCCGTAGTGACCAATGCGGTAGACGTCCACCGAGAACTGCTGGGGCGGGTCGACCGTGACGTGGAAGTCGATCGCCTCGCCGGGGGCCGCGGCGCCCGTGGAGATGAAGCCCTTGATCTGACGGTGCACGTCGTCGGCGGTGTGCGTACCGCCGTCGGTCGAGCCGCGGGCCAGCGTGGGGTCCGCGTACCAGGGGACGACATGGCCGGTGTCGTCGAAGTAGTTCTCACTGCCGCGCAGCCAGGGGAGGGGGCCCTGACCGAAGGGATCGGAGACGGCATGTGCGAGGGCACCCGACTCCCATCGGCGAATCTGCTCCGCCCCCATATCGCTTCCCTCCCTCGGTCCCCCGGACAACAACGGTGAGACACCGGCCGCTCGTCACCGGTGACGACCGACGGCGATGTCACCGGTGACCGCCTCCGGCCGTGCGCCATCGGTGCGCCAACAGTGATGCGCCGACTGTCAGCGTCGATCCCCAGCACATCACATAACGCACGCAGTCCGTCACCGTTCGTCGCGAATAAACGTGAACGGAACCTATCCTTCCGGGTATTGGGGGTGCCATGGCGCCTGCGGTGTTGCTTGTGAGGGGGGTGGGGCCGCTTTGGTCCGGCTTGTTGTCGTGTCCGGTTTTGTCGTCACGGCCGGGTCTGTCGTCGTGGTGCGGGTCTGTCGTCGTGGTGCGGGCCCGTCGTCGTGGTGCGGGCCCGTAGGCGAGGCCGGTTTTGTTGTCGCGGCCGGGTCCGTCGGCGAGGCCGTCGGGGAGTCCGGCTCCGCTGTCGAGCCCGTGGGCGAGATCCGTGGTTCAGACGAGACGGACGGGTTTGTCGGTGCGTACGCCGACCGACGCGAGCCAGGAATGCAGTGGTTCCGCGTCGCCGTCCTCGACCAGGCTGAGGACGGCGACGCCCAGATCCGACCGGCGCTCTCCGTCGACCAGCAGCGCGGGACCGTCGAGCCAGTCGAGTCCCGGCGCGGCACCCGCCGTGTCGACAGCGGCGCAGCAGACCATCGCCGCGACATGGTCGGCGAGCAGCTCCCTATCCGTACGGGGCGGCTGGAGGCGGAAGAGGGGGAGGGAGGCGGGGCCCCAGATGTCCGGGGCGTCCCCGCCCGCGTGAACGTGAACACCACCGGAAACGCCCGCCAGGCCCGCTGTGCCGCCGGCCGGGGGCCGTTGGGCCGCGGCCTCCTCGCGGGCCAACGCGGCGCTGATCCCGGCCGCGAGCTCGTCCCCGCTCCCGCTGCGGCCCGCCAGATGCTCGACGACACGCGCCAGCGTGGGCACTCCGGCGTTGATATCGGTGGCGCCGATGTCCATGGGGAACGCGGGACGGTGGGAGTCGACGCAGGGGCCGGGGCCGTGACTGTCGGCGGCCGGTGCGGGCGCCATGCCCATCGAGTCGAGGACTCGGTGCAGGCGTGCGGCCTCGGTGCGCCACTTCCGGTCGACCACCTCCTCCGGATACTGCTGCCAGTCGACGGGCGACCAGTCGGGACCGGACTCCGCCGGGCCGCCGTGGAAGAGCCGGGCCGCGAGCAGCGACGCGGCCTCGTCGGCCGCGCCCGGCTCCTCCAGGAGGTCACAGGCGGGACGTTCGCCGAGGCGCGAGGTGAATCCGTCGGCGAGCCGGTCGCGCCGGGAGAGCTCGGTGAGTGCGGATACGACGCCCGCGTCCAGTCGGGACGGCCAGCGGCCCATCTGCCAGGCGGGCAGCGCGACCCGGGTGAGCAGCCGGTCCCAGCCCGCGTAGGCGAGGCCGACCTGCTCCTGGGCGACGATCCGCAGACCGTAATCCACAGCCTGTGCCCGAACCGACGCGGCGGCGGCGACGCCCCGCTCCATCTCTGCGGCATGACCGCGACAACTGCGCAGCAGCAGCCGGGCGATCCAGCCGACGAAAACGCGCGGCACCCCGCGGACCCCGGACAACGGCCCGGGAACGGGCACGGCGGCGTTGGCGATCGCTCCGTCCAGCCCCCGTACGAAACGGCGCGCCGCGGCTATGTCGGGATGCGCGAAGGGGCCCGTCCCCGCGACGACCGGGGCGAGCACCGCCCGTAGCTCCGCGACCCGCATCCACCACAGGAACGGCGAACCGATGACCAGCACCGGAGCCGCCTGGACCCGGCGACGGGTCCGGCCCGCCGGACGTGCCACTGGATCCGCCCCGCGATCCGCTCCGGGGCCAGCCGCGGGCTGCACCGCGGGGTGCGTACGGTCCTCCAGCCAGCTGTCGCAGTCGGGTGTGAGGGCTATCGCCGAGGGCGCGGGGACCCCGAGCCGTTCGGCGAGGTCCCTGACCAGGCGGTAGAGATCGGGGGCGGCCTCCTCGGCGAGCGGAACGGTCGGGCTGACCGCCGGCCTCGCCCGTACGACCGCGAGCGCGACCGCCGCGGCGAGCAGGAGCACGACGACCGCGCAGGCCGTCACGGCCCAGCGCGCTGTGTCCCAGCCGCTGCCGACGGCAAGGCCCTGGGCACCGGCGACGAGCAGCACGACGGCGGCCGCCGCGGGCAGGATGGCGGCGGCTGTTGCTCTGCTGCGGATGCGCAGCAGAGCGAGGGCTCGGGCGCGCGCGCTCTGCGCACCCAACTCCTCACTTGTTCCGGTACCGGACACGGCCGGACGTCACCCCCTCTGCCCCCGCGGCGGTGTTGTTCACTCCCCCACTGTGGCACCCGTCACTGACATCGCAATGCCAGTGGGCCAAGTGCCGGAATGCTTGCGCCGCACCCTAGTTGGGCGTTCGGCGGGCGTCATCCGGATGGCTGAGCCGTCACTCGATGGAATGGCTTTGGGTAAAGGTGCTGACGCGCCGCTGTTCTTGGGGCAGCGGCGCATCAGCGGGCGTGGCGTGGTCGTCCGGTCTCAGGCTTCCGCGACCGTGCTCAGGCTTCTCGGCAGCCGTGCTCAGGCTGCTCCGCAGCTCTGCTCAGGCTGCTCCGCAGTCCTGCCCGGACTTCTGCGGCAGGCCGTGCCCGGACCGTCCGGTCTCAGGCCTCTGCGGCCTTCCGGGCAATGTCCGTACGGAACTGCGAACCGTCGAGGCGGATCCGGGACAGCGCTGTGTAGGCCCGCTCGCGTGCGGCGGCGAGATCCTTGCCGGTCGCGGTTACGGACAGCACCCGGCCGCCCGCGCTGACGATCGTGTCGCCGTCCCGCCTGGTCCCGGCGTGCAGGACGTACGCATGCGGGGCATCCTGCGCCGCCACGTCGTCGAGCCCTTCGATCGGGTCGCCCGTCCGCGGCGTGCCCGGGTAGTTGTGCGAGGCGATGACCACGGTGACGGCGGCCTCGTCGCTCCACGTGAGCGGGGGCAGCTCGTCGAGGGAGCCGTTGGCGGAGCCAAGCAGGACACCGGCCAGCGGGGTCTTCAGCCGGGCCAGGACCACCTGGGTCTCGGGGTCACCGAAACGGGCGTTGAACTCGATCACCCGGACGCCGCGCGACGTGATCGCGAGGCCCGCGTACAGCAGCCCGGAGAACGGGGTGCCGCGGCGGCGGAGCTCGTCGACGGTCGGCTGGAGCACCGACTGCATGACCTCGTCGACCAGCTTGGGGTCGGCCCACGGGAGCGGGGAGTACGCGCCCATGCCACCGGTGTTGGGGCCCTCGTCGCCGTCCAGGGCACGCTTGAAGTCCTGCGCGGGCTGGAGCGGCAGCACGGTGGTGCCGTCCGTGATCGCGAAGAGGCTGACCTCGGGGCCGTCGAGGAACTCTTCGATGACCACGCGGTCGCAGGCCAGCGCGTGGGCGCGGGCCTCCTCGACGTCGTCGGTGACGACGACTCCCTTGCCCGCGGCGAGACCGTCGTCCTTGACGACGTACGGGGCGCCGAAGGCATCGAGGGCGGCGTCGATCTCGGCGGGGGTGGTGCAGACGTAGCTGCGGGCGGTCGGGACGCCGGCCCCGGCCATCACGTCCTTGGCGAACGCCTTGGAGCCCTCCAGCTGGGCCGCCTCACCGGAGGGGCCGAAGCAGGGGATGCCCGCGGCACGCACGGCGTCGGCGACACCGGCGACGAGCGGCGCCTCCGGGCCGACGACCACCAGTTCGGCGCCCAGGTCGGTGGCGAGGCGCGCGACGGCATCGCCGTCGAGTGCGTCGACCGGGTGCAGTTCGGCCACCTCCGCGATACCGGCATTGCCGGGAGCGCAGTACAGAGCGGTGACGTCGGGGTCGAGGGAGAGAGAGCGGCACAGGGCGTGTTCGCGGGCGCCGCCGCCGATGACGAGGACCTTCACGGGGTGCAGCCTAGCCGCCGGGCCGCGGCGGCCTTGACGGACGGCCGCTCCGTGGACACCTCCGGGCACACCGCCGAGGCGACGCGAGCAGGCCCGAACGCACCCCGCCGTTCGTTGCTACGCGCGGAACGCAGCCCGTCATTCGTTGCTACGCGGCCCGGAACGCACTCGTCATTCGTTCATTCATTCGTTCATTCGTCGCTACTCGTTGGTGAATTCCTCCACGACCGTGGCGCCGAGCTCGCGGACGATGAGGTCGTGCCCGGAGAGCGCCGAGTCGACGAGGTCCGGGTCGTCGGCCTCCGGGGTGTCGTCCTCGGGAGCGACGGATCGCGGGGGCTCGGGCGCGGAGTACGACTGCGGTGCGGGCTCGGCGGCGGGTGCGGCGCCCGGCTGCTGGTGCGGGGCGGGGGCCGGCCGGGGTTCGTCATTCTGCTGGGGCGCGGGGGCCGGACGCTGTGACGGCGGCGGGGCGGCGGCAGAGGGGCGACCACCACCGGTCTGCGGGGGCGTGCCCGCGCCGCCCGACGGATCGACGATCGCCTCGATCTTCCACTGGGCGTTGAACCGCTCGGCGAGGGCCTGCTTCAGCACGTCCTCGCTGCCGCTGCTCGCGAAATTGTCGCGCGCGCCCGCGTTCAGGAAGCCGATCTGGAGGGTGGCGCCGTCGAAGCCGGTGACCTGGGCATTCTGGCTGAGCAGGATCCAGGTGAACCGGCGACGGTTCTTCACGGCCTCCAGGATGTCCGGCCACATGTTCCGTACCTGGCCGGCGCCCTGCATCGTTCCGGGTCCCGAAGGCGTGGCGGCGGGCCCCGGTACCGCGGGGGGCGGCTGTACCGGGGCGGCGGAGGCCTGCGGGACCGGCGACTGGCCGGGGGCGGAAGCGGTCGGCCAGCCACCGGGACGGCGGCCGGAATCCGGCGCGGCGGCGGTGGGCCAGGCACCGGGACGCTGCCCGCCCGCGGAAGCCGCGGCCGGGGCCTCGGCAGGCGGCTGCGGAGCGGCGGGGACGGCGGGTGCGGCGGGCTGCGCGGGTGCTGGGGGCGTGACGGGGGCGGACGGTGCCGCGGGGGCGGGCGCCTCCCCCAGTGCCGCCGCACGCGCGGCAGCGGGTCCGGCGCCGGGCTGCACGGCCGGTGCGACGGGGGCGGGGGCGGGGGCGGGGGCATGGGCCAGGGCCTCCGGCCCGGGCACGTACCCCATGGCGGGCCCCGGTCCCGTGGTCGCGAAGGACGCGCCGCGCTCCAGCCGGTCGAGCCGGGCCTGCAGTGAACGCTCGTCGTCGAAGGCAGCGGGCAGCAGCACCCGGGCGCAGATCAGCTCGACCTGGAGGCGCGGCGAAGTCGCCCCGCGCATCTCCGTCAGCCCCTCGTTGACCAGGTCTGCGGCGCGGCTCAGCTCGGCGGCACCGAAGACGGACGCCTGGGCCTGCATCCGCTCGACGACATCGGCGGGGGCGTCGATGAGGCCCTTTTCCCCGGCATCCGGTACGGCCGCGAGGATCACCAGGTCACGCAGCCGCTCCAGGAGGTCGGCGACGAAGCGGCGCGGGTCGTTGCCGCCCTCGATCACGCGGTCCACGACCTCGAACGCCGCCGCTCCGTCGCCCGCCGCGAAGGCGTCCACGATGGAGTCGAGCAGCGAGCCGTCCGTATAACCGAGCAGCGAGGTCGCCATGGCATATGTCACACCGTCGTCGCCCGCACTGGCCAGCAGCTGGTCCATCACCGACATCGAGTCACGCACGGACCCGGCCCCGGCCCGCACGACGAGCGGCAGCACGCCGTCCTCGACAGGGGTGTTCTCCTTGGCACAGACCTCTACGAGGTAGTCGCGCAGCGTGCCCGGAGGAACCAGGCGGAACGGGTAGTGGTGCGTACGCGACCGGATCGTGCCGATGACCTTCTCGGGCTCGGTGGTCGCGAAGATGAACTTGAGGTGCTCCGGCGGCTCCTCGACCACCTTCAGCAGGGCGTTGAACCCCGCCGAAGTGACCATGTGCGCCTCGTCGATGATGTAGATCTTGTAACGACTCGACGCGGGCCCGAAGAACGCCTTCTCCCGCAGATCACGGGCGTCGTCCACGCCACCGTGCGATGCGGCGTCGATCTCGATCACGTCGATCGACCCCGGCCCGTTGCGCGCGAGGTCCTGGCAGGACTGGCACTCCCCGCACGGCGTGGGCGTCGGACCCTGCTCGCAGTTCAGGCAGCGGGCCAGGATGCGCGCGCTGGTCGTCTTGCCGCAGCCGCGCGGACCGCTGAACAGGTACGCGTGATTGACCCGGTTGTTCCGCAGGGCCTGCTGCAGCGGGTCAGTGACATGCTCCTGCCCGATGACCTCGGCGAACGACTCGGGGCGATAGCGGCGGTACAGCGCAAGGGACGACACACATACGAGGTTATCCGGGCGGACCGACAACCGGCCCCGGACCGGACGAAGCGCAGCCCCGCACCCCAGGAAACACAAGGGCCCCCCACGCACCCGCCAGAGCCGACCTACCCTTGCTGCCTTCCGGCCCTGGGGGAGTTCAGTCAGATAGCGCCACGTGAGGGGCTGACGCCCACCTTAACCGATCCCCACCCCTGCCGGTCCACTCCCCACCCTCCCGAACCACCCCGGACGAGCCCGAGCGGATGCCCGACGGGAAGTGGTTCGCGAGCACTCCTCAACGTCTTGTATTGTTTGCCGCGGAGGATTCGCCTAGTGGCCTAGGGCGCACGCTTGGAAAGCGTGTTGGGGGCAACCCCTCACGAGTTCGAATCTCGTATCCTCCGCCATTGCTCTCACCGGGCAATACGTCGAAGGCCCCCGCTGCTTGCAGCGGGGGCCTTCGACGTTGGTGGTTGCTGTTTTCACTAGCAGGCCGCCGTCGCCTACCGATCGTTCAAGACCTCACGGCACACGCCGCAGAACATGGCCGCGTCGCGTCCGTACCGGCGCATCAGCTGGCTGCACTCGGCGCACGGCCCCAGCTCCCACGGCGGACAGCCCAGCGCCACAGAGGCGGCAGCCCGCTCGACGGGCAAGATCAGCATGGGGTTCCGCGACCGCTGTGCCGACATCCGAGGCAGGGTGAAGCCGCCGGTCGGCTGCCCCAGGTCTCGGATGGGCCGCGCGTCGCTGACGAACCAACCCTCCTCACCGGCCCGGCAGTTTCGGTCGATGCATCACGGACACCCTGGACGAGAGCAACCACCTGCTGGGCCTGCTCCGTTTCAAGGTCGGCACCGGGGGCCAGGCCCTCGAATACCTCGACGAATGGGACTTTCCACTCAACAAGTTCCCCCACAACGCCCTCGACCTCTACATGGCCCGCCGCTGAGTTCGAAACCACCCAGGCTCTCCCGACGGGCGCCAGCTCACCCGACGCGCCCACGGGCCTGCGGCAGGGCCCCGGAGCGGCTGCTGGACCGCTAGATCCCTGGTCAGAGAGCTATAACTAGCAGAGCTGCTATCAGGCGATCGGCGGCGTCAGTGTGCCTGGGAGACGATGCCGCACCGATCAGAGGCCGGTCGGCATCACCTCAAGTGCAGAACTGGGAGGGCTGTATCCGGCGAGGCGCTTCATCTCTAGACTTGACGAGTTCTGCAATTTGTTAGTTATCGAGTTGGCCAAGCTGGTCGAGCGGGGAGCGGTCGTGGGCGGGTTCACTGAGGCGGCGCTGGAGCGCGTCCGTGTGGCGCGGACGCGGCTTGATGCTGCCTTGGAGGCCGACGACGCCTACGAGGTCGCGATGGCCGAGGACGAGCTGGAGGACGCGCTGCGGCTGGCCCGCAGCACGGCATCAGGCCGCCCCGCAGGAGGATGGGCGGGACATCGAGGCGTGGAAAGAGAAGGGCGTCGCCCTGCGGGCGTTCTTCTATATCTTCGGCACACACCTGTTCGCGGGATTAATCTGGCTGCTGTTCCATGTGGGCCAGCACGCCAACAAGTGAGCGCTGCGACACTGGAGTTGATCAAAAGGACAGCCCTGCCCTGCACACTCCACCCCGCCTGGCGGGACGACTGGCTCCTGTAACTCACCGGGCGCGGCAGGGGGCGGCCGTCTCCCCGCCGCCCAGAGCGCGGAAGAAGATTCCGGCCGCCGTTCACTGAGCCTGGATCCACCGGCTTGACGTCTGTGGATGACTCTCACGGAAACGAGGAAGTGCCTTGTGACCTGCGATGATGGGGTTTCTCTAGGACCACATCAGGCACGATCGACAAGGCACTTCCGAGATGCAATCTTCCCATGCCGCCGCGATGGTCTCCGCACGGTTCGATGACCCGAATCTCGTCGCGTACGGCGGGCTTGAGCCGGTGGCGCGTCTGGCCGAGCGGTGCGGACTGCCCGCGCTGGTCGAGGGCCTGGTGAAGCTGCCGGTCTCGAGGGACGGCACGGGTTCTTTCCCGGCGGCGAAGGTGATGTCGCTGGTCGGCGGCATGGTCGCGGGTGCGGACAGCTTCGATGACATGGACCGGTTGCGGCACGGCGGACTGTCCCGGCTGTTCACCGGGGTGCGGGCGCCGTCCACGCTGGGCTCGTTCCTGCGTTCCTTCACCCACGGTCATGTGAAGCAACTGCATGCCGTGGCCCGGCGGTTCCTACCCGCCCTGGCCGCGCACACCGGGCTGCTGCCCGGCGCGCAGGCGGTGGCTTATGTGGACATTGACGACACGATCCGCCGTACCTACGGCTATGCCAAGCAGGGTGCCGGTTACGGATACAGCAAGGTCAAGGGCCTGAACGCGCTGCTCGGGATCATCTCCACCCCGCTCGCCGCACCGGTGATCGCTGCCACCCGCCTGCGCAAGGGGCCCACGAACTCGGCACGCGGTGCGGCCGGGTTCGTTGCCGAGACCATCCGCGCCGCCCGCACCTGCGGGGCCGGCGGCCTGCTGATCGTGCGTGCCGACTCCGCGTTCTACGGCGCTGACGTGGTGAACGCCTGCCGGGCCGCGGACGCCCGGTTCTCCGTCACGGCGCGGATGAACGCCTCGGTCAAGACCGCCATCGCGGCCATCGGCGAGAGCGCGTGGACGGCGATCAAGTACCCCAAGGCGGTCTGGGACGAGGAGGGACAGTGCTGGATCTCGGACGCGGAGATAGCCGAGACCACCTACACCGCCTTCACCTCCAAGCCAAAGAAACAGCAGGTCACCGCCCGATTGATCGTGCGCAGGGTGAAGCGGCTCAACCCCGCGGCCCTGCCCGAGGGACAGGGCACGCTCTTCGATACCTGGCGCTACCACGCCGCGTTCACCGACTCCCCGCTCACCCTGATCGACGCCGAGCGTGATCACCGACGGCACGCCGTGGTGGAGCAGGTGATCGCGGACGTCAAGAACAGCGCCTTCGCGCACGCCCCCTCCGGGCACTTCCAGGCGAACGCCGCCTGGCTCACGCTCGCCGCCCTCGCCCACAACCTGACCCGCGCCGCCGGGGCCCTGGCCTGCGCGTTCCATGCCCGCGCGACCACCGCGACGATCCGCGACCACCTGATCAACGTCCCCGCACGTCTGGCCCGCTCAGCACGCCACCTCACCCTCCACCTGCCCCAACACTGGCCCTGGGAAAGCGAGTTCATCCAGCTGTTCACCGCCACGCACGCGCCACCACCAGTCGGCTGACGCTCCCTGAAACGACCCGCCCGAGAGGGCCCGATACCTGCAGACACGTGGAAAAGCTGGGCAGACCAGCGGACACCCGACACCCGAAACCACCGGTCAACTCCGCGAGGACCAAAAATCCGCCGAAACCCTCACCCCGAAATCCACCCGGTGGATCCAGGCTGAGGCGCTGACCTGCGCCGCTGGGGCACGGTGTCAGGTTCGGCGGCCTTGAGGTCCGCCAGCAGTTCGGCCTGGCCCATCAGCACACCGGACAGGATGGTTCGCGCCACCCGCAACAGCTCCGCCACCTGCGGGTTGGTCAGCGAGTAGTAGACGGCGGAGCCCTCGCGACGCGGGACGACCAGGTTGGCCCGGCGCAGGACGGCCAACTGCTGGGAGAGGTGGGCCGCCTCTACACCGATCTCGGACAGCATCTCGGAGACCGCGTGCTCGCGCCGACTGAGGAGTTCCAGCACGCGAATGCGCACCGGGTGTCCAAGGGTTTTGAAGAACTCCGCCTTCAGCTGGTACAGCGGCGCACTCACCGACCGGACCCCGCTCCACATCGGGCCGCCGGACGGCCGGGCGGCCGGACGGTCACTGTCGTGCGAGTACCGCGCATCGCATCCACCTCAGAACTCTCCGCCATGGGGACATCCTCGCGCCCTCATGCCGAGGTCATGACCTCGGGAGTTGCCAAGATTAGCAATGCCGAAAGGCGCGAAAGGGAGGTTCGGTGCCCGGCTCCGGGCTGCCCGGATCCCACGGAGCAGCGCGGCGGCGCATCGCTTGTCCGCCGCCGCGTGCCGAGGCGCCCTAGGCTTTCTTGACCACGCTGGACTTGAGCTGCATGGGGCCGAACCCGTCGATCCTGCAGTCGATGTCGTGGCCGTCCACACCGTCCACCAGGCGAATGTTGCGTACTTTGGTGCCGGCCTTGATTCCGCTCGGGCTGCCCTTGACCTTCAAGGTCTTGGTCACCGTTACCGTGTCGCCGTCGGCGAGTACGTTGCCGACCGCGTCCCTGATCGTCCCGTCCTCGGTGCCGCCTGCGGGTTCGGCGGACGCGGGTGACCACTCATGGCCGCATTCGGGACAGACCAGGAGCGCCCCCATCTCGTAGGTGTACACGCTGGAGCACTGGGGGCACGGCGGCAGCGTCTCGGTCACATCGCTCATGGTGATTCCTTGCTTGATCGTTCCTGTACATCTCTTACATCAGGCCCCTGGGGTGCCGGACTGCGCGCTGGGCCACTCGTTGCTGCGCCACTGCCACTGCGCCCCGCCGCCGTCTGGTGAGCGGTGAACGGTGAACGGTGAACGGTGAGGGCAGCGTGCAGGTCTGCGTGCACGGGGATGGGCGGCTGCGCGGGGTCGGGGACGAGGGAGCCGTCTGCGGGAATCGCGGCGAGCTCCAGGCTCCGGCCCGCGTCGGCGAGCTGACAGGCGGCCTGGGCGACTGCCAACTGTCCGCCCGTCGACCAGCCGCGCAGTTCGGTCAGGTCCAGGATGACAGGACCGGTGCCACGGGCCAGTACCCAGCCGACCGCGCCGGTGAACCGGGCGACGGCCTCGGGGCCGAGGTATCCAGCCAGGGAGAGAACGCCCAGGTCGGGGTGGGTGGTGTAGCGCCACTCTATGGTCATCCGCTACTGCCTCGGTCTTTCGTGTGGGGATCTTTCATAGCGGGAGGGTGATCCAGATGCTTTTGCCCCTGCCGTCCGCGTCGCCCTTGATGACGGCGGTGCCGCCAAGGCCGAGGGTGAGTTCCATGACGGTTCCCAGCCCGCCGCTGCTCGTATTGGTGATCGTCGAGAAGAGCGGGGGCTGGTAGGGGTGCCGGTCGTGCACGGCAAACGCAAACGTGTCCGGACCGGCCGCGTAGATCACGGTGACGGTCGGGGACAGCACGGCGGCGTGCTGGACGCTGTTGGTGACCAGCTCGGACAGGATCAGCAGCGCCGGATCGACCGTGGGGTGACGTCTGCTGACGCCCCACTCGATCAGGACCTGTTCGGTGGTCTCACGCGCGATCCGCACCGCGGAGCCCATCGTGGGCAGGGTCAGTACATGCCGCAACGGGAGAGCTTCGAGCTGACCACTCACCGGGCGGCCTCGGCGTGGGCCAGGCGGAACCCTGCGACGGTCTGCGGGCGGATGCGTACCAGGGTGTCGTGCGGCCCGTGCGCCCAGCCATGCAGAGTGCGGCGGTAGTGGCCGGCCTCGTCCGGATCGGTGATGACCTCGGCCGGGCCGGTCACGGTCACCGTCCAGCCGATGCCGCCTGCCACCTTGGTCTCGTGTGCGTGATAGGTGAGCGACGAACGGGAGGCCAGGGCCGCTGCCTGAGCGGGCGTGCGGACGATCAGACGCCCGTACTCAAGGACGTGGACGGCCGGGCGGAGCACGGGAACCTCGTCCCGGACGTATACCAGCTGTCCCTGGGCCGCGCTTTCGAGCAGCCACAGTGCCTCGGTACCGGGCAGCTCGATCATGCGGCGGGAGACGGGGGTGATCATCGGGGAGCCCCTTCGGTGACGGGTGCGGTGGGCAGGAGCCCGGCCTGGTGCAGGTGGGCGCGGGCCCCGGCGATCGCCTCCGGTGTGGTGGCGTACTCACGGCCCTCCAGGCGCAGCAGGTCCAGCGCGCCGACTGATTCGAGGGCGCGTCGCTGGCCGGGACGTATACCGGAGGTCAGTACGGCGATGCCGCGCCGGTTCAGCTTCTCCACGGCGTCCTTGAGGACCAGGGCCCCGGTGGCGTCCATCGTCGTGATCCGCGACATCCGCAGGATCACTACGCGGACGTCGGCGACCTCGGAGAGCTCCAGGAGGAAGCGGTGGGCACCGGCGAAGAACACCGGCCCGTCGATGCGGTAGGCGACGATGTGCTCGGCCAGCAGTGCGTGTTCTTCCTCGCTGTGCTCGCCCGGCAGATCAGCCGTGAAGTCGACCTGGTCCATCCGGGCCTGGTTGGCAACCGCCCTCAGCGCCAGGGCGCCCGCGACGACCAGGCCGATGATGACCGCGTAGACGAGGTCCAGGGCAAGCGTGGCCACGGCGGTCAGCACCAGCACGATCGCGTCCGAGCGCGTCGCCCGGACCATCGCCCGCAGTGCGCCGACCTCGACCATGCGGATCGCGGTGGCCAGCAGCACCCCGGCGAGTGCGGCCAGCGGGATCTTGGAGACGAGCGGGGCGGCGGCGAACACGATCACCGCGAGGACGGCGGCGTGGGTCAGGGCGGCGAGGCGGGAGCCCGCGCCGCTACGGACGTTGACGGCGGTACGGGCGATCGCCGCGGTGGCGGGCACGCCGCCGAACAGCGGGGCGGCCAGGTTCGCGATGCCCTGCCCGAAGAGTTCCTTGTCCGGGTCGTGCTTCTGGCCCACCGTCATGCCGTCCGCGACCGTGGCCGACAGCAGCGACTCCAGCGCTGCGAGCGCGGCGACCGCTACGGCCGGGGCGAGCAGCGAGCCCAGTGCGGACAGATCGAGGAAGGCCAGCGACGGCGCGGGCAGCCCGGACGGCAGGTCGCCGATCGGAGCCGCCGCGTCCAGGTGGAAGAGCTGGGCGGCCAGCGTCGCGGCGACGACGCCGACGATCGAGAACGGGATGGTGGGCCGCCACCGGGCACCGAGCAGCATCACGGCGGCCACAGCGAGGGCCAGGGCAGCCGCGGTCCAGTTCGGGGTGCGCACGAACTCCTCCACGGCCCGCCAGGTCACCACCAGGACCGTGTCGCCGTCGGGTGCGGCGACCCCGAGGGCGTTCGGGACCTGCTGCAAGCCGATCACGCAGGCGATGCCGAGGGTGAAGCCCTCCACCACCGGCGCCGGGATGTACCGCATGTACCGGCCGGCCTTCAGCAGGGCCAGCGCGATCAGCAGCACGCCGGCCATCAGCCCGACCGTCAGCACCCCGCCCGGCCCGTACTGGGCAACGATCGGCACCAGCACCACCGTCATCGCGCCGGTCGGCCCGGATACCTGGAGGTTGGAGCCGCCGAACAGCGCTGCGAGCGCACCGGCGACGACGGCGGTGGCCAGTCCGGCCTCGGCGCCCAGGCCGGAGGAGACCCCGAAGCCGAGCGCGAGCGGCAACGCCACGATCGCCACGGTGAGGCCGGCGAGCAGGTCACGGCGCGGATTGCGGGCCATGACGGCGAAGTCCGCACGGGCGGGCAGCAGAGACCGCACCCGGTCCCACGACCGGGCAAGCGACACGCTCACCTCGCCGAACCCTCGGCTTCCCGCAGCTCCACGAGAAGTTCGTTCTGCCCGGCCAGCATCTCGGTCAAGATCCGCCGCGCCGCCCGCATCAGCTCCGCCACGTCCCCGCCTGCCAGCTCGTACACCACCGTCGAACCCTCCCGCGCGGAGGAGACGATGCCCGAGCGGCGCAGCACCGCCAGCTGCTGAGACAGTGCCGAAGGCTCCACCTCGATCGCCGCCAGCAAGTCACGGACCGGCATCGGGCCGTCCTGCAACAGCTCCAGAACCCGTATCCGCACGGGGTGCCCGAGCATCCGGAAGAACTCGGCCTTGGCCTGATACAGCGGAACCGCCACGGTCACGGACCCCCTTCGCCACCCCGACAGCCCGGGGCTTCGCTCGGCGCTGCGCCCACGGCTACCTACCGACACAGCAAACACAGCATGTAGTGAATTGCTTAATTTAGCAATTCATGGATTCATTGGGAGAGCTCGACTACGCGAGGAAGGGACCGCTGGTGTAGCGCCACGCAGCGTGTCGTACCTGAAGGAACCGGGCATGCCGAAGCTCCAGCCTCAGGACGCCCTGTTTACCGAGCTCGCCCGACCTGACCGCGCTCTCGATCCGAGCCGGGCGGGGTCGCCGGACCTTTGCACGCGTGGTTGCAGTTCTGGTTGCATTCGCCTCCGTCCCGGCCCGTTCGGACGGAGGCATCCAAACCATTCCACCGCAGGTCAGGACGGGTACGACCTCCGACGGACGGCGGGCGTACGAACATTTGGAAAGCGTGTTGGGGGCAACCCCTCACGAGTTCGAATCTCGTATCCTCCGCCATTGCTCTCACCGGGCAATACGTCGAAGGCCCCCGCTGCTTGCAGCGGGGGCCTTCGACGTATTGGGTCGCCCGTGCTGGGGCGGCTGGTCTTTTCGCTGCACCGCAGCTTCTGCGTCATACACAGGCGCAGCACCGTCAGCAGATTGACCGGCGCCTCGTGCTCGGTGCGCCGGACCCGTGGAGCGCCGGTGGGCTCCTGTTGCTGTACGAGCGGTATCACTGCTCGTGTTTCCCGCTTCGTGCCGCTCGCGTCCCGTTCCTACAGATGAGCAACGTAGTCGTAGTTGCCCGGACCGCAGGTGCGCTCGAGGATCTGGACCACCTTGCGCGGGTTGTCGTAGGGGCCGGAGAAGTAGAACGGCTTGCCGTCCCTGCCGAAGCCGATGACGGGCCGGTCGCCGGGCGGGGCACCCAGGTGCACTGCTGCGTCGGCGAAGCCGCCCGCGGGCTCGAAGCCAAGACCGCGGGCGTAGGCGACCGCATCGTGCACGATCGTCTGCGCCTGCTCTACGCCGATCGGCAGCGGCCGATGATCGAAGGCCGAGTAGTACATCGGTACGTAAGTGGTCAGGGATCCGGACCCCATCACCTCGGGGTCGGTGACGTTCTTGACTCCCAGGCAGCAGACGTCCACCAGGAACCCGGTGACGGTCACCCTGCTGGCACGTTCCTGGCGGGCCAGGAGAATCTGGGCGAAGCCGCCCGTGCCCGGGTCCGGCTCCTGGCCGAGGGGGTCGGCCGCCGCCCAGTCCGGGGCTTTGGCCATGTCCAGTCCCGCGCTCCAGCCCGCGTTGACCCAGCAGCCCACCACCGGCCGCTCATTCGGCGCGATGTTCCCCAGTGCCGCCTCGGCAACCCGTCTGACCAGCGCGGTCGCCTGAGCCGGGCGTAGCCCCAGCGCCTTCGCGATCTGCTTCGGCGCGCTGCCGCGCTCCCTCATCTCCCGGACCCGGGCCAGCAGTTCCTCGTCGCGCGTTGTCACTGTCACAGTCTGCCACTTACATGTCGCCCCATGCGAAGCACAAGGTGCGCCGACGCGCGAGCACTGGTGGAGGTTCTGGACACCGGCGACCGGATTGACCCGGTGATCGGGGACCGTACGGTCAAGACGAAATCCAGCGAGGAGCTGTACCACCTCACACTGCTGGTCGAGTGGGCGAAGGCGGCACGACTGCTGCGGACCGCGGGCGGGCGCCTGCTGCCGGTGAAGAAGAACGCCAGGCTGCTGGACCGCCCCGACGAGCTGCGTGGCGCGCTGTTCGCCGCACTGCCGCGCATCGGCCCGGCCGTGACGGTCTCCGGCTGGCTGGAATCCCCAATCTCGCACGAGTACGGCCGGGGTCTGCGGGCGTTGCTGCAGTGGCTGTACGCGACCACCGTCCCGGTGCCACTCAGCGACCTGTACGAGGTGGTGTGGCAGGCGGTCAGCCCGCTGTACGTGCTCGACGACCTGTCTCCCGACCGTCTGGGGCATCTGCGTACCGCCAACGACCACGACATCCAACGGGTCCTGAAGGCCCTGGTCTCCCTGGGCGCTGTCCATCTCACCGATGAATGCGCCGAGTTGACGGCGCACGGCCGTACCGAGACGGCCCGGATGCGCGGCGAGCCCGAGCCCGGCGACGCGGTGTTGCGGATCCTCGTCGAACTCGCCGACGTAGACGACCCCCGGTTTGGCGGCAGTTGCTGGTGCCCGCCGCGATCCGCCTGGACCGGCTTCATTCCGTGATCCAGGACGCGATGGGCTGGCAGAACTGCCACATGCACGCGTTCACCATCGACGGCGTCCAGTACGGCCGTCCCAGCGGCGAACTCGGATTCCGCGACGAGCGCACCGCCACACTTGCCACCCTGCTCAAACCGCGCGCCCACTTCGTGTACACGTACGACTTCGGGGACTCCTGGGAGCACCTCATCACCGTGGAACAGGTCCAGACAGCCTCAGCCGGGCTTCACTATCCGTACTGCATGGACGGTGCCGGGACGTGCCCGCCCGAGGACTGCGGCGGCACCCCCGGCTACAGCGATCTCAAAGTGATCCTCGCCGACCCGGCACATGAGGAACACCACGCCATGCTGGTGTGGCTCGGACTTCGGTCCGCCACGGAATTCGCCCCGGACCGTTTCGCGCCGGACGAGGCCAACGCGCGGCTGCCGCGCCTCACGGCACCATGAAGGACGAGCCGTCCGGCCACGCCACCGTTCGCGGCACGCGCTGGTAAGGGGGTCAATACCGAGAGTATGGTCTCTTGTATGGCGACGACCAAGAAGGTAACGGTGACGATCCCCGAGGATCTCCTTGACGAGATCCGCGCAGAGGCGGCGGAACGGGGCCTGTCGGCGTACGTCGCCGAGGCGCTGCGCTTCAAGCGCGACCGGGATCGGCTGCGGGAACTGGCGGACTGGCTGCAGGAGGAACACGGCCCCGTCACCGAAGACGAGCGCGCGGCAGCGTTCGGGGAGCTGGAGGACCTCGACGCCGAACACAAGCGTCGCCGCGCCACCGGAAAGCACAGCGCCGGAGAGGCCGCGTGAAGAAGCGGGCCGGTGAGCACGGGCAGCGGCCGCTGCGCATCTTCGTACTCGACTGCGAAGCCCTGTCCCTGGCCGTGCGCGGCGACCGGAAGATGATCGCCTGGCTCGACCTCGCAGCCCAGGGCGAGGCCGAGGTGGTGACGTCACCGATGACGCTGGTCGAGGCGTACGACGGCAGAACCACCGAGCAGCGTTGGGACTGGGTACTCTCCCGGCTCAAGGTCGCCGACATCGGAAAGGACGAAGCCCGCCAGGCCCGCCGGCTCCTGGCCGACGCCAAGCTGCACGGCCACAAGTACGCGATCGACGCGGTCCTCGCCGTCATCGCGCGGCAGCAGAAGGGGCAGGTCACCGTCTTCACCTCGGACGTGGACGACCTGGAGAGGCTGGTTCCAGACTCGATCGTCGTCAAGAAGGTGTGACCCGGCGCTCTGGTCTCAGTTCTGGTCTCATTCACCCGCGTTCAGCGCCGTCCAGCACCCACCCGACGACTCGCGAGACCCCAGGTCAGGACAGACCCGGCCCTCCCCGGACCCCCGGACGAACATGTGGAAAGCGTGTTGGGGGCAACCCCCTCACGAGTTCGAATCTCGTATTCTCCGCCATTGCTCTCACCGGGCAATACGTCGAAGGGCCCCGCTGCTTGCAGCGGGGCCCTTCGACGTTCGTAGTCTCATCTGCAGTCTCAACGAGACTCTTCGGAGCCCTCCGCGCCGCTGCCGTCAGCGTCGTGGCCGTCCGCCGCCGCGTCCGCGGCGGACCCTGTTGGCTTGCTGGTCTCTCTTCTCCGGAATGGTGTGTGATGCCGCGGCGGCGCAAGTACTGGTTAGCCGTGCATCGCGGTGCTGTAGACGTACAGGGCGATCACACCGGCGACGCAGGCGAGGATCACCCATGAACCGAAACTGGTGTGTTTCCCACCGCCTTTGGGCCGCGCGGCCTTCCCGGACCGATTGGACCGCCCGGGCGCTGCCCGTCCCGGCGCGACCGGCGCCACATCGGCCGCCGCCTCGGCGAGCAGGCGACGGCAGGTCGCGGCGAGCACGCCTGTACCGGCGGAGAGGGGCACCACGGCCTCCGAACGCGCCGGAGCGGTGGTGCCGCCGTCCAGGATGCGCCCCGCGCGTACGAGGGCCTCGTCCCGGCCGCCCGCCGGAGCGAGGCTGATCCACCGCCGTACATGCTCACCCCGGATGACCACACCGCCGGACCGCTCCCGGTACACGGTGTGTTCCCGCCACAATATCTCCGCCAACTCCCCTGCGGTGTCTCTCAGTTGTGCGCTCACAACCCCTCCCCCTCCACCTCGCGGCGAATCGAACAAGCATCGCACTCTAGCGGCAGGCGCAGAGCGGGAGTCCAACAGTCCCCCCAGCGGACGTGCCCGCCTCCCGGGCATGGATCCAGTACTACGGGGACACATCCGCCTGGCCACACGGGGAGGGGCCAGGAGGCAGCGGCCTTACGCATCGCCTCAGGTCGCAACCGGATGTGTCCCTGTAGTACCAGCCAGTCCGACCGACTACCGCGAGTGTGGTGGCGGGCGGCCCGAAGGAGTCGCTGACGGGAGCGGTCGGCCAACCTCCGGCCAGGAAATGCGCATGCGAGTCTTGCCGGACCCGTATGCCCAGGTCAAAGACGCGTAGCGGCGATACGGGGACCGGTCTTGAAAACCGTCGTGCTCTGCAAGCCAGGCGTCGCCGGCCGTCGTGTTGGCGGCTCGGGGAGTGGGCAGCAGCGCAAAACGGCCGCCGCTCCGGGCCTGGATCCCTCGATCAGCGGACCGGCCCCATGACTCCCGTCCGGCTCCTGTCCGGGTCGTGGTGGTGGGCGACTTCAACGGCACGACCGACGACCGCGCGCTGCGACCGGTGACCTCTCAGCTACGGTCGGCCCAGGACGAGGCCGGTGACGGCTTCGGCTGGCCCGCGTCGTTCCCAGTGGCCCGGATCGACCAGATCCTGGTGAAGGGCGTCACACCGGTCTCGTCCCGGATCCTGCCGCCCACCGGGAGCGACCACCTGCCGGTCGCGGCCGCTCTGCGCCTGTGAGGGGGCGGGGGGTGGCCACCTCCTTGCACAGCGGGATACTCTCGGGCATTTCGTTACCGATCGACCTTCAGGTGACGTGATGCAACAGCACGACCGTGACGCGGCGGGACAGCAGGACGGCAGCCCCACCGGCCCCACCCCTGCCCCCACCCCCGCCTCCGCCTCCGCCTCCGTCCACGTACTGCTGGTCGAGGACGATGAGGCGATCCGCAGGTCCGTCGGGATGGTGCTGGACCGCTACGGATATCAGGTGTCGGCGGCGCCCGACGGCCTGACGGGCCTTCGCCGGTGACCTCCGGTCACGGATTGGTCGGCCTACGCCATGTGTCATACAACCATCTGGGCCTCGTGGCGGTCACGCACCCCGAACCTGTGATCTCCTGGGGGTTTCATGTCGTACCACCCGCGTGCGGAAGGCAGATCCGGAACCGGATGGCCGCACGCCACCGCTCTGATGGCCACGCTGGCCATCCTGCTCTCGCTGCTGGTGCCGGTCGGCGTCGGCACCGCGTGGGCCGCCGGAACCGAGGAATGCGCACCTCTCCCGCTCGCCTCCATCGGCGGCACCGGGGAAGAGGCCATGGGCAAGGCGACGGTTCCGGCCAATGGGTCCGTCTGCTTCACCGTCGATGTCCAGCAGCCCGGTATGCACCGCGTCCTCACCGGCAACGACCGGACGTACGCGCACGTCTACGACGGTGCGCAGGAAGTCCAGTGCGAGGACCAGACGGTCCCGTACTACAGCGGCTGGTGCGACCTGCCCCGGACGGGCGCGTACACGATCCGGATCCCCAACTACTGGGACCAGGACCAGGCGAACACCCTCGCCGTCGTGCCCCTCGGCGCCGCCACCGCCGACTGCGCCGGGGAAACGATCCACACGCTCTTCACCTCGCCCGACGTCACGGGTACCGTTCCCGACCCGTTCACGGTCCGGTGCCACGGCCTCGTGGCCAGGGCCGGTGAACGGATCCGCCTCGATCCTCAGACGTACGACACGGCCGTCGAAGCGTGGATCACCGACGAGAGCGGCGCCCCGCTCTGCCCGGCCTTCCGCGGGGACGACAATCCGGGCTGCGTCCTGCGCGGTGACGGCCCGTACCGGGTGCTGGTGCGTGTCGCGAAGTCGCCGCAGGGCTACCCCGCCGCGTATGCCCGCGGGGCGCGCAGGCTGTCGGATCCGGCCGGCTGCGCCACCGTGCCCGTCAACGCCTACGGTTCCGCTGCGACCGTCGTGGACCCGGCCGTCGACTGCAAGGTCTTCAGGGCCTCGACGGCCGGCCGCTACGACGTGTACGGCGTGGGGCCGAACGGCTACCGGTCCGGCATGCTCCTGTACGACAGCGCCGGGCGCACGGTCTGCCGGGGGAACACCTGCACCGTTCCGGCCGACGGTGACTACACGATCCTGACCGACGAGACGACGCTCGTCCTCGACCGGAGGTCCACCGCCGGCTGCCGGCCCGCGCGCCTCGGCGTCAACGACGGAGCGTGGGTCTCGGGCGCCGCGGTGGACTGCCTGACACTGCCTCTGCCCCAGGGCGCCCGCATGGCCGCTCTCACGGCGTACACCGGTTTCGCGGCGACCCCGGACGTCACCGTCGTCAACGCCGACGGCGACACCCTGTGCTCCGGCTCCAGCCTCGCGTGCGCCCTCACCGGACCGGCCCCGTACCGCGCCCTCGTGTCCCACGGCAGCGGCAACACGGGAAACAAGACGTACCGCGTCGCGTTCCACCGTACGGACCCGGCCGGGAGCGGCTGCCAGGTCTTCCCCGCAGGTGACTTCACCGCCGCGACCGTGTCCGCGCGGCTGCGCACGGGCGCCGGCGCCGACGGGTTCTCGTACTGCCTGGCCATCCCCGCGGACGGGCACAGCGCCGTCGAGAACTTCCAGATGCGGACCGTCGCCAAAACGAACGGCGCCATGTTCTGGGTCCTCGACGCCGCGGGCAAGCAGGCCTGCTCCATGAACGCTTCGGCCGCTTCGGCCCCCACGACCTGGACCACTTGCCGCCTCACCCCCGGGGCCGCGTACACCGCGCTCTTCCGGGGCCGTGACGCCACCGCCGAACACACCCTGGTCCGCCGTGACGTCACCGGGACCGCCAAGGGCTGCACGCCCACTCGGGCGACCACCGTCAACGGCCCCGCGACGCCGGGCGTCCCCGGGGAGCCGGGCACCCTGGTGTGCCACCAGGTCACCACGGCCGACCCGGCCGACGTCCTGCACCTCGATGTGCGCGACGCGCTCGGCACCACCAACATCCTGGCGCACGGCGCCGACGGCGCCGTCACCACGTGCACCAACCGGAACAGGAGCTGCGCGGTCACCGGCTCAACCCGGTACCAGGTGCTGCTGACCGTCCCGTCGTCCCAGAAGGCCGCCGACTCGTACCGGCTCGACGCCCTGCGCATCGCCACGGCCGCCGGCCCGTCGCCGGAGTGCGTGAAGGTCCCGAACATCACGTACGGATACGGGCCGTTCTCCGGCACGCTGGACGAGCAGCACACGGCGTTCTGCGCCCAGCTGCCCACCTCGTACCACGACACCTTCGCCGTCAAGGTGAGCGACACGAACGGCGCGGCCACTACCGCCGTGCCCGCCCTGTACGAGACCGACCTGGACAACGCCTGCGCCGCCGCGTCCGGCGGCGAGAGCCGCTGCAGTCTGCACGGGTCGTACAGCACCCAGGTCGTCCCGAGCCTCTTCGTCCTCGGCCTGCCCGAGAAGGCGTCCCAGACGTCCTACAAGGCGGAGCTGGTCTGCTCGACGACCTGTGGCCCCGAGGAGTACGGCGTCACCGGCGTCACCCCGACCACGGGCGTCACCGGCACCAAGGTGACCGTCAACGTGTCGGGCTCGGCCCTGCACGAGGGCGACAAGGTCCGGATCAGCTCCGGCGGCACGACGATCGAGTCGACCACCGTCTCGGTGGCGCCCGACCGCCGGACCCTCACGGCCACGCTCGACCTGACGAACGCGGCCACGGGCTCGTGGGCGCTCGGCGTCATCACGACCAACGGATGGCAGTACTTCAGCGGTCGGTTCACGGTCACCGCGCCCCAGCCGCCGGCCAACACCGCCGCCCCCACCATCGCGGGCACGGTCCGGGTCGGTACCGGTCTGGTCGCCCGGAGCGGCACGTGGACGCCGACGCCGACGTCGTACACCTACCAGTGGAAGCTCGACGGCGTCGCCATCCCGGGCGCCACCGCCTCCTCGTACGTCCCGACCGCCGCCCAGCTGGGCAAGAAGCTGTCCGTCGCCGTCACCGCGCACCTCACCAGGGCCCCGTCCCGCACCGCGACCTCGGCGGCCACCACGGTCGCCCCGGGCGTCGCGCCGAAGGCCACGACACCGCCGGCGCTCGGCGCGACCCCCAAGGTCGGCACCCGGGTGTCCGCCAAGGCCGGCGTCTGGACGCCGACGCCGACGTCGTACACCTACCAGTGGAGGCTCGACGGCGTCGCCATCGCGGGCGCCACCGCCTCCTCGTACGTCCCGACGGCCTCCCAGCTCGGCAAGAAGCTGTCGGTCACGGTGAAGGCCAACCGCACCGGCCACGCCAGCGGCGCGGCCGGGACGACGGCGATCGTCGTGGCCCGTGGTGTCGCCCCGAAGGCGACCACGCTGCCGTCGGTCTCCGGCACGGCGAAGGTGGGCCGAACGCTCACCGCGAACCGCGGCAAGTGGACGCCCACGCCGACGTCGTACGGCTACCAGTGGTACGCCAACGGCAAGGCCGTCACGGGCGCGACGAAGTCCACGTTCGTCCTCACCCGGGCGCAGCGCGGTCTGCGGATCACCGTCAAGGTGACCGCCCTCCGCACGGGCCACTCCAGCGGCTACGCGTACAGCAAAGCGACGGCCGTGGTCGTCGCCTGACGCACGGGCGATGAGCGCCGCCAGGGCCCCGGGCACGGGCGATCGTGCCCGGGGCCTTTCCCGTTCCCGTGTTCACGTAAGTGATGACGGAGCCGTCCGCCGGCTGAAAGAGGTCTTCACGCCGTATAGGGGCTGCGGGGCGTGCGGGGCCGCCGCGAAGCCCGGCGGAGCGTGCGCACACGCCGACATGCGCGCGGTCCAAGCGTCCGGTGGCCGGGTAAGCGCGGCCCGTCCGCGCGTGGTCAGCACACCGTCGGCGCACCCGGCTTCGCTTGCAGCGGCTGTACGCGAGCACTGCCCCGGTGCCACTCAGTGACCTGTACGAGGTGGTGTGGCAAGCGGTCAGCCCGCTGTACGTGCTCGACAACCTGTCCCCCGACCGTCTGGGGCATCTGCGCACCGCCAACGACCACGACGTCCAACGGGTCCTGAAGGCCCTCGCCTCCCTGGACGCTGTCCATCTCTCGGAGGAAACCGCCGAGTTGACGGCGGACGGATGCACCGGGACAGCCCGGATGCGCGGCGAGCCCGAGCCCGGCGACGCGGTGCTGCGGATCCTCGTCGAGCTCGCCGACGTGGACGACCCCGGGTCTGGCGGCAGCTGCTGGTGCCCGCCTCGATCCGCCTGGACCGGCTTCACTCCGTGATCCAGGCCGCGATGGGCCGGCAGAACTACGGGCCGACCCCCAGTCCCCGGCGTTCGAGTCCTGGGCGTCGACTACACGGCGACCAGGCGCACTCTGTCGCCGCAGAGCTTCGTCATGTCGTCGATGTCCGAGGTGAGCATGACGACCGGGCGGCGCTGACGCAGCGCTGTCTCGGCCACGGCAGCGTCGATGGCGTATTTGTGACCATGCAGCCCAGCGTTGATCAGCATGGCTGAGGCGGCCTTGGCCTCCTCGTCGCCGATGTGCACGATGCGAACGCCGGACAGGACCCAGGCGAGCCGCGCCTTGTCTGTCCGGCGATGCACCGCTTCGATGATGGTGAGTGCGCTGATGACCACCTCCATGCCCCGCTTGCGGGCTTCGGCGATGAGGGCGACGACGGGCTCGTGATCACTGACAAACTTCGACAGGCCCTCGCAGTCGAGAACGAGGGTGCCTTCGTGGCTCAGCTTGCGGCGGGCCACTGCCCCTCCTCGGCGAACACCTCGTCGAAGACCCGGCGTGCCCGCTCCTGCTCGTGCTCGGAGATCGGCCCCTGACGGCGTTCGTAGTCGGCCAGGTACTCATCCAAGATCTGACCGCGCAGCTCGCGCTCCACCGCTTCGGTGATGAACGCGGAGAACTCACGCTTGCCGACCCGTCGGCGAATCGCCTCCGCCGTCCCCTCGGGGAGGGAGAGACTGACCCTGGTGGCCGGTCCTTCGCCGACGCTGTAAGGAATTTCGCTCATGGAACCGACATTATCAAACAAGTAGGAATTTCACCGCGCAGCATCCGCCGAACGACGCGAGCCACCCATCCGGCACCTCGTGGTCTCAGTTCTGGTCTCATTCGCCTACATTCAGCCGCGTCCGGACGCCGCCGAACAGTCCACTCCGCCCCGGGTCAGGACGCCCATGGCCCTCCCCGAACCCCCAAACGAACATGTGGAAAGCGTGTTGGGGGCAACCCCTCACGAGTTCGAATCTCGTATCCTCCGCCATTGCTCTCACCGGGCAATACGTCGAAGGCCCCCGCTGCTCGCAGCGGGGGCCTTCGACGTTGGTGGTTGCAGTTTTGGTTGCAGTTGCCGTCGGCAGGCCGCCGTCGCCCACCGACCGTTCAAGAGCTCAGGGCACACGCCGCAGAACATGGCCGCCCGCGACCACGTCCTAGCGCTCGCGGGCGGTGCGCTCACCAGCGCTCGACCCGGGGTCCGCCCCGTCGCCGCGGCGCACCGCTGCTGACATACCAGCCAGGTCTTCCACGGCAGCCCCCGCCCGGCCCCGGCCACCGACCGTGCCGCGGCGGGTTCGCCCTCGCGCGAAACGGTCCACACACATGCAGTCCCCGGTAGTCCTTCGGGGTTCCGTGAATTTCAGCCGTCGCTGAAAACTCCGGGATCGAGAGGACGTGCCGGGGGCCTGGCCAGAGCCACGAGTTAGTCACGCGTACCGGTGAACGTCTTCACCGATGGTGCGGCTCGCTCTGGTTTTCTGGTGTATTGATGATTTTCCTCACTATTCGAGCCAGGTCAAGGGGTTTTTCATCCTTTTCTGATAAATGTTCCGCCCTCCTGCGCGCGCGGGCTGGTCGGCACGGTGTGGACCTGCGCCGGGGGGTCATGGTCACGGGCCTGGAGGGCGACCCGGCGGGACGGCTGCGGCGAGCCCATCCGTCCGACGGCACCGCCGTCGACGCGGATGTCGCCGTGGTCTCGCTCGGCGCGTCGCGGAACACCCAGTGGCTGGCCGGGTCCGGACTCGCCGCCGGTCCACGCGGGATCGCCTGCGACGCCGGATGCCGGGGAGGATCCGCCCCCGGACCGGCAGAACGCCGTGCTGCGCGGCCCCCGCCACCTGAATATCGCGTTCGACGGGCTCCGCGCCCCGTAGTGGCTCCCGTCGGGGACCGCCGCCCATGATGGGTGGATGCCTGCGCATGAACCGGACCGGCCCGACGCGTGGCCCTCGTTGGAGCAGCTTCTCGGGCTGATCGCGCCCGGGATGCTCGATGTCGTCGTCGCCCCGCGTGGCACCGGTGTGCCGGTGACCGACGTGGTGCTGCACGATCCCGGCGAGGAACGGGACGACGACGATGCCTGGGCGGCGCCCGGGGCCGTCCTCCTCGCTGTCGGGGTGGAGGTCGCCTCGCCCGACGCGATCGACGTGCTGCGCGACGCGGAGCGGGCCGGGGCCGCGGCTGTGGTGCTGCGACGGGGCGGTCGCGGGCCGCGGACGGCGCTGGTGGAGGCGGCCGGCCGGGGCCGTACGGCGTTGCTGACCCGGCGGCCGGAGCAGCGGTGGGCGGAGGTGCTCGGACAGTTGCGGACGGCTCTGGTGCACAGCGCCCCCGCCATGTGCGCCGGGGCGGACGGAACCGCCGGGGTGGACTCCGCCGGGGCGTACGGGGCAGCCGGGACGTACGGGCTGCGGCTCGGCGACCTTTCGGGACTGGCCAATACCGTGGCGGACCTGGTCGGCGGTGCGATCACGATCGAGGATCCGCAGTCGAGGGTGCTGGCGTACTCGCGCATGGACCATGAGCCCGATCCGATGCGGCGGCTGACGATCCTGGGTCAGGAGGTCCCTCGCTGGCGGGTCGTCGAACTCCGCGAGAGCGGCTTCTTCCAGGCGCTCTGGGGCACCGACGACGTGGTGCGGCGCCCCGCCGACGAGCGGTCCGCCGAGCGGCTGGCCATCGCGGTGCGCCACGGATCCGAGGTGCTCGGGTCCCTCTGGGCCGCCGCCGACGGCCGGCCGCTCGCCGAGGACGCGGTGGCGGCGCTGCGCACGGCGGCCCGGGCCGCCGTGCCCCACCTCTTCCACCACCGGACGTGGGGCCGGGCCGCGGCCGGAGCGCGCGAGGAGGCGGTGCACGCGCTCCTGAAGGGGAGCGTCCGGGCCGCGCACGACGTCGGCGTCGCACCGGGCCGCCCGTACGCGGTGCTGGTCGCCGAGGCGCACGACAGCGAGGATTCCGGTGCGGCCTTCGCTGCCGGGCAGCGGGTGCTGGACGTACTCGCGCTGCGGGCCGCCGCGTACCGGCCCGGATGCGTGACCGCGCGGTCCGGGCGGCGGCTGTACGTCCTGGTGCCCGCCGGGGACGGGGAGGCCGATCCGGCGCGGGCCCTGCTGGCGACGGTCCGCTCGGTGCCGCGCAGTGCGGTGTTCGCGGGAGTCGGACCGGTGGTGGCGGACCTGTCGGGGCTGCCCGCGTCGCGCGAGGCCGCGGAACTGGTGGTGCGGGTGCTGCGGGAGCGGGCCGCCACGCTGCCCGCCGCCGAGGTGGTGTCGGCGGTCGCGGGATACGCGGAGGTGGGTGCCGACGCGGCGCTGCTGCGGTTACTCGACGGGGTGGAGCCGTTGTGGGAGTCGCTGGCGGGGCCGGTGCACGCGATGGTGGAGCACGATCGGGTGCACGGCTCGCAGTACGGCGATTCGGTCGCCGCCCACCTCGACGCGTTCGGCGACACGGCCAGGGCCGCGCAACGCCTCAACGTGCACCCCAACACCTTGCGGTACCGGCTGCGCCGGGCCCGGGACCTGTTCGGCGTGGATCTGGCCGACCCCACCGTGCGGCTGCTGGCGGACATCGGTCTGCGGCTCGCCCGGCGGGCCGGCTGAGGACGGGCCGGCCGGGCGATCATGGTGATCGTTCTGCTGTCGGATGGCACAGCCGAACCGGTTCGCCATGGTCGCCCGGGACGAAGACATACCGGGCCTCGCGCACCGAAGCTGTGCAGGACGGTATGCCGTTCCCGCGCCGACGCTGTGCGGGACGGTCTGCCGCTCCCGCACCGAAGCCGTGCGGGCCGGCCTGCCGCCCGGCGGACGCAGTGCACGACCGACCTACGGAGTGTGGTTCACGTGACTTCCGGTTCGGCCCATCAGCGCGGCAGCGCCCGTGCGGCGGCGCTGGCGCGTGCCGTCGAGGACGGGCTGCTCGGCCCCGGCGCCCCCCTCGTCGGCCTTCTTGACGTCGACGCCGTGCTGGCCGCGGTGAGCGCGCTGAACGAGGCGTTCGACGGTCCGGCGACCGTGCACCACACGTTCGCCGCCAAGGCGTGCGGACTGGTGCCGGTGCTCCGGCTGCTCGCGGATGCGGGGATGGGCTGCGAGGTGGCCTCGCCCGGTGAGCTGGAACAGGCCCTGGCGGCCGGATTCCCGTACGACCGGCTGGTCTTCGACAGCCCCGCGAAGACGGTCGAGGAGCTGGAGACGGCCCTCACCCATGGCATCGCGATCAACCTGGACAACTTCCAGGAGCTGGCCCGGGTGGACCGCCTGCTGGCCGGGCGGGAACCCGCCGGACCGATCGGGCTGCGGGTCAACCCGCAGGTGGGGGCGGGTGCCATCGGCGCGATGAGCACCGCGACGGCGACCTCGAAGTTCGGTGTCGCGCTGCGCGATCCGGGGGCCGTCGACGCGGTGATCGACGCCTTCGCGCGCCGGCCCTGGCTCAACCGGCTGCACGCGCACGTCGGTTCCCAGGGCTGCCCGCTGCCGCTCATCGCCCAGGGCATCGGCGCCGCCTACGAACTGGCCGAACGCATCAACACCGAGTTGGGCCACCCCCGGATCACCGGGCTCGACATCGGCGGCGGCCTGCCCGTGAACTTCGCGGGCGAGGGCGACCGGCCGACGTACGCCGACTACGTCGCCGAACTCCGTGACGCCGTACCCGGGCTGTTCGACGGCCGCTACACCCTGGTCACGGAGTTCGGACGCTCCCTGCTCGCCAAGAGCGGAACGATCGGAACCGTCGTCGAATACACCAAGTCCGCCGGGGGACGGCAGATCGCGGTCACGCACGCGGGCGCCCAGGTCGCCGCCCGTACCGTGTTCATGCCCGAATCCTGGCCGCTGCGCGTCGGGGTCTTCGACGCCGCGGGCCGCCCCAAGCAGGGCCCGACCGAGATCGTCGACATCGCGGGTCCCTGCTGCTTCGCCGGGGACCTCACCGCGGCCGCGCGCGAGCTTCCCGTCATCGAGCCCGGCGACGTGGTGGCGCTGTACGACACCGGGGCGTACTACTTCTCGTCGCACTTCTCGTACAACTCGCTGCCCCGGCCCGCTGTTTACGGCTATCGGACCGGGGCCGACGGACGGGTGCGGTTCGCGCTCGTGCGGGAGGCGCAGAGTGTGCGCGAGGTCGTCGAGGAGAGCGGTCTCGCCCACGCGGACGCGCTGGTGGGCCTGGGTACGGATTGACGCCCGAAAGCCCGGAGCAAGGCCGGGTCCCGGCGCCGGGCCGGCTCCCGTGGCGTGGGGCCGGCTCCCGTGGCGTGGGGCCGGCTCCCGTGGCGTGGGGCCGGCTCCCGTGGCGTCGCCCGGGTCAGCGGACCCGCGCCACCCCGACGTACACGCCATTGGGCTCGTACTCCGGAGCCTCCGTGTCCTTGTACCACTCGGGGCCCGACACCAGTCCGGGGGCCACGAATTCGAGCCCCTCGAAGAACCGCTCGACCTGGGCGCGGTTACGGGGGAGCAGCGTCATGCCGCCCGCCCGGTACGTGCCGCTGATCCGGTCCGACAGCTCGGCCGGCACGAAGTCCGCGGTGCCGTGCGAGAGCATCAGGTAGCTGCCGGACGGCAGGGCGTCGACCAGGTACCGGGTGATGCCGTACGGGTCCTCCTCGTCCGCCATGAAGTGCATCAGCGCGATGAGGGACAGCGCGACGGGCCTGCTGAAGTCCAGGATCCCGCGGGCGTGTCCGAGGATCGCCTCCGGATCGCGGACGTCCGCCTCGATGTACGAGGCGGCGCCCTCCGGTGTGCTGGTCAGCAGGGCCTCCGCGTGCCGCAGGACGATCGGATCGTTGTCGGTGTACACGACCCTGGCCGCCGGATTGACCGCCTGGACGACCTGGTGCAGGTTCGGCTCGGTGGGGATGCCGGTGCCTATGTCGAGGAACTGGTCGACGCCCGTCCCGGCCACCCAGGCCGATGCGCGGTGCATGAACGCCCGGTTCAACCGGCAGGCCCGCCGGGCCACTTCGGGGAGCTTCTCGCCGACCTCCTGGTCGACGAGGTAGTTGTCCTTGCCACCCAGGAGGTAGTCGTACACCCGTGCCGGGTGCGGCCTGCTGGTGTCGATCCGGGACACGGGCGTATCCGAACCTGCGGTCATGAAGGACTCCGATCACGGGGAACACCGCCGAGCAGGCCGTACGGCCGTACCCGCGAGGAGGGGCAGAGGCGTACGCGCATTCTAGGAGGACGCGAAGAGCACTTCACGGCCTTCGGCCGAAGAACTCGACCTCGGCGACGGCAAGTCGGCGGTCCTTGCCCGCTCCGTAGGCGGTGTCGGTGGTGAGCCTGGCCCGGACGATATCCGAGCCGCGCAGGTCGAACGTCTGCTGACCGGGCTGGTCCTTGACCCTCAGCTTCTTGCTGATCCGGGTTCCGTCGGCGGAGGTGAGCTGGACGGTGATCCTGGCCGGGCGGGCCTGGGTGAGAAACTCGTCCATCTTGGTCGACGTACCGGAGAAGACCACCAGCTTCAGCACCCGTACCGGCTGCTCGAAGTCGCACTCCAGGTACTGGCCCACGCCCGTTTCGGGGCCCGCGGCCGACGGCGCCCAGTAACGGTTGTTGAAACCGTCGAACGCCGCACCCGCCGGGTGGCCCGGCGCCGTGCTGGAGGCCCGGAACCGGGTGGGCGGCACCGCCTCCGGCGTTCCGGTCTCGTCCTTGGCGAAGCCGAACCAGCCGGACAGATGCGGAAGAGCGAACCAGACGCCGCACGCCACCACGATCAGCAGGATCGGAAGCGTCAGCCGGGGGCGGCGCCACAGCCTGCGCCGCGGCCGCGTACCGGCGGTGGGCGCCTGGCGCGGTCGCCTGCGGAGGATCCGGCGCCACCACGGAGGCCGGACCTCGGGCGGCGCACCGGGGTCGAGGAGGAGCGCGCAGCGGATGCACAGGGCGCGGTCCGGGTCGTTCTCCGTACGGCAGTTGGGGCAGCGGACGGGGGTGACGGGAGGCGGGCCCGGGGGTGCGTGCGGGGGGTCCGGGGGTACGTCGGGCAGCGCCTCAGGGCCGGGCACCGGCTCGTCCGGCTCGTCTCCGGGACGACGCGGGGCGGCCGGAGGGGTTGGAGGGGTTGGAGGGGTCGGCACGACGGGGGGCTGAGGGGTCGGTTGTGGTCCCGGTGGTGGCTCGGGCGTGGAGACGGGCGGATCCGGCGTAACAGGCGCGGCCGGCGCAACTGGCGTAACAGGGGCCGCAGGACGAGCCCCGTCCCCCGTCCCCTCCCACTCCAGGAACACCTGGCACGACGTGCAGAACTGTGTCCCCGGCGCATTGCTCTGTCCGCACGCCTCGCAGATCACGAGACCTCCAGGTCGAAGCCCACGTGCGCCGGAATCTCCGTACGGATCAGCTCCTCCAGCCGCACCCGGTCGACCTGGTACGGCTGTGCGGCCCGAACCCGGACCGTCACCCACGGCCGCGGGCCGCCCGGGAACTGGGTGTGCGGCGTCGACGACCACGCCGTACCGCCGCTCTCCACGATGTCCGGCTCGATCCCGGTCTCCAGGAACACCGCCTCCGCGAGACCGCGCCGGGTGCCGCGCCTGCTGTGCCGCTCGACCGCGCCGCGCACCGTCGCGCGCCGCTGCTCGGCCGGTTGGTCCGGGCGGATGTCGACGGCCACCCACTGGGCCAGCCAGGCGAGGAAGTCCTCGGGCGCGCTGCGCGGATCGAGGTGGGCGGGCAGATTGTCGATGGAGAGCAGGACCGGGGCGAGCACCTCGTCGAGCGCCGCGAGGAACCGTCGCAGGAAGTCCTGCTCCAGATAGACCGCCGGGAGCTGTTCGATCAGCGGGTGCGGCGTCGGCAGACCGTTCACGGCTGTACGCATGACGGTCAGGCCTCCTGTACCCGGAGCTGGTGCTCGTAGCTGAAGACCAGTGCGTGCCGGTCCAGCGCGATCTTCGTGGTCGGTTCGCCGCGCTGCCCGGTCACGGGGTCCGCGGGGAAGAGCCGTACGTCCTCCACCAGGTCCACGCCCGGCACCTGTTGCAGGACGGCGAACGCCTCGCCCGACTGGATCGGCCGGCCGAACGGCCAGCCCTCGCCGCCCGGTCCGCCGCTCAGCGGGTTGAAGTAGCCGTACAGGGCCGCCAGCGCCTCCTCGCGTACCCGTTCCAGCACGACGCCCCGGCGGGCCTGGACCGAGGCGACCACGGTGACGCCCTGGTAGTAGGGCGGTTCGACCACCAACCGGGCGCCGATGGGCCGCCGTTCGTCCAGATGGCCCGCGATCAGGGCGAGGGTGTGCTGCGGCGGGACGAGTTCGTCGAACTGGATCCGGCCCTGCTCGTCGCTGCGCCCGGCCGGCACGACCAGCAGCCGCACCCCGCCCGCCTCGACGTCCGACTCCCCGCCGGCCGGGATGCACTGGACCCGGGACGCGTCGGGGGCGACCTCGCGGGCCAGCAGTTCGTAGTCGTGCGGTACGACGGCCCGGTGCAGGGTCCGCAGTGTCATGGGCCCGCGCACCCGTGCGCTGTCCACCGTCTCGCCGTCGACGCCGCCGAGCGCGGGCCGCCGGTTCTCCACCCGGGCCACGTACGGGATGGCGCTGCGCAGCACCCGGAGCGTGGAGCGGGCGACGTTGCCGCGCAGGCCACCGCCCGTACGGTACGAACGCACGCGTACGGTGGCGCCCTTCGGCGGCACCGCGCCGTAGTGGCGGACGGAGCCGTCCCGCTCCCGTACCGCCGGACCGAATTCGACCCGCCCCGAGTTCGGGTCGAGCGTGATGTGCCGGTCGTCGGGGCCGGAGTGCGCGAAGTCGTCGACGCGGGTCCATTCCGTGCCCTGCGGGCCCCCCGCCGGATCCGCGACCTCGACGACGAACTCGCCGGGGACGACCGGTGGGCGGCTCACCGTGAAGGTCTGCCCGGGTACGCCCTCGGCCGGGCCGAGCACCTCGTCGGTGACGGTCTCGGCGTGAACGGCCCCGATGGTCGCGCCGATCGTGAACGCCGTGATCCGGCGCACCACTGGGGACGCCATGTAGGTGGGCTGCCCGGGGGCGGCCTCCACCAGCCGGCAGCGCAGCCAGCCGCCGGTCCGGCGCACGACGACGGCCGGCGTGTGGCCCTCCGGAAGGTGCAGGATCAGCTCCCCGGACCGGTTGAAGCCGCCGGTGTCGTCCTTCTCGACCTCGCAGACCGTCCAGGCACTGCCGTCCCATGCCTCCCAGAGCAGCGGCGGCCGCAGCGGGTCCACGCCGACGCCCTCGACCGCGCAGTCCAGCCGCAGCACGACGACGCCCGACGGAACGGCGGCCGACAGGCCCAGGTAGAGGGCGTCGCCGGGCGTGGGCGTCGTGTCGAAGCAGGGGACGGCCCGGCCGAGCGTGAGTTCCTCCGTACGGTCGGCGGCGTCACCGGACGTCGGCCAGGTGGCGAGGTGGGCGAACTCGCACGGCACGACGGACAGTTCGCGGACGGTGGTGAACACGACCGCTTCGTCGGTCTCCGTACGGACGGTGGCCACCTCCGTACCGGCCCGCACCCGCACCGGTTCGGGCTGCGGCGCGGAGAGCCGGAACGTCACATCGGTGTGGGCGGCCGTGGGCGGGTGCAGCCGGACCCCGATCAGGTCGAGGAAGGTCAGGTAGCTCTTCTCCGGCACCCGGTTCACCCGGTAGACGAGCTGGTCGACCATGGTCGCGAAGGCCTCGATGAGGGTCACGCCGGGGTCGGACACGTTGTGGTCGGTCCACTCGGGGCAGCGCTGCTGGACGAGCCGTTTCGCCTCGTCGACCAGGCCCTGGAAGTGGCGGTCGTCCAGATGCGGGCTGGGCAGCGTCACGCGCCGTCCACCTCCTCGTGCTGCGGGATCACATAGAACGGGAAGACGAGGTTCCGGGGGTCGTTGGCGCCCCGTACGGTGTAGCCGATGTCGATGTACAGGACCCCGTTGTCGGCCTCGTCGAAGCGGACGACGACCTCCGTGACCTCGATCCGGGGCTCCCACCGGTCCAGCGCCAGCCGAACCTCGTACGCGAGCTGACCGGCCGTACCCGCGTCCGCCGGGGCGAACACGTAGTCGTTGATGGCGCAGCCGAACTCCGGCCGCATGGGCCGCTCACCCGGTGAGGTCGCGAGGATCAGCCGGATCGACTCCTCCAGCTCGTGCTCGCCGCGCACCAGGGCGATGGAGCCGGTGGCGTCCGTACGCGGCGGGAAGGCCCAGCCCGCGCCGATGAACTGCTGGCCCATGGACGCTCAGCCTCCGATCAGCACCGTCGGGCAGCCCGACACGACGGGTGAGCCGCAGGCGGCCAGGTCCCCGACGCGGGCGGCGGGCTGCCCGCCGATCAGCACCGAGGTGCTGCCGGGCGGCGCGAGCGCGGACGGCGGGTGCACCGCGGGCGGCGGCGACGCGCACACGTGCGGGGTGCCGACCGTCGCGGCGGGGAGGCCGCCGATGAGCACGGACGGGACACCGGGCGGCCCGACCGTGCCCGGGTGTCCGGTGGGGTCGCCGACCCGTGCGGCTGCCGCCGCGGCTGCTGACATGGCAGTCCGTTCCTCTCGCTCAGCGCGTCCGCGCCGTCAATTGATCTTCACCAGGGGTGCGTTGATGGCCAGGGAACCGCCGCCCTTGATGTCGGTCCGCTGTGTTCCGTCGACCGCCACCCGGGCGCCCTGGACGTTCACCGTGCCGCCGGTGGAGAGCTTCAACTCGCCGTTCCCGCCGTCGACTTTCACGCCGCTGCGGGACGTCAACGTGACGCTTTCGCCGCTCAGTTCGAGCGTTCCTTGACCGCCGTCCAGCGCGATGCCGCGGGCCGCCTTGATGGACACCTGCTGCTTGGCCTCGATGTTCACGCTGCCGTCGCTGTTGATCACGATCACGGTGCCCCTGCGGTCGAGATCGATCCTCAGCTTTCCGTCGCCGGTGAGCAGGCGTACGCCCTGCGGTCCGTTGGCACCGTCCAGGAGTTCCAGCTGGTTCCCGCTCTTGGAGGCGATCGAACGCCGGTTGACGGCCCCGCTGGTCGGGTCGACCAGCGGGGTTCCCAGGGCGGATTCGGAGGTGGCGGCCGATGTGGCCGGGTCGCCGGCCACGGCACCGGCCACCGCGGCGGCCGGTCCGCCGCCCTGACCGCCCCCGCCGCCGCTCCCGCCACCACCACCGCTGCCCTGTGACGGCCGGTCCTTCCCGTTGTACAGACCGGCGAGAACGTACGGACGGTCCAGATGTCCGTGCTCGAACCCCACCAGGACCTCGTCCCCGACCTCGGGGATGAACGCCTCGCCGCCGCTCGTCCCGCCCGACTGCGCCGTACGCGCCCAGTCGCTCGCGTACTCGTCCGACAGCCACGGAAACCGCACCTTGACCCGGCCCGAGCCCTCCGGATCGTGGGTGTCCGTGACCGTCCCGCTGACCAGCCCGGCACACCGCGACCCGCCACCGGACCCTGCCCCGGATCCGCCGGAACCCGGCCCTCCGCCGGTCAGCCCGAACAACGAACGCTCCTGCTGCCCGGAGACCGTGAGCCAGGTCTCGTACCCGCGCACCGGGTCGAAGACGTGCCGCGACGACGTGACCGTGTACCGCCCCTCGAAGGGCGCCCCCACCGCGTTGAGCGCCACCGCACTGCCCGCCCGCACCTCCGGATTCCCCCGGATCACCGCCTCCAGCTCGGCGAACGATCCGGCGATCCGCTCCGCCAGGGCCTTCGCCGCCTGGTCCACCTGCGCCTGCGCCCCGTACGCCGCGTCCGTGACCACGAAACGCGCCTCGCCGAACGGCGCGGACACCTCGGCCGCGCTCACCCCCAGCTCCAGCGTCGCCGACTTCCCCGCGGGCGCCCGCCCGACGAGCGGCTGCTTGGTCTTGACGTCCCAGCCCCGCACCTCGACCTCGGAGACCTGTTCCGCGGACGACACCCCGGCCCGGCAGCGCAGCAGATTGCTGCCCATCTCCAGCACCAGCGGATTCCGGTCGGCCCGCGCCGAGCCGTCCGGCGCGCCGGACGCTTCCGCGGGGCGGGTGATGTGCAGCTGCCCGTCGAGTACGTACGCCTGCGCGCCCGCCTCCTCCGCGAGGTCGCGCATGAACTCCCAGTCGGTGACGTTGGGCTGCGCGATGTGTTCGAGTACGGGCCCGGCCACGTCGACCGTTCCCGGCTTCAGTCCGGCGCGCTGGGCGACCTGGGCGCAGATGTCGGCGAGCGTCATGTTCTGGTAGCTGGCCACCCGGCGTCCCCGGAACAGCCGGTGCGACTCGTCGAGCCCGCGTACGACGGTGAAGGTACCGGTGTCGTCGAGCTCCACCTCCAGGGCGGTGACCACCCCGTTCAGCAGCGGTTTCGGTGCCGTGTCGCCGCCCGCGCGGGCCAGCAGCCGGGCCTCGCTGCCGATCTTCAGCCCGGTCTGTTCCAGCAGCACCCGGTCCGGGTCACGGAAGCGCAGGAGAAACAGGTCGGGAAGGGTCCGGCTGTCGTCGACGTACCCCTCGACCAGCGTGTTCACGAACTTGGGCGGCAGTGGCCGGCCGCCGAACTCCACCACCAGCGCCGTCGCGACGCCCGGCTGCGCCATCAGGACCGCCCCCTGTCCCGGGTCTCTTCGAGCCGGGACATCTCGTCGAGCGCGGGGAGCAGCAGCTGCTGTCCCGGGGCCAGCCGCATCGGGTCGTCGATCCCGTTCGCCTCCGCGATCACCCGCCAGGCGGCCGGGTCGCCGTACTCGCGCTGGGCGAGCGAGGGCAGCGAGTCCCCGGCGCCCAGCCGGTGCACCCGGCGGGCCGCGAGAGCGCCCGACGTCGGGTTCTGACCGGGGGTGTCGCCGCTGATCTCCTCCATCGTCACCTGGCAGACCGCCCGGATCGGCACACCCGACGTGGTGAACAGGGTGTATTTCGCCTGCACTTGGCTGACGTAGCCGGGGAACCCGGTCAGCCCGCCCCAGTGGAACACCACCCACGGCGGCGACGAACGCTGCTGCTGACGGGTCTCGTTCGTCGGTACGCAGCATGCGAAGAGCTGCTCCACCGAGGTCACCACGCGGGTGTCCTGGGTGTCGCTGGCGTCGAAGAACATCTCCACGGTGAGCTTGCTGGGCTGCGAACCCTGGTACTCCGGCGGACCCGAACTCTTGGCGCCCTTGGCCGGACTCCGCTTCCAGGAGGCGGCCTTGGTGAGGCTCAGCTCCTTGGGGTTGAACTGGAAGCCGATCCGTCCGCACGGGCCGCCGGGCGTGAGGCCGCCGCCGGTCGGCGGCGTCCGCAGCTCCAGGTAGGCGTGCTCCAGCTTGGGCCGGGCCGAACCTCCCTTCCCCGCCTTCGCCCCCGCCGACGCCCCGGACGTACCGGCGGCGCTGAACGCGATGGGACCCGCACCACTCACGGCGGTCAGCCCTCCATCACGTAGCCGTGATGGGCGATCTCGATCGTCTCCATCGCGACCTTCGGCGATTCGGGGGTGAAGGAGGGGCCGGTCCAGCGGACGGGCACGACCTCCAGCAGCCCCCACTGGGCCACCTTCTGCCCGTCTCCGGTCCGCGCCTCGATGTGCGCGGTCTTGCGGCTGAACCCGGTCGTCATGGTGGCGAACCAGCGGGCCACCTTCTCGGTCTCCTTCGTCAGCGGCCTGGACAGCTTCACGTTGGAGTACTTCAGGCGGGTCGGCAGCTGCCACAGATGCCCGTTGTTTCCGCCCTCCTCGCGTGTTTCGAGCACCACTTCACAGCCCAGCCCGTCACACGTGTTGAACGACCCGAGTTCGATGTCGTCGATCGTGACGACGAAGCAGACGCTGACGGCGGGATCGTTGTCCTGGGCGGTGGCCATGGCACGTACCTCTCAATTCCCTGTGGTTTCGCTGCTGTTCATCGCCGTTCCTCAGTGCCGGGTGTTGATGAGGAACCCCGCTCGCTCCCGTTCCAGCCGCAGATCCGCCTTGAAGAGCCTGCTGAGCGGCGCGTACAGGGCGCGTACCAGCTCGTCGGTGACGACGGGCGCCCCGCCGGGGGCTCCCGGTGCGACGTGGGCCCCGGTCGCAGGCCCGGGTTCCGGTTCCGGTCGGGATTCCGGATCGGGTTCGGGCGCGGGCTCCTGGCGCGGCTCCGGTGGCGGTGGCTCCTCGGTCTCCGTCTCGCGCTGGACGACGGGGGGCGCGTACGGCGGGGGCGGCGACCCGAAGACGACACTGCCGTCGGCCATCCGCTGCGCCACCCCGGCGGCCACGGCGACCGAACCGGCCGAGGTGAAGGAGGGCGCGGAGGGGGCGGACGGCGCGGAGGGCGCGGACGGCGCGGAGGGCGCGTGGGTGGCGGACGGTGCGGTACGGCTACCGGAACCCGGCAACGAACGAGGCACCGGCGGCCCCCCGGCTGCCTGCCGCTGCAGGGCGGAAAGCAGCGGGGAAGGCGCACCCGCCGCCTGCCCCGGAGTCGTGGGGGTACGTTGCAGCGCCGCCGGTACGGATGGTGTCGCCGCCGTCGACGGCGCCCCCGGTCCGCCGGACGTCCAGCGCACCGGAACGGCATCGGGCAGGGGAGTCGGCCCCGGGCCCGGCACCGGCCCCGCACCGGCCGGCGGAGACGCTGCCACTCCGGCCACGGCGGAACGCTGTACGGCGTCCGGCCCACCGCTCCGCCCGGACTGGAGCGTCAAGGGCCGGTCGGCGAGCAGCGGCGCGACCGGAGCGGTGGCCGGGGGCGGAGACAGGGGAGCCCGCGACGGCACGGCGGGAGTCCGCTGCACCGCCGAACCGGACGAGGAGACGGGAGCGGGCGTGGGTACGGACTCCGGCGGGGCGGCGAGCAGCGGATGGTCGCCGAGCAGCGGCGCGGTGGGCCCGTCGGAGTCGGGCGCCGGCTCCGGGGCTGCGGGCGCCCGAGGAACCTCGGGGACCCCACCTGCACCACCGTCCGCCGCACTCCGGGCAACCGGAACCGCTCCGGCCACCCCCTCCGTGTCCGGTCCGGCGTGGGCAGCCTGTCGCTGCGCCGTGGGCGGCAGCGCGGACATCGGCGCGCCGAGACCGGGCGCCCGCCGGGGTGGGCCCGCAGTCGGCGGCATCACCGACCGCTGTACAGGCGGGGGCGGGAACGGGGGCGAGTGTACGGGCGTGGGCGGGGTCGAGGAATCGGGCGCGGCCGCCTCGGATGTCGGTACAAGAGGCTGCTCGCCCACCAGTTGGCGTACCGGCAATTCCGCCACGGCCGACTCCCCGGCCGACGTCATCGCGGGCGCACCGCCCGCGGCAGCGCGCTGCACGGGCACGGACGGGGGAACGGACAGGGGAACGGACAGGGGAACGGACCTGGCACGGGCCGGCGGCAGTTCCACCGGACGCTCCACGGACCGCTGCACCGGCGACGGGCGGTCCACGGTGGCCGGGGCGGTGATCCCGTGCACCAGCCCGGTGGGCGCGTCCGGGCTGACGAGATGTCCGAGGGGGGTCCCGAGTGAGGCGTCCTGCCGGGTGGAGAGCGATCCCTGGAATCCGGCAGGGTCGATGACCAGGTCCTGAGTGCCCAGGGTCCGCTGGATGGGCGGCAGTTCGGCCAGATCCAACCGTTCACGCGGCACGGCCGCCGGAGCGGCACCGGCGCCGCCGGTCTCCATACCCGCGACCGCACCCGTGGCCCCACCCGCACCCGTGGCCCCGCCCGTACCCGTCTCCGTGCGCCCGCCACCGCGCAGCCAGGACATCAGGCCCATGGATTCTCCCGCCCTCCCTGCGCTCTTCGCTACTGCCCGTTGAGGCGAGCGATCTGTGCGACGAACCTCAGACGTTCCTGGTGCTCCAGGTCCAGCAGCTCATCGAGCGGCCAGTGGAAGTGGTAGGCGAGGTACGCGACCTCCTCGTAGAGCAGGTCGGCCGCGTACGTCACGATTCCCCCAGGCGGCCACCGGCGAGATCCACCGCGAACTCCTCCTGGCAGGACGGACAGGTGACGGCGGCGCGGGTATGTCCCTCGGCGTTGATCCGCCGGTAGAAGTCCTGCAGAAAGGCCAGGTCGGAGGCGAAGAGGTCCTCGATGATGCCGGGATGGATGTCGTCGATCGTGCCGATCCGGGTGACGACCCTGGCGATGAGCACGACCGACAGATACGCGGAGTTCTCGCGCACCCGGTCGTCCCGCAACGGCACGAGTTCGTCGCGCGCGGTCGCGAGCCGCATGACTCCGGTACGGTGCACGGCGCCCGTCTCGTCGACGTACCCGCGCGGCAGCTCGAAGGAGAACTCCGTACGCAGAGTGTCCCGTTGGCCGGGCCGCCCGCCACCACCGGCCGACAGCTGCCCGTCCGGCCGTTCAAGGGCCTCGGCCGGAGCCGGTGCCGGTGCCGTACGTCGCATCAGTCGACTTCCATGCTCTCGTAGGTGATCGCGAGCTTTTCCGTCAGGACCGAGGTGTCACCGGCCTTCAGGGTGCCGATCTCCAGCGACTTCGGCCAGGCGTTGATGAGTTTGTAGCGTTTGATGGCGACGCCTTCGTGGTCGTACACGATGACGGCGCCGTTGCGGCGGGCCGCCGTCATCCGGCCGAACCGGGAGTCCTTGATCCACCGTTCGAAGCTGTTGTCCTCGGTGAGACCCCGGGTCACGGTCACCTCACCGGCCTTCGGCCGGCCCGGGAGCTTCTTGATGGCGTAGCGGCCGTCGGCCGTGTTCTGCTTCAGCTCGATGACGTCCTGTTCCATCTTCAGACCGCTGACCTCGGTGATCTGCTTGATGACGACGCTGTCGAATTCGAGGCCGAAGGAGGCCCCGACGGTGCTGTCGAGATCGGGAAGTGGCACAACAGACTCCTTTACGGCTCAGCGGACCACAGTTCGTCCGCACGGCTCGGCCCGGCTTCCGGCGGTCATTCGTCGACGCCTCCGGTACCCCCGGTCAGCTGGGAAAGGCGGAAGACGACGAACTCGGCCGGCCTGACCGGTGCCACCCCGATCTCGCAGATGACCTGACCCGCGTCGATGCTTTCCGACGGGTTGGTCTCACGGTCGCACTTGACGTAGAAAGCCTCTTCCGGCGTGAGCCCGAACAGGGCTCCCTTGCGCCACTCGTTGACCAGGAACGCCGAGACCGTGCGCCGGATACGGGCCCACAGGGCGTCGTCGTTCGGTTCGAAGACGACCCACTGCGTCCCGGCGAGGATCGACTCCTCCAGGTAGTTGAAGAGGCGCCGGACGTTCAGGTAGCGCCAGGCCGGGTCCGAGGCCAGCGTGCGCGCTCCCCAGACCCGGATGCCGCGTCCGGGGAAGGACCGGATGCAGTTCAGCCCGATCGGGTTGAGCAGGTCGTGTTCGCCCTTGGTCAGCTGGGTCTGCAGGGCGACCGCCCCTCGTACGACCTCGTTGGCGGGGGCCTTGTGCACGCCGCGGGACTCGTCGTTGCGTGCCCAGACCCCGGCGATGTGACCGCTCGGCGGGACGAGCTGCGCGCGCCCCGAGGAGGGGTCGGCGACCCTGATCCAGGGGTAGTAGAGAGTGGCGTACTTGGAGTCGAAGTTGGCGCGGTCGGTGCGCCAGGCGCGGATCTGCTGCGGGCTGAGCCCGGGCGGCGGATCGAGGATGGCGACGCGGTCGCCCATCAGCTCGCAGTGGCTGATCAGCCCCTGCTGCACGGCGACGACCGACTCCAGGTCCAGCAGCCCGCGTTCGTACGCGCTCATCAGGTCCGGCACGGCGATCGTGGTGACCTCTTCGACGGCTTCGAGCCCGCCGAGCCCGGTCCGGCGGTCGGGATCGCCGACGTACACCTCGGGGGTCAGCGCCCCGGCTCCGGGGGACGCGGGCGCCGCGGGGGCCAGGGTGACGGTCTGCGGCTCCGGCCTGGCGGGCGCGGCGCCTCGCCCGGACTCCCGTATCTCGATGAGCTCCGACTTGGCGTTGACCCGGGTGGCGACGTTCTCCTTGCTGCGCTTGGTCGTGACGCCCGGGTACGTCTCCGCGACCTGCCCGTCCCGCTTCACGATCAGCTGGAATACGTCGGAAGGCGGATCGTCCCCCTCCACCTCGGTCACTTCGACGGTGATCTCACCGGCCGCACCGGGGCGGGGCTTCACCGCGTACGGCCCGAGCTGCGTCTCCGATCCGGCGGGCAGCTGCCCGTCGGCCCCGTGGTTCCCGTCCTCCGCCGGGGGCTCCGTACCGTCACCGATGCGCACCACGTAACAGACGCCGCCGCCGTTGGCGAAGAAGCCGTAGACGGCGGAGGCGAGGTACGTGCCGTCGACGAAGTCACCGAACGTGCCGGCGAACTGGCTCCAGTTCGTGATCAGCGTCGGCTCGTCGAACGGGCCCTTCTGCGCGAAGCCGACGAAAGCGGCGACCGAGGTGCCCACCCCTTCGATCGGCCGGGATCCGGACTCAATCTCTTCGACGTAGACGCCCGGGGACAGGTACGACGGCATGTGAGTCTCTCCTTGGCCGGGGAACGCCCGCAATTCTCGCGACAGCCGCGATCACCGGGAACGGACACACGGCCGCCCGCCCGTGCACCGGCCGCTGCCCGATCAGGCAACGTTTCCGCGCTGTCCGGCCCAGCGGGCGCTGCCCCCGGCCTCGTCCCGGCGTGCTGCGTACGCGATCCACCGCCCCCGCACCCTGGGACGGCGGCAGGGCACATGTACGGTCGGGAGGGCGGATGAAGGCGGTTCCGGAGAAGGATCCCGCCTCTGCTCGTACGGATGTCTCGCGTACGGATGTCTCGCGTACGACGACGGCGCCGGAGCGCCCACTGGCTGACCGCCCCGCCCCCGACCCCCGCAGCCTGCAGCGTCTGCAACGCGCGGCGGGCAACGCGGCCGTCTCCCGCCTGGTCGCCCAGCGCTACACCGCCCCGGTCAAACCCTCCCCCGCCCAGGCCCCCGGTTTCCACAAGGTCAAGGCGGATGTGGCGGCGAAGAGGGTCCGTCTGGCCCACCACGCCCCTGCCGCCACCGAGTCGAAATCGGCACAGGACGCGGCGGTCGCGCCCCCCGATGACAAGGAGGCGCAGGGCAAGGCGGCGAACGCGGAGAAGATGAATGCCGCCAAGCCGGGCGAGTTCAACAAGCAGGCGTTCATCGACGCCGTGAACAAGGCCATCGACGCCCAGGCGCCGAAGAACCTCGACCAGGCCGACAAGTTCTCCAAGTCGGGCAAGGCCGACAAGATCAAGGAAGAGGTCGACGGCAAGGTCTCGGACGGCAAAGAGTCCTCCGCCAAGGACATCGACACCGCAACCAAGGCCCCACCGGACACGTCGGCGGCCAAGGACAAGCCGGTCACCCCGATGACCCCGGACCAGCCGCCCGCCAATCCGGGCGCCCCCTCCGCCACGGACGCCATCCCCGCCCAACAACCCGCCTCCGTGACGGACTTCTCCCAGGGCCCCGCCGAGAACGACAAGGCGATGGCGGACGCCGAGGTCACCGAGGACCAGCTCGCCAAGAGCAACGAACCGGAGTTCAACGAGGCTCTCTCCGCGAAGAAGACGGCGGAAACGGACTCGGCGAAGGCCCCCGCCAAGGGGAAGGCGGCCGAGGCCCAGCAGCTGAACACGGCGAAGGCCGGGGCTGCGGCCTCCGGGGCACAGGCCATGACCGCCCTGACCGCGACCCGCGCTTCGGCGGGCAAGCAGGTCGACGGAGGCAAGGGCGGGACGAAGTCGAAGGACGAGAAGAAGCGCGCCGAAGTCACGGCAAAACTGCAGAAGGTCTACGACGGCACGAAGAAGGACGTCGAGGGAACGCTCTCCGACCTGGACAAAAAGGTCGACACGGCGTTCACCCAAGGAGAGAAAGCGGCCCGGGACGCGTTCACCGCCGACCACAAGCGCCGCATGAAGAAGTACAAGGACAAACGCTACTCAGGGATGTTCGGCCCGGCGAAGTGGGCCAAGGACAAGCTGATGGGCATGCCGAAGGAGGCCAACGACCTCTTCCAGGAAGCACGCAAGCTCTACGTCGCCCAGATGCAGACGGTCATCTCCTCGGTCGCCGACATCATCGGCGCCGAGCTCGGCAAGGCGAAGGCCCGCATCGCCAAGGGCCGTGCGGAGTTGAAGGCCGAGGTCGACAAACTCCCCGCCGACCTGCGCCAGTTCGGCGAGGACGCCGCGAAGGACTTCGCGGGGAAGTTCGACGACCTCGAAGCCACCGTCAACGAGAAGTCCGAACAACTCGTCCAGGACCTCGCCAACAAATACACCGCCGCCCTGAACAAGGTCGACGAGGAGATCAAGAAGCTCCAGGAAGCCAACAAAGGCCTCGTCGACAAGGCGAAGGACGCGATCGTCGGCGTCATCAAGACGATCAACGAACTGAAGAACCTCCTCCTCGGCATCCTCGCCAAGGCCGCCGGCGCGATCATGAAGATCATCAAGGACCCCATCGGCTTCCTGGGCAACCTGGTGTCGGCAGTCGGCGCGGGCCTGAACCTCTTCATCACGAACATCGCCGAGCACCTGAAGACCGGGGTCGTCTCCTGGCTGCTCGGAACCGCGGTCAAGGCGGGCCTCGAACTCCCTCAGAAGTTCGATCTCAAGGGCATCATCCAGCTCATCGGCGCCCTCCTCGGCCTGACCTGGGCCAACATCCGCACCCGCATCACCCGCAAGGGCATCCCCGACCAGGCCATGAGCGCCGTCGAACAGTCCGTCCCCGTCGCCAAGAAACTCGCCGCCGAAGGCCCCGCAGGCGCCGTCAAGGAAATCACCGAGGAAGCCGGCGACCTCAAAGCCACCATCCTCGAAAAACTCACCAGCTACCTCATCCCCACCGTCATCATCGCGGGCATCACCTGGATCATCTCCCTCCTCAACCCCGCCTCCGCCTTCGTCCGCGCCGTCAAAGGCATCATCGACATCGTCACGTTCATCGTGAACCAGGGCGCCCAGATCGTGGAGTTCGTCAATTCGGTACTGGACGCGGTGGTGGCGATAGCCAATGGCGGCAAGGCGGGCGTCCCGAAGATGGTCGAAACGGCGCTCGCGGCGAGCGTCCCGCTATTGATCGGCTTCCTGGCCTCCTTGCTCGGCATCGGCAGCCTGGCCACCAAGGTCAAGAGCGTGTTCCACTCGGTGGCCCGCCCGGTGAACCGGGCGATCGACAAGATCGTGGATTTCATCGCGAAGAAGGGCAAGGCACTGTGGAAGAAACTCAGGGAAAAGTCTGACCGCAAGAAACGAAACACGCAAGAGACGGGGAAGATCAACGAAAAGGGCCCTTCATCCTACCCACCCCCCAAGAAAAACTTCGAGTCGCTCGACAAGGAGGGCCACAAAGTCCAGCTCAACGGGGAAAACGCGGACGCCGATCTTGTCGTGCACAGCACCCCACAAGATATCCAAAAGTACATGCGGGACTGGAAAACCGAATTGGACGCCGCAGGCCCGGATGCCGAAAGCGGGTCTCGCGCCGCACTTTCTGACGTCAAAAAGAATGAGGCAAAAGTCAAGTCACTGAATCGCGCTTTCTTTTCCCAGCCCATGGGATCGCAAGCCAAGCAGGATGCTTACGAAGCCCTCCTGGCAGCCCTTTCCAAATTGGCCCAGGTACTGGCCCGCAGGCCGGGCGCCGCTCCCCCTCTGCCGCCTCCAGTGCTCCCGCCATTCGAAAACGGCGTCCTCGCCCGGCCGTTCAAGTCCAGCTACATCAACAAGGACATCAAGCACGGTAGCGAGGCAGGAACATATAACGGTGCAACCCTGACAGGATGGAACGTAGCCGAGACCTACAACACGGCAGCCGACAATAACGCATGGGTGAAGATGCACTTGCTCCCCGCATTCCTTGGAGGCGACGCAAAGGACTCCAACCTGGTCCCGGCGAGGGGTTTCGTCAATAATCCGCTTTTCCTCTGGGCTGTGGAGAACCCGGCCACGAAGTCCCTCAACAAGGGGGCCACCAGCACAGCACTCGAACGCATGGTTTGGTACAACGTAAACGTCAGCTACTACGCGACACACCCCGGCTTCCCCGAGAGAATAGAGGTCGAGTGGGGTGGCTATGAACACTCTGGTGGAACGTGGACCGAGCGCTCACCTCGGCCAGGCAACGGCCCCAGCTCTTTCGCCGATACACAGGACCCACCTGCGCCACTGACCAACGACGTGCTTCGCATCAACCTGTCAGGAGTGAAGTACATCGTTTACGATTCCCTTGGCATCGGAAGAGCAGATGCGGACGAAATAAAAAAGTTCGTGAAAAAGACCCCACTCATCGACCTCGCTGACGCCATCAGCAAATTTCCACGCCTCACGACACAACTCACAAACGCCCATGCAGCACAACGGCTCAGGTTCGGAGTGGCGCCACATCATGTACTTCGAATCAATGTACCGACAGAGAAGTACGCCACTTTCAGTTCCCTCAACATCGGGAGAGCCGACGCGAAGGCGATAAAAAAACTAGTAGAGAGCACAACCCTCACCCGCCTCTCCGACGCCATCAGTAAATTTCCACACCTCACGACACAGCTCACAAACGCCGATGCGACACAACGACTCAGGTTCGACTGATATCCGCTCGACGGAACTGCCGCACAAAAAGGGAATCGGAGGATGACATGGAAACCGAATTTGAATGCAGGCTTCGCAAGACGGTGGAACAAGTCCAGGCGTGCACGTCCATCCACACGGAGAACTACGACCGCGGACCTGTGGCTATTTACATGGAGCGAGCCGAAGATGCATTTAAGATCATGCGACTGGTCCAGGACATGCCGTTACCTGTCGAATTAACCAGGAATTTTCATCGCTACTCGAACCTCCTTTTCTCCTGGCGCGCCCTGGAGCCATTTGACAAAATTGCAGGAGAATTTCACATTGTGCACCTTGCCGAGGCCGTGGTACGCGGACCTCAGCCCTCGGCTTTTGACCCGGCGACCTCCGAAATAGGGAGACTTGTCGAGGAGTTCAGGATCTTCGAGACCCACCCGGTGGGAGGGACGGGGACATACTCCGCACTGAGGTTCACTCATAATCAGGACTCGCCGGAGATCTGGTATTTCGACATCCGGCAGGGTCCTACTCGGCTCCACATCAGCTACAGCGACTACCTCGACGTCATGTTGCGCACGAGGGGTCTCTACGACTGGCAGTACCTCTTCGCAGAGCCGGACGCAGACAACTATGGAATGTGCGTGTCACTGCCCTACTTGCGCGACGGACTGGAATTTCTCGCACGTGAATTCCCCGATGACGACCTGTCGGAGCTCCGTGACAGACTGGCGGAGCGTACGCGAGTCGCCAACCAGGGTTCGTAAGCTCAGCAACCGCACCCTGGGGCTCCAGGGGTGACGTGGAGTCGGGTGTGGTTGGCACACATGACTCAGCGGCAGAAGGGCACGTCGAACTGAGTATTTTCCATTCTGGGACGAAGTGAAGAATGAGGTCTTCGATGTCGAGGATCTTGAGAAGATCGAGCGCGGAGCCCATCGCATGGTGGCCGAGGCGCGAGCGCATCGACTGGTCGAAATGCGGAAACAGCTGGGTCTGCCCCAGAGCGAGATCGCTGATCGTATGCACGTGCGGCAGGAGCGGGTGTCGGCCATTGAACGTGGGAAGACAACAGCCACGGAGGTTGGAACAATCGCCGCGTACATTGCCGCGCTCGGTGGGCAGTTGGAGATCGTTGCCAACTGCAATGGCTCCCGTGTCGTGATCGCCTGACGCTGTGCCCGACCGGCTCGTCCGGACACAGCAAGCGGATCTCCAGGCGGTCGACAGATGTCGGGCGCTCAGGCCAGCAGCCCCAGATACGGCCCGAACTCCGACGCCAGCGTCAGCCGGCCGAGCTTCTGGTACTCGCGCTGGATCGCGTGGATCAGTGTCGGCATCGTCACCGATTCGCCCGTGTCCGCCGCCAGGTACGCGGCCGTCACCGCGATCGAGCGGATGTTGCCGCCCGCCAGCTCGAAGTTCTCCGCGCAGAAGGGGAGGTCCAGGTCCGTGCCCCGGGGAAGTACCGGGCCGAGGCAGCGCTCCCAGAGGACGAGGCGCTGTTCGGGGTCCGGGACCGGGAAGTCGATGACCAGGTCCAGGCGGCGGGTGAAGGCGTCGTCCAGGTTGGCCCGTAGGTTGGTGGCGAGGATGGCCAGGCCGTCGAAGGACTCCATGCGCTGGAGCAGGTACGCGCTCTCGACGTTCGCGTAGCGGTCGTGGGCGTCCTTCACGTCCGAGCGTTTACCGAAGATGGCGTCCGCCTCGTCGAAGAGGAGGACTCCGTTCACGCCCGCCGCCTCGGAGAAGATCCGTTCCAGGTTCTTCTCCGTCTCGCCCACGTATTTGTCGATCACCGTCGCCAGATCGACCGTGTAGAGGTCCAGGCCCAGGTCCGCGGCTATGACCTCGGCGGACATCGTCTTTCCGGTGCCGGAATCCCCCGCGAACAGGGCCGACACGCCCCGGCCCCTGCCGCCGCCGGGGCGCATGCCCCACTCCCCCAGGACCCGGTCGCGGTGGCGCGCGCGGGCGGTCAGTTCGCGGAGTTGGGCGTGGGTGTCCGGGGGGAGGACCAGGTCGTTCCAGCTGACGGTGGGTTCGATGCGGCGGGCCAGGCGGTCCAGCCCCGCCGCGTTCTGGGCGCGGGCGCCCTGGCGGACGTGGTCGGGGGTGAGGATGCCGCCGTCCAGGTGGGTGGTCTGGGCGGCGCCCCGGGCGGCGCGGGTGATCTGTTCCGGGGTGAGGAGGAACGGCGAGAGCAGGCGGTCCACGTCGATGGTTTCGGGGACGGGGGCGTCGTACGCATCGGTCCAGAGGGCGGCCCGGGTCGAGGGTTCCACGCGGGGGGCATGCAGGAGGAGCGGCGGGGCGGCGGACCAGGCCGCGTCCCAGGGGGCCCGGCCCACCAGGATCGTGGGGACCGGGGTGCCGGTGAGGAGCCGGAGGAGCTCCGGGTGTTCACGGCAGACCGCGTCGAGCGGTGCGCAGACAAGGCCGGCGCCGGTCAGCCGGGCATCGCGGACCAGGGAGCGGACGGCCTCGGCGGGGGCCGGATCCTCGGCCAGTCGCGCCAGGTCCAGGCCCAGGACCCGGTGGCCCGCGTGGGTCAGCGCGGAGGCCGCGAGCGCCGTGCCGGCGCCGCCCTGGTCCTCCCGGAGGTAGGCGAGCGGGGCGCCCCGGGCGAGGGCCGCGGCGAGCGGGGCCGGGTCACCGACGCCCGGTACGGCGTGCCAGGGAGCGAGGAGTTCCGCCAGGCGCGGGTCGGGGGTGTCGTCGCCCAGGAGGTGCGCGGTGACCCGGTCGGGGACGCGGAGCGCACGGCTCAGGAACGGGCGGTCCAGGTCCTCGGCGAGGAGGAGACGGCCCTCGCGGAGCGGCGCGCGGGCCGACAGCCGGCCGCGCGCCACCTGGTCGGCGGGGGACAGCCCGCAGAGCCCCAGGGCCAGACCGATGGACGGGCGGCGGCGGGTGACGTCGTCGTTCAGGTAGCCGTAGAACGCCTCGAAGCGGTCGTCGAGATCCGGTACGAGCGCGATGAGGAGGATCTCGATGTCGAGCGTGGTGAGACCGAACTCCCCTGTCAGGGAGGTGAGCCTGGAGCGCTCGGCCGACGTGTCGTCGTCATCGGGAACGGAGAACGGAACCGGGTACGGGAAGGCGCGGGCCTCCTCCTCGTCCAGCAGGCGGGCGATGTTCTCGTCCGTGAGGTAGAGGCCGCGGAAGGCGTCGTCCGGGTCCGGGTCCGTGCGCTGCCGGGCCTCGACCGCTCGGCGGATGCGCTGCTCCACCGCTACGGCGCGGGCGAGGAGATGACGCAGATTCGGGTCACCCGCGGTGGTCATTCGGCGCCGTCCCCCGTGTTGTCCTCGGCGTGGTCTGCCGTGCCGCCCCGCATGCCCTCCGAGGCACCGGCCGCCTTGCGGGTCTCGGTGATGCGGAGGGACAGGCCGCGCCGCCGTCCCGCGTCGGGGGTACGGGGAACGCCCCGGCCCGGCCGCCCCGGTCGGCCTCCGTACACCGGAAGCCCGCCGCGCCCCGGCATCGGTTCCGACAACGGCTCGGCTTCCTCGGGTACGTCCCCGAAGCGGGCCTGCAACCCCTCGTCCCCCACCGGCGGGCCGACCACATAGCTCGGAGACGCCGTCACCGGCACGCTGACGACCAGGTCGAGCGAGGGCTTCAACTCCCCTCCCAGCGCGCTCCACACATCGGCGAACGAACGGTCCTCCGGCGGCGGCAGCGCGATAGACATCGGTACGGGCGCCCCGATCTCGGCCAGGGTGCCCGCCAGCCGCTCCGGCGGCAGCGCCTCGTAACGCAGCAGACAGCCGAGCAGCGAGGAGAGCAGCCGGTGCTCGTCCTCCGGGCGCTTCGTCCATGCCGTGATCAGGTACGACAGCTTGAAGAACCGGGGTGGGCGGCGGCGCGCGACGATCGTGCCCCGCTCGTCGTAGTCGTTGTGCAGCCCCCGCTCGCGCCTGCGCATGTCCTCGCGGATGTCGTAGAGGTAGAGGTTGACCATGGGGGCGTTGACCTTCGCCGCCCACTCCCGGGTCGGGGCGTCGAAGACCACCGCGATCTGGCCGCCTTCGAGCACCTCCGCCCTGATCAGGGCCCGCAGTACGTCGTCGACCTCGTGGATCACCCGATCGCTCCCGTACGGCCGCCGGCGCTCATGCGCGGCCCGCGAAGTCCGGTGGCTGGAGATTCCGCTGGACCACCAGGACCGGTTTCTGCAACCGGTCGATGTCGCCGGTGTCCACCCGGAGCTTCCGGGGGCCGAGTTTGTCCTTGCGTAGGACCGGGACCTGGACCTCGAAGGTGCCGTCGCGGCCCACGACCACACCGGACATCTCCGCAGTGATCCCGTTGTTCCACGTGAAACGTACGGTCTGCCCCGGCGGATAGTCCTTGCCACGTGCCAGAACCACTTGGCCCGGTTTGGCGACCTGCGGCGTGACGGTCAGCGAGGGCTTCAGGACGCGCAGTCGGTCGGTGTCCTGGTTGTTGGCTTTCCGGCGGTCGGGCAGGGTGCCGCGCACCGTGGCCCGTACGTCTCCGGTGACCGCGGCCCGGTACCTCGCCGTCTGGGTCACCTCGATACGGCCACCGGCCGGGATGGTGCACGGTTCGGCCGCCGTGCAGCGGGTCAGGGCGGGCAGCCTGCGGTCCTTCGCCCTGGACGGTTTCGGCCAGGTGGAACCGATGACCACGCCCGTCGCCGCGTCCGGACCCGCGTTGGTAATGGTGAAGCGGGCGCCGGCCGGGCGGCCGGTGTACGTACGGTCCGGGCTGACGTCGACCTTCATCGCCACATCCGCAGAGGGCGGGACAGGGGCCTGAAGGACCTCGATCTCCGCCGTGTCCGTCCCCGTATTGCCCGCCGAGTCGGTCGCCGAGCAGGTCACCGTGGTGCGGCCGACCGGGAAGAGCGAGCCGGAGGGCGGGGTGCAGGTCACCGGGAGCGTGCCGTCGGTGGCGTCCTGGGCGGTCGCGCCGTACGTCACGCGCGCGCCCTTCTTGTCCTTGGCCCGGACGGTCAGATCGTCCACGGTGACGACGGGCGCGTCGATGTCGTTCACATCGATGTTGATCTGCTCCTGGAAGTCCGGATCGACCACCGCGGCCGGCCCGATCGTTTCCGTGCCCGGGGGCTGGGTGCCCATCAGGAACTGGACGGTGCAGGTCAGCCGGGTGCCCTGGGGAGCGTCCGCGGAGACGTCGATGTTCTCCGCGAAGTGCGCGGTGTTCCCGCTGGTGACCTGCTGGGTGGGCGGGTCGAGGCTGACGGACAGGTGAGGGTCGCAGTTGTCGAGGCGGTAGCCGACGGAGGTGGGGAGGTTATTGAAGCCCTCGATGATGGCTTCGGTCACTCCGTCCCCGGGAATTCCGTTGAGCATGCGACCGTTGGTGGCTGCAGTGATCCGTTTGGCCTGGTCGGGCTCGTGGTACGGGTCCTGGTAGGTGGGGCTGCTATATCCGTCGCCATTGAGTCCGTCACCGTTCTCGGTCGTCACGTCGACGGCGATGACGCGAACGCCCTTGTCCTGGAGCGCGAACACCGCTTCCTCATACGGGATCTTGTTGCTGGGGTTGTGGCTCGACGCGTCACCGACCAGGACGACCACAGGGCTGGCGCCGTCCCGGAAGACAGTTTCGCCGTCCGCTCCGTTGGCCACCTTCCACAGCGCGTAAATCCAGTCCTCGGACGGCCCCTTGCTCCTGTAGCCACGTAAGGTGTTCAGCTTGTCGACACCCTCCTTCTGTACGTTGTCCAGGTTTGTCGTCAGTCCTTGGAGGACAGCGAACTCCGCTGTCGGGTCATCCTTCTCGTCGCCATAGGTGGCCACCGCAAAGCGCGAATCCTGCTGCTGTTCACGGACCTTCGCCGTGATGGACTTCAAGCCCTTCTGCACATCGCCGATCGGGACTTTCATGCTCCCGGTGCCGTCCACCAACAGCACCACATCCGGCTTCGGCGGAATCGCGGGCGTACGCACCTGCTTCGCCACACCGGTGGAACCACCGGGGTCGACCGCGTCGGTGAACTCGGCAGGGGTGACCCAGGGCTCGGGCACCGCCACTGCCGGCGCCTCGGCGGTTACGGCCGAGCCGGGGGCGATGCCGGTGGCCACGAGGAGAAGGGCAAGCGCCGGAACACGGAGCATCGCGAGAGTCCTGAGAGTCCTGCGCGAAGCGGAGGACCGGGGCCGGGCGACCGGACCCGTCCGTGACCGCGGTACCCGCTGAAGCGGCTGGAACCAGCGCACGGAAGTCCTCCCCACCCTCGGCCGATCGGTGTACCGGGTCACGGTCCCCTACGCACGGCCGACCCGCAGCGGTACGGAAGTCACACCCTCGGGAAGCCCCCACTGCCCTTTCGGGCAGCCACCTCATCCGCCGGACACGGGCGTACGGACCGCTCAGATCAGCCCTTGCCGCATCGCGTACGCCACCGCATGCGACCGGTTCCGCAGTTGCAGCCGGGTCATCACCGAATGCAGCACGTTCTTGATCGTGCGCTCGGAATAGGCCAGCTTCGTCGCGATGTCGGCGGTGTCGTACCCCTCCGCGACCAGGCGCAGCACATCCACCTCCCGCGCCGCGAGACCGGTGAAGTGCAGTCCACGCGGACCGAGCACCTGCCCCTGGAGACGTCCGACCTCCTCCAGCAGCCTGCCCAGCAGGTCGGACGGGAGATGGCCTTCGCCCCGCGCCACCGTTCTTATGACCTGGACCAGATGTTCCGGAGTCGACTCGGAACGCCTGACCACACCGGCGACACCGCACTCCGCGGCGCTCACCAGCTTCTGCTCGTCGATGTCCGTGGTGACGAGGACGGTGCGCGAGGTGCTGGTGCGCTGGATGTTGCGCAGCATCGTCAGCACCTCGTCATCGACCGCGTCCACGACGACGACCACGATCTGGGGCGAGGAGTCACCCTCCCCCCAGTCCGTCACGCTGACCTCCGGCCGGGTTCGCAACTGACTGGCCACGCCCGCCTGCGAGATCGGATCCTGGGCCCGTAATGCGACAGTGGTGCGCTCCATGGCAATGCTCCCCCTGGGCAACAGCCGATGGCATCACACTGAACACAACCATCACGGCTGTTCTTGTGTGCCTCATTCGTCTTGAGGCGGTCAAACGATTCCCGCGTATACCTACAGGGAAACAAAAAAGCCGATCCGGGCACAGAATCTGCCCGGAAGTGTTCCTTCACGGCCGATGTCGGCGTTCGGCGCCGACCCTACGGTGCGCCCTATGAGTCTCACGGCAAGCCTCGACGATTCGTCCGTCACTGCCGCACCGGGCGAGGAGACGGTCCTCCCCCTGCGGATCCTCAACTCCGGCAGCACCGTCGAGGAATACCGCTTCGAGGTGGTCGGTGCCTGTGCCGCCTGGTCGACGGTGGAGCCGGCGAGCCTGTCGCTGTATCCGGGCGACACCCAGGCCGTCTCTCTCGTCCTGCGTCCGCCCCGCGACTCGACCGTACCCGCGGGGGAGACGCCCTTCGGGATCCGGGTGGTGCCCACCAGCGAGCAGGGCGACACAGTGGTGCCCGAAGGGCGGGTGACCGTACTCCCGTTCACCGAGACGACCGCCGAGCTGGTACCGCGCAGCTCGCACGGCGCGTGGCGCGGCCGGCACCAACTCGCCGTCGACAACCGGGGAAACACGCCCGCGACCGTACGGTTGGGGGCCCAGTCGGGTACGGAGCGGACCCGGGTCACGTTCGCGACGGACACGCTGCAGATCGCGCCCGGCCGGGCGGAGTTCGGAAAGCTGCGGATCCGGCCGGCGAAGCGCGTGTGGCGCGGCACGCCGGTCACGCATCCGTTCCAGGTCGTCGCCACGCCGGATGTAGCGGAGGGGCAGGATCCGGTCGCGCCGGTGGTCCTGGACGGTTCGTACCAGCAGGATCCGATCCTGCCGCGCTGGCTTCCCCGGGCCCTCATCACCGCGGCTGTACTGCTGATCGCGCTGGTCGGGCTCTGGTACGCGCTGCTGCGACCGGCCGTGAAGTCGGCGGCCCGGGAGGCGGTCACGCCGGAAGCGGTACGGTCCGCCGCCGCGGCCGACAAGAGCAACGCCCCGAGCCCCGGCCCCACGGCCGGGGCGGATTCGGGCGGCGGCGACTCCTCCGGTGCGAACGGCGCCTCACCGAAGCCGAGTACCTCGCCGAACCCCGGCGCGTCCGACGGCACCTCCGACGGCTCGGCGGCCGCCGCCCCGACCAGTGCGCAGGTGCAGGTCAGGGACTCGGTGGGCGGGGGGTCGAACACCTCGGCGGCCCTGCAGGTGCCCGCCGGGCACACCTTCCAGCTGACCGACATCGTGGTCCAGAACCCGCAGGGCGACGCGGGCACGCTCGTGGTCTCCTCCGGGCGGGACGCGCCCGTGCTCCGGCTCGCGATGGAGAACTTCCGCGACTCCGACTACCACTTCGTCACGCCGATCCTGGTGCCCGCCGGTGGCAAGGTCACGATGACCGTCGACTGCCGGAAGGTGGGCAAGCCGGTGAACGCGCCGACGCCTTCGCGGTGTGCGGAGTCGCTGTTCCTCGGCGGCACGATGCGGACGGACACCGCGGGCTGACTCCGGTCAGGCGGGCGGGGCCTCTTCCTCCTCCTCGGCCCCTTCCTCCGCCCGTTGGACGAAGGAACCCTGTACGTCGGCGGGTTGCTCGTCCTCGTCCTCCGTCGCCTCCCGCTGCACAGCGGGGGACGACGCGGCGGGGGACACGTCATGCCCGACCGCGCCGGTCGCAGCCGCCTGAGCCGAATCCGACGCCGGACCAGACGCCGAATCCGATACCGAATCCAATGCCGAATCCGATGCCGGAGCCGGGTCCGACAGCACCCGGTCGGCGTTCGCGACGGCCTCCCGCTCGAAGCGGTCTGACGGGTCGCTCACCCGGATACCGCCCGGCGCCTCCGTGCCCTCCACCGGGCCGTTGCGCTGCTGGATCACATGGGTGAGCTCATGGGCGAGCGTGGTACGGCCCTGTGTCGAGGACGGATCGTACGCGTCACGCTGGAAGACGACGTTGTTGCCGACCGTGTACGCGTGGGCGCCCACGCCCTTCGCCGACTCATGCGCGGCGGAGTCGGTGTGGATGCGCACATCGGAGAAGTCCGCGCCCATCCGCCCCTCCAGGTCGGTGCGGGTATCGGTGTCCAGAGGCTGCCCGCCGCCGGACGAGATCACGTTGTGCACGGGGGAGCGCTCGTCCTCCTCCTGCCTCTGGAGCATCGATCCCACGGCGCTGTTGCCGACCGCCCGTTGGAGCACGCTCATGCCGCCGGTCCCGACCACGTCGGCCCGCCCGGCGGCCGCCGCACGGTAGAGGTGCGGGGTGTCCGCCGCGTCCCGGCTCTCGGCCGCCCTCGACTCGCGCTGGGTGTCGTCGTGCACCTGCTCCTGGCCGTGCCCGTGGTCACGCTCGTGGTCGTGTTCCTGGTCCCATTCCGGTGCGTGCATCGTCATCTCCCCTGACCGCGCCCCGGTCGAAGGCGCGTCGTGATGGCCCCACCACTCCACCTTCACGACGTGCCGGTGCCTCGTCCAGCCCGGATCCCGCCGGCCGGGGGCAGCCGCCGCTGCCCCTTCGGGCACCCGGGCTCTCCGGGTGGCCCAGCTCGCCGCTCTGGTCGGCATGCTGATGGACCAGCAGGTACCGATGGAATGGGCCTTCTCCGGCCCGTACACCCTGGCCGTACGGCGAGGCGGGTTCGCACCGGTCGGTCGCCGACATCACCGGCCCGGAATCACTCGCCGAGGTCCGCGCGTACAAGCAGCAGGCCAAACAGGCGGCCAGGGCGGCCGAACGCGCAGCCGACAAGTAGACGACACCGACTGGGCAACACCAGGCCGACGACACCGAGTCGACGACACCACGCAGACGGCGTACCCGTCGGCGATCTCCCGCGCCTGCGCCGGCGACACTCCGGCGCCGCCGGTGTCCGAACCCGCGCCTCCACCCGTGCTGGCGCTGTCACTCATCACGGCCCCTATTCCGGAATGCCTGGGTTTATGGCGTTATCGCCAGCATCGCAGTCCTGCCCCATGGCTGCGCCCGGAGGCTCTTGCCCGGTAGGCTTTCCGTGTGATCTTCAAGCGCATCGGAAATGGGCGGCCTTATCCCGACCACGGCCGGGAAAGCACCCGGCAGTGGGCGGACGTCGCGCCGCGGCCGGTCCGCCTCGATCAGTTGGTGACCACCAAGGGCAACCTGGACCTGGAGACCCTCCTGGCCGAGGACTCGACGTTCTACGGCGACCTCTTCGCGCACGTCGTGAAGTGGCAGGGCGACCTCTACCTGGAGGACGGACTGCACCGCGCGGTCCGCGCCGCGCTTCAGCAGCGCCAGGTACTCCACGCCCGGGTACTCGAACTCGGCTGACGAAGGCTCTCGGGCGATCCGGGCGATCCGCGGACACCCTGCGGATTCCCGTACGGACCCGTAGGCCCTTCGGACGGCTCGCGCCGGGTTCGTTCGGGTGCTTTCACACCCGGACGGGTGCGATCCATTGATCATTTAGTAGGCATCATCACCGGACCGCACTACGCTGCGCCCATGAGCATGCTCACTCCCCCCGGCATGGGCGGAAAGTACCGCATCACGGGCGACAAGTACCCGCGCATGAGCCGCCCCAGGCGTCGCGGCAAACTGATCCTCGCTGCCACCGCTTCCGTGGTCACCCTCGGGCTGGCCGGATGGGGCACGCTGCAGCTCATCGACGTCTTCACGGGCGGCAACAGGCAGGCCAACGCCGCCGACCACAAGACGGACTGCTCGTCGGCCAAGCCGTCCACACCCGCGAAGGCGTTGCCGAAGCCCGCGAAGATCACCGTCAACGTCTACAACGCTACACCGCGCAGCGGCCTCGCCAAGAAGGCCGCCGACGAGCTGAAGAAGCGCGGCTTCACCATCGGCGAGGTGGGAAACGCCCCGGCCGCGTACGACAAGAAGGTCGCCGGCCCGGGGGTGCTGCTCGGCGCTCCGTCGGCCACGAACGGCTCGTTCCCGGTCCTCGGTACGCAGTTGCAGGGGGCCGTCCTCAAGACCGACGCCCGCAGAACGGCGGACGTCGATCTGATTCTCGGTACGAAGTTCACGGCGTTCAGCACGCCCCAGTCGGCCGCCGACGCGCTCACGGCCCTGACGAATCCGTCCCCGGCGCCGTCCTGCTGACGGCTGCCGGGCCCGGCAGCCGTACCCGACCCGCTCGGGCCCGATCCGGACGACGGTCCTAGCCGACCGTGCCGTACATCCGGTCGCCCGCGTCACCGAGACCCGGGACGATGTAGCCGTTCTCGTTGAGCCGCTCGTCGACCGAGGCGGTGACCACGGTCACCGGTGTACCCGCCAGCTCGCGCTCCATCACCTCGACGCCCTCGGGCGCCGCGAGGAGCACGACCGCGGTGACATCGTCCGCGCCGCGCTTGATCAGCTCCTGAATGGCCGCGACCAGCGTGCCTCCGGTGGCCAGCATCGGGTCCAGGACGTACACCTGGCGGCCCGAGAGGTCCTCCGGCATCCGCGTCGCGTACGTGGACGCCTGGAGCGTCTCCTCGTCCCGGATCATGCCCAGGAAGCCCACCTCGGCGGTCGGCAGCAGCCGCACCATGCCGTCGAGCATGCCGAGACCGGCCCGCAGGATCGGTACGACCAGCGGCCGCGGGTGCGACAGCTTCACACCGGTCGTCGGTGTGACCGGTGTCTCGATGTCGACCTGTTCGGTGCGCACATCCCGGGTGGCCTCGTAGGCGAGCAGGGTGACCAGTTCGTCGGCGAGCCGCCGGAAGGTCGGGGAGTCGGTGCGCCTGTCGCGCAGGGTGGTGAGTTTGTGCGCGACCAGTGGGTGGTCGACGACGTGGATCCGCATGGGCTCAACAGTAACCGGGCCTCTCGCACCCGTGCGCTGGCATCAACCGCATGTTCGGAGGGAAGGTGGTGGCATACGGACCCAGCCTTGGGGTGATGAGCCGATGCCGGACGGGGAACAGCGGGAGCGGGACCAGCCGGACACGCCGGTCCCGCAGAACGCCGAAGACCCGCGGGAGACCGAGACGGCGCGCCGCAGGCGGCGCGCCCAGTTCCTGCGCGAGCTTCATGAGGCGAAGGCGCTCCGCGACCGGGTCCAGCCACGCCGGGCGCGAGCCGCCCGAATGCGCCAGGCCATGCGGATGCGAACCTTCCGTTGGTAGGTCGGACGGCGGCCCGGCGTCCCCCTGGTGGCGGCGTCCAGGAGAACTGATGGCCGACGCAACGGCCGAACTCCTCTCGCAATGGCCTTGTTTCTGCCACGATTCCGATGGGCGGGACGCAGGACAGCCGGACCACCGACTGCCCTCCCGCCGGACCGACACCCCTATGACCAGTGGGAGAGTCACGGTGTACTTCGCCGCACTGCTCGCGCGCACCGAAGACGGGTGGGAAGCGAGCGACACGGAACTCGACGATGTGGAGACCCTGTCCGACCTGACGGATCTGGCCCGCGCGGCCTCGGTGGACGAGGACACGGTGCTCGTCTTCATCGAGCAGGAGGACGCCTGGTTCGGCGTCGTCCGGGTGGATGGTGAGGAAGACCCCCGTATCTTCGTCTCCGATGCCACCGCCGCCGCCCGCTCCTCGTACGGGGAGATCCTGCTCACCGATGAACTGCTCGGCCGCGAACCCGGGGCCGACGACACCATTGCCGCCCTCGAAGAGCTCGTCGGCCTCGACGGTACTGAGGACGACGAACCGGACATCACCCCCGACAACGACAACGACGACACCAACGACGATGACGACGACGGACTCGATGCCGACGCCGTACCGGCGGGCCCGCTCGGTGACACCGGGGTCCTGGCCGACCTCGGGCTCCCCGAGGCGGAGCTGCTGATGCTGCGTACGGACGCACTGGTGGAGATCGCGGACGCGCTGGGTGCGGCCGAGGTCATGGAGGCCGTCCGTTAGGGTCCGCGGGTGAGCGAACCACCGCACCCGCAAGGACCACCGGCACCGCGTGAACCACGCGAACCGCGCGAACCATGTGAACCGCGTGAGCCATGCGAACCGTGCGATCCCACAAGAGGCCCGCACGACCCCGTAGAAGATCCGCACGATCCCGTAAGAGAGCCGTGGCGGGCGCACATGCGCCACGCCCTGGCCGAGGCCGACCTGGCGGCGCGGGCCGGCGATGTGCCGGTCGGCGCCGTCCTGCTCGGCCCGGACGGCGCCCTGCTCGCCACGGGGCACAACGAACGCGAGGCGACCGGCGACCCGACCGCGCACGCCGAGATCCTCGCCCTCCGCCGCGCCGCCGCGGCGCTCGGCCGGTGGCGGCTGTCCGGATGCACCCTGGTGGTCACCCTGGAGCCCTGCACGATGTGCGCGGGCGCGCTGGTCCAGGCCCGCGTGGACCGGGTGGTCTACGGGGCGCGCGATGAGAAGGCGGGGGCGGCGGGCTCGCTCTGGGACGTCGTACGCGACCGCCGGCTCAACCACCGTCCGGAGGTGATCCACGGAGTGCTGGAGGACAGCTGCGCCGACCGGCTGACAGCGTTCTTCCGCAACCTCTGACATTGGATTTCTGTCCACGCCCCGGGATGGTCTAAGCTCTCTCTCGGTAGCGTGTCCGAGCGGCCGAAGGAGCTCGCCTCGAAAGCGAGTGTGGGGAAACTCACCGAGGGTTCAAATCCCTCCGCTACCGCTCTTGTGAAGGGCCCGGCGCATCGCGTCGGGCCCTTCGAGTTTCCCGCACCGCCTCACATCGCCTCGCGCCGACGCGTACCGACGCGCCATACGCACGCGGACCGGCTGTGGTCCCGGGCGCGACGGTCGTCGCAACCGGGACCACAGCCGGTCCGGGAAGTCCTGGTCGGGGGAAGCGGCATCGGGGGGACAAGCCGCTTCCCCCGAGGGAGAACAGGCCGTTCAGGCCCTCGCAGCGGTCAGGGGAAAGCTCGCGGCGAGGACCCCACAGTGACGTCCTGTCCCTCACCCCTCGGAATTCCTGTCGGATCCGCGGGGCTCACCCTCCATCCTGTGGCCTCACAGAGGCCTCAGGAGAGGGCAAAGGGCCCCGATGACCGGGCCCTTGGTCCTTAAAGGCCGCGTGAGTGGTCGCAAACAACAGAGGGATACGGCCATCTGTGCGGATAGAATCGCCCGACTGCACAGGGGATCGAAGGGGAAGCAGGGGTTGATGGTGCAAGCGAAGAAGATAGCTCTCATCGTGGTAATCGTCTTCGTTATGTACACGATCATCGCGTCCCCGGAGCGGGCGGCGGATCTCGTCCAGGTAGGGTTCGAGGGCGTTTCGAGTGCCGCGCAGAGCGTCGGGGACTTCATGTCCGCGCTTGTGAACTAGGAGTACCCCGTGATCCGCCATCTGGTCCTCTTCAAGCTGAAGGACGGCGTCGAGCAGGACGACCCGCGGGTCGTCGCCGGGGCGCAGGCCTTCCGGGATCTGGAGGGGCAGGTCCCCGAGCTGGAGTTCTGGGAGTGCGCCTGGAACATCACCGACCGGCCGATCGCGTACGACTTCGCCATCAACTCCGCGGTCGCCGACGAGGACGCCCTGAAGCGCTACATCGAGCATCCGGCCCATCAGGCCGCCGCCGGCCAGTGGCGCGCGTTCGCCACCTGGGTGATTGCCGACTATCCGTTCTGATCCGCCCGCTCCGCCTGCCGTAGCCGGTCCCCCGAGCCCCTCACCATTGCGGTGAGGGGCTTTTTTTAGTGTTTAAACCAAGTTGACCCCAACACGACGTCGTACGGTGCTTGCACACAGTGGACATGTCTTGTGATGCTATGACCGCTTTTGACGGATGAATTGACCGAAGTTGACCGCAAAGGGGTGGCGTCATCGTGCCGGCCAGTACAGCGCCTCAAGTGCCTCCCCAGACCGTCCAGACCGTCCAGACGGTCCAAGCAGCGCAGACGGTCCAGACCGAGACCCCCGACAGCACCGCGACGACGCCCGGCAGGACCAGGGGCGCGGACACCAGGGCACTCACCCAGGTCCTCTTCGGCCAGCTCAAGAACCTGGAGCCGGGGACTCCGGAACACGGCCGGGTACGGGCCGCACTGATCGAGGCGAACCTGCCCCTCGTGCGGTACGCCGCCGCGCGCTTCCGGAGCCGCAACGAGCCGATGGAGGACGTCGTCCAGGTCGGCACGATCGGTCTGATCAACGCCATCGACCGGTTCGACCCGGAACGCGGCGTCCAGTTCCCGACCTTCGCGATGCCGACCGTCGTGGGCGAGATCAAGCGGTACTTCCGGGACAACGTACGCACCGTCCACGTCCCGCGCAGGCTGCACGAGCTCTGGGTCCAGGTCACCGGCGCCACCGAGGACCTGACGACCGCCCACGGCCGCTCGCCCACCACCGCGGAGATCGCCGAGCGGCTGAGGATCTCCGAGGACGAGGTGCTGGCCTGTATCGAGGCGGGGCGCTCCTACCACGCGACCTCACTGGAGGCCGCCCAGGAGGGCGACGGCCTGCCCGGACTGCTGGACCGGCTCGGATACGAGGACCCGGCCCTCGCCGGGGTCGAGCACCGCGACCTGGTCCGGCACCTGCTCGTACAGCTGCCCGAACGCGAGCAGCGCATCCTGCTGCTGCGCTACTACAGCAACTTGACGCAATCACAGATCAGCGCGGAACTGGGGGTCTCCCAGATGCATGTGTCAAGACTGCTGGCCCGCAGCTTCGCCCGACTTCGATCCGCAAACAGGATCGAGGCCTAACCGGTTCGGGTAGAGCACTCGAAGTCCGGTTCGGATGGCCGGAATTGCGTCACACCCCCCGTTAACTGCACAGATGCCACAAAGACTTGTCGACATGTCACTACAGCGTGTTGCCGACATGTGACATTCTGCGGAAACCGCGTTTGCCGTGGCCCCGCCTCCGGTATTCAGGTGGAGGCTGCGTTCCTCCGAAGGTCGCGGCTCCACGCGACCGTCCGCGACCTCAAGGGGGTGGCATGTCCGCAGAACAGGGCAGCTCGAAGGTGCTCACGCTCACGAAGAGCGCACCCGCACCCGTTGTGCTCACCAGCTCGCCGGAAGCCATCGACACCCGCACTCTGTCCCGCTCGCTGTTCCTGCGGCTCGCCGCGCTGGGGCCCGCACCGGGCCCCGATGGGACGGACAGCCCGGAGCGTGCCTATGTACGGGACACGCTCATCGAGCTCAACCTCCCGCTGGTGCGGTACGCCGCGGCGCGGTTCCGCAGCCGCAACGAGCCGATGGAGGACATCGTCCAGGTCGGCACGATCGGCCTGATCAAGGCGATCGACCGGTTCGACTGCGAACGCGGCGTGGAATTCCCGACGTTCGCGATGCCGACCGTCGTCGGCGAGATCAAACGCTTCTTCCGCGACACCTCGTGGTCCGTGCGCGTCCCGCGCCGGCTCCAGGAGCTGCGCCTCGCGCTGACCAAGACCAGCGACGAGCTCGCCCAGAAGCTCGACCGTTCGCCGACCGTGCCGGAGCTGGCCAAGGCGCTCGGCGTCTCCGAGGAGGACGTGGTCGACGGCCTGGCCGTCGGCAACGCGTACACCGCCTCCTCGCTGGACTCGCCCTCGCCCGAGGACGACGGCGGCGAGGGCTCCCTGGCGGACCGGCTGGGGTACGAGGACTCGGCACTGGAGGGCGTCGAGTACCGCGAATCGCTCAAGCCGCTGCTGGCCAAGCTCCCGCCGCGCGAGCGCCAGATCATCATGCTGCGGTTCTTCGCCAACATGACCCAGTCGCAGATCGGCGAGGAGGTCGGCATCTCGCAGATGCACGTCTCGCGCCTGCTGACCCGTACGCTCGCCCAGCTCAGGGAAGGACTCATCGCCGACTGACCGCCGCGGGCTGCCACACCGCGGCGCGAGACTTCCGATTTGACGGACCGTCAGCCACACTGGCGCGATGCGACGCCATATACGCGACTCGACCGGCCGCCGGGGCACCGTGATCGTCGCCTCGGCGGCCGTGCTGTGTCTGGGCGGCACGCTGGCCGCCTGCGGCGGCGGTACGGCGAACGAAGGCTACGTGGCGGTCGGCGCGGCGGGCACGGGCCCGGAAAGACCGCTTGCCGGGGCGGTGGCGCCGTCCGGGAAGGTGACGCTGGTGCCACTGGACAGGGGCGGCAAGGCCGGCGGGGATACCAAGGACAGCAAGGGCGACAAGGGTAGCCGGAGTGCCGGGGGCCGGGCCGACGGTGACGGCGGGCCCTCGCCGGACACCTCCGCCGACGCCTCCCCCGACGGGGGTACGGGCGCCGTGGACGGCAAAGCCGGCCAAACGCCGGGGGCTCCTGGCACAGCCGGTACGGGCGATGCGGGCAGTACCGGCGGTACGAGCGGCGGAAGCGGAAGCGGCAGTACCGGCGGCTCAGGCGGTACGGGAAGCGGCTCCACGGACCCCGCGCCCCCATACGTACCCGCACCCGGCTCCACCACGCCCGCGGGGCCTGCCGTGCTGGTGGTGGGTGCCCCGGAACGGGCGGCCACGGACGAGCGCTGGTGCGAGAAGGTGACGGTGGGGTTCCGTAACACCGGAGGATCACCGGCGCGGTCGGGGACGGTCACCTTCGCCACGCATGTCATCGGCGGGCTGGGGATCGACTGGGCGACCGTCGAGTCGTCCGCGCCGCTGCCCGCGCCGATCGACGCGGGAGCCGCACGGACGAAGACGTACACCGTCTGCGTGGACGCCTGGCGGGTGCCCCTGGGAATGCATGTCGAGACCCGGGACGTCACCGCCGTATGGAAGTGACGGGTGGAAACGGAAGCGCTACGGGGAAACCGGTGCGCCGGTCAGCCGAGCGCGAGCCAGGCGACCGCTCCGAGGACGACGACCACCGCGACGACCACGGCGATCACTCCGGTCCTCGGTCCGGACGAAGCGGCCGGCTGCTGCCGTCGCTGCGGCTCGCCCTCGTCGACGAAGGCGCGGAACATCTGAGTGCTGCCCGCAGGGTCGTTGTTGCCCTCGGGGCCCTGGGGGTTGCCATTTACCGGCGGCTGATTACGCATGGATACGTTCCCACTCGATCGGGTGAAGTGCTCGTCGGATACTGCGATATGAAGCCTGTGGAACTGTAGCGTCGTCACGTGCGAGAGGGTCCTGCGGCCAACGCTCGACCCCTCTCGCACCAGGGACTCTGCCCGCCGCGGGCTGGATCACACGCGTGGCGCGTGACGCCACCGCGGTGCGAAAGCGGAGAACCAGGTCATCCAAGACCGTTCGGGATGGCCCGCCAGACGCACAGCTCCTCGCGCCGGGCGCCAAGGAACGGTTGTGTGCCATGGGTCAGGACCCTAGCGGTCCGGCGGCACCTCGTGCCCTACAGGGCGACGGCCCGGCCTCGAGCAACACTCGGGCCTACTGCCGTTTCGGGGCCACCGTCCACGCCTCCGGTGTGGCACGAGACACACCCGCCACACCGGCCCCCCACACGCTGGGCGTTTGACCCGAGCCCTACGCAGCCTTTTGCCTTCCTTTACTTCTGCAAGCCCTTTTTCGTTTGCCTTCAGCAACCAACGGCTTCTATGGTTGCCCTAAGCAACAAGATGAACTATGGGATGTCTGGGGGGCCCGTGGCCGTACGAGGTCAGTACGAAGAACTGGCCCGGCACCTCAGCGCCGTCGGAGCCGTCAAGCGGGGTCTCGCCCGCATATTGCCCCCCGAATGCCCCGCCGGCTCCGCCGCCGTACTGGCTCTCCTCCGCGACCACGGCGAAATGCGGATCAGCAGGCTGGCCGAGCTGATGTCCATCGATATGTCCGTGACCAGTCGCCATGTCGCCCATGTGGCAGAGCGCGGCTGGATCGAGCGGTCCTCGGACCCGGCGGACAAGCGGTCCCGCATCCTGCGGCTGACCCCTGCCGGACGCGACCTCCTCATCGATCTGAACCAGCGGGTCACGGAACTGTTCGTCCACAACCTCTCCGACTGGTCCGACGACGAAGTCGGACAGCTCAACACGCTGCTCGCCCGGCTGCGCACCAGTTTCGCCTGCCGCGGCCCCGGGGGGTGCGCCCCCGGAAAGCACATCGGCGACTGCCGTCCGCGGCCCGCCGACAGCGACAACGACCTGCACACCCGTACACCTGTGTAACAGAAGCAAAGACAAGGAACTCAATGGCTACGACCACACCAGCCGGTGTGCGGGGCGGCCACGCCAAGCACGGGGGATCGTCCGACACCCCGTCCGGCGTGCCGATGACACACCGTCAGATCATGGAAGCGCTGGCCGGGCTGATGCTCGGTATGTTTGTCGCGATCCTGTCGTCGACGGTCGTCTCCAACGCCCTCCCGGAGATCATCTCCGACCTCGGCGGCGGCCAGAGCGCCTACACGTGGGTCGTCACGGCCTCGCTGCTGGCCATGACCGCCACCACCCCCTTGTGGGGCAAGCTCTCCGACCTGTTCAGCAAGAAGCTGCTGGTCCAGATAGCGCTCCTCATCTACGTCGCGGGCTCGGTCGTCGCCGGTCTCTCGACCAGCAGCGGCATGCTGATCGCCTGCCGTGTCGTCCAGGGCATCGGCGTCGGCGGTCTCTCCGCCCTCGCGCAGATCGTGATGGCCGCGATGATCGCCCCGCGTGAGCGCGGTCGCTACAGCGGATACATCGGTGCGGTGTTCGCCGTCGCCACCGTCGGTGGTCCGCTGCTCGGCGGTGTCATCACCGACACCAGCTGGATGGGCTGGCGCTGGTGCTTCTACGTCGGTGTGCCGTTCGCCGTCATCGCGCTGATCGTGCTCCAGAAGACCCTGAAGCTCCCGGTCGTGAAGCGTGAGGTCAAGGTCGACTGGACCGGCGCGTTCTTCATCAGCGCCGCCGTGTCGCTGCTGCTCCTCTGGGTCACCTTCGCGGGCGACAAGTACGACTGGCTGTCCTGGCAGAGCGGCCTGATGCTCATCGGTTCCGCCGCTCTGGCACTGCTCTTCATCGTCGTCGAGTCCAAGGCCAGCGAGCCGATCATCCCGCTGCGCCTCTTCCGTAACCGCACCATCACGCTGGCCTCGCTGGCCTCGCTGTTCGTCGGTATCGCGATGTTCGCGGGCACCGTCTTCTTCAGCCAGTACTTCCAGCTGGCGCGCGGCAAGTCGCCGACGATGTCCGGTGTCATGACGATCCCGATGATCGCGGGTCTGTTCGTCTCCTCGACGGTCTCGGGCCAGATCATCACCAGGACCGGCCGCTGGAAGGCCTGGCTGGTCAGCGGTGGCTTCCTGGTCACCGCCGGGCTCGGACTGCTGGGCACCATCCGGTACGACACCACGTACTGGCACATCGCGGTCTTCATGGCCGTCATGGGCCTCGGCATCGGCATGATGATGCAGAACCTGGTGCTCGCCACGCAGAACCAGGTCGCTCCGTCCGACCTCGGCTCGGCCAGCTCCGTCGTCACCTTCTTCCGTTCCCTCGGTGGTGCGATCGGCGTCTCGGCGCTGGGCGCCGTCATGGCGAACCGCGTCACCCACTACGTCAAGGACGGTCTCGCGGAGCTCGGCCCCAAGGGCGAGGCCATGGGCCACGGTGGCACCGGCGGCGGGGGCATCCCCGACGTGCACGCGCTGCCCGAACCGTTCCGTACGGTCGTGGAGAGCGCCTACGGGCACGGTGTCGGCGATGTCTTCCTCTACGCCGCCCCGGCCGCGCTGATCGCCTTCCTGATCACGATCTTCATCAAGGAGGTCGCGCTGAAGACGACCGCCGTGAGCGACGCCCCGGCCACGGCCGAGGCCCCCGTCGCGGAGACGGTCGAGGCCCCGGCCACCGTTCCGTCCTCCCCGGTGGTGTCCCAGGCCGCATCGGTCTCCACCCTGGAAGCCCCCGTCGCCACCCTGGAAGCCCCCGTCGCCACCCTGGAAGCCCCCGTCGCCACCCTGCAGGGCACCGCCGTGCACGGTGTGGTGCGCGGCGCCGAGGGTGCACCCGTCGCTCGGGCCGCCGTCACGCTGATCTCGCTGGCCGGCCGGCAGCTGGGGCGCTCCATCGCCCAGGCCGACGGCAGCTACGGTCTGGACGCGCCGGGCTCCGGCTCCTACGTCCTGATCGCGTCCGCCGACGGCTTCCAGCCGCAGGCGTCCACCGTGGTCGTCGGTGACGCGCCGCTCTCGTACGACATCCTGCTCTCCGGTACGAGCGGCCTGGCCGGGATCGTGCGGACCGCCGAGACCGCCGCGCCCGTCGAGGGTGCCATGGTCATCGTGACCGATGTGCGCGGCGACGTGCTGGCCACCGGCAAGTCCGGTGGGACGGGCGAGTTCGCCTTCGGTGAGCTGATCCCCGGTTCGGTGACCGTCGCGGTGAACGCCGCCGGGTTCCGTCCGCTGGCACTGCCGGTGGAGATCGGCAGCCAAGGCGTCACCCGGATCGAGGCCGCGCTGCGGTCCGGTGCGCTGGTGCAGGGTGTCGTACGGGCCGGTTCCGGCCGACGGCCGCTGCCGGACGCGCGGGTCACACTCGTCGACGCGGCGGGCAATGCGGTCGCCACCTCGACGACCGGGGAGGACGGGGCGTACGCCTTCACCGACCTGGACGCGGGCGAGTACTCGGTCATCGCGACCGGCTACCCGCCGATGGCCGGCGCACTGACCGTGGCCGGTCGCGGGGTCGACGGCCACGACATCGAGCTCGCCCACCCCGGCGAGTAAACGATCTCGCCCACGATTGGCAGGGGGAGAAGGAGCGGTGTCCGAGGCCTTCGAATCCAAGGCGGAGGAGGGAGTCGACGCGGAGCGTCGGCGACTGACGACAACGCCGGAGGCGGAGGTCCCAGACACCGCGACGCCGCTGACAATCGTGGGCAAGGTCGTAACCACAGACCCCTGGCGGGTCGGCGTATCGAGCGGAGACGCTGTACCGGCCGGTGGAAATGGGCCCCGGTGGTGGGGACGGCAGGCAGGGGACGGCCTGCCGTCCCCGCCCCGGGGCCCGACTCATTGAGTCATTGAGCAAGGAGAGAAAACGGGATGGGACTTCGCGCACAGGTACGTACGCGGGACGGCTGGGCGGTCCAGCACGCGGTCGTGACGGTCACCGACATGACCGGCACGCAGGTGCTGCGGGCCGCCGCCGACGAGGACGGGGCGGTGCGGACCGACACCCCGCTGCAGGCCGGCGCGTACACGGTGATCGTCACGGCGGTCGGGTACGCCCCCGCCGCCTCCACCGCCCTCGTCACGGCGAGCGGGCGGGTCGAGGCCGGCACGGTGGTGCTGGCCCGCCAGGGCGGCGTGGAGCTGCCGCCGCCGGGCGCCTGGTCGCTGGACCCGGCGCACTGCTCGGTGGGCGCGGTCGCGCAGCACCTGGGGATCTCCAGCGTGCGCGGCCGGTTCACCGAGTTCGGCGGCCGGATCGAGATCGCCGAGGACGTACCGCAGTCACGGGTCGACGCCGTCATCAGCGCGGCCAGCATCGACACCGGCAACGGCATGCGCGACAAGCACCTGCGCTCGCCGGACTTCCTGGACACGGACCGCTTCCCGGAGATCACGTACCGCTCGAGCGGGCTGACCCCGGCGGGCCCCGACCGCTGGCTGGTCCACGGCGAGCTGACGATGCACGGCATCGTGCGCCCCGTCGACCTGAACCTGAGCTACCTCGGGACGGGCCCGGACCCGTGGGGCGGGGTGCGCGCGGCGTTCCACGCGACGGCGGAGCTGCGCCGCGGGGACTTCGCCATGAACTACAACCAGGTGGTGCAGGCGGGCATCTCCGCGATCGGCACGACGCTGCGGGTGGAGCTCGACATCCAGGCCGTGCAGGGCGAGTCCCTGCCGTCGTAGTCCGCGGACACGGCACCCCGCATCGCTACGAACACCGCCGTGGAACTCAACGCGTTGCCGGCTTTCGTACGGCCCAGGCACCGGGCGATCCCGCTGACCACCCGGTCCGACGGCCGCCCCCAGGGCTCGCCGCTGACCTGCGGCGTCGACGGCGCGGGCCGGATCTTCGTCCCGGCCCACCCCGAAAGGGCCAGGGCCCGCAACGCGAAACGGGACCCCAGGGCCAGCGTGATCGTGCTGTCCGACGACCACGTGTTCCGGCGCCGGGCCTGCTCGCGCGGTGACCGGTGCCGGCAGCTGCCCCGTACGGTGATCACCTCGCACTCCGCGGGCATCACGGCGGACGAGGACATCGTCATGGACTTCGCGGCGTGCTGGGAGGCGATGGCGGCGCGGCAGGTGCCGGACACGGCCGTGGACGTGGGGCGCGGGTACTGAGGGACGAGCGAGGCCTCAGTGGCTCTCGCGGTCCCGCATCGCCTCGATGCCCGCGATCAGCAGGTCCAGGGCGAAGGTGAAGTCCCGGTCGCGCATCTCCTCGACCGTGTCGCCGCCGCGGGCGTCCATCAGGTCCTGCGAGTCCTCGACGATCCGGCTGAGCTGCGGCTGGCTCCGGATGGCGCCCAGCGCCTGCTGGAAGAACTCGTCCTGGCTGAGACCCGTTTCCGCGCTGCGCTGCACGAAGTGGGCCTCGATGGTGCCGAATCCGTAGACGAACTGGAAGACCGCGGAGAGCGCGCCGGTCTGCTGGTGCAACGGCAGCCCGGTCGCCCGGATCACGTCCTGGATGGCGTGCGAGAACAGCATCGAGTACGGGCCCATGTTGAGGAAATGACCGGCGAGCGGTGACGCCCAGACATGGCGGACCAGCAGTTCCCGGTAGGAGACGGCAAGTTCGCGCAGCCGGTCGTGCCAGTGCGCGTCCTCGCGAGGGGGCGCGATCTCGCGGTAGACCGAGTCGAGGGCCAGCTCCAGCAGATCGTCCTTGGTGTCCACGTACCAGTAGAGGGACATCGCGGTGACATCCAACTCGGCAGCGAGCCGGCGCATGGAGAACTTGGCGAGGCCCTCGGCGTCCAGCAGCCGGACCGAAGCCGCCGTGATCTTCTCCCGGTCGAGGCCGGCCGGCTGGTCCGGTTTACGGGCGCGCGACGGTGTCCGCTGTTCCAGCCACACGCTGGTCCTGGCAGGGTTCTTCACACGGTCGGCCGCGGACACCATGGCGCACTCTCCTCGTCTTGCCACCGGGGCGGATCGGATCGGATACGTAGCTTCCGCGCGCCCTTCGCGCGCACGACCAGCTGTGTACCTGCCCGTACGGCCCGGTTGCGTACCTGCGCACCCGACGCGGATTCGTACGGTCCGATGCGCCCCGCCTCGATGCTATGCCGCCGTCTCGGCCCCGGCCGATTCCGCCCGGGCGGATTCCCCCTGCTCCGCACGGCGCAGGAGCGCCGCGGCCAGCAGGCCGCCCGCCAGTACCGCCACCGCCCCGACTAGCTGGCTGGTCTCCAGTCCCGAGGCGAAGGCGTCCGTGATCCGCGCCCGCTCGCCGGCATCGGTGGCCGAGGCCAGTGCGGCGGGCAGCGAGGCGGCCCCGACTACCGCCGGCACGAGCGCCGCGAACCGGGAGTTCAGCACCGCGCCGAGCACGGCGACCCCGAGCCCGTTTCCGAACTCGGCGAGCGTGCCGTTGACCCCGGCGCCCACGCCCGCCTTCTCCGGCGGAATGGCGCTCATGATCGCGTTGGCCATCGCGGGCATGGCGAGCGCGATGCCCGCGCCCATCACGACCAGGCCGAGCAGCATGCCGCCGTAGCCGTTGCCGCCGAGCAGCGCGATCGCGGCGAGTCCGGCGGCCAGCAGGCTCATGCCGGCCGCGATGGTGACGGGCGTGCCAAGCCTGGGCACCAGCCTGGCGCCCAGTCCGGTGAGGTTCAGGGCGACGACGCTCAGCGCCAGCGGAGCCGTACGCAGACCGGCCTCCAGCGGCCCGAAGCCGAGGACGAACTGGAGCTGCTGGGTGAGCAGGAACAGCGAGCCGCCCATCCCGAAGGCGACCAGGATCGCGCCTGCGACCGCGCCGATGAACTTCTGGTTCCGGAAGAAGTGCATGTCCAGCATCGGGTACGGGATGTGCAGCTCCCACAGCACGAACCCGGTCAGTACGGCGACCCCGACGAAGGCGGTCAGCAGCACCTGGCCCGACGCCCAGCCGTGCTCCGGACCGGAGATGATCGCGTAGACGACGGACGCCATGCCGATGGTGGAGAGCAGCGCGCCCAGCAGGTCGGGGCGCTCACTGCTGGGGGTCTTGAACTCCGGGACGAGGCGGGCCACGGCGACCAGGCCGATGACCGCGACCGGGATGTTGATCAGGAAGATCGCGCCCCACCAGAAGTGATCGAGCATCACGCCACCGATCAGCGGACCGACTGCGAAGCCGAGCGAGCTGACGGTCGACCAGATGCCGATCGCCTTGACCCGCTCGGAGTCGTCGAAGATCTGCACGACGACGGCCAGGGTCGTCGTCAGCAGCAGCGCACCGCCGATGCCCATGCCCGCGCGGGCGGCGATCAGCTGCGCGGACGACTGGGCGAGTCCGGCCACCAGCGAACCGATGCCGAACAGGGCGAGCCCCGCGATGAGCATCTTCTTGCGGCCGTAGCGGTCGGCGGAACTGCCGGCCGTGAGCAGCAGACCCGACTGGACCAGCGAATAGGCACTGATCATCCACTGCACGTCGGCGGTGGAGGCGTCCAGCTCCCGGGTGAGGGAGGGGATCGCCACGTTGAGCACGGTGTTGTCGAGCAGCACGGTGAGCTGGGCGAGGCAGATGACGCCGAGAATCAGCCAGCGTTGCGGGTGGCTCGGCGGCGAGAGGCGGTGCTGCTCGGCGGCGGTCGCCGTCATGCGGACTCCTGATCCTGGGTTCTTATACGGTGTACAGGCGCAAGACATACACCGTATAGCTCGCCTCATACGGTGTACAACTCATTTTCGCGCGGTACCGTGCTCGCCGCTGATCCGACAGCTGATCCGACAAAGGCTGGAGTGGTATGTCACTGCGTCGTCGTACGGTGGTCGCTCTCATCGCAGCGGGCCTCTCGGGGGCCGCCCTCGCACCTCCCGCATCGGCCGCCGGGCAGGGACCCGCGGTGCCGCTGCGCGTGGTCACGTACAACATCCATGCGGGCGCCGGCATGGACAACGTCTTCGATCTCGACCGGCAGACGGCCGAACTGCGCGCGCTGGACGCCGATGTGATCGGGCTCCAGGAGGTCGACGTCCACTGGGGCACCCGCAGCGAGTGGCGCGATCTGGCGGGTGAGCTGGCCGAGCGGCTGCACATGTACGTCTCGTTCGCCCCGATCTACAGCCTCGATCCGACGGAACCCGGTGCGCCCCGGCGCGAATTCGGGGTCGCGGTGCTGTCCAGGCACCGGATCGTGAGCGCCGAGAACCACGAGATCACCCGGCTCTCCACCCAGGACCCGAACCCGGTACCGGCCCTCGCGCCCGGCTTCGGCGAGGTGGTCCTGCGGGTGAAGGGGCTGCCCGTGCATGTGTATGTGACGCATCTCGACTACCGCGCCGACCCGTCCGTACGGGCCGCCCAGGTCGCCGACACCCGCCGGATCATGGCGCAGGACGCGGCACCGGGAGCCGGGGCGGCGCGGCAGCAGGTGCGGCAGATCCTGCTCGGCGACTTCAACGCGGCACCGGCCGCTCCCGAACTCGCCCCGCTGTGGAAGGAACTGACGGACATCGAGCCCGGCGGGCCGACGTACCCGGCGCAGGATCCGGTGCAGCGGATCGACTACGTGGCGGTCTCGAAGGATTCCGTACGGGTACGCGACGCGGCGGTGGCCGAGACGCTCGCCTCGGACCACCGCCCGGTTGTCGCGGATCTGCTGCAGCGGCGCTGAGCCTCAGCCGGTCTTCGGCCGGGTCAGGTCGTAGAAGGTGGCGCTGCCGGCCATGACCTTCTCGAAGTAGTCCTCCACCCAGGAGGAGATCTGCGAGGAGGTGCCGCTGTTGGCGCCGCCCCCGCCCCTTGCGCCCGCGACGAAGGAGTGGATCCTGCCGTCCTCGACGTACTTCTGGAACGGGGAGAGCGTCGGGGACGGGCCGCTTCCTTTGAAGCCGCAGATCGCCATCACCGTGTCTCCGGTGGCGAGTTGGCAGCTCGCGGCGTTCTGCGAACCGATGGCGGCGGCGGCCCAGGTGCAGTCCCCGGCGTTCTTCTCCAGGAGCTTCCTGCCCTCGGTGCCGACGGACGAATTCACCGGCTCGTTCACCGGCCCATCCACCGGGCTATTCACCGGGCTATTCACCGGGCTTGATGAGATACCCCGCCCCGCGCCGGGTGTGAATCATCGGCGACCGTCCGGCGTCGATCTTCTTGCGCAGATACGAGATGTACAGCTCGACGACGTTCGCCTGCCCGCCGAAGTCGTAGTTCCACACCCGGTCGAGGATCTGCGCCTTGCTCAGCACCCGCCGCGGATTGCGCATCAGGAAGCGCAGCAACTCGAACTCGGTCGCGGTGAGGTGGATGGACGTACCGCCCCGGCTGACCTCGTGGCTGTCCTCGTCCAGCGCCAGATCGCCGACGACGAGCGTCGACTCGCTGTGTACGGCCGCCGTAGCGGAGCGCCGGATCAGCCCGCGCAGCCGCGCCACGACCTCCTCCAGGCTGAACGGCTTGGTGACGTAGTCGTCGCCGCCCGCCGTGAGCCCCGCGATCCGGTCCTCCACCGCGTCACGCGCGGTCAGGAACAGCACCGGGACCTCGGACAGCTCCCGCCGCAGCCTGCCGAGCACGGCGACCCCGTCCGTGTCGGGCAGCATCACATCGAGGATCACCACGTCGGGCCGGAAGTCGCGCGCCATGCGTACGGCACCGGCCCCGTCCCCGGCGCTGCGCACCTCCCAGCCCTCGTAACGCAACGCCATGGAGAGCAGCTCGGCGAGCGGAGCCTCGTCGTCCACCACGAGCACACGGACGGGGGTGCGGTTTGCCCTCAGCAGTTCGGTACGCCCCTGGGGCGAGGTCGTCGTCGTCATGGCCCCACCCTGTGAGGCTCCTCTGAGAGGGCTCTTTCCCGATTCTGTGAATTCCCTGAGAAAACGCCCCTCCGCGGCCTTCCACCACCCGCCGGCGCCCTCCAGCCCCTCCAGTCCCCCTTCACCTCACGTCGAACAACACGCTCGCGTTGCCGTGACAGACCGCCCGCAGCCAGTCGTCCCCCAACTCCAGCCGTTCCAGGGCGTGCAGCTGATGCGCATACGGATACGGAATGTTCGGAAAGTCCGTACCCAGCAGAATCCGGTCCCCGAGCGCCGCGAGCCGCCCCCGCTCGGCCACCGGAAACGGCATGAAGTCCTCCGTGAAGTCGGTGAAGGCCATCGTCGTATCGAGCCGTACCTCCGGGTACGTCTCCGCCAGCGCCAGGAACTCCGCGTACTCCGGCATCCCCATGTGCGCCACGATCAGCCGCAGCCGCGGATGCCGGGCGAGCAGCCGGCCGACCGGTTCGGGCCCCGTGTGCTTGCCGGGCGCCGGCCCCGAGCCGCAGTGCATCACCACCGGCACCCCGGCCTCCGCGAGCAGCCCCCACACCGGCTCCAGCAGCGGGTCGTTGGCGTCGTACGCGCCCACCTGGACGTGCGACTTGAAGACCCGCGCCCCCGCCTCCACGGCCTCGCGCACGTACCGCTCCACGCCCTCCTCCGGGAAGAACGTCGCGGTGTGCAGGCAGTCCGGCACCCGGTGCGCGAAGTCGGCCGCCCAGCCGTTCAGCCAGGCCGCCATCCCCGCCTTGTGCGGGTAGAGCATCGAGGTGAACCGGAGCACGCCGAACGAGCGCAGCAGCGCGAGGCGTTCGTCCTCGTCGTGCCGGTACTCGATCGGCCACTCCATTCCGGTCAGCGGCCCTGCGGAGTCGAAGTACGCCCAGACCTTGCGCAGCACCCGATCCGGCATGAAGTGCGTATGGACATCAATGATCCCGGGCAGCCCCAGCTGTTCCCGGAACCGCACGACGTCGTCCGCGTCACCACTCATCACGCGCCCCTTTCACCGCCCGGCCCCGACGATTCCCGCGTCCGTCCCGACGATTCCGATGTCCGGCCCGACGATTCCGACCATCCGGCCCGACGATTCCACCCTGAAGATTCCAACCATCCGGCCCGACGATCTCAGAACAGCCCGCCCTGCACGCCGCCGCCCCCGATGCCGGCCACCGGCACGCCCACTTGGGCCCGCGCGTCGGCGCCCGCCAGTTCCCAGCCGGTCATCAGCCGGGTGTCCAGCACCACGACCCCGTGCGTCGCCGTCTCCAGATGCAGATCGGGCCCGGCCGCCGCCACCAGCCGTCCCGCGACCACACCCCCGTCCACCAACTCGGTGACCGCCCAGGCCACCTCGACCGCGCCGTCCAGCCCGAACACCCCGGCGTGATCGACCGCCTCGAACGGCAACCGCTCCAATGACTCCGGCCACCCGGCCCCCTCCAGCGCCGCAGCCCGCGCGTAGAGCTCCGCAACCTCGGCACGCCGCTCCGCCGCCCCCGGCAGCGCCGCGCGCACGGCCCGCTTCCTGGCGTACGGAATCCGGTCCGGCACCCCGAGGGCCGACCGCAGCAGCTCCTCGGTCCGCCGCGCCGCCATCAACGGCCCCCGTCCCAGCCAGCTGAACACCACGGCCCCCTGCTCCCGCAACCGCGCCGCCTCCCGCTCCTCGGCGGTGATCCCGACCTTCACCATCCCCGGCCCGAACCAGGCGAGATATACGCGGTACGTCCGGGGGTCGTCGGCGATCGTGTCGGCGGCCACCGAATGCGCCCGGTCCAGCCGCGCACAGTCCGGGCACCGCGCCCCCGTGCTCCGCCCCGCCACCACGGCCGCCACCGGACACGCGTTCCCGCGCGCCCCGACACAGTGCCGCCGCCCGACGGCCCGGAACCCGAGCTCCGTCCCGTACGCCGGCGCACTCACCCGCACGCCCCCGCCCCGCCGCCACCCCAGCACGGGCACCCCCTGCGCATCCGGCCACCGCAGCCCGGTGCACTGCCACCCCATGCACCCCATGCGTGAACTCCCGGATTCCGATGCCTGCGGGGAAAGCCAAGAGGCCCCCGGCCGACGGCGGATACGAGGAGCCCATACCACTATGCACTCGGCAGGATTCGAACCGAATGGCGCAGAGCCGCAGCCCATGCCTGTCGCGCGCCGTGAGAGCTAGTGCCGCGACGGGGCAAAGCTTGCCGGGAGGGGCACTAGAATCCGGGCCATGGCTCCGACCGTGAACCACATGGACCGGTTCGAGGCCTCCATGCCCCGCCTGGAGGCCATCGCCTACCGCCTCCTCGGCTCCGCGAGCGATGCCGAGGACGCCGTGCAGGACACGTTCCTGCGCTGGCAGGCCGCCGACATCGACCGCATCGAGGTCCCCGAGGCCTGGCTGACGAAGGTCCTCACCAACCTGTGCCTCAACCAGCTCACCTCGGCCCGCGCCCGGCGCGAGACCTATGTGGGCCAATGGCTGCCCGAGCCGCTGCTCGCCGGGGACCCGATGCTCGGCCCTGCCGACACCGCCGAGCAGCGCGAATCGGTCTCGTACGCCGTCCTCGCCCTCATGGAGCGCCTCTCCCCCAACGAGCGGGTGGTGTACGTGCTGCGGGAGGCCTTCGACTACCCGCACCGGAAGATCGCGGAGATCCTCGACATCACCGAGGCCGCCGGCCAGCAGATCTTCCACCGCGCCAAGAAGCACGTCGCGGACGGCAAGACCCGCACCGAGATCGACGAGGCCGCCGCCCGGCGGATCGTCGAGGAGTTCCTCGCGGCCGCCACCAGCGGCCGGACCGAGCCGCTCGTGCGGCTGCTCACCGAAGACGCCCTCTCGATCGGCGACGGCGGCGGGAAGGTCCCGGCCCGTGCCAAGGCGTTCGAGGGCGCCCTCGCGGTCGCGAAGTTCATGCGGGGCCTGTTCAAACCCGGCAAGGCCAAGCGCGCCATCGCCGGCGGCTCCCCCGAGATCTACGCCACGACCGCCAACGGCGCCCCCGCCGTCGTGGCGGTCGTCGACGGCCGGGTCATCGGCGTCATGTGCCTGGAGGTCACCGCCGACGGCATCGCCGCGTTCCGCAACCAGGTCAATCCCGACAAGCTCGAACGCGCGACCCGGCGATGGGCGGCCGCCGACCACGGGGAACCCCTGTTCCACGCCTTCTGACCCCGATGTGAGGTGCCTCATATCGTGTTCCTGTCAGGAAACGGCGAGCTGCCCGGTTCAAGTGGCGAACCCGCGCGAGACAGGAGCCAGGAAATGCAGCACCGCATCATCGTCATCGGAGCCGGATACACCGGAGCCTTCGCCGCCGGGCGCCTCGCCAAGCGGCTGCGCCGCGAGGACGTCGCCATCACCCTCGTCAACGCCGAGCCCGACTTCGTCGAGCGCGTCCGGATGCACCAGCTGGCGGTCGGCCAGGACCTCGAACCCCGGCCCTTCAGCGAGATGTTCGCAGGCACCGGCGTCGAACTGAAGCTCGGAGAGGTCACCGGCGTCGACGTCGACCGCAGGACCGTCACCGCCCTCGACGCGAACGGCACCGAGGAGCTGGAGTACGACAGCCTCGTGTACGCCCTCGGCAGCGGCTGGAACACCCAAGGCGTCCCCGGCACCGCCGAGCACGCCCACGAGATCGCCGGCCGCCCCGGAGCGCTCCGGCTGCGCGAGCGGCTGGCCGGCCTGGACGCCGGACAGTCCGTGGTCGTCGTCGGCGGCGGCCTCACCGGCCTGGAGGCCGCGACCGAGATCGCCGAGGCCCGCCCGGACCTCGACGTCGCCCTCGCCGCCCGCGGCGGGCTCGGCGACTGGCTCTCGCCCAAGGGCCGCCGACACCTGCGGAAGGTCTTCGACAAGCTCGGCGTCACCGTGCACGAGCACACCGCCGTCACCGGCGTGGAGGCCGACCGCGTCGCCACCGCCGACGGCACGTCCGTCCCGGCCGCGGTCACCGTGTGGACCACCGGCTTCGCGGTCCACCCGATCGCGAAGGCCACCGCTCTGCAGGTCACCGGCACAGGCCAGATCGTGGTCGACGGGACCATGCGCTCGGTCTCGCACCCGGACGTGTACGCCATCGGCGACGCGGCCATGGTGATGGGCCCCGGCGACAAGCCGCTGCGGATGTCGTGCGCCTCGGGCGGCCCCACCGCGTGGCAGGCCGCCGACGCCATCTCGGCACGCCTGACCGGCGGAAAGCTCCCGAACACCCCGCTCCGCTACTTCAACCAGTGCATCTCACTGGGCCGCAAGGAAGGCGTGATCCAGTACGTCACCGCCGACGACCGCGCCGTCCGGGCGGCCCTGACCGGACGGCTCGCCGCCGTCTACAAGGAGCTGGTCTGCAAAGGCGCGGCCTGGGGCGTCGCCAACCCGACGCTCGGGATGCCGACCCGGCGCCGCCGCGTCGTGCAGGATCGGGCCCGGGCGGCCTCGGCCGTCAAGGCGTCGGCCTGACCCGGCCGGTCTTCTGCGTGCATGAACGACGACTCGGGCCCCGGCCCGAACAGGTAGGTGAAGGCACGCAGGCCGGCCGCCCCGGCAACGGGGCGGCCGGCACTCGCGAAGGGGCACCACGAATTCCGGCTCGCCGAGCCGAACCGGGCGCTCGCCCCGGCCGCCCGGCCTCGACCCACTTCTGTTCCACGGCCCGTCAAGACTGCCGTCAACGCAAAAGCGAGAGGCCCCCGGCATTTCTCCTGGGGCCTCTCGGCTGCTGTGCACTCGGCAGGATTCGAACCTGCAACCTTCTGATCCGTAGTCAGATGCTCTATCCGTTAAGCTACGAGTGCTTGTGCGTTCCGGGCTTTTCTGCCTGGTCGGCGTTGCGAGAACAACATTACATGACCTGCGCCGTAGCGCGAAATCCTTAAGCCACACCACCTCCGACCTGCGAAAACACTCCGTTTTGGTGGTGCCGGGCGGCGCCCGCCGTACGCCGCCCCGGTCCGGATACGACCGAAGCCCCGTGCCAGTGGCACGGGGCTTCGATGATGGGGCGGAGGCGGAGGGATTTGAACCCTCGATGGGCTTTAAGACCCAAACCGCATTAGCAGTGCGGCGCCATAGACCGGACTAGGCGACGCCTCCAGCACACCTCGCGCGAGCGCGAGTGGTGCGTCAGATAATGACACAGCTGAGCGCTGCGTCACCAACCGGTGCCTACGGTACTAGGCAGTCGGGCACGAGGGCAAAGCGCCTGCGGTTGCGCAACGCCGTGGCGTGCGGAGCGTTAGTGGGGGTGGAGGCCGTTCGCCCCCGTCGAAGTGCACGAGCACAGGAGTCCGCATGTTGCGCCGTCTCGCCCTCACCGCCGTCGCGTCCCTCGCCGCGCTGTCCGCCGCCGTGCCGGCCGCGACCGCGGCCACCGGGCCCCTGCCCCTGCCCCTGCCGCTCCCGCTGCTCCACGGGGACGATGCCCGTACCCGGCTGACGGTGACGGTCTCGGATTCGGGGGACCCCGCGGCCGACGGCGTCTTCGAGCTGGAGTGCGGACCGGCGGGTGGCAGCCACCCGGCGGCTCAGCATGCCTGCAACCGGCTGGACGAGCTGGCGGACGAGGGCGCGGCCCCGTTCGCACCGGTGCCCCGGGACGCGATGTGCACGCAGCAATTCGGGGGACCGGCCACCGCGCGGGTCACCGGGACCTGGCGCGGGCGGAGCATCGACACCGTCTTGACGCGGGGCAACGGCTGCGAGATCTCGCGCTGGAACAATCTGCGGCCCGTGCTCCCCAGCATCCGATGAGCGGCGGTCTGTACGCTTTTCCGCAGTACCCCGTGCACACAACCTTGGTGAGAGCTCCCCCTCATCCGCCGACCTGCGCCCCTTCCCTGCCTTTAGACTCCTTCCGTGACAGCCTGCGGCCCGAGGGGCAAGATGGGGCCCGCTGTCGGCAAGGTGCGGTAACCAGGGAGGAAGCGTCGTCGTGAGCAGCAGGCCATCCCGAGGCGCTGCTCGCCTCGCAGCCATACTCGATGCACTTCCTGACGGGCTGCTGCTCGTCAACTGCAACGGCACGGTCGTCAACGCCAACACCATCGCGCTGGAAATGTTCGAGACGCCGGGCACGGCACTCGTCGGGCGTGGGCTCCTCGATCTGCTGCCGGAGTTCGACTCCACGCTGATCCCGGGGTCGATGCGCCGCCCCGAGTCCGCCGATGACCGGGGCCGTACGAAGCCGACGCGGATGACCGCACGGCGGACCGACGGCACCGAGTACCCGGTCGAGGTCACCAGCGCCAGCCTGGAGGACGGGCAGGCCGCGTACAGCGACTTCCAGAGCACGTACAGCGGCAGCTACACGGGGGACGAGCTGCTGATGCTCGTCGTACGGGATCTGTCGGGCACCGTCGACACCGAGGCCGAACTGGCCCGTTCGCAGCGGCAGACCGAGATGATCCTGCGGGCCGCGGCCGAGGGTGTCGTCGGTACGGACACGGACGGCCGGGTCGTCCTGGTCAACCCCGCCGCCGCGCAGATCCTCGGCTTCCGCGCCAGCGACCTGGGCGGCCAGGAGCTGCATCCGCTGATCCTGCACTCGCGGGCGGAAGGCGAGCAGTTCCCGTACGAGGAGTCGCCGCTCGCCGACACTCTCAGGTCCGGCCGCAAGCACCGGGTGCGCGGGCAGGTGCTGTGGTCCAAGAGCGGTGCGCAGGTGCCGGTCGACCTGACCACGGCGCCGGTCCGGGACGGGGACCAGCTGGTCGGTGCGGTCATGACGTTCACCGACCGCCGGCCGTACGAGGAGCTCGCCGAGCAGCACCGGGCCGAGGTCGACGAACTGACCGCGAGCCACACCGCCGAGGTCACCGCCCTGACGGAACGGCACAGCGCGGAACAGGCCGACCGGTCCGAGCGGTACTCCGCCGAGCTGGAAGCGCAGACCGAACAGCTGGCCGCGCTGACCGCCCGGCACACCCAGCTCACCGCCGTGCTCGGCGAGTCGCTGCGCGGGCCGCTGGAGGAGCTGCGCGGCGAACTCTCCACGCTCGCCGCCGACCCGGCCGGCCAGCTGTGGCCGGAGGCCAACCAGATCCTGCACCACCTGGCCGCGGGCTACGCCCGGATGACCACGCTCGTCGACAACGTGCTCGGCTACCAGCGCCTGGACGCCGGCTCGGAGGACCTGGTCAAGGCGAACGTGCTGCTCGACTCGGTCGTGACGGCCGGTATCGACGCGGCCGTCGAGCTGATCGGTCCCGGGCGGGCCCAGTTCGCGGTGCACGCGCCGCCGATCGAGGCCGAGGTGGACGCGGCCCGGCTGGTGACCGCGCTCGCCCATCTGGTCGCGGATGTCGCCGGGGTCGACTCGACCGGCAAGGCCCGCGTGGTGCCGGGCGGCGGCTACGTCGACTCGACGGTCGTCGTCGCGGCGGCGCAGCGCGGTGAGGTCGTACGGATCGAGGTGCGCGGACCGTTCGCCGGGGGAGACCCGGTGCACGAGCCGATCGTGCGCGGGATCGTACGGGCGCACGGCGGCGTGCTCCAGACGCACGAGGTGCCGGGGATGAGCGGCAGCGCGTACGTACTCGAAGTGCCGCTGGGCAAGGGCTCGGGAACGGTGATGCCACCGTCGCCCGAGCCGGAGGCGGGTTCTGCGCCTGAGCCGGGCTCCGAGGCGGGGGCCGAGTCGATGGCCGGTCAGGGTGCGGCGGGCGGTGGACGGCGGCGGGCGCGGCGGGCCTCCACGGACGCGTTCCTGGAGAGCCCTGTGGGTGGTTCCGGGGCGGGCGGCGAGTCCGGTTCCGGTTCCGGTGATACCGCGGCAGCCGAGCCGACGGGGCGGCGGCGGGCGCGTCGTGAACCCGCGGCGCAGGAGACCCAGGGCGCGCACGACATGATTCCCGTCCAGCAGGGCGAGGGGTCGGGGCGCAGGCGGGGGCGGCCGAGCCCGTCCGAGACCGGTACTCAGCACGCGCTTCCGGCTCAGCCGCCCGAGCAGGGCCGGCGGCCCGGGGAGCCCGCTGACGACCAACAGGGGGCCGGGACGGGGCAGGCGTTGGCGCTGCCTCCGGCCGCCTCCGCGCCGTCCGAAGGGGCGGTGGTGACGGCGGCCGAGGGCGCGCAGGGTGGCGGTGGCCGTCCGCAGCGTGGCCGGACGGTGCCGCCGCAGGGTGTTCCGGTGTCGGCGGGTGGCCACCGGGCGCACCAGGGCGGCGAGAACCAGTTGGCTCTGCCGGCTCCCGCACCCGCTTCCGTTCCCGCTCCCGCTGTCTCCTCCGCTCCCGCTGTCTCCTCCGCTCCCGCTGTCTCCTCCGATTCCGCTGTCTCCTCCGATTCCGCTTCCGCATCGGAAGGCCTCTCACAGGGCGAAGACCTCTCACCGGGCGGGGACGGGGCTGTGCACGCATCGGCGTCTCAGCCGACCGGGCGGCGGGCGCGGCGGGCGTTGGCGGCCGCCCAGGAGCGGTCCGCCCAGGCCGAGCCGGCCGGGCCCCGTACCGCGTTCGCTCTGCCGCCCGCGGATGCCGACCGGACCCCGCCCGCGGCCGTCGACGCGGACGCCTCGCTGCCCGGACGCCACGACGCCGTACGCATCGCGCCGGACGAGGAGCACACCCCGCCCCAGGCACACCCCGTACCGACCGGGCGGCGCCGGGCACGTCACGCCGACGCGCCCCAGCAGGTCCAGCAGCCCGCGCAGGCCCAGCAGCCCGCGCAGACCGACGACCGGCCCGACAGCCACCCCGGCGGCGATCCGGAGTGGCCCACGGCCGGACACACCACGCACACCACCGGCACCACGCCCGTCACGGAGAGCCGTCCCCGGAACATCGCGCCCGTGCCGGACGCGCGCAGGCAACCGCCGCCCGCGGAGGCTCCGATGCCCGGTGACTCGTCGGACTCGACGCAGGGGCGCGCGTTCAGCGTGCGGACGCTCGGGCAGGGCGTGCCCTTCGCCCAGCACATCGCGCACCAGCAGAACCAGACGCTCGGCGGTGCCGGACGGCGCCGTAAGCTCGCCGCCCCGCCGGAGGACGAGCACACCCCGCAGGCCGCACTGCCGCAGGCCGCGCCAGCCCCGGCCGTTCCCTCCCCGGCGGCCGCGTCGCAGCCCGCTGCGGCCCCGGCCGCTCCGTCCGGCGCCGTACAGGTCCCGAACCCGGGTTCGGGGCAGCTGCTGTCGGCTCCTGCGGAGGCCGAGGGACGCGCGTATGCCATAGGTGCACCCGACGAGGGCGCCGAGGGGCCGGAGCCGCTGGACGGTCCGGGTGGCGCGGTCGAGGTCGCCAATCGTCCGTCGCCGCAGCCGGTCGACGACGAGCTGCCCCCGGAGCCGCTGGACAACCCGCGCCGGCTGCTCGTCTGGCCCGCGCCCGATGTCTCCACCCAGCAGGCGCTGAGCGACCGCGGCTACCGGCCGGTGATCGTGCATTCCCGCGAGGAGGTCGACGCCCAGATCGCGGCGTTCCCCGCCGCGCTCTTCGTCGACCCGCTCACCGGTCCCATCACCCGCAAGGCGCTGCAGTCACTGCGTCAGGCCGCCGTGGCTGCCGAGGTCCCGGTCCTGGTGACGGCCGGTCTGGGGCAGGCGACGCGGGAGGCGGCGTACGGTGCCGACCCGGCCGTACTCCTCAAGGCGCTCGCCCCGCGCGACAGCGAACAGCATCCGCCGCGGGTGCTCTTGATCGAGGAGCACGAGGAGATCGCGCTGGCGCTGACGGACACGCTGGAGCGGCGCGGCATGCAGGTCGCGCGGGCCTCCACCGACAACGAGGCGGTGACGCTCGCCACCCGGATGCGGCCCAACCTGGTGGTGATGGACCTGATGCAGGTACGCCGTCGTCGGGCCGGGATCGTCGACTGGCTGCGCGCCAACGGCCAGTTGAACCGCACCCCGCTGGTCGTCTACACCTCCGCCGACATGACCGGGTCCGAGCTGCCGAAGCTCAGCTCGGGCGAGACCGTACTCTTCCTGGCCGAACGTTCCACGAGCGACGAGGTGCAGTCGCGCATCGTCGACCTGCTCGCGAAGATCGGCACGAACTGACCGGCGGTCAGCCGGGATCACGACGAGGGCGGTACGGGTTCTTCCGTACCGCCCTCGTCATACACCCCGTCCGGGCCCCGGCTCTGACCGGGCCCGGTCAGAGCCGGGTGATGTCCAGCCCGCCCTCCGCGTACTGTTTGCGGATCACCTTCTTGTCGAACTTGCCGACGCTCGTCTTCGGCACCGCCGGAATGACCGTCCAGCGCTCCGGCAGTTGCCACTTGGCGATGCCGGACTCGGCGAGGAACCTCTTCAGCGCCTCGTAATCGGCGGCGGCGCCGTCCTTGAGCACGACCGTGGCGAGCGGGCGCTCGCCCCACTTCTCGTCCGGGACGGCGACGACCGCAGCCTCGGCCACGTCCGGGTGCGCCATGAGCGCATTCTCCAACTCGACACTGGAGATCCATTCGCCGCCGGACTTGATCACGTCCTTGGCCCGGTCGGTCAGGGTGAGGAAGCCGTCGTCGCTGATCACACCGACGTCACCGGTCTTCAGCCAGCCGTCCTCGCTGAACTTGTCCTCGGGGCGCAGGTCCTCGCCGTCCACGCCCCCGTAGTAGGCCCCGGCGATCCAGGGGCCGCGTACCTCCAGCTCACCGGCCGACTCGTTGTCCCACGGCAGCAGCTCGCCGCCGGGGCCGGCCAGGCGCGCCTCGACGCCGGCCGGGAAGCGGCCCTGGGTGACGCGGTAGGGCCACTCCTCTTCCTCGGTCAGCCCGGCGGGCGGGTTGGCCATGGTGCCGAGCGGTGACGTCTCCGTCATGCCCCAGGCGTGGCAGATCCGGATGCCGAGCTTGTCGTACGCCTCCATGAGAGACGGCGGGCAGGCGGCGCCACCGATGGTGACGCGGGCCATGGAAGTGAGGTCGCGCGGGTTGGCGAGGACCTCGGCGAGCAGCCCCTGCCAGATGGTGGGGACGGCCGCGGCGTGGGTCGGCCTCTCGCGCTCGATCATGTCGGCCAGCGGGGCGGGCTGCAGGAACCGGTCCGGCATGAGCATGTTGATGCCGGACATGAACGTCGCGTACGGCAGCCCCCAGGCGTTCACATGGAACTGGGGGACGACCACCAGCGTGGTGTCCCTGTCGGTCAGCCCCATCGACTCCGCCATGTTGACCTGCATGGAGTGCAGGTAGAGGGAGCGGTGGGAGTAGACAACGCCCTTGGGGTCGCCGGTGGTGCCGGAGGTGTAACACATGGCGGCGGCCTGGCGTTCGTCGAGCTCGGGCCAGTCGTAGCTGGTCGGGCGGCCGGCGATCAGCTCCTCGTACTCATGCACCCGGGGCGCCGCGCCGTCCAGGACGGAACGGTCGCCCGGCCCCGTGACGATCACGTGCTCGATCGACGTCAGATGGGGAAGGAGCGGCGCGAGCAGCGGCAGCAGGGAGCCGTTGACTATGACGACCTTGTCGTCGGCGTGCTCGACGATCCAGATCAGCTGCTCGGCGGGGAGACGGAGGTTGAGGGTGTGGAGGACGGCGCCCATCGAGGGGACCGCGAGATACGCCTCGATGTGTTCGGCGTTGTTCCACATGAGGGTGCCTATGCGCTGGTCGCCGTCGACACCGAGCTCGTCGCGCAGCGCGTTCGCCAGCTGGGTGGCCCGTCGGCCGATCTCGGCGAAGCTGCGCCGCTGCGCCTCGGGCTCGCCGGTCCAGGTCGTGACCTGCGACTTCCCGTAAATGGTCATCCCGTGTCGGAGAATGCGGGTGACAGTCAGCGGTACGTCCTGCATGGTGCTCAGCACGGCGTCCTCCCGGTGGGCGCTACGCGGCAGTAAGGTTCCGCTGATTCTGCTCACATACCAGTCGGTATGTCACTAGTCCCGGGAGTACGAATCGGTGTCGTCCGGCAGAACCGGGTCCGCCCGGGGCGCCGTCGTCGCCCGGGGTCAGCGGACCGGGGCCAGCTCCGGGTCCTCCCTGAGCTTGCCCAGCGCCCGCGACACCGCGCTCTTCACCGTGCCGACGGACACCCCGAGCACCTCGGCCGTCTGGGCCTCGCTCAGATCCTCGTAGTACCGCAGGACCACCATCGCGCGCTGCCGGTCCGGGAGCTTCAGCACGGCACGCCACATCGCGTCGTGCAGCGTCTGGTGCTCCGCCGGGTCGGGGGCCCCCGGGGTCTCCTGCTCGGGCAGTTCGTCGCAGGCGTACTCGTCGACCTTGCGCTTGCGCCACTGCGAGGTCCGGGTGTTCAGCAGCGCCCGGCGGACATAGCCATCGAGCGCCCGGTGGTCCTCGATCCGTTCCCAGGCGACATACGTCTTGGTGAGAGCGGTCTGCAGCAGATCCTCGGCATCGCTCGGGTTCGCGGTGAGCGAGCGGGCGGCGCGCAGCAGTACGGGCCCCCGTGCCCGTACGAACGAGGAGAACGACGGATACGGGGCGTACGGAGCCCGTGAGGCGTACGACGAAGCGCGCGAGGCGAACGGCGTGTGCGCGGTGTACGGCGTGTGCGCTCCGTGCGTCGTGTGCGCTCCGTGCGTCGCGTTCGCGGTGTGCGGCGCGTTCGCGGTGTGCGGCGCGTTCGCGGTGTGCGGCGCGTTCGCGGTGTGCGCTCCGTGCGTCGTGTACGAGCCGTGCGGGATGTGTCCGGTGATGGCAGCTCCCCCGGAGGTGCCCGTGCAGACTGACGTGGTCATGGCTCCACGCTAGGAGCGGGCGCCGCCCCGGGGATCGGCCCCAGGTCCCGAAACGGCGTCCGCCTCAGGGTGTAGGGGTGGGGCCTGCCCGACCTCCTGTAGGTGGAGCCGTCGCCTTCGGGGGTCAGGGTCGGCCCCCCAGTCATTCGTCCGCACCCAGTATCAGCGCGGAGGTGGGTACGCCGGTGCCTGCCGTGACCAGGGTGCGGGCCGCCCCGGACAGCTGGTTCACCGACGAGCCCCGGATCTGCCGGACCGCCTCCGCGATGCCGTTCATCCCGTGCAGGTACGCCTCCCCCAGTTGGCCGCCGTGCGTGTTCAGGGGCAGCGCGTCGGCCGCGACGAAGTCGGCCGCCTCGCCCGGTGCGCAGAAGCCGAACTCCTCCAGCTGCATCAGGACGAACGGCGTGAAGTGGTCGTAGAGGATGCCCACATCGATGTCGGCCGGGGAGAGGCCGGAGCTCCGCCACAGCTGCCGGGCGACCACCCTCGTCTCCGGCAGCCCGGTCAGATCGTCACGGTAGAAGCTGGTCATCTGTTCCTGCGCCCGCCCGGCCCCCTGTGCGGCGGCGACGATCACGGCGGGCGGCTGCGGCAGGTCCCGGGCCCGTTCCGCGCTGGTGACGACGATCGCCTGCCCGCCGTCGGTCTCCTGACAGCAGTCGAGCAGCCGCAGGGGTTCGACGATCCACCGCGACGCGGCGTGATCGGCCAGGGTGATCGGCTTCCCGTAGAAGTGCGCCGCGGGGTTGCGGGCGGCATGGCGCCGGTCGGTGACCGCGACATGGCCGAAGGCCTCCGGCGTCAGGTTGTACGTGTGCAGATAGCGCTGGGCGGCCATGGCGACCCAGGAGGCGGGCGTGAGCAGCCCGAAGGGGAGGTTCCAGCCGAGCGCCGTGCCCTCCGCGGTGGGCTCCCGCTGCTGTACGCCGGAGCCGAATCTGCGCCCGGACCGTTCGTTGAACGCGCGGTAGCAGACCACGACGTCGGCCACTCCGCTCGCCACGGCCATCGCCGCCTGCTGGACGGTGGCGCAGGCCGCCCCGCCGCCGTAGTGGATGCGGGAGAAGAACGACAGCTCACCGATGCCGGCCGCCTGGGCGACAGTGATCTCGGGGCTGGTGTCCATGGTGAAGGTGACCAGACCGTCGACGTCGGCGGGGGTCAGCCCGGCATCGTCGAGGGCGGCCCGCACCGCCTCGACGGCCAGTTTGAGTTCGCTGCGACCGGAGTCCTTGGAGAACTCGGTCGCCCCGATCCCCACGACCGCCGCTCTGCCACCGAGCGAGTCGGCTCCGCGCAGGCTCATGCGACCCCCTGAGAAGCGCTGCCGGTCATGGTCGCAGGCGCAGGCTTATGCGCAGGCGTGGTCACCGTCAGCGTCACCGTGCCCGTGACATGCCTGCCGAGACCGTTGGTTCCGACGACCGACACCTCGGCCGTCCCGTCGTTCCCGAGGGCGGTGACCGTGCCGCTCAGGACCATGGTGTCCCCCGGGTAATTGGGCGCGCCCAGTCTGATGGCGACCTTGCGGAGCACGGCCGACGGGCCGAAGCGGTCGGTGACGTACCGGCCGACCAGGCCGTTGGTCGTCAGGATATTCATGAAGATGTCCGGGGAGCCCTTCTCCCGGGCGAGTTCCGCGTCGTGGTGCACGTCCTGGTAGTCGCGGGAGGCGAGGGCGCCCGCCACGATCAGAGTGCGGGTCACCACGATCTCCAGCGGTGCCAGCTTCTCGCCGACCTTCACTCCGGTCCCTCCTTCACCAGTGACTGGCCGAGTTCCTGAAGTACTTCGCTGCCGCATCCCAGATAGGCGTCGAGCTGACGGCCCCAGAGAAAGTGGCGGTGTACGGGGTGGTCGAGGTCCGCGCCCGTTCCGCCGTGCAGATGCTGTCCGGCGTGCACGACCCGTGTCCCGGCCTCCGACGCCCACCAGGCGGCGCTCAGCGCCTGCGTCCCGTACGGCAGCCCCGTGTCATGGCGCCATGCCGCCTCGTACGCGGTGACGCGTATCGCCTCGGTGTCCATATGGGCATCGGCGGCCCGCAGCAGAACCGCCTGCTTGGTGGAGAGCGGACGCCCGAACTGCTCCCGGGTGTTGGTGTGGGCGACGGCCCGGGACAGCGAACCGGCGCACACCCCGGCCTGCAGCCCGGCGAACGCGATCCGGCTTGCAGCCAGCACGTGTTCGTACGCTCCGGAGAGACTGACGTTGTCGACGTGCCCGAGCGGTTCCCCGTACGCCCCGGCTCCCCTGAGCCGCCCCTCATGCGCCTGGTCTCCACCGAGCCCCTCCCCGTACGCCCCTTCACCACCGAGCCCCTCCCCGTGCGCTCTTTCACCACCGAGCCCCTCCCCGTGCGCTCTTTCACCACCGAGCCGCTCCCCGTACGCCCGGTCCAGGACGAGCCGCGCGGCCGACCACGGTGCCGTCGTCTCGACCGGCTCCGTCGCCACACCCGGATCACCGGTACGTACGATCCACAGCCCCCGGTCCGAGTCCGCGACGAGGACGAGGGACGCGTCGCGCAGCCACGGCACGTACGGCACGCTGCCGCTCAGCCGCCCCTCGCCGTCCGCCCGCATCCCGCCGCATGCCGGGAACGCCCCGGTGGCGACGGCCGTGCCGTCCCGCAGCGGGGGCAGCAGCCGGTCCCGTTGTTCGTCGGTGCCGTGCGAGGCGACGGCGAGCAGCCCGTACACACAGCTCGCCGCGAACGGCACCTGCGCCGTCGTCCGGCCCTGCTCCTCCAGCAGCAGCACCAGGCCGAGCAGCCCGACCTCCTCGACCGCCGCGGTCAGTCCGGCCGCGCAGAGCTCCTTCCACAGCTCGGCGTCCGTCCCCGTGCCGGCCCCGGCCAGGCGTTCGTGCGTCGACAGATCCCCGAAGATCCGCGCCGCCAGCCCCTGCGCCGCGGTCTGTTCCTCGGTGGGTACGAAGTCCATGTCACCCCTCGCCTCCCCGGAAGACCGGAAGCTCCAACTCCGGGTCTGCGCGGAGGAATTCCAGCCGCACCGGCATCCCCGTCCGCACCTTGTCGTACGGCACCCCGATCACATTGCTGACCATCCGTATCCCCTCCGCCAGCTCTATCAGCGCCACCGCGTACGGTCCGCCCCCGTCCGAGGCGCTGAAGGCGGGGAAGGGCGGGTGGTGCATCACGACATGGCTGAAAACGGTGCCGTCGCCACTCGCCTCGACCGTGTCCCATTCCTGGCAGCCGCACGCGTTGCAGCCGGGCAGCCAGGGGAAGCGCAGCGTGGCGCACGCGCCGCACCGCTGGATCAGCAGCCGGTGCTCGGCGACGCCCTGCCAGAACCCGGCGTTGTCCCGGTTGATCACCGGCCTCGGCCGCGGGCTCCGGCCGCCCGGACGCGCCGCCCGCTTCGCCGCGGCCGGCGCGTACTTGAGGATCCGGAAGCGGTGCGTCCCGGCGAGCTCTCCCTCTGCCCGGACGTCCATCCGCGTCGTCACGAAGTACCCCGTCCCCAGCTTGGTCGTCTTGCGCTCCGAGACGGACTCGATCACCGCGTCGAACGTGATGCGGTCGCCGGGCCGCAGCGGCCGCAGATACTCCTGGTCGCAGTCGGTCGCGACCACCGAGGTGCAGCCCGCGCCGTCGAGCAGCCCGAACAGTTCCTCGTACGCCTCGGAGCGGTCGGCGTGCCCCGAGAGACCGCCCATCGTCCACGCCTGGAGCATCGTCGGCGGGGCGATCGCGTCCGGTCCCGTGTAGGCGGGGCCGGCGTCCCCCATCGCCTCGCACCAGTGCCTGATCATCGGCTCGTTGACCGGGTCCTTGCCGACGCCCGCGGTCGCGGCGGCCCGCCCCTCGAACTCCTTGAGCCGTTCGTACAACCGGTCCGGCCCGTCCCGTTCCCCCCGCTCCTCCCGTCGTTCCCGCACGCCCGTCACCGCTTGCCCCTCTTCATGCCGAGCCGCATGGTCGCGACGATCTCCCGCTGCACCTCGCTCACTCCACCCCCAAAGGTGTTGATCTGCGCCGCCCTGTTCATCCGCTCCAGCTCCCCGTCCCCGAAGGCGCCGGGCGAACCGCCCCGGATCATCCCGGTCTCGCCCGTGATCTCCTGGCAGATCCGGTACACCTCGACCGCGCTCTCGGTTCCCGCGAACTTCACGCCGCTCGCGTCGCCGGGGGCCAGGGAATCCGCGCCGACATCACCCACCAGACGCCAGTTGAGCAGGCGCGTCGCCGCCAGCCGGGCGTACGCCTCGGCCAGCCGGGTCCGCACCCACGGCTCGTCGGCCGGACGCCGGCCCGTGACCGGATCGGGGGTACGGGCGAAGGCGAGCGCCGCCTCGTAGCAGTCCTCGGCCTGCATTCCGATGGCGGCGAGGGCCACCCGTTCATGGTTCAGCTGGTTGGTGATCAGCCCCCAGCCGTCGTTCTCCGCGCCGACCAGATGGGTGGCGGGCACCCGTATCCCGTCGTAGTAGGTGGACGTCGTGGTCAGCCCGCCCACGGTCTCGATCGGCGTCCAGGAGAACCCGGGGGCGTCCGTCGGAACCAGAATGATCGAGATGCCGCGGTGCTTCGGCGCATCCGGGTCCGTACGGCAGGCGAGCCAGATCCAGTCCGCGTTCTGCGCGTTGCTGGTGAAGATCTTCTGCCCGTCGATCACCCAGGAGTCACCGTCCCGCACCGCCCTGGTGCGCAGCGCCGCGAGGTCCGTACCGGCCTCCGGCTCGCTGTAGCCGATGGCGAAAACGAGATCGCCGCGGAGGATCCTGGGCAAGAAGTACGCCTTCTGCTCGGCGGTCCCATATTTCATCAGCGTCGGTCCGACGGTATTGAGGGTGACCATCGAGACGGGCGCCCCCGCCCGGTATGCCTCGTCGAAGAAGACGAACTGCTCGTCGGGTCCGCGGCCCTGGCCGCCGTACTCGACGGGCCAGCCGAGCCCGAGCATCCCGTCCGTACCGATCCGGCGCAGCAGCCGGCGCTGTCCGGCCGGGTCCTCGACCGCGGGCGCCGTCCTCGCGTCCCTCCTGGGCATCACCTTGCGGAAGTACGTACGGAGTTCGGCGCGCAGCTGTTGCTGACGCTCCGTCTGGGCAAGGTGCACGACAGTTGCCTCCCGGACACAGGCGTGCGGATACGGACGTACGGACTCGGGCACGCACTCAAGTTTCTGACTGTCCGTCAGATTCACTCACCCTGTCAAGGTCGGCGACGCTCCGACCCGATCGTCGGCCCAACGCGAAGCGGCCTGCGCGAGTGCACCCAAGTGCCCTCGCGCAGGCCGCCGTTCAACCAGCCGCGACCCGTCCCCCCGACCGGCTCATGGCCGGGCGCCGGCTCACCAGAGCTTGGTGAAGTTCACCGCGAGATTCGTGTTGCGCTGGTCAACCACGGTGAACCCCGAGCCGTTCACCTGCGCTGAGTTGCTCTGGTTCGACGCGCCGGAGCCGACGGCCTGCTGCTGCGACGTGGACGAATTGCCGGAGTTGTTGCCGCCGACGCCGCTGCCGACGACCGTGGCAACAGCCGCGTTCGATCCGTCGTTCGCGAACGAGCCGCTGTCGGCCTGAGCCACGCCACTGAAGAGCGCGGCGGCGAGAGGCAGGGCTGCAACGGCGGCGAAAGCACGAGCGGTACGGATGCTTGCCATGTCAATTCCTCCAGGAACCGAAAGTACTGCTTGTTCCGGGGCAGCTGGCCGACCGCCCCGGCTTGGTCACGACGTCGCGACAGCAGAGTTGCCCACCTGATCACCGGCGAACCACCCACGTGATCCGATTCCCCCGCAAGTGTGAGGAACATCCAATAAACCCACTCGCGCCGCCAAAGCCCCAGCTCACACCCTCCCGCACCCCCTCCAGCAGCTCCACCCGATCCCGTACCCCGCAAGAGAAGAAGCGTTCCGGCGCCCCAGTCGACCGACACCTCCACCTCTTCCCTTCTTCGAACATCTGTACGAACATAAAGCCATGGCCACCATCGACCGGCAGACCGCCACCCTGGCCCTGGCCCACGCGCTCTCCGCCGCCGAGCGCGGGCTCCCCGTCATCCCGCTCTCCGCCGGAAAGCTCCCCGCCCTGCCCTCTCCGCACCGCAACGAGGACCGGCCGGTCACCTGCCGGGGCGCCTGCGGCCTTCCCGGACACGGCGTCCACGACGCCACCACGAACCCCGCCACCGTCCGGGCCCTCTTCGCCGCCGCCCCCTGGGCCACCGGCTACGGCATCGCGTGCGGCCGGCCCCCGCACCACCTCATCGGCATCGACCTGGACATCGACACCACCGGCAGAAACGACTCCGCCGCATCGCTCCAGCAGCTCGCCCTGCACCACCTGTTCACCATCCCGCCGACCGTCATCGTGCTCACGCCCAGCGGCGGCCGCCACATCTGGCTGACCGGCCCGCCCGGCGTCCGCGTACCGAACTCCGCGAGCCGCCTCGCCCCCGGCATCGACGTCCGGGGCGCCGGCGGCTACCTGGCGGGCCCCGGCTCGGTCACCGCCCATGGCACGTACCGGCTCGCCCCGGGCACCGCCGATCTCCCGCCGGCCCCCTGCCCCCGCGCACTCCTGCACCTGCTCAAGCCCCCCGCACGCCCTCACCACCCCACGGCCCGGCCCGAACAGGGCCGGGGACTGGTCCGGTTCGTCCTCGCGGCCCACGAGGGCCAGCGCAACACACGGCTCTTCTGGGCAGCCTGCCGCGCCTACGAACACGGCTTCGGCGACGCCCTGGCGGACGCCCTCACCCACGCCGCCGTCCGCACCGGCCTCACCGAACGCGAGGCCCGCGCCACCATCGCCTCGGCGGCCCGCCTCACCACGAGCCACGAGGACGAGACCGAGAACGGGCCCGGAACCGCCCCGTTCGGTCCATCGAGCCCGACGACGTGACAGGCAACGAGATCGACTGCACCTGGTCTCTCGTCGAGCGGGCACAGACGTACTTGACGGTCCCCACCCGGACGCCGGGCCGAATATGTACGGGGGCACTCATGGAGAACACCACGAGCACAGCACCGTCGCTGGACCGTTCGGAGTGCCCCGCAGGCGCAGTGGCCGAACGGCTCGTGGACCACCGGCCCAGAACGCCCGGCCCCACGGGAAAAGGGCACCCCTGATGAGGGGCGCCCCTTCTGGTCAGCGTGCTCGCCGACGTGTGGCGGTGGGTGTGGGATTTGAACCCACGGTGACATCGCTGCCACGACGGTATTCAAGAGGGTGCTGCATGAAGTGCCCTGATGACCCTTGAGCTGGCCTTATCCCTGCTCTCGGGAGCCTTCCGGCCGATCGTGGTCCACGCCTGGCCCACTGGCTCAGCTCGGGGTCTCGGCGCTGCACGGACCGGTCAGTTGCTGGTGAGGCAGTTGACGGCCTACGTCTGTCGGGCCGCCGGCCCCGTACTGATCATCTCGATCAGCGGATCGTGCGGCTTTGTGCTCGGTGCGACGCTCGCGCACCCCTACTAAGCCCCCGCTCTGGTCGCGGGAGCCCCCAGGAAGACCCCGTTACCCGGCGGGGTGGGGCTCAACGGCTCTCCCCGCGTGACCAGAGCGGGAACCAACACCCGATGCGGTCGGCTCGAACCTGGAGAGCCGGGTGGGCCGCATCGGGTCAGTCCTGGCCCGTCTGAGAAACGGCCCCGGCTGTCCGCTCACCTTTCGAAGCGGACGGCCGGGGTCTCACGCATTCCGTCTCACTGGTAGCTGGAATTCCCATGAGGCGGCGTCGGCTGGTCGTCGTCAACAGGCGTTACGTGCCCTGACCTCACTTTGTGGCCTTGGCCACTCGAATCCTTTACTGTCTTGAGCCCGACCAGCCAACGGAAAGTCCAGGAGGCTTCGTTGTCCTCGGCACCGCCCTCTCCAAGTAGCGACCCGAACCCAACCCCTGACTCGGGCTCCGGACCAGCGCCTTCACCCCGACAGCGATCGCGCATGCACCGGGCACGGGAGTGGTTCGGCGGTCTGAGTGAGGCCGGCAAAGTCGCTCTCGTCACAGCTGTGATCACGACCGCCGGTGGAGGGGCGTTCGGCGTCGTCAGCGCCGCTACTTCTGCGTTGGGCGGCGGCAAGGGTAACCAGGCCAGCGATGGAACGCTGCAGAAGGCTGATCCTGTCCATACACCTTCCGTACACAACACGACTGATGACAAGCCGGACGCTCCGGACCCCAGCCCGTCCGCCCAGTCCCCCGAGTGCGAGATCCGCTTTGACGACGACCTTTACTGCACAGGTACGGCAGGGGTCAAGACGTACAGCGATCGCAACCGCGCGTCCCGCGCTGCCTGGCCACTCGGTCCCGAGAGTCTCTTTGTGTGCTGGGGGAAGGGTAAAGACGACGAGATCTGGTACTGGGTGGAATTCAAGGCCAAGGACGAGCCTTGGGGCAATGTTCCGGCGAGGATTGTGAGTACGGATCCGATCCCCGCCACCGACCTGAACGAGTGCAAGTAACCCTCACCCGACTGGAATGGCGGCGGGTGCGGATCCTTCGGCCCAGCAGTGTGCGGTGTGATCTCAGAGGGGCAGACTTTCGCCATCGTCCTCGGCTGGGTAGAAGTCCTCGCTGACCCGTAGTGCGGCCACGGTGAAGTCCTCGCCGGATGTCGAGCGGCCAGGGCCGCGGACCCCGCTCAGGGAGGGGCAGCCCCTGACCGCAGCGCGTCGATCACCACGAGGTACGTATCTGCGGCAGAGTTGCTGATCTTCCAGGGAGTGTTGGAGGGTCGGGCCGGATCGGGCACGTACGTCGCCGAGTCCCGGCAGCGGGTGCGGGTCGTCCGGTCCTCGGCGTGCGAGCAGCCCAGCGGGTGTCCGTTCCGCGAGGACATGAAGGCCCTTGGCAGGCAGGGCGACTGGGAGAGTCGGACCGACGCGAAAGTGCCGGCCCCGGCGGAGATCGCCGCGCGGCTCGGGACTGCCGAGGGCGAGCTCTGCGTGCGGACGACGTACGAGTTCCTGGCAGACGGCAGGCCGGTGCAGTTGTCGACGAGTTGGGAACCGTACGACCTCACCGCCGGCACTCTCGTCGTCCTCCCCGAGGGAGGCCCCCACGCGGGGGCGGGCGTTGTGAACCGCATGGCCGCGATCGGCGTCACCGTCAGCCACCCCGTGGAGCAGCCAGAGCCGCGGCAGGCGACCGCCGAAGAGGCGTCATTGTCGGCATCCAGAAGGCCGCGCTCGTCACGCACATCCGGCGGACGTACTACAGCGACGAAGGCCGGCCCGTGGAGACGGCGGACATCGTCGTGCCCGCCGCACACTGCGAGATCGTCTACGAGATCCCGATCAATCGCTGATTGTTCACCCTCACACGGAACGCGCTGCAACAGGCGTCATGACGTGTGTGGGCATCGACGTGGAACTGCACTCGGCTCGGCCGGCGCGTGACTGGAAGAAGGCGCGCCGGACATTCCTGCGTGGGTGCTACGACCACGGAGACACGTTGGCCAACGCACTCGGCTCGCTTCACTATCTCGGCGTCCGCGGTCGGCTTCCCGTCGTCGATCTCTACGAGGACACGGTGATGAACGAGCAGGAAGCCGCAGCAGCCCTCAGCGAGTTGCCCGGAATGCGCGAGCAGTGCGCGGACGAGCGACAACGCGCGGCACTGGATGATCTCGCGGCGGTACTTGAACAGTGCGCGGCCACCCGGGGCAGCTACGTATGGTTCGCGGGCGACTGATGCGCAGGCGCCAGCGTCTACCGCCGTGCCCCCCGGCGTGCCCCTTGTGTGCCCGATCGGGCGGGAAACCACGGGGACGGGCGGTGCCTGACAGGCAGCGGGCATGGCAACGGCCCCCGACCATACGTACTGGTCAGGGGCCGTTCACATGCGGTGGGTGTGGGATTTGAACCCACGGTGACTCGCGCCACGACGGTTTTCAAGACCGTTCCCTTAGGCCGCTCGGGCAATCCACCTTCGCCCCGCTCCACCTGGGGTGGAGCGGATGCAACGTACCGGCCACCGACCTCACACGAGGACCGTGGTCCACACGGGGTCCACTCGCCCCGTGTGCCACTCACCAATGCCGCCGCACAGCGCCCGGTTCTCCGTCCCACGCCAGCGCGGGAAAGTCTGACGCGGTGCCCTCGCCCGCCGGCAACAGGCCCTGACTGGGCCGTGGCCGAGCGTCGTCTGTAATCCTGCCCCATAAGCAGAAACTGATGTCGAACTGACGCCTCGGGAGATGCCGGGCTGCCGTGCTGCCAGGCAGCAACCGCAGCTAAGACGACTCTGTTCGGGGCGTGAAGGTCGGTGAGTTGGCGATTGTCGGCGGTCGAAGCTCATTCTGCTGCCCTTGGCCAAACCAGTAACCGATGATGGCACCAGCGATCCCTGTAACCGGGGTGACATAGAGGCTGAAGTCCTTCGCGGCAATCCCGGCAATCATGGCCACCCAAGGGGACGCGATGATCGCAAATACCACAGCAACAAGCGCCCAGCCACGAACACCTTCCGCACGCCGGACGAGACCGGACTGCTCGAAGGACAGATCCGCCCGGTGCTTACGATCTGCGAGTTCCACTTCCCAGTGCCGCTCGATCTCGCGAAGACGAACTTCAGCGTCGATCTCCTCAGGAGTCTCTGGGCGCTTACCGAGGTGAAATGTAGGCTGCCGCTGCTGCGCCGCGATCTGCTGCTTCTCTTCCGTAAGGTCAGCTACTTGTTGGGTAAGCGTCTCATTTTCCTGACGCTGCGCACTCCACAAGCGGGTTGACGATACGTCACTCTTGACCATGAGTCGATACTCAGTGATCCAGTCCTGCTCGGTTTCAGGCATCCTCCCCATCTGCCAGGAATGCGTGATTCCATCGATCGCGAACCCCTCTGGACTCATTTCAGACACGCGCCTCCCCCTCCTACGACATGCGCCGCCCGTACGGTACAAGCACGAGGGGAGCTTCCGGCGGAGAAATCAGCAAGCGCCGCCCCAATCGGGTCGTCAGCCCAGGGCCGGATCCAAGCAGACTCCCGCCGCGAGACCGTAGCGACGTCACCCTATTCGTCACTGTGACGTAAATTTGCCGAACCTGACTGCAGTCACACCCGACTCTGCGATGCTGGAAGCCGATCGAGAGGGGCCGCAGCGATGCAGTGGAAGATCCACGGGGAACGTCCGATCTACGAGAACAGCTGGGTGAACCTGTGGCTCACCGACGTCGAGACGCCGGACGGGAACCGCTGGGAGCACCACGTCGTCAAGCTCCGGCACCTGGCGGTGGCCGCTGTCGTCAACGAGCGGCGCGAAGTGCTGATGATGTGGCGACACCGGTTCATCACGAACGCGTGGGCGTGGGAGTTGCCCATGGGGTTGGTCGAGGAGGGCGAGACCCCGGCCGAAGCGGCGGCCCGTGAGGTGTTGGAGGAGACCGGCTGGAGGCCCGGTCCGATCACGCCGCTGATCTATGCCGAGCCGGCCAACGGCATCACCGACTCCCAGCACCACATCTTCCGCGCCGACGCGGCGACGTACGAAGGCCCGCCGACCGAGAAGAATGAGTCGGACCGCATCGAGTGGATCCCGCTGGCCGACGTGCGGGGCTTGATCGACCGGCGCGAGATCGTCAGCAGTGGCTCCCTGGTCGGACTGCTCTACGTGCTCATGGACGAGGCAATCCGCTGACCTGACGAGGCAACGCTTCCCGGAGCCGGGACTCGAACGCAACCGCAGCCGGTTCCCGGCGGAAGGGCCCCAACTGCTCGTAGAACTCCCGGAGGTGACCGGCGACTCGTTGCGAGCTGACGGCCGCCGCCGGGGCCAGGGCGTCCATGGCCGTGTGGCACGCCTCGTCGAGTTTGCCGCGCTGAAGCTGGATGCGGGCGAGCCAGAAGGCGTGGAAGGCGCGGCCTCGGTGGTTCGACTGGTGTTCTCGACGGAGAGCGTCCGCGATGAGGGGTTCGGCGAGAGCGGCTTCGCCCAGGCGGCCGTGCGCGATGCCGGTGTCCACGATGAGCTTCGGTTCGTCGAAGTAGGCGACCCAGGCCGGGTCCGGATCATCGGTGCTGATCCGTCCGAAGTGGGTGTGGGCTTCCGAGAGCGCGGTGTGAGTCGCGCCGTGGTTGCCGAGGGTGGCGTGGGCGAAGGCTTCGCGCATCGCGAGCATGGCCAGCACGCGCGGTGTCGTCCCCGCGGCCGTTCGGGCCTGGTCCTGGGCGGCCGTGACGAGTGCGAGGGCGTCGCCGGGCTTGTCCTGGTAGGTGGCCTGGAGGCTCATGCAGGCGAGGACGTTGGCCATGAACTGGCGGTCGTCGATGGCCTTGGCCAGGCCGAGGGATTCGGTGAAGTAGGCGCGTGCCTGGTTGTACTGGCGGGCGTCGAAGTAGGTCCATCCGGTGAGCCGGGCCAGCTCGGCCGCGATGCTGTGCAGGCCGTCCCGTAAAGGAGCCGGACGCTGCTCCTTGAGGAGGTCGACGACGTAGCGGAGCTGGCCGACGACCGCCGGCCGTAAGGTCTCGCCGCCGTGCTCGTCGTCCCGACGCCAGTAGTCCGCGATCGATGAGTGCAGCGCGTCAAGCGTCGACGCGCTGAGATCCCGCTCGGCAGCAAGGGCGAGGATGCTGTCGACGTCCGCCCCCGGTAGTCCGGCGGCCAGTGGTTCGACGGCTGAGGTCGGTGCCTCGGCCGGTTCGCGGGGCGTGACCGTCAGGGTGGGCGGCGTCTCCCAGGAGCGTCGGGCAAGTCCGAGCATGTGTCCGGGGATGCGTAGCCCGTCAGAGATGCGTTCGATCACGTCCATGTGCAGCAACTGCCGCCGTCCGGCGATCACCTCGCCCACGCGGCTCGGGGTCAGGTCGCAGCGGCGCGCGATCATGGACGGATAAATGCCTGCTCGTGCCTTGACCAGCTGAAAGATGCGGCCGAAGTCTCTGGCCTGGCATGCCTCGATCATCACTGGGTCCGTAAGCAGGCTGACCGGGAGTTCCTTCGAGCGAGATGGCTCGGGCATCGGGCACGCTCCGGCGTGAGGACTACGGATCGCTGCACTTGGCCAACCAAGGGTGATGTTACCCAAGTTGGGTAATCCGCTTGGCCTTTCTGGCCGGGTCCGTGGATCGCGATGCTCCTGACCATGGCGAACGGACATGAAGACGTACGGATGACGTTGCGGGTCTCCCGCGACTCCGGCCAGACGTGGGGGCCTCGCACCGAGGTACGCGTGGGCGAGGACCCGGTGGTCCCGGAGAACCCGGGCCGCTACCCGCCGTGTGTCTGCCCCCGATGCGCGCAGCATGCCCGGAACGCCGTCGCATCTTTCCGGATGGTGTCGTGATGCGGTGCGTGCACTGGCGCGGGGTGCCCCTCGACCTGGCGCGGGAAGCGCGGGAGAAGTCGGCCGCCCCGTACATCGACAGGGCCCTGCAGTGCCAGCTGTCCGCGCACGACGAAGGTAAGCACTTCGGTCTCCTCGCCGACGCCGGGGCGTACGGGACTGCGCTGTGGCTCCGCTGGCACGGGACGGACGAGGCGGAACTTGTCGTGCTGTCGGACTGCCCGGTGGTCGCCCCGGGGCCCGACGGTGAGGGCTGCTGTCTGTTCGCCAACCACGCCAAGCAGCACACCTGGGAAGACGCCCTGGAGGAGGTCTCGTGCACCGGCTGATTGCGAGTCCGCACAAGACCCGGCGCCCTCGCTCGCCTCGCAACGAACAGTGCGGGGACTGCGGTGGTAGCGGCGCCAACTCGTCCGGAAAGAACTGCGGCACCTGTAACGGCCTGGGCGAGATCCACTGCCGCGCCTGCCGCCAGGAGTCCCGTGTGCTGTCCCGCTCCGTGATCCGAAAGGAAGGCCACCGATGGCCCACGCGCTGATCGCCTCCCCGTTCCTCGACGGACACCTTCTCCTCAAGCCGGGAGCACGGGCAGGCGCGCGAATCTCCGCCGACCACTTCGAGGGCCTGCGTCAGGCCGGCGTCGACGGTGAGTCGCTTCCCGCCTGGGCGGTGCAGACCGCCGCCGATGTGTGGGGCCTGGACCTGGGTGGCCGGACCGCGCACGGCACGGTGCTGGTGCGCGAGCCGTCTTCGTACGGCTACTGCCGGGCGTCCTGGGAGATCAACCTCGGCTGCAACTTCGGCTGCAAGCACTGCTACCTCGGCGAGCGGCCCTTCTCCGGCCTCGGCTGGGAGGACAAGGTGCGGCTGCTGGACATCATGCGCGAGGCCGGTGTCCTCTGGCTCCAGATCACCGGCGGCGAGCCCACCATGGACCCGGACTTCCAGGGTGCTTACCGGTACGCCTGGCAGGCCGGGATGATGCTCACCATCTCCACCAACGGCTCGCTGCTCTGGCGGCCGGACCTCCTCAAGCTCTTCCGGGACTGCCCGCCCTACCGGCTGGTGGTCAGCATGTACGGGGCGAGCGAGGAGTCCTTCGACACGCTCACCCAGCGCCGCGGGGCGTGGAAGGCGTTCCGGCGCGGCATCGACGCCGCCCGCGAAGCGGGTCTTCCTCTGCGCATCAACGTCGTGGTGACCGAGGACAACGCCTCCGAGGCCGACGAGATGGCCGCCCTCGCCGACGAGTGGAACGTCGAGAACCACGCGTACACGAACATGACACCCACGATCTACGGCGGCGGAGAGCCGCTGCTCGCCCAGTCCGCCGCCCACCTGCGACAGCGCAAGCCGTTCGCCGGCTGCAACGCGGGACACACCTTCTTCCACGCCGACCCCCACGCCAAGGTCTCGATCTGCAAGGTCGGCCGCGACGACCAGATCGACCTCATGGCCGAAGGCATCGACGGCCTCACCCGGCTCGGCGCCATCGCCGACCGCCTCATGCTTCGCACCGGTGGGTGCGAGGGCTGCGCCCTGTCCGGCACCTGTCGGGTCTGCCGCCCCCTGGCCAAGCACTACCAGGAGGCGAAGGCGCCGCTGCACAGCTACTGCCAGCACGGAGACAAGGAGCACGCCTCATGACCCCGCCCGTACCGGTGACCATCCTGCCCGGCCCGCCGGCCTCGGCCCGCCGCGCGGCCCCGCCCGTCGCGACCGCGTCGATCACCCCCGTCCAGGACCTCGACGTGATCGTGGAGAGCGCGGAGTGCTCCTGCGACGCCGGCGACGACAACCCCCACTGACCGACACGATCCGGTCAACTCCGTTCAGGCCCCGGCGTACTCGCGTCGGGGCCTGAGCCCTGCCCGTCCCACCGCTAGGGTGCCGCTCATGTTCTTCCGCTGGGACTGGCTCCGGCCCGTATTGACCGCGCCTATCGTGCCGACCCTCGGGCCCGTCCACCCCGATGCCCTGACCGTCAGCATGTTCGAGGACATCCTGCGAGCGGCCGACACCGGGGACTTCCTGCCCTACGACAAGGACCGGCGTTGGGGAGGTGAGAAGGACGAGAAAGTCCTCCGCGAGGACGTGGTTCACCAGCCCGAGCACACTCTCATTCCCACGCTGACCAGGCGCGGACGCGGCACTGTGAAGGTCTTCGCCTACGGGCTCCGCGACAGTGTCGTGGAGGAGGCCGCCGAGCTGGCCGCGAAGCTCGCCGCCACGCTCGACGTGGTCAACGCCCGAGTCATACGCCCCCTCGGTCCCGAGTCCGCACACCCGCACGGCACCCGCATCCATCTGAAGGACTTCACCACCGGCCCCTGCCCCGACCCCGACGGCCCGGTCCGGCCCGTCACCGACTGGCCCGCCTCCGTGCAGGAGACCTTCGCCCCCTTCGCCGAAGCCATGGCCGTCGATGGCCTGGCCTTCCTCCACGCCCGGATGCAGGCTGGCCGGTGCGGCCCGGTGCTCGCCAGCGCCGTCGAGGACCGCATCGTGGGCGCGATCGGCCCCATGGAGATCCGACCCGACGCCATCGGACGCCCCCAGCTCCTCCCCCAGTACTTCGCCGTCCTGCCCGAAACCCGGGGCCAGGGCCTCGGACGCGTCCTGTGGCGGGCCGCCATGCACTGGGGCCAGAGCCACGGCGCCGCCTACCAGCTCCTCCAGACCAAGGTCAACGGCCCCTCAGACCGGCTGTGTCAGGCCGAAGGACTCACCTCCCTCGGCTTCACGCACACCACGTCCGCATAGCTCCGGGCCGCGCCACCCTCTCTGGTCGGCGAGAAGGAGGCGCTCTGATGGCGAAGCAGCAGAAGCGAGCCTCGGACCGGTTCACGGTCCCAGGCTCGCTCGTTTGCTGTGGTGGTGAGAACACACCGTTTGTGCGCCGGGAATCTACCTCCTGGCGATGGCGAGGAAGGCGGCGATCGCACCCGCGATCGTGACGACAAGAGTCACGCCGACGACCGCGACTGTGAGCGGGGTCGCGAGCGAAGGATGCGCGATAGTCACGTAGAGCAGGCCGGCTCCGATGATGAGGATGACGAGGACGAAGAGCAGGATCAGGAGAGAGAGCAAGGCCGCGGCAACCGGGCCCGCGGAAGCCGGGTAGGACTGCTGGGGCTGGGCGGAAGGCGTCTGGGTGGAGCTGCTGTTGGTCATGGCACGAGCGTCGTCGCAATCGCCAAAAATTCCTGCCCCACAAAATCAGGGGTGTTCTACGGACGACCCCGACGGTGCGGAACGCGGGCTTGCGAGATAGTGGCCGTATGGCATTCGGGATGCGGTTCGGTGAGATCGAGATGGACCTCACCGAGACCGGCGTCACCCTGCGGAATCTCTACGGGTGGCCGGGCTGGGTGGTAGAGGTCGACATCGACTGGCCGACCTGGAGCGCGCGCACCGTCCGGGACGTCCCGCCCCCTCGAACCCGGAGCAACGCCCGGCGACCGACCGACGACCCCGAACTGGTCCGGCGCATAAGAAGGGCAGCTGAGGCAGCCAAGGAAGTCCCCCGCAGCTCGATTTGGGTGGTCTCCCTGGCTCTTCCCACGCCGCACAAGAAGAAGACGGACGGCGTGCAGCTGCGAGCCGCCACCATCGCCACGATGTACAACTACGCGCTCAAGCTCGGACTCTCCCCGAAGCGCGCCATCTCGGAGGTCTACGACCTCCCTCTGGTAGAAGCCGGGAGTGAGCGCGCGCAGCCCTCCCGCAAATTCGAGCGCTGGATCAAGCAGGCCCGTAAGACCATCAACCCAGAAACCGGCAGGCCGTACCTCCAGCCCTACATCGGCGAGCTTCACGCCCCCAGGCTGTGGCCGATCGGCCGCGGACACCCACTGGAGCCGCGCCGCGCACAGCCAGCAATTCCCGAGCCCGTCCGCGAGGGACCGTATGCCGGGCACGTCCTGACCGTGAGGGTATCGAGAACGGCGCCGCCGGACTGGGCAGCCCAAGAAGCCCGGGAACGAGGATCCCGGATGATCGGACCTGACCTGGTCATCGAGGGGTCCTGGTCCAACGGCGAGGAATCGCCGCCACTTCCCGTGCTGCGGGGCGTCAGCCCGAGAGAGACCCCCCGCCGGGTTCTGAGCCTGGTCAAGGAGCTGGAGGGGCGCTATCCCGGGGCGAAGGTCACGGCCACGGTCAGCGCCCAGGCGATGGGACAGCCCCCGGAGCGGACTGCTCGCGGCGTCGAACCGGGCCCCAGTCGCACCCCGGAAGGTTCTGCGGAAGGCCGCGCTCGACTGCACCGGAGGACCGCTACTGCCCGGCGTGTGCCACGAAGCGCAAGCCCCTACAGCTGACCCGTGCTGTTGGCGACCTCAGCCACAGAAAGTCAGCCACGACGGCGGGTGCGCCGAACAAGCACCCGCCACGTGTGTCTCCAGCAACCACCCCCGGCCCCAGCCACGCTTCCCCAACCCGTCACGGTCTCGGCCACGTTGCAGCCTGAGCGCTGCCATCAGCCCCGCCTGAGGGATGGTCAGGAGGCCAGCCACCGGGAACGGCTGGTTGAACGGCAATCCGCAGTGACCGATGCGAACTTGGAGAGCGCCCTGCTCCTGCTGGCCGTGCTCACCGTGGGGCAGCTGTCGGGATTCCTCGCGGTTCCGGCTGCCCGCTTCTCGGGCTTTTGCGGCGCGAGCGGGCGGGGGCCGTCGCGGGCGGTGGCGGAGACAAGGAGCCGGCGGCGGCCTGGGGCCGCCGCGCCGCGCGGCCCGCGCCAGCGGGCCGCCTTGATCCAGTAAAGAAACTTTGGACAGCTCACCCATCCGACGGCCTCGGCCGGTAGAGAGTGGAACGTTTCGCTACGGTCTGCTCTCGGGATCGCCAGAATCTATCCACAGGCTCCCGGCTGTCTGATGTTCCTGCTGGAAGTTGTCCACAGGAATGCAGCCGAGCGGGGCCGCTGGAGAGGTGCGGGAATGCGCGTTCTGAAGGGGTGTCCGCTTTCGCTGATTGCGTGCGGCTCGCACCGGAGGCTCCGAGGCCTATGCATACAGAGAACGAGAACCGTGACCCACGCCACATGCATCCGCGGTCATGCGGGATCCGATTGCGGGACCTTCACAGCGACTGACGGCTTCCCGGGAGGCGGAATCACTCTGCGACACTGCCGCCCGCGTGACGGGACGCGGCAAGGGAATTTGGCAACCCGTCCCGCCCGGCGGTTCGCGGGGTTGTGGCCAGATGCCCGATCCCAGCAGGCTTCCAGAGAAGGGGCCGGGTGGTGCACGCGCGCTTCATCAAGGCGGGCCACCGAGAGGCTCTGCGGGACGGAACGAATGAACGGCGCGGCGATGGGCGGGGAACAGTGAACGAGTCGGAAATATCGGCGCTGGACGCGGACGTGACACTCCTCGCGACCGAAGTGGCCGACGTCGCCGCACTCATGCGACAAGTGACGCGCGAAATTAAGCGTCTTCGCCAAGCGTTTGATCTTTCAGCCACTGAATGAGTTCAAGCGCTTCGACAAGCGTTTCACGCATGGAAGCGACGTCACGGCGGAGGTCTGCGACCTCTTCAGAGAGACGGACATACCGCGCATCGGCGGCTGAACCGGCAGTGCCGCCAGCCAGGGAGGTACCCGCTGCCCCCTCCGCAGCCGCATCGGGCTCAGGGGCGGGGCGGCGAATGAAGCTGCCTCGCCCCTGGACGCTGTAGATCAACCCTTCGTTCTTGAGCAGCCGGAACGCGTTCTGCACCGTGGCGCTGGCGAGTCCGAACTTCTCTTGCAGCTCCCGCGAGGACGGCACCTTGTCGCCAGGCCCCAGCTCGCCGCTCTGGATCTGGCGCCGCAGATAGTCGGCCACCTGGACATAGGGCGGGCGGGAGTCGTCTTCGAGGGGCAGCGTCATACCCGCAGGATACGGCCGTAGCCTCTGCCATACCCATGGAACGCATGGATAGCAGCACCCCTCCAACGCATAGGTGTTGCAGCACACCCAGGCGTTGTGGTTACCTCTGGGTGTGGCCGGATCACTGGTCACGGACCCGACTGAAAGGGCTTATTCGCCATGGCCAGGACCGTTATCCGTGTACATCTGCTCCCCACCACGAACGTCATGACCGGCACGCCGGCAGTGCCGAAGTGGAAGGACCAGGAGAACGGCGTCCGCGCGGTGGACTTCGAGACCGGTGCGCCGCTGTGCACCCTGACGCTCTTCGTGATGGAGGGCGAGCGCGCTGAGGCGCTGAAGGTGACCGTTCCGCAGACCGGCCTGCCCAACGGTCTGCCCCCGGGCCGGTTCGTCCGCCCGGTGGACCTCTTCGCGAGCCCGTGGGCACGGATCTTCAACGACCAGCTTCAGGAGGGCGTGGCCTACCGCTGCGCGGCACTGGAACTGGTCGACACCCCTGCCATGCCGCAGGAGACGACCGGGCCCGAGAGTGCTGCGGCGTGACGACGCTCCCCGCGCGCCGGGGTGTGTCCCGGATAGCGACCGCCATCCGCTCGTGATCTTCGGCTACGAGGCGGCCGCCGTTCTGGGGCGCTGCGCCCCCTGCCCTTGCCTTTCCCCACGCGTCTGGTTCGGCGTGATTTCTTGAACGGAACGAAGGAAGACCGGTGTACGAACTCAACGAAGCTTTCGGCTGGCTCCGTGCAGCGGTGTGGCTCGGGCTCGGGCTGCTCGCCCTGTGGGCCGTAGCCTGGGTGATCCGCTACCTGCGGGCGTCGCCGATGAAGCGGATCAGCATCCGGCAGGCGATACGGATCCGTTGGGGCTGGAAGCGGCTGGCGCGGATGTGCGGGCTGTCGGTCACAGACAAGATGCCGACCGCCCTGGTCGCGCTCGCGACCTCGGACGGCAAGGAACCCAAGCCCCGCGTCCTGGTCCCGGCTCTGAAGGTCACCCCGGACGCCTTCGGGGTGATGGCGGGGGCGACCTGCTTGCCGAAGGTGGGTCTGGCGGAGTTCCAGAAGGCCGCTCCCTATCTGGCGGATGCCTGGCGCATGGCCCGCGTGTCCGTGTTGCCGGGTGACAAGCCCGGACAGGTCACGCTGCGCGGGGTGCGGGTGGATCCGCTGCTCACACCGACCGTTCACGAGCCCAACGGCCGCCCGCCGGAGGAGTACGCCGTGTGGGAGCTGGGGGTGGACGAGTTCGGCTTGCCCGTGGTCGTGCCCCTGAAGGAGGTTCCCGGGGTGGCCATGGGCGGGTTGCCGGGCTTCGGGAAGACGTCATGCGTGAACCGGCTGGTGTGTGACTGGGCGCCCTCGCCGGCCATCCAGTTCGTCTTCTTCGACGGAAAGGTCTCCCACGCCTACGAGGGCGACTACGCCGACCTCGTGCAGCGCGCGTTCGAGTTCTGCGGGGACGATCTGGAGGAGGCAAACAAGAAGCTGAAGGAACTGGTGCAGCTGCGCCGCGCCCGCTCCGCGTCCATCCGCCGCGTGCTGGGCGTGAAGAACATGTGGCACGTCGGTCCCTCGGCGGACTGGCCGCTGGTCGTCGTCGTCATCGACGAGGCCCACACCTACTTCCGCGACCACAAGGGCTCCGACCCGGCCACCAAGAGGCTGGCCGCACTCGCGGCGGAGAACGCCCACCTGGTGGAGGACCTGGTGAAGAAGGGCCGTTCGGTCGGCTTCCTGACCTTCCTGACCACGCAGAAGACCACCGGAGACGCGATCCCCACCTTCATCCGCGACGTGTGCCCGGTCGGGCTGTCTTTCGCGCAGAAGACCGCCGACGCCGCCGTGGCCGCGCTCGGCGATGACATCCGCGAGTGGCCCGACGCCAGCCCGGTCACCCTCCAGGACCCTGCCTACGTCGGCGTCGCGGTCATGTCCCAGCACGGGCGTCCCGGCTTCATCCGCATCCGCACCCCCTACGTGTCCGACGAGGACGCCGCCCGCGTCGCCGAACAGACCACCCACCTCGTTCGCCACCCGGCCCAGCTCTTGGAATACCTGCTCCACCGCACAGGAGTGGACCTCAACAAGGAGAACCCCGAGCCCTCGGCGGAAGCGGCCTGAATGCGCCCCTCCATGCGGATCTACATCCGTCACATGCGTAAGGCCATCACCGCCGGAGACCTCGACCGCGCCGCGCGGATAGGCATCGCCGCGTACCGCATGGCCAACACCCACGAACGCCGTGTCCTGCAGACCTACCTCGGTCCGAACGTCGCCCACAGGGGCGGACTCGTCCCCGAGAGCTGACCCACCGGCCCGGCTCCAACCTCCCCGGAAGGAGGTGAAACCCCTCATGTCAGAAGACCGGATCACTCAGCACACCGTGACCGTGGTCATGGCGGTCATCGCCCTGCTGGCCTTCGTGTTCTCCTTCGGCAACGTCTGGAACCTGGCCCTGCGCCTGGGCATCCCCGACCCAATCGCACCCCTGATCGCTCCGATGGTGGACCTGTCCGTCCTCGGCCTCCTGGTCGCCCTGCGGTACCTGTCCCTGCGCGGCGTCCCCGCCGACGACCTCAAGGCTGCCAACCGGCTGATGCACACCTCCGGCTTCTTCACCCTCGCCCTCAACATCGCCGAGCCCGTCATTGCCGGGCACTACGGCCGCGCCTGCGTCGACTCCGTGGCACCGCTGCTCCTCCTCGGCTGGGGTGCCGTCGGCCCCGAGCTCCTGCGCCACTTCCACGCCGTCACCACCGCGGACCCCGCCACCGCACCGGCTGTGCTCCCGGCCCCGGCTCCCGTGGTCGACTCGGCGTCGAACCCGGAATCCGTACCGAAGGACGCTCCAGCCGGCGTCGGAGCCGCCCTCATCCCGGAGCCTGCTCCTGAACCGGTTGCCGTGTCCGAACCTGCGGCGCCCCCGGCCCCCGCTCATGTCGCTGTGCCGCATCCGGCCGTCAAGGTGGCCCCGGCTCTGCTGGACGCCGCCCGCGAGATCGCCGACGCCCACCGCGCCGCTACCGGCCAGCCCATCACGCTGCCGCAACTCAAGGCCCGTCTCGGCGTCAGCCTCCCCCTGGCCACCGCCGCATACGCGGCACTGACGGCCTGACCCTCCGCCGGCCTTCCGGCATCTCCTCCTGGCCTCCTGGGCCTGACCCGTCATGCCCTCGGGCAGCACCTGGCTCCGTCTCGGTGCTGCCCGGGGCCTCCATCAGCGGAAAGGATCCCCCTGCCGATGCCCCGCGACCTCGACCTGCGGCACGTGATCAGCCCCGCTGTCCGGGACCTGATCGAACTGGCCAACCTCGGCGACTTCGACCGCACCCGCGAGCAGATCACCCGCCTGCGCGGCTGCACCCGCCCGATCAACCTCGTCGGCCACACCACCACCCGCGACCACACCACCGGCGAAACGATCCGCTCGTACTCCACCAGCGACGAGCCCACCGGACGTCTCCTGACCACCTGCGGCAACCGTCGCGCCTCCCGCTGCCCCACCTGCTCCCGACTCTACGCCGCCGACATCTACCACCTCATCCGCGCCGGACTCTCCGGCGGCAAGAACGTCCCCGAAACCATCCGCACCCACCCCAGGATCTTCCTGACCCTCACCGCGCCCTCCTTTGGCCCTGTCCACAACCGACCCACCACCAAGGACGGCAAGCCCCAGCCCTGCCGCTGCGGCGCCCGACACCCCGACAGCGCCCCCGAACTCGGCACCCCTCTGAGCCCGAAGACGGACGACTACACCGGCGCCGTGCTCTGGAACGCGCACGCAAGCGCTCTTTGGGCACGCTTCACCCTCAACCTCCGCCGCACCCTCGCCGCGAACTTCGGCATCACGCAAAAAGACATGAATGCAGCCCTGCGGATCTCCTTCGCGAAGGTCGCCGAGTACCAGCAGCGCGGCCTGGCCCACTTCCACGCCGTCATCCGCTTCGACGGCCCTGACGGCCACACCAGCCCCCCGCCGGCCTGGGCCAGCACAGACCACCTCCTCCGCGCGATCAAGCCCGCGCTGAAGCGGACCACCCTGACCGTTGTCTCCGACACCGTGGGGGACCGCGAAATCGGCTGGGGCAAGAGGTTCAAGGTGGACGAGATCACCGCGCTCAGCGACGGCGAACCGTTCGCTGGTCTGCCAGACCTGCTCCGGCCGTGGCACGGTCGGCGGCCGAATCCGGGAGTCGTGCCTCGACTGCGAAGGCACCCATCAGGCCGAACCTCTGCGGAACCTGCCCGTCCACCAGCACGTGCGGCAGATGATCCGCACCGCCTGGGACCTCGGTGGCCTGCCCGAGTTCGCGGACCTCAAGCTCATAAAGTGGGCCCACATGCTCGGCTTCCGCGGCCACTTCTCCACCAAGTCCCGCGCCTACTCCACCACCCTCGGCGCCCTCCGCGACGTCCGCCGCGCCTGGCGCCTCGCCCAGGCCGACGCTGCCCGCGTCCGCGCCGGCCACCCCGTACCCGCCCCGGACACCGTGCTCGTCACCGAGTCCTCCTGGGCCTACCTCTTCTCCGGCTACCGCCCTGGCGAAGAACTCCTCGCCAATCAGACCCGCCACGACATCAACCAGGCCCGCGACGACAAGGGACGCGCCAAGACCGAAGGGGAGGTCTGGCAGTGACCACCGCACCGACCACCCGCATGCTGACCCTCGTAGAGGCGCTGACCGAGCTGCGCATGTCGCGGGCCGCCTTCTACCGGCTCCGCGCTCGTGGAAACGCGCCCCGCTGCCTCAAGCTCCCCAACGGGCAGATCCGTATCCGCCGGGCCGACCTCGACGCCTGGTTCGAGGGCTGCGAGGTGCCGACGTGCTGACGTACGACGTAAAGATCTGGGGCATCCGCAAGCGCCCCAACCGCGCCGCCACCTACCAGCTCCGGTGGCGGGTCGGCGTCCAGCCGTTCTCCAAGAGCTACAAGCTCAAGGCCCAGGCCGACGGCCGCCGCGCCGAACTCCTCACCGCGCTGCGCAACCGCGAGCAGTTCGACACCGAGACTGGCCTGCCGGCCTCGGAGGTGCTGGCGGCCCAGTCCCCGACTTGGTTCGCCCACGCCCGGGAGTACGTAGTAATGAAGTGGCCGAACGCCTCAGCCAAGCACCGTGCGAGCATCGCGGACGCCCTGGCCACCGTCACCCCTCGCCTCGTCAAGGACAACCGCGGTGCCCCCGACCCCCGGGTCCTCCGCGCCGCGCTCTACTCCTGGGCCTTCCGCCTCGTCCTCGACCAGGACGGCGACTTCGTGGCCCGCGTGGACGCCGAGGGAGCACCGGAACCCATCGTGGCGGCCCTCGACTGGATCGGACGCAAGTCCATAGACATCTCAGCCTTGAACACACCGGCTGTCGTACGCTCCGCCCTGGATGCGCTGGCCCGCAAGGTGGACGGCACCGCTGCTGCGGACAACACGGTGAACCGCAAGGTCCCTGTGTTCAGCAACTTCCTGCGCTACGCAGTCGAGTTGTCACGCCTGCCGTCGCTGCCCCTGACCAAGGTGGACTGGACGCCACCCGAGACAGATGACGAGATCGACTTCCGATACGTGCCCGGTCCGGCACTCGCCAGGAAGCTGATCGATGCGGTGGGCGCGCAGGGTGATCGCGGGAGGCACCTCAAGGCGTTCTTCGGGTGCATCTATTACGCGGCAACCCGCCCCAGTGAGGCTGTGACCCTCCGGGCGTCGGACTTCACCCTGCCTGAGGAGGGTTGGGGTCAAGTCGTCCTGTCCTCCAGCTCGGCGCGCGTCGGCTCCGGCTGGACCGACTCGGGCGAGTCATACGACTCCCGCGGCCTCAAGAAGCGTGCCCGGAAGGCCACCCGCGAGGTACCGATCCCACCAGTCCTGGTCCGTTTGATCCAGGACCACGTCTCGGAATTCGACACGGCCGAGGACGGCCGACTCTTCCGCGCTGCTCGCGGCGGCGGCCTCCTGAGCAAGGAGTACGGCGACATCTGGAAGTCTGCTCGCCAGGTCGTCCTCACAAAGCAGGAAGTCAATACGCCACTAGCCGAGGTGCCCTATGGACTCCGCGCCGCGTGCGTCTCCCTGTGGCTGGAGTCCGGCGTCTCCCCGGCCGAAGTCGCCCGCCGGGCCGGCCACAGCATCGCCGTACTGTTCCGCTTCTACGCCAAGGCCATTCACCGCAGCCAGCAACACGCAAACCAACAGATCGAGCTAGCACTTGAAGCTGCTGAGGCAACAGCAACCAAGTAGACATGAGTAGCGGGGGCGTCCTAGGAAGGGTGCCCCCGCCGCGTATCCGGACCAACCACCAGGACACCAAGCTACCCAAATACGAAATTTAGGTAGATTTCGACCAATAGGCATAAGTCACTAACATGCACTGTGGGGAATATCGCCCACCGACGGACGAAAGCATGCTAAGAATCTCGCATGCGCGACTTCTCCGTTCTGTCTGATGTCGAGTTTGAAGAACTCGTAGGTGACTTGCTGGCCGCCGATAATCAAGTACACGTGGAAAGATTTTCACCCGGAGCCGATGGTGGGATCGACCTGCGCTGGCAGGGCGACGGGACGCATGTCGCCCAGTGCAAGCATTACAAAAACTCCACATTCTCTCAGTTGCTAGCATCGGCACGTAAGGAAATTCCAAAAGTTGAACGAATCAATCCGGCAAGATACTACATCGCAACCTCATTCGATCTCTCCGTAGCACAGAAAGGGAAAATCTACGATCTTTTTACACCCTGGATGCGAGGGCCTGGCGACGTATTTGGATTCCGAGATATCGACGCCATGCTGACACGTCACTCAAGCGTTGAAAGGCGCCACCCGAAACTCTGGGTGACAACAGGAACGGAGCTCTTTTGGCACCTCCACTCGGACATCGCCAACCGCGCTGACGCCCTCAAGACTCGCATCGAAAAAATGATTCCGCGCCACGTAGTTCACCCCGCCTACGAACGCGCACGAGAACTTCTGGCACAAAATAACGTCTGCCTAGTCTCTGGACCCCCGGGGATCGGAAAGACAACTCTCGCCCAAATGCTTATGGCAGAGAATATTACCGATGGATACGAACCAATCGAGGTGTCCGCTGACATCAGCGAGGCCTGGACGTCCTTGAGCCGCGGAACCAAGCAGATATTCTTGTACGACGACTTCCTGGGGCAGATCTCCTTCTCCGAGCGATTGTCAAAGAACGAAGACAAGCGCATATCTGACCTGATCCAGCGCATATCAGGATCTACCAACAAGAAGCTCGTGATGACTACGCGCGAATATATCTTGCGCGATGCGAAGCGGGCGTATGAAAGACTGACAGAACTCGATAACAGATACCAATTCGTGCTCGAACTGGACTCATACCGCAGAAGCGACCGGGCCCGGATTCTCTACAACCACCTCTGGAATTCAGATGTGGCCATCGAGTGTCTCCGAGAGATAGCGAGGGGCGGATACAAGAAAATTGTCGATCATCCTAGCTATAGCCCGCGCGTCATCGAGTACTGCACGGGCGTAGGCTTCGACACGCAGTCCCCCGGCTACCCGAAGCGCTTCAAGGAGACGCTCGATAATCCAGAACGGATGTGGCGCACCGCATTCGAGAGGCACCTGACTCCCGAACAGCGTTTTCTGACCATGTCGCTCAGCACCCTGCCGCGAGGGGTGGATATAAGCAAGCTCCAGGAGGCCCATAAGGAACTTTCGATGCGCATGGGCGTGGTGAGCACGGAGACAAGCTTCCGCGAGTGCCTTGAGGTCCTCGAAGGGTTTCTAATTGCAATCGAAAAAGATGGCAACGGGGCCACCCTCGTCCGACATTCCAATCCATCCGTTACAGAGTTCACTCTTCACCGCATCGCAGAAGACCGCGAGATCCTAAAGGCGATAATCGAGTCTGCAAAATTCTTTGAGCAACTCATCCGTCTATACGATCACGGTGCTGGCGACATTTTCAGACGCGGTGGAAACACCGCACTTAAGGCTGCACTGCGGAGGGACAAGGATGCCTTCACTGCGGCCATGCGCCGTACGCATGACTCGGAGTCACCTGAGGAGAATGGGATCTGGTTCTCTGAGGGTAAGGTAATGCGGGGCACAAAGGGGGCGGTCGAAAGGCGAGCGCATTTCTGGTTCCGCGTAGACAGCGAGTTCGATATTGATACCCACCAGCTGAAAATAGTTTCATCCCGGTTGGCTTCCTATTGGGAAGGGGGGCGGGGCAGCAAGGAAGATGCCGAACGTGTCTTCGACATGATTTCCACTCACTGGTCGTCAGAAGACTTTATTGACGAGCTTCATGACGCCTACCACGACTGGCTTCGATCCACCCTCGAAGATCAAGACGACTGGCGGCGATACGTAGACCACCTCGGCGGATATTGCAATTTGGACTACAAATCCAACAAGGCCCTTGCTGCCGAATTCGAAAGCCACGTCTTGAGCGAGTTGGACATGTGCGCAGCACACGAGCTCGACCTAGATGACATGGAGTCCATGGCCGATGCTTTCGGGCTGATTGATCTTTCGCGGAAGGTAGTCATGGCAAAAGAAGAAGCAGAACGCGAACCTGATCACGATTCTTACGAGCGCTCAGAGGCATCCTTCGGTGAAGAACCGGGATCTGACGACTACATGGCAAGCCTGTTCGGCCGCCTGGACGAGTAGTCGCATTCACAGGCACTGTGAGGTAGTGATGCAGCCCATGGCCAATAGTGGGTAGCGTGCCAACGCACCGCAGTAGGCGGGATGTGGTCCACGCCTGGTCCACACACCATGATCCAAAGTGACACACGGGCGGAGCATGGTGAGACAGGACCCATGAGGAAGGGGTGCCCCTGGTTGGGACACCCCTTCTGATCAGCGCGTTCGCTGAGCTGGCGGTGGGTGTGGGATTTGAACCCACGGTGACATCGCTGCCACGACGGTTTTCAAGACCGTTCCCTTAGGCCGCTCGGGCAACCCACCTCGCGTCATCGGTCCATGGACCGGGGTTGATGCGAGAACAGCCTAGCCGGTCAGTTGTCGCCCTTGCGCTCCCCCAGGGTGACTTCGGTCGTTGCCGTCCTGCCGTCTCGCTTATAGGTCACGGTCACCCGGTCGCCGGGCTTGTGGGTCCAGATCTCGCCGATCAGGGTCGGACCACTGTCGATCACGGTGTCGTTGAACTTCGTGATGACATCGCCCGCCTGAAGGCCGGCCCTGGCCGCGGGGCCGTCCTTCGACACGGCTGACGTGCCGCCCGCGCCCTGGTCGGAGATGACCGCGCCGCCGGTCTTGTCGTCCATCATGACCGTGGCACCGATCAACGGGTAGACCGGCTGACCGGTCTTGATCAGCTGCTGGGCAACGTTCGTCGCCTGGTTGATCGGGATCGCGAAGCCGAGGCCGATGGAGCCCGCCTGGGTCTGACCGACGCTACTGCCGGCCGACTGGATGGCGGAGTTGATGCCGATGACCGCGCCGCGCGAATCGAGCAGCGGGCCGCCGGAGTTGCCCGGGTTGATCGAGGCGTCGGTCTGCAGGGCGCTCATGTACGAGTTGCTGCCACCGGAACCGTCACCGGAGGCGACCGGCCGGTTCTTGGCGCTGATGATGCCCGTGGTCACCGTGTTGGACAGACCGAAAGGGGCACCGATCGCGATCGTCGAATCGCCGACCGCGACCCGGTCGGAGTTGCCGAGGGACAGCGGGGTGAGCCCCGACGGCGGGTTCTTCAGCTTCAGAACGGCGACGTCGTAGCCCTGCGCCCGGCCGACCACCTCGGCGTCGTACTTCTTGCCGTTGGAGAACGTCGCCGTGAGCTGGCCGCTGTCCGCCGCGGAGGCCACCACGTGGTTGTTCGTGAGGATGTGGCCCTCCTTGTCGTACACGAAGCCGGTCCCCGTACCGCCCCCGCCGTCACCGCCCTGCGCATCGATGGTGACCACGCTGGGCAGCGCCTTGGCCGCCACACCCGCGACCGTGCCAGGGTCGCGCTTGAGGTCCTGCGGATCGACCGACGCCGAGACCGTGGTCGAGCCGTTGGAACCACCGTTCCGGTCGGCCGCCCAGTAGCCGAGGGCGCCGCCGATACCGCCGGCGACCAGCGCCGCCGCCGCCACCGCCGCCACCAGGGCGCCGCCCGTGCCCCGCTTGCGCGGGCCTTCCGGGGAGTGGAGCTGAGCCGGGGCACCCCAGACCGGACCGCCGCCGTCCGCACCGTGGTGCGCGTACGCGGGAACGGCGGGAGGGGGCGGGGGCCAGTTGGCTTCGGCGGCCGACTGGAACCCGGGGGGAGGGGTGGGCGCGGCCGGAAGGGGAGCCGTGTGCGCGGTCGCGTCGGCCGGTTCGCCCATCGGGGCGAACGGCTGCCGCGCGGTCGCCGCGTCCGGCGCCTCCGGGTGCGCCGGGGCGGGCGCGGGTCCCTGTGGGGACACGGGCGTGCTCCCGGGCGGCTCCTGACGAGGAGCGTCGGCCGGCACTGGAGGTACGGACGGAACGGACGGAACAACCTCGCCCGCAGTGCCCTCGTTGCCCTCGTTCTCTGTGCTCACAGCTCTTTACTCCTCGGTTCCACATCATTTTCGGCAAGAGATCCGCTGTGTACGTGTCCCGGGACAGCTTTTCCCAAGACACGTCAGGCCACTGTAAGCAGGACCTGTGCATCCGCACGCCAATCTTTACATCCGGTAAAACGGACCCCCGGCGTGAGGCACGCGGGGTCGCGGCGCGAGCTGTACCCAGCACTCCCTCCTCGGTGACACCATGACGCAGTGACCCACGCACGGCAGCAATCCACGCACCCTCCCATCCAGGTCATCGCCCACCGGGGCGCGTCCAACGACGCCCCCGAGCACACCCTGGCCGCCTACCGGAAGGCGATCGAGGACGGTGCCGATGCCCTGGAGTGTGATGTACGCCTCACAGCCGACGGTCACCTCGTCTGCGTACACGACCGCCGGGTGAACCGCACCTCCAACGGCCGCGGCGCCGTCTCCGCACTGGAGCTCTCCGAGCTCGCCGCCCTCGACTTCGGTTCCTGGAAGGACCGCGAGGAGTCGGAGTCCCCGGACTGGGACCCGGTGCCGGGGGAGCTCACGTCCGTACTCACCCTGGAACGGCTGCTCGAACTGGTCACCGAGACGCGGGCCGCCGGGCGCCCGCTCCAGCTGGCCATCGAGACCAAGCACCCCACCCGCTGGGCGGGCCAGGTCGAGGAGCGGCTGCTGCACCTGCTGAAGCGCTTCGAACTCGACGCACCGTCGGCCGACGGCCCGTCACCGGTGCGGATCATGAGCTTCTCGGCACGCTCCCTGCACCGCATCCAGGTCGCCTCCCCCACCCTGCCCACCGTCTATCTGATGCAGTTCGTCTCGCCACGTCTGCGTGACGGGCGGTTGCCGGCGGGGGCGCGGATCGCCGGTCCGGGGATGCGGATCGTACGCAGTCACCCCGGCTACATCGAGCGCCTGCACCGTGCGGGCCATCGCGCACACGTCTGGACGGTCGACGAACCTGAGGACGTGGAGCTCTGCATCGACCTCGGAGTCGAGGCCATCATCACGAACCGCCCGAAGCAGGTTCTGTCACAACTGAGACGCTCTTAACATCAGTTACACGGAGTACACCGGCGCATTCGAACCGTATTCGATCGTTACGAGTGCGTCACTGGCAGGCGATTGGCCGGTTTCCGGTCCAGCCCAGGGGGGCATCCACTCCGTGGCGTGGGGCAAAGGAGGTCTCGGGGGTGGCGTTGGTGGTGGCACAGGAAGTGCCCACGTCGTCGAGCATGGCCGTACCCCATGGTCCTGCGGGCGTGGGTCAGGCGCGGCACCGGATGCGTGAGCAATTGCGCAACTACGGGGTGCCGGATTCGGTCGTCGACGATGCTGTATTGATCCTTTCCGAACTACTCAGCAACGCCTGCCGGCACGGCAGGCCACTGGGGCGACACACCGATGTGGGTGAAGGCGACATCCGCGCCGCGTGGCGCATGGACCGAACGGGCGGGCTGACCGTCGAAGTGACGGACGGAGGCGGTCCGACCCGACCGATTCCTGCCACACCGTCGGTGACGGCGCGCGGCGGCCGCGGGCTCAACATCATCAGCGCGCTCGCCGAGGAATGGGGCGTACGCGACAGCGTTTCCGGCGAAGTCACCGTGTGGGTCCTCGTCAGCGAGGGGCACGGGCGGGTGTCGGAAGTACCGGGTGTACCGGGCCTCGACGGGCTGGGCTTCGCGGACGCCTTCGACGACGTGGGCTGACGTTCCCGCCCAGGCGCGGACACGAGAGTGTGCGACGGCTGCGGTACGAGCACGGGTACGGGAGTGTGCGACGGCTGCGGTACGAGCACGGGTACGGGAGTGTGCGACGGCTGCGGTACGAGCACGGGTACGGGAGTGTGCGACGGCTGCGGTACGAGCACGGGTACGGGAGTGTGCGACGGCTGCGGTACGAGCACGGGTACGGGAGTGTGCGACGGCTGCGGTACGCAGCACACGCACCGGCACACCCGCACCGGCACACGGATCGGTGGGCGGATCGGTGGGCGGACGTACTGGCACCCAGGCCGGCGGGCATGCACGCGGGCGTTCCGTACCTCCGCAACCGCCGGACGGGCGGGCGCATGTGCCCCGGACGCGACACGGGCCGCTAGGCTCGCGGCCCAGACCGCACTGTCGCAATCGGGAGAAAGCCCACCATGGCCAAGAAGCGCCCTCAGACCAAGGCCGGGAAGCAGCAGCTCAAGGATGGCGAGATCCCGGTGGTGGGAGCTCGCGAGCCCTGCCCGTGCGGTTCGGGCCGCCGCTACAAGGCGTGCCACGGCCGCGCCGCCGCCCAGGCCGTGACCGAGCTCGTCCACCGGCCCTTCGAGGAGCTGGCCGGTGAGTGCGACTGGGTCGCTCTGCGCGAGCTGGTGCCTGCCGCCACGGTCGAGCTGACACTGAAGGGCGGACTGCCCGAGGGCGTGCCCTCGGTGACGCTCGCGACCGTCCTCCCCATGGCATGGCCGGCGCTCCGCCGCGACGACGGTTCGGTGCTGCTCGCCCTGCAGAACGACACCCCGTCCGGTGACCTCAGCCGTGACCTCGCGGACACGCTGCAGCGGGCGCTGGTCGCCGATCCCGGTTCGCCCGTGGCCGCCCGGCGCGCACCGGCGGAAGGTCCGCGGCTGCAGGACCTGCTCGACCCCGGGGCGACGTTCGAACCCGTGGTCCACTCCGGCTTCGAGTTCTGGGTTCCGGACGCGGAGAACGCCACGCCCGAGGTGTCCGCGTCCCTGGAGCGGGCGAACGAGGCGGCGATCCCGACATCGCGACTCTCCGGCGTGGACGCCGCGTACTGGTGCGAGACTCCGGAGAAGAACCACCTGCGCTGGGTCATGCCCCACCCCGAGGAGCAGCTCCTCGACGCACTCGCCCGGCTGCATGCCGCCGGCACCTCGTCGCTGGGCGAGGGGACGCGGCTGGTCGGCTCCTTCCGGGCGCACGGGCTGATGGTCCCGGTCTGGGATCTGCCGAGTGCGATGGGGGCCGCGGAGTGCGAGAAGCCCGCGGCCGAACTCGCCGAGCGGCTGACCGCGGCGCTCGCTTCGGACGCTCCGCTCACCGCCGAGGAGCGGCGGGCCCGCGGCGGGCTCACCAACCGCCAAGTGACACTCAGCTGACAGTGACGATTCCCGGGGCCATGCGGTGATGCACGTCACAACTCCCCGCACTCGCAGGTAAATCGCTGTCCGAATACATGAGATCGAATTTGCGAACGGCAGATCTCTTGTTACCGTTCTAGAAGCCCGGTCGCTGGTGCATCCCCCGTCGCCAGCGACCGGGCATCCTCATTTCCGGATACGGCGCACAGCGCACGACGCGGCGCACGAGCCCGCGCACATCCCCCTCTCGCCGGTACGCCCCCGGGGGCCACCGAGCCTCTCCGTCCACGACCGCCGCGGCTCCACAGCACCTGCGCGCCGCCGTCAACCCGGCACGCCAGAGCCCGGATTGACGGCACACCCACCCTGCACAGCGGCCGCACACCCGGAAATGCTTCACACATAGCCTCCCGCAGAGTTATTCGAATAGGTTTTCGAGGAATCCCTCGGGGGATTCGGAAGATCCATCAGAAATCCCTGCACCGGCCCACTTTGCAGCGGCAGACTTTGTATGGGCCGAGTAAGAGAACGAGGGTGAGAGAACCGGGGCGGAGAGAGGCTCCGGAAAAGTCTCACGGCCTCATCCGCAGACACCCGTCGCCCCCATTGACCCGTGGATACCTGCCGCCACTGACGACAGGTATCGGTTCCGCGAATTCCTGATGACCTGACGGGGATATCTACGGAATATGAACGTCCCGGCCTCGCACGCCCCTTTTGTTACGGTGACTCCGGTCGACTCACACCCGAACGAGTGAGCCGACCGCGTGTCCCGCGCGTCAGTAGGCGAGCCGACTGCCGCCGTCCGGCGCTCCGTTGCTCGCCTCGACGAGCGCGTCGAGCACCGCACCCACATCCGGCAGCCACGGCGCGGCGGGCCCGAGGACGGGGACGGAGGCTCCCCGGCTCGAGCCCGGCCGGGGGCCCGCCGCGGGAGCCCGCTCCCAGCGCACCTGCCCCGCGCCCACCTCGGACGGCGGGAGAACGAGATAGCCGCCCTCGCCATGGAACCGCAGCGAACTGGGCACCCAGTCCTGGGCGTGCAGCAGTTCACCGAGCCGTTCGAGGGTGTACGGGGCGACCAGCAGCGACCACCGGGTCGGCGTCGCCACCACGGGGCCGAGCCGCGCGCCCATCCGGTCCAGCTCGGCCAGCGCCCGGGCGGCGGCCACGGCCGGCAGGCTCAGCGCGCACGGGGCACGACCGCCGGTGGCCAGCACGATCGGAGCGGTGGGGCGGTTCGTCCACCACCAGCGCACCATCCGTTCGTCGGTGGTCGCCGCGAGGAGACCGGGATCGAAGGGGTGTGCGCCGGGTACGACGCACTCAGGATCGGGACAGGCGCAGCCACGGCCGCGGTCACCGCGGCCACCGGCCGCCTCCGGTCCCACTCCGGGGAGCACGGGCCACTGCCATGCGGTGGCACAGGTCAGGACCGCGTCGAGCTGGGCGGGCCTTCCCCTGCGCCGGAGCCGGAGCCTGCGTCGCCTACCGAGGATCTCGCGCATGAGCGCTCGTTCCTTTCCGTTGAACGCCGAGGGTCCACATCACACCACGTGCACGTCACAACACGCGTTCGTCAATTCACTGTGCGTACATGCTCTTCAAATCTGCGGTACGGGTGGGTCGTCGGTACCGAGCATGGGCCGAGCCTGGTCGAGCAGGGGCGAGACGGATCCGGATACGATCATGGCGAGGAGCGGCGCACGCATCGCGCCTGTCGTCCCACGGTGCAGACCCCGCCACTCAAGGGTGGGGCGCGGCCGTCACAAGAGAGGACGTCCGGGCCCGCTGCCGGGTTCCGGGGCGATCGGAACTGCCCCTGGTCATCATCGACTACGTACCCAGCATGCCCGGAATGACGCTTCCTCCGGGACTTCACCCAGAGAACACCCCTTGTCGAGCACACCCAGTCGACCGCAAATAGCCGCCACAGGTGGCGTTTTCCGGCCAACTTGACAGTAGCTCGGACACCATAAATCCCGCAGGGACAATGCTGGACATCGCGTTACTTGTACGTGTACATGTGGATGCTACGTGTACACGTGGATGCACTGATAGCGGCGCAGAATGACATGGGGGTTTGCGATGCTATTCAACGAATCGCACGGGCGGGAAAGCCGACTGCCATGAGCGCCCCGCACCTGCCAAAAGTGGCTGGAATCGATCCCGTGGTTCCTGTTTCAGCGCACACTGCCGATTCCCTGTCCGGAGTGTCGGCCGCCCCCGGAGGCTTCATCCAGGACCGGCTCGCCGCCTGGATCTCCGATCTCACCACGCTCCACGAACTCACCGAGCGACTGGCCAGAACCAGCACGCTCGACGACGCCCTGCACGAACTGCTGGACGCCGGAGCCGCCCTGGTCGGCGCCCGTCGCGGACTGGTCGTGTTCGAACCGTCCGACCGCCGGGGCCCCGTCAGCACCATCGGCCTCGGCCTCGCCCACGCAGAGCTCGGACACCTCGAGACAGTGCCGCGCAGCGCCACCTCCTACGGCCGGATCCTGGAAGACCTCCCGAACGCTGAAAGCGCCCTGACCACCCCCGATCTGCTCGGCGACAGCAGCCTCGACCCCCACCGCCGCGAGGTCGCCGCCCGGCTCGGATACGCCGCCAGCCACGCCCTGCCGCTCACCGCCGAAGCGACCGGCAGGCTCGGTGCCGCCGTCTGGTTGTACGACGAACCCGCCAAACCGCTGGAACGCCAACGCCATCTCCTCGGCCTCTACGCCGGACACGCGGGCGAGCATCTGGCCAGGCTGCTGGAACTGGAGCGGGCCAGAGCCGATGTCGCCACCATCACGGAGGAGCTGCTGCCCACCCGGCTGCCCCGGGTCCCCGGCGTACAGCTGGCCGCCCGCCATCACACGGCACCGCAGGGCGGCGGCGACTGGTACGACGCGCTGGCACTGCCGGAAGGCGCACTCGGTCTCGCCGTGGGCTCGGTCAACGGCTCCGGGCCGAGCGCCCTGGCCGCCATGGGGCGGCTCCGCGCCGGCCTGCGGGCGTACGCCGTGATGGAGGGAGAGGATCCGGTCGCCGTGCTCTCCGACCTGGAGCTGCTGCTGCGGCTGACCGAACCCGCCCGTTCCGCGACCGCCCTGTTCGCCTACTGCGAACCCGCCCGCCGCACGATCCTGCTGGCCGGCGCCGGCCACACCCCGCCGCTCGTGATCGGTGACCGGCGCACCGAGTTCATCGAGACCTCGGTCTCCGCGCCGCTGGGCATGCTCGCCTGCTGGGAGGCGCCCAGCGTGGAGATCATCCCGGCGCCCGGCGAGACCGTACTCCTCTACACCGACGGGCTGCTGCGCCGGACCGGCGACTCGATGGACCGGGCGTTCGCACGGCTCCACTCCGCGGCGGCGCGCGTACCGAAGGCGCTGCGTGACGACGCCGGATCCGTCGCCGACCACGTACTGCGGACCGTCCTGCCCGACGGGCTCGACCAGGACGACAGCGCCGAGGACGTGGTCGTTCTGGCCGCGCGCTTCGAATGACAGCGCAACGGCCCGCCCCGGCCGACTCGTACGGCCCGCTCCCGGCCGGGCTCGGTGTAACAGGTCTTCCGGCCCTGTGCCCCCTTCCATACGCCCGTACGATGGACGGGGTCCAGTGTCGTATCAAGGAGAAACAAGTCGTGGCTGAGGAGCTCACCCCGGAGACCCCGGAGACCGAGGAAGAAGAAACGGTCAAGCAGCGGAAGAACGGCCTGTACCCGGCCGTTTCCGATGAACTCGCCGCGAACATGAAGTCCGGTTGGGCCGATACGGAACTCCACGGCCTCGAACCGATCGCCCAGGCCGAGCACACCGCCGCCCGCCGCGCCGCGCTCTCCGCGCGTTTCCCCGGTGAGCGTCTGGTCATTCCCGCGGGCAACCTGAAGACCCGCTCCAATGACACCGAGTACGCCTTCCGCGCCTCCACCGAGTACGCGTACCTCACCGGCGACCGGACCCAGGACGGCGTCCTCGTCCTGGAGCCGACCGAGGACGGGCACGAGGCGACCATCCACCTGCTGCCGCGCTCCAACCGCGAGAACGGCGAGTTCTGGCTCGACGGGCAGGGCGAGCTGTGGGTGGGCCGCCGTCACTCCCTCGCCGAGGCCGAGCAGCTGCTGGGCATCCCGGCGAAGGACGTGCGCGAGCTGCCGGCCGCGCTGACCGAGGCCACCGGCCCCGTCCGTAACGTCCGCGGCCACGACGCCGGCATCGAAGCCGCGCTGACCGACAAGGTCACCGCCGAGCGCGACGAGGAACTGCGCGTCTTCCTCTCCGAGGCCCGACTGGTCAAGGACGCCTTCGAGATCGCCGAGCTGCAGAAGGCCTGCGACGCCACCGCACGCGGCTTCGAGGACGTCGTGAAGGTCCTCGACAAGGCCGAGGCCACCAGCGAGCGCTACATCGAGGGCACCTTCTTCCTGCGCGCCCGCATCGAGGGCAACGACATCGGCTACGGCTCGATCTGTGCGGCCGGCCCGCACGCCACCACCCTGCACTGGGTGCGCAACGACGGCCCGGTGCGCTCCGGCGAGCTGCTGCTGCTCGACGCCGGTGTGGAGACCAACAACCTCTACACCGCCGACGTGACGCGCACCCTTCCGATCAACGGCATGTTCACGCCGCTGCAGCGGAAGATCTACGACGCCGTGTACGAGGCGCAGGAGGCCGGCATCGCGGCAGTCAAGCCCGGCGCCGACTACCGCGACTTCCACGACGCGGCACAGCGCGTACTCGCCGAGAAGCTCGTCGAGTGGGGCCTGCTGGGCGACCTGTCCGTGGACAAGGTCCTGGAGCTGGGCCTCCAGCGCCGCTGGACGCTCCACGGCACCGGCCACATGCTCGGCATGGACGTCCACGACTGCGCCGCCGCGCGCACTGAGACGTACGTCAACGCCACGCTGGAGCCCGGCATCTGCCTCACGGTCGAACCCGGTCTGTACTTCCAGGCCGACGACCTGACCGTGCCCGAGGAGTACCGGGGCATCGGTGTCCGGATCGAGGACGACATCCTCGTCACCGAGGACGGCAACCGGAACCTCTCCGACAAGCTGCCGCGCCGGGCCGACGAGGTCGAGGCGTGGATGGCGCAGCTCAAGGGCTGATCCGAACGGGCCGGCCTGCCCGGCAGGCCCGGTCACGGGTTCCACGCGTCGAAGGGCGCCCCGCTCAGGACACCATGAGCAGGGCGTCCTTCCGCCATTTCAGGACCTTGTCGAAGCTCACCACGGCTCCGCAGCCGGGACGGTTGCCGAAGTGCACATGGTCGGCGAGCTGCTCGATCAGACAGAGCCCCCGGCCGTCCTCCGCGCCGAGCGGCGGGTACTGCAGGGGATCGCGCTGCTGCGCGGACGTGCGCAGCGTCCGCCTGGCGGGGAAACCCGGCCCCGAATCGGCGACTTCGATACGGCACTTCTCGCCGTCCAGATAGGCGGTGACCCGGTACTGCCCGGAGGCCGTCCCGGGCAGCTCGTCCCATACGTCCCACGGATCCCGGTCGTCGCTCTGCTCATCCTGGACCCTGTGGTCGCCGCCGTGCTCAACAGCGTTCGCACAGGCCTCGGTGAGCGCGACCGACAGGTCGAAGGAGATCTCCGGATCCACGCCCGCGGTCTCCATCGTGCCCAGCAGGAAACGCCGGGCGAGCGGAACGCTCGCAGCCTCGCGCCGCAAATGGAGGGACCACCAGATGCTCATGCTCCAGCCTCCTGGCTGCGGCTCGACATACCGATACGTATTGCCGCGCAGGGGCGTTCGTAAGCACAGACCGGATGTGAGACCGCTCATTCGGCGGATACCAGCACTCCGTACACCCGTGTATGCCGAGCCCGGCTGATCTCACCGCCCGGTGCCCGAACCCGGCCGCAGCGGCCCCGGCCGCACCCCATCGGATGGAAAGTGACCTTCCGGACCTGCCGTACCGAGAACCGGGGCGCGGTGCGATGATGGCCCCGCCATGTCTATGCCTGTCGCACGCGCCGGAGCCGGTCTGCGGCTTCTGAGGGCCGCGGTGTTCACCGCGGTCTGCATCGCGCTGTCCGCGGCAGGCCACTCCCTGGCTTCCTGCGCTGCCGTTCCCTGGTGGACCCTGCTCGCCGGATTCCTGGTGGTCTTCGCGGTGGTGGCACCGCTCGCCGGGCGCGAGCGCTCGCTGCCGTCCATCGTCGCCGCACTGGCCGGCGGACAGGTCGCCCTGCACACCCTCTTCGGCGTGGGGACGCACCCCGCCCCGACGGACACCGCGACGGGCGAGGACCCACTGATCCGGTTCGCGGCCGGCCTCGTGTGCGGCATGGGCCCGGCGCAGTTGAACGCCGCCGAAGCGCACCGCATCGTCACCACCGCGGGCATCGACCCGGCGTCGGTGGTGGCCCGGGGCCACCAGCACATGGCCTCCGCAGCCGTCTCGGACCCGGCCGGCGTCGCCGGTCTGCTGCCCAGCCTGCCCATGCTGCTCGGCCACCTGCTGGCCGCCGTGACCAGCGGCTGGCTGCTGCGGCGCGGCGAGATCGCCCTGTTCCAGCTGGCCCGGCTCTCCGCACACGGCGCCCAACAGGTCGCCGCCGGGGCCCGGCTGCGTGCGCTGCGCGCCGCGCTCGCGCTCGTGAACGCCCTGCGCGCCGGGCTTCCCAGCGGCCCGGCGACCGGGCCGCGCACCCTCCGTACCGCGGCCGACGCCCCGGCTCCCGCTACCGGGGACCCGTTGCAGCACTTGGTGATCAGGCGCGGGCCGCCACCCACATACGCACTCGCAGCCTGACGCGACACCCTCCGCCCGATGCACGCACCACCGACGTACGCACCACTCGACGCACGGACCACCCGGCGCGTTCGAGCCGGTGTCGCACAAGTCGGTGCCGTACACGTCGTGCACGTACACCGCATGTGGGGAAGAGGTGTCGCGATGCCGTCGCGCACCCGCGCGCCGGACCACCTTTTCTTCGTGCTTTTGTGGAGTGATCCCTGTCATGAACGTTTCCCGCATCGCCCTCGCCGGCGGCGTCGCCGCGTCCACCGTCCTGATCTTCGCCGGTACGGCCTCCGCGCACGTCAGCGTGCAGCCGCAGGGCGAGGCCGCCAAGGGCGGCTACGCCACCGTCAACTTCAAGGTCCCCAACGAGCGCGACAACGCCTCGACGACCAAGGTCGAGGTCAACTTCCCGACCGACCACCCGCTGGCCTCCGTCATGCCGCAGGCCGTGCCCGGCTGGGACATCCAGGTCACCAGGAGCAAGCTGGCCAAGCCGCTGGACATGCACGGCCAGAAGATCAACGAGGCCGTTTCCAAGGTCACCTGGACCGCCACGGGCGACAAGAACGACCGCGGCATCCGCCCGGGCGACTTCCAGCAGTTCCCGCTCTCCATCGGCCAGCTCCCCGAGGACACCGACCAGTTGGTGTTCAAGGCCATCCAGACGTACGACAACAAGGAAGTCGTCCGCTGGATCGAGGAGCAGAAGGACGGGGCCGAGGAGCCCGAGAGCCCGGCACCGGTCCTCAAGCTGACCGCGGCGACCGCCGGCGACAAGAGCGGTGCCGACGCCACCGCGCAGACCGCGGACAAGCAGACGACGGCCGCGGCGGCCGCGTCCTCCAGCGACACCACGGCCCGCGTCCTCGGCGTCGTCGGCATCGTCATCGGCGTCGTGGGTGTCGCCTTCGGCGTCCTCGCAGGCCGACGCCGCGTCGCCTGACCAACGCCCACCAGTCCCACGCAGCGCCTAGCTCCCCGGATCTCCACCAGTCCCACAGCCCTACCGACCCATCAGGAATCAGTGCTCCATGCGTAAGAAAACTGTGCTGGCCGCGGCGTTCGTCGCCGCGGCCGCGCTCACCCTGTCCGCCTGCGGCGGCAGCGACGACAGCGGCGCGAAGAAGCCCATCGCCGATGTGTCCGTCCAGCCCAAGACCAAGGCCGCGACGGCGCTCGACCAACCGTTCACCAAGCCCGACCTCGTCCTCACCGACACCCACGGCAAGAAGTACGACCTCCGCGCGCAGACCAAGGGCAAGCCGACGCTGATCTACTTCGGCTACACCAACTGCCCCGACGTCTGCCCGCTCATCATGAGCAACATCGCCATCGCCAAGAAGTTGCTCCCCGAGGCCGACCAGGAAAAGCTCCGGGTCGTCTTCGTGACGACCGACCCCGAACGGGACACCCCGTCCTCGCTCGGCAGCTGGCTCAAGTCCCAGGACGCCTCCTTCATCGGCCTCACCGGCGACTTCCCGACCATCCAGGCGGGCGCACGCCAGATCGGCATCGGCATCGACGCCCCGAAGAAGGAGAAGGACGGCACGGTCGTCTCGATGCACGGCTCCCAGGTCATCGCGTTCTCCCCGAAGACCGACCAGGGATACCTCGTGTACAGCGAGGACACCTCGCCCGACGACTACACCAAGGACCTCCCCAAGATCATCAAGGGGGAGACTCCGTGAACCGCCGCACCACCCTCGTCGGCGTCGTCGCCCTCGCCACCGGACTGACGCTGGCCGGGTGCTCGTCCTCGGACAGCAAACCCGAACTGAAGGTGACCGGCGCGTTCATGCCGCAGCCCGTCAGCGACATGGCAGCCGGATTCCTCGTCGTAAAGAACAGCAGCGACACATCCGACCGGCTCATCTCGGTCACCAGCCCTCTCTCGGACGACGTCACGATCCACGAGACGAAGAACCAGACGATGCGCATGGTGACGTCCTTCGACGTACCCGCCGGCGGCAAGCTGGATCTGGAACGCGGTGGACGCCACATCATGTTCATGAAGCTCAAGCAGCAGCCCAAGCGGGGCGAGAGCGTGCCCGTGGAGCTGCACTTCGAGAAGGCCGACCCGATAAAGGTCGACCTTCCCGTGAAGGAGACCACCTACAACCCGAAGAAGCAGTGAGGGACTGACTCGCTATGACAGCCGCCACCGCCCCGCACTTCGGACCGCCCCCGGCCACTCCCGCATGGCGCCGCCCGCTTGCCGCGGCCGTACTCCTCGCCACCCTCGTCGGCATGGTGTTCGGCCTGCTTCTCGGCGGCGCGGGCCCCGCGTCCGCGCATGCCGCACTCACCGGAAGCGATCCGCAGGACGGGGCGGTGGTCGACACCGCTCCCCAGGACGTCAAGCTCACCTTCTCCGAAGGGGTCGCCCTCGCCGACGACTCCATCAGAGTCCTGGACCCCAGCGGCAATCGAGCCGACACCGGCGCCGCACCGCGCAATCTGCAGTGCGGCTCCACCACGAAGTTCAGCGTCCCGCTGCACAGCGGACTGCCCGACGGCACGTACACCGTCGCCTGGCAGGCCGTCTCCGCGGACAGCCACCCCGTCTCGGGCGCCTTCACCTTCTCCATCGGAGCCCCCTCCAAGACCACCGTCGACCTCCCCACGAGCGAGGCCGGGGGCGGCCTCGTCGGCACCCTCTACGGCATCGCGCGCTACGCCGCGTACGCGGGTTTCATCCTGCTGGCCGGTGGCGCGGCCTTCGTGCTGGCCTGCTGGCAGCCCGGCGCGGGCGCACGCCCGCTGCAACGCCTGGTCGTACGCGGCTGGATGACCCTCACCGTGGCCACCCTGGCCATGCTGCTCCTGCGCAACCCGTACACCGGCTCCGGGAATCTGGCGGACGCCTTCGACCTCGACGGCCTGAAGGCCGTGCTCGACACCAAGCCCGGGGCGGCGCTCGTATCCCGGCTGCTGCTGCTCGGCGCTTCCGCGCTCTTCATCGCCGTGTTGTTCGGGGCGTACGCGAAGCGCGAGGACGAGCGCGAGAAGAAGGACCTCACCTTCGGACTGGCCATCGGCGGCACCGTGATCGCCGCCGGGATCGCCGGGACCTGGGCGCTCGCCGAACATGCCTCGACCGGGATCCAGCCCGGCATCGCCATGCCGGTCGACGTGCTCCACCTGCTGGCCGTCGCCGCCTGGCTGGGCGGTCTGACGGCCCTGCTGGTCGCGCTGTACCGGACGCCGGACATCGGAGCGGCGGCCGTACGACGCTTCTCCCGGATCGCGTTCGGCAGCGTGCTCGTACTCGCCGCCACCGGGATCTACCAGTCCTGGCGCCAGGTCGGCACCTGGTCCGCGCTGAGCGGCACCGGCTACGGACAACTGCTGCTCGTGAAGGTGGGGCTCGTCGCCGTCCTGATCGGGATCGCCTGGATCTCGCGCCGCTGGACCGCACGGCTGGTCACGAGCAGCGCCGACGCGGTGGCAGCGGAGGCGGAGGCCGGGGCCGGGACCGACGTTGCGGTCGAGGAGTCCCGGATCCCGGCCACACCGTCGTCCGCCGTCGAGGACCCCGCGCGGGCGGCTCAGCTCGCCCGGCAGCGGGCCGCCGTCGCCACCGCCGAGAAGAAGCGGGTCCGCGATGCCGACCCCGACCGGTCCGGGCTGCGCCGCTCGGTGCTGGCGGAAGTCGGGGTCGCCGTGGCGCTGTTGGCCGTGACGACCGTACTGACCTCGACCGAGCCGGGACGTACCGAGGAGGAAGCGGCCCGCGGCTCGACGGCGGCAGCCGCCCCGGCAGCCGAAGGCCCGGTCAATCTGACGCTTCCCTTCGACACGGGCGGCCAGAACGGCAAGGGAACGGTACGGATGGACGTCGAGCCCGCCCGTACCGGCGCCAATGAGATCCACATCTGGGTCGACAGCACCGACGGCAAGGCCATGGACGTCCCCGAACTGAAGCTCGCCTTCACTCTGGAGTCCAAGGACATCGGCCCGCTTCCCGTCACCCCGGTCCGGCTCACCGAGGGCCACTGGACCGCGAGCGGCGTCCAGATCCCGATGGCGGGCACCTGGAAGGTCGCGGTGACCGTACGTACGTCGGACATCGATCAGACGACCATCGACAAGAACGTGAAGATCGGCTGAGCAGCATCGTGAGTGGAAACAGCGCAATCAGCGGAACCGGCGGAACCAGCAGGTCCGGCGGGTCCGACGCGAAAAGCCGCAGGACCTCCCCCGGCAATGGCAAGACCTCCGCAGGCAGCAGGGACGGCGAAGCCCCCGGCAGCGGTGCCATCTCCCGGCGGCGGCTGCTCAGCAGCGCCGGTGCGACCGGGCTGGTCCTGGGCGTGGCAGGCGGTGCTACCGGCTATGCCGCGACCCGGCCCGACGAGCCGACCGCGCTGACCGCGGTCGGCTCCACCCGGTTGATGTTTCACGGGAAACATCAACCGGGGATCATCACTCCGCTTCAGGCACGCGGCCATCTCATCGCCTTCGATCTGGTACCCGGCGCGGGACGGAAGGAAGCTGCTGCCCTGATGCGCCGGTGGTCGGCCGTGGCCGGCCGGCTGATGGCCGGTGAACCCGCCGACAGCGGTGCTGCGGACGGCGCTGGCCATGACACCGGGATCGCGCTGGATGCCGGACCGTCCTCGCTGACCGTCACCTTCGGATTCGGCCGCACCTTCTTCGAACGCACGGGCCTGGTCGGCCACCGGCCACCGGGACTCGACCCGCTGCCGCCGTTCTCCTCCGACCACATCGACGCCAAGCGCTCCGACGGTGACCTCTGGGTACAGATCGGCGCCGACGACGCACTCGTCGCCTTCCACGCGCTGCGTGCCGTGCAGAAGGAGGCCGCCCCGGCCGCCAGGGTCCGCTGGCAGATGAACGGCTTCAACCGCAGCCCCGGCGCCACCGCGCGGCCGATGACCGCCCGCAACCTGATGGGCCAGATCGACGGCACCAACAACCCCGAGCCCGCCGAGAGCGACTTCGACCGGCGCATCTTCGTCACGGACGGGACGGACAAGAAGTACGACTGGCTGGCCGGCGGCTCGTACGCCGTCGTACGCCGGATCAGGATGCTGCTCGACGACTGGGAGAAGCTCCCGGTCGAACGGCAGGAACAGGTCATAGGGCGCCGCAAGAAGGACGGATCTCCGCTGAGCGGCGGCACCGAGACCACCGCGATGGACCTCGACAAGGCGGGCCCCGACGGCAAGCTCCTGATCCCGGACAACGCCCACGCCCGGATCTCCTCCCCCGAGAAGAACAGCGGCGCGGCCATGCTGCGGCGCCCCTTCTCGTACCACGACGGCATCGCGGCGGACGGCACGCCGGACGCGGGGCTGCTGTTCATCTGCTGGCAGGCGGATCCGCTGCGGGGGTTCGTTCCGGTGCAGCGCAAGCTCGACCGGGGCGATGCCCTGTCGCCGTTCATCCGGCACGAGGCCAGCGGCCTGTTCGCGGTGCCGGGCGGTGCGGCGGACGGCGAGTACGTGGGGCAGCGGCTCCTGGAGTCCTGAGCGACCGGGGCGCATTAGGGTGACGGTATGTCCGCCACGCGCTACGCATATCTCGGCCCCGAAGGCACCTTCACCGAGGTCGCCCTCCGTACGCTCCCGGAAGCCGCCACCCGCGAACTCGTCCCGATGGTCTCCGTACCGGTGGCTCTGGACGCGGTGCGCAACGGCGAGGCCGCGGCAGCACTCGTACCGATCGAGAACTCGGTGGAAGGCGGCATCACCGCGACGCTCGACGAGCTGACCACCGGCGAACCGCTGATGATCTACCGCGAGGTGCTGCTCTCCATCACCTTCGCGCTGCTGGTGCGGCCCGGCACCAAGCTGTCGGACATCAAGTCGGTCACCGCGCATCCGGCCGCGCAGCCGCAGGTGCGCAACTGGATGGCCGCCCATCTCCCGGACGCTGTGTGGGAGTCCGCGGCCTCCAACGCCGATGGCGCCCGGCTGGTGCAGGAGGGCCGGTACGACGCCGCCTTCGCCGGTGAGTTCGCGGCGGCGACCTACGGGCTCGAACCGCTGGTGACCGAGATCCATGACGCGGTGAACGCGCAGACCCGGTTCGTCCTGGTGGGCCGTCCGGCCCGGCCGGCGGCGCCGACGGGTGCGGACAAGACGTCGGTGGTCATCTGGCTGGGCGAGGACCACCCCGGCGCGCTGCTCGAACTGCTCCAGGAGTTCGCGGTGCGCGGGGTGAACCTGATGCTGATCCAGTCGCGGCCGACGGGGGCTGGAATCGGGAACTACTGCTTCGCGGTGGACGCCGAGGGGCACATCGCGGACCGCCGGGTCGGCGAGGCGTTGATGGGACTGAAGCGGATCTGTCCGAAGGTGCGGTTCCTAGGGTCGTACCCACGGGCCGGGGTGGCGCGGGAGGACGTACGGCCGCTGCGGGCGGGTACGTCGGACGCGGAGTTCACGGAGGCCTCCGACTGGCTGGCCCGCAATCTGGACGGGCGGGGCTGACGGTCCGGGGCCGATGGTCAGGGACCGGTGGTCAGGGACCGGCGTACATAGACCGGCGGTCCGGGGCCGGCGGTCCGGGGCCGGCGTTCATAGGCCGACGTACGCGGATCGGCGGTCGTGGGCGGGGAAGCGCGGGGCAGGGCAGGGCGGATCCAGTGGTACGGGCCGCCACGGATGTCGGCCCGTACGCACCACCGGTACCGCGGCGCGTCCGCACAGCCACCAGTGACCATCTGCCGATCCGAGAATCCGCCGATCCGTTCTGCCGATTCTCGGCATCCACAGAGTTATCCACAGGGACGGTTCTCGACCTGGGGACAAGTCGACACTCACCAGCATCCCAATGCGACATGGTCGACATATCGCTCCAGCCACCCCAGATGCATCCACAGGCCGACAGGTCGCGCCGAAAGCTCCGTATCGCACTAATTCCGTTGATCAACTCTTCAGGATGGAGAATTCCCACCCGAACGAGCGTCCGAAGCGGGTTTGAGCGGGTAATCCGTGAGCCCTGAAGCGACTTTCGGAACGATCTCCTCCGATATCCACAACTCTTCTTCACAGCCTGTGGATAACTTTGAGAAGCAGCTACACCTGTGGACAAGTAGGCGCCAACTGCCCTTCCAGGCAAGGGAGATACGTCAAGGCGGCCGACACCTTCCACCCCCTTTTAGGGGAATAAGCTCTTTTTTATTGACAGCCGAGAACAGTTGGGATCAGCTGCGCTCGATCGGGATCAAGTTCAGCCAATGCCCCACCTGCCAGCATTGCCAATTCGGTCAATTCGGGCAAAATGACACGCTTGGTAATATCGGTTCGAGCTGGAGAAGCACACACCGGTAGCCTGGAGGGGTGATTGACCTTCGCCTGCTCCGTGAGGACCCCGACCGTGTTCGCGCCTCCCAGCGCGCCCGTGGAGAGGACGTCGCGCTCGTCGACGCCCTTCTCTCCGCCGACGAGCGGCGCAGGTCGTCCGGTGTCCGCTTCGACGAACTCCGCTCCGAGCAGAAGGCGCTCGGCAAGCTCATCCCCAAGGCTTCACCCGAAGAGCGCACCGAGCTCCTGAAGAAGGCCGAGCAGCTGAAGGCCGACGTCAAAGCGGCCGACTCGGCACAGGACGAGGCCGACGCAGAGGCCAAGCGCCTTCTGCTCCAGCTCGGCAACATCGTCCACGAGGACGTGCCGATCGGCGGCGAGGAGGACTTCGTCGTCCTGGAGACACACGGCACGATCCGTGACTTCGGGGCCGAGGGCTTCGGGCCCAAGGACCACCTCGAGCTCGGCGAGATGCTCGGCGCCATCGACATGGAACGCGGCGCCAAGGTCTCCGGTTCGCGCTTCTACTACCTGACGGGTGTCGGCGCGCTGCTGGAGCTCGCCCTCGTCAACGCGGCGATCGCGCAGGCCACCGAGGCCGGATTCGTCCCGATGCTGACGCCGGCGCTGGTCCGCCCGCGCGCCATGGAAGGCACCGGTTTCCTCGGCCAGGCCGCGGAGAACGTGTACCACCTGGAGAAGGACGACTACTACCTGGTCGGCACCTCCGAGGTCCCGCTCGCCGCGTACCACATGGACGAGATCATCGAGGCCGACAAGCTGCCGCTGCGGTACGCGGGCTTCTCGCCGTGCTTTCGCCGCGAGGCCGGTACGTATGGCAAGGACACCCGAGGCATCTTCCGCGTCCACCAGTTCGACAAGGTCGAGATGTTCTCGTACGTCGACCCGGCGGACGCCGAGGCCGAGCACCGCAGGCTCCTGGACTGGGAGAAGCAGTGGCTCACCGCTCTTGAGCTGCCCTTCCAGGTGATCGATGTCGCCACCGGCGATCTGGGGGCCTCGGCCTCCCGGAAATTCGACTGCGAGGCGTGGATCCCGACGCAGGGCAAGTACCGCGAGTTGACGTCGGCATCGAACTGCGACAGCTTCCAGGCGCGCCGGCTGTCCGTCCGGATGCGCGAAACCCGCGACGGCAAAAAGGTCCTCCAGCCGCTGGCCACACTGAACGGCACGCTCTGCGCCGTACCGCGCACGATCGTGGCGATCCTGGAGAACCACCAGCTGGCCGACGGATCGGTGCGGGTGCCGGAGGTGCTCCGGCCGTACCTGGGCGGGCGCGAGGTTCTGGAACCGGTCGCCAAGTGACCTTTCCGTACAAGCTCATCGCGACCGATCTCGACGGCACGCTGCTGCGTAACGACGAGACGGTCTCCGAACGCACCCGTGCGGCGCTGTCCGCGGTCACCGCGGCCGGTGCCGCACACATCATCGTCACCGGCCGCGCGGTTCCGTGGACCCGGCACATCCTGGACGACCTGCACTACGAGGGGCTCGCGGTCTGCGGCCAGGGCGCGCAGGTCTACCACGCGGGCGAACGCAAGCTGCTGACCTCGCTGACGCTGGACCGGCAGCTCGCCGGTCTCGCGCTGTCCAAGGTCGAGGCCGAGGTCGGCCCGTTGGCACTGGCGGCGAGCCGCGACGGGCTCGACGGCGATGTGCTGGTCGGTCCCGGCTACCGCGTACAGGAAGGTCCCCTTCCGGCCGTCTTCGCCGAGGACCCGGCCGAGTTGTGGTCGGCCCCCCTGAACAAGGTGTACATCCAGCATCCCGATCTCGACGACGACGCACTGGCGAAGGCCGCGCGAGCGGCTGTCGGGAATCTGGTGGACGTGGTCATGGCCGGTCCGGGCGTGGTGGAGATCCTGCCTCTGGGGCTGAGTAAGGCGACCGGCCTCTCGCTGGCCGCGCGCAGGCTGGGTGTGACGGCCGCGGACACCCTGGCCTTCGGCGACATGCCGAACGACATCCCGATGTTCGCCTGGGCGCAGCGGGGTGTCGCGATGGCCAACGCGCATGCGGATCTGAAGGCCGTGGCCCAGGAGATCACCGCGTCCAACGAGGACGACGGCATAGCTGTGGTGCTGGAGCAACTGCTGTAGCCGTACGGGTACGGGTACGGGTTACCCGTACCCGTACGGCTGGTCGTACTCGACGGCGCTGCTGCTGCGGAGGATGCGCGGATCGAACGCGCGCGGGGTTCACCGCCCCGACGACGGCTTAGCAAGCCGCTGCCTTACCACTCGGCCAATCCTCCGGGAGGGCGGCCGCGCGATGCGCAGAGAAACCGCCCCGGGCGTCCTGCTCCGATCGGCACGGCGGAGTCGTCGGTGACTACTCCGGTGCCGGCTCGGGCCCGCCCTGCTGGGAACTCGACGGACTCGGACTCTCGGTCATCGTCGCGCTCCTCTCCCGGCCTGTGGAGTGCATGTCGGCCTGTGGACGATCCTGTCGGGGCGTTCTGCACCGCCTTCGGCATGTGCCGCACCAACTACTGTGCCCGGCGCGACCTTTCGGTGCCACCCAATTTCCGGGCAGCGCCGAAGGGCCGCGCACGCCCGTCGGATCAGCGCTGCTTGTTGCCTCGGCGGCTCAGATCCTTCAGGTGGCGGACGAGATCATCCATCCTGCCGTCGATACGGACGAGGTCCTCGGACACGTTCCCCAGCCGCACGCTCGTGGCTCCGACGACCTGATGTGTGACGTCCAGCCTCCGGTCGAGGCTGTCGAGCCGGAGCGACATCCGATTGAGGACAGGGCCGAGCTCCTGAAGCGCGCTGCCCACTCCGGCGAGGCAGCTCTCGACCCGGGTGGCGCGGTGTTCGAGCGAGGCGTAGCCCGCGCGCAGGTCCTGCTCGACGTCGAGCAGATACGTACGGACGCATCGGGCGATGTCGCTGTCGCGAAGAAGCATCGCGACGTTGAGCACGGTCCTGCGGGTGTAGAGGGTGAGCCGAGTGGCGGCCTGTGGATAACTTTCGCCCTCCCCTCCGCCCCATAGGGACAACATGTCCCTATGGAATTCCCGCAGCTCAGAGCCGCGCAGAAGCGTGAGCCCATTCTCTGCAACCTCGACTCGAGCTGGGTCACCTTTTTGCGACCTCTGTGGATACTTCGTAGTAACGAGCCACATCCTCTGTGCGAAGGTGAATTCCGTCCGGGAGCATGACAAGGCTCTTGACCTTGTCGAGGACATCGACGCGCCCCATCTGTTCGACGCGCAGCGCACGCGATTCGAGTAGGGCTGCTTCCGTGGGCATGGGTATGCCTTCCGCTCGTGAAACCGACTTCGGACAGCCCTGTCCCGGGCATGAGGGGCAGAGGACGCTCACGGTTGCCACTCACTCAATGACCGACTCGACGGGTACTCCCTCGCCGGCATCGGCAATCCCTGTTTCACGAAAGCTACGACGCCACGGATTCCAGTTGCCTCCACGCACCCTGCCCAACGAACCGATAACCGTACAGTTACGCGTACTACTGTCCGAAATGCATCAACCCCCGCCCTGAAGGCGAGGGTTGATGAGTGATGAGTGCGGTTGTGATCAGAGACGGAACACAGAGCGAGGTGTCAGAAGGAAAATCTCCGGAGGGTGCCCCCGGGTCACTCTCCCCCGGTCGCTCCTACCCGGTCGGTCTTCCCCTTCACTCTTCCCCGGCCAGCTTCAGCGCGCGCAGCTTCTGCCCTGCGTACCAGGTCGCCACGACCGTGACCGCCGCCAGCAGGACGGTCGCGACCGGCAGCCCGACGTCGGAGGTGATCGTGCCCGCGCCGCCGACCTTCTCGGCGACCGCGAGAGACCACTGCTGCACGCTGAGCGTGCGCGCCCCCGGCACCAGAGTGCCGAACAGGGCCTCCCACACCAGGGCGTAGACGAGGCCGAAGACGACGGCGTGCCTGCTGACCGTGCCCAGCAGCAGGAACAGTGAGCTGTACGCGATCGAGGCGACCAGTGCGGCGATGGTGTACGCCACCGCGATCTGCTGGCCGTTGCCGTTGAGGATCAGTCCCGCGATCAGCGTGGGCAGCGCGGAGAAGACCATCGTGACGGCGATGGCCACGATCAGCTTGGTGAAGATGATCGTCGGCCGCTTCACCGGCTTGGCCAGCAGATAGACGATCGATCCGTCGTCGATCTCGGGACCGATGGCTCCGGTACCGGCGATCACGCCGATCAGCGGCACCATCGTGGCGATGGCGAAGCCGCCCAGCACATCCGAGGCGACCTGGTCATCGGCTCCCGCGAACATCCGTACCGCGACGGCGATGATCACCAGCAGGGCCGGCAGGACGAAGAGGATGGCGGCCCGGCGCCGGCCGAGCAGGGCCCGGTAGGTGAGCCGGGCGACTGTGGGGTCGTACATGACGCTTCACAGCTCCTTTCAGGCCACTACTCAGGCCGCTACGAGATAGGAAAAGACCGATTCGAGGGACTCGTCGGACGGCGAAACGGTCAGAAGGCGAATTCCGTGTTCACGTGCGACCTTCGGCAGTAGCTCGGTGAAACGTCCGAAGTCGACCGCCTGGATACGCAGGGCCCGTTCTCCCAGGTCCACCTCGATGCCGGCCGTGGACGGGTCGGCGATGAGCGCGGCAGCAAGGGCGCGGTCGTCGCTGGAGCGTACGAGATAGCGGTGCGGGCGGTCCGTCATCAGCCGGCGGATCTTCCGGAAGTCACCGGATGCCGCGTGCCGTCCCGCCACGATCACCTCGATGTGCGAGGCGAGTTGTTCGACCTCTTCGAGGATGTGGGAGGAGAAGAGCACCGTACGGCCCTCGGCCCCCATCCGTCGCAGCAGTTCCATCAGCTGCATCCGCTGGCGCGGGTCCATCCCGTTGAACGGCTCGTCGAGCAGCAGTACCGACGGTTCGTGGACCAGGGCGGACGCCATCTTCACGCGCTGGCGCATGCCCTTGCTGTACGTCGAGATCTTGCGGTCCTGCGCGTACTCCATCTCGACCGTGGCCAGCGCCTTCTGCGCCTCCGAGTCACCCAGCCCATGCAATTCGGCATTGGCGACGACGAATTCGCGGCCGGTCAGGAAGTCGTACATCCCTTCCCGCTCGGGCACGATCCCGATCTCCTTGTACACCGCTTCGTTGCGCCAGATCGTCTGCCCGTCGAGCGTGACGGTGCCCGTCGACGGGGCGAGGAAGCCGGCCATCATGTTGATCAGCGTGGACTTCCCCGCGCCGTTGGGGCCGAGCAGCCCGGTGACGCCCGGGCCCACCGTCATGCTCACGTCGTTGACGGCGACCACATTGCCGAACCAGCGCGAGGTGTGGTCGATCTCGATGGTGGTCACAGCCCGACCCTCCGGTAGCGGCGCATCAGTACGGCGTACGAGCCGGCGACGAGCGCGAGAACAGCGATCAGATAGACCACGCCGGCCGCGGCCCCCGGGCCTTCCCCTCCGGGGAAGGCCGAATTGGCCCCGAGGAACGCGGTCTGCACACCGTCGATCAGCGTGATGGGGGAGAAGAGCCCCAGCCACTCGATGGCCCCGGCGGAGTCCGTCTGCCAGGCGATGGCCTGGACCGTGGAGACCGCGCCGTAGGAGATGGTCAGCACGGCGATCACGGCGGCGACACCAAAACCGCGGCGTGGTGTCAGCGCGGCCATCACCAGCCCCAGACCTGCGAAGAGTACGGAGAGCAGCCCCACCGACACCATTCCCTGTCCGAATCCCTTGGTCTGTTCGACGAAGTCGAACTTCCCGAGCAGCGCGCCCGCATAGAGGATGACGAGCGGCGCCCCGGTGAGGATGAAGAGCGCGGACGCCATGGCCGTCAGCTTCGCGACGACATAGTCGACCCGCTCGATCGGCCGTGAAAAATACAGCGGCACGCTCTTGAAACGCAAGTCCCGGGAGACCGACTGGGGTGCCTGCGCGGCAAGGAAGAGGCCGATGACGGCCTGCAGATAGATCGCGTACGCCGTGTACTTGATCGGCAGGGCGGTGCTTCCCGGGGTGGCGATGGCGACGGCGACGATGATCGCCGCAATCATGCACATCACACCGAAGAGCAGCATCGGCAGCACCTTGGACTTGGCGGACCGCCCCAGTCCGAAAGAACCTCGCAGGGACTGCGAGTAGAGCGAGCGCCGCGCATAGCCGCGGCCCAGCCGCGCGCCGTCGTAGGAGCGGTACCCGATGTTGTGGATCCGGGAGGTCTCGCTCCCGCTCACGGCCCCGGTCTCAGTGCTCATCACCGACCGCTCCCCTTCTGCTGTACGGCCCCGACGACCGCGGGTGCGGTGTGTGCCACGGCTGCGGCCTGCGGTTCCCCTTCGGCACGGAAGACCTCGGCGATGTGATGGCGCCGCTGCTCCATCCGTACGAGACCGAGTCCGAGCGCGGCGACGCTGTCTCGCACGATGTCGTACGTCTCCTCGCCGGTTGCCTCGATCAGCAGGATGTGGCCCGCACCGGGCAGCCCCTGCCCATCGAGACCGTCGTGGCCCACGAGCTTGACGCCGGCCCCGGTGAGGGCCTGGCGCAGCGCGTCGGTGCCGTCCGGGTGGGTGTCGCTGTCGGTGACCTCGACCGCGAGGGTCGTGGTGGTCTGGGTGAAGTCGCTGGTGGAACTGGAGCGCAGCAGTGTGCCGCCGTCGATGACGACGACGTGGTCACAGGTGCGTTCGAGCTCGCCCAGGAGGTGCGAGGTGACCAGGACCGAGATGCCGAAGTCCGTGTATACGCGGCGGATCAGCCCCAGCATCTCGTCGCGGCCGACCGGGTCCAGGCCGTTGGTCGGCTCGTCGAGCAGCACCAGCTGCGGGTCGTGGACCAGTGCCTGGGCCAGTTTCACGCGCTGCTTCATGCCGGTCGAGTAGCCGCCGATGGGGCGGTAGCGCTCTTCGTACAGACCGACGTGGCGCAGGGTGTCGGCGGTCCGCTCGCGCGCCGCCGTCGGTGGCAGTCCGGACATCCGCGCCATGTGGACGACGAACTCGGTGGCCGAGACGTCCGGTGGCAGGCAGTCGTGCTCGGGCATGTAGCCGACGCGCTCCCGGATGGCGGCGCCACTGGTGGCGACGTCGAGCCCAAGCACCGCGGCCCGGCCTTCGGTGGCGGGGGACAGACCCAGCAGGATCTTGATCAATGTGGACTTGCCGGCCCCGTTGGAACCCACCAGGCCGGTCACACCGGGTCCGATGTCCAAGGAGAGCCGGTCAAGCGCGGTCACCCGGGGGAACCGCTTGCTCAGGCTTTCGGTCGCGATCACAGTCACGTCTTCGAAGATAGTGGCGCGGGCCACAGCGGGCGTCAGCCCAGGCGGCTGGATCCGCATCAGACTCCAGGCGTACGGACCCGTAGGGGGCCACCACAAGGGAGGAGTTCCGGAGTCGGCGGCGGGCCGGAGCCGGGGTAAGGACCGACGTCGGGGCGCCGGCCGGAGCCGAGGGCAGAGGCCGATGTCGGGGCCGGGGCCGGGGGCGAGGGGGAGGGCCGGAGTTGTCCACAGGTCTTCGCACACCCCTTGACGTAGTCGCCGGACATTGTCACATTCATCAGTGTCACGTTACGGACACGTACTGCACACAGCAGGGAACGGACGGTGGCATGGCCTCGGCAGTGAAGGACGAACAGGCCCCGGAGCTGCGGGGGTTCAGAGAGGTGCAGCGTCTCGCGTACGACTGCGCGGAGGCGGTCGCCGCCCGGCTCCGGCCGGGGGTGACCGAGCGCGAGGCGGCCCGGATGCAGCGCGACTGGCTGCGCGAGCGCGGGGTGCGGGACTGGTTCCACCTCCCCTTCGCCTGGTTCGGGGACCGCACGGCCTTCGCCGGCTTCAAGGTGCCCCTGCAGTTTTTCCCGACCCATCGGAAGCTGGAGCCGGGGATGCCGTTCATCCTCGACATGGCCCCGGTGTACAAGGGGTTCACGGCGGACATCGGCTATTCCGGCTGCCTCGGTCTCAGCCCGCTGCACGACAAGCTCCTGGCCGATCTGGAAGTCCACCGCGAGCTGATTCTGCGCGAGGTGCGGGAGCGGCGCCCGCTGCGTGAGATCTACGAGGACGTCGAACGCCTGATGATCAAGCAGGGGTACGCCAACAGACATCGCGCGTATCCCTTCGGCGTCATCGCGCACAAGGTCGACCGCGTCACCGAACGCCGCTGGTCCCCGCATGTGTTCGGCTTCGGCACCCAGTCGCTCAAGGGGCTTGTGAGCGACGCACTGCACGGACACCGGGACGGCTGGTCGCCGCTGTGGAGTCCGTACCGCTTCTCCGACCATCCGCCGCAGCCCGGGCTGTGGGCGGTCGAACCCCACCTCGGATTCCGGGGTACGGGCGCCAAGTTCGAGGAGATCCTGGTGGTCACCGACTCCAAGGACCCCGAACAGAGCGCCTTCTGGCTGGACAACGATCTGCCGCATGTACGGCGCTGGGCCGAGGAGAGGGTGGCGGCATGAGTCCGCAGAGTCTGCCGGGGGCGCGCGAGCGCCGGGTCCGTACAGGCGGAATCGATTTGTGCGTCGCCGAGTTGGGCGACGAGTCACGGCCGACGGTCGTGCTCGTCCACGGCTACCCGGACAGCAAGGAAGTCTGGTCGGACGTGGCGAGGCAGCTGGCCGATCAGTGGCACGTCGTGCTGTACGACGTACGCGGGCACGGCCGGTCCACGGCGCCGAAGCCGCTGCGCGGGGGCTTCACCCTGGAGAAGCTCACCGATGACTTCCTGGCCGTCGTCGATGCGGTGAGCCCGGACCGGCCGGTGCACCTGGTCGGGCACGACTGGGGGTCGGTCCAGTCCTGGGAGTTCGCCACGGTCAAGCGGACCGAGGGCCGGATCGCCTCGTTCACCTCGATGTCCGGGCCCTCCCTGGACCACTTCGGCCACTGGATCAAGCAACGGATGGCCCGGCCCACGCCGCGCCGCGTCGGCCAACTGCTGGGACAGGGCGCCAAGTCCTGGTACGTCTACATGCTGCATACGCCGGTCCTGCCCGAGCTCGCCTGGCGCGGCCCGCTCGGCAGGCAGTGGCCGCGGATCCTCCAGCGGCTGGAGAAGGTGCCCCCGGGCGACTATCCGACGTCCTCCCTGCCCAGCGACGCGGCGCACGGCGCCTGGCTCTACCGCGACAACGTCCGAACCCGGCTGCGCCGACCGCGTACCGACGCCTATGCGCATGTACCGGTCCAGCTGATCACACCGACCGGCGACATCTTCCTGTCGGAGAAGCTGTACGACCACCTGGAGCTGTGGGCACCTCAGTTGGTACGCCGTTCGCTGCCCGCAAAGCACTGGGTGCCGCGCACCAGGCCGGACCGGATCGCCTCCTGGATCAGCGAGTTCATCGTCGCCAACGAGTCGGCGCGGGCCGAGGGCCGACCGGTGCAGGACACCGCGCCGACCGGGGCGTACGCGGACCGGTTCGGCGGACAACTGGTCCTCGTGACGGGCGCGGCCGGGGGCATCGGCCGGGCCACCGCTTTCGCCTTCGCCGAGGCGGGTGCCCGGGTGGTGGCCGTGGACCGGGACGCGGAGGGCGCGGCCAGGACGGCGGAGATGGCCCGGTTGATCGGCTCCCCGGCGGCCTGGGGCGAAGCGGTCGACGTCAGCGACGAACAGGCGATGGAGAAGCTCGCCGAGAAGGTCGCCGGCGAGTACGGCATCGTCGACGTCCTGGTCAACAACGCCGGGATCGGCCTGTCCGGCTCCTTTCTGGAGACGACGAGCGAGGACTGGAAGAACGTCCTCGACGTCAATCTGTGGGGGGTCATCCACGGCTGCCGGATCTTCGGCAGGCAGATGGCCGAGCGCGGTCAGGGCGGCCACATCGTCAACACGGCTTCCGCCGCCGCCTATCAGCCCTCCCGGGCGCTGCCCGCCTACAGCACCTCCAAGGCCGCCGTACTGATGCTCAGCGAGTGTCTGCGGGCCGAGCTCGCCGACCGGTCGATCGGAGTCAGCGCGATCTGCCCCGGCATCGTCAACACGAACATCACCGCGACGACGCACTTCGCCGGTGCCGACGCCGAGGAGGAGAAGCGGCTGCGGAAGCGGACCAGCCGCTTGTACGGGCTCCGCAACTATCCGCCGGAGAGGGTCGCCGACGCGATCCTCAAAGCGGTGGTGCACAACCAGGCCGTCGTGCCGGTGACCGCGGAGGCCCGCGGCGCCCGGTTCCTGTCCCGTTTCAGCCCCGGTGCGCTGCGCGGGATCGCCCGGCTGAAGCCGCCGCTGTGAGCGGCCGCGGGTACTCGTCGGCGGCGGCCGGCCGGTCCGCCGCCGCCGAGTACCGGATCGAGGACCTGGCGCATGTGAGCGGCGCCACGGTCCGGACGATCCGCGCCTACCAGGACCGGGGCCTGCTGCCGACGTCGGAACGGCGCGGCCGGGCCAACGTGTACCGCGACGCCCACCTCTCCCGGCTCCGGCAGATCGCCGATCTGCTGGATCGCGGCTACACCCTGGCCAGCATCAAGGAACTCCTGGAGGCATGGGACACGGGTCGCGGCCTGGGCGGGGTGCTCGGGCTCGTCGCCGAGGTGCACGGCCCCTGGACGGACGAGCAGGCCGACCGGATCACCCGGGCCGAGCTGAACGCCAGGTTCGGCGGCAATCCGGACGACGAGGCGGTCGCCGAGGCGGTGGACCTCGGCGTGCTCGAACGCATACCGGGGCGGGATGACGAGTTCCTGGTCCCGAGCCCGCAAGAGCTGGCCGTAGCAATCGAGTTGCACGCCGCCGGCGTACCTCTCAGCGCAATCTCCGGCCATCTGAGGGAGCTTCGCGGCCAGGTCGAGCACATCGCCTCACGCTTCCTGGAGTTCACCACCGAGCACGTCTTCGCGCGGCACCTCGGCCATCGCCCACCGACGGACTCGGACGCGGCGGAAGCGGCCACGATGGTGCGCAAGCTGCGCCCGCTCGCCCAGCAGACGGTGGACGCCGAACTGGCCCGTGCGATGCGGGTGTTCGCCACCCGGCATCTGCAACACCGCCTCGGCGCGGACAGGCCGCTCACCTCGGCGACCTCGCCATCCGCTACGTACCCGGTGGGTCTGCCACCGGAGACAATTCGGTCTGTACAACGCCTGGTTGGACCGGAGAACGTGTCCGCCTTCGTCGCAGCTGCGGCAGAACGCGAGGTGCAATCAAGGACATTGGAAACACTTACCTCATCTAATGACGAAGTAAAGCGTATTACTCAAAACGGTTGATTCCTCCGTCACTTGTCCACAGAATCGTCAATTCGACTGTGGATAACCTGAGTTGGCTGTGGATCAAACCTGTGGACGGAAATTGCTACAGCGAATAAAATTACTGTAGTGAATCGAGGTGAAATCCGGATGTGCGTGAGCGAGCTCCACGGGCACTCTGACGGAATGGACGAAAGACGCACCGTCAAGGTGTCCAAGTACCTCTCCAAACACCTGCGGCACCAGCCGGAGCGGATCGGCATCACGCTCGACGCCAACGGCTGGGTGCCGATCGGCGAACTGCTGCGCGCCACGGCCCGCAACAACTTCCCGATCACCCGGAGCGAGCTCGACCATGTAGTCGCCGTCAACGACAAACAGCGCTTCGCCGTCGAGAACGGCCGTATTCGCGCCAGCCAGGGCCACACCGTCCCGGTGGACCTCGCCCTCCCGCCGGCCGAGCCACCCGCGTACCTCTACCACGGCACCGTGGGCAGCGCGCTGGACGCCATCCGCAGGGAGGGGCTGCGCCCCATGAACCGCACGCATGTCCACCTCTCGCCCGACCGTGAGACCGCGACCAGGGTCGGGGCCCGGCGCGGCCGCCCCGTGGTCCTGTCCGTGGACGCGGGCGCCCTGCACCGCGCGGGCCACACCTTCTACGTCAGCGCCAACGGAGTCTGGCTCACCGCTGCCGTGCCGCCCGCATTCCTGCGCTCCCGCGACTGATCCGGCGACGGGTACGCGCACGGACACCTGCGCCCGTCCGCTCAGATGCCGATGAGCCGGACGCGGCCCCCACACAGCCGCGTCATGTCGTCGATGTCGGACGTCAGTACGACCACCGGCCCCGGCTGGCGCAGTGTCACCTCGGCGACTGTCGCGTCGATCGCGTACTTGTGGCCGTGCAGGCCCATGGCCTTGAGCAGTTCCGCGGACGCTTTCGCCGCGCCCTCGGTCACCGGCTCCACCTTGACGCGGGACAGCGCCCACCGCAGCCGAGGCATGTTCACGCGTGCATGGCGGACTTCCACCATGGTGTTGGCGCCGATGACGAAATCGGCCCCCATGGCGCGGAACACCTGGAACATGGAAAGAATCTTGCGGTCCTGCGCGATCCAGGCGGAGAGCCCTTGGGAGTCCAGGACCACGGTCTCGACGTGATCGTTCACGCCGTGCTCGCCGACCCGTCGGCGTTCGCCGTCCCGGAGATCCTGGAACGGGCCTCCGTCAGCTCCTCCTCGGTGAAGGCCCCGTGTTCTTCCTGGTGGCGCGGCAGGTCCGCCCCCAGAAGCTGGTGCCGCAACTGCCGCGCCACCGCCTCGGCGACATAACCGGAAACGTTGTCGGTGAGCTTCCTCAGTTCGGCGACCTGCTCGGTCGGCAGTGTCACCGTGATGCGCGTCGTATCCGCCATGACGCGAGCATGCTGCGATATGCGCACCCCCACGGCTGCCGTCCCGCCAGGTATGCGTCCGCGAATGGCGGGGCCGCGAGGTCGGTGCGCGGACGCAGGGTATCCGCTGCGAGCGATATACGGGCTCCCATGGCCGAAGTGGCCGCAGCCGAAGTAATCCGGTTTGGGCCGGGACACACGCGACCGTCATGCTGGGGCTATTCAAGCGGCCTCGGACGGGTGGAAGACGAAGGATGCGACGAGACACGGGGACGGCCCCGACCGATCTACAGCTGAAGATCGCGCTGAACGGCACCCAGCCGCCCCTGTGGCGGCGCCTCATACTGCCGTCCGACACCTCCCTTCGCACCCTGCACGACGCCGTCCAGGCGGCCTTCGGCTGGCAGGGTGGCCATCTGCACCTCTTCACCGACGAGTCCGGCCGGGTGTACGGCGACGCGGCCCGGCTCACCGGCATCGATCTCGGCTTCGGCCCCGGCCGCAGCGACCAGCACGCCACCGCGCTCGGTGATGTTCTGCCCGAGGACGGGGCGCGGCTGCGCTATGTCTACGACTTCGGCGATGACTGGGAGCACCGGATCACGCGGGAGAAGACACTGCCGCGACCGGTCGGCGCGGAGCGAGCGGTGCGCTGCGTCGGTGGCCGTCGTGCCGACGTACCGGCCGAGGACATCGGCGGGGTGTGGGGCCTGGGCGAGGTACTGGCACACCTCGAAGTACCGGACGGGGCGGGAGACGGCCCGTACGACGAGCTGGTCGCCGAGTTGCGGTCGGCAGGCTACGACCCGGCAGTCTTCCCCCGGGACGGGATCGCTGAGCGGCTGGCCCGTTTGACGCCGGACACGGTGCCCGGCACGGCGAAACCGCCGGCCGGTACCCGGGCCGGGCGCGGCGGTGGGGGACAGCCGGCTGCCGAGGGCACGGCATCGTGCGCCTGCGGGCGCTGCCGAGGATCGGGCGGCCCGGTCGACGCCGGAGTCGACGGACCGGTCGCGAGTATGCCCGTGCTGCGCCCGGTGACCCTGGCTCCGTGGGAGGACCTCGCGGCGGCTGTGCGGGATGTCCCGCTCTTCGATTCGGCGCTGCGGCTCACCACCTGGTGTCGCGAGGGACGGCAGGTCACCGCAGGCCGGGTGCTGCGGCCCACGCTCGCCCGTGAGGCCGTCGAGGAGCTCCGCCTATGGGAGTTCGCCGACGAGGACTCGCCGTACGCCGAGGCCGCCGCCCGGGCCCGTGCGTTGAAGGCGCTGCGCAGCGCCAGGGACGTGGACGTTCTCGACGAGCCGTGGAGTTTCGCCGTGAACCGCGGGCTGATCACGATCAGCGGGGGCCGCGCCTGGGGCGGCGAGACGGCCGACTTCGCCGACGAGAATCTTCTGGAGCTCTGGTCCGTCACCCTGGGCGACCTGCTGGAGGAGATCGGCGAGACGGGCGTACTGGACGAACCGCTCGGCGAGCTGGGCGAGCTGTCGGCCGAGATCGCCGACGCGCTGATCGGGCAGCTGTACGACGCTCCGGACGGCACCTGGGTGGAGATCGACGACCTGCGGGCGAAAGCCCGAGAGGCGGGTACTGAAGGGCCCGAGCTCGATTTCCTCCTGGCCTTGTTCGCGACGGCCTTCCGGGACCTGGCGGCAGAGCTCGCCTACCTGGGCGCGGTGGAGTTCGTGCCCGGTGACCGGGATGTCGCGACCGAGGATGTCCTGGCCACGCCCCTGAACGCCGTCAACGGGCGCGGGCTCGCCGGTTCGGATGCCTGGTCGGACGCGTCGGGCCGTTCGTGGGACCACGAGAACGGGGACCGCATGCGGCTCACCCCGCTCGGCCGCCACGGACTGCGCGCCTACCTGATGGAATGCGGTGCGCTCGCACCGCTGCTCGGCGAGTACGCCGAAGCCGACGCCGACACCCTCCTCCAGGGCCTTCTGGGCTACTCCCCCGAGGAGACGCGCCAAGAGGTCGAAGGGTGGCTGAAGCACCGTTCCGGGGCCGATGCCGCGGTGGGACTGCTCGACGCCTGTGCGGGCGACGGCCCCGACATCGCGGCCAGACGCGCCGTGGTCCAGCCGGTGCTGGCCGTACTCGACGACTCGCGAGCACTGCGCGTGCTGCGCAAGGCAGCGGACTCCGACGTCGAGGGATGCCGCCAGGTGGCCGCCGCGGCCCTGGGCGCACGCCCTGAGGCAGACGCGTACGCGGATGCGGCGCGCGCGGAGCAGGCCCGGTTGTGGCTGTTCATCGACGGTCTCTCGCTCTTCGTCGGTGCCCAGGAGGACGAGGAACTGCTCCTGGGATTCCAGGAGAACCCGAACGTGGCACCAGAGGTGCTCGAACAGCGGGTGGACGACCTTTGGCGAGTGGAGCACCCGGCCACCGCCCAGGTGCTTGCCGAGCTGGGCGAGAGCCTGCGCGACGTCGACAAGCGGCTGGCCAAACGCATCCGTACCGCGGCGAACAAGGCGCGCTCCCGCCGGTGACGGCGGGGCGGCGGAACTCACCGGAGCACGACGGGTACGTGGTGATGAGCGCCGCACGGTGCGGCTCGCTCACAGAAGGATGGAGTTGAGGAAGGTGGCACGAGTCGTCGTACGGGAGCCGGGCACGGGCCGCAGGAGTGTGCTGCCGCTGGCGGCACCGGAGTCGGCCTCCTGGGCGCGGGGCCTGCTCGACAACGGCTGGGCGGCGGTGTTCCTGCCCGGCGAGCCCGCCCGCCTCGGCCGGCTGCTGCTGTGGCAGCCGGCCGGGGCGGCCGCCGCCGAGGGCACGGCACCCACCGGCGTCGAGACCGACACGGCGGAACTGGTGCTGCCGCACGGCCGCTCGGTCAGGCGGCGCAAGGTGACGGGCCACGCGCTGCCCGCCGCCCTCGCCGTCGCCGCCCTGACCGGGGCGCGGCCGCTGAATCCGTCCGCCGCCGCCTGGCAGGCCGCCGCCCGCCTCGCGCTCCGGCTGCTCGCCGACGGCCGCCTCCACCCCGCCCTCACCCCCGCCGGCTACGACACCTGGCAGGCGGGGCCTTTCACCGCCGCCCAGCGTCAGACACTGGACGCCCTCGCCGCCGCGTTCCCGCCCCACGCCCACTGTCTGCCCGAGCCCGGCCCCCCTCCGGTGCGGATCGCCGAACCCGCCGCGCTGGTACGCCAGTTCTGCGACGCGGTCGCCGACGACCTGGTCCGCACCCCGGCCGCACCGCTCGCCATGGGGGCGCTGCCGTACGCCTGGCGCGAGACGCGTGCCGTACCCGCCCTGCGCGAGTGGGCCGAGGAGACCGCCGCCGCGTTCACCGCCGATGTCGGCGTCTCCTTGCGCGTCGACCCCCCGGAGGGACGGCGCCGAGTGTTCCGGGCCGTGCCGCAGCTGCACACCGCGGCGGATCCGGGGCTCGTCGTCGAGGCCGCCCGGTTGTGGAGCGAACCGGACGAGGTGGAACGGCTGCTCGGCCCGCGCGCCGAGACCGAGACGCTGCTGGCGCTGCGCCGCGGAGCCCGCGCCTGGCCTCCGCTTCAGCGGCTGCTGAGGGACGCCGCTCCCGACGAACTCCGCCTGTCCGACGACGAGGCCCTCGACCTGCTGGGCGACGCCACCGACACACTGCGTTCGGCCGGCATCGACGTGCACTGGCCGCGCGAGCTGGTCAAGGCGCTCACCGCGACCGCGGGGATCGGGCAGCGCACCGCCCCCGGCTCCAGTGCGGGCGGGCTCCTCGACGCCGACGCACTCCTCGACTTCCGCTGGCAGATCTCGCTCGGCGGCGAGCCGCTCACCGAGGCCGAGATGGACGCCCTCGCCGAGACGCGCCGCCCTCTGGTCCGGCTGCGTGACCAGTGGGTGGTCGCCGACCCGAAGCTGGTGGCCCGCGCCAGGCACCGCCGGATGGAACCGCTCACGCCCATGGAGGCGCTGAGTGCCACGCTGACCGGTGAGGTGGAAAGGGACGGCGAGCAGATCCCCTGTGAGGCGGTCGGCGCGCTCGGCGACCTCGTCGCCCGTATCCGCGATCCCGAGTCACGTACTCCCGCCCCGCAGCCCGCCGCGCTCAAGGCCCTGTTGCGCGACTACCAGAAGCGGGGCCTCGCCTGGCTGGCCGAGATGTGCGAGCTCGGCCTCGGCGGCTGCCTCGCCGACGACATGGGCCTGGGCAAGACCATCACCCTTCTCGCCCTGCATCTGCACCGCCAGACCGACCCCGCGACCGCCGGCCCCACCCTCGTCGTCTGCCCGGCCTCCCTGCTCGGCAACTGGGAACGCGAGGCGGCCCGGTTCGCGCCGTCCACTCCCGTGCGCCGCTACCACGGCGGCGAGCGCCACCTCGACGACCTGGCCGGCGACGAGATCGTCCTGGTCACCTACGGGGTGCTGCGCCGCGACCGCGAAGCCCTCGCCGGGACCGACTGGTCGCTGATCGCCGCGGACGAGGCGCAGCACGTCAAGAACCCCTATGCCGTCACCGCCCGCGAGCTGCGCGCCCTGCCCGCCCGCGCCCGCGTCGCCCTCACCGGCACGCCCGTGGAGAACAACCTCTCCGAGCTGTGGGCGCTCCTCGACTGGACCACTCCGGGGCTCCTCGGCACCCTCGCTGCCTTCCGAGACCGGCACGCCCGCGCCATCGAGTCGGGCGAGGACCCCGAGGCCGCCGAACGCCTGTCCCGTCTCGTGCGCCCTTTCCTGCTGCGCCGCAGGAAGTCCGACCCGGGAATTGCGCCCGAGCTGCCGGCCAAGACCGAGACCGAGCGGGTCGTGGCGCTGACGGCCGAACAGGCGGGCCTCTACGAGGCGGTGGTCCGCGAGACCATGGCGAAGATCGCGGAATCCGAGGGCATCGCCCGCCGCGGTCTGGTGCTCAAGCTGCTGACCGGGCTGAAACAGATCTGCAACCACCCCGCCCAGTACCTGCGCCAGTCCACGCCGCTCGGCGGCCGTTCCGGCAAGCTCGACCTGCTCGACGAGCTGCTCGGCACCATCACCGCCGAGGGCGAGTCGGTGCTGGTCTTCACCCAGTACAAGCAGATGGCGACCCTCCTGGAGAAACATCTCACCGAACGCGGCACCCCCACCCTCTTTCTGCACGGCGGCACTCCCGTCGTGCGGCGCGAGGAGATGGTGGAGCGCTTCCAGCGTGGTGAGGTACCGGTGTTCCTGCTGTCGCTGAAGGCGGCGGGAACGGGGCTCAACCTCACCCGCGCCACCCACGTCGTGCACTACGACCGCTGGTGGAACCCTGCGGTCGAGGACCAGGCCACCGACCGCGCCTACCGCATCGGCCAGGACAGGCCCGTCCAGGTGCACAAGCTCATCGCGGAGGGCACCGTGGAGGACAAGGTGGCGCAGCTGCTGGAGTCCAAGCGCGCGCTCGCCGACGCCGTCGTCGGCTCCGGCGAGGCCGCCCTGACCGAACTGTCCGACGCCGACCTCGCCGAACTCGTCGCCCTGGGAAGGCAGTCATGACCCGCTCACTCCCCGGCCAGCGCCGCGCACCCGCCCGCGGCAAGCGCGCCTTCGCCACGACCTGGTGGGGCCAGGCATGGGTGACGGCCCTGGAGGACTCCACTCTGGACGCCGGACGCCTGTCCCGCGGACGTACCTACGCCCGTCAGGGCAAGGTCGGCCCAGCCGATGTCGCCCCGGGCCGGGTGAAGGCCGCCGTCCAGGGCAGCCGGCCGAGCCCGTACCGCTCCTCGGTCCGTCTGCCCGTCCTCACCGACGCCCAGTGGGACACCCTGCTCGACACCGTCGCGGCCCGTGCCGGGCATCTGGCGGCGCTCCTCGACGGCGAGATGCCCGCCGAACTCGTCGACGACTCCCGCCTGGCGGGCGTCCCCCTTCTCCCTCAGCCCACCGAACTCGAACCAGACTGCTCCTGCCCCGACTGGGGATTCCCCTGCAAACACGCCGCCGCGCTCTGCTACGCCATCGCCGCCGCCATCGACACCGACCCGTTCGTGCTCTTCGCGCTGCGCGGCCGGGGCCGTGAGGAGGTTCTCGCCCAGCTGCGCGCGCGCCGTACGGTGCCCCGGCAGGCAGCGAGCCCGCCGCCGACCGGCGTCCCGGCCTCCGCCGCGTACGCCGACTGGGCCCAACACGCCCCCGGGCTGCCAGAACTCCCCGCACCGGCCGCCCACACCGCGACACTGCCCGTAGCCCCACCACCCGGCAGCGGCCTCACCTCCACGGACCTGGAGCACCTCGTAGCCGACACCGCCGCACGCGCCGTACGGCTCCTCGCGGGTGACACCGCCGACCTGCACCTGACCCAGCACCAGGACGCGGTACGGATCGCCGCATGCAGCCCCGGCCCCGAGTGGTTCCACCACCTGATCGAGAACACCGGCACCAGACCGACCGAGTTCGCCCGCCTCACCCGCGCCTGGCGCCACGGCGGCACGACGGGCCTCACCGTCGCCGAACAACCCCACGCCCCAACCACGGCGACGATGTCGGCCGCCCGTGCCACTCTGACCACAGCCCTCACCGAGATGACCACCACACCCGGCCCTCTCCGGACCTGGCGCAACCGCCTCACCCTCACCGACCACGGCATCCAGCTGCGCCTGGGCCCCGACACCTGCTGGTATCCCTACCTCCGGGGTGACGACGGCGAATGGTGGCCCGCGGCACCGGCCGATACCGACCCGATCGCAGCGCTCACCGCGGTCTGGCAGCAGACCGAGGCGTGACACGAACGACAGGCCCCTGGGCGGTGGGGCACAAGTCCACGTCAATCGCGCCTCGTTCATGCATCATGCGCTGACCTGCGCACCCGACCGGCACCCTGCTCTTGCCGACTCCGGTGACCGACTTCGGGACAGTGCTGCGGTCAGAGGCCGATGAGCCGGACCTTGCTGCCGCGCAACCGGGACAATTCGTCGACGCCGGACGTGAGGATGGCGACCTTCGGCCGCCGCGTAGGCTCTGCCCATGCGTCTGAGTACCGTGATCCTTCCGATCTACCCCTGGGCCAAGGGGAAGAAAGTGTGGCAGCGAGCCGAGGAACTCGACTTCCACGCCGCCTACACCTATGACCACCTGTCGTGGCGGAGTTTCCGCGACCAGCCCTGGTTCGGTGCCATACCCACCCTTACCGCTGCCGCCGCATCAACCGAGCGTATCCGTTTGGGAACGCTCGTGACGTCACCCAACTTCCGGCACCCCGTCACGCTGGCCAAGGACCTCATCACGCTGGACGACGTCTCCCGCGGACGCGTCACCCTCGGCATCGGCGCCGGCGGCAACGGATTCGATGCCACGACGCTGCGCCGGAGCGACGAGGAGGCCTGGACGCCGCGCGAACGGGCTGATCACTTCGACGAGTTCGTACCGCTGCTCGACCAGCTGCTGCGGGAGCCCTCGGTGACGTACGAAGGCCGGTTCTACGCTGCGAACGAGGCCCGGAACATCCCCGGCTGTGTGCAGCGGCCGCGGCTGCCCTTCGCGGTGGCCGCCACCGGGCCGCGCGGGATGAAGCTCGCCGCGCGGTACGGCCAGGCATGGGTCACCACGGGCGACCCGAAGCTGTACGAAGCGGGCACCCCGGAGCAGTCCGTGGAGGCCATGCGCGGGCAGCTCACCAAGCTGGGCGCGGCCTGCGAGTCCAGCGGCCGGGATGTCGCCGAGCTGGACAAGATTCTTCTCACCGGTTTCACACCGGACCGTCCGCTGAAGTCCTTCGACGCCTTCGTGGACTTCGCGGGCACCCACTTCGCGCTGGGCTTCACGGAGATCGTCCTTCACTGGCCGGTCCCCGACTCCGACTTCGCCGCGGACGAGAAGATCTTCGAGCGCATCGCCACCGAGGGCCTGTCCCAGCTCGGCCGCTGACCGGACACCCGGACCAGCACGAACTGCTCGGACGGGCCCGGGCGGGCCGGCCCGCGGACCCAGTACGGGCCGGCTCGCACCGGACCGCACCGGACCGGTCGGCTCGCACCGGACCGGTCGGCCCGGACCTCGTGGCCCGACCCGACCTGTTGGCATATGCGTCAGGCATGCTCCCCGGTCAGGGGCGCGCATCCTCATGTGCGCGCCCCTCTGCACGCCCGTGCACCGTCGTACGCGAGAATGGGCCCGTGACCTCAGCTACCGACTCGCCTTCGCCTGCCGCTCCCCGGCTGATCGCCACCGACCTGGACGGCACCCTGCTGCGCGACGACAAGACCGTCTCGGACCGTACGGTCGCCGCGCTCGCCGCCGCCGAGGAGGCCGGGATCGAGGTCTTCTTCGTCACCGGACGCCCGGCGCGCTGGATGGATGTCGTCAGCGACCATGTCCACGGCCACGGCCTGGCGATCTGCGCGAACGGCGCCGCGGTGGCCGATCTGCACGCGGACGGCAAGCTGGTCAAGGTCCGCCCGCTGGCACGCCACATCGCCCTCGACGTCGTGCACACCCTGCGTGCCGCCGCCCCCGGCACCTCCTTCGCCGTCGAGCTGACCACCGGCATCCACTACGAGCCGGCCTACCCGCCCTTCCACCTGGACCCGGGTGCCACCGTCGCCGTCGCCGAGAAACTGCTCCACGAGGAGACACCGGGCGCCGGCGCCCCCGCGCTGAAGCTCCTCGCCCACCACGCCGAACTGGCTCCGGACGACTTCCTCGCCCTGGCCCGTACGGCAGCCGGCGACCGGGCCTCCTTCACCCGGTCCAGCCCCACGGCCCTGCTGGAAGTCAGCGGCCCGGGGGTCTCCAAGGCCAGCACCCTGGCGCTCTGCTGCGCCGAGCGCGGCATCTCGCCCGCCGAGGTCGTCGCCTTCGGCGACATGCCCAACGACGTGGAGATGCTCAGCTGGGCGGGCACCTCGTACGCGATGGGCAATGCCCACCCGGCCGCGCTCGCCGCCGCGTCCGGCCGGACCGCCACCAACGGCGACGACGGCGTCGCGGTCGTCATCGAGCGCATCCTCGCCGAGCACCGGACGTCCGACGCCCCGCACTGAGGCGCACACCGCTCCCGATACTCCACGCCGACGCGCACCGCTGGAACCCACGCCCCGACACGCCCCGACACCCCTGCGGGGCCGGGCCCCGGAGCTCCCGGCGGCCTCAGATCGGCGCTTCCCACACCACCGTCGTGCCGCCCCCGTCCTCCCCGATGCCGGGTCCGAACCAACTCGCGCCACCGAGCGCTTCCGCCCGGCGTGCCAGATTCCGCAGGCCGCTGCGCCGGCCGCCCTCCGGGATGCCCACCCCGTCGTCGGCGACCGACAGCCGCACCGCGTCCCTCCCGTCGGGCAGTGCGACGGTCGCGTCGACGACCACATCGATCGACGAGGCCTCCGCGTGCCGGAAGGCGTTGGAGAGCGCCTCGCGCAGCGCCGCGATCAAGTTCTTGCCGGTCAGCTCGCCGACCAGCGAGTCGACCGGGCCGAGGAAACGGTGCGAGGGTTTGAACCCCAGCGGGACCGCCGCCATGTTGATCTCGCGCAGCACGCGGGTGCGCAGCCCGGACGGCACCTCGGCCGGTTCCTGCTGCAGCGCGAAGATCGCGGTACGGATCTCCTGAATGGTCACGTCCAGTTCATCGACCGCCCGGCCGACACCCGTCTGCACCTCGGGCACGACCGACCGGCGCTGGGCGCTCTCCAGCATCATTCCGGTGGCGAACAGCCGCTGGATGACCAGGTCGTGCAGATCACGGGCGATCCGGTCACGGTCCTCGTACACCGCGAGCCGCTCCCGGTCCCGCTGCGCCTCGGCCATCATCAACGCGAGCGCGGCCTGCGAGGCGAACTGGGTGGCGAGGGTCCGTTCCGTCTCCGTGAACGGCCGGTCGCCCCGGGCGCGAGGGGTGGCGAGCGCGCCCAGCACCCGCCCTCCACTGCGCAGGGGCAGCAGCATGCTCGGGCCGAAGTGCTGGGCCGACCTGGTGATCATGCGGGGATCGGTGGCCGAGTCGTCGATGAAGACCGCCTCGCCGCTCAGCAGCCTCGCCACCACCGGGCTCTCCGGCCCGATGATCACCCCCAGCGGGGCGCAGGAGTCTTCCGCGGAGACGGCGACGATCTCCAAGCCGCCCCCCTCGGCCGGCAAAAGCACGATCCCGGCGGCGGACTCGGCGAGGTGGCGGGCCTGTTCGGCGACGACGGAGAGCGCGTCATCGGCGTCACCGCCGGAGAGCAGGGCGGTGGTCACCGCCACAGACCCGTCGATCCACCGCTCACGCCGGCGTGCCGCCTCGTACAGCCGGGCGTTGCCGATGGCGATTCCGGCCTCCGTGGCGAGCACCCGCAGCATGTGCAGGTCGTAGTCGCTGAACTCGCCCCCGCCGTTCTTCTCCGCCAGATAGAGATTTCCGAAGATCTCCCCCTGGAACCGGATCGGGACGCCGAGGAAGGTCCGCATCGGGGGATGGCCGGGCGGGAATCCGGCGAACCGGGAATCGGCCGTCAGATCGGCGAGCCGCACCGGGACAGGGTCGTGGATCAGCGCGGCGAGCAGTCCGTGGTGCCCGTCGGGGCGGCGGCCGATCTCGTGCGCCACCTCGTCCGGCACTCCGTAGGTGACGAAATCGGAGAGCCCCTCGCCCTCCTCGTCGACGACGCCGATGGCGGCGTAGCGGGAGTGGGCGAGTTCGGCCGCCGTCTGGCAGATCCGGTCGAGGGTGGAGTGCAGTTCGAGGCCCGTGCCGACGGAACGCATGGCTTCCAGCAGCTGCGGTACCCGGGCGGTGAGTTCGGTGGACAGGTCCTGCAGGCTGCGGGTCGCCCGGGTCGCGGCTTCGAGTGAGTCCTTCGGGTCCGGCTCCGGCATACCCCGAGACTAGTTAGTACCTATTAGTGAGGAAAGTAAGCATTGATGAGGAAAGTCGGCTTTCGTGCCGCCCCGCTCACACCCGCACACCGACGGCCCCCTCAAAACCTCTGCGCGATCCCGCTCACACCCACGCGCCGACGGCTTCCCCCGAAGCCCTGCGCTCTCCCGCTCACACCCGTACGCCCATCGCCTCCTCGGCCACCCCTTCGGTCTCCCGCTCGCGCTCCAGCATCCGGCGCAATGGGCCTTCCTCGGCGGCGAGATCGGCGTACGGGCCCCGCTGCACGACCCGGCCGGCCTCCAGCACCACCACCTCGTCGACGGCTTCGAGTCCTTGCAGGCGGTGGGTGATCAGTACCGTCGTACGCCCCCGGGTGGCGGCCAGCAGGTCCGCGGTCAGGGCGTCCGCGGTCGCCAGGTCGAGGTGCTCCGCGGGCTCGTCCAGAACGAGTACGGGGAAGTCGGCGAGGATCGCACGGGACAGGGCGAGGCGCTGGCGCTGGCCGCCGGAGAGGCGTGCGCCGTGTTCGCCGACGAGGGTGTCGAGCCCGTCGGGCAGCGCTTCGGCCCAGTCGAGCAGCCGTGCCCTGTCGAGGGCGGCCCGCAGTTCCTCGTCCGACGCGCCGGTACGGGCCAGCCGCAGGTTCTCCCGGATGGAACTGTCGAAGATGTGGGCGTCCTGGGCACACAGCCCGACGAACCCCCGCACCGTGTCGCCCTCCAGCGCGCAGGCGTCGACGCCGCCGATCCGGTACGTCCCCTCCCGTGCATCCAGGAAGCGGAGCAGGACCTGCGCGAGGGTCGTCTTCCCGGAGCCGGAAGGCCCGACCACCGCGATCCGCCGACCGGCCGTCAGGCGCAGGTCGACGGAGTCCAGGGCGTCCCTTTCCGCTCCCGCGTAACGGGCGGACAGCCCCCGTACCTCCAGCGGGAAGGGCGATCCGGGCGTCCCGGCCGGGCTGTCCGGTTCACGCACGGGCGGCGGGGCGTCCAGCACCTCGTACACCCGCTCCGCGCTGCGCTTGACCCGCTGCCGGTACTGCACGGCGAGCGGCAGACCGGTCACGGCCTCGAAAGCGGCCAGCGGCGTGAGCACCACGACCGCGAGCTCCACACCCGCGAGCCGCCCATCGTGCACGGCGGGAAGGGCGACGAGTGCGGTGGCGACGACGGTGAGGCCGCCGATCAGGGCGATGAGGCCACCACCGAGCGCGGTGGCGGTCGCCGCGCGGGCGGCAATGCGGGTCAGAACGCCATCGGCCTCCCGGGTCCGCGCCTTGCGGGCGGGCAGGGCACCCGCGACAGTCAGTTCGGCGGTCCCGCCGAGCAGATCGGTGATCCGGGTGGCCAGATCGGCACGTGCGGGGGCCAGTTGGCGTTCCGCGTGGCGGGAGCAGGCGCCGCTGACCAGGGGAACCCCCGCTCCGGCGAGCAGCAGTCCGGTGGCCAGCACGATGCCTGCCGCCGGCAGCAGCCAGCCGATGAACCCGGCAGTCGCCGCTCCCACGACGACGGCGGTCCCGGCGGGAAGCAGCCAGCGCAGCCAGTAGTCCTGCAGGGCGTCGACATCGGCGACGAGCCGGGAGAGCAGGTCCCCGCGCCGGCTCCGGCGCAGGCCGGCCGGCGCGATGCGTTCCAGCCCGCGGTAGACCGCGACGCGCAACTCGGCGAGCATCTTGAGTACCGCGTCGTGCGACACCAGGCGCTCGGCGTAGCGGAAGACGGCCCGTCCGAGGCCGAAGGCGCGGGTCGCGGTCACGGCGACCATCAGATAGAGGACCGGAGGCTCTTCGGAGGCGCGGGAGATCAGCCAGCCGGAGACGGCCATGAGCCCGACGGCCGAGGCGAGGGCGAGGCTTCCCAGCAGCAGCGCGAGTGCCAGCTGTCCGCGCTGCGCCCCGGCGGCTTCCCGGATCCGGGCGAGGACCCGTCCGGGGCGGGCCGCGGTGTCCCGCAGCGTCTCGGGCTCCGGCGCCGCGGCACGTCCTGCGGCGGGTGCGTCCGCAGGACGTGGCACGGCGACGGACCCCTCGGGCTTCTCCGGCCGGAGTGTCGCTCCAGGTTCCAGTCTCACCACCCGGTCGGCCAGCGGAAGCAGCGCCGGGCGGTGCACGACCAGCAGCACGGTCCGCCCCTGCGCCAGTCTCCGTACCGCCTCGACGATCCCCGCTTCCGTCTCGCCGTCCAGGCTCGCGGTCGGCTCGTCGAGCAGCAGCAGCGGGCGGTCGGCGAGGAAGGCGCGCGCGAGAGCGAGCCGCTGGCGCTGACCGGCGGAGAGGCCCGCACCGTCCTCGCCGAGGAGCGTCTGTGCGCCGTCCGGCAGTTCCGCCACGAAGTCGTACGCCCCGGCGTCCCGCAGCGCCGCCGTCACCGCGCCGTCGTCGGCGTCCGGCCGGGCCAGCCGTACGTTCTCCGCGATCGTGCCCGCGAAGAGGTGCGGGCGCTGCGGGACCCAGGCGATCCGTTCCCGCCAGCGTTCCGGGGCCAGGGTCGCCAGATCGACGCCGCCGACCCGTACCCGCCCCTCGTCGGGCGCCGTGAAGCCCAGCACCACATCGAGAAGGGTGGACTTCCCGACGCCGCTCGGGCCGACCAGGGCAACGGTCTCGCCCTCGTCCACCACCAGCGAGGCATGGTCCAACGAAGGCTCGCCGCGGCCCTCGTGCCGTACGGTCACACCCTCCAGCTCCAGCCTCAGCGACTCCGGCACGTCTGCCGTGCCACCCCTCCGGGGCTCGGTCTCCAGGACCGAGAAGATCTCCTCCGCGGCCGAGAGCCCCTCGGCGGCCGCGTGGTACTGCGCTCCGACCTGGCGGATCGGCAGATAGGCCTCGGGGGCCAGGATCAGCACCACCAGACCGGTGTAGAGGTCGAGTTCGCCGTGCACGAGCCTCATGCCGATGGTGACGGCGACGAGGGCCACCGACAGGGTCGCCAGGAGCTCCAGGGCGAAGGACGACAGGAACGCGATCCGCAAGGTCCGCAGCGTGGCCCGCCGGTACTGCGAGGTGATGGCGCGGATGGATTCGGCCTGCGCCTTGGCACGGCCGAACACCTTCAGCGTCGGGAGTCCGGCGACCACGTCGAGGAAGTGTCCGGAGAGCCGGGAGAGCAGCCGCCACTGGCGGTCCATCCGCGACTGGGTGGCCCAGCCGATGAGAATCATGAAGAGCGGAATGAGCGGCAGCGTGACCACGATGATCGCTGCCGAGACCCAGTCCTCGGTGACGATCCTGGCCAGGACCGCCACCGGCACGACCACCGCGAGTCCGAGCTGGGGCAGATAGCGTGCGAAGTAGTCGTCGAGCGCGTCGACGCCCCGGGTGGCGAGCGTCACCAGGGAACCGGTGCGCCGGTCGCTCAGCATGCCGGGCCCGAGTTCCGCGGCCCGGTCCAGCAGCCGGCCGCGGAGTTCGGATTTGACCGCGGCGCTGGCCCGGTACGCGGCCAGTTCGGTCAGCCAGGAGACCAGGGCGCGGCCGAGCGCCACCGCCGCGAGCAGGATCAGCGGGGTCCGCAGTCCGGAGACGGTCAGCCCGTCCTCGAACCCGCCCACCACCACGTCGGCGATGAGCATGGCCCGGGCGATGACCAGTGCCGCCCCGACGACTCCGAGCGCCACCACGGCGGCCAGGAAGAGGCGGGTGGCGCGCGCGTAGCGGAGCAGGCGCGGGTCGATCGGTTTCACGTGAAACAGCCCCTAGCGAACTCGGTCGATGGGCCGGGGCCTGTCCGCCGCTCCGGGTCCCGACAGGCCCCGGATACGTGCCCGGCGGTTCGGGCGAGGACAGGCCCCGGATACGTGCCCGGCGGTTCGAGGCCGGACAGGTCCGGGATGCCTGCCCGGCGGATCGGCACCGGACAGGCCCCGGGTGCGTTCAGTGCGCTTCGGCGATGTGCTGCGTGCCGATGCGCTTGCGGAACACCCAGTACGTCCAGCCCTGGTAGAGCAGGACGACGGGGGTGAAGATCCCCGCACACCAGGTCATGATCTTCAGCGTGTACGGAGTGGACGAGGCGTTGGTGACCGTGAGGCTCCAGGCGTCGTTCAGCGAGGACGGCATGACGTTCGGGAAGAGCGCCAGGAAGAGCATGGCGACCGCGGCCGCAACCGTCACGCCGGAGAGCGCGAACGCCCAGCCCTCGCGTCCCGCCGCGGTCGCGCCGATCGCGGCGATCAGTGCGACGGCGGCGATGATCAGCGCCAGCAGGCTCCAGCCGTCGCCGTTGTCGATCTGGGTCCAGATCAGGAAGCCGAGCGCGAGCACCGCGGTGACCGGCCCCAGCTTCAGCGCCAGCTTGCGCGCCCGCTCCCGGATGTCCCCGACCGTCTTGAGCCCCGCGAACACGGCACCGTGGAAGGTGAAGAGGGTGAGCGTGACCAGTCCGCCGAGGATGGCGTACGGGTTGAGCAGATCCCAGAAGTTACCCACGTACTCCATGTCGGCACCGATCTTGACGCCGCGCACGATGTTTCCGAAGGCCACGCCCCAGAGCAGCGCCGGGATGAGCGAGGTCCAGAAGATCGCGTGTTCCCAGTTGGCCTGCCACTTCTCCTCGGGCCGCTTCGCGCGGTACTCGAAGGCGACACCCCGCACGATCAGGCAGACCAGGATGATCAGCAGCGGCAGGTAGAAGCCGGAGAACAGAGTGGCGTACCACTCGGGAAAGGCGGCGAAGGTCGCACCGCCCGCGGTGAGCAGCCACACCTCGTTGCCGTCCCAGACGGGTCCGATCGTATTGATCAGAACCCGCCGCTCCTTGCGGTCGCGGGCCAGCAGCTTGGTGAGGACACCGATCCCGAAGTCGAATCCCTCCAGGAAGAAGTAGCCGATCCAGAGGACGGCGATGAGTACGAACCAGACGTCGTGGAGTTCCATTTCTCAGCTCCTCTGCTCTCAGTAGGAGAAGGCCATCGGCCGGTCGGCATCGTCATGGTCGCCGCCGATCTTGGTGGGCGGGTTGAGGTCGGCCTCCGTGAGCTCCGGCGGTCCGGCCTTGATGTACTTCACGAGCAGCTTGACCTCGATCACTGCGAGCGCGGCGTAGAGCAGGGTGAAGCCGATCATCGAGGTGAGCACCTCGCCCTGCGAGACGCCGGGGGAGACCGCGTCGCGGGTCTGGAGCACACCGAAGACGACCCAGGGCTGACGGCCCATCTCGGTGAAGATCCAGCCCCAGGAGTTGGCGATCAACGGGAAGAGCATCGTCCAGAGCGCGAGGATCCAGTAGCACCTGGCGAGTTTCGGACTGAGGGCCTTGTTCTTGAAGAGGACCAGATGGGGAACCTCGTCCTCACCGGTCCGCATCGCCGGCGGCAGCATGAACTTCCGTCGCGTCAGCCACAGTCCGAGGATGCCGAGGGCGAAGGACGCCATCCCGAAGCCGATCATCCAGCGGAAGCTCCAGAAGGCGACCGGGATGTTGGGCCGGTAGTCGCCGGGGCCGAATTTCTCCTGCTGGGCCTTGTTGATGTCGTTGATGCCGGGGACGTACGAGGTGAAGCTGTCATCCGCGAGGAAGGACAGTACCCCCGGGATGGAGATCTCCACCGTGTTGTGCCCCTTGGCCACATCGCCGACCGCGAAGATCGAGAAGGGGGCCGAGTTCTGCCCCTCCCAGAGCGCCTCGGCGGCGGCCATCTTCATCGGCTGCTGCTTGAACATGACCTTGCCGAGCTGGTCACCGCTGATGGCGGTGAGAAGTCCGGCGATCACGACCGTGACCAGTCCGAGCCGCAGCGAGGTCCGCATCACCGGGATGTGCTTCTTGCGCGCCAGATGGAAGGCGGCGATGCCGACCATGAACGCGCCTCCGACCAGGAAGGCGGCGGTGATGGTGTGGAAGAACTGGGCAAGCGCGGTGTTCTGGGTGAGTACGTGCCAGAAGTCGGTGAGCTCGGCCCGGCCACGCTCCTTGTTGATCCGGTAGCCGACCGGGTGCTGCATCCAGGAGTTGGCCGCCAGGATGAAGTAGGCGGACAGGACAGTCCCGATGGAGACCATCCAGATGCAAGCGAGATGAATCTTCTTCGGCAGCTTGTCCCAGCCGAAGATCCACAGTCCGATGAACGTGGACTCGAAGAAGAAGGCGATCAATGCCTCGAACGCGAGCGGGGCACCGAAGATGTCGCCGACGAACCGCGAGTAGTCGGACCAGTTCATACCGAACTGGAACTCCTGGACGATGCCGGTGACGACGCCCATGGCGATGTTGATGAGGAAGAGCTTCCCCCAGAACTTCGTGGCTCTGAGGTACTTCTCGTTGTTCGTCCGCACCCAGGCGGTCTGCAAGCCGGCGGTGAGCGCGGCGAGAGAGATCGTCAGAGGGACGAACAGGAAGTGGTAGACGGTGGTGATACCGAACTGCCATCGCGCCAGGGTTTCCGGCGCCAGAGCTAGCTCCACGTCGTCGTCTCCTTACGTCGCCGTAGTCACAGCGGCAGTCTGCCCCTTAAATCCGACTAATCACGGGAGGAACAGGACACGCTTGTGAACGCGTTCACATTCACAAGCAATTATGACGCACGGACTTTCGGGACGTTCGGGCGGGGTACCCCTCTTGGGATGTTCCGATCAATCACCCCGAAGCAGACACTCCCGGAACACCCCGGTCCTGGCACCTCCCGGCCCCGAACGCGAAGGCCCCGTACCTCGCCGAACGAGGTACGGGGCCCTGGGCCTTCCGGTGCGCGCAGGCTGCCTGCGCCGCTCTACAGCTCCCTGCGGTACGACTCCGCGGCCTTCAGGAACAGGTCGTTCGCCTCGTCCTCCCCGATCGAGACCCGCACCCCCTCGCCCGCGAACGGCCTGATCACCACACCGGCCCGCTCGCACACCGCGGCGAAGTCGGCGGTACGGTCCCCGAGCCGCAACCAGACGAAGTTCGCCTGGGACGGAGGAACGGTCCACCCCTGGTCCGCCAGCGCCCGCTGCACCCGGTTCCGCTCGCACACCAGGGAGCCGACCCGTCCCAGAAGTTCGTCCTCGGCACGCAGCGAGGCGACCGCCGCGTCCTGTGCCAGCTGGCTGACCCCGAAGGGCACCGCCGTCTTGCGCAGCGCGGCCGCCACCGGCTCGTGGGCCACGGCGAAACCGACCCGCAGACCCGCCAGACCGTACGCCTTGGAGAACGTCCGCAGCACGGCCACGTTGGGCCGGTCCCGGTAGATCTCGATGCCGTCCGGCACCTCGGCATCGCGGATGAACTCCCGGTACGCCTCGTCGAGGACCACCAGGACATCGCCCGGCACCCGGTCCAGGAACCGCTCCAGCTCGGCCCGGCGCACCACGGTGCCGGTCGGGTTGTTGGGATTGCAGACGAAGATCATCCGGGTGCGGTCCGTGATCGCGTCCGCCATCGCGTCGAGGTCGTGCACGTCACCCTCGGTCAGCGGGACCTTCACCGAGGTCGCACCGCTGACCTGCGTGATGATCGGGTACGCCTCGAAGGAACGCCAGGCGTAGATGACCTCGTCCCCCGGACCCGAGGTGGCCTGGAGCAGCTGCTGCGCCACACCGACCGAGCCGGTTCCGGTGGCGAGGTGCGAGACGGGCACACCGAAGCGGTCGGCCAGCTCGTTCATCAGACCGGTGCAGGCCATGTCCGGGTAGCGGTTGAAGTTCGCGGCCGCCGCCAGGGCGGTCTCCATCACCCCGGGCAGCGGGGGATAGGGGTTCTCGTTGGAGGACAGCTTGAACGCAACCGGTCCACCGGCAGCAGCCGGCTTGCCCGGCACATAGGCGGGGACGCCGTCCAGCTCGGCGCGCAGCTTGGGGCTCGTCTCGCTCACCGCAGGTCCTCCTAGACCGTCTGTACACATCAATACTGCTCACCTTATGAGGATTGGGCTCCGCTGCGAATGGCCGGAGCGTCCCGAACGCCCCGCGCGGCCGGGGACGGGGGGAGCGCTTCCCTCTCTGACGCGCGCCGGTGGCTCACTCCGTGGCGCGCGTCCCCCGAAGAGGTGAGATGAGACCTCTTCGAAACATCGACCATTTAGTAGGCCCATCGGGTTCGACGCATGACACACTACGGTCAACCTCGCCAATGCCCTTGCTTTTCAAGGCATTTGATATGCAATGATCATGCAGAAACGTGCCTGTCAATGAGTGAATATGCGGCCGGGTCAACCTCCCTTCCGAGCCCTACTATCGGCTCGCCATGACAGCAGCAGGAAAGCACCAGGTGAGCCGGTCGGAGACACCCCGGCGCAGCGGCCGGCAAGGACGAGCGGGAATCCGGGATGTGGCCGCCGCCGCCGGGGTCTCCATCACGACCGTCTCCGACGCGCTCAACGGCAAGGGCAGGCTCCCGGACGCCACCCGCCGCCATGTCCGCGAGGTCGCAGAGCGCCTGGGCTACCGCCCTTCCGCCGCGGCCCGAACCCTCCGTACCGGCAAGTCCGGCCTCATCGGCCTGACCGTGACGACCTACGGAGACGAACCCTTCACCTTCACAGAATTCGCCTATTTCGCCGAGATGGCCAGAGCGGCCACCTCCGCCGCGCTCGCGCGCGGCTACGCCCTCGTCATCCTGCCCGCCACCTCACGCCACGACGTCTGGTCGAACGTCGCTCTCGACGGCACCGTCGTGATCGACCCCTCCGACCAGGACCCGGTCGTCACGGAACTCGTACGCCAGGGGCTGCCCGTCGTCTCGGACGGCCGTCCGGCCGGCACCCTCCCGGTCACCGCCTGGGTCGACAACGACCACCGGGCCGCCGTGCTCGACCTCCTCGACCATCTCGCCGCCGCCGGAGCGCGCCGCATCGGCCTGCTCACCGGCACCACCACCGACACGTACACCCGTCTCTCCACCACCGCGTACCTCCACTGGTGCGAGCGCGTGGGCCAGGACCCGGTGTACGAGTCCTACCCCGCCCACGACCCGTGCGCGGGCGCAGTCGCCGCCGACCGGCTTCTCGCCCGCCCGGACCGGCCCGATGCCGTCTACGGGCTCTTCGACCCCAACGGCACCGATCTGCTGGCCGCCGCCCGCCGATACGGCCTGCGCGTCCCCGAGGACCTGCTGCTGGTCTGCTGCAGCGAGTCCACCGTGTACGCGACGACCGAGCCCCCCATCACCACCCTCTCGCTCAAGCCGCGCAGGATCGGCACGGCGGTCGTCCAGCTCCTGATCGACGCCATCGAAGGCGTGCAACACGACGGGCCGGTGGAGCAGGTCATACCGACGGAGCTCATCGTCCGGACGTCCTCGCAACGCCGTCCACCCCGCACCACGGTCAGTGCGCCCCGCTCCCCCGCCGGGGATTGATCAGGCGATTTCGGACCAATCGGCCGGTGAACCTGACGTGCGCCGGGATTCACCACCCCTGGTGCGTCACAGAGCACGATTCGCATTCCTATGATGGGCGCACGACACCGCGGACCGCCCCGACCAGCAGGGCCCGTCAGGTGTACGGCGGCGCGACGGTGGTGGAGGGGTCGATGACACAGGGGGCCGGTCAGGAACCCGTGGTGCGGACTGCGACGTTGCGTGACTTCCGCGTACCGCCCTATGCGCAGACTGCGGTGCCGCCTTCACCGCCGCATCCGGGCAACGCCGTTCCGGGAGGCGAGCTGCCGGAGGGGTACACCCCCACCGCACGCGACCTTCCGGTGATCAACCGCGGTGACACCGTCCAGGTGCGGGCCGTCCCCGACCCGCGGCCCGCCCCGGAGCCGGGGCTCGGACCGCTGTACGTCGTCGGCGATGTCCACGGCTATCTGGCCGAGCTCCACGCCGCCCTCGCCGAGCAGGGCCTCATCGACGCCGAGGGCAACTGGTCCGCGGGCAATGCCCGACTCTGGTTCCTGGGCGACTTCACCGACCGGGGACCCGACGGCATCGGCGTCATCGACCTGGTGATGCGCCTCTCCGCCGAGGCCGCGGCCGCGGGCGGTTATTGCAAGGCCCTGATGGGCAATCACGAACTGCTACTCATCGGCGCCAAGCGGTTCGGCGACACCCCGGTCAACTCCGGCGCCGGCACCGCCACCTTCCAGGCCGCCTGGCTGCTCAACGGCGGCCAGAAGAACGACATGGAGCGGCTCCAGGACGTCCACCTCCAGTGGATGTCCCGGCTCGACGCGATCGTCGAGGAGGACGGGCATCTGCTGACCCACTCCGACACAACGGCATACCTCGACTACGGCAGTACCATCGAGGACGTCAACGACACCGTGCACGCCATTCTCACGCGTAACGACGCCGATGAGTGCTGGGACCTCTTCCGGAAGCTCACGAAGCGGTTCGCCTTCCGCGACGAGTCGGGGCCGCAGGCCGTACGGGAGCTGCTGTCGGCCTACGGCGGACAGCGCATCGTCCACGGTCACAGCCCCATTCCGTACCTACTCGGCGAGGTCGGCTCGGAGGACGGAGAGGACGGTTCCGGTCCCGTGGTCGACGGCCCGCACGTGTACGCGGACGGGCTCGCCATCGCCATGGACGGCGGAGTGACCATGGCCGGAAAGCTACTGGTCGTCCAACTGCCCCTGCATGACTGACGTCCATCCGGGAAGACGCTTCACGACCTGACCGCGCCGACCACCGGGCCTATTTACGGAAATCCCCTGTCACCCCGTGCCGTGGGCGCTCTACCATCGGCGTATCAGTAGCAGGCTCTCCTCCGTTTCCGCCCAACTGCCCGGTCCACGCGGGCATTCAGGCCCAACGGAGCATCGGGGGATGCACATGAACAGCGCTCCGCACCTGCTGGCCGAGGACCGCCCCGAGTACGAGCGGATCCTCGACGACGCACTGCGCCATGCCCATGAACGACAGGATCTGGCCGCGGTCGGCGAGCGGCTCAACGCCGTGCAGCTGCGCACCATGGCGCTGGACGCCACGGCGCTGATCACCGCAACGGCCGCCACCGAGTACGAGCACTATGTGAAGGCCCGCGAAGAGCTGCGCGGACCCGACGAGGAAATGGACGAGGATGCCGGTCCCGGGTCCGGCATGAACCCTCAGAGCCAGTCGGGCGCCGGCATAGGAGCTGTCGTCACGGTTCTGGCCCCCGTGCTCGCCGGCACCGCCGCGTTCATATTCCTGCTGGCCGGCTATCTGCTGAAACTGCTCAGCCCGCCTCCGTCCTTCGCCTCCACCATGGTCGCCGCGGGCTGGTTCTTCGCGGCGGTCATGGCCGCCGCCATCCTGGCCGCCGCCGTCGGACTGCTCGTCACCGCACTGCGCAACGGATCGACGTCGCAGCCCGCCGAAGATCCCGGGAGCGAGCTTCCGGAGGATGTGGCGCGTGCCAGGGAGGCGTGGCGCCACGCACTGCTGGAGCGCGGCATTCTGCCATTCCTCAGAGACGCGCTCGCCGACCCCGCGGCCGGCCCCGCGGCACGCACCCCGCACCGCTCGGAGCACCGCATCCCGAAGATCGGCTACAGCCGGCCGGACTTCACCAGCCCCGACGACGGCCCGGCGGCGGGCCCCCGCCCGACCTTCACCAGCCCGGACTTCACCAGTCCCGACTTCGGCGGCCCGGAGCATGAACCGGACTGACCGGATCCGGGTAACACGTACCCCCGCCAGGAACACCGCGTCGGCCAACGCGCCCGCGCGCCGGGACCAGCGTGGGTCAGCGGTCCCATGGCTTCGGGCGCGCCAGCGCCTCCCACTCGGGGCGGAGCAGTGAGAGCACCGCGACGTCATGGCGGCGCCCCCGGTGCAGACACGCGGATCGCCGTATCCCCTCCTGGACGAACCCCGACCTGACGAGAACGGCGAGCGCGGCCGCGTTGTCCGTGTGGGTGACCGCCTGAAGGCGGTACATGGGCAACTCGCCGAACGCCAGGTCCGTCAGCGCGTCGACTGCGTCCGTGCCGTATCCGCGACCGCGGTGCTGCGGCGCCAGCATCAGCTCGACCTCGGCCGTACCGTCGGCGACATCCTGTTCGGTCAGGGCCACGTGGCCGACAGGCGTGCCGTCGGGAAGCACGACGACGAAGTCGTCACGGTCCTGGTCGTCGTGGTAGCGCTCGATGCGTTCCCGCAGCGACGTGAGCGAACGTGGCCAGATACCCATCGCATGAGCGGTTGCCGGATCGGACCGCCACTCCTGCAGCAGTTCGGCGTCATCGACTTCCACGGGAACGAAGGCGACTTTCCGCCCTCGCCAACACGGCTTCCGGCCCGCCTCGTTCGCCTCCGCCACGCTATCGCTCATGTGCGGATCCTACGGACACGCAACCGCCCTGATCACCTGCTTTTCGGCACCGAGCGTCCGGAGCCTGCCGCGCGAACGCGGAGAGCCGCGGCTGAGTGGCGAAGATCTGCTGCGGTCTTCGCCCCTCGGCCACGCGTCAAACGGATCAGTCCGCGATCGGCAGATAGACCCGGTTGCCGGCTGCCGCGAACTCCTTGGACTTGTCCGCCATGCCCGCCTCGATCTCCGCCTGCGAACCGCCGTGTTCGCGACGGATGTCCTGGGAGATCTTCATCGAACAGAATTTCGGCCCGCACATCGAGCAGAAGTGCGCGGTCTTCGCCGGTTCGGCGGGCAGCGTCTCGTCGTGGAACTCCCGTGCCGTGACCGGGTCGAGAGCCAGATTGAACTGGTCCTCCCAGCGGAATTCGAAACGGGCGTCGGAGAGCGCGTCGTCCCAGTCCTGCGCCCCCGGGTGCCCCTTGGCGAGGTCTGCCGCATGGGCCGCGATCTTGTACGTGATGACGCCGGTCTTCACGTCGTCACGGTTGGGCAGGCCGAGGTGCTCCTTGGGCGTGACATAACAGAGCATCGCCGTGCCCCACCACGCGATCATCGCCGCGCCGATGCCCGAGGTGATGTGGTCGTACGCCGGAGCGACATCGGTGGTCAGCGGGCCGAGCGTGTAGAACGGCGCCTCCTCGCAGATCTCCTGCTGGAGGTCGATGTTCTCCTTGATCTTGTGCATCGGGACATGGCCCGGGCCCTCGATCATGGTCTGGACACCGTGCCGCTTGGCGATCGTGTTCAGTTCGCCGAGTGTGCGCAGTTCGGCGAACTGGGCCTCGTCGTTGGCGTCGGCGATCGAGCCGGGGCGCAGACCGTCGCCCAGCGAGTACGTCACGTCGTACGTAGCGAGGATCTCGCAGAGCTCCTCGAAGTGCTCGTACAGGAACGACTCCTTGTGGTGCGCGAGACACCACGCCGCCATGATCGAACCGCCGCGGGAGACGATGCCGGTCTTGCGTCGGGCGGTCAACGGGACGTACGGCAGGCGCACGCCGGCGTGGACCGTCATGTAGTCGACGCCCTGCTCGGCCTGCTCGATGACGGTGTCCTTGTAGATCTCCCAGGTCAGCTCCTCGGCCCGGCCGTCGACCTTTTCGAGCGCCTGGTAGAGGGGAACGGTGCCGATCGGCACGGGGGAATTGCGCAGTACCCACTCACGGGTGGTGTGAATGTTGCGGCCGGTGGACAGATCCATGACGGTGTCGGCGCCCCAGCGCGTCGCCCACGTCATCTTCTCCACCTCCTCCTCGATGGAGGACGTCACCGCGGAGTTGCCGATGTTGGCATTGACCTTCACCAAAAACCGCTTCCCGATGATCATCGGTTCGATCTCGGGGTGGTTGACGTTGGCCGGCAGTACGGCCCGGCCTGCAGCGATCTCCTCGCGCACCACCTCCGGCTCGACGTTCTCCCGGATCGCCACGTACTCCATCTCCGGGGTGATCTCACCCCGGCGGGCATACGCGAGCTGGGTCACCGGCTGCCCGTCCCGGCTGCGGCGGGGCAGCCGGGGCCGGCCGGGGAAGACCGCGTCGAGGTTGCGCAGTCCTTCCCCGAGCTCTCGGCTTCGCTCGAGCAGGGGAGACCCCGTCCGCGGCGAGGTGTGCTTGAGCCCGTCGTCCTCGGGGCGTGCGGGGCGGCCCGGGTACTCCTCGGTGTCGCCGCGCGCGATGATCCAGTTCTCCCGAAGCGGTGCGAGTCCGCGACGGACATCGGTCTCGGTGGTGGCATCGGTGTACGGCCCCGACGTGTCGTACAGCGTCACGTCCTTGCCGTTGGTGAGGTGCACCTGACGGACCGGCACCCGGAGGTCCGGGCGTGAGCCCTGGACGTATCCCTTGTGCCAGCCGATGGACTTCCCGGCCTCGGCGCTCTGGTTCGAGGCAGGCGTGTGTGCGTCCGCTGTGGTCATGAGACCTACTCCCTACGCCGGCATTACCCGGTAACAGGTTCGGCGGTCGGCGCAGCCTGTCCCGTACGGATGTACGGATATCAGCGCCCTCTCAGCCCGGTGCTCCGAGCTCCCGCGTGTGCAAAGGTCCCTCAACGCTAGCGCCCCGTCCGGCGCAATGAACAGAGGGCCCCTCTCTTCTTGCGATGATCGGCCGGTGACGTCCCCCCAAATCGACTCCGAACCGCGAGGCCATCAGCACGGCCACTCGCACAGCCATGGCCCCGCAGCGCCCGTCTCGAAGCATCTGCGCAAGGTCATCACGGCCGTGCTCATCCCGTTCGCCACCGCGGTCGTCGTCGGCCTGGTGGTGCTCTGGCCGGGTGGCGCGCCCCCGCACGATCGGACCGGTGTCGGTTTCGACCGGCAGACCCAGCAGGCGAAGGTGGTGAAGGTCGACAAGGTGGACTGCAAGGACGTGAACGCCTCCCAGATGCCCGTCAGCGGCGAGACCACCCCGCCGTCGGGGAGCGGGCCGGGGCTGTGCGAGAAGGCCACCGTCGAGGTGACGACCGGCCACGACAGGGGCCGGACCTTCGTCGAGATCGTCCATCCCGACGCACCGCGTCAGTTGCGCCGGGGTCAGGGCGTGGTCGTGGCGTACGCCCCCGACGCGCCCCATGATCTGCAGTACTCGGTGACGGATGTGAACCGGAAGTTCCCGATGGCGCTGCTGGCCGGGGTCTTCGCCCTGGTCGTGGTCGCGGTGGGCAGGATGCGCGGGGTGATGGCACTGGTCGCGCTCGCCGTGTCGTTCGCGGTACTGACCCTGTTCATCCTCCCGGCCGTCCTTCAGGGCTCGAATCCCCTGCTCGTCGCGGTGATCGGGGCCAGTGCGATCATGCTGATCGCGCTCTACATGTGCCACGGCTTGACGGCCCGCACCTCGGTCGCGGTGATCGGCACACTGATCTCGCTCCTGCTGATCGGGCTGCTCGGATCACTCTTCATCGGCTGGGCGAGCCTGACGGGCAACACCGACGACAGCACCGGTCTCATCCACGGCCTGTACCCGCACATCGACATGAGCGGCCTGCTGCTGGCCGGTGTCATCATCGGTTCGCTCGGGGTCCTCGACGATGTGACGGTCACCCAGACATCCGCGGTCTGGGAGTTGCACCAGGCGAACCCGATGATGGGTGCGCGGGGGCTCTACAAGGCGGGGATCAGGATCGGGCGCGACCACATCGCCTCGGTCGTCAATACGCTGGTGCTCGCCTACGCGGGCGCCGCGCTGCCGCTGCTGCTGCTGTTCTCGATCGCCCGGAGCAGTGTGGGGACGGTGGCCAACAGCGAGCTGGTGGCGGAGGAGATCGTACGAACGCTGGTCGGCTCGATCGGACTGGTCGCCTCGGTGCCGGTGACGACGGCGCTCGCCGCGCTGGTCGTCTCCGCGGACCGCACAGGGCTCGGCGCGGAAGCCGGGGCTCCAGCACCCGTACGGGCCGGGAGAGGCCGCCGTCGTAGGGCGAAGTCTTGAACGCCTCCATCACGGAGAGCGATTCACCCATTCGGCAGGTGTCGCGTTCGACCGGCGGGCCGGTCTGAGACCCCGTGCTCTTCAGCCGGCGTTCTGTTCCTCGGCGAGGATCCGGCCCAGGGCCTCTTCCAGATTGCCCTCGAAGTCACCCAGCGTGCACTCCTGCCCGAGCGGCACGAGTTTGTCCGTCCGGTCGAGAAAGGCCACAAGTGGCGCGGTACCGGCCCGAAAGAGGGCGCGGTCCTCGCCGACCTGGAGCCGGATATGTACATCGGAAAGCCCCTCGGGCTCCGTGGGTCCGATGTGCACATCGCCGTCGCCACTGGGGCTGTTGAGGCCGTCGAGCAGCAGCTCACGACCGAATGCCCAGGTGACGGGGGCGTCGCCGGGCAGATGGAAGGTCATCCGGATCGCATACGGATCACACACTTCGTACCGGAGCTCCACCGGGATCCGGAAAGAGAGCTCCTCGGAAACGAGGAAGCTCATCATGACCTCAGCTTGAACCGACTCGCGCATCGTTCAACCCCGCAGTAGATGAATCTGGCCAGGAATGATCCCCCATGGCCCTATTGACGCCATCGTGGTGCACGCGATAGCAGATCACAAGGAGTGATTTTTCAGATACTGATAGAGAACACGAACGAACGCAAGAGGTTGGCCACTTCGCCACGTAGTTGTTCGACTGCGGGGAGCAACCGGTCTTCCTGCTCCAGGGGTACCGAAATGGCCATCGCGGCGGCGGTGAATCCGGCAGTGATCGGGATGGCCGCGCAGACCGTCCCCAAGGCGTACTCCTGTCGTTCGATGACAGGTTCCATTCGTTCCAGCGACCGCAGCCGCTCGAGGAGCGCCGCGCGGTCCCTCACCGAGTAACGGGTCAGCGGCCGTACCGGGTGCCGGTCCAGATGGTCCTCACGAGCCTTCTCGTCGAGCCGGCTCAGCAGACACTGACCGATCGCATGGGCGTGCCCGGTCTCCCTGAAGGACGCCCACTCGTCCACCGCGGGGATGACCGGGGTGTCGGCGACGGCGACGAGTTCGATCTCGCCCTCGCGGTAGACGGCGCAGTACACCGGTGCGCCGATGACGTCGCGCCAGCGGCTCAGCAACTCCGCCATTCTGCTGCGACGATTCTGCAGGGAACCTTCACCGACCAGGCGTTCAGCGGCGGTTCCGAAGAGGAAAACGCCGTTCTCCCTGCGCAGATAGCCCTCATGGGCCAGGGTGCGCAGCAGATGGTAGGCGGTGGGAAGGGGAAGGCCCGCTTCCCTGGCCAACTGCTTCGCGGGCGCCCCGTCTCGATGGGCACCCACGGCTTCCAGCAGCCTCAGCGCTCGCTGAACCGAACCGATCAACGTCGGGACAGCAGTGCTCGATGCCGTGGTCAACGGTCACCCCCAGGCATGGTGACGGGCGGTCAGCCCGCCTGTGGGGGCCGCCCCCACAGACCGCCGCATGACTGGGGTTCGCAGACCGAATGCCGCACAAACCACTGGTCAGGGTGGTGGCGGACAGCTAATCCCAGGCCGTGGCGGCGGACTGCCACCATATCGGCAGCATCCGCGAGGGGGGTCGTTTCGTCTTCTGCTTAGCTCAGCTGGGCTAATCGCCCCGGCCGCCTTCCGATCGTCCTACCAGTCACCACGCGAGGAGGACGACGACATGAACTTGCGTACGACGAAGACGAGTCCGCCGACCAGGATCACGAAGACGAGAACCTTGAAGAGCAGACCGATCACGAACCCGACCACGCTGGCGATCAGACCGCCGAACACGACGATCGCGATGACCGGCACCGCGATCCACTTCACCCACCAGGGCATCCCCGCGAATATCTCCCGCACGGCCATCGTCCTTGCCTCGTCTCTGTGAGTTCCTGATTCCGCTGCTCCGATACTTCGATGCTAGACGCGCGGAGGGGGTCGGCGGGGGGCTCGCAGCCCTTGAAGTCCCCTGATCGACCCCCTAGGGATCCCTGATACCGGAGCCCGGCCCTCCGGGAAGCGCGGCTCAGCTCTCCGGCGGCGAGAAGACCACCATGACCCGCAGGTCCTCGGTGATGTGGTGGAACTTGTGAGCCACCCCGGCCGGGACGTACACCACGCTCCCTCTTCCCACCTGGGTGGTTTCCACGCCGACCGTGATCGAGGCGCGGCCGCTGACGATGAAGTAGACCTCGTCCTCCTTGTGCGGCTGCTGCGGGTCAAGGTCGCCGGCGTCCAGTGCATACAGGCCGACGGACATGTTCCGTTCCTTCACGAACTGCAGATACGCGCCGTCGTTCGCGGCCCGTTCCGCCTCCAGCTCGTCCAGTCTGAATGCCTTCATGGCCCGTCCGCCCCTTGCCTCTGTCCCGCCGGTGTCCGCCACCGATCCTGTCTGCCACGATCAGACACATGAAGAATTTCGTAGTCAAGACGATCGCCAACGCGGGTGCGCTGGCCGTGGCCATCTGGCTGCTCCAGGACATCACGCTGAGCGGCGGCAGCACCGGGCGCAAGACACTCACGCTGATCGTGGTCGCCCTGCTCTTCGGCCTGGTGAACTTCGTGGTCAAGCCGATAGTGAAACTGCTCACCCTGCCGCTCTTCATCCTCACGCTGGGTCTGATCACCCTGGTGGTCAACGCGCTCATGCTGCTGCTGACCTCCTGGCTGGCCGGGCAGTTCAACCTGAGCTTCCACGTCCACGGTTTCTGGACCGCCGTACTCGGCGGCCTGATCATCTCGATCGTGTCGTGGGCACTGAACGTGGTCCTGCCCGACGAGGACTGACCCGACGCCTCTTGAGACAGTGCAGTCCGGACCGGTGGCGCGCCGGGGAGAGAAGTGAGGAACGGTATGAGCACCATGGGTGACGGAACCCGGGCGGTACGGGCCGGGCTGCCCGAACCGCAGCAGTTCGAGCCGACGCTGCCCGGTCCCGCCTTCGCCGCACACTTCCATCTCTCCGGTGAACCGGTCGGCCCGTACACCTACGGCCGGGACACCAATCCGACGTGGACCCACCTGGAGCACGCCATCGGCGAGCTGGAGGCGCCGGGCGAGCCGGTCGAGACGACCGTCTTCGCCTCCGGAATGGCGGCGGTCTCGGCCGTGCTGCTGTCCCAGGCGCGCTCCGGCGACGTGGTCGTGCTGCCCGACGACGGATATCAGGCGCTGCCGCTGGTGCGTGAGCAGCTGGAGGCGTACGGCGTCGAGGTACGGACCGCACCAACCGGCGGCAACGCCCAGTTGGCAGTCCTCGACGGCGCCAAGCTGCTATGGATCGAGACCCCGTCCAATCCGGGGCTCGATGTCTGCGACGTACGCCGGCTCGTCGGGGCCGCGCACGCGGCCGGCACGCTGGTGGCCGTCGACAACACCCTCGCCACACCGCTCGGCCAGCGCCCGCTGGAACTGGGGGCCGACTTCTCCGTGGCCAGTGACACCAAGGGCATGACCGGGCACGGAGACATCCTGCTCGGCCATGTGACCTGCCGCGATCCCGAGCTGGCAGCGGGGGTACGGCGATGGCGCAAGGTCGTCGGCGCGATCCCGGGTCCGATGGAGGCCTGGCTCGCACACCGTTCGCTGGCCACGCTGGAGCTGCGGATCGACCGGCAGTGCGCCACCGCCCTGACCCTGGCCGAGGCGCTGGGCAAGCGCGGGGGAGTGACCGGTCTGCGGTATCCCGGGCTGCCCACCGACCCTTCGTATCCAAACGCCGTACGGCAGATGCGGCGCTTCGGCTCCGTGGTGTCGTTCGTGCTGCCCGACCGCGAACGGGCCGAGCGCTTCCTGGCCGAGCTGCATCTGGTCGACGACGCCACGAGCTTCGGCGGCGTGCGCTCCACCGCGGAACGACGGGCGCGCTGGGGCGGTGACGCCGTACCGGAGGGCTTCATCCGCTTCTCGGTCGGCGCCGAGAGCCCGGACGACCTGGTGGCCGACGTGGAGCGGGCACTGGACGCGGCGCTCGGCGGGAGCTGAGCCGGCACCGGCGGTACGGACGGTCCGAGCCTCCCCCCCCTCGTGGCTCGGACCGTCCTGGTTCTCCATGCGAAGAACCACCTGAACAAGGCTAATTGACTCTCCGTCAGTGTCCAATCGCAGTAGCGACAGCGGCCTATCGACATATTTATGGTTGTACGGAACCGAAGCGTCGCGAGGACGGGAGGGGCAGGACATGGACCTGGCCCTGCTGCGCACATTCGTCACGGTGCACCGAGCCGGCTCCTTCACCAGGGCCGCCGCCCTGCTCGGCCTCTCCCAGCCCGCGGTCACCTCGCAGATCCGCACCCTGGAGCGGCAGCTGGGCCGCCCGCTCTTCCTGCGCCGGGCCCGCGGCGTGACCCCGACGACCATCGGCGACGAACTCGCGCACCGGGCAGCGCCCCGTCTGGACGCGCTGATCGAGATCGCCGAGACCGAGCTCGCCGAGGAGTCGGGCGTACGGACCCTGCATCTGGCCGGACCGCCCGAGTTCACGTCGTCGCGCGCCCTGCCGGCACTCACCCCGCTCATCGCCCAGGGTCTGGCCTTGCGCAGTTCGTTCTTCGCCGACGCCGGGGAGACGTTAGCCTTGATCCACCGAGGTGGTTTGAGAGTCGGGTTTTGATCGGCTTCGGGTCGGGTGGCCGGGTGAGGGCAGGTTGTGTCCGCTGGTCTGCCCAGCATTTCCACGGTTCGGTTCGGGTCGGGCCCTTGCGGGCGGGGTGGGCAGGGGCTGTTCGTATCAGCCGGACGGTCCGTGGGCGGTGGAGAACAGGTGTGTCCAGGCGTGCTGCCAGGGCCAGTTGTGCGGAAGGTGCAGGGTGATGCGGCGGGCGGAGCGGGCGATCCGGGCCGGAACGTGGACCAGGTGGGTGCGGATCGTGGCGGTAGTGGCCCTGGCGTGGAAGGCGGAGGCTTGTGCGCCGGTGGCCCGCAGCAGGTTGTAGGTCATCGCCCACAGGGTGAGCCATGCGGCGTTGGCGTTGAAGTGTGCGGAGGGCAGGTGGGCCAGGGCGGAGGCTTTGCTGTCGGCGATGACCTTCTCGATGACCGCGTGGTGACGGTGTTCGCGTTCGGCCTGGAGGGTTTGTGCGGGCTGGTCGGTGAAGAACGGGTGGTAGCGCCAGACGGGAAACAACTCGCCCTGCTCACCCACAACGGCGGGTTTGGCCAGGTCACGGACCCGGCGCACGATCAGCCGCGCGGTGACCCGTTCCGCTTTCGTGCGGCTCGCGAAGGCGGTGTACTGGGGTATCTCGGCCACTTCGGCGTCCGAGATGAGTTCACCGGTCTCGGGATCGGGCACCGCGGTCGGGTACGTGATCTGCTGCCAGGCGTCGTCGGGAATGCTGTGGACGGCCCGTTTGATGGAGGGGTTCATGCCGCAGGTGATCGAGAAGTGGGCTCCGGACCGGCGGCAGGCGGCGATCACCCCGGCGTTGTAGAACTGCGAGTCCGCTCGCAGGATCCGGGTGCCGGTGCAGCCCGCCTCGACGGCGGTGGCCAGCGCCTCACTCACGAATTTCGGGGCCCCACGGGAATCGGCTGCCTTGCCGCGGCGCATCCGTACTGTGGCGATCACCGGCCGGGAATGCGGGGTGCAGATCGTGGCGAGCAGGGGGTGCAGGGTGCGGATGCCCTTGAACCGGCCGTACTCGGCGCCCTGCTTGGTCCGGCCGTAGACCCGCTTGTGGGTGGAGTCGACATCAATGAACGCCGTCGTGCCGGAGCCGGGAAGCAGCGGCGTGTGCGCGGCCAGTTCGCCAAGGAACCTGCGGTGGACAGCGTGGAGTTGGAGAGCGTGACCGTGGGTGAACGAACGGAGGAAGGTACCCAGTGTGGACGGGGCACGGACCCCTCGGAACAGGGTCCGCATCGCGCCGTGCCGCAGCACGTGGAGGTCGTCGATGCTGTCTGACCCTGCGGCCATGCCGGCCACGATGCTGCTGACCTTGGCGTCCGCCGACGCCCCCGCGCCGTTCGTCGTCCCGGTCAGCTTCACCTTCTGCGTCACCAGGCCCGACAGTCCACACCGTTCGGCCAGCCGCATCACCGCAACCAGCCCGGCATGCGCGACCAGATTCGGGTCATCGAACGCGGCGGAGACCGCCGCTGGAGTATGGGAAACTTGCATCTCGGAAGTGCCTTGCCGATCGTGCGTGCTGGAAGCCTCAAGAACTCCCATCATCGCAGGTCACAAGGCACTTCCTTGTTTCCCGAAGAGTCATCCACAGCCACCAGATCGGTGGATCAATGCGTTAGAGGGGCTGGCCGCCGGGCACCATGACCTGGCCATTGCCACGGCCCGTCCGCGCGGTGAGCTGCTCACCGCGACGCCGCTGTGCGACGAGGAGCATGTACTGATCGCGGCGCCGCGCTGGGCCGGGCGGCTGGGACCTGGGACGCTGCGGCACAAAGGGCCCGTGGTGCTGGACCAGCTGCCGATCGTGGAGGTGCACGAGAGCCTGCCGCTCGTCTCCCGATACTGGGCCGCCGTGTTCGACAGCCGGCCCGCCGTCGCGGGAACCGTCATCGCACCGGATCTCCGGGCGGTCCTCGAATGCGCGGCGGCGGGTGCCGGGCTCGCCGTCGCGCTATCTGTGCGAGGGGGCGCTGGAACGCGGCGAGGTGGTGGCGCTCCTCGATCCCCCCGTGCCCCCGCTGCGCACCTACTTCCTGGCCGTGCGGACCGGCACGCTCCCAGTGCCGCACATCGCGCGGACACACGAGTGGCTGCTGCGTGCCGCCGCCGACTGGTGAGCGCAGGGCGGCCCGGCACGGGTCAGGTGTTTCAGAACCCGTTCCGTGGGCCACGCTCTTGCCATGACCGAACGTCCCGTGGTCAAGCGCACCGCACGCGCCATCCTGCTCGACGGCAACGACCTCATCCTCATCAAGCGCACCAAGCCCGGGGTGGATCCGTACTGGCTCACACCGGGCGGCGGGGTCGAGCCCGAGGACGCGACCGTCGTCGACGCCCTGCACCGCGAACTGGACGAGGAGCTCGGCGCCAAGATCACCGATGTGGTTCCCTGCTTCGTCGACACCGTGGAGCACATCGAGGGCGGCGGGGTGAAGGGCGTGAAGGTCCAGCACTTCTTCGTCTGCCGGCTGGAGTCCATGGACCTGTCCCGGCGCCACGGCCCGGAGATCGACGACCCCTGCGGGGAGTACGACGTCGTACGGGTGCCGTTCAGCCGGATGGGGATCGCCGCGGTTCATCTCGTGCCACTGTCGCTGCGGCACTACCTGGACGGCAATATCGAGGGCGTACGAGCGATGCATGCCCCTGACCTGGGCTGACCGGCTGCCGCTCGTGGGGCGTGGCCGGTGGGCTGCTGCTCCTCGAGTCAGGCGGGGCCGTGGCCGCCAGTTCCTCGACTGCGTCGTGCCGGATGCGCTCGGCCGGCATGCCGATGCCCTTGAGCACGTCCACACTGCTGCGGATCACGCCGGGCGGGCCGGAGAGACAGGCGTCGTACTCGTGCCACGGCCCGTACGCGCGCACCGCCTCGGGCAGCAGCCCCTTCGGACCGCCCGCCGTTCCCGGGCCCGTGGAGACCACCGGCCCGACCGCGAGCCAGGGATAGGTCTTCTGGAGCCGAATCATCGTGTCGATGTCGTACAGATCGCGATCGGTACGCGCCCCGTAGAACACCTCCACAGGTCACCGGTCGCCGTGCTCGGCGACATCCTCGATGAGCGCCTTGATGGGCGCGATGCCCGTGCCACCGCCCAGGCAGAGCAGACCACTGTGGGAAGCCTGATCCGATACCGGATCAGGTAAAGGAGTGGACGAGCGATCAACGCGTCGGACAGCCTGACCTTCATGACCGTCCCACAGTCGCGTCCGCTCGCCGCATTGCCTGTCCGGCGTCTCAGCCCGGGCGACCTGGTCGCCTGCGCCGACCTCTGCGAGAACCGCGGCTGGCCACGCGATGAGCACCGGTGGGGCCTGCTCCTCTCCGCAGGAACCGGCTACGGCCTGGACGACCCCGGCGCCAAGGGCCTGATGGCCGCTTGTGTGGTGACCTCCTACGGACCGCGACTGGCTGCCATCGGCATGCTGCTCGTCGCCGAACGGTACGCGAGGCAGGGAGTGGCCCGGCAGCTGATGCGTCATGTCATGGACGAGGCCGCGGACACGCCTCTCAGCCTGTACGCGACATCTGCGGGTCGACCTCTCTACGAACAGCTCGGGTTCTCGGTCCTGGGCCGCGTCCAGCGGGTCACCGGGTTCTTCCGGCCGGCCGGGGACGCGGTGATTACCGCGGCCGTACGTCCGGCCACGGCATTGGACCTGCAAGCCATCGTCCGGCTGGACGCGGACGTCTTCGGCACGGACCGGACACATGTCCTCGCCCGGCTTCCCGCGTATGCCGACCACATCCGGATCGCGGAGGCCGGCGGAAAGCTCGTCGGTTACGCGACGACCTGGCCGAGCGACCGTACGCATGTGGTCGGCCCGCTGGTCGCGCCCGACACGGCCACGGCTCAGGCCCTCGTCACCTCGCTCGCCGAGGCGACGGATCTGCCGTTGCGCGCGGACATCGACGCACGCCATGCGGACCTGCTCACCTGGTTCAAGGAGTGCGGTCTGCGGGCGGGCTCCGGAACCACGGTGATGACGTATGGGACTTCGGACCTGCCGGGCGACTGGACCCGTCGCTACGCTCCGCTGACCGTGGCGATGGGCTGACGTACCCGGCTCGGCGAATCGGCGGCGCTGCGGGCCGCCGAGATGAGCACTTCCGCGTCCGGGAACGTCAGCGGGCGGCGCAGACAGTGAGGGTGCTCATGGGGTGACTTCATGGTGCGGCGCGATGCGGTGCCTGGTGGGTGTGAGAGCGTCAGTGGTGGGCCGTGGGTGCCGCGAGCGGTTCCGGACTGTGCCGGGCGACAAGTCGGCTCCGGGGGACCGTGCGATGTTCCAGAGCACTGGAGACGAACGCGAGAACCAGGGCGGAAGCGGCCGGAACGGCGCCGACCCCGTTGGGCGCGGTGAGCCGAGGCCCGCTGCGATGACGAGACCGCCGAGCCGGGCCGACAGCGCGTTACCCAGGTTGAAGGCACCGATGGTGACGGCGGATGCGAGAGTCGGAGCACCGGAGGTCTGGTCGAGCACCCGCTTCTGCAGCGGCGGCACGATGGCGAAGCCCAGTCCCCCGCACTGACCGCCCTGTCCCAGGGCTGGTGCGCGCTCTCCTTGCTCCACGGGAGGATCGAGGCCCGTATCGAGCGGGCTCTGCAGAGCGGGCACGGGCTCAGCGTGCGGGAGTACCCCCTCCTCGACGTCCTGAGCAGGCAGCACAGCGGCCCAGGCGGCCATCTTCAGATGAAGCAGGTCGCCGGTCGCCGTCGTTCTCAGCCAGAGCGCCACCACCCGCCTGGTCACCCGGCTCGAGGACCGCGGACTGCTGACCCGGTACCTCTGCGACACCGATCGCCGGGGCATCTGCACCGACGTCACCGAGGCCGGTCTCGCCCTGCTCGCAGATGCCCGGTCGACCAATGACACCGCGCTGCGCGCCGCACTCGACGAAGCCGCCAGGAACCCCGAGCTGGCCCCGCTCGTCCGGGCGGTCGAAGAGCTCAAGTCCCCCGTACCGGTCGCACGAGTCGCCCCGCAACCGTGGCCGGTCCCCGCACAGGCCGGGAAATCATCCGCCATGCGCATGGACTGCGTAGGGTGCCGATCATGAGCGATCTGGAAATACGCCCCGCGGCCCGCACCGACATCCCCGCGATCGTGGCCATGCTCGCCGACGATCCACTCGGTGCACAGCGTGAGTCACCGGACGACCTCGCCCCGTACCACGCCGCGTTCCAGCGGCTGGCGGACGACCCGAACCAGTACCTGGTGGTCGCCGTGCGCGGGGACCGCGTCGTCGGAACTCTGCAGCTGACCGTGATCCCCGGACTCTCCCGGCGCGGCTCGACCCGCTCGGTCATCGAGGGCGTCCGCGTCCATGCCGCCGAACGCGGCAGCGGTCTCGGCACCCGGCTGATCGAATGGGCCGTGGACGAATCACGGCGCCTGCGCTGCCAGTTGGTCCAGTTGACATCCGATGCAGCCCGGACCGATGCTCATCGCTTCTACGAGCGGCTCGGCTTCACTGCCAGCCACGTGGGCTTCAAGCTCGCGCTGTGACCGGGGCCGGACCGGCCCCTGCCGTTTCACGTGAAACGGCAGGGGCCGGCTGCGTGGTGCGCAGGCAACGAGGCGTTCTCAAGTGGCGTGGCTCTCAGGCTCCGAGTCCTCGCCAGCCGCCTTCGTCCACACCGCCGGGAATGGCCGCCGCGGGGTCGTACGGCTCGCGCGTGAAGACGAACGAACCCAGATCGAGATGGTTCACGCTGCCGTCGCCGTTCCGGACGACGCGCAGCGTCTCCCCTGCGTAATAGCCGTTGAGACCGACCCAAGTGCCGTCGGGCCGCGCGGTGAAACGGGCACCTCGGCCCTTGCCTCGCAGGGGCTGAAACTCCATCCCACCGTCCGAGGTCAGTCGCAGGACGTTCGCGCGCGTGCCCCAGTACCAGGGGCCGGTCAGCGCGAGAAGCTCCGCGTCCGCCTCGGGCAGGGGGCACCAGGGGTCCGGAATGCGGGGCTCGGCCTCGGCGACGATCTTCACGAGGTCTGCGGCGACATCCCCGATCATCGGCCCGGACGTGGTGTTGGTGAGGACGACGGCCGTCACATCGTCCTCGACGCTGAACCACAACGCGGCCAGGAAGCCGGGCAGCGAGCCCGTGTGCCCGAAAAGCGTGCGGCCGTCCCTCCGTACGAGCTGAAGACCCAGGCCGTAATGCGAATCCCAGTCGCCGGACTCGATCGGCGCGGACGGTTCACGCATCTGCTCCACGGAGGCGGCGCAGAGCACCCGGTCGTCTCCTTCGGCAAGAAAGGCCGCGAAGCGGAGAAGGTCGCCGGTGGTGGACCAGAGCTGACCGGCCGCGGCCATCAGCCCGAGATCCTCGGTCGGTTCGGGCAGCATGACATCGGCCCAGGGATGCACGGCCCAGCCGCCCTCGTGCGGTGCATGCGGCTGGTGGCTCGTGCGGTGCATGCCGAGCGGTTCCAGGATCTCGTGTCGCAGCACGTCCGCCCAGCCCGCCCCGCGCACCTTCTCGACCAGCGCGCCCAGCAAGGTATAGCCGGGGTTCGAGTAGTGGTGCCGGCGGCCCGGGGCGTGCGTCCTCGTCCGCTCACCGAGTACGTCCGCGAGCTCGGGTCGCAGGGCGCCGGGGGTCCTCTCCCACCAGGGGGCGGGCGACTCGGCGCCCAGTCCCGCGCTGTGGCCCAGGAGTTGGTGAACAGTGACTCCGCCGACGCCCGTGCCGGGCAGATGCTTCTCCAGCGGGTCGTCCAGGTCCAGAAGCCCCTCGTCGCGCAGCCGCAGGACCAGCACCGCGGTGAACGTCTTGGTGATCGAGCCGATCCTGAACTGTGTGTCGGCGTCGGGGGCGTGGTCGTCCACGCAGCTGCGGGAGCCACTCCAGACGGTCTGCTCCTGCCTCTGCACCGCGGCGACGAGCGAGGGCGCGCGGCCTTCCGACTGCGCGGTGGCGATGCGGTGCAGCAGAGCGCGCTGCGTACCGGGGAGCAACTGTTCAGATGGGGTGGTCATGTTCAACAACTACCCGCAGAACCCGAGCTGTGGCGAACGCATTTCACAGCACCTGAGCCACGCCCCGCCACCGCCGTCGTCGCCGCCCGACCGTCGCGCAACGCTCACCTACACAACACGAAGCGGGAGGCGGCGACCCCGAAGGGTGATCCGCCTCCCGAACTACCGCAAGCAGGCGCGTTGCCCACGGCCCTACTTTCCGGCAGAGTTGAACGCGGACACCACGACCCGGAGGCCGTCCGTACGGATGGTGTCGGCGGTCCACATCACCACGCCCGCGCCGGCCATCCTGTCCGGGGCCTGACGCGTGACGACCTTCGTCCCGTCCGGCAGCACCTCCGCCCCGGCCCCGAACAGCTCCCCCTCCATGTCCGACATGTTCGGCTGCACGTTGATCTGCACCAGGCTCGCGCCCTTGCCATCATTCACGACGTACACGTATCCGTCGTCACCGCGCTCGGAGGCTACCTTCGCGGACACAGGCAGCAGCGACTTGAGCTTTCTCAGGATCGCCCGGCCGTCCTGCCCCCGCGCCGACGGCTGCCGTACCGGCTCCGGGGCCGCCTTTCCCAGAGCGTTCATCACGGGCCGCCACTCGTCGGAGATGACGAGTCCCTTCAACTGCCCAACAGTGAGCGGGGGCTCGGCCCGTGAAACGGCGGCGCCCTTCTCTGCGGGCGCGTTCCACTCGCTGGCATCGACCGTGTATCCGTCGGGGGTCACGAGATAGGCGTGCCACCACTTGGTGTCCACGCGCTTGTCAGGGTATTCGTACCCGCGCAACACCATCAGGCGCGAACCGTCGTCAAGCGTCTCATTCCGGCAGGAGTCGTACGGCACGAAGGTCTTGTCGGGGCATTCGAGCTGCTGCTCCGCCTCCGTGCCGTCCGGGTCGATGGCGCCGACGCTCACGCCGATCGCAGCTTTGCCCTCGCCATCGTCGAAGACGAGCTGCGCCGATGGCCCGAACCGGTCGGCCGTACCGCGCCCCGCCCGCCCGCTGACCTTCCCCTCCGGAAGCAGCCCCTCCAACCTCTCGATCACCTGCTGCGCCGAGAGCTGCGGCCCCTTGCCGGGCGACGACTTCGTCGAAGGGCCGGTCTCCTGCACCTTCGGCTGCGCGGCCACGCCCGCCCCGCCCTGCCCCGAGCCGCCGCCGAACGCCCCTGTGGCGTACGACGCCCCGAACCCCACGACGGCGAGCGCCGCGACGCTGCCGGTCACGGCCGCGACCCGCCTGCGCCGCAACCCCCGCCGGCCGCGCACGACGCCGCCGTCCACCAGCGGGCGCCCCTCCACGGAGAAGACCTCCCCGGTGCGGCGTAGCGCGTCACCGAGCCCGCCTTCGAACGCGTCCAGGTCCTCCTGCGTTCCAGACATGCCAAACCACCACCATTTCTCGTCATAGTCAGTCGGGCTGATCAGTGCGCGGCGAACTCTCCGATACTGCCGCCCAGTTGCACCCTCAGCCGGGCGAGTGCACGGGTGCTGCGGGTGCGTACGGCTGCGGAGCTGACGTTGAGGACGTCCGCAGTCTCCGTGACGGACCGGTCCTCCCAGTACCGCAGCACGACCACCGCCCGGTCCTTCGCCGGCAGCTTCCGCAGCGCGTCCAAGAGCATGAGCCGAAGCGAGGTGTCACCCTGCGCGGCCGTCTCCGAGACCTCGGGAATCTCGTCGCTCGGCCGCTCTCCCGCCGAACGCCGCCGCTGGTGCGCCAGAAAGACACGCACAAGAACGGTCTGCGCGTACGCCGCCGGATTGCCGAGCTTCGACGACCTACCCCACACCACATACATCCGCCCCAGCGTCTCCTGCACCAGATCCTCGGCGAGATAGGTGTCGCCGCTGGTCAACAGGCACGCCGAACGGAAGAGATGCCCCATGCGGGCCGCCGCGAACTCCCGGAAGGCGCTCTCCTGGGACCGTCTCATCCGCCGCCCTCCCCCCTTGGCCAGTCGCCTACACCATTTAGATGCGGTGGGGGCGGCGGGATGTTTCACCCGAGTTGCTTTCTCTCTCCGCGAACTCATCGGCGAGTAGTTCCCGCAGTCCTGCGACCACCGAGGTGCCGGTCCCCTCCAGCGCTCAGACCGCGTTTGAGATCTGCAGGGTCTTCACCGAACACGCCTGCAAGATCGCCCCCTCCACGTATTACGCGGCCGGGAAGCGCCTGGCCAGGCCCTCGGCCCGGCAGTTGCGACGCCGCGCTCAAGGAGCTGATCAGCGGTGTCCATCAGGCCAACTTTCGTGTCTACGGGACGAGAAGGTCTGGCGCGAGCTGCACCGGCAGGGCCACACGGTGGCCCGGTGCACCGTCGAGCGGCTCATGCGCGGGCTCGGGCTGGCCGGCGCGGTCCGCGGCAAACAGGTGATCACCACGGTGCCGGACGCGAGCGTGGAACGAGCCCCGGACCTCGTGGACCGCGACTTCGCCACCACCGCTCCGACTGTTACTGCCACCGCCGACTCCACGGTGAGACAGGGCACATCCCGCCCGCCGAATACGAGACCAGCTACTACCGCGAAACCCCAGGTCACAGTCAGAACCTGGAGTCTCGATCGAACCCGGAACGATTCACTCCAGCTGGCTGACGATGTCCTTCTTGGACGCCACGTCCAAGGTCTCCGAAAGCTTGTCGAAGGTGTCGGGGAGGACGTCGAGCAGGTCCCGGATCTGCTCGCCGATCCTGACGGTCAGCAGCAGCCGGCACCTCGACTGTGGCGACAGTTCGGGACGGTGGCTGAGCCGGTGGACGAGCTGTAGGGTCTCGCCGCCGATGGCGGACGCCGAGGCCCTGAACAGGAACGTTGTCCGCTGTCTCAGGCCGTGGCGGACGTCCGCCGTCTCGCGATGATGACAGTTCCTCACGTCGACCGGACCAGCCCGAGTTTCTGACCTGGGGCTTCTCGCGATCCGCCGGGCATCCGCCTAGATCCACAAGATTCCGCCACGGATCGCGAGACCCCACAGCTGGGGCTGTAGGTTCTCACCGTCCGTGTCATAGGACGTCGCTCTGACCAGCCGTTTTCCCCGTTCTCTCAGACGATGTCCCCGCACTCGTGTCTCAGTTCCGTGGCATTTCTTCACGGCCAGCGCCGCAGGTCAGCCGGGACGGACAGCGATCTTCTGTCGGGTGCCGTCCCATACTTCCTCGAACTGTGCGGATGTCAGCCACTCGGGATCATGCCCTTCCCACTGTGAGACGGGCAGCTCGGCGGTGACCCCGAACTTCGCTTCGTAGTCGGCAAGGCGATCGGCATCTCGCGCCCGCTGCCATTCGTCGAGGGATGCCGCGGCAAGAGGGGTGAGCGCGGGACCTTGGAGCTCGATCTGCCGGGTGACCCAGCCCTCAGCGTCGACTTCGAAGTAGAACCAGGTGTCCTCTTCGTCCCAGTAGCAGCGAAACCATTGCATCGTCTGTGATCCCCCAAACCTGTGGCCTGCCCGCCGATCACGTGGTCGAGCCGACGGTCGTACCGAGCGAGGAAGTCCGCCGCCGACGGGACCTTCAGCCCCCAGAAGCCATCAGCGTTCCGTGGCCTGCCGTTCACGCTGCGCATAATTCGCCCGCAGCGCAAAGGGACCGGCCGCTCCTCGGCCGCCCGTTAGCGTCGCGCCATGGAACTCATCCAGATCACCCCTGCCGTCTGGCAGTTGCCCTTCCCCGTCGGGCACGTTCACGTCGTGCGTCTGCCGGACGGATACGCCCTGATCGATACCGGTGTGCCGGGGTCCGCCCCGGCGATCCTGGAGGCCCTCGATCAGCTCGGCGGCCGTCCTCAAGACGTGCGGCAGATCGTTCTGACCCACTCCCACCTCGACCATATGGGCTCGGCTGCGGATCTCGTCGCGGCCACGGGCGCCCGAGTCTTGGCCGGTGCGCTGGACACCCCGTTCATCCGCGGCACCGCCCCCGAACCCGAGCCGGTATTCACTGCCTCGGAACGCGCCCTTCATGAGCAGATCACGGCTGGATTCGCCGACGCGGATGTGCCTCCTGTGAAGCATGTGCCGGTGGACATTGAGCTGCGCGACGGCGACACCCTCGACGGCTGGGCCGAGGCCGTCCGCGTCCTGCATGTTCCAGGTCACACTCCGGGAGGCATCGCGCTCCATCTCGCGTCCAGCGGCGTGTTGTTCCCAGGTGACATCGTCGCCACGGCGGATGACCGGGCGATCCTCGGTCCGTTCAACGTGGACAGAGAGGAGGCCATCGCTTCCTTCCGACGGTTGGCCGCGCTGGAGGTGGAGACAGTGTGCGTGCCCCACGGCGAGCCGTTGATGGAAGACGCGGGCGCGGTGCTCCGGGCGGCTGCTCCGGAGGGTGACTGGGTGTGAAACGAGGATCGTTGTACTGATTTCGGATCAGCCCTCTCCGATCTGGGATCCTTTCACTGTCGAAACCAGGGTGATGAGTCGCCGCCCGCGTCATACGACTCTTTCTCGAGAATCGTCTTGGCCGCGGCAGCCACGCGCTTCCCGAAGGGGGTCAGCCTCATGGTTCGGCCGCGTTCGGCGCGCTCGAGCAGGGGCTGTCCCAGATCTTTCTCCAACCGGTTGATCTGGATCACCAGCGTGGGCTGGTTGATACCGAGGGCTTGGGCGGCCTCTCGCATCGTGGGGTAGGCAGCGGCAGCGGTGAAGCGCTCGAGCCGCTGCCATGCGTATGGGCTGGTGAGGGCCCTCCGCGGTTTCGGACGGTGGGAGTGCGGGGGCGGGGTGTTCGGTCAGGGCCTGCCGCACCGCTTCGATGCTGGTGCCGAGGATCTCAGCCATGCGTTGAACGGACTTCTCGTCCTGGCGGACAAGCCGGTGCAAGCGTGGAATGTCGATGAGAGCGGGATCGGGGCCGGGCAGGTCGAGCCCGTCGAGCAGAAAGGCGGGCGGCTTCCAGGTCACCGGCTCATCGTGGATGTGACGGTTGGCGATGAAGTCGTAAGCCTCAGCGGTCAGCGCCGCAGCGAGTTCGGGTGTTTGGAAGGTCGCGAAGCGGGCTGTCTCGACCCGGAAGTGTGCTTCGGCGACGGTGCGATGTCCGGGGGCGGCTTCGGCGGGCAGACCGCTGATGCGTTGGAACAGCTGGCAGCGGACGATCTGCTCGCGGCGGCCGGTGCCGGCCGGTGAGCCGGTGCGACGGCAGATGTCCAGCCAGCGCTCGTGCGGGAGCAGGTGGCTGTAGTCGAGGCGGCGGCGCCGCTGGTAGTCGATTGGAATGTCGTGGGCGTCGAGGTAGTCGGCCAGCCGGGCCAGGGCGACGACCGTGTCCTTCCAGTGCGGCTGGTCATCGAGCCGTTGCAGGATGCGGGAGATGTCCGGGCCGTCGGTGAACGACCCGAGGTGTCCGGCAGCGGCATCGAGAGTGGTCCTGCTGCCGATAATCAGCAGTGAGCTGGCCAGGACGAGAGCGAGGACCCGGGGATAGACACCTTCGGAAGGGGCAAGCCGTACTGTCCAGGAGGGCCAGAACATGCTTGGGATCTTCCGTGCCCGATGTGCAACCGCCCGGCCTGACGTCTTCGGGCGGCTGGGCATGTCGGTGGCGGTGCGGTATCGGAGCTGTTCGCTGGGGCGGAATGACGGGGCCAGGGCGGCCAGGTGCACCGCATTCAGGACGGGGCTCAAGCCGCGTCCCCAGCTGTCGAGGCTGGTGGCGCTGATCTGGTAGAGCTCGTCGCGCATCACGTCCAGCAAGCCGCGCATCATCTCTCCGCCCTGGTGGATGTCGCGGTGCTCGAGAATCCGCAGCGCCATGATCGCGGCGACGGCTGTGCTCACAACCCTCGGTGGGGCCATGAAGCCGGGCCGCTCGGTGGCCAAAGCCGCGAGCCGGGATCCGGGCTCGGGTGTGAAGTGCCGGTCGGTGAGATCCGATGGGGCCAGGCTCGTGATGATGTGGTCTGGAAGGTCTGCCAGGACACGTCCACCGATGGCGCGGATGTCTGTCAGGGCGCTCTGGGCTGGTTGCGGGCTGAGCTCGTAGGCACCGAAGGACGCGGTCCCGGAATCGATGATCTCCAGTAGCCGGTCCTGGGCCGTCAGCGCCGGATGGCCCGTGGGCAGCGTGAGCGTGCGGGTCTGGGTGAGATCGAAGCCACAGCCGCCTGAAGGGGCTCCGTCCGGGCGGGAAGGCGGATTGCCGCAGATTCCAAGGCGGGGGATGGCGATGCCAGATCGGGGCCGCTGCCGCTGGACGCGCCCGCAGTTCGGGCAGCAGTCCGCCAGCAGCCGATGGTGCATCGGGCAGGCGAAGGCCCAGCCCAGACGCCAGGCCAACTGCCAGCGGCCGCCGCTGGTTTTCAGGCAGTCCGGGCAGAAACGGGAGCCGCAGCCGCGGCCCCAGAGCACCCATCGGTTGACGTACCGGCGCTCGAAGTTGATCCGCAGGGCCCGCTGATCGTAGTGGGCCAGTGTCAGACACGTGACCGTGTGAACGTCCAGTCCGCTCGCGTGCGCGATGGCCGCGGTCTCCTGCTCACCCAGCAGGATCGTCCAGTCCGGAGGAATACCTCGCAGATGATTCCCTGATCTGCCCTTGGCAGGGAGCCCGAAGTGCCGCATCACCTCGACCCAGGGGCGTGTGCAGCCGCTCGGCCAGGGCCTCCAGCCAGGAGTCGAGGGCCTCACCGGGGAGAGGCCGCAGCCGGATCGGGAGAGTCCTCGGGACTTGCGTCACGCGGCCTTCTTTCGGCCGGACGGCCGGGGGCGGCTGGTCAGCCGCCGTGTCTCCAGGGCAGCTTCGAGTTCCGCGCGGGCCTTCTCTGATGCCTCGTCGTTCTTCACGCCGTCCAGCAGGTCGCGGCTGAGGCGTTCGCCGCCGCCACGGACGGCCCGCTGGCAGCCGCGGTTGATCAGCGTCATCAGCGAGCCGATGTGTCCGGTGCTGCGGGCGAAGAGGTAGTCGGACAGGTCATCCGCGAGCATGCCGGGGTGTTTGTCTGCCAGGACGATGCGCTGTTCGAGGGCCAGCAGCATCTGCCGCCATTCCCGGCGTCCCTGTTCATCCGTGATCGTGAAGGGCCGCACCCCCAGCCGGGTGGTGCGGCGGCCGGTCTGGGCCAGGGCCGCGTCACCGGTGGCGCCGCCCTCGCTGAACAAGCCCTTGTCGGCGAGTCCGACGCCGATCATCAGCAGGGTGACGGGGAACTCGTTGGCGATCCATTTGAGATGGTTGCTGACTTCGATGCCGCTGGTCTTGCGCCATTTCAGGAAGTGCAGATCGTCCAGTTTACCGACCGCAGGAGCTCGGATACCGGCTCTGAACTGCGATGATTCATAGACTACATGTCCGTGACGGTGGTTCAGCGCCATTCCCGAAAACCGTTGGGGAATGACGCGGTCGCGATGGCAGGATGCGGGCATGCGCTCTGACGTCACTCTGCGGCGGCTCGATGAGGGTCTGCTTCAAGACCTGCTGGATGTGGCCGTGGTCGATGCGGACCCCCATGAGGTGATGCCCCCGGTTGCCGGGCCTGCCGGGTGGACCGACGAGCGTCGGACGGCGTTCTCGCGGTTCCATCAGTCGAGGTCTCTGTCAGCAGAGCCGGCGGAGACCACCTATGCCATCGTCGTGGGGGACGCCGTGGTGGGGGCTGCCCGGCTGTGCCCTCTGGAGGGCGCGGAGCATGCGGTCGAAGCGGGGGTGTGGATCGGACGCTCCCACCGCGGTAGCGGTGTCGGCAGTGCGGTACTCCGCCACCTGCTGGTCCTCGCCCGCGCCGACGGATTCGATTCCTTGTTCGTTAGCACGAAGCCCGACAACACTGCCAGCCAACGACTACTCGCGGCCATGGGTGTCGACCTCGTCCGCGAAGGCGACTCTGTCACAGCGTGGGTGGACCTCGTGGCCACCGGGCAAGGCTGAGGCCAACATCCGTGCAGGCAGGTCATGCCTTGGGGTGGGGCGGCAGAGCCGTCACTGCCCACCTGGGCGTTTGCGTCCGGTCTCTCCGATCCGACCCACGGCGCGTCCACCGTCCCGGTGGACGCGCCGTGGGTTTGTCAGCGGGTCGTGATTACCTCGCTGTTCCCGGATCGGTGATGTGCGCTTCGAGATCGGCGATGCGGCGGTCTTGGAACCGCAGGTTGGAGCGGGCGGCCTGCAGTCGTTCGTCGAAGGACCGGTTGTCGGCGGTGAGCTGGCGGACGCGCTGCTTGAGGGTGGTGTTCTCGGAGGTGATCCGCTGGACGGCTTCCTGAGTCCATTCAGCTTCCAAGTCGCGGACCTGGCCGAGGAGTTCACCGATGCGGGTGCGCTGGGCGAGGATCTCGGTATGGGCGGCCTTGAGGGCGTCCTCGGCGTTCAGGGCCCGCTCTCGCCAGGTCGCCTCGCGCTCCTCGTCCTGGTCGGCGAGCATCTGGGTCCGGCGTTCGCCGGCATGAGCAATCGCCGCAGCGACCGTGGCTCTGGCCTCGGTGTTGTCGTAGAGGAAGGTGCGCGAGACGTCTGCTCGGCGGGCGACGGCGGCGACGCTGACCTGGGCCTTCTCGCGTCGGATCCGGGCGATGGCGTCGTGGACGCGCTGGAGAGCGCTCTCGGTCTTGCGGCGGCGGGCGGCCTGGGCCGCCGCAGTGCGGGGTTCTGGGACGGTGGAGGTGTTCATGCAGCTTCCTGTTCGGGGTCGTCGCCGTCGGCTGAGCACGTATCGCTGTACTCGCCCTGCTCGTCGTTGGCCGCGTCGGCGAGGTCGGTGGCGCGGAAGGCGGTGGACCACACCCGGTGGAAGTAGTCCTGGGGTTTGCGCAGGTCCAGGGCGAGGGCGTCGTCGAGGAGGCCGAGGCCGGCCAGGGCCTTCTCCAGGCCGTCGATGGCGCGGGCGGTGGGTTCGAAGTAGCGGTGGAGGTAGTCGGCGGTGGCGTCGTCGGGGGCACCTTCAGCCAGCAGCCGCCACTGTTCACGCTTGCGCCGCCAATACAGCAGGTCGGCGCCGGACAGGACGAACTTGTCGCAGTTGTGGCAGTCCAGGTTCCAGGGGCAGGCGCCGCCGTCGACGACGGGCTGGAAGGTGCAGAACCCTCCCTCGGCCGGCGTGCTGCGGCGTGACAGGTCGATCGCCAGAGCCTGGGCCTGCTGGCGGGTGAGCGGGGCGGAGTCCCCGGCAAGGAGTTCGCCGGGCTGGGCCGTGCCGGGGCCGGCGACCCAGACGTGCTGGAGGACGTTCTCCAGATCTGAGCTGGTCAGGTGGACGTAGTGCTCCGCCATCCGATCGCTGACCTGTCCGAGGTATCGGCGGATGTGGGTCAGGGTGGCGCCGTGGCGCAACAGGCTGGTGGCCAGAGTATGGCGGGCCTGGTGGGGGACATAGTGGCCGAGGTCCATGGCGTCCACCCAGGGTCGGAACCGGCTGTAGAACCACTGGTGGGTCAGCGGCACCGTCCCGTCGTTGCTGCGGTAGGTAGTGGGGAACAGGGCCAGCCCGGCGCGTTGGGCTCCGGTCGGCCGGTAGCCGTAGCGGGCGGTGAAGCGGTCCAGGGTCTTGCGTTGGCGCTCGGCGAGGATCCCGTAAAGGCGTTCGGGTATGCGGATCGCGGCGTCGTAGTTGCCGACCTTGGTCTGGTCGTGCCAGAACATCGCCAGGCCGCCGTAGCGGCCGATGCAGTCCCACCGCACCTTGAGCACCTCGCCGATGCGGCGTCCGGTGGTGACGGTGGTCTCCCAGATGTCGCGGACACCGTTGTCGTTGACGTCGTAGGTGGCGGCGAGTTCGGCCAGATTCGTCTCGTCCGCCAGCGCCCGGGCGACTTCGTCGGGGAAGGGCCGACGCGCGGTCCGGCCGGTGGTCGCGCCGGCGGTCGGGAACACGATGATGAACTCCCTTTCCAGGCCCAGCCGTTCCGCGGCACCGGTGTCGAGTGCCTCGCGCATCAGCTTGCGGACGGCGTTGAACACAACCGACCGGGTGACGGTGGTGACGATGCTCGCGGTCCCGTCCGGCCGCTTGACGGCCAGCGAGGGGAGCCCTTCGCGCTCGCGGTGGCGCTGGTCGGCGACGAACCGCTGGGCGTGCTCTTCCCGGAGAACCGCCGGGTCATGGCCACTGCCAGGAGCCTCGATCTCCAGGAAGACTCCCAGCTCGACGGCGGCCCTGCGAAGGTCGTCGATCGGTCCGGCCGAGCGCGGGCAACGCGGTGACCTCAGCAGATCGGCCAGGTAGTCCCACGTCAGATCCCGCAGCCAGCGCTGCGGGATGCCGGTCAAGTCGACGTGGCTCATCCGGTGTGGGAACAGCACCCCGTAGTGCTCGGTCTCCAGGAAGCCAGCGTCCTTGGCCTGCTCAGGGGTGAAGTAGACCAGCCGCAGCTCGTGCAGGATCTCCTTCGCGATCGCCCCGGTGAACGCCGCGGAACCACCGGAGCCGAACTCGAAGTCGACCAGCGAGTTCACCTCCAGCGTGCGGCAGGTGGTCACCAGCGACCGGATCCAGCCCAGGTCCCAGCGGGTCGGGCGGGCTCGTTGAGTATGGACGAACAGTCCCCACTGGATCTCGGCCCGCACCAGGGGCCGCAGGCCACGCAAGTTGATCTGCCCCGGCCACGGTTGCGCGGGAACGGTAGCGCACCACCGCCGGAACGCCGCCTGGTCGTCGCACTCGATCGGGACCGCCTTCCCGAACTGCTCGTATCGCTGCCACCAGCTGGCCGGCATCGCGGCGCCACCCGGCTCGCAGTCACGGCGGTAGCGGGTGCCGTGCCACGAGCACAACCCCAGCGGGGAGTCGGCCAGATTCGGGCAGACGACCACGCCGCAGAGCCCGTAGCCGGGGCGCGCCTGTTCGCCGCTCACCCAAGCGGCGAACGCCTCGCTGTCGTCTCCCTCGTTCTTGCGCACGGCCCACCGGCTCAGATGCCGCTGACACAACCGCAGATCGTTGCGGGCCGCAGGCCGTTCAGGGCAGATCTGACAGATGGTCTCCGCCGCCCCGACGCGCCGATCCAGACCCTGGGCGGCCGCCACGAAGGCCGCCCTGCCCACCCCGCGCTCGCTGTCCTGGACCCACTGCCGCTGATGCTCCGAGCAAAGATCCGCCCCGCCCGTCCGGCTGCGTTCACACTGGTCGACGACGCATGCCCACCGGTAGACCGCGTGGCCGGGTGGGATCTCGATCACGTCCGGCCGGAAGATCGGGTCGAAGGACGGCCCGCCGATCAGCGCGGTAAGGATCTCCAGCCGGTCGCGGCCGACCCGGTCCTCACGCTCGGCGAACAGCGGTCGAAGGTACTCCTGCCGTCGCATCACGCCTCACCCCAGACCGCGCGCAGTGCGGCGTCGAACGCCGGATCGTGGACGTCGACATGCCCGTAGACCTCGTCGACCATCGCGGCCGACGCCCAGCCACCCGCGTCCCGGGCGATCAGCAGGTTGCCGTCCGCCGCGTCGAGAACCGCGGAAGTAAACGAATGCCGGAAGGCATGGGGCTTCACGATGCCGAGACCAGCGCGTTTCCCGGCCCGGCCGAGCATCCGCCGGGCCCCGACCGGCGCCCACGGCTGACCGGTGTCGGTGCCGTGCAGCTGGACCAGGAGCATGCCGTGGTCGGCGCCGCGCGGGTACTCGGTGGTGACGTACTCGAAGTAGGTGTGCACCATCGCCGGGCTGACCCGCTTGATCAGCCCGCCGGTCACAATGCCGTGCTCGACCCGCCAGGGATGCTTGGTCTTCGCCTCGGCCCGGTTGGGGTTTCCCGGACGGTGGCAGACGTGCAGGTGCGGGGTGCGGCACTCGCCGCAGGCCGCGTTCTCGCGCAGGTGCAGGTCCGCCAGGTGCAGCCCGCAGAGTTCGCCGATCCGCAGGCCGCCGTCCGCGAGCCAGGTCACCACCAGCCGGTCCCGGGCCGCTTTCACAGCGGCCAGCAGCTTCTCCCTCGCGCCGTCCGGGAGCATCTTCGGATGCCTGCGGTGCGGGCCCTTCGGCGCGAGCGGGTTGGTGGGCAGCGATGATTTCACGTGCCCGAGGAAGGAGCGGCGCCGGTCCACCCGCGACGGCAGCCGGGACGTGTCGAGCTTCTTGCCGAGCCCCCCGTTCACGCCGAGGGAGGATTGGTGCAGGTAGAAGCCCTTCAGGCAAGCCGCCGTAGTCGACAGCGCGGACTGGCCGTAGGGTCGCTTGCCCACCCGCCACGGCTCGCCGAGCGGCATGCGGACCTCGGCACCCACGATGCCCATGTACCGCTCAAGGTCCCGCAGTTGAACCTTGCCGAAGGTCAGGCACTCCCGCTCCAGCCACCGCAGATGGTCCACCAGCAGATACGCGTACGTCCTCTGCGTCCCCGAGCCTTCATGCTGCCGCAGGAACCGCTCCGCCTCCGTGTGGACCGTCCCCTCGGGCCACACAATCGTCCACGACCGCCGCCCGTCCTTCCGTTCGATCTGCTGGACCCTCAGGTCCCCGACCACCACGCGCCGTGCCACTCGTCCTCCGTACCGACTCCAGAACATGACAGACATCCCGGACACGGTCGGTAAACAAGCCCGGGACATGCTGGTCACAGTCCCAGACGGACATCACGGGCAGGACTACCTGCGGTCGGTAAAGTCAAGTGCGAGCAGGCGGACCTCGCAGGACACCACGCAGTCCAGGGCCCGCTGACCGAACTGGGCGGTAGTCCCGCGGTTGCGCCCAGGGTGGCCGAAGAACTCCAGCAGGGACCGGTTGAGATCCTTCATCCCGGAATTGCCGGTCAGCCCGACCCGGCAGACCGGGAGACGCTCATGTCCCTGGTCGGTGAACGCGCCCCGCTCGGCGATCTCCCTGCGATGGAACTCACCGAGGAAGGCCAGCACCGAGGTGGTCTTCCCCAGCCCGGGGAATGCGTCGACCGCCACGGCGCCTTTCGCTTTGTCGCCGTCCTGCACGTTGCTGTCGACGATGTCCCACAAGTCCTCGTGCAGTTCCGCCAGCTGAGGCGTCTTGATCGGCCCCAAGTTGGCGTGCCATTCCCGCAGCAGCCGATCGCGCTCGCCTCTCGCCTCCTCGCCCAGAGCCTTCACCTGGCGGCGGCTCAACTGTTCGGGCTGGATCCGGCGCGGGGTCTCGGCGAACGCTTTCCAGTCCTCCTTCCGCGACAGCGCCAGATTGCCCAGCCCCGTCGGACTTGCCGTACTCACACGTCCTCCAGAGCGTCCGCGTAGAAGTCGTCCTCGGCGGCGAGATCCTCCAGATCGGCCTCGTCGTCATCACCCATCTCGACGCCCTCCGCCAGCGGCCCTTCAGCAGGCACCTCCGGGTCCTTGGCCTGCCCCAGGGCTTTGCGTACGGAGGGAAGGGAGACGACGGTCTCCTCCTCGGTCTGGGGAAGTTCGATGGCGGCCTGCTCGCGCGAGAGCCGCAGGACCATGCGCCGCTCCGCCAAAGTGGTGCCCAGCCCGAGGTTCCACCGCTCCAGCAGATCAGCGACGGCGAGCCGGTCGTCGGGGTAGCGGTATTTCGCCGCGGCCAGCTGCCGGGCGAAGACCAGCGCGTCCTCGCTCAGCGGCATCCGCGCCGACGGTGCGTGTTCCCAGGTCAGGGTGTGCCACTCGCGGGTCGTGGGGTTGCGGAAGTAGATCCGGGTGATGTCGTCGGGGTCCACCTGGAACGGCCAGCCGTTCTTCACCGGACCGTCGTAGGGACTGCGGATACCCGCCTCCGGCAGGCCCTCCCCGCTGTAGCGGCGGCGGTCGATCTCAACGCCGTAGTGCTGGATCGTGCGCCACTTCGTCTGCAGGAACTCAAAGCCAAGATCGCGGTCCCGGGGTGCCTCGATGTAACCGGCCCTGGCCATGCCGTGCTCGAACATCTTCGCCGGGGACATCCGCAGCCCCGGCAGCCCCGGGTCGACCAGGCTCGCATGCGGCCGGCAGTGGTAGACCGTCGCGGTCCACTCCCGGACGATCGCCTCCAGCTCGTCGAGGAAGAAGAACGCGTCATCTTCCGGACTCTCGCCCCGGGAACGGATGTCAGGGCCCTTGTAGCCGGGCAGGACCTGCAACAGCCCCTCACGCAGGGTCCGGAAATAGCGCTCAACAGGCCCTTTGTCCCGGCCCGTTCGCAGCCGGGCGGGCTGGATCGAGATGCCCATCCGGCGGCAGACGCTGGTCAGATGTTCCGAGACGTAGACCTTGCCGTGATCGACGACCAGTGTCTCCGGCACCAACGGAGGAGACGCGAGCCCCGGGCCTTCGGCCGCATCGACGTCGACCAGGACGGTGCGGGGGATGCCGTGCTCGGGCCAGACCGCGTGCCGGGGCCAGTCCCGCCCCGCCGGCCTCGGCCGGAACGACTGAAAGAGCACCGCGCTGACGTCCACCGCCTTCGTGGAGACCGGCGTGACCCGGATTCCGGTGATGCAGCGGGTGTACCAATCCATCCCAACGCTCAGCTCGGCCTGCACCCACTTCAGCGTGAACGGATCGAATCCGAACACATCCAGCCGAGTGGTATCCATCAGCAAGTACTCACCCGGCCGCGTCGGCCGCAACTTCCCGTACGGACCCTTCGGCCGATCGGCGATATCCCTGTTCCGCTTCGTACTCAGCCGAAACAGCGGATGCCGCCGCTCCAACTCCTCCATCAGCCGAAAGGCCGTCGCCCGGCTCGGTAGCTTCACCACATCCGGTCCGAATCGGGCGATCACTCGGGCCCGCGTCCGCTCGATAACCAACGTGCGTGATGGCTTCGACTGATCGGTGCGCTCAGCCATCACCTCCAGCGCGGTCTCCACCCACCGCTCATCGGCCGCAATCTCAGACTTCCGGGCCGGTCCTTTCTTGGGGGCAAGCCCAGCCTCTCCACGCGCCTGAAACTCGGCGACCCACCGCTTCAAGGTGCGCAGGCCCATTCCGAGTTCGGCAATCTTCGCCGCGTATCTGGCCTCCAACGGCATCTCCGGCGAGTACTCGGGACGAGGCTCGTCGTCACGTGCGAGTTCTGGGCTGCCGGACCGGTAGCCCGTCAGCACCTCGCGGACATGCTCAGCACGTTCAAGGACCTTCTGCTTCTCTGCCGAATCGAGTTGCCCCAGGACCACGGAAGCGATCTCGCCTTCGTCGTCCGCCGATGGCCCCGGGTAATCAGGGCTGATGGCCGCACGGTCAGAGAAGAGCAGTTCCTTAAGCGACAGCCGCAGAAGCCTCCCCCGTCCATCCTTCAAGACCACTTCATTGCCCGCCGTGGTCGCAGCCATCTCCACCACCTCGACGGTCTCTCCGTCGTAGCGGAAGCGCGTACCGACCCCGACCCGAGCCCCCGCCCTGCTCATGCCACCCACCTCAGAACATGCGAAGGGCTGAGCGGTCGATCGAGATCGGTAACGAGAGACTGCGTCCAGAGCAAATGATGGACGGCAGAACGCACTTGAGGCTCCGGACGATCCGGCAGACAGCACGTAGCCTGCCCCAAAGAGACACCATCGAGGTCAGCTCCCCGAAGCTCATCCAGAACCTCGGGGCTGAACAACCAGTCCCTTCGATAGCCCGCCAGGAACCGGATGTTTTCCAGCTCCACGGTCGGACGCTCGCTCCAGACCTCGTACTTCCACCCCCGTGACTCCACCGCCCGCCGAGTCCAGCCAAAGGTGAACTCCACCTCCGGCTTGGACAACCGGTGCAGCGGCTTGACGTCGACGACCATCGGGACCTGCCCGGTGAGCAGGAGATAGTCCGGGATGTGCTTCCGGACCTTCCCCTCCAGCACCGTCTTCAGCAAGAAGGGCTGGGCCACGATGCCGCGTACGGACCGATCGAAATCAGCGAAGAGCAACCGCGACAGCTCCAGTCGCGACTCGTAGATCACGTGATCGCGCATCGTCGCCGACCAGTACGTGCCCGAGTAGTGCTTCTGGCCCTTGTACCAGCGGAACGTCCGCCAGGGCTGAGCCGACTGCAGGAGGCCGATGGGCGCCAAGTCCCACTCTTCGTCCTCGGCGGGAGGGCCATCTGGCCGACGAACGCTCACCGTCACAGCCGCACTGTCCACCCCGCACCCCCAGCCCACGGGCAATAGCCCATGTTGCCAAGGGTGTCAGCGCCGCATCATCGGGCGGAATGCTCCAGAGCCTCCGTCACTCGAAAAGGTGACGGCCTCGACCAGCAAGTCTCACGGAGACGGCATAAGTGCCGCCGATGTGCCATCGGAGCTGAGATTGTGCCGCGAAATTTGAGACCCTACACAGGCCGCGCTCAGGTCTGTGCCATGTCCACGAAGCGCGAGTAGTGGCCCTGGAAGGCCACGGTGATCGTCGCCGTCGGGCCGTTACGGTGCTTGGCCACGATCAGGTCGGCCTCGCCGGCGCGGGGGGACTCCTTCTCGTAGGCGTCCTCGCGGTGCAGCAGGATCACCATGTCGGCGTCCTGCTCGATGGATCCGGACTCACGCAGGTCGGAGACCATGGGCTTCTTGTCCGTGCGCTGCTCGGGGCCACGGTTCAGCTGGGAGAGCGCGATGACCGGGAGCTGCAGTTCCTTCGCGAGCAGCTTGAGGTTTCGGGACATGTCCGAGACCTCCTGCTGGCGGCTCTCGGCGCGCTTCGAGCCGCCGGACTGCATCAGCTGCAGATAGTCGATGACCACGAGCTTGAGGTCGTTGCGCTGCTTGAGGCGACGGCACTTCGCCCGGATCTCCATCATGGAGAGGTTCGGGGAGTCGTCGATGTAGAGGGGGGCGGCCGAGACATCCGGCATCCGGCGGGCCAGCCGCGTCCAGTCCTCGTCGGTCATGGTGCCGGAACGCATGTGGTGCAGCGCCACCCGCGCCTCGGCCGAGAGCAGTCGCATCGCGATCTCATTGCGGCCCATTTCGAGGGAGAAGATCACGCTGGGCAGGTTGCTCTTGATCGAACAGGCCCGTGCGAAGTCCAGCGCCAGCGTGGACTTACCCATGGCCGGGCGGGCCGCGATAACAACCATCTGGCCCGGGTGCAGGCCGTTCGTCAGGGCGTCGAGGTCGGTGAAGCCGGTCGGGACCCCGGTCATCTCGCCGCTGCGCGAACCGATCGCCTCGATCTCGTCGAGAGCGCCCTCCATGATGTCGCCGAGCGGCAGGTAGTCCTCACTGGTGCGCTGCTCGGTGACGGCGTAGATCTCGGCCTGCGCGGAGTTCACGATGTCGTCGACATCGCCGTCGGCCGCGTATCCCATCTGCGTGATCTTCGTCCCGGCTTCGACGAGCCGTCTCAGGACGGCGCGTTCGTGGACGATCTCCGCGTAGTACGAGGCGTTGGCCGCGGTCGGCACGGACTGGACGAGGGTGTGCAGATACGGAGCTCCGCCCACCTTGGTGATCTCACCGCGCTTGACCAGCTCGGCGGCCACCGTGATCGGGTCGGCCGGCTCGCCCTTGGCGTAGAGGTCGAGGATCGCCTGGTAGACGGTCTCGTGGGCGGGGCGGTAGAAGTCGTGCCCCTTGATGATCTCCACGACATCGGCGATGGCGTCCTTGGACAGCAGCATGCCGCCGAGGACCGACTGTTCGGCATCGAGGTCCTGGGGCGGCACCCGCTCGAAACCGGAGGAGCCGCCCTCCCATCCGCCGCTCTCCCGGCCGCGCTCGTGCTGTTCCGCGCGGTCCCCGCGTTCGCCACGGCGCTGGCGGGTGACAGGCAGACGGTCGCTGGGACCGGTGTCGGCCCAGGGGTCGTCCAAAGGCTCGGGAATGCTCACCGGGCCGCCTCCTCCCGTCCGCTCTGCGGACCTCGCCATGCCACTCTTTCTTACGGCACAGCACCGACAAACAAGACGCCCGACTCCGGTTCCGGCGCGTCGAGTTCTGCGGGGTTCCAGGGCCGGAACGGGGTGCGGGCGCCGGACCACGGTAGGCCGCTCAGCACCGTCAGCCAATCTGGTTATCCACAGGGCATGTGGACGACCGACCAGATGCTGTGGAGAACCCCGCAGAACCTGTGCACGGAGCGGGGGACAGCACTGTGGACAAACTCATAGCACCCTCATCAGCAGGGCCCTGACCTGGGCTTTCTCCATCCACGGGCTGTGGGGGAGAAAAACTTTCCAAGTCGGCACAAGATCACGACAAACAGCGCACGAGAGAACGCCGACCGTGAGTAAATGTAAGGGCCGCATAGTCATTGCATCTATTACCTGTGGAAGATTAGATTGACCCCCATGATCCAGGCCCCGGCAACCTCTCCGCCCAGCCGCCGACGGCACGACCGCGAGATCATCTCGCTTGCCGTCCCTGCCTTCGGCGCACTCGTCGCCGAGCCGCTCTTCGTGATGGTCGACAGCGCCATCGTCGGCCATCTCGGCACACCGCAGCTGGCCGGTCTGGCCGTCGCCGCCGCCCTGCTGACCACCGCCGTCAGCGTCTTCGTCTTTCTCGCGTACGCCACCACCGCGGCAGTGGCGCGACGAGTCGGTGCGGGCGATCTGGCCTCCGCGATCCGCCAGGGCATGGACGGCATCTGGCTTGCCCTCCTGCTCGGCATCGCCGTCATCGCCCTCACGCTCCCCGCAGCACCCTGGCTCGTGGACATCTTCGGCGCCTCCGACACAGCGGCCCCTTACGCCACCACGTATCTCAGGATCTCCAGCCTCGGCATACCGGCCATGCTCATCGTGATGGCCGCGACCGGCGTACTCCGCGGACTGCAGGACACCAGAACCCCGCTCTATGTCGCCGTCGGAGGTTTCGCAGCCAACGGAGCCCTCAACGCGGGACTCGTCTACGGCGCCGGCCTCGGCATCGCCGGGTCGGCCTGGGGCACCGTCATCGCACAGGTCTCCATGGCCGCCGCCTACCTGATCGTGGTGGTGCGAGGGGCACGCCGGCACGGCGCCTCGCTTCGTCCCGACGCCGCAGGCATCAGAGCCAGCGCCCAGGCGGGCGTTCCGCTGCTGGTCCGTACGCTGTCGCTCCGCGCCGTCTTGTTGATCGCCACAGCCGTCGCCGCCCGACTCGGCGACACCGAGATCGCCGCGCACCAGATCATCCTCTCGCTCTGGAGCCTGATGGCCTTCGCGCTCGACGCCATCGCCATCGCGGGGCAGGCCATCATCGGCCGCTACCTGGGAGCCGAGGACGCCAAGGGTGCACGCGAGGCATGCCGCCGCATGGTGCAGTGGGGCATCGCTTCCGGGGTGGTGTTCGGGGCACTGATCGTCCTTGCCCGGCCACTGTTCGTTCCCCTGTTCACCGGCGACCGGTCCGTACAGGACACACTGCTCCCGGCATTGCTGGTGGTGGCACTGTCCCAGCCGATCGCGGGCGTGGTCTTCGTCCTGGACGGAGTACTGATGGGTGCCGGAGACGGGCGGTATCTGGCCTGGGCCATGCTCGTCACGCTGGCGGTCTTCGCCCCGGTGGCTCTGCTGGTGCCGGTATTCGGCGGCGGCCTGACCGCACTGTGGTGGGCGATGGCCCTGATGATGACCGTCCGCATGGCCACACTCTGGCTGCGCACCCGGTCGGGCCGGTGGATCGTCACTGGCGCCACCCGCTGAGCCCCCGGGCGACGCCCCGTTTCACGTGAAACAGTGAAGGGCCGTACCCCACGGGGTACGGCCCTTCACCTGCTCTGGTGAGCTGTGCCCTAAATCAGGCAGCAACGACCTCGATGCCGAGCTGAGCAGCGACCTCGGGGTGCAGACGCACGGACACCTGGTGTCCGCCGAGCGTCTTGATCGGCGAGCCGAGCTCGACGCGACGCTTGTCGACGTCGGGGCCACCGGCAGCCTTGATCGCCGAGGCGATGTCGGCCGGGGTCACGGAGCCGAAGAGGCGGCCGGCGTCGCCGGAGCGAACGGCCAGGCGGACCTTCACGGCCTCGAGCTTGGTCTTGATCTCGTTGGCCTGCTCGATCGTGGCGATCTCGTGGATCTTGCGGGCGCGGCGGATCTGCGCCACGTCCTTCTCGCCACCCTTGGTCCAGCGGATGGCAAAGCCCCGCGGAACCAGGTAGTTACGGGCGTACCCGTCCTTGACGTCGACGACGTCGCCCGCAGTACCGAGGCCGGAGACCTCGTGGGTGAGGATGATCTTCATGATTCGGTCACCCTTCCCTTATCGCGCGGTGGACGTGTAGGGCAGCAGCGCCATCTCACGGCTGTTCTTGACTGCCGTGGCGACGTCACGCTGGTGCTGCGTGCAGTTGCCGGTCACGCGGCGGGCACGGATCTTGCCGCGGTCGGAAATGAACTTCCGCAGCATGTTCGTGTCCTTGTAGTCCACGTACTGGGTCTTGTCCTTGCAGAACGCGCAGACCTTCTTCTTAGGCTTGCGCACAGGCGGCTTCGCCATGGTGTTTCTCCTGTGTGATCAAGAAGTGGGGGTACGAGCCGCCCTAGAAGGGAGGCTCGTCCGAGTAGCCGCCGCCGGAACCGCCGGAGCTTCCGCCCCAACCGCCTCCGCCTTGTTGGCCCCCGCCCTGCTGACCGCCGGACGGCGCGCTCGTGGCCCACGGGTCGTCGGCGGGAGCGCCGCCGCCACCCTGCTGGCCACCGCCACCGGGACCGCCGCCCCAGTTGCCGCCGCCCTGCTGGCCACCGCCGTATCCACCCTGGCCGCCCTGACCACCGCGACCGGTGGTCTTGGTGACCTTGGCCGTGGCGTTCTTGAGGCTGGGGCCGACTTCCTCGACATCCAGCTCGTAGACCGTGCGCTTGACGCCCTCGCGGTCCTCGTAGGACCGCTGCTTCAACCGGCCCTGCACGACAACGCGCATGCCTCGCTGGAGCGACTCGGCGACGTTCTCCGCCGCCTGCCGCCAGACCGAGCAGGTGAGGAACAGGCCTTCGCCGTCCTTCCACTCATTGGTCTGCCGGTCGAAGATGCGGGGAGTGGACGCGACACGGAACTTCGCGACCGCCGCACCGGACGGGGTGAAGCGCAGCTCGGGGTCGTCGACGAGATTGCCGACGACCGTGATGACGGTCTCGCCTGCCATGGGTGAACCTCTCGGCGGGGATTGCTTCTGGCTGCTTGCTGCTACTCGAACCCGATGACCGCTGAGCTAGATGCTCAGTGGATCTCGGGACGGAGGACCTTGGTCCGGAGGACCGACTCGTTCAGGTTCATCTGGCGGTCGAGCTCCTTGACGACCGCAGGCTCGGCCTGCAGGTCGATGACCGAGTAGATGCCCTCGGGCTTCTTCTTGATCTCGTAAGCGAGACGACGACGGCCCCAGGTGTCGACCTTCTCAACCTTTCCGTTGCCCTCACGGACGACGGAGAGGAAGTTCTCGATCAGCGGGGAGACAGCGCGCTCCTCGAGATCGGGGTCGAGGATGACCATCACCTCGTAGTGACGCATGTGGAACCCACCTCCTTTGGACTCAGCGGCCACGGTCGTTCCGTGGCAGGAGGGTCGTGATGCGTAAGCATCGATGTCTCCGAGTAAAACAGCCGCCACTGACAACACCCTCCATCGAGAGGGGGCTGACATGCTGGCCTGGGCAGACACCGGTGCAGACCATACAGAGTACCCGCACACCGGCTTCCGGTTGAAATCCGGTGCCCAAGAGACGCAATCTGGATACATCGGGTGTGAGTGGCGCCACATCGCGCCACCTTCCGGCCCAGGAGGTCTCCATGGCACAGGTCACACGATCCCGTCCCCGTCCCCGGGTTTCTCTTCTCGCCACGGACGGCAGGCCCCATCCGCTCCAGACAACCCTGGTCGCGGTGACGCTCGTCCTCGGGGCGCTCGCCTTCGTGACGGCGATGTTCCACAACCTGCATCTGGTCAGTTCGTGGGCCGGACTCGCCGGAATCCTGACGGGTGCGTACGGGCAGTACATCTCGGTGACCACGCGGGAGCGGTTCCCCCTGATCATCGGTATGGGCGCGTCCGCCATCGGGTTCTTCCTGGGCATGGCCCACGGCGGCCTCTTCGGCGGCGTGGTGGGCTGATCCGCGACGGACACAACCGAATACAGCCGGTACCGCGAGGCCCGGCGCCCGGAAGGGACGGGGCCTTGCCGGTCCGTCCCTTCCAGTCCAGGCCGGACGGGCAGGCCTCATAGGGCCAGACGGGGCGCTCCCCGGTCACAGTAGGCTTCGGCGCGAGAGCCGGAGCCCCTGACCGATGGGGACACACCTGCCGAGGAGCGCCCCGCATGAGCCTGACCCTGAGGACCATCAGCCGAGAGCAGCATCTGGCATACATCCAGAATCTGCCTGCGGCGAGTCACATGCAGGTCCCGGCATGGGCAGACGTGAAGGCCGAGTGGCGCTCGGAGAGCCTGGGCTGGTTCGACAAGAACGGACAGCTCGTTGGCGCCGGCCTGGTGCTCTACCGGCAGTTGCCCAAGATCAAGCGCTATCTGGCCTACCTGCCCGAGGGCCCGGTCATCAACTGGTACGCCCCGAACCTGAGCGACTGGCTGCAGCCGATGCTGGCGCATCTCAAGCAGCAGGGCGCCTTCTCCGTGAAGATGGGCCCGCCGGTCATCATCCGTCGCTGGGACGCGGCCGCCATCAAGTCGGGCATCCAGGACCCGGACGTGAAGCGGCTGCGCGACGTAGAGGCCACCCACATCGAGCCGCGTGCCTTCGAAGTCGCGGACCGGCTGCGGAAGATGGGCTGGCAGCAGGGCGAGGACGGCGGCGCCGGTTTCGGTGACGTACAGCCCCGCTACGTCTTCCAGGTACCGCTGGCGAACCGGTCGCTCGAAGACGTCCACAAGGGCTTCAACCAGCTGTGGCGACGCAACATCAAGAAGGCCGAGAAGGCCGGCGTCGAGGTCGTCCAGGGCAGCTACGCGGAGCTCGCCGAGTGGCAGCGGCTGTACGAGATCACGGCGGAACGCGACCACTTCCGGCCGCGTCCGCTGGGCTACTTCGAGCGCATGTGGACGGCACTCAACAACGAGGATCCCAACCGGATGCGGCTGTACTTCGCCCGGCACGAGGGTGAGAACGTCGCGGCCGCGACCATGCTGATCGTCGGTGGGCACGTCTGGTACTCGTACGGCGCGTCCGCCAACCACAAGCGCGAGGTCAGGCCCTCGAACGCGATGCAGTGGCGGATGCTGCGCGACGCGTACGCCATGGGGGCCACCGTCTACGACCTGCGCGGCATCTCCGACTCACTCGACGAGACCGACCACCTCTTCGGCCTGATCCAGTTCAAGGTCGGCACCGGCGGGCAGGCTGCCGAGTACCTCGGCGAGTGGGACTTCCCGCTCAACAAGCTGCTGCACAAGGCGCTCGACATCTACATGTCGCGCCGCTGATACGCATCGCCCCACTGACGAAACCTGCTTCATTGGTTTCAATGGGACTTCGACTCCGTACACCTCCCACACACCGCAGCCACCAGAAGGGTTCCGGACCGGCCATGGCGCTCTCCCTCTACGTCGACACCGCGCGCTGGCGGGCGCACCAGAAATCCGTCCTCGACCAGTTCCCCGGCCTCGTCCCGGTCTGCAAGGGCAACGGATACGGCTTCGGTCACGAGCGCCTCGCCGACGAGGCCATCCGCTTCGGCTCCGACATGCTCGCCGTCGGCACCACCTATGAGGCGGCGCGCATCAAGGACTGGTTCAGCGGCGACCTGCTGGTCCTTACCCCGTTCCGCCGGGGCGAGGAGCCGGTGCCGCTGCCCGACCGGGTCATCCGGTCCGTCTCCTCCGTGGACGGCGTGCACGCCCTGGTGGGCGCGCGGGTCGTCATCGAGTGCATGAGCTCGATGAAGCGCCACGGGGTCAAGGAGGAGGAACTGGGGCAGCTGCACGCCGCCATCGAGGACGTACGCCTCGAAGGCTTCGCCCTCCATCTGCCGCTGGACCGTACGGACGGCTCGGACGCGGTCGAGGAGGTCATCGGCTGGATGGACCGGCTGCGCGCGGCCCGGCTGCCGCTGCACACCATGTTCGTCAGCCATCTGCGCGCCGAGGAACTGGGCCGGCTCCAGCAGCAGTTCCCGCAGACCCGTTTCCGCGCCCGCATCGGGACCCGGCTGTGGCTCGGCGACCACGAGGCGACGGAGTACCGCGGCGCCGTTCTGGACGTCACACGCGTCGTCAAGGGCGACCGTTTCGGCTACCGCCAGCAGAAGGCCGCCTCGGACGGCTGGCTGGTGGTCGTCGCGGGCGGGACGTCGCACGGTGTGGGCCTGGAGGCCCCGAAGGCCCTGCACGGCGTGATGCCGCGCGCCAAGGGTGTCGCCCGCGCGGGCCTGGCCACCGTCAACCGCAACCTGTCCCCGTTCGTCTGGGCGGGCAAGCAGCGCTGGTTCGCCGAACCGCCGCACATGCAGGTGTCGATCCTGTTCGTTCCCTCGGACGCGCAGGAACCGAAGGTGGGCGACGAGTTGGTGGCCCACCTGCGCCACACGACCACCCAGTTCGACCGCCTCGTCGACCGATAGGGCCGCTCGTCCGGATCACGCCGGGGCGCTGTCCGGGACTCCGGAGAGCGCCCCGTCTCAGTCCGCGACCGGACCGTGCGCCTCGCCCCAGTCCACCCGCGGCCCCTCCACGGCGGGCACGGCATGGCGTGGCGGATGCGCCGCCCGCCGCAGTACGAACACGTCCCGGGCGCCGTCGAGCACCCCGCCGGACGGATCGTCCGACCCGTCGCGTCGCACGACGTCCCGCTCCGGCATGAGGATGTCGCGTACGACGACGGCGCAGAGGTACAGCGTGCCCAGCAGATGCAGGATGATCGCCAGCTGGTATCCCTCCGTGGGGAGCCCCTGGTGTTTGTCCCCGCTTGTCGTGTATGCGAGGTACATCCAGATACCCAGGAAGTACATGACCTCGCACGCCTGCCAGATCAGGAAGTCGCGCCAGCGCGGCCTCGCGAGGGCGGCGAGGGGGATCAGCCACAGCACGTACTGCGGCGAGTAGACCTTGTTGACGAGGATGAACGCGGCGACGACGAGAAAGGCGAGCTGTGCGAAGCGCGGCCTGCGCGGCGCCGTCAGCGTCAGCGCGCCGATGGCCGCGCACAGCGCGAGCATCAGCAGGATCGACAGGTCGTTGACGGTCGAGACCTCGATCGTGATGCCGGTGCGCTGGGTGATGATCAGCCAGAAGGAACCGAAGTCGATGCCCCGTTCCTCACTGAACGTGTAGAACTTGTTCCACCCCTCGGGCGCGAAGGCCATCACGGGCAGGTTCACCACCAGCCAGGACGCCGCCGTCCCGAGCGCCGCCAGGCCGAGCTCCCGCCATTTGCCCGCCCGCCAGCACAGCACGAAGAGCGGCCCCAGCAGCAGCACGGGATAGAGCTTGGCAGCCGTGGCGAGCCCGATGAGGATGCCGAACGCCACTGCCCGTCCCCGGGCCCACATGAGCACCGCCGCGGCCGTCAGCGCGACAGCCAGCAGGTCCCAGTTGATCGTCGCGGTGAGCGCGAAGGCCGGCGCGAGGGCGACGAGCAGCCCGTCCCAGGGGCGGCGCCGGTGCGTACGGGCAACACAGACGGCGATGATCACGGCGCAGATCATCAGCATGCCCGCGTTGACCATCCAGTACATCTGCTCACGGTGCTGAATTGATCCGCCCGGCGTCAGCCAGGACGCGATCTGCATGAACACGCCCGTCAGAACGGGGTACTCCAGGTACTGCATGTCGCCGGGCAGCCGGTCGAAGTACGGTACGAGGCCCTCGGAGAAGCCACGTGCCACGTAGAGATGCGGAATGTCCGAGTAGCAGGCGTGCGTGTACTGCGAGCCGGCGCCCCTGAACCACGCCCAGTTGTAGCAGGGCAGCTTCTGCACCATGCCCAGCGCGAACATCCCGAGGGCCACCAGCGCGATGACGCCCACGGGCGTGAGTGCCGTGCTGCCGAGCCGTGTCCAGCGCCCCGACCGCCCGCCGATCAGCTCGCTGCCGGCCTCGGCGATCTCGTCCTGGTGCGTGGGCCGTACGACGGGCCGTTCCTCGTGCACACTCGTCTCTTCTGCGCTTGGCATGCCGCTCATCCTGCCGTACGGGACTGCGGGAACGACGAGGGCCGCCGCACCGTGTGGTGCGGCGGCCCTCATGACCGGACCGGGTCGCCGGTCTCTGCGGGCGGACGGGCGTCAGCCGCCCGGACCTCCGAAGATCCCGCCATTGTTCCCGTTGCCGTTCCCGTTGCCGTTGCCATTTCCGTTGCCATTTCCGCCGTCCGGTGGAGAGGCGGACGTCGACGGGTCGGTGCTGGGACCGCCGACGTCTCCGCCGTTCGCAGCACCGGAACTGGTCCCGCCGTTGCTGTTCTGGCAGTTCCTGTCCCATGGGCGACAGGTTTCGCTGGGGTCGGGAGCGGGCGGGGACGGGGTCATCGAGGGCGACTCGGACGCCGAGGCGGACGGCGAGGGCGACTCCACGGCGGTGGGCGTGGGCCTGGGGCTCTGCGCACCGCCGCCGTAGACCTTGTCACCGATCGGCGTCGGCGTCGGGAAGCTCAGGGCCTTCTCGCCCTTCAGCGCATCCGCCATGTAGTCATGCCAGATCTGAGCCGGGAACGAGGCACCGTGGATCTTCTCCTCGCCACCCGTACCGAACATCTTCTCGAACTCACGGTGGGTGTTCTTCTCGTCGTCGTCCAGCCGGTACATGCTGATGGCCGTCGACAGCTGCGGGGTGTAGCCGACGAACCAGGCCGACCTGTTGCCGTCCGTCGTACCCGTCTTGCCCGCTACGTCGCGGCCGGGAAGCTGCGCGGGGGTACCGGTTCCGTGCTCGACGACGTTCTTCAGGACGTCGGTGACGTTGTCGGCGATATTGGCTTCGAACGCGCGCTTGGGGACACCCTTGTGCCGGTAGACGACATCGCCCTCGTACTTCACTTCGGTGACCGAGTAGGGATCACGCTGCATACCGCTGGCGGCGAAGGTCGCGTACGCACCGGCCATACGGATCGCACTCGCCGAGGACGTACCGATGGAGAACGACGGTACGTGTGAATCCGCCATGGTGTCGTCGTCCTTGAGCCCGGCGGCCATGGCGACGGCCTTCACCTTGTCGGTGCCGACGTCCATGCCGAGCTGTACGTACGGGGAGTTGGCGGAGTGCTGCATCGCCTCGCGAAGGGTGATGTTGCCCTTCGACTCATGACCGTCGTTGGTCTGCAGCCACTCCTCGCCCTTCTCGTCGGTCCAGATCTCGCCGTTGTACTTCTTGATCTTCAACTTGTCGTCGGCGTTGTAGATGCTCAGTGGCGAGACCTTCTCGCGGTCCGACAGACCCTGGTCCTCCCCCTTCAAGGGGTCGCGTCTGCCGTACTCCATCGCTGCCGCCAGCACGAACGGCTTGAAGGTCGAGCCGACCTGCGCACCGGTGGGGTTGGCGTTGTTGGTGTAGTGCTTGGTCGCGTCCTGACCACCGTAGATCGCCTCGATGGCACCGGTCTTGGGATTCACCGACCCGCCGCCGAACTCGACGTGTGTGTCCGTGTCGGGGCGTTCCTTCGGCTTGATCTTGCTGTCGTAGACCTTCTTGACCGCGGCGTTGAGATCGTCGACCTTCGTGTGGTTGAACGTGGTGTGGATCTCGTAGCCGCCCTGGGCGAGCTTTTCCGCCGTCATGTTTTTGACGTTGCTGATGGCGTACGTCTTGGCGAGGTCGACCAGGTAACCGATCTGACCGCCCAGCTGGGCGTTCTTCTTCGGCGGGAGGGGCATCGGGAACTTGGTGTACTTGTCGCGCTCCGCCTGCGAGAGGCGTTTGTCCTTGACCTCTTCGTCAAGGATCCACTTCCACCGCTTCTTGGCCCGTGCGGTGTTCTTCGCCTTGGTGGCCTGCTTGGAATCGACCTCGGCGGCGCCCGCCGGATCATAGTAGGTGGCGCCCTTGAGCAGCGTGGCCAGGAACGCACACTCGCTCGGGTTCAGCTCCGTGGCGTCCTTGCCGTAGTACGTACGGGCCGCCGCCTGGATCCCCGACGCACCTCGCCCGTAGTACGAGATGTTGAGGTAGTCGGTGATGATCCTGTTCTTGTCCATCTCGTTGGTGACCTTGAGCGTGATGAAGATTTCCTGGAACTTCCGGCTCAGGGTCTGTTCCTGAGACAGACGCGAGTTCTTCACGTACTGCTGGGTGATCGTCGATCCACCCTGGGTCTGGCCGCCGGTCGCCATGTTGTACAGAGCACGGGCGATGCCCATGGGGTCGATGCCCCTGTCGTGCTCGAAGGACTTGTTCTCGGCCGAGATGACCGCGTTCCGCATGGCTTCGGGGATCTGCTCGTAACCGATGATCTGACGGTTGACCTCACCACCCGTGGCGACCATCTGCTTGCCGTCGTCCCAGTAATAGACGTTGTTCTGCGCTTTCGCGGTGTCGTTCACATCGGGGGTGCCGACCAATGCGTACGAGATGCCGGCCACGCCCATGAGCAGGCCGAGGAAGCCGATGCAGAGGCTGGAGACGAGCTTCCAGGACGGCACCCAGCGCCGCGCGCCGTACTTCCCGGCGCGCGGGTAGTCGATGAAGCGCTTCTTGACGGGACCCTGGCCACCGCGGCCACGCCCCCGTCCCGGGCCCTCGTGTCCGCTGTCACCGCCACCACCGCGACGACGACCGCCGCCTCCACCACCGCCGTCACGGCCGCCGCGCTGGGCGGCCCGTCTGGCCGCCGCGCGCCCGCCGTACGGGCTGTCCCCGCCCCGCGAACCGGAGGGCGACTCGGACGGTGACTCGGAACTTACTCCGCGTGACGGAGCGGCTCGGCGTCCGGAGGACTGCTGGGCGGCTCGTCTGGCCGCTGCCCGCCCGCCACCTTGCGGTTGGGGCGATTTGCGACGGTGCTCGCTCATGGAACGACTACTCCTCGGGCAGGCAAGAACGCCTGGAAGCGGCGGCTGAGATCCGGTCCCCCCGAATGACGGCCCAGCCCTGCGACAGGCTCATCCGCAGTACCTCCGACTGGTCCGCGAAGACTGACGCGCGCGGCCGTCTCGCGGTTCCCGGTGGTCTGCATGCCGCACAGACTACGCACGGTCAAAACCCTCCTAGGGCCGAACTTCACCCCAAACAACGCAAGTCGGTGCCTATGAATTCGCGATGTGACGCCGTTCACGAAGCCCCCTCTTGTCCCAGGGCGACGACCGATCTATCGTCATGATGTATCGAGTCGATACATCAGCTCGGTACATCAGCTCGGCACAGGGCCCCGCGAGAGCACTCGGAGAAGGAGGAGACGAAGTTGAGCAGACGCTCCGGCATCCTCGAATTCGCCGTTCTCGGTCTGCTCCGCGAGTCCCCGATGCACGGGTACGAGTTGCGCAAACGCCTCAACACGTCGCTGGGGATCTTCCGCGCCTTCAGCTACGGCACCCTCTACCCCTGCCTCAAGACGCTGGTCGCCAACGGCTGGTTGATCGAGGAGCCGGGAACAGCCCCGGCCGTCCTTCCGCCCGCCGCCGGCCGTGCGGTCGCCCCCGCCTCCTCACTGGCCGGGCGCCGCGCCAAGATCGTCTACCGGCTGACGGTGGAAGGTAAGGAGCACTTCGAGGAGCTGCTTTCGCACACCGGCCCCGACTCCTGGGAGGACGAGCACTTCGCAGCCCGTTTCGCCTTCTTCGGGCAGACGGAGCACGAGGTGCGGATGCGGGTGCTGGAAGGCCGGCGCAGCCGGCTGGAGGAGCGCCTGGAGAAGATGCGGGCCTCTCTGGCCCGCACCCGCGAGCGCCTCGACGACTACACACTTGAGCTGCAGCGACACGGCATGGAGTCCGTGGAGCGCGAAGTGCGCTGGCTGAACGAGCTCATCGAGAGCGAGCGGTCGGGGCGGGATCAGCGACGATCCTCGCCCGGGGGCGAAGCTCAGCAGAACACAGCAGGAGAGACGGACGGCCTGCCCCGGCACCGGGGTGACACCCTGCCGGATCCGTCCGACGACACCTCAAAGTGAGGTCCCCGCAGATCTGCGGGACTTCATCGGGAACATCCATTACACACAGGGAGCAACCGGAATGGGTTCGGTTCGCGTAGCCATCGTCGGCGTGGGCAACTGCGCCGCCTCGCTGGTCCAGGGCGTCGAGTACTACAAGGACGCCGATCCGGCCGGCAAGGTGCCCGGCCTGATGCACGTCCAGTTCGGCGACTACCACGTTCGGGACGTCGAGTTCGTCGCCGCCTTCGACGTCGACGCGAAGAAGGTCGGCCTCGACCTCGCGGACGCCATCGGTGCGAGCGAGAACAACACCATCAAGATCGCCGACGTTCCCAGCACCGGCGTGACGGTCCAGCGCGGCCACACCCACGACGGCCTGGGCAAGTACTACCGCGAGACCATCGAGGAGTCGGCCGAGGCCCCGGTCGACGTCGTCCAGATCCTGAAGGACCGCAAGGTCGACGTCCTCGTCTGTTACCTGCCCGTCGGGTCCGAGGTCGCCGCGAAGTTCTACGCGCAGTGCGCCATCGACGCCAAGGTCGCGTTCGTCAACGCTCTCCCGGTCTTCATCGCCGGCACCAAGGAGTGGGCGGACAAGTTCACCGAGGCCGGTGTCCCGATCGTCGGCGACGACATCAAGTCGCAGGTCGGCGCCACCATCACGCACCGCGTGATGGCGAAGCTCTTCGAGGACCGGGGCGTCATCCTGGACCGCACGATGCAGCTGAACGTCGGCGGCAACATGGACTTCAAGAACATGCTCGAGCGTGAGCGCCTGGAGTCCAAGAAGATCTCCAAGACGCAGGCCGTCACCTCCCAGATCCGTGACCGCGAGCTCGGTGCGGACAACGTCCACATCGGTCCGTCGGACTACGTGGCCTGGCTGGACGACCGCAAGTGGGCCTATGTGCGCCTCGAGGGCCGTGCCTTCGGTGACGTTCCGCTGAACCTGGAGTACAAGCTCGAGGTGTGGGACTCCCCGAACTCCGCCGGTGTCATCATCGACGCCGTCCGCGCCGCGAAGATCGCCAAGGACCGCGGCATTGGTGGCCCGATCCTCTCCGCGTCCTCGTACTTCATGAAGTCCCCGCCGGTCCAGTACTTCGACGACGAGGCCCGCGAGAACGTCGAGAAGTTCATCAAGGGCGAGATCGCCAACTGACGCGACCGGACACGGCGCGTCGACGCGGCTCGGTGACGAGCGGCAACGCTCCTTCCTTTCCGCACCGTTGAGGGTCCCCGGGTCATCCGCCCGGGGACCCTCAACGTATGTGACCCTTGATCACATGCCAGTCGTCGGTGATCTGCGCGTACTCCTGCGCCTTCGGAACTTCCGTCGCCTGCTCGCCGTACGGCTTCTCTCCCAGTCGGCGGACGGCGTCTACCAGGTCGCGCTGGCGGCGCATGTCGTCTTCTCCCCCGAGAAACAGGCATCGGCGGGGGCCATCGCCTCCGCCATGGCCGTGCTGCTCCTGCCGTACTCGCTCATCGGCCCCTTCGCCGGCGTCCTGCTGGACCGCTGGCCACGCCGGCAGGTCTTTCTGTACGGCAACCTGCTGCGCGCCGCACTCGCCTGCTGCACCGCATTCCTGATCCTCGGCGCCGCACCCGACTGGCTCTTCTACGTCTCGGCGCTGTGCGTCACCGCGGTCAACCGTTTTGTGCTGGCCGGGCTCTCGGCCGCGCTGCCGCGTGTCGTCGACAGCGACCGGCTGGTGCTGGCCAACTCGCTCTCGCCGACCGCGGGCACGCTCGCCGCCACGGCCGGTGGCGGCCTCGCGTTCGTCGTGCGGCTACTGCTCGCCGACTCCGACGCTGCGGTGGTGCTGCTGGGCGCGGCGCTCTACCTCGCTTCGGCACTGGCCTCCCTGAGTCTGGCCACCGGACTCCTCGGACCGGATCAGGACGGGAGCCGCATCCGGCTGCGAAAGGCTCTGGCCATTACAGCTCGGGGGCTCGCCGCCGGGCTGCGCCATCTGGCGGAGCGAAAGCAGGCCACCCGCGCGCTGGTCGCCATGACCGTGATCCGCTTCTGCTACGGGGCACTGACCGTGATGGTGCTGATGCTGTGCCGGTATGCCTGGTCCGACAGCGAGTCCGAAGGCCTGGCCCTCCTCGCGTTGGCTGTGGGGATATCGGGTGCGGGCTTCTTCGCGGCGGCCGTGGTGACACCGTGGGCGGTGGGGTGGCTCGGGCGGTTCCGCTGGATGGCGGTGTGCGCGGCAGCGGCCGCCGTCCTCGAACCCGCGCTGGGGCTGTGGTTCGTTCCCGCGCCGATACTCGTCGCGGCATTCGTCCTCGGACTCATCACTCAGGGGGCGAAGATCGCGACGGACACGGTGGTGCAGACCTCGGTGGACGACGCCTTCCGCGGCCGGGTCTTCTCCCTCTACGACGTGCTGTTCAACGTGGCGTTCGTGGGCGCTGCCGCAGTCTCCGCCCTGATGCTGCCTCCTGACGGGCAGTCGTTCGCAGTGGTGATCGGAGTGGCCGTGCTCTATGCGGTCGTCGCCGTGCCGCTGTTCCGGTGGAGCCGCGCCGAGAGGGCGCTCCGGCATACGTGAGAAGCGCTGTGGCGAGGGGCGCTGTTTCACGTGAAACAGCGCCCCCCACCGAAACGGGTGCGGTCATGTTTCACGTGAAACATGACCGCACCCGTTTCCGATCTCCGACCGATCAGGCCTTCAGCCGCCTCAGCCCTGCGCGGCCCACCACGTTTTGAGCTTCTCGACCGCCACATCGTGTTCCATCGGCCCGTGCTCCAGCCGCAGCTCCAGCAGGAACGCGTAGGCCTTGCCGATCACCGGCCCGGGACCGACACCCAACGTCTTCATGATCTCGTTGCCGTCCAGGTCGGGCCGGACGGCATCCAGCTCCTCCTGCTCCCGCAGCTGCGCAATGCGCTCCTCGAGCCCGTCATAGGTCCGCGAGAGGGCGGCGGCCTTGCGCTTGTTCCGCGTGGTGCAGTCCGAGCGGGTCAGCTTGTGCAGCCGCTCCAGCAGCGGGCCCGCATCACGCACATAGCGGCGCACCGCGGAGTCGGTCCACTCGCCGTCGCCGTAACCATGGAAACGCAGGTGAAGCTCCACGAGCTTCGAGACGTCCTTGACCGTGTCGTTGGAGTACTTGAGCGCGGTCAGCCGCTTCTTGGTCATCTTGGCGCCCACCACCTCGTGGTGATGGAACGAGACGCGCCCATCCTTCTCGAAGCGCCGCGTCCTCGGCTTGCCGATGTCGTGAAGGAGAGCGGCAAGGCGCAGAACCAGATCGGGCCCGTCCTCCTCCAGGTCGATCGCCTGCTCCAGGACGGTCAGCGAGTGCTCGTAGACATCCTTGTGCCGGTGATGCTCGTCACTTTCCAGACGCAGTGCGGGGAGCTCCGGCAGTACCTGCTGTGCCAGACCCGTACCGACGAGCAGTGCCAGACCCTTGCGAGGGTTGGCGGAGAGCAGCAGCTTATTGAGCTCCTCCCTGACCCGCTCGGCGGAGACGATCTCGAGACGCCCGGCCATTTCCGTCATCGCCGTGACCACGTCGGGGGCGACGTCGAAGTCCAGCTGCGCGGCGAAGCGAGCAGCACGCAGCATGCGCAACGGATCGTCGGAGAAGGATTCCTCCGGCGTTCCGGGGGTGCGCAGCACGCGGCGGGCCAGGTCCTCAAGACCGCCATGAGGATCAACGAAGTCCTTCTGCGGCAGCGCGACGGCCATGGCATTGACCGTGAAGTCACGGCGGACGAGGTCTTCCTCGATGGAGTCGCCGTAGGACACCTCGGGCTTGCGTGAGGTCCTGTCGTACGCCTCCGACCTGTATGTGGTGACTTCGATCTGGTAGCCATCCTTCTGGGCACCCACGGTGCCGAAGGCGATCCCGACCTCCCACACCGAGTCGGCCCACGGCCGGACGATCTTCAGTACGGCCTCGGGCCGGGCGTCCGTCGTGAAGTCCAGGTCGTTCCCGAGCCTGCCGAGAAGCGCGTCCCGGACCGAGCCGCCGACCAGAGCGAGAGTGAATCCGGCATCCTGGAAACGGCGTGCGAGATCGTCGGCGACCGGTGACACCCGCAGTAGTTCGCTGACTGCGCGGTGCTGCACCTGGGTCAGGGCACGGGAGCTGTCTTCATTGGCGTTCGACACAACAGAAAAGGGTACGTGCCCGGACCGGCCCGGTCGTCCTGGTTTCGTCGCGCCCTGCAAGACTCTTCCGATCATGTAGCGGACTCCCCAGCGCTTGGCACCCGCGCACATCGTTACCATGCGGGGACGCAGCAACCGACAACCATCGACACCAGCTGACGACGACGAGGGACGGGTAGGCGCGTGGCCGAGGCGGCAGACATTCAGGGGATCGGTCCCTCTCCTGCCCGCCGGTGGCTGCGGCGCACAGCCGCCACGGTCATCGGGGCGCCGCTCGTCGCCGTGCTGCTGGCCGGACCGACCGCGTCCGCCGCGCAGGCCGGCGGGACCGCCAAGGCCCCCACCGGCTCCGAGATGGTCGATGTGTCCCTGGACACTCTCGCTCCGAGCGCACCGGTGAAGGGGGACACGCTGACTGTCTCCGGCACCGTGACCAACAGGGGCAAGGAGACGATCACGCAGGCGGAGGTCGACCTGCGAGTGGGGCCAAGGCTCTACGGCAGGATGTCGATCGACACCGCGGCCAAGCGCACCGGCTACGTCCCCGGCAGCGACCCCGCCCCGCTCGGCGGCAAGTACACGGTGAAGTTCGCGAAGCTCTCTTCCGGAATCAGTCAGGACTTCACGCTGTCCGTCCCGGTCGACAAGCTGGGGCTCGGCGACGACGGCGTCTACCAGCTCGGTGTCTCGCTGTCGGGGCAGACCTCCCGGGCCCGGTACGACCACGTGCTGGGGATCCAGCGCACCTTCCTGCCCTGGCAGGAGGAGGAGCGTGACTCCAGGACGAAGGTCACCTATCTCTGGCCGCTCATCGCGTCGCCCCACGTCACCGCCGAAACCGGCTCCGACGACCAGCAGACACCCGTGTTCGCGAATGACGACCTGGCCGCCGAACTCGCGCCGGGCGGGCGCCTGGAACAGCTGGTCTCGCTGGGCAGCCAGCTGCCTGTGACATGGGTCATCGACCCGGATCTGCTGGCCAGCGTCGACGCGATGGCACGGAACTACCGCGTGAAGTCCGGCGACACCACCGTCGCCGGGAAGAACCAGGCCGTCGCGAAGAAGTGGCTCACCTCGCTGGAAGCCGCGGTGTCGGACGGAAAGGTCGTCGCGCTGCCGTTCGCCGATCCCGATCTGGCGTCCCTCGCACACCGTGGCAAGAACGTGTCGGGCACCCTCAGCCACCTGCAGACCGCCACGGATGTGGCCGGGACGACGGTGCAGACCATCCTGCATGTGAAGCCGTCGACCGACTTCGCGTGGCCCGTCGACGGGGCGGTGGATCCGTCGATCGTCGACGTGGCCACCTCCGCCGGCGCGCACAACGTGATCGCCCGCAGCGACAGCCTCCAGGAGACCGGCAGCCTCCCGTACACGCCGACCTCGGCCCGTCCCATCGGCGGTGGTACCACCGCCGTCGTCGCCGACGACCGGCTCTCCACGGCCTTCCAGGGCGATATGTCGAAAGCGGGGAAGTCCACCCTCGCCGTACAGAAGTTCCTCGCGCAGACCCTCGCCCTGACCGAGCAGGACACGGACGAGGAACGGAGCATCGTCGTCGCGCCGCAGCGGATGCCGACGGTCGCCCAGGCCCAGTCGATGGCCGCTGCTCTGCACTCCCTCGACGACGAACGCTGGACCCAGCCCCTCGGGCTCGTCGACGCGGCCGAGGCGAAGCCCGACGCGGACGCGACGACCAGCGTCCCCGGCTCCTCCAAGTACCCGAAGCGGCTCCGCAGCCAGGAGCTGCCCACCCAGGCGTTCCAGGACATCAAGTCCACCCAGGCCTCGCTCAACAACTTCCAGGTCATCCTTGCCCGGCCGGAGCGCGTGGTGACCCCCTTCGGCAACGCAGTCAACCGGTCCATGTCGACGTCGTGGCGCGGCCGGCCGCTGGAGGCCCAGCAGTACCGGGACTCGGTACGCACCTACCTGCAGGGCCTGATCAACGAGGTCCAGCTCATCTCGAAGTCGGACGTCACTCTGTCCGGCCGCAGCGCCACGATCCCGGTGACCGTGCAGAACAGGCTGTTGCAGGGCGTGGACCACCTGGTCCTCCGGCTGAAGTCGGAGAACGCGACGCGGCTCAAGCTGAACAACGGCGGGGCCGTGGCGGAGCAGCCGATCCGGATCGCCGGCGGGCACAGCCAGTCCGTGAAGTTCGACGCCGCGGCCAACATCAACGGTCAGGTGCAGATGACCGCACAGCTCTACACCGAGGACGGCACGCCGTACGGCGGAGAGATGACCTTCACCGTGAAGGTCTCCGAGCTCACCCCGACCGTGCTGCTGGTGATCGCCGGCGGGCTGCTGCTGCTGGTCCTCGCAGGCATCAAGATGTACACCCGGCGCAAGCGGGCCAACGCCGGTGGGGCGGCCGGCGGCGACGGCAGCGATCCCGAGCAGCCGAGTGACCCGACGCCGGACACCGGTCCGGAAAGCGGGGCACCTTCGGGCCCGGGTGAGAAAGTGGAACGTTGAGCGATGTCTGTCGTGGCCGGTCGGCCGGGGACGATGAGGTGGGGTTTCGATGAACGCGCCGTACGACGATGACCGCGGTCAGGGTGCGGGCGGAGCCGGGTCTTCCGGTGGGCCTCCGGCCCCTCCCGCACCGGACCAGGTTCCGCCGACGCGCGATCCGTACCTGCAGTCCGCGTACGCCTACGATCCCTACCGGGCCCAGGACCTGTCCGTCCAGGATCCGGTGACCGAGGCGCTGTACGACCGCGCCGCGCACCCGCCGCCGCCCCCTGGCACCTACCAGCAGCCCCAGCCGCTCTACCAGCAGCCGCCCGCGGCGCAGTACCCGCCCGACCCGCGTATCTGGGCACAGACCCCACCCCCCGAGCCCGACGGACCGTCGCGGCACCTGCCGTACGGCGACAACCCGGCGACCACCCAGTTCGTCGGGGTCGACGATCTCGTCAGCCAGGCATCCCACGACCGTGAACAGCCTGACGCCTTCGCCCACCTGTTCCGGGACCAGGAGGGCCCGGCAGGCCCCTCCCCCGTCCCGGACGAGCCCGAGCCTGCCCCGGCCCCGGCGTCCGCACCGCCCAAGTCCGGTGGCCGCGCCTCCGGCGTGCTGAAGTCCAGCGCGCTGATGGCGGCCGGCACGCTCGTGTCCCGGCTCACCGGATTCGTCCGCAGCCTCGTGATCACCGCCGCGCTCGGTGCGGCACTGCTCGGCGACAGCTTCACCATCGCCTACACCTTGCCGACGATGATCTACATCCTCACCGTGGGCGGCGGGCTGAACTCGGTCTTCGTTCCCCAGCTCGTCCGTTCCATGAAGGACGACGAGGACGGCGGCGAGGCCTACGCCAACCGTCTGCTGACGCTGGTGATGGTCGCGCTCGGTGTGATCGTCGCGCTCGCGGTCTTCGCCGCTCCGTGGCTGATCCACATGATGTCGCCCACGATCGCCGGGGACGTGGCCGCCAACAGCGTCGCCGTGACGTTCGCCCGCTACTGCCTGCCCACCATCTTCTTCATGGGCGTGCATGTCGTGATGGGCCAGATCCTCAACGCCCGCGGCAGGTTCGGCGCGATGATGTGGACCCCGGTCCTCAACAATATCGTCATGATCTTCACGTTCGGCATGTTCATCTGGGTCTACGGCACCTCCGCCGAATCCCAGATGGGGGTCCAGACGATCCCGCCGGAGGGCGTCCGGCTGCTGGGCATCGGCACGCTGCTCGGCCTGGTCGTCCAGGCCCTGGCCATGATCCCGTACCTGCGCGAGGCCGGCTTCCGCTTCCGGCCGCGCTTCGACTGGAAGGGACACGGGCTCGGCAAGACGGTCAAGCTGGCCAAGTGGACCGTCCTGTTCGTGCTGGCCAACCAGGCAGGCGTGCTCGTCGTCACCCAGCTCGCGACCTCGGCGGGCAAACTGTCCGGCAAGGACGGCACCGGCATCCTCGCGTACTCCAACGCCCAGCTCATCTGGGGCATGCCGCAGGCGATCATCACCGTGTCGGTCATGGCGGCCCTGCTGCCCCGCATCTCCCGCGCCGCCCACGACGACGACCCGGGCGCCGTCCGCGACGACATCTCCCAGGGACTGCGGAACTCGGCCGTGGCGATCGTGCCGGTGGCCTTCATGTTCCTCGCCCTCGGCCTGCCGATGTGCACCCTGCTGTATGCCTCCGCGGGTACCGAAGCGGCCCGGTCCATGGGCTTCATCCTCATGGCATTCGGTCTCGGCCTGATCCCGTACTCCGTGCAGTACGTGGTGCTGCGAGGCTTCTACGCCTACGAGGACACCCGGACGCCCTTCTACAACACGGTCATCGTCGCCGCGGTCAACGCGGCCGCCTCGGCTCTCTGCTACGTGATCCTGCCGGCCCAGTGGGCCGTGGTCGGCATGGCTGCCGCGTACGGACTCGCCTACGCCGTCGGCGTGGGCATCGCGTGGCGACGGCTGCGCAACCGGCTGGGCGGCGATCTGGACGGCGCACACGTCGTCCGCACCTACGCCCGCCTGTGTCTGGCCGCCATCCCGGCAGCGGCGCTCGGCGGCGGCGTCGGCTTCGCTGTTCTCATGGGCCTCGGCGAAAGCGCCTTCGGCTCACTCGTCGCGCTGATCTGCGGTGGGGCCGTTCTGCTGGGCGTCTTCTTCGTCGCCGCCAAGCGGATGCGGATCGAAGAGATCAACGGCATGGTCGGCATGGTCCGAGGGCGGCTCGGGCGCTGAGGATCACAGCCGCACAACCATCACCGCCCCTTGCGTGTCGTGCATAACGCCGGAGTGTGGGCACAATTGGCGTGACTGTGCAGGGCTGGCTGGCATCGCGCAACGGATGGGGAGGCAGGAACGACGGTGGCGGAACGTAGCACGGCTGCCGTCGACGTGGCCGACAACAGCGGTGATAAACCGCTGGCCGCCAAGGCGGACGAGGCCACGACCGACGGGACGGCGAAAGCTCAGGACACAACGGGCAACAAGCCTCAGGACACGGACGGTGAGCGCATCAGCCCCGAGGCCACTCTGCCGACCCCTGATCTGCACAGCGGGCACAAACTGGCCAGACGTTACCGGCTCGAAGAGTGCGTCACCCGTCTGGACGGGTTCAGCAGCTGGCGCGCTGTCGATGAGAAACTGCGCCGCGCGGTCGGCGTCCATCTGCTGCCCGCCGACCACCCCCGAGCCCGTTCGGTGCTGGCCGCGGCCCGCTCCTCCGCGCTGCTCGGCGATCCGCGCTTCGTGCAGGTGCTCGACGCGGTCGAGGAGGACGACCTCGTCTACGTCGTCCACGAGTGGCTTCCCGACGCCACCGAGCTCACCTCGCTGCTGGCCGCGGGACCGATGGAGGCGCACGACGCGTACCAGCTCGTCAGCCAGGTCTCCCAGGCCATGGCTGCCGCGCACCGCGAGGGTCTCGCGCATCTGAGGCTGACCCCGGGCGCGGTGCTGCGGAGCTCGACCGGGCAGTACCGGATCCGCGGTCTCGCGGTGAACGCCGCGCTGAGGGGTATCACCGCCGACGGCCCGCAGCGCGCGGACACCGAGGCGATCGGCGCCCTGCTCTACGCCGCACTGACCCAGCGCTGGCCGTACGAGACCGATGCCTACGGTCTGTCCGGCCTGCCCAAGGGTGTGGGGCTGATCGCGCCGGACCAGGTACGGGCCGGTGTCCACCGTGGACTGTCCGAGATCGCCATGCGCGCACTCGTCAATGACGGCGCCACTGCCTCCCGGCAGGAGCAGCCGTGCACCACCCCGGACGAACTGGCCAAGGCCGTCGCTGCGATGCCCCGCATCCGCCCTCCGGAGCCCACCTTCACTGCGCCCCCGGAGTACCAGCGCACGACCTACCAGCAGGGCACCTACGGGCGCCCGCCCGCCGGCCCCGGTGTCACTACGCAGCCGGTGATCGCCGTGCCCCCGGCCCCGCTCCAGAGCCGCACCGGCAAGGTCCTCAAGTGGACGGTATCCGCGCTGCTCATCGCCGCACTGGGCCTCGGCAGCTGGCAGCTCGCCGAGACGCTCCTCGACCACAGCAAGGACTCGGGAAACGACGACACCACGCAGACGACCCCGGAGAACGACGACAACAAGCCTCCCGCCCCGCTCAAGCCGCTGCGGATAGCCGGTGCGACGGAGTTCATGCCCAGTGGTTCGGGGATGAAGCCGGAGGACGCGCCGAACGCCATCGATGGCAGTGCGAGTACCGCCTGGATCACCCGCCGCTACCGGGGCTACGCGAATTTCGGCAATCTCGCGCCCCGTAAGGATGGCAGCGGCATAGTCGTCGATCTGGGCAGTGTCCAGGACGTCAAGGACATCAAGGTCGAGATGTTCCGCAGCGGGCAGAAGGCCGAAGTACTCGCGGCCGATGCGAACGCATCGGCCCCGTCGTCCCTCTCGGACTTCCCTCAGCGCCTCACCAAGCTCGCGACGGTGGGGAGCGAACTGAAGGAGTCCCTCGCCAAGCCTGTACGGACCCGCTACGTGCTGATTCACATCACGGAGCTGCCGTCGGACGGGACGTCCGACGGCTTCCGTGGCGGAATCTCGGAGATCTCGGTACTCGGCTGACGCGAAAGGCCGGTGGGAGCCCGCTCCCACCGGCCTTTCGCGCACCGTCCGGGCCGGCCTGTCGATCTCGTACTGTTCGGCTTCCGCCCTCTGCCCCTGCCCACTCGAATCGTGATAGACAGACGCACCTTGACGCAGAGAGGGAGGGAGGGGGAGGTGGCCGCCGAGCCGTCGGAACCACTCAGCGACTCAGACCTCCTCGCTCGCCATGTGGCCGGTGAACCCGACGCCTTCGGCGAGCTCGTACGACGCCACCGCGACCGGCTGTGGGCCGTGGCGCTGCGGACCCTGGGCGATCGCGAGGAAGCCGCTGACGCCGTCCAGGACGCGCTGGTCTCCGCTTTCCGGGCCGCCCACACCTTCCGTGGCCAGTCCGCCGTCACCACCTGGCTGCACCGCATCACCGTCAATGCCTGCCTCGACCGGGTCCGCAAGGCGGCCACCCGCAAGACCTCGCCGGTCGATGACACCGAACGGTTCGACCAGCTCCTCGAACCGCACGAGTCCGCGGAGGCCCCGGCGGAGCGCCGGGACCTGCACCGCGAGCTCCTGGCCGCACTCGCCACTCTCCCCGCGGAGCAGCGCGCCGCCCTGGTCCTCGTGGACATGCAGGGCTACCCCGTGGCGGAGGCGGCACGCATCCTCGACGTACCGATAGGCACCGTGAAGAGCCGCTGCGCGCGGGGCAGAGCCCGGCTGGCTCCTCTGCTCACCCACCTACGCGGTGAGGGCGCAGAAGCCGAGGAACCCGCCGTGGGAAGGAACCGGACGCCGCGCGCATCCGTCCCATCCGCATCGGGGCCGAGGGACGCGGGGACAAGCGACGATCCTGCTGCAGTGAAGGGCGGAGGTGGGCGCGCATGACATCAACGACCGAAACGACCCAGCACCCTGATGTCTCGGAGATCTCCGATCTCACGGAGGGGCTGCTCCCGACGTCACGTGCGGCAGAGGTACGCGGCCATGTGGACGGCTGCGAGCTCTGCGGCGATGTCCATGCCTCACTCGTGGAGATCCGCGAGCTGCTCGGCACCGTGCCCGTGCCCCAGCACATGCCCGACGATGTCGTGGACCGCCTCAACACCGCGCTCGCCGCCGAGGCTTTCAGCACCACGGCGCCTGTCGGCGCAGCACCGCATGTTTCACGTGAAACAAAGACTTCCGTCGCGCAGAAGCCAGAAGCGGAGCCCAGTCTCTCGGACCGCCCTGCCGGGCATCCCCGGGCGAGCACCGGCCCCGGTCGCCGGTCGGCCCGGCGCCGCCGCCGCACCGCCGTGCTTGGCACCGCCCTCGGCGCAGCCGTGGTCGGCATGAGCGTCTTCATGCTGCAGAACGTCCAGTCGTCCCAGGATGATGCCAGCCTCAAGGCTGCGGACCACGGCTCCAGCTCCATGGCAAAGCGCACAGGAACCTTCACGGCGTCCACCCTCGAAGGCCAGGTCCAGACACTTCTTCTGAGTGCCGGCACAAAATCATCGGGTCCGGACGGTACCGACCCCGAGAAGCAGGCACCACCTTCCGTCGACATCCAGTCGACGCCCAGGAACGACCCTCCCGGATCCGAGTCGCCCCGAACGCCGTTGCGCGCGCCCGTCGTGTCCGTCCCGCTCTGTGTGGAGCAGGGCATCGGGCGGAAGACCGCGGCCCTCGCCGTCGAAGAAGGCACCTACGAGGGCGCAGACGCCTTCCTCGTCGTCCTGCCGCACCCCTCCGACGTGACCCGCGTCCAGGCGTATGTCGTCGACGCTGCCTGCGTCCGGGAAGAGCCCGCTGCCAAAGCGAAACTACTGCTGACCCACGCCTACGCGCGCCCCTGAGAATCCGGCCGGAACGCCGCCCCGGCACGTCGGGAATGCATCCCCCGTAGGATCCGTTGGGTGGGGTGAGAGTCGTTGAACCGACCCCATCAGGCGTGGACAGTAGGCAGTCTGCAGAGACGAGGAAGAAACCCGTGAGCGACGTCCGTAATGTGATCATCATCGGCTCCGGCCCCGCGGGCTACACGGCCGCCCTTTACACCGCACGCGCCTCGCTGAAGCCGCTGGTGTTCGAGGGCGCCGTCACCGCCGGCGGCGCTCTGATGAACACCACCGACGTGGAGAACTTCCCGGGCTTCCAGGACGGGATCATGGGCCCTGAGCTCATGGACAACATGCGCGCCCAGGCCGAGCGCTTCGGCGCCGAGCTCGTCCCCGACGATGTCGTCTCCGTGGACCTCACCGGCGACATCAAGACGGTCACCGACACCGCCGGCACGGTGCACCGCGCCAAGGCCGTCATCGTGACGACCGGCTCCCAGCACCGCAAGCTGGGCCTGCCCAACGAGGACGCCCTCTCCGGCCGCGGCGTCTCCTGGTGCGCGACCTGTGACGGATTCTTCTTCAAGGACCAGGACATCGCAGTGGTCGGCGGCGGCGACACCGCGATGGAGGAGGCAACCTTCCTCTCCCGCTTCGCCAAGTCCGTCACCATCGTCCACCGCCGTGACTCGCTGCGTGCCTCCAAGGCCATGCAGGACCGCGCCTTCGCCGACCCGAAGATCAAGTTCGCCTGGGACAGCGAGGTCGCGGGAATCCAGGGCGAGCAGAAGCTGTCCGGTCTGACCCTTCGGAACACCAAGACCGCAGCGACATCCGAGCTCGCGGTGACCGGTCTGTTCATCGCAGTGGGCCACGACCCGCGCACCGAGCTCTTCAAGGGGCAGCTCGAACTCGACGACGAGGGCTACCTCAGGGTCGACGTCCCCTCGACGCGCACCAACGTGACCGGCGTCTTCGGCGCCGGTGATGTCGTCGACCACACCTACCGACAGGCCATCACCGCTGCCGGCACCGGCTGCTCGGCCGCTCTCGACGCCGAGCGCTTCCTCGCTGCGCTCGCCGACGACGAGAAGGCCGCCGCGGCCACCGTCTGACCCGCGCCTCTCACCCCACACACCCCTAAGAAGTTAGGAGGCCGCCGTGGCCGGCGACCTGAAGAACGTGACCGACGACTCCTTCGACGAGGTGGTCCTGAAGAGCGAGAAGCCGGTACTGGTGGACTTCTGGGCCGCCTGGTGCGGTCCGTGCCGCCAGATCGCGCCCTCCCTGGAAGCCATCGCTGCCGAGCACGGCGACGAGATCGAGATCGTCAAGCTCAACATCGACGAGAACCCGGCCACGGCCGCCAAGTACGGCGTCATGTCCATCCCGACCCTGAACGTCTACAAGGACGGCGAGGTTGCCAAGACCATCGTCGGAGCCAAGCCGAAGGCCGCGCTCCTCCGGGACCTCGAAGGCTTCATCAGCTAGTGCCGCATCAAGCAACGTTTGCCCTGTCTACGATGGCGCGTAGGTGCCGGTCGCTGGCATGGCGGTTTCGCCAGATGATGTAGCGGCGGATCATGCTGCCCTGTTCCTTGTGGGTGGCGTGGTCGGTGCCGTCAAGGGTGAAGTAGCGCAGGGCGGTGAACTGTGCCTCGATGCGGTTGAGCCAGGAGGAGTTCGTCGGGGTGTAGGCGATCTCGACGTTGTTCGCCGCCGCCCAGGTGCCGACCCGTTGGCACCTCTTCGTGGTCAGATGCGGGGAAAAGTTGTCGCAGACGATCGCGATCCGCACCGTCGGCGGGTAGAGGGTGCGCAGGTAGCGGCAGAACTCCAGGAACTGCGTCCGCTTCTTGACCGGCTTGATGTGGCCGTAGAGCTTGTCCTTGGCCAGGTCCAGGGCGGCGAACAGGTGCCGCACTCCGCCGTAGCGGTTGTAGGTCGCCCGCCGTCGCCGGCGTGGTTCACGGTCGGAGTCCTTGTGCTTGCCGCCGCGCTCGGCCCATTGCCGACCCGGGTGAGGCATCAGGTTGAGCGGCCCGAACTCGTCCAGACAGAAGATGACTTCGGGCTCGCCGTCCTCGGGTATGACCTCGCCGTCGGCGATCGCGTAGAGGTGTTCGACGCGGGCCTTCTTGGCCGCGTAGTCCGGATCGCCGGAGGTCTTCCAAGTCTTCAGGCGTTGAAACGAGACGCCTTCCTCGCGGAGCAGGATGCGCAGGCCCTCGTGGCTGATGTCGTCGACCACCCCCTCGGCAACCAGGAAGTCCGCCAGCTTGGTCAGGCTCCAGGTCGAGAACGGCAGGTCGTGCTCGGTCGGCTTGGACTTCGCGATCTTCTTGATCTCGCGCCGCTCGGGCAGCGTGAACGTCCTGGGACGACCGCCCTTGTACTTCGGATACAGCGACTCGAAGCCGTCGGTGTTGAAGTTGTGGATCACGTCCCGGACCCGGTCATTGCTGGTGAACGACACCTCGGCGATCTTCGCGACCGGCATGCCCTGCGCGGACAGCAGCACCATCTGGGCCCGCCGCCAGGTCACCACCGACCCAGTGCCCCTGCGGATGATCCGTAGGAGCCGTCTGCCCTCGTCATCGTCGATCTCGCGTACATGTACTCGTTCCGCCACCCAGCCAGGGTGACGGCCACGTGCCGCCCGGCACAGCACCCCGGACGGCGCGTCACATAACAACAGGGCAAACGTTGTCTGCTACGGCACTAGAAGAGCCGTGGTTCGATGTTTCACGTGAAACGGGTCCATCCCCTGGCAGGGGATGGACCCGTTACTCATGGTCATGTTCGTTCGGATCACAGCGGCCGCAGCGCCGGTTCCTTCTGGACAGCACCCAGCAATCGATCCAGTGCCAGCTCGACGTCTTCCTTCCAGGAGAGCGTCGTCCGCAGTTCGAGTCTCAGCCGCGGATGGACAGGATGCGGCCGTACGGTCTTGAAGCCGACCGCGAGGAGATGATCCGCGGGAAGCATGCAGGCAGGCTCCTTCCACCGGGCATCGCCGAAAACCTCGATCGCCTTGAATCCCCGACGCAGCAGGTCCTTGGCGACGGTCTGCACCATGACCCGGCCCAGCCCCTGCCCCTGGTACCCCGGCATGATCCAGGCAGTCATCAGCTGCACGGCATCGGGGGAGACGGGGCTCGTAGGAAAGGCAGTCGAACGCGGTACATAGGCCGGTGGTGCGTAGAGAACGAAGCCCACCGGCACATCGTCGACATGGACAACGCGACCGCACGAACCCCACTCCAGCAGAACAGCCGAAATCCACGACTCTTTCTCCAGCTCGGGCGTTCCCGCCTTTACTGCAGCTTCGCCGCTGACCGGATCAAGCTCCCAGAAGACACACGAGCGGCAGCGCTTCGGGAGATCGGAAAGATTGTCCAGTGTGAGCGGTACGAGCCGGCGCCCCATGAAGCTGCTCCTCGCTTCCTTCGCCCGCCGCATCGTGTGCGGCAGTCAGTGCACTCCGTTCCAGGAGCAGACTGCCGGCGAACCCTCCGACAGCGACCCCCAGGCCCAACCCCACTGCCACCCGTCGGCAGTGGGTCACTGATCGCATGGCCCCCCACCGAGGTGGCTCAGAACGGATGTGCCATACCAGAACGCATCGTATCCACCCAGGGGTCAAGCCGACACCGAGAGAAAGCAAAGGGTGGGCTGTGTTCCGGTATCCATCGGAACACAGCCCACCCCAACACTCATCCGGCAGAGATCAGCCCTCGTCGTCCCCGGCAGGGTCCTCAGACGGTTCCCGGTCCAGCACCCGCCCCTCGCCCGGTGCCAGACTGCCGAGAATGCGGTCCAGATCCTCCATCGACGCGAACTCGACGACGATCTTTCCCTTCTTCTGCCCGAGGTCGACCTTCACTCTGGTCTCGAAGCGGTCCGAGAGCCGGGAAGCAAGATCGGACAGCGCCGGCGACACCCGTCCACCGGCCCGCGGCCCCTTGGACTTGGCAGGACTCGTCGGCCTGGACCCCATGAGGGTCACGATCTCTTCGATCGCCCGCACAGAGAGCCCCTCGGCCACAATGCGATGCGCCAGCCTGTCCTGCTCCTCCGAGTCGTCCACGGACAACAGTGCCCGCGCATGCCCCGCCGACAAGACCCCGGCCGCGACCCTGCGCTGCACCGGAGGCGAAAGCCTGAGCAGACGCAGTGTGTTGGACACCTGCGGACGGGAACGCCCGATCCGGTCCGCCAGCTGGTCATGCGTGCACTTGAAGTCCTTGAGCAACTGGTCATAGGCAGCCGCCTCCTCCAACGGATTCAGCTGAGCCCGGTGAAGGTTCTCCAGAAGTGCGTCCAGGAGCAGCTTCTCGTCCTCCGTGGCCCGGACGATCGCCGGGATCCGCTCCAGACCCGCCTCCCGGCACGCCCTCCAGCGCCGCTCGCCCATGATGAGCTCATAGCGCTCCGGACCCGTCTTCCGCACGACAACGGGCTGGAGAAGACCCACCTCCTTGATGGAGGTGACCAATTCGGCAAGGGCGTCCTCGTCGAACACCTCACGGGGCTGACGCGGATTAGGGGTGATGGAGCCGAGAGGAACCTCGGCAAAGTACGCCCCTGCGGCTCCCACCGATGCTGCGGACGCCTCGGGCTCCGAAACCTGCGCACTCGGCTCCGGCACAACCGGAGCGGACGCAAGAGTGGCCACCTTCGCAGCGGCCATCCCCCGCTCTGCCGTCATCACCGGCCCCGCCCCGGGAGAGGCCGATCCCGCCCCCGCAGACGGCACCTGCTTCTCCTGCGGAGCGGCGGGGATCAGGGCACCTAGCCCACGCCCCAACCCTCTTCGGCGCTCACTCACTGGATCCCCTCCGAAATGCTCTGCTGGCTGTTCCCGCTGCCCGTGTGGGCATGCTGGGCCTCGTACTGCACCCCGACACCCCGCAACGCGATCTCACGCGCCGCTTCGAGGTACGAAAGCGACCCGCTCGAACCCGGGTCATAGGTCAGCACGGTCTGCCCATAGCTCGGTGCCTCCGAAATCCGCACCGACCGCGGAATGTTCGTCCGCAGCACCTCCTTACCGAAGTGACTGCGCACCTCCTCCGCGACCTGCGAAGCGAGCCTGGTCCTGCCGTCATACATGGTGAGCAGAATCGTGGACACATGAAGGTCGGGGTTGAGATGCCCCCGCACCAGGTCCACATTCCGCAGCAGCTGCCCCAGCCCCTCCAGCGCGTAGTACTCACACTGAATGGGGATCAGTACCTCGGCGCCGGCGACCAGGGCATTGACCGTCAGCAGGCCGAGCGAAGGCGGGCAGTCGATCAGAATGTAGTCCAGCGGCTGCTCATACGCCTGGATCGCCCGCTGCAGTCGACTCTCCCGCGCCACCAGCGACACCAGCTCGATCTCCGCACCGGCGAGATCGATCGTGGCGGGGGCGCAGAAGAGACCTTCGACGTCCGGAACAGGCTGAACCACCTCGGAGAGCGGCCGGCTCTCCACCAGGACGTCATAGATGGAGGGAACTTCGGCATGGTGATCGATACCCAGAGCCGTAGAGGCATTCCCCTGCGGGTCGAGGTCCACCACCAGAACACGTGCGCCGTGAAGCGCGAGCGAAGCTGCAAGGTTGACCGTCGTGGTCGTCTTGCCCACTCCACCCTTCTGATTGGCCACCACCATGACGCGCGTCCGGTCAGGACGGGGCAGGCCCTCGCCGGCGCGGCCTAGGGCCTCGACCGCCAGCTGGGCCGCGCGACCGATGGGTGTGTCATCCATCGGCGGCGGTGTTTCACGTGAAACACCCTCCCCCGCCGATTCGGTTCGGGGACCGGGGACCGGGTCGGTCATCGGTCCCGCGATGTTGGCGTCGGACCGCAAGGATTCACTCTCCTCGACTTCAGGCTCACAATGCACAGAGCCTGCCATGCTTTCGGGGTCGTGAACCAGCGAGGCCCGCTCTTCTGTGGATGAATCCACTTCTGTGGACAATTCCATAGCTCTAACGGGCTTGCGATGCCGCGGCGCGGCAGCCGCACGACCGCGGCTGATGATCCCATGCAGCAGAGAGCGACGTTTCACGTGAAACACGATGCCCCCGCAGCGTAGCTACAGGGGCACGACACTCCGCGTGGGGCACGTACGACTGCTTACCCGGAGCATCACCAACAGGCGGAGCAAACTGCATGTAACGGCTGATTCCGCAACGTGGCCGGAGCGTGTCAGCGACGGCGCCTCGTACGACTCGTCCTCGCGGCCTTGGCCCTCTTTGCGGCGAACCTCACACCGCCCGGACTCTCCCCGACCACCACTCGCACCACCGTGGACATCGGATCGACGATGCCCTCGCCGACATGCAGCACCTCGGTCTCCACCACACCGAGCTTGCTCAAGGCCGCCCGCGCACCGATGATCTCCTCCTCGGCGGTGTCCCCCTTGAGCGCCAGCATCTCTCCGTACGGACGCAGCAGCGGAACGCCCCAGCCGGCCAGCCGGTCGAGCGGTGCCACAGCCCGAGCCGTAACGACGTGAACCGGTTGAAGGGTCCCCAGAACCTCCTCGGCCCGACCGCGCACAACCGTCACGTGGCTCAGCCCCAACAGTTCGACGACCTCCTGAAGGAAATTCGTCCGCCGCAGCAAGGGCTCCAACAAGGTGATCTTGAGGTCCGGACGCACCAGTGCGAGCGGAATACCCGGGAGGCCCGCGCCGGAGCCCACATCGCAGACCGTGACGCCCTCGGGCACGACCTCGGAGAGCACGGCACAGTTCAGCAGATGCCGCTCCCAAAGCCGCGGCACCTCACGTGGACCGATCAGTCCCCGTTTCACTCCGGCATCCGCCAGCAGTTCCGCGTACCGGACAGCCTCCGGGAAGAACTCGCCGAAAACCGCCTGCGCGCCTTCAGGCGCCTGGGGAAGCTCTACTTCCGCCGTCACGGGAACCGTCCTTCCATACCGCACTACCGCACTGTGGGTGGCTGACTATCAGGCTGACAAAGATCGGCCCCGCCTGCGAACAGACGGGGCCGACAGAACAAGGGTCTGGTCAGGCCGGGAGAACGACGACGAAGCGCTGCGGCTCCTCGCCCTCGGACTCGCTGCGCAGACCGGCGGCCGCAACCGCATCGTGCACAACCTTGCGTTCGAACGGCGTCATCGGGTCCAGCTTCACCGGCTCACCGGTGCTCTTGACCTCGTCCGCGGCCTTGGCACCCAGCTCGGCGAGCTCGGCCCGCTTCTTGGCCCGGAACCCGGCGATGTCCAGCATCAGACGACTGCGGTCACCGGTCTCCCGGTGCACAGCAAGCCGCGTCAGCTCCTGGAGCGCCTCCAGCACCTCACCGTCGCGGCCCACGAGCTTCTGCAGATCACGTGCCGAGTCACTGATGATCGAGACCGCGGCCCGGTCCGCCTCGACGTCCATGTCGATGTCGCCGTCGAGATCGGCGATGTCGAGCAGACCCTCGAGGTAATCCGCTGCGATCTCACCCTCCTGCTCGAGGCGGGTCAAGGTGTCGCTGCCCTCAGCGGCCGTGGAGGTGGTGCCTTCCGTCACGGATGGACTCCTTCTTACTTCTTGGACGGGTGCTTGGGCCGCTGCGGACCCTTGCGCTGTCCGGACTTGGCTTGGCGTGAGGAGCCGGACGCGGGCTTGCCCGCCGGCTTGGGCTTGTCGTCGTCCTGTGATGCGTCCCGCTTGTCCAGGGAGGTCTTGGACTCCGGCTCGGCAGAACCGGCCTCCTTGGCCTGCTGGGCGGCGGTCTGGCGCTGGGCCTTGGTCTGCCGCTTGGGCTGCTGACGCCGCTGCGCGGCTCCGCCCTCGGCCTCGGCAACAGCCGTGTCGCTCTTGATCACCGTGCCGTCCTCCTGGGCGGCGAGGCCCAGCTTGGCCAGTCCCGTGATGAACTTCCGCTCGATGTCGTTACGGTCCGGACCCTTGGACACGATCCGCTTGACCGTATTGCGCTTGGTCCTGCCACGCACCTCACCGTGAGCGGTGACGCTCTTCAGCAGACGTCCCAGGTACTGGTCCTGCGCCTTGCTGCCCGGGGTCGGGTTCTGGTTGATCACGTACATCTGCTGACCCATGGTCCAGACGTTGGTGGTCAGCCAGTAGACGAGGACACCGACGGGGAAGTTGATGCCCATGACGGCGAAGATCAGCGGGAAGATGTACATCAGCATCTTCTGCTGCTGCATGTACGGCGTCTTGACCGTCAGGTCGACGTTCTTCGTCATCAGCTGGCGCTGGGTGAAGAACTGCGACGCCGACATCATCACAATCATGACCGCGGTGACGACCCGGACGTCGAGCAAAGAGGCACCGAGAGCGCTGACGTCCGACGCGCTGTCCATGAACTTGGCAGCGAGCGGAGCACCGAAGATGTGTGCCTTACGGGCGCTGTCGAGCAGCGGCTGGTCGATGACACCGATCGTCTTGCCCGAGGCGATGGCCGAGAGCACGTGATACAGGGCGAAGAAGAACGGCGACTGCGCCAGGATGGGAAGGCACGAGGAGAGCGGGTTGGTGCCCGTCTCCTTGTACAGCTTCATCATCTCTTCGGACTGACGCTGCTTGTCGCTCTTGTAGCGCTCCTGGATCGCCTTCATCTTCGGCTGGAGCACCTGCATGTTCCGGGTCGACTTGATCTGCTTAACGAAAAGCGGGATCAGGCAGATCCGGATCAGTACCACCAGGGACACGATGGACAGGCCCCAGGCCCAGCCCGTGTCATCGCCGAAGATCGCTCCGTACAACTTGTGGAACTGGACGATGACCCATGAAACGGGCCAGGTGATAAAGCTGAACAGACTGGCAATCGTGTCCACTAATCAAGCTCCTTGAGCATTGGGCGAGGTCTCTGCGGCCGGGCTCGGGGAATCGGAAACCGACCCCCCGGGAGGCACATCAGCGGCGGAGTCCCCGCCCTTGCCACCGCGTATGGCAGTACGCAGCAGTTCGTGCCAACGCGGACGTTTGCGTGGTGGAACATGGTCCACGCCACCGGGTGACCACGGATTGCACCGCAGGATGCGCCAGGCCGTCAGCGCAGTTCCCTTGATCGCTCCGTGCCGGTCGATCGCCGTATATCCATAGTGGGAACACGACGGGTAGTAACGGCAGACAGGCCCGAGAAGTGGGCTGATCGTCCACTGGTACAACTTGATAAGAGCCAGCAGCGGGTACTTCATCGCACGCCCCCTCCCAGCAGCCGCTGAAGAGCGGCATCCAGGTCTCGGGCCAGCTGTTCATGGTCGGCGTCACCCGCTCCGGGCAACGCTCGTACGACAACCAGGCTACCGGGGGGCAGCAGGGCCAGTCGTTCGCGGACCAAGTGGCGAAGCCTGCGCTTCACCGCTGTGCGTACGACCGCTCCACCCACAGCTTTGCTGACAACGAAACCCGCACGCGGCGGGGGAGCACTCTCCCCAGTCACGTGCGGGTCCGTTGCACCGCTGCGTAGATGAACGACGAGTAGCGGGCGGCCGGCCCGGCGTCCTCGACGTACTGCGGTCGCGAAGTCCTCGCGCCGCCTCAGCCGATTCTCGGTAGGCAGCACGTCATGACCTGTAAGCGATCAGGCGGACAGGTTGGCGCGACCCTTGCCACGGCGGGACGCGAGAATCGCGCGGCCGGCACGGGTGCGCATCCGCAGCCGGAAGCCGTGGGTCTTCGCGCGACGACGGTTGTTCGGCTGGAAGGTGCGCTTGCTCACTCGGGGGCTCCAGAAATGACTCGTGTGTTGGCGGGACATCGCCTGGCTGTCACCGTGCGCCCACGAGAGACTCGCGTAAACGCTCTAGTGCACCGCTTCACGATCACAGATCGTGATCTTTGCCCATCGGAGGCAGGCGGCAGCAGCCATCGACAACTCGACCTGGCCACGGTACGCGCGGCCACGCCGCCCGGTCAAACCGGCTCTAGCGCACCCCGCACTATGCACAGGCTGTGGACAACAACTTGAACCACGCGGGTCCGCCTGACTACCGTGGCTGAACCCCGGTTCTTTTTCTTCCTGCCTGCCGGTCCTCACCCATCCCGAACCATCCCGTCCCGAGAACCACACATTCGTGGGACCAGCGAGAGAGCGTGCCTTGTGGCTGATGTACCTGCCGATCTTGCCGCAGTGTGGCCACGAGTGCTGGAGCAACTCCTCGGGGAGGGCCAGCAGGGCATCGAGCCGAAGGACAAGCAGTGGATCGAGCGCTGCCAGCCGCTCGCACTGGTCGCCGACACCGCGCTGCTCGCCGTCCCCAACGAATGGGGCAAGCGCGTACTGGAAGGCCGGCTCGCGCCGCTCATCAGCGAGACGCTGAGCCGCGAATGCGGCCGCCCGATCCGCATCGCGATCACCGTCGACGACTCCGCGGGCGAACCTCCGAACCCGCCCGCGCCCCCGATGCACCAGTCCCCGCAGCCTCAGCAGCACCGCTACCCGGGACCGCAGCACGATGAGCGTCAGCACAATGACGCGTACGACGGATACGGGCACCGGCCCTCGGACGACGGCATGCCGACCGCCCGGCCCGCCTACCCCGACTACCAGCAGCAGCGCCGCGACCCCGGTGCGTGGCCGCGCACCCAGGAGGACCTCTCCTGGCAGCAGCCCCGGCTCGGCGGATTCCAGGACCGCGACACCTCGGCGGAGCAGTGGCGGGAGCCGTACGCCGGCGGCCGTCCCCAGCAGCCGCAGCACGACTACCGGCCGCAGCCGTCCGAGCGTCAGGGTTACGAGCAGCAGCGCCCCGAGCGCCACGACATGCAGGACCCCCAGACCCAGCACCGGCAGGGCGGCGCCGGCACCGGACGGCCCGGCGGCGCCACCGGGCCGATGGGCGCGCAGACCGCCGCCGCGCCCGGCGCCGGTGAGCCGGCGGCCCGGCTGAATCCGAAGTACCTCTTCGACACGTTCGTCATCGGCGCGTCCAACCGGTTCGCGCACGCCGCGGCGGTCGCGGTCGCCGAAGCGCCCGCCAAGGCGTACAACCCGCTCTTCATCTATGGGGAGTCGGGACTCGGCAAGACCCATCTGCTGCACGCCATCGGGCACTATGCGCGCAGCCTCTACCCGGGCACCCGGGTGCGGTACGTGAGCTCCGAGGAGTTCACCAACGAGTTCATCAACTCGATCCGCGACGGCAAGGGCGACACCTTCCGCAAGCGCTACCGCGATGTGGACATCCTGCTGGTCGACGACATCCAGTTCCTGGCGAGCAAGGAGTCGACGCAGGAGGAGTTCTTCCACACCTTCAATACGCTCCACAACGCCAACAAGCAGATCGTGCTGTCCTCGGACCGGCCGCCCAAGCAGCTGGTGACCCTGGAGGACCGGCTGCGGAACCGTTTCGAGTGGGGTCTGACCACCGATGTCCAGCCGCCGGAGCTGGAGACGCGGATCGCGATCCTCCGTAAGAAGGCGGTGCAGGAGCAGCTCAACGCCCCGCCGGAGGTACTGGAGTTCATCGCCTCCCGTATCTCCCGGAACATCAGGGAGTTGGAGGGGGCACTGATCCGGGTCACGGCCTTCGCGAGCCTCAATCGCCAGCCGGTCGATCTCGGGCTGACCGAGCACGTGCTGAAGGATCTGATTCCCGGTGGCGAGGACTCGGCCCCTGAGATCACGGCCACGGCCATCATGGCGGCGACCGCGGATTACTTCGGTCTGACGGTGGATGATCTCTGCGGAACCTCGCGCAGCCGCGTGCTGGTGACGGCCCGACAGATCGCGATGTACCTCTGCCGGGAGCTGACCGATCTTTCGCTGCCCAAGATCGGGGCGCAGTTCGGCGGCCGCGACCATACGACGGTGATGCACGCGGACCGGAAGATCCGCGCGCTGATGGCGGAGCGACGCTCCATCTACAACCAGGTCACCGAGCTCACCAACCGCATCAAGAACGGCTGACGGGCCGCCGGCACGCATACGCCCCGTACGCGCCGGAAGGGCGCCTGCGGAACCTTCACCGGGTTCCGCAGGCGCCCTTCTTGTTGTCCGGAGCCCCGCGCCGCAGTCCCTCCGAAGCCCCTCCGAGTCCTTCCGGAGCCCCTGCGAAGCCCCGTCCGAGCCCCTCCAAAGTGACTCCGAAGCCGCCGAAGCCCACTCCGGAGTCACTCCACCCCCTCCGAGACCGTTGCGAAACCCGCTCGGAAGCCCCTCCCACGCCGGACTCCGCGGCTCCGCAGCGGTCGCGGTGTTCGAATACCTGCCGTCGGGCGCCCGTTCTCCACAGATCTGGGGAGATTTTCCCCTCCACAGCCTGGGGACCCAGAAGTTGTCCCATATTGCTTCCACAGGGGCGACTGCCGATACTCCATCAGGCCAGGTCAAGGGCCTGGGGATTTGTGGTCAACAATGATCCACAGCCTGTGGACAACATCTTCGTCCACAGGGGGTCGATGATGTTGTCCACCGGCGGCCCACAGCGCGGGCTGTGTTGTCCCCAGCTTGATCGGGCTTCTCCACATCCCTGTCCACTGTTCGGCAACGCGACGACGCCTTTCACTGTGCCGAGTGAAAGGCGTCACACCGAGAGGGTCGGTTGGGCTGTGGGGAACCTGGGTAAAGCTGGGGACAGCCCTGGGGAGAAACCCCCTTGCCCTGTGTACCGGGTGTGCAGAACTTTCGTCCGTCCACAGAAACACCGGGTTGTCCACTGGCCCCACCCACAGGGTCGGTGGACAAAAAACTGGGCCTGACCTGCGAAAACGACGTTATCCACCGTTTCCACAGGCCCTACTACTACTGCCACCTATAGTTAGCCCGGAATCCGCTTCGAAGTGGGGCCTGTGCACAACTCGGGGCCGGGGCGCTCCGAGCCTGTTGTCGCGACTTGACCCCGAGCAGCACCGAGTGTCGGTGCCGTACGTCAGACTGGTCCCCGTCGTCCTCCTGCTGTCATCGGCGGGAGACGCGATCGGACGACGAAGGCCAGCAGGGCGAGCGAGCAACAGCAGGAGGCGGTTCCGGTGAAGATCCGGGTGGAGCGCGATGTACTCGCGGAGGCTGTGGCCTGGGTGGCCCGTAGCCTCCCGGCCCGTCCGCCGGCGCCCGTTCTTGCGGGTCTTCTGCTGAAGGCGGAGGACGGCGTCCTCAGCTTCTCCAGCTTCGACTACGAGGTCTCGGCCCGGGTCTCGGTGGACGCGGAGGTCGAGGAGGACGGCACGGTGCTGGTCTCCGGCCGGCTGCTTGCCGACATCTGCCGGGCCCTTCCCAACCGCCCGGTGGAGATTTCCACAGACGGTGTACGGGCGACCGTGGTCTGCGGCTCCTCGCGATTCACACTCCACACCCTTCCTGTGGAGGAGTACCCGGCGCTGCCCGCGATGCCGACCGCGACCGGCACGGTCCCCGGTGAGGTCTTCGCCTCGGCCGCCGCCCAGGTCGCCATCGCTGCGGGCCGTGACGACACGCTGCCGGTCCTGACCGGTGTGCGGATCGAGATCGAGGGCGAGACCGTCACCCTGGCCTCCACCGACCGCTACCGCTTCGCGGTCCGCGAGTTCCTCTGGAAGCCGGAGAACCCGGATGCGTCGGCTGTCGCCCTGGTGCCCGCCAAGACCCTGCTGGACACGGCCAAGGCCCTGACCAGCGGTGACACGGTGACGCTGGCGCTGTCCGGCTCGGGTGCCGGTGAGGGGCTGATCGGTTTCGAGGGAGCGGGCCGGCGCACGACCACACGACTGCTGGAAGGCGATCTGCCGAAGTACCGCACGCTGTTCCCCACCGAGTTCAACTCGGTCGCGGTCATCGAGACCGCGCCGTTCGTCGAGGCCGTCAAGCGCGTGGCCCTCGTCGCCGAGCGGAACACACCGGTGCGGCTCAGCTTCGAGCAGGGTGTGCTGATCCTGGAGGCGGGTTCCAGTGATGACGCACAGGCTGTGGAGCGGGTCGATGCGGTGCTGGAGGGCGACGACATCTCGATCGCCTTCAACCCGACCTTCCTGCTGGACGGGCTGAGCGCGATCGACTCCCCGGCCGCCCAGCTCTCCTTCACGACGTCCACCAAGCCCGCGCTGCTCAGCGGCCGCCCGGCCGTGGACGCCGAGGCGGACGAGGCGTACAAGTACCTGATCATGCCGGTCCGTCTTTCCGGCTGATCAAGCCATCGGTCCCGCATGGACAGTTTCCGACGGGCACGCTCAGCGCCGAGCATGCCCGTCGGTCTGTCCCCGGCCGGGCGTAGGCTCGGCTTTGGGTACGAATCGGCACAACGCTTAAGGAATCTCTGATGGAGCTCGGTCTCGTCGGCCTCGGCAAGATGGGCGGCAACATGCGCGAGCGCATCCGCCGCGCAGGCCACACCGTCATCGGTTACGACCGCAACCCGGACGTCTCCGATGTCCGTAGCCTCGAAGAGCTCGTGGGCAAGCTGAAGGGCCCGCGGGTCGTCTGGGTGATGGTGCCGGCCGGTGCCCCGACCCAGGCCACCATCGACGAGCTGGCCGGCCTCCTCTCGCCCGGTGACATCGTCGTGGACGGCGGGAATTCCCGCTGGACGGACGACGAGAAGCACGCGGTCGAGCTGGGCATCAAGGGCATCGGCTTCGTGGACTGCGGCGTCTCCGGCGGTGTCTGGGGCCTGGAGAACGGCTACGCGCTGATGTACGGCGGCGACGCCGAGAACGTGGCGAAGGTCCAGCCGGTCTTCGACGCGCTGAAGCCCGAGGGCGACTTCGGTTCCGTCCACGCGGGCAAGGTCGGCGCCGGCCACTTTGCGAAGATGGTCCACAACGGCATCGAGTACGCCATGATGCAGGCCTACGCCGAAGGCTGGGAACTGCTGGAGAAGGTCGACTCCGTCACCGATGTGCGCGAGGTCTTCCGTTCCTGGCAGGAGGGCACGGTCATCCGTTCCTGGCTGCTCGACCTGGCGGTCAACGCGCTGGACGACGACGAGCACCTCGACAAGCTCCGTGGTTTCGCCGCCGACTCCGGCGAGGGCCGCTGGACGGTGGAGGCCGCGATCGACAACGCGGTGCCGCTGCCCGCCATCACGGCGTCGCTCTTCGCGCGTTTCGCTTCGCGGCAGGACGACTCCCCGCAGATGAAGATGATTGCCGCGCTGCGCAACCAGTTCGGTGGCCACGCGGTCGAGAACAAGAAGTAGATCGGCGAGAAGCAGGTCGACAAGAAGTTGATCGGCAAGAAGCAGAACACGAAGTAACCGCGACGAGGAGCGGGCCGGGCCGTCAGGTCCGACCCGCATCACGGAGCACGGAGCAGGAAGCCGGGAAGGTCGGCGTACACCATGCATGTGACGCATCTCTCGCTGGCCGACTTCCGCTCGTACGCCCGGGTCGAAGTACCTCTCGATCCGGGCGTCACCGCTTTCGTGGGGGCCAACGGGCAGGGCAAGACGAATCTGGTGGAGGCCGTCGGCTACCTGGCGACGCTCGGCAGCCATCGGGTCTCCTCCGACGCGCCGCTGGTGCGGATGGGAGCGGACCGGGCTGTCGTCCGGGCGGCTGTCACAGAGGGCGAGCGTTCGCAGCTGATCGAGCTGGAGCTCAATCCGGGCAAGGCCAATCGGGCCCGGATCAATAGGTCGTCGCAGGTCAGGCCGCGTGATGTGCTGGGGATCGTACGTACGGTGCTGTTCGCGCCGGAGGATCTGGCGCTGGTCAAGGGCGATCCCGGGGAGCGTCGGCGTTTTCTCGACGAGCTGATCACGGCGCGTTCGCCGCGGATGGGGGGAGTGCGTTCGGACTACGAGCGGGTGCTGAAGCAGCGCAACACCTTGCTGAAGTCGGCGGCGATGGCACGCAGGCACGGTGGCCGGTCGATGGATCTGTCGACGCTCGATGTGTGGGACCAGCATCTGGGCCGGGTGGGTGCGGAGCTGCTGGCGCAGCGGCTGGATCTGATTGCCACGTTGCAGCCGTTGGCCGACAAGGCGTACGGGGATGTGGCGCCGGGCGGTGGTCCGGTGGCGTTGGAGTACCGGAGTTCGGTCGGTGCGGGGGTGGATTCGGCGCGTACGCGTGAGGAGCTGTACGAGCAGCTGATCGCGGCCCTGGTGGAGGTCCGTAAGCAGGAGATCGAGCGGGGTGTGACGTTGGTCGGGCCGCACCGTGATGATCTGCTGCTGGGGCTGCGGGGTATGCCGGCCAAGGGGTACGCGAGCCATGGTGAGTCCTGGTCGTACGCGTTGGCGCTGCGGCTGGCTTCGTACGATCTGCTGCGCAGCGAGGGCAATGAGCCGGTGCTGGTGCTGGACGATGTTTTCGCGGAGCTGGATGCGCGTCGTCGTGAGCGGTTGGCGGAGTTGGTGGCTCCGGGTGAGCAGGTGCTGGTGACGGCGGCGGTGGACGACGACGTTCCGGGAGTTCTGGCGGGGGCGCGGTATGTGGTGTCCGCGGGTGAGGTGGAGCGGCTGTGAACGGCCGTGAGGTGTCCGGGACCGCCGGGACTTCTGGGGAGCCGTCGCAGGGGCGGCCGGTGGAGGGGAAGCAGCCGGAGCCGTCGGGGGTGGATCTGGCGCGGGTGGCGTTGCGTGCGGCGAAGGAGCAGGCGCGGGCGCGTGGTGCCGCGGCGCAGCAGAAGAAGCAGGCCAGGCGGGGTGGTGGGCTGCGTTCGGGGGCGCGGGCGGATGGGCGGGATCCGTTGCCGTTGGGGGCCGCGATCAATCGTCTGATCACTGAGCGTGGCTGGGAGACGCCGGCGGCGGTGGGCGGGGTGATGGGGCGTTGGCCGCAGATCGTGGGTGAAGATCTGGCGAATCACTGTGTGCCGTTGCGGTACGACGAGGATCCGGACGAGCGGGTGCTGACGGTGCAGTGCGATTCGACGGCGTGGGCGACGCAGCTGCGGTTGCTGGCGCCGCAGCTGGTGGCCCGGCTGAATGCGGATCTGGGGCACGGCACGGTGCGGATGATCAAGGTGTTGGGGCCGGGGGGCCCGCAGCGCAGGTTCGGTCCACTGCGGGCGCCGGGGAGCACCGGTCCTGGCGATACGTATGGCTGAGGGCCGTCTGAGCTGGGGTTTTTCGCGTCCTTGAGAGGCGTGGGGGCGTGTTCGGAGGCGGTCGGATTGCGGTGCCGTCTTCTCGGTGGCGCTGTCCGTCGCGTCCATGTTGTACGGGTATGTGGTGGTTGAGGGCGTACGGGGGGGAGTGGGGCGTCCCTCACGGTAGCGAATCGTTGACAGGCCGAAGCGCTTAATGCCCGCGTGGGGCTCTTGGGAGCCCTTCCTGAATATGGGGAGTCGTCAGGCGCTCATCCAGGGCGGCACATGCGTACTCAGGTACCGGCAAACCCCCATTCGTGTCGGCGCTACCGGTAGACTGGTGAACAATCCCGCACCGTCGCGGGAGTCGTCGATACAAGCCGAACGACGCAGCCGCTCCCGACTGTCCGGAGAACGGCCTGTGCTGTGCCAGAAAGGGCGCTTCGTGGCCGATTCCGGCAACCCCAACGAGAACATTCCGTCCACACCCGGTGAGAGCGGCGAGGTGATCGCCTCGGCCGAGGCATCCGCTCCCGGCGAGGTCACCCCCTCGTACGACGCCAGCGCGATCACCGTCCTCGAGGGCCTGGACGCGGTCCGCAAGCGACCTGGCATGTACATCGGCTCGACCGGTGAGCGAGGCCTCCACCACCTCGTGCAAGAGGTTGTCGACAACTCGGTCGACGAGGCGATGGCCGGGCACGCGGACACGATCGACGTCACGATCCTCGCCGACGGCGGGGTCCGCGTGATCGACAACGGCCGGGGTATCCCGGTCGGCATCGTGCCGTCGGAGAAGAAGCCGGCGGTCGAGGTCGTGCTGACCGTCCTGCACGCCGGCGGTAAGTTCGGCGGCGGCGGTTATGCCGTCTCCGGTGGTCTGCACGGTGTCGGTGTCTCCGTGGTGAACGCGCTGTCGTCGCGTCTCTCCGTCGAGGTCCGGACGGACGGTTACCGCTGGACCCAGGACTACAAGCTGGGTGTGCCCACCGCTCCGCTGGCCCGTAACGAGGCCACCGACGAGACGGGTACGACGGTCACGTTCTGGGCCGACGGGGACATCTTCGAGACCACCGAGTACTCCTTCGAGACCCTGTCGCGCCGCTTCCAGGAGATGGCGTTCCTCAACAAGGGTCTGACGATCAGGCTCACGGACGAGCGTGAGTCGGCGAAGGCGACGGCGGGTGCGGAAGTCGCCGAGGTGGCCGAGAGCGCCGAGGAGGAGCAGGTCCGTACGGTCACGTACCACTACGAGGGCGGCATCGTCGACTTCGTGAAGTACCTCAACTCCCGCAAGGGCGACGTCATTCACCAGTCGGTGATCGACATCGAGGCCGAGGACAAGGAGCGTCTCCTCTCGGCCGAGATCGCGATGCAGTGGAACACGCAGTACAGCGAGGGTGTCTACTCCTTCGCGAACACGATCCACACGCATGAGGGCGGCACCCACGAGGAGGGTTTCCGCGCGGCGATGACCTCCCTGGTCAACCGGTACGCGCGGGACAAGAAGCTGCTGCGGGAGAAGGACGACAACCTCACCGGTGAGGATGTCCGCGAGGGTCTGACTGCGATCATCTCGGTGAAGCTGGGCGAGCCCCAGTTCGAGGGGCAGACGAAGACCAAGCTGGGCAACACCGAGGCGAAGACCTTCGTCCAGAAGGTGGTCCACGAGCAGCTGACGGACTGGTTCGACCGGAATCCGAACGAGGCCGCGGACATCATCCGCAAGGGCATCGCGGCGGCCACGGCCCGTGTCGCGGCCCGCAAGGCGCGTGATCTGACCCGTCGTAAGGGGCTCCTGGAGAGCGCCTCGCTGCCGGGCAAGCTGAGCGACTGCCAGTCCAACGATCCGACGAAGTGCGAGATCTTCATCGTCGAGGGTGACTCCGCCGGTGGTTCGGCGAAGTCGGGCCGTAATCCGATGTACCAGGCCATCCTGCCGATCCGGGGCAAGATCCTGAACGTCGAGAAGGCCCGGATCGACAAGATCCTGCAGAACACCGAGGTCCAGGCGCTGATTTCGGCCTTCGGCACCGGTGTCCACGAGGACTTCGACATCGAGAAGCTCCGCTATCACAAGATCATTCTGATGGCGGACGCCGATGTCGACGGTCAGCACATCAACACCCTGCTGCTGACGTTCCTCTTCCGTTTCATGCGTCCGCTGGTCGAGGCCGGGCACGTGTACCTCTCGCGCCCCCCGCTGTACAAGATCAAGTGGGGCCGGGACGACTTCGAGTACGCGTACTCGGACCGGGAGCGCGACGCCCTGGTGGAGCTGGGCAAGCAGAACGGCAAGCGGATCAGGGAAGACTCGATCCAGCGCTTCAAGGGTCTCGGCGAGATGAACGCCGAGGAGCTGCGCGTCACCACGATGGACGTCGACCACCGGGTCCTCGGCCAGGTCACGCTGGACGACGCGGCGCAGGCCGACGACCTCTTCTCGGTGCTGATGGGCGAGGACGTCGAGGCGCGGCGCTCGTTCATCCAGCGCAACGCCAAGGACGTCCGCTTCCTCGACATCTGAGTCGGCCGTACCAGCAAGCCGCCGCTCGAAAGGACTTTGACCAGCAATGGCCGACGAGAACACCCCTGTGACACCCGAAGAGGAGCCGGCCGCCGCCGGCGTGAGCATGCGTGTCGAGCCCGTGGGGCTCGAGACGGAGATGCAGCGTTCCTACCTCGACTACGCGATGTCCGTGATCGTCTCGCGTGCGCTGCCGGACGTGCGGGACGGTCTCAAGCCCGTCCACCGCCGGGTGCTGTACGCGATGTACGACGGCGGTTACCGGCCCGAGAAGGGCTTCTACAAGTGTGCCCGTGTCGTCGGTGACGTCATGGGTACGTACCACCCGCACGGTGACTCGTCGATCTACGACGCACTGGTGCGACTGGCGCAGCCGTGGTCGATGCGGATGCCGCTGGTGGACTCCAACGGCAACTTCGGTTCTCCGGGCAACGACCCGGCCGCCGCCATGCGGTACACCGAGTGCAAGATGATGCCGCTGTCCATGGAGATGGTTCGGGACATCGACGAGGAGACCGTCGACTTCCAGGACAACTACGACGGCCGCAACCAGGAGCCGACGGTCCTGCCGGCGCGTTTCCCGAACCTCCTGGTCAATGGTTCTGCCGGTATCGCGGTCGGTATGGCGACCAACATCCCGCCGCACAACCTGCGCGAGGTCGCGGACGGTGCGCAGTGGTACCTGGAGCACCCGGAGGCCTCCCAGGAGGAGCTCCTGGACGCGCTGATCGAACGGATCAAGGGCCCGGACTTCCCGACGGGTGCGCTCGTCGTGGGCCGCAAGGGCATCGAGGAGGCGTACCGCACCGGCCGTGGCTCGATCACGATGCGTGCGGTCGTCGCGGTCGAGGAGATCCAGAACCGGCAGTGCCTGGTCGTGACGGAGCTTCCGTACCAGACCAACCCGGACAACCTGGCGCAGAAGATCGCCGACCTGGTGAAGGACGGCAAGATCGGCGGGATCGCGGACGTCCGTGACGAGACCTCGTCGCGCACGGGTCAGCGTCTGGTGGTCGTGCTGAAGCGGGACGCGGTCGCCAAGGTCGTTCTGAACAACCTGTACAAGCACACCGATCTGCAGACCAATTTCGGCGCCAACATGCTGGCCCTGGTCGACGGTGTGCCGCGGACCCTGTCGATCGACGCGTTCATCCGGCACTGGGTGACGCACCAGATCGAGGTCATCGTCCGGCGTACGAAGTTCCGTCTGCGCAAGGCGGAGGAGCGGGCGCACATTCTGCGTGGTCTGCTCAAGGCGCTGGACGCGATCGACGAGGTCATCGCCCTCATCCGGCGCAGCCAGACGGTCGAGGTGGCGCGCGAGGGCCTGATGGGCCTGCTGGAGATCGACGAGATCCAGGCGAACGCGATCCTGGAGATGCAGCTGCGCCGGCTGGCCGCGCTGGAGCACCAGAAGATCACGGCCGAGCACGACGAGCTCCAGGCGAAGATCAACGAGTACAACGCGATCCTGGTGTCGCCGGAGCGGCAGCGGCAGATCGTCAGCGAGGAACTGGCGGCGATCGTCGAGAAGTTCGGCGACGACCGGCGTTCCAAGCTGGTGCCCTTCGACGGTGACATGTCCATCGAGGACCTGATCGCCGAGGAGGACATCGTCGTCACGATCTCGCGCGGCGGCTATGTGAAGCGTACGAAGACGGACGACTACCGCTCGCAGAAGCGCGGCGGCAAGGGCGTGCGTGGTACGAAGCTCAAGGAAGACGACATCGTCGACCACTTCTTCGTGTCGACGACGCACCACTGGCTGCTGTTCTTCACGAACAAGGGCCGGGTGTACCGGGCGAAGGCGTACGAGCTCCCGGACGCCGGCCGTGACGCCCGTGGTCAGCACGTCGCCAACCTGCTGGCCTTCCAGCCGGACGAGCGGATCGCCCAGATCCTGGCGATCCGTGACTACGAGGCCGCGCCGTATCTGATCCTGGCCACGAAGGGCGGTCTCGTGAAGAAGACCGCGCTGAAGGACTACGACTCACCGCGTTCCGGCGGCGTCATCGCGATCAACCTGCGGGAGACGGCGGACGGCTCCGACGACGAGCTGATCGGTGCGGAACTGGTGTCGGCCGAGGACGATCTGCTGCTCATCAGCAAGAAGGCCCAGTCGATCAGGTTCACTGCGACGGACGATGCGCTGCGCCCCATGGGCCGTGCCACATCGGGCGTCAAGGGCATGAGTTTCCGCGAAGGCGACGAGCTGCTCTCGATGAATGTTGTCCGGCCGGGTACGTTCGTGTTCACTGCCACCGACGGCGGGTACGCGAAGCGGACTCCCGTCGACGAGTACCGAGTTCAGGGTCGTGGTGGCCTGGGCATCAAGGCCGCCAAGATCGTGGAGGACCGGGGCTCGCTGGTCGGCGCGCTGGTGGTCGAGGAGACGGATGAGATCCTCGCTATCACGCTCGGTGGCGGTGTGATTCGTACGCGAGTCAATGAAGTCAGGGAGACGGGCCGTGACACCATGGGCGTCCAACTGATCAATCTGGGCAAGCGCGATGCCGTCGTAGGTATCGCACGCAACGCCGAAGCCGGTCGTGAGGCCGAAGAGGTCGAGGGGTCCGAGGACACCGAGGCCGCGGCGGCGGGTGCTGCCGAGAGCACGGTCGAGGGCAATGTCGAAGGCACCTCGCCTTCGACCGGGGAGCACGAGGAGTAGAGCGTGAGTGGAGCCACGGGCGCCGGTTCGGCCGCTTCCGGAACTGGAGCGAGCGGTGCCCGTGGCCCTGCCACGGGCACCCAAGGGGGCACTGTGACGGACACCCGGGGGCCTCAGCCCCAGTACGAGGGTTACGCGACCGGGCCATTGCCCGGTGAGCGCGAGCCCGCAGCGGGGCAGGTGGGCGGGCCGTACCACCCGCCGCAGGCGTATCCCTCGCCCGCGGGCGGGACCCAGGGCGGCAGGCCGCACGGCACGCAGGGCACCGGCGCCGCGCAGGCGTCCCGGCTGCCGCGGACGGGGGCGCGGACGACTCCGCGTACCCGCAAGGCGCGACTGCGGGTGGCCAAGGCCGACCCGTGGTCGGTGATGAAGGTGAGCTTCCTGCTCTCCATCGCGCTCGGTATCTGCACGGTGGTGGCGGCGGCGGTGCTGTGGATGGTGATGGACGCGATGGGCGTCTTCGAGACCGTGGGCGGCACGATCAGCGAGGCCACCGGTTCGAACGACAGCGGCGGCTTCGATCTTCAGTCGTTCCTGTCGCTTCCGCGGGTCCTCATCTTCACCTCGGTCATCGCGGTGATCGACGTGGTGCTGGCGACCGCGCTGGCGACGCTGGGCTCCTTCATCTACAACCTGTCGGCGGGCTTCGTGGGCGGCGTCGAGCTCACGCTGGCCGAGGACGAGTAGCGCGCGGAGTATCGATTTTGGGACTGGCCCCGACGTGCGCTAATCTTCAGAAGTCAGCGCGCAGCGCGGCGGGGCTATAGCTCAGTTGGTTAGAGCGCATCCCTGATAAGGATGAGGCCACAGGTTCAAATCCTGTTAGCCCCACAGTGACAACAGAAGGCCCGGTATCTCCTCGGAGACACCGGGCCTTCTGCGTGTGATCGGTGCCGGTACACGCCTGGTGCGGGTGGCGGTGCGGGTACGGGTGGCAGTGCGGGTTGCGGGTGGAGGCGTCGCGTCGGGAAGGGCCGGGCGGGGCGTGGAGCGCGCGAAGAAGCCCCCGTCCGGTGTGAACCGACCCCGGGGGCTCTGTACGTCAGTTGTGCGGCTCTCACGGGGGGAGGAGGGACGCGTCCCCCGCCGGGGCTCCGTGGGTGGCGTGGGCGGTGTTCCTGGATTCCGCGGCGTCCGTCGTGTCGGCGGACAGCTGGCGGGCGGCGGGTGAGGAGCCGTGTGCCTCGGCGCGGATGCGTTGCTTCGTCGTGGGTGGCAGCGCCCTGTCACGCGGAAGGGTCCAGCGGACCGACGGAGTGGTCGCGGTTGCCGCGGTCGCAGCCGTGTGCTCCTGGTTCGTGGTGGTCGGCTCCGGGGTGTTCTGCTCCGTGGCCGCCGCCGGGGTGCTCATGAGCCCCAGTGCGGCGAGGAGGGCGAAGAGGGCGGTGATGAAGGCGGTCCAGAGGTGCTTGGCCTTGAAGGTGCTCATGGCCCCTCGCTTTCGGGTAGTCCGGTTTGCTTACCTTTCCGATGATGTGGATGTGGCCCTGGAATTCGCGGACCGACGCCGCGGATCCGCCGATCTTCGGATGAACACCACTCGTCTGGTGCAACCGGCCTCGACGGGCTTGCACGGGGCGGTCGGCGGGGGCGTGATCTCCGGCGGAGCGATTCCCCGCGTGATCGCTTTTCCCCGGGCGCCAATTGGGTCGCAGGTAGGTCACCGATCGATATCGGCCGGTGTGTATAGTCGGGCGGCAGAAGTCCCCTACGTCAAGGAAAGACGAGGTCGCGCGGTGAAGAAGCTTCTCCTGGTCGCACTGGCCGCCATCGGCGGGCTCCTCGTGTACCGCCAGATCCAGGCGGATCGCGCCGAGCAGGATCTGTGGACGGAGGCGACTGACTCCGTGCCCGCAGGTTCGGGTGTGTGAGACAGAACAGCCTGATTGCGGGCCCCGGTCGCTGAGCGGCCGGGGCTTCGTGCTGTTGCGGGACCGTGGCACCTGTGCTTGTAAGTTCACCTAAGCAAATCAATGGGTTGCTGGAGCAAAAGGGTCGGTTTTTTCGGTCGGGGGGCACGCGTGAGGACACAGGACCACTGCCGCCGCACTGCGGTTGCGGGGGGCATGGATCGGCGGGGCGCTGCTCGCCCTGGTGGCGGGGACGATGCCGGTCGCGGCGGCCACGCCCGGCACTTCGCGGGAGGCGGGTGCCGGTCCGGGCGGCAGCCTGGTCATGGTGCTCGACTCGTCCGGCTCCATGGCGGACGACGACGGTACGGGCGCACCCGGATGGAGAGTGCCCGTACGGCCGTCGGCTTCGTCGTCGACAACCTCCCCGAGGGGTATCCGACCGGGCTGCGGGTGTACGGCGCCGACCGCCCCCGGGGCTGCGCGGACACCAGGCCCGTACAGCCGGCCCGCAGGCTCGACCGGGCGGCCGTGAAGCAGGCCGTGGCGGCCGTGGAGCCCCGGGGTGACACTCCTTGTCGGGCTGTCCCTCCGCAGGGCCTTTGAGGACCTCCCACGGCCCGCGGGAGGGGTCGTCGGTACGCGCACGATCCTGCTGATCTCCGACGGCGAGGACAACTGCGGTGCGCCGCGGCCCTGCGAGGTCGCCGAGCAGCCGGCCCGGGAGGGGACCGGGCTGCGGATCGACACCGTCGGCTTCCAGGTGAAGGGCCCGCCACCGCGAGCAGCTCGAATGCGTCGCGGTGGCGGGCAACGGCCACTACTACGACGCGCCGGACGCCGCCGCGCCGGCCCGGCAGCTGCAACGGGCGTCCCAGCTCTCCGCGGACGGCTACCGGTTCCGGGGCGAGCGGGTCGAGGGGCGCGGTGACGCGTGCGGGGGCGCCCGTGCTCGTACCCGGGCAGTATCTGGACACCATCGGGCCCGGTGAGAAGCGGTACTACGCCGTCGGTCCGGATGCCGTTTCGGCGGCGGACTTCTCGGTGACGGCGGTGCCGCAGCCCGGGGCGGCCGTCGACACGTTCGACGCGCTGCGCACCAGCATCGCGTACGGCTTCAACGACGCCGAGGAACTCGGCCCGGGTGTCTGGCGCGACCGGATCCTTCCGTCGCAGACCCTCTGGTGCAAGGTCCCGGCCGGCTGGGGCCAGCAGGTGCGCTACGACGTGGAGTTCGGAGACGAGCCCACGGTGCGGAGGGCGTCGCCACGTACTCGTACGGCGCGACGCAGCTGTTCACCCCCGCTCGGTTCCCGCTCACCGGTGGCCGCGAGGTCACCCCGAGGACCCTGTACAACGGCCGTCCGTCGGCGGTCGGGATGGGCGGGGTGCCGGTCGCCTGGACCAATCGGTACGAGTACCGCTCCGCCGTCCAGCCCGTGCACGCCGGGGGCGACTTCTCCATCTCGGTGACGCTGGGGGCGGGGCCCGCCGAGATCGCGCAGAACACGCGGATCGGAGTGGTGCTGCGGGTGTCGGTGCTCGGCGACGAGCCGGCCGGCCCCGAGCACCATGCCGCTGCCGCGGCCAAGAAGGCGGACAAGCAAGGCAATTCGAGCGCCGTCGGAGACAGCAGCGGTACGGGCGGGGCAGGATGGACCGGCATTGCGGCCGCTGCCGGGGCGGGCGCCGTGGTGGTGATCGCGGGGTTCGTGTTCGTGCGCGGGCGTCGCGGGCGCGCCGCACAGACGACGAGGGGAAGCGCGTGATGAGGCAGCGCAACAGGGGCCGGGTGGCGCTGGCCGCCGTCGCGGCGATGTGCGCGGCGGCGGCGCTGCCGGGGCAGGCGTACGCGGCCGGGGAGGACACCGCGTACACCTTCGCTCCCGGGGCGAAGACGGTCAGTGGCGCGGAGGTCAGTACCGAGGCGTCGGCGCTCACGCCCGGATCGGTCTACAAGAGCTCGATCAAGCGCGGTGAGAAGCTCTACTACCGCCTGAACCTCGATGCGAAGACGGACGCGTACGTCTCGGCGGTGGCCGTGCCCAGTGACGGCGGCCAGGTCGCCTACGGGGACGGCATCAAGGTCAGTATCAGGGACAGCACGGACCGGCAGTGCAGTTCGCAGGACGCCCGGTTCGAGTCGGCGGAATTCCCGCGTCCGATCGCGGCGTACGCCTACCGGAACGTGGAGAAGGACAGCAGTACCTGTCAGGAAGCGGGCACGTACAACGTCCTGATCGAGCGGGAGAGCAAGGCGACCTCGTCACCCGGCGAGTGGGACCTGGAGCTGCGCCACGAGTCGGAACCGCAGCTGAAATCGGCCGGTTCGATGCCGACCGAGGCACCGGAGAACTGGCCGTCGGCCTCCCCCGAGCCGCCCACCGCCGCCCCGCAGAAGCGCTCCGGCGGTACCAGCTACTACAACGCGACCAGCCTGGACACCGGCGAGTGGCGTGACGACATCGCGCCGGGGCAGACCCGCTTCTACCGGGTGCCGGTGGACTGGGGCCAGCAGATCTTCGTCACGGCCGACCTGAGCAACAACAACGCCTCGGACGAGTACATCGGCAACGCGCTCGCGATGTCCCTGGACAATCCGGCCCACGGCCACGTCGACGACGTGAGCCCGCTGTCGTACTCCGGCAAGCCCACGTCCGTATCGCTGGATCCGCTGCCCCCGGTGGCGTACGAGAACCGCTACACGTCCACCAGCAGCGTCAGCGCCATGCGGTTCGCCGGCTGGTACTACCTGTCGGTGACGCTCAGTCCGAAGGTCGCGAAGTCGTACGGTGACCGGGCGATTCCGCTGGTTCTCAAGATCAAGGTGGAGGGGAAGGCGGAGACGTCGCCGTACGCGGGGGGCGCGGGGACCTTCTCGGTCACGCAGAACGACAGGGACATGGCCAAGAGCGGCCGGAGCGATCCCGAGGCCGCCAGGAGCAACACCATGAGGGCGGTCGGCACGGCCGGGATCAGCGCGGGTGCCGTGTTGGTGCTCGGGCTCGGCGTGTGGACGCTGCTGGCACGGCGCCGCGCGGTGCCAGCCCCGATGGATCCGGCGGCCATGGCGGGTCCGGAGGCTTTCGCGGCTGCGCAGGCTCCGGCGGGACCGGCGGTTCCGCCCGGTTCGAACGGTCCGGCCGCGGGCGGTCCGGGCGGGGGCGGACAACCGCCTTACGGAGGCCCGCCGCAGGCCTGGTAGCCGGGCCGGAACCGCTGCCGCGTACGGCGGCGGGGCTCCGGCCGACGACGCACTCAGCTCTGGGTCAGCGCCCAGACACCCACGGCGAAACAGATCAGCGCCACCAGCAGGACCGGGACCGCCACCTTCGGGGGCGGTCCCGGCCGCTTCTGCGGCATGTGCGCGGCAAACTCTGATCCCGGAGCGGGCACCTGCGGCTGCCCGGCGGTGTACGCCCGGGTGAGTGCCGGCTCGTGGTGCACCGGGGTGGTGGGGGCCTGCGAGGGATCGGGTGCGTGCGCGGCGAACGGGGCAGCCGCGTGCGCCGGGAGCGGAGTGGGAGGCGTGGCTGCCTGTGCCTGCTGGGGCATCGGCGTGGGCTGCTGCGGAGGCGGCGGAAGATGGAAGCTGCCCGTCTCCGACATCGGGACCGGAGGCGCTGTGTAGGGCTGCTGTACGGGGTGCTGAGCCGCGGCGCCGGGCTGTGCGGGTTGTACGGTGTGCGCGTCCTGCACGGCTGTTCTGGGGGGCGTGACCGGTCCGTCGGGTCCGAAGCCGGTGGGCAGCGGCCCGAGTTGGTCGAAGACCTCCACCGGATCGTCGTCGGCGCCGAGCTCGGGCAGCATGTCGACCGCGGCCGTCAGCGCCTTGCGCGCGCCCGTGGCCGTACGGAACCTGGCCTGGGGGTCCGGCTGCAGCAGCCCCGCGAGGACCTGCCACAGCGGCTCGGGAATTCCCTCCGGGGCGCTGGGAGTTCCGTACGCGGCGAAGTGCTCGACGATTGCCTGCGCGTCCGGCTTCTTCCCCTGCAGCAGATACAGCGCCACCAGCCCCACCGCGAACAGGTCCGCGGGGAAGTCGGGCTCCGCGCCCATCATCTGCTCGGGCGCGAAGTAACCCGGCGTTCCCACCACGTAGTTGGTCTCGGTGAGGCGCGGCTCGCCCTTGCGCATGGAGATGCCGAAGTCGGACAGCCGCAGATGCGGCCGCCCGGTGCCGGTGGCCTCCATCAGGATGTTGGCGGGTTTGATGTCCCGGTGCACGACGCCCTCCGCGTGCACCGTCGACAGCCCGGACAGCAGCTGGTCGAGCAGCGTGCAGACGAAACGAGGGGGCAACGGCCCGTAGTCGCCGATGACATGGGCCAGCGACCCGCCGCTCACCAGATCCATGGTGAACAGGACCTTGTCGTCGTCCGCGGCCCAGCTGGCCGGGGCGAGGACATGCGGATGCTCGATCCGCAGCGCCTGCTCGCGGACGAAGCGCAGCAGCGTGTGCGCGTCGCTCTGCTGGAGGACCTTGGCCGCCACATAACGGCGGCGCCGGTGGTCCCAGGCGCGCCAGACGGCGCCGACCCCACCACGTCCGATCGGATCGATCAGTTCGTACCGACCGGCGAAGACCTCACCCATTGCGCTGCGCCCGCTCCCAGTTCCTGTTCCGGCTCGTGCCCGGTTCTCGGGGGTAGTGCCCCAGGGCCCGTCGGGCAGGCCCTAGCTCTGGTGTCCCTCGTAGTGCGCCACCGCGTCCGCGGTGCGCCCCGCGCCGTACACCTTGAGGAACTCTGCCAGCTCCGGGTGGGTCGGGGCGAGGGAGTCGGCGGCATCGATGATGTCACCGGCGGCCGCGACGGACCGCAGCAGCGACTGGATCTCCCGCACCACGCGCCGGACGGTCGGGGCGCCGCCGGAGTGGGAGGTCTGGCTGGTGGCGGTGAGGACGGAGCCGCCCTGGGACTTCTTGACCTCTTCCATGCGGTCGGTGGCCTCTCCCGCGCTGATGCTGCCGTCGGCCACCTGACCGGCCAGTTCCTGGAGCGCCTGGACGCGCTGGACGACCGCGGGATTGCCGATCTTCGCCCGCTGGCCGCTCATCAGCTGGGAGAGCATGGGGGCGGACAGCCCGAGGATCGCGGCGAGCCGGGCCTGGTTCAGGCCGAGATCATCGATCAGCCGGCGGAAGAGCGCCCCGAGAGGCTCTCCGTACCAACTGCGCTGAAGTTCCCGGGCTCTTGCTGTTGCCTCTTGCTGAGCTGCATCCATGGCGCGTCTCCCCTTCGCTGCGGCTTCGCTGCTGCGAACCTCGTCGAGCATCTTACGGAGCGTGGTCGCGGACCGGGAGTCCCTGTCTTTTTGCAAGATTCCGGGGGGTACCCGGTACTCTGGTCTGCGGCGGTCGCCGAGACGTTGAAGCGTCCGGTGCTGTCCGTTTTCGGGGCCTTAGCTCAGTTGGTAGAGCGCTGCCTTTGCAAGGCAGATGTCAGGAGTTCGAATCTCCTAGGCTCCACATCGATAGAAGGGTCCCCTGGACTGCGGAAACGCGGCCAGGGGACCTTTTTGCGTGGCTCGGGGCACTTTTTGTGTTCATGACGTGTCGGGTGAGGGGGCCATCGGTGGCGGAGCGCCCGGCGTCGGCGTGGGTACCGCGGGCCGTCCCGCCCAGGGTGCGATCGACCGGCCCCTGGCCGTTCCGGTCGGCGTCCCGGAGCCGGCCGGCGTGCTGCGGGGAGGGAGGATCGCCCGCGCACTGCCCACGCGCGATCTGAACTACGCCCTGGTCATCACCCTGTTCGCCCTCGCGCCCTACCTCGCTCTGCACAGCTGAACAGGGGGCCTCATCCGCCGCTGACGGCCGTCATGCGCCGGCCGTCATGCGCCGGCCGTCAGCGGCGGATGAGGCCGAGGTCGGTGGCGGTGGCGACGGCGGCGGTGCGGGAGTCGACGCCGAGCTTGGCGTAGATGTGGGCCAGGTGGGACTTGACGGTGGCCTGGGTGAGGCTGAGCCGGTCGCTGATGCGCTGGTTGGACAGGCCGTCGGCGACCAGACCGAGGATTTCCGTCTCGCGGCGGGTCAGGGCGGTATGGGGGGTGCGCAGGCGGTTCATGAGCCGGTCGGCGACGGTGGGGGCGAGGGTGGTGCGCCCGGCGGCGGCGGTCCGTACGGCGGCGGCCAGTTCCTCGGGCGGGGCGTCCTTCAGGAGGTAACCGGTGGCACCCGCTTCGATGGCGGGCAGTGTGTCGGCGTCGGTGTCGTAGGTGGTGACGACCAGGACCCGGGGTGCGCCGGGGCGGGCGGTGATGGCGGCGGTGGCCTGGGAGCCGTTCATGCCCCGGCCGAACTGCAGGTCCATCAGAACGACGTCGATGTCGAGTTCGCCGGCCAGGGTGACCGCGTCTTCGGCCGTGGCGGCCTCGGCCACGATCGTGAAGTCCGGTTCGGTCTCCAGTACGGCGCGCAGTCCGGCCCGTACGACGGGGTGGTCGTCGGCGAGCAGCAGACGGATGGGGGTGTCGGTCATGGCTGGGCCTCGTCGTCGGGTCGGGGTGCCGGGTGGGCGGGGAGTTGCGCTGCGAGGGCGCTGCCTCGGCCGGGGGCGGATTCGATGCTGAGGGTGCCGCCGAGAGCGTGCGTGCGGGCGCGCATGGCGGCCAGTCCGAAACCGCCGGTGGCCGGATCAGGAGCCGGCAGGCGGGTGGGGTCGAAGCCGGTGCCGTCGTCGACGACATCGAGGGCCACCTCGTCGTCGAGGTAGCTGAGGGTCACCTCGGCCGTGGTGGCGTGTGCGTGACGGACGGTGTTGGACAGCGCGGACTGCGCGATGCGCAGCAGGGCGACTTCGTGGGCGGTGGACAGGGGTACGGGCTCGCCGGTGAGGCGGAAGCGGGCGGTGAGGGGGTGCTGGGTGCTGGTCGTGGCGCACAGCCGTTCCAGGGCTCCGGCCAGGGTGGTGCCTTCCAGGGCGGGCGGGGTCAGCGCCGCGACGAACCGGCGGGCTTCGGCGAGGTTGTCCACGGACGTCTGGCGGGCCTGGCCGATGTAGCGTTCGGCGGCCTCGGGCCGGGTGGGCAGGGCGCGTTCGGCGGCGCGCAGGAGCAACTGGATGCTGGACAGGCCCTGGGCGAGGGTGTCGTGGATCTCGCGGGCGAGGCGTTCGCGTTCGGCCAGGACGCCGGCGGTGTGCTGGGCGGCGGCGAGGTCGGCGCGGGTGGTGGTGAGTTCCTCGATCAGCCGTCGGCGCTGTTCGCTCTCCCGGTACAGCGCCTGGTAGCCCCACACCACGGCCACGGCGACGGCCGCGCCCAGGGCCGGGCCGATCGCGGTGGCCGCGGCGAAGGTGTCCTGGTGGGCGGAGAAGGCCACGATCGCCGCGACGGCGGTGGCGACGACCGAAATCAGGCCGCCGCGGCGGGGCAGCAGATGGAGCTGGAGGAAATACAGCGGGAACGCCAGCCACACCGCGTCGGCGGTCAGGACCAGCAGAACCAGCCAGACGGCGCCCACCGCGCCCAGCCACAGGGCGGCGGCCCGGCGGGAGCCGCTGATACGGGGCAGCAGCGGGCCCACGGCGTACGCCACCCCCAGCGCCGTACAGACGGCGACGATGAGGCCCGTTCGGGATTCCCCCGTGCCCAGGGCCCGGACCACGGTCAGGGCGAGCAGGCCGATGACCAGCAGGTGCAGGCACCAGGCCAGGGCCCTGGTGGTGGGAGTGAGGGTGCTCATGAGATACCCAGTCTACGGAAACGGCTCATACCGGGCATCAATCAAAAGGTGGAGGGCAGGCGCCGTCCTTTGATTCCAAAAGTCCGATCCTGGGCGCGATGCCGCGGCACGGGGGCGGCGGCGAGAGTGGGGACGTACCGATCCCACACGTGGAGATGTACCGATCCCACACGTGGAGACGTACCGAATCCACAGGGGAAGACGTACCGATTCCGCCGCGTGAAAGGACAGGCCTGAAATGTTCGTCGCCTGGAGAGACCTCCGGTTCGCCAAGGGGCGCTTCGCCTTGATGGGAACCGTCATCGTGCTGATCACGCTGCTGGTCGGGCTGCTGTCCGGGCTGACCGCCGGGCTCGGCCGGCAGAACATCTCCGCGATCACGGGCCTGTCCGCGGACCGGATCGCTTTCGCCGCTCCGAGCAGCGGGCAGGACGTGTCGTACTCCAATTCCACGGTCACCCGTGAGCAGTGGCAGCGGTGGGCCGAGGCGCCCGGGGTGAGCAGCGCGGAGCCGCTGGGCATCTCCACCACCAGGGCCACCGCGGGTGACCGGAACGAGGGCGTGTCCGTCTTCGGCGTCCGGCCCGGCTCCGGCCTGGCCCCCGACAGCGGGAAGATCGACGACCGTTCGGTGGTGCTGTCCACCGCAGCCGCCGACGGTCTCGGTGTGGAGCCGGGCGACACGGTCACCGTCGCCGGCCGGCGGCTGACCGTCGCCGCCACGAGCGGGGACGCGTCCTTCAGTCACACCCCCGTCGTCTGGACCAGCCTCACCACCTGGCAGAGGATCGCCCCGCCCACCAACGGCTCCGACGGCCCCGTCGCGACCGTCATCGCCCTCACGACCACGTCGGGCGCCGAGGTGGACGCGACCGACGAGGCCGTGGGCACGAAGACGGTGTCCAAGGACGACTCGTTGTCCGCGATCGGCTCCTACACCTCCGAGAACGGCTCCCTGCAACTGATGCGCGGTTTCCTGTTCGCCATCTCCGCGCTGGTCATCGGCGCCTTCTTCACGGTGTGGACCATCCAGCGCAGCGGTGATGTCGCTGTCCTGAAGGCCCTGGGGGCCTCCACCGCCGACCTGTTGAAGGACGCCCTGGGCCAGGCCGTCGTCCTCCTGGTGGGCGGCACCCTGCTCGGCACCGGACTCGCCGCCGCCGTCGGCGCCGTCGTGTCCGGCTCGGCCGTGCCCTTCCTCCTCGCCCCGGCAACCGTCCTCGCCCCGGCCGCCGTGATGGTCCTGCTCGGCGCGCTCGGGGCCGCCCTGTCCATCCGCCGCATCACTTCCGTCGACCCGCTGACCGCCCTGGGGAGCGCACGATGAGCCTGAACCTGACCGACATCACCCTGACCTACCCCGACGGCGAGAGCCGCCTCACCGCCCTGGACCGGGTCGGCCTCGACGTCCCCAAGGGCAGCCTCACCGCCGTCGTCGGTCCCTCCGGCTCCGGGAAGTCCAGCCTCCTCGCCGTCGCCGCCACCCTCATCACCCCCGAGGCCGGCACCGTCACCATCGACGGTGTGAGCACCACCGGCATGACCCGCGGCGAACTGACGGCCCTGCGCCGTCACAAGATCGGCATCGTCTTCCAGCAGCCCAACCTGCTGCCCTCCCTCACCGCGGCCGAACAGCTCCAGGTCATGGCCGGGATCGACGGCCGTTCCCCGTCCAGGGCCCGCCCGCGCGCGATGGAACTGCTGGACGCCGTCGGCCTGGCCGACCAGGCGGGCCGGCGTCCCCACCAGCTCTCCGGCGGCCAGCGCCAGCGCATCAACATCGCCCGCGCCCTGATGAACGACCCCACCGTCCTCCTGGTCGACGAACCCACCAGCGCCCTGGACCACGAACGCGGTGCCGCCGTCATCGACCTGATCACCCGGCTCACCCACCAAAAGGCCACCGCCACCGTCCTCGTCACCCACGACCGCGCCCACCTCACCGCCGTCGACCAGATCGCCGAAGTCCACGACGGACGCCTCACCCTGCCCGCACCCGCCCGCTGACCACACCGATGCCGACGGCGGGTCCGGGCGCGGCCGGCGGGTCGCGCCCGGACCCGCGCGGACCTCCCCGATGGTGGCGCCGCTCCGGGCACGACGTGATGGACGGGTGACGAAGCACCGCCTTCCGCACGGTTGGGCCGGACTGCCCCCGCCGCCGGGGCCGCAGCCCCGAGCCATGGCCGGCCGGGACGACGGGGCCGGCGCCGACAACCTGCGCCGGCACCGCGCCGTCCACCTCGACCCCGACCGGGCCGAACCGGGGGGACGCGGCGTTCGTCGGCTTCCGCAGCGACGAAGGCGTAAGCCGCAACAAGGGACGCCGGGGCGCGGCGGCCGGTCCGGGCGTGCTGCGCCGCGCCCGCGCGTCGATGGCGCTGCCGGGACCGCTGCGCGCGCCGGACGCAGGCGACGTCGAGGTGGGCGACCTCGCGAACCGGCGCGCCGCCCCCGCGGCGGGGGCTTGTGCACGCCCCCGTGATGCCTGTGCGCGCTGCCCGGAGAGTTACTCGCCGGGCAGCGCGCACAGGTGGTTCAGGCCAGGGGGCCGGTGACGGACTCGGCGGCGGCGATCGCACTGCCGGAGGCGACGTACTGCACGGTGGCCTCGATCTCGGGAGCGAGCCAGCGGTCGGGTCCGGGGCCCTCGACCGTTTCGCGCAGGCCGTCGCGTACCGCCGCGGTGGCGGGTGACGGTGTCAGCGGGGCGCGCATGTCCAGCGCGCGGGCCGCGGTGCAGACCTCCACCGCGAGGACGCGCCCGAGGCCGTCCAGCGCGCGGCGCAGCTTGCGGGCCGCGGACCAGCCCATGGAGACGTGGTCCTCCTGCATGGCACTGGAAGGGATGGAGTCGACGGAGGCGGGGGTGGCCAGCCGCTTCAGTTCGGAGACGATCGCGGCCTGCGTGTACTGGGCGATCATGTGGCCGGAGTCGACGCCCGGGTCGTCCGCCAGGAAGGCGTTCAGCCCGTGGTTGCGGGCCGGGTCCAGGAACCGGTCCGTACGACGCTCGGAGACCGAGGCCAGGTCGGCGACGGAAATGGCGAGGAAGTCCAGCACACAGGCGACCGGCGCACCGTGGAAGTTGCCGTTGCTCTCCACCCGGCCGTCCAGCGTGACCACCGGGTTGTCGACGGCGCTCGCCAGCTCGCGGGCGGCCACCAGCTCGGCGTGCGCGAGGGTGTCGCGGACCGCGCCGTGCACCTGCGGCGAGCAGCGCAGCGAGTACGCGTCCTGTACCCGCGTGCACTCCGGCGTGCGGTGGCTGGCGACGATGCCCGAGTCGGCGAGCAGGGCCCGCAGGTTCGCGGCGCTGTCGGCCTGGCCCGGGTGCGGGCGGAGCGCCTGGAGGTCGGCCGCGAACACGGCGTCCGTACCGAGCTGGCCCTCGACGCTCATGGCGGCGGCGATGTCGGCGGTGCGCAGCAGCCGGCGCAGGTCGTGGGCGGCCAGCACCAGCATGCCGAGCATGCCGTCGGTGCCGTTGATCAGCGCGAGGCCCTCCTTCTCCTCCAGCACGACCGGGGTGATCCCGGCGGCGGCGAGCGCCTCGGCGGCCGGCTTGAGCATGCCGTCGGCGTCGCGGACCGTGCCCTCGCCCATGACGGCGAGCGCACAGTGGGCGAGCGGGGCCAGGTCGCCGGAGCAGCCGAGCGAGCCGTACTCGTGGACAACGGGGGTGATGCCGGCGTTGAGCAGCGCGGCATAGGCCTCGGCGGTCTCCGTGCGCACACCGGTACGGCCGGTCGCCAGTGTCGACAGACGCAGCAGCATGAGCGCGCGGACGACCTCGCGCTCGACCTCGGGGCCGGAACCCGCGGCATGCGAGCGCACCAGGCTGCGCTGGAGCTGCGCGCGCAGCTCGCCGGGGATGTGGCGGGTGGCCAGCGCCCCGAAACCGGTGGAGACGCCGTAGTGCGGCACCACCTCGTCGGCCAGGCCCCGGATCACCTCGCGGCTGCGGGCGATCTCCTTCAATGCCTCCGGCGACAGGGCCACCGGAGTTCCCAGGCGGGCAACGGACACGACATCGTCGGCAGAGAGCGGGCCGACACCAACATCAACAGTCATGTCTCCATGAAGCCGGTTGCGGGGGCCGCACCGCGACGGGCTGCCCCAAGGTTGTGTCTGGGATCCCAGACACAGGGTCCACGCGACGCCGGGTCTATCGTCGGAGCATGAGCATCGTCCCGGCTGCCGCGCAGGTCCTGGCCGTGCTGCGCTATCTGGCGACCCAGGCCGCCCCGGTGCCCGCGGCGGCCATCAGCCGCGACGTCGGGCTGCCCCGCTCGACGACCTACCACCTGCTGGACACCCTGGCCGCCGACGGCTTCGTCTCCCACCTGCCCGAGGAGCGGCGCTACGGTCTCGGCGTCAGCGCCTTCGAGCTCGCCTCCGGGTACGCGCGCCAGGAGCCCTTCCAGCGGCTGGCCCGGGTGCCGCTGGCCAAGCTCGTGGACCGCACCGGGCACAACGCCAACCTCGCGGTGCTGCACGGCCGCGAGGTCATCTACGTCATCGAGGAACGGGCCCCCGGCCGCACCCCCCTGGTCAGTGAGGTGGGTGTGCGGCTGCCGGCCCAGCTGACCGCCAGCGGCCGGGCGGTGCTGGCCCATCTGCCGGCCGCGCAGGTGCGGGCGCTCTTCCCGGACCGGTCGTCCTTCGTCCAGCGCAACGACGCGGGGCCCACCTCGTTGACCGCGCTGCGTGCCCTGCTGGCCGAGGTGCGTCGTAGGCAGTACGCCACCGAGGAGGGCGAAATCACCGTCGGCCTGTCCTCCATCGCCGCCCCCGTGTTCGATCACCACGCCCATCCGATCGCCGGCGTGTGCGTCACGTTCCCGAGCCGGCCGGGGAGTGCCGCCGAACGCCTGGAGATCGCGGGGCACGTCGCGCAGACCGCCCGCGAACTGACCCGCCGCGTGGGGGGCGCCCCGAAAACATCCCGATGACGCCGCGCGACCCGGCCTCGCGAGCTGTCCGGTGCCGCTACCGCCCTCGTTGCCGTCCCCGTCCCCGTCCTCGTCCCCGTCCCCGTCCCCGTCCCGTCTCCGCTTCCGCTGTCGCTTCCGCGTCCCGCGGACTCCGCGGACGGCGAAGCGGGCGTCTGAAGACCTCAAGGCCTTCCGACGCCCGCTCCGCCGCCCGGGGACTGCTCAGCGGCGGTCGTCGCGATCGGTGCCTTCGACACCCTCCGGACCGTCTGTCCCCTTGCTCTTCTTGTTCTCCGCGTCGGCCTGCCTGGCCTCGGCCTCCGGGTCGAGCGAAGACGGACCGCTGCCGTCGACCGAGGTCAGCGGGGCGCGGTCGGAGACCTCCGTGGGAGCGGGCGGCTCGACCAGCCAGTCCGGGTTGGCCTGCTTGTCCCACCACCGCCAGGCGGCGTAGGCGGCAGCCGCCACGATGCCGGCCACGGCGAAACCCTTGAAGCACCGGCCGGCCTTCGCCCGCCGCTCGTGCTTCCTGGCGAGCCGCCTGATCTCCTTCGCGGTGACCTGCCCGCGCAGTGCCGCCAGCGCGGCGGCGCTGCGGACCGAGGCCTCCTCCGCCACGGGCTGGGCGACGGCCATCGCGTGCTCGACGCGCGGAACGGTGTAGTCCGCGGCGCTGCGCGCGACCTGTCGGGTGCGGAGCGCGGCGCGCTGGGCCACCTCGTCGACCTTGGGGGGCACATGGGCACGGGCCAGTTCGATACGTGGCGCGAGATGCGCGCCGTATTGCACTCGGGCCTGCTGGGCTGCCCTCGACACCTTCGGCGCGAGCCGTGTGCGGGCCTCGTACGCGAGATGTGCGGCCTGGTCCTTGGCCGAGTCGGCGTAGGGCGCCACCACTTCCGCGGCGTGCTGCACGCTGTCCTTGGCCGAGTCGGTTGCGGCGCGCACGCTGTCGATGCGGGTCACGGGATCCTCCTCCTTGGTGGCGGGTAGTACTCCGCCTTTCCACCCATTTCGAGATCATGCCCGCCGAGGGCCTGCACGGCATGCGGGGCAGGCATCCGGGTCATCCGGGGTCATGGCTGATGTTTTCGGGCAATACGGTGCAAGGGGAGCTTGCCGACGACAATGCCACGGTTCGGTCCAGCCCGCGCCGGTTGGTCACGCACTTGGCCGCATTTGTTCCTGCGGGGAGCGGCACGCACGGGGCATCGGGGAAGCCGCAGGCGAAGAGGGTGGCGGGCACGGCCTCGGCGCGACGGGCACCCGATTGGGCAGGACGGTTCTACGGGCAGAACGGGCGCCCTATCGGGCAAGAAGGTGAGCGGAGGGCGTTCGGGGTGGCGGCCGGGCGCCGGAGCGGAAGGTCCGTGCAAGGATCGGTGGAACGTCACCGCGGACCTGACGTCATCCCTCGCGGACCCGACGTCACCGAAGACTCACCGAAGACTTACGGAAGGCAGATCGTGGCCGAGCAGCTTTACGCCACCTTGAAGACCAATCAGGGCGACATCGAGATCCGGCTTCTGCCGAACCACGCGCCCAAGACGGTCAAGAACTTCGTCGAGCTCGCCCGGGGCGAGCGTGAGTGGACGCATCCCGAGACCGGTAAGAAGTCCACGGACCGGCTGTACGACGGCACCGTCTTCCACCGCGTCATCAGCGGCTTCATGATCCAGGGCGGCGACCCGCTGGGTAACGGCACCGGTGGCCCGGGGTACGAGTTCGGTGACGAGTTCCACCCCGACCTCGGCTTCAACAAGCCGTACCTGCTGGCCATGGCCAACGCCGGCCCGGGCACCAACGGCTCGCAGTTCTTCGTCACCGTCTCGCCGACCGCCTGGCTGACCGGCAAGCACACCATCTTCGGCGAGGTCGTCGATCCCGCCAGCCAGAAGGTCGTGGACGCCATCGCGGCCACCAAGACCAACTCCCGCACCGACCGTCCGCTGCAGGACGTCGTGATCGAGTCGGTCGCCATCGAGAACCGATGATCACTATTGGTCATCACGTGATCACGTTCTGATTCTCCTTTCGGGAACCAACAGCCCTGGTCGTCCGTACTTGTTACATAGCGGATGAGCAGGGCGGCGTCGTGCGTGCTGCCGCCACGACGAGGACCGAGGGGACCGGGAGATCATGGGACCGATGGACCAGCAGCCGCCGGGAGACCAGGACCGGGCCGCCGCCACGGACGGCTCGCTGAACTGCTACCGCCACCCCGGTCGCGGTACGCACATCCGCTGCACCCGCTGCGACCGCCCGATCTGCCCCGAGTGCATGGTCAACGCCTCGGTCGGCTTCCAGTGCCCGGACTGCGCCCGGCAGGGAGCCGGTACGGGACACGGCCCGGGCGCCGCCCGGCCGCGCACGGTCGCCGGCGCCCCCGTCACGGCGGACCCCCGGCTCATCACCAAGATCCTGCTCGCTCTCAATGTCGCCGTGTTCATCGTGGTGCACGTGAAGGGGTCGCTGCTCGAGGACCTGACGCTCTTCGGCCGGGCCAACCTCTACTACGGCGGCCCGCCGGAGGGTGTTGCGGAGGGCCAGTGGTACCGGCTGGTGACGTCGATGTTCCTGCACCAGGAGGTGTGGCACATCGTTTTCAACATGCTGGGTCTCTGGTGGCTCGGCGGGCCGCTGGAGGCGGCGCTCGGCCGCGCCCGCTACCTCACGCTCTACATGCTGTCCGGCCTGGCGGGCAGCGCTCTCACCTACTGGCTCGCCGCACCGAATCAGCCCTCGCTCGGCGCCTCCGGCGCCATCTTCGGCCTGCTGGGCGCCACCGCCGTGCTCATGCGCCGCCTGAATTACGACATGCGCCCGGTCTTCGTACTTCTCGCGGTGAACCTGGTCATCACCTTCAACCCCTGGGGCGGAATCGCCTGGCAGGCACATGTCGGCGGTCTGATCGCGGGCACGCTGATCGCGATCGGCATGGTGCACGCACCCCGCGAGCGGCGCGCACTGGTGCAGTACGGCACCTGCGCCCTGGTCCTGGCGGCTGTGGTCGCCATCGTCGTCGCCAGAACAGCCGCGCTGACCTGAGCGGACGCAGTTCCCTGGCGCTCCCTGGGCGTTCCCCCGGTCAGTTGTCCACAGCGCGTGCCGGATCTTGTGCATTCCGTGGGAACAACTGTGCCCCTTGTCGCTGAGCTGGGTTTTTCCAGCAGGGACAAGGGGCGTGCCATCCCTCGATGAGGGAGGCTGCAGTCACATCGGCGTCAACAGTCAGGGAGTTATCCACAGATCGTCTGGCCTTTTCCCCTGCCTGTGGATAACTCTGTGGGTAACTCGGGGCAAGGGTTGCGGAACCGGACCCCGCTGTGGGATCAGGCGCCCTGCGGCCCTACTTCCACTGCGTGGAGACACCGAAGCCGCCGGCGATGAAGCCGAAGCCGACGACGATGTTCCAGTTCCCCAGCGACTTGATCGGCAGATCGCCGTCGGTCACATAGAAAACGACGATCCAGGCCAGACCGATCAGGAAGAGCGCCAGCATCACCGGCGCCACCCAGCTGCGGCTGGTCAGCTTAATGTTGGTTGCCTGCTTCGCCGGAGGGGGCGTGAAGTCGGCCTTCTTGCGGATACGTGACTTCGGCACGAGGAACTCTCCTGTCGATGCGCTGCGTGACCGCGCAGGGAACTGTGGCTGGCGCCGGGCGGGGCGCGAGGGGGAATGCTGCCTCCCCCGGGCGTCCGTTAGCGTAGTGCTTCCGTGGCGCCGAAGGAGATAAGGGTACGTTGAGCAATTCTGCCGACTCCTCCCGAGGGCCGGTCCGGCGCACCTTCCGGCACCCGGTCCGGGTGCTCACCGCCGCTGTCTTCGCCCTTGCCGGGCTGATCTTCGTCACCAGCGCCAACACGGCCAAGGGCACCAACATCCGCACGGACTCTTCGCTGCTGAAGCTCTCCGACCTCATCCAGCAGCGCAGCGGCAAGAACGCCCACCTGGACGAGACCAATTCCACCGCGCGCGGGGACATCGACGCCCTCGTGCGGCGCGACCGCGGCAGCACCGAGGCGGAGGATGCCCGCCTCAAGGAACTCGCGCGTACCGCGGGCACCACAGAGCTCTCCGGCCGGTCCGTGTCCGTCACGCTCAATGATGCACCGCTGGGCGCCACCGCGAACCCCGGCTACCCCGACCCGCAACCCAACGACCTGGTCATTCACCAGCAGGACCTGCAGGCGGTCGTCAACGCCCTCTGGCAGGGTGGTGCCCAGGGCATCCAGGTCATGGACCAGCGGCTCATCTCCACCAGCGCGGTCCGCTGCGTCGGCAACACCCTGATCCTCCAGGGCCGTGTCTACTCCCCGCCGTACAAGATCACCGCAGTGGGTGACCCGGCCGCGCTCAAGCAGGCCCTCGACGACTCCCAGGCGATCAGCAACTACCTGCTGTACGTGAAGGCATATGGGCTCGGCTGGAAAGTCGACGAGCACGAGGCGGTGACTCTTCCCGGCTACTCGGGCACAGTGGATCTCCACTATGCGGAGCCGGCGAAGTAGCGAGCAGCTGTGGGGAGGCCGACGCGGTGTCGGTGCGACTGATCGTGAGGACGTTCAGCGAACTCTGCATCACCGTCGGCGCCCTGATCGTGCTCTTTGTGGTGTACGTGCTGTTCTGGACCGGCGTGAAGGCCGCCGACGCGACCGAGGGACAGATCGACACCCTGCAGAACCAGTGGGCGCGGGGCACGGTGTCCGCCCCCGCGCCGGGCGCGTCCCCGGCGCGGGGCACCTCTCCGACACCGTCGGCGCCGCCCGCCCCCGCGGCGTACCGCGACGGCAAGCCGTTCGCGATGCTGTACATCCCCCGCTTCGGCAAGGGCTGGGAGTGGCCCGTCCTGGAGAACACCGGGGTCAGGACCTTGCAGAAGGGGCTCGGCCACTACCGCGGGACCGCCCGCCTCGGCGCGCCGGGCAACTTCGCCGTGGCCGGACACCGTCGCACGTACGGGGACCCGTTCAAGGACTTCCCGAAGCTGCGCCCGGGCGACGCGGTGCTGCTGACGGACGGGACGACGTGGTTCACGTACCGCATCGACAAGAAGCCCTACCGGACGGTGCCGAGCGACATCGGGGTCATCGATCCCGTACCCCGCAAGTCCGGTTTCGACGGGCCCGGCCGCTATCTGACGCTGACCACCTGCGACCCCGAGTGGGGCAGCGGCCACCGGCTGATCGCCTGGGCGCACCTCGACGCGACCCAGTCCGTGAGCGACGGCAGGCCGGCGGCTTTCCACAGCTGACCCATGCTCGTGCCCCGGCCCTTTAGTCTGGTCCCGTACCGAATGGAGGGGACAGCATGTACGGCTGGATCTGGCGGCATCTGCCGGGCAACGCATGGGTGCGTGCGCTCATCTCGCTCGTGCTGGCGCTGGCTGTCGTCTACGCGCTTTTCCAATACGTCTTCCCGTGGGCGGAGCCGCTGCTTCCGTTCGGCGACGTGACGGTGGACGGCTCGACCGGAACGGGGGGCGGCCAGTGAGCGCCCGCATCCTCGTCGTGGACAACTACGACAGCTTCGTCTTCAACCTCGTCCAGTACCTCTACCAGCTCGGCGCCGAGTGCGAAGTGCTGCGCAACGACGAGGTGACCACGGCACACGCCCAGGACGGCTTCGACGGGGTGCTGCTGTCGCCCGGCCCCGGCACCCCGGAGCAGGCGGGTGTCTGCGTGGAGATGGTCCGCCACTGCGCGGCCACGGGCGTCCCGGTCTTCGGGGTCTGCCTCGGGATGCAGTCGATGGCCGTGGCGTACGGCGGTGTGGTGGACCGCGCCCCGGAGCTGCTGCACGGCAAGACCTCGCTGGTGACCCATGAGGGCACCGGGGTCTTCACCGGACTGCCGTCCCCCTTCACCGCGACCCGCTACCACTCGCTCGCCGCCGAACCCGACACGGTGCCGGCGGAGCTGGAGGTGACCGCGCGCACCGCCGACGGCATCATCATGGGGCTGCGCCACCGGGAACTGGCGGTGGAGGGCGTGCAGTTCCACCCGGAGTCGGTGCTGACCGAGCACGGCCATCTGATGCTGGCCAACTGGCTGGCGCAGTGCGGCGACACAGGAGCCGTCGCGAGGTCGGCGGGGCTCGCGCCGGTGGTGGGCAAGGCCGTCGCGTGACCGCACTCCGTCCCGAACACGACGCCGGACAGGACGGCCCGTACGAGCAAGGAGCGTACGAGGCCGCGGGCGCGTTCGAGGCGGCGGTCGACCAGCTGGCGGATCCGCTGAACGATCCGCTGCCCGGGCAGCATGCCTCGCAGTGGTCCCGTTCCGACGGCATCCCGTCGGAGGAGCCGGGGCGGGGACTGCACCGGGCGCCGGATCAGCCATCCCTGGCGCAGCCGCAAAGGCTGCCCCACTCACAGGCGCCACAAGGGGCGCAGACGCCCGAACAGACCCCGCGGGAGTGGTACGACCCCGAGGGGTTCGAACGGGACTGGTACGGGCAGCAGGCGCCCGCGCAGGTACCCCGGGCGCAGCCCGCCCCCGTTCCCCTCCCGCCGGACGACGAGACGGTCGGACTGCGGACTGCGGACGCGCGTCACCTGGCCGATCAGGCGTTGACGGTCCGGCAGCCGGTTTTTGTGCCGGAACCGGAGCCGGTGTCGGTTTCGGAGCCGGTGTCGGAGCCGGGCTTGGGCTCGGAGTCGGGCGCGGGACCCGAGAAGGCCGATCCGGAACCGCGCACCGGAGGCCGTGCCGAGCGCCGACGCGCCGCGAAGGGGCGTGGCCGCCGACGTGCCGAACCGCGGCCGGAATCCGCGGCGTCGGCCCCAGCATCTGTGTCGGCCGCCAAACCGATGTCGCGCGTCGAGGCACGGCGCGCGGCGCGCGCGGCCAAGGACAGCCCCGCCGTTGTCGCCAGCCGGGTCGTCGGAGAGCTGTTCATCTCGCTCGGTGTGCTGATGCTGCTGTTCGTCACGTACCAGCTGTGGTGGACGAATGTGCGCGCCGACCAGTACGCCGGCAAGGAGACGCACAAGATCCAGGACGACTGGGCGAAGGGTGACCGCAACCCGGGTGCGTTCGAGGCGGGGCAGGGATTCGCCATCATCCACATCCCCAAACTGGATGTGGTCGCTCCGATCGCTGAGGGCATCAGCAAGGAAAAGGTCCTCGACCGGGGCATGGTCGGCCACTACAGCGAGGGCACGCTGCGCACCGCGATGCCGTCCGCGAAGAAGGGCAACTTCGCGCTGGCGGGCCACCGCAACACGCACGGCGAGCCGTTCCGCTACATCAACAGGCTGCGCCCCGGTGACCTGATCGTGGTCGAGACGCAGGACGCGTACTACACGTACGAGGCGACGAGGACCCTTCCGCAGACTTCGCCGTCCAACGTTTCGGTGATCGGTCCGGTTCCGCCCGGTTCGGGGTTCACCGGCCCGGGGCGGTACGTCACTCTGACGACCTGTACGCCGGAATTCACGAGTACGTACCGTCTGATCGTCTGGGGCAAGATGGTCGACGAACGACCGCGCAGCAAGGGCAAGCCCGACGCGCTCGTCGGCTGAAACATCATCACGACAGGGACGGGTGCGGTGGCAGCGAGGACCGAGCACGAAGAGCGAATCGGGGAGTTCGCGCCCCCGCCGCGGCGCAGAGAACGCCATCCGGTCGCGACGGCGGTCAGTTTCTTCGGCGAACTGCTGATCACCGCAGGCCTGGTGCTGGGTCTCTTCGTCGCCTACTCCCTCTGGTGGACGAACGTGCTCGCCGACCGCGAGGCATCCAAGCAGGGTCACACCGTCCGGGACCGCTGGGCGGGCGGACCGGGTGCGCTGGACACCAAGGACGGCATCGGCTTCCTGTACGTTCCGTCGATGAAGAACGGTGAGGTGCTCGTCAAGAAGGGCACCGACACCGAGAACCTCAACAACGGCATCGCGGGTTACTACACGGACCCGGTGAAGTCGGCTCTCCCCTGGGACAAGAAGGGCAACTTCACGCTGGCGGCGCACCGCGACGGGCACGGTGCCAAGTTCCACAACATCGACAAGGTGAAGACGGGTGACGCGGTCGTCTTCGAGACCAGGGACACCTGGTACGTCTACAAGGTCTTCAAGGAGCTTCCCGAGACGTCCAAGTACAACGTCGATGTACTGCAGGCGGTGCCGAAGGGATCGGGCGCGAAGAAGCCCGGCCGCTACATCACGCTGACGACCTGCACACCGGTCTACACGTCGAAGTACCGCTACATCGTGTGGGGCGAGCTGGTGCGTACGGAGAAGGTGGACAAGGACCGCACGAAGCCGGCGGAGCTGCGGCAATCGTGACTGAGCTCCTTCGAGGAGCTCAGTCGTTCTAGGATGGCGAAGGCCCGAAGTCGCAACTTGCCTTTGCGACTTCGGGCCTCCGCTCTGCCTGGTGACGGTTACATCAGGATCGCAAGCGGCACCCCGGCGCTCCACTTTTCGAGGTGAGCGCGGTCGACGAGGGTGATGCCGTAGGTCTCGGCGATGGCGCGTGCGTCGGGTGTGAAGGAGGTCGTGGCGACGAAGAGAGCCACATCGGCCCCGTGCTGGACGAAAGAGGCGCCGAGGAACTTCTGCAGCTCTCCGCTCCACACCGGACGGTAGGGCGCGAAGCTCTTGCACTGCATGACGATGCTGCGGCCGTCCGCGGTCACCGCTGTGACATCCACGCCTCGGTCGCCGGGGCCGCCGTGCACCACGACGTCCGAGCAGCTGTCGCGGCGGAGCAGTACGGCGACGTGGTGCTCGAACTCCCGCCAGTTCATGGCGTCGATGGACGCCATGATTCCGGTGTACGGGTGCGGGCCCTGGGCGTGCTCAAGGTGCCTCAGCCGGTGATGGTGATTGCAGAGCTTCTGCTCGACTTTCTCAACGTCGTCCCGGAGCAAGATCAGCTCCTTGCGGTGCTCACCGGAGGCCTCGATGAGGGCGTTGAACGTGGGGACGACGGTCGTCCCGAGGATGTGGGTGATGCGTCGGTCGATGCGGTCGTCGAGGGACTCCGGTCCCCTGTGGACAGAGTTATCCACAGGCTGATTCCGTGCCACGTATTCCACATCGAGCCGGTATGTACGTGTCTGACGTGCGACTTCGCTGTCCCGGAGGAGCATGGTGACGTCGAGGACGGTGCGCCTTGAGTAGAGCGCTTGACCGGGACTGAATCCCACTGACCTCCTTGAAGGAGGTCAGTTCTGCACCTGTCAAAACTCGGTAGCCGTTGGCTTCCAGTTCCTGCCGGTGGTCGACTACCAGGGATTCGATCGCTTTGATGCCGACCTGGAAGTACGCCGCCACCATCGCAGTCGTGACATGCATACCGTCCGGCAGCAGGGACAGCACCTTGACCCTGTCCAGCACTTCCGTTCGCGCCACGATGCTTACTCGTAGAGACCTTGACTCCAGCAGTACTGCATCGTTGATCACGTTCGTGTCCTCTCGGCTCGTCTCGGATGTTGGTGCGAAGTGGGGGTGGGGCCTGATCCCCATGTCACCCCATCTGTCCAACAAATCAGCACATATGAAGACACGATCGGTTTACGGCTGCATGTGCGGTATGCCGGGCCGGAGGCGTCGTGGCAGGGCACAGCAAAGAGCCCCGGTCACCATTGCGGTGCCGGGGCTCTTTGGCAGTCGGGGCGATTCGGGTCAGCGCCGGCGTGAGCCGGACGGGCCGCCGAAGATGTTGCCGTCTCCACCGTCCTGCACGGTCCAGACGGTGACCACGCTGTTCTTGTCGACCTGCTGGTTCGCGTTGGGCTGGAAGCTGACGACCTTCGCGTTGTCGTCGTTCGAACCCGGCACCTGGATCTGCAGGCCCGCCTGGGCCAGCAGGTTCTTCGCCTGGCCGAGGGTCTGGCCCTGGAGGTCGGGAACCGTGGTCTGCTCAGGCTGAGGCGGGCCCTTCGAGACCTTCAGGACGATCGGCGTGTCCTTGGCCTGCTTGCCGACTCCGGGGGACTGCTCGACCACGATGTCCACCGCCTCGGGCGAGTCGATGTCGACACGCGAAATGCTTGTGAACCCGATGCCCCTGAGCTGGGCCTCTGCATCCGCGTACGTCCTACCCTTCACGGGAGGGAGGTCCAGCAGGGCCTGCTTGGCGACCGTGATGGTGACCTCGGAGTTCTTCTCGGCCTTGGCGCCGCCGTCGGGGTCCTGCTTGATGACGGTACCCTCGGTCATTTCGGACTCGACCGCGGTGACGTTCACCGTGAAGCCCTTGTCTTCAAGCTCTTTACGGGCTGTCGCCTCGGTCTTCTCCACGACGGCCGGGACCTCGACCTTCGGCGCGCCGGTGGAGACGACGACCGTGACGGTGTCCTGCTTCGCCATCTTGCCGTCCGCGGTGGTCGGGGTCGGGGACTGGCTGCAGATCTTACCCTTGGGCTGGTCCTCGCAGGGTTCGTTCGAGTCGACCTTGAGGATGACCTCGGCGTTCTCCGCGCGTTTCTCTGCCTGCTGCACGGTCAAGCCGACCATGTTCGGCACATCGACCTTGCTGCTGTCGTTGTTGTTTTCGCTGAACACCGACCGGCCGATCAGGATCGCGCCGATCAGCACCAGGACGCCCGCGACGATCAGCAGGATCGTCGAGATGTTGCTCTTCTTCTGGCGCCTGCGGTCCGGTCGGTCGTCGTAGCCGTAGCCGCCGTCGTCCGGGTTGACCGGGGGCAGCATGGACGTGGCTGCGCCGTTCTGGTCCGCGGCACGCAGTGCGGTGGTCGGCTGGTCGTTGCCGTATCCGTCGTAGCCGCCGTAACCGGGCGCGCCCATCGCCGCGGTGGCGGCGACCGGCTGGCCGTCGAGGCAGGCCTCGATGTCGGCGCGCATCTCGTCGGCCGACTGGTAGCGGTAGTCGGGGTCCTTGGTCAGGGCCTTCAACACGATCGCGTCCATCGCGGGTGTGATCTCGGGGTCGAAGTTGCTCGGCGGCTGCGGCTCTTCCCGTACGTGCTGGTAGGCGACCGCGACGGGTGAGTCCCCGATGAACGGCGGCCGGACCGTCAGCAGCTCGTAGAGCAGGCAGCCGGTCGAGTACAGGTCGGAACGCGCGTCGACCTGCTCGCCCTTGGCCTGCTCCGGGGAGAGGTACTGGGCGGTGCCGATGACGGCCGAGGTCTGGGTCATCGTCATGCCGGAGTCACCCATGGCGCGGGCGATGCCGAAGTCCATGACCTTGACCTGGCCGGTGCGCGTCAGCATGACGTTCGCCGGCTTGATGTCGCGGTGGACGATGCCCGCGCGGTGCGAGTACTCCAGTGCCTGGAGGATGCCGACGGTCATCTCGAGGGTGCGCTCGGGCAGCAGCTTGCGGCCGGAGTGCAGAAGTTCCCTGAGCGTCGATCCGTCGACGTACTCCATGACGATGTACGGGATGGAGACCCCGTCGACGTAATCCTCGCCGGTGTCGTAGACCGCGACGATCGCCGGGTGGTTGAGCGAGGCGGCGGACTGGGCCTCACGGCGGAACCGGGCCTGGAAGGACGGATCGCGGGCCAGGTCGGCCCGCAGCGTCTTCACAGCTACGGTGCGGCCGAGCCGGGTGTCGTGTGCGAGGTAGACCTCGGCCATGCCACCACGGCCGAGCACCGAGCCCAGCTCGTACCGGCCGCCGAGGCGACGCGGCTCTTCCATAACTGTTCCAGCCCTCTCCGTCAGTCCCGACCGCACCGGTGTGTGGTCCGGCGGTGTGCTGCTCGCGCATACGCTACCGGCCGCGCACTACCTGATCGGCCCGGAGTCCGGACCTGATATCTGACCGGTATCCCAATGTGCAGGTATGGCACCCCATGTGATGGGCATCACTTCCTGCTGTCGATGACCGCCTTCATTACAGCCTGCGCGATCGGGGCGGCCAGACCACCACCGGAGATGTCGTCACGGTTGGCCTGGCCGTCCTCGACGACCACGGCGACGGCGACCGGGGAGCCGCTGTCGGTCTTGGCGTACGAGATGAACCAGGCGTACGGCTTCTCGCTGTTGTTCAGACCGTGCTGGGCCGTACCCGTCTTGCCACCGACGGTGACGCCCGGGATCTTGGCGTTCTGCCCCGTGCCTTTCTCGACGACGGTCTCCATCATCTGCTGGAGCTTCTGGGCGTTCTCACCCGAGAGGGGCTGGCTGAGCTGCTCCTTCTCGTGGGTGTAGATCGGATCCAGGCTGGGGGCCTGGCGCTCGGCGACCATGTACGGCTGCATCAGCTTGCCGTCGTTGGCGACCGCGGCGGCGACCATCGCCATCTGCAGCGGGGTGGCGCGGTTGGACGCCTGGCCGATCCCGGCCATGGCGTTCTGCGGCCGGTTGTCCTTGGGGTAGACGCTGGCGTCGGCCCGTACCGGGGTGAAGATCTCCTTGTTGAAGCCGAACTTATTGGCCTCGTCGATCATCTTCTGGTTACCGAGGTCATCGCTGATCTTGCCGAAGACGGTGTTGCAGGACCACCGCAGCGCTTCCCGGAGCGAGGCGTTTTTGCACGGGATGCTGCCCTCGTTCTCCAGGTTGCCGGTGGTCTGCGGGAGCCGGTAGGGAAGCGGCGACCTGGTGGCCTCGTCGATGCTGGTGTACAGCCCGTTCTCCAGCGCGGCTGCAGCGGTGACGACCTTGAACGTCGAGCCCGGCGGGTAGGTCTCGCGCAATGCCCGGTTGAGCATCGGCTTGTCCTTGTCGTTCAGCAGCTGCTGCCGGGCTTCCGCGTCCTTGAGGGAATTGCCCGCGAAGACCGAGGGGTCGTACGAAGGGGTGCTGACGAGGGCCAGGATGGCGCCGGTCTGCGGGTCGAGCGCGGCTACGGCCCCCTTCTTGTCGCCGAGTCCCTTGAAGGCGGCCTTCTGGGCGGCGGCGTTGAGAGTGGTGACGATGTTGCCACCGGTCTTCTTCTCACCGGTGAAGAGGGACAGCGTGCGGTTGAAGAACAGCTGGTCGCTGTTGCCGGTGAGGATTCCGTCCTCGATGTTCTCCAACTGCGACGCGTCGAACGCCTGCGAGGAGTAGCCGGTCACGGGCGCCCACATGGGACCGTTCTTCCAGACCCTCTTGTACTTGAAGTCGCTGCCCTTGGTCTCGACGGACCCGGTGACGGGGTTTCCGTCGACGATGATGTTGCCGCGCTCGTGTGCGTACCGCTCGATCTGGACGCGACGGTTGTGCTCGTTCGCGTTCAGTTCGTCGGCACGCACGTACTGGAGCCAGTTGACACGGACCAGGAGAGCGAGGACGAGCAGCCCGCAGAAGACCGCGATCCTACGAAGGGGCTTGTTCACGGTCGGACCACCTGGGTCATCTCGGCGTCGGGTGATGGGGCTGGGGCCGGCGCGGGCCGCCGCGCGGTGTCGCTGATACGGAGCAGGATTCCGATCAGGGCCCAGTTGGCGATCACTGACGATCCGCCTTGCGCGAGGAACGGCATGGTCATTCCGGTCAGCGGAATGAGTCCCATGACACCGCCGGCGACGACGAAGACCTGAATGGCGAAGGAGCCGGAGAGCCCGATCGCGAGAAGCTTGCCGAAGGGGTCGCGGGCAGCGAGCGCGGTGCGGACACCGCGCTCGACGATCAGACCGTAGATGAGGAGGATGGCCATCATCCCGGCGAGGCCGAGCTCCTCGCCGAAGGTGGCGAGGATGAAGTCGGAGTTGGCGGCGAAGCCGATCAGGTCGGAATTGCCCTGGCCGAGGCCGGTGCCGAGCGTGCCGCCGGAGCCGAACGCCATCAGGGACTTGGCCATCTGCTCGCTGGCGTCCAGCTTGCCCCATCCGGCGAACGGGTCGAGCCAGGCGGTGACACGCTGCTGGACGTGCGGTTCGAATGCGGCCACACCCACGGCGCCGGCTGCGGACATCAGCAGGCCGAAGACGATCCAGCTGGTGCGCTCGGTGGCGACGTACAGCATGACGACGAACATGCCGAAGAACAGCAGGGACGAGCCGAGGTCGGTCTCGAAGACCAGGATGAGGATCGAGAAGGCCCAGACCATGAGGATCGGCCCGAGGTCCCTGCCCCGCGGCAGATACAGGCCCATGAAGCGGCGGCTGGCCAGGGCCAGCGCGTCGCGCTTGACCATGAGATAGCCGGCGAAGAACACCGAAATGATGATCTTGGCGAACTCCCCTGGCTGGATCGTGCCGACGCCGGGGATGTTGATCCAGATCTTGGCGCCGTTCACGGCGGGGAAGAACATGGGAAGGATCAGGAGGAACAGCGCCACCAGCATGGAGATGTAGGTGTAGCGCTGCAGAATGCGGTGATCCTTGAGGGCCACCAGTACGACGACGAGCAGTCCGACGCCGACAGCGGAGAACATCAGCTGCTTGGACGCAGCGGGTGCGAAGGTCTTCAGTGCCTGGAACCTTTCCGACTGGTCCAGGCGCCAGATGATCGCCAGTCCCAGGCCGTTGAGCAAGGTGGCCAGCGGCAGCAGAAGCGGGTCCGCGTAGGGGGCAAATCTGCGGACCGCGAGATGTGCGACGCCTGCGAGCAGGGCGAGCCCGAGTCCGTATCCGAGCATGCCGGAGGGCAGTGCGCCGTTGAGGGCGAGGCCCACGTTGGCGTACGCAAACACCGAGATGAAGACGGCGAAGAGAAGCAGAACCAGTTCGGTGTTGCGACGGCTCGGTGCGTCGATAGCGCCGATCGTGGTCGTGTTGGTGACAACGCTCATGGTGCTGAAGGCCCCCTACGGCTTTACTGCTTACCGCACTGCGGGACCAGCTTTTTCTCTTCCTCCGAGAGGCTGGGACCAGGAGTGGGAGTCGCTGTGGTCGGCTTGGTCTTGGTGGCGTCGGAGGTGCCGGACGTCTTGGCGGCGCCGGAGTCCGTGCCACTGGCTTGGCCCTCGTCGGAGCCGGCCTTCGCGGCCGCGCGTCGCTGGGCGTCCTTCTTGCAGGCGGACGCCTGGACGGAGAGTTCGCCGATCTTCTCGCGCGCGGCGGTGAGGTTGCCCTCGGCGATGGTCGCCTCGACCTTATTGCGCTGGTAGGGCGGCAGGTACTTGAGTTCGATCTCGGGGTGGTCCTTCTCGACCTTCGAGAGCGAGACCCACGCCAGGTCCTGGCTGATGCCGCGGAACAGCGCGACGTGTTCGTTCTTCGCGCCGACATAGAACTGGTTCTGGGTCCAGCGGTAGCCGCCGTAGAGACCGCCGCCGACGACGGCGAGGGCGAGCACGGTGCAGAAGGACCGCTTGAGCCACCTGCGGCCGCCGCGGGGCTTGACGAAGTCGTCGTCGGTGTACGCGTCGAAGGAGCCGTCCGGCATTCCGCCGTAGCCGACGTCGTCGCCGCTGCCGGGCGGGCCGAAGCCGCCGGCGGGCGGCGGGACGGGACGGCCGAGGCCGGCCGCTCGTCCGGCGGGGGTCTGCATGGCGCCGCCGTCGTTCTGCTGGGCGGCCTGGTTCTCGGCGACCGCGCCGACGATGACCGGGGTGTCGTTGAGCTGCCCGGCCAGGGTGTCGTTGCTGTCGACGTCGACGACGTCGGCGACGATGCAGGTGATGTTGTCCGGGCCGCCGCCGCGCAGAGCGAGCTGGATCAGCTCCTGGATGGTCTCCTGGGGGCCCTGGTAACTGGCGAGGGTCTCTTCCATCGTCTGGTGGGAGACGACGCCGGAGAGACCGTCGGAGCAGATCAGATAGCGGTCGCCGGCCCGGACCTCACGGATGGAGAGATCGGGTTCGACGTGGTCGCCACTGCCCAGCGCACGCATCAAGAGAGCGCGCTGCGGGTGGGTGGTGGCCTCTTCCTCGGTGATCCGGCCCTCATCGACCAGCCGCTGCACCCAGGTGTGGTCCTGGGTGATCTGGGTGAGTACGCCGTCACGCAGCAGGTACGCGCGGGAGTCGCCGACGTGGACGAGGCCGAGGCGCTGGCCGGTCCAGAGCAGGGCGGTGAGCGTGGTGCCCATGCCCTCCAGCTGGGGGTCCTCCTCGACCATCATGCGCAGCTGGTCATTGGCCCGCTGGACCGCCGTACCGAGCGAAGTGAGGATGTCCGAGCCCGGGACGTCGTCGTCGAGCTGGACGAGCGTGGAGATCACCTCGGAGCTGGCGACCTCACCGGCCGCCTGGCCGCCCATGCCGTCGGCGATGGCGAGAAGGCGCGGACCGGCGTAGCCGGAGTCCTCGTTGCCCTCTCGGATCATGCCCTTGTGCGATCCGGCGGCGAAGCGCAGGGAAAGACTCATGCGCACCTCACCCGTCGGCTCGGGGTACAGCCGGTCTCGAGCCACACTGCCCACCCTCCGGTCGGGAGCCGGGCCGGGTCCGTTGCCCGGGCTGTCGCGGCTCGCTCGCTCCGTTCGCTCATTGTCGTACTACTTCCGCAGCTCGATGACGGTCTTGCCGATCCGGATCGGCGCGCCCAGCGGAACAGGCGTCGGGGTGGTGAGTCGGGTCCGGTCGAGATATGTGCCGTTGGTGGACCCGAGATCCTCGACGATCCACTGGCCGTCACGGTCGGGGTAGATCCTGGCATGCCTGCTGGACGCGTAGTCGTCGTCCAGCACGATCGTTGAGTCATGGGCCCGGCCCAGCGTGATGGTCTGTCCCTGGAGCGTCACCGTGGTGCCGGTGAGAGTGCCTTCGGAGACGACCAGCTTTGTGGGTGCCCCCCGGCGCTGGCGGCCGGGCTGTTGGCGTTGCTGCGGCGGTGCCGCAGGATTCTGGCGCGTCTGTGGCGGTCGTGCGTCGTTCGCGGTGCGGCGTGAGCCGCGCTGCGTGACGCGCGTACCGAACAGGTCGCTGCGAATGACCTGGACGGCCACGATTACGAACAGCCACAGAACAGCCAGGAATCCTAGCCGCATGACCGTCAGGGTCAGCTCTGACATTGCCCCCGCTTCACCCTTCGGCTTGCCGGTAAACGATGGTGGTGCTGCCCACGACGATCCGCGAGCCGTCGCGGAGCGTAGCGCGGGTTGTGTGCTGCCCGTCCACCACGATGCCGTTGGTGGACCCGAGATCCTGGATCGTCGAGGGCGTTCCGGTCCGGATCTCACAGTGCCGACGCGATACGCCGGGGTCGTCGATCCGCACGTCGGCGTCGGTGCTGCGTCCCAGCACCAGCGTCGGGCGGGAGATCTGATGGCGGGTGCCGTTGATCTCGATCCAGCGCCGCACCTGCGCGTTCGGCAGGGGGCTGGGTCCGGCCGGCGGGCGCCGGTCGGTACTGGGTGCTCCGGGCCTGCCTGCGCCCGGCGGCGGCGCCGCGGGCATGGGCGGGGCGGAGCTGGGCGGATAGCCGTAACCGCCGGTGGGCTGCGCGGGACGTCCCGGGCCCGGGTGGGGGGGCTGGCCGGGCTGTCCCGGCCGGCCCTGGGGGTCCTGCTGCTGTGACGAACTCGACGCCAGGGTGCGGCTGCGCACCCGGTAGAGCCCGGTGTCCAGGTCGTCGGCCTTCTCCAGATGGACCTTGATGGGGCCCATGAAGGTGTACCGCTGCTGCTTGGCGTAGTCGCGGACCAGGCTGGAGAGTTCGTCGCCCAACTGTCCCGAGTACGGGCTGAGTCGCTCGTAGTCGGGGGTGCTGAGCTCGACGATGAAGTCGTTGGGGACGACGGTCCGCTCACGGTTCCAGATCGTTGCGTTGTTGTCGCACTCGCGCTGGAGGGCTCCCGCGATCTCGACCGGCTGGACCTCGGACTTGAAGACCTTGGCGAAGGTGCCATTGACCAGACCTTCGAGACGCTGCTCGAAACGCTTCATGACTCCCATGGGGCACCTCCTCCGTTGTAGTCGTCCCTGTACTGCTTACTGATCGTATCCACGCGTCGGGAAATCGGCTGGTTCCCCTTGTCTGCCCTGTGGATGAGTGTCACCTCTCACACGGATCGTAGAGGCGGCCTCCTCATAGTGTCCCGCACGAGGGGTGCACTGAGGAGGAGTGGGGGCGGCCGCTGGGCGTTCCCGTTTCCCGCCAGGCGTTCGGTGAAACAACGGATGTGAATCCACCCTGTCCAGCGTGCTAATCTTCCGGATGTCGCCAGGCGCTCGCACCAAACGGTGGGAGAGTCTGAAAACACCACTCTTGCGCGAGTGGCGGAACGGCAGACGCGCTGGCTTCAGGTGCCAGTGTCCTTTGGGACGTGGGGGTTCAAATCCCCCCTCGCGCACAAGAGAGAAGCCCCACAGGCCAAACGGTCTGTGGGGCTTCTTCGTTCCCGCCGGTGCACGTCGGTTCCCGCGGGTACACGTCGGTTCTTGCTGGTGCTCGAGGGCGCTCGGCGTGCCTGTTATGTCGGTCGCCGGCCATGCTTGTCGCGTTTCGCGTGCTCGCTGTCTCCGTGGCCGATGGGCTGCGTGACCGTGGGGCAGGCGCGGCTCATGGAACGCCAGCGGATCGCCCAGAACATGCACGACAGCCTCGGTCACCGACGGGCGCTCATTGCTGCCCATACGGGAGCGCTGGAGGTCGACCGGGACGTGATGGCACGGCAGCGGGAAGTGGTCGGGGTGCTGCGAGACGCCCCGGTCCACGCGATGCATGAGCTGCGCGAGGTCGTCGGCATTCTCCGGGACGGTGTCGAGGTACCGGTGCAGGGCGGTGAGGGCGGACAGTCGGCGGCGCGGGGTACCGCCGGCATCGAGGAGTTGACGGCGGCGGCGCGGGCTGCCGGAAGCGCCGTGGAGGCTTCGCCGTGCGGGAAGGATCCGGGCGCTGGCCGCGGCCGCGGACCATGCGGCGTACCGCGTTGTCCAGGAAGCGCTGACCAATGCGTACAAGCATGCGGCGAGTGGGGCGATCACGGTCGAGCTGCGCTGCGAGCCGGATTCCTTCGTCGTCGAGATCGTCAATGGTCCACAGCGGCATGTGCAGCCTGCGGGTGGCGGAGCTCAGCTGCTGGCGCTGCTTGGGGAGGGGCTCTCCAACGCGGACGCGGGCAGGCGGTTGCACATGAGCGAGGCGACGGTGAAGACGATGTGAGCCGGATCCTGGCGAAGCTGGGTTGCGAGAACCGGGTGCAGGCTGCGGGTGCAGGTCAGGGGTTCTGCGGGGTGGTTGCGCTGGCGTCGCCTGCCGAGTTGTAGCGCAGTAGGTACTCCGCGAACCTGGCGAGGTCGTCCGTTGTCCAGTCGGCGAGACGCTGCTGGTACGCGGCTTGGCGGCTGGCCTGCGTCGAGGCGAGTGCCCGGGTTCCTGCCTCGGTGGGGTGCAGTACCTGGATGCGATGGTCGTCCGGGTCCGGGTGGCGCTCGACCAGGCCCAGCTTTTCCAGAGTGCCGACCTGCCGGCTGACCGTCGATTTGTCCAGCATGTAGTGCGCGGCAAGATCCGTTGCCCGGCAGCCGTGCTGGTCGTCGATGTGCGCCAGCAGCGTGTACGAGACCAGGGGCAGTTCCGGATGGAGGCGGGCTGCCGCGGCCCGCGCGCGACGCGCGAAGGCGGTCAGTTCGCGCTGGATGACATTCAGCGATTCTTCGCGTTCTACGGGGTCGCCTGGCACTGGTTCGCCTTCCGTCTCGTCTCCCTGGGGATTCGGTTGCATAGCGCAACGAATTAGGAGTTGTAAAAGCCAACTATTGGAGTGTTCCGCATGTCCTCAGGCCCGAGTGCCGCCGCCGGCTCCACCGCAGCCGCTCTGCGTCATGTGCTGAGCCATCTCGTCACGCCGCTGCTGATGTGCATCGGCATGGGGCTCGCCTACCTCGGGGCGTTTCACGCCCCTGAGCCGCACGAGCTGAGGGTGGACGTGGTCGGGTCGGGGCCGAGCGCGCAGGTGCTCGCGCAGACGCTGCAGGACAAGGGCGACGGGGCGCTGAGTGTGCACACGGTCCCTGATCGCGCAGCGGCGGTGAATCACCTGAAGACACAGGCCAGTTACGGTGCCTACCTGCCGGGGAAGCACCCCGAGCTGCTGGTGGCCGGCGCGGCGTCCGACACCAGCGCCACGGTGGTCGAGAAGATCTTCACCAAGGTCGCCGCCGAGCACGGTCATCCGCTGAAGGTGACGGACACGGCACCGACCGCGGACGGCGATCCGACCGGCCAGGGCATCTTCTTCCTGCTGGTTGCGGTGAGCATCGGTTCCTACGCCTCGGTCGCGGTGATCGGAGGCGCGGGTGCGGTGCTTTCGCTGCAGATCAGGGCCGCGCTGACGGCTGCCGCGTCCCTCGCGGTGAGCCTGATCGGAGTGGTCTTCGCCGGTCCGCTGTTCGGTCTCGTGGACCACGGGCTCGGCGGTCTCTGGGCGATGGCCTGGCTCTACTCGGCGGGCATTCTGCTGATCGGCGTCGGGCTGCACACCTTCCTCAAGCGGTGGACGACGCTCGGCGTGATGGTGCTCTTCGTGATGCTCAACTTCACCAGCTCCGGCGGCATCTTCCGGCCGGAGCTGCAGCCCGGCTTCTTCGGTGCGCTGCACTCCTTCTGGAACGGTGCGGGCTTCGTCGAGGGCGTACGCAGTCATGTGTACTTCGGCGGATATGCGCTCGGCCGGAATGTGCTGGTGCTCGCGCTCTGGTTCGTGGTGGGTCTGGCAATGATGGGTGCGGCAGGGCTGGTCGAGGCGAGGCGGCGGAAGGTCGCGGTGGAGGCCGCTCCGGCAGAGGCGGCCGGGGGAACGGTCGAGGCCGGGGCCGCACGGGGACGGGGGCGACACATCAGGGCCGAAGCCCGGACCGAGGTGGACGACGAGCAAGAGCTGGAAGGGGAGTTGGAAGAGGAGCTGGAAGAGGCCGTCGGCGTCTGACCAGGGCAGAGCGTTGCCCATGGGGTGTTGTCCACAGGCCGGAACGTGAGTTCTCCACAGGGGCAGACGGCTTTTGGCGGACGGCGGTACCTTCGTCGCAATTGATCTGCGACAGGGCGTCGGGCCAGGAGCGCAGGGCGAGGGTGGGGGAGGCCGCGCGCCATGGGCAAAATCGAAGCGACAGTGCCGGTTCAGCGGGCTGTACAAGGGAATCCGCGTATTCCGGTCGTGCCCGGATTCGCTCGCCGGGCGGATGGGGTGGCCGCGGTGGGCGGGAGCGCGCCGCAGTCGCCCAGGGGGGTAGGCAAGGCCTTGCGGGAGAGAGTGTCCAGGGCCTCTCACTCCTCTCTGGACCTTCCGGCCGGGCGGCCCGATGCCGTGCAGGCGGTCGAGGAGTCAAGCCGCGGCCGGGTGCCCGGGCTCACTCCGATCCGGGTGGGGCGGATGGCCGCCACACCTTTCGCCTTTCTGCGTGGCTCGGCCGGGCTGATGGCCCATGACCTGGCGGGCACGCCCGTCAGCGGGGTGGGCGCTCAGCTCTGCGGTGATGCGCACGCAGCCAATTTCGGCCTGTACGGCGATGCACGCGGCAGCCTGGTCATCGATCTGAACGATTTCGACGAGACCATGTTCGGCCCCTGGGAATGGGACCTCAAGCGCCTCGCCACATCGCTGGTGCTCGCCGGGCGGGAGGCCGGGGCGGACGAGGACACCTGCCGCCAGGGTGCACACGACACGGTGGGCGCCTACCGGCGGACGATGCGGCTGCTGGCCAAGATGCCCGCGCTCGATGCCTGGAATGCCATCGCAGACGAGGAATTGGTTTCGCACACCGATGCGCGGGATCTGCTCGACACCCTGGAGCGGGTATCGGAAAAGGCCCGTAACAACACCAGCGCCCGTTTCGCGGCCAAGTCCACCGAGGATTCCGGGGACGGCGGACGTCGCTTCATCGACGCGCCGCCGGTGCTGCGGCGGGTACCGGACGACGAGGCCGCGGCGGTGGCGGCGGGGCTCGGCGATTATCTGGGCACGATCTCGGAGGACCGGGTGCCGCTCCTCGCCAGGTACGCGATCCACGACGTGGCGTTCCGGGTGGTCGGCACGGGGAGCGTCGGCACCCGATCGTACGTGGTGCTCCTGCTCGATCACCGTGGCGAGCCCTTGGTGCTGCAGGTGAAGGAGGCGCGGCCCTCCGTACTGTCGCCGCATCTTCCGGCTGCCGGGTTCGATGTGCCGGAGGTGGCGCATGAGGGGCGTCGAGTGGTGCTTGGACAGAAGCGGATGCAGGTCGTCAGCGACATCCTGCTGGGGTGGGCCACCGTGGAGGGGCGCCCCTTCCAGGTGCGGCAGTTCCGGAACCGCAAGGGCAGCGTGGACCCGGCGGCCCTGGCAACCGACCAGGTCGACGATTACGGCCGGATGACCGGTGCGCTGCTGGCGCGGGCCCATGCACACAGCGCCGATCCGCGACTGATCGCGGGTTACTGCGGCAAGAACGAAGAGCTGGACGAGGCGGTGGCGGCGTTCGCGGTGACGTACGCGGACCGCACGGAGGCGGACCACACGGAGCTGGTACGGGCCATCGGGGCGGGGCGAATAGCCGCCGAACCGGGCGTGTGAGGGGCATTGAGCCGACCGCGCGTCATCGGGGTGTGGGAGGTGGCCATACGCTGGACGGGTGACCCACGAAGCCGCCGGGGTGCCGACCACCCGGAACGACGATGACCGGCAGGACAACGACCGGCAGCACGATCAGCATGCGCCGGATGCGCCGGATGCGCCGGATGCGCCGGATGCGCCGGATGCGCCGGACGGCCGGTCAGCCGGTGTCGGTGCTGGTGAGGGCGCCGGTGCTGCTGATGGGACCGGCGGAGCTGTCGGCGGGCATACGGAGCGTGCTCGACCCGAGGCTCGGCTCGCCAAGGCGGTACGGGCGGCGGAGCAGGCGTTGATCGAGTTCGAGATCGCGGTGGAGACCTTCCGGGTCGAGGTCGAGAACTTCACCCGGCTCCACCACCAGAAGCTTGGGCCGATGTACGCCCGCCTCGATGAGCTCGACGCGCAGATCGCGGAGGCCCGGGCTGCCAGGACCGGTGATCCCGAAGACCTCCGCAAGGCTCAGGAGGCCCGGGCGCTCGTGATGCCGATGCCGGGTGTCGACGAGCTGTTCCACGACTGGATCGACTCCGACGGGCTGTCCCCCGAGGCGGCGGCGATGCTGACCGAGCAGCCGGTCCGGCCGCCCAAGCGGGTCCGGCCGACCGAGGAGGCGCGCAAGCTCTACCGCGAGCTGGCGCGCAAGGCCCACCCGGACCTGGCGCAGGACGAGACGGAGCGGGCACGCAGGGACGAGTTCATCACCCGCGTCAACGCCGCTTACGGGCGTGGTGACGAGGCGCTGCTGATCGAACTGGCGCAGGAGTGGGCGGCGGGGCCGGTGACGCCGGAGATGGAGCTCAGCGAGAGCGAGGAGCTCTACGCCCGGCTGAACTGGCTGACCCAGCGCAAGGAACTGCTGACGGTGCTCGCTCAGGAGCTTGAGGAGAGCGCGATCGGAGCCATGCTGCGGATGGCGCCCGACGATCCGGACCGGCTGCTCGACGAGATCGCCGATCAGCTGCTGGGCGAGGTCGCTCAGCGTGAGGCGGAGCTGGCGGGTCTGGTGCAGTAGCGTTCCTGGTGACTCTGGAGCGTACGTACGAGAGAAGGCATGACCCATGAATTTCGTCCCGCTGCCCTCGGTGGATGTCGCGGCGGTTCCGTCGGGCGGCTTTGTGCTGGATGTCCGGGAGGACGACGAATGGGCGGCCGGGCATGTCGAAGGCGCTCTGCACATTCCGATGAGTGACTTCGTGGGTCGCTTCGGTGAGCTGACCGAGGCTGCTGAGGGCGGTCAGCGCGTGCACGTGATGTGCCGGGTCGGTGGCCGGTCCGCCCAGGTCACCCAGTACCTGGTGCAGCAGGGCATCGACGCGGTGAACATCGACGGCGGGATGCTTGCCTGGGACGGTGCCGGGCGTTCGATGGTCACCGACAACGGCACCCCGGCTTTCGTGCTCTGAGCCGGGTGGCAGCTCGGTTGCCCGGCTGCTGGTGCCTTCGGGCCGCGCGACTGCTCGGCGGCTCGACGGCTCGGGCGGCGTCGGCTGAGGGTCGGGTCGGGGGTCAGCCGAGGAGGTGTGCGGCCAGGAGGTCACCCAGTGACTCCTCGTGCGCCGCAGCCGGGCCGAGGGAGAGCTCGATCTGCTTCGCCCAGGCGTGGAAGCGGTGCAGCGGGTAGTCGGTGTCGGCGCCGAAGCCGCCGTGCAGATGCTGTGCCGTCTGCACGACCCGACGGACACCGTCCGACGCCCAGATCTTCGCCACGGCGATGTCGCCCTCGGGGGGCAGCGCGCTGTCGGCCCCGGTGGAGATCCGCCAGGCTGCTTGCCAGAGCGTCACTTCCATGGCCCGCAGGTCGATGTAACGGTCCGCGGCCTGCACGGCGACGGACTGGAAGGTCGCGACCGGAAAGCCGAACTGCTCGCGTTTGCCGGTGTATTCGCTCGTCATGGCGAGCACTGCCTCGCCCAGGCCGAGCGCGAGCGCGCACGTCCCGGTGGTGAGCAGGGCGCGCAGCCACTCCCAGGCCCCGGCGGTGTCGATCAACGCGCGGCTGTTGATCCTTACCGAATCCAGCCGGACCTCGGCGAACAGCTCACCGCTGGTGGAGACCTGTTCGGCCAGGGTGACGCCTTCGTCGGCGGGCCGGATCAGGGCAAGAACGGCCCGACCCTCCCCCGTGTGGGCGGGAACCGCGATCCAGTCCGCAGCCTGCGCCCAGGGCACCCCTGACTGCACCCCGTCGAGTACCCAGCCCGCGGCTCCACCAGAGGCATCACCGGTCGCATCGCCAAGAATTTCGTCGGGAACCTTGTCAGGCCCCTTGCCGGATACCTCACCGGGCCGGTCGCTCCGCGTGGGGACGTCGCGGTGCGCAGTGACGGCGAGCTCGGCCGGGTCGTGGCCGGAGCGGCCGTTGGCCCCGACGGTGAGGACCAACTCGCCGCGGCCGACGAGGGGAAGCAACTCGGCAGCCAGCCTCGGGTCGCCATAGCGCTGGAGCGCCATCGCGACCGTGCACGTCTCCAGCAACGGCACCCGCGCAAGCACCTTGGCGGACTCGCGCAGCACCAAACAGAGCGCGACGAGATCGAGCCCCGCCCCGCCGTGCTCCGGCGACAGCGTCAGGCCCAGCAGGTCGCCTGTGGCGAGCCCGGCCCACAGGGGCCGGTCGATGTCCTCGGCCACCGCGCCCGGCACGAGAGCCGGGCTGGGAACCCCGTCGGGTACTACGCCCGAGAAGACCGCCCTCGCCGCCTCTGTGGCTGCTTGCTGTTCCTCGGTGAAGGTGAAGTCCACTGCCCTGGCCTCCCGCGAACCGCTGCTCCCGTAAACGGACCTGACGGAGCGTCAAGATAGAACAGGTTCTATGAGAAGGGAACAGGAGGAGGCCGGGAGGAGGTGTGGAGGCGGGTGACATGGGGTGTGGCCGGCGATGGCCGGTCGGCGGTCAGCGGTCGAAGTCCAGTTCCACTTCTGGAGTGACCGGATGCGACTGGCACGCCAGCACATAGCCCGCGCCCGTCTCTTCGGGTTCCAGCGCGAAGTTGCGGTCCATTCGCACTTCGCCCGAGACCAGGAACGCCCGGCAGGTTCCGCACACGCCGCCCTTGCACGCGTACGGAGCGTCGGAGCGGCTGCGCAGTACGGTCTCCAGCAGTGATTCGCCGTCCTCTACCGGCCAGGTGCCGGAGCGGCCGTCCAGGGTCGCGGTGAGTCTGCTGTGAGCCGGCGTTTCGGCCCGGGGGCGGGCCGGCGCGTTCGGGCCGTCGTCCACGTGGAAGATCTCCTGGTGGATACGGGGCCGGTCGACGCCCAGGCCGTGCAGCGCGCCTTCGGCCGCCTGTACCAGGCCGAACGGCCCGCACAGATACCAGCCGTCCACGTCCGCCACCGGAAGCAGTGCGGGCAGCAGTTCGGTGAGCCGCTCGCGGTCCAGCCGGCCGGATGGAAGGCCTGCCTGCTGCTCTTCCCGGGAGAGCGCCGTGACCAGCTGAAACCGGTCCGGGTAGCGGTCCTTGAGGTCGGCGATCTCGTCCAGGAACATCGTCGAGACCGCCGTCCGGTCGCTGCGGATCAGACAGAAACTGGCGTCGGGCTCACGTGCCAGCAGTGTCGCCGCGATCGACAGCACCGGGGTGATCCCGCTGCCTCCGACGATCGCCGCGAAATGTCCGGCGCGGGGCGTGAGTACGAAGCGCCCCATCGGGGCCATCGCCTCGACCAGATCACCGACGGCGAGTTCCTTCAGCGCGTAAGTGGAGAACGCGCCGCCGTCGACGAGCCGAATGCCCACCCGCAGCACCGGATCGGCCGGTTCCGCGGTGGCCGGGGAGCAGATCGAGTACGAGCGGCGGATCTCTTCGCCATCGACGGTGTAGCGCACATTGAGGTGCTGACCGGGTTGGTGACGGAAGGTTTCGCGCAACTCGGGCGGTACGGCGAGGGCGACGGCCACCGAATCGTCCGTGAGCCGTTCGATCGCGCGGACCCGGAGCGGATGGAACATCTACAACTCCTTGAAGTGGTCGAACGGTTCGCGACAGGTCACACACCGGCGCAGCGCCTTGCAGGCGGTGGAGGAGAACCTGCTCAGCAGCTCCGTATCGGTCGAGCCGCAGTGCGGGCAGCGCACCGAGAGCGTGAGTGGCACCGGGCCGCCTGCGGGAGCCGTGGCGCCGTGCGGGCGCGGGGGTGCGATGCCGAACTCGGCCAGCTTGCGCCGCCCTTCCGCGCTGATGTCGTCCGTCGACCAGGCCGGCGAGAGCACGGTGACCACGGAAACCTCCGGTATGCCGTGGTCATGCAGCACCTGCTCGATGTCGGAGCACATGGCCTCGATCGCCGGGCAGCCGGTGTAGGTCGGGGTGAGACGCACGGTGACCTTGCCGGGCGCGAGTACGTCCACACCCCTGAGCACTCCGAGCTCGTCCAGGGTCAGCACGGGCAGTTCGGGATCGGGCACAGAGCCTGCGAGCCGGTACAGCTCCTCCTTCAGGAGGGTCTCGGTCACCATGTTGCCCCCGGGTGGCTGCGATGCAGATGCTGCATCTCCGCGATCATCCGGCCGAAGGGTTCGGTGTGGATGCCCTGGCGGCCCGCGCCCGCCGTCCATGCTCCGGACTGCGGCCCGGCCGGAACAGTCAGCGTGGACTTCTCCAGCACCGCGGTGACGGTCTCCAGCCAGCCGTTGTGCAGCGACTGCCAGTCGATCTCCACACCCTCGACGGGCTGGAACAGCTCTCCGGTGAAACGCCACAGGGCATCCACCGCGCGCTGCATCCGCCCATGGCTCTCGTCCGTGCCGTCGCCGAGCCGCAGTGTCCAGTGCTCCGCGTGGTCCTGGTGGTACGCGACCTCCTTGACCGCCTTCGCCGCCAGCCCGGCGAACCGGCTCTCGCCGGCCGCCAGCTGTTCGTACAGGGGGCGCTGGTAGGCGGAGAAGTAGAGCTGGCGGGCGATGGTGTGGGCGAAGTCGCCGTTCGGCTGCTCGACCAGCTGGACGTTGCGGAATGCGCGTTCCTCGCGCAGGTACGCCAGCTCGTCCTCGTCCCCGGCGAGGGAGAGCAGCACCCGGGCCTGTCCCAGCAGGTCCAGGGCGATGTTGGCCAGGGCCACTTCCTCCTCCAGCACGGGGGCGTGGCCGGCCCACTCCCCCAGGCGGTGCGAAAGCACCAGCGCGTCGTCGCCCAGGGCGATGGCCGCGGTCACAGGTGCTTCACCCCCTCCGGGATCTCGTAGAACGTCGGGTGCCGGTACGGCTTGTCACCGGCCGGCTCGAAGAAGGAGTCCTTCTCGTCCGGCGAGGAGGCCGTGACCTGTGCGGACGGGACCACCCAGATGGAGACGCCCTCGGAGCGGCGTGTGTACAGATCGCGCGCGTTGCGCAGGGCCATTTCCGCGTCCGGGGCGTGCAGGCTCCCCGCGTGGGTGTGGGACAGCCCGCGGCGCGAACGCACGAACACCTCCCACAGCGGCCAATCGGTCGAGCTGCTCATGCTGTCGCCTCCTCGTTCCGTACCGGGTTCCGTACTCCTGTGTGCTTCTCCGCGTACGCGAGTGCCGCGTCCCGGACCCAGGAGCCCTCCTCGTGCGCCCGCCGGCGCTGGGTGAGGCGCTGCTCGTTGCACGGGCCGTTGCCCTTGAGGACCTCCTGGAACTCCTTCCAGTCGATCTCCCCGAAGTCGTGATGTCCACGCTCCTCGTTCCACCGGAGATCCGGGTCCGGAAGGGTGAGCCCCAGCGCTTCGGCCTGGGGAACGCAGATGTCCACGAAGCGCTGCCGCAGCTCGTCGTTGGAGTGCCGCTTGATCTTCCAGGTCATCGACTGCGCCGAGTGGGCCGATGCGTCGTCCGGCGGGCCGAACATCATCAGGGACGGCCACCACCAGCGGTTCACCGCGTCCTGAGCCATCTCGTGCTGCTCCGGGGTGCCGCGGCTGAGGGTGAGCAGCAGCTCGTACCCCTGGCGCTGGTGGAAGGACTCCTCCTTGCAGATGCGGACCATCGCCCGGGCGTACGGGCCGTAGGAGCAGCGGCAGAGCGGCACCTGGTTGGTGATCGCGGCGCCGTCCACGAGCCAGCCGATCGCGCCGACGTCCGCCCAGGTCAGCGTCGGATAATTAAAGATCGATGAATACCTCTGGCGGCCCGCGTGGAGCTTGTCGAGCAACTCCTCACGGCCGGTGCCGAGGGTCTCCGCGGCGCTGTACAGATAGAGCCCGTGCCCGGCCTCGTCCTGCACCTTGGCCATCAGGATCGCCTTGCGGCGCAGTGAGGGCGCTCGCGAGATCCAGTTGGCCTCCGGCTGCATACCGATGATTTCGGAGTGGGCGTGCTGGGCCATTTGCCTGACCAGCGAGGCGCGGTACGCGTCCGGCATCCAGTCGCGCGGCTCGATGCGCTCGTCTGCCGCCACCGCGGCGTCGAAGGCCGCCTCCAGGGCGTCGTCGGCCCCTGCAGGCCTGCTTGTTCCTGCCTGCGCCGCTTGGTCCGCAGTCACTGCCGTCATCCCGGACTCCCTACCGACCGACCGATCGTTCGGTTCATTGCCTTCAATGGTGAGTCGGCGGCCCGTAGGGTGTCAACCCTGTGGATAACTGGCCGGGGGCCGACGGGGATCGGGGCGGGATGGATTCGTACGACGACAGGGCTGTCGGAGGCGGGAACGGGAGCGCCGGACCAGGGCCGGGGCAGGGCGAGGACACGCCGTCCGGCACCGGTCAGGAGCCGGGTTCGGGTCTCCGTGGCGGCATAGCTGCCCTGTCCCTTCCGTACCAGATCGTTGCCGCGATCGCGCTGTCCGTCATCGGGCTGTTCGCATGCGGCCAGCTGGCCATGGTGTTTCTGCATGTCGCCCCCTCCAACACGCTGACCAAGCAGCACGGCCAGGCGGTCGACGACTGGATCTATCCAGAGTTCGAACAGAACTGGAAGCTCTTCGCCCCGAACCCGCTCCAGCAGAACGTGGCCGTTCACGTACGCGCCGAGACAGCCGGCGCCAGCGGCCGCCGCACCACCCCCTGGATGAGCCTTTCCGCTGAGGACGGCAAGGCGATACGCGGCAATCTTCTTCCCAGCCATATCCATCAGAACGAGCTGCGCCGCAGCTGGGACTTCTACGTCAGTTCCCACGACAACGAGAACCGGGCGAACGGCCTGCGCGGTGAGCTCTCCGAGCGCTACATCCGCCGCATCGCGATGCGGCGCCTCGGTGAGCACGACTACGGCGGCACCGTAGAGCGCATCCAGATCCGTTCCGAGGTGCGGTCCATCGCGGCGCCCGGCTGGAGCGAGGAACGGATCAGTACGAAGCCGTCCTACCGGGTGCTGCCGTGGTGGACCGTAACCGACGCAGACCTCTCCGAGAGCGACAAGGGAGCGGACAAGTGATTACGTCCACTTTCGATCGCAAGCTCGCCCGTGGTATCCAGCGCATCACCTCCTCGGCCCTCGGCCCGTACCAGAGTGCCGTCATCCGGATCGGTTTCTCCACCACCTACCTGCTGTTCCTGCTGCGCGAACTGCCGAACCGCCACGAGATGTACGGCCCCGACGCCCCATGGCGCTGGGACATGGCGCAGCAGCTCATATCCGGCAATCGAGCCTTCACCACGCTCATGTGGTCGGACAGCACGGTCTGGTTCGAGGCCGTGTACGCGGTGGCTCTGCTCTCCGCCGTGCTGCTCATGGTCGGCTGGCACACCCGCGCCACATCGGTCCTCTTCATGGTCGGTGTGCTCTCCCTGCAGAACCGCAGCATCTTTCTGGGCGACGGTGGCGACAACGTCATCCACCTGATGGCGATCTATCTCGTGCTGACGCGTTGCGGGCAGGTCTGGTCGTTGGATGCCCGGCGTGCTGCTCGTGCGGGGCGGGCGGGTCGTGTGAGCCGCACCCCGGGCCCGCCGGCTGGTGCAGATGTGGATGCGGACGTCGAAGGTCAGAGGCGTTCGGTGCGGGGGGATGTGGCCGGTCCGGTTCTCTGGGTGGTGCTCGGCCTGGTTCTGACGGTGGCCACCGTGACAGACGGTCTCGGCGGCACCTCGTGGCTGCCGGTGCTCTTCTGGCTCCTCTGGGTCGGCCACGGCGCCTGGTGGGTCGTGAATCGTCGCGCACCGGAGAGCGAAGCGCGCACCTTGCTCGACGTCATCGCCAACCTCGTCCACAACGCGACCCTCGTCGTGATCGCGGCCGAGGTCTGTGTGATCTACGCGACGGCAGGGTGGTACAAGATCCAGGGTTCGCGGTGGCAGGACGGCACGGCGCTGCACTACCCGCTCAATCTCGATTACTTCACACCCTGGCCCGGGCTGTCGGACATCCTCGCGTCCAGCGGTGTGATGGTGATGCTGCTGACGTACGGCACGGTCATTGTTCAGGTCGCCTTCCCCTTCACCCTGTTCAATCGGCGGGTCAAGAATGTCCTGCTCGTCGCCATGATGTGCGAGCACGCCGGCATCGCGTTGCTGCTCGGGCTGCCCTTCTTCTCGATGGCGATGATCGCCGCCGACTCCGTCTTCCTGCCGACCGTCTTCCTGGTGTGGTTCGGCGGCCGCGTGACTCTCGGGCGGGAGCTGCTGTTCTCGCGCAGGGTCAAGGTGCCGGGGCAGCGGCGTGCCGCAGATGACGAGGAGGCCCCGCAGCACAGCGACGACGGGGGCCATACGCTCGTCGGGTGAGTAGTGAGAGCGGCAGCAGCATCGGCGGCATTGGTGGCACCGGCAGTACCGGCGGCAAATCGCTGATCGAGGAGTCCCCAGGGCTTGAATCGCCCGGCGCGTCCGTACCGGAGGGAGAGCCTGGTACGGCCGCGGAACCGATGCAGTACGACGACGGATTCGGAATGGAGATCGGCGTCGGGCCGCACCCGCTGCCCTGGCCCGTGGACGAGCGGTACGACCCCGAGCTGCTCGCTCACGGCGACCGGCGCAACGTGGGTGACGCCTACCGGTACTGGACGCGGGAAGCGATCGTCGCCGATCTTGATCTGCGGCGGCACGACTTCCACGTGGCGGTCGAGAACTGGGGCCACGACTTCAATATCGGCTCCGTGGTGCGCACCGCGAACGCTTTCCTTGCCAAGGAGATCCACATCGTGGGGCGGCGGCGCTGGAACCGGCGCGGCGCGATGGTCACCGACCGGTACCAGCATGTACGGCACCACCCCGACACGGAGTCGCTGACCGCGTGGGCGGCGGCGGAGGGCCTGCCGATCATCGGGATCGACAATCTGCCGGGCGCGGTGCCGCTGGAGCGGACCGAGTTGCCGCGGCGGTGTGTGCTGCTCTTCGGGCAGGAGGGGCCCGGACTGACGGAAGAGGCCCGCAAGCACGCGGCGATGGTGTGCTCCATCGCGCAGTTCGGGTCGACGCGGTCGATCAACGCGGGGGCCGCGGCTGCGATTGCCATGCATGCGTGGGTGCAGCGCTATGCGCATATTCCGGGGTAGGTGTGGGCCGGGTGGCGGTGCCTGTGGGTGGGACGCCTGAGGCGGGCCGGCCCTGCCCGCCCCTTCTCCCGGCCCCTTTCCGTGACCGGGACTCCGCCCCCCGAACCCCCGCTCCTCAAACGCCGGAGGGCTGGAAAGAAGCCCGAAAGCGGCGGGGGTGAACGATTCCGTGAGGGACGGGAGAACGGGAGAGCGAGGCGGGGTTATGCCTGGCGGCGGACTTCCACTGTGCGGAAGCGGTTTGCTACGAACGCTCCGTCGCACAGGGCCGCATTCGCTGCCGGGTTGCCGCCCGAGCCGTGGAAGTCGGAGAACGCCGCAGTCTGGTTGACGTACACCCCGCCGGTCAGGTTCAGCGAGAGCTGGGCCGACTCGTCCAGGCAGACGTCCTCCACCGCGCGCTCCACCTCCGGTGAGGTGGTGTACGCGCCGACCGTCATCGCGCCCTTGTCGCGGATCGTGCGGCGGAGCAGCTCCACGGCGTCGGCTGTCGAGTCAACCGCTACGGCGAAGGAGACCGGTCCGAAGCACTCCGACAAGAAGTGGTCCTCGTCGTCCGGCTTGGTGCCGTCCAGTTTGACGACGACGGGAGTGCGGACCACGGCGTCGGGGAATTCCGGATTGGCCACCTCGCGCGAGGGCAGGGCGACTTCACCCAGTTCCGCCGCCGCCTCCAGGCGGGCCTTCACATCGGGGTTGACCAGGGCGCCGAGCAGTGCGTTCGCCCGGGCGTCGTCGCCCAGCAGCCCGTTCACCGCGGCGGCGATGTCGTCGACGACTTCGTCGTACGACTTGTTGCCGTCGTCGGTCGTGATGCCGTCGCGGGGGATCAGCAGATTCTGCGGAGTGGTGCACATCTGGCCGCTGTACAGCGAGAGGGAGAACGCCAGGTTGGCAAGCATCCCTCGGTAGTCGTCCGTGGAATCGAGGACGATGCTGTTGACGCCGGCCTTCTCCGTGTACACCTGGGCCTGGCGGGCGTTGGTCTCCAGCCAGTCGCCGAAGGCTGTGGATCCGGTGTAGTCGATGATCTTGATCTCCGGGCGTACCGCGAGAGACTTCGCGATTCCCTCGCCCGGCCGTTCGGCGGCCAGAGCGATCAGGTTGGCGTCGAAGCCCGCCTCGACGAGCACCTCGCGCGCCAGCTGCACCGTGAGCGCGAGCGGAAGCACGGCGCGCGGGTGCGGCTTGACCAGGACGGGATTGCCGGTGGCCATTGAGGCGAAGAGGCCCGGATAGCCGTTCCACGTGGGGAACGTGTTGCAGCCGATCAGGAGCGAGACGCCGCGCGGCGCCGCGGTGAACGACTTGTGCAGCTGGAGCGGGTCGCGCTTGCCCTGCGGCTTGGACCAGTCGGCGCTCAGCGGGGTGCGGATCTGCTCCGCGTACGCGTACGCCACGGCTTCCAGGCCGCGGTCCTGCGCGTGCGGGCCGCCCGCCTGGAACGCCATCATGAAGGCCTGGCCGCTGGTGTGCATCACGGCGTGGCCGAACTCATGGGTCCTGGCGCTGATCCGCGCGAGGATCTCCAGACAGACCAGGGCCCTGGTCTCGGGGCCCGCCGCACGCCAGGCGGCCATGCCCGTACGCATCGCCGGCAGCAGGACATCCAGGTCGGCGTGCGGATATTCGACGCCGAGCTCCGGCCCGTACGGGGAGATCTCTCCGCCCGTCCAGCCGTCGGTGCCCGGCTGGCCGAGGTCGAGCCGGGTGTGCAGTACGGCGTCGAACGCGGCCTTGCCCTCGGCGGCACTCAGGCTGCCGGGGGCGCCGCCCTCGCCGTATGCCTTCGGATGCTCGGGATGCGGAGACCAGTAGGCGCGCGTGCGGATCGCGTCGAGGGCTTGGTCGAGCGTGGGGCGGTGCTTCTCGGACAACAGGTGCGGGGAGAGCTCGGCGGCCATGACGGACCAACTCCTCATCGAGCTGGGCAGGGACGGGCGGACAGAGTTAGAGTAACCGAACGATCGGTCGGGACAAGGGGGCCCGCCAAACCTGTGGACAACTTGTAGGGGAGGATCGCGGACATGACCACGGCCAAGCGGGACACGTACACCCCGGAGACTCTGCTCACCGTCGCTGTCCGTGTTTTCAACGAGCGCGGCTACGACGGCACGTCCATGGAGCATCTCTCCCGGGCCGCCGGCATCTCCAAGTCGTCCATCTATCACCATGTGGCGGGCAAGGAGGAGCTGCTCCGCCGTGCGGTGAGCCGGGCGCTGGACGGGCTCTTCGGCATTCTCGACGAGCCGGGGGCTACGCAGGGGCGGGCGATCGAGCGGGTCGAGTACGTCACCCGTCGCACCGTCGATGTGCTGATAGCCGAACTGCCCTATGTCACGCTGCTGCTGCGCGTGCGGGGCAACACGAAGACCGAGCGCTGGGCCATGGAGCGGCGACGCGAGTTCGACCACCGGGTGACCGATCTGCTCAGAGCGGCGGTCGCGGATGGCGATCTCCGCTCCGACGTGGACATACGGCTGGTGACGCGGCTGCTCTTCGGGATGGTCAACTCGCTGGTGGAGTGGTACCGGCCGCAGCCGGACGGTGGCGTCGATGGTGAGCGGCTGGCGGACACGCTCGTCCTGGTGGCCTTTGAGGGGATGCGGTCCAGTCGTTGAGCGGATCACCCGCTGAGCTGAAACGCTGACGAGCGGGCAGGCCTGGGCGACTGCGCCTTGGGTGTGACCGCTATCTCGGGCGGTGTGAACGGGAGGTTCCGTCTCGGCCCGGAGCGTCCGTATTTCATCCCGCTACGCCTTCCGTCCGCTTCGTTTCGTTACGTGAGCTCGGGGGGTCTGGCCGGGCCCGTGGCCAGGTCCGTCTCCTCGAACACCAGAAGTGTGCGGGTGGAGAGCACCTCCGGGATGGCCTGGATCCTGGTCAGGACCAGTTCGCGCAGCGACCGGTTGTCCGGGGTGTGCACCAGCAGTAGGACATCGAAGTCGCCGCTGACGAGTGCGATGTGAGTGGCCCCGGGCAGTGCCTGGAGCTGCTCGCGCACGGTGCGCCAGGAATTTTGGACGATCTTGAGCGTGATGTACGCGGAGGCGCCCTGTCCTGCCCGCTCATGGTTCACGCGCGCGCTGAAACCGCGGATCACACCGTCGTCGATGAGCCGGTTGATCCGGGCGTACGCGTTGGCGCGTGAGACATGGACGCGGTCGGCCACCGACCGTATCGAGGCGCGGCCGTCCGTCTGGAGCAACCGCAGGATGTCGCGGTCGACGGCGTCCAGCGGGCGCGCGGGCGGAACCTGGCCGGGTTCCTCGCCCCCGTCGGCCATTTGTTCAGCTGACATGTGCCCGCGCCTCCTCGCCCTGGACGACCTGCCCCTATCCCAGGCTGTGGAGAACCGTTTGTCCACAGCCTGAAGGCGCCTGTAGCCAAAATGCGCTCGCGACCGAACAATCGGTAGGTGAGGCGCGGCACATCCGCGCCTCGGACAGCGCTCGACATTTCGATGTATTTCGACACCCCTCGGCATCGGACGATCCCCGATGCCGACAGACGCCGCTCGAAACCCCTCGATGCCAGGAGGTGCTTGTCATGACGGTCCAAGAGCTGCCCGGCGCGGCCGCTTACCGGCCCACGCCGCCCCCGGCCTGGAAGCCGCTCACCGATCCCGCGCCGCTGCTCCCGGACCCCGAGCCGTATCGCGTGCTCGGTACGGACGCCGTGGCCGATGCCGACCCCGCGTTGCTGCTGCGGCTCTACGCGGAGCTGGTGCGCGGTCGCCGGTACAACGCACAGGCCACCGCTCTCACCAAGCAGGGCCGGCTCGCTGTCTACCCGTCGAGCACGGGGCAGGAGGCCTGCGAGGTAGCGGCCGCACTGGTGCTGGAGGAGCGGGACTGGCTGTTTCCCAGCTACCGCGACACGCTGGCTGCCGTGGCGCGCGGCCTCGACCCGGTCGAGGCACTGACACTGCTGCGCGGCGACCGGCATACCGGTTACGACCCGCGCGAACACCGCATCGCCCCGCTCTGCACCCCGCTCGCCACTCAGCTGCCGCACGCCGTGGGCCTGGCACACGCGGCGCGGCTCAAGGGTGACGACGTGGTGGCACTGGCCATGGTCGGTGACGGCGGGACCAGCGAGGGCGATTTCCACGAGGCGCTGAATTTCGCGGCCGTCTGGCGGGCCCCGGTCGTCTTCCTCGTGCAGAACAACGGTTTCGCGATCTCCGTGCCGCTGGCGAAGCAGACCGCGGCTCCGTCCCTGGCACACAAGGCCGTGGGGTACGGGATGCCGGGCCGGCTGGTGGACGGCAATGACGCGGCCGCCGTGCACCAAGTTCTCGGTGAGGCGGTGGCACGGGCCCGGAGCGGTGCCGGGCCGACGCTCGTCGAAGCGGTGACGTACCGCATGGACGCCCATACGAATGCCGACGACGCCACGCGTTACCGCGTCGACAGCGAAGTGGAGGCGTGGCGTGCACACGATCCGATCCAGCTTCTGGAGCGGGAGCTGACCGGACGGGGACTGCTCGGCGACGACGGGATCGAGGACGCGCGTGCGGACGCGGAGAGGATGGCGGCAGCTCTGCGCGAGCGGATGAACGCCGATCCGGTGCTTGAACCGATGGACCTCTTCACCCATGTCTACGAGGAACAGACCACTCAACTGCGGGAGCAGGCGGCCCGCTTGCGTGTCGAGCTGGAGGCCGAGCAGGACCAGCACGGCCACAACGACCTGGAGGGCGGGCGATGACCACCGCAGCGGCGCCGGCCGGAGAGCGGACGGCGAAGGCCAAGCCGGCCACCATGGCGCAGGCGCTCGGGCGAGCGCTGCGCGATTCGATGGCCGAGGATCCGACGGTGCACGTCCTCGGCGAGGATGTCGGCACGCTCGGTGGGGTTTTCCGGATCACCGACGGTCTGGCGAAGGAGTTCGGCGAGGACCGTTGCACGGACACCCCGCTGGCCGAGGCGGGCATCCTCGGCGCGGCCGTCGGTATGGCGATGTACGGGCTGCGGCCGGTGGTGGAGATGCAGTTCGACGCTTTCGCCTATCCGGCGTTCGAGCAGCTCATCAGCCATGTCGCCAAGATGCGGAACCGGACGGCCGGCGCCATGCCGTTGCCGATCACGGTCCGGGTGCCGTACGGCGGCGGGATCGGCGGGGTCGAGCACCACAGCGACTCCTCGGAGGCGTACTACATGGCGACGCCTGGCCTCCACGTCGTCACGCCCGCCACGGTCGAGGACGCGTACGGGCTGCTGAGGGCCTCGATCGCCTCCGACGATCCGGTGGTCTTCCTGGAGCCGAAGCGGCTCTACTGGTCGAAGGCGGACTGGTCGCCCGAGGCACCGGTGGCCGTGGAACCGATCGGACGGGCAGTCGTCCGCCGGACCGGGCGCAGCGCGACGCTGATCACGTACGGGCCGTCATTGCCGGTCTGCATGGAGGCCGCGGAGGCGGCCGTGGCAGAGGGCTGGGATCTCGAAGTCGTCGACCTGCGCTCATTGGTCCCGTTCGACGACGAGACTGTCGCCGCCTCCGTGCGGCGTACGGGGCGTGCGGTCGTCGTCCATGAGTCCTCCGGTTTCGGCGGCCCGGGCGGCGAGATAGCGGCCCGGGTCACCGAGCGCTGCTTCCACCATCTGGAGGCGCCGGTGCTGCGGGTCACCGGGTTCGACATTCCGTATCCGCCGCCGATGCAGGAGCGGCACCATCTGCCGGGTGTGGACCGGGTGCTCGACGCGGTCGCCCGCTTGCAGTGGGAGGCGGCGAGCTGATGCCACAGGTACTCGAATTCAAGCTGCCGGACCTCGGCGAAGGGCTGACCGAGGCGGAGATCGTGCGCTGGCTGGTGGAGGTCGGCGATGTCGTCGCCATCGACCAGCCGGTCGTCGAGGTCGAGACGGCCAAGGCGATGGTGGAGGTGCCGTGCCCCTATGGGGGCGTGGTGACCGCGCGGTTCGGCGAGGAGGGCGTGGAACTTCCGGTCGGGGCACCGCTGTTGACGGTGGCTGTGGGGTCCAAGGGGGGCCTGGGGTCTGCGGGATTGGTGGGCTCGAGGGCAGGGGAAGGTGCGGGGGCTGGGGCGGTGGTGGCGGCCGTGAGGCCGGGGGCCGGTTCGGGCGGGGCGGGTTCCGGTTCCGATTCCGGGGACGGAGATGGGGCCGGAGACGGGGCCGGTGAGGTGGAGTCGTCCGGCAATGTGTTGGTCGGGTACGGGACGGGTGCGCCGGTGGCACGCCGTCGACGGGTCCGGCCCGAGGCGGTGGCGGCGCATGCTGCCGCGTACACGACGGCTGCGCCTGCGGCATCTGCTTCTGTTCCCGCTCCGGATGCGGTGAAGGGGCCGGTGGCCGTTGTCTCCCCGCTGGTGCGGAAGCTGGCGCGGCAGCATGACCTCGATCTGCGGCAGCTGGTGGGCTCCGGGCCGGACGGGTTGATCATGCGTGCCGATGTCGAGTCCGCGATCAGGGCGTCGGCAGAGGAGGCGGCGGCCCCTTCGCCGGACGCGGTCCAGGTGCCCGTGTCGGCACCGGTGCCCGAGCCGGGACAAGGGCCGCTTTCGGTGTCGACGTCGCTGCCTCCGGCACGGCCGTCGGCGTCGCAGAGGGCCACGGGTCAGGCCGTGGAGCGCATTCCGCTGCGCGGCGTACGGGGCGCGGTCGCCGACAAGCTGGCTCGCAGTCGGCGAGAGATCCCCGATGCGACGTGCTGGGTCGACGCCGATGCCACCGAGCTGATGGCAGCCAGATCCGCGATGAACAGCGCCGGTGGTCCGGCGGCCGGGCCCAAGGTGTCGGTGCTCGCCCTGCTGGCGCGTATCTGCACCGCGGCGCTGGCCCGGTTCCCCGAGCTCAACGCCACGGTGGATCAGGAAGCGCGGGAGATAGTGCGGCTGCCGGAGGTCCATCTCGGGTTCGCGGCGCAGACCGAGCGGGGCCTCGTCGTCCCCGTCGTGCGGGATGCGCAGGCCCGGAACGCGGAGTCGATCGGGGCCGAGATCGCCCGGCTGACCGAGGCGGCCCGGGCGGGGAGGCTGACCCCGGCAGAGCTGACCGGTGGCACGTTCACGCTGAACAACTACGGCGTGTTCGGGGTCGACGGTTCCACCCCGATCATCAACCACCCGGAGGCGGCGATGCTGGGAGTCGGCCGGATCGTGCCCAAGCCATGGGTGCACGAAGGTGAGCTGGCCGTACGCCAGGTTGTCCAGCTCTCGCTGACCTTCGACCACCGGGTCTGTGACGGCGGTACGGCGGGCGGATTCCTGCGCTACGTGGCTGACTGCGTGGAACAACCGGCGGTGCTCCTGCGCACGTTGTAGGCGGATTCGGCTGCGGGCTCCCGTTGCTTCCCCGGTGGATCTGCCGGATTGCGGACCGGGGAGGATCGGCGGGGGCCGTGGCCCGCATACTCGGAGCATGACCGCGTATGACGCCATCGTCCTTGCCGGAGGAGCCGCCAAGCGGCTCGGCGGCGCCGACAAGCCCGGCATCCGGGTCGGTGGCCGTGCGCTGCTCGACCGGGTGCTCGCGGCCTGCACCGACGCCTCGACCACCGTGGTGGTGGGCGGGCGTCGGCCCACCCTGCGCGCCGTGACCTGGACGCGTGAGGAACCGCAGGGCGGCGGCCCGTTGGCCGCGCTCGATGCCGGTGTCCGGCGTACCGGCGCGGAATGGGTTCTCGTGCTCTCCGCCGATCTTCCGTTCCTCGCGGAGAGCACCGTCGGAGCGTTGTTGGCCGCCGCTCGTGATGGTCGGCGGGACGGGGCCCTGTGCACCGACCAGGACGGTCGCGATCAGCCTCTCGTCGCCGTCTACCGTGGCGAACCGCTGCGCCGCGAGCTCGCCCTGATCGCCACCGAGCACGGCGCTCTGTCCGGGCTTCCCTTGCGGTTGCTGACGAACGAGCTCGATCTTGCCCGAGTGGAAGCAGGCCCCCTCGCCTCCTTCGACTGCGACACCTGGGAGGACATTGCGTCGGCCCGGGCCCGTATCAGAGAGCATGGAACCGTGCTGAATGAATGGATCAACGCAGTCAAGAACGAACTGGGTATCGAACTCGACGTCGACACCGACGTCCTGCTCGATCTCGCCCGTGACGCCGCCCACGGCGTCGCCCGTCCCGCCGCGCCCCTGACGACGTTCCTCGTCGGGTACGCGGCGGCGAAGGCGAGCAGCGACGGCGACGGCCCGGCAGCGGTGACCGAGGCCGCCCGCAAGGCCGCCGCGCTGGCCATCCGGTGGGCGGACGAGAACGAGACCCCATGACGGCTGGTAACGACAGGTCCGACCCGCTCCCGGTGGTCGACGCCGCATCGTTGGGCGTTGCGCCGGTGGACGCAGGGGCCTCGGTGGACGCGGGGCCTTCCGAGGGCGGCGGGGCCTCGGCGCCTGACAGTCCGGCGTCGGGCGAGCGGTGGCCGACCCAGGAGGAACTGCGGGCCGCCGAGGAGGACCGGGCCGCTGAGGAGGACCGGGCCGTTGAGGAGGACCGGGCCGTTGAACAGGCCCTCGCGCTGGTTGGGCGCCGGTCGTTGGATGAGCCCCAACCGTCACGACGGCCTCACTCCGTGGATCAGCCTCGGCCTGCGGATCGGCTCGGCTTCACGGATCTGCCTCAGTCCGTGGACCGAGCTCAGTCTGCTGGTCGGCCCCTCTTCACGGAGTCCTGTCCCGTGGAGTCGTCGAACTCCACGGACCGGCCCCGCCTCGCCGAAGAGCGCGCATCCGCATCCTCGTACCCGCCTCCGGCCGGCCGGGCGCACCCCTGGCGGGAGGCGCGCGCGCTCGCCGCTCGGTCGGGCCGTGACGTTCCCGTCCGTACCCGGCGGCTCCCCCTAGATCAGACACTCGGACACGTACTCGCCGAACCGCTCGTCGCACTCACCGATCTGCCGTCCTTCGACACCTCCGCCATGGACGGCTGGGTCGTCACCGGACCGGGGCCATGGACCATCCGCGAAGTCGAAGGAAGCGGAGATGAGGAGGGCGACACAAGCCCACGCCCGAGTGCACGCCTCAGTCCACGTCCGAACCGAGAACAGGGCATCCTGGCCGGGCACCACGCCCCCGCCGCGCTCCCCGACGGCGATGCCGTACGGATCGCCACCGGCGCGCGCATCCCGGCGGGCGCCAACGCGGTGATCCGCAGCGAGCACGCTCGCGTGGACGAGTCCAAGGGGCTGCTCCACGCGACGCACCGGGTGCATCCAGGACAGGACATCAGGCCCCGAGGCCAGGAATGCCGTTCCGGCGATCAACTCCTGCCCGTCGGCGCCCTGGTGACGCCCGCGGTCCTCGGCCTGGCCGCCGCCGCAGGATACGACGAGCTGGGCACCGTCCCCCGCCCCCGCGTCGATGTCCTCGTTCTCGGTGACGAACTCCTGACCAGTGGGCTGCCGCACGACGGGCTGATCCGTGACGCGCTCGGCCCGATGATCGGCCCCTGGCTGCGCGCCCTGGGTGCCGAGGTCTCCGCCCCGCAGCGCCTCGACGACGACGCCGCGGCCCTCCGACGCGCCCTCACCGCCTCCGCCGCGGATCTGATCATCACCACCGGCGGTACGGCCTCTGGCCCTGTCGACCACGTCCACCCGGTCCTTGCCGAGATCGGGGCCGAGCTGCTGGTCGACGGCGTCGCCGTCCGCCCCGGCCACCCGATGCTGCTGGCCAGGCTCAGGGCGGAGGGGCCGAATGCGGGCCCGTACCTCGTCGGGCTGCCGGGCAATCCGCTGGCCGCCATCTCCGGGCTTCTCACGCTCGCTGAGCCGTTGCTCCGCGGGCTGGCCGGCCATGCGCCGGAGGCGCCGTATTGGGCCGTGGTGCGCGACGAGGTGCACGGGCACCCGCACGACACCCGTCTGGTACCCGTTGTCCACCGCGCGGGCGGCCGTGACGACCGCGCACGTAATCTCGGCAACGTGGGAGCCGGCAGCGGTGCCGAGTACGTCGTACCGCTGCATTACAACGGTCCGGCGATGCTCCGGGGGATTGCCGCGGCCGACGGACTGGCCGTCATACCTCCGGGCGGGGTACGGTCCGGCACCGGGGTGGAGATCCTCGACTTGCCGTGGGCCTCGGCGACGCCGTGGACGGAAGGGTGTTTCACGTGAAACTTCCCGGCCACGATGCGATGGCCAGGCGCGCCGACGAGCATGTCGCGCCCACGCGGGTGGAGCTCCCGCGCAGGGTCGTCCAAGGACCGGCGCGGCAGGTTGCCAAACGGCTGATGATGGCGTTGATAGTGCTTGCCGTCACCGTGCTGATCGTCTGGCTCGACCGCAGTGGGTATCACGACGCCGCCGATGACAACGTCGACCTTCTGGACGCGGTGTACTACGCGACGGTCACCCTCTCCACCACCGGATACGGCGACATCACCCCGTACGGGGACGCCGCCCGGCTCACCAATGTACTGCTCGTGACACCGTTGCGGGTGCTGTTCCTGATCATCCTGGTCGGTACCACTCTTGAGGTTCTTACGGAACGGACCCGAGAGGATTTTCGGCTGAAGCGTTGGAGAGCCAACTTGCGTGACCACACCGTTGTCGTCGGCTTCGGCACGAAGGGTCGTTCGGCCATCCAGACCCTGCGGGCCACCGGCCTGAAGAAGGAACAGATCGTCATCGTCGACCCGGCGAGCAAGGTGATCGAGATCGCCAACGCCGAAGGCTTCGTGGGTGTGGTCGGCGATGCGACGCGCAGCGAAGTTCTCCTGCGTGCCGAGCTCCAGAAGGCGCGTCAGATCATCATCGCCACGCAGCGCGACGACACGGCGGTGTTGGTGGCGTTGACGGCGCGGCAGCTCAACCGCGGCGCGAAGATCGTCGCCGCGGTGCGCGAGGAGGAGAACGCCCCGCTGCTTCGGCAGTCCGGCGCCGACGCGGTGATCACCAGCGCCAGCGCGGCGGGACGGCTGCTCGGCCTCTCCGTCCTCAGTCCCAGCGCGGGCACGGTGATGGAGGACCTGATCCAGCAGGGCAGCGGTCTCGACCTCGTCGAACGGCCGGTGATAAAGGCCGAAGTGGGCAAGAGTGTCCGGGAGACCGAGGACCTCGTCGTCAGCGTGTTGCGGGGGCATCGACTGCTCGGATACGACGATCCGGCGGCCAGTCCTCTGCAGCTGACGGACCGTTTGATCACCATCGTGCGTGCCTCGAACGAACCACCGCCGAGCCACCCGGCGCCAGGCGTGCCCCGCCCGTAGCCGGGCACCGCGCGGGCGCCGCGAGCTCGTCATCTGCGTCATCCTCGGGTCGATGGTGGGCACTTTGCCGATTCGGCTCGCTCTCGCCGCTCCCGTCGTTCCGGCTCGCTTTCACCGCTCGGCTCATCGCGTCATGGCGTCGCCTCCCGGCGCCGCATGGTTGCCCGTCCGGCGCCGCGGCTCCGTCCGTTCCGTGCCACGGAGTAGCCTCGCCGCCATGTATGCGATCACGATCCCCGAACCCGGTGGCCCCGAGGCGCTCGTATGGGCCGAGGTGCCCGATCCGGTAGCCGGTGAGGGCGAGGTCCTCGTCGATGTCGTGTCCAGCGCGGTCAATCGCGCCGATGTGCTGCAGCGGCAGGGGTTCTACAACCCGCCGCCCGGTGCTTCTCCGTACCCGGGCCTGGAGTGCGCGGGCCGCATCTCGGCGATCGGGCCCGGCGTCAGTGGCTGGTCGGTCGGCGACGAGGTGTGTGCGCTGCTCGCCGGTGGCGGTTACGCGGAGAAGGTCGCCGTACCCGCCGGGCAGCTGCTGCCCGTACCGGACGGAGTCGACCTGACGCTGTCGGCGGCACTGCCCGAGGTGACGGCCACGGTCTGGTCGAACGTGTTCATGGTGGCCCATCTGCGCCCCCGCGAGACGCTGTTGGTGCATGGTGGATCCAGCGGCATCGGCACTATGGCGATCCAGCTCGCCAAGGCCGTGGGCGCACGGGTCGCGGTGACCGCGGGCGGACCGGAGAAGCTGGCGCGCTGTGCGGAGCTGGGCGCCGATATCCTGATCGACTACCGGGAGCAGGACTTCGTCGAGGAGCTGCGCAAGGCGACGGACGGCGCCGGTGCGGACGTCATCCTCGACATCGTCGGCGCGAAGTACCTGGACCGGAACGTGAAGGCGCTCGCCGTCAACGGCCGGCTGGCCATCATCGGCCTCCAGGGCGGCGTCAAGGGTGAGCTGAATCTGAACGCCCTGCTGCACAAGCGGGCCGCCATCACCGCGACCTCACTGCGCGGTCGTCCGCTCGCCGAGAAGGCCGCCATCGTCGCCGCCGTGCGCGAGCATGTCTGGCCGCTGATCGCCGACGGTGTCGTACGGCCGGTCGTGGACCGCACGCTGCCGATGCCCGACGCCGCCGAGGCCCACCGGGTGCTGGAGTCCAGCACACACATCGGGAAGGTGCTTCTGCGGACACCCGCGGGCTGACACCCGCCCCTGTCCCTGCGCCCGCCACCGGGCACGTACCGCACGCACCACACAACGGGGCCCGGCACCCAGGTCGTCGACCATGTGTGCCGGGCCTTGGCGTTGTTACGTCATCGAAACGTACGGACCGGAGTGCCGTACGGGCCGGAGCGGCGTATCGACTACAGATACGGCCCCGACCGGATGGCCCCGTGCTGGTCCCCGCTGCCGTCCTCGTCCTCGTGGCCGCTCCCCGACGGAAGGGCGCGGCGCATCTGCTCCAACTGGGCCCGCGCCGCCATCTGCTGGGCGAACAGCGCCGTCTGGATGCCGTGGAAGAGGCCCTCCAGCCAGCCCACCAACTGGGCCTGAGCGATCCGGAGTTCCGCCTCGGAGGGCACCGACTCCTCGGTGAACGGCAGGGAGAGCCGCTCCAGCTCCTCCACCAGCTCCGGCGCGAGGCCGTCCTCCAGCTCCTTCACGGAGCTCGCGTGGATCTCCTTGAGCCTGACCCGGCTCGCCTCGTCGAGAGGAGCAGCCCTGACCTCCTCCAGGAGCTGCTTGATCATGCTGCCGATGCGCATGACTTTCGCGGGCTGTTCGACCATCTCCGTCACCGGGACCTCACGCGACTCGTCGTCAGTGCCACCGCCGCCGATCGCCATGCCGTCCTGCCCCACCACGAGGACTTGGGGGTGCTCCTGCGACCGTTCATTCCTCGGCATTTCCATGGCGCCATTGTCTCGCACACCTGCCGCACAACACGGTGGTGCCCCCGCAAACGGTTGATCCACCGTTTTCGGGGGCACCGAATCGGCCGGTCGGCCCACGGCAGCCGGTCCGACCGTAGCCGGTCACACCGCCGACCGCACCGCTCGCAACCTCACCCGGCCCGTCGTGCCAGGGCCAGGCGCGATCGGGTCAACGCCGCCGCGAGGAGCCCGGCCAGCAGCGGAATGCAGACGACGAGCAGACCGACGGCCGTCCAGGGAAGCACGATCGGCGTGTACGCCGACTGGGTGGGGTCCACCCGCATCTGCGCCAGTGCTTCCCGCAGGTCGACGAGACGCAGCGCCACCGCGGGCACCAGACCCGCCAGCGTGCCGAGCACCACACCCGTGAGGGCCACCACCATGCACTGGAAGCCGGACAGCCTGCGCCGCACGCCCGGTGGCGCGCCCACCGCGCTCAGGGTGTTGAGGTCGGCCTCCGCGTCCGCCTTGGCGAGGCCCGTAGTGATCGCGGCCGCGCCCAGGGTCACCACTCCGGCGAACAGGGTCAGGATCAGCAGTACGGTGTTGTCCTGCCGGCCGGGGCCGTGTTCGGACTGCACCCACATTCCGCCGCCGGCCTGCGCGATGGCACCGGAAACCCGCTGGTCCTCGGCGTTCGTCGGGGCGTGGGCGACGGCATACACGCTTCCGGCCGCCCTGGTGTGCAGGCCGAGCCGCTCCGCGGTCCGCGCCGGAAGGATCATGCGGATTCCGGGGGTGGCGGCGTACTTGGCGGGGGCCACGTACACCTTCAGCTTGTCGACGGTGGTCCGCGCCTTGCCCGGGTGCTGCTTCCCGTTCTTCTTGTCCTTCTCGCTGTACTGGTGGACCGACTTGATCGTCACCTCGCCGTTCTCCGCGTACACCGGGTTGAGGAGTACGGGTGTGCCCGCGGCCAGTGCCTCGGCGGCCGCGGGGTCGTCGAGCTTCACATACGTGTCGAGCAGGGCCGCGTCCGCGACGACGATGTTGCTCTCGTCCGTGTTGAAGAGACCCGATGTCATCAGGTCGGTCAGGCAGGCGGGGGAACGCACCATCTTCTTGTGCTCGTCGGCGGAGAGTCGCGCGGCGAGTTCCTTGGCCCCCTTGCGGGTGAGCGGACAACTGTGTGCTTTGCCGTCGGGCTTGACCAGTTCCAGCGTGCCGCAGTGGTTTTCCTCGTAGACGCGGCAGTCGCTGCCCGCCCAGACCCGTCGGAAGTCCGCGTGTCCGCCGGTGACGGCCATGTTCCGCTCCACGGCCGTCCGAGCCAGCGGGAGCCGCGCGGCCGACTCCTCGTCGAAGGACGAGACGACGATGGTTCCCTCGGTGAGCAACGGGATGTAGTTGTACTCGTACTCGGCCGAGTAGCTGGACATGTAGGTGGCGATGCCCACCGAACCCGCGACGGCCGCCATGACCGCGGCGACGGCGGGAGCGGTACGACCACGGTTGCGGGCGGCGTCGCGCAGCGCCATCCGGGGCGAGAGGGGCAGCCTCCTGCCGAGCCGCCCGAGGAAGCCGACGATCACCGGGATACAGGCGAGCAGACCGAGTTCGGCGACGATGGATCCGCCGGCGACCAGTGCCGAACTCCCGATGCTGCCGCCGAAGAGGGCGATCGCACCACCGAGCGCCAGTACGCAGGTGCCCAGGACAGGCAGCACCCGGGAGGAGCGGCGGACGCCGCGCCGGCCGGTCAGCGACTCCAGTACGGACTGCCGGCTCGCCACGATCGCCGGGGCGAACGCCGCCAACAAGCCGGTGATCAGGCCGATGGCGGCGATGATCAGCAACTCCAGCGGCAGCATCGTCAGAGAGCCGAACCGGTGCCCGGCCCAGTTCTCGATCACGGGCTGGAAAGCCGCGGTGAGCCCGAGACCGACCACGACACCCGTCACCGCTCCGATGCCACCGAGCACCAGACCCCCACCGAGCACCACGGCCCTGACATGCCGCCTGTCCCCGCCACAGGTGCCGAGGAGGCCGAGCTGACGGCGGGAACGTCGCGCACCGACCGCGAAGGCCGGTCCGGCGAGCAGCACGATCTCCAGGACCGCCATCGCGATCACGGTGACGAGTGCCGTGCTGAGCTCTCCGGAGCCGCTGTCGGCGATGTGGGGGTTCCTGGCCATCAGCGGGACCTCGGAGTCCGGCGGCGGGTCGAGGGCGACCTGCCGGGACGTGACGAGCACGCCCGACTTATTGGCCGCCATGACGTGCGGCCAGGTCACGCCGACCCCTGCGGGGCCTTTGACCAGCCAGTCCATGGACCCGGCGTTCGGCGGAAGTACCTTCTTGTCGTGGTCGGCCTCGGCCTTCCACGGAGCGATGACCGCACCGGGGTCGGCGTAGAGCGCTTCGGCCTTCAGCTCGCCGGGCAGCTCGATCACGCCGGTGATGGTGTACGTCCGGCCGGAGTTGCGCACGGTGGTGGTCGAGCCGACGTGCAGCCCGGTCGCCTTCATGAACGGCTCCGTGGCGGCCATCTCGCCCTTGCCGTGCGGGTAGGCGCCGCGCACGAGGTCGATCTTGCCGCGGGCCATCGTGTCCGACGTCCGGATCTCGACGATGTCGGTGTTCGTGATGCCGTACCGGGTGGTGACACTCGCAGGGACGGACTGGATACTGATCGCCCGCGAACCCTTGGGGAACGTCGTCCTGACGTCGACCGGGTCGCTGTCCTCCACGGGCGGTGCGGCGTCCACGCCCATGTAGATGTGGCTCACCGCTCCATCGGGGAGCTGCTCGATGGGCCCCGTCATCACCCCGTTGCTGAACAGCGCGTCGGCGGAGCCCATCATGCTGGTCAGCTGCTCGGCGACGGTCGGCGTCATGCTCCGGTACGTCACATCGAGGGCCGTCACGCCGAGCACCGGTATCGCGATCATCGCGACCACCAATGCGCTGCGGCCCTTGGCCCTCGTCGCGTCGCGCCTGGCGATGCGGAGGGCGGCGCGCCAGCCCGTGAAGACGCTCACTGGGCGCCCTCGGCGGTCAGCAGCGAGTCGGCGTCGGCGGGGAGCGTCTGGTCGACGATCGAACCGTCCCGGAGGAACACGACCCGGTCCGCCCAGGCGGCGTAGCGCGGTTCGTGCGTCACCATCACACCGGCCGCGCCCTGGTCGCAGCGGTTGCGCAGCAGTGCGAGCACGGCCTCGCCGGTTTCGGAGTCGAGCGCCCCGGTCGGTTCGTCGGCGAGCACGAGGCGCCGGTCCCCCACCAGTGCGCGGGCGATCGCGACGCGTTGCTGCTGACCGCCCGACATCTCGTCCGGGAACCGGTCGGCGATCTCCAGGAGCTTCATCTCCTCCAGCGCCGCCCGCGCCTCCTTGCGGGCCTTGCGCACGGAGACCCCGTCGAGCTCGCGCGGCAGGGCGATGTTCTCGGCGGCGGTCAGCGCCGGGATCAGGTTGTAGTCCTGGAAGACATAGCCGACGCTGCGGCGGCGCAGGGCTGCGACGCCCTTGCGGTCGAGGCCGGATATGTCCTGGCCCTCGATGACGACCTGGCCGCTGGTCGCGGTGTCGAGACCGCCGGCGATGGTCAGCAAGGTCGACTTGCCGGAGCCGGAGGGGCCCATGACGGCGACGAGTTCACCGGTGTGCACGGCGAGGTTGACGCCGCGCAGGGCGTGTACTTCGGCGACGCCGGTGCCGTGGGTGCGGGTGAGCGCTCGGAGTTCGAGCACCGGTGCGTCGACCGACAGCGGTGTGCCGGACGAGGACACGGATCGGGACGGGGCGCGTGAGGACATGATGGGTGGTTCCCCCCTTGGAACAGGTCTGTGGGCCGGCGGCGGACCCGGATGCGGTCCGTGGCCGGCACCGGGTGCGTATGCGGGCGCTGCGGAGTTTGTGCCGGGCGGCGGGCGGCGGGCGGCGGGCGCGGGGCGCCGGGTGCCGGATAGTCCCGGTACGTGCCGGGTGTACGCGGGTGGTTGGTGGTCAGTGCCGGCTGCGCGGACGGGTGATACGGGCAGGGCTGCGGCCTGCCGGGGTGCGGCCGGGCGTACGTACCTCGGCTTCCGGCTCCGTGGCGGCGGCCTCGGCGAGGCGGACCAGCCGGGACTCGCAGTGGTCCAGCCAGCGGGCCTCCGCCTCCGCCTGGAAGATCAGCTGTTCCACTACGAGCAGCCAGGCGACCTCGTCGCGGTTGGCCGGGACGTCGGCCAGGGCCTGTGCTTTGAGGCGGGTGTAGTCCTGCATGGCCTTCAGGGTGTGGTGGCGCTGGGACTGGATGACGGCCCGGATGTCCACACCGGGCGCGCCGACCGCCATGGCGAGCTTGATGGCCAGCTCGTCGCGGGGCGGACTACTGCGGTCGACGGGTGTCTCGAACCAGTTGCGCAGATCGGTGCGGCCGTCGTCGGTGATGGCGTAGAGGGCGTGCCCCTGGTCGTCCTCGTCGTCCTGGACGACCAGGCCGTCGCGCTCCAGCCGGCCCAGCGTCGTGTACACCTGGCCGACGTTCAGTGGCCAGGTGGAGCCGGTGCGCGACTCGAATTCGGTGCGGAGCTGCGAGCCGTATCTGGGCCCCCGCTCCAGCAGGGCCAGTAGCCCGTGACGGATCGACATACTGAGTATGTATACCCAGTATGCCGGTCGATGCAAATGCCGCTCGGCGTGCCTGCGCGCTGGTTGCGGGTCCGTGGGGCCATCTCAGGCCGAGCGGCGCATACGGATCGCGAGGAAGCCCAGTCCCAGCCCTATCAGCGCGATTCCCGCGCCCAGAGACGCCCGCTGCACGCGCTGTACGGCCGGCCTGTCGAGGGCCTGCGGCGCGAGTCGGCCGGGCTCGGGGGATGTGCTCGCCGCGGGTATCGCGGCGGGGACCGGCCCCGGATCGGTCGCCGTGGGCCACGTGTCGGGGGTGTCGGGTGCGTCGGGCTGGACGGGCTCGGCGGGCGCTTCGGGCTCGTCGGCCTCGGTGGAAGAACTGTCCGCGGGCGCGAGCGGCCGTCCGGGTCGCAGCCGCCCCTCACCGGCCTCGCGCCCGGCGAGCGGGGACTGCGCTTCGCGGGGCGGCGACTTCGTGTCCGCGGCGGCGGACGGCGGGCCGGAGGGGGAGGCCGAAGCGGAACCGGATGCCGGGGGGGAGGGCGGCGGAGGCGCCGGGGGCGCGGGGGAGGGGGCGGCCGAGCCGCCGTCCGAGGGGGTGGTCGTCGGTATGGCCGAGGATTCGGCCGAGGATTCGGCCGAAGGGGTGGCCGAAGGGGCGGCCGAAGGGGCGGTCGAAGGGGTGGCCGAAGGGGCGGCCGACCCCATGTCCGACGGTTGGGCACCTGGGGCGCTGGGGTCGGTGGACGGGTGGGCGGAAGGTGCGGCGGAGGCCCTCGCGGGAGGAGTCACCGAGCCGCTGACCGCCCGTGGCGCCCCGCCTGGGGCGCGCCGGTCCGCGTGCACCTGGCCTGTCGCGGCCCCCAGTGCCGCGCCCGCCGAGAATATGAGGCAGACCACACACCTCGTGGGCCGCGATGGGAGAAGTCCTTGAGCCATGCGGTCAGCGTCACATGTGATGATATGTCCGGCATCTCGGATATATGACGCCTTCGGGAGGTCGCCCTCACCCCCGTCACTGCCCCGTATACGCCCGCCGTGCACGTGCGTACCGCGCCCGCCGTGCACGTGCGTACCGCGCCCGCCGTGCACGTGCGTACCGCGCCCGCCGTGCACGTGCGTACCGCGCCCGCCGTGCACGTGCGTACCACGCCGGCTCAGGACGGGGTCAGGCCGGGTCGCCCGTCGCGATGCGGAGTTCGAAGTGGGCGCCCATCTTGGGCACGGCGGTTCCGGAGGTCGGGAACTGGTCGATGACCTGGTCCTCCGCGTAGGCGTTCCCCGGCACCTCGATCTGCTTGATCGTCCAGCCCGCCGCGTCCGCGCACGCCTTCGCGGAGAGGATGTCCTTGTAGAGGAAACTCGGTGCGTCGACCTTGTTCGGGTCGTCGTTGTTCTCCATGGCGTCCGTGCACGCATCGGTCTTCATCGTCCGGTTCCGTTCCGGATCCTTGTGCTCGCTCGACGCCGACGACTCGCTGGAGGAGGCCCCCTTCGTACCCGGGTTTTCCTTCAGCATGAGCACCGTGATCAGCCCGCCTATCGCGACCAGCGCGACGACGATCGAGCCGACTGTCATCGGCATGTTCCGCCTGGCGTCGCCCCTGCCGGGGCCGCCCTGCGTCTGGGACTGCGGCGCGATCGTGTACGGCGGCGACGGGGTCTGCTGCCGCATCGGGGACATGGGGGACATCGGCGCCTGGCTCTGGTACGCCGGAGCCGACTGCGGATAGCCGTACGACGGGGCCGGGGTGGGCGCCGGGGTCGGCGCACCGTACGGCCCCGACTGGTACGGGCCCGGCTGGTACGGCATCTGGACGTTCTGTGGCGCCGGAGTGGACTGGTCGACCGGAGGGAAGACCGCCGAGCCGACGCCCGAACCGCTGTTCGCCGGGGCGCCGCCGCCCGCGACGATCAACGGGGCACCCGGCTGCCCGCTCGCGCTCAGCACGCGCGCGATCTCGTCCTGCATGGCCGCGGCGCTGGGGAAGCGCTCGTTCGGGTTCTTCTTCAGCGCGCGGGCGACGAGCGCGTCCATCGCCGGGGTGATCGACCGGTTGATGGTGGAGGGCGCGACCGGCTCCTCCTGGACATGCGCGTACGCGATGGCGAGCGGCGAGTCCGCGTCGAACGGGATGCGCCCGGTCAGCAGTTGGAACAGCATGATGCCGACCGAGTAAAGGTCGGAGCGCGCGTCCACCCCGCGGCCCAGGGCCTGCTCGGGGGAGAGGTACTGCGGGGTGCCGACGACCATGCCGGTCTGCGTCATCGAGGTGACGCCCGACTGCATGGCGCGGGCGATGCCGAAGTCCATGACCTTCACGACACCGCGCTTGGTCACCATCACATTGCCGGGCTTGATGTCGCGGTGGACCAGGCCCATCTCGTGGCTGGTGTCCAGCGCGGCCAGCACATCGGCCGTCACCTTGAGCGCCTTGTCGGCCGGCATCGCCCCGTGGTGCTGGATGTCCGCCTGGAGTACGGAGCCGAGCGGCTGCCCCTCCACGTACTCCATGACGATGTACGGCATCACCGCGCCGCCGAGCTCGTCCTCGCCGGTGTCGAAGACCGAGACGATGTTGGTGTGCTGCAGTTTGGCAACGGCCTGTGCCTCGCGCCGGAACCGCTCGCGGAACGACTGCTCGCGGCCCAGCTCCGTGTGGAGCGTCTTGATCGCGACCTGGCGGTCCAGAGCGGAGTCGTAGGCCAGATATACGGATGCCATCCCGCCTTCGCCGAGCAGGTCGCGAAGCTGGTATCGGCCGCCGGCGACCGAACCGCCCGCGTAGCGCCCCTGAGCGCCGTGTGCGCCGTCCTGGCTCATGACTTGCTTCCCCCTCGGCGCGCGACTGACGCGGTGATCCCTAACTACGCGCCAAGTCTGCCCGAGGGGTACGACACGTCAAGCCGGGTGCCCGTTCCGTGACCCTACGCACAAGAAGCGTCTCGGAAGCGTTACAGGATCCGCATCGAATTTGCCCGGGCGGCGCGCCGGGCGATTGGATGACCGGTCCCTCTCGGAAACGGTGTGCCCGGCAGAGGCTGTAGCGTGACGTGGCAATGCAGCTAGACACCGTGAGAACCCGCGGACGCGCGGACAGATACGACGGCGAGGACTGATGGCACCCGATTCCGAAGCAAACGGCGGCGGAGTTTCGGATGGCACCGACTCCTGGGGCATCGACGGCGTCGTCGGTGACGGACGTTACCGGATGACCCACCGGCTCGGCCGGGGCGGCATGGCGGAGGTCTTCGCGGCCGAGGACGTCAGACTGGGGCGTACGGTCGCGGTGAAGCTCCTGCGTTCCGATCTCGCGGAGGACCCGGTCTCCAAGGCCCGGTTCACGCGCGAGGCGCAGTCGGTCGCGGGCCTCAACCACCATGCCATCGTCGCCGTGTACGACTCCGGCGAGGACGTGGTGGGCGGCCAGACCGTCCCCTACATCGTGATGGAGCTCGTCGAGGGCCGCACCATCCGCGATCTGCTCCTCAGCGCCGAGGCGCCGCCGCCCGAGCAGGCCCTGATCATCGTCTCGGGCGTGCTGGAAGCCCTCGCGTACTCGCACCAGCACGGCATCGTGCACCGTGACATCAAGCCCGCCAACGTGATCATCACGAACTCGGGCGCGGTCAAGGTGATGGACTTCGGCATCGCTCGTGCGCTGCACGGCGCGCAGTCGACGATGACGCAGACCGGCATGGTCATGGGCACGCCGCAGTACCTCTCCCCCGAGCAGGCGCTGGGCAAGGCCGTCGACCACCGATCCGACCTCTACGCCACCGGCTGCCTGCTGTACGAACTCCTGGCGCTGCGGCCCCCGTTCACGGGCGAGACGCCGCTCTCCGTCGTATATCAGCATGTGCAGGACATTCCGGTCCCGCCGTCCGAGGTGTTGGGCGCGGTGCCGCCGGAGCTGGACGGGCTGGTCATGCGCTCGCTCGCGAAGGACCCGGACGACCGGTTCCAGAGCGCCGAGGAGATGCGCGGCCTCGTCCAGTACGGCCTGCAGATGCTCCAGGTGCAGGGCGGCCACACGGGTACGTGGAACACCGGCCCGGTCGCGATGCACGAGGGCGGCCACACGCCGGCGATGGGGATCACCGGTGGCACGATGGCGATGGGCCATCCGCAGCACGGGGACACCTCGCAGGGCCCGATCCTGCCGCCGATGAACCCCGACGACGGGGGCTACGAAGGCGGAAACGGGGGCGGGGGCGGCCGCGGCAAGCTGTGGCTGTTCATCGTGCTCGCGCTGATCGCCATCGGGGCGGGTGTCGCCATCGCGGTCAACGCCGAGGACCTCGGCGGCACGAAGCAGGAGAAGAAGCCCGCGACGACCTCCAGTTCACCGACCTCGCCGGAGAGTTCGCCCGAGCCGAGCGACCAGCAGAGCGAGCAGAGCCAACTGCCGGAGAGCTCCACCGGCAATCAGCAGAACTCGCCCCCGCCGCGGCAGTCCTACACCCCGCCGGTCATCCCGAGCCAGTCGTCCGAGCCTCCGTCGACGGAACCGTCCGCGCCGAGTACGGGCGACGGCGGTACGGGTACGGGTACGGCGACCGGCGGCACGGGAGGTACGGGCGACGGCAGCACCGGTACGAGCGGCGACAGCTCAGGTACGGGCGACGGCGGCAGCTCGGGTACGGGTGACGGCGGTGGCGCCGATACGAGTACGGGCGGTACGGGCAGTACGGGCAGCGATGCGTCCGGGGGGACCCTCGGCGGATCTGGCGGCAATCCCGTAACGGGCGGCGGCGCCACCTCGTGACCCCACAGCGTTCATGGGGTGAGCTCCCATCTCGTGAACGCGCGAGGTCTCACCCCGTGAACGCCTCGCACACCGCCTCGTACTCGCGCGTCCACCAGACCGCCAGGGCCGACACCGCAGGGAACTGCGGGTCGGCCCTTCGGTCGTGCAGGCAGTACCGCCAGCGCAGTATCCAGAAGTCGTTGAGCCGCTCCCACCACACGCGGTGCACCGCCGCGGCCAGTTCCGCCGCCCCCGCCCCAGCCGCCCGCCGGTAGGCCCCCGCGTACGCCCGTACCTTCTCCAGCTCCAGCTTCCCGGCCGGCTGCACGAAGAAGATCGCCGCGGCCCGTACCGCCTCCTCCGCGCGGGGCTGGACCCCCAGCCGGTCCCAGTCGACGATCGCGACCGGGTCCGTGCCCCGGTAGAGGACGTTCAGCGGGTGGAAATCGCCGTGCACCCACCCGGTGGCCGGGACGTCGGGGGTGGGCGGTCTGCGGTCGGCATGCTGTTCCAGCAGGGCCCGCCGCTCCAGGAGACGGTATTCGGCCAGCTCGTCGAAGGAGTCCCGGGGGCGGCGCCCGCGCGCGGCCGCCAGCAGGTCGTCGATCAGCGCGAACGTGTCGGCGGCGTCGGGGCTCCGGTACCCGCCGGACCGCCCCGCGAGCCCCGTGCCCGCCTCCATGACCTGTTCGAGCCCGGTGTGCACGGCCCCGAGCAGCGCTCCGAGCCGCTGAGACTGGGCGGCGGTGAGCTGGGCGCCGGCCCGGTGCAGCCCGTCGACCCAGGGGTGCAGGGCGTAGCACCGGCCGCCGATCTCCGTCACGGTGTCGCCCTCGGTGTCCTCCACGGGCGGGGCGACGGGCACGCCGAGTGACTGGAGCCGCTGGGTGGCGCGGTGCTGGCGGACGATCGTGGCGCGGTCGCCGGTGGCGTCGTCGAGGTGGTGCTTGAGGAAGTAGTGGCCGCGAGTGGTGGAGACGCGGTAGCCGTGGTTGAGGAGGCCTTGAGAGACAGGTTTGCAGGTGAGGAGTTCACCGGCGTCCGGGTAGCAGCGCAGCACCTCGTCCACCGGAGGAACGGGTGGACGAGGCACTGCGGAGCGGGGCGCGGAGGAGCACAGCACCTCGCCGACCGGCGGAGCAGACGGAAGGGTTACAGATGAGCGCGGCACTCACCAGATGTTAGATCACGCTGCGTTGCGGCTCGGCTGACTTGCGTGGGAGGCCCAATGTGTGCACGGAGGCGAAGTGCGGGTCGACCCCGAGGTAGGCCGGGGCGAAGGGCTCCCCGTTCATCCGGGTGGGGGCGGCGCCGAAGCGCTCCCGCTGCTCGGGGGTCGGGTGCACGATCTCGGCGGGACCGGTGAACTGTACGGACCACAGCTCGCCGTCGTCCCCCGAGGGCGTGGTGTTGAAGTTGTCCGCCCCGTACGCCACGACCGTGCCGTCGCAGGCCTCGTGGTAGCCGAGGCCGCGGTGCATCCGCAGGACGACGCGGCCGTCGACGACGATGTGACGGGCGATCGCCAGTATCGGGAGGGCTCGCATGCTCGTCGCCAGCCGGCCGTAGGGGACGCGGCCGAGCAGAGCGATCGCGTGGAGTTCCTCAGAGGACATGCCCTCCACTCTCCGCCACCGGGGAGACCGTAGAAAGAGGCCGCAGCCCCAGGTGGTCCGGGACCAAAGTCCCGAAGGCCACCGAGGACCACGGCCGCCCCGTGCGCGCCCGGGTGCTTCCGGCCGCGCCCCGCAGTGTCCGGCTGCCGCGCCGCCCCGCCGCTTCCCGCCGTCTCCCGCTGTCTCCCGCTGTCCCGCCTCGTTCTCAGCCCTTCTCGGCCTGCAGCCTGGCCACGTACGCGGCGGCCTGCGAGCGCCGTTCCATGCCCAGTTTGGAGAGCAGGCTGGAGACATAATTCTTGATCGTCTTCTCGGCGAGGTGCAGCCGCTCGCCGATCACCCGGTTCGTCAGCCCCTCCCCGATCAGATCGAGGATCCTGCGCTCCTGATCGGTGAGACTGTCGAGCTTGTCGTCGCCCCGGCCCTTCTTTCCGTCGCGCAGCCGCTCCAGCACCTGGGCGGTCGCGACCGGGTCCAGCAGCGACTTCCCGGCCGCCACGTCCCGAACCGCGCTCAGCAGTTCGTTGCCGCGGATCGCCTTCAGCACATATCCCGAGGCGCCGGCCATGATCGCGTCGAACAGTGCCTCGTCATCGGCGTACGAGGTCAGCATCAGGCATTTGATGCTCTCGTCCTGGGAACGGATCTCCCGGCAGACCTCCACCCCGCTCCCGTCCGGCAGCCGTACGTCGAGCACCGCCACGTCGGGGCGGGTCGCGGGGATGCGGACCAGCGCGTCCGCCGCCGTGCCGGCCTCGCCGACGACCTCGATGTCGTCCTCGACCGAGAGCAGTTCATGGACTCCGCGCCGGACGACTTCGTGGTCATCCAGCAGAAAAACGGTGATTTTTCCTTGTTCGCGCACAAAACGCAGTCTCACACACTCGCCTCTTCCCTGCCGCCGAACGGCGGGATAACGTGCCGTTGTTCCGGCCGGCCTGCAAGGCTGTTCCCAGTGCTGTGACCAGCGAGAGTTCCCGACTTTTTCGATTTACTTGGAAATCCAAGCAAAATTGCAGGTCAGATAGGGTTTCGCAGTTAAGCGGCGTACTGGGTAACGTGCTTTTGGCAGGGCGCTCGCCGGGGCACCTGTCACGCCTGTTTCCCGGACCGAGCGGCACCCACCCCGTGCACGGGTACGGACACAGGCGAGCCGCACTGGCTTCCCGGCAGACCCCGGGGGCCGGACCGACGGAGGAGCACGCACGTGACCGTGGAGAGCACTGCCGCGAGCAAACCGCGACGCAGCAGTAAGCGGACCAGCGCCGTGAAAACGCCTGCTAGGACGTCCGCCAAGACGCCCGCCAAGACACCCGCCAAGACACCCGCGAAGACGCCACAGCGTTCCGAGCCCGAGCTCGTGCAACTGCTGACGCCCGAGGGCGAGCGGGTGGAGCATCCCGACTACGAGATCGACCTGACTGCCGAAGAACTGCGCGGCCTGTACCGGGACATGGTCCTGACCCGCCGCTTCGACGCCGAGGCGACCGCCCTGCAGCGCCAGGGCGAGCTGGGCCTGTGGGCCTCGCTGCTCGGCCAGGAGGCCGCCCAGATCGGCTCCGGCCGGGCCCTGCGCGACGACGACTACGTCTTCCCGACGTACCGCGAACACGGTGTCGCCTGGTGCCGGGGGGTCGACCCGACCAATCTGCTCGGGATGTTCCGTGGTGTGAACCACGGCGGCTGGGACCCGAACAGCAACAACTTCCACCTGTACACGATCGTCATCGGCTCGCAGACCCTGCACGCCACCGGCTACGCCATGGGTGTCGCCAAGGACGGCGCGGACTCGGCCGTGATCGCGTACTTCGGTGACGGCGCCTCCAGCCAGGGAGACGTCGCCGAGTCCTTCACCTTCTCCGCGGTCTACAACGCCCCGGTCGTCTTCTTCTGCCAGAACAACCAGTGGGCGATCTCCGAGCCGACCGAGAAGCAGACCCGCGTCCCGCTCTACCAGCGCGCGCAGGGCTTCGGCTTCCCCGGAGTCCGGGTCGACGGCAACGACGTACTCGCCTGCCTGGCCGTCACCAGGTCGGCGCTGGAGCGGGCCCGCCGGGGGGAGGGGCCCACGCTCGTCGAGGCGTTCACCTACCGCATGGGCGCGCACACCACGTCCGACGACCCGACGAAGTACCGGGCGGACGAGGAGCGCGTCTCCTGGGAGGCCAAGGACCCGATCCTGCGGCTGCGCACCTACCTGGAGAAGCAGGGCAACGCCGACGAGGCGTTCTTCACCGCCCTGGACGAGGAGAGCGAGACCCTCGGCAAGCGGGTGCGAGAGGCGGTACGGGCGATGCCCGATCCGGACCCGATGGCGATCTTCGACCACGCCTACGCCGACGGGAACCCGCTCGTCGACGAGGAGCGCGCCCAGTTCGCCGCCTACCAGGCATCGTTCGCGGACTCCGACTCCGCCGAGGAGGGCAAGTAGCCATGGCCATGGAAAAGATGTCCATTGCGAAGGCTCTCAACGAGTCGCTGCGCAAGGCTCTCGACACCGACCCCAAGGTCCTCATCATGGGTGAGGACGTCGGCAAGCTGGGCGGTGTATTCCGGATCACCGACGGACTCCAGAAGGACTTCGGCGAGGACCGGGTGATCGACACCCCGCTCGCCGAGTCCGGCATCGTCGGTACGGCGATCGGACTGGCCCTGCGCGGCTACCGGCCCATCGTGGAGATCCAGTTCGACGGCTTCGTCTTCCCCGCGTACGACCAGATCGTCACGCAGCTTGCGAAGATGCACGCCCGGGCGCTCGGCAAGATCAAGCTGCCGGTCGTCATCCGGATTCCGTACGGCGGCGGCATCGGCGCCGTCGAGCACCACAGCGAGTCCCCCGAGGCCCTGTTCGCGCACGTCGCGGGCCTGAAGGTGGTCTCGCCCTCGAACGCGAGCGACGCCTACTGGATGATGCAGCAGGCCGTCCAGAGCGACGACCCGATCATCTTCTTCGAGCCGAAGCGCCGCTACTGGGACAAGGGCGAGGTCGAGACCGACTCCATCCCCGGTCCGCTGCACCGGGCCGCGGTGGCGCGTACGGGCTCCGACCTGACGCTCGTCGCGTACGGGCCGATGGTGAAGGTCTGCCTGGAAGCGGCCGCGGCCGCCCAGGAGGAGGGCAAATCGATCGAGGTCCTGGACCTGCGCTCGATGTCCCCGATCGACTTCGACGCCATCCAGACCTCGGTCGAGAAGACCCGCCGGCTCGTCGTGGTCCACGAGGCGCCGGTGTTCTACGGCTCCGGGGCGGAGATCGCCGCCCGGATCACCGAGCGCTGCTTCTACCACCTGGAGGCACCGGTGCTGAGGGTCGGCGGCTACCACGCCCCGTATCCGCCGGCGCGGCTGGAGGACGAGTACCTGCCGGGTCTCGACCGTGTGCTCGACGCCGTCGACCGTTCGCTGGCGTACTGAGGACTGGGGCGTGACAACGATGACCGACACTTCCAACGCTGCTCGCTTCCGTGAGTTCAAGATGCCCGACGTGGGCGAGGGACTGACCGAGGCCGAGATCCTCAAGTGGTACGTCCAGCCCGGCGACACCGTCACCGACGGCCAGGTCGTGTGTGAGGTCGAGACGGCGAAGGCGGCCGTGGAGCTGCCGATTCCGTACGACGGGGTGGTGCACGAGCTGCGCTTCCCCGAGGGCACGACCGTCGACGTCGGCCAGGTGATCATCGCGGTGGACGTGGCCCCGGGCACCGGTGACGCGGCCCCGGCGCCCGAGCCGGCCGCGCAGCCGGAACCGGAGCCCGAGGCTCCCAAGGGACGTCAGCCCGTCCTCGTGGGGTACGGCGTCGCCGAGAGCTCCACGAAGCGGCGCGCCCGCAAGGGTACCGAGGCGCCGGCGCCCGTCGCGGCGGCGGCGATCCAGGGCGAGCTGAACGGCCACGGCGCCACGGCCGTCCGGGAGAGCAGGCCGCTCGCCAAGCCGCCGGTGCGCAAGCTGGCCAAGGACCTGGGCATCGACCTGGCGACGGTCGTCCCGACCGGCGAGGGCGGGATCATCACCCGCGACGACGTGCACGCGGCGGCCACCCCCGTACCGGTGCAGGTTCAGGCCCCGGTCGTGGCGGAGGCCGTTCCCGTTCCCGAGGCGCCGGCCGCCGCCGTCACGGGCGCGCGGGAGACCCGTATCCCGGTCAAGGGCGTGCGGAAGGTCATCGCCCAGGCGATGGTCGACAGCGCCTTCACCGCGCCGCACGTCACGGAGTTCGTGACCGTCGACGTGACGCGCACGATGAAGCTGGTGGCGGAGCTCAAGGAAGACAAGGACATGGCGGGGGTCCGGGTCAACCCGCTCCTGATCGTCGCCAAGGCGCTCCTCGTCGCGATCAGGCGCAACCCGGAGGTCAACTCCGCCTGGGACGAGGCGAACCAGGAGATCGTGCGCAAGCACTACGTCAACCTGGGCATCGCCGCCGCCACCCCGCGCGGTCTGATCGTGCCGAACATCAAGGACGCGCACGAGCAGACGCTCCCGCAGCTGGCCGCGTCCCTGGGCGAGCTGGTTTCCACGGCCCGCGAGGGCCGGACCTCCCCCGCCGCGATGGCGGGCGGCACGGTGACCATCACCAACGTCGGCGTCTTCGGCGTCGACACGGGTACGCCGATCCTGAACCCGGGCGAGTCCGCGATCCTCGCGGTCGGCGCGATCAAGCTCCAGCCCTGGGTCCACAAGGGGAAGGTGAAGCCTCGTCAGGTCACCACGCTGGCCCTGTCGTTCGACCACCGTCTGATCGACGGCGAACTCGGCTCCAAGTTCCTGGCGGACGTCGCCGCGATCCTGGAGCAGCCCAAGCGGCTGATCACCTGGTCCTGACGGCCTGACGAGAGAGGGGCTCCGCGGTGCGGGGCCCCTCTTCCGTGCTGCCGGGCTGAACTACTTCTTGAAGCCGTAGTCCATGATCTTCTTCATGTCCGCGGAGCGGGTGGTCGCGTTCGTGGAGGCGAGCACCGTGCCGATGATCGTCTTGCCGTTGCGGGTCGCGGCGAAGACCAGGCAGTACTTGGCCGTCGGGCCGGAACCGGTCTTCACGCCGATCGCGCCGCTGTAGCTGCTGAGCATCGAGTTGGTGTTGGACCACGACATGTAGCGGTAGCCACCACTCTTCGTGGTGACCTTCTGCTTGGTCGACTTGGTCTTCACGACCGCGCGGAACGTGGAACTCTTCATCGCGCTGCTCGCGAGCTTCGTCAGATCGCGCGGCGTCGAGTAGTTCGAGCCGTTCCCTATGCCGTCGAACGAGTCGAAGTGGGTGTTCGTCATTCCGAGCGACTTGGCCTGGGTGTTCATCTTGCCGATGAACGACTTCACGCGGGCCGCCCGGGTGGTGCCGGAGCCGAACTTGTCGGCCAGTGCGTACGCGGCGTCGCAGCCGGACGGCAGCATCAGGCCGTACAGCAGCTGGCGGACGGTGACCTTGTCACCCACGATCAGGCGGGCCGACGAGGCGCCCTTGGAGACGATGTAGTCGCTGTACGCCTTCTGGATCGTGACCTTGGAATCCAGGTTGAGATTCTTCTGTGCCAGGACGACCTTGGCCGTCATGATCTTGGTGGTGGAACCGGTGGAGCGACGGGTGTCCGCGGCCTTGGAGTACAGGGACTTCGCGGTGCCGTTGTTCATCACGTAACCGCCCTTGGCGGTAATCGTGGGGGTGGGCAGTGTCGCGGCCTGCGCCGTGGAGGCGAACGCGCTTCCCGCGATGACAGCACCCGCAGTGAGGGCCACGGTGGCAGCGGCCGAAATACGGTTTATGCCCTTGATTCCGATTTTCAACTTGAACGCTCCAAATGCCCCTGGAATGCGGCCTCATAAGGATGCCGCTCGGTGATGAGACTCATGAGACCCGGGGAAGGATGTGCTGATTCCTGGGGCAATTCCGGGGCTACGGGTGGTTCGGGGCATGGCCCGGCGCGTCGTCCGGTGCACCCCCGCCGGATCCGGGCCCCATCGCCCCGTACGCGATGTCGTTGATGTCGATCGCGTCACGCCGTGCGGGTGTCCGTCCCGCTCCATCGGTCGGTTCCGACGCGGACGGCCGAGGTTTCACCGTCCGGCTTCCGGACGGGTGCCATCATGCGCGCATCTTGTATCTATGCTGTGTACATGCCTGCCGCACCCCCAGTCGTGAAGCCCCGTGTGAAGCCCGCCGAGAAGTCCTCCGTCAAGCAGCCCCCCGCCGCCGAGCGCGTCTACGCCCATATCAAGGAAGCCGTCCTGGACCGCCGCTACGAGGGCGGCACGCTCCTCACCGAAGGCGATCTCGCGGAGGCCGTCGGAGTCTCCCGTACGCCCGTGCGTGAGGCGCTGCTGCGGCTGGAGGTCGAGGGGCTGATCAAGCTGTATCCGAAGAAGGGGGCTCTCGTGCTCGCCGTCTCAGCCCAGGAGATCGCGGACGTGGTGGAGACCCGGCTGCTGGTCGAGGAGTTCGCGGCCCGCAAGGCCGTGCCCGCCTCCGCGCGGTTGATCGGGCGGCTCGAAGAACTTCTCGAAGAGCAGCGGCAGTTGGCGGAGGCGGGGGATCTGGCCGCGGTGTCCGTGAAGGACCGCTGTTTCCACGCCGAGATCGTGCGCAATGCGGGCAACGACATCCTCTCGCGCCTCTACGACCAGTTGCGCGACCGGCAGTTGAGGATGGGCGTCGCCGTGATGGAGGCGCACCCGGGGAGGATCGCCGCGAACATCACCGAGCATGGCGAGCTGCTGGAGGCCATCAGGTCCGGCGACGCGGACGGTGCCGCGCAGGTCGTGCGGCGTCATGTCAGCCGGGTCAAGGTGCTCGTCAGGGGTGAGGACCGATGAGTTCCGCCGCCGCGCCCACCCTGTCCCTGCCCGGTGATCCGCCCGGCGGCCGGCGGGCCGTGTGGGTCTGGGGCATCGGTGTCGCCGTCTACTTCGTCGCCATCATCTTCCGCACCAGCCTGGGTGTCGCCGGACTCGACGCCGCCGACCGGTTCCACGTCAACGCCTCCGCGCTCTCCACGTTCTCCATCCTTCAGCTGCTCGTCTACGCGGGCATGCAGATACCCGTCGGCCTGATGGTCGACCGGCTCGGCACCAAGAAGGTCCTCACCCTCGGGGCCGTCCTGTTCACCCTGGGGCAGCTGGGCTTCGCGCTCTCCCCCTCGTACGGCATGGCGCTGGCCTCCAGGGCGCTGCTCGGCTGCGGCGACGCGATGACGTTCATCAGTGTGCTGCGGCTCGGCGCCCGCTGGTTCCCGGCGCGGCGCGGTCCGCTGATCGGGCAGGTCGCCGCGCTCTTCGGGATGGCGGGCAACCTCGTCTCGACGCTCTTCATCGCGCGGGCCCTGCACGGATTCGGCTGGACCACCACCTTCGTCGGCAGCTCCGCCGCCGGGGTTCTCGTCCTCGTACTCCTTCTGCTGTTCCTGAAGGACCACCCCGAGGGCCACGAGCCGCCGCCCGCCGAGCACGCGGGCGCCGCCTACGTACGCCGGCAGATCGCCGCCGCCTGGCGGGAGCCCGGCACCCGGCTCGGTATGTGGGTGCACTTCACCACGCAGTTCCCGGCCATGGTGTTCCTGCTGCTGTGGGGGCTGCCGTTCCTGGTGGAGGCGCAGGGGCTGAGCCGGTCCACCGCCGGTGAGCTGCTCACCCTGGTAGTGCTCTCCAACATGGCGTTCGGGCTGCTCTACGGGCAGATCATCGCCCGCCACCACGCGGCCCGCGCGCCGCTGGCCCTCGGGACGGTCGCGGGGACGGCGCTGCTCTGGGCGTCGACCATCTTCTACCCGGGCGACCACGCGCCGATGTGGCTGCTGATCGTCCTGTGCGTGGTGCTCGGCGCGTGCGGTCCCGCCTCGATGATCGGCTTCGACTTCGCACGGCCCGCCAACCCGCCGGAGCGCCAGGGCACCGCGTCGGGCATCGTCAATATGGGCGGCTTCATCGCCTCGATGACCACGCTGTTCGCCGTCGGCGTGCTGCTGGACGCGACCGGGGACAACTACCGGATCGCTTTCGCCTCGGTCTTCGTACTGGAGTCACTCGGCGTCGTACAGATTCTGCGGCTGCGCTCCCGAGCCACGCACCGGGAGCGGGACCACCATGTGATCAGCCGCGTGGAGGCCGTGCACGTACCCGCGTGACCCGTCTGTCGCGCCGGATCGGCGGCGCGCCCGTCCTCGCACGACGGGCGCCGCCGATCACCGGGGTGCTGCGCCGGGGCGCTACGGCGTCACGGCGAAGTTCTGCAGGATCGCCGCCGCCAGGTCCGGGTCGCCCTCGATCTTGATCCGGTCTGCGACCGCGGCCGCGCGCACCCGCCCGCAGGCGAGGCGGTAGTACGTCTCCCAGTCCATCGCCAGCGTCACCGCGGGCCCGAGCGACGGCGAACCGTCCACCGAGCCGTGGCCCTCCGCGTCGACCCTGACCGTGCGCAGGAACTCCAGCGCCCCGTGCACATCGAGCACGATCGCCGAATTGGCCGGTGCGCCCGCGTCCTTGGCGACCACCTTCGGCAGCGCGGCGAGCAGGGTGTCCCGGACGATGAAGGCGCCGGGGGAGTCCAGATTTCCGGGCTGCCCCAGCGTCGTCCGCAGGTCCTGCTCATGTACCCAGACGTCGAAGGCCCGCATCCGCAGCGCCAGTTCGAGGGTCTGCTCGGCGCCCAGCGGCGCCCGGACCATGGTCTCGGGGGCACGGGTCTCGTTGCGCAGCTGACGTGCGCGGCGAATGATCGTGTACTCCAGCTCGGAGGTCATCTCCGGCGCGGTGTGGTGACGCCGCACATCGACCTGCATCTCCATGTACCGGGCGAAGTCGCTCTGTACGTGGAAGAGGTCGCGCGGCAGCGTGTGGATCGGACGCGGGTCGCCGAGCTGCTCGCTCTCCATGCCGATGATGTGCGAGACGATGTCACGCACCGACCAGTTGGGGCACGGTGTACGGCTGTTCCACTCTCCCTCGGCGAGTGGCTTCACCAGCTCGGCTATCGACTCGATGGAGTGGGTCCAGGCATCGGCGTAGGTCTGGAGGCTGGGATGGACGGTCACGGGACCCCTCGTGCGGTTCTGCGGTGCATGGGCTGGAGTGCTGGGCGCGGGCGGCGGACTGCGTGGGAGGTTCGATCGCTAAGTTACGCTGCGAGCAGGCACCCCGGCAGTGCTTTCGTGTGACGATCGTAGGCCCGTGTTGACGGCTCGAATGCCAGGACGGTGGTAGTGTGCGCGCCTCCCTCATCCAGATCGCAGTAGACCCGGACGAATCGGTCAATTTCCGTAGGCAGCGCGTGGCTTCGCTGATCGCGGACCAGCGCGGTGCGGATCTGGTGGTTCTACCAGAGCTCTGGCCGGTCGGCGCCTTCGCGTACACCTCCTTCGCCGACGAGGCCGAACCGCTCCAGGGGCCCACCCACGACATCATGGCCAAGGCCGCGGCCGACGCCGGGGTCTGGCTGCACGCGGGCTCCTTCGTCGAGCGCGCCGCCGACGGCACCCTCTACAACACGGCGCTCGTCTTCACGCCCGAGGGCGAGCGGGCCGCCACGTACCGCAAGGTCCACCGCTTCGGCTTCGACAAGGGCGAGGCGGTCATGATGGGCGCCGGCGAGGAGCTCGTCACGGTCGCCCTGCCGGAGACCACCCTGGGCCTCGCCACCTGTTACGACCTGCGCTTCCCGGAGATGTTCCGCGGCCTGGTCGACGCGGGCGCCGAGACGCTGATCGTTGCCGCGGGCTGGCCCGAGCGCCGCCGCGCCCACTGGACGCTGCTGGCCCGGGCCCGCGCCGTCGAGAACCAGTCGTACCTCCTGGCCGTCGGGACCGCGGGCACCCATGCCGGAATCCAGCAGGCCGGACACAGTATCGTCGTCGACCCGTGGGGCGAGGTGCTCGCGGAGGCGGGCGCCGACGAGGAGGTGCTGAGTGTGGAGCTCGACCCGTCGAAGGTCGCCGCCACGCGCGAGCAGTTCCCGGCGCTCAAGGACCGGCGGCTGGGGCTGGCTCCGCCCCGGACGGGCGAGTAGTCACGTTTCACGTGAAACCGGGTTCGATGTCATCGCCGGACCCACCCGCTGATCGTTTTGTCCTCAAGTTCCCCATGGCCTCAAGGGCATGGGGGACCCCCTCGACGGACCTGGTTTTCGAGTCCGTCAGTCCTCGTGCTCCTTCTCCTTGTCGGCGAGCACGATGACGCACACCGATACGGCGATGAGCAGTGCCACGTCGGCGTCCTCCCGTACGACGTCGATGCCGTACGTGTCCCGGACGGTCAGCCACCGCCGCGAGATCTGGGCCAGCAGTTCCCCGTCGTAGTCGACGGCGAACTCGCGGTCCAGGATCTTGCCGCTGACGTCGAGCTCGGTACCGTCCACCAGCGTGACCCGATGGTGGTTGCGCAGCAGCGACAGCCGCTTGCGCTGGACCTTGGCGAGCTGCTCGCCGTCCCGCTCGATGAGCATCGTGTCGCGCAGGCTGAGCAGCTTCTGCCGGATCTCGACCAGAATCCGGCCCTGCGCGTCCTTCAGCTCGAAGGTGTCACGCACCCGCATGGCCTTGCCGTCGACGAGGAAGACCTTGCGACCGTCCGCGTCCTCGATCCAGTAGTCGTCGCCTACAGCGAAGAGCCGTTCACGCACCAGGAATCTCATGACTCACAGGTTCCCCCAGGACCGCCCGGAATACGTGGACCCTCCGGAATGCGTGCGGGCCATGGTGCTGTTGACTGTCCACATGGGAACACGTGCGCGCGTCCGGGCCCCGGAGCTGATCGGCAAGGGTGGCTGGCTCAATACAGGCGAACAGCAGTACACCCTCGCTGACCTGCGAGGACGCATTGTGATCCTGGATTTCTGGACCTTCTGCTGTGTGAACTGTCTCCATGTTCTCGATGAGCTGCGCGAACTGGAGGAGAAGCACCGCGACACCGTCGTGATCATCGGTGTGCACTCGCCGAAGTTCGTCCACGAGGCCGAGCACCAGGCAGTCGTCGACGCCGTCGAGCGGTACGAGGTCCACCACCCGGTCCTCGACGACCCGGAGCTGGCGACCTGGAAGCAGTACGCCGTACGCGCCTGGCCCACGCTCGTCGTCATCGACCCGGAGGGCTACATAGTCGCCCAGCACGCGGGCGAGGGCCATGCGCACGCCATCGAGAAGCTGGTCGAGGAGCTGGAGACCGAGCACGGGGCGAAGGGCACGCTGCGCCGCGGCGACGGCCCCTACGTCGCGCCCGAGCCGGTCGCCACGCATCTCCGGTTCCCCGGCAAGGCCCTGCTCCTGCCGGACGGCGGCTTCCTCGTCTCCGACACCACCCGGCACCGCCTGGTCGAGATCGAACGTGACGGTGAAACGGTTCGCCGTCACGTCGGAACAGGGGACAGGGGGTTCACCGACGGTGGGCCCGACGAGGTCCGGTTCTCCGAGCCGCAGGGGCTCGCCGTGCTGCCCGACGGCCGGATCGCGATCGCCGACACCGTCAACCACGCGATTCGTGCCCTCGACCCCACCACCGGGGTGACGACGACCCTCGCCGGCACGGGCCGTCAGTGGTGGCAGGGTTCACCGACGACGGGCCCGGCCCGCGAAGTCGACCTGTCCTCCCCCTGGGACGTCGCCTGGTTCGCGGACCGGCTGTGGATCGCCATGGCGGGCGTGCACCAGCTGTGGACGTACGACCCCGCGACGGGGACCGTGCGGGTCGCCGCTGGCACGACCAATGAGGGCCTGGTCGACGGGCCGGCCGACGAGGCCTGGTTCGCCCAGCCGTCCGGCCTCGCCACGTCGGCCGACGGGGAGCGGCTGTGGGTCGCCGACTCGGAGACGTCCGCCCTGCGGTACGTCGAGCGGGACGGCACCGGCTTCGTCGTCCGTACGGCCGTCGGCACCGGACTCTTCGACTTCGGACACCGCGACGGCGGAGCGGAGCAGGCGCTGTTCCAGCACCCGCTGGGCGTGACCGCGCTGCCCGACGGGTCCGTCGCCGTCTGTGACACGTACAACCACGCGCTGCGGCGCTACGACCCCGTGAGCGGCGAGGTCACCACCCTCGCCACGGATCTGCGCGAGCCCAGCGACGCCGTCCTGGCCGACGGCGATCTCGTAGTCGTCGAGTCCGCCCGGCACCGGCTGACCCGGCTACGGCTTCCCGAGGAGGCCGTGCGCGTCGTCGGCCAGGCACACCACACGCGGCGCGCGGCCACCGAGATCGCCCCGGGCACGCTCCGGCTCGATGTGGTCTTCCAGGCGCCCGCCGGGCAGAAGCTGGACACCCGGTACGGTCCCTCGACCCGCCTGCTGGTCTCGTCGACCCCGCCCGAGCTGCTGGCGGAGGGCTCCGGTCCGGGCACCGATCTCTTCCGTGACCTGGTGCTGGCCGACGGTGTCGCCGAGGGGGTCCTGCACGTGTCCGCGATGGCGGCGTCCTGCGACGACGACCCTGCGAACGAGTACCCGGCCTGCCATGTCCACCAACAGGACTGGGGCGTCCCCGTCCGCGTGACCGCGGAGGGAACGCCCCGGCTGCCGCTGGTGCTGGCAGGGATGGACGAGCAGGTCTGACGGCGCGCGGAGCCCCGGACACGGAGGGCCTTCTGCGCCGGGTGCGGTGTGTGCGGAGGGGCAGGGGCCGCGTCCCGCGGGGCTCGTCCTACGGCCCGGCTCAGCGGGTCAGGAGGTGCCCGCCTGCTTCATGGAGCTCACCGCTTCGGCGACCGTGCTCCGGTACAGGCCGAGCTTCGGGTCGAGCACCTTCACATCGGGGCCGAGCTCGAAGTTCTGCGTCTCCGCGTTGGGCATGTGGTCGTCGTCGGCGAGCACGTTCATCTCGTTGATCCAGGTCAGGCCGTTCGCACCGCTCGGGTTGAGGTCGATCACGGCGATGGCGGCCGTCTTGGGCTTAACCGGGTACGCGGGTGCGCCGCCGAGGCCGCCGGGAACGGTCGGCTGGATGTCGGAGCTGTGGTCCGAGGCATTCGCGGCGCCCAGGCTGACCCGCGGGAAGTAGCTCAGGCCGCAGGAGTTCGCGCCGACGTTGTTGACCTCGATCACCTGCTGGGTGGCCGAGCCCTCGCGGGGGTACACGCGCACCGACAGGTCCCCGCTCTTGCACGGGTGCTTGTAGGCGTAGCTGTCGCTGGTGTCGCCGCCCGCCGTACCGCTGCCGCCCGCCGTACCGCTGCCGCCCGTGGTGCTGCCGCCCGTGGTGCCGCTGCCCTTGGCGGTGTCGGTGTTTGCGGCGGAGGTGTCCTTCGGAGTCTCCGGCGAAGAGGCGGCTGCGGAGTTGCCCGACGCCGGGCTGGCGGACTTCGTACCGGAGTCGTCCCCATCGCAGGCGGTCAGGGCCAGGGCGAGCACCGCGGTGGTCGCGGCGGCGAGGACAGTGGTGCGGTTGCGGAGCGTGCTCATGGAATTTCCCCGAGTGTGACGGTGCGGCGGACGCCTGGTCATTGGCGAGCGCCACTGACCTGCTGACATGTATGAGTCTGGGGTGCGTCGCTCATGTTCCGCTGGCGTCCCGCTGACGTCCCGCTGACGTCCGGGACCGCCACTCTCACGTCACCGAGGGTGAGCGGCTCAGCCGCCGTTGATGAGCCGCCGGACCGCCTCGTCGTACCGTTTGCGGTACTCCGTCCGTGCCGTGATCCGTAGCAGCGCTTCGAGGGCCCGAACCGCGCCCTCGTCGTAACCGGCGGTTTCCGCCTCCCTCGCCGCCAGGTCCAGCAGCCGGATGCCGTCGTCCTCCTCGCCGAGTGCCAGCCGGGCCTCGCCGCTGACGGTCAGCAGCAGCATCCGGAGCGTGGTCTCCTCGTGCTCGGGCCCGAGGTCGAGTGCCGTCCGGGCGGAGTTCAGGGCGTCCTGCGGGCGGTCGGCGGTGAGCTGCATCCGGGCGAGGTGCTGCAGGGCGAGCATCTCGGTGTGCGCGTCGGATTCCTCGCGGGCCAGGCCGACGGCCTGTTCGCAGCCCTCCAGCGCCAGGTCGAGCCCGCCCTGTTCGGCCTGGACGATGGCCAGGTTGATCAGCGCCGTCGCCTCGCCGAGCCGGTCTTCGGCCTGCCGGGCGAGGGCGGGCGAGCGCTCCAGCAGGGCGACGGCCTCGGCGTACCTGCCCTCCTCGGTCAGCACCCAGCCCAGCAGATTGAGCACCCGAGACTCGGCATACGGATCGTTCTCGGCACGGGCGGAGTCCAGGGCCAGTTCCAGCAGCGGGGCCCAGCCGTCCCGGACCCGCCACACCACCTGCGGCCACTGGAGCAGGATGATCCGCCAGGCCCGGTCGTCGAGCCCGGCGGTCCGGGCCGCGACGGCGGCCAGGGCCAGATCGTCGCGTTCGGCGGCCAGCCAGCTCATCGCCGCCGCCCGGTCGGTGAAGTCCCTGACGGCGGCGGGGCGGTGGTAGCCGTCCGGCAGGACGAAGCAGGGCTCGCCGCCGGGTTCGGCCGTGTCGGCGGCGGCGAGCGCGGTGGCTATGTAGTGGTCGAGGACGCAGACGAGGGCCTCGGGTCCGCACGCGGGGTCCAGGCCGCGCGCGTAGAGGCGGACCAGATCGTGCAGTCCCCAGCGGCCGGGTGCCGTTTCGGTGACGAGGTGGGCGGTGGCGAGCCGTTCCAGCGCCGCGGCGGCGGCGACCGGGTCCGTGCCGGCGAGTGCGGCGGCGGTGTGCGGGTCGAAGTGGCTGCCGGGGTGGTGGCCGAGCCGGGTGAACTGGTGGACGGCGTCCGGCGGAAGCTGTTGCACGGTCAGCCGCAGCGCGGCCGAGACACCGGTGTCGTCGACGTCGAGGTACGTCAGCCGGCTGCGTTCGTCTGCCAGTTCGTCGGCCATCCCGGCCAGCGTCCGCTGCGGACGTCCGGCAAGCCGGGCCGCGGTGACGCGCAGGGCGAGCGGCAGTCCGCCGCAGAGGCCGGCGAGCCGGCGGGCGGCAACGGGTTCGGCGAGGACCCGTTCCTCGCCGAGCACACCGGCCAGCAGGGCCGTGCCGTCCTGCGGTTCGAGTACGTCGAGCGGGACGGGGCGGGCCGCCTCCGAGGCGATGAGACCTTCCAGCCGGTGCCGGCTGGTGACCAGCGTGACGCAGTCGGTGCCACCCGGCAGCAGGGGCCTGACGGTGGCGGAGTCGCGGGCGTTGTCGAGGACGACGAGCAGTCGGCGCCGGTCGGTCAGGGACCGGAAGAGCGCGGCCGCTGCGGGCACGGACTCGGGGACGCGGCGCAGTGCGACGCCGAGCGCCAGCAGGAACTCGCGCAGGACCTCGATCAGCGCGGGCTCTCCGGTGTCGCTGAACCCGCGCAGATCGGCGAAGAGCCGTCCGTCCGGGAAGGCGGCGGGGTTGCGGTGTGCCCACTGCAGGGCCAGCGCGGTCTTTCCCACGCCGGCCGGTCCGGTGACCAGACAGACGGGTGCCTCGCCCGCCGCGGCTCGGGTGAGCGCGGCCAGTTCGGGGACCCGGCCGTGGAAGCCGCGGGGTGCGCGGGGCAGTAGGTCGGTGGGGTGCGGCTCCCCGACGAGGGGCGGCGGAGCCAGGGGACAGAGCGGAGGAGGCGGGCCGGGCGTGCTGTCTGTACGAAACCCGGCCCCGGCTCCCGTACCGGCTCGCGCTCCGGCTTCCGTAAGGGCTCCGGCCCCGGCCTTCGTACCGGCTACCGGCCAGGTTTCCGTACCGGCTCCGACGCCGGCCCCGGCTCCCGTACTGGCTCGTCCTCCGGCTTCCGGCCGGACACCGGCTCCTGTCCCGGCGCCTCTTCCCCCCGTACCGCTGCTCAGGACCCACGAGCGGTCGGCCGGTTCGACGCGCTCGTCCGTGCCGGGCTCGCCGCGCAGGATCAGCGCGTACGCGTCGGCGAGTTCGTGGCCCGGGTCGATCCCCAGCTCATCGGCGAGCAGCCGCCGCGTGCGGTGGAACCAGTCCAGCGCCTCCGACTGACGCCCCGCCCGGTACAGCGCCGTCATCAGCGCCGCCGCCAGCGACTCCCGCATCGGATGGGCGACCGCTTCCGCCCGCAGCACCGACGCCGCCCGGCTGTGTTCCCCCAGCGCCGTGTAGGCGCATGCCAGTTGCTCGACCGCGGCCAGCCGCGACTCCTCCAGCGATTGCGCGGCGGCCTGGAGCGGCGGGCCGGCGAACGCGCCGGTGAGCGCCGGGCCCTGCCACAGGGACAGGGCCTCCTTGAGCATCAGCACGGCGTCGGCGACGCTGCGCTGTTCCCGCGCCAGGACCAGCAGTTCCTCGAACCGCTGTGAGTCCAGCAGGGTTTCCGGCAGCCGCAGCACGTATGCGTCGCCGAGCGTGATCAGTTCCACCCCGTACGCCTCCGCGTCCGCGCCCACCAGGAGGGCGCGCAGCCGCGACACATGCCCCTGGATGACGCTGCGGGCGTGCAGCGGCGGCTCGTCGTCCCACAGGGAGTCCGTCAACCGGCCGACGGATATGGGAGTGTTGGCGGACAGCAGCAACGCGGCCAGCAGGCTGCGGCGTTTGGCCGGGCCGAGCGGCAACGGCCCGGTGCCAGTGTCGACGGAGACGGTGCCGAGCAGCCGGAACTCCACGTACCGGTTCCCTTCCGGGCGAGGTGCACCCGAGATGGGGGCACGGGCAATGACCCAGGGTATCGGGGGTGCCGTGGAGCCGGCGAAGGGTTGCGCCCGGTCGGCGCGGCCGGCGCGCTCAGCCCATCAGGAAAGCCGCCACCGCGTTGGCCAGCAGGTACGGGTCGTCCGCGCCGCACAGTTCACGGGCGCTGTGCATCGACAGGATCGCGACGCCGATGTCCACGGTCTGAATGCCGTGCCGGGCGGCGGTGATCGGGCCGATCGTGGTGCCGCACGGCATCGAGTTGTTGGAGACGAACGTCTGCCACGGCACGTCCGCCTTCCGGCACGCCGCCGCGAACACGGCCCGGCCGCTGCCGTCGGTCGCGTACCGCATGTTGACGTTGACCTTGAGGATCGGTCCGCCGTTGACCACCGGGTGGTGGGTCGGGTCGTGGCGCTCGGCGTAGTTGGGGTGGATCGCGTGGCCGGTGTCGGAGGAGAGACAGACGGTCCCGGCGAAGGCCCGGGCGCGGTCCTCGTACGTACCGCCGCGGGCGAAGACGGAACGCTCCAGGACCGTGCCGAGCAGCGGTCCGTCGGCGCCGGTGTCGGACTGCGAGCCGTTCTCCTCGTGGTCGAAGGCGGCCATGACCGGGATGTACGGGAGCTCGGAGTCCGGCTGCCCGGCGACGGCGGCGAGCGCGGCGGTCGCCGCGTGCACGGAGAGCAGGTTGTCCATCCGGGGCCCGGCCAGCAGCTCGCGGTCCCGGCCCAGGTAGGCGGGCGGCTCGACGGGGTGCGGCATCAGGTCCCAGCCGGTCACGTCCGCGGCGTCGACGCCCGCCTCCTCGGCGACGAACCGGATCAGGTCGCCCTCCTCGACGTCCCCGAGCCCCCAGATCGGCTGCATGTGCTTCTGCCGGTCGAGCTTCAGCCCGTCGGGGTTGGCCGACCGGTCCAGATGCACGGCCAGCTGCGGTACGCGCAGGAGCGGCCGGTCGATGTTCACCAGCCGGTGCGTGCCGTCGCGCAGCGAGATGCGGCCGGCGAGGCCGAGGTCACGGTCGAGCCAGGTGTTGAGGAGCGTTCCGCCGTAGATCTCCACGGCGACCTGCCGCCAGCCGTACGCCCCCGTGTCGGGCAGCGGCTTGACCCGCAGGTTCGGCGAGTCGGTGTGCGCTCCGACGATCCGGTACGGGGTGTGCGCCGCGGCGCCCTCCGGCACGTACCAGGCGACGATCGCACCGCCGCGCAGGACGTACTTCCCGCCGCTGGTGCCGTCCCAGGCCGCGGTCTCCTCGACCTGGCGGAATCCGGCCTTCTCCAGCCGCTCGGCCGCGGTGGCCACGGCGTGGTACGGGGAGGGGGAGGCCATCAGGAAGGCCATCAGGTCGTCGGTGTGACCGCGGTCGAAGCGGGGGGAGGAACTCATGTTCTTCACTGTAACGAGGCCGGACGGGGCGGCTTCACCGTCGTCCCCGGCCGCCGCGGGCGCTGTACGCGGTCGCCCGCTCAGTGGCCGGGGATCGCGGCGGAGGGCTTCTCACCGTTCTGGGCCTGCTGCACGCGCTTGGCGAACAGGGCGGCGATGTGCTTCGGGAAGTCCTTGTCGAGCCGGTCCGCGGCCACGGTTGACCCGGAGGCGCCGATCCAGAGGATGGCGGTGCCCACCCGGATCTGGCCGGTGACCGCTTCGCCGTGCCGCCCGGCCGGTCCGGCGGAGGCGGCGCGCTGCCGGCCCACTGTGCCGAGGTCGACGTTCTCGGTGCCCGACTTGTGCCAGGCGTCCCGCCACAGCACCTCGTACGCGGCCTTGGCGTCCAGCTCGTCCTGGTAGGTGAGCAGCCAGAACCGGGCCTCGGCCTTGCCGTCGTCGCGCCGGAAGGCGGTTGAGCCGAAGAAGCGGGAGCGTTCGCAGCCCTGGGTGCCCGCACCGGGACAGAACTGGCTCTCCATCATCTTGGTGTCCATGGAGCCCGAGGTCGGCCGCTCGGTCACCTGCCAGCCGGGCATCGCGGCCTGGTCCGGCAGCACCGCCTTGACCTGGTCCTCGGCGAGCCAGGCCGCCTTGGTGTCGCCACCGGAGCCTGCGTCCGCGCCGCCGCAGGCCGCGAGGAGCAGCGTCGCGCAGGCGGCCGCCGTGGCCCGCACGGCCATGACTCCGGTCCAGGTACGCCGCGTGGACCGTGCGGCTCCGGTGGAACTCACGTGTGGGCCTCCCCCTCAGGACTCGGATGCCGATCATAGGGACATGACAACGCCGCCGCCCGAACGGTCTCGGGCGGCGGCGTTGTCGTATCCGGCGGGTCGGAGCCTAGAACGCGGCCTCGTCCAGCTCCATCAGCGAGTTGTCGACGGACTCGGCGAGCGCCCGCTCGGTGGAGACGCCCGGCAGGACGTTCGCGGCGAAGAACTTCGCTGCGGCGATCTTGCCCCGGTAGAAGGCGACGTCCTTCGCGGCGGCGGTCGGCAGCTTCTCGGCCGCGACGGTCGCGCCCTTGAGCAGCAGGTAGCCGACGGCGACATCGCCGGAGGCCATCAGCAGGCGGGTGGTGTTGAGGCCCACCTTGTAGATGTTCTTGACGTCCTCGCCGGTCGCGGTCAGGTCGGTGATCATCGTGCCGGCGATCGCCTCCAGGTCCACGGCCGCCTTGGCGAGCGAGTCCAGCGCACCGGACAGCTCCTCGTTGCCCTGGGCGCCCGAGAGGAACTTCTTGATCTCCTCGGAGAGCGCGTTGAGCGAGGCGCCCTGGTCGCGGACGATCTTCCGGAAGAAGAAGTCCTGGCCCTGGATCGCCGTCGTGCCCTCGTACAGTGTGTCGATCTTGGCGTCACGGATGTACTGCTCGATCGGGTACTCCTGGAGGTACCCGGAGCCGCCGAACGTCTGGAGCGACTGCGCCAGCTGCTCGTACGACTTCTCGGAGCCGTAGCCCTTCACGATCGGGAGCAGCAGGTCGTTGAGGCCGTGCAGTGCCTTGGCGTCCTCGCCGGCGGCCTCCTTCTCCTGGATCGCGTCCTGGACGGAGGCGGTGTAGAGCACGAGGGAGCGCATGCCCTCCGCGTACGCCTTCTGCGTCATGAGGGAGCGGCGCACGTCGGGGTGGTGCGTGATGGTGACCTTGGGGGCGGTCTTGTCCATGAACTGCGACAGGTCCGTGCCCTGGACGCGCTCCTTGGCGTACTCCAGCGCGTTCAGGTAGCCGGTCGAGAGGGTCGCGATGGCCTTCGTGCCGACCATCATGCGGGCGAACTCGATGATGCGGAACATCTGGCGGATGCCGTCGTGCCTGTCGCCGATCAGCCAGCCCTTGGCGGGGTGCTGGTCGCCGAACGTCATCTCGCAGGTGTTGGACGCCTTGAGGCCCATCTTGTGCTCGACGTTCGTCGCGTACACGCCGTTGCGCTCGCCCAGCTCGCCGGTGGTCCAGTCGAAGTGGAACTTCGGGACCATGAAGAGCGAGAGGCCCTTGGTGCCGGGGCCGGCGCCCTCGGGGCGGGCCAGTACGTAGTGGATGATGTTCTCGGACATGTCGTGCTCGCCCGAGGTGATGAAGCGCTTCACACCCTCGATGTGCCAGGAGCCGTCCTCCTGCTCGACGGCCTTCGTACGGCCCGCGCCGACGTCCGAACCGGCGTCCGGCTCGGTCAGCACCATCGTCGATCCCCACTGCTTCTCGACGGCGATCTCGGCGATCTTCTTCTGCGCCTCGTTGCCCTCGTCGAAGAGGATGCCGGCGAACGCCGGGCCGGAGGAGTACATCCAGACGGCCGGGTTCGAGCCGAGCAGCAGCTCCGCGTAGCCCCAGATCAGGGAGCGCGGGGAGGTGGTGCCGCCGATCTCCTCGGGCAGGCCCAGACGCCAGTACTCGGAGTCCATGAACGCCTGGTACGACTTCTTGAAGGTCTCCGGGACCGGTGCGGTGTTGGTCTCCGGGTCGAAGACCGGCGGGTTGCGGTCGGCGTCGGCGAAGGAGTCGGCCAGCTCGTTCTCCGCGAGGCGGGCGACCTCGTCGAGGATGCTCTTCGCCGTCTCGACGTCCATCTCGGCGAACGGGCCGGTGCCGTACGTCTTGTCGCGCCCGAGGACCTCGAAGAGGTTGAACTCGATGTCGCGGAGATTCGACTTGTAGTGCCCCATGGGAAGGCTCCGTAATCAATAGCAGTGGCGTGCAGCACCCCGGGAAGGGGCGTGGGCCGGGTGGGCGACGAGCTGGCGGTGCGCATATCAGCTGACCTCTACGATGATGCTACCCGCCAGTAATAAGACGCAACCCCCCAAGGGCCTGATGTGTCCGATTACTCTTTGCGGCATGTACGGCTACGACCAGAACCCCGGCGCACAGCAGCAGATGGGTGGCGGCTACGGCGAGCAGCCGCTGTATCCCGAACCCTCGCCGCCGTCCCTGGGGGACGCGGTACGGGCCTTCACGACCGGCTCGCTGTCCGCCGAGGACTTCCAGCAGATCTTCGCGACGTCGAAGGTCTACTGCCCGCGCGGCGACAACCCCGGATTCCTCGCGCTGCACAACACCCAGCAGCCGGTGATCCCGATGTTCACCACGCTCAAGGAGCTGCGGCTGTACGCGGGCAAGGAGTCCAAGTACTTCGTGATCACCGGGGCCGAGGTGATCGACCTGCTGCCGACCGGCTACGGCTTCGTCCTCGACATGGAGGGCGAGCACCGCATGGTCTTCGACGCCAAGGCCGTGGAGCAGATGGTCGACTTCGCGATGCGCCGTATGTACGGCTGACCTCGGGTCTTCGTTCGAGAAGGGGCCCGTACCGCCAGGTACGGGCCCCTTCTCGTCGTGGTGGCCGGGGTGCGGGAATGAATGCCGCCTTGCGGGATGTTCACCATTCAACTAAATTGAGCTCACGACAATCCCGGAGGTGGCTCCCATGCCCGCAGTGACCGTCGAAAACCCGCTGACCCTGCCCAAGGTCGCCGCCTCGGGCGACGCCACGGCCCGTCCCGTGCTCGCCGTCACCACGGCGCCGAGCGGATTCGAGGGCGAAGGCTTCCCGGTTCGCCGCGCGTTCGCCGGGATCAACTACAAGTACCTCGACCCGTTCATCATGATGGATCAGATGGGTGAGGTGGAGTACCAGCCCGGAGAGCCGAAGGGCACCCCGTGGCACCCGCACCGCGGCTTCGAGACCGTGACGTACCTGATCGACGGAACCTTCGTCCACCAGGACAGCAACGGCGGCGGCGGCACCATCCAGAACGGTGACACCCAGTGGATGACGGCCGGATCCGGCCTCCTCCACATCGAGGCGCCGCCGGAGTCCCTCGTGATGTCGGGCGGCCTCTTCCACGGGCTGCAGCTCTGGGTGAACCTGCCCAAGGCCGACAAGATGATGGCCCCCCGCTACCAGGACATCCGCGGCGGCCAGGTCCAGCTCCTCGCCTCCCCGGACGGCGGCGCGCTGCTCCGCGTCATCGCCGGTGAGCTCGACGGGCACGAGGGTCCGGGGATCACCCACACCCCGATCACGATGATCCACGCCACCGTGCGCCCCGGCGCCGAGGTGACCCTGCCCTGGCGCGAGGAGTTCAACGGACTCGCGTACGTCCTCGCCGGGCGTGGCACCGTCGGCGCGGAGCACCGCCCCGTCCACATGGGGCAGACCGCGGTCTTCGGCGCCGGTTCCTCGCTGACCGTCCGCGCGGACGAGAAGCAGGACGGCAACACCCCGGACCTGGAGGTCGTCCTGCTCGGCGGCCGTCCGATCCGTGAGCCGATGGCGCACTACGGGCCGTTCGTGATGAACAGTCAGGCCGAACTGAAGCAGGCCTTCGAGGACTTCCAGGCCGGTCGCCTCGGTACGGTGCCCGCCGTCCACGGAATGTGACACTCGCGGACGGAGTGGACATCACACCTGCACCGTGATCGGGTGGGAGGGTGCAGACCCCGAATCCCCTCCTGCCCGACGGCGCGCGGCGCGCAGCCGCATGGTGCGGTGTCGTTCTCCTCGTCACCGGGGTTGCCGCCGTCGCGGTCTGGCTGTGCATCATCTTCAAGACCGCGGTCACCCCCGTTCTGCTCGCGCTGCTCGGTACGGCGCTGCTCGGCCCGGTCCACAGCTGGCTGACCGCCCGCGGAATGCACCGCTCGCTGGCCGCGGGGCTCACCTGCGCCCTGCTCGTCGCGGTGGTCGGCGGCGCCGGATACATCGTCGTCACCGCGCTCGTCGACACCGGCGACCAGATCATCCGGTCGCTGAAGGACGCCGGGCAGTGGATCATCGACCACTTCGGGATCAGCAAGAACACCAATGTGGACGACCTCGTCGCCAACGCCCAGAAGCTCGTCGAGAAGTTCGGCGCGAGCGCCGCGGGCGGAATCCTGTCCGGGATCAGCCTGATCGGCTCGCTGATCGCGACCAGCGTCCTCGCCCTCCTGCTGACCTTCTTCTTCCTGCGCGACTCCGACAAGGCCGTGCGGCTCGCCCACTCCGTCGCCCCGCGCGGTACCGGGGACCTGGTCGAGGCCATGGGGCGGCGGGCCTTCGAAGCCGTCCAGGGCTTCATGCGCGGCACCACGTTCATCGCGCTGATCGACGCCGTCTGCATCACGGCCGGTCTGCTGATCCTGCGGGTGCCGGGCGCGGTGGGGCTCGGTGCGCTGGTCTTCGTCGGCGCCTACATCCCCTACCTCGGGGCGTTCCTCTCCGGCGCGGTCGCGATCCTGGTCGCGCTCGCCGACCGGGGGTTCGTGATCGCACTGTGGGCGCTGGGGGTCGTGCTCGCCGTACAGGTCCTGGAGGGCCATGTGCTCCAGCCGATGATCCAGAGCCGTACGGTCCAGATGCACCCGGCCACCATCATGATCGCGATCACCGCGGGCGCCAGTGTGGCGGGCCTGCTGGGCATGCTGCTCGCGGTGCCGGCCTGCGCGGCGGCCTTCGGCATCCTCGGCGAACTGCGCGGAGAGCGTCCCGGGCCGCCCGGTGCTCAGCCTTCCGCCCCGTCCGGCGTGTGACGGGGCGGCCGGGCCCTTCCCGGTCCGTTCGGCGGTGGTCCGGCACTCTCCGGGCGGGGCCCGTCGTCCCTCCGTCCGGTGCCGGATGATCTTGAAATGTCAATGTCAATGATTTGGTACGGGTACGGGCGGTAGCCTGGGGAGGCTGAATCCACCCCGAACCGCGAAGACTGGATGAACGAGAATGCATCGGTACAGGTCCCACACCTGCGGCGAGCTCCGCGCCTCTGACGTCGGCACCGACGTCCGGCTGAGCGGCTGGCTGCACAATCGCCGAGACCTGGGCGGCATCCTCTTCATCGATCTGCGCGACCACTACGGTCTGGTGCAGCTCGTCGCCCGTCCCGGCACCCCCGGCAACGAGGCCCTGGCGAAGCTCACCAAGGAGACCGTCGTACGGATCGACGGCAAGGTCTCCGCGCGCGGCGCCGACAACGTGAACCCGGAGCTCCCGACCGGCGAGATCGAGATCGAGGTCACCGAGGTCGAGGTGCTGGGCGAGGCCGCCCCGCTGCCCTTCACGATCAACGCCGAGGACGGGGTCAACGAGGAGCGGCGCCTGGAGTACCGCTTCCTCGACCTGCGCCGCGAGCGCATGCACCGCAACATCATGCTGCGCTCGGCCGTCATCGCCTCGATCCGCGCCAAGATGGTGGCGCTCGGCTTCAACGAGATGGCGACCCCGATCCTCACCGCGACGTCCCCCGAGGGCGCCCGCGACTTCGTCGTCCCGTCCCGCCTGAACCCGGGCAAGTTCTACGCCCTGCCCCAGGCCCCGCAGCAGTTCAAGCAGCTGCTGATGATCTCCGGCTTCGACCGCTACTTCCAGATCGCGCCGTGCTTCCGCGACGAGGACGCCCGCGCCGACCGTTCGCCCGGTGAGTTCTACCAGCTCGACGTCGAGATGTCGTTCGTCGAGCAGGAGGACGTCTTCCGTCCGATCGAGAAGCTGATGACCGAGCTCTTCGAGGAGTTCGGCAACGGCCGCCACGTCACCTCGCCGTTCCCGCGCATCCCGTTCCGCGAGGCGATGCTGAAGTACGGCAACGACAAGCCGGACCTGCGCGCCCAGCTGGAACTGGTCGACATCTCCGACATCTTCGCCGACTCGGAATTCAAGGCGTTCGCCGGCAAGCACGTCCGCGCCCTCCCGGTCCCGGACACCGCCGGCCAGTCCCGGAAGTTCTTCGACGGCCTCGGTGACTACGCCGTCCAGCACGGCGCCAAGGGCCTGGCCTGGGTCCGCGTCGGTGAGGACGGCGGCCTCACCGGCCCGATCGCCAAGTTCCTCACCGAGACCGACATCAAGACCCTCACCGAGCGTCTGGCTCTCGCCCCCGGCCACGCGGTCTTCTTCGGCGCGGGCGAGTTCGACGAGGTCTCGAAGATCATGTCCGCCGTCCGCGTCGAGGCCGCCAAGCGCGCCGGCCACTTCGAGGAGGGCGTCTTCCGGTTCTGCTGGGTCGTCGACTTCCCGATGTTCGAGAAGGACGAGGACACGGGGAAGATCGACTTCTCCCACAACCCCTTCTCGATGCCCCAGGGCGGCATGAAGGACCTGGAGGAGAAGGACCCCCTCGACATCCTCGCCTGGCAGTACGACATCGTCTGCAACGGCATCGAGCTGTCCTCCGGCGCCATCCGCAACCACGAGCCCGACGTGATGCTCAAGGCCTTCGAGATCGCCGGCTACGACCGCGAGACCGTCGAGCACGAGTTCGCGGGCATGCTCCGCGCCTTCCGCCTCGGCGCCCCGCCGCACGGCGGCATCGCCCCGGGCGTCGACCGCATCGTGATGCTCCTGGCCGACGAGCCCAACATCCGCGAGACGATCGCCTTCCCGCTCAACGGCAACGCCCAGGACCTGATGATGGGCGCCCCGACGGAGCTGGACGAGTCCCGCCTGCGCGAGCTGAACATCCAGCTGCGCAAGCCTGCGGCGACGGCAAAGGAAAAGACGGAGAAGTAGTCACCCGTTCCTTCTCCTGGTTCCACGTGAAACAGCCCCCGGCCGGGGTCGGCCGGGGGCTGTCCGCGATTTCCGGCGGGTGCGGGGTCGGTGCGCGGCCTCCACGACACCTCGTTCCACGGGCGGCTCCGAACTCGTGCGGAGTACGTCAGTCTCCAGCGAAGTGGTAGCCACCCCAGGACCAACCCTGCATGCGGGGGCGTAGGCGGCAGCCGTACAAATGTTGGTGATGTACCTTGTCTGTGTACATGGTGTATCCGAGTGGGGATGGTGAGCATGTCCGTAACCCAGATCGACCTGGATGACGAGGCGCTGGCCGAGGCGATGCGTCTGATGGGTGTGACGACGAAGAAGGAGACCGTCAACGCGGCTCTGCGGGATTATGTGGCTCGCATCAGAAGGCTTGAGGCTGCCGAGAAGCTGGCCCAGCGGGGCGAGCGCGGTGAGTTCGAGAAGGCCGCAGCTGCGTACGACGCTGCTAAGCGCGCGCGGCGGGCGGCCTTTGAGTGATCACATATCTTGTTGACACCTCTGCACTGTGGCACCTTTTTCGTACCCCAGGGGCGCTGCGCCCGTGGGAGGGGCACATCGCCGCCGGGGTGTTCCGTATGTGCGAGCCCACGCGCACCGAGTTCCTGTACTCGGCCACCAGCCCGGCTCACCGCGACGAGTTGGCCGGAGAGCTGGATGATCTCTGCCAGCTCTCGCCGGTTCCCAAGAATGCGTGGCGCTGGGTCGATACGGCCCAGTACAAGCTCACGCAGCACGGGCAGCACCGCGCCGCGGGAGCCATCGATCTATTGGTGTGTGCGACAGCGGTCCATCACGGTCACACCGTGCTCCACGTGGACAACGACTTCGCCACAGTGGCGGCGGTGCTCAAGGAAGTGCAGCAGCGGGACGTACGAGCTTGACCCGTCCGGCAGCCGCCGGCTACGACCGCGAGACCGTCGAGCACGAGTTCGCGGGCATGCTCCGCGCCTTCCGCCTCGGCGCCCCGCCGCACGGCGGCATCGCCCCGGGCGTCGACCGCATCGTTATGCTCCTGGCCGACGAGCCCAACATCCGCGAGACGATCGCCTTCCCGTTCAACGGCAACGCCCAGGACCTGATGATGGGCGCCCCGACGGAGCTGGACGAGTCCTGCCTGCGCGAGCTGAACATCCAGCTCCGCAAGCCGGCGGCGACGGCAAAAGGCAAGACGGAGAAGTAATCACCCGGTTCCTTCTCCTGGTTCCACGTGAAACAGCCCCCGGCCGGGGGCTGTTCGCTGAGCGCGCCCGCGCCCTGCCTCGCGCAGCGCCGCCCGCCCGGAGCGCTCAGCCAAGATCTCCAGCATGGAGGCCGGCCGGGTCGGGGTCAGTGCCGAACGGGTCCGGCACTTGGCCAACCAGTACACATGTAGCGATATCCCTCTCGTCAACGCATTGGTGAACATGGCGACCGAGCGCGAGCGGGGCTGGTGGGATGCGTACCGGGGGAAGGTGCCGTCCGGCTACTTGGACCTGGCGGAGCTTGAGCACCACGCGACGTATGTGAAGACCTTCGAGAGCGTGCACGTTCCAGGCCTTTTGCAGACTGAGCAGCAGATCCGGGCCATCTTCTCGGCGACGGTGCCGAGGCTGTCCTCGGACGAGCTGGAGACGCGGGTCCGGTTCCGGTTGCGACGACAGGAGGCTGTTGTCGATGGGCGGATCGGCCACTATGAAGCGGTGATCCACGAGGCGGCCCTTCGAATCCGGGTCGCTGACCGCGATGTCGCCCGCAGCCAGTTGTTGCATATCCTGGATCGTTCCGACCTGCCGCACGTCACGGTGAGGGTCATCCCCTTCGACGTGGACGGCTTCGCTGGTATGGGAGATCCGCTTGTGTACGCGGGCGGCCCTGTCCAGGCTCTCGACACCGTACTCATGGACACCCCACATGGTGGTGCCTTTCTGGACGCGGAGGCCCAAGTTGTTCGATACCGGGAGGTGATGCGGAAGCTGGAGGTGTTGGCGCTGTGCGACGTAGAGTCGAAGGACTTCATTCACCGCCTATTGCGAAGCAGTTGAGGGGCCCGGCATGGCACAGGACATCGCGTGGCAGAAGTCGTCGTTCTCCGGTGGTGGCGACTCGTCAAACTGTGTCGAGCTGGCAGCGGCTGCTGGCCGGATCCGACTACGGGAGAGTGACGATCCCTGCACGGAACTGGTGACCCTGCCTGTGGCACTGACCCAGCTCTTCAGCCGGATCAAAGCAGGGCACATACCCAGGGCACTCTGAGTAGTGAGGCGTAGGGAGCCGACTGCTTGTTCACAGCAAGTCGTCGTACTCCGACGGCGCCGGCAACAACTGCGTCGCGGTCGCCGACCTCACCGGCACGGCGTACGCAGGTTTGTGATTTACGACAGCAAGGACACACAGGGTCCTGCGCTGCTCGTCGCGTCGGCCTCATTCGCTGCGTTCATCCAGGTTGTCCGGCGCGGACCCTCCGGACGGTAGAGGCTACGCGCTCCGGTCGCCGAGCCTGCGGATGGTCGATGCGTAGCGTGATGGCCCACCTTGAACGTGCTGAGGTGGGCCATCAGTTGGAGAGCGGGCGTCCACGCCCCCTCGTGGGTGCTGGGGTCAGCCGGACACGGACTTCGACGGGCCGGCGCCGCCGGACGGCTTACCCGTCTCGGCCGGTGTCTTTCCGCTCTGGTCCTGCTTCGGCGCCGGCAGAATGGTGAGGTGCCACTTCCCGCCATCGCGGGTGATTGTGAGACTCTCGTTGTAGTCGGCGCCCTTGCTGTCCTTGGCGGTGATTTTCGCGGACCCGACATCGGGGCCGAGATCGTAGTTGATCTGGATGTCGTCGACCTTGAGGCCGCGGCCGCCCTTTTCCTTGATGACCTTCTCGGCATCCCGCTCAGCGGCCGGGTCGGTTGCCCCGTCCAGCTTCAGCAGGGCGCCCGTGTCACGTTCGTTGAGCGCGGTGATGTACGCCTCGACCGTCTCGCGGTCACCGCTCGCCTTCGGCTCGGAGTCGCCGCTGTCGCACCCGGCCAGGGCGAGCAGCGCGGCGAGGGTGACGCTGGCGAAGTAGCGCCTGTTCATGTGTCCCTCACAGGTGGTTCAGCCTGGATGCCAGGCAGGGGTCTTCAGGTCCGGTGTGCGTACCAGGCAGCGTTCGGGTGGTCGGCGAGCAGCTTGCGGAGGCTCTTGTTGTGGGTGTTTCCCGTGTGATAGGTGAGATATGGGGTGCCTTTGTAGAGCTTGGTGACGACCATGGTGTGATCGATGATGTTGTCGTTCCGCGGCTTCCAGTTCGCCTGGAGCACGTCGGCGGAAGCGAGCTTCCAGACATTGTTGAGGGACTTGGTCCGTTTGGAGTGCTTCACCGCGAACCAGTACCAGTTCTCGGCACCCGCCCACGTGTAGCTGGTGGTCCAAGTGTGGCTTGCATAGAACCACTTCTTGTTGTCCTTGCGGCTGGCGAAGCTGCCGGAGGTTGCCTTCCAGCCGCCGGCCCGCATCACCTGGGAGACGAAGTTCGTGCAGTCGTTTCCGTAGGTGCGATAGTCGTTGCTCGGCGTCTTCCAGTACTTGTTTGCGTAGCGCACCATGGCGCTGTAGTTGTACGAAGTGGTTGCGGAAGCCTCGGCATCAGGGGTGACCTTCGGATCAACCGAGCTGCTGGGCAGTTCGGTTGTCGCGGAGGCCGTGCCCTTGTCGCCTTCGTTCTCCGAGTCCGGAGCTGGGGCGTCGGTAGGTTCAGCGATCTGAGTGCTCGGCACGGGCCCGCCATCGAGCTCGGCCTTGTCCGCTGCGAGCAGCCATGCGCCGGACGTGTCCCGCGTGAACGTCAGTGTGTGGGGGACTGAGTACTCCTCGTACTCCGGCGCCCCGTCGGCCACCTCGGCTGCGGTGAACGGCAGATGGAGGCGGCCGTTCTCGGTGATGTGCGAGGTCGTGGTGTCCCCGTTGGTGGTCGTGTCGAGCACGGTCACGTCGACCTCGGCGTGCGTATAGCCTCCGTCGGCCTTCTTGTAGACGTTGCCCTTTCGAGCCAGTGCGGCGAGGTCGCTCTGTAGTTCGGCCCTCATCGGCCCCGTGGCCGCGGACAGGACGTCAGCCGAACGCAACCGTGCCGGGTTCGTCGTCACCGCGTCGGCCCGCTGCTGCAGGTAGCGCTCGGCCAGCTGAGAGAGTTGGTCTGAATCCGGCGTTGTCGAAGGTTGGTCCGCAGAATCCGCTGATGCGGTGGTGCCGGCGGACAGTAGCGTTGCGGCTAATGCCGAGACGACGATGCGTCTGCGCAATGGGCGCATGCGCATGTTTCCCCCAGGAGCTTGATGACTGATCGCGGTCAAAGATGTCTTGGCATGAGGAACCGTTCACTGTGCGAAACGGTCCTGTCCGAGATCGATGCTGACGTTGACCGATAAGGGCTGCTGGAGATCCGGTGGGTGGTATGTAGTTGAGTTCGCAAACAGAGCGCTCTCGGCGGAACGGGGATCGTGGGCGTGTCGGCGAGGGTGAAAATGACGTGGGCTGAGCCGGGCATAGGATCCGCCGGTGACGACACAGAATCGCTTCCGAATGACCTTCGATGGTCGCTGGTACGCCCTCGCCGTGGACGGCCAGGATGTGCGCAGGCACGTTGCCGCGGTTGAGGTCTGCACCCTCACACACGACTGCCCCGCGCCGTGCTGCACGCCGGGTACGAGGGCGGGCAGACCTGCCACACCGGGCAGTTCTTCTTCGCAGAGTCCGCGGTCCTCGACTCGGCGGAGATCGAACCGTACTCGACCAGCACCACCACCCGTACCACCCTCACCGAGGACACCATCTACGACCGGAGCGGGGTCACGGGCGGGCTGATGGAGCTCTCGTACCGCAAGCGGCACATGGCGCGGGGTGGCGTCGGCTCGATCACGATGGGGGTGGCCCCGGACGAGACGCACGACGGCACGGATCTCTGACCTGTCCTCAGGCCTCCGTTTCCCCACGGGTGGGAAGGGCCGGAACCTACACGGCCGACATGGTTCCGGGCCTCTTTCAGGTGCGTGTCCGGTGGGCGGTACGGCCGTATGGCCCACGTGCGGATTCGCGCATCGACGACGCGGCGTTAACTGGGTTCGGCGGGACGAAGCATGACGGGGAGCCCCGCCCGTGCCGTCTTCACCCACGACCGCTGAGGAGTGCCCGTGTCCGCGAACCGTCCATCGGCCGCCCGGCGTCCCTCGTACGCCATCTGTGCCGGAACGATTCTGCTGCTTACCGCCTGCGGCAATACCTCCGAGACCGCCGGCGGCACCCACGAGGTCCGGGCGGCGGCCTCGGCTTCCGCCGGTGTCGCGGGTCCACAAGCCGCCGGGGACCGGAGGCGGGCCGCCCCCGGTCCGTACGCGCCACGCGTCGTACCCCGTGAGATCCCCGCGCTGGGGTCGCGCACCAGGGGCGGGATCCCGGCGGACGCCCGGCAGGCGCTCGTCGTCACGGGCGATTCCTACGACTCCAGCCTGTCCACCGCGGTCCTCTATACCCGTGACGATCCCGCCGCGGGCTGGCGCGCGGCCACGGGCCGCTGGCCGGCCCACAATGGCCTGAACGGCTGGACCGACGAGCACTGGGAGGGCGACCTCCGCACCCCGGTGGGGGTCTACGGGCTGACGGCGGCGGGCGGCCGCTTCGAACCCCCGGAGACCGCGTTCCCGTACGAACAGCGCCCGGAGTTCGCGGTGAGCGGTGAAGGGTTCGAGGGGGAGACCTTGGAGGGTTCCTTCGACTATGTCGTCGCCGTCGACTACAACCGGGTCCCCGGCGCCTCCCCGCTGGACCCGGAGCGCCCGCTCGGCAAGGAACGTGGTGGCGGCATCTGGATCCATGTGGACCACGGCGGACCGACCCAGGGCTGCATCTCGCTCCCCGAGAACCGGATGAGGGAACTGCTCCGCATCCTCGACCCGGAGAAGAAGCCGGTCGTCGTCATAGGGGACGCGGAGGGGCTGGAGCGGTGAACCGGGCACGGGCCGGGTGGCGGGCCCGTACGTTGGAAGCAGTCCGGTTTCCTTCAGGAGGCAGTGACGAGTGTGGTTGAGGAGAGTGTGCTGACCCAGGAGGTCTTCGAGGACCTCGCCCGCCGCGCCATACGCACCGAAGAAGCACTGCGTCTGGAGTTCGTGAACGGAAAACCGGGGGTCAAGGCTGCGCCGGACGGGGATCACGGGCGGATCATCGAATGGCTGACGCGCCTTTGCATGCAGGCCGATCCGGACCGTTGGCTCTACGCCGAACAGGGCCTTCGAATCGAGACGTACCGCAAGGGGAACGCCCGCCCGGACGGTGCGCTCGCCCGCAGTGGCGCCTTCGTCGGCCAGGGCGAGTGGGCCGGCCCCGACGGTGTCCTGATGGTCGTCGAGGTCACCTCGTACGACGAGGACGCCAACCGCCGGGACCGCGTCGAGAAGCCGCGTGCGTATGCCGAGACCGGCATTCCCGTCTACCTGCTGATCGACCGTGCAACCTGCGAGGTCAAGGTGCACTCGCAGCCCGACGGCGTGCGGTACGAGCAGGTGGTGACGGTTCCGTACGGGAAGACTGTCGAACTGCCCGACCCCGTGGGCATCGAACTGGACACGGAGCCGCTGAAGAACTGGGTCCGCTGACCCGAAGGCGGCGGAGCAGTGGAAAAGGCCGGGACCGCTCGTGTCGTCCCGGCCTTTCCTGTGCGTTGCGCCGGCTTCTCCTCCGGGCGGGGGAACAGCACCGCGCCCTTCGTCACCGTCGCCCACCGGGAGGCGACCCCAGGTGCCCACGTCCTGTGCGCGCTGGTCGGACGACGCGCCCGTCGCGAGGCGGGCCCGGCCCTCCGGGGCCCCCGCTGCGTCAGCAGCATCAGAAAAGCGTGCCGGTGACGCGGAGAGCGTTCCCGGTGGTGAGCCCGAGGCGGGCTGCCCAGGCGAGGGCTTCGTCGAGGGTGGCGTCCGGGTCGGCCAGGTGGGCGGCGGTGAGGGCGGGTGGCCTCTGGCCCTCTGCCAGCAGGGTGGTCCACTGGCGTCCGGTGAGGGAGAGGTAGCGCAGGCCCGTCAGGTCGGCCAGGACGGACAGGTCGGCGACGACGGCTCCGGAAAGATCGAGGCCGCGCAGGTGGGGGACGGTACGCAGCGCAGCGAGGTCGGCCGGAACGGTGGTGTTCAGGTCGAGGGAGGCGAGGTGGGGGTGGCCTTCGAGCGGGGTCGGGTCACCGCCGTCGAGGGTGATGCGCAGGGACTCGACCGGCAGTTCGCGCACCGGTCGCAGGTCGCTGGTGGTGGAACGGTTGAGGTGCAGTCGGCGCAGGCAGGGGGCGGCGGTGAGCGGGGCGAGGTCGACCGGGCCGGTGGCGTCGTTGACGTGGATGGCCTGGAGGGTGGGCGGGACCTCGTCGGGAATGTCGCCGATGACCTGCTGGGGGGCCGGCTCACGGTCGGGTTCGAGCAGGGAGACGTGGTCGCCGTGCTTCTCGTACGCGCCTTGGTCCAGCAGCTCCAGGTAGTGGCCGAGGAGTGAGGTGACCGAGTCGGCGACGTAGGCGGGCCCGTCGTCGTAGTCGCGGCCGGTGCGGATGAGCTGGCCGGGGCGGCCGTACCGGGCCGGGGCCGTGTCGACGGCCAGGTAGTTGCCGTCCTCGCTGGTGGCGAAGCGCAGCCAGCCGGGGTGGCTGCCGCAGCGGCGTACGGTATCGGCGGGGGTGGTGTCGAAGACGACCGCGTCCCATTCCAAGTCCCAGCCGTACCAGGGGCGTTCGCCCGAACCCCAGTCGGTGGTCTCGGCGACGAGGCTCTCCAGCGACAGCCAGGCGTTGCCCTGGAACAGGTAGCGGTGCTCGTAGTCGATGCCGTCGCCGTCGGCGATCAGGTAGAGCGCCCGCAGGTCGGCGGGCAGGCGGCGGCCGATGCGGCGTTCGGCTTCGTCGATCGCGGCGGCGGTGGCGGGCGGGGGCAGTTCGTCGGGGTGTCCCAGGATCGCGGCGCGCTTTTCGAGGTAGGCGCGGAACCGGGCGACGGCCAGTTCGGCGTCGCCTGCCGGTGCTGCGGTACCGGGCTCCTGGCGCAGGCCGGGCTGAGGCAACCGGTAGTCGGGATCCAGGACCACTTGGAAGCCGCGGTTCAGCCCCGTAACCCGGGTGAGGGCGTCATGGAAGGCGACGAGTCGGTACTCCCCGGACGGCCGGCACCGGAACTCCAGGCTGACGGGTTCCCAGCCGCGGTCCTCGCGCAGCGTCTCCGCCAACGCCATGAGTTCCGCGTAGGGGTGGGGTACGCGGGCGCCCCAGGAGTCCCCCTGCGGGATGTAGTGGCCGGTCACCGAGGATCCGCCCCGCCCTGCCCGGCCGTGCAGTACTGCCTCCGTCCAGCCGCTCGGTGCGCCGGCGACGATCGCCTCGACTATGGGCCGTACCGCCTGCTCGACCATGCTCTGCTCCCGTGCTGTCGACGTTGCCGGGCATCATGGCAGCGCTCACTGACATCGAGCAGTCGTGCGCACGTACGCCCGTAGGCCCGAGTCCTCATCCCGGGATTCGTGACGACATGCACGGGAATACGGCGCACCGGCGGCGTACCAACGGCGTACCACCGTCGGTAAATCTTCGCAGGAGCACCACAAGGGCTGCGCACCACGTTCGGCAGGTGCCGTTAGCGTTACTGGCCGCTCGACCCCGCGTGCGAACGTGAAACAGGTCGCCGGTCGACCCGGCGGCGCAGTCAGCACAGAAAGATCGCAGATGGACTACTGCTCCACGTGCCGCCGGAATCTCAATGGGGCACTCGTGTGTCCAGGGTGCGGCGCCTACGCTCCGGACATCGCCCCACCTGCCCGACGCATCCACGGCACGGTCGCCACCATCGCGGCGGCGGGGGAGGCCTGGCGTCCGGAGGAGGTCCCCGCTTCGGTGTCCTGCCGCGGCATTCATCGCTCCGATGCGGCACGGATGGGTAGCGCCGCGTTCGAAGACACGATGCCGGGCGCGTCGGACACTCTGCCGGGCACTGACTCGGTCACTGCGGTGAGCGCCGAATCGGACGCCGAATCGGACGCCGAATCGGGCGCCGAATCGGTCACTGCGGCGGGCGCTGAATCACTCAGCGGCTTCGAAGGCGCCGTCCCCATCGGTACCGGTCAGGGCCGGGCGGCCCGGCGGCGGCAGTTGGCGCGCTGGAAGAAGCACCGGCGTCGGGCCCTGGCCGCTACCACCATTGCTCTTGTCGGTGGCGGCCTGACCGTTGCCGCGATGCCGACCACCAGGCCTTCGGCCGGCCACACGCAGGCGGCCTCACCGCCGGACCCGGTGACCGCGGCGCCACGGACGGCGACCACCGATTCGGTGTCGGAGCAGCCGGAAGCCGGGGATTCCGGGCATCGCGGCTCTCAACCGGCCATGGGAACGGGCCGGCATCGGAAGGTCACCGTCGCCACGTCCTCCACCGTGCAGTCGAACCGGCAGCCGGCGGCCGCCGCCGTGGCCCAAACCCCCGCGATCACGAACACGACGTCGCACACCGCACCCGAGTCGTCCAAGGTGACGCACGTCGACAACGCCGTCGCCACAGCCCCCGCCCCGGCTCCGGTCCCGGCCGCAGTCCCCGATGCGACCGCGCCCGCTTCCACCGAGCGGACCGGTGCGGACACCTCGGCTGCGAATCCCTCGCCGGACACGTCGGTGGCCGAGCCGGCACCGCGGAAGCAGCTGTGCCTGCTCGTTCTGTGCGTCGGCTGATTGCCCCGTCGCCCTCGCGCGCCGGCGTCTGCCACCTGTGACGTAAACGTGCACCGCCTGGCCGGACTTGTGCGGCCGGGCGGTGCCTGCACACGCCCGAACACGGCCGGTCTCGCGAACCGCACGCGGTATGAGGGCTCTCGACGGGTCATCAGGCCGAGCGGATGTGAACATTCCGCGTCAAGAGTGCAACTGGCGTGTTGGTCTTGACATTTCCCGGACAGGCCGATGCTAAGATCATCTTACTTCCAGTGGGCTGATGGCGTATGGGGGCATTCCGGAAGGGATGAATTCCTCGGCCCCACTTTCGGAGGGGCCTTCCCCGCGTGACCCATGCCGTGACTCAATGAGCCCGGCTTGCACAGCACATGAGGAAGCGTCAAGCCGTTTCCCAGCCATGGCACTTGAAGTGAGTCTCATGACATTTGCACAGGGCCTGCTCCTCTGGGCGCTGGTTGTCGTAGCACTGGTAGCTGTCGGTGCCGTCCTGCGGGCTCGCAAGACCAATATCGGGCTTCGCAGACAGCACTCCCGACTACGGGAGGAGCGGGACGCGCTGCAGCGGCAACGGGACGAGGTCCACGCCGCCCACACCGGTCTGCTGCACCGGCAGGCCGCTGAAATGGCCGAGGTCCGCAAGGACGCCGAAGAGGAGACCAAGGCCGTCCTCAAGGCGGCCGTGCGTACTCTTCAGGGGCTCGCGGACGAGCAGCAGGTGGTCGTCCAGAACGCCCAGAAAAAATACGGCGACGACCCCAACATGCTCGCCGACCTGATGGCCATCGACCACGCCAACAGCCAGTTCGGCCGCCGGGCGCAGGGCATCGCGGTGCTGTGCGGCGGCTGGCTCGGACGCCGGGAGACCGTCGCGTCCGTCTTCGACGTCGCCCGCAGCGCCCAGGGCCGCATCCGGCAGTTCGACCGGGTCCGGGTCAACGGACAGGTCAACTTCTCCGTCGTCAGCAAGGCCGTGGAACCCGTCGCGGTGGTCCTCGCCGAGTTGCTCGCCAACGCCACCAACTACTCCGCCCCCGGCACTCCGGTGGAGATCAACATCCAGGCCGTCCCGAAGGGCGTCTGCCTCATCGTCGACGACGCGGGCCTCGGCATGGGCCAGGAGGAGAAGGACCGCGCCGCGGCTCTCCTCGCGCCCCGGGCCGCGATCAGCGTCTCCAGTCTGGGCATTCCCCCACAGTTCGGATTCGCCGTCTCCGGCATGCTGGCCGCCCGCTACGGGTTCAAGGTCTCGGTGGACTCCGTATCCCCTTATGGAGGCGTACGCGCGGTGGTTCTCCTGCCCGACGAGCTTCTCACCGGCGACGCGCCCGCGCCCTCGGCCGCCGTCGCGGCCCCCGCGGCCGCCGGTGGCCGCGACGCGGACGTGGCGGCGCTTCCGTACCGCCAGGCGCCCGCGCCCGCTCCGACTCCGCTGTTCCCTCCGGCCGCACAGCCGGCCCCCGCTCCGCAGCCCGCCGGGTCCTTCACCACCGCCGGCGGCCTGCCCAAGCGTCGTCGCAAGAGTCCGGTGTCCGTGGTGCCGTCGGCCGAACCCGGGCCGGCGCGCAGCAACGAGGAGACCGCCTCCCGCCTGGGTGCGTTCCAGCGCGGAACCCGGTCCGGACGTGACACGACGACGATGGAAGGACCCGAGATCCAGTGAACCCCGATCTCTCCTGGGTGCTCAACGATGTGCTCCAGGTACCCGGCGCCCGGCACGCGATCCTCGTCTCCGCCGACGGCCTGCTACTGGCCAACTCCAGCCAGATCGGCCGGGACGACGCGGAGACCGTGGCAGCGGCGATGAGCTCCATGCAGTCGCTGAGCCGGGCCGTCGCCCCCTTCATCGGCACCAAGACCCCCGGCCGCTGGCGGCAGACCCTCCTTGAGTACGAGCACGGCTGGATCTTCCTGATCGCCGCGGGTACCGGCGCCTACCTGGCGGCGGCCGCCGCGGCCGACGTGGACATGGAGGCCATGTCCTTCCGCATGCAGCAGCAGGTCACCGCGCTGGGGAAGGCGATGACCACGCCGCTGCGCCAGAACGCCGGAAGCGAAGCATGACGACGCCGGGCGAGGAGCAGGCGGTCAGCAGCGGGTTCGTCCGGTCCTACGTCATCACCGGCGGACGCGGCCTGCCCGACGCCGAGGGCCTCTCCCTCGTCACTCTGGTCATGATCGCCCCCGACCGGCAGCGGCCCCCGAACCCGAGCCCCGAGGTCCGGGCGATCTGGGACCTGTGTTCCGGCGGCTATCTGTCGGTGGCCGAGGTCGCGGGCCATCTGGAGCTGCCCGTCGGAGTGGCTCGGCTGCTGCTGAACGATTTAACGGAACAAGGACATCTGATACGCCGCAAGGCGCCACCGCCGGCTCAGCTCGTTGACAGGAAGATCCTCGAAGAGGTGTTGCATGGACTCCACGTCCGGTTCGGCTGAGAGCATCTATGTGTCGGACGCGGTACAGCGTGCGGCGAAGATCCTCGTCGTCGGACACTTCGCCGTGGGCAAGACGACGCTCATCGGCACCCTCTCCGAGATCACTCCGCTGCGCACCGAGGAGCGGATGACGCAGGCCGGCGCGCACATCGACGACCTGCGTGGCGCGCCCGGCAAGGTGACCACGACGGTCGCCCTGGACTTCGGCCGTCTGACCCTGAGCGACGAGCTGGTGCTGTACCTGTTCGGTACGCCGGGCCAGCAGCGCTTCGTCGAGCTGTGGGAGGACATGGCACGGGGTTCGCTCGGCGCGCTGCTCCTCGTCGACCCGGCCCGTCTCGCCGACACCTTCCCGGTGATCGACCTGGTCGAGACGTACGGGCTGGAGTACGCGGTCGCGGTCAACAGCTTCGACCCGTACTCCCAGCATGCCGAGGACGAGTTGCGCGAAGCGCTCGACCTGCTGCCGGACACCCCGGTCGTGTACTGCGACGCCCGGGACGAGAAGTCGTCCGCGCAGGCCCTGATCACCCTGGTCCAGCACCTGCTCGCCCGGGTGGCCTGACCCTGCTCCGCCCGCCGTCTTCCGGTACGGGTGGCCCGACCCCCGTTCTCCGGCCGCCGGTACCCACGTAAAGGGTCGCCCGACCCCCGTTCTCCGTCCGCGGTACGAACGGGGCGGGCGGCCCGATCTCCGTTCTCCGTTCTCCGTCCGGGTCCTGCGAGGCCCGCGATCACACCGAGGAATCACACATGGACTCGTTGCCGGGAGCCACCCCGTACAGCGCCCCCACCGGGTGCCCGATGCGTGGTGAGCGTCAGACGTCCCTCTATGGACCGGAGTTCGCGTCCGATCCGCAGCGTGTGTACGACGAGTTCCGGGCGCACGGGCTCGCCGCTCCGATCGAGCTGGCCCCCGGCGTGGAGGCCACTCTCATCGTGCAGCACGAGGCCGCGCTCCGGGTCCTGCAGAACCCCTCCTACTTCGCCCGGGACTCGCGGCGGTGGGCGGCACTGCGGGAGGGACGCGTACCGCTCGACAGTCCGGTCGTGCCCATGATGGCCTACCGGCCCAACTGCCTGTTCACGGACGGCACCGAACACCTGCGGCTGCGCAAGGCGGTCACCGAGAGCCTCGGCCGGCTCAACACCACCCGGCTCAGCCGGGACGTCGAGCGCATCGCCGACTACCTCATCGACCAGTTCATCGAACGCGGCTCCGCCGACCTGCTGGGCGACTACGCCAAGCTGCTGCCGCTGCTGCTGTTCAACCAGCTCTTCGGCTGCCCCGGCGAGATCGGCGACCGGCTGACCCGCGGCATGTCCGCGATCTTCGACGGCGAGGACGTACTGCGGGCCAACACCGAGCTGACCGAGTGCCTGATGGAACTCGTCGCGCTCAAGCGGCGCCAGCCCGGCGAGGACATCACCTCCTGGCTCATCCAGCACCCGGCGGGCCTGCGGGACGAGGAGCTCAAGGACCAGCTCGTCATGCTGATGGGCGCGGGCATCGAGCCGGAACGCAACCTCATAGCCAACGCGCTGCTCCTCCTGCTGTCCGATGACACCGGGAATTCGCAGCGGCGAGGTACCGGGCTGCTGGTCGAGGACGCCCTCGACGACGTGCTCTGGAACAACCCGCCGATCGCCAACTACGCGACGCACTACCCGGTCCAGGACATCGACCTCGGCGGCGTGACGCTGAAGGCGGACTCTCCCGTCCTGATCAGTTTCGCCGCAGCGAACAGCGATCCCGCGCTCACCGACGCCCGCCAGACCCTGAGCAAGGGCGCCCATCTGGCCTGGGGCGCGGGTCCGCACGTCTGCCCGGCGAAGTCTCCCGCGCAGCTCATCGCCCTCACCGCGATCGAGAAGATCCTCAACTCGGTGCCGGACCTCGCCCTCGCCGTTCCGGCCTCCGGGGTCGAGTGGCGGCCGGGACCGTTCCACCGGGCCCTGGTGTCGTTGCCGGTCCGGTTCAGCCCGAGTCCGGCCCGCCAGGCGGCGAAGGCCGCGAACACGGCATCCCAGTCGTCTGTTTCGTCACGTACCGCCCCTCTTGAGGAGGTTCCCGCCGCGCGGTACGACCAGATCGAGCCGCAGAAGAAGACGAAGGGCTGGTGGAGCTCCTTCCTGGACGTGTTCCGGGTGTGACGCCGTCCAGCTACCGGAATTCGGACGGCATGTGCGCATAACTCGCCTGGAAAACAAGGGGAGTTGACGGCCTATCGGCATATGACAAGGGGGCAGCGACACATTTGCCTGTGATACGGGCAACAAAGATCGACGCTTGGCAGATATATGCGGAGGGGTAGGTTCTGGCCGTAACCATGAGCCCAAGGCAAGGAACTCTGCGTGAGCGCTATATGTGGCACCGACCGGCCTGCCGTCGACCGTCGTGCCCTCATCTCCCTCTTGCGACGTCTCAAATCACCGGAGGGGCAGGCTGATCCCTACGCCCTTCTGGGGGAACTGAGAACCATGGGGGACGTCGTACGCGCTCCTTGGGACGCGTACTTCGTCACCGGTTTCGACGCGTGCAGCGAGGTGCTTCGCGGTCGCAACTGGCTGGCGCCGGACTTCGCCTGGCAGGAACGCCAGGAGGACGCCCGGCAGTGGGACGCCATCGCCACCCAGGAGATGACCAAGACGCTCGCGCGCCTCAACGCGCCCGAGCACACCTGCCAGCGCCGCAGCCTCGGCAATCTCTTCGACCGCTCCACCATCCAGCGGCTGACCCCGCAGATCGAGGAGCACGTCACCCGCCTTCTCGACGAGCTCGCCGAAAAGCTGCGCTGGGGCGAGGCCGACTTCGTCAGTACGGTCAGCGAGCAGCTCCCGATCAGCACCATCGGCACCTGGCTGGGCATCCCGCCCGAGGACTACGCCCACATCCTGGAGATCACCCACAACCAGGTGCACGCCCAGGAACTGCTGCCCACCAAGAGCGAACTCGCCATATCCGAAGAAGCGACCCTGCATCTACGCGCGTACTTCACCGAGTTGGTGTCGCAGCGCCGCGCGAACCCCGGCAACGATGTCGTGACCGGCTGGATACACACCTGGGACGCGATGGCGCCCGACCGCGAGACGGCGGACGAGATCCTCTACCGTCTGACCATGTTCGTCACCATCGCCTCGCTGGAGACCACCGCGACGCTGCTCTCGTCCATGGTGGGGCTGCTGCTGGCCGAGCCCGGCCGGTGGGAGTGGCTCCGGGAGAACCCCGGTTACATCGACGCGGCCGTCGACGAAGTTCTCCGTTACGACCCGCCGATCCAGATCAACACGCGGATCGCCGCCGATGACACGGTCCTGGCGGGCGTGCCGATCGCGAAGGACACCATGGTCCACGTCGTGTTCGGCGCCGCCAACCACGACCCCCGGCACACCGAGGACCCGGACGCCTTCGACGTCACGCGCACCGGCACCAACCTCACCTTCGGGGGCGGCGTGCACTACTGCCTGGGCGCGGCTCTCGCCCGCCTGGAGGCACGTACGCTCCTGGCCCAGCTCCTGAAACGTTTCCCCACCCTGCGCGCCGTGACGGCGCCCAACTACGCGTCCCGTCTGGTCTTCAGGCGTGTGACCTCGATGAATGTAGCGATATGAAGTTCTCTCTCACCGAGTACCTGTCGCCGTACCGGGCGGCACCGAGCCCCATACGCACCGCGCGGGAGGGCGGCATCCTGCGCGTGGAGCTGAACAGCCCCGACACCGGCAACGCGGTCACCGAAGCGATGCTGGACGATCTGCTGGCGATCCTGACCCTGCCGGACCCCGATGTCCGGGTGGTGGTGCTCAGCGGGGCCGGCGAGCACTTCTCGCTGGGCGGCGACCGCAGCGAGTTCGTCGACTGGCTCGACGAGGACCCCACCGGGCGGGGCATCCGCATCGCGGCCGAGAAGGGCCGCCGCGTCTGCGAGGCGCTCACCACCAGCCAGGCGGTCACCATCGCCCGGGTCCAGGGCAAGGCGATCGGCGCGGGCATGGCACTGGCCCTCGCCTGTGATCTGCGCGTCGGCGCCGACACCGCCGGATTCCGGCTGCCGGAACTGGCACTCGGCCTGCCCACCGCCTGGGGCGGAATGCTGCCGCGCCTGCTCCACGAGGTCGGCGCCGCCCGGGTGCGCGAATTGATTCTGACCGGGCGCCCCTTCAAGGCGGCGGAGGCGTACGAACTGTCGGTCCTCCAGCGCGTCGTGCCCGAGGACGAACTCGACGCGGCGGTCGACGCGTGGGCCAAGCCCATCGTGCGCCGGCCCGAGGCGGCCCTGCGCGTCACGAAGGCCCTGCTCAACTCGTACGCCGCCGCGACGCGGCTGGCCGACCCGTCCGTCCTGGACGCGGAACTGATGGCCACCGTCGCGGCCGCGACCCGCCGGACCCGTGACGCCGGGGGGACGGGCGCGGTACCGGTGCGATAGCCCTCGACGAGGCCGACGAGGACGTGGTGGGTGTCGGGGTGGTGGTCTGTGCCCGCGTGGTACTGGGCGAGGACGAGGTACGCGTGCGAGGCCGGACCGTCCGCCCCGCACCGACGACGTCGGAGCCGGGGTCGCGCGACCGGCCGGTGACATCGGCCGCAGAGCCTTTTTGCCACCCGGAGCGCTGACGCATGGCCGCCACCTGGACGGCATGGTGATGTCTGTCCGCCACGACTCGGGTATGCGCGCGCTACGTTCGTCGGCATGCGCCCCGCCAGGCACTCCCGCCCACCCGTCCGGGTTGTACGGACCCGGCCAGTACTTCCGCTTGTTGCCCCTTCCGGAAGCCGTTCCAGGAACGGCGACCGCAAGGCGCCGTGGATGCCGGCCGTACGGGGCCGCTCCGCGACTATCGAGCGAGGTCACGCATGAGGAAGCACCGCAGGAAGACGTCCTACCGGAAGATCACCGTCGCCGTCGTCGCCGTCGTCGCCGTGGGGGCCGTGGGCGTGCCCTCCGCGGCCATGGCCTCCTACACCCCCCAGGACAAGCCGGCTGTGGGGACTGGGTGGCCCCGCACCACAAAGGGGAGCGTCCCGAAGCCCGTCGCACCCGTGAGCGTTCCGAAGCCCGCGGCTCCGGCGTCCCGTGCCGACGCCCGCGTACTGACGCTCGTCAACCGCGCACGCGTCGAGGCCGGGTGCTCGCCGCTGACCAAGAGCGCGAAGCTGACGATGGCGGCCCGGGCCCACAGCGCGGACATGGCGTCCCGCCGCAACATGTCCCACACGAGCTCCGACGGATCGGCCGCGAGCGACCGCATCACGGGCTCCGGTTACGACTGGAGGGCGTACGGCGAGAACGTCGCCCACGGCTACACCACCCCCGAGGACGTCGTGGCGGGCTGGATGAACAGCCCCGGTCACAGGCGCAACATCCTTGACTGTTCGTTCAAGGAGATCGGCGTGGGCGTCGCCCAGCCCGGCAACTACTGGACGCAGGACTTCGGAGCGGCCCGGTGAACAACCCGTTCGGTCACGGCCGGGGGAGGCCCTCGGACGGTGTTGGTGCACCGCCGGGGCCGCTCTGTGTGCAGAGTGACGCACAGAGCGTGATGATTTTGTCACCGTGCGGCACCTTCTCCATGTGCCGCCACGCGAACGGGATTTGGCGCCATCGGACGGCGACGCGAGGGCGAGGGCCGGCCTACGTGCCGGGCTCCCCGACCGCCACGAGTTCCCCTTCTCCGTCCCCCGCGTCTCGGCAGCCGCACGAGTGCCGGGTCTCCGCGAGGTCCGCCTCGATGGAGTCCAGGGCCCGGCGAGCGGTGTCGATCTGCGCCCGGAGCGCCTCGGCCGTGTCGGCGGGAGGCGGCCGGGGTCCCGGGGGCGTCGCGCCCCGGGCGCTCTCCTCCAGCTCGCGTTCCTTCTCCAGCTCGCGTGCCTCTTCGAGGGAGTTGATGACGACGCCGATGAGGAGGTTGACGAGCAGGAAGGAACCGAGCAGGACGAACGACGCGAAGTAGAGGATCGTCCAGCGGGAGATCTCCAGGGCCGCGCGGACCGCGTCCCCGAGGCCGTCGAGGGTGATGAGGAGGAAGAGGGTGAGCGCGGCACGGCCGAGCGAGCCGAAGCGCTCGGGATTGTCGCCGGCGAAGAAGACCCAGCCGACCATGGCGTACACGTAGAGCAGGAGCGCCCCGACGAGCAGGAAGCTCAGCGTGCCGGGGAGGCTCTTGCCCACCGCGACGATCACGATGCGCAGCTGGGGCAGGAACCTCGCGGCGCGCAGCACCCGGGCCAGCCGCAGGAGCCTGAGCACCGTCGCGTTCTCGCGGGCGAACGGCAGGAAGGCCAGCGCGACGACGAGTACGTCGAACACGTTCCAGGGGTCGCGGAAGAAGTCCCGGGGCCGGTCGGCGTGAGCGGCGGCACGGAGCAGGATCTCCCCGGTGAACGCGGCGAGGAAGGCGTGCTCCGCGACCTTGAGGACGTCGTGCCACTGCTGCACGACGCCGCTGTACGTCTCGACTCCCAGCAGCGCCGCGTTGGTCACGATGAGGCAGAACACGATGCCGTCGAAGGCCGAGGAGTCCACGACCAGACGGCTGCGTACGGCGATCTCACGCCGTAAGTGAGCGGCGACCTGTTCGGACATGGTGTGATTTGTTTCCTCGCAGAAGTACGGTCCCCGCAGGCCGGTTGCCGCTCGTTGTCACTCGCCAACAGAAGTGGATCTTAAAGGGCGTCGTCACGGGCCTCGCACCGGGCGCCGAGGCGGGCCGGTCGCGGTGGCCCACGAGCGGCCTTCCCCGGCTCCACCCGCTCGTATCCGTACCGTTACGCCGTCGGTGTGGCGGTACCGCTACGCCGTCGGTGTGGCGGCTCGCGTCCGGCGCGCGGGGAATCGGTGGGCTGGCTAGCGTGAAAGGCCGTACCACCCGCCGAGCGCGAGTACGCGCGAGTACGAAGAAGACGAAGGAGTCGACGTCATGGCTGTACAACCGGAGGGCACCCCGTGCTGGGCCGATGCGATGTTCCCCGATCTCGACGGCGCGAAGAGCTTCTACGGTGATGTGCTGGGCTGGACGTTCGGCGAGTCCTCGACGGAGTTCGGCGACTACACGCAGGCGTACGCCGACGGCAAGGCGGTTGCCGCCGTGGTGCCTCCGATGCCCGGCCAGGAGGGGCAGCCGTCCTGGTGTCTCTACCTCGCCTCGCCGGACGCCGCCGCCACCGCCGCGAAGATCCGTGAGAACGGCGGCGAGACGCTGATGGACCCCATGGAGGTCGGCGAGTTCGGCACGATGCTGCTGGCCCGCGATCCCAGCGGTGTCACCTTCGGCGTGTGGCAGGCGGGCGCCCATGAGGGCTTCGAGGCGCAGGGCGTGCCCGGTGCGTACTGCTGGGCCGAGGTGTTCACCCGGGAGCCCGAGAAGTCCGATGCGTTCTTCCCCGCCGTCTTCCCGTACAGCGTGGTGAAGATGGAGGACGAGCACGTCGACTTCAGGTTGTTCAACCTCGGCGACAAGACCGTCATGGGGCGGATGAAGATGGGCGACGAATTCCCGCCCGAGGTGCCGCCGTACATGAATGTGTACTTCACCGTCCCGGACTGCGACGTGGCCGTCGCGAAGGCCACCGAGCGCGGCGCGGTCCTGCGGTTCGGCCCGATGACCATTCCTTTCGGCCGCTTCGCCGCGCTGACGGATCCGCAGGGCGCGCCGTTCTCCGTGATCGACGTCAACACGACCGAGGGCGAGATGCCCAGTACGTCCCCGGTGTCCTGACGTGGTCCGGGGCCACGCGTCCGTGCCCCGGCTCACCTCCCGGTCCGCGGCACCACCGGACCGGATTCGTACGCCGCGACCACCGCCTGGGTGCGGTCCCGCAGACCGAGTTTGTTCAGGACGCGGCTGACATGGGTCTTGACCGTCTCCTCGCTGACGTTCGGCCGGGCCGCGATCTCCGGATTGGACAGGCCCTCGGCGATCAGGCGCAGTACCTCCGTCTCACGCGGGGTGAGCGCCGTGAGCGGGGCGGCCGGCGAGGCCGGGGCCGGGGCCGTGCGGCGCAGGCGGGCGAATTCGCCGATGAGGCGACGACGGGTGACGGTGGGCGCGAGCAGGGCCTCGCCCGCGGCGACCACGCGTACCGCGTCAGGGCGCCGCCCCGGCCGTCACGCCCCCAGCCGCTCCAGCAGGGCCGGCAGATCGGCGAAGGAGTCGATCACGTGGTCCGGGGTGCCGGTGGCCGCCCGGTGGGTCTCGGGGAGGTACTTGCCGGTTCTGACGAGCACGCCGGTGAGCCCGGCGTGCTGGGCCGCCAGGACGTCGGTCTCGATGTCGTCGCCGACCATCAGGGCCTGGGCCGCAGTGGCGCCGAGGTGGGCCAGGGCGGCGGCGAAGAACGACCCGGCGGGTTTGCCGGTGATCTCCGCCTCGACGCGGGCGGCCCGCTCCAGCCCCAGGAGGAAGGCTCCGGTGTCGAGGTCGAGGCCGGTGGCCGTGCGCCAGTACATGGCGCGGTGCATGGCGACGAGCCGGGCACCGCGTCGGACATGGCGGAAGGCGCGGTTGAGCGCCGCGTAGGTGAAGGCGTCCCCGGCCCCGCCGAGGACGACGACGTCCGGCTCGGCGCCGTGAGCCGGACCGGATTCGTCCTCGTCGACGAGTGTCACGCCCGTCAGGTCGTCCCGGATGTCGCCCGTGTTGATCAGCAGGCAGCGGGCGCCGGGGTGGTGTTCTCGCAGGTGGGCGGCGGTGACGGCGGGGGCGGTGAGGATGTCGTCGGCCGAGACGGGGAAACCCTCGGCGGCCAGTTTCCCGGCGATCGTGGCGCGGGTGCGGGAGGTGGTGTTCGTGACCAGGGCCAGCGGGAGCCCCGTCTCGCGCAGCCGCTCCATGGCTGCCACGGTGCCGGGCAGCGCCTTCCAGGACACCGTGAGGACACCGTCGATGTCGATCAGGACTGCTCCGATTCCTTCCATGTGACCGACCCTGCCCGAGTTGCGCGCCCGCCGCACTTGGGGTTGTTTCGAAGAAGGGAAGCAAAGGGGACACACCTACTCGTGCACGTACCCGTGCCGTCCCTCTCTCCCCTGGTTGGGGGTGAACCGCCGTGCTGTTCGCCGACCGTACGGACGCGGGACAGCAGCTGGCCGAGGCGCTCCGGGAGCTGGAGCGGGAGAGCCCCGTGGTGCTGGGCCTGCCCCGCGGCGGAGTCCCGGTGGCCTTCCAGGTGGCGCAGACACTCGGTGCCGAACTCGATGTGATCGTGGTCCGAAAACTCGGTGTGCCGCACCACGAGGAGGTGGCCTTCGGGGCCATCGGCGAGGGTGGCGTACGCGTCCTCAACGAGGACGTCGTCAGCCATATCCGGGTCGGGAAGCAGGATCTCGCGGCGATCGAACGAGTCGAGGCGGCGGAACTCGCACGGCGCGCGCAGGCGTACCGCGCGGGCAGGCCGCGGACGCCGGTCGAGGGCCGGACCGTGATCGTCGTGGACGACGGCATCGCGACCGGCGCCACGGCCGAGGCCGCCTGCCGGGTGGTACGGGCACAGCACCCGGCACGCATCGTGGCAGCCGTACCGGTGGCGCCGCCGGACGCGGTCGTCCGGCTGCGGGAGAGCGCGGACGACGTGGTGTGTCTGTCCATGCCGCGCCTGTTCTACGCCGTCGGCGAGTGGTACCGGGACTTCGGGCAGACCTCCGACGCGGAGGTCATCTCCCTGCTGGCGCAGGCCCGGCAGCGCGGACATGTGACGCCGGGCACCGACTGAGGAACGGGGACAACTCTCGGTCGTTCAGAGGCTGTTCCTGCCGAAGAGCAGCTTCCACGGGGCGATGGCGGATTCGATCTGCACGCCCAGGCCGAGCTTCGACTCGCCCTCGACCCGCTCCTCGAAGCGGATCGGGACCTCGACGATTCTCAAGTGGCGTTGGACCGTCCGGTAATTCATCTCCACCTGGAAGGAATAGCCGTTGCTGCGGACCGAGGGCACATCGATCGCCTTCAGCGTCGGCGCCCGCCATGCCTTGAAGCCCGCCGTGGCGTCCTTCACTCCCAGCCGCAGGATCACGTTCACATAGAAATTCGCCCAGGCGGAGAGCGCCTTGCGGTGCCAGGGCCACTCCGTGGCGAGGGAACCGCCCGCTACGTAGCGGGAGCCGATCACCACGGCGGCGTCCTCGGCGAGCAGCGTCTCGATCATGGCCGGGAGCCTGGACGCCGGGTGGGAGAGGTCGGCGTCCATCTGGACCACCACGTCCGCGTCCTCGGCGAGCGCACGCGTCATCCCCGCCACGTAGGCGCGCCCCAGCCCGTCCTTCTCCTTGCGGTGCAGCACGCCGACCACGCCGGCGGTGCGGGCCGCGAGCTCGTCCGCGACCTTGCCCGTACCGTCCGGCGAATTGTCGTCCACCACGAGAATGTGCAGGCCGGGCAGGCCCAGATCCATCAGGAGGTCCACGAGGACAGGCAGGTTCGTCCGCTCGTTGTAGGTGGGCACGACCACCACGGTCTTCGGTGAGGTCTTCTCCACGGCCATTCTCCCATGTCCGTTGAGGCGCTTTTGTGTCGTTCTTCGCGCAGGGTCGCGCGAGCCTAGCATCCACCGCCCCGGCCTCTCGTCACACTCTTCCTCCGGCATCCGTCAGTGCGGTGAGGGCGCGGCAGGGGCGCCGCTTCCGGGGTCCGTCCGGGCCGGGGCCGACAGGTACCGCGGGCGAACAGCCGCACCGCGAACGCCGTGCGCAACCCCCGGACCCGGGCCGTGCGGGTGGCGGACCCAGGGTCTGTCCGACGGGGGAGTCGGCCGGCGTCCCCTGCCACCGCGGTGCGAGGCGGTGGCAGGGGAACGCCGTTGGGGAGGAACCGCCACCGGTCCCGGGCGATTCAACCCGTTCCACGCCGGCAGCGGTCCGTCAGCCGCCGACCCTAGGCACGGACGCACCGCCCCGTCGCACACCACGCCCGTGGTCCGCCGGGTGCCACTCCAACGGCAGGCGTTCTCCGTACGATGCGACGTGCACACCCGACCCGAGAGCGAGAGGTTCCTCCCGTGGCAGTCGGCAACACCGCTCCCTCGCCATCGCGCCCCGTCACCGTCGTCACCGGCGGCAGTCGCGGCATCGGCGCCGCCACCTGTGTCCGGCTGGCGTCCGACGGCCATGACCTCGCCCTGGGCTTCGTGCGCGACGCCGAGGCCGCCGAGCGGACCGCGGCGGCGGTGCGGGCCGCGGGGGCGCGCTGTGTCACGGTGCGGGTGGACACCGCCGTGGAGGCCGATGTGGAACGGCTCTTCGACACCGCGGCCGTACAGCTCGGCCCCGTCACCGGACTGGTCAACAACGCGGGGGTGACGGGTCCGCTCGGCCGGCTCGCCGACACGTCCACCGAGACGCTGCGCCGGGTCCTCGACGTGAATCTCCTCGGCTGTCTGCTGTGCTGCCGCCGGGCCGCGAAGGACATGACGGCCAACGGCTCCGGCACGATCGTCAATGTCTCCTCGGCCGCCGCCACCCTCGGCAGCCCCGGGGACTTCGTCCACTACGCCGCCACGAAGGCGGCGGTGGATGCCCTGACGATCGGGCTCTCCAAGGAACTGGGGCCCGACGGCATCCGGGTCAACGCGGTCGCCCCCGGGATGATCGACACCGACATGCACGCCACCGCGGGCGACCCCGACCGTGCGACCGCGGCCGCGTCCGGCATCCCGCTCCGCCGCCCGGGAGTGGCCCCGGAGATCGCGGCCGCCGTCGCGTGGCTGCTGTCGCGCGAGGCGTCCTACGTGACGGGGGCGGTGCTGCGGGTCGCGGGCGGGCGGTAGCGGACGAGGGAGGGGATGGACCCGAACTGCCGGCGCACGGCCGACGGCCCGGGGCGGTTCGGATCGCCGAACGCGCTCCACTCGTCCGGAACTTCCGGATTACTTCAACCCCGTCGTCCCACTGACTGAACGGTCAGTTGATGCCGACCTGACCAGCGGTCATAATGAGCGGGTAGCCCTTCACGCATCCCCCGTCGTGAAGGGCTACACCAATGTGTGGAGCATGTCCCTTTTATTCAGTCCTACTTCGTGGGCAGGGGACTCCCCTCGTGGCCCCCTGCCCATGTTTTTTCGAGTTAACAGTGACGTAGAGTATTTACGCAAGCCCACTCCCGTACGGCCCCGCGCGCCGCCTCCTGGTCCGCCCCAAGATTCCGCCTCCCGCGCCGATAACGCCGTGGCTGGGTTCGTTACAGTACGACCCCGTTGACGGAATCGAGGACCGTGCGGCACCGGTCGGACGGGGACGGATGCGTGGGGGCCGGATGGGCAGCGACGAGGAACGCACGCCGGAGCTCCGGACGTTGCAGCAGAAGGTCGAGTACATGGTGGAGAAGACGTTCCCCGGTCAGAAGATCTCGGGGCGGGTCTTCGCCGATCTCGTCAAGGAGCGCGGCAGCTCCCTCTCGCACAGCTACTTCTCCAACATCCTGGCCGGAAAGGTCACCCAGCCGTCCGAGGACATCCTCAAGGCGCTCGGCCTGGGTTTCGGCGTCGACTGGCGGTTCTTCAAGGAGGAGTCGGAGGTCGTCGACGACGTCGTCGCCGGTCTGCAGTTCCTCGCCAAGCGGCGTACGGGGGAGATCAGCGGACTGGCCGGGCGCGGCGTCGACGCGGACGGACTCCCGCCGGAGCTACTGCAGTTCGCGCTCTCCCTGCTGGAGGACGCCAGGGACCGGCAGGGCACGGGCGGCGGCGACGCCGCGCACGGCGAGCCGGAGAAGTAGGTCCGCATGTCCCTGCGCGAACTACGGAAGGAGTGCGAGGCCGGGCTGGCCGACCTGCCCATCCCCGCACCCTTCTCCATCGACGCACTGGTGGCGAACATGGAGGCGGCCCGTGGCCGCACCATCGTGCTGCACGAGATGCCCGACCGGCTGGCGCGCGTCAACGCCGCCTGCGGTCTGCGGCTGAAGACCGGCGGGACCAGCTTCGTGCTCTACCGGCGCCGGCCGACCGCGTACCAGACCCAGCACGTCATCCTGCACGAGCTGTGCCACGAATGGTTCGACCACGGCACCTCGCTCGACCCGGAACAGCTGCGGCGACTGCTGCCGGTCTTCGACACCTCGCTGATCAGCCGGGTCCTGGGAACCGACCCCCCGCCGCGGCCCAGCAGCACCGGCGCGCCGCCGGTGGTCGCCTCGATCGCCGACGCGATCGTGGCGGGGGACGGCACCGTACAGGCCCGCGCGCAGTACGACACCCACGACGAACGCATGGCAGAGTTCGGCGCGTCGCTCATTCCCCGGATGGCCAGGGACGTCACGAGCGACGACATGGTGGGGCGGCTGGCCAACTCCCTCTCCCGCCCCGTCGCCAGCCGCCGCGGCCTGTTCCGCCGCACCTGACACCGCAGCTCCCCCCACTTCCCACCCCGAGGATTCCGCCGTGACCCCGCTCGACCTCGCCGGCTATCTCATAGCGGCCCTGATGACGGCCGTCGCCCTCTGGCGCATGCCGGCCGCGCTGTGGGGCGACGAAGAAGACAAGCGCCGCCGGGCCCTGTGGGGCTGCTACGCGGGCTTCGCCGCCGCCCTGTGGACCAAGACCCGGGCCGTGCGTATCGCGCTCAACGACAGCGCCGTCACCGACCTCGCCGTCCTGATCAAGCATTACACGGCGACGATCGCGATCCTGGCGATCCTCGGCTACATCGTCGCGATCTACGGCCGGTACCCCGACGCCGGGACCGCCCCGCGGCACGTACGGTTCGCCCGCGCCATCCAGCAGGTCGCGGCCAAGGCGTCGATCGCCACGCTGATCCTGCTGACGGTGCTGTTCTTCACCGTCGTCGACCGGTCCGTGCCCTCGGACCGCTTCGTCGCCGACCACGCGGGACAGTGGGGCGCCACGCTGTACATGAGCGTGTTCTATCTCTACCTGGGTGCCGCGTCGGCCGTCTGCGCGTACCAGTGGGCGCTGGCCACCGCCGGTGCCGGGACGCGTCATCTGCGCGTGGGCCTCGGAATGATGACCTTCGCCATGTTCATCGGGGTCGGATACACCGTCAGCCGGACCCTGTTCCTGTGGGTCAGCGTCGTCGACACCCCGAGCGATTCTTTCGCCCTCCGGTTCGACGAGGTCACCGAGGCCGCGCAGGTGGTGCTGTTCGCCTTCTTCGCGGTGGGTGCCTCCATCCCCGCCCTCAGCAAGGGGCAGCGCCGGGCGAAGCTGTGGCGGGCCCAGGCCAAACTGCACGGCCTCTGGCACGAGTTGATGACGGCCTTCCCCGACCAGCCCTTCGCTCCCCCGGCCTCGCTGGCCCGCGAACTGACCCGCTTCGACACCCCCGCGGACCTGCGCGTCGACCGCTGGGTCGCGGACATCGCGGACGCCGTCGAGAAGCTGCGCCACTACGTCCCCGACACGCTGCTCCCGGCCGCCGAGGCCGCCGCCGCGGCGGGCACCCCCGACCGCGAGAAGGCCGGACCGCTCGCCGACGCGTACTGGATCAAGGCGGCGCTGCGGGCCAGGAACGCCGGAGCGCCCGCCACGACCGCCGCCACGATCGGGACCCAGTACGCCACCGACCAGGACGGCGAGGTGGCCTGGCTGGTACGGGTGGCCGCCGCGTACCGGACGGTCACGGAGGACCGGGCTCAGCGCGTACTGGAACACGCCGGGGCCGCGGTGACCGCCGACGCCACCGGGACGCCCCCCACGCCCTCCCTGGAGGAGACCGCATGACCACCACCGGCACGGCCGACACCGCCGAGAGCGCCGACGCCCCCGTATCGCCGCGCATCGGCACCGCGCGCACCGTCACCGACATATTCCAGCCCCGCAACGTCCTGCTGGTCGGCATGCTCGGCATCGGTCTGGCAGCCGCCGGTCACTGGACCGGTCTCCTCTGGGGATTCCTCGGCGCCCTGTGTGCCGGACTCGTCCCCGCCGGCTACATCGAATGGGAGCGCGGGCGCGGCACCTGGGGCGACCGCCATGTCGTCGACCGCACCAAGCGGGCGCCGATCTTCTTCGTCATCCTCGGCTCCATCGGCGCCGGTTCGCTGGTGATGGTCCTGGGCCACGCCCCCACCGGCATCCTCGTGGCGATGCTCGCCCTCTGGGCGATGACCGTGATCCTCCTGGCCGTCAACACGGTCTGGAAGATCTCGGTGGACGCCGCGGTCGCCTCGGCCGTCGTCGCGCTGTCCGCCGCGGTCCACTCGCCGTGGTGGCTGCTCGCGTACGCGATGACGGTCGCGGTGTGCTGGTCGCGGGTCGCGCTCGGGTACCACTCGGTGGCGCAGACGGTCGCCGGTGCGTTGCTGGGGGCCGCGACGGCGGGCGCGTTCCTCCTCGTGTGATCCGGGCGCGGGCGACCGGTCCCGGGGCGGGCGTCGAACCGATCGCCCGCGGGTACAGGTGCCCCGTGCCGAATTTCGAGATCACCACCGCAAGCGCCGACGACCTCACCATGCTGGCCGAATGGGCCCACGCGGAGGGCTGGAACCCCGGGCTGACCGACCGTCACGCCTTCTTCGCCACCGACCCGCGCGGTTTCCTGATCGGCCGACTCGACGGCGACCCGGTCTCCAGCGTCTCCGTGATCCGCTACGGCTTTGGCCATGGGTTCCTCGGCTTTTACCTCACCCGCCCCGAGCTGCGCGGGCAGGGTTACGGCAGCCGGCTCTGGCAGGCAGGCATGGCACGGCTGGACGGGCGCAACGTCGGACTGGACGGGGTGGTGGCCCAGCAGGCCAACTACCGTAGATCCGGCTTCCGTCCGGTCTGGACGACGATGCGTTACGAGGGCCGGCCGCCCGCCGGTCTCCCCGTTCCGCCCGGCACCGTTCTCGTCGACGCCCGCAGCATTCCCTTCGACCGGCTGGCCGCGTACGACCGCCGGTTCTTCCCCGCGGAGCGCGACAGCTTCCTCGCGCCGTGGATCGCCGGGCCCGCCCGCACCTCGCTGGCCGCAGTCCGTGACGGGGAGCTGCGGGGCCTCGCCGTGCTGCGGCCCTGCCGCACGTCCTCCCGAATCGGCCCGGTGTACGCACAGTCGCCCGAGGTGGCCGGCGCCCTGGTCGGCGCGCTCGCGGCCACCGATCCGGACAATCCGGTGGCGATCGACGTACCCGACGTCAACCCGGCGGCCGTGCGTCTCGCGGAAGAGCTGGGCCTCAGCCCGTCGTTCGAGACCGCCCGGATGTACACGGGTCCGTCACCGGACGTCGACCACACCGGCCTTTTCGGCATCACGAGCCTGGAGCTGGGCTGACGCGTCGTCCCTCCGCCGGCGGCCCGGATCAACCGGTGGCGCAGGTGGTGCCCACACGCGGCCCGGGCGGGTGGATGCCCGGGGGTTCCGCGATCCCGGCTCAGGTGAGCGGGTGCGACGTCCGGCCGGACTCCTCGTCGATCTCGTCGTGCGCCTTCGTCAGCATCTTCATCGCCAGCTCATTGAGTGCTCTGGCCCCCGCGATCTCCTCGCCGACCCTCGCCTGCTGCTTGTCGGAAGGGTGACGGCTCGCATATCCGTGGGCGCGCACCTCGGCCCCGTCCGGGAGCCGCACCAGCGCGGCCGCACGGGTGCGCTGACTGTCCTCCTCGAATTCCAACTCCACATGCCACCCGACTGCTGTATGCGTCATGACGATCACCTCCTTATCAGGGTGCTCCCGTTCCCCCGCCTCTGCACCACGAACGGGACCGGCTCCGGGCGGTCGTGGTCCGGCCGGGGAGGCGAGAATCCGGGAGGCCGGACTGTCCACAGGCTGTGGACAACTGGGTCCGAACAGTCATCCGGCATCAAAGGCGAGTAAAAGATTGCCGTAACCCGGCAGTGTCCGTTGCCTGGTGTATATGGGATCATCCAGCCAGTTCGATGGAATTCGTGGATCGGGGAGGGTGATCGCGTGACCTTGTTTCTCGGTCTCGGCATTGCGGGAATCGTTCTGCTGGCCCTGTCCCTGATCTTCGACGGCATCCTCGAAGGTCTCTTCGGGGGCGTACTGGACGGCCTCTTCGACGGCCTTCTCTCCCTCCCCGTCATCGCGGGCTTCCTCTCGATGCTCGGCTTCGGCGGCGCGATCGTGCTCGGCACCACCGGCGTCGGTACGGTCGCCGCGACCGCCGCCGGAGTGCTCGCCGGGATCGTCGCGGCCTGGCTGACCTGGAAATTCAGCCGGGCGCTGATGCGGGACCAGACCAGCACCACCCCGCGCGGCGACGATCTCGTCGGTACGTCCGGGTCGGTCGTCACCGCGATCCCGGCCGACGGCTACGGCGAGGTCCTGCTGCGCCTGGCGGGCCAGACCGTGAAGCTGTCGGCGAAGAGCCCGGAGCCGGTCGAACGCGGCACCGAGATCTGGGTGGAGGCCACGCTGTCGACCACCTCGGTCACGGTCCGCCCCGTCGAGCGCTGATCACCGCCGGCCGATACACCGTCCGAAAACAAGCTGCCGTCCCCACAGGGAGGCAGGGGGGACACCCTTATGAGCCCAGTCGTGACCGCAGTCATCGGAGTCGTCGTACTCCTGATACTGCTCGCCCTCGTCGTCATCACCCGCTACAAGGTCGCCGGGCCCAGCGAGGCGTTCATCATCACCGGACGCCGCGGCAAGAAGTCGACCGACCCGGTGACCGGCCGCACCAGCATCGACAACAGCGGCCAGAAGGTCGTCGTCGGCGGCGGAGTCTTCGTCGTCCCGTTCGTCCAGCAGAAGTTCACCCTCGACCTGTCCAGCCGGCACATCCCGGTGGCCGTCCGCGGAGCCGTCACCCTGCGCGGAGTGAAGTCGAACCTCGAAGGCGTCGCGATCGTCAAGGTCGGCGGCAGCGAGGAAGCGATCCGGGCCGCCGCCCAGCGCTTCCTTCAGCAGCAGGACGGCATCGTCGGCTTCACCCAGGAAGTGCTCTCCGGCGCGCTGCGCGCCATCGTCGGCCGGATGTCGGTCGAGGACATCATCCGCGACCGTGCCGCGTTCGCCGGCCAGGTCGCGGAGGAGGCCGAGGCCAGCCTCTCCGGGCAGGGCCTGATCCTGGACGCCTTCCAGATCCAGGACATCACCACCGAGGGCTCCTACCTCGAAGACCTCGGCCGCCCCGAAGCCGCCCGCGCCAAGCAGGAGGCGGACATCGCCGAGGCGATCGCCAAGCGCGCCTCGGAGCAGGCCCGGCTCAAGGCGGCCGAGGAGATCGCCATCGCCGAGCGGACCTTCTACCTCAAGCAGGCCGAGATCAAGGCCGAGACGGAAGCCGCCGCGGCCAAGGCCAACGCGGCGGGCCCGCTCGCCGAGGCGGCCCGCCAGCAGGAAGTCCTGGAGGAGCAGGAGAAGGTCGCCCAGCGCCAGGCCGCGCTGACCGACCGCGAACTCGACACCAAGGTCCGCAAGCCCGCCGACGCCGCCCGCTACCAGGCCGAGCAGGAGGCCGAGGCCCGCCGGATCGCCCAGGTCAAGGAGGCCGAGGCGGACGCCGAGCGCTCCCGGCTGACCGGTCAGGGCGAGAAGCTGCACCGTTCGGCCCTCGCCGACGCCGTGCGCATCGAGGGCGAGGCGGAGGCCGCGGCCATCGCGGCCAAGGGCGCGGCCGAGGCCGAGGCCATGCAGAAGAAGGCGGACGCGTTCGCGCAGTACGGCGACGCGGCCGTGCTCCAGATGCTGGTCGAGGTGCTGCCGCAGGTCGTCGCCAAGGCGGCCGAGCCGCTGAGCGCCATCGACAAGATGACCGTCATCTCCACGGACGGCGCGAGCCAGGTGGCGCGTACGGTCACGGACAACGTCGCCCAGGGCATGGAACTCCTCAGCTCCACCACGGGAGTCGACCTGGCAGCCCTGCTGAAGAACCTCAAGGGCGGTGCCGCAGCCGTGACATCGGCCTCGAACGGTGCGGTCGCGTCTCCCGCAGCGTCTCCGGACGCATCCCCCGACGGGAAGATCGAGATCACCGACTGATCCGGCCGACACCCTGTTCGTGCCCGGCCGGCACCGCACCGGCCGGGCACGCGCATGTCCGGGGCCCGCGCGTGTCCGGGGCCCGCGAACGTCCCGCTTACGAGGATGTCCCGGATACGAGGATGTCCGGGATACGAGCATGTCCCGGGTACGCGTACGTTCCGGACACACGCACTTCCCGGCTCGTGGCGGGTCGCCGCCCCGGCGTCACTCCGCCAGATCCACCCGTACCGTCAGCAGGTCCGTCCCCAGGGTCCGCACCGCCGCGCTGTTGCCACGCGGGAGCGCCTTGAGCCGGGCGCGCGCGTCGTCCTCGGGGAGCAGGTGGGCGGTGCCCGAGTGCCACTGGCCCTTGATCCGGACCCGGACCCGGGGGTCGGCCCGGATGTTGCGGACGTACTGCGACTTCTCGCCGTACTCCGAGACCAGCCAGAACGCCTGGCCCATGCGCCGGCCGCCGACCGGGGTGCGGCGCGGGAGGCCGGACGCGCGGCCCGTCGTCTCCAGGAGGGTCTGGAAAGGGAACCGCCTGGTGAGCGGGTTGGCGACATGCCGCTGGAACGACGTGACCGCCCGGAACTTGAGCTCTCGGCTACGCGACATTCTCGGCCCTTCCGCCGGCTGCTGCGATCGCCCGGACGGCGGCCCCGGCCGCCGTCCGGCCCGGGCGAGTGTAGCCGTGGGCCCCGCTTTGCGCCCGTATGCCGGGACCGGCGGAACCCTCCGGATAAAGTAATGCGCAACTAAAGAGATCACCAAGTGCGTCGCCATGCCGTCGCAACACTCGGGAGGAAGCCATGGGAACCCACCGCACCACGCTGCCCGGAGTCGGTATGCAGTACGACTACACGACCGAGTCGGGACAGCACATCTCCGTCGTCGTCCACCACGACGGGCGGCGGTTCATCGGCTTCTACGACCAGGACGATCCCGATTCGTGCCGCCTGTCGGTACCCCTGACACCGCAGGAGGCCACCGGCCTCGCACACCTCATCGACGCCGCGCCCATCGACGCGGTACGGACCGAGGGCATCGATCTCGTCACCGAGCACATACCGCTCGGGACGCGCTCCCCGTACGGCGGGCGCCTGCTCGGTGACACGAAGGCGCGGACGCGGACGGGGGCCTCGATCGTGGCCGTGCTGCGGACACACAGTGCGCATCCGTCACCCGGGCCGGACTTCCGGCTGGCCATCGGGGACACGCTCGTCGTCGTCGGTACGAGGGAGGGCGTCGACGCGCTCTCCGAGATTATTGCGGAGGGCTGACCGTGCACGACACGACCGCACTGCTGGTGGAGCTCGGCTCTGTCATTCTGGGACTGGGCATCATCGGGCGGTTCGCCGGGCGGATAGGCCTTTCGCCGATTCCGCTCTATCTGCTGGCGGGGCTCGCCTTCGGGGAAGGCGGGCTCCTGCCGCTCGGCGCCAGTGAGGAATTCACCGCCGTGGGCGCCGAGATCGGCGTCATTCTGCTGCTGCTCCTACTCGGCCTGGAGTACAGCGCATCGGAACTGGTGACCAGTCTCAAGACTCAATACCCCTCCGGTGCCGTGGACTTCGTGCTCAACGCGACCCCGGGGGCGGTGGCCGCGCTGCTGCTCGGGTGGGGGCCCGTGGGAGCCGTCGCACTGGCCGGGGTCACCTGGATCTCGTCGTCCGGGGTCATCGCGAAGGTGCTCACCGACCTGGGGCGGCTGGGAAACCGGGAGACGCCCGTCATCCTCGGTGTGCTGGTCATCGAGGACCTCTCGATGGCCGTGTACCTGCCGTTGCTCACCGCGATGCTCGCGGGCGTGGGATTCGCCGGGGGCAGCATCGCGCTGCTGGTCGCGCTCGGCACCGTCGGGTTCGTGCTCTATCTGGCGCTGCGGCACGGGCGGCTGATCAGCCGGGCCGTTTCCTCCGACAATCCGGAGATGCTGCTCCTGGTGGTGCTCGGGCTGACGGTGCTGGTGGCCGGTGTGGCACAGGAGTTGCAGGTCTCGGCGGCCGTCGGGGCGTTCCTGGTCGGGATCGCGCTCTCGGGCGAGGTCGCCGAGGGCGCGCGCAAACTGCTGACGCCGCTGCGGGATCTGTTCGCCGCCGTCTTCTTCGTGTTCTTCGGACTCTCCACCGATCCGTCCGCGATTCCGCCGGTGCTGCTCCCGGCGGCACTGCTGGCCGTCGTCACCGTCCTCACCAAGATCGGCACCGGATGGTACGCGGCCCGGCGGGCCGGGATCGGTTCGCGCGGGCGGTGGCGGGCCGGTGGAACGCTCGTGGCCCGCGGTGAGTTCTCCATCGTCATCGCCGGTCTGGCCGTGGCGACCGAGCCGCGTATCGGGCCCATAGCCACCGCGTACGTCCTCATCCTCGTCATCGTCGGACCGCTCACCGCCCGCTGGACCCAGCCGGTCGCGGGCAGGATCCAGGCGTGGTGGGGCCGGCACGGCGGCAGCGGTAAGGGAAGCAGCGGTACGGGAGCCGGCGTCAAGGAAGCCGGCGTCAAGGAAGGCGACAGCGTTCCCGCGGGCCTTCCGGTGCCCGCCGCGCAGGAGGAGTTCGCCTCCTCGGCCGACTGAGCCGAAACGGCGGCGGCGCGGCGGCGCCCGGCTGCTTCGTACGGCTCACAGCGGGGTCGCCGCGTGCAGGATCTGTACCAGCGACACCGTCGCGTTGAGCGACGACAGCGCCGAGCTCGTCGTGCCCGCCGCCGCGACGAGCGGCGCCAGGGCGGCATGGGCGGACGACGGGGGCCACAGCCGCGCCTGCGGAACGGGGGCGAGCAGCGCCGCCACCCGGCGCGGTACGGGGCCCGCCGTCGAAGCGGAAGCGGAGTCCGGGGCAGGAGCGGATGCGGCGGAAGCAGGGTCGGCGGCGGCGAAGGCCGCGAAGCCGACCGAGGCGTCCGGCGCCCCGTGCGAGAAGAGTGCCGCCTTGCCGACCGCGACGGCCACCACCCGCCGGTCGCCGACCGCTCGCGCGGCCTCCTCGTCCGCCCACCGTTCGGTGCTGAACGCCACCGCCGTACGCAACGGCAGAAGGAACGGGTTGGCGCGCGCCGCGAGTTGGACGGCCAGCAGGTAGCGGTGGTGGCGGGCGGCCAGATGGGCCCGCTCGTGGGCGATCAGGGCCCGGCGCTCACGGGCGTCCAGACACTCGGTCATCGCGGTCGAGATGACGACCCGGCCCGGATTTCCGGGCAGCGCGTAGGCGTACGGCTCCGGGTCCGGGAGCACCGCGACGTCGCCGGTGGTGACGGAAGGGGCGGTGGACAGGGCGCGCCCGGCCCGGATCCGCAGCCGCACATGGCGGTACACCGTCCGCCCGCACGCCCCGAGCACCGCCGCCAGCACCCCGATCGCGACGATGCCCGCCTTCACCTCGTACGGCACCGCGTTCCGCACCTCGGGGTCCGACCAGCCGTCCGGCAGCGGATTGCCCGGGAGCTGGGCCGTGCCGACCACCATCAGCAGGGCCAGGCACAGCGTGCTGCACAGGGCGAGCAGCGTGCCGACGACGGTGAGCAGCAGAGTCGCGCTGCGCGGGTGCAGATGCTGTTCGGCGAGGCGCGCGACCGGCAGCGCGGTCAGCGGGAGCACGAGCGGCAGACAGACGAAGAGACCCATCGGACCGCTATCGGCCTTCCGCGTCGGGGGAGTTACCCGGATCGGACGGATCGCGAGGACTGCACGGACTGTCCGGGCCGGCCGGCTCACCGGGGTCGTCCGGTGCCGCCGCCCGCGCCAGGAGCGCGCGCAGCCGTTCCTCGTCGCCGGGGGAGAGGGCCGAGATGAAGTGGGCGAGCACGGCGTCCCGGTCCCGTTCGCCGTCCAGTACGCGCCGCATCCGCAGGGCCGCCAGACCGGCCTCGTCGGAGGCGGACGTCCAGGTGTAGGAGCGGCCCTCGCGGGACCGGGTCACGGCGTTCTTCGCGTAGAGGCGGGAGAGGATCGTGATGACGGTGGTGTACGCGAGGCCGCCGTCGAGGTGTTCCTGCACCCAGCCGGCGGTCGCGGGGCCGTTCGCCGAGTGCAGTACGGCGAGGACCTGGGCCTCCAGTTCGCCCTGCCCGCGCCTGCGAAGCCGCCGGGTGTCCGGGCCCACGCGGCCGGTGCGTACCGCATAGGGGCGTACCGGGTCGGGCACTTCTTCGTGGGGCGGTTCGTTGTCCGGTGGGTGGCCGGGCCTGCCCGAGTCCATCTGATCCGCCCTTCTGCGATACCGCGTCAGCCGCGGCGTCGCAGCATCCTACTTACTGCTGTTTCCGGGACACAGCGGGCACCCGCCCTGCTAACTTCTACACGTCTGTAGAGTTGGTTCTCATTCCGGCAACACAACGCAACGCAACGTATGGAGAAGACGACATGGCACTGTGGGATCGGATCAAGGAATCCGCTTCGTCGATGCAGTCGCAGCTGGAAGCAAAGAAGAACGACCTGAAGAGCGGGGCGTTCCGCGACGCGAGCATGGCCATGTGCGCCCTGGTCGCCGCCGCCGACGGTTCCATCGACCCGTCCGAGCGCCAGCGCGTCGCCTCGCTGATCTCCTCCAACGAGGTCCTGCAGAACTTCCCGGCGGACGATCTGCAGCGCCGCTTCAACGACTACGTGAACAAGCTCACCGCCGACTTCGCCTTCGGCAAGGTCAGCGTGCTCCAGGAGATCGGCAAGGCGAAGAAGAAGCCTGCCGAGGCCCGTGCCGTCATCCAGATCGGTATCGTGATCGGCGGTGCCGACGGCGACTTCGACAAGTCGGAGCAGGCCGTCGTGCGGGAGGCGTGCTTCGCGCTCGACCTTCCGCCGCACGAGTTCGACCTGTAGGTCTCTCCCCTGCAGGGCGGGCCGGTCGGCCGGCCCCCGGCTCCTCCCGCCCTGCCCCGTACCGCCGGAAGACCGCGGACCGACTGACCAGCGGTCCGCGCCCGGCAGGCCGGAGGTGCGCTACTCCCCCCGATGCGCACCTCCGGCCACCTTCTTCCGGGCCCTGGCCTCCTGGAACAGGCCCGCTGTCACACCTCCTTGGCCGGCCAGTCCAGCAGCCGGGCGCCGATGACTGCTGTCTGCAGTGTGTAGCGGTGCATCGGGTCGGACGGATCGGCGCCGGTCAGCTGTTGGATCCGCTCCAGCCGGTAGGTCAGCGCCCGCACGCTCAGCGACAGCCGGCGCGCCGTCTCCGCGGCCACACAGCCCGTGTCGAAGTAGACCGTGAGCGTTTGCAGGAGGGGCTCGGCACCGCCGCGGGCCTGTTGGAGCGGGCCCAGCTGACTGCGCACCAGATCGACCATCGCCTGCCGGTCCCGGGTCAGTACCGGATAGACGAGCAGGTCGGCGGCGTACAGCACCGGCTCGTCCAGATCCATCCGGTCCCCCAGGTCGAGCGCTTCGAGCGCCTCGTCGTAGGAGTGGACCACGCCCCCGGGGCCATGGTGGGGGCGGCCGACCGCGACCCGGCCGCCGTCCGTCGCCGCGTGCGACTGCTTGGCGAAATACCGCAGGACATCGGGCTGGCTGGCGGGGGCGATGCAGACCAGCCGTCCGTCCTTCGTCGTGATCAGGATCTTCCGGCCGCCGAAACGTGCGAGCAGCGCCGCCTCGACGACGCGCGGCACGGAGTCCGTCTCCGTGTACGCCTCCGGGCCCGTCGCCACCGCGACCGCGTGGGCGCGCGAGAGCCGCAGCCCGAACCGGGTGGCCCGCTCGGCGAGCCGGCCCAGATCGCTGCGCCCGTACAGCAGATCGTCGATGAACTCGCGCCGCGCCGCCTCCTCGCGCCGCACGGTGAGCCGTTGGGCCCGCTCGAAGCCCTCGGCGAAGGCGTCGACGGCCTGCTCGACCGCGGCCAGCACGCAGTCGGTGGACGCGGCATCGGCGGAGGCGGTGCGCGGCCAGGCGGTACGGGTCGCCGCGAGATGGAGGCCGACCAGGGCGCGCAACTGGAATCCGGCCTCGGCGGCCTCCCGGCCCAGCAACCGGCGCGCCTCCAGCTCCTCCCGGGTCAACCGGCGGCCGGTGGCGGCTACATCGGCCAGTATGCGGGCGTAGTCCTCCACATACTCGTCGGGAATCTCCGGCTCCGGCACGAGCACTCCTCAAGTCCTGGCACGACGTCGACACCCACTCAACGCATAGGGGCTGGTGCCGGTGCCCGGCATCAAGGACCTATAAAGATTGCCGGATTCCGGCAGTGCGACGGACGGCCCCGACTGAGACGATCCGGTCAGCACCACACGGGGGAACACGGGGGATACGGGGGATACGGGGGAGATCTGGCTGCTGTGGCACCGCGCATCGCGGTGCCACAGCAGCCGGAGCCGCCCACCACCGGATCGCCCCGCACGAACGAACCCCGTACGAAGATCGCCCGCACGAACAGACAGGGGGTGGACCGATGCAGGAGTTCCTGAACGCGGGAACCGCCTTTCCGGCCGTCCTGTTCGGCGCCGCGCTGGCCGTGGTCGTCTTCTTCTGGCTCCTCGTACTGGTCGGCGCGGCCGACCACCATTCCTTCGACGGGGATCTCGGCACCGGCATGGCCGGGGTCGGCGGAGTGCCGGTCACCGTCACGGTGTCCGTGATGGTCGTCGTCGGCTGGTTCACGAGTCTGACCGGTACGGTCCTGCTGCACCGCAGCGCTGTCACCGGCCTCACCCGTGCCGGACTCGCCTGCGCCGTGCTCGCCGGGGCACTGCTGATCTCCTGGACCGTGACGCGCGTGCTGGTGCGCCTGGTGCGCCGGCGCTTCCCGGAGGAGCCACCTCCGTCGCGGCAGGACTTCCTCGGCCGGATCTGCACCATCCGTACCGGCTCCGTCAGTTCCGACTTCGGCCAGGCCGAGGTCGCGGCGGCCGACGGTTCCACCGCGATCGTCCAGGTCAGACTGCTCGGATCGGCGAATGCCGTGCATGGCGCGGACGGCACGGACGGCGCGAAGGGCGCGCACGGCGCGGACGGTACGGAACTCACCGCGCTCACCTCGGGCAGTGCCGGGCTCCTGTACGCGTACGACGACGAGGGCGAGTTCTTCTGGGTCTCGCCGTACGACAGGGCGCTGGATCCGGGACCACCCCGCTCCGGCTGACCTGCCCGCCTGCCCGTCTGCCCTCCTGCCACCGCCACCGCGCCGGTACCGCCCTGCCGAAACGTCTCGCCGGTACCGCCGCGCCGAAACCGTCCGGCGGACCCACCCGCCTCTTCACTTTCCTCCCATCAGCTGCCAAGGACTGCCATGGATGCCATCACCCTGGGCTTCGGTGTGCTCGTAGCCGTCGTTCTGCTCATCGCCGTCGCCCTGCTCCTCGTCATCAGCCGGCTCTTCCGCAAGGTGGAACAGGGCAAGGCACTGATCATCTCCAAGACGAAGAAGGTCGATGTCACCTTCACCGGGGCCGTCGTCCTGCCGGTGCTGCACAAGGCCGAGTACATGGACATCTCGGTGAAGACCATCGAGATCCGCCGCACCGGGCGCGAAGGACTGATCTGCCAGGACAACATCCGCGCCGACATCCACATCACCTTCTTCGTCCGCGTCAACAAGACCGTCGAGGACGTCATCAAGGTCGCCCAGTCCATCGGTACGGGGCGGGCCAGCGACAAGGTGGCGATCCAGGAGTTCTTCGCCGCGAAGTTCGCCGAGGCGCTCAAGACCGTCGGCAAGCAGCTGGACTTCGTCGATCTGTACACCAAGCGCGAGGAGTTCCGGGACCGGATCATCCGGGTCATCGGCACGGACCTGAACGGCTACCACCTCGACGACGCGGCGATCGACTTCCTTGAGCAGACGCCCATGACGCAGCTCGACGGCGGCAACATCCTCGACGCGCAGGGCATTCGCAAGATCACCGAGCTGACCGCGATCGAGCACGTCCGCACCAACGAGTACCAGCGCACCGAGCAGAAGGAGATCACCCGGCAGAACGTCGACGCCCGGGAGACCATTCTGGAGCTGGAGCGCCGGCAGGCCGAGGCCGAGATCAAGCAGCGCCGCGAGGTCGAGACGCTGCGGGCCCGCGAGGAGTCCGCGACCGCCCGGGTCCAGGAGGAGGAACGGCTCGGCGCCCAGACCGCGTTCATCCGCACCGAGGAGCAGCTCGGCATCCAGCGCGAGAACCAGGCCCGGGAGATCGCCGTCGCGCAGAAGAACCGCGAGCGGGTCATCGCCGTGGAGAACGAGCGCATCGAGAAGGACCGGCTGATCGAGGTCATCGGGCGTGAGCGGCAGACCGAACTCGACCGGATCGCCGCGACGAAGGAGGTCGAGGCCGAGCGCCGCGAGGTCGCCGACGTGATCCGGGAGCGGATCGCCGTGGACCGTACGGTCGCGGAGCAGGAGGAGTCCATCAAGACGCTGCGGGCCGTGGAGGAGTCGGAGCGCACCCGCAGGTCGGTCATCATCGCCGCCGAGGCGGAGGCCCAGGAGAAGCTGGTCAAGGACATCAAGGCCGCGGAGGCCGCCGAGGCGGCGGCGACCCACCTGGCCGCCGAGCAGCTGACGCTTGCCGAGGCCCGGCTGAAGACCGCGGACCTGGACGCACAGGCCAAGCTGCGGCTGGCCGAGGGCATCCAGGCGGAGTCCGCGGCGCCCGGCCTCGCGGAGGTCCAGGTGCGTGACGCGGAGGCCGACGTCATCGAGAAGACCGGTCTCGCCGAGGCCGAGGCCGCGTCCGCCCGGCTCAGGGCCGAGGCGGAGGGGTCCAGGCTCAAGGCGCTCGCCGCGGCGGAGGGTACGCAGGCCCAGGCCACGGCCGACGCGGCCATGATCGGCGAGAAGCTCAAGGCCGAGGCGGCGGGGCTCACCGAGAAGGCCGCCGCGATGGCGGCGCTGGACGACGCCTCGCGCGGGCACGAGGAGTACCGGCTGCGGCTCGCCGCGGAGAAGGAGATCCGGCTGGCCGGGCTCGACGTGCAGCGGCAGGTCGCCGAGTCGCAGGCGACGGTGCTGGCCACGGGGCTGGAGAACGCCGACATCGACATCGTCGGCGGGGAGTCGGTCTTCTTCGACCGGCTCGTCTCGTCCATCTCGATGGGCAAGAGCTTCGACGGGTTCGTCGAGAACTCGGACACGGCGAAGGCGCTCGCGGGGCCGTGGCTGAACGGCACGTCGTCGTTCACGGACGATCTGACGCGGGTGCTGGGATCGGTGTCGACGGGCGACGTGCAGAACCTGACGGTGTCGGCGCTGCTCATGCGGATGATGCGGGCGCCGGGGACCGGGGTCGCGCCGGGGCAGGTGCAGCAGCTGCTGGCCGCGGCCCGGGAGTTGGGACTGGCGGACGTGCCGGTGTCCGCGGTGGCGGGTGCGGAAGGGGTGGCCGGGGTGGCCGCCTCCGACGTGCCCGCCTCGCGGAACGGGTCGCCGGTCGCGTAGGGCCAACCCGAGCCCGTCCGGTGGCCGCTTTGTCCTCGATCGCCGGACGGGCTCGATTTTTGCCGGACCGTCCGGTGAGCCGGGCCTGCTCCGGCGAACCGTCCGTCCTCAAACCCAGGACGGGCTGAAGTGGCCCGCACCACACACCTCGTAGGGAGAGTCGCACGGATGGAACCCGACACCACAACCGCACCGGCCGCCGGCGGCCCCGTGGACGCGGGAACGTACGACGTGCTGCGGCGCCGGCTGAACGACCGGGCAGCCGAACTCGCGAGCCGCGCCGAGGCGCTGAACGCGCGGCGCACCGAGGAGTTCGGCTCGACCGAGCTCCGGCTGACCGGCACCGAGCAGATCCGTACCGAGCAGGCATCCGTACCCCGCGATCTGGTGGCCGTCGGCGGCCGGCTGCTGTTCGGGTTCGAACGGGGCCCGGGGGCGGCGGACCCGGCCAGGGTGGGCGACGTACTCGCCCTGTACGGGCCCGAGTTGGAGGAAGTACCCGCGGACGGAGGCGGCCTGCTCGACGACGAGGCCTTCGTACGCGAATTCACCGCCCTGCACCGCTACTACCGCGACGCCCGGCTCCTGCGGCTGCGCCGGGTGGACGGCCGGCTGCTCGCCGTCTTCCGTACCGGGGAGAGCGCCGACGGCATCCGGGTGCTGCGCTGGGCGCTGGCCGCGGACGGTTCGCCGGGCGCGTTCCTCGACGCGCGCGGCGACCGCGACCATGTCTTCCCGCCGTCGCACGACTTCTCCTGGACCCCCGCCGGACGCGAGTCGCACGTCCTCGGCCGCCACCCGCACATCGCGGTGGGCGGGGAGAGCCCGGATTCCGCCGTGCTCTTCGTCGACACGCTCGGCGGCACCCTTACCGTCAAGACGGTCAACGACACCGACACCCCCGACGGGATCTACGAGGAGCCGGTCGCCGAACCCCTCCAGTCGCTCGCCGACGCGGAGGTCGAGCACGCCACGATCGGGCCGCTGGTCCTGCTCCGTATCCGCCCGTACAACGAGGAGTCCTGGCGGTACCTGGTCTTCAACACGCTGCTCGGCACCGTACTGCGCCTGGACGGCATCGGCCCGGCCTGTCACCGGCTCCCGGAGGACCAGGGGATCATCTTCCCCGGCGGCTACTACCTCACCACCGGCACCGCGAAGACCTTCGACATCGCGGAGCCGCTCACCGACCCGCTCTTCGAGGGCGCCGTCCGCTCCCCGAACGGCGAGGACGTCCTGTACGTCTTCCGCTCCCCCGACGACGGCCGTGAGCTGCTGCTGCCCTACAACCTGATCCGGCAGGAGGTCGCCACCCCGCTCCAGGGCCGTGGCCACGCCCTGCTCGACGACGGCACCCTCGTCCTGCTGCGCACCACCGCCACCGGCGACGAACCGGCCCGCGTCCACCCCCTGCAGCGCTGGCGGACCCCGTACGTCTCCGACACCTACGCGGCCTCCCGCCCCGCCGGGACGGGTCCGCTGGCCCGGGTCGGCAACGCCGATCTGGTGCGCGGGATCTCCGACTGCCTGGCGCTGGCGCACAGCGCCGCCGAGACCACCCCGACCGCCGCCGTGTACGCGCAGCTGGTCACGGACTGCACCCGCGCCACCGACCGCTACCACTGGCTCGCCGACGCCGAACTCGGCGCGCTGGCAGACCCGTTGGCGGAGCTGAAGGCCACCGCCCAGCAGGTGCTGACCGAGTTCGAGACGGTACGGGAGCTGACCCGGCAGGCCGCCGGGGCACTCGACGCGGCGGCCGACCGGATCACCGCGCTCGTCCGCCGCATCCGCGGCGAGGCCCCGCGCTCGGCCGCCGCCTGGGTGACCCAGCTCACCGAACTGCGCCATGCCCACGGTCACTTGGCGACGCTCGCCGAGATGCGGTACGCGGACACCGAACGGATCGCCGAACTCTCCGCCGCGACCGCCGCCGACCTCGAATCGGCCGCACAGCGCGCCGTCGCCTTCCTCGGTCGGGACGACGCCTTCACCGGCTACCACGAGGACATCGCCCGGCTCACCGCCGAGGCGTCCGCGCTCGCCACCGTCGCGGACGCGGCGGCGCTCGGCGAGCGGCTGAGCGGGATGACGGAGGGCCTGAGCACCGTCACGGACGTCGTCGCCGGTCTCGACATCGGCGACACCACGGTCCGTACGTCGATCCTGGAGCGGATCGCCGAGGTCCTCGGCGGGGTCAACCGGGCCCGCGCCACGCTGGAGGCCCGCCGCCGCGAACTCCTCGACCACGAGGGCCGCGCCGAGTTCGCCGCCGAGTTCGCCCTGCTGGGGCAGGCCGTCACGGGGGCGATCGCCGCCTCGGACACCCCGGACGCCTGTGACGAGCAACTGGCCAGGCTGCTCCTCCAGCTGGAGAACCTGGAGTCGCGGTTCGCGGAGTTCGACGACTTCCTCGCCGAGCTGGCCGAGCGCCGTACGGAGGTGTACGAGGCGTTCTCGGCCCGCAAGCAGACCCTTCAGGACGCCCGTGCCCGGCGCGCGGAGCGGCTGGCGGATTCGGCGGCCCGGGTCCTGGAGACGGTCTCCCGGCGGCTGGCCGCCCTGCCCGACCTGGACGCCGTCCACACCTACTTCGCCTCCGACCCGATGGTCGCCAAGATCCGCCGCACCGCCGAGGAGCTGCGCTCGCTCGGCGATCCGGTGCGCGCCGAGGAGCTCGACGGACAGCTGCTGGCCGCCCGCCAGGAGGCCGGGCGGGCGCTGCGCGACCGCAGCGAGCTGTACGCGGACGGCGGTGCCGTGATCCGGCTGGGCCGGCACCGGTTCGCGGTGAACACCCAGCCCTTCGACCTGACGCTCGTCCCGCACGGGGACCGGCTGGCGTTCGCCCTCACCGGCACGGACTACCGCGCCCCGGTCACCGACCCGGAGTTCGAGGCGACCCGCCCGTACTGGGAGCAGACCCTCCCCTCGGAGTCCCCGCGGGTCTACCGGGGCGAGCACCTGGCTGCCCGGCTCCTCGACGAGCGGGGCGCCGACAGCCTTGCCGCCCTGGACCCGGCAGAACTCGCCGCTCTGGTAAGGGAGTCGGCCGCCGCCGCGTACGACGAGGGCTATCAGCGCGGCGTCCACGACGAGGACGCCACCGCGATCCTCGCCGCCCTGCTGCGGCTGCACTCCGGGGCCGGGCTGCTGCGCTGCCCGCCCGCGGTACGGGCGGCGGCCCAGCTCTTCTGGGCGTACGGCACGGACGAGGCCCGGCGCACCTCATGGACCCGGCGGGCGCTCTCGCTGGCCCGCGCCCGGGAGACCTTCGGCCTCGCCCCGGCCGTCGAGGCCCTCCAGGAGGAGTGGGCGGCCGTCATCGGCGGCGAGGCGCCGTCCGCCGTCGCCGCGTACCTCTTCGAGGAACTGACGAGCGGCCCGGCCGGCTTCGTCACCAGCGCCGCCGCCCGCACCTTCCTGGACAAGTTCCGCCGCACGACCGGGACTTCGGCGTACGACGAGGATCTCGCCGCACTCGGCGACGACCTGCCGGCCCGCCGCCAGCTCGTCGAGGGCTGGCTCGCCTCGTACGCCGCCGCGAGCGGCACCGGGATCGACGCGGGGGACCTCGCGGAGGCGGTCGCCGTGGAGCTGTGCCCGGAGCCGGTGCTCGACCGGTACGACTGCGAGGCCCCGCTGACCGCGCGGGTGGACGGCCTGCTCGGCACCCATCCGCGCATCGACCGGGGCGCGCTGACCGTCCGGCTCGACGAACTCCTCGCCCGTACCGCCGAGTTCCGTACCGTGGCCGTCCCCGGTTTCCGCGCCTACCAGCGCCGGCGCACCGCGCTGGTGAACGCCGAGCGGGCCCGGCTGCGGCTGGACGACCACCGGCCGCGCGTCATGTCGGCGTTCGTCCGCAACCGGCTGCTGGACGAGGTGTACCTGCCGCTGATCGGCGACAGCCTCGCCAAGCAGCTCGGCACCGCCGACGCCGACCGGCGCACCGACTCGCAGGGCCTGCTGCTGCTCGTGTCGCCGCCCGGCTACGGCAAGACGACGCTGATGGAGTACGTGGCCGACCGGCTCGGCCTGGTCCTCGTCAAGATCAGCGGACCGAACCTCGGTTACGACGTGACCTCGCTCGACCCGTCCCAGGCCCGCACCGCGACCGCCCGCCAGGAGATCGAGAAGATCAACTTCGCGCTGGAGTCCGGCAACAACACGCTCCTCTACCTCGACGACATCCAGCACACATCGCCGGAGCTGCTCCAGAAGTTCATCCCGCTCTGCGACGCCACCCGCCGCATCGAGGGCGTGCGGGACGGCGAGCCGCTCAGCCACGACCTGCGGGGCAAGCGGTTCGCGGTGTGCATGGCGGGCAATCCGTACACGGAGTCGGGCGAGCGGTTCCGGATCCCCGACATGCTCGCCAACCGGGCCGACGTCTGGAACCTCGGCGAGGTACTGAGCGGCCGCGAGGACGTCTTCGCGCTGAGCTTCGTCGAGAACGCGCTGACCGCCAACCCGGTGCTGGCCCCGCTCGCCGGCCGCTCCCGCGAGGACCTTGTCCGGTTCGTGCGCCTGGCCTCCAGCACTTCCCCGGCGCCCGGCGCGGACCGGCTGGAGCACCCGTACACACCCGCCGAGGTGGACCGGATCGTCGCGGTCCTGCGCCATCTGCTGAGGGCCCGGGACACGGTGCTCGCCGTGAACGCCGCGTACATCGCCTCGGCGGCGCAGACGGACGCGACGCGCACCGAGCCGCCGTTCCGGCTCCAGGGTTCGTACCGCAACATGAACAAGATCGCCGAGCGGATCGTGCCGGTGATGAACGACGCGGAGCTGTCCGCCGTCGTCGACGACCACTACGCGGGCGAGGCCCAGACACTGACGTCCGGCGCGGAGTCGAACCTGCTGAAGCTCGCCGCGCTGCGCGGCCGGCTCACCCCCGAACAGTCCGCGCGCTGGTCGGCGATCACCGCCGCCTACGTCCGTACGCAGGCGCTGGGCGGCCCGGACGGCGACCCCATGACGCGTGCGGTCGCGGCGCTGGGGCTGCTCGCGGACCGGATCGCGGCGGTGGAGTCGGCGATCGTCCGGGTCGCGGACCCGCGCCATCTGCTCACCAACCCGCAGGCCCGGCACGCGGCGCCCCCGCGCGAAGCCACCGAGGAAGATCACTGAACGGCCAGGAGCGACGGAGAGGAGCAAGGCATGCTGGGTCCCGTGCCTCCACTTCCCCAACAGTCCCATCAGCCCCAACGCTCCCCGTTCAGCGGACACATGGTCGTCTGCGGCGACGACGCGTTGGCCCAGCGGCTCGCCGGCGAGCTGCGCTACGTGTACGGAGAACGGGTCACCCTCGTCCTGCCGCCCGGACGCGACGCGCACCGGCCGGAACTGCCACTGACCGGGCGGGGCCGGGCGGCGGCGCTGTTCGGCCGGATGTCGCAGGCGATGAACCGCAACGGCGGGACCGGCTGGCCCGCCGCTCCGGGGAGCGGCGACACCAACGCCGGAGTGGAAGCGGTGCGCATCCTGGAGGCGGCGGAGCCCTCCGACGAGGCGTTCGAGGAGGCGGGCGTCGCACAGGCCGCCGCGCTGGCCCTGGTATACGACGACGACGAGCGCAACATCCGCGCCGCGCTGGCCGCCCGCCGTCTCAACCCCCGTCTCCGGCTGGTCATCCGGCTCTACAACCGCAAGCTGGGCCAGTATCTGGAGACCCTGCTCGATCAGGCCGCCGCGGTCGCCGCACCCGGTCTCGACCGGGCCGCGCTGGACACCTCGACCACCGTCCTCTCCGATGCCGACACCGCCGCGCCCGCCCTCGCCGCGACCGCGCTCACCGGCTCCAGCAAGGTCATCCAGGCGGAGGGCCTGCTGCTGCGCGCCGCCGAACGCACCCCGCCCCAGGGCGGCCGGACCGCCGACCCCGGCCTGTGCACCCTCGCGCTGCTCTCCTCCACCACGCACGACCCGGCGGGCGCGGAGGGCTCCGACAGCAGCGGCGACGAAGGGCCCCAACTCCTGCCCGACAAAAGGCAGGTGGCCGCTGCCACGGGCCGCGGCACGATCGTCCTGGAAGCGGTCAGCCAGGCGGGCCCGGCCGGTCCGTCACCCCGGATGGGCGGCAGGGGAGCGCCGCTCAGCCAGTTCTTCTCGCGGCGGCTGCGCTGGTCGGCGCTGGGGGTCGGGCTGGCCGTGCTGGGGCTCGCCGTCGCATCCACGCTCACCACCGGCGACGATCCGTTGCACGCCGCGTATCTGACGCTGCTGGACCTGTTCGCGATGGGCGACCCGGCGATCGGCGACCCCACGGCCAGACAGGTGATCCAACTCCTTTCGGGCGTCGCCGGGTTGATGCTTTTGCCGCTGCTCGTGGCGGGCGTGCTGGAGGCCTTCGGCTCGCTCCGTACGGCGTCGTCCCTGCGCCGCCCGCCGCGCGGTCTCTCCGGCCATGTGGTTCTGCTGGGCCTCGGCAAGATCGGTACGCGGGTCCTCGTCCGGCTGCGTGAGCTCGGCGTTCCCGTGGTGTGCGTGGAGGACGATCCGGACGCGCGCGGCATCCCCGTGGCCCGGCGGCTGCACGTGCCGGTGGTCCTCGGCGACGTCACGCAGGAGGGTGTTCTGGAGGCGGCGAAGATCCAGCGCGCCCGCGCACTCCTCGCCCTGACCAGCGTCGACACCACCAACCTGGAGGCCGCGCTGTACGCCCGCTCGGTCAAGCCGGATCTGCGCGTCACCCTGCGCCTGTTCGACGACGAGTTCGCCACCGCCGTCTACCGCACCCTGCGCACCGCCCACCCGCAGGCCCTGACCCGCTCCCGTTCCGTCTCCCACCTGGCCGCCCCGTCCTTCGCGGTCGCCATGATGGGCCGGCAGATCCTGGGCGCGATCCCGGTCGAGCGGAAGGTGATGCTGTTCGCGGCGGTCGAGGTCGCGGGGCATCGGCAGCTGGAGGGCCGCACGGTGGAGCAGGCGTTCCGGGCGGGCTCCTGGCGCGTCCTCGCCCTGGACGCCACCCCGCCCGAGGACCGCCGCCCGGACCTGACCATGCCCGCCCCCGCGTCCCCGGACCGCCCGTCGGGCCTGATCTGGGACCTGCACCCGGGGTACGTACTGCGCTCCGAGGACCGCGTGGTGATCGCGGCGACCCGCCGGGGCCTGGCCGAACTGCTCCGCAGGCGCGGCTCGTTGACGCACCGCTGAGCCGCCGGGCAGCGCCGCTGCGGGTCGGCGAAATCTGGGTGCCGGGCCTACAACACCCCGCCCATCACCCCCCGCACCTCGTCCAGCGTCGCCGCCGCGATCTCGTTGGCACGCTCGTTCCCGTCCCGGAGCACCGACCGCACGTACTCCATGTCGCGCGCGTACTCGGCCCGCCGGGCCCGGATCGGCGCCATCCGGCTGTTGACGGCCTCGGCCACGGTCCGCTTGAGGACGGCCGCACCGCCCCCACCGATCTCCTCGGCCACGGCGTGCGGGTCCCGGTCCAGACAGAGCGCCGCCAGCAGCACGAGCGAGGACACCCCGGGCCGGTTCTCGGGGTCGTACGTGATGTGCCGCTCGGCATCCGTCTTCGCGCCCTTGATCAGCCGGGCCGTCTCATCCGCGTCGGCGCCCAGCGCGATGGAGTTGCCCCGGCTCTTGCTCATCTTGGTGCCGTCGGTGCCGAGCAGGAGCGGCGCGGCGGAGAGCAGCGCGTCCGGCTCCGGGAAGACCGCCCCGTACCGCTCGTTGAAGCGCCGGGCAACGGTCCGCGTCACTTCCAGATGCGGCAGCTGATCCTGCCCGACCGGCACCAGGTTCCCCTTGCAGAACAGGATGTCGGCCGCCTGGTGCACGGGGTACGTGAACATCAGCCCGCTGACGGCGGACTGCCGGGAGTGCGCGATCTCGTCCTTGACGGTGGGGTTGCGGTTCAGCTCGGCGACGGAGACCAGGCTCAGGAACGGCAGCATCAGCTGGTTGAGCGCGGGCACGGCACTGTGGTTGAAGACCGTCGAGCGTGCCGGGTCGATCCCGACGGCCAGGTAGTCCAGCAGCATCCCCTCCATGTGTTCGCCGAGCCGGTCGGCGACGTCCCGGTCGGTGAGCACCTGGTAGTCGGCGATGATCACGAAGACGTCCACCCCGAGCTCCTGGAGCCGGACGCGGTTGTGGAGGGTGCCGAAGTAGTGCCCGAGGTGCAACGGCCCGGTGGGCCGGTCCCCGGTCATCACCCGGAACCGGCCGGGGGTCTGCTGAATCAGCCGCTCCAGCTCGGCACTGCGGCGCTGGGCGGGTTCGGCGGCTGCGGCCGTGGCTGTGGTCATGTGCTCTCTCCTCGCGAGTGCTGGTTGCGTGGAGGACGGCCCGCCGGGACCACCGGCATCCGCACCCGTACGAGGGCAGAGAAAAGGGCCGTCCGTTTCGAACGGCCCTGTTCCGTGCAGATGGAGGTGGCCGCTCCTAGAAGGAGCGCCACCAGTTTCGGCACGGTACGGAGGTCATGGGCCGAGCTTAACGGAGCCGAACTCCGCCCACACGACCTTTCCGGGCCCGCGCCGCGCCCCGTACCCCCAGCGGTCCGCCAGCACGCCCACCAGCACCAGCCCCCGCCCGCCGCACGCACCGGGCTCCGGCTCGCGCACCTGCGGCGGCAGGTGCGAGGCATCGTGCACCTCGATCCGCACCCCGTCGCCCAGCGGCCGGAACCGGGTCTCGATCTCCCGCCCCGGCGAGACCTGGGCGTGCTGCCCGGCGTTGGTCAGCAACTCGGACAGCACGAGCACCGCGGGCTCCTCCCACTCCGAGACATCCTGGGGCCCCGCCGTGGTGGTGCGGCGATGTGTGTCAGGCGACGATGCCGACGCTGTACTTCTCGGTGTCGAGGACGCGCTCGTTCGTCACGAACGCGCCGTACTTGCCGTCGGCGGCCTCGTTGGCGTCCAGGCCCGGTGGCCCACCGGCCGAGCGGTGGTGCATCGACGGGCGTGGCCGATCTGTCCCGGAGCTGCTGGCCACCAGCGGTACAACGGCCACAGGAACCACACATGCTTTCTTCACGTCTAGAACGGCATCCAAGGCCACAGCAGTGCCGACTCCGTCGGCTTCGATGTCGCAGTCCCCGTCCAGGACCGCTACCGCACCCACTCCCAACCCCGGTCTCTCGAAGGAAGAGCAGAAGGTCGTCTCGCTGTGCGGTCAGCAGTCAGCAGTAGGCAAGCCGTGAGAGGCCCTGTCACACGATGAGCAGTCCTACGAACACGTCGACGCACCGCACGTCGACGATCGGCGCGCCCAGCCGGCGCAACACCGAGCTCGCGCTGCTGGTGTTCGCCGTCGTCATCCCGGTGTTGGCCTACGTCAACGTGGGCCTGGCCATCAACAACCAAGTGCCGTCCGGCCTGCTGAGCTACGGCCTGGGCCTGGGCCTGCTGGCCGGCGTCGCCCATCTCGTCGTACGGAAGTCCGCGCCGTACGCGGACCCGCTGCTGCTGCCGCTGGCCACGCTGCTGAACGGACTCGGCCTGGTCGTCATCTGGCGGCTGGACCAGTCCGAGCTGCTGCAGTCGATCAAGCAGGCGGGAACAGCCGCGCCACGACAGCTGATGTACACGGCGATGGGCATCGCGTTGTTCATCGTGGTGCTGATGTTGCTCAAGGACCACCGCGTCCTGCAGCGCTACACCTACATATCCATGGTGGGCGCGCTGTTCCTGCTGCTGCTTCCGTTGGTCCCGGGCCTGGGCGCCAACATATACGGCGCCAAGATCTGGATCCACGTCGGCAGCTTCAGCATTCAGCCCGGTGAGTTCGCGAAGATTGTGCTCGCGGTCTTCTTCTCCGGCTATCTGATGGTCAAGCGCGACGCGCTGGCCCTGGCCAGCCGCCGCTTCATGGGCCTGTACCTGCCGCGCGGCCGTGACCTCGGTCCGATCCTGGTCGTCTGGTTCCTCTCGATCCTGATCCTGGTCTTCGAGACCGACCTCGGCACGTCGCTGCTGTTCTTCGGAATGTTCATCATCATGCTGTACGCCGCCACCGAGCGGACCAGCTGGATGGTCTTCGGTCTACTGATGTCCGCGGTCGGCGCCGTCGGCGTCGCTTCCTTCGAGCCGCACGTCCAGCAACGTGTCCAGGCCTGGCTCGACCCCATGCGCGAATACATGCTCAGCCGCCAGGGCGTGGCCGGTCACTCCGAGCAGTCGATGCAGGCGCTGTGGGCGTTCGGCTCCGGCGGCACCCTCGGCACCGGCCTCGGCCAGGGCCGCTCCGACCTCATCCGGTTCGCTGCCAACTCCGACTTCGTCCTCGCCACCTTCGGCGAGGAACTGGGCCTGACGGGCATCATGGCGATCCTGCTGGTCTACGGCCTGATCGTGGAGCGCGGCGTACGCACCGCCCTCGCGGCTCGCGACCCGTTCGGCAAGCTGCTCGCCATCGGCCTGTCGGGCGCGTTCGCGCTGCAGGTCTTCGTCGTCGCCGGCGGTGTGATGGGCCTGATCCCGCTGACCGGTATGACGATGCCGTTCCTGGCGTACGGCGGTTCCTCCGTCATCGCCAACTGGGCCCTCGTCGGCATCCTGATCCGCATCAGCGACACCGCACGCCGTTCCACCCCCAACCCCGACGCCGACGGCTGATTCAGAACCGAAAAGAAACCCAGCACGCCGCGCCGCGCTCCTTCCAGTGCTCGCTCTCGCTGCCCTCGCTCACGGCCCGCCTCCGTCCGACAGGGGCGCACCCGGCCTCCGCAGCGTGTCCAGGGTGCGCACTGCCCCGGCCCGCCCCGCCGGGGCGGAATAGGTCAGGGGGGCGTTCCGTTGTAGGGTATGTCACATAGTTCAACGTTCAACAAAAACGGAGGCGGGCGCCATGGAGTTCGGGATCTTCACCGTCGGAGACGTCACCACCGACCCGACGACCGGCAGGACACCGAGCGAGCACGAGCGGATCAAGGCCACCATCGCCATCGCGCAGAAGGCGGAGGAGGTCGGTCTGGACGTCTTCGCGACCGGCGAGCACCACAACCCGCCGTTCGTCCCGTCCTCCCCGACGACCACGCTCGGCTACATCGCCGCCCGCACCGACCACATCACCCTGTCCACGTCCACGACGCTGATCACCACCAATGACCCGGTGAAGATCGCCGAGGACTACGCGACGCTCCAGCACCTCGCGGACGGCCGCGTCGACCTGATGATGGGACGCGGCAACACCGGCCCGGTCTACCCCTGGTTCGGCAAGGACATCCGCCAGGGCATCCCGCTCGCCATCGAGAACTACGCCCTGCTGCACAGGCTGTGGCGCGAGGACGTCGTGGACTGGGAGGGCAAGTTCCGTACGCCGCTCCATTCGTTCACCGCGACCCCCCGCCCCCTGGAAGGCGTCCCGCCGTTCGTCTGGCACGGCTCGATCCGCTCCCCGGAGATCGCCGAGCAGGCCGCGTACTACGGCGACGGCTTCTTCCACAACAACATCTTCTGGCCCATCGAGCACACCAGGAAGATGGTCAACCTGTACCGGCAGCGGTACGCGCACTACGGGCACGGCACCGCCGAGCAGGCCATCGTCGGCCTCGGTGGCCAGGTGTTCATGCGGAAGAACTCGCAGGACGCGGTACGGGAGTTCCGCCCGTACTTCGACAACGCGCCGGTCTACGGACACGGGCCCTCGATGGAGGACTTCACGCAGCAGACCCCGCTGACCGTCGGCTCGCCGCAGGAAGTCATCGAGCGGACCCTGTCCTTCCGGGACGCCGTCGGCGACTACCAGCGCCAGCTGTTCCTGATGGACCACGCGGGACTGCCGCTGAAGACGGTCCTGGAGCAGCTCGACATCCTCGGCGGGGAGGTCGTCCCGGTGCTGCGCAAGGAGTTCGCCAACCTGCGGCCGGCCGGAGTCCCGGACTCCGCCCCCGTGCACCCGGCCGTCGCCGCCGCCCGTACGGCCACGAAGGAGGTCTGATCGCCGTGTCCACCACGTCCACCGTGTTCGCCACCGAACCCCTGCGGATCGTCGCCGTATCGGCCGGGCTCTCCAGCCCCTCCTCGACCCGGCTGCTGGCCGAGCGGCTGGCCGGCGCCGCCCGCGAACGCCTGCTGGCCGAACAGGACCGCACGGTCGAGATCCAGGTGATCGAGCTGCGCGACCTGGCCGTCGACATCGCCAACCACCTGGTGGCCGGGTTCCCGCCGAGCGCCCTGGAGCAGGCGATCAAGGAGGTGGCGGAGGCGGACGGACTGATCGCCGTCTCGCCCGTCTTCACCGCCTCGTACAGCGGACTGTTCAAGTCGTTCTTCGATCTGATCGACAACACGGCGCTGACCGGCAAGCCCGTCGTCATCGCGGCGACGGGCGGCACCGCCCGCCACTCACTCGTCCTGGAACACGCGATGCGCCCGCTCTTCGCGTACCTGCGGGCCACCGTCGTACCGACCTCCGTGTACGCGGCGTCGGAGGACTGGGGCTCGTCCGGCGACGAGTACACCGACGGCCTGCCGTCCCGCATCCGGCGCGCGGGCGGCGAGCTCGCCGCCATGATCGCGGGTGGCCGGGCGGTCTCCGGGGCGCCGAGGACGCTCGGGCTCGACGACGAGGTCGTGCCGTTCGAGCAGCAGCTCGCCGACCTGCGGCTCGACTGAGCGGTCATGGCCGAGCGGTCACGGCCGAGTGGGCCCGCGCAGGTGGCCCCGCCGCCTCAAACCCCGTCCGGTTTGATTAGAGTTGGAACGAAAGCTGCGCCGTGCGGGGATTTCTCGCACGACGCATCTGCGCACTGAGCCGAACCGAGCTGGAGGCAGAGATGGGCAGGATCGTGGTGGGCGTTGACGGCTCCGAGTCGTCGATCAAGGCGCTGCACTGGGCCGTACGCCAGGCGGAACTGACTGGCGACACCGTGGAGGCCGTGAACAGCTGGGAGTACCCCGCGACGAGCTGGGCGTCCATGATGCCGGGCATGCCGGAGGACTTCGACCCGCAGGCCGTCGCGACCGTGGCCCTCACCGAATCGCTGGAGGAGGCCCTGGGCGCCGAGGGCGCGGCCGAGGTCAGCAAGATCGTGGTCATCGGCAACCCGGCCCAGTCCCTGCTGGAACGCGCCAAGGGCGCGAACCTGCTGGTCGTCGGGGCGCGCGGCTACAGCGGCTTCAAGGCGACGCTGCTCGGCTCGGTCAGCCTCCACGTCACCCAGCACGCACCATGCCCGGTGACGGTCGTACGCGACTGAGCGCGGCAGAAGGACATGAGGACGGGCCCGCGCCGAGCGCGGGCCCGTCCTCATGTCCCGATGCGCCGGGAGGCGCGCTCACGTCCGCTCGTGCGTGTAGAAGATGTAGAACGTCGTGACGAACATCCCGAGGCCGACCGCCAGTCCCAGCGCCGAGGACCGCAGCACGCTCGAACCGGTCAGCCCGACCAGCAGGCCGATCGCCGCGGCCGTCAGCGCGCCGTACGCCGCCCCCCGCACCAGGGGCAGCAGGGTGTGCTGGATCCGGCCCAGCGCGAAGCACAGGACGGCGAGCACCACCGCGGTGATCAGGCCGTACCAGAACTGCCGGCCGCCGCTCGCGCCGTTGTTGCGGAGGATGAACGACGCGTAGAGGCCGTACGCCGCACCCAGCGTGGCGGGGACGGCCCAGGCGGACGCCGTGTGCTGACGTGTACGTGACCGTCTCCGGGGCCGTCCGCGAGTCGGCATCGCTGCATGAGTGGCCATGGCGGAGAACTCCTTCCGTCGCCGTCTTCGTCCCTCCAGAGCACACCCCGCCGTGCCGCCCGGCAACTCGGATGGCGTACGACCCGCAGCGCACCGCCTCCGTACGGGATTCCCTGTAGGGATGCGGACGTATCTCTCGGCGGTCACGGCGGCGGTGGTGGTGGTGGTGGTGCTCGCCGTGCTCGTCCCGCTGAGCGCGCTCTCCGCCTGGGTGGATCTGGAGATCGACAACACGGACCGTTACGTGGCCGCGGTCGCCCCGCTCGCCGCCGAACCGCACGTGCAGAGCACCGTCGGCGACCTCATCACCGATGCGACGATGCAGCAGATCGACGCCGGTCCGCTCCAGAGCACCGTGCGGGACTTCCTCCACCAGGCGGTCATGTCCTTCACCACCACGGACGCCTTCCGGGCCGCGTGGAACACCGCCAACCGCACCGCCCACGAGGCCGTCACCGCTGCCCTGAACGGCAACACCGGCCAGGCCGTGACCATCGACCTGGCACCCGTCACCCAACAGGTCAAACGGAATCTGGAGGGGAACGGGGTGCCGTTCGCCGACCGGATTCCGGTCCAGCACACCGACATCACGCTCATCTCCGCCGACCGCGCCGACCAGCTGCGCGAGACCTTCCGGTGGCTGCGCGCCGCCAGTGTCTGGCCCGCTGTGGGCACGGTTGTGTTCGCCGTCCTGACCGTGCTCGTGGCGTGGGCGCGCGGCGGGCCGGGGCGCGGGCGCTCCGGGCGCGCCGCGCTCTCGGCGGCGGCGGTGGCCGGGGCCGGTTTCGCGCTCGGGGCGCTCGTGCTGCGTGCGGTGATCGCGGTCGCCCGCGGCCGGGTGCTCGCCGAGGTGCCGGACAGCGAGACGGGCGCCGCGGCGGCGGTGTACGACGCGCTCACGGGCTCCCTGCGCACGACGGCGTGGATCGTGTTCGGGACGGGGCTGGCGGTGGCGGTGTGCGCGGTGCTCGGGAGGCGGTGGGCGGCGCGGCGGCGGACGGTTCCGTAGCAGGCCCGGTTCGACGTGCGGCGGCGGGCGGGCCGGGGAAGAGTGGTTCTCGTGACTGCCGGATCGGGGGCGACTGAGAGGTCTTCCGTATGCGAGCGATAGCCGTCAGCACGTTCGGGGCCGAACCCGCACTGGTGGAGCTGCCCAAGCCCGAGCCGGGAGCCGGGGAGGTCAGGGTCAGGATCGAGTACGCCGCACTCAACCCGTGCGACTGGCAGGCCGCCCGGGGCTCACCGGACGCCGGACCCGCCCCGAGCGTGTTCCCGCTGGTCGTCGGCGTGGACTTCGCGGGCCGGGTGGACATGATCGGCTGCGGCGCGAACCGCTTCCGGGTCGGCGACCAGGTCTTCGGCCGGATCGGCGACGCCCAGGATTGCGGCCGGGCCGGCGACCGGGTCTTCGCCCGGGCCGGCGGACCGGCGGCCCGCGCCGGTACCTACTGCGAGTTCGTGTCCGTCCCGCAGGACTCCGCCATCACCTTCGTGCCGGCCGGCCTCTCCCTCCGTACCGCGGCCGCCCTGCCGTCCGCCGGGATGACGGCCGCCCAGATCCTGGAGGCTGTGGTGCTCCGCGGCCACGAGAGCCTGTTGGTCATCGGGGCGGCGGGCGGTGTCGGCAGCTGTCTGACCCAGCTCGCCTCGGCCCGCGACGTGCGCGTGATCGCGGCCGTGCACGGCGACGAGCACCAGCGGATGGCGGCCCTGGGCGCCACCGTCACGATCGACACGATGCAACGCCCCCTCGAAGCGGCGGTACGGGAAAGCTGCCCGGACGGCGTCGACGCACTGGTCGACCTGGTCTCCACCACCCCCGACGCCTTCGCCGCCCGTGCCGCGCCGGTACGCGCCGGCGGGATCGCCCTCACCACGCGGGGCGTCGCCGCCCTCGCCGCGCTCCCCGCGGACGTGACCGGCATCGACTTCCGGCTCGAACCCAGCCCGGTCCTGCTCGACGTCCTGGCCGCGGGCGCCGCCGAAGGCGTACTGCGCGTGCCGATCGACATCGAACTCCCGTTGGAGAAGGCCCCGCAGGCCCTCGACCGGAACCGGACGGGCGGCGCACGCGGCAAGACCGTCATCGCGCTCTGAACCCGGACCACGCGCCGCGCAGACCCGAAGGAGACGCAGACCCGAAGGAGACGCAGACCTGAAGGAGACACAGACCTGAAGGAGACACCATGGACGACCGGGAACGCGACATCGAGCACGACATCATCGACAACATCGGCGGGCTCATCGACGAGGAACGGGACCTGCGCAACCGCTCCACCGGGGAATCGGGCCTCAGCGAGGACGAGAGATCCCGGCTGCGTACGGTGGAAGTCAGGCTCGACCAGTGCTGGGACCTGCTACGTCAGCGGCGCGCGCTCAGGGAGTTCGGCGAGGACCCGTCCGCGGCGACGGTACGGCCGGCCGACGAGGTCGAGGGCTACCGGGGCTGAACGCACCACACAGGGGGACGCATTGACCGACACGGAGGCCGGACCCGGACGCAGGCGTGCGGCACCACCCCCCTGGCTGCTGAGCGGACTCCGTCCCCGGCCGGCCACGCCCATCCCCTGGGCCGCGGTCGTCCGCGCCTCCCTCGCCCTGGCCGGCCCGCTGGCCGTCGGCTTCGCGCTGGGTCGGCCGGTGTACGGCGCGCTCATCTCCATGGGGGCGCTTTCCGGCGTCATCGGCGATACCGCCGACGCGTATCGGATGCGCATCCTCAACATCGCCGTACCGCAGCTCTTCGGCGCGCTCGGCATCATGCTGGGCACGCTGGTGTTCGGGACCGGCTGGACGGCCGTCGCCGCGCTGACCCTGGTCGCTCTGGTCTCCGGCATGATGTCGACGATCGGCGCCGTCGCCTCCGTGTCCGGGCTGCTGCTCCTGCTCAACGCGGTGGTCGGCGCGGGGCTCTTGATGCCGAAGCCCTGGTGGGTGGCGCCACTGCTGCTGACGGTCGGCGGCCTGTTCGTCCTCACCATGACGCTGCTGGCGTGGCCGCTGCGGCGCAAACTGCCGGAACGGGTCGCGGTCGCCGACACCTACCTCGCGGTCGCCGACCTGCTCGCCGCCGCGGGCACCGACTCGTACGAGGAGCGGCGGCACGCCGTCACCCAGTCCCTCAACACCTCCTACGACCTGATCCTGGCCCGCCGAGCCCGCTACCACGGCCGCAGCAACGCCATGGTGCGGCTGCTCGCCCAGCTCAACGTCGTCATCCCGCTCGTCGAGGCGGCGCCCGCCGTACACGTCCGGCGGCGCTCGCTCCCGGACGGGATCCCGGCGGCAGTACGCGAACTCGCCGCCGCCGTCGAGGAGAGCCGCACCGGCGACGCCGAACTCACCCTGCCCGCCCCGGACTCACCCGCCACCCGGGCGGTGGACACCGCGCTGCGGCACGCGGCCGCCGTCGTGCACAAGGCCGACCCCGACCCGTACAACGTCGACGACCGGCTCGGCCGCCCCGCCGCGCTCGGGGTACGGATCCGGCGGACGGCGCGCGACGTGCTGCTCTCCGGGCCCTCGTGGCGGTACGGGCTGCGCCTGGCCCTCTGCATCGGCCTGGCGCAGGCGCTGACCTCCCTGATCCCGGTGCCCCGCTCCTACTGGGTCGCGCTGACCGTCACATTTGTCCTGAAGCCGGACTTCGGCTCGGTGTTCTCGCGGGCCGTGCTGCGCTCGGTGGGCACCGCGGCCGGTCTCGTGATCGCTGCGCCGATCCTCGCCGCGGTGCCGATCGGCTGGTGGGACGTGCCGGTGATGGTGGTGCTCGCCGCCCTGATCCCGGCGTTCACGGCGAAGGGGTACGCGTTCCAGACCGCGGCCATCACCCCGGTCATCCTGCTCCTGTCCGACCTGCTGAACCACCAGGGCTTCCACCTGGTCTGGCCGCGCTTCCTGGACAGCCTGATCGGCTGCGCCATCGTGTTGGTGGCGGGCTACCTGCTGTGGCCGGAGAGCTGGCACGTCCGGATCGGCCACCGGCTCGCGGACGCGGTGACCGACATCGCCGACTACGTGGCGTACGCGTTCGAGCCGGTCGGCCCCGGCGACCGGGCGGAACGGGTTCGGGCCAGGCGTCGCATCTACCGCGACCTGTCCGTCGTACGTTCCGAGTTCCAGCGCGCCCTGACCGAACCGCCGCCGGTCGGCAGCCGGGCCGCTGCCTGGTGGCCGCTGGTCGTCGCGGTCGAACGCATCGTGGACGCGACGACGGCGGCCCGGGTCCGCGTCGACCACGGAGCACCGGAACCGCCCGCCGCGGAAGTGGCCGGGATCCAGCAGCAGCTGCGGGAACTGGCCGAGGGGATACGCGCGAGCGAGACCCTGGTCGGCGTACGCGCGGAACTGCCGGGCGACGAGGAAGGGGTCCTGGCTCCGCTGCGCCAGGAGGTGGCGGCGGCGCGGGCGATCGCGTCACCGCAGCCGTAGCCGTGCCGTAGTCGCAGCCATGGCCATGGCCGTGGCCGCGGCCCGCGCGTTCCTCGTCAGGGGGTGGGCCCGGCCCCCCGCAGACGCTCCATCTCCCGCCGGTCCCGCTTCGTGGGACGCCCCGCGCCCCGGTCCCGTACCGGAACCTGGATCGCCGCCTCGCGCGGGGGCGGGGGCGGGCTGTTGTCGACGAAGCACTCCGCCGCCGCCGGAGGGCCGACCCTCTTCTTGACCAGCTTCGACACGACGACGATCCGGTCCCGGCCCGCGTGCCGGAGCCGTACCTCGTCGCCGACGTGCAACGCCTGGGCGGGCTTGGCGCGCTCGCCGGCGACCTTCACATGACCCGCGCGGCAGGCGGCAGCGGCCTGCGAACGGGTCTTCGTCAGCCGGACCGACCAGATCCAGACGTCGACTCGAACGCTGCCCTCCGCCTGCGGCGCCTCACCGGAAACCATGCAGCCGACTCTAGTGCGGCGCGGGCCCCGGGTCAGGTCCGGTGGGCGAGGACTCGGTGCCCGGTAGGGGGTCGGCCACGGCCGGCGCTGCGGAGGGCGGGGCGGCCGCCTGGGCGGCGGTTGCGCCGACTGCCGGAACGAGGCCGGAAAGCATCGCCGCTGCCACCACGGCACAGGCCGCGATCCGTGTTCTGCGAGAGCGTTTTCCCACGTGGCAGCCCTTCTTGACGGCACATACGGATAAAACGGGCAATGGTGCGCCTGGCTGTGTGTCAGATGCGCCGTCCGCTCACGCCGACGAGGCAACTCGGGACCAGGTGGGCACATTTGAACGACGTACATCAGGTCGGCACGGCATGCGCACAGGACTCGGTCGGAACTCGGTTGCGGCTCAGTTGTCCCACGGGCGGGCCGCACCGCCGAACGGCCGGATCCGGCCGCTAACCTTACGTATCCGCCCTGGCCAGGGATGAATCCCGCAGGTCGGACATTTATCGCACCCAACTCACGCGAAAGGCCTCGCCCATGGGCATTCGGAGCTTGCTGCGCAAGGTGTTCGGCCGCGACCGCGCGGAGCAGGACGCGCCGGCGCCGACGGCCACGGTCCCGCCCCAGACCGAACGCACCGCGCCCGCGGAGTCGGAGCCGGTCACGACGACGGTGGACGAGCCCGCCAAGGAATCCGCCGCGGTGCGCGAAACCGCCCCGGCCACCAAGGCCTCGGTGCCGGCCCCCGCCTCGCCCCGGTCCGCCACCGGCGACAGCGGTCTGGCATCGGACCTGGTGGCGGCGGCCTTCGACAAGGCGTCCCTGTCCACGGTCCCCTCCCAGGGCTCGGCTCCGAAGCTGAAGCCGAAGCCGAAGCCGGCGGAGGCCGAGGCCACGGATCCGGTGGCCGCACCCACCACTGGGACCGAGCCGGAGCCGGTGGCTGCGGAGGTCACCGAGACCGAGATCGAGCCGGTGGCCGCACCTACCACTGGGACCGAGCCGGAGCCGGTGGCTGCGGAGGTCACCGAGACCGAGATCGAGCCGGTGGCCGCACCTACCACTGGGACCGAGCTGGAGCCGGTGGCTGCGGAGGCCACCGAGATCGAGCCGGTGGCCGCACCTACCACTGGGACCGAGCTGGAGCCGGTGGCTGCGGAGGCCACCGAGATCGAGCCGGTCGCGGAGCCGGAGTCCACGGCCGTCGCCGAGGCCGACGTTGCCGTCGAGGACGAGCCGGAGGCCGAGCCCGTCAAGGCCGAGGCCCCGGAGGAGGCCCCGGCCGAGCCCAAGGCCGCTGCCGCCACCGAGACCGGGACCCAGCCCGCTACCGCTGAGGCCGAGCCTGTCGCGGTTGTCGCCGAGCCGGAGCCCGCCACCACCGAGGCCGAGCCCGTCGCTCCCGCCGCCGAGCCGACGGCGGATCCCGCCGCCGAGCCCGAACCCGCCACGGCGGAGGCCCCCGCCGAGCCGGAGACCGCACCCGCCCCCGCCCCCGCCCCCGAGACCGAGCCGGAGCCTGAGCCGGTCACCGCTGCCGCACCCGCACCCGCACCCGAGCCGGAGGCCGCACCCGCACCCGCCCCCGCCCCTGAGACCGAGCCGGAGGCCACGTCGGCCCCCGCTCCGGCGTCCGAAGCAACCCCGGCCGCCGCCCCCGAAGCCGAAGCGGCCCCCGCCCCCGCCCCCGACGCAGCCCGGCCCGCCCTCCCCCTCGCCCGGGTCAAGTCCAGTGCGCCCGGGCTCGTCGAGCCGTACACGGCGGCCCGGGCCGCGCTGGAGGCGCACGGGCTGACCGGGCTGCGCGCCACCGTCTACCTGGTCTTCGACCGCTCCGGCTCCATGCGGCCGTTCTACAAGGACGGCAGCGCCCAGCACCTGGGCGACCGCACCGTGGCCCTCGCCGCGCACCTGGACGAGAGCGCCACCGTCCCCGTCGTCTTCTTCTCGACCGACATCGACGGCACCGGCACGGTCGACCTCGCCGCCCACGAGGGCCGGATCGACGAACTGAACGCGGGCCTGGGCCGCCTCGGCCGTACGAACTACCACCGCGCCGTCGAAGAGGTCGTCGCGCACTACGAGAAGTCGGAGGCGACCGGCCCCGCGCTGGTGATCTTCCAGACGGACGGCCCGCCGGACGCCAAGCAGCCCGCCAAGCAGGCGCTGGCCGACGCGGCGCGGCTACCGCTGTTCTTCCAGTTCGTCGCGTTCGGCGACGAGGACGCGAAGGGCTTCGACTTCCTGCGGAAGCTGGACGTCCCGAACGCCGGGTTCTTCCACGCGGGCCCCGCCCCCCGCGAGGTCGCGGACGCCACGTTCTACCGCGAGGTCCTCGCCGCCCTCCCCGCCTGGGTCGCGGCGCGCGAAGCGGCGCCCGAAGGCTGATCCAGCGGCAGGCGTACGGTCACGGCGAGCCCGCCCACGGGGCCCGGCACCGCCGTGACCGTACCGCCGTGCGCCACCGCAATAGAACGCACGATCGAGAGTCCGAGTCCCGACCCCCGTCCCATCCGGTCCTTGCCCTCGCCCCGCCGGAACGGCTCGAACAGCCCGGGGATGTCCGCCGCGTCGACCAGGGGCCCGGTGTTGCGCACCTCCAGCAGCGCCTCGCCGCCGACCGCCACCAGGGACACGTCCACCGTCCCGTCGGGCACGTTGTACGTGACGCCGTTGGCCAGCAGATTCGCCACCAGCTGGGCGAGCAGCAGCCGGTTCCCGCGTACCGCGCACCGTCCGGCGTCGACGTTCACACCCGGGTGCCGCGCCGCCTCCTCCGCCACCACCTGCGCGAGGTCCACCGCGTCCCGCTCGCCCGTCGCGAGTCCGCGTTCGCTGCGCGCCAGGACCAACAGCCCCTCGATGAGCCGCTCGCTGCGCCGGTTGTTGTCCAGGAGCGTCTGCCGGGTCCGTACGAGATCCTCCTGGGACGGGTCGTCCAGACCGATCTGGATCGCGGCCCGCTGGGTGGCGAGGGGGGTGCGCAGTTCGTGCGAGGCGTTGGCGATGAACCGGCGCTGGCTGTCGAACGCCTTCTCCAGCCGGGCCAGCAGCGCGTCGAGCGTGTCGCCGAGCTCCTTCAGCTCGTCGTCGGGGCCGGTGGACGCGATCCGTTCGTGCAGGGTGTGCTCGGAGAGCCGGCGCGCCTTCGCGGTCATGGCGTGGACGGGCCGCAGGACCCGCCCCGCGGTCCACCACCCCACCGCGACCGCGCAGGCCGTCATGACGAGCAGCGCGGCCACGGACCAGATGAGCAGCTGATGACCGGCCGCGTCGCTGACGTGGTCGGTGAGGTCGTAGACGGTGGGCGGGCCGAGAGTCCGCCGGGTGACGAGGGGGCCGTTCACCGCGTAGCCGGGCTGGACGACCGCGGCGGTGCGGGCGATGGCGCGCGCCTGGGAGTCCGTACCGGCGCGGGAGGCGAGGTTGACGGTGGCGAGCAGCGCCGTCCCGAGCACCAGGAACACCCCGCCGTACACGAGCGCGATCCGCGTCCGGATCGTGGAGTGCTGGACGTGCGGGACACGCGCGGCGCGCAGGACGATGCCCGGGAGGCGTGACGGGCGCTTCACAGGGCGTACCCCACGCCCTGCACGGTACGGATCAGGGCCGGTTCGCCGAGTTTGCCCCGCAGCTTGCTCATGCAGACGCGTACGGCGCCGGTGAACGGATCGGCATTGGCGTCCCAGGCCCGCTCCAGCAGCTCCTCCGCGCTGACGGTCCCGCCGTCCGCCTCCAGCAGCAGCTGGAGCACCGAGAACTCCTTCGGCGAGAGGTCGAGCTCCCGCCCCTCCCGGGAAGCGGTGCGCCGCACGGTGTCGAGCCGGATGCCGTGCCGCTCCAGCTGCGGCGGTACGGGGCGGGCGCTGCGCCGCCGCAGCGCCCGTACCCGCGACACCAGCTCGGGGAACTCGAACGGCTTGCCCAGATAGTCGTCGGCGCCGAGATCGAGTCCGGCGACCCGGTCCTCCATGGAACCGGCGGCGGTGAGCATCAGGATTCTGGTCCGGGAGCCGGAAGCGACCAGCCCGCGCGCCACGTCGTCACCGTGCACCCGTGGCAGATCGCGGTCGAGGACGACGACGTCGTAGTCGTGCAGCCCCAGGTAGGCGACGGCGGCGTCGCCGCTGTACACCGTGTCGACGGCGAACCCGGCACGCCGCAGCCCGGTGGCGACCAGCTCCGCCAGCATCTCCTCGTCCTCGGCGACCAGTACCCGCATCGTGATGTCCCCTGCCTCGTGCATGCGCGTCCACTCTCTCCCAGGATGCGTCTTTGTTACGGGAAAGCATGTTTCGCAAAGGTCTCCGCACAGCTTGTCACCTGGCTCCGGCGAAGGACCTGGCGGAACTGCTGGGCCAGGTGCCGGACCACCATGGCGTGGACCGGCCGTCGGTGGCCCGCTCGGTGACCCCGCCGCCCTCGGCGGACCCCCCGGCGGAGTTGCTGGACATGATCGCCTTCTCCGTCCACGCCGAGGACCCCTTCGGCCCCGGGCCCGAGGGCGGCCGACCGTAATCGGGGTGAGTGGATCTTCCGCAGGCCGTTAGGATTTCGACCATGGCGGCCACTGGATCCGAGAAGCAGGGGGCGACGGCGTACTACGTCTCGACCCCCATTTACTACGTCAACGACGCTCCTCACCTGGGCCACGCCTACACGACCGTCGCAGGCGACGTGCTCACGCGCTGGCACCGCCAGCGCGGCGAGAAGGTGTGGTACCTCACCGGCACGGACGAGCACGGTCAGAAGATCATGCGCACTGCCGAGGCGAACAACGTCACCCCTCAGGAGTGGTGCGACAAGCTCGTGGAGGAGGCCTGGAAGCCCCTCTGGGAGCACCTGAACATCGCGAACGACGACTTCATCCGTACGACGGAGAAGCGGCACACCGACCGGGTGCAGGAGTTCGTGCAGGACCTGTACGACAAGGGCGAGATCTACAAGGGCGGCTACGAGGGCCCGTACTGCGTGGGCTGCGAGGAGTACAAGCTCCCCGGCGACCTCATCGAGGACGAGGACGGCGTCAAGCTGTGCCCGATCCACAAGACGCCGGTGGAGATCCTCAAGGAGGAGAACTACTTCTTCAAGCTGAGCGCCTACGGCCCGAAGCTGATGGAGTTCTACGCCAACAACCCCGGCTTCATCCAGCCCGAGTCCGCCCGCAACGAGGTCGTGAACTTCGTCAAGCAGGGCCTGCAGGACCTCTCCATCTCCCGCTCGACCTTCGACTGGGGCGTCCCGGTGCCGTGGGACGAGAAGCACGTCATCTACGTGTGGGTCGACGCCCTGCTGAACTACGCCACGGCGGTCGGCTACGGCGCCAACCAGGAGAAGTTCGACGGAACGTTCCCGGCCGACGTGCATCTGGTCGGCAAGGACATCCTGCGCTTCCACGCGGTGATCTGGCCCGCGATGCTGATGGCGCAGGGCCTGCCGCTGCCGGGCCGGATCGCGGCCAACGGCTGGCTGATGGTCGGCGGCGAGAAGATGTCGAAGTCGAACCTGACCGGCATCAAGCCGCAGGACCTGACCTCGCACTTCGGCGTGGACGCGTACCGCTGGTACTTCCTGCGGGCCATTGCCTTCGGCAGCGACGGCTCGTTCTCCTGGGAGGACTTCTCCGCCCGCTACACCTCCGAGCTCGCCAACGACTACGGCAACCTCGCCTCGCGCGTCGCCGCCATGGTCGGCAAGTACTTCGGCGGGGCGCTCCCCGAGGCCACGGCCGCGGGTGACGCCGAGAAGGCGGTCCAGGAGGGGCTGGCGAAGGCCGTCGCGACGGCCGACGAGAAGATCGGCGAGGAGCTGGACTTCCAGGCCGGCATCCTGGCGGTCTTCGACTTCGTGAAGCAGGTCAACGGCTACATCACGGAGCAGGAGCCCTGGAAGGTCGCCAAGGACACGTCCCCCGAGGGCCAGGCCCGCCTCGCGACGATCCTGTACACGGCCGCCGAGTCGCTGCGCGGCGTCGCGGTCCTGCTGAACGCCGTGATGCCGGAGACCTCGCAGAAGCTCTGGGACTCCCTCGGCGCCGAGCCGTCCCTGGGCGCGCTGTCCGACCAGCGCGTACAGGACGCGGGCACCTGGGGCCGGCTCCCGGTGGGCTCGACGGTGACGAAGGGCGCGGTGCTGTTCCCCCGCCTGGAGGAGAAGCCGGCGTAAGCACGTACACACGGTGAGGGTCCGGGATTCGGACAGGCGCCCGGCCGGGGTTTCCCGGCCGGGCGTTCTGTCGTCGAGGTACCGGACCGGGCCGTCGTGAGCGATGAATCACCCAGGGGACCGGCGCGACACACGCCGCGCGACGTGAAGAACCACTCCAGCACCAGGCAGCACGTTCCGTACCGTCCGCTCTCCGCTCTCCGCTCTCCGGCTCCGTGCGGTGCAGTACATGCGTCGCTGCGGCGCCGACTTCCGCGGAACGGATCGGCTGTCGCCCGGATGAGAACAACACCGGTGATATCTCCCCCGGCGGCACCAAGTAGCTCGCGCACGCCAGCGAATTCGCGTCCTCGGCGGTGCGACGGATCAGGGCGCGGACGTCACCGGCGCGGCCTCCCGGACGAACCCGTCCGGGTCGGCCACCAGCCCCGGTCATCCGGCCCGGTCATCCGGCCCGGTCATCCGGCCCGGTCATCCGGCCCCGGGCTTCGGCGCACGAGCGGGCGACGAGAGCCGAACTCGCCTTCCGGGCTTGGGAACCAAAGAGGTTCTCCCGGCGTGGTCTCCCGGCGCCCCTGTTCAACGCTGCTGACCGCTCCGCAGGTCGAGTGCCAGGAGTGGCTTCCCACCGATGCAGACGAATCGGGGCCTCTGCCGGAGAGAGGGCCGAGGTGGCGTCGGAGAGGACACCTCGGGGTCAGAGGCGCTGGTCGGGCCAGTTGAGGAGGCGGGCGCCGATGACGGCGGTTTGGAGGGTGTAGCGGTGGTGGGGGTCGGTGGGGTTGGTTCCGGTGAGCTGGTGGATGCGTTCGAGGCGGTAGGTGAGGGCGCGGACGCTGAGGGAGAGCCGACGTGCTGTTTCGGTTGCGTTGCAGCCGCTTTCGAAATACGCGGTGAGGGTGTCGAGGGAGGTTTTGGGGCCGCCTCGTGCTTGGAGGAGGGGGCCGAGGGCGGTGCGTACGAGGTCGGCCATCGCCTGGCGGTCGCGGGTCAGGACGGGGTAGACCAGCAGGTCGGCGGTGTGGAGGACAGGGGCGTCCATGCTGAGGCGGATAGCGAGGTCGAGGGTGTTGAGGGCTTCCTCGTAGGAGTGGACGACGCCGCCGGCTCCGCGGTGGGTGCGGCCGATCGCGGTGCGTCCGCCGTCGGTTGCGGCATGGGCCTGTTTGGCGAAGTAGGTGAGCACGTCGCGCTGGTCGCCGGGGGCTATGCAGATCAGCCGTCCTTCCTTCGTGGTGAGGAGGATCTGTCGTGCACCGAAGCGGCCGGTCACCGCGCGTTCCACCCTCCGGGGCACTTCGTCGCCTTCGGCGTAGGGGGCGGCACCTTGGGTCACGGCGACGGCATGGGCGTGGGACAGACGCAGGCCGAAGCGTTCCGCGCGTTCGGCCAGACGGCCGAGGTTGCTGCGTCCGTAGAGGAGGTCATCGATGAATTCGCGGCGGGCGGCTTCCTGTTGCCGGATGGCGAAGTGCTGGGCCTGGTCGTATCCCTCGGCCAGTGCGTCGATGGCCTGGGACATGACGGCGAGGGCGCTGTCGACCGGTACGGGTGGGCCCGGCCAAGCCGAACGAGCGGCTTCGAGATGGTTCGAGACGACCTGGCGCAACGCCGCCCCGTTTCCCGCGGCCTGCTCGCCGAATGTGCGCAGGGCATCGAGCTCGCGGCGAGTGAGACGGCGGCCGGTCGCGGCTGCCGTGGCCAGCAGGTCCGTGTATCCATGGAAGCAGTCAGTGGTTGCCTCGGGGGTGCTCACCGGTGCTCCTCGTGTCGTGGCTTGTCGTCGGGGTGGCTGAGGAACCGGTCCAGGTCCATGCTGTGCAGAACGGTTCGCACGCGGTGGTTCGCGCCGGTGGCGACGACCGGCACGCGCTGTTCGCGCCGGCAGATGTCCGGGATGCCGTCGGCGATGAAGAACAGGGCGTTGATCAGGATCGGGCCGAGAGCGTCGGCCATCGCAAAGGCCGGCAGAAACACGCGCGGCGCCCAGGGAAGACTGGTGCCGAGGACGGTGAGGACGGCCGGCGTGAACGCCGTGCCGGTGGCCATCGGCACCGCCCACCCCGACGGTGAACCGCCCCCCACCGCCGAGACGCTCGCGTACAACAGGCCGTCCGAGGCCCGGTGCCCGACCGACAGGTCGAGCGCCAGGGAGCTGACCCCGACATGAGCATCGCCCACCGACTCGTACGCACCGCGCCCGGCAGAATTCGCCCGGATCAGGGCCACGACCGCCACGGCCGGCAGGACCGGACCGCCGGCGGTTTCGGTCCGCAGCGCCTCGCTGACCGCCGGGCGCTCGTCCCACGGCAAGAGGCCGAGGAAGGGGGAACGCTCGCGTGGGGTATCCGGCATGGGGGTAGTCCTCCGGGGGCATCGGCAAACGTCGGGAGACACCTGTCTCCAGACCGCCGACCAGACTTCCCGGCACACCAGCGCGCGATTCCTGACGCGTTCCGCACAGCCTATCCAGCACGAGCGGAGTCCACGAGGGCAGCGCATGCTCCCGGGAGGGCGCAGCCCGGCATGCAGCCGGTGCGAGCGGGGCCTGCCTGCCCCGACACTGCCGGCAGTTCCGCCGTGTCACGGTAGCGGCATGCTGAGCGGCTCTCCCGGCAATTGCCGATAGACCCGTTCAGTCCGACCGACGTCCAGTTCCGACGCGGCTGCGGACGATGACGCGTGTTGGTGACAACAAGAGAGCGACAATTGTGGGTGGGTGCCGTGCTGGTCGGTTCATGGAGTCAGGTCGCTAGGTCCTGCCCGGTGAACCGGGTGCCGGGCCGACGGGAGACGACGATGAACGGCTCGGTCCGTGTCGGACAAGTTGTCGGGGTACCACTGCGGATGCACTGGAGCGTGCCGCTGCTGGTGGTTGTGTTCGCGTACGGCCTCGGCCGCCAGACCCTTCCCGCATGGACTCCAGGGCGCCCGGACGCGGTGTACACCTTCGCCAGTGCCGTGGGGGCCCTGCTGCTCATGGGCAGCCTCCTGCTCCACGAGACGGCCCACGCCGCGACTGCCCGCAGGAAGAAGATCGCGGTACAGGATGTGACGCTGTGGGCGCTGGGCGGGATGACCAGGATGGGGCGACCGCCGACGGCCGCGGTGGCTTTCGCGGTGGCGATCAGCGGGCCGCTCACCAGCCTGGTCATCGGAGGCGCCGCATTCGGAGCGGGAATCGGGCTGCACGCGATGTCCGGCTGGGCGGTGCCCGCCGCCGTTCTGGTGTGGCTCGGCTGGGCGAACCTGTTCCTGGGCGCATTCAACCTCCTTCCCGCTGCGCCGCTCGACGGCGGAAGGGTGGTGCAGGCGCTGTTGTGGTGGCGTACCGGAGACCGGGAACGTGCGGATCGGGTGGCCTCCCGAAGCGGTCAGGTCGTGGGCGGCCTGATGATGGCCTTCGGCTGGATCTCCTTCCTGCGCGGGGCGCCGGGCGGGCTGTGGCTCGTCTTCGTCGGTCTCTTCATCACAGTCGTCGCCGGCGCGGAACGGCAGCGTGCCGTGATCCACACAGAACTGCGGGGCGTCAAGGTCGCCGATGTCATGTCCAGCCCGGTGACCACCGGCGCCGACTGGCTGACCATCCGGCATTTCATCGACGAGGTGGCAGTGAAATCCCGCCATTCCGTCGTGCCGCTGCTCGATTTCGAAGGTCGTCCCAGCGGGATCGTTCAGATACGCAGGCTTGCCCGGATACCGGGAGCGCGCCAGGAGGCGCTGCGCGTGCGCGACGTGGCGATCCCGTTGTCACAGTGCGCGGTTGCCGCCCCGGGTGATCTTCTGAATGAGGCTCTCGACAAGCTCCGCCCGGGTACTGGCATGCGCATTCTCGTCGTGGACGGGAACCATCTGGTGGGGATCGTCACCGCGAAGGACATTTCACGGCTGATCCAGCGGCGCACACTGGGGGGCCAAGGGCCCGACTGAGCCCGGGGGCCCGCAGCGTCGTCGGCGATGTGCACCCCCGCCCGAAGCCGTTGTGGCGCTGTCCCGGGCAACTACGGCACCGGCGGTCCGGAGCTCGTCAGTGGACGAGCCGCACCACGGGAGGCACTCGCGAGGTGAGGTCGGCCAGCAGCCGCTCGGCCTGCGGCAGTACGCGGGGCCCGAGGGCGGCGGCGCCGACGGCGACGGCCACGCCGGCCCACGCCAGAGGGCCCAGCGGCGTGCACCCGAAGAAGTGGCTGACGACCGGCGTCTGGACGAGGGCGATGAGCACGGCGGCGGTGCCGAGGACGGTGCCCAGGACCAATGGGCTGTGGCGGCGTCCGACGACGGTCTGGGTGAGCTGGGCGCCGACCACACCGCACAGGGCCATCGTGCTGGTGCGCCGCGCCGAGCCCGGAGTGAGCCTGCCGAGCAGCCATGCGATGGCCGCGCCGATTCCGGTGATCACGCCACGGTGGCGGATCTGGCGGGTCAGTGGCGGGCCGAGGACGGCGAGACCCACGGGTGCGCCGTCGGCTGCGCCGGGCTCACCGGTGGGTTCCGGATCGTGGGGAGTGACCGCGACCGCCATCGCCGGGAACATGTCGGTGAGCAGGTTGACCAGCAGCAGCTGACGCGTCGACAGTGGCGATGTACCGGACAGCAAGGTGCCGAGTACGGAGAAGCCGACCTCGCCGGCGTTCCCTCCGAGCAGAATGCTGATCCCGTCGGCCACGCTGCGCCACAGGGCACGGCCCTCGCCGATGGCATCGATGAGAACCGACAGTTCGTCGTTGGTGATCACGAGGTCTGCGGCGTTGCGCGCGGCGGCCGATCCGCGTGCCGCGATGCCGATCCCGACATCGGCGGCGCGGATGGCGGCGGCGTCGTTGGCGCCGTCCCCGACCATGCCCACGACGCGTCCCGCCTCCCGGAGCGCCTCGACCACCTGCAGCTTCTGCTCGGGTGCGACGCGGGCCACGACGCCGCAGTCCCGGAGCAGGCCCGCCCGCCCCGCCCGGTCGAGTGCGGCCAGCTCGTCGCCGGTGACGACCGTGACATCCGATGGCCAGCCCAGAGCCACCGCCACGGAACGGGCGGTCTGAGGGTGGTCGCCGGTGAGCATGACGGGTCGTACGCCGATCTCGCCGAGACCGGCCACGAGCGGGGCCGAACTGGCGCGAGGGCTGTCGGCAAGTGCCACGAAGCCGATGAGTTCCAGCAGTTCAAGAGGCTTGTCCAGGGCCTCCGCCGCCTCGTCCGCGGCGAGGCGGCGCTGGGCGACGGCCAGCAGCCGCAGGCCCTGGGCGGCAAGAGCATGTGCCGTCTCGACGGCTGTCGGATCCGCATCGGGGCAGCACGGCAGCATGACTTCAGGCGCCCCCTTGACGACCAACATGTCGTCGCCGTCGGCGTCCCGTCCGATGGTGGCCGCGTAGCCCCGGCTCGCCTCGAAGGGCTGGGCCCGCACGCTGGTCCACCCGGTCTCGCGCGGGGCGGCCACCAGGATGGCCTCGTCGGTGGCGTGAGCGTGGACGCCCGGCTGCTCGGCGACGCGGGGGCAGGCTCGGGCGGCGACGCGAAGGATCTGTTCCGCTTCGGGGCCGGACGCCGGGTGCTCGGCGCCGTCGGCAGTGACCAGACGGACCACCCGCAACCGGTTCTCTGTGAGGGTCCCGGTCTTGTCGAAGCACATGGTGTCCACGCGCCCCAGGGCCTCCAGGCTGCGCGGCGTGCGTACCAGGACACCCAGCCTGCTGAGCCGCCGTGCCGCGGCCATCTGTGCCACCGTCGCCACCAAGGGCATGCCCTCGGGGACGGCGGCCACCGCGACTGCAAGCCCACCCTGGAGCGCGGTGCGCACCGGGCGGCCGCGCAGCATGGACAGCCCGGCCACCGTGGCGCCGCCGGCGAGGGTGAGGGGCAGGACCCGGCGGGTCAGCTGGTGCAGTCGTGCCTGGACCCCTGCCGAGGTGGGGACCCGGGCGGCGAGGGACGCCGCGCGGCCGGCTTCGGTCTGGTCGCCGGTGCCCACCACCACGGCGCGGGCACGGCCGGCCACCACAGTGGTGCCCTCGAAGGCCATGGAACTGCGGTCGGCGACGGACGCCTCCGGTACGGCGGCCACTTGTTTGCGAGTGGGCAGTGACTCGCCGGTCAGCGAGGACTCGTCGACCTCGAAGCCGCTGACCTCCAGCAGGCGCGCGTCGGCCGGCACGACGTCGTTGGTGCGCAACTCGATCACTTCGCCGGGCGCCAGTCGTTCGGCCTCGACAAGGGACGCCTCATCTGCTGACACGTCGGGCAGGAGCCGGGCTGTTCGCCGTTGCCCTGTGACGAGCTCGGACAGCGCCTGCTCCGCGCGCAGCCGCTGTACTCCGCCGACCACGGCGTTCCCCGCGACGGCGCCGACGACGAGGAACGCGTCCACGGCGGATCCCAGCAGTGCGGACGCGGTGGCACCGATCAGCAGGATGGGGGTGAACGGATCGTCGAGTTCGGCCCACGTGGCGCCTGCCAGACGTGCGCCGAGCCGCGCCGGCGCGAAGGCCGGGTGGGTGGCTGCGGCGCCCACGACGTGGTCGGCCCGGGCCCGCACCGTCGCCCATGCGGTGGGCGCGGCCCGCGGCGCCCTCGCCAGCCGGGCCATGACCTCCTCCGGATGCAGAGCGTGCCAAGGCACCCGCGGCCTGGGGTGCGGGGGCGTACCGGTGGCAGTACCCAGTGCGGTGCACCAGCCCGACACCAGAGCCGCGGCGGTGGCGATGTTGACCGGGCTGATCCGCAGTTCGAGGGGGAAGGGGACCCGTTGCGTCCGGGCCCCGCGGGTGAGCACCAGGAGCTCGGAGAGCGTGGCGCCCGCCTCGGCGAGGAACTTGGCCCGTCGGCTGACCGTCCGTGCCGCGGGCACGGCGGACAGCAACCGCCACGCACCCTCCAGCCCGCGCAGGGGCAGAATGTCCGCGTCCCAGACGACAGCGCTGCGCTCGTCGGCGACGGCGACGGCGATGTCGCTGCGGAGCAGCCCGTTGAGTACGTCGCGGGCGGCAGCGGTCAACGCCCTTTGCGGCGCCGCTCGGTCGACCGGCACGCGCGCCACCGTGAGGACCGTCCGCCCGTCGCTCTGCAGGCCGGCCACTACGTCGGCCAACGGGAGTTCGGCGGAGGCGAGTTGGTCGGCCAGGGTCCCGAACTCACCGAGTGAGTGGTCGTCCAGTACGACAACGTGCAGGCCCGCCCGGCGTGCCGCGTCCAACACGGCCTCGGCCATCGGGTCGACCTCCCGGCCGACCAGGACCGTACCGACATCTGTGCCGCGCGCCGACGCGATCATCAGTCCCGTGTCCGGCAGTCCCGTGTCCGAAAGACCCGTGCTCGACGCCATCTCGTCGGGCACCGGTCGCAGGCGGAGCCTCGGCTCCCCGGACGGCATCGCCCCGTCCCCGGGCGCACTCAGGGCTGCGGTGGACGCCCGCCACAGCCGGCGGTGATCCCAGCCGGTCATGCTGGGATGGACCTCGAGCACGGTGCGCCGGGTGCTGCGCAGCGCTTCGGGATGCAGGACCACGGTGTCCACGAGCTCCAGCCTCCGCAGCCGCTCCGGGTTGCGGACCAGCACGTCCTCGCGCGCCAGGGCACTGCCGAGCGCCGCGGTGAAGGCCGCCGGACCGTAGCGCGCAGCCTTGGGCGAACCGGCCAGTGCGGTCTCGGCCGCCCCATCGAGGCTGCGGGTGAACAGGAGCGTGGTGACGGCGCCGCCCAGCATCCCGTTGATCGCGGCGTCGGCGTACTGCTCACCGGGGCACGAACGCAGCGGCGGACGTACGACATCGTCTCCGGCCACGGTCGGCCTGTCCGGGGCGCACAGCGTGTCGTGCAGGGCGTCGAACGTCGCGAGCTGGGCAACCGACTCCACCAACTGGGCGGTCCGCAATGCCGCGTCGAGCAGGAGCGGACTCGGCGACTGCCCGATCCCGCAGACAGCCGCATGGGCCGCGGCGAGCACCAGATCGGCCAGGTCCGAGCCCAGCGCGCGGCTCAGCACCGTCCGTACCCGGGAGTCCTCGCGCATCACGACGACCGCGGCCACGACGACCTCCGGCACGGGCTTCAGAAAGGCCGTTCTTGCCGCGAGGGCGGTGGCGATGCCCGCCGCGTCGCACGCCACGGCGACAGCATTGGCGCGCACGCCGCCGGCTGCACCCGGGTGCGTGTGTTCCAGCGTCTGGTCGGCGACGTGCACCAGCCCGTGTTCGGCGGCAAGTTCGGACACCCGGTCCACCAACTGCTCGTCGACCGCGCCCTCGGTGGTCTCCATGACCAGACGCTCCAGGCCGCCGTCCCAGTAGGCGATCAGCACATCGGGGTGCTCGGCCAGCTCGACGGCCACCTTCTCGCAGGCGGCTTCGAGGCGCTCCACGGTGGACTCCTGCGCGTCCGGATGTTGCCGCAGTGCGAGGTGCATGCGGGACCCGGCACGCCAGTAACCGACCTGAGGGGTCACGGCGTTGCGAGCGACCCTGCCGACCCGCAGTGCGGTCGCCGACACCGCCGCCGCGCCGCTTGCAACGCCACGCGCACCGGCGCTCACAAGCTCAGCTACCATCCGCGCCGTGTCGGTGGCCGGCGGGGCGATCCGGCGGGTGGCCTCGACGGGGGCAGCCAAGGCGTTCTGGAGGGCCACGGCGGGCAGCCCGGTCAGCAAGCGGAGCAGCATGTCTCACCTTCGCGGGCTTACCGCACGGGCCGGGGACGGAACGGTCGTCGGAGCGGGTGGAAGGCCGGCGTCTAAGGCTTCTTCCGCCCACCTGCCTTGGTGCGCGAGGTGTTCGTGGCGCTCGTGGTGGCGCGCTTGGTCGAGCGGGCCTTTGCCGTGCCCGAGGTGCTCGTCGACTTGGGCGCGCGGGTTTTCGCCGTCCCCGACGTGGCCTTGCCCGGACGGGTCTTTGCCTTCCCGGCGGCGGTCGACGCCTTGGCCGACTTGGCGGCGTGCTTCGCCTGCAGTCCTTCGGCGCGGGCCTCGCCTGCTGCCTGGACCGCCGCGGCATCCTTGGGACGCGGCTGCGTGAGCCACACCACGGCAGCGCCCGCCGCGACCACTGGCCACTCGACCACACCGGCCACGCCGAGCAGCCCGGCACCGGTGTACGCCGCGACACGCCGTGCATGGGGCGAGACGATTCCGACGGAGTCCAGAACACCGTCGAAGACCACCTTGACCTTCTCGGCGCCAGGGACCTTCTCCACTGCCGTCGTCACCATCTGCACGGGGTGCGCCAGCGTCTCCTGGACGGGGTGCCGCACCTGCGTGTCCCCTGAGCCATGCGCATGGGAACTGCCAGTCATGGTCGCTCTCCCTCTGTAGGGCAGGTGAGGCATGCAAGTGTGGTCGTGACGTGTCTCACCTTTCAGGCAACCTTGACCAGATCCGGCAACTTAGGCAAGTCGGGACATATCTATTGCCGCCGTATGACGTAGTCGGCGGTGAAGTCCGCTGCGCCGTGAATCTTCGAACCCGCGTTCTGAGCTTGGGAATCCATGGCACGCTGAGTGTCGAAGTAGCCCCTGACTTGCGGAAACGGCGGTCCCGGTGGCTCACTGCCGAGGTGGGCGAAGGCCCCGTATCCACCGCTGGTCACCGCTCTGAGGCGTACGGATGGGGCGCGGTGCGGCGTGCGAGTTGCTTCGCGGCCTCGATCGCTTCCCTGTGGAGTTCCTTGACGGAAACGCCCCGGCTCTTCTCCCGGCCGCCCAGGTGGTGAGCGCAGTGGACCAGTGCCTCCAGGTCTTCGGGACGGTCGACGTCACAGGCGGCATCTGCCCGGATGGGATGCGTTCCGGCAGCAGGGTCGCGTGCGCGGAGGTGCGGGCGCTCGCCGGGTGGGGCGGCGCCGGGGGAGGCGTAGAGCGACGCATCCAGGTTCATGTGGCGTTCCTCACAGTGAAAGCACAGGCAGTGAAAGCAACTGCACCCTTTCGTCTCTTCTGTCTGTCCCGGTGTTGTGGTGTCGGCCGGAACAGGTGAAAAAATTGTGACGGTCGGCCGTTGCCCCGGCCATACGATCACCTCAAGTCGCATCTGCGTGTCCCATTCCGCTGCGACCCTTTCTTCTCTTTTCGGACCCCGAAGGGCTCTTGTGAAGATTCGCCGGATTCTTGCCACAGCTGTTGCCGCCGCAGTGACCACGCCTGCCCTCCTGCTGTCGGTCACCCCCGCGTTCGCCGACGACAAGCCGGCAGCGCAGACGCAGCACCTGCCGTCCATCACGGAGCTGGAAAAGGCCGTCGCAGCAGCGGAGGCGGCGTACGACGACGCCGTAGCGGCCGAGAGCGCCGCCCGCGCGGCTCTGGAAGCGGCCATGTCCGACACCGCTCCGCTGGCCGTGGCGGCCAAGGCCGCCCAGGCCGCGGCGGCCGACGCCGCCTCCGCGAAGACCGACGCCGATCAGGCGGTCGTCGACGCCAAGGCAGCGGTCGACGCCCTCCCGGAGACGGCCACCGAGGAGGAGAAGGCCGCCGCGGCGACGACTCTCACCACGGCAGAAGCCGCCGCCGTAGCCGCCGGTGAGGCCAAGGCCGCCGCCGATGCCAAGGTCGTGGAGGCCCTGGACGCGCGTGACGACGAGCGGGTCGCCGCAGCCCGGACGCTGGGCCAGGCGCAGAAGGCCACCAAGGCGGCACTCGCTGCCAAGACCGCCGCCAACAAGGCACTGTCCGAGGCGAGGGAGTGGGACGGCTCGGGCTGCTTCGCCGAGGCCAAGCTCACCATGGTCCTCACGGGTCTGCCGTCCACAGTCGCCGCCGGCACGAAGGTCAACTTCAATCTCCGGGTGACCAACGGCACCGACGAGACGATGGAAAGGGTGCTTCCGTTCGCCCACATCGAGGCGACCGACCGGAGCGGGCTCAAGGGCATCGACGACCTGGTGCACCTGCAGTGGTTGTCCGCCTCGTCCTCGACGTGGAAGACCGTCGACAACAGGAACTACATGGACGCCATCAGTCCGCTGAAGGCGGGTGCCCACGCCGACGTCAAGATGCGCCTCACGATCGACGCCTCGGCCCCCGCGGGCAACGGCGTCACCTTCGTCGGCGGTGACTACTTCAACGACGACGGTCGCATCTGCGGCAGCGCGGACTTTGAGGGCTACGAGTTCCTGATCGCCGCCGCGGGAAGCAAGCCCGGCAAGGTTGACGACGCCAAGCCCGGCAAGGTCGACGACGCCAAGCCCGGCAAGACCAAGCCGAACACCTCGGACCTCAAGCCGCAGAGCGGCGCGTCGGCCAGTCCCGTGAGCGGCAGCCTCGCCGCCACGGGCTCGTCCTCCCCGACGTCGCAGCTCGCCCTCGCGAGCGGCGCGGCCCTGGCGATCGGCGCGGGTGCGGTGTTCGTCGTACGCCGTCGCAAGGCCGGCTCCCACGCCTGACGCATGAGCCGGGGTGCCGACCAGGCACCCCGGCCCACGCGCCGACCGCCCAGCGGGCCCGACACCGAGAGGTGTCGGGCCCGCTGCGGTGACATGGCCGTCCCGGCGCGTAGCCACCTGCGGGCCAACGCCTACGGGCCCGGAGTCCGGAGCGCGGCGGCAGGGCCCGTAGCAGGCAGTCCAGACCTTTTCCGCAGCCCGCCCGGCGTCTGCTGCACTCCCGCACCGAGGCGCCGGCCGCCTGCGGCACACCGCCCTCGCGCCCAAGACGAGTCATGCCTCTCCACTTGCTTCACGACTCACTCGCGAATAGAGCCATGTGCCCGTCCGGTGGAGCGGCGATCCATCTCCGCGCGGAAACCGAAATTGGAGCGGGTCGGCCCAGGCGACCACTGGCGGACCGTTTTGGCGGACGAGACCGAGGTGCCCGATTTCCGCACGTACACGCACCTCTATATGGGGACTCCCATATATGGGGACTCCCGCGAACCGGCCCACGACTTTCGATCCCTTGCTGCGCAAGGTCGCGGACTTCGATACGGCAGGCGTCATCCTCGCGCCGAGGAATCGCGGATGGCTTTTCCGTCCATGCGACGGTGGGATCGACGTCATCACCGCGATCCCTGCGGAACGGGATGCAGAGCGCGCGCCCCCGGATGGGCTCTCGCAGCACCCCGGGGGCCTGTAACACGGCTGTCAGCCGCGTACGCTCTCGTCCGTCAATCATTGCGGAGCGGCCGTCGGCCGGCCGGCAACAAATAGGCCCCGGTGTCTGACCAGGGCCTCCATGGTGGAGCGGGTGACGAGAACCGAACTCGCGTAATGTGCTGGTGCGGATCGATTGGATTGGGAGCGCCGGTACTACTCCAATCGATCCGCATGGGCCGTGGGTGAAGAGACGGCGGCCACGCGAAGGCGGCCGTAGGGGCGAGGCGTGAAGTGCCCTGTCGGAGAGGCGACCGCCGTGGTTCGCGCGATCGGGTCGCCGGGTTGCCATTCGACCAAGACCGCTCGCATTTCACTTGGCGGCCGACTTGATTCCGAAGACTCCGCCGAAGCGGTGAGCCACCTCTTGGGCCTCACCGTATTTCTCTACGGGGCTGCGTTTCGTCGGCGGTTCGAAGGGGGTTTGTCTGCTGTTCCGTCGGAAGGAATTACTCGGAGGGTTGCCTGTACTATCGTGAGCGCGAAGGCGTGTGTAAAGGGACCGACTGTTCGCTTTCATGATATAGTCCTAATGGATTTACAGGACGCCGCGAAAAAAGGGGAATGGCGTGAATACCGAGAAGGTTACGGCTCGACGTCTTACGGCCGGAGAGGTTTCAGAATTGGGCCTCCAGGACGACATCTTCGTCTCGGCGGAGATGGATGGCCTTCCTCTCGACTGCTACGCTCCGGCTTTCCTTACGAAGCCGGGTAAGAATTTCGAGGGAGGGTCCTTCATCGCGAGGACGATCTTCGGTGAGGAAATTCATGTCCTCCCGGACAATGTCGAAGAGCGTGGGATCTGGATTGCCGACAAAGCAGGGGAAGAAATCGAGGTTCTCCAGAGTGCCGGCATCCTTCTGAACCTCGCCCTCTTCGTGCCCGACGGGAACAAGGAATCCCTGGATTCGCTCTACTCCGCTGCGCGGGACGCGTTCGGCGCGGGGATCGTTCAGCGCTGGAGCGAGGAATCCGTCGCGGTGCCGGACGTCAAGGTCGACCTGTACGAGGAGCCGGCCCGGGGGCGGAAGAACACGAACAGCCAAAACCGCGACCGCCGTGCCCTGGACATCTACCCGACCCGAGTGCGGTTCCTGGAGCCCAGCGATGGCTGGAGGTTCATTGTCGAACCGCACAAGGAGATCGTCGATGACACACCGACGATCTGACCTGATGGCAGGTTAGCCTCGATCTTTCGCGAAGAGCCCGTCAGCTTACTGACGGGCTCTTCTTCGTCTGTTGGGGCGTGTGCGCAGGCCGCCGGCCCGACGGCATCCAGGCCGGCAGGTCGAGTGCGAGCTGGGCGATCTCCAGCCAGGTCTGGTTCTGGGCCGTGCCGCGCAGGGGAGGGGAGGGGAGGTTGCGTGGGTCGGTGGCGCGCGCATTGCTGATGCGGTCCTCGACACGGCGCTGTCGGTGCCGAAGTGCCGGCTGCGCGATCTGGATGTCCTTGGTGCTGGTGTTCATCTGTCGCGGAGCTCCTGCGTTTGTCGTCGGCCCCCTGCGAATTCGTCAGCGATCGGTAACAGAGGGATCTTTTAAGGGCGTTCGTATGCCTTCATGTGGGCACGGCATCGGCGGAGACAGCAAAGGGGCGGGCGGACATGGCAAGGCATAAGGGAAGGGGATGGCACGGTCGGCTTCTCGCGACGGCGCTCGGGGTGACAGCGGTCGCCGCTGCCACCTCGGTGTGGACCGCACAGGCCGGCCCCGTCGGAGGGGGTCCTCAAGCGCGTGTCTCAGCGCCGGACGCCCAGCGCCAGAACCAGGTGACCAAGGTGTCGGCGGACATCGCGCATGCCTCGGACCGCGGCGCCCGGGGCGTCAACATCACCATCGACGACGGACCGGACCCGGTCTGGACGCCGCAGGTGTTGCAACTGCTGAAGGACAGCGGTGTGAAGGCTACGTTCTGCATGGTGGGCACGCAGGCCCAGGCGTACCCGAACCTGGTCAAGGAGGTCGTGGCAGACGGGCACCGGCTGTGCGACCACACGATCTCGCACGACACCACCATGGACACCAAGTCCGAGGCGTACCAGTCCCAGCAGATCCTGGATGCCGAACGCATGATCACCAAGGCGTCCGGAGGCGTCCGGCCGCAGTATTACCGGGCTCCGGGCGGTGCTTTCACCCCGTACAGCCGACAGCTCGCCGCGTCCCGGGGGATGCGGCCGCTGGGCTGGAACGTCGACTCCAAAGACTTCGAGCGTCCCGGTGTGGACACCATGGTCGCCACCGTCAAGAGAGAGATCTCCAACGGGCCGACCGTCCTCTTCCACGACGCGGGAGGGGATCGCTCCCAGACCTTGGCCGCTCTGCGCGAGATCCTGCCCTGGCTGAAGCAGCAGGGGTACTCCTTCGGCTTCCCCGTGCGGTGAGCAGGGCTCGCCCGCACACGACGGCACATTCCCGTCCCCGAGCAGCGCGCGGCCCTGTGGGTCGAGACGGCCCGCGCCTATAGCCAGCAGGGCCGGCTCGCCGACGGATACCAGGCGCTCCGTATCGCCGAGAGCTGCGCGGCGCAGGACATCCGGCGCCCGGCCATCCGGGAGCTGGTCGCGGACATGGCTGCCCGCGACCGTCGTCGTACGCTGCCTGAACTACACCTGTTCAGCTGTCAACTGGGAGTTCCCGCGTGAGTGAGCAGTCCGACCAGCGGACCAAGAAGCCGTTTCTGTACGTCGTCGTGTGTGGATCGGGCATCGCCGGTGACGTCGGACGGCTGATCGCGGCGGCGCAGGGCACCGGCTGGGACGTGGGCGTCGTTGCCACGCCGCAGGGTCTGGGCTTCATCGACGCGGAAGCCGTCGAAGCCCGGACCGGGTACCCGATTCGTTCGGCCTGGCGGTCTCCTGGCGACCCTCGTCCACTCCCGGCCCCGGATGCGATCGCCGTCGCCCCGGCCTCGTTCAACACGATCAACAAGTGGGCGGCCGGTATCTCGGACACCCTGGCCCTGGGCATCCTGTGCGAGTCGTACGGATTCGGCACCCCCACCGCCGCCCTGCCGTACGTGAACTCTGCCCAGGCCGCCCACCCCGCATACGCCGAGAGCCTGGGGAAGCTGCGCGCGATGGGCATCCTGATCGGTTCTTACGAACCCCACCGCCCCAAGGCCGGCGGTGGCGCGGACCGCTTCCAATGGGAGGAAGCGCTCGACCTGCTTACCCCCAGGGTGGCCGCCCAGTCGTGATCACCTCCGCCGGGGCCGAGTCGTGGCGGTGGGCGTGGCCGATGCCGCAGGCAGTGGGGAAGCCACGGGGCGTCCGAGATCCACTTCAGGTGGCCTGTGTCACGTATCCGGTTGGACGTACAGGTGGCCTCGGCGGCGAGGTCCTGGTCGAAGCCTGTCAGGAAGGTCAGTTCGGCGGTGATCTCGTCGGTCAGTTCCAGAGAGCGCAGGGCGTGGGGCAGGGTGCGGGCGGCGTCCGCGATCACCGCCGCGTCACGCGCGTCGGTCTTGGCCTCGCCCGGATACAGGTGATCCGGCGCATCGCCAGGCCGGGCAGGTAGGCGACCTTGCAGCCCGCGTCCCGTGCCACGGCCAGCGGGAGAGCGCCGATGGAGGCGGGCTGGTCCACGGTCACCAGGACGGTGCCGAATTTCGCGGTCAGTTTGTCGAAGACGGCCCGCAGCTTCGGCTCGCTGTGGGCAGTTGCTTGTCGAAGACCTTCTTCCCGGCCGGGGTGAGCCCATGGCCGTGATGAGCACTCTTGCCGGCGTCCAGGCCGAGGAGCACGCCCACGTCTTCGGCATCGAACATCGCGCCCCTCCAGGCGAGTTGAACGTGCCGGCCTCGGCTTGGGTGTCGTACGCGCGCATCCACGTTATGCAGACCTGCTGCCCGCGAGCTGTCCGTCATTCCGCGGCCGTTGACGCTGGTCTCCTCCGTGAGCCGGTCGGAATAGTCCGGGAGGGAAAGCGTTCGGCGAAGTCGGCTGCCGCAGTTGCCTAAGCCGTCCGGCGTTTCTTCCCCGACTGCGAGATCGAGACCGCGGTATACGGGCACCTCGTGGATGAAATGCCGGGTGATGACCCCGACGACCGGCATCACTCGGCGGCAGCGGTGGTGGCCGGTGCCGACGCCCTGATCACGTGGAACGTTGCCGACTTCCCTGCCGGTGATTTGGCCGAGCGCGGAGTGCGAGTGATCGACCCGGATTCGTACCTGTGCGGGCTGTACAAGGAGTTGCCGCACGAGGTCGCGGAGACGGTAGTCAGACTTGTCGGAGAGAAGCGCAACCCGCCAGTCACCCTCGTTGATGCCGTCGCCCGTCTCGCGAAGGCCGGCCTACCCGTCTTCGCTGACCTGCTGACAGGACACCTCGGGCACCGAATGAGGTGACGCGAGGGCTGGTGGTGCGAAGGTGGTGCCGAACCCCTGATGCGGACCAGACGGAAAAGAAGCCCCTGGCCGTTGGCCTGGGGCTTTCTCATGGAGCGGGTGACGAGAATCGAACTCGCGCTCTGAGCTTGGGAATCACTGGCGCTCAGCCCCCATAAACCGCTCTGAACTGTAGGAATGCCCTTGAGAGGGCGCCATCCGGGGGCGCCTCAGTACCGCTATTGACCGGTGCTGACCGCTCTGAAGCGTACGGATGGGGCATGAGTACCGAAGGTGGCTGTTGGCCCGGAGCTTTCTTCCGGCGCGGGACGGGAATCGACGCCGCGCTCTCGAAGGTATCCACGATACTCAGATACTTTCCACCGCATCTGGTACCTGAGCAACGATTGCTTGGGCGGGGGAACGTGATGTCGGCAGTCTTGCTCCATGGCCGCCTTCGGAATCCCAGACCGAAACCAGGGACAGCTCCATCTCCTCCGCGATCCGGCGTTGCTCCGCTTCCTCCATCAGGGCGCTCGCGGTGAGGGTGCCCAGCGGATAGGCGGCCTCCGTCATGAGCCGGGCGGCTGTGGCGGGGACGGTCTCCGGTGGAATCACCAGCAGGTCCCAACGGCCGGTGTTGTAGGAGAGCAGCAGCAGCTTGTGGGGATCTTGCTCGGCCTTGAACCAGCCGACACCCACCACATGCCCGTCGACGGGCACCTTCCGTGGGATGACCGGCCAGAACGTGGGGTTTACCGTGACATGGGTGATCCGCCCCCACAGCGGATCGAGGACGGCCGTCAGTGCGGGAAGTTCTGCCGTGAGGTCACGGGAGCGGGGCCACCACGCACCGTCGAGCAGAGCCGGAGCGGTACCGGCCGGCGCCAGCATGAGTCGGAGGGGCAGCGAAGAGGTCCGGCCTTCGACCGCATGCGTATACCGAATGGTCGTGGTCATGGCGCGGACCCTGCCCCGGGCCGATCGCAACCCGCCCGGTGTCGTGAATCGCCGAAAGCGACACGAGCACGGAGACTGGTGTACGAAGTGCTCTCGGTATTTCCATCTTACTCGCGGTAAGACCCGCCGGACCGATACGGAGCCTCCCGTGCGGGAAACTGGACGGTCTCGTACGGCACCGGCTGCCAGCAGGGGACTGTCAGCCGCAGGGCCGCGTGGGTCGTGTGGGTCAGCTGAGGAAAGACAGCCGGACTTGGCGTTCGGGGCTGTCCCGGTCGGTGTTCACCAGTACGACGGACTGCGAGGTCCCCAGCTCCAGCTCACCGTCGACTACGGGCAATGTGGCGTGTGGTGGGACCAGAGCCGGGAGCATGTGGGCCCTGCCGTGGCCAGGACTGCCGTGGCGGTCTTGCCAGCGGTCGTCCGCGGGAAGAATGTCGCGGAGGGCCGCCAACAGGTCATCGTCACTGCCCGCGCCGGTCTCGATGATGGCCAGGCCGGACGTCGCGTGGAGGGTGAAGATGTTCAGCAGTCCGTTTCGCCCGTGAGCGACCTCTCGGAGGAACGCGGAGCATGCGTTCGTGAGGTCGTGCAGGGTCTCCGTGGAGCCGGTTGTGATGTTGATCGTGCGGGTGGTGAAGGTGCCAGCCATGGTTCACCGATACCCATTGTGGAGCCCGAGCACTGACGGCCGGATGGGTTGTTCCTCCGGGACTCCGCCGGTAAGGGCACGCGCTCCCGTACCTGGACAGGTCCTCATGCCGTCTCATCCGAGTCCCGCAAGCGAGACCTGGACGGCGACTTCCTCGCCTGCCCGGCCCCAGACGCATCCCTTTGCGTCCAGCGCCCAGCGCCCAGCCCCCGGCCAACGGCACCTGGAGTACCTGGCACCGCGTAGTCCGGGCAGCTCGGACGTCGCCCGGGCTCCGCGTCAACCGTGCTCTTCCTCTTCAGACTCCATACGTCGAATGCCTTGGTGCGTCAGCGTGATCATGAGCGGCGTATTGCCCGCGGCCCAGTCGACCGTGATCAGGCCCTCGCCGACCAGATAGGTGCAGGCGGCCGCCAGATCCTCTTGGAGGATCGCGAGTTCCTGGAGCAGCTTCGCCCCGGTGATCCCCAGCAGGCGGTTGCCTTCAGTGGCCTCGTACAGAGCCCGCATGATCTTCTCGCGGTACGCCTTCCGGTCGGCTAGCGATGCCATGACTGCCACCTCTGGGGGAAAAGGCGCCGTGCTTATCGCGGCGGAGGGGTGCCGGGATGCCCGGCGAGGAGCCGACTCTGTCGCAGCTGCTTATCTGAGGCCCGGCTCCCTCAGACCTCGTCCGGATGCGGGCGGTCACGCGCGGCTGACTTGCTGGTCACCAGCCACGGCGGGGCCGTCGCATTGGGCTCGGGCGTGTGCGTGGTGTCCACAGTGATGTGGAGCCGGGTCCCGCCATCGTGGCCGGCGGGGTAGCTGCGCTGTTCGGTGGCAGGGAAGCAGTGCCGCAGGACTTCTGTGACGCGGCGGGCGGCCTCGGGGGATGCGGCGACGATACGGACCTCGGCCATCCCTGCCGAAGGCATCGGTTCTACAGGTCTCATGCCAGCCTCTTTGCCAGGCGGGTGAGGTGCCCACGGGGTGAGGCGAAGGGCCACACCTACCGCCGCCAGTCATGGAACGGTTGGCGTCCTCACCGCCCTTATCGTGCTGTCCGCGGCGAGTTGCCGATGGACAGAGGGATGAACCGGCCGGACCCACCGCCGGTCTTCCTGCTCCGGCAAGGCATCGCTGCTGTGAAAGCTTGCGTTCCTCTCGCTTTCCCCGAGAGGGATACCGGCAAGCGGTGGGAGCGCTCGAAATATCCCGATGGGTTCACCGTACTCCGGCCGACGGTCCACCGAACCCACACGAGACCAGGCGTTCGTGGGGGCGGCCCGTGCCCTATCGTCCTCGGCGGTCGGGGCGTGAGAAGAGGTCCTCCAGCGCTGCGGGGGTGTCGGTGAGGGCACTTGGGTACACCACCCCTGCCAACGCTGACCACGACCGCCGCATCGGACCGCGCGCCGACGGTACAGACGACCGCGCCGAGGGTCGTGAGCGCGTCGCTGAGCTCAGTGATGATCACGTTGCTGACCTCGGCATCACCGGCCGGCAACCGGCCATACCGGCACTGAAGGCCCTCCCTGACAGTCTCGGCTGAGACACCCGGTTTGTCGGGTTAGTCTGGATGAGCGAGACAGGAGATCCCTTCAGCATGGCCAGCACCACCCCGATACCCGCCGCCGGTGACGATCCGGCGCCGAAGCCGAAGCGGCGGACGTTTTCCGCGGAGTACAAGCTGCGGATCGTTGCCGAGTACGACGCCGCCCCGGCCGGGGAGAAGGGTGCGATCCTGCGGCGTGAACGGCTGTATCACTCGCACGTCATCGAGTGGCGCCAGGCCCGGGAGGCCGGCGCGCTGGATGCCCTGGTCGACCGGCGGACCTCGGCGGTGCGACCGAAGAAGGCGGCTGAGCAGGCCGAGCTGGAGCGGCTGCGCAAGAAGGTCGCACGGCTGGAGAAGGATCTGGCCCGCCGGGACGCGGCCCTGGAAGTCATGGGAAAAGCCGACGCGGTCTTGGAACTGCTCTCCGAGAGCGCGGACTGAAGCATGCCACCGCGCCCGTGATCGATGAGGCGTTCGCGGGTGTCCAGGGACAGTTGGGGACCGCCGCGGCCTGCCGGCTGACCGGGCGCTCATGCGCCACCCACTACCGCCGCATCAACCCCAGGCCGAAGCCCGCACCGTCCCCGAGACCCGCGCCCGCCTCGGCCCTCTCACCGGCCGAACGGGCGGGGATCCTGGCACTGTTGAACCGGCCGGAGTACGCCGACCTGCCGCCCGCGCAGGTCTGGGCGCGTGAGCTGGACGCGGGAAACTACTGGTGCTCGGAGCGCACGATGTACCGGATCCTGTCCGCCGCCGGGCAGAACGGCGAACGCCGCCGCCAGGCCACCCACCCGGCCAGGACGATTCCCGAGCTGGTGGCGACCGGCCCGTCGCAGGTCTTCACCTGGGACATCACCAAGCTGCCCGGCCCGGACAAGGGCATCTGGTACCACGCCTACGTCGTCATCGACATCTTCAGCCGCTACATCGTCGGCCACACCGTCGAGCGGGCCGAAACGGCTGAGCGGGCGGAGGAGTTGATCCGCGAGACGATCGAGCGCAACGGCATCGTGCCCGAGACGGTGCACGCGGACCGCGGCACCTCGATGACCAGCAAGAAGGTCTCCCAACTGCTGATCGACCTCGGCATCACCAGGAGTCACTCGCGCCCCAGGGTCAGCAACGACAATCCCTACTCGGAAAGCCAGTTCAGGACCACGAAGTACGCCGCCGACTACCCGGAACGGTTCGATTCGCTGACCCATGCCCGGGAGTGGATGGACGCCTTCACCACCTACTACAACCACGACCACAGACACTCCGGGATCGGCCTGCACACCCCCGCCTCCGTCCACTTCGGCACTGCAGAGGAGGTCCGCGACCAGCGGGCCGTCGCACTCGCCGAGGCATACGAACGCCACCCCGAACGCTTCGCCCGCCGACCGAAGCCACCCGAGATACCCGGCCAGGTCTGGATCAACGAGGGCGGCGAAGTCGGCGTGCGCCCCCCGACGGCCTCCGAGCACGCCTGGGTCTTCTCGTGCTCGGACAGCGCCCGGTAGAGGCTGGGGCTCTGGCCCTTGCGGCGGCCGGTGGGGATGATCAGGTCCCAGCCCGGGGTGGGTGCCAAGCCCTGTGGGCGCCGCGCTGCTCGGCGGTGACCCACGAGGCGTGAGGACTCATGGCGGTGCAGATTGCCCACTCCCGCCGGATTCTCTCGGTCCGCAGTCCCCGGCAAGCTTCTCCTTCCGCGCTCCACGGCATGCTTCGCCGGTAGTGCAGCCACGCCCTCACCCGGTGTGTACATGCAGTAGGGGCAGCCGCCGACATCCTCGAAGGTCTCTCGTGCGGCCACGTGTCCAAGATGGCAGCGAACGATCGCTGCCGTCCGGCCCTCAGCACTTCAGAAGATGGGGATGTTGTCAGGACCGCTTTCCATGCGATCACTTCCGTCCGAGCTGGGCTGCCGTGGCGCCATCAGCCGCCGCACCTCGAACCTAAGCCGACGAGTCCCCGGCGTGCCATAAGCCGGGGCCACACGGGAGCAGGGAGACCTCCCCGATCAGCGGATGCGTGTCGCAGAGGAGCCAGTGGGGCCGTGGCCGGGCTCCGCGTGCCGGTGACCCCGGCGACGTTGAGGGCGATGGAGCCGAGCGACCCGGTGGCGGTCAGAGCGATGGCCCAGCCGTCCGGCCTGCGGCGCAGACCCGCGCGGAGCATGAGCAGTTCTCCGGCGACGATGAAGGCGTCGAGGGTGGCGGGCCAGGCCCACTTGCGGGCCGGAGAGGTGCCCAGGCCGTGCTGTCCGGCGACCTGACGGCTGCCTTCGCCCTCCGGGCCGAGGGCGCCTTGGCGAACGGCGGATGGGCCGCGGGGGCTTCGGCTCCGTCGGCTCCGTAGCGGCGATGGCTGTCGGCTCAATCGAGGGTGGCGAGATGATCGGCGTTGCCGCCGCGCCACTCGATGAGGAAGATGGTCGCGTCGTCGCTGGTGATGTCGCCTCGTTCCTGTTTCAGAGCGTGGGAGAGCGCGCGCACCACCGGCCGCACCGCGGTGTGGTCACGGAGGATCCGGTTAGTCCACTCGATGAGTTGCGCCTCACCGAACTGTTCCCCGCCGGCTTGGTGCTCCTCGATCAGGCCGTCGGTGAAGCACAGCAACCGGTCCCCGGGTTGCAGCATCCGCTCGCTGACTTCCGGCTGGTCACCGCCGAAGCCGACCGGCAAGGTGGTTGGGCTCTCCAGCCTGTCCACCACGGCGCGGTCACGGATCAGCAGCGGTGCCGGGTGGCCGGCGTTGACCCATTGCAGCCGGCCCGTGGCGATGTTCAGACACATCATCTGTGCGGTGACAAAGTGGTCGGGGCCGAACTGCTCATTGATGGCCTTGTCCATGAACGCGTACACGTGAGACAGATCGGTGTTGGCCCTTCGCGTGTGGCGATAGGCGCCGATGGCTACCGTCGCCATGGTCGCCGCGTCCAGGCCGTGGCCCATCGCGTCGATCATGGCCACATGAAGGATGTCGCCGTTGAGGGCGTAGTCGAAACTGTCGCCGGCCACGTCGTACGCGGGCTCCAGGATTCCGGCCACCTCAACCTGCGGAACAGTCATCGACAGCGGGGGCAGCAACGACCACTGGATCTCCGCGGCCACGCTCATCGGGGCGCTGCGTCGGGCCTGGAAGAACAGGTCGGTGTAGGCGTCCTTGGTGACGATCATGTCGGCGACCAAACCGGCGAGTCTGCGCAGCAACCGTCGGTCGTCGTCATCGACGCTGTCCAGGGTGACGGCCATCGCCCCGACCTGGTCACTGCCGTCCAGCAGTGGCAGATACATCCGCACGGTGCCGTCCTGCGGTACCTCTACCGTTTTGCGGCTCAGGAACGCCTTGCCGGCGGGTGAGCCCTCGACCGGTTCGGGGTCACCGACCGTCAGCCGCCGACCCGGCAGCGGCACCAGCAGCATTTGTTCGTAGTCCTGCAAGAGGATCGAGAGGTCCCGGCCACCGACCCTGGCCACCTCTTCCGCAACGAGCGGGGCGATCAACTGCGGCGGCATCTCGTGAGTCCGGTCAAGCAGCACACCCAGCAACCGCTCACCAAACCCCTCCGACCGGTCCACCCCGAACTTGCTCGGCTTTCGCCCGCCTTCGGACATCGGTGCTTGCGTCCCTTCGTGTCGCGGCATGGGAATTCAGTGGGCGGTCGGTTGTGTGGAGCCGGTACGAAGCCGGTGCCACCCCGGATGGGGAGCAGCTTCTCCCTCCCTCTAGGCGCCGACGCCTTCAGCACCCCAGCCACATATTCCGGCTCACGGTGCCCCCGACCCGACGCACACCCCGACATACTCGGATTCAGCGGGCAGTCAACGGCGATCCGCTCGAAAGAACGTTCACATGCCCCATACGCACAGGGCTCCTCGCACGACAGTGATCAACCCGTACAGCCTGACACCGCCAACCGGCCCAACGAGCCGATTACGCCAGAGGCGGCATGTCCCACCCGGTCAGAACAGTTGGCATGCACAGTCCCCTGCTCAAACGGGGCCTCCTCCCGCGACCTGGCTGCGGTCGGCCGGTACAGGGGTTCGCGGTGTCGGCGCCGAATAGCTGCGGTGCCGACGGTGGCGCCCCGGCCCGAAGGGCGCCGGTGTCCGCGGTGTGGCCGATGAGCATGATGACCTCCGACCAGGGGAGTCATGAGCATGCATCTGGCATGGGCAGGGGTCGGTGTCCCCAGATACCGCCTCCGGCAAGTCTCCGCCCAGACGTGGCAGGTGTCTCGTGCAGGCCCCCCGCCGTCGCTGACTGCGCGGGGCACCCGCAGTTTGTTGGTGTGGTCACCGACCCAATCACCGATAACAGGCACGGCGGCGACTTCCTGCAGGCACGCCACGGACTCGGTGAAGTTCCAGTTGTTGGCGGCGTTGACGCCGCTGCCGAAGTTGCTGTCGTTGTCGGCGTGCGCCGGGGCCGCCATGCCGACGATCGCGAGCGGCAGGGCAGCGAGCATGATGATCTTCTTCATGTCCCGGAGCAACGAGCGCCACCACCACAGGATGCGCCGCTTCTCGCGGACTCACTCGCCGAGCGGTCGATTGTGGGCCGCGCCCAGCGGGGCCCATTCGACGGCGGTTTTGGAGGAGCGAATTCGCGCGACGTGACTGGCGTGTGTCGCAGGTCACGTGAAATGGGTCTCGTGATTTGAGAAGGTCCGGCGGGCAGGTGGTGCAATGGTGCGTCGCGCCCCCTCCGAGCAGGGAATTCCGGCGAGTTGGGGCACGCGGAGGGCACGGAGAGGTCGAAGAGGTCTAGACAACAAACAAGGCCCAGGTCACTGACCTGGGCCTTCGTCATGGAGCGGGTGACGAGAATCGAACTCGCGCTCTGAGCTTGGAAATCAACGGTGCTTACGGGGGACAGATGCGCGCTGACCTGGTGGTACGCCGCTCTGGGGGCGCACCCGGCGTGGTCTCGCGGTGCCCTTGTTCACCGCTGTTGACCGTTCGGCTGGGCACGGATGGGGCACGAGCGGCGGGGGCGCTGCGGATGTCCACTACGGTGCGCACCGATGGCCATCTCAGTGGGAGGACGCCGGTGCGAGCTCAGGACCAGCGGGAGCAGTCCTCCGCGGAGAACTCCGCGACCGCTGCGTCCGTCACGTCGTCGTCGGTGCCCGTGGCGGGTGGCGGCGCGAGCTCGCCGATCGTGTGTTCCGCGGCGGGTTCGTGGCGGTCGTCGGTGTTGTGGCGGTCATGGGTAGTGGGGCGTCGGGCGACGAGGAGATAGAAGTGGACGGCTCCGGCCAGGGCGAGTGGGGCGATGGCGGAGATGACTCCCACGGTGATGTCGTCGGCTTGGCAACGGTGGGCCGTCACCCGGTGTCGCAGAGGAACAGGCCCGTCGCGCGCAGGGGCCAGACGGGCCACCAAGCCTGCGACGGTCAGGAGCGTGAGGGTCAAACCAACGGTTGCGGTCGTCCCCTGAGAGGACGGCGGTCGCAAACCCTGCGCTGATGCTTCCGTTCGCCAAGTCGGCCAGCACCTCGGAACCCCCAGGTGCCGGACCGGATCAAAATCCCTCGGTGCGCTCCATGGTCTCCCGTACCGCATCCTTCAGCTCTTGATCCGACAGGTCATCAGGCTCGTTGAGATCCGGGTCGATGGAATAGTCCTCCAACAGTGAGAAGACCTGACGGAAGGCCGTGAGGAGTGGGTCGCGGAGCCTCTCGCCGTTGTCCTGGGATGCGCGGCGGGCTTCCAGCCAGCCGCGAGCGAACTCTGCTCCGTCGATGGACCCCGTGGTGAAGGCCCGCATCAGATGCACCTGGCGAGCAGCACTCGTTCCGGCGGGAATGTCCCGCGCCCGGGCCCAGGAGATGTGGCGGGGAGGCAAAGACCGCGAAATTCCCTGGAGTTCCGGCCATCGCTTGGCTACGGCACGGGCGTACCGCGCGAAGCGGGCTCGCCCTCCGTCCACCCCCTCCGGGACGGCTCCCCTGAGGAACTGCGAGGTGCCCGCCACCAACGCGTAGCCGGGGCGGGAGAACAAGATCGCACCCTGCCGGTGCGAGGAAGTAAGGAGTACGGGAGGATCGACCCCGACCAGATCCGATGCCGCGATGCCCGGCGCAATCGGACGCCAGGCACGGCTCGAAGCGTCTGGTTCGACCATCATCGCCAGTACACCGTCTGCTCCCCCCCGCTCGGCAGCCTTTGGTGATGCGCCGGACAAGAGCGTCGTCCACGTGAGAGCCGGCAGGCACCGGAACGACGAGCTTGGGGCCGTCGGACAACCAAGCCCCGTTGTAATCCCCGACGCCGGAGAGGATCTCTGGGCCTACAGCATGGTCTCCGCGCGGGGCACCCTTGTCAGTCACCACAGAAATCCCTTGTCGATGATGCCTTGGAATTTCTTGTCGCCGAGTTGGCGGCCTGGCCGGAATCTTTCGTCATCTGCATGCAGTATGGTCATTTCCTAGCTTATCGGGTCGATGAATCCGAATGATTACTCTTGCCCTCTGTAGTCGAACCGGTAAATCTTGGACTCGTCGGCACTGATGGGCGCGTGCACGCTCTCTTCGAATCTTTGCAGATTCGCTCTGTTCGGGTTACCCGGTGCGTCCGGTGAGCGTGCGGGCCTGCCGTCATCACCGGCCGACATGCCCGGGGTCCCGGTCTCGTCCGCCCCGCGATCGCACTTCTATGAATGAGACAGGATCGCCGCCCGCTCGTGCTCGTACACCGCGATTGCTTGCGGGTCCCCGTCGTAGTAGGCCTCCCAAAAACGGACTTGTTCCAAGATTCTGGACACAGGGAGAAGGAGCCGGATTCGAGCTGAAAGTATCGCCAGGTCGGTGGTAGGGAGTGGGAAATGACGGTGAAAACTCGTGTGTCGAAAAGTGCGGACTGCCTCAACCCGCCCTCAATGAATTCGACACGGAAAGAGGTGGCCATTTTGAAAGGAGCGGAAATTTCGAGCACCGCGTACTCATGACCATTGGTGAGGGCGGTGATCCCTTGCGTAATTTTGGGGTCCGTGATGCTGCTGGTGTTCACGCGGACGCGCATGTGAATTACCTTCTGTTCATGATTATCTTGTAGTCGTAATTCAAAACCCGCCCCGTTTCGGGATTATAATAATAGTGCACCTGGAAGTCCCCGTACGGTGACTGGTGCGTCCTGGTTGTGTATTTGCCCCAGTCGCTGAGATTGCTTCCGTCCGACGTCATGGCCTCACGCACCGCGGGGGCGGCTACCAGCTGCTCGACGGCTACCGCACCCGTCTCACCGGGATGAGCGAGGGCGAGGCGCGGACACTGTTCTTTGCCTGACTGCCCGGGCCCGCCGCCGACTTGGGATTCGCGGCCGAGATGTCGGCGGCCCGGCTGAAGCTTCTCGCTGCGCTGCCGGCAGGACTGCGCGAGGAGGCGGCACGGGCCGCGGCCGTGTTCCACCTGGACGCCCCCGGCTGGTACCGGGAACCCGAACAGATACCGCATCTCCCCTTGTTCGTCGACGCGGTTCTCACCCGGCGAGCGGTGGATGTGCGCTACCGCCGCTGGCGCGCCCCGCAGGAGGTGAATCGCCACCTCCACCCCTACGGCCTGGTACTCAAGTCCGGTACCTGGTACCTCGTGGCCGCCGCCGACAAGGGGACCGCGATCTACCGCGTCGCCCAAGTCCTCGACGCGGTGCTGGGCGGCGAGCGGTTCGACCGGCCGCAGGACTTCGACCTGGGCGCGTACTGGGTCTCCTACCTCGATGACTTCCAGGCGCGCCGCTACACCGGCACAGCCACCGTTCGCCTGTCTCCACGGGGACGCCGGCGCCTGCCCGACAACGTCCCCCCGGAGGTGGTGCGGGCAGTCGACTCCACCGCGACGGCCATCGGCGACGACGGATGGGTCGAGGCGGTCATCCCGGTCGAGGGCACCGAGCACGCCTGCGGCGAGCTGCTGAGGCTCGGTGGGGACGTCGAGGTCGTTGCACCGGCCGAACTCCGCCAGGCCATGGCCGCCACCGTGGGGATACTCGCCCGAGCCTACGAGAACAAGGGGCCAGGTGGTGCGCTGGTCCGCGACGCCTAGAGAAGTCTGGGCAACGACGAGGCCCCAGATCGCTGACCTGGGGCCTCGTGGAAGAGCGGGTGACGAGAATCGAACTCGCGCTCTGAGCTTGGGAATCAGCGGTTCTTGGCAGGCCGAAGTTGCTTTGGCCTGCGTGTTTTCCTGGGACGGGGTGGTTGGCTGTGGTCCCTGGGACCCGTACGTGACCGCTGTTGTCCGCTCCGAAGGGCACGGATGGGGCACGGCGGCGGTTTCGAGGTGGAAGCCGGTCGCCACGGTTCTTCGACACGTGTGCGGACGTGGGAACCAGATGGTCTGGTGCGGCGTCCCGGGCTACAGGCCCCTCAACGCCTCGTGGAAGTTCGCGTAGGCAGACCAGCAGTCGACGGTCCCGTCATCGTTGAGGCTGCCCATACACCAGTCCTCGCTGTCGATCGGCTTCAGCAAGCAGAGCCCGTGGAACCCGATCACGATCTCCGGTCGCAACTTCTCGCCGTCCGGTGGATCGCCCCGCCATGCTGCCGCACGATCTGCGTCGAGCAACACTGCCTCTCGGTCTCCAGAGACATCGCGCATCGTTGCAAGGGTCCAGCCTGCGGGAAGCCGTTCACTCGTCATGGCGCGATCACGCCATCCCGTCGAATGCCGGGCAGGACACCAGGCAAGGCCCGGGTCAATGACCTGAGCCTTCGTCGCGGAGCGGGTTACGAGAATGCAACTCGTGCTCTGAGCTTGGTAATCATCTGGCCCTCAGGCATCGATGTGCTCGCGTGTCCTTACCGATGTTCGCCATCCGGTGGTCCAAGGCTTTACGCTTTGGAGTCACGTCGCGAATGCGCGCATATTCGAGGTTTGCGAAAGTGGGCCACGATCACAGATCGTCCGGGGTTCCGTCGATTGCCGGCCCGCAGCCGTCAGGAAGATTGGCGGCGATCAACTCGTATGCCTCTTCAACGGTGTCGACCTCGCCGAGGAGAGTTTTGTCGGACTCTCGACGCACTCGGTAACCACCCTTGACCAGCGGATAGGCCGTACCGACGTCACGTGTCCACGGCCACTGGGTGCACCGGCTCAGGTACAGAACGCCGTGGCCGACCATGGGGTAGAGCTGTCGCAAGGGCGGGTGGGCGTAAGCAGTTCGGGGTACGGCCAGATCGATGCGATCGGGTCCGTAAGACAGCACAGCGGACCACTCCGCAGCCACGATCTCAGCCGCGCTCCGGGCTTCTTCATTGCTCGCCATGAAATTTCGTTACCTCAAGTGTTCCGGTAGATTCGACAGGTCCGGTTTTATCTCTGGAATGTCTGGTTTGGGCACGCTGACTTCCGTGTAGCCTCCCTCTTCATTGCGGGTGTACCAGTGGATCTCTTCCCACGATCGACCAGGACGTTCGTCATCGGGGTCTCCCCAAGCGGTGGCCCCGTCGTAGTTGCGTACTGCGTAGGCGACTTCGCTCATTTCCCAGGCGGTGCCGTCGCCTCGGCCCGGGTAGTTGTCCTCATGCCTGCTGTTGAACTGAGCTCCATGCTGCGCCGCTGTCTGGAACGCATCCACAATGTCCTCAGGCGAGCTCCAGTTCCCTATCTTGCCGTCACTGTTGGGCATTCCGTCGAGCGTGATCGACAGAGTGGTACCGCGATCCCCCACGGCCCCCATCACGTTCGTCATCCATACCGGGCCACCGGGTTCCCGACCGGCGTAGTCCGGTCCGTTGTAGGTGTGTGCTCCCAGGTCACTGCCGCGGGTCCGGTCGTACTCGGAGTCCGAGGGGTCGTTGCGAAGGTACCGTGCCAGCGATTCCGATGCCCGGTCCGGTGCTATGTCCACCCCCAACACCACACTGTGCCGGTGCTCCCCAGCCCGGTGGGGACAGCCTGCCAGCCCCAGCGGATCGATCCACCGCGTCGGGTTGTCGACGTACGTGACCGCGTTCGGGGCCGGGATCAGGCCGAGAGGGTCTGTTGAGAGGTAGCGGCCTGATTCCGGGTCGTAGTGGCGGTGGCGGTTGTAGTGGAGACCCGATTCCGGGTCGAAGTACTGGCCAGGGAAACGCAGTGGGGTGTAGGCGCCGGCGTCGCGGTTCCACGAGGTGGTGCCCCACAGGGTGGCGCGGGTGTGCCACGCCACCTGGCCCTGCTCGTCGACGAGTTCACGGGGCGTACCGATGAGGTCGGTGGTGATCGCGAAGAACCGGCGGTCGACCTCCGACTGGTCCACGAGCCGTCGTTCCACCTGGGTGACCGGCTTCACGCCGTCGTGGTCCCAGGTGAGGGCGACGGAGTCCGGGGAGCCCGCTATGGAGGTGGTCTGTTCGCAGAGGGTGCCGTTGTCCCAGGTGAAGGTCACCTCCTCGGCGACCGTCGTGCCGTCCGCAGACAGGCGCTGTTTGGCGGTGCGGCGCCCCAGGGCGTCGTAGAGGTAACGCCAGCGCGTGCCGTCCGGTGTGGTGACCGAGACCAGGCGGTCCTCGGCGTCCCAGCCGTAGCGCCAGGTGTCGGGCTTGCGGGAGAGGCGGGCCTTCTGGCGTAGGACCACGCGGCCCTGGGCGTCGTGTTCGTAACGGATGCTGCCCGCCCGGCTGATGCGGGTCCCGGCGTATTCACGTGAGCCGGTGACGTCGTCCGCGCCCGGCCAGGTTGCCATGGTCTGGTTCCCGGCCTCGTCGTACGCGTACCGCTCCGACCAACTCTCCGCGGCGACACCCGTGACCCGGCCGTCTCGGGTCAGCTCCAGCCGCTTGTGCCCGCTGGTCAGTTCATCGACCGAGGTGAGATGGCCGTCGGCGCGGTACGTGTACGAGCGGTGCTGGAGTATCCGGTCGCCGGGCGCGCGGACACGCTGGTCGGTCAGGCGGCCCGCAGGGTCGTAGGCGTGCTCTACGGTCAGCGCGTCACCGATCCGGCGGGTCGTCTCGCGACCCGTCTCGTCGAACGCGAAGACCACTTGCTGCCCCGAAGCGTTCAGCTCGGCCCGCAGTCCGACGGGGAAGGACCAGGTGCTGACAGCCCCGGAAGGGGTGACCCGGCGAGTGCGGCGGCCGGCCTCGTCATAGGTGTTACTCAGTTCGCGGCCGTCGCAGATCTCGCGGAGGACCCTGCCCGAGCTGTCGCGTACGTACGACAGCTCGGTGTCCGGGTTCGTCGCCGAGGCGAGACGGCCGTGGACGTCGTAGGTGAAGCGCGTGACCGTGCCGTCGGCGTCCTTGGCGGTGACTCGGCCCGCCGTGTCGCGCGTGTAGCGGATCGTCTGGCCCAGAGCGTTCGTGCGGGAGGTGAGATGCCCGCAGGCGTCGTGCGCATAGCTGAGAGAGCGGCCGTCGAAGTCGGTCTCCGAGCTGAGGCGTCCCGCCGAATCGTAGGTGTAGTCCCAGGTCAGGCCCTGGGGATTGGTGACACGGGAAATGCGTAGTTCGGAGTCGTGCGTGAACTCCTGGCGCACGCCGTCGGGTGTGGTGCGTGCGGAGACCAGATCAAAGTGCGTGTACTCGAAGCGGGTCTCGCCGCCCGCCGCGTCGGTGTGGACGAGACAGTTGCCCTCGCCGTCGTAGGCCCAGGACTGCTGCGCTCCGTCCGGCCCCGTACGCCGGGCAAGCCTGCCCTCGACGGTCCATTCCAGCTCGGTGACGTGGCCCTGCGGATCGGTGATCCTCACCGCGCGCCCGAAGGCGTCGCGGGTGTACCGGGTGACTGTGCCGAGCGGGCCGCGGATGGCCAGGGGGAGGCCGGCTGCGTCGCAGCGCACCCGGTCCAGCGCGCCCAGTGAGTCATCGACACCGGTGAGCTGGCCCTTCGGGCCGTGGGTGAGTCGGGTTGTGGACCCGTCCGGCCGGGTGAAGAGCGTCGGATTGCCTCGGTCGTCGTACTCCTGCCGCGACGTGGTGCCGTCCGGGCCCGTGACGGCGGCGAGCTGGTTCAGCTCGTTGTACTCGATCTCGGCGGAGCTGCCGTCGGGGTGCTCGACCCGGGTGAGGTTTCCGTGATCGTCGTAGGTGTAGGTGGTGGTCCGGCCGAGCGGGTCGGTCCGGGAGAGGGGCCGGTCGTAGCGGTCGAAGGTGCGGCGGGTGACGCCGCCCAGCGGATCGGTCTCCGCGACCGCCTGGAGCCGGTCGTTGAAGTGGTGAACCTTGGTCGCGCCGAGGGAGTTCGTGTACCGGGTGACGCGGTCGCCCGTCTCCGGGTGGGTGTCGTACGCGAACGTGGAGGACAGGTAGCCGTCCGGACCGATCGTGCGGACCACCCGGCCGGCGTCGTCGTACACATAGCGGAACGTGGAGTCGTTGCGGTCGGTCCAGGACGTGATCCGGGCGTCCGCGTCGTACGTGAAACGCAGCGGCAGTCCCGAGGAGTTGACGACGCCGTCGAGGTTGCCCAGAGGGTCGTAGTCGTAGCGCATGACGGTGACCGGACCGTCCGGCGTACGCAGGGATATCTCTCGCACCCGGGCGTCTTCGACGGCCAGATTGATCCGGTAGCCGCCGGAGTGAGCGACCGTTGTCGGACTGCCGTCGCTGACGCGTGCGAAGGAGATCCGGTTGAGGTTGCGGTCCTCGATCTCTCTGAGCCAGTAGGCCGGCGACGTGTTGTACGGACCGCCACGGAATGAGCGTGTCAGGCCCGTGTACGGGTCGGTGACGCGATAGGTGGTCTCCCCGTTGTCCTGTCCGCCGTACACCAGAGGAAGACGGGCACCCTCAAGGGGCAGGACGCCATCGTCGTCCCCGGGCAGCGGCAGTCGCGGATAGATGAGGAGCGAACCGTCCTCCCGTGACCACACCGCGCCGACGCCGAGTGGGTCGAGCTCGATCCGTTCGTCCAGCGTGGATGCCCAGCTGCGGCCGAACCACTGGCCGTAGCGGTAGCCGGAGAGATGTGTCCGGCGGAGGACGAGAGGAAGGACTCCGGGCAGTGCCACATCGGTCTGCGGCAGGGTCATCTCACCGGTGGCGACGTCCACCGGGTCGTTCTCACAGATCTTCTTGTCCAGTGAGATGCTGTTACGGCGCGGCTCGTCCTTGGCGCCCTTCAGAGAGTCCGCCTTGGTGCGAGCGGAGTCCCGACGTGTTCCAGGGCGAGGGACGGTTTCTCCGTCGCCCTTGCGCACTTTGGTGAGCCCGTCCTTGATATCCAGATCAATCTTCTTCTGAGCCTCGGATATCTCCTTGACCGCCTTCGGCAGCTCCTCGCCGAGGTGGTTGCCCATCGCCTTGTTGGCTTTGCCGAGGGCTTTCATCGCCTTGTCGATCACGGGGTCCAGGGCGCCGGCGATATCGTCCTTGCCCCGGGTTCGGCCATGGTGCGTGCCGGCCTTGGCCAGCCTGCCCGCGGTTTTGCCGTGGACGTCGACACTGACCAGTTTCAGGCTGGTGCCGGCTCGGTCGTGCTCCGAGTGCTCAATGTGCACGCCCTTGCCGGGGGCGGACCCGGGGCCGTTGGCCGAAGCGAGCTGGAAGGACTCCTTGGCCCCCGCCACTCCTTCGTTGAAGCCCTCCTTGCCCGACTGGCCGACCTGGTTCATGTCGACGCCGTCCTGCAGACCGAGCATGCTGGCGCCGACCTGTACCGCCAGATCCGCGGCCATGCTCTCCAGCGCGGCGACGGCCGGTTCGGTCAGAGCGGAGACGATGTAGCCGACGACCTCCTCCAAACACTCCTTGATGACCCGGCGGATGGCCTGCTGGGCGACCGCGATCGCTCCTCCGCCGATGAGCATGGACAGCCCGCCGGTCACCGGTATCAGGGCCATGGAGATGCCCGCCTTGCCGGCCAGCACGCCCAGATGGACAAGTGCCGCGTACTTCATGGCCTCGATCGCCGTGGCTGCGTTGTCCAGGGCACCGGCGATCGTGCGAGCGCCGCCGGCCAGGTCCTGAACATGCTTGTTCTTGACCTTGCCCCAGTGGCCGCTGAGCGCATCGAGGGCTTCGCCGTGGCCGGATGACAGCAAACGTTGCACGTGCTGGTTGGCAAGGTGACCGTCGTCTTCTACGTCCTCGGCGAACTCCCGGAGGGCATCGGCCATGTCTCGATACGCGTCTTCATCGACGTTCGGCCAATTGACGCCGATGACGTCAAGCAGGGTGTCGGCCCAATCGGGCACAGTTACGGCCACAGCGTGAAGTCCCCCCGTACATAACTGCGTTCACTAAATGCAGATGCGAACAGGTTCTCATTCCTGGGCAGCGTTACCAAGATCTTTCGGGGCCGGCGGGCGCTGACAGGCTGGCAGCCGCGGCGTGAAGGCGTTGACGTCTTGACGCTGTGGTTCTCGCCTTCGAGGTGGGGGCGTATGGCAGCCCGCACCCTCCGTGAGTGACTGCGAGGACGCCCCCTGGTCGAGGTGGCCCGCTGGAGGCTGTCGCCGTTCGCTGCCCGAGCCGAGGCCAAGGGTGCGCCATCCAGATGCGGGTCCGGTGCGGGGTGCCGGATATGGCCCGGACAACAAAGAAGCCCCCGGCCGTTGGCCTGGGGCTTTGAGTTTCAAACCATGGAGCGGGTGACGAGAATCGAACTCGCGCTCTGAGCTTGGGAATCAACCGGCACTGGGCTGCCGTAAGGCCTCTGAGCTGCTGAAACAGTCGATCCAAGAGTAGTTTGGGTTGCCTTGTAGGTGCTGCTGGTGACCGCTGTTTACCGCTCCGACTGCACGTCATGGCCCGGTCGGGTTGTTTGCCGCGGACGACAAATGGCCCGCACCGCGGGGCCGGGAAAATGTGCGTTGTGCGCGTCCGGTCCGCCACCGTGCAGGGCTCGGGCTCGGCCGCTGCTCTTTCCCTCCATGCCGGTCCGCGCTGTCCGTAACGGGCGGCGAGGGCGGTACTCGCCACGCGACTCCGGGAGTTGCGGCATGCGTCGAGGAAGGTCGACGGGCGGTCGAGCGGGACTGACAGATCCTCATCGTGGTGCTTATGATGCCGGGGATGAAGAACTACTCCTCGTACGGATCGGGGGAATCGTTCGCGCAAGGTGAGTGCTGATGGCACATCACTTCGCGAATCCGATTCCGGCCCACCTGTTGATGTGGCATCGCGTGCGCGAGTACGCCGTGCCACCGTCCATGATCGAGACTGCGACCGCACGGCGTGCGGTTGGCGACTGGGCCGGGGCATGCGCCGCCGCCCGGGTCGACATCGATATCGATCTGCGCGCCGTGCGTGACCGCCACGGCACCGATCTTGTCACCCACCTTCGTGCAGATTTGCGCCGCCTGGCTCCGGATCTGCTCCGCTGGCACATGCCCCGGATCGCCCCCGACGGGCGGCTCCGCGCCGGCCTCACCATCTCCCTGGCCCGTTACCGGAGTTCCGGCGCCACGCCGCTGCAGCTGGTGGTGCGGACACCGCCGGCCTGGGCGGACGCCGGGCAGAGGATATCCCTGGCTCTGTGGGAGGAGTCCGGGAACGGCCCAGGACGCCTTCCGCATCCGCATCCGCATCCCAACCCGCGTTTCCGGCTCGACCTGCACCGGCATCTCTGGGACTCCGAGCGGAGCGGCGAACTGGCGGTGCGGAGCGGTGCGGGCGCGGCACCATCCCTGGTGCCGCCCGACCGGCCCCACGCACCCGCTCGGCCAGACGTGCCGGACTTGCCGGATCGGCCCGCCGTCCACGATTCCTCGTGGGAGTGGGCAAGTTGGGCTGCCGAGGCGGAGTTGCTGTTGCAGGCCGAGGGTTGCCCTCGCGGAGCCTTCACCGTGCGGCTCGGTACGCGGAGCCGCGCCGTGCTCGAACTCGTCGCCCCCGACGACAGCCATGCCCCGACGTTCCGGCCGCTGCGGGAGGTGCTGCCGCCGCAGGAGGTTGCGGCGCTTCCGGTGCTGCCGGAGGTGGCGGCCCGGGTCCTTCCGGATCTGGAGCTGCTGCGGGCCGGGCTGGTCGCGACCGATCGGCTGCATCCGCTCGTCGCCACAGCACTGGCGGCGTTCGGCTCAGAGGCGTCGTCCAGCTCGGGACCGGCGACCGGCCCCGTCCCCCGGCCCGGTGATCCACACCGGGTGGAGTGCCGGGGTGAGGTCCACCGGATAGAGCTGCGGGACGGGACACTTACGGCGATCGATCACGACCCGGCACAACTGCGCCGGGAGGAGCTGCTGGTGGCGCTCGGCGGGCCCGCGCTGCCCTGCCTGCGTGCCATCGACGAGGTGCACCGTGACCCGGAGGCACTGCCTGCGGTCCGGGAGCGGCTGGGCCATGGCGACGTCGCTGGGGCCCTGGCCGTGGTCGAGAGGCTGCTCGGTCCCGGTGCGGTCCTGCGCGATGGGCCGCTGCGGGAGGAGCTGGAGTCGGCTGCGGCCCGCCGCATCGACCACGGGCTCTTCCGCTCGGGGTTGGTCGCCGTGCACCCCGGTGCCGGTTCGGTAGCGGGCGGAAAGGCCTCGGACCTGAGGCACGCGGAGGCGGGCCACCGCCCCCGACTCGACCGCCGTACGCCTCCCGCGATGCGCCTCAAGCAGAGCAGCCGGGCCCGGCCCCGTACCGGTTTGAACCTGAGTACCAGCTGACCGGCTGCTTTACCCGAGTCCCGTGCTCGCACTGCGCATTGCGCGCGGCACGCCCACGACATCCGGGACGGGTCGTCCCGTTCCCTTATCCCACCCAAGGTGATGCCCATGACCTCCAGTACCCTCCTGCCCGCCTCGGTCCAGGCCGTCGGTGTGCCCGCCCCTGCCCCTGTCGGTGTGCCCGCGCCCGCCCCCGCCGGCGCATCCGGAACCGGCACCCAACTCGCCGTCGCCGACGACCTCCTGGCCCTCCTGCGCACGACCACCACCGAGCCGCGCCCCGACGAGCAGCTCGAAGCCCTCACCCTGGCCGTCGCGGCCGACCTGCCCGTGCTGCTCTGGGGTGAGCCGGGCATCGGCAAGACCGCGGCCCTGACGCAGCTCGCCGCGTCCCTCAACTTGCCGCTGACGACCGTGATCGCCAGCGTCCACGAGCCGACCGACTTCTCAGGGCTGCCCATCGTCGGCGACGACCCGGCGGTGCAGGGGGTGCCGATGGCGCCGCCGCAGTGGGCCGTGGAACTGGTGCGGGCCGGGCGGGGGCTGCTCTTCCTGGACGAACTCTCCACCGCCACACCAGCCGTCCAGGCCGCGCTGCTCCGGGTCGTCCTGGAGCGGAGGGTCGGTGCACTGCAACTGCCGCCGGAGGTACGGATCGTGGCTGCGGCCAATCCGAGTGCGTCGGCGGCGGACGGGTGGGAGCTGAGCCCGCCGCTGGCCAACCGGTTCGTGCATCTGTACTGGGTGCACGACCGGGAGGTGGTGGTGCGCGGGCTGGGTGGGGTCTGGCCCCGGGCGGAGCTGCCCCGGCTGGTGCCGGAGCGGTTGCCGGAGGCGGTGGCTTTCGCCCGGCGCGCAGTCTGCGGATTCCTGGAAGCCCGGCCGACGCTGATCCACCGGCTGCCGAGCACGGAGGTACGGCGCGGCGGTGCCTGGCCCTCGCCCCGGAGTTGGGAGGCCGCGTTGGCCCTGCTCGCCTTCGGCACGGCGGCCTCCGTCTCCCGGGAGGTGCTGGCGCTGCTGGTGCGGGGCACCGTGGGGGACGGGCCGGGGCTCGAACTCCTCGCCCATCTGGACCGGATGGACCTGCCGGACCCGGAGTCGCTGCTTGCCGATCCGGCCTCCGCCGAGCTGCCGGTGCGGGGCGATCTGCGTCAGGCTGCGCTGGAGGCGGTGGTGGCCGCCGTCGGGGCGCGGCCCGAGCGGGCGCGATGGGAGGCGGGCTGGGCGGTGCTGGTCCGGGCGCTGGAGACCGGCGCCCCGGACCTGCTGGTCGCCCCCGCGACGGCGCTGGCCTCGCTGCGGCGCGACGACTGGGAGGTGCCGGCGGCGGTGGAGCGGCTGGCCGGGGTGATCGGTCTCGCCCGACAGGCGGACCGGTCGGTGGGGCGGGTCGCAGCGGCGGCCGAGGCCCGGCGTGCGACGAGGGTACGCCGATGACGGGGGGCGCGAAGCACCCTCTGCCGCGCCCGATGGCCCGGCCCGCGCCGCCGCGCCCGGTGCGGGCCGCCGTGCCGACGCCACCGGCCGGCTCCGGCACGCCGTACGGCCCGCCCGGACTGGCGCTGGACAGGGAGAAACTGCTGGCCGCCCGGCTGCACGCGGTGAAGGTCCGTCCCTACCTGGCAAGCGCACTCTTCGCGTTGCACGTGGTGGAGGACCGGTCGGTGCCGACGATGGCGGTGGACGCACACTGGCGCTGCTACGTCTCCCCCGGTTTCGTGGCGCGCACCCCGGTGGAGGAACTGGCGGGCGTCTGGGTGCACGAGGTCTCCCATCTGCTCCGGGACCACCACGGGCGGGGCGAGCGGTATGCGCGGGAGCACGAGGAGTACGGGCCGGGCGCGCGGCTGCGGCGGAACATCGCCGCCGACTTCGAGATCAACGACGACATCTACGGTGACGGTCTGCCCCTGCCTGCTGGGGCGGTGCTGCCCTCTCTGCTGCGGCTGCCCGACGGGCTGTTGATGGAGGAGTACCTGCGGACGGCGTCGATGTCAGGGCTCACTGGGGACCTGGCCTGGCTGGACTGCGGCAGTGGTGCCGACGGGCAGGGCCGACCGTGGGAGCTGGGGCCCGACGGGGCACACGGGCTGAGCAAGCTGCAGCGGGACGCGGTCCGCTTCCGGGTCGCCGAGGGGATCAGGGGCCGGCCGGGCGACGCTCCGGAGGGATGGCGCCGGTGAGCCGACGAGGCGTTCCATCCACCGCAGCCGTGGCGGCGGTTGCTGGGGGCGGCGATCCGCTCCGCGGCAAGCGCCCCGGGGGTGGGCGAGGACCATAGCTACCGGCGTCCGTCCCGGCGCTCGGCCAGTGTCCCCGGAGTGCTGCTGCCGAGCCTGCGCCATACGCCGCCCCGGGTCTGCGTCGTGATCGACACCTCCGGGTCGGTGAGCGACGCCGAGCTGGGCAGCGCGCTGCTGGAGGTGGCGGCGATCTCGCGGGCGGTGGGCGGGCGGCGTGACCTGGTCTCGGTGATCTCGTGCGACGCGGCGGCCGGGGTCGCCGTCCCGCTCTGCCGCGCCGAGAACATCGAACTGGTCGGCGGTGGGGGAACGGATCTGTGCTCCGGCTTCGCCCGGGCTCTCCGCTCCCGGCCCCGCCCGGACGTGATCGTCGCTCTGACTGACGGTCAGACACCGTGGCCCGCCGCGCAGCCGCCCTGCCGCACCGTTGTCGGTCTCTTCCCCCGTCCCGTCCGCATTGCGGAAGAGGAGAACCCCGACTACGTCCCGGACACCCCGCCACCCTGGGCGCGCGTCGTCACCATCACCTGACAAAGCGCTGCGGCGCGGTGTCGCCGGCCGGGCTGCTGTTCGTTGGGGAGCGCGGAGCCGCGCCGAGGGGTCTCGGACGGCTTTTCCACCCATACGACGGCGGGGTCGACGTCATCGCCGCGACCGCTGCCGAACGGGATGCACTGCGCGTGCCACCCGGATTGGCTCTCGCAGCACCCCGGGGGTCCGTAACACCGCTGTCAGCCGCGTACGGTCTTGTCCGTCAATCGTTGCCGAGCGACCGCCGGCCTCACCGACCAGGGGCTACCTCGCCGTACCCGTCTCACCGTGGAGTTTTCCGGTCAGGAGCACTCTTCGCTTTTCCGATCACACCTCGGACACCCACCCACGTGAAAGCCCGAGGCTAACCGGACAGTCGGACAGCTGGGACACCCGTAGTCGTGCTGTTCGTCGTGCTGGGTTCATAGACACCGTCCTCTTGTGGCGGGGCGACGGTGGGTGAGCTTGTGAATTCCTTGCCTGGGGACGGGCTGGTGGTGCAAGATCCGTCAGCCGCCAGGTCACGGGGATCAGGGGCTTGGCCTGTGGGGTTGTTATGGCTGGTGCGGACAGACCGATGAACCTGCTGGGCAGGAGCATGGGGAACAGACGCGCGTGGGCTAGTGCGGTCGCGGCCGTGCTGATCACGCTGGGAACGGTCGGCTGCAGTCACAGGGGTGGTGGTGTGTCGACGGCCGGGCCGGAGATCGTTGTTCATGACGCAGCGATCACGAAACAGGATCGCAGTCGGGTAGAGACGTACTGGACCGGCACGGGCATCGCGGACGTGGCCCGCGGGGACGCCATTGGCGACCCTGTGCAGCCCGAATGGACGGAGGGCGGTGTCATCGCCCGTACTGTCGGTCGCCTGTACGCCCAGGGCACAGGGGGCGGCTTGGGTGCCTGCACGGCGACTGTGGTCGGCACGAACACGGTGATAACCGCCGCGCACTGTGTCAGAACGTCGGATGCCGGAGAGCCCTCCCGGTCGGCGACCTGGGACCAGCAGCTCTACTTCGTGCCTGGCTACCACGACGGCAAGAGCCCCTACGGCGGCTTCACTGTGCGCCGAGTGCGGATGGCCGAGGAGTGGCAGGACGAGGGCCTGGACGTCGCCGTGCTGGAGATGAACTCCGGCGACGACGGACGGAGTATTTCCGAGGTGACCGGCGTCCAGCGGATCTCGTTCACGGCTGATTCGGGTACTCGCACCCACTTCTTCGGCTACCCGTACACGAACCGGCTCCTGCACTGCGAAGGCGGAAATTCGCGCGAATACCGCGGTAGTGCCCTGCTGCGGATCCCCTGCGTCATGGGCGTCGGGTCGAGCGGGGGCCCCTACATCGTCGACCTCGACGCGGCCGAGGCCGGCAGTGTCGTCGCGGTGAACATCAGTGGCGACGAGACCTTCAGTTACGGAACAGCCCTAGGCTCGTTCGCCCGACGTCTCTACGCGAAGTCTGAGCACTGCTCGCGAGATTGTTGAGCGATGCCGCCCGGAGCGTGCAGTTTCTACACCGCAGCGCATGGTCCGGGCCGCTCGGGTGAAGGGCGCTGAGCAGCCGAAAGACGGTCAAGGTGGTGCGGAGGTGGTGCGCGACGCTTAAGACCGGTCTAGACAACAAGAAAGACCCCGGTCGTTGACCTGGGCCTTTTCCGAAGAGCGGGTGACGAGAATCGAACTCGCGCTCTGAGCTTGGGAATCAACGGTTCTTGAACGGCCGTATTGGCTCTGACCGGAAAACTCCACGGTGAGACGGGTACGGCGAGGTAGCCCCTGGTCGGTGACGTCGAGGGGCTGCTTGCGGGGGCTTCGGCGGGTTCGGTCAGGCGGCGGCCGGGGTGAGTGTGACGTCGTGGCCGAGGGCGGCGAGCTGGCGGACGAGGTCGCGGGTCTTGCGGGTGGGGTCGAGGTTGCGGGTGTGGAAGTGGGCTCCGAGGTCGCGGTAGCGGGCGGTGGGGTCGCTCATGAGGTGCCAGACGGAGACCAGGATGGAGCGGGCGACGGCGACCAGGGCTTTCATGTGGCCGCGGCGTTTGGCGATGCGGCGGTAGCGGGCGCCGAGGAAGGTGTCGGTGCGGGCGGCGGAGATCGCTGCTTCGCCGAGGGCCCCGCGGAGCCAGGGGTTGCCCTTGCCGGTGGGTCCGGAGGTGTTCTTGCCGCCGGACTGGATGGTGCGTGGGGAGAGTTTCGCCCAGGAGACCAGGTGCCCGGCGGTGGGGAAGACGCTCATGTCCAGGCCGGTCTCGGCGAGGATCACCTGCGCGGTGCCCGGTCCGATGCCGGGGATTTCGTCGAGGCGTTCGGTGTCGGTGATCGGTATGAGGGTGCCCTGTCCGGGGCCCTCGTCGTCCTCGGTGGTGGACAGTCCGGCCAGGCGCAGGGTGATGCGGGCGGTGAGCTTGTCGATCTGCACGGTGAGGTAGTCGACGGTGTCCAGCAGCATCCGGCACATGAAGGCGTGGTGTTCTTCGAAACGGCCGGTCAGTGATTCGGCCAGGGTGGCGTGGCTGGCCTTGATGGTGCCGTGGGCCAGGTCCGCGAGGGCCTTGGGGCTGCGTTCCCCGGCGATGAGTGCTTCGAGCATTGCCCGGCCGGAGACGCCGAAGATGTCGGCGATCACGGTGGAGAGCTTGATCTGGGCGTCTTCGAGGAGCTTCTCGGTTCGCTGCTTGTGACGGGTGCGCTCGTGCGTCATCACCGCCCGGGCCCGGGTGAGATCGCGGAGTTCACGGATGGGTTTCGGGGGTACGAAGGAGGGCCTGAGCATGCCGCGTTCGGTGAGCTTGGCCAGCCAGACCGCGTCCAGGCGGTCGGTCTTGGGCCGGCCGGGGACGTTCTTGACGTCCCGGGCGTTGACCAGCCAGCACTCCAGTCCTCGGGATTCGAGGAGGAAGAAGTACGGCTTCCAGTATGTCGAGGTCGCTTCCATCACCACCCGGGTGACGCCCTGGCAGATCAGGTGGTCGGCCAGCTCCAGGATCGCGCCGGATGTCGCGACGGTGTTGAAGACCCGCTGGACGCGCTTGCCCGGCTTGTCCTCGTGCGGCACCCGCACGCAGACCATCCCGGACGCCTTGGCGATATCGATCGCGGCGACGCGTTCCACCAGCTCGGCGGCCTGCTCGATCTCCTCGACGTCCTCACGGTCCTCGGCCTCGGCCATGGACAGCTCCCCTCAGTCCTCGTGTCCGCGAACAGAACGGCGCCTGCCCGTGGGACCGCTGGGGGAGCGAGAATCTGACCGGCGTGCTCGAAGGCAACAGTGCGTGGCCCCTCTGCGGTCCCGGCGCCAGACTGACCTACGGGCTCAACGTCCCAACGAGACATCGGGGTCGGCGGGCAGGCACCGCGATCATGTTTTCACGCCAGCAAGGCGTACCCGAAAGGGATCAGGGGGACTGACCTGCATGTTTGGTCGAGACGTGCGAGGTTGGAGTGGTCTCCGGGCGCCGTACATGACCGCTGTTGTCCGCTCCGCTGGGCACGGATGGGGCACGGGTGGCGGCAGTGCAACAGAACCTGCCGAGGTGCATGCTCCGGGTGGGCTGGAGGGTCAGAGAGGGATGATGCGGACCTGGCTGCCGCAGAGCTTGGCCATGTCGTCGCTGTCGGACGTCAGCAGGGCGACGGGTTTCGGCTGACGGAGCGCTACCTCGGCGACCGTTGCGTCGATGGCGTACTTGTGTCCGTGCAGCCCGGCGCCTTTGAGGAGCTCCGCTGCCGCTTTGGCTGCTCGCTCGGTGACCGGTTCTACCTTGATACGGGACAGGGCCCAGTTCAGGCGGGGGATATTGGTACGGGAATGGCTGACTTCCACGATGGTGTTCGCCCCGATCACGAGGTCAGCTCCCATGTCGTGGAAGACCTGCAACATCGCGAGGAACTTGCGATCCTGCGTGATCCAGGCGGAGAGTCCTTCCGAGTCCAGGACAACGGTTTCGATGCGCTCGCTCACGCGGCGTCCGCGCCCTTGGAGGAACCGACGGCGCCAAAGATCTTCGCGTGGGCCTCGGCGAGCTCCTCGTCGCTGAAGTCTCCATGCTCTTCCTCGTGCCGGCGAAGGTCGTCGCCCAGAAGCTGGTGCCGGATCTGGCGGGCCACGGCTTCCGCTACATAGCTGGAGACGTTGTCCGTGAGCTTGCGGAGCTCCGCCACCTGATCGCTGGGGAGCGTGACGGTGATGCGAGTCGTTGAGGACATATAGCAAGCATACTGGAGTATGCGCGCAAGGGCTTGTGTATTGCTGCCCCATCGCTCTCCGTGACACTGGCCACACAATGTGGATGGGGCGCCACACGTCGCGACGTTGCCTCCCCTCTTCGGCCTCGACGAGCGGTGCGACCTGTAGGAACCGTGGCCGCCTCTCCGTCGACAGGCAAGGCGCGCGCTTCGTGTGCCAGGGGTGATGGCGCATGGTTGGGGTCATCGGCGTGGATCTCGATAGGGTGCGTGATCACCAATACGGTCTGTTCTCGACTTGGTTGGAGAGCGATGCCTCGATACGTGCGAGCCAGGATCGTTACGCCGGAGGAGGAGGAAGCCGAGAGGAAGGCTGGCATCGTCCTGGCTGTCGTAGTGCTTACGGTCGCTGTTCAGATGGCGGGCGTCTTCTACCTCTCCACGGCGCTGCAGGGCGGCCATCTCGGGCATGCCTCACTAGGGTCACTCTGCGTGCTCCTGGCTGCCTGGATCGCGCAGCTCGTGGATGCCAGGGGTCGACGACGTCCTTTCAGGTGGCGGAAGTTCATCCTCAGCATCTGCCTCTCGACCGCCCTCGTGCTTGCCCTGCCCAATCTCATGTAGACGGGCTTCTTCCGCGGCACTCCGGCAGGCGGGCCGACGCTGAGAAGCGCCCGGACGGACTGTCTTTCGTGGGGGAGAACGGCAAGCCGTTCCGCGCTCCACGTTCGGGCGTAAGTGGCGCGCTACTCGCTCGAAGGTGGGTCTCTCCAGCGGCTTCGTCCTCTACGGTCTTCGTCACACCGGTTGCACCCTGGTAAGCCGGTCCAGTGCCACGCTGAAGGACACGATGGTGCGAGCGGGGCGGTCGACCGGACGGGCCGCGCTCATCTACCAGTACTCGGACTTTCGAGCGGCGGCGTGAGGCGGCGGCCGGCCTGGACTAGCTTGTGAGGGCTCGGCGTGAAGCCGCTGATAATCAGGCGTCTGGCGCGGATATTCGGTATTCAAGTCTGTTCGAGAGACCCAGCTTTCGGGGCAGTGCCCAGCGACCCAATCTGCTCGAGAGGCCAGCTATGCATGGGCAGCTTCGTCTCTTGAGCGCGTTTGCTGATGGGGTTGTGTCGCTGCTACCCACTGGTATCCGAGTGCCCTGATGCGCTGCCCTGCTGTGTGGACGCTGGCCGCGCAGCGGTAGCGCTGCTCAGAGCGTTGAACTACGCCGATCCGGGAAGAAGTCAGGAATTCGAGGGCTTCCACGACCGTGCCCTCGTCGACGTGGTACCCACGAGTCCGAAGCTCGCGTCGGATCGACGTGAGATCGAGCCAGCCACCCTCCTCCAGTGGGTCCTCTGCTTCGGCATTCAAGATGTCGACCAGGGCGTACTCGAGTCGGCTGCGCATGTCCTGGGCCTCCCAGTACGCGCGCAGAGCGTCGCCGCGCTGAGCTGCCTTCAGGGCTGGGTCAACGAGGGGTGCTAGTTGGGTCAGGGTGAGCGGTGTCTGTTCCTGGCGACGGACGACTTCGGCCAGCAGCCCGGTATCGATCACGGCGATGGCGGGATCGTCGTCGGCTTCCTTGAGCATGCGACGTTCGAAGCCCGGCCCGATGAGGAGGTGAATATGTGCCCCGATCCCCACTCGATGCTCCGACAACCCGAACAACGGCTGATCCCTGACCGGACCAGTGGCTGAAGTCTTTGCCTCGATGGCCAGGATCCGCGAGTCCGTACCGACACCGAAGCGCACATGGCCGTCCACCGCTCCGGGGCCGCCCACGTGCTGGCCCGGCATGCCCAGGTAGCCCAGCGCGACGACGGCGGCCTTCTCCAAGCGCTTGGGGTTCGCGCTGTCCCGTGCGGCATCCTCCAGCACCGCCGCGATGTGCGAACCCAGGGAAATGGATTGGTGAGTGGTGCCGGAAGGGCTGTCGCCGTGGTGGTTTTCGGTGGCTCCGTCGGACGGAGCGCGACCCGCGGCGCCGTTCGGCTGGAAGCAGGGCAGCGACTCCTTGAACGCTCGCCCAAGAGCCGTCGTACGGTAAGTGGTCTGCGAGAGCCGGGTGACGAGCCCACAGGCATCCAGCAGATTCAGACGGGTATTGACCGCGCTGCGGGACAGAGGCTTCCCGCGGTTGGGGAGGTAAAGCGAACTGCGTTCCGTAAGCGTGCCGGTCGTGGGTCGAACCGTCTGGCCAAGTTCTCCCAGTACCTCACCGAAGAATGCGATCGCGGAATGAACAGTGCGTGCAAGGTCCAGCGGTTCGCCCGACTCGACCCAAGCAAGGGCAGCCGGCGTGGCGGTCCAGCTCTCGGATGACGTCCGCTGAATCAGCCCGAGCGCCTTCAGGGTGTCCTTGGCCGTTCGTGCCGTGGCCACAGTTTGGGCCTTGGGGAAGGTGCTCTGTACGAATCGCACGAAGTCCGCGTCACTGACCGACGGAATGGCCGCCTCGGTGAGTACCTGCAGTGCATCCAACACCCCGCCGTTAGCAGCGACTCCCGGAATATAGAGATTTGCGCCGTCCGCCCTCCCTCTGAGGCCGGTTTCGTCGAGCTGTTCGACAAGCATGGCGATGGCTCCGGGTGTGGGGGCGAGCTGCACGACGGTGTCGGTCTCGTCGGGATCGGGCTTTCCCAGCTCGATGGTCGCCAAGACGCGTCGGCCTGCTTCTGTCAGGTGGACTTGACGGTCGAAGAGGTCAACCATTCCCGTGACAGCGAGCCACCCCGTGCGGTCGCGCACAGGAGCCGCGGTGTCCCACTGCAGGTCGAACTCTTCGCGGGCCAGCCCCAGCAGCTGATCATGTGTACGAGGCCCGGAGGACAAGGCGTCCATGGCTTCGCCCACGAACCTGACGTTGCAGTGGAGCGCTTCCACGAGCACGGCAGGGTCGCCACTTTGATGCCAAGAGACGGCAGCGGCACTGGGCATAAGGGTCGCCCCCTCGTGAGAGAGCAGTCCGGTGCGGACGAGCCGCTGAAGCTGGTGCCGGTCCAGTCCACCGGTCCGAGGTGGTGGCACATGATCGCTTGAGGCCGGCTTCTTGTTGGCAGACAGCTCCTTGATCAGCGCGTGAAGTGTGATGAGCCAGGTCGACCTTGCGCCTGGCAACACTGGCATACCTGGTGATCGTTCCGCCCATGCCCGGGGGCGTATGAGGTTTCCCATGGCTATGCACGCTACGTTCATCGTGGCGGTGATGGAGCAACCTCTGGAGAAGTTGCTGACGGGAATCGCAGGAGTCATTGTGCCTATCGAGCCAACCCTGGCCTCCTCGGACTGAACACTGCTCATCGGGTGATCGGTGATCGCAAGGCTCGTGCGGGTGAGCAGGAGAGCATGCTTCCTGTCTCCGCCCTCGGCTGGCTTCCCCTGTGCCGCCCGGCATCCGGACAACAAAGAAGCCCCCGACCGCTGGCCTGGGGCTTTTCATGGAGCGGGTGACGAGAATCGAACTCGCGCTCTGAGCTTGGGAATCACCCGGCATTTGACCGTGCATATGCTGTCTGACCTGCAGGAATGCGTGTCGGCGGGGCGATCGTGGCTGCTTCGGCAGGTCCCTTGTTGACCGCTGTGTACCGCCCCTACTGGCACGTTGTGGCACGAGGCCCCGGAGGTATCTGGCGGATACGCCCCCGGTTGTCAGCACGCGGTGCGGTCCTCCAGCCATGGTGAAACGCATACGACCGTTAAGGGCCTTCAAGGCGCGACGGCGGCGCAAAGCATTCACGCGAGCAGACAAAGAGTCCGCAGATATGCAGGCGGCGCTCATCAAGCTCGGGGTCCGCAGGCCCGTCGTGGCCCGAGTACGGACCGCGCTGCGGTTCAACGCGTGGGCACTGCAATTCGGTGGCCGGAACTTTTTCGTGGGCGTTCCGGCGATGTTGATGGGCGTTTTCTGGGCCGGTGGAACGCCCGACGGCCACCGTCGAACAGGTCGACGCACTCGCCGACGCCATGGGGCCGAGGTGGCGGCTGATGGTCTACTTCGGCGCCTACGGGCCAATGCGCCCGGAGGAGCAGGCTGCCCTGCGGCGGCCCGACGTCACGCTCGAACATCTTGCGGTCAAGATCCGTGACGCCGCACCCGAGCTGACCACCGGCCGTCGAGTCGAAGGCGACACGAAATCGGCCGCCGGAAGGCGAACCGTTTTCCTCCCGGCCTTCCTGCACATCGAGGTGAAGCGTCACCTCGACTGGTACGCCGAGAAGGAACCCGACGGGCTCCTGTTCGTCGGGGAGAAGCCCGCTCCCTTCCGCCGGTCCACCTTCGGCCGCAAGTGGCGCAGGGCTCGGACCAAGGTCGGCCTGCCGGAGGACTTCCGCTTCTACGACCTCAGTCACACCGTCCACACCCTGTCCACCCAGTCCGGCGCCACGCTCAAGGACACGATGGTCCGCGCGGGCCAGTCCTCGGAGAAGGCAGCTCTGATCTATCAGCACTCCGATGGGTAGCGGCAGTTGGAGGTCGCCGGAGGCATCGACGCCCTGGTGCAGGAGGGACGCCGGAAGATGGAGGGAGCGCGCCCGCTCGGCTGCACGAGAGAAATAGGCGGACGTGGGCAGGGCCGACCGGCCCTGCCCACGTAGCCGTGCCGCCTGGCCTCCAGCTGGCTTTTGGCCTTCTCGCAGCATGAAGGGGCGATCCGGTTCTTCAGCTGAGAAGTGCCTCGATCGCACTTCGAAGTGATCCGGCGAGCGAGGTCAGGGACGTGGCAGACCCGAGCGCGAGGCTCAGCATCTCCAGGGTCTCGGTGAGGCGGCGCCCGTCCGGCGTCGGCTCGCGTAGCTCCTCGTCAATCCTGGCTACGGCCTGGCGGCAACTGTCGATGCTGTGCACTTCGTCAGCGTGGGTGTCGAGGGCAGCTACCAGCTCGGCGAGTCTGGTCTGTGCAGCCAACAGCCTGGGATCGTCTGCTGCAGTCCCCGAGACTTGGACTTGGCGCATGTCGCCACCGACTCTGCCGGTGTTGACCTGGTTGCCGCTGCCGGTGACGTTGGTGCCACCACCAGCGTTTGCTCGACCGAATCTCATGATCAACCTGCCTTCTCGGTTCTGTTTGCCGGACCGCCAGGCATGGGGCCTTGTTGCATGCCGCCGCCCATATTGCCGGTGTTGACCTGGTTGTTGTCGCCGCTGATGAAGTTCTGGGTGATGGCGATGGCCTGACGTTTGAACTCGCCGGTTGCCAGACCGTGGTCGGCGAGAAAAGCGCTCACCGTGCTGAACATCCGCGATTGCAGGATCGACACGTAGCGCTGCACGTCCTCGGTCTGGTGCATGTCCTCAGTTGTCTCCCGACCGCAGTGTTCTCTCAGGCTCACCGGCCGGCCGTCGTCTTTCTCGCGGACAGCGGCAGCGGCCGTGGTTACTGCGGTCAGCAGCCCGAGTCCGCGTCCGATGTTCGTGTATGCCCGGGACGCGAGCGCCACGGTATCTCCGCATGCATGGAGCGGTGTTTCTGCCAGTTTCCTGGCGAGATCCCAGCCCTTGGCGGGCGTTACGTTTGCCGAGGGAAGCAGCGGTGCCAGGACGTGGGGGCGGGTGACGAAGTGCAGCGTGTTGCCTTCCAGGGCGGCATGCGCGAAGACCGTGACGACGATTTGGCCGTCCCAGGCGACGACCTGCGCGGCGAGGTATCTCCGGGAGAAGTGGCCGGTGGGGGCATCCCGGGCTTCGGTGCACATCTCAGTGGCCTCCGGCCACTCCGACTTATCGCCGCCGCCTCCACTGATCTGGCCCAAGCTCTTCCACCGGCCCTCGGGGATGCCGAGGAACTCGGCCACATCACAATTGGGCAGGGCATGGGTTTCGACGAGAGCTCCTCGCAGCTCCTCCAGTTCGTCGCGCACCTTGTCGAGCAGCTCGTCCGCCTCGAATTTCTGACTCGCGTCGAGGTCGGACAAGTCGGCTGTAGCCAGGGGCGGGTCGCCTTCTTCGTCCTCACTGGTGCGGGCTGACGTGAGCTGGATACGGGTAGCCCCTTTCGGCCACGAGTCGAGGCCGGCTCCGACGAAGCGATCCACCCTGCCTTCCCTGCGGTACGCGATGCTTTGCCACTGCTCAGTGACCTTGTGCGCCGTGATTCTCTTGGCGGCGAACGGCGCGAGGAAGGGACGCGTGGCGATGTGTTCGCGGCCAAGACGCAGCGACTGCACGTAGGCGTGACACGCCCAGCGGTCAAGCAAGTGGACCGCAGTGATAGCGATCAGTAGATGCGGCGCGACAAGTAATCCTTCCAGGGCGGCATCGCTCAGCAGTGGGAGATGTGGTTTGACGAGAGTCCAGAGGGCGAATAGCGCCGCAGCCAGAAGGACAGCCGGTACGAGTGCGTTGAAACCCCAGCGCAGAATCGCCCGGCAGGCCCGCCCGGTGAAGAACTGCCACAGCAACACCGTGGCGACAATCGCTGCCAGCCCTCGTGGATGGGAGCCCCCCAGGTAGACCAGCGTTGCCAACAACAGTGCGCCCCGGAGCCGACGCTGCCGTCGTGCTGCAACGCTGTGTGTGAGCACTGGCGCCAGCCCGAATCCGAAGGACGGTGCCGGCCGCTTGCGCGCGTACAGCACGTTCGTCAAGGCCCACTGTGCGAGGGATTCGCCGGTGAATTCGTCCAGATCCCGGATAGGCCGTTGGGGCCTCCCCTGAATCTTGTCCTGCCATCGCCCGAGCCAGTCCCGTGCTTGCCCAATCCGGTTGACCCGCTCATGTACGGAGCCAGCCATTCCTCGGATCACGGAGTTCGTACTCGGCACCGGATCTCGCCGCGCGTACGTGGTCCGGGTGGGGCGCTGCCCGGGTACGTAGGCGATTGGCTTCCCGGTCCCGCTGTCCACTGGGACTCCGGGGACAGCGGCCGGCTCCTGCGGACCTGCGCAGTGCGGGCTTCCGGTGGGTGCCACCGTCCTCCATGACAGCAGCGGCATCTGCCACCTCCCCCGCGGACGCTTCTTGAGGGCCCCACCCTGTGCCACGTGGCATCGGCTTCGCTGGTGAATGACTGCGTCTGGCTCAGAAGCACCTCAGCGTCGGCCGACACGCTACGAAGCCACATCGTCTTGAAAGGCGGGCCGTGGACGTGCTAGCACGTTCGGTCGGCACAGACGGTGGGCGGCATGACTCAAGTCACCGCGCAGCGTGTGTCGGCAGCATTCCTGGTGCGGCTCCCAAGCGTCGAGGGCGCTGTTGAAGTACCGGTCTCGTCGGGAGTTGGGGCATGCGGAGGGCACGACACTCGACAAGAGGTCTAGACAACAAGAAAGGCCCCGGTCGCTGACCAGAGCCTTCATTAAAGAGCGGGTGACGAGAATCGAACTCGCGCTCTGCGCTTGGGAATCACTCAGCGGTTGACTACGAATATGGCGTTTGACCTGCGAAAATGTGGGCGGTGGTCTTATGGGGGCTGCCTCGGGTCGACCCCCTGTTGACCGCTGTTCACCGTCCCTACTGGCACGTGGTGGCACGCCTCCTGTGAGGGTGACCGATGGTGCCGAGCTGCTTCAAGGCACAGACGCGGGGGCGGAGGAGCGTGAACGGTCAGTCGGTTGGGCCCAGGACACCAGCCGTTCTCCGGCGGGCGCTTCACTGCGAGGTGCCCGCAGAGCGCACCCGCCCGGTTGTGCATCTCGTGGCGATCGCAGTGGACCTTGCGTTGAGCCGACGTCGATCGAGATGGGTTCGCGATAGCTGAACGAGTGTGGAAGGCAACAGGCCGACAGACCGCGCTGTCAGTGCCGTCAGCGAGACTGCGAGGGTGCTCGAACTTTTGTGGTCAGCCCTGATAGTGGTCATCGAAGCGGCCTTGATCGTGTTCAGATTGGTCTTCTGGCCCTTGCTGCTGGGCGCGATTCTCTGGTCGATATCGAAGCAGGTCGACCCCCGCGACATGCTGCGGGTCCGGCGGTTCCTGGAGCGGACAGCCGCTCTAGCCGAAGGTGCCGGACATTTTCTGCTCGGTATGTGCCTGCGGGTGTACAGACGGACCCTTGGAGGCGCCTACCTCCGGCGGAGCAGGCGCGGTGCTGCGCAGCATCTGGTCTGGGCACGGCGGGATTTCGGCCAGGACGCCAGCAGGTTGTTCCCTGTCAGTCGGCAAGTGCGTACCGTGCTGCGTTCGTGGCACCAGGCCGTCCCGCTGGCCGCGGTCGCGTACATCTTCAAGGCGTACTTCCTGCTGTTGGTGTTGCTCAACCTCGGGAGCCTCGTCGATACCGTCACCAGATGGTTGTCCCACACGTGGGCGGAGAGTGGGCATGCGCCCGTTCCGTGGTGGGCGCCTAGCGGCGGCCTGTGGGGGCCAGCCCGGCAGGTCGCCCTGACCGGCGAGCCGCCGGGCATAGTGGTGACGGTAGTGGCGATCTTCCGGGCGTTCGGTGAGGCGATCTGGGGGAAAGCCGCTCAGTATCTTCCAGCTCTCGCAGCCCCGGAAGGCCGGCCTGCCGAGGCAGCTACTGCGATGATCGGGCTTGTTCTCGTCCTCGTGCTACTCCTTGCGTTGAGGGCCGTGAGGGGAGTTCTCGGTCGGCGTCCTGGTCCGTCTCGGGACGGCCATAAGCGCAACCCAGGCTTCGTTGACCCCCTTCCTCGTTGGTGGTGGCTGCGGTCGCTAATGAGCCTGCGACCGGGGGTGGCCAGTTGTACCCGGCCGGTCGCGGTCTTGGTCGACTGCCTTGCCCGTGTGGGCTCGGCGCGGCGCTACTACCAGACCGTTACGCGAACTCGTAGCACTTTCTATGTCGCTCGCGTGGACCTTTCCGGGGCTGAGCGGGTTGTGTGGTCGGCATGGAAAGTTAGACACGGTCCGGTGCGCGGTGCGCTTCGGCGGGACTACCGGAAGCACGCGGCCGAGGTAGTGGGGGTAATCCGGCGGCTAGAGGCACGGCAGGACATCGACGACAACACAGGCCAAGTCTTCGAGGAAATGGCGCGCGTGTTGGTGACGATTGCTGAACGGTACGCGAGCGGCAACACACTCGCCTTGCTCGATCCCAGGGACGTGGACGGCGTAGAACCTGCGGTTGATCGGGAATGGGTGCGATTGGTCATCCTCGGCGTGGCCATGACCGGTGCCGCCATCGCGGCGGGCTTGTCGGAGCTGTCTGCCGCCGCGTCCACGCAGATCGTTGCCGTGGTCGGCGCCGTCGCCTGGGTGCTTTTGTACCGTGACCGACTGTCCCCTGGGGATGTGCTCGACGTGATGCGTGGCCAGAGCCGCAAGTAACCATGCTGGAATCTGCGGGACCTTCCCCCGTTGTGCATCCGTGCGATGCCGAGCATGGCGTGGTGGACTCCGTCGCCTTTGAGGCGGCAGTCGCGCAGGATCTTCCAGGTGTTCATGCGGGCAGAGACGTGCTCGACGCGGGCGCGGACCTGCTTGTGGCACTCTTTGTGGGCCTGCTTCCAGTCGGGCAACTCCTCGCCCTTGCGGCGTCGATGCGGCATCACGAGCCCGGTGCCCCGGATAGCCGCCTTGAAGGGCACGGACGGGGCACGCTCGACTGCGGATCAGCCGCGCAGCCCTCGGAGTATCACGCCTGGGTAGCGGCGGCGGGCGCCTACGGTAGCTGCCGCATCTTTTGGCGCTTCGGCCGCTTCTCAACAGGGATCAAGCCTCGGCGGACCTTCAGCAGTTGCTCGTCTTTCATGTTCTCGCGCACTGCGAGGTGGCCCAGGATCCGATGCTGTGTTTCCGGAGTCCAGAACACTTCGAGACGCTCCCGAGCTCGGGTGATCGCGGTGTAGAAGATGCTATGGGAGATACTCTCCTCGTTGGCATCGGTGATGACAACCTTGACTGACTTATACTCAACGCCCTGCGCCTTGTGAATCGATACGGCGTAAGCGATCTGAAAAGGCACCATGGTGTTGACCGAGTCGTCATCATCGTCACTGTTGCCGCGTTCGAGGACGTCGAACTGGACCGTTGAGCCTTCCACCCAGCGTAGATCCGTGAAAAGCACTGCAGCTTCATCGACATCTCGCTCGAGGTTTACATCGAAGGTGATACGTCCGGGCGCGCGATCAATCTTGACGATCTCTCCTTTCAGGTTATTGAAGATGACGGGACTGAATCGATCGGATTCGTTGAAAAGTACGGGGTCGCCGGCCTTGTATGTAGACTCACCCCAAGTCACAGCCGGATTTGGGTTGATCGCCTGCAGGAATCGGTTAACGTTATTGATGCCGTACAAACCGTCATAGTTGAGGCAGAGGACGATTTCGTCGTCACTTCGGTGCTCAAATAGTGATTCTCCCAGAACCTTTGAATAGTCATTCTTGGAGAGCGACTCTTCGATGTGGTCGTCCAAGTTCCGCACTCTACCCCACAGGGTGAGAAGTCCCGGATCGGTCGTCCTGAAAGGTTCTGTGAGTTCGAATACGGACTCGCTCGTGATGTATGACCGGATGATATCGAACCAGTTGCCAAACTCAATCGACTCGATCTGATAGACATCGCCAACGAGTACGAGTAGGTCGAAAGATGTCTTCTCGAGAACATCAAGCAAGCTTGCGTTACTTACCGTGCTGCACTCGTCGATCACTAGTACGTCATACTTCTCGCTGCCCGACGTGATGTTGCGCGTGTGTCTGGTGATCGTACTGAACTCGACGTTCGATGCTTGTACTCTCCTCTTCAGGTTGTCGACAGCCGGGTTAGTGTGAGCCAAAAACAGTTTTCGCGAATTCTCGAAGTAATTCGCGATATGATTTACCATCGTTGATTTTCCCGTACCGGCCGCACCGTATACGAGGGCGACCTTCGAGTGCTCAAACAATTCCATCAGTGCCTGAGCCTTCAAAGGGTCATCGATAGCACCTGGGTTCGCGTCAATCCATGCCTGCACATCGTTGGAGTGTTGGGATACACCGCTAGCGGAAATCTCCTGGAGCTTTTTGGTGATCGAAACCGTGCCGTCCTCGTACCCGGTGATGAACACGTGCCCATTTTCATGAGCCAGCCTCCGCGGCTTGTGCCGGTCGGTGGGCGGAAGCGTCCGATTGTGGTGTGCGATCAGCTTGTCGACGTCACCGAGGTCCTCCAGCTCGGATGTCGGCGTATAGATCACGCCGTGCTGCTCGACATTTCCCCGGACTCGTCTAGCCAGGAGCTCGTGAGGTCGAGCCCTCGCATCCAGACTCTCGGTAAGGTCCCCAAAGGGCGGGTTATGTCCGCGTGGTGATGTGCAGAACGGCATCGCATCGAATGGCCTGCAGCCTTGGGAAACGAACAATCCGGAGAGCGCAGAACATTTTTCATAATGGAATTGTGCCCTGATGAGGCGATTGTTCATCCGGAGCATGAGGTACCGCAACAAGTGAGAACCTGGCCGGTCGTTTCGGATGAGTGACCGTGCGCGATCGAGAATCGGGAAGATAGCCGCATCTCGTTGAGTGCCGCCTATTGCCCAGGAGCGGAGTGAGCCGTAAGCCGCTTCTGTCATATCGATGAGATCGAGCAGGTTTGATCGGGTTGTTGTTAGGTAGTTCATCAGGTTGCGATACTCTGAATGCGACGTCCTGACGCTCTCGTGCGCGACATCGAAAAGCCGTGCGAAATTATTGAATTCGCACGGCCGGATCGAAACATCCCATGCTCGGATCAGAGTGATCGGCATCGCCTGTCCGAGGACCTCGATCGAGTCGCTCTCCAATTCAAGACTGGCTGCGTATTTGTCGGTGATGTCGATGTCAGTAAAACCAATGATGCGATCGAACTTGCTCGTCCGGTTGTGGGCGAGATAGAACGTCACTTCATAGTAAATGCTGTCGGCGACGAAGAAGGGGCGCGAGCTGTGAATGTAGTACCGCTCGCGACGTGAACTTGAGGATGTCGCTGCTTTGGGCCGTCGGATGCGTGCGGCGATTTTTTCATAGTACTCACCCAGCGAGGGGTCGAGGTCGATCGGGAACTGCTCGATGTTCTGCAGGATTTCTACTCCGAGTAGATCCTTTGCCAAGTCTCGTGTGCGGAGTAGGTACTCGTAATACTTCAGCATCAATCGCTCAGACGGATCGCGATCCAGCGTGTAGTGCGAGACGCTGGCCTGGAGCAAGCCGTGGAATCTACTGAGGAGCCTGAACTTGGCAATCGGCCTAACGAAATCCAGGGCTGGCCCGACCTGGTTGTAGTGAAACTCAGTCGAGCGATCGTTGAGGTGTGCCCAGACAGCAAGCCCCTCGACGAGATTCCGGAGCTGCCCCAGCACGTTCTGTGAGAGGAGTCCCCGGTCACCTATTGAGTTGGCAAGGTTCTGGCAGATCACGCTGTCGGCGCTATTCACTTGCTGTTCTACTGATGCCATAGCTCCCGCTCTACGTCCTCGAAGGATCGTGCGTCACCTTCGAATGGGGCGAGGAGTCCTGGTTGCTCCCGACCCGAGTCTTGCCGAGGCGGACTGCGTAGCATCCGCGAAGATGCACTGACTGCTGCCGAACAGTCGGCCCCGCCCCGGTCCACACCATCAGGAAACAATGGAACCACTCAAGAGCCCACAAACAGGCCGTTGTTCAAGATTCTCCGCCTTGCTACGCTCGCTCGTGACCTGACCTACACGTTTCCGAGGTACCTCAAGTGGCGAGCAGATCCGTCCGGCTCGCCACTCACCCTTACCGCCCGCCCGGGGGGCGACCCGTTGACGACGATGGGTTGCGTAGGTGCGATCGCAACGACGTCGCGCCCCGTCTTCAGTGACCCCACGCGTGGTTCATACCGCCATATCTGCGGCGCCCTGCGCTGCGTAGGTGACGGCTCCCAGCAGAACGCCGCTGTCTTCGACCTTTACTGCGCCGCGGCCGTGGCTGGGCCTGGCCTTCCCCGGCAGCGTGCTGCCCGGTCGGTCATCGTCTGCATGCTCAGGGGTAGCCCGCGCGATCGTAGCGGGCTCCTGTCTCGGTTCTCTTACCAAGAATGACCGGCGTGAGCGCGGGTGATGCTCCGGTGAGTTAGGCGACGAGCCGGGCCGCCCGCTCTCGGAGCTCCTGAGCCTCCGGGACGCCGCCGTACCGGCGCAGGCGGACGCGCATGTCCTGGAGTGCTGCCTGGACCTTCACCGAGCGGATGCCGTCGGCGCAGTCGAGGAAGTCGCGCCAGGTGGCCATGGCGCCGTCGACATCGCCTTGGCGGAGGCGGACGCCGCCGAGGTCGGCGAGGACGATGGCGCGGGTGCGGCGGCGGTCGAGGCCGTGGATGTCGAGGGCGAGGTGGAGGTGTTCCTCGGCGGCGTCGAGGTCGCCGAGGCGGGAGAGGATCATGCCTGATTCGTGGGCCCAGCGGCCGGGGGAGTAGTGGGCGGCCCAGGAGTCGCCGGCTGCGGCGGTCGGCTTGCTGATGGCGGTCTCGGACAGGGCGAGGTGCTTGGTGGCCATGCGGCGGTCGTCGTCGTGGGCGGCGGCGTTGGCGAGGGTGGCTTCGTAATAGGCGACTGCACGCGGGTTGTCGAGGTGGCGGCCGTACTCCACGCAGGCTTCGCCGAGCTGGACGGCTTCGGCGCGATAGCCGAGGTCGACGCACTGGACGGCGAGGCCGCGGAGAGCCGTCGCTGACAGTTCCGGATCGCCGGCCTCTGCGGCCAGGCGGAATGAGTGCGCGTAGTAGCGCTGGGCGAGTCCGCGCAGTTCGGGGGTGTCGCCTTCGTCCTGAGCCATCCAGCCGGCGAGGTGGACGAGCTGAGAGGTGGCGGCGAACAGGTCGCGGCCGGTGGCTTCGGTGAACTGGCCCTCCAGCCAGGGGGCGACGTCTTGGGTGAGGTAGCGGACGGCCAGGTGGCGGGCGTGCCCGCCACCGAGTTCGGAGGCGGAGTCGCCGAGGGCCTTGACCATGTGTCGTACGGCGGCCACCTCGCCCTGGCCGACGCGGACGGCTCCGGGAAGGGCGGTCTTGGTTCGGCGGGTGATGCTGTCCATGTCGGGCAGGCCGAGTGCGGACAGCGCGTATCCGCTGGAGGCGAGGATGAACTCCCGGCGTTCCACGTCGCTCCTTCCCAGGTGCAGGACTGATGCAACGGTATCTGTGTGGGGTGCCGCAGGCGTGGGCTCCGGGAGGTTGATCGCTTCGGGATCCAGTGCCAACACCTGCGCGATGTAGGGCCACCAGTGGCCGGGGGTTCGTTCGCCTTCTATCCACCGCCGGGCGTGCTGGCGCTGCAGGCGGCGCGGGTCACCGCATTCGGCGAGGCCGAGGGCACGCGCCAACTCCGAGGGGCCCCAGCCGCGTTCTTGGCAGGCCCGCTTGATCAGTTCCGCGACGGCCGGGTTCCTCGGCACCCCGTCACCCTCCCCACCTGGATTACGCGGGATTACGCAGGACTACATCCTGGGCCCTGTCCCGGGAGTGCGGCCCGTCGTTCACTGAACATCACTCCGCAGATCTCCGAATGGCTCGAATAGGCCCTGTTCAGGGCCTGTTGGCGCCTGCCCGGACACGTTGAGAGGAACCGACGGTGGCGATGCCCACTGACAACGCACGGACCCGCACGATTCCGCTCTCGCGCCAGCTCAGTGCGACGCGAGGCTCCGCCGTCCGAGAGGCGGTCCGATGAGCCGTTCCCACGTCCCCGACCCGCTGGAGACCGCCCTGAGCTGGGTGTGGGCCCTCGGCACGGCTGCCGGGCTCGCCATGGTCGGACTTCTGGCCCACACCGAGCACTCCTCCGCACAGGTCCCCGTTGGCGCAGACGACGCTCAGCGCCGAGGACGCTCCGTTGGCCGACGGCGCCGTATAGGCACTCCGGCGCGCCCTTGCCTCTCGACCGGGGCGAGGTCCGAGCCCCATCGAGTTCTTGCCGCAGGGCGCTCACGGCGCCCTGCAGGCGTACCCGCTCCGCATCATCAGTGAAGGGAAGCCGATGTCCAGTCAGTACAACAGCGACACGTATCCCCTCCCCGTGTCGGTCGCGTTCAGCGGCCCCGACAACACCGGGAAGACCAAGCAGATCGGAATCCTCGCCCGGCGCATGGGCCCGGCCGTGACCTCAGCAGGCCCGCTCGACCACTACGACCCCCGCTGGACCGCCATCAAGGCCGACGGCATGGCCCGCTGGTGGTTCGAGACCGGCCCGGTCGAGGAGGTCGCCGACGTCCTCGCCACCTCCTACCTGGAACGCTCCCGGCACCCCTTCTCCGCGCCGGTGCGCCTGCTGGACCGGGGAATCCCGATGCTTGAGGCGTCCGTCGCCGCGACGGTCGCCGTACGAGACGACCTGGACGCCGCGCAGGCCGCAGACCGAGCCCGACTCCTGCTGGCCCCGTATGAGACCGACCTGCGAGCCGCCGAGGAGAGCGAGCACGCCTTCGTCCTCCTGCACTGTGACGACCCGGAGGAAGGTACCCGCCGGAGCCTGGCCCACGAGGTGACCGTCACCGACATCTACGCGGCGTACCAGCGCCACCTCCATGAGCAGATCAACCGCCTCGTCGACGAGGGACGCTTCCCGATGGCGATCCGCATCGGCGATCGGCCGACCGTCGCCGTCCAGGACGAGGTCCGCCGGCTTCTGGCGCCCCTGCATCCGGAGGTGCCCGGGAGGGCTCTGGCAGGAGTGCATGTCATCGCGCTTGGCGGCATGTCGGAGAGCGGCAAGAGTACGGTCGGCGAGTACCTGCGTACCCAGCACGGCCACGCCCGCCTCAAGATCGGGTACCTCATCGAGGACGCGGCCGACCGGGCGGGGATCCATGACCCGTACCGGCTGGGATCGGTCGTGCAGGCCGAGCTGATCGTGGACGCGCTGGACCGCTTCTGCCTGGCCCACCACTTCCTCGACTCCGTCAGCATCGAGTCGCTGCACGACTTCGACTCGACCGCCGAACTCGCCCGGATGCTCGGACCTCAGCTCACCGTCGCGTACCTGGACGCCTCCGAGGCCACGCGCGCCCGGCGGGGCACCTCCGGGACCCAGGACGTCGTCGATCGTGACCTCGTCAAGAGCGCACGAGGTGCGGACAAGATCGTCTCGATCGCCCACGAGGTCATCGCCAACGACGGGCCGCGCCTGGAGCTGGAGCGGCGGCTGGACCGCATCGCGCTCGACCGCCGCTGGCCGGAGCACCAGCCCTCCACCATGCCGGTCAACGCGCTCGGACTCCCCGTGCACCTGGAGTCCTACCTGGCCGAGTTCCTCGACCGCACCACCGGCCTGCGCCCGCTGATCGACCTGCTGGCCGTCACCGGCAGCGGCGCCCGGGGCAAGTACCAGCACGGCTGGAGCGACCTCGACGTCCTGGTCGTGGCCGACACCTCATCCCTCGACGAGATGCGCCAGATCCTCGCGGATCTGGAGGCCGAACTCGGCGGGGTCAAACTGGGCATGACCGTACTGACCCGAGCCGAGTGCCGGGCCGGCGCCGTCACCTCCCGGCTCCTCCACGTCCTCGCGCTCATCGGCAGCGGGGCGCTGGTCCCCCTGTGGTCCACCCCCGGACTGGCCCTGCCCGCTCCGGACGCGGCCACCGACGTCACCGTGAGCCTGCGCGACGGAATCCAGGCCGCCATCGAGATCCGCCGCCAGCTCCTCAAGGGAACCCCCGACCTTCGCGGCCTCTACAAGGTCACCGCGCTGCTCGCGAAGATCCAGCTCCGCTTCAGCGGGATCGAGTGCCCCTCCGACAGCGACGCCCTCACCGTCCTCCTAGACGCCGGACGGCAGGACACGAGCATGGTGACCACTGCCCGTACCGAGCGGCCCGCCGCCGAAGCGCTCGCGCGCCTCGTTCTCCAGGCTTGGCTGGACACCCTCCCCGGGGAGACGCGGTGAGCGCAAGCGCCAGGCGGGCTCCGACGCCGACGGGCGCCTTCCATAAGCCGGTGGCAACCCGTGAGCAGGCCGAAGCCGAGGCGAAGGGGTGGACGCGGCTCGCCTCCCGCATCGCGGTTCCGGTCCTTCACGGGCAGATCGCGTTACCGGACAGGCAGCTCCTCGCCTACGAGGACGTCTTCGCCACCGGCCGGTGCGAGCTGCTCATGGGTGACGTGATCGCCCTCGTTGACCGTGATCCGGTCGTGCAGCCCCGCTTGGACCGCCTCGTGGACGGCGTGTGCGCCGACCTGCGGGCGGCGGCCGAGGAGACCGGGAAGAGCGTGCCGCTGGCCGAGTGCGTCCCGGACCTCTACCTCGACCGCGTCCGTCCGGGTGGCCGACTGGACCGCTGGTACCTGCGCCGTGACCTGCCGATCGCCCTGCCCCACACCGATACGACCCTCACCCTCCGGGAGCTGGCCGACTTCACCGTCACGGCCAACGGCAGGCAGTTGACGCTGAACGTCGCCGACATCATCGACAGCGTCCGCCACGTGCTGGCCCCCGACCGACGGTGGCCTGCTGGGTTGACGCAGGGGGACCCCACCGAACCCAACATCGCCGACCCGCTGTGCTGGCTCGACTTCGAGTTCGCCGGCCGCAACACCGCCGCGGGCGAAGCCGCGAACCTGCTCTGGTACCTGATGGCCCTGGGCGGCTGGCTCGTTCCCCGCTACCAGCCTGACGTGTACGCCCGCACCCTCCGCCTCGCTCTGCAGCCCCAGTCCCGCCCACGCATCGAGCACCTGGAGCTGCACCAGGGCACCCGGCACATCGACGTCCGGTACTCCTGGCATACCGGGCCCGGCCGCCGCGCGGCCATCACGCGGTCCCTGGACGGTCTGCGGGGGCAGAGCGGCACCGGCCAGGACGGGCTCCACGCCTTCCTCGCCCTGCGCATCCTCGGCGTCATCCCGGCAGCCCGGCTGACCGGCCACGACCTCCTGCTCGTACTGATCAAGCTCGCCGAGAGCCAGGACCCGCTCACGACCCTCGACACGTTCTTCACCACCGAACCGGCCCCTCATTCCAACCCCGGCGAACGGAGCTGCAATGTCCCTGCCCCTGCTTGAAAGCCCTCTCCAGGCCCGGCCCCTGCAGGGCCGCATCGCCCTCGTCACCGGCGGCGCCACCGGCATCGGCGCCGAAATCGGACGGGCACTCGCCACCGCCGGAGCCACCGTCGCCGTCAACCACCTCGGCCAGGACCCCGACGCCCATGCCCTCCTCGCCGCCTTCGAGCGAGACGGCAGCCCCGGGATCGCGGTGAACGCCGACCTGACCGACCCCGGCGCCGTCCAGACCATGACCGACCTCGTCCGCGCCGAGATCGGCCCCATCGACATCCTCGTGAACAACGCCGGCTCCTACCCCCGCGTCCCCTGGCAGGACACCGACGAGGCCGCCTGGAACTACTCCCTCGACGTGAACCTCACCGCCCACTACCGCATCTGCCACGCGGTGACCCCCGGCATGGTCGAACGCCGGTGGGGCCGGATCGTCAACATCGGCAGCGTCAACGCCCGCGCCGGCCGCACCAACCTCGTCGCGTACAGCACCGCGAAGGCCGGGCTGCTGGGCTTGACTCGTTCCCTCGCCCGCGAACTCGGCCCGTACGGCGTCTGCGTCAACACCGTCCTGCCCGGAGCCATCCAGGTTGAGGCCGAGACCGCCATCCCGGCCCAGTTCCGGGCCCGCCCCGCAGACCAGATCCAGCGGCAGTGCGTTCCCCGCCGTGGGCGACCCGAAGACGTGGCGGCCCTGGTCGCGTTCCTCGTCGGCCCCTCCGCGTCGTTCATCACTGGGCAATCCGTACACGTCGACGGCGGCTGGCTGCTGCACTGAGACCGCCAACAACCAAGGAAAGAGCACCACATGATCGAGCGAGTCCGCGCTGTCCTCGTCACCCCGAACGACACGATGCTGGTCATCCGCCGCACCCGGCCCGGCATCCCCGTCTACTGGGTCCTGCCCGGAGGCGGCGTCGAGGCCACCGACGAGTCCCGGGAGGCCGCTCTCCACCGGGAGATCCATGAGGAGATCGCCGGCAAGGCCGACATCGTCCGCCTCCTGCACACGCTGGAGACTGACGACGAGCGACAGCTCTTCTACCTCGCCCGCATTGAGGCATGGTCCTTCGATGACCGAACCGGACCCGAGTTCAGCGCCGAAGGCCGGGGCGAATACGCGCTGGAGGAGATCCCGCTGACTGCGGCCGGGATCGGCGGCATCAACCTCAAGCCCGAAGAGATCGCACACATCCTGCGGGACGCCGTCGATGACGGGGTCTTTGCCGAGGCGAGGGTCATCCCGAACTAGGAGGACAGAAGCGGGGAATGGACTGTCTCAACGGGCGAGGTCCTCCATTCGGGAACCCGGCACGGCGACGGCCGCGGACGCTCGTAGACTCGCCGTGGCGTGTCCTGGTCGAGGGGCCTCGCCGACGCACCGTCTCGTCCGCCTGGGCTGCCGTCACACCCCATCGGGTGATGCTTCCGGGCGCTGCCCCGGCTCGACTTGGGCTGGGGCAGACTCGCACGCCCAAGTCATTGATCACGTGCATTTCACGGTTAAAAAATAACCGGCATGGCCACACCTGAGGACGCCTCCTAGGCAGCCCGACCCCATGGACTGGTACTTTCCGACTGACCAGGCCACCATCATGGGCCGGGAGCAGGCAACCAGGTGACTTCTTCAGGCACGTCAACGGGTGAGGCACGGCGAGCGCTTGGCGCTGTTTTGGCAGCCGAGGCGGTTTCGGTCGCGGGAAACCGGATCGCCCTGATCGCGATTCCCTGGTTCGTGCTGGAGACCACCGGTGATCCCGCACGGGCCGGGCTGAGCGGCGTCGCCTACTTCGTTCCCGTGGTGTTGGCCGGGATCTTCGGCGGCCCCCTGGTGGACCGCATGGGGTTCATCCGCAGCAGTGTCCATGCCGACCTGGCCAGCGGGATGACGGTGGCTGCGATCCCGGTCCTGTACATGCTGGGCCACCTGCCGTTCTGGCTGTTGCTGGTCCTCACGTTCGCCGGCTCGATGCTCGACGTTCCAGGCACAACAGCCCGCCGCTCCCTCGTGCCCGACCTGGCCGAAGCCGGCGGTATGCGGCTGGAACGGGCGATGAGCGCGCACGAGACAGTGATGCGTGTCGCCCAGCTCACCGGCGGATTGCTCGGCGGCGTGCTCGTCGCAGCTCTCGGGCCAATCCTTGTGCTGTACATGGATGCGGCCAGCTTCCTGGTATCGGCCCTGATCGTGGGACTGACTGTGCCCCGAGCGTCGCCTCGCAAGGCTCCGCACCTGTCGAAAGGCACGTCACGGTACTTCGCGGAGCTCAGGGAAGGGCTGCGGTTCATCCGCGAGGACACGTTGCTGCCCCGGATCCTCGTGGTGTTCATGTTCGCCAACATGGCCGACAACGCCCTGTTCACCGTGCTGCTGCCCACCTTGGCCAAGCAGGTGCTCGACAACCCGCTCGCCCTGGGGCTTTCGGTCGCTGCCTTCGGCGCCGGCGCCCTGGCGGGCGCGGTCCTGTTCGGTGCAGTTGGGCATCAGTTCCCCCAGCACGTAATCCTGACCGGCGCGTTGCTCATTTCCGGGGCCCCGAAGTTCTTCGTCATCGCTGCGATGCCCGGAACTCCCACGCTTGTCGTCACCATGGCTCTCGCCGGCATCGCTGCTGGACCAGTGAACCCGCTGTTGGCCGCCGTCCAGTTCGGCCGTATTCCCTCGGAGCTCCGGGGACGCGTGTCCGGCGCGATCATGGCCGCGGTTGTGGCCGCGGTGCCGGTGGGCATTTTCGGCGCCGGCCTACTGGTCGCCATGACCAGCCTCACCACAGCTTTGCTCGTGATCGCGGCTGGTTATCTCCTGGTCAGCCTCTATCCCGCACTGCATCCCGCGTGGCGAGCCGCCACCCCATGACCTCCAGATCGATCGACCCGCCAGATCGGCGGTGGCCGGGCCGCCGCCGACCGCCACCACAGCCCCGTTCTCGTATAGCTACCGCCAGGTGGCGTGGAGCGCTGAGTAACTACTTGGGGCTGCGGTCGCGCTGCTGGAGGGCGGCGAAGTCGGCGTGCGCCGTCTCGACGTCCTTCGGGCACGGCTGGGTCTTCTCGTGCTCGGCCAGCGCCCGGTAGATGCTGGAGAGGCCGGGGCTCTGGCCCTTGCGGCGGCCGGTGGGGATGAGCAGGTCCCTGACCATGATGGCGATATCTGAATCTCCCCACCCGGCGCTCCGCGTGCCCTCAGAGTTGCTCAGCTTGATTCCCCAGACAAACCCGTGCTGACCTGCGGCCAGCCGTCAGGGGGAGGGGCCTTGGAGCCCGGGTGGCCAGTTACGTCGTGGGCGCGCGAGCCAACCGGGCGGGCCTCAGCAGTCGTAGCAGTGACTGTACGGGGTGTCAGGACATATGCGGCAGACGAAGAAGTACATGCCGCCGAGATCGCCCAGGCCCATGTCGTGCCCGAACGCGTCGAGGGCGGAGGGATCTGCCTCGGCCCGCCAGGACGGGGTCGCGGCCCCGTCCTGGCGGGGGTCCCAGTCATCCAGGGGGAGCCACCGGCCCATGCCTGGTTCAGTCGCGGTGACGCTGAGAAGATGTTCCATACGGGTGCCACAGCCTGCGCAGTCGGGCCAGCGGGGCTCCTGGGTCCACCCCGGGTAGCCGCCGACCTTGCTCTGTTGCGTCGTGGCCACATCGAAGTAGTCGAAGCCCCGCTCCTCCTGCAGGGCCTCAAACCGCTGGTCGAGCAGCTCACCGAGCCCCTCCGGCAGGTCCCAGTTCGGGTACTCCACGGCCGGAGTGGGGGACACCGTGCACGGGCGGGGCAGGTAGTCCTCCTCCACGGTGTGCGGGCGAGGCGGCTCCCCGGCAGCGGCGCCGGCCGTCGTCAGCGTCGTGCTGCGCCAGTAGAGCCGGGGGTTGGCCGCGTACTCGTCGTCCTCGTGCACGAGCGGGCACCACAGGATCTGAAGGAGGTCGGTGCCGGCGGGGAAGACGAGGCCGGGCACATCCCGTGCGTACAGCTGGACTACCGGGACCATCGCGACCGGCTCCGGCCCGACAGGCGCGTCGAGCGGCTTGTAGTGGTCCGGTTCGGCGCACGTCGGCCAGGGCTCGTCGGCCGGCCACAGCAGCGGCCCGCCGATGGAGCTGTCACCCGGGCCAGGCTGCCCGGCCCGGGGGTAGAGGAGGGTGACCTCGCGGGCCGTACCGGTCAGCTCCGGAAAGACTGCCTCGACGTCGAAGGGAAGCGGAGCCAGCGGCCGGGCCCCGGTCGGCCGGGCCTGGGCGGCTTCCTGCTGCGTGTGCCCTGACGGCATGGAGTCTCCTGCTGCTGATGGCCATAACGCCGCCGACCCTAGCCCCCACCCCCGACACCTAGCGTGTCCCGCCTCTATCTCCCGCTGCACTGCATTCAGTCCGTAGGCGAAAGGCCGCCACACATCGGCGCTTTCCAGGCGTTCGTACCGTCAGAGCCCGTCCTGTAACAGCGGGCCCGTGCACACGAGGCTCCTCACTCCGTGGAAAGTCGTACCGAATGAGGCAACGAGCGCCCCTGGCCGATTTCAAAGATCCCCATCAACCAGGGCGGGTGCCAAGCCCTGTGGTCGCCGCGCTGCTCGGCGGTGGCCCACAGGCGTGAGGATTCATGCCAGTGCAGATCGCCCACTCCCGCCGGATTCTCTGTGGCCGGAGTCCCCCGGCAGGCTTCTCCTTCCTCGCTCCGCAGCATGCTTCGCCCGTACCGCGGCCATGCGCTCACATGGTGTGTACATGCAGTAGGGGCGGCCACCAACATCCTCGAAGGTCTCTCGTGCGGCCACGTGTCCAAGATGGCAGCGAACGATCGCTGCCGTCCGGCCTTCAGCACTTCAGAAGAGGGGGATGTTGTCAGGACCGCTTTCCATGCGATCACTTCCGTCCGAGCTGGGCTGCCGTGGCGCCATCAGCCGCCGCACCTCGAACCTAAGCCGACGAGTCCCCGGCGTGCCATAAGCCGGGGCCACACGGGAGCAGGGAGACCTCCCTGATCAGCGGCTGCGTGTCGCAGAGGGGCCATTGGGGCCGTGAGGGCGGCGGGGCTCAGCTGTTGGGTGACCATGCTGCGGTGTGGCGGACATGTTGCTGCGGGCCTGGGCGGCCAGGGCTCGGGCGCTGGGGGCTGGCCTCTGTCCGAGGCGGATCACGCGCCACGTGAGGATCTGGGCGGACGATCGGGCGTCGTCCAGGTTCCTCTGGGCGAGGGCTTGTTGGAGGATCCGTTCCGGCTGGTGGCCGGCGGTGGCGGCGTCGATGAGTGCTGCGGTCAGAGCATCCCAGGCCGGGTCGTCGAGGATCTGTTGGGCGTGGGTGGGTGCGGCCTCGCGTAGCTGGTGGGCGGACCGTTCGATTGTCTGCCGTGGTGGCCGACGGTGGGCGAGCGCGCCCAGGAGTGCGGGGGCTGCATGGTCGTAGGCCGCTTGGAGGTGGCGGAGGGTCTGGTGGGCGGCGGCGACCTGCTGGTCGTGGTGGTGGAGCTGGTGCCAGCGGGCGGCGGCGAGCACGGCGAGAAGGGCGACGTCGAGGAACATCGCGAGCGTGGTTCCGTCGCCGGTGACGGGTTCGGTGCGCATGGCGCGTACGGCTCCGCGCAGGGCGCGGGCGTGGTGGTGTCCGGCCTGGATGCGGGAGCAGGTGGCGCGCTCGAACGTGATGGCGGCCTGGCGGAGTTGGGGTTGGATCTCCTTCGGGGCGAGGCGAGGTAGGGCGTCGAGGGCTTCGCCGAAGGCGGCGAGGTGCGCCTGGGCGGCTGCGTCGTCGCTGTGGTTGAGGTGGTGGGGGATGCGTTCGGCGGCTGCGGTGGCCTGGTGCCACGGGTTGGGCCTGCTGTGACCGCTCGGCTGCGGTTCGGTGGCGGTCAGCCGCTCGCGGATCTGGGGGAAGGACAAGTCGGGGGCGAGCTTGGAGCCGGAGAACCAGATGGGTTGGCCAGCGGCGTTGGTATCGCCTGCGACGGCGATCTTGTAGCCGCGTATGTCGCCGGAGGGGAAGCGCTGGATCTCGATCAGTACGCCGACGGTGCCGGAGAGGATACCGAGGAACTCCTCGGGGCTGGTGGCGACCGAGACCGCGGTGCGGACGGTGACGCGCAGACGTTCGCGCGCCGTCGTCTGGTGGCCGGTGCGGTGGGCTTTCTCCTGTTCGGCACGGGTGGGCCGCTTGGCGGCGGTCCGGTCACCACGCAGGACTTGGCGCAGGCCGTATTCCTTCTCGATGGCGGCGAGTTCCTTGTCGGCGCGTAGGTAGTCGTTCCAGTTTCGGGGTGGGCGGAGGTCGCCTCGGACCTTGGTGGCGACGATGTGGATGTGGTCGTCTGCGTGGCGGACGGCTACCCAGCGGCAGGCGTCGGGGTCGTCAGCCGGGGCGATGCCCGTGGCGTTCAGGACCCGGCGGGCGATGGTGGCCCACTCGTCGTCGGACAGGGGGCGGTCTTCGGGCGCGGCCCGGATCGAGCAGTGCCACACGTGGTCCTTCGGCGCCTTGTCGCCGGCCTGCTTGACGCGCAGGTCGAGGACGGCGGTGAGCTGGGCGAGGGTGGCGTCGGGGTCGCGGCCGGGGTCGGGGGCGAAGCTGTCCCACGATGCGACGAGGTGGGGGTCGGTGTGTTCGTTGGCCCGGCCGGGCCCGTACAGGTAGTTCAGTACGCCCCTCGTTTTGTGGCCGGGCTTGACGATGTTCGCGATCAATCAGGCCGCCCGACGGTTTGTGGCGGCCTCATCGGCGAAGGTGTCGATGGCGGCAGCCGCCTGCTTGACCAAGGCCACGATCCGTCCGGCCTCGGCGAGCACGGCCGTGTCCCCAGGGTGTGGATCGCAGCCGGAGTTGAGGCGGTGTGCGATCTGGTTCACGTTCGTGCCGATCCTGGCGACCTGCGTGCGCAGGGCCGCGAGCTCGTCGATCAGATCATCGACAGCGGTGCGCTGTCCCGGCAGTACGAGGTCGCCGTTCAGATGGGCCATGACGACGGCGCCGACGAAGTGCGCGCCGGCCAGGCCGAGCCGACGGGACTCGGCAAGGATGTCGGTCTTCTCGTCGACGCTGTAGCGGACGTCGACACGCTCTTTGCGCTGCACGTCCTGTCGGGCGCGGCGGTGGGCGACGCGGTGCAGCGCGGTCTCGTCGGCGGCGCGCATGACCCCGTCCCCTGTCCCTGGAGCGCCCTCGCTCCAGGGAACCTCCGCCACCCCCGGGGCGGAGGCTGTGTTGGACCGGCCCTTGGACGGTCCAACGTCATACCTTGCTCCGCCTGGGGCCTGGGTGGGCTTCGTCTGTCGCGGTCCGGCGGGGATTCTGCGATGTGCGTCGCGCATTGGTCTCTTCTCTGAGGTGAGGGTTCGGCTTCGAACGTTGCTTGGTCGCAGGCCCCGGTCGTTCTGATGGGCTGCGTGGACGGAACCCGGCGGTGTTTCTGAGCGCGGAGGCGTGCGACCGGTCGTCGCTACGACGGGTCCCCCGAGCAGCGGGGACCGGCTGCGGCGGATGTCGGTCCCCGCTGCCCCGGTCCCGTGACCCTGAGTGTTGAGGAGCGAATTCGGGGACCGTCGATTTGGTGAAGGGGAGGCCCATTGGCCTGCGGTTTCACCCGTTTCTTCGGGGACCGGTCCCCAAGGTGGCCAGAAGTATCCGGGGACCGGTCCCCGAAGGAGCCGGGGACCGAGGATCGTTTGGTAGGGACCGGCCCCAGCTTGAGTAGGGGACCGGTCCCCGACGGGGTGTCAGGGGGACGGTCCCCAGGGGACCGAGATGCGTGGGGCCGGTCCCGGCGGTCAACCTCACCTCGCGGATCAGCCGGGGAAGTAAGGGCTACATCGCCGCGACCGGTTCGTCGAGTGCTGCCATTAGAGCCGCCATGTGTGCCTCCGACCGGGTCATCTTTGTGCTCACCGGTCTGCCGCTGGGCGTGGCGGCTGAATGCGGCCCTACGGGGGCGGGGCTTCGCTCGCGAGTGATCCATGCTCGCCAGTCGGCGCCCCACGCGGCACTTGTGCGTGGTGCCCCGCTGGCCCGGAAGGCGCGCCACTTGTCGTCCGCCACCCGTACGCCCTCCTCGCCAAGGCGGGTGAGGTGTCCCTCGCGCCGCAGCCAGGACTCGGTGCCCGCGTCGATCTGCCATTGGACAGCGGGGATTGGTGCACTGCTGCTGTACCTACTGGTTCCTATTGGTTCACTTCTGTTCTGGGGGTCGGATTCCGTTCCCCCGAGGTACCGGAATCCGGTACCCCCCGGGGTTGGATTCTGATCCCCGGGGTCGGATTCCGGCCCTGTCGTATTGCGGCTGAGGGTGCCGGATTCCGGTACCTCGGGGGTTGCAATCCGATCCTCCTGGAGGGTCGGTTTCCAGTCCTCCCCAGCCAGGAAATGGGCGGCCTTGGGGAGGTGGTAATACGTCTCCCCGCGAGGTCCTTTGCGCCTGTCGAGGCGAATCAGTTCTCCGTCGGCGACCAGTCTGTCCAGCGCGTCACGGACGGCGCTGCGGGACGCGTTTGCGCGTCGCATCAGGGCTGGGACGGAGGCGTAGGCCGTGCAGTTGTGATCGATGCAGCGGTCGGCGATCAAGGTGAGGACCATGCGGGCGGTGCCTTTGCTGAGGCTGTGGTCCCATACCCAGGCGCGGGCATCGTGGCTCATGGTTCGGCGGCTCCTCGAAGCAGGGGGTGATGGGTGCGGCCGCGAACCGCCGTGAGGGCGGTGCCGCCCCATGGGGTCGACGTATCCAAGATCGATCCACGCGGCCTTCGTCTCAGCGGCCGGACCAAGAAGGAAGCCACATCGTCCCGCGCAAGTCCAGGGCTATTTCTTGGAAAGCGAACAGCTGGTGGCGAACACCTAGCGGCATGCGGTCCCTAAACGGTAGGCCCGAATCGGCGGTTGACGAAAAAGTGCGTGCCGCGGGTGCCCCCGACCAGGCCAGGTTTCGGCTTTCACCTATGACTGCCGGTTCGCATTCTCGGCTCCAGCGTGCGGGGGACCTGGCAGGAATCGAGGGAACATAGCCGCAGATCGCCGGTTAACCAAACCGCCAATGCAGAGGTATCACTTACGGGATGCCGAAAGAGTCCCAGCGGGGAAGTCGTGCGGTAGCTCTATGCGGTTGTGGTGCCCAGACGCCTGCCTCGAGCGGGCGCGCCACCTCACCCGCCCGCATGGACAACTCGGTCGTCGCCCCGCCGCCTCGTAGAAGGAACCCTCTTGCCCCGACCTGCAGTGATCACCACCCCACGGCCCGCCGACACATGGAAGGCGGTGGCCCCGAATGACTGATCGCCTCCTCGACGTGGCCCAGGCAGCCGAACGTCTCGGCGTCGGTGAGCGATTCATCCGTCGCCTCGTCTCCGAGCGGCGTATCCGCTACGTCAAGGTCGGGAAGCACGTCCGTATCTCCGACAGCGCGCTCGACGCTTACGTAGAGGCGTGGACGGTTGAGCCGGTGCGCACCCGCCGCTCCGGGCACAGGGCAGCGGCCTGATGGCCCGCTCGCGCCGGAAGGCGCCGCGCCGCACATTCGGCGCGATACGACAACTGCCGTCAGGGCGTTATCAGGCCCGCTACCCCGGCACGGACGACACCCTGCGGCCAGCCCCGGACACCTTCGAGACCAAGCGGGACGCGGAGGCGTTCCTCGTCCAGGTCCAAGCGGAACAGATGCGGGGCGACTGGCTCGACCCGACCGCCGGCGAGGTCTTGTTCGCCGAGTACGCCACGCGCTGGATCGTGGAACGAGGCGTCGCCCCGACCACGGCCGAGCTGTACCGCCGGCTGTTCCGGCTCCACCTGGAGCCGACGTTCGGGAACCTGCACGTCAACGTGATCAGTCCTGCTCGTGTCAGGGCTTGGCGAGCGGAGCGGTTGTCGGTCACCGGCGCGACCACGGTGGCCAAGTCGTACCGGCTGCTCAAAGCCGTGCTGGAGACCGCAGTCGAGGACGACATGATGCGCAAGAACCCCTGCCGGATCCGCGGGGCGGGCCGTGAGGACGCCGACGAGCGGCCGGTGGCGACCGTCGAGCAGGTCTTCGCGGCAGCGGAGGTGATCGGTCTGCGCTGGCGCCTCATGGTTCTGCTCGGCGCCTTCGCCTCGATGCGGCCCGAGGAACTTGCCGAGCTCCGCCGGCGGGACGTGGACCTTGACGCCGGCGCGCTCTGGGTCCGCCGTGCCGCGCCGGAGCTCAACACCGGGCACCGCGTGGTTGGCGCTCCCAAGTCGCGTGCGGGCAGACGGGAGATCGTGCTGCCGTCTTTCCTGCACGAGGACGTCCGCCGGCACCTGGAGTGGTTCGCCCAGCCGGGGCCGGACGGGCTGGTCTTCGTCGGTGAGAGGGGAGCGGTGCTGCGCGGTACCACCTTCGGCCGCAAGTGGCGCAGGGCCCGGGACAAGGTCGGGCTGCCCGAGGGTTTCCGCTTCTACGACCTGCGGCACACGGGCAACACGCTCGCGGCTGACACCGGGGCCAAGCTCAAGGACCTCATGGTCCGAGCCGGCCAGTCCTCCGAACGCGCGCAACTGATCTACCAGCACTCCACCAAGGAGCACCAGCGCAGGCTCGCCGCCGACATCGATCTCGATGTACGCCGCCAGCAGTCGTCCGCAGCCTCGGGCAGGGGTGGCGCGACCGTTCACCCGCTGGTGCCGCGCCCGCCCGGACCATCCGCCCCACGGGCTGCGCGGCGTTGATCGCGCAGGGGCGCAGATTGCCCGCACCGCGTATGTGACGCAGACCACTTGAAGTGGATCTCGAGATATGGGACTGAATGGCGGGGCTCTCGCCCTCAGGGGCGCCATGTATGCCATTGGTGCAGGTCGGAAGGGCCCTTATGGCACGCGAATGGCACGCGCCAGGAAAATGGTCTAGACAACAAACGAGGCCCTGGTCTCTGACCAGGGCCTTCATTATGGAGCGGGTGACGAGAATCGAACTCGCGCTCTGAGCTTGGGAAGCTCATGTTCTACCATTAAACTACACCCGCGAAGCGCATCGTTGATCCGTCGCGCACTGTTGCACACTCTACCCCATGCCAGGTCCCCGGCGTTTGAGCCGCGGGGCCTTTTTGTTGCGCGGGAGGATGGATACGGGTGCCGGGGGCGGGAGTTGGGGGCGTAGCGTGGGGGGTCGGAGTGCCGCCTGGAGTGGCGTCCTGTTCATCCCCTAATGTGGCGTTCTCGTCCACGGTTTGTTGGGGAAGGGACTTGATGGACTCCATGGAGCGCACCGTCGTCCGCTGTGCCGAAGGTCACGTTTTCGCTACCGCTTCGTTCCCGATGCAGCAGCTCGGGCCCGGGCGGATCGGTCCCGGGCGGCTCATTCGCTGTCCTCGTTGTGCGCGGCTTCGGCATGCCGTGCCTGTGGTGTTCGAGCAGCGGTAGGAGCGGTGTCAGGCGCGCGGGGCGGTCCCGGATTGGGGTGGGCCCGCGCGTTCTGCGTATCCTCGGGGCGTGCTTCTCTCAGATAAGGACATCCGGGCCGAGATCGACGCCGGACGTGTATGCATTGATCCGTTCGATGCGTCGATGGTGCAGCCGTCGAGCATCGATGTGCGGCTCGACCGCTACTTCCGGGTGTTCGAGAACCACCGCTATCCACATATTGATCCAGCCGTCGAGCAGGCTGATCTGACGCGCATGGTCGAGCCGGACGGGGACGAGCCGTTCATCCTGCATCCCGGTGAGTTCGTGCTCGCTTCTACGTACGAGGTCATCTCGCTGCCCGACGATCTCGCGTCGCGGCTGGAGGGCAAGAGTTCGCTGGGGCGGCTCGGTCTTGTGACGCATTCGACCGCCGGGTTCATCGACCCCGGTTTCTCCGGGCACGTGACCCTGGAGCTGTCGAATCTCGCGACGCTGCCGATAAAGCTGTGGCCGGGGATGAAGATCGGACAGCTGTGCATGTTCCGGCTCAGTTCGCCCTCGGAGTTCCCGTACGGCTCCGAGCGGTACGGATCGCGGTACCAGGGCCAGCGCGGGCCGACCGCGTCGCGGTCGTTCATGAATTTCCACCGGACCCAGGTGTGATGCCGGATGAGCGGTGAGGTGCGGGAGAACCTCACGTACGAGGGTTTCGGTCATGCCGTGCGTGAGCTGGCGCAGACTGTTGTCGACGACGGGTTCGAGCCCGATGTCGTGCTGAGCATCGCGCGGGGTGGGGTGTTCGTCGCGGGCGGGCTCGCTTATGCCTTGGACTGCAAGAATATTCATCTGGTGAATGTGGAGTTCTATACCGGGGTGGGTACCACCCTGCAAATGCCGGTCATGCTGGCGCCCGTTCCGAATGTCATCGACTTCTCGGCCAAGAAGGTTCTGATCGCCGACGACGTCGCCGACACCGGGAAGACGCTGAAGCTGGTGCGCGATTTCTGTATCGATCATGTCGCCGAGGTGCGCAGCGCGGTCATATACGAGAAGCCGCATTCGCTGGTGAAATGCGAATACGTGTGGAAGAAGACCGATCGTTGGATCAACTTCCCGTGGAGCGTGGACAAGCCCGTCGTACGGCGCAGCGGGCAGGTTCTCGACGCGTGAGCGTGACGCGTTACGCGTGGCGTGTGTGCTTGCTCCCGGCTTCTGCAGATGTGAAGGAACCCCTGGTCCCAGGACCAGGGGTTCCTTCACATCTGTGCGGGCGGGGGCGTCAGATCGTGCCCAGCTTGATGATCGACAGCAGTGCGAGCAGCTGGATCGCGGACGCGGCCAGGGCCTTCGGCCACGGCAGGTCGTGCGACTTGCTCACCATCGAGGTGAAAAGCGCGGCCGAGGCGAGCCAGGTGATCCAGCCGAGGATCTGGACCAGGGAGTTCTCGCCGCCGAGGAAGAGCGCGAATATCAGGCGCGGGGCGTCCGTGATCGACATGATCAGCATGGAGAGGCCCACGGTCGGCTGCCAGGAGCCGTCGCCCCCTAGCTGGCGGGCGAGGGTGTGCGTGACCGCGCCAAGGACCAGGCCGCCGATGACGAAGCAGATGCCGGTGATGACGACGTAGGGGACCGCCGTGGAGATCGTCGCGTGGATCGCGTCGTCCCGGGCCTGGTCGAAGCCGAAGAGGGCGAGCAGGCCGTACAGGAACGTGACGATGAGCGCCGGGCCCCAGACCGGGTAGTCGCGCATCTGCCAGAACGTCGGTCCCGGGCGCAGCACGATGCCGGTGAGCAGGTCCTTCCAGGGCAGCCGCGGGCCTGCGGGCTGGGCGGGGGCCTGGCCGGCGCGGTAGGTGTTGCCGTCGCCGTACGGGTCCTCGCCGATGCTGAACGCCTGGGTGTGGCCGGGGGAGTTGGCGTGCGGGTCGCCCTGCTGGGGTGATCCGTGGGGGTGGTGGGGCTGCTGGTACGGGTCGCCGAAGTACTCGGGTTCGCCGTGGCCGCCTCCGCCGTTGTAGCCGCTGCTGTTGCCGTAGCCGCCGTTGTTGTACGGGGGCGGGGCGCCGTTGCCTCCCGTCGGCGGCCATGGCTGCTGCGCGTACGGCGGTGGTGCCTGTGTGCCGTACGGCTGCTGCTGCGGTTGCTGCTGCGGTTGCTGCTGCGCTTGCTGCGGGGTGCGGTTGTCCCGGCCGCGTCCGATCCTGAATCCAGCCACGTCATCGAACGTACCTGGTCCGCGCGGGTGTGGTGAGCGGGCCCGGGAATCCCGCCCGCCATTGCGGCCGAGCTGTGACATCCCCTAGGGGATGCTCCGGAGGGATGCCCGGGGGGGTGGAAGCAGAAGCGGCCGGTCCTGCCCCCGAGGCAGGTCCGGCCGCTTCTGTCGCACGACAGCCCGAGCTACTTCACCGGCTCCGGCTCAGGTGCGTCCGCCGTCTCCGTCTCCCCGGCCGGGTCGGCCGGGGTCTTCACGGAGTCCAGCAGCAGCTGCGATACGTCGACCACCTGGATCGACTCCTTCGCCGTGCCGTCGTTCTTCTTGCCGTTGACCGAATCGGTCAGCATGACCAGGCAGAACGGGCAGGCCGTGGAGACGATGTCGGGGTTGAGCGACAGAGCTTCGTCGACGCGCTCGTTGTTGATGCGCTTGCCGATCCGCTCCTCCATCCACATCCGGGCACCACCGGCGCCGCAGCAGAAGCCGCGCTCCTTGTGGCGGTGCATCTCCTCGTTCCTCAGGCCCGGGACCTTCGCGATGATCTCGCGAGGCGGGGTGTAGATCTTGTTGTGACGGCCCAGGTAGCACGGGTCGTGGTAGGTGATCAGGCCCTCGACCGGCGTCACCGGGATCAGCTTGCCCTCGTCGATGAGGTGCTGGAGCAGCTGGGTGTGGTGGATGACCTCGTACTCGCCGCCGAGCTGCGGGTACTCGTTCGCGATGGTGTTGAAGCAGTGCGGGCAGGTCGCGACGATCTTCTTCGACGACTTCGGCTTCTTCGTCTCCGCGTCTTCGTCGTCCTCGCCGAACGCCATGTTCAGCATCGCGACGTTCTCCTGGCCGAGCTGCTGGAACAGCGGCTCGTTGCCCAGGCGGCGGGCCGAGTCACCCGTGCACTTCTCGTCGCCGCCCATGATCGCGAACTTGACGCCCGCGATGTGGAGGAGCTCCGCGAAGGCCTTGGTGGTCTTCTTGGCGCGGTCCTCCAGAGCGCCCGCGCAGCCGACCCAGTACAGGTAGTCGACCTCGGACAGGTCCTCGACGTCCTTGCCGACGATCGGGACCTCGAAGTCGACCTCCTTGGTCCACTCGACGCGCTGCTTCTTGGCGAGACCCCAGGGGTTGCCCTTCTTCTCCAGGTTCTTGAGCATCGTGCCCGCCTCGGACGGGAACGCGGACTCGATCATCACCTGGTAGCGGCGCATGTCGACGATGTGGTCGATGTGCTCGATGTCGACCGGGCACTGTTCCACGCACGCACCGCAGGTGGTGCAGGACCACAGCACGTCCGGGTCGATGACGCCGTTCTCCTCGACCGTGCCGATCAGCGGCCGCTCGGCCTCCGCGAGGGCCGCAGCCGGAACGTCCTTCAGCTGCTCCGCGGACGCCTTCTCGTTGCCTTCCATGTCCTTGCCGCCGCCGGCCAGCAGATACGGGGCCTTGGCGTGCGCGTGGTCGCGCAGGGACATGATCAGGAGCTTCGGGGAGAGCGGCTTGCCGGTGTTCCAGGCCGGGCACTGCGACTGGCAGCGACCGCACTCGGTGCACGTGGAGAAGTCGAGGATGCCCTTCCAGGAGAACTGCTCGACCTGGGAGACACCGAAGACGGCGTCCTCGGCCGGGTCCTCCCAGTCGATCTCCTTGCCGCCGGACGTCATCGGCTGGAGCGCGCCGAGCGCGACCGCGCCGTCCGCGTTCCGCTTGAACCAGATGTTCGGGAAGCCGAGGAAGCGGTGCCAGGCGACACCCATGTTGGTGTTGAGCGAGACCGTGATCATCCAGATCAGCGAGGTGCCGATCTTGATCAACGCGGTGAAGTAGATGAGGTTCTGCAGCGTGCCGAGCGCGAGGCCCTTGAATGCGAGGACCAGGGGGTACGAGATGAAGTACGACGCCTCGTAGCCGTCCACGTGGTGGATCGCGCCTTCCAGACCGCGCAGGGTCAGGATGGCCAGGCCGATGATGAGGATGACGTATTCGACGAAGTACGCCTGCCAGGCCTTGGAGCCCGCGAAGCGGGACTTGCGGCCGGCCCGCGAGGGCAGGTTCAGCAGCCGGATCGCGATCAGTACGAGGATGCCGACCGTCGTCATCAGACCGATGAACTCGGTGTACATCTCGAACGGCGGCCAGTCGCCGATGACCGGCAGGACCCAGTCGGCCTTGAAGAGCTGCCCGTACGCCTGGAGCAGCGTCGGCGGCAGCGTCAGGAAGCCGATGGCGACGAACCAGTGCGCGAAGCCGACGATCCTCCACCGGTTCATCCGGGTGTGGCCGAGGAACTCCTTGACCAGGGTGATCGTGCGCTGCTTCGGATTGTCGGTGCGGCTGCCCGCCGGGACCGGCTGTCCGAGCGTGACGAACCGGTAGATCTGCGCGACGGCTCGGGCGATGAGCGCAACGCCGACCACAGTCAGCACCAGCGACACGATGATCGCGGCGAGTTGCATTTGGGGGCTCCTCGGGCCTGCGAGGGTGGGATCCAGCGTCTATAAGGGGATACTGGCAATTACTAAGCAGTAACTTAATCAGTCTGTGCTGACACTATCCACTTATTCCGCCGCGCTGTAGCCGCACCGGCGGTGATCTGTGTCGCTCAGGTGCGTCTTGCCGCGCCGGGTGAGTCCGTGGGCCGCCCGGCACAGGGGAGCGTGCACGGCTCGCGCCAGGATGGCCAGGTCGAGTCCCACCCAGTGGTGCTCGGCGTAGTGCTGGTCGAGCAGGGCGGGCTCGTCCCACGGCATTCCGGAACGGGAACGTACCTGCGCCAGGCCGGTGAGGCCCGGTTTCAGTTCCTGCCGCCAGTGTCTCGCAGCGGGGGCGGGGGTGGACGCGGGGGTGCCGGCGGTGCTCGGGCCGACGGCTCCGGCGGCCCGGTCGTCGTCCGGTGTCAGGGGTACCGGCCCGACCAGGGAGAGGTCTCCCCGTACGACGTGCGGCAGCCGGGAGAGCAGATCCAGCCGCAGCCGGCGGGTGCGCAGCGAGCGCAGTACGAAGGGGTGGCCGTACAGGCCGATCCGGGGTGATCGGGTCAGCACCCCGCCGGGAGGGCGCTGTACCGCGAGGGCAAGGGTGCCCACGGCGAGCAGAGGGGCGGCCAGGGCCAGCAGGATCGAGCCGAGCGTCAGATCCAGTACGCGCTTGGCCGACGGCCGCTGCCACTGCCGTACCGGCGCCCATCGTCGCACCGACGGCCACTGCCGCACCCGCGCGCGTGCCCGCAGCCGCTGTCGCTGTCGCTGCCACCGCCGTACCCGCTCTGCCTGTCTCCACTCCCGTCCCTGTCCGTGTGTCCGGGTGCGCCTCTGCCTCTGTTGTCTCTGTCTCTGCCTCTGCATCGTTCGCACCTGCCTGGGGTCGGGCGGATCGAGCCGATCGATTGCCTGGTTTGCGTGCTTGGCGCCGTTTTGTGACAGAACGATCCCATGGGGCGATGGTGGGTGGGGGCTGCCCGGCCCGCAGGGCGGGTGGGTGTCGTTGGTGATCTCTCGATGCGCGCGAAGTGCGTGCACGATAGTTGAGTCCGCTCGACTCAACTCTGTTGACACTGAGGCGCGGGTCGTGCATCCTTGAGCCAGTTGCACTCAAGTAGTCAAGCTGGAGGAATTGAAATGGCACGTGCGGTCGGCATCGACCTGGGCACGACTAACTCCGTCGTCAGCGTTCTCGAAGGCGGCGAGCCCACCGTCATCACCAACGCAGAGGGCGCCAGGACCACGCCGTCCGTCGTCGCCTTCGCGAAGAACGGCGAGGTGCTGGTCGGCGAGGTCGCCAAGCGTCAGGCAGTGACCAACGTCGACAGGACCATCCGCTCCGTCAAGCGCCACATGGGCACTGACTGGAAGATCGACCTGGACGGCAAGAGCTTCAACCCGCAGCAGATGAGCGCCTTCGTGCTGCAGAAGCTGAAGCGGGACGCCGAGTCGTACCTGGGCGAGAAGGTGACCGACGCGGTCATCACCGTTCCCGCGTACTTCAACGACTCCGAGCGTCAGGCGACGAAGGAGGCCGGCGAGATCGCGGGCCTGAACGTCCTGCGTATCGTCAACGAGCCGACGGCCGCCGCGCTGGCGTACGGGCTCGACAAGGACGACCAGACGATCCTCGTCTTCGACCTCGGTGGCGGCACGTTCGACGTATCGCTGCTGGAGATCGGCGACGGTGTCGTCGAGGTGAAGGCCACCAACGGTGACAACAGCCTCGGTGGTGACGACTGGGACCAGCGCGTCGTCGACTACCTGGTGAAGCAGTTCGCGAACGGGCACGGCGTCGACCTGTCCAAGGACAAGATGGCGCTCCAGCGTCTGCGCGAGGCCGCGGAGAAGGCGAAGATCGAGCTCTCGTCCTCGACCGAGACGACGATCAACCTGCCCTACATCACGGCGTCCGCCGAGGGCCCGCTGCACCTGGACGAGAAGCTCACGCGCTCGCAGTTCCAGCAGCTCACCGCCGACCTCCTGGACCGCTGCAAGACGCCGTTCCACAACGTCATCAAGGACGCGGGCATCCAGCTCACCGAGATCGACCACGTCGTTCTCGTCGGTGGCTCGACCCGTATGCCGGCCGTCGCCGAGCTCGTCAAGGAGATGACCGGTGGCCAGGAGGCCAACAAGGGTGTGAACCCGGACGAGGTCGTCGCCATCGGCGCCTCGCTCCAGGCCGGTGTCCTCAAGGGCGAGGTCAAGGACGTCCTGCTGCTCGACGTCACCCCGCTGTCCCTCGGCATCGAGACCAAGGGCGGCATCATGACGAAGCTCATCGAGCGCAACACCACGATCCCGACCAAGCGCTCCGAGATCTTCACGACGGCCGAGGACAACCAGCCGTCCGTCCAGATCCAGGTCTACCAGGGCGAGCGCGAGATCGCGGCGTACAACAAGAAGCTCGGAATGTTCGAGCTGACCGGCCTGCCGCCGGCCCCGCGTGGCGTCCCGCAGATCGAGGTCGCGTTCGACATCGACGCGAACGGCATCATGCACGTCGCCGCCAAGGACCTCGGCACCGGCAAGGAGCAGAAGATGACTGTCACCGGCGGCTCCTCGCTGCCGAAGGACGAGGTCAACCGGATGCGTGAGGAGGCCGAGCAGTATGCGGAGGAGGACCACCGCCGCCGCGAGGCCGCCGAGTCGCGCAACCAGGGCGAGCAGCTCGTCTACCAGACGGAGAAGTTCCTCAAGGACAACGAGGACAAGGTCCCCGGTGACGTGAAGACGGAGGTGGAGACCGCGCTCACCGAGCTGAGGGAGAAGCTCAAGGGCGAGGACGCCGCCGAGATCCGTACCGCCACCGAGAAGGTCGCGGCCGTCTCCCAGAAGCTGGGCCAGGCGATGTACGCCAACGCCCAGGCCGACGGCGGCCCGCAGGGCGACCCGCAGCCGGGCGCCCAGCAGGCCAAGGCCGACGACGACGTCGTCGACGCCGAGATCGTGGACGACGAGAAGGACGCGAAGGGCGGTGCGGCGTGACCGAGGAGACTCCGGGCTTCGAGGAGAAGCCCGACGTCCCCTCCGGCGCTGCCTCCGACGGAGCTGAGCCGAAGGATGCCTCCTCCTCTCCGGAGGAGGAGGCGCCGGAGGCCGGGGACGGAGTACAGACAGTCGGTCTGACGGCACAGCTGGACCAGGTCCGCACGGCGCTCAACGAGCGTACGGCCGACCTCCAGCGGCTCCAGGCCGAGTACCAGAACTACCGCCGTCGCGTCGAGCGGGACCGGGCCACGGTCAAGGAGATCGCAGTAGCGGGTCTTCTGTCCGAGCTCCTGCCCGTGCTCGACGACATCGGCCGGGCTCGGGACCACGACGAGCTCGTGGGCGGGTTCAAGTCGGTGGCCGAATCAGTGGAGACGGTCGTCGCCAAGCTGGGCCTGCAGCAGTTCGGCAAGGAGGGCGAGCCCTTCGACCCGACGATCCACGAAGCCCTGATGCACTCGTATGCGCCGGACGTCACCGAGACGACCTGCGTGGCGATCCTGCAGCCGGGGTATCGGATCGGCGAGCGCACCATCCGCCCCGCGCGGGTGGCGGTGGCCGAACCCCAGCCGGGTGCGACACCGGCCGCGGCCAAGGAAGAGAAGTCAACCGACGAGGAGAGCGGTGGCACCGAGGAGGTCTGACATCCCGTCTGACCACCTCGCGGCCCACCGCCCGGCCATGCGAACGGCCAACGGGCCGGTCGCATGGCCGATCGTCCGGAAGGAGGGACGTCGATGAGCACGAAGGACTTCGTCGAGAAGGACTACTACAAGGTCCTCGGCGTCCCCAAGGACGCCACCGACGCCGAGATCAAGAAGGCGTACCGGAAGCTCGCCCGCGAGTTCCACCCGGACGCCAACAAGGGCGACGACAAGGCGGAGGAGCGCTTCAAGGAGATCTCCGAGGCGAACGACATCCTCGGCGACAGCAAGAAGCGCAAGGAGTACGACGAGGCGCGCGCTCTCTTCGGCAACGGCGGCTTCCGGGCCGGCCCCCCGGGCGCGGGAGGCAACTTCAACTTCGACCTGGGCGACCTCTTCGGAGGCGCCCAGGGCGGGGGCCAGGGCGGCGGAGCCGGCGGTTTCGGCGGCGGCGGCGGTCTGGGCGATGTCTTCGGCGGCCTGTTCAACCGGGGCGGTACGGGGACGCGGGTGCAGCCGCGCCGCGGCCAGGACATCGAGTCCGAGGTGACGCTCAGCTTCACCGAGGCGGTCGAGGGGGCCACGGTCCCTCTGCGGATGTCCAGCCAGGCGCCCTGCAAGGCGTGTTCCGGCACCGGTGACAAGAACGGCACCCCCAGGGTCTGCACGACCTGTCTCGGCACCGGGCAGGTGTCGCGCGGCACCGGCGGCGGCTTCTCGCTCACCGACCCCTGCGTGGACTGCAAGGGCCGGGGCCTCATCGCCCAGGACCCCTGCGATGTCTGCAAGGGCAGTGGACGGGCGAAGTCCTCCCGGACCATGCAGGTCAGGATTCCGGCGGGCGTCTCGGACGGTCAGCGGATCCGGCTGCGCGGCAAGGGCGGTCCGGGCGAGCGCGGTGGACCGGCCGGCGATCTGTACGTCGTGGTCCATGTCGACGCCCACCCGGTCTTCGGCCGCAAGGGCGACAACCTCACCGTCACCGTGCCCGTCGACTTCACGGAGGCGGCGCTCGGCGGCGAGGTGAAGGTGCCCACGCTCGGCGGCCCGCCGGTCACCCTGAAACTGCCGGCCGGCACCCCCAACGGGCGTACGATGCGCGCCCGGGGCAAGGGCGCCGTACGCAAGGACGGCACCCGGGGCGATCTGCTGGTCACCGTCGAGGTGACAGTGCCCAGGGACCTGAACACCGAGGCCAGGGAAGCACTGGAGGCCTACCGGAAGGCGACTGCGGGCCGTGACCCGCGGGCAGAACTCTTCCAGGCAGCGAAGGGAGCTTGAGGTGGACGGCCGACGACGTAATCCGTACGAACTGACCGATGAAACACCGGTGTACGTGATCTCGATCGCGGCCCAGCTCTCGGGCCTGCATCCGCAGACGCTGCGCCAGTACGACCGCCTCGGCCTGGTCTCGCCCGACCGCACGGCCGGGCGCGGCAGGCGCTACTCGGCCCGCGACATCGAGCTGCTGCGCACCGTGCAGCAGCTGTCGCAGGACGAGGGCATCAACCTCGCCGGCATCAAGCGCATCATCGAGCTGGAGAACCAGGTCGCGGCCCTCCAGCAGCGCGTCGCCGAACTCTCGGCGGCGGTGGACGGCGCGGCGGCGGCGATGCAGCAGCGAGAGGCCCAGGTGCATGCCTCGTACCGGCGCGATCTGGTGCCGTACCAGGACGTGCAGCAGACCGGCGCGTTGGTGGTCTGGCGGCCGAAGCGGCCGAAGAGCTGAGCGGGTCAGGCGTATCCGCACGACGGACAAGGCCCGTCACCCGTGTGCTTCACGGGTGACGGGCCTTTTTCCTTCGTTCATCGAGTCGATCGAGTCCATCCGGTCCATCCGGTCCATCGAGAAGCGCGAGGCGCTGAGGTGAGCGCCGCCACCGTGGTGCAGCTGTTGCGCGCGGTGCGGAAGGACATGAGCGAGGAAGCCGTACGCGGCTACCGGGATGAAGGGCGCGTACACCTTCGGCAGGCCCCGCAACGGCACCACGGTCAACGTGTTGTGGGCGCCGTCCGAACCGGAACGCGGAGGCTACGTCCACGACGGCAGTGACCTGAGCATGTACGCGGAGGGCCGGTGGGACGCCTTTCCGGGCGGGGCACAGGGGCGGAACGCGCGGCCGGCTCTCATCTTCGTTGCATGTGTCGTCGGTGTCTTCGGCCTCGTTGTGACGCTCACGGGACGCAGCGAGGCTCTTCGTCGACCATTCCCGACTGGATGAGGCGTGCCCCGAGTTGAGCGCGGCTGGAGGCGTTGAGCGTCCGCATGAGCCGGGAGATGTGTGCGCGGCAGGTGCGGACGCTGATGCCCAGTTTGCGGGCCACGATCTCGTCGACGTGGCCCTCGACGAGGAGACGGGCGATGCTGAGCTGGACGGCGGTGACGGAGGCGCCGGGAGTCGTTGTCGGCAGGTTCTCGGTGAGCGGCGTGGCCTGCGCCCACAGGACTTCGTAGACCTGGACGAAGTAGCGGACCAGCGCGGGGTGGCGGATCTTCAGGGCCACGTCGCGGTCGGGGGTGGCGGGAATGAAGGCCACGGCGCGGTCGAAGATGAGGAGGCGCTCGATGGTCTGCTCCAGGGTGCGCACCTGCAGAATTCCTGCGGGTATCTGGCCCACGTAGGACCTGAGCTCCGGGCTGTAGCGCGCCGAGTGCTGGTAGATGTGGCGGAGGGGGATGCTTCGGTCCAGCGTCGACCTGGCGTTCGTCAGGGCGAGTTGTAGCTGCTCGGGCGGCCGGGTGCTGCCGGGTTGCAGGGTGAGGATTTCCTGCCTGGCCCCACGCGTGGTGTCGGCAATGGCCGACTCGATCAGAGGCCTGCCTTCGAGCACGGTGATGGCAAGGTTGGGATCCGCGCTTGCGATGGAGGCCAGTGGAGCCAGTGCCTCGGTGAGCGAGGCGGCGATCCGCACCCGCTCGTGGATCTCCCGGGTGAGGGGCTGCAGCAAATGGGCCAGGCCGGACGAGGGCGGTACGGGAAGCATCCAGGCGCTGTCCTGCGGATCGGGGTGAAGCAGTGCCATCTCGGTGAGGCAGGGGGCGCGTTCCAGCGCGGCCCGCGCGATCCGTCCGGTGCTCAGTGCCTCGGCGTAGAGCTGGAGGGCCGCCTCGCACAATGCGCCGTCTCCGTGGGAGTGTGCGAGTTCGTCCTCGTCTCTGCCCATCTGTGACCCCCCACTTCTGGCAGTGCAGCAAGATGACGGTGGTGAAAGCGTAGGCGGCAGGAGAAGCTCGTCGTACCCGGTGATGAACCTCTCCGGCGTCGGGGGCCGCGGTCGTTCTCCCCATGGTTTGCGGTGGCGGTCCCCCTTGGCCCGCCTTGGTCCTATCAGGGCGGTCCCTGTTCCAGGATTCCTGACCGGGCTATCAGGTAGCCGAGCTGCGCCCGGCTGTTGCTCCCGAGAGCGGTGCTGAGCTTGGCGATATGGGCGCGGCATGTCCGTACGTTCATGCCGAGGCGGCGAGCGATGGCCTCGTCGACGTGACCTTCGACGAGGAGTTTCGCGATGGAGTGCTGCACCCCGGAGATGCCTTCGAGTGTCGGGTCGTACGGGATCTGCTCCTGCAGGGGGACTGCGCGCTGCCAGAACTGCTCGAAGACGCTGACGAGGTACTCCACAATGCCTGGGTGTCTCAGTTCCAGCGCCACTCTCCGATCGTCCGTGGCAGGGATGAAAGCGACGGTGTGATCGAAAATCATGAGCCGTTCTATGAGCTCTTCGAGGGTGCGGATCTCTACCTTCCCCTCTGCCATGCGTGCCGCGTAGGTGAGGGTTCCATGGCTGTGCCGGGCCGTGTGCTGGTAGAGGGTGCGCATGCCGACGCCGCGCTGCGTGAGGACGTTCCCGCGTTCCATCGCGATGTTGAGTGCGTCCTCGCTGCGCCCGCCGCCGGGCTGGATGGTGAGAACTTCCGACTTGCACTCGGTCAGGGCGAGTTCGATGGACGCATTGATTCGTTCGATGCCTTCGAGCACCGTGATCGCATGGGTGGTCGGCGGCGCCTGGGCACTGATGGCCATGAAAGGTTCGAACGCATCAGTCAGTTCGACCGTGAGACGTCGACGGTCCTGGATCTCACGCTCTATCGGGTGCAGCAGCTGAGTCAGTGCGGCGGACGGCGGCGCCGGCCGGAGCCAGGTGTCGTCGTCGGGGTCGGGGTGGAGCAGCGCGAACTCCAGCAGGCAGGGAGCCGCCGCCACCTCGGTGCGCATTATCTTGCCAACGCTCAGCGCGCTGGCGTACAGCCGTGCTCCCTCGGCGCATAGAGCACTGACGGGGTGATGATGTGTCGCGTTTGTTTCATTTACGACCATTTGCCCACCCCCCAGGAACATGAATCTGCAGGAACATGATGCATCGCTTCTGTGGCGTTGACGTGCCTCAATGAGCAATCGTCTTGTCATGCGGGGGAGAGGAAACCTTGGAAGTGAGGACGAAGCCCACTATGAGTAACAAGATGCTTCGCTCGGTGCTTGCTGCGGCCTTCTCCGCCGGGCTGACATTCGGGGCGATCGGTACCCTTGACCTTGCCTGGGACAGTGTGCCCGCCGGGGCGGCTGGGGTGGCCGTTGCACCCCCCGACCTCGCTTGGGACAGTGCGCCCGCCGGGACGGCTGGAGTGCAGGTGCAGGCCGTTGCACCCCCTGACCTTGCCTGGGACAGTGTGCCCGCCGGGGCGGCTGGGGTGGCCGTTGCACCCCCCGACCTCGCCTGGGACATGCTCCCCGCCGGCACTACGGGCGCGCGGAGCGGGAACTTGGCGGCATCCGACCTGGCCTGGGACATAGCTCCAGGGAAGTCGGCAGGCGCGTGACCATCCCGCCGGACGACCGGACCTTCCGGCGGGAAATGGCTACGGCCTACCGATCAGGCTGGCACTTCATCGATCTCGTCACTGCCATCCCCCGCTGTGGCGACTCGCTGATGGTCACTCTGTTCGGCGACCCCATCGTCGTCGCACGTGAAGACGACGACGAAGTGCGTGCCTACCGGTGCCTCCGTAAGCCGCGCGGAGCTCCGCAGCCCGTTCGCTGCGCGATTCGGTACGACATGATTTTCGTCAACCTCGACCGCCGGGACCACCAGCTGTTCGAGCCAGAGACTATTTCCGCCACCCCCCGCAGTGCCTGAGCGATCCCCCGTCGTTACATGTCGCTCGGCACTCCCCCACACAACGGCGTCATCGTGACCTGAACGCGATGGCGCCGTTGTGCTGCCCCGGGAAGCCCCCGGAAGCCCCGGGAAGCCTCGGGCCACAGCCGCCCGGAGCCCGGAGCCCGAAGTCCCGCTCACGCCCTGCCGAGCGCCCGGTCCAGGGCGATCTCGATGACGACCCGGTCCGGGTCGGGTGCCAGTGTGCGTTCGTGGCGTTCCGCGTAGCGGCGCACCGCGTCGGCGATCACGCCCGGTTCCGTGCGTACCGTCGCGCGGCCCTCCAGGAGCGCCCAGCGGCCGCGGTTGGCAGCCCGCGACCCGGGCGCCGGACCGGCCCGCGGCCAGGATGCCGGCGACCTTCTGGCTGCCCTTGTCTGGCCGCCCTTGCCGGTGATGACGCGGGCGAGCCCGGCCGCGGGGTCGTACGTCACGCCCACCGGCACCACGGGGCTCGGATCGGTCACGTCGACTGCCATGGGGAACAGACCAGGGAGTGCGCATCCGTGGCCCGCCCCTGCGGTGGCGGGGGTTCTCTCCGGCCGGTTGACTCGGAGTCGGAACCGGAACCGCACCCGGAATCGCACCCGGAATCGCACCCGGAATCGCACTCGGAAGAGGCGATGGACTAGGTTGAGTGGAATAGACTCAACTTTGTGCACGTTGACTCAGTCAGTGTTGCGGAGAGACCAGTCAACGCAAGGAGGAGAGAGCGCACGTGGACGCCGAGCTGACCAACAAGAGCCGGGACGCCATCAACGCGGCCACCAGCAGGGCCGTGAAGGACGGACATCCCGATCTGACCCCCGGGCATCTGCTGCTCGCGCTGCTCGCGGGCGAGGACAACGAGAACATCATCGACCTGCTCGCCGCCGTCGAGGCCGACCAGATCGCTGTACGCACCGAGACGGAGCGGCTGCTGGGCGCGGAGCCCAGCGTCACCGGGTCGACCGTCGCACCGCCGCAGCCCAACCGTGAGCTGCTCGCCGTCATCGCGGACGCCGCGCAGCGCGCGAAGGAGCTCGGCGACGACTACATCTCCACCGAGCACCTGCTGATCGGGATCGCCGCCGAGGGCGGCCGGGCCGGTGAGATCCTGAGCGCTCAGGGGGCCAGTGCGAAGAGGCTGCTGGACGCGTTCGAGAAGAGCAGGGGAGGACGCCGGGTGACCACACCCGACCCGGAGGGTCAGTACAAGGCCCTGGAGAAGTTCGGTACGGACTTCACGGCCGCCGCCAGGGAAGGCAAGCTCGACCCGGTCATCGGACGCGATCAGGAGATCCGGCGCGTCGTCCAGGTCCTGTCGCGGCGTACGAAGAACAACCCCGTGCTCATCGGCGAGCCCGGCGTCGGCAAGACCGCCGTTGTCGAGGGGCTCGCCCAGCGCATCGTCAAGGGTGACGTCCCCGAGTCCCTGCGGAACAAGCGGCTCGTCTCGCTCGACCTCGGAGCGATGGTCGCGGGCGCCAAGTACCGCGGTGAGTTCGAGGAACGGCTGAAGACCGTCCTCTCCGAGATCAAGCAGAGCGACGGGCAGATCATCACCTTCATCGACGAGTTGCACACCGTCGTCGGCGCGGGCGCCGGCGGCGACTCCGCCATGGACGCGGGCAACATGCTCAAGCCGATGCTGGCCCGCGGCGAGCTCCGCATGGTCGGCGCGACGACGCTCGACGAGTACCGCGAGCGGATCGAGAAGGACGCCGCCCTGGAACGCCGCTTCCAGCAGGTGCTGGTGGCGGAGCCGAGCGTCGAGGACACCATCGCGATCCTGCGCGGCCTCAAGGGCCGTTACGAGGCCCACCACAAGGTCTCCATCGCGGACTCCGCGCTGGTGGCCGCCGCGACCCTGTCCGACCGCTACATCACCTCCCGCTTCCTCCCCGACAAGGCCATCGACCTGGTCGACGAGTCGGCGTCCCGGCTGCGCATGGAGATCGACTCCTCGCCCGTCGAGATCGACGAACTCCAGCGGGCCGTCGACCGCCTCCACATGGAGGAGCTGGCCCTCAAGAACGAGAGCGACCCCGGCTCCAGGCAGCGCCTGGAGAAGCTCCGCCGCGACCTCGCCGACAAGGAGGAGGAGCTGCGCGGCCTCACCGCCCGCTGGGAGAAGGAGAAGCAGGGCCTCAACCGCGTCGGTGAACTGAAGGAACGCCTCGACGAACTGCACGGCCAGGCCGAACGCGCCCAGCGCGACGGCGACTTCGACACCGCTTCCAAGCTGCTGTACGGGGAGATCCCCGGTCTGGAGCGGGAGCTGGCGGAGGCGTCCGAGGCCGAGCAGGAGGCCGCCAAGGACACGATGGTGAAGGAGGAGGTCGGCCCGGACGACATCGCCGACGTCGTCGGCTCCTGGACCGGCATCCCGGCCGGCCGGCTGCTGGAGGGCGAGACCCAGAAGCTGCTCCGCATGGAGGCCGAGCTCGGCAAGCGCCTCATCGGGCAGACCGAGGCCGTACGGGCGGTGTCGGACGCGGTACGCCGTACCCGCGCCGGAATCTCCGACCCCGACCGTCCCACCGGCTCGTTCCTCTTCCTCGGCCCGACCGGTGTCGGCAAGACGGAGCTCGCGAAGGCGCTCGCGGACTTCCTGTTCGACGACGAGCGGGCCATGGTCCGCATCGACATGAGCGAGTACAGCGAGAAGCACAGCGTGGCGCGGCTGGTCGGCGCCCCGCCCGGCTACGTCGGCTACGAGGAGGGCGGCCAGCTCACGGAGGCGGTCCGCCGCCGCCCGTACAGCGTCGTCCTGCTGGACGAGGTCGAGAAGGCCCACCCGGAGGTCTTCGACATCCTGCTCCAGGTCCTCGACGACGGCCGGCTCACCGACGGACAGGGCCGGACGGTGGACTTCCGCAACACCATCCTGATCCTGACCTCCAACCTCGGCAGCCAGTTCCTGATGGACCCGCTGACCGAGCCCGAGGTGAAGAAGGAACAGGTCCTGGAGGTCGTACGGGCCTCGTTCAAGCCGGAGTTCCTCAACCGGCTCGACGACCTGGTGGTCTTCTCCGCCCTGTCCGGCGACGAGCTCTCGCACATCGCGAAGCTCCAGATCGACCGGCTCGCGGGGCGTCTGGCCGAGCGCAGGCTCACCCTGGACGTCACGCCGGAGGCCTTGGCCTGGCTGGCCGAGGAGGGCAACGACCCGGCCTACGGAGCACGGCCGCTGCGCCGCCTCATCCAGACGGCGATCGGCGACCGGCTGGCGAAGGAGATCCTCGCGGGCGAGGTCAAGGACGGGGAGACCGTCCGGGTGAACCGGGTCGGGGACGGCCTGCGCGTCGGCCCCGCGTCGTAGCCGCCCCGGCCCCCGTGGTGGTCACCATGTACGGTCCCGGACGGGCCCGGTCCGCACCGGCTGCGTGTCAGCTCGTGGCGGATCGGGCCCGTCCGGGCTTGCCATCCCCCGCCCGCCATGGGAGAGGATGGCGGCAACCGCACGAAGGGAAAAACACGGTGAGCATCGATCCGTCCTCGATTCCTAATTTCGGGGGCCAGCCCGAACCGCAGGCCGCAGGACCCGAGGGCCCCGTTGTCCCTGACCAGGACCTCGTCAAGCAGCTCCTCGAACAGATGGAGCTGAAGTACGTCGTCGACGACGAGGGCGACCTCGCGGCGCCGTGGGAGGACTTCCGCACGTACTTCATGTTCCGCGGCGAGGACGAGCAGCAGGTCTTCTCGGTCCGTACGTTCTACGACCGCCCGCACGCCGCGGACCAGCGTCCGGTCCTTCTCGACGCGATCGACGACTGGAACCGCCGCACCCTGTGGCCCAAGGTCTACACGCACACCCACGAGCCCGAGGAGGGCTCCGAGGACACCGAGGTCTCGGTCCGTCTCATCGGTGAGGCGCAGATGCTCATCGGTACGGGCGTCAGCCTGGAGCACTTCGTCTCGTCGACGGTCAGCTGGGTGCGCGCCTCGATCGAGTTCGACAAGTGGCTGCTGGAGCGTCTGGGCCTGACGCCGGCCGAGGAGAAGACGGACGGCGGGGACCCGACCCCTCCGGGCGCCTGAGCCCCGCACAGCAGTGACGGTCCGGCCCGGGGCGGCGGTTTCATGACCACCGCCCCGGGCCGGACCGCGTTCCGCTTCAGCCGCCGGAGTCGCTTCAGCCGCTACAGCCGTTGGAGCCGCCGGAGTCACTTCAGCCGCTACAGCCGCTTCAGCCGGGACACCGCCTCGGCCAGCACGTCGTCACGCTTGCAGAAGGCGAACCGTACGAACGGTGCGCCCTGCTCCCGGTGGTCGTAGAAGACCGCGTTCGGGATGGCGACGACCCCGCACCGCTCGGGCAGGGACCGGCAGAACGCGAAGCCGTCGCTCTCGCCGAGGGGGCGGATGTCGGTGGTGACGAAGTAGGTGCCGGCCGGGCGGTAGACCTCGAAACCGGCCTCGGTGAGGCCGTCGCTCAGCAGATCCCGCTTGGTCCGCAGCTCGGCGCGCAGCCCGTCGTAGTAGCTGTCGGGCAGGCGCAGTGCCTCGGCGACCGCGTACTGGAACGGGCCCGCGGACACGTACGTCAGGAACTGCTTCGCCGAGCGGACGGCGGTGACCAGCTCGGGGCTCGCGGTGACCCAGCCGACCTTCCAGCCGGTGAAGGAGTACGTCTTGCCGGCCGAGCCGATGGTGACGGTGCGTTCGCGCATCCCGGGGAACCCGGCGAGCGGGAGGTGCTCGCCCTCGAGGACCAGGTGTTCGTAAACCTCGTCGGTGACGACCAGGAGGTCGCGCTCGCAGGCCAGTGCGGCGATCGCGCCGAGTTCCGCACGGGTGAGGACGGTGCCGGTGGGATTGTGCGGGGTGTTCAGCAGGATCAGCCGGGTGCGGGGGGTGACGGCGGCGCGCAGTTCGTCGAGGTCGAGGCGGTAGGTGCCGGTGGCCGCGTCGGGGTGGAGGGTGACGGGGACGCGGCTGCCGCCCGCCATGGCGATGCAGGCGGCGTACGAGTCGTAGTACGGCTCCAGGGCGATGACCTCGTCGCCGGGCTCCAGCAGGGCCAGCAGGGCCGCGGCGATGGCCTCGGTGGCGCCCGCGGTGACCAGGACCTCGGTGTCGGGGTCATGGACAAGCCCGTAGCGCCGTTGCTGGTGGTCGGCGATCGCGGTGCGCAGTTCGGGTACGCCGGGGCCCGGCGGGTACTGATTGCCGTGCCCGGCGCGCAGGGCACGGATCGCGGCCTCGCGGATCTCCTGAGGGCCGTCCGTGTCGGGGAAGCCCTGGCCGAGGTTGATGGAGCCGGTCCGTACGGCAAGCGCCGACATCTCCGCGAAGATCGTCGTGCCGAACTCTGCGAGGCGGCGGTTGAGCAGCGGTCGTCCCTGTGTCATGGCGGCCATCCTGCGCGGAAGCTCTGGAGTTGCTCAAGTCTGCTTTGGCCGTGCGGGGGCGAGGGCATCCCCCACTCACGCAAGAAGCGGACCGAGCAGACGGCGGAAGCGGGGGACCTCGCTTCGGGGGAACGGAAGGACGTGAGGTCGGTGGGGACTTTTGTCGGAGTGGTGATCGCGGCGGCGGTGATCGGACTGATCGTCTCGCTCGTGAAGGGGGCCGGGAGCAGGAAGAAGTCGCGCGGACGGAGCGCGCGCCGGGGCGCGGGCGGTGGCAGCGCCGCGGGCGGCAGCTGGTGGGCGGGCGGTGACAGCGGCGGTGGCTCCTCCTGCGGTGGCAGCAGCAGTCACTCCGGTGGTCACTCCAGTGGTCACTCCGGGGGACATTCGTGCGGCGGCGGTCACTCCTCGTGCGGTGGCGGTTCGTCGTGCGGCGGCGGCGGCGGGGGCGGATGCGGCGGAGGCAGCTGACACGGGGCAGCTGGTCCGCGACCGGGCGATGTCCTTTGCCCGGTGCCGGACCCTCGCGGTCCGGTGCCCGACAGGTGTCCGGCGGGTGAACTCCCGCCGGACACCTTTTTGTTGGGCGTTCTGCGAGATGCCGGTGAACAGATGACCCGGGAGCCCCCCGAGGGGATGGAAACCGCGGCAAGTTGGGTAAAAACCCTGTGGATGCGGCTTATTCGTGATTCCCTCGATGGAGAGAACATCCAGCCCTCGGACCCTAGTTGGACCTGATCGGGCGCTTCCCCCCTCCCGCGTGCAAGCACGTCGGAGGCGTCCACTGTCCATGTGTCCACGCTTGTTAGCGGAGCCGACCCATGCTCACGACCCTCCAGACGGCCTATTCCGACACCCGTGCTGCCGACCTGGCCTGGGCGCTGGGGCGCGAACCGCTCCCCGCCCTGGCCGTGCTCGACCTCGATCTCGCGGGTGCCCGGCTTCAGATGCGCCTGCTCGGCGCCTCCCACCAGGTCCTCCTGGAGGAGGACCGGGGTACCTGTTCCGAAACCGTCGCGTGCATCCCCGGCAGCAGCACACCGCTGCCGCTCGGGGTCGCCAAACGGCTCGGTGAATGGGAGTACGAGTTCGCGGCGCGCGTCGAGACGCTCTCGGCGGGCTCGTTCGCCGGGCGCGCGCAGGAGCTCCTCGCGCTCGTGGCCGACCATCCCCACGGTCTCGCCGGGACGTTCCCCGGCAGCCCGCACGCCTTCACCGCCATGCTCGGCCAGCGGACCGAGGGCCAGGTGCGGTGGCGCACCTGGCATGCGTATCCGCAGGAGGGGCAGTTGGTGGTGACACGTACCCGAGTGGGGGTGCGGATTCCTGCGACAGCACGCTGACACGGACCCAACTCCTCGGTGAGTACGCCACTTACATCCTTGTGGGTGACAGGCGGCCACCTTCTTGTGACGTAGCGTTCGCCTCATGATCGACCAGCAGGTGCCGCTGCGAGGGGGCGCGGCGTGTCTTCCCGTACGGCCGAGGACCGGCCGGTGTCTCGTGCTGGCCGCTGTCTTCGTCTGTGCCGCCTGCGGTCTGGTGTACGAGCTCGAACTGGTGGCGCTCGCTTCCTACCTGATCGGTGATTCGGTCACCCAGGCGTCCGTCGTGCTCTCCGTGATGGTGTTCGCGATGGGCGTCGGCTCGCTCCTCGCGAAACGTTTACGCAGCCGTGCCGCGGTCGGTTTCGGGCTGATCGAGGCGGTGCTCGCACTCGTCGGCGGTTCCTCGGCGATCGTGCTGTACGCGTCGTTCGCCTGGATCGGGGAGTCGCGGTTCGCCCTCGTCGGGTTCTCGCTCACGATCGGCGTCCTGATCGGTGCGGAGATCCCCTTGCTGATGACGCTGATTCAGCGGGTCGACCGGCAGGACGCGGGCGGGACCGTCGCGGATCTGTTCGCCGCCGACTACGTGGGCGCGCTGGTCGGCGGGCTGGCGTTCCCCTTTCTGCTGCTGCCGGTGCTCGGCCAGCTCACGGGGGCGCTGCTGACCGGCACGGTCAACGCGGCGGCGGGCGGGGCGCTGGTGCTGTGGGTGTTCCGGCGGGACCTCACCTCACGCTCCCGGTGGCTGCTGATCCTCGTCAACGTCATGGTGATCGCCGCGCTCGCCACCGCGACCGCGCTGGTCGACGACTTCGAGCGGGCGGCGCGGCGTGCCGTGTACGGGGACGGGGTGCGGGTCGCGGTGCAGACCGGGGTGCAGGAGGTCGTGCTGACGGGGGCGGGCCGCGGCTCCCTCGATCTGTATCTGGACGGGCGACTGCGGGTCAGCGGGCGCGACGAGTACCGCTACCACGAGGCGCTGGTGCATCCGGCGATGAGCGGGCCGCGCGCCCGCGTCCTGATCCTGGGCGGGGGCGACGGCCTGGCCGCCCGGGAGGTGCTGCGCTACCCGGAGGTACGCGGCGTCACCCTCGTCGAGCTCGACTCCGGTCTCGCCCGGTTGGCCCGTACCGACCGCGCGCTCTCGGCGCTGAACGCCCACGCGTTCCGTGATCCGCGGCTGACGGCCGTCGACGCGGACGCCTTCAACTGGCTGCGGGGGGCGCACGGCAGGTACGACGTGGTGATCTCCGATCTGCCCGACCCCGGGATCTCCGACAGCACGAAGCTGTACTCGGCGGAGTTCTACGGTCTGATCGCCGAGACCCTCGCCCCGGGCGGCCGGCTGGTGGTGCACGGAGGCCCGCCGGTCACCCGGCCGCGTACGTACTGGACGGTGGAGGCGTCGATGAGGGCGGCGGGCCTGCGCACCCGCCCGTACCGGATCAGCGGCCGGCTCTCCGATTTCGCGGCCGGCCCCGACCGGGCCACGCACCGGGCGCGGGCCGAGGGCGGCTGGGGTTTCGTCCTCGCCGGCCGGGGCACGGCGCCCGCGCTCCGGTTCGGACCCGGGGTGCCGAAGCTGCGGTCGCTGACACAGTCCTCGCTGGTGCGCGCGGGGCGGGATGCGAAGAGCGCCCGGCCGCGCGGGCCACTGCCGCCGTCGACGCTGGTGCATCCGCGGTACTGGGAGGAGCGGTGAACCGAGCGCGGTGCGGGAGGGGTGTTTGGCCGGGCGCGGTGTGTGTCGGGAAGGGTGCGGGGAGGAGCGGTGGGCCGGGCCTCGTACGCCGTGAGCCCGGCGGCCCCGCGACGCGGAATCGCTGACGGGACGGCCGGGGCTGAGTAGGCTCGGTTTCCATGGAGCATGAGGTGTTCGTTCCGGTTCCGGTCCCGGCCCTTCGGCGGACGCTGGGCGATCCCGCCCGCGTCGCGCGCTGCGTACCGGGGCTCCAGCAGGACGCCGGCGCGTCCGCGGGCCTGCTGTCCGGCCGGCTCAAGGTCCGGGTCGACGGCCACACGATCACGTACCGCGGCGCGCTGCGGTTCACCCCTTCCCCGCAGGACGGTCCGGACGGGGCCGAGATCCTGGTGACGGGCGAGGGCGTCGAGGCCCGGGGGACCGGTTCGGCGAAGCTGGTCCTGACGATCGGCCTGACACGGAAGGACGGCGGTACGGCGATCGGGTTCGTGGGTACGGCGAGCGGCGAGGGCCGCATCCTGGACCTGGACCCGGCGGCGGCGCTCACGGCGGCCTGCCGCCTGCTGGACCGCTTCGCACAGCAGCTGGTGACGGAGACGCTGGCGGAGGGCGGTGCGGACGGCTCCACGGGCGGTGACGGCTCCACGGGTGGTGAGGCGGACGGCGAGGCGGTGGGTGAGGTTCTCGACGACGCCGAGCGGTCCGTCGGGGACGCGGTGGAACAGGCCATCGAGGAGGCGGCCGAGGAGGCCGACACGACCGGCGTGACCCGCGCCCGCGGCGCCGCTCCGGATGCCGCCGACGACTCCGGCGCGGACCTCGCCGACGCCGCCACCGATGTCACCGGCGCCGCCGACGATGCCGGCGACTCCGGTGCGGATGACGCCGCCGCGGACGATGCTGGCGACTCCGGTGCGGATGACGCCGCCGCGGACGAGGCGCCCGCCGGTGAGAAGCCCCCGGGCACGGGATCCGTCTTCGACGCCCCCGTTCCCCCGCCGTCGCTCGATCCCGAGGCGGCGGTGGAGTTCACCGTCCCCGACGGCCCCCCGGCCGAGGCCGCGCACGCCAGGCGGACCATGATCGGCCGCAGCGCCGAGGAGGTCGACCACGCGCCGCCGCGCGGACGGTACGCGCCCGTACCGTCACCCGATTCGACCACCGCGGGCGCCACACTCCGCTGGGTCGCCCCCGCCGCGGCACTCGCGCTCGCGTCGGCGGTCGTGGTGAGCCGGGCGCTGAGGCGGCGGAGGTAGCCGCGCCAGTAATGTCGGTCGGGTGAGTAGCAGCGAGAAGGACGTCCGGCTGTCCGTCGGCGACGCAGAGTTGACCGTGAGCCCCGACAACGGCTGTCGCATCAGCAGCCTGCGGATCGGTGGCACCGAGTTGCTGCGGCAGGGGGAGCGGTACGGCTGCTTCCCGATGGTGCCGTGGTGCGGGCGCACCGAGAACGGGCTCTTCCGCAACGGCGGCGTCCTGCACCGGTTGCCGCTGAACGCCCCGCCGCACGCCATCCACGGCACCGGCAGGGACACGGCCTGGAGCACCGCCCGGGTGGGCGAGCGGGAGGCCGCGTTCTATTACGACCTCGCCGATCCCTGGCCCTATCCGGGCCGGGTGACCCAGACGGTCGAACTGGCCGAGGACTCGCTCACGCTCGCCTTCGGCGTCGAGACGTACGGGGATTCGTTCCCGGCACAGGCAGGCTGGCACCCCTGGTTCCTGCGCGATCTCGGCGGCGGCAAGGACGTACAGCTGGCCTTCGACGCGGCCTGGCAGGAGGAGCGGGGCGAGAACCATCTGCCGACCGGCCGCCGCATTGCGCCCCGGCCCGGCCCGTGGGACGACTGCTTCGGGATGCCGGACGGCGTCGACGTGACGCTCACCTGGCCGGAACAGCTGGAGCTGACCGTGAAGAGCCGGGCCGAGTGGGTCGTGATCTACGACGAGCAGGCCGAGGCGGTCTGCGTGGAGCCGCAGTCCGGTCCGCCGAACGGCCTGAACACCGCCCCCCAGTACGTCACCCCGATCGAACCGCTGGAGATCGCGACAACCTGGAGCTGGCGCCGACTCTGATCCGGGTGGGGGCTCTGATCCAGGTGGGTGCTCTGATTCGGGCACAGGCTCTGATCCGGGCGTGGGCTCGGGCTCGGGCCGCGTGCTCCGGTGGGAGCCGTCAGACCGGTCGGCGGGGGCCGTGAAGCGGGCGCCTTAAGCTCGTAGCCATGACTGACGTACGTGCTGAGCTGCTCCAGCAGATCAAGGACAAGGCCGTGGTACACGGCAAAGTGACCCTCTCCTCGGGTCTTGAGGCCGACTGGTACATCGACCTGCGCCGCATCACGCTGGACGGCAAGGCCGCTCCGATGGTCGGTCAGGTCATGCTCGACGCCACCGCCGAACTGGACTACGACTGCGTGGGCGGGCTGACGCTGGGCGCCGACCCGGTCGCCACCTCGATGCTGCACGCCTCCGCCGCGCGCGGGCAGGAACTGGACGCGTTCGTCGTCCGCAAGGCGCAGAAGGCGCACGGGATGCAGCGCCGTATCGAGGGCACGGACGTGAAGGGCCGCCGCTGTCTCGTCGTCGAGGACACCTCGACGACCGGCGGTTCGCCGCTGACGGCCGTCGAAGCGGTGCGTGAGGCCGGTGGCGAGGTCGTCGCCGTCGCCACGATCGTGGAGCGGGGTGCGGCTCCGGCCATCGCCGAGGCCGGTCTCCCGTATGTCCACGCCTACACGGTGGCGGACCTCGATCTCGCCTGACGTATGGGTTGACCTGCAGCTTTCTCCAAGGGTGGGCTGTTTCACGTGAAACGGCCCACCCTTGGCGCGTCCCCGTGGATGGGCTGCCCGGGCACGGGGGCACCTGGCCGGGTGGAGCCGGAGCGAGAGTCTGGGAAGATGGGGGCGACGATGACGTCGCCCCCAGGTCAGGGAACCAGCAACGCACACCCGCACATCCCAAGGAGCGGACAGATGCCCATCGCAACCCCCGAGGTCTACGCCGAGATGCTCGACCGGGCGAAGGCAGGCAAGTTCGCCTACCCGGCCATCAATGTGACGTCGACCCAGACCCTGCACGCTGCACTGCGCGGCTTCGCGGAGGCGGAGAGCGACGGCATCGTCCAGATCTCCACCGGTGGGGCGGAGTTCCTGGGCGGCCAGTACAACAAGGACATGGTCACGGGCGCCGTCGCCCTTGCCGAGTTCGCGCACATCGTCGCCGCCAAGTACGACGTCACGGTCGCGCTGCACACCGACCACTGCCCCAAGGACAAGCTGGACGGTTACGTACGTCCGCTGCTCGACATCTCCGCCGAGCGCGTCGCCAAGGGCCAGAACCCGCTGTTCCAGTCGCACATGTGGGACGGTTCGGCCGAGACCCTCGCCGACAACCTGGCCATCGGTCAGGAGCTGCTCGCCAAGGCCGCCGCCGCCAAGATCATTCTTGAGGTCGAGATCACCCCGACCGGCGGCGAGGAGGACGGCGTCACGCACGAGATCAACGACGAGCTGTACACGACCGTCGACGACGCGCTGCGTACCGCCGAGGCGCTCGGTCTGGGCGAGAAGGGCCGCTACCTGCTGGCCGCCTCCTTCGGCAACGTCCACGGCGTCTACAAGCCGGGCAACGTCGTGCTCCGTCCCGAGCTGCTGAAGGACCTCCAGGAGGGCGTCGCCGCCAAGTACGGCAAGACAGCCGGTAGCCAGCCCTTCGATTTCGTCTTCCACGGCGGCTCCGGCTCCACCGAGCAGGAGATCGCCACCGCGCTGGAGAACGGCGTCGTGAAGATGAACCTCGACACCGACACCCAGTACGCCTTCACCCGCCCGATCGTGGACCACGTGTTCCGCAACTACGACGGTGTGCTGAAGGTCGACGGCGAGGTCGGCAACAAGAAGGTCTACGACCCGCGCAGCTGGGGCAAGTCCGCCGAGGCGGGTATGGCCAAGCGCGTCACGGAGGCCTGCGCCAACCTGCGTTCCACCGGCACCAAGCTGAAGTAGCGGCCGGCACGAAGCGTGGCCGTGGGCCCGGCACCCCCAGAGACCCTGGGGGTGCCGGGCCCACGGCATGTCCGAGAAGAGGGATGAGGGATCGCCGTGAGTTCCAGTGCGCGCTACGACTTCGACACCGCCGTCGACCGCCGGGGCACCTGGTGCGTCCAGTGGGACGGGGTCGCGGACCGGTTCGGGGTGGACGGACTGTTGCCGTTCACCATCTCCGACATGGACTTCGAGACCGCGCCGGAGGTGCTGGAAGCGCTGCGGGCCCGGCTCGACCACGGGGTGTTCGGCTACACGATGTGGCAGCAGGACGACTTCCGCTCGGCGATAGCCCACTGGTACGCGACCCGGCACGGGACCCGGATAGACGCCGGGCAGCTGGTGTACGGGCCGTCCGTGCTGAGTCAGCTCTCGCAGCTGCTGCAGATGTGGACGGCCGCCGGCGACGGCGTCGTCGTCCACGCTCCGACGTACGACGGTTTCCGCAAGGCGATCACCGGGCTCGGGCGCGAACTGCGCGGCGTGCCGGTGGGGGACACGGCCGCGCTGGAACGCGAGCTCGCCCGCTCCGACAGCAAGGTCCTGCTCGTCTGCTCGCCGCACAACCCGACGGGCCGGGTGTGGGCGGAGGCCGAACTCCGGGAGATGTCGGCGCTCGCCGCCCGGCACGGGGTCGCGGTGATCAGCGACGAGATCCACGCGGACTTCGTGCACGAGGGGCGCGCGCACGTGCCGTGGACGCGGGTCGGCGGTGAGGGGCGCTGGGCGCTGATCTCCTCCGCGTCGAAGGCGTTCAACTTCCCGGCGCTGACCGGCTCGTACGGACTGATCGGCGACCCGGCCGACCGGACGGAGTTCCTGCGCCGCATGGAGACGTCGGAGGGGCTCGCCTCCCCGGCGGTGCTGTCGCTCACCGCGCACATCGCCGCGTACCGGGAGGCCGGGGCGTGGCTGGACGAGGCCCGCGCGTATGTCGCCGGGAACCTGGCGCTGGTCGCGGAACGGCTGAACGGGGCGTTCCCAGAACTGGGCTGGGAGCCGCCGCAGGCCGGATACCTGGCCTGGATCGATCTGCGCCCGGCGGGTGTCGTCGACGACGAGGCGTTGCAGCGGGTGCTGATCGAGCGGGAAAAGGTCGCGGTGATGCCAGGGACGGTGTACGGGGCCGAGGGCTTCGTACGGCTGAACGTCGGGTGCCCCCGGTCCAAGGCGGAGGCGGGCGTGGAGGCGCTGATTCGGGGTGTGCGGGTGGTGGCGCGCTGATCCGGGGTGTGCGGGTGATGGCGCGCTGATCCGGGGTGTGCGGGTGGTGGCGCGCTGTGAACTGGCCGCGTGGACGGGGAGCGGGGATGCTGCTCGCATGGGCGAGACACCCGCCGGTGGGATTCGTGCCGCCTCCGCACCCGGACGCTGGATCATCCTCACCACCGTCCTCGGCTCCAGCATGGCCATGCTGGACTCCACCGTCATCAACGTGGCCCTGCCCCGCATCGGCAAGGGCCTCGGCACCGACCTGGCCGCCCTCCAGTGGACCGTCAACGCCTACATGCTGACGCTCGCCGGGCTGATCCTCCTCGGGGGCGCCCTCGGTGACCGGTACGGACGGCGGCGGGTTTTCGTCGTCGGCGTCGTCTGGTTCGCCACCGCGTCCGTGCTGTGCGGCATCGCGCCGAACGCCGCCGTCCTGATCGCCGCCCGTGCCCTCCAGGGCATCGGCGGGGCGCTCCTCACTCCCGGTTCGCTGGCGCTGATCCAGGCGAGCTTCCATCCGGACGACCGGGCCCGCGCCGTCGGGCTGTGGTCGGGGCTCGGCGGGGTCGGCGCCGCCGTCGGGCCGTTCGTCGGCGGATGGCTCGTCGACGGGCCCGGCTGGCGGTGGGTGTTCCTGCTCAACGTGCCGCTCGCCGCGGTCTGCCTGCCGGTGGCGCTGCGCCACGTACCGGAATCGCGTGACCCGCGTGCGCACGGACGCTTCGACGTGCTGGGCGCCGTGTTCGGCGCGCTCGCCCTCGCCCTGGTGACGTACGCCCTGATCGAGGCGCCGGGACAGGGGGCGTCCGGTGCGGTGATCGGGGCGGCCGTCGGCGGGATCGTGCTCGGGGCGGCGTTCGTGCGGGTGGAGCGGCGGCGGCCGGACCCGATGCTGCCGCCGTCGGTGTTCGCGTCCCGGCAGTTCACCGTCGTCAACATCGTCACCCTCTGCGTCTACGCGGCGCTCGGCGGCTACTTCTTCCTTTCGGCGATCCAGCTCCAGGTCGTGGCCGGGTACTCGGCCCTCGGCGCGGGCACGGCCCTGCTGCCCGCGACCGTGCTGATGCTGCTGTTCTCGGCGGCCTCGGGCGAGCTGGGACAGCGCATCGGGCCCCGCATCCCGCTCACCGTCGGCCCCCTGGTCGCCGCGGCCGGAATGCTGCTGATGCTGCGGGTCGGGCCGGGATCGAGCTCCGTCTCCGGCTACTTCACCGATGTGCTCCCCGCGGTCGGGGTCCTCGGCATCGGACTCGTCACCGTGGTGGCCCCACTGACCGCGACCGTGCTGGCCTCCGTGGACACCGCACGGGCCGGCCTCGCCAGCGGGATCAACAACGCGGCCGCCCGCGCCGCCGGGCTGATCGCGGTGGCCGCGCTGCCGCTGCTCGCCGGGATGGGACCGGAGGCCTACCGGAACGCCGGCGAGTTCGCCTCGACGTTCCGGCGGGCCATGCCGATGTGCGCCGGGCTGCTCGTACTGGGCTCGCTGATCGCCTGGGCGACCGTACGGAAGCCGGCCGTAACGGCGGACGAGGAGGCGAAGCCGCGGCCCGAATGCACGGTGCACTGCGGCGTCGCCGCCCCGCCCCTGGAGCCCGCGCAGGAGGAGACGGGCGACCAGGGCGCGGACTGACCCGCTACGGGCCGCCATCGCCCCGGCGCGTACGGACTCCTCGCGGCGCACCCGGGCACCTCCCGGCGTGAACCGGCCCTCCGTACGGCGCCCGGGTACCCCGGCGCGCAGGTGACAGGCACACTTGAACTCATGTCGATCCACGAGAACCTGCTCGGGGGACCTTCCCCGACCCACCTGCCCGACGACCCGGAGCCGCGCGAGCTGCTCGCGAGCGGCACGGCCCCCGCCGATGTCGCCGCGAAGTACCCGACCTCCTCCCTGGCCTGGGCACAGCTCGCCGACGAGGCGTTCGAGGGCGGCCGCGTCATCGAGTCGTACGCCTACGCCCGTACCGGCTACCACCGCGGCCTCGACGCGCTGCGCAGGGCCGGCTGGAAGGGCCACGGCCCCGTACCGTTCGAGCACGAGCCGAACCGCGGCTTCCTGCGCGCCCTGCACGCCCTGGCGCGGGCCGCCCAGGCGATCGGTGAGCAGGAGGAGTACGAGCGCTGCTCGACGTTCCTCCGCGACTCCTCGCCGACCGCCGCGGAGACCCTCGGCTAGACGTTCCGGCGTTCCGGTTCCGGCTTTCAGACATTCAGGCGTTCCGGGATCCAGGCGTTCCGGGATCCAGGCGTTCAGACGTTCACGGCTGAACGTTCACTGGTCGTACCGGGCCGGTCGCACACATACCGGACCCCGCAGACAGAGCCCCACGTCTGCGGGGTCTGCGCACTCGCGCGGGCCCCGTCTAGGATGCCGACAGGGGACCGGAGCTCCACCACCTCACGGAAGGGGCGGACCGCTACCCGGAAGCTCGTGTCGAGGAGACAGCAATGTCGACGATCCACCCCGACCCCGAAGCCACCGGTGCGCAGACCCCGCACCTCGACTTCGCGGGAACGACTCCGTACGAGGACTACGTCCAGGCGGATGTCCTGACCCATCTCCAGCACCTTCGCTCCGACGACCCGGGTGAAATGGTCTTCCTGGTCACCACCCAGGTCATGGAGCTGTGGTTCACCGTCATCGTCCACGAGTGGGAGACCGCCGCGCACGCCCTGCGCGAGGACCGGCTGACCGTCGCGCGCGACGCGCTCAAGCGGTCGGTGCGGGAACTGGAGGCGCTCAACGCCTCCTGGACGCCGCTCGCCCAGCTCACCCCCGCCCAGTTCAACTCCTACCGCGCCGCCCTCGGTGAGGGCTCCGGCTTCCAGTCGGCGATGTACCGGCGAATGGAGTTCCTGCTCGGCGACAAGTCCGCGTCCATGCTCGTGCCGCACCGGGGCGCCCCCCGCGTCCACGCCGAGCTGGAGAAGGCGCTCGCCGAACCGAGCCTGTACGACGAGGCGCTCGCCCTGCTCGCGCGGCGCGGCCACCCCGTACCGCAGGCCGTGCTCGGCCGGGACCTCACGCAGAAGTACGAACCGTCCCCCGAGGTCGAGGCCATTTGGGCGGCGATCTACGCCAACCCCGACCAGCACGATGAACTGGTCCGGCTCGGCGAGGCGCTGACCGACGTCGGCGAACTGGTGTGGCGCTGGCGCAACGACCATCTCGTCGCCACCCGGCGCGCGATGGGCTCGAAGACCGGGACCGGCGGTTCCGCCGGGGTCGCGTGGCTGGAGAAGCGGGCCACGAAGAACGTCTTCCCCGAGCTGTGGACGGCGCGCAGCCATGTCTGAGACCTTCGCCGCGCGGGCCGCGGCACTCGACGCCGCCGACCGGCTCGCCGATCTGCGCAAGCTGTTCACCCTCGACGACACCGTCTACCTCGACGGCAACTCGCTGGGCGCACTGCCCGCCCACGTACCCGCCCGGGTGCAGGAGGTCCTCACCCGCGAGTGGGGCGAGTTGCGCATCCGGTCCTGGGACGAGAGCGGTTGGTGGACCGCGCCGGAACGGATCGGTGACCGGATCGCCCAGCTCGTCGGGGCCGCCGCGGGACAGATCGTCGTCGGCGACTCGACCAGCGTGAACGTCTTCAAGGCCGTCGTCGCCGCGACCCGGCTGGCGCCGCAGGGGCGCGACGAGATCCTCGTCGACGCGACGACGTTCCCCACGGACGGGTACATCGCCGCGTCCGCGGCCCGGATGACCGGCCACCGGCTCGTCCCGGTCGCCCCCGCCGACGTACCGGACGCCCTCGGTCCGCGTACCGCCGCCGTCCTGCTCAACCATGTCGACTACCGCACCGGCAGGCTCCACGACCTGCCCGGACTCACCGCCGCCGTGCACGCGGCGGGTGGCCTCGCCGTCTGGGACCTGTGCCACAGCGCGGGCGCCCTGCCGGTCGGGCTCGACGCGCACGGCGTGGACCTCGCGGTCGGCTGTACGTACAAGTACCTGAACGGCGGCCCCGGCTCGCCCGCCTACCTGTACGTCGCCGAGCGCCACCAGGCGGCCTTCGACTCGCCCCTGCCGGGGTGGACGTCGCACGCCGACCCGTTCGGTATGACACCGGGGTACGCCCCGGCGGACGGTGCGGTACGGGGCCGGGTCGGCACCCCCGACATCCTGTCCATGCTGGCGCTCGAAGCGTCGCTCGACGTGTGGAACGGGGTGTCGGTCGAGGCGGTACGGGCCAAGTCCCTGGCGCTGACGGACTTCTTCCTGGAGTGTGTCGCCGCGTACGTGCCCGAGGGCCGGGTCACCTCCCTCACCCCGGCCGCGCACGCGGAACGCGGCAGTCAGGTCGCGCTGCGGTGCGAGGACGCGGAGCCGGTGATGAGCGCGCTCATCGCACGGGGCGTCGTCGGGGATCTGCGGCGGCCGGACGTGCTGCGGTTCGGGTTCACCCCGCTGTACGTGGGTTTCGCGGACGTGGAGCGGGCGGCGCGAGTGCTGGGTGAGGTGCTGGCGGAGGGGCAGGCGGACGCCTCCGGGGGGAGCTGAGCTCCTGCCATGATCCTCGGCGGGGACGGGAGCCTTCCGTACTGGTACCGTCCCCGCAGGTCAGGCCAGTTGGGCTCAGCTACAGGACGGTTGGAGCATCATGTCGGATTCTGCCGCGCGTGATCGTGACGCAGCCGAGACCGAGTCGGCCCTCTCGCATCCACCGGTCGTCCCCGACGCATCCGTCGGCTACGGCAACCACCCCGACCAGCTGATCGACTTCTACGCCCCGCGCGACGGGCGGACCGGGGCGCCGGTCGTGGTCGTCCTGCACGGCGGGTCGTGGCGGGCGCCGTACGACCGGCGGCATGTGTCGCCGTTCGCGGACTTCCTGGCCCGGCGCGGCTTCGCCGTGGCCAGTGTCGAGTACCGGCGGGGCAGCGAGATCCCGCAGCAGCGGGGTTCCGGTCCGGTCGCGGGCCGTTGGCCGGAGACCTTCGACGATGTCGCTGCGGCGATGGACGCGCTGCCGGCGCTGCTGGCCCGGGAGCTCCCGGAGGCCGATGCCCGGCGGATCGTCGTCACCGGGCACTCCGCCGGTGGGCAGCTCGCCCTGTGGGCCGCCGCCCGGCACGTACTGCCCGAGGGTTCACCGTGGCGGCTGCCCGCACCGCCGCCGCTGCGGGGCGTGGTCGCCCTCGCGCCGATCGCCGACTTCACCACGGCCGTCGAGCTGAACGTGTGCTCGGGGGCGGTCGGCCAGTTCCTCGGCCGCGAGGAGGACTTCGAGAAGCGGGCCGCGCACGCCGACCCGGCCGTGCTGCTGCCCACCGGCATCGCGACCACCATCGTGCAGGGCACCACCGACGTCGATGTGCCGCAGGCCGTCGCGGAGGCGTTCGTCGACGCGGCGGCAAAGGCGGGCGAGACGGTGGGCCTGACCCTGCTGCCCGACGTCGGCCACTATCCGCTGATCGATCCGGCGAGCGACGCGTGTGCGGTGGTGGCGGAGGAGCTCGCCCAGCTTGCCTGGTGAGCCGGGGGCCGACGGCGGTGCGGGCCCTGTAGTACTTGCGACGGACGGCGCAGGATCCGTATCACTGCTGACGACCCGCGCCGGTTCGGCCCCTACCGTGGAAGCGTGACCGAGACCAAAAACAGAAGCCCCGAATACCGAGTGGCCGCCGGGGCGTTGGATGGCCTGCGGCAGGACCTGTTCCGTAACGCCTTCGCCTACCGTCCGCTGCAGCAGATGCGGACCGACGGGCGGCTGGTGCGACGGCTGCCGAAGCGGATGCGTGAGCGTGCCGTCTGGACACCCCATGCGCTGGTCGGGGCGGTCGCGCTGATCGTGGCCTTCATGGGCCTCGTCTCGGCGGACTCCGGCGGGCTGCATTTCGTGCCCGACGTCATCGTGCTCGCGCTGCTTCCGGCGGTCACTGCGCTGATGACACTGGTCAGGCCGGTCGGTGCGTTCTGGATATCGATGGTGCTCACCCCGTTGACGGCGGTCGTCAACGGTGGCTCCTGGCCCTGGACGCCGAGCGCCTTCCTTTCGCATCTGACGGTGCTGGTCGTGGTCGCCGCCCGGACCCGCCCCCGTACCGCTGCCTGGATGTGGGGCTTCACGGTGCTGCTCGGCACCCTGCTCGAGAACGTCGGCTGGCACCCCACGTCGAACACCACTGCCTTCGCCGTGGTCTCCGCGTTCGCGCTGCTGGTGGTGACCGTGGTGCAGATCCGTCGCGACGCGGAGCGCGAGGTGACCGTGCAGCGCACCGTGACCGCCGTGGAACGCGACCGGCGCACGCTCCTGGAGGAGCGCACCACCATCGCCCGGGAACTGCACGACGTGGTCGCGCACCACATGTCGGTCGTCGCGATCCAGGCCGAGGCCGCCCCGTACCGGGTGGAGAATCCGCCGCCCGAGCTGGAGCAGGCCTTCGTCACGATCCGGGAGAACGCGGTCGCCGCCCTCACCGAACTGCGCCGGGTCCTCGGCGTCGTACGGGCCGAGGACTACCAGGCGCCGGACGCCCCGCAGCCCACCCTCGCCCAGCTCGACGGGCTCCTCGTCAATGTGCGTGAGGCGGGTCTGGAGACGGAGAAGACGATCACCGGCGCGGTACGTGAACTGCCGCAGGGCGTCGAGCTGTCGGCGTACCGGATCATTCAGGAAGCCCTCAGCAACACGCTGCGCCATGCACCGGGCGCCACTGCCAAGGTCGAGATCGGCTATGTGCTGGGCGGACTCGGTCTGCGGGTCGTCAACGGGCCGCAGACCGGCCCGGTGAAGCCTTCGCCGGGGGCCGGCCACGGGATCACGGGGATGCGGGAGCGGGTCGCGATGCTGGACGGCGACATGACGGCCGAGCCGACGGCGGAGGGCGGTTACGAGATCACTGTGTTCATCCCCGTCCAGCCCGCCCGCGATACGGATGAGACGCACAAGTCGCAGGAGTCGCACAAGTCGCAGGAGTCGCACAAGGCGCAGGAGCCGCACAAGGCTCAGGTGGAGCAGGTATGACCGCCACCTCCGCCGCCCCGTCCATCCGGGTGCTGATCGTCGACGACCAGATGATGGTCCGCGAGGGGTTCTCGGTGCTGCTCAACGCCATGCCGGGGATCGAGGTCGTCGGCGAGGCCGTCGACGGCCGGCAGGCCATCGCGCAGGTCGCGGCGCTGCGCCCCGACGTGGTGCTGATGGACATCCGGATGCCCGAACTCAACGGCATCGAGGCCACCCGCGAGATCGTCGCCGCCGACGCGGACGCCAAGGTGCTGGTGCTGACCACTTTCGACCTGGACGAGTACGTGTACCAGGCGCTGCGGGCCGGGGCGTCCGGCTTCCTGCTCAAGGATGCCTCCGCCCGTCAACTCGCCGACGGCGTACGGGTGGTGGCCGGCGGTGAGGCGCTGCTTGCCCCGACCGTCACCAAGCGGCTGATCAACGAGTTCTCCAAGCTCGCCGAGGTCCCGCGCCCGCCCGCCCTCGCCCGGGTCGGCGACCTCACGGAGCGCGAGACGGAGGTGCTCGTGCTCATCGCCCAGGGCCGGTCCAACGCGGAGATCGCCTCCCGTCTCGTGGTCGCCGAGTCCACCATCAAGACACATGTGAGCCGCATCCTGGTGAAGCTGGGGCTGCGCGACCGCACGCAGGCGGCCGTCTTCGCGTACGAGGCCCGGCTGGTCACACCTTCCTGAGCGGAGGCGGGCAGAGGTGGGCCGGGCTGGGCTGGGCCGATGCGGGGCGGGCCGGTGGTGGGGCGTCCGGGGAGGGTGGTCGGCGGCCGTCCCGCCCGGTTAGCGTCCGTACATGTACCCGTCTTCCCGTTCCGCGGCCGATGGCTCCTTCGAACCCGTCCGCCCCTTCGATCCCTGGTCGCCGGCGTTCGTCGCCGACCCGTACCCCGCCTACGCCGGGCTGCGTGCCACCGGCCGGGTGCATTACTTCGAGCCCACCGACCAGTGGCTCGTACCGCACCACTCCGACGTGTCCGCCCTGCTGCGCGACCGCCGCCTGGGCCGTACGTACCTGCACCGCTTCACCCACGAGGAGTTCGGCCGTACGCCGCCGCCCGCCGAGCACGAGCCCTTCCACACCCTCAACGGGCAGGGGCTCCTCGACCTGGAGGCCCCCGACCACACCCGGATCCGACGCCTGGTCTCCAAGGCGTTCACCCCGCGTACGGTCGAGCAGCTCGTGCCGACCGTCCGACGGCTCGCCGCCGGGCTGGTCGACTCGTTCGCCGAGGCGGGCGGCGGCGATCTGCTCACATCGGTCGCCGAGCCGCTGCCCGTCGCCGTCATCGCCGAGATGCTCGGCATCCCGGAGTCCGACCGCGCCCCGCTACGGCCCTGGTCGGCGGCGATCTGCGGCATGTACGAACTCAACCCGTCCGACGACACCGCCCGCGCCGCCGTCCGTGCCTCGCTCGACTTCTCCGCGTATCTGCGTGAGCTGATCAAGGAGCGGCGCAAGAACCCCGGTTCGGATCTGATCTCCGCACTCATCGCCGCCCACGACGAGGGGGAGCGGCTGAGCGAACAGGAGATGATCTCCACCTGCGTGCTGCTGCTCAACGCGGGCCACGAGGCGACCGTCAACACCACGGTGAACGGCTGGTGGGCCCTGCTGCGCCACCCCGGGCAACTGGCCGCCCTGCGCGCCGACCACGGGCTGTTGCCGACGGCGATCGAGGAGCTGATGCGGTACGACACCCCGCTCCAGCTCTTCGAGCGCTGGGTTCTCGACGACATCGAGATCGACGGCACGGTCATTCCGCGTGGCTCCGAGGTCGCCCTCCTCTTCGGCTCCGCCAACCGCGACCCGGCCCGCTTCCCGGCCCCCGACACTCTGGACCTGGCCCGCCGGGAGAACCCGCACATCAGCTTCGGCGCAGGCATCCACTTCTGCCTGGGCGCCCCGCTGGCCCGCGTCGAACTCGCCGCCTCCTTCGGTGAGTTGCTGCGCCGGGCCCCGAACCTGTGCCTGACGGCCGAGCCCGAGTGGAACCCGGGCTATGTGATCAGGGGTCTGAAGGAACTGCGCGTCGAGCTGTGACGGAGTGAGCGAACGGCGGAGGGAGGAGGACGATGGCGGATGGCGGATGGCGGAACGGGGGAGGGCGAGGCAGGGGCGGGGCCGGGACTCAGCACGGCCCCGGATCGCAGTTCAGTGGCGGGCCCGCCAGTACGTCGAACGCGACCCCGAAGCCGACAAGGGCCGTGAGGAGCACCCCCGCCCCGAGCGCCTGCCGCCACTTTCCCTGGACGAGGGAGAAGAGGGTGATTCCGGCAGCGATGCCGCCGAGAGTCATGACCGGCAGCCCGAACCAGAGCACATCCCACTCCGACACGCCCTCGAAGCCGCCGAAGATGCCGCGCCGGCCGTAGGGGGCCCAGGCCAGCATCCCCGCAACCCCACCGGCGGCGGCGACCACGCACCCGACGACTCCCCGGACGGCTTCGCTTCGGGTCTCCACGATCTGGGGGACGCGTGCGCACCACGGGAAGGTTGCACTTCCGGGGCAGTCCCGTCCCCATCCCGAGGCCGCCCTCGCCGCCGCCCTTGCCGCCGCTCTCCCCCGTCACGTGAGGACATCGCGTCTTCGCAGCGCCGTCATCCCTGCCCCCACCAGCACCACCGCAGCCGAGGTGAGTGCCAGCACCGGCCCCCACTCCATCCCCGTGCCCCCCGGCAGCTTCGGCAGATGCGTGAACGGGGACACGTCCATCACCGGCTGCGGCAGATTGACCGCAGGCCCGATCCACCCCAGCGCCAGGCATATCCCGGCCACGCCCCAGGACGCCACGGCCGCCTTCGGGAGCGCCCCGTACAGCAGGACTGCCATCCCGCCCAGCAGCCAGACCGCGGGCAGTTGCACCAGTGACGCACCCAGCACGGCCGGGAGTTCATGTCCGTAACCGGCGGCCAGGCCGAGGCCGCCCACCGCCATGATCAGGGCCGCGCCACCGAACGCGATGACCAGATGACCGGCCGCCCACCCGATCCGGCCGACCCCGCCCGCCAGCACCGGTTCGGCGCGCCCGGCGGTCTCCTCACCGTGCAGCCGCAGCACCGACGCGACGATGTACAGCGCCGCGACCATCCCGAGCATGGAGACCATCGTCGCGAGGAACGCGTCGGTCAGGCCGGCCTGTCCGCCCATCCGTTCGAAGATCTCCTTCGTCTTCGCGTTGTCGCCGACGAGGTCCGCCGCCCCGCCGGTCAGCCCGCCGAAGACGACACCGACCGCGGCGAAGGACAGCGTCCAGCCGATCAGCGCACCGCGCTGGAGCCGCAGCGCCAGACCGAACGCCGTGGAGATCCGCCCCTGCGCCGGGCCGGGCCGGGTCGCCAGGAAGCTCATGCCGATATCGCGCCGTCCGGTCAGGGAGTAGGCGAGGGTGGCCTGGACGGCGACGGCGGCGGCGATGACGAGCAGCACCCACCAGCGTTCGTCCGCGTACGCGCGCACGTTCTCCGCCCAGCCGATGGGGGAGAGCCAGGTCAGCACGGACGAGCCGTCGCCCGTCGCCGAGTCGCCCGCCGCCTTCAGGACGAAAGCGGCACCGATCACCGCCGCCGTGAGACCCTTCGCGAGCCGGGCGCTCTCGGTGAACTGCGCGGCGATCGCGGCGGTGCAGGCGAACAGCACACCGATCCCGGCGATCGCCAGGGCGAGCGCCACCGCCCCGGCACCGCCCGCGTCGGATCCGGCCATACCGGCCGCGATCACCAGCGCCAGCGCGGCGTTGGCGATCAGCGCGGCGAGGAGCGCGGAGGTCAGCGGGGCGCGGCGCCCCACCACGGCGGAGGAGAGCATTTCCTGACGGCCGGTCTCCTCTTCCTCCCGGGTGTGCCGGATGACGACGATCAGGCTCATCACGGCCGCCATCGCTCCACCGAAGCCGACCATCCGCCAGCTGACGAGCCCGCCGACGGAGTCGTTGAAAACCGGCCCGTACAGCGCGCGGAGCGAGCTGTTGGCGTTCATCGACGCGGCGAGTTCGGCGCGTCCGGCGGCGGTGTCGTACAGCGAGGCGAAGGATCCGCCGACGGAGGAGAAGGAGCCGCCGAGCACGATCACCCAGATCGGCATCATGATCCGGTCGCGCCGCAACGCGAGCCTCAGCAGGAGCCAGGTACCGGCGAGCTGTCCCGCTCCGGCCCGGCGTCCCGCCCCGGCCGGCGCGGTCGTGGTCACGGCAGTCATCGCGCCGCCACCCCCGCACCCTCGCCGCTGTCGGTCGCGTAGTGACGCAGAAAGAGCTCCTCCAGGGTGGGCGGGGTGCTGGTCAGCGTCCGTACACCCGATGCGGAGAGCGACTTCAGGACGGCGTCCAGCTTGTCCGTGTCGACCTGGAGCGTGACCCGCAGGTCCTGGATGTCGAGGTCGTGGACGCCGGGCAGCCGCGCGAGCCCGTTGGGCGCACCGGCCAGTTCGGCGCTGATGTTCGTACGGGTCAGGTGGCGCATGTCCGCCAGCGACCCCGTCTCCACCGTCCGTCCCTGGCGGATGATGCTGACCCGGTCGCAGAGCGATTCGACCTCGCTGAGGATGTGGCTGGACAGCAGGATCGTCCGCCCGCGCGCCCGTTCCTCGGCGACGCAGCCCTGGAAGACCTCTTCCATCAGCGGATCGAGCCCGCTCGTCGGCTCGTCGAGGATCAGCAGATCCACATCGGAGGCGAACGCGGCGACGAGGGCGACCTTCTGCCGGTTGCCCTTGGAGTACGTACGCCCCTTCTTCGTCGGATCGAGCTCGAACCGCTCGACGAGGCCGGCGCGCCGGGCCGGGTCGAGGCCGCCGCGCAGCCGCCCGTACAGGTCGATCACTTCGCCGCCGGAGAGGTTGCGCCACAGCGTGACGTCACCCGGGACGTACGCCACGCGTCTGTGGAGCTCCACCGCGTCGATCCAGGGGTCGCGGCCGAGCAGTTGGGTGGCGCCGGAGTCGGCCCGCAGCAGTCCCAGCAGCACCCGGATGGTGGTGGACTTCCCGGACCCGTTGGGCCCGAGGAAGCCGTGGACCTCGCCCGTCTCGACCGTGAGGTCGAGGCCGTCCAATGCATGTGTCCGGCCGAAGGATTTGTGCAGCCCGGCCACCGTGATCGCCTTCGTCATGTTTCTGAAGGTACGCTACTTTCACAAAATTGTGAAGTTAAGGAAGCGTATAAAGTTGGGCCCACGGCGGGGGCCGGGAATCAGGGGAGACGATCGGGCGATGACCAGCGAAACCGAACAGAACGCGCGCGATGAGCGCGACGCGGAGGCCGTGTCGCGGTTCGTGGAGCGGTTCGCGTCCGAGATGACCGAGGCGGGGATGCAGCGGATGGCGTCCCGTGTCTTCGCGGCGCTCCTCGCGGACGACGACGGGTCGATGACCTCCGCCGAGCTCGCCATGGCGCTGCAGATCAGCCCTGCGGCCGTGTCCGGTGCGGTCAATTACCTCACCCAGGTCAGCATGGTCGGCCGCGAGCGCGACCCGGGCTCGCGCCGCGACCGCTACCGCCTGCACGACGAGGTCTGGTACACCACCTTCACCCAGCGTGACCGGGTGCTCACCCGTTGGGAGAGCACCCTCAAGGAAGGCGCCCGCACACTGGGCGAGCACACCCCGGCCGGCGCCCGGCTCGCCGAGACGGCGGCGTTCTTCGAGTTCGTACAGGCGGAGCTGGGCGGGGTGATGGACCGCTGGAGTGAGCACCGCAAGACGCTCGATCTCCCGACGGTGGACGGGCGTGAGTAACGGTGGGCGGGCGTAAGCAGGGGTAGGTACCGGATCGCGCACGCCCGATGCCGAATGTCCGCCGGGTGGTGTGGAGCCCCAGGATCCCGTTCAACGCGGCGGCGCGGGGCCGGGCCCGGCGTCCGGCCCGGCGTCCGGCCCAGCGTCCGGGTCGGCGCCCGGCCCAGCGTCCGGGTCGGCGCCCGGCCCAGCGTCCGGGCCGCTACGCGCCCACGGGCGGGCGGGCAGCGCGTGCGGCGGCAGTCTCCGGCTCTGCAGCGGCCCCTGTACGACCAGTCGGACCACCCCGCCGACGGCCCCGAACGCGATCAGCGCCAGCCCGCTGAACCCGACGACGTCCGTCACCACGAAGGCCGGGGTGCCACGCAGCTCCGAGTCGTACAGATCGCCCTTGAACGGCGGGTACGACACGACGAAGCCGCTCTCGTAGCCCTCCACCGAGGCCCGGTACCGGGCGCAGTGGAACAGCCCCGTGCGTTCCTGCCCGCCGAACGGATCGGTCCACCGCACGACGCAGCGGCCGTCGCCGCGCTCACCGATCACCGTCAGGTCGACGTACGGGTCGTCGTCGGACGCCGCCGACCACCAGGTGGCGAGCGCCATGAGGAGGCAGCCGAGGACGAACACCCAGCGGAAGACGCCCCGCCACCAGGGCCGCCGCCTCCGCGCCTGGGCCACCGGCGCCGGAACCGTTGCCCCTTCCCCGCCTCCGCGGCCGTGACAGCCTCCGCCGCCCCGACCACGCCCGCATCGCCCGCATCGCCCGTAACGCATGCATCGCCCGTACCGCCCGTACCACCCGCATGGCTCATAGCGCCCGTAGCGATCTGTGGCTGGGGCGGGGCCGGGCGCGTGCGGAGGTCGCTGACCTGCGGGCGGGCCGCGATCGAACGGGCCCGGCGGCCCCGCACCGGCTTCGCCCAGATCAGTTCCGTACCGCCGGGCGGCGCAAGCACGCCCCCCTTGCGGGGATCGCCGCACCACCACAGCATCCCGCCGGGGTCGTTCAGCAGCGGGAAGCGCCACTGCGGCGTCGACGGGGCCAGCGGGAGCAGCTCATCCGTTCCGGGCCCGCTCAGCACCACCGCAGCCCCGCTGCTGCCGCGCTGCAGGGCGACCGAGGAGTGGGCCACCCACGGCCCGGCGCCGAGCACCCGCCGCATCCGCCGGGCCCGGTGCCGCACCAGGGCCCCGCCCGCCAGCAACGCCCCGCTGAGACCGCCGACCGTCGGAGACCCGGGCCACCCGTCCAGGCACACCCCGAGGTACACCACCGACCACACCCCCACCGCGCCGCCGCCGAACCAGCGCCAGGCCGAGGTCCGGTACCGCTCCAGCGCGTCCGCCGTCCCCGGCAGGTCCAGCGCGACCGGGTGCGACCGCACCGCCCCCGCGCCCGTCCCCCGTCTGCCCGCCTCGCCCGAACCGTCCGACATCCCCGGCCCCGCCCTTCTGCCCGGCCTCGCCGGCCCTCCTCGCCCGTCCGACGTGCCCCGCGCCGGAGGCTACCCCTCGACCACCGGCAGCATCAGCCCCCAGGCGCCCGCCCGCACCGTCCACGTCCGCGTCCGTACCGGGCCGCCGACCTGTATGTCCGCGCGGTAGCGGAAGTCCGCGCCCGAGACCGTGACGGCCTTCGCCTCCGCCATGACCGGGTCGGCCGACGGAGGGCGGATCACCACCTCCGCGAGGCCGCCGTCACCGCCCTGCGGGGTGACCGTCACCGACTCGACCGGGTGGTCCAGATCGTTCAGCAGGACACCGTCCGCCTCGACCCGCAGCCGGTGCGTGCGTGGTGGTGCGGGGGACGGGGGCGGGGTGGGGCGAACCAGGGTGCGGACCAGGGAGCGGCAGGTGTCCCAGACCGCCGTGACCCCCGTACGGTCGGCCACCGCGCCGGGCAGCGCGCTCAGGGCCGGGATGCGCACCGCGCCCAGGACGACGCCGTCGCTGTCGTCGACCAGCAGGTCGAGCTTGCGGACGGCACCGTCCAGCGCGGTACGCGCCGCCGCCACCGCGCCCCGGGGCACACCGAGCGAATGGGCGAGTTCCAGCGTGGCCGTCGCGCCGACCGGGATCAGCGCGAGTGCAGTCCCGGCAGGCTGCCGCTCCCGGTGCAGCAGGGCCACCGCCCGCCGCAGCGCCCGGTCGTCGCCGACCACCACCGGCCGTCGATTTCCCCGGCGGGACAAGGCCCGCGCGAACTCCTCGGGCCCGTCGGGCAGGCAGATTTTGGCGTGCGAACCGGCACTGAGCACGTCCTTCGCGATACGGACGGACTCGCCGTCGGTCCGGCGGGCTACCGGGTCGATGACCACCAGCAGCTGGTGCGCACCGTCGCCGGGGGGCTGGGCAGCCGACACCTCGGTCCTTCCTCGGGTAGCATCTTGGTGCAAGAGCCCCTTGCGCTATTGCGCCAGGGGCTTCGTCTATTCCGGGGCACCCGGTTCGACGGTTCAGGCCTTGTCGTACATCGTCGTACGGCATGTACGACGTTTACGTACGCCCCCTGACCTTGGACATGCCCCGCCCGGAAGGGGTGTACGCCTGTGCCCGCACTTGTGCTGCTCGGTGCTCAGTGGGGTGACGAGGGCAAGGGAAAGGCCACCGACCTCCTCGGTGGATCCGTGGACTATGTGGTGCGTTACCAAGGCGGCAACAATGCCGGCCACACGGTGGTCGTAGGTGACCAGAAGTACGCACTTCATCTCCTCCCCTCCGGAATCCTTTCGCCGGGGTGTACCCCGGTCATCGGAAACGGTGTCGTCGTCGACCCGGCCGTCCTGCTCTCCGAGCTGAGTGGGCTGAACGACCGCGGCGTGGACACGTCCAAGCTGCTGATCAGCGGCAATGCCCATTTGATCACCCCGTACAACGTCACGGTCGACAAGGTGACGGAACGGTTCCTCGGGAAGCGCAAGATCGGTACGACGGGCCGTGGCATCGGTCCGACGTACGCCGACAAGATCAACCGTGTGGGCATTCGCGTCCAGGACCTCTACGACGAGTCGATCCTGGAGCAGAAGGTCGAGGCGGCCCTGGAGCAGAAGAACCAGCTCCTCGCCAAGGTCTTCAACCGGCGCGCGATCGAGCCTGGCAAGATCGTCGAGGAGATGCTCCAGTACGCGGAGCAGATCAAGCCGTACGTCGCCGACACGACGCTGGTCCTGAACAACGCCATCGACGCGGGCAAGGTCGTCCTCTTCGAGGGCGGTCAGGGCACGCTGCTCGACGTCGACCACGGCACGTACCCCTTCGTCACCTCGTCGAACCCGACCGCGGGTGGCGCCTGCACCGGTGCCGGCGTGGGCCCGACGAAGATCAGCCGGGTCATCGGCATCCTCAAGGCGTACACCACCCGCGTCGGCGCGGGCCCGTTCCCGACGGAGCTGCTCGACGAGGACGGCGAGGCGCTGCGCCGGATCGGCGGCGAGCGCGGTGTCACCACCGGCCGCGACCGTCGCTGCGGCTGGTTCGACGCGGTCATCGCGCGGTACGCGACCCGGGTCAACGGTCTCACCGACTTCTTCCTCACCAAGCTGGACGTGCTGACCGGCTGGGAGCAGATCCCGGTGTGTGTCGCGTACGAGATCGACGGCAAGCGTGTCGAGGAACTCCCGTACAGCCAGACCGACTTCCACCATGCGAAGCCGGTCTACGAGATGCTGCCGGGCTGGTCCGAGGACATCACGAAGGCCAAGACCTTCGACGATCTGCCGAAGAACGCTCAGGCGTACGTGAAGGCGCTGGAGGAGATGTCCGGCGCCCCGATCTCCGCGATCGGTGTCGGCCCCGGCCGTACCGAGACCATCGAGATCAACTCCTTCCTGTAAGAAGTCCCCGCGGGTTCCTGCGAAGGAGCCCGACCGCGGGAGCGTGAACACGTGGTGAGGGCCGGGACGGTGCGTCCCGGCCCTCACCACGTTCTGTTCGGTCCTTCCCGCAGATCCGCAGCCCCTTCGGCGTCGCGCACGGCAGATGCCCAGTCGCGCACGGCAGATGCCCATGGGTACGGATCACGTCCTGGCCGTTCCCCCGCGCGCCCGGGAGTTTCAAGCCTGCGCGCAGTTCGCTGGAGCCGATCGCGCCGTCGAGGTGGCCGGGGGTTCCCTGGGGTGCAACGGCGGCAACCCCGCCCAGGCCCGGAGCCGTATCGACCGCTCCCAGGCGTTTGTCCAGATCCTCGGTACCACCCCCGGCTGCAACCTGAGCTGCTGAGGCTCGGCCCCCCACCCGACGGGGGCGTGTCCGGCCCCGGCCGGACACGCCCCCGTTCCGGCTCACCGAGCGGCGTCGGCCCCCGCGACATCCAGCGCCCGGAAGGCCAGCCACAGGTCGTAACGCGCACTCGGTGTCTGGAGCAGCGAGCGCTGGAGAGCCGATTCGAGGCGCGTGAGACGCTTACGGACTCCCGGCACCGAAATGCCCAACGCGGCGGCCGTCGGGCCCAGTTGGGCCTCGCAGTCCAGCCAGGTGCGCAGCGTCGTCCGCGGATCGGCCGTGCTCCCAGAGGCACCCGACGCGGTGAGCGGGCGCAACTGCTGGGCCGCCCACTCCTGCACGGCCGGGCCGCGCAGGATGTCGTCCAGCCGGTGGGACGGCTCCGGCGTCGCCTCGTCCGGGCGGACCGTCCGGGACACGGTCGGCGTGGCGCGGATGCGCAGGGCCAGGTCGAGGGCGGCCTGGCCGGCGACCCGGTTCAGGTCGACACCGAGCAGCTCGCCGATCAGACGGAGCCGTGCGGTCAGGGTGTTCCGGTGGATCTTCAGGTGCTGGGTCGCATGCGAGGAGAACGCGAGCCAGGAGGTGAGGGTCGCCGCGAGTTCCTGGCTGCCCGGGTCGTGGCTGCGCCGCGGCAGATACGTGAGCAACGGGTGCAGCAGCCCGTCCGCCCACCGTGCACCGGCCGCACCGACGACCAGGGCGGCGTCCGGCGCCGAGCCGAAACGGGCGTGCCGTACGGGCAGCCCGCGGGCCACGGCCAGGGCGTGGAAGGCCTGCCGGTATCCGGTCGCCGTGTCGGACAGCGGTACGTCCTCGCTGGCCCCCACCACACACTCGTCCACCTCGTCGGCGAGCCGGTGGCCGAGCGGCTGTTCCGTCGCGTCCGGGTCGGCCGGTACGACGAGGATCAGATGGCGTGCGTACACCGGGCACCGCACGATCCAGGACCGGCCGCCGGACAGCTCCGCGCAGATCCGCGCGACCTCGTCGCGGCGACCGCCCGGGCACTCCACGACGCACACCCGGACGGGGTCGGGCAGCGTGGGTTTCAGTGCACCCGCCACCTGATGCGCGATGGACAGCTGACCGGTCATGAGCAGATGCAGCACCGCTTCCCGGCCGCGCGACTCCGCCAGGTCGACGCGGCGCCGCTTGCGTTCCACGGTCTCCGCCGTCCAGCACAGGGCGAGCGGCATCGCGACGTCGGCGAGCAGTGCGAGCAGTCCGTGCGGCAGCGGGCGCGGGGCGACGACGGCCAGAACCGGGGGAGCGGCGTCGGGCGGACCGTCCAGCGGGAACAGCAGCGCGGTGTACGGACCCCGGTCGAACGAGAAGGAGCGTGAGTCGAGCGAGGCCAGTTCCTTCGCGCCCTCGGTGGCCAGGGCGGCGGCGTCGACGCCCGTACGGTCCGGGGCCCTCGTCACACCGTGCAGGACGGTGCCGTCCCCGTTGAGCAGCCCGGCCCAGCCCTTCGCCCGGCCGGACACCCAGCGCAACAGCTCCTGCGTTCCGCCGGATCGGGCCAGCCGGTACATCCGCAGTACGTCGTCGGCCCGTTCCCGCGCGCGCACGCCTCCTCCGCTTCCGCGCCCCTGCGTTCCACCCAAAAACCGGAGTGCATCGTACCGGTTCGACTGTGCGGACTGATACCCCTGACGGCCCACACAGTGCGAACTGAACCTTTCTGTCGCCTACCCGAAGTCCTAGAGTCCGAACACGGTTGCGGCCCCCTTCGGGGGAGGGGTACCGAGGCCCTCGGGGGAGGGGCACGGGGACGGCGGCCGCGGCTCACGGGGGTGGCCGCTGTCGTCGTCCGCAACCGGTTCGCTTCTTCTCGCGTTGTCAGTGGCTGCCCCTAGGGTCGGATCACGATCAGGACCACGTTCACGATCACGATCCGAGACGACTGGAAGAGGCCGCCGTCATGGAGTTCCGTATGGAGCGCAGCGCATTGACCGACGCCGTGGCCTGGGCGGCCCGGGTACTGCCCACGCGCTCGCCCGTTCCCGTGCTGGGCGGGCTGTTGCTGGAGGCGGCCGACGGGCGGCTGCGCATCTCGGGCCTCGATTACGAGGCGTCCGCGTGCATCGAGGTGGAGACGGAGACCGTACGGGCCGGGAAGGTGCTGGTCATGGGCCGCCGGCTGCTCGATGTGTGCCGGGTGCTGCCCGAGGGCGTGGTGGAGTGCGCGGTCGAGGGCTCACGGTTCTCGCTGGCCGGTGACAGAGCCCGGTTCGGGCTCTCGGTGCTGCCGTTCGACGACTATCCGGCGCTTCCGCCGCTGCCGGAGGTGCTCGGTGCTGTGGACGCGGAGGAGTTCGCCGCGGCCGTCGCCCATGTCGCGGTGGCGGCCGGCCGGGACGACACGCTGCCGACCCTGACCGGTATCCGGCTGGCGCTCGACGGCGACACGATGACCCTCGCTGCGACGGACCGCTACCGGTTTGCCGTACGCACGCTCACGTGGAAGCCCGGGCAGGACGGCGTCTCGGCCGATGTCGTGATCTCCGCCCGCAGGCTGGCCGAGATCGCCCGCTCCTTCAGCCGGGCCGGAATGGTCCAACTCGCGCTGGACGGCGGATCAGTCGGTTTCGAACTGGCCGGGATGCGGACCACAGTGCGTCTGCTGGATGGCCGACTGCCGCGCCACGACAAGCTGTTCGCGATGACGGACCCCCTCCGCGCGGTCCTTGACCGGGCGCCCCTCGTCGAGGCCGTCAAGCGCGTCGCCGTGGTCGCGGAGGGCGGCAGCCCGCTCCATCTGACGTTCTCCGGCGACTCGGTGCTGCTGCAGGCGGGTTACGAGGACGATGTCGCCTCCCAGCGTCTGCCCGCCGCGCTCGGGGGCACCGACGAGCTGACGGTCGCCTTCAATCCGTCGTATCTGATGGATGCCCTGGCCTCGTTCGACGCACCCGTGGTCCGGTTCGAGTTGATGGGCCCCGGCCAGCGGGCGATGGTCACCGGATGGGCCTCCAGGGCGGACGCGGCGGACGAGGCGGCGAGCCCGGTTCACCAGCATCTGTTGATGTCGGCCAGGCCGTTGGTCTAGCGCGGTCCGGATACCTCCCGGGTGCCCTGCCGGACCGGCTCCGCGCCGTGCCGGCGCGGGATGAGGCCGGTGAGGGCCCGTTCATGGCGAGGTGGGGGCGCAGGGGCAGTCCGGGGTGGCGCCGAGACACAGGTGCAGCGTGACGCGGAGCCGCCGGTCGAGGGCCGAGCGTGAGGTGTTCGAGCGTCAGGATTCTGCGGGTCCGGAGTCTGCCGGTCCGGAGGCGGTGTGAGGTTCTTCTGGAGGTGTGAGCGCGAAGGGAGCCGCGATGGTGAGCAGAACGTCCCGCAGCCAGTACAAGGGCGGAAGCGTTCTGGCCAGCGGTTCCGGAAATAGGCCGGCCAGCCAGTATCTGGCCCGCCCGTGCAACCTGGTGTCCGTATCGAGCAGGGCGTTTCGCAGCGATTACGGGTGGCGAACCCGGTCCCGTCGTCACCGAGGCGAACGGGCGGCGGGCGACCGGCCTGCCGGTCACCTCGGTACGGAGCCGGGTGCGGGGGGGGGGGGGCCGGTGGGGGCCGCCGGGCCGCAGGCGGTCGGTGCCGCGCCTGTCGTGGACCGCGGCGCGATCCTATTCCCGGCGCTGGAGAACCGGCTCACCGCGCTGACCTCGGGCCGGGACCTGACCGTGCCGGTGGGGTTGCTGGCCGTCCTGCTGACGAAGCTGCTGGGCGCGGGGCACGCGGCGTTGCCGGGGCACGCCAAGCTGGCCGTCGCTGCCTGTCTGGCGCGGCGTCGTGCTGCTGGGCGCCATTGCGCTCAGCCGTACGTTCTTCGGCGTCCTGCTGGTCGTCGCCTACGGCCTGGGCATGGCCCTCACCCTCACCTCCGCCGCTCTGCTGCTCTCCGGTGGCGGCAACAGGTTTGCCGCGCTGGGCGAGCGGCGGCTGCCCGCCCCGCGGCGTTACACCCCGTACGGGAGCGTCCTGACCGCGCTGGCCGTGCTGGCCGTGGGCGTCGGGCTCACGGTGTGCAGCCTGCTCTGATCAGTCGGTCCTGGTGTATGTGAGCTGTTCGCCGCTGTCGGTGTTCTCGCGCCGCAGGGAGCCGTCCGGGAGCAGGGTGAGCGTGGTGGCCTTGCCCGCGGTGCAGGACGACATGGGCTCGCCGACCGTGACCGTGGACGGGCCGACCTCGACGGGCCCGCTCGGGGACGGCTCCGCGGCCAGGGCCGCCCGGAAGACGCAGTGGTAGGAGCCGCCGGTGCCGAGCGGGCCGTCCGCGGTGAGCGTGAGGACGGTCTGGCCGACCGTGCCCTGCTGGATGACGAGGTCCCGGGTGGAGTGGCCCGCGACGTTGTCGATGGAGCCCACCCAGGTACCGAGGTAGCCGGCCGGGACGGGGCCGTCGCTGTTCTTCAGGTCGTCGGAGGAGGACGGGTCCGGATCCGGATCCGGGGCCACGGGCGAAGCCTCGACGCCGGGCGAGTCAGCCGCGGACGGCGATGTGGTGGGGGACGGGGCGGGTCCCGGCCCCGTCTCGTTCATGAGCGCGTAGACGGACCCGCCCGCGCCTATGGCCACGAGCATGGCGATGGCTATGAGCGCGATGGTCGACGCCTTGCCGCGGTGGGCGGGCTCGGGGACGGGCTGCGGGGCGCCGGGGTAGAAGGGGCCGTACGGCGGTGTGGCACCGAACCCGGGCTGCGGTTGCTGTGGGTGGTTCTGGGACGGGTGCTGCTGCGGATATCCGTACCCGGGCTGGTTTTGCGGAGGGCCGAAGCCCTGGGCGGGGTGCGGCTGTGCCGTCAGTGGCGGATAGCCGTACGCGGGCGAGGGGAGTCCGGGGGGCGGGGCCGGCACGGGGGTCGGGGCCGGGGCGTCGACGATCGTGGGACGTGTGTGGACGGGGCGGTCCGTGGGGGCCGGGGGCAGTGGGGGTGCCATGTCCGGGAGGGGAGCCTCCTCGGCCACTTCTGCCGCCTCCTCCGGGTCCTCGGAGTCGAGCAACTCGACAGCATGGCGGCCGAGTTGGGCGATGAGCGCGCCCGGAAGCCAGGGCTCCGCCGTATCGTCGTCGGCCAGGCGTTCCAGGATCGCGTCCGTCGTCGGGCGGGCGGCCGGGTCCTTGCTCAGGCAGTCCCTGATCAGTTCGACGAGGTCCACGGGGACGCCGGTCAGGTCCGGGTCCTCCTGAGCGATCCGGAACATCTGCGCGTGCACGCCGCTGTCGGACGATCCGAACGGAAGCCGGCCGGTGGACGCGTAGGCCAGTACCGAGCCCATGCAGAATACGTCGCACGCCGGGGTCACACGCTCGCCGCGTACCTGCTCGGGTGCCATGGAACCGGGCGAACCGATCAGGGCCCCGGTGCGGGTGAGGCCGCCGTCGGCCACGGTGTCGAGTGCCCGGGCGATGCCGAAGTCGATGACGCGCGGTCCGTCGATCGTCAGCAGGATGTTGGAGGGCTTGAGGTCGCGGTGGATGAGGCCGGCGGCGTGGATGGCCTGGAGGGCGTGGGCGAGACCGGCACCCAGGATGTGGACCGAACGCTCGGGCAGGGGACCGTACGTACCGGTAGTCGCCCCCGCGCGGGCGCCCGCGCGACCGGAGACGGTGGCCTGGAGGGAGGGCCCGGCGACGTATCCGGTGGCGACCCAGGGCACAGCGGCCTCGGTGTCGGCGTCGAGCACGGGGGCGGTCCAGACGGAACCGACCTGGCGGGCAGCCCGCACTTCCTGGCGGAAGCGGTCGCGGAACTCCCCCTGTTCGGCGAGGTCGCCGCGTACCAGCTTGATCGCGACGGTGCGGCCACGGTCGGAGCGGGCCAGATAGACCTGGCCCATGCCGCCTGCGCCGAGCCGGCCCAGCAGGCGGTAGGCGCCGATGCGTTGTGGGTCGGCGGGCCCGAGCTTTTCCATGGTGTGCGTCCTCCCCCGTGCGGCGATACGCCGGAACGCGTTGAGAATAGCGGCGCGGGGTGTGCCCCGGTGGGTCCGGTATTTCACGCCCGTCCGCGGGGTGTTCCGGCGATTTCTCCTCCGGTTTCGTCCTCAGACGCCGGACGGGCCGGGGGTGGTTCCGCCGTCAAGCCCCGGACAGGCTGGGAGAGGTTCCGTCCTCAAGCCTCGGACGGGCTGGACGTGCCTGCCACCTCCACCGCTTCCACCGCCGCGGACAACCGCTCCAGTACCCGTACCGTCTCCGCGAACTCCGCCTCTCCCAGTTTCTCCGCCAGCCGCGCCGCGAACTCCGCGTGGCCGGGGCCGATCCGGGACATGGCTGCCCGGCCCTCCTCCGTGGGGCGGAGCAGCTTCGCCCGCCGGTGGGCCGGATTCGGCACGTACTCGGCAAGCCCCTTCCGCACCAGCAGATCCGCGATCCGTTGCGCGCTCTGTCGTGTGATCCCCATGGCGCGGGCGATCCCGGACACGGTCAAGGGTGTGGCCAACTTATCGGACACCGCCAGGAATTGGCCGTTCAGCTGGAAGATGCCGAGCGCGGTCCGGCTGAGCGCGTCCTGCTGTGCGCGGCTCACCCCTGCAACACCTCTTACGCGCTCGCGTCCGAGTCGTGGAAGAGCCGGTACCAGGCGTCGAGCCTCGCGCCCTTGTACACCCCGAGCCGCGCGAAGACCTCACGGGCGCACGCGACCGGTTCCGTCGGCCCGGCCGTGATGAGGTCGCCGTCCGTTACCGCGTCCGCGTCGACGTACCGCTCACCACCCCCGTACCCCGTGGCCGCGAGATCGGGTTGGACGCGCAGCCCGCCCATGGTGGTGACGGGGTCGCTGGTGGGCCCGGCCGTACGCACCGTGAAACCGGCCGGGCGAGATGGGCGGTGGTGTGCCCCGTCGCCCAGTCGGCGTAGGTGTCGTACACGGCCAGATGCACGAGGGTCCTGCGGGGCATGACGCGTCCTGGACACGGGGAACCGCCGGGGCTGCGATGACCATATGCCGCCGATGTGGCAGTTTGCTGCCAATCGTGCCCATCTCGGGCCGACGCGACACCCTGCCCACCAGAGCGCCCCACGCCATACAAGGTGGCCATACCGATCCGCTTCCGGTGCGGCCTACGCTCACGGCATGACCCCTCATGCCCCGCATGCCCCGCATGTCGACCCCGCTGCCGGTGCGGCCGTGAAGGCCGCCGACCGCGCGCACGTGTTCCACTCCTGGTCCGCCCAGGGCCTGATCGACCCGCTCGCCGTCGCCGGCGCCGAGGGGGCGTACTTCTGGGACTACGACGGCAACCGCTACCTGGACTTCACCAGCGGCCTCGTCTACACCAACATCGGCTACCAGCACCCCACCGTCGTCGCCGCGATCCAGGAGCAGGCGGGCAAACTCGCCACCTTCGCTCCCGCGTTCGCGATCGAGGCGCGCTCCGAGGCCGCACGCCTCATCGCCGAGCGCACCCCCGGTGACCTGGACAAGATCTTCTTCACCAACGGCGGCGCGGAGGCCGTGGAGAACGCCGTCCGGATGGCCCGGCTGCACACCGGCCGCACGAAGGTGCTCTCCGCCTACCGCTCGTACCACGGCGCCACCTCCACCGCGATCAACCTGACCGGCGACCCGCGCCGCTGGCCGTCCGACAACGGCTCGGCGGGCGTCGTCCGCTTCTGGGCGCCGTTCCTCTACCGCTCGCCGTTCCACGCCGAGACCGAGGCCGAGGAGTGCGCCCGCGCGCTCCAGCACCTGGAGGACACCCTCGCCTTCGAGGGTGCCGCCACCATCGCCGCGATCATCCTGGAGACGATCCCCGGCACGGCGGGCATCATGACGCCGCCGCCCGGCTACCTCGCGGGTGTGCGTGAGATCTGCGACCGGTACGGGATCGTCTTCATCCTCGACGAGGTGATGGCCGGATTCGGGCGCACCGGCAAGTGGTTCGCCGCCGACCACTTCGACGTGGTGCCGGACCTGATGACCTTCGCCAAGGGCGTCAACTCCGGTTACGTACCGCTCGGCGGCGTCGCCATCTCCGCCGAGATCGCCGCCACGTTCGAGACTCGCGCCTACCCGGGCGGACTGACCTACTCCGGCCACCCGCTGGCTTGCGCGGCCGCGGTCGCCACCATTCACGTGATGGAGGACGAGAAGGTCATCGAGAACGCCGCCCACATCGGCGAAACGGTCCTCGGCCCCGGCCTGCGCGAGCTCGCCGAGCGCCACCCGTCGGTCGGCGAGGTCCGCGGCCTCGGTGCCTTCTGGGCGCTGGACCTGGTCCGCGACAAGGAGACCCGCGAGCCGCTGGTCCCGTACAACGCGGCGGGCGAGGCCAACGCGCCGATGGCGGCCTTCGGCGCGGCGGCGAAGAAGAACGGCCTGTGGCCGTTCATCAACATGAACCGCACCCACGCCGTTCCGGCCTGCAACATCACCGAGGCCGAGGCCAAGGAGGGCCTCGCGGCTCTCGACGCGGCACTGTCGGTCGCGGACGAGCACACGGTGTAGCCGCGGGGCCCGCGCGGCCCTGCGGACCAGCGCCCCCTGCCCGGCCGCACCCGCCACGCCCCTCCCCCGCCCTGCCCGGATCCGGGCAGGGCGGCCCTGGCTTAAGGTGATCGAAAGCCGAAAAGGGGAGGGGCGCCATGTGCGCGAGCGGAGCTGTAACCCGCAGTACGCTGCGGCAGCAGATCGCGGACGCGCTGCGGGACGAAGTGCTTGCCGGGCGTCTGCGGCCGGGGCGGGAGTTCACCGTCAAGCAGATCGCCGAGCAGTACGGCGTCTCCACGACTCCGGTGCGCGAGGCGCTCTTCGACCTCTCCGCGCAGGGCCTGCTCGACTCGGATCAGCACCGAGGCTTCCGCGTGCGGGGGTTCACCGTCGCCGATTACCGGTCGATGGTCGAGGCCCGGACCCTGGTCATCGACGGAGTCATCCGCGGCCTCTTCTGTGGGCCGGTGCTGTCGGTGGCGCAGCGGGACCATCTGGTCTCCGTGCGCCGCAGGGCCCAGGAGGCCGCACGGGCGGCCCAGGGCGGCGACCTCGACATCCTCATCGGCTACGACCTGCGGTTCTGGCGTGAGCTGGGCGCGCTCGTCGACAACACGTACATCAGCGACTTCCTGCACCGGCTGCGCGTCCAGGCATGGGTGTTCGCGGTGCCGTATCTGCGCCACGACGTGGGTGCCCGGGAGTGGCTGTGGCACGGCCATCCGGAGCTCGTCGCGGCGATCACCCTCTGCGACCGCGACGCGGTGTGCGCGGTGATGGACGACTACAACGGGCACTCGCTGAACTGGGCGGACCGGCTCGCGGCCGGAGACCCGGCGCATCCGGGTCACGATCCGGAGCCGGCCGGACAGGCCCCGCCCGCCGAGGAGCCGCAGCCGCGGCCGTAACCGGAGCCCCGCCGCAATGACCGGGCGACTGCGGGGCGGGGACTGCGGACGGGCGGCTGCGGACGGGCGGTTACGGAATGCGGCCGGCTCCTGTCCGCGGCCGTCGGCCACTGTGCGCGATGAGCCCACCGCATTACGCTGTCCCGACCGTCGTGAATAACCCGATGAACCTGATCCGATACCCGATGACTTTGATGCGCACCCGTGGGAGAGCGAGATTTCGTGGCCTGTGACCTGTGGCTGGTCCCCCTCGTCGATGTGCTGTGCCACAGCCCCGACAACCCGTTCGCCGAAGAGATAGCCGTCTACGACAAGGTGTTGAGCGAGGCCGGGCTGCCGCCCGTCCCCGTGTACGCCTACATGCCGGGCCTGACCGGCGACGTCGCTCCGGTCGCGGCCTTCGACTACGACGCCCTGCACTTCCTGCGCCGCGCCCATCTGCTCCAGCTCAGCGGCCTCGCCGTCACGCCCGTCGACGAACTGGGCGGGGAATACGAGCAGTTGCTGGAGATGTTCGAGGCGTCGGCCCGGCAGTCCCACCTGGTCTGGCACTACGACCACGCGGGGGCGTACGTCCCGCTGGACTTCGCCGTTCCGCTCTCCAGCGACGACCTGCTGGCGGGCGGCGGCCCGCTCGGTTCCGCGCACGGGCTGCTGAGGGAGTTGGAGTTCGTGGCTCCGTCCATCGGCATCGACCCGGCGAACCCGCCGGCCGCCCCGCTGCCACCCGCCGCGCCGACGTCCCTCGAGGAGCCGGCGGGCCCGATTCCGTACGACGACAGTCCGTTCGCCCGTGAGCGGCACGTCTGGCTGGGTCTGCACGCGGCGGCCACGCGCAGCCTCGCCCAGGGATCCATGATCATCTTCAGCTGAAGCGGATACCGATGCCGGGTGCTGATGCCGGGTGCCGGTATCAGGTGCCGGGGCACCCGTGCAGGCGACGGCCGGGCGCCCCGGCGTCACCGCGGCGCAATCACCGCGGGGACTCCGGAGGCCGCTGCCGCGGCATGTTCGGCCGGGTCATCGTCTGCATCGGGAACCGGCCCGGCAGCGCCCCCTGGTCCGTACGCCCCCCGCCCCCGCTGCCCGACGACAACGCCTGCATCCCCATCGGCGCAGGCCCGGCCCGGAACTCCACCATCCAGTCCGCGGTCTCGGTCCGCACGAGCTCCGTGATGTCCTCCGAGAACCGCCGCAGCACCCCCAGGCACCGCTCGGCGGCCTCGCTGGCCGTGCCCTCGGTCGGGCCGAGCACCTCCCGTACGCACTCCGACGCCCAGTCGAACTGCAGCACCTGAAGCCGCCGCTGCACGGCCTGGGCGGTGGCGAGGTTCCTTATCCAGCCCGAGGTCAGACCGAAGAACCGGTCGCAGGCCATGCTCGCGGCGCCCAGCAGCAGGGACAGATAGCCCCATCCCGCCGCCCCGCTCAGGGCACCTGTGAGATCGAGCAACGGCAGCGCGGCGCCCGCGACCGCCCCGGCCGCCGTACCGATCCGCAGGGCCCTGGCGCCGCGCCGCTTCCACACCCGGTCGTTCAGATACCAGTCGGCGGTGCGCAGCGCATCGGCCTCGACCCAGCGGTACAGCTCGTCGAGGCGTTCGGCGGGCTCGCCCCAGTCGCCGAGCGGGAACGGTGTGCCGGTCAGATCCCGGCCCCGGCCGCGTGCGCGGGAGCCCGAACCGGAGGAACCGGCCGAGCCGGTCGAACCGGGCTCGTTGCGGGGCGGCCCTTCGGGCTGCATCTCCGGCTGACTCACCGGGGTACTCCTCTGCATTCTGCGTAGCGACGCCTGATGTGTGGCGGTGTGTTCGACGGTGGGCTGATCACTGCTCTCCGGCGCGGCCGACTGTCCCGCGTGCGTAACTTTGCGTGACGAGCGGTTCGCCTGTGTGCCTGATGTGCATGCCCTTCCTACCGCCGAATGGTGGGCCGTGGGGTCGAAATCGCAGTATTCCCGGGTGTACGGGGCCTGTGATCAGGTATAGGAGTCTCGCCGAGGGTGCTTCAAACTCACTCGAAAGAGTTGCTTGCCAGTGGGTGGGGCGCACCGCGCGGTGACCACGTAGGCTCGGCATACCGAAACATTCTGTCGTCGAATTGCCAGGAGTGACCGTGATTCCCGGTGGTGGTCAGCCCAATATGCAGCAGCTGCTGCAGCAGGCCCAGAAGATGCAGCAGGAACTCGCGGCGGCCCAGGAGGAACTGGCCAGGACCGAGGTCGAGGGTCAGGCGGGTGGCGGTCTGGTGAAGGCGACCGTGACCGGCTCCGGCGAGCTCCGAGCCCTGGTGATCGACCCGAAGGCCGTCGACCCGGAGGACACCGAGACGCTCGCGGACCTCGTCGTCGCCGCCGTACAGGCGGCGAACGAGAACGCGCAGCAGCTTCAGCAGCAGAAGCTCGGCCCGCTGACCCAGGGGCTCGGCGGTATGCCCGGTCTCCCCTTCTGACCTGCGGCCGGAACTCGTACGTTGTATTCATAACTCAGGACCAGGAAGGCGATCCCGTTGTACGAAGGCGTGGTTCAGGACCTCATCGACGAGTTGGGCAGGCTGCCCGGCGTCGGTCCCAAGAGCGCGCAGCGGATCGCTTTCCACATCCTGCAGGCCGAGCCGACCGATGTGCGCCGTCTCGCCCATGCCCTCCTCGAGGTCAAGGACAAGGTCCGGTTCTGTTCGGTCTGCGGCAACGTCGCCCAGCAGGAACAGTGCAATATCTGCCGGGACGCGCGCCGCGACCAGACGGTCATCTGTGTGGTCGAGGAACCGAAGGATGTCGTCGCGATCGAGCGGACCCGTGAGTTCCGGGGCCGATACCACGTGCTCGGCGGCGCGATCAGTCCGATCGAGGGCGTCGGGCCCGACGACCTGCGCATCCGTGAACTGCTCGCCCGTCTCGCCGACGGGTCGATCACGGAACTGATCCTGGCCACCGACCCCAACCTGGAGGGCGAGGCCACCGCGACGTACCTGGCACGGATGATCAAGCCGATGGGCCTGCGGGTCACCAGACTGGCCAGTGGTCTGCCGGTCGGCGGCGATCTGGAGTACGCGGACGAGGTCACCCTGGGCCGCGCCTTCGAGGGGAGGCGCCTGCTCGATGTCTGATGCCTGCACGACGCCTGGTGCTTTCACGATGTGTGATGTCTTCACGACCGCGACGTCTGATGTTCTTGCGTCGACTCACAACGGCTTTACGTTCAGCGACGCTATGTTCTTCTCACCGTTCGCGACCGTGCCCACGGGAGGTCCCCTCGATGTCTGACGCCACGCTGAACTCCGTCACGCAGGATCCGGACGACTTCGCCGTCCAGATCGCCGACCAGATCAAGACGTTCATCGTCGCGGTCACCGAGGTGTCCAAGGTCGAGGAGCCCGAGGAGGCCGTCCCCGTCCTGCTGCTCCAGGTCTCCCAGCTGCTGCTGGCGGGCGGCCGGCTCGGCGCGTACGAGGACATCGTCCCCGACGAGCGCTACGAGCCGGATCTCGGCGCGGAGCCGGACGCCGACGGTCTGCGCGAGCGGTTCGCCGCCCTGCTGGAGCCGATCGACGTCTACTCCGAGGTCTTCGACCCGTACGAGCCGCGCAAGGCCCCGGTCCCGGCCCGTATCTCCGACGGCCTGGCCGACCTGGTCACCGACCTGCGCCACGGCCTGGCCCACTACGAAGAGGGCCGCACGACCGAGGCCCTGTGGTGGTGGCAGTTCTCCTACTTCTCCAACTGGGGTTCCACCGCATCCGCCACCTTGCGCGCCCTCCAGTCCCTGATCGCCCACATCCGGCTCAACCAGCCCCTCCAGGAACTGGACGGGCTGGACACGGACTCGGAGACGGTCGACGACGACCTGGCCGAGGAGGCGGGCCGGGTGATGGCGGAGGAGATCGCGGCACCGCTGGGACTGCGGCCCGTGCAGTAGCGGGCGACGCCCGGGCGGGACGCGCCCCGGCCCCTCGCGGCAACGTGACACACAGCCGTCCAGGCGCCTCGTCGAACGCGTTCACGGGGTGCCGGGGGTCCGCTGCGTGGACGTCACCCCCGCGTCGGCTGCGACGAGGCGCTGCCCGACCGCGACGGTCACCCGGCGACGGTCACCCGGCGATGGTCCCCACCACACGCTCGGGCGTGATCCGGACGACCACACGCACCATCTCCGACGGGAGCAGCCGGAACTCCTCGGCGTCAACTGCCTTCCGGAGGGTTCCGGGCGCGCCGGGCTGCATGTCCAGGCTTTCGACCGGGCGGGCCGGGGCAGCGAGCCGACGGACTACCAGTTCCGAGTGGGCTCGGGGCGTGCGCCGGAAGCGCGCTGGAAGCTGACCGACGCGGCGGGCTCGCGGAAGGCGGCCGCCGAAGCAGGCCCTGCCGCCCGCGTCGGGACGGGAGCCACGTTCGGTGCGGGCGCTCCCTCCGGCACGGACGTGACGTCCACGGTGAGCCTGGACGGAACCGGGCACGGCTTCGCGACGCCGGACGCGCCGGTCGTCGCGACGGACAAGACGTTCTCGGTGGGTGCCTGGGTGCGGCCCGCCGCGGTGGACGGCAGGCGGACGGTTGTCAGTCAGGACGCCGGGCAGGGGCCCGCGTTCACGCTGGGCCTGAGACAGGTCGACGGCCGGCCCGCCTGGTCGCTCGCCGTGGGCGGCACACCACTGACCGGTGGCCTGCCCGAGGTGGGCGAGTGGGCGTATGTGCTCGGCCGGTACGACGCCTGGACGGGCAAGGCGCGGCTGTACGTCAATGGCAAAGCCGTGGGTGACGAGCAGTCGGGGACCCCGGCGGCGGGCGACGGGGACTTCCAGATCGGCCGGGCCCGGGGTGCGACGGGATACCGGGACCGCTGGCAGGGCGAGATCGGCGATGTGCGGGTCTACGACCGGGTGGCGGTGGCTGCCGAGGTCGCGGAGCTCGGCAGCCGCAAAGCCCAACTGCTGGGCCACTGGGGCCTGGAGACCGAGCCGGAAGGCGTCAGCCCCGAGACGAACGGGGGACAGCCGCTGAAGCTCGGTCCGGGAGCGTCGATCCACCGGTACGACGACGTGTGCGACCCCACGGACCTGGAGTGCGACCCCTGGGACCTGGTGCTCGATGACGAGGGCCATCTGAACCTCGACGGCCGCTCGGGCTACGCGGCCACGGAGAAGCCGGTCGTTGACACCGGCGACAGCTTCACCGTGAGCGCGATCGTGCGGCTGGCCGACCAGGAGCCGGAGCACCCGATGACCGCCCTCTCCCAGGGTGGCGTGCATGCTGACGCCTTCAATTCGGCCGCGGACGCACGGCAGATGGGTGGGGCGAGTACCTGCACGGGGCCGTCGACCAGGTCCGGGCCTTCTCCGGTGCGCTCACCGACGAGGAGGTCAGCGTGCTGCGGTAGTGGGTGCGGCCAGGAGATGAACGAGGGGGGTGGGGGCACGTTCAGGGAATGTGTCCCCACCCCCTTCACATGTGTCCCCACCCCCTCATGGGTCATTCAAGGGGGTGGGGCGGCGTGTACCGCCGGTTCGCGCCCGTGCCGAGGGCGGGTTCACGCGCGGCAGCGGCGCGGAGGCCATGACAGGCTGCTGAGCGAGCACCCGGGGATCGACGGGGTGTTCGCGGCCAACGGCCTTGTGGCCCAGGGCGTGTGCCAGGTGCTGCGGGAGCATGGCAGACGTGTGCCGCACGACGTGGTCGTGGTCGGCGACGATTCGAGCGTGGCCGTCACGCCCCGGCCATCTCTTCCACCGGCTGCCGCACGGTGGAAGAGATGGCCCGGCTGCTTCAGGAGTGCATCCACCTGCTCGGGTGCGGCACGCCGGGTGTGGCGTCAGCAGTCGGGGCCCCGTATCACCGGAGTGAGCATGGGGAGCGCGGGGAATGCGCGGAGCGGCGTACGCATGGTGGAGGCCTCCGAAGGGCGGACCGTGGGGTTCCGGTCCACGCTGGAGGTGGACTGCTCGTGCATCGTGGACCCGGCGCACCGTGCGTGTGGGCTGGACCACATACGGGAGTGCGGGCCCGATCGGCGGGCACCAGCCCCGTACGAGCAGTTCGGAGCGATGCGCCGATGATCACGTACTGAGCGGGACATCTCACAATGTGGTATCGACGGGGCGATTCCGGACTACTCGTTAAACTGAGCCGACCGCAGTAATGGACTGAGCGAGGAGCGCACGTGGGCCTTGTCGTGCAGAAGTACGGAGGCTCCTCCGTAGCCGATGCCGAAGGCATCAAGCGTGTCGCCAAGCGAATCGTCGATGCCAAGAAGAACGGCAACCAGGTGGTTGTCGTGGTGTCAGCGATGGGCGACACGACGGACGAGTTGATCGATCTCGCCGGGCAGGTATCCCCGATCCCTGCCGGGCGTGAGTTCGACATGCTGCTGACCGCCGGAGAGCGGATCTCCATGGCCCTGCTGGCGATGGCGATCAAAAACCTGGGCCACGAGGCCCAGTCGTTCACGGGCAGCCAGGCAGGCGTCATCACCGACTCGGTCCACAACAAAGCGCGCATCATCGATGTGACGCCGGGCCGTATCCGTACGGCGCTGGACGAGGGGAACATCGCGATCGTCGCGGGGTTCCAGGGTGTGTCCCAGGACAAGAAGGACATCACCACGCTCGGCCGCGGCGGGTCCGACACCACCGCCGTCGCGCTCGCGGCCGCGCTGGATGCCGAGGTCTGTGAGATCTACACCGATGTGGACGGTGTCTTCACCGCCGACCCGCGGGTCGTGAAGAAGGCCCGGAAGATCGACTGGATCTCCTTCGAGGACATGCTGGAGCTGGCCGCGTCCGGCTCCAAGGTGCTGCTGCACCGGTGCGTGGAGTACGCACGCCGTTACAACATCCCGATCCACGTCCGCTCGTCCTTCTCCGGACTGCGCGGAACCTGGGTCAGCAACGAGCCGCAAGGGGACCAGAAGGTGGAGCACGCGATCATCTCCGGAGTCGCCCATGACGTCTCCGAGGCCAAGATCACCGTCGTCGGCGTGCCCGACAAGCCGGGCGAGGCCGCCGCGATCTTCCGCACCATCGCGAACGCGGAGGTCAACATCGACATGGTGGTGCAGAACGTCTCCGCCGCGTCGACCGGTCTGACCGACATCTCGTTCACGCTGCCGAAGTCCGAGGGCCGCAAGGCCATCGCCGCCCTGGAACGCAACCGCGGCACCATCGGCTTCGAGTCGCTGCGCTACGACGACCAGATCGCGAAGATCTCCCTGGTCGGCGCCGGCATGAAGACCAACCCGGGCGTCACGGCGGCCTTCTTCGAGGCACTCTCGGATGCCGGGGTGAACATCGAGTTGATCTCGACGTCCGAGATCCGCATCTCGGTCGTCACCCGCGCCGAGGATGTCATCGAGGCCGTGCGCGCCGTGCACACCGCCTTCGGTCTCGACAGCGATTCCGACCAGGCCGTCGTCTACGGGGGCACCGGCCGATGACCGCGCGCCGTCCTTCGCTCGCGGTCGTCGGAGCGACCGGGGCGATCGGCGGTGTCATGCTCCAGATCCTTTCGCAGCACGCGGATGTCTGGGGCGAGGTGAAGCTGATCGCCTCGCCGCGTTCGGCCGGGCGCAAGCTGGTCGTACGCGGCGAGGAGAGCGAAGTCCTCGAACTCGCCGAGGAAGTCTTCGACGGTGTCGACGTGGCGCTGTTCCTGGTGCCCGACGACGTCTCCGCGCAGTGGGCGCCGATCGCCGCCGCCAAGGGCGCGGTCGTGATCGACGACTCCGCCGCGTTCCGGCTGGACGCGGACGTTCCGCTGGTCGTGCCCGAGATCAATCCGCATGCCGCACGGATCAGGCCGCGCGGCATCGTCGCGAGCCCGAACTGCACGACGCTCTCGCTGATCGTCGCGGTCGGCGCGCTGCACGCCGAATTCGGCGTTCGGGAACTGGTCGTCTCCTCGTACCAGGCGGTGAGCGGGGCTGGCCGCGACGGCGTTGCGGCGCTGCGCGAACAGCTGTCGATGGTGGCCGGTACGGAGTTGGGCACGAAGCCCGGAGACGTACGGCGGGCCGTGGGCGACGCCGGAGGCAGCCCCTTTGCCGCACCGGTGGCCCTCAACGTGGTGCCCTGGGCCGGGACCGAGGCCGGTGACGGCTGGTCGTCGGAGGAACTGGCGATCCGTGAGGAGTGCCGCAAGATCCTGGATCTGCCGAGCCTGCGGGTGGCGGCGACGTGTGTGTACGTACCCGTGATCGCGACGCACTCGATGTCCGTGCACGCGCGGTTCGAGAACGAGATCGCGGTCGACCGGGCCCACGAGATCCTGGCGACGGCCCCGGGCGTGGTGCTGTACGACAGTCCGGCGGCGGGGGACTTCCCGACACCGTCCGACGTCGTGGGCACCGATCCGACCTGGGTCGGACGGGTGCGCAGGTCGCTGGACGATCCCCGGGGTCTGGAACTGTTCGTCTGCGGCGACAACCTCCGCAAGGGCGCGGCGCTGAACGTGGCGCAGATCGCCGAATCGGTGGCCGCCGAATTCCCTCGGTCCTGATCGCTCCTGATCGGACCTGTTTATACACATTCTGTGAATGTCCTGTGAGTAAGTTGAAGGTCTGAACCTCTTGAGCTGGGGTGTCAGGGTGTCCGACGATGACCTTCCGGCCTGCTGCAACCGCTGGCCGGACAGTGCGCGTCTATGCGTTCACCTCTTGCGCGGCGGGGCGCACAGTTGGGGCATTCGGGGAAGAGCAGGTACGTATGAGGGCATGTCGCACCGTGTTGAACGCGGTGCTGCGCGCGTACAACCCTGACGGGGGGAAACGTGTCCAACTGGCGTGGCAGAGGTTCTCGATATCACAGTGGTGGGCCCCCTGCGCGGCGCTTCGGTGCGACCGCTCAGACGGCCCCGCGCGCCCGGCGGTATGCCGGTGATCGCGCCCATGCCCGCGGCGCGTCCCGCACGGCTGCCGTCGCAGCGCGAGGGCGCTGAGGAGGGCGTGGCTGCCGGGACCACGGTCGACCATCTCACCGAGACCTATCGCGCCCACTACCGTTCGCTACTCGGCCTCGCGGCTCTGCTCCTGGACGACACCGCTTCGTGTGAGGACGTCGTGCAGGAGGCGTTCATCCGCGTGCACTCGGCGCGGAACCGGGTACGGGACCCCGAGAAGACACTCGCGTATCTGCGCCAGACCGTCGTCAACCTGTCGCGCTCGGCGCTGCGCCGCCGCATCCTCGGGCTGAAGCTGCTCTCCAAGCCCATGCCGGACATGGCGAGTGCGGAGGAGGGCGCGTACGACCAACTGGAGCGGGACGCGCTGATCAAGGCGATGCGGGGGCTGCAACGGCGCCAGCGGGAGGTTCTGGTGCTGCGTTACTTCGCGGACATGACGGAGGCCCAGGCGGCCGAGACACTGGGAATATCCCTGGGCTCGGTCAAGGCCTACGGCTCGCGTGGGATCGCGGCGCTGCGCGTCGCGATGGAGGCGCAGGTATGAGCCGGCGCGACCACAGGAACGAGAACGGCCACGAGAACGGCCACGAGAACGGCCGTGATCGTGAGCCTTGGAATGACCTGACTGGAAGCGAAATGGTGAACGACGGGCCGGAGCGCGACGGGTCGGAGCGCAACGGTCCGCAGGAGCGCGGGCCGGAGAAGAGTGGGTCACAGGAACGTGGATCGGAGAGCGCCTCGCAGGTGAACCCGGGTGCGGGCGATGGTGCGGACATGGACGAGGTCGCGCTGCGCCGCATGCTGCACGGGGCCGTCGAGCACATCGAACCCGGCGACGGCACGCTCGACCGTCTGCAGCGCGCGGTGCCCGCCCGGCGCGCCAGGCGACGGCAGGCCGCCGTCGGCATGGCGGCGGCGGCACTGCTCATCGGCACGGCCGTCCCGGCCTTCGTCCATGTGGCGAACTCCGACGGTTCGAACGCCGCCAATCCCGCGATAGCCGGACACGGCGAGCAGGCACAGGGCGGCAACGGCACCGAGAGGGATTCGGGGACCGGCGGGAAGAGCGACGGCGGTGGCAGCGACGGGCAGGCCGACGGCGGCCCGAACCATCCCGCGAGCACGGGCAGCCCGTCCGACGGCCGCGGCCAGGGCACCGACGGCGGGCTGGCCGGCGGGGCCGCCGACCCGGCCGCGTCCGAGGCGGCGTCCCAGCCGAACTGCGACCCGGGGCAGCTCTCGGTCGCCTCGGCCGAGACGGGCGCGGCGAGTGCCGACGGCACGGTGTACGGCACCTTCCGGATCGCAAACGTCTCCGGCACGGACTGTTCGGTGAGCAGCAGCGGAAGCGTGGGCTTTCAGGCGATGGGTGCGGCCGACCCGGCCGCTATCACAGTTGTCCAGCACACGGCGGGTGACGCGGCGTCCGGGCTGCCCGACCCCTCGCAGGAGCAGGGGACGGTGCTGCTGAAGCCGTCCATGGCGTACGAGGTGAAGTTCGCCTGGGTGCCGAAGGACATCTGCCCGACCGCCGGAGGCTCACCGAGCCCGACCCCGACGGGCGGCGCGGACGGCACGGGCGGCGCCACCGCCACCGCCGCCGGTCCCGGTACGGGCGGCGCGGACGGGTCCGCCGACATGAATCCGCAGTCCGGCAGCGAGGACGGCGGCGGGGCGCTGGACGGCAGTGTCGCCGTCACACACACGCCGGAGGCGGGTGCGCCGGTCGCGGAGACGAAGATCACCAACGCCTGCGCGGGCACGATCTACCGGACCGGGGTGCTGGCCCCCGCCACGTGACGCCGGGCGCGGGCACGGCGCGGTTTTCGGCGCACGGCGTATGACGCATGCGTGAGGGGGTCCACCAGCCGATTCGGCGGGTGGACCCCCTCACGTGTGTACGTCCTCAGACGGCGCCGACGCTCACGTCGGGGTCGGCGGGATCCACCGGGCGGGTGTCCGCGCCGCCCTTGGCGCTCGGGCCCGCAGCCGCACCCCCATCCGGACCGGCAGCCGCATCCGGGCCCGCAACCCCATCCGTGTCTGCAACCCCATCCGTGTCTGCAACCCCATCCGTGTCTGCGACGAGGCCCAGCTTCAGGTCGCGCGCCGCTTCGGCTTCGCGGCGGAGCAGCCGGAACCACATGAAGAGCACGAACCCGGCGAAGACGAACCACTCCCCGGTGTAGCCGAGGTTCTGGAAGGCCTTCAGATCGAGCCCGGTGCCCTGCGGCGCGGCGGCCGGTACGGGGCGCAGCGCGCCGGCGGCGCCGGTGTCCTGGAGCGTCACCCAGGCGTCGTAGACGTCGTACGGGACGAGGTTGACCAGGGACGCGGCGCTGATCATGCCGACCTGTCCGTGCGGGAGCCCGCCCGTCGCGTCGACGCCCGCCGTGCCGGCGTTCTCGGACGCCTGGAGGTCGCCGGTGACCGTGACCTTGCCGGTCGGTGCGGCGGGCACGGCGGTGCGGCCGGGCTCGCCGGGCAGCCAGCCGCGCACCACGGGCAGGGCCTTGCCGCTGTCCGTACGGAGCAGGTTCAGGACGTAGAAGCCGCTCTTGTCGTCCAACTCCCGGCCGGGCACCAGGAACTGGTCGGCGTACCGGCCGGTCGCGGTCGCGGGACGGCCGGACGTCACCGTGTCGACGGGCAGGAGGTCGTCGATCGGCTTGGCGGCCCTCGTACCCGGAGCGGGCTGCTTCTCGGCGGCGGCATGCGTCTGCACGCGGTCCTCGAAGCGGCCGAGCTGCCAGGTGCCCATGAAGACGCAGAACGGAATGGCCAGCACGACGAAGAGGTTGATCCCCCACCATCGTGGGGTCAGCAGGAACCGGTACACACCTCCACGGTACGGTCCCCGCTCCGGCCGCCCGGCGCGGGGTGCCGACCGACGCCCGGTGGCGGTCGCCCGTACTGGACGGAACGGACGCCCAGGACGGGAACAGCAGCCGGGCGGACCAGAAACCCAGGACGGAACAGAAGCCCCTACTCGCTGGACGGGCCCGACTGCGGGGCCAGGTGGCGTCGGGCGAAGTCGAGTTCCAGGCGGACCTGCTTGATCCGCTCCTCCACCACGAGCGAACCGTGCCCCGCGTCGTACCGGTAGACCTCGTGCACCGCGTCACGGCCCTTCAGCCGGTCCACGTAGTTCTCGACCTGGCGGATCGGGCAGCGCGGGTCGTTGACGCCCGCCGAGATGTAGACCGGCGCCCGGACGGCGTCGATGTACGTCAGCGGGGACGAGGCCTCGAAGCGCTCGGGAACCTCCTCCGGCGTGCCTCCCAGCAGCGTGCGGTCCATCGCCTTCAGGTCCTCCATCTCGTCGCGATACGCCGTGACGTAGTCGGCGACCGGGACCGCCGCCAGGCCCAGGGCCCAGTCGTCCGGCTGCGTACCGAGGCCGAGCAGGGTCAGATAGCCGCCCCAGGAGCCACCGGCCAGGACCAGCATCGCCGGGTCCGTGAGCCCGGACTTCACCGCCCACTCCCGCACCGCGGCGATGTCCTCCAGCTCGATCAGGCCGACCCGGTGCTTGAGCGCGTCCGTCCAGGCGCGGCCGTATCCGGTGGAGCCGCGGTAGTTGACCCGGACGACCGCGTAGCCGTGGTCCACCCAGGCGGCGGGACCGGAGGCGAAGGCGTCGCTGTCGTGCCAGGTCGGGCCGCCGTGGATCTCGAAGACGGTGGGGAACGGCCCCTCGGCCGGAGCGGCGGGACGCTGTACGAGCGCGTGGACGCGGCCACCGGGCCCGTCCACCCACACGTCCTCCACCGGCACGGACGCCGGAGCCTTCAAGCCGGGCGGATCGAGCACCACAGCGCCCGAGGTGGACCTGATGACGGGCGGCTGCGCGGCCGATGACCACAGGTACTCCACCGTGCCGTCCGGCCGGGCCGTGGCACCGGACACCGAACCGGCGGGAGTTTCCACCCGCACGGGAGCACCGCCGGACCCCGGTTCGTACCGCCACAGGTCGCTGCGGGCCTCGAAGCCGTGCACGATGAGCAGCGCGGAGGCGTCCGGATACCACTCGGCGCTCACATCACCGGGCAGATCGATCGCGAGGTCCGTCTCCACGCCCGTCAGCGGATCCCAGATCATCGGCTCCCAGCGGCCCCGTCGCTGATGCCCGACCAGCAGCCTCGTGTCCCCGGGGACGGGGGCGAAGCCCAGCACGGACAGGCCCAGCTCCCTCGTACCGCCCTCGGTGTCGTCCAGTTCGGCGACCGTCGACCCGTCCGGCCGGACCACCCGCAGCGCGGAGTGCATCGCATCGCCGTGCTCGGTGTGCTCCAGGGCGATCAGCATCCCGTCGTACGAGAGGTCACCGACACCCGCCGACTCCCGGTGCCGGTAGATCTCGACGGGTGCGGCCCCGGGCCGTACGACATGGATCGTCGTCCCGTCCTCGTCCGTCGAACGGCCGATCACCGCCGTACCGTCGCGTCCGATCGCGAGCCCGGCCGGGTACGAGGCACCGAGGCCGGGTGCCGCCGGCTCGTCCACCGTCTCCTCGCCCTCGCCCCCGCTGCCGCCGTGGAACGGCTGACGCATCCACACTCCGAACTCGTCCCCGTCGGTGTCGCTGAACCACCAGATCGACTCGCCGTCCGGCGTCAGCACACCGTCCGTCGTCCCGTTCGGCCGGTCGGTCACCTGGCGCTGCTCGCCGGTGGCACGGTCCCATGCGTACAGCTCGTACGTACCTGTGGCGTTGGAGACGAACAGGGCGCGGTGCGGCGCGTCTTCGGCCCAGTCGGGCAACGACACCCGCGGCGCCCGGAAACGCTGCTCCCACTCCGGCATGGAGGCGGTCGCGGGCAGGGAAACGGTCGCCTGTGCGGACGGCGCCGTCGAGCCAGTGGTCTCAGTCATGTCCCCCATTCTGCGCCGGAACGCCGACAATCCGTTCGCATTGCCCTCAGTCTGTGGATAACCTCCTGGGCATGCATGCATCGACCCCCGACGACTGGCAGCGGGCCAACCGTGCCCATTGGGACGAGCGGGTCCCCATCCACGCCGTGAGCGACTTCTACGACCTCGACGCCTTCCGCGCCGGCAAGGACGCGCTGCGCGACTTCGAACGCGCCGAGGTCGGGGACGTCACGGGCAAGTCGCTGCTGCATCTGCAGTGCCACATCGGGGTCGACACCCTCTCCTGGGCCCGGCACGGCGCCGCGCACGTCGTCGGTCTGGACTTCTCCGAACCGGCCGTCGAGACTGCGCGCGGCCTGGCCCGAGAGCTCGGGTTCACCCAGGACCGGGCGGCGTTCGTCACGGCCGATGTCCATGACGCGGCAGAGGCCGTCCCGGACTCCTCGTACGACATCGTCTACACCGGCGTCGGCGCGCTGAACTGGCTGCCCGACACCCGGCGCTGGGCCGAGACGGCAGCTTCACTCGTGGCGCCCGGGGGATTCCTCTACCTCGCGGAGTTCCACCCGATCACGGACTGTCTCGACGACTCGACCGGTACGAAGGTCGTGCACGACTACTTCAGCCGCGACGCGTGGGTGGACGAGACGCCGGGCACGTACGCCGACTTCGACGCGCCGACCCTCCACAACCGCAGCGTCGAATGGCAGCACCCGATCGGCGACGTGGTGTCGGCGCTGGCCGCCGCCGGGCTGCGCATCGAGTTCCTGCACGAGCACGACATCTCGCTCTTCGCCCGTTTCTCTACGCTGGAGCGGCAGGACGACGGCTCCTTCCGTTTCCCCGCCGACCGTCCACGCATCCCGCTGATGTACTCGATCAAGGCGTCGCGGCCGGCCGAGACCGCGTAACCGGGCCTCCGCGACCGCCACCCGCGCGGCACCTGCTCCGCACCGCTCGGACACCATCGCCCGTACCGGAAGCGACTCGCCTGCACCTGCATCTGCACCTGAACCGGAACCTGAACGGGAACCGGAACCGGAACGGGAACGGGAACCGAACCTGAACCGCAACAGACCTGCGGCGGACTACCGGAAGCACCCGCTCCCGGCAGCCCGCCGCATCTCTGTATCGCCGGCCGTACCTCTGTACGTCCGTACCGCCGGTCCTACCTCCCTCGTCCGCGTCCTACGCGGCCGAGCGGAAGGCCGGAAGGTAGCCGCCCGACTGTCCGGCGACCTTCGGGTGATACGAGTTGTAGACCGGGATCGACACACTGTGGAGCCATGCGTCACCGGAACACAGTTCGTGCCCGGTGAACTCGTCCACCACGCTGGAGAACGTGAACCCGGCGTTGGCCGCCTGCTTGGCGATGACACCGTTCAGGACATCGGACGCATTGTTTATGGCCGCCCGCTCGTTCTCCGTGAGCCCGGCGATGCAGGTCCCGCTCAACTTGTAGAAGCGCGGGTAGCCCAGCACCACGACATGCGCCTGCGGAGCCCGCGACCGGATGGCACTGTAGAGCGAACCCAGGCCGGACGGCAGCGAGTTCTGCATCTGCGAAACGGCCGAGCGGACACTGCTCAGGCAGGTGGCCTCGCTGGACAGCACACAGTCCTGCATGACATTGGCGAAGCCGACGTCGTTGCCGCCGGCGGTGACGCTGACCAGGCCGGTGGACGAGTTCAGCGCGCCCAACTGGCTGCCGGCCACCGAACTCGTCGTGGCGCCAGAGCAGGCGACGAAGGCGAAGGACGAAGGTGAGTTCGCAGCTGCCCAGAGATAGGGGTAGGCGTTGGTGCTGCGGCGGCAGTCGCCGCTGTCGGACAGATAGCTCCCCGCGCCGACGCCGGACGAGTACGAGTCGCCGAGAGCGACGTACCCGCCGGCGGCGGCCGAGGAGGTTGCCGAGGCCGGCTGGGCGACGCCCAGAGCGGCCACGGCGGCGAGGAGCAGAGTGGATGCGGACGCCCAGAATCTCCGTACTGACATGGCTGTCAGCCCTCCGAAGTGTGGGGGGTGGGTGGGGGGTTGATGGAGCGCCATGTTTCTAGCAGCTCTTGGTACCCGCCGGTAATAGCTGGAGAAGAACTGGTCTGATATGCCCGAATGATCGTTTGGGTATCGAAGCTCCGCGCGTAGATAAACCTCCGGACGCACCTCGAATGGTGCGAACGGAGGCTCGTGCGGCCTTGCCGGATACGCGTACCTTCGGGGCCGTCGCGCCATCCGGGAGGGGGCGCCCGGTGGTTCCGGATGGCGTGGGGTGTCCGGGAAGTGCGGCGCGCCCGGAGGGCCGCATGCCCGCCGGCGCTGCTTCCTGCGTACGTGCTCGGCCGGTGGCATTCACGTGGCTTTGTGGCGGGGCCGAAGTCCGTTTCTGAGGACGGGGGATCGGGTGCCGGGGGTGTCACGCATCCGATGTCCGGCGATGCCTCTCTCGAGGTTCAGGCGGTCGCCGGAGGCCGCTCGGCCATCGACCGGGCCAGGTCCTCCCGGTCGGCGCCGCCCACCGCCATGCCCGCTTCCGCCACCGGCCGTTCGCCCGCGCCCTCCACGGCGTCCGCGGCTCCCGCTACCTCAGCCCTTGGCCGTGGCCGCGTCCTCCGGGATGCCGATGGCCGGGGCGTACGCGCGCGGTTCGCTCGGCACCCGCCGATGTCGCGTCCGAGGCGGATTCCTGGGAGTGGCCGCCGGTGCCGGAGAAGGTGCCCGTGCCCGAGAAGTCGGGCACCCCGTGCTCCTCCATGCATCGCGTACGGCCGGTTCAAACGAAACCGCCCTCTGCGGTGGCACCCGTGTCGGGTGCCACCGCAGAGGGCGGTTGTCGTGGATCTCCCAGGATCAGTTGTGGCCGAACCTTCGCTGCTTCCGATGGGAGACCTGTTCTGAGATCGCGTGCACCGTGTCCTGGCCGGCCGTTCGCTGCGGCTGTTCCTTCGTCTCCGGAGCAGCGCTGCGTTCATGGCCGCCGGTGCGGGCACCGCGGTTCTGCCGACTCTGCTTCTTGCCCACGATCGTGCCTCCTGTAGCGGTTCTCGGACGACGGGCAACTTCAGATTCGCATGCGAGTGCGAAGGGTGCATTTCGGGCGGATGCTCCGTGTCGGTGTTGAAGAAGCCGTGACCCGCTCCCGCGTGCTCGTATCGCACGAGGTGGCCATGAGTGCTCTCGGGCTGTCATGAGATTCGTACCGAGTGTGGCGGAGCTCCGGGCGGCGGCAGGCGCTGCCCGTCGGATCAAACGGACATCGGAGATACCTGCGGACCGGTTCGGACATCGGAGATGCGTGCGGGCCGGGTCGGATATTGAGATGCGTGCAGGCCGGGGCAGACGTAGGGTCGACGCCCGTGGAACCGCTCAGTGAGAAACAGATCCGCTCATCCTTCGTGAACTGCACCAAGGGCGACGCGGCGCGGCTTCGGCTGCCGCTCGACTTCGCAGAACTGCCCTGGGAGGACCTGGACTTCCTGGGGTGGGTGGATCCGGGAGCGCCGCTGAGGGCGCATCTCGTGCTGCCCCGGCCACAGGGCCCGTTGGGGGTCTCTCTGCGGATACCCTCCGTGAGGCGCACCAGCGCCGTGAAGTCCAGCATGTGCCAGATCTGCCTGACCGGCCACGCCTCCTCCGGGGTCTCCCTGCTCGCCGCCCCTTTGGCGGGTGCCCGGGGCCGCGAGGGCAACACGGTCGGCATCTACATCTGCGGGGACCTCGCCTGCCCCCTGTATCTGCGCGGCAAGCGGCAGCCGAAGCTGCGTTACGCGCGGTACGAGGAGTCCCTGACCCTGGACGAACGCCTCGCGCGCATGGCGGACAACCTGGATGCCTTCGCGGCCAAGGTCACCGCGGGGTGAACCCCTACGGGCGCACCCCGCATGTCCGTGGAGAAGCCGACCCGCGCACCGGCGCACTGGTTTCTCTGTGAGCGTGCGGGGCGGTGTGCGCGGCTGTGGGCGCAGCCGCACACTCCGCCCGTAGAGCACGCGTCACTGAGGGCGCGTGTCCTGCTCCGGGCTCCGCGGGGGGAGCGTCTCGCCGGAAATGACACGGGGCGCCGGTTCCGTGGTGTTGTCCGCGTCCTTGTTCTTCATGGCCCGCGCTTCGGCTTTGAGGATCCGGGCCGACTTGCCCGCGCTGCGGGCGAGTTCGGGCAGCTTCTTCGCGCCGACGACGAGTATGACGACGATGAGGATGATCGCGATCTCGCTGATGCCGAACATGGTCAGTCCTCGCCGCCCTCGTCCTCGTCGTCCCCTTCGAAGAAGTCCCCCACCTCGTCCACGACTTCAGCGGCGACCATGCCGCCGACCACGCCGACGGCGAGTCCGGCCGCGCCCGCCGCGATGGCGGTTCCCAAGCCGGGACCGGACCGGCGACCGTCGTGGTGATGCTCCTGGTGGTGGCCGTGGTGGCCGTGGTGGCCGTGGTCGCCGTGATGAGCGTCACCATGGTGGCTGTAACCGACCTGTCCGTACGACGAGTTGGAGCCGTACGACGAGCGGTGCCCGATCAGTTCGCGGACCCAGCCGTCGACCAGGTCTTTCCAGTTGTGGTGAGGGACGTCGTCGTGGGAGACGGTGAAGCGGGTGAGTGCGTCGTGACCGGAGGAGAGGAGGCCGCCGCGCTTGTCGGCCTCCAGGATCACCTCCATGCCGCCGGGCGTGGCGAGGAAGGTCACCTCGATCTCGTCGACCGCGTGGGCGTACTGGGGCGCCGGAGTCAGCTCGATCTCCTGGTAGAAGGGGAGCCGCTGGCCGGTGCCGCCGACGCGGCCGTATTCGAGGTCGGCGGACTTGAAGCCGAAGCCGAGCTCTCCGAACGCTTCGAGGACCGCTTCCTGCGCGGGCAGCGGGCCGACGGTGAGCGTGTCCAGGTCGCCCTTGTCCTTCGCGCCGGCCACCGACAGCTCGGTGCGCACGCCCAGGACGATGCCCAGCTGCTGTCCGTGCAGTTCGGTGATCGGCGTCTCCCACGGCAGGTTCACGGTGAAGGGGACGCTGCGGTGTTCACCCTCCGCGAGGCGGAAGCCGCCGCCGACGACGTACCGGTCGAAGGCGACCGTGCCATGGCTTTCGCCGTCCTCGTGCTCGGCCTCCGCCCGGGCGACCAGTTCCAGGGTGATGTGTTCAATGTCGAAGTCCGCGCCGCCGCCGGTCAGGCGGACCTCGCCCGAGAGCCCGCCGCCGGGCAGCACCGCGCCCGGCGCGAGGACCGTGTCCACCATGGGACCGCCCACGCCGAGCGAGCCGAGCAGCCGTTTGAACACCATCGTGGCGTCCACTCCCTTATGTGCGTGCGTTGAGGCAGGGGAAGGCCGCGGGTGAGGGCCGGAAACATCGGCCGTGAGCACTCCGCGTTCTACAGATCTGTAGAAGCATAGGGGGCGTTGTGGCGCCGTCCAGTGCATCTGGGGCCCGGCGGCCGGAACGTCCGAAATGTGTCGCTCAACCGGTCGCGATACGCGCTTGACGAGCGTGTTTTGCCGTGCCTTTACGATGTCGGCAGGGGGCTACCGCCCTCTCCGCCGATCAGGATCAACCGAGCTTTCTTCTCGCGTTCGGGCACGCGAGCAAGGCCCTGAACGTGGAGCAGGCCAAGGCGGTCCTATTCGCCGCACGCGGCTCGCGGCTGTACGCGTACCTCGTGCTCTCGCTCCCGAGCGGGTGTCCGCACGGAGGGGGCTCGCCCCCTCACCTGGGATCACGTGTACCTCGCGACTGAGAACGACGTTCCGCCCCACGTCGCGGTCTGGCGTTCCGTTCGACGGCACGGGGAAACCAAGACGCGGAAGAGCCGGCGGACGATCGCCCTGTCGAAGCAGGTGGTGGAAGTCCTCGAATAGCACCTGCGCCGGCAGAAGCGGGAGCGAGCGGCTCACGGGATCGTGTGGAGCCTCGCGGGTCGCGTCTTCGCCACCGGAAGTGGCGTGCCCCTCGACGCCGCCAACGTACGCCGTGACTTCCGGGCCATCGTGAAGAAGGCAGGCCTTGAGCCCGAATGGACACCCCGGGAGCTCCGGCACAGCTTCGTGTCACTGCTCTCGGATCACGGCATCCCGCTGGAGCGGTTCGCGATGCTCGTGGGGCACAGCAGCCAGGCAACAACTGAGGCGGTCTACCGCAAACAGTTGCGACCCGTGATCACGCAGGGCGCAGAGGCGATGGACGAGATCTTCGACTTCGGGGCCAGACGCCCGCACGGCAAGGCGTGATGAAAAGCCTTTGGCCCCCCGAGTACGACAGAGGGCACGTACTAAATTCAGTACGTGCCCTCTGACCTGCTATTTCAGCTGTCGGGGTGGCGGGATTTGAACCCACGACCTCTTCGTCCCGAACGAAGCGCGCTGCCAAGCTGCGCTACACCCCGATCGTCACCGGTGTCCCGGCGACATCGATTACTTTAGCCCACCCGCGCCCGCAGACGAAATCCGGTCTATGTGCAGCTGAGGGCGAGGGGGCCGTGGGCGCTCAGTCCCGGGGTGTCAGGGTCAGCAGAGTCGCCTCGGGCGGGCAGGCGAAGCGGACCGGGGTGTAGCGGTTGGTGCCACAGCCTGCGGAGACGTGGAGGTAGGCGCGGTGATCGTCGACCGAGTGGGTGGAGAGGCCCTTGACCCGGTCCGTGTCCAGGTCGCAGTTGGTGACCAGGGCCCCGTAGAAGGGGATGCAGAGCTGGCCGCCATGGGTGTGACCGGCCAGGATCAGGGGGTAGCCGTCCATCGTGAAGGCGTCGAGGGAGCGCAGGTAGGGGGCGTGGACCACGCCGATGGAGAGGTCGGCGCCCGTCTCGGGGCCGCCCGGCACCTCCGCGTAGCGGTCGCGCTTGATGTGCGGGTCGTCCAGGCCGGTGAACGCGATCTCCAGTCCGTCGATCTTGAGGCTGCCGCGGGTATTGGACAGGCCCAGCCAGCCCGCCTCGTCGAAGGCGTCTCGCATCGGCTCCCACGGGTTGTGGACGACGCCGACCGCGGGGGCGTTCCCGTTGAGGCCGTGCTTGCCCTGGACCTTTTCGAAGAGGTAGCGGGCGGGGTTGCGGAGCTTGGGACCGTAGTAGTCGTTCGAGCCGAAGACGTAGACGCCCGGGAACTTCATCAGCGGACCGAGTGCGTCGAGCAGCTCGGGTACGGCCTCGGGGTCGGAGAGGTTGTCGCCGGTGTTCACGACGAAGTCCGGACGAAGGCCGGCCAGTGACTGCAGCCAGGCGCGCTTCTTGCGCTGGCCGCTCACCATGTGGATGTCGGAGACCTGGAGTACGCGCAACGGGCGAGCCCCGTGCGGGAGTACGGGGATGGCCACCCGCCGCAGGCGGAACGAGCGGGCCTCGAATCCGGCGGCGTAGGCGAGGCCGGCTGCGCCGACCGCTGCGCCGACTGCCGTGACTTTCAGGGGTACTCCGTAGCGTGCGCGCATGTGCCCATCGTCGCAGACACCATGCGGCGGGGAGAAAACCGGAGGGCGACGGGCGCCTCGTACCTGCCACAATCAGCACATGACCACGCTCAAGTCCAAGCTCAAGGAAGACCTCACCACGGCCATGAAGGCGCGTGACGAGCTGACCTCGTCCACGCTCCGACTGACCCTCACTGCCATCACGAAGGAGGAGGTCAGCGGCAAGACGGCGCGCGAACTCTCCGACGACGAGGTGCAGAAGGTGATCGCCAAGGAAGCGAAGAAGCGCCGCGAGGCGGCCGAGGCCTTCGCCCAGGGCGGCCGGACCGAGCAGGCCGAGCGTGAGAAGGCGGAGGGCGAGATCCTCGACGCGTACCTGCCGAAGCAGTTGAGCGACGCCGAGCTGGGCGCGATCGTGACGTCCGCCGTCGAGGAGGCCAAGGCCGCGGGGGCCGAGGGGCCGCGGGCGATGGGCGCCGTCATGAAGATCGTGAACCCGAAGGTCGCGGGGCGCGCGGACGGCGGCCGGGTGGCCGCCGCGGTGAAGAAGCTCCTGGCGGGCTGAGACCGGGCTACGTACAAAGAGGACGTACGGAAAACGGCATACGGAAGAGGCCGTACGAAGGTGGGGCGCCCGGACCGGGAAGGATCTCGGTCCGGGCGCCCCACCTTCATGTGCGTGAGCCGTACGGGTCAGGGGCCCTGCATGCCGCCGTTGGTCTGGCCGCGGTGGCCGCCCGTGTTCCCGCCGATCATGTTCGGCGGGATGCTGATGCCGGGGAACGGGTTCTTGTCGCCGGGCTTCTTGCCGGGCTTGCCGGGTTTGGCGCCGCCGGGGCCCGGCCTGCCCCTGTCCCCCTCGTCGTCCTTTTCCGGCTGCGGATCGGGGATGTCGACGGTATTGAAGGAGGGGGCGGTCACTCCATCGAGGGCGCCTGTCATCGCGTCACGCCAAATCGGTCCGGGGACCTGTCCGCCGTACACCTTGGCCTGGTAGACGCCGCCGATGGTGATGTTCACCATTTCGACTGTCTGGGTCGGACTGCCGACCCAGACCGCGCCGGACATGTTCGGCGTGTAGCCGACGAACCAGGCGTTCTTGCGGAAGTCGGTCGTACCGGTCTTGCCCGCGTTGTCGCGGCTGGTGAGGCCCGCCTGCTGACCGGTACCGGAGTCGACCACGCCGCGCAGCAGGGTGTTGATGGTGTCGGCCGTCGTCTGCGACATCGCCTGTGAGCAGCTGGTCTTCGGTACGGGGAGCGAGGTGCCGTCCGCGGTCCTGACCGACTCGATGGCGACCGGCGTGCAGTACGTGCCGCGGTTGGCGAAAGCGGCGTACGCACTGGCCATCGTCAGCGGAGAGAGCCCCTTCGAGCCGAGTGCGATGGCGGGGGACTGGGGGAGCTTTTCACCATTGCCCTGGACCACGCCGAGCTTGTCGGTCAACTGTGTCACGGGGCAGAGGCCGATGTCCTGCACCATCTGGATGAAGTAGGTGTTGACCGACTTGGCCATCGCCTCCTTCAGTGCGTAAGGACCATGCTCCGACTCGTCCTCGTTCGGCACCCGCGCGCCGTCCAGGTTCACGTACGGCTTGTCGCAGGTCTGCACCGACGGATAGGGCATCTCGTACGGCGACGAGTAGACCTGGGTGGCGGGCTTCCCCTGCGCTATGGCGGCGGCCGCTACGAACGGCTTGAACGTGGAACCGGTCGGGAAGCCGAAGTTCGAGCCGCCCATGTCCTTGTCGACCGAGTAGTTGTACTGGGTCTCGTTGGGCCCGAAGCCGTACGGCTTGGACTGGCCCATGCCCATGATCTTGCCCGTACCCGGCTGGACCAGCGTCACGGCCGTCGCGACCTTGTCCGACTTGTAGACATGGCTCTTGATCGAGGCCTGCACCGACTGCTGGGACTGCGGGTCGAGCGTCGTCCGTATCGTCAGACCGCCCCGGTTCCAGATCTTGGCCCGGTCCTCCTTGGTCTTGCCGAAGGCCGGATCGGTGAGGAAGACGTTGCGTACGTAGTCACAGAAGAAGCCCGCGCCGCTGACGGCGGTGATGCAGCCGTTCTTCGGCTTCTTCACCTTCAGCTTGATCGGGGTCGCCTTCGCCTTGTCGGCCTCGGCCTGCGTGACGTCGCCGACGTCGGCCATTCTCTGGAGCACGGTGTTGCGGCGCTTGGTCGCCTCCGCCGGGTCGTTGACCGGGTCGTAGCGGCTCGGCGACTGCACGATGCCGGCCAGCAGCGCGGCGTCCTCCAGCGTCAGGTCCTTCGCCGACTTGGAGAAGTAGCGCTGGGAGGCGGCCTCGACGCCGTACGCCTGCTGCCCGAAGAACGTGATGTTCAGGTAATTCGTCAGGATCCGCTTCTTGCCGAGCTTCTCCTCGACCTGGATCGCGTACTTCAGCTCCTGGATCTTGCGGCCCAGGGTCTGCTGGGTGGCCTGGGCGACCTTGTCCGGGTCGTCACCGGCCTCCTCGACGAAGACGTTCTTCACGTACTGCTGCGTGAGCGTCGACGCACCCTGCGCGGTTCCGCCCGACTGCACATTGCGGTTCAGCGCGCGCAGGATGCCCTTGAGGTCGACGGCCCCGTGCTTGTAGAAGCGGGCGTCCTCGATCGCGACGATCGCCTTCTGCATGTACGGCGAGATGTCCTTCAGCTCGACCACCGTGCGGTCGCGCGAATACACCGAGGCGATCATTCCTCCTTTGCTGTCCAGGATCGTGGTGCGCTGGCTCAGCGGCGGAGTCTGGAGATTGGCCGGGATCTCGTCGAACCCCTCGACCGTTCCCTTGGTGGCAAGACCCAGTGCTCCGGCGGCCGGCAGTGCGATGCCCGCGAGCACAACTCCGGAAAGTGTGGCGACACCGAGGAACTTGGCGGCCTGCTGGGTCGTCGTGAGACCCCCGCCCGAGCGCTTCTTTGGCATGGGGGCAGCCTACGTTCTCATTCGCCGGACACACGTATATGCCTTGGCCTAAGCTGCTCTCAACTGTCACAGCAGTCCCGTTTTGTAGCAACCCCCGCGCACAATCCGGCCATGAGTTCAGGCGGTCCCGAATTCGCCTCCTGTGTCAGTGAACGTCCGTTGTGATCCGGGAGAACTGTCCCGATTCCGTGGGGATACTCCCGTATGTCCTCACCTCACTCCCCTGGGTGATCTGCCGCATACGCATAGTCCGTTCGGGCCATCCAAGATTGGGCCCGAAGGGGGTGTTGTGCTGTCGCCGCCTTCCGTAACGTCCTCAACTGGCAGCGGTGAATATGCCGCTACCGCCGTGGGGGAGCCTCGATTCGGGAGAGGACGGCGCCGTGATGGGCTGGGTAACCGACTGGAGTGCGCAGGCAGCCTGCCGCACTACCGATCCGGATGAACTGTTCGTACAAGGGGCAGCGCAGAACAGGGCCAAGGCGGTGTGCACCGGATGTCCGGTGCGGACCGAGTGCCTGGCCGATGCGCTGGACAATCGCGTCGAATTCGGCGTGTGGGGCGGAATGACGGAGCGGGAGCGCCGCGCACTGCTGCGCAGGCGGCCCACCGTCACGTCGTGGCGCCGGCTGCTGGAGACCGCGCGCAGCGAGTACGAGCAGTCCGCGGGCATCCTGCCCGTGGCGATCGGACTGGACGACGAACTGCATGAGAGGTATGCCGCGGTGGGATAGCGGCGAACGGGCGGCTACGCAGTTCCGGCCGAGGCGGAACCGGTCGCGAGCCGGTCCCCGATGGCCCGAAGCCCCGCGAGGTCATGTACGTCACCGGGCAGCGCGGCCACTTCGGTCACGGCTACCTCGGGATGCAGCGCGGTGAAGCGGTCGCGTGTGCGCTTTTCGCGCGCGACTACCTGCATTCGTTCCGCGTGCAGTCGCAACAGGCCTGCGGTCAGCTGCTCGACGGAAGCGGCCTCGGGATCTTCTACCGGGTCTTCTGCTGGGTCTGATCCCTGCTCTGTGTCCGGGCCAGTATCCGGGTCTGGTTCGCGGTCTTCGGTGTCCTTGTGCTCGTGCTCGGAATGATCAGGAAGGGCTGCGGGGGCGGTACTCGGGGTGCCATCGGTTTCGGGAGGCGCGACCGACCACTCGGCCGGGTCACCAAGTCCAGCCTTCCCTGACGGCTGATCCACAATGCCGACCCCGTCAAGATTTTCTGCGGCTGCCAGGGCGCGCTCGGCGGAGAGCCGGGCGGCGCCGCTGTCATGGACGCGGTTGAGCACCAGACCGGCCAGCGGCATCTCCTCCGCGGCCAGCCGTTCCACGAAGTACGCAGCTTCGCGCAGCGCGTCCCGCTCCGGTGTCGCGACGACGAGGAACGCCGTACCGGGTGCCTGTAGAAGTTTGTACGTGGCATCGGCCCGGGTACGGAAGCCGCCGAACATGGTGTCCATCGCCGCCACGAAAGTCTGTACGTCGCGCAGGAATTGACCGCCGAGCAGCTTGCCGAGGGTGCCGGTCATCATCGACATGCCCACGTTGAGGAACTTCATCCCCGCCCGGCCGCCCATCTTCGCCGGGGCCATCAGCAGTTTGATGAACTTTCCGTCCAGGAACGAACCGAGCCGCTTCGGCGCGTCCAAGAAGTCCAGTGCGGAACGCGACGGCGGGGTGTCCACGATGATCAGGTCCCACTCGTTGCGCGCGCGCAGCTGGCCGAGCTTCTCCATCGCCATGTACTCCTGCGTGCCCGCGAAACCGGCCGACAGGGACTGGTAGAAGGGGTTCTCCAGGATCGCGCGGGCCCGCTCGCCGTCCGCGTGTGCTTCGACGATCTCGTCGAAGGTCCGCTTCATGTCGAGCATCATCGCGTGCAGTTCCCCGGCGCCGTCGCCCGTGATGCCCGGCACCTGGCGCGGGATGTTGTCCAGCGAGTCGATACCCATGGACTGGGCGAGCCTGCGGGCCGGGTCGATGGTCAGGACGACGACCTTACGACCGCGCTCGGCCGCCCGTACGCCCAGCGCCGCGGCGGTCGTGGTCTTGCCGACTCCGCCCGAACCGCAGCACACGACGATCCGGATACCGGGGTCGTCGAGCAGCGCGTCGGTGTCCAGCGTGGGTGCGGGTACGGGTACGGGTGCGGGGTCGGCTGCGGTGGCCGTGTCCGTGGCTGCGGGCGCGGCCTCGTGCGTGTCCGTGGCGGTGACTTCGGCCGTGTCCGCGTCCCGTCTCATGTGCCCACCCCTTGTCCCTGTCCCTCCCCGTTGCCCACGCCCTGCTTGCGTAGTTCGGTCGCCAGGTCGTACAGCCCGGCCGGGTCCATGCCCTCGCCGAGCAGCGGGAGTTCGTACCCCGGCAGCTCCAGGTCCGCGAGCACCGCACGCTGTTCGCGCTCCAGCTCGACCCGCTGGGCATGCTCGGCGGCCTGCTCGACAAGGGGACGCACGAGCCCCGCGGAGTCGGTCACGCCCGCCCGGGTCAGCGCCTTGGCGATCTCCTTGCGGCGGCCGCCGGCGGCGGTGCGCAGCGCGTCCTCGTCCAGTAGATGCGGGCGCACCATGTTCACGATGACCCGGCCGACCGGCAGTTCGGCCGCCTGCAGCTCAGCGATGCCGTCCGCGGTCTCCTGGACCGGCATCTCCTCCAGGAGCGTCACCAGATGGACCGCGGTCTCGGGGGACTTCAGCACCCGCATCACGGCCTGCGCCTGATTGTGTATCGGGCCGATCCGGGCCAGCCCCGCCACCTCGTCATTCACATTGAGGAAGCGGGTGATGCGTCCGGTGGGCGGGGCGTCCATGATCACATAGTCGTAGACGTACCGGTTCTGCTTGTCCTTGCGGCGTACGGCTTCGCAGGCCTTGCCGGTCAGCAGCACGTCCCGTACACCGGGCGCGATCGTGGTGGCGAAGTCGATCGCGCCGAGCTTCTTGAGGGCGCGGCCCGCGCTGCCGAGCTTGTAGAACATCTGGAGGTAGTCGAGAAGGGCGCGTTCGGCGTCGATCGCGAGGGCGTACACCTCGCCGCCGCCCGGTGCGACGGCGATCTTGCGCTCCTCGTACGGAAGGGACTGCGTCTCGAAGAGCTGGGCGATGCCCTGCCTGCCCTCGACCTCCACGAGGAGGGTGCGCCTGCCCTCGGTCGCGAGGGCGAGCGCGAGTGCGGCGGCGACCGTGGTCTTACCGGTACCACCCTTGCCGCTGACGACCTGGAACCTGCTCACGTATTCGAGCCTAACCAGTCGGGCCGCGGGCTACGCACGAGGCTGTGCGTGCCAGGTATTACAGTCGGGCCATGACCAAGTGGGAATACGCGACCGTGCCCCTTCTCGTGCACGCGACCAAGCAGATTCTGGACACCTGGGGCGAGGACGGCTGGGAGCTGGTCCAGGTCGTTCCCGGCCCGAACAACCCCGAGCAGCTCGTGGCCTACCTGAAGCGGGAGAAGGCGTAGTGGCGGGCGCCGTCGAGGCGAAGCTCGCCGAGCTCGGGCTGACGCTGCCGGACGTCGTACCGCCGCTGGCCTCGTACCAGCCGGCCGTGCGGTCGGGGGCTTACGTGTACACCTCCGGCCAGCTGCCGATGGTGGACGGCAAGCTCGCGGTCACCGGCAAGGTCGGTGGGGAGGTCACGGCCGAGGAGGCCAAGGAACTGGCGAAGACCTGCGCGCTCAACGCGCTGGCCGCGGTGAAGTCCGTCGCGGGCGATCTGGACCGGATCGCACGGGTCGTGAAGGTCGTGGGCTTCGTCGCCTCGGCATCCGACTTCACCGGGCAGCCCGCCGTGATCAACGGCGCCAGCGAGCTGCTGGGCGCGGTCCTCGGCGACAAGGGCGTGCACGCGCGCAGCGCTGTGGGCGTCGCGGTGCTGCCGCTGGACGCGCCGGTGGAGGTCGAGGTCCAGGTCGAGCTGGCCGACACCTGAGCAGCAGGTCGTCTGCTGAGGGCGGTGGGGCTTGAGGTGTTGGCCCGCCGGGGCGGTGGGGCTTGAGCCGCACCGCCCTGCCGGTCCGGCAGGGCGGTGCCGTCGAGTGTGCTTGCCGTCCGCCGCCCGATTCTCTGATCCCGTCCGGTCGTGGCGACCGGACGGGATCATGTGTGTGCGGGGGCATGCACGGATCAACATGTCTCTCGAACATCGGCGCGGTTTCCGGATAGCCTCCGGCCATGTCCAATGGTCAGTGGTACCCACCGGAATGGCCCGACCGGATCCGGGCACTCGCCGCGGGCGAGCTGACGGCCGCGACCCCGAGGCGGGCCGCCACCGTGATGCTGCTCCGGGACCCTGCCACGGGAACCGAGGGCGGCCCCGCGGTCCATATGCTGCGCCGCCGCGCCTCCATGGCCTTTGCCGGCGGCGCGTACGCCTATCCGGGTGGCGGAGTCGACCCGCGTGACGACGACCGGCTCGTCGGCTGGGCCGGACCCGCGCTGGGGAGCTGGGCCGCACGGCTCGGCGTCGATACACCGGCCGAGGCCCAGGCCATCGTCTGCGCGGCGGTCCGTGAGACGTACGAGGAGGCGGGCGTTCTCCTCGCCGGCCCGACCGCCGACACGGTCGTCAGCGACACCACCGGCGCCGACTGGGAGGCCGATCGCGAGGCACTGGTCGGGCGCGAGCTGTCCTTCGCGGAGTTCCTGGACCGGCGAGGTCTGGTGCTGCGCTCCGATCTGCTGGGCGCCTGGGCGCGCTGGATCACCCCCGAGTTCGAGCCGCGCCGCTACGACACGTGGTTCTTCGTCGCCGCGCTCCCCGAGGGCCAGCGCACCCGCAACGCCTCCACGGAGGCCGACCGTACGGTGTGGATCGGGCCCGGCGAGGCGGCCGACGGCTACGACCGGGGCGAGCTGCTGATGATGCCGCCGACCGTGTCGACGCTACGGGCGCTCAGGCCGTACGGGACAGCCGCCGAGGCCCTGAAGGCGGCGGATTCCCAGGACCTCACCCCCGTACTCGCACAGGCGCGGCTGGAGGGTGACGAGTTGGTGCTGAGCTGGCCGGGGCACGACGAGTTCACCAAGCACATCCCGAGCGGCCCTGCTGGTGCGGGTGGTGCGGGTGGTGCCGGTGGTGCCGGTGGTGCCGGTGGTGTGGGAGGTGAAGCGGGATGAGCGACGCGCAAGCGCTGCCCGGACAGCCACGCGGCGGAGTTCTGTGCGGGCCCGCCACCACCCGTACCGTCAACGTCCTGGCCCCCAACGCCTCGCCGATGACGCTGGACGGCACCAACACCTGGATCGTCGCCGAGCCCGACTCCGACCTCGCGGTCGTCATCGATCCGGGGCCGCTGGACGACATACATCTGCGGGCCGTCATCGACACCGCGGGGCGGGCGGGCCGCCGGATCGCGCTCACCCTGCTCACCCACGGGCATCCCGACCACGCGGAGGGCGCGGCACGCTTCGGGGAGCTGACCCGTACGAAGGTGCGCGCCCTGGACCCCGTGCTGCGGCTCGGCGACGAGGGGCTGACCGCGGGCGACGTGATCACCACCGGGGGTCTGGAGCTGCGTGTCGTGCCGACCCCGGGGCACACCGCGGACTCGCTCTCCTTCCACCTGCCGGCCGACCGGGCGGTGCTGACGGGGGACACGATCCTCGGACGCGGCACGACGGTCGTCGCGCATCCGGACGGGCGGCTCGGCGATTACCTGGACTCGCTGCGCAGGCTGCGCTCGCTGTCCGTCGACGACGGCGTGCACACGGTCCTGCCGGGACACGGCCCGGTGCTGGATGACGCGCAGGGCGCGGTCGAGTTCTACCTCGCGCACCGCGCGCACCGGCTGGCCCAGGTGGAGACGGCGGTCGAGGCGGGGTACCGGACGGCGTCGGAGGTGGTGGCGCAGGTGTACGTGGACGTGGACCGGTCCCTGTGGCCCGCGGCGGAACTCTCGGTGCTGGCGCAGTTGGAGTATTTGGGCGAGCACGGCCTGATCTAGGTCGGACGGATACGCGCAAGGCCCTGCCGCGCGGCGGGACCGCGTAGCAGGGCCGCGCAGTCGGGCCTTGTGTACTCGCGTACGGAGACGGCGTCCGGTCCGGCGCCCCGTCCCGTCGGCGGATCGGACGGCCGGCTAGCGGGACCGCTTCGCCAGGCGCTCCACGTCCAGCAGGATCACGGCGCGCGCCTCCAGACGCAGCCAGCCGCGTCCGGCGAAGTCGGCAAGCGCCTTGTTGACCGTCTCGCGGGAGGCGCCGACCAGCTGGGCCAGCTCTTCCTGAGTCAGGTCGTGGACGACATGGATACCTTCCTCCGACTGGACGCCGAAGCGGCGCGACAGGTCGAGGAGGGCGCGGGCGACACGGCCCGGTACGTCCGAGAAGACCAGGTCGGACATCTGGTCGTTGGTCTTGCGCAGCCGGCGGGCGACGGCGCGCAGCAGGGCCGTGGCCACCTCGGGGCGGACGTTCAGCCAGGGCTGGAGGTCGCCGTGACCGAGACCGAGAAGCTTGACCTCGGTCAGCGCGGTCGCGGTCGCGGTGCGCGGGCCCGGGTCGAAGAGCGACAGCTCACCGATCAGCTCGCCGGGGCCGAGGACCGCCAGCATGTTCTCGCGCCCGTCCGGTGAGGTGCGGTGGAGCTTCACCTTGCCCTCGGTGACCACATAGAGGCGGTCGCCCGGGTCGCCCTCGTGGAAGAGCGCGTCGCCGCGTGCGAGGGTCACCTCACTCATCGAGGCGCGGAGCTCCGCGGCCTGCTCATCATCGAGCGCCGCGAAAAGCGGGGCGCGCCGCAGAACGTCGTCCACGAGTTCTCTCCTTGTCGGCCTGTTCAGGGAACCGTGGTCCCCATCATGCCGGACGGTAAAACAGTGCGATCAATCACAAACCAGTTTGACGCACGGGCGTGCCGAACCGTGCGGCAGGGGGGCCGATCGGGGGCGGATGCGCGGTGACCGGGGCGGATGTCAGTGTGTGGCTCTAGGCTGGCCGGGTGTCCAAATCGCCGGTGAGAGCGCAGGCCAAGGGGGCTGATGGGGTGCCGGAAGGCCGTGATTCCGCTGTGGGCGAACAGGGCGCGAGTCGCCCGAAAAAAGCGACAAAACGACCCCTGGTCGGGCAAGCTCCGAAGGGCGGAGCGAAGTCCGTGAAGCCGGTGAAGCCCGCGACGTCCGTGAAGCCCGCCAAGTCGGCTGAGTCCGCGAAGCCCGGAGTGAAAGCCGGTGCGAAACCGAAACCGGAATCGCATCTGGCGATGGTCCGCCGTGCCCGCAGGATCAACCGTGAGCTTGCCGAGCTGTACCCGTACGCCCACCCCGAGCTGGACTTCAGGAACCCCTTCGAGCTTCTCGTCGCCACGGTCCTCTCCGCTCAGACCACCGACCTGAGAGTCAATCAGACCACTCCCGCGCTCTTCGCCGCCTATCCCACCCCCGAGGACATGGCGGCGGCCGTTCCGGAGGAACTGGAAGAGCTCATCCGACCGACCGGCTTCTTCCGGGCCAAGACGAAGTCGCTGATAGGCCTCTCCATGGCGATCAGGGACAATTTCGGTGGTGAGGTACCGGGCCGTCTCACCGATCTCGTCACGTTGCCGGGGGTCGGCCGCAAGACCGCCAACGTCGTGCTCGGGAATGCCTTCGGCGTACCGGGCATCACCGTCGACACCCATTTCGCGCGCCTGGTCCGCCGCTGGAAGTGGACGGAACAGGAGACCCCGGAGAAGATCGAGGCCGAGATCGGCGCGATCTTCCCCAAGAGCGAGTGGACGATGCTCTCCCACCGTGTGATCTTCCACGGCCGCCGCATCTGCCATGCCCGCAAGCCCGCCTGCGGGGCCTGCCCGATCGCCCCGCTCTGCCCGGCCTACGGGGAGGGCGAGACGGACCCGGAGAAAGCCAGAAAGCTTCTGAAGTACGAGATGGGCGGTCAGCCCGGTCAGCGGCTGAGTCCGCCGCCGGGCTTCCCGGGCAAGCCCGCGCCGGCCCTCGGAGCCGATTGACGCACGGGCGTTCGCTCCGGAACGAAATGCGTGACGACAGGCGTTGTGAGACGAGGGGTGCCTATGAAGACGCACGAACAGAGCACGCACCAAGAGAACACCCACGGGCAGAACACGAACGAACAGGTTGCGGCCGAGCCGATCGTGGACGAGCAGATCGTGGAAACGGCAGCCGCAACCGTGGTGGTGCATTCCGTGCCGGTCCACCGCACGACGGTGGGCCCCGCGTCCGTCAGCCCCGCAGCAGCGGCCACTGCCCCGGCAGGCTCCGGGCACGGCGGCGCCATCACCGTCACGGCCGAAGGCCTGCCCGACTGGCTCATGCCCGTGGCCCGCGCCGCGCAGACCATCGAGCCGGATCAGCTCAGCCGCTTTCTGCCACCCGAGAGCGGCGCCGGGCGGCAGTCCGCCGTACTCGTACTGTTCGGGGAGGGCGAGCGCGGCCCTGAACTACTCCTCATGGAGCGATCCGGAAGCCTGCGTTCCCACGCTGGGCAGCCGTCCTTCCCCGGTGGCGCCCTGGACCCGGAAGACGGCGACCAGGCGACCACAGGGCCGCTCAGGGCCGCTCTGCGGGAAGCGCAGGAGGAGACCGGCCTCGATCCGCGCGGGGTCCAGCTCTTCGCCGTGCTGCCCCGGCTCTACATCCCCGTGAGCGGCTTCGTCGTGACACCGGTTCTCGGCTGGTGGCGGTCGCCGAGCCCGGTCGGGGTCGTCGATCCGGGTGAGACCGCCCGGGTCTTCACCGTTCCCGTGGCGGATCTCACGGATCCGGCCAACCGCGCGACCACGGTCCATCCGAGCGGCCACCGAGGCCCGGCATTTCTGGTCGAATCCGCCCTGGTCTGGGGTTTCACGGCCGGAGTGATCGACCGGATCCTGCACTTCGCGGGCTGGGAGCGCCCGTGGGACACAGCTAAGCAGGTGCCGCTCGACTGGCGCGCATGACAGGCTGACTCCCGTGCTGTGCTGTCCGGCCGCGCCCGGACCCAGCCGAAGGCCCGGGCCCGGTGACGAATCTGCGAGGCTATAGACGGTGAACGTGCTGGACATCCTGCTGCTGGCCGGCGCCGTGTGGTTCGCGGTCATCGGCTATCGCCAGGGGTTCGTCGTCGGCATCCTGTCGGTGATCGGGTTCCTGGGCGGCGGTCTCGTCGCCGTCTATCTGCTGCCGGTCCTGTGGGACCAGCTGACGAACGGTTCCGAGGTCTCATCGACGGCAGCCGTCGTCGCCGTCATCATCGTGATCGTCTGCGCCTCGGTGGGGCAGGCATTCACCACCCACCTGGGAAACAAGCTCCGCAGGTACATCACGTGGTCGCCCGCACGCGCCCTCGATGCCACCGGCGGCGCCCTGGTCAACGTGGTCGCGATGCTGCTGGTCGCGTGGTTGATCGGCTCGGCACTGGCCGGTACCTCACTGCCGACGCTGGGCAAGGAGGTCCGCAGCTCCTCGGTCCTGCTCGGCATCTCCCGCGTGATGCCCACCCAGGCCTCCACCTGGTTCACGGACTTCTCCTCGGTCCTCGCGCAGAACGGCTTCCCGCAGGTCTTCAGCCCCTTCGCCGACGAGCCGATCACCGAGGTCAGGGCCCCGGACCCGGCGCTGGTCGGCAGCCCCGTCGCGGCCCGCGCCAAGGAGTCCATCGTCAAGGTCGTCGGTACGGCCCCGAGCTGCGGCAAGGTCCTCGAAGGCACCGGCTTCGTCTTCTCCGACCGCCGGGTGATGACCAACGCCCATGTCGTCGGCGGTGTCGACGAGCCGACCGTCCAGATCGGCGGCCAGGGACGGCTGTACGACGCGAAGGTCGTCCTCTACGACTGGCAGCGCGACATCGCCGTCCTCGACGTCCCGGACCTCGACGCGAAGCCGCTGAAGTTCACCGACACCGATCACGACGCCCGGACCGGGAACAGCGCCATCGTCGCGGGTTTCCCGGAGAACGGTTCGTACGACGTACGCGCCGCGCGCGTCCGGGGCCGTATCGACGCCGACGGCCCGGACATCTATCACCGGGGCACCGTCCGCCGCGATGTGTACTCGCTCTTCGCGACGGTTCGTCAGGGCAACTCGGGCGGGCCGCTGCTGACCCCCGACGGCAAGGTGTACGGGGTCGTCTTCGCGAAGTCGCGCGACGACCCGGATACCGGGTACGCGCTGACGGCCGACGAGATCCGCCAGGACATCGCGCACGGCCGCTCCGCCAACCAGCAGGTCGACAGTCAGGCGTGCGCGCTCTAGGCGCGCGCGGGCGGATCGAGCAACTCCACCGGGCGCGCACGGTTGCACCGAGCGACCCCACCTGCTCGGTGGGGTCGCTTCAGACGGCGTACGGGGTGTGCGCCGACGATCCACGCGGACAGACCGGTGCCAGCCGGGGAAGAGCGGTGGAATTCCCGCCCGGCCGGTGAACGCTCACCGGTCGGCCGGGGCGGATCTCATCCGCGTGGATGGCGCAATCGCGCCGAGACCCAGCGGGCCCGACGGCGCAGAATGCGCGGGATACCGAGCCGGGGATCATGCAGAACATGCATATCTTGCACCCGGCCCTGGGGGCCGCCCCCCTCATGAGTGCTCGGACCCGCCGTGGCGGTCGAGCGGCGGTTGCGTGCTGCGTCACCGAAGTCGTGCGTCCAGCCCATACCCCGACGTCTGCCCGTGCCTCATGGTCGGTAACCACCCATCCGCCAGCCAATTGGCTTATGCGCCAGGCAATTGGCTGTTCGTCGGACAACTGTGCCGCACGGCTACCGGTCGGGCTCAGGATCCTTGAGCCAGTTGATGAGTTCGGCCGAGAAGCCGGCCGGATCCTCCTCGTGCGGGAAGTGTCCCAGGCCGTCGAAAAGTCGCCAACGGTACGGCGCTTCGACGTACTCGCCGGACCCCGCCGCGCTCCGCGTGCGGATCGCCGGATCGAGTGAACCGTGCAGGTGCAGTGTGGGCACCCGCACCGGCCGCTTCATCCTCCGGTTGAACTGGATTCCGTCCGGACGGGCCAGGGAGCGGACCATCCAGCGGTACGGCTCGATCGAGCAGTGCGCCGTCGACGGAATGCACATCGCGCGGCGGTAGACGTCGATCGCCGCGTCGTCGGGGAACTCCGGGGTCCGGGCGCCCGACCAGTCGTGGATCAGCCGGCCCACCAACGCCGCGTCGTCCGCGACGAGCTGACGCTCCGGCACCCACGGACGCTGGAAGCCCCAGACGTACGAGCCCGCCCGGGACTGCGCGAAGTCGGAGAGCATCGACGAGCGCCAGCGGCGTGGATGCGGCATCGAGGAGACAACGAGGCGGCGCACCAGCTTCGGCCGCATCACCGCGGCCGTCCAGGCGAGGTAGCCGCCCATGTCGTGGCCGACCAGCGCTGCGTCCGGTTCGCCGAGCGAACGGATGACGCCGGTGATATCGAGTGCCAGGTTGGCGGGGTCGTAACCCCGGGGCGTACGGTCGCTGCCGCCGACGCCGCGGAGGTCCATCGCCACGGCGCGGAAACCGGCGTCGGCGAGTGCGGTGAGCTGATGGCGCCAGGTCCACCAGAACTGCGGAAAGCCGTGCAGCAGCAGCACCAGCGGCCCCTCGCCGAGCTCGGCGATGTGGAAGCGGGCGCCGTTGGCCGCCACGTCCCGGTGGGTCCACGGCCCGTCGATCCGCACCGGCCCACCGGCACCGGCCGCGCCCATCGGGGCCGACGGACCGGCCGCACCCGCCCGGCCCGCCACACCTGCCGGGTCGGACGAACCGTGTGACCGGGGCGCGCTGAGATCGCCCGGGCCTACCTGGCTCACCTGGCTTGCCTGACCCACCTGACGTACTTCGCTTACCTGATCTTCCGGGCCAACTGAGCCTTCCGGGCCTTCTGGGGCGGATGCGCTGGAATCGGGGACCGTCATGTGGACGAGCGTGCCACAGCGGACGCCTTGTCCTGGACCGGAGATTTCTCCAGAGCCTTGTCCGCCAGCGTGCTGCCCACGACCGCCGGACGGCTCGTTCCCACCGTGACGGCGGGCCGCGGGTGCGGCTTGACGCCCTGCAGCACGGCCGCCGTCTGCTTGGCCGAGGCGATGGACTTCTCCGGCGGTTTCACCTTCTTGAACTTGGCGACGGCGAACAGCGCGAGCAACACCCCGAGCACGATGAAGGCCGCGCCCACGATCAGGAACGACCACGCGAGGCCGAGTCCCAAGTTGTGGATTCCGTACGCCGCCGCGAAACTCAGCACCGGGATCGCGAACAGAACCAGCACGCCCGCGATGACGAACGCCGCACTCCCGGTGACGCCGCGCTTGACGTCCTGCCGCACTTCGGCCTTGGCCAGGGCGATCTCGTCGTGCACCAGTGCGGACATCTCGGCCGTCGCCGCGGCGACCAACTGTCCGAGACTGCGGTCGGTGCTGCCCGCATTGCTGCCGGGGTCGCTCATCCCTGACTCCCTCTTCTGCTCTCCTGCTCAACACATCTGGTGTCAGATCATGCCGGACTGTCCGGCTTGACGCTCGCTGCCCCCGCCAGTTGGGCAAGACGTCGGTGCTCGGCCGCCTTCTTCTCGTAGATCGCGGCCATCCGCAGGTGGTACTCCGGGTCGTCCTGCTCGTAGACGTCGGGCACGCCGTCCTCGTCCTCGTCGCGCTCCTCCTCCTCGTGCAGCGCCCGGTATCTGCGTACTCGGAGTCTGAGCAGTACACAGGAGAGGACGGCGGCCGTCAGGGAGCCGAGCAGCACGGCGGCCTTGATCTGGTTGATCATGTCCTCGTCGCCGACGAAGGCCAGCTCGCCGATGAGCAGGGACACGGTGAAGCCGATCCCGGCGAGCGAGGCGACCGCGAAGACATCCGCCCAGGCCAGGTCCTTGTTCAGCTCAGCCTTGGTGAAGCGGGTGGCCAGCCACGTACCGCCGAAGATGCCTATCGCCTTGCCGACGACGAGCCCCAGGACGACACCGAGCGTCTCGGGCCGGGTGAAGACGCCCGCCAGCGCGCCGCCGGAGAGGGAGACCCCGGCGGCGAAGAGGGCGAACAGCGGTACGGCGACACCGGCCGACAGCGGGCGGATCAGGTGCTCGATGTGCTCGCCGGGGGAGTGGGCCTCGCCGTCCCGCCGCGTGCAGCGCAGCATCAGGCCCATGGCGACACCGGCGATGGTGGCGTGGATGCCGCTGTTGTACATCAGGCCCCAGATGACCAGGGCGAGCGGTACGTAGATGTACCAGCCGCGCACGTTCTTGCGCAGCAGCAGATAGAAGACGGCGAGGCCGATGAAGGCGCCGATGAGCGCCATGAAGTTGATCGTCTCGGTGAAGAAGACCGCGATGATCAAGATCGCGAAGAGGTCGTCGACGACGGCGAGGGTCAGAAGGAAGGCGCGCAGCGCGTTCGGCAGGGACGTCCCGATGACCGCGAGGACGGCGAGGGCGAAGGCGATGTCGGTGGCGGTCGGGACGGCCCAGCCGCCCGTGGAACCTCCGCCGGTCACGGCCACGAGCGTGTAGACGACGGCCGGAACCGCCATTCCGCACAGCGCGGCGACGACGGGGAGAGCGGCCGCCTTGGGATCGCGCAATTCGCCCGCGACCAGTTCCCGCTTCAGTTCGACGCCCGCGACGAAGAAGAAGACCGCGAGCAGCCCGTCCGCCGCCCAGTGCTCCACGGAGAGGTTGAGGCCCAGCGAACCGGGACCGAAGTGGAAGTCGCTGACGGCCGCGTAACTGGAACCGAAAGTGTTCGCCCACACCAGGGCCGCCACCGCGGCGATCAGCAGGATGACGCCGCCGACGGTCTCGGTGCGCAGGGCATTCGCGAGGTAGTTCCGCTCAGGGAGGGACAGGCGCCCGAGAAAGGTACGGCGGGGCTCGGAAGAAGGGGGTGCGGGTGCGGGGGTGGGCGCGGCCACGATTGAGGACCTCCGGGTCGGTACGGCAGCGATGGCATGGCTGATGCACTTGCCGACCAGACTTCCCGGCACACCCTGTGGAGATTTCTTATTACTTTGTTGATGCGCCTGCCACTGTACCTGGGGTGTGCGGGGCTGTAACCGGTGATCTTCACCCTAAATGCCCGAGGGGCACCCGGCGCCTTGCCGGATGCTCCCGGGGACAACCTGGGCTCAGTCCTCCGAGGAGGAGGACGGCAGTTGGGTCTGGATGAGCTCCATCACCGAGGAGTCGGTGAGCGTCGTGACGTCTCCCAGTTCGCGGTTCTCGGCGACGTCACGCAGCAGGCGACGCATGATCTTGCCCGAGCGGGTCTTCGGCAGCTCGGCAACCGGAAGGACCCGCTTCGGCTTGGCGATCGGGCCGAGCGTGGCACCGACGTGGTTGCGCAGCTCCGCGACGAGCTCGTCGGAGGCCGCAGCCGTACCGCGCAGTATCACGAACGCCACGATGGCCTGGCCGGTCGTCTCGTCGGCGGCACCGACCACGGCGGCCTCGGCGACCGACGGATGTGACACGAGCGCCGACTCGACCTCGGTGGTCGAGATGTTGTGCCCGGACACGAGCATCACGTCGTCGACCCGGCCGAGCAGCCAGATGTCGCCGTCCTCGTCCTTCTTGGCGCCGTCGCCGGCGAAGTACTTGCCTTCGAAGCGGGACCAGTAGGTGTCGATGAAACGCTGGTCGTCGCCCCAGATGGTGCGGAGCATCGACGGCCACGGCTCGGTGAGGACGAGATAGCCGCCCCCGCCGTTCGGAACCTCGTTGGCCTCGTCGTCGACGACCGTGGCGGAGATGCCGGGCAGGGCGCGCTGGGCGCTTCCCGGCTTGGTCTCCGTCACGCCCGGCAGCGGCGAGATCATCATCGCGCCGGTCTCGGTCTGCCACCAGGTGTCCACGATCGGGCACCTGTCGGCGCCGATGTGATTGCGGTACCACATCCACGCCTCGGGGTTGATCGGCTCACCGACCGAACCGAGGACCCGAAGGCTGCTCAGGTCGAACTTGGCGGGGATGTCGTCACCCCACTTCATGAACGTACGGATCGCGGTCGGCGCGGTGTAGAGGATCGTGACGCCGTACTTCTGCACGATCTCCCAGAAGCGCCCCTGGTGCGGGGTATCGGGCGTGCCCTCGTACATGACCTGCGTCGCGCCGTTGGCGAGCGGGCCGTAGACGATGTACGAGTGGCCGGTCACCCAGCCGATGTCGGCGGTGCACCAGAAGACGTCGGTCTCCGGCTTGAGGTCGAAGACTGCGTGGTGCGTGTATGCGACCTGCGTGAGGTAGCCACCGGAGGTGTGCAGGATGCCCTTCGGCTTACCCGTGGTGCCGGAGGTGTACAGGACGAAGAGCGGCTGCTCCGCGTCGAACGCCTCGGGGGTGTGCTCGGCGGACTGCCGGCCGGTGATCTCGTGCCACCAGACGTCGCGGCCCTCGGTCCACGCGGTCTCCTGGCCGGTGCGCCGCACCACCAGGACGTGCTCGACGCTGTCGATACGGGAGACGGCGTCGTCCACGGCGGGCTTGAGCGCGGACGGCTTGCCCCGGCGGTAACCACCGTCGCTTGTGATCACGACCTTGGCGTCCGCGTCCTGGATGCGGGCGGCGATGGCGTCGGCGGAGAAGCCGCCGAAGACCACCGAGTGCGCGGCGCCGATGCGGGCGCAGGCCAGCATCGCGATGGCGGCCTCGGGGATCATCGGCAGATAGACGGCGACCCGGTCGCCCTTGCCGACACCGAGCTCGATGAGTGCGTTCGCGGCCCGGGAGACCTCGTCCTTGAGGTCGGCGTAAGTGATCGCGCGGCTGTCGCCGGGCTCGCCCTCGAAGTGGATGGCGACCCGGTCGCCATGGCCGGCCTCGACATGGCGGTCCACGCAGTTGTACGCGACGTTCAGTTTGCCGTCCGCGAACCATTTCGCGAAGGGCGGGTTGCTCCAGTCGAGCGTTTCGGTCGGCTCCGTGGCCCAGGTCAGGCGACGGGCCTGCTCGGCCCAGAAGCCCAGCCGGTCCGCCTCGGCCTGCTCGTACGCCTCCGCTTTGACGTTGGCGTTCGCGGCCAGATCGGCAGGCGGTGCGAACCGCCGCTCCTCACGAAGCAGATTGGCCAAGCTTTCGTTGCTCACGACATCTCCCATTCCCAGGGTGTCCGTTGTGTCCCGGGGCATAGCTCATCAGGCCAAAGGCCGGGTGACAAGTGTCTGCCCGAAATTGGTTTAGACCTGTGTTTCGTGTATGGGCGTGCATGGAGACACGGTCCCGCTTCCCCGTACGGCTGACGCGATGCGACGCCGTGCCGGCCGGCACGGGGGCCGAGCGGCACGGTGCGTTTGCGGAGTCACACGGTGTGTTGCGGAGGCGGGACCACAAGGTCTCACGGACCGGGGACGAATGCGGTTCAGACGCCAGTACGTTCCAACCGGCCGGGATCCGAAGGATCGCCCGGGGAGGAGGGAGCTCCCGGGACGGCGGTGGACCCGAGGGTGTCGGCGTCGCCGGTGACGCGGGAAGCGCCCGAGGTGTGGGTGCGGGTGCGGGTGCGGGCCTCGGCAAGGGCGTGGGGTTCGACCGGGGCCTTCGTTTCGGCCGGCGCCCGGGCCGGAACGTTGCCGGGGGTGACGCCCGGGTCCACGCGGTCGAAGACCTCGTCGAGCGCAAGTCCTGCGCTCGCGCCCTCGGTCAGCAGGTAGGCCTGTGCTTCGCCCACGTGAAAGTACATCCCGTGCAGTTGGAGCGTGCCCTGAGAGAGTCGCCGGGCCACCGGTTCATGGGCCCGTAGATGGTCCAACTGCTGGACCACGTTGGTGAGGCAGAGCTGATCCACCGCATCGGTCGGCAGCCGACCGGAGATCCGTGCCCAGGCGTGATGGCGGGACGCCATCCGTTCCAGGCTCGGCAACCCGTGTCTCAGCCAGCGCCACAGGGACGTCTGAGGAGTGTCCGGAGCGGGCTCGGCGTCGAGCAGAGCTTGCATCGCGCCGCAGCCGGAGTGCCCGCACACGGTGATGGACTCCACCTTCAGCACATCCAGCGCGTACTCGATCGCGGCACCCACCGAGTCGTCACCCGAATCGGTATCCGGCGGGGGCACCAGATTGCCGACGTTCCGCACGGTGAACAGGTCGCCCGGGCCACTCGCCGTGATCATGCTGGTGACCAGGCGGGAGTCCGCGCAGGTGATGAAGAGCTGGGAGGGGCACTGACCCTCGCGAGCCAGCCGGGCCAACTCCTCGCGCACCAGCGGGGCGGTGTTGCGCTGGAACGAACTCAGGCCGCTGGCCAGGCGGTTGCCGCCGATCCCGCGTGGGGCGGTGGCTGGCGTGGCCGGATCGTGAGTGTTGTGGGCTCCGGGGCCGGAAGCGGGACCGACATCAGGGGCGGAGCCGGATTCGGAGCTGTGGCCGTCGACGGTGCTGGGAGAGGGGCTCGTGTCCGCTCCCCGGACGGGGTCGAGGCCGGTGCGGGAGCCGTCGAAGGGGGCGCCGGGGCCAGGGTGGGCGTCGGGCGTCTGCTCGGGCCGGTCGTGGCAGTGATGGTTCCGCCAGGGCGTCCAGGGGCGGCAACAGAAGTGCGCCGACGAGGTGGGCTCGGCGATCCGGCCGCCTGACCTGCCGGTGAAAGCGACCCTGCCGCCGTGGGCCTTCTGGGCAAGGCTCCAGTCCTGGATGGCCTCGTACGCCGCGTGGTCCATGAAGAAGCCGTCCAGCTCGACGACGACGTCCCCGCCCTGCGGCAACTGTCCAAGCGTCCGACTGAGCCGAGGCACCGCGAGAAACGTCAACTGGCCCCGCACGACGATCAGATGCCGTTCACCCTGATTGGCCACGGTGATCCTGGTCCGGGCCAGCCGATGCAGTGCCACGGCCACCGCCGCCGCGATGCCGATCGCCACGCCCTTGAGCACGCCGAAGAGGACCACGCCGCTGATCGTCGCCCCGTACACCAGGAATTCTCGGTGCTTATGGACATTGCGGATGTGGGCGAAGCTCACCATCTTGATGCCGACCATCATGACCAGCGCGGCGAGGGCGGCCAGCGGGATCCATTCCAGGACGGTAACCAGCAGCCCGATGGCGAGAACCATCCAGACGCCGTGCAGCACGGTGGAGGCGCGGCTCGTCGCCCCTGCCCGCACGTTTGCCGAGCTGCGCACCGCACCACCGGACACCGCGAGCCCGCCCACGAGTCCGGACAGGGTGTTGGCGATGCCCTGGGCGCGCAGCTCACGGTCGAGATCCGAACGCCTGGCGGGCGGGGCCGGCGGCGCCGACGCCGACGCCCGTACCGACACCGCCGCGGACGCCGAAGGCGGGTCGGCCTGTGACCGGGCGGCTGTTCGCTCACCGGCGCGGTCGGCCGACAGCTTGTCCACGGCCACCGCGGCGAGCAGCGACTCCAGACTGGCCACCAACATCACAGTGAACACAGCGGTGGCCAGGGCGAGTACGGGACCTTGCGGCATCTCCGGCAGTGCGTGGGAGCGCCAGGACGGCAGGTCGACCCGGGCGATCCCGGGTGCGGCCGGCGCGGCCACCGCCGTCGCTGTCACCACTGCGGCGAGGGCGGCCGGAATCCGCCGTAACACCCGGCCGATCCGCCCAGGAATCCGCGGCCACAGGACCAGGACGGCGATGGTCAGCACGCCGATCAGGGGTGCGGCCGGACCCACCCGCCCCAACTGGTCGGGAAGGGCGAGGGTGTTGGCGACCGCTGAACTCTGGGGTGAGCCACCGAGCACGATGTGCAGCTGGGCGAGCGCGATGGCCACGCCGATTCCGGCGAGGGTGCCGTGCACGATGGCGGGGCTGACGGCGAGGGCGCTGCGCGCCGCCCGCAGTGAGCCCAGCAGGATCTGCAGCAGTCCGGCGCCGACGGTGATCGCGCAGGTGGTACGCCAGCCGTAGATCTGGATCAACTCGGCTGTGACCACGGTCAGTCCGGCGGACGGGCCGCTGACCTGGAGGGGTGTGCCGCCGAGCAGCCCGGCGACGATACCGCCAATGGCGGCTGAGATGAGGCCGGCTTCCAGCGGGGCGTCCATGGCGACTGCGAGGCCGAGCGACATGGGGACGGCGAGCAGGAAGACCGTGACCGAGGCGGACAGGTCGGCGCCCGTGATGCGGAATCGTCCGCTGCCACGCGGCGGTGGCGGGCTGTGTGGTCGTTTGATCCCCCAGGCGCGGGGTGGGCGCGAACTGCGGGGTGGGCGGTCATGGCGAGTGGGTACGTAGGCAGACATTTTCCCGTCTCCTCCGGGGCGGTGCGGTCGCGGAACGTGGGGGACGCGGCCGTGGGGCACGGCTTGCAGCGGCGGGATTTCTCAACTCTCAGTAAATAGATCGTAATGGAGAGTAAAGATTCATGTCGATGCTTGAGGTTAAATGACCCGGTCGATCACCTGTTCAGGTGAATAGGCAGCTTTTTATGCGGCTTATCGCACTGATTCCGGCAAAGCTGCACGCGACTTTGGCCGCGCCGTGTCGGCACCTCGACGCGAATCGGCTGCAAGGAAGAGGGTGGGCGGATGCTGGCTGCCGCGAAGAGGACCGCTGCCGGACGGGTCGCCCTGGGCGTCGTGGCTGTTGCGCTGGTTGCGGTGGCCGGCCGCTCCTCCGGGAGGACAGCCAGAAGCTGTTCTCGCACTTCCGCGAGATGGGAAGGAAGTACCACGCGAACACGACGTACTTCCTCAGCGGCGTGTACATGCCGCCGAAAGACAAACGGGAGCTCTGCGATCCGCCGAAGCGCAACGTCAGCAGCTCCGACATCGGCTTCAACGAGGCCGAGGGAATCCGGAACACCATCAGCCGGATGCGCGGTGCCTGGGAGGACGGCGACGAGATCGGCACCTGCTTCAACGGCCACTTCTGCGGCCCCGAGGGCGGCGTCGGCACCTGGTCTGTCGACCAGTGGAAGAGCGAGATCGACCGGGCCAAGTCCTTTGTGAAGAGCTGGAAGAGCAACGACGCCGGTCTCAAGGATGAGAAGCCGCTTCCCTTCGACTACGACAAGGAGCTCATCGGCGGCCGTACCCCATGTCTGGAGGGGCAGAAGAATATGGTCGCCGCAGCGCGGGCCACGGGCTTCCGGTACGACTCCAGCGGGGTCAACAAGCAGGTCTGGCCGAAGAAGAAGGACGGTATCTGGGGCCTCTCGATTTCGAGCCCTGGAACGGTGGCACGTACATGCGCGCCGTCGAGGAGACCATCGCGACGGTCTGCACCAAGAAGGGTGTCCGCTGTGTGTCTGACTCGCCGGCGGAAGCGGGCCGGACATCGGGGGCCGGCACGGCTCACGCCGGATCCGACGCCTATCAGCCCGGTCGCCGGCTCGGCGACGGCCCCCGGTGACAGTGCTCGGTGGCCGTGCGCGGCCACCGAGCTGAGCGTCCTTCGGCTGAGGACCGGTACTGCTGTGAACCGGCGCCTGATAAGGGGTGCAACGGCGCCCCGGCGGAAGGAATGTCAACGACATCCCGGCGGTACGAACGCCTCTTCCCGGCCGGGGCATCGGCCGACCGGATCGGCTGGGCCGGCTGACCGGGTTGGCTGAGCCGACGGTCAGGCCGGCTGGGCGGCGCCGTCCTGCACGTACCGCTCGTCGAGCACGAAGGCGGGGTCGACCTGGGCGGCGAGGTCGGCGCCCGTCTTCTCGTTGCCCCAACTCTCCGCGTTCTTCAGATGGAAGTGCACCATCTGCCGCGTGTATCGCTCCCAGTCCCGCTGTTCGTACGAATCCTCCGCGGCGTTCTGCAGTGCCTGCAGAGCCATCCGGTTGTCCGCCTCCAACAGCTCGAAGCGGGCGGGACGGCCCTTCTCCATAGCCCGTACCCAGTCGGAGTGCCCGACAGTGACCAGCAGGTCGTCGCCCACCTCGGCGCGCAGGAAATCCAGATCGTCCTCACCCTGCACCTTGTTGCCGACGACCTTCAGCGCGACCCCGAAGTTCCGCGCGTACTCCTTGTACTGGCGATATACCGAGACTCCCTTGCGGGTCGGCTCGGCGACCAGGAACGTCATGTCGAAACGGGTGAACATCCCGGAAGCGAAGGAGTCCGATCCGGCTGTCATGTCGACGACGACGTAGTCCTCGGGGCCGTCGACGAGATGGTTGAGGCAGAGCTCCACCGCACCGACCTTGGAGTGGTAGCACGCCACGCCCAGATCCGACTCGGTGAACGGCCCGGTGGCCATCAGCCGGATCTCCCCGTCGTCGAGCCGGACCGTACGGGCGCACGCGTCGTAGATCGGGTTGTCCTCACGGACCCGCAGCAGTCGCGAGCCCTCGCCGGGCGGAGTCGTCTTGATCATCGTCTCGATGGAGGCGATACGGGGATTGCTGCCGCGTAGATACTCCTTGATCAGAGGCAACTGGGCCCCCATGGCGGGGAGCGCCGCGGCTTCCTGGTCGTCGAGGCCGAGCGCGACCCCGAGGTGCTGGTTGATGTCGGCGTCCACCGCGACGACGTGGGCTTCATTGGCGGCAAGGTGACGGATGAAGAGCGAGGACAACGTGGTCTTGCCGCTGCCGCCCTTCCCTACGAAAGCGATCTTCATGTTCACCTAGGGTAGCGTGACGATCGCGCTCTGCTGTCACACTTCGTGAAGAAGGCCACTCCCGGCTCGTAACGGATTGTGGGGCGCGTAGCCTCGCTACCTATGAGTACGCCTGCCTCTGATCCGCTCGCCACCCTGGGCGCCCTGCCGGGAGTCGCCGATGCGGTGGACTCCGTACGCAAGGCCGTCGACCGCGTCTACGGTCACCGTGTCATGCGGCGCCGAAGCAACGAGGTCACCGCCGAAGCGGCACTGCGCGGCGCCCGTGGCTCGGCGGCACTGTCCGGGGCCGACTGGAACCTGGAGGAGGTGCGCCGCCGCACCGACTTCAGTGGAGACGGTGAGGCGCATGTGATCGGAGCGGCCCTGAGGCTGACCGCCGAAGCGGGCCAACTGCTTTCCATCTGGCGGCAGTCGCCCTTGCGTGTTCTGGCGCGGCTTCATCTGGTTGCGGCCGGCGGCGCCGAACCCGAGGACGCTGTCGGCCGACCGCGGCTGACGGGCGAACCCGTGGACGAACCGCTGATCCAAGCGCCGCTGCCGGGCGCCGACGAGGTGGCCGGACGGCTGGAAGGGCTCTCCGGGCTGATCCTTTCGGGCACTTCGGCGCCCGCGTTGGTGACGGCGGCGGTTGTGCACGGTGAACTGCTGGCCCTGCGCCCCTTCGGTTCGTACAACGGCCTCGTCGCACGGACCGCCGAGCGGATCGTGTTGATCGGGAGCGGGCTCGACCCCAAATCGGTCTGCCCCGCCGAGGTGGGGCACGCCGAGCAGGGCCGGGCGGCGTATATCGCGGCGTTCGATGGCTACCTTTCGGGGACGCCGGACGGGTTGGCGACCTGGATCGCGCACTGCGGGCGCGCTGTGGAACTGGGAGTCAGGGAATCGACGGCGGTGTGCGAGGCGCTGCAGCGCGGCGCCGCGTAACGACGCGGCGGTGTCGCGGTGCCGGGTGCGACGGGCTGAATTGTCAGCCGTGAAACTCCACCGCATAACGTCAGGGTCGTAACTTCAGTGCGGTGATTCCACCGGGCCAAGGGCGGCTTCGCGGTGACTTCGCCGGGGCAACTTCACGGCCCGGTGCAAGGGTTGCGGCGGTACCGTCCTCGGTACCGCCGCTGGCATGTCTACCCAGTTACCAGGCGTCCTCGATATGTGCCCATCAGGTCGGGGGCTTTGCCCGTTCCCTGGTGCGGCTGGCCCGTAATCGACGGGTCGACGTCGCGTGGGTGCTCGGTTTTCATGCTCGGTCCGTGGGGCCTTCTCTGCGTTACAGGTAATCCTCTCGGACGTCCTTGGTCTCGCGGGCCGTTGAGTCCTTTGTACTCCAGGGCTGGTGTGAGCGGTAGTGCTGGCCACACTTCTTTACTTTTAGGTTCAATTACGGGCGAGTTGGACAGCTTGGTTCAGTCGGTGAATTGGGTCGAGGTGGTCGCCTTGTCCGGCCCCATGGGCGGGGTCGGGCAGCGGGTTCACGGCATCGGGGTGCCGCCCGGGTCGCGAGGTCAGACGGAGGGATTGATGGAGCGGCGACGGGAGGTGTACCAGACCAGTCCCGCCGTGACCGCGGCCGCGCCCACCGCCGCCGCCGCGACCAGCGCGGGACGCGGCGGCATTGTGAAAGCGGGCAGCCGCTGCTTGAGCCGGACCGGTCGATCGAAGACGAGAACCGGCCACTCGCGGAGGGTCGCCTCGCGCCGCAGAGTGCGGTCCGGATTCACTGCGTGCGGGTGTCCGACCGATTCCAGCATCGGTACATCGGTCGCCGAATCGCTGTAGGCGTAGCAACGCGAGAGGTCGTACCCCTCCGACACCGCGAGTGCCTTGATCGCCTCGGCCTTCGTCGGTCCGTAGGCGTAGTACTCCACTTCGCCGGTGAAGCAGCCGTCGTCGCCGACGACCATTCGGGTGGCGACGACTCGGTCGGCGCCGAGCAGCTCGCCGATCGGCTCGACGACCTCGGCGCCCGAGGTCGAGACGATCACCACATCGCGTCCGGCGGTGTGGTGCTCCTCGATGAGCGTCGCCGCTTCGTCGTAGATGATTGGGTCGATCAGATCGTGCAGGGTCTCGGCGACGATTTCCTTCACTTGCTGTACGTTCCAACCCTTGCAGAGCGCGGAGAGATATTCCCGCATCCGTTCCATCTGGTCGTGATCTGCACCCCCGGCGAGGAACACGAACTGTGCGTACGCAGTGCGCAGCACGGCGCGGCGGTTGATCAGTCCGCCTTGGTAGAAGGACTTGCTGAAGGTCAGCGTCGAAGACTTCGCAATGACCGTCTTGTCCAGGTCGAAGAAGGCTGCTGTGCGCGGCAAGAAGCGGTTTTCCACAAGGCAGAGCATAGGGGCCCACCATTCGGCGTAAACTCTGGCGCGTGGGTTTGCCTGAGAAGGCTCTCGGGTACACCATGGAAGTCACGGATCGTTCGCGACCGTGCTAACCCGGTCCGGCTCCTCCCCCCCCGAGTCGGCCGTGGGGACGACCCCCGCTCTCCCCCCCGGCGGGGGTCGTCGCATGTCCGGACCCATTTCCGCGGTTTGGAATCAAGCATTCCGCCTCCGTTTCGGCTACGACGGCTCACTTCTCGCCCGTCTCCCATCATCGTGCCCCGTCACGGTGCGTAGCGGAAGTGCTGCTCTCCGGGAGTCGCCGGTATGAGTGACCGAGTTATTCACAGCGGTGGGGTTGTCCACAGTTTTTGAGCAAGATCCACACGATTTCCCGAAGCGTTGCACGGTGATTCCAGCCGCGAAGTCCGCGGGTTGTGGAATCGCTGATCCCGGAACGCTCCGGGATCAGCGCGAACTGTGATGAAGGTGCAGTGAGAAGGGGGTGGAGATCGTGGCTGAATCCAACGCACGGGATCGTCTGCCGAGCGCCGAAGTGCGGCGGGGCGGACCGTTGATCGTGACCGAGGATGTGGAACTCCTCGACGATCTGCTGCGGCTGTGCGCCGCCGCTGGAGCGGAACCGGAAGTTCATCACTCGCTGCCCGAGCGCAGAGGCAGCTGGGATCAGGCCCCGATGGTTCTCGTGGGGGACGACGCAGCCCAGCGGTGCCGCGGGGTGGCGCGCAGGCGCGGTGTGATGCTCGTCGGCCGGGACCAGGATGTCCCGGACGTCTGGCGTCGCGCCGTCGAGATCGGGGCCGAATATGTGCTGAGGCTGCCCGAATCCGAGGGTTGGCTCGTCGATCAGATCGCCAATGCGGCGGAAGGCGTGGGCCGGCCGGCACTCACCGTCGGGGTGATCGGCGGGCGGGGCGGTTCCGGCGCATCCACACTGGCCTGCGCCCTCGCGGTGACGGCGGCCAGGGCCGGGCGGCGGACCATGCTGATCGACGGTGACCCGCTCGGCGGGGGCATCGATGTGCTGCTCGGCGGCGAGCGGACCGAGGGAATGAGATGGCCGGATTTCGCCCATTCCAAAGGGCGGGTCGGCGGAGGCGCGCTGGAGGAGTCGCTTCCCGCACTGCACGGTTTGCGGGTGCTCAGTTGGGGCCGCGACGACTGGGTGGTGATCCCGCCGCCGGCCATACAGGCTGTGCTGGCCGCCGCGCGCAGGCTCGGCGGGGTGGTTGTCGTCGATCTGCCACGCCGGGTCGACGAGGCGGTCGCCGAGGCGCTCGCGCAGCTGGACCTCGGGCTGTTGGTGGTCCCGGGGGAGCTTCGGGCGGTTGCGGCGGCGAAGCGGGTGGCGGCGATGGCCGGAATGGTCCTGGACGACCTGCGGGTGGTGGCGCGCGGTCCGTACGCGGCGGGCCTCGACGAACGGTGGGTGGCGCAAGCGCTTGGGTTGCCGCTTGCTGGTGAACTCCCGCTCGAAACCGGGCTGCTGGCGGCCCAGGACGGCGGGGCACCCCCCGGCAGCAGCGCGCGCAGTCCACTGGCCAGGTTCTGCACGGCCTTCTGGGAGCGGGCGCTCGCCCCGGAGGGCGTCGGGAGCCGCACCGCTGGGGATGCGTCATGACCGAGACGCTGCTCGACGCCGTACGGCAGCGGCTGGCGCAGAGCGGCGCGGCGCCGACCCCGGCCGGGGTCGCGGCCGCACTGCGTGCCCAGGGGCGGCTGCTCGGTGATGCTGAAGTGCTTGGTGCGGCCGATGAGCTGCGCGGCGAGCTGGTCGGGACCGGAGTGCTGGAACCGCTGCTCGCCGACCCGGCGGTGACGGATGTGCTGGTCTGTGCGCCGGACCGGGTGTGGGTGGACCGGGGCGGCGGGCTCGAAATCACTGCGGTGACGTTCCCGGACGCTGCCGCGGTGCGCAGGCTGGCTCAGCGGCTGGCGGCCGTGTCGGGGCGGCGGCTCGACGACGCCCGGCCCTGGGTGGACGCACGGCTGCCGGACGGCACCCGTATGCACGCCGTGCTGCCGCCGGTGTCCGTCGGCTCGACGTGTCTGTCGCTGCGGGTGGTACGCCCGCGGGCCTTCTCGCTGACGGAACTGGTCGAGGCCGGGACGGTGCCACCGGACGGCGACCGGGTGCTGCGGGCCTTGGTGGACGCCCGGGTCTCCTATCTGATCAGCGGGGGGACGGGAGCCGGAAAGACGACCCTCCTGTCGAGTCTGCTGGGTGCAGTCGGGGAGCGTGAGCGAATCGTGCTCGCCGAGGATTCGGCGGAGCTGCGGCCGGACCATCCGCATGTGGTGCGTTTGGAGTCGCGCCCCGCCAATCAGGAGGGGGCGGGCCGGGTGACTCTTCGGGACCTGGTGCGGCAGGCGCTGCGGATGCGGCCCGACCGGCTGGTCGTCGGGGAGGTGCGGGGTGCCGAGGTCACCGAACTGCTGGCCGCGCTGAATACCGGGCACGAGGGCGGTTGCGGGACGGTTCACGCCAATGCCGCCGAGCATGTACCAGCCCGTCTTGAGGCGCTGGGGACGGCGGCGGGGCTGGACCGGGCAGCACTTCACAGCCAGTTGGCGGCGGCGCTGTCAGTGGTGGTCCATCTCGTACGGGACCGGGCCGGACAGCGGCGGATCGCCGAGGTGCAGGTGCTGGAGCGGGACGCGGCCGGGCTGGTGGTGACCGTGCCGGCGCTGCGCTGGGGCGCCGGCGGATTCGTGCGGGAGCGGGGCTGGGAGCGGCTGCGGTCGTTGATCGGCGGTGCGCTGTGAGCGGCGGTGCGGCGCCGGGGCTGTCGGCGACTGCGGGCTGCGCGGCGGTCTTGTGCGTCGCGGTGGCGGCCTGGTTGGTGGTGGCGCAGGACCAGGGGCGGCGGAGGGCCCGGGGGCTGTTCGTCGACGGAGAGGTGGAGTCGACGCTGCGTGCGCGCTGGGAGCGGATTCGGGCGTGGTTCCAGGCGCGGTTGCGGGAGCGGCGGGAGTGGCTCTGTCTGCCGGTGGCGCTGGCCATCGCGGTGCTGGGGGAGTCCGTGCTTCCGCTACTGGCCGGGGCGGTCGCGGTGCCGCTGGTGCGGCGGTGGCTGCGGAGACAGGCCCTGACGCGTAAGCGGGAACGCCGAGCCGATGGGCTGGTGGCGCTGTGCGGCGCAGTCGTGGGTGAGCTGCGGGCCGGACACGAGCCGGGGCAGGCGCTGCTCGTCGCAGTCCGCGGGACCGGGGTGATGGGAGCGGCGGAGGCTGGTGTGTCCGCCGCGGCACGGTTCGGTGGCGATGTACCGAGGGCGCTCGGGCAGGCGGCACGGGAGCCGGGCCTGGACGGGCTTGCCGGGGTCGCGGCCTGCTGGCGGGTGGCGGCGGACGGTGGGGCCGGGCTCGCGGCGGGGCTGGACCGCCTGGAAGGTGCACTGCGGTCCGAGCGATGCAGACGCGAGGAGTTACGGGCCCAACTGGCGGGTGCCTGGTCGACGGTGGCCGTGCTCGCGCTGCTGCCGGTGCTTGGGCTGGGACTGGGGGCGGCGCTCGGAGCGGATCCGTTGGAGGTGCTGCTGCACACGCCGGCCGGGCTGGTCTGTCTGGTGGCGGGTGGGTTGCTGGAGGCTGCCGGGCTCTGCTGGGCCGGACGGATCGTACGGGCGGGGGAGGCGGCATGAACGGAGTCATCGGCGATGCCGCCCACCTGGTGGCGGCGGTGTGGGGGGTTTTGGGCCTGGCCCTGTATCTGGCTCTCGCTCTGTCGGGGCGGCGGCATCGGCGGGCGGTACGCCGCCGGGGTGCGGCGCTGATGGCGATCGGTGCGGAGAAGCGTCGACCCGGGCGTGCGGTTTCCGGCGCCCTGGCAGCCAAGGAGTGGATCGCACCGCTGGGGGCTGTGGCGACGGGCGTGGTCCTGGTCGGCGGCCTGTTGGGGTGCGTGGCCGGGCTTGCCGGGGCGTACATCGCCCGGCGGTGGCAGCGGGCCCGGCGCAGCGGCGAACAGGGTGCCGGTGCTTCGGAAATGGCTGAGGCCGCACGCCAACTCCCGCTGGCGGCAGATCTCTTGGCGGCATGCATTTCGGCCGGAGCAGGCCCCTGGGAGGCGGCGGAGGCGGTAGGGGATTCGCTGGGCGGACCGGTCGGCGTGTGTCTGGCGCGGACGGCGGCGGAGATCCGGCTCGGTGGTGAACCGGCCGTGGCGTGGGGGCGGTTCGGGGAGATACCTGGCGCCGGCGCGCTGTCCCGTTGCCTGGACCGGGCGGGATCGACCGGAGCTCCGGCGGCGGAGCCGGTGGCGCGGCTGGCCGAGGCGATGCGGGCGGAGCGGGCGAGCGCGGCCGTGACGCGCGCCCAGCGGGCAGGCGTGCTGATCACCGCACCGGTCGGGCTCTGTTTTCTGCCCGCGTTCCTGGCAGTCGGCGTGGCGCCGGTGGTGATCGGGCTGGCGACCGGCCTGCTTCACTCCGCCTGAATGAAAAGCGCTGAAATTATCTATTCATATTAATTACGCATTTCTCGGGGGTTGAAATGGTGCAGCGAATCAGGGGCTGGGTGCGGAGCATGGCGCGCCGAGTCCGGTCGGACAACGGAATGACGACGTCCGAATACGCGGTGGGGACGATCGCGGCCTGTGCGTTCGCGGCGGTGCTCTACAAGGTGGTGAACAGCCAGCCGGTCATGTCCGCGCTGCAGTCACTGGTGAAGGACGCACTCGATGCGAAGTTCTAGGAATGGTTCCGGGGCGTGTGCCGGGGGCCGATCGGGGACTGCGGGCGCGGGCGGGGACCGGGGTGCGGTGACGGCGGAAGCCGCCTTGGCGATTCCGGTACTGGTGGTGTTCGCCCTGGCCCTGGTCTGGGCGCTGATGGCCGCCTCCGCCCAGATCCGGTGCGTGGACGCGGCCAGAGCGGGGGCGAGGGCGGCGGCCCGTTCGGAACCGGAGCCACAGGTGTTGGAAGTCGCCCGTTCGGCCGCACCCGGCGGGGCCGAAATCGCGATGGAGCGGGCCGGGGAGTTGTGGCGGGTGCGGGTGGCGGCGCCCACCCCCGGACTCGGCCCGCTGGCCCTGACGCTTCATGCGGAGGCGGTGGCACTGGCCGAGGACACGGTGGGGGTGACGCCATGACCGGGATGGGACGGGGTGCCGCGTCGGCTGTGACCGGGCGGCTCCACGTACGTGGGTCCGGCGGCCCGGGTCACGGACGGGGACGGGGCCGCGAGCCGGACCAGGGCCCGGCGGGCCGGGACAGGGGGCTGGCGACGGTGTGGGTGGCGATGACCACGGCTACCTTGTGTGCGGTGTTCGCTGTCGTGCTGGCGCTCGGGAAGGTGGTAGCCGTTCGGCACCTGGCCGGCGGCGCGGCGGACTTGGCGGCTCTGGCCGCGGCCGACCGGGCCCTGCAAGGGGCCGAGGAGGCATGTGGGGCGGCCGAGAAGGTGGCCGCGGCACAGGGGGTCGTGGTGGTCCGGTGCGTGGTGCGAGGAGAGGTCGCCGATGTGACGGCCCAGGTGCGTTTCGGACCGTACGAACCGGAGGTCAGGTCCCGGGCGGGCCCTCCGGTGGCTGTTCCCGATCCTCCGGAGCCGTCGCCTCCGACGATTCCGGAGGGCTCGGCTCCCCGGAATCCGGCGGAGCCCACCGGAGGAGTTCGCTGAGGAGACGCACGGCGCCGCGTTTGTGCAGTGGATCGTTGCCGTTGCCGCACTTGGGGGACTGGATGCAGGACGGGCAGCCGGCCTCGCATTCGCAGGACGCGATGGCCTGGCGGGTCGCGGTCAGCCATGCGCGGGCGGTGTGGAAGGCCCGCTCGGCGAATCCGGCACCGCCCGGATGTCCGTCGTACACGAAGACCGTGGGCAGGAGGGTGTCCGGGTGCAACGGTACGGAGACGCCACCGATATCCCATCGGTCGCAGGTGGCGAAGAGCGGCAGCATCCCGATCGAAGCGTGCTCCGCGGCATGCAGGGCGCCGCCGAGGATCTCCGGGTTGATGCGGGCGGCGTCGAGCTGATCCTGTGTGATGGTCCACCACACGGCGCGCGTACGCAGAGTGCGGGGCGGCAGATCCAGTTTGGTTTCGCCGAGGACCTCGCCGGTGATCAGTTTGCGACGCAGGAAGGAGACGACCTGGTTGGTGACTTCCACCGAGCCGTAGCAGAGCCGCCCGTCACCCCATGGGATCTCGGTGTCGGTCTCCAGGACGGCGATGGCGGTGGTGTCGCGGGCAGTCGTCGAGTACGGCGGGTTGGCCCCTTCGACCAAGGCCACCGAATCCTCCAGATCCAGCTTCCGGACCAGATAGGTGCGGCCCTGGTGGAGATGGACGGCGCCTTCATGGACGGCGGTGTGCGAGGCAGCCTCGTCGACGGTGCCCAGCAGCCGGCCGGTGCCCTCCTCGACGATTTGGACGGGGCGACCGCCCTCGCCCCGGATGTCGGTGAGATCGACGGCGCGCTCGCGGCGGGTCCAGTGCCAGCCCGACGCGCGTCTGCGCAGCAGCTTCGCGGCTTCCAGCTGCGGCAGCAGTTCGGCCACGGCCGGACCGAAGAGCTCCAGATCGGCTTCGGTGAGCGGGAGCTCCGCAGCGGCGGCACACAGGTGCGGGGCGAGGACGTACGGGTTGTCCGGGTCGAGGACGGTCGACTCCACGGGCTGCTGGAACAGGGCCTCGGGATGGTGGACGAGAAAGGTGTCCAGCGGGTCGTCGCGGGCGACCAGGACGGCCAGGGCGCCGTGGCCGGAGCGTCCGGCGCGGCCCGCCTGCTGCCACAGCGACGCCCTGGTGCCCGGATAACCGGCGATGACGACGGCGTCCAGGCCGGACACGTCGACGCCGAGTTCGAGGGCGGTGGTGGCGGCAAGGCCGAGCAGCCGCCCGGAGTGCAGGGCGCGCTCCAGGGCGCGGCGCTCCTCGGGGAGATAGCCCCCGCGGTAGGCGGCGACCCGGGCGGGCAGGGAGCGGTCCACCTCGGCGAGGCGTTCCTTGGCGATGACGGAGATCAGCTCGGCCCCGCGCCGGGAGCGTACGAAGGCGACCGAGCGGACGCCCTGGACGGTCAGATCGGTGAGGAGGTCGGCGGTCTCGGCGGTGGCGGTACGGCGGACGGGCGCGCCCTTTTCACCGTGGAGCTCGGTCAGAGGCGGCTCCCACAGGGCGAAGAGCAGCTCGCCGCGTGGCGAGGCGTCGTCGGCGACCTCCTTGACCGGGAGACCGGTGAGGCGGCCCGCCGCGACGGATGGCTCAGCCGCGGTGGCCGAGGCGAGGAGGAAGACCGGATCCGCTCCGTAGCGGGCGCACAGGCGGCGCAGCCTGCGTACCACCTGGGCGACGTGGGAGCCGAAGACACCGCGGTAGGTGTGGCACTCGTCGATGATGACGAAGCGCAGGGCGCGCAGGAAGGAGGACCATCGGGGGTGGGACGGGAGTATCCCGCGGTGCAGCATGTCGGGATTGGTCAGGACGTAGTTGGCGTACTGGCGCACCCATTCGCGTTCCTCGACGGGGGTGTCGCCGTCGTAGACCGCAGGCCTGATGGCGTTGCCGAGTGGTGCCGCGAGTTCCTTCACCGCACGCCTCTGATCGGCGGCCAGGGCCTTGGTGGGGGCGAGATACAGGGCGGTCGCGCCACGGCCGTTCGGGGCCTCGGAGCCGTCGAGCAGGGTGGTGAGTACCGGGGCGAGGTACGCGAGCGACTTGCCGGAAGCCGTGCCCGTGGCGATGATCACGGACTCGCCGTCCAGGGCGTGCTCGGCGGCGGCCGCCTGGTGTGCCCACGGATGGTCGATTCCGGCCTTCTGGATCGCGGCGATCACTTCTGGCCGGATGCGATCGGGCCAGATGGCATGGGTTCCCGTGCGCGGGGGCAAGTGCTCCGTATGAGTGATGCGCGCGGACCGGCCCGCCACTGCGGCGAGCCGGTCGAGGACCATGGCCGGAGAGGGGCGCGAGTCCCTGTTCTCGGCTGGTCGACTGGGGCGGTGATTCTTGGCCATCGGCACCGAGTGTGTCACTGGCGTGACGGACAATGGTCCCAAGGCGTCGTGCATGGCTGCTGGTAAGTGATTGAATGCCATCGCGGCTGGCGATCCGTCCCCTGGCTCCGCCGGGGAGACCGAGGGGCGACCGCTCGATAGCAAGGTGCTGGAGGATCCGTGGACCTGTCCTTGTCGACTCGCAATGTGTCCGGCCCTGGTGGCGACCGTACGGTCGTCGAGGTCGGTGGCGAGATTGATGTGTATACCGCGCCCAAGCTGCGCGAGCAGTTGGTCGAGTTGGTGAATGACGGCAGCTACCACCTGGTTGTCGACATGGAAGGCGTCGACTTCCTCGACTCCACCGGCCTCGGCGTGCTCGTGGGCGGCCTGAAGCGTGTCCGGGCCCATGAGGGCTCGCTGCGCCTGGTCTGCAACCAGGAGCGCATTCTCAAGATCTTCCGGATCACTGGTCTGACCAAGGTGTTCCCGATTCACACCACGGTCGACGAGGCCGTTGCGGCCACCGACTGACGGCCGGTCCGCGGTCGTCCGCGGTCCGACCAGTGGTCGGTGTACCGGTAGCCCTGACCGGCGGCCGGTGCCGTGCAGGTGGCCTGAACGGCCGGTTGTCGCAGTCAGGCAGTCGGCCGGGCGATCGGTGCCGGCGGCCGGGAGACCGGGCAGTCGGTGCTCCGGTTGCCGGGCAGCCGGTCGGCGTCCGGTCGGTTGCCGGTCGGCCGACCGGTGGGTCGTCGGTTGCCTGCCGACCGGTCGTCCGGCGGGCAGTCGCTTGTCGGCCGGTCGTCGGTTGTTCGGTTGCCCGGGAGTGGTCCGTCCGCCGGTCGGCAGACGGACGTCAGCGGGCCGGCTCTCCGCGCGGCCGCCGACCAGGTCGGTCGCCGGGTTCGTCGGTTCCGGAAGAAATCCGGAAGCAGTCCGAATGAACGCGGAAACAAAACCGGAAGAAGACCCGAAGAAGAGCCGGGGTATCCGGGCAGTGTGCCCGGGCCGCCGGGATGCATACCCGTACGTCTGAGGGGGATCCCATGGCCACCGTTGAACTCCGCTTCAGTGCCCAGCCCGAACACGTCAGGACGGCCCGCCTCGTGGCAGCCGCCGTGGCGCGCCGGGCGGGGGTCGATGAAGCCGTGCTCGACGAGGTCAGACTCGCCGTCGGTGAAGCCTGCAGCCGCGCAGTCGGGCTGCACCGCAGTCACGGCATCGCCGCTCCCGTCTCGGTCGTCCTGATCGAGGAGGAGAAGTCCTTCTCGATCGAGGTCGGCGACGAGGTGCCCGGACCGGGCGCCGAGCCCGAGCCCGGCGGATCCGCCGAGGCCCCTGCGACACGCGGCGCCACGCCCGGCGTGGGGCTCGATGGGCCGGATTCCGACGGCGAGGACGAGATGGGCCTCGCGGTCATCAGCGGCCTCGTCGACGATGTGGAGGTCAGGTCGGGAGCCAACGGCGGAGTGATCCGCATGAGCTGGCCGAAGACGCCAGTGACGGTGCTTCCCTGAGGCTCCGCAGCCACCACGGGCGGTCCGCCGGTCCCGATCCCGTCGGATCCCTCCCCCGAACCATCCCCGACATATTTCTTGATCCGTCATTGAGGCCCTGCCGAGCAGGGCCTTTTTTCATTTCTGTGTGATCATTGATCTACGGAAAATGCGCCTGCCCCATTACTGCATTCGGGTCGATTCGTGGGCGCGATCATTTACCGAGCCGCCCGTGAAGGTCAATTACATTTACCGCGCACTGTTTTGATCGGCTTCCGCTCCTTACAATCCGTCCACGTCTTGAGCGCTGAGCGTCAAGGAGGACGTATGGCGGAGTTCTTCAACACCCCACTGGCAGGACTGGCGCAAGATTCCGCACTTTCCACCCCTTCCAGCCGGCCCGCGTCTCTCGCGGCCGCGGTGCTCACCGATGACAATCGCGTCATCGTGGCCGTCGTCGCGGTCGTTGCCGTTGCCGCACTGGTCGTCGCCCGACTGCTGGTGCGTCAGGTGCTGGCGGCCGGTGAGGGCACCGACCGCATGAAGGAGATTGCGGCAGCCGTCCAGGAAGGCGCGAACGCCTATCTGGCCCGGCAGCTGCGCACCGTCGGCATCTTTGCCGTCGTGGTCTTCTTCTTGCTTCTGCTGCTTCCGGCCGACAACTGGTCGCAGCGCGCGGGCCGTTCGTTGTTCTTCCTGGTGGGTGCGCTTTTCTCGGCGACCACTGGATACATCGGGATGCGGCTCGCCGTACGCAGCAACGTCCGCGTGGCCGCTGCCGCTCGGGAGGCGACTCCTGCGGAGGGCGAACCCGAAAAAGATCTCACCACCGTTTCACACAAGGCGATGAAGATCGCTTTTCGCACGGGTGGCGTGGTCGGCATGATCACCGTGGGCCTCGGCCTGCTCGGGGCTTCCTGTGTGGTCCTCGTCTATGCCGCCGACGCTCCGAAGGTGCTGGAGGGCTTCGGTCTCGGTGCCGCGCTGATCGCCATGTTCATGAGGGTCGGCGGCGGCATCTTCACCAAGGCCGCGGACGTCGGAGCCGACCTCGTCGGCAAGGTGGAGCAGGGCATCCCGGAGGACGACCCGCGCAACGCCGCCACCATCGCCGACAACGTGGGCGACAACGTCGGCGACTGCGCGGGCATGGCCGCCGACCTCTTCGAGTCGTACGCCGTGACGCTCGTCGCCGCGCTCATCCTCGGCAAGGCCGCCTTCGGCGACGCCGGACTGGCCTTTCCACTGATCGTTCCGGCGATCGGCGTGGTCACCGCGATGATCGGGATCTTCGCGGTCGCCCCGCGGCGCGCCGACCGCAGCGGAATGACCGCAATCAACCGCGGATTCTTCATCTCCGCGGTGATCTCGCTCGTCCTGGTCGGCGTGGGCGTCTTCGTCTATCTGCCGTCCTCGTACGCGGATCTGCACGGTGTCACCGACAGCGCCATCACCTCGCACGGCGGCGACCCGCGGGTCTTCGCCCTGGTCGCCGTCGCCATCGGCATCGTGCTGGCCGCTCTGATCCAGCAGTTGACCGGCTACTTCACCGAGACCGGCCGGCGCCCCGTCAGGGACATCGGCAAGTCATCGCTGACCGGCCCGGCCACCGTCGTACTCGCCGGTATCTCCATCGGTCTGGAGTCTGCCGTCTACACGGCCCTGCTGATCAGCCTGGGCGTCTACGGGGCGTTCCTGCTCGGCGGTACGTCGATCATGCTGGCGCTCTTCGCGGTGGCCCTGGCAGGGACCGGGCTGCTCACCACCGTCGGTGTCATCGTTGCCATGGACACCTTCGGCCCGGTCTCCGACAACGCGCAGGGCATTGCGGAGATGTCCGGCGACGTCACCGGCGCCGGCGCGCAGGTCCTCACCGACCTGGACGCCGTCGGCAACACCACCAAGGCCATCACCAAGGGCATCGCCATCGCCACGGCCGTACTGGCGGCCTCGGCGCTCTTCGGCTCGTACCGCGACGCGATCGCCACGGCCGTCGACGGCGTGGGGGCCAAGGCCGGGGAGATGACCCTCAGCCTGGACATCTCGCAGCCCAACAACCTGGTGGGCCTGATCCTCGGTGCCGCGGTCGTCTTCCTCTTCTCCGGGCTGGCGATCAACGCGGTGTCCCGATCCGCCGGATCCGTGGTCTACGAGGTGCGACGGCAGTTCAGCGAGCACCCCGGGATCATGGACTACAGCGAGAAGCCGGAGTACGGACGCGTCGTCGACATCTGCACCAAGGACGCCCTGCGCGAGCTCGCCACGCCCGGCCTGCTCGCGGTCCTGGCGCCGATCGCCGTCGGGTTCACACTCGGTGTCGGGGCGTTGGGTTCGTATCTCGCGGGTGCCATCGGCACCGGCACGCTGATGGCGGTCTTCCTCGCCAACTCCGGTGGTGCGTGGGACAACGCCAAGAAGCTCGTCGAGGACGGCCATTACGGCGGCAAGGGCAGTGAGGCCCATGCCGCGACCGTCATCGGTGACACGGTCGGCGACCCGTTCAAGGACACGGCAGGTCCGGCGATCAACCCTCTGCTCAAGGTGATGAACCTGGTCGCGCTGCTCATTGCCCCGGCAGTGGTGCAGTTCAGCTACGGGCAGGACGCGAGCGCCGGCGTGCGGGCGGCGGTCGCGGCGCTGGCCACCGTCGTCATCATCGGCGCCGTCTACGTCTCGAAACGGCGTGGGGTCGCCGTGGGGGACGAGGAGGGCCCCGGTGGCGGGGCCGGTGGCGGAGGCAGGCCCGCCGAGTCGCCCGGAGAGGCGGCGGTTTCGTGAAGCGGTGACGGGAAGAGGGCGGCGAGGGTGGCGATACGTAGCCGCCCTCGGCCCATGACCGGGCGGGCGACGCACTCTGGTGTGTCGTCCGCCCGCGGTCTCTTCGGCGGCCCGGCAGCGGGGCATCGGCCGGGGCGCCGGGCGGTGCCCCCGTCGGCGGTCCCGTCCGGGTGCTTGCTCGTGCAGGTGTTCACCCGCCCGGAGGGCTCTGGAGAGCCGCGTGGGTGAGTTGTATCTCCCTCATTTTCCTTGGTGCAAATGGCTACAAAAGATCTCTCATTGGGCGCCCGGCACCCGGATGGAGGGCGCCCGACGTGTAAGTTCCGGGGCCGAGAGCCTTGGAAGGGACCGATCCGGTGAACAAGAAGCTTGCGGCCGCGCTGTCCGGCGGTGCGGTACTGGTACTCACGCTGTCGGGCTGCAGCAGCGACGACAACAGCGACAAGGTGAACGACTGGGCCAAGGCGGTCTGTGACAAGGTCCAGCCCCAGCTCCAGAAGATCGCGAACGCCAACGCCGCCATCCAGCAGCAGACCGCGGACAACAGCAAGCCCGCCGACGTCCAGAGGACCGACTCGGCCGCCTTCCAGCAGATCTCGCAGGCGTACAAGGCTCTGGGTGCGGCTGTCGATTCGGCGGGCGCGCCGCCGGTCGACGGTGGCGAGACCACGCAGAAGGAGGCCGTGAAGGAGTTGAACGCCTCCTCCGCGGCGTACGCGAACTTGGAGAAGAAGGTCGACGCCCTCGACACGAAGGACCAGGCGAAGTTCGCCGACGGCCTCAAGGGCATCGCGGACGAGCTGAACAAGATCAGCAACGGTGGTGACAAGGCCCTGAGGAAGCTCCAGTCCGGCGAGGTAGCCGCCGCGATGGCGAAGCAGAAGGGCTGCCAGAAGCCGACGGCCTCGGTGGCGCCGAACACCGCCTCCCCGAAGCCGGGCGCCCCGTCGCCGTCCGCCTCGCCCAGCAAGAAGTCGTAACCGAACGGCCGCGGCAGCCGTAGCCGTAGCAGGTGCGGCAGTCGTAGCAGGTACGGCGGTTGTAGCGACTGCGGCCGTTGTGCGTACGGCCCGGCGGCCCCGGTGGGCGCCGGGCCGCTGCCGTTGTCAGTGGGAGCGGCCACAATGAGGGGGTGAGTACGACCAGCCTCCCCGTGCCCGACCGTTCGCCCCGGCTCCGTGCAGCCCTGCTCGCCGCCGCCTTCACCGCCGACGGGCTCCTCGACCTGCTCGGTGCCCCCGCCTATGCCGCGCTCGCCCGGAGCGAGACGGTCCCGGCCCTGCGGGCCACCCGGGGCGACTCCCCGCTCGACACGCTGGTGCGGCTCTTCCTGCTCCAGCACCCGGTCCCGTACGAGCGGGCCCGCGCCGCGCTCCCCCTGGCCGAGTGCGTCGAGGACGGCTGGGTGACCCACACCGCCGGCGAAGTGCGGGCCACGGTCGACGTGCGGCCGTACGGCGGTCCCGAAGGGCAGGACTGGTACATCGTCTCCGACCTGGGGTGCGCGGTCGGCGGCGCGGGCGGCATCGGCTCGAGGGAGGAGGGCGTGGTCCTCGGCGTCGGCGGGGCGTCCACCACGCTCGCGGGCATCACCGTCCGTACACCTGTCGCCTCCGCGCTCGATGTCGGTACGGGCTCCGGCATCCAGGCGCTGCACGCCTCGCAGCACGCCACCCGGGTCACCGCCACCGACCTCAACCCGCGAGCGCTGGACTTCACCCGGCTGACGCTCGCCCTCTCCGGCGTCGCCGCGGCCGATCTGCGTCAGGGCTCCCTGTACGAGCCCGTCGGCACCGAGACGTACGACCTGATCGTCTCCAACCCGCCGTTCGTCATCTCGCCCGGTGCCCGCCTCACCTACCGCGACGGCGGCATGGGCGGCGACGACCTGTGCCGGACCCTGGTGCAGCAGGCGGGCGACCGGTTGAACGAAGGCGGGTATGCCCACTTTCTCGCCAACTGGCAGCACATCGAGGGCGAGGAGTGGCAGACCCGGCTGAGTTCCTGGGTGCCGCACGGCTGTGATGCCTGGATCGTGCAGCGCGAGGTTCAGGACGTCACGCAGTACGCGGAGCTGTGGCTGCGCGACAGCGGCGACCACCGCACGGACCCCACCGAGTACGCCGCGCGGTACGACGCCTGGCTGGACGAGTTCGAGGCACGCAAGACCAAGGGCGTGGGCTTCGGCTGGATCACCCTGCGGAAGTCCGCCGCTGCTGCCGCCGGGAATCCGTCCGTCGTGATCGAGGAGTGGCCGCACGCGGTGGAGCAGCCGCTCGGACCCGCTGTCCAGGCCCACTTCGTCCGTCAGGACTACCTCCGCGAACAGGATGACGCGGCGCTCCTGGCCGGGCATTTCACCCTCGCCGCCGAGGTCGTGCAGGAACAGGTCGGGCTCCCTGGTGCGGAGGACCCCGAGCATGTGGTGCTCCGTCAGAACCGTGGCATGCGGCGTGCGACGAAGGTCGACGCCGTCGGCGCCGGCTTCGCGGGCGTGTGCGACGGGACGCTGCCCGCGGGCCGGATCCTGGACGCGATCGCCCAGTTGATGAACGAGGACCCGGTGCTTCTGCGCGACCGCACTCCGCAGGCGATCCGGCTACTGGTGGAGGAGGGCTTCCTGGAGCCGGTGCCGTCGACGAGTTGATCGCATCGTTCGAGTTGATCGAGCCGATCACGTTGCCGTGAGCCGGGCCGGGCGGCCGTCTCCCTCGCTGCCGCAGCCTTGGGCGGGCTCCTACACCGGGCTCCGTCACCGGGCTCCGTTCCGGTTCGGGCGCGTACCGCCGTACGCAAGGAACCGGCTCGTCATCAGCGCCTTCGCGTTCACCGTCTCCGGTCCGTCGCGGAGGCCGCGGATTCCGGTTGGCTCACCGGGCGGTGTCGCCCCCCGGCCCAGGGCCCCGAACTTGCGCGGTGCGTGATTCCCGCCATTCACCCGGGGTTCGCGTCCACGACGTCCTGGGGTGGCAGCCTCCCCCGAACCGGACCGGACCGGACCGGCATGGGCCCCGGCCGGGCAGGAATGGGAGGCGTACGGACATGGAGAGCGGACCTGCGGTCTTCGCCGGAACGGCGTTCGCGCTGTTCGGCGCCGCACTGCTGCTGTGGACGGGGGCGCGCGTGCTGCACCGTGCGCCGGTGGCGCACGGAGTGAGCCCCATCGCTTCCGCCGCTCTCGCCACTGTGTTCGGCGTACTTTTTCTCGTCCTCGGTGTGTGGTGTTTCACCCGCATCTGATCCACGTCCCACCGGATCCGGCCCCCAGGGTCTCGACAGCCATGGCGGGGAGGCGGAGAACGCGCCCGGGGCGCCCGGGTGCCCGACGCCGGAAGTCCCGCTCCGCGGTACCGCCGCAGCACTCGGAAACCCGCAGGCGGCGACCGTGCCCACAGGGGAGCGAGCGGTCCGGGCGGCAGGAATGGCGGAAGTCGGGTTACCGTTCGAGTGGCCGTTGCGGGCTTTTGCCGTTTGACACGGGGGCGGGTTGTACCGTCACACTCCGCAGCGACAGCACCGTCGGCAGCGTCATCGCGCTGCCCGGATGCCCACTGAGTGTCGACCGGAGAGAAGAGCGAAGTTGTCCCCGACCAGCGAGACCGCACAGGGCGGCCGCCGACTCGTCATCGTCGAGTCGCCTGCCAAGGCGAAGACGATCAAGGGCTATCTCGGCCCCGGATACGTCGTCGAGGCAAGCGTCGGGCACATCCGCGACCTGCCGAACGGCGCCGCAGAGGTCCCCGATGAGTACACCGGCGAGGTCCGTCGGCTCGGCGTCGACGTCGAGCATGACTTCCAGCCCATCTATGTCGTCAACGCGGACAAGAAGGCACAGGTCAGGAAGCTCAAGCAGCTGCTGGCCGAGTCCGATGAACTCTTCCTCGCCACCGATGAGGACCGCGAGGGCGAAGCCATCGCGTGGCACCTGCAGGAAGTTCTGAAGCCCAAGGTCCCGGTCCACCGGATGGTCTTCCACGAGATCACCAAGGACGCGATCCGGGCCGCCGTCGCCAACCCGCGCGAGCTCAACCAGCGCATGGTCGACGCCCAGGAGACCCGCCGCATCCTTGACCGCCTCTACGGCTACGAGGTCTCGCCGGTCCTGTGGAAGAAGGTCATGCCGCGCCTGTCGGCCGGCCGGGTCCAGTCCGTGGCGACCCGTCTCGTCGTCGAGCGGGAGCGCGAGCGCATCGCCTTCCGTTCCGCCGAGTACTGGGACCTGACCGGCGCCTTCGCCACCGGCCGCACCGGTGACGCCTCCGATCCGTCGACCCTCGCCGCCCGCCTCAGCGCGGTCGACGGCCGCCGGGTGGCCCAGGGCCGTGACTTCGGTCCGGACGGCCGGCTGAAGCCCGGCTCCGGCCAGACGCTGCACCTGGACGAGACGAACGCCCGAGCCCTGGCCGCCGCGCTCGCCGATGCCACGTTCGCCGTACGGTCCGTCGAGTCGAAGCCGTACCGCCGCTCCCCGTACGCCCCGTTCCGGACGACGACCCTCCAGCAGGAGGCGAGCCGGAAGCTGGGCTTCGGGGCCAAGGCCACCATGCAGGTCGCGCAGAAGCTGTACGAGAACGGCTTCATCACCTATATGCGTACCGACTCCACGACCCTCTCGGACACCGCGGTCTCCGCGGCCCGGGCGCAGGTCACGCAGCTGTACGGCGCCGACTACCTGCCGGACAAGCCGCGCACGTACGCCGGGAAGGTCAAGAACGCGCAGGAGGCGCACGAGGCGATCCGCCCCTCCGGCGACCGCTTCCGCACCCCTGCCGAGACCGGCCTCACCGGCGACCAGTTCCGGCTCTACGAGCTGATCTGGAAGCGGACCGTCGCCTCCCAGATGAAGGACGCGGTCGGTAACTCCGTCACCGTCAAGATCAGTGGCCGGGCGAGCGACGGCCGGGACGCCGAGTTCTCCGCGTCCGGCAAGACGATCACCTTCCACGGCTTCATGAAGGCGTACGTCGAAGGCGCCGACGACCCGAACGCCGAGCTCGACGACCGCGAGCGGCGTCTCCCGCAGGTCGCCGAGGGCGACGCGCTGTCCGCCGAGGAGATCTCGGTGGACGGTCACGCCACCAAGCCGCCGGCCCGCTACACCGAGGCCTCGCTGGTCAAGGAGCTCGAAGAGCGCGAGATCGGCCGCCCGTCGACGTACGCCTCGATCATCGGCACGATCCTGGACCGCGGCTACGTCTTCAAGAAGGGCACGGCCCTGGTGCCGTCGTTCCTCTCCTTCGCCGTGGTCAACCTGCTGGAGAAGCACTTCGGCCGGCTCGTCGACTACGACTTCACCGCGAAGATGGAGGACGATCTCGACCGCATCGCGCGGGGCGAGGCCCAGGCCGTGCCGTGGCTGAAGCGCTTCTACTTCGGCGCGGGCGACGACGACACGGCCGGAGCGGGCGCGGCCTCCGACGCGGGCAATGGCGACGGCGACCACCTCGGCGGCCTGAAGGAGCTCGTCACCGACCTCGGCGCGATCGACGCGCGGGAGATCTCCTCGTTCCCCGTCGGCAATGACATCAAGCTCCGAGTCGGCCGGTACGGCCCGTACATCGAGCGCGGTGAGAAGGACTCCGAGGGCCACCAGCGCGCGGACGTGCCGGAGGAACTGGCGCCCGACGAGCTGTCCGTCGAGTACGCGGAGGAGCTGCTGGCCAAGCCGAGTGGCGACTTCGAGCTCGGTGCGGACCCGATCACCGGGCACCAGATCATCGCCAAGGACGGGCGTTACGGCCCGTACGTCACCGAGGTGCTGCCCGAGGGCACCCCGAAGACCGGCAAGAACGCGGTGAAGCCGCGGACGGCCTCGCTCTTCAAGTCGATGTCGCCGGACACGGTGACGCTGGCCGACGCGCTCAGGCTGATGTCGCTGCCGCGGGTCGTCGGCGAGGACGCCGAGGGCGTCGAGATCACCGCGCAGAACGGCCGCTACGGTCCGTACCTGAAGAAGGGCACGGACTCGCGGTCGCTGACCTCCGAGGATCAGCTCTTCGACATCACCCTTGAAGAAGCCCTCGCGATCTACGCCCAGCCCAAGCAGCGTGGCCGCGCCGCCGCGAAGCCGCCGCTGAAGGAACTGGGCACGGACCCGGTGAGCGGGGCTCCGGTCGTGGTCAAGGACGGGCGGTTCGGTGCGTACGTAACCGACGGCGAGACCAACGCGACGCTGCGGACCGGCGACAGCGTCGAGACCATCACGCCGGAGCGCGGCTACGAACTGCTCGCCGAGAAGCGCGCCAAGGGGCCCGCCAAGAAGGCGGCGAAGAAGGCCCCGGCCAAGAAGGCCCCGGCCAAGAAGGCGACCGCGAAGACGACAGCGGCCAAGAAGACGACCGCGGCCAAGAAGACCGCCGCGAAGACGACCGCGGCCAAGAAGACCGCCGCGAAGACGACCGCGGCCAAGAAGACCGCCGCGAAGACGACCACCGCGAAGAAGACGGCCGCCAAGAAGGCGACGGCGGCGAAGAAGACGGCTGCGACGTCGTCCGTGGAGGACTGAGCGGTACGCGTCGAGTACGCCGGAGGGGGCCGGGTGTTCCGGCCCCCTCCGGCGTTTGCGCGGGTTCCGGCGGGGGTGGGCGCGCCGGGTCGGACGGGTGCGGCGGGTGGGTGGCGCCTGCGGCGGGTCTGTTTTCCCACCCTGTAACCGGGGCTCTGCCCCGGATCCCGATCCTCAAGCGCCGGAGGGGCTGGAAATGCCGGGGGCGCCGGGCGGGGCCGGAAGCACCGGAACCGGCCGGGCGCCCATATGTTCGGGCTGGGCCTCCGGGGACCCCTCCGCTCCGGATAGGCTGGGCGGATGACGCGAGCCGAGCAGCCAACGGTCGTGAGCCCCACCTCCGACACACTTGCCGCAGACTCACGCGAGCGCGCCGTACGAGCCCTGTTGCGTGTTCCCCCGCTGAAGCGGTTGTGGAGCGCCCAGCTCGTCGGAAGTATCGGCGATGCACTCGCCCTTCTCGTGCTGGTGCTGATGTCGCTGCAAGCGGCGGTCCTTGAGGGCTCATTCGGAGCTGGATACCGAGGGGCGGCGTTTGCCGTCGCCGCGGTGTTCGGTGCCCGGATCCTTGCCACCCTGCTCTTCGGAGCCGTACTTCTGGGGCCGCTGACGACGCTCACCGCGCCCGGAGGACCGCTGGACCGGCGGTGGCTGATGATCGGGACTGACGGGCTGCGGCTCGCGCTGCTGGTCGTCGCACCGCTGTGGATCGACTGGATGCCCGACAAGGCACTCATGATGATCCTCATCACCGTCTTCGTCGTCGGCGCCGCCGAACGCCTGTGGACCGTCGCCAAGGACGGCGCAGCCCCCGCGCTGCTGCCTGCCCCGCCCCCCGAGGGCGCTGCGGTACGCCCGCTGCCCGACCATCTCGACGCACTGCGCCGGCTCTCCGTCCGTACCGACTTCGCCGCCATTCCGGCCGCCGCGGCCGTCCTGCTGATCGCCACGCTCGTCGGCGCTCTGCTGGGCTCGGGCCTGGAGTGGTTCTCGCTCCACCAGGCGGCCCTCGGTTCGTACATCGCGGCCGGGCTCTTCTCGGCCTCGATCTCCACCCTGTACTTCCTGGAACTGCCCGGTACGCAGACGCCCCGCCCGCGCTCGCCGCTGGAGGGCCTGCGCCGGCCGTCGGCTGGCAGCGGACCCGACAAGGGCCGTACCGGAGCCGTGCCGCTGCTCGTCGGCGCCTCGGCCATCGTCGCCGGAGCCATCGCCGCCGCTGCCGCCGTCGCCGTACTGCACGCCGCCGAACTGGGTGGCGGGCCCGCCACCTTCGCCCTGCTGATCCTCGCTCTGACCGGCGCCACGGGTGTCGGCATCCGTACCGCGGGGAAGGTGCTGCCCGCGCTGTCGCGGCGCCGGCTGCTCGCGCTGGCCATCGCCGTCACGGGCATCGGGCTCCTCGCCCTGGGCCTCGTGCCGGACACGGCGACCGTGCTCATGATCGCGGTGCTCGCCGGATACGCGGCAGGGGTCGCCGCCGGCACCGGTCATGTCCTGGTGGACCAGGAGACCGAGGAGTTCCGCCGGGCCAGGACCACGGAACACCTCCAGGCCGTCGTACGGGTGCTCATCGCGCTCGGCGCGCTCGCGGGTCCGCTGCTGGCCGCCGCGATCGGCACCCACCGGCTGACCTCGGGTGACTTCGTCTTCGACCACGGCGGAGCGGCCTTCGCCCTGATGCTGATCGGCGCGCTGCTGCTGCCCGTCGCCGTGATCGTCCTCGCGAAGACGGACGACCGCTCCGGCGTGCCGCTGCGCCGCGATCTGCGCGAGGCGCTGCGCGGCGGCGACCCGGCCGTCGCGCCCGCCGCGACCGGTTTCTTCCTCGCCCTGGAGGGCGGCGACGGCGCCGGCAAGTCCACCCAGGTCGAGGCGCTCGCCGAGTGGATCCGCGCCAAGGGCCACGAGGTCGTCGTCACCCGTGAGCCGGGCGCCACCCCGGTCGGCAAGCGGCTGCGTTCGATCCTGCTCGACGTGTCGTCGGCCGGGCTCTCCAACCGGGCCGAGGCACTGCTGTACGCGGCGGACCGCGCCGAGCACGTCGACTCGCTCGTCCGTCCGGCGCTGGAACGCGGCGCGGTCGTCATCTCCGACCGCTACATCGACTCGTCCGTCGCCTACCAGGGCGCGGGCCGCGATCTCTCCCCGACCGAGATCGCCCGGATCTCGCGGTGGGCGACGAGCGGACTCGTACCGCATCTGACGGTGCTGCTGGACGTCGCCCCGGAGACCGCGCGGGAACGGTTCACCGAGGCGCCCGACCGGCTGGAGTCCGAGCCGCCCGAGTTCCACACCCGGGTGCGGTCCGGCTTCCTGGCGCTGGCCGCGGCCGACCCGACCCGCTACCTGGTGGTCGACGCGGGCCAGGATCCGGAAGCGATCACCACGGTCGTACGCCACCGGCTCGACCAGCTCCTTCCGCTCTCCGAGGCCGAGATCAAGGCCCAGGAGGAGGCGCGCAAGGCCGCCGAGGAGGAGGCCAGGCGCAAGGCCGAGGAAGAGGCGGCCCGCAAGGCCGAGGAGGAGCGGCTGGAGCGCGAGCGGCAGGCACAGCTCGCCAAGCTCCGTGCCGAGGAGGAGGAACGCAAGCGCCGCGAGGTGGAGGAAGCACGCCGGCGCGAGGCCGAGCGGCAGGCGGAGGAGGCCCGGCAGCGCGCCGAGGAAGCCCGCCGTCTGGCCGAGGAGGAGCGGGTCAGGCGGGAGGCCGAGGAAGCGGCTCACGAGGCCGAGCAGGCCCGGCTGCGCCGGCAGGCCGAGGAGGAGGCCCGGCTGCGCAAGGAGGCCGAGGCGCGGCGGCTGGAGAAGCAGCGCAAGGCCGAGGAGGCGCTGTTGCGGGCCGAGGAGGCGCGTCGGCGGGCCGAGGCGGCTGCCGCGGCGGAGTCGGCCCGGGCGGAGGAAGCCGCGTCGGCGTCCGTGCCGGACAACGAGATCACGGTGCCGACTCCGATCGTCAACCCGAACGAGGTGACGCAGCCGGTGCCGTCGCCGGTCGCCCCGTCCTCGCCCGGCTCCACGCCGCCCGACGAGGCCGAGACGGCGATGATTCCGAAGATCCACGACCGTTCGGGCCGTGCCGAGCGCCCTGGTGCGGACGAGACGGCGGTTCTTCCTCCGGTACGGGACGTGCACGACGCCCGGGAGACGAATCCGGCGGACCGGGTTCCGCGGGGCATCTTCCGTGATGAGCGCCCGGCGGAACCCGCTCAGGAGAACGAGAACGAGCGCACCCGCGAACTTCCGCAGATCGGCGACCCGCACGCGGCGGTTTTGCGGCCGGTCCGGGACCAGCGGGAGCGTCCGGAACGCCAGGAACAGGAGGAGCGCCGGGGCCGGCGGCCTCGCCCCGACTGGGCCGAGGAGACTCCGCTGGACGATCTGCCGACGCTGGCGGACGAGCTGCTGGGCGACCACCGTGACGACGAGGGCTCGGGCTCCTCGGGCCGGGGGCGCCGCCCGCGCCGCTGATCCGGGGCGGCTGCCGGGCGGGCCCGCCCGGCAGCCGTGCCGAACTCCCGCCGTCCCGCCGTGTTGCCGGGATTGTCAGACCCGTCCCTCACAATGGGAAGCCGGATCGACGAGCAGCGACATCACAGCCACGCGACCGCATCGCACGACAGCCGCGCGGCGCACACCACCTGAAGGGCGGTGACCCATGACCGTATGGGACGACCTGGTCGGCCAGGACCGGGTGCAGAAGCAGCTCGGTGCCGCCGCCCGGGACGCCGATGCGCTGGTCACCGCCAACTCCACGGGGGAGCCGGCGCCTTCGGGGTCGAAGATGACCCATGCCTGGCTGTTCACCGGCCCGCCGGGCTCCGGCCGTTCCACCGCGGCCCGCGCCTTTGCTGCCGCCCTCCAGTGCACCAGCCCCGACCGGGCCCTGGGCGGCGCACCGGGCTGCGGTTTCTGCGACGGCTGCCACACCAGCCTCATCGGTACCCACGCCGACGTCGAGGTGGTCCGTACCGATCTGCTCTCCATCGGTGTGAAGGAGACCCGAGAGCTGGTCCGCCGTGCCCAGCTCTCCCCGGCCGTCGGCCGCTGGCAGGTCATCGTCCTGGAGGACGCCGACCGGCTCACCGAAGGCGCGGGGAACGTCCTGCTGAAGGCGGTCGAGGAGCCCGCGCCGCGCACGGTGTGGCTGCTCTGCGCGCCCTCGCTCGAAGACGTGCTGCCCACCATCCGTTCCCGCTGCCGTCACCTCACCCTGCGCACGCCGTCGGTGGACGCGGTGGCCGACGTCCTGATGCGGCGCGACGGCATCGATCCGGAGCGGGCCGTGTCCGTTGCCCGTGCCACCCAGGGCCACATCGGCAGGGCCCGCCGCCTCGCCACCGACGAGGCAGCCCGTTCCCGTCGTGCCGCCGTGCTCAAGCTGCCGCTCCGGGTCGAGGACATCGGCGGCTGTCTCAAGGCCGCTCAGGAGCTGATCGACACCGCCAACGACGATGCCAAGCAGGTCTCGGAGGAGGTCGATGCCAAGGAGACGGAGGAGATGAAGGCGGCGCTCGGTGCCGCCGCGGGTGGGCGGATGCCGCGCGGCACGGCCGGGGTGATGAAGGAGCTGGAGGACAGACAGAAGCGCCGCAAGACCCGTACCCAGCGCGACAGCCTCGACCTCGCGCTCACCGACCTGACCGGCTTCTACCGCGACGTACTGGCGATCCAGCTGGGCTCGCGCATCGCCATCGCCAACGGGGACGCGCAGGACGCCCTCGACCGCATCGCCCGCTCCTCCACACCCGAGCGCACCCTGCGCCGGATAGAAGCGGTGAGCGCCTGCCGCCGGGCGCTGGACCGCAACGTGGCCCCGCTGCTCGCGGTGGAGGCGATGACGATGGCGCTGCGCGCGGGCTGAGGCCGGGCACCGCCGCCGTTCGTCCTCACTCGTCAACGCGCGTCTCCATGTATCGTCATGCATCCCTATATGTAATTTTGTGTCACTTCCTGTCATATTTTTCACCCGTATGAGCGGGAAATCGGGTGAGTCGTCGCGCGGCGACTACGCTCCGGGGATGGACACCAGGCGCCCGCTCCGCATCCTCGCCACCGCGCTCGGCGCTGCCGGCCTCCTCATCTCCGGCTGTAGCGGCGGCAGTTCCACGAGCGCCTCGCCGTCCGTCCCGTCCGCCGCATCCGTCCCCACCGCGCTCAAGCCTTTCTACGCGCAGCAGTTGGACTGGCGGGACTGCGGCGTCGAAGGGTTCCAGTGCGCGACGATGAAGGCGCCCTTGGACTACGCGCAGCCGGACGGCGGTGACATCAAGCTGGCCGTCTCCCGTGCCAAGGCCACCGGACCCGGCAAGCGGGTCGGCTCCCTCCTGGTGAATCCGGGCGGCCCCGGTGGTTCGGCCATCGGCTATCTCCAGAGTTACGCGGCCGTCGGCTACCCCGCCCAGGTTCGGGCCCGCTACGACATGGTCGCCATCGACCCGCGCGGCGTGGGCCGCAGTGAGCCCGTCGAGTGCCTCACCGGTCCGCAGATGGACGCCTACACCCAGGTCGACCAGACACCCGACGACGTCGGCGAGGTCGCCAGACTGAGCGGCGCCTACAAGGAGTTCGCCGGCGGCTGCGAGCGCCACTCCGGCGAGATCCTGCCGCATGTCTCCACCGTCGAGACGGCACGGGACATGGACATGCTGCGCGCCCTGCTCGGTGACGAGAAACTGCACTACGTCGGCGCTTCGTACGGCACGTACCTCGGTGCGACGTACGCCGAGCTCTTTCCCGCCCGGGTCGGCCGCCTGGTCCTGGACGGGGCGATGGACCCGTCGCTCCCCGCCGTCGAAGTGAACCGTGACCAGACCACGGGCTTCGAGACCGCGTTCCAGTCCTTTGCCGCCGACTGCCTCAAAAAGGCGGACTGTCCGCTCGGCACCACCTCCACCGCCGACGCGGCCACCCGCCTGAAGCAGCTCTTCGCTCAACTCGACGCCCGGCCGATCCCCACCGGCGACTCCCGCCGGCTCACGGAATCCCTCGCCACGACGGGAGTCATCGCCGCGATGTACGACGAGACGGCCTGGCCCCAGCTCCGCGAGGCCCTCACCGGCGCGGAGAAGGGTGACGGCTCCGGCCTGCTCTCCCTGTCGGACAGCTACTACGAACGCGAACCGAACGGCACGTACGCGAACCTGATGTCCGCCAATGCCGCCGTGAACTGCCTGGACCTGCCGCCCGCCTTCGCCGACGCCGATGCCGCCGCCCGGGCGCTTCCGCGCTTCGAGAAGGCGTCCCCGGTCTTCGGCAGGACCTTCACCTGGGCCGCCCTGAACTGTGCCCACTGGCCGGTCCGGCCCACCGGCACCCCCCACCGCATCGAGGCGAAGGGCGCGGATCCGATCGTCGTGGTCGGCACCACCCGCGACCCGGCCACCCCGTACAAGTGGGCCGAGTCCCTGGCCGGCCAGCTCTCCTCCGGTACCCTCCTCACCTACCGAGGCGACGGCCACACGGCCTACGGTCGCGGCAGCGACTGCATCGACACGGCGATCAACACCTACCTCCTGGACGGCACCCCGCCGAGCGAGGGCAAGCAGTGCTCCTGATCCCGCCCGACCCACTGCGGATCTGCCGCCGACTTGCCACTGGACTGCCACTGACCTGCGAAAACGGTCCGAAACCGGGCTGGTGCGGAGCACCCCCGGAAACTGTGTAGACTTGGCGACGCTGCTGATCACACCATGGTGCGACAGGGCGTGCCGCCTTAGCTCAGTTGGCCAGAGCAACGCACTCGTAATGCGTAGGTCTCGGGTTCGAATCCCGAAGGCGGCTCTGTAGAAGCCTCAGGACTCACTCGCCGTGACCTGGGGCTTTTGCTTTTCCTCGATCAGTTCGTGGTCTACACCACACGCCTGATTCGGCTCCGAATCGGCTCATGGGGGCCAGATGGGGGCCCGCGCACGTAATGCGTAGGTCTCGGGTTCGAATCCCGAAAGCGGATGCGAGAAAAGCCAGGCCAGACACCCTCTGACCTGGCCTTTTCTCATTTACTTGATCGGCTTCTGGTCCAAACTGCTTGCCGATTGGGCCCTGAGGCGGCCCGGTGGGCTCAATCTGGGGCCCACGTGGGCCTCCGTCCGTCCGCCTTCAGGTCCTTATTTTTCGTCTTCTTTCCGGCCTTCTGGCTTTCTGCTGCCCGGTACGTGGTGATGGGGTACAAGGGGCCGAGGCCGTTGCGGCGTGCATCTCAGGCAGCACCGCCTTGTACGTGTCGGTCGTCATCCGCATCGATGCGAGCATCGCCTGCACGGTCGTGAGCGTGATGTCGACGGCCAGCGCCGGACTCTCCGCCTCATCGGCGGCAGGCCGGACAGCTCTACCAGCGTGGTCGGAGCAGAACTATGGGTACGTTTTGCGGTTCGATGACGGGCGCGGTGCTCCAGGCGGCGCGCGTTGTCGGAGACGATCCAGGGAAGACGCCCTGAGCGTGGCGGGCGCGAAGGCCGCGCATCTTAAGTACGCCGAGGCGGGGGACCAGGTACAGCTCGATGGCGCGGCCGTACTCGTGGACGGTGGTCCTCTTCAGCTCGGTCTTCTTCCTGTGCCAGCTCAGCAGGAACTCCACCACGGTCTCATCCGACCGGACGTTCACTCCGGCCGTGGAGGGCTCTTGATCCACAGACGGCAGAATCGGCAGACCAACCGCACTATCCCAGGGGGACGTACGTGATGCAGGAACTACGCTTTGACGATCTGCGATTCGCCGTGAGCACCGACAACGATCAGGTGTGGCTGCACCGGGGACTCGGCGGCCATGAGCTGCGTGTCCAGCTCAACGTCGTGGCGACGCCATTTAAGGAGGCCGGACAGATCCTTGCTTTGGAGGCCGGCCTGGTCGGCTTCGGGACCGCCTCCGGACCCCGATCCATGCTGGCACGCACGACCTTGAACCTGGCCTACACGCAGGCCGTGACCGTGCACCGGGTCCAGCTGTCCTTCCTGTTGACGTCCCTGCAGCTGCACGCGATCGAGGCGGGCAGGGGCAGCGACATGCGCTTCGAACTCGACCTCAACGCCACGCTGCCGCAGGCCGTCGGCTACCCCGCCTGCGCGCCGGAGACCTTGGGCATCACCATCGCCAAGAGCCGGTGGGAGGAACAGATCGCCGCCCTCGGCCCGTCCTCCGCGTTCGAGATGGCAGTCCCATTTCCCCTTGCTGACGAGCCGCGCGCCGAGATCGGCCGAACCCTGCGCGAGGCACAGCGTCTGATCACGGTCGGCGAGATCCGAGCGAGCATCCTGGAAGTGCGCCGCGCACTGGAATGGATCCAGCAGAACGCGGGGTGGGACAACCCGGGGACGAAGAAGGCCGCCGAACAGTGCAGTCAGAGCGAACGATGGTGGCGGATCCAGGCGGCGCTGTACAGCCAGACCAGCGGAGCAATGCACAACGACGCGATCACCCGCGACTTCCAATACAGCCGGGTGGAGGCCGAGACGCTGCTCGCCATGACGTCGGCACTGCTGCGCAATGTGTCCTGATGCCGCCTCGGTTCCTGTAACCCGACCCCGAGGTCACCGAGCTCTGCAAGGAGCTCGGAATCTCCTGGCAGACCCTCTATCGGCACGTCCCGGTGGACAGCCGTGCGTGACACCCCATCAGGGGGCTCTCGCCGACCCCGGGACGGTGGGTGAAATGCACCCCTCTCCGATTGGCGACAGGCGTCGTCGGGACTGTTTGGTCCCGACAGATCTCACGTTCGGCTCGGGTCCTGGCGATGATCGGCCGTGAGTGCACGCAGTAGCCGATCGGCAAGGGCATCGAAGGAGCGGCTGCGTCAGTGCATACGGAAGTGCCGTCCCGTTTCAGGGCGAGGTCAGCACTTCAGATTCAGTGCTCTCGACGCTCTGCATCCCAAGGCGTGCGGCCCGTCATTGTGCGGGCTACGAGCGTCTTCCACGTCGTAGATCAGCGGCTGGGTGATCAGGCCGAGGCATTCGGTGAGCTGACTTCGTGCCTGGAACTCGGCACCGACCGGCAGCCGGCCGGCCGAGGCGAACCGGAGGACGTCCAAGGCGTCTGGTCAGTCATGGTCAATGAGGCTTCGTACTGGCCCCGGCCGGGTGTGGCCTGAACGCGCCTTACGACGTTTCGGGTGTGATGAACTCCAGCGCGTTGCTGTTGAAGCGGCCCCCGCAGGCCGGACACTCTGCCGGAGCGCATCCGGGCCGGGCACCTCCGTGCCGTGCTGCCGGGGCGCGAACGGTCCGCTGCCCGAGGGGCGGCCGGCGGGCCGCGGAGTAGCCTGGACGTGTACGGCTCCCGGTGAGCCGGTTCTTTCGGCCTGCGCATCGAAGGGGGCCGCTACCGTATGGACACCCTGGTCACTGTCGTGGTCGTCCTCGTGATGATCGCGATCGCAGCGTTCGTCATCCATCAGCTCAATGCCCGCCATCGGCATCAGCATCTGCGTCCGGCGCACTACGAACACGGGCTGGCCGGGTTCGGGGACGAACCGGCTTCGGGACACTCTTCCCGGCTTGCCACGGAGCCCGGCGCGGGTGGACAACGGCAAGACGGAGGAGCTGATTCCGGGACAGCCTCCGGTTCCGGTTCCGGTTCGGATCCCGGCCCGAGTTCCGGTTCGGAGTCGGGTTCCGGAGGGTGATCACTTCGCGTCCGAGTAGCGCTCCACCACCGCCGTCGTGAATGGAAACCGCACCGGCGTCTCACCGAAGACGGTCCGCCCGGCCAGCTCACCGGCCGCCCGGATCGCCTCCACGACCGCCTCGGCCTCCTCCCGCGGGCAGTGCACGATCACCTCGTCATGCTGGAAGAAGACCAGCTCGGCCCGGAGACCGGCGGAGCCGATCGCCCGGCGCAGAGCGGCCAGCAGCAGCAGAGCCCAGTCCGCGGCGCTGCCCTGCACCACGAAGTTGCGGGTGAAGCGGCCCCGCGCCCGGGCGTTCGACGAGGCGTAACCAGGGGTGAACTCGCCATCGGCGAAAGGCTTGTCCGTGCTCTCCTGGCTCTCCTGCGGAATGCCGGCCTCGTCGTCGTCCCCGCTCCCGGCGGCGGGCGGACTGGTCCGGCCCAGCCACGTCCGTACGAGACGGCCCTCCTCGCCCGCCTTCGCCGCGTCGTCGACATAGGCCACGGCCAGGGGAAATCTTCGGCGCAGGGCGGCCAGGTTCTTCAGGCCGTCGCCCGACGTCTGGCCGTAGACCGCGCCCAAGAGGGCGAGCTTGGCGTGTTCCCGGTCGCCTTGGAAGGCCTGGTCCGACAGTGCCGTATAGAGGTCGCCGTCATGGCCGGCCACCTCCATCAGGCCGCGGTCGCGGGAGATCGCGGCCAGGACCCTGGGCTCCATCTGGTCGGCGTCCGCGACGACGAGGCGCCAGCCCTCGTCGGCGACGACCGCCTGCCGTATCACCTTGGGGATCTGCAGCGCCCCTCCGCCGTTGGTCGTCCAGCGGCCGCTGACGGTGCCGCCGGGCTGGTACTCGGGGCGGAAGCGGCCGTCGCGCACCCAGTCCTGGAGCCAGCTCCAGCCGTGCGCCGTCCAGATCCGGTACAGCTTCTTGTACTGGATGAGGGGTTCCACCGCCGGATGGTCCAGCTCCTCCAGCTCCCAGCGCCGGGTGGACTTCACCTTGATACCGGCCTGCGCGAACGCCTTCACCACGTCGGCGGGGAGGTCGGGGCGGACCCGTCGGCCGAAGGCGGCCGACACCTCGTCGGCGAGCACGGCCAGCCTGCGGGGTTCGCCGCCGCCCGCGTAGCGCTCGCCGAGCAGTTCGTGGAGCACTGCCCGGTGTACGTCCGCGCGCCAGGGGAGACCGGACCGGTTCATCTCGGCGGCGACCATCATGCCGGCCGATTCGACGGCCGTCAGCAGGCGCATCCGGCCCGGGTGCGCCGTGGCGTCGTGGCGGCGGAGCTGCGCGGCGTACACGTGGAGCAAGTCGTCGAACGGCAGGCCCGTGCCGGACTGCGGCTCGAAGAGGGAGGACTGCGAGCCGGGCTCGGCCGAGCGGGGCGGGGGGTCGGGGGGCACGGGGGCGTTGCGCAGGCGGGCGTGGGCGGCGGCTGCGGAGCGGGGTTCGCCGAGACGGCCCTCGTGGGCGAGGAGAAGGGATTCGGCGACCTCGATGTCGTAACAGCGGGCCACGGGGACGCCGGCGGCGAGCAGGCGCGGGTAGATCTCGGCGGTGGACCGCCAGACCCAGCGTGTGACGTCCGGGCGGGAGCGGACGGCCTCCACGAGGTCGGGTTCGGTCAGGACCGGGGCGGTGGGCAGGCCGGTGGGATCCAGCGGGGCGAGGCGGGCGCCGCCGGTCTCCGTGGTGGCCAGAGCCCAACGTTCGGTCATGTCGTCGAGTCTGGCACCCGGCACTGACAGCGGCCGGGAGACGGGCGCGGGGTGGGGTGGGTCGCTGCGGGGGCTTCACCCCGCCCCGCGCCCGGGAGGGCCGGAGGGCCGAGCACGCCGGGCGGGCCGGAGGCGGGACGTCAGGACGCGGCGTCCGTCGTCCAGGTGCCCAGGGAGATCTCGGCGGTGATGCCGGGACCGAAGCCGGCCATCAGGCCGCGGTGGCCGTCCAGGGCCGATGCCTCGTCGAACATGCGGCCGAGGGCGTCGAGCACCACCGCACTGGCGATGTTGCCGTACTCGGTGAGCGTGGCCCGGCTGAAGCGGAACGCTTCGGGCGGCACGTCGAGGAAGCGGCTCAGGTCGTCCAGGATGCGCGGGCCGCCCGCGTGGATGATGTAGAAGTCCAGCTTGCTGGCGTTCCAGTGGTACTCCTCCGCGACGGCGTTCAGCACCGGAGCGAGGGGCTCCATGGTTCCGGGCACCCGCTTGTCGAGCTGGAAGTGGAACCCGGTGGAGCGGACCGCGTAGGAGATCCAGTCCTCGGTGTCCGGGATGACGAACGAGCCGTTGCGTTCCAGACGGACACCGGTGCCACCCCTGCCCCGGAGTACGACGGCGGCTATGCCGTCGCCGAACAGGCCGTTGGACAGCAGGGATCCGACGCTCAGGTCGGTGGGCTGGTAACAGAGCGAGCAGAACTCGCAGGCGACGACCAGCACGTTCGCCTCGGGGTACGCCGTGCAGAAGTCATGGGCCCGGTTGACGGCGGCGCCGCCCGCGGCACAGCCGAGTTGGGCGATCGGCAGCTGTCGGGTCTCCGGGCGGAAGCCCATCGCGCCGATGAGCCACGCGGTCGGCGGCGGCATCATGAAGCCGGTGCAGGAGACGTAGACGATCAAGTCGATCTGCTGCGGCTCCAGTTCGGCCGAGTCGAGTGCCCGGCGTATCACCGCCGGCACCCGGGCCTTGGTGTGTTCCTCGTACGTGACGCTGCGGGCGTCGAAGCCCGGGTGCTGAAGCACCTTGTCGATAGGCTGGATCAGGTGCCGTTTCTGCACCCCGGTATGTTCGATCAAGCGAAGGACCAGGTCGATCTGCGGATGGTCGCCATGCAACCTTTGAGCCAGCTCGAGAGTTTCCTCGTTGGTGATGACGTACTCGGGAACCTCGATTGCCGGCTTGCAGAGAACCGCCATGGAATTCCTCCTAGCGGACTTGGTCCACACGGCCGGGCCCGGAGCGGTCACGGGGTATGAACCGACGCGGGAGTGGCCACCACTGTTCCGTCACGCGCGGTGACGCGCGGGACAGAGCTCTGGTGGATTCCTGCACCGGGTTCGATACCCCTGGCACGGGCGCGGACGGGCCGACCGTCGAAGATTGAGTTCTAGCCGTTCGTGGCGGATGCTGATCCGCCACGGCTGGGTGGCCGTCGGGGATCACGCTACGGCAGAAGAATCAGGGCCGCACGTCGAGCGGATGTCCGCCGTACCGCGGACGGATCGGCGCGCATGTCCCAGCGGATCGGTGCGGATTCCGAGCCGACGTGACGACGTACCAAGAGGAGTGTAAGAGGGGTGCAACAGGAAGCAATAAGGGTGTAAAAGCGGCGCAAGAGGGCGCCCGGTGCCCGGGATGGACCCGGGTTGCCGGGCGCCCTGCTGTGACGCATCATCGATGACAGTCACGAGCCGTACGGTCCGCACGGTCCCTGCGCGGATGCGTGGTACACCCTGTCACCAGGTGACGGGCAGTTCGAGGGGATAGCGCCAGATCGACGTCTTGTTCCACCGCACTTCCTCGGCCGGTGTCGCCAGCTTCAGAGCGGGGAAGCGCTTCAGCAGGGTTCCGATGGCGGCCTGGAGTTCCGTGGCGGCGAGCGGCGCGCCGAGACAGTGGTGGCCGCCCCAGCCGAACGTCATGTGGGACGGATTCTCGCGCTTCAGATCCAGCTCGTCGGGCCGGTCGAACTTCCGGGGGTCGCGGTTGGCCGTCAGATAGGAGACGTGCACGATGTCCCCCTCCCGGATCAGCACCCCGCTCAGCTCCACGTCCTCCAGGGCGACCCGGGGGATGCCGACGCCCTTGCGGAACGGGATGAAGCGCAGCAGTTCCTCCATGGCCTGCGGGAGCATGTCGGGGTGCTCGCGCAGCATGGCGAGCTCGTTGGGCCTGGTGAGCAGCGTGTAGGCGATGTTGCCGATCTCGTACGTGGTGGTGTCCTGGCCGGTGATGAGCAGGACCATGGCCATCACGGTCAATTCCTGGTCGCCCAGGATCTCGTCCCCGTCGCGCGCCGTGGCCAGCGCGCTGATCAGGTCGTCGCCCGGGTTCGCGCGCCGCTCGGCCGTCAATTTCTGGAAGTAGGCACGGAGATCGGCCTTGGCATGTACCGCGGCGTCCTTGTTCTCGACGGTGGTGTCCATCATGGTCCGGGCATGGGCACGCAGTTGTGCGCGGTCGGCCTCGGGAATGTCGAGGACCTCGCAGATGGTGGTCAGAGGCAGCGGGGCCGCCAGGTGCTCGAAGAGATCGGCGGGGGAACCGTGCTCCTCCATGCGGTCCAGCAGTTCGTCCACGACATGCTGGGTACGCACCTTCATGCGCTCCATGTGACGCGGCGCGAACCCCTTGGAGATCAGGCTGCGCAGCCGGCTGCTGCCCGGCGGGTCCATCACGTTGATCGCTTCGTCCTGAACGATCGGTTCAGGGGTCATGCGCGGGAAGTTCCGGCCGATGATGGCGCTCCGGCTGAAGCGCCGGTCGGTGGTCACCGTGCGAACGTCGTCGTAGCCGGTAACGAGCCACGCCTCGCCGTCGCCGTGCGGCAGCCGGATGCGGGAGACGGGTTCTTCGGTCATCAAGTGCCTGAGCACCGGGTCGAATTCGAGGGCCTCGGCATAGTCGAACGGGCAGTGCCGTGCGGCGGCGACCGGTTCCATACGGAGCTCCAGAGGGGGATCTGACGGGCGGTTCGAGGAAGGTGCTGGCTGGACGGGACATGGGTGCCCGGTCACCCGCACGGGCACGCGCCACTTCGGGCCGATTGGTCCATATGCAGAACGGAATCGGCGGCCGGCGTCGCTGGACCGGCGCAAATCGGTCCGGCGACCCCGTGCGGCCGGTGCGGCGCGTTCGCCGGGGTCGGCGTGAGCGGCCGGTCTCAGCCGGACGGTACGACGTCGGTGGCGTCCACCGCGGGGCGCACCGCGCGGGCGAGCTCGACGCCGTCGCCCACGGCCCAGAAGTGGGTGAAGAACAGGCGGGGGTCGTCCGCCAGGTGGTGGTTGTGCAGCTCGACGAGCTTGATCCCGCCGCGCCGCAATGCCTTCAGTACGTTCTGGACCTCACCGGCGAGCATGGCGCAGTCACCGCTGAGCGCGGCCCGGCCGCCGCCCAGCGGCTGGAAGTTGAGCGCGCTGGTCGATCCCAGGCCGGGGGGCAGGATCAGATGCCCGTCCGCGATGGTCTCGCGGCGGACGAAGATGACCTTGTACAGCCCGTCATCGGCGGAACCCTTCGCGCCGAGCGCCGCCTCCATCCCGGCGATGTCCAGGTCGACCGGGACCGGAGGGCCGGGCGGCTGGGCGGGCGGGGTCCCGGTGCGGTCGAATCCGGCGCGCAGGCCGCGGGCCAGGGCCGCCGCGTCGTGGCCGTGGGCGTGGACGTGGATCCACCAGATGTCGGGGATCTGGGCGAGCAGGTGCTTGTGCAGCGCGGTCTGCTCGATTCCCTGCGCCTGCCAGGCGTCGGTCACCTGCTGCAATTCGTGCTCGGTGACCACCACGTCGCCCATCAGCATCGTGCTGCCGTCGGCGTAGCGGACGAAGGCCACATGCGTGCCCAGCGCGAGCGCCGGTGTGACGACGACGCCGTCGGACACCACGTGGAGGTCCCGCCGGGGGAAACTCGTGTGGTACGTCGTTCCGCGCAGCATGTTGCCGGTGCGGCCCAGCGCCTTCGCGACGGCCGCCCAGTCCGCCAGGCCGGTCGGCGCCGGCTTGACCCGCCTGCGGCGCCCCGGCCCGGGCATTCCGGCGGGCAGGGTGCACGCGGTGGCCGGCCCCGCGGCGGCCAGCACCGGTGTGAGTGCGGCCGCCGCCAGTACGCGTCGCCGCGATGTGATCGCCCGTGCCTGCGTGTCCTGCTGTCGGTCTCCAGTCATCACTTGATCGCCTCCATGGCGAGATGAAACCATGTGAAACCTGGGTAAAAGGATGAAAGTGGATATGCCGTCAGCGGGTGGGGCCGTATGGACCAATCACGTTGTCGAACCGGTCCCGTACGGTCCGGCCGGGCCTCTCGCCGACCGCTCGGCGTCGGTGGTTCAGTGCACCGGCGTCGAGAGGCACCGCACCGCTCCCGGCAGCAGCGCCGCCCCCACCGCGACCACCGCGCACACCCCGGCCGCACCGCCCACCAGCGGCCACTGCACCGACACCGTCACCGGTGCGGAGAGCGAGGCCAGCGCGGCGCCGAGGCCCGCCAGGTTCACCGCGGTCGCGGCCAGTCCGAGCAGCGCCCCGATCGCCACCGCGAACAGGGTCTCCCCGGCCACCACGGCCAGTACCCGGGACCGGGTGGCGCCGGCCAGCCGGAGCGCGTTCAGCTCCGAGGACAGTACGGACCCCGCCATCAGCAGCACACGGTGGGCGCGACAGCCCGGGTGTGGCTCGGCAACGGGCGGCCGGCCGAGCTGCGGATCGCGGCGGTGCTGGCGCTCGGGCAGCCGGACCAGCCGGGCCAACGGGCGTACCAGCAGTGGCGTGAGGAGGGTGGCGGCCGTGATCAGGACCATCGGCTGAGTGGTGTACGTCTTCCGCTTCAGCAGCGCGGACGGGTCGGTGACGAGGGACTTCGCCATCAGGAACGCGGCCCCCGCGAGCAGGGCGAAGCCCAGCAGCCGACGGGCCGGCGGCAGCACGCCCGTATCGACGTCGGCCTCGCGCAGCGCTTCGGCCGGGCCGATCCGGCCCGCCCGCCGCGACGCCGCCCAGACCCCCGTGAATGCCACGACGAGACCGGTCCAGAAGGCGGCGTGGAGCGGCCAGGCGACCGGCCGGACGGTGAACCAGGACGGTGCCATCCCCTCGTCGACCGGCAGCCCGGCCAGCAGTGGCGCACCCCGCAGGCCCAGCGCGCACCCCGCGGCGGAGGCGAGCGTGCCGACCACGGCGGCCTCGGTCAGCAGGAGCCGCCGGAGCCGGCCCGGTGTGGCGCCCGCCGTGCGCAGCAGCCCGAACTCGCGTCGGCGCGGTGCCACCGCGAAGGCGAAGGCCGACGTGACGACGAAGACCGCGACGAAGGCGGTGACGCCGCCCGCCGTGCCGAGCCGGGCGTTCACGGTGACCAGCCCCTCGGCGTCCCGCGCCGTCGCCGGGTCGGCGCGCCGGCGGTCGTCCCCGGTGAGGACCAGGGCGCGGTCGCCGACGACACGGCGCACCTCGGCGGCGGGCGCGTCCACACCCACGGCGTCCGGGCCGCCGCGCGCGCTGTTCCCGTCGTCCCGCGTCACCGGACCGAGCGCCCGGAGGGTACGCAGGAGTTCGATATCCACAGGGTGTGGATGAATGAGTCTGTGACTGACCCGGTCCGTGGACGGCCCGCGCCGCACCTCCACGGTCAGGGTGTCGTCGCCCATCACCACCACCGGCGCGAGCGCGACGAAGGGTGCCGATGAGGATGGTCCAGCGGGTACGCAGGGTGGCCAGAGCGACGGTCAGCACGGCGTGCCTTCCGCGTGGCCGGCGATGTCCGTGTGGTCGGTGACGTCCGCGTGGCCTGAGTGACCGAGGACGTCCGTGTCCGTGTGGCCCGAGTGACCGACAAGACCTGCGCGACCCGCGTGACCTGCGATGTCCGCGTCCGTGTCCGTGTCCGCAGTCGTCCGGTGGGCTCCTGCGGCGCCTTCGGAAGATCTCGTATACCCCGTATACCCCTTGCGCACCGTGCATCCCTTAAGCCCTGCACACCGCGTCGCCATCCAGGCCGCGATCCGCTCGGCCGACAGCCCGGTCAGGTCGTCCGCCACCTGCCCGTCGACCAGGAAGACCACCCGGTCCGCATACGCCGCGGCCACTGGGTCATGGGTGACCATCACGACTGTCTGCCCCTCCCGGTCCACCAGCTCCCGCAGCATCACCAGCACCTCCTGGCTTGTCGCGGTGTCCAGCGCACCGGTCGGTTCGTCGCCGAAGAGCACCGCGGGCCGGGTGATCAGGGCCCGGGCCAGGGCCACCCGCTGCTGCTGGCCGCCCGACATCTCGGCGGGCCGGTGCCCTGCCCGGTCGGATGCCGGCGAGAGCTTCGGCCTCGCCGTAGGCGCGGCGTACGGAGCGAAGCCGTACGGCGTCGGTGGCGCTCGCGGCCCCCCGCAGGCTCGGAGAACGCGGCGGGACGCGGCGGCGGCAGGGGACGCGGATGCGGCGGCGGGCGCATGCGGGGAAGTCATGTCCTCGAATGTCATGTTCCCGATCGAACCGTTTCCGCGCCCCACGCTCACGACCACTAGGCCCCGTACCCGGGGTGGGGCCAGCCCTACCCCGGCCCACTGTCCTGCCTACCCTGACCTCATGGAACCGGTGATCGACCAGGCATTCTCGGCAGCCCTCTACTCGGACGGCGACGCCGGTCTCGACGCCGGAGCCTCCCTCCTGGCCGCCGACCCGACGGCCGACGCGGAACTCGTCCGGCGCGGCGAGGAGTTCGTCCGCCGGGCCTGGGCGCGCGGCTGGCAGCCCGCCGATGTCGTACGCATCGTCCGCCGCGACCTCGACGAGACCGCGGCCGGCCTTGTCGCCGGGCTGATCGCCTCGGAGACGGGGCGGTACGCATCGCTGCCGCCCCGCTGGCGGTCGCAGCTCGACGGTCTCCGCGTCGCGCCGCCCCGGAACCGGCCGGACCGCTTCTCCTACGCCTCCGCCCTCCTCGGCCTGTACCGGCTGCTGCTTCGGCTCCCCGCCATCGAACCGGTCGGTCCGCCGCCCGGCACCTCCCCGCACGGGCTCCACCTGCCGCCCGCGCACGACGAACCGCGGATGCTGACCCGGATCCGCGCCCTGCTCGCCAAAGCGGAGGCGACCGGTTTCCCGGAAGAGGCAGAGGCCCTCACCACCAAGGCGCAAGAGCTGATGGCCCGGCACTCCATCGACGAGGCCCTGCTCGCCGCCCGTACCCACAGCAAGGAGGCGCCGGGCGCGTGCCGGATCGGGGTCGACGCGCCGTACGAGACGGCGAAGGCGATCCTGCTCGACGCGGTCGCCGCCGCGAACCGCTGCCGGGCGGTGTGGAACAGCGACCTCGGCTTCTCCACGGTGGTCGGCTTCGAGCCGGACCTGGACGCCGTGGAACTGCTGTACACCTCCCTGTTGGTCCAGGGCACGGCGGCGATGACGAAGGCGGAGGCGGGCCAGCGGGCCGACGGGCGCAAGCGGACCAAGACGTTCCGGCAGTCGTTCCTGATGGCGTACGCCCAGCGCCTGGGCAGCCGGCTCGCCGCCAACACCGCCCGTGTCACCGCCGAGGCCGATACCGAGGCCGGGGGCGGGAGCGGCGCCGGACCGGCCGGGTCCGGCAGCCCTCGACTGCTCCCGGTGCTCGCGGCCCGCGACATGGCCGTCACGGACACCGCCGAGCGGATGTTCCCCGAAACCACGACCACGCGCGTCCGGGGCGCCACCGACCTCGACGGATGGACCCATGGAACGGCCGCTGCGGACCGGGCGAGGACGGGTGGTACCGGGCCGGAGATCCCCGGCAGGCGCGGGAAATGGTAGAAACATCGAAAGCCTTGAAATTACCGCAACTCGGGCTTATCGGTGATTCCGGCTAGGCTCTGGGCATGAGCTGGCTCCGGGCGCTGAAGGAGACGGCCCGCTCGGGGCTGAGAATCGAGCGACGGCGTCTCGAACCGCTCATCGCCATCCGCGGTGCGGCCGGGCTCGCCCTCGTCATCGGGATCAGCCTCGCGTTCTTCGGGCCCGTCGTCGCCGCGAGCTCCGCGTTCGGCGCCTTCCAGGCGGCCATCGCCACGTTCCAGCGCAGTTGGCGCCCCCGGCCCGTCCTCGCCCTGGTCTCCGGGGCGAGTCTCGCCGTATCCACCTTCCTCGGCTATCTGACCGGCTCCCGCATGCCGTTGTTCCTGGCTCTGCTGGTGCTCTGGACGTTCCTCGCGGGCCTGGCCTGGGCGGCGGGGCCGACGGGCGGCATCATCGCGTCGTCCAACGTGGCGATCATGCTGGTGACGGTCACCCTGCCCACCTCCGTCGCGAACTCGGCCGTGCACGCCGGGATGATCCTGTTCGGCGGTGTGGTGCAGGCGGTGCTGATCGTCCTGTTCCCGGTACGGCGATGGGGTGCCCAGCGCGACGCCCTCGCCCACGCCCTGGCCGCGGAGGCGGACTACGCCCGGCGGCTGCGCCACGACCCGCTCGCCGCCTTCGACCCGGTGCCGCTGATGACGGCCCGCAGCGCGGCCGCCGTCACCCCGCGTCAGGCCCGCCGCCGGCCGGCCGAACTGCGTGGCTCGCGCGGCGTCGCCGAGCGGATCAGGCCGGTACTCGCCTCGCTCGCGGACCCGGCGATGGGCGTTCCGTCCGAAGGCCCGGAGCGGGACCGGGTCCGCGAGCTGCTCGCGGCCGCCGGATCCGTGCTCGACTCGGCGGCCCGTGCGATCCGCAACGGCGATCCGGTGCAGCTCTCCCCGGCCGCCGTCGCGGTGCTGCGGACCCCCGACACCGGCACCCTCCTCACCGGCCCGTCCCACCGCGCCGCCGACCGGCTCGGCGCGCTGCTCTCCGACGTCATCGAGACGGCCGAGGGCGAGGGGACGAAGGAGGAACAGGCCGAGGCCGAGGCGGCGGCGGAGGCCATCAAGACCACCGGGGAGGAACCGCCCGCCGTCCCGCACCGCCGCAGGCCCACCCTCCCGCGGATGATCCCCGTCGTCATGAAGGCGATGTACGCCGAACTGCGCCCCGGTTCACCGATCCTGCGGCACGCCGTCCGGGTGTCCGTCGTCGCGGCCGTCGGCTATCTCATCGGCACCGCGCTGCCGTTCGGCCACGGCTACTGGGCGCCCATGGCGGCGGTGATGGTGATGCGGCCGGAGTTCTCCCAGACGTACGGGCGTTCCGTGGCCCGCTTCGGCGGCACGATCGTCGGCGTCTCGCTCGCCACCGCGATCGTCCAGACCACCCACCCCGGTGTGACCCTGGCCGCGATGCTCTCCGTGCTCTGCGCCCTGCTGATGTATCTGCTGATGCGCACCGGGTACGTGGTCGGGCAGGCCTGCGTCTCGGCGTATGTCGTCTTCCTGCTCGGCATGGCGGGCGACAACTGGTCGCAGACCGTGTTCGAACGCGTCGTCCTCACCCTCGTCGGCGGCCTCCTCGCGATGATCTCGTACGCCGCTTACCCGGCCTGGGAGACCCCGCGGCTTCGCGGCAGGCTCGGCGACTGGCTGAAGGCGGACGGGAGGTACGCCGCCTCGGTCGTCGATCAGTACGCCGACCCGGCCGAGCGCGGCCAAGACGACGTGCGTTCCGCGCTGCTCCACACCCGCGAGGCCCGTGTCGCCTGGCAGGAGGCGCTGGCCACCGCCCAGCACGAACCGGTGCGCAACCGCGGCCTCTCCCGCGCCGCAGCCGACGACACCCAGCACGCCCTCGCGCAGTTCGGCCGGGTCGCGATGTTGCTGGAGGCCCACCTCCCGTGCGGCGGCGCCACCCCCGTACCGGCCGCCGCGCGTCTGGCCGAGGCGCTGCGCCGGGACACCGAACAGGGCGCGAAGGAGGTGCGGGAGCGGCGCGTACCGGACTGGGCGGAGGTGCGGGAGGCGCTGGCGCAGTGGGATGCGCGACAGCAGACGGGCGCGGAGGAGGCGGCCCCGTTCGTACGGAACGGGGTCGGCCTCCTTCTCGAAGCCCTGGACGAATTCTCCCGCGGCCTGGACGGCACGCCGAAACCGAAACCAAAACCGAAACAGAAGCCGGATCCGAAACAGAAGCCAGATCCGAAGCCGAAGCCGGGTCCGAAGCCGGGTCCGAACCCGAACCCGAACCCGAACCCGAACTCGAACCCGAACCCGAACCCTCCCGCGAACCAGGCGAATTGAGGATCGAGAGACGAAAGGCGGCGCAGTCGGCCGTCAGGAGGCCGGCAGATCCGGCAGCCCCGACGGGAGCGCGCCCGGGGCGGTCTTGGCCAGGGTGTCCTTCGTGCCGCCGTCCCAGGACACGACGACGGTCTTGCCGTCGTTGGACTCGATGGCTCCGGTCGTGCGCCGGGTGTCGCCGTCGGCGCACTTCAGCGTCAGCATCACCTTGCCCGTGTCCTGCACGGTGCCGGTGCAGGCCTGCTGCTCGGTGACGAGCACGGCCTTACCGGATGCGACGGAAATGATCACCGTCTTGCCGTCGGTCTTCCCGGCCCAACCGCCTTCCAGCGCCGCGGTACCGGCCCCGGAATCGCCGCCCCCACCGCTGCTGCTGCTGCCGCCGCTGGCGCCGGGAGCCTGGCTGGACTTCGCGGCGTCGGCACCCTTGCCCGAGTCGCTCTTCTCGCTGTCACTGCTGCAGCCGGTCAGTGCGGCGGCGGTGACGATTCCGGCGACGATCACGACGCCGGTTCGCAGGACTTCGCGCATGTGGAATTCCCCCTGGTCGATGAAAGACCGCGCCAAGCTACCAGCGCGCGGCTCCGGGATGGAGGGCCCGACCCGGGGTAGACGCGGCGAGGTGGAGCCGAACAGACAACCCGTACGTCTATCTCTGCGTCCACAGCTGTAATCGCAGAGCTGTAATCACGAGAACACCCCGCGTGCACGTGCATTCGCTCATGCATCTGCTCATGCAGGGATATTTGAACAGAGCTATGATCCGAGACAGTTGACACTTGCACCTTGCAACTCGGGGAGCGTCCTGTGCACCACGTGTACAACGGCATGGCGGCCACAGAGCTTCGCGGAGTCGTCTGGCAGAAGAGCAGACACAGCAACTCCCAGGGATCCTGCGTGGAGTTCGCGAAACTGCCCGGCGGGGATGTGGCGATGCGGAATTCGCGCCACCCCGACGGGCCGGCCCTGGTCTATACGCCGGCCGAGATAGAGGCGTTGTTGCTCGGGGTGAAGGACGGGGAGTTCGACCACCTCATAGCGGGCGGCTGACCGCATCCCACGGGCCGGTATCCGGCGACCGGCCGGCCCATTGCCCGCCGCCCATCGCCCGCTGCCCGCCGCTCACCGTCGGGCCGCGCGGATCACACGGTGTCGGACAGCCGGAACAGTGCCCAGACCACCTTGCCGCGCGGTGCCGCCACGCTGTCCGGGCCCTCCGTCCCCATGACGGGGGTGGGGTGCCAGCCCCAGGAGTCGCTGAAGGACTCCACCAGGAAGAGGCCCCGGCCCGACTCCGCGGAGTCGGGAGCCTCGGAGGCGATGGGGCTCTTGTGGCTGGGGTCGCGCACGGCGCACACCAGGCGCGAGCTCCAGCGCATCAAGTGCAGCCGTACGGGCGGTATCTGAGGATCCGGCGCCAAGTCGGCGGGCAAGGCGTGCCGCAGGGCGTTGGTGACGAGTTCGGAGACGACGAGTGCGACATCGTCGAAACGCTCGTCCAGATCCCATCCGTTCAGCGTCGTCCTGGTGAACCGCCGTGCCCCGCCCACGGCTTCGTACTGGGCGGGCAGTGTGCAGGTCGCCGATCCGGAGACGGCCGAGGTATCGATGGGGGGAAGCCCCTGCCGTAACGGCTCGAGCATCGTCGATCCATTCGTCCCCATGCGAGGCACTCCCGGGATTCGCGGCTGTATCGGCACTACGGGTACAGCGGCACAACACGAACGAGCACGCAGGTGCGCGAGGGCCATGGTTCCGAATGCGCAGGGCAGATGCAAGGGCAGATGCACGTGCACGCGCCGGACCTGTCCGAACCCGTGCCGGTTCTTGGTCATTTCTTCCTGCGGGTGTTTTCGTCGCTTTGCGGGAGTCTTCTCATTTCCGTAATCGAACGAGTACGGGCTGAAGCGTTTTGATGGCAGAATCCGGCACTTGGGGTTCAGGGGGAGCCCCGGTGTCCAGGAAGCGATGGGGAGGACCGGACCAGTGGCGGCAGGCGAGTCGAGTGGATCTGTGGTGCGGCGCATCCTGCTGGGCTCGCAGCTCAGGCGGCTGCGCGACTCACGCGGTATCACCCGTGAGGCGGCCGGCTACTCCATCCGGGCTTCCGAATCGAAGATCAGCCGCATGGAGTTGGGACGGGTGAGCTTCAAGGCCAGGGACGTCGAGGACCTGCTTACGCTCTACGGTGTCACGGACGACGCGGAGCGCGACGCCCTGCTCGGCCTCGCCCGCGAGGCCAATGTGGCGGGCTGGTGGCACAGTTACGGAGATGTACTGCCCGGATGGTTCCAGACGTACATCGGCCTGGAGGGTGCGGCATCGCTCATCCGGGTGTACGAAGTCCAGTTCGTACACGGCCTGTTGCAGACCGAGTCCTACGCGCACGCGGTCGTCACCCGGGGCATGGGTGACGCACCCGCCGCCGAGATCGACCGCCGTGTGGCGCTGCGGCTGGAGCGGCAGAAGGCCCTCGTCTCCGAACGTTCACCCCAATTCCACGCCGTGCTGGACGAGGCGGCGCTGCGCCGGCCGTACGGCGACCGGGACGTCATGCGTGGGCAACTGCGGCATCTGATCGAGATGTCCGAGCAGCCCAACATCACTCTTCAAGTGATGCCCTTCAGTTTCGGCGGGCATGCCGGCGAGAGCGGTTCTTTTGCGATGCTCCGATTCCCGGAATCCGATCTGTCGGACATTGTCTACTTGGAACAGCTGACAAGTGCGCTCTATCTGGACAAGGCCGAAGAAGTCGCTCAGTACGAAAAGGCCATGAAGCGACTTCACCAGGACAGCCCTGGCCCGGAGGAGAGCCGTGATCTGCTCCGCGGTCTGCTCCAACTGACGTGATTCATCAGTACGATGACGGCTCGACGGGAGTCTGCACCTGAGTTAAGGGATCGCATGTCCTTCTTCTACGAGCTGGCCGACCAGTACATCGACGGTGAGTGGCGGACCGGAACCGGCTCGTGGGACATCATCGATTTCAATCCCTACAACGGGGAGAAACTCGCCGCGATCACCATCGCGACCGAGCAGGAGGTCGACCTGGCCTACCGCGCCGCCGAACGCGCCCAGCGGTCCTGGGCCACCACCGGCCCGTACCAACGCCGTGGTGTTCTGGAACGGGCCCTGCGCATCACCGAGGAACTGCACGACGGCATCGTCGAGGCGATCGTCGATGAACTGGGCGGCACCCGCCTCAAGGCGGAGTACGAGGTCCGGGTCGCCAAGGAATTCCTGCGCGACGCGATCCATCGGGCGCTGCTTCCCGTGGGCCGCGTCCTGCCCTCCGCGGTGGACGGCAAGGAGAACCGCGTCCAACGGCAGCCCGTCGGCGTCATAGGGGTGATAAGCCCCTTCAACTTCCCCTTCCTGGTGACGATGAAGTCGGTCGCACCGGCCCTCGCGCTCGGCAACGCGGTCGTCATCAAGCCCAACCAGAACGCCCCGGTCGTCGGCGGCGGACTGATCGCCAAGATCTTCGAGGACGCCGGGCTGCCCGCCGGACTCCTCAACATCGTGATCACCGATGTCGCGGAAATAGGGGACGCTTTCATCGAGCATCCCGTACCCAAGGTGATCTCCTTCGCGGGCACGGACCGGGTGGGCCGTCACGTCGGCGCGACGGCGGCCGGGCAATTCAAGCGGACAGTCCTCGAACTCAGCGGCAACAGCGCCCTGGTGGTGCTGGAGGACGCGGACATCGACTACGCGGTCGACGCGGCCGTCTTCAGCCGCTTCGTGTACCAGGGGCAGGTCTGCATGGCTGCCAACCGCATCCTGGTGGACCGCCGTGTGGAACGGGAGTTCACCGAGAAGTTCACCGCCAGGGTGGCCGCGCTGAAGACCGGCGACCCGCGCGACCCGGAGACCCAGATCGGCCCGGTCATCAACACCTTCCAGGCCGACGCCCTGACCGCCCTGGTCGACCAGGCGCTCGCCGAGGGGGCCACCGCGCTCGTACGGGGCCGGACCCGCGGCAACCTCGTGGAGCCGACCGTGCTCACCGGGCTCCCCGAGGGCTCCCCGCTGCTGTCCCAGGAGATATTCGGCCCGGTGGCGCTGCTGGTGCCGTTCGACGGCGAGGACGAAGCAGTACGGATCGCCAACGCCACCCCGTACGGGCTGAGCGGCGCCGTGCACACCCGTGGCGTCGAACGCGGAGTGCGGTTCGCGCGGCGCGTCGTCAGCGGGATGTTTCACGTCAACGACTCCACCGTCCAGGACGATCCGCTGGTGGCCTTCGGCGGCGAGAAGTCCTCCGGGATCGGCCGGCTGAACGGCGAGGCGACCGTGGGCGCCTTCACCACCCAGAAGTGGATCTCCATCCAGCACGGCCGGAGCGCGTTCCCCTTCTGACCTGACGCCTCCGCTGCGGGGTCTGCCGGAGTCGAGGACGGAAGCTGACCGCAAGGGTCCGTAACGTGGTCGGTGTCAGGAGAAATCGGCCCGGACACAAGGGCGGACACCATGGTCACTCGCGTTCCCGCGGAAGCCACCGGCGACGAGCGCGGCGCGTTCCTCTCCTTCGTCGAGGCGCAGCGCGGCGCAATCCGGCGCTCGCTCATCGGTCTGACCGAGGAACAGGCGGCGAGCCGGCCCAGCGCCAGTGAGCTCTCGCTCTCCGGGCTGCTCAAGCATGTCTCCGAGACCGAGCTGAACTGGCTGCGGATGGCCCAGCAGCAGCCGAACGAGGCCGCCCGCACCGAGGAGACCTGGGCGGACAGCTTCCGGCGCGTCGGCGACGAGACCGTGGGGCAGATGCTGGAGTTCTGGGACGGCGTCGCGGCCGAGGTCGAGAAGTTCATCCGCTCGGTGCCCGGCCTGGACGACACCTTCCCGCTGCCCGAAGCGCCCTGGTTCCCGAAGGAGGGGCGGGTGTCGATGCGCTGGCTGCTGCTCCATCTCGTCGAGGAGCACGCCCGGCGCGCCGGGCACGCCGACACCATCAGGGAGTCCCTGGACGGCCGCACCGCGTTCGAGCTGGTCGCCGAGGCGGCCCGCTACGCTGATCAAAGTTGAATAGAAAGGGTGCGTGACATGTCCGCGATCCGGCTGCTGGTCCTCTGCGCCGTGCGCCAGCACGGCCGGGCGCACGGCTATCAGGTCCGCAACGACCTGGAGTACTGGGGCGCCCACGAGTGGTCCAACGCCAAACCCGGATCGATCTACCACGCGCTGAAACAGATGGCGAAGCAGGGGCTGCTGGTCGCCCACGAGACCGCCCCGAGCCCGGCGGGCGGCCCGCCCCGTACCGAGTACGAGATCACCGGGCGCGGCAACGAGGAGTACTTCACGCTGCTGCGCGCGGCGCTGACCTCGTACGACCAGAAGCTGGACGTGCTCTCCGCGGGCCTCGGCGGCATCGTCGACCTGGAGCGGGCCGAGGTGATCCTGCTGCTCAAGAAGCGGGTGGCCGGTCTGGCGGCCTGGCGGGCCTCGGTCACCGACTACTACACGCCGGAGGCCGGGCCCGAATCGCTCGGCCACATCGGCGAGATCATGAACATGTGGGTCCACACGGCGGACGCCGGGGCGCAGTGGACGCGCGGGCTGATCGCCCGTATCGAGGGCGGCGCTTACACCTTCGCGGGGGAGGGTGAACCCTTCGTCGGTGTGCTCGCCGATGGGCAGGAGAACCCGTACGCGACGGGTGTCCCGGATCCCGGCGACGACGAGTAATCAAGTTTGAGGAATAGGGGCGGAGTGGTTACCTTCGAGTCCGCTAGTCAAGTTTGACTACGGGAGGATGTGGCGATTTTGACCGACGCGATCGTTGTCGAAGGTGTGCACAAGCGGTACGGGGAGAAGCGCGCCCTGGACGGTCTGGACCTCAGGGTCGCCCGCGCCACCGTCCACGCCGTGCTCGGCCCGAACGGTGCGGGCAAGACCACTGCCGTACGCATCCTGTCGACGCTGCTGCGGCACGACGAGGGCCGCGCCGAGGTGGCGGGTTTCGACGTACGGGACCGGGCCCGCGAGGTCCGGCGCCGCATCGGGCTGCTCGGGCAGCACGCGGCGGTCGACGAGGAGCTCGGCGGCCGGCAGAACCTGGAGATGTTCGGCCGGCTGTACCACTTGGGCGCACGCCGCGCGGGTGTCCGGGCGGACGAACTGCTGGCCCGCTTCGGGCTCGCGGACACCGGCCGGAAACCGGTCAAGCAGTACAGCGGCGGCATGCGGCGACGGCTCGACCTGGCCGCCTCGCTGATCACCGACCCGGAGGTGCTCTTCCTGGACGAGCCCACCACCGGACTCGACCCGCGCGGCCGGGCCGAGGTGTGGGCGGCGGTGCGGTCACTGGTGGGCGGCGGCACGACCGTCCTGCTGACCACGCAGTATCTGGAGGAGGCCGATCAGCTCGCGGACCGGATCTCGGTGATCGACGCGGGACGGGTGGCCGCCGAGGGGACGCCCGACGCGCTGAAGGCGATGGTGGCCGGGGACCGCATCGATGTCGTCGTCCGGGACGGGGCCCAACTGGCGGCCGCGGCCCGCCTGCTGGGCGACGGCGCGGTGGTCGACACGGACCGGCGGCGGATCGGGGCACCGGCCCCGGACCGGATGGCGACCCTGACCCGGACCGTACGGGCGCTGGAGGAGGCGGGCATCGAGGCGGAGGACATCGCGGTGCGGCGTCCGACGCTGGACGAGGTCTTCCTCGCGCTGACCGACCGGCAGCCGGAGTCCGCGGAGGTGCCGGCGTGAGCGCGATGAGCTGGGCGGTCTCCGACTCCTGGACGATGACCCGGCGCGAACTGGCGCATTGGGCACGGCAGCCGGTGCGGATCGTCGTCGGCCTGGTCTTCCCCGTGATGCTGCTGCTGATGTTCACCTACCTGGTCGGCGGCGGGCAGGGCGTCGACGGCGACAACACCGAGTTCCTGGTGCCCGGCATGCTCGCGCTCACCATGGCCTTCGGCCTGGAGTCGACCATGCTCGCGGTCACCCAGGACCTCGGCAAGGGCGTCATCGACCGGTTCCGCGCCATGCCGATGGTCTCCGGTTCGGTGCTGGTCGGCCGGAGCGTCGCGGACATGCTCCAGTCGGTGGCCGCGCTCGCCGTGCTGACCGGCGTCGGCTACGCGGTCGGCTGGCGCTGGCACCACGGGCCGGCCGCGGCACTGGGGGCGGTGGGGCTCCTGCTGCTGTTGCGGTTCGCGATGCTGTGGATCGGCATCCACCTGGCGCTGGTGGCCGGGAAGCCGGAGCTGGTGCAGGCGGTGCAGATCCTGGTCTGGCCGGTCGGCTTCCTCTCCAACGTCTTCGCCGCCCCCGAGTCGATGCCGGGGTGGCTGGGCGCGGTCGTCGAATGGAACCCGATGTCGGCCACGGCCACGGCGGTACGCGGCCTGTTCGGCAATCCGGGTGCGTCGGGCGGCACCTGGGCGTCCGATCATGCCGGACTGCTCGCGGTGGTCTGGCCGCTGGCGCTGCTCGCCGTGTTCTTCCCGCTGGCGGTACGGAGGTTCGCCCGGATGGGCCGCTGACCGTGGCGCTTGGCCCTCAGTGGTGGAAGGACGTCGCCGCCTGCTTGTCGTGGCTCAACGGGTGCGGCTGGCTGCGCAGCCCGGGCAGCAGCAGGCGCAGGTCCTCCAGCAGCAGATCGGCGAGGTCCGACGAGAAGCCGTTGCGGCACACCACGCGCAGCACCGACAGGTCCTGACGGTTGGCGGGGAAGGTGTACGCGGGCACCCGCCAGCCCTGTTCGCGCAGCCGCCTCGACACGTCGAAGACGTCGTACGCCCGTACGTCCGGCGTGGTCGTCAGTGCGAAGACGGGCAGTTGGTCGCCCCGGGTGAGGAGCTGGAAGTCCCCGAGCGCCTCGATCCGCTCGGCCAGCCCGCGGGCCACGTCCCGGGACGTCTGCTGGACGGCCCGGTAGCCGTCCCGGCCCAGCCGCAGGAAGGTGTAGTACTGCGCCACCACCTGCGCTCCGGGCCGGGAGAAGTTCAGCGCGAAGGTCGGCATGTCGCCGCCCAGGTAGTTGACCCGGAAGACCAGCTCCTCGGGCAGTTCCGCGGGCGAGCGCCACAGCGCCCAGCCGACGCCCGGGTAGACCAGGCCGTACTTGTGCCCGGAGGTGTTGATGGAGGAGACCCGGGGCAGCCGGAAGTCCCACACCAGGTCCTCGTCCAGGAACGGCGCCACCATCGCGCCGGACGCCCCGTCCACATGGACAGGGACGTCGAGGCCGGTGCGCTCCTGGAGAGCGTCCAGGGCCGCGCAGAGCTCCGCGATCGGCTCGTACGAACCGTCGAAGGTGGAGCCGAGGATGCCGACCACACCGATGGTGTTCTCGTCGCAGAGGTCGGCCGCGGCCTGCGGGTCGAGATGGAAGCGGTCGCCCTCCATCGGGACCAGCCGCGGCTCGACCTCCCAGAAGTTGCAGAACTTGTCCCAGCAGATCTGCACGTTGATGCCCATGACCAGATTCGGTCGGGCGCTCGCCGGGTAGCGGTCGGCGTTCCTGGCCGCCCAACGGCGTTTCAGTGCCAGTCCGGCGAGCATGCAGGCCTCGCTGGAGCCGGTCGTCGAACAGCCCACGACGGTTGCGGGATCGGGGGCGTTCCAGAGATCGGCGAGCATCGCCACACAGCGCCGTTCCAGCTCGGCGGTGCGGGGGTACTCGTCCTTGTCGATCATGTTCTTGTCGCGGCACTCGCCCATCAGCGCCCCGGCCTGGGGCTCCATCCAGGTGGTGACGAAGGTGGCGAGGTTGAGCCGCGCGTTGCCGTCGAGCATCAGCTCGTCATGGACGAGACCGTACGCGGTCGAGGGCGGCATCGGCCCGTCGGGCAGCCGGTGCCGGGGCGGCGCCAACTCCATGCCGGCGATCGGGTCGGCCTCCCCGAAGAACGGGTTGAGGGCGAGCTTTCGGCGCTTCGCGGACGGTTCCGCAGCGTGCGGCGAACCCTTGTGCAGTGGCATCGGCGGACAGCCCTTCCCGGCTCTCGACAGGCCTCGCGACCCGCGACGGTCCTGTTGGCGTGCGGTGCTGCGGTGTGGGGTGCCGTGGTCAGCTTCCCGGCCCCTTTGGCCCCGGAGCTCCGGAGGAGTTCTCGGCGGCGAGGCCGTCCTTGATGGCCCGGGCGAACCTGACGACGCGTTCGGCCTGGACCCGGGCGGCGGTCAGGGTCTGCACACCGACCGGGATGTCGCCCTGGCCTGCCACGTGCGAGGTGCCGTACGGATTGCCGTCGACGAACTTCGACGGATCCGTGTAACCGGGGGCGACCAGGATGCCGCCGAAGTGGTGGACCGTGTGGTAGAGCGCGAGCAGTGTGGACTCCTGGCCGCCGTGCGTGGTGCTGGTGGAGGTGAAGCCGCTGTAGACCTTGTCCGCCAGGCGGCCCGCCTGCCAGAGGCCGCCGAGGGTGTCGATGAACTGCTTGAGCTGGGAGGTGACATTGCCGAACCGGGTCGGCGTACCGAAGAGCACGGCGTCCGCCCAGATCATGTCGTCGGGCGACGCCTCGGCGATGTCCGCGGTCGCCTTCGCGTTGGCGGCCCAGGCCGGGTTGGAGTCGATGGCCGCCTGCGGGGCGAGCTCGCGCGCCTTGCGCAGTCGTACCTCCGCACCAGCCTTCTCGGCATCCTGCGCGATGGCCCTGGCCATCGCGGCGACGGTGCCGGTCGACGAGTAGTAGATGACGGCTACGTTGACGGGCGTGGGCATGGCGGAAACCTCCGGCGGCGCCTTACTGGATGTATCCATGTGTATCCATACGGATGTGACAATACGGAAGAAGGGGGCGCCCGGCGCGTCGAGTGGCGGCGCGGGGTGACGGCTCGGGGCGCTAGGCCACGGCTCCCGGCCACGGCTCCCGGCCACGGCTCCGGGGCATGACTCCGGGGCGGGCTCACCTCAACGGCGTGGCGTCCTCGTGCAGTTGCATCTGGGGCCGCCCGGTCACCAGCAGCCAGGCCGGCAGTGAGGCGACGCACAGGATCGGGAGCATGGCCGCGTCGCCGACCAGCACCGCCGCGGTGAACAGGCTCAGCCAGCCCTGCCGGGTGATGGCCAGCAGAATTCCCAGCACCGCACAGGTCACCGCGAGCGCCACCGGCACCGACGGGACCAGGGCATGGGCGCAGAGCCCCAGAGCGACCCCCACGAAGACGGCGGGGAAGATCCGGCCGCCCCGGAAGCCGCAGGTCGCCGCGACCAGCAGCGCGACCGTCTTCACCACGGCCATGACCGCGAACTGCCCGGCCGACCAGCCGCTCGGGTCGACGGCGAGCTCCTTCACCTCGTCGAGCCCCTTGAACAGGGTGAGGTGACCGCCCAGTGCGCCCAGCAGCCCCAGCAGCAGCCCGCCGAGAGCCAGTGCCGGGACCGGGTGTCTCAGGGCCCGGAAGAACCGGTGCGCGTACGGGAAGGCGTACACCGCCAGCAGGCCCAGCACCGCACTCGCCAGGGCGATGACGGCCGAGGAGAGCAGGTCGCCCCAGTGCGGGCGGGTATAGGCGGGCAGTGGCAGGTCGAAGCTGGGATGGGCCAGCAGTGTCATGGTGAGCGCGCCGGCGGTGCCCGCCGCGAGAGGGCCGAACAGCCGGTCCCAGAGCGCACCCGGTCCGGAGCGGGAGGCGAGGGTCTCGGAGAGGATCAGCGCGGCGGCGACCGGGGTGCCGAACAGTGCGCCGATGGTGCCGGCCGCGGCCAGGGAGATCCACAGTTCCGCTGTCGTGCCCGGCGCGAACCGGCGGCCGAGCCAGTACGCCAGGGCGATGTTGGCGGCCGTGATCGGATTCTCCGGGCCGAGACTGACCCCGCTCGCCAAGGTGAGGGCGGTGACGAGCAGCAGCCCGGGAACCACGCCCGGCGCGAGCGGCGGGTCGACCAGCCCGGTGGTCGCCGGATCGGGACCGGCGTGGCCGGGCACCACCCGGATGAGCACCCCGATCACCAGCCCGCTCGCGGTGAGCGTCACGATCATCCAGAGGCTGGAGTAGCGGCCGATGGAGAGGGCGTCGGGGAGCGTTCCCCAGAGGACGTCCTGCAGCTTCTCCGCGAGCAGGCTGACGCCGAGCAGGATGAGCGCCGAGGCGACCCCGACGGCCAGGGCGGGCACGATGACGGGCAGCAGCCGTTGCACGGGGGTGGGCTCGGGAGCGGTTCCGGTCGGGGCCGGAGAATCTGTGGCCATCGGCTCACCCTATAGACGCAAAAGCCGCATAACGCCTCGAATGGCGCCGGGATGGGCGGCTTTCGGGTTTGCACCTCACGTCGCGTCAGGACTCAGGCTCGGTATGTACCGAGAGCGGAGAAGGGAGCGGGGAGTCGTGGACCATTCCGTGGGACAGGTCGCCGGATTCGCCGGGGTCACGGTGCGCACCCTGCATCACTACGACGGCATCGGGCTGCTGTCGCCCGGCGGGCGCAGCCACGCGGGCCACCGGCGCTACGACGACGCCGACCTCGACCGGCTGCAGCAGATCCTGTTCTACCGGGAGCTCGGCTTCCCGCTCGACGAGATCGCGGTACTGCTCGACGACCCGGCCGCGGACCCGCAGGAGCACCTGCGCCGCCAGTACCGGCTGCTGACCGGCCGGATCGCCGAGCTCCGGAAGATGGCAGCCGCCGTCGAGACAGCCATGGAGGCACGGAAGATGGGCATCGACCTCACGCCCGAGGAGAAGTTCGAGGTGTTCGGGGGCAAGGACCCGGAGGAGCATGCCGAGGAGGCCGAACGCCGCTGGGGCGGCACCGCCGCCTACGCCGAGTCGCAGCGCCGGGCCGCCCGCTGCACCAAGGAGGACTGGAAGCGGATGCAGGCGGAGGTCGCCGACTGGAGCGCCGCCTACGGCGATCTGATGGAGGCCGGCGAACCCGCCACCGGTGAGCGGGCGATGGACCTGGCCGAGGCGCACCGGCTCCACATCACCGGGTGGTTCTACCTCTGATCTTGGCCAGTGCTCCGCCCTTCAGGTCGGGGGTGAAGGCCATCTTTGGCTCGGAGGCGCGGAGTGCCGGAGTGCTCTTCGTCTCCGGGGTGACGGTCAGACGGGGCGCTGCTGGTTTTCGATGTACTGCTTGACGACGGTCAGGGGTGCCCCGCCGCATGATCCTGCGAAGTAGGAGCCGGACCAGAAGTGTCCGTCCCACAGGTACCGGCGGACATGCGTGGTGTACTCCTGGCGGAGCCGCCGGGAGCTGACGCCCTTGAGAGAGTTGACCAGCTTGGAGAGCTGGACTTTCGGCGGGTAGTGCACGAGCAGGTGGACGTGGTCCTGTTCTCCGTTGAACTGCTTCAGTTCGGCCTCGAAGTCGGCGCAGACCTCCCGCGTGATCTCCTCGGTGCGGGTCAGCATGGCGTCGGTGAACGCGTTCCGCCGGTACTTCGTAACAAAAACCAAGTGAACGTGCAGGTTGTAGACAACATGGCGACCGGTTCTGACATCGGGATTTGGGTTCCAGCGTGGCGACATAAACCAATGTTAGGTTTTCGATCGTGAGTCAAGACACCCTGGTGAAGCGGCAGTTCGGGCACCGTGCCCGGCTTGCACTGTCGCACGCCGAAGTGTTGAAGACCGATGACCAGGCGCACGCGGCCCGCGCCCTGTGGAACCTGCTGCACGCCTGGTGGCAGATGATGCCGAAGGAGAAGCGGACTCTCGCCAACGCGGATGCCGCGATCCGGCAGGCCCGCGAGGACATCGACTTCCTGGCCGTCCTTCCCGCGCAGGCCGCGCAAGCGGTGCTCAAGACGTATGTCCGGGCGTGGAAGAACTGCTGGGAGGGCCGCGCCGACGCCCCGAACTTCAAGGGCCGTCTTCGCACGGTGATGTCCGTGGACATCCCGCAGGGCCGCGACCTGAACATCACCCGCGTGCATCGCCGGTGGGGGCAGGTCAGCCTTCCCAAGGTGGGCCGGGTCCGCTTCCGCTGGACCAAGGACCTGCCCGTGGGCAAGCACGCCACCACGGAGAACCGGATCACCGGGGCCCGGCTGGTCAAGGATGTGCTCGGCTGGCACATCACCTTCCGTGTCCAGACCTTGGAGGCCGGGCCCGAGCCCCACCAGGGGCCGGAAGTCGGCATCGACGTGGGCGTCAACGTGCCCATCGCCCTGTCGGACGGGCAGACGTATGAGCACGGCGAGTGGCTGACGGAGAAGGAGAAGGCCAAGCTCCTGCATCTGGATCAGCGCGCCGCCCGGCGTAAGCAGCACCGCAAGCCCGGCGAGCGCACCAGCCGCCGACTGCACCGCACCTACGACCAGATCGCAGGACTCCGCGCGAAAGCCAAGCGCCGGGCCCTGGACTGGCAGCACCGGACGACCACCGCCATCGCCCGCACCTACGGCACGGTCGTGGTCGAAGCACTCACCATCACGAACATGGTCAAATCCGCCAGAGGAACCATCGAAGAGCCGGGGAAGAACGTCGCCCAGAAATCTGGGCTGAACCGCTCCATCAGCGGGGAGGCGTGGGGCCGGACGGTCACCATGCTGACGTACAAGACCGCCAGGCTGGGGGGCACCCTGCACAAGGTCCCCGCCCCCGGAACTTCCCAACGCTGCTCGGCGTGCGGCATCACCACGCCCGGCAGCCGGGAGAGCCAGGCCGTGTTCGTGTGTAAGAACCCGGACTGCGGCTGGTCGGGCAACGCCGACCACAACGCAGCCCACAACGTCTTGCACCTGTACCGGATGGGCCTCGCGCTCATCCCGGCTGCCGGGAGGGCAGTCGTCAGGCGCGCGCAGCGCGTCAAGCCCGCTACCGCAAGGTAAGCAGGAATCTCCCGGCTTCAGCCGGGAGAGCACTTCAAGAGTGCACCCCTGAGATCCACCGGGGACTCGGCGAGATGTACGTGTCCGACCCGCGGTTTCGCGCGTACTACGAGTCGATGCGGCCGGGCCTGGCCGAACATCTGAGGGCAGCGATCGACGCCAACGCGGAGCGCCTCTCGTAACGCGTGCCGCACGGCCGGTACGGGAGTGGGTGTCCCTGCCCCGTACCGGCCATCGCTCAGATCTTGCTGATCACGGCCGCCGTACCGTACGCGCAGACCTCGGTGCCCGCGTCGGCCGCCTCGGTCACGTCGAAGCGCATCATCAGCACCGCGTTGGCGCCCCGTGCCCTGGCCTGTTCGACCAGTCGCTCCATCGCCTGGTTCCGGGTCTGGACGAGCGTCTTGGTCAGCCCCTTCAGCTCGCCGCCGATCATGGACTTCAGTCCGGCGCCGATCTGGCTGCCGAGGTGGCGGGAGCGTACGGTCAGGCCGAACACCTCACCGATCACCCGTGTCACCTGGTAGCCCGGTACGTCGTTCGTGGTGACGACCAGGACGTCCGACTGGTCCGTCTGGCCGCCGCCGAAATCCTCGATACTCATCGTGTGGCACCTCCTGGAGAGAGCTTTGTCCCGGTTGGCCCGGTGTGCGTGTTCGCGCGGGCCACTGGAACCCCGGGCCGTCATTTTGCGTTGATAGCTTTGGGCGGCCACGCAGCCGCCATCGAACGATCCAGGAGCCCGGACCCTTGAATACGCTTGCGCTCGGACCGAGCTGGCTGGACCCGGACTATCTGATCAACACGTTTGGACTCCCCGGCGTCCTCCTCATCGTCTTCGCCGAGTCCGGACTGCTGATCGGCTTCTTCCTGCCCGGTGACTCGTTGCTGTTCACCACGGGCCTGCTGGTGACCACGGGCCAGATGGAGGCCCCGTTGTGGCTGGTCTGCCTCCTGGTCGCTCTCGCGGCGATCATCGGCGACCAGGTCGGGTATCTCTTCGGCCGCAAGGTCGGCCCCTCGCTCTTCAAGCGCCCGGACTCCCGCCTCTTCAAGCAGGAGAACGTCGAGAAGGCCCATGAGTTCTTCGAGAAGTACGGGCCGAAGTCGCTGATCCTGGCCCGCTTCGTGCCCATCGTGCGTACGTTCACGCCGATCATCGCCGGTGTGAGCCGGATGAACTACCGCTCGTTCATCATTTTCAACATCATCGGCGGCGTGCTCTGGGGCGTCGGCGTCACGCTGCTCGGGGCCGCGCTCGGCAAGATCGAGTTCGTGCACCAGAACATCGAGGCGATGCTCATCCTGATCGTGCTCATCTCGGTGGTGCCGATCGCGATCGAGTTCCTGCGGGCCCGCTCCAGGTCGAAGAAGGAGGCGGCGGCCGGCGGCGTGGAGGGCTCCGGCCCGTCCGCGGTGCAGCGTGGCCGCCACGCCAAGCGCTGACCACGAGTCGCACCGTCGGCGGTTCAGAAGCCGCGCGTCCGCTTGGCCGCGCGGCGGTTCGCCCCGCCGACCGCTCCCGGCACCCGCATGAACAGCCGGGAGATCTCGCTTCCCAGGTTCACCCCGATCGCGATCGCCAGCGCCGTCGCCACCGCGGTCGACAACGAGGCGAGCCCGGCGTTCACATTGCCCTGGGCCACGCCCAGCAGACCGAAGTACGTGGCCGAACCGGGCAGCAGCGGACCGATCGCCGCCGTGATGAACGGCAGCGACGAGGTGTACCGGTAGCGCGAGAACAGTTGCCCGAACAGGCCTACCAGGCCGGCCGCCGTCGCTGTCGCCAGCACCGGCGAGATGTTGCCGGTCCTGGCCATCGCCCCGTAGATCACCCAGGCCACACCGCCGTTGAGGGTCACCGCGAGCACCGTCGACCGGTCCTGCTGGAGCAGAATCGCGAAGGCGAGACAGAGCGCCATCGAAGCAAGGATCTGCACCACCGGCCGGTCATGGGCGACGAACCTGGTCTCGGGGTTCAGTTGGGCGCCCAGCTGAACCCCCATGTACAGCACGAGCAGCACACCGACGACGATGCCGATGAAGAGGTACATGACTTCGAGCAGGCGCGCGGCGGCCGTGATGTAGTAGCCGGTCAGCCCGTCCTGCACGCCCGCCACCAGGGCCCGCCCCGGCAGCAGCGCGAACAGCCCACCGGTGATCACCGCGGACGGCCGTACGTCCGACCAGTGGGTGAGGGTCAGCGCCACACCCATCGCGGCGGGCGGCATGGCCGCCACCACGAACTGGTAGAACTCCGGCAACCCCCGCCCGGCGCAGAGCCAGGCGAGCCGGTCGCCGAGCATCGCGCCGATCGCGGCCACCACGAAGACCAGCGCGCCACCGCCGACCAGCACCGATGCAGCCCCCGCGAGACCGCCGCCGGCCAGCGTCAGCACCCAGCCGGAGTACGGGTGCCGGTTGCGCCGGATCTCCGCCAGCCTCCGGTAGGCCTCCTCCAGCGAGACGTCGACATCCTCGGCGGTGATGTCGTCGATGAGCCGGAAGACGGCGGCCAGCCGGGTGTAGTCGGTGCCACGACGGCGTACGGTGCGGCTCGCCGTCACCGGGTCGTCGACCAGCGACGGCTGGTGCGAGATCGACAGCAGGGTGAAGGTGACGGTGGGCTCGCAGCGGTCGAGGCCGTAGCTGCGGGTCACCGCGAACATCGCCGCCTCGACGTCCTCGGCGCCCTCACCGCCCGCGAGCAGCAGCTCCCCGATACGCAGCGTGAGGTCAAGCACACGCGGCACCGAGGGCCCCGCCTCGTCGGGCTTCTGCACCAGCTCGGGCGCGGGCCGCTCGGCGACCGGCATCCGCAGCATCGTGCGCATCCGGTCCTGCCAAGGAGCCTCCTTGGTCAGCCGGATCATCGGGCTGCCGTGCGCAGGGGTGAAGGCGGGCGGCGCGTGCTGGGCGCTGTACGTGCTCGGCGGGGCGAAGGCGGAGCCGATCGTGTCCGAGCCGGAGGCGGTACCGGAACCGGAGCCCGAAGCGGAAGCCGGGCCCGGTCCCTGGGGCTCGGCCACCAGACCGGTCGGGATGGCGAATTCCGAGGTCGGGTGGTCGTCCTCGGACGCAGACGTCCGCCGCCCCACCCCGGCCGGCGGGACGAAAGCGCTGCGCGCCTCGTCGGACTGGGGCTTCTGGTCCTCCGGACCGCCCGGTTCCGCCACCACTCGACCTCGCTCCTCATCGGCTGCGCGTCCTCGGTCGCGCTGCTGCCCAGTATGGCCACGGACAAGGGTGCAAACGCGAAGTGGGCGGCACCCCCTCGGAGGGAGTACCGCCCGCTTCCGGCACGGAACCGTAAACGGAACCGTGCGACGTACCTCGGCCGGAGTCCGGCCGCGACCCGCAGGTCGTCAGTGCGCGCCGCCCTGCGCCTCAAGGCGCTTGTAGGAGGCTTCGATCTCGGCCTCGGCCTCGGCGCGGCCCACCCAGTCGGCGCCCTCGACGGACTTGCCGGGCTCCAGGTCCTTGTAGACCTCGAAGAAGTGCTGGATCTCCAGGCGGTCGAACTCCGACACGTGGTGGATGTCGCGCAGGTGCTCCACCCGGGGGTCGGAGGCCGGCACGCACAGCAGCTTGTCGTCGCCGCCGGCCTCGTCCGTCATCCGGAACATGCCGATGGCACGGCACTTGATGAGGCAGCCGGGGAAGGTCGGCTCGTCCAGGATGACCAGCGCGTCCAGCGGGTCGCCGTCCTCGCCGAGGGTGTTCTCGACGAAACCGTAGTCCGCCGGGTAGCTGGTCGAGGTGAAGAGTCGACGGTCCAGGCGGATCCGACCGGTCTCGTGGTCCACCTCGTACTTGTTCCGCGAACCCTTCGGGATCTCGATGGTGACGTCGAACTCCACGGGTGGCTCCTCCATGATCAACACATACGACTGGTGATTAAGTGTCCCCCACGCAGATGTGTGCTCGCGAAAGGGGCTGGTCAACGGTGGACGAGCCGGTGAAAAGACCATCGGTCAACCCGCTGGACAAGCTGAGCAGGCTTGCCCGGCCGGGCGGCGTGATCAGCTTGCGTGGTTTGAGCGATCGGCAGTTCGCGGCTGTCTCCGCAGGCCTGGGCCTGATGCTCGCGGCCGGCGTCGTCCTTGCCGCCGGCCCCTGGGACTCGGGTCAGCGTAAGGCCGAGCAGGACTGGGCGGCCGCCCGCAACCGTACAGGTGGCGCAGATCACGAACCCGGCACCCCGTCCGGCCCGGAACCCGCACCCAGCGCCCCGGCCGTCCTCGCCCCGCTCTCCGCCGCGGTCGACAACGCCGCTCCGGACGCCCGCGGCAAGCCGGACGGCGCGGCGGCCGCCCTCCGCGCCACCCTCGGCCCCCTGCTGAAGGCCCCCGCCCTGGGCACCGTGCGTACCGCCGTCGTCATCGACACCGCCACCGGCGAGCGGCTGTACGGCCAGGGCGCCGACACGCCCATGACGCCCGCCTCCACCGTCAAGATCGCCACCTCGGTCGCCGCGCTGAGCGCGCTCGGCCCCGGCCACCGCATCGCCACGACGGTCCGGGCGTCCCCGGACTCCCGCGGCCTCACCCTGGTCGGCGGCGGCGATCCCACCCTCGACAAGGCCGCCCTGCGCAAGCTGGCCGCCGACACCGCCCGCGCCCTGAAGGACCGGGGCGTGAAGTCGGTCCGCCTCACGTACGACACCTCCCGCTACTCCGGTCCCGCGCGGCACCCGATCGGCCCCAACGAGAACATCGCGCCCGTCACCGCCCTGATGACCCGCGAAGGCAGGCTCGACAGCACCGACAGCGGACCCGCCCCGCGCAGCGAGGACCCGGCCGGTGACACCGCCCGGACCTTCGGCAAGCTGCTCCACGACGCCGGGATCGCCACCGGGTCCGGCCCGGCGCCCGGCCGCCCGGCCGGCGGGTCCCGGCCGGTCGCCGAACACCTCTCCGTCCCGCTCTCCGCCCTGGTCGAACGGGCCCTGACCAACAGCGACAACGACATCGCCGAGGCACTCGCCCGGCAGACCGCCCTGGCCACGGGCGAACCGGCCGACTTCGCGGGCGGCCGACGGGCCGTCACCGCACAGCTCAAGAAGCTCCGCCTGCCGCTGACCGGCGCGAACTTCGCCGACGGCAGCGGGCTCAACCGCAAGGACAAGGTCACCGCCGGACTGCTGGCCGGCCTCCTCGCCCGCGCCGCCGACCCGCACCACCCCGAACTGCGCCCCGTCCTCACCGGCCTTCCCGTGGCCGGGTTCAGCGGCACCCTCAGCGGCCGTTACACCGAGAAGTCCGCGGGCACCGGCCTGATCCGCGCCAAGACCGGCACCCTCACCGGAGTGAATTCCCTCGCCGGGACGGTCGTCGACCGGCAGGGCCGGCTGCTCGCCTTCGCCTTCCTGGCCTCCGGTACGACATCGCCCTCCGAGGCTCAGTCCTCCCTCGACGCCCTCGCCGCCAGCCTTGCCACCCGAGCCGGGTGAGCCGGTCGACACCACACCGCGGACGGACCCGAGCACGTACCGTTGACGCATGACGAGCATCGGTGGTGCCGAGATGGTCGACTGGAATCTCGCGGTGGCGACCGCGACCCGACTCGTGCGGCCGGGGCCCGAGATCAGCCGGGAGGAGGCCCGCGAAGTCGTCGCGGAGCTCCGTCGGCATGCCAAGGCCTCGGAGGAGCACGTCCGTTCCTTCACCCGGATGATCCCCGAGGGGACCGATCCGGAGGACACCCCGGTCCTGATCGTGGACCGGGCCGGCTGGATCAAGGCCAACGTCGCGGGCTTCCGCGAACTGCTCCGCCCCCTGCTGGGCAAGATGCAGGAGCGGCGTCCCGGCGGCCCCGGCGGCGCCGTGCTCGGCGCGGTCGGCGGCAAGGTGACCGGCGTCGAGGTGGGGATGCTGCTGTCGTTCCTCGCCTCCCGGGTCCTCGGCCAGTACGAGACGTTCGCCCCGGCCACCCGCGAACTCCCAACCTCGACCGACGGCGGCGGCAGGCTGCTGCTCGTCGCCCCGAACATCGTGCACGTCGAGCGCGAACTGGACGTCGACCCGCACGACTTCCGGCTCTGGGTCGCCCTCCACGAGGAGACCCACCGCACCCAGTTCACCGGGGTGCCCTGGCTCCGGGACCACCTCCAGGGCGAGATCCAGTCATTCCTGGAGGAGACCGACGTCGACCCGGTGACCGTGCTGGAGCGGCTCCGCGAGGCGGCCCAGTCCCTGGCCGGGGGCCGGCCCGAGGGCGAGGAGGGCGAGGACGGCGGCCGCAGCCTCGTCGAACTCGTCCAGACACCCGCCCAGCGCGAGATCCTCGGCCGGCTCACGGCCGTGATGTCCCTGCTCGAAGGGCACGCCGACTACGTGATGGACGGCGTCGGCCCGGAGGTCGTCTCCTCCGTCGGCGAGATCCGGGAGAAGTTCCAGCAGCGCAGGGCGCGCGGCGCGAGCCGGCTCGACCAGGCGCTGCGCAAGCTCCTCGGTCTCGATGCCAAACTGCGCCAGTACCGGGACGGCGAACGATTCGTCCGCGCCGCGGTCGAGGAGGTCGGCATGGACGGTTTCAACCGGGTCTGGACCTCGCCGAACACCCTCCCGACCAAGGCGGAGATCGCGAAGCCGGCGGACTGGATCGCGAGGGTGCACCGTAAGGCAGAGTCCTGATCACGACGGGCCGGACGGCGTACGACAGAACAAGAACGCGCCGGTAATCACCCATCCGAGGGACCGTAGGGGCATGGGAAGGCGTGCAATGCTCGATGGACGGCTTACCTCTGTCACCATCGACGCACTCTGAGTGACGGCACGCTTCCCGTCCCGGCACTCGGAGGCGCCTCCCCAAACTTCACGAAGGGCACCGGACATGGGTCCCCATCCTGCGGTCGCGGCGATACGCCTGGCGGTCCGCCGCGTACTCCACGACGTACTCACCGAACACACCCGGTGCGCCGAGCACACCCGGCGCACCCCGCACCCCCAGCTCGCCGAAGCCGGCGCGGGCAGACAGCGCGCCGCACTCCCCGAACGCCCCGATACCCCCCTGGTGCTGGTGGCATGCTCCGGCGGCGCCGATTCCATGGCACTCGCCTCCGCCCTCGCCTTCGAAGCCCGCAAACTCGACGTCCGGGCCGGCGGCATCACCGTCGACCACGGCCTCCAGGACGGCTCCGACACCCGGGCCGCCGAGGTCGTCGACCGCCTCACCGACATGCGCCTCGACCCGGTCGAGTCCGTCGCCGTGCAGGTCGGCCAGGAGGGCGGACCCGAGGCCGCGGCCCGCGACGCCCGCTACGCCGCCCTCGACGCGGCCGCCGAGCGGTACGGCGCCGCGGCCGTCCTGCTCGGCCACACCCGAGACGACCAGGCGGAGACGGTGCTGCTGGGCCTCGCCCGCGGCTCCGGCATCCGCTCGCTCTCCGGCATGGCCGCCGCGTCGGGACCGGCGGGCCGCTACCGCCGCCCCTTCCTCCAGCTCGACCGGCAGACCGCCCGCAAGGCCTGCCTCGTCCAGTCGCTGCCCGTCTGGGACGACCCGCACAACATCGACCCCGCCTACACCCGCTCCCGACTGCGCCACGAGGGCCTGCCCGCCCTGGAGAAGGCGCTGGGCAAGGGCGTCGTCGAGGCCCTGGCCCGTACGGCGCAGCTCTCCCGCGACGACGCCGACGCCCTGGACACCTGGGCCGCCGAGGCCGACCGCGCCGTTCGGGACGACGCGGGCCGGCTGGAGTGCGCCAAGCTGTACGCGCTGCCGCCGGCCGTGCGCCGCCGGGTGCTGCGCCGGGCCGCCGTGGAGGCGGGTTCCCCGGCCGGTTCCCTCTTCGCCCGGCACATCGAGGAAGTCGACCGTCTGATCACCGGCTGGCGCGGCCAGCGGGCCATCAACCTGCCCGGCCGGGTGGAAGCCAGGCGGCAGGGTGGCAGACTGGTGATTCGGCAGAGCTGAAGCACGGGCGGCTGACAATGCAGGCGAGCGGCCGCGCAGGTACGGGGCATCGCCCCGGACCGGGCAGGCAGAGAAAGAGACGCGGGTGAACGAGAAGGACATGGGCACCGACCTTCAGTCGGTGCTCCTCACCAAGGAAGAGATCGACGCGAAGCTCGTCGAGCTGGCCGCGAAGATCGACGCGGAGTACGCGGGCAGGGACCTGCTCATCGTCGGCGTCCTCAAGGGCGCGGTGATGGTGATGGCGGACCTGGCGCGCGCGCTGTCCACCCCCGTCACGATGGACTGGATGGCCGTCTCGTCGTACGGCGCGGGCACCCAGTCCTCCGGAGTGGTCCGGATCCTCAAGGACCTGGACACCGACATCAAGGGCAAGCACGTCCTGATCGTCGAGGACATCATCGACTCGGGCCTGACCCTGTCCTGGCTGATGTCGAACCTGGGCTCGCGCGAGCCCGCGTCCCTGGAGATCTGCGCCCTGCTGCGCAAGCCGGACGCGGCCAAGGTCGCGCTCGACTGCAAGTGGGTCGGATTCGACATCCCCAACGAGTTCGTCGTCGGATACGGGCTGGACTACGCGGAGAAGTACCGCAACCTCCCCTTCGTCGGCACGCTGGCCCCGCACGTCTACGGCGGCTGACCGCCTTCCCGTCCTCAGGGGCCGGCCCGACCGGGACGGGGCGCCGGGAACCTTTCACCGGATTCCCGCCGTTGAGCCTTCGAAGGCAGATTTTGACAGACGTCCCCGGCAGTCGCGGGTGACAATGCTGGGGTACCGTCCGAAGAACAGTCTTTTCTCACAGCAGCATTTACCTACGGGCAGGAGGGACGGGGCGTTATCGCCCCGTATGGATGGACGTGAAGCGATACTTCCGTGGGCCGGTCATGTGGATCGTGCTGGCCGTCCTCGCCGTGGTCGTGTTGATGCAGGTCGTCGGCTCAAAGGGCGGCTACGAATCGGTGGACACCGGCAAGGTGATCCAGGCGATCAGCAAGGACCAGGTGGCGCAGGCCAAGCTGACCACCGGTGACGAACAGATCATCAAGATCGAGTTGAAGAAGGACCAGAAGCTTTCGGGCGAGTCCGGCAGCAAGTTCCAGGCGAGCTACATCGGCGACCAGGGTGTCCAGCTGGCCGACACGCTGCAGCAGAAGTTCGAGAGCGGCAAGATCGACAAGGGCTACACCGTCTCGCCGTCGAAGCAGTCCCCGTTCATCTCGATCCTCCTCTCGCTGCTGCCCTTCGTCCTGATCGTGGTCGTCTTCCTGTTCCTGATGAACCAGATGCAGGGCGGCGGCTCCCGGGTCATGCAGTTCGGGAAGTCCAAGGCCAAGCTGATCACCAAGGACACGCCGAAGACGACGTTCGCCGATGTGGCGGGGTCGGACGAGGCCGTCGAGGAGCTCCAGGAGATCAAGGAGTTCCTCCAGGAGCCGGCGAAGTTCCAGGCCGTCGGCGCCAAGATTCCCAAGGGTGTCCTGCTGTACGGACCTCCTGGTACGGGCAAGACGCTGCTCGCACGCGCCGTCGCGGGCGAGGCGGGCGTCCCGTTCTACTCGATCTCCGGTTCCGACTTCGTCGAGATGTTCGTCGGTGTCGGTGCCAGCCGGGTCCGTGACCTCTTCGAGCAGGCCAAGGCGAACGCCCCGGCGATCGTCTTCGTCGACGAGATCGACGCCGTGGGACGCCACCGCGGCGCCGGCATGGGCGGCGGTCACGACGAGCGCGAGCAGACGCTGAACCAGCTGCTCGTCGAGATGGACGGCTTCGACGTGAAGGGCGGCGTCATCCTGATCGCCGCCACGAACCGGCCGGACATCCTCGACCCGGCACTGCTGCGCCCGGGCCGCTTCGACCGGCAGATCGCGGTCGACCGGCCGGACATGCAGGGCCGTCTCGAAATCCTCAAGGTGCACCAGAAGGGCAAGCCGGTAGCGAAGGACGTCGACCTCGGCGCCGTCGCCCGTCGTACGCCCGGCTTCACCGGTGCCGACCTGTCGAACGTGCTGAACGAAGCGGCGCTCCTCACGGCGCGCAGCAACCTGAAGCTGATCGACAACATGATGCTCGACGAGGCCATCGACCGCGTCGTGGCGGGCCCGCAGAAGCGGACCCGGATCATGTCCGAGAAGGAGAAGAAGATCACCGCGTACCACGAGGGCGGACACGCCCTGGTCGCGGCGGCTTCCCCCCAGTCGGACCCGGTCCACAAGATCACGATCCTCTCCCGCGGTCGCGCCCTCGGTTACACGATGGTGCTCCCGGAGGAGGACAAGTACTCCACGACGCGCAACGAGATGCTCGACCAGCTGGCGTACATGCTGGGCGGGCGCGCGGCCGAGGAGCTGGTCTTCCACGACCCGACCACCGGCGCTGCGAACGACATCGAGAAGGCCACCGCAACGGCCCGCGCGATGGTCACGCAGTACGGCATGACGGAGCGGCTCGGCGCGATCAAGTTCGGCGGCGACAACACCGAGCCCTTCGTGGGCCGGGAGATGGGCCACCAGCGCGACTACTCGGAAGAGGTCGCGGCCCTCGTCGACGAAGAGGTCAAGAAGCTCATCGAGACCGCGCACAACGACGCGTGGGAGATTCTCGTCGAGAACCGTGACGTGCTGGACGCCCTCGTTCTCCAGCTCCTGGAGAAGGAGACGCTCGGCAAGGAGGAGATCGCCGAGATCTTCGCCCCGATCGTGAAGCGTCCGTCCCGTCCGGCATGGACCGGCTCCGCCCGACGCACTCCGTCGACGCGGCCGCCGGTGCTCTCGCCGAAGGAGCTCGCCCTCACCAACGGCGCCGCCGCGGCGAACGGCTCGGTCGTCCCCACGGACACCGTCCCGGCCACCGAGGTGATCCCGGAGGATCAGCCCGAGGTATAGAAGCCCTGGTGTGGCCCCTGTCACGGGGTCGTACCGGGTCCGGAATGGATGCCGCGCCCCCGCAGGTTCTAGCCTGTGGGGGCGCGGCTTTTTCGTACGCCCGTGCGTGTGCGGATGACAGCTCAAAGGAACGAGGCACAGATGACCGACCCGGTGACGTTGGACGGCCAGGGTCCGATCGGCGAGTTCGACGAGAAGCGGGCCGAGGCCGCCGTACGTGAACTTCTTCTCGCGGTGGGCGAGGATCCGGACCGTGAGGGACTGCGCGAGACACCGGGCCGGGTGGCAAGGGCGTACAAGGAGATATTCGCGGGCCTCTACCAGGAGCCCGAGGATGTCCTGACGACCACGTTCGACCTGGGCCACGACGAGATGGTGCTGGTCAAGGACATCGAAGTCTTCAGTACCTGTGAACACCACCTGGTGCCGTTCAGGGGCGTCGCGCACGTCGGGTACATTCCGGCGACCAGCGGCAAGATCACCGGTCTGTCGAAGCTGGCCCGTCTCGTCGATGTGTTCGCCCGGCGTCCGCAGGTCCAGGAGCGGCTCACCACCCAGATCGCCGATTCGCTCATGGAGATCCTGGAGCCGCGCGGCGTCATCGTCGTCATCAATTGCGAGCACATGTGCATGTCGATGCGCGGTATCCGCAAGCCCGGCGCCAAGACGCTGACCTCGGCGGTCCGCGGACAGCTCCGCGACCCCACGACGCGCGCCGAGGCCATGAGCCTGATCATGGCGCGCTGAGTTCCCCAGCGGCCTGTGGGAGGAGAGCTCGGTGGCTCCTACGCGGCCGCCGAGCTCTTGTCCTTGTCCTCGTCTTCCGGGAGCTTGCAGATGCGTTCGAGCCAGAGGGCCGCGGCCACCACCGCGATCCCGGCGAGGACCGCGAGGCCCGCGTAGATCGCCTGGTCGCGGCGGGCCGGGATGTCGAGGAAGCCGAGCAGGTAGATGCCCGTGCCGCCGTACATGCCGGAGACCAGGGAGACGACCAGGGCGCTGGCCTGGCCGAAGACGACTGCCCGGGCCGCCATCAGGGGCTCGACGCCCTTGGCTCCCGGCCGTCGCTCGCGCTGGGCGCGCAGCCGGGAACGGATGGAGAGTGCCGTCGCGAGCAGGATGGCGGCGATCACCGCGAGCACGATCGGCGCGGCGAGGGGAACGCTCGGCAGGCTGCTCAAGGAGTCCCAGAGGCGGGCGCCGCCCCAGGAGAGCACCCCGGCCGCGGCGAAGAGGCCGGCCAGTATCCCGAGCCGTAGTTGCTTCACCGAGTGATCCGCCCTTCGCCGTCGGTGGGTCCGTGCCGTCAGTGGTCAGTGGTCAGTGGTCGGTCGTCCGTGGTGCGTGCCGCCACCGGTCCGTGTCCGTTGAGCCTAACGACTACTCGGGCAGCCGGAGTTCCAGATCGGTCCGGGGCAGTACGCCCTCACGGCCGAGACTGGCCAGCAGCTCCGAGACGGGACCGGCGCCGGGCAGCTGTGCCTCGGGGTCGACGTCGTGCCACGGGGCGAGGACGAAGGCCCGCTCATGGGCCCGGGGGTGGGGGAGGGTGAGCGAGGGGTCGTCGGAGACGACGTCCGCGTACGCGACGATGTCGACGTCGATGGTGCGCGGGCCCCAGCGCTCCTCGCGGACCCGTTCGAAAGCCTCTTCGACGGCCTGGCCGCGCTCCAGGAGCGAGGACGGAGGGAGTGTCGTCTTCACCACGATCACCGCGTTGAAGTACGAGGGCTGGGAGCCGGGAGCGACGCCCCAGGGCTCGGTCTCGTAGACCGGGGAGACAGCTTTGACCCGCAGGCCGGGGGTGTCTTCCAGGGCGTCTATGGCGCCCTGGAGGGTCTCCAGGCGGTTGCCGAGATTGGCGCCCAGGGAGATCACGGCGCGTTTGGGGTTGGAGAGGGTGATGTCCGCGGCGTCCACCTGCTCGACCACGGAGGCGGGCACCGGCTGTACGGTCGGGTCGCTCTGCCCTTCGGTGGAAAATGCACTCATACTCGGCTCCGGGTGATGGTGATGGTCACATCGTCGAAGGGGACGGTGATCGGCGCGTCCGGCTTGTGCACCACGACCTCCACCTCCTCGACTCCTTCGTGCTTGAGGCACCTCTGGGCGATGCGCTCCGCGAGCGTTTCGATCAGGTCGACCGGTTCCCCCTGCACCACGTCGACGACTTCCTCGGCGACGATGCCGTAGTGCACGGTCTTCGTCAGGTCGTCGGCGGCTGCCGCGGGGCGGGTGTCGAGGCCGAGAATCACGTCCACGATGAACGTCTGGCCCTCTTCCCGTTCCCGGGGGAAGACGCCATGGTGTCCACGGGCCTTGAGGCCGCGCAGCGCGACACGATCCACGCGAATCACTCCTGCTGTCGTTGGGCGTAGAGACACGCGGCCGCGTGCGGACGGCCTTGTTCTCACTCTCGAATCTACCTGCGAGCACCGACAGTGCCCGCCCGCGGGGGCTATGGACAGGGCCCCGCGCGACTGGTACCCGCTACTACCCCCATCACCCGTTTCCAACCCCCCGTCGCGCGGATGTTCTCGTCAGGACGGGCTTTCTTCCTCGTCCTCGTCATCGGATTCGGTGAGTACGGGCGAGCCGTGGTGGGACCAGAGCTTCCAGCCGTCCGGCGTGCGCCGGAACACGTTGGTGGCCACGACGAGTTGGCCGACCAGCGGTCCGAGCGCGTTGCCGTCCTCCGCGGGGCCGCCGCTGAGGATGTTCTCGGTGCAGGTCACCAGGGCCGTGTCGCCGGTCATGGAGATCCCGACATCGGTCAGGAAGAACTGGATGTACTCGGTGTTCGCCATGATCAGGGCGTAACTGCGCAGTACCTCGCCGCGCCCGGTGAGCACCGGCCAGCCGGGGTGCACGCAGGAGACGGTGAGGTCCTCGCCGGGCAGCCAGAGCCCGGAGAGTTCCTCGAAGTCGCCGCGTTCCATCGCCTCGTAGAAGGCGGTGTTGGCCTGCTCGACGGCCGCGATGTCGGCGGCCGCCTCCGCGTGCTCGTCGCGCCCGCTCACGCGGCTCCCTCGACGGCGCGGGCGACCCGTACGGCGTCCGCTGTGGCCCGGACCTCGTGGACCCGGACGGCCCAGGCGCCGGCGTGGGCGGAGAGCGCGGAGATCGCCGCGGTGGCGGCGTCGCGTTCGCGGGCGGGTGGCGGGGCGGCGCCCTCGCCGGCCAGCACGTGGCCGAGGAAGCGCTTGCGGGAGGCGGCGACCAGCAGCGGGCGGCCCAGGTCGCGCAGTTCGGCCAGGTGGGCGACAAGGGCGAGGTCGTGGCCGACGTCCTTGGCGAAGCCGAGACCGGGGTCGATCACGATCCGTTCCGGGGCGACACCGCCCGCGATCACGGCGTCCATCCGTTCCCGCAGCTCCGTGACGACTTCGGCGACGACGTCCTCGTACACCGCGCGGCTGTTCATGGACTGGCTGAAGCCGCGCCAGTGCATCACGACGAACGGCGCGCCGGCCGCCGCGACGACACCGACCATGTCCGGGTCGGCGAGACCGCCGCTCACGTCGTTGACCAGGGCGGCTCCGGCCGCGACCGACTCCTCGGCGACCCGGGCCCGCATGGTGTCGACGGAGACCGTGACCCCTTCGGACGCCAGGCCCCTGACCACCGGTACCACGCGACGCAGCTCCTCCGACGCGTCCACCCGGCTGGCGCCGGGGCGGGTCGACTCGCCGCCGACGTCGATCAGGTCGGCGCCCTCGGCGACCAGGTCGAGGCCGTGTTTGATCGCGGCCGTGGTGTCGAACCAGCGGCCCCCGTCGGAGAAGGAGTCCGGGGTCACATTGACGACACCCATGACCGCGCAGCGGTCCCACTCCGGCAGGCCTCGGACCGTGCCTCGTCCACGCAACGTACTCATGCGACCAGCGTAGGCCCGCACGGCGTGCTGTTATGCCGCGCGGGCGTGGTGCTCCTGGCCCGGCGCCGGGGTGTGGGCGCAGGGGCGGGGCAGGCGGCGCGGGAACCGGCGGGCGAAGGGACGGGGCAGCGCGAGGTTCACGAAGCCCTCCGCCTGCATGGCCGCGAGGGAGATGCGGGGCAGGTCGCGGGCGGCGCGGTACACCACGAAACGGGGCTCCCAGCGGGGCCGGAACTTGGCGTTGAACTTGTACAGCGACTCGATCTGGAACCAGCGCGACAGAAAGATCAGCAGTCCCCGCCAGGTCCGCAGCACCGGTCCCGCACCCAGCTTCTCGCCGCGGGCGAGCGCCGAGCGGAACATCGCGAAGTTCAGCGATACGTGTTCGACGGTGAGCCGGAAGGACTCCTGCAGGGCGGCGACGATCAGCAGCTCGTTCATGCCGGGGTCGGCGGCGCGGTCGCGGCGCATCAGATCGAGGGACATGCCGTCATCGCCCCACGGGACGAAGTGGAGCACGGCCTTCAGGTCGCCGTACGGGGAGTCGGCGGTGTGTTCGTCGGCCTTGTGGGCGGTGGCGATGACGCAGTCCCCGTCGGCCGGGTCGCCGATCCGGCCGAGCGCCATGGAGAAGCCGCGCTCGTTGTCCGTGCCGCGCCAGTCGGCGGCGGCCAGCCGGATGCGGTCCAGTTCGGCCTCGCCGATGTCGCGGACGCGCCGGACCCGGGTCTCGTAGCCAAGACGTTCAATGCGCTTCACCATCTGGCGTACGTTGCGCATCGCGCGCCCGGCGAGCGAGAAATCCGCGACATCCACCACCGCCTCGTCGCCCAGTTCCAGCGCGTCGAGTCCGGTCTCGCGGGTCCAGACCTCGCCGCCGGTCTCGCTGCAGCCCATCACGGCAGGGGTCCAGGAGTGGGCCTTGGCCTCGTCCATGAAGCGCTCGATGGCGCCTGGCCAGGCCTCCACGTCACCGATCGGGTCGCCGCTCGCCAGCATCACCCCCGACACGACCCGGTAGCAGACGGCGGCCTTGCCGCTTGGGGAGAACACGACGGCCTTGTCGCGGCGGAGCGCGAAGTGGCCGAGCGAGTCGCGGCCGCCGTGCTTCTCCAGCAGGCCGCGCAGCCGGGCCTCGTCGTCCTCGGTGAGGCGGGCGGCCGGGTGCTCGGGGCGGAAGGCCAGGTAGATGGTGGTGACGGCGGTCAGCAGACCGAGGGCGCCGAGCGAGTACGCCACGGTCCAGGAGGTGACTCCGGCGTACTCGACGGGACCCTCGAAGCCGAACAGCCCGTACAGCACGTGCTGGAGACGGTCGGCGACGCTGGGGCTCCCCACGACGCGGCCGGGGTGGACGCTGACGACGATCAGGCCCAGTCCGAGCGAACCCGCGCCGAGGAGCACGAAGTTAGCCAGGGCCCGCCAGCGGCTCCTGGGGTCGGGGAGCGCGGCGAATTCACCGCGACGGCGGACCAGCAGAAGGCAGAGCGCGAGCGAGACGAGCGTGCCGATCAACGAGTGCCGGTAGACGAACTGCGCCAGCGCGCCGGCCGGCAGCAGTACGACGGCCGCCCGCCAGGCCCGCCGCTTGCGCCGCTTCAGGCCGTGGGCGAGGAGCAGCAGCAGGACGCCCGCGCTCAGGGAGAGAGCGGCGGTGAACGGTCCGAGGGTGCCTGGGAGCACCTCGGCGAGGGTATGCATCCGGCTGTTCCGGAAGCGTGGGAAGACCCCCGCGGCGACATCGACCAGGCCGACGACGGTGCAGGCGGTACCGACCAGCGCCGGTACTGAACCGGGGCGCGGGCCCCGCACGAACTTACGTACAGGACTCGGAACCGATCCTGATTTATCCCCATCTAGCGTGACAGACATCGCTTCCCGTGGTTCCGCGAGAGATTCTTGAGTCCTTCGGCCGAGGGCCTTCCGGACGATGTGCGACCTGTAGGACGAGGCTTCCGCGCCGGGGGTTCACCCGTTGGCCGGAAAATTCCAGACAAGAAAGCGCACCCCTCCATGGGCCTTACCAGCAAGACGTTCTTGGCGCTGGCCATCGTGCTGGCCGTGGTGTTCTTCGGTGCCACGGTCTGGCTCTGGCCACGGCTGGCCCGGCGCAGCACGCCCGCGGTGTTCGGCAGGGTCGGCCTGCTGCTGGCTACTCAGGTGACGGTCTTCGTCGCTGTCGGGCTGGTGGCCAACAACTCCTTCCTCTTCTACGGTTCCTGGGCCGATCTGTTCGGGCAGAAGCAGGATCTGGGGGTGGTCACGGACCACGCGGCCGGAACGCTGGCCGCCAAGAACATCGTCCGGGTCGGGACGCAACTGCCGGACGGGCCTCGCAGTTCGCAGCCCGCCGTGAGCGGCCGGATCGACAAGGTCGTGATCTCGGGGCGGCGGTCGAAGATCGAGAGTTCGGCGTACGTGTATCTGCCACCGGAGTACTTCCGGCCGGCGTTCGCCCACCGGAAGTTCCCCGCGGTGGTGGTCCTCACCGGCTACCCGGGTGCCTCGGAGAACCTTCTGAAGGGCCTCGATTATCCGCGGACTGCACGCGATCGGGTGGAGGCCGGCCGGTCGCAGCCGATGATTCTGGTGATGCTGCGGCCGACGGTGACGCCGCCGCGGGATACCGAGTGCGTGAACGTGAAGGGCGGGCCGCAGACCGAGACGTTCTTCGCCGAAGATCTGCCGCAGGCGGTCTCGGATGCGTACCGGGTCGGAAAGCTGGCCCGCAACTGGGGCATCATCGGCAATTCGACCGGCGGCTACTGTGCGCTGAAGATCGGGCTCCATCACCCGGACCGGTTCGCCGCGAGCGCCGGGCTCTCCGCGTACTACAAGGCGGCCGAGGACCCGACGACCGGCGACCTCTTCCACGGCGACCAGAGCGCGCGTGAGCGTTCCGATCTGATGTGGAGCCTGGACAACCTGCCGCAGCCCGACTCGTCGTTCCTGGTCACGACCTCCAAGCACGGCGAGGGGAACTACCACTCCACGATGCGGTTCCTCAGCAAGGTGAAGCCGCCCGCCCAGGCTTCGTCGATCGTGCTCGACAGCGGTGGGCACAACTTCAACACCTGGCGGCGGGAGATTCCTTCGGCGCTGGACTGGATGAGCAGCCGGCTGAGCGAGAGCTGATCGGGGGACGGGGCGCGTACGGGGTGGGACAGGCCCCGGTCCCTGCCCCAGGCACCGACTCACCGGCCTCCGGCTACCGGCCATGGCCACCGGCTCACCGGCCTCCGGCCCTCAGCTCACCAGCCCCCCGCTCCCGGCTCACCGTGAGGCGGTCTTGGTGATGCTCTCCACCGTCTCGACGGCGACCTCGGCCCGGGGGACGTCCTGCGCGTCCGCGTCGATCGAGCGGCGCAGCGCCTCATGGAGCCGGGCCGGGGTGAGTACGCCGAGGAAGCGGCCGGTGCTCTCCTTGTCGATGACGGCGATCCAGCCGGCGTCGTGCTGGAGCATGGTGGCGAACGCCTGTTTGAGCGGGGCACCGACGGGCAGCCACGCCTCCATCCTGCGTGCGTGGGCGCGCACCGTGTCCTTGGCCGCGGTGGTGGTGGTGGCGGCGCCGTCGGCCGGGATCCAGCCGTGCAGATTGTCCTTGCCGTCCAGCACGACGGCCCAACGCGCCCCTTCGGCCCGCAGCCGTTCGGTCGCCCTCGCCAGGGAGTCGTCGAGGTGGACGACCGGTGGCTGGTCGAGGTCGCCCACCTCGATGGGGGTCACGGAGAGGCGTTTGAGGCCGCGGTCGGCGCCCACGAAGTCCGCCACATAGGGAGTGGCGGGCGCGCCGAGCACGGTCGCCGGGGAGTCGAACTGTTCGATCGAGCCCTGTCCGTAGACGGCGATACGGTCACCGAGCCGGACCGCTTCCTCGATGTCGTGCGTGACGAACAACACGGTTTTACGGACCTGTTCCTGGAGATTAAGGAATTCGTTCTGCAGCCGTTCCCGTACGACGGGATCGACCGCGCCGAAAGGCTCGTCCATCAGCAGCACGGGCGGGTCGGCGGCCAGCGCCCTTGCCACGCCCACGCGTTGGCGCTGACCACCGGAGAGCTGTTCCGGATAGCGGTCGCCATAAACGGAAGGATCAAGTCCGACCAGGTCGAGGAGTTCTGCCGCGCGCTCGCGGCCCTTTCCCCGTTTCCAGCCGAGGAGGTGGGGAACGGTCGCGGTGTTTTCCAGGACCGTACGATGCGGGAAGAGGCCCACCTGCTGGATCACATAGCCGATGCGGCGACGCAGTTGGACGGGGTCGATGGCGGATATGTCGTCCCCGTCGAGGAATATCCGGCCCCCGGTCGGTTCGATCAGCCGGTTCACCATCTTCATGGTGGTCGTCTTGCCGCAGCCCGACGGTCCGACGAGCGTGACCAGTTCACCCTCGGCGACCTCGAAGGAAAGGTCGTCGACGGCGGTGGTGCCGTCCGCGTACCGCTTGGTGACGTGCTCGAAACGGATCATGGTTCCCCATTGTCGCGCGTGTTCTGTGAAGGACATGTTGCTGGAATACAACGGCCTCGGCGATTGTCAGTGGTCGGGGATAGGGTCGCCGGACATCGGCACTTCGGGTGCGCCGGTGCTTCGGCACTTCGGGACGAGCGGTAATCGGGAGGTGGGGGGACGGATGGCTGCTGCACAGAACTGCATGGTCACGAACGACTGGATCTGCGGGGAGTATCTCCTTTCCCGCAGCCAGGAGTTGACCGATGCGACGGTCCAGCACATCTGGATCACCGTGGTCTCGGTGCTGATCGGGCTCGTGGTGGCCTTTCCGCTGGCGCTGGTCGCCCGCCGCAGCCGCCGCTTCGCCGGACCGGTACTGGGGCTGACCACGGTGCTGTACACCGTGCCGTCCCTCGCGATGTTCTCGCTGCTGCTGCCGCTGTTCGGTCTCTCCGCGGCGCTGGTCGTCACCGGCCTGGTGCTGTATTCCCTGACCATTCTCGTGCGGAACATCCTGGCGGGCCTCGAAGCGGTTCCGCAGGAGGCGAAGGAAGCCGCGAAGGGGATGGGCTACGGGCCGGTCCGGCTGCTGTGGGAGGTCGAACTCCCTCTTGCCATGCCCGCGTTGATGGCAGGTATACGGATCGCCACCGTCTCGACGATCGCGCTGACGACGGTCGGATCGATCATCGGCAGAGGCGGCCTGGGCAACCTCATAGGGGACGCCCTGCCCAGCTTCTTCAAGGCCCAGGTGCTCACCGCGTCGGTCCTGTGCGTACTGCTCGCGGTCGTCGCCGATCTGCTGCTGCTGGGCCTCCAGCGGCTGTTGACCCCCTGGACCCGCATACGTACCACTCGCGCGGGCGATAGTGCGGTCGCGGGTGCCACGGCAAAGGCGGTCTGAACGATGGGAGTTCTCGGCGAGGCCTGGACCTGGCTCACGACCGGCGCCAACTGGACGGGGGAGAGCGGGGCGGCCCACCGGCTCGCCGAGCATCTGTACGTCAGCGGTGTCGCGCTCGCCCTGGCCTGTGTGATCGCGCTGCCGGTCGCCCTGTACCTCGGGCACATCGGGAAGGGGGGTGCGCTGGCCGTCAACATCTCCAATGTGGGGCGGGCGGTTCCGGTCTTCGCGGTGCTGGCCCTCTTCATGGTCTCGCCGCTGCGCAACGCCGGATACGTGCCGACGATCACCGCGCTGGTGCTGTTCGCCGTGCCGCCGTTGCTCACCAACGCCTATGTCGGGATGACGGGGGTCGACCGGTCGGTGGCCGAGGCGGCGCGGGGCATGGGAATGTCCGGCGGCCAGCTCTTCGTGCGGGTCGAGCTGCCGCTGGCCTACCCGATGATCATGACCGGGCTGCGCTCGGCCGCGGTCCAGGTGGTCGCCACGGCGACGATCGCCGCGATGGTCGGCCAGGGCGGCCTCGGCCGGATCATCACCGCCGGATTCAACACGTACAACACGCCGCAGGTGGTTGCGGGGGCGTTGCTGGTCGCCGTACTCGCCCTGCTGGTGGAGGCGGTGCTGGTGGGTCTGGACCGGCTGCTGTCACCGCTGCGCCGCCGCAGGACGGCATGACGCCCCCGGCCCCCCGGCCCCCGGTCCTTCGATCCCCGATCCTCGATCCCCGGATCTCATCTCAAATAGCCCTGTTGCTGTGGACGGAGAACACCTCATGAGCAAGACCTCGCGAATAGCGGGCGCGGTCATCGGCATGGTCGCGCTGGCCGGCTCGCTCGCCGCCTGCGGCGGCGACAGCCTGGAGAAGGACAAGGCGGGCTCGGCGTCCTCCGGCGACTCCGGCGGCGGCTCCGGCAAGAAGGGTTCGCTCGTCGTCGGCGCGGCGTCCTTCACCGAGTCCAAGGTCCTCGCGGAGCTGTACGCACAGATCCTGGGCGACGCCGGATACAGCACCTCGGTCACCACGGTGGCCAACCGGGAACTGTACGAACCGTCCCTGGAGAAGGGCGAGATCGATGTCGTCCCCGAATACGCCGCGACGATCGCCGAATTCCTCAACGCCAAGGTGAACGGTGCGAAGGCGGCCGAGAAGAAGCCGGTCGCCTCCGGTGACGCGGCCGCCACGGTCGCGGCGCTGGAGAAGCTCGCCACTCCGCGCGGACTGAAGGTCCTCCCGGCCGGCGGAGCCGTCGACCAGAACGCCTTCGCGGTGACCAAGGAATTCGCCGCGAAGAACAAGCTCGAGACGCTTTCGGATCTCGGCAGGTCGAAGACCGAAGTGAAGATCGCGGCGGGTGACGAGTGCGAGGTGCGGCCGTTCTGCGCGCCGGGCCTGAAGAAGACGTACGGCATCAATGTCACCGGCATCGACCCCAAGGGAGTCGGTACACCGCAGTCCAAGCAGGCCGTCAAGGACGGCAAGGACCAGTTGGTCCTCACCACCACCACGGATGCGGTGCTCGACAGCTACGGCCTGGTGTTCCTGGAGGACGACAAGAAGCTCCAGAACGCGGACAACGTTCTGCCGGTCGTCAATGCCAAGGACGCGGGTTCCCAGGACATTGCCGACGCACTCGGCAAGCTCACCAAGGCCCTCACCACCGAGGATCTCGCGGAACTGAACCGCAAGGTGGACGCCGAGCGCGCAAAGCCCGCCGACGCGGCCAAGGACTATCTGCGGTCGAAGGGCCTCATCAAGAAGTAGAGATCGAGGATGGGGGACCGTCAGGTAACCGGGTGGGAACAGATTGGCCGGCGGCTCCCCAAGTGCCTCCTGCGCACGGTAAATTTCAGGCCATGTCACGTGGACGTCATCGCCATTCGCCACCTCTGCACAGAATCCTTCCGCCCTCGGCCGTCGTCGGAGTGTCGGTTCTCTGTGCGGGGGGCGCCTGGCTGCTCGCCGAGCCCCTGATCCTGCGCGGTCTGGTGGCCGCAGCGGCGGCCGCGGCCGTGACCGGCGCGTATCTGATGCGCAGCTGGGACCGGGACGCGGGCCGCCGTCTCGCGGAGCTGACGCGCGCCCGAGCCGGTGACGAATGGCGGGCCGAGGAGCGCATGGCCGAGCTGGAGGCCGACCTGGAGGAGTCGCGGGAGCTGCGCGCCCGGCTGGAGACGAAGCTGCGCCGCAAGCGCGTGGAGCTCGCCAACCTGCGCGGGGAGCACGCCGCGCTGCTGCGGCGGTACGCCAACGCCGAGACCGAGCGGGCCAGCGCGCTGGAGGGCCGCAGGCAGCTCGCGCTCGAAGCCGCGACTCCCCGGGAACTGCCCGCGGCGCGCAGCACACCGACGCCGGCCGCCTATCTGCGCGCCGCCCAGGCGCTGGAGGACCTCTCGCGCAGCGGGGCCCTCCAGGAGGCGCGCCGTACCGCCGAGCAGGCCAGGAAGCGGGATCTCGCGGAGCGCGCCCGGGAGGCGGAGGAGCGGCAGGGGAAGCACGCGGCGGCCCCGGACACGTCCGGAGCACAGCACCTCCGCCCGACGACCGCCCTTCCGGCGCCCCGGCCGTCCGCCGCGCTGCCCGCGGCGCGCGCCGTGCCGGCCGCCAGCCCGATCGCTCCGCACGCGGCGCTGCGCCGTCATCCGGTGCCGCAGGGCAGCTTCGACTTCTTCGGTACGCAGAAGGCGCGCGCCGCGATCGAGTCCGTGCAGAACGAGGACCTCGCGGACGTGGTGGGCGAGGAGGCACTGGCCGCGCACCGCACGGGCACGACCGGGAACCGGGCCGTCGGCAAGGTCATCGACCTGACCGCGCACGACGAGACCGAGCAGCTCGATGTGGTGGAGCTGCGCAGCGCCATCTCGTAGGCGCCGCGCAGCCGGGGCCGGGCCGGTCGGGCCTACTTGTCGATGTCGCCGACGACGAAGAAGAGCGAGCCCAGGATCGCCACCATGTCGGCGACCAGCGTGCCCGGCAGCAGCTCGGTGAGCGCCTGGATGTTGTTGTACGACGCGGAGCGGAGCTTCAGCCGGTACGGGGTCTTCTCACCCTTGGATACCAGGTAGTAGCCGTTGATGCCGAGCGGATTCTCGGTCCAGGCGTAGGTGTGGCCCTCGGGGGCCTTCAGTACCTTGGGCAGCCGCTGGTTGATCGGGCCGGGCGCCAGGCCGGCCATCCGGTCCAGGCAGGCGTCCGCCAGATCCAGGGCGTTGTGCGTCTGCTCCAGCAGGCATTCGAAGCGGGCCAGGCAGTCGCCCTCGGTGCGGGTGACGACCTTGAGGGTGTCCTGGAGTTCCCCGTACGCGAGATACGGCTCGTCGCGCCGCAGATCGAAGTCGACGCCCGAGGCGCGGGCGATCGGCCCGGACACCCCGTACGCGTGCACGGCCCGGGCGGACAGTACGCCCACGCCACGGGTGCGGCCGCGGAAGATCTCGTTGCCGAGCACCAGGTCGTCGTACACGTCCATCCGGGACCGGACCGAGGCGATGGCGTCCCGGGCGCGGCCGAGCCAGCCCGCTGGGAGGTCCTCCTTGAGGCCGCCGACCCGGTTGAACATGTAGTGCATCCGACCGCCGGAGACCTCCTCCATCACGGCCTGGAGCTCCTCGCGCTCGCGGAAGGCGTAGAACACCGGAGTGATCCCGCCGAGTTCGAGCGGGTACGAGCCGAGGAACATCAGATGGTTCAGGACCCGGTTCAGCTCGGCGAGCAGGGTCCGCGTCCAGACCGCGCGCTCCGGGACCTCCATGCCGATCATGCGCTCGACGGCCATCACGACGCCCAGCTCGTTGGAGAACGCCGACAGCCAGTCGTGGCGGTTGGCGAGCATCACGATCTGCCGGTAGTCGCGGGCCTCGAACAGCTTCTCCGCGCCGCGGTGCATGTAGCCGATGACCGGTTCGGCGTGCTGGATGCGTTCGCCGTCGAGGACGATGCGCAGACGGAGCACGCCGTGGGTGGAGGGGTGCTGGGGGCCGATGTTGAGCACCATGTCGGTGCTCTCCGCTGCGCCGCCGATGCCGACTGTCGTCTCCGTCATACTGCCAGTATTCCCTGAGCGTCCGGGGCCCTGCCCCGGACCCCGCGGCTCAATCGCCGGCGGGGCTGGTCCGACCGGGGCGCTGCCCCGGGCCCCGCTCCTCAATCGCCGGAGGAGCCGGTTTTCGCTCCGCGCCTCAATCGCAGGCGGGGCTGATTCTTCGGTGCATCAGCCAGCCGAAGTCGCCCAGGCCGCCCCGGGCCGTGAGCTCCGCCGCCTCGCCCGCAGAAGCGAGGGCCCGTACGTAGCCGGCCGGGTCGGCCGAGGCCAGGGCCAGGGGCGGGCGCCCGCCGTCGATGCCGAGGCCGTGCAGCGCCTCGCGCTGGGGGAGCACCGTCCCGCCCCCGGCCGCCGTCGCGCACGCGTCCAGGGCCACGTGCGAGGTGAGGTCGCAGCTGCCGTCCGGCACCGGTCGTACCTCGCGGCCGGACCGGAAGCCGGTCAGCGTGCCGAAGGGGGGCCGCGCCTCCCGTACGTGGGCGTAGTCCACCGCCACGGCGAGCCCCTCGGCCAGCGTGGCCACCGCCCGCGCCCAGGCCTCGTCGCGCGGGAGCCCGATCTCGGCCCGGCTGCCCGGTCCGGCCGACGGCCACCAGCGGCGCAGCCACGCGGCGTCGGCCCCGGACACCGGCCCGCCCAGCCGTTCCGCACCGTCCGCCGTCCGGACGAGGACATACCGGTCCACGCCGTCCGCATCGGTCTCGGCGACATCGGTCGGGACGTTGTCCAGCCACTCGTTGGCGAACAGCAGACCGCGCGTTCCCGACGGCGGTTCGGTGACCCACTCGATCCGGGGGTCCAGACCGTCGGGGCGGGCGGCGAGCTCCACGGCGTACGCCCGTACGGCGAGACCGTCGGCGCCCGCGGCCGGCAGGGCCGCCAGCACCCCCGTCAGCAGTTCGCCCCGTCCCGCCCCCAGGTCCACCAGGTCGACCGAGTCGGTGCCGAGCTCCCGTGCCGTCCTGACCAGCAGCCGGGCGACGGCCGAGGCGAACAGCGGGGACGCGTGGACGGAGGTACGGAAGTGGCCCGCCGGCCCTTCCGGGCTCCGGTAGAAGCCCCCGTCTCCGTACAAAGCGGTCTCTGCCGCCTCCTGCCACCCACGCCACTCATCCGTCACGTTTCCAAGTCTCCACCTTGGGGAGTACGGTCCCTGGAGCCGGATCGGCCCTTCGGCTGACCCGTGCACCTGTCGCCTGTCCCTACGCTGGGTTACGTGCAGCGCCTCTACGACTTCATCCGCAGACACCCGACGGGCGTCGACAGCTTCTGGGCCGTCTTCCTCCTCGGGTTCTCCGGCCTGTCCATGGTGGCGCCTGCGGATCGCGAGGGTGGGCGGCCGGCCGCCCTGCTGATCAGCATCGGGCTCTGCACCGTCGTCGCGTTGCGCCGGCGTGCGCCGGAGAAGATGCTGCTGCTCGCCATCGCGATGGGCGCCGTACAGCTGGCGTTCGGGGTCACCCCCGGCGTCGTGAACTTCGCGATGCTGGTGATCGTCTTCACCGTGGCCACCTTCGGGGAACGGTGGGCGTCCCGGCTCGCGCTGGTCTGCGCCCTGTGCGCGGCCGGCCTCGCCCAGCTGCGCTGGCCGCAGGACACCCCGCACACCGGCTGGCCCCAGCAGGTCTTCGTCGTCATCGTGCTGACCGTGCCGTTCGTGCTCGCCTGGGTGCTCGGCGACTCGATGCGTACCCGTCGCGCCTACTTCAGTCAGCTGGAGGAGCGCGCGGCCAGGCTGGAGCGGGAGCGCGAGGCGCAGTCGAAGGTCGCGGTGGCCGCCGAGCGGGCCCGTATCGCCCGCGAACTCCACGACGTCGTCGCGCACAACGTCTCGGTGATGGTGGTGCAGGCCGACGGCGCGGCGTATGTCATGGACGCGGCCCCCGACCAGGCGCGGCAGGCCCTGGAGACCATCTCCAGCACCGGCAGGCAGGCCCTCGCGGAGATGCGGCGGCTGCTCGGGGTGCTGCGGACCGGGGACGCCCAGGAGAGCGGGGAGTACGTCCCGCAGCCCGACGTCGAGCAGATCGAGGATCTCATCGAGCAGGTCAGGAAGACCGGGCTGGCCGTCGACTTCAAGATCGAGGGCACCCCGCGGCCGCTGCCCAGCGGGGTCGAGCTGACCGCGTACCGCATCGTGCAGGAGGCGCTGACCAACACCCGTAAGCACGGCGGTCCGGACGCCGGGGCCAGTGTGCGGCTGGTCTACTTCGACGACGGGCTCGGGCTGCTGGTCGAGGACGACGGGCGGGGTGCGGCGCACGAGCTGTACGTGGACGGCGGCGCCGACGGCGCGGGCCACGGAATGATCGGCATGCGCGAACGGGTCGGCATGGTCGGCGGCACGCTGGACGCCGGGCCGCGGCCCGGCGGCGGGTTCCGGATCAGCGCCCTGCTGCCGCTCAAGGCGGCCCACTAGACCTCCGGCATTTTCCGGGCCCGGGACGGACGCGGTACAGAGACGCAGTACAGGCGCAGGACAGACGCGGTACAGAAATGACGCGGTACAGAAGAGCAGTACAGGCGCAGGACAGACAGGAGACAGGACCCCTCATGGCGATCCGCGTGATGCTCGTCGACGACCAGGTGCTGCTGCGCACCGGCTTCCGGATGGTGCTCGCCGCCCAGCCGGACATGGAGGTCGTGGCCGAGGCCGGCGACGGCGCGGAGGCGATCGGGATCCTGCGCGCCACCGCCGTCGACGTGGTGCTGATGGACGTCCGGATGCCGAGGCTGGACGGTGTCGAGGCCACCCGGCGCATCTGCGCGCAGCCGGATGCGCCCAAGGTGCTCATCCTGACCACGTTCGACCTCGACGAGTACGCCTTCTCCGGGCTGAAGGCCGGGGCCAGCGGCTTCATGCTCAAGGACGTGCCGCCCGCCGAACTGCTCGCCGCCATCCGCTCCGTGCACAGCGGCGACGCCGTCGTCGCCCCGTCCACCACCCGCCGGCTCCTGGACCGCTTCTCATCGATGCTGCCGAGCGGCACCAGCGAACCGCAGCACAAGGGCATCGCGAAGCTCACCGAACGTGAACGCGAAGTGATGCTGCTGGTCGCGCAGGGACTGTCGAACGGCGAGATCGCGGCACGCCTGGTGCTCTCCGAGGCGACCGTGAAGACGCACGTTGGCCGCATCCTCACCAAGCTGAGCCTGCGCGACCGGGTGCAGGTCGTCGTCCTCGCGTACGAGACGGGGCTGGTCAGGGCCGGCGGCGGCGGGATGGGCTGAACCGTGGGGGCGCTTCTCTGGATCAACGGGCCGTTCGGCGGCGGCAAGACGCACACGGCCTACGAGCTGAACCGGCGACTGCCCGGCAGTGTGGTCTGCGACCCCGAGCACGTCGGGTTCGGGCTGCACCGGATGCTCCCGCCGCGACTACGCGGTGACTTCCAGGACCTGACGGCCTGGCGGGACGGCGTGCGCGAGGTGCTGGGACTGGCGCTGCGGGGTCATCCGGGACCGGTGATCGCCCCGATGACGCTCGTCGACCCGGCTACTTCGCCGAGATCATCGGACGGCTGCGCGACGACGGGCACACCGTGCACCATTTCGCGCTGCTCGCCGCTTCGACTGAGCCGGCCGATACGGCCGACGGCTGTTCGGACCGGCCGATACGGCCGACAGCCGGTCGGGCCGGTCGACGCCCGGCGCGAATCGGGAGCGCCGCTCAGCGCAGGATGCCCTCCAGGAAGTCGCTGCCGAGCCGCGCCACCACGGTCAGGTCCAGCTGGTGCTGCACGTACCGGCCGCGCCGCCGGGTGGTGACCAGGCCCGCCTTCTTCAGCGCCGCGAGGTGCCGGGAGACCTCGGGCGCCGTGATGCCGTACGTCTCGGCGAGTTCGCCGGTCGTGTACGGGGAACGGGCGAGCTGGCGGCACAGGCGCATCCGCACCGGGTGGGCCAGCGCCTCCATACGCAGCCGGAGCAGTTCCACGGAGGCGGGGGAGGGCAGCTCGGGGCGGTGCACCGGGTAGTGGATCACCGGGCGCCAGCCCGGCGCGTACAGCAGGTTCAGGTGCGGCCAGCCGAAGGCGGACGGGACGAGGGTGAGCCCGGGGCGGCCGACAGCCGGGTCCGCCGCGTTCGCCAGGCCCTCGTTCAGCTTGTCGGCGCTGATCCGGGTCCCTGCCTCGTCGAGCGACAGCGCCGGGGACACCGCGCCCACCGCCTCGCCGAGCCCCTTGCGCCGCAGCAGATCCGTCTTGTGCCGGGCGTCGGCGACCAGTTGGACCCGCACCCGCCTCCAGGTGTCGGCGAAGAACGCCTGGTCGCAGTCCTCGAACAGGCGGCGGATCCAGCGGCGTACGGAGGCGGGATCGTCCAGCAGCTGCTGGGCGAATTCCACCTGCTGGGGGCCGCGCACCGCCGCCATGTCCAGGGCGCGGGCGCGCATCAGCGCGTCGCTGAGCGGGGAGGGCGCGCCGATCCCGTACAGGCTGGAGCAGTTGAACTCCAGGGCCGCGGCGACGAACCGCTCGTCGTCCAGCCGGTCGAGGATGTCCAGGTCCTCGGCGAGGTTCGCGCCCGTCCTGCCGTTGCCGCCGCGGACTCCGGCGAAGGCCATGAAGACGTCCGAGAACGTGTGGCGCCACAGGAAGTCGGCCTCGTGCAGCCGGTCGGCGAGGTCCGGCTCCAGTGCGCTGGCGGTCGCCGTCGCCCAGCCGTGCAGGCCGGGGTGGTGCCCCGGCTCGGAGAGGGCGTGCAGGGCCAGCCCCAGCTCGGCGAGGGGGGAGGTCTCGAAGACGATGCGGTCGGGCGCCAGCCCGGCGATGTCGATGTGCACGCTCACCCCTCCATAGTGCGGGGTGCCCGCGGCAGGCATCGCGCCATTTGACGGTGGTCGTCAATCGGCGGGCGGGCGGCGCCGGGACCGGCCCACGCTGAGGCCATGGACGCCCTTCAGCAGCACATGATCGACAGCTATCGCGCGGCTCAGCACGGCGAACCGCCGCCGCCACCGCCGGGCCGGCACGACCGGTCAGTACTGCGGACCGTCCGGGACCACTACGGCCGCTACCGCCGCCGTACCTGGTCCGCCCGGCCCGACGGACGTCAGTCCGACGGACGGAGTTGAGCCACCACCCGGTTCATGAACTCCGCCACCGCCTCCCGTACGTCCTGTGCCGTCCACTCCAGCCCTTCCCGGCCCACCGTGACCTCGGTGAACGCCACCCCGGGCGGGCCCGCGGCCGTGGGGTGCCAGTTCTGGAAGAGCGCCACGCCCGTCTCCTCCGCCTGCCGCACCGCCGCCTCCGTCAGGACGTCCGCCTCGTACGGCAGCCACACCTGGAACTGGTGCGTGTGCGGTGGTTCCGGATGCACCCGGAACCACCCGACGCCGGCCGCCGCGAAGCCCTCGGCCAGTGCCCCGGCCACCACCTTCGCCTGGGCCACGTACGACGGCAGCATCGGCAGCTCCTGGTCCAGGCCGATCAGCGCAGCGAGGGCCGCCGGGAACTGCTGGAAGAGCTGCCCGCCGTACCGGTGGCGCCAGGTGCGGGCCTCCTCGATCAGGGACTCGGGACCGGCCAGCGCGGCCCCGGAGATTCCGCCGAGGGTCTTGTAGAACGAGACGTACACACTGTCCGCGAGCGCCGCGATCTCCGGCAGTTCCCGCCCGAAGTGGGGGGCGCACTCCCACAGCCGCGCGCCGTCGACATGCACGACCGCATCGCGTTCCCGGGCGGCCGCCACCATGGCCTCCAGCTCCTCCCACGTCGGCAGGACGAAACCGGCATCGCGCAACGGCAGCTCCAGCATCAGCGTGCCGAACGGCTCGGCGAAGTCGCGGATCTCCTGCGCCGTGGGCGGCCGGGGCTCGGACGTCGGATGGACGGTACGCAGCCCGCTCACCGTTCCCAGCGCGCCACGCTCGTGCACCTCGGGGTGGGCCAGGGGATGCAGCGCCACGGTGGAATTTCCGGTCCGCCCGGCCCAGCACCGCAGTGCGACCTGCTGCGCCATCGTCCCGGTCGGGAAGAACGCGGCGGCCTCCATGCCCAGCAGGTCCGCGATCCGCCGCTCCAGCTCGGCGACGACCCCATCGCCGTATATGTCCGCAGGACGGCCGAGATCGGTGACCGCTGAGGCCCCCGCCGCCAGCGCGGCCAGCCGTTCACCGAGCGGGAGGTGCATGGGCGGCCTTTCCAGGACCCGCTCGGCCGCACGCCGGGCCTTCAGTCTGCGCAGCCGCTGCGCGTCCTTCGGTGACTGTTCCTGTGCCTGCGCATCCCCCTCCGGGTGCCGTGCCTGCTCTTCCGTGCTCGCCGTCTCTGCCGTCCCTGCTATCTCTGTCATGGGACGATCATTACGCAGGCAGCAGCCGGAGCCCGCACGTTTTTCGGGCTCGCAGGGACCTCGGGCCGAGCGCCCGCCGGGAGTTTTCCCACAGGCTGTGGACAGCCAGGGGCCGGGGCGAAACGCTGGCGTAGCATGCAGAGAAATCGTCCGGTACCCCCCGCGGACTGGAACGGAAGGCCACCGCCGCGTGAATGCATCAATTCCCAAGGAGCCCCTCGACGCGAGGGACCGCCCCGCCCGACTCACGGTCGGCGTCGTGGGCGCGGGCCGCGTCGGCCCTGCTCTCGCCGCGTCCCTGCAGCTCGCCGGGCACCGACCGGTCGCCGTGTCGGGCGTCTCCGACGCGTCGGTGCGCCGGGCGGCCACCCTGCTCCCCGACGTACCGCTGGTGCCGCCCGCCGAAGTGCTCGCGCGCGCCGAGCTGGTGCTGCTGACCGTTCCGGACGACGCCCTGCCCGGCCTGGTCGAGGGCCTCGCCGAGACGGGCGCGGTGCGGCCGGGACAACTGCTCGTCCACACCTCGGGGCGGTACGGGACACGGGTGCTGGACCCGGCCATGCGGGCCGGTGCCCTGCCGCTCGCCCTGCACCCGGTGATGACGTTCACCGGCACCTCCGTCGACGTCCAGCGGCTGGCCGGCTGTTCCTTCGGCGTGACCGCCCCCGAGGAGCTGCGGCTCGCCGCGGAGGCGCTGGTCATCGAGATGGGCGGCGAGCCCGAATGGATCGCGGAGGAGTCCCGCCCGCTCTACCACGCGGCGCTCGCCCTCGGCGCGAACCACCTGGTCACGCTGGTCGCCCAGTCGATGGAGCTGTTGCGTACGGCCGGGGTCGCCGCCCCCGACCGGATGCTCGGCCCCCTCCTCGGCGCCGCCCTCGACAACGCCCTGCGCTCCGGCGACGCCGCACTGACCGGTCCGGTGGCCCGAGGCGACGCCGGTACGGTCGCCGCGCACATGAGCGAGCTGCGCCGGCACGCTCCGCAGACCGTGGCCGGCTACCTCGCGATGGCCCGCGCCACGGCCGACCGCGCGCTCGCCCACGGCATGCTCAAGCCGGAGCCGGCCGAGGCCCTCCTCGGCGTGCTGGCCGACGGCGCCGACACCGCGGGCGGCACGGGATCACAGGAGCCCCGATGACCAACACGACCGGCAGGCCCGACGCACCGCACACGCGGGGCGCCACGCCTCCGACAGCGCAGTCGCACAAGCCCACCCCACCGCCCCGGCCCGCCCAGTCCCCCGTGTCTGCCATGCCCCACACCTCCCGCCCCGCCGCCTCGCCGCAAGCCCCCGGCGCCGCCCCCGCGGCCACCCTTCTCCGTACGGCTGCCGAGCTCACCGGGTTCGCGCCGCTCAAGGGGCCGCGGGCCGTCGTCATGACCATGGGCGCCCTCCACGAGGGCCACGCCACCCTGATCCGTACCGCACGCGCGGCCGCGGGCCCGGCCGGCCAGGTCGTCGTCACCGTCTTCGTCAACCCGCTCCAGTTCGGCGAGGCCGCCGACCTGGAGCGCTACCCACGGACCCTCGACGCCGATCTCGCCGTGGCCGGTGCCGCCGGGGCGGACGCGGTCTTCGCGCCGTCCGTCGACGAGGTGTACCCCGGCGGTGAGCCACAGGTCCGGATCTCGGCGGGCCCGATGGGCGAGCGGCTCGAAGGCACGTTCCGGCCGGGGCACTTCGACGGAATGCTCACCGTCGTCGCCAAGATGCTGCACCTCACCCGCCCCGATGCCGCGTTCTTCGGGCAGAAGGACGCCCAGCAGTTGGCGCTGATCCGCCGCATGGTGCGCGATCTGAACTTCCCCGTGGAGATCGTCGGCGTGGAGACGGTCCGCGAGCCGGACGGCCTCGCGCTCTCCAGCCGCAACCGCTTCCTGGACGCCGAGGAGCGGCACACCGCCCTCGCCCTGTCCCGGGCCCTGTTCGCGGCGCGCGACAGGCTCGCCGCCCAGCAGGCGCTGCACGCCCGCGCGCAGACCACCACGGCGACCACCGGCCGGGCCGCCGCGCTCACTGCGCTCGGCGAGACCCGCGCCGCCGCCGACACCCAGGCGGTGGCCCTGGCCCGCCCCGTGGACGGACCCGCCGCGGTGCGCGCCGCCGCGCGACTGATCCTCGACGACGCGTCCTCCGAACAGCCGCCGCTCGCCCTGGACTACCTGGCACTCGTGGACCCGGCCGACTTCACCGAGATCCCCGACGACCGCACCACCGGCGACGCGATCCTCGCCGTCGCGGCGAAGGTCGGCAAGACCCGTCTCATCGACAACATCCCGCTGACCTTCGGAGCCACCACGTGACCGGAATACGGCTGACCGCCCCCGCCCCCGGCTGGTCCATCGACGCCGACGTCGTGGTCGTCGGATCCGGCGTGGCCGGTCTCACCACCGCGTTGCGCTGCGCGGCCGCGGGTCTCGCCACCGTCGTCGTCACCAAGGCCCGCCTGGACGACGGCTCCACCCGCTGGGCGCAGGGCGGCATCGCCGCGGCACTCGGCGAGGGCGACACGCCCCAGCAGCATCTGGACGACACCCTGGTCGCGGGCGCGGGCCTGTGCGACGAGGCCGCGGTACGGACCCTGGTCACCGAGGGCCCCGACGCCGTGCGCCGGCTGATCGGGACCGGCGCCCACTTCGACACCACGGACAGCGGCGACATCGCGCTGACCCGCGAGGGCGGCCACCACCGGCGCCGCATCGCCCACGCGGGCGGTGACGCGACCGGCGCCGAGATCTCCCGCGCCCTGGTGAAGGCGGTCCGCGAAGCCGCCCTGCACACCGTCGAGAATGCCCTCGTCCTCGACCTCCTCACCGACGACGAGGGCCGTACCGCGGGCGTCACCCTCCACGTCATGGGCGAGGGCCAGCACGACGGCGTCGGCGCGGTCCGCGCCCCCGTCGTGGTCCTCGCCACCGGCGGCATGGGCCAGGTCTTCTCCGCCACCACCAACCCGGCGGTCTCCACCGGCGATGGCGTGGCCCTGGCGCTGCGGGCCGGCGCGGAGGTCTCCGACCTCGAATTCGTCCAGTTCCACCCGACGGTCCTCTTCCTCGGCGCCGACTCCGAGGGCCAGCAGCCCCTCGTGTCGGAGGCGGTACGGGGCGAGGGCGCCCATCTCGTCGACGCGTCCGGTACGCGCTTCATGACCGGGCAGCACGAACTGGCGGAACTGGCCCCGCGCGACATCGTCGCCAAGGCCATCACCCGCCAGATGCAGCTGCACGGCACCGAGCACATGTATCTCGACGCCCGTCACTTCGGCGCCGAGATGTGGGAACGGCGCTTCCCCACCATCCTGGCGGCCTGCCGCGCCCACGGCATCGACCCGATCACCGAACCCATTCCCGTCGCACCCGCCGCGCACTACGCCTCCGGCGGCATCCGTACCGACCTGCGGGGGCGTACGACCGTGCCCGGTCTGTACGCCTGCGGCGAGGTCGCGTGCACCGGCGTGCACGGCGCGAACCGGCTGGCGTCCAATTCCCTCCTGGAGGGCCTCGTCTTTGCCGAGCGCATCGCGGCGGACATCATCGAGGACCGGCCCCGCGCGGGCGCCGCGACCGCCGGCCGAAGCCCCCGCCCCGCCTCCTCGCCCCTCCCCGCCTCCTCGCCCCACGCGGCCTCCTCGCCTTTCCCGGCCCCCTTGCCGCTGCTCGCCCCCGAGGCGCGCGGCACGATCCAGCGGATCATGACCCGGGGTGCCGGAGTCCTGCGTTCCGCCGAGAGCCTGGCTATCGCCGCCGAGGAGCTGGAGGCCCTGCACGACAGTGCCGCCCGTGCCGCCGGCGAGGCCGAGCCCAAGGTCGCGGTGCCCGGCGTCGAGTCCTGGGAGGCCACCAATCTGCTGCTCGTCTCGCGCGTCCTGGTCGCCGCCGCCCGCCGGCGCGAGGAGACCCGCGGCTGCCACTGGCGCGAGGACCGGCCCGAGCGCGACGACGAGAGCTGGCGCCGCCACCTCGTCGTCCGGCTCACCCCGGAGCGTCAACTCGTCCTCCGTCGGACGGAGACCGAGGCATTCGGGCCCGTACGTCCGGCGCAGGCACCAGACTGCGCAACAGCAGCAGCACCCCTGATTCACCCCGTAGACGTCACCGAGGAGCCGTAACCGTGAGCACGCCCGAAGAGAATCCGCGCCCCACACCCGTGGACGTACCGCTGATCCAGATCGGCGCGCCCGCACCGTCCCAGGGCGGCTGCGGGGACGGCTGCGGCTGCGGCGAGGACGAGTACTACCGGCTCGACCCCCTGGAGTGCGGCCTCGACCCCGACCTTGCCCAGCTCCTGGCCGACGCGGGCCTGGACCCGGTCCAGGTCGAGGACGTCGCGCACGTCGCCATCGAGGAGGACCTCGACGGCGGGGTCGACGTCACCACCGTCGCGACTGTCGCCGAGGACGCCGTGGCCACCGGCGACTTCACCGCCCGGGAGGCGGGCGTCGTGGCCGGTCTGCGCGTCGCCGAGGCCGTCCTGTCCGTCGTCTGCACGGACGAGTTCGCGGTCGAGCGCCACGTCGAGGACGGCGACCGCGTCGTCTCCGGCCAGAAGCTGCTGACCGTCACCACCCGCACCCGCGACCTGCTCACCGGCGAGCGCAGCGCGCTCAACCTGCTCTGCAGGCTCTCCGGCATCGCGACCGCCACCCGCGCCTGGGCCGACGTCCTCGACGGCACGAAGGCCAAGGTCCGCGACACCCGCAAGACCACCCCGGGCCTGCGCGCCATGGAGAAGTACGCGGTGCGCTGCGGCGGCGGCGTCAACCACCGCATGTCGCTGTCGGACGCGGCGCTGGTCAAGGACAACCACGTGATCGCGGCCGGTGGCGTGGCCGAGGCCTTCAAGCGGGTACGGGACGAGTTCCCGGACGTACCGGTCGAGGTCGAGGTCGACACCCTGCAGCAGGTACGCGAGGTCGTCGACGCGGGCGCCGACGTGATCCTGCTGGACAACTTCACCCCGCTGCAGACCGCCGAGGCGGTCGCCCTGGTCGGCGGCCGCGCGGTCCTGGAGTCCTCCGGCCGGCTCTCCCTGGACACCGCACGCGCCTACGCGGAGGCGGGCGTCGACTACCTGGCCGTCGGCGCGCTCACCCACTCCTCGCCGATCCTCGACATCGGCCTGGACTTCCGCGACACCGACGGGGCCGGCGCCTGATGCTGCTCACCATCGACGTCGGCAACACCCACACCGTCCTCGGCCTGTTCGACGGTGAGGAGATCGTCGAGCACTGGCGGATCTCCACCGATGCCCGTCGCACCGCGGACGAGCTCGCGGTGCTGCTCCAGGGCCTGATGGGTATGCATCCGCTGCTGGGCATGGAGCTGGGCGACGGCATCGAGGGCATCGCGATCTGCTCCACGGTCCCGGCCGTCCTGCACGAGCTGCGCGAGGTGACCCGCCGCTACTACGGCGACGTCCCCGCGGTCCTCGTCGAGCCGGGCATCAAGACCGGGGTGCCGATCCTGATGGACAACCCGAAGGAGGTCGGCGCGGACCGCATCATCAACGCGGTCGCCGCCGTCGACCTGTACGGCGGTCCGGCGATCGTCGTCGACTTCGGCACGGCCACCACCTTCGACGCGGTCTCCGCCCGCGGCGAGTACACCGGCGGTGTCATCGCGCCGGGCATAGAGATCTCGGTCGAGGCGCTGGGCGTCAAGGGCGCCCAGCTCCGCAAGATCGAGCTGGCCCGGCCGCGCAGCGTGATCGGCAAGAACACGGTCGAGGCGATGCAGGCGGGCATCATCTACGGCTTCGCCGGCCAGGTCGACGGCGTGGTCGCACGGATGAAGAAGGAGCTGGCCGCCGACCCCGACGACGTCACCGTCATCGCGACGGGCGGCCTTGCGCCGATGGTGTTGGGCGAGTCCTCCGTCATCGATGAGCACGAGCCCTGGCTCACCCTCATCGGTCTGCGCCTGGTGTATGAGCGGAACATCGCCCGGATGTAGCGGACGTGGAGCGTGCCTGCGGGAACGGCGCGGCGGACCGGGAACCGCCGCCGCGCCGCCGACGACCCGTTAAGCGGATTTTGTCCATTTAGCACGTATTGTCGCGTTATGCCCACGCCTTACGGATCACGCGGCGGTATGGCGTTCAGCGCGGACGAGCTGCGTGTGCTCCGACGCGCCCTCTCCACCGCCCTTCACCCCACGCCCCTGCCCGACGAGGACGTCCAGGACTGCCTGCGGCTGGCGGGCGCCGTGGACGAGGCGGTCGGCGAGGCGGGACGGCTGCGCACGTTCCTGCTCGCCGACCTCGTCCGCTACCGCAACGCCCTCCCCGGCTCCGTCAGCGGCTACCTGGAGCTGCTCCAGGACGCCCTGGCGGGCGGATACGACCCCCGTCCCGACGACCTCGCCGCACTGCGCGCCCTGCGTCACAGACCGGTGGCCGCGGCCCTCCTGGAGCGCTGCCGGGTGCTCGCGGAGCGCTCGGTGCGGGCCCGCCTCGCCGGACGTGCCGTGCCTGCGGTGGCTCCCGCACCCCGCAGCCGGCTTCTCGCCCTGCCCGGCGGCCGGGCCGACGAAGCCGAACCCGAACAGCCGAAGACCCCGGTGGCCCCGGCCAGGCCGGGGCGGCCCGCCCCGTCGCCCGGGCGCCCGGCGCCCAAGCCCTCCGAAGTCTTCCCGCCCCGCCGCCCGGCCCCTCCGCCGCAGCAGCGCGCCGCGGGATAGCCGCGCCGCGAGCCGGAGGGGGTGCGCGGAGGTCCGTACCGGCCTCGCTACTCTGGACGCCATGGACTACGTATCCGCGCTCGTGCCCCCCGTGGTGATGGCCGCCTTCTTCATCGGCCTCGTCGTGACGATCGTCAAGAGCCAGGGCGGTCCCAACAAGGCCAAGGAGGACGCGGCCGTGGACTCGGTGCTCGGCCGCGCCGAGTCCGTTCAGCAGACCCCCCGGACCGACGGAGTCTGACACTCCGCTTCTCGCAGCACGCAAAGGGCGTACGACTCGTCAGGAGTCGTGCGCCCTTTCATTGCGTAAATAACCGAGCATTCCCGGCATCTGGCACTAAAGTGACATTATGCCCCGTCAATTGGGAGATCTGGAAGACGCCGTGATGACGCGGGTCTGGCAATGGAACCGTCCGGTCACCGTGCGGGAAGTCCTCGAGGACCTTCAGCAGGAACGCTCGATCGCCTACACGACCGTCATGACGGTAATGGACAATCTCCATCAGAAGGGCTGGGTGCGCAGGGAAGTAGATGGCCGCGCATATCGATATACGGCGGTCTCCACCCGTGCCGCGTACTCGGCCGCATTGATGAACGAGGCCTGGTCGCGCAGTGACAACCCCGCCGCCGCTCTCGTCGCCTTCTTCGGCATGATGTCCGCCGAGCAGCGCGAGGCACTCCGGGACGCCATGCGGATCGTCAGACCCGACCTGCCCGGTCCCTCCGAGCCCCGGACGCGGGAAGCGCCCGATGAAGGCAAGCGCGAAGCCGCGGATGAAGGCAAGCGCGAACCCGCGTACGAAGCCGCGGATGAACCGACCGATGAACCGACCGATGAGTCAACCGATGAACGGGCCGGAGATCCGGCCGATGGCGCGGGCCCGGAGTCCGGGCGATAGCGTCGGGGTATGTCCTCAGAGCTTCCGCATACGGATTTGCGTACCGAACCGTCGGTTATAAACGTGGCCATCACCGTCCGCCGCGCCAGGACCAGCGATGTGGCATCGGTCCGCCGTCTCCTCGACGGGTACGTACGTGAAGGCATCCTCCTCGACAAAGCGACGGTGACTCTTTACGAGGACATCCAGGAGTTCTGGATCGCGGAACGCGACGAGGACGCCCGGGTCATCGGCTGCGGTGCACTGCACGTGATGTGGGAAGACCTGGCCGAAGTGCGCACTCTCGCGGTCGACCACGGCATCCGGGGCGCCGGAGTCGGACATCAAGTACTGGACAAGTTGCTGCAGACCGCCCGCTGGCTGGGCGTACGCCGGGTTTTCTGTCTCACCTTCGAAGTCGACTTCTTCGCGAAGCACGGCTTCGTGGAGATCGGAGAGACACCGGTCGACGGAGATGTCTACAGCGAGCTGCTGCGTTCCTATGACGAGGGTGTAGCAGAGTTCCTGGGTCTCGAACGAGTGAAGCCGAACACCTTGGGCAACAGCCGGATGCTTCTGCACCTGTGACCGTCACAAGAAGCCGTAGCCCTATGTCCGAATCGCGCACGTTTCCCGTCTTCTTGCGATCCTGAACCTCTCCCGAGGGTTTGTGTTTTTCGGAGAAAAGCGGTTTCCTTTCCGCGTACTGCATTTTCGATGAAAGGAAATCCGGTGGCACAGAAGGTTCAGGTCCTTCTTGTCGATGACCTCGACGGCGGCGAGGCGGACGAGACCGTCACGTTCGCTCTGGATGGCAAGACGTACGAGATCGACCTCACCACGAGCAACGCGGACAAGCTCCGTGGTCTTCTTGAGCCGTACACCAAGGGTGGCCGGCGTACGGGTGGCCGCGCGGCGGCCGGCCGCGGCAAGGGCCGCGCTGTTACGGGTGGCAACAAGGACACCGCGGAGATCCGTAAGTGGGCGCGCGAGAACGGTCACAATGTGAATGACCGTGGTCGTGTTCCCGCGGACATCCGTGAGGCTTACGAGAAGGCCAACGGCTGAGCTGTCGACTCATCGGTCGACCGCCCCGTTCGGGCGCGCATCAACCGGACCCGGTGGCATTCCGTCGCCACCGCGTCCACGAGCCGTACGAGATCGGGAGCATCCCCACCCCTGCTCCCGAGGCCGCTCAGGGCCGGTAGCTCCGGCTCTTCCTCGTGCCGCAGCCCGGGGGGCCGCAGCCATACGGCGGCCCCCGGCCGGCTCGGTACCCCGCCGGGCGGCACCGGCGCGGTGATCCGGCCGCCCGCACCGATGGCGGTCAGCGAGAGGGTGATCCCGCCCCACTCCAGCCAGTCGAGCAGCCCGGGCAGCTCGTCGGCGCTTCCCGCCGCGACCAGCAGGCTCATCCGTGCGCCCGCCAGTGCCACCGGCCCGCTGCGTCCGACCCGCCGCAGCGCCGCACGGCCGACGGCAGCGGGCACCTGCAGGACGTCGAACCGCAGCCCGGTCAGCAACCGCACCGGTGTGGTGCCCTCCGTTGCCCAGCCGAGCTCGCGTTCGTACCACCGTGCCCACCATGCGCAGGCGTCGAGGCTCTTCCGCCCGTCGGTGAACGACGGCGGGGGAGGCGGGACGATGATGGCCATGCCGGATGAACGGCCGAGCCGCATCAACGGTTACGCGGAGTCCGTGACCGGGTGTGCAGTGTGTCCGACATGGGGGCGTAGGGGCGTATGAGGGAGCGTAAATATGTTCGCCCATAGCGGAGGGAACCGGCGTGCGCCGCATGGACTGTCTGTAATAGCGGGTAAGACATCCCTAGTGGGGAGGGGCGACACGCAGGCCCGGGCATCTCACGTTCGCCATCGGCGTACTGATGAAGGGCGTATCTGCCTGGCCTGCGGGAACATCGTCTCGCACCATCGGGTTGGAGCAGATGTCGGCGTTCGGGGCGGGAGGCCAAGGACGGTGTCGGCAGTTGGAATGAGCGGTCCCCGCTTGCGGGACTAAGCTGCGGAAGGACAGGGAGGGGACCGACCCCTTACTGCCTGACCGCTCTGAGGAGCGATTAACGATGTTCGAGAGGTTCACCGACCGCGCGCGGCGGGTTGTCGTCCTGGCTCAGGAAGAAGCCCGGATGCTCAACCACAACTACATCGGCACCGAGCACATCCTCCTGGGCCTAATCCACGAGGGTGAGGGTGTCGCCGCTAAGGCCCTGGAGAGCCTCGGGATTTCGCTCGAGGCGGTCCGCCAGCAGGTGGAGGAGATCATCGGCCAGGGCCAGCAGGCCCCGTCCGGGCACATTCCCTTCACCCCCCGGGCCAAGAAGGTCCTGGAGCTGTCGCTCCGTGAGGCCCTCCAGCTCGGCCACAACTACATTGGCACCGAGCACATTCTGCTCGGTCTGATCCGCGAGGGTGAGGGTGTCGCCGCCCAGGTCCTCGTGAAGCTGGGCGCCGACCTGAACCGGGTGCGGCAGCAGGTCATCCAGCTGCTCTCCGGGTACTCGGGCGGCAAGGAGGCGGCAACCGCGGGCGGCCCCGCGGAAGGCACGCCTTCCACGTCCCTGGTGCTCGACCAGTTCGGCCGGAATCTCACCCAGGCGGCTCGCGAATCCAAGCTCGACCCGGTCATCGGGCGCGAGAAGGAGATCGAGCGGGTCATGCAGGTGCTGTCCCGTCGTACCAAGAACAACCCGGTTCTCATCGGCGAGCCCGGCGTCGGCAAGACGGCGGTCGTCGAGGGACTGGCGCAGGCCATCGTCAAGGGCGAGGTGCCCGAGACCCTCAAGGACAAGCACCTCTACACCCTGGACCTCGGTGCGCTGGTCGCCGGCTCCCGCTACCGCGGTGACTTCGAGGAGCGCCTGAAGAAGGTCCTCAAGGAGATCCGCACCCGCGGCGACATCATCCTGTTCATCGACGAGCTCCACACCCTGGTGGGTGCGGGCGCCGCCGAGGGCGCGATCGACGCCGCCAGCATCCTCAAGCCGATGCTGGCCCGCGGCGAGCTGCAGACCATCGGTGCGACGACGCTCGACGAGTACCGCAAGCACCTGGAGAAGGACGCCGCGCTGGAGCGCCGCTTCCAGCCCATCCAGGTCGCGGAGCCGTCGCTGCCGCACACCATCGAGATCCTCAAGGGCCTGCGCGACCGCTACGAGGCCCACCACCGCGTCTCCATCACGGACGAGGCGCTGGTCCAGGCCGCGACGCTGGCCGACCGGTACATCTCGGACCGCTTCCTGCCGGACAAGGCGATCGACCTGATCGACGAGGCCGGTTCCCGGATGCGCATCCGCCGGATGACCGCGCCGCCGGACCTCCGCGAGTTCGACGAGAAGATCGCGGGCGTCCGCCGCGACAAGGAGTCCGCGATCGACTCGCAGGACTTCGAGAAGGCCGCGTCCCTGCGCGACAAGGAGAAGCAGCTCCTCGCCGCGAAGACCAAGCGCGAGAAGGAGTGGAAGGCCGGCGACATGGACGTCGTGGCCGAGGTCGACGGCGAGCTGATCGCCGAGGTCCTGGCCACCGCGACCGGCATCCCGGTCTTCAAGCTGACGGAGGAGGAGTCCTCCCGGCTGCTGCGCATGGAGGACGAGCTCCACAAGCGCGTCATCGGCCAGAAGGACGCCATCAAGGCCCTCTCGAAGGCGATCCGCCGTACGCGAGCCGGTCTGAAGGACCCGAAGCGCCCCGGTGGTTCGTTCATCTTCGCCGGCCCGTCCGGTGTCGGTAAGACGGAGCTGTCGAAGACGCTCGCCGAATTCCTCTTCGGTGACGAGGACGCGCTGATCGCCCTCGACATGTCGGAGTTCAGCGAGAAGCACACGGTTTCCCGCCTCTTCGGTTCTCCCCCCGGTTACGTCGGTTACGAAGAGGGCGGCCAGCTCACCGAGAAGGTGCGCCGCAAGCCGTTCTCCGTCGTTCTCTTCGACGAGGTCGAGAAGGCCCACCCCGATATCTTCAATTCCCTGCTCCAGATTCTGGAGGACGGTCGCCTGACCGACTCCCAGGGCCGGGTCGTGGACTTCAAGAACACGGTCATCATCATGACGACCAACCTCGGGACCCGGGACATCTCCAAGGGCTTCAACCTGGGCTTCGCCGCCCAGGGCGACGTCAAGACGAACTACGAGCGGATGAAGGTCAAGGTCAACGAAGAGCTCAAGCAGCACTTCCGCCCCGAGTTCCTCAACCGTGTCGACGACACGGTCGTCTTCCACCAGCTCACCGAGGAAGACATCATCCAGATCGTCGACCTCATGCTCGCCAAGGTGGACGAGCGCCTGAAGGACCGCGACATGGGCATCGAGCTGAGCTCGGAAGCCAAGTCGCTCCTGGCGAAGAAGGGCTACGACCCCGTGATGGGCGCCCGGCCGCTGCGCCGGACGATCCAGCGCGAGATCGAGGACATCCTCTCCGAGAAGATCCTCTTCGGTGAGCTGCGCTCCGGTCACATCGTGGTCGTCGGCACCGACGGCGAGGGCGAGGAGAAGAAGTTCACCTTCCGCGGCGAGGAGAAGTCGGCTCTGCCCGACGTCCCCCCGATCGAGCAGGCGGCGGGCGGCGCGGGACCGAACATGTCGAAGGACGTGTGAGGACGCGCCGAAGCGTGTGAGCGCCTGAGCGCCTGAAGGGGCTGCCCCGGAACCGTGAGAAACGGTCCGGGGCAGCCCCTTTTTGCCGTGCCCCGTGTCCGTGCCCCCCCGTGTCCGTGCCCGCGTTGTGCCCCGTGCCCGGGCCGCGATCGGTGCCGAGCACCTCGGAACGGTGAACCGGAAAACGACTTCACCCGTCGGCCGAAGGCCCCGATCGGACGGGCTTCGGTCCCACCGGCGGTGACAAGGCACACAGCCCTTTCGGGGCCTACTAGCCGCGATAGGAGAGGGTGCCGCGGTCGCGGCAGGCACCTTTGTCCCTGCGCGGGGAGGGGGTTTCGGGGCCCCGGCGGAGGAGCCTGAATCGCTATGTTTAGTCCGGTTCGACCGGTTTGGAGCTGGGGTTAAACCTGTCTGAAAAGGGAGTCTCGGTGCGTCCCGGTGGCGGGTGCGCGGGACCGTCTGCAGCGAATTCCCGAAGGTGCCGCTACGGCTTTTGTTCGTAGATGGGGTATTTGAGCATGAGTGGGGGTGCGGGTTACCAAGGAATGGCCAGCCCGGCCGAAGCGTCGGGTCCAGTCATCTCCGGAGGTTCTCCGCTTATGTCGAAGCGCGTTTCGTTCCAGCACTCCCGCCGTCCGTCCCTGTCCCGTGTCCGTGGCGCCGTGGTGGCAGCCGGCCTGGGGACGTCGATGGTTCTCGGTGCGGGCGCTGCGTTCGCGGCCGCCACGGCAGGTTCTCCCGGCGTTGCGAGCCTGATGAACAACTCTGCGGCCGAGTCGGTCGCCCAGCAGGCGGCCGTGCAGGGCAAGGCGGCCAAGGCGGCCAAGGTCGCCGAGGTCGCCAAGGAGAAGGCGGCCAAGAAGGCGGCCGCGAAGAAGGCCGCCGGCTGGGAGACCCCGGTGAGCCGCTACCAGCTGAGCGCGAGCTTCGGCAACGACGGCAGCCGCTGGGCCCACAAGCACTCCGGCCAGGACTTCGCCGTGCCGATCGGCACCGAGGTCAAGGCCGCGCACCGCGGCACCGTCGTGAAGGCCGGCCCGAACGGCGGCGGCGACGGTCCCGCGTACGGCAACGCCGTCGTGATCAAGCACGCCAACGGCACGTACTCGCAGTACGCCCACCTGGCGCAGATCGATGTGCGCATCGGCGAGACCGTGAAGACGGGCCAGAAGATCGCCCTCTCCGGCAACACCGGCAACTCCAGCGGCCCGCACCTGCACTTCGAGATCCGCCACACCGCCGACTACGGTTCCGCGGTCAACCCGGTCAGCTTCCTGCACAAGGAGGGCGTCTCGGTCTGATTCGACCGGGACGGACCCCGCTGCTCGGCGGACTCCGCGATCGCGCTGGTCACCACCTGGGGCGGTTCGGAGTACGACTGGAACTCCGCTGTGATCACGGAGCTCATCGCGATCGGCGTTGCACGATGTGCGCGCAAGAGTCCGCGTACGGAGAGGCTCCCGGGGCACCACGCCCCGGGAGCCTCTCCCCTATCCGCTTCAGCCGCCGGTCCGTCTGCGAACGGACTGTGTGCTCTCCCCGTCCCCGCTGCCTGGCGTGCGCTGTTCGGACACGCGCAGGACCGGGAAGCTGCCGGTGTTCGTCGGCGCGTGCTCGGGCAGCCACAGCACGGCGATCGCCCCGCCCGCGCCCTTCGCCGCCCCCTCCGGCCCCGCGTTGCGGAAGGTCAGCCGGGCCCCGAGGACCCGCGCCTGGCCGGCCGCGATCGTCAGCCCGAGACCGTGGCCGTGCCCGGCCCGGTCGCTGCTTCCGGTACGGAACCGGCTCGGCCCCTCACGCAGCAGCGCCGCCGGGAACCCGGCACCGTGATCGCGGATCCGTACCACCCGGCCCTCGACCGTGACCTCCACCGGCGTGGCACCGTGCTTCGCGGCGTTGCCCAGCAGATTGCCGAGGATCCGCTCCAGCCGGCGCGGATCGGTGCTGACCCAGGACTCATGGACGACCCGCACCCGCACATCCGGATCCAGCAGCGCGATCCGCCGGCTGACGAACTCGCCCAGCGCGATCTCCTGCAGCTCGGCCCGTTCCGACGCACTGTCCAGCCGGGCCACCTCCAGCACGTCCTCGACCAGCGTGCGCATCGCCTGCGCCCGGTCCCGTACGAGCTCCGTGGGACGGCCCGGCGGCAGCAGCTCGGCGGCCGTCAGCAGACCCGTCACCGGCGTACGCAGCTCGTGCGCGATGTCCGCGGTGACCCGGCGTTCCGCCTCGATCCGTTCGTTGAGCGCGTCCGTCAGCGCGTCCACCGCCCGGGCCAGCTCATCGGTCTCGTCCTGGACGACACCACCGACGGCCTCCCGGACCCGTACGTCCGTGTTGCCCTCCGCGACCAGGCCGGCCGCGGCGGCCGCCTTGCGCAGCCGGCGCGACAGCTGCCCGCCGATCAGCACACCCAGCGCGCAGCCGCCGAGCACCACGGAGACCGAGCCGATGATCAACGCCCGGTCCAGGTCACTCATGATCGTGGCGCTGCGATCGGCGAAATGCGTGTGCAGAGAGAGGACATTGCCGTTGCCGACCGGCACGGCCGCCCACACATCGGGCACCCCGTTCTTGAGCTCCTCGACATGCGTGGCGCGCCGGTTCCTGCTGGTCTCCGCGCGCAGGCCGCGTGGCATCGTCGGGTCGTTGAGCTTGGCGCCGAACCGGGGGTCGGCCTTCTGTGTCTTCTTGGCCTCGTACAGGAGCTGCGCGTATGTCAGCCTCTCCAGCTGGACCTCGCGCGCGTTCTCCAGCATCGAGACCCGCGCGGCGTTGTGGACGACGAAGCTGAGCGCGACCGCGGTCAGCGCGCCGACCGCCGCGATGGCGATGCTGATCTTCCAGCGGACCCCCGTCCGCAGAGCGAGCCGCTTCATGGCCGGAGTTTGTAGCCGAAGCCGCGGACCGTCTCGATCCGGTCCTGGCCGACCTTGGTGCGCAGCCGCTGCACATGGACATCCACGACCCGGGTGTCACCGCCCCATCCGTAGTCCCAGACCCGCTCCAGGAGCTTGTCGCGGGAGAGCACGGTGCCGGGCGCGGCGGAGAACTCCAGCAGCAGCCGCATCTCGGTCGGGGTCAGCGCCACGTGCTCGCCGGCCCGGTGGACCTCCATGCCCTCGGTGTCGATCTCCAGGTCGCCGAAGACGAGCACCCCGCCGACGGGCTGCTGGTCCGGCTCCCCGTTGCCCGGCTGCCCGCCGCCCGACGCATGGCCGAAGCGGCGCAGCACGGCACGTATCCGGGCGACCAGGACCGCCCCGTCGAAGGGCTTGGTGACGTAGTCGTCGGCGCCGGCCTCCAGGCCGAGCACCACATCGATCGAGTCGGCCCGGGCCGACAGCATGATCACGGGGACGGTCGACTCGTCGCGGATGCGACGGCAGAGGCTGACCCCGTCGAGGCCCGGCACCATGACGTCGAGCAGCGCGATGTCGGGACGGTCGGCCCGGAACGCCTCCAGGCCCGACAGGCCGTCGGGCTTCGCGGTGACCGCGAAGCCGTCGCGCTCCAGCGCCAGCTGGGTGGCCTCTCGGATGACGTCGTCGTCCTCGACGAACAGGACGTGGGTCTCGGCCATCGGACTGCTCTCAGTTCTGCGCCGGTTCAGCGGATTCCGGAAGCCCGGCCTCTCCGTCACCGACGGCTCGGTTGAAGTCGTTGTGCACCCGGTCGTGCTCGCTGAACCGGTTGTTCGCCCAGGTGTAGGTGATCACTTCCTCGCCGGAGGGGTACGCGACCGAGTCCTTCTTCCCGTACACCTGGGCCGTGACCACCAGATCACCGCGGTCGATGGTCCCGTACACCGCGGGCTGCTCGATGGCGAACACGTTCTCGTACGAGCCGTTGCCCCGCGGGCGGTACACGTACGTGCCGACGCCCACCGAGTCGCCGCACGTCATCACGTTGACCACGACGTCGGCCGAGGAGCTGCCGGTCAGGTTGCCGTACGAGGTGTCCACCGGGTACTCGGAACCGCTGCACGGCTTCAGGTCCGTCCTGACCCGCTCGCCGACCTTGGGGTCCTGCTTGAGCAGCGCCACCGGATCGACCCGGGGCGTGGGCTTCGCCGTGGACGGTGCATGGGCGCTCGGCGTGACCCGGGCGACCGGCTGGGTGCCCGCCGGGCCCTCGTCCCGGGTGCCCGTGCCGCCGGTGGAGCAGCCGACGGCGAACAGCCCGAAGGCGGCGAGCCCGACCAGGGTCGTGGTGCCCGCCGCCCAGCCGGTCAGGAACCGGCCGCGTCCGACGGTGGCCACGGGGCCACCGTCGTCTCTTGCGCCGCAACGGTCGTCGTCGCCGGCGCTGTCATCGCTGGCTGTCAGGCCGCGCACCGCTCCCGCCCCCGTTCGTCCATCCGCCCGCCCGCCTGCTCCCGTATCCGCGCCGTTGCCCGCGCACGCACCGGAGCACCGGCGGCCGTGCCGCGGCCGGCCGCGGCACGGCCCCGCTCCTCCCGGAGCCGGGCCTCCGTGCTCGCCGTTTCGCGGCTCTCCAGCTCCTGGCGCAGCCGTGCCAGCGCGCGGTGCAGCGTGCTCTTCACCGTACCGGTCGACATGCCGAGGGCCGCCGCCGTCTCCTCCGTACTCATCTGCTCCCAGTGTCGCAGCACGACGACGCTGCGCTGTTTGGGAGCCAGTACGCCCAGCACGTCCATCAGCAGGGCGCGGTTCGCGCGCTGCTCGGTGCCGTCCTCGACGCTCGCGTCGGGCAGCTGCTCGGTGGGGACCTCGTCCAGCTTGCGGGCCCGCCACCACTCGGTCCGGGTGTTGATCATGACGCGGCGCAGATAGGCGTCGGCGAGGGACTTGTCGGCGATGCCGTCCCAGCGGCCGTACGTACGGACCAGGGCGGTCTGCAGCAGGTCCTGCGCGTCCACCGGGTCGGGGACCAGCCGGCGCGCACTGCGAAGCAGTGCGTCCTGCCGGGTGCGTACGTACTCCTCGAATTCGAGCACCTCGCCCTGCGCCATTCCAACCGCCTCCGTCCCCGTAGAACCCCGTACGCCGCCGCCGGACATCGATCCGGTCGGGCTGACGTCGCTGACGCTACGGAGCTGTTGTCACGGGGCTGTGCGGAGCAGCCATACGCCGACGCACGGCTGTCCATCGGTTGTGTAACAGCGAGGGGGAGGCGTGGCTCAGCTCATCGGCAGCCGGTACTGGCCGCCGGGCAGCGGTTCGACGAGGCCGTCGGCGACCAGTCCGTCCAGTGCCCGGGCGCGTTGCACCGGCTCGTCCCACACCGCGTCCAGGGCCGACTGCGGCACCGGTGCCACGGCCTCGCGCAGTACGGCGAGCAGCCGCCCGCGCACCTGCCGGTCCGTACCGGCGTAGGACTGGCCCCGCCGCGCGGGCCCCTGGTGGGCGGGCTTACCGGCCAGCCGCCAGGCGCACTGCCCGGCGATCGGGCACCGCGTGCAGTCCTCGTTCTTGGCGGTGCAGACGAGGGCGCCGAGCTCCATCGTCGCGGCGGCCCAGCGGGCGGCCCGTTCGTCCTCCTCGGGGAGCAGCGCGCGGGCGAGCTTGCGTTCGGCGGCGGTGGTCGCGTTCGGCGGGTACTGGATGCCGGTCGCGGCCCGGGCGAACACCCGGCGGACGTTCGTGTCCAGTACGGCATGCCGCTGCCCGTACGCGAACGAGGCCACGGCCGCCGCGGTGTACTCGCCGATTCCGGGCAGGGCGAGCAGCTGACCGTGCTCGCTCGGTACGTCGCCGCCGTGCCGTTCAGTTATGGCCTGCGCGGCCCCGTGCAGGCGGAGCGCGCGGCGCGGGTAGCCGAGCCGGCCCCAGGCGCGGACCGCCTCACCGGGCGGCTCGGCGGCCAGGTCGGCCGGGCGCGGCCAGCGGGCCATCCACTGTTCGTACACCGGAAGGACCCGGCTGACGGGGGTCTGCTGCAGCATGAACTCGCTCACCATCACGCCCCAGGCGCCCGCTTCGGGACGGCGCCAGGGCAGATCGCGGGCGTGCTGCTCGAACCACCCGATGACGGGAGTGTGGAGGGAAGCGGGGGGCGTCTGTGTCGCAGTCATGGCAGTCATCGCACCCACGATCCTGGCACGGAAGGGCAGACGAGGGCTCAGCGCACGGTGGTGTCGCTCCTCGTGAGGGCCCTTGGGGTGATAATGCCACCCGTCTGTCCCCGCGGAATCCGGCAACCGGCCCAAGGGGTCTCCCCCCGGGGCCGTCGGTGCCGTCAGCGCCGCCGCCGGGACCCTCCGTGCCGCCGCCGGGACCGGCCCGCCGTCGTACCCCGCCCCTGGCCCGGCGCCGTGCCCGGCCCCGACACCAGGGCCGCCACCGGCGCCCCGCTGTCCCGTACCGTCCGGGCGAGCGACCGTGCCGGGCGGTGCAGCACGGCGACCACCGCGGCCGACATCGCCGCACCCAGCAGCAGTCCGACCGCCACATCGTGCGGATAGTGCACCCCGACGAAGACCCGGGAGAAGGCCATCAGCAGGGCCAGCGGCACGGTGAGCCAGGCCAGCCGGGGCCGGGCGATCGCCAGGGCGACGGCTGCCGCGCCGGCGATCGCGGAATGGTTGCTGGGGAACGACCAGTCGCCCGTCGGCGGACACGGCACCAGCGAGGCCGCCGCCCCGACGACCGACCGGCACGGCCGCTCCTCGTTCACCATCGACTTGAGCACCTCGCTGACCACATAGCCGAAGGCCGTCGCGAGGGGCGCGAGCACCGCCAGGGCCAGGGCGCGCTCGTCCGCCCGGCGGGCCCGCCACCACCCGGTGATGAACAGGACGCCGAAGACCAGGAGTCCGAGCTCCGTCCATATTTCGGCCAGGTGTTGAACCCATGACGGCATGTCATGAGCGAAGTCGGTGATGTCCCGGTAGAGCGGGGCAGTAACTGAACTATCCATGTGACAGAGGGTAGTCAACGAAATCGAGTGGTCATCTTCGGCGATCCCAGCGGGCCGAACCGGCGGAAGCGCGGGGCCGGAACGGGCCGTCCCGGGATGATGATCCGCAAAACTTAGGGGCCGGGCGGCGGGTGGGGCGGGAGTCGGCGCCGATCTCTCGTACAGTTTGCGTCGTGGGATCTTTGCGTAATCCGATCGGGCCGCTTCCCTCCACCATCTACTGGCGACGGAGGGCGGTGGCGGCGACGCTGGTTGCGCTGCTCGCGGCGCTGATCGTATGGGCTGTCACCTCCGGTGGCGACAAGAAGACCACGGACGATTCCCGGTCCGGTGGATCGGATCCCGTGCACGAGATCACCCCCGGCCCCACCCCGTCGGGCCCGGCCATCAGCCAACAGCCGGGCGGGCGCGACGAGTCGGACGACACGGGCGGCGGCGACGGAGGCGGCAGCGGTACGGGTACCGGCGGCGCGGGCGGTGGCGGTACGGACACCGGCAGCGGATCGGGCACCGGAGCCGGTGGCGCGAGCGACGGCGCCGAGACGACCGGGCAGCAGGTCCCGCAGAGCTCTCCGCTTCCCAACTGCGCCGCAAGCGCACTTCAGTTGAGCCTGAGCACCGAACTCAGCTACGGCCCCGGCCAGAAGCCGAAGTTCCGCCTGGTCGCCAGGAACACCTCGTCCACCGACTGCAAGGCCGACTTCGGGCCGAAGAGCGCGGTGCTCACCATCACCGAGGCCGGTGGCGACGACAGCCAGGTGTGGTCCTCCAAGGACTGCCCGCGGAACGCGGGCAGCCTGCTGCTGAAGGTCCCGGCGGGCGCGACCGTCGTCCACACCGTGGAGTGGGACCGCCGGAAGAGCGTCCCGCAGTGCGCCACGCCGCCGTCGGGAACTGCGGGGCCGGGTACGTATCTGGTCGAGGCGAAGGTGCCGGGCGAGCCGGTGCAGCGCGCCTCCTTCGTCCTCGCGAAGGACTGAGAAGGGCCGAGACGGGCTGAGGGGCGGGCGCCCGGAAAAACACTGCGGGGCCCGGTTTCCCGGGCCCCATGCTGCGTCCCATGCCGCGCACCGCTGCGCGTGCCGCTATACGTACCGTTCGAGGATCGACGACTCGGCCAGCCGCGACAGTCCCTCGCGCACGCTACGCGCCCGCGCCTCGCCGACCCCGTCGACCGTCTGGAGGTCGTCCACGCTGGCGGCGAGGAGCTTCTGCAGGCCGCCGAAGTGCTCCACCAGCCGGTCGATGATGGCCCCGGGCAGCCGCGGCACCTTCGCCAGCAGCCGGAAGCCGCGCGGCGAGACCGCCGAATCCAGCGTCTCCGGCGAGCCGCTGTATCCCAGTGCCCTTGCCACGACCGGGAGTTCGAGCAGCTCGGTGTGGGAGAGCGCATCGAGCTCGGTCAGTGCCTCGGCGACCGTACGGGACCGCTTCGCGGTCGGCTCCGGCACGTAGTCGCGCACGACCAGCTCGCGCTCCGGCTCGACGCCCGCGATCAACTCGTCGAGCTGGAGCGAGAGAAGCCGGCCGTCGGTGCCCAACTCCACCACGTACTCCGCGATCTCGGTCGCGATCCGGCGGACCATCTCCAGACGTTGTGCGACGGCCGTCACGTCCCGGACCGTCACCAGGTCCTCGATCTCCAGCGCCGAGAGCGTGCCCGCGACCTCGTCGAGCCGGAGCTTGTACCGCTCCAGGGTGGCGAGTGCCTGATTGGCGCGGGAGAGGATCGCGGCGGACTCCTCCAGAACCCGGCGCTCCCCGTCCACGTACAGCGCGATCAGACGCATCGACTGCGAGACGGAGACGACCGGGAAGTTGCACTGCTTGGAGACCCGGTCCGCCGTGCGGTGGCGGGTGCCGGTCTCCTCGGTGGGGATGGAGGCGTCCGGGACCAGCTGCACACCGGCCCGCAGGATCTTGGTCATGTCCTTGTCGAGGATCAGTGCCCCGTCGAGCTTGGCCAGCTCCCGCAGGCGCGTCGCGGTGAACTCCACGTCCAGCACGAATCCGCCGGTGCACATCGACTCGACGGTCTTGTCCATGCCGAGCACGATCAGCCCGCCGGTGTTGCCGCGGAGAATGCGCTCCAGGCCGTCCCGCAGCGCCATTCCGGGCGCGACAGCGCTCAATGAGGCGCGCATCAGCGTCTCGTTACCGGTGCCTTGGCCGGACTTTCCGGGCGATGCTGCCCGGTCGCTGGCTGCCACTGCACTCCTCCGGTCACAGGTTTGCGGTGCCCTTACGTCATTCATACCGTTCGTACGGACGGGCGAGACCAGGGCAAAGTCTACCGGCGTGCGCTCTCCTCCTGTGGGGCCTGTGCGCGAGACCGGCGCGGGAGCACGCTCAGAGCATCGCCCATGTTGGCGACTTCTGTGACCTTCATACCGGCCGGGACCCTTCCCGGATCGGTCGGAACCAGCGCGTGCGTGAAGCCCAGGCGGTGCGCCTCGGCCAGCCTGCGCTGGACCCCCGTAACACGTCTGACCTCGCCCGCGAGGCCCACCTCGCCGATCGCCACCAGGTTCTTGGGAAGGGGTGTGTCACTGGCGGCGCTGGCCAGCGCCAGCGCGACCGCGAGGTCCGCGGCGGGCTCGGAGAGCTTCACTCCGCCGACCGTCGCGCTGTAGATGTCCCGCTTGCCGAGCGAGCTGATCCGGCCGCGCTGCTCCAGAACGGCCAGCATCATCGATACCCGGGACGTCTCCAGCCCCGAGGTGGTGCGCCGGGGTGAAGGGATCTGGGAATCGACGGTCAGCGCCTGTACCTCGGCGACGAGCGGTCGCTTGCCTTCCAAGGTGACGGTCAGGCAGGTGCCGGGCACCGGCTCGTCGCGCCGGGTGAGGAACAGCCCGGACGGGTCGGCGAGGCCGGTGATGCCCTCGTCGTGCAGCTCGAAACAGCCGACCTCGTCGGTCGCGCCGTACCTGTTCTTGACGCCGCGTACGAGCCGCAGGCGGGCATGGCGGTCGCCCTCGAACGACAGCACCACATCGACGAGATGCTCCAGCAGCCTCGGCCCGGCGATCGCCCCGTCCTTGGTGACATGGCCGACCAGGAGCGTCGACATGCCGCGCTCCTTGGAGGCCCGGATGAGGGCACCGGCGACCTCCCGGACCTGCGCCATGCCGCCGGGGGCCCCGTCGATCTCGGGCGAGGCGACGGTCTGTACGGAGTCGAGGACGAGGAGCGACGGCTTGACGGCGTCCAGATGGCCGAGGACCGCGGACAGGTCCGTCTCGGCGGCGAGATACAGATGGTCGTTGATCGCCCGGATCCGGTCGGCGCGCAGGCGCACCTGGCTCGCGGACTCCTCGGCGGTGACGTAGAGGGTGCGGTGGTCGTTGCTCGCCGCCTTGGCGGCGACGTCCAGCAGCAGTGTCGACTTCCCGACGCCCGGTTCGCCCGCGAGCAGCACGACGGCGCCCGGGACGAGCCCGCCGCCGAGCACCCGGTCCAGCTCACCGACGCCGGTGGACCGGGCGGTGGCCTGCCGGCTGTCGACCTGGCCGATGGGGAGCGCGGCGGTGCTGACCCGGCCGGCCGCGGTGGTCCGCACGGCGGGGGCGCCGCCGAACTCCTCGACCGTCCCCCATGCCTGGCATTCGGGGCAGCGGCCGAGCCACTTGGCGGTCGTCCAGCCGCATTCGGTGCAGCGGTAGGACGGCCGGTCCTTCGCGGATTTCGTACGGGCAGCCATGGCGCAACCGTATAGGTGGGGTCGGACAACGACGTCGGGCACGGTCCGCGGGCGGCGCCCGGTACGGCAGTGGCGGGTCACTTTGCTCGGTTTCAGGGATTTCGGCTCCCTGAAACCGGGATTCCTGTCCCCTTTCGAGCGACACGTTCACCCGTAAGGATTAAATGTGCTGAAGGGGCGCTAAAGGCATGCTCTGTGCTGCCTACGGTCGCCAGGTGACGAGCAGCAGACTGGAGCCCCCAACGCACACCACCGGCGCACACCGGGCGCGACGCCGTGCGCCCCACTCCTCGACGCACCCGCCGCGGCGGCCTCCCGCACGTTACGAGCCGCATCTCGACGGCCTGTTCACCTACTGCCTCTCCGTGCTCTGCGACCACGATGCCGCCACCGAGGCGCTCGGCGGTGTGCTGGCGATCGCGGAACGGCAGGGCGGCCGGTGCCCGGCAGGTGAGGAGGAACGTAAATCCTGGCTGTACGCGCTGGCCCGATGGATGTGTCTGCGCAAGCTCGCCGAACAGAAGCAGGGCCGTCGGGCGCACCGCCACAAGGTCGGGAAGCCCTCGGGAAGACTGCAGCCCGAGCCGGAGACGGGGCGGGAGGCGAACCGGGCGGCCGGCGGGCCCCGGGGCAAGCAGCCGAGCGGGACGGCCGCCCAGGGGGCGCGTGCGGGACGCCGTACGCCCCCCACCGCCATCGGGAAGGGCGCTGCCGCACCCTCCCCGCCCGGCGGCGCCCCGGCGGGCCACGCCCCCGCCCCGGAATCCGAGGCCGCCGCCGAGGCGCACCGCCGCGAACTCGCCCAGCTGGCCTGGCCGGAGGCCGCAGGCACTACCCCCGAACAGCGCGAAGCGCTCGAACTCGCCGTGCGCCACAGCCTCGCCCCGCGCGCCGTCGCCTCCGTCCTGGGCCTCGAACCGGCAACCGCCCGGGAGCTCCTGGCCGCCGCGGCCTGCGAGGTGGAACGCACCCGCGCCGCCCTCGCCGTCGTCGAGACCGGCAACTGCCCCACCATCGCCCGCCTCACCGGCGACCACCGTGTCCTGCTCTCGGCCACCCTGCGCCGCGAACTCGTCCGCCATGTCGACGACTGCCCCCGCTGCCGCCGGGCCGCCGAGCGAGCCGGTGCCGAGGGGCCCTGGCCGGGCGCGGCCGTCACCCCGGCCGCCGCGCTGCCGGTCGTCGAGGCGCCGCGGCCGTCCGCGTACGTCGCGATGGTGCACGCCCAGCGGAACCGGTCCGGCGGCCCGCGCTTCGACCGGGCGGGCTTCCCCATGGACCCGAAGGACCACGCCGCGCGCCGGGACCGGCTGCGGGCCAGGGTCGTGACGACGACGGTGGTGGCGACGGTCGTCGCGGCCCCGGTGATCGCGCTGTGGACCGCCTACCGTGGCGCGCCGCTGACGGGCGAGGGCCACGAGGGCTCCTCGGTCACCGCGACCGAGGCGGACGCCCGCCAGGACCTCGACGGCACCTCGGGCGGCTATTACGAGAACGCGGGCAACGCCCGTCCCGGCCCCGGCGGCCCCTTCGAGGACGGCCGCGGTCCGGACGTCTCGGCCGAGGTGATCAGCTCGGGTCCGGCGCGGGGCGGCCTCGGCGGTCTCACCGTCGAGGCCCGCTCGTCCGGCGGCACGACACTGATCCGGCTGACCGCCTCGGGCGGCGCCCCGGTCGCGTGGTCGGCCCGCGCGGACGCGTCCTGGCTGCGCCTGAGCAGCTCCTCGGGGACGCTCGCCGCGGGCGAGAGCGTCACGATCCGCGTCCACGTGGACCACCTGCGGGAACCCGCCGGTCCCTGGAGCGCGCGCATCGCCCTCGCCCCATCCGGTTCGGTCGTGGCGATCCGGGGGCGGGGACACGACGCGACGACACCGACCCCCGGCGGCCCGGGACAACCGGGGACGCCCGCCCCGCCCGACTCCTCGGGCCCGTCCGTACCGTCGGATCCGCCGCCGTCCTCGCCGGATCCCACGCACCCGACCGACCCGACCCCCGACCCGACGGGCTCCCCGGATCCCACACCGTCACCGACCGATCCGACACCGTCCCCGGACCCGTCCGGACCATCGGTCCCCACCGGCCCGGGGACGGGTACGGGCACCACGACCCCGGCAGGCTGAAACGGGCCGAACGGCGGGAAGGCGCCCCGGCGCGGCCCGCCCGGTCACACCCCGGCGGTCACGCCGGATCCGCCGGGTGCGGTGCCATCGGCAGCAGCGAGGACAAGCGCTCCTCGCACAGTTCGACCAGCCGGTCGTAGCCCTCCTTGCCCATCAGCTCGATGAGCTCCGGCCGGTACGAGACGTACACCGGCTCCCCGGCCCCGTGCGCGGACGTCGCCGAGGTGCACCACCAGTGCAGATCGTGACCGCCCGGACCCCAGCCCCTGCGGTCGTACTCGCCGATCGAGACCTGGAGCACGCGCGTGTCGTCGGGCCGGTCGATCCAGTCGTACGTGCGCCGGATCGGCAGCTGCCAGCAGACGTCCGGCTTGGTCTCCAGGGGCTCCTTGCCCTCCCGCAGCGCCAGGATGTGCAGCGAACAGCCCGCGCCCGCCGCGAACCCGGGACGGTTCTGGAAGATGCACGAACCCTTCCAGCGCCGCGTCTGGCGTTCCCCGTCGTCGTCGACCTCGACCCAGCCCGTCTCCGTACCGACGTCGTGGAACTGCCACAGCTCGGGGGTCAGCCGCTCGACGTGGCCCGCCACCCGCTTCTCGTCGTCCTCGTCCGAGAAATGCGCGCCCAGCGTGCAGCACCCGTCGTCCGCGCGGCCCGCCTGGATGCCCTGGCAACCGCTGCCGAAGATGCAGGTCCACCTGGAGGTCAGCCAGGTCAGGTCGCAGCGGAAGATCTGCTCGTCGTCCGCGGGGTCGGGGAACTCGACCCAGGCGCGGGCGAAATCGATACCTGTTTCGTCTTCGGACCGGTTCGGTCCGTTCGCTTCCTGTTGCTGCATCTCCTGCTTCGTTCTCTGTTTCTTCGTGTTTTTGCCCGGCTTCGCCTTTTTCGTCTTTGGCACGCGCCAAGGGTAAGTCCGCCGCCCCGGTAGCGTTCCTGGTATGAGACTCGGAGTCCTCGACGTGGGTTCGAACACGGTGCATCTGCTGGTGGTGGACGCGCACCCCGGTGCGCGTCCGCTGCCCGCGCACTCGCACAAGGCGGAGCTGCGCCTGGCCGAACTCCTCGACGAGGACGGGGCGATCGGCCCCCACGGTGTGGACCGGCTCGTGGCAACGCTCACCGACGCGCTCCAGGCCGCCGAGGACAAGGGGTGCGAGGATGTGCTGCCCTTCGCCACGTCCGCGGTACGGGAGGCGAGCAACGCCGACCAGGTGCTGGCCCGGGTGCTGGACGAGACGGGCATCGACCTCGCCGTCCTCAGCGGCGCGGAGGAGGCCCGGCTCACCTTCCTCGCCGCCCGCCGCTGGTTCGGCTGGTCGGCGGGGCGGCTGCTGGTCCTGGACATCGGGGGCGGCTCGCTGGAGATGGCGTACGGCATGGACGAGGAGCCGGACGCCGCGGTGTCGCTGCCACTCGGGGCCGGCCGGCTGACCGCCGGGTGGCTGCCGGGCGATCCGCCGGACCCGGCGGACGTGCGGGCGCTGCGCCGTCATGTACGGGCCCGGATCGCCCGGAGTGTCGGCGAGTTCACCCGCCTCGGGCGCCCGGACCACGTCGTCGGCACCTCCAAGACGTTCAAGCAGCTCGCCAGGATCGCGGGCGCCGCACGCTCCACCGACGGCCTGTACGTGCAGCGCGCCCTCACCCGCAAGGCGCTGGAGGAGTGGGTGCCGAAGCTGGCGGCGATGACGACCGAGAAGCGGGGCGCTCTGCCCGGGGTCTCCGAGGGCCGGGCCGCGCAGCTGCTGGCCGGGGCGCTGGTCGCCGAGGGCGCCATGGATCTATTCGGGGTCGACGAGCTGGAGATCTGCCCCTGGGCGCTGCGCGAGGGCGTCATCCTGCGCCGCCTGGACCACCTGCCGACGGAGCCCACGGAGCCGACGGAGCGGGCCGCGCTCCACTGAGCGCCGCGCGCAGGCTCCACGCCGCCCCGCGCAGGTGACCGGAAGCCGGCCATGGCCCTTCTCACTTTCCGCCCGGCTCCCTCGGCGGGGCGTACCACTGCCCGTAGGCTGTCCCAGTGGCAGAACCAGTGGTGCGCATCCCGGATGCGAAGGTCGCCCTGTCGACGGCTTCCGTCTACCCGGAGTCGACGTCGACGGCCTTCGAGATCGCCGCGCGTCTTGGCTACGACGGTGTCGAGATCATGGTGTGGACCGACCCCGTCAGCCAGGACATCGAGGCCCTGCGACGGCTTTCGGACTACCACCAGGTGCCGATCCTCGCCGTCCACGCGCCCTGTCTGCTGATCACCCAGCGCGTCTGGTCCACCGATCCGTGGGTGAAGCTCCAGCGGGCCCGTGCCGCCGCGGAGAAGCTCGGGGCGACGACCGTCGTCGTCCACCCGCCGTTCCGTTGGCAACGCAACTACGCGCGCGACTTCGTCACCGGGATCTGGCGCATGGCCGACGAGACCGACGTGCGCTTCGCCGTCGAGAACATGTACCCGTGGCGCTACCGGGACCGCGAGATGCTCGCGTACGCCCCCGACTGGGACGTCACCAACGACGACTACCGGCACTTCACCGTGGACCTCTCGCACACCGCGACGGCCCGCACCGACGGCATGGCGATGGTGGACCGGATGGGCGACCGGCTCGCCCACATCCACCTCGCCGACGGCAAGGGCTCCAACAAGGACGAACACCTGGTGCCCGGCCGCGGTGACCAGCCCTGCGCCGAACTCCTGGAACACCTGGCCCGTACCGGCTTCGACGGCCATGTCGTCATCGAGGTCAACACCCGCCGCGCCATGTCCACCGCCGAACGCGAGGCCGACCTGGCGGAGGCGCTGGCCTTCACCCGGCTTCACCTGGCGTCGTCCTCGGCAGAGGCGCCGCGCCGGTGACCGGCGGCCACACCGACGACGAGGGCCCCGCGCACCCGGCCCCCAAGCGCCGCGGTCGCCCCTCCCGCACGTCCCGGACCACCGGCCCCGACGCCCGCACCCGCATCCTGGAGGCGGCCCGCACCGAGTTCGCGGAGCGCGGCTACGACAAGACGTCGATCAGGGGCATCGCCAAGGCGGCAGGCGTCGACTCCGCGCTCGTCCACCACTACTTCGGTACGAAGGACGAGGTCTTCGCGGCCGCCATCGAGCTCTCCTTCGAGCCGGCCCTGGTGCTTCCGGCCGTCCTCGGCAGCGGCGCGGACGGCATGGGGGAGCGGCTGGCCCGCTCCTTCATCTCCGTATGGGAGAACCCGGTGTCCAGGGCCCCCCTGCTGGCGATCATGCGGTCCGCGCTGACGCACGAGGCGGCGGCGAAGGTCCTCCGCGGCTTCGTCCTGCGCCGCCTCCTGGATCGCGTGGCCGAGACGCTGGACGTACCGGACGCGACATTCCGCGCGGAACTGGCCGCCTCGCACATGCTCGGGATCGCGATGCTGCGCTACGTCGTCCGGGCGGAACCACTGGCCTCGGCGGACCCGGAGCAGATCATCGAGATGGTGGCACCGACGCTGCAGCGCTACCTGACGGAAGCGGAGTAACCCGGCGGCGGACCCTCCGCACCGCACTCCCGGCCCGCGCTCCCACCCCGCCCACCCACCGAGCACCTCATCCCGCATGCCGGACACCGTGTCCAGATCTTGGAGTCGGAGGCGTACGCTCGGAAACAGTCATTTCATGTCGAAGGAGCGAGAGACGATGCCCCAGCTGAGGTCCCGCACTGTCACCCACGGCCGCAACATGGCGGGCGCTCGCGCCCTTATGCGGGCCTCGGGCGTAGCGAGCGAGGACATCGGCAAGCCGATCATCGCGGTCGCCAACTCCTTCACCGAGTTCGTCCCCGGCCACACCCACCTGGCGCCGGTCGGCCGGATCGTCTCCGACGCGATCAAGGCCGCGGGTGCGGTGCCGCGCGAGTTCAACACGATCGCCGTCGACGACGGCATCGCGATGGGCCACGCCGGGATGCTGTACAGCCTCCCCTCCCGCGACCTCATCGCCGACTCCGTCGAGTACATGGTCGAGGCGCACTGCGCGGACGCGCTGATCTGCATCTCCAACTGCGACAAGATCACGCCCGGCATGCTGATGGCCGCGATGCGCCTCAACATCCCGACGGTCTTCGTCTCCGGCGGCCCGATGGAGGCCGGCAAGGCCACCCTCGTCGACGGCACGGTCCGCAAGCTCGACCTGATCAACGCGATCAGCGACGCCGTCAACGAGAACATCTCCGACGAGGACATCCTCCGCATCGAGGAGAATGCCTGCCCCACCTGCGGCAGCTGTTCCGGCATGTTCACCGCCAACTCGATGAACTGTCTGACCGAGGTCCTCGGCCTCTCCCTCCCCGGTAACGGCTCCGTCCTCGCCACGCACACCGCCCGCAAGGCGCTGTACGAGGAGGCCGGCCGTACGGTCGTCGAGATCACCAGGCGCTACTACGAGCAGGACGACGCGACGGTCCTGCCCCGCTCCATCGGCACCCGCGCCGCGTTCGACAACGCCATGGCGCTCGACATCGCCATGGGCGGCTCGACCAACACGATCCTGCACCTGCTCGCGGCGGCGCAGGAGGCCGAGCTCCCCTACGACCTCGACGACATCAACGAGGTCTCGCGCCGCGTCCCCTGCCTGTCGAAGGTCGCGCCCAACGTGGCCCCCGGCGGCACGTACTACATGGAGGACGTCCACCGGGCCGGCGGCATCCCCGCCATCCTCGGTGAGCTCCACCGCGGCGGCCTGCTCAACGAGGACGTGCACTCGGTGCACTCCGCCACCCTCGCCGAGTGGCTGAAGAACTGGGATGTCCGCGGCGGCTCTCCGTCCCCCGAAGCCGTCGAGCTGTGGCACGCGGCCCCCGGCTGTGTCCGTTCCGCGACCGCCTTCTCGCAGTCCGAGCGCTGGGAGACCCTCGACCTGGACGCGGCCGGCGGCTGCATCCGCGACTTGGCGCACGCGTACTCCAAGGACGGCGGCCTCGCGGTCCTCAAGGGGAACCTCGCCGTGGACGGCTGCGTCGTGAAGACGGCGGGCGTCGACGAGTCGATCTGGACCTTCGAGGGCCCGGCGGTCGTCTGCGAGTCGCAGGAGGACGCCGTCGACAAGATCCTCCGCAAGGAGATCAAGGAGGGCGACGTCGTCGTCATCCGTTACGAGGGCCCGCGCGGCGGCCCCGGCATGCAGGAGATGCTCTACCCCACGTCCTTCCTCAAGGGCCGCGGCCTCGGCAAGAGCTGCGCCCTGGTGACCGACGGCCGCTTCTCCGGCGGTACGTCGGGACTGTCCATCGGCCACGCGTCGCCGGAGGCCGCGTCCGGCGGCACGATCGCGCTCGTCGAGGACGGCGACCGGATCAGGATCGACATCCCGAACCGTTCGATCGAGCTCCTCGTCCCCGAGGCCGAGCTGACCACCCGCCGCGAGGCGCTGAACGGCGTCTACGCACCGAAGAGCCGCGACCGCAAGGTCAGCGCGGCGCTGCGCGCGTACGCCGCGATGGCGACGAGCGCGGACCGGGGCGCGGTGCGGGACGTGTCCAAGCTCGGCTGAACCGGACCCGGCAACGAAGACGGACCCCGCTCTCACCAGTGAGCGGGGTCCTGTCCGTCCACGGCGAACACGGACCCGTCGGGCGCGGTCCCGAAGACGGCCCGGCCGGCGGCGACGGGGGCGGGCAGCGTCGAGGCGTACGTGAGCTTCCCGTCCCGGAGCCGGGGACCCGTCTGCCCCAGCAGCGTTCCGCGCTCCGTGTCCACGGCGAGCAGCCGCCCGTCCGCCGCCGAGAAGTACAGTCGGTGTCCACCGGCGAGGACAGGCGCCGACGTCCGCCCGGCAGCGGTCTCCAGCTGCCAGAGAACGGCTTCGCCGCCGGCCGGACGCGTGTCGACGGCCACCAGGGTCCCGCCGTGCGCCAGCAGATAGACGGTGTCCCCGCCCACCACGACCTCCGGTTCGTTCATCCGGAACGGCAGCGCCACCCGGGCGACGCGCCCCCGCTCCGGGTCGTAGCGGACGAGCCCGATGGTCTGGGTGTCCCCGTTCATGGACGTCAGGACGAGTGCGCCGTCCGAGGTCCCCACCGGGGTGAGCATGCCGTCCAGCCGCCGCTGCCAGGCCACGTGCCCGGCCCGCGCGTCGACGGCCGTGACCAACGTGGTGGACCCGTGGGCGGAGTGCTCGAACGCGTAGGCCAGCCCCGATGCGTCGTCGTACAGCGCGAAGTCCGGGCGCCGGTGCCCGGCGAGCGGATGCCGCCAGCGGGACACGCCGGTCGCCGGGTCGAGGGCCTCGGTCGTGCCGTCCTCGGCGACCAGCAGCAGCGTGTCGCCCGCGGCGAAGGGGGCGCCGAGGTACGGGGAGAGATCCACCTGCCAGACCTGCGCGCCCTCGGTGGGGTCGTACGCCCGGAGCTTCCCGCCCGGTACCGCCGTGTGTACCAGATCTCCGGAGACCGACACGACGCCGGCCGACGGGGCGTTCGCGGCGACGCCATGGGACCACAGCACCCGGCCGTCCGCGGGGTCCAGCCGGGCGGCGCCGATACCGGCAGCGGTGCAGTACAGCGCCATGGACCGGCCGGCCGCCTTCTTGCCGGTGCCGTCCATACCGTCCTTGCCGTCATCGCCGTCATCGCCGTCATCGCCGACGGCGCCGCGGCTCGCCGCGGAGCAGACCGGCGTCGAGTTACCCGAGGCCAGAAGCGGCGTCTGCCACGGCGCGACCGCTTCCGCCGAGCCCTTCGCCCCACCCGACCCACCGGAGCCACCCGACTCACCCGGGCCACCCGAGTTGCCCATGACACCGGCCGCCCACACCCCACCGGCACCTATGACGAGCAGCGCCGCCCCGGCTGCCAGCCACCGCCGCTTGCCGCCGTGGTTGGCGGTCACCTTCCTGCCCCGCGCAGCCGCGCCCACGCCCGCATGCGTGTCCGCGTCCGCCAGCGCCACGATCCCCGGGTCAGGGTCCGCCGTGGCACCGGACCCGGCCGCGATGGTGCCCGGCCTGCGCTGCGACGGTATGAACGCTGCGGCGTCGTACGAAGGAGGGCGCAGCGCCGCCATGATGTCGTCCGGAGTGGGCCGCTCAGCGGGGTCCTTCGCCAGGCACTGCCCGATCAGCGGCGCCAGCTCCGTGGGCACGGCCGTCAGGTCCGCCTCGTCGTGCACCACCTGGTAGGCCACGATGTACGGGCTGTCGGAGTCGAAGGGCCCCCGGCCGGTCGCCGCGTGGACGAGCACGGCGCCCAGGGCGAACACATCCGCGGCGGGCCCGACCTCGCGCGGCCGCTGGAACTGCTCGGGCGCCATGTACGGCGGCGAGCCGATCAGCTTGCCCGTCTCGGTGCGCAGATCGCTGTCGTACGGCCGGGAGATCCCGAAGTCTATGACCTTGGGCCCGGAGTCGGAGAGCAGCACGTTGCTCGGCTTGAGGTCGCGGTGGATGACCCCGGCCCGATGGATGTCACGCAGCGCCTCGGCAAGTCCGGCCGTCAGCCTGCGGAGTTCGGCGGGAGTCATCGGCCCATTCCGCTTCACCTGGTCGGAGAGCGTGGGGCCGGGCACGTAAAGGGTGGCCATCCACGGCCGTACGGCATCGGGGTCGGCATCGACGACCGGCGCCGTGAAGGCCCCGCTGACCCGCCTCGCGGCCCCGACCTCCTGCCGGAAACGGGCTCTGAACTCGGGGTCCTGGGAGTAGCGCCGATGCACCACCTTGACGGCCAGCTGCAGCCCCGAGGTGGAGCGCGCCAGGTGTACGACGCCCATGCCGCCCGCGCCGAGACATGCCTCAAGGCGGTAATGACCGGCGTATTCCGGATGCTCCGCTTCCGGATTGGCTCCGGTACCTCGCAGCGGCGGCATCGCCCACCCCCGTGTGTTTCGTCGCCAAGCGCGACGCACGGAGCCTAGTCGATGGTGCGTGCGATACGGGCGGGGCTTGTAGCCTGCGCGTCGTACACACCGTCTCTCAACGGGGGAGGGCCTCATGGCCTCGGAAGAGCACATCGACAGCACCGCCGACGCGTCCGAGGGCGTGACCACGCTCGCCGGCACCGCCGACGTCACCAGGTACCCCATCGCGCCCGGCTACCGCGTCAACGTTCGCACGGGACCGGGCACCCAGTACGGCATCGTCAGGACACTGCCGTACGGAGTGAAGGTCGCGGTCTACTGCCAGAAGCCGGGGGAGCGGGTCACCGGCCCGTACGGCACCTCGAACATCTGGGACAACATCGCCAACGGCCAGTTCGTGTCGGACGCCTACGTCCACACGGGCAGCGATGGATACATCGCCCCGCGCTGCGACTGACCGGCACGGCGAGGGCCGCGACCGGGGGACCGCACCCGGGACCGCGGCCCGCCCGGGGATAATCGACCTCGTGAGCGAGAACAGCGAAGCCCCCGGCACCGGCGACAGGTCCGGCAGCGACACGCCCGGCTCCACCGCGGCCGGCCCGCAGCCCGAGCCCCTGCTCTTCTTCGGTACGACCTGGGTCGACCACGACGGGGGCTACGGGCTGCGACGCACCGGGGCCGCGGTCGGCTCCCTCGCCGCCGCGGCCGCCGCCTGCTTCGTACTCCGCTTCGCCTTCCAGGGGCTGGAGATCGCCGACGTCGGCAACCTCGTCGGCATCCTGGTCGTCCTGATGTTCGCCATCTGCAGCGCCGTCGCCTTCCGCAGGACCTGGGAAGGATTCAGCAGCCGCCCGGCCGATCCGGCGCGCGAGGCGAACCTGCGTGGCCTCAAGACGATCGGCTTCGTCGGCTCGCTGCTCGCGTACTTCCTCCGTACGTTCAAGGAGGCACCGGGCGAACAGCTGCGCCGCACGGAGTACGAGGAGGCACTCGCCCGCTACACGAAGCGCCGCTCGGCCCGCACCGGCAACCCGGCCGCCCGCAAGACCACCAAGGGCAAGCGTCCCAAGCGCAAGTAGCACCCCACGCGCACCGGGGGTCCCCGCAGGTCTGGGCATCGGCCCGCCGCGCGGGGGGCACGATGGCCCCATGCCTCCCTCCGATCCCACACCGGCTCCGCCCCGCGCCCTCTCCTTCGACCGCGCGGCCGCCCAGTACGCCGCGGCCCGCCCCGGCTACCCGCCCGCCCTCTTCGACACCGTCGAGAACCTGTCCGGCCGTCCCCTGCGCGGCGCCTGCACCATCGACGTCGGCGCGGGCACGGGCATCGCCACCCGGCTCCTCCACGAGAGGGGCGCCCGGGTCACCGCGGTCGAACCGGGCCCCGGCATGGCGGAAGAGCTGCACCGGGCACTCCCGTACGTACCGGTCGTGCGCGGCGACGGAAACCGCCTCCCCCTCGCCACCGCATCGGCCGACCTGATCACGTACGCCCAGTCCTGGCACTGGACCGACCGGAGCCGCGCCGCCTCCGAGGCCCTGCGCGTCCTGCGACCCGGCGGCGCACTCGCCCTCTGGTGGAACGTCTCCGACCACTCCGTCCCCTGGATCGCCGAGCAGGACGCCCGGCTGCGCCGCTTCTTCGGCGCAGGCGAGAGTGCCCACGGCTCGTCCGCGCCCCTCCGCGACCTGCCGTCCGAGTTCGACTTCGTACACCGCACGGTGCCCTGGACCCGACGGGTGTCCCTGGACACCCACCTCGCCAACCTCGGCAGCCATTCCGCCTTCCTCGTCCTCGGTGAGGAACCCGCACGCCGGTTCCTCACCGAGGAGCGCGACCAGCTGGCAGAGCTCTTCCCGGACGGCACGGTCGAGGAGAGTTACGTGGTCGACCTGAGCGTGGCGATCCGTCCGTAGCCGACCCCACCCCCGCCCCCGCCACCCGCACCCCAGCCCCACCATCACCAGCCCCCTTGACGAAGGGACACGCCAGGATCAAAATTCATCGCATGATGAATTCCCCGGGCCCCGCCATCGAGGCCCGTGGCCTCACCGTCGTACGAGGCAACCGCACCGTCCTCCGCGGCCTCGACTTCACCGTCGAACCCGGCAGAATCACCGGCCTCCTGGGCCCCTCCGGCTGCGGCAAATCCACCCTGATGCGCGCCGTCGTGGGCACCCAGGCCAAAGTCACCGGCACCCTCGACGTGCTCGGCAGCCCCGCGGGCGCCCCCACGCTCCGCCCGCGCATCGGGTACGTCACCCAGGCCCCGTCCGTCTACACCGACCTGACGGTCCGACAGAACCTCGGCTACTTCGCGGCGATCCTCCAGCCGGGCCGCAGGCACCGCGACGCACGCCGGACCGCCGTCACCCGCGCGATCGCCGAGGTCGACCTGACCAGCCACGCCGATGCCCTCGCCGGCACCCTCTCCGGCGGCCAGCTCACCCGCGTTTCCCTCGCCGTGGCCCTGCTCGGCACGCCCGAACTCCTGGTCCTCGACGAACCGACCGTCGGCCTCGACCCGGTCCTCCGCCGCGACCTGTGGAACCTCTTCCACGCCCTCGCGGCCGACCGCGGCACCACACTCCTCGTCTCCTCCCACGTCATGGACGAGGCCGAGCGCTGCCACCGGCTGCTCCTCATGCGCGAGGGCGAGATCCTCGCCGACGACACCCCCGAGGCACTGCGCACCGCTGCCCGCGCCGCCACCGTCGAAGAGGCATTCCTCCACCTGGTCGACAAGGCCGCCATCCGTCAGGAGACCGCCCGATGAGCACGCACCCGAACCCCGGCTCCCACCCCCGCCCGGCCACACCACCCCTGAGCCCGGCCCGCACCCTCGCCACCGCCGCCCGCGTCCTGCGCCAACTCACCCACGACCCGCGCACCGTCGCGCTGCTCCTCCTGATCCCGATCGTGATGATCACGCTGCTCCGGTACGTGTTCGACGGCAGCCCCCGCACCTTCGACGCCATCGGCGCCTCGCTCCTCGGCATCTTCCCGCTGATCACGATGTTCCTGGTGACCTCGATCGCCACCCTGCGCGAACGCACCTCGGGCACCCTCGAACGCCTCCTCGCCATGCCGCTCGGCAAGGGCGACCTCATCGGCGGCTACGCCCTCGCCTTCGGCACCGTCGCCATCGTCCAGTCCCTCCTGGCCACCGCACTCTCGGTCTGGGCACTCGGCCTGGACGTCACCGGCTCCCCGTGGCTGCTGCTCCTCGTCGCCCTGCTCGACGCGCTCCTCGGCACGGCACTCGGCCTCTTCGTCTCCGCCTTCGCCGCATCCGAGTTCCAGGCCGTCCAGTTCATGCCGGCGGTGATCTTCCCGCAGCTCCTGCTCTGCGGACTGTTCACCGCGCGCGACCGGATGGCACCCGCACTCGAAGCGATCTCGAACGTCCTGCCCATGTCGTACGCGGTCGACGGCATGAACGAGGTCCTCCACCACACGGACGTCACCGGCGACTTCGTCCGCGACGTCCTGGTCGTCGCGGGCTGCGCGCTCCTCGTCCTCACCCTCGGCGCGGCCACGCTCCGCCGACGTACCGCCTGACCGGCCCCGGTGCGAGGATGACGGACACGAGCACCGAGCACCGCGAGTACCGCCCGGAGGGTGAACCACATGACCCAGACAGTTGCAGTCCTCGGCACCGGCAAGATCGGCGAGGCCCTGCTCAGCGGAATGATCCGGGCAGGCTGGCGCCCGGCGAACCTGCTGGTCACCACCCGCCGCTCCGAGCGCGCCGAGGAACTCCACAACCGCTACGGCGTCGACTCCGTCACCAACGCCGAGGCCGCCAAGCGCGCCGACATCCTCATCCTCGCGGTCAAGCCCCAGGACATGGCCCGGCTCCTCGACGAACTCGCCGAGCACGTATCCGCCGACCGCCTGGTCATCAGCGCCGCCGCGGGCATCACGACCGCCTTCATCGAGGACCGCCTCACGGCGAACACCCCGGTCGTACGCGTCATGCCGAACACCCCCGTCCTCGTCGACGAGGGCATGTCCGTCATCTCCGCGGGCAGTCACGCCACCACCGAGCACCTCGCCGCCGCAGAGGCGATCTTCGGCGGCGTCGGCAAGACCCTGCGCGTGCCCGAGTCCCAGCAGGACGCGGCAACCGCCCTCTCCGGCTCGGGCCCCGCGTACTTCTACTTCCTCGTCGAGGCGATGACGGACGCGGGCATCCTGCTCGGCCTGCCCCGCGCCCAGGCCCACGAGCTGATCGTCCAGGCCGCCATCGGCGCCGCCGTCATGCTCCGCGACAGCGGCGAACACCCGGTCAAGCTCCGCGAGGCCGTCACCAGCCCGGCCGGCACCACCATCAGCGCCATCCGCGAGCTGGAGAACCACGGCGTACGCGCCGCCCTCATCGCCGCCCTCGAAGCCGCTCGCGACCGCAGCCGCGAACTCGCCTCCGGCAACGGCTGACGGGCAGCAGGCCCCGCGCCCACCCCCTACATCTGCTGCGCACCACCTTCGCGAACCCACCGCTGTGCAACGCCACGGCGGTGGGTTCGCGCCCACGCCCGAGTCACCGGCCCGGCCGGAGTTGACACGACACGCCCACATCCGTAGTGTGCTCCGAGTTGTCCGACGTGAGCGCCGACTCCGGTCGGTCCCCGGACAGCCATTCCGCAGTAACCACATCGGTCAGCGACATCTGTCGCCCGACTTTCTGTGCGCATTTGCGAAATGAGGAATCCGCGTTCGAAGGAACACGGCCCCGATTAGCGTCGAGGCCCAGGATTCGCTAAAGTCTCACTCGTCGGAACGGCCCAACGGCCGGGAAGACGAACCCCGCTGACTGGGAATCAGGCCCGAAAGGATCTGATAGAGTCGGACTCGCCGGAAAGGGAAACGCGAAAGCGAAGAACTGGAAAGCGAACCCGCTTCGACCGGGAATCGGACACGAAAGAGTCTGATAGAGTCGGAAACGCAAGACCGAAGGGAAAGCCCGGAGGAAAGCCCCAGAGAATGTTCTGCGGGTGAGTACAAAGGAAGCGTCCGTTCCTTGAGAACTCAACAGCGTGCCAAAAGTCAACGCCAGATATGTTGATACCCCGGCCTGCTTCGGCAGGTTGGTGGTTCCTTTGAAAGTCCTGCCGGGCCTCACGGTTCCGGTAGGCAATTACACAGCGAGGACGCTGTGAACGATCGGTCTTATTCCGGCTGATCGTTCCGCTCTCGTGTTGTGTTGTCCCGATTACGGGAAAACATTCACGGAGAGTTTGATCCTGGCTCAGGACGAACGCTGGCGGCGTGCTTAACACATGCAAGTCGAACGATGAAGCCCTTCGGGGTGGATTAGTGGCGAACGGGTGAGTAACACGTGGGCAATCTGCCCTTCACTCTGGGACAAGCCCTGGAAACGGGGTCTAATACCGGATGACACTCTGTCCCGCATGGGACGGGGTTGAAAGCTCCGGCGGTGAAGGATGAGCCCGCGGCCTATCAGCTTGTTGGTGGGGTGATGGCCTACCAAGGCGACGACGGGTAGCCGGCCTGAGAGGGCGACCGGCCACACTGGGACTGAGACACGGCCCAGACTCCTACGGGAGGCAGCAGTGGGGAATATTGCACAATGGGCGAAAGCCTGATGCAGCGACGCCGCGTGAGGGATGACGGCCTTCGGGTTGTAAACCTCTTTCAGCAGGGAAGAAGCGAAAGTGACGGTACCTGCAGAAGAAGCGCCGGCTAACTACGTGCCAGCAGCCGCGGTAATACGTAGGGCGCAAGCGTTGTCCGGAATTATTGGGCGTAAAGAGCTCGTAGGCGGCTTGTTGCGTCGGTTGTGAAAGCCCGGGGCTTAACCCCGGGTCTGCAGTCGATACGGGCAGGCTAGAGTGTGGTAGGGGAGATCGGAATTCCTGGTGTAGCGGTGAAATGCGCAGATATCAGGAGGAACACCGGTGGCGAAGGCGGATCTCTGGGCCATTACTGACGCTGAGGAGCGAAAGCGTGGGGAGCGAACAGGATTAGATACCCTGGTAGTCCACGCCGTAAACGTTGGGAACTAGGTGTTGGCGACATTCCACGTCGTCGGTGCCGCAGCTAACGCATTAAGTTCCCCGCCTGGGGAGTACGGCCGCAAGGCTAAAACTCAAAGGAATTGACGGGGGCCCGCACAAGCAGCGGAGCATGTGGCTTAATTCGACGCAACGCGAAGAACCTTACCAAGGCTTGACATACACCGGAAAGCATCAGAGATGGTGCCCCCCTTGTGGTCGGTGTACAGGTGGTGCATGGCTGTCGTCAGCTCGTGTCGTGAGATGTTGGGTTAAGTCCCGCAACGAGCGCAACCCTTGTTCTGTGTTGCCAGCATGCCCTTCGGGGTGATGGGGACTCACAGGAGACTGCCGGGGTCAACTCGGAGGAAGGTGGGGACGACGTCAAGTCATCATGCCCCTTATGTCTTGGGCTGCACACGTGCTACAATGGCCGGTACAATGAGCTGCGATGCCGCGAGGCGGAGCGAATCTCAAAAAGCCGGTCTCAGTTCGGATTGGGGTCTGCAACTCGACCCCATGAAGTCGGAGTTGCTAGTAATCGCAGATCAGCATTGCTGCGGTGAATACGTTCCCGGGCCTTGTACACACCGCCCGTCACGTCACGAAAGTCGGTAACACCCGAAGCCGGTGGCCCAACCCCTTGTGGGAGGGAGCTGTCGAAGGTGGGACTGGCGATTGGGACGAAGTCGTAACAAGGTAGCCGTACCGGAAGGTGCGGCTGGATCACCTCCTTTCTAAGGAGCACTTCTTACCGGGCTTGCCTGGTCAGAGGCCACTACGTCGGCAAATGTTCGACGGTGGTTGCTCATGGGTGGAACGTTGACTATTCGGCACGACAGGTTGTTGTTCACTAGTACTGCTTCGGCGTGGAACGTGGGGATGACCGGTCGGGTCGGGCACGTTGTTGGGTATCTGAGGGTACGGCCGTGAGGTCGCCTTCAGTTGCCGGCCCCAGTGAACCTGTTCTTCGGAGCGGGGTGATGGGTGGCTGGTCGTTGTTTGAGAACTGCACAGTGGACGCGAGCATCTGTGGCCAAGTTTTTAAGGGCGCACGGTGGATGCCTTGGCACCAGGAACCGATGAAGGACGTGGGAGGCCACGATAGGCCCCGGGGAGCTGTCAACCGAGCTTTGATCCGGGGGTGTCCGAATGGGGAAACCCGGCAGTCGTCATGGGCTGTCACCCGCTGCTGAACACATAGGCAGTGTGGAGGGAACGAGGGGAAGTGAAACATCTCAGTACCCTCAGGAAGAGAAAACAACCGTGATTCCGGGAGTAGTGGCGAGCGAAACTGGATGAGGCCAAACCGTATGCGTGTGATACCCGGCAGGGGTTGCGCATGCGGGGTTGTGGGATCTCTTTTTCATAGTCTGCCGGCTGTGAGACGAGTCAGAAACCGTTGATGTAGGCGAAGGACATGCGAAAGGTCCGGCGTAGAGGGTAAGACCCCCGTAGCTGAAACATCAACGGCTCGTTTAAGAGACACCCAAGTAGCACGGGGCCCGAGAAATCCCGTGTGAATCTGGCGGGACCACCCGCTAAGCCTAAATATTCCCTGGTGACCGATAGCGGATAGTACCGTGAGGGAATGGTGAAAAGTACCGCGGGAGCGGAGTGAAATAGTACCTGAAACCGTGTGCCTACAAGCCGTGGGAGCGTCGCTGTTGTTCTTCGGAGCAACAGTCGTGACTGCGTGCCTTTTGAAGAATGAGCCTGCGAGTTTGCGGTGTGTTGCGAGGTTAACCCGTGTGGGGAAGCCGTAGCGAAAGCGAGTCCGAATAGGGCGTTTTAGTAGCACGCTCAAGACCCGAAGCGGAGTGATCTAGCCATGGGCAGGTTGAAGCGGAGGTAAGACTTCGTGGAGGACCGAACCCACCAGGGTTGAAAACCTGGGGGATGACCTGTGGTTAGGGGTGAAAGGCCAATCAAACTCCGTGATAGCTGGTTCTCCCCGAAATGCATTTAGGTGCAGCGTCGTGTGTTTCTTGCCGGAGGTAGAGCACTGGATAGGCGATGGGCCCTACCGGGTTACTGACCTTAGCCAAACTCCGAATGCCGGTAAGTGAGAGCACGGCAGTGAGACTGTGGGGGATAAGCTCCATGGTCGAGAGGGAAACAGCCCAGAGCATCGACTAAGGCCCCTAAGCGTACGCTAAGTGGGAAAGGATGTGGAGTCGCAGAGACAACCAGGAGGTTGGCTTAGAAGCAGCCACCCTTGAAAGAGTGCGTAATAGCTCACTGGTCAAGTGATTCCGCGCCGACAATGTAGCGGGGCTCAAGCGTACCGCCGAAGTCGTGTCATTCCAGCGTATAGGGCCAACGCCTGCTGGGATGGGTAGGGGAGCGTCGTGTGCCGGGTGAAGCAGCCGCGGAAGCGAGTTGTGGACGGTTCACGAGTGAGAATGCAGGCATGAGTAGCGATACACACGTGAGAAACGTGTGCGCCGATTGACTAAGGGTTCCTGGGTCAAGCTGATCTGCCCAGGGTAAGTCGGGACCTAAGGCGAGGCCGACAGGCGTAGTCGATGGACAACCGGTTGATATTCCGGTACCCGCTTTGAAACGCCCAATACTGAATCAGGCGATGCTAAGTCCGTGAAGCCGGCCCGATCTCTTCGGAGTTGAGGGTAGTGGTGGAGCCGACGAACCAGACTTGTACTAGGTAAGCGATGGGGTGACGCAGGAAGGTAGTCCAGCCCGGGCGGTGGTAGTCCCGGGGTAAGGGTGTAGGCCGTGTGGTAGGTAAATCCGTCACACGTTAAGGCTGAGACCTGATGCCGAGCCGATTGTGGTGAAGTGGATGATCCTATGCTGTCGAGAAAAGCCTCTAGCGAGTTTCATGGCGGCCCGTACCCTAAACCGACTCAGGTAGTCAGGTAGAGAATACCGAGGCGTTCGGGTGAACTATGGTTAAGGAACTCGGCAAAATGCCCCCGTAACTTCGGGAGAAGGGGGGCCATCACTGGTGAGGAGACTTGCTCTCCGAGCTGGGGGTGGCCGCAGAGACCAGCGAGAAGCGACTGTTTACTAAAAACACAGGTCCGTGCGAAGCCGTAAGGCGATGTATACGGACTGACGCCTGCCCGGTGCTGGAACGTTAAGGGGACCGGTTAGCCGACTTTCGGGTCGGCGAAGCTGAGAACTTAAGCGCCAGTAAACGGCGGTGGTAACTATAACCATCCTAAGGTAGCGAAATTCCTTGTCGGGTAAGTTCCGACCTGCACGAATGGCGTAACGACTTCTCGACTGTCTCAACCATAGGCCCGGTGAAATTGCACTACGAGTAAAGATGCTCGTTTCGCGCAGCAGGACGGAAAGACCCCGGGACCTTTACTATAGTTTGATATTGGTGTTCGGTTCGGCTTGTGTAGGATAGGTGGGAGACTTTGAAGCGGCCACGCCAGTGGTTGTGGAGTCGTCGTTGAAATACCACTCTGGTCGTGCTGGATGTCTAACCTGGGTCCGTGATCCGGATCAGGGACAGTGTCTGATGGGTAGTTTAACTGGGGCGGTTGCCTCCTAAAGAGTAACGGAGGCGCCCAAAGGTTCCCTCAGCCTGGTTGGCAATCAGGTGTTGAGTGTAAGTGCACAAGGGAGCTTGACTGTGAGACCGACGGGTCGAGCAGGGACGAAAGTCGGGACTAGTGATCCGGCAGTGGCTTGTGGAAGCGCTGTCGCTCAACGGATAAAAGGTACCCCGGGGATAACAGGCTGATCTTCCCCAAGAGTCCATATCGACGGGATGGTTTGGCACCTCGATGTCGGCTCGTCGCATCCTGGGGCTGGAGTCGGTCCCAAGGGTTGGGCTGTTCGCCCATTAAAGCGGTACGCGAGCTGGGTTTAGAACGTCGTGAGACAGTTCGGTCCCTATCCGCTGTGCGCGTAGGAATATTGAGAAGGGCTGTCCCTAGTACGAGAGGACCGGGACGGACGAACCTCTGGTGTGCCAGTTGTTCTGCCAAGGGCATGGCTGGTTGGCTACGTTCGGAAAGGATAACCGCTGAAAGCATCTAAGCGGGAAGCCTGCTTCGAGATGAGTATTCCCACCAACTTGATTGGTTAAGGCTCCCAGTAGACGACTGGGTTGATAGGCCAGATGTGGAAGCCCGGTAACGGGTGGAGCTGACTGGTACTAATAGGCCGAGGGCTTGTCCTCAGTTGCTCGCGTCCACTGTGTTTGTTCTGAAATAACGAACGGCCGTGTTGTTCCGGTGTTGGTTAATTTCATAGTGTTTCGGTGGTCATTGCGTTAGGGAAACGCCCGGTTACATTCCGAACCCGGAAGCTAAGCCTTTCAGCGCCGATGGTACTGCAGGGGGGACCCTGTGGGAGAGTAGGACGCCGCCGAACTCCTTTTACGGGAAAGCCCCGTGCCCTTGTGGCACGGGGCTTTTCTGCGTTCGGAGCGTCTAGGCTCGATCCATGCGCTACGAACTGGTCATCTTCGACAACGACGGTGTGCTCGTGGACAGCGAGCCGATCTCCAACACCATCCTGTCCGAGTACCTCACGGAACTCGGACACCCCACCTCGTACCAGGAGTGCCTTCGCGACTACATGGGAGCTGCCGTGCATCGAGTGCACGACCTCGTCGAGGAAAGGACAGGGGAGAAGCTGCCCGCGGACTTCGAGGAGACGCTCCACTCACGGATCTTCGCGGCCTTCCAGCAGGAGCTGGAACCGGTGGCGGGCGTGGACGACGTGCTGGGGAAGCTCGTCGCCGACGGGGTCGCCTATTGCGTCGCGTCCTCCGGGAGTCATGAGCGGATCCGGGTCGGGCACCGCAAGACCGGGATCGACCAGTGGTTCGAGGAAGACTGGATCTTCAGCGCGGACGATGTGGCGCGCGGAAAGCCGGCGCCCGATCTGTTCCTGTTCGCCGCCGAGCGCATGGGCGTTCCTCCCGAGCGGTGCGTCGTCATCGAGGACAGTCCGCTCGGAGTGGAGGCGGCCCGGGCCGCGGGGATGGATGTGTACGGGTTTACGTCGATGATGCCCTCGGACCGGCTCGCCGGGGTGACCGGGCACTTCTCCGACATGAGTCAACTGCGGGAATTGCTCGCCTGATCCATCTACCCATGGGTAGAAACTGGCCCTACGCTCGCGGCCATGACACATGCTCGATTGCGGCACGGCAGAGCCTCCCTCGCGTTGAGCTTCTTCGTGCAGGGAGTCACCTTTGCCCTGCTCGTGACGCGGATTCCCGCCATTCAGGACCGGTACGGGATATCCGACGGGCTGTTGCCGGTGTTCCTGGCCGCGGTGCCGATTCTGGCCGGGGTGGGCAGCGTCGTCACCGAGAAGGTGGTCGCGCGGGTACGGCCCGGGGTCGTACTGAGGTGGGCGCAGCCCGTGGTGCTGCTTGCGCTGCTCGGGGTCGGGGCCGGGAGCGCCTTGTGGGAGGCGGCTCTGGCGCTCGGGGTGTTCGGACTTGCCGTTGGGGCGCTCGATGCCTCCATGAACATGATGGGGGTCAGCCTCCAGCGGGCGTACGGGCGTTCCATCATGCTGGGGTTCCATGCCTCGTACAGCCTGGGCGGGATCGCCGGGGCGTCCATGGCGTGGGCCGGGGCGCACTGGGGTCTGTCGCTGCTGGTCTCGTACCTGCCGGCGGTTGTCGTGCTGCTGCCTGTCGCGCTCATCGGGAGCCGGTGGTACGCCGAGGGCGCGTCCGTCGAGACGGGTCCGGTGGAGGGGCAGGGGAAGGGGGCTGCGTCGGTCTCGTTCAAGTTGCTGATGCCGCTCTGTCTGGTCATGAGCTTCGCGTACATCGGGGACTCGACGGTCTCCAACTGGAGCGCCAAGTATCTGCAGGACGTGCTGGGGAGTTCGGAGCAGGTGTCGACCGTTCCGTACAACGTCTACATGGTGACGACGCTGCTGGGGCGGGCTGTCGGGGACTTCGGGGTGCGGCGATTCGGGGCGGTGGCCGTGGTGCGGTCCGGGAGTGTGCTGGCCGCGGTCGGGTTCGCTGTGGTGGCGCTGGCCGGTGGGGCGTGGGTCGGGATGCTCGGGTTCACTCTGCTGGGCCTCGGACTGTGTGTGATCGCGCCGCAGACGTTCGCCGCCGCCGGGCGGATGTTCCCCGGGGCGAGCGATACGGCCATCGCGCGGCTGAATGTCTTCAACTACGTGGGATTCCTGGTGGGGTCGCCGCTCGTGGGGGCGCTCGGGGACGCCTGGAGTTACCGGGGGGCGATGCTCGTACCGATGGTGCTGGTCCTGGCAACGCTCCTGTACGCCAAGTCGTTCGGCGCGGAACCTGCCCGATACGGTGGCGGGCATGAGCGGCCGCGCACAGTTGATGTGGGATGACGCAGTAACGGGATACGACTTCGGCGAGAGTCACCCGATGGACCCCGTCAGACTCGCTCTGACGATGGGGTTGGTGCGGGCGTTCGGGCTCGACCGCGCGGTGGATGTGGTGGCGGCCAGGCCCGCCGGCGAGTCCACGCTGCGGCTGGTGCACCGCGAGGACTATGTGGCTGCCGTGCGTGCTGCGTCGGCGGATCCGAAGCACGCCGATCAGAACTACGGGCTCGGGACGGTCGACGATCCCGCGTTCGCGGGGATGCACGAGGTGTCGGCGCTGATCGCCGGGCAGTCGGTGGCCGCGGCCGAGGCGGTGTGGCGTGGGGAAACCGCGCACGCCGTGAACTTCACGGGCGGACTGCACCATGCCATGCCGGGTGGCGCGGCGGGGTTCTGCATCTACAACGATCCGGCGCTCGCCATCGCGCGGCTGCTGGAGCTGGGTGCCGAGCGGGTCGCGTACATCGATGTGGACGTGCACCACGGGGACGGTGTGCAGGCGGCTTTCTGGGAGAACCCGCGGGTTCTGACGGTTTCGTTGCACGAGCACCCGCGCACGCTGTTTCCGCAGACCGGCTGGCCGGAGGAGACCGGCGCCGGGGCCGGTGAGGGCAGTGCGGTGAACGTGGCGTTGCCGGCCGGTACGGGGGACGCGGGCTGGCTGCGGGCGTTCCATGCGGTGGTGCCGGAGCTGCTGGCGGATTTCCGGCCGCAGGTGCTGGTGAGTCAGCACGGGGCCGATACACACTTCGAGGACCCGCTCGCCCACCTGGCGGTGTCGTTGGACGCGCAGCGGGCGGTGATGGCTTCCTGTCACGATCTCGCCCACGAGTACGCGGAGGGCGGGCGCTGGGTGGCGCTCGGCGGGGGCGGTTACGCGGTGGTCGACGTGGTGCCGCGGTCCTGGACGCATCTGGTGGGGATCGCCGCGCACGCGCCGGTGGATCCCGAGTCGGTGATTCCGGCCTCGTGGCGGGACGAGGTGTACGCGAGGACCCGGCAGCCGGGGCCGGCCCGGATGACGGACGGGCGTATTCCTTCCTGGAAGTCGTGGGAGGAGGGGTACGACCCCGCGGACCGGGTGGACCAGGCGGTGCGGGCGACCAGGCGGGCGGCGTTCCCGTTGCGGGGGCTGTTGGCCTGAGACGGGCGGGGCGGTCGGGGTGCGGCTGGTTTCGTGCGGTGGTGAGCATGGGTTACGCCAACTGTGGGGCGTAACCGGGCTTCTGGCCCCCCGTCCGGGTGGTTGGGGCAGCATCGGTGGGGTGTTGAGCACCGGAGCGTTGCGTGCACATCTGCTGGCGGCCCGGCTGGCCGGGCCCGTGGCCACATCGAGGGAAGTGAGCCTGCGGAGCTATCGGCTCTTCGCGGCCCGCGACCCTCGGGTGACGCTCGGCCTCGACCCCGAGTGGCGCTGGGAAGAGTCCGATCTTCTTCGTCTGATGGCCGACAAGTGTGGTGTTTCGGGCGATCCTGCTCATGTTTCGGGCCCGGACGTGATCGATCCGGAGCGGACTCTGGCAGCTCTGAATTCCTTCGCGGAGCGGCTGTCGCATGCGGCGGTCCGGCGGGCGCCGGTGCTGTTCGGGACCGGTCATCCGCATCGACTGCTCGGTTTCTACGCAGGACTGGCAGACGCCCTGTCGGCGGCCGGGTGCCCTGTACTCACTCCTGCGCAGGGCCGATGTATCGACATAACGACCCGGTTCGGCGTACGCACGCACAACCTGGACTACGTACGAGGAGTCGCGATGGTGCGCGAACCGGGCGCGCGGACTTCCGGCGGTGACACCGGCGCACATACCCATTCACCGTTGCCGGTCCGGGTCGTTCTGGAGTCTGCGGCGCAGCGGCACGAGCGGCTGCCGGAGTTGGTCGTCGGGGACCACGGATGGGTCTGCGGGGCAGGTCAGCTGGGCATCGAGGCGATCGGTCTGGCGGATACGGACGATCCCGCGCTGTTCGTCGGGGAGGCGGAGGGGCGGGTGTCGGTCGCCGTTCCGCTCGATGACGCCGTACGGTCCGCCTACTACCGGCCGCTCACGCGCTATGTACTCAATCGGGCGTGTCTGTCACAGTAGGCGGCCGATCGTCTCTCCTCTTCCCCACTCGCATCACCCGCCCCTAATCTGGGGAGTGAGCGCATAACGACGAAGAGTCACCGGAGGGGAAGCCGGTGCGCGTCTCGTGCGGAAGGTACAGGTGGGTCATGGCTGCTGGCAGCGAGAGGCCTCTCAATGAGGTCAAGTTTCTGACTGTGGCGGAAGTCGCCTCGGTCATGAGGGTGTCGAAGATGACCGTGTACCGCTTGGTGCACAGCGGTCATCTGCCGGCGATCCGGGTGGGCAGGTCATTCCGGGTTCCGGAGCAAGCGGTTCACGAGTATCTCCGCGAGTCCTTTGTGGGGGTGGAGTCCGCCTGAGATTCGCCTCGGATTACGTCCCTCACGCGGTGGCGGGTAGGCTAGGACGACGTAGGTCGTGTGGGCCCAGACGCCCCGCACCAGTGAAGAGAAGTGAGCGAGGGTAGTCGTGGGCTCTGTTATCAAGAAGCGGCGTAAGCGGATGGCCAAGAAGAAGCACCGCAAGCTGCTCAAGCGCACGCGCGTTCAGCGTCGCAACAAGAAGTAGGCGAACGCAGTTCGTGAATCCGCAGCCCTTCCGCCCTTGTGGCGGGAGGGCTGCGGCGCGTTGCGGGGTGGTACCCGCATTCGGGCCAAAGTCTTGGCACAAGGCAGCCGTGCGGTCATCGCAGGGCAACATCCACCCGCTACGGTGACGGCCAGGGGAAACCTTTCGACGGAAGGCGCTGATCTTGGGGAAGGTCGTGCTGGTCACGGGAGCGGCCCGGCAGCTGGGCGGCCGCTTCGTGCGGCGCATTCAGCGTGATCCGGAAGTGGACCGGGTGATCGCCGTCGACGCGGTCACGCCCGGACACCGGCTGGGCGACGCCGATTTCGTGTCGGCGGACATCCGCCAGCCCGCGATCGCCAGAGTTCTCGCCGAGCACTCCGTCGATACGGTCGTCCATCTGGACGTCTCCGCGAAGGTGGTCGGCACGGGTGGCCGGACGACGGTCAAGGAGACCAACGTCATCGGCACCATGCAGCTGCTCGGGGCCTGTCAGAAGGCGCCGAGCGTGCGGCGACTGGTCGTCAAGTCCAGTACGAACGTGTACGGCTCCGCGCCCCGCGATCCGGCGGTCTTCACCGAGACCACTCCGCCCAAGTCCCTGCCGAGCGGGGGCTTCGCCAAGGACGTGGTGGAGGTCGAGGGGTACGTACGGGGCTTCGCACGCCGTCGGCCGGACGTCGCCGTGTGCGTGCTCAGGTTCGCGAACATCCTGGGGCCGCAGGCGGATTCGCCGCTCGCCGACTATTTGTCGCTGCCCGTACTGCCCACGGTGTTCGGTTACGACCCGAGGCTCCAGTTCGTGCACGAGGACGATGTCGTCGACGTACTGGGGATCGCCTCGCGCGAGCCGAGGCGCGGGACGCTGAACAGTGGCACCTTCAACATCGCCGGGGACGGCGTGCTGCTGCTCTCGCAGTGCTCGCGGCGGCTGGGGCGGCCGACGATGCCGTTGCTGCTGCCTGCCGTCACCTGGGTGGGCCAGGCGCTGCGTACGGTCGGCATGACGGACTTCTCGCCGGAGCAGATCCGGCTGCTCACCCACGGCCGGGTGGTCTCCACCGTTCAGATGCGCGAGACGCTGGGTTTCCACCCGGAGTTCACCACCGCGGAGACGTTCGCGGAGTTCGCGCGCAGTCAGGGGCCGGGGCTGCTGCCGCCCGAGGTGGCGGGAAGGGCGGTCGACAGAGTGGCCGCCATGCCGTTCGCCGGGGTGGCCGGCGACGGTCCGGGGATCACCGGGGCGGGCGACACGTACCCGACCCCCAGCGGCAGGTAGAGGAGCGCATCGACGATGGCGGATGCCAAGGTCATTCCGTTCGACGACGACCGTTCGCGGGCGGGCGGCGCGTCGCGCTCCGCGCGGCGCCGGTCCGCGGGGGGCGGCGGCCGGGGGCAGGGGCCCTCCGCGGCCGCACCGGTGGTCGGGACGGCGGCCGTCAGCGCCCTTCCCGGGCAGCAGGACGCCGCGCTGCCGCTGCCGCAGGGGGAGCCCCAGTGGGCCGGGCAGCCCGTGGAAGGGGCGGAGCGGGGCAGCTGGGACCGGCGGATCGCGGGCGGGCTCGCGTTCCTGCGACGGCGGGTCACCGGTGAGTACGACGTCGACGAGTTCGGGTACGACAAAGAACTGACCGATCAGGTCCTGATGTCGATGCTGCGCCCGGTGTACGAGAAGTACTTCCGGGTCGAGGTGAAGGGCATCGAGAACATCCCGTCCGACGGCGGGGCGCTCATCGTGTCCAACCACTCGGGGACGCTGCCGCTCGACGGACTGATGCTCCAGGTCGCCGTGCACGACAACCACCCGGCCGGGAGGCACCTGCGGCTGCTCGCCGCCGATCTCGTCTTCATGCTGCCGGTGGTCAACGAGCTCGCCCGCAAGGCCGGGCACACGCTTGCCTGCGCGGAGGACGCGGAGCGGCTGCTGCGGCGCGGCGAGCTCGTCGGGGTGATGCCGGAGGGCTTCAAGGGCATCGGCAAGCCGTTCGGCGAGCGGTACAAGTTGCAGCGCTTCGGGCGGGGCGGTTTCGTCTCCACGGCGCTGCGGGCCGGGGTGCCGATCGTTCCGTGCTCGATCGTGGGGGCGGAGGAGATCTACCCGATGATCGGGAACTCGAAGACGCTGGCGCGGCTGCTGGGCATTCCGTACTTCCCGATCACGCCGACGTTTCCGTGGCTGGGGCCGCTCGGGGCGGTGCCGTTGCCGACGAAGTGGACGATCCAGTTCGGCGAGCCGATCTCCACGAGTGGGTATCCGGTGGAGGCGGCGGAGGATCCGATGCTGATGTTCAATCTGACGGATCAGGTGAGGGAGCAGATTCAGCACACGCTGTACAAGTTGTTGGTGCAGCGGCGGTCGGTGTTCTTCTGAGCCGATGATCACCGGCTCACCGGACGGGCTTGTCTCTTCGTGCCCGTCCGGCGACCGAGGTGGCGTCAGTCGTCCAGGTCCTCGCTGTTGATTCCCAGGCCCGGGAGCAGGCCGGGGAGGAGCGGGGGCAGGGTTACGTCCGGAGTGGGCGGGGAGCCGATCCGGCCGTCGGCGGACGGGAGGGTGCCCGGGGTCGGGGTGCCGAGGAGGCCGTCCGTGCTGCCGCCGATCAGGCCGTCGGACGGGGCGCTGCCGGAGGCCGAGGGGTGGGGCGCGGCGCTGGGGTCCGTACGGCCGTGCGAGGCCTCCGGTGACGAGGGCGCGGAGTGGTCCGTACCGGACGATTCCGTGGCCTGTTCCGTGGCGTCCGACTGCCGCGAATCGCTGCTCCTGCCCGGGGTGCGGGGCAGCAGCGACTGCAGCGGTTCGACCTCTTCGTCTATGGCGTCGAAGACCGAGTTGACCTGGTCACCCACATCGGTCAGCTGGACGGGCAGCCGGTCGCGCAGGCTGCTCCAGCTGTTGCGGTGCGAGCGGGAGAAGGACTCCAGGGTCTGGATCGGGCCGATGGCGCCGTCCCGCTGGTAGGCCGCGTGGAGCAGGCGGTGGCCCTCGGCGGCGTCGTGCGTCATGCCGTTGAGCGTGCGCCTGACCTCGCCGAGCTGTTCGTGGTCGAGATCGCCGGAGCGGGCGCGCTCCATCAGCCGACGGGCCTCGCTGAGCCGGGTCGATGCCTGGTCGAGGTAGACCTCGCCGCGGTCGGCGTCGCCGCTGGCCATGGTGAGGTGGATGTCCTCCATGCCGCGTTTGAGCCCGTACAGCGAATCACCCGGCAGGGCGTCGGAACTGGCAGCGGCCACTCCGCCGAAGGCCCCCGCCGCCACTCCGACGGTGAGCCCGCCGGCCGCGAGGCCCTTCGCCCAGCGTGAGCGCGGACGCAATTTCCGGAGCGGGGAGGCCCGGTGGGCCCCCTTGGTCCGTTGTTCGGGCACCGTAGGACCCGTGGATTCGCCGCCCTCGGCGAACATGGCCTCCATCGCGGCGACGAGCTGGGCTCGTTGCACCACTTTGACTTCGGGATCCAATTCGGGCCGCGGTAGCTCACCGAGGCCGTTCGCCAGGGCCAACAGCGGTCCGTGGTCGGCCGGTTCGGCCGGTTCCTCGGGCTGTACGGCCGCCGCACCGCGGAGCGACTGCTCCTCCAGGGCCTGGGCGAAGGCGTCCGCCCGCCGGTGTGCCGAAACGTTTGCGATCACTGGCGGCACCTCCTCTCGTCATGACGGTCGACTCCCCTGCGCGTCCGGAAGGTTGCACACCTTGAGCGCTTCCACACGGATGAGTGAGTGTCGGCGGACATGGGGTGACGACAGGGGGCCTGCAACCGGCACAACGAGGGGCGCGGCACATGGGTTACGCAAGAAAGATGATCGGACCAGTGTGTGATGAATATATCGCCGAGAGTGATTCGGGCGGGGCGGGATCAGCGGGCGTCGTCCGGAAGGAGCCGGGCCAGGGTGCGGACGGCGCGGTACTGCAGGGTCTTGATCGCGCCCTCGTTCTTGCCCATGACCCGGGCGGTCTCGGCGACCGAGAGGCCCTGCAGGAAGCGCAGGGTCACGCATTCCTGCTGCTGGGGGTTGAGTCGGCGCACGGCTTGCAGCAGTGCGGCATTGGAGAGGGACTCCAGGACGGAGTCCTCGGGGCTGCGCTCGACCTCGTTGGCGTCGAGCATTTCGCCGGTGGTCACCTCCAGCCGGAAGCGGCTGGATTTGAAGTGGTCGGCGACCAGGTTGCGGGCGATCGTGACCAGCCAGGCGCCGAAGTCGCGGCCCTGCCAGGTGAAGGTGGAGATGCGGCGCAGGGCGCGCAGGAAGGTCTCGCTGGTGAGGTCCTCCGCTGTCGCCTTGCCGCCCACGCGGTAATAGATGTAGCGGTAGACGGTGTCGCTGTACTGGTCGTAGAGGCGGCCGAAGGCGTCGGCCTCGCCGGCCTGTGCGCGCTCGACGAGATCCATCATGCGCGCGCTGTCGCTGTCGGCGGTGGGCCGGCGGACGGTGGACGTAGTAGGTGCGCCGCGGTTGCTGCGTCTTCCGACCGCCGCACCGCGTTCGGCCAGGGCGTAGCAAGGGCCGGCAGGTGCAGGGGTGGCAAATGCGGGTACGGCGTACGCGGTGGGGACGAAACCGCGCAAGCGGTCGGCGACCGTTGCGCGGAGCGTAGCCAGGCCCGAGGCGTCAACCCCGACGTGTGGGTACACGGGACTCCCAGAGGCAGAGCTTCCATCACGTGCAGTACGAAACCGTCACTCGTCGTAGTGAGTGGTGGGTTCCGGAATGCGTCTGAGGAGAATAACGCTTCGTACAGGCAGTGCTACACCCAGTTGCTCAAATCATCGATTACGTCGCTTCTGTAGCAACTAATCGATGCATCAAGTAGCACATCGTGACCGGTTAATGATCGGATTAGTTCGGGATCTGCCTGCGGGTGCGACGGGTTGTGGTCGGGTGCGGGCAATCCGACTGGCGGGAGCGGCCGGTGGGCAAGGGATCCCGATCGGCGCCGGGTGTCCGGGCGTGGCTCGGCGGCCCCCGCCGGAGAACGAACGGGTGTGCGTCAGCGTCGGCGGCGGTGCAGCGCGACGGCGGCCGCGGTGCCGCCCGCGAGGGCGCCGACGCCCGCCGCGGCCGGGATGCCGACCTTGGCGGCCTTGCGGCCCGTCCGGTAGTCCCGCAGCCGCCAGTCGAGGGCGCGGGCGTGCTTGCGGAGCTTGGCGTCCGGGTTGATCGCGTACGGGTGGCCGACCAGGGACAGCATCGGGATGTCGTTGTGCGAATCGCTGTACGCTGCGCAGCGGTCGAGGTCGAGGTCCTCGGCGGCGGCCAGGGCGCGGACCGCCTCGGCCTTCGCGGGGCCGTGCAGCGGTTCGCCGACCAGGCGGCCGGTGTAGACGCCGTCGACGGATTCGGCGACGGTGCCGAGCGCGCCGGTCAGACCGAGGCGGCGGGCGATGATCGTGGCGGTCTCCACCGGGGCGGCGGTGACCAGCCAGACCCGCTGTCCGGCGTCCAGGTGGGCCTGGGCGAGGGCGCGGGTACCGGGCCAGATGCGGTCGGCCATGTACTCGTCGTAGATCTCCTCGCCGATGGACATCAGCTCGGAGACGCGGTGGCCCTTGACGATGGACAGGGCGCTGTCGCGGGCGTCCTGCATGTGCTCCGGGTCCTCGACGCCGGCCAGCCTGAACCAGGCCTGCTGCCAGGCGAACCGGGTCAGCTCGCGGCGCTGGAAGAACTTCCGCTTGTACAGGCCGCGGCCGAAGTGGAAGATCGCCGCGCCCTGCATCACGGTGTTGTCCAGGTCGAAGAAGGCGGCGGCCCGGTCGTCGCCGACGACGGGGAAGGCCGGTTCCTCGGCCTCGGTGGGGGCGGAGCCGCCCTGACCGGCGGCGGGCTGGTCGTCGGGGAGTTCGCCGGGGAGGGCGGACTTCCGCGCTGCCTCAGCTGCAGCCTCGCCTGCCAGCACGCTCCGTGCTGTCGCGGGGCGCCTACGGGGTGTGAGCCATCCAAGAGCGGCCATGTCGTGAGCATAGCCAGTCGGTTCGGCCGTTCCGGACCTGCCGGGATGCCGTGCCGTGAACTCTTGGCTGCCGAATTGTTAATCGGGCGATTCGGGGCGTAAGGGATCAAGGGTGGGGTCGGCTCCTCTCCTACTCGGGGTGGCGGTCCTGTTCGGCGCAGAATGAAGGCATGAGTGCCCTGCTGCGACGTATGAGGAAGAAGCCCGCGGACCGGGTGGTGACCCTGGTTGGGAAGCCCGGATGTCACCTCTGTGACGACGCGAGGACGGTGGTGAAGGAGGTGTGCGAGGAGACCGGCGCGTCCTGGGAGGAGAAGGACATCGATCAGGACGAGGAGCTGCACCGGGAGTACTGGGAGCAGATTCCGGTCGTCCTGATTGATAACGAACAGCACACGTTCTGGCGGGTGGACCCGGCGAGGCTGCGCAGCGCACTGCTTTCGTGAGTGAAACCCGGTTACCATCGTGGGCGTTTTGAGTGATCTCGGGGGAATGGTTGTGAGGAGTGTGTGCTGCTTTGCCCCCTTCGGGTCTGCAACGGGCTGATGCGATCCCTGGTTCCGGGATCGCGCGACGAATGTGCGTGACCCCGGTCACTTTGACCGGACAAAACGGACACTATCTTTGTGCACGTGTTCACAAAGACATAGCCTGCATTCGACGGGGCGGTCCTGCTGCATACGGCCGCCTGCAGCCCCGCTCATCCCGCAGGAGCACCGTGGCAACTGGCCGAACTCACCGACCGGCGACCCGTAGCCGAGGAATTCCCGAGGCCACCGTCGCCCGACTTCCGCTGTATCTGCGCGCACTGACCGCGCTCTCCGAGCGCTCGGTCCCCACGGTCTCGTCCGAGGAGCTCGCGGCTGCGGCGGGGGTCAACTCTGCCAAGTTGCGCAAGGACTTCAGCTACCTCGGGTCCTACGGAACGCGTGGTGTCGGGTACGACGTCGAGTATCTCGTCTACCAGATCTCCCGCGAACTCGGGCTCACCCAGGACTGGCCGGTCGTGATCGTCGGTATCGGTAACCTCGGCGCCGCGCTCGCCAACTACGGCGGTTTCGCCTCCCGTGGTTTCCGGGTCGCCGCGCTGATCGACGCCGATCCTGCGCTGGCCGGAACGCCGGTCGCGGGGATCCCCGTTCAGCACGCCGACGAGCTGGAGAAGATCGTCAGCGAGAACGGCGTGTCGATCGGCGTCATCTCGACCCCGGCCGGTGCCGCGCAGCAGGTCTGCGACCGGCTCGTCGCCGCGGGCGTCACCTCCATCCTGAACTTCGCGCCGACGGTGCTCTCCGTGCCCGACGGCGTCGACGTCCGCAAGGTCGACCTCTCCATCGAACTCCAGATCCTCGCCTTCCACGAGCAGCGCAAGGCCGGCGAGGACACCACCGAGAGCAGCCCGGACGCGGCCGCGCCGCCCGCGCGCGCCGACACCGGCAGCCGGAAGGGACCCGACGGGGACATGCCCGCCGTGATGCCGGCATGAGTCTTCTCGTAGTGGGGCTGAGCCACCGAAGCGCACCCGTCTCCGTACTGGAACGGGCCTCGCTGGCTGCCGAGACGCAGGCCAAGCTGCTTCAGGACGCCCTTGCCGCGGAGCCCGCGGCCGAGGCTGCCGTGCTGGCCACCTGCAACCGCATCGAGCTGTACGCCGACGTGGACAAGTTCCACGCGGGCGTCGCCGAGCTGTCCACGCTCCTCGCCCAGCACAGCGGCGTCGGTCTGGACGAGCTCACTCCGTATCTCTATGTGCACTATGAGGACCGGGCCGTCCACCACCTCTTCTCGGTGGCGTGCGGGCTGGACTCGATGGTCGTCGGCGAGGGCCAGATCCTCGGCCAGATCAAGGACGCGCTGGCACTGGGGCAGGAGCTCCACACCGCCGGCCGGCTGCTGAACGATCTGTTCCAGCAGGCCCTGCGGGTCGGCAAGCGGGCCCACAGCGAGACCGGGATCGACCGGGCCGGGCAGTCGCTCGTCACCTTCGGTCTCGAACAGATCGCAGCCGGTGCGGACGTCACCGACTGGGCCCGGGGCAGGCGCGCGCTGGTGATCGGCGCCGGCTCGATGTCCTCGCTGGCCGCCGCGACGCTGGCCCGTGCCGGTGTCGCCGAGATCGTCGTCGCCAACCGGACCAGGGCCCGCGCCGACCGGCTCGTCGAGATCCTGGGCCAGCCCGGCGGTACCGGAGTGTCCGCCCACGCCGTGGAGATGGCCGCCGTCGCCGACGAACTGACACGTGCCGACGTCGTCGTCTCGTGCACCGGTGCGACCGGTCTCGTGCTGACCGCCGAGGCCGTCGCCGGAGCGCTCGGCCTGGCCTTCGACCCCGCGCACGAGGCGCCCGCCGCCTCCGTCCCCGCGCCGCCCGCCGCCCCCGACCGGCATGCCGCCTGGGTGGAGAACGGCACCGCCGGCACGGTGCGCCAGGCCGTCCGCCGGGCCACCGTGCCCGCGCAGGGCGCCGGCCCCGTCCGTCTCGCCCTGCTCGACCTCGCCATGCCGCGGGACATCGACGGCGCCACCGCCCGCCTCGACGGCGTGCGCCTGGTCGACATCGAGTCGCTCGCCGAGGCGTCGGCGGATGCCCCGATGGCCGCCGATGTGGACCAGGTGCGCACGATCGTCGCCGACGAGGTCGCCGCCTTCGGCGCCGCCCAGCGCGCCGCCCACATCACCCCGACCGTCGTCGCCCTGCGCACGATGGCCGCCGGAGTGGTCGCGGGCGAGATCGCGCGGCTCGACGGACGCCTCCCCGACCTGGACGAGAAGCAGCGCGCCGAGATCTCGCAGACCGTGCGCCGCGTCGTCGACAAGCTCCTGCACGCGCCCACCGTGCGGGTCAAGCAGCTCGCCAGCGAGCCCGGCGGCGCCGGGTACGCCGATGCGCTGCGGGAACTCTTCGACCTCGACCCGCAGACGGTCGCCGCCGTCTCCCGGGCAGACCTGAACGACCCGAATCGAGGGCGGTCATGACCGACAACTCACCCCAGCGCGCACGGACCGACGCACCGCTCCGGCTGGGCACCCGGCGCAGCAAGCTCGCCATGGCGCAGTCCGGCCTCGTCGCCGACGCGGTCAGTGAGGTGACCGGGCGCGCCGTCGAGCTCGTCGAGATCACCACGTACGGCGACATCTCCCGGGAGCACCTCGCGCAGATCGGCGGCACCGGTGTGTTCGTCGCCGCGCTGCGCGACGCGCTGCTGCGCGGCGAGGTGGACTTCGCCGTCCACTCGCTCAAGGACCTGCCGACCACTCAGCCCGAGGGCCTCGTGCTGGCCGCCGTGCCGGTGCGCGAGGACCCGCGCGACGTACTGGTGGCGCGGGACGGGCTGACCTTCGAGCAGCTGCCGTCCGGTGCCCGCATCGGCACCGGCTCGCCGCGCCGCATGGCGCAGCTCAACGCGTACGCCCGTAACCACGGCCTCGACATCGAGACCGTGCCGATCCGGGGGAACGTCGACACGCGTATCGGATTTGTCCGAAGCGGGGAGCTGGACGCGGTGGTACTCGCCGCGGCCGGGCTCAGCCGCCTCGGCCGGACCGGTGAGGCGACCGACTTCCTGTCGGTCGACACCATTCTGCCCGCTCCCGGCCAGGGAGCACTGGCGATCGAATGCGCTGAGACCAGCGCGGACCTCGCCGCCGCGCTCGCCGAGCTCGACGACCCGGTCACCCGGGCCGCCGTGACCGCCGAGCGTGCCCTGCTCGGCGCTCTGGGGGCTGGTTGCTCCGCACCTGTGGGTGCGCTGGCCGACCTCCTGGCGGATGGGCAGGCTGTCAATGAACTGCGCCTGCGCGGTGTCGTCGGTTCCACCGACGGTTCCTCGCTGGTACAGATGTCCACCACCGGTCCCGTCCCCACGTCGCACGACGACGCGGCGGCCATCGGTCGCGAACTCGCGGCCGAGATGCTCGCCAAGGGTGCGGCCGGTCTTATGGGGGAGCGAGCACTTTGAGCCCCACCGGCCCCGCCGCATCCGACTATCCAGCCCTGTCCGCACAAGGGCACGTCACCTTCCTCGGCGCCGGTCCCGGCGACCCGGGACTGCTGACTCTGCGCGCCGTCGAGGCGCTCGCGAGCGCGGACGTCCTTGTCGCCGAGCCGGACGTTCTCGGCGTTGTTCGCTGCCATGCGCGGGCAGGCGTAAGCACGCCTGAGCTGACGGTTGTTGACGCGCAGTCAACAGCCGCCGGTGTTCCCGTTCTCAGGGATGCGGTCAATCTTGTCATGGAGGCAGCGAAGGGCGGCAGGCGGGTCGTTCGTGCCGTCTCCGGTGACCCGGGACTGGACGGGAACGCCGGCGCGGAGATGCTCGCCTGCGCCACCGCCGGTATCCCCTTCGAGGTCGTGCCGGGAGTCGCGAACGCGGTGGGCGTGCCCGCGTACGCCGGTGTGCCGCTGCGCGACGCGCAGGGCGCGGACGTCCGGTTCGTCGACGCGCGTACCGCCTCGGACCGCTGTTGGGCCGAGGTCGGCGCGAGCGATGCGACGGCTGTCGTCTCCACGGCGCTCGACTCGGTGGCCGCGGCCGCCGGTGAGCTGGTCGCGGCGGGCCGCAAGCCGGACACCCCGCTGACCGTGACGGTGGCCGGTACGACCACCCGCCAGCGCACCTGGACGGCGACCCTCGGGACGATCGCCCAGGTCCTGAAGCAGGCGAAGGTCCTCCCGTCGCCGGACGGGCACCAGCCCGTCATAGCCGTGGTCGGTGAGCGCAGCTCCGCCGCCCAGCGCGACCGGCTCGCGTGGTTCGAGTCCAAGCCCCTCTTCGGCTGGAAGGTGCTCGTCCCGCGTACCAGGGAGCAGGCGGCGTCGCTCTCCGACCAGCTTCGTTCGTACGGTGCCGTGCCGCACGAGGTCCCGACGATCGCCGTCGAGCCGCCTCGTACGCCCCAGCAGATGGAGCGCGCGGTCAAGGGTCTGGTCACGGGCCGCTACGAGTGGATCGCCTTCACCAGCGTCAACGCGGTGAAGGCCGTGCGGGAGAAGTTCGAGGAGTACGGGCTCGACGCCCGTGCCTTCGCCGGGATCAAGGTCGCGGCCGTCGGTGAGCAGACCGCCGCCGCGCTCGTCGACTTCGGTGTGAAGCCGGACCTGGTGCCGTCCGGTGAGCAGTCGGCCGCCGGTCTGCTGGAGGACTGGCCGCCGTACGACCCGGTCTTCGATCCGATCGACCGTGTCTTCCTGCCGCGTGCCGACATCGCCACCGAGACGCTGGTGGCCGGGCTCATCGAGCTGGGCTGGGAGGTCGACGACGTCACCGCGTACCGCACGGTCCGCGCCTCGCCGCCGCCCGCCGACACGCGTGAGGCCATCAAGGGCGGCGGGTTCGACGCGGTGCTCTTCACCTCGTCGTCGACCGTACGGAACCTCGTCGGCATCGCGGGCAAGCCGCACAACGTGACGGTCATCGCGTGTATCGGTCCGGCGACGGCGAAGACCGCCGAGGAGCACGGGCTGCGCGTCGACGTCCTGTCGCCGGAGCCTTCGGTGCACAGGCTGGTCGAGGCCCTCGCCGAGTTCGGTGCGCAGCGCCGGGAGGCGGCGAAGGAGGCCGGTGACCCGGTGACGCGGCCGAGCGAGCGGCGTCCGGGGGCACGGCGGCGTCGTACGACGACCTGACCCATGTCCATGTGACGGGTGATGTGTGAGGACCGGGCGGTCCGGCTGCTTCGGCGGCCGGGCCGCCCGTCGCCGTTGTGAAGCTTTTCCGGCGCCGGTGTCGGTAAATCGGTGATGTGTACGGGTCTAGTCTCGAAGCATGACTGTGTACGGAAACTTCCCCGGCTCCCGCCCCCGGCGGTTGCGGACGACCCCGGTGATGCGGCGCATGGTCGCCGAGACACGGCTCGACCCGGCGAACCTGATCCTGCCCGCGTTCGTGCGCGAGGGCATCGACGCGCCCGTCGCCATCTCGGCCATGCCCGGCGTCCAGCAGCACACCCTGGACACCTTGCGGAAGGCCGCCGTCGAGGCGGTGTCGGCCGGCGTCTCCGGGATCATGCTCTTCGGCGTCCCCACGGACGAGAAGAAGGACGCCCGGGGCTCGGCGGGCACGGATCCGGACGGGATCCTCCAGGTTGGTCTGCGCGCGGTGCGCGAGGAGGTCGGTGACGAGCTCGTCGTCATGTCGGACCTGTGCCTGGACGAGTACACGGACCACGGCCACTGCGGTGTCCTGACCGCCGACGGCCGCGTCGACAACGACGCGACGCTGGAGCGGTACGCCGAGATGGCCCAGGTCCAGGCTGACGCGGGCGCCCATGTGGTCGGCCCCAGCGGCATGATGGACGGCCAGGTCGGCGTCGTCCGTGACGCGCTGGACCAGACGGGCCACGAGGACGTCTCGATCCTCGCGTACACGGCGAAGTACTCGTCGGCGTTCTTCGGGCCGTTCCGCGAGGCCGTCGGGTCGTCGTTGAAGGGTGACCGCAAGACGTACCAGCAGGACCCCGCGAACACCCGTGAGTCCCTGCGCGAGCTGGCGCTCGACCTCGAAGAGGGCGCGGACATGGTCATGGTCAAGCCGGCCGGCCCGTACCTCGACATCCTCGCGAAGTTCGCCGACTCGGTGGACGTGCCGGTCGCCGCGTACCAGGTCAGTGGCGAGTACGCGATGATCGAGGCGGCGGCGGAGCGCGGCTGGATCGACCGGGACGCGGCCATTCTGGAGAGCCTGACCGGGATCCGGCGGGCCGGGGCGCAGATGATCCTGACGTACTGGGCGACGGAGGTCGCGCAGCGGCTGGGGCGCGCGTAGGGCTCGGCTTGTCCTTTCGTCCGCGGCCGATCTCGTGCGGATTCCTGAACCCGCGCCGGACTCCGCGCACGGCCCAGTCCGAGCGGAGTCCGACCCGGGATCTGCACGGTCGGGCCGGCTCGGTGACGTTGTTCAGCCCTGCTTGTCAGCGGGACCCGGAGGCCCTTCCTCAGCGGGGAAAAGAATCGGGCTGATCAGATGTCGGGTGCGCTCCGGGGAAGGGGTGTTTCCCATCCGGGACACGATCACGCTGCGCATCTCGACGATCATCTCCATGAGCTCGTCCTGACTGAGCCACAGCGCGTGCTGGCGATACCCCGCGAGGTCGGCCGTCGGATCGGCGTGGTCCCGGTCGAGATAGGCGTTGAACTCCGCCAACAAGGCGGCCATGGCGACGGCAAAGGCGCGGCGGTGGTCATCCAGCGACACCGATGCGGCCGTATCGGCGTCGATCACCGACCGCGTCCGGTTCAGCCGGTAGCGGCGTTCGACCGCCCCCCGAACACGCTGCTCGCCCTCGACTTCCAGGACACCTGCGTCGGCGAGGAGGCCGACATGCCGGTACACGGTCGCTTTCGAAACGTCCGGCAGAAGGTCACACAGCTGAGCTGTGGTGAGTGTCCGTCCGCCGGTCATGGTGTGCACGACACGCAGACGGACCGGGTGCAGAAGCAGGTCGACCGTGTTCATGGACGAACGGTCTCACATCCGATACCTTTCTCAAACTTGAGAGCCCGGTGTTCGGAGAGCGCACCATGCCAGATCAGTCGTCTGTCGCCGAGGCGCAGGAATCGGCCCTCCTGGAGCCGCCGCTGGGCAGGCTGTGCGAGGTCGCGGGGCGGAGGCTGCTGCTGCACCGTTCCGGGAGCGGGGGCCCGGCCGTGGTGTTCCTGCCCGGTGCCGGACTGGTCGGTCTGGACTACCTGAACATGCACAACCGCGTCGCCGAGCTGACGACCACCGTCCTCTACGACCGCGCGGGTACCGGTTGGAGCGAGGCAGCCGCACTTCCCCGCACCGCTGCCGCGGTAACCGACGAACTCATGGACCTGCTGCGTGCAGCCGACGTGCCAGGCCCTTACCTGCTTGTCGGCCACTCTCTGGGCGCCGCCTACGGCCCGCCACATCGCACAACGCTTCCCCGGCGAGGTGGCCGGCCTGCTCCTGCTGGACCCGTTCCACGAAGACCTCCACGCACGCGTGCCCCAAGAAGTTCGGGACAAGCTGAAGGATATGGAGAGCCGGGAGCAGCCCGAGCTCACCGAGGAGCAGCTACGGCTTGCCCGCAGCCAAATGGCACCCTTGTTCGCCAACTGGCCCGAAGCTGTCCGTGAGCCGCTCATCGAGCACCATCTCCGCACCGCTTGGCGAACCGGCTTGCACGAGAGCAAGAACATCTACGACGAGGTCGCCGAGGAGCTCCGGCACGCCCCGGCCCTTCCGGATCTTCCGCTGATCGTGATCACCGCGCTCGGCCGCGACGCCACCCAGGCCCAGCTTTGGCCCGAACACGTTCTGAGCGAGATCCACCGCATTACGAGCGCCCTCCACGCCGATCTTGCATCGTCCGTACCCCGCGGTGAACAGCGCATCCTCAACGACGCAGGTCACGGATTTCTGCACGAGGACCGTCCGGACGCCGTTCTCCAGGCGATCACTGACCTGCTCCACCGGGTGGACGAGTAGGGCCAATCGGCGAGCGACCCTGGCGAATGCCCGGCTGAGCAACCGGGTTCGAGGCGCGTCCGGCTGTGTCGGACGAACGACCGGCTCAGGCCCCAAGGTCCCGGCCCCATGCCGTGAGGATGCGGGCCGCCGCCCTGCCGAGGTCGGGGTCCCGGGTGAGGGCGCGCAGTACGTCGGTACGGGCGTCGCTCGGGCCTGCCTCCTCGACGGCGGCCAGGGCGTTGTCCCGTACGAGGGGCTCCTCGTCGGGCCGCAGGGCGGTGGCCAGGGCCTGGTCGACCGCCGGTTCGTCGGCGTAGGGGCCGAGCGCCGCGGCCGCGTACTGGCGGACCAGGTCGTCCTCGGGGTCGCGCAGTGCGGCCAGCAGGGCCTGGGCGGCGGTGCGGGCGGTGGCCGGGTCGGACGGGGGCCACAGGCGTAGGATCGTGGCCGCCTCGACGCGGGCGAGGTCGTACTCCTGCGGGTCGGCGACAACGGAGGCGAGGAACGGCAGCGCCTCGGCGTTCCCGTCCAGTTCCGCGACGATCTCGCGCCTGCGGTCGCTGGAGGCGGGCAGGGCGCGGAACTCCTCGATGAGGTGGTGGGGGTGGTCCGGGCTCGGGGCCGGGGGCATGCTGACGTTCCTCTCGGGGACGTTGGACCGGGGCCGTAAGTGTTATGTATGCGTCGAACGTGGTGCCGGGGTCCGGCGCTCGAAACCCGGGCCTCGGACTCCGAGACTCGGGATTCGAGCCCTGGGTTTCGAGCCCCGGGCGCTGGGATTCGGGCGGCCGGCCCGGGCCTACAACACGCGCCGGCTGCGTGCTCGTCCGCTGCCGGCGACAACACGGGCCTTGGATACCTGCTCAACTGCTGAGGGCCGGCCCCTGCGGACGTATCGGTCGTAGAGCACCGCGGCGAGGACACCACCGACCACAGGGCCTACCAGGCTCACCCACCAGCCGCTGAACGAGCCGGCGGCGATCATCGGGCCAAGACCGCGGGCCGGATTGACCGCGGCCCCGTCACTGGGGCCGCCGATGAAGACCGCCGCGGCGAGGGCGAAGCCGACCACGACCGGGGCAGCGGGGGACGGGAACCGCTTGTCGGTGGCCGCGGCGGTCACCACGAGGACCAGCACGAAGGTGATCAGGATTTCGACGACCAGAGCACGGCCGTCGCCCACCCCGGGCGCCGGGTTGGTGGCACCGAGGTGCGTGGTGGTCCGCGCGGCGTTGCCGTGAATGGCCCAGGTGGCGAGAGCGCCGAGGATCCCGCCGATCATCTGGACGGCGACGTAGCCGGGGACATGCCGCCACGAGAACCTGCGGATGACAGCCAGCGCGACGGTGACGGCCGGGTTGAAGTGTGCGCTGGAGACGTGGGCGAGGCCGCCGACCAGCGCGGCCAGCGCCAGCCCGTTCACCAGAACGATGGCCAGCGAGCCGTAGGCCGGTCCGGCGATGGTGTGCCCCAGGCCGGCGGAGGTGGCGGTGGCGGTTATCGCGAAGACCAGGATGAAGGTCCCGATCAACTCAGCGAGGTAGGCGCCGGCCACGCCGTCGGAGTGCGGCGCCCCGAATCGTCTGGCGGGAACTCGAATACGCTCTTCGACTTGCACAGGCATGTTTCACTTCCTTAGCTGAAACGCACAGCTGGTGCTGAGCCCTGAAGGAATGTCCGTCGCACCGGAGAAAGGCGCCCTGACGGCGTTTCGACCTCCCCGTTTCTTCACCCGCAGCCTCAGGCTGCGGGTGACGGCGTCGCTCCTCACAGGTGTCGGTCGACCGCTCGCCGATGTAGCCGCGATGGGTGGAGACCCGACGCAGGAGTTCGCCCGTTTGGTCAGCAGGCGCTCCCTTCAAGGCTACGGCGTTGCTGTGGAGGTGTCTCCTTGGCCCAGGCAGGAGGCACGGAAGCCCAGACAAGAGGCACCGACGGGGCATGTCGTCCGAGGTGACAGGCGTCACATGTTGCTGTAAGAGGGCCACCCGCGAGGTCGTCGGCCAGGCCATGGCCGACCACCACCGCGCCTCCCTGGTCGTCGATGCCCTGAAAATGGCCCACGGCCGGGGTGGCCTTGAGCCCGGGTGTGTCACGCACAGCGACTGCGGCAGCGAATGCACCTCGGCCGAAGTAGGGCGGGGAATATGCGAGTTGAGCCTGCGTCAGAGCTGCGGACGCACCGGGCCCTGCTTCGATAACACCGCCGCGGAAAGTTCCTGGGCCCTGTTCGGACTCGTCTGTCCCGGCTGCTGTCCGTGGGCCATACGGGTCATTGAGTGCCGCCGTTCGATGGACGCGGCGGTCGGGTCCGATGCGGCTGTCGTCCGGCTGGGACACCTTCCTTGCGGGCGTACCGGGGGATACGCCCCGGCCCGAAGAGGAACCCGGTGTCGTGCGGGTTCCGATCCGCTTGCCCGTCGTTCATCTGGGTGGTTTCAGGAAGGGCCCTCGACGTGTCTGATCCCGTTGTCCTCATCACGGGCGCGCTTACCGGTATCGGCCGCGCCACCGCCTTCGCTTATGCCCGTCAAGGCGCGAACCTTGTGGTCTCCGGCCGCCACGAGGACGTGGGCGAGCAGCTTGCCGGGGAGCTGGGCGACCTCGGCGCCCCGGTCGAGTTCGTGCGTGCCGACGTCCGCTTCGACGCCGATGTGAAGGACCTCGTCGACCGTGCGGTGGCACGGTTCGGGCGGATCGATGTCGCCTTCAACAACGCCGGCACCGAAGGAACACCCGGCCCTGTCACCGAGGTGACCGACGAGGCATACCAGGCGACCTTCGATACCAACGTCAAGGGAACGCTGCTGTGCCTGAAGCACGAGTTCCGGGTCATGAGGGAACAGAGCGGCGGCAGCATCGTCAACGTCAGCTCCACCTTCGGCCTGATGGGTTATCCCGGGGCGACCTTGTATGTCGGGAGCAAGCACGCCGTCGTCGGCATCACGAAGGCGGCCGCACTTGAAGGGGCTGCTCACGGTATCCGGGTCAACGCGGTCGCGCCCGGCTACACCCGGACCGCTATGTACGAGCGGTTCACCGGCGACGACACGGCTCGTGCCGAGGTCGATTCGGTGCTGCCCATGCACCGGGCGGGTACCCCGGAGGAGATTGCCGAGGCCGTCCAGTTCCTGGGTTCGGACAAGGCGAGTTACGTCACCGGGCACATCCTCCTTGTCGACGGTGGCCTCATGGCGGGCGGGCCCCTGTTCCCGAGCTCGTGAATCGCGAGGTCGGCGCAGGCCGTGTCGGCCTCGGCGGCGCGGTGCCCGCTTGACGGGATGTTCCGGTCCTCATCATGCCCAAGCGGGCGGCCCCGCAGCACACGAGCGACAGCAAAGGTCACTGACATTGATCAGGCCGTTCCCCGAGGAACGACTCCCGGCTGTATCGGTTCGCTCTCAAGCGCGTCTATATGGCGCTGATGAGCCTCGACCCGACAGGCAAGGGCCGCAAGCGGTGGACCACGCGCTGGAAGCCCCCACTCAACGCCTTCCGGATCGCCTTCGAAGGCCGCCCGGCCCCGAGCAACAACTGACCACTCAACGACCGGGACCAGCCGCTGAATTGACAGACCGTCTCAGGATTTGTGCGGAACTCAGGGCCAGTCGACCAGGGCCATGAACGTCACCCACGCGAAGAACACGACGCCGGGCGCGAGCACGGCGAGGGCGAGGGCGGCCGGTGGCCTTTGCCTGCTGAGCGCCCAGCTCGTGACGAGGGTGATCAGCGCCAGCACCAGGCCGACAGTGAGCACCGTCCACGCGGAATCGAAGCTGGTGTCGAACCGGTGGGCCTCGGCTTCCTCGCAGGCGTCGCAGGCCATCGGCGAGAGCGCGCCGAAGACCAGGGCGAAGAACGCCAGCGGAAGCGTCACGATCGTGGAGATCAGCGAGGCTATCCAGGTGCGCTGGGGGCGGCTGTCCATGACGTTGTCGGGCATGCGTGCGATTCAATCGGACCGTCGAAGACGGCACATGAGTCGTCGTACTCATCTGCCGGGTGGGGAGCGTGGCACGTCGTACGGTGGCATGTCCTACGCCGCCGCGTGTCCTGGACAGCCGCATCTCTTCGGTGGCGGCTACAGCGGGTCCGCACCGGTCGCCCGGCGGCCGGTGAGCCTCCGACCCGTGGCCGTCTCGCTGGACCGCGTCAGGTCAAGGCGGTGTGCAGCGCCTGCAACTCGGCCTCCTTGGCGCCGTGCGCCAGGAGATAGTCGGGCACCGACCCGTAGTGGCTGCGGATCCAGATCATGGCGTGGAGCAGGTGGGTCGCGGTGACGGGGCGGGTGCCGTGTCCGGTCCGTGCCGCAGCCGAAGCCTCGGTGAGGCCCAGGGAAGTGTTCGAACGGAGGAAGTCCTCCGTGATCTCCGCTTCGGAGGCGTTCAGAAGAGTCTGAAGAATGGCGATGGTTACCCCGGTGCGGTCCTTGCCGGAGGCACAGTGGACAAGTGCGGGCAACGCTCCGGGAACGATGAGCCGACGGATGATCGCAACCGTCGAACGCCCGGCGTGTTCGGCCATGGAAGGGTAGAGCTCTCGTTGGTCCTCGGGCCACCGCTGCTCGGCGAAGACGGGAAAGTGACTGTGTTCGTACCCGAGGTCGTGCCGCAGGTCGGGTCCGGCCGTCACCTCCGGCGTACTGCGCAGGTCGATCACGCTGCGCAGGCCGAGTGCCTTCAGGTATGGGGCGCCTTCCGGTGGCATGGCGTTCAGGGCACCGGAACGGTAGAGAGCCCCGTGGCGAAGGGACCCGACACCACCCGCATCGCGGAAGTTCCGGACGCCTGGGATATCGCTGAACGCGCCATCGGGCAGGTTTTCAGAACGTGTGATCACCAAACGAATATATGAGACCCGACCCGGCTCGCCGGTGACGGTGCCTTGCCGCACGGTCACCGGTTCGCACGCCGCTCACGTCTCGCGCGGACTCCGCCGGGCCGGGCGAGCCTCGTGATCTGCCGGACAGGCGCCCGGCCGACGAGGGCGTGCGTCGAAAGCGGATCACGGTGACTCGCTTGCGCCTACCTCAGAGGTAATCGTCCTGGCTCGCCTGTACCGGCAAGAATGGGGTCCTCTCCGCGTCGGCTGGACGCGGATCAGGACGGGGAGGCCAGCCATGCCCATTGCCGCACCTCAGAACACGCGCACCGTTGTCGAGGAACTGTTGAGCAGGATCGGGGAAGGCGACCCCGAGCGTATCGCCGAGCTGTACGCCGAGAGGGGCGATTGGAAGCTGGACTGGCCGGAGGCCGAGCACGGCCGAACGGCCACGCCGTGGATCCGTCACCGGTCCACCCGGGCCGACGCGGCAGCTCACTATCGCGAGCTTGCCGAGCACCACGTGCCTGAGCACGGGGCGACCGAGATCGAGCGCATCCTCGTCGATGGCAACGACGCAGTTGTGCTCGGCGAGATTCGTCAGACCGCTCGGCTCACCAGGCGTGCGTATCGCGCGCGGTTCGCCCTGCACCTTACGGTCGAGGATGGCCTCGTCACCCGGCACCATGTCTACGAGGACAGCCTGGCGGTCGCCCAGGCATTCGAGGCGGAAAGCAGGTGACGGCCGCCATGACGGCCGCGAAGTCGTTGGTCACAGCCACTTGTTGACGGCAGTGACGAGGACGGTCGCTTCGCAGCGCACGGCGAGATTCTCGGAGCGGGTGGCCACCGCCCGCTGTCGGCGGCGGAGCAAGCCAGTCAGCACACCTAGTGCCGCGACGGGGCAAAGCTTGCCGGGAGGGGCACTAGTCCCACCAGAACGACCAGGTCTCCTGGTTCAGCACCCTCTTCCCGGCGTACGCATCCAGGTCGTACGGCGGGTTCTGGTTGATGTTGTCCGGGCAGAACGCGAAGTGCTCGGCGGCGAGCGCCCGTGCCTCGGCGAAGGTGGTGGGCGGGCGTCCGACGGACACGGTCAGGGTGTCGAAGCCGAGCACCACGACCCGTATGCCGAAGCGGTCCTCCCAGGAGCGGAGCACGGCGCAGAGCCGGGCCACGTCGTCTTCGTAGTTGACCGGTCCCGACCAGCCGATCGCCGCCGGGATGTCCGCGCTGCGCCGGGCCGGGACGAGCGCCGCCCGGGTACCGGGGAACCAGCCGTCCGGGCCGACACACTCGTCCGCGATCTCGGCGGCCAGGTCGTCCGGGGTGGACTGCCCGTCGACGGACGGGGCGGGTGCCAGGCCCGGCCACTCGTCCTCGGCGGCGTCGAGTTCGTCGGGTGCGCAGTCCGCCCAGTACTCGCCGAGCACTTCCTCGGCGTCGTGATCACCGGGGTACGACGTCCTGTCCGGGGCCAGGTCCCAGGTGTCGGGCCACTGGTCGCGATTCCCGCCGTCGATCAGTACGGGTATGAGCCCGACCGGCCGGCCCGCCTCACGCAGCCCGGCCCACGTCCCGGGCGACGCGGGCTCGTCCCCGTACCAGAGCAATGGCTCGTGCCACACGCCGTCGAGCGTGGCGTCCACCATTGAGCCGGGCGGGAGTTGGAGCCCTGAAGCGGTCAAGGACGGGAGCGGGTTCGGGAGCGTCGCCATGACCGCGACTCTAGACGCGGCCACTGACAACGACGGGATGCGACCGGGGCCGACCCGGGCTATGGGTGTGCGTGGACGACGGCGAACGCGGTGCGTGCCGTGGTGCCGTCGAGCAGTGGCACGTCTGCGGTGACGTGGCCGAGTGCCTGCTCGTCGGTGTCCTGGCCGGGTTGGAGAACGCGGTTGATGCGGATGGCCAGCCGACGTCCGTCGGGTGCTGTCTCCACGAGGAGGTCCGTACCGTCCGGGGCGTCGGTCACGGTCGTGGAGGCGAGCGTGGCCTTGATGCCGGTCTCCGCGAACCAACCGGTCACGGACGGGTCGGGGGTGTTGCTCGTGCTCTGCATCTGCGGCTCGGCCTCGCCGACGATCAGCGCGAACAGCTGGGCGACGAGGACCGGGTCACGCGTCCCGTCGTACACCCACCGCTGCCCCAGCACCCCGTGCTCCGCCGTGCCGATGAGCGCTTCGTCGGCGCCCGGGATCGGCGCGCCTCGGTAGCTGAACGGGATCTGGTACGAGACGGGTTGGTCCCCCGACGTGTCGGTGGCCACCATGAACTCGATCCCCACCTCGCCCTCCGGGTCGTCCAGCCGGAACCCGCCGGTCCTGGCCAGCTCGGGCTGCTGCCCCGCCTTGCCGCGGTACCAGGGCTGCGCGGGCAGCCAGGTGGCGAGGAGTTCCAGTTTGGTGGGCGTCAGGGTGGTGGTGTTGTGGATGACAGCCATGGTGGTGGATCCCTCCCGTGGGCTCAGACGAGACGCCGGTCGGCGGCGAAGCCGGCGAAGGCCGTCCAGGTGGTGGGCGCGACGGTGAGGGTGGGGCCGTCGGGGTTCTTGGAGTCGCGGATGTGGATCGCGGCGGGGTGCGCGGCGATCTCGACGCATTCGCCGCCTTCGCTGCCGCTGTAGCTCGACTTGTGCCAGTCGTAGGCGACTTCGAGGCAGGCGCCGCCCTCGTCGCCGCTGTAGCTGGACTTGAACCACTTGCGTTCAGTGCTCATTGCTCTCCCAGCAGACGGTCCAGCAGGCCCACGGTGTCTTCGGGGCTGAGGGCCTGGGCTCGCAGCATCGCATATTTCTGGGCGAGGATGCTGACCTCGTCGGGGTCGGAGACGAGCAGGCTGCCGCGTTGTGTTTCGGAGTAGGCGATGTGCTGGAAGTCCGGTGTCTCCAGCAGGATGAAGGGGCCATTGAGTCCCGCGTGGGTCCGGCTGTTCAGCGGCAGGACCTGGAGGCAGATGCCGGGGAGCGCGGCACACGCCCGCAGGTGGCGCAGCTGCTCCGCATGCTCCTCGCCGCCCAGGAGTTGAAGCATCAGGACCGGTTCCCAGACCACGAAGCTAATGGTGGGGGTGTGGTGCGGTGCAGGATCTCCTGGCGCTTCAGACGGCCCGTGGTCTGGATGGCGATCTCGTCCTCGGCGAAGACGGGGATTCGGTTGCGGAAGACGGCTCGGGCATACGGCTCCGTCTGGAGGAGTCCGGGGAGCACCTGGTTGTCGTACCAGGACAGGGCCAGGGCTTCCCGTTCCAGGTCCAGGTACTCCTCGACCCACGCCGGAATCAGGTCGACCTCCGGCATGTTGTCCACCGCCGTCTCCAGCGCCCCCTTGGTCTCCAGCAACTCGTCCAGTCGACAGGCCAGTTCCGGCAGCAGCGCGCGTCTGCCCTGTTCGATGGAGGCCATCGTCTCGACCTGATGGCCGACCCGGTCCGCCAGTTGGGCCTGGGTCAGGCCAGCCGCGACGCGGAACACGCCGACCAGTTTGCCTACGAGTTTCATTGCCGACGCGTTCTTGCGCTGCCGCTTCCTGGGGTGCATACGGATCGAACTCCCACCTACGTGCGTATGTCACGCGCGCACGACCCGTACAAGAAATCTGTACGGGTGCGCGTACCGCGGCAGCGTAGTCACGGAGTGTGACTCTCGTCCCGTGATCGTGTGGTGCACGTTCGGCCCGTCCAGCGCTTTCGGCGGGGACCTCGTGGCCGGTCGCGCCCGACTGCGTGACCGGTGAGAAGAGGGGCCGTCCCGCGCGTGCGCAGGGTGCGGCCCCTCGTCGGGTCCGTCAGCTGTGGATCGTCACGCAGGCCTTGGTGCCCGGGTAGTTGTGCCAGTATCCGCAGACCTTGCTGTTGTTCGCGGCGTTGAGACCCCACTTGAAGCCGACGGTCTTGGTCTCGACCCGTGCGGCGCTCACCGTCGCGCTCATGTAGCCGCCGGAGCCGTCGGTGAAATCGATCTGCGCGTAATCCGTCCAGGCCCGGTTATTCGACTTCTTGCTCAACGATACGCTGTCGACCTTCAAGCCCGTCCCGGTGACGGATATGCATACCGATCCGGAGCCGTCGGTGGATCCGGCGTTTCCGGTGCAGCCGGTGGCCGAGAGCGGCTGGACGTCGACGGCTTGCGCGCTACCGGTGAAAGCAATAGTGCTCATCCCGATTGCCGCCACGAGGGAGAGGGCCTTCTTCATCGAGCGATCCTCCATTTTTTGCGAGGAGGGTCACGAAGCAAAACCATGGAAGATCTACTTCGGACAGTCCTTTTCTGGCCATCTGGATCTGTCTGATTTCTGGCTGGTGCTGCGGAGGGGCTCGGTGGATGTGCTGCCGGTGTTGCCGATCGGTTGTGCGGCGAGGCCTGCGAGGCGCTGCGAGGTCGGCGAGGCCCTGTGAGGGGTGGCGGGTCAGGGGGTGGTGGCGCACGGGTTCGGTTGGACGAGTGGCGCCGCGTCCAAAAACCATCGGCCACCCTTTTGCTCTATCTGCCACGAAGTGCAGACTTTCCCTCCTTATTTCGTCACCCCTGAAAGGGTCAGTGCGTAAACTCCTTGGTGGTCATTGATGGACACTTCAAGCCGACTCGGCTTGGCATCTTCAAGGTGCGCCAAATAGTTTTTCGCGTAGGAGCCACCGACGCTGTCCTCTGTAAACAGATCATTCAGATCGTCTGAGTTTCCCTCGCGTACATATTCCCCTACCTGAGTTTTGAGCTCACTCGGTGTGGATGCCCCGGCAGGCGTTTCGCGGGAAATTTCGAACGCGACCCCTCCGACCCATGCAAGGGTCACTCCGAATACGACATACGGAATCCAGCGTCCACTCTTCTTGGCGAGGGTTCGTGTCTGTGATTTCCGGGTCTGTGATTGAGGCATGTCGATCACTACCTTGTCCTGGACGGTCGGGGCACGTTCGGAGCCCTGCACCGGGGGCGTCGGCACCCCGGCTCCGGCGGGCCACCGTAGCGTGGGACAGGCGCGGTTCGGCGATGAGTCACCCGTGGCCATCCCCGAGCCCACGACCAGTGCGTCCGGCTCCGCGCATGCGTGCACCCCCGCCCGTGGTCCTTGACGGGGGGTGCACGAACAGGCGGGCCGTATCCGCAGATGTCACAGAGCGGTCGGCACCGGCTTGTGTGTCATCGGAGGATCGGTCGGTCCGTCGGGCGCGGGCGGCAGTCGACCCAGGCGAGTGCCTGCCCGTACACCATGGGGTGGCAGTGGGCGTCGACGAAGCCGGGGTGGACGAGGCCGCCGTCGAGTTCGAGGACGTCGTCGGTGGTGCCGATGTGGACGACCTGGCCGCCGCGGACAGCCAGTGCCTCGGCGCGTTCGGCGGTACCGGGGGCGGCGACGGCGGCGCCGGTCACCAGGAGTGTGCGGTCGGCGTCGTCGAGGGGGTGGTGCATGAGGGGGCATGCTTTCGACCCGGGACGTCCATGAGGGAGGCCGCACAAACGGAGAGTCCGTGACGGCTGATTCGGTCGCATGGACGATATGGGGCAGACGATGTCTTGCCTAGACCCCCGTCTCGCAAATTGTTCGGAATGCGATGTGGGTTCTGGCTTACGTATCGTCTGGCATCCCGTTCAGGAGCCGGGGGTGGTGAGGTCGTACCGCTCCTTGACCAGCTCCAGATGGACCCAGCTCTCCACGGCGCGCACGCCCGCGCACGCCCGCATCTCCTCCAGGGTTTTGCGCACCGCAGTGAGCGACTCCGCGCTGATCGTCCCGACGAGTTCCGCGCGCCCCATGCAGGCGGACAGCAACGAGACCCGGTCCCATCCGCCGATGTGCCGCGCGACGGTGTCCCGCTCGCCCTCCAGGCGTACGGCGAATCCGCACAGGACGCCGAGCCCCAGCAGGTCGGGGCGGACCAGCGCGAGCACCTTTGCGACGCCGCCGTCGAGGAGGCGCAGGGTGCGGGCGCGGGCGGCGCCGGGTGAAAGTCCGACGCGCTCGGCGAGTTCGGCGAAGGGCAGCCGCCCGTCGCGCTCCAGCTCGTCCAGGATCAGCCGGTCCGTCGCGTCCAGTTCCGGCACATCGGGCCGGCCCGCCAGCAGGTAGGGGTCCTTGAGTTGCTGGAGGGAGATCAGCGGGTCCACGGCGTCGACGCCGTGCAGCGAGCGGACCGACTCGATGGCCCGGTCCAGCTCCGCCAGCCCCTTGGCGCGCAGCTCCGCCATGATCGCGCGGCTGCCCGCGGTGAGGGTGACGTACGGCGCCTGCGGCATGGCGGCGATCGCGCGTGCCACCGGCTCGGCCGGTCCGCTCACGCCGATCGACAGATGGGCCGAGGTGGTCAGCTCCCGTACGGCGGGATGCACGACGGCCACCACGCGTACGCCGCCGCCCGCCAGCAGCCGCTGCACGCGGGCGCGGGTGGCGGGGCGGGAGAGTCCGACGCGCTGCGCCAGCGTCTCGTACGTCAGGCGGCCGTCCGTCTGCAGTTCGCGGACTACGGCCAGATCGGTCCGGTCCAGATCCACCTGGGCGCTTCCCCTCGGTTCGGTTGCCCGGGGGCGGGTGCGCCCGGGGCGGGCCCCATTCTTGACCACCGGGGCGCGGGGGGTACGGGGGATGGGGCGGATGATGCGCCTCACCGGCGTACGCATCACTGTCCCTGGACAATTGTGTCGGATGAAACGTAGGTTCAATGCAACTGAGACGAACGAATCAGTATTTCGCTGTGGCTGAAGGGCTGCGGCGACCGAAGGCCAGCCGTGGCTGAAGGCCCGGAGGAGCTTGTGCAGCTTGAGGAGGATGGGATGAGCCGGCCCCTGGTGGTGTTCACGGACCCCGAGGAACTCGATGTCGGTCCGGGGATGCGGCTGCTGGCCGAGGCGGGCTTCGACACCCGGGTCGTGGGCAGCCGCGACCCGGACGCGATCGTGGCGGCCGCACGCGACGCCGTCGCGCTGATCGTCGGCTACGCGCCGGTGGACGCCGCGCTGCTCGACCGCCTCCCCGGTGTGCGGATGGTGGCCGCCATGTCCACCGGCTACGACATGATCGACACCGCGCAGGCGCTCCGGCGCGGAGTATGGGTGAGCAACCTTCCGTTTGCCGCGACCGAGGACGTCGCCGTGCACGCGCTCGCCTCCGCGCTCTGTCTTGTACGCGCGCTGCCCCAGGCCGACGCCACCGTGCGCGGCGGTGGCTGGAGCACCGAGTTCGCCGAACTGCCGCGCCGGGCCGGTGAGCTGACGCTCGGCCTCATGGGGTTCGGGCGCATCGCACGGGAGCTGGCCAGGATCGCGGGTCCGGTCTTCGGGCGCGTCGCGGCGTACGACCCGCACGCCGACGCGGCCGGGTGGCCGTCCGGCGTCGAGCGGCTCGACCGGGACGAGTTGGTCGCCGGCTGCGACGTGCTCTCGCTGCACACGCCGCTGACCGAGCAGACCCGCGGCATGGTCGACGCGGAACTGCTCGCCCGTATGCGACCGGGCGGCTACCTGGTGAACGTCGCCCGCGGTGAACTCGTCGACACCGCCGCGCTGCTGGCCGCGCTGGACGGCGGACGGCTCCGGGGCGCGGCCCTGGACGTGTTCCCGGTCGAACCTCCGGCGCCGGACGACCCGTTGCGCGCCCACCCGCGCATCCAGCTCTCCCCGCACAGCGCCTACCTGTCCGACACCTCGCAGCGGGCGTACGTGTGCGCACCCGTCGAGAACGTCATCGCCTGGCACCGCACCGGGCGCCCGCTGACTCCCGTGGTCGCCCCGACGCTCGAAGGAGCCCCCTCGTGAACGAACTGCCGACCGTCCACGACACGGATCTCGCCGAGGGGAGCGGGCGCGGCGCGGACCTTGCCGAGGAGACCCGGCTGCGTCGTGAACTCGCCGCCGTCTACCGGCTCGTGGCGCACTTCCGGATGACCGACCTGATCTTCACCCACATCTCGCTGCGGCTGCCGGGGCCCGATCACCACTTCCTGATCAACCCCTACGGCCTCCTCTTCGAGGAGATCACCGCGTCGAACCTGGTCAAGATCGACCTGTCCGGCAATCCGGTCGAGCCCACGCCGTACCCCGTCAATCCCGCGGGCTTCGTGATCCACAGCGCGATCCACGCCGCGCGCGAGGACGCGCACTGCGTCCTGCACACCCACACCAGGGCCGGCTGCGCGGTCGCCGCTCAGCGCGACGGGCTGCTGCCGCTGAACCAGATGTCGATGGAGTTCTACAACCGCGTCGGCTACCACGACTACGAAGGCGTGGCCCTCAACCTCGACGAGCAGAAGCGCCTGGTCGAGGACATCGGCAGCCATCCGGCGCTGATCCTGCGCAACCACGGTCTGCTGACGGTGGGCGGGAGCGCGGCCCAGGCCTTCCTGCGCATGTACTACCTGGAGAAGGCCTGCGAGATCCAGGTCACCGCCCAGGCGGGCGGCGGACCGCTGACCATTCCCCCGGCCGAGACCTGCGAGTACACCGCCCGGCAGCTCGCCGGCGACGCGGCCGCGGACAGCGACCTTCAGGACGATGTCGCCTACGACCTGGCATGGGCGGCCATGCTGCGGCTGCTGGACCGGGTGGCTCCGGACTACCGGGACTGAGGACTGCCGGGAGTGACGAACTGCCGGGACTGAGGACGGCCGGGAGTGACGAACTGCCGGGAGTGACGAACTGATGCGGAGGCTCTGGGGCGGTTGACCAGAGCCTCCGCGCCGTCAGTTGGGGGCTCAGTACGTGAGGGCGTCGGCCATCTCGCTCTGCCAGTAGGTGACGAAGCCGTTGTCGCCCCAGGAGGTGCCGGCGGGGAGCGTCAGCTCGGCGGGGGCGCCCGTGGAGCCCTGGTTGCTCTTGCCGGTGAAGTACACCGTGAGGTGGGTGCCCTTGTGCAGCTCCTGTCCGTCCGGCTCACCGGACAGCCCGATCGAGGCGTAAGCGGACTGGCCCGGCGCAAGGGTGACCACGGCCTGCGGAATGCTGTCGCGGAGAACCGGGAAGGCGGCCTGGGATTCGTCGAAGCGGAGCGCCGGCGCGTGGTACGCGTAGCAGGGGCTGGAACCGGTGTTGGTCGCCGTGAGCAGCAGGTGGTTGATGGGACGGCTCACCTTGCTGACGGTGACCCTGGTGTTCGCGCCGGTGCAGGTAACGGATGACTTGCTGCCGCTTCCGGTGGTGCCGGCGTTGCTCTTCTGGCCGCCGGTGGTGCCGGCGTTGCTCTTCTGACCGTCGGTGGCGCCGGTGGAGCCCTTGGGCGCGGCGGAGGCGTTCTCGGCGGGGGCATCGGCCGTGCCGCTGCCGGTCTCCTGGGCCTCCTTGCCCGTGTCGGGGGTGGTGGGGGTGGTGCTCGCCGCCGGGGCCACCGCGCCTGCCTTGCCATCGTTCCCGTTGTCGTTGCCGCTGCAGGCGGTGAGCGAGAGGGCGGCCAGAAGGGCGGTCGCGGCGAGGGCGGTGGTGCGGATGTGGTTGCTGCGCATGGTGGTACTCCCCGTGTGTGGGCTGGTGATGTCGTTCGGTCAGTTGTGGCAGATCAGGACCATGACGATCGCGGTGGACACGATCACCACTCCGATGGCCACGGCATCGATGAGCTCGAAGCGGGAGTGGATTCGCACTGCGTTGTCCCGGTGGTCGCTGCGGTGTGTTCACAGATTGCGGGGCGGCGGAATCCGACCGCAACGCCGAACAGCCCATTCGGGAAGCTGGAATGTCTGCGCGTACTGTGACCTGGGCAGATTCCACGTCCCTGGAACGGTGTTCCGGGACGGACCAGGAGGGGGAACGCCGAAGTGGCGACGCCGGAGGCCGGGGAATTCGCGGCTCTGCTGAAGGAACTGAAGGACCGTTCGGGGCGCAGCTACGGGGTTCTCGCCGGGAGACTGCACGTCAGCACGTCGACGCTCCACCGGTACTGCAACGGTGATGCGGTGCCGAACGAGTACGCCCCGGTGGAACGGCTGGCGCGGTTGTGTGCGGCGAGTCCGGAGGAGCTGGTGGAGCTGCACCGGCGGTGGATCGTGGCGGATGCGACCCGGCGGCGCCCGGCCGCGGCTGCTCCTGCGGCTGCTGAGCCGGTGCGGGACGCGGCTGTGGGACCGGTGCGGGACGCGGGTTCGGAGCCGGGTCGGGATACGGTTTCGGACATGGTTTCCGACTCGGGTCCCGAGGCGGTTCGTGGCTCCGGGGCCGAGGCTGGTGGCGACGCGTCCGAGCGCACGCTCGAACCCGAACCCGAACCCGGGCCCGAGCCCGCGATCGTGGCCGGTGGGGCGAGCCCGCCCCGGCGGTTCCTGGCCTCCGCACGGGCGCGCGTGCTGCTCGCGGCCGTCGCCGTCGTCGCACTGACCGTGCCCACCTCGATCGTCGTCAGCAACCTGTCGGGTACGGACACGGACGATCTCAGCAACGTCCCCGCCGTGGACGCGAAGGGGCCGGACGAGGACGCGCGCGTCGGGCCCGGCCTCGAAGCGAGCGTCACCGCCTCGCCCAGCGGGGCGAAGAAGTCGGGCAAGCCCGTACCGTCCGGCTCGGCGACCGTCTCGTCACCGCCGTCCGGCGGCGCTTCCGCCACGCCCGGGAGTCACGGCACGGCAGCCGGGTCGGGTGGCCAGCAGAGCGGGGGCGTGCCGCTGAGCGCCACCATCAGCTCGTACAACTGGGAAGAGCCCTGCGGTCAGCACTACGTGCTGGACCAGAAGCCGGATGACGTGCCTCCGCCGCCGGCACCGCAGGACACCCGCGGCTGGGCCAGGGCGCTCGGCGGGGTGGACGGCGGCAGCATGCAGCTTGAACTCACCGTGCAGGGGAAATCGGGGCAGGCCGTCGTGCTGAAGGGACTGCACGTGCGGACGCTGTCCCGGAAGGTGCCGCTGGCGTGGTCGGCGTACTCGATGGGTGACGGCTGCGGGAGCGGCATCACCCCGCAGTCCTTCGACATCGACCTCGACGACCACCGGCCGACCCTCACCCCGGTGGCGGGGCAGCAGGGGGACGTGCGGGTGCCGCCGAAGAACTTCCCGTTCCAGGTGTCCTCCACCGATGTGGAGGTGTTCGACCTCAAGGCCCATGTCGAAGGGCACGACGTCAGCTGGTACCTGGAGCTGGACTGGAGCAGCGGCGGCCGGCAGGAGACGCTGCGCATCGACGACGGCGGGAAGCCGTTCCGTACCAGCAGCATCCAGGCGCGGCCGAAGTACATGTACCGGTACGACACGGCCCAGTGGGTGACCAAGGAGTGGGACTAGCGGTCACGGCCACCGGGCCGGTGAGTACGGCGGACGTCCCGGTCAGAGGCGCTCGGGCGTCCTGATGCCGAGCAGCTCCATGCCCTGGTGCAGGGTGCGGGCGGTGAGGTCCGAGAGGAAGAGGCGGTTCTCGGCCACCTCGGCCGGGACGTCGGACTTCAGCACCGGGCACTGGTCGTAGAACGTCGTGAACAGCGACGACAGTTGGTAGAGGTACGAGGCCAGTTTGTGCGGCTCGTACGCGGCGGCGACCTCGGCCACGATCTCGCCGAACTGGTCCAGATGCAGGCCCAGCGCGCGCTCGGCCGGGGCCAGCTCCAGCTCGGGGTGCGGCTGGGGCTTCCGCTCGCCCGCCTTGCGCTTGATGGAGCGGGAACGGGCGTGCGCGTACTGGATGTACACGCTCGTGTCGCCGGTCAGCGACACCATCTGGTCCAGGTCGAACTTGTAGTCGCGGGCGGCCGACGTCGACAGGTCCGCGTACTTCACCGCGCCGATGCCGACCTGCGTGGCCCGCTCGGTGATCTCCTCGTCGGTGAGGTCCTGTGCCTTCTCGCGCACGACCGCGGACGCCCGGTCGATCGCCTCGTCCAGCAGGTCCTGCAGCCGGACCGTCTCGCCCTCACGGGTCTTGAACGGCTTGCCGTCCTTGCCGAGCACCGTGCCGAAGGCGAGTTGCACGGCCTTGACGTCCTCGTTCAGCCAGCCGGCCCGGCGGGCCGTCTCGAAGACCATCTTGAAGTGCAGGGACTGCCGCGCGTCCACCACGTACAGCAGGGTGGACGCCTTGAGGTTCTGGACCCGGTCGCGGATCGCGGAGAGGTCCGTCGCCGCATAGCCGTAACCGCCGTTCGACTTCTTGACGATCAGTGGCACCGGGTTGCCGTCCGGGCCCTTCACATCGTCGAAGAACACGCACAGCGCGCCCTCGGAGCGGACGGCGACGCCCGACTCCTCCAGGATGCGGCAGGTCTCCGCCAGCATGTCGTTGTAGCCGGACTCGCCGACGATGTCGGCGTCGCGGATCTCCATGTCGAGCTTGTTGAAGACCGAGTAGAAGTAGATCTTCGACTCGTCGACGAAGCGCTGCCACATGGCGAGGGTTTCCTCGTCACCGGCCTGGAGCGCCACGACCCGGTCCCGGGAGCGGGCCTTGAACTCCTCGTCGGAGTCGAACAGCACCCGCGACGCCTTGTAGAGCCGGTTCAGGGAGGACATGGCGGCCTCGCCGTCCGCCGCGCCGCCGTCGGCCTCGTGGTTCAGCTCGCCCGGGTGCTCGATCAGGTACTGGATGAGCATGCCGAACTGGGTGCCCCAGTCGCCGATGTGGTGGCGCCGGACCACGGTCTCGCCCGTGAACTCCAGGATCTGCGCCATCGCATCACCGATCACCGCGGAACGGAGGTGACCGACGTGCATCTCCTTGGCCACGTTCGGCTGTGCGTAGTCGAGGACTGTGGTGCCCGCGGCGCTGTTGTAAGGGACACCGAGGCGGCCCTCGTCGTCCGCGTCACGCGCGGCGAGGGTCTCGATGATCGCCCGGTCGGCGAGCGTCACATTCAGGAAGCCGGGGCCGGAGACCTCGATCTCCTTGATCAGGCCGCCCGCCGGGATCGCGGCGGTGACCTGGGACGCCAGTTCGCGCGGGTTGCCCTTGAGTTTCTTGGCGAGGGCCAGGATGCCGTTGGCCTGGAAGTCGGCCCGGTCGCTTCGTCGCAGCAGCGGGTCCGCGGTGCCGGCATCCGGCAGAGCTGCCGTCAGGGCGTCCGCCAGCTGCTGCTGGAGCGTGGAAGCGAGGGAATTGACCGAGGCCATGGGCTGGCTGCCGTTTCCGTAGGAGTACAAGGGATCACACCCAGTATTCCACGGCGAGTAAAGCCGTTTTCGCGCTGTCGGTGGGACCTGGGACAATGGGCAATGCCCTACGAGTCCCGCAGGGGTTCGTCCCTGCCAAGGGTTTTGCCCCTGTCAGGGGTTTTGTCCCTGCGAGCCCCACAAGAGAGAAGGACGTGCAGACCGTGGCTCAGAGTCAGAGCAGCACCGAGACCGACTGGGTCTCCCGCTTCGCGGACGATGTCATCGCCGAATCGGAGCGTCGTGCGCCTGGCAAACCGGTCGTCGTCGCGTCCGGCCTCTCCCCGTCGGGCCCGATCCACCTGGGCAACCTCCGCGAGGTCATGACCCCGCACCTCGTCGCCGACGAGATCCGCCGCCGCGGGTACACCGTGCGGCACCTGATCTCCTGGGACGACTACGACCGCTACCGCAAGGTTCCGGGCGGCGTCCCGGGGGTCGACGAGTCCTGGGCCGAGCACATCGGCAAGCCGCTGACCTCGGTGCCCGCCCCGCCCGGATCCGCGTATCCGAACTGGGCGGAGCACTTCAAGGCCGCCATGACCGCCGCGCTGGACGAGCTGGGCGTCGAGTACGACGGCATCAGCCAGACCGAGCAGTACACGGCGGGCACGTACCGCGAGCAGATCCTGCACGCGATGAAGCACCGCGCCGACATCGACGCCGTCCTCGACCGGTACCGGACGAAGAAGGACCCCGGTGCGGCGGGCGCCAAGGGCGGCAAGAAGCCGCAGCAGCAGAAGAAGGTCGACGAGGCCGAGCTGGAGGCCGAGGCGGGTTCCGGCGCGGCCGGCGAGGACGACGGCAGTGGCGGCTCGGCCGGTTACTTCCCGTACAAGCCCTACTGCGGCAACTGCGAGAAGGACCTCACGACCGTCACGTCGTATGACGACGACAGCACCGAGCTGAACTACACCTGCACGGCCTGCGGCTTCGCCGAGACCGTCCGGCTGAGCGAGTTCAACCGCGGAAAGCTGGTCTGGAAGGTCGACTGGCCGATGCGCTGGGCGTATGAAGGCGTGATCTTCGAGCCGAGCGGCGTGGACCACTCCTCGCCCGGCTCCTCGTTCGTCGTCGGCGGCCAGATCGTCCGCGAGGTTTTCGACGGCGTGCAGCCGATCGGCCCGATGTACGCCTTCGTCGGCATCTCCGGCATGGCGAAGATGTCCTCCAGCAAGGGCGGCGTGCCGACCCCGGCCGACGCGCTGAAGATCATGGAGGCGCCGCTGCTGCGCTGGCTGTACGCGCGCCGCAAGCCCAACCAGTCCTTCAAGATCGCCTTCGACCAGGAGATCCAGCGGCTCTACGACGAGTGGGACTCGCTGGCGCGCAAGGTCGCCGACGGCTCGGTGCTGCCGGCCGACGCCGCCGCGTACGCGCGGGCCGTCGGCACGGCCGCGGGTGAGCTGCCGCGCACGCCCCGCCCGCTGCCGTACCGCACGCTCGCGTCGGTCGTCGACATCACGGGCGGGCACGACGAGCAGACGCTGCGCATCCTGAGCGAGCTGGACCCGGAGAACCCGCTGATCTCGCTCGACGAGGCCCGGCCCCGCCTCGACCGCGCCGAGAACTGGATCACCAGCCAGGTCCCGGCCGAGGCCCGCACCATCGTCCGCGACGAGCCGGACAAGGAACTGCTCGGCTCGCTGGACGAGCAGGGCCGGGAGTCGCTGCGGCTGCTCCTGGAAGGGCTGGACACGCACTGGTCGCTGGACGGGCTCACCACGCTCGTCTACGGCGTGCCGAAGATCCTGGCGGGCCTGGAGCCGGACGCCAAGCCGACGCCCGAGCTGAAGGCCGCGCAGCGGTCGTTCTTCGCGCTGCTCTACCGGCTGCTGGTCAGCCGGGACACGGGACCGCGGCTGCCGACGCTGCTGCTGGCCGTGGGGGCGGACCGGGTGCGCAGGCTGCTGGGCGCGTAGGAGGTAGTCAGCACAGAGGGCCGTCACCCGTTGATTCGGGTGACGGCCCTCTGCCGCTGTCGGTTCCGTCGCGTGTTCGTCGCGTCCGCGCTGGTTCCGGCTTTGAACGCCGGCACGGGCGGGGCGGGGTCCTACGCGATGTGGTTCTCCGCCATCTCGGTGTCGAAGCGCTGCTTGAATCCCGGCAGAAGGCGGCGGAGCAGGGCCGCGCTGCGGGGATGGCGGACGTTGTGGCCGTCGGAGAGGTGTATGTCGAGGACCTCCGCGCTCGGGTAGTCCTGGTGCGATTTCGTGTACGCGGTGAACACCTCGTACGCGATCTTGCCGAACTCGACTTCGGCCTCGGCCCACTCGGACGGGTCGGGCTCCTGCTGCTGCACGTGCCGGGGTTCCGGCTCCGGCTCTTCGGGCTGGGGCTGCGGCTGGGGCTGCGATTCCTGGTGTTCCGCGGTGCGGGGGCCCGGGACGGCGCCGATGGTGCCCACGTTGCCCAGGGGGCGGGTGCGGCCGCCGGCGCCCGACGGGACCATGATCGGGGTCGGCTCCAGGCCCTCGACGTACGTCGGGTTGTACGCACCCTCGTACGCGTCGTCCGGGACATGGGCCGCCGCGAACCAGGGGCTCTCGTGCGAGCCGGGCCCCTCCTGCTGCCACTCCTCGGAAGCGGGGGCCGGCTCGGAGGGATGGGCCGGCTCGGAGGGGTGGGCGTGCTGCTGCTGTTGCTGTTGCGGGTGCTGCTGGGATTGCTGTTCCGGGTGCTGCTGCTGGGATTGCTGCTTCGGGTGGGGCTCTGCGTACGGCAGTTCCGGGAACTCGTCCGGTCCGGACGAGGTCAGGGCCGGCGCCGGGGCGGGGGGTAGCAGGGCTGGTTCGATGCCTGCGGCGGCGAGGCCGGACGGGCCGGTGTCGGCCAGTGGGACGCCGTACTTCGCCAGGCGTAGCGGCATCAGGGATTCGATGGGTGCTTTGCGGCGCCAGTTGCGGCCGAAGCGGGCTTGGAGGCGGGCCTGGTAGATGAGCCGGTCCTGTTCGAGTTTGATGACCTGTTCGTAGGACCGGAGTTCCCAGAGTTTCATGCGCCGCCAGAGCTTGAATGTCGGTACGGGGGAGAGCAGCCAGCGGGTGAGCCGTACGCCTTCCATGTGTTTGTCGGCGGTGATGTCGGCGATCCGGCCCACGGCGTGCCGGGCGGCCTCGACGGAGACGACGAACAGCACGGGGATGACCGCGTGCATGCCGACGCCGAGCGGGTCGGGCCAGGCTGCGGCGCCGTTGAAGGCGATCGTCGCTGCGGTCAGCAGCCAGGCCGTCTGGCGCAGCAGCGGGAAGGGGATGCGCATCCAGGTCAGCAGCAGGTCCAGGGCGAGCAGGACACAGATGCCCGCGTCGATGCCGATCGGGAAGACCAGCGAGAAGTTCCCGAAGCCCTTCTGCAGCGCGAGCTCGCGCACCGCCGCGTACGAGCCCGCGAAACCGATCGCGGCGATGAGTACCGCACCGGCGACCACGAGCCCGATGAGTATTCGGTGGGTGCGTGTCAGCTGCATCGCGGCCACCCGCGTTCCCCTCCCCGTTTCCCGTATCCGACGCCCTGCGCTGATGCTCTGCTTCGACGTCCTGCTTCGACTTCCGGCGGGCACAGCCTGGCACATGAGGGCGCGGCGTGTTGCGCGGGGAGGGGCGAGGCCCGGTACTCGGGGGAGGACCGGGCCTCGTAACGGGCTTGGTGAGGGGCTTCGTAAAACTGCTTCTGGGCAGGGGTGTTGAGGGGCGTCCCGAGGGGCCTGCCGCGCCCTGCCGCGTCGGCTAGCTCGTCTTGGCGGACTTGCTGGGCTCGGCGGATTTGCCCGGTGCGTCCGGCTTCGTGTCGGCGGCGGCGGGGGTGGCGACCGAGGCGACCGAGGCGACCGCCTCCTTGGCCGCCTTCTCGGCGCCCTTCAGGATGTCGTCGTCGGACGGGGTCTTCGCGCCCGCGTAACCCGCGCCGTTGTAGGTGAGGGTGACGACGACGTTCTCCGTACGGGCCACGATCGTTGCGTACTTGAAGTCCTCACTCGTCTTGGTGAGGTCGTACGTGATCTTGGTGGCCTGCTCGCCGATGCCGCTGACGGGCCCCTCGGCGACCTTCTTCGCACCCTCGGCCGCCTTGGCCTTGGCTACCTGCTTCGCGTAGTCCTGCTGCGCCCGCTCGGCGCCGCTTCCCAGGGCCTGGTCCGAGTCGAAGCGGGTGAAGCCGACGTCGAGCCAGCGGTACTGGGAACCGTGCACGCCCTTGTCGGCAAGGCCGTTCCAGGAGCAGCCGGCGCGGTACGACATGTCGCTGGAGTTGGCGGCCGTGCCGCTCTTGGACTTCGCATAGGGGACCAGGGAGGTGACCGTCTTCTTGGCGATCGACTTGCACGGGTCGGGCAGCGCGGCGAACTTGGCGGGCGCGACGCTCGCTTCCGACTTCTTTGCGCTCGGTTCCGCGGACGACGAGGACGAAGCCGACGAGTCCTTCTTGTCCTTGCCGCCGGAGTCCGACGAGCAGCCGGCGACGACGAGCATCACCGGAACGGCGGCGCAGGCGAGTATGCGGGAGAGTCGCGGGGCTGAACGGTGCATGGTTCCTTCACTCGGGTGGCGCGGCGGTCGGGCTGCCAGGTGGTCGGCGGACGTTCCGGGAGGGGCCGGGGGTGTTTTGGGTGGTGTCCCGGTTGGTGTGTTCCGGTTGGTGTTCCGGAGGGCCACGGTACGACGGACAGCGATCGGGTGCCGCCTCGGCCGGGTGCTCGGCGGGCGGGGACGGTGCCGGTCCGGGGCGCCCCGGGCGGGGCTATTCGCTGAACTTCTCGACCAGCTTCCGGGCCAGGGACTGGGCCTTCTCCTGCAGTTCCTTGCTGTCGGGGACCACCGTGGAGACGGTCGGCTGCTCGGTGTACTGGATGGTCACGATGACGTTCGATGTGCGGAATACCACGCTCACCGTGCGGTTCTGTGTGGTGGAACCAGCCCGGGTGAGCAGATCGTCCAGAAATGCACTGTCCCCGATGTCGTCGAGGGCGCGCGGGGCGAGGTTCTCGTCGGAACTTCCGGAGCTGCCGGAACTGTCAGCCGTAATGGCGTCGGTGTTTGCGCTGTTGTTCCTGTCGGCGCTGTCGCCTCCGGGATCGTCCGCGTTCTTGTCCTTGGAGGCGGAGGCGGAGGCGGAGGCGGAGGGCGTCTGCTTCTTCGTGCTGCCGGGCGTGGCGGCGTCGGTGGCGGCATCGGTGTTCGCGTCCGCCGACAGGCCGACGGCGGCCTCCTTCTTCCCGTACACCTCGCGAGCCCGGTCGTCATCGCTCACCGAGGGGTCGTAGGACACGACCCGCTCGAAGTCGACGAAGAGGGTGTGCGAGGAGTCGGAGGCCTCGGACTTCCAGCGGCAGCCGACGCGGCGGTCGGTGTCGTAGGTGACGGTGGCCGTGCCGTCGTACACCTTCTTCTGCTGGTCCTCGGTCAGATCGGCGGCGCCCGGAAGCAGGTCCTTCAGGGCGGACGACGCAACGGCGCGACAAGGATCGAGGAGGGTGCGGTACTTGCCCGGAGCGGCGGCCGCGACGGTTGCCTCGCCGGGCTTGCTGTCGGGGGCGGAGCCACCCGTTCCGGTGCTGGCACTGCAGCCGACGACAAGCGCTGCCAATAGCGCGGTGCCGGGTACGTACGCCATTCGTCGCACGGTCCTGGGCTCCCTTCGTGCGAAAAACGGTTGCCGCTCGATGGCGACCGGTGGACACAATGTGTATCGCACGCGCCGCTGTGATTGCCGGTCGGCCGACATATTTGTCGATCTTGGCACCGGTTTTGCGCTTTCAGGCTTTTCGGGGGAATCGAGGAAGTATGTCGTATGTAGAGGTGCCGGGCGCGAAGGTTCCGATCCGCATGTGGGCCGACCCGGCTTCGGTCGAGGACGTTGCGATGCGGCAGTTGCACAATGTGGCCACCCTGCCCTGGATCAAGGGACTCGCCGTCATGCCGGACGTCCACTTCGGCAAGGGCGCGACGGTCGGTTCGGTGATCGCGATGCGCGGAGCGGTGTGTCCGGCGGCGGTCGGCGTGGACATCGGCTGCGGGATGTCCGCGGTGAAGTCGTCCCTGACGGCCAACGACCTGCCGGGTGACCTGTCCCGGCTGCGGTCGAGGATCGAGCAGGCCATTCCGGTGGGTCGCGGCATGCATGACGACGCCGTGGACCCGGACCGGGTGTACGGCCTCTCGTCGAAGGGGTGGGACGACTTCTGGGGAGAGTTCGACGGGGTGGCCGACGCGGTCAAATTCCGTCGGGAACGAGCCACGAAGCAGATGGGAACGCTCGGATCGGGAAACCATTTCATCGAGTTCTGCCTCGACGAGTCGGGTTCCGTCTGGCTGATGCTGCACTCCGGATCGCGGAACATCGGCAAGGAACTGGCCGACTTCCACATCGGGCAGGCGCAGAAGCTGCCGCACAACCAGAACCTGATCGACCGTGACCTGGCCGTGTTCATCGCTGACACCCCGCCGATGGCGGACTACCGGAACGACCTGTTCTGGGCTCAGGAGTACGCGAAGCGCAACCGCGCGATCATGATGGGGCTCCTGAAGGAAGTCGTCCGCAAGGAATTCAGGAAGGCCAAGGTCACCTTCGAGCCGGAGATCAGCTGTCACCACAACTACGTCAGTGAAGAGCACTACGAGGGCATGGACCTGCTGGTCACCCGGAAGGGTGCGATCCGTGCCGGGGCCGGTGAGTACGGAATCATCCCGGGCTCGATGGGCACCGGCTCGTACATTGTGAAGGGACTCGGGAACGAGAAGTCCTTCAACTCGGCCTCGCACGGCGCCGGCCGGAAGATGAGCCGGAACGCGGCGAAGCGGCGCTTCACGGCGCGGGACCTGGAGGATCAGACGCGGGGCGTGGAGTGCCGTAAGGACTCCGGCGTCGTGGATGAGATTCCGGCCGCGTACAAGCCGATCGAGCAGGTCATCGAGCAGCAGCGGGACCTGGTGGAGGTCGTCGCCAAGCTCAAGCAGGTGGTGTGCGTGAAGGGCTGAGGCCCCTTACGCATGAGAAACGAGGGCCCCGGGCGTGGATTGCGCGTCCGGGGCTCGCTTGTGTCCGGGCCCGTCCGGCTGCTCCGTTCGGGGTCCCGGAGGGCTCAGGCGGTGCGGTGGACCTTGGTGTTGGAGGCCTGGGCGCGGGGGCGGACCACCAGGAGGTCGATGTTGACGTGGCTGGGGCGGGTGATGGCCCAGGTGATGGTGTCGGCCACGTCGTCGGCGGTGAGGGGGGCCTCGACGCCCGCGTAGACCTTTGCCGCCTTCTCGGTGTCGCCGCGGAAACGGGTGGTGGCGAACTCCTCCGTCTTGACCATGCCGGGGGCCACCTCGATGACGCGGACCGGGGTGCCGACGATCTCCAGTCGGAGCGTCTCGGCCAGGACGTGTTCGCCGTGCTTGGCGGCCACGTAGCCGCCACCGCCCTCGTACGTGGAGAGGCCCGCGGTGGAGGAGAGGATTACGATCGTGCCGTCGCCGCCCTCGGTGAGCGCGGGCAGCAGGGCCTGGGTGACGTTGAGCGTGCCGATGACGTTCGTCTCGTACATCTGGCGCCAGTCGGCGGGGTCGCCGGTGGCGACGGGGTCGGCGCCGAGCGCGCCGCCCGCGTTGTTGACGAGGACGGCGAGGGTGCGGAACGCCGTGGCGAACTCGTCCACGGCGTCGCGGTCGGTGACATCCAGGGCGTAGGCCGTTGCCTGGTGGCCCGCCTGGTTGATCTCGGCGGCGAGTGCCTCGATGCGGTCCTTGCGGCGGGCGGTCAGGACCACGCGGTAGCCGGCGGACGCCAGCCGGCGGGCGGTCGCGGCGCCGATGCCGCTGCTCGCTCCGGTGATGACGGCGATCGGGGTGGCGGCCATGGCGGACTCCTCGGACAGCAGATCGGTACGGGGTCAGGATAGGCAGGCCTGCGGTCAGTGGTTGCGGGGGGCGTACATGATGACGGCCATGCCGGCCAGGCAGATCAGCGCGCCGATCACGTCCCAGCGGTCGGGGCGGTAGCCGTCGGCGACGACGCCCCAGGCGATCGAGCCCGCGACGAAGACACCGCCGTACGCGGCGAGGATGCGGCCGAACTCGCCGTCCGGCTGGAGCGTGGCGACAAGACCGTAGACGCCGAGTGCGATGACGCCGGCGCCGATCCAGATCCAGCCCCGGTGTTCACGTATGCCCTGCCAGACGAGCCAGGCGCCGCCGATCTCGAAAAGCGCGGCGACGACGAACAGGGCTACGGAGCGGGCGACGACCATGGACTCAGCGTGTCATGGGAGGGGAGGGAGCCGGGGCCAGGGGGCGAGGCCCCGGGAGACCGAGGAGGAGTCGTGGGCGAGGCGCGGGGGAAGGCGCGCCGAACTGGTGGGTAAATATGGATGATTCAGGGCGATCTGTATCTTCGGGGCATGGTAGTGACACGTAGAGGTGCGCCTGCGGAGTCTGCTGCGGCCGCAGCGGCGGTAGCTGTGGCTATGGCTGTGGTTGTGGTGCTCGGGATGGGTGGCGCGGCTGCGGCTGGGGCTGGGAATGGGAATCGGGCGGGGGCGGCGGCCGGGGGGATCTCGCCCGAGGCGGACGTGTCGCACCACGGGCATGTCTCGCTGTGGGGTTCGGGGCTCGGCGTCTGGGTGCAGAGCGTGAACTATGGTCCGTCGAACCTGGCCGATATGACCCTGCGGGTGCGTACATCGGTGATGCTCTTCGGGCGGCAGGAGCTTCCGGAAGGCTGTCTGCAGGCGGACCGGCTGACCGTGCTGTGCCGCACGGGTGCGCTGCGCACGGATGAGACGGAGGGGCGGCAGCTCGCCGTCGAACTGCAGCTTGCGGGGCAGCCGGACGAGGTCGTCGTACGGGTCGACACGCTGTGGAACGGCGGGGCGACCGACCGGAACCCGCAGAACAACGACTACGAGGTACTGGCCCCGGCCACTGGGGACGAGTACGTGTTCTGACCGTCGGCGGCCCGCGATGCCGGCACGACGGGCGCTGTGGATGCTGCGGGTGCGAGGTGGGTGTTCATAGCGTGAGCGCGGTCTGCAGGGCCGCCTGGTCGGCGTGGTCGCTCGCCCAGGCGATGTAGCCGTCGGGGCGGACGAGCAGCGAGGTGGTGCGGTCGCTCCTCCAGTGGGCGTGCACCAAGGGGATGGGCGATGCCGGAGTGGTGGCGTCGGCGGGGGTGACGAGGACGAACGTGCCGTCGCGCAGGAGTTGGTGGAGGCGGCCCTCCCGCAGGCTCAGATCCGGGGCGCGCTTCGCGGTGAGGGGGTGGGCGCCGCGCGGGGCCGCGTAGGCGATCGAGATGCCCGAGACCTGGCCGATCGCCTTGTCGGCGGCGGGCCGGATCGTGGACAGCACGGTGGCGGCGAGCGCTCGGACCGTCCGCTGCAGCGGCGTGCGGGCCATGGCGAGGCGGATGAGTGCGCCACTGGAGCGGAGCACCATTGCGCCGACCGGGTGCCGTTCGGCGTGATAGCTGTCGAGCAGCGTCTCCGGGGCGGTCGTCTGTCCGCGCAGAACGGCGGCGAGCTTCCAGGAGAGGTTGGCGGCGTCCTGGAGGCCGGTGTTCATGCCCTGCCCGCCTGCGGGGGAGTGGACGTGGGCGGCATCCCCGGCGAGGAAGACCCGGCCGGTGCGGTAGGCGGGCACCTGACGTTCGTCGCTGTGGAAGCGGGAGATCCAGCGCGCGTCGTGCATGCCGTAGTCGGCGCCGAAGGCGCGGCGGGTGATCTCGCACAGTTCATCGAGGTCGACGGGATCGGTGTCGGCGGCCTGGTGGGCGCGGCTCCAGCCCATCACGCGGTACCAGCCGTCGCCGAAGGGGGCGATGAAGGCGAAGGCGTCCCCCACTCCGTTGACCGTCAGGAGGTCCGGGGGTTCCTCGGCGAGCCGGACGTCGGCGAGGACGATCGACTGGATCACGGACTCTCCGGGGAAGGGGAGACCGAGCGCCTGACGCACTCGGCTGCGCACGCCGTCGGTACCGACGAGGTAGCGGGCCCTGAGCGTGGTCACGCTGCCGTCCGCCTGGCGCAGTTCGGCGGTCACGGTGTCCGATGAGGCGTCCTGATGGAGCGCGGTCAGTTCCGTGCCGTAACGGAGATGGGCGCCCGTGGTGCGGGCGCGGCGCTCCAGCAGGTGCTCCACCTCGTACTGCGGGGTGATCAGCACGAAGGGGAAGCGGGTGTGCAGCCGGGAGAGGTCGAGCGAGAGCTTGCCGAAGAAGCGGAAGGCGGAGAGAGGGGTGCCCGTCTTGATGAGCTCGTCGGCCACGCCGCGGGTGTCGAGCAGTTCGAGCGTACGGGCGTGTACGGCGAAGGCGCGGGTCATGTTGCTGGTCTCGTGCGGGCGGCGCTCCGCGAGTGCGACCGAGAGACCTTGGGCAGCGAGGTCGCCCGCGAGCAGCAGGCCGGTGGGGCCCGCGCCCACGACGAGGACGTCGACGGTGTCGGGTGTGGTGCGCGGGGTGGTGGTCATGTCTGCCTCCTGGGCCCGTTCGTCAGCTGGCACCTTCGTGCAATTCGCGCCAACAACCGTTGGTCAACGCTTGTTGGCCACGGTAACTCTGCCGTGACTGGCGTGTCAACGCTTGTTGGCCTACAGTTGTTGGCATGGAGACGAAGCCCGCTACCGCCAACCGCCGCTCGGACGCCACGAAGGCCGCGATTCTCGAAGCCGCGCGCGAGCGGTTCGCCGCCGACGGGTACGAGCGCGCCACGATCCGGGCCATCGCCCGTGACGCGAACATCGACCCGTCGATGGTCATGCGCTACTACGGCAACAAGGAGGGCCTGTTCGCCGCCGCGTCCGTGATCGACCTGCGGATGCCCGAGCTGGGCGCGATACCGGGCAAACACATAGGCGCCGCCCTCGTCGCGCACTTCCTGGACCGATGGGAGGGCGACGACGTGCTCACGGGCCTGCTCAGGGTCGGTGTCACCAACGACGCCGGAGCCGAGCGGATGAAGGCGGTCTTGGCCGAACAACTCGGTCCGATAGCGGTCGGCGTCTGCCCGGACCCGGCTGCCGCCCCGCGCCGTGCGGCTCTCGTCGCCTCGCAGATCCTGGGGATGGCGCTCGCACGCTACGTCCTGCGGATCGAACCCGCCGTCTCGATGCCGCGCGAGGAAGTGATCGCCTGGCTCGCGCCCACCGTTCAGCGCTACCTGACCGCTGAGCGGCCGTAGAGCGGCCGTAGAGCAACGGGTCGGCCGACAGTGACCGCCTCGTGCACCCTCTGCGTGCCGCGGAAATCCCGGGGGCACCGCAGTGTGCGGCGCGGTGTGGGGCGGCTGCCGCGCTGAGCGCTCCGCAGGCCGCGGCGTTGCGGGAGGGTAGCCCGTCAGTATTCGAACCCTGGGGCTCCTGGGGTTCGTAGGGTTCCAGGGGTTTGTGGGGGTTCCTCGGCTCTCAGGGCTGCGGGGGAGTGGACGCGAAGTCGTGGAGCGCCTTCTTGACGATCGCGTCCAGGTGGGTGTGGTGGGCGCCCCGCCAGTAGACCCGGTCGCACTCCGTGCATTGCGCGAAGACGTCGTACGAGCGCCGGGTTCCGTGTTCCAGCCTGCCGCTGACGGAATCCTTGTCGGCAGCCTTCAGCGGGCCGTTGCAGGCGGTGCATCTGGTCCAGGGGGCCAGATGCGGGGTGAACCGTTCCAGCACGTCCCGCAATTGGTCCTCCGGCCGGTCGCTGTAGACATACGCCCCGGCCCAGATCTCCCGCCGGTGCAGCAGCCCGCGGTCGCGGGAGAGCAGTACGCGGCGCTCGTCCGCGGACCGGGCGGCCAGTGCGGCATCGCCGATGTCCTCGCTCTCGTACGCCGCGTCGACACCCAGCAGCCGAAGCCGCCGGGCGAGCGTGCCGAGGTGGACGTCGAGCAGGAACCTCAGAGGTGCGCCCGGGACGCGCTGGGGGCGTTCCACGGCGCGCACCTCGACCACTTCGCCCGCCCTCGGGATGTGGGAGACGGATACGGGCCGGCCGTCGACCAGGAGCTGCCCGGCCTCGGTGAGCGGGATGCCGAGCGACTCCACGACATGGCCGAGGGTGGACGCGCCGTCGGTGGTCACGTTCGAGCGCCCCCGGCGGCGTTCATGGGCGACGAAGAGTCGCAGCTCGGGGGCGACTTCGAGGTGGATCTGCGGTCCGTTCACCCCGTCAGGATGTCATCGGGTGGGGTGCGTCGGCGAGGGCTTTCTCCTCGCGTGCCTACAGTTCCCGCATGAAGATCCTCGACCTCGAACCCGGTGATGCCCGACTGGCCGCCGACCTGCTTCCCGTACTGCGTGAACTCCGCCCGCACCTCACCGAGGATCTCTTCGGGGAGGTGTACGAGCAGGGGCACCCGCAGGGGCTGCGGTTCAGCGCCGCCTATGACGACGAGGGCGCCTGCGTGGGCGCGGCCGGCTGGCGCGTCGTCCACAACACCAGCCGGATCCGGATGCTGTACGTCGACGATCTGGTGACCGCCGAAGGGTCTCGTTCCACCGGTGTCGGCCGCCGGCTCCTCAGACACGTCGAAGGGCGGGCCAGGGCGGCCGGTTGCCTGCACCTCAATCTGGACTCGGGCACGCAGCGCACCGACGCCCACCGTTTCTATCTGCGGGAGCGGCTGAACATCGGCGCGTTCAATTTCGACAAGGCCCTCGACCTGGACTGAGGTCAGCCCTCCTCGTCCGGGGTGAGGTCCAGCCGCCAGTTGTTCGTCAGCAGCGCATGGCCGGGTGGGTACTCGAAGTCGCACGCGCCGATCAGGGTGAAGCCCGCCTTGCGGCACACCGCGTTCGACGCGCCGTTGTCGACCGACGGATAGGCGTGCAGATAGCGGTGCCTGTGCTCGGCGCGGGCCTGCTCGGCCACGGCTGTCGTGGCGGCCGTCGCGATGCCCAGGCCCTGGTGTCCGGGGAGGACGGCCCAGCCCGTCTCGTACACCTTCCGGCCCTGCCAGGTCCGCTCCCAGAAGCCGATCGTGCCCACGGCCTCGTCCCCGCCGGCCAGGGCGATGCGGAACATCCTGCCCCGGCCCGTGCGGTCCGCGCTCATCTCCACATAGCGCTCGTGACGCGCTATGAGCAGTTCCTCCGACTCGGGTCCGCCCAGATGGTCCATCAACTCCCTTGCGTTGGCACGGCGGAGCAGTTCCAGGTCGGTCTCCGACCAGGGCTCGATCCGTACGGAAGATGAAGCGGTGCGTTCCATGTCAAAACTGTAGAACGGGGCACTGACAGCGGGGCAGGGTCAGTGTGGGGCGAACCCTGTCGGGGGGACGCCGACCGTTGCCGTGAAGTCCCTGACCAGGTGGGCCTGGTCGCTGTAGCCGAGTTCCGCCGCGAGTGCCGCCCAGTCCACCTCCGGATCCGATGCGGCCCGCTCCAGCGCCTCATGGATGCGGTAGCGGAGGATGACCCACTTGGGGCCGACTCCGACATACGTGGCGAAGAGCCGCTGGAGCGAGCGCGACGACAGCCCCTCGACGCGGGCGAGTTCGTCGACGCGGCGCACCGTGCGGTCCGTACGGACCAGGTCGACCAGCGACATCGCACGCTCGGCCTGCGGATCCGGTTCCGGGCCGAGCGCCAGCAGGTACGCGTCGAGCGCCGCCACCCGCACCTCCTCGTCCACCGGGTCCAGCACGTCCGACGGCGGGGCGGGCGGAGAGAACACCTCGTCCGCGGGAAGCCGCCGCCCCGTCCACGCGGAGACCGGCCGGTCCGGTGCGAACGGGCGGAATCCGCCGGGCCGGAACTGCACCCCGCAGACCCGTCCCCGCCCCTCCAGCTTCTGCGTGAAGAGCTCCAGGCCGATGCCCGAGATCTCGGCCGACCCGGCGCCGTGGTGGTCCTCACCGGTCCGGGGCCCGCCCCCGGTCCCGTACCGCTGGAAGACCAGGTTCACAGACGGGTGCGGCACCAGATGGGAGACGTAGGGCTCCGGCAGATCCCAGTCGATGAGCCAGTAGTGCTCCAGGTACGGCCGCAGCCCGGGGGCGGGTTCGCGGCGGCGGAAGCGTACCTGCGCGAAGAGTTCGGGGGCGCCGACAATGCCCCGGCTGTCACGTCGCGGACTTGGCATGGCCGCGATCCTACGGTGGGCACGGAACTCAGTGGGAGCGATGTCGCGTTTCTTCAAGCGCCCGGCCGTCCCGGCGTGCAGAGTCGAAGGATGGAGAAAATCAGCGAGCTGCTGGAAACGGCCGCCGGACGGGCCGTTCCCGTGCTGGCCGGCATAGACGACAACAGGCTGGGGGACCCCACGCCGTGCGCGGAGTACGACGTACGGGCCCTGATCAACCACCTCTTCCAAGTGGTCGTCAACTTTCAGGCCCTGGCGGCCAGGAAGGAGGCCGACTTCGGTGCGGTGCCGGACGTCGTCACGGGGGACTGGCGGGCGCGTTTCGGTGAGGAGACGGCCAAGCTGGTGGCGGCCTGGGCCGTGCCCGGGGCCGACGAGGGCACCGCGGGGGCCATGGGGCTCCCGGCCAGGACTGTCGGGAACATGGTGCTGGGCGATCTGACCGTTCACGCGTGGGACCTTGCGCGGGCCACCGGCCAGGAGTTCGTGCCGGACGAGTCCGTGTTGAACGAGATCGGTCCGGGGCTGGCCGCGATGGCGCCGATGGCCCGGGAGGCGAAGGTGTTCGGCGACCCGTACCCCGTACCGCAAGGGGCCGGCCCCTTCGAGCAGGTGCTGGCGCTGACCGGCCGGGACCCGGGCTGGCGTCCGTCCGGCGCGTGATACCGGAATCGGGGCGCGGATCGGGCGGACGGCCTCGACGCCCTGGCCTGCCGGGTCTTCGAGCTGCCAGTCCAGGTAGCGCTTGGCGGGAAAGACCGGGCAGGTGTCGCCGCAGCCCATGGTGATGGAGACGTCCGGCTCGCGGACCGCGTCGACCGTGAGGATCTTCGGGATCTCGGCCGAGATGTCGATGCCGACCTCGCGCATCGCCTCGACGGCGGCCGGGTTCACGGCGTCGCCGGGATCCGATCCCGCCGAGCGGACCTCGAAGCGGTCCGAGCTCGTCGCCCCGGCTGCCGAGAGCTCCTCGCCCCCACGGGCTGGACGGCGCCCGACGGTGCTGCGGAACCTTCCGCTCAGTCCATATCGGGCCCGGGCTCGGGGCGGTGGTAGGCGTCGGGGACGACGGCGACCGGGCAGGGCGCGTAGTGCAACATCGCGTGGTTCACCTGGCCCAGGTGGGTGCCGTGCCATCCGCTGGGCCGCCGCGCGCCGACGACCAGCAGTTCCGCACCCTTGGCGGCTTCGATCAATTCCTGGTGGACCGGCCCCTGCACCACCGACCTGTGGACGGTGACGTCCGGGGCACCGGTCCGGTCCAGCCGCGCCAGTACCTCTTCGAGGTGCTCCTCGGCCTGCCGGTGGTGCGCGGAGGCCGGGGAACCCGAGATGAGCGGATGGACCACCGCGTGGTGGGCGGGGCGGCGCCAGGCCCGTACAGCGACCAGTTCGCCGTGGCGCGAAGCGGCCTGGGCGAGGGCGAAGACGGTGGCCGCCGACGGTTCCGCGGCATCGCTGATCCCGACGACGACGCGGCCGGACTGCGGCGGGGTGTCCGGTGTCCTCGCCGGGATCACCACGACCGGGCAGTGGGACCGGCCGGAGAGCGCGAGACTGACGGAGCCCAGGAGCATCCCGGCGATCCTCCCGCGGCCGCGGGAGCCGAGGACGACCATGGCCGCCTCGTGGCTCTCCCTGACGAGTGCGGCCACCGGGTCCTCGGGTTCTACGGAGGCCGTCACGGCCACCTCGGGCCCGAGCCGCTGGGCGCGTTCACGGGCGGTGGCGACGAGATGCTCGGCGAGGACCTCTTCGGTGGGACGCTCGCCGTCGGAGTCGGGGTGCATGCCCTCGTAGCGTTCCCACAGCGAGGCGTGGACGACGCGCAGGGGGTGCTGCGAGCGGGCCGCTTCCGCCGCCGCCCAGTCCAGGGCGCGGAGACTGCCCTCTGATCCGTCCACTCCGACGACTACGGGGAGCCGCATCGCTCCCACCGCCTTCCGTACGGATGTCTCTACGGTTCTTCGATTCTGCTTCTACGGTTCGGCTTCTACGGTTCGATGGTCAGTATCCGGTCCAGCGGGCGGCGCGGCGTGCGTGGTCCTCCGGGGCCGTACCCCAGGTGGACGATCATCTGGGCCTGTCCCGTGCCGAAGACCGGATCGCGCAGCAGCCAGCCATCGCAGGTCCGGCCATTCGACGGGCTGGGTCGAGAACGCGGTGACACCTGGTGGAGCATGGCGGTGAGCAGGACGTGCTCCAGCGCCTGACCGGCGCGCAGCCAGTCCACGGCGTGGTCGGCAGGGTCCGGCCGACGCGCGGGTAGCGGAACTGCCAGGGCTGGGTTGTGCATGGAGGGGCGGCGGTGGCATCGGCTACGAGGCCGCTCATCGTCGTGTCGTCGAGTGGTTGGCTGAGCATCGGGACCCCCGGGAGATCGGGACCGTTCGATGTCCCTCCAGCATGGAACAGATCTTGTTCCGGTGGGTTGGGCCGTTCGTGCCGTCCCGGGCTCCGTACGGCTCCTCGCGCCATGCAAACGCTGGGACCACTGGGACCACTGGTGCGTCGTGACGCCGGGACATCGTACGGAGCCACGCCGTGCCCCTGCGCCGGAACCGTGGTGCCATGAAACAGCGCCCCTGACGAAGGGACCCCGATCGTGGCAGCAGCACTGTCCCCGGCACCGTGCCTGCGCTCCGTGCGGGCCGTGGTCTTCGACACGGACGGAGTGATCACCGACTCCGCCCGGAGTCACGCCGCAGCCTGGAAGAAGGCGTTCGACCCCTGTCTGGCGGCCGTCGAGGGACAGCGGCCTTTCGATCCCGTCGGCGACTACCTGCGCCACGTCGACGGTCGCTCGCGGAGGGACGGCGCGGCCGCGTTCCTGGCGTCGAGGGGGCTCGACCTCCCCGAAGGCAGCCCCGACGACTCGCCCGGAACCGCGACCGTGTGGGCGATCGCGGCCCGCAAGGACGAGCTGTTCACGCAGAGCCTGCGTACCGACCCGGTCGACGTCTGGCCCGGCACGGTCCGTCTCCTCGACGTGCTGCGCGGAGAACGGATGCCGTGCGCCGCCGTATCCGCGTCCCGGCACGCGACGGAACTGCTGTCGCGGGCCGGCCTCATCGACCGGTTCGAGGCCGTGGTCGACGGGAACGAGGCGCAACGGCTGCGGCTGCCGGGGAAGCCGGACCCCGCGCTCTTCGTCGAAGCGGCGAGGCGCCTGCGGGTCCCGGTCCCGGACACGGCCGTGGTGGAGGACGCGCTGGCCGGGGTCGAGGCCGGGCGCCGTGGCGGCTTCGGACTCGTGGTCGGCGTGGACCGTACGGGCGGCCCCACCAGCGCCGCCGAACTGCGCGACCACGGCGCCGACCTCGTGGTGTCCGATCCGGGGGAGCTGCTGACGGTCGGTGACGACTGATGACGCAGGCCTGGACCTGGTCGTACGAGGGGTACGACCCGCAGGAGGAACGGCTGCGGGAGGCGCTGTGCACGCTCGGCAACGGGTACTTCGCCACCCGCGGAGCCGCGTCCGAGACACCCGTGACATCTATGAGGCCTGTGCCACCTGTGCCACCTACGACGCCTGAGACGTCGTCCGAGGCGTGGCCGCACTACCCCGGCACCTATGTGGCGGGCTGCTACAACCGGCTGACCTCCACGGTCCGGGGCCGCCGGGTCGAGAACGAGGACCTGGTCAATCTCCCGAACTGGCTGCCGCTTCACTATCGCATCCACCCTGCCGGTGCCGCCCCGGGACCGTGGCTCACCCCGGACCACGAACACCTCGTGGAACACGGCCAGTCACTCGATCTGCGCGGTGGCACGCTGACCCGCCGATCCGTATACGAGGACGAGGCGGGCCGGCGGCTGTACGTGGAGCAGTGCCGTCTGGTGCACATGGGCGATCCGCATCTCGCCGCCCTGCACACGGTGTTCCGGGCGGAGAGGTGGGCGGGCGTGATCGAGGTGGAGTCCGGGATCGACGGCGGCGTCCGCAACTCCGGCGTCGCGCGGTACCGGGATCTGTCGAACCAGCACCTCACCGGCTGGGTGACCGGCGCGGACGAGGACGGTGTGGTGTCGCTGAAGTGCCGCACGGTGGAGTCGGACATCGGTGTCGCGCTGGCGGCCCGCACGCTGGCGGTGTACGGCGGTGAAACCGGCCCCGACCCCGACATCGGTACCGACTGCGACCGCGACTCCGGCCCCGACCCCGCCCTCGACTCCGACCCCGACTCCGACATCGACTCCGCCCCGGGATCCGATGCCCACCCTCATCCTCGCCCTCACCCCCATCCCCACTCCCGGCAGACGGAGAAGACGGTCTTCCAGCGGCTGGTCCTGCCGCTGGACCCGGACTCCGACTCCACCGCCACCGTCGCCGTCGACAAGACGGTCGCCCTCCACACCACCCGCGACCTCGCGATCGGCAGCCCGCTGCGGGCAGCCGTGGCCGCGGTGCGAAGGGCCCCGGACTTCGCACAGTTGTTGTCCTCGCACCGGCAGGCCTGGGCGGACCTGTGGCGGCAGGTCCGGCTGGACGTCCCGGGCGAGGCGGGACGCGTTCTGCGGCTGCACCTCTTCCACGTACTGCAGACGCTCTCCCCGCACACCGCCGGACTCGACGTCGGCGTACCGGCCAGAGGGCTGCACGGCGAGGCGTACCGCGGCCATGTCTTCTGGGACGAGCTGTTCGTACTGCCGTTCCTGAATCTGCATCTCCCGGAAGTCTCCCGGGGCCTTCTCGACTACCGCTACCGGCGGCTGCCCGCGGCCTGCCGGGCGGCGCGCGAGGCCGGCCGGGCGGGGGCGATGTACCCCTGGCAGAGCGCCGCCAACGGACGCGAGGAGACCCAGGAACTCCATCTCAACCCGCACTCGGGGAGCTGGCTGCCCGACCGCTCCCGGCTGCAGCACCATGTCGGCTCGGCCGTCGCGTACAACGTGTGGCAGTACTGCCAGGCCGCCGGGGACACGGAGTACCTCTACTCCAGGGGGGCGGAGATGCTGTTGCAGATCGCCAGGTTCTGGGCGGACAGCGCCACATGGGACGAGTCCCTGGCCCGGTATCGGATCCGCGGTGTCGTCGGGCCGGACGAGTACCACGACGGCTATCCGGGAACGGAGGCGCCAGGCATCGACGACAACACGTACACGAACGTGACAGCGGCCTGGGTTCTGTCACGTTCGACGGAGCTGTACTGGACCCTGCCCGAGACACGGCGTCGGCGGCTGTGCGACCGGATGCGTCTCGATTCCGCCGAACCGGAACGCTGGGAGGACATCTCCCGCCGGCTGCACGTGCCGTATCACCAGGGCGTCATCAGCCAGTTCGCCGGTTACGGGGAGCTGGAGGAGCTCGACTGGGCGGGGTACCGGAGGCGGTACGGGGACATCCGGCGGCTGGACCGGATCCTGGAGGCGGAGGGCGACACGGCCAACCGCTACCAGGCGTCCAAGCAGGCCGACGTGCTGATGCTCGGCTACCTCTTCTCGCCGGAAGAACTCACGGGTCTCTTCCGGCGGCTCGGGTACTCGCTGGACGAGGACAGCTGGCGCGCCACCGTCGACTACTACCTCGCGCGTACGAGCCACGGCTCCACACTCAGCTCCCTGGTCCATGCATGGGTTCTGGCCCGGGCGCGCCGCGAGGCGGCGTGGAAGTACTGCGTGGAGGCCCTGACCGGGGACGTGGCCGACATCCAGGGCGGCACCACCGAAGAAGGCATCCACCTGGGGGCGATGGCGGGCACCCTCGACTTCGTACAGCGCGGGATGACGGGGCTGGAGACCCGCGACGACGCACTGTGGCTTGCCCCGGCCACGCTGCCGCAGCTCTCGAAATTCGGGATGCGGATCCGGTTCCGCTGCTACTGGGATGTGGACCTGCGTCTGCGTTCCCAGCGGCTCCGGATCGCCGTACCGGACTCGGACGACCCGGCCGTCCGGGTCGTCCTGGGAGGCCACACCCATGTGATCACACCCGGTACGGCCCGCTGGCTCGATCTGCCCCCGACTCGTCACAGCCCTCCACCGCCGGGCCTTCCACCGCCAAGCCCTCCACCACCGGGCCCTTGGCCGCCAGGTCGCGCGAGCCGGCACAGTCCGTCCGGTCAGACGAGTCCGTACAGTCCGCCCGGTCCGGCGGCCGGGGCGCCCCCAGCCGTGTGACCAGGTGGTGCCAGCCTTCCTCCAGGCGCTCCAGGGGTATGCCGCGCTCCTGCGTGAGGTGGTGGACGAGAGCGGTGTCGACGGACGCGAGCAGGGTGTGCGCGAGCAGTTCCGGGTCGCCCGCTACCTGCGCCCCCCGCAGCAGCACCGCGATGTGGCTGAGCCGCAGACGGCTGGCCGGGACGGCGTAGGTGCGCAGCGGGTCGGTCCGGCTGGCCAGGATCAGGGGGTGGTGATCGCGTTCGTGGCGCAGGACGGCGGGCCCGAAGGCGTGCAGCCGTTCCGCCGCGGGGGCGTCGGGGCCCAGGGGCGGCGGACCCGAGAGGAAGGCGGCCTGGAACTGCACCTCCCGGTGGTCCAGGAGCGCGATCAGGAGACCGGCCCGGTCGCCGAAGCGCCGGAAGACGGTGCCCTTGCCGACCCCCGCGGCGGCGGCCACCGACTCCATGGTCAGGTCCGCCGCTCCGCACCGGGTCATCAGCCGGGAGGCCGCGTCCAGCAGGCGGGTGCGATTGCGTGCGGCGTCCGCCCGTAGCTGCGGCGGTTCATCGGTCGGGGCGAGAGGGAGACCCGTCCGTGCCTCGCCGGGGGCGGACGGTCTGAGCGGCGGGGCATCGGGACCGGTCATGGACTCAGGGTAGCGTCCGGAAGGGAAAAGTGGACCGCGGTCCGGTTAAGTGGTACAAATTTCAACGGACCTGCGGTCCGATTGAAGCCGTTTTCGAAGTTTTTTGCCCTTTTGGGAGTTCCTCATGTCTGTACGCGTCCTCGCGCTCGTCGGCAGCCTCCGCGCCGGCTCGCACAACCGTCAGCTCGCCGAAGCCGCCGCCAAGCACGCCCCCGAGGGCGTCGACATCCAGCTGTACGAGGGTCTGGCCGACGTGCCCTTCTACAACGAGGACACCGACATCGAGGGAGGCGTCCCGGCCGCCGCCGCCCAGCTGCGCGAGGCAGCCGGCCGGGCCGACGCCTTCCTGCTGTTCTCGCCCGAGTACAACGGCACCATGCCGGCCGTCCTGAAGAACGCCATCGACTGGCTGTCCCGCCCGTTCGGCGCCGGCGCCATCTCCGGCAAGCCGGTCGCCGTGGTCGGCACCGCCTTCGGTCAGTACGGCGGTGTATGGGCGCAGGACGATGCCCGCAAGTCCGCCGGGATCGCAGGCGGCGTGGTCCTGGAGGACGTCAAGCTGTCCATCCCCGGCTCCGTGACGCGCTTCGCCGAGACTCACCCCGCCGATGACACCGAGGTCGTCACCGCACTCACCGAGGTCATCCGCCAGTTGTCCGGGCAGGCCACGTCCGCCGCTGCCTGACCCCCGCCACGTGCGGCGGCGGCCCGCCGAGGATGCCGAGCCGCCGCCGCACGAAGCCGTACCGCACAGGCGGCATGGGCGAGTCCGACATCACCGGCCGCCCCGTCCGGCCCGATGTACCCGGCCCCCGCACCGATGCACTCCGGCCCGATGTACCCGGCCCCCGCACCGATGCACTCCGGCCCGATGTACCCGGCCCCGCACCGATGCACTCCGGCCCGATGTACCCGGCCCCGCACCGATGCGCTCCGGCCCGATGAGCCTCGTCCTGCCCTGATCCGCCCTGCCCCGCGAGGAACCCCTGATTCAGGGCCACACCAGGCAGTACGCCTGATGCCCCGCGTCGTGCAGACGATGGCTGAAGTCCTGCCACTCGTGCAGCAGTTGGTAGACGTTGAACGCGTCGCGCGGGCCGCCCCGGTCCGGGACCGTGGACCAGATGAAGGCTGCGGCGCCCACCGACTCCTCGCCGACGTCGCGCAGCGGGTCGACGACCGTCATCGGAAGCTTGACCACCGCGTAATCGGGGTGGAGTACGACCAGTTCCAGCGGGGGGACTCTGTGCAGGGGCATGCCCTGGATGCCGGTGAGGACCATCGCCGCCACCGTCTCCGGCTTGATCTTGGTGAACATGCCACCCATGCCCAGTTCGTCGCCCCCGAGCTCTTCGGGGCGCATCGAAATGGGCACGCGTGCCGCAGTGGCCCCGTCGGGGGCACCGAAGTACTTGTAGGTCACCCCCACCCGGCCACCACTCCTGCTTCCGGTTCCGCCACCCTGCGCCCCACCGGCCTGCATGCCCTGTCTGCGCTCTGCCTCACGCCGGTGCCGACCCCGCCGGGAAGGCTCGGGCCCCAGGTCGTCGGTCCCTTCGCCCAATCCGCCACCGCGATGCATATCTCATCCACCCGACTACTACTTAGGAGACACAGCCCCCGCTGCGCAACCCGATCATCGTGTCAGTGACCTCCCCCACGGGCGCGCGGTGAAACACCTGTCCGCAAGACCGTCCGTGGCTCGGACACCATGGCTTGTGTGAGCTTTCCCTATGTCGGTCCAGTTTCGCAGACGTGAGGGGCCGACGCCCGGTCGTCGCACGACGGATGTGTTCGCCGGGCTTTCGGTGGCCGGAATCTTCCGCGCCCGGCCGCGTACGGGCGCTGTCCTACCCTGGGGAGGTCACTAGCCCCCCGGAGTCGGAGAAGTCGCAGGTCATGACCGAACTGCCTTATCAATATGAAGCCCCAGTCTCGCAGACGCTGTTCGACCGCGCGTCCCTCGTGACGCCCGGCGGCGTCAACTCTCCCGTCCGTGCCTTCCGGGCCGTGGGCGGCACGCCCCGCTTCATGGTGTCCGGTACCGGTCCGTACCTCACCGACGCCGACGGCCGTGAGTACGTCGACCTCGTGTGCTCGTGGGGGCCGATGATCCTCGGCCATGCCCACCCCGAGGTCATCGCCGCGGTCCGGGAAGCGGTCGGCCGCGGCACCTCGTTCGGTACCCCCGGGGAGGGCGAGGTCGCGCTCGCCGAGGAGATCGTGGCCCGGGTCGAGCCCGTGGAGCAGGTGCGGCTGGTGTCGTCCGGCACCGAGGCGACCATGTCCGCGATCCGACTTGCCCGCGGGTTCACCGGCCGGGCCAAGGTGGTGAAGTTCGCCGGCTGCTACCACGGCCACGTCGACGCGCTGCTGGCCGCCGCCGGGTCCGGGGTCGCGACCTTCGGCCTTCCGGACACCCCCGGCGTCACCGGCGCCCAGGCCGGCGACACGATCGTGCTGCCGTACAACGACCTGGACGCCGTGCGGGAGGCGTTCGCCGCGCAGCCCGGCGAGATCGCCTGCGTCATCACCGAGGCGTCGCCGGGCAACATGGGCGTCGTACCGCCGCTGGACGGTTTCAACGCCGGGCTCAAGGAGATCTGCGCCGCCAACGGAGCGCTCTACATCTCCGACGAGGTCATGACCGGATTCCGTACCTCGAAGGCCGGCTGGTTCGGCGTCGACGGGGTGCGGCCCGACCTGATGACCTTCGGCAAGGTCATGGGCGGCGGCTTCCCGGCCGCGGCCTTCGGCGGACGCGCGGACGTGATGGCGCACCTCGCCCCGGCCGGCCCCGTCTACCAGGCGGGCACCCTCTCCGGGAACCCGGTCGCCACCGCCGCCGGTCTCGCGCAGCTGCGGCTGCTCGACGACGCGGCGTACGCCAAGGTGGACGCGGTCTCCGCGGAGATCCGCGGGCTGGTCAGCGAGGCGCTCGCCAAGGAAGGCGTGGCGCACACCGTGCAGAGGGCGAGCAACATGTTCTCCGTCTTCTTCACGGACCGGCCGGTGCGGAACTACGAGGACGCGAAGCAGCAGGAGGCATTCCGCTACACCGCCTTCTTCCACTCGCTGCTGTCGCAGGGCGTCTACCTGCCGCCGTCCGCCTTCGAGTCCTGGTTCGTCTCCACGGCCCACGACACGCAGGCCGTCGAGCGCATCGCCGCCGCCCTGCCCGCCGCCGCCCGCGCCGCATCGGAGGCCACCGCATGAGCGGGAACGCCGGCAACAAGGACGTCACCGTCGTCCATCTGATGCGGCACGGAGAGGTGCACAACCCGGAGGGCGTGCTGTACGGGCGCCGCCCCGGCTACCACCTCTCCGAGCTGGGCCGGCAGATGGCGGACCGGGTCGCCGAGCACCTGAAGGACCGCGACATCACCCATGTCGTCGCCTCCCCGCTGGAGCGGGCCCAGGAGACCGCCACGCCGATCGCCAAGACGCACGGCCTCGATCTGGCCACCGACGACCGGCTCATCGAGGCCGCCAACGTCTTCGAGGGCAAGACCTTCGGGGTCGGCGACGGGGCGCTGCGCAAGCCGGACAACTGGAAGCACCTGACGAATCCGTTCCGGCCGTCGTGGGGCGAGCCGTACATCGAGCAGGTCGTACGGATGATGGGTGCCCTGGACGCCGCGCGTGACGCGGCGCGCGGTCACGAGGCGGTGTGCGTCAGCCATCAGCTGCCGATCTGGATCGTGCGGAGCTTCGTCGAGCGGCGGCGGCTGTGGCACGACCCGCGCAAGCGGCAGTGCACGCTCGCGTCGCTGACCAGCTTCACGTACGAGGGCGACAAGATCGTGTCGGTCGGGTACACGGAGCCGGCGCGGGATCTGGTGCCGGTTCATCTGCGGGCCGGGGCGAAGCCGGTGAAGGGGAAGTCGAAGGCGTTCGGCGCGTAGCCGGCCCGGGGCCGGCGGGGGTGCGCCGTGCCCCGGCCCGCCGGTCTTCCCGGTCGTCCGGTTGCCGTTCTGTCCTCAATCACCGGACGGGCCTGATCTTTCGGCCCGGCCGGTGATTCTGCTGCCGCCTCGGGACCGGCGCCCCGAAGCCGGGGACCGATTCCTCTTCAGCGATTGATCACTCCGCCGGCGGTTGAGCCCTGCTCCCGCCGCGTCCAGCTTGCTCGGCCATGCGCGCGGCCAAGGCCGAGGTCTGGTCGCGCAAAGAAAAATACGCTGATCCGCGGAACCCCTGTGCTGCTTCCCTCATCTAAGCCTTTGTCAGTTTGTATGGACTTGAGGTAAATCGACCGCAGATGGGGAACTCATGCGCGACATCAGCCGAAGGGGTTTGCTCGGAGCCGGCCTCGGGGCCGCGGCCGCCATCGGTCTGACGGGGTGCGGTTCCTCCGATACGGTCCGCTCGGGCGCTGATACGGGGACCACGGGGGAGAAGGGCGCCAACGGGCACACCCGGGGGACCGGACCTGCGAAGAAGGACGTTCGCGAGATAGGGGACGGTTCCACCTCGGACACCGGGAAGCAGCCGCACCAGCCCGCAGCGCCGGTTCCGCTCGAACCCGGGCAGACGCCGCCGCAGTTCGTGATCTTTTCCTGGGACGGCGCGGGCGAGGTCGGCAACGGGCTCTTCCCGCGCTTTCTCGAACTCGCCAAGGAACACGACGTGGCGATGACCTTCTTCCTCTCCGGCCTCTATCTGCTGCCCGAGTCGAAGAAGTCCATGTACCGGCCGCCCAACAACCCGGTCGGCGCTTCCGACATCGGATATCTCACCGATGACCACATCAAGCAGACGCTGAAGTACGTTCGGCAGGCCTGGCTCGACGGGCATGAGATAGGCACCCACTTCAACGGGCATTTCTGCGGCGGTTCCGGATCGGTGGCGAACTGGTCGCCTTCCGATTGGCGGAGCGAAATCGATCAGGCGGTCTCCTTCGTCACCGAATGGCGCACCAACACCGGCTGGACCGACCTCGATCCGCTGCCTTTCGACTACCGCAGGGAACTGATCGGCGGCCGCGCCCCCTGTCTGCTCGGCCAGGACAATCTGCTGCCCACGGCGAGCAGGCTGGGCTGGCGCTACGACGCCAGTTCGCCCGGCGGCATCCAGGTGTGGCCCCACAAGCGCGGGGGCGTCTGGGACCTGCCGCTGCAGGGCATGCCGTTCCCCGGGCACTCCTTCGAAGTCCTCTCGATGGACTACAACATCCTCGCCAACCAGTCGCAGAATTCGACCAAGGGCATACCCTCCCGATATCCGGGCTGGCGCGAGCAGGCCACCCAGTCGTATCTCGCCGGTTTCGACCGCGCGTACACGACGAATCGCGCGCCCTTCTACATCGGAAACCACTTCGAGCAGTGGAACGGCGGCATCTATATGGATGCGGTCGAGGAAGCGCTCAAGAAAATCGCGGGGAAGCCGGATGTGCGGCTGGTCTCCTTCAAGCAGTTCGTCGACTGGCTCGACGTGCAGACCCCGGCCGTGCTCGACAAGCTCCGTACGCTGGGCGTCGGACAGGCGCCCGAAGGCGGCTGGAACGCCTTCTTTAAACAGACCTGACAACGGGCTTTACGGGCACCGAGGGGGGTGCCCGAGATCGCCGTAACCGCCATGCGAAACTTTTCACATGAGCTATGGCCGGGCACCTCGACGCCGCTTCACCCTGCTCGCCGCCCCCGCAGCGGTCGTCGCGCTCGCACTCACGCTGACGGCGTGCGGTGGCGACGACAACAAGACGGGTGGCGGTGGCAATACGAACTTCGTCACGGGCAGTGGCGGAATCTCCACCGTGGCCAAGGGTGACCGCAAGGCCGCCCCGAAGCTCGACGGCGAGACCCTCGAAGGCAAGCAGCTCGACGTCGCCGACTACAAGGGCAAGGTCGTCGTGCTGAACATGTGGGGCTCGTGGTGCGGGCCCTGCCGTCTGGAGGCCCAGTACTTCGCGAGGGTGGCGAAGGAGACGAAGGACAAGAACGTCCAGTTCGTCGGGATCAACACGCGCGACGCCCAGAAGGGCCCCGCGCTGAGCTTCGAGAAGGATTACGGGGTCCCCTACCCGAGCATCTTCGACCCGACCGGCAAGCTCATGCTCCGCTTCCCCAAGGGCACGCTGCGTCCGCAGGCGATTCCGTCGACCGTGGTGCTGGACCGGGACGGGAAGATCGCCGCCCGTTCGCTGGCCGCGCTCGACGCCGAGGATCTGCACAAGATGATCGACCCGCTGATCGCGGAGAAGTGATTCCGTGCTCACCCTTGCCGCGGTCCAGGGCGAGAACCTGACCATCGTGAACGGGGCGCTGATCGTCGCCCTGCCCGTCGCCGTACTCGCCGGGCTCGTCTCGTTCTTCTCGCCGTGCGTCCTGCCGCTCGTCCCCGGTTACCTCAGTTACGTCACCGGGGTCAGCGGCACGGACCTGGCGCAGGCCCGGCGGGGGCGGATGGTCGCGGGCGCCTCGCTCTTCGTGCTCGGCTTCACCGCCGTGTTCGTCTCCGGCGGCGCGCTCTTCGGCTTCTTCGGCCAGACCCTCCAGGACCACAGCGAGACGCTCACCAAGATCCTCGGCGTGCTGATGATCCTGATGGGGATCTTCTTCATGGGTCTCATGCCGTGGATGACGCAGCGTGAGTTCCGTATCCACAAGAGACCGGTGACCGGGCTGGTGGGCGCACCACTGCTGGGCGCCCTCTTCGGGATCGGCTGGACCCCGTGCCTCGGCCCGACGCTCAGCTCGGTGAGCTTCCTCGCCATGGAGCAGGGCACCGCCGGACGCGGGGCGATACTGACCGTCGCGTACTGCCTCGGGCTCGGTCTGCCCTTCGTGCTCGCGGCGGTCGCCTTCCGCAAGGCGCTCGGCGCCTTCGGCTGGGTCAAGCGCCATTACGCATGGGTCATGCGGATCGGCGGCGTCATGATGATCGCGACCGGGCTGCTCCTGCTGACCGGTGTCTGGGGCAGCATGATGCAGGCATTGCAGGGCTGGTCCGACGGCTTCACTGTGGGGATCTGAGTTCCATGAGCAACACCAAGTCCAACCCGGCCCCGGAGCGCGAGCACCGGGACGAGCGGGAGATCCGGGACGAGCAGGACCGGGAGAACGCCCGCGAACTGGGCGCGGCCGGCTCCCAGCTCTCCACCGCCCCGCGCGAGGAGTCCGCGGCCACCCTGCCGGCCATGGGCGCCATCGGCTGGGCCCGCTGGTTCTGGCGGCAGCTCACCTCGATGCGGGTCGCGCTGATCCTGCTCTTCCTGCTGTCGCTCGGCGCCATCCCCGGCTCGCTGATCCCGCAGAACAGCGTGGACGAAATGAAGGTGCAGGCCTTCAAGGACGCCCACACCACGATCACGCCGATCTACGAGAAGCTCCAGTTCTTCGACGTCTACAGCTCGGTGTGGTTCTCCGCGATCTACATCCTGCTGTTCGTCTCGCTCATCGGCTGCATCGTGCCGCGCACCGGCCAGTTCATCGGCCAGTTGCGCAGCCGCCCGCCGGGCGCGCCCAAGCGCCTGACCCGGCTGCCCGTGTACACGACCTGGCGCACCGAGGCCGAGCCCGAGCAGGTCCGCGAGGCCGCTCTCGCCATGATGCGCAGGCGCCGCTACCGCGCGCACACCGCGGGGGACGCGGTCGCCGCCGAGAAGGGCTACCTGCGCGAGGCCGGGAACCTGCTCTTCCACATCGCCCTGATCGTGATGCTGGTGGCGTTCGCCTTCGGGCAGCTCTTCAAGTCCGAGGGCGCCAAGCTGGTTGTCGAGGGCGACGGCTTCTCCAACACGCTGACCCAGTACGACGACTTCAAGCCCGGTTCGCTGTTCGACAACAACTCGCTCGCACCGTTCAGCTTCAAGCTCGACAAGTTCATCGGTACGTACGAGCGCAGCGGCCCCCAGGTCGGTACGCCGCGGACCTACGAGGCCCATGTGACGTACGAGAAGGGGGCGTACGGCAAGCCGCAGAAGGCCGTCATCGAGGTCAACAAGCCGCTCGTCGTCGACGGCACCAAGGTCTACCTCAACGCGCACGGCTACGCGCCCGTCGTCTCCGTCAAGGACGCGAGCGGCAAGGTGGTCTACCGGAACGCCGTGCCGCTGCTGCCCATCGACAGCAACGTCACCTCGACCGGGGCGATCAAGGTGATGGACGGCTACCGCGACAAGAACGGCAAGAAGACCCAGCTGGGCTTCCAGGCCTTCTTCGTGCCGACCTTCGCGGGCGACAACCAGGGCACGATGTTCTCCCAGTTCCCCGCCGCCGACAACCCGCGGCTCGCCCTCAACGGCTCCCACGGCAGCCTCGGTGTCGACTCCGGACTGCCGCAGAACGTGTACCAGCTCGACAAGTCCAAGATGACGGAGTTCAAGGACAGCAAGGGCAATCAGCTCAAGCAGCGCCTGGCGGTCGGCGACACGATGAAGCTGCCCGACGGCGCCGGTTCGATCACCTTCGAGGGCGTCGAGGAGTGGGCCAGCTTCCAGATCTCCGAGCAGCCCGCCAGCGGCTGGGCACTCACCGGAGCCATCGCCGCGATCGCCGGACTCGCGGGTTCGCTGTTCATCCAGCGGCGCCGGATCTGGGTGCGGGCCGTACGCGGTGCGGACGGCGTCACCGTCGTCGAAATGGCAGGTCTCGGCCGCAGCGAGTCCGCGAAGCTTCCCGAGGAGCTGGCCGATCTCGCGGTCACGCTCAACGCCGTCGCGCCCACCGCGCCCGGCCCCGACCCCGGATCCGATTCCGGCTCCGTCGAAGAATCCTCCGTAGAACCTGCCGAAGGGGCTGAGAAGTGAATCTCGCCGCCGCAACCAACGAGAACCTGGCGCACACCAGCAATGTGCTGATCTATTCGTCGATGGCCGTGTACACCCTGGCCTTCTTCGCGCACATCGCGGAATGGGTGTTCGGCAGCCGCAGCAAGGTCGGCCGCACCGCAGCCGCGCTGACCGGGGCCGGTACCGAGGCCGCCGGGGCCTCGGTGAAGGTGCAGGTCGCGCAGAAGGGCGGCGGCACCGCCGTACTGGACCGCCCGAAGATCATCACGCGCTCCGCCGCCGGTTCCCGCGACGTCCCGGACGGGCCCGGCGCGGCCGGCGGCACGTTCAAGGGCGACCTGTACGGACGCATGGCCGTCTCCATGACCGTGCTCGCCTTTGTCGTGCAGGCCGGTGGTGTCATCGCCCGTGCGCTGTCCGTGCAGCGTGCGCCCTGGGGCAACATGTACGAGTTCTCCATCACCTTCTCCACGGTGGCGGTCGGCGCGTACCTGACCCTCCTCGCGCTGAAGAAGAACGTCCGCTGGATGGGCCTGCTCCTGGTCACCACCGTCCTGCTGGACCTCGGCATCGCGACCACGGTGCTCTACACCTCCAGTGCCCAGCTGGTGCCGGCACTGCACTCGTACTGGCTGTGGATCCACGTCTCCACCGCCATCATCTGCGGTGCCGTCTTCTACATCGGCGCGGTCGCCACGCTGCTCTACCTCTTCCGCGACAGCTACGAGAGCAAGCTCGCGGGCGGCGGGCAGCCCGGTTCGTTCGCCCAGTCCGTGCTCTCCCGGCTGCCCGCCGCCGCGACGCTCGACAAGTTCTCGTACCGCATCAATGCCGCCGTCTTCCCGCTGTGGACGTTCACGATCATCGCGGGCGCCATCTGGGCGGGCGACGCGTGGGGCCGCTACTGGGGCTGGGACCCCAAGGAGGTCTGGTCCTTCATCACCTGGGTCGCGTACGCCTGCTACCTGCACGCCCGCGCCACCGCCGGCTGGAAGGGCCGCAAGGCCGCCTACCTGGCCCTCATCGCCTTCGGCTGCTGGCTCTTCAACTACTACGGCGTGAACATCTTCGTCACCGGCAAGCACTCCTACGCCGGGGTCTGACCCGCGCCCGCCCCGTAAGGGTGCGGATCCCGGTCCACCGGGCCACGCTGGAACCATGACCGATGCGACCCCCGTCATCGAGCGTGGCACCAGTGAAACCGAAGGTGACCTGCACACTCTGCGGTTCCTGCTACGGCTGCCCCACCCCGTTCCACGGGTGTGGGCAGCCGTTGCCAGTTCCGAGGGGCTGGCCGGCTGGCTCGGCGCCGCCGATCCGTTCGAACCGCACATCGGCGGCGCGATCACGCTGCGCCGGCTGACCACCGACCGGAACGGGCGCGCCTCGGCCGCCTCCGGAACCGTCACCGCCTGGGACGTCGAGCGGGTCGCCGAATACACCCTCGAAGGGGCCCACGGCCGCGTCCGCTTCCACCTGGAGCCGCCGCGCGGCGACCATGTGCTGCTGCGCTTCAGGCACGAGTTCCGGGGCGACGATGCGCTGTGCCTGGACCGCCTCGCCGAGTGGCACGACCACTTCCGCTTCCTCGTGGACGCGCTCGACGGCTATCCCGCCGACTGGACGAGATGGACCCCGGTCCGGTGGGCGGAGCTGCGCGAGGAGTACGCGGCCACCGCGCGGTGACCGCGACTTCCGGCTACGACGGCGGCAGGCACCTCGGGCCGGGCGGCGCCCCTCCGGTTGCCGGGCCCGCGGGATGGGCCGGGTGTATCAGCCGGCGCCGATGTCCTCGTTCCACAGGCCGGGCCGATCCCGTACGAAGTCCCGCATGAGCGCGATGCATTCGGGATCGTCGAGCACCGCGATCCCGACCCCGTGCCGGGCCAGCCAGTCGTGCCCGCCGTGGAACGTCCGCGCCTCGCCGATCACCACCCGCGAGATCCCGAACTGCCGTACCAGGCCGGAGCAGTACCAGCACGGGGAGAGCGTCGTCACCATCGTCGTGCCCCGGTACGAACGCTGCCGCCCGGCCGCGCGGAAGGCGGCCGTCTCCGCGTGCAGCGACGGATCGCCGTCCTGCACCCGGCGGTTGTGCCCGCGCCCGAGGAGCGTGCCGTCCGGCCCGTACAGCGCGGCGCCGATGGGGATGCCGCCCTCGGCGAGCCCGGTCCGGGCCTCGGCGAGGGCGGTGGCGAGCATGGCCCTGTCGTTCACGCGTGCGCGCTCCTGGTAGCCGTTGCCGGGGGCGCTGCCCCCGCACCGCCGCTCCTCAATCGCCGGAGGGGCTTGAGCTCTCCCCGCTCTCGCGGCGCTTGAGTTCCTCCTCGCGGCGGCGCAGATCCGCCTCCCAGTCCTTGAGGAGCGACTCGTCCTTCTTGTTCTCTTCCTTCAGTGCGTTCAGGAACTCCGGATTGTCGTCCGGCGCCACCCACTGCGAGCGGTGCTTGCGGTGCCATTCGGAGGGCGTACGGCCCCCGGCGGGCACCTCGCGCATCTTGCCCGCGGCCAGCCAGACGATCGGGCCGACGATCCAGAACAGCAGGATGATGAAGACCCAGGCGATCTTCGGCAGGTGCTTGGCCTCGTCCTCGGGGGTGTTCAGGCAGTCGATGAACGCGTAGATCGTCAGCGCCAGAGGCAGGAGATAGATCAAGGCCCGGAACATGGTGGAAAGGTCCCCCCGCGGAGAGATGGCGGGGCTTGTCCCGCCCCGGTGACGCGCCCAGAGTAGCCGGTGTCAATGACGTCCCACGGTGAGCAGGCGGGAAACCGGCGGCCGGCAGGCCGGGGTACGGCTGCGCCATGCGGGCCGCGGTCGGCGCGGAGGCGGATATCCGCGATGCGGTGAGGGACCCTCCGGTGTGCCGCTCGGCCGCTTTCGGCAGGGCCCGGGCGGGGCCCTCGACGCCGTACACCCGGGTTCAGGTGAGGCCCGCCTCACGCATGTCGGCCCTCAGCTCGGGGCAGCGGTGATCCGGACGCCCGGCGGATCGTGGAGCCCGTGGATCGCTGGAGGGCGACGGCCGTACCGTCACGCTCCACGACTTCCTCACCGACACCCGCGAGATCTTCGACTTCGACCCGGACGGCGGGGCGTCGGCGGCGGACGGCCACGGTGGCGCGGACAACGAGATGCTGCGCGCGTTCGTCGCGGCGGTGGCCTCCGGTGACCGTGGGCTGGTGTCGGCGGGACCGGCCGAGACACTCCAGCCGCCGGGAGAATAGTGAGGACGACCTGTTCTCCCGGCCTCCTTCTTTCCAGCGGCCGTAGCCCCGGCGAAGCCGGTCGTCCGGAGGCGTCCGCCCCCGTGGCGCGGGCGCGTCCCTGTTCCGTCCGAGGGCCACCGAGGTGGGGCACCCCAGGGGATCGCCGACGGTAATGACAAACTGGACGGCATGGCTTACGACGATCTTCGTTCCCTCCTCCGGGCCCTGGAGCGCGAGGGCGAGCTCAAGCGCATCAAGGCCGAGGTCGACCCGTATCTGGAGGTCGGCGAGATCGTCGACCGGGTGAACAAGGCGGGCGGGCCCGCGTTGCTCTTCGAGAACGTCAAGGGGTCGTCGATGCCCCTGGCCATGAACGTCTTCGGGACCGACAAGCGGCTGCTCAAGGCGCTCGGGCTGAAGTCGTACGCCGATATCAGCGACAAGATCGGCGGGCTGCTCAAGCCGGAGCTGCCGCACGGCTTCGTCGGGGTGCGGGAGGCCTTCGGGAAGCTCGGGTCGATGGTGCACGTGCCGCCGAAGAAGGTGAAGTCCGAGAGCGCCCCCGTGCAGGAGGTCGTTCTCACCGGCGACGACGTGGACCTGGACCTGCTGCCCGCGCTCTTCACCTGGCCCGAGGACGGCGGCTCCTTCTTCAACCTGGGGCTCACGCACACCAAGCACCCGGAGACCGGCGTACGGAACCTGGGCCTCTACCGGCTCCAGCGCCACGACCGGCGCACCATCGGGATGCACTGGCAGATCCACAAGGACAGCCGCAACCACTACCAGGTCGCCGCCAAGCGCGGGGAGCGGCTGCCGGTCGCGATCGCGTTCGGGGCGCCGCCCGCGGTGACGTACGCCTCCACTGCTCCGCTGCCGGGGGACATCGACGAGTACCTCTTCGCCGGGTTCATCCAGGGCAAGCGGATCGAGATGGTCGACTGCAAGACGGTGCCGTTGCAGGTCCCGGCGCAGGCGGAGGTCGTCATCGAGGGGTGGCTGGAGCCCGGGAAGATGCTTCCCGAGGGGCCGTTCGGCGACCACACCGGCTTCTACACGCCGCAGGAACCGTTCCCCGCACTGACCATCGACTGCGTGACCATGCGGAAGCGTCCGCTGCTCCAGTCGATCGTGGTGGGCCGGCCGCCGACCGAGGACGGGCCGCTGGGGCGGGCCACCGAGCGGTTCTTCCTGCCGCTCCTCAAGATCATCGTGCCGGACATCGTGGACTACCACCTGCCGGAGGCGGGCGGCTTCCACAACTGTGCGATCGTCTCGATCGACAAGAAGTACCCGAAGCACGCCCAGAAGGTGATGAGCGCCGTCTGGGGCGCGCACATGATGTCGCTGACCAAGCTGATCGTGGTCGTGGACTCCGACTGCGACGTCCACGATCTGCACGAGGTGGCCTGGCGGGCGCTCGGAAACACGGACTACGCGCGGGACCTGACCGTCGCCGAGGGGCCCGTCGATCATCTCGATCACGCCTCCTACCAGCAGTTCTGGGGCGGGAAGGCGGGGATCGACGCGACGAGGAAGTGGCCCGAGGAGGGCTACACGCGGGACGGGGGCTGGCCGGAGATGGTCGAGTCCGACCCCGGGACGGCGGCGAAGGTCGACCGCCGATGGAAGGAATACGGACTGTGAGCGCCGCCGAAGCAGCACTGGGCTCAGGGCCCGTACAGCCGAACAGCAGGGTCAAGGCGTTCCTGCGGCTCGTGATGATCGAGCACTCGGTCTTCGCGCTGCCCTTCGCCTATATCGCCGCCCTGACCGCGATGTTCCAGGCGGACAAGTCCATCCGCTGGCTCACGCTGCTGCTCGTCACCATCGCCATGGTGGGGCTGCGGACGTTCGCGATGGCCTGCAACCGGATCATCGACCGGGAGATCGACGCCCGTAACCCGCGCACCGCGGGCCGGGAACTGGTCACCGGCGCGGTGTCCGTGAAGTCGGCGTGGACGGGGGCGATCATCGCCGTCGTCGTCTTCCTCGGGGCGGCCGCGCTGTTGAACCCGCTCTGTCTGGCGCTCGCACCGGTCGCCGTCGTGCCGATGGTGGTTTATCCGTACGGGAAGCGGTTCACCCACTACCCGCACGCCATCCTCGGCATCGCGCAGGCGATAGGTCCGATCGGCGCCTGGCTGGCGGTGACCGGCAGCTGGTCGTGGGACGCGGTGATCCTCGGTCTCGCCGTCGGAATCTGGATCGGCGGCTTCGACCTGATCTTCGGCTGCCAGGACGTCCAGGCGGACCGGGCGCACGGGGTGCTGTCGGTACCGGCCCGGTTCGGGATCCCGGCCGCGCTCTGGGGGGCGCGGGTCTGCCATGTGGTGACGACCGGGCTGCTGGCCTGGTTCGGGCTGGCCACTCAGGCGGGACTCTTCTACTGGATCGGCATGGTGATCGTCGCCGTCGCCTTCGTGTACGAGCACCGGGTGGTGCGCCCGCACGATCTGTCCCGGCTGAACCGGGCGTTCTTCTCGGTCAACGGGTTCATCGGGATGGCGCTGTTCGCGTGCGCGCTGCTCGACCTGCTGGTGCGCGGACTGACGGTATAGGGGGCGGTCCGGCGGATGCCGCCCACGAGCCTCCCGGCGGACCCCAACTCCTGACGCGTGGCCGCTTTGTGCGCCGGATAGGCTCGGGTGTGTGGATTCCGGGACTTCAGTGAGTCAGCACCAGCGGCAGCCTTGGATTGTCGGGGTTTCCGGCGCTTCGGGCACTCCATTCGCGGCCTCCGTGCTGCGTGGTCTGCTGGCTGCGGGGGAGAGCGTCGATCTGGTGGTGAGCCGGGCCTCGCGGCTGACGCTGCTGGACGAGACCGGGATCGCGTTCCGCGACGCGCACTGGCGGGAGGATCTGCGCAGCTGGCTGGCGCGGGGGGCGGACGGCAAGCCGCACACCTTCGACGTGGGCGACGCGGACATCGAGGGCGTACGGCACTGGCCGGCCGGTGATCTCGCCGCGGGGCCGTCCTCGGGGTCGTACCCGGCGAAGGGCATGCTGATCGTCCCGGCGTCGACGGCGTGCGTGGCCGGGGTGGCGCTCGGGCTCTCGAAGGATCTGCTCCAGCGGGCCGCGAGCGTGACGCTCAAGGAGCGGCGGAAGCTGGTCGTCGCGGTGCGGGAGACCCCGCTGAACGGGCAGACGCTGAAGCATCTGGTGAGCCTGGACGAGGCGGGCGCCGTGGTGCTGCCCGCCTCTCCGGCGTTCTACGCGGGGGCGACGCACATCCAGGATCTGGTGGACTTCGTCGCGGGGCGGGTGCTGGACGCGGCGGGGGTGCCGCACGGCCTGTACCGCCGGTGGGAAGGAGAGCTCGGTCGTGGCTCCCGCAGGGATGGCTGAGCCGGTGGTCAGCGCTTCTTCGTGGCGCGCGGGCTGCTGGCCTTGTCGATGCGGCGCGCGGCGGCGGGCTGGTGGGCACGCGAGCGGTTGGCCAGGTCCTGCAGCTCGCGCATCCGGGCGTAGGCCATCTCGATCGTGTACACGGTGTTCTCACTCCTGATGATTCGAAAGCATTTTTTGGATGTTCGGGAAGATTTGCAGGCGCTGACGCCCACATGCCTTAGATTCTACACGTAAACTCGCGATACTGCTGAACAATGGAAGGTTTCAGTCATATGGACGCGGTGGACAGGCAGCTCATTCAGGCCCTCAGGGAGAACGGCAGGGCCTCGTACGCCGAGCTGGGACGGCTCGTCGGGCTCTCCGGGCCCAGCGTCACCGACCGCATCAACCGGCTGGAAACCGCCGGTGTCATCACCGGTTACCGCGCCACCGTCGACGCCGCCGCCCTGGGGCTCGGCGTCACGGCCCTGATCGGCATCTCGCTCTCCGACGCGGCCGATCACGAGGACGTGGCGCGCCGGCTGAAGGACCTCGCGGAGATCGAGGACGCCTGGTTCATCGCGGGCGACGACTCGTACATGCTCAAGGTGCGCGTCGGTGACGTGGACGGCCTGGAGCGGACCATTCGCCGGCTCAGCGGTACGAGGGGCGTCTCGCGTACGCGTACCACGATCGTGCTCTCCACCAAGTGGGAGAACCGGGTCGGGGAACTTCCCGAAGAGGTGTAGGCGTACCGTGGTGGAGCCCCCGGGGGACCGGGGGTTTCGCCCGGTATCGCCGGGAAGGCACAGTACGTCGACACCTGGGAGGCAGCCGCATGGACGTTGGGCTCAAGCGCGAGCTGGAGGAGAAGGTCCGCGCAGGGGAGCGGCTGACCCGTGAGGACGGCATCGCCCTCTACGCGTCGGACGACCTGGCCTGGCTCGGCGGCCTCGCCCATGAGGTGCGGATGCGCAAGAACGGCGACGTCGTGCACTTCAACGTCAACCGGCACCTCAACATGACCAACGTGTGCACCGCGTCGTGCGCGTACTGCTCGTTCCAGCGCAAGCCGGGCGAGAAGGACGCGTACACCATGCGCATCGAGGAGGCCGTCCGGCTCGCGAAGGCGATGGAGGGCGAGAACCTCACCGAACTGCACATCGTCAACGGGCTGCACCCCACCCTGCCGTGGCGTTACTACCCGCGCTCGCTCAGCGCGCTGAAGGAGGCCCTGCCGCAGGTCTCCCTCAAGGCGTTCACCGCCACCGAGATCCACCACTTCGAGACCATCTCCGGGCTCTCCGCCTCCGAGATCCTCGACGAGCTGATCGAGGCCGGTCTGGAGTCGCTGACCGGCGGCGGCGCGGAGATCTTCGACTGGGAGGTCCGGCAGCACATCGTGGACCACGACACCCACTGGGAGGACTGGTCGCGCATCCACCGCCTGGCGCACGAGAAGGGTCTCAAGACCCCGGCGACGATGCTGTACGGGCACATCGAGGAGCCCCGGCACCGCGTCGATCACGTGCTGCGGCTGCGTGAGCTGCAGGACGAGACCGGTGGCTTCCAGGTCTTCATCCCGCTGCGCTACCAGCACGACTTCGTGGACATGAAGGACGGCAAGGTCCGTAACAAGCTCCAGGCCCGGACGACGATGGCGACCGGCGCCGAGGCGCTGAAGACCTTCGCCGTCTCGCGGCTCCTCTTCGACAACGTCCCGCACGTCAAGGTCTTTTGGGTGATGCACGGCGTGCAGACCGCCCAGCTCGCGCTCCAGCACGGCGCGGACGACATGGACGGCTCGGTCGTCGAGTACAAGATCACGCACGACGCGGACAACTACGGTACGCCGAACAAGCTCGGCCGCGACGATCTGCTCGACCTGATCCGGGATGCGGGCTTCCGGCCCGTGGAGCGCAACACCCGGTACGAGATCATCCGCGAGTACCCGGGCCCGGACGCCGGGCGGCGCGAGTCGCCGCAGCCGATGCGCGTCTGACGTTCCGTCGTCAGCAGCCCCGTGCGAGCAGAGCTCCGGCCGCCGGCCGGGGCTCTGCTCGTGCAGGGGCCTCCTCGCGTACGGGACGTGGCTTGAGGCGGCGGGTCGGTAATAGTTAATCTGCTGCTATGGCGCTTACGTTTGAGCTGGACCCGAAGGTCGACCGCGCCCTGCGGGACGGCATCACCGAGCTGTGGGCCGATGTCTCCGACGCGGGCGGCGCGGTCGGCTTCGTACCGCCCGTCACGATCGACGACGTCCAGCCCGAGCTGGTCAGGCACCTCGTCGCCATGGCCGAGGGACACACCCGCCTCCTGGTCGGCCGCGACCGGGAGGGTGCCGTCGCCGCCACGGCCTTCCTCGCCCTCAACACGCACCGGCTGATGACCCATTGGCTCTGGCTCTACACGGTGATGGTCCATCCCCGCCACCAGGGCAAGGGCTATGGGCGCGACCTGATGGACGCCGCCGCGGACGCCGCCCGGGGGATCGGGGGGATCGAGGCCATCCGGCTCACCTGCCGCGGAGGCACCGGAGTCGACCGGTTCTACACCTCGTGCGGATACAAGGAGGTGGGGCGGGTGCCCGACGCGATCCGGGTGGCCGAGGGGGACGACCGCGACGACATCATCATGCTCCTGCCGCTCGGCTGAGGGCCCGCGGCGGACGCGGCGCACCCCTTACGGCGCAGCCCTCCGAAGTGATCGATTCCGGGGCATGCTTCACTGGTCGGGCAGGATCGCAGGACCGTCGTACGTAGAGAGAGGGGCCAACTGTGTCCGCTGCCAAGCCGAGCGCGACCATTCGGTACACCGCGATGCGCCTCAGCATCTTCGTAGGCTGCTTCGCCGTCGCGGCCGTGGCCGTCCACTTCGGCCTGCTGCCCTCCGGGGCGGGCGGCTCCAATTTCATCTGGGTGATCCTCCTCGCCCTGGTCCTGTCCGCGCCGCTCAGCTACGTGCTGCTGCGCAAGCAGCGTGACGAGATGTCCGAGCAGATCGTGTCCACGGTCGGCCGCACCAAGGCGCGGCTCGAAGCCAACCGGAACCGCGAGGACCACGTCACCCAGTGACGACCGGCCGAGGGCGACGCGGGCGGCTGCACAAGGCCCCGTAAGGCTGCGCAAGCCCCGTAAAGCTGTGCAAGCCCTCGTAAGGGCTACGTAAGTTTCCTCACACCCGCACCCTTCCGTGCGAAACCCCAGTACAGGAGCAGCCGCTCCTGTACTGGGGTTTCGCCGTTCCTGCAGGCGTATTGGGCGCTCCGGGGCCCGTGTCGCCACCCGGGCGGAGTCAAAGAAGACCTTTGAGGTTCTCAAAGTTCAAGTGTTAACGTGTTCGCCATGAAGACAGTAGTGCGCCATCGATTCGCCGCGAGCGTCCCGCTCGTGGAGCGCCTGCATGTCGATCTCTGCCGCTGTATGTCTGCGGTCTGTTGCCGCAACGTCTGAACCGGCACCATGCAGCGGCGCCGCCCCTGACGCGGGCGCCGCACCCCCGTCCCTCGCACAACATCCCCCGTGCGCCCCGGTGCGCCACCCCTGGAGTGTGTCCGTGTCCGCGAATCCCGCGTCCGCCGCCGCGACCGACAGCCCATCCGGCTCCGGTTCCCGTTCCCGTTCCCGTATACCCAAGGTCCCGTTCTGGGCCCAGATAGTCGCCGGTCTCGTCCTCGGTGTCGTCCTCGGGTGGCTTGCCCGTACGTACGACATCAACTGGCTCTACACCACGCTCGACAAGGTCGGCCACATCTTCGTCCAGCTGCTGAAGCTGGCCGTCGCGCCGCTCGTCTTCTTCGCGATCCTGGTGTCGATCACCAACCTGCGCAAGGTCAACAACGCCGCCCGGCTGGCCACCCGCACGCTGCTCTGGTTCATGATCACCTCGCTGATCGCGGTCGCGATCGGCCTCGCGATCGGCCTGATCACCAACCCGGGTGCCGGCACCGGTCTCACGCCGAAGGACGGCAAGCTGCCGGAACACGCGGGCTCCTGGCTCGACTTCCTCACCGGCATCATCCCGGACAACGTGATCACCCCGTTCACCGAGCTGAACGTCCTCCAGATCGTCTTCATGGCCGCCGTCGCCGGCATCGCCGCGCTCAAGCTCGGCGAGAAGGCCCAGCCGATCCTCACCCTCAGCGAGTCCATCCTGGAGCTCCTCCAGAAGGCCCTGTGGTGGGTCATCCGCCTCGCCCCCATCGGCACCATCGGCCTCATCGGCTACGCGATCGCCGACTACGGCTGGGACCTCATCGGCAAGTACGCGACGTTCACCGCCGACGTCTACATCGGCTGCGCCCTGGTGCTGTTCGGTGTGTACCCGCTGCTGCTCGCCACCGTCGCCAAGCTCAGCCCGCTGCAGTTCTTCAAGGGCGCCTGGCCGGCGATCCAGCTGGCGTTCGTCTCCCGCTCCTCGGTCGGCACGATGCCGGTCACCCAGAAGGTCACCGAGCGCCTCGGCGTCCCGAAGGAGTACGCCTCCTTCTCGGTCCCGTTCGGCGCCACCACCAAGATGGACGGCTGCGCCGCGATCTACCCGGCGCTGGCCGCGATCTTCATCGCGCAGATCTTCGACGTCCAGCTGGGTGTCGGTGACTACGTCCTGATCGCGTTCGTCTCGGTGATCGGCTCCGCGGCCACCGCCGGCCTCACCGGCGCCACGGTCATGCTGACCCTCACGCTGTCGACGCTGGGCCTCCCGCTGGAGGGTGTCGGTCTGCTCATGGCCATCGACCCGATCCTGGACATGATGCGCACGGCCACGAACGTTGCTGGTCAAGTTGTAACTCCGTTGATTGTGGCTTCGCGAGAGAAGATCCTCGACCGCGACAGGTACAACGCGGCGACGCCCTCCCCCGTGGATGAGTCGCAGGCTGTGCTCGCCGCCGCCTGACGTCCCCAGGCTCGTATGGAACGTGCCCCGCACCCGCGATTTGGGTGTGGGGCACGTTCCGTTGGTGGGTGTGCTGCTCACCGTGGCGGCGGCGGTGTCGATGTCGAAGTCGAAGTCGTCCAGGGTGAAGCCGCCGGGGACGGCCGCCCGGAGCGGGGCGGCTTTGAGGAACAGCCGGTGTCCTGCCTCTTCGAGGGCCTGGCGGACCTGGCCGGTGGAGTAGGCGGTGTCACCGAAGGCGTCCACCGGCTCGACTTCTTCGGCGAGCAGGTCCGGGCCGACGGCGGCCTCGTGGTGCTCGGGGCCGCTGCCGGGCCGCAGGGCAACGGCGGTGTACAACCCGGTCTCGGGCTCGATGGCCAGGTGGCCCTTGTATCCGTCCTGCTGGTGGGTGCGGGTCTTGTGGGTGTGCCGGGCCTCGGGGTCGACGGTGGAGACCATCCGGTCCTGCGCGGTGCCCCGGGTAATGCACCAGCGCCCGTCGCGGCCGTCGGAGTCCTCGGCAGTACCCGGGCGCCGCACTGATAGCCGCTGGGTCCACACGGTGCGCATGGGGCCCTGTCCGGGAACCGGCCGTCCGGAACCGGGCCGCCACTGCTCCGTACGACGTCGAGGAGACCCGCGCCGTACTCTTACCGGGGAGTGGCGCAGCGGGGCGGGAGGAAGTCGACGTGGGTGCCGTGAAGAGCAGACGGATGCCGCGTGCCGTGCGTGAGCAGCAGATGATGGACGCCGCCGTGCGGACCTTCGGGCAGCGCGGATACCGTGCCGCGTCGATGGACGAGATCGCCGAGCTGGCCGGGGTGTCCAAGCCCTTGGTGTATCTGTACCTCAACTCCAAGGAAGAGCTTTTCACCGCCTGTATCCGGCGCGAGGCGAAAGCGCTGGTCGACGCGGTACGGGCGGGGGCGGAGCCGGGACTTCCGGCCGACCGGCAACTGTGGTCCGGGCTGCGCGCGTTCTTCACGCACACGGCGGAGCATCCGGACGGCTGGTCGGTGCTGCACCGCCAGGCGCGCACGCACGGGGAGCCCTTCGCCGCCGAGGTCACGGCGATGCGGGACGAGATCGTGGCGTTCGTGACCGGCCTGATCGGGGCCGCGGCACGCGAGGCGCACCACGACCCGGCGCTCCCCGGCCGCGATGTGGCGGGGCTGGCGCAGGCGCTCGTGGGGGCCGCGGAATCGCTCGCCGGATGGGCGAACGAGACCCCGGGCATCTCGGCGAAGGAGGCCGCGGCCACTCTGATGAACTTCTCCTGGGCGGGACTGGAGAACCTTATGGACGGCCGTCCGTGGCAGCCGCCGAATCGGGCCGCGGACCGGGCGACCTGAGTGTCGTCCCGGTGAGGTGGACGCGGTCTGTGCCGCGCAGCTGGAAGCCGGTGTGGTCCGCCGCGTAGGTGACGGTGGCGGGCAGCAGAACGGGAGACCTGAAGTCGGCCCGTACCCGACGGACTTCATCGGGCCGCGGTGCCGCGGCCAGGCAGCGGGCGACGGTCCACATGCCGTGGGCGATGGCCCGGGGGAAGCCGAAGAGCCGGGCGGTGAGCGGATACAGGTGGATGGGGTTGCGGTCGCCCGACGCGGCACCGTAACGGCGCCCCAGATCGCCGGGGAGCCACCACTCGGCGACGGCGGGAAGCTCGGGGACCGGGCTCGGGTCCGGGGCCGGGACCCCCGTGGCGACGGGCGCGCGCGTCGCGTGCCGGGAGAGATAGCCGCTGCGGGACTCCCAGACCAGCTCGCCCGCCAGTCGTGCCTCGGTGACCATCGTGACCTCGGTGCCGCGCCGGTGCGGGGCCGACCCGTCGGCGTACACCGTGAGTTCGAGCGGATCGGCCGGGTGCAGGGTCCGGTGGCGGGTGATCTCGATCCAGGTGTGGACGAGCCCGACGACCGGCAGCGGGAACTCGCTGGCCGTCATCAGCCGCGTGGCGAGCGGGAAGCCCAGCACATGCGGGTACGCGAGCGGCAGCGCGCCCGTTCCGGAGAAGCCGCAGACCCGTCGGTACGAGGCGAGGGGGCCCGGTGCGATCGGCGCGGCCGGGAGGACCGCCCGGCCGGTGGGTACGGCGGCGCCCGGGCGAGGGGCCCTCTTGAACGGGAACGTGACAGCTGCCCGTACGAGTGTCACGTTCAGATTCGGCATGGGTCACGCACCCAGCAGGCTCTGGCCGCAGACCCGCATGATCTGGCCGTTGACGGCCGTCGACGAGGGCTGGGCGAACCAGGCGATGGTCTCGGCGACATCGACCGGCAGACCGCCCTGCGCAAGGGAGTTCATCCGGCGGCCCGCCTCCTGCATGAAGAGGGGGACGGTCGCGGTCATCTTCGTCTCGATGAAGCCCGGGGCCACCGCGTTGACCGTGACAGCGTGGTCGGCGGCGGCACGCGGGGCAGGCGAGCGGACCAGACCGATCATGCCCGCTTTGCCCGCCGCGTAGTTCGTCTGGCCGGTGTTGCCCGAGATACCGGCGATGGACGCCGCGGCGACGATCGGTTCCGCAGCGTCCGCGGCGGTGATGTCCAGCGGCAGCGCGGTGGCGTTGAGCCGGTCGGCGGTACGGGTCAACTCGTCCTGCGCCTGCGGGAGGCCGAGCCGCCGGGTCAGGAACTGGCCGGGCGCTGTGTCGGTGAAGTGCAGATAGCGGTCGGCCATGGTCCGGACTCCCTGCTCGATCCTGGATTTACTCCAAAGTAAGGTTACTGAAGGGTCAGGAGCTCGTCGAGATGAGCCGGCCGAGATGATGCCCCTCGCGCTCCCGCAGCCCCGCAGGGTCGCGGTGATCGGCGGCAGCCGCACCATGGCGGCCCTCTTGTGCCGGGCCCGGCGGCGGTCGCCTCCCGCCGCGGCGTACCGGGTCGACCGCTCCCGCCCCTTGTCTGATGCGACGTCAGGTACGACGATGGCCCCCGCGCCGTCAAGTGACGATGCGTCAGATTCAAGCGGGGAGGAGGCCGTTCGGTGCCGATACCGCTCACCGGGCCGCTGCCGTACGGGATGCAGCTCCCGGTCCAGTCGCAGAGCACCATCTATGCCGAGGGGTGGGAGGCCGCGGCCACCCCCGCCGATCTCGCCGAGATCGCCCGCACCGCGGACCGTACCGGCTTCGCCTACCTGGCGAGCTGTGACCACGTCGCGATCCCGCGGAGGCTCGCCGGGGTCATGGGTACCGTCTGGTACGACCCGGTCGCCACTCTCTCCTTTCTTGCCGGGATCACCGAGCGGGTCCTGCTGATGAGCCATGTCGCCGTCGTCGGCCTGCGGCACCCGCTGGCCACCGCCAAGCAGTACGCCACCCTCGACCACCTCTGCGGCGGCCGGCTGATCCTCGGTGTCGGGGCCGGGCACGTACCGGAGGAGTTCCAGGCGCTCGGGGCGGACTTCGACGGGCGGGGCGGGGTCCTCGACGAGACCATCGACGCGCTGAAGGCCGCGCTGGGTCCCGAGGAGTACCCCGAGTTCGTGGGGGAACGGTACTCCTTCGCCGGTCTCGGGCAGCTGCCGCGGCCGGCCCAGGAGCGGGTGCCTCTCTGGGTGGGCGGCTCCTCGCCCGCCGCCGTGCGCCGGGCCGCGGTGCGGGGCGACGGCTGGCTGCCGCAGGGGGATCCGCGGGAGAAGCTGCCCGCGCAGATCGCCCGGCTCAAGGAGTTGCGCGAGGCGGCCGGGATCGAGGATCCGATCGTCATCGGCGCGATCACCGAGCCGCTGTACGTCGGTGAGCCGGAGTGGTCCGTGGGGCGGCGCACCCTCGCCGGAAAGCCGGAGGTGCTCGCCGAGTCGCTGCGCGCGTACGGGGCCATGGGCGTTCACCAGATCCAGGTGCGGTTCCGCAGCCGGAGCCGTAGCGAACTGACCGACCAGATGACGGCGTTCGCCGCCGAGGTCGCACCCCATCTCGACAGGTAGGAGTCAGGTCATGGGCAAGCTGGACGGGCGCACCGTGCTGATCAGCGGGGCGGCGCGCGGGCAGGGCGAGCAGGAGGCGCGGCTCTTCGTGGCGGAGGGCGCGCGGGTGGTGATCGCCGATGTGCTCGACGAGCAGGGCGAGGCGCTGGCCAAGGAGTTGAGGGAGGAGCTGGGGCGGGACGTCGCCCGGTTCGTCCATCTGGATGTGAGCCGGGAGGAGGACTGGCAGGCCGCCGTCGCCGCGGCGAAGGGCGCCTACGGGGGGATCGACGGGCTGGTCAACAACGCGGGGATCCTGCGGTTCAACGAGCTGGTGGCGACGCCACTGGAGGAGTTCCAGCAGGTGGTGCAGGTCAATCAGGTGGGCGCGTTCCTCGGGATCAAGAACGTCGCGCCCGAGATCGAGGCCGCGGGCGGCGGGACCATCGTCAACACGGCCTCGTACACGGGGCTCACGGGCATGGCGTTCGTGGGCGCGTACGCCGCCACCAAGCACGCGGTGCTCGGGCTGACGAAAGTGGCGGCGGTGGAGCTGGCGGCAAAGAGGATACGGGTCAACGCGCTGTGCCCCGGTGCCGTGGACACCGCGATGACCAACCCGGCGGCGCTGGACCCGACCGCGGACCCGGAGGAGTCCAGGGAGGCGGTGGCCGAGCTGTACCGGAAGCTCGTACCGCTGGGGCGGATCGGGCGGCCGGAGGAGGTGGCGGCGCTGGCGCTCTTCCTGACCTCGGACGACTCCTCGTACATCACCGGGCAGCCGTTCGTCATCGACGGGGGCTGGCTGGCGGGCGTCAGCCTGTTCTGAGCGGCCGCCTCCGGCCGCTCCGGGGGGACCCCTCCAGCAGACCTGACGGTGCGTCAGGTATTGACGGGTGCGGGTGCCGGTGGAACAGTCTGCATCACGAACTGACGATACGTCAGAAACGATTGAGGACGGTGAACCCCCTTGGAATTCGGGCTCTTTGTACAGGGGTACGTGCCCGCCGCGCGGGCCAGGACCGACCCCGGGGCTGAGCACAAGGCGCTGATCGAGGAGACCGAGTACGTCATCCAGGCGGACAAGTCCGGCTTCAAGTACGCCTGGGCCTCCGAGCATCACTTCCTGGAGGAGTACTCGCATCTCTCGGCCAACGATGTGTACCTGGGCTATCTCGCGCACGCCACCGACCGCATCCACCTCGGATCCGGGATCTTCAACCCGCTCGCCCCTGTCAACCACCCGGTGAAGGTGGCCGAGAAGGTCGCCATGCTCGACCACCTCTCCGAGGGCCGCTTCGAATTCGGCTCCGGGCGCGGGGCCGGCAGCCACGAGATCCTGGGCTTCATGCCGGGCATCACCGACATGAACCACACCAAGGAACTCTGGGAAGAGACCATCGCCGAGTTCCCCAAGATGTGGCTCCAGGACGAGTACGTCGGCTTCCAGGGCAAGCACTGGTCGCTGCCGCCGCGCAAGATTCTGCCCAAGCCGTACGGGAAGTCGCACCCGGCGATGTGGTACGCGGCAGGGTCGCCGTCCTCGTACGCGATGGCGGGGAAGAAGGGGCTCGGCGTGCTGGGCTTCAGCGTGCAGAAGGTCTCCGACATGGAGTGGGTCGTCGAGTCCTACAAGACGGCGGTCAAGGACGCCGAACCCGTCGGGGACTTCGTCAACGACAACGTCATGGTCACGTCCACGGCCATCTGCGCCGAGACGCACGCGAAGGCCGTCGAGATCGCGGTGGGCGGCGGGCTGAACTACCTGCAGTCGCTGCTGTTCCGCTACCACGACACGTTCCCCCGGCCCGAGGGCGTACCGGAGTGGCCCGAGCTGCTGCCGGAGTACTCCGAGGAGATCATCGAGCTCCTGATCGCGGAGGAGCTGATGATCTGCGGCGATCCTGACGAGGTGCTGCGGCAGTGCAAGCGGTGGGAGCAGGCGGGGGCGGATCAGCTGAGCTTCGGGCTGCCGGTGGGGATGAGCCGTGAGGACACGCTGAACTCGATCAGGCTGATCGGGGAGCACGTGATTCCGGAGATCGATACGGATCCGGTGCATCGGACCTCGCGGTTCCGCGGCGCGGCGTAGGGGGGTTTCGGGGGCAGCGCCCCCTACCCCCGCTCCTCAATCGCCGGAGGGGCTTGATTTTGCCCGGTCGGGCTTGGTCTTCAGTTTCGCCGGAGGGGCTTGACTCCCCCGACCAGCGGCGTCTTCCCGGACCGCCGCTCCGTGGGGCCGGGGTGCGCGGTGCGGCCGCGCGCGCCCCGGCCCCCCACACACCACAGAAGGGAACCCCGTCATGCTCGACCACCTCATCCGCGGAGCGACCGTCGTGGACGGCACCGGCGGACCCTCGTACCCCGCCGACATCGGCCTGCGCGACGGGCGCATCGCCGTCATCGCCGAACCGGGCACGCTCGCCGAGGAGGCCGTCACCACCGAGGACGCCACCGGACTCGTCCTCGCCCCCGGTTTCGTCGACCCGCACACCCACTACGACGCCCAGCTCTTCTGGGACCCGTACGCCACCCCGTCCATGAACCACGGCGTCACCACCGTCGCCGGGGGCAACTGCGGATTCACCCTCGCCCCGCTCCATCCCGAACGCCCCGAGGACGCCGACTACACCCGCCGCATGATGGCGCGGGTCGAGGGCATGGCCCTCAAGGCCCTGGAGGAGGGCGTCGACTGGACGTGGTCCAGCTTCCGCGAATACCTCGACGCCCTCGAAGGGCGGATCGCCGTCAACGCCGGGTTCATGGTCGGCCACTGCGCCCTGCGCCGGCACGTCATGGGCGCCGACGCGATCGGCGGACAGCCCACACCCGGGCAGCTGGCCGCCATGCTGGCGCTCTTCCACGACGCCATGGACGCCGGGGCCTGGGGCCTTTCCACCACCCAGTCCGCCACCCACTCCGACGGGGACGGACAACCCGTCGCCTCCCGGCACGCGCTGCCCGAGGAGCTCCTCGCCCTCTCCCGTGCCGTCGGCGAACACGAGGGAACGCAGCTCGAAGCGATTGTCGCGGGCTGCCTCGACCAGTTCTCCGACGAGGAGATCGACCTCCTCGTCGACATGACCGCCATCGCCGGACGCCCGCTGAACTGGAACGTCCTCACCATCGACGCCGCCGTCCCCGAACGCGTACCCCGCCAGCTCGTCCCCAGCGAACGCGCCCGGCGGGCCGGTGGCCGGATCGTCGCCCTCACCATGCCGATCCTCACCCCCATGAACATGTCGCTCGGCACCTTCTGCGCCCTCAACCTCATCCCCGGCTGGGGCGACATCCTCGCCCTCCCCGTCCCCGAACGCATCGAGCGGCTCCGCGACGCCGCCACCCGCACCGAGATGCTGCGCCGCGCCGACAGCAAGGAGGCCGGCGTCTTCCGCCGGCTCGCCGACTTCGGCCGGTACGTCATCGGGGACACGTACAGCGCGGCCAACGAGGGACTGAGCGGACGCGTCGTCCGCGACATCGCCGCCGAACGCGGCCGGGACCCCTTCCACTGCCTCGTCGAGATCTGCGCCGCCGACGACCTGCGTACGGTGCTGTGGCCCATGCCCACCGACAACGACCCCGACTCCTGGGAGCTGCGCCGGCAGACCTGGGAACACGAGGACGTCATGCTCGGCGGCTCCGACGCGGGCGCGCACCTGGACCGGATGTGCGGGGCCCCGTACACCACCCGCTTCCTCGGCGACTGCCTGCGCCGACGCAAGCTCCTCCCTCTCGAACAGGCCGTCAAGATGCTCACCGACGACCCCGCCCGCCTCTTCGGGCTTCGAGGCCGCGGCAGGATCGGGGAGGGCTTCCACGCCGACCTCGTCCTCTTCGACCCCGAACGCATCGACGCCGGGCCCGCCACCCTCGTACACGATCTGCCCGGCGACAGCCCCCGTCTCGACGCCAAGGCCATCGGCATCGTGTCGGTCCGCGTCAACGGCGTGGAGACCCTGCGCGACGACAAGGTGACCGGCGCGGTCCCCGGTACGGTGCTCCGCTCGGGCCGCGACACCCGGACGGTGAGCACACTGTGAACACACCCCAGCGCCTCTTCATCGGCGGCGAGTGGACCGAACCGGACCACGGCCACTACGAGGTGATCAACCCGGCGACGGAGGACACCGTCGGCCTCGCCCCCGAGGCGAGCCGCGCGCAGGTCTACGCGGCGGCAGCCGCGGCCCGCGAGGCGTTCGCCACATGGTCCCGCACCCGCCCCGAGGAGCGGGCCGCGATCCTCGACCGGGCAGCCGACCTGATGCAGCGCGACCTGACCGGCAACGCCGCGCTCGCCCAGGCGGAGAGCGGCGCCACCACGGCAACGGCCAGGGGCATGCAGGTCGCCGTCGGCGCCTCCCGCTTCCGCCGGTACGCCAAGGGCGCCCTGGAGCCGGTCGAGGAAGCCGTCGCACCGCAGATCAACGAGGCCGGCCCGATGGGCCGGGCCGGAATCTTCGGGGCGCTGGCCGTACGCCAGCCGGTCGGCGTCGTCACCTGCATCACCTCGTACAACAACCCGTGGGCCAACCCGGCCGGCAAGATCGCCCCCGCACTCGCCATGGGCAACACGGTCGTCGTGAAACCCGCACCGCAGGACCCGCTCTCCGTCTACCGGATGGCCGAGGCGCTCGAAGCGGCCGGTGTCCCGGCGGGCGTCGTCAACGTCGTCACCGGGTCGGGCCCGGACGCGGGGGAGGCGGCCGTCGACTCACCGGACGTCGACATGGTCAGCTTCACCGGCTCCACCGCCGTCGGGCAGCGCATCGCCGAGGTGTGCGGGCGCTCCATGAAGCGGCAGCTGATGGAACTGGGCGGGAAGGGCGCCGCCGTCGTCCTGGACGACGCGGACCTCGACTCCGCGGCGGCGGGCATCGGCACCACGTTCTCCTTCTACAGCGGACAGATCTGTACGGCCCCGACCCGCGTCCTCGTCCAACGCGCGGCCCACGACGCCCTGATCGAACGGCTCGCCGCGTACGCGGGCCATCTGACGGTGGGCGATCCGACGGTCAGGGGAACGGTCGTCGGGCCGGTCATCTCCGCCGCCCACCGCGACCGCGTCGAGTCGTACATCGAGCTGGGGCGGAAGGAGGGGGCCAGGATCGTCACGGGCGGCGAACGCCCGGCCGGACCCGACCGGGGCTTCTACGTCGCGCCGACCCTCCTCGCCGACTGCACCAACGACATGCGCGTCGTCCGCGAGGAGATCTTCGGCCCGGTCGTCGTGGTCGTCCCCTTCGACGACGAGGAGGAGGGCATCGCACTCGCCAACGACAGCGACTACGGACTGATCGACTACGTCTGGTCGTCGGACGTGGCACGCGCCTTCCGGGTGGCCCGGCGGCTGCGCGCCGGCGGGGTCGGCGTGAACACCATCGGGCGGAACATGGAGGCCCCGTTCGGTGGGTTCAAGAAGAGCGGTGTCGGGCGCGACGTCGGCTCGTACGCCCTGCACGCGTACAGCGAACTCCAGGCGATCGTCTGGCCGGGCTGAACCGGTGAGCGGTGTACACGCCTGTGTGGGTGTCCGCTGAGCGAACATCCACGGGAAAATTTTGAATCCCCACAAAACGGACAGTGCTGCGATTCCCGTACGGTGCCGTGATCGGTTATCGACCTATCATTAGTAGGCACCGGTCGCTGATTGCCTTCAATTACATCCAACTTGGACGCCAAGACGCCTGAAATTCAAGGTCGAGGGGGTGGAGTCTCAGCCTCCGGATGTGGATATCGCAGCGCTTAATGTCCTTTTCATGACACAGCTGGACGCTCGGCCGCAGGCCGGAGAGGCGGGACGGGGCGACGCCCCGGCAGACGGCGGAGTGCGCGGCAAGGGCCTCGGCGGGAACTCCGTCGGCCTGATGGGCAGCGCCGTCATCGGCATCTCCACCGTCGCCCCCGTCTACTGCCTCACCTCCACCCTCGGTTCCACGGCGGGAGAGGTCGGCGTGCAGATGCCCGCCGTCTTCCTGGCCGGCTTCCTGCCGATGCTGCTCGTCGCCTTCGCGTACCGCGAACTCAACAAGGCCATGCCGGACTGCGGCACCTCCTTCACCTGGACGGTGAAGGCCTTCGGCCCGCGTGTCGGGTGGATGTGCGGCTGGGGCCTGGTCATCGCGACGATCATCGTGCTGTCGAACCTGGCGGGCGTCGCCACCTCGTACTTCTGGCTCCTCGCGGGCGAGATCACGGGCAGCGGTTCGATCGCCGCTCTGGACGACAGCAAGCCTGTCCACATCCTCACCTGTCTGATCCTGATCGCGGTCGCCACGGCGATCAGCTACCGGGGCATGACGGCCACCAAGGGGATCCAGTACGCCCTGGTGGGCCTTCAACTCGTCGTCCTCGCGCTGTTCGTGGCGATGGCCCTGCAGAAGGCGAACAGTGGGGAGTTCACCTCGTCGCTGCACTTTTCCTGGTCCTGGCTGAACCCGTTCGCGGTGCAGTCGTTCGCGACGTTCACGGCGGGCCTCTCGCTGTCGATCTTCATGTTCTGGGGCTGGGACACCTGTCTGACCGCCAACGAGGAGACCATCGGCAGCGAGAAGACCCCCGGGCGCGCCGCTCTCATCGCGATGGTCGTGCTCGTCGGCTCCTACCTGGCGACCGGTGTCGCCGCCCAGATGGCGGTCGGCTCCGGCAGCTCCGGTCTCGGCCTCGCCAACCCGGACACCTCCGACAACGTCTTCGCCGCACTCGCCGGCCCGGTCATGGGCCCCGGCCTCGGCGTCCTGCTCTTCATCGCCGTGCTCGCCTCCGCCGCCGCCAGCCTGCAGACCACCTTCATCCCGGTGGCCCGCACGGTCCTCGCGATGTCCACGTACGAGGCCCTGCCCGCCTCGTACGCCCGCGTCCACCCGCGGTTCCGTACCCCGGGGAAGGCCACGGTCACGGCGGGCGTGGCGACCGGTGTCTTCTACACGGTCATGACCCTGGTCAGCGAACACGTCCTGGTCGACACGATCTACGCGCTCGGCCTCATGATCTGCTTCTACTACGCGCTGACGGCCTTCGCCTGCGCCTGGTACTTCCGCGCCGACCTGACGCGCTCCGTCCGCGACCTGGTCTTCAAGGGCCTCTTCCCGGTCGTCGGCGGCATCCTGCTCACCGCGGTCTTCGGCAAGACCCTCTACGACATGTGGAACCCCGCGTACGGCTCCGGTTCGTCGGTCTTCGGGGTCGGCTCGGTGTTCGTGATCGGTGTCGGTCTGCTGCTGCTCGGCCTGGTGCTGATGGTCGTGATGCAGCGCAGGAGCCCTTCGTTCTTCCGCGGTGAAGTGCTGACGAAGGAGACTCCGGCGCTGGTCGTCGAGGACTGAGGGCCGGATCGCCTCAGTGACCGTGCCCGCCCCGGTGCGGCCCGGTTCCCGCGGGCGCCGCGGACGCCCGCCGCGAGGGCGTGCAGGCGGCGGACCGGGTCGAGGCCGGGGGTGGTGGGCCACTGGGGGGGGCGGGGGAACAGTCATGACGTCCATGCCTTCCGGAAGGAGTCCCGGGCCCGGTGCAGCCGTGACTTGACGATGCCCACCCGCATGCCGAGGAGTGCGGCGGCGCAGTCCCGGGGCAGGGCCCCCGCCGGGCGGCAGGGTGTCCCCGGGGCCGCTCAGGCCTCACGCGTGCGCTGCGACATCGTCCACGACGTGCTTGTCCAGAGCGGCACGCACCAGGGCCGCCGCGAGCACGGCGGGCCCGCGGTCGTCGGCCTGCCCGGCTCGCTCGCCCTGCTCGGCTTGGTCGACCTGTTCCGCCAGCCGTACGAGATTCGCCGGCGAAGCGGGCAGCCCCAGTTTCTCGGCCCCTTGGAGCGCCTTCCCGTCCAGGAACGGTGCCGCCTCCGGCCACACGGCCTGCACCTCGCGGACGAAGATGTCCGCACCGGCCGGGCCCATGCCCGGGGTCCTGCGCAGCCCGGACCGCAGGATGTCCAGGTCGCCGTCGGCTTCCTTGCGCAGCCGCCGCAGATCGCCCCCGTACTCGACGAGCAGCAGCTCCGCCCCGTCACCGAGCTGGGTGGCGGTCCGTTCGTCGTAGCGCCGGTAGCCGCCCTCGCCCAGGGCGTCGACACGCTCCTGCCAGGTCGCTCCGATCATCCTGTCCGGGGACCGCAGGCCGTGGGCGAAGAGCGCACGGGCCGCCGCCACCGCCACGGACGCCCGGATGCGGGCACTCAACAGATCGCTGAGGACGAGGAGTTGGTACAGGGGCTGCGGTGTGTTCCGCAGCCTGATGCCGGCCTCGGCTGCATAGGTGGTGCCGTAGCGGTCGAGGAGCACCTCCACGGTTCTGCGCGCGGTCACGGGGCCCCGCCCCCTTCCTCGGCGGCGACCTGCTGCAGCGTGCGCCCCGTGCGGGCGGACCGTGCCCGGTACGGGTCGGGCGTGTCCGGCCCGTCATGGGTGGCCTGGCCGTCCTTCGCCTTGATCAGCAGCCACACCTCCTCGCCCGGGGCGTCGTTCCCGCTGCCGCCCTTGAAGCGGGTGAGGGCGAACTCGCCGTGCAGCTTGGTCCCGTCGAGCCAGAAGGTGGCGTGCCCGTCCTCCAGGGACTGCTCGAACGGCACCGGCGCGCCCCAGCGGTCGTGGCTGAGCGGCCGGTAGGTGCCCTGGTCCCAGACGATCACCGTGCCGCCGCCGTACTCGCCCTTCGCGATCACTCCCTCGAAGGTGCGGTATTCCAGCGGGTGGTCCTCCGTGGGGACGGCCAGCCGCCTCTCGCGCGGGTTCTCGGACGGGCCGCGCGGCACCGCCCAGGACTTCAGCACGCCGCCGACCTCCAGCCGGAAGTCGAAGTGCATGCGCCGTGCCTGGTGGATCTGGACGACGAAACAGGGCGCCGGATCAGTTCGCCCGCCGTCTCCGCGCGGCTCCGCGGTCGCGTCGAAGTGCCGTTTGCCGCGGTAGTCCCGGAGCCGGTCGCCGCTTTTGCCGGTCACGTTCATCGGGATACCTCCTCCGACAGCCCGCCCAGTGCCCCCTTTCCCCCTTCCACTGTGACGCTCCCGGGCGTGACGTGCACAGGGACGCCGGCACCGGCGCGGACGGCAAGTATCTCGACATCAAGCCTCTTGACATGGAGCCTGTCGGTGAGGTCGATCCGTCCGGTCCGCCTGATTCGGGCGCCCAGTCTGCGGGCCGCCGGCGCAGCGCCGCGTCGTGGTCAGTAGAACCGCGGTCCGGCGTCGGTGACTCTTGCCGCCTCGACCAGGCCGGGCTTGCCCTTGTCCACGGTCTGGCAGCTGTACTCGGTCTTCGCGTTCAGCGGCACCAGCACGGCCTTGGGAATGTTGTTGCAGCGCACAAGCTCGGGGTTGTAGTTGCCGTAGAGCAGGCGGGCGGCGCCGTCTCGGGTGAGGACGCCCTTGCGCGGAACCGCTTGGTACTGCACCACGTTGTCCGACCAGCCGGACTTGTCACCGATGGTCACATCCCACACCACTTCGAGGCCCTCGTAGGTGATCGTGCAGGTCACCCGCGTACCGGCCTTCGACGCCACGTCATCCGGGCACTCGCCGACGGTCTTCCCCTCGGCCTTGGCCATGTCGAGCGTCTTGCGGCGCAGTTCGTACGCCAAATTCTTGCTGAACGGGGCGTCGGCGTCCGGCGACGGTTGCAGCTCTCCCTCCGGCAGCGCCGGCGGCTTGGGCACTTTCTGCGGAAGCACGGGAAGGGCCGCCGCCGACTTGCTACCGGCGTCGTCCGAGCCGGAATCTCCGCCCCCGCACCCCGTGACCAACAGGCCCACCGCACCGACCATGACGGCTGTAACGATCTTTATCCGCATGGCCGTCACTCTACCGAGGGCGCAACCGGCGCCGGGCGGGGACGAGCGTCGACGTACCCGACCCTGGCCGCGCACCGTGAACTCCGGGGAAATGGCAAGAGGAATGACCGGGGCCCGAACTCCCGGACTCCCGGACGCTCGGCTTCGCGCACCGCACGGCATACGTTGGGGCCGTCACCGGACCACGACGGAGGAGCCCTCGTATGCGGATCGCCACCACGATCTTCCTCACCGATGAGACGATCACGCCGCTGCGGCTCGCTCGCGAGCTCGAACAGCGCGGGTTCGCCGGGCTCTACCTGCCCGAGCACACCCACATCCCCGTCAGCAGGGAAACCCCCTACCCGGCGGGCGGCGAACTCCCGCCGGAATACGGCCGCACCCTCGACCCCTTCGTCGCGCTCGCCCAGGCCGCCGCGGTCACCGAGCGCCTCGCCCTCGGCACCGGCATCACCCTCGTCGCCCAGCACGACCCGATCGACCTGGCGAAGCAGATCGCCACCCTCGACCACCTCTCCGGCGGCCGGTTCACGCTCGGGCTCGGCTTCGGCTGGAACGTCGAGGAAGCCGCGGACCACGGGGTGAACTGGTCGACGCGCCGCGAACTCGTCCGCGACCGCATGGCCCTGATGCGAGCCCTGTGGTCGGACGAACCGACCGCGTACGACGGCGAGTTCGGCTCAGTCCGCGCCGGCTACGCGTATCCGAAACCGGTCCAGGAGCCGCGCGGCCCGGTGAACGGTCCCCGCACCCTGATCGGTGGGGCGGCGGGCCCGAAGCTGTTCACGCACATCGCGCAGTACGCGGACGGCTGGCTCCCGATCGGCGGCCGGGGCCTGACGGAGTCCGTACCGAAGCTCCGCGAGGTCTGGGAATCGGCCGGCCGCGACCCGAAGCACCTCCACGTGGTCCCCTACGCGGTACTCCCGAGCCCGGGGAAGCTGGCGCACTACGCGGACCTGGGCATCGAGGAGGTCGTCCTCCAGCTGCCCCCGGCCGGAGAGGCGGAGGTACTGCGGGCGCTGGACGCGTATGCGGAGTACCTGTAACCGCTCGGCGCAACCAATTCACCATCTTTTCGCATCTTCATCGGTTGGAGATCGAAGGGGTCTGCCGAGCAGACCCGGGGTGAGGAGAGCGATGAACAGGCCGCTGCGGCACATAGCCATATTTTGCGGGCTGCTGGTGATGGCTCTGCTGCTGCGGGCGAACTGGCTCGGGTACGTCCAGAGCGAGTCGCTGGCCACCCACGAACGCAACCAACGGGTGAAGATCGCCCAGTTCGCCATCCCGCGCGGCGACATCGTCGTGGGCGGCCGGGCGATCACCGGCTCCAAAGCGGTCGAAGGCACGGACTACAGGTACCAGCGGACCTTCAAGAACGGCCCCATGTACGCCCCCGTCACCGGCTACGCCTCCCAGGCGCAAGGCATGTCGCTCCTGGAGAAGACGTACGACAGCATCCTCAGCGGCCAGGACGACCGGTTCGCGTTCAGGCATGCCAAGGACATCCTCACCGGCGAGGAACGGCGCGGCGGTGCGGTGGTCACCACGATCGACGCGAAGGCACAGGCGGCCGGGTACAAGGGACTTACCGACCTCGGCGCACGCGGCGCGGTCGTCGCTCTCGACCCGCGTACGGGAAAGGTCCTGGCCCTGGTCTCCACACCCTCGTACGATCCGTCGGTCTTCGCCGGGAACTCGTTCAAGGAGGGCGACCGCTTTCAGGCACTCATCAAGGACAAGAGCAAGCCGCTGGCCAACCGTCCGCTGCGCGAGACGTACCCGCCCGGCTCCACGTTCAAGATCCTGACGGCGGCGGCGGCCCTGGAGAACGGAGTGGTGACCGACGTCGACGAGGCGTCCGACGCCGTCTCCCCGTATCCCTTGCCGCTTTCCACGAACAAGATCGGCAGCGAGGCGGGTGACGCGGTGTGCAGCAAGGCGTCCATGAAGACCGCCATGCAGCACTCCTGCAACAACGTCTTCCTCGACGCGGCGTCCAAGGTCGGCGCCGACAAGATGCGTGAGACCGCGGAGAAGTTCGGCTTCAACTCCGATGTCTACTCCGATGAGTTCGGCGACATGCTCGCCACCAGGAGCCTCTACCCGAAGGAACTGGACAAGCCCGGAACCGCACTCACGGGCATGGGCCAGGGCAGCCTCACCAGCACGCCGATGCAGATGGCCATGGTGACCGCCGCGCTCGCCAACGACGGCAAGCTGATGCAGCCGTACATCGTCGAAGAGCTGCGCGGCCCGGACCTGTCGACCCTGGAGAAGCACGAACCGAAGCTCAAGAGCCAGGCCGTGTCCGAGGCGACGGCGAAGAAGGTCCAGGAAATGATGGAGTTCACCGCGAAGGAGGGCAGCGCACAGCGGGCCCTGATCGACGGCGTCACGGTCGGCGGCAAGACCGGCACGGCGCAGCGCGGTGTGAACGTGAAGGACGAGGTGCCGTACGGCTGGTTCGTCTCGTACGGGAAGAAGGCCGACGGGCGGTCGGTGGCGGTCGCGGTGTTCATCGACCCGACGGACATGGATATCTCCCGATCGGACATCTCCGGTGGCCGGCTGGGTGCGCCGATCGCGAAGAGCGTGATGAAGGCGGTACTGGGCAAGTAGCTTCCTGGGACATGTGTGCGATCATCGTGTGCACTCTTCTTTACGAGTCACACACATGTTGCGCGCGTTCCGGGCCGTACCGGCTTTCGCTCGTCGTTCGCGAAGTCCCGGCGGAACGTGCTCACTTCACCGGTCCGGGGGGAACGGAATGCCCAACCGCCCAGGTAAGGCCGCGAGATTCGCGGCACACACCACTCTGCTGCTCACCTTGTCCGTCCTGCTCTCCCTGCTGATCCCCGCGGGTGCCGGCCGGGCGTACGCCGCCGAGGCGGCCCCCGCACCCGCGGCTGCCGCCCCGGCCGACGAGAACTGTGCCGCGCTGCCTCTCTCCGCCTTCGGCGAAGACGTCCCGGCGGAAGGCGCCGTGACCGTTCCCGCGGACGGAACGGCCTGCCTCACCATCACGGCCGAGGCGCCCGGCCTGCACAAGGTCGTGCTCATCGGTGGCAACGCCGGGAACGCGTACGCCCATGTCTTCGACGGCGAGACGGAGATCGACTGCTACGACCCCGAATGGGGCGCCGGCTGGTGCGAGTTGCCCCGTGCGGGCGCCTTCACGCTCCAGCTGGTGAACAACTGGGCCGAGCCGAGCAGGCCCACCGTCGCCGTCGTTCCCCTCGGCACCACCAAGGGCTGCGCGGCGGAGATCAGCACCGCGTGGGACACCGCGCCCGTCGTCGGCTCGGCGACCGGGGCGAACGCGATCCAGTGCCAGCCGTTCACGGGCAGGCCCGGTGAGCGGATCACCAATAAGATCACGACGACCGTGTACGGCCAGAGCCTGTCCTGGATCACCGACGAGACCGGTGCCCGGATCTGCCCCCCCTTCAACGAGGACGACAGCGAGGGCTGCGTACTGCCCGGCGACGGCCCGTACCGGGTCCTCTCCCAGGTCAGCTACGCGGAGCGAGGCTTCCCGGCCGAGTACACCCTCACCGTCCGCCGCATCTCCGACCCGGCCGGCTGCACCCACGTCCCCCTGAGCGCGTACAACTCCGCACCCACGACCGCGGACCCGGCCAGCGGCTGCAAGACGTTCACCGCCCCGGCCGCCGGACGCTACAACGTGTACTCCGTCCACGACGGCGCCCGTTCGGTGCTCGCCGTGTACGACGGGGACGGCAAGACCGTCTGCACCACCTGGAACGGCTGCAGCCTTCCCGCCGCCGGTGACTACACCGTCTTCACCGACGACCCGACCCTCATCTTCGACGGCTCCGCCACCACCGGCTGCGAGCCCGTCGAACTCGGTCTGTACCGCTCCACGTTCGCCTCGGCCGGTGAGATCGACTGTCTGGCCCTGCCGCTGCCCGCGGACGCCCGACTGGCCGTACTGAAGTCCCTCAACGGGACCGGGCCGAGCCCCGAAGTGATCGTCGTCGACGCCGACGGCCTCCAGCCCTGCGACAGGAGCGACCTCTCGGCAGGTACGTGCGCGCTCACCGGCAAGGCCCCGTTCCGTGCCCTGGTCTCCACCGACGACTCGTCGGAGCCGACCGGCTCGTACGCCCTCGCCCTGCACCGCACCGACGCGGTGAGCAACTGTCCCGCCATTCCGGCGGGGGACTTCACCACGACGAGTCCGACGGCCCGGCTCTCCACCGGTGACGGTGTCTTCTCGCACTGCCTGAGCATTCCGGCCGACGACCACAGCGCCCAGGAGAACCTCCAGCTCCAGGCGGCCCCGGATACCACGGCCACCGCCACCTTCACCGTCCTGGACCCCCACGGCAAGCGGGTCTGCTCGATCTACTCGTCCCTCTCCACCTGGACGACCTGCGAACTGGCGCCCGGCGTAGCCCACACCGTGCTCGTCACCGGCCGTGACACCGCCGCCGACTACACCCTGACCCGCCGCGACGTCACCGCGACCGCGAAGGGCTGTACCCCGAACCCGGCGACGAAGGTCGGCGGTCCGTCCACCGGCGGTGCGATGGGCGCCCCCGGCGAGCTGCGCTGCCGCCAGGTGACCACCGCCGACGCCAAGGACAGCCTGCACATCGATGTCCGTGATGCGCTCGGCACCGCGAACGTGGTGGTGTACGACGCCGACGGCACCGCCCTGTGCAACAAGAACCAGGCGTGTGCCGTCACCGGCTCCACCCACTACCAGGTCCTGGTCACCGTCCGGTCGGGGCTGAAGGCCGCCGACTCCTACCGCTTCGACGCCCTGCGCATCGCCGGCGCGCAGGGACCGGCCGCCGAGTGCGAGAAGGTCCCCAGCGTCGCCTACGGATACGGACCGGTCACCGGCACCCTCGACGAGCAGCACACCGCGGTCTGCGCCGCGCTGCCCACCGCGTACCGCGACCGCTTCGACATGAAGATCAGCGACACGACGGGCGCCACCGAGACGGCGGTACCCGCGCTGTACGACTTGAGCCTCGACAACGGCTGCAGACACTTCATCCCCACCGGCTACGAATGCGGCGTGAGCGAGCCGTACACCAAGGAGACCACCCCGAGCATCCTCGTCCTCTCGCTGCCGGAGACGGCATCCAGGACCTCGTACAAGGCCGAGGCGGTCTGCACGTCCATCCTCTGCGGTACCGAGCAGATGACCATCGGACAGATCACCCCGACCACCGGGATCACCGGCACCAAGGTGACGATTCAGCTGACCGGCACGTCCCTGCACAAGGACGACAAGGTCGTGCTGTCGCTCGACGGCAAGCAGATCACTTCGACCACCACCGCGGTGTCGGCGGACCGGCGGACCCTGACAGCCGTCCTCGACCTGACCGGGGCCGCCGTCGGCATCTGGAACGTCGGCGTCAGCACCCACAACGGGTGGGGGTACCAGCGCGGCAGTTTCGACGTCACCGTGGCCCCGCTCAAGAACAGCACACCCCCGGCGATCACCGGCACCGCCAAGGTCGGTGAACGGCTCACCGCGACCACCGGCACCTGGACGCCCGCCCCGGCCTCGTACGCGTACCAGTGGAACGCCGACGGCAAGCCGGTGAGTGGCGCGACCGCGTCCACGTACACCGTCCCGGCGGCACTGCTCGGCAAGAAGATCACCGTCACCGTCACGGCCCGCCGCACCGGCACCCCGGACGTCCGGGCCACCTCGACGGCGGTCACGGCCGCCCAGGGCGCGGCGCCCAGGGCGACGACCGCCCCGAAGATCACCGGCACCGCGAAGGTGGGCGCCAAGCTGACGGCCGCGTCCGGCAGTTGGACTCCGTCCGCCACCTCGTATGCCTACCAGTGGAAGGCCGACGGCAAGGCGATCAAGGGCGCGACCGCGTCCACGTACACCGTCCCCGCGGCACTGCTCGGCAAGAAGGTCACGGTCACCGTCACGGCCCGCCGCACCGGCCACGCCAACGGCGCTGCGACGACCGCCTCGGTCAAGATCGCCACGGGCAGCGCGCCCAAGGCCACCAAGCAGCCCACGATCTCCGGCACGGCGAAGGTGGGTCGCACGCTCAAGGCCGCCCACGGCACCTGGACGCCCGCCCCGACCTCGTACGCCTACCAGTGGTACGAGAACGGCAAGGTGATCAAGGGTGCGACCAAGTCGTCGCTGACGCTCAAGTCCGCGCAGCGCGGCAAGAAGATCACCGTGAAAGTGACCGCCCGCCGCACCGGCCACGCCAGCGGTTCCGCCACCAGCAAGGCGACGAAGGCGGTCGCCCGCTGACATCGGCAGTGTGATCAAAAAGGCCGGGCCCCTCACTGGGAGTGAGGGGCCCGGCCAACAGCGTGGAGCTCGCCCAGCAGTCAGATCTCCGTCAGGAGTGTCGGCAGTTTGCGCATGTCGTCGAAGACCACGGTGTCCGGACCTTCCAGCCAGTGTGCCGGGGTCAGCCCGCCCGCGTAGCCGAGCGCTCGCATACCGGCCGAACGTGCCGCCTGGACACCGTACTTGCTGTCCTCGACGACGACGCAAGCCGCGGGATCCACCCCCATCTGCCGGGCCGCGTGGAGGAAGAGGTCGGGGGCGGGCTTGCCGTGTGCGACCTCGGTCGCGCTGAAGATCCGGCCCTCGAAGTGTGCGCGGAGACCCGTGTGGCCGAGGGTGTGGCGCATCTTCTCGTGGCTGCCGCTCGACGCCACGCAGGTGGGCAGCGTGAGGGCGGCCAGCGCCTCGTGGATGCCGTCGACCGCGACGAGTTCGGTGTCCACGGCGTCGCGGTTGAGGTCCTCGAAGCGTTGCTGCCAGGCGGCGGCCGGGCCCGCCCCCAGACGGGCGGCGATCAGCTCGCCGACGGACGCGGCCGACCGGCCCACGAACTTCTCGATCACCTCGTCCGCCGTCAGCGGCCACCCCAGCTCGGCACCCACTTCGACCTGGATGCGCACGGCGATTCGTTCACTGTCGACGAGTACGCCGTCGCAGTCGAATATGACGAGTTCTGGGAAAGTGGTCATTCGGACAGGATAGGGACACCGCCGACCCCGATGTTCAGCACGTACTCGGATGGCACCGGATGTCGGTGTGGCGTCCACGGGCACGCGGGACGGGGCGCGTGAGGGCGCGCCACCCTGCTGGATATCCATCGGGAAGCTGTTCGCTTCCTCGCTGGTCAGGCCCTCGATCAGGATTGCCGTCCGGGCCGGGGGCCGACGCATGCCTGGTTGTGGGGGGCGAGCATATGCCGGCCAACCGGTAACAAATTCAGTTCAGTTGGAGAACCTCACTCGTGCAGGTCCGGCATTGCGGCAGGCGGGGCGGGGGCCGTGGCGTCGGTGGATTCCGTGCGGCCTGCGGTCAGCCGCAGTGTCACGACAGCCGCGACGCCCGCCACCAGACCGCAGGTCAGGGCGGCCGGGACGCCGCCACCGATGCCGGCTGACAGGTATACGAGCCCCCAGCGCATGCCCGAGTCCGACGCGGTCGTCACGATCTGCAGCAACTGGCTCGCCAGCAGCCCGATAACGGTCGCACAGACCGTGCCAACCGCCATCGCCGGAACAGTGGCCCGGGTCAGCAGTGCGGGCAGCCACCGCAGCGACCACCACACCACGGCGAGCAGCAGTACATCGGGGACGCGGTACAGGAGCCAGTGACCGACCGGCGCACCCGCCGGGCCCGCCCAGGCCCCGAGCAGTAGCCACTGGCGCAGGAGATCGCCCGGTTCGGAGAGCAGTCGGCCGGACACGGGGACGCTCTGGAGAGTCGCGGCGACCGGCTGGTACGAGAGGACCACCAAGGACAGCGCGACGACGAAGGTCCCGGAAGTGGCGGCCAGGCGGGCGGCGCGTGCCGGAACGTTCTGCCGTGGCAGCACACCGGCACCCTTGGCGGTGACCCACGCCGCGAGCACGGTGGCCGCCGCCGCGACGAGCGCGATCAACGTCAGGATCTGCCGCCCGGAGGAGATCACCCCCGCCAACTGGGGCAGGAAGCGGTAACTGCCGCGCCCCCGCGCGGCGATCAGCCACGGCGCGGAGACGGTCACCGCCAGGGTCCCGGCCACCAGGCCCCAGGCCCACACCGCGAGCAGTGCGGCCACGATCCGGCCGCGTACCGGCGGCAGCCTGCGTACCAGGAGCAGCGCCCCGGGTATGAAGAAGGCGAAGACCGCGACGAACCTGATCTGCATCCCGGTCGCGTACAGCGAGAGGTAGCGGCTGCCGTCGGTCACGGCCGTGTCCCCGATCCCGCCGGACACCTCGGCGCCGAGCCGGAGCGAGGCCGGGGGATCGTACGACCAGGGGCTGAGCCAGTATTCGAGATCGGCGGCCGCCCGGCCGCCGATCACGTCGGCGGTGCCCGACAGGTGCAGCGCGTTCACGCTCGCCCCCGCCCACCACAGAAGCGCCGTGAGCAGCAGTCCTCCGGCCAGTGCCGGTATCGCTGCGCGCCGGTATGTCATGTCCTGCCCCCGCCTTGATTGCGTACCCCGCACATCCCCTGGCCGGTGGGAGGTTACGGGGTGGTGATCACGCGGGGATCACGATCGTGCATGGGCTTGCGCCGTCGGGGGAATTGGGCCGCCGGGATCGCCGGTTCGTTCGGCTTCGGCGGCCGCAATGTCCCCTTGGCCTTCCCCGGGACGGACTACCCCAGCTGCGCGTACGCGACGAACGCCGACCAGGTGGCCGGGGCAACGTCGAGGTGGGGGCCCTGGGTGACCTTGGAGTCGCGGATGTGGATGGTGGTGGGGCAGGTCGCGACCTCGACGCAGGCGCCACCCTCTCCGCAGCTGTGACTGGACTTGCGCCAGTCGTAGGCGACCTCGATGCAGTTGCCGCCTTCGCCGTCGCTGTGGCTGCTCTTGAACCAGTGCAGTTGCTCGGTGTTCATAGCTCTCCCAGCATCTTCTCGATCAGCGTCAGGGACTCCCTCGGGGTGAGAGCCTGCGCTCGGATGATCCCATAGCGCTCACTGAAGACCCGGACCTCCTCGGAGTCTGTGATCAGCCGTGGATGTCCGTAGAGCTCTGTGTAAACCGCCTGCTGCCGGCCTTTGGGGGTGATCAGGGTGAACGTGCCGCCAATCGCAGGGTGTTCCTCGCGATACGTCGGCATGACCTGGATCTCCACCGTCCGCAGCCTTCCGATGTGCAAGAGCCGTTGCAGCTGCTCTGTGTGGACGGCTCTGCCTCCGATTGGTCGCCGCAACGGGGTTTCTTCCAGTACGTAGCTGAAGGTCGGCGCAGGCCAGCGCTCGAAGATCTGTTGCCGATCCAACCGGTCTGCGACACGCTTCTCGATGGTTGCCTCGTCCAGCAATGGGCGGCGCTGTGTGAAGACGGCCCGTGCGTATGCCTCCGTTTGAAGCAGGCCGGGCACGACCTGGGCGCTGTACTCGTGCAACGCAAGCGCATCCGCCTCCACCCGCGCATAGCTGCGGAACCAGTCCGGGTGCCGCGTCCGTGACCGCGACAACGCCTCCCGCACCTCATCGACCGCCGCCGCCAGCACGCCTCCCGCGTTCAGCAACGTGTCGGCACGCCCCAGGAAGTCCGGCTGCGGCGTCCGCACGCCCCGCTCCATCGCGGAGATCAGGTCCTCCCCGCAATGCGCAGCGAGCCCCAGATCCCTCTGGCTCAGGCCCGCGCGTTCGCGCAGCACCTTGATCTGTTTGCCCAGCGCCCTGAACAGGTGCGCCGTGCCGTCCGACTCGGCCGGTCGCTCCGGTCGTTCCTCGCGTTCCGCGTTCGCCATCTGCCCCGCACCGCTCTCTGTCCGCCCGGTCACGGCCGACGCCCCGTACAGCCGACCGGGCGTGCCCGTACAGCTCCTCGGAGTCGTGGTGTCACTCCTGGTCAGCGTACGAGCAACCGGAAACGCTGAGTCACATGAACGCCGAAATCACCCTTGCGGGCGCCGAGTTCGTCCAGCGGTTCAGCGCCACCCGCCGAGGCGCGCGGCTCGCCCGTCGGCTCGCTGTGCATCAACTCGACGAGTGGGGTGTGCCGTACGGGAGCGAGCTCTCCGACGATGCCGCCGTGATCGTGTCCGAGCTGGCGGCCAACGCGGTGCTGCACGGGCTTGTAGCGGGGCGGGACTTCGAACTGAGGCTCGTTGCCCTCGCGGGCACGCTCCGGATCGAGGTGTCGGACGCGCGGGGAGAACGGGGGCCGGAGCCGCAACCGCCCCGGCCCGGTGCGGAATCGGGGTACGGCCTGTATCTGGTCGGGGTACTGGCGACTTCGTGGGGGGTGAAGGACCGGGTAGTGGGCAAAACCGTGTGGGCCGACTTGGCCACGGCTCCGTGAGACCCGGAGGAGTCTCTAGTGCCGCATCAGGCAACGTTCGCCTCGGTCTCGCCGGTGGGACGGGGCACGTAGTCTCGCGGGATGCACTCTCATCTGCGCTTTGAGAACCCTTCCGCGCTGCCTCATGAGGTGGCGGCCGAGGCGTTTGAACGAGCTCTGCACGACCGCTCGCACGAGGGCGAGGCGGCGAGCGTTCTGGTCGGGAGTGCGCTGAACGACGACGATCGGGAGTTCGTTGAGCACTGGTGTGTGCAGGTCGGGACGCGGGCTGTGCCGGGCAGCCCTCTGCTCGGTCTGGCCGGCCTGTGCCTGGGGCATACCGCCCGACGCTTCGGACAACTCAGCGATGAGGCCCTTGCGCTGGCGAAGTCGCTGGCGGTGCGGGCAGAGGCGGATCCGTCGGATGTGGACGGTCGGGCTCTCGACGGCTTTGAAGACATCCGGAGCTTCCTGCACCTGTGGTAAGGCTGGTTGCTGCGGCGCGGGGCAGGCAGCGCTCGCCAGCCTCGTCGGGTAGGACCGCTGCATTGCTGCAGCGGTCCCCCTCAGAACCGGCCGTGCCCGATTTCCGGGCAACCGGCTCAAGCAAGCTCTATGGCTCGCGAGTTGGTCAGAAGTGCTGGCGTCTTGCCGGTGTCGGTGGTCAGCCGACGGTGGCAGTGGGTGTGGATCAGGCGTGGGGCGGCGGGTTTGTCGGGCTTGCCGTTGCCCGCATCAGCGGTGATCGCGTGTTTGCGGATCGCGGTGCGGGTGACCTTGCTTCGAGCGGAAAGGGCGGTTGGGCCAGTTGCATTTCCCCCTTTTTCCTCGCTCCACCGGCACGCCGCCGGGGCACGGGAAAGGGGGACCTGCAGGTCGAACCGCCCGGCGGCGTCGACACCGAGCCGGAGGACCACGGGCTCGGGCGCTCGCGCGGCGGCCTGACCACCAAGCTGCACCTGGCGGTCGAGCAGGGTCAGAAACCCATGTCGATCGTGATTACGGCAGGGCAGCGAGGGGACTCCCCGCAGTTCGAGTCCGTGCTGAAGAAGATCCGAGTGCACCGGCTGGGGTCCGGCAGACCGCGTACCCGACCCGACCGGGTGCGGGCCGACAAGGCGTATGCCTCCCGCAGGAACCGCACTTACCTGCGGCGTCGCGGGATCCGCTGCACGATTCCGGACAAGGCCGACCACGTCCGCAACCGCAAGAAGCTCGGCACTCGCGGTGGTCGGCCTCCGAAGTTCGACAAGATCGACTACCGGGAGCGGCACGCGGTGGAGTGCGGCATCAATCGCCTCAAAAGCCATAGAGTGGTGGCCGTCCGTTACGAGAAGCTCGCCGTCCGCTACGAAGCAACCGTCCTTGTCGCGGCCATCAACGAGTGGCTGCGACCAGCACATTCGATACACGCCCTAGCGGTCCCCCGTACGCTCCCCGCCGTAGACTTATCAGGGAGCTTGAGCCTTGCCAGACGTCCAGTTCAGGCGGGCCCCGCGAGATTGATCCCGCCAGGGCGGCGGGATTGGAGTTTCCCACGGCTCCGGCCATCGCGGGCTCTCTCTCCAATGAGCGGAAGCCTCTGCCTCGCTTTGTGAGCGGTGAAATCCCCTCAGGAAGGACGTGGGCCAGATGAGCCACCTTGTGAGCCAGGTGCCCATCAGTGACATCACACTGGCCGCTTCGGCTGTGCGCTGGATTTTCCCCCTCGGTATAGCAGTGGTCGTAGTCGCTGTTCTGCTTGGCCTCGTCTGGTGGGACGCGCGCCGCCGGTCTCGGGCACGACAGCAGGGACCACGGCCCGAACGTTCCTCCCGAAGCAGCGAAAACTTGAGGGCTGCAGATGATTTCGGGGAAGGTCTCAGCCCATATGAGATCAACCGGCCCTCTTCGCCAAAGGACGTACCCAAGGATGACAACGGTGGGGCTTTTGGCAGTGGAGGACCCGGCGGCTGACGGGTCGGCGACATCGGCGGCACTTGCCGAGATCACCGCGCGGTCGAGATCTACTTTCGATACACGCCCTAGCTTGATCTTTAACCTCGGGTGTCGGCGTACTGGTCGGCGTGTCCATACAAGTACGGATGAACGTGCCCAGGCCGGTGGGCTGCGGTAGGCGCAGAAGTGGTGTACTGCGACCCTGCTTGCATGAGCCTCGATAGCGATTACTGGCAGCGCTGGATAGCGCCGTTGCTGGCCTTCCTTGCTGCTGATGCTTCGGATCAGCTGGCCTGGGCCGACAAGCACCAAGTGAGGACCGCCGCCGTTGCCGAGGAAGTCGAGTTCAGCCTCCATCTGGCCAAGGGAATGGCGGACCGGGGAACCTTCGAACCGGAAGCTCTGCAGGACCTCAAGGCCATCGGTCGGCTCGTCGGCGAGGCGGACGGCTGTGGTCACGTCGGCCGGTGGGCCGACGCACTGGCTACCGATGCCACCTGGGGTGAGGTGCGGACTCTGGCCCGTGGGATCCTCGTCGCCCGACTGGGCACATGGCATCAGCCACTGCCGCGCCGCGTGCTGCCTCAACAGGTCTATGACTGAGCACGTCCATCTGTACCTCACCGAGCACGTTCACCTGTACGCCGGCATCGGGTGTCGAACGGCTTCTCGTACTTGATCACCTGGTCCGGTAACTGCCCTGCGTGCAGGCGGCCTTCGGCTGAGCATGTGATCCGACCAAGGAACACACAAGCTCAGCACGAAGGCCGTGGGGATGAGTCTGTTGCATCATGCTGTCGGGCAGGATCCGTTTGCGGAACTGTCACGCTTCCGGGGTGAGTTCTACTCGTGTCTGACCAAGCGTGCGGATGCGTTGTTCGAGCTGTCGGACGCCGTGTTGTGTGCGGATGGTCCGGTCCGGTCGCTGGTGGAGCTGTCGCTGGTGGACGAGCATCGTCGTGGGCACGGTGGGCTCTACGATGCTCTGGCCGCGGGCCAGGTCGATGTAGGCAGGCTGCGGCGGGCCCTGGCTGCGGTGTCTTTGCCGCGGGCGGCGGACGGCCGGCTGGTGCTGGCCGCCGACATCACCTGCTGGCTGCGGCCGAGCGCGCATACCTCACCGCAGCGGATCCTGTGCCACACCTACGGACGGGGCAAGGATCAGCACATTCCTGTTCCCGGCTGGCCGTACTCGGTGATCTGCGCGCTGGAAACGGGCCGCAGTTCGTGGACCGCGCCGCTGGACGCGCTGCGTCTGGCCCCGGGAGATGATGCCGCCACGGTCACGGCCGGGCAGATGCGTGAACTCGTCGAGCGGCTGATGGCGGCCGGGCAGTGGAAAGACGGCGATCCGGACGTTCTGATCGTGGTGGACGCCGGATACGACGTGCCGCGACTGGTCGTCCGACCGTCACCGGCCGCAAGCGTAGGGCTCACGGATCCCGGACACCCATCCGCACAACGTGACACCACACCCCCCACACGTCACGTTTTTTCTCGACCATGCCGGAGCCGCGCGGCTCCGCGAGCGGCCGGCCCGACCCGGATACGCGAGACGGCGCACACCACCCTCGGCGCCCGGTCACCGCCGTCGCCGTGACGGCGGTGACCGGGCGCCCCCGTGTCAGAGCGTGAGCAGTGCTCGTACGGGGATGGCGGTGTCCGACAGCGGGCGTACTGCCATCCGCATCAGGGCGAGGGCGTTGTCGTCCCCCGCGATGCGGTTGGCGCTCAACTCGCCGCAGGTCAGGCACTCGTGGATGACCGCCCACTCGCCGTCCTGCCTTACGGACAGACTGAGTGCCGTCATCCGCCCGCAGCAGTCGGACGCGCGGTCGCCCGGGATCCGCAGATCGACGTGCAGGCTGGTCAGGCAGTGCGGGCAGTGATTGCGGTGCCCGGTGCCCGGTGCGATCAGCGGCACGTCCAGACGGCAGCCGACGCAACGGAACGCATCGCCGTGGGCGCCGCCCGGTCCGTGCAGGACATCCTTTCGTCGCTGTGGGCGGTGGGACGCTCGTCGGGGTCTACGTCGTGGCACGGGGGGTCCTCCTTCCGGTCCTCGGCCGTCGGCGGCCTGTCACAGGTGACCGAACGCTTCGAGGGGGAAGGGAGGGTGGGCCAGTGGGCGTACGGCCATCCGCATCAGAATCAGCTGGTTGTCGTCCCCGCAGACCGGGTTCGAGGTCAGCTCGTCGCAGCGGGTGCAGCGGTGGATGACCATCCAGTCGCCGGTGCGGAGCACCGCGATGGAGATCGGGGTCATACGCGTCCCGCAGTCGGACGGTCCGCCCTCGACGTGGTCGAGGCAGTGCTGCGAGTGCAGGCAACTGGGGCAGTGGTTGCGACGGCTGCCGTTGGGCGCGAGCGTGGCGACGGTCAGCCCGCACCACAGGCAGGTGAAGGTGTCGGTCCGCAGATAGGCACTGGTGCCGTGGGCGGAGGACTTGGTCGAACGGTTCTGGGGGTTGTCGGTGGACACCCGGTTTTCTCCTTGCCGAAGAGGATGAGCAATGCAGCAGGGAAGTACCGAGCAGCCCTCGGGGGCATGGGCCTCAGAGGCGTGAGTTGTCAGCCGGGATCACGTACTGACGAGGCGGAAACGCGTACCGGTCAGGGAACGCGGGTCAGCGCGATGCCGCGGGCGTGCGCATGCACGCAGCTCCGATTGCCCCGGCGCGGATGGAGGCGCGACGAGGGAAGCTCGGAACTACTGGCCGGGGCATACATCAACTTCTTTCCAGGGCAGGCGCCCATGGTTCGGCGACGGTCGACACCGTGGTCGAGGTGACGGTAACAATGCGCCCGGGCCGGATCCAGCGATTATCGGGCCGCGCGGATACGCGTGGGGTGGCCGGCCCGGCCGAAGAGCGGGCCGGGCCACCCCGGGCAGGGGAAGGTGCGTGTTCAGGAACGAGTCGGCGGGTGGATCGGGCTCCGGGCGGGGGCGGCCTGTTCCGTCGCTGCGAGTGGCCGGTGCTCTGTGATGCGGCCTGCGCTCAGCTCCAGGTGGTTGCCGGTGAAGCGGGCTCGCATGCGGCGGTCGTGGGTGACGACGACGACGGCTCCCGGGTAGCCGGCCAGTGCTCCTTCCAGTTCTTCGACCAGAGCGGGGGAGAGATGGTTGGTGGGCTCGTCGAGCAACAGCAGGTCCACGGGTTCGCTGACCAGGCGGGCCAGTTCGATGCGGCGCCGCTGGCCGTAGGACAGCTCGCCGACCCTCAGACGCAGGTCGTCCGGGCTGAACAGACCGAGCGAGAGCAGGGTGTCGGTGTGCTCGTCCAGGTCCCCGTCCCGGCCCCGGGCGAAGGCCTGCGGCACTGTCAGGCCGGGCGGCCACGGTGTTTCCTCCTGCCGCAGGTGCCCGACCCGGCCCGTGGTGCGCACGGTCCCGTCGTCGGGCCGCAGTTCGCCCGCGAGGACCCGCATGAGTGTCGTCTTGCCGGCCCCATTGGGTCCGGTGACCAGCAGCCGGTCCTCGCCCCCGATCCGCAGGGACGGTACGTGCAGCCGGTCCCCGACGCGGACGTCGGTGAGTTCGGCCGCCGTCCGCGGTGTCCGAGGGCCCGCGGTGGTGATGCGGGCGGCGAGGACGAGCAGGTCGGGAGGCGGCGCGACGGGGCTGTCGGTGAGGCGTTCGACGCGCTCCTTGGCGTTGCGGATACGGACCATCGCCCCGTGCCCGCGGCCACGGGTACGGAAGCCGCCGTGGCCGAACACGGCGAACGGCAGCTTGCGCGGAATGGCGTCGAGACGGGACACGTTCGTCGCGGCCAGCTTCTGGTTACGGGCCAGCTCCGCGCACCATTCCTCGTACTCCCGCAGCCGGCGCCGACGTTCTGCGGCCTTGGCGGCGAGGTAGCCGTCGTAGCCGTTCCCGTAACGCGACACCTTGCCCTCACCGACCTCCAGGATCGTGGTGGTGACCCGCTCCAGGAACACCCGGTCGTGGGTGACCGCGAGCAGCGTGCCGCGATGCGCGCGCAGATGCGCCTCCAGCCAGCTCACGGCCCGGTCGTCCAGATCGTTGGTCGGTTCGTCGAGCAGGAGCAGTTCGGGCCGGGACGCCAACGTGGCGGCCAGCGCGAGACGTGAGCGTTCGCCGCCCGACAGTGTGCCGAGCGCCCTGTCGCGCGCCAGGCCCGGCAGACCGAGGCCGTGCAGTGCGATGTCCACCCGGGCATTCGCCTCGTACCCGTCACGTGCCTCGTACCGGGCGACCAGCCGGGCGTAGGCGTCGAGCGCGGCGGTGAGCTCCGCCCCGGCCAGGTCCTTCAGCCCGGCTTCGGCGCGGCGCATCCGGCTTTCGAGGTCGCGCAGCTCGGCGAGGGCCAGGTCCACGGCATCCTGGACGTCGGCTTCGGGCGGCAGCGCCAGGGACTGGGCGAGATGGCCGATGCCGCCGGGCGAGACCACGGTCAACTCGCCGTTGTCGGGCCCGTCCTGTCCAGCGATGAGCCGCAGCAGGGTGGACTTCCCGGCCCCGTTGTCGCCGATGATGCCGGCCTTCTCGCCCGGTCCGACGGTGAAGGACACCTCGTTCAGCACGACGTGGTCGTCGTAGCGGCGGGTGATGTTGTGAAGGGACAGTTGTGCGGTGGGCATGGAGGAGTCCCCTGTTCTCGGCCGGGGCCGATCGGAACGGGCAGCTGGACGCATCCGTGCACGCCGGGGCACCTCACGGCCCGCCGCGCAGGCGGCATCGGCGAAGGAGCAGGAGCACGGATGAGAACGTGCGACGGCGGAGCCGAGCTCAACGCGGTCGCACGGGGACTGTCACAGGGAACCCATACGAAACACCGTACGGGGAGGTCTGCCGGCGCGCACGTCATTTGTTGTTCTCGCGCCATGCGTCCGGGCAGCTCCGCCTCCTTCCCGCGTCATGGCGACGCGTACGGGCCGGGCGCCCCCAGGGTCGCGGCTTCGGTCCCGCCGGTCCCACGGAGGCCCTGGTCCGGGGCGCGCGCCTCGCTCGTATGCTCGCTCCATGACCGATCCTCAGCGCGGACGCCCGACCACCAACTCCATGCGGCGGGCCCTCAAGCGGGCCCGCGACGGTGTCACTCTCGACGTCACCGAGGCCGCCGTTCTGCTCCAGGCGCGCGGCGACGAGTTGACGGATCTCGCCGCCTCGGCCGCCCGGGTGCGTGACGCCGGGCTCGAAGCCGCGGGCCGGCCGGGTGTCATCACGTACTCCCGCAAGGTCTTCATCCCGCTGACCCGGCTCTGCCGCGACAAGTGCCACTACTGCACCTTCGTCACCGTCCCCGGCAAGCTCCGGCGCGCCGGGCACGGAATGTTCCTGTCGCCCGACGAGGTGCTGGCCATCGCCCGCGAGGGCGCCGCCATGGGCTGCAAGGAAGCGCTGTTCACGCTCGGCGACCGGCCCGAGGACCGCTGGCCCGAGGCACGGGAGTGGCTGGAGGCCGAGGGGTACGACGACACCCTCGCGTACGTACGCGCCATGGCGATCCGGGTCCTGGAGGAGACCGGCCTCCTCCCACACCTCAACCCGGGCGTGCTGACCTGGACCGACCTCCAGCGGCTCAAGCCCGTCGCCCCGTCCATAGGCATGATGCTGGAGACGACCGCCACCCGTCTGTGGTCCGAACCGGGCGGCCCGCACCACGGCTCCCCGGACAAGGAACCGGCCGTACGCCTGCGCGTCCTCGAAGACGCGGGCCGCTCCAACGTCCCGTTCACCACCGGCATCCTGATCGGGATCGGCGAATCGTACGAGGAGCGCGCCGACTCCCTCTTCGCGCTGCGCAAGACCGCCCGCGCCTACCACGGCATCCAGGAAGTCATCGTCCAGAACTTCCGCGCCAAGCCGGACACGGCGATGCGCGGCATGCCGGACGCCGAGCTGGAGGAACTGGCCGCGGCCATCGCCGTCGCCCGGCACATCCTCGGCCCGTCCGCGCGCATCCAGGCCCCGCCGAACCTCGTCGACGCCGAGTACGCGCTGCTCATCGGCGCGGGCATCGACGACTGGGGCGGCGTCTCCCCGCTCACCCCCGACCACGTGAACCCCGAACGCCCCTGGCCCCACATCGGCGAACTGGCCGCGAAGACCGCCGAGTCGGGCTTCACGCTCCGCGAACGCCTCACCATCTACCCGGAGTTCATCCAGCGCGGCGAACCCTGGCTCGACCCCCGCCTCCTCCCGCACGTCCGCGCCCTCGCCGACCCGGAGACGGGCCTGGCCCGCGAAGACGCGATCCCCGCCGGTCTGCCCTGGCAGGAACCCGACGAGGAGTTCGGCGCCACCGGCCGCACCGACCTGCACCGCACCATCGACACCGAGGGCCGCACCGGCGACCGCCGCGAGGACTTCGACGAGGTGTACGGGGACTGGGACGCGCTCCGCGAGGCCGCCGCCCCCGGCATGGCCCCGTCCCGCATCGAGGCCGACGTACGCCAGGCACTCGGCCAGGCCGCCGACGACCCGACGAAACTCACCGACGACCAGGCCCTCGCCCTCCTCCACGCGGACGGCCCGGCGCTCGACGAACTCTGCCGGATCGCGGACACCCTGCGCCGTGACGTGGTCGGTGACGACGTCACGTACATCGTCACCAGGAACATCAACTTCACCAACGTCTGCTACACCGGCTGCCGATTCTGCGCCTTCGCCCAGCGGCGCACCGACGCCGACGCGTACACCCTCTCCCTGGACCAGGTCGCGGACCGGGCCGCGCAGGCGTGGGACGTCGGCGCGGTCGAGGTCTGCATGCAGGGCGGCATCCACCCGGACCTGCCCGGCACCGCGTACTTCGACATCGCACGGGCGGTGCGGGAACGCGTCCCCGGCATGCACGTGCACGCCTTCTCGCCGATGGAGGTCGTCAACGGGGCCACCCGCACCGGCATGTCGATCCGCGACTGGCTTCTCGCCGCGAAGGAGGCCGGGCTCGGCTCGATCCCCGGCACGGCGGCCGAGATCCTGGACGACGAGGTCCGCTGGGTCCTCACCAAGGGCAAGCTGCCGACGGCGACCTGGCTGGAGGTCATCAGGACCGCCCACGAGGTGGGGCTGCGCTCCTCGTCGACGATGATGTACGGCCACGTCGACCAGCCCCGCCACTGGCTCGGCCACCTGAGGACCCTGGCCCGGCTCCAGCAGGAGACCGGCGGCTTCACGGAGTTCGTCACCCTCCCGTTCATCCACACCAACGCCCCGGTCTACCTGGCCGGCATCGCCCGGCCCGGCCCCACCGACCGCGACAACCGGGCCGTCACCGCCATGGCCCGGCTCCTGCTCCACCCGCACATCACCAACATCCAGACCAGCTGGGTCAAGCTCGGCACGGAGGGCGCGGCCGAGATGCTGCGCTCGGGCGCCAACGACCTGGGCGGCACGCTGATGGAGGAGACCATCTCCCGGATGGCGGGCTCCAGTTACGGCTCGTACCGCTCCATCCAGGACCTGGTCGCCATCGCCGAGCTGGCCGGGCGGCCGGCGAAGCCGCGTACGACGCTGTACGGGGAGGTCCCCGAGGAGCGGGTCACGGCGGCCGCCGCCTCGGACGGTCACCTGCCGGTGCTGCTGCCGGTGCTGCCTTAGCAGGGCGGCGCTCGTCAGCCGAACCGCTCGTGATCGGCCGGCACGGCGTCGATCACGAGCGGTTCGGGGGCGGCCCGCTTCCGGTCCGCGCAGGCGTGGCTGTCCAGCGTGGCCCGTCCGACTCGGCCGTCCGGCGTGGCCGTCCAGCGCCGGATTTCCTCGTCGTCATGGGCGGGCGACGCCCCCGGCACCAGCTGTGCTCCCCGACGAGCGGGCCCGCGGACCCACGGACCCACCGCACAGGTCAAGGATCAAGTCAGTCCAGGCGGCGTGGGGTCCCGAGGAGCCCGGCCTCGACGTCAGTCGGTTGCAGTTTGACCAACTTCCGGTGCTGAGTCGTACACCACAGCACCATGTCGTCGCCGAGTACGGGCAGCGCCTCCGCCTGTACCCGGGGCAGCCGCAGAATCCGGGCGAGGACCTCGGCCTCCTCCGGGGAGACCCGCTGGATCCCGACCAGTCCCGCGTTGCCGAGCAGCCTCGGCGCCGTCGGGCCCAGGAACGGCAGCAGCGTCAGCACGGACTGCCACGGTCCGGTCGCCAGCCGGCTGCGCGGCGGACGCATACCGCAGTCCCTCACGACCAGGACGGGGCTGGTGACCGACGCGCCCTGCGGTCCCACCTGCTTGACGTCGTGCACCGTCATGCACTGCTGCCCGCCGCCCGCGGCCTGCGCGAGTCCCGTCCACGCCTGCGGCCTGGCCGTCTCGACGGCGACGCGCGCACCGGTGCCGGCTGTGCGCAGCGCCAGTACCTGCGCCGTCCACACACTGCCGATGACCACGACATCGAGCTGAGAGGGGCGGAAGAAGCCGAGCACCGCGGGCTTCCCCTTCGCGTCGACGCCCGCTACGACTCCGTCGTCACCGAGCGGCAGCGACAGCGCGGCGAGCTGTTCCACGGGCAGTACGTGCCGGCCGCGGCGTGGGCCGAGCAGTCCGAACCCGGCCCTGCCCCGTCCGGCCGCCGGTGGGGCGGGAGCAGCCGGACCGGTAGTGCCGGGGGGCGTCATACGGGGGGTGGTCAACGGGTACCTCCGAGGGGCAAGGTGGCCAGCACGCCGGGCAGTTGTTCGCGGTCCAGCCGTACGAGGCCGACCTTCACTCCTCGTGCGGCGCGCTCCAACTGCCGTCGCACCGAGACCAGTTCATCACTCCCGCGGGCGGTGAGGCGGACGTATCCGCTGACGGCCGGTGTGCCACCGGTCCCGCGCGACACCGTCAGGCTGAATGTGCTGGCCAGCGCCGGCATCGACGTCAGGAGCGCCACCAGTTGTGCCGATGGCGCAGCACCCGCGCCCAGGTGCGGCCAGCGGCCGACCCAGTAGGTCGTGTGCCAACGGTCGTCGCAGCGCCAGGCGCGGGTGGACTCCGTGGTGCGCCGCAGCGGCGCATCCGTCCGCACCGCCAGCGCGCTGGCCTGCGGATTCACCCCGGCCGAGGCCGCGAGGGCGGACGTCACCTGCGCCTCGGTCAGGACCGAAGCGTCGAATCCCGCCCCTGCCAGTCGGCTTGCCAGCTGATCCGTGGCCCGCAACAGCGCGCGCTGCGCTCCGTCGATGCCGCCGCCGCGTGCCTGCACCGCCTCCGGACACAGCTCCGGGTCGAGTTTCAGCGCGATCCATGTCAGCCGGATCGCGGGGGTACCGGCCTGGGCCTGGAGCGGCGCGTACGACCGTGCCGCCGCGGCCTGTTCAGGCAGGTGCGGTCCGGGCGCGGGCTGCGTGTGCTGCACGACCTGTACCGACTCCAGCCGGATGTCGTCCACTTCCAGGGCGTCGTGCAGCAATCCGAGTTCCAGCGGACGCGCGTCCCGGGCCATCCGCAGCGGTTCGTCCCGTGGCTGCACGAGCAGCAGGGCTGTCAGGAACGTTCCGTCACCCACCATCCCTATCGTGCGCTCGCGCTGCCGGTCGGTGTAGGTGTACGTCCGCAGCGCCGCCTCGCACTCGACGACCGGGGCCAGCGCGGGGTCCACCCCTTCCGCGGACCACGGCCGTCGCGCGGCCCTCAGCCGCCCGCGCAGGGCCATGACGGCGGTGAGCCACTCCATCACCGGCCGCCCCCGCCGCCGCAGAACCGCCAGCAGCACCAGCGCCGCCGCAACCAGGCCCATCGGCACCAACAGGATCCTGTTCGTCACCCACGCGATAAGCATCAGCGCGCCGGCGACCTCCATCAACACCACCTGGTGCAGCCGCACTCCACCGATCCGCCCCGGCTGCGGGTGCACACTCATCACTGCGGTCGTCGCGCTGCTCATCCCCCGGTATGTCCCTCCGTGTCACGGCACTAAGGCGTGTGCGAGTCGGACCGACGCTATCGGCACACCGGCCCGCGACCGCCCACTGTCCCACGCCCGGCGACGAGGGGTTCGAAGGGGGTTCACGGCCCGCCCGGTCGGGCAGGGGCGTCGGCCGGCTCCTTGAAGCATGTACCCGCACGGCGGTGAACGAGCGGCGCCGGGCATAGTGGGGGGCGGTTCGCGAGGCATCTACAACCACGGGGAGAGCTAGGGCAGATGGCATCACGGCGGGACGAACTCAATGCCTACACCTTCGCGAAGAAGCGGCTGGTCGCCGCCTTTCTGCAGCCGTCCGCAGCCGGTTCGGACGAGGGGGCGCCGCGCCCGCTGCGGGCCCTGCTGCCAGGAGTGGTGGTGGGCGCCCTGCTGGTGGCGGGCTTCGGGGCCTGGGGCATCTTCAAGCCCAAGGTTCCCGACGGCTGGGACGACCCCGGTGCCCACGTCATCGTCGGGAGTGAATCGACAACCCGATACGTCGTCCTGGAGACCAAAGGCGTCAAGCGCCTGCACCCGGTGCTGAACTTCTCCTCCGCGAAACTGCTCCTGGACCCGGACAAGTCCTCGGTGATGCAGGTGGCGGAGTCCGAACTGGACAACGGAAAGCTGCAGCGCGGTCCGATGCTCGGCATACCGTACGCACCCGATCGGCTGCCCAGCGCGGACGAGGCGGGCCGGAACAAGCTCTGGGCGGTCTGCGAGCAGCCGGGCGCCGGCGCCGGTGACACTGTGCAGAAGGCGGTCTTCCTGCTCGCTGACCGAGAGGCGGACAAGGTGGGCGGCAAGCAGCAGCTCCACGGCGGCCAGGCCCTCTACGTCGAGGCGGACGGCGGGGGTGGCACGCGCTACCTGGTGGATGCGGACGGCACGCAGCACGTCATCGGGACCACCGGAGGCGACAAGCCCTCGGCCCGGGACGAGGTGCTGCGCCGCTCATTGTTCAGCGAGGGCGCACAGCCCCAGAAGGTCACCAAGGACTGGCTCGGCACCCTGCATGCCGGCAAGCCCATCGACTTCCCGCTGTTGCCCGGCAAGGTCGGTGACCCGGCCGGCGTCAGCGGCCTGGACCTCCGCCTGGACAAGGTGGGCACGGTACTCAAAGCCGTGGCCGGTACCGGCATGCAGCAGTACGTCGTCCTGCCGGGGGCGGTTGCGCCCGTGTCCGACCTCGTCGCCAGGCTGCTCCTGACGAGCCCGGAGGCGGAGGTGCTGGGCCAGAAGGCGCAGGCCACCGAAGTCGGACCGCAGTCCTTCACCTCTTCCCCGGACGAGTTCTACGCGAAGTACGGCTGGCCGAAGAACGTCCCGACACAGGCCAACGACACGTCGGCCCGGACCGGAACCGTCTGCAACGTGCTGCACGGCGTCACCTCGGCGGGCGTGCCGAAACTGACCACCTGGGCCGGCCCCGGGTATCCGGTCCGCTTCCAGGACGGGGCCACCAGCGCGTACGTCACGCCGGGCAGCGGTGTGCTGTACCGGCAGTTCAACGGAGCTTCCCCCAGTACCGGTTCGCTCTTTCTGGTGACGGATACCGGGCTGCGCTACGCCGTGCAGACGAACAACGACAGCAGTGCGAACCCCTCCAAGATCGGGGCCGATGCGAAGCCCCCGACAGCGGAGGAGCAGGCTGCCGAGGTCAACCAGGCCCAGATCAGGCTCGGCTACAAGGATGTACGGCCGCTGCCGGTGCCGGACAACTGGTCCGGCCTCCTGCCCAAGGGACCCCGGCTCGACACCAACAGTGCCAAACAGCCCCAGAGTTCCTGAGAGCGGAGAGGAGGAAGCGCGTGATGATCACACGCAACGGATTCCGTTCTTCGGCCGTCGTGCTGCTCCTGATGTGCGCGGCGGGCGCCGGCCTGCCGGGGTTCGCGCAGGCTTCCGCGGCAGCACAGGGCTCCGACCCGCAGACGGGTTCCGAGGGCAGCGGTGAGTGCACTTTTCCGATGGCGAAGCAGATCCAGGGCCGTCCCTGGGCACTCCAGCGGCTGGTCTTCGACCAGCTCTGGCAGGACACCAAGGGAAAGGGGGTCCGGGTCGCGGTGATCGACACCGGTGTCGACGACAGCAATCCGCAGCTGAAGTCCGCTGTCGACCGGGCGTCCGGGACCGATCTGCTTCCGCCGTCGAAGGACGGGTCCCAGGACCCGGCCGCGGATGCCTCGAAATCCAAGGGCAAGGGAGGTGGTGGTGATGGCACCACCGATCTCGTCGGCCACGGCACCAAGGTCGCCGGCATCATCGCGGCCCGCCCGCGTCCGGGCACGGGGTTCGTCGGTCTCGCCCCGGAAGCGATGATCATTCCCATCCGGCAGAACGACGACAAAGGCACCGGCACCGCCGCGACGATGGCGGCGGCCATCCGCCACGCCATCGCGAAGCACGCCCGCGTCATCAATATCTCCCAGGACACCGTCAAGCCCCTGCGAGCCGACTCCGACCTTGCGCTCGCGGTGCGCGAGGCTCTGAGCAACGACATCGTCGTGGTCGCGTCCGCGGGTAACGACGGTCTCGCCGGCAAGGTCAAGGCGACGTACCCGGCGGCCTATCCGGGCGTCCTGGCGGTGGCCGCATCGGACCGCAACGACGAGCGGGCGCCGTTCTCCCAGACCGGGGCCTTCGTGGGGGTCGCGGCGCCAGGTGTCGACATGGTGTCCACCGTGCCGAAGGGCGGCCAGTGTGTCGACAACGGCACCAGCTTCTCGGCCCCCTACGTCGCCGGAGTCGCTGCCCTCCTACGGGCCAAGCACCCACGCTGGACGCAGTCCCAGGTGGTCGCCCAGATCGAGCAGACCGCCGAACGCGCGGTCAAGGGACGGGACGACTTCATCGGGTGGGGAGTGGTCGATCCGGTGCGCGCTCTCAACGACGACGAGCACCCGGTGAACGCCCCTGTCCCGGATCGTGCGGTGTCGGACGGTCCCGTCGGACCGGAACCGATCGCCCTCCAGATGGGGGAGACCCGGCAGGAGCGGATCACCCGGATCTCGATCTATGTGCTGGCCACCACGGGCCTTCTCATCGCAGTGATCGCGGGCACCGCGATCGTGCTGCGAGACCGTCGTCGCCGGTATTCCGGTGACTATTCAACAACTCGACGCGGAACGAAGGCGGTTGGAATCGGTGGCGGCCGAAGCTAAAGTGATAATTGACAACTTTGGTCCGATGTACACGTGGCACTCGACATTCGGGCAACCCGCGACATCCGATTCATGGGGGAAGGTGCGTTATGGGAGACAAGCTTAAGCTTTCAGCCGATCAGATTGACAAGCTCATCGGCGAACTCGGCAATATGCATGACACGCTCGAAGGCAGGATCACCCACCTCAACGGGGTCATCGACGCCGTCGAAGGCCACTGGAAGGGCGTTGCGGCCAACGCGTACAACGGCCTCCAGACGCAGGTCAACCTCGACGTGCGCAACCTGAAGGAGCTCCTCGCCTTCACCAAGGAAGCCGTTCAGATGAGCCGTGACGGCTTCGACGCGGAGGAAGTGGAGCGGCTCAACAGCTTCAAGGGCGTCGACGGCGGCAACCTGGGCAGCAACGGCGTTCTGGACCGGTTCCAGGTCTCTTCGTAACCCGTCCTCATCCCGCCTCGCATCAGGAGACCGTTCCATGGAGATTACGTACTCAGGGGTCGTCGAGGCCTCGAACCAGGTCAAGTCGACCGCCGACACCATCAAGACCCAGCTCGACGAGCTGAACGCCAAGGTCAAGGCCGTCGTTGCCACGTGGGACGGTGAGACGCAGCAGGCGTTCTACGACCGGCACAGTGGCTGGGACATCAAGGTGAACCACATGCACGAGACCTTGACGACCATTTCGAGGAGGCTCATGGAAGCCACCGAGGGCTACCGCGCGAATGACCTGGCCCAGGCCAGGCGCTTCCAGGGCTGACCCAGGCTCAGATGAATCACGAGGGAACCGGCATGCTGTGGGTGTGGGATGCGCTGACCGCATCCCACACCCGCGCGGGCGGTTCCGCGGCACTTTAGGGGAGGTGCTTCCATGGGTTCTCAACTTCCGGACGATGGACCGAAGAGGCCGTTGTACGGCCCGTTCCTTCCGGGCAAGGGACCGAGCGCGCCGGATCTGGCGACGCCCAGCGAGTCTCTGCAGAACTTCAAGATTCGCGTGGACAGACTGCTCACGACGCTCGACGGGTCACCGGCCGCGCACACCCGCATCACTGAACAGAAGGTCACCACCACCGCGTACGGAACCGGCTTTCCGGAGGCTCTGGGGCTGTCCAGCGCCTACGACATGGTGCATGCGCGCTTGGCGCTGCTCTCCAAGACGCTCGGCGATCAGTTGGAAGCGATGGGCATCACCGTCGATCTGGCCGACCGCGGCTACGAGAACGTCGACCAGGAGCACGCCGACCGGCTCCACGCCATCCAGCAGCGCACCGAGGTCAACTACAGGAAGCCGGGCTCCGACACGGATCCCGGAGTGCCTGCAGAGGACAGGGCCAAGACCGGCGGGGGTTCGTCCAGCGGAACCGACGGCATGTAACAGTGAAGTGAACGGGGGACAGGGACAAGCATGGGTGACTCAAAGAAGCTGCCACCACTCAATGCCTGCTACAACACGAGCGACTTCGAGCACGCGTCGTACCAGGACATGCTCAACATGGTCCGTGGCGTCAACGCCGCGGAGATCATCAGCCGCGGCACCGCTCTCGTCGACGCGCAGACCGAGATCGAGAAGATCGGCACCGAGCTCAAGGAACACGTCGGCCGTACCACCTGGAAGGGCAAGGGCGGTGACGCCTTCCGCGAGTGGGGCAACGACTTCGCCCTGGAGACCCTGAAGCTGGCCGACTACGCGGGCAACGCGGGCAGCGCCTTGCAGACGGCGGGCCAGGCGCTCAGCGAGGTCGCCAAGGTGATCCAGGGACATCCCAACGCCGTGCAGATGTGCTACGCGGACGCGGAGAAGGAAAAGGCCCGGCTCGCAGCCGTCGAGACGGCGCGGAACGAGGCCATTCCGCAGATGAACAAGCTCGCCTCGTACTACCTGATGGCACAGCAGTCGATCTCCTCGCAGGAGGAGCCGAACTTCAAGCCGCTGCCGAGTGAAGTGGTGCCGGACAGTTCGTACGACGGCGGGAAGACGAGGTACGGGGCTCCGGGAAGCTACTCCGGCAGTACGGGCTCAGGGACAGGTGCGCAGAACGGCAGCACGTCGACGGTCGATCACCACTACACCACCGTGCGCCCCGATGGCGTCACCCCGTCCTCCCCGGACGGCACACCCGTCGTCCACACGCCGCAGCACGTCACCCCGGTGCCCGGGGCCCCGGACACCACGGGGACGAACATCGACACGGTGACGATGCCGCAGACCCCGACGCCCACCACGCTCCCGCCCAGCGGCGGATTCCCCCCGCAGAGCCCGAGCGGCGGCGGACCCCAGGCACCTCTGCCGCCCGTGGTGATGCCCCCGCGTTCGGGCCCCTTCGGGCCCGGAGACGGCGTGGGGCGTATCTCCCCGACCGGGCCGGGGGGCAAGGGCGACATCGGAAGCGTCCGGCCTCCGACGATCAACCCCGGCAGGGGCGGCGTGGAAGGCGTCCGTCCCCCCATGACCACCCGCACCGACACCGGCATCCACGGCGGTACACCGGCTCACGGGCAGACCGGGGTCGGCCCGGTCCGGAGCACGTCGCGTGGGACGGTGATCGGCGGCGAGAAGCCGTCGACCAGCCACGGAATGATGGGCGGCGGTGGCGCGCACGGGGTGACCGGGGGGCGGTCCGGTGCCACTGGCCTCGGTGGTGGCTCGCAGCGCCTGGTCACCGAGCCCGGTGGCACTGTGCGGTCACCGCGCGGGACGCAGCTGGGGGTGGGACGGGAATTCACCCCGGGTGGCACCGGGCTCGTCCGTGAATCGCCACGAACGGGCGGTGCGATGGGCCCGATGGGCGGTGCGATGGGCGGCGTGTCCCAGGGCACAGGGCGACGTTCACAGCGACGTGACGGAGAAAATCCGGGATACCTCGCCGAGGGCGAAGAGACCTGGGTCACGGGGGACGACGGCGTTGTTCCCCCCGTGATCGACTAGCGCCGTTTCCGGAGCAGCGACGCCAGACGGCGGACAGAGAACGAGTGGGTGGCATGAGGTCAATGGTCAGGCATCAACGCAGGCGGGCGCCGGCGGTGGTGGCAGTCCTGGGTTCCCTGCTCCTCATCGGCGGCGCCATCGCCCCGGCTGCGTCTGCGGACACCATGCGCGACCGCGAGTGGTACCTGGACCGGATGCAGGCCGCTGAGATGTGGAAAACCAGCACCGGCAAAGGGATCACTGTCGCTGTTCTTGATACCGGCGTGATCCCCTCTGTTCCTGAACTGACGGGGAAAGTGCTCACCGGCAAGAACTTTGTCGAGCCGGAGCGGGGTGCGCACAAGGACAAGGACGGGCATGGCACCGCCATGGCGATGCTCATCGCGGGAGACGGGGTGAACGACCAGGGGGTGAAGGGGCTTTCACCGGACGCACACATTCTCCCGCTGACCGTTTTCGGATCCTCCAAGGAATCGGGCACCAATAGCATCCCGGCTCTCGTCGCGGCTATCCGATATGCCGCCGACAGCGAAGCCAGGATTATCAACATGTCCTTGGGCTTCGAGGACTTCATGCTCGACGTGGGCGAGCGGGACCAGATCCAAAAGGCTGTGGATTACGCCGTGGAGCGCGGGAAGCTGCTTCTGGCGGCGACCGGCAACAGGGGCGACAAGGAGAACAAGGTCTCGTACCCGGCGGGAAGCATCGGCGTCGCCGGTATCGGGGCCGTCGACAAGACGTCCTCGGTCACGAAGTTCTCGGTGTCAGGACCCCAGGTGGCGCTCGCCGCCCCCGGTGAGGACATCCCGATCCTCTGTGGCGGCGGCACGCCCGGATATTGCAGCAGCTGGGGCACGAGTCAGGCAACCGCCCTCGCCTCCGCCTCAGCCGCCCTCATCTGGTCCATGCACCCGTCCTGGACCGGCAACCAGGTTCTCCGCGTCCTGATGAACACCGCCGGCAAACCGACCGAGGGCGCGATCCCCAGCCGCTACATCGGCTACGGCACGGTCCGCCCCCGCGTGGCCGTCCTCGGCGATCCCGGAGACCCGGGCCCCGCCGACGTGAACCCTCTGGTTGCTGCCCGATCCCCCAAGTCCCCGTCACCGTCCGCCCCAAGCGGATCCGGCAGCTCCTCGAACCCCTCGAAGCCGTCGGCCTCACCCGCTGCCTCGGCTCAGGCCGATGACGGCAAGGGCGCCGGTGCGATCGTCTGGATCACCGTCGGAGTCGGCGTGGTCGTCGTTGTCGGCGTGGTGCTCCTGCTGCGCCGGAGAGCTGCCGGCATCTGGCGTTGAACGCGGGTCATCACGCACCGCCCCATTCGAAATCATCTGTACGCCATAGGTCAGGAGGAGGCATCGTGGACGACGAATTCATACGCGGCCTGCAGCAGTTCCAGCAGCACGCACTGAACCTGCAGAGCATGATGACCGACATGCAGAACCGGATGCCGCAGGGTGCCGAAGGAACGGACGCCCAGGGTGCCGTGACCGTACGACTGGCGGCGGACGGGCTTCCGGAATTCATCAGGGCCGCATCGGACTGGCAGCGCAGGCAGGCGCCCGAGGTCATCGGGGCAGCCGTCAGCGAAGCTTACGAAGCGGCCATGAGTCAGCAGATGACGGCATGGGCCCAGGTCTTCGAGGACGGCGACTGGCAGGGCAAGGCAGACCGACTGGGCAGCCAGTTCGGTCAACCGGACGCCTCGGCCGCTCCCGCAGCGCAGCCCGACATTCCTGAGCGGGACCTGCGCTACGTGGTCTCCCGCCCCCTCGACGCGCTGGCCGAGGATGTTCTTTCGGCCTTCGACGCGGTGGAACGGATGGACGAGACGGCGTCAGGACCGGCCGAGGCCGAGGGAACGTCCACTGCCCGCCATGTGACCCTCGTCGTGTCCAAGGGCGCTCTGCGCTCTTGCGAAGTAGATCAGCGATGGGCGGCCGGTCAGACGTACATCGGACTGAACCAGGCCTTCGAAGAGGCCCTCGGTGATGCCAGGGACAAGCTGAGCAGTGCTGAGGCTGCTGCCGCGGACGGCCTTGCAGGCCTGCAGGTGGACGGTTTGCTGGACGAGGCTCTGGCCATACTCCGTGATCCGCAACGTTTCGCTGACTGAGTTTCGAAGGGGCAGGTCGACATGGCAGATCTCAAGCACATCACCGATGCGCTGCGGGCCGAAGCGGGAATGTGGGACGAACAGAGCGTTGCTTTGGGGGAGGTGGCCCGCGCGGCTGACGGGATGAGGCTGACGCGCCTTGAGGCCGGCATCTTCCAACTGGTTGTCTCCAACTACAACGAGGCCATCGATCACATCTCGGCCCGATGCTTCGAGGGAGAAAGTCGCATGGCGGAGGTCGCGGATGCATTGATCAAAAACGCGAACGCCTACGACAATCACGAGGCGGATACCACCAAGTCCGTCGAAGACGCCTACTGATTAGAGGAACTTGAAATGGCGTTCAATGTGGCTCAAACGCAGGCGACAGTAGAGAAGTTGAACTCCGGCGTCACCAAGATGTCGGCCAAGCTGGATCTCATCGGCCCGGCCGTCGAGAAGGCGGTGAACCATTGGTACGTGCCGGATGCCATCGCCAAGCCGTTGATCTGGTTCGCAAACAAGATGATAGAGCTCGGATGCTGGATCCGGGACAAGGTCGTCGAATGCCTCAAGGGTGCTGCCGCGCCAGTGATGTTCTATTTGGATGCGCAGGAATGGGAAGGGCCGCAGATCCGGGGGAAGGTGTCGGGCGTTGCCGGAAACGTTGCGGGGGAATCGCTCAAGGCGCCCCTCAGCTGGACGGGCGACGGCGCCACGGCGTACGTCGGGGCAGTGAAGGGTCAGCCCATCGCAGCCACTCAGATCGAGACGAGCTCCGATAAGCTTGCCACGGCATTGACGTTGTGCGCGGTGGCCGGGGCGGCATTCTATTTGGCGCTGCTGGCCGTTTTGATCAAGGCCATCGTTATCATGATCGCGGCAGCCGCTGCTGCGGCCTCCGTCGTGTTCTCGTGGGCGGGCCTGCTCGCCGCCGTGGGGGAAGCGGTTTCGGACGCCGGCATCATCACCGGACTTGTGGTAGCGCTGGTGGGGGTGCTCACAGCGCAGGCTGGTCAAATGGCCGTTGCCAAGGGTGAAGCAAACGACAACAGTGCCTTCCCCCAGGGAGGTAAGTGGCCGTCCGCGACTGTTTGATGCAGGTGCGGCGCTGCCGAATTGATTCTGCTAGCTCGGCAGTGCTTGATGACGCCGGGAAGGCAGGACCTTCTGAATGACGGGTGATGGTTTCGCATGTACTGGATTCGACTACCGCTTTGGTGTGCCTCCCTGGCCTGTTTTTACGTGACGTTCTTCCATACGCCTCGTAACGTGGTGTTGCTCGCACTCCTCTACGGCCTGGCCGTTTTCCTCCCGAGCTGGGTCGAGGGATACGCGCAAAGGCGGCGCCAGAGAGATTGGTACGAACAGAGATTTGCGTCCGTCGACGAACTGCGGTTGATAGTGACGGACGAGGCAGAGCTCCGGCGGATCCGTGACGAAAAAGGGTTGCTAGTGGCTGCTCGCCGGTTCAGGCGCGAATTTCCTCGGTGTCCCTTGAGTGAAGCCCTGAAGATGATCCAGTCGCTGTGACCGCTCCACTCGCTCACCGCGGTCGTCAAGGTCGGAACAAGCACGGATAAGGCCGTCATGGGCCCAGCGCTGCGTGGCGCTGTCGGGGCGCGTTCTACGTCACGCCGGGCGTCATCCCGGCTGAGTACGTCGTGACCCTGAGCGGCGCGATCGCGGCGCCGGGTGCCGTTGCCTTCTCCTGGGCACCGTCCGACGCCCGACTTTCGCCCAGTGCATGACCGGGCGCGCGGAATTCTCGGATCAACAGGCAGGGTGGACTTCATGTACGGATTGCGGGTCGCTCTCTGGGCCATCGGCCTGGTGGCCTTGGGGTGTTCGTTCTTCTTGATGAGATCGGATCTCCCCGAGGTGGTCCTGATGCTCTCCGTAGTCTTGTCCCTGGCCTGCCCGTTGGTGGCCGAGGGCCAGGTGGCACACCGGAAACAGAAAGCGCGCCAAGCGGAGCAACGGGATTGGTACGCCCAGAGCTTCGGCTCGATCGACGTGCTGCGGAAGGCCGTTGACGAGCCGGGCCTGCGTCGCATCCGCGACGAGAAGGCGCCTGCCAACGCGGTACGGGAGGTCAAGCGCCGGCTTCCCCGGCTTCCGTTGGACGTGGCGGTAACCCTGGTCAAGGCATTGTGAGCCCGCGTGCCACAGACGGGTCCGGATCAGGGAGGGTGCGCTGCGAGGCGGCGTGCCCTCCCTGAGTTCGTGTTGGTGCCAGGGAAGGCGGCATCCAAGAAATCCAAGCGCTGTGAGCGCTGTACCCGCTCACCATGGCCGTCAAGGTTCGGCGCTGTGCAGTGCTCTGGATGCCGATCGGCTTGGCCGTGGAGAGTTGTGAGACGTGCACTCGCCGCCCGAGACTCAATGGAGGAAACATCATGTCCACACCCCCCGGTTCCGCCGAAGGGCTATTGCTCCCCGCTGAGCGGGCGCGCCGCGGCGGGTTCTACCTCGGTTTGGTTCTCGCTGCGATGCTCTGCATGGTGCTTTTGGGAGCACTCGTGGTGTTTGTTACCTGCGTGCTGATCTTGGGTGAAGGTATTGAGTTTATGGGCAGTGTGGGCGTCGTCGGCCTGTGTACGGGACTACCGGTGATGGGAGGAGTAGTGAGTCTGCTGCTGCTGATCTACCTTGTGCCGCGATATTCGGCCCTGCGCATCGATTCAATGGGCATCAGCAAGGTGTGGCGTGGCCGCACGGAGACCGTGCGCTGGGCTGATATCGACAAGGTCCGGTTCAACAGCAGGCGGAGCTACCTGATACTGCTGCTGAAGGAAGGTGCACTCCCGGAGCTGCCGAACGCCGTTGAAGGGCCGAGAGCGGTTCTGATGCACTCGCTCGGAAACTCCCTCTGGCGCCGACGAAGGCCGGCTCAAGCTGACTTGATCATTGACGCGGTCGAGCGGTTTGCCCCGGGAAGGTACACCGTCGAGCCCTGGAACCTGGGCAAGGGCGGCGCGACAGGGGCGGGCGCCTCGGTGTAGTCGAAGTATGCGCAGTTCGGGGATCGGCGTCCCGTCTCACCGAAGATTGAGTACCGGAGCGCCGTGCACGGACTCGCGTGCGCCGCGTGGACATGTAACCCGCCGACGCCGAGCCGCGCGGCCGGCCTCGCCTTTTGAGTCCACCTGAGACGACGCGCAGGCCCGGGGCCATCAGGCTGATACCCCGGCCCGTCGGGCGACTGGAAACCGGGGGAGAGTCCGTGGCAGCTCACGTGTTGACATTGCGCTACCAGCCTGGACAGTTCATATGTGATGTTCAATCACGCTTCGCCAGCGGAGAGTTGTGCGACTTGTACTCGCCGCCTGAGACTCAATGAAGGAAACATCATGTCCACACCCTCTGGTGCCGCCGTCGAAGGGCTGTTGCTCCCCGCTGAGCGGGCGCGCCGCGGTGGGGCCTACCTCGGTATGGTCCTCGCAGTGATGCTCTGCCTGGCGATCCTCGAAGGCGTATCGGTATTTGTGGGCGGCGTGCTGATCGCGGGTGACGACATGGGAACTATGGGCTCGCCGGGCGTCGGCGGATATGTGGGACTGCCGGTGATCGCAGCAGTAGTGAGCCTGCCGCTGTTCGCGCTTGCGTGGCGACAACCGGCCCTGCGCATCGATCCAACGGGCATCAGCAAGGTGCGGCGTCGCGGAACGGAGACCGTGCCGTGGGCTGATATCGACAAGGTTCAGTTCACGACGAAGCGGAGCATCCTGGTGCTGGTGATGAAGGCAGGCTCCCGCCCGGGGAAGCCGAACGCCGTTGGCGGGCCGACGGTGGCTGTGCCCTACTACTCGCTCGGAAACTCCCTCTGGCGCCGACGGAGGCCGGCTCACCATGACTTGATCGTTGACGCGGTCGAGCGGTTTGCCCCGGGAAGGTACACCGTCGAGCCCTGGAACCTGGGCAAGGGCGGCGCGACAGGGGCGGGCGCCTCGGTGTAGTCGAAGTATGCGCAGTTCGGGCATCGGCGTCCCGTCTCACCGAAGATTGAATACCGGAGCGCCGTGCACGGACTCGCGTGCGCCGCGTGGACATGTACCCCGCCGACGCCGAGCCGCGCGGCCAGCTGGACAAGTCCCCCCCCGCCGCCGGGAACGGTCGGACTGCATTGACATCCCTGCGGACGGCACGAGCGCGCTCCAGCACGAGCCGGATGGCTCGGGGCTGGACGGCGAGACCTTCGAGGGCGCCTGACCCGCTCAGGACGCACGCCTCCTTCGTGACGTACCACTGAGAGCGTAAGAGGGGGTCAGCCCGTGACCGGGCCGACCCCCTCCTCCGTTCCGCGGTGACCCGCTCAGTCCAGGTCCGTCGGCAGCCAGCCCGTCTGGATCAGGGAAGGCGCGCTGCGGCGGGAGACGAACAGGCCGCGACCGGGAGGCAGCGGGCGGGCCTTCACGTCGCCGAGGAGTTCGCCCTCACCGGGGTGACCGGACAGGACGACGCCCTGGGCGCCCAGCTCCTTGAAGCGCTGGACGAAGGGCTCGTACGAGGAGCGGCCGGCCCCCGCGCTGCTGCGCGCGATGATGAAGTTCACCCCGGCGTCGCGGGCGTACGGCAGATTGTCGACCAGCATCGCCATGGGGTTGTTGGAGGACGTGGCGACCAGGTCGTAGTCGTCGACGATGATGAACGCCCGGGGCCCCCGCCACCAGCTGCGCGTGCGCAGCTGCTGCGGGGTCACATCCGGTCCGGGGATGCGGCTGCTGATGAGGGTGTTCATGTCGTTGAGGTACGTCTCGAACGCGTTGTGCGTCGTCGCGTATCCCACCAGGTACGGCTCGGGCACGCACTCCAGCAGGCTGCGCCGGTAGTCACCGACGCAGATCAACGCCTCCTCCGGGGTGTACCGCTCGGTGATCTGCTTGATGAGCAGCCGCAGCAGGGCGGTCTTCCCGGACTCCGACTCACCGAAGACCGCGAACAGCGGGTCGGTGTCGAAGTCGACGAGGACCGGTGCGAGGTTCATCTCGTCGATGCCGATCGCGACACCACCGCGCGACCGGTCGGGGCCGCTCGGCAGCTCGCGCGCGGACAGCTTCCTGGGCAGCATGCGGACCTGCGGGGCGTGCGGGCCGGGCCAGTTGTCGGACGAGGCCCGGACGAAGGCGCTGGTGGCCTCGGACAGGTCGTCGCCGGAGCCCGCGGAGTCGTCGATGCGCGGCAGCGCGCCCATGAAGTGGAGCTTCTCCGCCGTCAGGCCTCGGCCAGGTGCGCCGACCGGGACGTTCACCGCGATCTTGCGGTCCAGTTCGGAGTCGGTCGGGTCACCGAGGCGCAGCTCCAGCCGGTTGAGCAACTGGTCCTTGAGCGCTGCCCGCATCTCCATGTACCGGGCGACGGTGGCGATCAGGTGCACGCCCAGTCCGAGGCCCCGTGCGGCGATGTCGGCGACGACGGGCTCCAGGAACTCGTAGTCCGTCTTGAAGGACTGCCAGCCGTCGATGATCAGGAAGACGTCGCCCCACGGCTCGCCCGGCAGCCGGCCGGCGGCGCGGAGCCGGCGGTAGGTGGCGATCGAGTCGATGTTGTTGTCCCGGAAGAACTCCTCGCGCCGGTTGAGGATCCCGGAGACCTCGGCGACCGTGCGGCGGATCTTCTCCGGGTCGAGCCGGGAGGCCACCCCACCGACGTGGGGCAGGCCTTCGACGGCGATCATGCCGCCGCCGCCGAAGTCCATTCCGTAGAACTGCACTTCGTGCGGCGTGTGCGTGAGGGCGAAGGAGCCGATGAGGGCGCGCAGGAGGGTGGATTTGCCGGAGCGGGGGCCGCCGACGATCAGCATGTGGCCGGCGGCGCCGGAGAAGTCCCGCACCAGAGGGTCGCGCCGCTGCTCGAAGGGCTTGTCCACCAGACCGAAGGGAATGACGAGAGCGCCGTTCTGCGCGTACTGCGGGGAGTGGAGTCCGCGCTCGGGCGTCACCGCCAGCGGGGGCAGCATCTGATCGAGGGAAGGTGCTTCGGTGAGCGGCGGCAGCCACACCTGATGGGCGAGGGGCCCCTGTCCCTCCAAGCGGCGTGCGATGACGTCGAGAACGGTGTCCGCCAGCGCATCGTCAGTTCGCTGTCCGGGTGCGAAGGAGATGTCCGGATCGGGCTCGGGGTAGTGGACCGCCACCGGAGTCGCGGTGAACAGCACGGGGCGCCGGTCGATGGGAAGTTCCCCGCTGCCGACGGTCGGGGCGACTCCCGGCCGGTAGGTACCCGACACGTAGGCGGCCTTGAAGCGGGTCATCCCCTCCGTGCCGAACTTCAGGAACCCGGAACCGGGGACCGAGGGCAGGTGGTACGCGTCGGGCACACCCAGGGCGGTACGGGACTCGGCGGCGGAGAACGTACGCAGGCCGATCCGGTAGGACAGGTAGGTGTCCAGGCCGCGCAGGCGGCCCTCCTCCAGGCGCTGCGAGGCCAGCAGCAGGTGCACGCCCAGGGACCGTCCGATGCGGCCGATCTGGATGAACATGTCAATGAAATCGGGCTTGGCGGTGAGGAGTTCGCTGAACTCGTCGATCACCAGGACCAGCGAGGCCAGGGGCTCCAGCGGGGCCCCGGCGGCGCGCGCCTTCTCGTAGTCGGTGAGGTTCGCGTAATTGCCCGACGACCGAAGGAGCTCCTGGCGGCGCTGCAGCTCACCCGTGATGGAGTCCCGCATACGGTCGACCAGGGTGAGGTCGTCCGACAGGTTGGTGATGACCGCGGCGACATGCGGAAGCTCGGACATTCCGGCGAACGTCGCACCACCCTTGAAGTCGGCCAGGACGAAGTTCAGCGTCTCGGAGGAGTGGGTGACCGCCAGGCCCAGCACCAGGGTGCGCAGCAGCTCGGACTTGCCGGAACCGGTCGCTCCCACACACAGCCCGTGCGGGCCCATACCCTCCTGCGCGGCCTCCTTGAGGTCGAGCATGACGGGCGAGCCGTCCTCGCCGATGCCGATCGGTACGCGCAGCCGGTCGGCCGTCGAGCGGGGCCGCCAGACAGTATTGGTGTCGACCGCGGCCGGATCGCCGATTCCCAGCAGGTCCGTGAAGTCCAGGTTGGCGAGCAGAGGCTCGTCGTCCTCCGCGCCGCTGCCCATCCGCAACGGGGCGAGCTGACGGCCCAGGGCCTCCGCGGTTTCGACCGGCAGGAAGTCGGGCGTGCCGTGATAGGTGGCCGCGGCCGACTCCAGCCGTAGCCGGCCCGGCCGTACGGCGATGTGCAGTCCGCCGCGGGGTTCGTCCAGCTCTTCCGGAACGATCTCCACGACGGTCACACCCTGCAGCCCCTCCGGAGAGGCGAGCAGCGACTCGGCCGGCACGAAACTGCCGTCCAGCACGACGACCACGTGCGGCTGGTCGAGGAGCGGGGATCCCTCGCGGTTGAACCTCGACCGGCCCGCCAGGGTGTTTTCGAGCAGTGCCTCGACTTCCATCAGGTTGTCGCCGAACAGCCGCTTCGTACCGGCCCCGTCGGAAGATCCAGGAACCTGGGCGTGCGGCAGCCACTTCGTCCAGTCCCACTGGTCCGTCACATCCGGAGATGCCACCACCGCGACCACGAGGTCGTCGGGTGAGTGCAGCGCGACCAGGCCGGCCACCAGCGCGCGTGCGGAACCGCGCACCGACCCCGGCTCGCCCGAAATCACGACGTGGTAGAAGGCGCGAAGAGATACCGCCATGGGGAGCCGGTCGAGCGAACCATGAGAGGCCAGGAACTGGTGCATGGCACCGGCCGACAGCGGCTCCAGCTCATCCAGCGGCGCGGTGCTCGGAGCCACCAGCGGTGTCCACAACTGCTGTGGTCCCAGACCGATGCGGACCTGTCCGAAGTCCTTGTCGCCGATCCGCCGCTCCCAGAGCCGCTCGCCCTCGGCGACCAGCGACCACAACTGGTCCGGATCCGGATGCAGATAAAACTGCGCGTCCCTCTGGATCCGCGCGGTACGGCGTACCTTCCGCCGGGTCTGCGCGAGATACTTCAGGTAGTCCCGGCGCCCCTCCGAGGCCTCGCCCTGGGTTCCCTTGCGGTGCCGCATCACCTGCGCTATCGCCATGGCCGCTGTCGACAGCAGCATCATGACGCCCATGATCTTCATGAACGGCTGTGAGCCGGGCATGAAGAAGAACACCACCGATGAGCCCATGCCGAGCATCGGCAGCAACTGCATGGCCATGCCCTCCTGCTGCCCACGCGGCAGTTCGGGAGGCGACTCGAGTCGCACCTCCGCCGCAGATGTCTCAGGTGGCATGGCTCGGGGCAGGCGCTTGACGACGATCTGGGTCACCGGCGAATCAATCCCTCAGTGCGGCCCGGAGAGTTGCGGGCCGGCACCCCCGTGGCAGCGACCTACCTCCGCGCGCCAATAATCCTACGTGTAGGCCATGGGAAGGACCCCGATAGGGTGGCGCCCTTGGCCCGGAGCGTGGTGTACAGCGAACGAGGGGATCCACCAGGTGAGTTCGACCCTGACAACCGGTTTTTGCCGAGTAACGGTCGTGGCGCCGGACGGCCGTGTCGATGTCGCCCTCCCGGACGATGTCGCTGTCGCCGATCTCCTACCGGAGATCCTGCGGCTGACCGGCCAGGTCACACCACCGGGGGCGCCCCCCGGCTACCATCTGGCCCGCCGCGACGGCACCCTTCTGGACGCCACCCACCCGTTGGCCGTCCAGCGGGTCCTGGACGGTGACGTCCTGCGGCTTCGGCCCTTCGCCGAATCGCTCCCCCCGGCCGTCTTCGACGATGTCGCCGACGCGGTCGCGTCCGCCGTCCGCCGCGACCGCGCACTGTGGAGCGACCAGCTGTTGGGCGTCTCCGGTCGCTTCGGTGGCGCGCTCCTTCTCGTACTCATGGGCTTTGTGCTCTGGTTCTCCGACCCGGTCCGGCATGACATGCATGGACTGCCGGGCATCGTTGCCGCCGCCGTCGGTACGCTGCTCGTCACGCTCGCCGGCGTCAGGGCGCGGAGCTACGGCGACCGGGCCTCCGCAATCGCGCTCGGCCTCGCGGCCCTGCCGCACCTGATGATCGCCGGGTCCGGCCTCCTCGCGCTCGACCCGGGCGCCGGTATCGGACGTCTCCAGTTCATGCTGGGCTGCGCCACGGTGCTCTTCGTCTCGGCCGGGCTCGTCGCCGCGATGCCGACCGGCGACGCACCCTTCGTCGCCCTGGTCTTCGCCTCGGGAGTCGGTACCCTCGCGACGTTCTGCGCGATCCTCACCGACGCCCGTCCCAGCGAGACCGCCGCTGTCTGCGCGGTCGTCGCGATCGGCGCCGTCGCCTTCCTGCCCGGGCTCTCCGCGCGGGTGGCCCACCTGCCGATCGGCTACGCCGCCCCCCGCCCCACGACGGACGCCGACCTCGACAACGAGCCGGGCGTCGGCGAGCCCGATCCTGTCGACGCCGAACGCATCGCGGCCCAGGCCCGGCGCGGGCACGAGCTGCTGCTGGGCCTTGTCGGAGGCTGCTGCGTCGTGGTGGTCGCGGCCGCCGCTGTCCTGGGCTTCTCCAGTGACGTCTGGGGCCAGACCCTCGCGCTGGTCGCAGGCCTGGCCATGCTGTTGCGAGCACGGCTCTTCCGTTACACCGCCCAAGTCGCCGCCGTTCTGGGCGCGGGCCTCGCCGCCCTGGGCCTGCTGGTGCTGGGGCTGGCGCTCAATCCGCCTGCCGACGCTGTCATCAAGCTCCTGACGGAACAGGACCGAGGGCCGCTCGACATCCGTACCTTGTGGCTCGCCACGGCCGTCACGGCCGGTGCCGCCCTGCTGATCGGCATCGCTCTGATCATTCCGAAGAGGGGACTGTCACCCTTCTGGGGCCGTCTCTCCGACCTGGCCGAGGTGGTTCTCCTCCTCGCGCTCGTCCCCCTCTGCCTGGCCGTCCTCGACGTGTACTCCTCGGCACGCAGCATGACCAGCGGTTAGATTTCCGGGCTCGGAACACGTTCGGCGCGATGCACTGAACCCGGTGCCCGCTTTCATCCTTCGCGACCGGGCCGGCCCCCCCACACGCACATCGAAGCGGCGAGGGCCGCCTCCCAGAGGGTGCGGGCCCTGTCCCCGAAGAGCGGGTCACGGCGGCCGCCGCCTCGGACGGCCACCTGCCGGAGCTGCTTCCCGTGCTGCCGAACTGAGCCGCAGGCCGCCGGCGCGGCTGCGACGCCGCTCGATGTCCTAGTGATTGATCGCGTCGTCGCCGCGCGGCGAGTCCGTCCCGTGTGCCGGGTCGGCCTGGGCTCTGGTGCCCGCCTTCCTGGCTGTGGTGGCGATGTCCTGGAGTGCCGAGATGTGCCGGTCCAGGGCCTGTCGCCCCATGGGGGTGAGCGAAAGCCAGGTTCGGGGGCGCTTGCCGACGTGGCCCTTGCGGACGGTGAGGTATCCGGCCTCCTCCAGAGCGGAGGAGATCTTGCTGAGTACCGAATCGGACACCTGGCAGCTGCTGCGCACGGTGGCGAACTCGGCCTCGTCGCACGCGGAGAGGAAGGCGACGACCGTCAGCCGGGTGGGATGGTGGATCGTCGCGTCGATCAGTGGTCTACCCGACTCGGACGCGGTGGTCATCCGTCCTCCAGGAGCCTTGCGCGAGCGTCTTCCCGATCGACTTGTTCCGGAGGGCGAACACCGCCCAGACGCCGAGCCCCAGCACGGCGAACAGCACGACCTTGGTGGTCGCGCGGTCGGCTCCGAACTGGCGGCACAGCGCGTACGTCACGATCCCCGCGGCCAGCAGCGAGAGCAGAGGGATCGCCGCCCGGCGCAGACGTACGGACCAGGGCAAGGTCACCATCACTCCCGCCCGTCGCCTGGCGGCGTTGGCGAGCACGAGCACCACGGCCAGGCCCGCGAGCGAGATCGGGAGGGAGAGCAGCGCCGCCCAGCCGCCCCGCCCCTCTGTCCAGGCTTCGCCGAGGGCCGGAACGATCACCGCCGCAGCCGCGGCGGGGCCGTACCAGGCGGGAGTCAGCCTGGCCCTGAGACGGGCCAGCGATTTGGCCGCGTCGACATCCCGCAGGGCATCTGCCGCGAGATCGCCCGACATGGGAACCGCACTTGTTTGTGCTGGGACGTTCTCGGGTGAGGGCATGGAGATTCTTGGCCTTCGCGTCGCTGGGTGAACTGCGTTGCCTTCCCATCCTGGCATGTACTTTCCGCAATGGAAAGTAATGGCTCATGGCTGTCCGGGTTGCTCGGACGTGCCAGTCGTAGTCGTCAGTGGCCCGCTGGGTAACGCTTGTGGCGACGCGAGGTGTCGTGCACCTCCGATCCGTCCTCGACCGGTCAAAAACGACCTGCGGGACGTCCGTCCACATACCCACGCGTACTCGGTTCCGCGCCCTCAACCGATCGTTCCGGTTCGATTACAGTGCTGCGCAGTCGCAGACAGACGGGCGGACGGGCGGTCGGACGGGTCGACGGGGGAGGGGCACGGTGAGCACAGGGACCACAGCGGTCTGGGGCCGTGCCGAGCAGCAGGACTTCCGTAGCCGGGTGCGGGGCGCTCTGCTGGGCGGGGCCATCGGCGACGCACTCGGGGCGGGGGTCGACGGGCTCACGCTCGAAGAGATCCGGGCGGCCCACGGCGCCGACGCCCTCACCGACTTCGTGCCCGCGCACGGCGGGCGCGGCACCGTCACCGCCGTCACCCAGCTCAGCCTGTTCACCGTCGACGGGCTGATCCGCGCCCAGGTCCGGCGCGACACCGGCGCCTGGCACCCGCCCACCGATGTGCACCGGGCCCATCTGCGCTGGGCGGCCACCCAGCACGACTGGGGGCCCGACGAGCGCCGCAAGGACAACGGCTGGCTCGCCCAGCAGGAGTGGCTCTACGCCCGCCGCACCCCCACCCGGGAATGCCTCACCGGGCTCGGGGACGCCACCATGGGCACCCTCGACCAGCCCAAGAACCCCACCGCACGGGACTCGGCGGCCCTCACCCGGTCCGCGCCGTTCGGGCTGCTCGTCGGCTGGGAGCCGCAGCTCGTCCTCCAACTGGCCGTCGAATGCGCCGCGCAGACCCACGGCCACCCCACCGCCCTGCTCTCCGCGGGCGCCCTCGCCGTCATCGTGCATGGGCTGGCCCGCGCCGAGACCCTGGACGGTTCCGTCCAGCACGCGCTGGCACTGCTCGCCGAGCGGCCCGGGCACGAACCGGTCTCCGAAGCGCTGAAGCGGGCCCTCGGAACCGTGCGCCAGGGCATCCCGGGACCGGCCCTGATCGAGTCGCTCGGCGCCACGGATTCGGCGGAGGACGTCCTCGCCGTCGCCGTGTACTGCGCCCTGGTCGGCGAGGACATCCGGCACGGTCTGCGGCTGGCCGTCAACCACGGCGGCCCATCCGCGGCCACCGGGGCCCTGTGCGGGGCGCTGCTCGGTGCGCTGCACGGCGAGACCGCGCTGCCGCCCGCCTGGCTCGCGGAGCTGGAAGGGCGGGCAACCCTTCTCGAACTCGCCGACGACTTCGCCATGGAGATGACCCAGGGCCCGGCCCTGCACAGCCCGTCAGCCGTCGCGCCGGGCTGGCTGACCCGCTACCCGCGCGGCTGACCCGCGCTGCTCACGGCTGACGCGCGCTGCCCATGCGGCCGGCACGCGGAGCACGGGCGAGGGCAGGGGTGCGGAAAAGAACGTGACAGTGAAACGGTTCTCTGTCACGTTTTTTTCCGACCCCACCCCGTCCCCGTCGAGCGGCGGGCGTCAGTCCTTCACGCCCTCCGTGACCGCCGCGTCCTCCGGGCCGGCCTGAGCCGGCACCGTCGCCCCGGCCGCCGAGCCGTCACCGTCCGAGTTGATCTTCGCGGTGATCGCGTCCCGCTCCGGGGTGTCCTCCGGCTTGATGACGAGCTTCGCCATGGCGGTGACGAGCATCGCCACCCCGGCGAAGAGCTGGATGACGAACTGCCCCAGCTCCGTGAGCGCATCCGCCCACAGGCCGCCGACCGTGCAGTAGATGGCGGTGATGCAGCCGGTGATGAAGATGCCCTGGGTGATCGAGATGCCGGTGAAGACGGAGAGGAGGGTGGCGATGGCCGCCCACTTGGCGCCGACGTCGACGATCTTCAGCAGCAGCCCGGACCAGGCGAGCGCCTGCTGGGTCTGGATGTTGTAGCGGTTCTTCAGGTACTCGAGCGGGGACGCGACATGCAGCCGCGAACGCAGCCGGTTGAGCCGGGGCGCGAAGAGCTGGGCGCCGATGCCGATACCGATGGCGATCGGCAGCGACCAGGTCACGAAGGACGTGACGCCGTACTGGTACGCGATACCGGCGTATCCGGTGAACATCACCGCGCTGTAGCCGGACATGTGGTGCGAGATGCCGGACAGCCACCACGGCATCTTGCCACCGGCCGTGAAGAAGTCGCCGACGTTGTCCACACGCTTGTGGGACCAGAGCCCGATCGCGATCAACACGCCGAAGTAGCCGATGAGCACGACCCAGTCGAGACTGTTCATGTGCCCCCTCCCGGGGTCCGCCTTGTGAACGCGTACGCACTTCGTCGGTACGGCCGCTCAGCGGGGCCCCGTGCGGGAGCGGGGACATCGGGGATTGAACCGCCTGCCTGGTCCCCGGTCAAGGTTTTTCACGATCAGAGATGTGAACGCAGATCAGTAAGTCGGACAATTTTGCTTGCTCTTGACTCACGTAAGCGTTGTCGCGACCGTGACGGCGGCCACACGATGAGCGGGCGCTTCGTCAGGCTGTGCAGAGCATCGGGAGTACCGGGAGAAGCGCAGAAAGACCGCACGGGATGCGGGTCCCGTGCGGCCGAGAAGGAGGGGCAGCTGCCCTTACGGACGTGGCTCTACCGCATCAGCTCGCCGGCATTGACCAGCAGGGACTGCCCGGTGATCGCCCGCGCCCTGTCAGAGGCCAGGAATGCGACGGCCTCGGCCACATCGCCGTCCGTGGCAAGGTCCGGAAGCGCCATGCGCTCGGTGAGCCTGCCCAGCACCTCCGCCTCGGGCACACCCTCGGTGTGCGCCGTGAACCGTACGTACGCCTGTACCGGAGGACCCCACATCCAGCCGGGCAGCACCGTGTTCACCCGGATCCGGTGCGGGCCGAACTCCCGTGCCATGGAGTACATCGCCGAGGTGAGCGCCCCCTTCGAGGCCGCGTATGCAGCCTGCTGCACCTGGGACGGTGCGGCCACCGAGGACTGCGTGCCGATGACGACCACCGAGCCGCCCCGCTCCTTGAGGCCGGGCAGGCAGGCGCGGGTCATCCGTAGCGTGCCGAGCAGATTGACGTCGACGACCGACTGCCAGGTGGCGAAGTCGGCGTCCTCGATCCCGCCGAAGTAGCTGTCCCAGGCGGCGACATGGACCACCGCGTCGATCCGTCCGAACCGCTCCAGCGCCAGCGCGGCGAGCGCCTCGCACTGCGCCTCGTCCGTGATGTCGGTGGCCAGATGGGCGGTGTGCCGGCCCTCCGGGTCGATCTCCGCGGCCGACTTGGCGAGATTCGCGGCGGTGCGCGCCCCGAGCACCGCGTTGCCGCCGTCCCGGACGACCGTCGCCGCGACCTGATGGCCGAGCCCGGCGCCCACACCGGACACGATGACGGTCTTCCCTGCGAGCAACATCGGTGGCCTCCCGGCTCTGGCAATTCTCCTGACGGGGCGTCAGAGTAGGGCTGGCTGTCGGTGGAGGGAAGTCACTCGACCCACTCGGGGCGGATGTGTGCGGGGTTGAAGGGTGCCCGGCCCTTTCCGGAAGGCATGACATACACGGCCGTGAATGCCTCACCTACGATGGCGCGTCGATGTTCGAAACTGCCGTTCTTCCACTCTGCCTCGTAGTTGCGGGTCGGTAGTCCCGCTGGTCGCGTCGCGGCATCCGCCAGCCGCTGTTCCAGAGTGGCCAGTTCGGCATTCATCGAGGAAAGTAACTGGTAGTAGTCGTCTGGGTGCATGTCGCGCACGCTGGCAGCGCCCTTGGCCCAGGCGGTAATGAGCTCCTGTTTGCGGGTGCTGATCACTGAGATGCGGGAGTGGACGTCGGCCACCGGTTCGGAAGGCTCTTCGGTCGGCGAAGGGGTCGACGCTCGAGAGTGCGCCCATTCGGTGATCAGTTCTTCCAGGCGGGCATCGACAGGTGCGGCGCGTCGACTCACCTTGCCGCAGGCATTGCGGACCTTGCCGGGGCAGTAGTAGATCGCATGGCCGCGCCGGGACACCCACTTGGCGCTCATGGGTGCTTTGCAGATGCCGCATCGAAGATATCCGGTGAAAACGTACTTGCGTTGGTTGGCTCCCTCAAGGTTCCGCGAGATGCCTCTCTCCCGGTCCAGCAGCCTCCGGTGGTCGAGTTCAAGCTGGGTATCGGACCACAGCTTTCGCGAGATCCAGGATTTCCCGTGCGATGCTTCCCCTGATAGGAGACGAACCCGCAGTAGCGCGGATTGGTAATGATCGCCTTCACCGTGGCGGGCGCCCACTTGACCCCCTGTGGTGACGGGATTCTGTCTCGGTTGAGTTCGCGGGCGATCCCCGCGATCGATGTGCCGGCTGCGAACCGTTCGTAGATGCGCCGTGCGATCCGCGCGCGATCCCGGCGGAGCGTTCCGTCGGGGTTCCAAGCATAGGGCGTGCGTCCGGTCAACTCGCCTGCCGAGGCGTCCGCCAGATGGTTTCGGGCGATCCTCCGGGATGTGTCTTCCGAAGCATTGAGGGCCATGATGCACAGCATCCGGGCCATGTGCCGGTCGGCGTCGTGGATCAGATTGAGGTCACCCGTGACGCCCGTCGCAGGACGCTTGGCGTGCTCCACTACGTCGATCAGGTCTTCGAGATCGCGGGGCTGACGCGCGAGTCGATCGGTGTCGTAGAAGATGACGCCGTCGATCCGGCCTGCGAGCAGGTCACTGAGCATGCGCCGGAACTCGGGGCGCACCACTATCCAGTCGACTGACCCGTCCGCCTGTACGATCCGCTTTTTCTTGAAGGCCCCGGTGTCGTTCTCCCGGTAGGTCTCGGCGAACGGGCCCCAGCCGAGCTTGATCCGCTTTAGTTCTGCGTCATGGAGCTGCAGTTCGAGGCTCCGCTCGTTGCCGCGCCTGTCGTACGAGGTGCGCAGGTAGCACCCTGGACGGCGGGGAACGAATTCGCGGAGTGAGTCGCCAATGGAGAGCGCGACTGTGGTGCGGTTTCGGACACGCTCTGGGATCAGGACGCCTTCCAGGAACAGGTCGGCGTGCGAGGGGGCCGGGTTGCGTCGCGGGTTCATGGCGCCTCCTGGCAGGACGTTCATGGCACCCCTGAACGTAGCCATTGCCCGCGAATGCACCGGCGCATTGCGCGCTGCTCACGCAGACGAATGGGCGATCGCACAGGCATTCCCATTGGTTTGTAAGTGACATACCGTCAGGTGGCTGTGCCGGGCGGAATGAGGAGGGAGTGCGATGAGTGACGGCAGCGAGGAGACCTACTCGGATCTGTACGCCAAGTTGGCCTCGGTTGGTCCGTACCGGGTTGAGGTGGGACATGCATTGATCACCATGGTCGAGCCTCACGCTGGACATGAGCACGCCTACCACAGATGGTACGAAGACGATCACTACTACGCAGGCGCGATGGCGATGCCCTGGATGTTCGCCGGGCGCCGCTGGGTGGCCACCCGGGAGCTGCGGGAACTGCGCTACCCGGAGAAGTCCGCGGTCGCGCAGCCCGTCGGCGCCGGCTGCTATCTGTCCACGTACTGGGTGACGGACGGGCGCTACGACGACCACATGAGGTGGACCGTCGGGATCAACAAGCGGCTGAACCGGGACGGCCGGGTCTACCAGGACCGCACCCATGTGTTCACGTCGTTCCAGGACCACGAGGCGACGGTCTACCGGGACGGCGCCGCGGGGCCGCGGGACTTCCATGCGCTCGACCACCCCTACCGCGGGCTGGTCCTTCAGGTGATCGACGCCGAAGGGGCGGAGCAGCGGGCCGAGTTGCTGGAGTGGCTGCGCTCGCGCCATCTGCCGAAGCGGCTGGGCGGCTCGCCGGCGGCGATGGTGACCGTCTTCCGTCCCACGCCGCTGCCGGGCGACCGGATGAGTTACGTGAAGCAGGTCGAGGGCGTCGACACCCGACTGACCCTGTTGTGGTTCCTCCAGGAGGACCCGCGGGACTGCTGGGCCGGGCACTTCACCGGGCTCGACGCCGAGGTCGCGGAATCGGGGCTGGGGCGGGTGGAGTTGGTGGCACCGTTCATCCCGACCGTGCCCGGCACCGATCTGTATGTCGACCGGCTGCGCTGAGCGCCCGGTCGGGCACGAGCCGCCGGCCTGGCATCGAGTGGCATCGAGCCCCCTCGGCCAGGACGGCGGACCAGTCGAGAGGGCTACCGGCAGCCCCGGAACCGATGCTGCGATGCGTACGGGGGAAGGGGTGGTCAGGCGTCGATGGCACCCTTGCCGACGTCACGCACGAAGGCGTTCCACGCGGCGGGGACGAACGTGATCGAAGGGCCCTCGGGGGCCTTCGAGTCGCGCACCGCGATCGCCCGCGTGAGAGGGGACTTGACTTCGACGCAGGCGCCGTTGCCCCCGGAATACGAGGACTTCGTCCACTTGTCCGTAGCACCCTGACGAATGGCCATGTTCACTCCGGTTCAGAGAGTCGTGTGAAGGACACCAACAGCGTTCCGGTTGGCGTGATCGACGCTACTCGCCAAGTCTCTTGAGTGAAGGGTGCGTTCACTCGACCGGATGGTATATACCACCAAGACCTTCCGCTGCGGACGGGCGGCGGTGTACCTTACCGCCGCCCCTCCTCGTGACATCACTTCTTTTCCCGCATACCAGACTTTGCGGGCTGTCCGGATCTACGCGCCCGAGCGCCCGGCGTACTGCTTCGCGATGTCGCTGATGAAGTGCCGGGTCTGCTCGACGTTCAGCGCTTGTGCCCGCAGGTGCTCGTACATGACGCTGTACCGCTGCACGTCATTGGCCTTCTCCAGATAGAGGTCGCTGGTGACGCCCTCGATATAGACGACGCTGGAGTCGGCGGCGTCCGGGAATTCGAGAATGGCGTACTGCCCGTTGATGCCGGGGTGCGCACCCATGTCGAAGGGCAGTACCTGCACGGTGACATGAGGCAGGTGCGACAGCTCGACCAGTTGCTCCAACTGCTCGATCATGACCTGCTTGCCGCCGACCATCCGGCGCAGCGCGGATTCGTCGATCACCGCCCACAGCCGCAGCGGATTCTCCAGGGCGGTGATGCGGTCCTGGCGGCGGGCCCGGACGCTGACGCGCTTGTCGATGTCGCTCGGCGGGGCCTCCGGCAGTGCGCCGTTGATCAGTGCCTCGGCGTATCCGCGGGTCTGCAACAGGCCCGGGACCACCTGGGGTTCGTACACCCGCAGCGACTCGGCATCGGTCTCCAGGCCGATGTAGACGCTGTACGGGATGTCGCCGAAGGCGTGCCACCAGCCCTGCTGGCGCGAGTCCTTGGCCATCTGCATGAGCGAGTCGACGACCCGGTGATCCTCGACCTCGTACACCCCGCAGAGGTCCCGTACATCGCGCTGGCTGATGGAGCGGCGGCCGTTTTCGAGACGGCTGATCTTCGACTGCGAGACCAGCAGTCGCTCCGCGACCTCCTCGGCCGTCATGCCCTTGAGTTCGCGCAGTCGGCGCAATTCCTGGCCCAACCGGCGTCGCCTGACGGTGGGATTGACGTTGGACGGCACGGAAACGGCACCTCCGGCTATGTAGCTGTGCGTATCTACTGCTGAGCAGATTGCCACCTCCGACCCCGGCCGCGCTGGGAAATGGTCACACGCAAGGGCGCGGGGCAGCCAGTATTCCGGCTGCCCCGCGCTTGGTGCGGCTCCCGAACCGGGTCTTGGGGACGACGGTGCGGCGGTATTCGGTTGGCACTGCGGTCGGTGCTGCGGTGCGTACGGCGACAGGCCCTAGTGGGCCGCGGTGTGCGCCATGCTGTCGCGGCGTGACTGCGACTGGACTTGCGATTGCAACGGCATTCCGGCCGCCTGGTTGCGGCGCGGCTGTGCGACCGCCCCGTTCTGGACGTCCATCACGGCATGGGCCACGAGTCCGCCCATCGGGTCGTGTCTGATCAGGTCCCGGAGCCTGGAGCGGGATGAACGCCCCTCGTTTCCGGGATAAAGATGCTTGCCGAGTCCGACCGCGTGGGCCAGCGCGGCGAGCGCCGCGGTCCGCGGGTCCGGCGGTACGCCGGTGCGGATCGCACTGTCCAGCCTGGCTCTGATGTCCCGGCTGATTGCCGTCTCCGTCGCCTGGTAGCGAGTCGTCGGCAGCACTCCGCACATCTGGCCCGCCACGGCATGCACCATGCCGCACCGCTCCAGATGAGCGAGGTAGATCTGGCGCAGCCCCAGCCGGGGTCCGCCTATCCAGTGGACCGCCCGAACCGGGCTGCCGCGTCGGCGCAGCAGTTCCAGTGCGGAGTCCAGAGTCGGATCTCCTGTCGGCCGTGGCATCACCACGGCGATACGATCCCCGTCAGGGGCTATCCGTCCTGCCAGAGCCAGCTCCACTAGCTGAGCTCCGGCGAGGCCGAGGTCGAGCGACTGCGGCTGCGCTGTGGTACCCGTGGCCGGGTCCAGAGCGAGCAGCAGAAGCTCCTCCGGAATTGTTCTGCGGCTCCTGCCCATCCATGCCTCCCCGCGTGGATGAATGACAGGGTGACCCCTCTCACATTGGTCTGTCGAGGGTGCCTGGGCGCTTTGCACGGGAACCAGTAGGTATGTCGTTCCCGTCTAGCAGCCGGGTCAGTGGTTCACACGGGACACTGGTAGATGGTTCGGACAGCGCGGGGATGTCCCCGCGCCGCATGGAGGAGGCATCGGTGGCGGGCGAGTCCCCCGACAAGTCGAAGCAGCAGAAGTCGTCGGGGACGGCGTGGAGCGAGAGCGATCCGCGGCTTGCCGTTTTCCGCGAACCGTCCGCCGAGGCCGAGGCCGGGGCCGGCGGGGGTACGGACACGGCGACGGCCGTTTTCCGCACGGGGCCGGGGACGGGATCGAGGCCGGGGCCGTCCGGAGCCGACGACGGCGAGGGCAGCGAAACCGTCGGGGACGGCGGTCGGGGCGACGACTCCTCGGACTCCGGCGACCGCGGGGCGCGGGAGGGCTCCTCGGCGGCTGAGAGCTCCGAGGACTCCGAGGGCTCCGAGGGGGTCGAGAAGGTTGCCGCGGGCCCGGAGGAGGCGCCTGATGAGGCATCTGGGGCCGATGAGGAGCCGGTCGGGGAGCCCCTTGAGGAGTCCGCCGAAGAATCTGCCGATGAGTCGGTCGAGTCCCCCAAGGAGTCCGAGGGCCCCAAGGGCTCCGAGGACGCGGACGGCACCGAGCCCGCCGATGCCGATGCCGATGGCGAAGCGCACGAAGCGCACGAAGCGTCCGAGGAGGGCGACACGCGGCTGCGTGCGGCGGTCGCAGCATGGGTGTCGAAGGAAGACGCCGAAAGCGACGAGCCCGCCGGGAGCGACGAGAGCCCGAAGGCCGACGCGTCCGGCACGGGAAGCCCGGGTGGCGCGGATGGCGCCAACGGCACGGACACCGACGCCGCGGCGCAGCCCGACGGTGCGGACGAGCCGTCCGACGACGACGCCTCCGCCGAGGCCGCCGAGCACGCGAAGGCCGCCGAAGCCGACGCCAAGGACCGCGCTGGCACCGCCGATGCGGACGACGCGAACGACGCGGACGATGCGGACGATGCGGACGACGCGGACGACGCAGGCAAGGACGCAGGCAAGAGCGACGACGCAGACAAGGCCGACACCGCCGGGGGCAAGCGCGGAGTCGATCAGCCGACCGCCGTCTTCAGGGCGCCGGCGGCGGCCAGGGGCGACCAGCCGACGACCGCGCTGAAGATCATCCCGCCCGCGTCGAAGACCCCGCCGAAGCCGGATTCCAAGCCGGATTCGAAGCCCGGGGCCGGTGCTGGGCGGACCAGCACGTTCGTACCCCTGCGCGGGGACGACGTACGACCGGTGCCGGCCGCCGCCCCCGCGCTCTCCGCCGCCCCCGCGCTCTCCGGCGCCGAGCGGACCACGCAGCAGCCGATGCCGCCCAAGCCGCCGCTCGACCTGCTGGCCGAGCTGACGAACACACCCCCGCCACCCGAGACGCCGGTCCGCACCGCCGTCCGCCGGGTCAAGATCTGGACCCCCCTGGTCCTGCTCCTGTTGATCGTCTTTGCGATCGTGCAGATGGTGCGCCCGCTCCCGGACCCCGAGCTCCGGATGTCGGCGAATCCGACGTACACCTTCAAGGGGAGCAAGCCGTCGCTGCCGTGGCCGGGCGAGGGCCAGGGCTACATGGCGGCCACCGGTCTGGGCACGGTGGGCTCGTTCGGCGAGCAGAAGGGCGTGCCGATCGGCAGTGTGGCCAAGGCGATGACCGCGTACATCGTGCTCAAGGACCACCCGCTGAAGAAGGGCGAGGAGGGTCCGTCGATCACGGTCGACGCCAAGGCCGAGGAGGAAGGCGGGCTCGACGCGGTGAACGAGTCGACGCTCAACACCGTGAAGAAGGGCGACAAGCTCACCGAGAAGCAGGCGCTCGCGGCCATCATGATTCCCTCCGCCAACAACATCGCGCGGTTGCTGGCGCGCTGGGACGCGGGTTCGGAGGAGGCGTTCGTCAAGAAGATGAACGACACCGCCAAGTCGCTCGGGATGACGAACACCACCTACACCGATCCGTCCGGTCTCCACGAGACCACGGTCAGTTCGGCCGAGGACCAGGTGAAGCTCGGGCAGAAGCTGGTGGAGATCCCGGCGCTGATGGCGATCACCGTGCTGCCGTCGTGGACCGACCCCTCGGGCCACCGGTGGCCGAACTGGAACAGCCTCGTTCCGTACAACAACTCGCTCGGCATCAAGACGGGCACGACCACCAAGGCCGGTGGCAACCTGCTCTTCGCCGCGCACAAGATGGTCGGCGACACCGACCAGCTGATCGTCGGCGCCATTCTCGGCCAGCACAAGCCGTCCATCATCGACACGGTCAACGCGGCCAGCAAGGACGTCATGATCGCGACGCAGGATCTGCTGAAGGGCGCGAAGGTCATCAAGAAGGGCGATGTCGTCGGGACCGTCTCCGACGGCCTGGGCGGCAGCACCCCGGTGGTCGCGACCAAGGACGTGACGGCGGTCGGCTGGTCCGGTCTCACGGTCAGGGTCGAACTGACCGACGACGGAAGGACGATCCCGCACTCGGCGGCGGCCGGCACCCACGTCGGAACGCTCACCGTGGGCGAGGGCACCAGCCAGGTGAAGGTGCCCGTCGCGCTGCAGAGCGATCTGGCGGAGCCGGCGGCCGGGGACAAGCTGACCCGGATCGGCTGACCGGCCGGTGGCCGGAACAGCTCGGTAGTCGGGAAGTGGGTGCCGGTCCCGGCACCCACTTCCCGACTGCGTACGTGTTAGCGTCCCGGAGCAACTCAGGGATGCCGCGACGGCGTCCTCACAGGTGTACGGGGTACGGGGCACGGGGCCGGCGGATTCGGGAAGACGGGGAGAGCCGTAGTGACCACCGCGGAGCCGAAGCCCGGCCGTGAGGCGGCCGACAGCAGCGGCATGAGGGACAGCAGGGACAGCAGGGGCAGCAGCGGTAGCGGTAGCAGCAGTGGCAGCACGCGGACAGCCGTGCCCGCCCCGGACCGCCCCGCCACGGACACCCAGGGGCCGCGCACCGCCCCGGCGCGGCGGACCCGTGCCGAGCGGCTGCTGCGGCATCCGGTGACGATCGCGACGGCGGCCGCCGCGGTCACCCACGTGCTCTGGTTCTTCTTCTTCGCGAACAGCGGCGGCGACCTCGCGGCCCAGGACGCCTGGGCCGAGTTCGTCGGCCGGCATCCGGGTACCGCGTACAACCTCGCCTGGTACGGGGGCATGCACCCCGTCTCGTACAGCGTCGTGTCGCCGTATCTGATGTCCGTGCTCGGTGTGCGTACGACGATGATGGTTGCCGGGACCGTGTCGGCGGCGCTGACCGCCATGATCGTGGTCCGGGTCCGGGCCGTCCGCAATCCGCTCGCCTGCTCGCTCGCCGGGGTCTTCGCGTACCTGTGCAACGCGCTGTCCGGGCGGGTGACGTTCGGGCTCGGCATGATGTTCGCGGTGGGCGCCGTGGCCGCGGTGTTCTGCTGGCCCTACCGCTGGCGGTACAAGCGGTGGGCGAAGGCCGCCGTCGCCGCTCCGCTCGCCGCGCTGGCGACGGCGAGCAGCCCCGTCGCCGGTCTGTTCCTGGGCGTGGTCGCCGCCGCGCTCTTCCTGAACAAGCGGCGCCCCGGCGCGTACGCGCTGGGCCTGGCACCGGTCGCGGTCGTGGCGCTGTCCGCGTGGCTGTTCCCGTTCTCCGGTACGCAGCCGATGTCGATCGCGACGCTGTCGCTGCCGTTCCTCTTCGCGGTCCTCGTCTTCGTCCTCGTACCGCGCGACTGGAAGACGGTCCGTACCGCGGCCGCCGTGTACGGCGTCGGGACACTGCTGACCTATGTGATCGACTCGCAGATCGGCTCGAACGTCACGCGGATGGCGATGCTGTTCGCCGGGGTGGTGCTGCTCGCCGCTCTTCCGTACGCGGAGCCGCGCTCCCGGCGCTGGTACGCGCTGGTTCTCGCCTTCGCCGGGCTGAACTTCTGGATCGGCTTCAAGGGCGTCGACGACATCGTCCGTACCGCCCCCGCCGCGTCCTGGACGCGAGAGCTGGCCCCGCTGGTCAACGAACTCCAGGAGGTCGGGGCCGAGCGCGGGCGGGTCGAGGTCGTGCCCGCGAGCAGCCACCGGGAGGCGTCCGCGCTCGCGCCGTACGTCAATCTGGCCCGTGGCTGGAACCGGCAGGCGGACATGGAGCGCAACCCGCTCTTCTACGACGACACCTTGAACAGCGCCGGCTACCGCGAGTGGCTCGACCGCTGGGCGGTGCACTACGTGGTGCTGCCCCGGGGGACACCGGACTCCACCGGCGCGGTGCAGGAGGCGGAGCTCGTCGACGGCGGGCTGCCGTATCTGAAGCTGGTCTGGTCCGACGCCAACTGGCGGCTCTTCGAGGTCGACAGCCCCGTACCGCTGGCCGATCCGCCCGCCACGGTGGACCGGGCCGGTGCGGACGAGCTGACCATCCATGTGAAGACGGCCGGCCGGATCCTGATCCGCATCCCGTACTCGCGCTGGCTCGCCGTGGTCGACGATCGGGGCAAGAGCGTCGAGCGGCCGCAGGAGACCGAGGAGTCCAAGCGGCGCGAGGACCAGAACAGCCCGCGGACGTATCTCAACACCGACGGCTGCCTGATCAAGGTCGACGAGGACGAGAACGGCGACGAGTGGACGGAACTGCTCGCGCCGCGGCCGGGTATGTACCGGCTCGCCGCCCCCTACCAGCTGCTTCCCGGCACGCCGTGCCCGGAGGAACTGCGCTGAGCGCGGTCACGTCGACCTGAGCCACCCGGCAACGGGTGCCGCATCACGTGGTCCTGAGCCACTCGGCAACAGGTGCCGCATCACGTCGTCCTGAGCCACCCGGCAGCCGGTGCCGCACGCCCGAGGGGCTGTCGGGCTCATGAACGATCGCGGCTAATCTGCCTGCTTGTCGGTATTTCCCGGGGGCCATGAAAGGCAGGGGAGCATGGACTTCCGTCAAAATCGCTCGCCGATCCCCGTCAACTTCGCAATACGCTGGGCAACTTCGCCACCGGCGTCGTCGTACTCACCTACCAGGCGGACGACAGCTACTACGGGGTCACGGTGAACTCCTTCACCTCGGTATCTCTGGACCCGCCCCTGGTGCTGGTCTCCATGCAGCGGACCTCGCGCGCACTGACGTATCTGCTCGAACGCCCCTTCGCGGTCAATGTCCTCGGGGACAACCAGCTCGACACCGCGCTCCACTTCGCGGGCAAGCCGCAGTCCCAGCCCATCGAATGGGTCGAGGACGACGTGGCGCCGCGGATCAACGGTTCACTGGCGTACTTCCAGTGCACGCCATGGGCGGGCTACGACGGCGGGGACCACGCCCTGGTGCTCGGACGTGTGCTGTCCTACGGCCAGCAGGACGACACCCGGCCCCTGCTCTTCTACCGCGGCCAGTGGAGCGCGCTGGCCCAGGACACCGAAGACAACGCCAAGGACGGCGCGCAGTCCGAAAGGAGCCGACCGTGACGGTCCACACGCAGGTGGAAGTGGAATTCTCCGGGCTGCTGGAGAAACTGGACGAGATCTACCCGCTCCTGCAGAGCGAGGCCGCGGACAGCGAGCGGCTGCGCCGTCCGACCCCCGTGGTGCAGGACGCACTCCGCGACAGCGGAATCTTCAAGCTGCACGTGCCGGCCGAACTCGGCGGTATGGAGGCTTCGCCCCTGCAGGTCCTGCACGTGGTGGAGAAGCTGTCGCACGCCGACGCCTCGCTGGTCTGGCTCGTGCGTGCCGTCACGAGTGAGACGGCGACCGCGGCCACCTACCTGGGCGACGAGGCGGTGACCGAGCTCTTCGCCGACGGCGGGTGCCCGCTGGTGGCGGGGCAGTCGACCTCGTTCACCGGCCGGGCCGTACGGGTCGACGGCGGCTACCGGGTGAGTGGCGTCTGGCAGTTCGCCCCCGGGGTGTCCATGGCCACGCACCTCAATCTCGCGGCGACGGTCGAGGAGACCGGGGAGCGGCTGGTCTGCCTCGTGCCCCGCTCGGCCGTGCGGATCAGCGACAACTGGGAGATGCTCGGACTGCGCGCGACCGCCAGTCTCGACTACCGGGCCGAGGACGTGCTGGTCGAGGACAAGTACGTGTTCGGCATCGGCCCGGAGAACGCCCGCCGAGGCCGTTCCACGCACTGGCTCAGCCCTGCTCTGCTGGCCGGCCTGCACCAGGCCGCCTGGTCGCAGGGCGTCGGGCGGCGCATGCTCGACGAACTGCGCGAGCTGACCCGGCGCAAGGACCCGGCGGAGGGCTCCCTGGTCACCAGCGACGAGTTCTTCGGCGAGTTCGCGCGGCACTTCTCGCACGTCCGGGGCACGATGGCGCTGCTGCGCGACACCCTGCGCGACAACGAGTCGACGCTCGCTGCGGGAGCCCAGCTGAACGACGAGCAGGAGACGATGTCGCGGCTCGCCTGCAGCCTCGCCACCCGTACCGCGCTGGAGATCAGCCAGCTCGTGCACCGATTCGCGGGTGCGCAGGTCATGCGGGACGGCATCCTGCAGCGCTTCTTCCGCGACAGCCATGCCGGAAGCCAGCACCGGGGCTCCTCGCACATCGTGACGCAGAAGTGCGGCCGGATGCTGTCGGGCACGCTGCCCGCCGGCGCGCACTGGGGCTTCTTCGACCTGGTCGTCCCCGAGCCGGCCGCGACGGCCGCCTGACGGCGCCGGCGCCGTCGAACGGGACAAGAGGAGAAGAGAGACATGAAACTGGCAACCCTGCGCACCCACGACGGGACGATCGCGGCCCGGCTGGACGGTGACGTGCTCACCGAGATCCCCGGCCATGCCGACACGGCGCCCTGCTGGCGAACGAGAACTGGCGGGAGATCGCGAGGAACGCCACCGGAAGCCGGCACCGCGTGGACGAGGTCGAGCTGGAGACGGTCGTACCGAACCCGTCGAAGGTGCTCTGCGCCGGACTCAACTACACCGGCCACATCCAGGAGATGGGCCGGGACCTTCCCTCGTACCCCACCCTCTTCGCGAAGTTCGCCGACACCCTGACCGGCCCCACCGACTCCGTGGCGGCCGTGGCGGAGGATCCCGAGATGGACTGGGAGGGCGAACTCGGCGTCGTCATCGGACGGACCGCCTACAAGGTGGGCAAGGAGGAAGCGGGCGAGTACATCGCCGGCTTCACGGTCGCCAACGACATCTCGATGCGGGGCTGGCAGTACCGTTCGACGGAGTGGCTGCAGGGCAAGATCTGGGCGCGTTCCACCCCGGTGGGTCCGGTCCTGGTCACGCCCGATGAATTCGATCCCACCACCGCGGTCCTGCGTACCACGGTCAACGGAACATCCGTCCAGGAACACGGGATCGCGGACCTGCTGTTCACCCCGGCCCACCTGGTCACGTACGTGTCCACCATGCTGCCGCTGCGCCCCGGAGACCTGATCCTCACCGGAACCCCCGGCGGAGTGGGGCGGGCTCGTACACCGCAGGTGTACCTGAAGGCCGGAGACGTGGTCGAGGTGACGATCGACGGAATCGGCGCCGTGTCCACGCCGATCGTCTGAACGCCGCGCCGCACGTCCACAGGTGCGGCCGGGGCACTTCACGCCCCACGATGGAGTACGCCCATGTACGCCGTGCTCTTCTGGTCGTGTCGTACCGGACGCCCGGCTGCGCGCTGACCAGGACGGCTGCTCGTCGACCAGCCCGGCTACTCGTTGACCAGGACGGGGACGGAGACGACGGCGGCTGCCGCGGTGCCGGTGAGCTTGGTGGCGGGCGCCTTGAAGTCGATGCCCTCGCCCGCCGCGCGCGGCCCGTCGTGGTGATGGCCGCCTTCTGCGTCCTGCCCCTCTTCCTGGTACTGGAAGCTGCCGGTGCCGATGAAACGACCCCGGGAATCGTAATAGGCGGCACTCAGCTCCAGCGCGAGCACATCGCTGACGTCGGAGGTGATCGCCAGATGCCCGCTGACGGCGGACCCGCCGGTGAGCGTGAGCCGCGTGAGGCGGATGCGGTCGGTGAACGGCCCTTCCTCGACACGTACCTCGCCCTGCGCGGGGGGCGCCGGGAGCGTCGCGGCCGGGGACGGCGCGGAACGGGGAGGGGGCAGGGGCAGACCGGTGGCCGAGGTGGCGGCCGCGAGCGGCTCGCCCTTGCCCGGGTCGGTCCCCGCGGAGGTTCCGCAGCCCGTGAGAGCGGTCAGCGCGAGAGCGCCCAGCGCGGCGGCCGTCGTGATGCGGATCGGGTGTCTCATCGGACATGCTCCTGGGATACGAACGACCCGGGGCCGGGAGGGGCACCCCCTCCCGGCCCCGGGTCGTGTGGCTGAGCGACGGTCAGTGGCCGTGCGGTGCGGTGCCGAACAGCGAGCGGTACATCTTGCCGTAGAGCTCGGTGTTGTCCTGGCTGGCGGCGAAGGCGCTGTTGCCCGGTCCGTACGCGTAGATCGGCACATCGGCGCCGGTGTGGTTACCGGACAGGTAGGTCAGCCAGAGGCCGGCGTCCTTGCTGCCGTCCTTCACACCCGCCGGGTCGTCGGGGGTACGGAAGGTGGCCGGGCCGAAGTTCTTGGCGTCGCCGGCACCCGAGCCGTTGACGATGCCGGAGGAGCGGGCCGGGTCCTTGACGTTGGCCGAGGACGAGCGCGCGGGTACGGAGTCGTTGGCCGTGTTGCCCGAGTCGTTGTTGGCCGGCGGGGCCGCCGCCTCGGCGTTGGTGAAGGTGCCCTTCTCGATGATGTTGAAGCCGGCGCACTCGTGGTCCGCCGTCACGACGACGAGGGTGTGGCCGTCCTTCTTCGCGAAGTCCGTGGCGGCCTTGACCGCGTCGTCGAACGCCTTGATCTCGCCCAGGGTCTGCGACGCGTCGTTGGCGTGCGAGCGCTTGTCGATCAGCGCGCCTTCGACCTGGAGCAGGAAGCCCTTCTTGGACCGGCCGTCGAGCAGCGAGATCGACTTCTTGGTCAGCTCGGCGAGCGTCGGCTCCTTCTTCTCCGGGGCGGCGGCGGGCAGTCCGGCCTTGGACGTCTCGACCGTCAGGTTCCCGCGGTTGAACAGTCCGACGACCTTGCCGCTCTTGACCTTGTCGAGATCGGCCTTGGTGGCGACCTTCTGGCTCTCAGCGGTCTGGGCGGGCAGCGCCGGGTCGCCGAAGCTGCCGAGCACCTGGTAGCCCTGCGACCCCAGCGCCTTCTGGTCGTCCGGCGCGAAGCGTGCGAGGCCGCCGCCGAAGATCACGTCGGCGGTGCCGTTACGGGCGATCTGCTGGGCGATCGGCGTGATCAGGGTCTTGTCGGCGGGCTTGTCCTCGTACGACCCGTCGTCCTTCTTCGGCAGGCACGCCGCGTCGGAGTACACCGGGCCCTGGCAGCCGCGCAGCAGAGCGTGGCTCATCTGGGCGGCCGGGGTGGCGTCGGTGATCTCGGCGGTGGACACGTTGCCGGTCGCGAAGCCCGACTTCTTGGCCTGCTCCATCAGCGTGGGCAGCTTCTTCTCGTACGAGTCGACGCCGATGGCCGCGTTGTACGTCTTCACACCGGAGGACCACGCGGTGGCCGCGCTGGCGGAGTCGGTGACCAGCGCCGGCCGGTCACTGCCCTTCTCGACGGCGGACGTCGCCACCGCGCCATAGCTCGGCAGCCGCTCCATGTTCAGCTTGCCCTCGGCGCCGTAGTAGCGCTCCCGCCCGGCGGTGACATGGGTACGGCCCATGCCGTCGCCGAGCAGGTAGATGACGTTACGGATCTCCGGCTTCTTGCCATTGCCGCCCTGCTGGGGCGCGGAGTTGGCGGTCGCCGCGGTGCTGGCGGCAAGTGCACCGGTCACGGCGAGAACCGCCAGGATCTTGCTTGGTCTGCTGCGCATGTGCGGGGTGCTCTCCTCGGACGTTGGACGATGCACCGGGACAGGCCGGGCGAGGCAAACGGTAGGAGCAGGACATGAACGCGGCACCAATACCGGGCGCCGTGCCGATGTAGAACCCCGACCCAATGCTTTAAAGAAATGTCGCAACTGGATGACTCATAGGTGTCAAGGGCGCGGGCCTGATCCTGCGGCGCTCCGATATTGGCCAGTGGCGGGCGAATCCCGCGGGCCCGGACGAATGGCGGGTGTTCCTCGGGCGGGAAGCCGTAAAGGCGGGCGGCTGTTCTCCGCTGCTTCGTCGTTGATCTGATCGGCCGCGGAGCCGAGCCACACCCCAGCAGCGCGTGCCGGACTCAGCCCCCGGCTGGACCGGGCCCCGAGGGCCCTTGACGGCTCACGCGCGAGTGCGGGGGCTCGCGGCCTCCAGCTGTCCGTGGGCTGTCGCGAGCCGCGCGGGCGGCCGGACATCGGCCATGCGCCGCTCCGGGCCGCGCCGCCGCAGCACGACGTACCCGAAGAACGCGGCCGGACCGAAGAAGATCTGCGCGGGCACAACCTTCGGAAGGTGTCCGGTGAGCGCCTCGACCGTGATGGGTGTCAGCGTCGGCACGAGCGCGCGAACACGGCGACACAGCCCAAGGGCCAAGGTCAGCCCCGAACGTCCGTACGCCTTGTAGGCCACGGTGGTGAAGAGGGCGTACACGAGGAGGTCGCCCATGCCGAGGACGGCACCGAACTCGCCCATGCAATCGGACCGTTCTTTTGCTGCGAGGCCCCGTCACTTGGAGCGCACCCAGCCTTCCTGCCGCGTCGCCATCGGCGCCGGCCGCGTGAGCCGGCGTTGGCGGCGCCGTGACGGAGGCCGTGGAGACGGATCGGCGGGGACCGGTCCGTCTCCACGGCCCGGATCGGCGAAGCGCCGTCCGGCACGATCGTCGCGCTAACCGTCGCCCTGCTCGATGCGCAGGTGGATCGGCCCGCGCAGAACGGGGCTGCGCCGGTACGGTGGCGGGTCGGCGACCAGCCTTGGCCGGTCGAGGCGGCGTACCAGCTCGGTCAGTGCGATGTGGGTTTCCCTTCGGGCCAGCGGGCCGCCGAAGCACAGGTGAATGCCGCTGCCGAAGCCGAGGTGCTGGTTGTCACGCCGATCGGGGTCGAAGCGGTCGGGATCGTGGAAGCGGTCCGGATCGCGGTTGCCCGAGGCCAGCATCAGCATGATCTGCGAGCCCTTGGGGATCACGGTGTCGGCGACAGCGATGTCGCTGTACGCCGCCCGCCAGGGAATGATGTGCACGGGCGGCTCGTAACGCAGCAGTTCCTCGACCAGCGGTATGACGAGGCCCGGTTCGTCGCGCAGGCGCTGGAGCACCTGCGGGTGGCGCAGCAGCGTCAGCATGCCGTTGGTGATGAGGTTGACGGTGGTCTCATGGCCGGCGATCAGCAGCAGGTTGGCGGTGCTGGCGATTTCCTCGTCGGTCATCCGCCCGTCGGGCCCGTCGTCGTTGGCCAGCCGTGACAACAGGTCGTCGCCCGGCCGGCCGTGGCGTTGCTCGAGCAGCCCGCCGAGGTACTGGCGCAAGTCCTTGCGGGCCTGCACGCCGTTGTCCAGTTTTTCCTTCGGATCGGTCTTGGGGTCGTAGTCGATCGAGTTGATGATGTCGTTCACCCACAGGTGGAACCGCGGTTCGTCCTCGCGTGGCACGCCGAGCAGGTGGCAGATCACGGTGACGGGGAACGGGTAGGCGAAGTCGTCCACGACGTCGATCTGCTCCTTGCCCGCAAAAGCGTCGATCAGGCCGCTGACGGTGGCGGTCAGGGCGGGTTCCATGCCGGTCACCAGCCCCGGGGTGTGCGGGGGGCCGAAATGGCGCATCGCCATACGCCGCAGGCGGTCGTGCTCGGGCGGGTCGAGGTTGATGAACGCCGGCGTGGTATGCTCCTCGGCTCCGGCCGTCGGATGCGAGAGATTGCGGGTGTCGGAGCTCAGGTGCGGGTTGTGCAGGATGTCCGTGATCTCGCGATAGGTACTGATGACGTAGCTGCCGTCCTCCTGCCGGGCCACCGGTGTTTTGCGCAGCTCGGCGTACAGCGGATACGGGTCGGCCCGGGAGGAGTGGTCGAGGACCCGGCGCAGCAGGTCGGGCGTGTTGATCGTGGTCATCTCGCTTCCCTCCTACCGGTGCTGGCGCGCGGCCGTGACGCGTCGCTCGCCCGGATCGTGGCCGGTGACGACGACGGTGGCGCCCTGGGCGAGCAGAACGGGCCCGGGGAAGTCGACGGGCACCGGTTTCATGTCGGCGGGCCGGTCGGGCGTGGGGCAGGGAGGCGGGAAGGGTGCGGCCGTCTCGATGAGCGTCCGGTAGTGGTCCAGCCACTTCGCGTTGTTGAAGCTCACTGCCGCGGTGACGCGGCCCCGGTAGCCGTATGCGGCGACGAAGCGGTGGTCGGGCACCGATCCCTGGGTGACGACCACCTCGTCGGCGAAGGTCGGCACGCCGACGGACTTGATGTTGACGCCGAACTGGATCGACCAGAACAGCGGGATGGACAGGTGGGGCCAGCGGTCCGCCTGGGAGCTGACCATGTTGTGTGCCGCGACCTCGGCCTGCTCCACTGCGTTGGCCCAGTGCTCCAGCGAGATGAGCCGGTACTCGTAGATCGGGTTCGGGCAGCGTGCCACGTCTCCGGCGACGAAGACATCGTCGGTGACGAGGCCGTTGAGGTCGAGGGCGCGACAGCCCGTGTCGCAGGCGATTCCCCAGACACCCGCCGCCAGTCCTGAGCCTTGCAGCCACTCGGTGTTGCGGATGCCACCGAGTGCCACCACCGCCACGTCGGCGTCGATCGTGGTGCCGTCGTCGAAGTGAGCGCGGCGAAGCCGCCCCTGCGCGTCGCCCTCCAGCCGGGTCACCTTGACACCGCAGCGCAGGTCTACACCGTGAGCGCGCTGCATGTCCGCCGCAACCTCACCGATCATGGCGCCGAGCGCCCCGACCAGCGGGGCCGGCGCGAGTTCGGCGACGGTCACCGGGATGTCCCGTTCGCGGCAGACTGAGGCGATCTCGGAGCCGGTGAATCCCGCACCGATGACCAGGACGCGCGAGGGGCCGGCGGCGAGGGCTCGCTGCAGGCCCCCGGCGTGTTCGCGCGTGCGCACGACAAAGACCCCGTCCAGAGCCGCCTCGCTCTCGACGAACCAAGGCCGGGCCCGGACCCCGGTGGAGATCAACACCCGGTCGAAGGGGACGTCGCGTCCGTCGGCGAGACGTATGTGGTTGGTCCCCAGGTCCAGCCCGCCGGCAGGCACACCCAGCAGCCACTCCGCATCGATGTCACGACGTCGCGGCAGTTTGGTGCTTTCGGCCGGCACCCACCCGGTCAGTACCTGCTTGGACAGGGGGGGCCGGTCGTAGGGCTCGCCCAGCTCGTCGCCGATCATGGTCAGCGATCCGGTGAAACCCTCGTCGCGCAGTGCCTCCGCGGCCCGCAGTCCTGCCAGCGACGCCCCGACAACCACGATGCGGCCATCGCGCTTGAACGCTTGCAGATTGTCGGCGCTGGTCATGACGGCGACGCCTCCGCCGGTGCGTCCGGTTCCTCCAACCGGTCGACCAGGATCGCTTGGACCGGACAGGCCTTCGCGGCGCGCAGCACTTGGTCGCGCTGGGCGTCGTCGGCGTTCGGGTCGTACATCAGCGCTTCCTCGCCGTGCATCCGGAACGCGTCCGGAGCCAGGAAGGCGCACTGCGCATACCCTTCACATCGGGAAAGATCAACGACAACTCTCATCCCGACCTCCACAGGGACTACAAGCTGCGGGCCCGGAAACCGTCGCCACTCGGTGCGCAAGGAGCGCAAGGAGCGCAAGGAGCGCACGGCGCGAGACGGCGCGAGTGAACGCGTGCAGCCGTTGCCCAGCTCCGCGGTCGCCAGGAGATGCACCGCGCTCGTCGGGTCGCCGCAGAAGGTTGGTTATCGCGTACAAGGCGACCGGCGGGTAGAACCGCCCAGAAATCCTGGCCTTCCTGCCAAACAGCGTAGCCCGCGCGTACTTTGCCCGCACTCCGGGAAAGGCTGCGCTGCCGTTCGGCTCCGGAGCCCCATGTCCCCGAGGCCCGGTCGCGTTCGACCGATCGGTGCAATCCGTCCGTGTCCGGCGTGTGACCCGGGCTTTCGGATGGTTCGGTGTCGGCAGGAGCCGACCTGACTCACCTGTGGTCGCGAGGTCGGCCAGTCGAGGAGGAGAACCGGCGTGAGTGTGACTCAGGGAGCCCCGCAGGGCCTCATTCCCTCGCAACTGCTGAAGGGCCAGAAGGCACTTGTCACCGGCGCGAACTCTGGCATCGGCAAGGCGACGGCCATCGGCCTGGGGCGCGCCGGAGCCGACGTGGTCGTGAACTACGTCGCCGGGCGCGAGGAGGCCGAGCAGGTGGTCGGGGAGATCTCCGGGTTCGGCGTGCGCGCGAAGGCGTACGAGGCCGATGTGTCCCAGGAGGACCAGGTCGTCGCGATGATCGATCGGATGGTGCAGGAGTTCGGAACCATCGACATCCTCGTGGCCAACGCCGGGCTGCAGCGCGACGCTCCGTTCACCGAGATGACGACGGCCCAGTGGCAGAAGGTGCTGGACGTCAACCTCACCGGCCAGTTCCTGTGCGCCCGGGAGGCGACGAAGGAGTTCTTGAGAAGGGGAGTCGTCCCCGAGGTGTCGCGAGCGGCCGGGAAGATCATCTGCATGAGCTCGGTGCACCAACTCATCCCTTGGGCCGGCCACGTCAATTACGCGGCCTCCAAGGGCGGCGTGCAGATGATGATGGAGACGCTCGCCCAGGAGCTCGCGCCCCACAGGATCAGGGTCAACGCAATTGCTCCGGGAGCCATCAGGACTCCCATCAATCGCAGCGCCTGGAACACCCCCGACGCCGAAAAGGACCTGTTGCAGCTGATTCCTTACGGGCGCGTCGGCGATCCGGAGGACATCGCCCACGCGGTCGTCGGGCTCGCCTCGGACCTCATGGACTACGTGGTGGGCACCACTCTCTACGTGGACGGCGGCATGACCCTCTTTCCCGGTTTCGCCACCGGCGGCTGAACCGCTGCGGCGGCCACGAGCGGCAGGCGCGAAGGCGTTGTCCAGGGTGGTGGCCGCCATGATCAGGGACAGATGCGTGAAAGCCTGCGGGAAATTGCCCAACTGCTCGCCACTGGGGCCGATCTCCTCAGCGAACAGGCCGACGTGGTTGGCGTAGGTCTGCATCTTCTCGAAGGCATAGCGCGCCGGACGAATCCGCCCGGCGCGGGCAAGAGCGTCCACATAGAGGAAGGTGCAGAGACTGAACGTGCCTTCGGAGCCCCGCAGACCGTCCGGGGAGGCCGCGGGGTCGTAGCGGTAGACGAGGCTGTCCGATATCAGGGTGCGTTCCATCGCGTCCAAGGTCGACAGCCAGCTGACCGTCTTGGGCGCCAGGAACCCGACGCGCGGAATGAGCAGCAACGAAGCGTCGAGGACATCGCTTCCGTAGTGCTGGACGAGAGCCTGCTCCGTCTCGTTCCAGCCCCGCTCCATCACCTGTTCGAGGATCGCGTCGCGAGCCGCGGTCCAACGAGGAGCGTCGGCGGGACGGCTGTGCTCTCTCGCCAGGCGCAGCCCCCGGTCGAAGGCCACCCACGCCATCACTCGGCTGAAGGTGAAGTCCTGGCGCCCACCACGGGTCTCCCAGATGCCTGCGTCGGGGCGATCCCAGGAATCGGCGAGCCAGTCCAGCGTCCGCGCGAGGTTCTTCCAGCCGTGGTAGCTGCCGCCCACGGCGATCTCACGCCCCTCCGACAAGGCATAGAGCGCCTCGCCGTAGATGTCCAGCTGCAGCTGATCGGCTGCTGCGTTCCCGGCCCGTACCGGGTACGAACCCCGATAGCCCTCGAAGTGCGAGAGAACCTCTTCCGGCAGCTCGGAGTCCCCGTCGACGCGGTACATGATCTGCAGCGGCTCGCCTTCGACGCCCTCCCGGTCCTGGAGGCGGTCGCTCAGCCAGCGCGTGAACTGCGTCGCCTCCTCGGCGAACCCCAGGTCGAGCAGGGCACGCACGGACAGGGAGCCGTCACGGACCCAGGTGTAGCGGTAGTCCCAGTTGCGTTCACCCCCGATCTGCTCGGGCAGGCCCATGGTGGCGGCGGCGACGGGAGCACCTGTGGGTGCGTAGGTGAGCAGCTTGAGCGTGATGGCCGAGCGGTGCACCACCCCCGGCCACCGGCCGCGATACCGGGAGGAGTGCACCCAGCGCTGCCAGAATTCCACCACGTCCCAGAACCGCTCCATCGCCGAGTCCGGGGTGACCGGCGGCGGAGGGTCACCATCGGGTCCGCCGACGGTGAACACCGCCGCGGCCACCTCACCCGGCCTCAAGGTCACCGCACCCCGCACGTCCCTGCCGTCCTGCTGCAGGGGGAAGGTGCTCTGCAGAAAGGCGGTGACGTCCGGTGCACGGAACGTGGCGGTACCGTCCTGCAAGTCGAGATGGTGGGTGGCCCGGCTGTAGTCGAAGCGCGGACGGCACTCCAAAGTGAAGCGCACCGTTCCGCGCACCGCCCGCACTCCGCGCATCAGCATGTGCCTGTCCGTTGGGGTGCCGGTGCGATCCGGCGGCATGCAGTCGAATACCTCGCCGACCCCGTCCGGGGACATGAACCGCGTCACCAGGATTGCGGTGTCGGGGTAGTAGAGCTGCTTGCAGGTGGTGGCCCGGCTTTCCGGCGCGAACAGGAAGTAGCCGCCGCGGTCGTGGTCGAGCAGGGCGGCGAAGACACTGGGCGAGTCGAACCGGGGAGCCGCGAACCAGTCGACGACTCCCTGGGACGACACCAGAGCAGCGGTCTGCAGGTCGCCGACGAGGCCGTGGTCGGCAATGGGCGGGTAACGGTCCATGACCATCTCGCTTCCCTGATGCCCCTGATCCCACTGTCCGCCCTGTGCGACGAGGCTGCCATGGGCGGTGATCCGACTGCACATCACGCAGACGATCGGATCGGGATCTCTGGCCGACGTCACCACGTCCCGCGTCCGGGCCTGACACGGCCAACTGCTCTGCGGCCGGGGTGGGCGAGCCGACCGTCGTCAAGGCGTACCGGATTCTCCGCAGTCTTCGGAGTCGAGGAGGCCGAGGACGTCGAGGATGCAGAGGACGTCGAGGTGGTGCGCTGGGTGGAGGTTTGGATCCGCGCCTGCTCCACGCGTTCGCGCAGCTCGCACGCTGCGACCAGCGTGCACGAGAAGGTGGTCGGGACGGCGCGTGACGGCGTCGGGGGCGAGGAGTTCACCGGTGATGGTCCGGACGCCGGAGCACACCGGCCGTTTCCTCGGCCATGTCGCCGAGGAGCGTCTGTACGCGCTGTTCCACCTGGTCGCCTTCCGCGGACCGCGGCGCGGTGAGGCATGCAGCCAGAGGCGGACCGACACCCGCCTGGACGCCGGGCTCATCACGGTGCCTTGCGTCCGGTCCCGGGAGACGCCTGACATTTCGGTCCCAGCTGATGGTTGTCAGTGGCCCCGCTCACCTGACCGACGAGGCACCGGATCCCGGGCAACCGAATCCGCCGAAACTGTGGTCTGGAGGGCGAGGGAGGGTGCTTGATGCAGGCCAAACAAGAGGCCGAGTTCCAAGAATTCGTCAGAGCGCGGTGGTCCCATCTCGTACGGACCGCGTATCTGCTCACAGGTGACGTGCACTACGCCGAAGACCTGGCTCAGACGGCGCTGGCCAAGGCGTACCGCTCATGGCGGCGCGTCTCGCGCAGCGACAGGCCGGATGCGTACGTCCGGCGGATACTGGTCAACTGCAACAACGACCGGTTCCGCAAGCGGCGGGTTACGGAGGCTCTGACCGCGGCGCCGCCGGAGGTGGCCGGGCGCGACGAGGCCGTCTCGTGGGCCGACGAGCGCAGCGCCCTGCTCGCGGCGCTGGCCGGACTGCCGCCGAAGCAGCGGGCGGTGATCGTCATGCGCTACTGGGAGGACCTGTCCGAGGCCGAGGTCGCCGAGGTGCTCGGCTGCTCCCCTGGCACGGTCAAGAGCCAGGCGTCCAAGGCGCTGGCGAAGTTGCGTACGTATCCGGGGCTCGCGCAGGTCGTGGACGAACCTGTCCGCAGCCGAGTGTCGTCCGGGCAGGAAGGCAGCAAGTGAACGAGGAACAGAAGCAGCAGGGGACGGGAACCGGCGGGGACTTCGAGGAGCAGCTGCGCGAGCTGCTCGCCGGGGACGCGAACACGATCCGGCCCGCGCCGGTGCCGTATCCGGTGATCCGCCACCGGGGCACGGTCGAGCGGCGACGCCGGGTGGCGGCGACCGGGGCGGCCCTGGTGACGCTGGTGGCGATGCCCGTGGGGGCGTACGCGCTGGCCGGCGGGGATGCGGATGGGAACACGGTGGCATCGACACCGCCGGTCAGCGCCACACCGCGGACGTCAGCGACGCCGTCCGCCTCGCCGGCGAGGCCCGCGCGGCCGGCCACGGAGGACCAACTCCTCGACGGGATCACCTTCGGGCAGGCCGTCGACGGTCTGAAGGAGTGCCTCGCATACGAGCAGTCGCACACTCTCGGCCCGGCCGACTTCCGCACGGACATGGGCGCGGCCGAGGAGTACCGGATCATCCTGGCGATGAACAGCACCGGCGACTCCAACGTGTCCGGCGATGGCATGTACGTCGTCGCGGTGAAGGAGCAACCGAAGCAGACCCGGCTGATCTGCAACGTGAAGGACGGCAAGGCAAACGGCCTCAACGCCGGCGTAGGCTCCGACGATGTGCCGGGCGCCGGCCCCGTGATGGCCGACATCAACGGCGGCAAGCTCTACCAGCAGTCGATCCTCGACCGCGGCAACTGGAAGCTGCCGTTCAGGTGGGGTGTCATCGGCACCGTCGAGCCGTCAGTGGCCCGGGTGACCGTCTCCTACGGCGGCGCCACCAGCCAGGCCGCCCTGGACCACGGCTGGTTCGTCGCCTCTGGTGTCCTGAACCAGCAGGTCACCGTGGCCCCGCGCATCAAGGGTTATGACGCCGACAGCAAGCTGGTCTACGACTCCGACAAGGACAAGAACTACGAGAAGCGGTTGCCGTAGCGCCACCCGCCGGGGCGCCACACAGGGGGTGGCGCCCCGGATTTCGGTCAGCGGTGCGGCACGAGGGCCTTTCTGGCCGCCGGTGCGGATGCGGCAATCCACACCGAGCCAGAAGGCCCCGCCGCGAGCCGCTGAGGTTCAGGGCCTCGATGACGCGGCGCCGGGGCATCGATCCGGCGGGGCTGACCGCCACTGTTCGCCGAGCGCAAGCGAGCTGCAGGACGGCCGGCTCTCCGACAGGCGCCGAAGTCCGCGGCCGGGGTGCGTTCCGTCTCCTGGGAGGAACCGTTCCTGAGCCGGCCCTTCTGTCTGTGCCCCCGGCAGGATTCGAACCTGCGACACTCGCTTTAGGAGCTTTCCCGGGTGAGGGCTGTAACCTGCGGAAACAGTGGTTGCGGGGTGCCTGGCCCGGGAAAACACCCCTCTGCGCTTCTCACGTGTTCACGGGGCTTCCCGGCCTCATGTGTGCTGAATCCGTTCCGCTGGAGTTGTGCGGTGTCGGCTGTGAGGATCCCGGCCGCGTCCACAAGGACCGCGCGGGAGAGGCGTAATCCGTTTCTGCCCCGCGGGTCACCGTGCGCCGTCCAGAGCACCCGACATGAGCCGGCGGACCACCTCGGTCAGCAGATCGGTGCCCGCGCTGATGTCCTGGTCGTTCGTGAACTCGCCCTCGTTGTGGGAGATTCCCTCGATGCTGGGCACGAACAGCATGATCGAGGGCGCGACATCCTTCATGTTCACCGAGTCGTGTCCCGCGATGGTCATCATGGTCCGGTGGCTGAGCCCCAGTTCGTCGGCTGCTTGGGCTGCGAGCTCGACCCCGGCCGCCGGGAACGGCGCCACGCCCCAACCGTGTGTCTGAACCTGCTCGATGGTGACCGACGCACGCTCCTCGATGCCGGGGATCGACTCGGCCAGCTTCTTGGCCGCCGAGTCGAGAAACGCTTCGTCGGGCGAACGCAGATCGACGTGCATGCGCACCTCGCGCGCGACCACCACGGGAGAATTGGGCTCGATGGTCATCTCGCTCACCGAGGTGTGCAACGGGATGTCCGTGCTCTGCTCGGCCAGTTCACGCACCGCCACGACGAGGAGTGAGGCGCCGAACAGGGCGTCGCGTCGGTCCGCCATGATCGCCGATCCGGTATGCGACTGCTCGCCGCGAACCACGACCTGGTACTTGCGTGCCGCCCAGGTGGCATCCACCAGGCCGATCGTGATCCCCTTGTTCTCCAGGTCGCGGCCCTGCTCGATGTGGATCTCGGCGTACGCCGCCACGTCCGGCCCGGCGTAGTCGCCGATCGTTCCGATCCCGCGGAGCGCGGCTTCGACCGTGATGCCCGCAGGATCGGTCGTCGTGAGGGCGGTCCGGACCGGCAGCTTCCCCGTGAACACCGAGCTCCCCATCATGCTCGGCTTGAACCGGGAGCCTTCCTCGTTGAACCAGTTGACCACGGCCACGTTGTACTTCGGTGCGGCGTCCGAGACGCCGTACCGTTCCACGGCCCGGTGCGCGGCGTGGGCCGAGGCCAGGACGCCGTACGCACCGTCGTAGCGGCCACCGAGCGGCTGGCTGTCCAGGTGTGAGCCGGTGAGGACGTACGGGGCTCCGGGTGTGACGGTGAAGAGACCGAACTGGTTGCCGACACCGTCGTAGCGCACTTCGGCGCCGCGGGCGGTGAGCCACCGGTGGAGCCAGGCACGCTGTTCTGCGTCGGCGGGGGTGGCAGCCTGTCGGTCGACCCCACCGCCGGGTGTGGCGCCGAACGCCGAGAGAGTCGCGAAGTCCTCCAGCAGGGTGACGTCGTGTGCGGTCGGAGCCGTGGAAGAGGTGGCGGGGTTGCTCATGATCACGTCCTGTCGGTTTGCGGGGTGGGGTGCGGGAACGCGTCCACGGAGGGAGGCAGGTCACCTTGGCGGGGGCGGGTGGGGCGCCGGCGGTCGTGGGGTGGCGCGGGGGGCATCGGGCGGGTGGCCTCGCGGCTCATCGGGCGGGCGGCTTCGGGGCTCAGGCGGCGGTCGCCGGAGCGCGGACCGCCGGGTCCTGGATCAGGTGCAGCACGGCCGGGAGGCCGCTCGCGCGGGCCCGCCGGAACGCCTCGCGGAAGTCGCGGTGCGAGGTCACGGTCTCGCCGTACGCACCGTACGAGCGGGCCCATGCCGCGAAGTCCGGGTTGGTCAGCTGGGTGCCGGACGGGCGGCCCGGGTAGGCGCCCTCCTGGTGCTCGCGGATCGTCGCGTAGCAGCCGTTGTCGACCACCAGGGCGACGAAGGTGGCGCCGTGTCCCACCGCGGTGGCCAGTTCCTGACCGTTCATCAGGAAGCAGCCGTCACCCGCGACCGACACGACCTCGCGTCCAGGGAAGGCCAGCGAGGCCGCGACGGCGGCCGGTATGCCCATGCCCATGGCGCCGTTGCGGGGGGCGACGAGGGAGGCCGGGGCGCGGTGCGGGAGGTAGCGGGCCGGCCAGAGGGCGTGGTTTCCGGCGCCGTAGGTGATGACGGCGTCGTGGGTGAGCTCCTCCCGCAGCACGCCCATGACCGCGGTGAGGTCGACGTAGGTGTCGTGGGTGTCTTCCTCGGTCGGCTCGGAGGGGGGAGTGGCGAAGCGGGCCTGGGTGTCCACGGCCGCCCCGAACCACGCGGCGTCGGCGTCCGGCGCCGCCGGCGTGGTGACGAGGTCGAGGACGAAGGCGGGCGCGTGGGCCGAGACGAACTGGTCGATGCGGCCGCAGTGGCCCTGTGCGTCGCCGGGGAGGACGAGCACCGTCTCCGAGTCGAGGCCGCGGGCGTATCCGTCGCTGAGCACGTCACCGCGCGGTGCGCCGAGGAAGACCGTGAGGTCGGCCTCGTCCAGCAGCCGGGCCGCGTGGTCGCCACGGCCGTAGCCGAGCGAGCCGGCGTAGGCGCCGAGGCCTTCGAGGTCGTGGGGGACGGCGTCGTACGCGCGGAAGTCGGCGAGGACGGGGATCGAGTGCCGTGTCGCCCAGCGCATGAGTTCCTGGCCGCTCTCCGCGGTCCAGCCCTCTCCGCCTACGACGACCAGGGGCCGCCGCGCGCGCTCGAACCGGCGCACCAGCTCCTTCAGCTCCGCTTCTGCGGCGCCGGGCCGCGGCACCGCAAGCGGCCGAACCCCGAGGGCGGGGCCCGCGGGGAGGGTGAGTACGTCCTCGGGAAGGCCGATCACCACCGGGCCGGGCCGGCCGCTGCGGGCCGCGTGGACGCTCTCCGCGACGACGCGGGCGGCGGCGGTGGGGTCGTCCAGCATGACGACCTTCTTCGCCGTGCTGCCGAACCACCCGCTGAGGTCGAACTCCTGGAATGCCTCCCGGCCGCGGTCGGGCACCGGGACCAGCCCGACGAAGAGGAGCATCGGGGTCGCGTCCTGGTACGCGGTGTGGACGGCGATGAAGGCGTTGGCGGCGCCCGGCCCCCGGGTCACCATCGCCACCCCGGGCAGGCCCGTCAGCCTGCCCTCCGCCAGCGCCATGAAGCCCGCACCGCCCTCGTGCCGGGTCACCACCGTCGAGATCGACGAGTCGTGCAGGCCGTCCAGAACGTCGAGGAAGGACTCACCGGGAACCCCGTACACCCGCCGGACGCCCTCGCGCTCCAGTTGCGCGACGATCAGATGGCCGGCGGAGAGGGGGCGCTCGGGGGAGTCGGTGGGCTCGGGTGCGACGTTCGCCATCGGGGGTCTGTTCCTTCTCTTGAGGCCGCGGTTGCCCGGCCAGTGTTGCTTTCGAGGCGGCCGGAGACACGGGGCAAAGGCCCCCGGATAGCGGTGCTGCGATGTGCAGATGAACAGGCGTGGGCGAGGGGCCAGGTCCGTAACACGAAAGATTTCAGCTGGAATTCGGAGCGCGACATGGCGCATTGGTCATGTGCACAGTCGTCGCCCCGTGGCGGTGTGCTTCTGCTCCTTGTGGTCGGTGAAGTCGTCGATGCACCGTTGGCCAACCGGACGGCGCCCGCTCAGCCCCCAGCCCCCAGTCCCCCAGACGATTCCTCGGCTCAGACCTCAGACCGGAGTCCCCATGACCGCTCCCGCTTTCCCGCCGACCACCGGCAGCCGGCTCGACGCGACGAAGATGCGCAGGATCTCCCTCGCCAGCATGGTCGGCACCACGGTCGAGTGGTACGACCTGTTCCTGTTCGGCACCGCCTCCGCGCTGGTCTTCGGCAAGGTGTTCTTCCCCGAGTTCGACGGGGCCGTAGGCACGATCCTCTCGTTTCTGACCTTCGCCTCCGCCTACCTGGCGCGCATGGTGGGCGCCGTGCTCTTCGGCCACTTCGGAGACCGTCTCGGCCGCAAGTCCATGCTGCTGATCTCCCTGACGACGATGGGCGTGGCCACCTTCGCCATCGGCCTCGTGCCCGGTTACGCCACCCTCGGCGTGGCCGCGCCCCTCCTGCTGCTCGGCCTCCGCGTGGTGCAGGGTCTCGCGCTGGGCGGCGAGTGGGGCGGTGCCGTACTGATGACCGTCGAGCACGCACCGGAGAACCGGCGCGGATTCTTCGGCTCCATGGTCCAGATCGGGGTGCCGATCGGAACGCTGCTCGCCAACGGGGCGTTCCTGCTGGTCGCCTCGACCACGAGCAGTGACGCGCTGTACTCGTGGGGCTGGCGGATCCCCTTCCTGGCCTCGGCGATCCTCGTCGGGATCGGCTTCTACATCCGGCTCCACATCGAGGAGACGCCGTCCTTCCAGGCGGTCCGGGAGGAGGGCGTCAAGGCCAGGATCCCGTTCTTCGCGCTGATGAGCCGGTACTGGCGCCAGGTGCTGCTGGGCGGCGTAGCGACCCTGTCCACGGGGTCGACCTTCACCCTGATGGTGGCCTCCGGCGTGAGCTACGGGACCAACGACCTCGGACACTCCAAGAACCTGATGCTGTGGGCGGTCATGGTGGCATGCGCCATCGCGTTCCTGGCCATCCCGTACTTCGGCCGGCTGTCCGACCGGGTGGGCCGCAAGCCCGTCATCTACGCGGGCATCGCGGCGGAGGCCGTACTCGCCTTCCCGTTCTTCTGGCTGCTGGACACCGGATCGGCGCTCGGGGTCTTCGTTGCCTACACGCTCATGATGCTCGCGTTCTCCGCCAACTACGGCCCCATCGCGACCTTCCTCGCCGAGCTCTTCGGCACCCGGGTCCGGTACTCGGGCCTCTCGGTCGCCTACATGCTGTCGGGCCTGCTGGGCTCCGCGGCGACTCCGGCCGTCACCGCCTGGCTGCTGTCGGTCACCGGAAGCAGCTCCTCGATCGCCTGGTACGTGCTCGGTGCCGCGTCCTTGTCCCTGCTGGCCCTGCTCCTGCTCGCGGAGACACGGTTCGGGGACATCGACGAGCCGGGCGTGGAGTCCCGGTCCGCCGCGCGCCCGATCGGGGCGGTCGCATGAGCACAGCGACAACGGCGGCAACAGCGACAAATGGACGCGGGATCAAGCGGATCGACTCGGCGCCGGGCGTCCCGGCCGCCGTGGGCCCCTACGTCCAGGCGACGTCCGCCGGTGGCTTCGTTTTCACCACCGGTCAGATACCCGCCGCCCCGGGGCAGTCGAACGGCGCCTTCGAGGACGACGTGCGCGCGACGCTGCGCAACCTCGAAGCCGTTCTCCACGCGGCGGGTTCGGATCTCGACCACATCGTCAAGGTCAACACCTATCTCAGCTCGCCGGACCAGCTCGCGCCCTACAACCAGGCGTACGAGGCGTTCTTCGCCGACCGCCGGCCGGCGCGGACGACGGTCTGCGTGGGGCTGTGGGGCGTGTCCCTGGAGATCGACTGCATCGCGGTGGTCAAGGAAGGAGCGGGGGAGTGAGCGTCACCGCCGCCCCCGATCAGGCCGGACTCGCACCCGGGGAGTTGCTGGAGCGCCTGCGTCGAGTGGACCTTCCGACGCTTGGCCATTTCCTGGAAGAAGGCTTCGTCGACTCGGCCGTCCGGCGACTTGGCCGGCCACGGCGGATGGCCGGTACGGCCGCCACCCTCGCCCTCGACGCCCCGGACGCCGTGGCGGTGAACCGCGCGCTCGTCGCGCTGCGCCCCGGCGAGGTGCTGGTCGTCGACATGCGCGGCGACCACACCCACGCGCCGATCGGCGCCGTCACGGTAGCGGCGGCGCGAGCGCGCGGAGCCGCGGGCATCCTCGTCGACGGAGTGGTGACGGATGTGGACGCGCTCACGGACCCGGCCTTCGGCCTGCCGGTCCACGCCCGGGGCACCAGCTGCCTGACCACCAAGCGGCTTGACGGCCGGGGCGGGCGGCACCAGGTGCCCGTGGAGATCGGCGGTGTCCGCATCGCGCCGGGGGACATCGTCATCGGCGACGCCAACGGCGTGATCGCCCTGCCGCCGGCAGCGCTGGCCGCCGTAGTGCACGAGGCGGAACTGTCGGACGCGGCGGAGCCGGAGCTCCTGCGGCGGATCCGCGCGGGCGAGGACCTCCGGACGCTTCTGCACCTCGGCTGATCCACCTTTGGCTATGCGAAGGAAGAAGACACGCGTGACGGAATACAAGATCGTCGACCCGGCCACGAACGTTCTCGTGCGGCGGTACCCGACGTCGGACGACGCCACGGTCGACCGCGCGGTCGAGGCGGCGGCAGCGGAGTTCACGGCCTGGCGGCGACGCCCGGTCGAAGAGCGGGCCGACGCCGTACTCGCCGTGTCCCGGGAGTTCGAGAACCGGCGGGAGGAACTGGCCGCGATCGTCACCCGCGAGATGGGCAAGACCACCCGCGAAGCCCTGGGTGAGGTGGACCTGTCGGCGGCGATCTTCGCGTACTACGCGGAGCACGGCCCCGACTTGGCCGCCGACCAGCGGCTCGACATCCGCGGCGGCGACGACGTGGTCGTACGGTCCGAGCCGCTGGGCGTGCTGCTCGGCGTGATGCCGTGGAACTACCCGTACTACCAGGTCGCCCGCTTCGCGGCCCCCAACCTCGTCCTCGGCAACACCGTCGTCCTCAAGCACGCCCCGAACTGCCCCGAGTCGGCGCAGGCCATCGAGGACATCATGCGGGCGGCCGGACTGCCGGCGGGCGCGTACACCAACGTGTACGCCACCAACCAGCAGGTCGCCCGCGTCATAGCGGACCCTCGGGTCCAGGGGGTGTCGCTCACGGGCTCGGAGCGGGCCGGGCGAGCGGTGGGCGAGGTCGCGGGCCGCCACCTCAAGAAGTACGTCCTCGAACTCGGCGGCTCCGACCCCTTCGTTGTCCTTCCCGACGCCGACCTGGAGGCCGCCGTCGCCGCGGCCGTCGAGGGCCGGATGGGCAACGCGGGCCAGGCGTGCACCGCCTCGAAGCGGTTCATAGTCGTAGACCCTCTCTACGACCGTTTCCTCGGCGCCTTCACGGACGCGGTGCGGGCGTTGACCGTTGGAGACCCCACCGACGACGGCGTCTCCTTCGGTCCCCTCTCCTCCGAGGAGGCCGCCCGGGCCGTGATCGCGCAGGTGAACGACGCGGTGGAGCGGGGCGCGACGGCGGTGACGGGGGGCAAGCGGCCGGCCCGCGAGGGTGCCTTCGTCGAACCGACCGTCCTCACCGGGGTCACCCCCGGTATGCGGGCGTACCAGGAGGAGATCTTCGGCCCGGTCGCGGTCGTCCACCGCGTCCCCGACACCGCGACGGCGATCCGCCTCGCCAACGACACCCCGTACGGCCTCGGCAGCGTCGTGTTCGGCCGCGACCTCGCCGCCGCGAAGGCGGTCGCCGACGCGCTCGACGTCGGCATGGTCTCGATCAACGGCTCCTCCCAGACCCAGGAGGACCTCCCCTTCGGAGGGGTCAAGCTGTCCGGCGTGGGGCGGGAGCTGGGGGCGTACGGAATGGCGGAGTTCGTGAACCGGAAGGTGATCCGCGTACGCGGCCGGGCGAGCTGACTCGGCGTTTCCACCCCGGCGGGGACGAGGCACGATGGAGCACATGCACACCCCGACTCCGCACCCGGCCGCCCTGCCCTCGCCGGACCCACATGTCGTCGCTCTGGCCCGCGAGTGCCTGGAGGAGATCGACAGCCTGGTCGACGAGTGGGCCGAGTACGTGGGGCCGGTCCGCGCCTCCTACTCGGACCTGGTCTCCCGGCACGAGTTCCGCGACAGCGCCTGGCAGGCGTTCGAGCTCTTGCTGCGCACCGTCGCGCAGTTGCCGGTGCCGGAACACATCGCCGGCGTCTCCGAGCGGGTCGGCGAACAGCGTGCCCGGCAGGGCGTTCCGCTGGATGCGCTGCTGCAGGCCGCCCGCGTGGACTTCCGGGTCGTCTGGGCCGCCCTGGTGCGGCGCGCGGGCGAGGAGGGCAGGGCGCAGCTGGTCACCTCCGCCTACTACGTGTGGGAGGCGGTCGAGCGCCACGTCACCGGCATCATGACCGCCTATCAGCGCACCGTCCTGGAGATGGGGCGGCGGACGGAGGACGAGCGGCGTCTGTGGTTCAGCAGGCTCCTGGACACCGACGGCCGCAACCCCACCGTGGTGCAGGACGCGGCGCGGGCCCTCGGATTCCAGGTGCCCGGGCAGTTCGTGTGCGCGGTAGCGCCCGGAGGCGGCGAGGCGTCGCTACGGAGAGTCGCGAACGCCCTCCGCAACCTCGACGCCCCTCTGCAACAGCAGGCGGTCGCCTCGGACATGGTCCTGGTGGTCCAGCTGGGCCCACGCCTCACCCGGGAAGCGGTGCTGACACAGCTGCACGGGACGCCGTGCGGCGTTTCCCGCGTGGTGACCGGACTCACCGAGGTGCCCCGCGCGGTGACGCTCGCGACCGCCACGGCCCGCGTGCTGCCGCCCGACGCCACAGAACCGCACCGGCTGGAGGACAACTGGCTCGATGTCCTGGTCCACCGCGCCGGCGACCTCGGCCGGGACCTGGCGTCCGACGTGCTCGGCGGCCTGTACACGGGAGTTCCCGCGGTTCCTGCGGCGGAGGCGGAACGCCTGCTGGAAACCGTCCAGGTCCATCTGTCGGGCAGCGGATCGGTGGCCGACACGGCCGCCGCCCTGTACTGCCACCGCAACACGATCCAACAACGCCTCAACCGCTTCGCCGAACTCACCGGCCGCGACCCCAGACGCCCCGAGGACGCGGCCCTGGTCGTCCTGGCCCTCAGCGCGCATCGCCTGCAACAGATGTGACGCCCGGTGCCGGCGCGCAACGCGACGAAGCCGACACCGCCAGGGGAAAGGCCGGCGCCACGCTCGCCGGCGCAGTTCGTCGATCCGGTCGGAGACTCCGGACTTGCAGCGGCGCCCCGTCCTGCATCGGCTCCGGGGGCGATGCGTTCGACCAGCCGGAGCAGTGGCAAGAAGTGCCCCGAGGGAACGGCGAGATGCTCCACCCCACCAACGCGCCACACGGCGGTTCGTCGAGCTGTGCGAGGAGAGTCGGTCTCCCGCCGGTCCGGCTCCACGACTTGCGCTACGGTGCCGCAACGCCGGCCCACACGGCCTACGTACTGCCGGCCGAACTCGGGTCGGCCGCGTCTCTGGCCCCGATACGCGGCCCTGCCTCGCGAAGGACCGCCTGGACGCAACTGAGGAGCAGGGGCGCACCAGGATGTCGGTCGCCTGCGCGGATCGCCCAGCCGTCGAGCGGCGCACGATGCACGGCACACTGACCGGACCCGGGCGGAGCCGCCCTCGACCAGGGTCACCGTGACCTCGACACCGTGCCGACACCCTCGACGAGGACGTCCTTCCGCTCACGCAAACGGCCCCGGATGAGAAGTCCGAGGCCGAGTAAAGCCCCTCCCTGGGGGAGAAACCCCAGGTCAGAGCAGTAACGCTTGGTGCCCCCGGCAGGATTCGAACCTGCGACACCCGCTTTAGGGGTTCGATCCACCCGCTGCCTGTCGGGCTCCACCCGTGCACACTCGGGCCATTCGCGATCGCTGAACGCTGCGGCTGTCCATAGTCGTTGATGTCAACGCTGGACGTCGGCGGAACAGCTCCGGCATTGGGCAGACCTCCAACGGTTCATCCGGTCGGTCGGCCCATTTCCACCACACATGGCGACTGGTGCACTTCCACAGCGCACGGCACGTCCGCTCACCGTCGTCCTCCCGCACACAGAGGACGAATCCGCCGAACTGCATGGCTTGGCTGCACTCAAGGCAGGTTGGGGCGTCTGAATCCCCCATCTTCGATAGTTCACCTCAACGCGAGCTATGCCGTGCCGACCAGTACGTAGAACAACAGGGCCGCAGCCCACATGAGCGCAACTGGCAAGACGATCACCGCCACGATGATCTTCAGGAAGATCAGTAGGCGGTCCGCTGCCGTGAGCGGGTCCCGCATCAGGCCTTGATCACTCATGAGTCTCCCCTTGGCCGCACTGCTCAGCGGTGGTCGGCGGAGTCTAAGTGACTGAGTCATTCCGACGGGTCGACGCCCCCTCGATGCGAACTATGGGCGCGCCGGTCGCTGAGGGGCGACGGGCTGTCCAGCAGGTTGGCAAGGGGGTCCTACTCGGTTGACTGCGGTCTGCGCCGTTGCTGTACTCCGCTGCTGTACAGCGACTTCGGAGGACCCGTGACCGCACTGCCGGCGAGCGTAGACCGCGACATCCTCGACTGGCGTGTGGTCGCACGTCGTCCACGACACGCAGCGCGAGGCCATCAGCCACATGGAACGGCTACTCAAGAGGCGCCCCGGCCGTGAGTGACCGCCCTCGTTGATGTCAAAAACTGATGTCAAAGGCCCCGGACCATGATCGGTCCGGGGCCTTTGCGCTGGTGCCCCCGGCAGGATTCGAACCTGCGACACCCGCTTTAGGAGTTTTCCGGGGGCGAGGTCGTGACCTGCATAAATGTCGGGCGTAGGGTGCCTCGCCTGGAAGGATTCCTCTCCCGAGTTCACACGTGTTCGCGTGGTTTCCCGTCCTGATGTGTGCTGAATCCGTTCTGAATCGGGGCTACTCGGCAGGTGGTCGGCAGCGGGTCTTCGTGACAGACACGAAGGATCAGCGGCACCCTGCTTGAGGTCTCATGTCGGCAGTGGCGCTAATCCACATCGATGCCGTACTCCTGGACCAGTTCCTCCAAGCCGCCTCGGTATCCCTTACCTCCGGTGACGAACTCCCAGTCGTCGTTCGCGCGGCGACGGAAGGACCCCAGTACGAGGGCGGTTTCGCCGGTGCGGCCGTCGGAGACTTCCAACTGGTCGAGTGGAGTTCTCTCGGTGTCCAGCAGCCGAATACCGGCGTCGGTGAAGCCGGACAGATCGGCCGCGGGGTTGGCGACAGGGTCGACCGCGGCGATGATGACGAGACGGTCAGCGCGCGTCGGTAACGCATCGAAGGAGACTTGGATGGCGGCTCTGTCCGGCGCGACGGGGATGAGCGCGCGGACCGCGCCGTCGGGTGTCCGGGGGTTGTTGAAGAAGACGAAGTGGTCGTCGTCCAGGACGCGGTTGCCGTGGCAGACGAGCGCGCACACGTCCAAGGCGACGTTGCCCGACCAGTACATGCCCAGCACGTTGTGGTCGTCCGTGCTGGTCTCGCTGTCCGACGCTGTCCGCTGGGCGGGCACCGAGCGTTCGCCGTTGCCCAGTCGCCCGCGCAGCCCGTGGCGGTGCAGCAGGTCGACCAGCTCGGAGCCTGCCACCAGTTCCAAGGGCTTGCCGTTGGCGAAGGTGTGTGAGCCGGGGCCGAATCCGGACGTCGTGACCAGGACACCTTTGTTGGCGCCGGCGCCCTGGACGGTGCCGTACAAGTCGCGGACGGCTGTCGGGGGCACGGTGTTGCGGTAGCGCTTGACCTGGACGACGATCTTGCCGCCGCGAATCGGGGTCGGGTCCAGCGCTTCGACGTCCACGCCCCCGTCGTTCGAGCGTTGTGTGGTCACGGCCTGCATGCCCATGGCCCGGAACAGATCGGCGACCAGCGCTTCGAAGGCGATGGGATCCATCTCGTACAGATCCGGAACTTCGTCGCCTCCATGGGTGACGACACCGTTACCGACGTCTTCGGGAACCCGGCCGGGCCGTACGGACGCGTACTGATCGGGGCGCGACGACAGTTGCCCCCGGAGTCCGTCCACCAGGCAGTTGACAGCGTTCACCTGTTCCAGATGCAGCTCTGCGAAAGTCGAACGCGGGGCCATGACAGTGCCGAGGAACATGGGTGCGCGTCGGCCGGTCGTCGGGTCGTGATCGTCCACGAAACCGTTCAACGCGACCGATTCCAGCGCACCGAACTCATCGGCTGCGAAAAGATCACGCAGAACCAACAGGAGACACTGCGCGAGTACGTCCCGGTACAGGGCGCGGCGCTGCGTGACCGGTCGGGGCGACTCCTTCTCCTGATCGGCGTTGATCATGTAGCGCACCGACTTCGCCTCCGGGACGACGTCGTACTTGGGCAGCTCCCAGTTCAGTACCAACTGGCGCGCACCGGGGTCGTACGCTGCGGATACCTGGCGGGGCAGGTCTTCCGGCCAACCGGTCGAGGCGTAGAGGGCGGCGGAGAAATACTCCACCGCGGCCTCGGGATCTCCGTTGCGAAGCCCCGTCGTCATCTCTGCGATACCGGCGTTGTGTCGACGGATCTCGCCCAACTGGGTTTCGGCCCACTGCTGGTACTGCAACTGGTAGGTAGCCAACTGGTGCTGACGCTGTGCTTCTGCAGCCTGTGCGGCCTGCCAGTCGCGCTCGAACCTGGACTGGGCCTCCGCTTGTGCCTGAGCTCGTCGTATTGCGGTCCAACCACCCTGCGGCTGGTACTGGTTCGGGTCCGGCATGCGGATGGGGTGCGCGAGCTGTCCAGGGAAGAACGCCTCGATCTGCTCCGCCCGAGTCAGTGCGTCGGCCCTGAACGCCGGAGCTCGGCACCCTGCCGCCAACAGACCCTGCAACGACTCAACCCGTGCGTCGAGTTCCTCCGTGCGCCGCCGGGCCTCCGCCTCGCGCTGCTCCCGATACGCCGCTCTCTGTTCACGGTGGCTGCGCGCCAGCTCTCGCTGGTAGGCGCGTTGTTGCCTCTCCTGATCCCGCTGGTATCTGGCTTGCGCCTCACGTTGACGTTGCTGTTGGCGCTGCGCTTCAGCCCAGACACCGACCAACCCATTGGAGCGACGGTTCATGCTCTACAGGCCCTCCCCACCAGAGACTCGGCGTGCGTGCACCAAGCCCTGGCCCCATAACCAGCAGTGATGAGGCGACTCTAGTCGGCAACCAGCCGTGCGCCCATGCCCTTGCCGCAGATGGCCTCCGCTCCGCCCTAGCCTGTGCATACCAAGGAGAAGCGGCGCCTGTCGACGGGACGTTGCCCCCTGCCGGGCGGTGCCATTGCTCAGTGGCGAACCGTCTGGAGTGTGCCGGCCCTTGGCTGTGGTGGATAGGGAACCTCACCTCGGCCAGAGGAATAGCCCTGTGTGTGAGGCGCTGCACCCCAGATGCAGGCCCCGTGTCGGTGCTCGTGAGCCTGTTCCGCTCATCGGACCAGACTCATGAGCTCCGCTCATGAAAGGGCCGAGCGCCGCCTGTGCATATATGCAGCGTCGACTAATCGCGCAGTAGGCGCATGGCCAGCACGGAACCGTCAGGGTGCACGGAGACAGGACCGTTCCAGCGTGGGTCCCACGTCTCGCGTGGCCAGGTGGACCGGCGCGTGTAGATTTCGTGACGGTACTGCTCCACCTGCCCCTCCTCAAGGTGGCGGAAGAGATCCTCCGCGACTCCGGAGAATGCCTCGACCCGCTTCCGGTTGAGCCGGAAGACGTGGTCCGTGCCAACGAAGTCGATGCCGAGGAACCGGTGGCGTGCGTCCTGGACGCTGTCCGTGGCCGCGTGCGTCAAGCCTGTGAAGTGCCGCTGCCCTTGCCGCTTCGTCAGGTACGGGGCGGTCGCCCTTCCGTCCCCAGCGAAGGCGGTGAGACCGGCTGCGGATGTGCGGGCGAGGGCATGTTGGAACCATGCGTAGAGATCCGGGCTCACGTGATAGCCGGGTTCGGGCTCCATGGGCCTGTCGCCTTGCGTGGGCGGCCGGATGCCGGGATAGACGTTCTCGTCCTCCAACGCGTGATCAAGAACGCGGCCCGGAGCGTCCAGCCAACCGCCCTTTCCTCCCGCCTCCAGTGTGTGGACCGTCAGTGGTCCGTCGAGGGGGAGCTCAGTGCTGAACACGAGACACGGTGTCTCATCCCATGCCCCGATCTGCACCGCCTCAACGTGGGCGGAAGCCGATGCGAGCTGAGTATGCGAGGTGGAGAGCCCACTGTGGTTGCCCTTGCATACGATCGGCAAGACGCGAGAGGGCTCGCCGGGTCTCCATACCTCGGCGAAGAACTGCGGGCGGTACCGGTAGCCCGACCTCGGGCCGGAGTCCCTGCTGGTCAGGGCCCATCCTGCACGCAGGGCCGTGTCGGCCGGCACGATCGAGACGAAGTGATCCGGGTAGCGCATGCTCAGGAGTCGTGTGGCGAGCGCCAGCGCGAAACCGGTGCCGAGTTCTCCCGACTGAAGCGCCTTGTAATAGTCCGCGGTCTCCCGGCCCTCGACCGAGAGGGCCATGAAGGAGTCCGAGTTCCCGGTCAGAGCCTGGTTGTACTTGAGGCAGCCCCAGTGCTCGGCGAGGCCGCGTCCCGCGCCGCGCCGGGCCAAGGTAATAGACCGTCCCAAGGTGTGCAGCACCTCCCAGGGCGTGATTTGCACGAGCCGGTTGAGATCCTTCGCCGGTATGGGCTGTAGCTCCGGCTTTCGTCGAAGCGGGTCGACCTCCTTCCCCTTTCTCTGCTTGTCGTCGTCTGCCGCCGCGGCGCGCACATCCCCGGCCAGCCCCGAGTTCGAGTGGACTGCGACGTTCGACGGCTCCGCAAGGTCTCTCAGCACCTCTGCCGTGAGCTTCAACCTGCTCCCCCTCGTGATCCGTTGTCCCTGGTCTGACTGCGTGGCCCGGTAGCCACGCAGTGGCTTTCGTTCGTGCCCGCTCTACGCGCTGGCTTCGGGCTGGCTGGCCGCGAGGTCGTTGAGAGCACCGTTCACGACATACCAGGACACGGTGAGCGTGTCGCGGTCGGGCGTGTGCGCCTCGCGGAACTCACGCCGTGGGTGGACGAAATTGCGGTACTCGCGAAGGGCCTGACTGAAGCGCTCCATGTCGACGTCGACCCAGCCCGCCTTGTGGCAGATGTCGATGAGGACCTTGAGACCGATGAAATTGGGGTCCTTGTTGCCCAGCAGTGAGGCGTCGCGTTCCTCGATCACCGTGAGCAGGACGCCTTCGAGGAGGCTGCCCAGCATGATGATGGCCGCGACGTGGGCTCCGTTGGCATAGCAGGTGCGGGCCTCGTCCAGCCGGCGCTGGAGCAGCGCGGCCATCCGCGGTTCTCGGATGATCTCGGCCATGGTGGCCTTGAGCTCGACCGATGCCTGCTGGCCCGGGTGCGCCATGGTTGGGTCGCAGACGACAACCCTGGGTCTGCCGCCGGGGTTCTCCAGGCGGAAGCCTTCGTGGACCAGGAAGGTGTTGACCGCGTTAACGACGGTCGGGAGGACGCCGGGTTCTTCGAGGTACTCGCGCGCGTCCGCGAGTCTGAGGAGCACCTTTTCCAGCTCGGTAGGGCTCTCGCGACGTTCCGTGAGTAGCTGAAGTGCCCACTCGCCCCGGTACTCGCCGTCGTACTCGGGCACGTTGCGCCACCCGGCGTTCTCCAGGAACTGGGCGATCTCGAAGCCCCTGCGGTAGAAGAGGTGGTCGTCGCCGCAGATGACGCGGGCCAGCTCCTTCAAGGTGTTGCCGTCGAGCGGGCCCAGAACGGTTTCCTGCGTCATGCGGCGTCGTCCTCCATGGTGTCGTCGTCGGTCTGGTCGTCGTAACGGTCGTCGGTCTGCTCGTCCCCGATGCCCTCGTCATCGGTGAGTGCGTCGTCCGAGGAGAGGTCGAGTGGCTTCCAGCCAGCGTTGGAGTTGACCGACTGGGTGGCCGCCGAGGACCGCGTGTAGTTCGCGGGACGGATCCCCTGCCGGTCGAGTTCTTCCCACAGGCCGTCGAGGGCCTCGACGGGATCGAAGCGGAAGTCGCTCTCCCGTAGCCGCCAGAACTTCCACCCCACGCGCTTCAGTTCACGGTCCCGCCGTTGGTCGCTCTCGATCTGCTCCCGCGTGGCGCGGTGGAAGGCGTCACCGTCGCACTCGACGGCGAGCCGACCGCGGGCCCCTACCACCACCAGGTCGATGCGCTTGCTGCCGGCCGGGAACTGCGGGACTACGTGGTAGCCCTGTTGCTTGATCTCCAGGTACACCTGCTGTTCGAAGAGCGAGTCGAAGGGAGCCCTCCGGACGTCCGGCAGCACCGGTCCGATGTCGTCGGCGGCCTCCAGCGCGGCGGGCGGGTTCTCCATGTATGTCAGGAGGTTGAGCCGCAGGTCGTGTGGCTTGAGGCGATCCGGTGGGACCGAGTAGAAGAGCCGCATCTGGTCCTGGGCCCGGCTGGCGGCGACGTTGTACGCCTGTTGCTCGCTCTTGTTCCCGCCCGCTGCGCGCGGTGGGTTCGTCACGACCATGGACAGCAGGATGACGTGGCGCTCGTCGCCCTGGAACGAGGCCGCGTTGCCGACGCGTATCTGGTGCTGTTCGCGCACGGTGGCCGGCAGCCGCTGTTCGATGAGGTTCTCCAGGAGCTTGATCTGCCCGAAGCCCTGGAGCACGATCACGCCCATGGTCTTGTCCTGGTAGGCGGGGTCCTTGGCCAGGCTGGCCAGGCAGTCGACGATCGCCTCGGCCTCCTTGGGGTTGTGGACACGGCTGTCGCGGCCCGCGACCACGGCGCCTTCGACGAAATGGGTACGCAACGGGTCCAGCCGTTCGGCGCCGTACTGGCGCAGGGGCAAAAGCTTGTTGTCGTAGAAAGTGCTGGAGGACCAGTTGATGATCTCGGGCACACAGCGGAAGTGCTCTTCGAGGCGGATCACCTGCGGAAAGAAGGTGGACAGCAACTGGTAGAGGTTGGTGTGTGGCGTGTAGAGCTGGCGCAGCCGGGTGGGCACGTCCGGCAGATGGGCCGCCAGCTTGTCCTGGATGGCCTGGTGACGGCCGTTGCGCGTGACGGAGGGCGCGCACTGTTTGTCGTCACCGACGACGATCACGCGGGGAGCCAGCCACAAGAGGAACAGCGCGTCCATGCCCGCCTGGCTGGCCTCGTCCACGATGACGACGTCGAAGGCGTCCCGCTTCGCCTGCACCATCTCGGCGACCTGTGGGATGGGCATGACCCATGCGGGGACCGCGTTTTGGGCCACGGACATGGCATCGCGCGCCGCGGCTTTGAAGAGCCCCGAGTTCCGCCCCTTGCCCTTGCCGAGGGACGCCACGTGCGTCCGGTACGCCTGGAGCGCCGACCGCTGGTCCTGCGTCATCCGCTCCAGGCAGTGCAACCGACCCCAGGCCGCGGCAAGTTCACCAGTCACATGTTCCAGCCGGGTTTCGTTCTCGCTGAGATCGCCTTCGAGCTTGCGCTCCAGTCCGGGCGTGCGCTGCCTGTCCAGGAACTGAGAAGCTTTCGCCCACGCCCAAGCCTGCTCCAGGGAGCCCAGCCGTTCCTCCCAGTCGGGGTTGCCGGCGCTGTCCACGAGGCGGCCTGCCAGCAGAGGGTGAGCGGCGCGTAGGACGCCCAGCAGTTCGGCGCACCGGCGTGTGTGGTGCTCCCGCCGGTGCGCGGCGGCCAGTGCCTCCAGGGCCTCGGTATAAGCGTCCACGTCCTGATTGCGGAGGGCCTGTACGAGAGACATGGACTCTGAGGATGGCTGCGCGCCATTGACAGGGGTGCGCAGGAGTTCGTCCCACGCCGCCAGCTGCGCGACCGCCTCGTCGGCGGCGCGTCGGCCATGGAGAGCGGCGACTCCGGCATTGAAGTCTTGCCACGCCCGGCGGGAGGCGACCGTCAGGCGTACGCCGTGACGTACGAGAAGCTCGTCGACGCGGTCCCGAGCCGAGCCGAATGCCTGCACGTGCTCAAGGCGCTCGGCGCGTGCGGTCAGTTCGGCCAGTTGTACCTCCACGTCCCCTGGGGGGATCGCGGCTTTCGCCTGTTGCCAGCGTGTGGCCGCGCCCACGAGCGCGGAGTGGGCCCGGAGGTACGCCAGTACTGCGTCCAGGTCATCGGTCGTCTGCGGCGCACGGCCGTCGACAGTGCAGGAGTCCAGCAACTCTCTGGCGTTCTTCTGTACCTTGCTCGGAAACCGGGATCGCAGGGTCTTGCCCGTGGCCAGGTGGGCTCGGAGCGCGGAGCCGACGGTCGCCAGATGGCCGGCCTTCTGGGCATCCAGGTCCTTGGGCATGGTGACCAGGCGAAGGCCCAGCGTGTCCACGTCCCGCGCAACCGCCTGGATGTCTTCGGTGACGGCTGCCACGCGCTGCCACAGTCCGAGGTCGGACCGGCGGAGCCGGTCCGTCAGCGCCCGGGTGATCCAGGAATCCAGATCCCAACGCGTGGCGTCGGCAGGCACCCCGAGGTGATGAAGGGCCGTCTCGCAGGCATCGAGCAGCGAGGCCAGCTCGGCGGTCACGGATGCGTCGAGAGGGGCGAGCAGGTTCCGGAACTCGACGGCTTCCGGAGAAAGACCCTCGTCGCTGAGGCGGCCCGCCGCGAAGACGTCCGCGACGCGCTGGGGCGAAGGGAGCTCGTCAGGGACGGGAAGCGCGCCGCCCGCGCGCGGCTCACCCGCGCCGTCACGCAGCAAGAGGAGGAGTTCCTGGGCTTGCTCGGAGGCCAGCGGCGGAGTGTCCACGGCGGTGTCCGGGAGAGGGCTGACCCACCCGAAGTCCTCGGCACCGGCGCGGACCCGCTCCACGATCTCGGCGAGCGTTCCCGCGTATCCCGGAGCCACGCTCCGATGCCGGTACTCGGCCTCTCGGAGCGAGATCACCTGCTCTGTGAGCGTCTCGATGCGTCCCCGTACCTCGTCTCGCTCGCCGGCGAGTTGGCGGATCTCGGCGCGTAGTTCGTCGCGGTCACTGGCGGCCACCTGGTCGGTGAGCGCGTTGATGGTGCGTTCCAGCTCGCCCGCGCCATCGTGGCGAGTGGAGCTGAGCAGCAGGACACACAAGTCCCTAACTGCGGGCGGAAGTTTGTCCCGCAGCACGGTCAGTGCCTGGTCGCGGGCGCTGGTGACGAGTACCCGCTGGCCCTGTGCGAGCAGCGCGGAGACGAGGTTGGCGATCGTGTGGGTCTTGCCCGTGCCGGGCGGCCCCTGGACCACCACGCCGGTGTCGTGCTCCAGGCGCCCTAGCACGCTGCGTTGCTGTGCATTCGTTTTGCCCGGGAAGAGAGGATCTTCACCGAAGAGCGGTGCCCTCTGGGTTCCGTCCCAGGCAGATCGGTCGTTGGTCTCGATCGTCATGGCCATTTGGGCCAAGCCGAGCGGTGCGCGGCCCTCCGAGGCCACGGCCTCCGCGATCTGGCCGTAGAACCGCAGCAGAGAGTTGAGATTGCGGGGGCGCATGACCAGCGCGGGCGCGTATGTGAGGCGCGCTCCAGGCTCAGGTGCGCGGGGTGGCTCCCACGCGGCACTGAAGCCCATGGGACGCGTGGTCGCCCGCTCCTGCCACTGCGCCAGTTGCTCCAGCGCCTCGGGCCCCAGCGGGTCCATCCCGCGAGTGGTGATCTCTTCCGAGAGAGCGGCCCCGCGCTCGCGTACCCATCCGTCGTCACTGTCCAGGAAGTCCTGGTCTTCGAGGCGCAGGGCGCTCTCCGACGACAGCCGCACCGTCAGCATTGCCGTGCGCCGGTCCACTGACGTTTCCACCCGATGGGTGAACAGATGGCGGTGCACTGTGTCCTCGTTCGGACCAGTCCAGGTCAATAGCCCTATGCCCAGGATGAGTTCCGTCTGGTCGTCCTCTTGGGCCAGCTTCTGGTGCCATGCGTAGACCCGATCGTAGAGCTCCCGGAGCGGCCGTTCCGCGCGCTCCCGCTCTGCCCACCTGCGCCAGCGGTCCAGCCAGGTGCCGTAGGCCCGCAGCACCTCACCGGCCTCTTCGCGGCGCAGGGTACCTTCCTCCTCCAGCCGCTCCCTCTCGTCCGCGACGCGCACCAGCTCCCGCCCCGGACCCTCCTCGGCAAGAGGCGGATCACCTCCATCGGGATCCAGACAGCGTGTCGGTTCGACCCAGCCGTCGAGGGAGGCGGGCAGGCCGGGCGGCGCACTCTGCGGCACGTGGCCGAGTGTCAGCAGCACGCCGTCATCGCGCGACGCCGGCCTGCGGATGGGTTCCGGCAGCCGGGCCAGCCAGAGGCGCTCACGACCGCGGTCGTCACGCTGTCGCTGGTGGCTGCTATGGACCACGTCGCGCAGGAAGTTGACCAGCCCTGCTGTCTGCCCGATGACGTCAGGATCACTCGCGTGGCGTCGCGAAACGTTCACCATTCTCCTTCTTGGCCGCTGACGAACGTTCCAGGATGAGGGCCGGTCGAGGTCACAGCAACGGGCTCCGGGCAGAATGACCGAATCCGCTTCACAGCCCCAGTGCTGGGCACGTTGCCGGACGGGCTGGTCGCGCCCGCCCCGATCGGCCTGGTCAAGGTCGCGCGATGGGGGCTTTATGAAAGTGCTTCTATGCAGGTGGGAACCTATGTGGCGAGACCGCCGGAGACTCCCGATTGTTAGCACCTGCAGATCGATCGACATGGCGTGCGCTTCCGCGCTCATGCCGGGCAGCGGTTACGTTCCGCGGTGGATGGTGACGTATTGTGGCGCGATTCAGGTGTCGGGCTCGGTAAGACGCGAGGGGTTACGGGAGAGGGGGCGTGCACCGTGCTCGCTGCGCTTCAGCACAGGACCGCCGATCGGGACCGTGCAATCGCCGATCGGCAGGCGGCGATACTCCGCGAGGGGCAAGGAGATGCCGCGACGCAGTGGCACATGTGGCACGGACTGGATCAGCGAAAGGGCCAGTTCGAGAGATCAAGCCTCCGAACTGGCCCTTTGTGCTGTGCCCCCGGCAGGATTCGAACCTGCGACACCCGCTTTAGGAGAGCGGTGCTCTATCCCCTGAGCTACGAAGGCGGGGGCTTGGAGGAAACCTTGCCGAAAACACAAGAAGTGGATCTACGGCAATGTTCACAAGCCCGCTGGTCGGATGCGGTGCGCTACCTCTGCGATCTTGCTCGGGCAGAGAGTGGGACGTACCAACGACCGACCAGGGACAGCCTAGCGGATCCGTGTCGGTGAAGGGCTTCCCTATCGGGTTAGCCACGCGAGACGCGGGCTGCACTCCTCTGACCTGCTGCTTCCGGGGTGGGCCGGTTCGGGCCGGCTGGTCCCGGGGCCGTGGTCCTTCTGGCGCGTGAACGCTCTGCCGCGGACCAGGAGTTCTGGCCGTCCGTTCTTTCCTGGTTCGGCGTCTCGCGGTGGTCGAGTGGTCGTCCCTCTCGGTCGGAAGCGGTGGCTGTGCCCCCTGGTTTGCCCTTCGCGGCGTCCTTGTACGTACGGGCCGGCCCGGTCACGCCGGTGCTTGCTTGTCGATCCCGGGCCCTGGTCGCCCCGGATGTTCGAACTCGTAGGCTATGGAGGGACGGCAGGGTGCGGGGGAGATCAACTGAAGCGGAGTCGCCCCTGTGGAACGCGTCGGCGGGCGGCGCACCGTGGTGGGTGCACGGCTTGCACGACCGCTGTGGGCGTATGACTGATGCAACCGCTTCCGGGGGGAACGAATGACGCGGCTGAGACTGTCCCTGTGCGTCGGGGGGCTGCTCCTCGTGCTGGTTGCCGGCGGGCTGGCCTGGAGCGCCTGGTCCAAGGGCGGTGACGGCGAAGACCTCGCAGACCGGTGCCAGGGTTCCCTCGCGGTGGAGGAGGCGCGGCAGTTCTTCGACGGCGCCAGGCTGAAGGCGCGCGGCCGCACCGCCGACTGGGGCGGGCACGACGCCCAGTGGTGCTCGGTCTGGGCCGAGGGTGATGACAGCGGACCGGTCCTCAAGCTCCGGGTATGGCCGCGAGGGTCCTACCGGTCGAGCGGGTCTGCCGCGGATGCGTCGGCGACGCCGATCGGCCACGGTTGGACCGGGTCCTTCGTGAGCGGGTATTCGCCGGGAGCCGCTGTGCTGGTCGACTGCAAGGCGATGGCGGGCGCCGGTCTGCTCGTCACGGCCGAGACGAGCAGGAAGTCGGAGGACCTCTCCGCCCGGCAGCTGCTCCAAGTGGCACGGGTCGCGACGGAGACGGCGCGTCGAGCGGCCGGTCGCGCCGAGTGCGAGGGCGTGCTCGGTGAACGTCCGGGAACTGTCGACCGCGCGGAGTGGACGACGCGGCCCGTCGGTCGGGCGACGGGCACGTGCGGCGGCGTGGTTGCCGGGCGTGAGGCTGCCCGGCTGCGCGTTACCGACGTCACAGAGAAGCCCGCGGGGCGTGCGCTGACGGAACAATGCGCGATGGGCCGGGGCAAGTTGGGCCTGTTCAGCATGACCGGCTACTACGGGCCGTCGGCGCAGGAGGAGATGTATCTCGACAACAAGTATCCGGGCACGGTGAAGGGCGCCTACACCCGCACCGTCGAATGCGGGGGCGCCATCGGGACCGCCTACTTCAAGCTTGAGCGCGCCAAGGGCAAGGCGGCGGACGGCGCCGTCGGAACGGATGGAGCGAGTGACCCCGCGGCGCTGAAGCGGATTCTGGAGTCGTACGCCACCGCTTCGGGCGAGCGGCACGGCTGCCCCGCCCCCTGATCGCTCCCGCCGCGTACCGCGCACGCTGCCGGATCCGTCGCAGGTGTCCGGGTGGACCATCGCGTCCGAATTCCGCCAGCGGGCCACCGGGGACCCGCCGACGCTGGAACCATGACATCCACGACCACGTACACGCCCCTCCCCATCCCGCCCGCCGCACTCGAAGAACTCCGCCACGTCGACGACGCCGGACAGCCACTGCGGCCGTACACCGCACGCGAGGACGGTGTCCCCCTCGACTGCGTAGGCAGTCCGCTGCGGTGCTGCCTGCGGGCCATCGAGCCCGGCGAACGAGTCGCACTCGTCTCCTACGCGCCGCTGCGCCGCTGGGCGATGGCGACCGGTGCCGAGCCGGGGGCTTACGACGAGGCGGGGCCGGTATTCATCCACGCCGATGAATGCGGAGCCGCGCGGGGAGTCCGGGGCTATCCCTTCGCCCGTCCCGGGGCGCTGCGCACCATTCGCCGCTACAACGCCGACGGACACATCATGGGGGGCCGTTTCTTCGAGATCCCCGACAACGCCGAGGCCGGGTTCGACCGGGTCTTCGGGGAGGCGTTCGCCGAGCCGGAGGTGGCACTGGTACATGTGCGGGCGCTGGAGTACGGCTGCTTCCAGTTCGAGGTGCGGCGACCGTAGACCGCGTCAGGCGGACCGGCGGATCGGGCTGCCCTTTTGCATTTTTGTCGCGGGTTCGGCGTCCGCTGTCCGTCATCCCGTTGCACGGTCCGGGTGAACGCCGGCAGGCGGCGATCTGCGGTCGGGACCGGGCCGGACGGCTCCCTTGACGGGCAATGAGCGCGGGCATACCGTCGCGAAGTACTGAGCAAGCGCTTAGAGAGGTCGTTCGTGCCGCATATCGAAGCCGCGCTGACCAACCCGGGAGCCCCGTTCGCCGTGGTGCGCGTGGAGGACGGGGCGCACGCGGGCTCGCTCGTGTACGCGGACGGACCCAGGACGCTCCGAGAGTTCGTGGAGACCACCTGGGCCTTCGGGGACCGGCCGTTCCTGATCGCGCAGGAGCGCCGCTACTCGTACGCCGAATTCTTCGCCGCCGCGTCCGCGCTGGCGTGCCGGATGACCGGGACGTACGGGCTCCGCCGGGGCGACCGGGCCGTCATCGCGATGCGCAACCACCCGGAGTGGCAGATTGCCTTCTGGGCTGCGCAGTTGGCCGGTCTGGTCGCCGTACCGCTCAATGCCTGGTGGACGGAGGACGAGTTCACGTACGCGCTCGACGACTCCGGGCCGCGGGTGCTCCTGGTGGACGGTGAGCGGCTGCCGCGGGTCGCCGGCTGGGCGGCGAAGAACGGCGCGCGCGTCGTCGTCTGCCACGCGGAGGGCGCGGTTCCGGACGGCGTCGAGCAGTACGAGGACCTGCCCGGGCCCGATCCGCTCGCCGCGCCACCCGAGGTCGAGATCCGGCCCGAGGACGACGCGACGATCATCTACACCTCCGGCACCACCGGCCGGCCCAAGGGCGCCGTCGCCACCCATCTCGCCCAGGTGGGGGCCGTACTCAACCCGCGCTACCACGCGGCCGCCTCCGCGCTCGGGCGCGGGATCATCCCGGGGCAGGGGCCCGCCCCCGTGACGCTGCTGACGTTCCCGTTCTTCCATGTCGCCGCGTTCACCGGCTTCTACGCGGCGATGGCGGCGGGCGGCACCCTCGTCCTGATGCGGAAGTGGGACGCCGAGGAGGCGCTGCGGCTGATCCGTGAGCACGGCGTCACGCACTACGCGGGCGTCCCGACGACCGCGCTCCAACTGCTTGCCGCGGCCGAGCGGACGGGCGACGGCCTGGAGAGCCTCCAGATGCTGAACACCGGCGGGGCCGCCGCCCCGCCCGATCTGGTCGCGCGGCTGACCGCCCGCCACGGCGACCGGATCGAGCCGCGCAACGGCTACGGCCTGACCGAGACCAGCGGGGGTGTCCTCGCGAACTTCGGCGCCGAGTACCGGCTCCACCCGGGCAGCGTCGGCCGGCCGACGCCCGTCACCGAGGTACGCATCGCCGGTCCCGCGGGCGAGGCGCTGCCCGAGGGTGAGGTCGGTGAGCTGTGGCTGCGCGGCCAGTCCCTGGTCCGCGGCTACTGGCGGGACGAGGCGGCGACCGCTCGGGCGTTCACCGACGGGTGGTTGCGGACCGGTGATCTCGCGGTGGTGCGGGAGGGACGGGTCGAGGTGGTCGACCGGATCAAGGACATGGTGATCCGCGGCGGCGAGAACGTGTACTGCGTGGAGGTCGAGGCGGTCCTGCACGACCATCCGGACGTGGAGGACGCCGCGGTGCTGGGGGTGGCGCACCCGGTCCTGGGCGAGGAGGTCGTGTCCGTCGTCCGGCTGCGGGCCGGTGCGACCGCCACGGCCGAGGAGCTGCGGGCGCACGTCGGGCGGAGCCTGGCCGCGTTCAAGGTCCCGGCCCACGTGCTCGTACGCGAGGAGCCGCTGCCCCGGAATCCGACCGGGAAGATCCTCAAGCGGGAGCTGCGCGGGCCTGCCGAGGCGGAGGTGCGGCGGGCGGCCGGGGGTGTGGTCAGGGGCGAGTGACCCGGACGCGGTAGTTCCCGTTGCCCTCTTTGTCGACCACGGATATGCGTATCCCGTGGGTCCGGTCGGTGAAGGTCTGGCCGGGCCGGAAGGCGGCGTCGGAGAGCTCGCCGTGCACATTGGGCAGCCGGGTGCAGCCGATGCTGTCCTTGGTGCTGTCCATGACGGACACCGGCCCCTGACCGGTGTCGACGTTCGTGGTCACCTTGTAGATGAGCACGCCGGGCCGGCAGACCGCCTGGTCGTTGCCCGCCTGCGTCCGTACCTCCACCGCGTAGCCGGACACGTCGCTCAGCGGGACGAACGCCAGCTTCGTCCCGCCCCGGCGGGTGGCCAGCGGTTCGAGGACGTGGTCGCTGGTGCCGGGCCTGGCGGCGCAGCTGATCTGCTTGTTGTCCAGCCAGCCGAGCTTCCATTTGTGCCAGCCGAGCAGGTCGTTGTCGGCCCCCCAGTCCTCGGACATGATGTCCCAGTGTCCGACCGCGCCGCCGCCCTCCACGGTATAGAGGTCGGGAAGGCCGAAGATGTGCCCGTTCTCGTGCGGCAGGACGCGGAATCCGTTCTGTTTGAACGACCCCGAGCCGTCGTCCTGGTGGCTGTAGATGAAGGACGTGTTACCGAGGGGCGCGCCGTCCGCGGGGGGTGCGTCCTGATTGCCGGAGAAGGTCACGGACAGGACGGTGTCCAGGGCGGAGGGTCCGGCGTTCGGGGTGACCAGGATGTTGACCAGGTCGTACGTGCTGAAGTCGACCTTCGGATCGGCGGCCGCGACGATGTCCTGGACGAGGTGGCGGTAGCCCGGCTCGTAGGGTGATCCGCGCTCGATCCCGTACTCCGAGAACGGCAGTGGCATCCGCAGCCAGGACTTCACGGGGGCGTCGGGGACGTAGGTGAGTCGCCCGTACGAGGCGGTCCGGAACCAGTTGATGGTCTGCGGGAAGAATTCGTCGAACCGGTCCATCGCCGGATCGGGGCCCGGTGCGTCCGGGAAGTCGATCATCAGGATGAGGGCGTGGATCCGGCCCGTGGAGCGGGTGTAGCCCTCCGGTGTCGGTATGCCCTCCGACATCTGTACGCCCATGGTCGCCGGTATGCGGCACGGGGCTATCCCCGCGGCCCGGGCGGTGGCCACGGGGCCGTCCGAGGCCCGGCTGGATATCGGAAGATTGCTGCTGGCCGAGGCCAAAGTGGCGATGATCAGGGCGGTTGCCGTACCGAGCGCGATCGGGTGGCGGTGCTTGCGTATCCGGTGGCGGGGATTCTGCATAGAGGCGCCTCGGGGTCCGCGGCAGTCGGCCGGCCCGGACTGCGCTCTGCGGATCAGCCTGTGATGGGTGGTGCGGCACCGCTCGTTGAGTGCGCCGATCGGTTGGTATTTCCGATCTGGAGGTGTGGGTCAGGTCACATTGTGCTGGGGAAATATCCGGGGACCGTTTCCCCGTTTGAACGTCTGTCCCCGCGAACCGGGGAGGTGGTCCCCGGTTACGGAAGGGGGTCGCCATGAAGAACGAAGAGCGTCGCGGCGACGAAGGGCGTGGCGACGAGAGCCGGACGGGTCAGCGGGCCCGGAGGCTCCAGAAGGACCAGAAGGACCAGAAGGACCAGAAGGACCAGAAGCTCCAGAAGGACCAGAAGGACCAGAAGGACCAGAAGCTCCAGAAGGACCAGAAGCTCCAGAAGAGCAACATGAGCAGCAAGAGTCGGAAGGCAGGGAGAGCCGTCGTGGATACCGTCACCCGCACCGCCACCGGAGCGGCGCAGCACCGGACGACCCGTCCGCGGGCGGACGCGCTGCGCAACCGGGAGCGGATCGTGACGGCCGCGCGCGAGATGTTCGTCGAGTTCGGGCCGGACGTGCCGCTCGACGAGGTGGCCCGCCGCGCCGGCGTCGGCAACGCCACGCTGTACCGGAACTTCCCCGACCGGGCCGCGCTGACGCACGAAGTCGTGCTCGCGGTCACCTCCCGTACCACCGAACGCGCGGAGGAGGCGACGGCCGAGGAGGCCGATCCCTTCGCCGCACTCAGCCGCTTCGTGCACGCGGCGGCCGACGAACGGATCGGGGCGCTGTGCCCGATGCTGTCCGGCGGCTTCGACAAGGACCATCCCGAATTGCTCGCCGAGCGCCGACGTCTCGAAGAGGCCGTCGAAGGGCTCGTGTCGCGCGCCATGTCCGCGGGGCGCCTGCGTACCGACATTGCCGTCGGTGACGTACTGGTCGCCCTCTCCCAGCTCACCCGGCCGCTGCCCGGCATCGGCTGCCCGGACATCGACCGGTTCACCCACCGCCATCTACAACTGTTCCTGGACGGACTGGAGACCCCGGCCCGGTCCCGGCTGCCCGGAACGGCGGCGACCTTGGAGGATCTGCGGCGCCGGTCATGACGCCCGCACCGGGCCCGCCACCGGGCGGCCGGTGCACCTCGACCACGCCATGCCTTTCATGACCCGGGCTTTCACGCCTCGTCCTCACACACCTCCTGCTCCCACGGGCCGCGTCCTCACGGGCCACGGCCTTGCGGCCAGCCCTTTCACGACCAGCCCTTTCGCCGTCCTCCCGCCCACCGTCTTCCCTTTCACCGCCCGCCTTTCACCGCCCGCCTTTCACCGACGGTCGCTGTCTTCGACCGTCCCTGACCGACTGCCCGTTCGCCGACCTCTCGGTTCATGACTCCGCGCTCCCGCGCGCCATTAGGTGGATACCGCCATGCCAAAAACAGCCGACATCCGACTCCCGGACCCCAGCCGCTGGAAAGCGCTGGCCTTCATCGCCCTCGCGCAGCTGATGGTCGTACTCGACGCCACGATCGTGAACATCGCGCTGCCGCACGCCCAGACGGCACTGGGTATCTCCGATGCCAACAAGCAGTGGGTCATCACGGCCTACGCCCTCGCCTTCGGCGGGCTGCTGCTCTTCGGAGGCCGGATCGCCGATCTCTGGGGCCGCAAGCGGACCTTCGTCGTCGGCCTGATCGGCTTCGCGCTGGCCTCCGCGCTCGGGGGTGCCGCGCAGAACCAGGGCATGCTCTTCGGCTCCCGTGCGCTCCAGGGCGTCTTCGGCGCGCTGCTCGCCCCGGCGGCGCTGTCCCTGCTCGCCGTGATGTTCACCGATGCCAAGGAGCGCGCCAAGGCGTTCGGAATCTACGGCGCGATCGCCGGTGGCGGTGGCGCCGTCGGCCTGATCCTCGGCGGATTCCTGACCCAGGCGCTGAACTGGCGCTGGACGTTCTTCGTCAACATCCCGTTCGCGATCGTCGCGGCCCTCGGCGCGTACTTCGTGATCCGTGAGCCGGCCGGCAGCCGCAACCGCTCGTCGCTCGACATCCCCGGTGTCGTCCTGTCCGCGCTCGGGCTGGTCTCCCTGGTGTACGGATTCACCCGCGCCGAGTCCGCGGGCTGGTCGGACGCGCTGACCATCGGCATGTTCGTCGCGTCCGGCGTGCTGCTCCTGGCGTTCGTCGTGACCGAGTCCCGGGTCTCGTCGCCGCTGATGCCGCTGCGCGTCCTGCTGGACCGTAACCGCGGTGGCGTCTACCTCTCGCTGGGTCTGGCCATCATCGCGATGTTCGGGCTGTTCCTCTTCCTGACGTACTACCTGCAGGTCGTGAGGGGCTACTCGCCGATCAGGACGGGCTTCGCCTTCCTCCCGATGATCGCGGGCATGATCACCGGCTCGACGCAGATCGGCGCCCGGCTGATGACCCGGGTTCCGGCGCGCAAGCTGATGGGCCCCGGCTTCCTGACCGCCGCCGTCGGCATGCTGCTGCTCACGCAGCTGGAGATCGGTTCCTCCTACACCCTGCTCATCCTGCCCGCGCAGCTCCTGCTGGGCCTGGGTATGGGTACGGCGTTCATGCCGGCCATGTCGCTGGCTACGCACGGTGTCGAGCCGAGGGACTCGGGCGTCGCGTCCGCGATGGTCAACACCTCGCAGCAGGTGGGCGGCGCGATCGGTACGGCGCTGCTGAACACCGTGGCCGCCTCGGCCGCGACGGCGTACGCCACCTCGCACGCCGCGCTCGGTGCCACCGACCCGGAGCTGCTGAAGCTCCAGGCGATGGTGCACGGCTTCACCGGCGCCATCTGGTGGGCCGTCGGCATCCTGGTGGTGGCCTCCGCGATCGCGCTGACCTTCATCAACGCCGGTCGTCCCTCGGCGGCCGCGGTGGGCGGGGGCGCCGGTTCGGGCGACGCCGACGGTGTCGAGGACGAGTTCAAGGTCCCGGTCGTCGCCCACTGACGTGGCCCTGAAGACTCACGTGGTATGAACGCGGCTCTGCCCCGGTTCCGTTCGACGGGACCGGGGCAGAGCCGCTTCGGCGGGCGGCTCAGCGCAGCCAGGGGAGATCCGCGTCCGTGCCCTCCGGCTGCAGTCCGGTGGCGACGACCTGCATGATCTCGCCCAGCGAGCGCATCTGCTCGGGAGTCAGCCGGTCGAACATCGCCTGGCGCACGGCGCTGACATGGCCCGGCGCGGACCGGCGCAGCATCTCGTAGCCCTCGTCGGTGAGGACCGCGTTCTGGCCGCGCTTGTCGGACGGGCAGTCCTCGCGGCGCACCCAGCCGCTCTTCTCCAGCCGCGCGACGGCGTGCGAGAGCCGGGACCGGGTGATCTTGGCGTCCTTGGCCAGCTCGGTCATCCGCTTCTGGCGGCGGGGCGCCTGGGAGAGCTGGACGAGCAGTCCGTAATAGATGTGCGGCATGCCGGCATCGCGCTGCAGCTGACGGTCGAGATGGTCCTCCATGAGCGTCGTGGCGTGGAGGTACGCACGCCAGACGCACTGCTCTTCGTCGGAGAGCCAGCGCGGCTCGCCGGGGGATGCCGGGGTCATGTACTCCACTGTACGACCTTTTCTTGAAGGTTTAACTAGATGGAGCTAAGGTCTCCGGAGGTAGGAGCTTGAAGATTAAAGAATCCAAGAATCCTTCCTTCTCGAAGACACCTGTAAAAGACTTACCTCGATCAGCAGCGGATGGGGAGTGTCATGACTGTCACCGCGGAGCGCATGCCCGCCCTCTACCTCTCCCACGGCGCACCGCCGCTGGCCGACGACCCGCTCTGGCCCGGCGAACTGGCCACCTGGTCCGCCTCTCTGCCCCGCCCCCGCGCGATCCTGATGGTCTCCGCGCACTGGGAGGAGGCCCCGCTCGCCCTCGGTGCCACGGAGGCGGTCCCGCTCGTGTACGACTTCTGGGGATTCCCCGAGCACTATTACCAGGTGCGGTACGCGGCCCCGGGCGCCCCGGCGCTGGCCGAGAACGTACGCAAGCTGCTGCGCGGTGCCGGCATGCCGGTCCAGGACATCCCGGACCGCGGGCTCGACCACGGGGCGTACGTCCCGCTGGTCGAGATGTTCCCCGACGCCGACATCCCCGTACTCCAGATCTCCATGCCGACCCTGGACCCGCAACGGCTGATGGACATCGGGCGCAAGCTCGCGCCGCTGCGCGACGAGGGCGTCCTGATCGTCGGCAGCGGCTTCTTCACGCACAACCTGGCCGCCCTGCGGCACGCGGGCGGTGGCACCCCCGGCTGGTCGGCGGAGTTCGACGACTGGGGGAACCGGGCGCTCCAGGCGCAGGACGTCGACGCCCTGCTGGACTTCGAGCACAAGTCCCCGGCAGGTCGGCTGGCCCACCCGCGTACCGAGCACTTCGCACCGCTCTTCGTGACGCTCGGCGCGTCGGAGAACGAACTGGACCGGGGTCGCAGTGTCATCGACGGGTTCTGGATGGGACTCGCGAAGCGGTCGGTGCAGTTCGGCTGAGGGTTGGTGCAGTTCGGTCGGCGCAGTTCGGCTGAGGCCGGCGAGCGGAGCCGGGCGGCCCGTGGCGCCCGCGGCCCGCAACGGACGGCGGGCCCTGTCCGTGTTGGGGGCGGGCCGGGGCCGGGGCCGGGCTCTAGGGTCGCGGTCCCAGCCGCTTCTCGTACCAGGCCACGTCCCAGTACGTGCCGAACTTCCGGCCCACCTCCGCGTACGTGCCGACGTGACGGAAGCCGAAGCGCTCGTGCAGCCGGACCGAGGCGTCGTTGGGCTGGGTGATGCCCGCGTACGCGCGATGCAGGTCCTGACCGGCCAGCGCCTCGAACAGCGACGAGTAGAGGAGCGTGCCGATGCCGCGGCCGGTGGCCGAGGGGGCGCAGTACACGCTCACCTCGACCGAGGTCGCGTACGCCGGCTTGGGGCGGAATGCGCTGCTGGTGGCATAGCCCAGGATCGAGGCGGGGCCGACAATGCGGACATCCTGAGCAACCTGGAGGCGGTGCGGGCCGTCTTCAGGGTGGGAACGAAGCCACGGCAGACGCCGTTCAGGTGTAAAGGGGTCCGTATCGAATGTGAGCGCGGTCTCACGCACGTAATGGTTGTAGATGTCCGTGAGTGCCGCCAAATCACCTTCGGTGCCCGGCCTGACCAGCGCTTTTGTCCGGGCGTTCGGCATGCGATCTCCCCTCGTGGCGGCACAGGGTACTGCATGATCGCGAAAATGAATGCCAGGCATGGGAATTCTGTCCGGATTCCAGTCGTTGTTTCCATCGGATGCAGGGCACCCGAGAGGGTGTCGCGACCTACTCAGCAAGGGAGCACGCATGGCAACCCGTGCCGTCGCCCGTCGTTCGTCCGCCACCGGTGGGACCAGCCGGGCAAGCAGTGTTCGCGCCTCGGGCGGAGAGATCGCCGACCGCGACCTGGTCGGCATGTACCTGGACGAGATCGCGCGTACGCCGCTGCTGGACGCCGCGAAGGAGGTCGAGCTGTCGCAAACCGTCGAGGCGGGTGTGTACGCGCGGCAGATTCTCGACGGTACGGTGGAGAGCGAAGCCGGCGGAGCATCACGCGCGGAGCTGGAGGCGCTGGTCGCCGAGGGCGAGCGCGCCAAGGACATATTCATCCGTTCCAACCTCCGACTCGTCGTTGCCGTCGCCCGCCGCTATCCGCGGGCCGGGCTGCCCCTGCTCGACCTGATCCAGGAGGGCAACGCGGGCCTGGTGCGCGCGGTCGAGAAGTTCGACTACGCCAAGGGCTTCAAGTTCTCCACGTATGCGACGTGGTGGATCCGCCAGGCCATCACCCGTTCCATAGCCGACCAGTCCCGTACGATCCGGCTCCCCGTCCACCTGGTGGAGGAGCTCGGCCGGATACGCCGGGTGCAGCGCGAATTCAACCGCGAGCACGGGCGCGAGCCGGAGCACGCGGAAATAGCCGCCGAGCTGGACTCCACGCCGGGGCGCGTGGGCGACGTCCTGGACTGGGCTCGTGACCCGGTCAGTCTCAACATGTCCGTCGACGACGAGGGTGAGACGCAGTTCGGCGATCTGCTGGAGGACACCTCCGCGGTGTCACCCGAGCAGTCGGTGATGACGCTGCTGCGCAGCGAGGAACTGGAGGACCTGATCGGCAAGCTCGACAACCGCACCGCGTCGATCATCCGTATGCGGTACGGCATCGAGGACGGCCGCGAGCGGACCCTCACGGAGGTGGGCAAGCAGCACGGCCTGACCCGTGAGCGGATCCGGCAGATCGAGAAGCACGCGCTGCTCGAACTGAAGCGAATGGCCCACGACACGGGTTTTGACGCTGCGGCCTGAGCCTCGGTCCAGTATCCTCCCAATTAGGTCGCTTCGTGTGACCCCCTGAGCTGAGTCCCGGCGCCCACCCCCCCCTGGCGCCGGGGCTCATTCTTTTTTTGCTCTCGCACGTCTTTTGGCTCTCGCGCGCATTGTGGTGCTCGCACGTATTTTTTGACGCTCGGCCGTCGGCCGTTGCCCGGCGGTCGTCCGGCCGTCTCCCCTGGACGCTGTCCGGCGGGCAATGAGTCAGCGCGCCGTCGCGCGCGTCAGGCGGGCGCCCAGATCGCCCAGGTACTCCACCAGCTGCGGCGGCTCGTGGGCGGTGAACTCGCAGTCCACCAGCGCGAGTCGGAGCGCCAACCACTCGAGCGAGTCCGACAGCACCGCCCGCAGCCGGCAGCTGTTCTCGCCGGTCCGCTCCAGCGGGCCGAACGAGGCGGGCAGCCGCGCCGACACGAAGTCCACCGGGGCCGCGAAGTCGACATCCACCGCCAGCTCCGGCTGCCGCCGGGCGATCGAGCCGGCGAGGAACTCCGCCGCGTCCCCCGTGGGCAGCTCGCGCGGTGTGAACCGGGTCCCGGTCGCGAACGGCTCGCTGACCCGGTCCACCCGGAACGTACGCCAGTCCTCGCGTCCCAGGTCGTATGCGACGAGATACCAGCGCCACCCCGTGCTCACCAGCCGGTACGGCTCGGCCTCCCGCTTCGTCTCCGCGCCGTCGCCCGCGCGGTAGGCGAACCGCAGCCGCTCCCGGCCGGTGACCGCCGACGCCAACACCGTCAGCGTGTGCGGATCGATCGTCGAGCCGTCGCCACGGGTCAGCGGCATCGTCGCGTTCTGCAGGGTCGAGACCCGGTACCGCAACCGCGACGGCAGCACCTGCTCCAGCTTCGCCAGAGCCCGCACGGACGCCTCGTCGACCCCCTCGATGGCATGCCCGGCACCCGCCCGCAGGCCGACCGCGATGGCCACCGCCTCCTCGTCGTCGAGGAGCAGCGGCGGCATGGCGGTGCCGGCGACGAGGCGGTAGCCGCCGACCGAACCGCGCGAGGCCTCGACCGGATAGCCGAGTTCGCGGAGCCGGTCGATGTCGCGACGGATGGTGCGCGGGCTGACGTCGAGCCGCTCGGCGAGCTCGCTGCCCGGCCACTCGCGAGGCGTCTGGAGGAGCGACAGCAGGTTCAGCAGTCGTGCCGGGGTGTCCGTCATGGGCCCATCCTCGTGTCCGGGTGCCGGTGTGTCCGGGTGTCGGTCGTCTCACCAGGTTGCCCGTCCATTGGGTCATGACCTGTCCTAATGGATGTTTAGCTTCTTCTCATGACTTCTTCCGCATCTCTGCCGTCCACGGCATCCGGGCCCACGGTGTCCTCGGACCCGTCGGACCGGCGACGCTGGTTCGCGCTCGCCATCGTGATGACCGCGGCCTTCATGGACCTGGTCGACGTCACGATTGTCAACATCGCCGTCCCGAGCATCCAGAAGGACATCGGCGCCTCGTTCAGCTCGATCCAGTGGATCACCGCCGGGTACGCCCTGGCCTTCGCGGCCGGGCTGATCACCGGCGGCCGACTGGGCGACATCTACGGCCGCAAGCGGCTGTTCCTCATCGGCATAGGCGGTTTCACGCTGGCCTCCGCACTCTGCGGATTCGCGATGAATCCGGAGATGCTGGTCGCCTCCCGCATCCTCCAGGGCGGCACCGCCGCGCTGATGGTTCCGCAGGTGCTGTCGATCGTGCACGCCACCTTCCCGGCACACGAGCGCGGCAAGGTCTTCGGCCTCTTCGGTGCGATCGTCGGCCTCGGCGCCGTGCTCGGACCGCTGCTGGGTGCGCTGCTCACCGAGTGGAACATCGCCGGTCTTCAATGGCGGCCGATCTTCCTGATCAACCTGCCGGTCGGCCTCGTCGGCCTCGTCCTGGGCCGGAAGTTCATCACCGAATCCAAGGCGCCGAAGGCGCTCCGGCTCGACCTGATCGGCGTCGCCCTGGTGACGCTGGGGCTCCTGATGCTGATCTACCCGCTGACCCGTGGCCGCGAGCTGGGCTGGCCGCTGTGGGGCCATGCGTCGATGATCGGCAGCCTGCTGGTGTTCCTGGTCCTGGTGGTGTTCGAGCGGCAGAAGGCGCGCAAGGACGGTTCGCCGCTCGTGGAACTGTCGCTGTTCCGGGTCAAGAGCTTCGCGGCGGGCATCGCCGTGCAGCTGGCCTTCGGCGTCGGCCTCGGCATCTTCTTCCTGGTCTGGACGCTGTACATGCAGAAGGGGCTCGGCTGGAGCGCGCTGCGGGCCGGCACGACCGGTATCCCGTTCTCGATCGCCGTCTCGTTCGCCGCCGGGATCTCCGTACAGAAGCTGGTGCCCCGCTTCGGCCGTAAGGTCCTCCAGACCGGCGCGCTGCTGATGATCATCGGCCTGCTCCTCTACATCTGGGAGTCCGACCGGTACGGCATGGGCATCACGTCCTGGCAGATGGCGCTGCCGCTCGTGGTCATGGGCGCCGGCATGGGCCTGATCGTGGCCCCGCTGACGGACATGGTGCTGTCCGAGGTGCCCAAGGAACACTCCGGTTCGGCCTCCGGGCTGATCAACACCGTGCAGCAGATGGGCAACGCGCTCGGGCTCGGACTGGTCTCGGTCGTCTTCTTCAGTTCGATCGGGGACCGGCTGACGCCGCAGCAGATGGGCCCGGCCTTCGCGGAGGGGTTCCAGCACTCGCTGTGGTGGGTGGCCGGGGTGCTCGCGGTGATCTTCCTGGTGATGTTCGCGCTGCCCGCCCGGCCGCGGCGGCACGCGGAGGGCGGCGGCGAGGGCGCGGACGCCACGGACGAAGCCGTGGATCACGGGCATGCGGACGACGCTCCGGACACCCTGGCCGGATCCGCGCACGCCGTGGACAAGCCCGGGCTCGGCAAGGAGCCCGCCTTCACTCCCTGATGCTCCGGCGTTGCTCCGGCGTGGAGAAGGGCGACGGTGCCCGCATCCCCCGAGGGGGTGCGGGCACCGTCGCCGTTTACTCCTCGCCGCTTCTCGCCCGGGTCCCCTCGGGTCGCCTCGGGTCAGCAGATGCGTGTGCGGCTCTCCATGGCCCCGCGCGCGGAGTCCTCGTCGCCGTACACCTCGCACATGTGGCGGCCGTCCGGCGTGGCCGTGTGCTCGACCTCCCACAGGCTCGTCTCGCTGCCGTCGAGGAGCAGGAAGGCGTGCTCGTACAGCGTGAATCCGGCGTCCCGCCCGTCCACCTGGCACTGCCGGCCGAAGACCTGGGTGATGTGGTGGGCGAACGCGGCGCGCAGCAGCCGGGCGGTCTCCTCACCGGGGCAGTCGCTGTTCTCCGCGCGGCGCAGGACGCGGCGGGCATGGTCGGCGGAGTTGTCAGGGGCGTACGTCCGGGGCAGCGGGACCGGGGGAGCCGCCATCAGGACCGTGAGTATCTCCAGGTCGCCCTGCGGCCCGTCCTCCCCGAACGCCGGGACGTCACCGAAGCCGCCGGTCAGCCGCGCGGCGGCGATATGGGCATCGGTCTCGTCGTCGTACAGCTCGTGGTGCCGGAGGTCGGGCTCCGTCCGGGAGCGCGGGTTCATCGGGTTCATCGGGTTCATCGGGCTCCGCGGACCGCCGTGCACCAGCTCCCACAGGGTGAGGGGGGTGCCGTCGGACAGCAGATATGTGTGTCGGTAGGTCTCGCGGTGGAGTACGGAACTGTGGTGCGAGGAGTGCAGGGAACTGCTGTGGGCGAGTGCGGTACCGAGTCTCTCGACCGTGCTGTCGGGCAGGTCGAAAGAGTTGAGTGCCCGTCGCAGGAGTCGCTCGAGGTGCTGCTCGGTTGTCTCGTACGGATCGCTCAAGGTGCTGTCTCCAGGCCGTCGCCGCGTGTTACTTGATGCGTGCTTAACGTAGTCCCTGGGTCTGACATCGTGACCGGGGTTCAGGAAAACGTATGACGCACGCAGATGGTTCCTGGCGGTTCGTCCGAACTTTCTTACCCGGCAGGTGAGTCGAGGTCCGGGCGGCTTTGCGGCGACGGCCGTGATGGGGACCGGCTCGCGCCGTAGAGATCACTGTACGCGGGGTAGCCGCCCTCGCCGGGGCGGCCATTGACGCTCTGAGCTGCGCGGACGGCCTTCACGATGGCACGGGTCAGCGCGTCCGCGCCCGCCGCCAGGAGGTCGTTGAGCGCGATCGGGTTCTGCGGATCCAGTGACCGGACGCCGGTGGCCAGCGCGAAAACGGTGTCCCCATCGGTCAGCAGATGCACGGGGCGGACGGCGCGCGCCAGTCCGTCGTGCGCCGTACCCGCGAGCTTCTGCGCCTGGGCCCGGGTGAGGTCGGCGTCCGTGGCGACGACCGCGAGCGTGGTGTTGAGCGGGGTCGCCTCCCGGGCCTCGGCCAGGCGCTGTCGCGCCGCACGGTGGACCTCGGGCGCGGGGGGTACCGGAGGTTCGGCGGCGCCGTACTCCCCGTACAGCACTCCGGTCCCCGGATCGATCACCGAACCCGCCGCGTTCACCACGACGAGCGCGCCCACCGTGATCCCGGACGCCAGCCGCACGCTTGCCGTGCCGACCCCGCCCTTGAGCTGCCCGGCGACCGCCCCCGTACCGGCGCCGACATTCCCCTCGGCGACCGGCGCCCCGGTCTCCGTACCCGCCGCGTCCACCACCGCCGCGCGACCGGTCGACGCGTCCGGGCGGGCCCGCCAGTCGCCGCCCCGCCCCAGGTCGAAGACGCACGCGGCCGGAACGACCGGCACCACCTGCGCCGGATCGGGCCCGACCCGCACTCCGCGACCCTGTTCCTCCAGCCAGGCCATCACGCCGGACGCCGCGTCCAGTCCGTACGCGCTGCCGCCCGTCAGGACGACCGCATCGATGCGCTGCACCAGATTGCGCGGATCGAGCGCGTCCGTCTCCCGGGTGCCGGGGCCGCCACCGCGTACGTCGACGGCCGCGATCGCGCCGCCCTCGGGGGCGAGGACGACGGTGGTGCCGCTCAGCGCGCCCGCGCCCGGCACCTGCGCATGGCCGACGCGCAGCCCGGCCACATCGGTGAGCGCGTCGAGCGGCCCGGCGGACGGCGGCGGCGTGTGCTGCACGGCGGAGAGGCCGGTCGGCTCGTGCGGTTCTTGCGTCATCACGCGCTCCTCACAGGTTTCACCACTGGCAACTCACCACTCGCCGTCCGCCGGGGTGCCGCGCCACATCTGTGTGCTCACCCCGCCACCGCGGGCCGCCGGGACAGCAGCACCCCCACGGCCACGGTCGCCGCAGCCATCAGGCCGGCCGCGAACACGGCCCACTCCCCGGCGAACGTACAGGCCAGGATCGCCGGCGCGGCCACGGGGAGGGGCAGTTGCTCCGCGAGATCGCGCGTGAAGCGGCGGGCGTGCAGCGCCCACATCGTCAGCAGGAAGAGCGCGGAGGGCACGGTCGCCGCGGCGGTGGCCACCGTCGTTGGGACCCACGGCCTCCTCCACCGCGAGCTCGAGGTCCGAGCCGGTCGCGGCCGCGGAGCCGAAGATCAGGAAGTATCCGTATCCCCAGATGAACACCGACGATCCGCAGCACCGCCAGGTCACGTCCGTGCAGATCACCGGCGTGCTCGTCCTCGCCGCCGGGGTGCCGCGCGCCTTCGACGCGGGCGACTGGACGGTCGCACTGGCTGGGTCTCCGCGTACCATGCCCGGCGCATGTTCAAGGCCGGGCAGGAGAGAGAACGCTCCTCGAAACTGACGGCCTGGCTGGTTCTGGCCATGACCGTCGTCATCGGACAGCTCCGGGGCCCGACCGTCATCGTCGACGCGTGGACGGAGGGCAACACCGGCACGGCCTGGTGGGGCGCCGGTTTCCTCTGTCCGTCGTTCCTCGTCGTCCTCGGGCTGTGGCTGCCCGCCCCCGAAGGACCGCTGACCGTCGACGTTCCTCTGACCGTCGACGTTCCTCTGATCACAGACGTCCGGCTGACGGCCGCCGTGCCGCGGGCCGTCGCCGTACCCTGGATGCATGAGCACCGCCCCCGCCCCCGGCCCGCGCGATTCGAAGCCGTCCCAGCCGGAACAGCCGAAACCCGAACCGGCTCTGATCTTCGACGATCCGCTGGACCAGCAGTCCGCGGACGATACGGACCGAGGGTGGGGCGAGCGGGCCCCGGCCGGCGGCAGCGCCGCCGATCTGGCACGCTTCCTCGACGAGAAGCCGCCCCACCACATCTGAGCCCCCGCTCCGTGGTGGTCCGACGACGCTGCTGTCGGTTCTCCCGCGCACCGAGCCCCGCAGGGTCCTGATACTGACCATCCATCAGTACGCTTCAGCACAGGGTCACCGCCAGCCTGGCGGAGATGCCCGCACCGGCCAGCGACGCGGCCGTGCCCCGCGGTACGGACAGCACGATCAACGCACCGTCCTCCGCGGAACCCTCGGCCGGGGCCTGCGGTACGTCCACCACTCGCGCGCCCTTCGCCAGCACCCGGGCGTCGGATCCGGTTCTCTCGGCGGCGATGACATCGACGCGGTCGCCCGGCCGTAACAGCCGCACCGTCCCCGCATCCGCGATCCGGACCGGTGCGGACACCAACGGAGCCGTCCCCCGCGCCCGCTCCGCCGCCGCCCCGGCCGCACCCCCTGCCTCTGCTCCCGCACCATGCCCGGAATCGCTGCCCCCGCCGCTCCCGCCCAGCCCCGTCGCGGCCAGCGCCGCAGCAGTCAGGGCCAGTCCGGCGGCCATGGTGTGGCGTTGCCGCCACAGTGCCCGCCGCAATCGGTGCCCACCGCCTCCGCGCACCCGCAACGGTTCGAACGCGGGCACGCCACACGGCGGGGGAGCAGATGCCGGAGGACCTGGAGCCATCGTCGGAGCGGACCGCCCGGAGCGCGACGGGAACAGCGGGGATGGCGGGAACAGCGGGGACGGCGGGGACGGCGGGGACGGCGGGGACGGCGGGGACGGCGGGGACGGCGGGGAGGAGTGGGGTGTCTGTGACGACGGGAACATGGTCAGCACCACCTGGCGTGAGGAGTTTCGGACGAACAGCCCTCACGATCCACCGTCCGTGAATTTCCCGCCGAAGCCTGTGGACAGCCCCGGTTTTGTGGATAACTCCGTCACCCGGCCACCTCCGGGTCGCCCCCCGGCCCCTGGCCGCCCCGACTGCCCCGACTGCCCCGACTGCCCCGGCTAAGGAAGTTCGATCCCCGTCTCCAGCCCGTCCAGCGCACGCGAGCACGGGCAGTCGCGGTCCGCCTCGGCGGGCAGCGCGGCCACCACGCCGAAGAGCACTGCGCGCAGCCGGTCCACATTGGCCGCGAACACCTTCAGCACATCGCCGTGCGAGACGCCCTCCCCGGCCTCCGCCCCGGCGTCCAGGTCCGTCACCAGCGTCATCGTCGTGTAGCAGAGGCCCAGTTCACGGGCGAGGATCGCCTCCGGGTGCCCCGTCATCCCGACCACCGACCAGCCCATCGCCGCATGCCAGCGCGACTCCGCCCGGGTCGAGAAGCGCGGCCCCTCGACGACCACCAGCGTCCCGCCGTCCACCGGCTCCCAGCGCTTCGCGCGAGCCGCCGTCAGCGCGGCCCTGCGCCCCTCGGGGCAGTACGGGTCGGCGAAGCCCAGATGCAGGACATTCGACTCCGCGCCATCGGCCCGGATCTCCCCGTCGTAGAACGTCTGCGTACGAGCCTTGGTGCGGTCCACCATCTGGTCGGGTACGAGCAGCGTGCCCGGTCCGTACTCCGGACGCAGTCCGCCCACCGCGCACGGGCCGAGTACCTGTCGTACGCCGACGGAACGCAGCGCCCACATGTTGGCCCGGTAGTTGATGCGGTGCGGCGGCAGATGGTGGCCGCGTCCGTGGCGGGGAAGGAAGGCGACCCGGCGGCCGCCGACCTCGCCCAGGAAGAGGGAGTCGCTCGGCTGTCCGTACGGGGTGTCCACACGCAGCTCCGTGACGTCCTCCAGGAAGGAGTACAGGCCCGAGCCGCCGATGACACCGATCTCTGCGTTCGCCATGCGATCACAGTAGCGGCGCTGAAAAACGCCGGGGACCCCGCCGAACGGATCGGCGGGGTCCCCGGGGAGGTGCGGTGCGGGTCAGGCGGCCGACGTACCACTCGTCGAGGACGAAGAGGACGAAGAAGACGTCGAAGTCGAAGAAGAGGACGACGACGAGGACGCGGCAGCCGAGGAGGAGGCGGACGACTTCGCGTCCGACCCCGTCGACGACGAATCGGAACCGGTCGCCTTCGCCGAGGACGACGCGCTGCTCGACGAGGAGCCACGGCTGTCGTTCCGGTAGAAACCGGAACCCTTGAAGACAATGCCTACCGCCGAGAACACCTTCTTCAGGCGTCCTTCGCAGCTCGGGCACACGGTCAGGGCATCATCGGTGAACTTCTGCACCGCCTCGAGGCCCTCGCCGCATTCGGTGCACTGGTACTGATAGGTCGGCACTTGTCTTCCTCCTGGCACTCTCACTCGATGAGTGCTAACAGTCGTCCATGGTAACTGCTGCGGGCCGCTGTCTGCAGTAACGTCTGTCACCTGCCCGGTGGGCAGCGGTCAGGGTTCGGCCGTCGTGAGGGCCGTCGGCCCGGGTGAGAAGGCTGCCACATCATGCGGCGCCCGAGCCCGCAGGAGTCCGTATGAGTCACACCGGCGCATCCCGCCGACTCCGCGGTTCCAGTCGTTCCAGTGGCTTCCGCGGTTCCCATGAAATTCGAGTGATTCGAGCGCGGGAATCGTCATTCTCCGGCCGTGACAGCATCGCGGCGAACCGCACCACGCGCGGCCGTGACGGTCGCGCGGGCCGGTGCCAGCCTCGAACGCAGCGCGACGAGTATGACCAGTGCGAGTACGGTCCCGACCAGTGGCACGACGAAACCGGTGCTCGCGCCGTGGACGTCCGCGAGCCGTCCGGCGACCGTCACCGCAGCCGCCTGGCCGAGGGCGACCGAGCCCGTCAGCCAGGTGAACGCCTCGGTCCGGGCGGAGTCCGGAACCAATGCCTCCACCAACGTGTAGCCGCTGATCAGGGCCGGGGCGATGGACAGCCCGACCAGCAGTCCGAGCCCGGCCAGCAGCGGCACGGAGTGCACCGCCCACAGTCCGGACGCGGTCAGGGTCAGCGCCGCGTACCCGACGATCAGCCGCCGCCGCGGTCCGATCTTCCAGGCGATGGCGCCACAGGCGATACCGGCCAGCATGTTGCCGGCCGCGAAGACCCCGTACAGCAGGCCGTTCGCCCCCGGCCGGCCGATCTCCTCGGCGAAGGCGGTCAGCGAGACCTGCATGCCGCCGAAGACCGCGCCGATCCCCAGGAAGGCCACCGCGAGCACCCGGACACCCGGTACGGACAGTGCGGACGCGTGCCGCCGGGAGGTGCCGGGCGCGGCGTTGCGCACCGCGGGCTGGGTGCGGCGCTGCGCGGCGAAGAGCAGTCCGCCGACCAGGGTCAGGCCGGCCTCCGTGATCAGGCCTGCCGCCGGGTGCACCCCCGTGCACAGTGCGGTGGCGAGCACCGGGCCGATGACGAAGGTGAACTCGTCCGTCACCGATTCGAACGCGGCCGCGGTGGACAGCAACGGTGAAGCCTCGCGGCCCGGTGCCGCGCCCAGCAGGGCCGCCCAGCGGGCCCGGACCATCGGCCCGACCTGCGGAACCGACGCACCGGTCGGAACGGCAGCCACGAACAGCACCCACAGGGGCGCGTCCGCCAGCGCGAGCGCCGCCAGTGCCGACACGGACGCCGCGTGCACCAGGACACCGGGCAGCAGCACGGCGCGCTGGCCGAAACGGTCGGCGAGCTTGCCGGTCTGCGGCGCGAACAGGGCCATGGAGACACCGGTCACGGCGGCGACGGAGCCCGCGCTGCCGTACGAGCCGGTGGTGTGCTGAACCAGGAGCACGATGCCGATCGTCAGCATCGCGAAGGGCTGCCGTGCGGCGAAGCCCGGAAGGAGAAACGTCCACGCACCGGGGGTGCGCAGCAACTGCCCGTAACCGGGGCGGTCGGAGACCGTGGATGCCACGGTCCATGCCTTTCTGCCGCCTGGTGGCAGAGCTCCCGGAGCCGGCCGGCACGGGTGGTGCGGGCGCGTACGGGTGCTGCCGAGAGCTGTCCTCTTCGCGCGGAACTGCGGTAGATGCCGGGCGCTCAGCAGAGGCGGAGGACGCCACGACCGCCATACGGTCGCGCCAGCTCTGCATCAGGCAGAGTTGGTCGTTCGAGTTGGTCGTTCGAGTGGGGTGTTTGTGTGGAGCGTTCGCGTGGGGGTGTTCGGGTCGGTCGTCGGGCCGACCGGTCCCGTCCGTAGTAAGGGCCGAACAGGCATCCTTGATGATACAGGCGGACGCCCCCGCACACCTCTGAATGTGCAGTGGGCCTCCGCCCCCGCTTGGGATTGCCCCGCCTCGGATCGGCAGCACATGAGCCCTTGACCCGCGGCCACCTTCACCCCCGGTGACGTAGGAGCATCACGGGACGCAGGAGTCTCAGGTGACGCAGGAATCTCACTGGTGCGCTTTCGGTCCGTCGGTCTTCCCGCGCTTCGTCACGGTCTTGAGCGCGTGTGCCACATCCTGTGCCACATGGCTCCCGGCGAGGCTTTCGCCGCCCGTGCCGGTCGTCCCCAGCCAGCCCGCGAGCTTGCCGCCCTCGCCGACCGCGCGCAGCCGTTCCTCCGCGGCGTCACGCACCGGGTCGGTGGTGACCACCAGCAGTTCGTCGCCGTGCCGCAGTGCGGTCGACGGCGCCGGTACGAAGCTCTTCCCGTCCCGTACGACCAGCGTGACCGCGGCTCCGGCGGGCAACCGCAGCTCCCCGATCTCCACGCCGTGCATCTTCGACTTCCCGGGGATCGCCACCGACAGCAGATGGCCGCGCAACCGCTCCAGCGGCGCCGATTCGATGCCCAGGTCGGATGCCTCGGCCGGATCCTCGGCGATCTTCAGTGCCTTCGCCAGCCAGGGCAGGGTCGGTCCCTGGATGACGGTGTAGACGATGACGAGCACGAAGACGATGTTGAAGACCCGGGTGGAGCCCTCGATTCCGGACACCATCGGAATGGTCGCCAGGATGATGGGTACGGCGCCGCGCAGCCCCGCCCAGGACATGAGCGCCTTCTCCTGCCACGGCAGCCGGAACGGCGCCAGCGAGATGAAGACCTCCAGCGGCCGTGCGACCACGGTCAGGACCAGTCCCACGATGACCGCGGGCCAGAAGTCGGCGTACAGATCGTGCGGCGTGACCAGAAGTCCGAGCAGTACGAACATGCCGATCTGGGCCAGCCAGCCGAGCCCGTCGGCGAATCCGCGGGTGGCGGGCCAGTGCGGCAGCTTGGCGTTGCCGAGGATCACCGCGGCCAGGTAGACGGCGAGGAAGCCGCTGCCGTGGGCCATGGCGCCCGCCGCGTACGCGGACACCGCGATCGCCATCACGGCGATCGGGTACAGGCCGGACGCGGGCAACGCGACATGGCGCAGTCCGAACGAGCCGAGCCAGCCGACGGCGAGACCGACGGCCGCGCCGATCGCGAGTTCCAGGGCTATCTCGCCGACCAGTACGTACCAGCTGTCCACCGATCCCTTGGCCGAGAAGGCCACCACCAGGATCACCACAGGGGCGTCGTTGAAGCCGGACTCGGCCTCCAGTACACCCGTGATGCGGGCGGGCAGCGGCACCTTGCGCAGGACGGAGAAGACCGCGGCGGCGTCCGTCGACGAGACGACCGCGCCGATGATCAGTGACTGCCGCCAGTCCAGGCCGACCAGGTAATGGGCCCCGGCCGCGGTGACGCCGACACTCACCGCGACGCCGACGGTCGAGAGTATCGCCGCGGCCGGCAGCGCGGGCTTGATCTCTTTCCACTTCGTGCCCAGGCCACCCTCGGCGAGGATCACGACCAGTGCGGCATAGCCGATCACCTGGGTCAGTTCGGCGTTGTTGAACGTGACGTCGAAGATGCCGTCCTGCCCTATGGCGATCCCGATGCCCAGGTACAGGAGCAGGCTGGGGAGCCCGCTGCGGGACGAGATGCGCACCGCCGCCACCGCGACGAGCAGGACGAGTGAGCAGACGAGCAGGAGTTCGTTGAGCGCGTGGACAGTCAGTGGCCGTTCCTTCCCTGCGTACGCCTGCCGAATCGACCTTCGGCATCGGCTGTTCCCCGCCGACACTTCGTTACCTTACCTAATCTTTAACGCTTTCTTGACGCGCTCGAGCGTTCGTGCGATCGCTGTGGAATTCGAATCATTCCTATGCCGCGTCAGAGCCGCCCCGGTGCTGCGCCTATGGTTGCTCCTGCACTCCCAGGACCACCTGCCCCTCGAAGGACAGCGATGCCCGCCAACACAACTGCCTCTTCCGGCACCACCGGTTCCGCCGGTGGGAAGACCGGCAGGAAGAAGGGGCGACGTGCCCGCCTGTTCGTGATCGTTCTGGTGCTGGCGCTTGTCGCGGGTATCGGGTACGGCGCGTTCTGGTCCGTATCGACCGTGCGGGCCTCGTACCCGCAGACGACCGGGTCGCTGAAGCTCGACGGCCTCGACGGCAACGTCGACGTCAAGCGCGACTCCTACGGAATCCCGCAGCTGTACGCGGACTCCGACACCGATCTCTTCCGCGCCCAGGGCTTCGTGCAGGCGCAGGACCGCTTCTGGGAGATGGACGTCCGCCGCCACATGACGGCGGGCCGGCTCTCCGAGATGTTCGGTTCCGGCCAGGTCGAGACGGACTCCTTCCTGCGCACGCTCGGCTGGCACAAGGTCGCGCAGGAGGAGTACGACAAGGTCCTGTCCCCGGACACCAAGAAGAACCTCCAGGCGTACGCGGACGGCGTCAACGCCTACCTGAAGGGGCGCGACGGCAAGGACATCTCCGTCGAGTACGCCGCCCTCGGCTTCACCAACGACTACAAGCCGGCCGAGTGGACCCCGGTCGACTCCGTCGCCTGGCTCAAGGCCATGGCCTGGGACCTGCGCGGCAACATGCAGGACGAGATCGACCGCTCGCTGATGACCAGCAGGCTCGACGCGAAGCAGATCGAGGACCTGTACCCGGCCTACCCGTACGACAAGCACAAGCCGATCGTCGACGGGGGCGCGATCTCCCCGGTCACCGGGAAGTTCGACCCGGACGCGACACCGTCGACGAGCCTCGGCTCGAACACCGTGGTGGGCGCCACCGAGGGCCTGAACACCCAGCTCTCCTCGCTCTCCGACACCCTCGACCAGATCCCGGCGCTCCTCGGCCCGAACGGGACCGGCATCGGGTCCAACTCCTGGGTGGTCTCCGGCAAGTACACGACGACCGGCAATCCGCTGCTCGCCAACGACCCGCACCTGGCGCCGCAGCTGCCCTCGCTCTGGTACCAGATGGGGCTGCACTGCCGCCAGATCTCGGCGAAGTGCCAGTACGACACCGCCGGCTACACCTTCTCCGGCATGCCGGGCGTGGTCATCGGCCACAACCAGGACATCGCCTGGGGCTTCACCAACCTCGGCGCGGACGTCACCGACCTCTTCCTGGAGAAGGTCTCCGGCGACGGCTACCTGTACGACGGCAAGGTCGAGCCCTTCACCGTCCGCGAGGAGACCATCAAGGTCGCGGGCGGCAAGAGCCGGCAGATCACCGTCCGCGAGACCAACAACGGTCCGCTGGTCTCCGACCGCAGCAGCGAACTGGAGAAGGTCGGCCAGAAGGCCCCCGTCGCCAACGCGGCCCCCGACCGGGCCGAGGGTTACGCGGTCGCCCTGAAGTGGACCGCGCTGGACCCCGGCCACTCCATGGACGCCGTCTTCGAGCTCAACCGGGCCAAGGACTTCCCGTCCTTCCGCAAGGCGGCCGCGCACTTCGAGGTTCCCTCGCAGAACCTCATCTACGCCGACACCAAGGGCCACATCGGCTACCAGGCACCCGGAAAGATCCCGGTCCGCCTCCAGGGCGACGGCACGATGCCCAGCCCCGGCTGGTCCTCGGAGCACGGCTGGAAGAAGGACCCGGTCCCGTTCGACGAGCTGCCCCACGGGTACGACCCGAAGCGCGGCTACATCGTCACCGCCAACCAGGCCGTCATCGACGAGAACACGTACGCCCCCATGCTCACCAAGGACTGGGGTTACGGCTCCCGCAGCCAGCGGATCAACGACCTCATCGAGTCGAAGATCAAGGGCGGCGGGAAGATCTCGACCGAAGACATGCAGAAGATGCAGATGGACAACACCAGCGAGATCGCCGCGCTGCTGGTGCCCGAGCTGATGAAGATCAACATCTCGGACAAGAGTGTCCGCGAGGCGCAGAAGCTGCTGGAGGGCTGGGACTACACCCAGGAGCCCGACTCGGCCGCCGCCGCGTACTTCAACGCGGTCTGGCGCAACATCCTGAAGCTGGCCTTCGGCGACAAGCTGCCCAAGGAGCTGCGGGTCAAGGGCGAGTGCCTGTACGTGCCGCGGGCCGACAACTCGGGCCCGGTCGACGAGCAGGGCAAGCTGGTGCGCGAGTGCGGCCGGCGCGACGCGGACACGGCACAGCCGGACGGCGGCGACCGCTGGTACCAGGTCGTCGAGCGGCTGATGAAGGACACGAAGAGCGACTGGTGGAAGTCGCCGGAGCGCGGCCGCGCCGAGGCGACCGAGAACCGCGACCAGCTCTTCGCCCGAGCCATGGAAGACGCCCGCTGGGAGCTGACCGCCAAGCTCGGCAAGGACATCACCACCTGGAACTGGGGCCGGCTGCACCGGCTGACCCTGAAGAACCAGACCCTCGGCACCGAGGGCCCCGGTCTGCTCCAGCGGGCCCTCAACCGCGGCCCGTGGAACCTCGGCGGCGGCGAGGCCGCGGTGAACGCCACCGGCTGGAACGCGGCGGGCGGCTACGACGTCGTCTGGGTGCCGTCCATGCGGATGGTGGTCAACGTGGGGGACTGGGACAAGTCCCGCTGGATCAACCTCACCGGCGCCTCCGGGCACGCGTTCAGCGCGCATTACACCGATCAGACCGACAAGTGGGTCAACGGCGAACTGCTCGGCTGGTCCTTCGGGACCAACGCCGTCGCCGCGTCGACGACCGACACCCTGACCCTCAAACCGTAGGACCCGTCCGGCGGGTCATGGCCGGAGTCACCACCGCGTCCACGGGGTGGTCGTGCGGTTCCTCGGGGACCCGCGCGACCACCTCGTCGTCGTACAGCAGGACGACCAGCAACGGATGCGCACCCGCCGCGGCGAGCCGGGCCAGCACCCGGTCGTAACTGCCGCCGCCGCGGCCCAGCCGCATCCCGCGCGGGTCCACCGCGAGACCCGGCAGCAGGACCACCTCGGCGTCCAGAACGGCATCGGGGCCGAGCCGTTCGCCGTCCGGTTCCAGCAGTCCGCGACCGGCCGGGACCAGACGGCCGGCTCCCTCGTACGGCGCCCAGTCCAGATCGTTGTCCGCCAGGAGCACCGGCAGCAGCACCCGCACGCCCCGCGCGCGCAGTGCGTCCAGCAGGGGACGGGTGCCCGGCTCGCTCCCCACCGAGACGTACGCGGCGACGGTGCGGGCCCCGGAGAGCTCCGGAAGACGCAATGCGCCCCGGGACAGAACCACCGCGGCGTCGTCCACGTCTTCGTTGGTCAGAAGGCGCCGCGCGGCCAGCAGTTCACGCCGGAGAAGCGCCTTTCGTGACATGTCAGTATTCAATGGGCACCTGAATTTCTCTTAGGTTCATATAGGCGTACAAAGTTAACCGGAACCTCATCTTCCGCCCATACGTACCGGTTATGGTTCTGCGCATGACTCAGTCGCACACCAGGATCAGCAAGGCTGTCATCCCGGCGGCAGGACTCGGTACCCGCTTTCTGCCGGCCACCAAAGCCACTCCCAAGGAGATGCTGCCGGTCGTCGACAAGCCCGCAATCCAGTACGTCGTCGAAGAAGCGGTGGCCGCCGGCCTCTCCGACGTCCTGATGATCACCGGCCGCAACAAGCGTCCCCTTGAGGACCACTTCGACCGCAACTACGAACTGGAGTCCGCGCTCACCCGCAAGGGAGACGCCGAACGGCTCCAGAAGGTCCAGGAGTCGAGCGACCTGGCCACCATTCACTACGTCCGGCAGGGCGATCCGCGCGGTCTCGGTCACGCCGTGCTGTGCGCCTCGCCGCACGTCGGCGACCAGCCGTTCGCGGTCCTCCTCGGCGACGACCTGATCGACCCGCGCGACCCGCTGCTGGCCCGCATGGTCGAGATCCAGGAGCGCGAGGGCGGCAGCGTCGTCGCGCTGATGGAGGTCGCGCCGGAGCAGATCCACATGTACGGCTGCGCGGCCGTGGAGCCCACCGCCGAGGGCGATGTGGTGCGCGTCACCGGCCTCGTCGAGAAGCCCGACAGGGCGGAAGCACCCAGCAACCTCGCCATCATCGGCCGCTACGTCCTCGACCCCGCCGTCTTCGGCATACTGCGCAGGACCGAGCCGGGGCGCGGCGGCGAGATCCAGCTGACCGACGCCCTGCAAATCCTCGCCGAGGACGAGAAGATCGGCGGCCCCGTGCACGGCGTCGTCTTCAAGGGGCGCCGCTATGACACCGGTGACCGGAGCGACTACCTCCGTGCCATTGTCAGACTCGCGTGCGAACGTGAAGACCTGGGCCCGGACTTCAGGACCTGGCTCCGCAGTTACGTCACCGAGGAGTTGTAGCACCTTGAGCAGCACGATCTGGTCGGTGGACGAGCACCTGGAAGACATTCTCGGCGCGGTGCGACCGCTCGAACCCATCGAGCTGCAACTGCACGATGCGCAGGGCTGCGTCCTCGTCGAGGATGTCGTCGTGGAGATCGCCCTGCCCCCCTTCGACAACAGCTCGATGGACGGGTACGCGGTCCGCGTCGCCGATGTCGAGGGCGCCGACGAGGAGTTCCCCGCGGTGCTCACCGTCATCGGTGACATCGCGGCCGGCAGCGACGGGCTGCCCGGGGACCGGCGCGTCGGCCCCGGTGAGGCCGCCCGCATCATGACCGGCGCCCCGCTGCCGGAGGGCGCCGAGGCCGTGGTCCCGGTCGAGTGGACCGACGGGGGTACGGGCGGCGGCCCGGCCGACACGATGCGCGCCCACCGAGACGCCCCGGAGGGTGCGGGCGGCGAGGTCCGCGTCCACCGCTCCGTCGAGGCCCGCGCCCATGTCAGGGACCGCGGCAGCGACGTCAGGCCGGGCGATCTGGCCCTGAGCGCCGGGTCGGTGATCGGCCCGCCCCAGATCGGTCTGCTCGCCGCGATCGGCCGTTCCACGGTGAAGGTGCGGCCCCGGCCGCGCGTCGTCGTCATCTCGACCGGCAGCGAGCTGGTGCAGCCCGGCGAGGAGCTGACCGGCGGCCGGATCTACGACTCCAACAGCTTCGCGCTCACGGCCGCCGCCCGGGACGCCGGAGCGATCGCCTACCGGGTCGGCGCCGTCACCGACGACGCCGACACGCTCCGCGCCACGATCGAGGACCAGCTGATCCGCGCCGACATCGTCGTCACCACCGGTGGCGTCAGCGTCGGCGCGTACGACGTCGTCAAGGAAGCCCTGTCCTCGATGGGCGACGAGGACGAGCCCGGCAGCGGCATCGACTTCCGCAAGCTGGCCATGCAGCCCGGCAAGCCGCAGGGCTTCGGCTCGATCGGCCCCGACCACACCCCGCTGCTGGCGCTCCCGGGCAACCCCGTCTCGTCGTACGTCTCCTTCGAGCTGTTCGTACGGCCCGCGATCCGCGCCCTGATGGGTCTTCAGGACGTGAACCGTCCCACCGCCCGGGCCACGCTGAACACCGACAAGGCGCTCTCCTCACCGGCCGGCCGGCGCCAGTTCCTGCGCGGTACGTACGACGCGGAGGCCGGCACCGTCACCCCCGTCGGCGGCTCCGGATCGCATCTGATCGCGGCCCTCGCACAGGCGGACGCGCTGATCGTGCTGCCCGAGGACGTCACCTCCGCCGAACCCGGCACGGACACCGAGGTGATCCTGCTCCGCTGATCCCCGGGCGGTGGCGGTACGGTATCTGCCGCTGTGCCGTCCCGGGGACACCCCCGGGCCCCTCGGCCCGCACCAGTGGTGCGGGCCGGTCGGACAACCGGCGCCCTACCGCGAGGCGGAGTGAGTTGAGTACGCAGAACAGGCTGACGCACATCGACGAGGCGGGCGCGGCCCGCATGGTCGACGTCTCGGAGAAGGCCGTCACCGCGCGCGCCGCCAGCGCCAGTGGCCGGGTCCTCGTCTCGCCGCGCGTCATCGAGCTGCTCCGCGGCGAAGGCGTACCCAAGGGCGACGCCCTCGCCACCGCCCGGATCGCCGGGATCATGGGCGCCAAGCGCACCCCCGAGCTGATTCCGCTCTGCCACCCGCTCGCCGTCTCCGGCGTCAAGGTCGAGCTGAGCGTCGCCGACGACGCGGTGGAGATCCTCGCCACGGTGAAGACCACGGACCGCACCGGCGTCGAGATGGAGGCCCTGACGGCCGTCTCGGTCGCCGCGCTCACCGTGATCGACATGGTCAAGGCGGTCGACAGGGCGGCGGTCATCACGGACGTGCGGGTCGAGTCGAAGTCGGGCGGCAAGTCCGGCGAGTACCGGCGCACCGCGCCGGACGGAGCGGACGCGTGACGGCGCCCGACGCGGCAGCCCCCGGCGGGCCGGACGAGAACGCAACGTCCGGAACCGGGCAGTCCGGCGCCGGCCGACCGGCCGAGCCTCCGCTCGGTGGCGCGCTGACCGCCCCGTACGCGGCCCTCGTCGTGACCGCGTCGAACCGCGCCTTTGCCGGGGTCTACGCGGACAAGGGCGGCCCCCTGATCTCCGAGGCGCTCACGCGGCTCGGCTTCGCCGTCGACGGACCGCGGGTCGTGCCCGACGGCGACCCGGTCGAACAGGCGCTGCGCGCCGGCGTGGCCGCCGGGTACGACGTCATCGTCACCACCGGAGGTACGGGCATCTCGCCCACCGACCGCACCCCCGACGCCACCCGTCGCGTCCTCGACCACGAGATCCCCGGCATCCCCGAGGCGATCCGCGCCGAGGGCCGCGACAAGGTGCCCACCGCCGCGCTCTCCCGGGGCCTCGCGGGCGTCGCCGACCGCACACTCATCGTGAACCTGCCGGGCTCCACCGGCGGGGTGCGCGACGGCCTCGCCGTCCTCGAACGTCTCCTGGTGCACGCCGTCGACCAGCTTCGCGGCGGCGATCACCCCCGACCCGGGAGCCCGAGCTGAACGTCCCGACCTGGCCGGTGGTCCTTACGGACGGAGCGGTCACCCTTCGCCCGGTGAAACTGCGCGACCAGCGCATGTGGCGCGAGGTCAACCGGCGCAACCGTGACTGGCTGCGTCCCTGGGAGGCGACCGTGCCGCCGCCCGCCCCGGGCGGCCCGGTGGCCCAGCGCCCCACCTACCGTCAGATGGTCCGTCATCTGCGCCTGGAGGCCAACGCGGGCCGGATGCTGCCCTTCGTCATCGAGTACGAGGGCCGGCTGGTCGGCCAGCTGACGGTCGCCGGCATCACCTGGGGCTCGATGTGCTCGGGCCATGTCGGCTACTGGGTCGACCAGGACGTGGCGGGCCGCGGTGTGATGCCGACAGCCGTCGCCCTCGCGGCCGACCACTGCTTCCAAAGGGTCGGACTGCACCGCATCGAGGTGTGCATTCGTCCGGAGAACCGGCCCAGCAGAAGGGTCGTCGAGAAACTGGGATTCCGTGAGGAAGGCCTGCGTCCGCGCTATCTCCACATCGACGGCGCCTGGCGGGACCATCTGATCTACGCGCTCACCGCGGAGGAAGTGCCCGAGGGGCTGCTCCGGCGTTGGCACCAGGCACGACCCGGAACACCACGGAAATGAAATAAGTGTTCGATATCGATCGGCGCGTGACCACAAATGAACGCGCAAACATGCGCCGCCGATCTGAACAATCACAAAAAAAGTCTTTGAGATCAGCCGGATCGTGCGACACACCGGGCCAATTGGCGGATGCCTCCGGGTAAACCCCTCTACGGTGTGAGACGTGAGCAGCAGCGGCCTCATCTACGCAGTCATCGTCGGGGCCTGGGCCGCCTACTTGGTGCCGATGTGGCTCCGCAGGCAGGACGAGCTCAACGAAGCCCGTCCGACGGAACGCTTCAGTACCGCCATCCGGCTGCTGTCCGGACGGGCGGCGATGGAACGCCGGTACGCCAAGGAGTTGCGGGAGCGCACCGCCGAGGAGGCGGGGCCCGACGCCGACCCGGACGTCGACACGGACCGTATGGATTCCGTGGACGTCCGGGCCTTCGCCGCGCCTCCGGCGCATACCGAAGCCCGGTTGCACGACCCGGCACATCCGCCCGAGCGCACGGACCGGGAACGCCCCGCATCCGCACGGCGCGCGCGCCCGCGCCCGCGCCCGGGCGGGGCGGACGCCGAGCGGATCCGGCACGCCCAGCGCCTGCAGGTCCTCGCGCGCCGTCGGCGTACCACTGTCGTCCTCTTCCTCGCCTTCACTCTCGGCGCGATCGTCGCGGCGGTCGGCGGACTCGGCTTCCTGTGGGCGCCCGCGGTTCCGGCGGTGCTGCTGAGCACGTACATCGTGCATCTGCGCGCCCAGGAGCGGCGCCGGTTCGCCTTCACCATGGACCGGCGGCGGGCCGAGGTCGCGGCGCAGCATCTGCGCGAGAACCGCCCCCGCAGGCACCAGCCGGCCGCGTCGGCCCCCGCAGAGGCCGACGAGGAGCCCGAGGCGCGCCGCCCCGAGCCCGAGCCCGCACCCGCGGTCTCCCCGCAGGAGGCCGGCCGCCGCGCCCTGGTCGAGCAGACGGACCACGCGGAATGGGTCGACCAGCAGCGCGAACGCGGCCGGGGCCAGGGTGACAGCTGGGAGCCCGTCCCGGTCCCGCTGCCGACGTACGTCACCGCCCCGGTCGCCCCGCGCGCCACGGGCGGCGTCGAGGTCGGCAACCCGGAGGCCTGGAGCGCGGCCCGCTCCAGCGCCGCGGAACCCACCCGGACGGGCACCTCGCACGCCGCGGCACCTTCCGTCGACCCGGCACCGCGCCAGCGCACCAACCAGTCCCGCCGCACCCGAGACCGCGGCCGGACCCCGCTCTTCGACCAGTACGAGGACGGGGAACGCCCTCGTGCCGCCAACGAGTGAGACCGCCGTCCCCCGCTGCGACACAGACTCGGCTGACCAGCACGTAACGGATTTCCGAGCACCCCCGCGGGGGTGCTAGAGTTTCACTCGTTGCAAGGGCCTGTGGCGCAGTCTGGTAGCGCACCTCGTTCGCATCGAGGGGGTCTGGGGTTCAAATCCCCACAGGTCCACCGCACATTAAGGATCCCGGTCCGACGATCATCGTCGGACCGGGATCCTGTCGTTTCAGGCATGGTTGGTACCCAAGTCTGTTCACCCACCCGCTTGGGCGATGTTCGTGGGTCGCGCCCACCACCTCCATGGCCGCAAGTACGCCATCGACGCCGCCTTTGCCGATATTGCCGGAGCCGTGCCCCGGCCGGTCACCGTTCTCACTTCCGGCCTGGAGGACCTCGCGCCCCTCTACGGCCCCACGGTAGAGATCGTCAAGGTGTGAAACCTCGCCGCACCCGAACCGCACCCGAGGCCGACGATGCCTGCCATCTGCGACGGAACCGCTGGGCGTGGACCGCGAGCACCGCATTGGACGGTTCATGATCATGTGCGCTCACGGAATCCCCCGCAGCCCGAGCCTCGGGAGCCGGGATTCCGGAACCGGGCTTCGGGGTTCGAGGCCCGGGAGGGGCCCGCCTACTTTTTCGTGGCCACGGGGACGGCGCCGCGCCCGAGTCTTGAGCTTCGGGATCCGGGCGTCGGGGCCCGGGCTTCGGTACCCGAGCCGTGTCTTACAACCGGTAGGTAAAAGAAGGGGATTGGGGAAACCTACCTACCCGCCCTGACCCGTCACGGCCAGCAAGTATGACTAATCGTGACCGACTTGCGGCGCGGAGTCGCGACTGCTTACGGTGCCCCCAACGTAACGACCCCGACGCGGTGTTAGCAGCACCGAGCCGGGGTCTCACCTCAAGATCGAAAGAGGCGATCCCTTGGCTACCCAGAACCTTAGCCCTGCCCTGTGCGCGCCCGCATCCTCGCGCCCGTACCCGAAGGCGAAGCCCGGCTACGGGAAGCGATCCGTACCGGACCAGCACCCGCCCCACAACGACGATTTCACGTTTCTGCCCGAGCGCGAGCGGCACATCGCGGGCTACGTCGACAAACTGCCTGACGGCGCGGCCATGGACATCAAGTCGCTGGCCAAGTGCCAGCCGCTGTACGGGCAGATGGCCGTCGGCAGTGCGCTGCGGGCCCTGGGAGTGGCCGGTCACCTGCGCCACGTACGGTGCCTGACCGGCGAAGGCGGCCAGGCCCGCTGGGTCACCCGCACCTTCTGGTCCCGCACAGCCCGCGACAACGAGTGGTGGACCACCTTCCTCGCCGCCGAGGAGAGCTGCCCCGTACCGCAGGAGACCACAGTGGCCATCGCGCCCCCGCCGCAGTGGGCCCCTGCCGATCCCGCCGCACCCCGGGCAGATGTCCCGGCCGAAGCGGCCGCACCCGTAGCGGTACCGCCACCCGTCCCGGCCGTGCCGCAGCAGCGCACTGCGGAGCCGAAGTGCGCCAAGGGTGCCTCGGGGCACCCCTCGCTCGCCTTCCTCGCCCTGGCTCAACTCGGCCGTACCGAACCCCGCTTGGCCCTCTCCGCCGCAGACTGCACAGCGCTGGAGCAGACGGCCGCCGAGTGGTTCGCACGCGGTGTCGACGCCGACTACCTCACGCACGCCCTCACCGCCGGACTTCCTGCGGCTGTCGACTCGCCCGCCGGTTTCGTCAGGCGTCGCCTCCTCGACAAGATCCCGCCCCGCCTCCCCGCCACCCCGGCACCGGCTGCGCCGGGCTCTCCCGTACGCCGTCTGATGGTCGAGTGCACCGAATGCGGCGCACCCGGTAAGTACGAGGCGTTCCGCGACGGGCTGTGCGGCCCCTGCTGCCAACCCGCTCCGGGCCCTGCCGCCCACCCTGCCCCCGAGGCAGCCCCCGGCATCGAACGCGACATCCAGGCGCATGTGAACCGTCTTCGCGAGCAGTTGAAGCTGCGTTGACGCCTCCTGCGCCAGGTCTTTCCGGTGTCCGGGTCCTTGAATTCCACCTCCTTCGACGGCCGCTCCGCGCCGCGGCCCCCGCTCTGCCGATGCCGGAGCATCGCCGTCGGACGGAAGGCAGGGTGCGGCCGGCCCTGTGCAGGCAGCCGATTTGGCCGACGGTGTCCGCCCTGGCCAGGACCCGGACGCTGATCGCGTATGCGCAGGGTGAACTGGCGCCTGGCCGCGATCCCCGGTGCGTCCTTTGCCGCCCGTCTCCAGGCGGCCCGCCGAGGGGACGGTTTCGTAGCCTTGACGGTCAAGGGGCCCGAACTCCCTGGTGTGGCCGATCAGTTGGCGGAACGCTTCGATGCGACGCCGCTCGCCCTGGGCGAGCTCCTTCTCACGACACTGCGGGAGCTTGCCGTGGAGCAGCGGGCGCCGCGTTCGCTGCCTCCGGCAGCGTCGGTGCGGGCCTCGCCTCCTACGCGCGACTGGCGTTGGAGCGGGTCGCGGAGCTGGCCACGGCTTCGGGCCCATGCACGGTGCTGCTCGCCCACTACTGGCAGGTGGGGGTATGGGAGTTGCTGGTCGCGTTGCAGAACGCCGCAGGGCGCCCAGCCGACCCCCGCACGGCCCGTGGCTTCTCGTCCCCATGGAGGATCCCGAGGCCTCGCCCGCTCTGGATGGATGTCGTGGACCGGGCGACCGGGTGGGTGGTGCTCGACGGGCTGTTCCTGAAGGAGTTGAAGTCAGGGGCGTGCGAGCAGGCGAGCTGTCGGGTTCCCTGGCCCTGGCCCGGGGGGGCTTGTCGTTGGGACTGTTCCGCTGATTCGTGGTGGTTAAGAGAAGGCGAGTCTTCGGAACGTGGGAGTGGAGCCGTCCCTGACCTGAATGCTGCGAGGGAACCCTATTCTCTTCACGAACGGCTCACGAGAAGAGCGATGTTTCGGTGATAGATACTTCTGGGAATACCTGCAATCTGAGCTCTCCTGTGGTGTCTCTAGTTTCGAATTCCACGACGATTTTTGTCTCGCCATCTCCCTCCTGAACGCGGAGAAGAATCGCACCTTCTCTGAACAGATTCAAAATGACCTTGCCGGATGGTGTGCACCAGCGTACAGTTACCGACTGTCCGACTGCGTCGTACGACAATGTCAAGTCTTCGCCTGTGACATCGGCGAGATTTACAGTCCTCTGAGTCTCCCCAGTGATCTCTGGTTCGACTCCCAGTGCGTTGACGACGTCCTGGGGGTCAGGTGTGACGAATTCGGCTGGCAAGAAATTTCCTCCTGGATTTCGCGTGCGATTACCTGTCCGGACCGTATGCGATTACCTGTCCGGACTGTAAACGGTCGGTGGGTCTCTCAGCTGCGGAATATTACGGTCGAGAGCCTGTATCCGCCGTCGGGCATGATCTGCCAGGTGCTCTCCACGCCGAGCATTCCATGCGGGCCGTATAGGACGGATTTTGTTTTCCCGAAATTCCCCCATTCGTTGGTGAAATGTTCTGAGAATCCATTGCCGGTTGCCTCCTTCAAGTGGTCGGTCACGAATTGGCGAGAGGCCGGAGTGTCATGGAACCCTATACTCTTGAGTTGATTGGCATTTTGTATTGCCCTCGGCGTGTTGTGAGGATCCGGCTTCACGTCCTTATTGAACAGGTAATCCAACTTTCTCGGGTTGACTTCGGGGCAGGGGGCAAGCCCTAAAGGATCTGCCCCTATGTGGGGATTTGCGACGTAGGTATCCGAGTTGGGTGACGGTGCGATACCCAGAGGGTCGACAGATAGGTATCGGGCGGTTTCTGGGTCGTAGTGGCGGTGAAAGTTGTAGTGGAGGCCGGTTTCCGGATCGAAATACTGGCCGGGGAAGCGAAGTGGTGTGTAGGCGATGCTGGTGGCGGACCAGCTGGTGGTTCCCCACAAGGTGCTGCGGGTGTACCAGGCCAACGCGCCCGATTCGTCGATGAGTTCGGTCGGGGTGCCGATGAGGTCGGTGACTACGGCGAAGAATCGCTCGTCGACGGTGTCTTGCGGGGTGTTGGCCGAGAGGATTCGTTCCGTCTGGGTGAGGGGGCGGAGCCCGTCGTGGTCCCAAGTGAGGGCAACCGGGTTGGCCAGCGCTTCGGCGGAGGCTATCTGTTCGCACAGAGTGGTTCCGTCCCAGGTGAATGAGACTTCCTCTACCACTGCGTCGCTTTGGGCTTGCAGGCGTTGCTTGGCCATGCGGCGGCCGAGAGGGTCGTAGAGATAACGCCAGTGCGCCCCGTCAGGAGTGGTGACCGAAGTGAGCCGGTCCTCAGAGTCCCAGGTGTAGCGCCAGGTTTCCGGTGCGCGGGAGAGGCGGGTCTTCTGACGGAGGACGATGCGGCCCTGGGCGTCGTGCTCGTAGCGGACGCGGCCGGCGCGGGTGAGCCGTGTGCCTGTGTAGGTACGTTCGCCCGTGGCCTCGTGACCGGGGTGACCTGCAGGCCACGCTGCCTGTGTCTGGTTGCCCGCTTGGTCGTAAGCGTAGGTTTCGGTCCAGTGCGTGCCGTCGACCGCGGTTACCCGGCCGACGGCGTCCAGCTCGAAGTGTCGGGCTCCGGAAACGCTGTCGTGGATTCCGATGAGGTTGCCGTCTGCGCGGTAGGCGTAAGCGCGGTGCTTCAGGCTCTGCCCCTGGACCCACACCTGCTCGCTGGTGAGACGGCCCGCCGTATCGAATTCGTGGGTGAGGCTGATCGACTGCGCGATGTGCCGGGCGCTCTCCTGCCCGGCGGCGTTCCGCGTGAACGCCACGGTTCGGCCGGAACTGCTGAGGCTGCTGCATCGCCCGGCGGCATCGTAGTCCAAGGTGCTTGTCACGCCGGAGGGGGTTGTTCGGGAGATCCGTCGCCCCAACGTGTCATAGCCGTAAGTCAGTGTACGTCCGTTTACGGTCTCGGACCTGAGCCTCCCGTGCCGGTCATGAAGGCGGGTGAGGGTCGCGTCAGGGCCGACGGCGCAGGCTAGTTGGTCGAAGATGTCGTATTCGAAGGTGGTGACCGCGCCGTCCGCATGCTTGCGCAGCAGCTGTCCGATTTCGTTGCGCTCGTAACGGATTTGCTGGCCAAGCCCATTGGTGCGAGTGGTCAAGCGTCCGGCCTCGTCGTGACCGTATGCGAGTGTGCGGCCGTCGAAGTCGGTCTCCGCGATGAGGCGACCGCTGGGATCGTAGGTGTAACTCCATTTCATGCCATGCGGGTTGCTTACCTCAGTCAGCCGCAGATTGGTGTCGTGAATGAACTCGTAGCGAGCCCCGTCCGGGCCCGTGCGTGCTGCAAGGAGGTCGAAGTCGGTGTACTCGAAATGGCTGACCGTACCCATGGCATTGGTATGGGACAGGCAATTGCCTTCGCCGTCATGCGTCCAGGATTCCTCGCTGCCGTCCGGCTCAGTACGCCGAGCCAGCCGACCTTCGACTGTCCATTGGTACCGGCTGGTTGTGTCTAGGGCGTCGGTGACGGTAACCGGCCGACCGAAGGCGTCCCGTTCGCAGCGAGTCGTCGCGCCCAGCGGGTCCGTGGTCTCGGTGGGCAGACCAGCCCTGTCGTACCGTGCCTCGGAGCGATGCCCGAGGGCGTCCGTCGCAGATGTGACGTTCCCGGCTTCGTCGTACGAGTAAGTCGTCGTCGCGCCCGAGGCCTCGGTGACCGACGTACGGTTGCCGCGCTCGTCGTACGTCTGGCGGGTGATCGTCCCGTCCGCGCCCTTGACCCGCACCGGCAGGCCGAGGGCGTTGTATTCGGCGGTCAGTTCGCGCCCGTCCGGGCGGACTACCGAGGTGAGGAGGCCGTGCTCGTCGTATGTGGAGCGGGTGATGCGTCCGAGCGGGTCGGTGCGGGACAGGAGCCGGTGGTAGCGGTCGTGCTCGTAGCGGGTGACCGCTCCCAGTGCGTTGATTTCGGCGATGACTTGGGAGCGGTCGTTGATCACGTATCGCGTGGTGTGGCCGAGGCCGTCGGTCATGGACGTCATGCGCAGGGCGGTGTCGGGGGCGGTGTCGTCCCAGGTGAAGTGGGCTTCGAGGTGGCCGTTGGAGCCGGTCTGGTACACGCAGCGGTCGTGTTCGTCGTAGACGTACTCGTACCGGCTGCCGTTGGTGTCCGTCCACGAGGTGATGCGGCCCAGTTCGTCGTAGCCGAAGCGCAATGGCTTGCCTGATGAGTTGGTGACGTCGGTGAGGTGGCCGTCGGTGTAGCCGTAGCGCAGGATCTCCTGGTCGGTGCCGTCCGGTGCGGCGCCTGACAGGTGCAGGGCGGTGACCCTGCCGTCGTTCGTGGTGAGCTTCAGGTGGTAGCCGCCGTGGTGCACGATCGACGTCGGGGCACCTGTCTCGTCGTACTCGAAGGCGATCCAGCGGCCGTTGCGGTCGTCGATCTGGGCCAGGAGCGCCAGTTCCCCCTCGGGGTGGTCGACGAAGTGCCGGACCAGGCCGGTTTCCGGGTCGGTGACGGTGTAGCCGTCGTCCACCCGGTCCAGGGGCCAGCGCCGACCATGCGTGGGCATGACGGGAACGCCGGGCGCGGGATGCGGGTAGGCGAGCAGGCTGCCCTCGGCGCAACTGAACACCACGCCTTCCGCGTCGATCTCCAGGCGCTGGTCGACCGTGCTCGACCAGCCGGTACCGAACCAGCGGCCGGCTCGGTAGGAGGAGTCGAAGACGCGCGCGAAGACCAGGGGCAGCGATCCGGGCAGCGTGATGTCCGTCTGCGGGAGCAGCATGCGTCCGGTGGCGACGTCGACGGGGTCTCCGGCGCACCTGACCTCGCTGCACTTCTTGGCGTTGGAGTCGGGGGCCTTCTCGTGTCCGTGCCGGTTCTTGCCTTTCGGGCGTTCGAGGAGGTCCTTCATCCCGGCCCGCAGGCCGCCCTTGATGAGGCCGCCGCCCTTGGTGCCGACCAGTTCGGGTATGAGGCGGCCGATGAATTCGGCGGGGTCGCCCTTTGCGGCGTCCCAGGCGTTCTTGAGGGCGCGGTCGGGGTTGGCGGCGGTGGAGACGAGGCCTGCGAGCGTCATGTTGACGCCCTTGTAGTACTCGGCGGGGTGAGTCAGGTTGTAGGCGTCGAGAGGGTGGACGGATCGGACGAAGTTGACCAGGCCTGCTGTGCCTTTGACGACTCCGCCGGCCAGGTGCATGCTCTCGGCGCCCGTGCCCAGGCCCTGGTCGACGATTTCGAGCTTCAGCTTCTCGCGGCCGGTGGGCTCCTTCGGTGCGTGGGCCATCGCAGCCGTGACAGAGCTCTTCGCCAACTCGGCGGCCTCGTTGCGGGCGCGCCTCGCATCGGTCAGAATCTCTCGTGCTCTGGCTCGCTTGGCTTTGCCGGGGTCGGTGAACGTGCCGGGGTGGGGCAGCGGGGTGTCGCCGTTGCGGGCAGCCTCATAGGCATCGGCCTTCTTGTTGTATGCCTCGACAGCTGCCTTGGAGTCTTTCTCGCCCTCCTTGTACAGGGCGATCGCCTCGCGGGCCTTGCCCTGTGCGCTGGTGATCGTCTTGGAGTATGTCTCCAGTGCCTTGGCCGCGTCCTCGAACGCGTCGGCGGCCCGGAGCCAGTCCGTGGGCAGCGTCTCGAACTTCTCGCGGAAGGCGTTGGCCGCTTCGCCCTTCCAGTTGCTGGAGTCGAGCTTCTTCATCCCGCCGCCGACCAGATCGAATGCGTGTCGGAAGTCGTGCAGGTTCTTGACCGTCGCAGCGATCTGCTCGGGCTTGCCGTGGATCAGCTCGTCGGGCTCCTCGGTCTGGCCGAGCTGTTGTTCACCGATCTCCGCGCCGAGTGAGGAGGCTGTCTCATCACCCCAGTCCTCTACGGCGTCGGCGACGCCGTCGTATCCGTAGTGCCGCAGGCCGTCACCGGCTTTGTCGGTTGCCCAGTCGACCCCCTCGCCGAGAAGTTTTTTGCCCTTGTCGATGCCGGTATCGATCCCGTCGACGACTTTGTCGGTGGCCTTGCCGACGAGGCCGCCTATGACTCCGAAATCCGCCATCAGCGACCTTCCCCCCACCGCGGCTGCTCGGCCTGCGTCACCGTCTCCTGGGACGGATCGAGATCATCCTTCAGTTGCTCGTCCAGCAGATCCCGCACTGCCGGGTCGATGATGCCGGAGCGCTCCATGGAGTCCATCTGCGCGTCCATGACGTCGTACGTGGTGTCCTTCCACGTCTGCTTGACCTCTGCGTGGGCCTCGGAGAACGACTCACTGCTCCAGTCCGCGTTGTCCCACGCGTGCTGGTCGCGGATCGTCTCCCAGCTCATCTGCTTGACCTCGTCCTCGGTCAAGTGCGGGTTGCCGTTGAGGGAGTTCACGCCAATCTTGAACGAGTCCTTCATGTACTGCTCCTGCTCGGCGAACGAGCCGGCCGAGAGGCCCACCCCCAGCGCGAAGTTGTTCCCACGGAGCGTCAGCGCCCGCACACCCCACTCCCAGCGGCTGCAGAACGTCTCGAACTCCGACGTCAGCCCGCCGTGCCCCAACTCCAGACCCGACAACGCCAGGTCGGAGAACCCACGCCCGGCGAACGACTCTCCGATCCCACCCAGGTCCTTCAACTCGGCATGAGCCAGATCGATCCCCTCCGCGATCGCGGTCAAGGCCTCCGGCGGCACTTGAAGATCAGAACCGTCCCCACTCATCGCGTCCCCCCGAGACCGACCGCCGCAGCATCCGGCACGATGCCCGCCACCGGCGGGAACAACATCCCGTCCGCACTGCCCGCATCCAGCGCCACCCCCGCCGGCCCCGGCAACATCGGCACCATCACATCCAACAACCGCGCACCCAACACGGCCCGATACGTCCACTCCCGCTCGGCGTCACCCCTGGCCTGCGCAAACCGGGCAAGGGCCGCCTCGTCCGAGAACGCACAGATCCAACGGACCCCGTTCTGCTCCGCCGACCACAGATCCCCAGCCTCATCCAGCGGCACCAGCACCGCCGTACGCCGGAATTCACCCAGCAACACAGCAAACTCATACCGGGCCACCGCTGTCGGATCGTGTTCCGACGTCGTCGCAGGGATTGGTTCCGGTGCCTCACGCGGTGCCGACAGCGCCTCGGGAACAGGCCAATCGGCCAAGTCGGCGATCTTCGAAGGCCGGCCAGGCTCTGCTACGTCATCCCCGCTTATGTCATCCCCGTTATCGAACACCGTCGAATGCTGTCACGGTGTGCTTCCCGGTAGCAACGAACAAAGTGGCCATCCGGCCGATTTTCGCTCCACGCATTGCGAGGGCCGGCCGTGCGGCAGTCGTAACCTCGGCCAACCGGTCGGGCCCCTGTCAAGGTTCCGCCGAAGTACACGGGCGCCGGGCGATCCGCGCTTCGTTCCGCTGCTTGCGGGCTGCGGGAGGTCATGCGGCGGGTCCTCCCCTGGTGCGACGCGTACGACGAGGAGTGGGGCGACAGCCCCGCCCAGGAGTTCCAGACCATGCTGAACCGTGGCTGTGCGGATCGGAACCTCTCGGAGGCCGACCACCGTGCTTGGAGCCCGGAGCCCGGAGCCCGGAGCCCGGAGCCCGGAGCCCGGAGTGCGGCAGGGGCGGGCGGCGCCCCAAGACTGCCGAGTAGGGGGTGTTCTTCTCCGGCGTTCTTGAAGCGCCGGGGAATTGTCAGTTGGCGGCCTCGTCCCCTTCGGGGACGTCTCCAGGAGGTGCTTCCGCGCGCACAAAGGTGCCCTTGATGGGGACAGTGATGACAAGGCCTTGGTCACGCAGTTCACGGACGGCCCTGCGGATGGTGTTGACGGCTACGCCGTACTGCTCGCCGAGGTCGCGTTCGGCCGGTAGCCGGGCGCCTGCAGGAAGGCGGCCGGTGCGGATCTGCTCGGCGATGTGGTGCACGACTTGGAGATAGACGTACACGTGGCTCGCCGGGTCGGGCTTCCAGTCGGGATCGTCAGCCATATCTGCACGCTAAGGCGACTCGTAGCAGCCCACCACGTACGGCAACGTCCACATGCTTCCTAAAGCGTTAGGTTGCTACCCTATGCTTCCTAATGCATAGTGGGTCGAGACAGTGAAGACCCCGGCGGCCTGGCAGGGCCCCGGGGCATGGCCAACGCTGAGTTAGGAGCGTCGACATGCACGACCATATCCGCCGGATCGCCGCATGGTTGCTGAGGCCGATCCTCGGTCCCTGTATCGGCCGCCACCGCGCCAGTACACCACCCCGCGAGCCCCACGCCGCCCCCGTCCACCGGATGGACGGCCCCCAACACCTCCCCGATGCGCGGTCGCTCTACGGGCTGGACCACGCGCTCGACGGCAGGGCGAGCGCACTGGTGCGCCCGTACCTCGTCGCCTGTGGCCACGAGCGCGCACGGCAGCGACGGCGGCGGCTCGCCCTGGTGCTCGCCGCCGACTTCGGGTTCGACCTCGACCAGCATGTCGTCGGCGCACAGGGGGTGGCGGTCTGATGGACGCCCTGCCGAACTCCGTAGCTCAGCCCGCCACGCCGTCCACAGCTGCCCCGTCCCGCCTGCTCCCCTGGTCGTCCACCGAGGGCAAGCCGTGCTTCCTCGTCACCGACGACCAGAGCAGCCACCTGTCCCGGCTGGCCGACGAGATGGAGGACGTGCAGTTGGAGATGGGGGTCGAGATCCTCGACCACGCCCGCACGGTGCTGGGTGACACCATGTCCCCGTACAGCGAGGTGCGGTACGCCGGGATCAGGCTCGCCGAGTGCCTGAGTGACGCACTGAGGGTTGCCGAGTCGCGCGGCATGCGCCTGCACGTGGCGGACATCGAGGATGCCGGGGATGCCCGGGATGCCGGAACCTGTGACGCGTGACCGCAACGGCCCTTGGGACTCCCGGTCCTGCCTGCCTCGCCGGCGGCCGGACCGGGTCCCACGGACACGGCCACCCCGGAGCTGGTCGTCCGGCGCCCGAAGAGCCGAAACGGCCCGCCGGAAGATCCGGCGGACCGTCATGAATTGCCGAGGCCAAAGGGCCGTCAGCTGGCCGACGGGCCGACAGCGGCAGGCCGTCGATACACCGAAGCTCCGGCGATTCGGGGCAACTTGGGGGGCCGCCCCGTTCGACCGGAGCTTCGTTGCATCCATGACGGGCCGGCACGGACTCCTCGCCCTGCCACGGCCTGTGGACTCATTCGCCCACCGGGACTCCGAAACGTCCCCGGGAGAAGTCTTTACAGGATTTCGATGGCGTTGACCTTCGGCACGTTCCGATACTTGACATTATTCCACCGGGTGATTTTCACTACATCGCCATTGGCGTCGTAGTACTTCACGTCGTTGTTCCCCGTCGAGATCTGGTCGACCCACCACCCGCCGAAATTGGTCTTTCCGCGGTTCGCATAGCAGTCCACGCTCTGACGACCGCTGCTGTTGTGCGACCAGATCTTCAAGAAACCCGCGTCGGGGTCACAGGTGACGTGGTCGATGGCGGACGCCGTTCCGGCCGGACCGGCCAGGGTGAACGCGACGGCCGCGGCAAGCGTCGCTGCCGCGGTGCGCGCAACGTTCCTCGTTCTTGAAATCATAATTTTCCCCTTCAGTCGCAATGCCGAACCGGAAAGCCGCTTCGCCATTGCGAGCGCATCGGCATTGGACGAGCATCTTAGGGATGCCAGCCATCCATGCCCGGAGATCCCGATGGGAAATCACCTGAACGAGATTCTCCGACCATATGCACCTGGGCTCGACGCGGTCATGAATTTCGATCGCAGGCAAAACATAAGGTTTTGATACGCCGAACATCAGCCTCGATCATTCATGAGGGGCCGTCGGTCCGTTGACGGCCCCTCATGCCCGGCTGGGGCTGCGGCTGTACTGATCTGACTTATCGTCCGGCCGGGTGAGAGGGGGAATGGTTCTCCGGCACGGCGTGATGCGGCCGACCGGTACGAAGTTCACGACGTGTCCATGCTCTTCGAGAGGACTCTGCTCGTGCATCCTGCCCGTACCGCTGCCGCGACCGCGGCTGTCGCCGCCGCACTGCTTGGCGCGACCGCCGCCCGTACCGCCGTCGTGGCGCCCCACGCACACGCCGCTCCCGGCGTGGCCTTGCCGTCCACGCCCCACGCCGCCGCCCGCGCCGGCGAGTACGTCTCCTTCAGGCTCGACCGGTACGGGGGTCTTGCCGGCTGCCGCTGTTCCCAGCGGTGCTCTCCATCCGCGTTGTGGGGCCGCCGGAACGGTATGCGTGACGGCTGACCGGCTGACGCACATCCCGGACCGGCTGAGCGGTGACCGGCCCCATTACGACCTCGCCCGCGCCCGAGCCCCCTGATGTGACGTACGCCTCGTTTCTCGGGCGTGTTTCCTGGCATGCCGCTGTAACGATCACCCCGTTCGGCCCATTACCTGACGACAGAGCACACCAGGAGAGACAGGAGGTGCGGCAGTGCCCGATTACGACGCGGATCGTTTCACCGCCATCTACGACGGCTGTCGGCAACGCGTGTGGGCCTACGTGGTCAGCCGTGCGGGACGGCAGGTCGCCGACGAGGTGGTGAACGAGACGTTCACCGTGGCCTGGCGCAAGCTGGACGACGTCCCCGAGCCGCCGCTGCCATGGCTGCTCGGGGTCGCCCGCAACATCCTGCGGGACAACATCCGGGCGGAGGCCAGGCACGCGTCGTTCGCCGCCGAACTGCGCTCCTGGGCGGAACCCGCCGAGGCGGACATCGCCGAGGAGGTATCCGAGCGAAGCGCGCTGCTCAACGCGTTGGCCACGCTGCCGGAGGACGATCGGGAACTGCTGATCCTTTCCGGGTGGCAGGGCCTGACCCCGGCACAGGCGGCCGCGGTGGTCGGCTGCTCGCCCATCACCCTGCGGGTCCGTCTGCACCGGGCGCGCAAACGTCTCACCCAGGCCGCGTCGGCCTCCCCACCCACGGAGGAAGCCGCAACCGTGCGCCGCGTGTCCACCCGAGTCCGGATCGCCGTAGGAAAGGAAGCCCGGTGAAGAACGACGTCCTGCACCGTCTGACAGCCGCCCGCCCCACCCACCTCGACCCCGACCGCCCCACGCCGTCGCCGGTTCGGGAAGAGGAGCTCGCAACGTTCACGGCCTGTCCGCGCGCGGCGCGCACGGCTCGCACCACCGCCCAGCCGCGGAGGGTGGGCCGCCCTCTCGTCTCGGGTCTCGCCCTGGCCACGGCGACGGCGGTGGCGGCTCTCCTGATCGCCGACACCGTGCCGGAGAAGCCAGGACCTGCGCCCTCCGCGACGTCGGGCTCCGGCAGCCAGGTCCTTCTCGCTGCCGCGTCCCACGTCGAGCAGCAACCGGCCGGCTCCGGCACGTACTGGTACGTGGAGGAACACTTCGGTTCCCTCCACAAGGTCCCCGGCAAGAACTACACCGTCGACGTCCGCACCGAGCAGCGGTACTGGACGGCCGCCGCCAAGAACAAGCAGTGGTCGCAACTCCTGGACCTGGGTGCACGTCCGGCCACGAAGGCCGACGAGGCGGCGTGGAAGGCGGACGGTTCCCCCACGTCGTGGAACGTGGAGGGTGAGACCTTCACCTACGCCGGCAAGGGCGAGATCCAACACGACGCCCCCGGCGGAAGCGCGGACGTCGTCGCGATGGGCGACCTCCCTCTCCGCCTTCTGGCCACGCTCCCCACCGATGAACAGGCCCTCCGCAAGAGCCTTTTCGCCCTGGTCGACAAGGACTACAACGCCCCCGAGAAAATCCTCGACATGATCGTCGTCGACACAGCCGTCCGACTCGCCACGACCCTCCCGTCCACCCCGGCCCTGCGCGCCGCCGCCTACCGCCTCCTCGCCGCCGAACCCGGCGTGCGCTCGCTCGGCGACGTCAAGGACCACACCGGCCGCACCGGCTACGCCGTCGCCCTCCCCAGCCCCCACGAGCCCGCCGAACTCCGCCTGATCTTCGACAAGTCCACGGGCATGCCGCTCGGCACCGAGAAGGTGGCCACCCGGGGCGGTGACGGCGTGAGCAAGGGCGAGTTGCTGGACTACACGACGATCACGTCGATGAAGTGGACCGAGGAGGCGCCGCCGTTCGACTCCGACACCGAGGACCCGGGCCCGGGTTCCGTTCCGGTCGAAGAGCCGGATGCCGAGGCGGTTCGCTGAGGCTGCTTTCGCCGGCGAGTTCGCCGACGACACATCGGAGCTGCGCGAGCTGGTCGCTCCCGTACGGCGCGCAGGATCCGCCTGTCCGGTCCAGGGCCCCGGCGCCTGCGGCGGCGGTGCGCCCGACGGGCTGCCTCTGCGCGCCCACGTCCGTTGGCCGTACCGACCTCGGCCGGTACGCCGAGTCGGCAGGGTCGATGTCGAGGCCATCGACCCCTGGAACGTACCGGGACGCTACGGCTGGGTGGGTGGCACCGGAACGACGGCGCACCTCACTCCGTCCCCCGGCACGGTCACCGTCCTGCTCACTCAGCTGGAGAGGGCCGGACCGACCCCGCCCGCGGTCATGCGGGAGTTCTGGCGGTACGCGGCCGGGACCTGAGGCCCGGGGCGGTGAGACCTGCTAGTGCAGCGGCTTCGCGAGGCAGATGCTGTTCTCGTACGTGCGGTAGTGGCCGAATTTCTCGCATGGGGTGTAACCGCTGGACGTGTACAGCGCGATCGCCTCGGGCTGCTTGTCCCCGGTCTCCAGCACCATGCGACTACGGCCCGCCGCCCGCGCGTCGGCCTCCAGGGCGGCCAGGATGCGGCGCGCCAGCCCGTTGCCGCGACCCTCGGGTATGACGAACATCCGCTTGATCTCGGCGTCGCCGTCGGAGTAGCCCTGGTCGTTCTGCTCCTGGGAGCGCCAGCCACCGGTGGCGACCGGGCGGCCCTGCGCATCGTAGGTGAGGAGATACAGACCGTTCGGCGGCTCGAACATCGACGCGTCGAGCGGTGTGACATCGCCCTCGTCGCCGTACCGCGCCGCGTATTCGAGCTGTACCTGGTCGTTGAGTTTGACGGCATCGGCGTGATCGAAGCACCGAGGGCGGATATTCATGCAAAAGATGGTACATGTATGCGACCTGGGTCTGTCGGTATCGTGCCGGAATGCTCACTGTCACCACAGTCAATGTAAACGGGCTCCGTGCCGCCGCCAAGAAGGGCTTCGTCGAGTGGCTGGCCCGGACCGAAGCCGATGTGATCTGCCTGCAGGAGGTACGGGCCGAGCCGCAGCAACTGCCCGAGGAGGTGCGTGACCCCGAGGGCTGGCACACCGTGCACGCACCGGCCGCCGCCAAGGGGCGGGCCGGCGTCTCCCTGTACACGCGGCGGGCGCCCGAGCGTGTGCAGATAGGGTTCGGCGGCTTCGGGGACGCCGGGAGCGAGGAGTTCGACGCGAGCGGCCGCTACATCGAGGTCGACCTGCCCGGTGTCACGGCCGCGAGCCTGTATTTGCCCTCAGGTGAGGTCGGCACGGAGAAGCAGGACGAGAAGGAACGGTTCATGGCAGCGTTCCTCCCGTATCTGAAGGGCCTCAGGAAGCGGGCGGCGGCCGACGGCCGTGAGGTCGTGGTGTGCGGTGACTGGAACATCGCCCACCAGGAGGCCGACCTGAAGAACTGGAAGGGCAACAAGAAGAACTCCGGCTTCCTCCCCGAGGAGCGGGAGTGGCTGACCCGGGTCTTCGACGAGGCCGAGTACGTCGATGTCGTACGGGCGCTGCATCCGGAGGAGGAGGGGCCGTACTCGTGGTGGTCCTACCGCGGGCGGGCCTTCGACAACGATACGGGCTGGCGGATTGACCTTATCGTCAGTTCGCCTCGCTTGGCGGAGCGTGCGGTGAAGGCGTACGTGGAGAGGGCCGCGAGCCATGCGGAACGGTGGAGCGATCACGCGCCCGTGACTGCCGTGTTCGATCTGTAGGAAGCGGCAGCGGAAAGCCCCGCCTGGCTGTGTTTGCTCGCCGTTGCCGGACGGGGCCGCTTGGTGGGCGCTAGGCGCGCTGTACGTCGCTGGGCGGGACCAGCCACTCTTGGCCCCCACCCTCGGGCCGCAGGAACGCCGTGGGGCGCTTGTGGCGCTCTCCGGGAGACTCGGCGGGATCTTCGTAGTCCGGGATCACGGCATGCAGGATGCCGACCCGTCCCGTGCGGTCTTGCACGCTTCGGCCGATGTCCGCTCGTGTGACCATCAGTGCCCCTCGGGGTGGCGCCGAATGAATACGTTGCAGTCGCTCACGGACGTCCAGTCACCCACGATGCGAGCGCGGTCCCGTACGGCGGCGAGTTCGACGCAACCCGCGCACCCGTCGATGGGGTCCGGCTCCCAGTCCAGGTCCAGCGGCAGTTCGATCGGCGGGGTGCTGTATCGCGTGGGTTCGGTCATGGCGGGAGCGTGGCCCACCCCTGCGGACGTATCTCCCCCACATGGCGGACAGTTGAGACGTCTGACGCTAGGGTCGAAGAAAGCCTAAAAGGCCACGGCGAGGGGGTTGACTTGAACGCCGCTCTTCAGTCCGCCATGGATGACGTCGGCCTGTCCCCGCGCCAGTTAGCGTACCGGGTGGGGGTATCTGCGAAGCAGGTGGAACGATGGTTGGGCAATGCTGATCTGACACCACACGCAAGGAACCGAGCGGACGCCTGTCGGGCGCTGGGAGTCGACGAAGAGATGTTGTGGCCGAAGGCTGTGCAAGAGCGCGTGAAGACCGGCACTGACCGGGAGCTGGTCCACAGCTACCCCTACCGTTCCGCGTGCTCGTCCACGGTCTGGACGGAACTTGTCGAGTCGGCCCGAGCGGAGCTCTTCCTCGCCGGCTATACGAACTACTTCTTCTGGACGCAGATCCCGCACTTCGCGGAGACGATCCGGCGCAAAGTCGAGTCAGGGTGCCGCGTGCGGTTCCTCGTGGGGGACCCGGACGGAGAGGTGACCCGCCAGCGAGAGACGATCGAGGACGTGGCGTTGTCCGTCTCCACGCGCATCAGGATCACCCTGGAGCACCTTGACCGGCTCGGCCCGCTGGAAGGGCTGGAGACGCGCGTGTCCGCCCCTCTGGACGCCATCAATCACGTGAGCCTGTCCGTGTTCCGCTTCGATGACGATGCCTTGGTGACACCGCACCTCGCTCGGCTCGTGGGGCACGACTCACCACTCCTGCATCTGCGTCGCCATAGCAGTGGGGGCATGTTCGACCGGTTCGCAGAGCACGGCGAGGAACTGTGGGAGCGGGCTGTGCCTCGGGCCTCGAAACCCGCGCCTGAGTAGCCCCGCATCACGTTGCGGCCCCTGAGTCGGTGGCTTCGGGGCACTCGCGCAACTTGATCGTCGGCGGCGGTGGCTCACTGGGAAATGACCCACGCTGCGGGCTTGGGCGCGCCATCGGGTTCCTACACGGCCAGGACGGGCTGTTCGCTGCGGACACCAAGGAAGTCGATGGTGCCTTCGGTGCACTGCCCGGGCTTGAGGATGGTGTCCTTACTCGGAAAAGCAGTCCTGGGATCGGGGGCAACCATCTTCATGGTGTTCACTTCGCCGCTGGGCTTGATGAGTGCGAAGAAGCTCCGATAGACGGTGATCGGCGTTCCGGTGGTGCTGCAGATACGAACCTTCACCTGGTCGTATCGAAGGTCCTCATCTGCCACTTTGGGCGGCATGTTTTGCTTGTAGGCCAGCACCGCTGTCGTGCCGGTACCCTTTGCGTCACTGCGTGTAGTGCTGCTCCACTGCCATGCCTCGCCGAGAGCCATGGGGTCGTCTGGAGGCGCGGCATAGGTGAGGCCGCCGCCGACTTGCGGATCGTCATTGCTCAGCTGCTCCGACTTCGACGGTGCAGGCGTTGGAGCCGACGTAGCCCCCTGCACGGTCTCGCTGACAGCTTCACTGTTACTACCGCACGCGGCGAGGGCTGCGCAGAGCAGGCCAACGGACATGGCTGTGGTGGCGGTACGCATGGTGTTCCCCCCAAGGTGTCGTACAGGTGAGCGGATCTTAACGGCACGACAGGTCGGAAGATCAGCGACAGAGCCCGCTTACCCCTTGGGTCCGCACACGAGAAAGACCGTCCGCCACCAGGGGAAGGCGGTCTCTCCGATCGGGTCGGGCTACTCGGCTTTGCTCAGCGCTCGGTACAGCGTGGCACGGGACACCCCGAGGGCCTTGGCGATGGCCGTGACGCTCTCCCCCTTGGCGCGGCGCGCCTTGGCTGCAGCGAGCTTGTCAGCGTCCATCACGGCGGGCCGTCCACCCGTACGCCCCTGAGTGCGGGCAGCGTCCAAACCGGCGCGGGTCCGGTCCTTGATCAAGCTGCGTTTGAACTCCGCCATCGCGCCCACCACTTGCAGCATGAGCCGCCCGTCCGGGGTGTTCGGGTCGATGCTGGCCAGCGCGCCCGTCAGCACCCGGAACCCAACTCCCCGCGCGGCAAGCGCGTCCACCATGTTCACCAGGTCGATCAGCGAGCGGGCAAACCGGTCCAGCTTCCACACACAGAGGGTCTCTCCGGGGCGGACGTAGTCGAGCACGGCGGCAAGTTCGGGGCGGTCCGTGTTCTTCCCGCTCGCCTTGTCCGTGAAGATCCGGGCGCACCCCGCATCAGCCAGCGCGTCGTGCTGCAACTGTGCTTCCTGGTCGTCGGTGGAGACTCGCGCGTAGCCGATGAGGTGCCCCGTGGTCGCGTTCACGACGAGGCTGTCTCACAATCCGTCTCAAAACCTCAAGGGGTCTGGGTGGGTTGCGAGACGGGTTTCGGTACACGGTTTCGGGGGTTGAGAAGGGGCGGCGGGAACGTCTCAATAACCATCGTTTGATGGACGCCCCGCCGACCGTCACACACAGCAACTCCCCGCGCAAGCAGTCCAATCAGCCACGCGAGAGATTTCCCTCCCTTCCGCTCTGGCGGGAACAGGGTAGGGGCACCTCCCTGGGGTCCGTGTCCGGCAGCGCGACAGCGAAGCAGGCGCCCGCGATGACGGGATGACGGATGAGGCCCTCGATCTGTTTTTCTCTTATTTTTCTATGTGCAATCAAAAAAAGTAGGGAGAACCGTCATTCCGTCATCGTTCTGCCTCTGAGAGAGCAGCAAGGCAGCGGCGCCCCCGTAGCGCGCAAACGGCCCGACACCAGGGAATCTCCCCAGCGGCGGGCCGTGAACGGTGCTCAGACAGGCTCAGGCGGCCGTATGCCCCTGCCGCTGGACCCTCGTGCCCTGCAAGTCGATCGACAGGCGTTCCAGTGCGCGGCGCTTCATGTCCGCAGGGCGTCCCCCTCGCTGACCCTTCGCGCACTCCAGGCGGGTTCCGGTGTCGAGCAGCATGAACCGCCGTTCGCGGGCGTCGCCGATCCTCCAGTAATCGGCGTAGGTCTTCCCTGTGGGAACCAGCTCCGTGCGTTCTTTCTGTACTGGAGTTGCTTCCAGGACCTCGGCGCGGCCCTCCAGTGCGTCCACCTGCTCCTGCCAGATGGCGAGGCCGACACGTGATCGCCGCGATTCGCGAACGGCGTACAGCTCGCGGAGTTCGGTGGTGATCTCCTCCAGTTCGGGGCGGGGGTCGTAGCCGGGGTACGTCACCCGTTCCAGTACGGGGAAGCCTCCCCACTCCTTCAGGAACTCCCGTTCCGCGTACTCCTCCACCCAGTCGGTCTTGATGGCTACGGAAGCCTCGCAGTGAAGTCCCTTGGTGCGGGCCCGGCAGACGTAGACCGAGTAGCCGTGTGCGGGGACCCGGTACATGCGGCCCTTGCAGGAGGCGCAGTGCAGGACGCCGAGCAGGAGTGCGCCGGTGTCCTTGCGATTCCCTGCGGCCCCCTTGGGGCGTTCACCAAGCGCGGCCTTGATCTGCTCGAACCGGTCTCGCGTCAGGATCGGGTCGGAGGTGATGCTCACCGGCAGGCCGTTGCCGTCCCGGACGACGGAGCCCGCGTACGTTTGGTGACCGAGGAGCGACGGGGACAGCAGTACGCGTTTGACGGTCTGGCCGACCCACTTGCGCCCCTTCGGGTTTCGCCCTTGCCGAACGTCATTCCAATCGCGAGGCGTCAAGATGTCTTCGCTGTTCAGATGGAATGCGATGGCGTTCGGAGCGTTGCCGTCCAGTAGCATCCGGATCATCGTTTCGATGGCTTCCACGCGCTTCGGGTCCTGGGCCAGCGTCCATCCTTCGCCGGCTGGACGCTGAACGGGTGCGTATCCGTACGGCGGGAGCCCTCCGGAGTACCGCCCCATCGCCCGCAGCGCCGCATTGGCGCTCGTGACGCGCTCCTTGATGGCCTGGCTCTCCATCTGCGCGGCGAAGGCCAGCAGCATGGTGATCAATTCGGACATGATCGAGGTCATGTCCAGTTCCAGTGAGCTGCCTCCCGGGCCCTCCGCGAAGACCAGGCGCTTGCCGTGGCGCTTCGCCCAGCGCGTCAGCTCGGCCATGTCGCCCATGGAGCGGACGGCACGGTCGAGCCGCCACCAGACGATCACGTCGAAGTCGTCGGGTCTGGCCAGCCAGTCGCCCAGTTCCGGCCGTTCGAACGGAGTCGTCCTGGTGGCGGAGACATCCAGGTCCTCCGCGTAGCCGACGACCTCAGCTCCGAGGCGCCTGGCCTCCGCCTCGCCGGCTTCCCGCTGGCGCTTCGGCGATGTCGATTCCTCGGTCCTGACGCTCAGTCGTACCGCGACGAGTGCCCGCAGTCCGGGGCGGTCGTTGTTCGTATGGGTCATGCGAATCCCCCTCCGGGAGCAAACTGTATCTATATTTCAATGGGCTGGCGGATCGACTACCAGGTCGCGACGCCGGGGCTGGCCGCCCGTGCGGTGAAGGGCTGGGTCGAGCGGGCTGCGACGCACGGCGAGCGTTGGAGCGACCACGCGCCGGTGACGGTGGTCTTCGACCTGTAGGTCTTTGGCCTGCCGGTCTTCGGTCCGCCGGTCTTCGGCCTGTAGACCTTCGGTCTGCCGGTCAACGCCGTTTCGGTCGTCGGCCTGTTGGCCGTCGGGCGCACGCCGTTCCGGGCCCTCCGCGTCAGGAAGCCGGCTTGCGCGGCGGTCGGTCGGTGTCCTCTCGGCGCAGGCGGCGGTCCAGGGCCATGGAGAGCTCGGCGTCCACCACCGCGCGTGCCAGCGGGCGTAGTTGGGGCGGTTCAGGCGCGTTGCCGCGGGCATCCTCGTCGCTGTGGGCTTCGAGGACGCTGACGAAGAGTTCGGCGAGTGCGTCCGCGTGTTCGCGGACCCGGCGGCCGGCCGCGAACACCGTGGCGAGCGGCACCCCTTCCCGTACCAGCTCCGCCGAGACCTCCAGCAGACGGCGGCTGATGTGGACGATCTCGTCGCCGTCGGTGGCCAGATAGCCCAGGTCGAGGGCGGCGGCCAGGTTCTCCGGGGTGACCTCGCCCTCGAAGTAGTCCGCGAGCTGTTCGGGGGTGACGCGGACCGGCGTCTCCTCGCTGGGCTCGCCCAGGCCCAGCACCTCGGCGACATCGCGCCCGCTCTCGAAAGTGCGGGCGAGATCGGCGATGCCGGTCAGGGTGTGGCCCCGCTCCAGCAGGCCCGCGATGGTGCGCAGCCGGGCCAGGTGGTGATCGTCGTACCAGGCGATGCGCCCCTCGCGGCGGGGCGGCGAGATCAGGCCGCGCTCCCGGTAGAAGCGCACGGTCCGTACGGGGATGCCGGCCTCCTTGGCCAGCTCCTCCATCCGGTATTCGCGGTGCTCGCGTCCCTCAGCCACACCCGCACCCTATGTTGTACCGCCGGTAACTTTCCCTTGCCGGACCCCTACCCATCGGTAGAGAGCTGCTCTACCCTCCCAACAATGCCAGTGATTGCTGGCGGAGTCGTGTGACGTACCGCGGGAGGCGGCAGCATGGCCCAGCACGAGCACGTACGAGTGGCGGTGATCGGATCCGGATTCGGGGGCCTCGGGGCCGCGGTCCGGCTGCGCCGCGAAGGCATCACGGACTTCGTCGTCCTGGAACGGGCCGGCTCCGTCGGCGGCACCTGGCGCGACAACAGCTACCCGGGCTGCGCCTGCGACGTACCGTCCCACCTCTACTCGTTCTCGTTCGCGCCCAACCCCGAGTGGCCGCGCACCTTCTCCGGGCAGGAACACATCCGCGCCTATCTGGGACATGTCGCGGACACCTTCGGGCTGCGCCCGCACATCAGACTCAACCATGAAGTCATGAAGATGAGTTGGGACCGCGACGAGCTCCACTGGGTCATCGGGACCGGCAACGGGGCCACGCTCACGGCCGATGTCGTCGTCTCCGCGACCGGACCGCTCTCCGACCCGAAGACGCCGGACATTCCCGGGCTCGACGGCTTCCCCGGCAAGGTCTTCCACTCGGCCCGCTGGGACCACGACTACGACCTGACCGGCAAGCGCGTCGCGATGATCGGCACCGGCGCCTCCGCCATCCAGATCGTGCCCTCGATCCAGCCGAAGGCCGCCAGGCTGACGCTCTTCCAGCGCACCCCGCCCTGGGTCATGCCCCGCATGGACCGCAGGATCAGCGGCGCCGAGCGCTGGCTGCACCGCACGCTCCCCGTCACCGGCGCCGCACGCCGCGGACTGCTCTGGGGCATACGGGAGTTGCAGGTCAGCGCCTTCACCAAACACCCGAACGAACTGAGCCTGGTCGAGAAGATAGCCAAGTCCAACATGGCCCGGTCCATCAAGGACCCGGCGCTGCGGGCCAAGCTGACCCCCTCGTACCGCATCGGCTGCAAACGCATCCTGCTCTCCAGCGCCTATTACCCGGCGCTCGCCCAGCCCAACGTGGACGTGGTCGCCTCCGGGCTGGCCGAGGTGCGCGGCTCCACGGTCGTCGCCTGTGACGGTACGGAGACCGAGGTCGACGCGATCATCTTCGGCACCGGCTTCCACGTGACCGACATGCCGATCGCCGACCGGGTGGTGGGCGCGGAAGGCAGCACGCTCGCCGAATCCTGGAAGGGCGGTATGCAGGCGCTGCGCGGTGCGAGCGCGGCCGGCTTCCCCAACTGGATGACGATCATCGGCCCGAACACGGGGCTCGGGAACTCCTCGATGATCCTGATGATCGAGTCCCAGCTGAACTACATGGCCGACTACCTGCGCCAGTTGAACGTGCTGGGCGGCCGGGTCGCACTCGACGCGCGACCCTCGGCGGTCGGCGCGTGGAACCGTCGCGTCCAGGACCGGATGAAGCGCACCGTGTGGAACACCGGCGGCTGCACCAGCTGGTACCTGGACGCCAACGGCCGCAACACCACGGTGTGGCCGGGTACCACCGCCGAATTCCGTAGGGCGACGCGGTCGGTCGACCTTGCGGAGTACGCGATCGTGCGGATACCGAAGCGGGTCGCCGCCGAACGGGCCGTCTCCGAGGAGGCCGTGGGATGAGCCGGCTGCTACGACGGGACGACGCCCCGCCGGTCCCCGCACGTGAGCTGACCGCGCTCTCCGCCGACGGCGCCCGGATCTACGTCGAGGTGCACGGACCGGACGGTGCCCCCGCGGTGGTCCTCGCGCACGGCTGGACCTGCAACACCCACTTCTGGGCCGCACAGATCCGGGATCTGGCGGCGGACCACCGGGTCGTCGCCTACGACCAGCGGGGCCACGGCCGTTCACCCGCCGTCGGCCGCGAGGGCTACAGCACCGACGCCCTCGCCGACGACCTCGAAGCGGTACTGGCCGCCACCCTCGCACCGGGCGAGAAGGCCGTGCTCGCCGGGCACTCCATGGGCGGCATGACGATGATGGCCGCCGCGCGGCGCGCCGGACTGCGAGCGCACGCGGCGGCCATACTGCTGTGCAGCACCGGCAGTTCGCGGCTGATCGACGAGTCGCTGGTGGTGCCGTTGCGGGCCGGGGCCGTCCGGACCCGGACGACCCGCGCGATTCTCGGGGCACGCGCCCCGCTGGGACCGGTCACGCCGGTTTCCAGGCGGATACTCAAGTACGGCACGATGGGAGCGGGCTCGGCCCCGGAACGGGTCGAGACCTGCGCCCGGATCGTGCACGCGTGTCCGCGGGTGGCCAGGGTCGCCTGGGGGCACGTCCTCGCGGACCTCGATCTCGACGCCGGGGTACGGGAGTTGCGGGTGCCCACGGCGGTGATCGCGGGTGCGCAGGACCGGTTGACGCCGCCCGTGCACGCCCGCGCGATCGCGGCGGCGCTCCCCGACTGCCTGGGCCTCACCGAACTGGCGGGCATGGGGCACATGACACCGGTGGAGGCGCCCGAGGCGGTCACCGCGAAGATCCGGGAGCTCGTCACCGCGTACGTCCCGGCGGGCGGCGCGGGCGGCGCGGGCGGCACGGCCGGCACGACCGGTGCGGGCAGTTCGGGCGTTGCGGATGGTGTGGACGGTACGGCCGAGAAGGAGGATGTCGCATGAGCGATCGGCGGAGTCTCGAAGGACAGGTCGTCGTCGTCACGGGCGCGGCGCGTGGCGTGGGTGAACTGCTGGCCCGCAAGCTCTCGGCGCGCGGCGCGAAGCTCGCGCTGGTCGGCCTGGAGCCGGACGAGCTGAAGAAGGTCTCCGAGCGGCTGCATTCGGAGAGCGACCACTGGTTCGCGGACGTCACCGACCATGAGGCGATGGCCCGCGTCGCCGAGGAGGTCAAGGAGCGGTTCGGGAAGGTCGACGTCGTCGTCGCCAACGCCGGGGTCGCGTCGGGCGGTCCGTTCGTCGACTCGGACCCGGAGGCGTGGCGGCGGGTCATCGAGGTCAACCTGATCGGCGGCGCGGTGACGGGCCGGGCGTTCCTGCCGGTCCTCATGGAAAGCCGCGGCTACTTCCTCCAGATCGCCTCGCTCGCCGCCATAACGCCCGCGCCGATGATGACCGCGTACTGCGCGTCCAAGTCGGGGGTCGAGGCGTTCGCGCACAGCCTGCGGGCCGAGGTCGGCTACCGCGGCGTGAAGGTCGGGGTCGGCTATCTGTCCTGGACCGACACGGACATGGTGCGGGGCGCCGACCAGGACGACGTCATGCGGGAACTGCGGCAGCGGCTGCCCTGGCCGTCGAACCGTACGTACCCGCTGGGACCGGCGGTCGACCGGATCGTGGCCGGTATCGAACGGCGCTCCGCGCACGTGTACGCGCAGTGGTGGCTGCGCGGGATGCAGTCCGTACGGGGCTACCTCCCCGCGCTGATCGGCGTCGTCGGGCAGCGGGAGATGCGACGGTTCGGGCCGCGGCTGGAGGGCGTGAGCAAGGGGCTCGTGGGCGCGGGAGGCGCGGCGGACCGGGACGCGCGGGCGGTGCGTACGCAGCGTAATTGATCGAAATGCGCGGCGTGTCGGAGCGTGTAACTCTGATCGAGGCCCTTACGGGTCGTCCCCACGCAATCACTAGGAGTAAACAGCATGGGTATCGCAGACCAGTTCAAGGACAAGGCGCAGGAGCTCGCCGACCAGGCGAAGAAGAAGACGAACGAGGGCAAGGGCGCGGGCCGCGAGGCCCACGGCGAGGGCCGGGAGCGGGCGCAGGGCGCGTCCCAGCGGGCCTCGAAGCCGGGCTCGAAGACGTCGCAGCAGGGCCGTGGCAAGGCCCAGGGCGCGACGGACGACACCCGCGAGCGCTTCGACCGCTGACGCGATTCGTGACACTGCGCGTTGCCTGTGAGGGGCGTGCCCGGGTGACCGGGTGCGCCCCTTTCGCGTGGCGTCGGCCGGGGCTTCCGGCGGGGCCACCGGCCAGGGCGGCAAGTCCCGGCCGGCCACCGGATCTCAGTTCTCGGCCGGGCGCACCAGGTCGCTCGGGTCGGTGTTCGCCCCGCACAGCACCACGGCGACCCGCTCGCCGTCGCGCGGCCGGTAGCCGTGGCCCGGCGCCGTCGGCCCGTTCGGAAGGTCCGGAGCGGTGAGCGCGCCCAGTGCGGTGGCGGCAGCGTGTTCGACGGCGACGCGGTGGTGGTCCCACAACGTCTGGCGGGCGCGGACGATTTCGCCGTCCGGTACCAGGACGGAGCGGACGTCGTCCTGGCGGGCGGCGTGCAGGGCCAGTGCGGTGGCGCGTCGGGCGCCGAGGGCGTCGACGGCGATCGAGTCGACGGGGACGTCGACCGGGCGACCGGCCTCGATGGCGGCGTTCAGCGCCCGGCAGTTCTCCGGCTCGACGGCGACCGTGCGGATTCCGTGGTGCCGGGCAGCGGCGGCGACGCCGGCGAACAGGCCGCCGCCGCCGACCGAGACCACCACGGTGTCCAGACCGGGGATCCGGGCGTGGATCTCCTCCAGCAGGGTGCCGGCCCCTGCGGCGATCAGCGGGTGGTCGTAGGCGTGCGCGGCGAGCGCGCCGGACGAGGCGGCGAACTCCTCGCACGCTTCCAGGGCTTCGGCGTACTCCGCGCCGACCAGCCGCACGTCCGCCCCGAAGCCGCGGAGCTTGGCCACCTTCACCGCCGGGGCGACGGTCGGCACGAACACCGTTGCCCGCACGCCCTGTTGCCGGGCCGCCCAGGCGCAGGCCAGCCCGGCATTGCCGCCGGAGGCGATGGTCACCCCAGCGCTCGGCAGGGTGCCTGCCTCGCGGTGGGCCTGGATGAAGTTCTGCGCGCCGCGCGCCTTGAAGGAGCCGGTGTACTGCATGAACTCCAGTGCGAACCAGACCTCGTAGGGCTTCTCGGGCCGGTCGTCGAGCGGACCGCGGTGCGCCGTGCGGATCGTTCCCGGGTCGACGGGGGCCACGGCGACCGGGCGGACGTGCCCGGCGATCCGTTCGGTGGCGGCCTTGATGTCGTCGTACGTGAGCTGGTGCACGTCGTTGCTGCTTCCTGCTTATTGCTCGTTGTTGAGCATTCGGATATTTTGCTCTCCGCACGAGCACAGTTGTGCTGACGTGCTGGAGTCCTGGTCCATCGGCAGTCGGGACCGTTGGCGGTCGGTACGTTCCTGCAAGAGCTGTCTCACCCGCGTGTGCGCGGTGAACAGGGTGATGGGATCACTGTCCCTGTGCAGGATGTTGACCGCTCCGGCGTGGTCGGCTTGCCACACAGTCCCGCACTCGGTGCAGTGAAGCCTGTCCCCTTTGCGGACACCAAGGATGTTCGTAAAGGGGACGACTTGTGATGTATAGGCAGCGTTGACCAGCCGCACCGCAGAACCTCTGCGGTCCGACACGGCATTGAGCGCTTCCGCGGTGACACCCTTGGTCCACGCGGCGAGGCGTCGGTTCGTGTTCTTCCCCAGCTTCTTGACGCCGGCGAAAGTCGTGGTGAGGTCTTCGGCCACGATCACGGCCGCATTGTCGGCAACCGCGTGCACGGCCTTGAATGGCCTACTACAGCCCTGACCCGCAGTCAACAAACCACCGGCACGGTGTGTCCGGCAAATGTCCGCGCAGCCTTCGTGCCGGACGTGCGCGACGGAGAGGCGGAGGGCGGGGGCCGGGCCCGGTTTGCGTCCGCCTTGCCTCCGAAACGGCTTTCACGCGTCTGGTGAGACCCGTTGCGGCGTGCTGGAAATCAGGAACGGACCGTCAAGTCACGGCTACAGCCGGTGCGATGTGACCAAAGAAGTGCCCCTGTGACGAGATTCTTCCCGCGAGGAATTGAACTGGTCACACGATGGTTACTAAGGTCGGGCCTCGAACCTTCGCGCGATTGATCACCCAACCGGGGTGGCAGTGAAGGCACCGCCGAGTCCGTGACGTGCACGGAGCCGGGGATTCGTCTCCCCCACAGCCCGGTAGGCGGCTGGAGGAAGAAGGAGCTCGCCTTCGTGGCGTCCCACCGTCGTCCCAAGCAGCCGAGCCGCGCCCGCGTGACCGTGCTCACCGCGACCGCCGCCGCGGCCGTGGCTCTGACCTCCCAGGCGGCCCAAGCCGCACCGAAGCCCTCCAAGGGCGAGGTCAGGGCGGAGGTCGAGAAACTCAGCCACGAGGCGGGCGAGGCCAATGAGCAGTACTACGGCGCCAAGGAGAAGCAGCAGAAGCTGGAGAAGGAAGTCAGCGCGCTGCAGGACAAGGTGGCCCGCAGCCAGCAGGAGATCAACGCGCTCCGCAACGGCCTCGGTTCGCTCGCTGCGGCGCAGTACCGCTCCGGCGGCATCGACCCGTCGGTGCAGCTCTTCCTCTCGTCCAACCCGGACACCTTCCTCGACGAGGCCTCGGCCCTCGACCAGTTGACGGCCAAGCAGACCGATACCCTGGGGAAGATCCAGGGGAAGCAGCGGATCCTCGCGCAGGAGCGCAAGGAGGCCCAGGACAAGCTCGGTGACCTCGCGGACGTGCGCAAGACGCTCGGCGCGAAGAAGAAGAAGCTCCAGAGCAAGCTGGCCGAGGCGCAGCGCCTGCTCAACACGATGACCGAAGCCGAGCGCGCGAAGATGCGCGAGGACCAGCAGCGCGCCAGCCGTGCCGCGGGCGACCGGGTCGAACTCGGCAACGAGGTCCCCGCCTCCGCCTGGGGTGCCGCCGCCCTGAACGCCGCCTCTGCCCAGGTGGGCAAGCCGTACGGCCGCGGCGGTACCGGCCCCGGATCCTTCGACTGCTCCGGGCTGACCCAGTGGGCCTACGCCCAGGCCAATGTCCAGATCTCCCGGGTCACGTACACCCAGGTCAACGACGGTGTCCGCATCGGGCGCAGCGCGCTGAAGCCGGGCGACCTGGTCTTCTTCAACAACACCTCGCACGTGGCGCTCTACGCGGGCAACAACACCGTCCTGCACGCCCCTTACCCGGGCACGTTGGTCCGCTACGAGTCGATGAACACCATCGGCAGCTTCCAGTTCGGCGTGCGCGTCGGCTGATCACGCCCGAACGGGCGAATTCCCGCGCTCCGTACGGACGTTCCGCCCCGCCGGAGACCACAGGTCACCGGCGGGGCGGACGGCGTCCGCCCGGTGTTCGCGGCAGGGTGCCTTGACGGGCCCGGCGAGCGGGGTCCGAGCGGACGCGGGGACGACGAGCGGGGAATACCCCGACAGCGGCGAGTGGATCGGCTGCGGGGCGCTCGCCCCACCCAGGAGGGACGTCGGATCCTTGATGAGCCGAGACGGTCACTGCTCCCGCATGCCCCACGGAGAGCCATACGCGTTGAGCAGATCCAGGAAGGGGCGGGCGGGGAAGGCCTCCGGGCCGAGGACTCCCGAGCCGGTCCACGCGCCCGTTGCCAGGAGTTCGAGCGCGACGACCGGGTTGATGGCCGTCTGCCACACCACCGCCTGGGAGCCGTACTCGGCCATTGACCACTGGTTGTCGACCACGTGGTAGAGGTAGACCTCGCGCGGTGCGCCGTCCTTGGTGCCGCGCACCCAGGTGCCCGCGCAGGTCTTGCCGTGCATACGATCGCCCAGCGTCGCCGGGTCCGGCAGGCAGGCGGCCACGACATCGCGGGGCGACACACTCACCGGCCCCGCAGCGCCCGGCACGGTCACCGGTTCGGTGCTGTCCAGGCCCAGGAGGTGCAGCGTCTTGAGGGTCTGGATGAATTCTTCGCCCAGGCCGTACTTGAAGGTCACGCGCTGTGCGCCGATCCAACGGGGGACGAGCAGCACCTCCTCGTGCTCCACGTTCACGCACTCGACCGGGCCGATGCCCTCGGGGAAGTCGAACACCTCCGGCTCGCTGAAGGGCGCGGTGGTGAACCAGCCGCGGTCCGCCTCGTAGACGACCGGCGGATTGAGACACTCCTCGATGGTGGTCCAGATGTTGAAGGAGGGGGCGAAGTCATAGCCGTCGACGGTGAGGTTCGCACCGTCGCGGATGCCGATCTCCTCGATCTCGTCGAAGAGTTCGTCGGCCGCGTACCGCGCGAAGACGTCGGACAGCCCCGGCTCCACACCCATACCGACGAGGGCCAGCGCGCCCGCCTTCTCCCAGTCGTCGGCCTGCGCGAACTGCGCGTCGCCGAGCATGACCCCGCACTCCTCGTGCGGTCGCTCGGGGTGCGGGCGCGACAGGGACATCGCCATGTCGAGGTAGGTCGCGCCGGCCGCGCGCGCCGCGTGGAAGAGGGGCATCACGAACCGCGGGTCGGTGGCATTGAGCAGGACGTCGCATCCGTACCGCGTCAGCAGCGCCGACACGGCCGTCCGGTCGGAGGCGTCCACGCGCTCGGCGCGGAAGCGGCCCTCGGAGCCTTCCGTGCCCGTGAGAGCGGCGACCGCCGCCTCGGCCCTGCTCAGGTCGTAGTCGGCCACGACCATCTCGTCGAAGAACGAGCGCCGGGCCGCGATCCGGGTGATCGCGGTGCCCACACCGCCGGCTCCCACAAGCAGAACACGCATGACACGGACTTCCTCTCTGCGGAGACGGGGCGTGCCCGCACGGACGGGAGGTGCGGCGCCCCTGCCAGGAGATCCAACGCCGGGTACTCGGATAAGGTCAATGGTGTTGGCATAAGGGTCGGGCGAGGAGGCAGCGGTGGCGAAAACGGTGGTGCCCGAGGAGAAGCGGCGACGCCGTCGTCCCACCCGGAGCGGCACCGTGCTGTCCGGGGAACTGATCGTCGAGACCGCCCTGCGGATGCTGCGTGAGCACGGCAGCGCGGGACTCACCGCCCGCCGTCTCGGACTGGCCCTGGACGCCGACCCCAGCACCCTCTACCGGTACTTCCGCGGAATGGACGATCTGACCCTCGCCATCGGCGACGCCCTCATCGGGCAGGCCCTGCAGGGCTGGCGGCCCACGGGGGAATGGCGGTCGGATCTGCGCGGCCTCGGTCTGCGCATCCACGCCGTGTACCTGGCGCATCCGCAGGCGGCGCTGCTGACCGCGAACCGGGTCACCGGCAGAGCCAACGAGGTGGCGGCCGACGAGGCCATCCTCGACGTACTTCGCACGGCGGGGTTCCCGCTGCCGGACGCGGTACGGATCTACCAGGCCTTCATCGACCAGACCCTGGCCTTCGCCGCGCTCGACGCCGCCTCGCTGGCCCTGCCGCGCGAAAGCCTCAGAGCGGACGAGGACATGTGGCGCTCGACGTACGCCCGCCTGCCGCAAACCACACACCCCCGGATTGCCGAGGCGGCGCCCCTCCTGGCGACCCGCATGGTCGACAGTGCCTACCCCACGGCCCTGGAGATGCTGCTGGACGGTGCCGCAGCGCAGTGGGAGACACTGCGGCGCCCGGTGGTAGAGGATCGTCCGGGGTCGTTCCGGGACGGACCCGTCCAGGAAGGCCGATCCTGAGGCCTTCCTGGATGATCGATTCCAACGTTCCGGTTCGGCAGCGAGCAGGTCCAGCAGCGTCTCGCGCTCGTCGGCCTTGGCCCTGGTCGGGGCGAAAGCGATCGGCAGGCGCTGAGGGTGCACACCAGGTGCAGTCGAAGGCCACGGAAGAAGCGGCTGTGGCCGGCGCAGTAGCCGTGCTCGGCCAACTGTCCGGCAACGACAGCCCCATTCAAGAGCTGGCACGATGTCCAGCATGGGCCGACTGGTAACGCTGAAGGAGAACCTCGCCTCCCGCCGTCAGTACGCGACTCTCCAGCGGGAGTCCTTTGACGGCGCGGATCTCGTTTCGGTGCGCTTGCGGTCGTTGTGGTTCACGCGGTGCACATTTCGCGAGACAGATCTCCGCCAAGCCGCCCTCGATGGCTGCCACTTCAAACTATGCGATCTCCGCGGAGCGAATTTGAGCGGCGCCTCCACGCGGGGGGTCAATTTGGCGGGCTGCGATCTGACTGGCGCCGACCTGCGCGCAGCGGATCTGACCGGAGCCCGTTTCGGCCGGGTCCTCACCGGTGCCCCACCCCACGGGCTGACGAATGCCACCGGCGCCAAGCTCGACAAAGCTGTTCTCCGCGATCTCCAACTGGAAGAGGTCATCGGCTGGCCCATCACCGGGAGACGTGGTCATTTCCCCGTGGCGTGGAGGTGCCTGGAGAGAGGGAAGCCGGACCCGAACCCGGACGGCGTCACCGCCGTCCAGTGACCGGTCGCCACGCTCGCTCCGGGTGGGCAGTGAACTGCTCGACGCTCAGGGCGCCTTGACGGACTCGACGAACGGGGTCCAGGCGGACGCGGGGATCACGAGCGCCGGGCCTTCGGCGCGCTTGGAGTCGCGGACGGGGATGACGCCGGGGTGCTGGACTTCATCGCCGCCGGACTCACCCACGCTCAGGCCGCGCGTCGCCTGGGCATCAGCCAGCACACGGTCGACACCCATGTGAAGCGGATCCGTTCGAAGCTGGGTGTGCGTAACAAGGCGGACCTGGTTCGCCTTGCTCTGGCCCGGTAGGCCGGCAGTCGGCAGAGCATTGGCTCACGGCTGCCGGTAGTCGTCGACGCGGATGGTGCGGTCGACGCGGACGGCGTCGGCCAGACGTCGGTCGTGCGTGATCAGCAACAGCGAGCCGGTGAAGGAGGCCACCGCTTGTTCGAGCTGTTCCACCGCTTCGATGTCCAGGTGGTTGGTGGGCTCGTCGAGTATCAGGCAGTTGACACCTTGTGCCTGCAGAAGTGCGAGACCGGCGCGGGTGCGTTCGCCCGGCGACAGCGACGATGCCGGCCGCAGCGCCAGGTCCTGGCCAAGCCGGAATTTGGCCAGGAGTGTACGGGTCTCGGTGGTGTCCATGCCGGTGGCGTCGCCCACGATGTCGGCGGTGGACCGTTCGCAGTCCAGTAGGGCTCGTGTCTGATCGACCTCGCCCAAGCGGGCAGCAGAGCTGATGTGCTGCGTGCCCTTCGCCAACCGCAGACGACCGAGCAGGGCGCTCAGCAGCGTCGTCTTGCCGCTGCCGTTGTGACCGGCGATCCGCACCCGCTCACCGAAGCCGACCTCAAGGTCCAGGGGCCCGAGGTGGCACGATCCGCGCCGCACGACTGCCCCGTGCAGCGACAATGCGGTCCCGGACGGGGCGCCGGCCTCGGCGATCGTGAACTGCAGTCGCCATGCCTCCCTCACCTGCTCAGGTGCGGCGGCATCAAGCCGCTGCACGGCACGGTCGGCCTTGGCAGCTGCCGCACCGGTGTTCTGCGCACCAGCGAGCCGGGACGCCTTGCGGAACTTGTCCCCATCGGGCTGCCGTCGCGGATTGACCGCACGAGCCGCGCCCTGACGGGCCCACTCCCGCTGCGTGCGGGCCGTGCCGGTCAGCTGCTGCCGGGTGGCCTCATAGGCCGCGTAGGCCTCGACAGCCCGCTGCCGGGCGGCGGCACGCTCCGTGACGAAGCTGTCCCAACCGCCGCCGAACTCGCTGGTACGGCGGGTGAACTCGTCCAGTTCCACGACCTTGTCCACCGTTGCCGCCAGGAAGGCACGGTCGTGGCTGATCAGCGCGATGCCCGCTCGGCTGTGCCGGACATGCTGCTCCAGCCGGGACAGCCCGTCGTCGTCCAGGTCGTTGGTCGGTTCGTCCAGCAGCAGGATATCCGGTTGAGCCAGCAGCACGGCGGCCAGCGCCAGTCGTGCGCGTTGTCCACCGGACAGCTCGCAGGTGGCTCTGGCGTCGAGCCGCAGTCCCAGGTCGGCCGTAACGCCGGCGGCGCGTTCGGGAAGGTCCGCTCCTCCCAGGGCGAGCCACCTGTCCCAGGCCTCGGCGTAAGCGTGGTCTGCACCAGGCAGTTGCTCCTCCAACAACCGGGTGGTGGCGTCCAGGTCCTTCTGTGCCTGGGCGACACCGGTACGGCGGGCGAGATAGTCACCCAGCGGCTCGCCGTCGTGCATGTCCCGTTCTTGGGCCAGACGGATAACGGTCGCGGTCACCGGCGCCCGGGTTACGGTCCCGCTGTCCGGAGCCAGGTCACCGCCGGCTATCCGCAGCAGGGTTGACTTGCCTGTGCCGTTCGGGGCGACGATGCCCACGCGTTCCCCTGCCGAGACCGACAGGTCCGCCCCGTCCAGGACGGTAAGACCGCCGTACGCATAGGTGATGCCGGTGCAGCGAAGCTGGGCCACGTCTTGGGTGCTCCTCACGAAGTCGGGATCGTCGCCCTGTGGTCGAGCCGGTCCTTGACTGTTGCGGGTGACGCAAGCTGGACGGTACCCGGCACGATGAGTACGGCATAGGTGGACGTCAGCAGAACGATCACTGCAATATTCGCGAACGGTGTGATTCCCGTGAGGGCGACCAGCAGGGGAGCAGCGGCCAGAGCGACGGGCTGCAGGCCGAAGCCGGCCAGGGCCTCCAGGGCGAGAAATACTCAGCGTGCCCCCTGCGCCGCGCCGTCCTCGGCAGATCCGGAGCCGGGCCGACGTGCTGAGCGCCGAACGGTGTGCCGCCGCGGGGCCTTCTACCGCGGTGGCAGGGGCGGGCGCCGCCGGTCCGGGACGGAGTCGTACGTCGGCGGGGTCGCCGCCGGGTGCGCGGCCAGCAGGTCCAGGGCCACCCGCACCGCGTCGTCGAGTACCGCGTACCGGCCCTCGGCCCAGTCGAGCGGGGTGCGCAGGGCCTCCAGGTCCGGTTCGACGCCGTAGTTCTCGACCGACCAGCCGTACGTCTCGAACCAGGCCGCGTTCATCGGCACCGTGATCACCGTGCCGTCGCCCAGCCGGTGCCGGCCGGTCATGCCGACCACGCCGCCCCACGTCCGCTGGCCCACCACCGGGCCCAGCTTCAGCAGCCGGAACACGGCGGTGATCATGTCGCCGTCGGAGGACGTCGCCTCGTCGGCCAGGGCGACCACCGGGCCCCGGGGCGCGTTGGAGGCGTAACTGACCGGCTGGGCGTTGCGGGTCAGGTCCCAGCCGAGGATCGTGCGGGTGAGCTTCTCGACCACCAGCTCGCTGATGTGGCCGCCCGCGTTGCCGCGTACGTCGACGATCAGCGCCGGGCGGGAGACCTCCATGCGCAGGTCCCGGTTGAACTGTGCCCAGCCGGAGCCGCCCATGTCGGGGATGTGCAGGTACCCGCACTTGCCGTGGCTCAACTCCCTTACGACTTCACGGCGTTTGGCCACCCAGTCCTGATAGCGCAGGGGGCGTTCGTCGATCAGGGGGATGATCGCGACGCGGCGGGAGGGGCCCTCCCCTTCGGGTGGGCGGAAGGTGAGTTCCACGGTGGTGCCGCCCGCCGCGGAGAGGAGGGGGTACGGGCCCGCCACCGGGTCGACGGGGCGGCCGTCGATATGGGTGAGGACCGCGCCCGCCCGGATGCCCGTACCGGCCAGCGGGGAACGGGCCTTGGAGTCGGAGGAGTCACCGGGCAGGATGCGACGGATCGTCCAGTCGCCGTCCCGGCACACCAGGTTCGCGCCGAGCAGCCCGATCGCCCGCTGGTAGTGCGGCGGGCCCTCGTTGCGGCGGGCCGGTGCGACGTACGCGTGCGAGGTGCCCAGTTCGCCCAGGACCTCACGCATCAGATCGGCGAACTCGTCGGGGGAGGCGACCCGCTCGACCAGCGGGCGGTACTGGTCGAGCACGGCGTCCCAGTCGATGCCGCACATGTCCGGTTCCCAGAAGTACGAGCGGATGATGCGGCCGCCCTCCGCGTACGCCTGGCGCCACTCCGCCGCCGGGTCGACCTCGTGCAGGATGCGGCGCAGGTCGAGGTAGACCGTCGAGTCGCTGTCGCCGATCTCGGTGGCGGGGACGGCGCGCAGCTCGCCCTCGTCCATGACGACCAGCCGTGTCGCGTCGCCGCTGACCGCGAACCAGTCGAGGTGGCCGACGAGTTCGGTTTTCCTGGCCTTGGAGATGTTGAAGTGTTCGAGGGTGGGGCGACCCGACATGTCCGCCGGGTTCGCGAACGTTTCACCGAGCGCGCCGGAGATCGGCCAGCGCAGCCAGACGAGCCCGCCGCCGCTCACCGGACGAAGGGCCGAGTACTTCGATGCCGAGACGGGGAACGGCGTCACCCGGTTCTCCAGCCCCTCGAACTCGACCGTGACCGTCGACGGCCCCTCTCCCACACCCACGTCGGGTACGTCGTCGGCCGGGTCGAGACCGCCCGCCGCCGGGCGCCCCTCCGGCGACAGGGCGAACGGGGAGGGCGTCGCCGAGGAGAGCGGCACCAGGTAGGGGCGGCAGCCCAGCGGGAAGGAGAGGTCCCCGGTGTGGACGTCGTACACCGGGTCGAAACCGCGCCAGGAGAGGAAGGCGAGGTAGCGTCCGTCGCCCGTGAAGACGGGGTTCTCGTCCTCGAAGCGGCCGTTGGTGACGTCGACGATGACCGGCGATCCCGTCCCGAGGATGCGGGCCAGTTTGATCTGGCGCAGTGAACGGCCGATCCCGGGGTGCGACCAGGCCAGCCAGGCGCCGTCCGGCGAGAACGCCATGTCGCGGACCGGGCCGTTGATGGAGCGGATCAGTTCCACGGGCTCCTCCGTGGACGTCTCCTCGTCCGTGTCCAGGAGCAGCAGCCGCCCGTCGTTAGTCGCGATCGCCAGGCGTTCGCCGTCCGGGTCGGAGACCAGTTCGTGGACCCGGCCGATCAGTCCGGAGGCCAGCCGGCGCGGGGCGCGGTCGCCGCTGGCGCGCGGCAGGTAGGCGATCTCGATCGCGTCCTCGCCGTCGGCGTCCGTGACGTAGGCGACCTGGCCGCCGCTGCCGAGCATCTCGGGCAGCCGGACCCGGACGCCCGGGGTGTCGGCGATCGTCCGGGCGGGGCCGTCGCGGTGGGTGAGCCAGTACAGGCTGCCGCGTACGGAGACGGCGCTGGCCCGGCCCGTCTCGTCCACGGACAGTGCGTCGATGTTGCTGGCGGCCGGCACCTGGTGCGTACGCCGTCCGACGCGCGGCCCGCCGAGCCGTACCTCCAGTTTCCGCGGTACCGCGTCCGGCGACGCCAGGTCGTCCACCAGCCACACGTCGCCCGCGCACTGATAGACGACCCGGCGGCCGTCGCTGGAGGCGTGCCGGGCGTAGAAGGCGTCGTGGTCCGTGTGGCGGCGCAGATCGGTGCCGTCGGGCCGGCAGGAGTACAGATTGCCGACGCCTTCGTGGTCGGAGAGGAACGCGATCCGGTCGCCGACGAACATGGGCGAGTCGAGGTGCCCGCCGATGTCCGGGAGCAGCCGCTTGCCGTGCAGCCACAGCCGTCCCATCGCACCGCCCCGGTACCGCTTCCAGGAGGCCGGTTCGTGCGGCGGCTTGCCGGTGAGCAGCAGGGTGCGGCGCTCGCCGTCGATGTCGGCGACCGCGATGTCGGAGACCGGTCCCCAGGGCAGCTTGCCGCCGGGGCTGCCGTCCGTGGGGAGGGCGTAGGCCCAGGAGATGTGCGAGAACGGCTGGTTGTGCGAGGACACGGCGAGGATCTGGGCGGCGTCCCCGGGATCGGGCGTCCAGCCGCAGACGCGGGCATCCATGGACCCCCAGTAGGTGAGCCGCCTCGCCGGGCCCCCCTCGACCGGTGCGAGATGGATCTCGGGGTCGAGGCTGCGCCAGGTCGTGTAGGCGATGCGGCTCCCGTCGGGGGAGAACCGCGGGTGGCTGACTCTGGTCCGGTCGACGGTCAGCCGCCACGCGCGGCCCGGCCGCTGCCCCTCCGGCGCGAGGGGAGCGACCCAGAGGTCGTCCTCGGCGGCGAAGCAGAGCAGATCGTCGTGGAGGTGCGGGAATCGGAGATACGCGACGTCGTCACTCACTCTTCAATGCTTTCCGCGCGCGGGGGCCCCGGCAACTTGTGGTGCGGAACACAAGCGAAACGATTTCGTTTCGCTGGACGGGCGGGGTACCGTCGATGTGTACGAAACAGTTTCGTTCCATGGCTGATGTGCGAGATCGAGAAACGGGAACGGGAGGTCGACCCATGGCGCGCACCCGGCTCACGCCCGAGCGTGAGAGCGAGCTGTACGCCGCCGTGCTCGACCTGCTCCGCGAAGTCGGCTACGACGCCCTGACCATGGACGCCGTCGCCGCCCGTACCCGTTCCAGCAAGGCCACCCTCTACCGCCAGTGGGGGAGCAAGCCCGAGCTGGTCGTCAGGGCCCTGCGGCACAACAAGCCGGTCTCCCTCGCGGAGATCGACACCGGATCGCTGCGCGGTGACTTCCACGCCGTGCTGAGCCGCAGTGACGACTGTCAGATGGAGAAGGACTCCGCGCTGATGCGGGGCCTGAGCCATGCCGTCCACGACAATCCCGATCTCCTCCAGGCCCTGCGCGAGCTGCTGATCGAGCCGGAGATGACCGGCCTCGACACGCTGCTGCGCCGAGCCGTGTCCCGGGGTGAACTGCGTCCGGACAATCCGGCGCTGAAATACGTATCGCACATGCTGATCGGCGCCTTCGCCGCCCGGCAGCTGGTCGAGGACCGCGCCGTCGACCAGGCATTCCTCACCGACTACGTCGACTCCGTGGTTCTCCCCGCTCTCGGAGTCTGACCCCTTCGCGCGGCAGGACCGTTCAGCGCGACCCGTCCCCTTCGTACGGCCCTCTCCCCAAGCTCCACCTGACACGCCGCTCTCGTCGTCGGGCTGGTTCCTCACGCCCTTTTCCACGCACACGACCTGACCGGGAGTACGACTCCGTGGCCACATTTCTCTACAAGCTCGGACGGCTCGCCTTCCGGCGCCGCCGCTATGTCGCCCTGATCTGGGTGGCACTGCTGGCACTCGCCGGATTCGGCGCGGCCTCCGCGTCCACCGCCACCTCCAGTTCCTTCTCGATCCCGGGTACGGAGGCGCAGAGGGCCTTCGACCTGCTGGAACAGCGCTTCCCCGACGTCGGCGCCGACGGCGCGACCGCACGGGTCGTCTTCAAGGCCCCCGACGGCCAGAAGATGACGGACCCGGCGAACAAGGCCGAGGTGAACAGGGTCGCCGGCGAGCTGAAGTCCGGCTCGGACCAGATCGCCTCCGTCACCGACCCGTACACCGCGGGCGCCGTCAGCGAGAACGGCTCCACGGCGTACGTCTCCGTGTCCTACAAGGTCAACTCGATGGAGCTGACCGACGCGACCCGCACCGCTCTGGAGGACGCGGGCCACACGGCGCAGAAGAGCGGGATGACCGTGGAGATCGGCGGTGACGCGCTCCAGGTGATGCCGGAGACCGGAGCCACCGAGATCATCGGTGTCGCCATCGCCGCGGTGGTGCTGGTCATCACCTTCGGCTCGCTGATCGCCGCCGGGCTGCCGCTGCTCACCGCCCTGATCGGGGTCGGCATCGGAGTCTCGACGATCACGGCCCTGGCGAACGTGCTCGACCTGGGCTCCACCACCTCCATCCTCGCGATGATGATCGGCCTCGCGGTCGGCATCGACTACGCGCTGTTCATCGTCTCCCGCTACCGCGCCGAGCTGGCCGAGGGCCGGGAGGGCGAGGAAGCGGCCGGACGGGCCGTCGGTACGGCCGGTTCCGCGGTCGTCTTCGCCGGCCTCACCGTCGTGATCGCGCTGGTCGGCCTCGCCGTCGTGAACATCCCGATGCTGTCGAAGATGGGCTTCGCCGCGGCCGGCACGGTCGCGATCGCCGTCCTCATCGCGCTCACCCTGGTCCCGGCCATGATGGGCTTCGCGGGCAAGCACGTCCTGGGACGCAAGGGGCGCAAGGCCGCCGGGGCCCCGGGCCGGGCCGAGGACAAGCCGAACATGGGCACCCGCTGGGCGCGGTTCGTGCTGCGCAAGCCGGTCTGGGTGCTGCTGGCCGGTGTCATCGGCCTCGGTGTCGTCGCCGTACCGGCCGCCTCCCTGGAGATGGGTCTGCCGGACGACGGCTCCCAGCCCACCAGCACCACCCAGCGGCGCGCCTACGACCTGCTCTCCGACGGCTTCGGCCCCGGCTTCAACGGGCCGCTGATGGTCGTCGTCGACACCGTGAACAGCTCCGACGGCAAGAGTGCGGCCAAGCAGGTCGCCGATGAGATCTCCGGCATCCCGGGCGTCGTCGCCGTCTCCCCGGCCCAGTTCAACAAGGCCGGCGACACCGCGATGATCACCGTCGTCCCGAAGGACCGGCCGAGCTCCACCGAGACCGAGAACGTGGTCCACGCGATCCGTGACACGGGCAAGGACATCAAGTCCGGCACCGGCGCCGAGGTTCTGGTCACCGGCTCCACGGCGATGAACATCGACTTCTCGCAGAAGATGAACGACGCGCTGCTGCCGTACCTGGCGCTCGTCGTCGGCCTCGCCTTCCTGCTGCTGATGCTGGTCTTCCGGTCGGTGCTGGTGCCCCTGAAGGCGGCGCTCGGCTTCCTGCTCTCGGTCGTCGCGGCCCTGGGCGCGGTCGTCGCGGTCTTCCAGTGGGGCTGGCTCGGCTCGCTCTTCGGCGTGGAACAGACCGGCCCGATCATGTCCATGATGCCGATCTTCATGGTGGGCGTGGTCTTCGGCCTGGCCATGGACTACGAGGTCTTCCTCGTGACCCGGATGCGGGAGGCGTACGTCCACGGCGAGAAGCCCGGCCAGGCGATCGTCACCGGCTTCCGGCACGGCGCCCGGGTCGTCACGGCCGCGGCCGTGATCATGATGGCGGTTTTCGCCGGCTTCATCGGCTCCAGCGAGCAGATGGTCAAGATGATCGGCTTCTCGCTCGCCATCGCCGTCTTCTTCGACGCGTTCGTGGTCCGCATGGCGATCGTGCCCGCGGTCCTCGCCCTGCTCGGCAAGCGCGCATGGTGGCTGCCGCGCCGGCTGGACCGGCTCCTGCCGAACGTGGACGTGGAGGGCGAGGGGCTGCGCAAGCAGCTCGGCGAGACGTCCGGGGGCGGCGCCGACGGACTCGGCGGCGACGGACGCGGCGGCGACGCCGAGGGTGAGCGCGAGCTGACCCGCGTCTGAGCCATGGAGCCTGAGGGGCCCGCGTCCGAGCGGAGCGCGGCCCCGGATGCGCCGGTCACCTGTGGGGACGGGGGACCGGGCGATGACGGAAGCCCCCGTGCGGCACGGGGGCTTCCGTCATGCGGATGCGTCATCGCGTGGGCCTCATCGCGGATGCCTCATCGCGTGGGTGTCATTGCGTGGGTGTCATGCGTCCATATGGGTCATGGGCGTGCGGTCGGGGGCGTCCTCGCCGTAGGTGCGGTGCAGAAAACGGATCAGCGGCGCGCTGTCGAACTGCACCACCTCCACTCCCTCCTTCGAGCGGAGCTCCACGACCAGCTGGGTCCGGCCGCACGGCCACACCCGGATGCCGCCGAGTTCGGCGGGGGAGCGCAGTCCGCGCTCCAGCAGATCGCGGCTGAAGGCCCAGTCGATGCCGCCGGGGAAGGCGACATGGACGGTGCGCGGGTCCACGTCGGCGTCGTACAGCAGGTCGACCGGTACCGCCGGGAGGTCGGGGGTGTCATTGACGAGCCAGGCCTCGGCCTGTTCATGAATCACGGGGGGCATGGCCGACTCCTCCAGTCTGTTGGGGTTCGTCATTTAATGTCCCATATTTCCTGCTGAAGGCGCGGTGAGGTTTCCTGCCGGGGAGCCGGGGGCGTCCAGCTGTGACATTCCCGCTCTTGCGAAGCGTTCGCAACAAGGCCCTATCATTGAGCGGTTCACGACACCGTTCGCGGTGACGCAGGATCGCAGGAAGCGGAGCGCCCACATGCATGTACCCGACGGATTCATCGACGCCCCCGTCTCCGCCGCCGCCGGAGTCGTCGCCGCGGGCGCCGTCGCCGTCAGCCTGCGGGGCGCCCGCCGGGAGCTGGACGAGCGCACCGCGCCGCTCGCCGGCCTCGTCGCCGCGTTCATCTTTGCCGTGCAGATGCTGAACTTCCCGGTCGCCGCGGGCACCAGCGGGCATCTGCTGGGCGGGGCGCTCGCCGCGATCCTGGTCGGGCCGTACACCGGGGTGCTCTGTATCTCCGTCGTCCTGCTCATGCAGGGCATCCTCTTCGCCGACGGCGGCCTCACCGCGCTCGGCGTGAACGTGCTCGACATGGGCATCACGACCACCGTCGTCGCGTACGCCCTCTTCCGCGGGCTGGCCCGCGTCCTCCCGCGGACCCGCCGCTCCGTGACGGTCGCGTCCTTCGTCGCCGCCCTGGTCTCCGTACCGGCCGCGGCCGGCGTCTTCACGCTGATCTACTGGATCGGCGGCACCACGGACATCCCGATCGGCAAGGTCTTCACCGCCATGGTCGGGGTCCACGTCCTCATCGGGATCGGCGAGGCCGTGATCACCGCGCTGACCGTCGGCGCCGTCGTCGCCGTACGCCCCGACCTGGTCCACGGCGCCCGCGGACTCACCGCCCCGCTCAAGCTCCGGGTCGACGGCGAGCTCGTCGACGTCCCGGCCCGGCAGCCCGTCGCCCCGGTCGCCGCCCGCTCCCCCCGGGGACTCTGGGCCACCGGCCTGATCACCGCCCTCGTCCTGGCGGGCTTCGTCTCCTTCTACGCCTCCGCGAGCCCCGACGGCCTGGAGAAGGTCGCCGCCGACCAGGGCATCGACAAGAAGACCGAGGAGCACGCCGCCAAGGACTCCCCGCTCGCCGACTACGGCGTCAAGGACATCTCCGACGCCCGCGTCTCCGGCGGCCTCGCCGGGGTGATCGGTGTCGGCGCCACGATCGTGGTCGGCAGCGGGGTCTTCTACGTGCTCCGCCGCCGCCGCACGCCGGACGCGCCCGCCGGCTCCGCGCACGACCGGGAAATGGTCTGACGTGGGCGCGGGACATGCGCACAGGCTCTACCGGCACGGGCACTCGCCCGTCCACGACCTGCCGCCGCACTGCAAGCTCGCCGCCGCCTTCTGCTTCGTCGTGGTCGTCGTCTCGACGCCGCGCGAGGCGGTGTGGGCGTTCGCGTTCTACGCGGTACTGATCGGCGCCGTCACCGCGCTGGCCCGCATCCCCGCGGGCTTCCTGCTCAAGCGGCTGCTCATCGAGGTGCCATTCGTCGCGTTCGCGCTGCTCATGCCGTTCGTGGTGCCTGGCGAGCAGACCCACGTCCTCGGACTCTCCGTCAGCGTCCCCGGCCTCTGGGGCGCCTGGAACGTCCTGGCCAAGGGCACCCTCGGCGTCGCCGCCTCCGTGCTCCTCGCCTCCACCACCGAACTGCGCGCACTGCTGCTCGGCCTCCAACGGCTCAAGCTGCCGCCGCTGCTCGTCCAGATCGCGTCCTTCATGATCCGGTACGGCGACGTGATCACCGACGAGATGCGCCGGATGTCGATCGCCCGCCGCTCCCGCGGCTTCGAGGCCCGCGGGATACGGCAGTGGGGCGTCCTGGCCAAATCGGCGGGCGCGCTCTTCATCAGGTCGTACGAGCGTGGCGAACGCGTCCACCTCGCGATGGTCAGCCGCGGCTACGCCGGTTCCATGCCGGTCATCGACGAGGTGACGGCCTCCCGGACCCAGTGGGCGTACGCCGCCGCCCTCCCCGTCCTCGCCCTCACGATCTGCCTGCTGGGATGGACCCTATGAGCCTGCACACCGCCCCCGCGCCGTCGCTGGAGGTCAGCGGCCTCGCCTACGCCTACCCCGACGGCCATCAGGCACTCTTCGGCGTGAACCTGACGGTCGACCGGGGCGAACGCGTCGCCCTGCTCGGCCCCAACGGAGCCGGCAAGACCACCCTCGTCCTCCACCTCAACGGCATCCTCGACGCCGGCGCGGGCACTGTCCGGGTTGCCGGCCTCCCCGTTGAGAAGCGCAACCTCGCCGAGATCCGCCGCCGCGTCGGCATCGTCTTCCAGGACCCCGACGACCAGCTCTTCATGCCCACCGTCCGGGAGGACGTCGCCTTCGGCCCCGCCGCCTCCGGGCTGCGCGGCGCCGCACTGGAGGAACGCGTCACCGAAGCGCTCACGCAGGTCGGCATGGCGCAGTATGCGGACCGGCCGCCGCACCACCTCTCCTTCGGCCAGCGCCGCCGCGTCGCCGTCGCCACCGTCCTCGCCATGCGGCCGGAGATCCTCGTCCTGGACGAACCGTCCTCCAACCTGGACCCGGCCTCGCGGCGCGAGCTCGCCGACATCCTGCGGTCCCTGGACGTCACCGTGCTCATGGTCACGCACGATCTGCCGTACGCCCTGGAGCTCTGCCCGCGCGCGGTCGTCCTGAGCGACGGCGTCATCGCCGCCGACGACCGCACCCAGGATCTGCTCTGTGACGAGAAGCTGATGCGCGGCCACCGCCTGGAGCTGCCCTTCGGCTTCGACCCGCGTTCCGTGACCGTGGATTCGAGCTGACCCGCCCCACCCGCGACCTGCGACGGGATGCACCATGGGGGGATGAGCGGGAGCGCAGGAACAGGTGTGGACGTACGGGGCACGGTGGCGGCCGGATTCGAACCGGTCCGGGATGCCTTCGTCCGTAACTTCGAGCAGCGCGGCGAACGCGGCGCCGCAGTCACGGTCTACCGGGACGGGCGCAAGGTCGTCGATCTGTGGGCCGGTACGAGAGACGTCGACCGGGCCGAACCGTGGGCCGTCGACACCGTGCAGATCGTCCGCTCGGCCGGCAAGGGCATCGCCGCCGCCGTACCGCTGCTGCTGCACCAGCGCGGCCAGGTCGATCTCGATGCCCCGGTCGGCACGTACTGGCCGGAGTTCAAGGCGGCCGGCAAGGAGCGGGTGCTCGTCCGCCACCTCCTCGCCCACCGGGCCGGCATACCCGCGCTCGACTGCCCGCTGACCCCCTCCGAGGCGGCCGACGGGATCTCCGGTCCGCAGGCCGTCGCGGCCCAGCGCCCCCAGTGGGAGCCCGGCACCGACCACGGCTACCACGCCCAGACCTACAGCTGGCTCATCGGCGAACTGGTGCGCCGGGTCACCGGCCGCACCGTCGGCCGCTGGATCGCCGAGGAGATCGCCCGCCCGCTCGGCCTGGACTTCTGGTTCGGCCTCCCGGCCGACGAGGCGCACCGGGTGGGCCGCGTCGGCCCCGTCGAACCACCGGCCCTCGCGGGCAACGGCGGCACCCTGCGGATGCGCCCCAAGCGGTCCGTCACCGACGCGTACCGCGATCCGGAGTCCCTCACCCGCCGCGCCTTCGGGGCCATCGACCCCTTCCCCGACGAGAACGCCCCCGACTACCGGGCGGCCGAACTCCCCGCCTCCAACGGCATCGCCACCGCCCGCGCGCTGGCCCGCTGCTACGCCGCGATGATCGGCCCGGTCGACGGCCACCGCCTGTTCGCCCCGGCCACCCTCACCCTCGCCCGCACCGAGGAGTCGGCGGGCCCGGACCGGGTCCTGGTCGTCAACACCCGTTTCGGCCTCGGCTACATGCTGCACGGCCCGGCGGCCCCGCTGCTCGCCCCCGGCTCCTTCGGCCACCCCGGCCGGGGCGGTTCACTCGGCTTCGCCGATCCCGAATCCGGTATCGCGCTGGGCTATGTGACGAACGGTCTGCAGAAGGGAGTCACCGCCGATCCCCGTGCCCAGGCCCTGGTCAGGGCAGTACGGTCGGCGCTATGACTCCTCCTTCCTCTGCTGGTTCACGGTTCGACGGATACGGCGTGCTCATCACCGGGGCGGGCCGGGGCATCGGGGCGGCCACGGCCCGCCGACTGGCCTCGGAGGGCGCCCGTGTCCTGGTCACCGACCTGGACGGCGACCGAGCCGAACGCACTGCCGCGGCGATACGCGAGACGGGCGGGACCGCCGAGGCACTGCGCTGCGACGTGTCCGACCGGGCGGCGGTCGAGGCCGCGGTCGCCCACGCCGTCGCCGCCTTCGGCTCCCTCGACGTGCTGGTGAACAACGCGTACGCCTGCACGTCCGATGCCCCGCTCTTCGAGGACGAGCCCGACGAGGTCTGGCAGCGCGACCTCGACATCACCCTCACCGGCCCGTACCGGTGCGCCCGCGCCGCCCTTCCGCACCTGGTGGCCTCCGGCCGGGGCGCGATCGTCAACATCGGCTCGGTCAACGGCGAACAGGACTTCGGCAACCACGCCTACAGCGCCGCCAAGGCGGGCCTGGGCAGCCTGACCCGCACCCTCGCGGGCCATGCCGGACCGCGCGGCGTACGCGTCAACCTGGTCGCACCCGGCACGGTCCGCACGGACGCCTGGGCGGGCCGGGACGCGGAACTGTCCCGGGTGAGCCGCCTCTACCCGCTCGGCCGGATCGGCGAGCCCGACGACATCGCGTCCGCCGTCGCCTTCCTCGCCTCGCGCGACGCGGCCTGGATCACCGGCACGACACTACGGGTGGACGGCGGGCTGACCGCGGTGAACTCCGCTTTCCGGCAGGCGTCTTCGGCGGAGTGACGGAGTCCGCGTAGACACCGCCGGGGCACAAGGGGTGCAAAAGACGTGACACATCGGGGTTCGGGTGTCACGTTCCCACGAAGGGGTGGGCGGCGAGCCCGGGCGCATCGCCCACCCCGCCCGGACTAGTGCCGCGACCGGCAATGTTTGCCCGGAAGGAGCGTGCGTGCTGGGCGGCGCGACGAGGCAAAGCTTGCCGGGAGGGGGCACTAGCCGTTGGCCGTGGGGGTGTCGTTGAACGTCCGGCGCCACAGCCGGTCGGAGCTGGGCTGCGCGATGTTCAGGTAGAGGGTGTCCCAGCTGCCGTCGTTGTACCTGTTCAGGCTGAGGGCGAGGTCCTTGTCGACCACGGGCCGGTACATCCACCAGCCCGTGTAGCTGTCGCCGGCCTTCTCGGGGTACAGGCTCCACTTCTGGAGCTGTGAGCCGTCACAGGTCCGGACGACGACGGTGGTCCCTCGCTGCGGCGTCGGGGCGCTGGGCTGGAGGCACTTGTTCGCGGCCTCGTTCTTGACCGTGGTCGTGTACGTGTTGGGGGCATCCGCCTGCCAGGCCGAAAAGTCGAACTCCCACTGCTCGGTGCTGTACTTCCACGCGGGTCCCGCAGGGTGATGCCGGTGGCGCCTTCGGCGGTGCTGTTGTTGAGCAGCGCCAGGCGGCTCCCGTCCATCTTGTTGATCAGGTCCCGGTTCGGAGCGGGCTCGGCGGAGGCCGGCGCTCCGCCGGTCGCGGCGACGGCGGTCGCGGCCAGCACGGCCGCGGCGAGAGCCAGTACAGGGTGATTGCGCTTGGGCACGGGGGTGTCCCTTTCGGTGCGTGGACGTCCGCGAGAGCGAGACCTGCGCATCCAAGCAGTCCGAAGTCCTGACGAAACGGTCATGCTCGGGCGTACTGTCCCCTTTTCTCCCCATCGGATCCCTCACCGCCCGCACCGCCCCGACGTGCCGGTCGCAGGCCCGGAAACCGGGCACGTACCCCGCTCAACTCGTGTGCAGCATCAGCCCGATGCCGACCGCCATCAGCCCCGCCGCGGCGATGCGCGGTGTGCCGAACCGTTCCTTGAAGAACACCGTCCCTATGGCCGCGCCGACGATGATGGACGATTCCCGGAGCGCCGCGACCGGGGCCAGCGCGGCCCGGGTCTGGGCCCACAGCACGAGGCCGTACGCGGTCACCGACAGGGTCGCCCCCAGCAGCCCGCGTCCGGCGTACGGCTTGAGTGCGGGAAGGAGCGCGGACCGGCGCCGGTAGAGGGCGTACACCGGGATGGCGATCCCCTCCAGGATCATCAGCCAGGCGATGTATCCGAGCGAGGAGCCGGAGGCACGCACCCCGACCCCGTCCACCGTGGTGTACCCGGCGATGGCCAGGCCGGTCGCGAGGGCGGCCAGCAGCGCCGGCCAGTCCGGGCGCCTGCCGGAGCCGCGGATGCCCCAGAGCGCGAGCCCCACGAGCCCCGCCGAGGCCACCGCGATGCCCGCCGTGGCCCAGCCGTCGGGATGCTCACCGACGAAGACGGCGGCGAGGACGGTCACCACCAGCGGTGCCGTGCCCCGGGCGATCGGGTACATCTGGCCGAAGTCGCCCAGGGTGAACGAACGCATCAGCAGCAGCATGTACGCCACGTGCAGCGCCGCCGAGACCAGCAGGTAGGGCCAGGCCCCGGCGGCCGGGAACGGGACGAAGCCGGCCGCGGCGGCGCCGATCAGCAGTCCGCCCCCGGAGATCAGGGTGAAGGAGAGGAGCTGATCCTTGATCGCGTGCGCGATCGCGTTCCAAGTGGCGTGCGTGACAGCGGCGATCAGGACGGCGAAGGCGACCAGGGGTGTCACGCGGACTGCTCGCGCACATCCACCACGGTTCCACCGGCGTGCCCGATCAGGGTCTTGGGGGCGAGCGGGAAGACGGTGTGCGGGGTGCCCGCGGCCGCCCACACCACGTCGTGGTCCAGCAGTCCGCGGTCGGCCAGCACCCGGGTCGTTGTACGGTGCCCGAAGGGCGGTACGCCACCGATCGCGTACCCGGTCGTCTCCCGGACCAGCTCGGCCCCGGCCCGCTTGACCTTCGCGGCACCCAGCTCCGCGCGGACGAGCTCGACGTCGACGCGCGAGGAGCCGTCCATCAGGACCAGGACCGGCACGCCGTCGGCCTCGAAGATCAGGGACTTGACGATCTCGCTGAGCTCGCAGCCGATCGCGGCAGCGGCCTCTGCGGCGGTACGGGTGGCTTCCGGGAACCGGCGGACCTCGACATCGAGGCCCAGCTCCCGCAGGGCTTCGGCGAATCGGGGGTGGGCTTCGGCGGCGGTGGTGTCGGGAGTGCTCATGCCCTGCACGCTAGCGAACGCGCTACGGGGCGCGCGACGGGGTTCCGCGCGTGCCCCGAACCGTCCGTTCACACGTGAAGCCCTGCGGGGCGGTGCCTCACGACCCCGCTTGCAGCACTGCCGCCACCACCGGGCCTGCCGCGTCGCCGCCGTGGCCGCCGGACTGGACGACCGCCGCGGCGGCGAGGTCGTTGCTGAAGCCGGCGAACCAGCTGTTGGACGTGGCCTGGCCGTCGACCTCCGCCGAGCCCGTCTTGGCGCCCTTGTCGCCGCCGACCGAGGCCATTGCGGCCTTTCCGGTGCCCCAACTCGCGGTCTGGCGCATCATGTTGGTGACCTGCTGGGACGCGGACGGGGAAAGCGACCGGGAGGCGGTGGCGATCGGCCGGCCGTCGAGGTCCCGGTCGACGAGGATCGGCTGGCGGAAGGTGCCGTTCTTCGCGGTGGCGGTGATGGACGCCATGTTGAGTGCGTTCATCTGGATCGTGCCCTGACCGATGTACTGGGCGGCCGCCTCGCCACCGGTGGCCTCGGGCACGCTGCCGTCGAAGGTCACCACACCGGTCTGCCAGTCCAGGCCGATGCCGAAGACGTCGCGGGCCTCCTTGGCGAGCGCGGTCTCGTCGTCCACCTCGTCGATCAGCTTGATGAAGGCGGTGTTGCAGGACCGGGCGAAACTGGTGGTGAGCGTGGCCGTGTCCGGGAGGGAGAAGTGGCCCAGGTTGTGGAAGGTGCGGCCCTGCCACATCACGTCCTTCGGGCACTCGACCGGACGGTCGGCCGCCGCGACGCCCTTCTCGATCAGCATCGCCGCCGTCACGATCTTCATCGTCGACCCGGGTGCCTGCTTGCCCTGCATCGCCGTGTTGAAGCCGGTGGCCGGATTGTTGGCGACCGCGCGGATCGCGCCCGTGGACGGCCGGACTGCGACCACCGACGCCTGGCTGAACTTCTTCACGGCCGTCTCGGCCGCCGCCTGGGCGTTCGCGTCCAGGGTGGTCTGCAGCTTGCCCGGTCTGCCCTTGGTGAGGGTCAGCAGGGTCTTGTCCGGCCTGTCCGCGTTCTCGCTCTCGATCCAGGTCTCGATACCGGCCGTGCCGCCGGCCTTCGCCCCGTACTTGTCGCCCAGTGCGTCCAGGATCGGCCCCAGGGAGGGGTACTTCTCCTTGGTGAGCACCCTGCCGTTGCGGTCGACGGCCTCGATCGACGGCGTCGACGCCTCACCCGTCTTCAGCGACGCACCGGCCGTCAGTTGCGGGTGGATCACGGCGGGGGCCCAGTCGACCAGCGGCCGGCCGGTGGTCAGGCCGCGCACCACGGTCAGTTCGGAGGAGTACGACCAGGGCTTGGACTTCCCCTTGAACGACACGGTCGCCTTCACCGTGTAGGGCACCTTCGTACCCACCGCCGGGCCCGGAGTGATCACCGCGGCGGTGACATGGGCGCTCTCGCGGTAGCCGCTCAGGGCCGGTTCGGCCTCGGTCGCGTTGTTGGTGAGCTGCGATGCGACGGCCGCGTCCCCGCTCGCCCAGGCCTTGAGGAACCGCTTCGTCGTGTCATCGATCTCCGCGGCGGTGACCGGCCCCGTCTTCACCTCGGCGGAGGCGGACTTGCCGTCCGTACCGTCGCCGCCACCCTCACCGCCGTTCAGCCCGTCCAGGACGTTGTACGCGCCGTAGCCCACCCCGCCGACCACGACCGCGAACACGCCGCCGACTATCGCGACCTTCACTCCACTGCGCATCCGTCAGTCCCCCCTCCCCAGGAGTTCCCCTTGAACGTGTTCAAGGGGGAAGCTGCTGGGCACCCTACGGGACTGCGGTGACAGTCGAGATGGTTGTTATCGGAACGGGATGCGTGTGGCATGAATACAGCGGTCGAATCATGGTGCACCCTCCTAAATCCAGGTATCCAGCCACATCCGGTCCCGCCAGGACCCGTCGGGAATGGGCGTTCCCGTGTGGATGGGTCAGAAATGAATGGGGAGGGCTTTGCCTCGCCGCAGTCCCGTGCCGTGGGCGGAGGCTATGGTCTGGCCATGGGACCGGCGGGGGGAAATTCCGGGAGCCGATGGGCCACCGTGGCCAGGACTCTGATGAAGCGTCCGTGGCTCGCCTATGGGTTGCTAGCGGGCCTGCTGGACCTAGTGTCTCGTGATCCTGATTGCGCCATTTCGCGTTGTTATTGACGAGTTTCTTCATGTTGGTCTGGACGAGCCGGACCTTGGCGAGAACTTCGTCGGCGGTCGCGGTCCAGGTGAAGGGTTTCGCCGCCTGATTCCAGGAGCTGATGTAGTCGCGGATCTGCTTGACCAGGACGTTGACGCTCGAGAACGTCCCGCGACGGATCGACTGCCGGGTCAGGATGCCGAACCAGATCTCGATTTGGTTCAACCAGGAGGAGCCGACGGGAGTGAAGTGGAAGTGGATATGCGGGTTCTTGGCCAGCCACGCCTTCACCTCCGACGTGGTGTGCGTGGACAGGTTGTCCAAAACGACGTGAATCTCCTTGCCCGCGTGTGGCTTCACCGCCTTCTTCAGGAAAGCCAGGAAGGTCGCGCCGTTCCGGTTCGGCCTGCACTCACCGATGACGTCCCCGGTGCCGACGTCGAGGGCGGCGAACAGGTTCGTCGTGCCATGCCGCACATAGTCGTGGGTGCACTTCTCGGTGGCCGCGAATGCCACGGGCAGCACCGGCTGGGTCCGGTCCAGCGCCTGCACCTGCGTCTTCTCGTCGATCGACAGCACCACCGCGCCGCCCGGAGGGTCCAGATAGAGACCGATCACGTCGGCGACCTTCTGCGCGAACGCCGGGTCCTTCGAAATCTTGAAGGTGCCCGACCGGTGCGGCTTGAGATTTTCCTCCCGCCAGATCCGCGCGATGTAGTGCCAGGACACGGTGACGTCCTCAGTCCGCTTCAGGTACTTCGCCAACTCGCGTGTGGACCAGTGCGAAAGACCAGTACCGTCCGGCGGCGTCATACGCGTCAGCGCAATCACCCGAGCCCGTACCCGTGCCGGCACTTGCTCCCGGGCCCCGCCGGGCCGGTCGCCTTCCAGCCCGGCGGGGCCGTGCTCGGCATAACGGCGCTTCCAGCGGTCCACCGTCGGCAGCGACACCCCCAGCAGCTCGGCGATGTCCTTGCGCCGACGCCCCTCAGACGACCACAGCACGATCCGGCCCCGCATGGCTATATCCGCAGGCACGTCCCGACTGCTTACCAACTCCCGTAGCTCGGCGGCCTGTTCCACAGAGAGCTCCATGCCCATAGAACGAGACACACAAGATCCGGCGGCCTGACGCCGGACGGCGGACACCGGACGTCGGCCGGCCCGAGAGGGGCGATACCACCGGCGTCCCAGCCGAAAGCCCCGGCCGCCGCGGAATCCACCGCGGCGGCCGGGGCTCACCCGGCGAGGGAGACGCGACCCGTCAGACGCAAGCCGTCATCGGACGCGAGCGTCAGGAGGTCACGGTCTTGGTCTTCGAACAGTGGGACGCGACGCCGCCCTTCGTCAGGCAGGCCCACATGATGTACTGATGGCCTTCGGGCAGGTTGCCGCTCTTCCACGCGGTGTAAGGCGAATCGTGGCCGGAGGTGCTGACCACACGTTCGGGGATGCTGCCGTCGGGCGCGCTCAGATGGGCGACGACGCCATATCCGTCGGCGGTGGCGTCGAAGGCGCCGAGGGTGTCCCCCGTCACGCCACAGCCGGGGTTCGCACTCCACAGGGCGGAGCCGGCCCACTTGCCGGCGTCGTTGAAGACATCGACGGACGGGTACCCGCAGGTCTCGTCCGTCGCGGCGGAAGCCGAGCCGGATGTCGCGGTGGCGAGGCCCCCGGCCATCACGAGACTGGTCAACGCGACGCCTGCCTTACGAGCGATACGCATGATTACCCCCTTGAACACCGCCAGGATCTCCGGCGGCGGCACTCAGTATGGAATGCGGGGGCGGAGCAGAGCAATGATCTTTCCGGCGGTGGATCAGGGCCGGACAGGCCCTCTAGTGTCTCGTGATCCTGATTGCGTCATTTCGCGTTGTTATTGACGAGTTTCTTCATGTTGGTCTGGACGAGCCGGACCTGGGCGAGAACTTCGTCGGCGGTCGCGGTCCAAACGAGACACACAAGATCAAGTAACGCCGACAGGATCACGAGACACTAGCGGAGTCGTAGTCGCGCTTGGGCTAGATCGGGCCCTGGTCGGTCCAGATAACGCCCTTGTTGCGGCACAGGCAGAAGGGGTGGCCGATCGGGTCGGTGTAGACCTGCCAGCCGTAGCCGTTGGGGCCGATGAAGTCCTGCCTCAGCGTCGCGCCGAGGTCGAGGACGCGGCGCTGCTCGGACTCGATCTCGTCCACTTCGAAGTCGAGGTGGAACTGCTTGGGGTGCTCGCTGTCGGGCCACTGCGGAGCGCGGTAGTCGTCCACCCGGATGAATGCCAGCTCGATCTCGCCGAACTGGATGCCAGCCCAGTCCTCGGAGCTGCCTTCCTTGATCGGACGGCCCGTCACCTCGGAGTAGAAAGCCGCCAGCTTCATCGTGTCCGGGCAGTCGATAATGAAATCGGTGAGTCGCAGCATCCCGCGATCTTGTCACAAGCTCACACCCGACTTCGAGACAGGCCCTAAGCAGCTCCGCTGAGGTGCGGGAACAAAAAGTTCCTGGGGGCTTCGCCCCCAGACCCCGTTCACCAGGGGCGGCCAGTTTTGTACCGCAGGTGCGGATCAGCAGCGGAATTCGGCGGAGCCGCTTAGGTCTAGCAGAGCGTCAGTGCCCGTCCGGCTTAAGAGCCTCCTGTCGAGGGGCGCTACCCGAGGCTTTTCAGTGGCGGAGGGCTGCCTCTTGGCGACCACCCGCAGGCCGCTCGCGGCGGGGACCGGGGCGGGCCTGGTGCGCCAGAGTCGTCCGCCCGGCGGGCGGTCCTTTCAGCTCTTCCTCTCTGACCCGCACCCGGCCCCGTGGCGGGACCTATTGGCCAGGGGCGAGGGGGAGAGCGGGCCTGAGCACGCCATCGCGATTTCCTGGCAATGGCGTAGCGGGATGCACTGCCCGTTGGGAAGGCCCCCGGGCCGCCTGTGGGCCGTCCGAGGGCGACCAATGGGCACCAATGACGGCCAACAATCACCAAGAGGCCGCAGTCTCGATAACTGCGGCCTCTTGGTGCTCTTGCCCAGCTAGATCCAGGTGTCCAGCCACATCCGGTCCCGCCAGGAACCGTCGGGGATCGGAGTCCCCGTGTAGATCGGCCAGAAATAGATGAAATTCCAGATGATCAGCAGCACCAGTACGCCCGCGGCGACAGCCCCCAGCGTCCGCCGCCGTTCGCCCGATGCGTCGCCGGTCACCAGGCCGAGTTCCCGCCGGGGGCCGCTCCCCGCCGCCGGACCCAGCATCGCGCCGATCATCATCGTGACCGCCAGACACAGGAACGGTACGAACACGACCGCGTAGAAGAGGAAGATCGTCCGCTCCTGGTAGAAGAACCAGGGCAGCCAGCCCGCCGCCACGCCGCAGGCGATCGCGCCCGCCCGCCAGTCGCGCCGGAAGAACCAGCGCCACAGCACGTACATCAGGGCGAAGCACGCCGCCCACCACAGCAGCGGCGTCCCGATGGCCAGCACCTCGCGGGAGCATTTGCCGGTCTCCGATGCCGCGCAGCCCGGCTGTTCCTGCCAGAAGTACGAGACGGGCCGGCCGAGCACGATCCAGCTCCAGGGATTGGACTGGTAGGTGTGGCCGGAGGTCAGATTCACATGGAATTCGTAGACCTGGTACTCGTAGTGCCACAGGCTGCGCAGCCAGTCCGGCAGCCACGTCCAGTTGCCGCCCCTGCCGTCGGTCTGCGCCCAGTTCCGGTAGTAGCCCTTGTCGGTGACGATCCACCCGGTCCAGGACACGAGGTACGTGAGGATCGCGACCGGGACCGTGGAGACGAACGCCGGCAGCAGATCGCGCTTGAGTACCGCCAGGTACGGCCGCACCGCACCCGCGGTCCGGCGCGCGCCCACGTCCCACAGCACCGTCATCAGACCGAAGCCGGCCAGGATGTACAGGCCGTTCCACTTGGTGGCGAAGGCCAGCCCCAGCATCAGACCGGCTGTCAGCCGCCACGGGCGCAGGCCGAGGCGCAGATTCTCCGCGACCCCGGCATCGGGGCGCAGCACACCCTCTTCGTCGACCGGCAGCGCCGCGGCGAGCCTGCGCCGCGCCCAGTCGCGGTCGATCAGCAGCGCACCGAACGCGGCCAGCACGAAGAACATCAGTACCAGGTCGAGCAGCGCGGTGCGGCTCATCACGAAATGCAGGCCGTCGACGGCGAGCAGTGTGCCCGCCAGGCAGCCAAGGAACGTCGAGCGGAACAGCCGCCGGCCGATCCGGCACAGCATCAGCACCGACAGCGTGCCGAGCACCGCGACCATGAACCGCCAGCCGAAAGGCGTGAAACCGAAGAAGTGCTCCCCGAGCCCGATGATCCACTTGCCGACCGGTGGATGCACCACATAGCCCGGGTCCACCGGAACGTGCACCCTCGGCGGATCGTCGAGGATGAGCTTGTCGATGTCCTTGGGCCAGTTGCCCTCGTAACCCTGGTTGATCAGCGCCCAGGAATCCTTGGCGTAATACGTCTCGTCGAATATCAGCGCGTGCGGGCTGCCCAGCTTCCAGAACCGCAGCACCCCCGCGACCAGCGCCACCAGCAGCGGACCACCCCAGGCGGACCAGCGCACCAGGCGCCCGGCCAGCGGCGGGGAGATCCCGAGCACCGCCCACAACCGGGCGCCGGGCCGGGTATACGGCGGCACCAGCCGTTCACGCAGCCCGATTCCGGGCCGCGTCGCATGGCCGAAGCGGCGTAGCCGCTGTTGCCAGGAGGCGGGCTCTTCGCCGTGCGGTTCCCCGGCGTCTTGACCCTGCTGGGCCTCGGGCGCAGTACTCGTCACCGCGCCATCGTAGGGAACGTGTCTGTGCCAGTGCCCATCCCAGCAAGCTTTGCCCCGTCGCGCCGCCCAGCACGCACGCTCGCGGCGTCGGCCAAAAGCCTTGGCAGCGCCGCTACCAGGGCTCCGGCCGCCTTGCGATCGCACGCACTGGACGACGCTCCCTCCGGGCAAACACTGCCGGTCACGGCGCGAGCGCTGTCGCCCGTGCTGGGAGGATGGCTCATGTGACTGGAACGACTGGAACGCTGGTACTCGCAGGAACCCCCATCGGCGATGTGGCGGACGCTCCGCCACGCCTCGCCGCCGAACTGGAGACGGCCGATGTCGTCGCCGCCGAGGACACCCGGCGGCTGCGCCGCCTCACCCAGGCGCTCGGCATCCACACCACGGGGCGGGTCGTCTCCTACTTCGAGGGCAACGAGTCGGCCCGTACGCCCGAACTCGTCGAGGCACTGACCGGCGGCGCCCGCGTCCTGCTGGTCACGGACGCCGGGATGCCGTCCGTCTCCGACCCCGGCTACCGGCTGGTGGCCGCGGCGGTGGAGAAGGACATCAAGGTCACCGCGGTCCCGGGCCCGTCCGCGGTGCTCACCGCTCTCGCCCTGTCCGCGCTGCCCGTCGACCGGTTCTGCTTCGAGGGCTTCCTGCCGCGCAAGGCGGGCGAACGGCTCGGCAGGCTGCGCGAGGTCGCCGACGAGCGCCGCACCATGGTCTTCTTCGAGGCCCCGCACCGGCTCGACGACACCCTCGCGGCGATGGCCGAGGTCTTCGGCGCCGACCGCCGGGCGGCCGTGTGCCGGGAGCTGACCAAGACGTACGAGGAAGTGAAGCGCGGCCCGCTGGGCGAGCTGGCGGCCTGGGCGGCCGAAGGCGTACGCGGCGAAATCACCGTCGTCGTCGAGGGCGCGGCCGACTCCGGACCCGGGGAACTGGACGCCGCGGAGCTGGTACGCAGGGTGCGGGTGCGTGAAGAGGCGGGGGAGCGACGCAAGGAAGCCATCGCCGCCGTGGCCGCCGACGCGGGACTGCCCAAGCGCGAAGTCTTCGACGCGGTCGTGGCGGCAAAGAATGCGGAGCGAACCGGCCCCGCATAGGTCAACGAAATGATCTCGTAAGCAAAGCGGGAGTCGCGCACCGGGCCTTTCTGCCACGAGTTGGCCAAAACCGCTCCAACACTCGTTACGGTCCGATGCGCTGCCGCTGGTAAGGGCGTCCACTGGACCAAGGACGCATTCTCCGGAATGTCCGTCCGGCGGACCAAAGGAGCAGGCATGAGCGAGATCACACCTACCACCGTCCATGAGGCGTATGCCTTCGCCTGCATGAAGTGCGGACACGGCTGGGAACAGGCCTACGAGATAGAGCACCACGTCGACGGCTCCAACAACGACTACGTCATATACAAGGCGAACGGGGAGCGGGTTCCCTCGCCCCTTTCCCGGCCCAGCTGCGTGAACTGCGACGGGCACGTGGTCCGGATCATGGGGGCCGGCCGGGTCTCGGCCGTCCAGAATCTGCTCCACACGCCCCGGCCCACGCGGCCGCCTGTCGAGGGCATCGGCGCCCAGGGCGACGAGGCCATGGCCGCCGCACCCGCGGGCGCGCAGCACCACTGGCACCTGTCCGACCTGCTGCACCCCTTCCACCGCAAGTAGGGCCGTCCGGCTTCCACCGCCGGTGAGGCGCCCGGCGCGGTCCTCGTACGATCGTCGTCATGAGCCGTACCGAAGCCCCGCCGCTGCCCGAACCCCTCCGGGTGCCGGTCGCCGATTCGCACACCCACCTGGACATGCAGGACGCGACCGTCGAGGAGGGCCTGGCCAGGGCCGCGGCGGTCAACGTGACCACCGTGATCCAGGTGGGCTGCGACGTGGCCGGTTCTCGCTGGGCGGCCGAGACCGCCGCCGCGCACGCGAGCGTGCACGCGGCGGTCGCCCTCCACCCCAACGAGGCGCCGCGCATCGTGCACGGCGATCCCGAGGGGCGGTCACGGCAGGGGGCGCGCGAAGGGGGCGGGACAGCGGCGCTCCACGAGGCGCTCGCGGAGATCGACGCGCTGGCCGCACTCGACCACGTACGCGGTGTCGGCGAGACCGGGCTCGACTACTTCCGTACCGGCCCCGAGGGCATGGCCGCGCAGGAGGAGTCCTTCCGCGCCCACATCGAGATCGCCAAGCGGCACGGCAAGGCGCTGGTCATCCACGACCGCGAGGCGCACGCGGAAGTGCTGCGCGTCCTCGCCGAGGCGGGCGCCCCCGAGCGGACCGTCTTCCACTGTTACTCCGGCGACGCCGACATGGCCCGGACCTGCGCGGACGCCGGGTACTTCATGTCCTTCGCGGGCAATGTCACCTTCAAGAACGCCCAGCCGCTGCGCGACGCGCTGTCCGTCGCGCCGATGGAACTGGTCCTGGTCGAGACGGACGCGCCGTTCCTGACCCCCGCCCCGTACCGCGGACGGCCCAACGCGCCGTACCTCATTCCGGTCACGCTGCGTGCCATGGCGGAGGTGAAGGGCGTGGACGAGGACGCCCTGGCGTCGGCCATCGCCGACAACACCGCTCGCGCGTTCGACTACTGAGTCGTACGTACCCACCCGTTGGTGACGGTACGCGGTCGAGCCGGTTTGGTGAGTCACCGATGCTCCGCTATTGTCCCGGGCGCCATCAGGCGAGCCGGCCGATCGGATCCTCTGGAGCATCGTGAGCAACTCGAAGGGCAGTCACCGCGCGGCACGCGGCAGTGGGCGTACGGCGGTGGCGCGCCCGCCCGCCCCGCTTCCCGCCGCCGCCCCCGCGTCCGTCCCGCTCCATGAGCGGCTGACGCTCGCCGCCTGGGCGGTCCACGCCCCGACCGTCGTCGACCGGCCGTCGCCAGGGCGCCCGCCCGCCACCGGCGCCCCCGCCGCCCCCGGCGGCCGGGCGGTGGCGCGCCGGGCCGCCCGGCGGCACAGGGCCCCGGCCGGGCCCGAGAGCCTGCGCCGACTCGTCCCGCAGGCCCTCGTCGTCGCGTTCCTGGCCGGTGGCACCACGGCGTTCGTGGCCTGCGACAAGGCGGTGACGCTGGACGTCGACGGCAGGCCCCGCACCCTGCACACCTTCGCGGGCGACATCGACGAGTTCCTCGCCGACGAGGGCGTCACGCTCGCCGCCCGCGACAGCGTCACACCGGCCCTCGGCAGCGGACTCGCCGACGGCGACGAGGTCGTGGTCCGGCCGCGGAGGTAGGAGCCCGGCGCCCGGCCGGAGAAGCCGTGTGCGCGACGGGCGCGAGCCCCCGGTCGCGCCGCGGCCGTACGCTTACCGGGTGAGCACCACTGAGCCCGATGCCCTCCTGGGCCCCGCAGACATCCGCGAGCTGGCCGCCGAGCTGGGCGTACGCCCGACCAAGCAGCGCGGTCAGAACTTCGTCATCGACGCCAACACGGTTCGCCGGATCGTGCGGACGGCGGAAGTCCGCCCGGACGACGTCGTCGTCGAAGTCGGTCCCGGGCTCGGCTCGTTGACCCTGGCGCTGCTGGAGGCGGCGGACCGGGTCGTCGCCGTCGAGATCGACGACGTGCTGGCGCGCGCCCTGCCGGCCACGGTCGCCGCCCGGATGCCGGGGCGCGCCGACCGGTTCACGCTGGTGCACTCCGACGCGATGCTGGTGCGGGAGCTGCCGGGTCCGGCGCCGACCGCGCTGGTCGCGAACCTTCCGTACAACGTCGCCGTGCCGGTCCTGCTGACGATGCTGGAGCGGTTCCCGTCGATCGAGCGGACCCTCGTCATGGTCCAGGCCGAGGTCGCCGACCGGCTGGCCGCCCGGCCGGGCAACAAGGTCTACGGTGTGCCGTCGGTGAAGGCCAACTGGTACGCGGACGTCAAGCGGGCCGGGTCCATCGGCCGCAACGTCTTCTGGCCCGCCCCGAACGTCGACTCCGGTCTGGTGTCGCTGGTCCGGCGCACCGAGCCGATCGCGACGAGCGCGAGCAGGACCGAGGTCTTCGCGGTCGTCGACGCGGCCTTCGCCCAGCGCCGCAAGACGCTGCGGGCGGCCCTGGCCGGCTGGGCGGGCTCCGCGCCCGCCGCCGAAGCGGCACTGGTCGCGGCCGGGATCTCGCCGCAGGCCCGCGGCGAGGCGCTGACGGTCGAGGAGTTCGCCGCCATCGCCGAGAACAAGCCCGCCGAGAACAAGCCCGCCGGGAACGAGCCCGCCGGGAACGCCCGTAACGAGCCCTCCGGGAGGGGCGAGTGAGCGTCACCGTCCGCGTACCGGCCAAGGTCAACGTCCAGCTCGCCGTCGGCGCCCCGCGCCCCGACGGCTTCCACGACCTGGCCAACGTCTTCCTCGCCGTCGGCCTGTACGACGAGGTCACCGTCACCCCCGCCGACGAGCTGCGCATCACCTGCTCGGGCCCGGACGCCGCGAAGGTCCCGCTGGACGCGACGAACCTCGCCGCCCGCGCCGCGATCGCACTGGCCGAACGGCATGGCATCGCCCCCGATGTGCACATCCACATCGCCAAGGACATCCCCGTCGCGGGCGGCATGGCGGGCGGCAGCGCCGACGGTGCGGCCGCCCTGCTGGCCTGCGACACCCTCTGGTCCACCGGTGCCGGCCGGGAGGAGCTCCTCGCCATCTGCGCGGAGCTGGGCAGCGACGTCCCGTTCAGCCTCGTCGGCGGCGCGGCCCTCGGCGTCGGCCGCGGCGAGCGGCTGACCACGATCGATGTCGGCGGAACCTTCCACTGGGTCTTCGCGGTCGCCGACGGCGGGCTCTCCACCCCAGCCGTCTACGGTGAGTTCGACCGGCTCACGGTCGGTACGGACGTCCCGGATCCCGCCGCGTCCGCCGCACTCCTGGACGCGCTGCGGACCGGTGACGCCACGGCTCTCGCGGGCGCCCTGAGCAACGACCTCCAGCCCGCCGCGCTCTCCCTGCGCCCCTCCCTCGCCGACACCCTCGCCGCGGGCACCGGGGCCGGTGCCCTGGCCGCCCTGGTCTCGGGCTCCGGGCCGACCACCGCGTTCCTGGTGGCGGACGCGGAGTCGGCCCGGAAGGTGGCCGAGGCGCTGATCACCTCGGGGACATGCAGGAACGCACGGGCCGCGGTCTCCCCGGCGCCGGGCGCCACGGTCCTGTGAGCCGGGCCGGGCGGCGCCGCCCGGCCGGTCAGCCGAGCCGCAGGCTCTTCTTGGCCAGCTCGTACGCCGGGAGCATCGCCTCGTGCTCCTCGGAGTCCATCCCGCCCAGATGGACCACGACCGGCCCGTCCGGGGTGGCGACGGCGAAGGCCCGCTCCTTCTTGAGCTCGTCCAGCAGCTTGCTCCTGACCGTGTAGCCGACCTCGGCCGCGGCCAGGTCACCGGCCGTGGTCCCGGTGTACGTGACCTTTCCGGCGCCGTCCTCGTCGGCGATGAACGCCTCCAGGACCTGGCGCGGGGTGCGATCGGACTTCTTGCCCTGCCAGACCCGTAGATAACCGATGTTCCCCGCCGGCTTCGCGTCGATCTCGCAGACCATGGTGACCTGGCCCTGCACGCCGAGCGCGGCCCCGAGCTCGGAGTCCGGATCGACGTGGACGGCCTTCGGCCTCCACGATGCGGCAAGGTCGAAGGTCACGGGCAGCGGGCAGGCCGATCCGGAGCCGCCGACCGTGTCTCCCTCGACGGCGGTCTTCCCGGTCGCCTCGGCCTTCTGCGACGGCTTCCCGTCGGCCGGCTTCTCGCCCACGGCCCCCGCATCCTGCGACGCCGACGAGCAGCCGGCCAGCACAAGCGTCGCCAGCAGTGCCGCCGGAACCATGCCCCGCACCGGCCTTCGAACAGCATCGCGCACAGTGTCACGCACCGTCGAAGTCCCCACTGAAGTCCCCACTGAAGTCCCCGCCGAAGTCCCCACTGAAGTCCCCACCCCTGAGATGTTCGAAGATCTTCCGACCGGGGCCCCTGCCCCTTGATCGGTTGCCGCACGCTATCGCAGCCGCGAGCCGACTACCCTGGGACGTCGATCGATCCCCTGGGCAGGAGTGAAATGGCCGTCAATCTGGTCAATGTCGAGCAGGTCAGCAAGGTGTACGGCACCCGTGCCCTGCTCGATGGTGTGTCCCTGGGTGTGTCCGAGGGGGACCGGATCGGTGTCGTGGGCCGTAACGGCGACGGCAAGACGACGCTCATCCGGATGCTCGCCAGGCTGGAGGACGCGGACAGCGGCCGCGTCACCCACAGCGGCGGGCTGCGCCTCGGCGTCCTCACCCAGCACGACTCGCTCGACCCCGAGGCGACCATCCGCCACGAGGTGATCGGCGACCTCGCCGACCACGAGTGGGCGGGCAGCGCCAAGATCCGCGATGTGCTCACCGGGCTCTTCGGCGGGCTCGCCCTGCCGGGCTTCGAGCACGGTCTGGACACCGTCATCGCGCCGCTCTCCGGCGGTGAGCGGCGCCGCATCGCGCTGGCCAAGCTGCTCATCGCCGAGCAGGACCTGATCGTCCTCGACGAGCCGACCAACCACCTCGACGTCGAGGGCATCTCCTGGCTCGCCGGCCATCTGCGGGCCCGCCGTTCGGCGCTCGTCTGTGTCACCCACGACCGCTGGTTCCTCGACCAGGTCTGTACGCGCATGTGGGACGTCCAGCGCGGCACGGTCCACGAGTACGAGGGCGGCTACAGCGACTACGTCTTCGCCCGGGCCGAACGGGAGCGGATCGCCGCGACCGAGGAGTCCAAGCGGCAGAACCTGATGCGTAAGGAGCTGGCCTGGCTGCGCCGCGGCGCCCCCGCCCGTACCTCCAAGCCGCGCTACCGCATCGAGGCGGCCAACGAACTGATCGCCGACGTGCCGCCGCCGCGCGACACCAGCGAGCTGATGAAGTTCGCCAACGCGCGGCTCGGCAAGACCGTCTTCGACCTGGAGGACGTGACCGTCCAGGCGGGCCCCAAGACGCTGCTCACCCATCTCACCTGGCAGCTGGGCCCCGGCGACCGGATCGGCCTGGTCGGGGTCAACGGCGCGGGCAAGACCTCGCTGCTGCGGGCGCTCGCCGAGGCGGCCCGTACGCAGGGCGACACCCAGCCCGCCGCCGGGAAGGTCGTCGTCGGCAAGACCGTCAGGCTCGCCTACCTCTCCCAGGAGGTCCATGAGCTGAACCCGAACCTGCGGGTGCTCGAAGCGGTGCAGCAGGTACGGGACCGGGTCGACCTCGGCAAGGGCCGGGAGATGACCGCGGGCCAGCTGTGCGAGCAGTTCGGCTTCTCGAAGGAGAAGCAATGGACCCCGGTCGGCGACCTCTCCGGCGGTGAGCGGCGCCGGCTCCAGATCCTGCGCCTGCTGATGGACGAGCCGAACGTCCTCTTCCTCGACGAGCCCACCAACGACCTCGACATCGAGACCCTGACCCAGCTGGAGGACCTCCTCGACGGCTGGCCCGGGTCGATGATCGTGATCTCCCACGACCGGTTCTTCATCGAGCGCACCACGGACCGGGTGATGGCGCTGCTCGGCGACCGCGCGCTGCGGATGCTGCCGCGCGGGATCGACGAGTACCTGGAGCGCAGGCAGCGGATGGAGGAGGCGGCCACCCCCTCCGCCGCACCCGCGGCCAAGGAGAAGGCCGCGCCGGCCGCGACCGTCTCCCCGCAGGCCGCACGCGCGGCGAAGAAGGAACTGCAGAAGGTGGAGCGGCAGCTCGACAAGATGTCGACACGGGAGACCGCGCTGCACGCCCAGATCGCGGACAACGCCACGGACTTCGAGAAGGTGGCGAAGCTGGACGCGGAGCTGCGCGAACTGGTCGCGGAGCGCGATGAGTTGGAGATGCGCTGGCTGGAACTGGCCGAGGACGCCTGATCGCTGCGGTGCCTTCGGTGTGACCGGTGTGACCGGTGTGGTCTGTGGGGCGGGTGGTAGAAAGAATGCTCGCCCGGCGCAGGTACAGACGCCGGACCGGTCCGCACGAAGGGGGACGTGCTGATGACCCAGCCGCCCGGCCAGCAACCGCCGCAGGGAGACTTCGGGGCCCCGTACGATCCGCCGCCGGGGCCGGTTCAGCCGTCCTCGCCCCCACCCGGATACGGCTCCGCGCCGCCGCCCGGCCAGGCCGCAGGGCCGTACGGCACGCCCGTACAGCCGGGGCCGTACGGTGTTCCGCAGCCCGGTCCGTACAACGCGCCGCCGCAGCCGGGACCGTACAACGTTCCCGCGCAGCCGGGTCCGTACAACGTTCCCGCGCAGCCGGGTCCGTACAACGCGCCGCCGCAGCCGGGACCGTACAACGCCCCCGCGCAGCCGGGACCGTACAACGCCCCCGCGCAGCCCGGTCCGTACGGCCACCCGCCGCAGTCGCAGCCCGGATTCGGCCCGCAGTCACAGCCGCGGCCCGGTGGCGGAGGGTTCTTCCGGGGTCGACGCGGAGCGGTCATCGGTGGCGTGCTCGCGGTGGTGCTGCTGGCCGGCGGTGGCATCTGGTTCGCCAGGAGCGGCGACGACGCGTCGAAGCCCACGGCGAAGGCGAGCACCGATCCCGGGCCGAGCTCCTCCGGTGACGAGGGCGACGGCAAGGCCGGGGACCCGAGTCCGGGCACGCGCGACCTCCGCGCGGAGGCCGACGCGCTCAACGCCCAGCGCAAGCCGGGCGAGGCGAAGGTCCTCTGGATCCAGGAGGGCGGCGTCGATGTGCCGCGCAACGGCTCGGACGTGTACGGCCCCTGGACCGTCGGCGACACCATCGTCAAGGCCATGTTCCACACGCTCTCCGGTTATTCGGTCACCGACGGTCGCCAGAAGTGGAGCCTTCGCATGCCGTCGAATCTGTGCGCGGCGCCCTCGCAGGCCACCGCCGACGGCAAGATCGTCCTCGGGATCAAGTCCGGCCACGGGGACCGGGCGTTCTGCGACGCGCTCCAGATGGTCGACCTCACGACCGGCAAGGCCGGCTGGCACAAGACCTACAGGCGCCAGGGCGTCTGGGACGAGCTCTCCCACGTCGCGATGGCGATCAACGGCGACACCGTGACCGTGGGGCGCACCACCAGGACGGATGCTTTCCGGGTCAGTGACGGCAAGGTGCTCTTCGGGAAACTGCCGGGGAACTGCCAGCCGTTCGGCTTCGCGAGCGGTCCCGTGGCGATCGCCGCCACCAGCTGTCAGACGGCGGCCGACGACCACAAGGAACAGCAGGTGCAGCGGATCGACCCGGTCACCGGAAAGGTCCAGTGGACGTACAAGGTCAAGAAGGGCTGGCAGGTAGCGCAGTTCTACTCGGCGAACCCACCGGTCGTCTCGCTGAAGCAGGACGACAAGTGGGCCATCCTCGTGCTCAATGAGAACGGCACCTACCGCTCCCAACTGGTCGGTGGCACCGAGGACTACGTGACGGAGTGCGACGAGGAGCTCCTCACCGACGGCAAGAGTCTCGACAACTGCCTCGGCGTGACGGCCGACGACCGGGCGGTCTACCTGGCGACGAAGCCCGACCCGGCGGCCCGCCATCCCACCAACAAGGTCGTGGCCTTCGACCTGAACACCGGTCGGACCAAGTGGAAGGCCGCGGCGCCGGCCGGTCAGACCATGATGCCGATGCGGATGGAGGGCGGCAGGCTGCTGATGTATGTGGCGGCGGAGAAGAACAAGGGCGGCGGTATCGCGTCCCTCCCGCCCACGGGTGGCACACCGCAGATGGTGCTGCGGCACCCAGCGGCGGCCTCCGCGGTCGAAAGGGACTTCTCCCTTTCCCGGGTCGTCTATGCGAACGGGCGCTGTTTCCTTGCGCAGGCGAGGATCAGCGGGATCGACGACGAGGCGGAGAAGTCGATGAGGTCGATCGTGGGCTTCGGCAGCTGACGGTCCGAGGCGTAACGGCGGCATCACGGGCCGGTTCTCCCTTGGGAACAGGGGGCGGACCGGCCCGGTGGGCGGGGAGTTGCGGGTGGTACAAAGAAGCCCCGCTCGACTGTCGTGACACTGCGGGATCCATGCCCGATTCGCTCCTTTCCGCGGAGTTCACGGGGTCTTGTCGGACCCTTCGAGCTCTGCGGAATCGCGGGGGAGACCGGAACGGGCACCGGACCGCACGAAGGGGGACGTGCTGATGACCCAGCCGCCCAGCCAGCAACCGCCGCAGGGGGGATTCGGCGCACCGCAGGAGCCGCCGTCGGGAAATCCTCAGCCGCCCCAGGGCCCGCCCCAGGGCCCACCCCAGGGCCCGCCGCAGACCCCGCCGCCCGCGCAGCCCGGTTACGCCTATCCTCAGCCCCCCGGCCAGATACCCGGCCAGGCCCCCGATTACGGCTATCCCCAGCAGCCCGGCCCGTACAACCAGCAGCAGCCGGGCCCCTATGGCCAGCAGCCGGGTCCGTACGGTCAGGGGCAGCAACCCGGCCCGTACAACCAGCAACCCGGCCCGTACAACCAGCAGCCGGGCCCGTACAACCAGCAGCCCGGCCCGTACGGCCAGCAGGCGCAGCCCGGTTACGGCTACCCGCAGCAGCAGTACCCCGGCGCACCGGTCCCGGGAGGCCCCGGCGGTGGCAGCCTCTTCAAGCGCAAGCCCGCGCTGATCATCGGCGCCGCGGTCGTCGCGCTCCTCGTGATCGGTGGCGGCATCTTCGTCGCCACGAACGGGGGCGGCGACGACAAGAAGCCCGTCGCGGGGAAGAGCGACGACGCCAAGCCGAGCACCTCGCCCTCCGCCGACGAGGGCAACGGCAACGGTGACGGGGACGGCCGCGAGAGCGACGACGACCTCAACGCCGGCCGCAAGCCGGGCGAGGCGAAGGTCCTCTGGCTGCAGAAGAACGACATCGACCTGCCGCGCAACGGCTCGGACGTGTACGGCCCCTGGGTCGTCGGCGACACCGTCGTCAAGGGCATGTACCGCAGCATTTCCGGCTACTCCGTGGTCGACGGGAAGCAGAAGTGGACGCTGAAGCTGCCCACCGACCTGTGTGCGGCGCCCTCGCAGACCACCACCGACGGCAAGATCGTCATCGGAATCAATAACGGCACCACCGACAGGGCGGTCTGCGCGGACCTCCAGATGGTCGACCTCAACACCGGTAAGGCCGGCTGGAAGAAGTCGATCAAGAAGAACGGCGTGTGGGACATAATGTCGGAGATCTCGCTCGCCATCAGCGGCAACACCGTGGCGGTCGGGCGCACCGGCAACTCCAGCGCGTACCAGGTCAGCGACGGCAAGGAACTGTTCGGTAAGCAGCCGGGCGACTGCCAGCCGTTCGCCTTCGCGGGAGGGCCGAAGCTGATCGCCGCCTCCAACTGCCGCACCGACGACGTCGACAATCCGCAGCACCAGGTCCAGGAGCTCGACCCGACCACCGGGAAGCCCAAGTGGACCTACCGGCCCAAGCGCGGCTGGGAGGTCGACCGGGTCTTCTCGGTGAGCCCGCTGGTGGTCTCCCTGAAGAAGGACAAGGAGTGGAGCATCCTCTCCCTCAAGGAGAGCGGATCGTTCCGCTCCGGGCTCGTCAGTGACAAGGGCGACAAGTTCGCGCCGGACTGCGGCGGCGCCTTCGCCTCCTTCATCAAGTCCCTGGACGTTTGCACCGGCGTCGCCGCCGACGCCAACACGTTCTACATCGCGACCTCGCCGGACTCCAGCGGCCTCGCCCGTACGAACAAGGTCGTGGCGTTCGACCTGAACACCGGCAAGCCCAAGTGGAAGGCCGCGGCCCCGGCCGAGCGCATGGTGAAGCCGCTGCGCATGGAGGGCGCCGACGTACTGCTGTACGTGGAGGCCGGTTACAACAAGGGCGGCGGGATCGCCACCCTCGCACCGACCGGCGGCGCCGTGAAGATGCTGCTGAAGCACCCCTTGTCGACGTCCCAGATCGAGAGCACCTTCTACGACACGAACATCGTCTACGCCGGTGGCCGTTCCTTCATCGCGAGCGGACGGGTCAGCGCGAGAAACGACAAGGAAGAGCTGGAGACGAAGACCATGATGGCCTTCGGCAACTGACGGCTCACGAAGACCTCTCACGGCGGGCGGCGGCCCGAGCCGCTTCGCGCTGCCGCTGCCCGCCCCGACTCACCGACTCTCCCTTCCCCCCCGAGGTACGTACGCCATGACGCAGCCGCCCCAGCCGCCCAACGAGCCGCCCCAGGGTGGGTTCGGTGCCCCGCAGGACCCCCCGCCGGGTGGGTTCGGTGCCCCGCAGGACCCCCCGCCGGGTGGGTTCGGCGCGCCGGCACCGCCGCCCGCCGACCCGTTCGGCAAGCAGCCGGCCACCCCGCCCGCGAGCGGATTCGGCGCCCCGCAGGCCCCGCAGCCCGCGGCCCCGCCGCAGCAGCCGGTTCCGGGTTACGGCTACCCGCAGGGTCAGCCGCCGCAGCCCGGTTACGGCTACCCGCAGGGTCAGCCGCCGCAGCCCGGTTACGGCTTCCCGCAGGCGCCCGTGCCCGGTCAGCCGCAGCAGGGGTACGGCTACCCGCAGGGCCTGCCGCCCGGTCAGCCGCCCCAGCAGGGGTACGGCTACCCGACCGCCCCGATGCAGCAGCAGTACCCGTCGCAGCAGAACGGGAACGGCAACGGGAACGGGAACGGCGGCAAGAAATTCAGCACCCAGATGCAGATCATCGTCGCCGCCTCGGTCGCCGTCGTGCTGATCGTCGCCGGTGGCATCTGGTACTCCTCCAGCGGCGGTGACGACGGCAAGAAGAAGAAGGAGGAGGCGTCCCAGACCGGCGGCGCCACCGCCGAGGGCAAGGGCGGCGGCCAGAGCGGCGCGGTCGGTGGCGGCGGAAAGGAGAAGGCACCGGCGGACCCCAGGTCCAAGGTCGCCTTCCAGCTGCCGCTGCCGAAGGTCACCGACACCACCAAGGTCGACGGTTCCTGGCTGACCGACAAGGCATACGTGAAGTCCGGTGTGAACGAGATCGTCGGCTACGACCTGGCCAAGGGGACCAAGCTGTGGTCCATCCCGCTGGCCGGCCAGGTCTGCGCCGCCTCCCGGCACATGTCCAAGGACTACAAGACGGCCATCGCCTTCGAGGCGGGCAAGCCGACCGCGGCCAAGAAGTACCAGCCGTGCAACCAGGTCGGCGCGCTCGATTTGAATACCGGCAAGCTGATGTGGAGCAAGTCGGTGACCGCCGCCACCAGCGGTGACGCGCCGGTCAGGTACGACGAGATAACGCTCAGCGGCACCACGGTCGCCGCGGCCGGCACCGAGGGTGGTGCGGCGTTCGACCTCAACACCGGCGCCGAGCGCTGGAAGCCCAAGGTCTCCACCGACGGCTGCTACGACACCGGCTACGGCGGCGGCGACGCGCTCGCCGTGGTCCGCAAGTGCGGTACGTACGAAGACCCGCAGCTCGTCATCCAGGCACTGAACCCGACGACCGGCGCCCCGATCTCCTCGTACAAGATGCCGCCCGGTGTCGGCTACGCGAGCATCGTTTCCACCAAGCCGCTGGTCGTCGCGGCCGACGTCGGCGACACCGCCGGTGACGGCAGCGGCATCTCGGACTTCTTCTCGATCGACGCCTCCACCGGCAAGCTGCTCACCAGGATCGCGGCGGACGGCGAGAAGTACGCCGCGCGGTGCCATTCCGCCGAGGTCGAGAGCTGCAGCCAGCTGGCCGTCGGCAACAACCGCATCTACGTGCCGACCGAGGCCCATGAGGGCACCGGCGAGTACGGCGACACCAATGAGATCGTCTCCTTCGACCTCACGACCGGCAAGCCGACCAGCGACCGGGCCGACGCGGGGGAGCGCTACACGATGTTCCCGATCCGCATGGACGGCGGCAACATCATCGCGTACCGGATGCCCCCGTACGACAAGGGCGGCCAAGTCGTCTCCATCGACGGTGCCACGTTCAAGCAGACGGTGCTGATGGAGAACCCGAGCGACCGGTCCATCCGCGAGGCGGAGACCAGCTTCACGCCGGACTTCTCCGAATTCCTTTACAACGAGGGGCACTTGTACCTGGCCAGCACCATGGCGAGTAAGCCCATGGGATCCCTGGACACGAGCCGCCGCCTGACGATCGCTTTCATCAGGGAGTAACTGCCCGCCGTATGCGCGGGGGTGGCGTCCGTTCGTCGGCGCCACCCCCGCACACGTCTACGGCCCGGACGCTGCCGTCGTCGAACGGTAATGGTCGACAGGCGGATCGAATCGATGCCCGGTCGAACACGTCGGGCTGTCAACTGATCTTGAATGCGTGCCGAGTCGGCCATTCAGGCCTTTTGGCCGGTAAGACGCCCGCAACGTCGAACAAGCGTGTAGCTTGCCGGGTCAGGGCGGGCCGGGGGGCCTGGCGCCGGTGCTACGGGGGTGTGCTCGATGGGCGTGCGGCTCATGGTGGTCGACGATCACCGACTGCTCGCCGAGGCGCTGGCCTCGGCGCTGAAACTGCGGGGCCACCGGGTGCTCGCGGCGGCCGCGCCGACCACGGGGGCCGCGGATCTGGTGGTGAGCAGGGCCCCGGACGTCTGCCTGTTCGGCACTGCGGCGCCCGCCGAGCCCGGTGCCTTCGACCCGATCGTACGGATCCGGCGGGAGCGCCCGCAGGTGGCCGTGGTGGTGCTCGGTCCGGTGCCCAGCCCGCGCGGGATCGCGGCGGCGTTCGCGGCGGGCGCCGCGGGATACGTCCGCCACGACGAGCGCATGGAGGGCGTCGAGCGGGCGATGGTCAAGGCGCGCGCCGGCGAGGCCGCGGTGGCGCCACAGCTGCTCCAGGGCGCCTTCGCCGAGCTGCTCAACCCGGCCGCGGGACCGGACGACGAGGGGCAGCGGTTGCTGGAGCTGCTGACCCCGCGCGAGATCGAGGTCCTGGTGCGGGTCGCCGAGGGGCAGGACACCCGGCTGATCGCGGCCGGGATGCGGATCGCGTCGAGCACCGCGCGCACGCATGTGCAGCGGGTGCTGATGAAGCTGGGCGTCGGCTCCCGGCTGGAGGCCGCGGCCCTCGCGGCCCGCACCGGCCTGCTGGACCGGGCGGTACCGCTGGACGGGCAGGGGCCCGACGGCGTCGAATAGTGCCGCCGGGCGTCCGCCGAGAGGCCGGGCCTCCCGCTGAAGGCGGTGTGTCAGCCGTCGGCCCGGGTTCATCGGGGCCGACTTCCTTCGTTGTGCGAACCGAGCCCGAAGGAATCAACGCTCTTGTGTTCCGGAGCTGAACACTTTTCCCGGGCTCAGGCGCACGGGCGGACCCGGATCGCTGAACCGAGTACGCGTACCTCCCGCATTGCTTCGCCATTGACGCACCTGTTGACTTGTGGTTCATTGTGTTTGGTTATGTTTGGAGGAACCTGGTGAAGAAGACGGTTACGACGCTTGCCGACGGCCGGGAGCTGCTCTACTACGACAGCCGCGACGATGTCGTGCGCGACGCCGTCGACCGGCGGCCCCTCGATGCCGTCTCGACCTCGTCCGAGATCCGGCGTGACCCGCTCCTCGGCGACAGCGTCGCCATCGCCTCGCACCGCCAGGGCCGCATCTACCACCCGCCGGCCGACGAGTGCCCGCTCTGTCCCTCGCGGGACGGCCGGCTGAGCGAGATCCCCGAGGCGGACTACGACGTCGCCGTCTTCGAGAACCGTTTCCCCTCGCTCGCCGGCGACTCCGGCCGCTGCGAGGTCGTCTGCTTCACCTCCGACCACGACGCCTCGTTCGCCGACCTCACCGAGGACCGGGCCGCCCTGGTCCTCGCGGCATGGACCGACCGCACCGCCGAACTTGCCGGTCTCCCGCAGGTCGAGCAGGTGTTCTGTTTCGAGAACCGGGGCGCCGAGATCGGTGTCACGCTCGGCCATCCGCACGGACAGATCTACGGATACCCGTTCGTCACCCCGCGCACCGAACTGATGCTCCGCTCGATGGAGGCCCACCGGGCCGAGACCGGCCGCAACCTTTTCGACGACGTCGTGGCCCGCGAGGAGAAGGACGGCTCGCGCATCGTCATCGCCGCCGAGCACTGGGTCGCCTTCGTGCCGTACGCGGCGCACTGGCCGTACGAGGTCCATCTCCATCCCCGCCGCCGCGTCCCCGATCTGAGGGAACTCGACGAGGCCGCGCGCACGGAGTTCCCACAGGTCTATCTGGAACTCTTGAGGCGATTCGACCGGATCTTCGGCCCCGGCGAGCCGCCGACCCCGTACATCTCGGCCTGGCACCAGGCCCCGTTCGGGGCTCCGGGGCGGGAGGACTTCGGGCTCCATCTGGAGCTTTTCACCATCCGACGCACATCCGGCAAGCTGAAGTTCCTCGCGGGTTCCGAATCGGGCATGAACGTGTTCATCAACGATGTGCCGCCGGAGGCCGCGGCCCAGCGACTGCGAGAGGTAGCGAGCGAGTGAGCAAGCCCCAGAAGAAGTATCTGGTCACAGGCGGCGCGGGATACGTCGGCAGCGTGGTTGCCCAGCACCTGCTGGAGGCCGGTCACGCCGTCACCGTCCTCGACGACCTCTCGACCGGGTTCCGGGAGGGCGTCCCGGCCGGGGCCGAGTTCATCGAGGGCCGCGTCCAGGACGCGGCGAAGTGGCTGGACGCCTCGTACGACGGGGTGCTGCACTTCGCCGCGTACTCCCAGGTCGGCGAGTCCGTCGCGGACCCGGAGAAGTACTGGGTGAACAACGTCGGCGGCTCCGTCGCATTGCTCGCCGCGATGCGGGACGCCGGCGTACGGACCCTGGTCTTCTCCTCCACCGCCGCGACCTACGGCGAGCCCGTCACCACCCCCATCACCGAGTCCGACGCCACCGCGCCCACCAACCCCTACGGCGCCACGAAACTCGCCGTTGACCACATGATCACCGGCGAGGCCGCCGCCCACCGACTGGCCGCGGTCTCGCTGCGCTACTTCAACGTGGCCGGGGCGTACGGCAGTTACGGGGAACGGCACAGCCCCGAATCGCACCTCATCCCGCTGGTCCTCCAGGTCGCCCTCGGGCAGCGCGAGTCGATCTCCGTGTACGGCGACGACTACCCGACCCCCGACGGCACCTGCGTCCGCGACTACATCCACGTCGCCGACCTCGCCGAGGCCCACCTTCTCGCCCTGGACGCGGCCACCGCGGGCGAGCACCTGATCTGCAACCTCGGCAACGGCAAAGGCTTCTCGGTGCGCGAGGTCATCGAGACCGTCCGCGCCGTCACCGGCCACCCGGTCCCCGAGACCGCGGCCCCGCGCCGCGCCGGTGACCCCGCCGTGCTCGTCGCCTCCGCCGCCGGCGCCAGGGAGCGGCTCGGCTGGACGCCGTCACGCGCCGACCTGACCGGAATCGTCTCCGACGCCTGGACGTTCGCCCGCCGAGAGGAGCCCACCGCCCCATGACCGACGACGCCGAGCTGCGCACCGCTTTCACCGAGCTGTACGGGACCGCCCCCGAAGGAGTCTGGGCGGCGCCCGGCCGGGTCAACCTGATCGGCGAATACACCGACTTCAACGACGGCTTCGTGATGCCGCTCGCGCTGCCGCACACCGCGCGCGCCGCCGTGGCCCGCCGCACCGACGGCGAACTGCGGCTCCACTCGACCGACGTACCGGGCGGCGTCGTCCGGCTCCGGCTCGACGAACTGGCCCCCCACCAGAGGCACGGCTGGGCGGCGTACCTGGCCGGAGTGTTCTGGGCGCTGCGCGAGGCCGGCCACCCGGTCACCGGTGCGGACATCCAGCTGACCTCCACCGTTCCCACCGGCGCGGGCCTGTCCTCCTCCGCCGCGCTCGAAGTCGTCACCGCGCTGGCCCTGAACGACCTCTTCGAACTGGGGCTCTCCGCCCCGGAGCTGGCGGTCATCGGCCAGCGCGCCGAGAACGCGTTCGTCGGCGTGCCGTGCGGGGTCATGGACCAGATGGCCTCCGCCTGCTGCATCGAGGGCCACGCGCTGTACCTCGACACCCGCGACCTCACCCAGCGCCAGGTCCCCTTCGACCTGGCGGCCCACGGACTGCGGCTGCTGGTCGTCGACACCCAGGTCGAGCACGCGCTCGGCGACGGCGCGTACGCCGAGCGGCGGGCCGGCTGCGAGGCGGGGGCGGCGGCACTCGGCATACGTACGCTGCGCGAGCTGCCGTACGACGGACTCGGCGCGGCCCTGGACACCCTGGCGAAGGCCGGCGTGGACGAGTCCGTGGTGCGCTACGTACGCCATGTGGTCAGCGACAACGAACGGGTGAAGCAGGTCATCGCGCTGCTCGACGCGGGCGATGTGCGGGGCGCGGGCCCGGTCCTCGACGCGGGGCACGTCTCGCTCCGCGACGATCTGCGGGTCTCCTGCCCGGAGTTGGACCTGGTGGTGTCCGCGGCGGGCGAGGCCGGGGCACTCGGCGCGCGGATGACCGGTGGCGGCTTCGGCGGCTCGGCGATCGTCCTGGTGGAGGAGGCGCAGGCGGACACGGTCGCCAAGTCCGTGCTGGCGGCGTTCGCCTCGGCGGGGTACGCGGCGCCGCGTATCTTCCCGGCGGTTCCTTCGGCGGGTGCCCGGCGCCTGGCCTGATGCTTGTCCTGAGGCCCATTCACTTCCGCCTCACGACGGATCACGTATCACACGCTACGGAGCAGAGCCTGCCACTTCTGCGAATCGCCTTCCCCATCGGCCGGACGGCCGTACGCTGATGCACAGCACCGGTGGGGGCCGGTGCTGATTCAGGGGTACGAGACAGTCGGGTACGGCGCCCGGGGCGGGTGGCAGTCGACACACGGCGGCGGCCGTGGGACTGCGGTCCATCTCCCCGATCCGGGCGGCCGTACCCGCGGCCGTTCCGTCCTTTCGTCGGGCCGGGGGTGGCCCAGCAACAGAGGCAGCATGGGGGTGCCTGTGGTTCGTATCCGGGTTCTCGTGGTGGACGACCACCGCATCTTCGCCGAGTCGCTCGCGGCGGCGCTCGCGGCCGAGCCGGACGTCGAGGTGGCGGCGGCGGGCAGTGGCCCCGCCGCGCTGCGGTGTCTGGAACGGGCCGCCGCCGAGGGGCGCGGCTACGACGTGATGCTGGTCGATGCCGAACTGGGAGTTCTGGCCGGGGCGCGGAACCTTGCCGGGGTACGGGGCGACCGGGCGGTCGTCCCGGCGCCCCGCACTGGGGAGGCCGCCCCGGTGGACGGCATCTCGCTGGTCGCCGGGGTCCGCTCGGGCCGGCCCTCCGTGCGCACGGTGGTGCTCGCCGAGAAGGACGACCCGCGCCGGGCCGCGCTGGCGCTGCAGGCGGGGGCCTCGGGCTGGGTGGCCAAGGACTGCTCGCTGCAACGGCTGCTCACGGTCATCCGGGGGGTGCTGCGCGACGAGACGCACCTGCCCCCCGCCCTGCTCACGGGCGTGCTGCGGGAGCTGACGGCGGCACGCAAGCATCGCACCGAGAGCGAACAGCTCGTCGAGTCGCTCACCCCGCGCGAGCGCGAGGTGCTGCGCTGCATGGTCGCGGGTCTGGGGCGCAAGGCGGTGGCGGAGCGGCTCTACCTCTCCCCGCACACGGTGCGTACGCACATGCAGAACGTGCTGGGGAAGCTGGGCGTGCACTCGACGCTGGCCGCGGTCGCACTGGCCCGGCGGGCGGGCGTCGGACCGGTGGATCTGGAACCGGCCGGGCAGGCCCTGGGGGGCTGATCCGGCCAAGATCCTCAGCGCCCTCCTAGGGAATGTTGTCGAACGGGGCAGTCAACCGGCGTAGCAGTCCGGCCAGTTCACTCCGCTGCTGGGTGGAGAGTTCGCCCAGGATGGCGCGCTCCTGGACGAGCAGTCCGGCCAGCGACTCGTCGGCCTTGTCGCGCCCCTCGGCGGTGAGCCGGACCAGCACGCCGCGGCGGTCGCTGGGGTCGGGGAGCCGCTCGACGAGGTTCTTCTTGGTCAGCCGGTCGATGCGGTTGGTCATCGTGCCCGAGGTGACCAGGGTCTGGGTGAGCAACTGGCCGGGGGAGAGCTGGTAGGGGGCGCCGGCGCGGCGCAGGGACGTCAGTACGTCGAACTCCCACGGCTCCAGGTTGTGCTCGGAGAAGGCGATCCGGCGGGCCCGGTCCAGATGGCGGGCCAGGCGGGAGACGCGGCTGAGCACCTCGAGTGGTTCCACGTCGAGGTCGGGGCGCTCGCGGCGCCATGCAGCGACCAGTCGGTCGACCTCGTCCTCCATGTGGATCAGTGTAGAGGGTCTGTCGACATGAAGTCTCTTGAATTCAAGTGTCTTGACATCGAGATAGTTCTCGCGTGATCCTGATTCCATGACCGCACCCACCTGGGATCCGCAGCAGTACCTGCGCCACGCGGACCATCGCACCCGCCCCTTCCACGACCTCCTGTCCCGCATCGCCGAGCCTCCGGCCACCCCCGCACCCCGGATCGCCGACCTCGGCTGCGGTGCGGGCAACGTGACGACGCTGCTGGCCGACCGCTGGCCGAAGGCGCACATCACCGGCTACGACAACTCCCCGCAGATGCTGGAACAGGCACGCACCCACGCCGGCCCCCTCCTGGACTTCGCCGAGGCCGACGCCGCGACCTGGACCCCCGAGGAGCCGTACGACCTGATCGTCTCCAACGCCCTCCTCCAATGGGTCCCGGGCCACACCGCCCGCTTCCCGGTCTGGCTGGACGCCATCACCCCCGGCGGAACGTTCGCCTTCCAGGTCCCCGGCAACTTCGACCAGCCCAGCCACGTCCTGATGCGCGAACTCGCCGGCTCCCCACGCTGGCGCGACCGCCTGGCCGACGAGCTGCGCCACGCCGACGCGGTGCTCAGCCCCGCCGCCTACCTCGACGCGCTGACGGCCCCCGGCATCACGGCGGACGTCTGGGAGACCACGTACCTGCACCTGCTGCCCGGCGAGGACCCGGTGCTCGACTGGGTCAAGGGCACCGGCCTGCGCCCCGTCCTGACGGCCCTGGCCGACGACCCCGAGGCCCGCGACGCGTTCCTCGCCGAATACCGCGACCTGCTGCGCACCGCCTACCCCCGGGGCCCGCACGGCACGGTCTTCCCGTTCCGCCGCATCTTCGCCGTGGCCCGTAAGGAGCTGACATCTAGTGCCTGATTCTTGCCTACTCATATGCAGAGTTGTGTACGGTGATCAGCATGTATCGGATCAGCGAGTTCGCGCAACGTGTTGGTCGCTCCGCTTCCACTGTTCGCAGGTGGGAGCGCGAGGGTCGTATCGCGCCGCAACGCGTGTCCGGTCAGCGGTATTTCACCGATGCGGACGTGCGGCAGGTGCTCCAGCCTGGTTTCGACGAGTCAGCGCGTCAGACCATCGTGTATTGCCGGGTGTCCTCGCCTGGGCAGAAGGACGATCTGGCCTCGCAGGTGCGGGCGATGGAGGAGTTCTGCCGGGGCCGCGGTCTCGCTGTCGATCAGTGGATTTGCGAGGTCGGCGGAGGGATGAACCTCCAGCGGACGAAGTTCCTTGCCCTGATGGATGCGATCGAGCGGGGCGAGGTCGGCACTCTGGTGATAGCGCACGAGGACCGGCTGGCCCGGTTCGGGTTCGACTATTTGGAGCACGTCGCAACGAAGAACGGCTGCACCATCGTGGTGGCGAATCAGGAGTCACTGTCGCCGCAGGAAGAGATGGTGCAGGACCTGTTGGCAATCGTGCACACCTTCTCTGGTCGCCTGTACGGTCTGCGACGCTACGAGAAGGCGCTGAAGGACGAGTTGGCCGGCGGTGGCCGGTGAAAGTCACTCGCGTCGCCTACTCGAAGAGCCTCAACGACGGGAAGTACAGCCGGTTAGAAGAGCAGGCTCGCCGCCTTGGTGTGGTTCGTTCGCTGGTGTGGCGGCAGTTCGGCTCGGTGGGCGGCCTCGCGTGGTCGGACCGGCAGATCCGTGATGTGTGGATCGTCGACGGCACCGCGCAGACCTTCGGCGTCCTGGCGAACGCGTGGAAGGAGACCGTGCGGGACGCGGTCGCCGACATCACCGCCAACCGGGAAGCGGCCAAGGTCAAGGTCCGCCGTGCGATCAACCAGCGCACCAAGGAAGAGGCCGAGCGGAAGCGACTGTTCAAGCTGCTGAAGCGGGACACCTGGTCCGATGACCCATTCCTTGCCCGGCAGATGCGCCGGCACTGGAAACGCGGACGCAACCGCACCCACAACCAGATCGTGGTCCGCGCCGACCAGTACCAGACTTTCACCCTCACCGAGGGCGGAAACGTCTGGCTCGCCGTGCCCGGCCTGGAGCGCCGCCAGCTCGTACGTATCCCGCTGAACACCACGGTTGCCCCGACCGGCACGCTGCGGCTTGTCCTGCGCAGCAACCGGGTCGAGGTGCACTACGCCATCGACACGAAGGACATGAAGTCCTCCAAACGTCCCGTCGGCACCCGCACGATCGGCGTGGACAAGGGATACACCGAGGTCCTCACCGATTCCGACGGTCGGCACCACGGAACCCGGCTCGGCGACATGCTGACCTCCGAGTCCGATCACCGGAAGGTCAAGAACGCCCGACGGGCCAAAATTCGCAGCATCGCGGAGAAAGCCGAACAGCGCGGCGACCTGGCTAAAGCCCGGCGTATCCGTGACAACAACCTCGGCACCCTCAAGCATGACCGGCGCTCGGCCGCGTGGCAGTGCCGAGTCCGCGACCTCACCTTCAAGGCCGTGCACGCGGTTGCCGACAATGCGGCCGTGATCGTGGCCGAAGACCTCACCACGACTTTCGCCGGCGTCAAGAAGCTGGGGAAGAACACGAACCGACGCCTCGCCGCGTGGACCAAGGGTGTCACCGCGGAAGCGCTCAAAGCTGTGTCGGACCGCAGAGGTTCTGCGGTGCGGCTGGTCAACGCTGCCTATACATCACAAGTCGTCCCCTTTACGAACATCCTTGGTGTCCGCAAAGGGGACAGGCTTCACTGCACCGAGTGCGGGGCTGTGTGGCAAGCCGACCACGCCGGAGCGGTCAACATCCTGCACAGAGACGGTGATCCCGACATCACCCTGTTCACCGCGCACACGCGGGTGAGACAGCTCTTGCAGGAACGTACCGACCGCCAACGGTCCCGACTGCCGATGGACCAGGACTCCAGCACGTCAGCACAACTGTGCTCGTGCGGAGAGCGAAATATCCGAATGCTCAACAACGAGCAATAAGTAGGAAGCAGAAGTGATGATCGCCGCCCTCGACCACGTCCAACTGGCCGCCCCGGAAGGCTCGGAGCCCGCCCTGCGCACCTACTACATCGACACCCTCGGCATGACGGAGCTGCCCAAGCCCCCGGCACTTGTCTCCCGCGGCGGCTGCTGGTTCGAGGCGGGCCCGGTCCAGCTCCACGTGGGCATCGACCGCGACTTCCACCCGGCGAGGAAGGCCCACCCCGGCCTGCGCGTCACGGACATCGAGGCGTACGCGGCCCGGCTGGCGGAACACGGCGCGGAGGTGACCTGGGACGGCGACCTGCCGGGGCACCGGCGCTTCTTCAGCCACGACCCGGTGGGGAACCGGCTGGAGTTCCTGGAGCGGGTGGACGGGTGAGCCGCAGGGCGGTCACGGCAGTCCGGCCTCCGCCTCGGCTGTCTCCCGGATACGCCGTATCTCGGCGATCGCTTTGGCCGGATCCTCCTCGCCCGCGTCCACGATCCGCTCCAGTGCGCGCAGCCGGGTGGCGTGGTTGGGATGCCGCTCGGTCGCTACGAACACGGCCCAGGAGTGGACGAATGCCCGCAGGGGAGCGAGGCTCTGCGTCCGCTGTGCGTTCGTCGTGGCCGAACAGATGCTGAGTGAGCGCGGGAATGCGACTGGGGGCGATCCGGGCAACTGCGGCCCGCAAGGCGTCGGGCGTGAGCTCAGGCATGGGGATCAGCGGTCCGTAGGGGCTGTCGGGCTGGGCGCTCACGGTGACCTTCGGTGCGGGTGGTTCGGTCTTCGTACGGTACCGACAGTGGGGCCGGTGGGGTGTTCGCCCCGTTCGGCCAACGGGGCACAGTGGTCCGTGCCCGGCGGTCAGAGCTGTTTGAGTGCGTCCAGTGTGATGTCGATATTGATCGGGAACGGGACACCCGTCTTGAGCCGGCCATGGCGGGTCGCGGTCAGGGCGTATGGCTTGGACACCGGGTCCAGCTCATAGACCCGTACCACCGGGTGCTGGTCGGTGCCGTCCCCCTCGACCAGCCAGAAATTCGGGATACCGGCGGCGGCGTACTTCTGCGGCTTGGTACCGCGGTCGCGGGCCTCGGAGTCAGGGGAGGCGACCTCGACGGCGAGAAGGACGTCGGCGGCCCGGTAGAGAGTCTCGTCCGGGCCCAGCTCGATCTCGGCACGAATGATCGAGATATCGGGTTCCGGGCCGTTGTGCCGGTCGAGGACCACGGTCATGTCACGGCGGACTTTCAGATTCGGGGGCGTCGTGCGCCGTATGCCGGTCACCAGGAGATCGACCATTGTGCTGTGGAAGATCTGCTGCGGACTGGCGAACACCAGGCTCCCGTCGAGCAGCTCGGTGTGCGGCGGAAGTTCGGACAAGGTGAACAGATCGTCCACCGTGTATCCGCCCTGCTCGGTAGTCATGTCCTCTCCCACGGATGGGATTCTGAACCTGTTACCTCGTGGTGTCGGCCGGAATCGACCGGCGTCATCAAATGGTGTGACGCCGGTCCGGTGTCGACCTCGGCCCAGACGAGGAGACCGCCGCACGCGCGCCGCTGCCCCCAGCGGGAGGCCAGCGCGTCGACGATCAGCAGCCCGCGCCCGTCCTCCTGATCCGGCGATGGCGCGCCCGCCACGGTCGCTCTGCCGCGCCCCTCGTCGATCACTCCGACGACGGCCGTCCGGCCGGTACGGGACAGCACGACGGTGATCGAACGGCTCGCGCTGTGCTCCAGGGCGTTGGCGGCAAGCTCCCCGCTGATCAGCTCCAGGGCGTCCACTGCGTCCGGCGGCAGCCCCCAGGACCGGGCCGTCGTTCTTACGTAACAGCGAGCCGCGCTTGCGGACGCGAGGGTTCCGCCGGGTAAGGAGACTAGGCCCAGTGCCTGTGGAGCGGTGGCGCAGTTAGCGAGGGCGCCGTGGACGATTTCGATGAGCGGTGACACGACCGCGCCTCCTTCACTGGTCCTCATCGGTGTCCGCCAGAGTGAGGCGGTCGCCGCGGCTCTCGGCGATGAGCAGGGCGTCGCGCAGTGCGTCGGCCAACTGGGCGGTCAGGAGCCTGAGTTCCGAGGTGTCCGGTGTGGCGCCGGAGAGCACGACTCGTACGTGGTCGAGGAGCTTGCCCGCGAGGCCGAGCTGTACGTACTCGATCTGGTCGGCGAGCCGGGACAACGAGCCGGTGCCGTCAGTGGAGAGGTAGCAGGGCTTCCCGTCCGCCCCCGTCCAGGGCAGCAGCCGGATCACCGGGGCACCTCCACGCCGTGGATGCGGCGCGGGCCGACGTCGATGCCGTACGTCGCGAGCCAGAGCGCCCGGCGCCGCTGCCGCTGCTCGGGGGTGAGCAGGTAGGGCCGCACCAGGGCGGTGGCCCGGCCGTCGATGGGGATGTCGGTGGCGTACGGCCCGGGGCGGGAGCGCGGGGAGGCGGCCTGCGGGGGCGTGGGGGAGGGGTGCAGGGCACGGTGCCGGCCGCGTGGGGCGAAGAGGCTTCGCAGCCGGGCGGTGGTGCGGGTGGCGAGGCTGGTCATGACCTCAACTCCCTTTCCTGGGACGGATTGGCGGGACAGTTCATGCAGACCTGCACGGCCCACCCGAGCCGCCCGCCGCCGGGGCTGCGGGTGTACGCGTGTCCGCCGGGCCGGAGGGCTTCGGTGCTTCCGCACCTGGCGCAGGCGAGTCCGGCGAGGCAGAGGCGGGCCTCGGGGGTGAGGGAGAGCAGGTCGAGCACCTCGGTGCGAAGGTCCGTGGGGGGTTGCGGTGCCATGGCCACTCCTTACGGGGGCGTGTGGCGAGATGCCGCCCAGCGCTGCTGGGCGGGCGCGTCGTGTTGTGGAATTGAGCATGAAACTTAGAAAGGTTTCTCAGCAAGTAGTTCAGGGAGGTTTCATTCGACTGGGTGAAAGTGGCATATGCCGTACCAGTAGGTGTGTGTAGAGTCCGAGCCAGAGAGGAGTGATTGACGCATGTCTGATGCTCGTCCGAACCTGATGCGCCGTCGGCTCGGCCTTGCGTTGCGGACGCTGCGCCAGCGTGCGGGGCTCAACCTTCCTGATGCGGTGGGTCGGTTGGGGCTCTCTGGCCCGTCCGCGCTCAGCAAGATCGAGAACGGGAAGCAGCGTGTCCCGTCGGCCGCCCTGGACAAGTACTTCGATGCTTACGGTGTTGAGGACACGCAGCGCATGGCGGAGATCAGAAAGCTGGCCTCCCTCGCGTCGTCGCCGCGTAGGGCCAACCTGTTCAACCAGTACCGCGACGCGGTTCGTGACCCTTTCGCCGACTACCTCGAACTCGAAGAGCTGGCTGCGCACGCGGACTGGTATGCGGTCCAGCTGATTCCGGGGCTCCTTCAGACTCCCGAGTACGCGCACGCGGTTGTAGATGGCAGTGGCAAGTGGCGGACCGCTCGAGAAGTGCGCACGTTCGTCGAGTTGCGCATGAAACGTCAACAGGTCCTACGCCGAGAGAACTCCCTGTCCCTGTGGTGTGTGTTGGATGAGGCCGCGTTGCGCAGGAAGATCGGCGGACCTGAGGTCATGGCTGCACAGCTCCATCATCTGCTGGCTGTCACTGAGGAGTTGCCTGGGATTGAGATCCAGGTGCTGCCGTTCAGCGCTGGTGTGCACGCCGGGATCGACGGAGCCTTCACGGTCTTCCGGTTCGACGCCGGAGACCCTCTGGCCGTGGTGGAACCACTGACAACTGCCCTCTACCTGGAGGAGGATATTCACGTGGGTCGCTACGACGTCGCCTTCAATCACCTGCGTGCGCGGGCACTGGACATCCCAGCGTCGCGCGACTTCATCAGTGAGATCATCAAGGAGGAAGTTTGAGCGGCAAGGCTGACTTGAGTGCAGCCAACTGGACTAAGAGCAGCTTTAGTTCAGGTGGAGACAACTGTGTTGAGGTGGCGTTCGCGGACGGTGCGACCGGCATCCGCGACTCGAAGGTCACGCAATGTCCCGTCCTCGCTGTCACCAACGCCGCGTTCGCCGCGTTCCTCGGCGGAGTCAAGGGCAGCGGACTGGACCGGACCGTCTGACGCGACCGTCTTTGGCACAACACGAAGCGGACCGCCCCAGCAGGGGTGGTCCGCTTCGTTGTCCGGTCTCACTCGCGGGCGGCCGATGCGGGCAGTTTCACGCCCGGAGGCTTGGCCGGTGCGTCGCCCGCTACGAGGCGACCGTGCAACTCACTCTCATACGGCAGACGCTGTGACCACTCCTCATGCACGATCACACCACGGGCCGTCTGGCACCAGGGCCTATCGCCCTGCTTGTCGTCGCTCCCTCCAAGAGCGACCGGGAACGCGTCATTCCCATGTCCGCCGAGCTCTTCGCCGTCATCGCGGCCATCGTCCGCCGCCACACGACCGGCGGCCAGACCATCCCGCTGCTGCCCCGCTACGACCCGAAGGAACGGCAGAGCAGCACGCCCATGCCGTTCCTGTTCCAACGCAAGATCGGCACCAAGCACGAGGTCATGTCCGACACCACCGTGGTGAACATGCTGAAGCGCCACTGCGTCGAGCTCGCTGAACAGCACCCCGGTTTCCTTGCCACCAGCTTCACCCCGCACGACTTTCGCCGGCTCCTGGCCACGGAACTGGTCAACAGCGGGCTCCCGATCCACATCGGAGCAGCCTTGCTCGGACACTTGAATCTTCTAACGACTCGCGGTTACGTCGCCGTGTTCAACGAGGACGTTGTCCGGCACTACCAGGGATTTCTCGACCGGCGCCGCCAGGCCAGGCCAACCGACGAGTACCGGCCGGCGCGATCCGGCGCACCCCAAGATCGGAACGGGGGATACCCCCCCAGCGCGGGCCGTCGCCAGTCTGGCGTCGATCTGCCGAGCGCGGTGTGACGGTTCGCGAATCCAACACCACCGAGCGGTCCCGCCGTCAGACGGGACCGCTCTCTTGTCGAAGGAGCCTCAACCTTGATCGTTTCCTTAGTCCGGAAAAGGGCGACCAGAATGATCACGTGGCTGAACGTGTGCGGGTCCGGGAGATCGACGACGAGGGGCGGCGCCTGCTGCGGATCATCCGCAGGGGCACCGGTTCGGTGGTGACCTGGCGGCGGGCCCAGATGGTGCTGCTGTTCGCGCAGGGCATGCCCGTGGCGAAGATCGCCGAGGTGACGTTCACCAGCCCGGACCGGGTCCGGGACGTGATCCACAACTTCAACGCCGACGGCTTCGACTCGCTCTACCTCAAGTACAAGGGCGGCCGGCCCAGGACGTTCACTCTCCCGGAACGCCAGGAGATCAAGAAGATCGCCAAGTCCAAGCCGGCCGAGCACGGCCTGCCGTTCTCGACCTGGAGCCTGGCCAAGCTGGCCGACTTCCTGGTCGCCGAGGGGGTGGTCGACGACATCAGCCACGAGGGCCTGCGGGTCCTGCTCCGCGAGGAGGGCGTGTCCTTTCATCAAACCGAAGAAGAACCGCACCAGGTTTCTGGAATTCTGCCGCTACCTGCGCAGCCTCTACCCGCCCAAGATCCGCATCGCGATCGTGCTCGACAACTTCTCCCCGCATCTGACCACGAAGAAGGACTCCCGAGTCGGCGACTGGGCCGCAGCCAAAAACGTCGAGCTCGCCTACACCCCGACCAACAGCTCCTGGCTGAACCGCATCGAGGCCCAGTTCACCGCCCTGCGCTACTTCACCCTCGACGGCACCGACCACGCCAGCCACAAGGAGCAGGGCAGCATGATCCGCCGCTACATCATCTGGCGGAACCGCCACGCCGACGACCGACGTCTACGCGCCGTCATCGACAGGGTGAACGTCGCCTGATACGGCACCAGCGCACCGCCGACGGTCCGGGCCTCCTCGCGGTGCGGCCCAGCCTGGGTTAGCCCATGAGCACGTCGACGAGCTGCCAGAGTGTGAGCCACACCCCCATGGCGAGGAGACCCGCCAGCATGGGGGTCACGACGACCCCGACCACCACGTACACGAGCACCGGCTGAGGGGCGTACAGCTTGTCGGGGTGGCGTGGGTCGTAGCGCACCTCGATCCTGCGCGGGTCGCGACTGACGATCTTCCCGCTGCCGACGTAGGTGCGTGCCCGGCCCTCCGCATCGGTGAACCGCCAGATCTCCTTGCGCGCGCTGTTTCGTCCTGCGGAGGTCGCGGCGACCGTGATGCCGTTACGACGGGTGGACCAGTGGTCACGCATGATGCCGCCGGCCAGCTGCAGATAGCGGCCCGCGGCAAGCAGGATCAGCGCCCCGAAGAGCGGCATGAGCCACTGGCCCGGCTCTCCCGTCGCCGCGACGTAGACCACGAGGGCGGCCCAGAGGACCACCGCGCACACAGCCGCCGCGACCGCTCCGGAGTGCCGTGTCAGGAACAGCCGCCACGCAGGAGCCGCAGACGTCTCCTCGCTCACCAGCTCCATACCGTCGCGAGGGGCACGCCGCTCGGGCAGCGCCGAGGTCACCGCCGAGACGAAGGCCGTCACGGCCGCCGGGGAGGACCGGGTCACCACGAAGACGGTGGGATCGCCCCCGGCGCTGGTCAGCTCGATCTCGGCCCTGTCGCCCCTGGCCCCGGCCGCCCGTACCTCCTGGATCGCCCGCACCGGAATGTGCCGGTGGGTGCCGTTCTGCTCCAGCAGGACGGACCGGCCTTCGAAATGGGCCGTGGTGCCACGGCCTCGCAGGATCAGGTGGGAGGTCACGCCGGTATGACCACGCATGCGGCCACAAGGTTGCCCTCGGAACAGCCGTTGGTTTCGGTACGGGCATCCACAGCGGACCGGAAGCGAAGGGGCCTTCGGGGCGCGCGCGGGCCCTCGTCTTCCCGGCGGCGGACCATGGCCCAGCTACGTCGGCCACTCCTCATATTGTGAAGTTGTCCCCGCGCCGGTTGCCCGGCAGAGCTGGCAGGACCAGGGTGCGGGCCGACTACCTGTCGACGTCCGAAGAGGCGAACGTTTCCTGACGCGGCCCTAGTAGGGCTTTGTTAGGTGCGGTGGTGTGGTTCGGGTGCCGGGGCGGGTTGGCCGCATATGGAGCAGGCGCCGGTCCAGGTGGCCAGGAGGGCTTGGAGTTCGCGGAGGACCGCGTAGAGGGGCAGGCCGACGCAGGGGCTTTTGGGTCGAGCCTGAGCATTGTGCAGAAGGCTTGGGCGAGGGAGGTGAGGGTGACGTGGCGGTGCCAGCCGGGGTAGTTGCGGCCCTCGAAGTGGTCCAGGCCGAGGCCGTCCTTGAGTTCGCGGTAGTCGTGCTCAACTCGCCAGCGGATCTTTGCGATTCGGACCAGTTCTCGTAGTGGGGTGTCGGCGGGCAGCGTCGAGAGCCAGTAATCGGTGGGTTCGGCGGAGTCGGGAGGCCACTCGACGAGCAGCCAGCATTCGGGCAGGGAGCCGTCGGTGGCCCGGCGGATGGACCGGTTGGCCGGGCGCACGCGCAGGGCCAGGAAGCGTGAGCGCATCTCGGCCCGTGGGTTGTGCTTGGTGGACTTGCTGCCCTGGCGCCAGGTGACGGTGCGGGTGGCGGCTTGTCCTGTGGCCAGGGCCAGCGCGCGCAGGGTGGTGTGCGGCTGGGGGTAGGAGGGCACGGGAGGGCGGCCCTGCCCGGAGTACGGCGGGCGCTCGGGCGTCGCGTCGCCCGGGTGGGCGGTCGTGGTCGCCTTGACCGCGACCGCGTAGGTCAGGCCACGCTCGGTCAGGCCCTCACGGAAGCCGGTGGCGTCTCCGTATCCGGCATCGGCGACGACCGGCAAGTCGGGCAACTCCCATTCCCTGCGCGCCTCGTCGAGCATGTCCAGGGCCAGGCGCCACTTCTCCCGATGCCGTGCGGCGGCCGGGATGCCGGCCTTGGCCCGGCGGCGCCGGATCGCCTCGGCCAGCAGCGGATCCTCGCTGTGCTTGGTGTCGTCCCAGCTCTCGGGCAGGAACAGGCGCCAGTCGACGGCCGAGGAGGCGCGGTCGCTGACCAGGTTCACACTGACCCCGATCTGGCAGTTGCCCCGCTTGCCCAGCTCGCCGCAGTACATCCGCGCCACCCCCGGCGAGTCATAACCGTCCTTGGGGAAGCCCACGTCATCGATGGCGTATGCCTCGGGCGAAATGTGCGCCGCAGCCCAACGCGCCAACCGCTCACGGACCTTTGAATAGTCCCAGGTGGAGGACGAGACGAACTGCTGGAGCTGCTGGTGGTCCACGCCCAGGCGCTCGGCCATCGGCTGCATCGACTTGCGCTTGCCGTCCAGCATCAGCCCGCGCAGATACATCTCACCCTTGGCCCGCTGGTCCCGACGGGCCAGCGAGCCAAGCATCTCGGCCGCGAACGCCTCCAGACGCGGCCGGACCTCTTCCATCTCCTCAGGAGTCACACCTGAAAGAAGATCACAATCTATCCAACGAGGATCACTTGGGGTACCTAACAAAGCCCTACTAGTAGTGCTTGGTCAGGTTGGTATCGGGGTGGGTATGTTGCGGTGGCAGGTGGGGCAGGCGCCGGTCCACACCGCGAGGAGGGTCTGTAGCTCGCGGACGACCTGGTAGAGGCTCAGGCCGGCGCCGCGTCTTTTGGGGCCCGGGCCAGTCGCTGCAGGGTGCAGAAGGCGTGGGCGACGGAGACGAGGGTGACGTGGTGGTGCCAGCCGCCCCAGGTCCGGCCCTCGAAGTGGGCCAGGCCCCAGCTCGGGGCCGGCAGGCCCCGTACCCGGCCCCGGCGAGTGCGGGCCGACAAGGCGTACGCCTCCCGCAAGAACCGGGCCTACCTGCGACGCCGCGGCATCCGCTGCGCCATCCCGGACAAGGCCGACCAGGCCCGCAACCGCAAGAATTGCGGCTCGCGCGGCGGCCGGCCGCCGAAGTTCGACCCGCAGGACTACAAGGCACGGCACGCGGTCGAGTGCGGAATCAACCGCCTCAAGAGGCACCGCGCCGTGGCGACGAGATATGACAAGCTCGCGGTCCGCTACGAGGCGACGGTCCTCGTCGCCGCCATCAACGAGTGGTTGTGATCCCGCGGTCTGCCTGGCCCGGTGTGTCCGAGGCGTCGAGCAGTTCCAGAACAAGGTTGATGACCAGCTCCGGCCGGCCCACAAACGGAGAGTGCCCGGTCTGCCACTCGCGGACGGAGTCACAGCGCGCGGCCATGACGTGTTGGAGTCCGGGGTCGATAGCTCGGTCCTTCGCGCACACGACGTAGGCGGAAGGGGCATGTTTCCAGCTTTGGCGCTCCGGGACTCCTCGCCCGCAGCCGGCCGCCTGGGCTCGTAGTAGTCCCACTGCCCAAGCGGCCAGGTGCCCAGGGCAATCTGTGTACAGCGCATCCACGGCCCGGCTTGGGGCAAGACGCGTAGAACCGTCGTTCTGCGGCTCGATGGCGGATTTCAACTGGCTGGAGGCGCCGCCCAAGCCCGCCGCACTCTCACCCGCATCCGGAACGAAGGCCGCCAGATACACCAAGCGCCCGACTCCACGCAGACCAGTGATCACGGACCCTCCGTAGGAGTGGCCCAGAACCAAGGGAGGCTCCGGCAGCACGTCAACGGCGGCCTGCACCGCCGCCGTGTCCGCGGTCAAGGAGCCCCGATGTAGTTCGGGAGCAACCACGTCCACGCCTACAGCTCGCAGGCCCTCAGCAACCTGGATGAAGTGCTCAGGCTGGTGATACAGGCCGTGAACCAAAACCGCGCTGGTCACTCGGGTCGCCTCCCCGGATCGACTTGCCGAAGAAAGCGATCCTAGACGTCGAGCCCCGTCAGTGATCCACTTTCGATACACGCCCTGGCTGGGGCGGCCACTCCATCGGCGGCCCGATCCGGCTGACCGCTCGGGCCGGCCCTTGCGCGCCGCCCCCTCAGCTCTTGCGGTGTCCTACCAGCCGGGGTTTCGACTCCAGGTTCTCCAGACCGTGCCAGGCCAGGTTCACCAGATGGGCCGCGACCTCCGCCTTCTCCGGCTTGCGGGCGTTGACCCACCACTGGCCGGTCAGGGCGACCATGCCGACCAGGGCCTGGGCATACAGCGGGGCCAGCTTCGGGTCGAAGCCGCGGGCCTTGAACTCCAGGCCCAGGATGTCCTCCACCTGGGTGGCGATGTCACTGATGAGGGAGGCGAACGTGCCGGTCGACTGGGTGACGGGGGAGTCGCGGACCAGGATGCGGAAACCGTCCGTGTACGTCTCGATGTAGTCGAGCAGGGCGAACGCGGCCTGTTCCAGGAGTTCGCGGGGGTGGCCCGCGGTCAGGGCGCCGGTGACCATGTCGAGGAGCCGGCGCATCTCGCGGTCCACCACGACGGCGTACAGGCCCTCCTTGCCGCCGAAGTGCTCGTAGACGACCGGCTTGGAAACACCGGCCCGGGCCGCGATCTCTTCGACCGACGTGCCCTCGAAGCCCTTGTCGGCGAAGAGGGTGCGGCCGATGTCCAGCAGCTGCTCGCGGCGTTCCTTGCCGGTCATCCGCACCCGGCGGGTGCGCCGGGCGGAGGGGGGACGGTTGTTCTCGCTGCTGTTTCTGGAGTCGGTCGCCACGTCGTCAATCATGCCGCGTCGACGCGCGCGGGGTCGCGTCGGGCGTCTTCGATGCGGCGGGACTCGATCCGGGCGGCGTCCGGCCAGCGTACGTCGGACGCCCAGCCCAGTTTCTCGAACCAGCGGATCAGCCGGGCACTCGAATCGATCTGCCCCTTCATCACACCGTGCCGCGCACTCGTCGGATCCGCGTGGTGCAGGTTGTGCCAGGACTCGCCGCACGACAGCACCGCCAGCCACCACACGTTCCCCGACCGGTCCCGGGACTTGAACGGACGCTTGCCGACCGCGTGGCAGATGGAGTTGATCGACCACGTGACATGGTGCAGCAGCGCCACCCGGACGAGAGAGCCCCAGAAGAAGGCCGTCGCCGCCCCCCACCACGACATCGTCACCAGACCGCCGACCAGCGGCGGAAGCAGCAGCGACACGGTCGTGAGGGTGAGGAAGTGGCGCGAGATCCCACGGAGCGCCGGATCCTTGATCAGGTCGGGGGCGTACTTCTGCTGCAGCGTCCGCTCCTCATCGAACATCCAGCCGATATGTGCCCACCACAGCCCCTTCAGCAGGGCCGGGAGGCTCTCGCCGAACCGCCACGGCGAGTGCGGATCGCCCTCCGCGTCCGAGAAGCGGTGGTGCTTGCGGTGATCCGCCACCCAACGCACCAGCGGGCCCTCCACGGCCAGTGAACCCGCGACGGCCAGAGCGATCCGGAGCGGGCGCTTCGCCTTGAAGGAACCGTGGGTGAAATAGCGGTGAAAACCGATCGTGATCCCGTGGCAGCCGATGAAGTACATCGCCACGAGCAGACCCACGTCGAGCCAGCTCACGCCCCGGCCCCAGGCCAGCGGCACCGCCGCGACGAGCGCCACGAACGGCACCACGATGAACAACAGGAGAGCGAACTGCTCGACCGACCGTTTACTGTCCCCGCCGAGCGTGGCGGAGGGAAGGGCCTGGTCATCGGCCGTTGGCGGCTGGGCCTCGTCGACCGCAGCGGGGCTGGTGTTCATGGGGATCCCCTGGGGATGAGGAGTACGACGGACTGCTGCGGCTACGCATCCGTAACCTACGCTTACGTAAGTATGGCAGCGCGACGGCCCACCGCACGAGAGCGCGACGAGCCGTCCAACGAAGGGAAAACCGATCGGGGCGGAGCAGTGCCCAGAGTGTGGACACCTATCCTGTGGGGGTCGGACAGCGCGGTCCGCACTCTGCTTTCCCGGGGTGGCGTCAGCACCGCTGCCGACCGCGGCCCCGGAAGACCTCGTGCCCGCCCGTCTCCCACCGCCACCCTTCTTGGGAGTCGCTTCGCGACACACCTCCTCATTCACTGCAAGGAGCCGCACACTGTGAGCAGTGCCGACCAGACCCCCGCCGCCAGCCCCGAGCTGCGCGCCGACATCCGCCGCCTCGGCGATCTGCTGGGCGAGACCCTGGTACGCCAGGAGGGCCAGGAACTCCTCGACCTCGTCGAGCGCGTCCGCGCCCTGACCCGCACCGACGGTGAGGCCGCCGCCGCACTCCTCGGTGACACGGACCTGGAGACCGCCGCACAGCTCGTGCGCGCCTTCTCCACGTACTTCCACCTCGCCAACGTCACCGAACAGGTCCACCGCGCCCACGAGATGCGTGACCGCCGCGCCGCCGAGGGCGGGCTCCTCGCCCGCACCGCCGACCGGCTGAAGGAAGCGGACCCGGCCCACCTGCGCGAGACCGTCAACAACCTCAACGTACGGCCCGTCTTCACCGCGCATCCCACCGAGGCCGCCCGGCGTTCCGTGCTCAACAAGCTCCGCCGCATCGCCGAACTGCTGGATACGCCGGTCATCGACGCCGACCGGCGCCGCCAGGACCTGCGCCTCGCCGAGAACATCGACCTCATCTGGCAGACCGACGAACTCCGCGTCGTGCGCCCCGAGCCGGCCGACGAGGCCCGCAACGCCATCTACTACCTCGACGAACTGCACGCCAATGCCGTCGGGGACGTACTCGAGGACCTCGCGGCCGAGCTGGAGCGCGTCGGCATCGAACTGCCCGCCGGTACCCGCCCGCTCACCTTCGGCACGTGGATCGGCGGCGACCGCGACGGCAACCCCAACGTGACGCCCGCCGTCACCCGCGAAGTACTGATCCTCCAGCACGAGCACGGCATCACCGACGCGCTGGAGCTCGTCGACCACCTCCGCGCGCAGCTCTCCAACTCCATCCGCTACACCGGCGCCACCGACGAACTGCTGACCTCGCTCCAGGCCGACCTGGAACGCCTCCCCGAGATCAGCCCCCGCTACAAGCGGCTGAACGCCGAGGAGCCGTACCGCCTCAAGGCCACCTGCATCCGGCAGAAGCTCGTCAACACCCGCGAACGTCTCGCCGGCGGCACCCCGCACCGCCCCGGCTGCGACTACCTCGGCACCGCCGAGCTCATCGCCGACCTCGAACTGATCCAGAACTCGCTGCGCGAGCACCGCGGCGGCCTGTTCGCCGACGGCCGGATGGACCGCACCATCCGCACTCTCGCCGCGTTCGGCCTGCAGCTCGCCACCATGGACGTACGCGAACACGCCGACGCCCACCACCACGCCCTCGGCCAGCTCTTCGACCGGCTCGGCGAGGAGTCCTGGCGCTACGCGGACATGCCGCGCGACTACCGGCAGAAGCTGCTCGCCAAGGAACTGCGCTCGCGCCGCCCGCTCGCCCCGACCCCGGCCCCGCTGGACGCCGCCGGCGAGAAGACCCTCGGCGTCTTCCACACCATCAAGGAAGCCTTCGAGCGGTTCGGCCCCGAGGTCATCGAGTCCTACATCATCTCGATGTGCCAGGGCGCCGACGACGTCTTCGCGGCCGCCGTCCTGGCCCGCGAGGCCGGACTGCTCGATCTGCACGGCGGCTGGGCCAAGATCGGCATCGTGCCGCTTCTGGAGACCACCGACGAGCTGCGCGCCGCCGACGTCATCCTCGACGAGATGCTCGCCGATCCGTCGTACCGCCGGCTCGTCTCCCTGCGCGGCGACGTGCAGGAGGTCATGCTCGGCTACTCCGACTCCTCCAAGTTCGGCGGCATCACCACCTCGCAGTGGGAGATCCACCGGGCACAGCGCCGGCTGCGCGACGTCGCGCACCGCTACGGCGTACGGCTGCGGCTCTTCCACGGCCGCGGCGGCACCGTCGGCCGCGGCGGCGGCCCCTCGCACGACGCGATCCTCGCGCAGCCGTGGGGCACCCTGGAGGGTGAGATCAAGGTGACCGAGCAGGGCGAGGTCATCTCCGACAAGTACCTCATCCCGGCGCTCGCCCGGGAGAACCTGGAACTGACCGTCGCGGCCACCCTCCAGGCCTCCGCGCTGCACACCGCCCCCCGTCAGTCCGACGAGGCCCTGGCCCGCTGGGACGCCGCGATGGACACCGTCTCCGACGCCGCGCACGCCGCGTACCGCAAGCTGGTCGAGGACCCCGACCTGCCCGCGTACTTCTTCGCCTCCACCCCCGTCGACCAGCTCGCCGAACTGCACCTCGGTTCGCGCCCGTCACGGCGTCCGGACTCCGGCGCGGGCCTGGACGGGCTGCGGGCCATCCCGTGGGTCTTCGGCTGGACCCAGTCACGGCAGATCGTGCCCGGCTGGTACGGCGTCGGCTCCGGCCTCAAGGCACTGCGCGAGGCCGGTCTCGACACCGTCCTCTCCGAGATGCACGGACAGTGGCACTTCTTCCGGAACTTCATCTCGAACGTGGAGATGACGCTCGCCAAGACCGATCTGCGGATCGCCCGCCACTACGTCGACACGCTCGTCCCCGACGAGCTGAAGCACGTCTTCGCCGACATCGAGGCCGAGCACGCGCTCACGGTCGAGGAAGTCCTCAAGGTCACCGGCGAATCCGAACTGCTCGGCACCAGCCCGGTGCTCCAGCAGACCTTCGCCATCCGCGACGCCTACCTGGACCCGATCTCCTACCTCCAGGTCACGCTGCTCGCCCGCCAGCGTGAGGCGGCGGAGCGTGGCGAGGCGGCGGACCCGCTGCTCGCCCGGGCCCTGCTGCTCACCGTGAACGGCGTCGCCGCGGGCCTGCGCAACACCGGCTGAGCCGCCGGGGCGCGGGTGCGGTCCCGCTCACAGGGCGAAGAACGTCGCCACCAGCAGGACCGCACCCGCGATCCCCGTAGCCCAGGCGATCCGGGGCAGCCGCAGGCCGCCGCCGATCACCAGGGCCGCCAGCACCAAAGCGCCGCCCAGCGGCATCCACGCATGCAGGAAACCCGGAATCCCCGTGCGTACGACATCGTCCGTTCCCGTCTTCACGACCACCGGGAAGCGCTCGCCCCGCTGCGCCGCCACAGACTTCTCGATCGTCACCCGGGTGCGCGCGGCAGCCTGCCCGGACGGTGCGAACGGACCGGTACAGAAATCGGCGCCACAGCCCGTGACGGTCATCGTGCCGTGCTCGCGGCCCTTGGGCAGAACGATGTGGTGCGCCGAACTCCACGAGGAGAACACACCCGAGGCGAGCAGCAGCAGGACGACACCGCCCATGGCGGCGTGACGGGCGTGGACCAGGGCGCGGTGGGATGAGCTCCGCTTCATGGAGAGCGATCCTTGGGCAGAGCAACGCGCCCGGTCAACTTATGGCTGAAAATCGCCGGGGTACCGGCGGGAATGTCAGAGTTGTGCGCGCGGGCCGGGCCCAGGAGTTGTACGCGCTCCGCGAGGGCCGGTCCTAGGAGTTGTACGCGCTCCGCGAGGGCCGGGCCCAGGAGTTGTACGCGCTCCGCGAGGGCCGGTCCTAGGAGTTGTACGCGCTCTGCGCGCGCTCCAGCCCCTCCGCCAGCAGGCACTCCACCGAGTCGGCGGTCCGGTCCACCAGGTACCCGAGCTCCTTGCGCTCGACGGACGAGAAGTCCTTCAGCACGAAGTCGGCGACCTGCATCCGCCCCGGCGGCCGGCCGATCCCGAACCGGATCCGATGGTAGTCGGCGCCCATCGACTTGGTCATCGACTTGAGCCCGTTGTGTCCGTTGTCGCCGCCGCCCAGCTTCAGCCGGAGCGTTCCGTAGTCGATGTCCAGTTCGTCATGGATCGCCACGACGTGGTCGGTCGGCACCTTGTAGAAGTCGCGCAGCGCGGTGACGGGGCCGCCGGAGAGGTTCATGTACGACATCGGCTTGGCCAGGATCACCCTGCGGTTCTCCGGTCCGGGCGGGCCCATCCGGCCTTCGACGACCTGCGCCTGGGCCTTCTGCGCCCGCTTGAACTTCCCGCCGATCCGCTCCGCGAGGAGATCGACGACCATGAAGCCGACATTGTGCCGGTTCGCCGCGTACTCGGGACCGGGATTGCCGAGGCCCACGATGAGCCAGGGTTCGGTGGCGTCGGACATCTCGCGGGGTCTCCTCGCATCACATACGGCGGCAACGGGTCGGGCAGAGCCGAACGGGGCAGCAGATCCCGAAAGGGAACCGCCGCCCCGTCACTGAACCAGGTGGGGCGAGGCTCAGGCCTCGGCGCCCTCTTCCTCGCCCGAGGGAGCCGCCTCGACCTGTGCGGCGACGACCGACAACACGACGGCGTCCGGGTCCTCGGCCAGCACGGAGCCGCTGGGCAGCGGAATGTCCTTGGCGAAGATGGAGACACCCGCTTCGAGACCGGCGATGGAGACCGTGACGGACTCGGGGATGTTCGTGGCCTCGGCCGCGACACGCACGGTGTTCTGCACGTACTCCAGGAGGTTGCCGCCCGGGGCCAGCTCGCCCTCGACCTGCACCAGGACCTCGACGTCGACCTTCTCACCGTGCTTGACGGTCAGCAGGTCGACGTGCTCGATGTCGCCCTTGAGCGGGTTGCGCTGCACGGACTTGGGGATGACCAGGGCGTTCTTGCCGTCGACCTCGAGGTTGATCAGGACGTTGGCCGTACGGAGCGCCAGCAGCAGGGCGTGGCCCGGCAGCGTGACGTGGACCGGATCGGCACCGTGACCGTAGACGACCGCGGGAACCAGGTTGGCGCGACGCGTACGACGGGCGGCGCCCTTGCCGAACTCGGTACGGACCTCGGCGGTGAGCTTGATCTCGGCCATAATGCACTCCTCGTAAGGTGACAGAACTTGGACGGTCACCCGGCCCACGACAGGCCTGCTACGAAGAGCGCGTCGATAACGGACCGCCGTACCCATGGGTACGGCCTCCCTCGCCGAGCAACTCGCTGAGTCTACCCGGCGGGGAGGCCGCACCCAAAGTGGATCTTCCGAGCCCCGCGTCTACTGCTCCTCGAAGAGGCTGGTGACCGAGCCGTCCTCGAAGACCTCGCGCACCGCACGGGCGATCATCGGCGCGATCGAGAGCACCGTGATCTTGTCGAGTTCCTGTTCACCCGGGGTCGGCAGGGTGTCCGTGAGGACGAACTCGCTGACCTTGGAATTCTTCAGACGGTCCGCCGCCGGACCCGACAGCACACCGTGGGTCGCCGTCACGATGACGTCCTCCGCGCCGTGCGCGAACAGCGCGTCGGCGGCGGCGCAGATCGTGCCACCCGTGTCGATCATGTCGTCGACCAGGACACAGACCCGGCCCTTCACATTGCCGACGACCTCGTGGACCGTCACCTGGTTGGCGACGTCCTTGTCACGACGCTTGTGGACGATCGCGAGCGGGGCGTCCAGACGGTCGCACCAGCGGTCGGCGACGCGCACCCGGCCGGCGTCCGGGGAGACGATCGTCAGCTTCGAGCGGTCGACCTTGGCGCCGACGTAGTCGGCCAGTATCGGCAGCGCGAAGAGGTGGTCGACCGGGCCGTCGAAGAAGCCCTGGATCTGGTCGGTGTGCAGGTCGACGGTGAGGATGCGGTCGGCACCCGCCGTCTTCATCAGGTCGGCGATCAGACGGGCCGAGATCGGCTCACGGCCGCGGTGCTTCTTGTCCTGGCGGGCGTAGCCGTAGAACGGCACGATCACCGTGATGGAGCGGGCCGAGGCGCGCTTCAGCGCGTCCAGCATGATCAGCTGCTCCATGATCCACTTGTTGATCGGAGCGGTGTGGCTCTGGATCAGGAAGCAGTCGGCGCCGCGGGCGGATTCCTGGAAGCGGACGTAGATCTCACCGTTGGCGAAATCGAAGGCCTTCGTCGGCACGAGGCCGACACCCAGTTGGTGCGCAACCTCCTCGGCCAGCTCGGGGTGGGCGCGGCCGGAGAAGAGCATCAGTTTCTTCTCGCCGGTCGTCTTGATCCCGGTCACAGCACAGTCTCCTCAGACGTGTTCCTGGCACCGCGCGCATGTGTCCCGATGTGCGACGAGCCAGCCGAAATGGGGTGAGCATCTATCACGGTACGCCGTGCTCGGCGCACCTGTTTCCGGTCAGCTTTCGCTGTCGTGCTCCGGGACGGCGGCCTGCGCCGCCTGCGCCGCGGCACTTCCCGGACGCTTGCGGGCCACCCAGCCCTCGATATTCCTTTGCTGGCCGCGCGCGACGGCCAGCGAACCGGGCGGTACGTCCTTGGTGATGACCGAGCCGGCCGCGGTGTAGACACCGTCCCCGACCGTGACGGGCGCCACAAACATATTGTCCGCCCCGGTACGGCAGTGGGAGCCGATCGTGGTGTGGTGCTTGGCCTCGCCGTCGTAGTTCACGATGACGCTGGCGGCACCGATGTTGGTGTGGTCGCCGATCGTCGCGTCGCCGACGTAGCTCAGGTGCGGGACCTTGGTGCCCTCGCCGATCGTGGCGTTCTTCATCTCCACGTACGTACCGGCCTTGGCCTTCGTGCCGAGCCTGGTGCCGGGCCGCAGATAGGCGTACGGGCCGACCGTCGCGCCCTCGCCGACCTCGGCCCCGTCCGCGACCGTGTTGTCCACGCGTGCGCCCGCGTGGACGACGGTGTCCTTGAGCCGGGAGTTGGGGCCGACCTCGGCGTCCTCGGCGAGATGCGTGGCGCCGAGCAGATGGGTGCCCGGGTGCACGATCGCGTCCCGCTCGTAGGTGACCGTGGCGTCGATCAGCGTGGACGCCGGGTCGACGACGGTCACCCCGGCCAGCATGGCCCGCTCCAGCAGCCGCTGGTTCAGCAGCCGCCGGGCCTCGGCCAGCTGGACCCGGTTGTTGATGCCGAGGATCTCGCGGTGGTCACCGGCGACCGAGGCGCCGACCCGGTGCCCGGCCTCGCGCAGGATGGAGAGCACATCGGTGAGGTACTCCTCACCCTGGCTGTTGTCGGTACGGACCTTGCCGAGGGCGTCCGTGAGCAGCCGGCCGTCGAACGCGAAGACGCCGGAGTTGATCTCCCGGATGGCGCGCTGGTCCTCGGTGGCGTCCTTGTGCTCGACGATCTCGACGACCGCACCGTCGGCCGGGTCACGGACGATCCGCCCGTAGCCGGTGGAGTCCGGGACCTCGGCGGTCAGCACGGTGACGGCGTTGGCGTCGGCCGTGTGGGTGGCGGCGAGAGCGCCGAGCGTCTCGCCGGACAGCAGCGGGGTGTCGCCGCAGACGACGATCACGGTGCCCTCGACGGTCCCGCCGAGCTCGTCGAGACCGACGCGCACGGCGTGGCCGGTGCCGCGCTGCTCGGCCTGGTAGGCGGTGCGCAGCCGGTCGTCGATCGCGGTGAGATGCGCGCCGACCCGCTCGCTCTCGTGGCCGACGACCACGACGAGATGCTCCGGATCGAGCTCGCGGGAGGCGGCGACGACATGTCCGACGAGCGAGCGCCCGGAGATCTCGTGCAGAACCTTGGGAGTCTTCGACTTCATACGGGTGCCCTCACCCGCTGCGAGGACGACGACGGCTGCCGGGCGGATGGCGCTCACGGAAATGCCCTTCGGCTTCGGGTGGTGGACATCCGAAGGATACCGGGGCGCCCGGGGGCCGACACGGGCGCGGGCCCCGACCGCACTGGTCGGGGCCCGTTCGCAGAAGCTCCCCTGCCAGGATTCGAACCCGGACAAATGGCACCAAAAGCCACTGTGCTGCCGTTACACCACAGGGGACAGCAAAGCCGATCGACTGGACACGGCGTCAGGTCGTCGACCGGGCAGACAACACTATGCCGTACCACCGGCCCCGGACGCGACGGGTCACGGTGCCCCGATCCGCGTCCGCTGTCCCGGTCACCCGAAAACGAGGTGCGTCCGCCCGTAGTCTGGACGGCATGACCACAACGGGGGCATACCGGGAAGCCGCGGGTCCGATCACCCGCGGATATGGGTGGTGGGAAAGGCGGCGCAGCGTCGCCCTGGACGTGGGGCTCGCGGTCCTGTCGGCGCTGGAGTGCGCTCTGGAGGGGGTGGAATTCGCCGGGGACACCGGGCTGCCGGTGCCGGTCGGTGTGGTGTTCGGGCTGCTCGCGGGGGCTGTGCTGGTGGTGCGGCGGCGCTGGCCGATCGCCGTGGTGCTGGTGTCGATCGCGACGACGCCCGCCGAGATGGGTTTCCTGATGGGACTGGTCGGCCTCTACACGCTGGCCGCTTCCGATGTGCCGCGCAGAATCACCGCGGTGCTGATGGGGATGTCCTTCACGGGGACGTTCATCGTCACGTACGTACGGCTGCGGCAGAGCGTCGACGCGCAGACCGATTTCGGGCGCGACGACTGGTACGTGCCGCTGCTCTCGCTGTTCATGTCGCTCGGGCTCACCGCGCCGCCCGTGTTGTTCGGCCTGTACATAGGGGCCCGGCGCCGGTTGATGGAGAGCCTGCGGGAGCGGGCGGACTCGCTGGAGCGGGAGCTTTCGCTGCTCGCCGACCGGGCCGAGGAGCGGGCCGAGTGGGCGCGTACGGAGGAGCGCACCAGGATCGCCCGTGAGATGCATGACGTGGTCGCGCACCGGGTCAGCCTGATGGTCGTGCACGCTGCCGCGTTGCAGGCCGTCGCGCCGAAGGACCCGGCGAAGGCGGTACGGAACGCCGCGCTGGTCGGTGACATGGGGCGGCAGGCGCTGACGGAACTCCGCGAGATGCTCGGGGTGCTGCGGAGCGGTGAGCCCGTGCCGGCGCGGTCCGCGCAGGTGCCGCTCGCGTCGGTCGGCCGGGCGGCCGCGGCCGTGGCGGCAGCCGCGGCGGAGGACGGGCCCCGGCTGCATGAGGTGGAGACCCTGGTGGGGGAGTCCAGGGCGGCCGGCATGACGGTGGAACTCTCGGTGGACGGCGAGGCCCGCCCGTACGCTCCTGAGGTCGAGCAGACCGCGTACCGGGTGGTGCAGGAGGCCCTGACGAATGTTCACAAGCACGCGGCCGGCGCGAAGGCATGGGTGCGGCTCGCGCACCGGGACGCGGAGGTCGCGATGCAGGTGGAGAACGGCCCGTCGGACGCCGCCACGGCGGACGCCGGGCTGCCGAGCGGGGGCAACGGGCTCGTCGGCATGCGGGAGCGGGTGCTGGGGCTCGGCGGCGTCTTCGTTTCCGGGCCGACGGACGCGGGGGGTTTCCGGGTGTCGGCGGTCCTGCCGGACCGGGGGGCGGCCTGACCTGCCCGGCGGGCAGTTACCAGCCCGTCCGGCGTTTGAGGACGGAACCGGGACGGCGGGTTGCCAGGACGGAATCATGGCCGGGCACGGCCGGGCACGGCCGGGTGCCGACTTGTCCTCCCTCGCCGGACGGGCCGGTTCGTGCCGGGGTCGGCCGGAAGATCCGGGCCGCTCAGCCGGGGATCAGGCGTTCCGGCTGGATGCCTCCGATCAGGGTGGCGAGTGCCTGGTCGATGTCCGGGCCGAGGTACCAGTCCCCGGTGTGGTCGATGCTGTAGACGCGTCCCTCGGTGTCGATCGCGAGGACGGCCTGCCCGTCCCCCTCCTCGCCGAGAGGGCTGACCTCGGTCTCCAGCGCCCGGCCGAGGTCGCCGAGCGTGCGGGCGAGATGCAGGCCGCTCATCGGGTCGATGCGTACGGGGGAGGGCGCGATCTGCCGGCCGGGCGCGGACGCCGTGATGTGGAGTCCGCCGAATTCCGCCCACGCCTCGACGGCGGCCGGGAAGACCGCGTGCTGATGACCGGCGGGTGACGCGTGCGAGCGCAGCGCGTCGGCCCATTCCTCGGCCCGGCGGATGTCCCAGCGGCCCGGCTGCCAGCCCGCGGCGCGCAGGGCGGCGTCGACGGCGACGGGGAAGCGGGTCGTGGGCTGGGGGTCCCGGCCCGTGGGGCCTGCCTGTTCGGGTAGGTCGGTTCGGTCGTGCATCGGCGCCCGGTCAGCCCTTCTCGGCGGTGGTCGCCGCCCCGGTGGTCGTGAGGTCGACGGGACGTACGCCGAAGTGGGCGAGCATCTCCGTGCAGGAGCGGCACGGCGGCGCGTAACTGCCGTGCATCGGGTCGCCGTCCTCGCGGATGCGCCGTGCGGTGAGCCGTGAGTGCTTCAGGGCGCGGCGGGCTTCGCCGTTGGTCAGGGGCTTGCGCTGGGCCCGCTTGGAGCGGCCGGCTTCCGCGGCGGTGAGTTGCCGGGACAGCAGTATCGCTTCGGGGCAGCGGCCGGTGAAGCGTTCGCGCTGGCTGCTGGTGAGGGTGTCGAGGAAGTCCTGGACGAGGGGGTGCAGCACGGGGGGCTGGTCTCCCTTGCCCGCCGTGCACGTGAGCGTCTCGCCGCGCACGGACAGCGCCGCGGCCACCGCGGGCAGGATGCCGTCGCGGCGGTGGTGCAGGCGGGGTATGGGGCTGGTTCCGGTGTTGCTCCAGCTGAGGCGTGGGTCCCCGGTCGTGACTGTTCGTGCGGTGTGCATTGGTGCTTTCCCTCCCGTGCCGGCAGCGGTAGCTGCGCGATGTGCACGCCCCCGAGTTGCGGTGACAGCCTGCCAAATGTCGCGGCTCGTCGCGAAGCTGGGGCGGGGAAACGTGCCTCCGTGTCGCCGGATGGGGCAGGAGCGTTGCTTGTCCGTCACGTCGTTGTGACGGTTCGTGACGGAAGGAAAAGGGGGCGGCGCACGGGCGGGACCCGCTCTTGCGCCACCGCATAGGCTGTGCGCGGACCGCCCCCTTGGGCAGGTCGGTCCTCACCAGCCAGACGCAGCAGGGGGCAACCGCCATGACGACAGGTCGGCTCGGGCAGCAAGCCGCGCCACCGAACGCGGCCTATGCCGGGCAGCTCGTGCATTTCCCGGACCCGGTCCGGGCGTCCCGTCATCCCAGAGGCGTGCGGATGGACGAGCACGGCAGCCCGGACTTCGCGCCGTACGCGCGCGCCGCCGCCGAGATCGCCGCGCCTCCGCCGGGTTTCGGCGTCGATGAGCTGCGGCTCACCGACTATGTCTCGGCCAATGCGGTGCTGGCGGCGAGTGGCCATGAGCTGTGGGACACGATTCCCGCGGTCGCGACCCCGCATGGCTGGACCTGGCACCACGTCCCCGGTGGGCGGCGCATGGAGCTGATTCCGGTCGAGGTCAAGGCGTTGCTCAGGCACCATGGCGGCCTCGCTGCCACGGCGGTCGACCAGAACAAGCGCGGCACACGCCCCTTGCAGGAGACCCGGCCCGCGCACTTCCGGCTGCCCAAGGGGGCCGTGGCGGTGAGCGAGCAGCAGATCCTGGGCGTGGAGGAGGACCTCGGTTACCGGTTGCCCGGTGCGTACCGGTCCTTCCTGAAAGCGGCGGGCGGTTCGGCTCCGGTCGGGGCGGCCCTCGACGCGGAGCTCGGTCTCCTGGTCGACCAGCCGTTCTTCACGGTGCGCGAGGAGGCCGCCGTGAACGATCTGGTGTACGTGAACAAGTGCTTGCGGGACCACCTCACCAAGGACTACCTGGGCGTCGGCTTCGTCCAGGGGGGCCTTCTCGCGGTGAAGGTGAAGGGCCATGGGGTCGGCTCGGTCTGGTTCTGTGCGTACGACGACGCCCGGGACCAGGACGGCTGGACGGTGCAGGAGCGGGTGGACCGGCTGCTGCTGCCGTGCGGCGGCGATTTCGATTCCTTCCTGCAGCGTCTGGCGGGTAATCCGCCGGAGCTGGAGACCGTGGCGAACCTGATGGTGGACGGCGGCTTCGCGCGGGCCGTCCCGGTGGAGGGGTGAGCGCGATGGTGACCTTTGCGCAGGCGCAGGAGCGCGCGGACGAGTGGATCAACGGCGAGATGCCCGCGTACCAGCACCGTGAGGTGCGGGTGCGGGAGTTCGAGCTGGGCTTCGTGGTGTGGGGCGAGGACCGTGCCGAGGGTCCGGTCTCGGACGGGGGCCGGCAGCGGTTGGTGATCGCCCGGGACAGTGGTGAGGCCACGCTGTGGCCGGGGTTGCCGGTGGGTGAGGTGATCCGGCGGTACGAGGAGGAGTACGGGGCGCACGCGGCGGCTCCGGCCGCTCCGGAGCCGCCGCAGCGCATCGACCTGAATCAGACGTCGTTCCTGCTGAGCCCCCCGGAGTGGCTCCAGGAAGCGGCCGACAAGCTGGGTATTGCGGACCAGCGGGCGGGGCGGGAGGGGGCCGCGGTCCCTTCGGCCCCGTCGGCTCCCTCGGCCCCGTCGGCTTCTCCGGCTCCGCCGGACGGTTCGCGGGGTGGGCCGGTCGCGTACGAGCCGACGGCCAACGATGGCGTTCAGGCGTCCTCCGTCGCCGCGTCGCCGCCGAGCGTGCCCGCCGGGGCCACCCCCTGGGCCGGGACCGACACCAACGCGGGTTCCGACGACGGTGCGGTGCCGCTGCCGGCCACGGTGTTCGCGCCGCCGCTTTCGGGTGCCGACGACGAAGGGACCCCGCCGCCGGTCGTGCCGGCCGACGCGCCGACCGCCCTGATGTCGGGGGGCAGTCGGTTGCCGCCGACGGCGGTCGCCCCCGGCCTGGAGCCGCGGGGCAGCGGTGCGCCCGCGCCGGGTGCGCCGGGTGCGCCGGGTGCGCCGGGTGCTTCCGGCCCGGTTCCCGGCCCCGGTGCCGGTGACATCGCGGACGCGGCCACCAGCAAGGCCGTCGTCCCGCCGCGCGGTGCGCGCGGGGGCGGTCCGACGACCCCGCCGCCGCCGGGTGCCCCCGGTACGCCGGGTGCGCGGCCGGGTGCGCCTGTGCCGCCGCCCTCGGGTCCGGGTGCGCCCGGCGCTCCGGCGGGCGGATACCTGCCGACGCAGCTCGTTTCCCAGCAGGGTCCTCCCGGTCCGCCGGCGCCCCCTGCCCCGCCCGGTTCGACGCCTCCGCCGTCCGGTGGTGGGGTGCATCATGCGGCGACGATGCTGGCGGATCCGAGCAGGGGTGGCCCGGGTGCGCCGCAGCCGCCCGGTCCTCCTGGTCCGCCCGCACCTCCTGGCCCTCCCGGCCCTCCGGGGCCCCCTGGTCCTCCCGGTCCTTCCGGTCCGCCGGCGCCCCCTGCCCCGCCCGGTTCGACGCCTCCGCCGTCCGGTGGTGGGGTGCATCATGCGGCGACGATGCTGGCGGATCCGAGCAGGGGCGGCCCGGGTGCGCCGCAGCCGCCTGGTCCGCCTGGTCCTCCCGGTCCGCCCGGAATGCCGCAGGGCGGCGCCCCCACGCCACCGCCCCAGGCGTACGGGTATCCGCAGGCACCCGTCGGTCAGCCGACCGTCGGCCCCGGCTACCAGGCCGTGCTGCGCTACCGCGCGCCCGACGGCAGCGAGCAGCAGCTGATCCGCCGCTCGGCGCCCGGCACCCCGCATCCCGAGTGGCAGATGCTGCACGAGCTGCGGGCCATGAACGTGCCGCCGCAGCAGGTCATCGAGCTGCACACCGAGCTGGAGTCGTGCGAGCTGCCCGGTGGGTACTGCGCGCGGATGATCCGGGAGACCTGGCCGCAGGTGCGGATCACCAGCGTCGCCCCGTACGGCACCGATCACGCCAGCCGCCAGCAGGGCATGCAGCATCTGCTCACGCATCAGGGCGAGCTGCATCAGGTGGCGGACGGGCCGGCGCGGCCGGCGCCGGTGCGGGCGCCGCTGCCGCAGATGCACCCCGCGCCGCCGTTGCCGCCGGAGGCCGTCGCGCAGGAGCTGTTGCAGGCCTTCGGGCCGCAGGGCATCCTCCGCTTCGATCAGCGCGCGGTGTCACGGCAGGGTGTGCCCGAGACCGTGGCACAGACGTTGGTGTGGGCGGGGCTGCCCGCCGACTTCGGGCCGTTCTTCTGGGCGCAGCCGGGCCGGCCGGTGGTGCCGACGCTGGGTGAGCTGGCCGCCCAGCGGCAGGTGCAGGCCGCCCCGGACGCGGGGTCGTACCTCGTCATGGGGTCCGACTTCGGGCGGGCGATCTGTGTCCAGTACGGCACCGCGAACATCGTGGCGGTGCCGGTCGAGGCAGGGCCCGGCTCTCAGTCGGTGCCGCCGCAGTTCGTGAACACCGGGCTGCCGGAGTTCCAGCGTTCGATGGCGCTGCTCGGCCGGATGTGGCGGCTGAGGTTCGGGCTCAATCCGGAGCAGGCGGGCCGCTGGACGGTCGACTTCCAGGCCCAGCTGGTGGCGCTGGACGCGGCGGCGCTGGCGTCGCCGGAGAGCTGGTGGTCCGTACTGCTCGAACAGATGTGGGACGGGTTGATCTGACCCGGCAGGTTTCCGCGTACGGCGCCCGGTTCCCCGTGAGGGGGGCCGGGCGCCGTGCTGTGTGCGGTCTGTGATGCCGGTCGCTTCCGTCCGGAAAGTCGCTGATGGATTCCGACTTCTGCGGCAATTGCCGCATCCTTAGACGTACTGCAGGTGGTCGGAGAGTCGGAAAGAGGCTTCAGGGATGAGTTCTGCACCGGTGTCCGTGCATGGCTTCGTCGGCGTACGGGGGCGTGGCTACCGTCCGGAGCAGGTGGACCGGGCCGTGGGCGCGCTGTCGGCGGAGCGGGACGGGGCGTGGGAGCAGGTGGCCCGGCTGACCGCGCTGGTGGAGGAGTTGTCGGCCGAGTCGGTGCGGCTGGGCGAGGCCGTCGCGCAGCTGGCCCCGCAGGATTACGCGTCGCTCGGTGAGCGCGCCCAGCGGATCCTGGCGCTCGCCGAAGGCGAGGCCGAGGCCGTCCTGGGCGCCGCCCAGGAGGAGGCGCAGGCGTTGCGGGACGCGGCGGACGAGGCGGGCCGGGGGCTCAGCGAGTCGGCGCGCGCGGATGCCGGGGCGATGCGGGCGGCGGCCGAGAGGCATGCCGACGAGACGTTGTCCGCGGCCCGGGGCGCCGCCGACCGGACCTTCGCCGAGGCCCGCGAGGAGGCCGCGGAGGTGCGGGAACTGGCGGAGTCCGCGATGGCCGAGACACATCGTCGCACCGCGAGCGTCCTGGCCCACCAGGAGCAGGAGCACGCCGAGCGGTGGAAGGCGGCCGAACGCGAGGTGGCGGACGCCGAGGCGGCGCAGGCGGCGCGGCACGATGAGCTGACCGAGCAGGCGGAGGCCCGTCTGGCCGAGGCGCGGCGGGCGCTGGCGGAGACGGAGGAGGCCGCGCGGCACGGTCAGGAGGACGCGGCGGCGCAGGGCGCGGCGCTGATCGCGGCGGCCAGGGTCCGTGAGGAGCGGGTGATCCGGGAGACGGAGCGGATTCTGCGGGAGCACGAGGAGGGCCGCGAGGAGGTGCAGGCGCACATGACGCACGTGCGGAACTCCCTCGCGGCGCTCACCGGGCGGGTGGGCCCGGCGGAGGACTGATCGGTGCAGTGCAGTGCACTGTCACGGATATTCGCGTAGGCGGAACCGGGCTGCGACGGCCTCAAGGACTGGCGGCATCCGGATGTCCGCCCACGCGCCGACCCTCGGATGCGGCAGCGTGTCGGCCGGTCCGAGGGCTCGCCGACTACCCGACGGGGTGGAAGCGGCGGTCCTTCTTCAACTCGGCTATGAACGAGGTCCAGGAGGGCGCGGCGAAGGACAGTGCCGGGCCGCTGGCCTTCTTGCTGTCACGGACGGGGACGACTCCGGGGAATCCGTCCGCCACTTCCACGCAGTTGCCTCCCTCCTGATTGCTGTAGCTGCTTTTGCGCCAGGCGGCGTCGGTCAGATCGGGACGGGACACTCGCGTCACGGTGGTTGTCCTCCATCGCGGATCGGATCATGTCGAGCGACATGAGAGGGGGCAGAGCTGCCGCCCGGAGCTGCTCGTAGGTCACCGCGAAGCGCCTGACTTCCTCCGGATCCTCGATCAACTGGCCGTAGTGCGCGCCTTCTGTGTAGCTGACCTCGGTGCCGTCGGGAAGGACCAGAACGGTCAGGGATCCGCCCATGGCGGCGTGCTCGCCCTGGGCGAACGGCAGTACCTGCAGGGTGATGTGGGGCTCCTCGGCCGCGGCCGGCAGGTGGGCCAGTTGGGCGCGCATGACTGCCGGGCCACCCACCGGGCGTCGTAGCACCGCCTCGTCGAGGACCACCCACAGCTCGGGACGATCGGCGGACCACAGGCGCTTCTGACGGTCCAATCGTGCCGTCAGCCGCTCCTCCAGGTGTTCCTCGCGATCGTCCTTCTCCGGCCGACGTCTGCGCCCCCGTTCTCAGGTGCGGTCGGCCGGTGGCACCCCCGCCAGGATGCGGGGCTCCTCCCTGTCGTACCGGCGGCGGGCCTCGGCCGCCGTGTAACGGGGCAGGACGGTTCCCAGCCAGCCCGCCAGGAATCCGGCGGGGATGGAGACGAGGCCGGTCGTGGTGAACGGGAACCAGTTGAAGTCCTGCCCGGGGAAGACCGAGGAGGGCGAGCCCGAGACCAGATTGGTGCCGGTGATCAGCACCATGACGGTGACGGTGCCGACGATCAGGGTGCAGAGCAGTCCGGTGCGCGTGAAGCGTCGCCAGAACATGCTGTAGACGAGGGCCGGGGCCAGCGCCGACGCGCCGACGCAGAACGAGAGCGTCGCCAGTGCCTGCACGTTCCAGTGTCTGGCCACGACGGCGAGGGCGATGGCGAGCAGTCCGACGGCGACCGTCGAGGCCTGTGCCGTACGCATTTCGGACAGGCCCGGCAGTGGCTTCCTGTTCGGGTCGCGCACCCCGTGCAGTCCGTGGGCGAAGAGATCGTGTGCGAGGGAGTTCGCGCAGGCGAGGATCATTCCGGCGACGGAGGCGAGCAGCGTCAGGAAGATCGCTGTCGTCATCGTCGTGACGATCAGCGCGCCCAGTTGTCCGCCGCCCGCGACCACGCTGCTGACCTGGAGGATCGAGCTGTTTCCGGATGCTCCGGCGGCGGTGATGCGGTCGTGGCCGACGAGTGCCCCCGCGCCGAAGCCGATCACGACGACGAGGAGACAGATCGCGGCGACCACGGCGATCGCCCAGGACAGTGAGCGGCGGACGGCCTGGGTGGAGCGGCCGCTCGTCATCCGCATGGCCACGTGGGGCAGGCAGGCGGCACCGAGTACCACGGTCAGTTCGGAGCTGACCATGTCGAGTCCGCTGCCCTTGAACTGGAGCCCCGTGCGCAGATACCCGGCACCGGCGCCGCTGCTGTTCCGGGCGGCCGAGAGCAGGGCGCCGGTGTCCCAGCCGAAACGGTTCATGATCAGTACGGAGATGGTGAACGCGGCGACGAAGAGGACGACCGTCTTCACGATCTGGATCAGTGACGTGCCCTTCATGCCGCCGATCGCCGCGTAGCCGATCATCAGGGTGCCGAGTCCGATGATGGCGCCGGTGCGGAATCCCGAACTGTCGAAGCCCAGGATGAAGGCGAGCAGATCGCCGCTGCTGGCGAGTTGGACGACCATCATCGGGACGAGCGCGGCGAGGGTGGTCGCACAGGCGGTGATGCGGACGGCGCGGCCGGGGGCGCGGCGCACGAGCAGGTCGCCCACGGTGAACCCGCCCGCGTTGCGCAGGGGTTCGGCCAGCAGGAACATCAGCAGGACGAGCGAGAGGGTGATGCTCAGGGCGAGGATCGTCCCGTCGTAGCCGGTGAGGGCGATGATGCCGGTGGTGCTGAGAACCGTGGCCGCGGAGAGGTAGTCGCCCGCGAGGGCGAGGCCGTTCTGCAGGGGCGAGAGCGAGCGGGAGCCGGCGTAGAACTCGTCGAGGTCGTCGCGGTCCGGACCGGTCATCACACAGAGCAGCAGCGCGACGGTGGCCACCGCGAGAAACGCCACCAGGGACATCGACTGCGCGGACTTGTCGAATCCGTTCACCGGGCCGCTCCCGCTCTTCGGAGCCGGGCGGCGAGCGGGTCGACCGTGTGCCGGGCGGTCCGTTCGTACAGGACGACGGCGAGCAGCGTCACCGGGAACTGGCCGAGCCCCAGTGCCAGGCCGATGTTGAGGCCGCCGAACAGGGAGCGTTCCATCAGGCCCTTGGCGAAGGCCGACAGCAGGAGGAAGGCGACGAAGTAGCCGAGTGCGGTCAGGGTCGTGATGCGCCGCAGCAACCGGTACGCGGTGCGCAGCCGGCGCAGGTCGCCGTGGCGGGGGCCGCCGGCCGCGGGGGTGGCGGGCGGGTCCGGCAGCTCCGGGGGCGGCACGGGGTCCGAACTCTGCCAGGGCAGCAGGTAATCGGGGTGTTGCGGAGAAGGGGGCCGATGCCCTCGGGGTGCCGTCGGCAGCCGTTCGGGCCAGGAGGAGTACGGGGACGGGGACGAGGGTGGGCTTCCGTACGACATCTGGGTGCTGCTCCTTGCATGGCTCGGGTCCTGGGCTGGACGGCAAGGCAGGAGTGCGGTGGTGCTGTCGGAAGCGCGAACATTACTCGCCGGTATGGGGGGTTGGGGAGACGTTGGCCGGAACTACCCAAGGTAATGGCTCAGTTGCATGAGATCCGGCCCGGCGGAAACCCCTGCGGAAAGGTCTTCGACGGCGCTTGTTCACCCAGGGGCCTGTTGCGAAAGTGCTGGTCACGGACATGCGCTGCTCGGCTGTGCTTCCATGTTGCCGTGAATCGAAAGCATGCCCTCGCGGCTGAAGGCCCCTTGATCCGTCATGTCCGGCGTCGCAGTGAGTCGGACCTTGACGAGTGCGTCCTGGTGCTCGCTGACGTCCACGAAGCCGACGGATATCCGGTGAACTGGCCGGACCACCCCGTCGGCTGGCTGTCGCAGCCGTCACTGTTCGCGGCCTGGGTAGCGGAAGCGGACGGGCGGATCCTTGGTCACATCGGCCTGTCCCGTAGCGAGTCAGGGGACGCGGCCCCCGGCCTGTGGAGCAGGCGTGAGGGCCTGAGTGTCGAGGTGACTGCCGTGGTCAGCCGCCTGTTCGTCGCTCCGACGGCCAGGGGTCAAGGGATCGGCGCGCTGTTGATGGCGCAGGCGGTGCGGGAAGCGCGGGAACGCGATCTGCATCCGGTCCTCGATGTCGTGGCCTCTGACATCGCGGCAGCGGCTCTGTATGAACGTCTGGGCTGGAGCTTGCTGGCCACCGTCGATCAGCAGTGGAGTCCGACCGAAACTGTGACCGTGCGTTGCTACGCCGCTCCTGCGTGACCAACCTGGTCACGGCATACCGCGTTACAGCCATTCGTTGATGGCTGCGACGAGAACGGCCGCTTCGTAACGGACGGCGAGTTTGTCGTATCTCGTGGCGACAGCCCGTTGCCTTTTGAGGCGATTAATCCCGCACTCGTAAGCTTGTCGTTTAACCTCGGCGCTCGATGAGGCGGGTGAGTGTCTCTGTGGGCCAGCAGAGCCATTCGAGGAAGGGGTGGTTGACGACGAAGTAGTGGGCGCTGACCCGGCCCCGCTGCTTGTCGATGATTTGCGGGGCTTCATCGCGGTAGACGTAGCGGAGGCAGCGGCGGCGGATCGGCGCTCCTGCCATCAGCAACGCTGGTGAGGCGACGAGGATGACCAGCGGAATCAGGGCCCTCACGGCCGTGAGCTTGGCTCTCTCCTCGTATCGCATGTGCTCAATTGTGCTGATCCGCGTTGTCGTTTGTCAGCCTGCTCGTCGGGGTTTCGTGCCGACCTTGTGGTGCGTGGGGCGGCTGTATGCCTCGCCGGTAGCGAGGACTCGTCCCACGTCGTGACGGGTGGCAGGGCGGTGGTTCTTCGAGCCGAGCGGCCGTCCAGGACCGGGGCGGGACGGTTTCGGTGCACTGGCTGGAGAACCGGTCTTCGCGCTCAGGTTTCTGAACCCTCTGCGGAAGATGCCCCAACGAGCCGGTCAGCCTGGTTAGTTCGTCACGCCACTCGGCTATCCGCTCAGCCGTCACATCCCGCATCATGCCCGGTCAACACGAGCCCGGGACCTCGTCACAAGATCTCCGGCTGTAGTACCAGATGACGCTAAGCCGCCGAGACGGAACCCGTTGATTGCTCTCACGGAATGGATGCTGTTGGTGATCTTGTTGGGGTCCATGGACGTCGTGCCGTTACGCCAGTGCGGGATGGCGGAGTCGTAGCCGATGGGCGTCTCTCGTACTGCCCTCGGTCGGCAGCCTGGCTTGGCGGCTGTTGCATGACCAGCGACCGCCGGAACTCGAAGGGGGCTCGCGCCGAAGGTCACCAACAGCATCCGGAATGTGTGCCAGAACCTCGTCGTCGCGTACAGAGCCAACCGCCCGGTCCAAGCTCTCGTTCGGCCTCATCAGCACCGCGCATCCCCCTCGTGCGTACGAATCCGGCCGCCGAGCGGCCGACCGTGCAACTCCACCCTGGTACAGCGCTGTTTCGCGGCCCATTTCAGGCGGGCCTGCGGAAACGCGGCCCGCTCCCCCCGGCTGGAAGCGGGCCGCCCGAAGAACTCTGCGTTGGCTGCCGTGTCTGCCACATCCAGGCACGTCCCGTCGATCGCCACCAGGCGACGCCCGGCCAGCCACGACCCCGGCGTGTCAGGCCCCGCCAGCGGACGCGCAACCCGCGCGAAGAGATCCCGCACCGGCTCGAACCCCAGACGAGACCTGGCCTGGAAGATCGCCGACTTCGAGGGCGGCGTGAACGACTCCGACCACCCCGACGCCCACGACAGCCCGTCCGTGAGCTGCGCGAACACATCCTCGTAGGAGCCATCCGAATACAGCGCCATCCCGATCGAGAAGTACGCCATCACCCGCGCGGGCAACGACCGGTGACGCCGCTCAGTACGCCCCGCCTCCTCGATCACCGCGTCAACCACGTCCGCGGGAAACACCCGCGTCAGCAACCCCACAGACACCAAATCCGACAACCGGACACCAGACGACGGCTTCACCCAACCAGAACGCGGCATCCCCCACGATAACCCAGAAGCGCTTAACTGAACGGTATTGTGCTAGGCCCTGTCGGTGCCCCCTGCGGGTGTCCGGCGATGGACCTTCCCGCACACGTCACGCCCCTCCTCGCCCGCCGGGCGGCTGGCCCTGGATGTCCTGCGCGACGAACTACGGCGCCAGACACGGTCCGTTGGGGCCTTCCGGCGACCCGAGCACCATTGACCGCACCATTGACCGCCGACGAGCAGATCCGTAGCATCAGGCCCCGTTGCTGTGCGGATTCAGTTGTGAACGACCCGCATGACGCCTGGATCCGTACATTCTCCGAGGGTGTTGGGGGCGAGCCAGTTGAGCGACTTCACCGAAGACGAGCTGGGCATGAACCGGAAGATCCGCCGTCGCGACTTCCTGGACGGCGTCGCCCTGGGCGTGGGCGCGCTGGTGGCGGGGGGCATCGCGGGCAGCGCGGCGGCGGGGCCGGCCTCGGCCACAGAGGCCCCGAGGGCCGATGCACGCTACTACCCGCCGACTTGGCAAGGCCTGCGCGGGTACACCGACGCCGCCATGAAGGTGCCGCACGCCCTGCGAGACGGAACCTTCTGGGACGACGCGCCGGAGCCCCGCGACACCCACGAGAAGTACGACCTCGTCGTCGTGGGCGGCGGCATCAGCGGGCTCTCGGCTGCGCGCTACTACCAGATGGAGTTCGGCAAGAACTGCAAAATCCTCGTGCTCGATGCGATGGACGACATCGGCGGGCACGCGCGGCGCAACGAGTTCCGCACCACCGCTCGAACACTGCTGAGCTACGGCGGGTCGCAATCGCTGGAGTCGCCCTCGACGTACGCGCCGCCCGCCCGACAACTGCTCACCGACATCGGGATCCGCGTCGAGCGGTTCGAGAAGTACTTCGACTCCGGCTTCAACGCGCGCCACGGCCTGGGGCGTGGCCTGTTCTTCGACAAGGAGTCCTGGGGCAAGGACCACCTGGTCACCTGGCAGGGCGGCACGCCGTACTCGACGATCCTCGAGGGCGCGCCGATGGCGGCCCAAGCCAAGGCCGACCTCGCCGCCATCTACGACGCCCCCCGGGACTGGATGCCCGGGCTCTCCGACCAGCAGAAGAAGGACAAGCTCGCCGACATCACCTACCTCGACTACCTGCGCGACTACGTCAAGGCACACCCCGACGCCCAGAAGTTCCTGCAGACCACGCCGAACGGCAACTGGGGCTATGGCGCCGACGCCGTCGGCGCGCTCGACGCGTCGATCGAGTTCGCCGGATTCGACGGGCTCGGCCTCGACTGGGACGGTGGCCCTGATCCGCGGATCGCGCCCACCGGCCACAAGGTGTGGACCTCGGAGGACGACTACATCTACCACTTCCCCGAGGGCAACGCAGGGGTCGTCTACTCGCTCGTGCGGAAGTTGATCCCGCATGCCATGCCGGGTCAGGGGATGGAGACCATCCCGACCAGCCGGATCCAGTACGGCGAGCTCGATCGGCGCCGCAACAACGTGCGGATCCGGCTGAACTCGCCGGCGGTGCGCGTCGTACACGAGGGCGACCCGGACTCCGCCCGCCAGGTGCAGGTCTCCTACGTGCGCAAGGACCGCTTGGAGACCGTCCGCGCCGAGCACGTCGTTCTCGCCTGCAACAACCAGATCATCCCGTTCCTGACCAGCGAGATCTCCCAGCGGCAGCGGGACGCCCTCAAGGACAGCCCGCGTCTTGCCCTCGTGTACACCAGCGTTCTGGTCCGCAACTGGAAGGCCTTGGACAACCTCAAGATCTCCAGCGTTCGGTTCCCGACCGGCTACTGGACGGGCGCCGAACTGGACTTCCCGGTCAGCATGGGTGGCTACCACTTCCCCGACAAGCCGAGCGAGTCGGCGATCCTGCATGTCTCTCGCGCGGCGTGCCGGCCCGGTCTCCCGCCCCGCCGACAGGGCGCGGCAGGCCGGGGCGAGCTGATCAAGACGAGCTTCGCAGAGATGGAGCGCAATCTTCGCGACCAGCTGGCCCGCGCCCTCGGCCCGGGTGGCTTCGACCCGGCGCGCGACATCAAGGGCATCACGGTCAACCGCTGGGCCCACGCCTACGCCTACGAGTACGGCCGTCCCTGGGACACGTTCTGGCCCTACGGCGAGCTGCCGAGCCACGTCGCCCGCCAGACGTGGGGGCGGGTCGCGATCGCGAACACCGACTCGGCCCCTCGTGCCTACGTCGACTCAGCGATGGACATGGCCTGGCGGGCGGTCCGCGACCTGGCGGGCAAGCCCAGCGACATCGTCTCCCGCGGTGTCGACGGCATCGCCTTCTGACGGAGCCCGAACTGGCCCGCCGACGTCACACGTCTGTGGGCCATTCGAGCCTGAGCATCTCGACGTGTGCGGGGGAAGCGCGGCCGGACCCCACAGCCGGCGGCAGGCGGGTTAGCGCAATACCGTTCAGTTAAGCGCTTCTGGGTTATCGTGGGGGATGCCGCGTTCTGGTTGGGTGAAGCCGTCGTCTGGTGTCCGGTTGTCGGATTTGGTGTCTGTGGGGTTGCTGACGCGGGTGTTTCCCGCGGACGTGGTTGACGCGGTGATCGAGGAGGCGGGGCGTACTGAGCGGCGTCACCGGTCGTTGCCCGCGCGGGTGATGGCGTACTTCTCGATCGGGATGGCGCTGTATTCGGATGGCTCCTACGAGGATGTGTTCGCGCAGCTCACGGACGGGCTGTCGTGGGCGTCGGGGTGGTCGGAGTCGTTCACGCCGCCCTCGAAGTCGGCGATCTTCCAGGCCAGGTCTCGTCTGGGGTTCGAGCCGGTGCGGGATCTCTTCGCGAGGGTTGCGCGTCCGCTGGCGGGGCCTGACACGCCGGGGTCGTGGCTGGCCGGGCGTCGCCTGGTGGCGATCGACGGGACGTGCCTGGATGTGGCAGACACGGCAGCCAACGCAGAGTTCTTCGGGCGGCCCGCTTCCAGCCGGGGGGAGCGGGCCGCGTTTCCGCAGGCCCGCCTGGTGGCATTGGCGGAATGCGGCACCCATGCGGTCTTCGACGCTGTCACCGGCCCGTGCAGCGTGTCGGAGATCGAGTTGTCCCGGCAGCTCGTCGGTCGGCTGGAGCTGGGCCAACTGGTCCTGGCCGACCGGGGCTTCTACGGGTTCCGCCTCTGGCAGCAGGCCGCGGCCACAGGAGCGGATCTGCTCTGGCGAGTGAAAACGAACCTGCGGCCCCGGTATCTGGAAACCCTGACCGACGGGTCCTGGCTGGCCCGGATCGTCCCGACGTCGGGCACGAACCGGGCCGCGACGGAGCCGCTCACGGTCAGAGTGATCGACTACACAGTCGATGACGGCCGGGGCAACGCCGAGGAGTACCGGCTGTTGACCACGATCCTCGACCCTGCCGAGGCCGGCGCCGAGGACCTCGCAGCCGCCTATGCCCAACGGTGGGAGATCGAGACAACCTTCGACGAGCTGAAAACCCACCAGCGCGGGCCCCGCGCGGTACTGCGCTCGAAAGCCCCCGACCTTGTCCAGCAAGAAATCTGGGGACACCTGTGCTGCCACTACGCCATCCGCACCCTGATGGCCGACACTGCCGCGCACGCCGGCTACGACCCCGACAGAGTCTCCTTCGTCAAGGCCCTCCGTATCGCCCGTCGTTCAGTCGCGCAGAGCGCATTTTCCCCCTCCGGGCACTGACGCAGCCGACGCGATCTGGCATCACGCCATCCGATGGCTCACCCAACATCTCAACCCAACACGCCGAAAACGCTCACACCCCCGAGTCGTCAAACGCAAAGTCCTGAAATGGGCCGCGAAACGCTCCCACCACACACACTGGCCCCAGCCCAAACACAGCCCCCACATCATCATCCAAAACCACTAACTGAACGGTATTGCGCTTAGCCTCGATCCACCGAGTGGCTCGCGTCCTGTGGATGAGGAAACGAGAAGAGGTGCCTGCTGACCTGCGATGATGGGAGTTCCGACGCTTCCAGCACGCACAATCAGCACGGCACCTCGTAGATGCAAGTTTCCCACACTCCGGCAGCGGTCTCCGCTGTGTTCGATGACCCGAATCTGGTCGCGTATGCCGGGCTGGTTCCGGTAATGCGGCTGGCCGAACGGTGTGGCCTGTCGGACCCGGTGGCCGCGAAGGTGAAGCTGACCGGAATGAGGAACGGTGCGGGGGCTGCGGCGGATGCCAAGGTCACCAGCATCGTGGCCGGGATGGTTGCGGGTGCGGACAGCATCGACGACCTGGACGTGCTGCGGCATGGCGCGATGCCGGCCCTATTCGGCGGTATTCGCGCCCCTTCCACACTGGGCACGTTCCTGCGTGCGTTCACCCACGGCCATGCGCTTCAACTCCACTCCGTGCACCGGAAGTTTCTTGCCGCGCTGACCGCGCACACTCCGCTGCTGCCCGGTGCGGACAAGCCGGCGTTCATTGATGTCGACTCCACCCACAAACGGGTCCACGGCCGGGCCAAGCAGGGTGCCGAGTACGGCCGGTTCAAGAGCATCCGCACCCACCCCCTCCTCGCCACGATCTGCACCCGCCCGGCGCCGTGGCGCCGGACGTCTGCGGTCTACCGCGCCGGGGCGTCGCTCGCGGGCTCCTCGGGGAGGACGGGGAAGCGGCGCGGGGCCACGAAGACGAGCACGAGGAGGGCGAGTGCCGCGGCCCCGGCGGCGCCCAGGTAGACGTGGTCGACGGCGGCGTCGACGGCCCGCCGCAGGTAGTCCGTCGCGGCGGCCGAGAGTTTGCCCGGGTTGTCCAGTGCGTGCGAGATCGCGTCCAGGTCGCCCGGCAGCCCGGGCACCGGGGCGGCGGCCAGCCGGGACGCGAGGATTCCGTTGGCGACGGCCCCGAAGAGCGCGGCGCCGATGCTCTGGCCGACCTGGCGGCAGAAGAGCACGGACGCGGTCGTCGTACCGCGCTCGGCCCAGCCGACCGTCGACTGGACGCCGACGATCAGCGGCAGCTGGAACAGGCCGAGCGCCGCGCCGAGCAGCAGCATGATCAGGGCGGGCTGCCAGGCCTCGCCCGGATACGGCAGCAGCGGGAAGGCGAGCAGTATCAGCAGGGCGCAGCTCATGCCGGTGATCGCGGTGCGGCGGAAGCCGATGCGGTTGTAGACGCGGTTGGAGAACGCCGCCGCCACCGGCCAGCTCAGGGTCATCACGGACAGGACGAATCCGGCGGCGATCGGGCCGAGACCCAGCACCGACTGGGCGTACGTCGGCAGGAAGACCGTGGGGGCGACCATCAGCAGCCCCATCGCGCCCAGCGCCAGATTGACCGAGGCGATGGTCCGCCGCCGCCAGACCCAGCCGGGAATGATCGGCTCGGCGGCCCGCCGCTCGACGACGACGGTCAGCGCGCCAAGCACGACGCTGCCGGCCAGCAGCCCGAGGGACGGGGCGGAGAACCAGGGCCAGGCGACGCCGCCCTGGACGAGCGCGGTCAGCAGCAGGGTGCCCGTCGCGAAGACGAGGAGGGCACCCGCCCAGTCGATCCGGGGGCGGGGCGCGCCGGCCGCCCGGCGGGTGCCGGACGGCTCGTGGAGGTGGCGTATGACGAGCCAGAGTGCGAGCGCCCCGACCGGCAGATTGATCAGGAATATCCAGCGCCAGTCCGCGTACACCGCGAACAGCCCGCCGATCACCGGCCCCGCGACCGCCGAAGTGGCCCACACGGTCGACAGCTTGGCCTGGATCTTCGGTCGTTCCTTGAGCGGGTAGAGGTCCGCGGCGATGGTCTGCACGGTGCCTTGCAGGGCGCCGCCGCCCAGGCCCTGGACGACCCGGAAGGCGATCAGCGCGGCCATGTTCCAGGCGGCGGCGCAGAGCACCGAACCGAATAGGAAGAGGGCTATGCCGACGATCAGGACCGGCTTGCGGCCGAAGGTGTCGGAGAGCTTTCCGTACACCGGCAGGGACACCGTCACGGCCAGCAGATAGCCGGAGAACAGCCACGAGAAGACGGCGAAGCCGCCGAGATCGCCGACGATCTGCGGGACGGCGGTGGAGACGATGGTGCCGTCGATGGCCGACAGGGCCATCCCGAGCATCAGGGCGGCGACCACCGGACCGCGTCCGCGCGGCGTCGCGGGGGAGGAGCCCGGGGTGAGCCCGGGGTCGGGTATCGCTTCGGTACTGCCGTCCCCGTTACCGCCCGCGCCGCTCACCGAGATTCCTTCCCCCTGCACGCACTTTCTCGGACACTGTCTCACCCGTGGGCGGCGGTGGGGAGGTGCCGCTGCTGGGGGAGGAGGCCGGGGGCGGACCCGGTTCCCCTGCCGACCTCGGCACATGCACCCCCGGGGCCGGCCCCTGACACGGTTCTCCACCCTGGGGCCGAGACCCCTAGGGGGCGCTCCCCACTTCTGCCCAGGGGTGGTTCCTCCCGGCGGAGGACGTGACGGCGGCGGTCCGTTCCTTAACGTGTTCCTACACCGCCAAATGCGGCTGATTCCCACCGCGGATGCGGCAGACCGCAGGGGGCGGGGTGGGGAAAACCCCACCCGAAGACTGCGCCGGGCACCAGCGCGCCGGGCACCTGCAGACACCAGACTTCAGACGTACGCCGCGACCACCTGAAAACCACATGACCGACATAGGAGATAAACCGTGACAACGGCTGTAACCATTCCCAGGCACGAGGGCACTGGAGGGCGTACGGCCGTCGCTGCGCGAGCGCGACAGGTCGTCAAGGCGTACGGGGCGGGGGAGACCCGGGTCGTCGCGCTCGACCATGTCGATGTGGACATCGCCCGCGGGCAGTTCACGGCGATCATGGGCCCGTCCGGCTCCGGCAAGTCGACCCTGATGCACTGCCTGGCCGGCCTGGACACCGTGACCTCCGGTCAGATCTTCCTCGACGAGACCGAGATCACCGGGCTCAAGGACAAGAAGCTCACCCAGCTCCGCCGGGACCGGATCGGCTTCATCTTCCAGGCGTTCAACCTGCTCCCCACGCTCAACGCGCTGGAGAACATCACGCTGCCGATGGACATCGCGGGCCGCAAGCCCGACGAGGCCTGGCTGCAGCAGGTCGTGGAGACGGTCGGTCTCGCCGAACGGCTGAAGCACCGGCCCACCGAGCTCTCCGGCGGCCAGCAGCAGCGCGTCGCGGTGGCCAGGGCGCTCGCCGCCCGGCCGGAGATCATCTTCGGTGACGAGCCCACCGGAAACCTGGACTCGCGGGCCGGCGCCGAGGTGCTGAGCTTCCTGCGCAAGTCCGTCGACGAACTGGGCCAGACCATCGTCATGGTCACCCACGACCCGGTCGCCGCCTCCTACGCGGACCGGGTGCTGTACCTCGCCGACGGGCGCATCGTCGACGAGATGCACAACCCGACGGCCGACCAGGTCCTCGACCGCATGAAGGACTTCGACTCGCGCGGGCGGACGTCATGACCGTCTGGAAGACATCGAGGCGGAACTTCTTCGCCCACAAGGGACGCATGGCGCTCTCCGCCGTCGCGGTCCTGCTGTCGGTGGCGTTCGTGTGCGGCACGCTCGTCTTCACCGACACCATGAACACCACGTTCGACAAGCTCTTCGCCGCGACGTCGGCCGATGTCACCGTCAGCCCGAAGACCCCCGAGGACGACGACCGGCTTCCGGGGAACGGCAAGCCCGTCACGCTCCCCGCCTCCGCCGTCCAGCAGGTCGGCAAGGCCACCGGTGTGAAGGACGCCGAGGGCGCGGTCTTCAGCATGTCCGTCACCGTCGTCGACAGCGACAACAAGAACATGGGTTCCACGACGGGCGCCCCGACGATCGCGGGCAACTGGACGAAGAACGACCTGCGTTCGATGGAGATCACCTCCGGCCACGCACCGCGCGGCCCGACCGAGGTGATGGTCGACGCCGACACCGCCGACAAGCACCACCTCAAGATCGGCGACGAGCTGCGCACCATCGCCGCCACCGGCGACATCAACGCGACGATCAGCGGCATCGCCACCTTCAAGGTCACCAACCCCGGCGCGGCGGTCGTCTACTTCGACACCGTCACCGCGCAGACGAAACTGCTCGGCAAGCCGGACGTCTTCAGCCTCATCTCCGTCACCGCCGAACACGGCGTCAGCGACACGCAGTTGAAGCAGACCGTCGCCACGGCGCTCGGTGACACCTCCGCGTACAAGCTCCAGACGCAGAAGGAGGCCGCGGACGCCAACAAGAACTCGATGGGCTCCTTCCTCGACGTCATGAAGTACGCGATGCTCGGCTTCGCCGGGATCGCCTTCCTCGTCGGCATCTTCCTGATCGTCAACACCTTCTCGATGCTGGTCGCCCAGCGCACCCGCGAGATCGGCCTGATGCGGGCCATCGGCTCCAGCCGTGAGCAGGTCAACCATTCCGTGCTCATCGAGGCGCTGTTCCTCGGCATCCTCGGCTCCGTCCTCGGCGTCGGCGCGGGCATCGGCCTCGCCGTCGGCCTGATGAAGTTCATGGGCGCCGTGGGCATGGACCTGTCCACCGACGACCTCACGGTCGCCTGGACGACTCCGGTCGTCGGCCTCGCGCTCGGCATCATCGTGACCGTCGTCGCCGCGTACATCCCGGCCCGTCGCGCCGGGAAGATCTCCCCGATGGCCGCCCTGCGCGACGCCGGAACCCCGGCGGACGGCCGGGCCGGCCGGGTCAGGGCCGCGATCGGCCTGGTCCTCACCCTCGGCGGCGGCACCGCGCTCTACGCCGCGACGCAGGCCGACAAGTCGAGCGAGGGCTCGCTCTTCCTCGCTTTGGGCGTGGTTCTCACCCTGATCGGCTTCATCGTGATCGGCCCGCTGCTGGCCGGCTTCGTGGTCCGGGTGCTGAGCGCCGTCATGCTGCGGATGTTCGGCCCCGTCGGACGGCTCGCGGAGCGCAACGCCCTGCGCAACCCGCGCCGCACCGGAGCGACCGGCGCCGCCCTGATGATCGGCCTCGCCCTGGTCGCCTGCCTCTCGGTCGTCGGATCCTCCATGGTCGCCTCGGCCACCGAGGAACTCGACAAGTCGGTCGGCGCCGACTTCATCGTCCAGCCGGTCGGCGGCAACCCGACGCCCCTCGTGGACCAGGCGGTCAAGTCCCTGGAGTCCGTGCCGGACATCGAGCACTTCACCGGCTACAAGGTCGTCAGCGCCAGGATCACGGCCCCCGACGGCACCACCGAGAACAACGCCCTGGCCGCCGTCGACCCCACGTACCGGGAGGACGTCCGGCGTGAGACGGTCGCCGGGAAGCTGGCCGACGCGTACGGCAAGGACGCCATGTCCGTCGGCGACACGTACGCCACCAAGCACCACCTCAAGGTCGGCGACCGGCTCACCGTCGCGTTCAGGGGCGGCGAGACCGCGAAGCTGAGGCTCGCCGCGATCACCTCGGACGACGTGAACATCGACAAGGGCGCGATGTACACGAACGTCGCGACCGCCGCGCGGTACGTCCCCGCCGACAGCCTGCCGAAGAACATGATGATGTTCGCGAAGGCCGCGGACGGCAAGGAGAAGGAGGCGTACGCCGCGCTGAAGGCCGCCCTCGTCAAGTACCCGCAGTACGAGGTGAAGAACCAGGCCGACTTCAAGCAGCAGCTGAAGGACCAGATCGGCCAGCTGCTGAACATCGTCTACGGCCTGCTGGCGCTCGCGATCATCGTCGCGGTGCTCGGTGTGGTGAACACCCTGGCCCTGTCGGTGGTCGAGCGGACCCGTGAGATCGGTCTGATGCGCGCCATCGGCCTCTCCCGCCGTCAGCTGCGCCGGATGATCCGCCTGGAGTCGGTGGTCATCGCGGTCTTCGGAGCCCTGCTCGGCCTCGGCCTGGGCATGGGCTGGGGCACGGCGGCCCAGAAGCTGCTGGCCCTGGAGGGCCTCAACGTCCTGGAGATCCCGTGGCCGACGATCCTCACGGTCTTCGTCGCCTCGGCCTTCGTGGGCCTGTTCGCGGCCCTGGTCCCGGCGTTCCGGGCGGGCAGGATGAACGTGCTGAACGCGATCGCCACGGAATAGCGAGGACCGATCGGCGAGACCGGCGAGACCGGCGAGGTCGGCGAGGTCGGCGAGACCGGCGCGGTCGGCGCGGTCGGAGGCGATCGGCGAGACCGGTGATTCCGGCGCCCGACGTAGGATGACTGATCCGGCCCCGGGGTGTTCCTCCAAACACCCCGGGGCCGGCTGCGTCCGGCCGGGGAACGCGCCGGTGGCGGCCGGATCCGGCGACGGGCCGGCGGCGGCCGGATCCGACCCGCTGAGCCGGATTGCGGGCGCGGCTGTCACAGCGGAGTCGTACCCTGGGAACCCCCGGCCCGTGAGACGTGTCGGGTCCTTCGTGTTGCCCCTACGCGTTGCCCCCTGGCAGCAGCCGGCTGTTAGACCTCACCCTCGTTACCCGGACGGAAGCCCTTCATGAGCCTGCACGGTCTGCTGGATGTCGTCGTACGTGACCCGGCACTCTCCGAAGCGGTGAAGGCCGCGACCGACGGCCACCGGATGCATGTCGACCTCGTCGGCCCGCCCGCCGCCCGCCCCTTCGCCGTGGCCGCGCTGGCCCGCGAGACCGACCGGACCGTGCTCGCCGTCACCGCGACCGGCCGGGAGGCCGAGGACCTGGCGGCCGCGCTGCGCACCCTGCTGCCGCCGGACACGATCGCCGAGTTCCCGTCCTGGGAGACCCTGCCGCACGAGCGGCTCTCGCCCCGCTCCGACACCGTGGGCCGCCGCCTCGCCGTGCTGCGGCGCCTCGCGCACCCGAGGAAGGACGACCCGGAGACCGGGCCCGTCAAGGTCGTCGTCGCACCGGTGCGCTCCGTGCTCCAGCCGCAGGTCAAGGGGCTCGGTGACCTGGAACCCGTAGCGCTGGCCATCGGACAGAGCGCCGACCTCGGCAAGACGGTCGACGCGCTCGCGGCAGCCGCGTACTCCCGGGTCGAACTGGTCGAGAAGCGCGGTGAATTCGCCGTGCGAGGCGGCATCCTCGACGTCTTCCCGCCGACCGAGGAGCACCCCCTTCGGGTGGAATTCTGGGGCGACGACGTCGAGGAGATCCGCTACTTCAAGATCGCCGACCAGCGGTCGCTGGAGATCGCCGAGCACGGACTGTGGGCGCCGCCCTGCCGGGAACTGCTGCTGACCGGCGAGGTCCGCGCGCGGGCCGCCGCCCTCGCCGAGCAGCACCCGGAGCTGGGCGAGCTGCTCGGCAAGATCGCCGAAGGGATCGCGGTGGAGGGCATGGAGTCCCTCGCCCCGGTCCTCGTCGACGACATGGAGCTGCTGCTCGACGTGTTGCCGAAGGGCTCGATGGCGCTGCTCTGCGACCCGGAGCGGGTACGTACGAGGGCCGCCGACCTGGTCGCCACCAGCCAGGAGTTCCTCCAGGCGTCCTGGGCGGCCACCGCGGGCGGTGGCGAGGCCCCGATCGACGTCGGCGCGGCATCGCTGTGGGGCATCGCGGACGTCCGCGACCGGGCCCGCGAGCTGGAGATGATGTGGTGGTCGGTCTCCCCGTTCGCCGCGGACGAGGAGCTCGACGAGGACACCCTCAAGCTCACGATGCACGCCCCGGAGTCGTACCGGGGCGACACCGCCCGCGCGCTGGCCGACACCAAGGGCTGGATCGCCGACGGCTGGCGCACGGTGTACGTCACCGAGGGCCAGGGGCTCGCCTCCCGTACCGTCGAGGTGCTGAGCGGCGAGGGCATCGCGGCCCGGCTGGATCCCGACCTGGCCGAGATCTCCCCGTCCCTGGTCCACGTCTCCTGCGGCGCGATCGACCAAGGTTTCGTCGACCCGGCGCTGAAGCTCGCCGTACTGACCGAGACGGACCTCACCGGCCAGCGCACCGCCACCAAGGACCTGGGCCGGATGCCGGCCCGCCGCCGCAAGACGATCGACCCGCTGACGCTGGAGACCGGCGACTACATCGTCCACGAGCAGCACGGGGTGGGCCGCTACATCGAGATGGTGCAGCGCACCGTGCAGGGCGCCACCCGTGAGTACCTCCTCGTCGAGTACGCCCCCGCCAAGCGTGGCCAGCCCGGCGACCGCCTCTACATTCCGACCGACCAGCTGGAACAGGTCACCAAGTACGTCGGCGGCGAGGCACCGACCCTGCACCGGCTCGGCGGCGCCGACTGGACCAAGACCAAGGCGCGCGCCAAGAAGGCCGTCAAGGAGATCGCCGCCGACCTGATCAAGCTGTACTCGGCACGGATGGCGGCGCCCGGCCATGTCTTCGGCCCCGACACGCCCTGGCAACGCGAACTGGAGGACGCCTTCCCGTACGCGGAGACGCCCGACCAGCTCACCACCATCGCCGAAGTCAAGGAGGACATGGAGAAGTCCGTCCCGATGGACCGGCTGATCTGCGGCGACGTCGGCTACGGCAAGACGGAGATCGCGGTACGGGCGGCCTTCAAGGCGGTCCAGGACGGCAAGCAGGTCGCCGTCCTCGTCCCCACGACCCTCCTGGTCCAGCAGCACTACGGCACGTTCACCGAGCGCTACTCCCAATTCCCGGTCAACGTACGGGCGCTGAGCCGCTTCCAGTCGGATTCCGAATCCAAGTCGACCCTCGAAGGGCTCCGCGAGGGCTCCGTCGACCTGGTCATCGGCACCCACCGCCTCTTCTCCTCCGAGACGAAGTTCAAGGACCTCGGCCTGGTCATCGTCGACGAGGAACAGCGCTTCGGCGTCGAGCACAAGGAGCAGCTGAAGAAGCTCCGCGCCAACGTGGACGTTCTCACCATGTCCGCGACACCCATCCCCCGTACCCTCGAAATGGCCGTCACCGGCATCCGCGAGATGTCGACGATCACCACGCCGCCCGAGGAGCGCCACCCGGTCCTCACCTTCGTCGGACCGTACGAGGAGAAGCAGATCGGCGCGGCCATCCGCCGTGAACTGCTCCGCGAGGGCCAGGCGTTCTACATCCACAACCGCGTCGAGTCGATCGACCGGGCCGCCGCCCGGCTGCGCGAGATCATCCCCGAGGCGAGGATCGCGACAGCACACGGCCAGATGTCCGAACAGGCCCTGGAACAGGTGGTGGTGGACTTCTGGGAGAAGAAGTTCGACGTCCTGGTCTCCACGACGATCGTCGAGTCCGGCATCGACATCTCCAACGCCAACACCCTGATCGTGGAGCGCGGCGACAACTTCGGCCTCTCCCAGCTCCACCAGCTGCGCGGCCGGGTCGGCCGGGGCCGCGAGCGCGGCTACGCCTACTTCCTCTACCCCCCGGAGAAGCCGCTCACCGAGACGGCCCACGAGCGCCTGGCCACGATCGCCCAGCACACCGAGATGGGCGCGGGCATGTACGTGGCGATGAAGGACCTCGAAATCCGCGGCGCGGGAAACCTGCTGGGCGGCGAACAGTCCGGCCACATCGCGGGCGTCGGTTTCGACCTGTACGTACGCATGGTGGGCGAGGCGGTCGCCGACTACCGGGCCTCCCTCGAAGGCGGTGTGGGGGAGGAGCCGCCCCTGGAGGTCAAGATCGAGCTCCCGGTCGACGCCCACGTCCCCCACGACTACGCCCCCGGCGAGCGGCTGCGCCTCCAGGCGTACCGGGCCATCGCCTCCGCCAACACGGAGGACGACATCAGGGCGGTCCGCGAGGAACTCACCGACCGCTACGGCAAGCTCCCCGAGCCGGTCGAGAACCTGCTCCTCGTCGCGGGCCTGCGCATGCTGGCCCGCGCCTGCGGCGTCGGCGAGATCGTGCTCCAGGGTTCGAACATCCGGTTCGCCCCGGTCGAGCTGCGCGAATCGCAGGAGCTCCGCCTCAAGCGCCTCTACCCGAAGACGATCATCAAGCCGGCCGTCCACCAGATCCTGGTCCCCCGCCCCACCACCGGCAGGATCGGCGGCAAGCCGGTCGTCGGCCGCGAACTGCTGGCGTGGACGGGGGAGTTCCTCACGACGATCCTGGGGTCGTGAGGCACCGTACGCAAGGCGGGGGAGAGACCGCAGAGTCAGCCTCTCCCCCTTTTGCGATCCGGACCTGCCCGCGCCGTCACATGTCCTTCCGACGTGACATGTCGGTGCCGAAGTGTCACGTTCGCTCCCGAGCACGTGACGGGAGCGTGGAGGCGGCCGGGATCTTGAAGCTCAGCCAAACGGTCTTGCCCACGACGTGATCGTCGACGCCGAAGTCATCGGCAAGCTCGTTCACGAGGCGTAACCCACGCCCTGAGCAGGCGTCGTCGCCGGGCTGCTGGACCGTGGGCCGACCGGGTCCACTGTCACGGACCTCCAGCCGCACCAGCTCCTCGCCCCGGTGGAGTCCGACGCAGAACTCGCGCCCGGGTGGCGCGCCATGCACCAACGCGTTGGTGGCGAGCTCCGAGATGCACAGCTTTATGTCCTCGACCAGAGGGTGGAGCTCCCACTCGATAAGGACGCCGGTGACGAAGTCGCGTGAGGCACCAACGGAGGTGCGCCTGCGGGGAAAGCGTCGTTGCTGCGACAGGGACACGGTGGTTCACCGCCTTGCTCGCGGGCCGTAACGTGAAGAGGACTGTGCTGCTATTCACGAAAAGCGGCAAGGTCTACTCTGTGGGGGTACGCCAGAGTCGCCTACCGTGTGATGCGGCAGGCTGGTACGGGCGTTGGCTGCGGAGGAGAAGGACTATGGGCGGCAGTGAATGGATCAGCACTTCGGTGCCGTACCTCGCCGCGTCCCCCGGAGCCCGAGGCGACGCCTGGGCTGCGGAGGCTGCCGCAGAGGGCCGCCGGGGCATTCAGCGCATTGTCCAGGCAGGCGAGGTGGAGGCTCCGGGGCCGGTCGCGGAGTTGCTGGGCACGCCCGCCGGGCAGAGCGTTATTGCCCGGCGCAGGATCATGTATCTCGACGGCGAGCCGTGTGAGTTGACGGATACGTACTACCCCGTGGACATCGCGGGCGGCACCGGCCTGGCCGAGACTGCCAAGATCCCGGGCGGGGCGATCAGGCTTCTGGCGGACCTGGGTTATGTTGGCGTCCGCGTGCGCGAGGACGTGACCGCGCGGCAGGCGACCGAGCACGAGCGGGAGCAACTGCGGCTGACGGCGGGGGAACCCGTACTGCAACTGACCCGGCTCACGCTGGACGACGCGGACCGGCCCATTCAGGTCGACGTGATGGCCATGCCTCCACGGCGCCAGAAGTTGCGATACGAGATCAGGATCGGATGACTGTGCCCAGACCCGAAGCGGATGCCGTCGACCGCCGTTCACTGCACGAGCGCATCGCGGCCGACCTCAGGGACCAGATTATGGGCGGGGACCTTGCCCCTGGTGCCAGCCTGCCGTCCACCGTGCACCTCAAGGAACGGTTCAACGCCTCGAACGCGACCGTGCAGAAGGCGCTGCAGCTGCTCAAGGACGAACAGTTGGTGATCGGCAGGGCAGGTGCCGCGGTGACGGTCCGTGAACACCGACAGCGAACCGTCCGCCCGGCCTCGTACATGGCCCCGGCAGGTTCGGGTGAGCCGTACCGCTGGCTGACAGAGGCGGCGAAGATCGGCTCCCGCGCACACAGCACACTCCTTGAGGTCGCCGAGGCCGAGCCGCCCGCGGACGTCGCCGCAGCACTCCGGCTCCCGAAGTCCGGCACCGCACTTCTGCGGCGCCAGCTTCTCGTGATGGACGACGAGCCGGTGGAACTGGTCGCGTCCTACTACCCGCTGGAGATCGCACGGGGCACGGTGATGACGGAGCGCCGCAAGATCACCGGCGGCACGCCGACCCTGCTTGCGGAGCTGGGCTACCCGCCGCGGCTGAGCGTGGACCGGGTCTCCGCGCGGGTACCCACGCAGGACCAGTACCAGGCGCTGCGGCTGCCCGGTGGGCTGCCGGTTCTGCGGACACTGCGCGTTGTCTACAGCGACCGGGAGCGGCCCATCGAAGCGACTGTCATGGTCAAGGCGGGTCATCTGTACGAGTTGCAGTACGAGTTCACGGCCGAGTGAGTCTGGCGTTCTGTGACTGGTCGGCCTGCCGGGGAAGTGTGATTCCGGCCGCATCCGGCCCGAACCGTAGCCATGAACATGCCTCGCAGGGGGAGACATCCGTACGATTCCCGGGTTCGGCTTTCTCTCCTCAGGACGGCTTCGAGTGATATCTCCGCGTACGTACCGAGTGATGCTGCCCGCCATCGGCGCGGCGGCGGTGCTGGCCCTGACCGGCTGCGACCCCGAGCAGACGTCCTCCGGGGCCGGGCAGCAGGGCGGCGGAGAGGCTGCCGTCACCGGGTTCGGGGCGAGCCCGCTGGACAACGCCGACGGTACGAAGCCGGGTCTCGCACCGCTCACCTCCGAGGCGGACCGGGCAACTGGCCGGCAGATCATCGAGAAGGTGGCGACGAAGGGGCGGGGGCCGAAGACCGGGTACGCGCGCGACAAGTTCGGCTATGCGTGGAAGGACTCGGTCGACGGGATACCGCTTGCCCGGAACGGCTGCGACACCCGCATTATCTCTATGGTTCGCGTTGTGATGGGGCTGTTCTCGCAGCGTATGCAGGGTGTGGTCGGCTGTGCGTAATGAGAGGCACATGAGTCACAGGCTCCTGTCCGTTCGCGGGAAGAGGGCCGTCCTTACGGTCGCCGTTGCCGCCGTGCTCGTCGCGGGCTGTGACGACCTGGAGTCTGGTGGAGCCTCCTCAGGATCTGGACCGGACGCCGCTGCCGGGTATGCGGTGAGCCCACTGGCGAATCCCGACGGGACGAAGCCCGGGCTCGCCGCGCTAACTTCGGAGGCGGACAAGTCCAAGGCGCGCAAGACCATCGAAGAGCTCACCACGAAGGGCCGTGGGCCGAAGACGGGCTACGCCCGCGACGAGTTCGGCTACGCCTGGATGGACACGGCGGACGGGGTGCCGCTGGCGAGGAACGGTTGTGACACGCGGAACGACTTGCTGAAGCTCCATGGTCGGAACGTCCAGTTCCGAGCTGGTTCCGACTGTGTGGTCGTTTCGATGGACCTGTACGACCCGTACACCGGCAAGGACATCGTCTGGCAGAAGGCGAAGGCGGCCGAGGTGCAGATCGACCATGTGGTCCCGCTGTCATACAGCTGGCAGATGGGCGCCGCTCGATGGCCGGAGAGCAAGCGCAAGCAACTGGCGAACGACGTCCTCAATCTGCTTCCTGTCGAAGGGCGCGCCAACTCGTCGAAGGGGGACTCCGGGCCCGCGGCCTGGCTGCCGCCGAACAAGAAGATCCGGTGCTCGTACGCGGTGCGGTTCGCGCAGGTCGCCGACAAGTACGAGCTCCCGGTGACGACGGCGGACAAAGCAACGATGTTGAAGCAGTGTCAGGACTGACAGCATCCCGATGACTGCCCCGACCAGGGGCTGTAGGGCCCATGTCGGACACGGTGGCTAAGGTGCGCAGTCATGGACGCTGCCGATCTCGACCACCAGGCCCGGACATTGTCCGGCTGTATTCCTCCGCTCCTGGTTTCCCGGCTTCTTGAACTCGGCCACAGCGAGGAGGTGGAGGTCCAGGCCCGGCGTGGGGAATGGTTCTGCGCGCGGGAATGGGCGCGGCTACTCGGTGACCAGGGTCGGCAAGCCCAGGCGTTGGAGGTGCTTGCTCCGTACGTTGCCACGGGCTGGTGGCTGGCAGCCCAGACTCAGGCGGAACTGCTGGAGAGCTGGGGGCGGGCAGAGGAGGCGGTCGCGCTTGCCCGGCCGTACGCGAGGGCGGGAGGGCTCCCGCTGGAGTTTTTCGCGCGCCTACTGACCCGCCACGGGCGGACGGGCGGGGCGGTCACTCGGCTAAGCGCCGGAATCGAGGACTGGCTTCTTGCCACCGCTCTGGTCGACATCTCCGAAAAAGCCGGCCGGGACGAAGACATCGCCGCGCTGCTGGCTGCCCGGATCCCTGCCCAGCACCGGTGCGACAGCCCATGGTGCTGCCGAGGCCTCGACCCCGACACGGCAATCGGGTTGCTTGCCGCGATCCGCGAACGCCAGGGCCGCATCGACGAAGCGATCGCCCTGCTGCACACCCGGCAGCACACCTCCGTCAACAGCCACGACCAGCTGGCCGACCTGCTGGCAAGACACGATCGGATCGAGGAACTGCGCGCGTACGCGGCGACCGAGCACCTCGGTCACGCCGCGCGGCGCCTGGCCGAGGTGCTGGAGGAGCGCGGTGATGTGGAAGGCGCGATCGCCGTGTACCAGCAGCCGGGCCAGTGCCACGGCGCGGTACAACTGGCGCAGCTCCTGGCACGGCACGGCCAAGGGGACGAAGCCATCGACGTGATGCGCGTCCAGGCCGACGCCCACAACGGAGACGACTGGATCCTGCATATTTTGTCTGACCTGTGCCTCGACCAGGGCCGTCCCGAGGAGGGCCTGGCGCACCTCGACGCCCTCGCCGCCGCCCGCGGGGGCGAGGAGGACTGGGACCTGTACTGGATACGGCTGCCGCTGATCGCCGCCCGCGACGGCGTCGACGAAGCGGTTGCACAGGCCTGCTCCCACCCCGAGGGATCCACCTCGTACGCGGTGCCGCACATTGCTGAGCTGCTCGCTGGCGCCGGACGTACCGAGGAGGCTGTTGCCGTTCTCGAACAGCACGCCACCGCGAACAGCCATGACCTGGCCGGCCACCTCATCGACCTGGGGCGCGTCAAAGATGCTGTCGTGCTCCTTCAGCAGCGCGCATCCGAGCCGGTCGCACCTGCCTGGACCGGCACGCTCTTCAACGATCCCCCATTCTGACTCCGCTCTTCACGGCTGTCCGGCAGACGACACACAAGCCGGACAGTCGCGGAGTGCGGCAGTAGAGCGCACTGCTACGGGGGCGGAACGGAGCGTATGGCACGGCGGAGACTGGCTCGCGCGGCGGTGAGGTCGTCCTCCGCCTCACGTAGTTGGCCCTCCAGGGCGGCGATATGGTCCCTGGCCTCTGAAAGCGATTGCTCCAGCGCGGTATTCCGCTGCTCGATCTGCTGTACCCGCTCGATCAGCTCGTTCCGGTTCACGCCCTCCAACTCGGCGCCGAGAGACAGCCTGAGCCGGTTACGGAGCCGATCGCGCTCCTTCTTGAGGTCCTTGATCTCTTCGCGGGCCAGTGCGAGATCCGTCCGCAACCCGGCCTGAGACACCTGAGATGTCTCCGGAGTCAGGGAGTTATGGCGCCCCCGCCCTTGCTGGGCGGTGATGCCGTCCTGAACGGCCTGGTGCACCTGAGGCTGGTTGTAGACGAACCACGTGGACACCGAAGCTTCCCGTGCCACTTGGGTGACGGTGATCCGTCGTCCCGAGCGGAGAAGGCCGTCCACGGCGTCGAGTGCACGCCTGGTCTTGTCTTCGCTGTCCTTGGCACGGCTGACGCGCAGGCGCTCGACCCGGGCGTTCCGGTCGTTGCCGCCGGAAGCGGCAGGGATTTTCATTCGGAGCTCCGCGTCGTCAGCGCCTGCAGAGGGATGAAGGCCGCTGCCGAACGCGCCTTGCGCAGCTCGCGTGAGGCGGATTCGACGGCGGCCCGCTCCTCGGCGGGCAGCGCGTCGAGTTTCCGCCGCATCTCGTCGGCCGACTTCGAGTAGGCGCGGATCTGGTCGTCGAGATTGCGCACGACCCAGTCGGCGGCCTCCATCGCCCTGGCGGCTTCCTTGTCGGCCCGCAGGTCCGCGATCTGCTGTTCCAGGGCGGGGAGGTAGGAGGGATCGGGCCGGTAGAAGTCGCATCCGGCGCACTGGAAGCGGATGCGGCAGTGCCCGCCGCCGGCCTTGACGTTGCTCGGCTCGGTGCAGCCGCCGTAGGGAACCCCGACGCTTTCCACCTCGTAGGCGAGGGGATCGCCGAATCCGCGGGCTGCTCCGTGCCGGTCGACGGCGAGTGCCGCGACTTTGCGCACGGCCTCCTGCTTTCGGCTGAGGGAGACCTTGTAGTAGCCCATGGTCACGTCCAGTGAACGGTGGTCCATGAGTTCCCGCAGGACGTCGGGGCGAGTGCCCGCGTCCGCATGACGCTGGGCGTACGCGTGGCGGAAGCCGTACGGGACGACCTGGGTCCGGTCGTAGGCGCGCGGGACGCCGTCCTCGTCGAGCCGGTCGTCCACAAGGTCAGGGATCAGTTCGTCGACCCAGTTCCGGAAGATCCGGTTGCAGAAATGCGAAGTGTTCAGATGCCCGCGGCGTGGACGGTTGCGCTGTCCCGGTGAGGGAAAAAGCCACTGGGCGCAGGCTGGTACGGCCGGTAGCGCATCGAGCTCTTTCTGCCAGGTTTCGACCAGCTGGGCGGTGCTCTCCGAGATCGGCAGCCGACGGCCGTGGCGTCGCCGTTTGTGGTTGTCGTAGATCAGCGTCGGTTTGCCGTCTACCCGCTCCAGGCAGTTGCGGTGCAGGCTGGTGACCTCGCCCGGACGTCGGCCGGTGTCCCGGAGGACCGCGTAGGCCACCTGGTACATCCGCGCGAAATCGGCGGCCGTCCAGCCGCCGCTCGCGTACCCCGTCGAGGTGCCCAGCAGACCGAGGTGCACGTCGAGCTGGGCGATGATGTGCTCGGGGATCGCACGGCCGAGATCGTCCTCGGTCACTTCTACCGCTGCGATGTTATGGAAGCGGGGGTTGAGCGCGAACCCGCCGGGCACGTGGTCCATCATCCCGGCCTGACGGGCGTATTCCAGGAACGTGCGCCAGTGGCGGAGCAGGGCTCTGCGGTGGCTGGTGGAGTAGTCGTGACCGTCCTCGGGCCGCTTGGTGATCCGCAACATGTCCACTACGGCGTTCATGTCAGCCATGGCGAGGAGCCCCGGCTCATCCCCGTGAGTGCGGCCTGCCAGCGCGGAGGACGCGATGGTCGCCGCGTAGACGGTCTGCCGTAGGTCCATGACGTTGGGGCGTGCCGTGCGGCCGTACTCCTTGACCAGTTCCCGCAGCCAACGCTGCCGTACCGGACGGAAGTCGATGTCGCCGTGGACAGCGGCATACTTGCGACCGCGCCCTGCCGTCAGCCCGATGAGGGCGCACTCCCATACGTCGCCCGAGGCCGGATCGGTGCCCTCGAACTCGACGCGTGCTCGTCGGACGTGCAGGAGAACACCGTTCAGGACGCCGGAGGCCGCAGCCGGAAGCCCGGAGGAGAAGGAGGCGTCCAGGTTGAGGAGCGAGCCGAGTCCGGCGGGGAGGCCGGCCACAATGCGGCGTACCCGCTGGGGGACCAGGCTGATCCCGGCGTCGTCGCGCTGCTGGAGCCCATACAGGAACTCCTGCCGGACTGCATGGCTCACATCCGCGAGCGAGAACTGGGAGACGCCCGGCATCGCCCCGTTCGCAGAGGTGTTGGGCCTGCGGCGGGCCGGATCTGGGGTGTGCGTGGTGTCGAAATCCGCAGGGTTCCCCAGGAGATATCGGGCTTTTCGGCAGGCGTCGCAACGGGATCCGTTGCTCGCCACATGAGTGACACAGGTGACCACGGAGCAGACGAACACGCTGGTCGTCGGGTTGCAGGGATCGGCAGTGAACAGTGCCTGAACGGGGTCCCATTCATCTGTGCGCCAGCCCGAGGGGAGGCGTGCCGCGAGCCATGACGGCCACTCCCGGACGCCGGGGACGGAGGAAACGGCAGCGGAGCGGAGGAGCGCAACGGTCATCGCAGCAGCTCCGGCGCGAGACTTTCGACGGCCGCGACGGCTGCGCGGAGATCCTCGTCCTGGGCGTGCAGATACACGGCCGTACTCGCCGAGGAGGCGTGCCCCAAGAGGGTCTGTACGACGTCCGGGGCGACCCCGTTGCGGATCCAGCGGGTGGCGGCTGTGTGCCGCATCATGTGCGGCCGGGCGGTCAGACCACAGCGCCTCCCGATCCGTTCAATCACTTGCTTGGTATTGGAGTACGAGAGCGGACGCCCCGCGTGGACGCCGACGAGGTTGAGGAAGACGTAGTCACAGTCGGCGGAGCCGACTACCTGTTCACGCTCGGCGAGATGATCGCGGTATCGGTGCACCACTTCCGGTGTGAGCGGAACCATGCGAGGGCGCCCGGCCTTGGCCCGCGCCCCGTTGACGTTGTCCTGACGGGGCCTGACGTGCAGGTGCGCGCCACTGGTTCGGCAGCCCAGGTGCGTGGAGTCGGGGAGCAGATGCATGTCCTCACGCCGCAGTCCAAGAGCTTCGCCGATGCGAAGACCGGCTTCCACCAAGACGGTCAGCAGCAGCCGGTCACGCGCAGTGCGAGCGGCGTCGATGACCTGCTCCGTCTGGACGCCAGTGAGCGTCTGTGGTGCCCGTTCGATCTCCGGCGCCTTCAGGACGCGGGCTTTGACCATCAGGTGCTGGCAGCCCTCGCCGGGATCGAAGCCGGCCGGGGCGTGGGCGAGGAAGCGTGGCTCGCTGAGACGCGCGGCGACTTCCTGATCCACATGTCCCTGGACTGCGCAGAAGCGGAGGAACTCACACACCGCAGTGAGCGTGGCGTTGACCGTCTTGCCGGACGGAGGCCGCCCGTACTGGGTCGGTTTCCGTTCGACGTGGAACTTGAACAGGCTCATGTCCCCGAGCCGGACGGTCCTCCAGTTGGTGCCCCGCTCTGCGCACCAATTGAGGAAGCGGCCGATTCTGGGGATGTACGCGCGCTGTGTCTGCGGTGACCGCCCGGCTCCGCGCAGATACAGGGAGAACTCACGGGCTTCGGGGTGAGGCATGTACGTCTCCTCGTCGACCAGGAGCCAGGTGGTCTCGCCGGTGGTGGGTGAGACGGCCTTCTCTGTGCATAACGTCATGGATCTGCTTCCTGTCTCCGAAGTCGCTCATGTGCCTCACGGCATGACCGATAACGGCGAGGGACAGGAATGGGTTACGGCTGTGCCTCATGTGCATCGCGTCGATGAAAGAGCTGCAGATAACCCGCAACGACCTCCTCGCCAGGGACGGCAAGGACGTGAAGTTCCGCTCCGGATCGGACTGCGTGGTCGTGTCGATGACCCTCAAGGACCCGTACACCGGCTCGACCATCGACTGGCGCAAGCAGCAGGCCACCAAGGTCCAGATCGACCACGTCATGCCGCTCTCGTACGACTGGCAGATGGGCGCCGCCCGTTGGAACGAGACCAAGCGGCAGCAGATCGCCAATGACCTTATGTTGGCGGCGTAGATGTCTCACGGTGATGTGTCTCAGGGGCGGGGTGGCCACGTGTCCATGCGGTGTCTCACGAGCGGCGTGCTGCATGCCAGCGCTGTACTGGTTGTCGGGACGGTCCTGGCGGGCTGTACGGGAGGCGGACTCTCCGGCGAGCGCGGTTCATCAGGCGGCGGCACGTCCACCACGTACGGGACGAGTCCCTTGGCCGATCCTGACGGAACCAAGCCGGGACTGGCCCCGATCTCGGCAGAGAAGGACGAGGCGTCAGCGCGTGCGCTGATCTCCAAGGTGACGACCAAGGGGCGGGGGCCGAAGACGGGATACGACCGGGACGAGTTCGGCTACGCGTGGATGGATACGGCGGACGGGGTGCCGCTGGCGCGGAATGGTTGTGACACGCGGAACGACCTGCTGAAACTTCACGGTCGGAACGTCGAGTTCCGTACGGGTTCCGACTGTGTTGTCGTGTCGATGGACCTGTACGACCCGTACACCGGCAAGGAAATCGCCTGGAAGAAGGCCAAGGCCACCGAGGTGCAGATAGACCACGTGGTGCCGCTGTCGTACGCCTGGCAGATGGGCGCCGCGCGCTGGAGCAAGGAGAAGCGGCGGCAGTTGGCCAACGACGTGCTGAACCTCTTGCCGGTCTCGGGCTCCACGAACTCCGCCAAGCGGGACTCCGGTCCGGCATCCTGGCTGCCGCCGAACAAGGCGATCCGCTGCTCGTACGCGGTGCGGTTCGCGCAGGTCGCGGAAAAGTATGAGCTCCCAGTGACAGCCCCGGACAAGGAAATGATGCTCAAACAGTGCGGGGACTGAGAGGGCTGCGGTGATCAGGGGAAATGCCGTCGCCTGCGCGCTGCGGAACGCCTATGCTCCATCGCTGTGGCTGACCGCATACAGAAGATCGTGACGAAACTGCCGGGCCTGAAGAGCGTCACCGACGTATGGAAGACGGCTGACAGCAGTCTTGAGCGGGGAGACGCTGCCTTCGTCGCGGATCTCGCCATCGCGCTCGCCGGAGCGTATGCAACCGACGCGGGGCGGATATGGCAGTACAGGAACGTCTTCGACTACCTGCTCCGGCTACTGGCCACCACGCCCGGTCCAGGCAACGTCGTCCAAGCACTGCGGCTGGTCTCTTCTGCGGAGGCCGCTGACCGCAAGATCAGCCGCCATACCGCCTCCCTGCTGGCCTCCAGCCAACCGGCCGAGGACCTCGCAGTGGCGTTCACCGGACACGCCACAGAGGAACTGCGCGCGTGTCTTGTCCATGAACTGGTGCTCAGGGGTGTTGACGTCACGGAGTCACCGGGGATCGCCGGGTGGGCGACGTCGCCGCACTGGAGTCATCATCCGCTGGGGGGAGCTGCCGTTGGCGCTGTCGGAGGTGGAAGGTCAGCCGGATCTGCCGAGCTACAGCGTGCGCGGAGGCAGCCACTCGATACCGTACGGCCCGTCGGCGAACCGTGAGGTGCAGAGTGATGCCCGGGCGCACGTGCCGTCAGTTGAGGAAACGACGACCGAAGCCGTTGCCAAGGGCACCGGCGCTGCTGTGACGAACTGGGCCGACGAGTCGAACGGCCGGATCGAAGCACGCGTCTTCGATCTGGCAGCTCCTCTGGCAGCCGAGTCGGTACCGAGCATGCTGTTGGCACTCGGGCTGGCGTGCCTGGAAGGCGCGGGGACGAAGAAGACCGCCTTTTCGGTCGAGGCCTGCCCGCCGGAGCACGCATGGCGGATTCTCTTCGCCGCCGCGTCCACGGGCGGCGCGTACAACTCTGGCGCCGGTGGCGCCTACGGCCGCCTGGCCGCGTGGCAGTCCATGGCCGGCCTCTCCGGTATGGCGCAGGGCATCCTTGCGGAGGAGGTCGAGGCGTGCGCCCGGGCGTGCGCTTGGTATGCCTTTGGCGCCGAAACCAAGTGGTTCGAGCGTGTGGCCTGGGACATCGGCCTCGTCGCGGTCTCTCCAGAACGCCGACGGCTGGCGATGTTGGCCGCGACGGACACCGACTGAGCACGGTCCTGAATGCTGCATGCGACTTGGGCCGTCAAGTGGAAGCCGGCTCCTGTGATCGCCTCAGTTGTTTGACCACGTCTTCCCGGCCTCCGTCGAGCTGGGCCTGAAGTCGCCGGGTGTCTGCCTCCAGTTCCGCATTCCTGAGTGCCAGGACCTGGATCTGGTTCGCGTACGCCGCAAGGGTCGCCCGCAGCTCCCTGATCTCGTCCGCCTTCTCCCGGCGCAATTTCCGCTCGGACTGCTTAAGGCGCGCGGTCTCCTGCCTGAGTTCGTCGGACTCCGGACGCCTGGACTCGGGGGCACTGAGAATCCCCTTGATCACTGCCGCGACGGGAGAGCGGTAGTACGAGGCCCGGGAGACGCCGGCCTCGGCGCAGATGTTCACCGCCGAGATCCTGCCGTCGGTAATCTCGGGTCGTCCCAGCATGAGCTGCTCGAAGGCGTGCATGATCTTGTGGTCGATGTCGGTCAGGCTGAGGTTCTCCCGGGCCAGACGTGCGAAGACGGTGCGGACGGCTCGGAGGGTCTCGTCCGTGGAGTCGGTCATCGTCGGGCGTCCTCGTGGTCGATCTCGGCAATCAGGTGGGTGAGCGTGGCCAAGTGCTCGGTGATGGCCAGTTGCTGGAGCCGCGGGAGGCCGGTGGTCCCGCCGAGTTCGGACTCGGCCATGTCATGGGCTCGTTCCAGTCGTGGCAGATGGACGGCGGCACGACGCGAGTTGGGGCAGCGCATGCACATGTCGAGCATGGGGACGGGGCGGCCCAGAGGCTTGGCCCGCTTGCGGCACACGGCTGTCTCCGCCTGGTAGAAGCAGTCGTTCAGCACGCCGGGGTGCAGGGTCTTCGTCAGGTGGTGCAGGAGCGTCCGTAGGCGGGAGGGGCTGGCCACCACGCCTGCCAGATCGCCGAGTTCGCCGCGGATGCGGTCGAACTCGGCCTCGATGCGCTGGGTGGCGCCGCCCGCGGAACGCCCGCCCTCGTTCCAGTCGTGGTAGAGGTCCTCGACATAATCGAGCTTGGCGACGGCCTCCTCGGCGGCGACCTCGTCGGCGAAGCCGGAGGCGGAGGTGCCCGCGTATCCCTCGAACATGGTGATCGCGGCGTGCTTGTACTGACGGGCGCCCGCGACCACCCCGAAGGGCTGGTGGGCGATGTGCCACGCGAGGGTGCGCCGGAACTGCCTGGTGTCGAAGGCCCAGGGAAGCGCCGTGGGCGCCGGTGCATCTTCCTCGACCTCGTCCTCCACCGTCGGGGAGCGCTCGTCCGTCGCCGGCAGCGGGATGTAGAGCTCATCCGTCGTGCTGAAGAGCTCGTTGAGGTGGTCGCGGAAGGCTCTGATGCGCCGGGGCATGTTGCTGAGGAGCACGTATCCGTTGCGGCCGCCGCCGTCGTAGCCGAAGAGGTGGCCGGGGTCGTCGTTGATCTCCCTGAGAACGGCGACGGCCCGGTGCACGACGTCCAGGACCACCCACTCGGCTTCGTCACCGCTGAGCTTGCGGTCCTTCCCCTTGTAGACCCGTCCACGGACCTTGTACCGGGCACGCCCGTCGGCTCCGGTCTCGATGATGGCGCAGTGGCGATCCAGCTCACGAACTTCCGTGTCCCGCATCCCGGACAGATAGGCGATGACGATCCAGCATGCCGTTCGCAGGAAGGACAACTCGTTGGCCAACGTGAAGGGGCTGAGCCGTGGGCGCCACGGCCTGCCAGTGGCCGGCCACTCGGACATCGGGGTGTCCAGGCCACCTTCCTCGTAGCCGATGTCCTTGCCGGCTTCTGCGATCAGCGGTCGAAGGTGTGCGGCGTTGCCGCAGCCGGTCAGGAGGGAGACGAGGCGGTGGTTGGGGCTCTGCGGTACGCCGCCGACGGTGACGGCGTCGGGCACGGTGTGCGCGGTCTCGAGTGGGAGTGCGGGGATGCCTCGGCCGGCCTCTCGGCGCTCGGCGATGAAGGCCAGCACCCGTTCGTGTGCCTGGCCATGGCCGAGATTCCGGCCCTTGCGTGCTGCTTCGAGCGCGGCGATCTCCCGCTGGGCGGCGAGGATGTCGCCGCCGACCGTCTCCACGTAGAAGACCGCTGCCCGCAGCAGCGGCGCGAGGACCTCCTCGGGAATGCGTGGGGTGGCGTTCTCTCCCCTGACCCGCCGCACCCCGGCGACGGCGTAGGCGCTGCGGCCGTTCCAAGGCAGGAGGTTCAGCCGGTCCTGGGACAGGAACGGCCCGTGGGCCGCCAGGTGCTTGAGCAGCGTGATGTTACGGACGGCGTTGCCCGGGCTGGGCTTCCACCGCGTCAACACGGCGTCCAGGTGGGTGCGGCCGACGGCGGACAACCGTTCGGCACCCACCTCTCGCAGGTCGCTCATTACGGCGATGAAGACGCGCAGCTCTCCCGCCGCCACCGTGGCCTTCATGGGGCCGAGGCCCAGGGAGCCTCGGTGGAGGCGGGAGGCGACGTACTCCTTCGCTGTACGCCGTGTCATCGGATCGCCGATCTGCCTGAAGTCGAGCCGCCATGTCCGCCAGGTGCGGGGCAGCACACACCGCAGATCCCAGACGTCCTCGGACAGAAGCGGACCCCGGCTCGGCATGCCTCGCGTGAGCCGCTCCGGGAGCGCGTACTCCGATGCCGCCGGGGACAGGTCGTGATCAGCGGTACGTGGCTTGGGGACGGCAGTCATGCGATGACCTCCAGGAACGACGGGGGTAGCAGCAGGCGATCGCTGCCGCCCTCAGCGATGGCCTGCGCCGTGGCGATCTGGCGCGTGCTGAAGCGCGCGCGGACACCGTGGACGATGCGATCCCACGCGAGACCGAACCGCGCGGTCCACTCGGCGGCGGGGTATTCCTCGCGCTGTCGCTCCAGAAAGTCCAGGAAGGACAGCAGGCTCGGCAGGTGCCGGCTGGTGAACACCGCGTTCGGGCATTCCAGGCAGCCCCAGGCCGGAACGGGGCAGGCAGCACCGGGCTTGCGGGCGAACGGCGATGCGAAGAAGTCGCGGCAGGAGGCGAGCCATACGTCCTGCTCGCCGGTGAGCGCCGACTCGATCTCCCGCGCGGTCAGCGCGGCCTGGCTGTCGTCGAGTCGGTCTCCGTCGTCCGACAGCACCACCGGTGGGGCCAGAGCCACGCCCAGCGCCTGTGCAAGGCCCGCCTCCACAGCCTGGTCGTGGGTCTCTTCGTGGGCGCCGATGTCCGCGTAGTGCTTGGCGGCGACCGGCCGGGTGTGGCCGGAGGCGAAGTCCTCAAGCACTCCGCCGGCTCGCAGATACTGGCGGGACTTGACGGTCTTGCGTACTCGCCGCAGGTCGAGGGTGACTGGACTGCCGTCGCGGTCGGCGAGACGGTCCAGCCCATGCTCGGACATCCACCGTCGGGTCACGTCCGACCGGCCCCGAGGACCTTCGTCGAAGGACGCACGAGCTCGTCCATGGCCACCGAGGTCGCACCACAGCGCGTCGCTGCCGATCAGCTCGCGAGTCCGTTTCGCCAGACGCAGGGCCAGCCGGATCACGCCACCGGGGAAGCGCAGCGAGCCACCGTCGGCGACCCTGACCGTCTTGTGTGCAGAACCGGGGGCACGCTTCTTGACGTACGCGATGCTGACATAACCACGTGCAGGACTCGCCAGGCAGTCGGACCGCAGCTGCCGGACGCACTCGGGTTCCATGCCTGTCTGGCAGACGAGCAGGAGCAGGAAGGGCACCAGGTCCCGTGCGGTGAGGTGGAGACGACCGTTGAGTTCCTCTCTGCCGCCCCAGGGGCGCAGTATCTTGTACGAGGCGTCCTCGGCGGTCAGCGGGCCGTGGTGTTCGATGTACCAGAGGATGTTCTCCAGCCGTTCCCACCCGTGTTGGCGCGGGTCGCGGCCCGTGGACGCCAGCTTCTCGCCCTCCAGGATTCGGTCGCGGATGCGGGCGACATCGTCCCGGGCGGTGGCCTCCAACGCGTCGAGTACCGGGAACGGATACGCGTCGAGCGGCGTCGACGCTCGGTGGGCCGACGCGGATGTGAAGCCCAGGCGGGCGTGAAAGGCGGCCCCGAAGGCTTCGGGGTGTGCCTCGTGCACCAGCTTCAGCAGCCTCACGAGGTATGTCATGGTGAGGTATGGCTCCTTGCTCGTCTCTCCGTACCGAGCGATCAGCCGTGTCTCGAAGGCGTCCAGAAGGCCGGACTCCAGGTTGCTCAGACGCAGCTCGGCGGCCGAGTCGGGCAGGGCGGCGGCAGTGAACTCGACGAACTCCCGGATGCGTTTGACGACGTAGCGGACGCCACTGCGGTCGCGCAGAGTGCCGGGGCTGCTGATGACGTCGACGAGGGCGTTGGACAGGGCTCGGACGAGGCGCGGGCACGGAAGCCCCGACAGATCGATTTCCTCGGGACTTCCGTTCAGATCCACCGTGAAGATCACGGGGCCGATCGTCGGCACAGGCTCGGCCGCGGCAGGGGGCTCGACGGCGGCAGGGAAGCGGACACGGCGCGGGCTCACTGGTCCTCCTCCGCATCCAGGCGGATCCGTTCGAAGGCGGCGGCCTGCTCGTCCCACTCGCTCAGCGCCGCGAGCACGATCTCCTGGGCCTCGTCCAGCACGTCGAGGTACGTGTAGACGGTCGCCTCGTGGCGGTGACCGAGCAGGAGCTGGAGTTTGCGCAGAGGGTTGCCGATGAGCAGGCGCTTCACCTCCGCGTGGGTGAACCGGCGGTCTTCACGCATGCCGAGTGCCCGGACTGTCTGTCGCAGCAGCAGGCCGAGCATGTGCACCGCGAACGTGTGCCGCAGGGTGTGCGGGTGGACGTCGAAGTCGAGCCCGAAGGCGGTACACCGCTCGTTCGCCCGCTGGAAGACCGACTGCCAGGTATTGCGTCTCAGCGGCATCCCGTTCTCACCGAGCCACAGCGACAGAGGACCGAGTGCGCTTCCTCGGCCGTCGACCTGGATGAGCCGCGCCCGGTCCGCCGCGCCGATGCGCGAGTACGACCAGCTCGTTCCGTTCTCGACCACCAACGCGTGCCGACTCGCCCGGCGTACCGGCAGCCGCTCCGCATCCGCTTCGTATGTGCCTCGGACGCGCCTCCGCTGCACCAGCTCGTCACGCTCCATCCCGACGTAGTGGTGCAGGTCGCGGGTCACCCGGGGGCGGACGTACACCGTGCGCGCCCTGTCGCGCTTCGCCACGGCGGCCGAGACAGTGATGTCGCCGATCAGGCGTCTGCCGTTCACTGGCGGCAGCTCCGTCGTCAGCAGACTTGCGGCCTCGCCCAGCCGCATTCCTGTGCAGACCAGGAGATCGGCGAAGAGAGCGTTGCGTTCGCCGTTGCGCCCACGCCACTTGGCATCCGGGGCACCGTCGGGCAACAGCCCGCGCAGCCCGACGTCCCGCCAGAGCATGAAGTCCTCGTGCGACAGGAACCGAATCGGCTGCCTGGGTACCTCGGGCTCGGCGTCCGCATTGACCCGTACGCGCTTCGGTCCCTGCGGCGACACCACGGTCTTGTCGACGTACCGGAACGGCGCGGCCGACAACAACTCCTCGTACAGCGACCACTGCACCCACTTGTCGAGTGCGGCGATGGAACGGTTCCAGGTCGCCGCGGACACCTTGCCCGGACCGTCGCCGTGCAGCCGTACGGACTTGTACGCGCGAAGATCGGCGCCGTCCGTGTCCCAGATCGACTTGCCGTCGCGGGACTCGTGGAGGAAGCGGCAGTAGAGCATGACGTCGGTGCTGTACGCGATCCGGCTGTTCTCCGCCCGCACGCCCCAGCTCTCCAGGTCGCGCAGGAAGCGGTTCAGGTCGCGGTCGTAGCTGCCGTCCGGGCCGAGGATGAAGGGCCTGCCTTCGTCAGCACCGGCTCGTCGGAGCACCGAGCGTCCGTCGAAGGGGAGTGGATCGGCCGAGGACGTCCCGCCTGCTCGGGTCCTGTGCAGTAGCACCATCGCTTCCGAATCGGCGTCGGCTTCTCCAGAGTCCGTCACGCGCACGCCACCCTCCCCGTATGAGACAAGCTGAACGCCTACATAACTGGGAGCTCGGTGAGACGGTTACGGGTGCCGACATAAATGACCCGCTCAATCTCCTTCCGGTGGACGGCCCGGCCAACAACGCCAAGCGCGACTCGGGGCCGGCGTCCTGGCTGCCGCCTTACAAGCCGGTCCGCTGCTCGTACGCGGTGCGGTTCGCGCAGGTGTCGCTGAAGTACGAACTGCCGGTCACCACCGCCGACAAGCAGGCCATGCTGGAGCAGTGCGGGGGGTGAACTCCGCAGCGCGTGGGTGTCCGGGGCGTGAGCACGGCCGGGCGCGACGAAGCGGGTGACGCGGAGGTGCCGGGTGCGCCGACGCCGGTGCGCTGCTCGGTGCAACGGAAGTACGCGGTGTATGCGGAGCCCCATGTGTGGGTGCGGCATCGGCTGTGAACGCGCCGACGGAACCCGCCCGGATGGGGGCGGGTTCCGTGGTGTCGGGCTGGTCGAGGGCTCCGTGGTGTTCGGCTGGTCAAGAAGGTGAGATCTGTGGCTTCTTCACCGAGAACGGCTTGTTGAACCCGGAGAACTCGACGGTGAGGGGGCGGCCGTTGCCGCCGGCGCCGTCCGTCAGATGCGCTCCCAGCAGGTAGGGCCTGCCCTCGGAGGCGATGCTTGCCGTCCATGTCCCCTCGTCCGTCCTGCCGTTGACGGTCAGGGTGGGGATGTCGGAGGTGGAGTCGGGGCCGGGTGTCGTCGTCTTTCCCTTGCGGGCCGTCCCGCTCTTCCGGGCGAGGAGGCCGAGGAACGCCTCGCGGTCGCAGTAGCGCTCGGCCGGCTCTGCGTACGGGTCGCCGCTGGGGGCCTTCACCCAGCGGCCGGTGAGCTTCTCGACGTCGGCGGCGGTGTTCTTGCCCGGGCCGTCCTGGGCGGTGGCCTCCCTCAGCATCGCGGCGTCGGACCGGGTGTAGACCGCGCCTTCCGTCCGCACCAGCTCCAGGGTGCCTGCCGCGCCCAGGGAGAGCGTGACCGTGCACGCGCCCCTGACATCCGTGGCGACGAACGCACTGACCGGGCCCTCGCCGGAGGTCGTCTCCACCGCCATGCGCAGCGACTTGGCGCTCCGGGTCGCCGCGAGGGCCTTGTTGACGACCTCGGGGCCGGTCAGCCGTGCATAGGGAGCGGCGGTCCGCTCGTCGTCGAAGAGCGTGCCGCAGGCCGCCGTGAGGGCGAGGACTGTCACGGTGCAGAGAGCGGCTGCTGCGGTGCGGGCGAGTGGGCGCATGATGGTCGGCTCCGGTCGGGAGAGAAGGTCAGAGCTTCAGGTCCCACTGGGTGGCGTCGTACGTAAACCCGGGGTTGACCTCGACCGTCAGGTTCTTGGCGTCCGCGGGGGCGTCGAAGGCGAACTGGACCGTGATCTTCTTGCCCGGCAGGACCGTGCCGGAGAAGCCCGCGCCGACCTTGTTGTCGAAGATCTGCTCGGCGTCCACGCCGTCCTGGCCGGCCCGGGCCGAGACACTGACGAGCGCGGAGTCGAACTTCTCCTTGCCCGCGTTCTCGATGACGACGGCGACCCGGTAGGCCTTCTTGCCCTTGGTGTGCCCGGCGGCGTACGCGTCCGGGGTGTACGAGGTGGCGTCGCCGACCGTGACCGTCAGATCGTCGTCGTACACGGCCGAGTCGCCGGCCTCCAGCGCCTTTCCGGTGTCCTTCTTCTTCTCGGATCCGCCGTCCTTGGCGGAACCGTCGCCGCCGGGCTTCGGCTTCGCGGAGGCCGTGGTGTCCGACACCGCCTTGTTCAGGTCGTTCACCGCGTCGTCCACCGCCTTGAAGGTGATCACCGCGCCCACCACCGAGAGGATCAGCGAGATCAGGCCGAGGACGGCGCCGAAGGTGGCCATGCCCTTGTTGGTGGCCTCACCGCGCTTGGCCCGGCCCCGGCCCACCAGACCCAGGATCAGGGCGATGACGCCGAGAATGCCCGCCAGCCAGAAGAAGAACGGGATCAGCCCCGACACGGCGCCGATGACACCCAGGACGAGGGCGGAGATGCCCAGTCCGTTACGGGCCGGGCGTGCGCCCGGCATCTGGGCCGGAGCGTACGGCTGCTGGGGCTGCGGGGACTGCGGCGGCTGTGTGAACTGGGACATGGCTGTGCCCTCCGGCGGATGCAGAGATGGATGGTGAGCGGTTCCGTGCATCGCTCCTGTAGCGATGAGTCAATAACAACAGAGCTTGTGAACCGAGTCAACATGGTTCACGCTGGAGGGGTTGATGCACGCTGTGAATCGGCGGCGCGTAACCGGGATCGGTATGCTCGTCAACACCGCACGAAGGTCACTGCCAGGCCAGCCACGGCCAGGCCAGTCACTGCAGGGACAGCCACTGCCGGGCCAGTCAGTGCCGGGACCAGCCAGTGCCAGGACCAGCCGGTACCAGGACCAGCCAGTGCCAGGACCAGGGAGACAGTCAGTGCCGGAGAACTCGACCTCGACAGAGGTGACCGCGGCCGGGATCGCCCGGCTCGCGGGCGTGGGGCGGGCCGCCGTCAGCAACTGGCGCCGCCGCCATGCCGACTTTCCCAAGCCCGTCGGTGGCACCGAGACGAGCCCGTCCTTCGCCCTGCCCGAGGTCGAGCAGTGGCTGCGTGACCAGGGGAAACTCGCCGAGGTCCCGCTCCGTGAACGGGTCTGGCAGCAGCTCGCCGGACACCCGGCCGGCGCGGTCCCCGTCCTGGTCCACACCGGTTGCGCCCTGCTGCTCCGGCGCAACAGCCCCACCGCCTGGCGGGAGATCGCCGCTGTGTCGGACGAGGCGATGGCCGGTGTGCTGTCCCTCGCCCTCAAGGACATGCTTGCCGACCGCTTCGGGCCCGCCACGGTAGCCGGACGGGCTGTTCACACTCCCGGCCGCGCCGAACTGCTTCCGTCCGTTCCGCTGCTCCGGGGCGCCGCGGAGCTCGCCGCGGAGACCGGGGCCCGGGAGACCTTCGAGTTCCTCCTCGGCCGCCAACTGGACGCCAACCCACGCCAGTACACACTCACGCCACCTGGGCTCGCCGAACTCATGGCCGCCCTGGTGGAGACCGGGAAGCAGCCCGCCCGTACCGTCCTCGACCCCGCCGCGGGCACCGGCGCCCTGCTGCGCGCCGTCGACCGCCCGACCGCCCTGTACGCGCAGGAGGCCGACCCCGACCTCGCCGCGCTCACCGCACTGCGGCTCGCCCTGCACACCGACCCCGACAACAGCTGCGCCCTCGCGGCGCGGGCCGGCGACACCCTACGCGCCGACGCCTTCCCGCAGCTCGCCGCCGACGCCGTGCTCTGCCACCCGCCGTTCAACGAACGCAACTGGGGCCACGACGAGCTCGCCTACGACCCGCGCTGGGAGTACGGGTTCCCGGCCCGCACCGAGTCCGAACTCGCCTGGGTCCAGCACGCCCTGGCCCATCTGCGCGAGGGCGGCACCGCCGTACTCCTGATGCCCCCGGCCGCCGCTTCGCGCCGCTCCGGTCGCCGGATCCGCGCGGATCTGCTGCGCCGCGGCGCCCTGCGCGCCGTCATCGCGCTCCCGGCCGGTGCCGCACCCCCGTACGGCGTTCCGCTCCACCTCTGGGTGCTGCGCAAGCCGGGCAGCGGCCCGCACCCCTCGCCCGAACTGCTGCTCGTCGACACCGCCGAACCCGCCGAATCCCCCTCGGCGGGCCCGGCGGCCGCCGCTCCGTCCGGTGGGCGCGACCGGCTCGACTGGCAGGCGGTGCGCAGCGCCGTGCTCGAAGCCTGGCAATGGTTCGAGGGCGAGCGCGAGAACGCGGCCAAGGGCGTGGGCGCGAGCGCCGTCCCCGTCATCGAACTCCTCGACGACGACGTGGACCTGGCCCCCGCTCGCCATCTGCCGTCCCCGGCCGCCGCGGGCGGTCCGGCCGAGCTGATCCGCGTACGGGAGCGGCTCACCGAGACGCTCGGACTCACCGGCTCCCTCACCCCGCCGGCCGTGACCCCCGCCGAGCCGGCCCGCTGGCCGCTCACCACCGTCGGCGAACTCGCCCGCGCCGGCGCACTCCAGCTCCGCACCGGCGGCTCCGGCACCGGCCCGGTCCCCGTCCTCACGGAACACGACGTCCTCGGCTCCGCCGCCCCTTCGGGAAGCCTCCCCGCCGACGGGCCCTCCGAGGAGCCCGTCCTCGTCGAACCGGGCGATGTCGTCGTCCCCGTGCTCGGCGGCGGCTCCGTCACCCGCGTCATCGACGAGTCCACCACGGGCGCCGCACTGGGCCGCAACCTCCAGCTGCTGCGCCCCGATCCGGCCGCCCTCGACCCCTGGTTCCTCGCCGGCTTCCTGCGCGGCACCGCCAACAACCGCCAGGCCAGCAGCTACGCCTCCACCGCCACCCGGCTGGACGCCCGCCGCCTCCAACTGCCCCGGCTACCGCTCGCGGAACAGCGGAAGTACGGAGAACGGTTCCGCGCCCTTTCCGAGTTCGAGGACGCGCTCCGGCTGGCCGGGCGGCTCGGCGGGCAGCTGGTCCAGGGGATGTACGACGGGTTGACGGACGGCACGGTCCCGCCGAAGTGACGTCAACCACAACGGTTGCGCACAACTCGGGACCAGCTGTCGGTGTCGGTGTATACGCTCACTGCACACGTCCGACATACGCCTTCCAGGAGCGGCACATGCACGGCTACGGCTATCCGCCGGAGCAGCAACCGAAGCGTCGTCCGTCCTCGGCGGTGCTGACGGCATTGCGCGTGGTTTTCGTGGCACTGACCGTGCTGAGCTGCGGTCTTCTGGGCTGGGCCGCGATGCTGCGGCTCGCGATTGTCACCCGCAAGGGGCGGGACTGGGCCCTGCTCGCGCTCGTGTTCGCGCTCAACACAGGGCTTTTCGCGTTCATGATCGTCATGCCGGAGGACCCCGAGAAGACGAGCGACGCGGAGGCGTTCATCGGGGTCTCCTGGATATTCGGCGTCATGGTCGGCGTGGTCGCCTACTACCTGTACGCGGAGATACGCCACTACGGCCCCGAAGGACCGTACGGCACCCTCCGTCCGCCTGTGCCCCGGCCTCATCCCCAGGCGCAAGGACAGTACGGCGGATACGTCCCGCAGCAGTCCCCACCGCTGACCCAGTCCCCACCGCTGACCCAGGCCCCGCCCCAGGCCCCGCCCCAGGCCCCGCCCCAGGCCCCGGCCCAGGCCTCGGCCCCGGTCCCGCCGTCCGCCACCCCCGGTTACGGCTATCCGCCCGCCGCGCCCCAGCGCATCGACCAGGTCCGTGCCGAGCTCGACGAGCTGAGCGACTACCTCCGTAAGGAGGAGAACCGGTGAGCGGACGCGTCATCGGCGGGCGGTACCAGCTGGCGACCGTCCTCGGTCAGGGCGGCATGGGGCAGGTCTGGACGGCGTACGACCAGCGACTGGACCGCCGGGTCGCGGTGAAGCTGCTCCGCCCCGACCGGGTCACCGGCCCCGTCGGCAGCGAGGCGGCGGACGAGCTGCGCCGCCGCTTCGTCCGTGAGTGCCGGGTCACTGCCCAGGTCGGCCACCCGGGCCTGGTCACGGTCCACGACGCGGGGAGCGACGGCGACGACCTGTTCCTCGTCATGCAGTACGTCGAGGGCGCCGACCTCGCCGACCACCTGGCCGAGCACGACCCGTACCCCTGGCAGTGGTCCGTCGCGGTCGCCGCCCAGCTCTGCGCCGTCCTCTGCGCCGTGCACGCGGTGCCGATTGTCCACCGCGACCTCAAGCCCCGCAACGTGATGGTGCGTCCGGACGGCACCGTCACCGTCCTCGACCTGGGCGTCGCCTCCGTCCTGGACACCGACACCACCCGCCTCACCCACACCGGTTCGCCGATCGGCTCCCCGGCCTACATGGCGCCCGAGCAGGCGATGGGCGGTGCCGTCGGCCCGTACACCGATCTGTACGCACTCGGTGTGCTCCTGCATGAACTCCTCAGCGGCGACGTGCCGTTCGCGGGATCGACCGCCCTCGGCGTGCTGCACCGCCACCTGTACGAGCCGCCGCTCCCGGTCCGGCGGATCCGGCCCGACATCCCCGAGCCGCTCGAAACGCTGGTGCTGCGGCTGCTGGCCAAGGACCCGCAGCACCGTCCGGCCGACGCCCAGGAGGTGTACGAACACCTCGCCCCGCTGCTCCCCTCCCGGGGCAACGGGCTCCCCACCGGGCCACTCGACCCGACCCGCCCCTTCCTGCGCCCGCACGCCCCCTGGCCCGACCGCGCCACCACACCGCCCCCGCCCCCGGCCCCACCCGCACCTACGGCCGCCCGGCCCGATGTCGCAACCGCCGTCGACGACGTCAAGAAGCTGCTTGGAGAGGGCCGTATCACCCAGGCCGTGGACATCCTCGGCTCGATCCTCCCGGTCGCGGCCGAACAGCACGGCGAGGACTCCGCCGTGGTCCGTATCCTGCGCAAGCAGTACGCGGCGACGCTGATGGACGACGGCCAGTACCGCCGCGCCCTGCCCGAACTGCGCCGCCTCGCCGACGACCGCGCCGCGGAGGCCGGCCCGGCCGACGCCCGGACGCTCCAGTTCCGCTACGACGCGGCCCAGTGCCTGGAACAGCTCGGCGAACCTGCCGCCGCCCTCGCGGAATACCGCGCCGTTCTCCCGTACTACGAGAACCACTACGCCACGGGCAACGATCCGGCCCGCTCCTTCGAGATCCGCAACCGCATCGGGCACCTGCTGCTCGCGGTCGGTGACCACATGGCGGCGCGTGTGCAGCTGCAGGGGCTCCTTTACGACACGGAGCGGGCCTACGGACCACACCACCCACTGCCGGTGGAGCTGCGCCGCCGGCTCGACCGCCAGGTGGAGGTACACGGCGGCTGACCCGGCGGCCGACCGGCGCGACGGGCCGAATCGCCGGTCATTTCACGGGGCTTTCATCAGGTCGCGGAGTTTGCGGACCAGTGCGTGAATGTCACGTTCGACGGGCGGGCCGGCGGAGGGGGAGATTCTCAGCCGGTCCGGGGCGCTGAGTTGGATGACGGGGGGCGGCACGATGGCGCGTCTTCGTGCGGCAAGGTAACCCGGCACGCGTGCTGAGCTGTACACAGCCTCAAGAACCCTGCATCCCTGGTGTGGTTGTCGCTCTCCGCGCGGTTCTCCGCGCCCGCTCGCCGAACCGTACTTTTTCGATCCACCCGGAGTGGTGTGTTTTGAACGCGAGACGACGTCGGGCGCTGTTCGACGAGTCGCTGGGGAGTGCTCTGCGCCTCTTCTTCCCACTGGTCAGCCGCAAGGAGCTTGACGCGGTGGCACAGCGGATCGCCGTAGCGGCGGCGTAGGAACCGGCAGGGCCGGGGCCCGGCGCTCGCCTGGAGGGGGCCGACGGGCCCCGACGTAGGCGGTGAAGGCAATGAGCACGCCAAGTTTTCGCAACGGCTGGCAGAACGCCCCATTTGTCGGCGAGCCGTTGATCGCGATGTGAGACCGTGATCTGCCGCCGGGGCGGCTGACGACCCGCCTGCCCCGTCGGCCTCACACTTCTTTCGAGCACTGTCGAGGTCTCCGTGCCTTCTCACCGCATATCCAAGAAGCGTCGCCGTATCTCCCTGGCCGTGGCCGGCGTGGCCGTTCTCGCCGGGGGTGCGTTCCTCGCCCAGGCCGCCACCGCCACCACGGTCTCCAGGCCCGCGCCGAAGATCTACACCGGGCCTGTCTTCGACACCTGCACCGCGCCGTCGCTGACCACCATGAAGGGCTGGTACAGCTCCTCCGTCTACCACGGTGCCGCCGTATACGTCGGCGGGAAGAACCGCGGCTGCGCGCAGCCCAACCTCACCGCCTCCTGGGTGAAGTCCGTCAGCGCCGTCGGCTGGAAGCTGGTCCCGCTGTACGTCGGCGCGCAGCCGCCGTGCCAGACCAGCGCCAACCCGGAGAAGATGACCGCCGCCAACGCCACCTCACTGGCCGTCACCGACGCCAACGACGCCGTGGCGAAGGAAGCGGCGCTCGGCATGAAGCCGGGCAGCCCGGTCTACCTCGACATGGAGTACTTCGACCCGAAGAACACTTCCTGTGTGAACACGGTGCTCGCCTATATCCGGTCGTTCGACAAGACGGTCAAGGCCAAGGGCTACTGGTCCGGCTTCTACGGCTTCAGCAACTCCAGCGCCGCCGTCGTGGCCAACGCCACGAACCGCACGGACCTGCCGGAGATCCTCTGGTACGCCCGTTACGACGACGTGTACTCCACCACGAAGGGCTTCCCGTACGCGTCGACGCTGTACACAGGGCACCGTCGCGGCCACCAGTACGCCGTCAACAAGAAGGTGACGCACACCGGCGGCACGCTCACGATCGACCGGAACGCCTGGGACGCGCCCGTCGCGATCGTGGGCTAGTAGACCGTCGCAGCTAATTTTTGGGATAGAGGTGGCGCAGCTTGATGCGTGCGTCGTGCGTGGTGAACTGCCAGTCCACGTGACGTTGGTCGGTGTTGGTGGCGTTCTGCCAGGCCGAGAGTTCGGTGTTGAGGATGTCGAGGTCGCCGATCCGGCGGTCGAGACATTGCCGGGTCAGCGCGGAGAGTTCGATCTCGGCGATGTTGAGCCATGACCCGTGTTTGGGCGTGTGGTGGATCTCGAGGCGTTGGGCCAGCGCGAAGGCCTCTTCTGGTTCGAATGCCTCGTACAGTGAGGCGATGCCGTGGGTGTTGAGGTTGTCCATCACCAGCACCACGGCCTCGGCGTCGGGGTAATCCACGCTCAGCAGCTGCTTGACCTGGCCGGCCCAGTCGATCCGGGTCCGCTGGGACAGTGCCTGAACTCGACGCCACCCGCGCAGGGGTTCGACCCACACGAAGATTGAGCACGTGCCGCAGCGGATGTACTCGCTGTCCTGGCAGGCGTCGTGACCAGGGCGGGCCGGGAGCGGGTCGCGGGCATGGTCGAGGAGCTGGTAGGGCTTCTCGTCCATGCACACCACCGGACGTGCCGGGTCATATGGCCGGGCATAGACGGCCAGCACGTCTTCCATCCGGGCCGCGAACTCCGCGTTCGCTCGTGGTGGGATGGTCCAGCACTTCTTCAGGTGAGGACGCAGTTCCGTTTTTTTAAGACCCGCCCGATGGTGGAGTGGTCCAGATCGGGGATGTCCTCGACCAGCGCGACGTGCTTCTCCAGCAGCCGCAGTGACCACCGGGCATGGCCTTGGGGTGGCTGTGAGCACGCCATCGCGATCAGCCGGGCTTCGACCTCACCGGTCACTGGCGAGGGCACCGGTGGGAGGTCGCGCTTCTTCCGCGCGATCGTGGCGTGAACATCGCCACCGGTCTCGGCGAAACGCTTGGCGACCAGCCGCAACGTCTCACCGGAGACGCCGAGCCGGGCCGCGATCACCTCCTTGGGATCCGCCTCACCCGCCGAGGTATCCAGTGCAAGCAGTACCCGCGCACGCATGATCATCGAGGCCCCACGAACACCTGTCGTGGTCACCCGGACCAACTCCTCGCGATCCTGCACGGTCAACCTGACCGGCCGCTTCTTCTGCGAACCCATGACAACAGTCCTGTCTGGCAAAGGGGAAGGAATCTGCCAGACACCAACCTCCCAACCAGACACGCCATAACTAAACAGCGACACGCTACTAGTGCCCCTCCCGGCAAGCTTTGCCCCGTCGCGTCGTCCAGCACGCACGCTCGCTGCGTTGGCCAAAAGCCCTGGTAGCTCCGCTACAAGGACTTCCGGCCGCCTTGCGATCGCACGCACTGGACGACGCTCCTTCCGGGCAAACATTGCCGGTCGCGGCACTAGTTCCCGGAGGCCGGGTCCCGTTGCCGACGATGCGGGGGGCGGCGAGCACGACCTTCCTGACCGCCGTCTAGCCCCGCGCGGGCTCCCACAACCCCAACTCCTTCCGAATCGTTGGTCGAACCAGTGGCCTCAACCACATCCACTGCCTAACATCGATCAACGCAAGGTCTTGTGCACTGATGCACAAACTCTCCCCGGGAGGTTTCCTTTGCACCGCCGCCGTCGCACCGCGCTCACCGTCTCCGCCGCCCTGCTGGCCGGAGCCCCACTCCTGACCGCCTGCGGCAGCCAGGCCCACCCGGGTGCCGCGGCCCTCGTCGGCGGGGACCGGATCGAGGTGTCCACGCTGCAGGGCCAGGTGGCGGCGGTGCGGGAGGCCCAGCGCGACTCGAAGGACGCCTCGCAGCTCATCGACAAGTCCGGGCAGCTCAGCCGGGCCAAGCTGCACGGCATGATCTTCGACCGGGTCCTGGACCGGGCCGCGCGGGACGCGGGCGTGACCGTCAGCCGCAACGAGATCCAGCAGATGCGGAAGGCGGCGGCCGCCCAGTCCGGGGGAGAGGCACAGCTGCGGACGGCGATGCTCCAGCAGAGCTGGGTCGCCCCCGACCAGATCGACGCCGTCCTGCGCGAGCAGGTCCAGCTGACGAAGCTGGCCCAGGCGCTCGGCGCCGACCTCCAGCAGCCCGAGGGGCAGAAGGCCGTCGGCGACGCGCTCGGCAAGGCGTCGAAGGAACTGAAGGTCGACGTCAATCCGCGCTACGGCGCCTGGGATGACAAGCAGACCCAGCTCGCCAACTACAAGGCCCCCTGGATCAAGCAGGTCACCAAGCCCGCCGGAGCGGGCGCCGAGTCCGGCATCTAGGAGACGGGGAAACGGCGACCGGACCGACCGGAGTAGATTCGAACGGTGAACGCTGAAGATCCCGGCCGTATCGTCCTGCTCACCGCCAGTCACCGCGTAGCACCCGGGCTCCTGTCCTGGCCCGCCTGGCAGGCGCTGCACGCCGCCGACCGGGTGCTCTGCGCCGAGCAGGACAATCCGCAGCTGCCGTATCTGCGCGAGGCGGGCGTCGCCATCGAGCAGTCCGCGCCCACCGCGCAGGAGCTCGTCGACGCCTGCGCGGGCGGCCGGAGCGTCGTCGTCCTCACGGGCGGCGAAGGCAACCAGCCGCTGACCGACGGGCTCGCCCGGCTGGCCGGTTCGGGACGGGTACAGATGCCGGACCTGGAGCTGCTGCCCGGTTCGTACGATCTGCCGGGCGCCAGGCTCCTCGATCTGGTCCAGGTCATGGACCGGATCCGGATCGAATGCCCCTGGACCTCGCAGAAGACCCACAAGGGCCTCGCCAAGTACGCCATCGAGGAGGCGTACGAACTCGTTGAGGCGATCGAGGACGGGGACCGCGACGAACTGTGCGAGGAGCTCGGGGACGTACTGCTCCAGGTCGTGTTCCACGCGCGGATCGCGGAGGAAGGCCGCCCTGAGGACGGGGAGGAACCCTTCTCCGTCGACGACGTGGCCGCGACCCTCGTCGAGAAGCTGATCCACCGCCACCCGCACGTCTTCGGCGACGAGACCGCCGAGACCCCGGAGGACGTCCACGCGCACTGGCTGCGGACCAAGGCCGTCGAGAAGCAGCGCGACTCGGTCACCGACGGCGTGCCGCTCGGCCAGCCCGGGCTCGCCCTGGCGGCGAAACTGGCCGGCCGGGTCCGTACCGCTGAGCTCGACGTGGCGCTCCCCACGGGCGACGGCATCGGTTACGAGCTCCTCGCCCTCGCCGTACGCGCCGAACGCGACGGCATCGACCCCGAGGCCGCACTGCGGGCCGCGGGCCGCGCCTACCGGGACGCCATCCGGGCGGCGGAGGGCAACGGATAACGTCGGGGGGTGAACCACAGCCCCGCCGCCCGCCCCACCGGTCAGCCCGCGGACGGCCGCGACGACCGTCCCGCCGATCAGCCGGCGGCCGACCCCGCCGCCTGCCCCGCCGCCCGTCCCACCGGTCAGCCCGCGGACGGCCGCGACGACCGTCCCGCCGATCAGCCGGCGGCCGACTCCGCCGCCTGCCCCGCCGCCCGTCCCACCGGTCAGCCCGCGGACGGCCGCGACGACCGTCCCGCCGATCAGCCGGCGGCCGACTCCGCCGCCTGCCCCGCCGATCAGCCGGCGGCCGACCCCGTCGCCTGTCCCGCCGGTCGGTCCGCCGCCCGCCCCGCCGACGCACCCGAACTCTTCACGTGGGAGTTCGCCACCGACCCGTACCCGGCCTACGCCTGGCTGCGCGAGCACAGCCCCGTGCACCGCACCGCGCTGCCCAGCGGCGTCGAGGCCTGGCTCGTGACCCGGTACGCGGATGCCCGTCAGGCCCTCGCCGACGCCCGGCTCTCCAAGAACCCGGCGCATCACGCCGAGCCGGCGCACGCCAAGGGGAAGACGGGCATCCCGGGCGAGCGCAAGGCGGAGCTGATGACGCATCTGCTGAACATCGACCCGCCCGACCACACCCGGCTGCGCCGCCTCGTCTCCAAGGCGTTCACCCCGCGCCGGGTCGCCGAGTTCGCCCCGCGGGTGCAGGAACTGACGGACCGCCTCATCGACCGCTTCATCGCGGAGGGGAAGGCGGACCTCATCCACGACTTCGCGTTCCCGCTCCCCATCTACGCGATCTGCGACCTGCTCGGCGTCCCGCCCGAGGACCAGGACGACTTCCGGGACTGGGCGGGCATGATGATCCGGCACGGCGGCGGCCCGCGCGGCGGGGTGGCCAGGTCGGTGAAGAAGATGCGCGGCTATCTCGCCGAACTGATCCACCGTAAAAGGGAGAACCCGGGGGACGATCTGATCTCTGGGCTGATCCGGGCCAGCGACCACGGCGAGCACCTCACCGAGAACGAGGCCGCGGCCATGGCCTTCATCCTCCTGTTTGCCGGATTCGAGACAACCGTCAATCTCGTCGGCAACGGCGTGTACGCCCTGCTGCGCAACCCCGCACAGCGCGAGCGGCTGCAACTCTCCCTCGACGCGGGCGAGAGCCGGCTGCTGGAGACCGGGATCGAGGAACTGCTGCGGTACGACGGTCCGGTGGAGCTGGCGACCTGGCGGTTCGCCACCGAGCCGCTGACGCTCGGCGGACAGGAGATCGCGGCCGGCGACCCCGTACTCGTCGTCCTCGCCGCCGCCGACCGCGACCCGGAACGCTTCGAGGACCCCGACACGCTCGACCTCGCGCGGAGTGACAATCAGCACCTCGGATACGGGCACGGCATCCACTACTGCCTGGGAGCACCGCTCGCCCGGCTGGAGGGACAGACCGCCCTCGCCACGCTCCTGAGGCGCCTTCCCGACCTGCGACTTGCGGTGGAACATGCCGATTTGAGGTGGCGTGGCGGGCTCATCATGCGTGGACTGCGCACACTGCCCGTGGAGTTCACACCGGGGTCCACGCCGACACGAAGTGATGACCCGTCAACGCTGTGACTTTCACGTGATCTGCGCTGCATCGACTTGTGACGCGCGTTCGAGTCCCGCTAGGTTCACCGTTCGACTCACCAGTCACTCGTCAGTCACACGGAAGGCATCCCCATGGGCTCCGCGAACGGCAGACACCGTCGCCCTCGTCAGGCACCCGCCATCGTCGTCGCCGCGGGCGTGACCGGATCGGCCATCGCCATCCCGCTGCTCGGCGCGGCCGGCGCGCACGCGGCCGACGCCACGACCTGGGACCGGGTGGCCGAGTGCGAGAGCGGCGGCATGTGGAGCGCCGACCTCGGCAACGGCTTCTACGGTGGCCTGCAGTTCTCGCAGGAGACCTGGAAGGCGTACGGCGGCGATTCGTACGCCGCGCGCGCCGACCTCGCCAGCCGCGCGCAGCAGATAGCCGTGGCCGAGAAGGTCCTGGAGGACCGTGGCCCGCGGGCCTGGCCCAGCTGTGCGGTCATCTCCGGCCTTGCGGAGGACGGGACGCTGCCGGGCGTCGATCCGGGGATCGCGCCCGCCCCCGAGCCGGCGCAGAGCACGGAGCCGGCTGACGGCACGTCGGACGCCACACCGTCGAACGGCAACGGCAAGGGCGCTACGAACGGCAAGGGCGCCACGCACGGCAAGGGCGGCTCGAAGGGCTCGGGCGGTGCCGGTGGGTCGACGGACAAGGCCAAGTCCTCCGCGCGGCCCTCGACCACCGAGTCGGCCGCCCCGTCCTCCGACGCGCCCGAAGTGCACGATGTGCGTGATTCATCCGATTCCCTCAGCCGTACGGGTGGCAAGCACCGTGGCGCACCGGCCGCCGAGGCGAGCCGGGGTGCGGACGGCGGGCTGGGCCGCGAGTCGGGCCGCCATGCCTCACGTGGCGACGGTGACGCACGCGACGCGGGCGCCTCGGCCGCCGACGGCACGTACACCGTCCGCCCCGGCGACAATCTCTGGGCGATTGCTGACGCACAGAAGGTTCCTGGTGGCTGGCCCGCGCTCTATGAGGCCAACAAGAGTGCCGTCGGCTCCGACCCGGACCTCATTCTCCCTGGCCAGAGTCTCGATCTCGGCGTGAAGGCCGAATGAGGGCGGTCTGAAAATCGACTAAAAGAGACCCAAAAATCGGGGCAGTTCAGAGGCCTATGTCCGCTTATGCGTAAGTGAGACATGGGTCTCTTTGCGTCAACTGGCGTGTCGCGCCCGGGGACTCCGGCTGTATCGCCTCCCACCTGCGAAAACGATGGTTCCTCACATGCAAGTAAGGGCTGATTGTCCGATGTGTCCATCTTTGAAAGTGGGGGTTGCCTATGTTTACGGTCGGAACCGCTCGCACCGCGGGCCCCGTCGACCGTCACGCCGAATCCTGCCGTCGGTCGAAGGGAACAGACGCGTAAAGCGCCGTAGGCAGGAGCGGGGGACCCAGGTAAGCGCCGGGCCCGATCGTCGAAAGACGCATCAGGACCGGCTTGGGGTGAAGTCGCGCGCTAGGACGTGCGGCCGGGCAACTCACTTGGCCCGAACCCGACAGCTCACCTCGTAGGCGTCGGTGAGGAGAAGTTCCATGCTGTTTTCCAGCAAGGGCAAGCACCGCCGCCCGTCCAAGGCCGTCCGTGTCGCCACGCTCGCCGGTGTCGCCGGTGCTGCCGTCGCCGTTCCGCTGATGGGCGCGACCGGCGCCTCCGCCGCCTCCGTCGCCACCTGGGACGCCGTTGCCCGGTGCGAGTCGGGTGGCAACTGGTCCATCAACACGGGTAACGGCTACTACGGCGGTCTGCAGTTCTCGCAGTCCAGCTGGGCCGCCGCCGGCGGTACGCAGTACGCCCCCCGTGCCGACCTGGCCACCAAGGCCCAGCAGATCGCCACCGCCGAGAAGCTCCTCGCCATGCAGGGCCCGGGCGCCTGGGGCTGTGCCGGTGCCGGCAATCTGACCAACGACGGTGTCAACCCGGGTGTCGACACCGGCTCCTCCTCGAACTCCGGCGCCACCAAGCAGCAGAGCGCCCCGGCCGCGCCGAAGCAGCAGTCCCAGCCGGTGCAGCAGGCGCAGCCGAAGAAGGCCGAGCGCGCCGAGGCCCCCGCCGCCGACCGCTCGGACCGCTCCGCCGCCCCGCAGGCCGAGTCGAAGAAGACCGTCACCACCCCGACCGGCCAGAAGGTCAAGAAGGGTGACGGCGAGTACAAGGTCGTCTCCGGCGACTCCCTGAGCAAGATCGCCGCCGACCACAAGGTCGAGGGCGGCTGGCAGCGGCTGTTCGAGATGAACAAGGACATCGTCAAGGACGCGGACCTGATCTACCCGGGTCAGCAGCTGCACCTGACCAAGTAGTCCAGGGCCTCTCCTCCCCGAGCACCCCGGCCCGGCGCGCATCCCCCCGTATGCGCCGGGCCGGGGTTTCCTGTGTCGCATGCCACCCCGGCCGGCACCCCCGCGCGCCACCCCTACGTGGCGCTTCCGCTCTGTGTGATCGTTCAACTGTTGTAGTTGCTGACCAGTAAAATTCTGACGGTTTGTCCGGCGATGAGCGTCCTCGGGTCCTTTTTCGTCCCAGGGGTCGGGCGGTCGTCCGGCTGAGCGGGCCGGGCCGGTTAGGCTCTTGTCGCAAGGCCAAAGTGACCCTGCACAACCAGTGTCATATCCCAGAAGGAGATGCCTCGTGCCGTCCATCGACGTCGTCGTAGCCCGGGAAATCCTCGACTCCCGGGGGAACCCCACGGTCGAGGTCGAGGTTGGCCTCGACGACGGCAGCACCGGCCGTGCTGCCGTGCCGTCCGGCGCCTCCACCGGCGCGTTCGAGGCCATTGAGCTTCGCGACGGTGACCCCAACCGCTACCAGGGCAAGGGCGTGGAGAAGGCCGTCCTCGCCGTGATCGAGCAGATCGGCCCGGAGCTCGTCGGTTACGACGCGACCGAGCAGCGGCTGATCGACCAGGCGATGTTCGACCTGGACGCCACCGAGAACAAGGGCTCGCTCGGCGCCAACGCCATCCTCGGCGTCTCGCTGGCCGTCGCCCACGCCGCCTCCGAGGCCTCGGACCTGCCGCTCTTCCGCTACCTCGGCGGCCCGAACGCGCACCTGCTGCCCGTTCCGATGATGAACATCCTCAACGGCGGGTCGCACGCCGACTCCAACGTGGACATCCAGGAGTTCATGATCGCTCCGATCGGCGCGGAGTCCTTCTCCGAGGCGCTGCGCTGGGGTGCCGAGGTCTACCACACGCTGAAGAAGGTCCTGAAGACCAAGGGACTTTCGACCGGTCTCGGCGACGAGGGCGGCTTCGCGCCGAACCTGGAGTCGAACCGCGCCGCCCTCGACCTCATTGTCGAGGCCATCAAGGAAGCCGGCTACGTCCCGGGCAAGGACATCGCGCTCGCGCTCGACGTCGCCGCGTCCGAGTTCTACAAGGACGGTTCGTACGAGTTCGAGGGCAAGTCCCGCTCGGCCGCCGAGATGACGGAGTACTACGAGGAGCTCGTCTCCGCGTACCCGCTGGTCTCCATCGAGGACCCGCTGTACGAGGACGACTGGGCCGGCTGGAAGGTCATCACCGACAGGCTCGGCGCCAAGGTGCAGATCGTCGGCGACGACCTCTTCGTCACCAACCCGGAGCGCCTGGCCCGCGGCATCGAGGAGGGCTCCGCCAACGCCCTGCTCGTCAAGGTCAACCAGATCGGTTCGCTGACCGAGACCCTGGACGCCGTCGAGCTCGCCCAGCGCAACGGCTTCAAGTGCATGATGTCCCACCGCTCCGGTGAGACCGAGGACGTCACCATCGCGGACCTCGCCGTCGCGGTGAACTGCGGTCAGATCAAGACCGGCGCCCCGGCCCGCTCGGACCGCGTCGCCAAGTACAACCAGCTGCTGCGCATCGAGGAGATCCTCGACGACGCCGCGGTGTACGCGGGCCGCTCGGCGTTCCCCCGGTTTCGCTCTGCGAACTGACAAGCACAGCAAGGGCTGAGCACCGGCCCAAGGGCTGAGCACCGGCCCGTCGCGGGCCGAAGCACCCGGCTTCCGTCCGTCCCCGCACTCGGTCCCGTACCGTGTGCGGGGACGGACGTGCGTAATGGGGAGGCGGAGACATGGCCGCGAAGGACCGGGACCGGTTCTCCACCGCGACCCGGCTGCGGCTGCTCGGCGAGCAGACCGCCGCCCGTGTCTACCGGTCGCAGAACCGCCGTCAGGCCCGCCGCTCCCGGCTCACCGGCCGGGCGGCCTTCCTCGCCCTCGTCGTCTGCTCCCTGGTGGTGGCGCTCGCGTACCCGATGCGGCAGTACGTCTCGCAGCGGGACGAGATCGCCGACCAGGCGCGACTGGCGCAGGAGGCCCGCGCCCGCACCGAGGAGCTGCGCGACGAGAAGGCGCGCCTCCAGGACGACGCGTACGTCAGGCAGCTGGCACGCAAGCACCTGCACTACCTTCTTCCCGGGGAGACCGGTTACACGGTGATCGACCCCGACGCGGTCAAGGAGCGCAACGGCGAGAAGGACGATTCCGACCGGCCGTGGCACTCCAACCTCTGGGACGGCGTCGACAGCGCAGACCGCGACTGACTCTCTTCGTCCCTCCATCGTCCCTCTGCAGAACCGCAGTTCGAGCAGCCCGACCAGAACCTAGGCAGGCATGGAAACCCCCCCTCCGCAGACCGAGTCCACCGCGCCCACCGAGGCGGACATCGCCGCGTTCCAGCAGCAGCTGGGCCGCCCGCCGCGCGGGCTGCGCGCGATCGCGCACCGCTGCCCGTGCGGCAACCCGGACGTGGTCGAGACGCAGCCCCGGCTGGAGGACGGTACGCCGTTCCCTACGACGTACTACCTGACCTGCCCGCGTGCCGCGTCCGCGATCGGCACGCTGGAGGCGAACGGCGTCATGAAGGAGATGACCGAGCGCCTCGGTACGGACCCCGAGCTGGCCGCCGCGTACCGGGCCGCGCACGAGGACTACATCGCCCGGCGCGACGCCATCGAGGTGCTGGAGGGCTTCCCGAGCGCGGGGGGCATGCCGGACCGGGTGAAGTGCCTGCACGTGCTGGTCGGGCACTCGCTGGCCGCGGGGCCCGGGGTGAACCCGCTGGGCGACGAGGCGATCGCGATGCTGCCGGAGTGGTGGCGCAAGGGGCCGTGCGTTTCGCCGTGCGGCGCGCCGGACGAGGGCTGACCGTTCCCCCGGGGGCTCCGCCCCCGGACCCCCGCTCCTCGATCGTCGGAGGGGCTTGATTCGGGGCTCTGTCCCCGGACCCCCGCTCCTCGATCGTCTGAGGGGCTTGATCTGGGAGTACTTCATGACCCGCGTGGCCGCCATCGACTGCGGTACCAACTCCATCCGTCTGCTCGTCGCCGACGCGGACCCGTCCACCGGTGAGCTCGTCGAGCTCGACCGGCGGATGGAGATCGTCCGCCTCGGGCAGGGCGTCGACCGCACCGGCCGACTCGCGCCCGAGGCGCTGGAGCGGACCTTCGCCGCCTGCCGCCAGTACGCGGGGGTGATCGAGGAGCACGGCGCGCGGAAGATCCGCTTCGTCGCCACCTCCGCCTCCCGCGACGCGGAGAACAGGGACGAGTTCGTCCGCGGTGTGCTGGACATCCTGGGCGTCGAGCCCGAGGTGATCAGCGGTGACGAGGAGGCGGAGTTCTCCTTCATCGGCGCCACCAAGGAGCTCATGGGCCGCGACCACTTCGAGAAGCCGTATCTCGTTGTGGACATCGGCGGCGGCTCCACCGAGTTCGTCGTCGGCGACGACCATGTGCGGGCCGCGCGTTCCGTGGACATAGGGTGCGTCCGGATGACCGAGCGGCACCTCGTGCACGACGGCGTCGTGAGCGATCCGCCGACCCCCGAGGAGATCGCCGCGATCCGCGCCGACATCGACGCGGCCCTCGACCTTGCAGAGGAGAGCGTCCCGCTCACCGGGGCCGCCACCCTCGTCGGCCTCGCCGGGACGGTCACCACCGTCGCCGCGATCGCCCTGGGGCTCGACGCGTACGACTCCGAGGCGATCCACCACTCCCGGATCTCCCTCGACCAGGTCCAGGAGATCACCGGGCGGCTCCTCGCCTCCACCCACGCCGAGCGTGCCGCGATCGGCGCCATGCATCCGGGACGGGTCGATGTGATCACCTCCGGGGCGCTGATCCTGCTCGCCGTGATGAAGCGGACCGGGGCCCGGGAAGTCGTCGTCAGCGAGCACGACATCCTCGACGGAATCGGCTGGTCGGTCGCGTAGGCCCCGCTCCCGCGGCGCCCGCGAGCGGCGCTGCGCACCGGCCTTCCGTAGGGTGCCGGAACAGCGCTCATGCGCACTTTGGCCTGCACCTTTGAGTCGGTGTGGGCGACCCGAGGGGCGCTCTGCGGGACACATCGCGACGAAGTTCGTGAACTTCTTCACAAGGAATTCGGCCCCGTGGAGGGCAGTTCTGCTCCGTACGGGCGTCGCGGGCCGCTCGCGGAGGCGTTCCGTGCCGATACGGGACCGTTCCGGGCGCGTTGCCGGCGTGTGGGTCGGGGTGGTGGTTCGCCCGGTCCACGGGCTCAAGGGCCAGCTCACAGGCGGTGTGCAACGTTCGCCGCCGCGCCGTGGTTCCCCTCCAGGGCCATGACCTCGGTCACGGGGGCGGCGAAGTGTAGCAGAGGGTGAGGGATACCTTGTGAAGGGGCTCACGAGCCCTCCCCCCGAGGGGGGTGGATACTCGATGGCATGAGCACCACGGAGCGTCCCAGGATCCTCGTAGTAGGCGGTGGGTACGTAGGCCTGTACGCAGCTCGGCGCATTCTGAAGAAGATGCGCTACGGCGAGGCGACCGTCACGGTCGTCGATCCCCGGTCGTACATGACCTACCAGCCCTTCCTCCCCGAAGCTGCCGCCGGCAGCATCTCGCCTCGGCATGTCGTCGTCCCGCTGCGACGCGTACTGCCGAAGGCCGAGGTCCTCACCGGCCGCGTCACGACCATCGATCAGGACCGCAAGGTCGCCACGGTCGCGCCGCTCGTCGGCGAGGCCTACGAGCTGCCCTTCGACTACCTGGTCCTCGCCATGGGCGCGGTCTCCCGCACCTTCCCGATCCCCGGCCTCGCCGAGCAGGGCATCGGCATGAAGGGCATCGAGGAGGCCATCGGCCTGCGCAACCACGTCCTCGAGCAGCTGGACAAGGCCGACTCGACGACCGATGAGGACATCCGCCGCAGGGCGTTGACGTTCGTCTTCGTGGGCGGCGGATTCGCCGGTGCGGAGACCATCGGCGAGGTCGAGGACATGGCTCGCGACGCGGCGAAGTACTACACGAGCGTGAAGCGTGAGGACATGCGCTTCATCCTCGTCGACGCCGCCGACAAGATCCTTCCCGAGGTCGGCCCGAAGCTGGGCAGCTGGGGCCGGGAGCACCTGGAGTCCCGTGGTGTCGAGGTCTTCCTCTCGACCTCCATGGACTCCTGCGTCGACGGTCACGTCGTGCTGAAGAACGGCCTGGAGGTCGACTCCAACACGATCGTGTGGACGGCCGGCGTGAAGCCGAACCCGGCGCTGGCCCGCTTCGGTCTGCCGCTCGGTCCGCGCGGTCACGTGGACACCTCCGAGAAGCTCCAGGTGCAGGGCACCGACTACATCTGGGCCGCGGGCGACAACGCCCAGGTCCCGGACATGGTCGGCCGCCGGGCCGGCAACCCGAACGCCTGGTGCCCGCCGAACGCCCAGCACGCGCTGCGTCAGGCCAAGGCCCTCGGTGACAACGTCATCTCCGGGATGCGGGGCTTCCCGCAGAAGGAGTACAGCCACGCCAACAGGGGTGCGGTCGCCGGTCTGGGGCTGCACAAGGGCGTCGCGATGATCGTCATGGGCAAGATGAAGATCAAGCTCAAGGGCCGTCTCGCCTGGTACATGCACCGTGGCTACCACGGCATGGCGATGCCGACCTGGAACCGCAAGATCCGGATCTTCGCCGACTGGACCCTTGCGATGTTCCTCAAGCGCGAGGTCGTCTCGCTCGGCGCCATGGAGACGCCGCGCGAGGAGTTCTACGAGGCCGCCAAGCCGGCCCCGGCACCGGCCGCCGCCAAGGCCGTGGGCGAGAAGGCGAAGGCCTAGCCCGCCCGCGGGCCCACTCGCCCGCGCAGTACACGCACAACGCCCGAAGGGGCCGTCCGCCATCCGTGGTGCGGGCGGCCCTTTCGGGCGTATCCGCGCACCCCGGTCGATGTGCGCCCCTGAATAAGTGCGCAGTACAGGTATTTTGCCTTTCCGTTGCGCTGTAGCGGGATGGTGCACGCTCCGCAGACTGTTGACGGGATGTGCCTCGCCGTGGCGTCGTGGGTGCCCGGCGTGGTTGCAGGCATGTTTGGTCATGTTTGGGCACATTGGGAACACCATCACGGAGGTGTGCGCCATGGCAGACGCCGCATTGCGGCTGACCGCTCTCGCCGAGGAGTTGCTGGGAGAGAAGCTGCCGGTCCGTATCCGGGCCTGGGACGGCAGCGAATCAGGACCGCCCGGTGGCCCCGTCCTCGTCATCCGGAACCGCCGCGCGCTGCGCAGGCTGCTCTGGAAGCCGGGCGAACTGGGCCTGGCCCGCGCCTGGGTGGCGGGCGAGCTCGATATCGAAGGCGATCTGTACGAGGCCCTGGACCTGATGGCCTCGCTGATCTGGGACCGCGGCGCGGAGGCCAAGGACCGTGTCCACCCGGTCCGCGACCCGAAGGTGCGGGCCTTCGCCAAAGGGCTGTTGCAGCTCGGCGGGCCCTGGCCCCCGCCGGCCCCGCCGCCCGAGGAGGTACGGCGCCGCACCGGCACTCTCCACACCAAGCGGCGCGACCAGGAGGCCATCAGTCACCACTACGACGTGGGCAATGACTTCTACGAACTGGTCCTCGGTCCCTCCATGGTCTACTCCTGCGCCTACTGGGAGGACGACGGAAACCTTGAGGACGCCCAGCGGGACAAGCTCGACCTGGTCTGCCGCAAGCTCGCGCTGAAGGAGGGCGACCGGCTCCTCGACGTCGGCTGCGGCTGGGGCTCCATGGCCCTGCACGCCGCCCGCGAATACGGCGCCCGGGTCACCGGAGTGACCCTCTCCGCCGAACAGGCCGCCTACGCCAGGAAGCGCATCGCGGAAGAGGGCCTGACCGACCGGATCGAGATCCGGGTCCAGGACTACCGGGACGTCAGGGACGGCCCGTACGACGCCATCTCGTCCATCGGCATGGCGGAACACGTCGGCTCCGTCCGCTTCCGCGAGTACGCCGACGCCCTCTACGCACTCCTCAAGCCCGGCGGCCGGCTGCTCAACCACCAGATCGCCCGCCGCCCCGAGAAGGACGAGTCCGCGTACCACGTGGACGAGTTCATTGACGCCTACGTCTTCCCGGACGGCGAACTGGCCCCGGTGGGACGGACGGTGGCCACCCTCGAAGAAGCCGGCTTCGAGGCCCGTGACGTCGAGTCGATCCGCGAACACTACGCACTGACCCTGCGCAGTTGGGTCGCCAACCTGGAGAAGCACTGGGAGCGGGCGGTCCGGATGACCTCGTCCGGACGGGCCAGGGTCTGGCGCCTCTACATGGCCGCCTCCGCCCTGTCCTTCGAACACAACAAGATCGGCGTCAACCAGATCCTCGTGGTGCGCCCGGCGGAGGGCGGGGCCTCCCGCATGCCGCTGAGGGCCCGCGTCTGGGGGGCGTCGGCGACCGGCTGACATCGGGACGGGCACCGGGAGATCCCCGGCACCGGTGGGAACGTACCGGGGGCCGGTACCCGCAGCTCCGTGCTGCGCGTACCGGCCCCCGGTCGTGTCGTTCCCGTCCGGTGCCGTGCCGGCCGCTACTCGGTCTTGATCGCCGTCAGCATGTTCAGCTTCGCGGCGCTGCGGGCCGGCCAGAGCGAGGCCAGCACACCCACCAGCGCGGCGAGCACCAGGAAGAGTCCGATCCGGTCCCACGGAACGACCAGGGCATAGCCCGGGATGTCGGACTTCAGGGTCTGCCCGATTGCCCAGCCGAGGAACGTACCGAGCCCGATGCCGACCACCGCGCCGAAGAGCGAGATGACCACGGCCTCCAGCCGGATCATGCGCTTCACCCTGCGCCGGTCCAGGCCGATCGCCCGCAGCATGCCGATTTCCTGCTGGCGTTCGAAGACCGACATGGCCAGGGTGTTGACGACGCCGAGCACCGCGATGATCAGGGCCATCGCCAGCAGTCCGTACATGATGTTCAGGGCGGTGTTGATGAAGCCGCCGAACGTGTCCCGGATGTCCTGACGGTCCATGATGCTCATCGCCGGGTTGTTGCCCAGCGCCTTGACCAGGGCCTTCTCATGGGCCGCGGACTCGCCGCCGTCCATCTTCAGCCAGACCTCGCGGATGTCGGCGTGGGAGACGTGCGGGTCCAGGAGGTTCTTCGGGATCAAGATCCGGGAGAGGAACTCGTTGTCCTCGTAGACCGCGCCGACCTTCAGGTTCTCCTTCTTGCCGTCGTCGTAGACGACCGGGACCGTGTCACCGGTCTTCCAGTGGTGCAACTTCGCGGTGTCCTCGGACACGGCGATCTTGCCGTCACCGAGCGACTCGACCGAGCCGGAGACCGTCTTGATGGCGAAGAGCTCCGCCACGTCGCCGGGGGCGACTCCGGTGGCACCGATTTCCTGGTTGCCGAACTTCATCCAGGCGTCCTGCCGGGGTGAGACGGCCGAGACTCCGTCGGCCTTCTCCAGGGCCTTGAGTGCCGACTCGTCGAGCGAATTGCCGCTCGCCATCGACACCAGGTAGTCGGCCTTGATGTTGTCCGTCGTCATCCGGTCGATCGCCTGACCGAGGGTGACGCCGAGCACGGAGATGCCGGTGACCAGGGTGAGGCCGATCGCCAGCGCGGAGGCGGTGGCTCCGGTACGTCGCGGATTACGGACCGCGTTCTGCGCGGCCAGCTTGCCGGAGACCCCGAACAGCCGCTTCAGCAGCGGGCGGACCAGCGCGATGACCGGCCGCGACAGCAGCGGGATCAGCACGATGACGCCGACCAGCGCGAAGAACGCACCGATCCCGATGAGCGTCCGGCCGTCCGAACCGGCCGCCGCACCCGCCACGATGCCCGTGGCGCCGAGCAGGGTGAGCGCCCCGCCGATCGAGTTGCGCAACACCAGGGACTTGACCGTCGCCGTCGCGTGCACGCTGTTCATCGCGGCCACCGGCGGGATCTTCGCGGCCCGGCGGGCGGGCAGCCAGGCGGCCAGCACGGTGATCAGTACGCCGACGCCGAACGCTGCGGCGACCGCGGTGGGCGAGACGATCAGCGGTCCGGCCGGGATCTTCCCGCCGAACTGACTCATCACGGAGCGCAGACCGGTGGCGAGCCCGAGGCCGAGCACGAATCCGATGACCGAAGCGATCGCGCCGACCACCGCAGCTTCCAGGAGCACGGAGCGCTTGACCTGGCGGCGGGAGGCACCGACGGCGCGCATCAGCGCCAGTTCCTTGGTGCGCTGGGCCACCAGCATGGTGAAGGTGTTGGCGATCAGGAAGACGCCGACGAAGAGCGCGATGGCCGCGAAGGCGAGCAGCATGGTGTTGAGGCTGCTCAGACCGTTCTGGATCTGCTTGGCCTGCTCGTCGGCGAGGGCCTTGCCGGTCTTGGCCTCGGCGTCCTTGGGCAGCAGCGGCTTGACGTCGGCCAGCAGCTTCTCGGCGGAGGCGCCGGCCGCGGCAGCGACGTTGACCTCCTTGAACTCGCCGGGCCTGAGGTACAGCTTCTGGGCGACCGGGGACTCGAAGAGGACCAGGCTGCCGCCCGCGTTGACCGCGCCGTCCTCGGTGGTGAAGACGCCGGCGAGGGTGTACTCCTTCACCGGCCCGTTCGTGGCGACCCGGACCCGGTCACCGACGTGGTATTTGCCCTTCTTCGCGGTCTCCTGGTCGAGCGCGATCCGGTCGGCCGCGTCCGGGCCCTTGCCGTCGACGAAGGTGTACGCGGAGTCCTTGCCGTCCTTGCCGGGGGAGTAGTTCCCTCCGGTGTTCGACCAGCCGTTGCCGATCAGCTTGCCGTCGGGGTCGGCGACCCCGGCGAAGCCGGATACCCGGCCGGTGGCGGTGTCCACACCGTCCAGGCCCTGGATCTTCTTCAGGGTGGCGGCGGTGATGCCGCGCGTCTTCTCGTCGCGCTGGTTGGCCGGGGTCGTGACGGCGACGGCGACGTCGTCGTAACTCTTCGCCGACTGGTTGCGGAAGGCGTTACCGAGGGTGTCGGTGAAGACCAGGGTGCCGGATACGAAGGCCACGCCGAGCATCACGGCGAGCACGGTCATCAGCAGCCTGGCCTTGTGCGCGAGCACATTGCGCAGGGCGGTACGGAACATGTCTGTCAGTCCTGGGATGGGAAGGGGGTCCGGAGAAGGGCGCGGGGCAGGGCGGGCTTCAGCTGGTGCGGCCCTTGGCGTCGAACGCCTTCATCCGGTCGAGGACCCCGTCCGCCGTGGGGTGCAGCATCTGGTCGACGATCCGGCCGTCCGCGAGGAAGACGACCCGGTCCGCGTAGGAGGCCGCCGCCGGGTCGTGGGTCACCATCACCACGGTCTGCCCCAGCTCGCGCACCGAGTTGCGCAGGAAGCCGAGGACCTCGGCGCCGGAGCGGGAGTCCAGGTTCCCGGTCGGCTCGTCACCGAAGATGATCTCCGGCTGCGAGGCCAGGGCGCGGGCCACCGCGACGCGCTGCTGCTGGCCGCCGGAGAGTTCGGTCGGCCGGTGCGTCAGCCGGTCGGAGAGGCCCACCATGTCGATGACCCGGCGCACCCACTCGGCGTCGGGCTTGCGGCCCGCGATGTCCATCGGGAGCGTGATGTTCTCCAGCGCCGTCAGGGTCGGCAGCAGGTTGAACGCCTGGAAGATGAAGCCGATCTTGTCCCGGCGGAGCTGGGTGAGCTGCTTGTCCTTGAGGGAGCCCAGCTCCGTCTCACCGATCCGCACCGAGCCGCTGCTGAAGCTGTCGAGGCCGGCCACGCAGTGCATCAGCGTGGACTTGCCGGAGCCGGACGGGCCCATGATCGCGGTGAACTCGCCCTGCGGGAAGTCCACGGAGACCCGGTCCAGGGCCGTGACCCTGGTCTCGCCCTCTCCGTAGACCTTGGACAGATCCGTGGCGCGGGCAGCCACCGTGGTGACGCGGTGTGCGGTGGAAGTGGTGGTCACGGGAATCTCCTGATTCGGGGCTCCGGCCGAGGTTTCGTCCGGGATGCGTTTTCGGCTGTGACCGGTGAGGTCCGATAAGGTCCGATGAGGTCCGGTGAGGCCCGGTCGCCGGGGAACCTCTCTATCGTCACCGCCGCGACACTGCGATTCGTCAGTCCCCATGCCCGTTCCCGGGGCCGTCTTGAGTCGCACCGAGGGGCCCCTGCGTCCTCCTCCGGTATGACACCGACCCTGAGGGCGTTCGCCCGGTCGGGTGGCGCGCCGATGGCGACGACTGGCGCGCGCCTGGCGAATGCGCCCGGCGAATGCGCCGTCCGGGTGCGGCGACTTTACGTCAATCCGGATTGCCGGCCGCCGTGACCGCTACCCCGCCCAGGCATGTGACGATGGCCTCTCGCGAGTGCTGACGACCCCTCAAGCGGTCAATAAAATAAGACAACATCGCGCCACTGATCCGCTGATCGGAGGAGGTCCCCGGATAGGGTCATGTGCCAACGCGGAGCCGCGCGCCAGGCCCGGATGGTGGAATGCAGACACGGCGAGCTTAAACCTCGCTGCCCCTCGGGGGCGTGCCGGTTCGAGTCCGGTTCCGGGCACCACCGCGCGCAGGGCGGCCGAGTGGGCGCAGCGCCGTACGGCAGCCCTGCCGGCCGAGGAGGCGGCCACCCGTCCGCAGGTTCCCCAAAGATCCCCAAAGATCCTCCCCAGGCACTAGTCTGATTCTTTTGCCTACCCATTACTCTTGTGGGAAGGCTGCGCAGGGCGGCCATGGAGGAGTGAGATGAGGAGCAGCAACCCGGTCTTCTCGCGACGGGGCTTCAGCCGCGACAACGGACACGCGGGCTTCAACGCGGCGCCGCAGGCCGGGGCCCCCGCAGCGGGCGCCAACCCGTACGCGCAGGGCACCGCCGCCAACCCGTACGCCACCAACCCCTACGCTCAGCAGGACACCCAGTACGGCGTTCCACAGGCACCGGCGCGCTCCGGTGCGATGACGATCGACGACGTCGTCACGCGCACCGCGATCACGCTGGGCACCGTGGTGCTCGGCGCCGCGCTCGCCTGGGCCCTGCTGCCGGTCGACGAGGCCAACCTCGGCAAGTCCTACGGCATCGCGATCGGCGCCGCCCTGGTGGCGTTCGTCCTGTCGCTCGTCCAGTCCTTCAAGCGCAGGCCGTCCCCGGCGCTGATCGTGTCGTACGCGGCCTTCGAGGGCGTCTTCCTCGGAGTGATCTCCAGCGCGGTCAGTACGTACATCGGGCCGGGCGTCGTGATGCAGGCGGTGATGGGCACCATGTGTGTCTTCGCCGGTGTGCTTTTTGCGTACAAGATGCGCTGGATCCGCGTCACCCGCCGCTTCTACGGCTTCGTGATGGCCGCCGCCATGGGCTTCATGCTCCTGATGATGGTCAACCTGCTGTTCGCCGTCTTCGGCGGCGGTGACGGCCTGGGCTTCCGCAGTGGCGGCCTCGGCATCCTCTTCGGCGTCATCGGGATCATCCTCGGCGCGTGCTTCCTGGCCCTGGACTTCAAGCAGGTCGAGGACGGCGTCGCCTACGGCGCCCCCCGCGAGGAGTCCTGGCTGGCGGCCTTCGGCCTGACCATGACCCTGGTCTGGATCTACCTGGAGATGCTGCGTCTGCTCTCCATCCTCAGCGGCGACGACTGACGCGCGCCCCCGCGCCGGGAACGGTGCGGGAAACGGAACGGCCCGCAGGCACCGGTGCCTGCGGGCCGTTCCGTTTCCTTCCCACCTGTGCCGGAGCAGCGTGTGCCTGGAGCGGCTTGCGCCGGCCCTTCCCGACGCCGTGCCGGAGCATCGGCCCGTTGGCAACCATCCGGGGAGGGCGCGTAGGGTCGCGGAGTGCTCGATACGACCCCGCTCATCACCGCCGTGGACCGATTCGCCGACCGGCTGCGCGCCGCCCCGCAGAGCCGTCTGCAGCACGGAGCGGCTGCCGAAGGACTGGCCACGGCCAGGGAATTGGCGCTGCGCGCCCAGCGCATCGAGGCGCCGGATCGGGAGCCGAGGATCATGCCGGACGCCGGGATCTTCGCGATCGGCGACCAACTCGCCGTAGCGGGGCGTGACTTGGCGGTGGCACTGGAAACGGCCCCGTCGGCTGAGCTGGACGAGGCCGTGCAATTCGTGACGGAGGCGGCTGCGCGGGCGTTCGCGTAGCGGCGGCGGGCGGCGTCGTGCGGTGGCGCGGTGGTCGGTGAGAGTCGCTCCGCCCGGATGCCCGGGGGTCGGAACGCGGGGCTAGAACGAGGCGATGACGCGGTCGGCGAGGATGTAGACGTTCTCCTTGCCGCAGGAGAAGGTCAGGGCGTACGCACCGGAGACGCCGGAACCGCCCAGCAGCACCGGACGCTCACCCGCGAGCAGCGCCTCGGCCAGGCGTTCGGCCGTCTCGCGGTGACCGGGAGTCATGCAGAGCGTGGTGCCGTCGGCGAAGACGTACACGTCGAGGGTGCCGAGCGGGCCGGGGCGCACGTCGGCGAGTTCCGTACGGTTGTCGGCGAGCTCTTCGAGCCGGTTCACGGTGCGCTCGTGATCGGTGACGACCGGGGTCTGCACGGGTACGAAGTCGGGATGGGAGGGGTGGCGGCGACGGGCCGCGGCCAGCTCGGGGGAGTCCTCGGCGAACTCCGCCGTCTCGGGCAGCTCGGTCACGTCCGCCAGCTCGACCAGTTCCGTCAGCTCTTCGAGCGCCTCGGCGGCGTCGAAGTCCATCGCCTCCAGACCTGCGAAGTCGGCCTGCCGCGGCATGAAGAACGGTGCCTCCTCGCCGATCCCGGTCAGGCCGCCCAGCAGGGACGGGGCGTCGGCGGCATCGCGCGCTTCCTGGGTGGCCCAGAAGGCACGGGCCTCGGCGAGCTCGCGCTCCCGTTCCTCGGCGAGTGCTTCGGCGACGGCGGCGCGTATCTCGTCGGCCGGGGTGGCTTCGGTGCGGCTCTGCGCGGGCACGGCGGCACCGTGGACGCGGGCCGTTGCCAGCTCCGTACGAAGGGCCGTGATCTGCTTGCGCAGCCCGTGAGCGGCGTACAGGGCGGCGACACCCACGGCCGTGGCGGCGGCGGTGGTCAGCATCAGGGCAAGAGGCATGGCGCTCACTGACATACTCCCGGTTTCAATCGATCCCCCGACTTCCTACCTCAGCTTGTCCTCCAGCTGTGCCTGGTGTCAGTGCATTACGTCACGAATTGGACAGATCTTTGGGCCCGGTGTTTAACCCTGATGCTGGTGTGACCTGCGGGAACGACTTTCCCCCAGGACATAGGTCACATCCTGGGGGAGATTCGGTCACGGTCGGGGCTCGGGACCGGCCGGTTCCGTCGCCTCGCTTCCGCTGAGGGCCTCGGGGACCGGCCGGTTCCGTCGCCTCGCTTCCGCTGAGGGCCTCGGGCGCCCCCTACCCTCCGCTGCAGCTCAGCCGCTCGAGTTTGTGGTCGCGTTCGCTTCGCTCCCGCTGCGGGCAGGTGCCGCCTTCGTACCTCAGTCGACCCCTACCCTCCGCTCCAGCTCAGCTCAGCCGCTCGAGTTTGTGGTCGCGTTCGCTTCGCTCCCGCTGCGGGCAGGTGCCGCCTTCGTACCTCAGTCGACCCCTACCCTCCGCTCCAGCTCAGCTCAGCCGCTCGATGACCATCGCCATGCCCTGGCCGCCGCCCACGCACATGGTCTCCAGGCCGAACTGCTTGTCGTGGAACTGCAGGCTGTTGATCAGCGTGCCCGTGATCCGGGCGCCGGTCATGCCGAAGGGGTGGCCGACGGCGATGGCGCCACCGTTGACGTTCACCTTCTCCAGCGGCAGGCCGAGGTCGCGGTAGGAGGGGATCACCTGGGCGGCGAACGCCTCGTTGATTTCGGCCAGGTCGATGTCGTCGATGGTCAGCCCGGCCCGCTTCAGCGCCTGCTTGCTGGCCTCCACCGGTCCGTACCCCATGATCTCGGGGGAGAGACCGCAGACGCCGGTCGAGACGATCCGGGCCAGCGGGGTCAGGCCCAGCTCGCGCGCCTTGGTGTCGGACATGATCACGAGCGCGGCGGCGCCGTCGTTGAGCGGGCAGCAGTTGCCCGCGGTGACCAGGCCGTCCGGGCGGAAGACCGGCTTCAGGCCCTGCACGCCCTCCAGGGTGACGCCCGCGCGCGGGCCGTCGTCCTTCGAGACAACCGTGCCGTCCGGGGTGGTGACCGGGGTGATCTCGCGCTCCCAGAAGCCGTTCTTGATGGCTTCCTCGGCGAGGTTCTGCGAGCGGACGCCGAACTCGTCCATGTCCTGACGGGTGACGCCCTTGAGCCGGGCCAGGTTCTCCGCGGTCTGCCCCATCGCGATGTACGCGTCCGGGACGAGACCGTCCTCGCGCGGGTCGTGCCAGTCGTCGCCACCCTGCTCGGCGCGGGCCGCGGTGCGGGCCTCGGCGTCGGCGAACAGCGGGTTGTGCGTGTCCGGCCAGCTGTCGGAGTTGCCCTTCGAGAAGCGGGACACCATCTCGACACCGGCCGAGATGAAGACGTCGCCCTCGCCGGCCTTGATGGCATGCAGCGCCATCCGGCTGGTCTGCAGGGAGGACGAGCAGTAGCGGGTGACCGTACAGCCGGGAAGGTGGTCCATTCCCATCCGCACGGCGATGATGCGGCCCATGTTGTTGCCCTGCTCGCCGCCGGGGAGGCCGCAGCCGACCATCAGGTCGTCGATGTCCTTGGGGTCCAGCTCGGGAACCCTGGCCAGCGCGGTCTGGATGATCGTGGCGGTCAGGTCGTCCGCGCGCAGATCCTTCAACGAACCCTTGAAGGCCCGGCCGATGGGGGAACGGGCAGCAGAGACGATCACGGCTTCGGGCATCACGCGGCTCCATGAGGGCTGGAAGGCGGGTTCTGGCAGGTGCTGACTTGGAAATTACCTGTACGTAGCTGCTGGGTCACCGGGCAGCGCATGTGACGCCGACCTCTTTTCTAAGCGACCGCTCAGCCGGTCAATTGGCGGGGAGGTTGCGCGACTCCCCGTGCGACTCCCCGTGCGACTCCTCGGACGGCTCCGGGCGCGGCTCCTCGCGCGGCTCCGTGAGCGGTTCCATGAACGGCTCCGTGAGCGGCTCCTCGTGCGGTCCGGAGGAGGCCATCGGTTCGGTCGCCGGCTCCGGCTCCGGCTCCGTCTCCGGGTGCGGCTGGGGCTCCGTGGCCGTGGGCAGGCGCCGCCGCCTGCGGTGCTTGAGGAGCGCCCAGGGCGCCCGGGCCCCCGTGACCTCCGTACCGGCCTCCCTGGCCGCCTGGGAGGCCGCCTCGGCCACCGGCAGCATGTCCTCGCGCCGGGCCCCGTCCAGCCGGTCGGTCTCCGGCCACAGCCCCAGCACCGCACAGAGCGTGGGCAGGACCGCCATCGCCGCAGTGGCGTACCCCTCCGCCGACGGGTGGTAGTTGTCCGGCCCGAACAGCTCCCGCGGATTCGCCTCGAACTCCGGCCCCAGCAGGTCGCCCAGCGACACCGTGCGCCCGCCCTGTTCCACCGAGCCGATCGTCTGGGCCGCCGCCAGCTGCCGGCTCACCCGCCGGGCCAGCCAGCGCAGCGGCTGGTAGACCGGCTCGATCGTGCCGAGATCCGGGCACGTGCCGACCACCACCTCTGCGCCCGCCGTACGCAGCCTGCGCACCGCGGTGGTCAGACAGCGCACCGACTGGGTGGCGGGCATCCGGTGCGTGACATCGTTCGCCCCGATCATGATCACGCAGACGTCGGGCGTATGGGACGGATCGGCGAGCAGCAGTGAGACCTGCCTCTCCAGGTCGTCCGACCGGGCACCCGGCTGCGCCACATTGCGCAGGTCCACCGGCCGCTCGGACACCGCCGCCAGCCCCGAGGCGAGCAGCGCCCCCGGGGTCTGCCCCGCCCGGCGCACCCCCTGTCCGGCCGCCGTCGAGTCACCCAGCAGTCCCAGCCGCAACGGGTCGGCGGGGCCGGCGAACGCCACCCCGTACCGCCCGTCCGCGCTCGGCGGAACCGGTGCGATACCGCCGCCCACCTGCCGTTTCGCCAGCTGGACCTCCGCCAGCAGTACGCCCACCGCCGCCGCGCCGAGCAGCCCGATGCTGCCGCCGCCGTAGGCCGCACCCGCCGCGATCCGCCGTGCCACCCTTGCCCTCGACACAGTCCGGTCCACCTCCTCGTTGCCGTACTGCCGTACGCCGTACCTACAGCTAACTGCCCCGCGGTGACGGTCGCTCAATCGCTTCGCCCAATCCCGCCTCCGTGCGCATACCCTTGCCGCACCATCTCGGAGACCCCGGAGTACACGGTGCGATACCACGATTCGATGATCAGTCTCGTAGGCAATACCCCGCTGGTGAGGCTGCGCAGTGTCACGGCCGGCATCCAGGCGACGGTCCTGGCCAAGGTCGAGTACTTCAACCCCGGCGGTTCGGTCAAGGACCGCATCGCCCTGCGGATGATCGAGGCCGCCGAACAGAGCGGCGAGCTGCAGCCCGGCGGCACGATCGTCGAGCCGACCAGCGGCAACACGGGCGTCGGCCTGGCGATCGTCGCCCAGCAGAAGGGGTACAAGTGCATCTTCGTCTGCCCGGACAAGGTGTCCACGGACAAGATCAATGTGCTGCGCGCCTACGGTGCCGAGGTCGTCGTCTGCCCGACGGCCGTTGATCCCGAGCACCCCGACTCGTACTACAACGTCTCGGACCGGCTGGTCCGCGAGACCCCCGGAGCCTGGAAGCCCGACCAGTACTCCAACCCGAACAACCCGCGCTCCCACTACGAGACCACCGGTCCGGAGCTGTGGGAGCAGACGGACGGGAAGATCACCCACTTCGTCGCGGGCGTCGGCACGGGCGGCACGATCAGTGGCACCGGCCGCTATCTGAAGGAGGTCAGCGGCGGCTCGGTCACGGTCGTCGGCGCGGACCCGGAGGGCTCGGTCTACTCCGGCGGCTCCGGGCGTCCGTACCTCGTCGAGGGCGTCGGCGAGGACTTCTGGCCGAGCGCCTACGACCGTACGGTCACGGACGAGATCGTCGCCGTGTCCGACAAGGACTCCTTCCAGATGACCCGCCGCCTCGCCAAGGAGGAGGGCCTGCTGGTCGGCGGCTCCTGTGGCATGGCCGTCGTCGCCGCCCTGGAGGTCGCGCAGCGACTGGGCCCGGACGACGTGGTCGTCGTCCTGCTGCCCGACAGCGGCCGCGGCTACCTGAGCAAGATCTTCAACGACGAGTGGATGGCCGACTACGGCTTCCTGGAGGACGCCGGCCCGTCCGCACGCGTCGGGGACGTACTCGACCACAAGGACGGCCCGATCCCGACGCTCGTGCACATGCACCCCGAGGAGACCGTCGGCGAGGCGATCGACGTGCTGCGGGAGTACGGCGTCTCGCAGATGCCGATCGTGAAGCCGGGCGCGGGCCACCCGGACGTGATGGCCGCCGAGGTCGTCGGCTCGGTGGTGGAGCGGGAGCTGCTGAACGCGCTGTTCGCCCAGCGCGCTTCGCTCTCCGACCCGCTGGAGAAGCACATGTCGCCGCCGCTGCCGCAGGTCGGCTCCGGTGAACCGGTCGCGGACCTGATGGCGGTGCTCGGCGGTACGAACGCGGCGGACGCGGCGATCGTGCTGGTGGAGGGCAAGCCGACGGGCGTGGTCAGCAGGCAGGACCTGCTGGCGTTCCTCGCGAAGGACGCGGCGTCCGGCAAGCCGTGACGGTCCGCAGGCCGTAGCGGTTCGCAGGCCATTGCGGTTCGCGGCGCCGGGCTTCGCCGAAACGGTACGAGCGTGACACGTACACGCAGCACCGGCTTAACACGAGTCCGGCACATTGAGGGGTGTCGGCAGGGAAACCCGCCGACACCCGATACGGCGACACGGACTACGGAGCGGCTCCCGGACCTCCACCGTCGCCCGGACACGGTGGCCGGCCCCGACCCGGACCCGTGTTCCCCGCGGGGACCGCCGTCGTCCCGCCCCCTGGGAAACCGGGGGTGCGGCGGTCCCCGCGACACTCCGCCGTACGGCGCCTCGTCCGGCTGCCGGTGCGGCGGCCCGGCTCCCAGCAGCGCGACGCGTTCCGCGCTCGGGGGCTGTCGGGCGACGAGACCGACCTCGTGGCCTGCGCCATCAGCCGCGCGCGCCACATCGACCCGCGTCGGCTGATCATGCTGCCCACCCGCCGGGCGTGACGCCCCGTGTCCTCAGACCCGGCCCCCGGCTCTCAGTCCTCCCAGTCGGACCCCGCGCGCGAGGAACGGCGCTGGAACCAGGGCCAACTGCGGGCGGCGTGGACAGTGTTGACACCGACGATGCCGAGCCAGACGACGACCAGGCCCCCGGTATGGGCGGCCGCGGCGCCGATCGCCGACAGCGGGATGGCCAGGACCAGCGAGATGATCCCGAAGCCGTAGCGCTCGCCGAAGTTCCCCATGGGCTGCGGTGTACGCGCGCCCCTGGCGACGCTCACCTGCTGCTCGGCGAGATGACGCCGGACGCGGCGGTCGAGCGTGGTGTCGAGGCGCTGCTCGACCTTCTCCAGGAAGGACTCGACGAGTGCGGACTCGTAATCCGCACCCAGCTCGCTACGGGCATGCAGGGTGGCATCGAGCTCGTTCTTGAGCTCAGGGTCACGGGTATCCATGTCCTTCACGGTACGAATCGGGAGTGCTTGGGGCAGTGGGGCTACCCCCCCTCTTTTCCGGCTGCGCGTCTCTTCCGGCTACGCGCGGGCGGCCGCCGTGCCAGTGGTTCCGGCCCCGCTGTCCTCGCCCGAGGCCGCCTGGGCGGGGAGGGCCGACCCTTGTCCCGGCTGCATATAGTCATGCAGAGTTCTTCTTTGCTGAATAGATTGTCAATACTTTGGAGTGAAGCACTGGTTGCAGAGGCTCGAAGGGTGAGATGAAACGCCCGGAAAGGAGGGGTTTGCGCATGATGTCGTCCCATGCAACGGACTCCGGGGACTTCGGGAACCCCACGTCCGGGATCGCGGGCCCGTTCGGGGCTTCCGGCTCCGTCGGCCCCGTGGGCCGGGACCGGCCGCTCACCGATGATGGAGAGGTCGCGGCCGGGGAGCTGTTCGACCAGAACACGGGACTTTGGAGGGGGACGGTATGAGCGAGAGCAGCCCTGCCGCACGACTGCAGCAGCTCTTCGAGGGGCGCCGGCTGACACCGACACAACGGCGCATCGCGCACTCGATGGTGCGCAGGGCCGGGGACGTGCCGTTTCTGTCGAGCGTGGAGCTGGCCGAGCTCGCCGGGGTCAGCCAGCCGTCCGTCACCCGATTCGCCGTGGCGCTCGGGTTCGACGGCTATCCGGCGCTCCGCAAACACCTGCGGGAGGTCGCCCCCGCCGGGTCCGTACCGGGGGGCGGAGGCGAAGAGGACGTGTACAACGAGTACCAGCAGGCCGTCCTCGCCGAGATCGAGAATCTGCGGCTCCTGGCCGAGCTGCTCGCCGATCCCGGGCCCGTCGAGCGCGCGGGCAGGCTGCTGGCGGCCTCCCGGCCGCTGCCGGTGCTCGGGCTGCGGGCCGCCTCCTCGCAGGCGCGCGGGTTCGGGTACTTCGCGGCCAAGGTCCACCCCGACGTCCGAGTGCTCGACGAGGGCGGCAGCATGCTGCACGACCGGATCGACGCCGCACGGCGGGCGGGCGCCACCGCGCTGATCTGCTTCGCGCTGCCCCGGCACCCGAAGGAGGTCGTGGACGCCCTCGCGTACGCCCGGGAACAGGGCCTGACCGTGGTGGCGGTCGCCGATTCGGCGTTCGCTCCGGTGGCCGGGCACAGTGACCTGCTCATTCCGGCCGCCGTCGGCACCGGGCTCGCCTTCGACACCGCCTGTGCGCCGATGCTGCTGGGGCGGGTGCTGCTGGAGGTGATGTGCGACGACCTGCCCGACGCACAGGCGCGGCTGGAGGAGTTCGACGCGAGGGCCGCGGCGCGGGGGCTGTTCGTCGAGTGACTGCGGTGGCGAGGGCCCGATAGGGATCGGGCATCGAGGGCGGCCCCGCCAACCTCGACGATTCTCAGACACCGCTCATTTACGGCTACTAATCTCCCGGCCCAGAAGGACCAGAAGGAGCTGTGGAGAGGGGTACGGACGTGGGGCGCGGAGCGCAGTCGTTGGCGAGGGTGGCCGTGATCGTGCGGGCCGGAGCCGCACCGCTGTGGTGGCCGGGGCTGCTCGCCGCGGCGATCGGCGCACTGGTGCCGGGACTCACCGGGCGCCGGATCGGGCTGCTGGCCGGGGCGGCGCTGTTCCTGATCACGGCGGCCGCGGTGGCGCTCGTGCGCGACCGGCGGTACGCGGAACTGGCCGGGGGCGCCACCCGCGCCGGGCGGTCCGACTTCCTCCAGGACCGGGCCGTGACCGTACGCAACTGGCGGCGCGGGCACCGCTGGTGGCTGCTCGGGGCGTTCCTCGTAGCCGTGGCGAGCGCGTTCGTACTGCCCGCGGCCGGCGGGCTGGTGCTCGCGGGGGCGGGGGCCGGGCTCTGGATCAAGGCCGTCCGGATCGGGCGGCGCGAGCACCGGGACGACGCCCTGTACTGGGTGCGGACCGACTGGGTGGAGCGCGGCCGGCCCGCGGGCAAGCGGGTGAAGGGATACCGGACGACCGGGCCGATGGCGGGCGACGCCGCGCCCGGCGGGGCGCGGCGCCGGCACTGAGGCCGCCGGATCAGACCTCCAGTTCGGCCTCGATCCGCTTCAGCTGGTGGCGGGCCATCGCCAGGTTGGAGCGGCCCTTGTCCAGTACCAGGTACAGGAAAAGGCCGTTGCTGCCACGAGCCTTGAGCAGCCGGATCAGGTGGTACTGGCTGCCGAGCGTGATCAGGATGTCCTCGATCTCGTCCTGGATGCCGAGGTGTTCCATGGTGCGGAGCTTGGCGCGTACGACATCGGTGTTGCCCGCGGCCGCGACCTCCAGGTTGAAGTCCTTGCCGCCGCCGAGGGTGCCCAGCGCCATTCCGCTGGTGTAGTCGACGAGGGCGACACCGAGGGTGCCCTCGATGGACGTCATCGCTTCCTTGAGTGACGCTTCGGTGTTCGACATGCGTGCTCGTTTCCTTTCCTGGCCGGCCGGTTCGACCGGATCCCTGGGTTCACTTCGGGGCATGTGGTGTTACGTGCGGTGCGGCAGCGGGCCGGGGCGCGGGGAGGGCTGCTCGGGGGTGCGGGCCGGGGGTGCCGGGTGAGTGGTGCGTTCCATCGCGCTGTCGATCAGTTCGCCGATGCGGGCGCCTGCCCGGCGGCCCTCCAGGTGGAGCCTGCCGACGTTGATCCGGTCCTCGGCCAGCAGCGTGAGGACGGCCGAGGAGCCCGCGGCGTACGTCGCGATGTAGCCGGTCCCGCCGCGTACGAGAAGTTCGCGGAATCCGCCCCGGCCGGTCGCGTCCGCCATCCGGATCGCGACGCCGAGCGCGGCCGCGGTCAGTGCGGCGACGCCCTCCGCCTCCACCCCCGGGGTGTCATGGGCCAGAACGAGACCGTCGGTGCTGGCCGCCAGGGCGCCGGAGAGAAGCGGGACCCGGGCCCGTAACCGCTGGAGCTCGGCCAGGACGTCCTGCACTTCGGCCTCGGGCACCATCAGCTGTCTCCTCCCGGCACGCTGTCTGAGCGCGCGTATCACAGGGCCTCCAATGCGTCTCGGAGCCGGCGCAGCAGGGCGACGTCGGGGTCGGCCGTGACCTCGGGGACCGCGATCCGGCCGGGGGTGGTCGCGGCCGGCGGCTCCCGTACCGCTTCGACCAGTCCGGCCGCGGCCAGGCGGCGCAGATCGACCAGGACGTGGAACGCCGGCCTGCCCAGCTCCTGGGCGATGTCCGATGCGGTACGTGCCCCGTCCACGAGATCGAGCACGCGGCGCCGTCCCGGCGGAACGGGTGCGTCGACGAAGCGGTCCGTCCGTAACAGCGGTGCGCTGTCGCCCGCCGCGTCGGGCCAGATCCGCTCCAGCAGCTCCCGGCGCCGGAGCGTCTCGCGCTGCACGGCATCGACGGGGACGGGGCGGACGGTGCCGATCCAGTGGGAGACCCCGTAGCGGAAGCGGGCCGGGGTTCGGGTGGGGGCGAGCGCGAAGAACGCCGCGTCGTACAGCGCGCCCAGGTGGCACAGCTCCAGTGCCCCGCCCGGCACCCGCCCGCTGTCCACCAGATAGCGGCCGACCCGCTGTCCGGCGCCCGCCCTGGCGACCGCCTCCCACCAGCCGTCGCGGTGCAGGGCGCCGCCCGTGGTGAGCAGGACGTCTATACCGGGTGTCGCGGGGCTCTCGGCGTGCACCACCTGGCCCTCGGCCAGATACAGGGTGCCGCGGTCGCGCATCAGGGCGCCGGTGGCCCGCTCGGCGGCGAGGCGCTGCAGCATGGGGGAGAGGGGCGCGACCGGGGCGGGGGCGGTTCTCATGCCAGGACCAGCCGCTGGGCCATCTCGCCCAGCCGTATCCGGGCGAGGGCCAGATTGCCCTCCGCGCGATCGAGCCAGAGATGGACGAAGACGCTGCTGTCGAAGGCGGTCTCGACGAAACGGAGGATGTGGTACCCGGCCCGGGTGGTGACGATGACGTCTTCGACCGGGGGCGGCGCTCCCTCGACCGCCCCTTCGGGTGACGGGGCGGACGGTCCGGTGGCCTCCAGCGCGAAGGCGGGCTGCTCGGCCGCCATCCGCGCGACCTCGGCCGTCTCCGCGGCGGTGGCCTCGTGGTCGCCGTTGGGCGATTCACCGATGGTGCCGAGGGCGAGGCCGCTCGTCCAGTCGACCACCGCGGCGCCGCGGGCACCGGGCAGCCTCATGACTTCGAGCAGGCACTCGTCGATTCCGGGCACGCGCACTCCCCTCCCGACGTGGCGTACGGCTGTGACTCCGAGGCTACGCAACGTGCTCGCCCCGGGCAGGGGTTCTGGCATTTTCCATAGGTACATGCGCAAGAGATCTTCGGCGGACGCGCGGGAGGCGCCTATCGGGGTGGCCGGGAGGCGCGTATCGGGGTGGCCGGGCGGCGTTTCGTTCCGGACAACGGCGCGAGGGCTGTTGACTACTAGTATTCAGGCCATCAGGATGTGAATAGAAGATTTACAAAATGCGAGGAGGCATCGCCATGTCAGGACCCCGCCCCGTACGGGCACCGCGCGGTACGGAACTGAGCGCCCTGGGATGGCAGCAGGAGGCCGCCCTGCGCATGCTGCAGAACAACCTCGACCCCGAGGTCGCCGAACACCCCGACAAGCTCGTCGTCTACGGCGGCACCGGGAAGGCGGCCCGCGACTGGCGCTCGTTCGATGCCATGGTGCGTACGCTGCGGACCCTCAAGCAGGACGAGACGATGCTCGTCCAGTCCGGCCGTCCGGTCGGCGTCATGCAGACGCACGAGTGGGCGCCGCGCGTCCTGATCGCCAACTCCAACCTGGTGGGCGACTGGGCGAACTGGGAGGAGTTCCGCCGCCTGGAGGCGCTCGGGCTCACCATGTACGGCCAGATGACCGCCGGATCGTGGATCTACATCGGCACGCAGGGCATCCTGCAGGGCACCTACGAGACGTTCGCCGCCGTCGCGGCGAAGAAGTTCAACGGGACGCTGGCCGGCACGATCACCCTGACCGCCGGGCTGGGCGGCATGGGCGGCGCCCAGCCGCTCGCCGTGACGATGAACGACGGCGTCGCGATCTGTATCGACTGCGACCCGCGCGCCATCGAGCGCCGGATCGAGCACCGCTACCTGGACGTGCGCGCCGACTCCCTGGAGCACGCGCTCCAGCTCGCCACCGAGGCCCGGGACGCCCGCAAGCCGCTCTCCATCGGCCTGCTGGGCAACGCGGCGGAGCTGCTGCCGCGGATGCTCGCCGAGGGGGCGCCGATCGACATCGTCACCGACCAGACCAGCGCGCACGACCCGCTCTCGTATCTTCCGCTCGGTATCGACTTCGACGACATGGCGTCGTACGCCGCCGAGAAGCCCGCCGGCTTCACGCAGCGCGCACGCGAGTCGATGGCCAAGCACGTCGAGGCGATGGTCGGCTTCATGGACGCCGGGGCCGAGGTCTTCGACTACGGCAACTCCATCCGCGGCGAGGCGCAACTCGTCGGCTACGACCGGGCGTTCGACTTCCCCGGGTTCGTGCCCGCGTACATCCGGCCGCTCTTCTGCGAGGGCAAGGGGCCGTTCCGCTGGGCGGCGCTCTCCGGCGAGGCGTCCGACATCCACAAGACCGACAAGGCGATGCTCGAACTCTTCCCGGAGAACGAGTCGCTGCACCGCTGGATCAAGATGGCCGGCGAACGCGTCCACTTCCAGGGACTGCCCGCCCGGATCTGCTGGCTCGGTTACGGCGAGCGCGACCGGGCCGGCGAGCGGTTCAACGACATGGTGGCCTCCGGCGAGCTGGCCGCCCCGCTGGCCATCGGGCGCGACCACCTGGACTGCGGCTCCGTGGCCTCCCCGTACCGGGAGACCGAGGCCATGCTCGACGGCTCCGACGCGATCGCCGACTGGCCGCTGCTGAACGCCATGGTCAATGTGGCGTCCGGCGCCTCCTGGGTCTCCATCCACCACGGCGGCGGCGTCGGCATGGGGCGCTCCATCCACGCCGGACAGGTGACCGTCGCCGACGGTACGAAGCTGGCGGGCGAGAAGATCCGCCGGGTGCTCACCAACGACCCGGGCATGGGCGTCATCCGGCACGTCGACGCCGGGTACGACATCGCGGAGTCGGTCGCCGCGGACAAGGGCGTCCGCGTGCCGATGGCGGAGGGGCAGTGACCGGGGAACGGAACGGCTCCCAGGCCGCCGAGGCCGCGACCGGGGGCGGGGGCGGTGCACCGTCGTTCCAGACCATGTGGCGAGAGCTCGCGCCCATCGGCCGGCACCTGGACAGTGGCGGCTACCGCCGCTACGCCTGGACCGGGGCCGACGCCGACTGCCGTGCCTGGTTCCGGGCGCAGGCCGAGGCGCGCGGGCTCACCTACGAGGTCGACCGGAACGGCAATCAGTGGGCCTGGCTCGGCGACCCCCTCGCCGGGGACGCCGTCGTCACCGGATCGCACCTCGACTCCGTACCGGACGGCGGAGCCTTCGACGGGCCGCTCGGTGTGGTCTCCTCCTTCGCCGCCCTCGATGAACTCCGGCGCAGGGAAGCGCGGTTCACCCGGCCGCTGGCCATCAGCAACTTCGGCGACGAGGAGGGGGCCCGCTTCGGGCTCGCCTGTGTGGGCTCCCGGCTCGCCGCCGGGCAGCTGACCGCCGAGGCGGCGCACCGGCTCACCGACGCCGACGGCATCACCCTGCCGCAGGCCATGGAGGCGGCCGGATACGACCCCGGCACCATCGGCGCCGACCCCGAACGCCTCGCCCGTATCGGCGCGTTCGTGGAACTCCACGTCGAGCAGGGACGCGCCCTCGACCTCACCGGCGACCCGGTCGGCATCGCCTCCGCGATCTGGCCGCACGGGCGCTGGAGGTTCGACTTCCGGGGCGAGGCCAATCACGCCGGTACCACCCGGCTGGCCGACCGGCGCGACCCGATGCTCACGTACGCCGAGACCGTGCTGGCCGCCCGCCGCGAGGCGGAGCTCGCCGGCGCCCTCGCCACCTTCGGCAAGATCGCCGTCGAGCCGAACGGGGTCAACGCCATCCCCTCCCTCGTCCGTGGCTGGCTCGACTCCCGCGCCGCCGACCAGGACCGCCTCGACGCCGTGGTCGGCGGCATCGAGCGGGCCGCCCGGGAACACGCCGAGCGGGCCGGGATCGACCTCGACGTCGTACGGGAATCCTTCACGCCCGTCGTGGAGTTCGAGCACGCCCTGCGCGACGAGCTCGGCAAGATCCTTATGGGCCGGGGCGACACCGACCGCGCCGTACCCGTCCTCGGCACCGGCGCTGGACACGACGCGGGTATTTTGTCCGCTTCGGTCCCGACCGCCATGCTGTTCGTACGGAACCCCACCGGGATCTCGCACTCGCCGGCCGAGCACGCCGCCGAGGACGACTGCGTGGCCGGGGTGACCGCACTCGCCGATGTACTGGAAGGTCTCGCGTGCAGCTGACAACGGAGTCGACGGGCCGGCCCGTCACCGTGACGTACTGGTTGTCCCACGCCTGGCTCGGCACCCATGTCGAGCCGGGCGTCGCCCTGGATGTGTCCGGCGGAATCATCGCGGGCGTCCGCACCGGCGTCGCCACACCGCCGCCGGGCGCCACAGTGCTGCGCGGGCTCACCCTTCCCGGGCTCGCCAACGCCCACTCGCACGCCTTCCACCGGGCCCTGCGCTCCACCGTCCAGGTCGGCTCCGGCACCTTCTGGACCTGGCGCGAGACCATGTACCAGGTCGCCTCCCGGCTCACGCCCGAGTCGTATTACGACCTCGCCCGTGCCGTATATGCCGAGATGGCCCTGGCCGGGATCACCGCGGTCGGTGAATTCCACTATCTGCACCACGCGCCGGGCGGCACCCCGTACAGCAACCCCAACGCGATGGGCGAGGCGCTGATCGCGGCCGCGGGTGAGGCCGGCATCCGGATCACGCTGCTGGACACCGCCTACCTCTCCGCCGGATTCGGCCGGCGCCCCACCCAGTACCAGCAGCCCGACCAGCACCAGTTGCGCTTCTCCGACACCACCGCGGACGCCTGGGCCGAACGCGCCTCCCTCCTCAAGGGCAGCGACCACGCCCTGATCGGCGCGGCCATCCACTCCGTGCGCGCCGTCCCCGCCACGCAGCTCGCCACCGTGGCCGCGTGGGCCGAGGAACGGCAGGCACCGCTCCATGTCCACCTCTCCGAACAAACCGCGGAGAACGACGCCTGCCTCGCCGCCCACGGCTGCACCCCCACCCGTCTCCTCGCCGACCACGGGGTCCTCGGCCCGCGTACCACCGGCATCCACAACACCCACCTCACCGGCGAGGACATCACGCTCCTCGGCTCCTCGGCGACCGGCACCTGCATGTGCCCCACCACGGAACGCGACCTCGCCGACGGAATCGGCCCCGCCCCCGCCCTCCAGCGCGCCGGCTCGCCGCTCTCCCTCGGCAGTGACAGCCACGCCGTGATCGACCTCTTCGAAGAGGCCCGGGCGATGGAGCTCAACGAGCGCCTGCGCACCCGGGCGCGCGGTCACTGGACAGCGGCCGCCCTGCTGCGTGCCGCGACGGTCGACGGACACGCCGCGCTCGGCCGGCCCGAGGCGGGCATCCTCGAACCCGGCGCGCCCGCCGATCTGGCGACCGTCGCCCTGGACTCCGTCAGAACAGCGGGACCGGTGCCCCGGCTCGCTGCCGAAACAGCCGTATTCGCCGCCTCCGCAGCCGATGTGCGGCACACGGTCGTAGCAGGCCGGCACATCGTCCGTGACGGGCAGCACACCCTCGTCGGGGACGTCCCCGCAGCGCTCGCCTCGGCCATCGCCGCACTCCACCACTGACCACCCCGCCGCCCCGGAGGCGGCCGGTCCCCGGACCCCCGCACGCGTCGCCCCGCAGTCCCGCCGACGGACCGCCGCTCCGGAGACGGCCCACCGGCAGACCGCCGCCCCGCAAGCCGATACACAAGGAGAGCAGTCTCCCGATGACGACGACCGCCATCACCAACATCGCCGCCCTGGTCACCAACGACCCCTCCCTGTGCGCGGATTCCCCCCTGGGCCTGATCCGGGACGCGGCCGTCGTCATCGAGGGCGACCGGGTCGTCTGGACCGGTGAGTCAAGCAAAGCACCCGCCACTGACAACGCCGTCGACGCGGGCGGCCGGGCGGCGATCCCCGGCTTCGTCGACTCCCACTCCCACCTCCTGTTCGCGGGCGACCGCACCGAGGAGTTCAACGCCCGGATGTCCGGCCGCGCCTACAGCGCGGGCGGCATCAGGACCACGGTCGCCGCCACCCGCGCCGCCACCGACGACGAACTCTCCGCCAACGTCGCCCGATACCTCGCCGAGGGCCTGCGCCAGGGCACCACCACCTTCGAGACCAAGTCCGGCTACGGCCTCACCGTCGAGGACGAGGCCCGCGCCCTGCGCATCGCCGCCCAGCACACCGAAGAGGTCACCTACCTCGGCGCCCACATCGTCTCCCCGGACTACGCCGACGACCCGGCCGGCTACGTCGATCTGGTCACCGGGCCGATGCTCGACGCCTGTGCCCCGTACGCCCGTTGGGTCGACGTCTTCTGCGAGAAGGGCGCCTTCGACGGCGACCAGGCCCGCGCGATCCTGACCGCGGGCATCGCGAAGGGCCTGCACCCCCGCGTCCACGCCAACCAGCTCGGCCACGGCCCCGGCGTCCAGCTCGCCGTGGAACTCGGCGCCGCCTCCGCCGACCACTGCACCCACCTCACCGACGCCGACGTCGACGCCCTGGCCCAGGGCACCACCGTCGCCACCCTGCTCCCCGGCGCCGAGTTCTCCACCCGCGCCGCCTGGCCGGATGCCCGCCGCCTGCTCGACGCGGGCGTCACCGTGGCCCTCTCCACGGACTGCAACCCGGGCTCGTCGTTCACGTCCTCCGTGCCCTTCTGTATCGCGCTCGCCGTACGCGACATGGGCATGACGCCGGACGAGGCCCTCTGGTCCGCCACCGCGGGCGGCGCCGCGGCCCTGCGCCGTACGGACATCGGCCGCATCGCCCCCGGCGCCCGCGCCGATCTGGTGCTCCTGGACGCGCCCAGCCACGTCCACCTGGCCTACCGGCCGGGCGTGCCGCTGGTCCACGCGGTCTGGCAGCGCGGCGAACGCGTCGTATGACCCGCGCAGCACGACGCGAACGCGCCGCCCGGCACGGTGCCCGGGCGGCGCGTCATGTCACAGCAGGGCGAACACGGCCCGACGCGGTTCTAGGCCCAGGGGATCCACCCCGGCGCCATCCACGTCGCCGCCGCGGCTCCGCACAGAAGGCAGAGCGCCTTGTCCGCCCAGCGGGGCGCGCCGAGCTTGACTGCCGCGTCTGCCGCTTCGACCGTGATCAGCAGACCGCTGAGGAGGACGAGAGGACCGTTGCTCCAGGTGATCTCCGGGCGGCCGATGGCCAGCCGGCCGACCGCGATGCCCACCAGGCACAGGCAGGTGTAGAGCGCGCGCGGGCTGGGCCTGGAGCGGAGCTTGTTCCTCGACCGGTGGACGAAGATGAGCGCGAGCTGCGCCAGCAGCGCTATCAGCGCGAACATTGTGCGCGACTCCTAGAACTTTCATGAAGTTCGCCGTCTTCTTGACGCCGATCCGCTTCACCAGCCGAATGGCGGTCAGTACACGTGCCGAGGAGCCTACTGGCGTCAAGGTGGCGATGACGCCGGCGATGGCCACCACGCACTTGGTCACCTTCCACGTGGTCGACCGGAACCCGGGGTCGATCACGATGGGGAAGGTGCTGGCCGAGGAGAACCCGACTTCCTGGACGATCTTGTTGCCGACGACCTTGCAGGCGGTGGGCACGTCCTTGCCGTCCCAGGGGACGGAGATGACGTTGTCCTCGGTCACCGCGATGGAGGCGTACGTGGAGTCCGACGAGGTGGCCGCGGTGGTCACGACCGTGCCGGTGGCGGTGGCGGTGGCGGTGTCGGAGTTGGGGTGCGTGCCCGGCTTTGCCGGGCATGCGGAAGGGCCCGCCCCCACGGCTGATGCCGGGGGCGGGCCCTTCCACAAGTCCGGCGTACGGTACGCCCGTTCACTCCTCCAGGGTCAGTCCCTTGCGGAGTCTGACCAGCGTGCGGGAGAGCAGCCGGGACACGTGCATCTGCGAGATGCCCAGCTCCTCACCGATCTCCGACTGCGTCATATTGGCGACGAACCGGAGCGAGAGGATCGTGCGGTCCCGGCCCGGCAGCGAGGCGATCAGCGGCTTCAGGGACTCGACGTACTCGATGCCTTCGAGTCCGTGGTCCTCGTAGCCGATCCGGTCCGCCAGCGCGCCCTCGTGGTCGTCCTCCCCGGGCTTGGCGTCCAGCGAACTCGCGGTGTACGCGTTGCTCGCGGCCATGCCCTCGACGACCTCGTCGTTGGTGATGCCGAGGCGGTCGGCGAGCTCGCCCACAGTGGGTGAACGATCCAGCTGCTGGGCGAGCTCGTCGCCCGCCTTGGCCAGGTCGAGCCGCAACTCCTGCAGTCGGCGCGGGACGCGCACGGACCAACTGGTGTCGCGGAAGAAGCGCTTGATCTCGCCGACGATGGTCGGCATCGCGAACGTCAGGAACTCCACGCCCCGGCTGAGCTCGAAGCGGTCGATCGCCTTGATCAGGCCGATGGTGCCGACCTGGATGATGTCCTCCATCGGCTCGCTGCGGGAGCGGAACCGGGAAGCGGCGAACTTGACCAGGGCCAGGTTCAGTTCGACGAGGGTATTGCGTACGTACGCGTACTCGTGGGTGCCCTCTTCGAGGGATTCGAGCCGCTCGAAAAGCGTTTTCGACAGAGCCCTGGCGTCCAGGGCGCCCACTTCGTCGTAGGGCGGGATCTCGGGCAGTCCTTCGAGACCGTCGGTGACGCCGTGGCCGTCGACCGTGCCGACGGCGGTGCTGCTGATCGTGCTGGTGGGGGTGGTGCTGGTCGTGGTGCCAGCACTGGTGTCGCTGGTGCGCGTGCCGTTTCCGGCGTTCGCGGCAGGGGAGTCCGAGGGGGTCGGTCCCTGAGGACATACTGACGTCGCGTCGTGGGTACGCGGTTCGTCGAGCCGGGGTGACATGGTCTCCTCCATCGTTCTCGGCATATGGCTGCCGATGCCCATACGTGTTCCTGCGGTAAAGCGGCGCCTCCGAAGCCGGCCATGTTTTGGGTGTCCCCCTACCCTTACCCGGTCCAGACAGGCAGTTACAAGCGCCAAATGTTGCTGTATGTCCGGTTTGTTGAGGTCTTCGGCTACCACGTGGCGTACGGAACGCGTACTGTTTCAAGAACGTCAGCGACGGCTACGACGAATCTGCGCACGCGGATATGCAGGCAGTGACGCAGGCAGTGACGCAGGCAGTGACGCAGGCAGTGACGACGAAGAGGGACGGGCATGGACCGCGGGACGGTCGGCAGTGCGAACCGGGGTCGGCTTCTTGTCGAGGCCCGAACCGAGGGGCGCAGCGAGGTCGTGACGCCGGTGGGTGAGCTGGATCACCACACGGCGGATCTGCTGCGAGAACCTCTGGAGAGTGCGGTCGAGCAAGGGCGAGTACGCCTGGTGGTCGACTGCTCGCGACTCGAATTCTGTGATTCCACCGGGCTGAATGTGCTGCTCGGTGCCCGACTCAGGGCGGAGGCGGCCGGGGGAGGGGTCCATTTGGCCGGAATGCTGCCGGTGGTGGCGCGGGTCTTCGAGATCACCGGGGCCGAGGCGGTCTTCACCGTCCACGACTCCCTCGAAGCGGCTCTGAATACCTGATCGAGGCGCGTTTCGCGACCCCGGGGGCCTCATGTGTTGCCCGTGTCACGCGAGCCGCGTAGGCGAAGTGGGTGTTGTCGCGATTCGGCCGGGCAGAAGACACCGGGGGGAACCGTGAAAGAGCCGCGCACTCCGTATCTGTACGTGTACCTGTATTTGTAACTGTTCAATGGCGACATGGTGAATCGGTGAGGTGAAGCGCTGATGAGCACCACCCGGCAGCATCCGCCGGGCGACCTCGGCCGCGAGCCGGAGGGCGCCGGCACGGGCGCGGACGCGGGTGCCGGTGCGGCCTCCCCCGAGCCGGTCGAGCGGCAGTGGCGCACGTTGTCGCTGCGGGGGGTCGCCGGCATCGTGCCGACGGCCCGCGACTTCGCCCGTCAGGCGCTTCACGAGTGGGGTTGGCTCCCCGCGACGAGCGCCGACGGACGGGCCGCCGCCGAGGACGTCCTGCTGGTCGTCTCCGAGCTGGTCACCAACGCCTGTCTGCACGCGGAGGGCCCCGAGGAGCTGCGTATCGCCTGCACGGCGAAGGTGCTGCGGGTGGAGGTCGTCGACTCGGGCGCGGGGCAGCCCGCGCCGCGCACCCCGCACCGGGCCGGCCGCCCCGGCGGGCACGGCATGTTCATCGTGCAGCGGCTGTGCCTGGACTGGGGGGTCCTGCGGGTGACGGGCCTGGCCGGCAAGACCGTCTGGGCGGAGCTGGCGGCCCCGGCGTAGTCCCGCGTCCGGGCTTCGTGCCGCTCCGCGTTCGGGCTTCGTGCCGTTCCGCGTTCGGGTTGCGCGTAGCCCGTGTCCGGGCTTCGCACCGTTCCGCGTTCGGGCTGCACGTAGTCCGCGTCCGGGCTTCGCACCGTTCCGTGTCCGGGCTTCGCGAGCCCCCGCCCCGGTTCGGCAGCGGTTCCGCGTCCGGTCCCGGGGTGCGCGGCCCCGTATGTGCACCGCTGAAGAGCGCGCCGGATCGGCGCGCTCTTTGTCTTCCCTCCACAAGGCCTCGGGCGTACCTTGAGCGCCCGATCTGATGTGTCGTCAGTTAAGTGGTGAGGGGAACTCAAGGTGTCCTACCAGAAGCGAACAGCTCTTGCGCTGGCGTCCGCGCTGGCGGGCGCGGTGGTGCTGATGGCCGCGCCCGCCGCCCACGCCACGGTCGTGGACGTCAACTATCAGTGCAAGACACCGATCGGTGACAAGGGCGCCGTGTCTCCCATCGACATCAAGAGCGTCAAGAGCGGCAGCGGCTACAAGCTCACGATGTCCTTCCAGAAGGGCGTCTCGTCCAGCCCCGTCGAACTCGGCAAGGGCGCGATGAGCCCCAGCGCGGTCATCAAGGTGGGAGGCGCCGACCAGGGCCAGGTCCAGGTCTCCGGTGCGCCGAACTCCGCGGCCATACCCGCCAACACCCCCATCAAGATCAGTGACCTGTCGGGTATGTACACCCCGAAGAAGAGCGGCAAGGTCGACTTCACCGCCGGTGTGCTCACCATCAAGGCGCTCGGTACGACCACGACCTGCACCCCCTCCAACAACCCGGGTCCGTCGCTCCAGCTCGACGTGACGGCCGCGGGCAACGCGCAGAGCACCCCGGACGGCGGCGGGCAGCTGCCGAAGACCGGCCCGCTCGACTCGGCGGTGGCGCTCGGCACGCTCGGCGGCACGGTGCTGCTGGCCGGTGCGGCCGGGGTGCTCTGGCTGACCAGGCGCGGGCAGGGGGCCGTGGGCCGATAGGGCGTCAGGGCGCGTCTTCCGGACCGGCCGGATCCGGAAGACGCCCCCAGTCCACGAGCCGGCCGCCGTCACGCTCCAGGGAGCCGCCCATGCCGTCGCCGCCCGGTCACGCCGCCCGACTCGCCCTTGTCGTACTGCTGTTCACCTTCGCCCTGACCCCGGTGGCCGGTGCCGAGGCCCGGACGCCGACGCCCGCGAGTACCGCGTCGTGGACGGCGCAGCCTGCGGTGAGCGGTTCCGGTACGGGCGGCGGCAGACCGTACTTCTATCTGGAGGGCCCACCCGGAACCGTCCTCCAGGACCGGCTCTCCGTCACCAACCCCGGTACGGCCCCGGTCACCGTACAGCTGCGCGGGGCGGACGCGTACAACGCGGCGGACGGCGGCTTCGCGGTACGCGAGGGCAAGGGCTCCACCGGGACCGGAGCCTGGCTGCGGACCGCCGCCGCAGAGGTGACCGTGCCGGCCCGGACCCGCGCCGAGGTGCCGTTTTCCCTCACGGTGCCGACGGGCGCGACACCCGGCGACCACCCCGGCGCCATCGTCGTGCGGAGCGGCGACCGCTCGGTCGGTGTGCGCATCCAGCTACGCGTCGGCGGGCCGACGTTGGGCGCGCTCACCGTGGAGGACGTCACCGTGTCCGGGCGGACCATCCACTACACGCTGGTCAACCGCGGCAACACGGTCCTGGCCCCGCGGATCACCGTCGGCGCCGACGGGGCGTTCGGGCGGCGGCTGCTGCGGCGCGAGGCCCGCGCACTGCCGGTGGAGCTGCTGCCCGGACAGCGCGTCAGGCTCGGCGAACCGTGGCGGGACGCCCCGGCGCTCGACTCGGTGACCGTACGGCTGCGCGTCACGGCGGCCGGCGGCGCGCACGGCGAGGCGACGGCCCGTGCGGTCTTCGTCCCGTGGGTTGCGGTAACCGGCGGCGCGCTGCTGCTCCTGGCCGCCGTCATCGCGTACGCCTGCCAACGCCGGCGCGCACGCATCCGAACACCGGACGACGGCGACAGCGGCCCGCCCGGACAGTCCCCGACAAGTCAACAGCACTCCGAGAGCAGGTACTTGGTGAAGGCGGGAGCGGAATCGTGACTGGACAGGCCGGACCGGCAACACTCCGCGGCGGCAGCCACCGGCGGGCCGCCGCGCCGCTGCTCGCCGCGTTGCTCGGTGCACTGCTGCCCGCCCTGCTGATGCTCTTGGCGACCGGCGCCGACGCGGCGGGGATGGCAGCTGCGGACGCCAAGCCCGTGGTCACCCTCTCCAAGCAGCAGGCGGGCAAGGGCAGCGAGATCACCGTCAAGGGCAGCGGCTGGCGCCCCAACACGCTCCTGATGATGCTGATCTGCGGACAGTCCACCCCGGACCGCGGGTTGATCGGCGGCACCAACTCCTGCGCCAACGCCGAGGGCCGTGCCGTCACGACGGGCGCCAGGGGCGACTTCGGCAAGAAGATGCCGGTCGCCGAGCCGCCCGCATCCTGCCCCTGCGTGGTGCATGTCGCCACCGTCACCGGGGAACAGGCCACCGCCGACGCCGTGTTCGTCGTCGCCGGCCACCCGGTCGCCGCGCTGCCGAAGGAGACCGGGGGCGGCAGACTCGCGGTGCTGGCCACCACCCGGCTGGAGGGCGACAGCACAATCCTCACCTGGTTCGGCGCCCCGCCCTCCCGGCAACTGGTCTTCACCGTGGGCAACCTGGGGTCCGCTCCCGTCAAGGACCCGGTCTTCCAGGTCGGCACCGCGCACGGCGTCCTCGCACCGCAGTGGGAGGAACAGCAGTGGCGCGGCACCATCGAGTCCGGCCGCAAGGCGCAGATCAAGCTGCCGGTCGAACTGGGGGCGGGCGCCCACGGCGACTACCAGATCTCGCTGAAGTACGGCAGCAAGGTGCTGGCCGAGCAGCCGTGGGGGGTCGGCCGCCCCTGGGGCGTCACCCTCTTCTGGATCCTGCTGTGCGTCGTCGTGCCGGCCGCCGTGTTCCGGATCGGCATGGCGATCGTCGACCGGGTACGGCCCCGCACCTCGCGCACCCCGGCCCGCACCAGGCGCGACCGCCACCCGCAGCCGGCCGGGGCGACGGCCCGGCTCCCGAAACTGCGCCGCGCACCGGGGCCCGCCGGGAGCCCCGCGGCCGCGCCCCCGCCCACCACCACGGCCGCCCTGCCGTGGTTCACACCGGATTCCGCACCGTCAGAGAACAGACCGACGACGAAGGGACATTCGTGAGTACGCAACGGAGGACGGTCGCGGCGGGAGTCGCGATGATGCTCGGCGGTGCAGGCCTGCTGCTGGCCGCGAGTCAGGCCCAGGCCGCCGACACCTCGTACAAGACGGAGTGCATACCCCCGGCCGTCTCCGGACTGCCGCCCGTGGAGGGCACCACCGTGGCGCAGTTGACCGCGCCCGCCGAGGCCAAGGTCGGGGACACCGTCGAGGTGGTGTGGAAGACGGTCGAGGCCGCTTCCAAGAACCCCGACATGCTCGATCTGGACAAGGACACGGTCAAGCCGACCGGCACCATCAAGGTGGGCGGCGCGGCCACGGGCACCCTGCAGATGGAAGGGCCGCGGCTGAACCCGCCGATCCCGAAGAACAGCGCCATGGTGCTGCCCGACATGAAGGGCACGCTGAAGCTGGAGAAGGCCGGTGAGATCACGCTGACGCCGGACGCGTACAACATCAACGTCTCCAAGCCGATCTCCACGGACACCAAGTGCAGCCCGAAGGAGACGGTGAAGACCGGCGCGACCATCAAGGTCACGGACGGCGGCGGAGCCACGACCGGGGGCGGTACGACCTCCGGTTCCACGGCGGCGGGTGGTACGACGAGCGGCTCCACGACTGGTTCCACCACCGCGGGCGGTACGACCTCCGGCTCAACGGCCGGTGGTACGACCTCCGGCTCCACCACCTCCGGATCCACCACCGCGGGCGGCACGACCTCCGGCTCCGGCGGCGGCCAGACCGACTTCCCCGGGAAGGAGGTCGCCGTCCACTTCGCCTGTACGTCCCCCGGACCGGCCGGCATATCGTCCAAGGTCACGATCAACGCCAAGAAGAGAGGCGGGAGTTACGCGCTCACGGTCAAGACGGCCAAGGGCGTGATGGACAGCCCGGCCGCGCTGCCCGCCGGTGCGCTCAAGCCGTCCATGGACGTCTCCATCGCAGGCGCCGACAAGGGTTCGGTGAAGGTCACCGGACCCGCCAACGCCGAGCCGCTGGAGCTGGGCAAGCCCGTCGACCTCTCCGACATGACCGGCACGTACAAGCCGGGCGCGTCCGGGAAGTCCACGTTGAGCCCCGGCACCCTGACGATCGATGTCACCCTGGGCGCGTCGAAGATCAACATCCCGTGCAAGGTCAAGGGCTCGGTGACCCCGTCGCTGGAACTCGACACCACCGCCCAGCAGGGCGGCGCCTCCGGCTCCACGACCTCGGGCTCCACGGGCACCGCCGGCTCCTCCGCCGGCGGCACGGACTCCGGCGGCGGACTGGCGGCCACCGGGGCCGAGGGCACCGGCACCCTGCGCGCACTCGGTTTGGTCGCGGGCACGGCGATCCTGTTGGGTGGCGCCGTGTTCACCTTCACCCCGTGGCGCAGGCTGCGCGGTACCAGGTGAGCCGAGCGCCGTACGGGCGCACGCGAAGGGCCGGACGTACACGAACGGCCGGACGTACGTGAACGGCTCGACGTACGCGAAGGGCCGCCGCACACCAAGGACTCGGTGTGCGGCGGCCCTTCGCGCAGCCGGGCGGGTGCGTCAGTGCACGCTGCCCATGAGCTTCTTGACCTTGCCGCGGTACATGAAGACCGCGAAGCCCGCGGCGACGGCGAGGACGGCCTGCAGAGTGACCACGCCGGTGCCGTTGAGCTCCACGCCCGCGGTGGAGAGCAGACCCGTGGTGCAGTCACCGGCGGTGACGGCCAGGAACCAGACACCCATCATCTGGCTGGCGTACTTGGCCGGAGCCATCTTGGTGGTGACGGAGAGCCCCACCGGGGAGAGCGTCAGCTCGGCGACCGTCTGGATGAAGTAGATCGCGACCAGCCACATCGCGGCGGCCTTGTGGCCGTCGTTCGCGATCGTCAGCGGCATCAGGAAGAGGAAGAACGACGCGCCGACCAGCACCAGGCCGGAGCTGAACTTCACGATCGTGCTGGGCTCCTTGCCGCGGCGGTTCAGCGCCAGCCAGAAAGCGGCGAAGAGCGGGGCCAGAGCCATGATCAGGACCGGGTTGACCGACTGGTACCAGGAGACCGGGAAGTTCCAGCCGAAGACGCTGTTGTTGGCCGAGGAGTCGGCGAAGATCGCGACCGTGGAACCGCCCTGGTCGTAGATCATCCAGAAGATGGCGGCGGCGACGAAGAACCAGATGTACCCGGACATCTTCGACTGCTCGGTGGCGCTGAGCTCCTTGTCGCGCTTGATGCGCACCAGGACGACGACCGGAATGACCAGGCCCGCGATGGTGATGGGGACCAGGATCCAGTTGAGCGTGTAGACGCCGGTGACGACCGTGACGATGTAGAAGACGGCCGCGACGGCCAGCCAGATCATGCCCTTGCGCAGCGTGCTCGTCCGCTCGGCGGCGGACAGCGGCTTCGGGACGACGAGGCTGCGCTCGTTCAGGTGGCGGGTGCCCATCAGGAACTGGGCGAGGCCCAGCCCCATGCCGAGCGCGGCGAGCGCGAAGCCCAGGTGCCAGTTGACGTTCTCACCGACGGTGCCGATGACCAGCGGAGCCGCGAAGGCGCCCGCGTTGATGCCCATGTAGAAGATCGTGAAGCCACCGTCGCGGCGCGCGTCGTCCGGGCCGTCGTAGAGGTGGCCGACCATCGTCGAGATGTTGGACTTCAGGAGACCGGAGCCTATGGCGACCAGTCCGAGGCCGACGAAGAAGGTGCCCTGCGCGGGCAGCGCCAGCGTCAGGTGGCCGATCATGATGACCATACCGGCGACGGCGACGGTCTTGCGGGGACCCCAGACACGGTCGCCGAACCAGCCGCCGGGCATGGCGAGCAGGTAGACCAGCGACACGTAGACCGAGTAGATCGCCGTGGCCGTGGCCGGGTTCATGTGAAGCCCGTTGGGCGCGATCAAGTAGAGGGGGAGCAGAGCCCTCATGCCGTAGTAGCTGAAGCGCTCCCACATCTCGGTCATGAAGAGAGTGGCCAGGCCGCGGGGGTGGCCGAAGAAGGTCTTCTCGGATCCAGAAGTACTGGCCGGGTCCTTCGTCAGGCTGGACGCCATGGTCGATCCTTGGGTGCTCGGGACGCGGCGCCTTGTGAGCGTGACGCGCCCGGTGGGGGGAGGCCGGCACCGGCACGGCCACGTCCCACCCCCACGCCTGACAGGGGATTCGTCCCGACCGCCGGGCTCATTCAGGAGCCGGCCGAGGAGACGGGAAGCGACCGCACCGGGATCCACGCCCGGTGCGCATCTCGCGCTCCGAGCCCGGCCACAGGTCATTCACTTGATTCACGACTGGCGGGTACCAGCCGGCAGAACAAAAGAGACCCTCGGCGCTAAAAGCTGCCCAAGGGTCCTTGAGTAGTGCAACAGGCGTCGAGCAACCATACGACATGACAGTGCCCGATATGAAAGGACTTGAGATATGGATCACAGGTATGAGTGGAACCAAACCCCCATATTCGAAGGTGCCTCTCCGCTTTCCTTGCGGAGCCGCAGGGCTTTTGGATCAATCCACTTCAGCCGCCCCGCGCGGACTACCATCACTCCATGACCCGTGTACTGCTCGCAGAGGACGACGCATCCATCTCGGAGCCGCTGGCCCGCGCCCTGCGTCGGGAGGGTTACGAGGTCGAGGTCCGCGAAGACGGTCCGACCGCTCTCGACGCCGGCCTCCAGGGCGGAGTCGACCTGGTCGTACTCGACCTGGGCCTGCCCGGGATGGACGGCCTCGAAGTCGCCCGCAGGCTCCGTGCCGATGGTCACACCGTGCCGATCCTGGTGCTGACCGCCCGCGCCGACGAGGTGGACACCGTCGTCGGCCTCGACGCGGGCGCCGACGACTACGTCACCAAACCCTTCCGCCTGGCCGAACTGCTCGCCCGCGTCCGGGCCCTGCTGCGCCGCGGCGCCACCGAGTCCGCTCCGCAGCCCGCCACCCACGGCGTCAGGATCGACGTCGAGTCGCACCGGGCCTGGATGGGCGACGAGGAACTCCAGCTCACCGCCAAGGAGTTCGACCTGCTAAGGGTCCTGGTCCGCGACGCGGGCCGGGTCGTCACCCGCGACCAGTTGATGCGCGAGGTCTGGGACACCACCTGGTGGTCCTCCACCAAGACCCTCGACATGCACATCTCCTGGCTCCGCAAGAAGCTCGGTGACGACGCGGCCAACCCCCGCTACATCGCGACCGTACGGGGCGTCGGCTTCCGCTTCGAGAAGAGCTGACGTACAGAAGCACTCATGCGCCGCAGACTGATCAACTCCACGCTCGCCGTGGTGCTCGTGGTGATCGCCGTCTTCGGCGTCTCCCTCGTCATCGTCGAGAGCCGCACCATCAGCAACAGCGCCCAGGAGAGCGTCGACTCCGAGGCGCTGCGGCTGATCAGCGTCGTCGACAGCCGGCTCCTGGGGGACGAGCGGATCAACCCCGCTCTGCTGTCCGAGCAGGTCTTCGGCAAGCGCTACGCACGCGTCGAGATCCCCGGACGGCCCCCCCTCGAAATCGGCGAACGCCCCACCGGCAGCGTGATCAGAAGCACTGCCAAGGGGGAGCAGGGCGAGCAGGTCACCGTCGAGGAGTCCAGCTCCTCCGTCACCCGTGAGGTCGGCCGCACCCTGCTGATCATCGGCGCGGTGGCGCTGCTGGCCATCATCTCCGCCGTGCTCCTGGCCGTACGCCAGGCCAACAGGCTCACCTCGCCGCTGACGGACCTGGCCGAGACCGCCGAACGCCTGGGTTCCGGCGACCCGCGCCCGCGCCACAAGCGGTACGGAGTGCCCGAGTTGGACCGGGTCGCCGACGTCCTGGACTCCTCCGCCGAACGGATCGCCCGGATGCTGACCGCGGAACGCCGGCTGGCCGCCGACGCCTCGCACCAGCTCCGGACGCCGCTGACCGCGCTCTCCATGCGGATCGAGGAGATCTCGGTCACCAGCGACCCGGACACGGTGAAGGAGGAGGCGAACATCGCCCTCACCCAGGTCGAGCGGCTCACCGACGTGGTGGAGCGGCTGCTGACCAACGCCCGCGACCCACGTACCGGCTCCGCCGTCGCCTTCGACCTCGACGAGGTCGTCAAGCAGCAGATCGAGGAGTGGCGCCCGGCCTACCGGGGCGAGGGCCGCGCCATCGTCCGCTCCGGAAAGCAGGGACTGCGGGCCGTCGGTACGCCCGGCGCGGTCGCCCAGGTGCTGGCCGCACTGATCGAGAATTCGCTGATGCACGGCGGCGGTACGGTCGCCCTGCGCACCCGCGTCACCGGAAACCAGGCGGTCATCGAGGTCACGGACGAGGGTCCGGGCGTGCCCCCCGACCTCGGCGCCCGGATCTTCGAGCGGACGATCAGCGGCCGCAACTCCACCGGCATCGGTCTCGCGGTGGCCAGGGACCTTGCGGAGGCGGACGGCGGCCGTCTCGAACTGCTCCAGCAGCAGCCGCCGGTCTTCGCCCTCTTCCTCAGCCGGGTGTCCCTGCGGCGACAGGAACCGGAACGCCCGGTGCGGTGAGCGGCCGTGGCGCCGTACCGGATCCGCTCCGGGCGCCGTACGGGATCCGCTACCCGCGCACCGAATCCGCCTCGGCCCGCGGCACCTGCTCCGTACGCCCCTGCTTCAGGAACCCCTCCGCGCTCAGCACGGTCTCCTTCGCGGGCAGCGCCTTGAACACCCAGGTCCGGTAGGACCAGAAGCGGAACAGCGTCGCGATGCCGATCCCGAGGATCTTGAAGACATTGCTCTGGACCGGGCTGTTCCACCCGAACCCGTACGTCGCCGCGTACAGCACACCGGTCTCGATGACCGCACCCACCGCGCTGAACAGCAGGAACAGCGTCAGCTCCCGGGTCCGCCCGGACTTGTCACGGTCCCGGTACGTCCAGTAGCGGAAGCCGACGTAGTTGAAGAGGATCGCGACGAGCGTGGCCAGCAGACCCGCCCGCACCACCTGGAGGTCCGTGGTGCGCCACAGGAGGTTGGACACGGCGATATTGACGACCAGGCCGAGTGCGCCGACCGCGCCGAACTTGGCGACCTCCCGGGCCAGCAGATCCAGCCGGGTCCGCAGTGCGCCGCGTTCGCTCATGGTGATCGCTCAGCCTGTCTGTCGGTTGTATCGGACCCGTCATGCTATCCAGCCCGTCAGGGACATGCCGTGAACCGGCCGACAGGCGTGGCGATGCTGTGACGTGGCCGCCCCGCGGGGGGTCCTGGAGGGCGTCGTCGGGCGACCGCCGGGGCGCCCGATACCCTGGAGGAGTGACGTTCCCGGTAGTCGGCATGGTCGGCGGCGGTCAGCTCGCCCGTATGACCCACGAGGCGGGCATCCCCCTCGGCATCAAGTTCAAGCTCCTCAGTGACACCCCCCAGGACTCGGCGGCCCAGGTGGTGAACGAAGTCGTCATCGGCGACTATCGCGACCTGGAAACCCTGCGCGCCTTCGCGCGCGGCTGTGACGTGATCACCTTCGATCACGAGCACGTACCGACCGAACACCTGCGGGCCCTGGAGGCGGACGGCATACCCGTGCGCCCGGGACCCGACGCGCTGGTGCACGCCCAGGACAAGGGGGTGATGCGCGCGAAGCTCACCGAGATCGGCGCGCCCTGCCCCCGCCACCGCATCGTGCGGGACCCGGCGGACGTCGCGGCCTTCGCGGCGGAGGGCGGGGGCTTCCCCGTCGTCCTCAAGACGGTCCGCGGCGGCTACGACGGCAAGGGCGTCTGGGTGGTCCGCTCCGAGGCGGACGCGGCCGACCCCTTCCGGGCCGGTGTCCCGGTCCTCGCCGAGGAAAAGGTCGACTTCGTACGGGAGCTGGCGGCCAACATCGTGCGCTCGCCGCACGGCCAGGCCGTCGCCTACCCGGTCGTCGAGTCGATCCAGGTCGACGGCGTCTGCGACACCGTGATCGCCCCGGCCCCGGAGCTGGACGAGCGGCTCGCGGGCGAGGCCCAGCAGCTCGCCCTGCGCATCGCCGCCGAACTCGGCGTCGTCGGCCACCTCGCCGTCGAACTCTTCGAGACCCGTGGACCCGACGGGGAGCCCGGCATCCTGATCAATGAGCTGGCCATGCGCCCGCACAACTCCGGGCACTGGACCCAGGACGGCGCGATCACCTCGCAGTTCGCCAACCACGTCCGGGCCGTGCTCGACCTGCCGCTCGGCGACCCGCGCCCGCGCGCCACCTGGACGGTCATGTCCAACGTCCTCGGCGGCGACTACCCGGACATGTACCAGGCGTACCTGCACTGCATGGCCCGCGACCCGCAGCTCAAGATCCACATGTACGGCAAGGACGTGAAGCCCGGCCGCAAGGTCGGACACGTCAACACCTACGGCGACGACCTGGCGGATGTGCGCGAGCGCGCCCGGCACGCGGCCGACTACCTGCGAGGAACGATCACCGAATGACTTCCCCCGCCACCGCCGCGCCCCTCGTCGGCATCGTCATGGGCTCGGACTCCGACTGGCCCGTCATGGAAGCGGCGGCCAAGGTCCTCGACGAGTTCGAGATCCCCTACGAGGTCGACGTCGTCTCCGCCCACCGCATGCCGCGCGAGATGATCGCGTACGGCGAGCAGGCGGCGGACCGTGGTCTCAAGGCGATCGTCGCGGGCGCGGGCGGCGCCGCCCATCTGCCCGGCATGCTCGCCTCCGTCACTCCGCTGCCGGTCATCGGCGTGCCGGTCCCGCTGAAGTACCTGGACGGCATGGACAGCCTGCTCTCCATCGTGCAGATGCCCGCCGGTGTCCCCGTCGCCACCGTCTCGGTCGGCGGCGCACGCAACGCGGGCCTGCTCGCCGCCCGCATCCTCGCGACGCACGACAGCGAGCTGCTGGCCCGGATGCAGGAGTTCCTGCAGGAGCTGAACGACCAGGCGACGGAGAAGGGCAAGCGACTGCGCGCCAAGGTCGAGGGCGCCGACTCCTTCGGCTTCGGGAAGTAGGCCCCGATGGACAAGGCTGAGCAGCTGGAGCGGGCCGCGGAGCTCCTCACCGAATACCCCGTCGTCGACGGGCACAACGACCTGCCGTGGGCGCTGCGCGTCCAGGTCGGCTACGACCTGGACGCCCGCGACATCGCCACCGACCAGTCCGCCCACCTGCACACCGACATTCCGCGGCTGCGCGCGGGCGGTGTCGGCGCCCAGTTCTGGTCGGTCTACGTACCGTCCGACATGGCGGGCGACGAGGCCGTCAGCGCCACCCTCGAACAGATCGACGTGGTCGCCGAGCTGCTGGCCCGATACCCCGCCGACCTGCGGCGCGCCCTGACCGCCGACGACATGGAGGCGGCGCGCGCGGAGGGCCGTATCGCCTCCCTGATGGGCGCCGAGGGCGGCCACTCCATCAACAACTCGCTGGGCACCCTGCGCGCCCTGCACACCCTCGGCGTCCGCTACATGACGCTGACCCACAACGACAACATCGCGTGGGCGGACTCGGCGACGGACGAGCCGGGCGTCGGCGGTCTGTCGCCCTTCGGCCACGAGGTCGTACGGGAGATGAACCGCACCGGCATGCTGGTCGACCTCTCCCACGTGGCGGCCACCACGATGCGCGACGCGCTCGACACCTCCACGGCGCCGGTGATCTTCTCGCACTCCTCGTCGCGCGCGATCTGCGACCACCCGCGCAACATCCCCGACGACGTCCTCGGCCGGCTCCCGGCCAACGGCGGCATCGCCATGGCGACCTTCGTACCGAAGTTCGTCCTCCCGGCGGCCGTCGCCTGGACGCAGGCCGCGGACGAGAACATGCGCGCCCACGGCCTGCACCACCTCGACACCACCGCGCAGGCCATGAAGATCCACGCCGCCTTCGAGGCGGCCAACCCGCGCCCGATGGCCACCGTGGCGACGATCGCCGACCACCTCGACCACATGCGCGAGGTCGCCGGGATCGACCACATCGGCATCGGCGGCGACTACGACGGCACCGCCTTCCTCCCGGAGGGCCTCAGGGACGTCGCGGGCTACCCGAACCTGATCGCGGAGCTCCTCGGCCGTGGCTGGTCCGGCGCCGACCTCGCCAAGCTCACCTGGCGGAACGCGGTACGGGTGCTGCGCGACGCCGAGGACGTCGCACGCGAGCTGAGCACCCGCCGGGCCCCGTCGCACGCCACGATCGGACAATTGGACGCCCGGGCCGGCTGAGCCGGAGCTGTCGCGTGTGTGGGGCACCCCCAGGGGTGCCCCACACGTCTTTTAACACGCACACAGGCAGAACGGGTGCCCGGCGGGATCCGCGTACACCCGGAACGTCCGCTCCCGGTCGTCCGCGTCCAGCACGGTCGCACCCAGCGCGAGCACTTCCTTCTCCGCCGCGTCCAGATCCGGCACGGTCAGATCCAGATGGACCTGCTGCGATCCGTCCGCACTCGGCCACCGCGGCGGTACGAAACCGGGCGCGGCCTGGAACGCGAGGAGCGTGCCCGCGACCCCGGTCAGCTCCAGCCAGTCCTCCCCTCCTGGCACGATCTCTCCGCCGAGCAGCCCGGCGTAGAAACCGGCGAGTGCGGCCGGGTCGGGGCAGTCCAGAACGACGGCACCCAGGGTGGCGACAGCCATGACAATTCCTCCTCCGTCCGGATGGTTACCCCTAAACGGCTTCAGCAGGTAACCGTTACTGCATACTCCCGCACTGGAGGTAACGTCGCAACCATGAATGGGAAGGAATCCGCGCCCGGTGGACTCGCCCTGATCGAGGCCCTGGTCAACACGCTGGACATCGAGACCGGCGCGGACACCCTCGACACGGCGGACGGGTGCGCCGTCTTCGGCCTCGCCGATCCGGACGTCCCTCAGGCCAGGGTCCTGCGCGAGGCGCTCCGTACCGCCTGCCTCGCGCACGCCGGCCACCGCCCGCCGGACGGTCCCGCGGCGCCCCCGCTCGACCGGCTCCTCGCCGGAGCGCCCCTGCGCGTCACCGTGGACGCGGCGGGCGTCGCCGCACTGCGGCCCGTCGCCGAACCGGCCGGGCTGACCGCCCGTGTCGCGGCGGCCATCGCCGCGGCGGCGGCCGACGGAACCTGGGCCCGGCTCAAGGCGTGCGAGGCCGAGGACTGCCAATGGGCGTACTACGACCGCAGCCCGGCGGGGCGCCGTCGCTGGTGCTCCATGTCGGTGTGCGGGGCCCGCGCCAAGATGCGCACCTACCGCGCGAAGCGCGGCTGAAGGTGCGAACGACCGGGCGCTGTCAGGCCTTCGGCCGTCCCATGGCCCGGTACGTCCAGCCGGCCTCGCGCCACAGCTCGCTGTCGAGCGCGTTGCGGCCGTCCAGGATGATCCGGCGGGAGGCGACCTCACCGAGCGCCGCCGGGTCCAGCTCGCGGAACTCCCGCCACTCCGTCAGGTGCAGCACGACGTCCGCGCCGCGCACCGCGTCCAGCGCCGAATCGGCGTAACCGAGGGTGGGGAAGAGCCGTCGGGCGTTGGCCATGCCCTTCGGGTCGAAGACGGTGACCTGGCCGCCCTGCAGATGTATCTGCCCGGCCACGTTCAGCGCGGGCGAGTCCCGTACGTCGTCCGAGTCCGGCTTGAACGTGGCGCCCAGGACCGCCACCCGCTTGCCGAGGAACGAATCGCCGCCCACCGCCTCCCGGGCCAGCTCCACCATGTGGCCGCGGCGCCGCATGTTGATGGAGTCGACCTCGCGGAGGAAGGTCAGGGCCTGGTCCGCGCCCAGCTCACCGGCGCGCGCCATGAAGGCCCGGATGTCCTTGGGCAGACAGCCGCCGCCGAATCCGATGCCGGCCCGCAGGAACTTGGACCCGATCCGCTCGTCGTGCCCGATCGCCTCGGCCAGCTTCTTCACATCGCCGTCGGCGGCCTCGCAGACCTCCGCCATGGCGTTGATGAACGAGATCTTCGTGGCCAGGAAGGAGTTGGCCGCGGTCTTCACCAGCTCGGCGGTCGGGAAGTCCGTCACCACGAACGGCGACCCCTCGGCGACCGGCACCGCGTACACCTCGCGCAGCAGCTTCTCGGCCCGCTCGCTCGCCACCCCGACGACGATCCGGTCCGGGTGCAGGGTGTCCTTGACGGCGAAGCCCTCGCGCAGGAACTCCGGGTTCCAGGCCAGCTCCGCGTCCGAGCCCGCCGGTGCCAGCTCCGCCAGCCGCGCCGCGAGCCGGGCCGCCGAACCGACCGGCACGGTCGACTTCCCGACGACCAGGGCGGGCCGGGTCAGATGCGGCGCCAGCGACTCGAAGGCGGTATCGACGTAACTCATGTCACAGGCGTACTCACCGTGCTTCTGCGGAGTGTTCACGCAGACGAAGTGGACGTCGCCGAAGGCCGCCACCTCTTCCGGGGAGGTGGTGAACCGCAGCCGTCCCGTGGACCCCTCGATGCCCTCGACGTGCTTGCGCAGCAGCTCCTCCAGGCCCGGCTCGTACATCGGGACCCTGCCACTGCTCAGCATCTGGACCTTCTCGGGCACGACATCGAGGCCGAGCACTTCGAAGCCCAGTTCCGCCATGGCCGCGGCGTGGGTGGCGCCGAGGTAGCCGGTGCCGATCACAGTGATCCTGAGGGCCATGTAGTGCTCCTGAGAGATGCGGACAGACGTGCGGTGAACGAGCATAGTCGTGCCCCCGAAGGCCCGGTTTCCGGCTGCCTGAGCACCTTCTCCCACCCCTGTCGCCAAGCTCACGCGCGCATGGCATAGGCCATTTCGAGAACCGGGCCCTAAAATTGGGTTACTTAACGGTAGTTAGCATCTTGGGGAGTGAGCGTCTTGGCGGGTTCGACCGATTTCGACCTGTACCGTCCGGCCGAGGAGCACGAGATGCTCCGGGAGACGGTGCGTGCGCTGGCCGAGGCGAAGATCGCCCCGCACGCGGCAGCGGTCGACGAGGAGGCGCGCTTCCCGCAGGAGGCGCTGGACGCCCTCACCGCCGCGGACCTGCACGCGGTGCACGTACCGGAGGAGTACGGCGGCGCGGGCGCCGACGCCCTCGCCACGGTCATCGTGATTGAGGAGGTGGCCCGCGTCTGCGCCTCCTCCTCCCTCATCCCGGCCGTGAACAAGCTCGGCTCGCTCCCGTTGATCCTGTCCGGCTCCGAGGACCTGAAGAAGAAGTACCTGGGCCCGCTCGCCAAGGGCGACGGCATGTTCTCGTACTGCCTCTCCGAGCCCGACGCGGGTTCCGACGCGGCCGGCATGAAGACCAGGGCCGTGCGCGACGGCGACTTCTGGGTGCTCAACGGCGTGAAGCGCTGGATCACCAACGCGGGCGTCTCCGAGTACTACACGGTCATGGCCGTCACCGACCCGACCAAGCGCTCCAAGGGCATCTCGGCCTTCGTCGTCGAGAAGTCGGACGAGGGCGTCTCCTTCGGCGCCCCGGAGAAGAAGCTCGGCATCAAGGGCTCCCCGACCCGCGAGGTCTACTTCGACAACGTCCGCATCCCCGCCGACCGCATCATCGGCGAGGAGGGCACCGGCTTCGCCACCGCGATGAAGACCCTGGACCACACGCGCATCACCATCGCGGCCCAGGCCCTCGGCATCGCCCAGGGAGCCCTCGACTACGCCAAGGGCTACGTCCAGGAGCGCAAGCAGTTCGGCAAGCCGATCGGCGACTTCCAGGGCGTCCAGTTCATGCTCGCCGACATGGCCATGAAGCTGGAGGCGGCCCGCCAGCTCACCTACTCGGCCGCCGCCAAGTCCGAGCGCCTCGACGGCGATCTCACCTTCTTCGGCGCCGCGGCCAAGTGCTTCGCCTCCGACGTCGCGATGGAGATCACCACGGACGCGGTCCAGCTGCTCGGCGGCTACGGCTACACGCGGGACTACCCGGTGGAGCGGATGATGCGCGACGCGAAGATCACGCAGATCTACGAAGGCACGAACCAGGTCCAGCGCATCGTGATGGCGCGGAACCTGCCGTAGGACGGTTATCGCCCCGGCGTCCGGCCCCCGATGCGCACATCGGGGGCCGGACGTGTGTATGCGGCCAGGAGACCGCGTTGGGCCGGGTATTGCTCGGCCTCGATGTCGTGCCCGACCACCGGTAACGCGCCGACGCCTGGTCAGTGCCCCTTGGGGAAGGCGGCGCGCAGTGCGGAGCCGCGGGTGATGAACGCGACTCGGATGACGGGCAGCATGCAGACGACCTGCATTACGGCGTACCACGGCGGGCAGACACCCGGGATCAGGTCGACGCCGATGACCGCGGTCGGCAGGATGGCGGCGAGGGCGCTCAGGCGCTCGAAGGCCCGTCGAGATCCCCGGGAAGCGGAGACGGTCATCCGGTAGATCAGCACGGTGACTACAGGCAGCAGGACTGCCCGGACCCACATGAACGTGTTCACCATATGGCCGCTGCTCGACACCGCGATGACCGCCAGGAGGGCGCCGGCGCTGAGTGCGCCGTAAACCTTGATGCTGCTCTTCGCCGTGTCGAAGGCCCCTTGGGTGCGGGGGTTGTTGAGGAGTGCTGCCTCGATCGTGGTGCGGGTGTTGGTTTTCATGCCCACCGACGCTACGAAGCGCTTGGCCGACGCGGTATCGGCCTGGACCCACGGGTGGGGTGGGGATAGCCCCACTTCCTGGTAGACCAGGGCAGTAGCGGGCTCCGCGCGGTGCACTGTGGGAGCACCGAACGATAAGCGAGGGAGAAGTCATGCGGCAGCTGGGTTCGTGGGTGGCGCGCGCCTGTGTGGGGTTCGTGCGGGCGTGCGTCGTGGCGGTCGTCAGCATGCTGGTCCCGGCCGTGTGGGCCGCTGCCGTCGCGCTGGGGGTCTGGTGGGGGGCGGGAAACCCGTGGTCGTGGTTGGCGCCGTTCGTGCTGGTGTGCGTGGGCACGCTCGCCCTGTCCCGCCCGGTCTGCCGGATGGTCCGCTTCCTCGTCGAGAGGTGGACCGCCACCGTCATCCCCGCCGGATACCGGCAGGCCGGGCCGGTGACGCGGCTGTCCACCGGGTATTGGTGGAACGGCTTCTCCTACGAGCGCAGCCGTCGGGACGCCGTCCTCGATCAGAAGTGGCGGGTGCGGTGGGGCGACCCCGCCAACTGGCGCGACCTTCGGTTCACGGGGATCGCGCCGCTCACCGCAGGAGTGGTCTCCGCCCTCCCGCCGGCCGCGGTGGCCGCGGCGGTTCTCGGGCTCGGCCGGCCGGGGCTCGCCGCGCGCCTTGTCGGGGCATGCGGCCTGGTCGTGGCCGTCGGCTCCGCTCCGTACGCCTGGCGGATCGTCAAGCCGGTGGCCGTCTGCTTCCTGCGCGCGTCGCCCGCGATGGCGCTGGCGGACCGGGTGGATGAGTTGACCGCCCAGCGCGCGGATGTGACGGTCACACAGGCAGCCGAGATCCGCCGGATCGAGCGGGACCTGCACGACGGCGCGCAGGCTCGCCTGGTCGCGCTCGGGCTCTCCCTGGCGACCGCCGAAAAACTGATGGAGACCGACCCCGACCAGGCCAGGGCACTGATGCGGGAGGCGCGAGCCGGCGCCACCGCCTCGCTGGTCGAGCTCCGCGGGCTGATCCGGGGCATCAGCCCGCCGGTGCTGAACGAGCGGGGACTTGTCGACGCCGTCCGTGCCCTCGCTCTGGACGTCCCCCTCGACGTGGCCGTCAGCGCCGACACCCCGCTGCACCTGGACCCGCCGATCGAGTCCGCCCTCTACTTCGGCATAGCCGAGCTGCTGACCAACGCGGTCAGGCACGCCCAGGCATCCCGGGCGCATGTCTCCCTCACACCGGACGACACGGGCATCCTCGCCGAGGTCGAGGACGACGGCCGGGGCGGGGCCGACGTCCGGGCCGGCGGCGGGCTCGTGGGCCTGCGCCGCCGCCTCGCGGTCTTCGACGGCACCCTGGACATCACCAGCCCGCCGGGCGGCCCGACCCGTGTCAGGATGGCGGTGCCATGCGAATCGTTGTAGCCGAAGACCTCTACCTCCTGCGCGACGGAATGGTCCGCCTGATCGAGGCGTGCGGGCACCAGGTGGTGGCGACGGCCGCCACCGGGCCCGAGACGCTCGACGCACTGCGGACGTGGCGCCCGGACGTGTCCGTCATCGACGTCCGCATGCCGCCGAACCAGTCGGACGAGGGCCTGCGGGCGGCACTCGCCGCCCGCAGCGAGATGCCCGGACTGCCGGTCCTCATCCTCTCCCAGCACGTCGAGCAGCTGTACGCCCGGGAGCTCCTGGCCGACGGCTCCGGCGGCGTCGGCTACCTCCTCAAGGAGAGCGTGTTCGACGCCGACCAGTTCATCGGCGCCCTGGAGCGCGTCGCGGGCGGCGGGACAGCCATGGACCCGGCCGTGATCGCGAAGCTGCTGTCCAGCAGTTCCCCGAACCGGGGACTCGAGCAACTCACCGAACGCGAGTGCTCCGTGCTGGGCCTCATGGCCGAGGGACTGTCCAACCAGGCCATCGGCCGCCGCCTCTTCCTCAGCGAGAGCGCCATCAGCAAGTACACCACCTCCATGTTCGGCAAGCTCGGCATCACCGACGACGACACAAACCGCCGCGTCCGCGCCGTCCTCACCTACCTGAACAAGCCGTAGCTTGATCCGGGCGCCTGGCACGTACACCGGACTTACTCGTACTCGCCGTCCGTATCCCATCCGGTGTCCCACTCGTCGCCGTGGAGCAGGTGTTGACCTCGTCCTCGGTCAGTTCCGTCTCGTCCATGGCCCTGACGAAGTCCACCACCATCTCCGGGACATCCTCCGGCTTCGGGAAACACCCCATGCGCTGGTACGACTTCAGCATCAACAGCGGTTCACAGCCAGGGTGGGGCTACTCCTCGGCGAAGACTTCCTCGACGGTGGCGGCGGTGGCCGCGCGGTTGAGCCACTCGTGCAGGAGCTGAGGGTCGTCGCAGCCGGTGATCTTCTCCCGGATCTCGTCGGTGATGGCGAGACCGCGCACGGCGAGGATGAGCAGGAGCCCTTCGGCCCGTCCTCTGGCCCGGCCTTCGGCCCGGCCTTCGGCTCGGCCTTCGGCTCGGCCTTCGTCCCGGATTTCTTCCGACATGAAGGACTTGTAGAAAGAGAGGTCCACGGCCACCAGATTCCTCCACTGTTGTGCGGCCGGGCGGTTGCCCAGGCCTTGTGCGGTGAGTTCGACGATGGGGTCGGCGATTGCTTCCGGTGTGTCCCGCAGTGCGGCGGACAGGGTTTTCAGTATGGCACCGACGTCCGGATTGTCGGCGTGTGTGATGGCGGCCAGGGTGGCGAGGGCGAGGTCCTTGCGGGCCTCGGCCACATCAGTGATGACGGGCATGTTGTGCGGCCCCGCGACGAGGGGGTTCAGGGCGAGTGTCTGCCATTGTCGGACGCCGATGGAGATGGGGCGTGCGGCCCATTCGGCGGTGGCGTGGTCCTGGCAGACGACCAGTAACAGGATGGGCAGCCCGTATCTGTTGTGGAGATAGCTGACGTAGTACGGCCAGCTGACGGTCTTGCGCGGGTCCTTCTTGCCCTGGGCTTCGATGGCGAGGAGAAAGGGCCCGTCGTGTTCCGTGTCGATGCGTAGGAGAGTGTCCACTCGGCGTTCGACGGGACGGGCTTCGGTGAGATCGGTGGGCAGGGCCGTGGCCGAGGTGGGTGGCGGGATGTCGACTCCGAGCACTTCGGAGACACGGGAGAAGAGACCCGGGTACTCCTGGAAGATGCGGTGCATTGCCTCGTGGGGCGAGCTGACCATGTAGGTCCGTTCGGGTTGTGGGTGGTGTTCCGGTCAGGCGGCTGTGTGCAGTTCGGTGCGGCAGTCGTGGCAGTGGCCGGGGTGGCGGGAGCGGAAGGCGCGGTCGCAGCCGTCGCAGGTCTGGAGCGGGATGACGGTGACGCCGGGGCGTGCGGGCGCGAGGTCCTTGGCGCCGGGCAGCGGCGGTGGCAGGAGCGTCGTGATCCGGTGTCGGAGGAGTTTCGCCGGGTGCTTCAGTGGGACGGGGAGGTCGTTGGTGAGGGCGTGGCGGATGGTGTCGGGGCGGGTATCGCGTTCGAGCCAGGTGGCGACGCCCGGGGTCAGGGTGTGGATGTCGTTCTCGGAGAGGGCGAGTTGGGGTGCGTGGCGGCGCAGGTCGGCGAGGAGCGCGGCGGCTGCGCGGTGCAGTTCCGGGGTGAGTCCCCGGGGCTGCGGGAGCGGCGGGGGCAGTTTCCTGGGGGCGGTGGGAGCCGGTACGAAGACGGGGGCGGGGCGCGGTTCGGGCGTCCGCTGCGGTGCGGGCGGTGGCGGCGCCTCGGAGGAGGCGGGGAGCGGTTCGGCGGCGGGCTCGCGTGGCGGCGGCTGTGCTGTGGACCGCGGGGCTGCCGGTTTGGTGCGCCTGGTCCGCGGCTCAGGAGCTGCGGTGGTGGACCCGGTTGCACCCGGCTGGTTGTAAGAGACCGTGCGCGTCACGATGCGGCCGTCGGGGAGACGTACGCGGCTGCGGTGGAGGTAGCCGGCGGCTTCCAGCTCGCGCAGGGCGGCGGCGATGCGGGTCTCGCTCTCCGGGAAGCGTTCGGCGAGCCTCTTGACGCCGATCTTGGCTCCGGCGGGCAGCGATTGGATCTGTAAGGCGAGCCCGATCGCGGTGAGGGAAAGCCCGCGGTGCTGGGCGAGATGGTTGCCGATGACGGTGAAGCCTCCGGCGTGCCGGAAGTTGATGTGGATGACACCGGACGACGGTGTGGCGTCCCCGGATGCGGGGGACGAGGCGCACGGGGGCGCGGTAATCTGCTGGGTATCCATCGGGAAGGGCCTAACTTCCTCGGTGGTCAGGCCCTCGGTCGAGATTGGCGTCTCGTCGGGGGCCGTCGCATGTCTGTAGTTGTCGCGGCGAGCATATGCCAGCCAACCCGTATGAAATCCAGCCCAGTTGCCATATGTCACCCGGGCGAGTGACGAGGCCGGGATGGGGTCGGGTTTGGGTGGGGAGGGTAATTTCCCCAAGTTCTTTAAAGCTTTATGCGTCGTGGGACGCGGCGACGTGGTCCACCGGGTCGTGGGTGTCCGCGACCCGGTGAAGGCGGTCACGGTGCGAGGTTGAGTTCGACCCAGATCGTCTTGCGTGGGACGGGCCCGAGATCGATGCCCCAGCGGTCGGCGAGTGCCTCGACGATGAGGAGGCCGCGCCCGGATTCCGCGTCGTCGGCGGGGGCGGACGTGGTACCGGGCGTGGGAGGTAGTTGCTCGCTCCGGGTGTCGGTCACCTCGATCCGCAGGAGTGCGTCGCGGTGGGCGGTGAGGCTCAGTTGGAAGTCCCGGCCCCTTACGGTCTTCCAAAGGATCAAGCCTCGATCAAACCCGGAACGGTTCACAGCTGCTGGGGACGCAGGGCCCTGAGTCATACTGGGGCGCCGGGGCACGGGAGGGGCATGCAGCGTATGAGGTATGGGGCAGACAGTGCGGGCCTGCCGGAGCATATCGGCGGGTACGCCGTGGAGCGGGAGTTGGGTGCCGGCGGGATGGGCACCGTCTACCTGGCCCGCTCGCGAGGCGGACGTGCGGTGGCCGTGAAGGTAGCGCGCCCAGAGCTCGCGGCCGACCCGCACTTCCGGGAGCGGTTCCGCGCCGAGGTTGCGGCCGCGCGCAGCGTAGGCGGCTTCCACACGGCCCCTGTGGTGGACGCGGACCCGGCGGCGGCCGCGCCCTGGCTGGCCACGGCCTACGTTCCCGGGCCGACGCTCGCCGCGCTACTCGAGGCGGAGGGGCCGATGGACGAGGCGCAGCTGCGGCAGCTAGGTGCGGCTCTCGCCGAGGCGCTAGAGGCGATCCACGGCTGTGGCTTGGTGCACCGTGACCTGAAACCCGGAAATATCATCATGGCTGCGGACGGCCCGCGGGTCCTGGACTTCGGTATCGCGAGGGCGTTGGAGTCGACCCGTCTGACGGCCACTGGCATGGCCTTCGGAACACCGGGGTTCTTGGCGCCCGAGCAGGCGCAGGGGCAGGAAGTGGACGGCGCTGCTGATGTGTTCGCTTTGGGTGCTGTGCTCGTTGCGGCAGCGCGTGGCAGCGCGTTCGGGGCGGGCACGCCGATGGGCATGATGTATCGATCGGTGCATGAGCCACCGGATCTGACCGCTGTGCCAGATGGCCTGCGCCCGGTCGTGGCGTCGTGCCTGGCGAAGGGCCCGGATCAACGGCCGACGCCAGGACACCTGTTGGATCTGATCGCGCCGGCCACCGCGAGATACTCCTCCACGGTGGCCTTTCCCCCTCCCCCGTCTCATGCACCGCGCAGCGCTGTCCCGATGCACCAGGCCCCGACCGAATCCGCCCCTGCGGGCGAGGCGCCGGCTGACACCGACCTCGCCTTCGTGGCGGTCGCGCTGGAGACCGCGCTCTTGATTGACGCCATGGGCGTCACTCTCGACTCCAAGTCCGGGGCTCTGCAGTTCACCTGGGCCGAGATCAGCGTCGTCGAATACGCGGCCGAGGGACCCAAACACCTCAGAGTCACCGTCCGCCTCTATGACGGCACAACCCACCAGTGCCTGCTCGCCGCTCGCAGACGGAGCCGCCTCCAGGAGTGGCTCAAGGACCTGCCATTGATCCTGGAGTGCTTCACATAGCCGCCCGCACCACAGCAGCGGCGGCTGTACACAATGACCGCTTCTCAGCTGTTCTGTCGCAGCGAACGTTGAGCGTTCTCACCGAAGGCGGGTCGCTGCTCGCGATGCGTGAACTATTCGTTGTGACGTGACGAGGGACGTCCGTAGGGTTCGTGCATGGCAGACGAGAGTGAGCGGGCCGTTCAAGCGGCCATTGAGGCAGAGATGCGGCTTCTCGACCCTGACGTGCGTGCTTCGCCGGCCCTGGTCTCGGAGCTCCTGGACCCAGAGTTCCTCGAGATCGGAGCGTCGGGGCGGCGCTGGGACGCGACGTCGATCCTCGCGGTGACGAGTGACGGTTCGGTGGTCCCCGAAGCTCCGGTCAAGGTCAGCGAGATGTCGGGGGCCGTACTCGCTCCCGGCATCGTTCATCTGACGTACTTCGCCGACCACAGTGGGCGCCGAGCATGGCGGAGCTCCGTGTGGCGTCTGACGGAAGTGGGCTGGCGCATGTACTTTCACCAGGGCACTTTGACGAGCTGAGCGATCAGTGGCCGCCGGGTCTCCGTCGGCGCGGGCAAAAGGGGCATGCACTGCAATAGGGGTGTAGCCCTTCACGACGGGGGATGCGTGAAGGGCTACACGTACATAATGACCGCTGGTCAGGTTGTCATCAACTGACCGCCCGGTCAGTGGGGCGGCGGAGTCGGGGCCGTCATGAAGTCCCGCACGTGCAGGGGACGTTCGACGATCCGGATGTCGCCGAGCCAGCCGTGCATCAACTGGTCGAGCCTGCCTCCGTACTCGTAGGCGCCGAGCAGCCAGGGCAGGCCCAGGGTGGCGAGACCGGTGGTGCGGGTGGCGGGGTTGCGGGCGACTGTGCAGCCGTCGACGTACATCGTCGTGTGCTTCTCGTCGTTGACGATCGCCACATGCCACCATCGCTCACGCAGCAGCTCATGGCTCCAGTTGGTGACGACCCCCGGCTGGTTCAGCGGCGCCGCCGCCCACTGGAGCCCGGGGCCGTCCGATACGGAGAGGGTGGCGACGGGCTCCTCCGGGTCGCCGGAGGTCTTGCCGGCCGCCCCGAGCGTGCCGCCGCGGCTGAGCACGGCGCCCCAGGCGTTGCGTCGGGCGTCCCAGTCGGCGGGGAGGCGGAGGAAGGCCTCGATGGTGTAACCGGACCTGAACGTCTTGGTGTTGAGCGGTGCGTTGTTCTCCGTACGCAGATACGCGCCCCGCAGCGGCGGCTTCGAGCCGTCGAAGTAGAGGCTGCCGTGACCGGGCTGGTCGGGGTGGTGGGCGGTGGACCAGCGCAGCGCGTCGGGTGCACTGCCGGGGACGGCTTCGCGCACCAGGTCGTTGCGGTACCCGGACAGGTCGGGGACGCGCAGGCCGGCGTCGGCGGCAGAACCGTCCTGGTGTGAAGGGGAGTCGAAGCGCCAGTAGGCGACGGTGCCCGGTATCAGCAGCTGCTTCGCCGGGCGGGGGCCGCGCACGGGCACGGGCGCGAAGCCCGCGAAGCGCTTCTCGAAGTCGATGGGGACGGCGAAGCGGTCCTGCGGACCGGTCAGTTCGATCTCGCCGCGCTCCAGGTCGTTGAGCCTCTCGCCCGCGCGGCCGAGGACCCACGGGGAGATCGTCTCCACGTCGATGGTGTTCCTGGCCAGGTCGAAGCGGTAGAGGCGGATCATGGCGCCGCCGCCGTAGTAGCGGTTCTGGTAGTTGGTGATGTGCAGATGGACGTCGTTGCCCGCGGTGTTCTTACGGGTGGTGCGCCCGGCGGGCCAGTAGTGGCCGTTGAGGGTGAGGAAGATCTGGTCGTGCCCGGCTATCAGCTCGTCCCACAGATGCTTTCCGTGGCCGGAGAGTTCGGCCTCGTCGCCGTCCGCGTTCGCGTACACCAGCTCGTGGGTGGTGAGGATGACGGGCGTGTCCGGGTGCTGGGCGATGACGTCCTTCGCCCAGGCGAGCCCGGCCGCCGACGGCCGCCAGTCGAGCGCCAGCACCAGCCACTCGCGGCCGGCGGCGCGGAACAGGTGGTACGTGTTGTAGCCGTCCGGGGTCGCCCCGCCGAACGTCGGCAGGCGCCGCATCCGCTGCGGGCCGAAGGTGTCCAGGTACGGGGTGCGGCCGCGCCGGTCGTCGGTGGACGACTCGATGTCGTGGTTGCCCGCGACGACGCTGTAGCCGACCCGCCGCCGGTCGAGCAGCTCGAACGCCTCGCCGATCGCCGCGAATTCGCCTGCCTGGCCGCTCTCGGTGAGGTCGCCCAGATGGGACAGGAAGACGATGTTCTCGTCGCGCCCGTGATCGAGGACGTAACGCAACGACGCCTCGACCGGGGCCTTGTTGATGCTCGCCCCGTCGAAGAGGTACTGGGTGTCGGGCATGACGACGAGCGTGAACCGGGGGCTCTCCGGATCGGGTCGCCAACCGGGCGTGGCGGCACCGGCGTTCTGCTGGGGGAGAGCCGCGGCGGGGGCGGCGGACACGAGCCCCGTGGCCGCGGCGGCGGCACCGGTGAGCGCGGCGGCCCGCAGGAACGTACGACGCCCGGCGTCGGGCAGGAGTGGTCCGTCGGGCTGGTGGAGGGGGCTGCACATGAGTGTCTCCGCGGAGGACGATCGTCGGGGGGTGATCGTCTGCAAGCTAGCCGCGGGACCGGGGGAGGAATGGCCCGTAAGGGCGACACCCGGGCGAAGACTCCATGAATTGCCCGCTTCGGGGCCCGCGGTGGGGAGGTGAGGCGGTGGGGCTGCTACTCGGACGACATGATCCTCTCCAGTGGGGACCCGTTCTCCCGCCCGGCAGCGGTTGCCGCACTGAGGGAGCTCACTCACGCTGTCCAGGGCTACGGCTTCGAGCCTCACGCGCACCCTGTCGACGGCCTCGTCGCCTATGCGTGGGACGGGCCCGAGGTCGATGCCCCAGCGGTCGGCGAGGGCCTCGACGATGAGGAGGCCGCGCCCTGATTCCGCGTCGTCGGCGGGGGCGGACGTGGTGCCGGGCGTGGGAGGTAGTTGCTCGCTCCGGGTGTCGGTCACCTCGATCCGCAGGAGTGCGTCGCGGTGGACGATGAGGCTCAGTTGGAAGTCCCGGCTCCTTACGCGGCCATGGACGGTGGCGTTCGTGGCCAACTCGGCGACGATGTGCGCGGCTGACTCCGAGGGGAGCCCCCAATCCCCGAGATGAGCCGTGGCGAGCAGACGGGCAAGTCGCGCGCCCCGGCGGGTGGGGGAGAGCAGCACCGTGAACTGCCGGGTGGGAGCGGAGTGTTCGGTTCGGGTGATTTCTTGAGTCACGTCACTCAGCGTGGCCGCGCCTGCGTACCGTGAATAGCGACGAGCCGCTTACGTACGGTGATTGTCCCGCGCTTGTCCAGTGCTGTCCCGGCTGTCCGGGGTGACGTGCTGGGGACGAGCAGGGTTGAGCAAGAACGGCATGCACATCGGAAGTGGGGCACGGATGAGCGTGGATGAGGCTGGTACGGGGCGCGGGGACTACGGAGCGGACGAGCCCGGCTGGGACGTCGATCCTGACGACGAGTCGGGGGTGGCGGTGGTCGCTGCGGTGGGCCGCCAGATCAAGGCGTGGCGGGAGTCGGCGGGGCTGCGGGCCGGCGAGTTCGGGACCGCGATCGGGTACGGGGAGGACCTGGTCTACAAGGTGGAGGGCGGGCGGCGCATCCCTCGTCCGGAGTTCCTGGACAGGGCGGACGAGGTGCTGCGGGCGGGCGGGAAGCTCGCGGCGATGAAGCGGGATGTGGCGGAGGTCCGGTACCCGAAGAAGATCCGGGAGCTTGCGAAGCTGGAGGCGCAGGCGGTCGAACTCTCGGCGTACGGGAGCCACAACCTTCACGGTCTGTTGCAGACGGAGGAGTATGCGCGGGCGCTGTTCGGGATGCGGCGGCCCGCGTTCTCGCAGGATGAGGTGGAGAGGCTGGTGGCTGCTCGTGTAGCCCGGCAGTCCATCTTTGACCGCTCGCCTGGCCCGGAGCTCAGCTTCGTCCAGGAAGAGGTGACACTGCGGCGCCACCTTGGGGGCAGAATGGTGTTGCGCCGACAGCTTGAACGCCTTTTGGAAGTGGGGCAGTTGCGGAACGTCGAGATCCAGGTGATGCCGACCGGCCGCGACGATCACGCCGGAATGGGCGGCGAGATGCAGGTGCTGAAGTTCAGGGACGGCTCGGCGGTGGGGCGCTCCGAGGGAGACTTCGGCAGTCGCCCGGTCTCTGACCCGAAGTATCTCCGGATCGTTGAGCTGCGGTGTGGGATCATCCGGGCTCAGGCTCTCACGCCTCGGGAGTCGCTGGCCTTCATCGAGCAAGTGCTGGGAGAGACATGATCAGCGAGACCTCTGCCGGAGACGCTTCCCGGCTGGAGTGGTTCAAGAGCAGCTACAGCGACAGCAGCAACAGCAATGAATGCGTCGAGGTCGCGACCACCCCAGGCGCGGTGCACGTCCGCGACTCAAAGAACCTGCCGGGGCCCCGGCTCGCCTTCGGTGCGGGCGCGTGGGCGGGTTTCGTCTCGCACGCCGCCCGTCACTGATCCACACGTACTTGCGCCCCGCGCCTGGTTGATGCCGGGGCGGGGCGCGCTGCTGTCAGAAGAACCTTGCAACTCCCCAGCCAGGCCCCCGGTCAACAGTCCGGTAGTCCCCGCTCGGACACCAGGGGGCAAGTAACCCGTCGGTAGGTTCCGAGGGCTTGGTCGCTGCCGTTTCCTGGCGCTGGGTGCTTCGTCGGCTGGGTCTGGTCAATGTCTGGTCGTGCTGCTCGTGACCGACGGGGGGCGGTGTCGTTGCTTGGTTGATCTGATCTCTGACTACCCCGGAGCGTGCTTCATGTCTCTTGCCGCAGCTACCCGACTTGCCGCAGTGTCCTCCGCTGCGATCGCCGCCGTGTCGGTGTGCCTGGGCGCAGCCTCGGCTGCCGAGGCCGCGGAGCCCGCGCAGGTGCGGGCGGTGGAGCACAGCACCGCCCCGGCCGACAACGACCCCGGGGTCTCCACTCAGTTCGTCCCGCTGGGCAGTCTGCTGTTCTCCGACCGGGCCGTAAAGACCAGCGTGAGCCCGGTGCGATGGGATCGCTGACCCAGCGCCTCCACCGCGCCCGGACCGCCGGCATTCGGGCCTACCGGGCGCGCCTGCACCCCGACACACCCAGCCCCGCCGGAATGACGTCCACAGCCTCCGGGGAAACAGTCGCCGAGGCGGGTGACGGCGTGAACGGGTTCGACGTCCTTGCCCGAGTGGTCCGTCTGCCGGTAAGCACATGGCGGTACCGGTGGGAGGACGACGAAGTGCGCCACCTGGGGCCGATGGCACAGGACTGGCGGGCCCACCTCGGCCTGGGAGCCGACGACAAGACGATCTGCTGCACCGATGCCAACGGCGTTGCCATCGTTGCGATTCAGGCACTTCACCGGCAACTCGCCGACCTTCAGGCTGAGGTCAGGGAACTCCGGGCGCAGAAGGTCGAACCGGCAGCACACGCACCTGGTGCGGAGACCCCGCGGGTCTGACCGTCTCAACTGCTGCACCTGGCTGTGGCTGGGTGCAGCGGTTGCGAATGGGATGACGCGGCGCTGTCGCCCGACACATCGCCGAGCACGATCCGACCGTCCGTCGCCGTCGGTGAACTCCAGAACGTACCGGCGGGTTACTTGCTCCCTGGTGTCCGAGCCAGGACTGCCGAGCCGAAGCTGATGGATCATCACAAATGTGCGGGTCCATGGTAGATCGTGTATCCGCCATGGCGGTCTTGTCGAGAGCATGGCAACGATGTTTAGTTGTCCCGGCGGATGAATCCATCTGCTGTCGACCGAGAACCAGCGCACGGGTCGACCCCAGTTCAGCTGCATGGGAGTCACACATTGCGCACTTCGAGGCATTCCAGACCGGCCGCGCGGAGGATCTCCGCGCGACTGGCCGCTTTCACCGCGGCGGCCGTCGCAGTCATGGCTGCGGGCTTACCCGTCGCCCAGGCTGCCACCGGCGCCGAGGCAGCCGCTCCGGGCACCGTCGCCACCGCGACGCATCCCGGGGGCGGTCTCGCCACCCTCCAAGTCGGCTCGCACGGCGAGATCTCCGGCGCCGTCACCGACAGCTCCGGCAAGGCGCTTTCCGGCGCCTCCGTCGTAGCCGGTATCTACCGGTCGACCACCGACGCCCAGGGGCACTACAACCTGACAGTGCCGCCTGACACTTACAACATGGCCGCGTACGCTTACGGGTACGAGCCCAAGAAGGCCCACGGCGTCGTCGTCGACGACGGTACGGTCACGATGGACTTCGCGCTGGACTCGGTGGCCCGGCAGACCGTGACCGGTAAGGTGACCGACGGCTCCGGCCACGGCTGGCCGCTCTACACGAAGATCACCATCGATGACGTGCCCGGCGCCCCGGTCTTCACCGACCCGTACACCGGCGCGTACAGCGTCGACCTGCCGCAGGGCGCTGACTACACCCTGCGCTTCACCTCCGTGTACCCCGGCTACAAGGAGGTCACCAAGCAGGTGACCGTGGATGACGCGGCGCAGACCGTGAACGTCGCGGTCCCGGCGGACGCCCAGGCGGCCACGGCGCCCGGTTACCAGGTCAAGCGGTCCGGCCCGACCGAGCCCTTCGACTCCACCGCCGGCGCCCCCGAGGGCTGGAGCGTGGTCAACGCCGATGGCACCACCGGCGGCTGGTCCTTCGACGACTTCGGTAAGCGGGGTAACAAGACCGGTGGTTCCGGCGCCTTCGCCATGGTCGACAGTGACAAGATCGGCAGCGGCAAGAAGCAGGACAGCTCGCTGATCACGCCGGTCATCGACCTGACCGGCAACGACAGCCCGCAACTGGAGTTCGACACCGACTACAAGAGCTTCAGCAACCAGACCGGCAACATCGACGTCAGCACTGACGGCGGTGCGACCTGGACCAACATCTGGAACCGCACCACCACCCTGACCGGCCCCGCCCATGTCGAGCTTCCGCTGACCGACTACGCCGGGAAGCCCGGCGTGCAGCTGCGGTTCCACTTCACGGGCAGCTACGGCTACTGGTGGGAGCTTGACAACGTATTCGTGGGCAAGCGGACCTACGAGCCTGTCAACGGTGGTCTGGTGGCCGGTGCCGTGAAGGACGCCAACACCGACGACGCCGTCGTCGGAGCCACTGTCGTCAACACCGACGCCCCGCAGGACAAGGCCATCACCGCGGCCACCCCGGACGACCCGGCGCTCGGCGGCGGCTTCTACTGGATGTTCAGCTCCAAGACCGGCAGCCACACCTTCACCGCCTCCAAGTCGCACTACGCCGACCTGGACAAGTCGGTGGACGTGGCGGCGGACAGCGTCAACAAGGCGAACTTCAGCCTGAAGGCCGGCAAGCTGGCGTTCACCCCCGGCTCGATCGACAAGACGGTCGACTGGGGCAAGAAGGCCACCCAGAACCTGACGGTGAAGAACACCGGCGGTGCGCCTGCCAGCCTCACCCTGGGCGAGCAGCCGGGCGGCTTCACCCAGCAGCTCAAGGGCGGCGCGCCGCTCAACCTGGTGAAGGGCAACTACTCCCCGCTGGCCCTCAGCAAGGGCAAGACCTCGGATGCGGCTCCGGCGGCCAACGCGGCCGGTGACGCCTGGCAGCCGGTGGCCAACCTGCCGACCACTGTGCAGGACAACGCGGTCGCCGTCCACGACGGCAAGGTCTACTCCGCCTTCGGCTACACCGGCAGCGCGGACACCAACGCGCTGTACGCCTACGACCCCGACAGCGGCTCCTGGACCAAGCTGGCCTCCGCGGCCGACACCCGCGAGGGCAGCCCGGCCCACGGCTTCATCGGCGGCAAGCTGTACGTGGTCGGCGGCTGGGGTGGCGACGGCGACCCCGACGCCAAGCTGGAGGTCTACGACCCGGCGTCGAACAGCTGGTCCACCAAGGCGTCCTCGCCCAAGCCGTACGCCGGTTCGGGCAGCGCGGTGCTCGGCGGCAAGCTTTACGTCGTCGGCGGCTGCACCAGCAGCTGTGGCACCACGGACGCCACGGTCTACGACCCGTCGTCGGACAGCTGGTCCCAGATCGCCTCCTACCCGGAGCCGATCTCCTGGCAGTCCTGCGGCGGCATCGACGGCAAGCTCTACTGCGCCGGCGGCAGCGGCGGCAGCAGTACGACCAAGCACGCCTACGTCTACGACCCGGGCGCCGACAGCTGGTCGTCCGTCGCCGACATGCCCGCAGACCTGTGGGGTTCGGCGTACAGCGTGGGCAACGGCAAGCTGCTGGTCTCCAGCGGTGTCGTCAACAACAGCGCCGCCATCACCAACCAGGGCTACGCCTTCGACCCGGGCACCGGCAGCTGGACCGCCCTGCCCAACGCCAACACCAGCGTCTACCGTGTGGGGGCTGCCTCCGGCTTCTACAAGGTCGGCGGCAACCCCGGCGGCAGCTCGACGCCGCCGGTGTCCACCGTCGAGGTGCTGCCCGGCTACGACCAGGGCGGCGAGTCCTCGGACGTCAGCTGGCTGTCCACGAGCAAGGACAAGGTGACACTCCAGCCCGGGGAGAGCACCACGATCACCGTCGGCCTGGACGCCACGGTCCCCGAGGTCACCCAGCCCGGCGACTACACCGCGGCGCTGACCGTCCAGACCGACACCCCGTACGCCGGTGTCCCGGTCGACGTAAAAATGCACGTCAGCCCGCCGAAGGACTGGGGCAAGTACGCCGGCACCGTGCTCGGCGCCGACGGCAAGGGCGGCACCGCGCCACTGGCCGGGGCGACCATCCAGATCAGCGCCTCGACGACGAGCTACACCGTGCGGACCGCCAAGGACGGCACCTTCGCCCTGTGGTTCGACACCCGCAACAACCCGGTCACCGTGGTCGTGGCCAAGGACGGCTACCAGCCGGTGACCGCCACGGTGAAGCTCAAGAAGGGGGAGACGACGACCGGCAACTTCACGCTGAAGAAGGCCTCGTGACCCTGTTCCCGTGAAACAGCGCGGGCCGGCCCCTCGGGGCCGGCCCGGGCCCTACGTGAAGCAGGGCCCGGACGGCACATGAAGCAGGGCCCGGACGGCGAACCGTCCGGGCCCTGCTTCATGCTTACTGCCCGGCTACCTTCAGTTACTGGTGACGGTGACCTTCTCGTCGTTGTTGAGCTGTTCCACCAGCTGCTTGACCTTGGCCTTGTCCCAGACCAGATTGCCGCCGGTGGAGCCCGAGATCGGCATGTTCATCGATACGCCGTCACCGCCCGTGACGCCCTTCATGGCGAAGAACATCTGCGCCAGGGACCAGAGCGACATGTCCTTGTCCACGATCAGGGTGTCCAGACCGGCGCCCAGCGTCGGGTACAGCTTGAACGGGTTGAGGATCGTGGACGGCGTTGCCGTCTGGCTCGCCAACGCCGCAAGGAACTTCTGCTGGTTCTTCGTACGGTCCAGGTCGCTGCCCGCGAACGCGTACCGGGTACGGACGAAGGCCAGCGACTGCTCGCCGTTCAGCGTCTGCTTGCCCGCCTTGAAGTCGGCGCCGGACTTCTTGTCCTTGAACGCCTTGGGGATGTCCAGCTCCACCCCGCCGATCGCGTCCACGATCTTGGCGAAGCCGCCGAAGCCGATCTCGACGTAGTGGTCGATGTGCAGTCCGGTGTTGAACTCGACAGTACGGACGAGGAGTTCGGGGCCGTCCTCGGCGTACGCGGCGTTCAGCTTGGTGAACCGGCCCCGGGCCGGGTAGAACTTGCCGGAGTCGGAACCCTTGTACGAGGGGATCTCGACGTTGGAGTCACGGGGCAGGGAGACGAGCGTCGGGCCGTTCGACCCGTCGTGCAGGATCATCATCGAGTCGGTGCGCTTGCCCTCGGCGGAGCCGGTGTGCAGCCGCTTCTTGTCATCGGCCGTCATGCCCGCGCGGCTGTCGGAACCGACGATCAGGTAGTTGGTGCCGTCGCCGGCCTTCGGCCGCTCGATGACCTTGGAGAGGTCCACCTCGCGCTTGAGCTTGGAGTCGGCCCAGAAGTACGTGCCGATGGAGACCGCGAGCACCACGACGACCAGGGACAGCGTGCCTATCTTTATTCGGCGGCCCCAGTTGGGCGCGGGGCGCCCCTGGATGTAACCGCCGTCACCCCGGCCACCGCCGCCGTTGCCACCGCCGCCGTAGACCTGGCCCGTGTTGTAACCGCTGTCGTACTCGGCGCTGTCGCCGTAGCCGCCGGAATACGGTGGCTCCGGCCGGCGCTGCCGGGGCGGCGCGGGGCGCTGCTGCGGCGGCGCGGGACGCCGTTGGACGTGTCCCATCACGCGGGCGCTCTCGGGCCGGTCGCTGTCACTGCCCTGCCCGTAGCGGTTGCCGCTGCGGTTGTCGTCGGTCCAGCCCTCGGGCCAATCGTTCATGCGATCCAGTGTGCAGGCCGGGTGTGCCGCTCTTACAGGGTCTACGGGAAATCGCATCAGGGATGTTGCGAACCTGATGCATTGGGGCGGGCCGGAAGCCCCCGCATAAGGTGGACGGTATGACAGATCAGGCCCCGCACCCGGAGGGCGACATTCCGGGCAAGTCGACCGCCGCTTCCCGGACCACCCTCAGCCACATCATGACCGGCAGCGACACCAATCTGCTGGGTACGGTGCACGGCGGCGTGATCATGAAGCTGGTCGACGACGCGGCGGGCGCCGTGGCCGGCCGGCACTCCGGCGGACCCGCGGTGACGGCCTCGATGGACGAGATGGTCTTCCTGGAGCCGGTCCGCGTCGGTGACCTTGTTCACGTCCGCGCCCAGGTGAACTGGACCGGCCGCTCCTCGATGGAGGTCGGCGTCCGCGTCATGGCCGAGCGGTGGAACGAGTCCACCCCCGCCCAGCAGGTCGGCAGCGCGTACCTGGTGTTCGCCGCGGTCGACGCGGACGGCAAGCCGCGCCGCGTACCGCCGGTGATCCCGGAGACGGAGCGCGACAAGCGGCGCTACCAGGAGGCGCAGATCCGGCGCACCCACCGCCTCGCCCGACGCCGCGCGATCAAGGAACTGCGCGAGAAGCGCGCAGCCGACGGCATCGACGACGCGTAGCACCGCAACGACACTTCGTCAGGACGCCCGGGGCACAGTGCCGGGCCCGGATCGAGCCGCATGTGGCCGCGGTCACGGACAGGCCACCTGATCGCCCGTGACGGCGCCGAATTCGCCCCGGCTCGTCTCCTTCCCCCGTACCCGTCGCACCTTCTCGAAGTCCGTGCCTGCCGTCACCTTCATCAGGGGGCCCTGCCCCCGCACCGCCCGCAGCTCGACCCCGGGCAACGCGCCCGCCAGGGACTTCGCGGACCGGTCCCAGCGGGGGTCGTACGTGATCAGCGTGTGCGCGAGATTGCGCGGCTCCCCGTTCAGCGGGGCGCGCGTGGTGTCGAAACCGGTGGCGTGCAGCCCCTCGTCGACCGTCTTGCCGAGGCCGTCCTTCGGGGTCCCGTTGTAGACCTGGACCCGGATCTCCTGCGGGGCGACATCGACCTGCACGGCCTTCGGTCCGCCGGTCCGCTCCGGGGAGAGCGGCCGGTCGTCGCGCAGCGCCTGGAAGAGCTTCTTCGACTTCGCCTCGTCCCACTTGACCGTGGAGCCGACGCCCTTGATCGGGTACGCGACGTTTCCCAGTGGCACGGAGGTGAACTCGGACGAGGCGGGGGAGAAGCCGCGCATCGCCTGGCCGAGCTCCAGCATCTGCTCCGTACCGAACCCCTTGTCGGCCCGGACCGAGTTCAGCATCGTCGAGGCGACGTCCCGGAACTTCACCGGGTTCAGCAGCACACCGCTGCTGGTCGCCTGCTTGATCAGTGAGGCGAGGAATTTCTGCTGGCGCTGCATCCGGCCCAGGTCGGAGGCCCCGTCGATGTGCCGGGAGCGTACGTACTGGAGCGCCTGCCCGCCGTTCAGCTCATGGGTGCCCGCGGCGAGGTCGAGACCGGTGTACGAGTCCATCAGCGGCCGGGTCGTGCAGATCTGAACCCCGCCCAGGGTGTCCACCGTCTTCATGAAGCTGGTGAAGTCGACCTCCAGGTAGTGGTCGATCTTGACGCCCGTCAGTTGTTCGACGGTCCGCACGGTCAGACCGGGCCCGCCCTCGGAGTAGGCGGCGTTCAGCTTCAGCGCGTGGGCGGCGTGCGTCGTGCCGGAGTTGCGGTCCTTGTGCTCGGGGACCTCGGCGTAGCTGTCGCGGGGCAGCGAGACGATGCTCGCGCGCCCCTTGTCCGCTGACAGATGCACCAGCATGACGGTGTCGGTGCAATTGCACGGCGCACCGCCCAGCCGGTACTTCTCCTTCTCCTGCGGGGTGATCCGATCGCGGCCGTCGGTGCCCACCAGCAGCAGATTCATGCCGTGGCCGGCCCGGGGCCGGTTCTTCATGTCCTTGAACGGGTCGATCCGGTCCATACCGGTCTCCAGGCCGGTCACCACCGCGTGGCCGATCCCACCGGCCCCGAGCACCAGCACAGAGATACCGGTCACCAGCCGCATGCCCCAGCGGGGCCGCTCGTCCTGCCTTCTGGACCTGCGCTGCGGCGGAACTGCGCGGGAGTGCGGCGGACGGGGGGAGGGGTGCGGCCTGGGCACGGGGGAACCTCCGCGGTGCAAGGGGGACCGTTCGCACAGTAGGTCCATATGATCTGCACTCCGGGACGCGACCCGGCGCCGCGCGCCCGTGTCCCCCGTTCGCGGTAACGTGGCGGCCGAATATCGACGCCTGGTGGGGTCTGAACCCCTGGCGCCCCGAGGACCACCCGAGGACCACCATGTCTGCCGCGCAGCACCCCGCCGTCTCCGTGATCATGCCGGTGCTCAATGAGGAACGCCATCTCAGGAACTCCGTCCGGCACATCCTGGAGCAGGAGTACGCAGGTGAGATGGAGGTGGTGATCGCGCTGGGGCCCTCCACGGACCGTACGGACGAGATCGCCGCGGAGCTGGTGCGCGAGGACCCCCGGGTGCACACCGTTCCGAACCCGACCGGCCGCACCCCCGCCGCCCTCAACGCCGCGATCAAGGCCTCCCGCCACCCCATAGTCGTGCGGGTCGACGGCCACGGCATGCTCTCGCCGAACTACATCGCGACGGCCGTCCGCCTCCTGGAGGAGACGGGCGCGCAGAACGTCGGCGGCATCATGCACGCCGAGGGCGAGAACGCCTGGGAGGACGCCGTGGCCGCGGCCATGACGTCGAAGATCGGCGTCGGCAACGCGGCCTTCCACACCGGCGGCCAGGCGGGCCCGGCGGAGACCGTGTATCTCGGTGTCTTCCGCCGCGAGGCACTGGAGAAGGCGGACGGCTACAACGTGGAGTTCATCCGCGCCCAGGACTGGGAGCTGAACTTCCGCATCCGCGAGGCGGGCGGTCTGATCTGGTTCTCGCCCGAGCTGAAGGTGCAGTACCGGCCGCGGCCCTCTGTCAGGGCGCTCGCCAAGCAGTACAAGGACTACGGCCGCTGGCGGCACGTCGTGGCCCGCTACCACTCCGGCTCGATCAACCTGCGCTACCTGGCGCCACCGACCGCCGTCTGCGCGATCGCGGCGGGCATCGTGGCCGGTGCGGCCGTCACCCCGTGGGCGTTCGTCGTTCCCGCCGGATACGTCGCGGCGATCGTCGCCGGGTCCCTTCCGGCGGGCAAGGGCCTGTCGCTGAAGGCGCGGGCCCGGATCCCGGTGGCCCTCGCGACGATGCACATGTCATGGGGGTACGGCTTCCTGACCAGCCCGCGCTCGCTGGCGAAGAAGGTCATCGCCAGCCGGCGCCCGGCCGTCTCCGTATAGCCGCCGACACGGTGTGGGGGCCCTCCGGAATTCCGTATAGCCCCCACACCGTGCGTCGTGCCCGGCTACCAGCCGAAACCCGGCTGAATGTCCATGCAGGCCGTTTCGTCGTCGCCGTTCAGGGCGATGGCGCTCTCCGGAGTCTTCTCCGCGGCGCTCGGCGCGGAATAGTCCCCGTCCTCGCGCCAGTCGGCCCCCACGGTCAGCGTGATGCCGGAGACCGCGGTCGATTTCTTCACCGCCGTCAGCGGAATACCGAGAGCCGTGGCCACGGCCTGGGCATTGCCCTCCATGTCCACGCTGGGGAAGAGCACCCCGGTCCGTGCCGCCGCGTCGGTGTTCTGCTTGTCGACCGCGGCCTGAGCGAAGCCCTTCCCGGCGAGCAGTCCCTGGATCGCCGAGGCGCGGCCCCTGACCGGGTACTCGGTGTCCGTGCGGGTTCCGTTGCGGATGCTGACCGGGATCTCGGCGACGGGCGCCGTGGGCTTCTTGGCGACCGGGGCCTTGCGCTTGGACGCCTTGCCGTCGAGCGGGACGTCGTCGCGGACCATCTGGAACAGCTGATCGGCGTCGACGGGCTTGGGGAGCACCCGGCCCGCGTTCACGCCCGTTCCGTAGACGTTCGGCATCGTCGTCATCGTGATGCGCTTGGTAGGCACCTTCTTGAGCTCGCCCGCGAGGTCGTACAGCTTCTTGACACTGCCGAGGCCCTTGTTGCCCTTGTCGACCGTCAGCGCGTCGGTCGCCGCCTCGGCGAGGCCCATCAGCTTGCCCGGGTCGGTGAGCTTGGTGCCCTTGCGTAGCTCACGGACCATCGAGTTCATGTACATGTGCTGGGCGTGCGTACGGCTGAGGTCGGTTCCGTCCTTGAAGCCGTAGCGGGTCCGCAGCCACTGAAGGGCCTGCTTGCCCTTGACCTTGGTGGTGCCCTCCTCCAGCTTCAGCCCGGAGCCCTTGCCGTCGCGCGTGTGGGAGTAGACGTTGCCCTTGACGCAGACCGGGACGCCGCCGATCGCGTCGGCCATCGAGACCACACCGGCGAAGTCAATCATCATGAAGTGGTCGATGGTGATGCCGGTGAGCTCGTACCAGGTGGCCACGGCGCATCCGGGACCGCCGCGGCCGAGCGTCTTGTTGGTCATCTCCAGACCCATGGTCGCGGGGTAGACGTGCTTCGTCTTCGGGTCGGTGCACTTCGGGATCTTCAGCAGTGTGTCGCGCGGCATGCTGATCACCGACATGTTGCTGCGGTCGGCGGAGAGATGGACCAGCATCTGTACGTCGGCCAGGGGCGGCGCCCCGAAGGTGTCCTTGGCCCCGCCGAGCTTCTGGTTCTCCTTGGAGTCCCGCGCGTCCGAGCCGATGAGCAGGATGTTCAGCGGGGTCTGACCGGCGGCGTTGGCCTTGTGGTCGGCCATCTTCTTGTCGCCGAGCGTCAGGTCCTCCTTCTTGAGGTTCCCGTTGAGGTGCTCGTAGTAGAGGTATCCGGCGGCGGCGCCGCCGATTATGACGAGCGAGAGGACCGAGGCGGTCCAGCGCAGTACGCGGCGCTTGCCCTTCTTGCCGTGCCGCTTCGCCCCGCCCTTGCGACGGCCGCCGCCCGCCGGCGCGGGCCGGCGGCCGTCCGCGCCGGAGTCCTGGGCAGTCTCCGGGGCGTCTTCGTAGAGCCCGTCGTCCCAGCCGAGTTGACCGGCGTGCCGGACGCTTGGTCGCGTCCCCTCCCCGGGTGTACTGCTCCGTCCCACCAGGACCCCCCTGCTGCTAAGACTCGTGGTTTGGCGCAGTGACCTGGTGTCACTTGGCGCACTCTGCCTTGTCGGCGTTTGCCTGCTGAATGCCGTCCGGCACCTTCGCCGGTCCCGTGATGGGGATGCCCGCCCCCTTGAAGTCGGCGCCCAGGGTCAGCACCATCGCCTGGAGCCCCTCGGCGTCCGTGGTGCCCTGCTTCAGGGCCGAGCCGGGCAGGCCCATCATGGCGGCCAGCGCACGGGCCTGGTCCGCCTGGTTCGGTGCGTACTCCAGCGTCGTCTTGTCGGTCTTCGCCGGGGCGTTGGCCTTGTTCGTGGACTTGAGCACGCCCTGGTTGTTCTGCAGCCAGGCGACGGTCGTCTGCGCGGCACCGGCGACCTTGCCGCCGTTGTACACATCGACCCGTACGTCGGCCGCGGCGGCCTTGGTGCCCTTGAGGAGTGCGTCCTGCTTGCTCTTCGCGGCCTTCTTCTGCGCCTTCACCTCGGTGAGCGAGGTGTCCTCGCGCATCATGGCGAACAGCGGGTCGGCCTTGGCCGCGTCCAGCACGACGGTGGCATGGACCTTCTCGGCCGGGTTGTCCAGCACCGGCACCGTCGTGAAGGTGATGTTCTTGGTGTTGACCTTGCCGAGTTCCTGGGCCAGCGAGGCCAGCTTCTTCGGCGAACCGATGCCGGTGTCCACGGTGAGCGCACTCGTCGCCGCGTTCGCCAGCTTGAACAGTTTGGTCGGGCTGCTCAGGGTGTCGTCCGACTGCATCTGCCGGATCATCGAGGCGATGAACTGCTGCTGGACCTTGATCCGGTCCAGGTCGCTCTCGTTGCCGAAGCTGTGCCGGGTCCGTACGAACGCCAGGGCGTCCTCGCCCTGGATCTTGTGCTCACCCTCCGGCAGGTCCAGGTGCGAGTCCTTGTCCTTGACCGGCTTGGCCAGACAGATCTTGACGCCGCCGACCGCGGTGGACAGCTCCTTCACCGCGTTGAAGTCGAACATCATGAAGTGGTCCGGTCGCAGGCCGGTGATCTCCTCGACCGTCCGCATGGTGCAGCCCGGGTCGCGGCCGTCCTGGCCGAGGCTGGCGTTGAAGCGGATGTTCTGCGTCCCCGGAATGACCTTCTCCGAGCCGTCCGGCTGCTTGGTGGTGCAGTCCGGGATGTTGGTGATCATGTCGCGGGGGATGCTGAGTGCCGTCGCGTTGGTGCGGTCCTTGGAGACGTGGAAGAGGATGTTGGTGTCGGCATGGCCCACGCTGCCTTTGTCGCCGTATCCCTCGTTGCCCTTACCGGTGCGCTTGTCGGTCCCGATGATCAATATGTTGACCGGGGCGTCGGCGGTGATGACGTTCTTGTTGCCGGCGCTGCCGATGTCGACGGTGTTCAGGTTGCCGTTGAAGTGCTGGTAGAGCGCGTATACGCCCACCGACAGGCCGACGAGTACGAAGGCCGTCACGCCGCCCGTCCACAGCAGCGCCTTCTTGCGGCGCGCCTTGGGGGCCTTGCGGCTGCGGCGGCCAGCAGTGTCGCCGCGGCCGGAACCCTCCTGACCGCGCGGGCCATTGGCCGAACGGCGCCCGCGCTGCGCCGGGACGTCGCGGCGCGGACCGGACTCCTGCCCGTCACGCCGGGACTGCCCCCGGCGCTCACCACTGCCGTCACGGGAGGTGTTTCTGCGCCCGCCATTGCTTTCATCGTCCGGCTCTCTGCGACGCGGGATGCGCGGGCCCGGCGCCTGGGAAGCACCGGCCGAATCCCCTCCGGAATTATTCAGTCGCAGTTCGTAATCGCCGGTGTCCGGATTGAGGACCCACTGGTCTGCGGGGTCGATATCGTCCGACCGCCCACGGCTTTGCGCATCCACGGTTGCTTGAGTCCTCCGTCGGTGCCACGCGAGGCGCCTTCCCCGATCAGGCGCTCGATCTTTCGCTCCAGAAGTGCGCGGCCTGTCGGCCGGCAGCGCCGGATCGCGTCACACTATCGGCCCAGTTCGGCGTCGAGCGACGAGCGTGACAAATTCCACGGTCCTTACAACTGGTCATTCTGCTCATTACACGCCGATCACCGGCTTCTGCTTGGGAATTGCTTTACTGCTTACACAGGTCCGCCGCCGCGTTGTTGCCCGAATAGGTCGGTGTGGGACTCGGGCCCGCGGCGCCTGGTGTATCGGCCGGGGCATTGTCTTTCCCGTTGTTCTTCCCGTTGTCGTCCGCACCGCCCTTGTCGTTCTTGAGCCGGTCCGCGGGGACGACGGCGACCGGGGCGTCCTCGCGCAGCTGCTTGAAGAGCCGGTCCGCGTCGGGCTGGACGAGCTCGTCCCGGTTCGGGTCGGCGGCGTACGGCTGCCGGGGCACGGTCAGGAACTGCACCTTGTCGGTCGGTACCTCGCGCAGACCGCGCACCAGCTCGTACAGGTCCTTGAGGGTGTCCAGACCCGGGTCCGTGGTCAGCGCCTTGGTGGCCGCGTCCAGCACCGGGTAGAGACGGGTCGGGTTGAGCAGCACGCCGTTGCTCTGCACCTTGTTGACCAGCGCGCCCAGGAACTGCTGCTGGCGGTCCATCCGGTCGGTGTCGCTGCCGTTGCCGATGGACTTGCGGGCCCGTACGTACCCCAGTGCCTGCTCGCCGTCGAGCTTCTGGCGTCCGGCGGGGAGCTTCAGATGGGCGTCGGGGTCGTCGACCGGCTTCTTGAGGCAGACCTCGACACCGTCCACGGCGTCGACCATGTCCTTGAAGCCGTTGAAGTCGACGACCATCTGGTGGTCGATCCGGACGCCGGTCAGCTTCTCGACCGTACGGACCGTACAGGCGGTGCCACCGAACTCGAAGGCCCAGTTGAACTGGGCGAATTGTTCCTTCGTGGCCTTGCCGTCCGCTGTGTGGCAGACCGGGATCTGCACCATCAGGTCGCGCGGCAGGGACATCGCGGTGACACTCTTCCGGTCCGCGGCGAGGTGCAGCAGGATCGTGGTGTCGGAGCGCTGGCTGCCGCCGTCGTCACGCCCGTACTCGCGGTTGTCGCCGGCCCGGCTGTCGGAGCCGATGAGCAGGATGTTCTCCGCGTCGCGTACCACGGTGGCGGGCCGCTCCCGCTCGTACGCCTTGAGTTCGGCCGCCGCGGACGTGTCCGTCCTGATGTTGCCGTCGAGCTTCCGGTACAGCCACCAGCCACCGCCCGCGGCGACCAGGACGACCAGCGAGACGCCGAGCGCGGTCCAGCGAAGCCAGTGGTGCCTGTGTCCGGCGAGGGGCTCCGGGCCGGCACCGGAGCCGTCCCCGGCCTGCGACGCGCGCTGGCCCGCGGCCGAGTCGTCGGAGCCGTCCGGCGGGCCGGCGCTTTCGCTCACGTCTGCGTCCATCCTTCACGTTCGGCGGCGCGTTGGGCCGCCGGTCGCAGGAGTAGACGGCTGAACCTCACGCTTGGTTGTGTCCCGAGTGGTCTGTACCGCCGATGATGTACCGGAGTTGACGCGCAGCCCCGAGGGCTCGGCCCGCTGTGGGCCGGACGGGCGATCATCAGGGCGCTTGTCATACCGTGCTGTTGGTGACCCGTTCACTCTCGACGCGCTTGGCGAGACCGCCCTCGTCCAGCTGTCCCAGATGCCGGCACAGGACCACGGAAGCCCCGGCGGCCAGCGGCGCGAACAGCCCCGCGCTCAGGCCTTCCCAGGTGTCGTACGTACGTCCCGTCAGCAGCCGAGACCCGGTGGTCAGGCCGAGGGCGGCCGCATCCTCGCGGGCCCGCGCCACCAGTTGCGCCGCGGTCAGCTCGGCGCCGCCCACCGCGAGCGCGGGAGCGTCCGGGTCCACCGGGGCGAACGGGGCGAACCGGTCGCCCTGGCTCGGCACCTCGACCGCGTAGTCCTCGAAACCCTCCGGCGTCTGCGGGAACCTGCCGCCGAGCGGGCGCAGCGCCAGCGCGACCCGCTCGCCGCGGCAGGCGCGCGCGGCCTCCAGCGTGTCCGGACCGCTGACGACGAGGTCGGCGCCGGCCGGGTCGCCCTGCACATCGGCGATCACGCCGACCGAGGAGCAGGCGAGCAGCCACACCGCGGACTGCCAGTGCGCGGGCAGCAGAAGGGCGAGCCGGTCACCGGGTTCCGCGGCGAGGCCGCCCTGGAGGAGGTTGGCGGTCTTGGCCACCCAATTGGCGAAGGTGGCCACCGACAGTTCGACGCGTTCTCCGGTGGCGTCGTCGTAGAAAGTGACCAAGGGGCGGGCCGGGTCCGTGGCGAGCGCGGAACGCAGCAGGTCGGCGGGGGTGCGGTCGGTGGCGTTCATCCGCGCAAGGGTACGCGGCGGCACCGGGCCGGGCGGGGCGGACGGGCGCTGGGTACACCGGTTGGACAGACGGGCCGTCAATTGCTCGGAGATACCCGGGTAGCCGGAGTTGTCAGCATATGAACAGGATTGTTCGTATGCGTGCCTTCATTGCATCCTCGATCGGTGTCACCTGTGCGGCGGTTCTCGTACTGCCGTCGGCCGTGCCCGCGGGCGCCGCCGCCGACACCTCCACCACCCCCGCCGAGTCCGTCGAGCCCTCCGGCGTGCCGGGCTCGACGCAGTCCCTGCCGATGTCGTCCCTGCCGGATGCGCCCGGCCGGGGCGCCGACGAGCCCACCCGGACCACCGAGGCCGCCGAGCAAGGGCTGCCCGAACGCGAGGTCCGCCCGTTCTCCCTGGCCGGCGTCGTCTGGAACGACATCGACACCGAGCTCCACGGCACCGTCCAGGTCCGTACCCGTGCCCTCGGCACCACCCGCTGGTCGGACTGGCAGGACCTGGAGACGCACAACGCCGAGCACGCCGCCGACCCCGGGACCGCCGAGCGCGAGTCCGGCACCGTCCGCGGCTCCACCGCCCCGCTCTGGGTCGGTGAATCGGACGGTGTCGCCGTCCGCGTACGCCCGGAGGCCTCCGACCCGCAGGACCGCACTTCCCCCGCGGTACCGCTGCCCACCGGCCTGCGCCTCGAACTCGTCGACCCAGGAAAGGACCCGCAGCAGCTACCGGCAGCGGGCGCCGAGGCAGACACCGGAAACGCCGGTGACAGTGGTGACACCGCGGACGCCCGGGGCACCGCCGACATCCCCGACGCCGACGGGCGCACCGCACCGCACGAACCGAGCGTGCTCCCCACCCTGAGCAAGCAGGAGACCGAGACCCTCAGCGAGGCGGAGGCCGGACTCGCGCCCGGCGCCCAGCCGTACATCGGGCCCCGCCCGCACATCATCACCCGCAAGGGCTGGGGCGCCGACGAGAAGCTCCGGGAGCGCGCCTTCGTGTACACCAAGAGCGTCAAGGCCGCGTTCATCCACCACAGCGCCACGGGCAACAGCTACACGTGCTCCCAGGCGCCCGCGGTCGTGCGCGGCATCTACCGCTACCACGTCAAGAGCAGCGGCTGGCGCGACATCGGCTACAACTTCGCCGTCGACAAGTGCGGAAACATCTACGAAGGGCGGGCAGGAGGCGTGACGAAACCCGTTCTCGGAGCACACACGCTCGGCTTCAACACCAACAGCATGGGCATCGCCGTGCTCGGCACCTTCACGAGCTCCAACCCGCCCGCCGCAGCGGTGAACGCCGTCGCGAAGCTCACCGCCTGGAAGCTCGGCCTGTTCGGAGCCGACCCGCGGGGCAAGGTCACGCTCGTCTCCGGCGGCGGGAACAAGTTCAAGAAGGGGACGAAGGCCGAACTCAACGTCATCTCCGGCCACCGGGACGGTTTCGCAACCGAATGCCCCGGAACGCGTCTCTACAAGAAGCTCGGCTCGGCCCGGACCACCTCGGCCCAGCTGCAGGGCCGCTGACCGGGTAGGACCGAACCGGTCTGCATACACTGGCCAGCCGAAACCGGACCAGGCCCCACCAGGAAGCAGAGTCAGCGCTGTGACAGAGGCAAGAGAAGCGATCCTCCTGGTCGGCGGCAAGGGAACGAGGTTGCGCCCGCTCACGGTGCACACCCCGAAGCCCATGGTTCCGGCAGCGGGCGTCCCGTTCCTCACGCACCAGTTGGCACGGGCCCGGGCCGCCGGGGTCGAGCACATCGTGCTCGCGACGTCGTATCTGGCGGAGGTCTTCGAACCGTACTTCGGGGACGGTTCGTCGCTCGGTCTCCACATCGAGTACGTCACCGAACGCGAACCGCTCGGTACCGGCGGCGCGATGCGCAACGTCGCGTCCCGGCTAGCCTCGGGCCCCGACGAACCGGTGCTCGTCTTCAACGGCGACATCCTCACCGGCCTCGACATCCGGGCGCTGGCCGCCTCGCACACCGCTTCCGGAGCGGATGTCTCCCTCCATCTCACCCGGGTCGAGGACCCGCGCGCCTTCGGACTCGTGCCGACGGACGGCACCGGCAGGGTCACCGCGTTCCTGGAGAAGCCCGAGACGCCCGAGGAGATCGTCACCGACCAGATCAACGCGGGGGCGTACATCTTCCGCCGGTCGGTCATCGACACCATTCCGGTCGGCCGCCCGGTCTCCGTCGAGCGCGAGACCTTCCCCGGACTGCTCGCCTCCGGCGCACACCTCCAGGGCATGGTCGACTCCACGTACTGGCTGGACCTCGGTACCCCGCAGGCCTTCGTACGCGGCTCCGCCGACCTGGTCCTGGGCCACGCCCCGTCCCCGGCCGTCCCCGGCCGGTGCGGCGACCGGCTCGTCCTGCCGACGGCCTCGGTGGCCGCCGACGCCAAACTCATTGGCGGTACGGTCATCGGCGAGGGCGCCCGGATCGGCGAGGGCGCCCGGATCGACGGCTCCGCGGTACTGGCCGGCGCGGTCGTCGAACCGGGCGCCGTGGTCACGGACTCGCTGGTCGGGGCCGGTGCCAGGATCGGCAGGCGTACGGTGGTCGAGGGAGCGGTCATCGGGGACGGGGCGCGAGTCGGCGCCGACAACGAACTGCGCGCCGGCGTCCGTGTCTGGTGCGGGGCGATCCTGCCGGACGCGTCGGTGCGCTTCTCGTCCGACGAGTAGGACGAACAACCGGTCACCCGGGCACCCGCCACTGCGCTTACCCTCGACAGGCACCCCCGACGACCGAGGACCTCATCGTGGCAGGACGATTCGCACCCCGCAGCGCCCCTCGCGCGACCGTCCCGCACCAGGCGGCGGCTCCGGCGACGGACGCGCTGTCCCGCGACTGGACCCCGCCCGGCCCGCTCGACCTGCGCCTGGTCCTCGGCCCGCTGCGCCGCGGCCCCGCCGACCCCACCTACCGGATGACCCGGGACGGCACGGTCTGGCGGACCGGCCGCACGCCCGCGGGCCCCGGCACCCTCCGGCTCACGGCCCGGGGCGGCCGGATCGAAGCGGCAGCCTGGGGGCCGGGCGCGCCCTGGCTGCTGGACCAGCTGCCGACACTGCTCGGCGCGGCGGACGACCCGGACGCCTTCCGGCCGCGCCACCGGCTGCTCGCGCTGACCCGGCACAGCCGCCCCGGCCTGCGCCTGCTGCGCACCGGTCTGGTCATGGAGTCCCTGATCCCGTCGATCCTCGAACAGAAGGTCACCACGGACGAGGCCTACCGCGCCTGGCGCCACCTGGTCCGCACCCACGGCACCCCGGCACCCGGGCCCGCCGACGATGCCGCGTTCACCGCCCTCGGCCTGTACGTCATGCCGGATCCCCGCACCTGGTCACTGATCCCGTCCTGGGAATGGCACCGCGCAGGCGTCGACGCCAAGCGCTCCGCCACGATCCTGCGCGCGGTACGGGTGGCCCGCCGGCTGGAGGAGGCGGCCGCCATGGAGCTCCCCGAGGCCATGGCCCGGCTGGAACTGATTCCCGGCATCGGCCCCTGGACCTCGGCCGAGACCCTCCAGCGCTCGAACGGCGCGGCGGACGCGGTCACGGTCGGCGATCTCCATCTCCCCGGCATCGTCGGCCACGCCCTGGCGGGCAACAGAGACGCCGACGACGAGGAAATGCTGGCCCTCCTCACCCCCTACGAGGGCCAACGCCACCGGGCGACCCGCCTCATCCTGCTCTCGGGCCGCACCCCACCCCGCCGAGCCCCACGCATGACCAGAGGCGACATCGCCCGCCTGTAGCGGGGGAGGCAGCCCCGCCCCGCTTCACCGCACCGTGACGAACTCCTCCGCACCCCGCGCCGCCCGCGCCGCGGGCGCCACCGCCGGATGCCCCACCGCGACCGCCCCCAAGGGGTCCCACGACTCGGGCAGTTCCAGCACCTCCCGCACCACATCGCGGCAGAACATCGTCGACGACACCCACGCCGAGCCGAGCCGTTCGCCCGCCAGCGCCACCAGGAAGTTCTGGATGCCGGCCCCCGCGGCGACCACGAACATCTCGCGCTCCGCCGTGTCCCGCCGCTCGTCCCCGTACGTGTGGGAGCCGTCCATCACCAGGCACGGCACCACCAGATACGGCGCCCGGCGCAGTACATCGCCCCGCCGTACCCGCCTCGCGATCGACTCCTCGCCGCGGCCGTCCCGGCGCAGATCCGCGATCCACGCGTCCCGCATCGCGTCGAGCAGCCGGGTCCGCGCCCCCTCGGACTCCAGGAGCACGAACCGCCACGGCGTCGTGTGATGCGGCGCCGGTGCCGTCACCGCCGCGGCCACGGCCCGCCGCACCGCTCCCGGGTCCACCGGATCCTCGGTGAACTCGCGCACCGTACGCCGCAGGGTCACCGCCTCCCGTACCGCCTCGGACGTACCGAGCCGGAACATGTCATCGGCAGCGACCCGCACCATCGCCCGGGCCCCGCCCGCGGCATCCGTCGGGTCCACGACATGGCCGAGCCCCCGCACCACCGCGACCGGCAGCCCCGAAGCCTTGCCCTTGACCAGATCACCGGCCGAGGCCAGCTCATCGGCGGTGGCGACCACGGTCGCGCTCAGCGGATTACCGTGCGCGTCCGTACCGCCCCGCAGATCGTCCAGCACCAGGACCCCGGCCGCCCCGATCGCGACATCGGTCAGCCCGTTGCGCCACGGCCGTCCGAAGGTGTCCGTGACGACGACCCCGACCTCGACGCCGAGGGTGTCCCGCAGCCCGTCCCGGATGGCACGCGCCGAGGCGTCCGGATCCTCGGGCAGCAACAGCACCGTTCCGGCAGGGGTGTTCGAGGCGTCGACCCCGGCCGCGGCCATGACGAGACCCTGCCGGTTCTCGACGATCCGCAGCGTGCCGCGCCGGGCCACCACCCGTACCGTCTCGGCATCGATCGCCGCTTCCCGGTCGGTGGCCTCGACGATCCGGCCCTCCGCCTTGGAGACGATCTTCGACGTGACCAGCAGGACGTCACCGTCGACCAGCCCCGGGCCGGTGGCGGCGATCAGTTTCGCCAGATCGTCCCCGGCCCGCACCTCGGGCATCCCGGGCAGCGCCCAGACCCGGTACGAGGGCGTCCCACCGGAGGCCTCGGCACTCACGCCCGTACCTCCTCGGCCAGCACCAACGCCTGTCGCGCCATCTCTGCCGTCGTGTCGGCATCGGTCATCATCAGCGGCACGGAACGGCACCGGATGCCCGCGGCCTCCACCTCGTCGACCGCCCCGGCGTCCACCGTGTCGACGAGCCACCCGTCGAGCAGCCCGGAGCCGTAGTGCCGGGCCACGGCCGACGCCGTCGACTCCACGCCCACCGCGGCGAGCACCTTGTCCGCCATCCCGCGCACGGGCGCGTCCCCGACGATGGGGGAGAGGCCGACGACCGGCACCCCGGCCTCGGCGATCGCCTCCCGGATTCCGGGCACGGCGAGGATCGTCCCCACCGACACGACGGGGTTGGACGGCGGGAAGAGGATGACATCGGCCTCGGCGATGGCCTCCAGCACGCCCGGCGCCGGCTTGGCCTGCTCGGCACCGACCGGCACGACCGCCTGCGCCTCGACCGAGGCGCGCAGCTTCACCCAGTACTCCTGGAAGTGGATCGCTCTGCGCTCGCCGTCCAAGTCGACCGCGACATGCGTCTCGACCCGGTCGTCGGACATCGGCAGCAACCGGACCCCCGGCTTCCAACGCGCGCAGAGCGCCTCCGTGACGGCGCTCAGCGGATAGCCCGCGCCCAGCATCTGTGTGCGGACGATGTGCGTCGCGAAGTCGCGGTCGCCGAGCCCGAACCACTCGGGCCCCACGCCGTACGCCGCGAGCTCCTCCTTGACGTGGAAGCTCTCGTCCGTACGCCCCCAGCCCTGCTCCTCGTTGATGCCACCGCCGAGGGTGTACATCACGGTGTCGAGGTCGGGGCAGACCTTCAGCCCGAACAGATGGATGTCGTCACCGGTATTGCCGATCACCGTGATGTCCGCGTCGGGCGCGGCCTGCTTGAGGCCACGCAGAAAACGAGCACCACCGATACCGCCGGCCAGAACCACAATGCGCATGCACAGCAGTTTGTCAGGCGGGTACGACATCCACGGTCGCCGGGGCGCATTGAGCCGCGTGCATCGGCATCTCGGTCAGACCCGGGTAGTAGATGTGCAGACTGACGGCCGGTTCGATGGAGTCGTTGACCACTTCGTGCACGTAGCCGGGTGCGAAGACGCGCTGCGCGCCGGGGGCCAGTGTCCGCGTGCCGCGTTCGGTGTGCTCGGTCAACCGGCCGTCCAGGACGGTCAGTACGCCGGAGGACGGGCCGTGGTCGTGGCGTCCGCTGCCCTGGCCGGGCACCCAGCTGAGCAGCCACACCTCGTAACCGAGTGGGGTCTGCCCCGCAGCGGAGCCGAGAGCCTGGGGAACGGTGCGCAGCCGGTGGTACCAGCGGCTGGTGGTGTCGTACCGCACGAGCGGCGCCCACTGCGCGCGGTCGGCGGCGATGGCGCGGGCGAGCCCGACGAACTCGGCCACGGTGGAAGGGTGCTCGCGGGCCGGCTGGAGGAGGTGCTGGACCTCAAGGATGTCGCCGGCGATCTGAAGGTCGCTGTCGCTGTTCATGGAAGCGGTGGTTCCTCGGCATGGGGGGTGCATGTGCGGGGTGTCAGGGATACCTGAGAGCCACGAAAACGCGAGAGAAAACCCTACGGAGTCACTCGGTGAGGAAGCTCTGCGCAAGAGGAGCTGGAAACCGGACCGGACCGGAGCCGGTGCTCTACGGCGTCAACAGCTACGACAGCTGGAACAGCAACAGCGGGCCTGGACAGCAGTACGGAACCCACGGACGTGGGTGGCGTACATCGCTGCGGTCGCTGGCATGAAGTCAAGGAGACCGGCTCGACCCGACACTGTCAACCCAATGCCCGATTTGGGGGGTAATGTTTCACCTCATCCAGTTACTGGCGACGGGGAAAGGTTTGTGTGGTCGCGGCGGCGGAGATGTGGCGCATCAGCCGTGTCCGTAAACGTCATTGGGGTCTTGTGACCCGACTGTGATCTTGATCGCTTCGGTGATCGAATCGAAACATGACGATGGCCCCGGTCGTCTCACTGAGTGAGAGAAGGGGATGCGGTGAAGACGGTGGCATATGTCAGGTTTTTGGTTATTTGCACACTTTCCGCATACCCTTGGTTCCGCAGAGTGAATACCGGGGCCAATAGCAGATCTTCGCTTGACTGGCCCGGAGCTACACACTTGTAATTTCACTCGTGTCGTTCGGCCGCAATCAGTAACGGCTGCATCACGGGGACGCAAGAGACAGACGAGGGGCGCACATGACCGAGCTGTTCCAGCAACTGCTGGTCGAGGACGCGGACGAGGAACTCGGCTGGCAGGAGCGCGCACTGTGCGCGCAGACCGATCCCGAGTCCTTCTTCCCTGAGAAGGGCGGATCCACCCGCGAGGCCAAGAAGGTCTGTCTCGCCTGTGAAGTCCGTTCCGAATGCCTTGAGTACGCGCTTTCCAATGATGAACGGTTCGGAATCTGGGGCGGCCTGTCGGAACGTGAACGGCGCCGCTTGAAGAAGGCCGCTGTCTGACGGCGGACCGCCGCGGCAACCGGCGCCGCCGAGCGCCGCGACAACAGAACACCGCGCATCGGATCACCACGACCCGTGCGCCGGATCCCCACGACCCGCGCACCGAACCGAGACCGGTCATGGCCCGTCGCCCGCAATCCTGCCCGCAGGCGACGGGCCATCGCCATGTCCGCCGTCGCCCGTCCCGCCGCTCCGCCCCTCCCCATCGCAGCCCTCGTTCAACCGCTCGGCGCCACCGCGGTTATCCGTACCGTTAGTGTGGGGATCCGTCCGAGACGCGCCAACGCCCCGACGGAGCGCGCGTGTACACCGATGCAGCCCCCGGGGGACGTCCCCCGGACCCGGCCGGAGGGCCCGTACCTCGATGTCCGTGCACAGCCAATCGACGGCGCCCTACGCGGCCGCCGCCGCCCCAGAGTTCCCCCGGCACGTCGTCACCGCCGTGCTCGTCTCCCATGACGGCGCACGCTGGCTGCCCGACGCGCTCGCCGGGCTGCTCGGGCAGGAACGCCCCGTACAGAACGTCGTCGCCGCCGACACCGGCAGCGCCGACGACTCCGCGCGGCTGGTCACCGAGGCGCTCGGCGCCGAACGCGTCCTGCACCTCGCGCGCCGTACGAGCTTCGGCACCGCCGTCGACGAGGCGACCCGCACGGCCGGTGTCCTCAGCTCGGAGGACCTGCCGTACCTGAAGCGCCCCAACAGCTGGGACCCCGTCAGCAGGACCTGGCGCGACGACGCGTACGACCTGCCCGAACTGCCGCACGGCGAACCGGTGCAGTGGCTCTGGCTGCTCCACGACGACTGCGCACCCGAGCCCGACGCGCTCGCCGAGTTGCTGCGCGTCGTCGACAACGACCCGCACGCCGCGATCGTCGGCCCCAAACTCCGCGGCTGGTACGACCGCAGGCAGCTGCTCGAAGTCGGCGTCTCCATCGCCAACAGCGGCCGCCGCTGGACCGGACTCGACCGGCGCGAGCAGGACCAGGGCCAGCACGACCAGGTCCGTACCGTGCTCTCCGTCTCCACCGCGGGCATGCTGATCCGCCGTGACATCTGGGAGGAGCTCGGCGGGTTCGACCGCAGGCTCCCGCTGATGCGTGACGACGTCGACCTGTGCTGGCGCGCCCACACCGCGGGACACCGGGTGCTCGTCGCCCCCGACGCCGTCCTCAGACATGCCGAGGCCTCCGCCCGCGAGCGCCGGCCCATCGACTGCGCGGGACGCTCCGTCGCCTCCCCGCACCGCGTCGACAAGGCCGGCGCCGTCTACACGATGCTGGTCAACGCACGCGCCAAGGCCCTGCCGTGGGTGATGCTCCGGCTCGTCGTCGGGACACTGCTGCGTACCCTCGCCTATCTCGTCGGCAAGGTGCCCGGCCAGGCCCTCGACGAAGTCGCCGGGCTCTTCGGCACCCTGCTGCGCCCCGGACGGATCCTCGCGGCCCGGCGCAGCCGCGGCAGGGGCGCCGTCGACCAGACCGAACTACGTGGTCTCTTCCCGCCGCCCGGTGCCACCGTCCGTGCCACCGTCGAGCAGGTCGCCGGAAACTTCGGCAGCGGCTCCGACGCCGACGCGGGCGGCTCGCGGCACGGCGCCGTGGAGTCCGGTCCCGGCGGTGACGACGCCGACTTCCTGGAGATCGAGCAGTTCGCGCGGCTGAAGCGGATCGGGCGGAAGCCGGGCCCGGTGCTCTTCGCCGTCCTGCTGTTCGTCTCGCTCATCGCCTGCCGCGGCCTGCTCGGCGGCGGAGCGCTCGCGGGCGGCGCGCTGCTGCCCGCGCCCGCCGACGTCTCCACACTGTGGGGCACGTACGCGGACGGCTGGCACCCGGTCGGCACCGGCGGCACGCAGACCGCGCCGCCCTATCTCGCCATCATCTCGGCGCTGTCGGCGCTGTTCCTCGGCTCGACCGGCCTCGCGCTCACGCTGCTGCTGGTCTGCTCGGTCCCGCTCGCCGGACTGACCGCGTACTTCGTGTCCAGGCCGCTGCTCGAATCAAGGCTGCTGCGGGCCTGGGCGAGCATCGCGTACGCCTTCCTGCCGGCGGCGACCGGCGCACTGGCGACCGGCCGCCTCGGCACCGCGGTCCTGGCCGTCCTGCTCCCGCTGATCGCCCGCGCCGCCGTCTCCGCGCACGGCATGCGGGCCGGCGGCGACGCCCGCGGCAGCTGGCGCGCCACCTGGGCGTACACCCTGCTCCTCACCTTCGCGATGGCGTTCACGCCCATCGTCTGGCCGCTCGCGGTGATCCTCGGCATCGGTGTGCTCGCACTGCGCCGCGACGACATCGTCGCGTACGGGCTCCGCTTCCTCGCCGCGATCGGCACGCCGCTGCTCGTCCTCGCGCCCTGGTCGCTCTCGCTCCTCGGCAGCCCCTCCGACTTCCTGAAGGAGGCCGGCCTGGACATCGGTACGGGCACGGCCTCGGCGCTCGATCTGCTCGGCATCAGCCCCGGCGGCCCCAAGGCCGCGGGCAGCGTGCTGCTGCTCGGCATCGTGTTCGCCGCGCTGGCCGCGCTGCTGCGCGGGGAACGGCAGTTCGCGGTGCGCACCGCGTGGGCTGTCGCGCTCGTGGCGCTGGTCTTCGCCGTGCTCGCCAACGGCTCGGGCTGGGCGGGCCCCGCCACCCTCGTCTACGGCATCGCGCTGATCGCCGCCGCGCTGGTGGGCGCGGACGGCGCGCGGGTACGCGTCGCCGAGCTCAGCTTCGGCTGGCGCCAGCCCGTCGCCGCGCTGATCGCCCTCGCCGCGGGCCTCGCCCCGGCGCTGGCCGCCGTCGGCTGGATGATCGGCGGCGCCGCGGGCCCGCTGCAGCGCCGCGATCCGGTGCAGGTGCCGGCGTTCGTCGCGGAGGAGAGCGCCACCCGCGACCAGCCGCGCACCCTGGTCCTGGGCGGCACTTCGCCCGCCGCCGTCTCGTACACCCTGGTACGCGGCTCCGGCGCGCGGCTCGGCGACGCCGAACTGGCCGAGGCGGGCGGCGGCAACAGCCACCTCGACAAGGTCGTCGCCAACCTGGTCGCGGGCTCCGGCGCCGACCAGGGCAGCCAGCTCAGCGGCTTCGCGATCCGTTACGTACTGGTACGGGACGGCGCTCCGAAGGAGATGAGCCGGGTTCTCGACGCGACCCCGGGCCTGAGCAGGCTGAGCCAGCTGGACGGCAGCGCGCTGTGGCGGGTCGACCGGCAGGTCGCCCGCGTCATGATCGTCCCGTCCGGCGCCGACGCCGAACCGCTGCCCGTGGGCGCACTCCCCGTCGAGGCGCACACCAAGATCCCGGCGGGCGGTTCCGGCCGGGTGCTGCGGATCGCGGACGCCGCCGACCCCGGCTGGCAGGCCACGCTGAACGGCCGGGCACTGACCCGTAAGACGGTCGACGGCTGGGCCCAGGCCTTCGAGCTCCCCGCCGAGGGCGGCACGCTGGACCTCACGTACGACGCCCCGCTCACCCACACGGCCTGGATCTGGGCCCAGAGCGCGCTGGCCGTGGTCCTGCTGGTCCTCGCCCTGCCGGGCCGCCGCCGGGAGATCGACGACGACCTGCCCGAGGAGGCCGTGACGGTCCCCGTGGAGCCGGTCGCGGGCGAGGGACGCCGGGCACGCAGGCTCCGCGCGGCCGCCCAGGCGGAAGCGGAGTCGGAGCAGGCCGGGAGCGGGAGCGCCGAGGAGGTACCGGACGAGGCGGGCCAGTACATCCCCGCCCAGCAGACCACCGAGCCGCAGCTCTCTTCGCAGCCGCAGCCGGATGCGCAGCAGAGCGACGACCAGGACGTCTTCGCTCCGCAGGCCGACAGCGGTCAGTACGCGGCGGTGCCGCAGCAGCAGTACGGCGAATGGGACGCGCAGCAGTACCAGGGTGCCGACTACCAGCAGTACCAGGGCGAGCAGCAGTACGAGGACGGCCAGTACGGCACGCAGCACGAGCACCAGGCCGCCGCGGACCCGTACCAGCAGAACGCCTACGACCCGTACGGCTACGCCCAGCAGCAACAGCAGCAGTACGACCCACAGGCCCAGTACGCCCCGCAGGTCCCGCAGTACGACCCGCAGGCTTCCTACGACCCCCAGGCCGGCTACGGCGGGCAGGGCCCGTACGACCCGCAGAACCCCGACGAGAACCCCGCCCCGGGCCAGCACCCGTGGCCGACCGGTAATGCATCGCGAGGCGAGTCCGAGTGAAGTCCACCAGCCTGTCCCTCATCGCGGGCGCCGCAGCCCTCGCCGCCGTCACCGGATTCGCCGCGCTCACCGCGCCCGGCGACGGGGGCATGACGGAGGCGAGGGCCGCCACCCGGCTGCCGGTGGAACGGTCCAGCCTGCTCTGCCCGGCGCCCGGCCTCTCGGACCTCGCGGAGACGACGTACACGTCCTTCGCCCCGGCGGGTGGCAGCGGCGGCGAGGCCGGGGCAGCCGAACTGAAGCAGTCCACGTCCGCCACCGCCGACGAGGACGGGAAAAAGGACCAGAAGGGCAAGAAGAAGGCGGATCCCGAAAAGCCGGTCGTCTCTCTCAAGGAGCCCGGCAAACCGGCCACCGCCGAGGCGTCCGGTGCCGACGCCCCCGCGCTCATCGGCACCGCCACCGGACGTCTGGCTCCCGGCTGGACCACCCAGCAGACCACCGTGGTCGAGGCGGGCGGCTCCCGCGGTCTGCTCGGCGTCAGCTGCACCGGGCCCGGCACGAACTTCTGGTTCCCGGCCGCGAGCACCGCGAAGTCCCGCGAGGACTACGTCCACCTCACGAACCCGGACGACAGCGCGGCCGTCGCCGACATCGAGCTGTACGGCCCGGACGGCACCCTCAAGTCCGACGTCGGCGAGGGCATCACGGTGCCGGCCAGGTCCAGCGTCCCGGTCCTGATCTCCACGCTGACCAGCGAGGCGGCCGAGGACGTGACCGTTCACGTCACCACCCGTACCGGACGTGTCGGCGCGGTCGTCAGGACCGCGGACGACGCGACGGGCAGCGACTGGCTGGCCGCCTCGGCCGACCCGGCGGGCACCCTGGTGCTCCCCGGCATTCCGGCGGACGCCACCTCGGTCCGTCTGGTGGCCTTCGCGCCCGGCGACGACGACGCCGATCTGAAGGTGAAACTTCTCGGCAAGAACGGCGCGATCTCCCCGGCCGGGCACGAGGAGATCCACGTCAAGTCGAGGATGACTGCGGGCGTCGACCTGAAGGACATCACCAGGGGCGAAGCCGGCTCCCTGCTGCTGACCCCGGCCGAGGGCGGAAAGGGCACCCCGGTGGTGGCCGCGCTGCGCGTGGTCCGCGGCAAGGGTGACGGGCAGGAGGTCGGCTACATCCCGGCGACCGGTCCGGTGGGCGCGCAGGCGACCGCGGCCGACAACCGGGCCAAGGGATCGACCCTCTCGCTCACCGCGCCGGGCGCCACCGCCACCGTGAAGGTCATCGCCTCCGCGGGCAGCGGGGGCGGCGAACAGACCGTCAAGACGTACACGGTCAAGGGCGGTACGACGCTCGCGGTGACCCCGCCCGTACCGTCCGGGCTCAAGGGCGGCTACGCGCTGACGATCCGGACGGAGTCGGGCGGCCCGGTCCACGCCGCACGCACGCTCAGCCTCCCGCAGAACGGCGTCGAGATGTTCACCGTGCAGACCCTGCCGTACGACGGCGGAACGGTCGAGGTACCCGCGGCCGAACAGGACCTGTCGGTCCTGGACGACTGAGCCGGCGGTACGGGCGGGCGGGCGCCGGCCTACTCCTGCCCGTACCGCGGATCCACCGACTCCGGCGACAGCCCGAGCAGCTCCGCGACCTGCTCCACCACGACCTCGTGGACCAGGAAGGCACGCTCGTCACGGTTCTTGGTACGGATCTCGACGGGGCGCCGGTAGATGACGATCTGTGCGGGCCGGTCCTTCTTCGCGGAGACCGCGCGCCCCAGCGGAACAGTCTCCTCCTGCGTCCCCGGCACATCGAGCACCATGAAGTCGACCTCGGCCAGCTGCGGCCAGCGCCGCTCCAGCCGCTCCACCGAGTCCTGCACGAGATCACGGAAGTTCTCCGCCCTGCTGGCCGAGAGCGGCACCTGGGGCGGGGCGACGGGCCCGCGCATGCCGCGGCCATGGCGGTCACGACGGCGCGGGCGCGGCTCGGACGGGTGGGGCGGTACGGGACTGTCCATCACTGACGCAGGGTAACTCTCCGCCGGGCGAGCGGATCGCCGCTCCCTGACAGGGCGTCGACATGTCCAATCCTGAACAATCCGGCCAGGCCGGAGCCCGTTTCAGGCCCCGCTCCTGACCGTTGAACTCTTGGTGAATGACAGCTTTTGTGCCAAGTGGTGACCGGATTCGTTGCCGGTACGACCTGCGCTTCTGTTCCCCTGCGCAGGTCAGGAGGGCTGCCCGGAAGCCCGTCGGGCCGGAGGTCGCAGGGCGACACGGTGGGGTGACCTGAGGGAGAGTCGTCGCAGCCCGCTCAAGAGTGCGGTACCGTCCAACATCGTGAGCCCTGTACGTCGCTGTTCGCGCACCGCGTGCGGCCGCCCTGCCGTCGCGACACTGACGTACGTCTATGCCGACTCGACTGCGGTCCTCGGCCCGCTCGCCACCTACGCCGAGCCCCACTGCTACGACCTCTGTGCCGAGCACAGTGAGCGGCTGACCGCGCCACGTGGCTGGGAAGTCGTCAGGCTCTCCGACCCCTCCGCCCCCACCCGTCCCAGCGGTGACGATCTCGAAGCGCTCGCCAACGCCGTACGGGAAGCGGCGCGGCCGCACGACCGCGGCGGCGACGGCAGGAACGGTGGTGGCCCGCAGGCCGCGGATCCGATGGAGGTCGCGCGCCGCGGGCATCTGCGGGTGCTGCGCTCACCGGACTCCTGAGTGCGGCGTGCCGGACGGCACGCCCCGCGTGCGGCCCCTCGGATTCACTGACCTGAACGTGTCGTGGACACAGCTATTTCCTCACCCGCGAGAAACGGCTTTCCGCATCACGGAATCCGTCGTCAACGCCCTGCGGGTGTACCGGTCTGGCCGGACGGGAGGGCGACCTGTTGCGCAAGGTACTGCCCTGGAGCCTGGGACCGCTGTTGGTGATGTGCCTGATCGTGCTGGCACAGAGCACGGCGGCGCCGGCCTGGATGCTGCTCTGAGCGGCACGGCACCCCATCCCGCGTCCGCGCTGTATCGCACCACCTGAAGACCCTGCGGTCCGCCCGAACCGCCGCGGGGTAGTTTGGGCGGTCCGAAGAAATCTCAGGAGGACCGGCCCGTGGCTGCTGATCTGTCGCAGATCGTCAAGGCGTACGACGTACGCGGGGTGGTCCCCGACCAGTGGGACGAATTGCTGGCCGAACAGTTCGGGGCGGCATTCGTCGAGGTCACGGGCGCGGACGCGGTCGTGATCGGCCACGACATGCGGCCCTCGTCGCCCGGCCTCTCGGGAGCCTTCGCGCGCGGCGCGGCGGCGCGCGGCGCGGACGTCGCACTGATCGGCCTCTGCTCGACCGACCAGCTGTACTTCGCCTCCGGCAGCCTGGGGCTTCCCGGCGCGATGTTCACCGCCTCGCACAACCCGGCGCAGTACAACGGCATCAAGCTCTGCCGGGCGGGCGCCGCACCCGTGGGCCAGGACACCGGTCTCTCGGAGATCCGCGCCCTGGTCGAGAAGTGGTCCGAGACCGGCGTGCCGCGACCGGCGGCCGCCCGCGGCGCCGTCACCCGGCGCGAAACGCTCACCGACTACGCCGCGTACCTGCTGTCGCTGGTGGACCTCGCGTCGATCCGCCCGCTGAAGGTCGTCGTCGACGCGGGCAACGGCATGGGCGGCCACACCGTCCCGACGGTCTTCGCGGACCTTCCCGTCGACCTCGTACCGATGTACTTCGAGCTGGACGGCACGTTCCCCAACCACGAGGCCAACCCGCTCGACCCGAAGAACCTCGTCGACCTCCAGGCCCGCGTCGTGGCCGAGGGCGCCGACCTGGGCCTCGCCTTCGACGGCGACGCCGACCGCTGTTTCGTCGTGGACGAACGCGGCGCGGGCGTCTCACCGTCCGCGATCACCGCCCTGGTCGCGGCCCGGGAACTCGCCCGCAACGGCGGCAAGGGCACCGTCATCCACAACCTGATCACCTCCCTCACGGTCCCCGAGGTCGTCCGCGAGAACGGCGGCACCCCGGTCCGTACCCGCGTGGGCCACTCCTTCATCAAGGCGGAGATGGCCGGGCACGGCGCGATCTTCGGCGGTGAACACTCCGCGCACTACTACTTCCGCGATTTCTGGAACGCCGATACGGGCATGCTCGCCGCGCTCCACGTCCTGGCCGCGCTGGGGGGCCAGCCGGGCACGCTGTCGGAACTGGTCGCACAGTACGACCGCTACACCGGATCCGGCGAGATCAACTCCACGGTCACCGACCAGGCGGGCCGCACGGCAGCGGTACGCGACGCCTTCGCGACCCGGGACGGAGTCACGACCGACGACCTCGACGGCCTGACCGTCACGACCCCGGACTGGTGGTTCAACCTGCGCGCCTCCAACACGGAACCCCTGCTCCGCCTGAACGTCGAGGCCCGTGACGAACGGATGATGACGGCGGTACGGGACGAGGTACTGACCCTGGTCCGGGCCTCGTAGGACATTTCTCCGCCTCGCCGGCGTTCGAGGCGCGGAGTCCGGGGCAGCGCCCCGGTTTCAGGAAGGGACGGGTAGGGGGCAGGCCCGCCCCGGCCCCGGCCCCACCCCCCGCCCCGGCCGCGCCCCCCGTACCCCGGCGGTAGGCTGACGTCGCCCGATCCGCGTGAACCCGAACCGCTCGTCCGAATGCTTGAAGGGACTCACCCCATGCCGCTTGAAGCCGGCCTTCTGGAGATCCTCGCCTGCCCGGCCTGCCACTCTCCGCTCGACGACCGGTCGGCGGCCGACAGCCCCGAACTCGTCTGCACCGGCAAGGACTGCGGCCTCGCCTACCCGGTACGGGACGGCATCCCCGTCCTCCTCGTCGACGAGGCCCGCCGCCCCGCGTAACGGCATCCGCATCCCGCACGGTGATCAGCACGTGATCGGAGGACCGTCCCCATGCTCGACGAGTCGCTGCTCGACGCCCCGGAATCCCTGGCCCGAGCCGACCGCCGCGGACTGCTCCGCGGCGCCGCCGAGGCCGGGGCCCGGGTCCGCACCGCCGCCCGGCACGCGGCGGAGGCCGGGATCGCCGCACTGAACCCGGAAGGCCGCCCCCGCGCCGTGCTCGTCGCGGGTTCCGGCACCGCCGCGTCCGGTGTCGCCGACCTGATCACCGCCCTGGCAGGCGCCTCCGCGCCCGTCACCCGCATCCGCCCCACCGGGGTCGCCCCGGCCGCGGGAGCGATGCGCTGGACGCTGCCCGGCTGGGCCGGCTCCGTCGACCTGCTGCTGATCGTCACGGCCGACGGTTCCGAGCCGGGCCTCTCCCTCCTCGCCGAACAGGCATACCGCCGCGGCTGCAGCGTCGTCGCCGTCGCCCCCCACCGGTCACCGCTGCGCGAGGCGACCAACGGGGTACACGGACTCGTCGTACCCATGGCCACCGCGCCGCACGGCGAGTACGACGCCGAGACGTCGGCGGCGGGCCCCGGCACGCTCTGGGCCCTGTTCACCCCGCTGCTCGCACTGCTCGACCGGGTCGGACTGGTCACCGCACCCGCCGAGGTGCTGCAGAGCGTCGCCGACCGCCTGGACCGCACCGCGGAACGCTGTGGTCCGGCCATCGCCACGTACAGCAACCCGGCCAAGACCCTCGCCGCCGAACTCGCCGACAGCCTGCCCCTCATCTGGACGGAGGGCGACGTGGCGGCCCCGGTCGGCCGGAGATTCGCGGCAGTCCTGGCCGAGCTGTCCGGCCGCCCGGCCCTCGCCGCCGAGCTCCCCGAGGCGCTGCCGGCCCACGGCTCGCTGCTGGCGGGCACATTCGCCGCCGGGGCCGACCCCGACGACTTCTTCCGCGACCGGGTCGACGAGGCGGAGCCCCTGCACGCCCGCGTCGTACTGCTCCGCGACCGCCCCACCGGCGGCCTGAGCGCCGGCCCCGCCGCCCGCGAACTGGCCCTCGGCCACAACACGGCGATCAGCGAACTCGAACCGGAGGAGGGCACCGAACTCGAAGCCCTCGCCGAACTCCTCGCGGTCACCGACTTCGCCGCCGTCTACCTGGCACTGGCGTCGGCAGCCCGCGCCTGACACAGGCGCCCACCGGTACGCCACCCCCCGATCCACGCACCTGACAAGGACAACCCATGGACCGGCTCTCCAACACCGTGCGCCCTTACGCCTGGGGTTCCACCACCGCCATCCCCGAGCTGCTCGGCATCGCGCCCACCGGCGAACCCCAGGCGGAGATGTGGATGGGCGCCCACCCCGGAGCCCCCTCCCGCCTCACCCGTACAACCAGCGCCGGAGAGGCCGGCCCCGAGCGGCCCCTCACCGAGGTCATCGCCGCCGACCCCGAGCGCGAACTGGGCCGGGCCACGGTCGAAAAGTTCGGCCCCCGCCTGCCCTTCCTCCTCAAACTGCTCGCCGCCGGTGCCCCGCTCTCCCTCCAGGTCCACCCCGACCTCGCACAGGCGAAGCAGGGGTACGAGGACGAGGAGCGCCGGTCCGTCCCGATCGACGCACCCCACCGCACGTACAAGGACGCCAACCACAAGCCCGAGCTGATCTGCGCGCTCACCCCCTTCGCCGGGCTGTGCGGCTTCCGCAGGCCCACCGAGGCGGCCGAGACGATGGCGGCACTCGGCGTCGATTCCCTCAAGCCGTACGTCGACCTCCTCGGCGCCCACCCCGAGGAGGCGGCCCTGCGCGAGGTCCTCACCGCGATCCTCGCCGCCGACCCGACGGAGATGGCCGAAACGGTGAACCAGGCAGCCGCGGCCGCCGAACGCCTCGGCGGCACCCACGCCCCGTACGCCCGCATCGCCCACCACTTCCCCGGCGACCCCGGTGTCATCGCGGCCATGCTGCTGAACTACGTAGAACTCCAGCCCGGCGAAGCCCTCTTCCTCGGCGCCGGTGTCCCGCACGCCTACCTCGACGGCCTCGGTGTCGAGATCATGGCCAACTCCGACAACGTGCTGCGTTGCGGACTCACGCCCAAACACCTCGACGTACCCGAACTCCTGCGCATCGTCCGCTTCGAGGCGACCGACCCCGGCGTCCTGCGCCCCGAGGCCTCCCCGTCCGGCGAGGAACTGTACGAGACGCCCGTGGACGAATTCCGGCTCTCGCGCTTCGACCTGTCGCCCGGCGCCGACCCCGTCGACCTGACCAGGGACACCCCGCAGATCCTGCTCTGCACCGCGGGCGCCCCGAAGGCCGGCACGCTCGGCCTCGCACCTGGCGCCTCGGTCTTCGTACCCTCCGGTGAGAGGGTAGAAGTGTCCGGCACAGGAACCCTGTTCCGTGCCACAGTGATGGCCTGACGCACCGTCCGCACCAGTCGGCTGCAACAATGTGCGGCCGTACCGCGGCGCCAGGGCCGCAGCACCGAAGAAGGGACACCAGGCACCCATGAGTGCGTCAGGCGGAACCAAGGCGATCGTGGCGGCACTCGGCGCCAACCTCGCGATCGCAGTGGCCAAATTCGTGGCGTTCCTGTTCAGTGGCTCGTCGTCGATGCTCGCGGAGAGCGTCCACTCGGTCGCCGACTCGGGCAACCAGGGCCTGTTGCTGCTCGGCGGCAAGAAGGCCCAGCGCGAAGCCACCCCCCAGCACCCCTTCGGCTACGGCCGCGAGCGCTACATCTACGCCTTCCTCGTCTCCATCGTGCTGTTCTCGGTCGGTGGCATGTTCGCGGTGTACGAGGGCTACGAGAAGATCAAGCACCCGCACGAGATCGAGGCCTGGTACTGGCCGGTCGGCGTGCTGATCTTCGCGATCATCGCCGAGGGCTTCTCCTTCCGTACGGCCATCAAGGAGTCCAACGAGACCCGCGGATCACTCTCCTGGAAGGAGTTCATCCGCCGTGCCAAGGCCCCCGAACTCCCCGTCGTCCTCCTGGAGGACTTCGGCGCGCTGATCGGTCTGGTGCTCGCCCTCGCGGGCGTCGGCCTGGCCCTCGGGACCGGCAACGGCGTCTGGGACGGCATCGGCACCCTCTGCATCGGCGTCCTGCTGATCATCATCGCGATCGTCCTCGCCGCTGAGACGAAGTCCCTCCTGCTCGGCGAGGCCGCCGGTACCGACCAGGTCGAGAAGATCAAGGCCGCGCTCGTCGACGGCGACACGGTCACCGGTGTCATCCACATGCGCACGCTCCACCTCGGCCCGGAAGAGCTGCTGGTCGCCGCCAAGATCGCGGTACAGCACGACGACACGGCCACCGAAGTGGCCAACGCCATCAACGCCGCCGAGACCCGAATCCGCGCAGCCGTCCCGATCGCCCGGGTCATCTATCTGGAACCGGACATCTACATCGAGGCGGCCGCCGCAGCCGGCACGAACCCCGGCAAGACCCCGGGCGGAGCCCCGAACTCCCCGACACCCTCCGACCACTGACCCACCCGCGTACCCCTACGGCCCCAAGCACACCTCCCGTCCCAACCGCCTCGCGTCTGCGCCCCCTCCAGCAACCCCCTCCCGCCCCCACCCGGCAGGCCTTCCCGGCCACCTTCCTTCCCGGGCGGGCTGGGAGCGGCCGGGCCGGTCGGTGTAGATTCGATGGCAGTGTCAGTCGTCGCTGCTGATGGCGGTCGATCGGTCCCTATACGCGGACCGGCCGAGGGAGAGAGGGCCTCCGACGGACTGCGCTGCGAGCGTCCGGGCATTCGTGTGCCCGCCGCCGCAGAGCCAGCCGTGCCCACCTCGACACCCATCACGAGGAGCAGCCCGTTATGACAACGGTCGCCAATCGACAGGACTTCAAGGTCGCCGACCTCTCCCTCGCGACCTTCGGCCGCAAGGAGATCACTCTCGCCGAGCACGAGATGCCCGGTCTGATGTCGATCCGCAAGGAGTACGCCGCCGCGCAGCCGCTGGCCGGTGCCCGCATCACCGGTTCGCTGCACATGACCGTGCAGACCGCCGTGCTGATCGAGACCCTGGTCGCCCTCGGCGCCGAGGTCCGCTGGGCCTCCTGCAACATCTTCTCCACCCAGGACCACGCCGCCGCGGCCATCGCCGTGGGCCCGAACGGCACCCCGGATGCCCCCGCCGGTGTCCCGGTCTTCGCCTGGAAGGGCGAGACGCTCGAAGAGTACTGGTGGTGCACCGAGCAGGCCCTGACCTGGCCGAACACCCCCACCGGTGGCCCGAACATGATCCTCGACGACGGCGGTGACGCCACCCTCCTCGTCCACAAGGGCGTCGAGTTCGAGAAGGCCGGCGCGGCCCCGGACCCGTCGACGGCGGACAGCGAGGAGTACGCCCACATCCTCACGCTCCTCAACCGCACCCTCGGTGAGAGCCCGCAGAAGTGGACCCAGCTCGCCTCCGAGATCCGCGGCGTGACCGAGGAGACCACCACCGGTGTCCACCGCCTGTACGAGATGCACCGCGACGGCACCCTCCTCTTCCCGGCGATCAACGTCAACGACGCCGTCACCAAGTCCAAGTTCGACAACAAGTACGGCTGCCGCCACTCCCTGATCGACGGCATCAACCGCGCCACCGACACCCTCATCGGCGGCAAGACAGCGGTCGTCTGCGGCTACGGCGACGTCGGCAAGGGCTGCGCGGAGTCGCTGCGCGGCCAGGGCGCCCGCGTGATCATCACCGAGATCGACCCGATCTGCGCGCTGCAGGCGGCGATGGACGGCTACCAGGTGACCACCCTCGACGAGGTCGTCGACAAGGCCGACATCTTCGTCACCACGACGGGTAACAAGGACATCATCATGGCCGCCGACATGGCCAAGATGAAGCACCAGGCCATCGTCGGGAACATCGGCCACTTCGACAACGAGATCGACATGGCCGGCCTGGCGAAGATCGACGGCATCGTCAAGGACGAGGTCAAGCCGCAGGTCCACACCTGGACGTTCCCGGATGGCAAGGTCCTCATCCTGCTCTCCGAGGGCCGCCTCCTGAACCTGGGCAACGCGACCGGCCACCCGTCGTTCGTGATGTCCAACTCCTTTGCGGACCAGACCCTGGCCCAGATCGAGCTGTACACCAAGCCCGAGGAGTACCCGACCGACGTCTACGTGCTGCCCAAGCACCTGGACGAGAAGGTCGCCCGCCTCCACCTCGACGCGCTCGGCGTGAAGCTCACGACGCTCCGCCCCGAGCAGGCCGCCTACATCGGCGTCGAGGTCGAAGGCCCGTACAAGCCCGACCACTACCGCTACTGATCGGCCCCTGTTCCCGCCTGTCAGCGACCACCGGCCGCTGACAGACGGAACAACCTCAGCAGCAGCTACGAGCACAGGCCCCCGCACCCCCGTGTCGGGGGCCTGCGCTCGTACCGCACCCGCTCAGCCCGAGGAACCTCGAAGGACCCCATGCCCCGCGGCCGATATTCGCTCCACGATCTTCACGATCACACCCTCCTCGGCGAAGAACACTTCCAGTGCGCCCCCGGCCCCTCCGGCTGGCGCTACGTCTCCCAGATCACCGCCTCTTCCGGCGACCACCTCGGTTCCGTCGATCTGACCCTCGACGAACTGGGCCGCCCCATCCGCCTCGAACTCCACGCCGCGAGCTGGCAGGTCCGCGGCGCCGCCCTCGAAGGCGTCACCTGGGTCCGTACCGACCCGACCGGTACTCATGCCACCGAAGGCAATGTGCGCGCCCACGCCTTCACCGGCACTTCCCCTGCATTCCTCATCGCGACCTCACGGCTTCTGCGCCTCACCCCCGATTCCCCCGCGACCCGCGTCCGCCTGGTCGCCTTCACGGACCCGGTCCTCGCCCCCCGCACCGTCGACCAGTCCTGGGCTCTGGTGAACAGTGAAGCGCACGCCACTGACAACGGCCCTCTGACTGTGGACGAATACCAGGTCAGCGCCCTGGACACCGGCGAACAGCACACCGTCCACATTGCCGGCGACGTGGTCCTCTCGGCACCCGGGATCGAGCTCGAAGACCTGGAAACCCCACCGTCACCGCGCTAGGCAGGCGGCGCGAACCCCGTCGCAGCGGGCGCCGCCGCCCCGCCCTCCTCGGCCGCCGGGACGACGGGCGCGCCCGCCCCCGTACCTCCAGCGGACGGCACGGCCCTCACCGGAGAGGGCACGACAGCCCGACCCTCCAGCCCCCCGCTTCCCACCTGCGCGGCACCGAACTGCGGATCACCGTCCCGAGCAGCGACGAACACCCGCCGCGCATCCCGCGCCTGCCGCTCGTTCACCACCGCCGCCAGATACGCCCCGGCCGGCACCCCCTCGGGCACCGGAACCCCGGTCCGCGTCGCCAGCTCCGCGGCCAGCCGCTCCGCCATCGACCGGCCCACCTGCGTGTCGAGCTGATGCATCCGCGTCAGGTACTGCCGTATCGCCAGCCACAGACCGTCCGGCACCGCCGACAGATCCAGACCCGCGAACCGCCCGACCAACCACGGCGGCGGAGGCGGCACCGCAGCCGCCCGCCCAGCGGGCACCCGCTCCCGTACGACCAGCGTTCCCGCGAACACGTCCCCGAGCCGTCGCCCCCGCGCCGACACCAGCGAAGCGATACAGGCGACAACCCCGAGCGTCATCAGAATTTCGACGACCCCCATGGCCCCGCGCACCAGCGCATGCCGGAAACGGATCGGCCCCCCGTCGTCCCGTACCACGCGCAGTCCGCACGCCAGCTTCCCCAGCGAACGCCCATGGCTGAGGGTCTCCACCGCGATCGGCCCGCCCACGAGCACCAACAGAAAGGACGCCACGGACACCGCCGCGAGGGCCGCTTCGTCCAGCGTCACCGTCGCCATGGCCAAGCCGATCGACACCAGGACGAACGCCGCCCCCACCACGGCAAGGTCGATGGCCAGCGCCAGCGCCCGGCTCGGCAACTTCGCGGGCCGCAGCCCCAGTACGACCGCGTCCCCGGTCACGAGCTCATTCATCGCCGCCCCATCCTTCGCCGGTCTTGCCTGCCCCACGGGACCTCAGTCTGCCAAGCTGACCCGCAACGCGCCGCCGTAGTACGAACCCGTACGCACCCATGCCTGGAGCAGCAGCCGCCCATGGACCTCGACGTTTTCGTGACCACCCACCGCACCGAGTGGGACCGCCTGGACCAGCTCCTGCACCGCGGGCGCCGTCTCACCGGCGCGGAAGCCGACGAGCTCGTCGAGCTCTACCAGCGCACGGCCACCCATCTCTCCCTTCTCCAGTCCAGCACCCCGGACCCGATACTCACCGCGCGCCTCACCCAGCTCGTCGCCCGCGCCCGGTCCACGGTGACAGGCACCCGCCGAGCCTCCTGGCGCGACGCCACGCGCTTCTTGACCACCGGCTTCCCCGCCGCGGTCTACCGATCCAGGCACTGGTGGATACCCACGGCCGTCCTCTCCACTTTGCTGGCCGCAGTCATCGGCTGGTGGATAAGTACGCATCCGGAAGTCCAGTCGGCCATCGCAGCCCCGGACGACCTTCGCCGACTGACCAGCCCGGGCGGGGAGTACGAGACCTACTACTCCAGCCACCCGGCCGCGTCATTCGCCGCCCAGGTATGGACGAACAACGCTCAGGCCGCAGCCATGTGCCTGGTCCTGGGAGCGTTCCTGGGTATCCCGGTGATCTGGATCCTCTTCGTCAACGTGCTCAACCTCGGGGTCGGCATCGGCCTGATGTCCTCGGCCGGCCGCCTCGACACCTTTCTGGGACTGATCCTCCCGCACGGTCTGTTGGAACTCACCGCAGTCTTTGTCGCAGCGGGTACGGGCCTGCGCCTCGGCTGGACAGTCATCGACCCGGGCCCGCAGCCCCGCCGCTCGGCCCTCGCGCAGCAGGGCCGAGCCGCGATCGGCATGGCCATCGGCCTCGCTCTGGTCCTGTTCGTCTCGGGCGTCATCGAAGGCTTCGTCACCCCTTCCGGTCTCCCGACATGGGGACGCGTCACCATCGGCATCACAGCCGAGCTGGCCTTCCTTGCGTACGTCTACGTCCTGGGCGGCCGCGCAGCCCGCTCAGGCGACCGGGGCGACATCGACCCGACAGAACGCAGTGCCGAGCTCCCCGCCGCGGCCTGATGTGCGTACACCCGCGCTGACCTGCTAGTCTCCTCTTCGCCCCGGGAGACCGTTGACATGGTCGACCTGGGGAGGTAGATTTTAACGGTTGAGTCGGACTGGACAGGTTCGATCCCGACAGCTAACGTCTTCCTCGCTCTCAACGGAGATGGAATCTCCGCAGAGCCATTGATTCTCTTATTTCCGGGTCATGCAGCCGATCGGTTCTGCTGAATGGTTCTGGTAAAGTCGAGTCAGCCGAAGGGCAAGGCCATTCCAAAGGCCACCAGAATTCAAATTCGAACCGGAAACGGAACGAAAAAGAGTCTGGTAAGGTTGGAACCGTCGGAAAGGGAAACGCGAAAGCGAAGAACTGGAAGGCGAACCCGCTTCGACCGGGAATCGGACACGAAAGAGTCTGATAGAGTCGGAAACGCAAGACCGAAGGGAAAGCCCGGAGGAAAGCCCCAGAGGATGTTCTGCGGGTGAGTACAAAGGAAGCGTCCGTTCCTTGAGAACTCAACAGCGTGCCAAAAGTCAACGCCAGATATGTTGATACCCCGGCCTGCTTCGGCAGGTTGGTGGTTCCTTTGAAAGTCCTGCCGGGCCTCACGGTTCCGGTAGGCAATTACACAGCGAGGACGCTGTGAACGATCGGTCTTATTCCGGCTGATCGTTCCGCTCTCGTGTTGTGTTGTCCCGATTACGGGAAAACATTCACGGAGAGTTTGATCCTGGCTCAGGACGAACGCTGGCGGCGTGCTTAACACATGCAAGTCGAACGATGAAGCCCTTCGGGGTGGATTAGTGGCGAACGGGTGAGTAACACGTGGGCAATCTGCCCTTCACTCTGGGACAAGCCCTGGAAACGGGGTCTAATACCGGATGACACTCTGTCCCGCATGGGACGGGGTTGAAAGCTCCGGCGGTGAAGGATGAGCCCGCGGCCTATCAGCTTGTTGGTGGGGTGATGGCCTACCAAGGCGACGACGGGTAGCCGGCCTGAGAGGGCGACCGGCCACACTGGGACTGAGACACGGCCCAGACTCCTACGGGAGGCAGCAGTGGGGAATATTGCACAATGGGCGAAAGCCTGATGCAGCGACGCCGCGTGAGGGATGACGGCCTTCGGGTTGTAAACCTCTTTCAGCAGGGAAGAAGCGAAAGTGACGGTACCTGCAGAAGAAGCGCCGGCTAACTACGTGCCAGCAGCCGCGGTAATACGTAGGGCGCAAGCGTTGTCCGGAATTATTGGGCGTAAAGAGCTCGTAGGCGGCTTGTTGCGTCGGTTGTGAAAGCCCGGGGCTTAACCCCGGGTCTGCAGTCGATACGGGCAGGCTAGAGTGTGGTAGGGGAGATCGGAATTCCTGGTGTAGCGGTGAAATGCGCAGATATCAGGAGGAACACCGGTGGCGAAGGCGGATCTCTGGGCCATTACTGACGCTGAGGAGCGAAAGCGTGGGGAGCGAACAGGATTAGATACCCTGGTAGTCCACGCCGTAAACGTTGGGAACTAGGTGTTGGCGACATTCCACGTCGTCGGTGCCGCAGCTAACGCATTAAGTTCCCCGCCTGGGGAGTACGGCCGCAAGGCTAAAACTCAAAGGAATTGACGGGGGCCCGCACAAGCAGCGGAGCATGTGGCTTAATTCGACGCAACGCGAAGAACCTTACCAAGGCTTGACATACACCGGAAAGCATCAGAGATGGTGCCCCCCTTGTGGTCGGTGTACAGGTGGTGCATGGCTGTCGTCAGCTCGTGTCGTGAGATGTTGGGTTAAGTCCCGCAACGAGCGCAACCCTTGTTCTGTGTTGCCAGCATGCCCTTCGGGGTGATGGGGACTCACAGGAGACTGCCGGGGTCAACTCGGAGGAAGGTGGGGACGACGTCAAGTCATCATGCCCCTTATGTCTTGGGCTGCACACGTGCTACAATGGCCGGTACAATGAGCTGCGATGCCGCGAGGCGGAGCGAATCTCAAAAAGCCGGTCTCAGTTCGGATTGGGGTCTGCAACTCGACCCCATGAAGTCGGAGTTGCTAGTAATCGCAGATCAGCATTGCTGCGGTGAATACGTTCCCGGGCCTTGTACACACCGCCCGTCACGTCACGAAAGTCGGTAACACCCGAAGCCGGTGGCCCAACCCCTTGTGGGAGGGAGCTGTCGAAGGTGGGACTGGCGATTGGGACGAAGTCGTAACAAGGTAGCCGTACCGGAAGGTGCGGCTGGATCACCTCCTTTCTAAGGAGCACTTCTTACTGGGCTTGCCTGGTCAGAGGCCACTACGTCGGCAAATGTTCGACGGTGGTTGCTCATGGGTGGAACGTTGACTATTCGGCACGACAGGTTGTTGTTCACTAGTACTGCTTCGGCGTGGAACGTGGGGATGACCGGTCGGGTCGGGCACGTTGTTGGGTATCTGAGGGTACGGCCGTGAGGTCGCCTTCAGTTGCCGGCCCCAGTGAACCTGTTCTTCGGAGCGGGGTGATGGGTGGCTGGTCGTTGTTTGAGAACTGCACAGTGGACGCGAGCATCTGTGGCCAAGTTTTTAAGGGCGCACGGTGGATGCCTTGGCACCAGGAACCGATGAAGGACGTGGGAGGCCACGATAGGCCCCGGGGAGCTGTCAACCGAGCTTTGATCCGGGGGTGTCCGAATGGGGAAACCCGGCAGTCGTCATGGGCTGTCACCCGCTGCTGAACACATAGGCAGTGTGGAGGGAACGAGGGGAAGTGAAACATCTCAGTACCCTCAGGAAGAGAAAACAACCGTGATTCCGGGAGTAGTGGCGAGCGAAACTGGATGAGGCCAAACCGTATGCGTGTGATACCCGGCAGGGGTTGCGCATGCGGGGTTGCGGGAGTTCTCTTGATCAATCTGCCGATTGGTCGACGAGTCAGAAACCGTTGATGTAGGCGAAGGACATGCGAAAGGTCCGGCGTAGAGGGTAAGACCCCCGTAGCTGAAACATCAACGGCTCGTTTGAGAATTTCCCAAGTAGCACGGGGCCCGAGAAATCCCGTGTGAATCTGGCGGGACCACCCGCTAAGCCTAAATATTCCCTGGTGACCGATAGCGGATAGTACCGTGAGGGAATGGTGAAAAGTACCGCGGGAGCGGAGTGAAATAGTACCTGAAACCGTGTGCCTACAAGCCGTGGGAGCGTCGCTGTATGTGCTTGCACATGCAGTCGTGACTGCGTGCCTTTTGAAGAATGAGCCTGCGAGTTTGCGGTGTGTTGCGAGGTTAACCCGTGTGGGGAAGCCGTAGCGAAAGCGAGTCCGAATAGGGCGTTTTAGTAGCACGCTCAAGACCCGAAGCGGAGTGATCTAGCCATGGGCAGGTTGAAGCGGAGGTAAGACTTCGTGGAGGACCGAACCCACCAGGGTTGAAAACCTGGGGGATGACCTGTGGTTAGGGGTGAAAGGCCAATCAAACTCCGTGATAGCTGGTTCTCCCCGAAATGCATTTAGGTGCAGCGTCGTGTGTTTCTTGCCGGAGGTAGAGCACTGGATAGGCGATGGGCCCTACCGGGTTACTGACCTTAGCCAAACTCCGAATGCCGGTAAGTGAGAGCACGGCAGTGAGACTGTGGGGGATAAGCTCCATGGTCGAGAGGGAAACAGCCCAGAGCATCGACTAAGGCCCCTAAGCGTACGCTAAGTGGGAAAGGATGTGGAGTCGCAGAGACAACCAGGAGGTTGGCTTAGAAGCAGCCACCCTTGAAAGAGTGCGTAATAGCTCACTGGTCAAGTGATTCCGCGCCGACAATGTAGCGGGGCTCAAGCGTACCGCCGAAGTCGTGTCATTCCAGCGTATAGGGCCAACGCCTGCTGGGATGGGTAGGGGAGCGTCGTGTGCCGGGTGAAGCAGCCGCGGAAGCGAGTTGTGGACGGTTCACGAGTGAGAATGCAGGCATGAGTAGCGATACACACGTGAGAAACGTGTGCGCCGATTGACTAAGGGTTCCTGGGTCAAGCTGATCTGCCCAGGGTAAGTCGGGACCTAAGGCGAGGCCGACAGGCGTAGTCGATGGACAACCGGTTGATATTCCGGTACCCGCTTTGAAACGCCCAATGCTGAATCAGGCGATGCTAAGTCCGTGAAGCCGGCCCGATCTCTTCGGAGTTGAGGGTAGTGGTGGAGCCGACGAACCAGACTTGTACTAGGTAAGCGATGGGGTGACGCAGGAAGGTAGTCCAGCCCGGGCGGTGGTAGTCCCGGGGTAAGGGTGTAGGCCGTGTGGTAGGTAAATCCGTCACACGTTAAGGCTGAGACCTGATGCCGAGCCGATTGTGGTGAAGTGGATGATCCTATGCTGTCGAGAAAAGCCTCTAGCGAGTTTCATGGCGGCCCGTACCCTAAACCGACTCAGGTAGTCAGGTAGAGAATACCGAGGCGTTCGGGTGAACTATGGTTAAGGAACTCGGCAAAATGCCCCCGTAACTTCGGGAGAAGGGGGGCCATCACTGGTGAGGAGACTTGCTCTCCGAGCTGGGGGTGGCCGCAGAGACCAGCGAGAAGCGACTGTTTACTAAAAACACAGGTCCGTGCGAAGCCGTAAGGCGATGTATACGGACTGACGCCTGCCCGGTGCTGGAACGTTAAGGGGACCGGTTAGCCGACTTTCGGGTCGGCGAAGCTGAGAACTTAAGCGCCAGTAAACGGCGGTGGTAACTATAACCATCCTAAGGTAGCGAAATTCCTTGTCGGGTAAGTTCCGACCTGCACGAATGGCGTAACGACTTCTCGACTGTCTCAACCATAGGCCCGGTGAAATTGCACTACGAGTAAAGATGCTCGTTTCGCGCAGCAGGACGGAAAGACCCCGGGACCTTTACTATAGTTTGATATTGGTGTTCGGTTCGGCTTGTGTAGGATAGGTGGGAGACTTTGAAGCGGCCACGCCAGTGGTTGTGGAGTCGTCGTTGAAATACCACTCTGGTCGTGCTGGATGTCTAACCTGGGTCCGTGATCCGGATCAGGGACAGTGTCTGATGGGTAGTTTAACTGGGGCGGTTGCCTCCTAAAGAGTAACGGAGGCGCCCAAAGGTTCCCTCAGCCTGGTTGGCAATCAGGTGTTGAGTGTAAGTGCACAAGGGAGCTTGACTGTGAGACCGACGGGTCGAGCAGGGACGAAAGTCGGGACTAGTGATCCGGCAGTGGCTTGTGGAAGCGCTGTCGCTCAACGGATAAAAGGTACCCCGGGGATAACAGGCTGATCTTCCCCAAGAGTCCATATCGACGGGATGGTTTGGCACCTCGATGTCGGCTCGTCGCATCCTGGGGCTGGAGTCGGTCCCAAGGGTTGGGCTGTTCGCCCATTAAAGCGGTACGCGAGCTGGGTTTAGAACGTCGTGAGACAGTTCGGTCCCTATCCGCTGTGCGCGTAGGAATATTGAGAAGGGCTGTCCCTAGTACGAGAGGACCGGGACGGACGAACCTCTGGTGTGCCAGTTGTTCTGCCAAGGGCATGGCTGGTTGGCTACGTTCGGAAAGGATAACCGCTGAAAGCATCTAAGCGGGAAGCCTGCTTCGAGATGAGTATTCCCACCAACTTGATTGGTTAAGGCTCCCAGTAGACGACTGGGTTGATAGGCCAGATGTGGAAGCCCGGTAACGGGTGGAGCTGACTGGTACTAATAGGCCGAGGGCTTGTCCTCAGTTGCTCGCGTCCACTGTGTTTGTTCTGAAATAACGAACGGCCGTGTTGTTCCGGTGTTGGTTAATTTCATAGTGTTTCGGTGGTCATTGCGTTAGGGAAACGCCCGGTTACATTCCGAACCCGGAAGCTAAGCCTTTCAGCGCCGATGGTACTGCAGGGGGGACCCTGTGGGAGAGTAGGACGCCGCCGAACTCCTTTTACGGGAATGCCCCGTGCCCTTGTGGCACGGGGCTTTTCTGCGTTCGGAACCCGTTGGGAAAGTGCCCCTTCCCCAACGGGCCTTTGGTGGGCGGGAATGGGTCGGGTCAGAGGCGACCCGTGCTCTTGAGAGTCAGGTAGGCGTCGGCCAGAGCCGGGGCGAGGGTGTCAGGGGCGGCATCGACCACGATGGCGCCGCGACGCTGAAGCTGCTCTGCAGTGCGCAGTCGCCTCGCTCGGGCCTGTGTGCCGGCTGCCGACTCGTAGACCGCGTCCACTGTGCCCCTGGCTCCCACCATCTGTTCGATGTGGGGGTCGGTCACTGACGCTACCAGCACCGTATGGCGCTGAGTCAGCTGGCGGAGAACAGGCATTAGGCCCTCTTCCACGGGGGCCGCGTCCAGACCGGTGAGCAGCACGATCAGAGAGCGACGAGGTGCGGAGGCAAGCACAGCAGCGCTGAGCCCTCGGGTATCCGTTTCCACGAGTGCTGGTTCGACCGATGCCAGCGCGTTCACCATGGCCGATAGGACTTCTCCCGCGGACCTGCCCTGCACCTGGGCCCGGATTCGACGGTCGTAGGCGAGCAGATCCACACGGTCACCTGCACGAGAGGCCAGCGCGGTGAGGAGCAGAGCCGCGTCCAGGGCGGCATCGAGACGGGGCACATCACCGACACGACCCGCCGAAGTACGGCCGGTGTCCAGGGCGATGAGGATGTGGCGGTCACGCTCAGGTCGCCATGTTCGCACCGCGACGGCGGAGTGACGTGCTGTGGCCCGCCAGTCGATGGAACGCGTGTCGTCGCCAGGAACGTACTCACGCAGGCTGTCGAACTCCGTGCCGTTCCCGCGCGTGAGGACGCTGCTGCGGCCGTCGAGCTCCCGGAGTCTGGCAAGACGGGACGGCAGGTGCTTGCGGCTGGTGAACGGTGGCAGGACACGTACCGTCCACGGGACTTGGTGATTCCCTTGACGGGCCGCGAGCCCCAGAGGTCCGAACGAGCGGACGGTGACACCTTCGGCTCGGCGGTCTCCGCGCCGCGTGGGTCGCAGCCGGGTGGTGAGCCGACGGCGTTCCCCCGCCGGGATCGTCAGTGTGTGACGGGCTGAGGACTGCCCCGTGCCGGTGGGCCAGCTGCTGGGCGGCCAGGCGTCACGGAGGTGTGCCCGTAGGCGTCGGCGGGAAGGATTGGTTACGGTGAGTTGCACTTCGGCGGACTCTCCAAGGCGAACGGTCGTATCACCGGATCGGGTGAACTGAAGCGTTCGCGCTGGTGCAGCCAGGGCATAGTCGCACAGAATTGCTAGAGAGAGCGGTGCGTTGACCGCGAGCATGCCTGTCCAGCTTGGGGCAAGGATGCCTACAGGGAGTGATCCCAGGGCGGCCAGCAAGGCGGTACGTCCGGTCAGGGCCACGGTCACTGCCTCATCGGGGTACGGGGACGTGGGCGAGGATCGCCGTGATGACGGAGTCGGAGGAGACTCCCTCCATCTCGGCCTCGGGCCGTAGTTGGATGCGATGGCGAAGCGTGGGGAGAGCCAAGGCTTTCACGTCATCCGGAATGACGTAGTCGCGGCCGGTGAGCCAGGCCCAGGCACGGGAGGTCGACAGCAGGGCGGTAGCGCCTCGGGGAGAGACACCGAGAGAGAGGGAGGGGGACTCACGCGTGGCACGACAGATATCGACGACATAGCCGGCGATCTCAGGGGAGACCTTGGTCCGTGAAACTGCGTTGCGGGCTGCTTCCAGATCGGCCGGGCCGGCAACGGGGCGTATGCCCGCTGACATGAGGTCGCGCGGATTGAAGCCTTCGGAATGACGGGTGAGGACGTTGATCTCCTCGTCGCGGGACGGCAGGGGCACGGTCAGTTTGAGGAGAAAACGGTCCAGCTGGGCCTCGGGGAGCGGGTAGGTGCCTTCGTATTCGACGGGATTCTGCGTAGCGGCCACGAGGAAGGGGTCGGGCAGGAGCCGAGGGGTTCCATCGACGGTGACCTGGCGCTCTTCCATCGCTTCCAGGAGGGAGGACTGCGTCTTGGGAGGGGTGCGGTTGATCTCGTCGGCGATCAGCAGGTTGGTGAATACGGGTCCTGGCTGAAAGGAGAACTCTGCTGTGCGGGCGTCGTAGACCAGCGAACCGGTGACATCGCTCGGCATCAGGTCGGGGGTGAACTGGACCCGCTTGGTGTCGAGTTCGAGTGAGGCGGCGAGAGCTCGGACCAAGAGGGTCTTGGCCACGCCGGGAACACCTTCGAGGAGGACGTGGCCTCGGCAGAGCAGGGCGACGACGAGTCCCGTGACTGCGGGGTCCTGGCCGACCACGGCCTTGGCGATCTCGGAGCGCAGCGCTTCAAGGGATGCGCGGGCTGTGTCGCCGTTTCCGAGGGTCTCGGTGGCCCCGGCGGGCACTGGGGGCGGTGCGCTCATGACGTGCGTACCTCTCTTTCGAGGGTGTCGAGTTGATCTGCCAGATGTACAAGAGCGGCATCGTCGGACGGGGCGGGTCCGAAGAGCAGGGCTTGGAGATCGGTGCCGGTGGTGTTGAGGCGGGCGGAAACGGCAGGGATGAGCGTCATAGGGGAGTGGGCATCGCGCGGGGCGACGCCGATGAGCGGGGCGATACGGGTGCGGGTGGCAGAGCGCAGTGCGTCGGCGACCCGGTCGCGGGCGTTGGCCCGGCGGTAGAGGCGGGCTCGCCCTTCGGCGGATTCGGAGGCGCGGATGGCCACAGGCAGCCGTTCGGTCACCAGAGGGCCCAGACGGCGGGCGCGCCAAATGGCGGCGAGCACAGCGGCAAGTGCGAGTTGCAGGGTGCCCCAAAGCCAGCCTCGGGGAATCAGGTCGGCGAAGCTGCGGTCGTTGTGGGCGCCGCCGTCTCCGCCGTTCTCTGCGGCAGCGGAAGTGTCAGCGAGCGAGGGGAGGTACCAGACCAGATGTGGGCGGGAGCCGAGGAGTTGGAGGGCCAGGGAGGCATTGCCCTGGTTGCCGAGCCGGTCGTTGTAGAGGAGGTCGGGGGAACCGAGGAGGACGGTATCGGTCGTCCCCCGTTCGACCAGGAGCAAGGTGGGGAGGCCATCGCTCGGGAAGCAGGCGACGGAGCCGGGGCCGTTGGAGGAGTAATGGAAGCCTCCCGTTTCGGCGGTACCGGCGTTGCGGGCGGCGGACAGGGAGCACTGAGGGGCGCGGGTGGCCACCGGTCCGGTGGACTCTGCGCGGACACCGGGGACCAGGGTGCCCACGGAGTCAGGGCCTGCTGCGAGAAGGACGGTGCGGCCGGCCGAGTCGGCTGTCGCGGCGTGGAGTTTGTTCTGCTGGTGCGGTGTCAGCAGATCGGGGGAGGTGACGAGCAGCGTGGTCTCGGGGCCGGCCTGGGCCGTGGCCTCGTCGAGCGTGGTGACCACATGCACGGAGACGCCACGCTCTTTGAGGAGTTCGGCGACGGCCCGGCTTCCGTAGCGGTCGGCCGAGCGGGGGTCGAGGCGGCCGTGCTGGTCACCGGAGCGCACGGTTGCCAGTGTGATTCCGGCTGCGGCGAGTACCAGGAGGGCGAGCAGCAGACCTCGGGTTCGGGTCCAGATCTGGTGTGGGGTGAGGGATACCGAGGTGGTGGGGGCGGCGGTGACCTCGGTCATTCGGCTGCTCCCTGGGCCGCGGTTGTCAGGAGGGGTTTGGCGGTCTGGAGATCGAGCTCCAGAGCTCGTACGGCGAGGTACGCCTGCTGGTCCGCGGTGCGGCCGCCGTATGTGACATCGTCGAATTCTCTGGCGGCGGCGTGGAGTCGCGTGGCGTGGGCGGGTAGCGGTCGGCCCGCTTCGGCGGCGGCCTCGTCTGCGGTGCGCCCAGGGCGGGGTGCGAGCAGGGCGCGCTCTTCCAGAGAGCGGACGATGGCGCGCATGCGCTCCTGGACGGCCTCGTTCCAGCGGTGGGCGGCCGCGTGGGTCTCGGCGGCCGTCCTGTGGTCGGCCGCACCGCGGGGGCTGTCGTCGAAGAGAGCGTCAGCGGAGCGCACGGTGCGGTGCGGGGCACCCAGCCGCCACCAGAGCGCGGCGACGAGGCCGATGACGACAAGCACAAGCACGACAAGACCGACGGGTCCGCCCGGTGCGGTGCCGGAGGCCGTGTTCAGGAGATCGCCAATCCAGTCCCAGAGCCGATCGAGACCGCGCTGGAGGAAGTTGGGGTCGTTCTCGTGGTACATCGGCTTGGACAGCTCGTGCTTCGCAGCCTCCCGGGCCGGGACACGTGGGGTGTCCACGGGTATGTCGCCGCTCGCTCGGATCAGTAGCTGTGCTGCTGTTGTGCCCCCCGCCCCCGACACGGCATCAGCTCCTGGTGTCGTAGCCGGGCAGGCCCGCTGCCCGGGCGAGGTCGAGGTCGAGTGCTTCCCGACGGATGCGCTGATCGATGTAGAGCAGGGCCATCACACCGGCGGAGAGCGGGTAGGTGATCGTGGCGGTGATCACTGCGCCGATGCCGGAGACGATCAGGAACGGCCAGCCGAAGTCCATGGAGCCGTCGGTGAGGAGGGAGTTGATACCGCCACCGTCCACAGAGATCGCGATGATGCTGAATGGAATCGCGATGACCAAGGACACGATGAGCGTCAGCAGCCAGGTGAGAGCCAGGATGCCGAAAGTTCGCCACCATGCGCCCCTGACCAGCTTCGCGGAGCGTCGCATGGAGGCAGTGATCGATTGCTGCTCCAGCATCAGTGCCGGCGGGGCGAGGCAGAAGCGGACCATCAGCCAGATGACGACGACGGAGGTGGCCAGGAAGCCGACGGCGACGAGTACGGCGCCTACGGCAGATCCGATCAGCATGCCCGGCAACAGGCCGACCGTCAGGATGGCGGAACTGATCAGGACCAACAGCAGTGTCAGACCCAGCATCTGGGCAAGCCGGGGCCGGGCCTCGCCCCAGGCGTCCGAGAGCGTCACCGGGCGGCCGAGCACCGAGCGGCTGATCACCACGGTCAGTACGGATGTCGTGATCAGCGTGGCGATCATGGTGATGAGCAGGGACGGCACGTTGTTGATCAGTGCCGACTGGGCCGAGTCGGCACTTTGCCTGAGCGCCTCCGAGCCGGTGGCATCCGGGTTGATCGCCGCGGGTTCCGGCAGCAGATAGCGCTGCACGAGGGTGATCGCGATCTGGGCGATCACGGAGACGGTGAGCGTGATGCCGAGAACCGTGCGCCAGTGGGCGCGCATCGTGGAGACAGCGCCGTCGAGGATCTCGCCGACGCCGAGCGGCCGGAGCGGGATGACACCGGGCTTGGCCGCAGCGGGCGGCCGGGCCCAGCCGGCGCCGTGCGGCCCGCCGCCCCAGCCCGGGGCGCCGTGCGGCCCGCCGGGACCTGCTCCCGGAGTGCTCGGTGGGGACCACTTCCCTGCGGGCGGTTGCGTGGGCGACCAGTTCCCTGCCGGGCCGCTGCCGCTGCCGTCGACGGGCTCGGAAGGCCGGGGGACGCCCGCCTTCTGGCCGTCGGAGGGGGCAGATCCGGGCGAGGCCCAGCCCGGAGTGTCGTTCATTCTCGCTCCTTCATGGTCCTGTCCGCTCATCGGGGCGGCAGGTTGGCAGCCATCGTGCCACGCGTTGCTCCGGCGCGGGCCTGGCGCTCCATCTCCTTCGTACCTTCATTTGTGAGCGGTTTACCGGGCAGACTGTGCGGATGGCTGATCAGGACGCGCAATCGCCGGTGGGCATCGAGCCCCCCGCGCTTCCCGTACTTCGCTGGGGCGAGCTTCCGGAAGGTCCCGCGCTGGTACTCCTCGACCAGACACGGCTGCCTGCCGAGGAGGCCGAACTCGTGTGCACCGACGTGCCCGCGCTGGTGCAGGCGATCCGGACGCTGGCAGTGCGCGGGGCGCCGCTGCTGGGCATCGCAGGGGCTTACGGAGTGGCTCTCGCAGCCGTGCGGGGAGACGACGTGGCCGAGGCCGCGGAACTGCTGGAGCGGGCGCGGCCCACCGCGGTGAATCTCGGATACGGGGTGCGGCGGGCTGCCGAAGCGTACGAGGCTGCCGTCGGGAAGGAGGCCGATCCGGGGCGGGCCGCCGAGGCGGCGCTGTCCGAGGCCAGGGCGCTGCACCGGGAGGACACCGAGGCCAGTGGGCGTATGGCGCGCTACGGGCTTGCCCTTCTGGATGAACTGCTGTCCGGCGGCAGCCATCAACTGCTGACGCACTGCAATACAGGGGCGCTCGTCTCGGGTGGTGAGGGCACTGCCTTCGCTGTGGCGCTCGGGGCACACCGGGAGGGGAGGCTGCGCCGGCTGTGGGTGGACGAGACCCGTCCACTGCTGCAGGGAGCCCGGCTGACCGCGTACGAGGCCGCGCGCAATGGCATGCCGTACACCTTGCTCACGGATAGTGCCGCAGGTTCGCTGTTCGCCGCGGGCGAGGTGGACGCCGTACTCGTCGGGGCGGACCGCATTGCCGCGGACGGATCGGTGGCGAACAAGGTGGGGAGCTATCCGCTGGCGGTGCTCGCGAAGTACCACCACGTACCGTTCATCGTGGTGGCGCCGACCACGACCGTGGATCCGGACACCGCGGACGGGGCATCGATCACCGTGGAGCAGCGGCCCGGGAGGGAAGTGACGGAGCTCACATCGCCGCGGGTGGGGGTGGCAGGCGGGGAGGTCGGCGGGGTGCTCGTGGCACCGGTCGGAACCCCCGCGTACAACCCCGCATTCGACATCACACCGCCGGAGCTGGTTACGGCGATCGTCACGGAGGAGGGCGTGGTTTCCCCGGTCACGGGGGTCGGACTGGCAGAGCTGTGTGCCAGGTCATCGCAGGTAACGATTAGCTAATGGGATGATGTCGATTATGAAGGGACGCGTCCTTGTCGTCGACGACGACACCGCACTGGCCGAGATGCTCGGGATTGTGCTGCGTGGTGAAGGGTTCGAGCCGTCGTTCGTAGCGGACGGCGACAAGGCACTTGCTGCATTTCGTGAGGCCAAGCCGGACCTGGTCCTGCTGGATCTGATGCTGCCCGGAAGGGACGGCATCGAGGTCTGCAGGTTGATCAGGGCCGAGTCGGGTGTGCCGATCGTCATGCTCACTGCCAAGAGCGACACGGTTGACGTGGTGGTGGGCCTGGAGTCCGGGGCCGACGACTACATCGTCAAGCCGTTCAAACCTAAGGAGTTGGTTGCCCGGATCAGGGCACGTCTGCGGAGGTCCGAGGAACCGGCGCCTGAGCAGCTGGCCATCGGGGACCTGGTCATTGACGTGGCCGGTCACTCGGTGAAGCGGGAAGGGCAGTCGATCGCCCTCACCCCGCTGGAGTTCGACCTGCTGGTCGCGCTCGCCCGCAAGCCGTGGCAGGTCTTCACCCGTGAGGTGCTGCTGGAGCAGGTGTGGGGGTACCGTCACGCCGCCGACACCCGGCTGGTGAACGTGCACGTTCAGCGACTGCGTTCCAAGGTCGAGAAGGACCCGGAGCGGCCCGAGATCGTAGTGACCGTCCGCGGGGTCGGTTACAAGGCCGGACCGAGCTGAGATGCCCCCGAGCAGCGCTGCTCCGCAGCCCGGGGAGCCGGGAGCCCGTGCGGAGCAGGCTGCTGCTCCAGGACACAGGGCGTCACAGGTCGTGCGCCTCCTGAAGGGCGGCCGGTTGTTCCGCGACCGGGCGCTCGGCGGTCCTGTGCCGCGACTGCTGATGCGCTGGGTGCGGCGCCCGCTGCTGCCCGCCGTGCGGCTCTGGCGACGGAACCTCCAGCTCCGCGTCGTCGCGGGCACGCTGCTCATGTCGCTCGGTGTGGTGCTGCTCCTCGGCCTGGTCGTGATCGGACAGGTGCGCAACGGCCTGCTCGATGCCAAGGGCAAAGCTGCCCAGACCCAGGCCGCCGGCGGTTTCGCGGCGGCCCAGGAGAAGGCGAACGCTCCGCTCACCCCCGGTGGGCAGGGCAGCGACGCGGTGGACGGCAGCACGGCCAACAACTCCTGGCGGACCGAGCTCGTCGACCAGCTCGCCAGCGGCGGCAAGAACGCCTTCAACGTGGTGGCGCTGAGCGCCGACGAGGGCACCCGTGCGCCGCGCGGCTCGGGCAGTGTGGAGGCGGCGAGCATCCCGCAGAGCCTGCGGGACTCCGTGAACAACGGCCCGGGGGCGTTCCAGACGTACTCCCTGATCCAGTATGCGAATGGCCAGGAGTCGCAGCCCGGACTTGTCGTGGGCAAGCGGCTCTACGACATCGACCGCAATCCGTACCAGCTCTACTACCTCTTCCCGCTGACACAGGAGGAGAAGTCATTGACGCTGGTCAAGGGCACGCTGGCGACCGCGGGAATGTTCGTGGTCGTGCTGCTCGGAGCCATTGCCTGGTTCGTGGTGCGACAGGTCGTCACGCCCGTACGGATGGCAGCGGGCATCGTTGAGCGGCTCTCCGCGGGCCGGCTCCAGGAACGGATGAAGGTCACCGGCGAGGACGACATCGCCCGGCTCGGTGAGGCCTTCAACAAGATGGCGCAGAACCTGCAGCTCAAGATCCAGCAGTTGGAGGAGCTGTCCCGGATGCAGCGGCGCTTCGTCTCCGATGTCTCCCACGAGCTGCGGACACCCCTGACGACCGTACGGATGGCCGCCGATGTCATTCATGAGGCCCGCAGCGACTTCGATCCCGTGACGGCACGCTCCGCGGAGCTGCTCGGGGATCAGCTCGACCGGTTCGAGTCGCTGCTCTCCGATCTGCTGGAGATCAGCCGGTTCGACGCGGGCGCCGCGGCGCTGGAGGCGGAGCCGATAGATCTGCGACAGGTCGTCCGACGGGTGATCGGCGGGGCGGAGCCGCTGGCCGAGCGCAAGGGCACCCGGATCCGGGTGGTCGGCGACGAGCAGCCGGTGATCGCGGAGGCCGACGCTCGGCGGGTCGAGCGGGTCCTGCGCAATCTGGTGGTCAATGCCGTCGAGCACGGCGAGGGCCGGGATGTGGTGGTGCGGATGGGGGTGGCCGGAGGTGCGGTCGCCGTGGCCGTCCGGGACTACGGTGTGGGGCTCAAGCCCGGCGAGGCGACCCGGGTGTTCAACCGCTTCTGGCGGGCTGACCCGGCCCGCGCGCGGACGACCGGCGGCACCGGGCTCGGACTGTCCATCGCCGTGGAGGACGCCCGGCTGCACGGCGGCTGGCTGCAGGCATGGGGCGAGCCCGGTGGCGGTTCGCAGTTCCGGCTGACTCTGCCGCGCACGGCGGACGAACCGCTGCGCGGATCGCCCATACCGCTGGAGCCCGAGGACTCCCGGCGCAACCGTGAGAACAGGGAGCGCGCCGCGGCCGCTCCCACGACCGGGAGTGGGCACCGGCTGACGGCGGTGCCGAACCAGTCCGGCGGCAACGACCGGGCCGCGCTGCCCGTACCCGCGCGCGCCCCCGTGGCCCCCCGTACGGCATCGGCCTCGGCGCATCCGGCGGCGCTGCCGGGGAGCGGAGCACGGGTGGTCGCGCGCCCGGCCGAGGACCGGCCGGGTGGCGAATTCGACTCTGCAGTGAAGGAACCGGAGCGGGGGGAATCGAATCGTGGGCACTGACCGTCTCAGGGACGGCCGTGGTCGAGTGCTGGGGCTGTTCGCGCTGCTCGGAAGTGGTGTCGTGCTCCTGTCGGCGTGTGGCTCGATGCCCGTCACCGGGGATGTCAAGGCTGTCGACGCCTCGCAGCCCGGCGATTCCCAGGTGCAGGTGTACGCCGTGGCGCCGCGTGACAATGCCACCCCCAACGAGGTGGTCGACGGCTTCCTGGAGTCCATGACCAGTGATGACTCGGACTTCAGGACAACTCGTAAGTACCTGACGAGGAAGGCAGCCAGTACGTGGAAGCCGAGCGCCTTCACGACGGTGCTCACCAAGGCGCCGAACCATAACGACCGTCCGTTCCGCGACAGCGATCGCGCCACCACGGATATCACCTACACCCTGACCGGCGAGAAAGTGGCAACGGTCGACGCCCAGAACGCCTATCAGCCGCTCGCGCCCACGGACTACAACGAGACCCTGCGCCTGGTGAAGGAGAGCGGGCCGGAGGGCAAGGAGTGGCGCATCGACCTGGTGCCGGACGGACTTCTTCTCGGGCAGTCGGACTTCAAGCGGCTCTACCGCTCCGTCGACACGTACTACTTCGCCGCAGGGCGGACGGCTGCGCAGTCGACGCTGGTCGCCGACCCCGTCTATCTCCGTAGCCGGACGGACCCCGTCACCGGGATGGACACCGTGACGCAGGCGGTCCGCAGTCTCCTGGCGGGGCCGACCAGTTGGCTGCGGCCGGTGGTCGCCTCTCGCTTCCCCCCGGGTACGTCGCTGAAGAACGTCACCTCGCTGTCCCCCGACGACCGCAACGTACTGAAGGTGCCGCTCAACAAGAAGGCGGACGGTGTCGGACAGCGGTCCTGCCGCATGATGGCGGCGCAGGTCCTCTATACGCTGCGGGACCTGACGTCCGCTCGGGTCGAGCAGGTCCAGCTCCAGCGCTCCGACGGCTCCTCCCTGTGTGTCCTCGGCGCGGACCAGGCGGAGGAGTTCGCCCCTGACGGTTCGTCGAGCGGGCCGGACAGCCAGTACTTCGTCGATGACAAGGGGCATGTGCAGCGAATTCCCGGCAGCACGAAGGGCGGTGGCACCCCGGAGGTGGTGCCCGGTCCGCTCGGCAACGGACCGGTGCGGATGGGGGCGGTCGGTGTGGCCAGGGACGAGCAGTCGGCGGCGGCGGTCTCACGTGACAGGAAGGCCCTCTACGTCTCGTCCATCGTCTCGGACGGCGAGCTTCCGGCGGCCTCGGTGACCAGCAAGGCCCATGCCTCGAACGACCGTCTGTCGGTGCCGAGCTGGGACGGCCGGGGCGACCTCTGGGTGGCCGACCGGGATCCCGGTAACCGCAGACTGATGCGGCTGGCCGGTGGTGCCGGCAAGCCGCAGGAGGTCACTGTGCCGAGCTTGGACGACGATCGGATCGAGGCGCTGCGGATGTCCGCGGACGGGGTACGGATCGCGCTCCTGGTGACCAAGGACGGCCACACCACACTGAAGATCGGCCGGATCGAGCGGAGCGGGCCGGAGAGCGAACAGCAGGTCTCGGTGGTGGAGCTGCGGCAGGCCGCACCGCAACTGACGGATGTGACCGCGATGTCGTGGTCGGGCAGGAGCCGTCTCGTGGTGGTCGGCAAGGAGCAGGGCGGCGTGCAGCAGGTGCGCTATGTGCAGGCGGACGGTTCGACTCCGGCGTCGGGCGTTCTGCCCGGGGTGAACCAGGTGTCGTCGATCGCGGCGGCGGACGACGAGCAGCTGCCGCTGATGGCGGCCACGTCGAGCGACGGGATCGTGAAACTGTCGCCGGGGGACAACTGGCAGACGGTGGTCAAGCAAGGCCGGTCGCTGGTCTACCCGGGCTGACGCAGTCTCTGACGGGCCGAGACTTCGCGAGGCCGCCCTGGTTGTCCACAGGGGTGGCCGGGGCCCTTCGGGGAGTGCACAGTGGAGTCATGCGGGGATGGTGGCGGGAGATCTCCGGACTGGTCCTGCCGGTGTCCTGCGGTGGCTGCGGGAGGCCGCGCATCGAGTTGTGCGAGGAATGCCGTGCGGAGCTGTACGGCGCGGTGCCGCGCAGGGTGAGGCCCGTGCCGGAGCCGGTGGGCCTGCCGGTGGTGTACGCGGCCGCCGCGTACGAGAACGCGGTACGTGCGGTGCTCCTGGCCCATAAGGAGCGCGGCGCACTGGGGCTGGCCGGGGCGCTCGGGAAGGCGCTGGCGGGGGCAGTACGGGCCGGGACGGTACAGGCGGGCTTCGTCGGCCCGCAACTGCTGGTGCCCGTGCCGTCGGCGCGGCGGGCCGTGGCGGCGCGGGGGCATGACCCGATGCGGCGGATCGCCTTGGCCGCAGCCGGTGAGCTGCGACGCGGCGGTATCGGAGCCGAAGTGGCCGGGGTGCTTCGGCAGCGGCGCCCGGTGGCCGATCAGGCGGAGCTCGGAGCCCGGCAGAGGCAGGCGAATCTTGCGGGCGCGCTGGAGGTGGTGGCCGGAGGTGAACGGCTGCTTGCGGCCGGACGGGTGGTGCTGGTGGACGACCTTCTGACGACTGGCTCGTCGCTGGCTGAGGCGGCTCGGGCGATCGGGGCTGCGTGCGGGCGTGACGGTGTCGTCCACGGCAGCGGACAGGCAGCCGTTGTCGCAGTATCTCCGTCCGCCTTCGAAATAAACCGGAACTGTCGGTGAACCTGCATCGTTGCAGGTAGTGAGCGGGTAAAAAGACCTGAACGGAGGTACGTGCGAGTAGCGGGTGCCGACATCCGGCCAGGCAGGCTATGTTCGGTTGTGAGGAATGGTGAATGCCGGACCTCGATGAATGCACCACCAGGTTTCGGGCAGGTGACTCACCGGTAGCCAGAAGCAGAGAATTCGGTGGGGTGGAAACCCTGCCGATGGGGGAGGAGGAGGTGAAAGCCACCGAGTCCGCGGCTCCGGCTACGACCGGAGCCTGGTGCAAAAGGGAGATGCTCCGCCGCTGAGCGGAGCGATCCGGGAACGGAGTTCTGCGTGGACATCGTCGTCAAGGGCCGCAAGACCGAGGTGCCTGAGCGGTTCCGCAAGCACGTGGCCGAGAAGCTGAAGCTGGACAAGATCCAGAAGTTCGACGGCAAGGTGATCAGCCTCGACGTCGAGGTGTCCAAGGAGCCGAACCCCCGTCAGGCCGACCGCTCCGACCGGGTGGAGATCACGCTCCGCTCGCGCGGGCCGGTCATCCGGGCGGAAGCGGCCGCCGGCGACCCGTACGCAGCGCTGGACCTGGCCACCGGCAAGCTGGAGGCGCGGCTGCGCAAGCAGCACGACAAGCGCTACAGCCGCCGTGGGAACGGCCGGATTCCCGCTGCCGAAGTCGCCGAGACGGTGCCGGGTGCGGCGTCGTTCAACGGCGAGGGCGAACTGGTCGGCAACGAGACGTCCGAGTCCGTGCCCACCACCAGGTTCGGCTCGCTGGAGGTGCGGGGCGAGGGCCCGCTCGTGATGCGCGAGAAGACGCACATCGCTGCACCGATGTCGCTCGATCAGGCGCTCTACGAGATGGAGCTGGTCGGGCACGACTTCTATCTGTTCGTCGACTCCGAAACGAAGGAACCCAGTGTCGTCTACCGACGGCATGCCTATGACTACGGTGTCATCCACCTGAGGACCGACCCGCTGGCCGCCGATGAGGCGGGCGGCGCGGGCGGTGCGCTCGGCGGCTGATGCCACCCTTTCGTGGTGCCCCTGGAGCGCCTGTGCGCCCCCAGGGGCACCCGTGTGCGGGCACAGGATCACCGCTCCGACGTCCAGGCATGAAATCATGTCGTCCCAAGCCAACCGGTGTTCTCCGAACTGCCGTTGGCGGACAGTTGTGAACTTCAGGCCATGGCCTTCAGGGGGAGGAACGATGGCGGACACCTTCGGGCCCGTGCGCGATGCGAATGATGCCGACGACACCGCCGGTGCGGACGCGGAGAGTGGTTCCGGCAAGGAGCCGATCCGGGTCCTCGTGGTGGACGACCATGCGCTCTTCCGCAGAGGTCTGGAAATCGTCCTCGCCCAGGAGGAGGACATCCAGGTCATCGGCGAGGCGGGTGACGGGGCGGAGGCGGTCGACAAGGCGGCCGATCTACTGCCCGACATTGTGCTGATGGATGTCCGGATGCCCAAGCGCGGCGGCATCGAGGCCTGCACCGCCATCAAGGAGGTGGCTCCCAGCGCGAAGATCATCATGCTGACGATCAGCGACGAGGAGGCCGACCTCTACGACGCGATCAAGGCGGGCGCCACCGGCTATCTCCTCAAGGAGATCTCCACGGACGAGGTGGCCACAGCGATCCGCGCGGTCGCCGACGGGCAGTCCCAGATCAGCCCCTCCATGGCGTCCAAACTGCTCACCGAGTTCAAATCGATGATCCAGCGGACCGACGAACGCAGGCTGGTGCCCGCGCCGCGGCTCACCGATCGGGAGCTCGAAGTCCTGAAACTCGTCGCAACGGGCATGAACAATCGCGATATCGCGAAAGAGCTGTTCATTTCCGAGAACACCGTGAAGAACCACGTCCGCAACATTCTGGAGAAGTTGCAGCTGCACTCCAGGATGGAAGCCGTGGTCTATGCCATGCGCGAGAAGATCCTGGAGATCAGGTGACCGGTCGGACGGGAACGCGCGCTCACATCAGAGCGCGGGCGATTTCCTGAGCGAGCGGCTCACGCAGTTCCGGTGCGTCGACCCGCTCCAGCCGGACATCCGTACAGCCGACCCAGGACGCGGCCTCCACCAGGGCCTCGGCCATCGGCGCCACGGCCTTCCTGCTCTCCAGGGACACCTGCCGGGCGACCAGCGTGCTGCCCTCGCGCGCCGGGTCGACACGGCCCTGCAGCCTTCCGCCCGCCAGCAGCGGCATCGCGAAGTATCCGTGTATGCGCTTGGGCTTGGGGACGTAGGCCTCCAAGCGGTGGGCGAAACCGAAGATCCGCTCGGTGCGTGCCCGCTCCCAGACCAGCGAGTCGAACGGCGACAACAGGGTCGTACGGTGCCGCCCGCGCGGCTCCGAGGCCAGCGCCGCCGGGTCCGCCCAGGCCGGCTTCGACCAGCCCTGCACCGTCACCGGAACCAGACCGGAGTCCGCCACGACCGCGTCGAACTGCTCACCCTTGAGCCGGTGGTAGTCCGCGATGTCCGCGCGGGTGCCGACGCCCAGGGACTGGCCCGCCAGCGCGACCAGCCGGCGCAGGCACTCCGCGTCGTCCAGATCGTCGTGCAGCACGGCATCGGGCAGGGCCCGCTCGGCGAGGTCGTACACCCGCTTCCAGCTGCGCCGCTCGGTGCAGACCACCTCGCCGTACATCAGGGCCCGCTCGACGGCGACCTTCGACGCCGACCAGTCCCACCACTCCCCGCCGTTCTTCGCGCCACCCAGCTCCGTCGCCGTCAGCGGGCCCTCGGTGCGCAGCTGCTTGATCACCGTCTCGTAGGCGCCGTCGGGCAGGTCGTGGTGCCAGTGGGGGCGCGAGCGGTAGGCGCGGCGGCGGAACGCGAAGTGCGGCCACTCCTCGACCGGCAGGATGCAGGCCGCGTGCGACCAGTACTCGAAGGTGCGGCCACCCGGCCAGTACGCCTCCTCGACCGTGCGCCGGCCGACCGCGCCCAGGCGTGCGTACGGAATCAGTTCGTGCGAACGCGCGAGCACCGAGATCGTGTCGAGCTGCACGGCACCGAGATGCCGCAGCACACCCGGAACGCCGGCCCGGCGGTCCGGAGCGCCCAGGAAGCCCTGGGCGCGCAGGGCTATCCTGCGCGCCTGATCGGCGGAGAGTTCGGCGGCGGGAGGCGGCGGCACGGACGTCATGCCCCGCACCTTAGAGGGCGGCACTGACATCCGGTCGGGAGTCCACGGTCCGGGTGGTCCGGGGGGTTCAGCGGCGGGCGGCGCGCGGCGGGCGGAGGGCGGAGGCGAGTCAGGTGGCTGCGGGGAGGCCGTTCGCTGCGGGCAGATAGGTGTCGGTGCCCGGCAGGCCGAGATCGGACGGGAGCAGAGCGCCGATCCAGGCATCGCGCCGTACCCCCTTGTTGAGCAGCGCCGAGCGCTGCTCGCCCTCCATCCGGAATCCGGCCCGCAGCGCCACGGCACGCGAAGGGATGTTGCCGACCTCTGCCCGCCACTCCAGCCGGTCACCGCCGAGCGACGAGAAGGTCCAGTGGGCGGCGGAAAGCACCGCCTCTGTCATGTAACCCCGGCCCCGGTGCTCGGCGGCGGTCCAGAAGCCGACCTCGTACGTGCCCGGCAGATTGCGGCGGCTGATGCCGACGGCGCCCGCCAGGGCCCCGCTCTCGCGCAGAACCACCGCGAAGTTGTACATGGAGTCGTCGGCCCACCGATCGGGGGACAGCTTTCCCGTGAAGAATTCCGCGTCGGCGCGGCTGTACGGGGAGGGCACGACCGTCCAGCGCTGGATGTCCGGGTCCTGACAGGCGGCGTGGACCTCGTCCGTGTCGCTGTCGGCGAAGAGGCGCAGCAGCAGGCGCCCGGTGGTGAGGGTGGTCGGTTCCATGTACGGATTCTGGTGACGCGCAGGCCGTGAAGCGAACACTTTTCGGGGCGTCCCCGGCACCTTCGGCGCTCCCCGGCCGTTGACTGGGAAGGGACAGCGGGGCCAACGCGGCGGCAGCCCTCCCGGCGCGGCGGGGTCCTCGCTTACGATGGCCGTTGCGGTGGGGCCCACCTGCCGTGCCCGCGCCAGAGTCCTTAACACGACCCAGTGCCAGGCCCGACCGGCAAGGAGACCAGCCTCAGTGTCCGTCTTCAACAAGCTCATGCGTGCAGGCGAAGGCAAGATCCTGCGCAAACTGCACCGCATCGCGGACCAGGTCAGCTCCATCGAAGAGGACTTCGTCAACCTCTCCGACGCCGAGCTGCGGGCGCTCACCGACGAGTACAAGGAACGGTACGCGGACGGCGAGAGCCTGGACGACCTGCTTCCCGAATCATTCGCGACCGTCCGTGAGGCCGCCAAGCGAGTCCTCGGACAGCGCCACTACGACGTTCAGATGATGGGCGGCGCAGCCCTGCACCTCGGTTACGTGGCCGAGATGAAGACCGGCGAGGGCAAGACCCTGGTCGGTACCCTGCCGGCGTACCTCAACGCGCTCTCCGGCAAGGGTGTGCACCTGATCACGGTCAATGACTATCTGGCCGAGCGCGACTCCGAGATGATGGGCCGGGTCCACAAGTTCCTCGGCCTGACCGTCGGCTGCATCATCGCCGACATGACGCCGGCCCAGCGCCGTGAGCAGTACGCCTGCGACATCACGTACGGCACGAACAACGAGTTCGGGTTCGACTACCTCCGCGACAACATGGCGTGGTCCGCGGACGAGCTCGTCCAGCGTGGCCACAACTTCGCCGTGGTCGACGAGGTCGACTCGATCCTCGTCGACGAGGCCCGTACGCCGCTGATCATCTCCGGCCCGGCCGACCAGGCCACCAAGTGGTACGGCGACTTCGCCAAGCTGGTCACGCGCCTGACCAAGGGCGAGGCGGGCAACCCGCTCAAGGGCATCGAGGAGACCGGCGACTACGAGGTCGACGAGAAGAAGCGGACCGTCGCCATCCACGAGCCCGGTGTCTCGAAGGTGGAGGACTGGCTCGGCATCGAGAACCTCTACGAGTCGGTGAACACGCCCCTCGTCGGGTACCTCAACAACGCCATCAAGGCCAAGGAACTCTTCAAGAAGGACAAGGACTACGTCGTCATCGACGGCGAAGTCATGATCGTCGACGAGCACACCGGCCGTATCCTCGCCGGCCGCCGCTACAACGAGGGCATGCACCAGGCGATCGAGGCGAAGGAAGGGGTGGACATCAAGGACGAGAACCAGACGCTCGCCACGATCACCCTGCAGAACTTCTTCCGCCTGTACGGCAAGCTTTCCGGTATGACCGGTACGGCGATGACCGAGGCCGCCGAGTTCCACCAGATCTACAAGCTCGGTGTGGTGCCGATCCCGACCAACCGGCCGATGGTCCGCGCCGACCAGTCGGACCTGATCTACCGCACCGAGGTCGCGAAGTTCGCCGCGGTCGTCGACGACATCGCCGAGAAGCACGAGAAGGGCCAGCCGATCCTGGTCGGCACCACCTCGGTCGAGAAGTCCGAGTACCTCTCGCAGCAGCTCTCCAAGCGCGGTGTGCAGCACGAGGTCCTCAACGCCAAGCAGCACGACCGTGAGGCGACGATCGTCGCCCAGGCGGGCCGCAAGGGCGCGGTCACGGTCGCGACGAACATGGCCGGACGAGGCACCGACATCAAGCTCGGCGGCAACCCCGACGATCTCGCCGAGGCGGAGCTGCGTCAGCGTGGCCTCGACCCCGTCGAGCACGTCGAGGAGTGGGCGGCGGCGCTGCCCGCCGCGCTGGAGAAGGCCGAGCAGGCCGTGAAGGCGGAGTTCGAAGAGGTCAAGGAGCTCGGCGGACTCTACGTCCTGGGTACCGAGCGGCACGAGTCGCGGCGTATCGACAACCAGCTGCGCGGCCGTTCCGGCCGTCAGGGCGACCCGGGCGAGTCCCGCTTCTATCTGTCGCTCGGCGACGATCTGATGCGTCTGTTCAAGGCGCAGATGGTCGAGCGCGTCATGTCGATGGCCAACGTGCCGGACGATGTGCCGATCGAGAACAAGATGGTGACGCGGGCGATCGCGTCGGCCCAGTCGCAGGTCGAGCAGCAGAACTTCGAGACGCGTAAGAACGTCCTGAAGTACGACGAGGTGCTCAACCGGCAGCGCGAGGTCATCTACGGCGAGCGCCGCAGGGTCTTGGAGGGCGAGGATCTGCAGGACCAGATCCGCCACTTCATGGACGACACGATCGACGACTACATCCGTCAGGAGACCGCCGAAGGCTTCGCCGAGGAGTGGGATCTGGACCGGCTGTGGGGTGCGTTCAAGCAGCTCTACCCGGTGAAAGTCACCGTCGAGGAGTTGGAGGAGGCGGCCGGCGATCGCGCGGGGATCACCGCCGAGTTCATCGGTGAGTCCATCAAGGACGACATCCACGAGCAGTACGACGAGCGTGAGAAGCAGCTCGGCTCGGACATCATGCGTGAGCTGGAGCGGCGCGTGGTGCTGTCCGTCCTGGACCGCAAGTGGCGTGAGCACCTCTACGAGATGGACTACCTCCAGGAGGGCATCGGCCTTCGTGCCATGGCGCAGAAGGACCCGCTGGTCGAGTACCAGCGGGAGGGTTTCGACATGTTCAACGCCATGATGGAGGGCATCAAGGAGGAGTCCGTCGGCTACCTGTTCAACCTGGAGGTTCAGGTCGAGCAGCAGGTCGAGGAGGTTCCGGTGCAGGACGAGGCCGAGCGGACCTCGCTCGCCAAGGAGGACTTCGTGCCGGCGGCGCGTCCGGAGATCCGGGCCAAGGGGCTCGATGCTCCGCAGCGTCCGGACCGGCTGCACTTCTCCGCTCCCACGGTGGACGGGGAGGGCGGGGTCGTCGAGGGCGACTTCTCCAGCAGCGACGGTGGCGGTGCGTCGGAGTCGGACGGGTTGACCCGGGCGGAGCGGCGCAAGGCGCAGAAGAACGGTGGAGGCGGGCGGCGCCGCAAGAAGTAGCGGTGGCGTTGCCGGCGTCGGCGTTCTTGGCGTCGGCAACGGCATAGTTGAGAGCCGGCCGGGGTCGGGCACCTTTTTTGGGGGTGCTCGGCCCCGGTTTGTTTTGCCGCGGGGTGGGGGCTGGGTGGGGGCTTCGGGTCCGGGGGGCCTGGTGTGGGTGGGTGGGCCGCTGCGCGGGGCTGTCCCCTACCCGCCCTTCCCGAAACCGGGGCTCCGCCCCGGACCCCGTTCCTCAAACGCCGGAGAGGCCGGAATCGGAGCGGAGGGCTGGAATCGGGACGGAGGAGCCGGCGCTTTTGTGATGCGCGCTCGTGGCGGGCTCCGTGCCGAAGCCGAAGCCGAAGCCGAAGCCGGCAGCGGCCGCCCCGGGCGGTAAGCGGGAAAGCCGTGTGCCGAACGTACGGGGTGGCTCAGGCGAGACCACGGCCTTGATGGGTCGTCCGTGGTGGGCGTTGGTGTGGCGCCGACCCGAAGTGGGGCGTGGAAGCAGGTCACGCCGTGAGTGCGGTGGAGGCCCGCGTCGTCATCGCTGAGCGGACACGCGGGCTTCATCGGGGCGTTGCCGTCTGCAGGCGTTCGTCGCCCAGTTCTACTGCTGCGCAGCGCCAGCGGAGGTCTGTGCCCTGTTCCAGGCGGAAGGCCATGGCCCGTACCTGTTCGCCCGCCGCGATGCTGGCGCAGGCCTCCACCACTCCCGGGGTCGGCTGGGCGCCGTGGCACATGCGGATCACGGGACGGGCGCCGCGGGCCCTGAGAGGGGTACGGGGGGCCAGTTCGGCCAGTTGGTCGTAGGCGTCGCCGATGGTGTGGCCGAGCATCCAGTGCACCGGGCGCTGGCCGCTGAGGACCGCCAGGAGGCGCTCGGCGAACCAGTGGTGCGGGCGGACCCTCCGGGGAGTCCTCGTGCGCTGCGGTGGTACGGCCTCGGGCCTGCGCCCGTCGTGACGTCCGGTGGGCCGGGTCCTGTTCGTGCTCATCGCTCATCGCCCCCGCGCTTCAGAGGCCCGGTCGAATACCGGGCAGTAACTTCTGCTGTGGATCTTCTACGGCGACGGCGGAGGCGGTCGCAAGCGCCGGTGGGCGCCGGAGCTGGTCGGGGCGAATCACCTATCCGGGTGATGCGGTGGGTGCTCTGCGGGGCGCGGGGCAGGCCCGGAGAGGGTGAGAGGCGAGCGCCGGGTGGACGCGGCGGCCGTGGTGCACGTAACCCCAAAGGGGGACGTCGCACGTATCCTGGGGGCGTTTCCGACTACGAAAGCGGCCAGCCATGCGCGTGTACGTCCCCCTGACGCTCCCCGGTCTCGCAGCGGTGCACCAGGCGGGCGAGATCGGGCCCGGTCCACTGACCGCCTACGCGGTGACTCCTGGACTGCGTGAGTGGTACGTCTCCGACGACATCGAGGAGCTGGAGTACGCGGCGCTCAACCGGGCCGCCTCCGCCTCTCTGCGCCTGATCGCCGGAAACCCCGATGCGGCCCGTCGGCGGGTCGTCGTCGCCGTCGACGTGCCGGACGGTGCTGCCGTGGCCGACCCGGACCGCAGCCTCGACTCGTCGTCGCTCGGCGAGGTGCGGATCTCGTCCCCCGTACCGCTGACCGCGGCCGCCGCCGTGCACGTCGACGCCGACGACGCCGAGAAGGACGTCACGGCCGCCGCGGCCGCTCTGGGCGCCGCGGACCTCGGTGACGACGACGCGCAGTTCACCGTGGACGGCGCCGAGGACCACGAGCTGCTGTGGTTCGGCGTCCAGGAGATTCCGAATCTGATCGGCTGAGCCGGTCCTTCTTGCGGGTTCCGGACGCGTTGTCGTACCCGGCGGGTACTTTCTTGAGCATGGGGAAGCAGGGAAAGCACCGCACACATCTGGTCTGGGACTGGAACGGCACACTGCTCGACGACAACGTCGCGGTCGTCGGCGCGACGAACGCCGCATTCGGTGAGGTCGGCCTGGAGCCGATCACTCTGCAGCAGTACCGCGAGATGTACTGCGTCCCCATCCCGCGCTTCTACGAACGGCTGATGGGCCGCTTGCCCACCGAGGCCGAGTGGGAGCGGATGGACGGGATATTCCACCGGTACTACACCGAGCAGCGGGCCGCCTGCGGGCTCACCGAAGGAGCCGAGGAACTGCTCTCCCAGTGGCAGCGGGACGGCGGCAGCCAGTCCCTGCTGAGCATGTACGGTCACGATCAGCTGGTCCCCGTGGTCCGGGGATACGGCATCGAACGGCACTTCCTGCGCATCGACGGGCGCACCGGGCCGTCCGGCGGCAGCAAGGCGCGGCACATGGAGCGCCACATCGCCGCGCTCGACGGGATATCCGCGGAGTACACCGTGATCGTCGGTGACGCCGTGGACGACGCCGTGGCCGCCGCCCACGTCGGGGCGAAGGCCGTGCTCTACACCGGCGGCTCGCACAGCAGGGCCAGCCTGGAGGCCGCCGGGGTGCCGGTGGTGGACAGCCTGGCCGAGGCCGCGGACCTTGCCGGGCGCATGGCTGGATGAGACGGAGAGACGAGCGGAGGGGGGAAGAGGCCCGGCTGCGCCGTCAGGTGGTCACCGGGGCCTTGGTGCGGAGCACCTTCAGGAATTCGCGCATCCACGCCGAGTGGTCCGGCCACGCACGGGACGAGATCAGCGTGCCGTCGACCACCACCTCGTGATCCTCGAAGGTGGCGCCCGCCGCCTGCATGTCGAGCTCCAGCGCCGGGTACGCGGTGACGTGCCGGCCGGCCAGGGCGCCGACCGCCGCCGTCATCAGCGGGCCGTGGCAGATCTGGGCCACCGGCCGGTCCGAGTCGAAGAACGCCTTGAGGATCTTGCGCAGCTCGGCGTCATTGCGCAGGTACTCGGGGGCCCGGCCGCCCGGGACGACCAGGGCCACGTAGTCCCCGGCGTCCACCTCGGAGAAGGCCAGGTCGGCGGGCCAGGTGTAGCCGGGCTTCTCGGTGTACGTGTCGAAGCCGGGCTCGAAGTCGTGGACCACGAAGCGGAGCGTCTTGCGGGCGGGGGCCGCGATATGGACGTCGTACCCCTCCTCGCGCAGCCGCTGGTACGGGTAGAGGACTTCCAGGGACTCGGCGGCGTCGCCGGTGACGATCAGGATTTTCGGTGCCATGGCGGGGCTCCCACGGTTCGTCGGCCTGTTCCGTCTACCAGAGTGCGGCAAGACGGGCGGCCGCGCTGTCCAGAGTGTCAAATTTCCGACCATCTTTTGTACACATGCGGCCCGTGACGGTTACGGCGGCGGGCGAGATAGCCTGGACCCCGTGATCAGCGCGATACGCCTCGGGGGCAGCGGAGCCCCCGGCCTGCGCCCGGAGTGCCACAGCACCCGGGCCATCACTGATCCTCACAGCCCGGACCAACTGCCAAAAATGGCCAATATGGTCCCGGGCATCTCTCATAGCGGCATAGCGTCGACTCAGACCGGAAACCCCGTGTCGTGGCGGTACGTCGTCTTTTTCACCTACGTCACGCAACGGCGCGCGACAGGAGCCAGAGGACATGCAGACCAAGCTGGACGAAGCCAAGGCCGAGCTGCTCGCACGGGCCGCCAAGGTAGCTGACAACAGCCCGGGCGGTGGTGTCGGCGGCCCGGGCGGTACCCCCCCGGTACGTGTCGCGGCCACCGGCGGCGCCGGGGCCGAGCAGGAGCGTCCCGGACAGGACGTACTCCTCGCCTACCTCCAGCGCTACTACCTGCACACCGCACCCGAGGACATCGCGGGCCGCGACCCCGTCGACGTCTTCGGTGCCGCCTCCTCCCACTACCGGCTCGCGGAGGCCCGCCCGCAGGGCAAGGCGAACGTCCGGGTGCACACCCCGACCGTCGAGGAGAACGGCTGGACGTGCAGCCACACTGTCGTCGAGGTCGTCACCGACGACATGCCGTTCCTGGTCGACTCCGTCACCAATGAGCTGTCCCGGCAGGGCCGCGGCATCCATGTCGTGATCCACCCGCAGGTCGTCGTACGCCGTGACGTCACCGGCAAGCTCATCGAGGTCCTCGCCGAGGGCAACGGCATCTCGGCGAGCCCGCAGGCCCGCAAGAACGCCAAGGGCGGCAAGAAGGGCGGCACGACCGAGTTGCCGCACGACGCGCTCGTCGAGTCCTGGATCCACGTCGAGATCGACCGCGAGACCGACCGCTCCGACCTCCAGCAGATCGCCACCGATCTGCTCCGCGTGCTGTCCGACGTGCGCGAGGCCGTCGAGGACTGGGAGAAGATGCGCGACGCCGCGCTGCGCATCGCCGACAACCTGGCCGCCGAGCCGCTCGACGAACTCGCCGACGAAGAGGTGAACGAGGCCAGGGAGCTGCTGCGCTGGCTCGCCGCCGACCACTTCACCTTCCTCGGCTACCGCGAATACGAGCTCAAGGACACCGACGCGCTGGCCGCCGTACCCGGCACCGGCCTCGGCATCCTGCGCTCCGACCCGCACCACAGCGTCGACGAGGCGCACCCCGTCAGCCCGTCCTTCGAGCGGCTGCCCGCCGATGCCCGGGCCAAGGCCCGCGAGCACAAGCTCCTCGTTCTCACCAAGGCCAACAGCCGGTCGACCGTCCACCGCCCCAGCTACCTCGACTACGTCGGTGTGAAGAAGTTCGACGCCGACGGCAACGTCATCGGTGAACGCCGCTTCCTGGGGCTGTTCTCGTCCGCCGCCTACACCGAGTCCGTACGCCGGGTGCCCGTCATCCGCCGCAAGGTCGCCGAGGTGCTGGAGGGCGCGGGCTTCTCGCCCAACAGCCACGACGGCCGCGACCTGCTGCAGATTCTGGAGACGTACCCGCGCGACGAGCTGTTCCAGGCGCCCGTCGACCAGCTGCGCTCCGTCGTCACCTCCGTGCTGTACCTCCAGGAGCGCCGCCGGCTGCGGCTCTACCTGCGCCAGGACGAGTACGGGCGCTACTACTCCGCGATCGTCTACCTGCCGCGTGACCGCTACACCACCGGTGTCCGGCTCCGTCTGATCGACATCCTCAAGGAGGAACTGGGCGGCACCAGCGTCGACTTCACCGCCTGGAACACCGAGTCGATCCTCTCCCGGCTGCACTTCGTCGTCCGGGTAGCACCCGGCACCGAGCTGCCCGACCTCACCGACGCCGAGGCCGACCGCATCGAGGCACGGCTCGTCGAGGCCGCCCGCTCCTGGGCCGACGGCTTCCAGGAGGCACTCAACGCCGAGTGCGGCGAGGAGCGCGCCGCCGAGCTGCTGCGCCAGTACGGCCACTCGTTCCCCGAGGGCTACAAGGCCGACCACACGCCGCGCTCCGCCGTGTCCGACATGATCCACCTCGAAGCGCTCAAGGAAGACGAGAAGGACTTCTCCCTCAGCCTGTACGAGCCGGTCGGCGCCGGCCCCGGCGAGCGTCGCTTCAAGATCTACCGGACCGGCGAGCAGGTCTCCCTCTCGGCCGTCCTTCCGGCGCTCCAGCGGCTCGGTGTCGAGGTCGTCGACGAGCGTCCGTACGAGCTGCGCTGCACGGACGGTACGCACGCCTGGATCTACGACTTCGGTCTGCGGCTGCCGCAGACCAACGGCAGCGGCAACTACCTCGCCGATGACGCCCGCGACCGCTTCCAGGACGCCTTCGCGGCCGTGTGGACCGGTGCCGCCGAGAACGACGGCTTCAACTCCCTCGTACTGGGCGCCGGTCTGAACTGGCGGCAGGCGATGGTGCTGCGCGCCTACGCGAAGTACCTGCGGCAGGCCGGTTCGACCTTCAGCCAGGACTACATGGAGAGCACTCTCCGCAACAACATCCACACCACCCGGCTGCTGGTCTCGCTCTTCGAGGCGCGGATGTCCCCGGACCGGCAGAGCGCCGGCACCGAGCTCACCGACGGGCTCCTCGAAGAGCTGGACGGGGCCCTGGACCAGGTCGCCTCCCTCGACGAGGACCGGATCCTGCGGTCCTTCCTCACCGTCATCAAGGCCACCCTGCGCACGAACTTCTTCCAGACCGCGGACGACGGCAATCCGCACGGTTACGTCTCGATGAAGTTCGACCCGCAGTCCATCCCGGATCTCCCGGCGCCCCGCCCGGCGTTCGAGATCTGGGTGCACTCGCCGCGCGTGGAGGGCGTGCACCTGCGCTTCGGCAAGGTCGCCCGAGGCGGTCTGCGCTGGTCGGACCGGCGGGAGGACTTCCGTACGGAGATCCTCGGCCTGGTCAAGGCGCAGATGGTGAAGAACACCGTCATCGTGCCGGTCGGCGCCAAGGGCGGCTTCGTCGCCAAACAGCTCCCGGACCCGGCCGTCGACCGTGACGCCTGGATGGCCGAGGGCATCGCCTCCTACCGCACCTTCATCTCGGCGCTGCTCGACATCACGGACAACATGGTGGCCGGCGAGGTCGTACCGCCCAAGGACGTCGTCCGGCACGACGAGGACGACACCTACCTGGTCGTCGCCGCCGACAAGGGCACCGCGAAGTTCTCCGACATCGCCAACGAGGTCGCCGTCTCGTACGGCTTCTGGCTCGGCGACGCGTTCGCCTCCGGCGGCTCCGCCGGATACGACCACAAGGGCATGGGCATCACCGCCCGCGGCGCCTGGGAATCCGTCAAGCGGCACTTCCGCGAGCTTGGCCACGACACCCAGACCGAGGACTTCACCGTCGTCGGCGTCGGTGACATGTCGGGTGACGTGTTCGGCAACGGCATGCTGCTCTCCGAGCACATCCGGCTCGTCGCCGCCTTCGACCACCGGCACATCTTCATCGACCCCACCCCGGACGCCGCCACCTCGTACGCCGAGCGGCGCCGCCTCTTCGACCTGCCGCGCAGCTCCTGGGCCGACTACAACAAGGAACTGCTCTCCGCGGGCGGCGGAGTCCACCCGCGCAGCGCCAAGTCCATCCCGGTCAACGCGCACATCCGCGAGGCGCTCGGCATCGAGTCGCGGGTCACGAAGATGACGCCCGCCGAGCTGATGCAGGCCATCCTCAAGGCCCGCGTCGACCTGCTGTGGAACGGCGGCATCGGCACGTACATCAAGTCCTCCGCCGAGTCGAACGCGGACGTCGGTGACAAGGCCAACGACGCGATCCGCGTCGACGGCCAGGACCTGCGGGCCAAGGTCGTCGGCGAGGGCGGCAACCTCGGTGCCACCCAGCTCGGCCGGATCGAGTTCGCCCGTACCGGCGGCCGGATCGACACCGACGCGATCGACAACAGCGCCGGTGTGGACACCTCCGACCACGAGGTGAACATCAAGATCCTGCTCAACGGCCTGGTCCGGGACGGCGACATGACCGTCAAGCAGCGCAACAAGCTGCTCGCCGGGATGACCGACGAGATCGGCCGTCTGGTACTGCGCAACAACTACGCGCAGAACGTGGCACTCGCCAACGCCACCGCCCAGTCGTCCTCCCTGCTCCACGCCAACCAGCGCTTCATGCGCCGGCTGGGCCGCGACGGGGACCTCGACCGCGCGCTGGAGTTCCTGCCCACCGACCGGCAGATCCGTGAACTGCTCAACGCCGGCAAGGGGCTCAGCCAGCCCGAGCTGGCCGTGCTGATGGCGTACACCAAGATCACGGCGGCCCGGGAGCTGATCCGGACCAGCCTGCCGGACGACCCGCACCTGCAGAAGCTGCTGCACGCCTACTTCCCGCAGCAACTGCGCGAGCAGTTCCCCGAGGCGGTCGACGGGCACGCGCTGCGTCGCGAGATCATCACCACGGTCCTGGTCAACGACACAGTGAACAGCGGTGGTTCGACCTTCCTGCACCGGCTGCGGGAAGAGACCGGCGCCTCGATCGAGGAGATCGTGCGGGCACAGGTCGCGGCCCGCGAGATCTTCAGCCTCGGCCAGGTGTGGGACGCCGTCGAGGCGCTCGACAACGAGGTCGCCGCCGATGTGCAGACCCGGATCCGGCTGCACTCGCGCCGGCTCGTCGAGCGCGGTTCGCGCTGGCTGCTCGGCAACCGGCCGCAGCCGCTGGAGATCGCCGGGACGATCGACTTCTTCAAGGCGGGCGTCGAGCAGGTCTGGGCCGAGCTGCCCAAGATGCTGATGGGCGCCGACCTGGACTGGTACCAGTCGATCCTGGACGAGCTCACCGAGGCGGGTGTCCCGGGCGAACTGGCCCAGCGGGTCGCCGGATTCTCCTCCGCGTTCCCGGCGCTGGACATCGTGGCGATCGCGGACCGCACCGGCAAGGACCCGCTCTCCGTCGCCGAGGTGTACTACGACCTCGCGGACCGGCTGGGCGTCACCCAGCTGATGGACCGGATCATCGAGCTGCCGCGGGCGGACCGCTGGCAGTCCATGGCCCGGGCGTCCATCCGGGAGGACCTGTACGCCGCGCACGCCGGGCTCACCGCGGATGTGCTGTCCGTGGGCAACGGGACCTCGACCCCGGAGGAGCGGTTCATGGCGTGGGAGGGGAAGAACGCGGCGATCCTCACGCGGTCGCGCTCCACGCTTGAGGAGATCCGGGGATCGGACTCGTTCGACCTGGCGAACCTGTCGGTGGCCATGCGGACGATGCGGACGTTGCTGCGTACGCACGCGTAGCGGGTGGTGGGGCGGGGCGGTCGCCGGGGTTTCCGGTGGCCGCCCCGCCCTCATGCCGGGGGCGTCCTCTACTTCTTGCCGGTGAACTCCTCGTACGCGGCCATGACCTCGTCGGCCGGACCGTCCATCCGCAGGGTTCCCGCCTCCAGCCAGATCGCCCGGTCGCAGGTCTCGGTGATCGACTTGTTGCTGTGGCTGACCAGGAAGACCGTGCCGGCCTCCTTGCGCAGCTCGATGATCCGTTCCTTGCTGCGCCGCTGGAACCTGGCGTCGCCGGTGGACAGGGCCTCGTCGATCAGGAGGACGTCATGGCTCTTGGCGGCCGCGATCGAGAAGCGCAGCCGGGCGCCCATGCCGGAGGAGTACGTCCGCATCGGCAGAGTGATGAAGTCGCCCTTCTCGTTGATGCCGGAGAAGTCGACGATCCCCTGGTAGCGCTCGCGGATCTGGGCCCGTGTCATCCCCATCGCGAGGCCGCCGAGCACGACGTTGCGCTCGCCGGTCAGATCGCTCATCATCGCCGCGTTCACCCCGAGCAGGGAGGGCTGGCCCTGGGTGTGCACCCGGCCCTTCGTCGCGGGCAGCAGACCGGCGATCGCCTTCAGCAGCGTCGACTTCCCCGAACCGTTGGAACCGATCAGGCCGATGGCCTCGCCCTTGTACGCGGCGAAACTCACCCCCTTCACGGCGTGCACCTCGCGCACCCCGGGGGTCTGCCGGCGCGAGACGATGCGGCTGAGCGCAGAGGTGGCGCTGCCCTTTCCGGTACGGGCGCCGTTGACCTTGTACGTGATGTGCACGTCGTCCACGACGACGGTCGGCACCCGCTCGTTGTTGTCAGCCACGTCCGTACCGCTCCTCCGCCTGCCAGAAGTACACGAAGCCGCCCACCCCGCACACGAGCGCCCAGCCCGCGGCGACCGCCCACACATGCGGGGGCAGCTGGGCCCGGGTGAAGCTGTCGATGAGCGCGAACCGCATCAGGTCGATGAAGACGGCCGCCGGATTGCACTCCAGCATCACCTTCACGAAGTGCGGAACCCGGTCGCCCTCGAGGAGCGCGTCCACGCTCCACATGACGCCCGAGGCGTACATCCAGGTGCGCAGGATGAACGGCATCAGCTGGGCGATGTCCGGCGTCCGGGCGGCCAGCCGCGCCACCACCATGGAGACACCGGTGTTGAAGACGGCCTGCAGGATCAGCGCCGGAACTGCCAGCACCCAGGACGGCTTGGGGAACTGCCCGAACCCGATCAGGATCAGCACCAGCGCGCCCAGTGAGAACAGCAGCTGCTGGAGCTGCTGCAGGGCCAGCGCGATCGGCAGCGAGGCGCGCGGGAAGTGCAGGGCCCGGACGAGGCCCAGGTTGCCGCTGATCGCACGGGTGCCCGCGGTGATCGAGCTGGCGGTGAAGGTCCAGATGAACACGCCGGTGACGAGGAAGGGCACGAAGTCCTCGACGTTGCGCTTCGTGTCCATCAGGACGCCGAAGATGAAGTAGTAGACCGTCGCGTTCAGCAGCGGGGTCATGATCTGCCAGATCTGGCCGAGCTTCGCCTGGCTGTACTGCGCGGTCAGCTTGGCGGTGGCGAACGCCGTGATGAAGTGCCGCCGCCCCCACAGCTGCCGGACGTACGCGACCAGCGAGGGCCGGGCCCCGCTCATCGTCAGTCCGTGGCGGGCGGCGAGCGCGGCCAGCTCGCCCGGCGCGTACACCGGGGAGGGGGTACCGGCGGGGGTGTCGGCCGGGGCCGGTGGGGATGTTGTCTGGCTCACCACGATCGCTTTCGACGGGAGGGCAGGAACACGACGATCGACGGGACGGAACCGTATCGTCGCAACGCTGAGGGTAGGGCGCAGTACGTCGCAACGCAACCGTTTCGTCGTGACGGACTATGATTCGGCCATGACCACCGACCCGGGAACCCGCCGCCGTGTCCCCGCCGGAGCCGCTGTGCTGCGCGAGGACGTCACCGATGCGATTCGCAGCGCCGTCTTCGAGGAACTGGCCGCGGTGGGCTTCGCCCGGATGTCCATCGAGGGCATCGCCCGGCGGGCGGGTGTCGGCAAGACGGCCATCTACCGCCGCTGGAAGTCCAAGCTGGCCCTGGTCCTCGACCTGGTCTCGGCCGTCGCCGTCCAGGGCATGCCGGCTCCGGCCACGGGGTCGCTGTACGGGGATGTCCGCGCCGTACTGGAACTGGCCGCCTACGCCCTGCGCCACCCCGTCGCCTCGCAGGTCATCCCGGACCTGCTGGTCGAGGCGGCCCGCAGTCCGGAGATCTCCGACACGATCAAGGCCGCCCTGCTCGACCCGCAGCAGGGCATCGCCGCCGTCGTCGTACGGGACGCCGTGGCGCGCGGCGAGCTGCCCGAGGACAGCGACCCGGACCGTGCGCTGGACCTGATCGTCGGTCCGCTCTACTGGCGGCTCGCCGTCGTCCGCACCCCGCTGCCCAAGGGCTACCTCGACGACCTGGCCGGGTCGGCCGTCGCCGCGCTCAGGAACCGGGCCGGGTAGGCGCTACCGTTCGGCCAGCAGCCGGTCCGCGACCCGCGCCGCCGCCCCGCCGTCGTCCAGGTCGCAGAAGTCCTGGCGGAAACTCTCGTACGCCTGCGCGTGCCGGGCCGCCGACGCGGTCAGGGCGCCGCCATCGCGCAGGGCCCCGGCGATCTCGTCCGTGCCGACGAGCAGTGGCCCGGGCGCCCGGGTCTCGAAGTCCAGGCAGAAACCGCGCACCGTGTCGCGATAGTGCTCCAGGTCGTAGGTGTGGAAGAGGATCGGGCGGCCCGTGTGCGCGTAGTCGAACATCAGCCCCGTGTAGTCCGTCACCAGCACATCCGCGATCAGCAGCAGCTGAGCGGTGTCCGGGTGCGCCGACACGTCGCGTACGCCGTGCCCCTCGGGCACGCTCCCGGTCACCCGCGGATGGCGCCGCACCAGGAGGGTGTGGCCGTCGCCGAGGGACCGGGCCAGGGCGGCCAGGTCGAGCGCCGGATCCCAGCGGTAGCGGAGCCGCTCGCCGTCGGTGCCGGGCGGGTGGGCCAGCTGGTCACGGTAGGTCGGCGCGTACAGCACGACCCGGCGGCCGTCCGGGATGCCGAGCCGGCGCCGGACCCGCTCGGCGGTCTTGGCCCGGTCGGCCGAGAAGAGCAGGTCGTTGGCCGGGGAACCCGCCTCCAGGACCTCGCCCCCGTAGCCGAGCGCACGGCGCAGCAGCGGGGTGGAGTGGCGGCTGGGGGAGACCAGGACGGACCACTGGGCCGCCCGGCGCGGCAGCGAGGCGAGTTCGTGGTGGTCCGCGTACAGGGTGCCGTCCAGATCCGTGCCGAAGCGGCCGAGCGGGGTGCCGTGCCAGGTCTGTACGACGATCTGGCCGGGCCGCCGCTCGAACCACTCGGGCAGCTGGTCGGCAGTGACGATCCGGCGGGACCGCGCCAGCGCCTCGTACCAGGCGGCACTGTGCTCGATGACCGGGACGGCGGTGGGCGGGATGTGGCCGTGGAGCCCGTCGGTGACCCAGAGCTGCTCCGACTCCACTCTCCGGCGCACCAGTTCGGCGTGGACGGCGCGGGGTGAGTCACCGCCCGTGCAGAGGACGGTGTCCCACAGCGGCAGCGCGCGCCGGGCCGGGTAGTGCGTGCGGCGCAGTTCGGCCCGGCGGTACGCGCCCTGTTCGGAGACCGCGAGGACCGGCCCCGACCGTACGGTCAGCCGGTCGCCGAACCGGCGGTCCAGGGCGAACTCCCGGTCGGCGGCGGGGGTGTTGGCGTCCGCCCCCGTGCGGCGGAGCGGCAGCCGGGCGGCGAGCGCGGTCAGCACCCGGACCGGCCGGCCACCCAGGTGCGCCTCCCAGCGGCCCTCGGGCAGCCCCGCGGCCACCGAGGGCGCGAGGAACGCGGTGAAACGTCGCCCCTCGTACACCCCGGCGCGCCGTTCCTCGTGGTGGGTGACGGGAACGGACACCGTCTCGCGCAGCGTCTCGTGCCGCAGCACGAGGTGGGCGGGCCCTTCGCCCTGCCGTACGCCCGTCCCGGCGCCGGTCACGCCCTCCACCCGCAGTGCCCCGTCCGACGTCCACGCGGCCCCGTCCGCGAACGGCTGCCCGCTCAGGTCCAGCACCAGCTCGCCCGCCGCGTCGGCCACCACCGGCGGCGCCACCTCCGGGGCCGCCGCCAGCGGCACCCGCGACCCGTCCGCCAGCACCATCCGCGCCCGCCACCGCCCGCCGGGCTCCGGTTCGACCTCGCGCGGCGCCCGGTGCGAGGACGCGGGCGCGGCCGCCATTCCGGCGAGGTCGGCGAGCGGAATCCGTACCGTGAAGCGCCCGTCCGCCCGGCACTCGACGGGGTGGCCGAACTCCTGGTCCGCGACCCCGTCGCAGGTCAGCACCAGGGCCTTCGGCCGGGCACCCCCGTACAGCCGGCCGGTCAGCACCAGCTCCTCGCCGATGCGACGGTCCTCGCACCGGGCCGGCAGCTGCGTCAGGGTCAGCCGGAGCCGCCCGCCCGCGTAGTCGAGCACGGCCCGCAGTCCGTCGCCCAGGTCCCGGACGTGCGGCTGGACCGCCCCCGCGTCCACCGCGCGCACGGCCACCCGGCGGACCGTGCCATGAGCGGCCACCATCATGCCCACCAGCCAGCCGCCGGGCCGCAGCCGACGCGGGTCGAGCGTCAGCTCGAAGCCCGAGTGGTCGTAACTATGCAGTTGCTGGCCGGAGTTGATGGTCGCCTCGGGTGCGGGAACGTTCCGTACGGGCACCGTTCGCAGCTGCTGGCCACGGGTCGCGCGCACCATGCCCACCTTCAGCGAGTGGCGCGGCGACGCGGCCGGTAGATTGCGGATGTACGCGTAGCCGCGCAGCCGCAGCCTTCCGTCGTCGCCCCACTGCGCCTCCAACAGCCGTGCCACGGCCGGGAGATCGGCACGGGCGAGCCGGGGGGCGTCCGGAATGCCGGGAAATCCGGCCTGCCGCCGCCCTGGCACACCGCCCACCAGGAACGTTCCGGCGCCGTTGGCCCGTTCGAAGGCGAGCACGGCGAGCAGCTCCGCGAGCCTGCGCTCCTTCACCAGCAGCCACTTGATCCGCAGCTCCACCGGCAGCTCGTGCGCCACGGCCCGGCTCGACCTGGCCGCGCCGTCCATCCGCTCCATCCGGTCCAGGAACGCCCCCGCGTCCGCCATGAACGCCTCCCGGTACGCGGGCCCGCCCATGGCGAGCCCCTCCAGGAAGTACACGAAGTCGTCGCGCAGGCACGAGAGGTCGTAGCGGCGCCGCGCACCGCCGTGTCCGACCCCGCCCCGGCCCGCCAGGAACGCGCTGACCTGCTCGCACGCCGCGATCCGGTCCCGTACGCCGCGCACATCCGTACGCCGCCGGGTGATCGACCCCTCGCGCACCCGCCAGTAGTAGACGTGCTCGTGCAGCACGTCGACCGAGCCGGCGAGGAAGTGGGCCGGGATCATCACCGGGGTGTCCTCGTAGAGCTTCCCCTCCGGGAAGGCGAAGGCGTGCCGGTCCCAGAAGGAGCGCCGGAACACCTTGTTCCAGGCGACCCGGTCGGCGAGCAGCCGCGGATCGCGGCCGATGTGGGTGCGTGCCCGGGTGGCGGTCAGCCAGCGGTACTGCCAGGCCTGCTGCCGCCCCTGCTCGGTCAGCCGCCACACGTTGCCGGTCGCGAGGTCGGAGCCGGTCGACTCCAGGGAGGCCAGCATCCGCGCGTAGGCGTCATGGACGACGATGTCGTCGCTGTCGGCGAACGCCAGATACGGCACGCCCGGTGTGGTGTGCCGCACGCCGGTGTTACGGGCCGCGCTCAGCCCCCCGTTGGGCCGACGGACATAGCGGAAGCGGCGGTCGCGGGCGGCGAACTCCCGGGCGATGGCCGTACTGCCGTCCGTCGAACCGTCGTCGACGAGGATCACCTCGATGTCGGTGACCGACTGTTCGGCCACCGAGCGCAGGCAGTCCTCCAGATAGTCCTCGACGTTGTGGACCGGGACGACGACACTGAGGCGCGGCTTCATGCCAGGTCAACCGGGGCGGACGCGCCGGGTCACCGGCACTGCCCCGAACGGGTGAACACGCGATTCGGTGCGCGGTGACTGCGCGATTACGCTCGGCTGCCATGCTCCTCAGTGTTGTCGTGCCCGTCCACCGTGCTCAGGGATATCTCAGGGCGACGCTGGAGTCCGTGCTCGGCCGGGGCTCCGGTGAGCTGGAGCTGCTCGTCGTCGACGACGGCTCGCGGGACGGCAGCGCCGAGATCGCCGCCGAGTTCGCGGCGCGCGACCCGAGGGCCGGGGTGCTCACCCATCCCGAGCACCGCGGCGCGGGTCCGGCCCGCAACACCGGGGCCGCCGAGGCGCGCGGCCGGTATCTGCTCTTCCTCGACGGCGACGACCTGCTGCGACCGGGCGCCCTGGACGCGATCACCGCCCGGCTGGCCGGGTGCGAACCGGACGTGCTCCTCCTCGGACACGACCGGATCGACTGGTGGGGCACCGTCGCGCCCCCGCAAACCGGCCCCGACGGCTTCTCCACCGCCACCCCGCGCCTCTTGCGCCGCGCCTTCTGGAGCGCACACGGCCTCCGCTTCACCGACGGCCCCTACGAGGACGTCCTCCCCGTCCTGAGCGCCACCCTCCTCGCCTCCGACGCCGGCACGCTCGACACCCTCGACCAGGTCTGCGTCCGCCACCGCGTCCGCCGCACCGGCACCTTCGCCACCACGCCCGGCCGCCACCACTTCGCGATCCTCGACGCGTACGAACGGCTGCTCGCCGCGACCGGCCACGACCTGCGGATCCGGGCCGCCCGCACCCGCCATCTGCGGACCCTCCTCGCCGACCCCGGCCGGATCGCCCCCGAGGACCGCGCCGCCTTCCACCGTGCCGCGGACCTCCCCGGCAGCTATGCCGTCCACCGTGCCCAGGAGGCCGTCCGCACCGGCCGCACCCGCACCGGGGAAGCCCTGCGCCGAGGCAGGAAGACGCTCCGGGCCCGCCTCACGCGCGCCGCCTACCGCGCCGACCTGCTGCGCCCCCTGGACCCGAACCTCGCGGTGTACGGCGCCTACTGGAACCGGGGCGTCGCCTGCAACCCGGCCGCGATCCACGCCAAGGCCCTCGAACTGGCCCCGCACATCCAGGGCGTCTGGGTGGTCTCGTCCCGGCACCGCGACCACATGCCGCCCGGCGTCCCGTACGTCATCGAGGGCTCCCTCGCGTACTGGCGGATCATGGCCACCGCCACGTACCTGATCAACAACTCCAGCTTTCCCGGCGGCTTCACCAAGCGCCCCGGACAGCGCTACCTCCAGACCCACCACGGCACCCCGCTGAAGACCATGGGCCTGGACCAGCGCGCCTACCCCGCCCTCACCAACGGCATCAGCTTCGAGAAGATCGTCGCCCACGCCGACCAGTGGGACTTCTCGCTCTCCGCCAATCCGCACACCACGGAGATCTGGGACCGGGTCTACCCGTCCGGATACGAGCATCTGAACCTCGGCTACCCGCGCAACGACGTCTTCTTCACCACCACCCCCGAGCAGACCGCGGCGATCCGGCAGCGCCTCCACCTCGACCCGGACCGGACGGTGCTGCTGTACGCGCCGACCCACCGCGACTACCGCAAGGGCTTCGTCCCCCACCTCGACCTGGACCGGCTGACCCGCGAACTCGGGCCGCGGTACGTGGTGCTGGTCCGCGCGCACTACTTCTACGGCCGCTCGGCGGCGCCGGACAGCGCCCGGGTGGTGGACGTGACGGGCCATCCGTCCGTCGAGGAACTCTGCCTGGTCTCCGACGCGTTGATCACCGACTACTCGTCGCTGATGTTCGACTACGCCTGCCTGGACCGCCCGATCATCAGCCACGCCCCGGACTGGGCCGCCTACCGGGCCTCGCGCGGCACCTACTTCGACCTGCTCTCCGGACGCCCCGGCGAGACTCCGGGCGCGATCGCCACCACCGACGACGAGCTGCTGGAACTGTTCAGGACGGGCGAGTGGCACTCGGCGCGGACGGCGCAGCTGCGGGCGGCGTTCCGGGCGCGCTTCTGTCCGTACGACGACGGGCACGCGGCCGAGCGCGTGGTGCGACGGCTGTTCCTCGGCGGTGGCGGCGGGTAACACCTCATCCGCTCCCTGTCGCGGGTGAGGCCGTAAGCCCGGCGCGGCCGATGTCACCCGTTCGGGAGAGACCGAAACCGGTGACCCCCGGCCCGTCACGGGGTTGAGCCGTACGGACAACCAGGCCCCGGATGAACGGACGTGCTCAACATGCCGCCACGGCTCAGTGTCGTCGTACCCGTCCACAACGTCGAGCTCTATCTGACGGACTGCCTGAAGTCCCTCGCGGAGCAGACGATGACCGACCTGGAGGTGGTCATGGTCGACGACGGGTCCACCGACAACAGCGCGGCCCTGGCTGCCGGGTTCGCCGCGCAGGACGGCCGGTTCCGGCTGGTGGGCCAGGAGAACGGCGGACTGGGGCACGCCCGCAACACCGGGGTACGCCACTGCGACCCGGGCGCCCGCCACCTCGCCTTCGTCGACAGCGACGACGTGCTCCCGCCCCGCGCGTACGAACTCCTGCTCGGCGCCCTGGACGAGACGGGCTCGGACCTCGCGTCCGGCAACGTGCTGCGGCTGCGGTCCACCGGCAGGCTCCAGCAGTCGCCCAACTTCCGCAAGCCGATGGCGACGACCCGGCTGCGCACCCACATCTCCCGTGACTGGGACCTCGCCGCCGACCGGATCGCCTGCAACAAGGTCTTCCGCCGGTCCTTCTGGGACGAGCACGCCTTCGCCTTCCCGGTCGGTGCCCTCTACGAGGACATCCCGGTCGTCCTGCCCGCCCACTTCCTGGCCCGCTCCGTCGACGTGCTGAAGGACGCCGTCTACCACTGGCGCGACCGCCCGGGCTCGATCACCGCGCGTCGCGCCGTCGTCCGCGGCATCCAGGACCGGGCCTCGCACGTGCTGGGCGTCGCCACCTTCCTCGACGAGCACCGCGGCGCCACCGACAAACGGCGCTACGAGGCCCACGTACTCGCCCATGACCTGCGGTACTTCATGGAGGCGCTGCCCGACGGCGACGAGGAGTACCGGCGCGCCTTCCTCACGTACGCCAACGAGTTCACCGACCAGGTCGACCCCGCGGTCCTGGACGCGCTCCCGCTGCGGCTGCGGCTGATGTGGCACCTGGTGCGCGAACGGCGGGCCGACGAACTGCTGGCGCTGCTCGCCCACGACAAGGCCGAGCCGGGAGCCTTCGCGGTACGGGGCCTGCGGCGCCGTAGCGCCGCCTTCCCGGCGCTCGCCCGGCCCGTGCCGCGTCCGGTGCTGCGGGTCACCGAACGGGACCTGCCGCTCACCGCCCGGCTGCGGGACGCCCACTGGCAGGGCGGCCGGCTGCACCTCAAGGGGTACGCCTACATCCGGAACCTGCCCGCGACCTCGCGGGGCAGCGAGTTCCGGACCGGGTGGCTGCGGGCGGGGCGCCGGCACGTGGTGCCGCTCCGGCTGCGTACGGTCGCCGAGCCCGAGGCCACCGCCCGGTCCCGGCAGAGCCTGCACGACTACGACCGCTCCGGCTTCGAGACCGTCATCGACCCGGCCAGGCTCCGCATCGACGCCGACGGCAGTCCCGAACGGCTCACCTGGCGCCTGGAGATCGGCATCGCCGGACACGGCATGCTGCGCCGCTCCGGCCTCTCGACCGACGAGGCGGCCGCACCGCCGCCCGTGCACCGCCCCGACGGCGACCACCGGATCGTGCCCGCCTTCGACGACGACCGGCTTGTGCTGCACGCCGAGCGGATCGACGCCCGCTTCGAGACGCACCGCGCGGGCGGCACGGGCGACGGCGCCGGCACCGTGGTCGTCGAGGGCATGATCCGCGACCGCCTGGTCAAGGTCCCGCTGCGTCTCGCGCTCACCCACCGGGCCTCCGGCACCTCCTTCGACTGTCCGGTGACCGTCCAGGACGGGGCCGTACCGGCGGCGGCGGGATGGCGGCGCTTCACCGCCGCCGTCCCGCTCGACGCCTTCGCCGGCGCCCGCGCGGGCGCGGGGGAGGGGACGGCGCCCGCGCAGCTTCCGTACAGCCTGCATCTCGTCGGCCCGGACGGGCGCAGGACGCCGATCGACGTGCCGGGGCCCGTGTTGCCGGGCCGCTACCCGCTGGCCGGGGCCGGCGGCCGGCGGCGCGAACTCGGTCTCACCGCGAGCTCGCGCGGCAATCTGCTGATCAGCGACCGCACCGTGCAGCCCGCCGTCGACCTGGCGACCTGGACGGAGGACGGCCAACTCCTCCTGGAGGGCACCTTCCCTCACGACCCGGACCGCCCCGTCGAACTGGTGGCCCGGCACAGCGGACACGGGGAGGAGGCGGCCTTCCCGCTGGCCTTCGCCGGCGCGGCCGGAACCCGTCGGTTCAGGGCCGTACTCCGGCCGGACGCCGTCGAGGGACCGGGCGGGCAACTGCCGCTGGGCCAGGGCCACTGGTACCTCTTCCTCCGTGAGAAGGGCGCCCTGGACGACGCGTACGACGCCCCGCTGCGCATCCCGGCCGCCGCCCACCGCACCCTGCCCGCCGCCCGTACCCTCACCGGCCGGAAGTACCTCGTCGAACGGCGCTTCCACGACCAGCTGCTGATCAACTGCGCCCCGGTGCTCACCCCCGCGGAACGCGGCGCACACGGCAAGCGGCTGCTGCGTGGGGCGTACCGGAGCCGACGACGCACCGCGCCGCTGCGCGACACCGTGCTGTTCAGCAGCTTCGACGGCCGCCAGTACTCCGACTCACCGCGCGCCATCCACGAGGAAATGGTCCGCAGGGGTGCCGAGTCGGAGCACCTGTGGGTGGTGAGCGACCAGCAGGCCCGGGTCCCGGCGGGTGTCACGGCCGTCGAACACGGCTCCACCGCCTGGTACGAGGCGCTGGCCACCAGCCGCCACCTCGTCACCAACACCCAGCTGCCGGAGTGGTTCGAGCGACGCGAGGGCCAGTGCGTCGTCCAGACCTGGCACGGCACCCCCCTCAAGCGCATCGGACTCGACCTCGCGGGCACCGCCTGCGCCAACGCCGCCTACCTCGCCACCATCGAGCAGCGCGCCCGGCAGTGGAGCGTCCTCGTCTCCCCGAACCGCTTCTCCACCCCCGTCCTGCGGCGCTCGTTCGGTTACCGGGGCGAGGTCCTTGAGTGCGGCTATCCCCGCAACGACTTGTTCCACGCCCCCGACCGGACCAAGGTCGCCGCGTCGGTCCGGGGGAGGCTCGGTATCCCCGAGGCCAAGCGTGTCGTGCTGTACGCGCCGACCTGGCGCGAGGACCGGCCGCAGGGCGGCGGCCGCTACGCCCTCGACCTCCGCATCGACCTGGCCGTCGCCGAACGCGAACTCGGTGCGGACACCGTCCTGTTGGTGCGCCGCCACTACCTGGTCACCGACCGGCTGCCGGACAGCGGCAGCGGCTTCGTCCGTGACGTCTCGCGCTACGGGGACGTCGGCGAGCTGATGCTGATCAGCGACGCGCTGGTCACCGACTACTCCTCACTGATGTTCGACTTCGCCCAGACCGGCCGCCCCATGCTCTTCCACACCCACGACCTGGCGCACTACCGCGACACGCTGCGCGGCTTCTGCTTCGACTTCGAGGCCCGTGCGCCCGGCCCGCTGATCCCGGGCTCCGCCGGACTGATCGAGGCGCTGCGCGACCCGGAACGGGCCACCAGGGGACACACACAGGCGTACGAGGCATTTCGCCGGGACTTCTGCGACCTCGACGACGGACACGCGGCGGCGGGCGTGGTCGACCGGATGCTCCGGGACCCCGGCCCGGCCCCGAACGGCCCCGAACGGCCAGGGACAGCGGGCACCGTCTGAACCATTCGAGTGAAACGGAATTTCGGACGTCTGTACACATTCGAAGGCCACCGAAGTCGCGAACCCCGCACATACGGCCAACGGTGCGTCACTCGGCGTCCCCGGGTTGCTACGTTCTGTTTTCATGGGAATCCGAATGCGATGCGAAATCTGGGGCGTGCGACGGGCGAGAGCGGTGGTGCTCGTCGCCGCGGCCATCGGGCTCCTGACCCGAATGCTGATCGCGGCGAATATGCCGGGCCCGGCCGATGTGCGGATCTTTCACGGTTTCGCCCGGGCCATCGTGCGTTACGGTCCCATTCGGATTTACGAACAGCCGCTGCCGGGACTTCCCGTCTACAACCATCCGCCCCTGGCCGGATGGATACTTCTCGGCCTGAACAACCTCTCCGAACTCGGAATTCCGTTCGGAACGCTGATCAGATCGCCCGCCTCGATCGCCGACTTCTGCTGCGCGCTCATCGTGTTCGAAATCGTGCGGCGGCGCGGTTCCCTCGGTGCGGCGGTCGCCTGCGGTGTGGGCGTGGCCTTCAGCCCCGTACTGATCGCCACCTCCGGCTACCACGGCAACACCGACGCGGTCGCCATCACGTTCGCCCTGGCTGCCGCCCATCTGCTCGTCGACCGGAAGGCACCGCTGGCCGCCGGGGTGAGCGCGGCACTCTCGATCAGCGTCAAGTTCATCCCGGTGGTGGCGATCCCGGCGCTGTTCGTCGTCGCGCTGCGAGCCGGCCGGCCCTCACTCCTCCGTTTCACCGCGGGGTTCACCGCCCTGATCGCCCTCGTCTGGGGGCCGGTCCTGGCGACCGTGCCGCGGAACCTCACGGAGAACGTCCTGGAGTACGCGGGCGGCAACTACCGCCTCTGGGGCATCGTCCGGTTCGCCGACGCGCTCGGCCTGCCGCAGTCCTTCATCACCTTCGTGCAGGGCGAGGGCCACTTCCTCTTCGTGCTGGTCTGCGTGGCAGCCGGGGTCTGGCTCGCCTGGCTGCGGCCCGCGCAACTGCCCGGCGTCGTCGGCGTCACGATGGGCCTCCTGCTGCTGCTCTCCACCGCTTCCGCGCTGCAGTACCTGACCTGGGCGGCCGCCGGGCTGTTCGTCATCGGGTTCTGGGAAGGCGCCGCGTACAGCTGCCTGCTCGGCCTGACGGCGGTCCTCGGCTACCGCGGGCGCTCGGCCGTGCACTGGAGCGAAACGGCGCTGCACTTCGGCGAGGCCGGCTGGTTCGTCCTCGCCGCCGCTCTTCTCAGCGGAATCCGCAAGATCCTCGCCGCGCCGGCGGCCGTACGCCCGCAATCCTGCGCCGAGCGGCCCCTGGTCAAGGCGCCCCGCACCTCGCACCCCACCGGCTCCGCCGCCAACTGACCGCCTCCTTCAGAGCCCCGACTTCGCCGAGCACCGAGCACCGAGCACAACTGGAGAACGTCCCGTGAAGGAAAGCCCGAGCCCCAGGATCGGCATCCTGGTGGTCGCGTACAACGCCGAGACGACACTGGAGAGGACCCTCGACCGCATTCCGGAAGACTTCCGGTCCAAGGTCGCCGAGGTCCTCATTCTCGACGACGCGAGCCATGACGCGACCTTCACCGCGGGCTGCCGCTGGTCGCAGACGGAGGGAATGCCGCGGACGGTGGTGATGCGGCACACCAAGAACCTCGGCTACGGCGGAAACCAGAAGGCCGGATACGCACTGGCCGCCGAACACGGACTCGACATCATCGTGCTGCTGCACGGCGACGGGCAGTACGCCCCCGAATTCCTGCCCGACATGGTCGCACCGATCGAACGCGGCGAATGCGAGGCCGTGTTCGGCTCACGGATGATGAAACCCGGATCCGCCCTCAAGGGCGGCATGCCGATGTACAAATGGCTCGGCAACCGCATTCTCACCCGCCTGGAGAACACCCTTCTCGGCTCGCGGCTCACCGAATTCCACTCCGGGTACCGCGCCTACAGCGTCGCCGCACTCAAGAAGCTGCCGATCCACCGCAACACCGACGCGTTCGACTTCGACACCCAGATCATCGTCCAGCTGCTCAACGAAGGAATGCGGATCAAGGAGATCCCCGTCCCCACCTACTACGGCGACGAGATCTGCTACGTCAACGGCATGAAGTACGCGAAGGACGTCGTCAAGGACGTCCTCGAATACCGGCTCGCCGTCAAGGGATTCGGCACCTGCGCCTGGATCCCCAAACCCGTCGAGTACGCGTTCAAGGAGGGCGACGGCTCCTCGCACGCCGTCATCCTGGAGAAGATGCGCGGCCTCCCGCCCGGCCGGGTCCTCGACCTCGGCTGCTCCGGCGGTCTCTTCGCGCAGCGCCTCGAAGCTCTCGGCCACGAGGTGACGGGCGTGGACTACGTCGAAGTCCCCGGCGTACGCGAGAAATGCACCCGCTTCCACCTCGCCGACCTGGAGGAGGGGCTGCCCCTGGAGATCGGCGCCGACTACGACTACGTGGTCGCGGGCGATGTCATCGAGCACCTCTCCCGCCCCGAGCGGGTGCTCGCCGAGGCCGCCACCGTGCTGCGGCCCGGCGGCCATGTGCTGCTCTCCGTACCGAACTTCAGCCACTGGTACTCCAGGCTGCGGGTCGCGCTCGGAGTCTTCGACTACGACCGGCGCGGCATCCTCGACGAAACGCATCTGCGGTTCTTCACCCGGGCCAGCCTGCGCCGCACGGTCAGGAACGCCGGCTACGACGTCCTCCACATCACCTCCACCGGGGCCCCGTTCTGGGCGCTCCTCGGCGGCGGACCGCTCCCCGCGGTCCTCGGCGGGATGTCGAAGCTGCTCACCCGGATCCGGCCGACGCTGTTCGGCTATCAGCACGTCGCCCTGCTCACCCCGCACGCGGCCGAGACGATCATCGCTGGAGAGCACATCGATGTACAGGACATCCTCAACCGACAGTCCGCCACTGCCGACCGGGCCGGCGTCTGAGGCCGCCGGCCCCCGTCCCACCCCCGCCCCGGCGTCCGAGACCCCGGTCGCCGCAGTCAGGAGCATGGCCGTGACCCTCCCCAGTCTGATGCTGCTGCTGTTCGCCGTGTTCTCGTCGGCGGGTGGGCAGATCATGCTCAAGCACGGGATGAAGGGCGCCGCGGCAGCCGCCGCGCACGGCGGCGGTTCCGTCGCCCTGCGCGCCGCGAGCAGCCCGTGGGTCGTCCTCGGCCTGCTGGTCTTCGCGGTGTCCGCCCTCGCCTGGATGACCACCCTGGCCACGGTGCCGCTGTCCATCGCCTACCCGTTCAACGCCCTCGGATATCTGCTGATCGTGCTGGCCGGGGCGACCGTGCTGCACGAACGGACCTCGATGTGGACCTGGGCCGGCTCGCTGCTCGTGGTCATCGGCCTCGTCACGGTGATGGCCGGCCAGTAACGCCGAGAACCACGCCCGTCCGGCGATTCAGGACGCGCCGCCGGACGGGCCCGGCAACGCACTCTCCCCCAGCAGCACCGTCCGCACCACCCGCTCCGCGGCCCGCCCGTCGTCGTACGGACAGAACCGGGCCCGGAACGCGGCCCGCAGCGCCTCGTTCGCCGGGCTCTCCCAGCTGCCGTCGAGGAAGATCCGGGCCAGCTCGTCCGTGTCGGCGGAGACCGCGCCGGGGGTGTCGCCGGGCTTGTGGGACAGCAGGTCGAAGCAGACCCCGCGAACCGTGCGGTACGTCTCCCAGTCGGGGGCGTGCACCACGATCGGGCGGTCCAGATGGGCGTAGTCGAACATCACCGACGAGTAGTCCGTCACCAGCGCGTCCGCCGCCAGGCACAGCTCCTCGATCCGCGGATGGCCGCAGACGTCGAGGAGCGAAGGGTGCTCCGGCAGCCCGGCACCCTCGTAGAAGTAGTGGGCGCGGACCAGCACCACGGTGTCCGGGCCGAGCGCCTCGCAGAACCGGACCAGATCGAGCCGGCTGGTGAACGCCGCCTCGTAGTCGCGGTGCGTCGGCGCGTACAGGATGGCGCGCCGGCCGGGCCGGATGCCGAGGCCCTCGCGGATCTGTGCGATCCGCTCGTCGGTCGCCGTTGCGAAGACGTCATTGCGCGGGTAGCCCGATTCCAGGGACCGGGCGGCGCCCGGATAAGCGCGGGCCCAGACCTCGGCGGAGTGCGGATTCGCGGTCACGCTCCAGTCCCACCGGTCGACGCGCTGGAGCAGCCGGTCGAAGTTCAGGCCCTGGGCCGCCGCCGGGTAGTCCTGCTGGTCGAGCCCCATGATTTTCAGCGGGGTGCCGTGGTGGGTCATCACATGGATCTGGCCGGGGCGTTTGACCAGGTGGTCGGGGAAGTTGACGTTGTTGAAGAAGTAGGTGGCCCGGGCCAGCAGCCGCCAGTAGCGGCGGGTTCCCGGCACCACGTGGTCGATGCCCCGGTCCACCGCGTCCAGGTGGTTCTTCGACACCACCCACACGCCCCGCACCTGCGGGGCCAGCTCCTGGGCCTTGCGGAACACGGCCTCCGGATTGCAGCTCACCCCGCGGTTCCAGTAGGCGGCGTAGACGGCGAGCCCGGGGTCCAGCGGAAGCCGGCGCTGCCACCAGTAGTAGTGCGCGGCGAGGGTGCGCCTGGCCCACGCCCGGACCGCGCCGGGCGCCGCCCGCAGGCTCCGGCGCATGGCCAGGACCGTGTCGAGGGCGCCGAGCGCGGCGTACCGGCCGTCGCCCATCAGCCGCGGCCGCAGCCCCCTGGCGCCGCCCGGGAAGCGGTGCCCCTCGGGCCGGTGCGCGCGGACGAACGCGGCCACGGACCGCACGTAGCGCCTGCGTCGCCGGGGCACCGACGGGTATACGGCGAGGAGTTCCTGGACGGCCCGCTCGAAGAGCAGGGGGTGCACGGGGTGCAGCGGCGGCCGGTCCCGTACGAACTCCATCAGGGCGGCGTACGCGTCGACGAGGTCGTGCGGTGTCGAGCCGTCCGCCGGTTCCGTCCCGTCGGCCGGAACGGGAAGCCCGCGCCCGCCGCGGTGTTCGACACAGGCGGTGGGGAGTACGGCGACGGACCCGGCCGCGGCGAGGGTCTGGAGCGCGTACCTCCGCTCGCCGTGCGGCCCCGGCCCGAAGGCCATTTTCTCGCCCTCGTGGAGGGCGCGGCGCACGGCGCGGTTCCAGGAGACCGGCGCGATGTCCAGGAGGACGGGGTGCTCGGTGAGGGTGAGCCGCTCCGCGGGCAGTTCGCCGAGCAGCTCCAGCGACCGGGTCGGCCGGGGATGGCCCCGGAACGGGCGCCTGTGGTGGCCGAACAGCAGCAGTTCGGGGTCGCCGGCGGCGTCCAGCCGGTCGGCGACGGCCCGCAGGGCACCCGGCAGCTGGACGAAGGTGCCCTCCAGGAAGAGGAGGTAGTCGCCGACGGCCCGCTCGGCCCCGGCGTTGCGCCGCCCGTCCGCGCCCGCCCCCGCCGGCAGATGGATCGCCTGGACCCGGCTGTCCCGGGCGGCGAACTCGTCGAGGAGCAGCCCCGAACCGTCCGGCGCACCGTCGTCGACCCCGATCACCTCGATGTCCGTGAACGACTGGCCGAGCACCGACTCCAGGCACTCGCGCAGCTGCCCTCGGGCGCGGCGGACGGGGATGATGACACTCAGCCGGGGCATACGGGCTCTTTCTCGGACAGGGATTCTTGGGGGTTCGGGGGAGGGGCGCCGTCAGGGGCGGTCGGCGGGCCGGGGGCCGGCGAGGCCGAGGTCCGCGGACGCCTGCCGGTCCGCGGACGCCTGCCGGTCCGCGGGGACCGTGGCGGCGGCCGGCCCGGGGAGCGCTGCCGGGACCTGCGCCGGACGGCCCACCGCCGGTACCGGCTGCCGCAGGGCCGGCGGGATCGCGGGCGGTCGCACGGCCGTGTCGCCCAGGAAGACCCGGCGCACCACCCGCTCCGCGGCGTGCCCGTCGTCGTACGGACAGAAACGGTCCCGGAACGCCGCGCGCAGCCGGGCGGCGCGGGCGCCGCACCAGTGGCCGGTCGCGAAGATGTCCAGCAGCTCGTCCTCGCTGTGCGCGATCGCGCCGGGCGGGCAGGCGCGCAGGTCGAAGTAGGTGCCGCGGGCCGCTTCGTACGCCTCGCGGTCGCCGCAGTGGATGACGACGGGCCGGTCCAGATTGGCGTAGTCGAACATCAGCGACGAGTAGTCCGTGAGCAGCGCGTCCGAGGCGAGCGCGAGTGTCTCGACACAGGGGTGGCCGCCGACGTCGATGATCCGCGGGTGCGGCTCGTGGACCGGCGCGGCGCCGTACGAGTAGTGCGCGCGGTGCAGGATCACGGAGCCAGGGCCGAGGACCCGCAGCAGAGGTGCCAGGTCGAGCAGGGATGGCCGGCCGCGCCGGTAGTCGCGGTGCGTGGGCGCGTACAGCAGGGCCAGGGCGCCCTCGGGGATGCCGAGCGACGCGCGCAGCCGCGCCACGTCGCCGGCGGTGGCCCGCTGGTAGATGTCGTTGCGCGGATACCCGTACTCCAGCGTCGCACAGCTCTCGGAGGCCGACGGATAGGCCTTCTCCCAGACGAGGGTGGAGTGCCGGTTCGCGGAGAGGGAGAAGTCCCACTTGTCGACATTGGCGAGCAGCTGCCCGAAGTCCATCCCGCGGGCCGCGGCCGGCCGGTCCTGGAGATCGAGGCCCATGGTCTTGAGCGGGGTGCCGTGGTGGGTCTGGAGCAGCACCTGGCCGCGCCGCTTGACCAGCCGCCGGTCGAAGTTGACGTTGTTCACCAGATACCCGGAGCGGGCCAGCGCCCGCCAGTAGCCGTACGTCCCGGGGGTGATCCGGTGCGTCGCAGTGGGCAGGGTGTCCGCGTCCTCGGGGCGGCAGATCCAGGCGGTCCGCAGGCCGGGGACCAGTTCGCGGGCCTTCGCCTCGATCGCCGCCGGGTTGCAGGCGTACCCGCCGTGCCAGTACGCGGCGAACACGGCCCGGTCCGCCTGGACGGGCAGCCGCAACTGGACGCGGTAGTACGCCTGGAGGGCGGCGGCCCGCAGCACCCGGCGGACGGCTCCGCCGGTCTTCCGCAGCCGGCCGAGCAGCGACTGCGCGGTCCACAGCGCCCGGTACGTGCGGTGCGCGCCCAGCCGGATCAGGCCGTGGCGCAGCCGGGCGCGGCGCGGGACGGGGGCGCCGGGCGTGCGGTAGCGGGCGCAGTGGGCGCGGGCCCGGCGGAAGAAATCCGCGCGGCTGTCGTGCGGCAGCCGGCCCCGGGCGGTGAACAGCGTGCAGAAGTGGTCGAGCATCCTGCGGTGGATCACCGGCCGCCACGGCGCGAGTTCGGGGCGGGCGTCGATGAACGCGAAGACCCGGTCGTACTGTTCGAAGACGTCGAAGTGCTTGCGGCTGGTGGTGGCCAGGATGTTGCCCCGGCGACGCTGCCGGTAGCCGACGCACACCCGGTCGAGGACCGCGATCGAGCGGGCGGCCATCAGCACCGGGTAGGTCCACGGGGTGTCCTCGTAGTAGCCGGGCGGGAAGGCGAACCCCTCGGCCTCGATGAACGCGCGGCGGTACGCCTTGTTCCAGACGACCATCAGGACCTTCAGCAGCCCGGGCCGGCCGGTGAGCGTGAAGGTGGCGGGGCCGGTCTCGTCGAGGTGCTCGGCGAAGGTGTTGCGTACGCTCTCGCCCGTCCAGTACGTACGGGCGTAGTCGTAGACCAGGACGTCCGGTTCCCCGGTCGCTCCGATCCGGTCGGCGACGGCCCGCAGGGCGCCGGCGGCGAGGGTGTCGTCGCTGTCCAGAAAGATCAGATAGTCGCCGGTGGCCTGGGCGATCCCGGCGTTGCGGGCCCGGCCCAGGCCCACGTTCTCCGGCAGGTGCACGGCCCGCACCCGGGGATCCCGGGCGGCGAACTCGTCGATGACGGCGCCGCAGGCATCGGGGGAGCAGTCGTCGACCGCGATCAGCTCGAAGTCCTCGAAGGACTGGGTGAGCACCGAGTCCAGGCTCTCGTGCAGATAGGCCTGGACCCGGTACGCGGGCACGATGACACTGAACCGGGGCACATCACATCCAAGGGGCGTTCGCAGCGCGTGTGGGCGGTCCGCAAACGGCCGTTGGAGTGACGGAGTTACGTCAAAATGTGGCAAATCTGTGAAAGTGCAGGTGGGGTGGTCCTGTTGCGGTGAACAGGACCACCCCGTGTTTGACGTACTGCAGTGCGCATTGACGTACGGCTGTGCGTACTACTTCACCGCGCCCGCCATCACGCCGGAGACGAACTGGCGCTGGAAGGCGAAGAAGACCGCCAGCGGAATCACCATCGACACGAAGGCGCCGGGCGCCAGCACGTCGATGTTGTTGCCGAACTGACGGACCTGCTGCTGCAGAGCCACCGTGATCGGCGGCGATCCGGAGTCCGCGAAGATCAGCGCGACCAGCATGTCGTTCCACACCCAGAGGAACTGGAAGATTCCGAGCGAGGCGATCGCCGGACCGCCCAGCGGCATCACGACCCGGGTGAAGAGCCGGATCTCGCCCGCCCCGTCGAGCCGGGCCGCCTCCAGCAGCTCCCGCGGGATCTCCGCGAAGAAGTTCCGCAGCAGGAAGATCGCGAAGGGCAGGCCGAAGGCCGTGTGGAAGATGACCACGCCGAAGGTCGTCTCGAAGATCCCGATCGTACCGAAGAGCTTGGAGACGGGGACGAGAGCGACCTGTACCGGCACCACCAACAGCCCCACGACCACCAGGAACCACCAGTCGCGGCCGGGGAAGTCCATCCAGGCGAAGGCGTATCCGGCCAGTGAACCGATCACGACGACCAGAACGGTCGCCGGGACGGTGATCATGACCGTACTGAGGAGGGAGTGGGTGATGGTCGAATTGTCCAGCAGCCGCGCGTAGTTGTCGAAGGTGAGCTGCGAGGGGGCCGTGAAGATCTTCCACCAGCCGCTCGACGCGATGTTGTCCGCGCTGCGCAGCGAGGACAGCAGCAGCCCGACGGTCGGCATCAGCCAGAACAGGCCCACCAGGATGAGGAAGACCCGCATCACCCCGCCGCCGGCGCGAGCCGCTATGCGTGCGCCGAGGGAACGCTCGGCCTTCACCGGCCCGGTTCCGGTTGTCGTGCTCGTGGCCGTGTTCGACGCTGTCGTCATCGGCGCCCCTCCTTCCGGATCCGGCGGATGTTGACGTACATCACCGGGAGTACCAGCAGCAGCAGGAGTACGGCGATGGCGCTGCCGATCCCGAGGTCGGCGTCCGTGCCGAACGAGGAGCGGTAGAGCTGGAGCGCCAGCACGTTCGCGTCGGCCAGCGAGGACCCCGGCGAGATGATGAAGACCAGGTCGAAGACTTTAAGGACGTTGATCATCAACGTGACCAGCACCACCGAGAGCACAGGGGCGAGCATCGGCACCGTGATCCGGCGGAACACCTGCCATTCGTTCGCGCCGTCCACCCGGGCTGCTTCGAGGAGTTCACGCGGCAGACCCGCCAGGCCGGCGGCGATCAGCACCATCGCGAACCCGGCCCACATCCAGACGTAGGAGCCGATGATCCCCGGCGTCACGAGGGTCGGGCCGAGCCACTCGACTCCGTTGTACGGCTCCCTGAAGTTCGAGGCGGGGAGCCGGAGTTCGGCGCCGTCGGCCGAAGCGGGCAGGGTGAACGTACCGTCCGCGCCGGCCTTCGCCGAGGCGACCACCTTGCCGTCCTTGACCGCCTCCACCTCGATGCCCTTGAGCCCCAGCTCCTTGGCGTCGATGACGTTGGGGCTGCCGCCGCCGCCCTTGGTGAAGTCCAGCCACGCCGTGCCGGTGACCTTCCCGGGCTCCGCGGTGGCGGCCTTCGCGGGCTTCGCGCTCGACGGCATCTTCGCCGGTGCCACACCGACCAGCGGCAACTGCACCGGCTGCCCGGCCCGTACCGGCGCCTTGGTGACGAACGAACCGCCGCCGCCCGCCTTGAGCGGGTGGACGGGCAGCGGATGCGCCTTCGGGTAGCCCGCCGAATCGGCGAACGTGTCGTGCACGCCCACCCACACGGCGTTGGCGACCCCGCGCTCCGGATTCGCGTCGTACACCAGCCGGAAGATGATGCCGGCGGCGAGCATGGAGATCGCCATCGGCATGAAGACGATCAGCTTGAACGCCGTACCCCAGCGGATGCGCTCGGTCAGCACGGCGAAGATCAGCCCGAGGACCGTGGAGACCGTCGGCGCGAACACGACCCAGATCGCGTTGTTCTTGATCGCCGTACGGATGGTGTCGTCCGTGAACAGCGCCTTGTAGTTGCCGAATCCGGCGAAGCCCGTACCCGACTGGTCGAAGAACGACCGGTAGACGGAGTACACGATCGGATAGACCACGAGCGCGCCCAGCAGCACCAGCGCGGGCGCCAGGAAGAGCGCCGCGATGACCCGGCGGGTACCGGTCACACTTCTGCGGCTGCGGCCCGGGCCGCCGGCCGGACCGTCGGACGACTTCCTGGGCGCGGGTACGGACGGCGGTACGGACGGATGCTTGTCGGCGGGGGGCACCGCGTCGGCGCCCCCCGCTGCGGCTGTCGTCATCGCGTCAGCTCTTGTATGCCTTGGCCGCGTCGGACTCCAGCTTCGCCTGAGTCCCCGCGATGTCCTTCGGGTTCTTCAGGAAGTCCTGGAGAGTCTTCCACTCGCCCTTCCCGGGCGTCCCGCCGAACGACTGCGGGGCCTGGTCGGACATGTCGAACCGGACGGCGTCACCCGCCGCGATCAGCGCCTTGGCCATCGTGCGCTGCACCTCGTTCGGATACGCGGCGGCGTCCAGGGCCTTGTTCGGCGAGAGGAACCCGCCCTGTTCGGCCATGATCTTCGCCGCGTCGGTCGAGCCCAGCCAGGTCAGCAGGGCCTGGGCGCCCTTGCCGTCCTTCAGGGCCACCGCCGCGTCGCCGCCCGTCACGACCGGGGACTCGGCGCCGACCGCCGGGAACGGGAACACCTTGGCGTCCGTCCCGATCTTCGCCTTCGTCTGCGCGATGGTGACGGCCACGAAGTCGCCCTCGTAGACCATCGCGGCCTTCGGCTGGTCACCGCCGGTGAAGGTCTGGGTGACCGAGGCCGGGAACTCCGTCTGCAGCGCGCCGTCCGCGCCGCCCGCGATCAGCGACGGCTTGCCGAAGAGCTGCGCGAGCGTGGTCAGCGCGTCCTTGACGGACGGGTCCGTCCACTTGATCTCGTGCTGCGCCAGCTGGTCGTACTTCTCCGGGCCGGCCTGGGAGAGATAGATGTTCTCGAACCAGTCGGTGAGCGTCCAGCCGTCCGCACCGCCGACCGAGACCGGGGTGACGCCGGAGGCGGACACCGCCTCGGCCGTCGCCAGGAACTCCTTCCAGGTCTTCGGCTCCGCCGCGCCCGCGTTCTCGAACGCCTTGGCGTTGTACCAGACCAGGGACTTGTTGGCGGCCTTGAAGTAGACGCCGTACTGGGTGCCGTCGACCGTGCCGAGATCCTGCCAGACCTTCCCGTAGTTCTTGGTCAGCTGGGCCTTGGCCTCGGCGCCGACCGGCTTGGCCCACTTCTTCTCGGCGGCCTGCCGGATCGCGCCGACCTGCGGGATCATCGCGACGTCCGGCGGCTGCCCGCCCGCGATCTTCGTACCGAGGAAGTTGACGATCGGGTCCTGCGCCGGGACGAAGGTGACCGTCGCCCCCGTGCGGTTCTCGAACTCCTTGAGGACCTTGACGAAGTTGGCCTGCTCGGCTCCGGTCCAGACCGCCGCGACCGAGAGCTTCTCGCCGTCCAGTTTCGGCAGTGCGACGCTCGACGGGCTTCCCTTGTCGTTCCCGGGGCTCTTGTTCGACTTGTCTTTTCCGCTGCCGCTGTCGCTGCAACCGGTGAGGGCCAGTGCTCCGATGGCGGTGAACACCATGGCGGCCCTGCTGATCCGAAGGGTTGTGCGCATCGCTGCCCCGTCTCTCACATCGTCGTGTGCGCACAGTCCTACGCTGGGTGTACGGGCGCCGCAATACCGCTTTAGGTGTCAACTCCGTGATCGTGATGGGCTCGTGACGTGTGATCAGTAGAAGCGATGGGTTGGCACTCAGGAGTGGACGGGCCCGAACGGGGCTATCGGCTCGGCGTTCACCGAACGGGCCGCCCGCTCCAGCGCACTGGCCAGCAGTGCCAGGTCCGTCGGACCGTTGCCCAGTTCGCGGACCGGGCGCCGGGTCGGCGGATCGCCCATCCGCTCCCACTCCAGCGGGACGACGGTGGGGCGCAGCGTCGCCGTACGCGGAATGCGCCCCGTCACCCGGCCGCCCTGGAAGGGGGTCACCCGCCCGTCCGGATGCCCCAGCCTGCCGCGTCCGGGCGCCGGATCCTCCGGCGACGGCGGGACGACCGGTGCGTCGAGCACGATGCGCAGCCGGGCGCCGTGGGCCAGGTCCGTGTCCTCCGTACGGTCCGGGCGCGCGGACGTCGCGACCAGGTGGACGCCGAGCCGGCCGCCCTCCCTGGCCACGGCCTCCAGGGCCCGTACGACCGAACCGGCGGCGGGCCGGCCGGGGCTGCCGAGTGCCGGGGCGACCAGCGCGTCGAAGTCGTCGACGAGGACGACGAGCCGGGGCAGCGGGGACGGGCCGGGGTCCGTGGACCGCGCGGCGGGGCGCAGGCGGAGCGTCCCGCTCAGCGCGGAGTCCACGTCACCGCGCTGTTCCGCGGCGGTCGGCGGGCGCCGGCCGACCATCTGCTGCGCCACCTCGTGCCGGTGGTGCCACTCGGTGAAGTCGTACGGGCCGAGCAGCTCGGCGCGCCGCTTCAGCTCGCCGCCCAGCGCCTGCGCGAACTCCCGCATCCGTACCGGATCGGAGGCCACGAGGTGCGTGAACGCGTGCGGGAGCTCGGTGCACGGGCGCAGGCTCTCGCCGCGCTCGCCCCCGGCGCCGTCGACCAGGAGGATGCCCAGGCGGTCGGGCCGGGCGGCGGCGGCCAGCGAGGCGGCGACGGCCCGCAGCAGCTCCGTACGTCCGCTGCCGGCCGGACCCTCGATGAGGAGATGGGGGCCCTCCGCCGACAGATCCACACTGACCGCGCCCCGGGGCCCGGCCCCGAGCACCACGACGGGCCGACCGGCGGCCACGGGGGCGGTGCCTTCGGCGGACGCGGCGGGTGCGGGGCCTTCGGCGGGTGCGGACGCGGCGGGTACGGGTGCGTTCGTGCCGGTGTTTGCGCCCGTGGTCGTGGCTGTGTTCGGGTCCATGGCGGCTCGCGCCGCGATCGGGGGCGTTTCGGTGCCACGCGGCCCGCTCACCCGGTTCGACGTCCGCCCCGGCCCGGCCGAACGGAGACTGTCGGTGCCCTGGACATCGCCGTCGCCCCAGGAACCGGACCCGGGGACGGTGCGGGAACTCGGGTTGTCCCCGGGCGAGGCGCCGTAGCGCCCGCCACTGACGCGGGGCCCGGCGGTGCCGGGGTACGGGGTGCGGCCGGAGCCATGGATGTCGCGGTCCTCGTCGCGCACGAGGCCGTAGCCCGCCGTGCCGACGTGCGTGGTGGTGTCGCCGCTGGGGTACGGGGTGCGACCCGCGCCCGGGGCGTATCCACCCGGGCCGCCGCCCGTGCGCTGGGCGCCCACGCGGGGGCCCGCACCGCGCGGGTACTCCGTACGGCCCGAACCGCGGGAGGCCGCGTCCGCACCGCCGGCGGCGCCCCCCGGCCCGCCCGCCCAGCGGCCCGCACCGCGGACGGTGGCGCCGGGCTGGTCATCGGCCGTGGACGCCCAGCGGGCCATCAGCGAGGCGGGGGTGGCACGCGCCAGGCCCAGCTCGTCCAGCAGCCGGGCCGTCGTCGGGAGCGCGGCCGACACCGGACGGCCGTGGGCCGTCACCGAACCTTCCGTGCGCAGCGGGGCCAGCGCCCGGCCGAACCGCTCGGCCCAGTGCGCCGACACCGCGTCCACGGTCGCGACCGTGCCCCGGCCCGCGGCCCGGCCGTCCGCCGTACGCAGCAGCCGCAGGGCCGTCGCCACATCGCCGCTCAGCATCGCCACCGCCCCGCACTCCCGGAACGCGATCGACGCGTGGCAGGCGGCCTCGTACGTCGCCGCGACCGGTGACGTGGGGGTGGCGGCCGGGGTCTCGGCCAGACAGATCAGATGGATCCCGGCGGCGGCACCCGCGGCGGCCAGCCGGGCGGTGTTCTCGCGCAGCACCGCCGAGCCGGGGTCGCCGTCGACGATCAGCACGGTGTACGGGCCCGCGTACCGGCCGGCGGCCTCGGCGACCGTGTCCCGGTCCAGGCTCGGCCAGCCGGGCCCGAGCGGCCCCTCGTCCAGCCGGCGCACCAGCTCCGCCGTACGGGCGAGGGCCTGCTCACGGTCGTACGCGAGGAGCAGCCGGCAGTCCTGGCCGTGCATCGGGCGCACGTGCGGCAGCCAGCCGAGCCAGGCCCACTCGCGTCTGCGCTCGTCCGTGCCGCGGGCGCGGTCCGTGCTGATCAGCACGATCTCCAGATCGGCGGGGGAATGCAGCGCGGCGAGCTGCGCGACCGTCGAGCGGGCGAGTCCGGCCAGCCGGGTCCGCGGTCCGGCGAGCCCGAGGGAGCCGGCCTCCCGCAGCCCCACGGTCACCGGCACGGCGGGCAGCTCGGCCCGGTCCGTCGTTCCCAGGCGCACCACGAGCGCCTCCGGGTGTGCGACGTCGCGCTCCCAGAGCCGGGGGCCGGGGCCGAGCGCGGTCAGCAGCACGGCCGCGGGGTCGGGCCAGACGCTCCCCGCGGCGGCCCCCGCGGGTGTCACCGGGGCGGCGGCCGGGAAGGGCGCCCCGTCGGCGCCCGTCTCGTCGGGTGTCGCGTCATGGACCGGCTCGCCCTTGTTGCCCGCGAGTCTGCGCGCCCAGGCGCCTATCCCGCCGCGCCGGGGTGTCTCGTCGCCCGGAAAGGGTGCCGGGCGCCCGGCTGCGGAGTGGCGGCGGGTGTCGGCGGGCCCGTCGTCGCCACTGGCGTAACTGGCGTACGGGTCGGGGGCGCCGGGTCCTTCGTGCGGGACGGGGCCGGAGCCGGGGGCGGCGGCCGGTGCGTAGCCGTGGCCGGAGCCGTGCTCCTCGGCGAAGCCGCCGTCGGTGGCGCAGGTGCCCGCCGTACCGGACACCCGCAGATGACCCTCGCCGTCCGGGGCCGTCGACAGCGTCGGCGTACGCGCGCCGGAGGTCAGCCGGAGCGTCGATTCGCCGAGCCGCAGCAGCGCGCCGGGCTGCAGGCGGACCGGGCGGTCGCGGACCGCGGCGCCGTCGAGCAGGGTGCCGTTGGTGGAGCCCAGGTCCGCCACCGAGACCAGGCCGTCCGCGGAGACCGTCACCGCGCAGTGCAGCCGGGACACATCGGGGTCGTCGAGCGGGACGTCCGCGTCGGCGGAGCGGCCGATCCGGACCCGGCCGCCGTGCAGCAGGTGGACCCCGCCCGCGTCGGGCCCCGCGACCACGTGCAGCTGCGCCGGGACGGCGTCGTCCGCCGCCTCGTCCTCGCCCGGGACCTGGAGCGAGAGCACCGCTCCGTCGACCAGCGGGGGCTCACCCAGCGCGCACCGCTGCGCGTCGAGCCGCTCACGCCCGGCGAACAGCACCACCGCGCCGCTGCCGATTGAGCCGTCGGGCCCGGAGACGGCCGCGGCCAGCGGGGACGCCACGGTGGCGAGCGCGGTCCCCGACGGGGCGGTGACCAGCACGTCGCAGGCGCGCGCCGGGGTCTGGCCGCTGCGCGGCGCGAGGACGGTCAGCCGGATCTGCATCGCCGTCAGCGGTCCCTTCTGCGCGGGGTGCCGGGCAGGGGAAACGGCCTGTGATTCCCCCCACCCGACACGGACGCGTCGTCCGGTACAGGTTCGTCACGCACCGCAAGGCTCCCTACCCGACAGTCCGTGCTGCAGGCATCCTCGCACCTGCCACTGACAACCCGCCCGCGGGTCACCACTAAGTGATCTTGAAACGTCTGCTGTGTGCCCATACCTGCCTGCTTGGAGGGTTCTTCCGTACCTGCCGGGGAGGGCATCCGGCATCATGGGTCGCGCGTACGTGCGGCAACCATCCGCCCGGTGTGAGCGTCTTGTTCCGCAACCGGTTGTCACCTCCCCGGGAGGTGCCGGCCACGGTGGACGAGGGCGGCGAGGACGAGCGCCCCGACCTCGCCGGTCACCCCACTAGAGTGGGCCGGAACTCCCGGGCGGATCCGGGAGCACCGCAGACACCACGATCGCAGGGAGCGCATGACGTGCGGCCGGTAGGCAGCAAGTACCTGCTCGAGGAGCCGCTGGGACGCGGCGCCACGGGCACCGTCTGGCGTGCCCGCCAGCGGGAGACCGCAGGCTCCGAGGCCGCCGTCGCCGGCCAGCCCGGCGAGACCGTGGCGATCAAGGTCCTGAAGGAGGAGCTCGCCAACGACGCGGACATCGTGATGCGGTTCCTGCGTGAGCGCTCGGTGCTGCTCCGGCTCACCCACGAGAACATCGTGCGCACCCGCGACCTGGTCGTCGAGGGCGATCTCCTCGCCCTCGTCATGGACCTCATCGACGGCCCCGACCTGCACCGCTACCTCCGCGAGAACGGCCCGCTCACCCCGGTCGCCGCCGCGCTGCTCACCGCGCAGATCGCGGACGCGCTGGCCGCCAGCCACGCCGACGGCGTCGTCCACCGCGACCTGAAGCCCGCCAACGTCCTGCTCGACGAGCGCGACGGCCAGATGCACCCGATGCTCACCGACTTCGGCATCGCGCGCCTGGCGGACTCCCCGGGGCTCACCCGGACCCACGAGTTCGTCGGCACGCCCGCCTACGTGGCGCCCGAGTCCGCCGAGGGCCGCCCGCAGACCTCGGCCGTCGACATCTACGGCGCGGGCATCCTGCTGTACGAACTGGTCACCGGCCGCCCGCCGTTCTCCGGCGGCACCGCCCTCGAAGTCCTGCACCGGCACCTCAGCGAGGAACCCCGCCGCCCCACCACCGTCCCGGCGCCGCTGTGGACGGTGATAGAGCGCTGCCTGAGCAAGGACCCGGACCAGCGGCCCAGCGCCGAGAACCTGGCCCGCGGACTGCGCACCGTCGCGGCCGGCATCGGCGTGCACGCCAACGCCGCGCAGATCGCGGCGGCCGACGGCGTGGGCGCCCTGCTCGCACCCGACCCGGCGCCCGCGGCCGTGCCGCAGACCCCCGGCGCGGCCGACCCGACGCAGGTGCTGCCGAGCAACGCGGGCTCGTACGATCCGAACGCCGCGACCAGCGTCATGCAGCATGCCCCCGGCCCCGGCCAGGGCGCCGGCGGGCACGCCGACCCGACCTCGGTCATGCCGCCCGTACCGCCGCATCCGGACAACCCTCCGCAGCCCGATGGGCCGCACCCCTGGCAGTCCCAGCTCCGGGCGGCCCGTGACCGCAACGAGCAGACGCAGGTCCAGTACCTCGACCCCGGCCAGGACCCGCTGCGCCGCCGCCCCCAGCGGCCCCAGCCCCAGCAGCAGCCGCAGCAGCCCCAGCGACGCCAGCAGCCGCCGCAGCATCAGCAGTACCCCCAGCCCCGGCAGCAGCAGTACCAGCCGCAACCCCAGCACCATCAACGGCACCAGCCCCAACAGCAGCAGTACGCGCCCCCGCAGCAGCCGGCCCCGCGACAGCCCCGCGAGCCGAGGCAGCGCAGCGCCAACCCGATGAAGATTCCCGGCCTCGGCTGTCTCAAGGGCTGCCTGTTCACCCTGGTCCTGCTGTTCGTCGCGGGCTGGCTGATCTGGGAACTGACGCCGCTGCAGGACTGGATCGGCCAGGGCAAGAGCTACTGGCAGGCCATCGGCGACACTGTCTCCACCGTGACCGACTGGGTTTCGAAACTGGGCGGAAGCAGCGGGCCCTGAGCGGCTGACACCCCATCAACTCTGTAGCTATATCGACTTCTGCGGGCGAGTTTCCACGCATATCGCCCGCAGAAGTGAAGGTCGGCGCCATCCCGGGCACTCAACACCCCGATCGACGCGTAACTTTGTCGACCGGGGGTCATGAGCGACGGTCCATCGCCAGCCGCTGAGGGAGCAGTCTTGGCACGGAATATCGGCAGCCGGTACACCGCCCACCAGATCCTGGGGCGCGGCAGCGCCGGCACGGTGTGGCTCGGCGACGGGCCCGAGGGCCCGGTGGCCATCAAGCTCCTGCGCGAGGACCTCGCGTCCGATCAGGAGCTCGTGGGCCGCTTCGTCCAGGAGCGCACCGCACTGCTCGGCCTGGACCACCCGCGCGTGGTCGCCGTCCGCGACCTCGTGGTCGACGGCAACGATCTGGCGCTGGTCATGAACCTGATCCGCGGCACGGACCTGCGCACCCGCCTCGACCGCGAACGCCGGCTCGCGCCCGAGGCCGCCGTCGCGATCATCGCGGACGTCGCCGACGGCCTGGCCGCCGCGCACGCCGCCGGAGTGGTCCACCGCGACGTCAAGCCGGAGAACATCCTGCTCGACATGGAGGGCCCGCTCGGCCCCGGCGGCTCGCACCCGGCGCTGCTCACCGACTTCGGCGTGGCCAAGCTGATCGACACCCCGCGCCGCACCAAGGCCAGCAAGATCATCGGTACGCCGGACTACCTCGCCCCCGAGATAGTCGAGGGCCTGCCGCCTCGCGCCGCCGTCGACATCTACGCCCTCGCCACGGTCCTCTACGAGCTCCTCGCCGGCTTCACGCCCTTCGGCGGCGGACACCCCGGCGCGGTCCTGCGCCGTCACGTCACGGAGACCGTCGTCCCGCTCCCGGGCATCCCCGAGGAGCTCTGGCAGCTCCTCGTCCAGTGCCTGGCCAAGGCCCCGGCCTCCCGGCTGCGCGCCTCCGAGCTCGCGGCCCGGTTGCGCGAGCAGCTCCCGCAGCTGGCCGGCATCCCGCCGCTGGACGTGGACGAACCGGACACCGAACCGGAACCGCAGACGTACGACGAGCAGCAGTACACCCCCGCGCCCGAGGAGCCCCGCCGCCGCGGCGCGGTCCCCTTGGTCCCCGGCTCGTCCACGGACTCCAACCGCGACACCCACACGAGCATGCGCGTCCCGGCCCCCGACGAGCTGTCCGGCGGCCCCCGGGGCACGGCCAGGGCCCCCCGCTCCCCGGGCCGGCCCCGCCCCGGCTCGGCCCGCAACAAGTCCGCGGCCGTCCGCAAGCGCCGCCTGACGCTGGGCGCCGCGGCGCTGGTGCTGGTGGTGGCCCTCGGCGTGGGCGGCCGGCTGGCGCTGGGCGGCGACAGCGCGGACGTGCCCGCGCAGGACACGAAGAGCTCGGCGCCGGGAGCCCCCTGAGCCAGGGCCCGAAGGTGGTTCCCCGGCGGCTTGCGACCCCGGCGGAACCCAGGGGCGCACTCCCTCGCCGTACGGTCCGGGCAGACGCCGGACACCCGGTCACCGAGTCGTGATCATGCGGCCCGAGGAACGTCCGTGCCGACAGCCGTTACGCTGGACCCGTGGCAGTCGTCGATATTTCCGAAGAGCTGAAGTCCCTCTCCTCGACCATGGGGTCGATCGAGGCCGTCCTGGACCTGGATGCGCTGAGGGCGGACATCGCCGCGCTCGAGGAGCAGGCGGCAGCGCCTTCCCTCTGGGACGACCCGGAGGCGGCGCAGAAGATCACCAGCAAGCTTTCGCACCTCCAGGCCGAGGTCCGTAAGACCGAGGCGCTCCGCGGCCGGATCGACGATCTCGAAATCCTCTTCGAGCTCGCCCAGGACGAGGGCGATGCGGACGCCCTCGCCGAGGCCGAGTTTGAGCTGAATTCGGTCAGGAAGGCGCTGGACGAGATGGAGGTCCGTACCCTCCTCTCCGGCGAGTACGACTCCCGCGAGGCCCTGGTCAACATCCGCGCCGAGGCCGGTGGCGTGGACGCCGCCGACTTCGCCGAGAAGCTCCAGCGCATGTACATCCGCTGGGCCGAGCGGCACGGCTACAAGACCGAGGTCTACGAGACGTCGTACGCGGAAGAGGCCGGCATCAAGTCGACCACCTTCGCCGTCCAGGTGCCGTACGCCTACGGCACGCTCTCCGTCGAGCAGGGCACCCACCGGCTCGTCCGGATCTCGCCCTTCGACAACCAGGGCCGCCGCCAGACGTCCTTCGCGGGTGTCGAGGTGCTGCCCGTGGTCGAGCAGACCGATCACATCGAGATCGACGAGTCGGAGCTGCGCGTCGACGTGTACCGCTCGTCGGGCCCCGGCGGCCAGGGTGTCAACACCACGGACTCCGCGGTGCGCCTGACCCACCTCCCGACCGGCATCGTCGTCTCCTGCCAGAACGAGCGCTCGCAGATCCAGAACAAGGCGTCCGCGATGAACGTCCTCCAGGCGAAGCTCCTTGAGCGCCGCCGCCAGGAGGAGCAGGCCAAGATGGACGCCCTCAAGGGCGACGGCGGCAACTCCTGGGGCAACCAGATGCGGTCGTACGTCCTGCACCCGTACCAGATGGTCAAGGACCTGCGTACGGAGTTCGAGATGGGCAACCCGGAAGCGGTCTTCAACGGCGAGATCGACGGCTTCCTGGAGGCGGGCATCCGCTGGCGCAAGCAGCGGGAGAAGTAGGCGGGCGGGCCGGCGCGGCCTGTCTCCCTGTTCTTCGAACGGCGGTGCCGGAATCCCTACGGGGTTCCGGCACCGCCGTTCTCATTGTGGACGCGTACGAGGCGGCGCGCGAAAGGGAGTTGGGGGGCGAGTTGGGGAGGCGGCGTGGTGAGTGCGTCACAGTCGTGATTCCGAATGGAGATCAACTCCCGCCAAATCGGTGCAGATTGAACGGAACGGCCTTGACGTAGTCCTTAACTGTGGACAGGGTGCTAGGGCAGCATGCGTATGCATGGGACGGGTGTGAACGGGGGCGGGCGGCACGGCCACGGCTCGATGTGGCGCCGTTCGGAGCAAACCCCGCAGAACCGGGGCCCGCATATGGCTGCTCCACTGACGAGATCAGCTACTGGGGGTAGCAGCACATGACGAAGAAGACGCGAGTACGCGTCGCGCGGATCGCCGCGGGTGCGGTGATCGCCGCGGGCGCCTCGCTCACCGCCGCCGGTGCGGCGTCGGCCGCCGGTATCGGTGTCAACGTCGCGGGTGTCCAGGTTGGCATCCAGACGGCGGACGGCGACGGCGAGCCGTGCAGCCCGGTCGACCCGCGATGCGAGCCCGAGCCGACCACCGAGCCGACCACGGAGCCGACCACCGAGCCGACCACCGAGCCGACCACGGAGCCGACCACCGAGCCGACCACGGAGCCGACCACCGAGCCGACCACGGAGCCGACCACCCCGGGTAACGGCAACGGTGGCAACGGCAACGGTGGCAACGGAAACGGTGGCAACGGAAACGGTGGCAACGGGAACGGTGGCCACCAGTCCGGAGGCAACGGCAACGGTGGCAACGGAAACGGTGGTCACCAGTCCGGTGGCAACGGCAACGGCGGCAACGGCTCCTCCGGCACCTCCGGCACCTCCGGCAACGGTGGTACCACGGGTAACGCCTCCGCAGGCACCGTGACCGGTGGCGGCGACGCCGACAACTGCACCGTCGACCTCGACGGCGCGAAGTGCGCGGACAACACCACCCCCGACTCGGCCGGAAACCAGCCGGTCGAGCAGGGCAAGGGCAAGGATGAGCTCGCCGAGACCGGTGCCGCCGAGACCACGTTCCTGCTGGTCGGCGCCGCGACGATGATTGCCGGAGGCATCGGCTTCCGGATCCTGCCGCGCCTCATGAACGGCCGTACGGTCGCCTGATAAGGGCCCGCTGGCGGCACAGGTACGCACAGAGGGGCCCGGGACACCTGCTACAGGCATCCCGGGCCCCTCTGCGTACACGTACCGCTCTCGCAGGCGGACGGACGGGCTCTCCCGCGGCTACACGGTCTGGTGTGCCAGCAGCGCCAGCGCGCCCAGCAGCACCACCAGCAGGGCCACCAGCGTCACGGGGCTCAGTCCCGCGAAGATTCCCTGCCCCTGTTCGTGCTGCAGCCGCTCACGGCTTGCCCGGCACACGGGGCAGCGGCCCTCGTTCACGGGCGCCGCGCAGTTTGCGCACACCAATCGGTCATAGGTCATGCGCTTTCCTCCTCCCGCGCGGCGGAGCCGCATACATCTTCTCTCCGCACAACGCTCATGGGGACGCATCCGTTCCCCCTCCCACTGTGCCAGCTCGCGCGGATTTCGGCGCGGCCCGCCGAAAAGCGCCCGTTTCGTAGCACTTCGGCCCCGCACCCGGCCCGTGCGGTTCCGCCATAAATCACCCATCCCCGGACGCGTGCCTGCACGCGTCAGGCCGGTTCGCGTATGGTCACGCACACCTACTCCCGGCCGACCGTGGTGCATCCGTGATCCGATTCGACAACGTCTCCAAGACCTACCCGAAGCAGAGCCGTCCCGCTCTACGGGATGTGTCTCTCGATATCGAGAAGGGTGAGTTCGTCTTCCTGGTGGGCTCCTCAGGCTCCGGCAAGTCCACCTTCATGCGACTCATCCTTCGCGAAGAGCGCGCCAGTCAGGGCATGGTTCACGTCCTGGGCAAGGACCTCGCGCGCCTGTCCAACTGGAAGGTGCCGCACATGCGCCGCCAGTTGGGCACGGTGTTCCAGGACTTCCGCCTCCTCCCCAACAAGACCGTCGCGGAGAACGTGGCGTTCGCGCAGGAGGTCATCGGCAAGCCGCGCGGTGAGATCCGCAAGGCGGTGCCCCAGGTTCTCGACCTGGTCGGCCTCGGCGGCAAGGAGGACCGGATGCCCGGTGAGCTCTCCGGCGGTGAGCAGCAGCGCGTGGCGATCGCGCGGGCGTTCGTGAACCGTCCGATGCTGCTGATCGCGGACGAGCCGACCGGCAACCTCGACCCGCAGACCTCCGTCGGCATCATGAAGCTGCTGGACCGGATCAACCGGACCGGCACCACTGTGATCATGGCGACTCACGACCAGAACATCGTCGACCAGATGCGCAAGCGCGTCATCGAGCTGGAGCAGGGCCGTCTCGTACGCGACCAGGCCCGCGGCGTCTACGGCTACCAGCACTGAGCATCGAGCACTGAAAGGACGCCATGCGCGCCCAGTTCGTCCTGTCGGAGATCGGCGTCGGCCTCCGTCGCAACCTCACGATGACCTTCGCCGTCGTCGTCTCCGTCGCCCTCTCGCTCGCCCTGTTCGGCGGCGCGCTGCTCATGCGCGAGCAGGTCAGCACGATGAAGGACTACTGGTACGACAAGGTCAACGTCTCGATCTTCCTGTGCAGCAAGAGTGATGTGACCTCGACGCCCAAGTGCGCCAAGGGTGCGGTCACCGCGCAGCAGAAGAAGGACATCGAGGCCGACCTCGGCAAGATGGACAACCTGGTCGAGAAGGTCACCTACGAGTCGGCCGACCAGGCGTACAAGCACTACCAGGAGCAGTTCGGCGACTCGCCCATGGCGAGCAACATCACGCCGGACCAGATGCAGGAGTCGTTCCGGGTCAAGCTCCACGACCCCAAGAAGTACAAGGTCGTCGCCACCGCCTTCGCCGGCCGGGACGGGGTGCAGTCCGTCCAGGACCAGAGATCCATCCTGGACAACCTCTTCGGGCTGATGAACGGCATGAATGTGGCCGCCCTCTTCGTGATGGCACTGATGCTGGTCATCGCGCTGATGCTGATCGTGAACACCGTCCGGGTGTCCGCGTTCAGCCGACGGCGCGAAACGGGCATCATGCGGCTCGTCGGCGCCTCCGGGTTCTACATCCAGATGCCGTTCATCATGGAGGCCGCGTTCGCCGGTCTCATCGGTGGCGTGCTCGCCTGCGTGATGCTGCTGGCCGGCCGGTACTTCCTGATCGACGGCGGTCTGGCGCTGCAGAGCAAGCTGAACCTGATCGACTTCATCGGCTGGGACGCGGTCTTCACCAAGCTGCCCCTGGTCCTGGCGATCGGCCTGCTGATGCCCGCCGTTGCCGCTCTCTTCGCGTTGCGCAAGTACCTGAAGGTGTGACAAGCGCCCTTGTGGCGCACGGCCAACCGGCCGTGCGCCACAAGGGCGTTGTCCTACACTCGTCGCCATGTCGGGTCCTGCGCAGTGTTTCGGGCCCCGCGGTGTACGCCGCGGGGCGGCCCTGACCTTGGTTTTCGCCACCGTGCTGGCCACCGCCGCGGCCACCGGCTCGCTGCCGCACGGCGCGGCGAAGTCCTCGGACATCGCGACCCGTTACGCCGCCTCCACCGTCGAAAGCGACAAGGTGGCCGACGCCGCAGCCCGGGCCGTGGCCGACGGCAAGTCCGGCAAGGAGGCGGCCGAGGAGGTCGTCAGCCGCAGCGGCGACCGCTGGGGCGCGGTGTACGACGAGCGGCAGTACGAGGAGTTCGAGCAGGCCCTCGACGGCTCGTACACGGGCGTGGGGATCGCCGCCAGGCGCTCCGCCGAGGGACGGGTCGAGGTGGCCCGGGTCCAGCCCGGCAGCCCCGCCGACCGTGCGGGCATCGAGCCGGGCGATCTGCTCCGTACGGTCGACGGCCACCGGGTCGACGAACGACCCGTCGCCGAGGTCGTCGCCCTGCTGCGCGGAGACCGTACGGAGGCGTCCGCGGGCAGCACCGTCGTACTGGGTGTGCAGCGGGGCGCGGCGCTCCGGACCGAGACGCTGCGCCGGGCCACGCTCAGCACCGAGGCCGTCACCGTCCGGCGCATCGGACCGGACCGTTCCGACCCCTCGCCGGCCGTACTCATCGAGGTGGACTCGTTCACCAGGGGTTCGGGCGACAGGGTCCGCGACGCGGTCCGGGACGCACCGGCGGGTGCCGGGGTGCTCCTCGACCTCCGCGGCAACTCCGGCGGCCTGGTCACCGAGGCCGTCACCGCCGCCTCCGCCTTCCTGGACGGCGGTCTGGTCGCCACGTACGACGTGCACGGAGAGCAGCGCGCCCTCTACGCGCAGCCGGGCGGCGACACCGCCCGCCCCCTCGTCGTCCTCATCGACGGCGGCACGATGAGCGCCGCCGAGCTTCTCACCGGCGCGCTCCAGGACCGGGGCCGTGCCGTCACGGTCGGCTCGCGCACCTTCGGCAAGGGTTCCGTCCAGATGCCCAGCAAGCTTCCGGGCGGCTCGGTGGCCGAGCTGACCGTCGGCCACTACCGCACCCCGGCGGGCCGCGGCGTCGACGGACGCGGCATAACCCCGGACCTCGCGGTCACGTCCAGGGCCGAGCGGCGGGCCGAGACAGTATTGAGTGGCCTCGGGGGTGGGTCGTAGTGCGAAAATGGCTGCACTATGGCTAAGGAAAAGGACACCGGGCGCAAGCTCATCGCGCAGAACAAGAAGGCGCGGCACGACTACCACATCATCGACACCTACGAGTGCGGTCTCGTACTCATGGGTACCGAGGTCAAATCGCTGCGGCTGGGCCGGGCCTCGCTCGTGGACGGCTTCGTCCAGATCGACGGCGGCGAGGCATGGCTGCACAACATCCACGTCCCGGAGTACGTGCAGGGGACCTGGACCAACCACTCGGCCAAGCGGAAGCGCAAGCTGCTGATGCACCGGGCGGAGATCGACAAGCTGGAGTCGAAGTCCGGCGAGACGGGTCACACGATCGTGCCGCTCGCGCTGTACTTCAAGGACGGCCGGGTGAAGGTCGAGATCGCGCTCGCCAAGGGCAAGAAGGAGTACGACAAGCGGCAGACCCTGCGCGAGAAGCAGGACACACGGGAGACGAACCGTGCGATCTCGGCAGCGCGCCGGCGCCAGCGCAGTGCGTAGCCGGGACCGTACGGGCGGGCCGGCGGCGGCCCGCAGGAATAGGCTGGCATCGTCGTGCGTTGGTCACGTACGATGGGACTGCACTCCACAGCGGGTGTGCGTTTTGAGTAGTTGACAATTAAATACGCCAACATGGGGATGATCGGTTTCGACAGCGGATGTCGAAGCAGGGGAAGCGAGCCGAGGAAGCGGCAATGATCTCGTAAACCATATGTCGCAACCAATAATCGCCAATTCCAAGAGCGATTCCCAGTCCTTCGCCCTCGCTGCCTAATAAGCAGTGAGTGAGGGACCCTTAATGGGTGTCAGCCCGGGGGTGTTCCCGACCCGGACCCTGGCATAATCTAGGGGACTAAACCACTGATCCCGGTCACGGGGGTCGGTGGGAAATCAAACAGTGACTGAGCCCGTCGGAGACTTGTTCGCGAGATCTCCGGGGCCGAGAAAATCGCAGCGAACTGCGCTCGGAGAAGCCCTGGTTCTGCACCGTTGGACGCGGGTTCGATTCCCGCCATCTCCACAATTCCCATGTGAACGAGGACCCCGTTGCCCACCGGCAACGGGGTCCTCGTTTTGTTCCCGCAGTCCGCGGCGTGCCCAGCGCGATCCGAACAAGAGGCCCTACCTCCGCCGGACCCCGGCCGCCGCGGCGGCCAGCGCCAGCCCTGCCGCACACACCGGTGCGGCATAGCCCGACACCGGGGCCGTGTACTCCACCAGCCAGCCTCCGGCCGCCGAACCCGCGGCGATCCCGCCCAGCAGCGCCGTCACGGCCAGGGTCATGCCCTCGTTCAGCCGGCCCTCGGGGGTGAGGCGTTGCACCAGAGTCATGCCGGTGACCATCGTCGGGGCCGTCGCCGCGCCCGCCAGCAGCAGCGCGCCCGCGAGGGCGAGGAGCGAATCGGCGGAGGCCGTGGCGAGCAGCGGCAGGGACATCAGCGCCGTCATTCCCGCCAGGCAGCCCAGCAGCCGGCGCCGGATGTCCCCGGCCGGGCGCAGCGATCCGTACAGCAGCCCCGCCACGCACGATCCCGCCGCCTGGAGGGCCAGGATCGCGCCCCCGGCGTGGGCGATCGTGACGACCTCCATCGAGCCGAAGACCGCCCCGGTGGCGAGGAACACGGCGAGCAGGGCCGGCATGCCGGGGGCGCGGAGCGGTGAGGCGGAGCGGGTGGTGCGGGGTGCCACCGGTGGTTCGGTGGCGCGCTGGGCGGCGAAGATCAGTACGCCGGTCATCAGCAGGATCGCCCCGACGAGCGTTCCGGCCTCCGGGAAGAGCGCCGCGCACAGCAGGGCGGCGAGGGCAGGGCCGAGCATGAAGCAGAGCTCGTCGACGGCCTGCTCGAAGGAGTTCGCGGTGTGCAGGGCGGCCGGATCGCCCCGGTGCAGATGGGCCCAGCGGGCCCGGGACATCCCGCCGGTGTTGGGGGTGGTGGCGGTCGCGGCGTAGGAGGCGAAGAGGGTCCAGGCCGGGGCGCCGTAGTGCACGCAGAGCAGCAGCGCGAGCGAGCCGAGCATGGCGATCGCGGTGGCGGGCACGGCGATGCGGGCCTGCCCGTACCGGTCGACGAGCCGGGCCGTCCAGGGGGCGACCACGGCCGTCGCGGCGAGACCGGTCGCGGTGACGGCACCGGCCAGCGCGTACGAGCCGCGCGATCCGGCGATCATGATCACCGCGCTGACGCTGAACATGCCCATGGGGAGCCGGGCGAGCAGATTGCCCGCGGTGAAGGCGCGGGCGCCCGGGGTGGAGAGCAGTCGGCGGTACGGGTTGGTGGGCGCCGGCCGGACGGGGGCGGCGGTGCGCGGGGCGATGACCAGCAGGTCCCCGGAGACGGTGAGCAGGGGGGTGGTGGGCGGCGTTCTCTCGTACGGCATGGATCCACCCTCGGGGCGCACGGCCCATGGGGTCCAACACCTTCTGCGTGCCGATTAACGCATTTGTGTTGTAAATTTTGGAGGTGGACTCCTCCGCCGCCGATACGGGCACCCAGACGTATGCCCATACCGACCCCCGGCTGCTCCGGGCCTTCGTCGCCGTCGCCGAGGAACTGCATTTCACCCGTGCCGCGGCCCGGCTCTACATCGCCCAGCAGGCGCTGAGCCGGGACATCCGCAGACTGGAGCGCGAACTGGGCGCCGAGCTGTTCGTACGGACCACCCGGCAGGTCTCGCTCACCCCGGACGGTGACCGGCTCCTCCCGTACGCGCGGCGGGTGCTGGAGGCGCACGACGATCTCGCCGCCGCCTTCGCCGATCCCGCGGTCAGACCGCTCTTCGTCGACCTCAACACCGACGGCATGACCGCCGCCCGCGTCCTGGCCCGCGCACGGGAACTGGCCCCGGCGTGCGAGCTGATGGCGCGCTTCGAGAGCGGACTCACCTGGGCCGCGGGGGAGATCCTCGCCGGGCGGCTCGATGCCTCGTTCGGCCGGGCCGCCGGACTCGATCCGGCGGTGCTGGCGCGGCTCGGTGTGCAGCCGGTGCGGTACGAGCCGATGGCCGTGCTGTTCCCCGCCGATCACCCCCTCGCCGCGCACGAGACCGTCGCGCTGGACGATCTGGCGGGCGAGACCGTCTACGCGGGCGCCGGGAACCCCCGCACCCTGGAGTGGACGGACCTCGCCCGGCTGCTCTTCGCCGAATGGGGCATCGCGCTGGCGCCCCCTGTCCCCCTCGCGATCGGTGTGGCCGAGTTCCAACGGGTCATGGCCAAGTCGCCGCGCTACCCGATCCTGTGCGTGGTCGACTTCCCTCCGATGCCCGGCACCGTGCTGCGACCGCTGGTCCGGCCCGTACCGCTTTCCCCGTTCCTGCTGGTCTGGCGCAAGGGGCTGCGTCACCCCGGTCTCGACGCCCTGCGCGAAGCCGCGGCTCAACTGGGCGCCGAGGAGGGGTGGATGGAGCGGCCCGTCGGAAGCTGGCTGCCCGAGATCGACGCGTCGCTCATGCTGACGACCGCCTGAGCGGCGTTGCGCGGTGCCGAGGACGGTATACCTTCGCCGGACTGCGGGACGACGTCCTCGTGGCCTGCGCCGGACCGGTCACCGCCCTGCCGCTGCGGGCCCGCGGCATCGACACCGTCCAGCCGGAACGCTTCCGGCTCGCCCCGCTCGTCCAGCTGCTGTGCCACGAACTCCCGGCCGGGGTAAGGCCGTTGCCGATCGCCGGGCGCCGGGTCGAGATCCGCGGCCACGCCGTGATCGTCGACGGCGCACTGCGCCCGGTGCAGCCCGCGGGAATGGCCCTCCTGCACGCCCTGGCCCGTCGGCCGGGCTGGGTGGTGGCCCGCGCCGACCTGCTGCGCGCGCTGCCCGGCAGCGGCACGGACGAACACGCGGTGGAGACGGCCATGGCGCGGCTGCGTACGGCACTGGGCGCGCCCCGCCTCGTCCGGACGGTCGTCAAACACGGCTACCGGCTGGCGCTCGATACGACGGGGGACGGCCCGGTTGACGAGGACGGCGCCCGACCGGGTCCGGTTAGTGTGAGGGGATGCTGAACGACATCCACCGGATCGACGCGGAGATACGGCTCCGTCCCCCGACCCCGGCCGACGCCGCCTCCCTCGCCGTGTCGCTGACCCGCAGCCGCGCGTACATGCAGCCCTGGGAGCCCGTGCGGCCCGACGCCTTCTACACCGAGCAGGGTCAGCGGGAACGGCTGGCCGGTCTGCTCGCGGACCGTGACGCGGGACGGGTCATGGCCTGGGTCCTCGCCGATGAACAGGACCGCGCGGTGGGCGGGTTCAACCTCAACGCCCTAGTGCTCGGGCCGTCCCGCAGTGCGACTCTGGGCTACTGGGTCGATGTCGAGCACGCGGGCCGTGGTCTGGCCACGGCCGCCGTGCAGCGGGTCTGCGAGGTGGCCAGGGACGGCCTGCGCCTGCACCGCGTCGAGGCGGGGACGATGCTGGACAACGTCGCGTCGCAGCGGGTGCTCGCCAAGTGCGGCTTCGAGCAGTACGGCGTGGCCCCGCGCTTCCTGCACATCAACGGCGACTGGCGCGACCACCGGCTGTTCCAGCGGATCCTGTACGACGGTTCGTCGCTGCGGGCGTAAGAGCCGCCGGAACTGCTATCGGGCGCCGTCGGTACGCGCACGCTCGTGACGGTGTCCGTCCAACTGCCACGGCGGCCGCGCCGGAAGAACCTTCGCGAAGCCGTAACCGCCCTTCTCCGCGGCCCGGCAGGACGCCTCGTTGTTGACACCGTACGGCCCCGCCCGTACCGAACCGCGCGGTGGCAGGGGTTCCGGGCGGGCACCTTGAGGGGCACTCTGGGGGAGACCCCGACCGGAGACCCCGAGGCGGTGACTCACGCATGGCGGCGGGCAAGCGCTCGTACGACCGGCGGTTCGACTCCGGCCGACCCTGCCTGGACCTGGTGGCGACGGCAGCCGGCACCTCCGGCGCCTGCGAACTGCTCGACGGCGCCGAGCGGCTCGCGGAGTGGCTGGTCGCCGCCGGACTCGTACCGAGCGGCACCCGCCTCGACGCGGTGGACGACACCTGGGTGGTGCGCTTCCGGCAGCTGAGGGCCGGCGTCGAGGGCCTGCTGGCCGCCGAACTCGGCGGCCGCAGAGCCGAGAGCGCCCTGGAGCGGGTCAACGCGCTCGCCGCGGCCGCGCCCCCGGGACTGCGGGCCGTGCGCGGCAGGAGCGGCACGCTGGTACGGACACTGAGCGCCGAACCGGATTGCGGGGCGCTGCTGGCCGCCGTTGCCCGCGACGCCGTCGAGCTCCTGACCGACCCCGAGGCACGCGCCGGACTGCGCCGCTGCGAGGCCGACAACTGCCACCGCCTCTACGTGGACACCTCGCGCGGCCACCGTCGCCGCTGGTGCTCCAGCGAGGTGTGCGGCAACCGCGAACGGGTGGCCCGGCACCGGCGCAGGGCGGCGGCCGTGGCGGCCGTGGACGCGGCGGTGGAAGCGGTCGCGGGAGCCGACGCGGGAGCGCCGCACCGCGAAGAGTCCTGAGACCGTGAAGAGTCCTGAGACCGCGAAGAGTCCTGAGACCGTGAAGAGTCCTGAGACCGCGAAGAGTCCTGAGACCGCGAAGAGTCCTGAGACCGCGAAGAGTCCTGAGACGGTAAAGAATCTCGGGACCGGAAAGAATCTTGAGACCGGTTTGAATGGATCGGGGTCCCCCTCCGTACTCGATGGCCAGGGAGCTCCACAGGGTCTCGACCGGGAGGTGCGGGTGCGCAAGGATGCGGCCGTGGCCGATGACCGTCCGCACAGGGCCCGGCATCGCAGTGGGCCGCCCCGGTCCTCCTCCGGCGTCCCCGACGAGGAGCTGATGCGGGCGCTCTACCGCGAACACGCCGGACCTCTGCTCTCGTACGTGCTGCGCCTCGTCGCCGGCGACCGGCAGCGCGCCGAGGACGTGGTGCAGGAAACGCTCATCCGCGCCTGGAAGAACGCCGGCCGGCTGGACGGGGCCACCGGCTCCGTCCGCCCGTGGCTGGTGACGGTGGCCCGGCGCATCGTCATCGACGGCCACCGCAGCAGGCAGGCCCGGCCGCACGAGGTCGACCCGTCGCGGCTGGAGGTCATTCCCGCCGCGGACGAGCTGGACAGGGCGTTGCGGCTGATGACGCTCTCGGACGCGCTCGACGACTTGACCCCCGCCCACCGGGAAGTACTGGTCGAGACGTACTTCAAGGGCCGTACGGTCAACGAGGCCGCCGATGTGCTGGGCGTTCCGAGCGGGACGGTGCGCTCCCGGGTCTTCTACGCACTGCGCTCGATGAAGCTCGCACTCGAAGAGAGGGGGATCACGGCATGAGCGACGACGAGTGGGAGCCGTTCGGCCCCCGGCCCACCACGGGTCCCTTCAGCCCCCACAACCCCGGCAGTCCCCGGAACGACGAGCCCGGACACGACGCCGCCGGTGCGTATCTCCTCGGCGTGCTGGACGACGCCGAGGCGTCCGCCTTCGAGGCGCATCTGGCCGGCTGCGACCTGTGCGGCGCCCGTCTCGACGAGTTCGCCGGACTGGAACCTGTGCTCGCGGTGCTCGCCGAGGCCCCGGCCGCCGGGCCGGGCGCCCGACTTGTCCCGTACGTCGCGCAGCCGCCCACGCCCCGGATGCTCGACCGGCTGGTCGAGGAGGTGGCCCGCGAGCGGGCCGGGCGCAGGCGCCGCTCCAGGTATCTGGTGGCGGTGGCAGCGACGCTGATCATCGGCGGTCCGGCCGCCGTCGTCCTGGCGACCGGCGGCGACGGCACCTCTGCCCGGGCGGCCGACCCGCACCCCACGGGCCCCGCCGACGGCACCCCCTTCTCCCGCATGACGGACAAGGTGCGGGCCACCGACCCCACCACCAAGGTCGACGCCACCATCGGCATGGAGAAGAAGGCCTGGGGCACCGACACCGTGCTGGAGCTCAGGAACGTCCTGGGCCCGGAGAAATGCCGGCTGATCGCGGTGTCGAAGTCCGGCGAGGAGGAGGCCGTCACCTCCTGGTCCGTACCGAAGTGGGGGTACGGCATCGAGAAATCCCCGTACCGGGCCGCGACGTACCCGCTCCGTGTGCACGGCGGCGCGGCCATGGACCGCGGCGACATCGACCACTTCGAGGTGCGTACGTTCGAGGGCAGGCGGCTGGTGGAGATCAAGGCGTGACGGTATGGCAGGTGCGCGGCGGCCACCCTTTCGCATAAAGTTGACGGCTGCCCAAATGCACGTCAGAAAGGGGCCTCGGTGGCCGCGCAGGATGCCGCTGTCGATTCGTTGCGGGACCGGGAAATCGGTGTCGAGCAGGAACATCTCGACCGTGTTTATCACCGCCTCGAAGAGAAGATCCACGAGGCGGAATTTCTCATGAACGACGCCGTCAAGCGCGGCCAGGTCGGTACCCCGGGAGCGCTCGCGGAGCGTGACGCCCAGGTGTTCCGGGCCGGGATCCACCTCAACCGCTTGAACAGCGAGTTCGAGGACTTCCTCTTCGGAAGGATCGATCTGCTGCTCGGCAAGGACGGCGAACGCGGCCCGGACGGCGCGTACACCTCCGTCGAAGCGGCCGACGACGCCGTACGCGACGACAATTCCGCCGACATCGCGGAGACGCTGCACATCGGCCGGATCGGGGTCCTCGACGCCGATTACGCGCCCCTGGTCATCGACTGGCGCGCACCGGCCGCCGCGCCGTTCTACCGGTCGACGCCGAAGGAGCCGGGCCGAGTGGTCCGCCGCCGGGTCATCCGCTCCAAGGGCCGCAAGGTCCTCGGTGTCGAGGACGACCTGATGCGCCCCGAGCTGACCGCGTGCCTGGGCGGCGAAAAGCTCCCCGTCATCGGCGACGGCGCCCTCATGGCGGCGCTCGGGCAGGCCCGCAGCCACACCATGCGGGACATCGTCTCCTCCATCCAGGCCGAGCAGGACCTGGTGATCAGGGCCCCCGCCGCGTCCGTCACCGAGGTCTCCGGCGGCCCCGGCACCGGCAAGACCGCTGTTGCCCTGCACCGTGCCGCGTACCTCCTCTACCAGGACCGGCGCCGTTACGCGGGCGGCATCCTCGTCGTCTCGCCGACTCCGCTCCTCGTCGCGTACACCGAAGGCGTGCTGCCGTCGCTGGGCGAGGAGGGGCAGGTCGCGATCCGCGCGGTCGGCTCGCTCTCCGACGAGGCGGCCGGCGTCGAGGGTGCCACCACGTACGACGAACCGGCCGTCGCCCGGATCAAGGGCTCCTCCCGGATGCTCCAGGTCCTGCGCAAGGCGGCACGCGGCGCACTGGAACAGCCCGGTACCGCGCGCAGGGCGGCGGCGGACCGGGACGGCCAGCTGTCCTTCGGCGACGCGGCCGAAGGGACCGACGCGGCCGAAGGAACCGGCGCAACCGGCGTATCCGATGAATCCGGGGCGGCCGGCCGCACCGGTGAGCCCCCGGCCACCCCCACCCGACTGCGGGTCGTCGCCTTCGGTGCCCGGGTCGAGCTGAACGCCGACGAACTGCACCGCATCCGGCAGTCCGTCCTCGGCGGCACCGCCCCGGTCAACCTGCTGCGCCCGCGCGCCCGCAGAATGCTCCTGGACGTCCTGTGGAACAAGTCCTCCGGCCGGGGCCGCTACACCGACCCCGAACTGGCCGCCGAGCTGCGCTCCTCCTTCGACGAGGACGTCTCCACCGAGGCGCCCTTCCTCGACTTCCTGAACGCCTGGTGGCCCGAGCTCACCCCCCGCGGGGTGCTCGCCGCAATGGCCGACGAGAAGCGGCTCGGCCGCTGGGCGCGCCGGGTCCTCAACCAGGGCGAGGTGCGCCGGCTCGCCCGCTCCCTGAAGCGGCTCGACAGAAAAGGCAACGGGCCGCTCTCCGTGCACGACGTGGCGATCCTCGACGAGCTGCAGATGCTGCTCGGCACCCCGTACTGGCCGAAGAAGAAGCGCGAACTCGACCCGCTGGACCAGCTCTCCGGTCTGGAGGAGCTCATGCCGCAGCGCGAGGAGACCCAGCGCGAGCGGGCCGAGCGGCTGGCCGCGGAGCGTACGGAGTACGCGCACGTCATCGTCGACGAGGCACAGGACCTCACGCCCATGCAGTGGCGCATGGTCGGCCGCCGCGGCCGGCACGCCACCTGGACGATCGTCGGAGACCCGGCGCAGTCCTCCTGGTCCGATCCGGACGAGGCCGCCCGGGTGCGCGACGAGGCGCTGGGCAACCGGCCGCGCCGCCGCTTCACCCTCACGGTCAACTACCGCAACCCGGCGGAGATCGCCGAGCTGGCCTCGAAGGTCCTGGCGCTCGCGATGCCCGGCATGGAGTCACCGGCCGCGGTCCGTTCCACGGGCGTGGAGCCGCGCTTCGAGACCGTACGGGACGGCGATCTGGCCGCCTCGGTGCGCGAGGAGGCGCGCCGGCTGCTGGCCGAGGTGGACGGCACGGTGGGCGTGGTCGTCGCGATGAACCGCCGGGCGCAGGCCCGCGAGTGGCTCGCCGAGCTCGGTGAGCGGGTGGTGGCGCTGGGCAGCCTGGAGGCGAAGGGCCTGGAGTACGACGCCACGGTGGTCGTCTCGCCCGCGGAGATCGCGGACGAGTCCCCGGCGGGCCTGCGGGTGCTGTACGTGGCGCTGACGCGTGCGACGCAGCAGCTCACGGTGGTTTCGGGGGAGCGGGACCTGCCCGACGAGGACGGCGTCCCGGACCTGTTGAGGGACTGAGCCGGGACGGGGAGCGGAGGTACCGCCGGGCGGACGGATTTCCGAATCCGTCCGTCCCACGGGAATCGCATCCCCGGGGTGTTTGTTAGCCTGGTGTCGGCACCGGCTCGATCCAAGCCCCCGGGCCCAACCTTCGTCGCTTCGAGCGACCACTTGCCGCGAGGCGAGCATGGCGGGTCGGTGCCGCTTGACCAAGAGGACAGACCCGCGTCACCTTCCGGTGGCGCGGGTCTGTTCTTGTTTACGGGGCCACGGATCTTGTCCACGGACCACGGGGACCACGGACCACGGACTCCGGACTCCGGACGGGATGCCGCGGGCCATTGGGGGTTCCGCCGAAGCGGTGATCTCTCGTATGGTGGAAACTGCTTTCCGAAACGTGGCGCTCATTACCGGCTACCGGCCAGTAGGTGCGACGATCGGGAAGCGTGACCGAGGGAGCGCCCCGGCCGCGCGGCAAAGAAGCTAAGGAAAGCGAAGGACTCGGCCATGGCAACGGCGCCCAGCGTCTCGTACTCGATGACGGTCAGGCTGGAGGTGCCCGCGAGCGGCACAGCGGTCTCCCAGCTCACCACGGCCGTGGAGTCCTCCGGCGGTTCGGTCACCGGCCTCGATGTGACCGCCTCCGGCCACGAGAAGCTGCGGATCGACGTCACCATCGCGGCCACCTCCACCACGCACGCGGACGAGATCGTCGAAAACCTGCGCGGCATCGAGGGTGTTGTGCTGGGCAAGGTCTCCGACCGTACGTTCCTGATGCACCTCGGCGGCAAGATCGAGATGGCGTCCAAGCACCCCATCCGCAACCGTGACGACCTCTCGATGATCTACACCCCGGGTGTGGCCCGGGTCTGCATGGCGATCGCCGAGAACCCCGAGGACGCCCGCCGCCTCACCATCAAGCGCAACGCCGTCGCAGTTGTGACGGACGGTTCCGCGGTGCTCGGCCTCGGCAACATCGGCCCGATGGCCGCCCTCCCGGTGATGGAGGGCAAGGCGGCCCTCTTCAAGCGGTTCGCCGGCATCGACGCCTGGCCGATCTGCCTGGACACCCAGGACACCGACGCCATCGTCGAGATCGTCAAGGCGATCGCCCCCGGCTTCGCGGGCATCAACCTGGAGGACATCTCCGCCCCCCGCTGCTTCGAGATCGAGGCACGGCTGCGCGAGGCCCTCGACATCCCCGTCTTCCACGACGACCAGCACGGCACCGCGATCGTGGTCCTGGCCGCGCTGACCAACGCACTGCGCGTGGTGGGCAAGGGAATCGGGGACGTACGGGTCGTCATGTCCGGCGCCGGCGCGGCCGGTACGGCCATCCTGAAGCTTCTCACTGCCGCGGGCGTCAAGCACGCCGTCGTCGCCGACATCCACGGAGTGGTGCACGCGGGCCGCGAGGACCTCGTCTCCGCCGGCGCCGACTCGCCGCTGCGCTGGATCGCCGACAACACCAACCCCGAGTCCGTCACCGGCACCCTCAAGGAGGCCGTGGTCGGCGCCGACGTCTTCATCGGCGTCTCCGCCCCGAACGTGCTGGACGGCACCGATGTCGCCGCCATGGCGGACGGTGCGATCGTGTTCGCGCTCGCGAACCCGGACCCCGAGGTGGACCCGGCGATCGCCCGCCGGTCGGCGGCAGTTGTCGCCACCGGCCGCTCCGACTTCCCGAACCAGATCAACAACGTGCTGGTCTTCCCGGGTGTCTTCCGCGGTCTGCTGGACGCCCAGTCCCGCACCGTCAACACGGAGATGATGCTCGCCGCGGCGGGCGCCCTCGCCGAGACCGTCGCCGACGACGAACTGAACGCGAACTACATCATCCCGTCGGTCTTCAACGACAGGGTCGCGGGAGCGGTCGCCGGTGCGGTCCGCGACGCGGCGAAGACCGCGGGCGGCGGTGCGGCGGGCGCGGGCTTGGCCTGAGCTACGGCGCGTCGCGGGTCGCGGCGCCCCAAACGCCCCTTTAGGGTGGGCGGGCGGCGCGTCCCGCAGAGCCCCGCATCCACTGCGGACTGCTTTCGGAGAGTCGACGGAACGTCACCACGACGAGGCGAGGGTGCTTTTCGTGTGACTCCGGAGGGTGCCGGATTGGCGTTACCGCCGCAGGTGGGGGCAGGATGCGTAATCGGGCGCGAGGGTCTGACGACAGACCCGGGTCCGGGGACTGTCCAAGGGCCCTGGCAGCATCGGCTTCGATCTCACGCCTCACAGGCAAGAAGAACACGGGAGTAACAACATGAACCGCAGTGAGCTGGTGGCCGCCCTGGCCGACCGCGCCGAGGTGACCCGCAAGGACGCCGACGCCGTGCTGGCCGCCCTCGCCGAGACCGTCGGTGAGATCGTCGCCAAGGGCGACGAGAAGGTCACCATCCCCGGCTTCCTGACCTTCGAGCGCACCCACCGTGCCGCTCGCACCGCTCGCAACCCGCAGACCGGCGACCCGATCAACATCCCGGCCGGCTACAGCGTGAAGGTCTCCGCGGGCTCCAAGCTCAAGGAAGCCGCCAAGGGCAAGTAAGCCCCACAGGCGTGCGGAAGGGCGGTCACCCGACCAGGGTGACTGCCCTTCCGTGTACCGGCGCGAGAGGGCCCGTTCCGGGCCTCTGCCGCCCTTGCCGAGCGGACCCCTCCGGCCTCCGCGCCGTTTCGTGGCCGTCCCGGAAGCCGAACGGGGGCCCGGGACAACGGTCCCGAACCCCCGTCAGCAGCCCTGGGACCGCCCGGCCCGTTTCGGACCGGCCCGCCCGCCCGTCTCAGACCAGCGCGCCGCCCGGCAGTTCCACCTTCGCGCCGAGCTTCTCCAGCTTCTCCATGAAGTTCTCGTAGCCGCGGTTGATCAGGTCGATGCCGTGCACCCGCGACGTGCCCTGCGCCGCCAGCGCGGCGATCAGGTACGAGAAACCACCGCGCAGGTCCGGGATGACCAGATCCGCGCCCTGCAGCTTCGTCGGCCCGGACACGACCGCCGAGTGCAGGAAGTTCCGCTGACCGAAGCGGCAGTCGGAGCCGCCCAGGCACTCGCGGTAGAGCTGGATGTGTGCGCCCATCTGGTTCAGCGCGGAGGTGAAGCCGAGCCGGGACTCGTACACCGTCTCGTGGACGATCGACAGGCCCGAGGCCTGCGTCAGGGCCACGACCAGCGGCTGCTGCCAGTCGGTCTGGAAACCGGGGTGCACGTCCGTCTCCAGGGCGATGGCGTCGAGCGCGCCGCCCGGGTGCCAGAAGCGGATGCCCTCGTCGTCGATCTCGAACGCCCCGCCGACCCGGCGGAAGGTGTTCAGGAACGTCATCATCGAACGCTGCTGTGCGCCCCGTACGTAGATGTTGCCTTCGGTGGCCAGCGCCGCGGACGCCCAGGAGGCCGCCTCCAGACGGTCCGGGATGGCCCGGTGCGTATATCCGTCCAGCCGGTCGACACCGGTGATCCGGATCGTCCGGTCGGTGTCCATCGAGATGATCGCGCCCATCTTCTGCAGTACGCAGATGAGGTCCTCGATCTCCGGCTCCACGGCCGCGTTGGACAGCTCGGTGACGCCCTCGGCGAGCACCGCCGTCAGCAGCACCTGCTCGGTGGAGCCCACCGACGGGTACGGCAGCCGGATCTTCGTGCCGCGCAGTCGCTGCGGGGCCTCCAGGTACTGGCCGTCCGCCCGCTTCTCGATCGTCGCGCCGAACTGCCGCAGCACGTCGAAGTGGAAGTCGATCGGCCGGCCGCCGATGTCGCAGCCGCCGAGCCCGGGAATGAACGCGTGGCCCAGCCGGTGCAGCAGCGGGCCGCAGAAGAGGATCGGGATGCGCGACGAGCCCGCGTGGGCATCGATGTCGGCGACATTGGCGCTCTCGACATGGGTCGGGTCCAGGATCAGCTCGCCCGGTTCGTCACCCGGCCGGACCGTCACACCGTGCAGCTGCAGCAGCCCTCGCACCACCCGCACGTCGCGGATGTCGGGCACGTTGCGCAGCCGGCTCGGCCCGCTGCCGAGCAGCGCGGCGACCATTGCCTTCGGCACCAGGTTCTTGGCGCCTCTGACGCGGATCTCGCCCTCCAGCGGGGTTCCGCCGTGGACAAGCAGGACATCGTCTGTGCCGGTCATGAATCTCGCGTTCCGGAGTGGTCGGGCAGGGGGCCAACCGAAAGGGTAATGGCCCACCGCCCCCCTTCCGTAAGGGGACGGGGGGTACGCGAACGTCATGAATTCGCCACAACACGCTCTGCTGTCCGAGTCTTGCGGAGGGTTACCGTCCGCAAAGCCTTCCGGGCGGTGCGCTCCCCGTGCGTCCGTGCGCCCTGAGCTGCACCCCGAGTCGTGCGCGGACCTTTCGGTGACCGGGTGGCCCGCTTGGTCCCCGTGGAGACCGAAGATGCGGGATCATTTCTGCCATGACCGAGGTGTCCTCGCTCACAGGGCGACTGCTCGTGGCCACACCCGCGCTCGCGGACCCGAATTTCGACCGCGCGGTGGTGCTGCTCCTCGACCACGACGAGGAGGGCTCGCTCGGTGTGGTCCTGAACCGCCCGACGCCCGTCGGCGTCGGTGACATCCTCACGTCCTGGGCCGGTCTGACCGGTGAACCGGGCGTCGTCTTCCAGGGCGGCCCGGTCTCGCTCGATTCTGCGCTCGGCGTGGCCGTCATCCCCGGCGACGAGGGCCCCCTCGGCTGGCGCCGGGTGTACGGGGCGATCGGCCTGGTCGACCTGGAGGCCCCGCCGGAGCTGCTGGCCGCGGCGCTCGGCTCGCTGCGGATCTTCGCCGGATACGCCGGCTGGGGCCCCGGACAGCTGGACAAGGAACTGGCCGAGGGCGCCTGGTACGTCGTCGAGTCCGAGCCCGGTGACGTCTCCTCCCCGCGTCCGGAGCACCTCTGGCGGGCGGTTCTGCGCCGCCAGCGCAGCGAACTGGCGATGATCGCCACCTATCCGGACGACCCTTCGCTGAACTGATGGTCCCGGCCTTCAGTACCCTTGGGGTCCATGAGCACTCTTGAGCCCGAGCGCGGGGCAGGTACGGGCACCCTCGTAGAGCCGACGCCACAGGTGTCGAACGGCGACGGCGACCACGAGCGCTACGCCCATTACGTCCAGAAGGACAAGATCATGGCGAGCGCCCTGGAGGGCACCCCCGTGGTCGCACTGTGCGGCAAGGTCTGGGTACCGGGCCGCGACCCGAAGAAGTATCCGGTCTGTCCCATGTGCAAGGAGATCTACGAGTCCATGGGCGCCGGCGGCGACAAGGACAAGGGCAAGGGCGGCAAGGACAAGAATTGACGATCCTCTCCCGGCTCTGAAGCCGGGAGATTCCCTTTGGCTACCCGAAAGTGGCCGGTTGGGTTTCACGCGTCCGCCTCCGCCGGAGGGCGGGACTCGGCACCAAAGGGTGCCTGCGCGTGCTGTTGTTGACCGAGCCACCCGTCCGGCGGGCTCGGGCCTCGATCTCGACCGAGGCGTTGTGGTCAGCGTCGTCCTCGTGCCCGCAGTGCACGCACGCGAACAGTCGGCCGCAGCCCTTGCGGGACTGCGGATCCGTTCGGCCGCAGGCCGCGCAGGTCTGCGAGGTGTGAAACGGCGGCACCGGCCGCAGTTCGGAGCCGTACAGGCGGCATTTGTATTCCAGTTGCCGCCTGCGTTCACCGGGGCAGTTGTCGAGGATGGATCGGTTGAGTCCGGCCTTCTGCCTTACGCTGCGGCCGGGTTGCTTTGCGGTGCCTTTGGCGCTGGCGGTCATATTCATCACGCGCAGGTCCTCGATACCGACGAAGCCGTGATTTTTGGCGAGATCGGTAGTGAGCTGGTGTGTGAAATTCTGGCGCCGGTTTGCTTCCCGAGTTTTCAGTTTCGCGATCTGCGCGATGGTGCGGCGCAGCCGGTTGCTGTACTTGCCTTGGTTGTGCTTCTGGGCGTAGGTGATCTGGCGGGCTTTGCGCTGCTCCAAGCAATGCAGCCGGGCTCGCTCGTGCTCGGTCAGGCCTGGAGGCTTGATGCGCGGCACAGACTCTGTGGATACATAGGCGGAGGCGGCGACACCGAAGTCGACGCCGCAGCCCGGTCGGCCGTTCGGAGCGGCAGTCTTGGTCCCGGTGGCGACGCCGAAGGCGATGTGCCAGCCGGTCCCGTCCCGAGAGACGGTGGCGTTACGAATTGCACCTCCCACAGTGCGGGAGAGGCGGAAGCGGACCCAGCCAAGTTTCGGCAAGCGCACCTCGGCCCAGTGCCGGTTCAGCTTGCGTGTCTCAATCGCTTGCCCCGGCAGCGGGACAGACAACCGGTGCCCGCGTTTCTTGAACGCCGGGAACCGGGCCGGGTGTACAGAGTTGAAGAAGTTGTCGAACGCCGCGTCCAGTTGCCGCAGCACCTGCTGGCCGGCCTGCGCGGGGAGTTCGGCCAGCCAGGTTAGCTCGCTCTCGGCGCGCGCCTCGGTGAGATACCGGCACTGCTCCACGGCACGGACACTGCGGCCGCGCTGCTCGTATACGTGGACGCGCTGTGCGAGGGCGACATTCCACAGGGCGCGCGCGGTATGCCCCCACCTGGTCAGGACCTGCTCCTGAACGATGGTGGGATACAACCGGTACCGGCGCCCCATGTCTGCTTTCACACCGCAGACCGTACGCATCAGTGCAGGTAACTGCCCTGCCGGAGCACATAATTCACACTCTCGTACCCAATGTCGAACCTGCTTACGAATCTTGAGGCCGGACTGCTGGAGCCCAGAGCGAGAACAGCCACGTCCACAGGCTCATGTGCCTTCCGCCTGAAAGGCCGCCTTCTCCGAGTTGGTCAGCTTGCTCAAGGCGCTCCTCCCGCCGCCTGCGCCAGAAGTGCTTCACCTCCAACCCGAAGGACTGAGAACTGCGCATGAATCGTCGGTAGCGGGTGCCGCTCTTCGCCGATTGACGGGCGAAGGCCCCGGCGCGTGTATCGGCGCTGGTCGGGGACTGCTGCGCGCACTCGCCCGAACAACCAGCCTCACCCGGGATGGCACAAGTTCATCTGAGACGCTGAACCCATGGATCTGATCCCCGCGCCCGTCGCCGTTGAAGGCCTGGCCCCCGATGGTTTCCTGCTGGACCGGAGCACCACGCTTTACGCGGCGCCCGGCACAGAGACCACGGAGCGCTGGCTGCGTTCCATGGTTGGTCCCGCCCTCGGTCTGCAGCTGGTGCCGGGAGATGAAAGGGCCAGGAATTCGGTCGCGCTGCGCATCGACGACGCTCTGGAGCCCGAGGCGTACAGGCTTGGGGTCCGGAGCCAGGGCATTGAGATCCGCGGCGGCAGCGCGGCGGGGGTTTTCTGGGGCGCCCAGACCCTGCGTCAGCTCCTTGGCCCCGACGCTTTCCGCCGCGCGCCTGTCCACTCCAACAAGAAGTGGGTCATCCCCTTCACGGACATCGAGGACGGCCCCCGCTTCCCTTGGCGCGGCATGATGCTCGACGTGGCGCGGCACTTCCTGCCCAAGGACGACGTCCTGCGCTATCTCGACCTCCTCGCCGCGCACAAGCTGAACGTCTTCCACTTCCACCTCACCGACGACCAGGGCTGGCGCATCGAGATCAAGCGCTACCCCCGGCTCACCGAGGTCGGCTCCTGGCGGTCCCGTACCAAGCACGGCCACCGGGCCTCCGAGCTCTGGGACGAGACCCCGCACGGCGGTTACTACACCCAGGACGACATCCGCGAGATCGTCGCGTACGCCACCGAGCGGCATATCCGGGTCGTCCCCGAGATCGACATCCCGGGCCATTCGCAGGCCGCCATCGCCGCGTACCCCGAGCTGGGCAACACCGACGTCATCGACACCACCACCCTCTCCGTCTGGGACACCTGGGGCATCAACGCCAACGTACTCGCCCCCACTGACAACACCCTTCGCTTCTTCGAGGGCGTCCTCGAAGAGGTCCTGGAACTCTTCCCCGCAGCAACCTCGCCGTTCATCCACATCGGCGGCGACGAGTGCCGCAAGGACCAGTGGAAGGAGTCCCCGGCCGCCCAGGCCCGGATCGACGAATTCGGCCTGGCCAACGAGGACGAGCTGCAGTCCTGGGTCATCCGGCACTTCGACACCTGGCTCACCGCCCGCGGCCGCCGGCTCATCGGCTGGGACGAGATCCTCGAAGGCGGCCTCCCGGCGGGCGCCGCCGTGTCGTCCTGGCGCGGATACCGGGGAGGTGTCACGGCCGCCGAGGCCGGCCATGACGTCGTGATGTGCCCGGAACAGCACGTCTACCTGGACCACCGTCAAGGCGGCGGCCCCGACGAACCGATGCCCATCGGCTTCATCCGCACCCTGGAGGACGTCTACCGCTTCGAACCCGTACCGGCGGGCCTCTCCGAGGAGGCGGTCCATCACATCCTCGGCACCCAGGCCAATGTCTGGACCGAGGTCATGCAGAACCGGTCCCGTGTCGACTACCAGGTCTTCCCGCGCCTCGCCGCGTTCGCCGAGGTCGCCTGGTCGCCCCTGCCCGCCTCCGCCGACCGGGACTTCACGGAATTCGAACGGCGAATGACCGTGCACTATGCCCGACTTGACGCCCTCGGCGTCGACTACCGGCCGCCGAGCGGCCCGTTGCCCCGGCAGCAGCGTCCCGGCGTCCTCGGACGCCCCCTTGAGGGGCCGTCCACGAACGTGTGATTCCGCCCGCGCTCCGGGTCCGGCCGGCCCGCTCGCCGGGAGCGGGCCGGCCGACGGTCATGGTCCGCGACGGCCATCCGCACACGCACAGCCGGAACCGAACAACCCTCCCAGGGCTCGCCGAAGAGTGGCAATGCGCACTCCGCGCCGAAGGCAGGGCGAATCAGGATCAACCCCCTGGTAGGGGACGGATATGCCCTTCGTGGACCCTCGCGTCGGTCCGATCGGAAGATGTGCCAGAGTTGCCACGTCCAGGCTTTGAGCACGTACCGTACGGCGAAACAAGCCGGACAGCCGGGACACCGGGAAGGGGCAGCTGGGTTGACCATGCACGCACCGCAGGCGACGCAGTCCGTGACGCTGCCGGCCTCGCTCGACGAGGCCGTGGCGGCACTCGGCGTGATGCCTGCAGCCGTTCCCGTGGCGGGTGGGACGGACCTGATGGCGGCCGTCAACAAGGGGCTGCTGCGCCCCTCGGGACTGGTCGGCCTCGGCCGGATCAGCGAGCTGCGCGGCTGGCACTACCAGGACGGTCACGCCCTGCTCGGCGCCGGACTCACCCACGCTCGCATGGGGCGGCCCGACTTCGCCGCCCTCATCCCCGCCCTGGCCGCGTCCGCGCGCGCCGCGGGCCCGCCCCAGATCCGTAACGCCGGAACGCTCGGCGGCAACATCGCCACCGCGGCCCCGACCGGCGACGCCCTGCCGGTGCTTGCCGCCCTGGAGGCCGAACTCGTCATCGCGGGCCCGGGCGGCGCCCGCCGCGAGATCCCGGTCTCGCACCTGCTGGCCGGCCGCGACATGCTCGAACCCGCCGAACTGATCGGCTTCGTCCGCGTACCGCTGCTGCACGCCCCCCAGGTCTTCCTGAAGGCCACCGGCCGTACCGGTCCCGGCCGCGCCACCGCGTCCGTCGCGATCGTGCTCGACCCGGCCCGGCGCGGGGTGCGCTGCGCGGTCGGTGCCATCGCGCCGATGCCGCTGCGGCCGCTGGAGGCCGAACGCTGGATCGCCTCGCTGATCGACTGGGACGGCGAACGGGGCCTGGCCTCCGACGCGCTGGCCGCCTTCGGCGAGTACGTCGCCGCGGCCTGCATCCCGGACGAGGCACCGCCCGCCGACGGGGGAGAGGCACCACCGCTGCCCCCCGCCGTACTGCATCTGCGGCGCACCGTCGCCGCGCTGGCCCGACGCGCGCTGGGGAGGGCACTGTCGTGAGCAACGAGGACCACAAGGAACAGCACGGGCAGCGGGAGCAGCCGCAGCACGGGGGCTGGCAGCCGACGCCGCAGGGCGGCGAGTACGATACCGAGGCGACCGCCTTCGTCCACCTGCCGCCGGAGGACCTGGCGAACATCCCGCTGGCCGCGCCCGGCCAGGGCTATGTACCGCCGATGATCGTGCCGCTGACACCCGCGGCCGGTCTCGACCCGTCGGCCACGGGCAGCTGGGTCGTACAGACGCAGAGCCAGCAGGAGCGGGCCGCGGAACCGGAGCAGCCGGCCCCCGGCGCGGTGCACTGGCCGGACCCGAACCAGCAGCAGACGCAGTACGGGTACGAGTACCCGCAGCAGGAGCAGTACCGGGAGACACCGGACGCGACGGGCCAGTGGAACTTCACGGAGCCCACCGAGTTCGCCCAGCAGGCCGACCACACCGCCCACGTCGACCACGGCGTACAGCCCGACCACGGCGGTCACACCGATCACACCAGCCACACCGACCACGGCATACAGCCCGACCATGGCGGTCACGCCGATCACGCCGATCACGCCGATCACGCCGATCACGCCGATCACGCCGATCACGCCGGTCACGCCGGTCACACCGGCCAGTGGACGATTCCGGTCGCCGACGGTGATCTCCCGGAGGAATCCGGCGAGTTCGCCGCCTCGGCGCTGGCCTCCCAGTGGTACGCGGACCGGACTCCACCGGCCACGCTGCCGGGCGGTGCGCCCGCACCGTGGGCGACACAGCAGCCGGTCGCGGAACCCGAGCCCGAGCCGACGGTGGAGCCGGCTCCCGGAGCGGACATCGAGCCGGAGCACGCGCCGGGAGCCGATTTCGCGCCTGCCATGGAGCCCGTGGCGGAGCTCTCCGAGGCGTATTCCCCGTTGCTTTCCGAGACGCCCTCCGTGGCGTCCTCCGTGGCGTACGAGGCACCGGCACCGGAGACGTCCGCCGAGGACGGCCCCGTACCGGCGGCCGGAGACGCCGGAGACGCAGGAGACGCGGGAGGCACCCCCGTTCTCGAAGCGGACCTCGCGCAGGCCCCGGCCCCCCACACCGCCGTACCGGACGACGCTCCGGCCGAGCATCCTGCCGAGCAGTCGCCGACCGACACACCACTGCCGAACGCTCCGCTGGAAACCCCGCCACTCGAAGCCGAGCTCCCCGAAGGGCAACTCCCCGAGTCCCGGCCCTCCGAGTCCCAGTCCCTCGAAGTCCAGCCGTCCGACATCCTGCCCGTCGTTCTCCCCAGCGAGCACCCGGCCGCCTCCTACGTCCTGCATGTGAACGGCGCCGACCGCCCCGTCGCCGATGCCTGGATCGGCGAGTCGCTCCTCTACGTGCTGCGCGAGCGCCTCGGCCTCGCCGGTGCCAAGGACGGCTGCTCGCAGGGTGAGTGCGGTGCCTGCAACGTCCAGGTGGACGGCCGGCTGGTCGCCTCCTGTCTGGTCCCGGCGGCGACCGCGGCCGGCAGCGAGGTCCGTACGGTCGAGGGCCTGGCCGTGGACGGCGAGCCGTCCGACGTCCAGCGCGCCCTCGCCAAGTGCGGAGCCGTCCAGTGCGGTTTCTGCATCCCCGGCATGGCGATGACCGTCCACGATCTGCTGGAGGGAAACCACGCCCCCAGCGAACTGGAGACGCGCCAGGCGCTCTGCGGCAACCTCTGCCGCTGCTCAGGCTACCGAGGTGTCCTCGAAGCCGTGAACGAGGTCATCGCGGGCCGCGAGGCAAGCGCCGACCCGGCAGCCTCGTCGGACTCCTCGTCCCCGGAGTCCGACGAGGCCCGCATTCCCCACCAGGCGGCCCCGGGCGCCGGCCGGGTTCAGCCGCACTCGCAGGACGGAGGCATGGCGTGAGCAACGACGCGGCCACCGCGGCCAACGCGACCAGCACACGGATCACCACCCCGGCGTCCGACGGACCCGACGCCGAGCCGACCGCGCTCGGCCTGGGCGTCTCCCTCCTGCCCGCCGACGCGCGTGCGAAGACCGAGGGCACCTTCCCGTACGCCGCCGATCTCTGGGCCGAGGGCCTGCTGTGGGCAGCCGTACTCCGTTCCCCGCACCCGCACGCCCGCATCCTGTCCATCGACACCTCGGGCGCCGTCGAGATGCCGGGGGTACGGGCCGTCGTCACGCACGAGGACGTCCCCGGGGAGGGCGCGTACGGGCGCAAGGTCGTCGACCGCCCGGTCTTCGCCTCCGACCTGGTCCGCCACCACGGTGAGCCGATCGCCGCGGTCGCCGCCGACCACCCCGACACGGCACGTCTCGCCGCCGCGGCCATCGCCGTCGAGTACGAGGTGCTCGAACCGGTCACGGACCCGGAGAAGGCCTTCGCCGCCGAACCGCTGCACCCCGACGGCAATCTGATCCGCCACATCCCGCTGCGTTACGGCGACCCGGAGGCCACCGGCGAGGTCGTCGTCGAGGGCCTCTACCGCATCGGCCGCCAGGACCCGGCCCCGATCGGCGCCGAGGCCGGGCTCGCCGTGCCCCGCCCCGACGGCGGCGTGGAGATCTACACGGCCTCCACCGACCCGCACACCGACCGCGATCTCGCCGCCGCCTGCTTCGGCCTCGAACCGGACCGGGTGAAGGTCGTCGTCACCGGAGTCCCCGGTGCCACCGGCGACCGCGAGGATCCCGGCTTCCAGCTGCCGCTGGGACTGCTCGCGCTGCGTACCGGCTGCCCGGTCAAAGTGGTCGCCACCCGCGAGGAGTCCTTCCTCGGCCACGCCCACCGCCACCCCACGCTCCTGCGCTACCGCCACCACGCGGACGCCGAGGGCCGGCTGGTGAAGGTCGAGGCGCAGATCCTGCTCGACGCGGGCGCGTACGCCGACGCCTCGTCCGAGTCGCTGGCCGCAGCGGTCGCGTTCGCCTGCGGCCCGTACGTCGTCCCGCACGCCTTCATCGAGGGCTGGGCGGTGCGTACGAACAACCCGCCGTCGGGCCATGTGCGCGGCGAGGGCGCGATGCAGGTCTGCGCGGCGTACGAGGGCCAGATGGACAAGCTGGCCGCCAAGCTCGGCATCGACCCGGCCGAGCTGCGCCTGCGCAACGCCCTGTCCACCGGCGACATCCTGCCCACGGGCCAGACGGTGACCTGCCCGGCGCCGGTGTCCGAACTGCTCACCGCCGTAAGGGACTTCCCGCTCCCGTCCCTCCCCAAGGACGCCCCGGAGGACGACTGGCTGCTTCCCGGCGGCCCGGAGGGCGCGGGCGAACCCGGCGCGGTGCGCCGAGGCGTCGGCTACGCGCTCGGCATGGTCCACATGCTCGGCGCGGAGGGCACCGACGAGGTTTCGACGGCCACGGTCCGGGTCCACGACGGCATCGCCACGGTCATCTGCGCCGCGGTCGAGACGGGCCAGGGCTTCTCGACCCTCGCCCGCCAGGTGGTTCAGGAGACGCTGGGCATCGAAGAGGTCCACGTGGCGTCCGTCGACACCGACCAGCCCCCGGCGGGCCCGGCGACGCACGGCCGCCACACCTGGGTCTCGGCCGGAGCGGTGGAACGCGCGGCCAAGATGGTCCGTACGCAGCTGCTCCAGCCCCTGGCCCACCAGTTCGGCATGTCCACGGAGCTGCTGCAGATCTCCGGCGGCAGGATCACCTCGTACGACGGGGTGCTGTCCACGACGGTCACGGAGGCGATGGACGGCAAGGAACTCTGGGCCACCGCCCAGTGCCGCCCCCACCCGACCGAACCCCTGGACGAGTCGGGCCAGGGCGACGCCTTCGTCGGCCTCGCCTTCTGCGCGATCCGCGCGGTGGTGGACGTTGACATCGAACTCGGCTCCGTACGGGTCGTGGAGATGGCGGTCGCCCAGGACGTCGGCCGGGTCCTCAACCCGTCCCAGCTCGCGACCCGCATCGAGGCGGGCATCACCCAGGGCATCGGCGCCGCCCTCACCGAGAACCTCCGCAGCGCCCGCGGCCTGATCCGTCACCCGGACCTCACCGGCTACGCGCTCCCGACCGCCCTGGACGCCCCGGACATTCGCATCGTCGAACTCGTCGAAGAACGCGACGTGGTGGCCCCCTTCGGCGCCAAGCCCGCCTCGGCGATCCCCGTGGTCACCTCCCCGGCAGCCGTAGCCGCAGCCGTACGATCCGCCACCGGCCGCCCGATCAACCGCCTCCCCATCCGACCCCAGGCGGCGGTGGCGACCCCCAAGTCCTGAGCCCTGCACGGATGGTGTGCTCCGGGTTGCGGACGCAACCCTGGGGGCGCTGTGTTACCGATGCTGGCTACAGTGATCGCTCCGCGCTGTAGCCAGCATCAGTGGGTCGAGGCGGCTTCGCTGTTCATGTCGTACCGGACGGTGATCACGGAGCTGGAGTCGCTCTCCAAGCTGCTCGCGTTGCCCGCGCATTACCGCCGCCGCGTCGATCAGCCGTTCGGGAAGGCGTATGAGCTCCGGCGCTCGGTGAGCGAACCCTGGCGGATGGTGGTCAACAGGAAGGCGAAGCCCGAGGTACGGGCGTCAACTTGCGAGCAAGTACGGATACGGAGACTTGCGGACTCTTGATCCGAGGGCGATCGCTCTTGTGTGCCCTGCCCAGCAGGTGCTACGTCCGCGGAGTCATATCTGGCGGTGAGTACTCTTCGCGCTTGCACACCATGTGGGGTGACCAGTTAGCGTCACCCGGACGGCGATAGAAGCGCGTTGGGGAAGACTCGGGGGATTGTGGCTGTGCAGTATTCGGACCGGTGGCAGGAATTGCTCGATCTCGCGGATCGGCCCAGGACTGTGACAGCCGATGGGGCAACGGCGCGTATGGCACTGGCCTCTGCTGATCCCGATCGTTCGGGAGGCTCGTCCACGCCTGCGGTTGAGGGCGGTGGGGAAGGCCTGAAGCACAGTGATGGGCCTTGGACCAGCGCGTCCGGTGCTGCGGGCACCTTGCGGACCAACACGGCACTGAGTCGCAATCGTCTCGGCACCGCGCGCGAGGGTGTTGCTTCCGGGGCGAAAGGACTCTCGTCCTTGACAGCGATGACGGCGGTACGGGAGTCCTGGGAGGAGCGGCTTGCCAGTGTGCGGGACGAATGCGGGTTCCTGGAGGGAGCGTTGTCGAAGGTCGCAAAGGAGATGGGCGAGACCGAGACCGCGGTGAAGAACTCTTTCGGTGCGATGAAAAAAGGGTGATCGCCGGTGACCGGCACGACGCTGACCTGGCAGCTGTTGCGGGACCTGAAGCCATTGGTGTTCGAGGACGCCGGTGACGGCTGGAACGAGGTCTCGGGCCGGGCTGATTCCGATCGGGCAACGACCGACAGGGCGATGACGGCGAAACTGCGTGAGACGCAGAAGAGCGAGTCGGCGGGGGCCGCCATCAAGCGGTTGGAGCGGCTGAGCCGAAATTTCCAGTACGTGCATACTGAGGCCGGCCTGATCCGGACGACACTCAACGGCCTCGCCTCAGAACTCGCCGGTCCGCAGAAGCAGCTCATGCAGGCTCTGGAGGACGCGGAGAACCTGAAGTTCACCGTTCACGCAGACGGCTCGGTGAGCTATCCGGCAGCGGCCGGCGAGACACTTCTCGGGGAGAAGGAAGCCCCGGGAGGGTCCGCCCGGGGCAGCGCACGGCTCCCGCTGGAAGCGCCGGGACCGGGTGAGCAGCCCGGGTTCCCTGGAGGGCGCTTCGACCCCAACCCGAATGCCACGAAGGCTCAGGGCATCGCGGACAATATCGCGCGGGCGGTACGGACCGCTGCAGAGATCGATGGCCGGTACGCGGAGGCCCTGGGCAAGCTCAAAGCAGCCAAGGGGCTCGATGTCACCACGGCAACGCTGGAGGACGTACACCACGACACGGCTGCGGTGCGTTCCACCGCTGACACGTATCTGAGGCACGGCGTTCCGCAGGACAAGCCGCCTGCCGAGCGCAAGGAGTGGTGGGACGGTCTGACCGAGGAGCAGCGGCAGGAGTACCTTGAGGTCGCTCCGGACCTCGTCGGGAACCTCGACGGCATTCCGGCTGTGGCGCGGGACGAGGCGAACCGGAACTATCTTCCGGTGCTCATCGACACGTTGGAGCGGCAGGGCGGCGCAGATGCCCAGACCAAGCTTGAGGCGCTCCGGGGGATCCAGACCAAGCTCAGTGAGCCCTCCAAGGTGCCGATGTACCTGCTGGGCATTGGCGACGAGGGCAATGGTCGAGCCATTGTGGCGTACGGGAATCCGGATACCTCGCGCAATGTCTCTGCGTATGTACCGGGATTCCAGACCAAGTTGGACAAAGACTTCGTCGATGACACCTTGAAGCGAGGAATGGACACCGCGAAGGGGGCGCGAAAGTTTGACTCGTCCAGTGCGGCCATTGTCTGGCTCGGCTACGACGCCCCGCAGGATGTCGATGTCATGGGCGCGGGCGATGCTGAGCAAGGTGCCCCCGCCTACAACAGCTTCATGGACGGTCTGCAGGTAACCAACGAGAACAAGGACCCGCACCTGACAGCGATTGGGCACTCCTACGGATCGTTCACCGTCGGAACGGCGGCGCACCGGGACGGTGGTATTCCGGGCGCGGATGACATCATCCTTCTCGGCAGCCCTGGTACCGGTGTCGACAAGGCCGAGGATCTCGGTGTCGGCAAGGACCATGTGTTCGTCGGAGCGGCGGGGAATGATCCGGTGACCAAGTTCCCTTCGAAACAGCAGGCCGTGGCGGGCTTCATGGGGCTATTAGTTGGAGGGCCACCGGCTGCGTACATGGTCGGGGACATCGCCGACCAGGGTGACGACGACCTCTACTTTGGCAAGGATCCGGCCAGCGAGGCCTTCGGCGCGAGGCGCTTCAAGGTCGACGACGGGCCTCGTCCCATCCTTGATCTGGGTGGATTCGATGCCCATTCTCAATACTTCACACCAGAGAAAGATGACGTGTCCGCGCGGAATATTGCCCAGATCGTCGCGGGGAAGTCTGAAGACATTGAGACGGAGGAATGGCGGTGAGCCGATTGGTGAAGTGGGCTGCACCCGTTGCCTCGGTAGTTATATTGCTCGCTGGATGTGGAATCCTGGAGAAGAAGGGAGTCGCGACGGCCATGAACATGCAAGAAGCGGCGGAGCACGCGGATAAAATGCTGGATGCGACCATCGGAGCCATCAGGCCGGAGGTCCAGTGGGCCCATGACGATACATCAACTGGAAGCTGTGACGTGAGCCGCATTCGGACAGTGATGACAGTTATTTCCGAGCAGCGGCGTGGAAACTTCCTCGGAATGGTCGAGCGGTTCTGGAAGAAGAGCGGCTATAAGATCCATTCAGTGAATTCGAGTAGGAAATTTCCAGCCATCTTCGCCAGGACACCCGACGGATTCGGTATCAATTTGTCCATTGCGGACAAGGGGCAGGCGCACTTCGAGGTCAACAGCCCCTGTGTCGAGAAGTCCGAGGTCGCCGCCCCCACCACCCAGCCCAACGGCCCCGCCTACGAAGGCGTGGAGATTCCTCGTCCCAACGTGCACTCCGACTTTTGGTCGGTAGAAACTCCGCTTCCTTCGTCGACTCCGAGCCCCGGCTGACGTTGACACGTTGCGATCCACACTGTTGATGCATCGAGGATGCTCTCGTGCTGCTCGAACGGTCACTTGAATCCATCCGGGTACGCGTTTCCCCGCCACGGTTGCGGAGGCGCACTGCGGCCGGCCCGACCTTCTGCCGGTCCGGAGCAGGGGAGCCGCAGGCCCGCCAACCTCCGGGTGTAAGCACCGACTCACCCCTCCTCCGGGGCCAACTGCGCCATCACCAAGGCGCCCTTCCTCGCGGCACCGTAATCGGTGGCGAGGGAACCCATTCCGGCCGCGGGCCAATGGCGCACGGCAGGGGTACGGGCGGCGTCGGTGGCGGCCGGAATGGCATCGGGCGCGACCGCAGCCCCGAGTAGTTGCTCACCGCTGCACGCCATCTGGCGGTGTAGCTGTACGAGAGCAGGGCCTCGTCGGCACGGTCAGCGCGGAGAGCAGTGCCAGGTCGGCCTGTTCGAGGCTGTCCAGCAGGGTGATCCGGTCGGCCCTGGCGATCGGCACGGTGGAGGGAACAGCCAGCACCGAGCAGCCGGCGGCGCGCGCGGAGGCGACCCCGGTCGGAGTGTCCTCGACGGCCACGCAGGCGGCAGGGTCCAGCCCGAGTCGATCGGTGGCGGCCAGGTAGGGGGCGGGGTCGGGCTTGGTGCGCTCGGTGTCCTCGGCGGCGAGGGTGACGGTGAACCAGTGATCGCCGAGGCTGCCGAGGACCAGGTCTACTACGCGGCGGGGGGAGGCCGAGACCAGCGCGGTAGGCACGCCGGCGTCGCTCAGTTCGGCGAGCAGCGCCAGTGCGCCGGGCCGGGGGACGACCTCGGCGGCGACCTTGCTGCTGAACGCGTCGTTGAGGAGTTCAGCCAAGGCATCCACAGTGAAACTGGTCCGGGTCATGCGGTACAGGTGGGCGGCAGTGTGGTCGACGGCGCGGCCGAGCACCTCGGGCAGGTCCTCCTCGGTGAGGGTGTGGCCTAGGCCGGCGGCGAGTTCGGCGGTGGTCTGGAGCCAGAGGTGCTCGGTGTCGACCAGCGTGCCGTCCATGTCGAACAGGACGGCGGCGGGGAGTGCAGGCACGGCAGTCCTACCTTTTTGTCGTGGGTTGACTGATCACTCGTAAGGTCGGTGGCCCCGGGGCTCCATGGCCGGCATGGTGGAGCAGATGGAGTGGCCCGTCCCGGAGGGTCTCGGTCAGTCACCCGTTCGGGGCCTCAGCCGAAGAGTGAGGATCTGGAACGGGCGGAGTGCCAGGAGCACCCTTCGACCGTCCGCTTGTACGGCGTCCATGTTCTCGCGCGGGTCGAGTTCGCGCTCCAGCAGATCGGTCTCGGCCGCCGACGCGAGCGGGAAGCTGGCGGTCAGGACGGTTCGGGCGCGTCCGCCGTGGGCCTCGTAGAGGCGTACGACGATGTCGCCGGAACGATCGTCGGCAAGTTTGACCGTCTCGATGACGACGGCCTCGTTGTCCGCGGTGACGAGCGGCTGGACCTCGGTCGAGCCGGGGAGGCTGCGCTCCGGCTGGTTGAACGCGTAGCCCTCGCGGACGGTGTCGGCGATGTCGGCGCCGATGACGAACCCGTAGCGCAGCCGGTGGTGGCCCTGGTCGGCATCCGGGTCGGGGAAGCGGGGAGCGCGGAGCAGGGAGAGCCGGACGGTGGTGGTGGTGCCGCCGTCGGCGCGGACGTCTCGGGTGACCTCGTGCCCGTAGGTCGAGTCGTTGACCACAGCCGCGCCCCACCCCCGTTCGCCGAGGTGCAGGAAACGGTGGGCGCAGATCTCGAACTTGGCTGCGTCCCAACTGGTGTTGGTGTGGGTGGGGCGCTGGACATGTCCGAAGGGGATCTCCGCACTGGAGTGGTCGGCCCGCACGTCGAGCGGGAAGGCGGCCTTGAGGAGCTTCTCCTTCTCGTGCCAGTCGATCTCGGTGTCGATGTCCAGTCGTCGGGAGCCTTCGGGCAGGGAGATCAACTGTTCGATGCGGGAGTCGCCGAAGGTCCGCACGATCCGGACACCGCCTTCCTCTGCCCCGACCGAGTCGGCGTCGCGGAGGTTGTGAACGGTGTTGCGGTAGAAGGCGTCGATGTCCCAGGCGTCGTACTCGTTGGGGAAGTCCTGGTGCAGCTGGAGGAGGCCTCCGGCGGTGCCGGGGGCCAGCGCTTCGCGGTCGGCCGCGATGTCGTACGCCGAGGTCACCAGGCCCTGGGCATCGATCCGGACGCGTACCAGGCCGTTGTCCAGCACGAAGCCGTCCCCGCAGGGGGCCGGGGCGACGGGTCGGCCCGGCGGCCGGGTCCGGAGCGTGGCGCCGAGGGCGGGGACGCCGTCGCGGGCGAACGGAGCGGCGTTGAAGACCACGAGCAGGTTGCCTTCGCCGGCCAGGGCGCGCTGGGCGGCGTCCGTGATCGCGCGCAGCTCGGCGGTGACGGCGGCATAGGTCTGCTCCGCCTCCCGGTGCACCCAGGCGATGGAGGAGCCGGGCAGGATGTCGTGGAACTGGTGCAGCAGGACCGTCTTCCACAGCCGGTCCAGGGCCTGGTAGGGGTACGGGAATCCGGTGCGCACGGCGGCTGTCGCCGACCACAGCTCGGCCTCTCGCAGCAGGTGCTCGCTGCGCCGGTTGCCCTGCTTGGTCCTCAGCTGGCTGGTCAGCGTGCCGCGGTGGAACTCCAGATACAGCTCCCCCTGCCACACCGGCGCGTCGGGGTATTCGGCGTGTGCCCGCTCGAAGAAGTCCGCGGGGCTTTCGATGACGACCCTGGCCGAGCCCTCCAGGTCGACAAGGCGCTCGGCCCGGGCCAGCATCTCCCGGGTGGGGCCGCCGCCGCCGTCTCCGTAGCCGAACGGGAGCAGCGAGCTGTTGGCTGCCTCCTTGTCCTGGAAGTTGCTGACGGCGTGGGCGAGTTCGGTGCCGGTGATCTCGGCGTTGTAGGTGTCGACCGGCGGGAAGTGGCTGAAGATCCTGGTGCCGTCGATGCCCTCCCACCAGAAGGTGTGGTGCGGGAACTTGTTGGTGGTGTTCCAGGAGATCTTCTGGGTGAGGAACCACCGGACCCCGGCCAGTTTCATCAGCTGCGGCATGGCCGCGTTGTAGCCGAAGGTGTCGGGCAGCCACATCTCCTTCGTCTCGACGCCGAACTCGTCGAGGTAGAAGCGCTTTCCATGGATCAGCTGCCGGGCGAGGGCCTCGCCGCCGGTGATGTTGGTGTCGGGTTCCACCCACAGGCTGCCGACGGGGAGGAACTGCCCCTTCTTCGCCTTCTCCTGGACCCGGCCGTAGACCTCGGGGCGGTGCTCCTTGAGCCAGGCCAGCTGCTGGGCCTGGGACATGGCGAAGAGGAAGCCGGGGTGATCGTCCATGAGATGGGTGACGTTGGAGAGCGTCCTGGCGACCTTGCGGACGGTCTCGCGCAGTGGCCACAGCCAGGCGGTGTCGATGTGGGCGTGTCCGACGGCGGACATGCGGTGGGCGCCGGAGGCCGCGGGGGCGGCGAACGCCGGGCGCAGCACCTCGCGGGCGGCGGTGGCGCTGCCGGCGATGTCCTGCAGGTCGACTGCGTCCAGGGCCCGCTCGATGGTGTGCAGGAGCTGCCAGCGGCGTGGGTCGGCCTCGGGCAGTTCGCGCATGAGCCCCCCGAGGACGTCCAGGTCCTGGGCGAGTTCCCACACCTGCGCGTCGAAGACCGCCAACTCCAGTCGGAGCAGTTGGTACAAGGGTGCGCTCTCGGGGCCGACTCCCGTCATCCAGGAGGGTTGGTCCCCGGTCCGGGACGGGATGTGGTCATCGACCAGGTTGGGGTTGGCGGCGGCCTCGACGTAGTAGGTGAAATCCTCGCCGCCGACCGCCGGGTCGGCGACCGGGATATAGGCGTTGCGGGGGTTGAGGGCTTTCACCACGCTGCCGTCCGGCCGGTAGACCAGGCCCTCGGTGGAGAAGCCCGCGCCGGTGACGTTGAAGCCGAGGTCGATGACCGCCTCGACCCGGAGGCCGGCCCACTCCTCCGGAACCCTGCCGCTGATCCTGAACCAGCTCGTGGACCAGGGCGGCCCCCACCGGTGCCCGAGCGTCACGGGTTCGTACGGTGCGGCCAGGCCGTCGGCCACGGGGACCGGCTCGCCCGGCGCGTTCCAGATCGCGATCTCGACCGGGACGGGACGGGCGTGGACCGCGGGCCGGATGCGCTGGTTCAGCACCCGGTCGAGCCGCTGCTCGGTGAGGCGTCGCTTGCTGTGCACGGATTCCTCTGTCGCCGATGGAGAACGGTGATCTTGTTGCGGCCGACCGGCCGTCAGGAGTGGTGCGGGGACGGGGACGTCATCCCGCCCACCACACCATCGTGTTCGCGGCCGGCTCGAAGCTCGCGCCGGGGCATTCTCGGTTCCTCTGGAGGTTCGTTTCGGCGTGGCCGGTCGGTCCAACCCGGTTGCAGCGTGCTGTCCGGTGTCGCGGACGTCAGTCCTCGATCGGGCCCAGATCGGGAGTGCCCCGCAGTTCCACCGCGCGGGTGGTGGAGCCGTGCAGTTCGAGGACCGTGATCTCGTTCCGGCCGGCGTTCAGGATCGGTGCGGGGACGTAGAGAGTGGTCTGGGGTCCTCGGGACCAGTAGCGGCCGAGTGCGAAGCCGTTGATCCAGACGTGGCCCTTGGTCCAGCCGTCCAGGGCGATGTAGCCGTCGGCCGGCTGCTCGATGTCCAGGTGTCCACGGTGGAACGTGGGGCCGACCGGGGGCGAGGCGGGCTCGAACGCGGTGAAGGACAGTCGGCCCAGATCGTCGAGAGGCAGCGGCCGGCTGTACCAGCCGTCCGGGGTTGGTGCGTTGAGGGTGACCTCGCCGAGCAGCCCCTTGCGGTCGTGCATGCCCCGCCCGTAGTTGACCCTGCCCTGGTTCTCCACCAGCACGGCCAACTGCGCTCCGCGCCGGGGGGTGTGGAAGGTGAGGGTGTGCTCATGGTTCTCGCGTTCCAGGACACCGACCGGCTGGCCGTCGACGAAGACCTGGGCGCGATCGTGCACCTCGGCGATGCGGAGGACGGTCGGCCCGGCCGTCGAGAGCTCCGTCTCGTACAGGATGAATCCGAAGGACTGGCCGAGCTGTTCCATGACCTGCGGGCGGTCGGCGTGCACCGCGCTGCCGAGCCGTTCGCGCTGGTCCAGGAGACTTGCGCATGCGGTGAGTTCGGAGACGGCCGGGGCGAGCCTGGGTGCGGGGGCGGGTGCCGGTTCCTCGGGGACGGGCGCGTACCGGGCGATGACCTCGCGGAAGGCGGCGTATTTGGGGGCGGGGTCGCCGGCCTCGTCCAGAGGCGCGTCGTAGTCGTACGACGTGACGGTGGCGCGGTACGTGCCCTTGTCGTTGGCGCCGTTGGTGAAACCGAAGTTGGTACCGCCGTGGAACATGTAGATGTTGACCGAGGCACCGGCCGCGAGCAGCCGGTCGAGGTCCGCCGCGGCGTCGGCCGTGCTGCGGGTGACATGGGTGCCGCCCCAGCGGTCGAACCAGCCGATCCAGAACTCGCTGCACATCAGTGGCCCGGACGGCTGATGCCTGCGCAGTTCGGCGAGCCCGGCGTCCACCCGGCTGCCGAGATTGACGGTGCGCAGGACGCCGTCGAGGCCGCCGCGTTTCAGATCGGAGGGCTGGTCGCACGTGAACAGCGGCACGTCGATTCCGTGCCGGTGCAGCAGCTCCGCCAGATCCTCCAGGTAGCCGGAGTCGTCGCCGTACGCGCCGTATTCGTTCTCCAGCTGGACGGCGAGGATCGGGCCGCCGCGCGTGGAGAGGTAGGGAAGGACGGGCGGCAGCAGGGCAGCGAGGTAGTCGTCCACCGCCTTCAAGTAGCGCGGGTCGCGGCTGCGCAGTTCGATGTCCTCGTCGGCGAGCAGCCAGGAGGGCAGGCCGCCGCCCTCCCACTCGGCGCAGATGTACGGGCCGGGGCGGAGCAGTACGTGCAGGTCTTCGGCGGCAGCCAGATCGAGGAACCGGGGAAGATCGAGACCTGCGTCCAACCGGAACTCACCCGGATGGGGCGAATGAAGGTTCCATGGGACGTAGGTCTCGATCGTGTTCAGTCCCATCAGGCGCGCCTTGCGAAGCCGGTCGGCCCACTGTTCCGGATGGATCCGGAAGTAGTGCAGCCCGCCGGAGATGATCCGCAGCGGTCGGTCGTCGAGACGGAAGCCGTCTGCGGCAACCTCGAGTCGTGGCATGGCCGTGGTCTCCTCGATGATGGAACTGATGGAACTGATGGAACTGATGGAACTGATGGAACTGAGGGAGGTGGGTCAGCTCAGCGGACGGCAGAGCAGTGCGTCGGGGACTCCGCCGCGGTTCCACTTCCAGGTGAAGGCGACGCCGGCGACGTACTCGTTGTCGGCGCACTGACCCTTGTAGTAGCCGGGAGCCCAGTCGCTTTCGACCGAGCCGCCCGTGGCCGGGCGGTTGTCGCCTTGGTCGAACCAGACGTTGCGGCCGTTCAGCGGCAGCGGTGCGGCGGACGGCGCGCAGAGCAGGCCGGCCATGGAGTTGCCGCTGACGCTGTAGCCGACGGCGAAGGTGTTGTCGGGGCACTGGAGTTTGTTGTAGCCCGAGGCCCAGTCGCCGTGGCTGACGTAGCGCTCGTCATGGACGGCCACCCAGTCACCGGCCCCCTTGGCGGGCTGGTTCGCGTCGGTGCACAGGCCGCGCTTGTCGCTGCGGCCGAGACCGGTCAGGCGCTGGCTGTCGGGGCAGTTGCCCTTGCGGTAGCCGGGGCTCCAATCGCCCTGGGCGAGCATGCGGGAGGAGACGTTGTGGTCGCGGAAGTCGAGGTTGAGCATGTTCCAGTGGTTGACCTGTGCGACCGGACCGGAGACGCCCGAGGTGTTGACCAGCTTGTTCCAGTCGGCGGACCGCCAGTCACCGGAGTCGCTGAGGCTCTGTCGTTTGCCGGCGGTGTCGTAGGAGATCAGGGCCCAGGTGTCCTGCGGCGCGCCGTTGGCGCCGGTCCATCCGACCAGCGGCCAGATGGCGAAGTCGGTGTCGTTCTCGACCAGGATGTCGGTGAAGTTGCCGAACCAGGTCTTTTCCTTGGTGTCGGTTGACCCCCGGCCGCCGGCACCGAACTCGCTGATCCAGACCGGGGCGGTGAAGTGCTGGCCAGCCTGGGTGACGAACAGGGCCTCATCGTGAACCAGTTGCTTAAGCTTGTCGAGCGGGAAGTCCTCGTACGGCCAGTCGTTGGTGTGCCCCGGTCCGCTGCCGGCACCCGTGTAGTTCGGGCCGGTGTAGCCGTAGAAGTGCGCGGCGTAGACCAGCTTTCCCGAGGCGATCAGGGTGTTGGAGAGTTCACGGACCGGGGTCAGCATCGGCCTGCCGTAGTTGAGCCCGTCCAGGGGGATGCCGTACCAGTTGATGCCCTCCATGATGACCAGCATGTCGGGGTCGGCCGCCAGGATGCGGGTGCCCGCCAGCTCGAAGGCCGCGTAGGTGTCGTGGTCGTCACCCCAGCCCCAGTTGGGGTCGTCCCAGGTGTCGCGGCGGATCTCGTTGCGCAGGTCGGCGCCGGCGACACGCTTGTTCGCCTTGTAGCGGTTCACCAGGAAGAGCCAGTCCTCCTGCCACTGCTGGGCGGACTGGCCGCTGTTCCAGCGCTCGTTGCCGTCCAGGCCGCAGCAGAAGCGGTAGGTGGTGGTGTGGTTGTTGAGGATGACCGCGAACCCCTCGGCGGTCAGGGCCGCCACCACCGCGTCGAACACCTGCAGCGGGGTCTTGCCCTTCAGCTGCGGGTTGGCCGCGACCGCGGAGTCCGGTACGACCGTGGTGTCGCGCATCATCGCGTTGGCGAACGGCAGCCGGATGCTGTTCAGCCCGAGCTCGTGGAAGTCGGCCATGATCTGTGTCATTGGCGCGCGGTCCAGGCCCAGCGGGAGGTTGTGCGACATCTGGTCCGCCTGGTGGTTCGCGGGGTCGTTGACGTCGCCGCTGCCTTCCCAGGTGCCCTGGGCACCGGCCCAGTTGCCGGCCTTCAGCTTGAAGCGGTTGCCGTTGGCATCGACGATGTACCGCCCGCGGGTACTCAGCGGTCCCGTCCAGGAGGCTGCCAACTGCGGTCCGGTCATCGGAGCGGCGGTGGCGGAGGTGGCGGTGATGGGGGTGGCGGGGGACGCTGCGACGGAACCGGAGGTTCCCGCGAGGACGAGGGTAACCGCGGCTGCCGTGGCAGGCAGGATTCGGGAGAAGAATTTTCTGACGGCGGGAGCCGACCTGTCGGATCTCATGATGGTCCCCTTCAAGGGTGGGGGTGGTGGGGGGGATCTTCAGGTGGTGCGGCCCGGACCGGTGGTCCGGAGTCAGGTGCGGCTCAGCCCTTGAGTCCGCTGGTGGCGATGCCTTCGACGATGTAACGCTGGGCGACCAGGAACATGGCCACCAGTGGTGCGATGGTCACGACGGCTCCGGCGAACAGTCCGGGCAGGTTGACGGTCTGTGAGGTGAGGAAGGTCGACAGGGCGATCTGGGCCGTCCACGAGGACGGGTCCTGCCCGATGACCAGTGGCCACAAGAAGGCGTTCCAGCTGTCGATGAAGGCGAGCGCGCCGAGCGAGGCGAGCATTGCTCCGGAGGACGGCAACGCGATCCGGCGGTAGAGGCCGAGCCAGCCCAGCCCGTCCAGGCGTCCGGCCTCCTCGATCTCGCTGGGGAACTGGAGGTAGAAGTTACGGAAGAGCAGAACGGCGAAGGGGTTGAAGAGCCCGGGCGCGATGATTCCCCACAGGGTGTTGACCCCGCCCATGGAGCCCACGACGACGAAGGTGGGGACGAACGTCACCGAGCCGGGGATCATCAGCGTGGCCACCACCAGGGCGAGCAGGACGCCCCGTCCGGGTATCGGGATCCGCGCCAGGGCGTACCCGGCGGCCGAGGCGAGGAGCGTCGACACCGGGGCGGTGATCGCGGCGATCAGCAACGAGTTGCCGAGGGCCTGGCCCATGTGCAGCGTGGGATCGCTGAAGAGCGAGGTGAAGTTGTCCCAGTGCATCGTCGACGGCCACCAGGTCCAGTGCGGTGACGTCAGGCCCTGTGTGTCCATCAGAGCATTACGCAGCATCAGATAGAAGGGCGCCAGGAACACTGCCGTCAGCAGGCCGGCCAGCACGCCGCGCACGGACCGGCGCAGCACCTGCGGCAGGTGTCGGGCGGTTGTCATGTTGCTCACTCCTCACCCTTTCCGAAGCCGGTGATCCGGCCTTGGATCAGGGTCACGCAGACGATGAGGGCAGTGAGCACGAAGGCTCCGGCCGACCCGAGGCCGTAGTTCTGGGAACCCATCGCGGTGTCATAGAGATAGCCCAGCGGGGTTCGGACCGGGGCCCCCGACCCGCCGGACTGCCCGCTGTTGAACAGGTTGTAGAACTCGTCGAACGCCTGGAACGCGGCGATGAACTGCAGCATCAGGACGGCCACCGAGGTGTTGCGCAGCATCGGCAGGGTGATTCTGCGCAGCAGGCGCAGGCCGGTGGCGCCGTCGAGGGCGGCGGCCTCGTACATCTCCTTGGGGATGGCCTGGAGCCCGGCCAGGAAGAGCACCATGTAGAAGCCGACCTGGAGCCAGAGGCGGAGGGTGACGAGGGCGACCCAGTACAGCGGCGGCGAGGTGGTCTGCAGCCATGGTTGGGCGTCCATGCCGAACCAGCCGCCGAGGGTGTTGGCGATGCCGCTCGGCAACCCGTTGAACAGGCTCATCTTCCACAGCAGGGAGGCTGCGACGTAGGAGACGGCGGCCGGGATCAGGAAGGCGGTGCGCAGCACGGCCCGGCCGCGCCGGATCCGGTGCACCAGCAGCGCCAGTCCCAGCGAGGCGGCGAACGTCAGCGGCACGATGAACACCGTGAACAGCAGGATCTGGCCGAGCGACTTGCGGAACACCGCATCGGAGAGCAGCGTCTGGTAGTTGTCCAGGCCGACCCAGTGCCCCAGGGAGATGGTGCCGCGGGCCTCACTGAGGCTGAGCAGGAAGCTCCAGCCGATGGCGACGTACTTGAAGAGGCCCAGGCCGATCAGCAGGGGTCCGGCGAGCAGCGCGAACGCTCCCCAGGCACGCCAGTCCGTGCGGGAACGGCGGAGGGGGGCGGTGCCCCGCGGCTCAGCCGCGGGGCACCCGACACGCTCGTGGTCAAGCGTGGATGGAGGCGCGGACGTCATGATGCGCGCTGCTTGTCGATGTCACTCTGGGCCCGCTTGGCCGCGTCGGCCAGGAGCTTTTCCGCATCGCCCTGCCCGTTGACGATCTTCGCCGCAGCCGCGGCGAAGAGGTCGCTCACGGTCTTGTTCCAGGTGCTGGGGTTGTTCCTGCCGTACTTGGCGGCCAGCTCGACGGTCTCCTTGGCGGGGCCCTGGGTGAGCTTGCTGGCGGTGGCGGCGACGGACTTGCGCGGCGGGATGTGGAGGCCATAGCTCTGCGACCAGTCCGTCTGGAGGTCGGTCTGCTGGACCCAGAGCCACTGGACGAACTTCTTGGCCGCTTCCACGTGCTTGCCCTTGGCGTTGACGCAGGTGCTCCAGCCGCCGACGCGGACCGCGGGCTTGCCGCCGGACTTGAAGGCGGGCCAGGGCAGGACGCCGAAGTCGTCGCCGAGCGCGGTCTTGATGGCGGGCATCGACCAGAGGCCGCCCCACTGCATCGGGACGACGTTCTGGGTGAGGGCGGCGGGATCCCACCAGTCGGTGGTGAATCCGAGCAGCAGGGACTTGTCGTCGTGGAGGCGCTTGAGCCCGGCCACGGCCTCGGCGGCCTGGGCGGAGCCGAAGGCCGCCTTGCCGTCGGTGGTGACGAGGTCGCCGCCGTTGGAGAACACGGACAGGATGGCGCTGTCGCCCAGGCCGTCCTGGCCGACGAACAGACCCTTCGTCTTCTTGGAGGACAGGGCCTTGGCCGCGTCGGCGAGCGCGTCGAAGGTGGCGGGCGGGGTGATGCCGGCCTTGGACAGCACGCTCTTCCGGAAGTAGAGCATCATGACGTCGTCGAGCGTCTTGACGCCGTAGAGCTTGCCGTCGACCGTCACCATCTCGCGGGCGCCCGGGTTGAAGTCGGACTTGGCGCTGCCGTAGATGTCGTCCAGCTGGGCTATCTGGCCCTGCCGGGCGAAGCTCTCGCTGAAGTCGCCTATCTCGAAGACGTCCGGGGCGGAGTCGGTGAGCAGGGTCGCGTTGAGCTTGGCGGAGTAGTCGCCAGGGGTCCAGGTGACCTTGACCGCGATGTCCGGGTTGGCCTGGGTGAACGCCTTGGCATAACGGGTGAGGGCCTGCTGGGTGCCGGCCTCGCCGTAGGCGTGGGACCAGACGTTCAGGGTGGTCTTCGCCCCGGACGAGCCGCTGCCGGTCGGGTCGCTGCTGCAGGCGACCGCTGCTCCTGCGACGAACAGAAGGGATCCGCCGAGGAATCCCCTGCGGCTAAGCTTGGCTCTCTGTGCGCTCACTTGGCATCCTTCAGTTGAGGGTTGGGCGTACGTGCTGTTGTCCGGCGCAGCCGGTGTCCGGCATTCACAGTTGGCAGACGGTGACGGACATCGGCCGTGCCGGAAGCTCGGGCCGGCGATCGGGAGGGTGACGCTTGCTCAGGGAAAGAGGGCCTGGATGCCGACGACGGCGGCGCCGCGGGCCCACTCCTCCCAGGGGAGCGGACGCAGGGTCAGCGGGCATTTCGCCGCTGCTTTGAAGCAGTGCGCGGCGTAGGCGTCCTTGATGTGCATTCCGAAAAGGTCGTAGGTGTCGAGCCCCTCGCCGGTGACGACGACGCGCTCGGGACCTACGAGGTTCACCAGCGTGGCTATGCCGACGCCGATGGCGTGGCCCGCTCTGGCGAAGGCGCTCTGCGCGGCGGGGTCTCCACCACGGGCGAGCTGAACGGCGCCGTCGAATTCCAGGTCCGGGTCGTCGGTGGCGCAGCGGATGGCGGCGAGGACGGCGTCGCTGGAGGCGATGGCCTCGACGCAGCCGACCTGGCCGCAGTGGCACCGCGGCCCGGCCGGGTCGATGCTGATGTGCCCCATCTCTCCGGCGACACCGTACGCGCCGGCGACCAGCTCACCGTTGATGACGATCCCGGAACCGATCCCGGCTCCGATGGTGACCAGCGCGAAGTACTCGGTACCGATGCCCTCGCCGAACCAGTGCTCGGCCGCGGTGATGGCCTTGACGTCGTTCTCCACGGTGACGGTCAGGCCGGTCGCCGCGGCGAGGGTATCGGCCAGCGGCACGTCGCGCCAGCTGGGGAGCACGGAGTAGCGGACCCGCCCGGCGGGGCGGTCCACGTCGCCCGAGACCGCGATGCCCAGATGCCGGGTACGGGCCCGGTACTCGGGTTTCGCGTCGAGGAGTTCGGCGACGAGGTCGGCCAGTAGCTCGCACACGGCGGCCGGGTCGCGGTCGCCCAACGGCCGGCTGGCAGTGGTCCGCATGTGGGCCCGCAGATCGCAGACCGCGCCGAAGAGGGTGTCGGCGCTGATCTTCACACCGACGACGAACTCCCGGTCGGGGGTGACAGCCAGCGGGTTCACGGGGCGTCCGGCCCCCGGAGCGGTGCGCTCCGGGGGGAGTTCGTGCAGGTATCCGTCGTCGATGAGCGGTCGCGCGGCCTTGGTCACAGCGGTCGAGGACAGGCCCGTCCGGCGGGCCAGCTCCACCCGGCTGAGCGGGCTTTCGGCCAACAGCAGGGCGAGGATGGCAGTTTCGGCCGGTGCCGTCACCAGTGGTCGCGAATGGTTTGGAAACACGGCGGCAACCTACGATAAATAAATAACTTCGTCCAGTATTGATTTTCTCGTTCGAGCGGCCCTACGCTCTGGCCCAACTCCGGCCACTTCAAACGTCGTTCGGCGTTTCCGTTTGCCCGGTCCTCACCGACGCTCGACACCCCTCGGGACCTCCTGTGCCTCCCACGCCCTCATCCGTTTCCTTCGACCCCGCCTGCGGGCTGGCGGTCCTGCGGACCCCGAACAGCGTCTACGCCGTGCGCATCGGCGCCGACGGCAGCCCCCGGCATCTGCACTGGGGGGAAATACTCGACACCGACGCCCTCGGTGGACTGCCCGCGGCCACCTCGCCTGCCGTGAGCAGCTTCGAGGCAGACCCCGCCCCGGACGAATTGGCCCCGCAGACCGGTGCGCGGTTCGGGCCGGCCGGCCTCCAGGTGCGGTTCGCCGACGGCACCCGCGGCGCCCAGTGGTCCTTTACCGGGCACACGGTCCGGGACGGGGAGCTTCGTCTGCAACTGGCCGACCGCCGCTACCCGTTGGCTGCCGAACTGTGCTACCGCGTCCGCCCCGGCAGTGACGTCATCGAGCGCTGGGTGGAACTCACCCACACCGGAGCCGACGACTCGAGCCCGGTCACCGTCGACCGGCTGGACTCGGCATCCTGGACGGTACCGGCACTGCCCGATTACCGGCTCAGCCACCTCGTGGGCGGCTGGAACAGCGAGTTCCAGCTGCACCGCGACCGGCTCCCGGTCGCCGAGACCGTGCTCACCAGCCGCCGCGGCGTCACCAGCCACCACGCCAACCCCTGGCTCGCCCTCGACGACGGCACCGCCGACGAGGAACACGGCGAGGTCTGGAGCACGGCCCTGGCCTGGAGCGGAAGCTGGCGCATCACCGTGCACCGCGACCCGGTCGGCCGGACCACCTGGACCGGCGGCTTCGGCCACGAAGGACTCAGCTGGACCATCCAGCCCGGCCAGAGCCTGCACACACCCGTCTTCGCCGGCCTCTACACCCCCGACGGCTTCGGCGCCGCCAGCCGGGCCTGGCACCACCACATCCGCACCACCGTCCTGCCCGCCACCGAACGCGACCGGCCCGTCATATACAACTCGTGGGAAGCCACCGGCTTCGACGTGGACGGGCCCGGCCAACTGCGCCTGGCCGGGCTGGCCGCACGTCTGGGCGCCGAACTCTTCGTCCTCGACGACGGCTGGTTCGGCGCCCGTACCAGCGACCATGCGGGCCTCGGCGACTGGACCCCCCGGCCCGGGGCGTTCCCCGACGGACTGCGCCCCCTGGCCGACGAAGTGCACCGCCTGGGCATGGCCTTCGGACTGTGGGTGGAGCCGGAAATGGTCAACCGCGACAGTGACCTCTACCGTGCCCATCCCGACTGGGTCATCCACGCAGCGACTCGGGACGCCACCGAGCTGCGCAACCAGCTCATGCTGAACTTCGCCCGCCCTGACGTCGAGGCCTGGGCCCACCGGACCCTGGACCAGTTGGTGCGCGACCACGACATCGACTGGCTCAAGTGGGACGCCAACCGGGTCGTCACCGAAGCCGGTTGGGCCGGCCACCCGGACCCCGACCGGCTGTGGATCGACCACACCCGCGCCGTCTACCGGATCATGGACCGCCTCCGTGCCGACCACCCCAGCCTTCGCATCGAGGCCTGCGCGGGCGGCGGCGGACGGGCCGACCTCGGCATCCTCGCCCGCACCGACCAGGCCTGGACTTCCGACAACACCGATCCCGTCGACCGGATCAGCATCCAGCACGGCTTCAGCCAGCTCTTCCCCGCCCAGGCCATGGCCGCCTGGGTGACCGACAGCCCCAACGTCACCACCGGCCGCACCACGCCTCTCCGGTTCCGCTTCCACGTCGCCATGGCCGGAGCGCTCGGCCTCGGCGGAGACCTCACTACCTGGTCCGAGGCGGAGCTCGACGAGGCCACCGCGCTCGTCATCCGCTACAAGCAGATCCGCCCCCTGGTCCAGCACGGCCGCCAGCACCGCCTCCACGGCCTGGACGGAGTGACAGCCGTGCACTACGCGTCCCAGGACGACACCGAACACGCCGTCCTTGCCTGGCGCCCCGCAACCCGCTTCGGCCACCAGCCCCCCGAGCTCGCCCTGCCGGCCCTGGACCCCGCGGCCCGCTACCTCGACATCGACGAGGGCATCACCCACAGCGGCGCCGTCCTGACCCGGCGGGGCATCGACCTGCGGCTGCCCGCCGGCGACTATGCCAGCCGCCTGATCCGGCTGCGCCGGACCGTCTGACCCCCCGCCCCCTTCTACATCCGACTCACGAAGGAACCGAGAACATGCCCACCCCCCGCGTCCTGGTCGTCGGCATCGACGGCGTCCGCCTTGACCAGTTGCCCCTGCTGGACACCCCCAACCTCGACGAACTCGCGAAGGCCGGCTTCCTCGCGCCCGTCCACATCGACGACGACACACCGACCATGTCGGGCCCCTGCTGGACCACGATCGTCACCGGTGCCGGTGTGGCCAAGCACGGAGTCTGGGGCAACAACTTCACCGGAAACCGGCTCGCGGTTTTTCCCGACTTCACCACCCGTCTGGCTGCCGAGTACGGGATGCGGACCTTCGCGGCGGGCGGTTGGGAACCCCTGTTCCTGGCCCGGCAGGGCGGCCCGGTCTTCGCGGCCCCGAGCAGGCTCGCCTACATCGCCCCGCGCGAGGACACCCCGCAGGCCTGGGAGGAATGCGACCAGAGCGTGACCGACGAAGCCGTAAGGGTTCTCAGCTCCGGCGAAGACCTGGACGCCTCCTTCGTCTACCTCGGCGCCGTCGACGAGACCGCCCACTACCTCGGCTGCGGCCCCGAGTACCAGCGCGCGATCGAGACCGCCGACCGACGACTCGGACAGCTCCTCACCGCGGTACGCGAACGTCCCGACGCCCGGTCCGAGGAGTGGACCATCATCGCGGTGACCGACCACGGCCACCGCGACGAAGGCGGCCACGGCGGGCGCAGCACACTGGAGCGCACCGCCTGGATCGCCGCGAACAGCCCCGGCATCACCCCCTCCACCACACCGGAGGGCCTCCGCCACGCCGATGTCGCCGCCCACGTCTACGCCGCCCTGGGCATCACGCCCGACCCACACTGGACGCTCGACGGACAGCCCTTCCCCTCCCTCACACCGCAGACCGCCTGACGCAGGCGGGAAACCGCCGGCCGACGACCCCGGGCGCGGCAGCCGACCAGAAGGAGCCCCCACTCGCGGTCCCCTTCGCGGGTACCACGTCCATCCACCTCATCGACCTGTCCGCCTCGACCCCGGGGCCCGGGCGGCGGACCGGTGACCGACGCCATCCACATCGTCCTGGATGACACAGCGATGGCCGCCGCCGGTCAGGGCAACGTTCTTGCCTCCCGTCTCATCCACCGGGCTCACGCCGAATCGGGCTGGTTCCTGTACGCCCCCGCGTGCGCACTCGTCGAAGCCGACCGGGCCCGGCCCGGTACGGCGGAGCACCTGGCCGCACTGCTGGGTATCACCGTCCTGGACCTCGACTTGTCTGCAGCCCTGGCCCCTCGCTCCGGAAGGTACGGGCCCGCGGCGACCGCTCTCAAGGGGCTCCCGCGGCCCGCAACACGACCGCCGTACGGCGGTCAAGAACGGCCGCGGGGCCGAACCGTGACCACGGGCCCCTCGGGGCCGGCGGTCCTACGGCCAAGGGCCGGTCCGGACTACCCCCGCCGACAGGGTCTCTGTCGTCATGAGTGCCCTGGAACCGCGTGGGCAGGCCTGGCGCACCGCCCTGTCGCACACCGGGAACCGGATCCCCAATGCGCTGAGCGCCGCCGAACCATGACCATGGACGCATTCCGCGGCAGGACCGGCAGCTGACGGTCACCTTCCCTACCCGCGCCCGCCTCACCCCTCCTCCGGGGCCAACTGCGCCATCACCAGCCCGTACAGCAGCTCCACGTCCACGAACTCCCCTTCCTGCGGCGCCCCGCACCGCCAGCTGAGTGGGTACGTGTTGCCGTCCGGTGCGGGGATTCCCACGTACTGGTCCCGGGCGGCCGGCCCGAAGCACCTGGCGCCCGGCGGCCAGTCGTACTCCTTGCTCGACCCGGGCGGGATCAGGAAGTACGTCCACCGGGCGCCCGCGACCTCCCGTACGACCGGGCCCGGTTCGCCCTCGGTGAGCGTTCCGAGGTGCTGAAGCACTGCCTCGCCTCGTACGCCACGCAGCCGGATGGCATCGAAGTGGATGCCGGTCAGGTGAAGTTGGTGTCCGGCTGCGGGTACCCATTCGGGGAGTTTCTTGCTCGTCATGACCCCAAGCATCCCGGCGGCTGCATAGCGTGACCAGGAGGACGCGGTCCACATCGATGCGATGTGGGGAGGGTGGTGGTGACTGTGGGGACAAGTAGTGCGCCGTCGCAGGTGCGGCGGCTCGTGGGTGAACTGATCCGTATCCATCGGGTGCGGGCCGGGCTCACGCAGAAGGACGCGGCGGACAAGCTGTTGATCTCGGAGTCGCTGATGGGGGCGGTCGAGCGGGCGGAGCGCATCCCGGCGCTGGAACTGCTGGCCGACGCGGACCGGGTCTTCGTCGCGGGCGGTGCGCTGAAGGCGTGCGTCGAGTTGATCGACGAGGAGAAGTACCCGGCGAAGTTCCTGGACTGGGCGCGGCTGGAACGGCAGGCGCGGGTCATCAGCGCGTACGAGACGATGCTGATCCCGGGGCTGCTCCAGACGGAGGCGTACGCGTACGCCCTGTACCGGGCACGCAAACCCGCGTACACCGAGGACGAGATCGTCCGGCATGTCGAGGCGCGGCTGGAACGGCAGGCAGTGCTGATGCGCACGCCACCGCCGTACGTCGGGTTCGTCATCGAGGAGTCGATCCTGGAACGGACGCTCGGAGGTGCCGAGGTGTTGAAGGAGCAGTTGCTGCATCTCCTGGAGTGCATGCGGCGGATGAACCACCTGACGGTGCAGGTGATGCCGTCGGACCAGCACACGCACGCGGGATTGAACGGGCCGATGCAGTTGATGTGCACGGCGGAAGGCCGCAATCTGGTGTACGTGGAGGCGCAGGGCGGCGGTAGGTTGATCGCCAGGCCGGAGCAGGTGGGCGATACGTTCGACCTCTTCGGCATCCTGCGGGCCCAGGCGCTCAACCCCTGGAAGTCGGCGGAGATCATCGAAACGAAGGCGAGGCAACTGTGACCACCACCGGGCCCGAGCTCTCCTGGTTCAAGTCCAGCTACAGCAACAACGAAGGCGGCGCCTGCGTCGAAGTCGCCTACGACTGGCGCAAGTCCAGCTACAGCAACAACGAGGGCGAGGCCTGCGTAGAGGTGGCCACCTGCCCCCACACCGTCCATGTCCGCGACTCCAAGGTCGTCGACGGGCCGATCTTCGCCGTCGCCCCCGCCGCCTGGACCGCGTTCCTGGCGGGTGCCGTCGCAGGCTGACCGTGAGCGTGTTGCGAGCTGCTGACCCCGGTCCCGCCGTCATCCTCCTCACCGGCGTGATGGCCTCGGGAAAATCCACCGTCGCCCAGGCCCTCGCCGAGCGGCTGCCGAAGGCCGTTCATGTGCGCGGGGACGTCTTCCGGCGAATGGTGGTTTCGGGGCGGGCCGAGATGGTGCCGGGGGCGTACGAGGAGGCTGTCGCCCAACTCCGGCTCCGGTACCGGCTGTCGGCGATGACGGCCGATGCGTACGCGGGTGAGGGCTGGACCGCGGTGGTGCAGGACGTGGTGCTGGGAGAGGAGCTGGCCGGCTACGTCGGTCTCGTACGGACCCAGCCGTTGTACGTCGTCGTACTCGCCCCCGAGCCGCATGCCGTTGCCGAGCGGGAGGCCGGGCGGAGCAAGAGCGGTTACGGAGCCGGCTGGACGGTCGAATCGCTGGACCGGGTGCTGCGGGAGGAGACGCCGCGGATCGGGCTCTGGCTGGACACGACCGGGCAGACCGTGGAGCAGACGGTCGACGCGGTCCTTGCGGGTCTTGAGCGGGCGCGGGTGGTGGGAGGGCTGGAGGGCTGAGGCGGCAGGAGGTTCGACCACCCGCTTCGCCTCCGTCGACGCGCGCATCGACCCCACGGCCACGATTGCGGCGGTACCCCGGCTACTCCTCGTCCTCGTCGAAGTCGCCCAGCACGTCGGAGAGGTGCTGCTCGATGGGGTTGCCCAGCTCGTCTTCGGTGGAGAACAGTCCGTGCACGGCGCCCATCGGATAGATGGCCTCCTCCGTGTCCTCTCCGGGCGCCCCCACGCAGGGGTCGTCGATGACCCCTGACGGATCCACCTCCCCGAACAGGGACGGCAGTTCGGCGCCCTTCACGGCGAACGGCTCGAACTTCCACACCGCCCCCCGGGCGCGGCAAAGCACTTCCCCGATGTACCAGCATGCCCCTTGAAGGAATGCGTCGCGTCGCGCTGCGAGGCTCTCCGCGTCGCTGTCGTACTGGCTGCGGACGAGGTCTTCCAGTGGGTCCAGGGACTGGCGGGAGAAGTCCCATGTCCCGGGGGTGCTGGTGGCCTCGGCCCAGTGCTCGAAGTTCTGGGCGCGTTCGGTCAGCCACGCCGGCAAGTCGGGGTGGGTCTGCGGGTCGACGCCGTGGTCTGTGCGATCAGCCATGCCGCCCACTGTAGAGAGCCTCTCGAACAGTAGGAGCGAACTGTGCGTCCTGTCACGCCAGTTGGCGTGCCGCTCCTGAATTCCAGCTGCTCTACGGGAAGTTCGCAGAGCCCGACGGGGACATTGCCTCGGGGTTGCTCGCGTGGCGTAGGGGAGAAGAGACGCGGGCCGGAACGGACCGCTGAAGCGGTTGGAGGGCCGATGCATTCGGACCTAATATCTTATTTAACTACAGTTCCTCTATGGTTGGTGCGGTAACGCACCACGAGGAGGAGTCAGCCGCATGAGCAATCTTTTCGTCATCGCCTACGACGATCTCGCCACCGCCGACCAGGTCCGGGACAAGCTGCTGTCCATGAACCGCGAGCACCTTGTCGAGTTGGAGGACGTCGTCGTCGTCGAACGGCGTGAGAAGGACGGCAAGATCAAGCTGCATCAGGCCGTCAACCACGTGGGTACCGGTGCCGCGGGCGGTGCGCTGTGGGGGAGCGTCATCGGGCTGCTCTTCCTCGTGCCGTTCCTCGGTGCCGCGGTGGGCGCCGCGGCCGGCGCCGCCGGAGGGTCCGTCGTCGACACCGGTGTCAACGACGACTTCATGAAGGAGCTGAGCGCCAATCTCCGGCCTGGCGCCGCCGCCGTCTTCGTGCTCGTCAAGACATCCGTCCGCGACAGGGTCGTCCCCGAGATCGTCAAGTTCGGTGGTCAGCTCGTGCAGACCTCGCTCAGCAAGGAGGACGAGGCACACCTGCGGGAGATGGTGAAGGAAGCGCTCAAGGAAGAGCCGACGATCGCCTCCTGATCTCCGGACCGTACGAGAGAAGGCGACTGCCCGCGCCGCGCGTAGGGTGGTCGCCTTTCGTATGCGGGCACCCGATGCAGATCGGGGTTCCCCGCGGAAGTATGCCGTCCTTGTCGAACTCGGCGAATCCGAGCCGGTACCCGAGGACGTCGTCGACCGCCGCAAAGCACTGAAGGAATTCATCAACGGTTTCGCACCGTCCGCGCTCAGGGCCCAGGGGTGTTCCTGAAAACGCCGAGGCCCGCCCGGCGCGGCGTATGACGCGTGCTGGGCGGGCGTACTGTGTGGAGGCCGTGACCGGATTCGAACCGGTGTAACTCGAGTTGCAGTCGAGCCCCTGAACCACTCGGGCACACGGCCGTGTGTTCCTCGTTGTGGTTCGACCGTAGGGGCGGGTGTCCGCGCTGCTCAAGAGCGCGGGCCGGGCCGCAACGCGACTGCCATGTTCCGTTCACGATCGGCTCCGCGGTCCTACGACCAACGGACGAGCGGCGGCCCGCCTCGCGACAGGGCTCAACCAAGATCTTGCCCCTTACTCTTGGGCTCATGAGTGCCCTGGAACCACGAGCCGCCGACACCGACACGGACACCGAAACCGACACCGGGATCAATGCCGATGCGGCGTCGCCCGTTCCGGGTGCCGCGTCCGGCGGGGTGCTCGGGCGGACCTACCGGGCGCTCAGCGTCGGCATCGTCTCCGTGGTGTTCCTGATCGCCTTCGAGGCGACGGCCGTGGGGACCGCGATGCCGGTCGCAGCCCGTGAGCTGCACGGCATTCCGCTCTACGCGTTCGCGTTCTCCGCGTACTTCACCACCAGCCTGTTCGCCATGGTCCTGTCCGGGCAGTGGGCGGACCGGCGCGGGCCCCTGGCGCCGCTGGCCACCGGGATCAGTGCCTTCGGGGTCGGGCTCCTGCTGTCGGGCACGGCGGGCAGCATGTGGATGTTCATCGCCGGCCGGGCCGTCCAGGGGCTCGGCGGCGGACTCGTGATCGTGGCGTTGTACGTGGTGATCAGCCGGGCCTATCCGGAGCGCCTGCGGCCGTCGATCATGGCCGCGTTCGCCGCGAGCTGGGTGATCCCGTCCGTCGTCGGGCCACTCGCCGCCGGGAGCGTGACCGAGCACCTGGGGTGGCGGTGGGTCTTCATCGGCATCCCCGTCCTCGTGGTGTTCCCGCTGGCGCTCGCGCTGCCCGCGATCCGGCGCCGGGCGTCGGGGCCGGCCGATCCCGCGGCACCCGTCGAGCCGTACGACCGGCGCCGCATCCTTCTCGCGCTCGGGATGTCGCTGGGGGCGGGGCTGCTCCAGTACGCCGGGCAGGAGCGGAACTGGTTCGCGCTGCTGCCGGCGGTCGTCGGGTTCGGGCTGCTCGTCCCCGCCGTGCGCGGACTGCTGCCCCCGGGCACGGGCCGGGCGGCGCGCGGACTGCCCTCGGTGGTGCTGCTGCGCGGGGTCGCGGCCGGGTCGTTCATCGCCGCCGAGTCGTTCGTACCGCTGATGCTGGTGACCCAGCGCGGGCTGAGCCCCACGCTGGCCGGGCTCTCGCTCGCGGCCGGGGGCGGGACCTGGGCGCTCGGCTCGTACGTACAGTCCCGGCCGCGCCTCGAACCGTACCGGGAGCGTCTGATGGTGGGCGGCATGGTGCTGGTCGCCGCGGCGATCGCGGCCGCGCCGTCCGTGCTGATCGACTCGGTGCCGGTCTGGACCGTCGCCGTGGCCTGGGCCTTCGGATGCTTCGGCATGGGCATGGTGATCGCGTCGACGAGCGTGCTGCTGCTGAAGCTGTCGGCGCCGGAGGAAGCGGGGGCGAACTCGGCCGCGCTCCAGATCTCCGACGGGCTGTCGAACGTCCTGCTGCTGGCCGCGGGCGGGGCGGCCTTCGCCGCGCTCGGCGGCGGGGCCGTGGGGGCCGTGCACGGGGCGGTGGAGGCGGGGGCCTCGGGGTCTCATCCGGGGGCGTTCGCGGTGGTCTTCCTGCCGATGGCGGGGGTGGCGCTGGTGGGGGCGTGGGTGGCGACGCGGGTGCGGGAGCGCTGAGCGGTACTAACGTTGCATCGAGGCGTACTCGGATCTCTTCGAGAAAGCAGCTGCGCTGCTGCACTCGCTTGCCGTATCCCATCCCCTGGTGGATGGGAACAAGCCCATGGCCTGGATGTGCACGGTCGTGTTCCTCGACTTCAACGGTTCGGACATGGTCGACGTCGATCAGGACGATGCGTACAAGCTCGTCATCGAGGTGGCGACGGGCACCCTCGACGACGTCGGGTGCATCGCCCAGCGCCTGCGTTCCCTGCGCGCGGGCGTGTGACCTGAGTCGCACCCGCGCGGCCCCTGGGTCTGTTCGTACGAGGTTCGGTGCGGGGCGCCGGTAGGGTGGCCCGGTTGTCCTACGGACACCCCACCACGTACCCGAGAGACCCGAACCGGAGACCGTGACTACTACCGCCTCCCACCACCTCTCACCCGCCTTCCCCGGCCGCGCCCCCTGGGGCACGGCCGGCAAGCTGCGAGCCTGGCAGCAGGGCGCCATGGAGAAGTACATCCAGGAGCAGCCGCGCGACTTCCTCGCGGTCGCCACCCCCGGCGCGGGGAAGACCACCTTCGCGCTGACCCTCGCGTCATGGCTGCTGCACCACCACGTCGTGCAGCAGATCACCGTCGTCGCGCCGACCGAGCATCTGAAGAAGCAGTGGGCCGAGGCAGCGGCCAGGATAGGGATCAAGCTCGACCCCGAGTACAGCGCGGGCCCGCTGAGCAAGGAGTACCACGGCGTCGCGGTCACCTACGCGGGTGTCGGCGTCCGGCCGATGCTGCACCGCAACCGGTGCGAGCAGCGCAAGACCCTCGTGATCCTCGACGAGATCCACCACGCCGGTGACTCGAAGTCCTGGGGTGAGGCCTGCCAGGAGGCGTTCGACCCGGCCACCCGGCGGCTCGCGCTCACCGGTACGCCGTTCCGGTCCGACACCAACCCGATCCCCTTCGTCGTGTACGAGGAGGGCAACGACGGCATCCGGCGCTCCTCGGCCGACTACACCTATGGCTACGGCAACGCGCTCGCCGACGGCGTCGTCCGGCCCGTGATCTTCCTCAGCTACAGCGGCAACATGCGCTGGCGCACCAAGGCCGGGGACGAGATCGCGGCCCGGCTCGGCGAGCCGATGACCAAGGACGCCATCGGACAGGCCTGGCGCACCGCCCTGTCACCCACCGGGGACTGGATCCCCAATGTGCTGAGCGCCGCCGACAAGCGGCTGACCGAGGTCCGCAAGGGCATCCCGGACGCGGGTGGGCTCGTCATCGCCACCGACCAGGAATCGGCGCGCGAATACGCCAAGATCCTCAAGAGGGTCACCGGCGAGAAGGCCACGGTCGTTCTCTCCGACGAGAAGGCCGCGTCGAAGAGGATCGACAAGTTCAGCGAGGACGGATCGCGCTGGATGGTCGCCGTCCGCATGGTGTCGGAGGGCGTCGACGTGCCGCGCCTCGCCGTGGGTGTGTACGCCACCACCATCTCCACGCCGCTCTTCTTCGCGCAGGCCGTCGGGCGTTTCGTGCGCTCGCGCAGGCGCGGCGAGACGGCCTCGGTCTTCGTGCCGACCATCCCGATGCTGCTCGACTTCGCCAACGAGATGGAGGTCGAACGGGACCACGTCCTCGACAAGCCCAAGAAGGGCAGCGACGAGGAGAACCCGTTCGCGGAGGAGGACAAGCTCCTCGCCGACGCCGAGAAGCTGGAGGACGAGGAGACCGAGGAGCAACTGCCCTTCGAGGCCCTCGAATCCGACGCGGTCTTCGACCGGGTGCTCTACGACGGTGCCGAATTCGGCATGCAGGCCCACCCCGGGAGCGAGGAGGAGCAGGACTACCTGGGGATTCCCGGACTGCTCGAACCCGACCAGGTGCAGCTGCTGCTCCAGAAGCGGCAGACCCGGCAGATCGCGCACAGCCGCCAGAAGCCGGCCGGGGAGGCCGACCTGCTGGAGAAGCCGGCCGAGGCGCGGCCGGTGGTCACGCACAAGCAGCTGCTGGGGCTGCGCAAGCAGCTCAACACGATGGTGTCCGCGTATACGCACCAGAGCGGCAAGCCGCACGGGGTGATCCACACCGAGCTGCGCCGGGTGTGTGGCGGGCCGCCGAGCGCGGAGGCGACGGCCGGGCAGATCCAGCAGCGGATCCAGAAGGTCCAGGAGTGGGCCACGCGGATGAGGTGAGGACGCTCTCGTGACGTGCCGGCCCGGGGCGGGGACAGCGGTCCTCGCCCCGGGCCGGTGTCGTCAGTGCGGATGGGGTGCGGGTCAGGTGCGGATCGCGTACGGACCGGGTGCGGAGGGGTGCGGCTGCCGGACGCGACGTCGAACGGCTGCCGGACGCGACGTCGAACGGCTGCCGGACGGGAACGCTGAACGGCAGCCGGACGAAACGTCGAACGGCAGCCGGACGAGACGCTGAACGGCTGCCGGACGCGACAGGGAACGGACAACGGACGGGACGTCGAGACGGCTACCAGACGATCGGTGCGGACTGGATGGTCGTGGCCACACACGGAACCGTGGCCGACGTCGGGGACGAGGCCACGATCTGCAGTGACCAGTTGGTGGCGCTCGGCGCACCGGACAGCACCACGGAGTTCGTGGTGTCACCCGCGGCCAGGGTGCCGGAGGTGAGCTTCAGCGGCCCCAGGGTGATCGGGTTGGGGTAGGCCATGCCGGGGTTGAGCTTTCCGGAGAACTGCACCTGACTGGTGGCGCCGCCCGAGGTCTTGGTGAGCTTGAGCGTCGCCGTGATGCTGTTCGGGTCGGCACTGGTGCCGGGCGGCATGGTGATCTCGGAGGAGGTGATCTTGATGGTCTTGGACGTGCCCGAGTCGGCGGGGGTCAGTCTGGCCTGACCGTGGCCCCAGGTTCCGCAGTCGTAATTGGCCGTTACGTAGGCCGGGGTCACCGCCTGGGCCGTCGGGGCCAGAGCGAGGGCGCCGGCCACGGCACAGGCCGCGGCCAGCACCAACGGGAGGCGTCTTCGGCCCGGCGAGTGCGGGGCCGCCGTCCGTACGGCCGATGACCGTACTGAAGGGATTGACATGACGGGAGGAACTCCTTCCGGTTGAATTCCGCGGATTCGAAGAAATCGCCGTTTGCGATCTTCTTGCGGATCTGCGTGCCGGGCCCGGCATGTCGGGTGCAGTGAAACTGTGATCTTCAGAGATGTCAAGAGATGTCAACAGGTGCGTGGAAAGTATCTGCGGAAATGCTTTTCGGGCATTTTAGATAACGATCATTCTCCGGATGATGATCCGTCAATTCTCTCTTGACTTCTCTGCGTGCGACCTCCTCAATGTGCGCAAATCAATGGGCCATGGAGGGGTGTCTGGTGATTCGACGACGAAGACCTGGCGTGACCGGTCTGCTCGCTGCCTGCTTCGTACTGTGCCTGAGCTGTGTCGGGGCCACCGCCCAGGCGGCCGGGGCGGTGGGGTCGCAGGCCGCCGGTACGGTCACCCCGACCGTCCACTGCACGCTGCCCGCCGGCCAGGGCGAGGCGACCGGCCCGCAGGAGATGACCGTCGAGCTGTCGCCCGCGGTCGTCGCTCCGGGTGGCAAGGTGCACGCCAAGGTCACGCTGGGTCCGTCCCCCGCCACCAGTGGTCTGCCGCTGGAAGACGTGCCGACCATCCCCAGCCTCGACCTCGCGATGTCGGGCGGGGCCACCGGCACCGTCACCGTGCGGGGCGCCGAGTTCACGATGGACATCCCGTCCGGGACGCCCATCGAAATCCCGCCGTACGAGGGCGACTTCCTGGTCCCCGCGAACGCCTCGGGGGAGATCTCCTTCGCCCCGGTCCGTACGCTGACGCAGACCAAGGTGCTCGGCTCGGTCTTCGAGACGCCCTGCGACGTGGTCGACGGCGGCAGCTCGATCGGCACCGTCACGGCGGAGGGCACCGGCTCCGAGCCCGCCACCCTGACCGCCCCCGCCGACCCCGTACGCCCCAACACCCCCGTCACCCTGAGTGGTTCGGGCTGGACGCCGGGCGGCAGCCCCGTACCCTCGCTCTGCGCGAAGGGGGGCGGCGGCTGCGACCCGCTGAAGTTCGGGAGCCACACCCTCACCATCGACAGCTACGGAACGCTGCACGGCACGGCCACCCTCGCGGAGGCCGGGGCGGTGCCGGACGGCACGTACGAGGTGAAGGTCAACGACGGCACGAAGGAAGCCACCGCTCCCCTCACCGTCAAGGCCGTCGCGGCCGGCGACCGCGAGATCTCGCTCTCGCGGAGCAGCGGACCCGTCGGCAGTGTGATCACGGTCAGCGGAAAGAACTACAACCCGGACCGCTGGATCAATGTCATCGGGCTCGACGCGACGGGCACCGGGCTGGACGACAGCGCGGTGTACGTCAAGAGCGCCTCGGACGGCACGTTCGCCGTCGAGTTCACCGTGATCTCCGATGCCGTCGTCGCCGTCCAGGCCGACGAGGGCAACGATCCCGCCACCGTACGGACCAGCCCGTTCACCGTCATCACGGGCGGAGGAGGGGGCGGTGGCAGCGCCGACCAGAAGCTGAACACCTCGGTCCGGGCCGGGACGCTGTCCATGGTCCAGGACGGCGACACCGTCGACTTCGGTACGACGGTCCTGGGCACCGGCAGCGGGGTGCAGCGCGCCCGGCTCAACCGGGTCGAGGTGGAGGACGCCCGCGGCGTCAACAGAGGCTGGTCCCTGACCGCCACCCTCACCGGGTTCACCAGCGCCGACGGGGACACCATCCCGGCGGGCGCCGTCCGGTGGACGCCCAAATGCGCGGCGCAGAACGGGAGCGTGGGCGTGCCGGTGGCCGGATCGCCCGCCGCGCTCGGGAGCGAGGCGGCGAGTCTCTGCCGGATGAATCCGGACGGCTCCCGCCCGTTCACCGGCGGCCGGTTCGACGCCGACGCCGATCTCGTACTGACGGTGCCCACAACCACCCGGCCCGGAGATTACAGCGCCACTCTGACGCTCACCCTTCTCTGAGGGCCGCCAGGGATCCGAGAGCCGCCAGGTAAAGGTCCGAGGGCCGCCAGGTAAAGGTCCGAGAGCCGCCAGGTAAAGGTCCGAGAGCCGCCAGGGAAGGAAGGAAAGGCGCGTACCCGGAGACGCCCGCCCGCTCCGTTTCGCAAGGAGCAGGCGGGCGTCGCCCATGTCGAATTCGGAGATCCCGTAGCAGGAGATTTCCTGTAATCACCAAGGAGCCGCATGTCATTACTGCCGAGATCGAGAAGAATGGAAAGGCCGGGTGCGGTGTTACGCCGGGCCGTCGCCCTCACCACCGGAGCCGTGCTCGTCTGGACCGGCGGAGCCGTCGCAATCGCCCCCGCCGCCCTCGCCGGCACCGTCACCCCGACCGTCCACTGCACCCTGCCGGCCGGTCAGGGTCAGGCCACCGGTCCGCAGCAGATGAGCGTCGACCTCTCGCCGGCCATCGTCGACCCGGGCGGCAAAGTACACGCCAAGGTCACCCTCGGCCCGTCGCCCGCCACCAGCGGACTCAGCCTGAGCGATGTGCCCACCACCCCCAGCATCGACCTCGCCATGTCGGGCGGCGCGACCGGCACGGTCACCGTCACCGGACCCCAGATCAACCTCACCATCCCGTCCGGGAAACCCATCGAAATCCCGCCGTACGAAGGGGACTTCATCATCCCCGCCAACGCGAGCGGACCGATCTCCTTCACCCCCGTGCGCAATCTGACACGTACGAAGGTGCTCGGCTCCACCTACGAGACCCCGTGCGACGTGGTCGGCGGCGGCGGCTCCATCGGCACCGTGGACGCCAAGGGCACCGCGGGCCTGCCCGCCACCCTGACCGCGCCGACCACCGCCGTCCGGCCGTCCACCGCGGTCGCCCTGTCCGGCAGCCTGTGGACCGCCGGCGCCACCCCCGTACCGTCCCTGTGCGCGGCGGACGGAGGGGGCTGCGACCCCGGCAAGTTCGTCTCCGGCACGCTCGCGATCAGCGGCTCGGGCGAACTGACCGGAAACGCGGTGCTCGCCGCCGCGGGCACGGTGCCCGACGGCTCGTACCTGGTGAAGGTCGGCGACGGTACGAAAGAGGCGACCGCACCCCTGACCGTCAAGGCGTACGTCCCCGGCGGCCCGCGGACCATCGCGCTCTCCCGCTCCGGCGCCCCGCTGGGCAGCGTCATCGAGGTCACCGGCAGCAACTACTTCCAGGACCGGTGGATCAACACCGTCGGCCTGGACGCGAGCGGCGCGACGCTCGATGACACCGCCGTCTACGTGAAGAGCACCCCCGAGGGCAAGTTCAGCGTCGACTTCACCGTCTCCGACCCGGCCATCGCCTCGATCCAGGTCGACGAGGGCAACGATCCGACCACCGTACTGACCACACCGTTCACCGTGACCGACGCCTCCGCGACACTCTCCGCGGGCGCGGCGAAGGTCAAACCCGGCGGGACGATCACCCTCTCGGGCGGCGACTGGCCGACCGGCACCACCCCCTCCGCCGCGCTCTGCGCCGCCGACGGCAGCGCCTGTGACAGTGCCCGGATCAGCGGCTCCACCCTCCGGATCAACGCGGACGGAACGCTCGCCGGTACGGTCACCGTGGCCGGATCCACCCCGCGCGCTGTGTACGCGCTCCAGGTCACCGCCGGGGGAGCGCAGGCCCTCACCCCGCTGACCGTCGCCCCGACCTTCGTCGTCCTCACCCCGTCGGCAGGCCCGAAGGGCACCGCCGTCACCGTCCTCGGCCAGGGCTTCGCGAAGGTGGCCACCGTGTCCATCGTCGGGCTGCGGGCCGACGGATCACAGACGTCCGACCCGGTGAAGACCAAGGTGGTCGGGCTGGACGGGGCGTTCTCGCAGACCTTCACCGTCAACGCCTCCGACACCGTCGCGATCCGGGTCCGGGAGGTCCTCGTCAACCCGCGCACCGAGACGGCGGCGTTCACCGTCCAGGACGGGACCGCCCCCGCCGGGCCGGCCTTCGCGCTGTCGCCGCCCGAGGGGCCCGTCGGTACGGTGGTCCAGGTGACCGGCCGGGGCTTCGCCCCCGTCGCCACGGTGTCGGTGACCGGCCGCACCGCCGACGGGAAGCAGACCTCGGACTCGTACGTCACCCGGGTCATCGGACTCGACGGCACTTTCGCCCTGAACTTCACCGTCCGCGACCCCGCGACGAGGGCGATCAGGGCCTGCGAGGTGCTCGTGAACGGAAAAATTGTGCAGCAGTCGTTCACGGTGGGTTAACGGCCGTTCGCGTCTGGTGTACGGAGTGTTGCCGAGCCGTCGGCCGACCTGGACGCGCGTAGACGTTCAGGTTTCGGCCGACGCGCCACTGACCGGCGCTTATGCTTTTTCACCGCAACTCCACTTCCGCTGACGCCCGGATTCTGGACGAGGTCTTCCGCTGAGCGGACTAGCTCGCTACTGTCCCCAAAAACGAACGCCCCGTGGCAATGCCGCCGCGGAGCGCAGCCGGTGCCTTGGCCAGGCCGGCGGCCTCTCCGTACGTCGCCGCTGGGACCGGCGGCGCACATTCCATGGGACCAGCCGCCGCCGCTCACCACAGAGGAGAGGGCGTCGTGACCGCGGAGACCTCCCAGACGCTCGACCGGGGACTACGGGTCCTCAAACTGCTCGCCGACACCGACCACGGCCTGACCGTCACCGAGTTGTCCAACAAACTCGGCGTCAACCGGACCGTGGTCTACCGTCTGCTGGCCACCCTGGAACAACACGCCTTGATACGCCGCGATCTGGGCGGCCGGGCCAGGGTGGGCCTGGGCGTGCTGCGCCTTGGCCGCCAGGTCCATCCGCTCGTACGGGAAGCCGCGCTGCCCGCGCTGCGGTCCCTCGCGGAGGACATCGGGGCCACTGCCCACCTCACGCTGGTCGACGGCAGCGACGCGCTGGCCGTCGCGGTCGTCGAGCCGACCTGGACCGACTACCACGTGGCCTACCGGGCCGGCTTCCGCCACCCGCTGGACCGGGGCGCCGCCGGCCGGGCGATCCTCGCCGCCCGCAAGAAGCCGGTGGGCGAGACCGCCTTCACCCTCACCCACGGCGAACTGGAGGCCGGGGCGAGCGGGGCGGCGGCCGCCCTGGTCGGGGTGACGGGCGTCGAGGGCAGCGTCGGCGTGGTGATGCTCGCCGACTCCGTACCCGAACGCGTCGGCCCCCGCGTCGTGGACGCGGCCCGCGAGGTCGCGGACGCACTGAGGTAGGGCAAACGGTGGGGGCCGGGCGGTTGCATATACCGTGGCCGACCGGCCTACCCGGCCTGTCGCGTGTGGCGGCCGGGCGGGCCACATCAAGCCCGTCCGGCGATTGAGGACGAATCGGCGGGTCGGGCGTGCCCGGCCTGTCGCGTGTTGCGGCGGGGTGGCTAAATCGAGCCCGTCCGGCGATTGAGGACAAAGCAGCCGACCGGACGACCCCGGCCGCTCACGGAGCGCGGGCAGTCCGGGCAGGACCGGGACGCCCTACCACCCGGCCCACACATCCCGCCCCGGCGGCTAGATTGGGCGGGTGCTCACTCGTCACTCGCGCCCCCGCACCCTCGCCCTGTGCGCCTTGCCCGTCCTCGCCCTGTTCGGCGTGGCCGCCCTCGCGCCGCTGCCGTTCACGCTGGCGCAGCCCGGCACGACCGCGAACGTGCTCGGGAAGGACCACGGCACCCCCGTGATCAGCATCAAGGGCGCGCCCACCCGTCCCACCAAGGGTGAGCTGCGGATGACGACGATCATCGCGACCGGGCCGAACGCCGATGTCGGCGTCGGCGAGGTGATCGACGGCTGGTTCCGTACGGACCGGGCGGTCCTGCCCCGCGAGTCCGTCTACCCGACCGGCGGCTCCGAGAAGGAGATCGAGAAGCACAACCTCGAAGACATGCGGAAGTCGCAGAACTCCGCCGTCGACGCGGCCCTCAACTACCTCGGCAAGCCCAAGGGCTCGGTCGACATCACCCTGCACCTCGCCGACGTGGGCGGCCCCAGCGCGGGCCTGTTCTTCGCGCTCGGCATCGTCGACAAGCTCGACGGCGACGGCTCCGGCGGCGATCTGACCGGTGGCCGCACCGTCGCGGGTACCGGCACGATCCAGGCGAACGGCGAGGTCGGGGCCGTTGGTGGGGTGTCACTGAAGACGCAGGCCGCGCGCCGTGACGGTGCGACTGTCTTCCTCGTCCCGAAGGCCGAGTGCAGGGAGGCGGGCGCGGAGCTGCCCAAGGGGCTCCGGCTGATCCCGGTCACGACCCTGAAGAGCGCGGTGTCCTCGCTCCAGGCGCTGGAGCACGGACGTAACGTCCCGAGCTGCTGACCTGGACGGCCGTGGACGGTACAGCAGCCTCCGCCGCCGCGTCCCCGGTCCCGGTTCCGTCCCCGGCCCCCGCCCCGTCCATCGTGCGCCACGCCGGGAACACCAGCGGGCTCAGCGTCGCCAGCAGGTACACCCCGCCCATCGCCAGCAGCGCACCCCGCGCGCCCGCGCTCTCCACCAGCAGGCCCGCCGCGAGACCACCCACCGGCATGGCCGGTTCGCCGCCCGCCGTGAGGACCCCGGAGACCCGGCTGCGCAGTTCATCGGGCACGCTGCCGTAGAAGAAGCGAGCGGCCTGCGGTCACGGCTCTCGGTGTGCGCGTCGACGGGTGTGTCGGTGTCTGTGTTGTCGTGCGCGCTCTCGTGTGCGTTCTTCCTCCCCCCCCGTCCATGGCTCTAGGCCGTTCGAGGCGAGTGAGCCGACAGCGTGGGCCGGTTCGGTATCAGGCGCAGGCCCAACTCGACCATGGTCCAGCCCAATTGGGTCCGCAGGTCCTTGCGCGGGGCGCGCGGCGCCAGGCGGGACTCGTCGGCCTGGTGGTGCAGTTCGGTGGAGCGGGCCCTGTGCAGCTGCAGGTGCGTCTCGGCGTTCATGGCGAGGGGTCCCTTCGGTCGGTTCAGGCGTTGGGGCGGGGGAAGAGATGCGTATGCGTACGGACCATGGCCGAGCCCTCGGTGCCCTCGGGGACACGTCCGCGATAGCTGTTGACCAGGTCGTGGATCTTGTGGGCCAGTTCGCTGGTGAGCTCAGGGGTGAGCCGGATCTTGAAGTCGCTGAGGTCCCAGTTCTGGGTCCACTCCTCGGGCCACTCGTGCATCGTGCCGAGCCAGGTGTTGAGCTCCTGGGCATGGGTCGTGGCGAGCTCGTGGAGTACGACGTTCATCGCGCCGCGGACCTCGGGGTCGGCGTCCCGCATGATCCTGGTGTCGAAGGCGCTGCCGGAGTGCGCCGCCCGCCACCACCGCTCGCGCCCCTTGCCGAGCTCGGGGTCGTCCTCCACGAAGCCGTAGGTGGCCAGCTGGCGCAGGTGATAGCTGGTGGCGCCGCTGGACTCGCCGAGCCGGTCGGCGAGGCCGGACGCGGTGGCGGGGCCGAACTCCCGGAGCGCGTTGAGTAGTCGGATGCGCAGGGGGTGGGCGAGCCCGCGCAGGGTGCGGGCATCGATGTTGAGGATCTTCTGATCGTCGGCGGCGGTGTCGCTGCCGGCGGCTTCTGTCGCTGCCATGCCTCAACGGTAGACTTGCAAAGACAGCTTTGCAAGTCTTTCTTTGCATCGACTCCTTTGTAACTCGGGGAAGCCCCCGCCGGCGGCCCTCACCCCCTCACCCCTTCTTGTTCTCGATGAACCCCTCCCGGATCAGCCAGCCCTTCGCCACCTCGTGCGGGTCCTGCCCTTCGACGTCCACCTTCGCGTTGAGTTCCCGCGCGACCTCCGTCGTCAGCTTCTTGCTGAGCGGGTCGAGCAGCCCCGCGATCTGCGGGTACTTCTCGAAGGTCTTGGTGTGAATGACGGGCGCCGCGTTGTAGTTGGGGAAGAAGTGCTTGTCGTCCACGAGAACTTCCAGGTCCATGGCCTTGATCCGGCCGTCCGTGGTGTACACCTCGCCCAGCAGGCAGGAGTTCGACTTCGAGACCTGGGTGTAGATGATCCCGGCGTCCATCTTCTTGATGTTGGCGGCCGGCAGGGACATCCCGTACGCCTTCTCCATGCCCAGCAGTCCGTCGTCGCGCGAGGCGAACTCGTTCTCCACGCAGATCGTCACCGCCGACGGGTTCTTCTTCGACAGCGCGGCGACGTCGGAGAGCGTCTTCAGGTGGTACTTCGCGTTGTTCTTCCGGCTGATGGCGAGCGCGTAGGTGTTGTTGAGGGTGGACTGCGGCAGCCACGTCACCCCGTTCTTCCGGTCCTCGTCCCGGACCGCCTCCCATTGCTTCAACGGGTCGGCGATCGGCTTCGCGTGACCCAGGTAGGTGATCCAGCCGGTGCCCGTGTACTCGTACATCGCGTCCGCGCCGCCCTTGACGATCGCCTCGCGCGCACTGATCGAACCGGGCAGGTTCGTCCGGTCCAGGACCTCCGCCCCGGCCGCTTTGAAGACCAGGCCGATCATCTGGCCCAGGACGATGTTCTCGCTGAAGTTCTTCGAGGTGACGGTCAACGAGGCACCGTCCAGCGGCTTCCCCCGGCCGACGGAGCCCGGCACCACGTCGTCCACCATCGGCGAGCCGCTCTTCAGCCCGCACCCGGCGAGCGCCGGCGCCAGCGCCACCACCCCCACGAGCCAGGCACGCACCCTCCGTCGGGCCTTCGCACCCCGCCTCGTCCCCGCGCCCATCTCACCCCACCTCCAGCCCGCGCGGTGTCAGCGCCACCTCGACCAGCGACGCCAGCCAGTCCACCAGCAGCGCCAGCACCACCGTCAGTACGGAACCGAGCACCAGCACCGGCATCCGCTGGGTCTGGATGCCCGAGGTGATCAGGTCCCCGAGACCGCCGCCGCCGACGAAGGTGGCCAGGGTCGCGGTGCCGACATTGAGCACCAGCGCCGTCCGTACACCGGCCAGGATCAGCGGGACGGCAAGCGGCAGTTCGACCTTCGCGAGCGTCCCCATCGCCGACATGCCGATGCCGCGCGAGGCCTCCACCAGGTCCGGTGCGATCGCCTTCAGACCGGCCACCGTGTTGGAGAACACCGGCAGCACCGCGTAGATCACCATGCCGATGATCGCCGTCGACGGGCCGATGCCCAGCCAGATCACCAGCAGCGCCAGCAGACCGATCGCCGGGGTCGCCTGCCCGATGTTGGCGAGCGCCGTGACCAGCGGGGCGCCCCTGCGCAGCCTGCGCCGGGTCAGTGCGATCCCCAGCGGGATGGCGATGATCAGCACCCAGAACGTCGAGATCGCGGTCAGCTCCACATGCTGCCACCAGCGCAACTGCACATTGCCGCCGGTGAGCGAATTCCTCGCGATCGAGTCGAGGGGGATGTTGGTGATCCACAGGTAGGTGATGACCAGGACGATCACGAGCGCGGCCGGCAGCACCACCAGTTTCTGCCAGGTGATCCGGCGCCGCGGCCGTTCCGGTGGCGGCGGGGGTTCCTCCTCCTCGTCGCGGAAGGCGTGGCCCTTGACGTCGTGTTCGCCGGGCGGACGGTCCTTGTCGGACGAGGGCACCCGGCGGGGGGAACGCGCCGTACGCGACGAACCGGAATCGAGCGGGGAGTCGGGATTCATCCGTCCGCACCGCCTTCCAGCTCCTGTTCGGTCTGGTGGGAGCGGAGTTCCTCCAGGTCGTGCTGGTGCTCGATGGCGGTGAGCCGGTCGGCCTCCAGCAGCTCATGGACGGAATTCATCAGGGTGTGCATGTCGACGACCCCGATGAACTCGCCGCGCCGCCCGGTCACCGCGACCCGCCCCCCGCTGTCGATCAGCACCGCCTCCAGCGCGTCGTGCAGCGTCGCGTCGCGCGTCACCGTGTCATGGACCAGCTGCCCGGCCCGCGCCAGCGAACCCCGGGCCCGCATCAGGTCGCCGCGCCGCAGCCACTTGTACGGGCGGTTCCTGCGGTCCAGCATCAGGAGCTCGTTGTGCAGACTGCTGCGCAGCGTGTTGAAGATCGACTGGAGCGGGTCGTCGACCGTCACCGTCGGGAACTGGGCGATCTCCACATCCCGTACGCGGGTGAGGTTGAGCCGTTTCAGCGCCGCCCCGGCACCGACGAAACCCGAGACGAAGTCGTCCGTCGGGTTGGTGAGGATCGCCTCCGGAGTGTCGAACTGCGCGATGTGCGAACGCTCCCGCAGTACGGCGATCCGGTCACCCAGCTTGATCGCCTCGTCGAAGTCGTGGGTGACGAAGACGATCGTCTTGTGCAGCTCGTGCTGGAGCCGGATCAGCTCGTCCTGGAGGTGGTCGCGGGTGATCGGGTCGACCGCGCCGAATGGTTCGTCCATCAGCAGCACCGGCGGGTCGGCCGCCAGGGCCCGTGCCACGCCCACCCGCTGCTGCTGTCCGCCGGAGAGCGCACGCGGGTAGCGGCCGTGGAACTCCCGGGGATCGAGGCCGACGAGATCGAGCATCTCCTCGACCCGGTCCTTCACCTTCGGCTTCGACCAGCCGACCATCTTCGGTACGAGGGCGATGTTCTCCGCGACCGTCATGTGCGGGAAGAGCCCGGACGACTGGATCGCGTAACCGATCTTGCGGCGCAGCCTCACCGGGTCGATGTCGGTGACGTCCTCGTCGTTGATCCTGATCCGCCCGGACGTCGGCTCGATCAGCCGGTTGATCATCTTCAGGGTGGTGGACTTCCCGCAGCCGGACGGGCCGACGAAGATCACGGTCTCGCCCGCCTTGATGTCCATCGTGACGTTGTCCACCGCCGGGTTCGGATTGCCCGGGTAGCGCTTGGTCAGATTGTCCAGGTGGATGGTGGCGCCGGAGGTGGTGTGTGTCGTCCCGGCACGGTAGGCGGTGCCGGCGTCGGTGCTCCCGGCAGGCCCGGACCCGGTCGTCCCGGCGTCGGCGGTCTCAGGCACGAATCCCCCTAGGGATGGTGAGCCGCCCGAGCAGGACGTACGCGGCGTCGAACAGCAGGGCGAGGATGACGATGCCGAGCGTGCCCGCGAGCACCTGATTGATCGCGTTGGCGCTGCCCAGCGAGGCGATGCCGCGGAAGATCTCGTTGCCCAGGCCCGGGCCCGACGCGTACGCGGCGATGGCGGCGATGCCCATCAGCATCTGGGTGGAGACCCGGATGCCGGTGAGGATCGGCGGCCAGGCGATCGGCAGTTCCACCCGGAACAGCCGGGCGGGCCGCGACATCCCGATGCCCTTCGCCGCATCGACGAGCGCCGGATCGACCCCCCGCAGCCCCACGATGGAGTTACGGACGATCGGCAGCAGCCCGTACAGCGTCAGAGTGACCACCGTCGGCGGGACCCCCAGCCCGACCAGCGGGATGAGCAGACCGATCGCGGCGAGGGACGGAATGGTGAGGATCGTCGCCGTCGACGTGATCGCCAGCGAACCCGCCCACCCGCTGCGATAGGTGACGACCCCGATCAGGATGCCCAGCACGGTGGCGATGACCATGCACTGGAATACCGCGCTGATGTGCTGGAACGCGTCGGTGAGCAGCTGTTGGTGCCGGTTGCCCAGATACTCCCAGAAGCTCACACGTCACTCCTTGGCTCAGTCGTCGTCCTCCGCGGCCTGCTCGACGAGCGGGATGATGCGCAGCGGAACCGGGTTCTCCATGACGATGGCCGTGGAGGCCCGGACGATGCCATCAAAACCGACAACCCGGTCGATCACCCGCTGGAGATCGGCGTTGGAACGCGCCACGAGACGGCAGAGCATGTCGCCGTGCCCGGTGGTGGTGTGCAGCTCCAGCACCTCCGGAACACCGGCCAAGTGCGCCCGTACGTCCGCTCCTTGACCCTGCTTGATCTCCAGCGTGGCGAACGCCGTGACCGGGTAGCCGAGCGCCGCCGGATCGACGGTCGGGCCGAATCCGCGGATGACTCCATTCGACTGAAGGCGGTCGAGCCGCGCCTGCACCGTCCCCCGCGCCACGCCGAGCCGGCGCGAGGTCTCCAGAACGCCGATGCGGGGTTCGCGCGCCAGCAGTACGATGAGCCGGCCGTCCAGATGATCGATCGCCATGGTGCGTCTCCGGGGGGTCACTGTGATGGTCATCATGTACAGATAGCCCGGCCATCATCCCCATTCGCTGTGCAGATTGCCCAGCGAATTCGCGAACTGTTGCGCACCTTGCGAAGCGGCGAGAGCCTTCGGACATGACTGAGACTCTGCACACCACCCCCGACACTGCCCGGCAGGCCGACCCCTTCCCGGTGAAGGGAATGGACGCGGTCGTCTTCGCCGTCGGCAACGCCAAGCAGGCCGCACACTATTACTCGACGGCCTTCGGTATGAAGCTGGTCGCCTACTCCGGACCGGAGAACGGCAGCCGTGAGACGGCGAGTTACGTCCTGACCAACGGCTCGGCCAGGTTCGTCCTCACCTCCGTCATCAAGGCGTCCACCGACCACGGCCGCTTCCTCGCCGACCACGTGGCCGAGCACGGCGACGGCGTCGTCGACCTGGCCATCGAGGTCCCGGACGCCCGCGCGGCCTACGCGTACGCGGTCGAGCACGGCGCCCTCGGCCTCGCCGAGCCGCACGAGGTCAAGGACGAGCACGGCACGGTCGTCCTCGCCGCCATCGCCACGTACGGCAAGACCCGCCACACCCTCGTCGAGCGCACCGGCTACGACGGCCCGTACCTCCCCGGCTTCGTCGCCGCGGCCCCGATCGTCGAGCCGCCGGCCAAGCGTTTCTTCCAGGCCATCGACCACTGCGTCGGCAATGTGGAACTCGGCCGGATGAACGAGTGGGTTGCCTTCTACAACTCCGTCATGGGCTTCACCAACATGAAGGAGTTCGTGGGCGACGACATCGCCACCGAGTACTCCGCCCTGATGTCCAAGGTCGTCGCCGACGGCACGCTCAAGGTCAAGTTCCCGATCAACGAACCGGCCGTCGCCAAGAAGAAGTCCCAGATCGACGAGTACCTGGAGTTCTACGGCGGCGCGGGCGTCCAGCACATCGCGCTCGCCACGAACGACATCGTCGCCTCGGTGCGCGCGATGCGGGCGGCCGGCGTCCAGTTCCTGGACACCCCCGATTCGTACTACGACACCCTCGGCGAGTGGGCGGGCGAGACCCGGGTCCCCGTGGAGACCCTGCGCGAGCTCAAGATCCTCGTCGACCGCGACGAGGACGGCTACCTGCTCCAGATCTTCACCAAGCCGGTCCAGGACCGCCCGACCGTCTTCTTCGAGATGATCGAACGCCACGGCTCGATGGGCTTCGGCAAGGGCAACTTCAAGGCCCTGTTCGAGGCGATCGAACGCGAGCAGGAGAGGCGCGGCAACCTCTGAGCCTCCGCTCGGGACAGCGGAACGGGCTCCCTCCGGGGAGCCCGTTTCTGCTGTCCGGGGCCCTCGGATCTCCCTCGGCGCCCGGGCCACCGTCGGCACCCCTCAGCGTGCCTTCAGCGTGACTTCCAGGTCGGCGCCGAGCGCGCGGGCGAGCCGTTCCAGGATCGGAAGAGTCGGGGTGATGGCGCCGCGTTCGATGCGGGAGACCTGGGCCTGCGTGGTCCGGGCCAGCTGGGCGAGCTCCGACTGGGAGAGCCCGAGCGCGGTACGCCGGGCCTGAATGGCATTCCCGATCGGTGGCGAAGTCACCGTCCGTCTTCCTGTGCGTAACGGAGGAAGACGCTCGTGTCGATGGTCCATTCGCCGACGGGGACGATGTCGCCGAACGTGTACTCCATGGTGTTGGCGTACCGTGCGTCGCTGCCGTCCCCGCCCGTCGGCTTCCAGTGGTGCAGGACGATTCCGGCGCGCGGGTCGATGATCAGGTAGTGGGGGATCCGCATGGCCGGGTAGTCGCGCATCTTGCCCACGTAGTCGTTCTCGGGGTTGGAACGCGAAACGATCTCGGAGGCCAGGAGAACATCCGCAGGATCAATGCCTTCCTCGTCCCCTTCTTCGAGTACGGATTCGGGAACCACGATCACATCGGGGCGCCGCAGGATCCCGAGCACTTGGTCCTCGACGTCTCCGCCGGTATGGGCGATCACGCCCTCCGGGAGCTGGGCATCGAGCTGCCTGCGCAGACGCAGGGCGGCGAGCTCGTGCCGTTTCACGGGCGACATCATCATGACGATCTCGCCATGGCTGATCTCCGGATAGTCCAGACCGGGAGGCACGGTGAGTTCCTTGGCGTACTTGCGCAGGTGCTCGTACACGGTGTCGTTCATGCGTTTGATGATATGGCGCGAGGGCTCTCGGTGCGGGGCACAGGAGGACGCGATCCTGAACGGCAGGGCGGCCGGTCGGCTGCCGACAGGGGGAGCGGTCCGGCGGAGGACGTCCACCGACCGCTCGGACCGGAGCCTCCGGCACGCCCGACAGCCCCGGCCCTGTGCGCCGGCCGGAGCGTTGCACTACCGCGCCCGCTTGGCCTCCGCGAGGAAAACGGCCCAGGTCCTGTCACCGAAGCGGAGGGCGGGGCCTGCGGGGTTCTTGCTGTCGCGGACGGCGGTGCCGGTGGGGAGGGCGGCCACCTCCACGCAGTCGCCACCGGACGAACCCCCGCCGCTGTAGCTACTGGTACGCCAGGCGACATGGCCAAGTTCAGGGGCAAGCGCGGTAGTTACCTCTTCCTGTCGGCTACAGCTCCTGCCTGACCCGGTGGACCAGCTCAGAACTGTCGGCGGGGCTCAACGCCGCCGATCTCAGTGAATCGAACGCGAGTGTAAAACGGTTCGTTTCGTCGGGTGTCGTCGCCGCCTGGGACAACCTCGCCCCCGACCCCGGCCGCGTCCCGAACTTGCTGGACACCGCCCGCGAGGCGGCGTTGTCGGCGAAGGCGGTGGAGGTGACACGAGCGGCGCCAAGGCAGTCAAGGCAAGGGCCAGGGCGGCGGCACGCATCTGGGTGCCGTAGCCCTGGCCCTGGAAGCGGCGGCCGAGCCAGAAGCCGGTGCGGGCCTCGCCGGTGGTGGCGAAGTTGCGGGCGGAGAGGTTCTGCTGGCCGATGACCTGGCCGTCGCGGAAGACGGCGAGGAGCAGGCGCCAGGCCTCGCGGGTCCAGTCACCTCGCGCCCACCAGTGGTTCTGCACGACGCTCCTGGCCCGCTCGGTCGGCGGCGCGGAGGCCCAGGGCTGCGGGAAGTACACAGCGCCGTCGGGGACAACTCCGTCGGCGGCCACCTGAGCGAAGGCGTCGAGCTCGCCGTCCGAGGGGAGACGCAGAACGAGGGGGGCACTTCGGACCGCCCTGGCGCGCGGGCGGTGGTCAGCCCCTTCAGAGCGCTTTCAGCGTGACTTCCAGGTCGGCGTCAAGTGCGCGGGCGAGCCGTTCCAGGACCGGAAGAGTCGGGGTGATGGCACCGCGTTCGATGCGGGAGACCTGGGCCTGCGTGGTCCGGGGCCAGCTGGGCGAGCTCCGTCTGGGACAGCCCGAGCGCGGTACGCCGGGCCTGGATGGCATTCCCGATCGGTGGCGAAGTCACTGGCCGTCGTCCTGTGCGTAACGGAGGAAGACGCTCGTGTCGATGGTCCATTCGCCGACGGGGACGACGTCGCCGAACGTGTACTCCATCGTGTTGGCGTACCGTGCGTCGCTGTCGTCCCCGCCCGTCGGCTTCCAGTGGTGCAGGACGATTCCGGCGCGCGTGTCGATGATCAGGTAGTGGGGGATCCGCATGGCCGGGTAGTCGCGCATCTTGCCCACGTAGTCGTTCTCGGGGTTGGAACGCGAACCCGCCCCGCGCCCGCCATCAGAAGACGCCCGGCAAGTGACCGCTGATGCCCGACGGCACACGAGCCTCGGCCGCCGGACCGGGAAGCCACCAAGCTCCTGCCGACGCCACGATGCGAGCCACCCCGACCTGGAAGCCGTCCCCCCGCTACGTCACCGCTCCCGGCGAGCCGGTCCGGGTGGCATGGAAGGGAAGTCGCCGGAGGGCCCGCGCATCGTGGGCCCTCCGGCGACCGAACCGATCGGCCGCCGTCAGCGACGACTCGGCGCCGCTGAAGCGCGCTACGGCTTCGCGGGCGCCATGCCCGGCGGGCCGCCCGCCGAAGGGCCGCCCAGCAGGTCCAGGGCCTCCTTGGCCGCCGGGCCCTCCAGCGGTGAGAAGTGCGGGTTGATGCGCAGGGCCTCCGTCAGGTTGCGGCGCGCCGGGTCGTAGTCCTTCAACGCCTGCTGGATCGCGCCCAGATGGGACGCGTACGAGGCGATCTGTTTCTCCGCGCCGACCGCACGCGTCGCGTACGGCAGGGCATCGGACGAGTCGCCGGACAGGTGCAGCGCCCAGCCCAGCGCGTCCGCCATCGCCGCGCTTCGGTGCTGCCGGGCCCACTCCGCGTTCAGCACGTTCACCGCCACCGCCGGGTCCCCGTGAGCGGCCTCGAAACGGCCGCGCAGGAGCGCGTTGTCCACGCCCTGGCCGTCGCCACGCGCGAGAGTCTCGCGGAGCTGCGCGTACTGGCTTTGGGCATCCTCGTCCCGGCCCAGCGACTCGTACAACTCGCCCAGGTCCAGCAGGTATTCGGGCCGGGGCAGACCGGCCAGCGCCGCCTTGTAGTCGCGTTCCGCGTCGTCCGTGCGGCCGAGCGCCGCCAGCGCCGCGGCCCGGCCCGCGAACGACGCGTAGTGGTCGCGGTCGGTCCGCAGCGCCGCGCTGTACTGCGTGACCGCCTCCTCGGGCTCGCCCCGTTCCCAGGCCAGTTGGCCCAGCAGATGCAGGCACTGCGCCTTCTGCGCCGCCGTGGTGGCCCGGTCCGCCGCGTCCTGCGCGCCCGCCAGCGCATTCTCGCGCCAGCCGCGGTCCCGGTCCATCCGCGCCGTCCGCAGGAGCGCCGCGGCGCCGGGGCGCAGTGCCGCGAACCGCTCGACCGCCGTGCGTGAGGCCTTGTAGTCGCCGAGGCCGTTGTACGCGTCGATCAGCGCCGGGTACACCGTCCACTGCTTCGGCTGCCGCGCCCGTACCGTCTCGCCCCACTTCTTCGCCAGGACGAAGTCGTGGCGGGCATTGGCGAGCGTCGCGAGTCCCACCCAGGCCGCCGTGTTCCCCTTCTCACCCGGCTCGACGTTCAGCGAGCGCTTCAGCGCCTCCTCGGCCCGGCCGAAGTACGCCTCGTCCGCGGACCGCTGCCCCCACTCCACGAAGGCCGTGCCGAGCAGCGCCCACGACTTCGCGTCGGCAGGATGCGTACCCACCCACTGCTGCCGGTCCCCGATCAGCGCCGTCAGATCGGAGAGCGAGGCGGGATAGCCCATGTCCGACGCCTTCAGGGCACGTGAAACCGGACCCGGCGCGGGCGGCGGCGCGGACTTCTTCTTGTCCTCCGGCACGGCCACCACCGCACCCGTCACCAGTACCGCACCCGCCACCACACCCATGGCCGCCCTGCGCAGCGTCGTACGCAGCGAGAGGGGCGGCAGCTCGGCCGACGACGCCGGGTCCAGCGGCGCCGGGTCCATGGATGCCGGGTCCGTGGATGCCGGGTCCGGCGGCGCCGGGTCCATGGGTACGGGGTCGGTTCCTGCGGGCTCAAGGGGCGGGCCAGGGGGAGAGTCAGGGGGAGGCTTCGTCGAATCGACGGACTCGGGGGGCTGCTGCGGCATGACATCCATGCCGATCACTCTGCGTCAGTACGAAGAGCACACCGCGTCTTGCGAAGGCTGCCGCAGACGGGTTCACACCAATGGGCCCGGGTGCCACGCTTGGATCATGAATGGACTTCTCGAGCAACTGCGTGCGGGGCTGCCGGCCGAGGCCCTGATCACCGATCCGGACGTCACTGTCTCGTACGCCCACGACATGGCGAGCTTCTGCGAGGCGGGGATGCCCGTCGCCGTCGTGCTCCCGCGTACGGTCGAGCAGGTCCAGCACATCATGCGCACGGCAACGGCCCTGCGCGTCCCGGTCGTCCCGCAGGGCGCCCGTACCGGTCTGTCGGGCGCGGCCAACGCCTCCGAGGGCTGCATCGTGCTGTCTCTCGTGAAGATGGACCGGATCCTGGAGATCAACCCGGTCGACCGGATCGCGGTCGTCGAGCCCGGTGTCGTCAACGCGGTGCTTTCGCGGGCGGTCGACGAACAGGGTCTGTACTACCCGCCGGACCCCTCCAGCTGGGAGATGTGCACCATCGGCGGCAACATCGGCACCGCGTCCGGCGGGCTGTGCTGCGTGAAGTACGGGGTCACCGCAGAGTACGTACTCGGCCTGGAGGTCGTCCTCGCCGACGGGCGCCTGCTCACCACCGGCCGCCGTACCGCGAAGGGCGTCGCGGGATACGACCTCACCCGGCTCTTCGTCGGCTCGGAGGGCAGCCTCGGCATCGTCGTCAAGGCCGTGCTCGCGCTGAAGCCCCGGCCGCCGCAGCAGCTGGTGCTGGCCGCCGAGTTCCCGAGCGCGGCGACCGCGTGCGACGCGATCTGCCGGATCATGGAGCGCGGTCACACTCCGTCACTCCTCGAACTGATGGACCGTACGACGATCCGTGCCGTCAACAAGATGGCCAACATGGGCCTGCCCGACACCACCGAGGCGCTCCTGCTCGCCGCCTTCGACACCCCGGACCCGTCGGCCGACCTGGCCGTCGTCGGCGAGCTGTGCACCGCGGCGGGCGCCACCGAGGTGGTCCCGGCCCAGGATGCCGCCGAGTCCGAAATGCTGCTCCAGGCCCGGCGGATGTCGCTCACCGCACTGGAGACCGTCAAGTCGGCCACGATGATCGACGACGTCTGCGTACCGCGCTCGAAGCTCGGCGCGATGCTCGAGGGCACCGCCGCCATTGCCGAGAAGTACGGCCTCACCATCGGCGTCTGCGCGCACGCGGGCGACGGCAACACCCACCCCGTCGTCTGCTTCGACCACGCCGACGCCGACGAGTCCCGGCGGGCCCGTGAATCCTTCGACGAGATCATGGGGCTCGGCCTGGAACTCGGCGGCACGATCACGGGTGAACACGGCGTCGGCGTACTGAAGAAGGAGTGGCTCGCGCGCGAGCTCGGTGAGGTGAGCGTCGAACTGCACCGGGGCATCAAGCAGGCCTTCGACCCGCTGGGGCTGCTCAACCCGGGCAAGGTGTTCTGACGGCCGACGGGGAGCGCGGCCACGCCTGCTCACGCGTCGCCGCCCTGCCAATCGTCCGGCCCCCACAGGTCGCTGAGCCACAGGTCGTCGGCCGGCAGCGGCGCGAGCAGCTCGGCGAGACCTTCGTCGATGCCGAGCCGCTCGGTCTCCGTACCCGGCGGAACCAGCCGCAGGGTCCGTTCCACCCAGGCGGCCACGGCGGCGGACGGCACCTCCAGCAGGGCGTCGCCCTCGGGCGAAGTCAGCGCCACGAAGAGGACGTTGCGCCGGTCGGCCTTCGTCGGCCAGATCCGCACGTCCCCGTGACCGCACGGCCGGAACACGCCCTCGATGAGCAGATCGCGGGCGAACGTCCAGTGGACGGGGAAGTCGGAGCCGATGTGAAAGGCGATGTGCACGGCGTACGGATCCGCCGTGCGGTACGTCAGCAGGGCAGGGACGGGGATGCTGCGCTCGGGTGACAGAACCAGCTTGAGCTGCAGCTCGCGCTCCACGACGGTGTGCATGAGTGCGTCCTTTCGGTGCCTGTGGGCCGGTCCCGCGACCGGTCCGCACAGGGAGAGAGCGCCCTCAACGCCAACTATGACGCGACTTCCGGAAAGAATTTCCGGGTGACCGGAAAGTGGTCCAAACCCCTGGACCGGCCCGGGGGTGGGCGGGCGTCTGATAGATGTGGACCCGTTGTATTGAGGCCTCGAAGAGATACGGGACCACGGTGATGAGCGCCCCAACCCCGGCACCCGGTGACGAAAGCCCCCATGAGGGGTATTACCCCGACCCGTCCATTCCCGGATATGTCCGGTACTGGAACGGCGCTTCGTGGGTGCCCGGCACGAGCCGGCCCGCCCCGCAGCAGGGCGAGTCGATGCCCGGTTCGCCCGCCGGAGCGGCGGCCGAACCGCCGCCGAGCCCGCAGCCGCAGCCGTCGGTCGCGGCGCCCGCGCCGGCCGACGCTCCGGTGGACGAGACCGGTCCGGTCTACCTCGACGAGGAACCGCACGCGGACAACCAACGGGAACCGGCCACCGCTTGGCAGGCCGACGCCTCCCGGCAGACCGGCTTCGGCGGCGAACGCGACCGACGGGTCTCCTGGGGCGGCACCGGGCAGCCCGGTGTACAGGGCGACCCGGGCCGGCAGGGCGATCGGCGTGAGCCGTCGGCACCGGAGTCCGGCTCGGTGGCGGAGTCCGGGCGGGATCCGCGTACGCCCGCGGACCGTACCCCCGCCGACCGTGTCCCCGCGGTCCGTGCCCCGGCCGATCCGGTCCGGACCGACCGTGCCTCGACCGATCCGGTCCCGGCCGACCGCGCCCCCGCGCTCCGGACACCCGCCGACCTCACCCCCGTGGACCCGCGTCGGCCGGCTTCGCCGGAGCCGACGGGCGGTGCGCTGCCCGCCATGCGCGACGGCGGCGGCCAGATCCCCGAGAACACCGTCGCGATCCGGGTCGACCGCCCGGGCCGCGCACCCGCTTCCCGGTCGGCGGAACAGGAGCCCGCGGACGGGACGATGACGATCCGCGCGATCGGACCCGGCACCCCCGCGCAGACACCACCGCAGGCGCCACGGCGCACGGCGGCCCAGCCCCCCGCGCAATCCGCCACCCCCGCTCCCGCCCCCGCCCCGAACCCAGCTTCCGGCCCCGGCGGTGCCACCCCCTGGGCGCAGCAGGTCCACCAGCTCGCCCAGCCCGACCAGATGGCCCGCCCCCAGCCACAGACTCACCAACCCCAGCAACCCCAGGCCCACCAACCCCACCAACCCCAGGCCCACCAACCCCAGCAGTCCCTGCAGCCTCGGCAACCCCACCCCCAGTTCGGTGCGCAGGGCGGGCAGCCCGATCAGCCCGTCGTGCCCTGGAAGCCGCCGGTCGACGACCCCTTCCAGCAGCTCGTACAGGCCCAGGCGGCGGCCAGGCCCGCCGGGCTCGGGAAGCGGTTCGCCGCGCGGCTCGTCGACACGGTCGTGCTGGGCGCACTCGTCGGCGCGATCGGCTTCCCGCTCCTCTCACACGCGATGGACCACATCGACGAGAAGATCAACGCGGCGAAGCTGTCCGGTGAGACGGTCACCGTCTGGCTGGTGGACTCCACCACGGCCGGTCTGTTCGGTGCGGTGCTCGGCGCGTTCTTCGTGCTCGGCGTGCTGCTGGAGGCACTGCCGACCGCGAAGTGGGGCCGTACGCTCGGCAAGAAGCTCTGCGGACTCGACGTACGGGACATTGAGTCCCACGAGACCCCGTCCTTCGCCGCCGCGCTGCGCCGCTGGCTGGTCTACGGCCTGCTGGGCATCCTGGTGGTCGGGGTGGTCAACGTGCTGTGGTGCCTGATCGACCGGCCGTGGCGCCAGTGCTGGCACGACAAGGCGGCGCGCACCTTCGTCGCCGGCTGAGAGGCTGTCGGGCGACCTCCGATCGGGCGGCCACGCCCTGGCACGCACGCTTCCCGCGTTGCCGAAATGCCCTAGTAGCTCCGCTACGAGGACATCCCGGCGCCTTGGAATCGCACGCACCAGACCGCGTCCGCTTTCCGACCGGAGGTCGCCCGACAGCCTCTGACTCCGTGCCCCGGCCCGTGGAGGGCACTCCTCCGGCGGACGGCCCATTGGGTGAGGCCCTGCGGAGGACGCCCCGTTCCCCCGAACGCACCTGAGGCGTTGCGGGCACCTGCGGGCCGGGGTGCACTGCCCCCATGAGCAACGATCAGCCGACGCCCGGTCAGCCGCCTGAGGAGGACCCGTTCCTCAAGAAGCCCCAGGGGTCTCAAGGGCCGGAGGGACCGCAGGGGCCCCAAGGGCCGCAGGGGCCGTCGTCGGGCTCGCCCTACGGGGGCACCCCGCCGCCTCCGCCGCCCGGTCCACCGCCCGGTCCACCGCCGCCGTACGGTCCCGGTGCCTACGGCGGCGGTGGCCCGTACGGGGGTGTGGATCCGCTGGCCGGTATGCCGCCGCTGGGCGAGCCCGGCAAGCGGATTCTGGCCCGGCTGATCGACTTCCTCATCATCTCGGTTCCGCTGTATCTGATCTCGCTGCCGTGGGGCGGGGCGGTCGAGATGAACGACAACAGCAGCAACAACGGCGTCAGCAATGTCTTCAGCCAGACGTACAGCGGGCACCAGCTGCTCTGGTCGCTGATCGGGCTGGTGGTCTACGTCGCGTACGACACGTACTTCACGCACAAGGACGGCCGGACCATCGGCAAGCGGCTGCTGAAGCTGCGGGTCGCGATGCTCAACGACGGCCGGGTGCCGGACACCGGGGCGGCGTTCCTGCGGGGCGTGGTGCTGTGGCTGCCGGCGCTGCTGTGCTGCCCGTGCCTGTGGTGGCTGATCAACATCGTGCTCATGTTCACGGACAAGCCGTACCGGCAGGGCCTTCACGACAAGGTGGCGAAGACGGTGGTCGTCCAGACCGACTGAGTCGCTGCCGCGCCCTACGGCCCCGGTCTCCGTACCGGCTCGGTCATCGAGCCCGTACGGAGACCGGGGCCGTGCCCGTACTCAGTGCCGCAGGGAATGCTCGCCCATCAGTTCGTCCGCCCGCGCCGCGGCGCGCTGTCCGGCCGTGCGGGCCTGCGGGATCGGGGCCCGGACGTCGTCGCGGGCGAGGCCCTCGGCCTCGACGGCGGCGGAGACCGGATCGTGGTTCGTGCGCGCTGCGGCCCCGGCCTTCGCGGACTTCGCTGTTTTCGCCCGGGTCGTGCGGGGTACGGTCACGGCCACCAGCAGGCCGAGCGCGAGCGCCGCGGTCCCGATGACGGCGATGCCGAGGCCCGAACCCGTACGGGAGAGCAGCAGCATGGCGAGGGTCGAGAAGATGACGGTGACCGAACCGTAGGAGAGCTGTGCGGCAGTGATACGCGGCATGGCGGTATCCGTCCTCGGGGCATCGGATGGGCAGTCTCTCGACACGGTCGCACTGTCAAGCGACTCTACGACGGTGGATGCCCGAGCGGAACCGGTAGTAAGCATCACCTAACCCACGGTACCGGTGCACGGGGGGCGCACGGAGTCATTCCGTGCTTCAACCCTCGGTTATGACGCGCCGGTTGTCCGCGTGGGAAGCGTTCGACTAACGGAAATGTGCTCCTGCATAGTGCACTTGGTCTGTTCAAGTCAAGATCTGTCTTTTCTCTCGTAACTCCGGTCGAATGTCGTCACTTGTGACGCGTATCCGCGCTCGGCCCCTCCACTCCACGCCAGGCCGCAGCCGCGGGCGCCGGGGAGGACTGCATCAAGTGACCAGTAACAGACGGGCGCTTCGCGCCGCTGCGGTTGTCGTGGCCATGGCCGCGACTGCCGCTACGGCGTCGGCTTTCGCTACAGCCCAGGCAGATGACCACACGTCGGGGGCGAAGGCGCCCGCGGTCGAGCGCCGCGATCCGGGCTCGGCCAAGGGAGACTCGCACGACCTGCAGGGCCCCTTCAGCAAGCAGCAGGACGCCCAGCGTCAGGCCGCCCTGGAGCAGGTCATAGCGGGCGACAAGAAGGTGTCGACCCGCAACGGCTCCAAGGTCGTCAAGCTCGACGACAAGAAGTACGTCGAACTCGGCCGCGAGAAGACCGACAAGATCTTCACGATCCTGGTCGACTTCGGCGACAAGGTCGACAACGCGACCATGTACGACCCGGACGGCGACGGCCCCGCGCCGGCCGTTCCGAAGTACGGCGGCACGCCCGGCCCGGCGCACAACCAGATAGCCAAGCCGGACCCCAAGAAGGACAACAGCACCGCCTGGCAGGCCGACTACAACCAGGCGCACTTCCAGGAGCTCTACTTCGGTACGGGTGCCGGCAAGAACTCGCTGAAGACGTACTACGAGAAGACGTCCTCCGGGCGCTACTCGGTCGAAGGCCAGGTCTCCGACTGGGTCAAGGTGCCGTACAACGAGGCTCGTTACGGGTCCAACTACTGCGGCTCGACCAACTGCGCCAGCGTCTGGGACATGGTCCGCGACGGCGTGAACGCCTGGGCCGCCGACCAGAAGGCCAAGGGCCGTACCACGGACCAGATCAAGGCCGACCTGGCGCAGTACGACCAGTGGGACCGCTACGACTACGACGACGACGGCGACTTCAACGAGCCGGACGGCTACATCGACCACTTCCAGATCGTCCACGCCGGTGAGGACGAGTCCGCGGGCGGCGGCGTGCAGGGCACCGACGCCGTCTGGGCGCACCGCTGGTACGCCTACGGCACCGACGTCGGCGCGACCGGCCCGGCCTACAACAAGGCCGGCGGCGCCGAGATCGGTGACACCGGCATGTGGGTCGGCGACTACACCGCGCAGCCCGAGAACGGCGGCCTGGGTGTCTTCGCCCACGAGTACGGCCACGACCTGGGCCTGCCCGACCTGTACGACACCACCAACCGCGCCGAGAACTCGGTCGGTTTCTGGTCCCTGATGTCGGCCGGCTCCTGGCTCGGCACGGGCAAGGGCCAGATCGGTGACACGCCCGGCGACATGACCGCCTGGGACAAGCTCCAACTGGGCTGGCTCGACTACGACAAGGCCAAGGCCGCGACGAAGTCCACCCACAAGCTGGGCGTGTCCGAGTACAACACCAAGAACAAGCAGGCGCTCCTCGTCACGCTGCCCGACAAGCCCGTCACCACCCCTGTCACGAAGCCCGCCGAGGGCTCCAAGCAGTGGTGGAGCGACATGGGCGACAACCTGAACAACACCCTCACCCGTTCGGTCGACCTGACCGGCAAGTCCAAGGCCTCCCTGGACCTCGCGGGCTTCTGGGACATCGAGAAGGACTACGACTTCCTCTACACCGAGGTGTCGGACAACGGCGGTACCAGCTGGACCACGATCGACGGCACGGCCGACGGCAAGGCGATCCCGCGCGACGCCAGTGACAAGCCGGCCCTGACCGGCGTCTCCGGCAAGCACCAGCAGCTCTCCTACCCGCTGGACGCCTACGCGGGCAAGAAGATCGACATCCGCTTCCGGTACGCCACCGACGGCGGCGCGGGCGGCATCGGCTTCGCGGCCGACACCATCTCGGTCACCGCCGACGGCGCCGTGATCTTCTCGGACAACGCCGAGGGCGACGACAACGGCTGGACCGCCAAGGGCTTCTCCCGCGTCGGCGACTCGTTCACCAAGGACTACCCGCAGTACTACATCGCGGAGAACCGCCAGTACGTCAGCTACGACCAGACCCTCAAGGTCGGCCCGTACAACTTCGGCTTCTCCAAGACCCGTCCGGACTGGGTCGAGCACTACCCGTACCAGAACGGTCTGCTCATCTGGCAGTGGGACACCTCCCAGAAGAACAACAACGTCTCCACCCACCCGGGCAAGGGCCTGATCCTGCCGATCGACGCGCACGCCAAGCCGCTGAAGTGGGCGGACGGCACGGTCATCCGCAACAAGATCCAGCCCTTCGACGCGCCCTTCAGCCAGCGCGCGACCGACGGCTTCACGCTGCACAACGCCGACGTGCCGGTGCGGATCAAGTCGCAGCCCGGCGTCCCGGTCTTCGACGACCACAAGGGAACCTACTGGTACGAGGAGAACAAGACCGGAAGTGTTCAGGTCACTGACACGAACACCCGGATCACGGTTGTCAGCGAGTCGCACGACGGCTCGAAGATGATCGTCAAGGTTGAGGCCTCGCACGAGTAGTCCGGCATCACCGCAGGTCAGAGCTTTATCGGCCGTCGCCCTCTAGCGGGCGGCGGCCGATCGTGTTTAGGTGCCTCTTGTTCAGATCCTTATTGACACGACGTCTCACGGGGGAGCGCGGAACATGGCAGGCGGAGGGTTCAGCAAGTTGCCGAACGGCAGCGTGGTCGTCGCGATCACCCTGACCGGCCCGACGGACGGAGCGGGTCCGGGCGCCCCGATCCGGGTCCTGGTGCACGCGGTCAACCGGGCCCGCGCGCTGACCCGGCTGCGCAATTTCGGCCTGCGCGCCGTCTACCTGCGGGGCAACGCCGAGCCGCCCACCCCGGACGAGATCACCGCAGTGCTGCACCACCCGGACGGGGTGCTCTGGCGGGCGAGACCGGAGCGGGCCCAGGAGCTCTGGCACCCGATCCGCGCGCTGCTCCGCCCGGCTGTGACAGCTGTGACGGCGGTGACGGCGGTGACGGCCGGGTCGCCCGGGCCTGCCGGGGCGTCCGTGCCGGGCATGCGCGCCCTACCCGCCCGCCGTCCGGCCTGAGCTGAGCCTGATGCCTGATGAGGCGCCGTGGGGGCGCGGGCGGCGCGCTCCGTGTGGGGCGTGAGGGCTCCTACACCACCGGCTTGCCGGAGAGCTTCACGCCCACCCTGCGGAGCTCCTCCAGTGCCCGGTCCGTGGACGCCTCGGCGACCCCGGCGGTCAGGTCGAGCAGCACATGCGTGGTGAAGCCCGCCCGGACCGCGTCCAGCGCCGTCGCCCGCACGCAGTGGTCGGTCGCGATGCCGACCACGTCGACCTCGGTGACCCGGCGGTCCCGCAGCCAGTCCGCCAGCCCGACGCCGTTCTCGTCGAGGCCCTCGAAGCCGCTGTACGCCGCGGCGTAGGCCCCCTTGTCGAACACCGCGTCGATCGCCCCCGACGCGACCGCGGGGGCGAAATTCGGGTGGAAGCCCACCCCCTCCGTACCGGCGACGCAGTGCGGCGGCCAGGAGCGCTCGAAGTCCGGCTGGTCGGAGAAGTGGCTGCCCGGGTCGATGTGGTGGTCACGGGTGGCCACCACGTGGCGGTACCCGGCCTGGGCCTCGCCGATCAGGTCGGTGATGGCGGCGGCGACATCGGAGCCCCCCGCCACGGCGAGACTCCCGCCCTCGCAGAAGTCGTTCTGTACGTCCACGACGATCAAGGCGCGGTGCATGGCGGGTGTCCTTCGGTGGGGGACGGTCGGCGGGTCATGGGGGGCGTATTCGAGCCTAGAGACTCGGGAGCGGCTTCGGGAGGTGACGTAATCAAGCGTCTCCGGTGGTTCCGGCGATCGCAGACGAACCGGCTACCGAACGGCCCCGGTCGCACCCTCCTCACCGGTCCCGTTCCGGCTCACCCGCCCCGTCCCCGCCCCCGTTCCCGGCTCCGTCGGATGTACACAGACGTACTCAGATGTACTCCGTGGGAATGACGGGCTCGCCGCGGGACAGCTGCATCGCGGACATCGGCAGCCCCGCCCGCGCCGCCATGTGCCGCTCGCGCGCCGCGTCCAACGGCTCGCGGGCGATCACCTCACCACCCCTGACCAGTTCGACCAGCAGCTGCCGCTCGGCCAGCTCCGCCGGTACGGGACCGGTGCCGATCACCTCGGCCTCGGCCACCCCGCTCTCGTCCAGCCGGCGCGCCGCCCACTTGCGACCGCCCACCGACGACTTCGAACTGAGCGACTTCTTGGCGACCGCACGCAGCGGCTCCGCGGGGTCGGCCGATCCGGCGCGGGCGACCAGCTTGTAGACCATCGAGCAGGTCGGCTGCCCGCTGCCGGTCACCAGCTGCGTGCCCACCCCGTACGCGTCGACCGGGGCGGCGGCCAGCGAGGCGATCGCGTACTCGTCCAGATCGGACGTCACCACGATCTTCGTCCCGGTGGCGCCCAGCTCGTCCAGTTGCTGCCGCACCCGGTGCGCGACCAGCAGCAGGTCCCCGGAGTCGATCCGTACCGCGCCCAGTTCCGTCCCGGCGATCTCGACCGCCGTACGGACCGCCTCGGCGACGTCGTACGTGTCGACCAGCAGCGTCGTGCCCCGGCCCAGCGAGTCCACCTGCGCCCGGAACGCGTCGCGCTCGGTGTCGTGGAGCAGCGTGAAGGCGTGGGCGCTCGTCCCGACGGTCGGGATGTTGTAGCGGAAGCCCGCGGCCAGGTCGGAGGTGGTGTCGAAGCCGCCGATGTACGCGGCACGCGCGGAGGCCACCGCCGACAGCTCGTGGGTGCGCCGTGCACCCATCTCGATCAGCCCGCGGCCGCCCGCGGCGGCGGACATCCGCGACGCAGCGGCGGCGATCGCCGAGTCGTGGTTGAGGATCGACAGGATCACCGTCTCCAGCACGACGCACTCGGCGAAGGAGCCCTCGACCCGCAGGATGGGCGAGCCGGGGAAGTACACCTCGCCCTCCGGGTAGCCCCAGATGTCACCGCGGAAGCGGTAGTCGGCCAGCCAGTCGAGCGTGGGTCCGTCGACGACGTCCTGTTCGCGCAGGAAGGTGAGCATCTCGTCGTCGAAGTGGAAGTTCTCCACCGCGTCCAGCACGCGTCCGATGCCCGCGACGACGCCGTAGCGGCGCCCCTCCGGCAGCCGGCGGGTGAACGCCTCGAAGACCGAGTGCCGCTCGGCCGTACCGGCCTTCAGCGCGGCCTGCACCATCGTGAGCTCGTACTGGTCGGTGAAGAGCGCGGTCGACGGCACACCGACCCGTCGCCCAAGGTCCGCAGAGTTCATGTTCCGGATGCTACCTCTATTTCGTCAGAGTGACGAGATCTCGGGTCGTTTGTGCGATGACCCCTCCTGGGTGGCAGCATGGGGTGGGTGAGTGTCGCCCCTACAGAGATCGAGCGTCCCGAGTCGGCCGAGGACAGCCGCGTCGTCCCCGAGCCCGACGTCCCCTGGGTGACGCTGGTCCACAACGACCCGGTCAACCTCATGAGCTATGTGACCTATGTCTTCCAGGCCTACTTCGGCTACTCCAAGGACAAGGCCCACAAACTGATGCTGGACGTCCACCACAAGGGCCGGGCCGTCGTCTCCAGCGGCAGCCGCGAGGAGATGGAACGCGACGTCCAGGCCATGCACGGCTACGGACTGTGGGCCACCCTCACCCAGGACCGCAACTAGTGCCGTGACCGGCCAGGTGCGCCCGCAGGGGTGCCGGGCCGGTCCGATCCTCTTCTGCCCCGCCCGACCCATCCATCGGAGAGAACCCATGGCCGGCCACTTCAAGGCCACCCCCGACGGCGGCGCGGCCGTCGCGCTCGACGAGGTGGAGATCGCGATCCTGCGCTCCCTCGCCGTCCAGCTGCTGGAACTGATCGGCCCCGGCGACGAACCCGCCGAGGGCGAGGACCCGCTCGCCACGCTCTTCGCCGAGGGGCCCAGCGAACCGCCCGCCGACCCCGCCCTGGCCCGCCTCTTCCCCGAGGCGTACGGCGACGAGGACACCGAGGTGCGCGCCGCGTCCGCCGAGTTCCGCCGCTTCACCGAGAACGATCTTCGCGCCCGCAAGCGCGAGGACGCCCTCACGGTCGTACGCACCCTGGACGCCCTCGCGGCTGAGGAGGACGGCGGCGGCGTACTCACGCTCTCCGCCGACGAATGCCGCAACTGGCTCGGCGCCCTCAACGACCTCCGGCTGACCATCGGCACCCGCATGGAGGTCACCGACGACGACGAGGGCGAGGCCGGCTCGCTCTACCGGCTGCCCGACAGCGATCCGCGCAAGCCGATGGTCATGGCTTATCTCTGGCTCGGCGCGCTCCAGGAAACCCTCGTGGAAACCCTGATGCCGTAGTTCCGTAGTTCCGTAGTTCCGGATTCCATAGTTCTGCGGGTTCGTGGTTCCGCAGTTCCCTGGTTCCGCATGGATGTCCCGAGGCCGCGCGACGGGTGCTCGTGCACGCGATGGGTGTACGCGTCACCTGAACGGCCACTTTCAGGCGACGGGAATTTCCCGGTCGTTCTTCCCTCGCCGTAGGCCGGACCACGTCCGGTGCGTCACCCGTCTGCCTCCGCCAAGTGTTCACGGTCGCCCGAGGACACCGACCCTGTTCCCAAGGGCTCGGCGCGGATCGGTGGGAGAAGGGCGCGGCACATGACATCGGCGCAGGTGGACGAGGGGCAGGACGGCCGGCCGGCCGCGGCGGTCACGGATGCCGGCCCGGCGGGCGAGGGATACCGGCGGGCCCTCGGCGCCCGGCAGATCCAGATGATCGCCATCGGCGGAGCCATCGGCACCGGCCTCTTCCTCGGTGCGGGAAAGGCGATCTCGAAAGCCGGACCCAGTCTCGTCCTGGCTTATGCCGTCGCGGGTCTGGTGATCTTCTTCATCATGCGCGCCCTGGGTGAACTCCTCATGTACCGCCCGGTGTCGGGCTCCTTCTCGGAGTACGCCCGCGAATTCATCGGCCCCTTCGCCGGCTTTGTCACCGGGTGGACCTACTGGCTGTTCTGGGTCGTCACCGGAATCACCGAAGTCACTGCGGCAGCCCAGTACATGACGTTCTGGTTCGCCCTTCCGCAATGGGTCTCGGCACTGGTCTTCACGGTCATTCTGTACGGCGTGAACCTGATCTCCGTAAAGCTCTTCGGGGAACTCGAATTCTGGTTCTCGATGGTCAAGGTGACCGCCATCGTCGGCATGATCCTCATCTGCGCCGGGATTCTCACCCTCGGCTTCTCCGACGCCGGGGACACCGCGTCCGTCACCCACCTCTGGGCCGACGGCGGCTTCTTCCCGCACGGCATCAAGGGCACCCTGATGACCCTGCAGATCGTGATGTTCGCCTTCCTCGCCGTGGAACTCGTCGGCGTCACCGCGGGTGAGTCCAAGGACCCGGAGACCGTCCTGCCCAAGGCCATCAACACCGTGCCTTGGCGCATCGCCGTCTTCTACGTCGGCGCCCTCGTCATGATCCTCTCGGTGGTCCCGTGGACCGCGTTCAAGCCCGGCATCTCACCGTTCGTCGCCGCGTTCGAGGAAATGGGCCTCGTCGTCGGCGCCGGAATCGTCAACTTCGTCGTGCTGACCGCGGCCCTCTCCTCCTGCAACTCCGGCATGTACTCCACCGGCCGCATGCTCCGCGACCTCGCGCTCAACGGCCAGGGCCCGCAGTTCTTCACCCGGCTCACCGGGAGCGGCACCCCGCTCATCGGCACCACCTTCTCCGCCGCCCTGATGCTCGTCGGCGTCTGGATCAACTACCAGTGGCCCGGCGACGCCTTCACCTACGTCGTCTCCTTCGCCACCATCTCCGGCATGTGGGCCTGGATCATGATCCTCTGCTGCCAGATCCGCTACCGCGGCCTCGCCGACCGCGGCGTGCTCCCGCGGTCCACGTTCCGGGCCCCCGGCGCCCCGTACACCAGCGTCTTCGCACTGGCCTTCATCGGCTTGGTCATCGTGATGATGGGCATCGACAAGGACACCAGGATCTCGCTGTACTGCGCCCCGCTCTGGGCGCTCCTGCTCGGCATCTCGTACGTGGTGCTCAAAGCCCGCAACCCCGCGAACAAGGCCTTCGAGAAGAGCTGAGACCACCCGCGGACGACCCCCGACCCATCGTCGAGCCGCCCCGGCGTACCGGCCGCCCCGCAGTCGCGTCCACCATGTGGGCCTCCGCGTACCACCCCTCGGTACGCCGGGGCCCGCATGCCTATCCTGGCGCCATGCTGACCATCACCCAGGCGCTCTACGACCAGATCGTCGCGCACTCCCGCGCCGACCACCCCGACGAGGCGTGCGGCGTGGTCGCGGGCCCGGCCGGAACCGGCCGTGCCGAACGGTTCATCCCCATGCTCAACGCCGCCCGCTCGCCCACCTTCTACGAGTTCGACTCGGCCGACCTCCTCAAGCTCTACCGCGAGCTGGACGACCGCGACGAGGAGCCGGTGATCATCTACCACTCCCACACCGCGACCGAGGCCTATCCCTCCCGCACCGACGTCACCTACGCCAACGAACCCGGCGCCCACTACGTCCTCGTCTCCACCGCGGACACCGACGACGCGGGCCCCTTCCAGTTCCGCTCCTACCGGATCGTGGACGGCGAGATCACCGAGGAGGACATCGAGGTCGTCGAGGCGTACGAACCCGCCTGACCTCGTCACATCGCCCGCCCCGGCACGCCACCGGCCGGACGGGACCGGCTGCACCGAGGTCCCGTCCACCATGGCCCTGTCCACCCACCGAACGCCCATCATCCATCAGGTGAGATCACACTCCAGATCGCGGACCGGGAATCGATACGATGACCGCATGGTTCCCCATGACGTGAGCAAGAGGACGCCGGGCACGCTGCTCGTCGCGCGGCTGCACGTCGACCTGTGCAGGCTCTCCAGCGCGATCTGTACGTGCCGCCTGCCCGCCGGCCACAAGGCCTGAGCCGGGCTCGCGGCACCGCGAACACCCATGCGCCACGCACCACCCCCCGCGCGGGGGCAGAACCGCGCGCCCACGCCACCTCCCCGCTTCGATCTGCTTGAGACAGGAGCCCACGCCATGGCCATCGAGGTCCGCATCCCGACCATCCTCCGCACCTACACCGACGGCGCCAAGGCCGTCGAGGGCAACGGAGACACCCTCGCCGACCTCTTCACGGACCTGGACAGCCGCCACAAGGGCATCCGTGAGCGCATCGTCGACGGGAACGAACTCCGCCGCTTCGTGAACGTCTACCTCAACGACGAGGACGTCCGCTTCCTCGACGGCATCTCGACCAAGCTCAGCGACGGCGACAACGTCACCATCCTCCCGGCCGTCGCCGGCGGCATGAACTGATGCGCTACGACAGCCCGCTCGCCGCAGTGGGCAACACCCCGCTCGTCCGCCTGCCGCGGCTGTCACCGTCGGACGACGTCCGTATCTGGGCCAAGCTGGAGGACCGCAACCCCACCGGCTCGATCAAGGACCGCCCCGCGCTCCACATGGTCGAACAGGCCGAGAAGGACGGCCGGTTGACCCCCGGCTGCACCATCCTGGAACCCACCAGCGGCAACACCGGCATCTCGCTCGCCATGGCAGCCAGGCTCAAGGGCTACCGCATCGTGTGCGTCATGCCGGAGAACACCTCCCAGGAACGGCGCGACCTGCTCGCCATGTGGGGCGCCGAGATCATCTCCTCCCCGGCGGCGGGCGGCTCCAACACCGCCGTACGCGTCGCCAAGGAGTTGGCCGCCGAGCACCCCGACTGGGTCATGCTCTACCAGTACGGCAACCCCGACAACGCGGGCGCCCACTACGCCACCACCGGCCCGGAGATCCTCACCGACCTCCCGTCCATCACCCACTTCGTGGCCGGCCTCGGCACCACCGGCACACTCATGGGCGTCGGCCGCTACCTGCGCGAGCGCAAGCCGGACGTCAAGATCGTCGCCGCCGAACCCCGCTACGACGACCTCGTCTACGGGCTCCGCAACCTCGACGAGGGCTTCGTCCCCGAGCTCTACGACGCCTCGGTCCTCACCACCCGCTTCTCCGTCGGCTCGGCGGACGCCGTCACCCGCACCCGCGAACTCCTCCAGCAGGAGGGCATCTTCGCGGGTGTCTCCACCGGCGCCGCACTCCACGCCGCGATCGGCGTCGGAAACAAGGCCGTCAAGGCGGGGGAGCAGGCCGACATCGTCTTCGTCGTCGCGGACGGCGGCTGGAAGTACCTGTCGACGGGCGTCTACACGGCCCCCACGACGGAAGAGGCCATCGAATCCCTGCACGGCCAGCTCTGGGCATAGCCCCAGCTGCGGGCAGAACCCGGGCTCTGGGCGTAACCCCAGCTCCGGGCACAACCCCGGCACTCGAACGCCGGACGAGCCGAACCACCGGCCCGTCCGGCGTTCGAGCCCCGGGCCCACCCACCTCGCCCCACTTCACCTCACCCGAGCTTCCGCACCCGCTCCCAGACCCCCGCGTCCACCACCCCCACCAGCCGCCGGAAGCCCCGCAGGGCGACCTCCCGCAGCTCATCCGTCTCCAGGAAGCTCGCCCGCCCCCGCGCGTCCACCACCGCTCCCGCGGGCAGCGCGATCACCCCCGGCCGCTCCTCGTGGTGCTTGCTGGTGATCTTCGCGACGAGCGCCGAGTCACCCCGTACCGACAGCACCAGACAGGGCCGGTCCTTCGTCCCCGGCCCGTCCTCGTACGGCACCTCGGCCCACCAGATCTCACCCGGCCTCGGCCTCCGCTCCGGCCCCGGCTCGCGCCCCGGCCCCGCGGGCGGACGCGTCCGCCCGCCCGGACGCCCGCCCGAGCGCGCACCCGCCGACCCGCCGCGACGCCCACCCGGACGCCGCCCGCCCCGCCCCCGCCCATCGGCAACCGCCGCGACGAGCGCGAGCAGCACGACAACGGCAAACGCGATCCACCACCAGGACATGCTCATGTCCCGACCGTACCGGCGCCCCGGCCTCTTCCATCGAACCGGTGACAGAGCAGGTGAGTTCCCCCACAACGGACGGCCATGGAGGAGCGACCGGCTGTTTCGCGCCTTACGCTCGACAAACCGTTCAACAGACCGCACGAACCCTCCCCGTCCCACGTCTCGGAGGTTCACGCTCCATGAAGCTCACCGTCGTCGGCTGCTCCGGCTCGTTCCCGTCCGAGGGATCGGCATGTTCGAGCTACCTCGTAGAGGCCGACGGCTTCAGGCTGCTCCTCGACATGGGCAACGGCGCCCTCGGCGAGCTGCAGCGCCATGTCGGTCTCTACGACCTCGACGCCATCTTCCTCAGCCACCTCCATGTCGATCACTGCATCGACATGTGCGCGTACTTCGTCGTCCGTTACTACCGGCACGACGGGGGCCGTCCCCGCCCCATCCCGGTCTACGGCCCCGACGGCACCGAACAGCGGCTGACCACCGCCCACGGCGACACCCCGTCCGAGCGGGCGATGAGCGAGGTCTTCGACTTCCACACCCTCAAGCCCGGCTCGTTCGAGATCGGCCCCTTCTCGGTCCGTACGGAGAAGGTCTGCCACCCCGTCGACTCCTTCGCCATCCGGATCGAGCACGGCGGCCGCACGCTCACATACTCCGGCGACACCGGCGTCTGCGAGGCCCTGGACGAGATCGCCGAGGGCGCCGACCTGTTCCTCTGCGAAGCATCGTTCGTCCATGGCAAGGAGGACATCCCGGACCTCCACCTCAACGGCCGCGAAGTGGGCGAGATCGCCGCCCGTGCCGGAGTGGGACGGCTCGTCCTCACCCACATCCCGCCGTGGACCGACGCCGACCGCAACCTGGCCGACGCCCGCATGCTCTTCCGCGGACCGGTGGAAGTGGCGGCACCGGGCGCGGTCTACGAGATCTAGTGCCGCGACGGGGCAAAGCTTGCCGGTCGCGGCACTAGCCGTCCCGCACATCCGGTGCACGACGAAGCCCTCACCTCCCGCGGGGAAGGTGAGGGCTTTTCTCGTGCCGGGACGAGGCCTGGACCGCAAGGTCCAGGGGTCTGCATTTGCCGGGTCCGAGCCCGGCCGAGGCGCTATTTCGTGAGGTTTCTCTCGATCTCGTCCTCCACCTCGTCGGGCTCCCGGCCCGGAGTCTGGAGATGGAACTTGATGATTGCGAACCGGAAGATCGCGTAGTAGACGGCGGCGAAGACCAGGCCGATCGGAATGATCAGCCACGGTTTCGTTGCCAGACCCCAGTTGATGACGTAGTCGATCAGGCCCGCGGAGAAACTGAAGCCGTCCTTGACCCCGAGCGCCCAGGTCACCGCCATCGAGACGCCGGTGAGCACCGCATGGATCGCGTACAGCACCGGCGCGATGAACACGAACGAGTACTCGATCGGCTCGGTGATACCCGTCACGAACGACGTCAGGGCGACCGACAGCATCATGCCGCCGACCGCCTTCCGCCGATGCGGCCTGGCGCAGTGGTAGATCGCCAGCGCCGCGGCCGGGAGGGCGAACATCATGATCGGGAAGAACCCCGAGGTGAACTGACCGGCAGTCGGGTCACCCGCCAGGAACCGGTTGATGTCACCGTGCACGACCGTGCCGTCCGGCTTGGTGAAGTCACCGAACTGGAACCAGACGAAGGTGTTCAGGAACTGGTGCAGACCGATGACCAGCAGCGCGCGGTTGGCGACACCGAAGATGCCCGAGCCCGCCCAGTCCAGGTCCACCAGCCACTTGGAGAAGCTGGTCAGACCCTCACCGACCGGCTGCCACACCCACGCGCACAGCGCCGCGAAGAGAAGACCGACGAACGCCATGATGATCGGCACGAGCCGGCGGCCGTTGAAGAAGCCCAGCCAGTCCACCAGCCTGACCCGGTGGTACCGCCGCCAGAACCAGGCGGACAGCAGACCCATCACAATGCCGCCGAACACCCCGGGGTTCTGGTAACCGGCCTGCGTGACCGTGGTGTCCGACAGGACGCAGACCCCCGACCACATTCCGGCGCCGATGAACTTGGCTCCCGGGACGCAGTTCACCGGGAAGGCATGCAGCACCGCGTAATAGACGAGAAAGCCGGTCACCGCGGCGAGCGCGGTCGAACCGTCCGACTTCTTCGCCATGCCGATCGCCACACCGATGCAGAACAGCAGCGGAAGGCCGAACCCCGAGTCGAGCAGCGCGCCGCCCGCCGCCGCGAACACCTTGGCGACATTGCCCCAGCGCAGCCCCTCGTCACCGAATACGTCCGGCTGGCCCAGCCGGTTGAGAATGCCGGCCGCCGGCAGCACGGCGATCGGGAGCTGAAGGCTGCGGCCCATCTTCTGGAGGCCCTGGAAGAGGCCGCTCCACCACGTTCTCCGTGGTGCTGCGGCACTGCTCGAGCTCATCGGCGTCCTCCCGGAACGAGGCGCGGTCGGGGGTCGTTGCGCAATGGTATAGACCAGTCGGGGTGCGGTGCGTAACCCGCCTGGAAGGCAGCGCGCCGATGATCGTCATCATTGGGGACGGTCCAGTCACTCGCCCGCGAAGCTGGGCCAAACGTGCGTTACGGTGACGAAACGGACCCATGGTGGGCCGTCGCATGCATGGGAACAACCAGGGAGAAGGCCATGGCCAGCAAGGCTGAGAAGATCGTCGCCGGGCTCGGCGGTATCGACAACATCGACGAGATCGAAGGCTGCATCACGCGCCTGCGCACCGAGGTCCACGACCCCAGCAAGGTCGACGAAGCCGCGCTCAAGGCCGCCGGAGCCCACGGCGTCGTCAAGATGGGCACCGCGATCCAGGTCGTCATCGGCACCGACGCCGACCCCATCGCCGCCGACATCGAAGACATGATGTGACCGGCCGCCGAATCGCCGGCTGACCTCCCGGCCGCGCCCCGCCGGACCCCGCCGAGCCGAGCAGACCGACTCGGCACCGGCAGCAAGTCCAGCACTACCCCCGCCCCCACCCCCCTAGCACCAACACCCCGCAGGCCCCGTCCGCCCCACCTGGACAGGGCTGCGCCGCACCCGAACGGGTCATGGCATCGCACCCGATAGGGTCGATGTCATGTCTCGTATCGACGGCCGCACCCCCGAACAGCTCCGCCCCGTCACCATCGAACGCGGATGGAGCAAGCATGCCGAAGGTTCCGTACTCATCTCCTTCGGCGACACCAAGGTCTTCTGCACCGCCTCCGTCACCGAAGGCGTCCCCCGCTGGCGCAAAGGCAGCGGCGAAGGCTGGGTCACCGCCGAATACTCCATGCTGCCCCGCGCCACCAACACCCGCGGCGACCGCGAATCCGTCCGCGGCAAGATCGGCGGCCGCACCCACGAGATCAGCCGGCTCATCGGCCGGTCCCTGCGCGCCGTCATCGACTACAAGGCCCTCGGCGAGAACACCATCGTCCTCGACTGCGACGTCCTCCAGGCCGACGGCGGCACCCGCACCGCCGCCATCACCGGCGCCTACGTCGCCCTCGCCGACGCTGTCACCTGGGCCCAGCACAAGAAGCTCGTCAAGCACGGCCGCAAGCCGCTGACCGACACCGTCGCCGCGGTCAGCGTCGGCATCGTCGACGGCACCCCCCTCCTCGACCTCTGCTACGAGGAGGACGTCCGCGCCGAGACCGACATGAACGTCGTCTGCACCGGCGACGGCCGCTTCGTCGAAGTCCAGGGCACCGCCGAGGCCGCCCCCTTCGACCGCAAGGAACTCGGCGCCCTCCTCGACCTCGCCACCGCGGGCTGCGCAGACCTCACCGTCATCCAGCACGAGGCCCTCGCCCGCACCCTGGCCGAGTGAAGAAGCAACCACATACGCACCACAACGCGTCGTTACGAGCACGGGCGCACGGGTCGAACCGTGCGCCCGTCCGCGTATCCGCACCCAGGGAGGAACCGCACCATGGCCAAGGCCGACCGCCATCGCCGCACCACCGTCGCGCTGACCCTGACCACCCTCACCCTTGCACTCACCGCGACAGCCGGCTGCGGCGCCGTCGACAAGGCACTCGACTGCGTGCGAACCGCCGACGCCATCGCCACCAGCGTCGACAACCTCCAACAGGCCGTGTCCAACGCGTCCGACGACCCCACCCAGGCGTCCGAAGCCCTCGACGACATCGAGAAGGAACTCGGCAACCTTGGCGACAAGACCGACAACGCCGACCTCGGCAAGGCCGTCGACCACCTCCGGGCCGGTGTCGGCAACGTCCGTGACTCGATCGACAAGGGCGACGCCACCCCAGACATCACCCCCGTCACCGACGCCGCCAAGGAAATCGGCAAGGTCTGCAGCCCCTGATCACCCCTGATACTGGGTGACATGACCCGCCTCATCCTCGCCACCCGCAACGCCGGGAAGATCACCGAACTCCACGCGATCCTCGCCGACGCAGGCCTCGACCACGAACTCGTCGGCGCGGACGCGTACCCGGACATCCCCGACGTCAAGGAGGCCGGCGTCACCTTCGCCGAGAACGCCCTGCTCAAGGCCCACGCCCTCGCGAAGGCCACCGGCCACCCCGCCATCGCCGACGACTCCGGCCTCTGCGTGGACGTACTCGGCGGCGCCCCCGGCATCTTCTCCGCTCGCTGGTCCGGCGCCCACGGCGACGACCGCGCCAACCTGGACCTGCTCCTGGCCCAGCTCTCCGACATCGACGACGCCCACCGCCGGGCCCACTTCGCCTGCGCGGCGGCCCTCGCCCTCCCCGACGGCACGGAACGCGTGGTCGAGGGCCATCTGACGGGCACCCTGCGCCACACCCCGTCCGGCACGAACGGCTTCGGCTACGACCCGATCCTCCAACCGGACGGCGACAACCGCACCTGCGCGGAACTGACCCCGGCGGAAAAGAACGCGATCAGCCACCGAGGCAAGGCGTTCCGGGCACTGGTGCCGGTGGTGCGGGAGTTGGTGGGGTGAGGCGACCAGCGGCCGTCACCTTCGAAACGAAGGTGACGGCCACTCTGTACCTGTGGGCCCGGTGGGACTCGAACCCACGACACACCGGACCTAAACCGGCGCCCTCTTGGCCAGCTGGGGTACGGACCCGTACGCCTACTCTACTGTGCGCTGCGGCGTCGCTTCGAGAAGGTTTCGGTCTGACTGTGACAAGAGGGGCACAGGTAGCGCAGGTTCTCGCGACGGTTGTCCAGGCGGTCGCCGTTGATGTGGTCGATCTCCAGGACGAGGCGGTTCCCTCGCCAAGTGTCACCGGTGCCGCATCTCGTGCACGCGTGGGGAACCCCGATGTCGTCGAGTGCACGTCGCAGGAGGGCTGTGTTCGTTCGAGACGCTCCGGATTCCAGACGCTTAAGGATCTCTGCTGCGGGTTTGCGGTACGGGGAACGCGTGCCACGGCCATGGCTTTGGCCGGAGAAGTGAGCAGTCGACAGACTGTACGCCTCAATGTCCCGTTTGAGGCGGGCGCGAGCGCCGCCGTTGTCGACCTGGCCCAGGACCCTCAGGACGCCGGCCAGGCTTCGGGACTCGATGACGGCAGCTGTCAGTTCGTGCCACGGCGTAGAAGGTGTTCCATACCTGCGGCCGCTGGTGAAGTGGGAGGTGTCGATGCCGAGACGATCAATCTTTCTGCGTAGGTAGCCGTACGGGCTGTCGCTCGGTGGCAGGCCCATGTACTCGAACATTTCCCGGATGCTGTGCGAGTGGGCGGCTGCCTCAGCAAGAAGTTCCTCGGGGTACGTGTGGGGCCTTCGGTCCGGCAGGGCCTCCTCTGCGAAGTGGGACGTGTCTATGCCGTAATGCTTGAGCCGGTCGCGCACGTAACGGCGCGATCTGCTGCCCTGCGGTGCGCCAAGGCGGCGCAGGACATCGACGAGGCTGGTCGCTGTAGCCGCGGTTCGTTCGAGCAGGTCGTGAGGGTACTTGTTTTGGTTGCTCATGCCGTCCTCCTGCGTTTGCGGCCGCGATAAGTGTCGGTCGCTGCATGGCAGTTGGGGCAGAGAAGTCGGAGATTCTCCGGGCGGTTGTCCCACCAGTCACCGTTGACATGGTCCACTTCGAGCCGGAGTGGCTGGCCCAGCCACTTCCCTTCGTTGCCGCATGCGGCACATGAGTCCTCAACCCCGCTGCGGACCAGTTCGCGACGCAGTCGTTCGCCGGGAAGCCTGCCGTCTGACGGAGAACCGAGAACCAGGGGGTTCCCCAGGGCCCCTTTGGGCCTGAGCGGAGGCGTACGCAGAAAATGTGACGTGTCGATGTGCAGCGAGGCTATGCGGCGACCGATGTGCGCCTGGTTGCCGCCCACCGGACTGATGCCCAAGCGGCGTACTACCTCCGCCACGCTCTTTGAGCAGGCGACCAGTTCGCGCAGCGTCTCTTCGGTGTGGCGCACCCTTGTATCGATGAAGTGCGAGATGTCTACCCCGGCCTCGGTCATCTTGGCCCGCAGGTAGCTCCGGCTCCCCGACGTCGGCGTCCCACCGCACCAACGGACCGCATCATTCGCGTTCGTGGTCTCCCGCGCCGCCTCTTCGAGTAGCTCGCGGGTATACCGAACTGGCATGTTCCCCTCCGAATCCGGCCGCGTGTTCGTGGCCTCGTACGGATCAACGAGCCGTTTATCGGAGAGTCACGTCCGATATCCGACAAGATGTGGAATGGCCTGCGCCGCTTCGGTCGAGGCTGCAGCGGTGCAGGCCATTCCGGGGGCCGGGCGGCGGTGTGGGCTCAGATACCGAGGTCCTTGACGATTTTGGCTACGTGGCCGGTGGCCTTGACGTTGTAGAGGGCTCGCTCGACCTTGCCGTCCTCGTCCACGACGATCGTGGAGCGGATGACGCCCGTCACCGTTTTGCCATAGAGCTTCTTCTCGCCGAAGGCGCCGTATGCCTCCAGGGTCTTCTTGGAGGGGTCGCCGACCAGGGTGACCTTGAGGTTTTCCTTTTCGCGGAACTTGGCGAGCTTCTCGGGCTTGTCGGGGGAGACGCCGATGACGTCGTATCCGGCGCCTGCGAGGAGCTCCAGGTTGTCGGTGAAGTCGCAGGCCTGCTTGGTGCAGCCGGGGGTGAGGGCGGCCGGGTAGAAGTAGACGATGACCTTGCGGCCCTTGTGGTCGGCGAGCGAGATGTCGTTGCCGTCGGCGTCGGGGAGGGTGAAGGCGGGGGCGGTGTCGCCGGGCTGGAGTCGCTCGCTCATGGTTCTCCTCAGTTGGACACGTGGGGTGTATGGGACCGAGCGTAATAGGGGTGCCGCCGGGTGCGTGGGCGGTCGAGCTGACAGACTGTCGATGAAGGTTTACCGGACGAGGACCACGGAGGCGGCGCAGTGTCGGATGCCAGGACCCCTGCGCAGATCGAGGCGGACATCATCAGCAGGCGTGAGCAGCTTGCGGTGGTGCTCGATGAGATCGGGGTGCGGGTGCACCCGAAGACGATCATGGGTGATGCGAAGGCCAGGGCTGCGGAGGTCGTGGACCGGACGGCCGGGCGGGCTTTTGTCGCGGTGAACCGGGCTGTGTCGGATGTGAAGGCGCGGTTCGTGTCCGCGGACGGTGCTCCGCGTCTGGAGCGGGTGGTTCCGGCGGCGTTGCTCGCGGTGGGTGTCGTGGGTCTGCTGACGGTGTCGAAGCGGCGCCGGAAGAAGTGATGGTGCGGGCCGTGTGCTTCGCAGGTGTGTACCCCGGAGGCGTGTGGAGCCGCGGTGGGCAGGTAGGTTGCGGGGCGTGAGCGAGAACACCGACGACAAGCTGCCCATCCGCATGTTGCATGACCGCGTGCTGGTCCGGTCCGATACGCCTGAGGGCGAGCGGCGTTCCGGTGGCGGCATCCTGATTCCGGCGACGGCTGCGGTCGGTCGTCGGCTGGCCTGGGCCGTGGTGGTCGCGGTGGGCCAGAACGTGCGGACGGTGGAGCCGGGTGACCGTGTGCTGTACGACCCCGAGGACCGTGCGGAGGTCGAGGTGCGCGGTGTGGCGTATGTGCTGATGCGCGAGCGGGATCTGCATGCGGTGGCGGCGGACCGGTTCGAGGGGTCGGTGGATTCCACCGGGCTGTATCTGTGATCCGTATCTGTCGATCCGTATCCATGACTGGTTCCATGACTGGTTCCGTGATCGGTTTCTGTAGTCGGCGGTAGCGGCAGCAGCAGTGGCGGGTGTGGCCTGGTGACCGGTGTCACCAGGCCCTTTGCTTGTTCTTTGCTATGGTGGGCTGACCCCCCGACGAGACGCGCCGTACCGGGTTTCGCAAAGACGACGCACCGTGTTTTCCGTGTTCTGTCTTGTCGGAGGTGTCGTCATGGCGTGGGTTCTGCTGATTGTTGCCGGTCTGCTGGAAGTGGGCTGGTCGATCGGGATGAAGTACACCGAGGGGTTCACCCGGCTGTGGCCGAGTGTGTTCACGGGTGTCGGGATCGTGGCGAGCATGATCTTGCTGTCCCAGGCGGCGAAGACGCTGCCGATCGGGACGGCGTACGGGGTGTGGGTCGGTATCGGTGCGGCGGGGGCTGCGGTTTTCGGCATGGTGGTGCTGAACGAGCCGGCGACCGCCGCCCGGATCTTCTTCGTCTGTCTGTTGCTGGTGGCTGTCGTGGGGCTGAAGGCGACCTCGGGTCACTGACGCGGGCCAGGGGGAGCCGGGGGAGCTGTGGAAGCCGTGGAAGCCGTGGAAGCCGTGGGAGCCGTGGGAGCCGTGGGAGCCGTGGGCGGCTGGGGAGCCGCGGGCGGCGCGGGCGTTGCGGGGGCCGGGGTGCCTCGGGCGCCCGGGAGGAAGTCGTAGCGGTCCCTGCCGCCGTCGTCCTCGTCGCGGGGGCCGCCGTTGTAGTCCGGTCCGTTGTAGTCCGGTCCGCCGTTGTGCCATCCGTCGTTCTGCGGTCCGTCGCCGGTCAAGTCGCCCATGTCCGTGCCGCCGGTGGTGGCTTCGCTGTTTCCGGGGCTCGGCGGGCTGCCGGGTGCGATGCTTCCGAAGCTGCTCGGCGGCGTGCCGGAGGGCTGCTCCGACGGCGTCCCGGTTTCGCCGGGGACGGTGCTCTCCCCGGTGGGTGAGGTGGTTTCGGCGGCGCCGCTTTCGAGGCTCAGGTCGAACTCCTCGACCGTGGTGCCGCGCAGCGCGGCTTCGGTGTACTGGGCCCAGGTCTGGGCGGGGGCGCCGCTGCCGTTGATGCGGGCCAGTCCGAGTGCTCCGTAGAGGGATTTCTGTACGCCGGTCTCGGGGTCCTGGCCCATGACGGCGATGACGGTGGTGAGGTCGGGGGTGTAGCCGGCGAACCAGGCTGCCCTGTCGTCCTCGGCGGTGCCGGTCTTGCCGGCGGCGGGGCGGCCGGCGGCCTGGGCGGCGGTGCCGGAGCCGTTCTCGACGACGCTCCGGAGGATCGAGGTGGTGGTGTCGGCGGCTTCGCGGCTGACGGCCTGCTCGGTCTTCCTGCTGGGGAGTTCGAGGTTCGTGCCGCCCTTGCTGACCTTGTCGACGAGGACGTACGCGCCGTGCCTTCCGTGGTTGGCGAGGGTGGCGTACGCCTCGGTCATGTCGAGGACGCCGGCGGTGGCGACGCCGAGTGCGATGGACGGAGAGGCGGTGAGGTCGGGGGTGTCCCGGGGGATGCCGAGGCCGATGGCGGTCTGCTCGACCTTGGCGGGGCCGACGTCTTCGGCCATTTGGGCGTAGACGGCGTTGACGGACTTGTCGGTGGCGGCGCGGACGGTGATGGGACCGTAGCTGATGTCGTCCTCGTTGGCGGGGGAGTAGCCGGTGGGTCCGTTGGGGCCCTCGACCATGCGTTTGTTGGTGCCGTCGTACACGGTGTTGGGGGTGATGCGCCGGCCGTCCTGGGTGGTGGAGTCGTTGGCGACGGCGGAGGTGAAGACGAACGGTTTGAAGGTGGAGCCGACCTGGTAGTCGCGGCGGGTCGCGTTGTTCACGTACTGCTTGGTGTAGTCGACGCCGCCGTACATGGCGACGACGCGGCCGGTGCCCGGGTCGATGGAAGCGCCGCCGACGCGGACGTCGCGGTCGGCCTTGCGGTCGCTGCTCGTCTGGGACATGACGTTGTCGTCGACGGCTTTGACGAGTGCGTTCTGTTTCTTCTTCTCCAGTGTGGTGGTGATCCGGTAGCCGCCGGTGGCCAGGGTGTTCTCGTTGACGACCTTGTTGGTGGTGAGGTAGTCCTCGACGGCCTGGATGATGTAGCCGCGTTGTCCGGAGAGCCCGGTGGACGGCTTGACCTTGCCGGGTACGGGGAACTTCAGGGTGGCGCGGGTGCGGGCGCCGAGCCACTTCTCCTTGACCATGCCGTCGAGTACGTAGTTCCAGCGGGCGAGGGCGGCGGCCTTGTTTCCGGGGTGGACGACGACGTCGTAGGCGCTGGGGGCGTTGAGGAGGGAGGCGAGGTAGGCGCCTTCGGCGGTGGTGATGCTGCTGATGTCCTTGCCGTAGTAGGCCTGTGCGGCGGCCTGGATGCCGTAGGCGTTGCGGCCGAAGTAGCTGGTGTTGAGGTAGCCCTCGAAGATCCGGCTCTTGGATTCCTCGCGGTTGAGTTTGACCGCGATGAAGAACTCCTTGATCTTGCGGGTGATGGTCTGTTCCTGGCCGAGGTAGTAGTTCTTGACGTACTGCTGGGTGATGGTCGAGCCGCCCTGGGTGCCCTTGCCGGCGAGGGTGTTCCAGGCGGCTCGGGCCATGGCTTTGACGTCGACCGCCCGTTCGGAGTAGAAGTCGCGGTCCTCTGCGGCGAGTACGGCGTGCTGGACGGTGAGCGGGACCTGGGCGAGTTTGATGTTCTCGCGGTTGATTTCGCCGGAGCGGGCGAGGACGCTGCCGTCCTTGTAGAGGTAGACGTTCGACTGTGCGGTGGCGGTGGCGTTGGCGGGCGGGATGTCGACGAGTTCGTACCCGGCGATGAAGCCGCCGATCAGGAGCAGGACGAGAAGGAGGACGGCGCCGAGGACCATCCGCCAGGTGGGGACGGCGCGGCGCCAGCCGGTGCGTTCGGGCCGTCGGGGGCGCTTGGGCTGCTTGGCGGTGCTGTCCTGTTGACCGTCCTGTGGGCCGCCGTGTCGGCCGTCCTGTTCACCGCCTTGTTCACCGCCTTGTTCTCCCCTGTTGCCGCTGTTGCTGCCGTGGGCGGACGGGTCCCTGGGGTCCCAGCCCCGGGGTTGGTTCTCCCCGCCCGGCTGCTGTGGCTCGTCGCTCATGTCTGTGCAGACTCCTCGGCCGCGGTCAGTGTCCCCATAGTGCCCTTTTCTGTGGAATAAGCACCGGATCGACCGCCAAAAGCGGTCGCGGCGGCTGCGTCCGGTGGACTAGGGTCTTGCGCTTTGGTGTCCAACGCCGTTGGGCGCCCGAGCACAGGGGGTGAATGCGGTGCGGCTGTACACGGTGGTGGCGGCGGGAGGGTTCCGGCGCTATGCCACATACCGGATGGCGACGGCGGCGGGAGTCTTCACCAACACCGTCTTCGGGTTCATCATGGCGTACGCCTATGTGGCGCTGTGGGACCAGCGTCCGCAGCTCGGCGGTTATGACATGTCTCAGGCGCTCACTTATGTGTGGCTGGGGCAGGCGCTGCTGATGACCTGCGCCATGATGGGCGGCGGTTTCGAGGACGAGCTGATCGAGCGGATTCGCACCGGCGATGTCGCGGTCGACCTCTACCGTCCCGTGGACCTCCAACTGTGGTGGATGGCAGGCGACTTGGGGCGGGCTGCGTTCCATCTGCTGGGCCGCGGCATCGTGCCGATGCTGCTGGGTTCGCTCGCTTTCGATCTGGCGCTGCCCGCCTCGCCGGGGATCTGGCTGGCCTTCCTCGTCTCGGTGACGCTCGGTGTCGTGGTCAGTTTCGCGATCCGCTATCTGGTGGCGCTCTCCGCGTTCTGGCTGCTGGACGGGGCCGGGGTGTCGCAGATGACGGCCCTGGCCGGGCTGTTCTTCTCCGGGATGCTGCTCCCGCTGACGCTGTTCCCCGGGGTGCTGGGCGACGTCGCGCGGGTGCTCCCGTGGTCCTCGCTGCTCCAGGTGCCGGCCGATGTGCTGCTCGGGAAGCGGACGGGCTGGGGGCTGGTGGAGGCGTACGCCTTCCAGGGTGGCTGGGCGCTGACGCTGCTGCTGGTGGGCCGGCTGGTGCAGTCGGTGGCGACGAGGAGGGTGGTGGTCCAGGGTGGCTGAGACGACGGCCGGTGCGGTGGAGGCGGCGGGGGCCGGGGTGGCGGATGCGCCCGAAGTGGTGTACGTCGAGCGGTCGAGGCTGGTCGAGGGAGTCCGGGCGTACGGGCTGATCGCGGCGATGTGGCTGCGTTCGACGATGGCGTACCGCGCCTCGTTCGCGATGACGGCGTTCGGGAACTTCGCGGCGACCGCCTTCGACTTCGTGGCGATTTTGCTGATGTTCTCGCACGTGGACGCGCTAGGCGGTTACACGTTGCCGGAGGTCGCGTTGCTGTACGGGGCCGCGGGCACCGCGTTCGGCCTCGCCGACCTGGTGCTGGGTTCGATGGACCGGCTGGGGCGGCGGGTGCGCGACGGCACGCTGGACACGCTGCTGGTACGTCCGGTGCCGGTGCTCGCGCAGGTCGCGGCGGACCGGTTCGCGCTGCGCAGGCTGGGGCGGATCACCCAGGGCGGGCTGGTGCTCGGGTACGCGCTGGTGACGCTGGACATCGCGTGGACGCCGCTGAAGGTGGTGATGATCCCGCTGATGCTGCTGAGCGGGGCGGCGATCTTCGCGGCGGTGTTCGTGGCCGGGGCGGCGTTCCAGTTCTTCGCCCAGGACGCCTCGGAGGTGCAGAACTCGTTCACGTACGGAGGGAACACGCTGCTCCAGTACCCGCCGTCGATCTTCGCGAAGGACCTGGTGCGCGGGGTGACGTTCGTGGTGCCGCTGGCGTTCGTGAACTGGCTGCCCGCGCTGTACGTGCTGGGCCGGGACTATCCGCTGGGCCTGCCGGACTGGGTGGCGTTCCTGCCCCCGGTGGTGGCGGGCCTGTGCTGGCTGCTCGCGGGTCTGGCCTGGCGCGTGGGGCTGCGCGCGTACCGCAGTACGGGCAGTTGACGAAACACCGAAGCGCGGCAGAGCAGGGCAGGGCAAACACAACGGCAGGGGTACTGGACGACATGAAATCCGACGTCGACACCGGCAGCGGCACCGACTTCATTCAGCTCGACAACGTCGAAAAGGTCTTCGACGTGCGTCGCAGGACCGGCTTCATGCGGGGTGAACGCCGCCAGGTGCGGGCGGTCGACTCCATCAGCTTCCGCGTCGCGCGCGGCGAGATGGTCGGCTACATCGGGCCGAACGGTGCCGGGAAGTCGACCACGATCAAGATGCTGACCGGCATCCTCACCCCGAGCGGCGGCCGGCTGCGGGTGGCGGGCATCGACCCGTCCAGGGAGCGGACGAGGCTGGCACACCGGATCGGTGTGGTATTCGGCCAGCGCACCACGCTCTGGTGGGACCTGCCGCTGCGCGACTCGTACCGGCTGATGCACCGGATGTACCGGATCCCCGACGCCCGCTACCGCGAGAACCTGGACCGCTGCGTCGAACTCCTCGACCTGGGCGAGCTGTTGGACGTGCCCGTACGGCAGCTGTCGCTCGGGCAGCGGATGCGCGGGGACATCGCGGCGGCGCTGCTGCACGATCCCGAGGTGCTGTACCTGGACGAGCCGACGATCGGCCTCGACGTCGTGTCCAAGGCCAAAGTCCGGGGGTTCCTGCGGGACTTGAATGCCGACCGCGGTACGACCGTGCTGCTCACCACCCACGATCTGACGGATATCGAGCAGCTCTGCAAGCGTGTGATGGTGATCGACCACGGCCGGCTCATGTACGACGGTGCGATCGCCGGGCTGCACGAGGTGGGGGAGAGTGAGCGGACGCTGGTGGTCGATCTGGAGCATCAACTCCCGCCGATCCGGCTGGAGTCGGTGCCCTCGGTGCGTACGGTGAAGGTGGAGGGGCCGCGCCAGTGGCTGGCCTTCCCGGCCTCGGAGTCGGCCGCGCCGCTGGTCGCCCGGATCGCCGCGGAGTATCCCCTGGTCGACCTGTCGGTGCGGGAGCCGGACATCGAGGCCGTGATCGCGAAGATGTACGTGTCGGCCACCGCCCAGTAGATCGGTGACGGGAGTGTGGGCGTTCAATAGGCTGAGCGCATGACAAGTGACCTCCCTGACATGCGCGCTTCCGATGCCGAGCGCGAGCGAGTCGCCGAGACCTTGCGCGAGGCGGTGGCCGAGGGCCGGCTGGAGATGGAAGAGTTCGAGCACCGGCTCGAAGCGGCCTACAAGGCGCGTACGCACGGGGAGCTGGAACCGCTCGTACGTGACCTCCCGGCGCCGGGCACGGCGGTGGCCCCGTTGGGTCCGGCCCCGGCAGCCGCGGCGACGGGTTCGGCGGTGCCCTGGGCGGACCGTATCGGCAAGCCCGCCACGTCGGGTGGTGCGTTCGCGTTCTGGGGCGGTTTCGGCCGCCGGGGTAACTGGACGGTGGGCCGGAAGTTCACCGCGTTCGCGATGTGGGGCGGCGGTGAGATCGACCTGCGCGAGGCCAACTTCGAGGACCGCGAGGTGGTCATCCGCTGCATCACGATCATGGGCGGTATGCAGGTGACGGTCCCGCCCGAGCTGAACGTGGAGGTCAGGGGCGTCGGCATCATGGGCGGTTTCGGCGAGCGCTCGAAGGACGAGGGAGTTCCGTCCCCCGACGCCCCGCGGGTGCGGGTCACCGGGTTCGCGCTGATGGGCGGCGTCGGCGTGGAGCGCAAGCGGAGCAAGGCGGAGAAGCGGCGGCTGAAGGACGCGGAGCGGGCGTGGGCGCTGGAACGGGAGCGGGAGCGCGGGCGGGGCCGGCTGGAGAAGGGCGAGGGCTGACGCGGCCTTCGCCATGGCCGGCCCCGGACCCGCCGTCAGAACTGGTCCGAGACGGGCCCGCTGTGGTGCAGGGCCGCGAGGTCCACCCGTGAACCCAGCCGCCGGTAGCCCGCGTCGTTCAGGTGGAGGTGGTCGCCGCTGTCGTAGGCGGGCAGCAGCCGGGTCGGGTGGAACGGGTCCCGGGCCGCCTCGTCGAAGTCGATGAACGAGTCGAAGACCCCGCCCGCCCGGATCAGCTCGTTGACCCGTTCCCGTACGGCGTTGCGCGCGGGAGTCCATGTGCGGTACCCCTCGTACGGCATCAGCGTCGCCCCGACGACCCGCAGCCCGCGTGCGTGGGCGCGCCGGGTCAGGGAGTGCAGGGCGTCCGCGATGCGCTGCGGGTCGGTTTCCTGCGGGAACTGCTGCACGTCGTTGATACCGAGCGCGATGACGACCGTCTTCACCCCGGCGACGTCCAGTACGTCGCGGTCGAAGCGGGCGCTCGCCCGTACGCCGCGGCCGTCGCGCAGGATGCGGTTGCCCGCGATGCCCGTGTTGACCACTCCGTACCGGCCGCCGAGCCGGTCGGCGAGCACGTCGGGCCAGCGGCTGTTCGCGTCGAGGGTGGAGCCGGAGCCCGAGGTGAGCGAGTCGCCGATCACGGCGATCGTTCCGGCGGCGGCCCCGTTGTGCACGTCGACGGCGGTGAGGTAGCGCCAGCTGGTGGTACGCCAGGTGCCCCGTTCGTCCTCCACGTATGACGTCTGGTGGGTGCCCTCGTGGACGGTGACGGGGCCTTCGGCGGTGGGGGTGCGCAGGGTGACGACGAGATCGGCGTCGGCGGCGACCGGGACGAGGACCGGGTCGCTGACGATCTGTCCGCCCGCGGCGATGGTCACGGCGCCCATGCCGCGGAACGTCACGGGGCGGGTGTTCACCGTGGCGTGGTCGATGACCAGCGGGTACGTACCGAAGAGGTTGGAGAGGGTGATGCGGGCCGCGTCGCCGCCGATGCTGGTGTGAACGACGTTACGTATGGTGCGCCGCCTCAGGTCGTTGCCGTGGTAGGTGTCGGTCACCCCGGCGGTGGGGGCCGCTGCCCAGGTGCCGAACCACAGGCCGGTGGAGTGAGCCGGTGCGGCGGGCTTACGGGCGAAGCCCCACGGGTCGGGTGCGGCGATCCGCTGCGACCGGGCGGCGGAGCCGGTGAAGAGCAGCGATCCGGCGAACGCCACACCGGCGGCGAGCACGGCGGTGCCCGCCACGAGGGCGATGTGCAGGGCGTACTGCTGGCGCCTGGGCATGAGCGGTGGTTCTCCTAGCAGTCGGTCGGGGTGATCCCATGATGAGGGAGGGCGTCGGGAACTCGACGTGCGGCCCGGGAGTAGGTCAGGTAGGGACAATGCGTACGGGACGCCGGGGGCGATGCGTACGCGGACGGGTGGAGCGGATGGAACGGATCGATCGGACCGGACCCGGGGAACAGGGTGCGGGGCAGCAGGGGCGTGCCCGGGAGCGGGTGGCGGGTGCGGCCCGTCCGGTGACCGGCGGCCGCCCGCCCTCCCTCGCCTCGTTCGCGTACACCGCTGCCGACGAGGAGAAGCGGCGCGGCGTTCGCAGGATGAAGACCACGGCCACGGGCCTCCTCCTGCTGGTCGCGCTGGTGTACGTCCTCGCCACCTGGGCGAAGAACGCGGGTGTGGGCGGCTGGCCGGGCTTCGTCGCCGCTGCCGCCGAGGCGGGGATGGTGGGTGCGCTGGCCGACTGGTTCGCCGTCACGGCGCTGTTCAAGCGTCCGCTCGGCCTGCCGATCCCGCACACCGCCATCATTCCCACCAAGAAGGACCAGCTCGGAGCCTCGCTGGGTTCCTTCGTCGGCGAGAATTTTCTCTCCGGTGATGTCGTACGCAGCCGCATACACGCTCTCGGTATCGGTGGCCGGGTCGGGGCCTGGCTGGCCGAGCCGGCCCACGCCGACCGGGTCACCGCTGAGCTGTCGACCGCGCTGCGCGGCGCGCTGACGGTGCTGCGGGACTCCGATGTGCAGGCCGTGGTGGGTGAGGCGATCACCCGGCGGGCCAACGCGGCGGAGATCGCTCCGGGGCTCGGCAAGATGCTGGAGAAGATCGTCGCCGACGGCGGCCACCGCAGGGTGGTGGACCTGATCTGTGTGCGCGCCCACGACTGGCTGGTGCTGCACGGCGATTCGGTGATGAACGCGGTGCAGGGCGGAGCGCCGGGCTGGACGCCGCGGTTCGTCGACAAGCGGGTGGGGGAGCGGGTCTACAAGGAGCTGCTGCGCTTCGTCACGGAGATGCGGGACATGCCAGGCCACCCGGCGCGCGCGTCGATCGACACGTTCCTGACGGACTTCGCGGCCGATCTCCAGACGGACGAGGACACCCGGGCGCGGGTGGAGCGGCTGAAGTCGGAGATCCTGGGGCGCGGTGAGGTCCAGGAGGTCATCGCTTCGGCCTGGTCGTCCGTACGCACGATGATCATCACGGCGGCGGACGACGAGCAGAGCGAGCTGCGGCTACGGGCGCGGGCCTCGTTGCTGACGTTCGGCGCGCGGCTGGCGACGGACGGGCGGATGCAGGCCAAGCTGGAGGGCTGGCTGGAGGACGCGGCGGTCTATGTCGTCACGACGTACCGCGCGGAGATCACCTCGCTGATCAGCGACACGGTCGCGGGCTGGGACGCGGCCCAGACGTCGAAGAAGATCGAGGCGCACATCGGCCGTGACCTGCAGTTCATCCGAATCAACGGCACGGTGGTGGGTGCGCTGGCGGGGCTGCTGATCTATACGGTGTCGCGGGCGCTGGGGGCGTAGGGGAGCTCGGACAGCGGGGGCGGGGTTTCAAAAGCCCCGCCCCTGTTCCGTACGCCCGTACGTGATTCAGGCGGCCCGGCGGGTGACCGCCCACGACGCGGCGGCCATGCTTCCCGCGACGGTGAACACGGCGGGCCAGGCGCCGACCTTCTTGGCCAGCGGGTGCGAACCGGCGAACGCGGCGACGTACGCGGTGGTCAGCCCGACGGCCGCGCGCGGTCCGGCCTGCCGGTTCCACTGGTACGCGGCGACCGCGCCCGCGGCGGCGAGGGCGACCCCGCCCAGCTGCCGTTTCTTGGTCCATCGTGCGACGGCGTACCCGCCGACCAGTCCGCTCGCCGCCACCGCCGCTGCCGGAACCTTCGCCATCGCAGCCACCTTCGCCTTCTTGTCCGAGTCGTCCGGGCCCGGAGCCCGGGTCTTCGAGGCTAACGCGGCGGCCGGACAAACGGTCGCCGAGGGGGTGTACATGCGTTTACCCTGGGGGTGAACGCATGTACACCCCTGCGTCGTTCCCTCGCGTGCGGCGCCCGCGCGCGGCACCCTTGCCGCCGAGCACCGTACGGAGAGCCATGCCCGCGGACATACCCGCCCCGCCCGCCGCCACCGACGAGACCCCGCACCCCCGCTTCGCCGTCGGCGTGCTGGCCTTCTGCGGTGTCGTGGTCGCGGTGATGCAGACGATCGTCGTACCCCTGCTCCCGCACATCCCGGCCCTGACCGGCGCCACCCCGGCCGCCGCCAGCTGGCTGGTCACCGTCACCCTGCTCACCGGCGCCGTGTTCACGCCCGTCCTGGGCCGGGTCGGCGACATGTACGGCAAGCGGCGGGTGCTCATCGCCTCGCTCATGGTGCTGGTGGCGGGCTCGGTCCTGTGCGCGGTCAGCTCCCACATCGGCGTACTGATCACCGGCCGCGCCCTGCAGGGTGCGGCGCTCGCCGTCGTCCCGCTGGGCATCAGTATCCTGCGCGACGAACTCCCGCCCGAGCGGGTGCTGTCCGCCGTGGCCCTGATGAGCTCGACGCTCGGCATCGGCGCGGCGGTCGGGCTGCCGGTCGCGGCTCTCGTCGTCGAGAACTTCGACTGGCACACGATGTTCTGGGTCTCGGGCGTGATCGGCGTCATCGACATCGTGCTGGTGCTGTGGTGCGTGCCGGAATCCCGGCTCCGCACCCGTGGCCGCTTCGACGCCGTCGGCGCGCTGGGGCTGTCCGGGGCCCTGGTCTGTCTGCTGCTCGCGGTCACCCAGGGCGCCGACTGGGGCTGGACGTCGGGCCGCACGGTCGGTCTGCTGGCGGCCGCCGTGGTGGTGGCGCTGCTCTGGGGGGCGTACGAGCTCCGCGTCCCGACGCCCATGGTCGACCTGCGGATCTCGGCCCGCCCTGCCGTCCTGCTCACCAACGTCGCCGCCCTGCTGATCGGCTTCGCCTTCTACGCCAACTCCCTGGTCACCGCGCAGATGGTGCAGGAGCCGAAGGAGACGGGATACGGGCTCGGCGCCTCGATCGTCGTCAGCGGACTGTGTCTGCTGCCGGGCGGCGTGATGATGGTGGCGCTCTCGCCGGTCTCGGCGCGGATCTCCGGAAGGTACGGCCCGAAGGTCAGCCTGGCGCTGGCGGCGGGTGTGATCGCCGCCGGATACGTGGTGCGGTACTTCACGAGCCACAGCCTCTGGCTGATCATCGCGGGTGCGACGGTCGTCGCCTCGGGCACGGCCATCGCGTATTCGGCGCTGCCCGCGCTGGTCATGCGCGGCGTGCCGGTCAGCGAGACGGGCGCGGCCAACGGCCTCAACACCTTGATGAGGTCGATCGGGCAGGCCTTCTGCAGCGCGACGGTGGCCGCGGTCCTCGCCGGCATCACGTTCGTGGCGGGCGGCAGGACGGCCCCGACGCTCCACGCCTACCAGGTGGTCTTCCTGATCGCGGCGGGCGCGGCGCTCGCGGCGCTGCTGGTCTCGCTGTGCCTGCCGGGCAGCCGTGCACCCGAGGCGGCAGGTACAGGTACGGGTACGGAGGCGGGGACGGGTACGGGTACGGTCGAAGGGAGCAGCCGCAACGTCGCGGGCGACCGGAAGGACGGCGTGCGGACGATGCCGGTCCGGGAGATCCGGGAGATCCGGGAGACTCAGGAGGGCGCATGATCAGCGGCCAGGCGACCGTACCGGGACCGGCGCCGGCGCCAGGACCGGTGCCGGGACCGACCGCGGCCGATCCGGGCACGGGCCGGGACGCGATCCTGCGCGCCGCGCGCCGGGCGTTCACACAGCGTCCGTACGCCGACGTGACCATCAGGGGCATAGCGGCCGACGCCGGGGTGAGCCCGTCCCTCGTCGTGAAGCACTTCGGCCGCAAGGAAGAACTCTTCAACACCGTCGCCGACTTCGGCCCCGCCGCCGCCGAACTCTTCGACGCCCCCCTCGACATGCTGGGCCGCCACATGGTGGTGACGCTGGTGCGCCGCCGCCGGGAACTGCAGTCCGACCCACTGCTGCGGGTCGTCTTCTCGCTCGGCAACCGCGACGAACGCTCCCTGCTGCGCGACCGTTTTCACGAACAGGTCACCGACTCCCTGGCCGCCCGCCTCCCCGGCCCCGAATCCACCCTGCGCGCCGAACTGATCGCCGGACACCTCCTCGGCCTCGGTGCCACTCTCAGCCTCCACCGCGAGGGCGCCGGCGCGGACGCCACCCCCGAACACATCGCGGACCTGTACGCGCCCGCGTTGCAGGCCCTGATCACGGGGTGAGGAACCGGCGACGCCGGCCCGGGCATGTAGGGTCTGGGCCATCCGGACGAGGGGGGCCTCATGTCCATCCGCACCCATGTGCGCGCCACCGCAACGGCCGTGGCCGCGGCAGCAGTTCTCGGGGCGGGCCTGGTGGGCTGCACCGGCGCGACCACGTCGCAGGGGCCGGGTGACGACGTTGCGAACGTGGCGCCGTCCGTGAACGCGTCGGTCATGGCCGAGGCGGCTGCTGACAGACCAGAGGCCGTACGCGACGCCTTCGCAGGCCTCCAGACGACGCTGAACGACACCTGCACCCCGGGATCGGCGAACTGCGCCTACTTCCTGGGCCGGGTGAACGACGAACTGGTCCGCCTGGAGAAGGCGATGAAGGCGGACGGCCAGGGCCCCGTCCACTTCAAGGAGCCGCTGGCCCGGATCAGCGACCTGCGCAAGACGCTGAACGGTGACACCTCCACGGACAACCTGGAGAAGCACCGCTCCGAACTGATCGGCACCCGCGACCGCATCAACACCTGGATGCAGAGCCACCCGGAGGACTACCGCTGACGCCCACCGGGCGACCGGGCGAGCGCCGACGGGGCGGGGGCGCCGACTCCGCGAGGCCGCCCACGCGGAGCCAGGACCCTACTCCTGCTCTACTCCTGCTCGGCTTCCGCGGCCCGCACCGTCAGCAGCCCGAGCGCCAGACCCAGCCGCTCGCGGGCGCCCGGATCGGTGATGATCCCGTCCGCGTCGACCGTGTCCCGGTCCACGGCGATCCGTACGCAGGCCGGCTCCACGATGTCGGCGCCCGTGTAGCGCAGCACCGTCCGCAGCGTGGCCTCCGCGCCCTGGCCACGGCCGGGGGCCGCGGCGTTCACCCAGGCGGTCGGCTTGTCGCAGATCTCGGTGGAGCCGACCGTCCAGTCCAGCAGATTCTTGAACGAACCGGGCAGGGTCCCCGCGTACTCCGGCGTGCAGACCAGAACGGCATCCGCCTCGTCGATCGCCGCGCGCAGCTCCGCCACCGGCCCCGGCAGTGGATCGGCGTCGTCATCGGGATTGAAGTGCGGGAGCGTCGCGAGTCCGCCGTAGAGAACGGTCCGTACGTCCGGGGGCGCCACGGCCCGCGCGGTGCGCAGCACGGTCTCGCTGGAGGAACCGCTGCGCAGACTTCCGGACAGCAAAAGGATCACACGTGGCGTCGCCATACCCGGTCAACCTGCGAAGACCGGGACTCATTCCCGTAACGACACCACCCCACCCGTTCCCGTGAACGACACCGCCCCGGTTCCCGTGAACGACACCGCCCCGGCACGAGCGCGGCGCGGCTCGTACCGGGGCGGACGGATCGGGGGGGGGATCAGCTGAAGACGACCGAGCGGAGCTTCAGCCGGCTGGTGGCGTGGCCGCCGTCGGGCCGGAGAGTGAAGTAGTCGCCCTGGCAGTTGGCACCGGTGAAGACCGTCGCGCTGGAGTCGGTGAAGTTCCACGGGGTGTGCGCCGGGTTCGACGAAGCGGGGTCGGCGACCTCGGGCAGGGTGATGCACATCTGGCTCGGCGGGTCGATGAGGAAGCCGAGCTGCGGAGAGCCGTCGAGACCGGAGTACGTGTACGTGAAGTCGCCGGAGGCCGCACCGGCCGAGGTCGGCACGGTCACGATGAGTGCGAGCGCGCCGAAGGCGGCAGCCACGGTGGAACGAAGACGCATGAGGGCACTCCTTGTGCGGGGGGAAGCGGAAACGGCCCAAGTGTGAGCTCCTGAACTGCGGCTAATTCCGAATGTGGGGTGCCTTCACCCGGACGGGATCCGCTGAATCGGTTCTGCCGACGGCCATGTAGGTCATGCGTGTGACCTGCGGAGTTGACCACCGAGAGGCGGGGGCCGTCGATCCTGTCTCGCGGCGGAGGATCGTGCGGCTCGCCGGGAACTTCCACGGAGCAGCCGGCGTCTCTAGTGATCATGAGGGAACACGTTGAAACGCTGAGTGGTACCGGGGTGGCCCTGGCCGGTGGATTCGTAGGGCTGCTGGGATGGGCCGCGGATGCCGAACTCCGGGCGCGCGCCGGATTCGAAGCAGGGCCGGACTGGAGCGTGCTGTACGCGGAGCTTCCGCTGACCGTTCTCGTCGGAGTGGTAGCCGCTTTGGCAGCGTGGTTTCTGCCCAGGCGATGGGTGATCAGGCCGTCCGTTACCGGCTACGCAGGCCGCGTCGCGCTCGTCGCCATGGTGCTGGCCGGATTCTGGCTGGCCGTCCAGGGCTGGTACGCAGGACTGCCCGAGCCAATGCCGGACCACAAGCCTTAGCGTGGCCCGATGAAGACGCAGATGATTGTGCTCAACGGAGGCTCCAGCTCGGGGAAGTCCGGGATCGCCCGGTGCCTTCAGGCGGTGCTGCCGGACTCGTGGCTGACCTTCGGGGTCGACACGCTGGTCGACGCGATGCCCGCGGCCATGCGCGCGTCGGACGCGGGCATCGAGTTCGCTCCCGACGGGGAGGTCATCGTCGGCCCCGAGTTCCGTACGTTGGAGACGGCGTGGATCGAGGGCGTCGCCACGATGGCGCGGATAGGAGCCGGAGTCATCGTCGACGAGGTGTTCCTCGGCGGCGCGGCCTCCCAGCAGCGATGGCAGAAAGCCCTCGGGGGGCTGCGGGTGCTGTGGGTCGGCGTCCGGTGCGAGAGCGCCGTCGCAACGGCCCGGGAGATCGCGCGAGGTGACCGGGTCCCCGGCATGGCGGCCGCACAGGCGGACGTGGTCCACCGGGGCGTGACCTACGACCTGGAAGTGGACACGACGCGGAGCGAGTCCATGGAGTGCGCGAGGATCATCGCCGCCCATATGGAGTGACCGGGCGCAGCTCACCACCCCCGTGATCATTTTCGGCCACAGCACTACAGTTCGCAGGGTTACAGCCCTGCCCGTGACAACCTTCGCCCCCGTGAGGGCCTTCGCCCCGTGACGGCCTTCGCCCCCGTGACGGCCTGCGGGCCGTGACGGGGGCGGTTCCCAGTGATTGCTTCTGATGCCCTTGCGGGAGGCGTCAGTTGGCAGGTGCCTGGTAGAGGCCCCGGCCGGCGCGGTGGGCCCGGGAGGTGGCGACGAGCCGGTCGAGGGTGCTGCGTACCGTGTTGATGCTGTTGGGGGTGAGCTCACGCCCCAGCGCCTTCGTGACTTCGCGGGCGCGGACGGGGGTGTCGCCGAACGTCGCCAGCACCTTCATGGCCATCTCGGTGAGGTTGCCGCTGTCGTCGACGACCGGTGCTGCGGGCGCCGCCTTCTTCGGCGCCTTGGCCTTGGCGGGCTTGGTGGCGGCCTTGGTGGCCTTGACGGCCACAGCGGGCTTGGCGGCGGGCTTGGCCGCGGTCTTGGTGTCCTTGACGGCGACGGCCTTCTTGGCCTGGCCACGCGTGGTCTTCGGCTTGGCAGGAGCCTGCTTGCCGGCCTTGGACGCGGGCGCCTTACGGGCGGTGCGGCGCGCCGGGGCCGCCGCCGCTGCCTGCTCCTGCGGGGCTTCTGCCTGGACCGCGGTGTCGATGGACTCCTGCGCCTGACGCGGAATCCGGGGAGCGACAACGTTCTTCGCCCCGGCCGCGGTCTCTGCGGTGACGTCCTCAGCCTCGACGTCCCCCGCCGGGACGTCCGCGACCTTGTTGCCCTCGGCCCGGATGTCCTCCGCCTCCGTGTTCGAGGAGGGAACAGGAGCAGCGGACAGCACACGCAGAGCCGTCAGCGCGGTACGCACCGACTCCAGGCGCTCGGTGACTGTCGCGAGTTCCTTTTCGAGGGTCTGCTGGTGCTGCTCCAGACGCGGAAGTTCCGCCTGCAGTACGGCAGTCGTGGCTTCGATGGTGTCGAGAGTCTTGGTCTCGGAGGTCATGTTGTCGCCCTTCTTTCTCGGCCGACCGTTGGTGACCGATGTGTTGCAGCGTAAGGGGCGTTGTGTTGTGGCCGGAAATCGACGCATCTGCGCGACCGTCCCGGAGCCGCTTTCCGCACCGACGGCCAGTCTCCTGAAACACCCCGCCGGGCGTCCTGCAGACCGGTCGCGAGCCACTCGTTCGGCCCCTGCTGTCCAGTCGGCGCCGTCAGCCCCGCTCGCCGCCGTCGGCCCCCGCTCGCCGCCGTCAGCCGCCGCTCTTCCCGGCACCGCCACGCGAGGCGGCCTCCGCCATGCGCGCCGTCGTGCCGGCACCGTCCGGAGCGCCGGAGCGGTCCAGTCCCAGCCGCAGCAACGTGGCAAGCAGGGCGGCGCATGCGAATCCCACTCCTGCCCAGGGGAGTTGGCGTGCACCGTACGCGGCCATGACCCAGCCCCCGACCGCGGTTCCGACGGTGATGCCGAGGTTCGAGAACGAGATGAAGAGGCTGTTGCCGAACTCGGGCGCGTCGACGGCGTCCCTCCCCAGCCAGCTCTGGCTCACGACGAGCCCGCCGGAGTGCACGGCGCCCCAGACCAGCACCGCCAGGACCATCGGCGCGAACAGCGGGCCGACGGCGTACAGGAGCACGTAGAGGAGCAGACACAGGACGGGGTAGGCGACCACCGTACGAATCAGGTTGCGCCGCAGCAGCCCACCGAAGGCGAAGTTCCCGAGGACCATGACGATGCCGAACGCCATCAGCATGGCGCTGACCCAGGTGCCGTCCATGTGCGTGACCTGGCCCAGGTACTCGGCGAAGTAGCCGTAGACCGAGAACATCGCCGCGAAGACGAGGACCACCGACGCGATGGTCAGCCACATCCCGGGCCGCTTGAGAACGCTCAACTGCTCACTGTAGGAAACCCGTTGACCGACAGGAATCGGCGGCACGAACCGCAGGATGCCGAGGAAGGCGATCAGATTGACGAGCGCACCGAACCAGAACGCCGACGCCAGGGACACGTGCTCGGCCAGGTACGAGGTCAGCGGCACACCAAAAGCGAAGCCGACGGTGACTCCGCCGAACACGGTCGTCGTGGCCCGGGTCGCGTCTTCGGCGGGCACCAGCCGCGCGGCGGTCGCGAGCGCGACAGCGAAGAACACCGGATGGAAGAGGGCGGGGACGACGCGGAAGGCCAGCATCACCTCGTACCGCGTGGTGAGTGCGTAGACGGCATTGGAGACGGCGAACACCGCGATCGCGGCGGCAAGCACCTTCTTGCGGTCGACGCGGGAGGCAAGCAATGTGGTGAACGGCCCGGACACGGCTATGACCAGGGCAAAGGCCCCGACGAGCCACCCCGCGGCGGACGGCGTGACTCCGAGCTCCGCCGAGACCCGGGGGAGCACGCCGACCATGCCCATCTCGGTGGTGATGATCCCGAACACGCCCAGGGCGAGCACCAGGACGGTGGGGGAGGCCTTTCTCATTGCGAGACCTTTCGTCAAATCTAGAAAAATAGATATGTGCGCGGGGTAGGCGTGTGGGAGCCGGGCGGGCTGTCGGGCGAGGTGTCGGATGAGGTGGGGTGGGTAGCGGGCGGGCTACAGCTCGTCGCGGACGTGCGCGGCGAACTCGGCGATCACCGTCTCGTTGCGGCGGTAGTACGTCCACTTGCCGATGCGTTCCGAGGTGAGCAGCCCCGCGTCCTTCAAGGTCTGCAAGTAGCCGGACACCACCGACTGTGCCAGCCCGGCCTGCTTCTGGATGTCCCCGACGCACACGCCGATATGGAAGCCGAGGCCCTGCTGCCGGTAGGAGTTCTCGTCGAAGTACTTCGACGGTTCCTTGAGCCACCGCATGAACTGCAGGCGTGCGGGGTTGGCGAGTGCCTTGTATACGGCCAGGGGGTCCACCGGTCCGCCTTTCCATGTCCTCCGAGGGAATGTATCTAGCTTTCGCGATATGTAGCGGCGAGTCAAATCGCGCCGGGGGCGGTGCCAGGAGCGCACCCGGAACCCGCAGGCCCAATCGTTATGTGGGACTAATAGGGCAAGCGATGCACCATGTGACACAAGTGGTCAGAAGCGCATTGACGGGGTGTGTGTGATCACAGGAAGCTGGTCGATCCACCCCCCACGGCAGCCCTTTCATTCAACCGTTGGATTGCCCATGCGCACAGTTGCTTCCGCAGGCACGCTCACGGCCGCCGTCACCGCGGCCCTGCTGCTTGCCCCTACGGCGTACGCCACCGCACCCGGCGACAACGGCACCGTGAAGATCCACGATGCCGCGACCGGTGAGGAGCTTCGTAAGAACGAGCCTCACGTGTGCACCTTCTATCTCGACGCCTTCGGTTTCGATGCCGGCCAGAACGTCGACTGGCGCATCGAAGCCTGGGCCCCGACCGCCCACGTCAAGGGCGAGACCGTGAAAACCGGTTCGCTGAAGCTCGACGGCAAGGGACACCTCCGTTCGGAGGACCAGTCCTTGCCCGACGGCCACTACAAGCTGTTCTGGAACTTCGACGGCGAGCACGGCAAGGCCAAGCACAAGGTCTTCTGGGTCGACTGCAACGACGACTCGAAGCCCGGCGGCGGTAAGCCGGGCGAGGAGAAGCCGGGCGAGGAGAAGCCGGGCGAGGAGAAGCCGGGCGAAGAGAAGCCCGGCGAAGAGAAGCCCGGCGAGGTCACCCCGTCGGATTCGGCCACCGAGCCGGGCTCCGTCACCCCGTCCACCCCGACGCAGCCGGGCGAGGCACCCGCCTCGTCCGCCCCCGAGGGCACGACAGAGACGCCCTCGGCTGCGGCTTCGGCCTCCGCCCCCTCCGCGACGTCGCCGTCCGCCCACAGTGAGGGCGACCTCGCCGAGACCGGTAACGGCGCGCCCGTTGCCCTGCTGTCCGCAGTGGCCGCAGCGCTCGTCGCGGCCGGCGGCTTCCTGGTGATCCGCCGTCGCAAGGCACAGCAGCACTGAATTGATACGCATCGGAGCCCCCGTGCTCCGTAGTCGGTGAGCTCGACGTTCGACCTCTGCCCGTGGTCAGCCCCTTGGCTGACCACGGGTTTTGAGGTTCTAGGGGACTCTGTTGCTCAATTCGTCTGGGCTCGGGACCGCTGATACGCGAGGGCGGGTTGCCCGGTTCTTGACGTTCTGGTGGTGAGGCTATGGGCACGGGAGGTGCTGACGAACCAGATGGCTCAGGAATATGGAGTTGCGGGCGGCGGCCCGGCTGACCGAGGCGCTTGGGACCCGTTGCCGCGTTGCAGGCCGTTAGCCTGTCGGTATGTCAGAGCGTGTCATGCCCGGTCGCACGGGCGGCCTGATCACCCTGGTTGCCGCGGACGCTCTGTGGGTCGATTTGACGGCCGACAGTGCTGTGCCGACGGCTTCTGGGGCATTCACCTGCTCTCCTGCCCGTGCCCGGGTGGGGTACGTCCTGCTCGGCGGCCATGTGGTGGCGACGGTGAGGGCGAGCGGCGGTCAGTGGAGTGTTCCGGAGGTTGAGGTGCGCCGGGCGGCCGCGGAACTGAACGCGGTTGGGATGGATCGGCAAGACCTCGTCCGCATCGGTCCGTTTCGTGGGGCGCCGAGGCAGGAGTGCAACGAGGAAACGCCGCTGCGTTGGCGCCGGCGCATCACGGGGGAACTGCAGGAGCTGGGCGGCCCCGAGCGGGCAGCACGACGTGAAGTCGGCCGGCCGTACCATCTGGCGGGGATCGACTGGCGACAGATACTCGTGGAGCAGGCCCGCGACGGGACGCAGCGCACGTGGTGGCTGCCGCGCGCTGTGGTCAGGCTGCTGGACGCGGCCGAGCACGCCGAAACGCAGTGGGTGCAAGCCGCGCGGACCCGCCAGGCAAGCGCAGCCGTCACCGAGCCGCCCTCCCACCCCCGCCAGGCCCGAGACGCCGGCGGTCGGCAGACGACGAGCCCCGAGGGCCCCACCGCCTCACTGCGCCCGTACAACAAAGAGCTGGAAGGCCAGCTGTACTCGGTACTCAGCAGGAAGCCCGGCACCTCCCGCAAGGTGGCCGGGTGGGCATGCGCCGTCTGCCGCACCGCACCCGCCACCGTGCTCGACCACTGCCACGAACACGGCTACGTCCGCGCCCCCCTCTGCCAGTCCTGCAACACACAGGAACGCCCCGACCACCTGTACAGCAACGACATCCGCGTGGCGAACCGCTACACCCGCCTCTTCCACACCGACACCGACGACTGGCTCCGCCACTGGCACCGCTGCCCCGGCTGCCGCGCACGCACCACCCTGCCCCTGCCACACCTCGCCGCATGGACCGCCCACATAGCCTGCCGATCGCTGCGCCCGACCCACCGCGCCCCCCGCGGGCGCAAGCCCTGCGGTGTCCTGCGCGTGTCCTGGACGGGCAGTCAGAACGCGCCCCGTTCCTGCCTGCTCACTGTCGCCGTCGACTTCTGCCCTTCCGGCGAGCACCGTGTCCTGGCGCGAGTCCCCTACCGCGAAGCCGCCGAGCGGTTTCGTGCCTGGTTGGCCGAGACGGCCCCTGCCGTGGCCGCCGCGGCCGGTCCTGACCGCCTGGACGGCCTCCCTGCCCAGTCCCGGCCAGTCATCGTGGACACCAGCGGCGAGGACCTGGAACTGTTTTGAGCGGGCACCGGGAGACCTGACAACCTCACCGTCGCCTCGCAGCTGCTGGCCCCCGACACGGTCACCCCGCACGCCCCAGCGAAATGCGCAGCAGAGTCCAAGGGGCCGGCCGGGCGCCGCAGAAGTGATCAACGACTACGTGCGGTCCGGGTGCGGCGTTCGAGGGTGCGCCGGTAGTCCGGGAACCGGGCCTTGGCCCGGCGGCGCGGTGTGCGGGCAACGCGTTTTGTTCCCGACCCGTTTTCGACGCTCAGACCGGCGCTGATGCGAAGTCCCATTCGCGTGGCGGCACATGAAGAAGGTGCGGTACGGTGACGAAGTCATCACCCTCTGTGTGTCACTGCACACATAGGGCGGCCCCCGGCGGTGCTGGAACACCATCCGAGGGCCTACACCACCAGTGGAAAGAGCCCCACCGGAAATGCTGCGTCATGCTATCGCGCCGTCCGCGCGCTTCACGAAGGCATCGCACGATGTCGTACGCCACTCGCGTCTGGGCAGTGACGCGAAGATCCTGCTCCTGTACGTCCAGGGCCTGCCCGACGATGCCACGTACAAGCCGTTGAGCGAACTCGCCCGCAAGCTGGGCATCAAGGGCCGCGCGTACCAGAAGGCGAAGGAACAGCTCGTCGAGCACGGGTACGTCCACGAGTGGCGCAGCCAGGGCGACGGCGGCCGCTGGCTCACCGAGCAACTCGTCGCGAACAACCCCCTGACGAGCGAGCAGGCACGACACCTGCGAGGCACCCCACCCCCGCCCGCACCCAAGCCCGCACTCGCACCAGTACTCTCACCCGCGCCCGCGATCGGGCCACCGAGTACGCACTTTCCGACGGTCGGCGAACCGGCTCCTCGGACGGTCGGTGGCTATAAACCCGCAGAAGACCACGGTGATAAGACCACTCCCCACCCACCCCCCGAACCCGAGCAAGCACCCGGCCCCACCCCGGAACGGGCACCCGAACCGACCCCACCACCTCCAACTCCACCTACGCCAACCCCACTCCCCACCCAACTCGCCGCAGCGGAACGGGTCCTGCTCTCCCTGCGCCACTCCCGCCGCGAACTCCACCTGGGCTTACGCGAAGCCCGCGCCCTCGCCGTGGAGGCCGTCAAATGGCTGGAGCGCGGCGTGAGCGAATCCGACCTGCGCCATGCCCTGCTCGCCGAACGCCCCGACAACGGCGTCCGCTCAGCAGTCGGCTTCCTGCGCTACCGCCTCATCCAGAAACTCCCCGAACCCCCGGTCCAGCACCAGCCCTACGAACGCCCACCCCTGCCCGAACTGACCGAATGCACCGGCCTCGGCGACCCACACGTCTTCCGCCCCCTGTACGGCGAATCCGAATGCCCCTCCTGCCGCCACGCCGCCGCCCACCCCGAAACCGAACCCATCTCCTGGCGCGAACGCATCGCCAGAATCAACGGCACACCAACACCCCTGCCTGCTGAGGCCTGACCTCGCCCGCGACCAACTGGGTGACGTGACGCACTCACGCGCGGCACTCCTCCCACAGGCTCGATGCGTTGGTCCAGGCGGGAATGTCCGCCTTCCGGATCCGACATCACGATCGACGGCGGCTTCGGCACCACCTGGTAGTCACCCGGTGGCCACGCGGCAGGGCGGATGCGTCGTCTACCCGGCTTCCTCGCCCCCGTGGTCGACATGCAGGACGACCTTGCCGCGCGGGTGCTCCGTCGCGAGGGCCTCGTAGGCAGCTCGCGTCTCGGTGAACGGTACGACGCGGTCCACCACCGGCCTGAGCTTGCCGGCGTCGATCAGTTCGCTGATGGCCATGAGTCCGGGCCGGTCGGGTTCGACGATGAAAAACAAGCCCCGTGCGCCACGGGCGGCGGCCTTCTCCTGGTCCGGCGGCTGCACGATACTGACCACGATTCCGCCAGGGCGCACGACTGCCCAGGAGCGGTCCAGCGTCTCGCCGCCGACCAGATCGAGCACGACATCGGCGTCGTGCACCAGGTCTTCGAAGCGTTCGTTCCGGTAATCGATGACCTGCTGTGCGCCGAGGCCGGTGACGAAGTCCTTGTCCCTTGCCGACGCGGTGGCGGTCACCCGCCCTCCGAGTGCCGCGGCGATCTGCACGGCGAAGGTGCCGACGCCCCCGGCGCCACCCTGGATCAGGATGTGCTGTCCCCGTTGCAGCGCGGCATGGTCGACGAGCGCCTGCCACACGGTGAGCGCGGCGAGCGGGACGGCCGCTGCCTGGTCGTGGTTCAGCGTGGCCGGCTTGGTGGCGAGTATGTCGGCGGGGACGGCGACGTACTCGGCGGCCGCGCCGTCACGCGTGAACGGGATCAGCCCGTAGACCTCGTCGCCGGTCCCGAAGTCGGTCACTCCGCTGCCCAAGGCGGCCACGACGCCCGAGACCTCGTGCGAGGGGACGGTAGGCGTACGGTCCCTGCCCGTTCCGTCGAAGCTGTCGGTCCAGGTGGTGTCCCAGTCGAGTTCACCAGCTGTGATGGAGGCGGCGCACACTGCGACGAGCGCCTCGCCCGCCGCCGGCTCGGGGCGCGGTGCGGACTCGTACGCATAACGTTCGGGGCCGCCCCGCTCGTGGGCACGTATGGCATGCATCGTGGCGCTCATGAGGGATCACTCCCGATTCACATCACACGGACTCCCCGCCCGAATCTACTCGGATGGCCGGTGGCTCGCATACGCGAGAACGCCCCTGGGGCGGGCAGGCGCGAGCCACCCCTAATGGGCGGTGAAGCCGGTGGATCGCTACCCGTTACCCGGCCCATGAGGTCTACAAAAAGAGTGCGACCTCCGGCTTCACCTCGTGTTCGTGGTGGTGGTGGCGGTCGGTGCCGGGGAAGTCGTCAGGCACCCCCGGGATCCGATCCCTTGGTCAAGAGCCGGCCTCCGGTCCCGTCCGCTGCCACCACGGCGACCACGCCGCATCCAGTCCGATGATCGGATCGTTGAAGTTCTTGGTCCGAGCCGTTCGCAGGGGTCACCTCTCAAAGAGCCAGGAGCCGTACGAGCTCCCTCACAGACCGAGGGCCCTGTGGATCGCTGGGGTCACGAACGGCTAATCGGATGCAGGGCCATCGAGCCCTTCCATTAGGGAGACGCGTGCCCCCGCACGGCTGCGACCAGCAGCAACCCGCCCCGACCGAGAGGACCTCAACCACACGATGAAAGTGTTCTGCGGCATCGACTGGGCCAGCGACCACCACGACGTCGCCTTGGTCGACCACGAAGGAACCCTGTTAGGCCGGGCCCGAATCGACGACGATGCCACGGGCCTGCAACAGCTCCTCGACCTGCTCACCACACACGGCGACACCGCGGAAACACCGATCCCGGTGGCCATCGAGACCTCCCGCGGGCTGCTGGTCTCCTGCCTCCGGGCAACCGGACGGCCCGTCTACGCCATCAACCCGATGGCCGCAGCACGGTATCGAGAACGTTACGCGGTCGCCCGCAAGAAGTCCGACCACCTCGACGCCATGGTCCTGGCGAACATCCTGCGCACGGACAAGGCCGCCCACCGGCCGCTGCCCGCCGACAGCGAACTCGTCCAGTCCATCGCCATCCTCGCCCGCGCCCAGCAGGACGCGGTCTGGGACCGGATCCAGGCCGCCAACAAGCTCCGCTCACACCTGCGGGAGTACTTCCCCGGATTCCTCGCCGCCTTCGCAAACGCCCGCGAAGGACTATGCCTTCCGCTCGCCCGGACCGTCCTGACCGCGGCACCCACCCCGGCCCAGGCCGCCAGACTCACCCGCAGCCAGCTGCGGTCCCTGGTGAAGAAGGCCGGCCGCAAGCGCGGTATCGACGCCGAAGCGGACCGCCTCCGCGAAGCCTTCCGCACCCCGCAGATGAGACACCTGCCCCAGGTCGAGCAAGCGATGGGCCTGCGAACCGTCGCGCTGCTGCGGCAACTCGCGGCTACCTGCGAGAGCGTCGAGGAACTCACCACCGCGACGGTGGAGTCTTTTGAGACGCACCCGGACGCCGAGATCATCATCAGCTTCCCAGGGCTCGGATCTCTCACCGGCGCCCGGGTGCTCGCCGAGATCGGCGACGACCGATCCCGCTTCACCGACGCCAAGGGCCTCAAGGCCTTCGCCGGGGCCGCACCAGTCACCCGGGCGTCAGGCAAGAGCCTGTCCGTCATGGCCCGCCGGGTCAAGAACCAACGACTCGCCGCAGCCGGCTACCTCTGGGCCTTCTCCGCCCTCTCATCACCCGGCGCACGAGCCCACTACGACCGCCGACGCGAAGCCGGAGAACGGCACACCGCCGCCCAACGCAACCTGTTCAACCGCCTGCTCGGCTGCCTCCACCACTGCCTCACCAACAACGTCCCCTACGACGAGACCACCGCCTTCCCACCCCCACAGATCCCCGTCATGGCCGTGGCCGCTTGACGGAAAACTGCATCGGATGTCTTGATCGCAACCAAATGCGCACCCCGGCCGCCCGTGCCGTTGCTGCGCTTCCGCCACTGCGGACTCGGGGGAAGCTGTTCTGTTATGGGCGTACATCCTCGCTGAGCTGCTGGTGCCGAACGGCAGTGAGGAACCCCGCCCACGACGGGTTGCCGAACGTCAGTATCGGACCGTCAGGGGCCTTCGAGTCACGGACCGCGGTGGCCTGTGGGAGGTGGGCGGCCTCGACGCACTCGGTCGTGTTCCCTCCGCTGTACGACGACTTGAACCAGCGGAGGGGCTTGGAGGAGTGAGGAACCGAAGGCATTACATCTCCTTGAGTACACGCTTGATCAAGGCCGACGACGCGGCCATGTCCAACGCTTGTGCACGCAGGTAGTCGAACGCAAGTCTGTATCGGTCGAGTTCTTCGTCCTTCTCCAGGAAGAGCGAGCCGACGTGCAGGTCGACGTACACGACGTCCAGGCTCGCCTCGACCCCGCCGAGGATCACGAAACTTCCCAAGGCCGCGCAATGAGCGCCCTTCGAGAACGGCAGAATTTGCAGGGTGATGTGCTGCGAGTCGTTGGCTTCCAGCAGGTGACACAGTTGATCGCGCATGATGTCGGGGGATCCAACCACGCGCCGGACAACCGACTCGTCGAGGATTGCCCACAAGTGGGGTGGCTTCGGTCGGCTCAGGATCTCCTGGCGCTTCATGCGGATGTCCACAAGGCGTTGGATCTCGTCGCGTGCCAGACGCATCTCGTTGGCACCTTGAACCGCTGTGCTGTAGTTCCGTGTCTGCAGAAGGCCGGGCACGTACGTGCAGGAGAAGTGGTCCTCGCGCACTGCCTCGTCTTCAAGTGTCAGCAGGAGGTTCATGTCGGCGGGGATGGACTCGGTGTATGGCGCCCACCAACCCTGCTGCTTGGCGTCCTTCGCCAGTGCGACCACGGCAGTCCGCTCCGCGTCGGTTGCGTCGTACTCCCGGCAGAGCGCATCCGCGATGGGCCATTTTACTGGCCCTTCCTGGGTCTCGTAGCGGCTGACTGTGGCCTTCGAGACCCCGACGAGCTTGCCGGCCTCCTCCAGTGTCATGCCCTTCCGCGCACGCAACTTGCGCATCATCGCGCCGAGCTGTCGACGTCGTGTTGTAGTCCTGACGGACATGGAGGGTGGCCTTCCGTTCCGTGTGCGCTGAGGCTCTCCGGCGCCAACAAGGCTATGTCTGACACCCGTTGCCGGGATCTGGATTCACCCGATCGATTCTCGTGAGAAGTTTCATGAAGAGACTTCTTGCTGCCATACTCGCAAACCTGGCCACTCAGCGCAGTCGTTTGGATACGGCAGGTGCAGGGCTGATGTGGCGCCGGAAGGAGAGTGCATGTCCGGGCAAGACAACAGTTCGCAACTCCGCAGCGTTCTGCCGTTCGAGGCCGAGCCCGCAGCGGTCCGGGACCTGCGAAGAGCCGTCAGGGGGCAGCTTGCGGAGTGGCGCCTGCCGGCTTTCGCCGAAGAAGCTGAGCTGGCAGTGAGTGAACTGGCAGCCAACGTGATCAAGCATGTGGGTAGAGGTGTCGCTGCCACCCTGGTCCTGGAGGCGGCAGGAGGCCGGCTGCGGATCGAACTCCATGACAAGAGTTACCGCCTGCCGGTACTCGGATCGGCGACCTGCGACGACGAGTGCGGGCGGGGTCTGCATCTGCTCGCCGGCATGGCTGCCGACTGGGGAACGTTGCTGACTGCGACGGGGAAAGCTGTCTGGTGTGAGCTGTCAGCCGACCCGGAGCTGCACTGCCGCCGGGTGCAGCGTGCTGAAGCGGCCCTGACGAAATACCGAGGCGATGTCGGTGCACCGCCTTTGCTGCAGAGTCGCTCCGCTCAGATCCTTGAGGAATCTGCCATCGACCTCATCGCGGATGTCCTGTACTGGGTCACTGCCCGGGGTGGCGACCCGGACGGGTTGCTGGACCGCGCGCAGATGCACTTCGAGGCGGAGGCAGAAGCGGCTTGACTCTGGGCGTCTGCTGCAAGGGTCAGACGGAAGCCTGGATCGCGGCGGCCAGTAGGAACGTGACGTCCTCGTGCCGGCCGGCGTTACTGAAGGCTGCCGCGATGTTCAGGACAGCCTGTTTGTCTGTACGTTCGGCGGCGTTGATCAGTATGGTCTCGGCGGCGTCCCGCAGGTCCGCTGAGCGACATGAGCTGACGGCTTTAAGGATCTCGTCTGCGGAGTACGACGCACCTGCCCGCCAGAGCACGAGGTCGGCATCGCGGCTCCGGCCGTCGGCGAGATCGCGAGCCACTACTCCGGTCTCCGTCCATGCGAGCTCGGCGGCTTCTGTAGGGTGCCGGTCCCCCTCTGTCCGGGGGACCGGCACCCTCATCTGTTCCTGCAGCCCTGAAAGTTCGCGCCGACGGACCTTACGGCGAAGGCGCTGCGCCCGCCTCACTGGTGATATCTGAACGGCGTGGGAAGCCGGCAGCTCCGCATCGGCCGGGTCGTCAGCAGGCGGGTACCCGACGCTGCAGCATTCACAGTGTCTCTTCTGGGCGTGGACACGGAGATCTAGCAAGGCGTCCAGTGTGTGCGGAAGTGGTTCACCTCCTGCGGCGTCCTCCTCTATGACCATGTAGAAATCCCGCAGGAGAGGCTCCTCAGGGATGCGGCCGCCGTTGAGGTGGTTTGAGAGCGTCGTGGCCGCCTGGTGGGCATCCTTGGCGATCTCCGCCTGGGTTCTAGGGCTGCATTCCCGGATCTCGCGCATCGCCGTCACCAGGGCACGATGAGGCGCGGTGGTGCTACTGGACAGCTCTTTCCACTTCTTCGACTTGGGGGTCACGCGCGACTTCCGTTCGTCCGATCGTGCGGCGCTGAGCGCTCAATTGTGTCTGACTCAGCCGCTTTTCAGGATGCGTGGATGTTTTCCATCCTCCCTCGAAACCTTGCAGAGCCTGGCGTGATGGGCCGTCATGCGAGAAGACTGGCCTTGTCCGCAAGGGGTGCCAGCGGATTTCTTCTGGCTCTAGTTCGGGCTGCCGTATGCCTACATAAGGGGAATGTGGATGACTCTGCCGTCGTGGCGGGATACGAAGTTCGGCACCATGAAGCGCGCCGCGCTGTGGCTTGTGACGGTTGTGGGGGAGGGCAACGTCTTCACCAAGGAGGACGTCAAGAGCGCCTTCCCCGGGATCAGCCAGGCCGATCGCCGGGTACGTGACCTGCGCGACTATGGGTGGAAGATCGACACGCACAGGGAAGACGCCCTGCTGGGGCAGCACGAGCAGCGGTTCGTCGCGCAGGGGCAGCCTGTCTGGGAGCCGGGCAAGGCCACCAAGGACAGCTCGTCCATCACGGATACCCAGCGACGGAAGGTCCTGACCACGGACGGCAACCGCTGCCGGTCGTGCGGGATCACTCCCGGGCAGGTCTACTCAGGCTCGTTCGAGTCGGCCCAGATCGACATCGCCCGGCGGAAGGTGAAGCAGCCCGACGGCAGCAGTGCGGTCCAGTTCGTGGCGGAGTGCAACCGCTGTCGTGTGGGTGGCCGCGGTCTGGAGGCAGACCTGGGCGCCGTGATCGAGGGTGTTTCGAAGCTCGGCGGACTGCAGCGGCAGATGCTCACGGACTGGGTTGCTGCGGACGAGCGGGAGTTCGGTGCTGTGGAGCGGCTCTGGGCCGACTTCCGTACGCTGCCGGCGGAGTCCAGGGACAAGGTCCGCGCAGCTCTCGGACTGCCCCCTGCCTGAGCCGCTTGAGCAGAACCGTGGTGGGGTCGCCCGCAGTAGCGGTGGCCCCACCACGAGCAGAGCTACATCATTCGCTAGTCAGAGGAGAACGTACTGTGAGCAAGGACGTCGGGGACTTCGGCCAGCCTCCGCACGCAACTAGGAACAAGGATGTTGTAGAGCAGCGCCTTAAGGACGTAGCCGCCGGCACGGGGCTTCAGGAGACCTTGACGATTGAGTGGCGTACGAAACCGCAGGTTGTGCAGGTTATCGACATGCCGGTGGAGTCGCTCTACTACAACCCGGGGACCCACCGGATCCGAGCTCAGCGCAGTTTCGATCCTCAGCAGGACCGCCGACTCGATGACGATCCGTGGAGCGACGAGAGCCAGGCATACCTTCAGTACCTGCTTCAGGCCGAGCCTTCCGACCCGTCGAAGAGGGACAAGGATTTTGAGGAGCTGAAGCAGAGCCTCAAGGACTTCCGGCAAAACGAGCCGGGGCTGATCACCCGCGAGGGCATCCTTGTCAATGGCAACACTCGTGCGGCAGCACTGCGGGAGCTTGGCGTTGCCGATATCCGGGTGGCTGTACTCCCCGATTCCTGCACCTGGGGGGATATCAACAAGGTCGAGCTCTCTCTTCAGCTGCGCCACGACACTCGCCGACCGTACTCGTACATCAACAGGCTGCTCACGATCGATGAGCAGGTCGAAGCAGGCCGGCCATTGAAGGAGGTCGCACGTGACTTCCGTATCAGGGAGTCGACGGCTGAGCAGGACCTCTGGGTGCTTTCTTGCCTCCGGGATCTGAGGGACAGGTCCACGACTGATGACGCCCAGCTTCGGCTGCTGGACTTCGAAGATGCCCAGGAAAAGCTTCGCGAGGTGCATCGCGCCTACGCCAAGGAATCCAAGGCCGATCCGAAGAAGGCTGAGCTGTTGAAAGAGAACCGCCTGGCTGCGATCGTGATGGACTTCTCCAAGACTGACGTCCGTCTCATTGAAGCCGACTTCCGGACAAGGTACTTGGAGCATCGGCTGCCGGACGAGCTGAAAGCGGCACCTGCCGCACCAGCCGAGCGCGTCATCCCCGGAATCAACCGGGCAGTGAAGGCCGAGGTGCCGCAGGTGGCCACAGCCCGCGCATTCACGGACTCGGTCCTGAGGGCTAAGGCCGTCATCCGTGCAGGAGACAAGGTCTCCCTGGCTCAGTCCGAGAAGGCTGCCTCAGTGTTTGAGGAGGCGCACAAAGCTGTTGAGGATGCCCTCGAACCTGCCGGCAAGGACGCTCGCGTGCGCAAGCGGAAGCAGGCGGCGCCCGACCGGCTCAACGATGCCTGCCAGGACATCGAGCAGTGCATCACGGACATGGTGTTGGCGAGCGGGTCCCGGAGCCTGGATGAGGAGGCACTTGATGAGGCCGTTCTTAAGCTGAAGGCCACGCTGAGGAAGCTAGCCCTGGCCACCGTGCAGAGCATCGAAGTACCCGGTGAAGGTGTCGAGTGGCTGCGCGACGCCGTACGGCAGGAGCAGCCGTGACATCGGCCGATGAGGAATCGTCCCTGCAGATCGGCTTCGACGTAACGCGGACCAAGGCTGTGCTGCGCGCTGGTGAGTCGTACCGCAGTGACCTGACCCGGCTGGCAGCCCGCTTTCCCGGCGGCGGTCTGCGCGGTCGGCTCACCCTGGAGCTGTCTCTCGATGACTTCTTGATTGGCATCGACGTTCTCGCTGACTGGCCTTACCCAGAGTCGGTTGACTGGACAGACGAGCTCGGTGCGCTGGTCGGTGAAGTCCTTGACGATGCCGACCAAGCCGAACAGCAACTCCAGGCCCCCAGTCAGGCTCCGGTATGGCACGACGGTGCTGTGGAAGCGACGCTGGGCTCCGCCTGGCGCGCCGACCTCACGGAATTCCAGCGACGTGACATTACCCGGCTGCTGTCGTTGCAGCACGGTGCCAACTTCAGCGTTCCCGGAGCAGGCAAGACGCGCGTGGGGCTGGCGGTGTACGCGGCCATGCGGGAGCGCAGTGAGGTCCGTCGGCTTTTGGTTGTCAGCCCCAAGTCCGCATACGAATCCTGGCTATCCGAGAGTGAGCTCTGCTTCAAGGAGCCTCCGCTCACCACGATCATGGGGAAGAGCCCCGATCTCAGAGCAGAGATTCTGATCGTTAACTACGAACGCCTCGACAAGTCACTTGCAGGACTGGCCTCTTGGCTGCGTGGCGCACCTTCCATGATTATTCTTGACGAAGCGCATCGCATGAAGCTGGGGGCGCAGGGGACATACGGAAGCGCCTGCATGGCGCTTGGGCCGCTCAGTCGCCGTCGGCTCATCCTGACTGGTACACCGGCTCCGAATGGGGCGAGGGACCTGGAGAACCTGCTGTCCTTTGTCTGGCCGGGTCATGGACGGCGGGTGGTGACGCAGGCCGTTGCGGGAGGCGACCTTGCGCACGCCAGCTCGGTGCTCCGTCCGCTCTTCACGCGGACGACAAAGAACGAGCTGGGCCTGCCGCCGTTCGAGACACGCATCCGGCGCTTGAAATTGCCAGACCTCCATCGCGAGGTGTATGACGCGCTAGTCGGGCGTTTTACAGCCAGGGCTGAGGCATCCCGCGCTGACTTCGACGCTCTCGGCAAGGCGATGCTGCGCCTGCTCATGGCCGCCACGAGCCCAGCGTTGCTTGTCGAGGGCGGGAGTCGATACGAACCGCTGACCTACCAAGTGCCGCCGCTGGAGGTCCCCCAGAATGAGTCGCTGTACTCGCTGATGCGGAACTTGCCGCAACACGAGCTTTCCCCGAAGTACAAGGAAGCGCTGAATATCGTGGCGACCAACGCCGCGATGGGCCGGAAGACCTTGGTCTGGACGACATTCGTGCGCAGCATCACCACGATGGAGCGGTTGTTCTCGGGATACGGGCCTGCTGTAGTGCATGGTGGTACGCCTGATCGCGAGGAACAGATCAGGCGGTTCCGTGAGGACTCCGACTGTCACGTTCTTCTTTCCAATCCGGCGACTCTTGGCGAAGGCATCAGCCTGCACCACGACTGTCATGACGCTGTCTACGTGGACCGTGACTTCATGGCGGGACGGTTCCTGCAGAGTCTGGACCGGATTCACCGACTCGGCCTTGCTCCGGGTACGGAGACGCGAGTCACTGTGCTCGTGGTGGAAGGAACCATTGACGAGGTGGTGGCTATGAGGCTCGAAGAAAAACTTGAATTCATGGGGCGAATCTTGGACGATCCCTCCGTTCAGCAGCTGGCCGATCTTGAGGACGAGCCGTCTGGAGCCGCAGGTATGGACATGGCCGATGTCCGTGCGTTGCTGAGGCATGTCGATGCCGTCGCTGCCCAGTGAGGCCACGCGCCGGGCGGCGCTTCGCTGGCTGACCGAGCTGCGCGGAGCCGGGGTGCCCCGAGTCCGCATGCTCTTCGCCAACCATCCCGCCTACGCGGACCTCACGCCGGCGCAATACGCCGAGGGCCTTGCCTGGCTCAGGCGGACGGGAATGGTTACGGCGATGGGGCGCCCCGTCGTGGAGGTTAACGACGGCGAGCTGAGGGATGCCAGGGCCGCATCCGCAGTTCCCCAAGTTCAGTGGAGCCGTGCCGCCGAGGAAGCTAGAAGAGCTGTCGGGGCAGCTGGTGAACAGGCGCTTCTCCGACTGCTCAGGAAGGGCGGCGTGCCGCAGGTCAGGCACGTAGCCGCGGAATCGGACGCTTACGGATACGACATAGCTGCGGGATCTTCCACGGAACGCGCGCATTTGGAGGTCAAGTCAACGACCAACCCCACCCGTCTTGTGATTCACCTGACACGGCATGAGTACGAAGTCATGGCTACGGACACCAATTGGTACCTGGTCGCTGTTCTCGTCGGCAGGGACGGGAATGCGGTGAATGTGGCTACGGTAAGCCGCGTGTGGCTTCGCTCAGCTGCCCCAGCGGACCGGAGTGAGGCCGGGCGCTGGGAGTCGGTGCGGCTTGAGGTCCCTGCCTACGCCATAACTCCGGGACTTACCACGGAGACGTGGCAGCTCGTGGAGGACTGGCCGGTGCTTAGCCGGCCGATCTGGGCGTTCCGGCCCTCGGTGTCACTACTCGCTTGAGTGTGAGTCGCAAAACCACGGCCTACAGCTGAGGCTAACGGAGCGTAGGAATCAAGGCCCAGCTGCAGGCAGGCCACGAGTACGTACCCTCGATCATTTAGCCGAGCGGGAACTCCTGTAGCGCCGCCCCTCCAGGGTGGCCTGAGGCTCACAGGGGAGAGGTGTTCCGGCCGCGGCGGGCATGGGGAGCGCATCTGGTGGCCAAGTCGTTGTGGCTGAAGTCACAGGAAGGTCACTGCCTCCCGCTGCCGGTTGGGCACGGGCGCTCAAGCGGGTGGTGGACGGATGGGCCGGTGCAGCGGGCCTGGAACATGCACCGGCAACTTTCAGCCTGGTTGCGGGCTGGGCGTGGCGGGCCCGATCGCGTCTGGTGGGAGGTAAGGGAACGGTGAGATCCGGGGCCGTAGATGCGACACTTGCATGTCTGTATCAGCCATGCCAGGAGGAGTCCCATGGGATCCCGGTCCCGTCAGCCACACCAGGAGCAGTTGGTGGGCCCGAACGATCACACGCTGACCTCGATTGAGATCTGCGCAGGTGCTGGTGGACAGGCCATCGGGCTTCACCAGGCCGGTTTTAAGCACCTGGCTCTCGTTGAGATCGATCAGCATGCCGTGGCTACGCTTGAAGAGAATATCAAGCGACTGGAAGGATGGAGCTGGGAGCGAGATTATTGTGACGTCATCTCTGGAGACGTTAACGGATTCCTTCCTCTTCCTATTTCGGATCGCCCTGATTCTGGCCTGAAGAAGCCGGTTGATTTTTTGGGTGGTCCACTTGGTAAAGGTAACCTTGATCTCCTCGCTGGCGGTGTCCCTTGCCCGCCTTTTTCGCATGCTGGGAAGCAATTGGGGAAGGATGATGAGCGTGATCTCTTCCCGCGCATGCTGGAGCTTGTTGAGGAGTTGCACCCTAGGGCGGTGATGATTGAAAACGTTCGCGGTATTAAGGACGCGAAGTTCGAAGATTATCGCACCTATATTGAAGCGCGTCTTCAGGGGGGTTGGGCTAAGCGGCCCGAGACGGGAACTGAAGAAGAATTTGAAGGATTTGGGTACGAGGTGTGTGAGTGGGAGGTGCTTGAGGCCAGCGATTTTGGCGTTCCTCAGCTGCGCCCGCGAGCTGTACTCGTAGCTATCCGAAAAGACGTGCTCGGTGATCTTAAATTTGTATGGCCGACTGCGACGGGTGAGCCGAAGAGCGTCTTCGATGCTCTTGATGAGTCCATGGAGAACCGCTACCGTCCGTATCTGGAAAGAGGCGGCGATATTGCGAAGGTGGCGCAAAAATGCCTCGATGCCTGGAGGGAGAAGGCGTCCAAAGCAGCCCTAGAGAAGAAGGATGGCGGTGTTGCGCCCACTTTGGTCGGCGGATCAAAGAAGCATGGCGGAGCTGACCTTGGGCCGACTCGGGCCAAGGCGGCGTGGAAGCAGCTGGGCGTTTCCGGCATGGGTGTGGCCAATGGTTACGAACTGGGAGAGAAGAAGAAAAGCCAGGGGCGCGACCTGTTCGGGCCAGACGGCCCGATGTTGACGGTTGAGCAAGCGGCGACTATCCAGGGGTTTCCGGATAACTGGGAATTCACCGGTGGGAAGACTGCCCAGTATCGGCAGGTAGGTAATGCCTTCCCCCCGCCCGTTGCTGAGGTGGTAGGGAAAGCAATCGCGGACGTGCTGTGTGCTGCACGCGAGCGCGACGAACAGGTCAGAGAAGAGTCGCTGGATTCGCTACCCAGGCAGAGTTCGCCGACGTCCGCGGACCGTGTTGACGATCGACGCCGCGCAGGCGTCTGAATCCTGGTGTTCCCAGAACCGCAATACCAGCCAGCCCGCTTCAGCGAGGCGCTGGTCAGTATCGCGGTCGCGAGTCATGTTCCGTGCGACCTTGTCTGACCAGTAGCCAGGGTTGGTCTTCGGCGGAATGTAGTGCTCGGGGCATCCATGCCAGTAGCAACCATCGATGAAGACCGCGACCTTCGTTGGGCGGAAGACCAAGTCAGCCGTCCGGCGGAGGTCTGGAAGAGGCCTGGCTGCGACGCGATAGCGCAGACCTTTGGCATGGACGAGCCGACGAATCAACTGTTCCGGCTTTGTGTCGCGGCTGCGGATAGCTTGCATGTTTCGGCGCCTCGCGGCCGAAGATGCCCAGGACCCCTCTGGCGGTACCCAGTCGACGCTCATTTTTCCCCAGGTCTATACGAGGGGTAAGCGTTAAGTATTACTTGCCCCTCTTGGGATTGTCGCGCCAGTTCAGCCCGGTTGCAAACTGAAGGCTCAAGAGAATGCCAAAGTCCGGATACAAGTTGAAGTTGCCGGAATTGGTGGTTCCGGTTATGGGTGGGGATCATTTCGCCTGGTACGGCGGAGTTGATCGAGACCGTCGGGTTTCGGTTGGCCTTGTTTGTGGCCGAAAATTTGAGCTTTGTCGCGAGCGACAAAGTGGCCACTGCAGGTAGTTGAAACATCATCGTTGAGCTCCTCCAGTCGCGTGGGTACACCACGCCGGAGGCGGTGCGGGCCTGGCTGCAGACAGTTGCAGGGTAAGAGCGGCCAGGGGGCCTCAGAGCGCCATTGCCTTTGGGCCGACGGGCGGCCGGGGCTGAGAAGCTGTTGTCTTTCCGGGGTTGAGGACTGCGTTTTCGCTGGTCGGGCATAGAGTCGGCGATCCCGTGGGAGTGGTGGCCTGTCGTGTCGTTGCTCGCGTGGAGGTTGTGGATGCCGTCGGTCGTGGGGCTGCTGGAACAGCGCGAGCTCGCTGCTCGCCGTCGCGTGGACGAGTTGCGGGAGGAGTCCGACCGCATCCAGGCTGAACTGGCCGTGGCCGAGCGAGACTGGGAGGAATGGGCCATTGCCCGCTCGCGGGTCGGCGAGGTGCTGGCCCCGGCGGACAAGACCGGTCATGGCCACGACCGGGCAGTGCTGGCCGCCGACGGGCAGGCCGAGCAGACGTCGTCAGTGCCGGGGGCGGTGAAGCCGAAGTCGCAGGTGCCGGTATGGCGTGAGCAACTGGCCTGGTCGGTGCTGTCGGTGGACTACCAGCGCATCCTGCGGCTCCTTGCGGACCGGGGCCGGCTCGGACAGGGCCCGGCAACCTGCCAGGAAATGGCCGCGGGCTTCGGCATGGACGTGGTGCCGGCGCGGGTGGAGGCACTGCGGTCGAAGGCAAAACGCCTGGTGGCCCGTGGCTGGGCGGTCGAGTCGGCGCCGGGACGGTTCACGCTCGTCCGCGGCGTGAGTGGGCCAGGCGGCGGGTCATGAGCAGGATCACGACCAGTAGATCACGGCTTCGGCGCTGGTGGTGCGGCGCTCGAAGTCGCGTGCCAGGCGGCGACTTTGCATCAGGTGGGCGAAAGGGCGCTCGACGATCCACCGCTTGGGCAGCACCACGAACTCTTTCTGGTCGTCGCTGCGTTTGACGATCGCCAACACGAGGCCGAGCGTGGTCAGGCAGTGCTCGACGAGGCTGCCGGTGTAGCCGCCGTCGGCCCAGATGAGGGCGATGCGGTGGACGAGGCTCCCGACCATCTGGTGTCGGGGGCCATCGGCGTTACGCCCGCCACAACCTCGTCGAGCAACTGCGCACCGCCGGCCTGGGCGCCCTGGCCGATCTCGGCTTCACCTGCCTGGACCACGACCCCGACATCCCGGTGGTCGTCACCGGCTACAAGTCGGCCCGCACCAAGCCACTCACGGCACGAAGAAGGAGATCAACAAGCTGACCGCAAAGGAACGGCCGGTATGCGAGGGCCCCGACGGAAGTTCCTCATGTGTCGTCAGGGGACAAAGGGAGCGTCGTCACCGACATCCACGACCTCCACGGTGTCTCCGTTGCTGTCGGTTTCGACGCTGTGCGCGTCGCCCCGATCGGGAACGGGCGGAATGTCCGTACAGGTGCGCGGCTCAGGATCGACGGCGGCATTGGCGCTGGGTACAGCGCCGCTCGCAAGACCAACCCCGCAGTTAGGTACGTAGTCAAGCTCTCCACCGTTTGGATCAACCATGACCGGGTTACCTTTAGCGTCTTTAAGATCTTGGCCATCAGGTCCGACGACTGGCATCTCGCTGGGCAGCTTACTTTCGTCAATGGTTCCGTCAGCGTTGACCCACTCGGGTGCAGGTGGAGGTGGAGGGATGTCGGAGTCGGATGCCGCGGCGGCGGTCAGCGCTCCTGTCGCGAACAGCACTGCTGTCACTACTGCGGCGACGGTAATGCGGGATCTCTTCATGGCGTGTTCGCTCCCCGGCTGTGATTACGGCTCTATGTAGTGAGACCCGGACCAGATGGTGTGCGTTTGGCCCTGCCAGGCTCCGTTGTAGTAGACAGAGGCCCACCCCCTGGTGGCGTAGTAGCCCCCGCCGCACGGCGGGGCAACGCCGTAGTTCTTGGAGGCTTCGATCCTGCTTGTCTTTTTGGTGTTATATTTCCAGTTGGTTGAGCGACACAACTTCCAGCCCGAGGAAGTTTTCTTGTAGTAGGAGTACTTCGTGCGGAGGTAGCCAGGGGAACGCTCCCAGACCCAAATGCATTGGGTCCACGACCCGAAGCTGTTGGAGGAAAGCGCGGTCGATTTCGCATAGCCTCCCCGGTTGCCATGGGAGACCTCGGCCCGCACGTACACACAATTGGAGCCGGAAGCGTTCGACCAGGCCTCGTCCATTTCGTAGACGTAGTGGGCGCTGGCACTCGTTGTGGTGGCAAGCGTGAGCGTCAACGCTCCGGCCAGTGACAGGAATCCACGCAGGACTCCCTTTCTTCTTCTTGCCTGTCTTGATGCGTCTGCCGTCAAAGCGAACTCCTCGTGTAGGTCGCATGATCGCGTCCGCAGAGCATGGCACATCCCGTCCATTCGGGCGACGACTTGAGTGAAAATACTCAGTAGTCAGTTTCAGCACAGGTGCTCGTGTGCGGCTTCCTGGCGAATAAACGTGAACCTCCCCACATCTTGCCCCATTTGTGCGGTGAAGGAGTCCTGATCGCGTCGCGGGGCGCCTTCACAGAAGGTCAATCGCTCGCCGTTAAAAATCATGTCAAGATCGGCCTTAGATGCTGAAATGACATTCTTCCTCCATTTCGCACCGGACTTGGTACCCGGGGCCTTGGCCAGGACGTCGTCCAGGTATCGACGTTCCGCTTCGCTCAGGGACTCACTATCGACACCGGCGACCACGTGAGGGCGAGGAGTCGATGTTCCCTCCGTTACCGAGGCGGGAGGAGAGCATGCTGCGAGCGCTACAAGAACAGCTATGAGAAAGATTCTGACGGTGCGCTTCATGCGACGGACGTTAACAGCGGCACGCGCATACGGTCACCATCCCAGGCGTAGCGCCCTAAGCTTTTTGTTTAACCAGCGCGCCCGTAGTGCTCTTCGAGTGACTCGGCGCGTTTGACGGTTTTGCCCACCCCGTGACGGGGTGCGGTCGTGCGGTTCTTCGAGCCGTTAGGACGCCCGGGGCCGGGTCGGGAGGGTTTGGGCGCGCTGGCCGGACGGGCCGTCTTCGCTCGGAGGTGGCGAAACGCCCGTCGGACTCGGGCCGGGGTCAACCGGTGTGGTGGCAGGGGCTTCTCCCAGGAGCGGCGGAGATCCTCGGTCAGCGGGCGGGCGAGACGGAGTTGGGTGTGGGCGGCGATCATCAGCCAGGTCCACAAGTCGGCTGAGTGCGGGTCGCGGACCTTGGGGCGGGTCCAGCCGAGAGTCTGCTTGAGCATGCGGAAGGTGTGCTCAACGTCGAATCTGCGGAGGAACGCCTGCCAGCGGACATCGACGTCGTCGCCGCTCAGGCCAGTGGCCGAGGACCACAGCCAGACCGGCTTCGGGTCCCGGTCGCCGGGCAGATACTCGACGGTGAGACGGATCAAGGTGCCGTGCAGGATGGGGAGTTCGTCGAGCTGAGCGATCCAGGCATTGCGACGGGTGAGGCGGGGGTGGAGGCGGTCCCACGCCTGCGCGGTCGCCTTGCCGTAGTGGGTGGTGTCAGTGACGGTGGTGCTCTCGGGGGTGTGCCAGGTGTCGGGCTTGGCCAGGGTGAACGGGGCGCCGTGCAGGCGGGGACGGCCGCCCTTCGGGGTGGAGCGGGCCGGACCGGCGTCGCGGGCCAGGACCCGGTCGGAGCGCAGGCGGCCGACCAGCTCGACGGGCAGGCCGGCCAGGAGGTAGGCGAGTCGGGGTGCGTCGTAGCCGGCGTCGGTCGCGATCAGGATGTCGGGATCCCCGGCCTTCCAGTGTCCGGCGTCGATGATCCGGGTGACGACCTCGCGCAGCTGGGTTGCGGTGATTTCGGCGGCGGCGTCGGCGGGGCCGAGCCGGACGGCGTCCAGCAGGGCCGTCCAGGAGGTCCGGCCCGTTTCCAGGGCGGCGACGAAGGAGTAGGGCCAACCGGGCACGAGCTGGTCACTGCTGCGGCCCGACCGCCCGTAGACGTGGCAGAACAACCGCTCCGGACTGGTGACAGCGTCGGGACGCAGCCACGGGGAGACATCAACAGCGAGCACGATCCGCCCGTCGGCCGCACGGGGCAGTGGCATCGAGGCGAGCAGGTTACGGAAGCGGGCTGGCTCGAGCCATCCGGTGTTCAGCGCGTTGTACATCGCACCGTGACCGCGCTGCATCTCCGCCGTGAGCGTGAGCTCGGGCAGTGAGGTGACCGGCCCGTCCGCGCACAGCACCGCATCGGTCAGCTCGAAGAGCGCGTCCGCACGGGTGTACAGACAGTCGTAGAAAGCGACCCGAAAGCGGGACAGCACCGTGAAGGGATCGACCCTCGCAGACTCAGCGGGCAGACTCATCGCAGCGACCGTCCTTTCACGCTCCGTTACTCGACATCTCGAAGCGTGAAGGACGGTCGTTCCTGCTGTCCAATCAAGACCACGCCCTCAACCAGCAGAAACGCAAGCGAGGTTAAACAAAAAGCTAAGAAGCTGTTGTCCTTCCGGACTTGAGGCTGCGTTTCCGTTGGTCTGACGTAGAGCCGGAGGTCTGGTGGGAGTAGTGGCCTGTCGTGCTGTCGCTCCTCGGGAGGTCGTGGATGCCGTCGGTGGTTGGGCTGTTGGAACAGCGTGAGCTGGGTGCTCGCCGTCGCGTGGGCGAGCTGTGGGAGGAGGCTGACCGCATCCAGGCGGAGTTGGCCGTGGCCGAGCTGGAATGGCAGGAGTGGGTGGTCGCCCGCAGGCGGGTCGATACGGTGCTGGCTCCGGACGGCGGCGGCATCGCCGACACGGAGGTCGCCCCGGATATGTGGGATGTGGACGTGCAGTCGGCGTCCCGGGATGCGGTGAAGCGGAGTCGCAGGTGCCGGTGTGGCGTGAGGGGCTGCCCTGGTCGGTGCTGTCGGTGGACCACCAGCGCATTCTCAAGGCGCTCGCGGACCGTTCCCGGCTCGGTCAAGGGCCGCTGACCTGCCAGGAGATGTCCGCAGGGTTCGGAAAGGATGTAGTGCCGGCGCAGGTGGAAGTGCTGCGGTCGAAGGCGAAACGCCTGGTTGCGCGCGGCTGGCTTGCCGAGCTGGCGCCGGGCCGGTTCACTCTGGCTGCAGGCGCGGCCGGGCCAGGCGGCGCGTCATGAGCAGCGTCATCGACCAGTAGATCATCGCCTCGGCGCTGGTGGTGCGGCGTTCGAAATCGCGCGCCAGGCGGCGGGTGCGCATCAGGTGGGCGAAGAACCACTCTACGATCCACCGCTTGGGCAGCACCACAAACCCCTTCTGGTCGTCGCTGCGCTTGACGATCGCCAAGACCAGGGCGAGCGTGGCCAGGCAGTACTCGACCAGGCTGCCGGTGTAGCCGCCGTCGGCCCAGACCAGGGCGAGCCGGTGGTGCGCGTCGGTCACCTGCTCAAGCAGGACCTGGGCGGCGGCGCGGTCGCCGGTGTCCGCGGCGGTGACCATCACCGCAAGCAGCAGGCCGAGCGTATCGACCACGACATGCCGCTTGCGCCCGTTGATCAGCTTGCCGCCGTCAAAGCCGCGGCTGTCGGCCCCGACGACGGCATCCGCCTTGACGGACTGCGAGTCGATCACCCCGGCCGTCGCCTCCGCATCCCGCCCCTCCCTCTCGCGGACCTCGGAGCGCAGCCGGTCGTGGAACTCCTTGATCAGGCCGTGGTCGCGCCAGCGGCGGAAGAAGGCGTAAACGCGGTCCCACGGTGGGAAGTCGGCGGGCATCGCCCGCCATTTGATGCCGTTGTCGACCAGGTAGCGGATCGCATCGAGTATCGCCCGGTGGCAATACGCCTCCGGCTTCCCTCCCTGGCCGCGCATCCAGCCAGGCACCGGCAGCAACGGCTGGATGGCCGCCCACTCCGCGTCCGTCATGTCAGTCGGATAGCGCGGCTGCCGGGACCCGTTGTCGGCGGCGTTTCTGAACCGGTGAGCCAGGCAGTCACACACCAGCGTGACTGAACTGGACCGTCCGGCCATCGACACGGAACACTGCGGCACCAGGGCCTCCTGATGTTGCTCGGTGATTCGACACCAACGAGCTGTTCAGGAGGCCCTGCTCATATGCGCCGAGCACCCGGCGACCACCCAATCGAGACTCCCGTTCGATCGACAAACCCCGAGATCGGTACGACAACAGCCACTGAGGCGGACGCAAGAAGCCCCTGGCGGGGCAGCCCCCTTGACGGAGGACCTGTTGGCCAGGGGCTTCGCTGCTGCCTCCGCCCTGAGCGGCGCAGTCAGCGGGCAGGCGTGGAGGACGCCTGGAGCTCAGGTGCCGTCGAAGCCGGTGATCAAAGCGGTGACCTGGGCGGGCGCCCTGTCGAGGAGGAAGTCGTCGATGAAGACCACTTCCGGTACACCTCGGTTGTTCGCCGCCGCAGCTGCTCTGACGGTGGCGACCCGCGGAGACTTCGTAGCTTCGTCGGCAGCTTCGAAGGGACTCTTGGCTGCGACCCATATCCGCTCTTCGAAAAGGACGGCAGGACCCGTCCCATCGAGGTCTGGTACGAACTGCGCGTCATCCACCGGAAAATCGCTGGCCCAGTTCTCCAGGAGACGGTCGGCCTGTCGCGGCTGGACGCTGCTCCCGAGGTTCCTGCCAGAGATGATGCCGAGGAGGTCGGAGGCGAGGCGCCAGTCGAGAAGCGAGTGGTAGGCCATGTTCGTGTAGTCGCGGAGGCACTCGTAGCATGAGCCGTGGCATTCGCTCCCGTGGTTGCCCGTACGGAATTTCCCGATCATGCGGTCGGCGGAAGCCAGCAACTGCTGGAAGACCTCGGGTTCGGCGAGGTGGGTGCAGTAGCCGGCGCCGTTGTCGAGGGTGTCGGAAAGGAACGCGAACGTCCGGGCCCGGCTGGTCGCCGAGCCGGCCCCGTGGATGCCTGCTGCGATCTCATTCGGCTGGACCTGCAGGATATCGCCGGCGGCGACGCGGAGGAGGGCAGCGAGCGAGTACCAGGCGGCGCGGCGGCCCGACCGGTTATCCGGGAAGCCTTTCGCTTGCGGAACGGAGGCGAGGTTGAGACGCAGGCCGTGCTCGGGGAGCTCGCCTGTGGCGGGGCCGAGCAGGAAGAGATCGGTGTGCTGGACAGCGCCGATGGCTGTGCTGATGGTGCTGCTGTCTGTTCCAGTGTCTGCTGCCAGCCAGGGGGCGTAGACGGCGGCCTCCGCCTCCACGAAGGCTCCGGACCACTGGCCGGTCGCTTTGGCCGGAGAGAAGTGGAAGAGGCGCCCGCCGTTGTCGTTCACGGAATAGCGACGGCCCTTGCCGGCATGGACGACCATGCCGGCTTCGGTGATCCGCTGAGGGGCTCCGGACTCCATATCGGCAGCCGTTCGGGGGGAGAGCGACCGGGCCCGCCAGGCGAAGTTGCCGTCGAAGTCACGCGCCTTGCCGCCCGTGAAGAAGCCGGCGGGCTCGTGGAGCGAGACCTCTCGATACGAGCCGTCGGATGCACCGCATGCACTGCAGGCCGGGCTCTGCTCCTCGTCGTCGGCTCCGGGCGACGGTTTCACGTCCTCGGCCAGGTGCCCACAGGCGCGGCAGATGCCGATCGGCTGTGCCTTACCCAGGGGTTCGGCTACTGCTCTCGGCACCCTGCCGCCCGGCTCGTAGGCAACGACGCCGACTGCAGTATGGACCTTGCCGTCCTTTACCGTCTCCGCGCCGGGCGCGAACTGGGCAATGGCGATGTCGAGGGAGCGGTCGACGGCTCCGGAAGGCGGCCACGGGTAGGAGTCGTTAGGCCTCTTTGTATAGAGGTAGCGGACTGAAGTCGGGAAGCCGAACATCGGGAGGATCCCGGCCTCGGCCAGCCGCTGGCTGAGATCTCGGTGTCCCTGCGGAGCTTCTGCGATGGCGGTGACGTCTTGCACGAGGTCTTCCGCGACCCACCGGAGGGAGGAGCCGGCAGAGTCTGCGCCGCGCGTGAGGCCGGCCAGTGAATTGGCGAGGGCGCGGATCTGTCCAGACTCGGCAGCGATCCACGTCTCGATCGCAAGGCTCACGGCCGGCCAGTCCCGGGCCAGGCCGAACTGGCCGTGGACGTTGCGCGTGGGGTCGAGGGCGGAGTCGTCCAGTTCGGAAGCGCGTACGAACTCAAAGGCCCTGCGCAGGACCTCGGCGGCGAGGACGCGCTGGTAGATGTCCTTCATCTCGGTGGAGAGATAAGGGGCTGGGGTGGGCGCGTCGGTGATGCGCTTCGGATCCTGGAAATAGTGCTCGTCGTGGCTCCGGCCGCGGCACACCGTCAGGGCCAGGGCTACAGGTGCGTCGCGGCGACCGGCTCGGCCCACCCGCTGCTGGTAGTTGAACCGGGTGGGGGGCATGTTGGCCATCAGCACGACGGAGAGCGGGCCGATGTCGACACCGGCCTCCATGGTGGTGGTCACCGAGAGGACGTCAAGAGTGTCGGGGCGAGGGTTCTCCGTGTCGTTGAGGAACACCCCCTGGAAGCGGGCCTGGCGGCTCTGGGCTTCGATACGGTCTGTCTGGCCGGTGAGTTCCGCGGTGTTGAGGCGGAAGTTGCCGATCTTGTGCTTGGCCATCCATGCGTAGTAGTCGTCGTCCAGTGGCCTGACGGGAGAAGCCTCTGCTGGCAGTTGTCCTCCGCACTTCGTGCAGGTGCCGGTCCCGGCGTGGAGGTGACGGCGATGGCATCCGCTGCATGGCCAGGACAGGCCTTCGCCGTGACGGAGAGAGACCTGCGCAGGCTGGATGACGTACTTGATCACGGCTTGTCCCCATGCCTGTTCCGCGCGGCGCTGCACATCGTCCTCAGACAGCTCTGAGGCATCAGCAACCCTGCGCCAGTAGTTGCGCAGCGGGCGGGGCGGCATGTCGGACGGGCTGCGGAGGCCGGCGAACCGGCGCATGTGGCCGAGCACGCGCAGGCTGCCGCGGACGAGCGCAATGTCCGAGGACCGGGGGGCTTCAAGGGGCGCCTGATCCGTCGCCAGCGTGAGCCAGCCGAGGCCGAGCGATTCGAAGTCCCTTCCAGCGCTGCCGAACAGGCCCATGAGGAGCTCTCTGCTGAGGGACTCCCGGATTTCGTCGCGGAGGTTCCGCTGCCGCTCGCTGAGAATGCTGACCGATTCGTCGCGGACCTTACCGTTGGGGTCGTCGGGCCACCGGTACAGCGATGACCAGGGCAGTGCAGGGGAGCCCGCCTGGTAGCGGGTCTTCTGTAGGGAGGCATTCGGCCCGCCGGGGTTGATGCCGCGGTGGACGAGCCGCTCGGCAACGGTGGCGGCGTGGCTGTCCAGGCTCGGTACGCGGCTGAGGAGCGCGTACAGCTCTGCTTCGGCCTCGGGGCCAGGATCGTCGGCGAGGTCATCCAGGCTGTCAGCGGCACCTGCCCTCTGGAGCTTCTCCCACGCGTCGTACGTCTCAGGGTCCCGAGCGCGGAGGCGCTTGCGCGCTGCCTGGGCGGCACTCTTGTCAGCCGGGGCCTGTGAAGTCCGGTTGAAGAACCCCTGGACAACGGCAAGGTCGGCCACCGGATGGCCTTGCCTGGCGAGCTCTTCGGCGAGGAGGAGACGCAGAAGGTCCTGATAGTGGCGCAGACCGAGACCTGCGGCGAGCTTGGCGGCGTCCTGACGGCTGTCCGAGAACACGACGGCCTGGCGCGCGGGAAGCTGGGAGAGGACACCCGTAGTGAGCACCTGGTTGACCTTCTCGAAGCCGGTGCGCATGGACCGTACGGGAGTACGGAGACGCCGCGGGTCGCTCAGGCTGAGGTGTTCGCTGCCGATCTGCCGGACTTCCCAGTTGTCCCCGCAGCCTGGGCACTGGGTCGGTGCGGCCGGGAGGTCCTCGAGTTTGAGGCGTGTGCGCCCGCGCTTCGACTCCGGCACGCTGACATGGAAGGACCAGCCGGTGTGGTTCCGGTGGTTGCGCAGCATGCCGGTGCGGGGGTCGTAGGAGCTGCGTTTGAACTCGAACCCGGCGCTCATCGCACCCTTGTCGGAGCTGGAGTCCCACTCCAGCTTGTCCGCAGCGGGGTTCTGCTTCCGAGGCCAGTAGACGATGTAGTTCGCGGCACTGGGGCCGAGGGATACACCATCGGGAAGGGAGTCGAGGTCGGGAAGGTCCGCGAGGAGGCCGGCTTCGAACGCCATACCCTTGCGTTTCCTGAAAGCGGACTCGGGAGCGTAGCCGCCCAGGAGGACGTCACCGCAGTTCTGACAGTAGAGCAGTTCGAGGACCCTTGCCCCGCAGTCGCAGCGGGGAGCCGGACGGGAGTACAGCTTCCCGACGGTCCTGTCGTCGCCGGCCTGGCCCGGGATCTCGGGGCAGGCCGGATCCGAGCAGGCCCAGACGCCGGGGATGTTACGGAAGAACAGGTGTCCGCGGAGCCGAGGCATCCCGGGCAGTTTCGTGCGGCGCAGTGCGGCCAGGACGCCGGCCATGGCCGCAGCCTGCTCGCCGTCCGGGACGGCCGGGAAGAGCCGGGCAGCCACTGCGGTGTCGAAGTCGGAGGTGAGGCGGTCGCCATTCCGCAGTGCGTTGGTGAGCGCATCACCAGCACCCGACTTGGCTAGGAGGCTGTCTGCCGAAGCAGAGTCGGGATCCGGCCCGAGCTGGCTGAAGGCGGATGCGTGGGCGGAGATGTCCGCGGCGGTTTCCGAGGGCAGGACCAATCGGCCTCCGAGCACTTCGAAGCGGTCGCGTCCGATGCCGAAGAACTCCTGGAGGAAGTCGAGATCGCGGGGGGCTTCGAGGGAGGCGGACGCTGCCATGACCCGAAACTTTTCTGGTCTGCCATCGAGTCCCAGGCGGTGGCGGAGGTTCCGCAGCAGATAAGCGATTTCTGTACCCGCCGTGCCGCGGTACATGTGGAGTTCGTCGACAACCAGTGTGAAGCGGGCGTCGGGGACTTCATCGAGCCAGCGACGGGTCTTCTCGAAGACGGACGCTTCGCGGGACCGCATCAGCATGATGTTCAGCATGCTGTAGTTGGTGATCATGATGTCCGGGGGAGCCTGGAGCATGTCCCATCGGGAGCGCATTTCCGCCCCATCGAGGCGGGGGATGAAGTACCGGCCGTCCCCTTCAAAGGTCTGGGCCTGGCGGGACCTCTCCTCGGTCGCAGTGAACTCCCTCCGGAGAGTCCGGACGCCTGCCGCCGAGCCGATGTCGCCTGGAACCGGTGTTGCGCCGGTGTAACGGCCAAAGTAGAAGCGGTGGCCCGGGCGGCGCCAGGCGAGCCACTCACGGACGCGGTCGCTGTCCAGGGCCTTGCGGAGGCGCATCATCTGGTCATCGACGAGGGCATTCATGGGATAGAGGACGAGGGCGCGCACGGCGGCATGGCGGCCCTGCTCGCCAGCCCGCTGGTGCTGGAACGCGCCGTCGGGCGACGACCACCAGCGGTTGGCCGGAAGGGATGAAACCGGCCAGGCCTCGGACTCGCGTACGAGGTCGGCGAGGATAGGCAGGATGAACGATTCCGTCTTACCGGACCCCGTGCCGGCGGTGACAACTACGTCGCGCTGGTCCCGTACAGCAGCGGTGAGAGCGCGGTGCTGATGCTCGTACAGGGAGGGGACGCCGTTGAGCAGCCCCAGTTCGGCCAGTTCAGCGAGGTGCGGGTGCGCACCCGCCTCACGAACTGACTCGGAGATGCTGACTCCCGTGGAGACGTACTGCGGCCGGACCTCGATGAGCGGGCGCTGCCACGCCCCGCCATCGCGGTCGAAGAGCTGCCGACGCTCCTCCTGGAGTTGTTTGTCGGCGAGCCCGAAAGGGGTGTCGTAGTAGCGGAAGAGGGCGTCCTTGAGGTGCTCGAAGGACCCGATGACGTCTAGTTCGGGGGCTTCTACTACCGCGGACTTCACAGCCGTTGCGTCATTCACTGCTGTCTCCCAGTGCCTGTCCGAGTGATTGCGCGATCTTCATGGCCACGACTTGGGGGACGTTGTCGTACGCGAGGTTCTGGGCCCCTTCATTGATGCGCGGAGCAAGTCCTGAGCACATTGCAGCGACTCTCCGGTGCAAATCTGGGAGGGGGTATCCCCAGTCCACGAAGAGGGCGCCGATGCGCTCCCGGCCGCATGCCTCCTCAGGGATCCACCGCAAAACGTCGGCGGCGCTATTGCGGTTGCCGAGCACCGCGTAAACGCCATGCTCGTGCGTGGTCTCGTACCAGGCCCCGGAGCGGAGGACCTGACAGACCCGCTTGCTGTCCCTCCGCTTTAGCCGGTAGAGACCGTCGTTTTGCGGGTGGCGGACGGGGAGATACCGGCGGTACTCGAAGTCGTACTGCTCCAGAGGCGCTCCGTATTCTGGCGCCGAGGTCCGTTCCGTCAGGGCTGACGGCGGGAGTATGGCCGCGCCCTGGTAGGCGAAGCACGGAGCGAGGACGGCGCCCAGATCTGCTGCGAGTTCCGCGAGTTCGCCCTCCTCGCCGAACCCGACGACGAGCGAGTCGGGGAGGGGGATGTCGCGAAGAGGCCGTTCCGATGAGGAGCGGTACAGCTCGACGAGTTCATCCTGCACGAGCTCGTCCAGGCGCCGGTCGAAGGCAGCGGTGCGGCTGCCGGTGAGAACGGCGAGCCCCTGGGCCTTGGGCAGAGGGGTGAGCACGGGCGGAGCAGCCGACCAGCGCCGTCCGCTCCAGTCGATGTCGAGGTACGCCAATGACACAGCATCGCGCAGCCACCGGCCTGGAGCACCCGGGCCGATCTCAGGGCACGCCTTGGCTCCGAGCCACCACAGGCCCTGCTTGACCTCACCAAGGTCGCCTGACCCTTCCTCGCTTAGCCAGCGGAGCAGAAGATCGCCCGGCCTGTTCATTCCGCACTCCGATTGCGCGTTCCGCTGATTGCCTCGGCGGCCTGTACGTAAGCAGACCAGCCGGCTGCACCGCACTTGCTTCCGGCGCTTAGGACGGCGTATGCCCAGCGATAGTCCTCCGAGGACGGCTCGGGCGCCGGAACGGCGGTGCCGGGCGCCACTGCCCGCACCCACCATCGCTGCGGGGTGCGGTAGACGAACCACACTGCTCTCTCTGGGGCCTCAGCCTCCAGCACATGCCTCGCGGCTGCCTCGGGTAGCCGTTTCGCGACCCACGGCGGGGCCTGCTGGCGGCGTACTGGAACGACGCCGCCGTACGGGTCGAGGAAGAAAGCCTCCAGGACTTCGCGCTTCACGATGACCGTGCGAGGCAGGGCTACGCTAACCGGAGCAGCGGCACCCCTGACCCACGCATCCTCACTCTTCGTATCACTGACACGGGGAGCAGCGATCCCGTCACACTTGTAGCCGAGGCTCCCGGTCTCTTCCGGCAGCCCCTCGTGGAACCCGTCGTGCACGGTAAAGACCTGGCTGCTCGACGAGGTGCCCACCTCGTGCTGCCCTTCCTCAAGTTGAAGGAAGCTGAGGGGGAACGGAACGCGGGGGTCGGCCCGCAGCTTCGATGTCCGTCCGTCGAGCGCGACTTCGACCGTACCGTCAGGGGAGTACGCAGCAGGGAGGAGGAGGTCCGGCTCGCCCCCGCGCAGATAGTGCCCTGCAACGCCGGATCCGGCACGGTATTCGCGGGCAATGCGCAGTCCGCCGACGAGCTTCGTGTGTTGCCGTACCTGCGGCTGCAGGACGTGGACGTGCTCGCCTCCAGAGTCCAGGGCTCTCGTGAACGCCGTGCTGTCGACGGCCCGGACGCCCTTGAACACCCGCCACCCTGGGACGGCGGGGGCGGGAGTCTCCCGGACCGTCTGGGTGCCGAGTGCGCTGAGCATGGAACGGACCTGACCTGCCGCAGATGAGGAGGCGAGGATCCAGTGCTGCTCACCCGGCTCGAAGTACTCGGTGCTCACCCACTCGCCGAGATCGGAGTGCATACGGAGGAGCACGACCTCCTGCGGTACCCACTCAATGACGAGGTCGTCACCTTCGAGATGCACACCGAGGCGAAGCTGCGGCTCCGACGGCTGCAATGTCTCCAGTCCTGAGTACACATCGCCGTAGTCGGTACGCAGGGTGAAGGACCGGCCGTCACGAATCTGGACTGAGGTCTCCTCGACGCCCTCTGCGGCATCCGCGAGCCATTCCAAGCGCCGGCCGCGGTCCGTCACAGCGATGCGCAGCCCAAGCGCGCGGCGCCGGTGCTTCCGGTCGGGCTCATGGAGGGTCCCGTCCCAGTCGCGGGCGAGCCGTTCCAGGAGCGAAACGATCAGCGGGTCGCCTTTCTTGAAGCTCCTGCTCTCAGAGGCAAACTGCAGCTCCTCCATCAGTCGCGGCGAGAGGCGGCGGTCGCGCCCGGCACTCCACGCAGTGAGGCGGCGAAGGAGCTCCCGGCCCGGCACCTCGGTGGAGTTGTGGGGGCGGAGCCGTGTTGTAGCGAAGAAGCGTGTGAGCGCCTGGCGGTCCGATCTGCGGACGAGTGCCTGTGAGACCGGGTACCCGACGCGCCAGTAGAGCTCGTCAGTACTTACTGTGCTCGCGCCGTACAAACCACCAGCCTCCTCGAGCCAGCAGTCCAGTTCCTCCCACATTGCGGCCACGTCGTCTAGCGCCTTGTCGAGGCGGTTGGCTTTGTGCCCCTCCTGTGGGACGCCGAACACCTCGTACCAGCGCCCGCGAAAGTTCGTACGGAGCATGCCGTCGGAGGTCGCCATGCGGGTGGCTGCCAGCACGGACGCAGCGAGCACGGGGAGGCTCGGCGGAGCACCGATGCACCCTTTGTTCGCCCACGCCCGACATTGGCTCAGAATCCGCCAAAGAAGAGCCCTGTCCGACCCTTCCCAGTACATCTCATCCGCGACCGCCTGGGACAGCGGGGTATCGATCCCGTTCCGCTCAGCGAGCTCCCCCTCTACCTCGTCGTCGACGTAGAGAACGGTGCTCTGCAATGCATGGGCGGCACCGAAGAACTCCTCGGACAGCACTTCGTGCCAATGGTCGTACGCTCGCTTCATCTGCCCACCTATGCCCACAGTGCTGCTAGCAGCTTGATCTTGTGGGGGGATGGTGCTCTCGTCACACGCAGCTCCCAGTCAGACATGGACACCGGGTAGACGTGGTGCACTGCAAGGACGGCTGCAGCGTGGGGGCATGCAGAAGCGAATGCGCGTGGGGAATGCACTTACTCGGTGAACAGTACGGGCAGGCGGCTTCAGCTGTCAGTAAGTTCAGTCGGCGGATGATGGGAAAGCTTTAGGGAAGCGCTCGGTGTGGGCGTGTTATGCCTTATGCCCTGGCGGGTTCTTTGCCAGTTGAAGGTGTTCTCGGCCGTTATGAGCATGGCGAGGTTGTCGGCCCAGGCGATGGGAATCACCGCTTCCGGAGAAGCCCGCCCCGGCTGCTGTGGGGTCATGCCGACGCTCATGTCCTGTGTCAGGGCCCGTTGGTGGCGCGATCCGCTTCCGGCGCGCGCCCTTCCCCGTAGGTGGCAGGGGATTCTCGCTCCGGTCCGGCGTGGATCGGTGGCCGCAGCTCATCCGGGCCGCGCGGGGCAGGGCCGCCCCGGCGGTTGCGGTGCGGCCCTGCCCCGTACCGATCAGCAATGCGCCCAGCACGACGGCCGTCGGCGGGCCTGCCGTACGTATGCCTCGCATACGTGTCCTCTCGATCGCGCGGCCCCGCGGGAGCGCCCGCCCGCATCGCAGGGGCGGACGCTCCGGACGCGGGCGGGCGCTCACTCCCATGTCTCGAAAGGAACGACGGAGCGGACGGGGTGCAGGGAGATCACGGGGCGTCAGAAAAAATTATTCGGAGAGATCTCACGGCCCGTGACATCCCCGCGCCCGGTCCGCTCCGTCGAAGGGGACAGAGACGAACGGAGGCACGCATTGCGTACCGGTGACCTGGAGGAATTCCGCGGCTTCGCCCAGGAGCGGCTGGTGCACCTGCGCCGCGCCGCTTACCTGATGTGCGGTGACTGGCACCACGCCGAGGACGTCACGCAGACGGCGCTGGCGAAGCTGTACTGCGTGTGGGGGCGGCGGCGCCAGATACGGAACATGGAGGCGTACGCCCACCGCGTACTGACCCGGGCTTGCGTCGACCACATGCGGCGGCGCTGGCGTCGCGAACAGCCCTCCTGCGTACTGCCCGACCGCGCCGAGCCCTGTGAGGACCCGGCACTGGGACTCCAGGTACGCGCCGCGCTGGCCGTCCTGCCGCCGCGGCAGCGGGCGGTGGTGGTGCTGCGCTACTGGGCCGATCTGGACATCGCCGCGACCGCCGCGGCCATGGGCTGCTCCATCGGCACGGTGAAAAGCCACACCGCGCGGGCACTGGCCCGCCTGCGCTCCCTCCTGGGGGACGACGCGGACTCCGACACGTTCGGGGCGTTCGCCCCGCCAGCCGATTCCACCCGAAAGAAGGTCGTACTGCGATGAACAACCACGATGTCAAGACCCTTCTGGAGGCCGGGCTCCATGACGAGCCGCCCCTGCGGACCAGCGTTGACACAGCGGTCGCGGCCGGACGGCGCAGCCGTGTCCGCCGCCGCGGAGCACTTGCCGGAGTGGGCCTGACCGCGGGGGCGGCGGTGGCCACCCTGGCACTGGTCACGTCCGGCGCCGGCCCGGGCGCGACCCCGTCGGCCGCGGCCGACCCGCTCGTCGGTCCGCTGGTGCCCGCCGCGGCCGGCAGTGCGGCGCCGCAGACCCTGCGGCCCGACGCCTTCGGGCCGGGAACCGAGCACACGACCCGGTGGAGCAGCAAGCAGCTCGCCGACACCCTGGTCAGGCTGCTCCCGCCGGGTGAGGCGACCGTCCGGGAGGGAGACTTCCCCGGCCGGACCTACCGCGTGCAGTGGGACAGCGGCACCGGCCCGGTGGAGTTCGTCGGCGGAGCGGAGTACACGGCCAAGGCCCCGCAGGTGCCGCTCTGCGCGACCATCAAAATGCCGAAGGTCGCACCCCGGCCGGGCGACCCGGCTCCGCGCGACACCGCCCCGGCGAGCGACTGCAAGGTGGTCGAACTCGCCGACGGCGCACAGGCGGAGGCCGTGACGCTGCGGTTGCCCGGGGACGGACAGCCGTCCTGGTACGTCCGGGTGCTGCGCAAGGACGGCCGAACGGTGACCCTTCAGCAGTGGGCCGGCCGGACGGACGCGAAGGGGGCGCGAAACACGCGGTCACAGCCGCAGCTGGACACCACCGCAATGCTGAAGATCGCGAACGACCCCGCCTGGAAGTTCTGACCTGCGGCATGGCCCCGCCCCGGCCGCTGCCGGTGCGGACCGGGGCGGGGCGGGTCGGGACCCGGGGCGGCTACGCCGACAGGAGGCAACGGGGTCGCGTCGCCGCCGGGCGGCCCGACGGCAGAACGACCGGCGGTCCGGCGGCGCGAGGCCGGGCCCGCAGATCTCGGCGCCCGCTCAGACCTCGGCCGTCGTACTCCGTACGTAACCGAGGCCCGGGCGGTCGCCCAGCAGGAGTTCTTCTCCGGTGGGGACGAACCCCGTGCGGGTCAGGACTGTGCGAGAGGCCGTGTTGTCGAGTGCGGCTCCTGCGCGCAGTGTGGTCAGGCCGTACTCGGTAGCGGCCAAGGTGCAGATCTGGCGGACGGTGGCCGTGGCCAGGCCCCGGTGGGTGGCCTTTTCGGCTATACGGAAGCCCAGTTCGGCGGAACCGTCCGCCACGTCGACCAGGTTGAACCGGCCCAGGATCTCGCCCTCGCCGTTGGAGTCGGTGTCCACCAGGACGTGGAAGTGGCAGGTTCCCGCGGCCTGTTCGGCGAGCAGCGCGGCGTGGCGGGCGGCGAAATGGGCGAAGTAGTCGTCGCCGCGGTCCGGTACCGAGGCGGCGAAGAAGGCCCGGTTCTCCTGCTCGAACGCGAGCAGGGCCGGGGCGTGGTCGGCGCGGAGGCGTTGGAGTTCGGGCATGGCAGAACCCTACGGATTCCGGGAGCAGGGTGCCGCCTCCGGGGCCGGGGGGTACCCCGTCGCGACAACGTGACACTCGCGGGCCGGTGTGTCACGTTCGCAATCACCCCCACCCACCCGCCGCCGTGGCTGTGCGGTCACGTCCTGCGGTACGGAGACGGCCCGGGCCGGGGTGAATGCGAGGGGACGTCTCCGTACCGGCGGTCAAGCCGCCCCGTGGCACTCCTGGTACGTCCGGCCCGAGCCGCACCAGCAGGCGGCGGTCCGGGCCGGGGGCCAGGGGACGGCGCGGCCGCGGGCGGCGAGGGTGGTGGCGTACTGGGGGAGGAGGTCCGGGGCGGCGGGGGACGTGGCCTCCGAGGCGGCGAAGGCCTCGTACGACGGGACCGTGCCGGTCACGATGCCGAGGTTCGGGGTGCCGGCCTGGTGGAGGTCGCGGAGGGCGGCCTCCAGGCGGGCCAGGTGGTCGGGGCGGGAGGGGTACTCGCTGCGCAGATTCGGGTACGCGGTGAGGAGTTCGTCGAACTCGGTGGCCGGCCAGTGCAGCACAGCCACCGGGAACGGGCGGGACAGCGCGGTGCGGTACGTGCCCAGCTCGGCGCGGAGCCGGGTGATCTCGGCCCGGAGCTCGCCCGGGTCCGAGGAGCCCAGCGCCCACAGGCGTTTCGGGTCGTGCAGCTCGTCCAGCGAGACGGCGGCCGTGTGGACGGTGTCGGCCAGCTCGTCCCAGACGTCGTGGCCGGCGCCCATCAGCCTGCGCACACGGTGCCGGCCGATCAGCAGCGACTGCACGGCGTACGGAACCTCCTCGCCCGGCGTCAGGAGGAGCGTCAGCGCGGTCGTGAAGCAGTCGTGCGCCGCATCCAGCTCGTCGTGCGATTCGAGGGTCTCGGCCGCGATCTCCCAGGGCGCCGGGTCGAGCGGGCCCGCGGCGCGGATGCCGTCGAGGATTGCGCGGGCCTCGGCCTCGTGGCCGTACTCCCACAGGTTGGCCGCGTTCAGGGCCTTGACCAGGTGCGGGTGGTCGAGGTCGGGGGAGCCGAGCAGCTCGTCGTAGAGGGTGGTGGCGCGGGCGCGGTCACCGGCGAGCTCCAGATGGGCCGCGGCCTGGAGGAACAGCGGCTCACGGTCCTCGGGGTACTGCGCCGCGGTGCGCAGCAGGCGCTCGGCTTCGGTGGTGTGATCAGCAGGCGTGTCGGGGCGCATGAACCACACCGTACTGCTGTACGGCATCCGGACGGAGGCTTGTTCCGGCCCTGGAGAGTTACGGGACATGGCCTTATCGTGCGGGCCGTGCGGGAGCGGATACCGGTCGTGGTGCAGCGGAACTCGCGGGGGCGGCGGATGGCCGCGCGCGGGCTCTGGACGGGCGCAGAGGTGGTGGTGACCCTCGGGGTCGTCCTGCTGTTGCTCGTTGTTCATCAGCTGTGGTGGACCAACCGGCAGGCCCGCGCCGACGCCGAACACCGGGTTCAGGCCCTGGAGAGGGAGTGGAGCGAGCCACAAGGACTCAAGGACGGGGGAGGCGGAGGCGGAGACCGGGCCGGGAGCGGGCGTGCCGCGGACAGCGGGGCCCCGGGCGGCCGTTCGTCCGCGGGCCGCACCGCGGCGCCATCCGCCGCGCCGCGCTGGGATCAGGCATACGCCGTCATCCGCATCCCACGGCTCGGGCTCACCGCCCCCGTCGCCCAGGGCATCCGCAAGCACGGCGTCCTCGACAAGGGATACGTCGGGCACTACCCGCGCACCGCGCAGCCCGGCCGGCCGGGCAACTTCGCGCTCGCCGGGCACCGCAACACCCACGGCGAGCCCTTCCGGTACATCAACCGGCTGCGGCGCGGCGACCGGATCGACGTCGAGACCCGGGACGCCGTCTACACGTACACCGTCGACCGGACGCTCGGCCAGACCAGCGCCCGCGACAGCGGTGTCATCGCGGCCGTCCCGCGCAGCAACGTGAAGCCGTACACGGGGTACGGAACGCCCGGTTCCTATGTGACGCTCACTACGTGCACGCCCGAATTCACCTCCCGGTACCGGCTTGTTGTATGGGGGATGCTGACGGATGTCCGGGCGCGGTAGCCGGGTCGCACTTTAACGACTTGGTACGCGATAGCTGGGGCCGTCAGAGCGATTCGATGGGCCCTGGCGATCCTGCGAGTGCTGACATGACTGGCGTGATCGTGGTCGGCGACTACGACCCTCCAATGGCCCGAGCGGTTTGAGGACCTGCGGCAGCGGCTTGCACCTCACGTCGCTGACCTGGCTGTATCCATCGAGCATGTCGGCACCACAGCCGTGCCCGGATGTGCCGCCAAGCCGATCATCGACCTCGACATTGTGGTGGCCGAGCACGCCACCATGCCCGAGCTGATCTCCCGGCTCACCGAGCGGGGCTGCCGGCACGAAGGCGATCCGGGGATTCCGGGGCGGGAGGCCTTTCAAGCCCCTCCTGCGGCTCCCGAACATCACCTGTATAGCGTGGTCACAGGCTCCAGACCCCACCTTGATCACGTCTTGCTCCGTGACTACCTACGTCAGCGGCCCGATGAAGTCCGGCGCTACAGCGCGTTGAAGGTGGCCCTCGCACAGCGGTTCCGTGCCGACAGCCAGGGCAGACGGGACTACTCGAGGGCGAAGAGCGCTCCGGTGGAGGAACTGGTCGCGAAGTCCTACGTCGCTCGGGCCGCCGGAGAACCGTGACGTGACGGTGGCCGGGACGACCGCCGAAGCCGTGCGGAGAGGTCCGGGCCGTCGCCGGTCAGAACCAGCGCGGGACGACGGGGAGCCCGTCGGAGTCACTGGTCACCCCGTACGTGCCGCGGCCGGTGAGCCAGCGGACGAGAGCGCTCGGGGTGCCCGTGACCGTGGGGCCGCCGCTGCCGACGACGACCGGTTCACCGCCCCGGGGAGCGAGGGTGAGGTCCGCCCGTTCCCCGCGCCGCTCCCAGGCCCGCAGCACGTCGGCGAGCAGTTCGCCGAGGAGGTCGGGCGGGAAGTCGCCCACCCTCGCGCCGCTGTCCAGGTCGACGGCGTGCATCCACACCTCGCGGGTGCGCATCCAGGCCGTCTCCCGCGCGGGCACCATGCGCCCCTGCGCGGTACGGACGCGCGCATCCCACGCCGGGCCGGGCAGGTCACGCCACTCGACGTCGAGGTGGGTGGCGCTGTGGGCGAACAGACTTCGCAGAGCGCGGGCCGGGAGGGTGGCGCCTCGCTGGATCTCGGCGTCGCGCTGGGCCGGAGAGGCGTACATGGGCGTCTCGATCCCCGTACCCGCCCATTCCACGAGTCGGCTCAGCGCGCGGGCGTTGTACCCGACGTGGGCGACGAGGTGGCGGCGCGTCCAGCCGGGTAGCAGGGACGGTCCGTCCAGCTGGGCGTCGGTCAGCTGGTCGAGACAGCGGGCGATGTACGCGGTGCCGAGCCGTGCCCGGGCCAGTTCCCGGGCGGGGGCGTGCGGGGAGTCGTAACGGGCGCCGGGGCCCTGGCGTTCCCGCAGCGCCGCCCGGGGGTCCTGAGACGTGCCGCTCATGTCCGCGCCGATTCGTCGGGTTCGGTGACGGCGACGTTCATCAGTTCGCCGATGCCGACGATGGCCGTGGTCAGGGTCTGGCCGGCCCGGAGGTAGCGAGGCGGCTTGCGAGCGTGTCCGACCCCGCCGGGCGTGCCGGTGGCGATCACGTCCCCGGGCTGAAGAGTGAAGATCGTGGAGATGTAGCGCACCAGGTCGACGGGGCCGAAGACGAGGTCGTCGACCGGGGTGCTCTGGAGTTCCTCGCCGTCCAGTCCGGTCGTCATCAGCATCCCCGGAGTCAGCTCGTCCGGGGTGATCATGACGGGACCGAATGGGGTGCTGTTCTCCCAGGTCTTGCCCTGGAACCACTGCGTGGTGCGGTACTGGTGGTCGCGCATGGTGATGTCGTTGAGCACCGAGTACCCGGCGATGGCGCCCTCGGCCTCCTCGGCGGACGCGCGGCGTACCCGGCGTCCGATGACGACGGCGAGTTCGGCCTCCCAGTCGACGCTGTCGGACTCGGGCGGAAGCAGGATCTCGTCCCGGGCCCCGATCAGGGACTCCGGGTACTTGGCGAACAGGGTGGGGTACTCGGGCAGTTCGCGGCCCATCTCCAGAATGTGGTTGCGGTAGTTGAGCCCGACGCAGACGATCTTGCCGGGCCCCGGGACCACCGGGGCGAGGTCCGCGGTGGCGAATTCGTGCCGGGGACCGTCGGCCTCGGCCGCCCGGCCCAGGCCGTCGGCCCGCAGAAGTGCGCCGACATCGCCGAATCCGGTCTCCACGGCGGTCGTACCCTCGACACGGACGGCGGCGGTCGCTTCGCCCAGACGTATGGTCGCGAGCCTCATCGCTGGTCTCCTTCAATGTGCGTACGGTCGAAGTGCAGACGCTCCATGACCGGAGCATCCGAGAAACGGAACAGGTCGAACTGCTTGTCGGCCCGCAGGGACCAGGTCACCCACGACGGCACCACGAACAGATCGCCCTTGGCGAGCTGGTGCTCACGGCCGTTCAGGACCGCCTGGCCGCTGCCCTCGAACACCTGGAAGACGCTGGAGCCGACCTCCCGTCGGCCGGGGAGCTCGGTGCCGGCCCGGAGCCGGTGGAACTCGGCCCGGATCGTGGGCATCACATCCCCGCCGGTCGTGGGGTTGACGTAGCGGACGGCCGCGTGGCCCTGCTCGACGGTCGCGGGATGGCCTTCGTCTTCGAGCATGAGCTGCTGGGTCAGTGCCGCGTCGGTGTGTTCCCACCGATAGGCGGCGATCGGGGACGAGACGGTGTCACGCAGACCGGAGAGTGGGCGCAGTCCGGGGTGGCACCAGAGGCGTTCGCTCCGGGAGAAGTTCGGGGTAGCGCGGTCGGTGATCCGTTCGCTGCCGAACTCGAAGAATCCCGCGTCGGTGTAGTGGGTGAGCGGGATGTCCAGACCGTCGATCCACGCCATCGGCCGGTCGCTCTCGTTGTGGTGCCCGTGGAACTGCCAGCCCGGCGTGAGCAGGAAGTCCCCGCGGGACATCCGGACGGGGTCGCCGTCGACGACGGTCCATACGCCCGCGCCCTCGATGACGAAGCGGAACGCATTCTGGGCGTGCCGGTGCTCGGGCGCGGCCTCCTTCGGGCCCAGATACTGGATCGCCGCCCACAGCGTCGGGCTGATGTACGGACGGCCGGGGATGCCGGGATTGGCGAGCGCGATGGCCCGGCGTTCGCCGCCTCGTCCGACCGGGACCAGGTCGCCCGCGCGCTGGGCCAGCGGGTACAGCGTGGCCCAGCGCCAGACGTGTGCGGCGGCGCTGGGCCGGGGGTGCATCGGCATGAGGTCATCGATCTGGGTCCAGAGCGGGATCAGATTCTCGGCCTCGAAGTCCTCGTAGAGACGGGTGAGCTCCGGGCTGTCGCCCTCCGTCATCCGGTTGACGACCGATCCGTGACCGATCGGGGGCTGGTCCTGGGCCGTCATCGCGATTCCTCCTCTTCAGGTGCGCTCGCACGGCGCGTGTGAGCCTCGTTTTCGCGTCGGGCGCCCGCGCGGCGTCGGTGGGTGGACTGGGGCCCCTGTCCTGACGCAGGAGACGATAGACATATCTTTGCGCACGACGCAAAGAATCCCTACTATAATTCTGTGGAGCAGAATACGAACTCATATCGCGTCGAAGCGGTGGACCGCGCGCTGATCCTGCTGACGCTGCTGGCCGAGCGAGGCCGGCTGAGCGTGACCGAGGCGGGGCGGGAGCTGGGGGTGGCGCCGTCCACGGCGCACCGGCTGCTGGCCACGCTGTGCCACCGGGGCTTCGCCGTGCGCGGCGACGACAGGGTGTACCGGCCGGGCCCCCAGTCACTCCCGGCGGGGACGCGTACCGTGCCGCCGCTGCCCGACCGGATGCGTCCGTACCTGGAGAGCCTCTACGGGGAAGTGAACGAGACGGTCCACCTCATGGTGCGAACCGGCACCGAGGTGCTGTTCCTCGACGGGATCGAGGGAGTCCGGTCGTTGCGTGTGGGGTTGCGCATCGGTGTGCGCATGCCCGCGTACTGCACCTCCGGCGGCAAGGCTATGCTCGCCGACCTGGATCCAGCTGTCGTCGACGCGCTGCACTCCGGCGGACTGCCGCCCTCGCCCGGCGAGAGGATCCGCGACCTGGTTGTGTTGCGCCGCGCGCTCGAAACCGTCCGCCGTGACGGCTTCGGCTTCAACCAGGACGAGAGTGAGCCCGGGGTGACCGCCATCGGCGCCTCGGTCGGCCTCGTCGACGGGCATCACGTCGCCCTCGCCGTCGCCCTCCCCTCGGTCCGTGCCGGTTCGGGCGGGGTGGGGGCGTTGTCCGCGGGACTGCTGCGGGCCTGCCGGAACGCTCGCCGGGAAGTCGGCTCGACTGACCGCACCCGACGGAACGGCCATCAGCCGACCATGGCTGACCGCAATGGTTCATAGCGGGGCGAGGCGGCCGTAGCTGGCGTCGTGCGTCCGCCAGGGGTCACGGGACAGCGCCTTGTGCGGGCCGGGCCGACAGAAGGGATAGATTCGTGCGATTAGAGCGTTGTACCCCGTAGCGGCCGCCGGTACGACGGCCGAGATGGCCTGAGGAGTCGCCCCCACTTCGCCGGGCGGGCGAACACACGCACAGGAGTCACCACAACGAGTCCGCATGCCGGATGCTGATCGTCTGCCCGGGGAGTTTCGATGGCCGTGTCGTTCTCAAGATCTTCCGAACCGCTCCAGCAGCACGGTCGGCTCCGTACGTGCGACGTGGACGTCGCCCAGCAGGTCGTGGCCGAGGTGTACGAGCCGCACACGCTGACCCCGGTCGACCGGAAGGGCCTCGATGCCCGCCTCAACGCCGTCCAACTCGGTGGCGTGACCCTCGGATACCTCACCTACGGCACCGAGGCGCACATCGCCCTTCCGGCGAGCGAGCACTGGTACCACATCAACATCACGCTCGCTGGCAGCAGCCTCGTCACTCGGGAGAACGGCGAACGGGGAACCACCCGGGGCATGGCCCACGCGGCGATGCTGCTGCCCCACCGCGCCCAGACGATCGCCTGGGCGGCGGACGCCGCCCAGTTCGCCCTCAAGATCCCGCGGGCCGACCTGGAAGGTCACCTCGCCACCCTGACTCGCACGCAGATCGCGGGCCCCATCGACTTCGACCTGGTGATCGATCTGGACTCGCGGGCGGGGAAGGGGCTGTTGCGCTGCATCGAATTCGTCAGGACGGAATGGGACGAGGAGGGAATCCTCGCGCGGAACACGGACTCCCGCCGACAGCTCGAATCTATGCTCCTGACGAACCTCCTGGTGGCTGCCGCGGGACCGCACCAGGAACTGCTCCAGCGGACCGACGAGACCCTCAGACCGAGCACCCTGAAAAGCGCCCTCGACTACATCCACGATCACGCCGGGGACCTCCCCACATCGGCCGACCTGGCCGCGGCGACCGGGGTGAGTGCCCGGACCCTGCAACTGCACTTCCTCAACAACCTCGGCTGCACTCCGTCGCAGTATCTGCGTGGCATCAGGCTGCGCGGGGTCCGTGATGAGCTGCTGTACCCGCGCTCGGCCGGGACGACGGTCACCGACGTCGCCTCCGCGTACGGCTTCCACAACCTGGGACGGTTCTCCTCGCTCTACAAGTCGGTGTACGCGGAATCCCCGTCGGAGACTCTGCGCAGGGCCAGGAGTTCCTGAGCCGCAGGGCCGACCGGCATGTTTCGCAAGCGGACAGCCCTTAGAGGGACGCCCGGCACTCTTCCCGCGTCACTGTGCGAGCGGATCCGCTCCATGGGCGGACCCGCTCGCACCATCGGCCCGTCACGGGGCTGGTTCACACCACCTGGACGATGTGCTTGTACTCCTGGAACTCCGTCAGCGCCCGGTTGCCGTTCAGCCGGCCGAGACCGCTCTGCTTGCAACCGCCCTCCTCGAACTGGTCGAGTACGACGGCCCAGCCGTTCGTCCATACCGTTCCCGCGTCCAGCGCGTCGGCGAGGCGCAATCCGCGTGCTCCGTCGGCGGTCCAGACCGATGCCGCGAGGCCGTACTGCGTGGCATTGGCCTTGCGCACCGCCTCCTCCTCCGAGGCGAAGGTCTCGAACGTGGCGACCGGGCCGAAGAGTTCCTTCTGGACGAGGGGCGAGTCGGTGTCCTGCACACCCAGCAGCGCCGGACGGTAGTAGGCCCCGCGGGCGAGGCTCTCGTCATCGGGACGACCACCGGGCACGATAACCTCGGCGTCGCCGCGCGATTCCTCGATCAGCGCCTCCAGCTTGTCCCGGCTCGCGATGTCGATCAGCGGGCCCATCTGCGAGTCCGGGGCGTCGCCCGGTCCGACCTTGACCCGGCTCAGGGCCTCCGCGAGCCTCGTCCGCACCTCATCGGCCACCGAGGACTGCACCAGCACCCGGCTGCCTGTCATGCAGAACTGGCCGCTGAACGTGGTGATCCCGGCGGAGATCGTCCCCACGGCCGCGTCGAGGTCTGCGTCCTCGAAGACGATCATGGGTGTCTTGCCGCCCAGTTCGAGGGAGAGCCGCTTCAGTGTCGGTCCGGCATCCGTCATGATCTGCCGACCCACGCCGGTGCTGCCCGTGTAGCTCAGGGCGGCCACATCGGGAGAGCTGACCAGCAGCTTCGCGCCCACGCTGCCGGATTCGTTGAACACATTGAGCACACCGGCGGGAAGCGAGGGGCAGTCCGCAAGAAGTTCGGTGAGCCGGGTGTTGACCAGGGCCGTCTGTGCGGACATCTTCATCACCACCGTGCAGCCGGCCGCGAGTGCAGGGGCGAAGGACCGTACCGACAGCACCACCGGGGAGTTCCACGGAACGATGACGCCCGCCACACCCACCGGCTCCGCCAGGAGAATGGAGTAGATACCCGGGCGCACCCGGCCACCGCTCCCGGAGTCGGTGAGGGCCTGCGCGGCGTAGTAGCGCAGCTTCGACGGCGTCAGGCTCAGCTCGAAGTGCGCCTCAGGAAGGGTCTTGCCGTTCTCCAGGGCGAGCAGGTGCGCGAGTTCGTCGGTCGTGGCCTCGACGCGGTCGGCCATCTCGTTGAGAACCTGGGCACGCAACGGGCGGTCGGTCCGCCACTGGTGGGTCGCGAAGGTGTCCTTGGCGACCCTGATGGCGTCCCGTACCTGCGCCTCCTCCACCTCGTAGTAGGTGCCGAGCGTCCGCCCGTCCGCCGGCGAGACCGAGTCGCCTGTCGTAGCCGAGGCGACCCACTCTCCGCCGATGTAGTGCTGGGCCGGGCCTGTCTCCTGGCCGAGGGACTTACTCTCTGCGACGTTACTGGTCACGTCGTTCCTTCCTTCTCATGTCGTCATTGACTGAAGGGCGATGTCCGGGTCGTGCGGCGAATTGGTGCCGCACCTCAGCCGCCTCAGCCGGCGGTCTTCCTCGCATATCGGACCGTCAGTGGGTCGGGGCCGAACCGTCGGCCGTTCAGGGACTCCGACAGCGTCACCACCTGATCGGTGAATTCGCCCAGGGCGGCGAGCACTTCGGCGTCCACCTCGTCCGTACGGAACGTCGAGTCCACGAAGAAGGCACTGTTGGGCGCGGTGAGCGCGCCGAACCAGCCGAGAATGTCGCGGAGGTGACGCTCGGCCGACAGAAAGTGATGCGGTGCCGCCGCGACGGTGAGAATGCCCACCGGCTTCGACCGCAGCGCCTCGTTCGGCAGCATGTCGATCAGGAGTTTGAGGGTTCCCGTGAGCGATCCGCGATAGACCGGTGAGGCCAGCACGACGGCGTCGGCCTCACCGATCAGTCCCACCGCGTCGTCGTCCCAGGCGGCCGCCACCGGGCTGGCATGGTCCCGGGGCCCGATCCGCTCCACGCTCCAACCGGGGTGGCGGTCGCGGACGCCCTTCTCCATCAGCCCGAGAGCCCGCGCCATCTTCCCCGGCGGCGTGGGACTTCCGTAGACGGTTACGAGTCTCATCCGGTTACCGCTTCCCTTATGCCGGATTCGAGGTACCTGCCTCGGTAGAACAGCAGCGGATCGTGTGCCGTACCGGCTTCCAGCCCGGTGACCGCGGCCACCACGACGTTGTGGTCACCGGCGTCGATCTCGTCGACCACGGAACACTCCACCCACGCCAGAGCGCCGCTGATGAGAGGAATTCCGGCCGGGGACGGCCGCCATTCGGTGCCGGCGAACCTGTCGACACCCGAACGTGCGAAGCGGTCGCCGATCGCCTGCTGGTCCGCAGCCAGCACACTGACTGCGAACAGTCCCGAACGCCTGATCCCCGGCCAGGTGGCCGACTCCTTCCGCACACACACCAGTACCAGGGGCGGGTCCAGAGAGAGCGCGGAGAACGATTGGCAGGTGAATCCGGCCGGACCTCCGCGATCGATCGACGTCACCACGGTGACCCCGGTGCAGAAATGGCCGAGGACGGTCTTGTAGTCCCGCACGTTCGTGCTGAATGAATTCTTCATTCCAAACCTCCCTGGTTCCCTGCCCCCTCAGCTCCGCAGGCCCGCTTCCTTCATGAGGGGAAGAACACGCTCACCGAAGTACTGGAGTTCCTCCACGTAGTCGAGGAATCCGATCATCATGCCGTCGACGCCCGCCTGTGAAAGGCCGGCCAACTGCTCGACGATCTGCTCCGGCGTACCGATCAGCGGATATCCGCCGTAGCCGAGGATGAACCGCTCCTGGAGAGCCTTGATCCTGTCGAACGAACCGCTCTCGCTCCCGAGCCCGCCCGAGACCATCTTGGCCACTTCCCAGTCACCCTTTTCGAGGATGTGGTCGAGGAGTGCCTTTGTCTCCTTCTCGGTGTCACGACAGATGATGTTGCCGTAACCGAGAATTCCCAGGTCCCGCTTGTGTGAATGAGCGATAGAACGCACCCTGGCTGCGGTGTCCTTCGCCTCGTCCGGGTCGGCGAAGGCGATGAAGTTGAAGTCGCATTCGCGTGCGCAGAACTCCAGACCGTCCGGCGAGTTACCGGCGTTCACCAGCACCGGGTACGGCTGCTGAATCGGCTTGGGGTCGGAGAAGGCATCCTTGATGTCGAAGAACTCACCCTGGAAGTTGACGCCTTCGCCCTCGGTCCACATGCGCTTGGCGATGGTGATCCACTCGGAGCCGTAGCGGTAGCGTGCGTCGTGCTCGCGCTGCGTTCCGCCGAACATCTCCATTTCGGCCTTGTACCAGCCCATGGTCATGTTGAGGCCGAAGCGCCCGTTGGAGATGTGGTCGACCGTGACCGACTCCTTCGCCGCGACGATGGGGTTCTTGGTCGGTACGTGGGTGGTCGAGAACACCATGATGTTCTCGGTTGCCTGGGCCAGGCCGGCCGCCCAGGTGTGGGTTTCGAAGTTCGAGCCGTTGAAATTGGTCTCGCCGCCCATGCCCCGGTACCTGGCGACCGGAAGCATTGCCTCGAAACCGATCCTGTCTGCGATCTGGGCGATCTTCTGAGTGTGCTGCCAGGAAAGCTCGTAGGACGACTCGGCGTGTGTCGCCATCAGCCCGTGACTGCAATTCGAGCCGAAGATTCCCAGCTTCATCTTGTTGTCGTTGAACATGGGGACACCGCTGGCACTGCGTGCCGCAACGAGTTCGTCGTAGGAAAGTCCGGGGGCGGTTCTGGTGCTCATATCGTCTCCTGCTTGCGTGGCCGCGACACCGTCTGGCGGCAAAGTCCGAAACACGTGATGACAAAGTAGGCAGATGCGCGCGCAAGGGCTATCCACAATGCGAAGGGGCGGAGGCCGACAAACGAAACACCGGGAAACGGTCGTGATGCCGGAGGGCATCGGCCTTCCGGTACGCGGACGTTCGACCGTGAGACGCCCCGTGATGTTTTTCGCGGTCCTGCAACGGGGGGCGCCGGCCTCCGGCCCCGGCACGGCTGTTGCCCTGCCTTCTTCATGGGTTCGAACCGGTCACTCGTTGGATCAGCGGAACCCAGGGGGTTCCGGGTATGGCTGTGACTGTTCCGCCGCCGGACGGCTCAGGAGGCTTGGCCACCCGGAACCCTGCGACGACTCGACCGCTGACCTCGGGCTTTCACGAGGGGCCTGTCCGGGGGGCCCACCGACGCTGGCTGAGGAACCGCCGCGCTGTGCCGGGGTCGCACCGTCACTCACCGTCAGGTCCGCGTCCCCAGGCGCGGCCCGCTCCCCCTCATTGCCGCCGCAGGGGCTTTACCTGCCCAGGGGACATAGTCACCTTTTCCGCGTGAACGCACCCCTGACACCAGCGAGCTAACGACTCGGTACACGATTGAGGTTGGAGCGTGCTGGCCTGACTGATCGGCTGGTGGGCGATCAGCAGGTGGTCCGGCGGGCGAGCACGAGTTCGGTGCTCGTGCATGGCCGGGAGGTCCTGCGGGCGGTGTGGTCGGAGACCAGTCCGGCGATGGCGGCATGTGTTTCGGCGTAGTACTCCCGGCGGCCGAGGTACCGCTGGAGCGGCCGCCATTTCTTCTCCTCGCTGATCGTGTGCTTCACGCAGATCCGTGCCGAAGACTGCCGTCGGCGTGCCTCGCGCCAGGCGTACCGCTCGCCCAGTGGTGCCTCGTCGTTCGGCTTGCGCGGCGGTGCTTGCACCTGCTGGGGGAAGTCATTGGCCAGGCCCCGGTAGCCCTCGTCGACCTTCGCCTTCACCTGCGGGTGCAACCGCAACTGCTCGGCGATGCCCTCGGTGCGCATGGCGGTCTGGTCGTGCATCCGGCCGGGCCGGTCGGCTCCGGACCACAGCAAACGCCCCGAGCCGTCGCCGATGGTCGTGGTCTTGGCGGTGTTCTGCTTCTTCTTGCCGGAGACGAACGCTTTGCGGCCGGGGCGCCCGGCCCTGGGACGGCGGACCTGGGTCTCGGTGCCATCGATCCGCAGCTCGACGCCTTCGGCTTCGGCATAGGCGAAGACATCGGCCAGAGTGCGCAGGCGGATGCCGGGCCGATCGGGGACGGCGAAGCCGCGGCCGGCGAGCAGCGGGCGGACCTCGTGGATGGCACGGGTGACGGTGGGACGGGTCACGCCGTACAACTCGGCGAGTGCCGCCTGCGGCAACTGCTGGCGCAGATAGACCACGGTGACCAGGACCCGGTCGGCGAAGACCAGTTTGTGGCCCGGCCCCGCGCCGACTCCCCGCTTGCGTTCTCCGCCCCTGCGCTCACGCAGAGCGGACTCGCACCGGGCCGTCCACGGACCGGCCAACTCCTCGATCAAACCGCCGAGATGTGCACGGTCAAGGCCGCAGAAGGCAGGATGGGACAAGGTCGCACGGGCTCGGTAATACGTCACAACATCACCAACCCGTACGGTCCGCCCCACGTCACGATGCGCCGGCGGCCCGAGCGGCGTAGGACTTCGCAACCAACTCCTCGACCAGAGCGCTCTTCGCCCTCGAGTAGTCCCGTCTGCCCTGGCTGTCGGCACGGAACCGCTGTGCGAGGGCCACCTTCAACGCGCTGTAGCGCTGGACCTCATCGGGCCGCTGACGCAGGTAATCACGGAGCAGGACGTGATCAAGGTGGGGCTTCGTGCCCGCGACCACGGCGTACAGATGATGTTCGAGAACCGAAGGAGAGGCCCGGAAAGCCGCACGTCCCAGAATCCCCAGATCGCCTTCATACCGGTAGCCCTGCCCGGCGAGCCGGGAGATCAACTCTGGCATGACGGCCTGCTTGGGCACCACGATGTCGAGGTCGATGATCGGCTTGGCGGCACATCCGGGCACGGCCGTACTGCCGACATGCTCGATGGACACAGCAAGATCCGCGACGTGAGGTGCCAGTCGTTGCCGTAGATCCTCAAACCACTCGGGCCATCTGGGGTCATAGTCACTGACCACGATCATGTCAGTCATATCGGCAGTCTCGCAGGAACGCCAGGACCCATCGCATCCCTCAGAGGACCCGGCTATCGCGTACCGAGTCGTAAGGTTCCCTGACGTGCTCAGACGACGTCCGCAGTTGTTGTGGTTGCTGGTCTCCTATGTGCTGTACCTGGGGGTTGTGAGCTGCTGTCGGTTTGCTGAGCTGAAGTGAGTTTTAGTGAGCAGGAGTGGGTCCTGTCGGCGGGTTCGCGGGGGTGGGAACGGGGGTTCTGGGGCCGAATGGGTGACCTTGGCGGCTGGTGCTCGTTGGGCTGGGTAGCGGGTGTCCGGTCTCGTGGGAGGGGGTGTTGTAGTGGGTGGTGTACGGGAGTTGGCCGCGCCCTTCGTGGCGCCCGGGCCTTGCGGGGTGGCGGTTCGGGACCGTCTCAAGCACCTCACCCCCCAGGACGAGAAGGTTCTGCGGGCAGTCGGTGAGCATCAGGGTGCGCTCGCTTCCCGTGACCTCAGGGCCCGTTGTGCGGATGGCCTGGAGCACAGCGCGGACACCTGGGCGTCGCGCAAGCGGGACCTGACCGCACAGTCGTCGTCGCGGATCGCGGGGGCGATCACCAAGGCCACGCATGATCAGTGGGCGCTGGCGCGCCGTTGTCAGGCGGCGCACATCCGGACGCTGGAGGCCGGGATCGGGATGCTGCGGCATCGCCTGTCCCTCCCGGTCGGCGCGAGGGGCACCAAGCGGGCAGCCGGTGGCTACCGTTCCAAGGGCGAGTGGTTCCACAAGTCCCGCCGTCTCGCGGCGTTGGAAGCGCGGCATGCTGCCGCGGTCCGTGACCGGCAGGCCGGACGCGTCCGGGTGGTGCGGGGCGGCAAACGCCTTCTCAACACTCGCCACCACCTCGCCGACGCCCACCTCACCGAGGAGCAGTGGCGGGAACGCTGGGAGGCGGAGCGCTGGTTTCTTGCTGCGGATGGCGAGTCGGGGAAGCGGTTCGGGAACGAGACGATCCGTGTCACCCCGGACGGCGAGGTCAGCATCAAGCTGCCTGCCCCGCTCGCGCACCTGGCCAACGCCAGGCACGGCCGGTACACCCTCGCCTCGACCGTGGCGTTTGCGCACCGGGGCATGGAGTGGGCCGACCGCATCACCGCGAACCGGGCCGTCGCCTACCGAATCCACCTCGACGTGGACCGTGGCCGCTGGTACCTCACCGCGTCCTGGCAACGCCCCGCCGTGAAGACCATCCCGCTGGAGACGGCCCGGGCCCGGGGTGTGATCGGCGTGGACACCAACGCCGACCACTTCGCCGCCTACCACCTCGACCGGCACGGCAATCCGGTCGGCGACCCGCGCCGCTTCCCCTACGACCTGTCCGGCACCACCGCTCACCGCGACGCACAGATCCGCCACGCACTGACCCGCCTGCTCCACTGGGCCAAGCAGGCCGGTGTTACCGCGATCGCCATCGAAGACCTCGACTTCACCACCGAGAAGACCCGCGAGAAGCACGGCCGCAAGAAACGGTTCCGGCAGCTCATCTCCGGCATCCCGACCGGAAAGCTCAAGGCCCGGCTGGTCTCCATGGCAGCCGAACAGGGTTTGGCGATCGTCGCGGTCGACCCCGCCTACACCTCGATGTGGGGTGCCCAGCACTGGCAGAAACCACTGGCCACCCCGCACCGCAGAATGTCCCGTCACGATGCCGCCGGCATCGCGATCGGACGACGCGCCCTCGGACACCCGGTCCGGCGTCGGACGGCACCGCCCCCACACGACCGGAGTGATCGTGCGGGGCATCGGACCGCCCAGGCCGGGCCAGGCACCCGAGGACGTGACGGAACCCGCCCACCCGCAACGGACCACGCCCCTGGAGGCGTGCCGCCGAACGGGACGCGAAAGCGGGGACCGAGTGCATCCAACACCGTTCGGGATGCGCCCAGTACACATCAGTGGGTCCAGGACTCACTCATGCACACTGGCTAGGAACGGTGCTGCCGTTCGTGAACCGGGTCTGTCCCGTCGTTCTCGGACTGCCGTTCCTCTTCGTGTGGCTGCTCGGGGCGACCCTGCTGACACCCGTCGCCGTATGGCGTGGCGCTCGGCGCCAACCTCGTCGTCGCGCTCGCCGTGACGTACGCGGGGCCGCGCGAACGCGACGAACGGCCGGACAGCGAGGTGCTCGCGCGGGACGAGACCGGGCCTCCGGAGGAGGACGCCGCGGCGGACGCGGAGGACACGGGGCTCAGCGGCGCTCTCACGGGGGCAGGACGCTGACCGTTGCCGTCGGCCGCCGCCGCGCGACTGCCGCGGCGGCCGGGGACCGAACGCCCCTCAGGGCTGATGGCCGTGCCGGACCCATCGTGTATAACGGCTGAAGAGCCGAACGCGCGAACGCATGGGAGAGGGGAGGGGCCGATGAGTGGTGACACGACGCGTCTGCGCGATGGCCTCGCCCGGTTGCTCCGCCCCGCCGGACTGCTGTTCTTCCTCGTGACCGAGGTCCTCCTCGCCGAAGGCGGCAGCCTTTCCGCCGCCGCCGTCGCGCTCGCCGCCACCGCGGCCGCCGGCTCGGCGCTCGTCGCCGCCTCGGTCGTCAGCGCCCGCTGCGCCGTCCCCGTACCCCGCACCCGGGTCCGTACGGCCATGCGCGACCGGGAGAAACGCACCGCGTTCCTGCCACAGAGAGACCCGGACGCCAAGGGCCGCAGACGCCCCCGAGCCCCCGGCCGCGCCCTTCCGACGGCCGCGTAGGGGTTCACAGCAGTACCGGAGTGCATGCGGTACCGGGGTTCACAGGAGTACCGGGACTCACCGCAGTACCCGGGCTCACCGCCGCAGTTCCCGTAGGTATCCCTGCCCGTAGGCACCCCCTCGCGGTTCGTCATGCCGAGTTCGTCCTCGCTTCCCGGCACGACGAGACCCCCGGAGGGCTCACCCATGTCCGTCTTCATGTCCGCATTCGCCGACCTGGTCGGCGCACTGGCCGATGTGCTGCACCCGCTCTTCCAGACCGCGTCCACCGCCGCCGCCATCGTCCTGTTCACGGCGCTCGTGCGGCTCGCCGTGCACCCCCTGTCGCGGGCCGCGGCGCGCGGGCAGAAGGCCCGCACCCGGCTCCAGCCGCAGATCGCCGAGCTGCGCAAGAAGCACGGAAAGAACCCCGAGCGGATGCAGAAGGCGCTCATGGAGCTGCACAAGGAGGAGAAGGTCTCACCGCTGTCCGGCTGCCTGCCCAGCCTGCTGCAGATGCCCGCCTTCTTCCTCCTCTACCACCTCTTCTCCAGCCAGAAGATCGGCGGCGCCCCCAACGCGCTCCTCGGCCACCAGCTCTTCGACGCCCCGCTCGGTGAGCGCTGGCACGACGCGCTCGCGCACGGCGGGCTGTTCGGGGCGCAGGGCCTGGTCTACCTCGGCCTGTTCGCGATCGTCGCCGTCGTGGCGACCTTCAACTTCCGGCGTACGAAGCGGCAGATGACCGCCAACCCCGTCACCCCGACCACCGGCCCCGACGGGCAGCCGGTCCCGGGTATGGGTACGATGACGAAGCTCATGCCCCTGATGTCCTTCGCCACCCTCTTCACCGTGTCCGTCGTACCGCTCGCCGCCGCGCTGTACGTCGTCACGAGCACGACCTGGACCGCGATCGAACGGGCCGTCCTCTACCGCGACATGTCGGCCGCGGGCACCGCCATGGCCACCGCGGTGCAACCGGGGCGGCGAGTGCGCCGGTCCAGTGTGTGAACAGGACCTTGCGGATTGATCGGATGTCTTGGACGATCAGACAAGCCTGCGATGGCCGCCACCCATCCGACGGGCTCGATCTCGATCAAGGGGAGAAACACCGTTGAAGCTGCTTCGTGTGGGTACGGCCGGCGCGGAACGACCGGCGCTGCTGGACGAGGACGGAACCCTGCGTGACCTGTCGGGGATCGTCACCGACATCGACGGCGCGCTGCTCGCCGACGAGTCCGCGCTCGCCCGGGTACGGGCCGCCGCGGCCACGCCCGGCGGACTGCCCGAGCTCGACGCCGACGGGCTGCGGGTCGGTCCGCCGCTCGCCCGGATCGGCAAGATCGTGTGCATCGGGCTGAACTACCACGACCACGCCGCCGAGACGGGCGCGCAGATCCCCGCCGAGCCGATCCTGTTCTTCAAGGCGCCGGACACCGTCATCGGGCCCGACGACACGGTGCTGGTGCCGCGCGGCAGCGTCAAGACCGACTGGGAGGTCGAGCTCGCGGTCGTCATCGGGCGCACCGCCCGGTACCTGGAGTCCGCCGAGGAGGGGCTCGCGCACGTCGCCGGCTATGCGACGGCGCACGACGTCTCCGAGCGCGAGTTCCAGATCGAGCGCGGCGGTACCTGGGACAAGGGGAAGAACTGCGAGACGTTCAACCCGCTGGGGCCGTGGCTGGTGACGGCGGACGAGATCGCCGATCCGCAGGCGCTGCCGATGAAGCTCTGGGTCAACGGTGAGCTGAAGCAGGACGGCACGACGGCCGACCAGATCTTCCCGGTGGGTGAGGTGGTCCGGTATCTCAGCCACTTCATGACGCTGTACCCGGGCGATGTGATCAACACCGGGACGCCGGCGGGGGTCGCCCTGGGGCGGCCCGAGCCCAAGCCGTACCTGCGGGCCGGGGATGTCGTGGAGCTGGAGATCGTCGGGCTGGGGCGGCAGCGGCAGGAACTGAAGGACGCGTAGCGGCGGCGGGGGTGGTGGCGGGGCCGGTTTGCCCGGGGCGTCCGGGTGGCCGGTTCGTCCTCAATCGCCGGACGGGCTGAAAGAGGTCCTCAATCGCCGGACGGGCTGGATTTGGCCGGCGTGGGCTTGATCGGCTGGTGTGGGCCCGAGGGTGAGGTCCTGGGGCGACCCATCGGAATGCCGAAGTAAAGGTCGGAGAGGTGGGGCGCTGTTCGAGCGGCGCCCCACCCCTCTTTTCGCGTCAAGCGCCGATCGTCGTCGCGAACACTTCCAGCGCCTCGACCACCAGGGCGTGGTCCTCCGCCTGGGGCAGGCCCGAGACCGTCACCGAGCCGATGACCCCCGCGCCCTCGACCGCGATCGGGAACGAACCGCCGTGCGCGGCATAAGCGTCCGGGTCCAGGCGCGAGGCGTCGTCGAACGTCGTGCCCTTCGCCCGGAACCGGGATCCGACCAGGTACGAGCTCTCGCCGAAGCGTTCCACGACCCGGCGCTTACGGTTGATCCAGGCGTCGTTGTCCGCGCTCGATCCCGGCAGCGCGGCATGGAACAGCTGCTGCGCGCCGCGTCGGATGTCGATCGCGATCGGGGCGTGCCTCTCCCGGGCCATCGCGACGAGCAGGCCGCCGAGCGCGTACGCGTCGTCGTAACTGAAATGCGGCAGCGTCAGTCGGCGCTCCTGGGCGATGAGCTCGGAGATGGTCGGAGCGGTGGGGTTCATACGGGCTGCTCCTCGGTGTCGGCGGAAGCGGACGGGGGTGCGGCGGGCAGGGTCACGGTGACCCCCTCGCGGGCCGAGCGGCGGGCGGCCTCCAGTACGTCCAGGGCCGCTGCGGCCTGGAGGGCGGTCACTGGATTGTCACCCTTTCCGAGCAGCGCGTCGGTGACCGCCGCGTAGTACGCGGGATAGTCGCCCGGCAGCGTAGGGACCGGGGCGCCGCCGCCCGTCAGCGGGGACTCGCCCGAACCGATCCGGCCCCACAGCTCCTCGGGCTCCTCGCCCCACGGCCGGCCCGCCGCCGGGCGTGCGCCCGCGCGCAGATCGGCCTCCTGCGGATCGAGGCCGTACTTCACGTAGCCGGCGGTCGAGCCGAGCACCCGGAAGCGCGGACCGAGCTGGGCCGCGGTGGCGCTGACGTACAGATGCGAGCGGACTCCGCCGGCATGGGTGATCGCGAGAAACGTGTCGTCGTCGGCGGCGGCGCCGGGGCGGCGTACGTCGGACTCCGCGTACACCCGCACCGCCGGTCCGAACAGCACGAGCGCCTGGTCGACGACATGGCTGCCCAGGTCGTACAGCAGCCCGCCGATCTCCCCCGGGTCGCCCGACTCGCGCCAGCCGCCCTTCGGCTGCGGGCGCCACCGCTCGAAACGGGACTCGAAGCGCTGCACGGTCCCCAGCTCGCCGTTCGCGACCAGGCTGGCGAGGGTGCGGAAGTCATTGTCCCAGCGGCGGTTCTGGAACACCGAGAGCAGCAGCCCGCGCTCCTCGGCGAGGGCCGCGAGCTCCCGCGCCTCGGCGGCCGTACCGGCGATCGGCTTGTCCACGACGACCGGCAGACCGGCCTCGATCGCGGCGGTCGCGATCGGGACATGGGTCCTGTTCGGCGAGGCGATCACGATCAGATCGAGCTCGTCCGCGCGCCCCCACAGCTCCTCCGACGACCCGGCGAACCGTACGTCCGGGAACTCGGTGCGCGCCTGCGCCCGCCGCTCCTCGCTCGACGTGACGACCGTGTCGAGGACGAGGCCCTCGGTCGCGGCGATCAGCGGGGCGTGGAAGACGGAACCCGCCAGGCCGTAGCCGACGAGTCCGACGCGCAGGGGGGTCCCGGACAGCCGAGGCGTCTTCGACGACAGAGGGGCCTCGGACAGTCCGTGCGTCTCGTGGGTCGCGTTGCCAGTCGTGGTCATGGCTGACACTTAAGCAACGCTGTTGTCAAAGTGCAAGCAACAGGGACAATGAGGCGGTGAACAGGAGTATGAGCGGCGCCAACCTGCCGACCCTGCGCAGCCACAACGCGGCGCTGGTGCTGGAGCTGTTGCGGGTGGCGGGCGAGCGCGGCATCAGCAGGCTCGAAATCGCCGAGCGCACGGGGCTCACGCCGCAGGCCGTCAGCAAGATCACCGCCCGGCTGCGGGCCGAGGGCCTGGCGACCGAGGCGGGCCACCGCGCCTCCACCGGAGGCAAGCCGCGCACCGTGCTGCGGCTGGTCCCGGACGCCGGCCACGCGATCGGCCTGCACCTGGACCGCGACGAGCTGACGGTGGTCCTGGTCGACCTGGCCGGCACGGTCGCCGAGAGCCGCACCGCCCCGCTGGACTTCGGCGCCCCTGCGGACGAGGTGCTCGCGACGGCGGCGTACGCGGTCGCGTCCGTGCGGGGCGGGGGTGTGGGGGCTGTCTCCGCCGCGCGGGATGTGGACGCCGGGTCGGTTTCGTCCGTGCGGGACGGGGGCGCGGGGGCTGTCTCCGCCGCGCGGCTCGCCGGCCGGCCGGTGCTCGGGGTCGGCGTCGCGGTGCCCGGGCCGCTCGACCACCGGGGCGGGGTGCTGCACCGCGTCACCGGGTTTCCGCAGTGGGACGGCTATCCGTTGCGGGACGCGCTCGCCGCGAGGACCGGGTTGCCCGTCGTCGTCGACAAGGACACCAACGCCGCCGCCCTCGGGCTCGCCGTGCGCGCGGCGGGCGCGGGCGACTTCGCGTATCTGCACCTCGGGACGGGGCTCGGTGCCGGGCTGGTCCTGGGCGGGGAGGTGCACCGCGGGGCGCGTACCGGGGCCGGTGAGTTCGGGCACCAGACCGTCCAGCTGGACGGGCCGGTGTGCGACTGCGGGGGGCGCGGCTGCATCGAGGCACTCTGTCTCGCCGCCGTCGCCCGCGGCGATGTCGCGGAGGCCGCCCGGGTGCTGGGAACCGGCGCCGCCAACCTCGTCGGGCTGCTCGACATCGACCGGGTGGTGCTCGGCGGCCGTACCGTCGCCGCCGATCCCGACGCGTACGTACGAGGCGTCCGCGCCGTGATCGACGAGCGCGCCCGGCTGGGCGGCGTCGACGCGCCGGTTCCGGTGACCGCCGCCGGGGGAGGGGACCGGCCGGTCGCGGAGGGGGCCGCGCAACTGGTCCTGGCCCCGCTGTTCGGGCGGGTCGCGGGCGCGGACGGGGGGTGAGCGGGGCGGGCGGGTCCCCCGGTTCTCCTTCGTGTTACCGGTGTCCGGCGTGCGCGGCCGACGGCGCGGGCCGCGGGGTGCGGGACTGGGCCGGGCGAGCGGTTCCCGGCGGCCGACCGGGCGGCCCTGCGGCATGTCGGTGCCGGGCGCCACGCGCGTGCGTGGCAGCGTCGCGGCCCAGAAACCGGTGAACTCCGGCGCACAGGCTGGGCGGGTGCTGAAGATCTTGGCCGGACCCGTGGCGGCCGGCGCGTGCGTCCCTTGCGCCTTGTGGCTGTACGCGCCGACTGCCGACCTCCGGTCCGGCCAAGGTCTTCAACACCCTCCCAGCCGACCGTTCCCGCGAGCAGCGAAGGGTGACCCCGCATGTCCCCGACACCACCCCCGTCGGCCACGCCGTCCGCACCCACTCCCGAGCCGAGTCCCGCGTCCGGCCCCGCGTCCGTCCCCCTGTCCGCCGCCGCCTCCCTTCCCGTGTCCGCCGCCCCCGCCCCTCCTCCCTCGCCGCACGCGTCCTCGTCCCCGCCTCCCGGCCGGACGCGGCACGGGCTCGCGCTCGGGCTGGCGGCGGCGAGCGTGGTCCCCGTGGTCCTCGGCGGCGCCTCCGCCGCATCCGCCGCCGCGCCTTCGGTCACCCCGGTCTCGAAGCCGGACGCCACCACCGCCGACCAGCAGCCCGACTGTGGTGATCCGGAGGCGAGCGACTTCCCGATCAGCACCCGCATCCGCGGTGGGCCCGACACCTACACACCCGGCGGCGGCTACGGAACCTGGTTCCTGGACCTGACCAACACCACCACCGAGTCGTGCCGGGCCATCCACCCCGTGCTGGTCCTCACCGACGAGAACCGGAAGCTGACCGCCGCCCAGATCCAGCTGGAGTTCGCCGAGCCCTCCCGTCCCGATGTGGAGCACCGGGTCAGCTGGGAGACCACCGACCAGGACGAACACATCGGCGTCTTCGGCGGCGACGGCGCCGACGACTTCGAGGGCTTCACCGTCCCAGCGGGTCATACCGTCACCGTCGAGGTCCGGATGGCGTTCACCTCCGACGCCGTCCCGGGCCGGATCACCGCCAGCGCGGCGATCGTCCAGCGCCGGCACGCGGCGAGCGGCGGGGCGGGGAAGGACGACGGGTCCTGGGTCGGCCAGTCCGACGACTACCCGTTCGCCGTCGTCGAGGACAGCACCGGTGACAGTGACAGTGACAGCGACGCGACGGCCGACACAGCCGATACGGGAGACATCGAAGGGACCGGAATCATCGGTGGGACCGGCGAGACCCCCGGTAAACGTGGCCCCCAGTACTAATGAGACTCCCGGTACGAACGTGGCCCCCACCACCAACGTGGCCCCGACCACCAACGTGGCCCCGACCACCAACGTGGCCCCGACCACCAACGTGGCCCCCACCACCGGCGACACCCCCCGCCCGTTCGCACCCGGCCGGACCCGGACAGGGGGCGACCTCCCCGAACTGGCCCATACCGGCTCGGCCACCTCCGGCATCCCGGAGCACGGCCGCATCCCCAAGTACTACGCCGTCAAGGCTCATGTCGCCGTCCTCATAGACGAGTTGGGCGAGGGGGGCCTGCTGCCCACCAAACGCGATCTCGCCGAGCGCTACGAAGTCTCGCGCGAGACGGTGCGCCAGGCCCTGCGCGACCGGCTCTCGATCCCCTTCGGCGATGCGGACGAGCGGATCGAGACCGTGCTCGCGACACCGCGCGAGGCGCTGCTCATCGGTACGCCGCCCGCCCTGCCCATGCTGCTGATCCACCGGATCTCGCATGCTTTCCTCGGCCACCGGCAGCTGACGGGCGGCTCACGTCGGTGGCCCGGCACTCCACCGCGGGGCGGAGTGCCGGGCCACCGGTCCCGGGCCATCGGCCGGGCAGCCGTCGCTCAGACGAGGTCGACGAGGTCCGCGATCGAGTTCACGACGTTGGTCGGCCGGTACGGGTAGCGCTCGATCTCACCCCTGCTCGTCAGCCCGGTGAGCACCAGGAACGTTTCCATCCCGGCTTCCAGCCCGGCCAGCACATCCGTGTCCATCCGGTCGCCGATCATGGCGGACGTCTCGGAGTGTGCACCCAGGGTGTTCAGCGCACTGCGCATCATCAGCGGGTTGGGCTTGCCGACGAAGTACGGCTCCTTGCCGGTCGCCTTCGTGATCAGCGCGGCGACGGAGCCCGTGGCCGGCAGTGCCCCCTCGAGGGAGGGCCCGGTGTTGTCGGGGTTGGTGGCAATGAAGCGGGCACCGTTGTTGATCAGCCGGATGGCCTTCGTCAGCGCCTCGAACGAGTACGTCCGGGTCTCGCCCAGGATCACGAAATCGGGCTCGTGGTCGGTGAGAACGTACCCGGCATCGTGCAGGGCGGTGGTCAGCCCCGCCTCACCGATCACATAGGCGGTGCCACCGGGGTGCTGATTGTCCAAGAACGTGGCGGTGGCCAGGGCCGAGGTCCAGATGTTCTCGACCGGCACTTCGAGACCGATCCGGTTGAGCCGCACATGAAGGTCCCGCGCGGTGTAGATCGAGTTGTTCGTCAGCACCAGGAACGGCTTGCCCGAATCGCGGAGCTTCCTGATGAAGGCGTCCGCACCGGGGATCGGCACACCCTCATGCATCAGCACGCCGTCCATGTCGGTGAGCCACGATTCGATGGGCTTCTGATCTGTCATGGGTGCGGCTCCTGCCGAACGAGGACTTACGGGATGACCATGCTATTCACTCACCACTTCCACGGCCCGGACGTCTCGTAGCCCGGACGTCCCATAGGCCGTCCCCGCCGACGTGGGCCGTCTCCGCCGACGTGGGCCGAGCCCGGCGGAGCGCGCCGTCCGAGGGGGCGTGGCAGGGGGACCGGGCCGTCATCCGCGCTCCTGCGGATGCGAAAAGTCCGAGGAGGCGTGAACCTACATTGAGGAGGTTCACGATGCGTTCCATACCCCTCACGTTCTGTGCCGCCGCGGTCGTCGCGGCGGCCCTGGTGCCGGCTTCCGCCGCACTGGCCGACTCCGATACCGGGACCGACCGGGGGGCGGGCTCGGGCTCCCGTACCGCTCTCTCGGTGTCCCCGCCCTCCCTCGCCCCGGGCGGCGCGGTGGATCTGCGGCTGGACAGCTGCGGGGGCAAAGAGGCCAAGGGCAACTCCGACGCGTTCGTCTCCGAGGCGCGCTTCTCGCCCGCCGCGGACGGGGGCCTCTTCGCGGCGGCCCGGATCAGCACGGACGCCTCCCCGGGCGATCACGAGATCCAGGTCGTGTGCACGGACGACAAGGGCATCAAGGTTTCCGGCACGGTCACGGTCGTCGGCCGAGGCCAGGCCTCGCCCCTCGCCCCGGTCCGCGCGGGAGGCGGCGGCACCGCCGCGCGCACCGACCGGGAAGCCCATCGGGAGGGCCCCGGCATCGTGCACGCGGTGATCGGGCTGGTCCTGGCCGCCGTCGCGGCCGTCGCCGTAGGGTTCCGCAGCGCGCGCCGTCGCCGTCAGGCCGCGGACTGACATGCCCACCCCCGACCGCCCCGAGGGCCACGGACGACTGCTCACCGGAGTGGCCTGGGCCGTCCTGCTGATGGGCCTGTGGCTCTGGGGCCGCGACATCACCGACGGCTCCGGCGCCAGCTCCGCCCCGACCACCGGCGACATTGCCGCGGTCGGGCGCCCCTTCGGCGTTCCGCTGCCCGCACCGCACGACCCGATCAAGGGCGCGGTGCCGGAGCGGGTCGAGATCCCGTCGATCGGCATCAAGGCACCGGTGGTCGCCCGCGGCCTGGACAAGGAAGGGGCGATCGAACCGCCGCCGTTCGACACGCCCCAGACCGTCGGCTGGTACGGAAACGGCACCGAGCCCGGCGCGAAGGGCCCCGCGCTCTTCGTCGGCCACGTCGACACCGAGACCAGGCCGGCCGTCTTCTACGCGCTGAGCGCTGCCCGCCCCGGCGCCAAGGTCGAGGTGACCCGAGCGGACGGCACGGTCGCCGAATTCACCGTCGACGACGTCCAGGTCTTCACCCGGGAACGCTTCAACGCCGACAAGGCCTACGGCCCCCGCAGGAACGGCCGCGCGGAACTCCGCCTGATCACCTGCGGCGGCGCCTACGACCGGGCCTCGCACTCGTACGACGCGAACGTGGTCGTCTCGGCCTACCTGACCGGCGAGAAGTCCGGGAGCGGCGACCGGGCCTGACGCCGCCGGTATCCGGTCCGGCCGGCACCTTTTCCCCGGGGTGCCGGCCGGACCGGTCCTCGACCGCGGCACGCGGGGCTGCGGGAGTAGCCCGGCGCCGACACGGGAGGCCAGGGGGTGGACCGTGCCCGTCACTTTAGGTCGATGAACGGCCGTGGCCCAGAGGGTGTCTGACGTACCGTCCAGAACCGGTCACTCTCGGCTTCCGGCCAAGTGGACAGAAGCCCTGTGCCAGGATGAAGGGGACGCGGCAGTGCACCGCCGCCGCACCCGAGGGGGAGTGGATGTACGGCAGTTGCAACGGCCGGTCGGGCATGAGGCGGGCAGGAGCGGGCGTGGGTGTGGGAGCCGTTGCCGGAGCCGTGCTGCTGCTCACGGGATGTTCCTCCCCGTCCGACTCCGACGGTGCGGGAATCAACGGTGCGGGAAAGGGTGGTGCCACCGGCCGGCATCCCGAGGCCGGTGCCCCGTACTGGGTCAATCCGGATGGCAACGCGGCCCGCCAGGTCGCCGCGTACACCGCGGACGGGGACGGGAAGGCCGCCGGCCTGATCGAGAAGATCGCGCGGCAGCCCGTCGGGGAGTGGATCGGCCCGGAGCGTCCCGAGGCCGAGGCGAAGGGCTTCACGGAGGCCGCCGCGAAGGCGGACCGGCAAGCGCTGCTCGTCCTCTACAACATCCCGCACCGCGACTGCGGACAGTTCTCCAAGGGCGGCGCCGCCGACGGCGACGCGTACCGGACCTGGCTGGAGGGCGTCGCCAAGGGCATCGGCGACCGGCGCGCCACCGTGATCCTGGAGCCGGACGCGCTGCTGCACATGGTCGACGGGTGCACGCCGCGGGAGTTCCACGAAGAGCGGTACGACCTGCTGAAGGGGGCGGTGGAGCGGCTGAAGCAGCAGCCGAACACCCGCGTCTACGTGGACGCGGGGAACGCCGGCTGGCGCACCCCCGACGCGCTCTTCCGGCCGCTGTGGCGGGCGGGCATCGGGGCGGCCGACGGCTTCGCGGTCAATGTCTCCAACTTCCAGACCACGGCGGCCAGTACGGACTTCGGCAAGCGGCTCTCGGCGAAGGTCGGCGACAAGCCGTTCGTCATCGACACCAGCCGCAACGGCAACGGCCCGTACCACGCGGGCGCGCCCGAGGAGAACTGGTGCAACCCGCCCGGCCGTGCGCTCGGCGAGACGCCGACGACCGACACGGGCGACGCACGGGTCGACGCGTACCTCTGGGTCAAGCGGCCCGGCGAATCCGACGGCAACTGCAAGGGCGGTCCGAAGGCGGGCGACTGGTGGCCCGCATACGCGCTGGGCCTGGCCCGGGCGACGAAATAGGGTGCGGGGCGCCCGGAACGACCGGACGCCCCGCACCGGGGACCCGCCCCGCACCGGGGACCCGCCCCGCACCGGGGACCCGCCCCGCACCGGGGACCCATACCTCCCCGGGGACCCATACCTACGGAATCTCGACCCACTTCCCCTCGGACGGCGTCCCCCTGTCGTCCGTCACGAACAGCATGTACCACCCCGACGGCACCAACGCCCGGTTACCCGGCACCGTCACCGCGATCCCGCCCGCCGTCCGCTTCAGGCTCAGCGCCACCGACCGCTGGTCGGTGTCCGTGACATGGGTGACCGCACCGGGCCGCATCAGCCTCGCCGAGGTGATCCGCGGTCCCCGCGCCGTCGTGAACACGCCCGTACCGCCGCGCCGGATGCTCTGCGGGCCGCCCGTCAGTTCCGGCCGCGCGTCGCGGTAGAGATACGGCGGGGTGTAGATCTCGATGCGCTGCTCGAAGACGCCCGGCCGGGTGTTCGCGCGGTCCGCGTAGAGCGAGTCCGAGCCGAAGATCATGACCCGCCCGTCGGGAAGGAGTACGGACCCCGAGTGGTAGTTGCGGCCCACCGCCGGATCGGCGACCCGCCGGTACGTGTCGGTCCTCGGGTCGTACAGCCGGGCCTGGAGCACGTTCGACCCGCCGCGCCCCCGGTAGTCGCGAGAGCCCCCGGTGACCAGCAGCGAGTCGTCGGGGAGCAGGGAGGCGCTCGGGTAACGGGTGCCCTCCGTCAGGGCGGCGCCGTCCCGGAATCTCGGGGCCGGGTCCTTCAGGTCGACCAGGCGTGACTTCGCGCTCGACCGGCTGGACTCGCCGACCCCGCCACCGCCGATGACCATGAACTTCTCGTCCTGGGCCGGGGGCAGCCGTACCGTCGCCGAGGTCTCCATCGCGTCGGCGTCGCTCAGGCCGGGGATCTTCCGGAAGCTGTTCGTCGCCAGGTCCCAGACGCCGGGCTCGCGGCCCACATCGGCGGGGCCGTATCCGGCGTTCGAACCGGAGTAGAAGAGCCTGCCGTCGGTCAGCAGGAAGACGGCGGGGTACGTGGGGAACTTCCGGATGAGGCCGGTGTACTGCCACTTCCTGGTCTTCGGGTCGTAGACCTCGTCCTTGCCGGGGACGATCTGCCCGATCTCGTCCAGCCCGGAGAAGGCGAGGACCCTGCCGTCCGCCAGGGTGGTCAGCGTCGGGTACCAGCGTGCCTCGTTCATCGGGTCGACGGTGATGTACTTCTCCGCCACCGGATCGAACTCGAAGGCTTCCCGGATGCCCTGGAAGTCCTTCTTGTCGAGGGCGAGCTTCTGTGCGATTCCGTAGACGTTCCGGCTGTCGGAGCCGGTCAGGCCCGCGATCCGGTAGTTGTCCTCGGCGCCCGTCTCGTACCGCGCACCGGATTTCTCCGCCTCGACGTAGATCCGGCCGAGGCCGGCGTCGTTGCGCAGGAACGCGCCGGTCCTCCGGTCGAAGACCTTGGTGGCGCGCTCGACCAGCACCGGATCCTTGGAGACGAACGTCCTGCCGTTCGCACGGCCCTTGAACCGGGTGCCCGCGGGCAGGGTGACGGGCTTGTCCGGGTCCTCGTTGTGGACGATCATCAGGCCGCCGGCCTTGGTGACGTCGCCCTCGAGCTTCTCGTAACGTCTGGTGCCGCCGGCTATGAGCAGCTTGCCGTCGGGCAGCTGGGTGTGGCCCGAGCAGAACATGTCCTTGGGCGTGGGTATGTTCGTGAACCTGTTGGTCCTCGGGTCCCACAGCACCGACCGGAAGCTCTTGGCGTCGAAGTTCTTCCGGTTGTTGCCGGAGCCGGCGACGAGCAGCACCTTGCCGGTGTGCAGCAGCGCCGCGTGGATCGTGTTGATCCGGTACGTGGAAGGGATGTCCAGGAAGTCCCAGTGGCCGTTCGCGGCTTTGTAGTCCGGCTTGTTGATCTTGTACGTGTGATAGTGCTCGGTGCCGAAGCGGTACACCCACGGCCCGTTCGTTCCTGAGAGCGCCAGAATCGCCACCGTACCGATCGCCAGGCGGCGGGTACGAAGGCTCGGACGGTACGTCTTCATCGTTCACGTCCCCCAAGAGCGGTCTGCATGGTCTGTTCGGCGCCGGCTCGCTCGTCATCAACCCGCTCGGCAGCAGCCAGCTCGGCGTCGGCCCGCACGTGGGCCGGCCGCGGGAGCGGCCCGATACGGCGCTTCCGCTTCTCCGCCCGGACGGCGTACCGCCAGCAGAGGATCGGCGCCGCGCTGATCAGCAGCGCCATGGCGGCCCAGGTGAGCATCGCCGGATGGCTGTGCCGGAGAACGAAGGAGGCGGCGATCGAACCGCCGAAGACCAGGATGAAGAAGAGGTGGATCCGGAAGGTGCCGAAGAGGGTGTCCGGACTGGAGGAGTCGCCCTTGGGAGTCACCACGAACGAACTCCTGCGGCGCAGCACCGCGTCGAGCAGCGAGCGGGCGTAGACCGGTGCGGAGAGCGCGGACATCATCATGCCGGCCAGCCCACCGGAGCCCTCGGGCTCGTGCGGCGAGACATTGTGCCGCCGGTTCCAGACGTACAGGCCGATCTGGAGCGCCGAGGCGTTGCCGTACAGCATCATCCAGACCGTCGGATCGATCTGCACGCCCGAGGCGCCCATCCCCAGGAACAGCACACAACTCAGCGCCGCGAGTATCCAGTTCAGTGCGGACATCGGGTAGAAGATGATCATCATGGTGTAGTTGAGGAGCTTGCCCGCGGGGAGCGAGAAGAAGCCCTTCCAGTACTGCTTGAGGATCGTCTCGTACGTCCCCCGCGACCAGCGCAGCTGCTGGGTGAAGAAGTCCGTCCACGCGGTCGGGCCCTCGCCGACGGCCAGCACATCGGGGGTGTAGACCGAGCGCCACTTGCGGCCGGTGCGCGGATTGCGCGCGCGGTGCATCTCGAAGCCGGTCGCCATGTCCTCGGTGATCGAGTCGTACAGACCGCCGATCTGTTTGAGGGCACGGATCCGCACCGCGTTGCTGGTGCCGACGAACATCGGGGCGCCGTAGCGGTTGCCCGCGCGCTGGATCAGCGCGTGGAAGAGGAACTGCTGGGACTCGGCGGCCTTCGTGACGAACGAGTCGTAGTTGCCGTAGACCTGCGGGCCGATGACGAAGCCGACGTCCGGGTCGCGGAAGTAGCCGAGCATCCGCTCCAGGTAGTTGGGCAGCGGTACGTGATCGGTGTCGACGGAGGCGAAGAAGTCGTACGCGTCGCCGTGCGCGTCCAGCCAGGCGTTGTAGTTGCCGTGCTTGGTCTTCGCCCGGTGCGGGCCCGCGGCCCGGTTCCAGTGCGGCACGCCCTTGCGGGAGAAGTGGTGCACCCCGAGCCGGGCGCAGACCTCCTTCACCGCCGGGTCGTCGCCCTCGTCGAGCAGCCAGACGTGCAGCAGCCCGCGGTGCCGGACGCGGACCGCCGCTTCGAGGGTCCTCGTCACCATCGCCAGGGGCTCTTTGCCCGGGACGAAGGAGGTGAGGAAGGCGACCCTGGTGCCGGTCTCCGGGACGACCGGGACCGGGTCGCGGGCGACCAGCGTCGCGTGTGCGTTCGACATGACGTTCAGCGTGCGGAAGAGCTCGATCAGGCCGATCGAGACCAGCATCACGATGTCGAGGACCAGCAGGGTGTCATTCTTGAGGTTCGGGTCGCGCCGCGTCCAATGATCGGGCTGCATCAGCCAGGCGAACAGCCCGAGTGAGACGAGAGGCGCGGCGCCCAGCAGGAGCGCCGCGCGTATTCTGTGCGGCTCCTGGGCGAGCAGCGAGCGGTACCGCACCCGGTACGGCGTGTCCGGACCGGGCCGGGTCAGCGGGCCCGCGAGCCGGCTGTAGTGCTCGTAGTCGTAGCGCGGCACGGCGTCGGCCGGGTGGCTCCGTTGTTCCCCGGGCGTCGGCTGTGCCGGCATCCGGAGCCGGGCGGTCCGGGACGGGTCGTCGTTGTGCTGCCGGGCGCCTGTCGGCGTCGACGTCATGGGTCATCCCCCTGCACGCGTGGTCAGTGCGTGAATGGTGAGTGTGTGATTGGTCGTCGTCTCGGCCACGGCGATTCCCCCGTCGGTCGCCGTGAACGACTCGAAGGCGGGCACGGACTTCCGCTCAGACACGGAACAGCACCCTTCCGGCTGTCTGATGCCTTCCCGGCACCTGTCCCCGAGCGGGGCCCCCACTCCGCGTAGCGGACAACCGGAACTTCCCCCTGCTTCCCCTCTTCATCCCCCAACTGCAAAGCGCATCAGCCTGGTTGGCGCCGATGACCTTTAGACAGGTTGTCCGACTACGGTCCCGTTCGCAAGGGTAAAACGGGTGGGTTGCCAGTCATATGTGCGATTTGCGAATCCCTTGCGGAGGGGGCGCGCGGGGGCGTATGTGAGAGGTTTTCGAACCGCTGGGTAATCGAATGGTGACCGTGTGTCGCTTGCGAGTCGTCTGTGCGCCCGCGAAAGCGGAGGTGCGGGGGGAGGGTTCGGGGATTGGCTTCGAGGAACGAGCAAGACCCCCTCACGCGTGGTGAGGGGGTCTTGACTCTGCGTGCGCCGCCAGGGACTCGAACCCCGGACCCGCTGATTAAGAGTCAGCTGCTCTAACCAACTGAGCTAGCGGCGCCTGCTGACCTGAAGAACTCTACCCGAATGTGGGGTGTGCTCCTGACCATTTCCCGACCATCACGGCCTGTCGGATGGTCGTTTTTTCTGATCTGTCAGTCAAAATGCCATATGTCAGGAGAGTTGAGACGCTGACGCCCGTGCAGATGCGCCCGAAGATCTCGACGAGTGCGGAGGGGAATCGCATGACTGTGCCGGCCTTCGAGGAGTACGTACCCGCCATCGACTGCGCCTGTGCGGGGTGCGCCGAGCAACGGCGAGCCGCCGCGAGTGCCCTGCCCCTGCGGTACGGAGGTCATCCGGCCGCACACGGCGCGCGTCGTGCGCTGGTGCTGGCCACCGCGGCCGGAGTGGTGCTGAGCACCGGCGTGGCCGAGGCGGCGAGCGCGCCGGGCGGGCGGGCGGCGGAAGCGGCCGGAGCGGCCAGGGTGGACGGGCTGCCGACGCCGTCGCCGACCCCGCCGGGCGCGGCGGAGGCGGGAGGAGCGGCCGGCGTGGTGGGCCCGGCCGATCCGGTGGGCCCGGACCCCGACGGCGAAGGTGATCCGCTCGACCCGACCGACATGGATTGGGACAGTCCGCAGGGCGCCCCGGGTCCGGTGCGGGGCACGGGGACCTCGGGCCCGCCCTCGTCCGGGACCTCGGCCCCGCTGCGCAAGACCAGCCGGGCCGCCATCATCAACCGCGCGAAGAAGTGGCTGTCCGCGAAGGTCCCGTACAGCATGAGCAAGTACTGGTCCGACGGTTACCGGCAGGACTGCTCCGGCTATGTGTCGATGGCCTGGGACCTGCCCGGCAACGAGTGGACCGGCAGCCTCGACAAGTTCGGGACGCGGATCACGCGGAAGGAGCTGCAGCCCGGCGACATCCTGCTCTTCCACAACCCGGCCGACCCCTCGAAGGGATCGCACGTCACGATCTTCGGCGGCTGGACCGACTACACGCACACCCACTACACGGCGTACGAGCAGATGAAGCCGCACACCCGCAGGCAGACGACGCCCATGGCGTACTGGACCCACTCCGGCAGCTACGTCCCGTACCGCTACAAAGGCCTTCCCGGCGGAAGCAGCGGAAGCGGCGGCAGCAGCTCGTCGACGACGTTCCCGAGTGCCTTGAAGTTCGGCCCCGGAGCCAGCAACGCGTACGTCACCCAGCTCGGGCAGATGCTCGTGGAGCGGGGTGGCAAGCACTTCTACAAGGTCGGCCCCGGGCCGGGCTGGGGCGAGGCCGACCGGCGCGCGACCGAGGCGTTCCAGAAGGCCCAGGGCTGGACGGGCAAGGACGCCGACGGCATCCCCGGCCACGACACCTGGCGGCTCCTGGCCGGCCGGGCCGGTCGCGACATCCCCGCCTCCGGGAGCGGGGGCGGCCAGGGTGATTCGAACTCGGACTCGAAGTTCCCCGGCCGGGGCTATTTCCGGCCCGGTCAGTCCAACAGCCATGTCGACAAGCTCGGCAAGCAGTTGGTGAAGAAGGGATACGGCAAGTACTACCTGTCGGGACCGGGGCCCCGGTGGACCGAGGCGGACCGGCGCAATGTCGAGGCCTTCCAGCAGGCCCAGGGCTGGCAGGGCGGAGCGGCTGACGGCTACCCCGGTCCGGAGACCTGGCGGCGACTCTTCGGGTGACAAGACGGACATGCATGACGGAGGCGGGAATGGGAGCCACGGTGTCGGACAGTTCCGGAACCCAGGACAACGGGAGCGCACAGGAACGGGAACGGGTAGGGGTAGGGGTAGGGGTAGGGGGCTGGGGCGGGCGGACGGCTGCGGCTTTGGCTCCGGCCTCGGGTCCGGTTTCGGCCTCGGGTCCGGTTTCGGCCTCGGTTTCGGTTCCGGCCTCGGGTCCGGTTTCGGCCTCGGTTTCGGTTTCGGCCTCGGTTTCGGTTCCGGCCTCGGGTCCGGTTTCGGCCTCGGCTTCGGGTCCGGCCTCGGGTCCGGTTTCGGCCTCGGCTTCGGGTCCGGCCTCGGCTCCGGTTTCGGCCTCCGGTCCGGTTTCGGCGGATGGCGCGGGCTCGGGACCGGAGCGGGGCTATGCCCGGGGTGCGGCGTCGCGTGGCGGGCCGGACTCCGTGGTCGACCTCGTACTGGATCTGGTCCCCGGTGAGGACGAGGTTTCCGCCCTCGGCGCGACCTCGGCCTCGGTATCGGTCCCCGCCAAGAGCACCGCAGCCGTCCCGGCCATGGCGTCGCCCACCGCGCCCGCCGAGGTCCCGGAGCCGGGCGCCACCCCCGTACCGGTCCTGGTCGGCCTTCGCCCGTCGGCCGCCGCGCCCACCGGGGACCTGGTGTCGAGTGCTGCCCGCACCATCAGCACCACTCCCGGGGTTGAGCAGTCCGGCGACGCCGCACCGGGGACCGGGCGGCGGCACGAGGCCATCGCCACCGAGCGGACCGCGCCCATCCCCGTACACCTGCGCTTCCGCGAGGGCCCCGAGCCCACCGACGCCGCCGCGCTTCCCGCCGGGGTGCTGCGGCGCGGGTCCGGCGGGCATCAGCCGACCACCGGGCTGCGGCGGCCGCCCGCGCCGAGGGGGCCGCAGGTGCGGCCTTCGACGCGCCCGGCGCCCGTCGGCGACCCACGGCTTGCCGAACGGTCGGGGCCCGCGCTGCCCGGCTGGGTGGCGCTGCTCGCCGGGCTGGCCGGGATCGCGGCCGGGGGCGCGGTCCTCTGGTCGGTCGGCGCGCTGCCCGTCGCCCCGCTCACCCGGCTCGGGATCGGTTCGCGTCCGTACGACGGGATCGGGCTCGGCGCCTGGGCGGCGCTCGCCGCGCTGGGAGCGGCGGTGCTCCTCGCGCTCGGCGGCCTGAGCCGCGGACGGGTCGGGTACGCCTCGGTGCTGACGCTCTTCGGCGAGTACCGGGGAAGTGTGCGGCGCACCGGACTGATGTGGATCAGCCCGCTGTTGCTCCGCCACCAGGTCGACGTACGCCTGCGGCACTGGCGCAGCGAACCGCTCCCCGCCGTGGACGCCAACGGTACGGCGCTGCGCGTCGTCGTCCTCGTCGTGTGGCGGATCAAGGACACCGTGCGGGCGACGCTCGGGGTCGCGGACCACGAGGCGTATCTGCGCGAGCAGGTCGAGGCGGCGATGGCGCGGGTCCTCTCGCAACTGCCCGCCGACGCCTTCCACGAGGACGCGCACACCCTGCGCGACGCGGAGGCGGTCGGTGACGCGCTGACCCGGATGCTGAAGGCGGACTGCGAACCCGTCGGCATCGAGGTGTACTCGGCGCAGCCGACCGGCATCGAGTACGCGCCGGAGGTCGCCGCGGCCATGCAGCGCCGCCGGATCGCCGCCATCGACGCCAAACACCGCGACAGTGTTCTGACTTCGGTGGTAGACGCGGTGGACGACACCGTGAACCGACTGACCGCAAGGGGGCTCGTGGAGCTGGACGACTACGAACGGAAGTCGCTGGTCAAGGACTTGACGGTGGCCTTCTACACCGGACGCAGTGGCGGGGAGGGCGCCTGACGGCCCGCAGGGGGTGCTGCGGCGTCGAAGCGGAATCCAACTCCCATTGGTCTGGACATGTTCATAGCCCGTCAATAATCTAAGGCTTGGTCTAGACCGCAGGATGCGCGCGCAGCAGGGCTCATGGATCCTCCCCCACGTTCTTGAGGAGCGACAGCGATGCGTAAAAGGGCAAGCGCGGCCGTAGTCGGCCTGGCGATAGCGGGTGCCTCGGTGCTCGCGACGAGCAGTGCCGGCAGCCATGGCTACACCGACAACCCCATCAGCCGCCAGAAGCTCTGTGCCAACGGCACGGTGACGAACTGCGGCAACATCCAGTGGGAGCCGCAGAGCGTCGAGGGCCCGAAGGGCTTCCCGGCGGCGGGTCCGGCCGACGGCAAGATCTGCTCCGGCGGGCACGGCGAGTTCGCCCAGCTCGACGACCCGCGCGGCGGCAGCTGGCCCGCCACCAAGGTGACGGCCGGTCAGGGCTTCAGCTTCCGCTGGCAGTTCACCGCCCGCCACGCGACGACGGACTTCCGCTACTACATCACCAAGGACGGCTGGGACCCCACCAAGCCGCTCACCAGGGCCGACCTGGAGTCGCAGCCCTTCATGACGGTGCCGTACGGCGGCCAGCAGCCCCCGGCGACCCTGACCCAGCAGGGCACCATCCCCACCCAGAAGACCGGGAAGCACATCATCCTGAGCGTCTGGAACATCGCGGACACGGCGAACGCCTTCTACGCCTGCTCCGACGTGCAGTTCTGACGCGTAGTCCGTCAGGCGGTGCCCCTCACGTGCACTCCGGTTGAGCGACGGCGGCCCCGGCCGGGGCCGCCGTCCCCGGCACCGACGCACGCTGTGCCCAGGGGGGCGCGAATGGTGCCGCCAGGCCGGTCAGGGCGAACAGCGCTCCTACGGCGTACCGGACCGGCCGGCCCCAGGTGACGCAGAGCGAGATGAGCAGGCCCGGCCCGAGCGCTTCGGCCGGTCCGGCGCCCGGACCGAAGGACACCTCGAAGCCGCCGGCCGTGCCACCCGGCGGACCTCCGTGGAGTCAATGACTAGTGCCCCTCCCGGCAAGCGGGGTCAGTTCGTCCGGTTCCGCCACCGCGGTCCGCCGCCGCAGCAGCGTGACGGCCAGCACCGCGCCCGCCAGCAACAGCGCGGCCCCCGCCACCGAGGCGTACCGCATGCTGTGCACGAAGGCCTCCCGCCCGATCGAGATCAGCGAGCCGTCCCCCGTGGCCACCGCGCCCGCCAGCGTCTTGCGGGCGTCCTCCGGCGCGGAGCCCGGCATGTCGGCGGTGTAGACGGCCGTGGCCACCGCACCGAGCAGGGCCATCCCCATCGCGCCGCCGAACTCCTGCCCGGTCTCCAGCAGCGAGGCCGCCGAACTCGCCTTCTCCGGCGGGGCGGTGGACAGCGCCAGGTCCGAGACGAGCGCCATCACCGTGACGATGCCGCAGCTCATCACGGCGCAGCCGCCGAGCAGCAGCCACAGCGAGTCCGTACCCGTCAGGGCGAGGACCGCGAAACCGGCGGCGGCGATGACGAAACCGGCGCCGATGACGCGCGTACGGTCGGTCCGCTGGGCGATCGCCGTGGCCGTCGGAGCGGCGGCACCCACCGTCAGCGAGGGGGCCAGGCTCCACAGCGCGGCCTCCATCGTGCCCATGCCGAGCACCGACTGCAGATACTGCGTGGTGAAGAACGAGGACCCCATCATGGCGAACGTGGCCAGCGCGTTCAGCCCGATCCCGGCCGCGAAGCCGCTGTTGCGGAAGAGCTCCCGGCTGATCATCGCGTCCTTGTGGCCGCGCTGGCGGCGGACGAAGAACCGGCCGACGACGAGCCCGGCGGCGATGATCAGCGCGTTCCGCACATCGAGCCCGTGCGCGGCGCTCTCCTTGACCCCGTAGACGACGGGCAGCACGGCGCCCATCGACAGCGGCACGCTCAGGAAGTCGAACCGGCCGGGGTTCGGGTCCTTGAACTCCGGTACCAGCACCGGCACCAGGACCAGCAGCAGCACCATGGCCGGCACATTGATCAGGAAGACCGAGCCCCACCAGAAGTGTTCCAGCATGATCCCGCTGAGCACCGAGCCGAGCGCGATCCCGCCGGCCATGGCGCCCGACCAGATGCCGATGGCCCGGCCGCGCTGCCGTTCGTCGCGGAACATGTTGCGCACGAGCCCCATCGTCGACGGCATCAGCGTCGCACCGCCGATCCCGAGCAGGGCGCGGGCCGCGATCAGCATCTCGGGGCTGGTGGAGTACGCGGCGGCGACGGACGCGGCACTGAACGCGAACGCGCCGAGGAGCAGCAGCCTCCGGCGGCCGATCCGGTCGCCGAGCGAGCCCATCGTGATGAGCAGGCCGGCCAGGGCGAAGGCATACACGTCGAAGATCCAGAGCTGCTGGGTGGCGCTGGGTGCGAGGTCCCGGTCGATGGAAGGGATCGCGAAGAAGAGGACGGAGACGTCCATCGAGACGAGGAGGAGGGGAAGCAGCAGGACCACGAAGGCGGTCCATTCCCGGCGACCGGCGAGGGGGCCGCGCTCGGCGGTGGTGCTCGTAGCGTTCGTCATACCTGGAAATGTACGAGTGTGTAAAACACCTGTCTAGTACGGATGTGTAAAACGTTCGTACATCTCGGTGGTCAGCAAAAACGCACTGGGCGGTTCACGTGTGTACGTGAACCGCCCAGTGCGTTGTCTGTGCGCCGCCAGGGACTCGAACCCCGGACCCGCTGATTAAGAGTCAGCTGCTCTAACCAACTGAGCTAGCGGCGCTTGCTGACTCGAAAATAATACCTGGTCCTGAGGGGTGCTGAAGACACCCGACTCGGCGACCCCTCTCCGCACCGCCCTGCGGGAGCCCGCTGCGACCGCACCGCCCTGCTGGAGCCCGCCGCGACCGCGTCGTCCTTTACGGCAGCACGAATTCAACTTCGGGAACGGAATGTTACCGAAATCGGGGCACAGGTCGGAATTGATGCGCAATCCCTCAGTAATCGACCTGTAAATGGCCCTAGGTCACCATGGGTGATCGCAAGTAAATGTCTGACAAAAATCAGAGAGAGGCTTCTTTTCCTGTGATCTTCATGGCAGGCTCATTTTGCGGCCGGGCCTCAGGTGGGCCGCAAAAATCCAGAGGTGATGGATGATTCGAAGGGGGAATTTCATATGTCACTCAAACGATTGGGCTCGATTCTCGCCGCAGGTTCCGCTGCCTTGCTGATGGGGATCTCCTCTGCGGCATCCGCGTCTGCCGCAGAGCCTGACTACACCGAATACGCGCACGTGGCGGGCGGTTCTCCGCCCGCGGCCGCATACTGCGAGACCGTCTACTACCCGAACCCCAACGTTGCTGCCGGCAGCGCATGCTTCGAGAAGTATGGCGACGTGTTCTGGGTGAGGGACCGGAATGCGGACGGCCATCACGTGGAGATGCGCGCGCAGATGCCTTCCACGGGGAAGAAATTCCGATGCCATGAGGGGCGTGGCTCCAGCGTCGGGTGGCAGAAGTGCACCGGCTTCTCGGGGAAGATACCGGAGCACGACAAAATCTTCTGGTGGCTCGCGGTCTATGAAGGCAGTGAAAGCCTGAACGTGTCGACTGTGCAAGAGGTCGCCACGACCTGAGTGGGGTTCTCGCGCTCGCGCGTTTTGGGTCCTCCGCCGGTTCGCCGGTGGAGGACCCGTTGTGCGCAGGGGGCTGGGGTGCGAACGGCTGCGCCATGACTTCCTGCCTGTCGGCCGAGGCGTACATGACGGCGGTGCCGACGGGCCGTTCGACACCGTCTGCCAGGGTTCCGGTCCAAAGTCCTCGGGCGAGAGAGCCCGGGCTTACAGCGCCAGCGACAGCAGCACCGGCGCCGCCCGCCGGTTCAGCGTGTCCGCCGCCGTGCGCAGGCGATGGGCGTCCTCGATCGGCAGGGACAGCGCCAGGCACCCCGCCGACGACCCGGCGGTCAGCGGCACCGCCGCGCACACCGTGCCGACCGCGTACTCCTGGAGGTCGAGCACCGGGACCGTCGCCGGCTGGCTGTCCAGCTTGGAGAACAGCACCTTCTCGTTGGTGATCGTCCGCGACGTGAGCCGGGCCGTCTTGTGGCGCGAGAGGTGGTCGCGGCGGCCGTTCCGGTCGAGCTGGGCCAGCAGGCACTTGCCGACCGCCGAGGCGTGTGCGGAGGACCGGAAGTCCACCCACTCGTTGACCGCGGGGGTGCGGGGACCGTCGGCGTACTGCGTGACCCGGATCTCGCCGTCGACGTACCGGCTGATGTAGACCGCCGCGCCGACCGAATCGCGCAGCTGCGCCAGCGACTGCTGGAGCCTGGTCTCCAGGGCCTGCCTGCGGGTCGCCCCGGAGCCGAGGAGCAGCAGCGAGGAGCCGGTTACGTACGCGCCGTCGGTGATCTGCTCGACGTACCCCTCGCGGCGCAGCGTCAGCAGCAGGGGGGTGAGATGCCCGACGGGCAGTCCCGTCTCCCGGGAGATCTGGGCGTCCGTCACGCCGTCGCCGTGTTCGGAGACCGCTTCGAGAACGCGAAGGGCGTACTGCACCGAGTGGAACGGTGCGGTCGGTTCGGGCTTCAACGTCACGGTTTCCCCCACCAGGTTGTGACCGTAAGCTCTGCCTCCACGATAGCCGCCAAGACCCTGTCCCGGGGCGGCTGTTGAAGAGAAAGCGGAGCGCCCCGGTTCCGCCGGCTGGGGCGCATTCGTCCGGCATATGCCAGGAGCATGGGCTGACGGCGAGTTCCGAGGTCACAGCACCGCGGTGAGGAATTCGCGGGTGCGTTCGTGCTCGGGGTCGGAGAAGATTTTTTCCGGCGAACCGGACTCGACCACACGTCCAGCATCGAACATCAGTACCTTCTCCGAGACGTCGCGGGCGAAGTTCATCTCGTGGGTCACGCAGAGCATGGTGATGTCGGTGTTCCTGGCGATGTCGCTCAGCAGTTCCAGCACGCCCGCCACCAGCTCCGGGTCGAGCGCCGACGTCACCTCGTCGAGCAGCAGGATCTCCGGCCGCATCGCCAGCGCGCGGGCGATCGCCACCCGCTGCTGCTGGCCGCCGGAGAGCTGGGAGGGGTGCGCGTCGATCTTCGCCGAGAGCCCGACCAGGGCGAGCAGCTCGCGGGCGCGGCTCTCCGCCTCGTCGCGGTCCATGCCCAGCACGTTGACCGGGGCCTCGGTGATGTTCTGCAGCACCTTCATGTTGGGGAAGAGGTTGAACTGCTGGAAGACCATGCCGATCTTCTTCCGGGCCTCGCGCAGATGCTTCTCGGTCGCCGGCCTCAGCGAGCCGTCGGGTCCCCTGGTGTGGGACAGCGGGTCACCGTCCACCCAGATGACCCCGTCGCTGACCCTTTCGAGGGTCATCAGCAGCCGCAGGATGGTGGTCTTGCCCGAGCCGCTGGGCCCGATCAGGGTGACGTGCTCGCCGCGCCGTACGGAGAAGCCCAGCCGGTCGAGGACGACGTGGTCGCCGTACCGCTTCACGACGTCGTCGAAGCGGACCAGCGGATGGCCGGTCGCCGCGACGGCGGCCGGCACGGCGTCCGCGGGGGCCGTGGGCGCGGCCTTCTGCAGGGGGAGGGGTTCAGTGGCCAAGGCGCTTCTCCAGCTTTCTCATCAACAGCGAGGTGGGGTAGCTCGCGACCAGGAAGATCAGGGCCGCGAGCGTGAATGCCTCTGTGTAGTACCCGAAGTGCTCGGCCCCGTACTGCCGGGCCTCGAAGACCATCTCCTGCACCGTGATCACGGCGAGGAACGGGGTCTCCTTGAACATCGAGATCGCGTAGTTGCCGAGGGCGGGCAGCACGTTGCGCACCGCCTGCGGCAGGATCACCGCCTGCCAGGTCCGCCGCGGGGTGAGCGAGAGCGCCCGGCAGGCCTCCCACTGGCCCTTCGGCACACCGTCGATCCCGGCGCGGTACACCTCGGAGGTGTACGTGGCGTAGTGGACGCCCAGCACCACGATGCCGATCACCAGGGGTTCCACCGAGGTGAACAGGGCTGCTGCGCCGACCAGTTGGATGAGCAGCGGGGTGGACCGGATGAACTCCATCACGGCCCGCACCGGCACCGTCACGAACCTGCTCGGGGCTCGCCCGGCGACCGCGATGGCGAGCCCGAGCACCGCGGCGACGAGCGTGCCGAGCACGGTCGCGAGCAGCGTGACCTCGAACCCCTTGAGCAACAGGGGCAGTACGTCCCCGGCGGCGTTCCAGTCGAAGCCGTTCACCGGACACCACCTCCGGCCGCCGACGCGACGGCCTCCGTGGCGCTGCGGCTGCGCAGCAGCGAGCCCGCGCCGGTCGCCAGGCCGAGGCGCCGCTTGGCGCCGCGCTCCAGCAGATTCATCAGCAGGGTCAGCGCGTAGGCCAGGACGAAGTAGAGGACCAGCAGGGTCACGTACGCGGTGAGCGTCTCACCGGTGCGGTCGCGCAGCTGCTGGATCACGGTCATCAGGTCGGCCGCGGAGATCAGCCACAGCAGCGGGGTGCACTTCAGCAGCTGGATCAGCAGATTGGTGAAGGACGGGATCATCTGCACCCAGGCCTGCGGAAGGATCACCTTCCGCATCCGGTGCAGCGGCGTCATGTTCAGCGCGACGGCCGCCTCGTACTGGGCGCGCGGTACGGAGTTGATCGCGCCGCGCACCACCTCCGCGCCGTACGCGCCGTAGTTGAGACCGAAGGCGACGACACCGCAGAGCAGCGGCGTCAGTTCGTACCCCGTCAGCGGCGGCATCGCGTAGTAGAGCCAGAACAGCTGGATGTAGAGCGAGGTGCCGCGGAAGAACTCCACGACCACGCGTGACACGCCACGCGTCACCAGTAGCCGGCTGACCGACATCAGGCCGAGGACGAACGACAGGAGCAGGGCGAGCAGCGCGCCGAGGACGGTGGCCTGGAGGGTCACCCACAGCCCCGCGCGCACTTGTGGCAGATCGTCGAAGAAGGCGGAGAAGAAATCACTCATGCGGTGCGTCCGTCCCCGTCAGCCCTGGCACAGGTCGGCCGTCTTCAGGGTGGCCGGCGGGAGCTCGGTGGCCCCGAAGCCGTACTCCTGAAGCAGGCCCACATAGCGCGACTTGTCCGAGACGATCTTCTTCAGCTCGCGGTTGAAGGCGTCCCGCAGGTCCTCGTTGCCCTTGCGGAAGACGGCGCCGCCGGGGCTGTACTGCTTCGTGCCGTCGAGCTCCGGCAGGAAGGCCTCGGTGACCTCGGTGTCGGGGTTCGTCTTCGCCAGCCAGCGCAGCGAGATGCCGGTGAGCAGGAACGCGTCGACCCGGCCGCCCTTGACCGCGTCGGCGCCGTCCTGCGGCTTCTGCAGTGTCCTGATCTTGTTCTTGGGGATGCCCGCGCCCTCGGCGTACGTGCCCTCGACGGCGCCCGACATCACGCCGACGGTGATCCCGGCGGCCTTCGCGGACGCCAGGTCGGTGACCTTCTTAGGGTTGCCCTTCTTCACCATCAGCGCGGTGGGCGAGATGAACTCGGGCTCGGAGAAGACGGCGTTCGCGCAGCGCTCCGGTGTGATGGCCATGCCGGCGCTGACCACGTCGTACTTCCCGACCTGCAGTCCGGGGATCAGACCGTCCCACTCGGAGAGCGTGGGCTTCAGTTCGTCGACGCCGAGCGCCTTGAAGATCTCCCGGTGCAGGGTGGGCGCCTCGCCCTTGAGCTGCTTGCCCTCCAGATAGCCGTACGGGGCCTCGTTGGCGTACGCGACCCGGACGAAGCCCTGCTTGCGGAGCTTGTCGAGCGCCCCCGCACCATCCGTGGAACCGGCGTCGGTCCTGCTGCACGCGGAGAGCAGCCCGGGAACGACGAGCAGGCCACCCACGGCCGCCGATCGGTTGAGGAAGCCCCGGCGGGACAGGTTCGGGAAGTCAGCCATGGTTCGCAATCTCCTGGAGGGGTCGAACAGTCCGGACAGGGGGTGCGCCTGCCCGATCCCGCACGTCTATGCAGGAAGCGGCTCCCTGTGGCCGAACAGTGGCCGGAAGGTGACCTTCCCGTGTCCGATTGCGGGCGGAGTGCGACGGCGGATGCGCAGTGCGTATTTCCCTGCACCGAACGGCAGATGACCGGTCGTCATGCCGAGAAATCCGGCACGAGGGGATGAAGTGACCCTCATTCCCGGCGTGTTGAGATCAGTCGCCCGACTCCGGGGCGGGGGCGTAGCCGCGCCGTTTGTCCACCACGTTCGGCAACGGAGCCCCGGCCGCCCAGAGTTCGAACATCTCCACGAACTGCTCGCCCAGCCGGTCCCGCCAGCCCGCCGTGTCGCCGCTCATGTGCGGTGACACGATCAGATCCGGTACGTCCCAGAGCGGGCTCCGCGGCCCGAGTGGCTCCTGCTCGAACACGTCGAGTGCCGCACCCGCGATCCAGCGCTTGCGCAGTGCGGCGACCAGATCGTCCTCGACGACCAGCGGACCGCGCCCCACGTTGATGAAGCGGGCCGACGGCTGCATCAGCCCGAAGAACCGCGCGTCGAACATGGCACGGGTCGACTCCGTCAGCGGTGCCGCGCAGATCACCCAGTCCGCCATGGCGGCCAGCCGGTCCAGATCCGCCACGCCGTGGACGGTGCGCCGCGCCCTGCGCCCCACGAGCGCCACTTGGACGCCGAGGGCGATCAGCAGCCGGGTGATCTCCCGCCCGATCGGGCCCGCGCCCACGACCACCGCACGGCTGCCCGCCACCTGGGCACTCTCCCGGTGGCGCCACAGCCGCCGGTGCTGGAGCTCCAGCGTGCCGGGGAGATCCTTGGCGAACGCCAGCACCAGGCCCGTCACGTACTCGGCGATCGGCCGCTCGAAGATGCCCCGCGCGTTGGTCACCACCGTGTCGGAGGCCGCCAGCTCCGGGCAGAGCAGCCGGTCCACGCCCGCGCTCGCCGTATGCACCCACGCCGGGCGCGGCCCGGCGCCGGGCCAGGCGGCCCGTACCGCGTCGGAGGTGAAGTCCCACACCAGCAGCACGTCGGCTGCGGGGAGCCGCGCGGCGAGCCCGGCCTCGTCGGTGTACCGCACGGTGGCCCGGCCGGTCAGCCGGCCGAGACGCGGCGACGGGTCGGTGTCCAGGACGAGCAGGGTGGGCTCTGGCATGAGAGACGGGTGCTCCGCTGCGTCTGAGATGTGCGACCCGACCACGCTCGCACCCGCGCCCGCCTTCGTCAACAGGTCGCCGTGGAAGCGGCGACGTATGGGGCAATACTGGGGAGGGGCGGGGCGAAACGGGCGTCCGCAGGAACAGGGCATCCGCAGGAACAGGAAGGGTGGACATGACGACCCTCGGCTTTCTCTACCCGGGCCACCACTTCGCGGAGGACGACTTTCCGCGGATGGAGATCCTGCTCGACGCCGTCAGGCTGGTCGTGAACCACACCGCCGTCGACGAGGACGTCTACGGGATCGACGCGCTGACGCGCACCGGTGTGCCCGAACGGCTGGCCGCCGGGGTACCGGAGCTGCAACGCGCCGGTGTCGAGTCCGTCGTCTGGACGAGCGGCAGCGGCAGTTTCCTGTACGGGTGGAAGGGCGCCCACGAACAGACCGCCGCCCTGGCCCGGGCGGCCGGGGTGCCCGCCTCCAGCACCTCGTTCGGCTTCGTCCACGCGGTGCGGGAGCTGGGCGCCACCCGCGTCGCGGTCGCCGCGACCTATCCCGAGGACATCGCCGCACTGTTCACCGCCTTCCTGCACTCCGCGGGGATCGAGGTCGTCGCCACCCACGCCGCCCACCTGGGCTCCGCCGCCGAGGCCGCCGCCTGGGGCCCGGACGAGGTGCGGGAACTCGTCCGGGCCGCGGACCGTCCGGAGGCAGAGGTGATGCTGCTGCCCGACACGGCCCTGCACACCGTCACGCACCTGGCGGAGCTGGAGGAACTCCTCGGCAAGCCGGTCCTCACGGGAAACCAGGTGGCGGTCCGGGAAGGGCTGCGGCTGGCGGACCGCCGGGCCTGGTCCCCGAGGCTCGGCAAGATCTTCGCCGAGCGCGAGGCACCCCCGGCCCCGGTGGCCGGACGGGGCGAGGGCCGGGCGTGGGCACGGAGCGGAAAGAAGGGCCGGTCCGGCCGCTGGGGGGAATAACCGGAGACCACCTCCTGTTGGGCTGTTCCGGACGTATGAGCCGCACGCATGCGCATCACCGGAGAGGGCCAGGACGTGGACGAGATTCGAGCCGACGAGATCCGAGCCGACGAGATCCGAGGCAAGGCGGAGGGGTCGGCCACCGTTCCGCTCTCCGTGCTGGACCTGGTGACCGTGGGCCAGGGCCGCACCGCCACCCAGGCCCTGCGCACGAGCGTGGACATCGCCCGGCTCGCCGAGCGCCGCGGGTTCCACCGCTACTGGGTCGCCGAACACCACTCCATGCCGGGCGTCGCCTCCTCCTCACCGGCCGTGATCCTGGCCCACCTCGCCGCGCACACCGAGCGCATCCGGCTCGGTTCCGGCGGCGTGATGCTGCCCAACCACGCACCGCTCGTCATCGCCGAACAGTTCGGCACCCTGGAGGCCATGGCCCCCGGCCGCATCGACCTCGGCCTCGGGCGCGCCCCCGGCACCGACGGTGCGACGGCGGCCGCCCTGCGCCGCACGGACCGGCTGGGCGAAGGCGCCGACGACTTTCCGCAGCAGCTCGCCGAGCTGACCCGGTTCCTGGACGACGACTTCCCCGACGGCCACCCCTACGCCCGTATCCACGCGGTCCCCGGCCCGGTCCAGGCCACCGCCGAGGGCGGCGTCCAGTCGGCGGCCCGCCCGCCGATCTGGCTGCTCGGCTCCTCCGGCTTCAGCGCCCGGCTGGCCGGCGTGCTCGGGCTGCCGTTCGCCTTCGCCCACCACTTCTCGGCCCAGAACACCGTGCCGGCCCTCGACCTGTACCGGGAGTCGTTCCGGCCGTCCGCGGTGCTCGACGCCCCGTACGCCCTGATCGGTGTCTCGGCCCTGGCCGCCGACGACGAGCGCGAGGCCCGCCGCCAGGTGCTCTCCGGCGCCCTGTCCATGGTCCGCCTGCGCACCGGCCGGCCCGGCCTGGTCCCGACACCCGAGGAGGCGGAGGCGCACGCCTTCAGCCCCATGGAGCGCGAGTTCGTTGACAGCTGGCTGGTCAACATCGTCCACGGCACGGCGGACGAGGTCCGTACGGGCCTCGACGACCTGGCCAAGCGCACCGGCGCCGACGAACTGATGATCACCGCCAACGCCCACGGCGGCGAGGCCCGGCTGCGCAGCTACGAGCTGATCGCGGACGCGTACGGGCTGCCGACGGCCTGACACCGGCCCTGGCCTTCCGGCCCCGGCCTTTCGCTCCCGGGCCGGGAATCCCGGGGTCAGACGTTCAGCTTCCGACCGCCGATCAGTTCGGCGATCCGCTCCGGGGCCACCGCGCGCGAGTACAGCCAGCCCTGCCCGGTGTCGCAGCCGATCCTGCGCAGCCGTTCGGCCTGGCCCGCCGTCTCCACGCACTCCGCGGTGACGGTCAGGCCCAGCCGGTGCGCCAGGTGCACCATCGCCTCGACGATCGTCTCGTCGGCGCAGCTCGGGCGGTCGCCGTCGTCGTAACGGAAGCCGCGTACGAACGAACCGTCCAGCTTCAGCACGGAAACGGGCAGCCGGCTGAGATAGGCGAGGTTCGAGTAGCCGGTGCCGAAGTCGTCGATCGCGATCCGCACGCCCATGTCGCTGAGCGACTGGAGGGCCTGGAGCGGGCGGCCCGCCGAGCCCATCACCGCCGACTCGGTCAGCTCCAGCTGCAGCAGCGCGGGATCGAGGCCGGTCTCGGCGAGGATCTCCGCGACATCGGTGACCAGGTCGGAGTCCCAGACCTGCCGGACCGCGACATTGACGCTGATGAACAGCGGCGACTCGGCCGGGTGGTCGAGCTGCCAGCGCCGGGCCTGGCGGCACGCGGACCGCAGCACCCACCGGCCGAGCTGGACGATCGAGCCGTCCTCCTCGGCGATCGCGACGAACCGATTCGGTGAGAGCAGGCCGAACTGGGGGTGGTTCCAGCGGACCAGGGCCTCCACCCCGCGTACGACTCCGTCGGCCATGCCGACCAGCGGCTGGTACTCGATGGTGAACTCGCCGCGTTCGACGGCAGGCCGCAGATGGGAGGAGAGCGTCTGCCGGGTCATCCGGTGGGCGTTGCGCTCCGGGTCGAAGACCGTCCAGCGGGCCTTGCCGTCCGCCTTCGCCCAGTACAGCGTGGTGTCGGCGGCCTGCATCAGACCGGTCGCCGAGGTGTCGGCCACGGCCCGTTCCACCACCCCGATCGAGGCCGAGACGGAGAGCCGCTGCCCGTCCAGGTCGAAGGGCTTCTGCAGCGCGGCGAGGACCGCGCGAGCCAGGTCGGTGAGCGCTTGCGTACCGGCGGAGTCCTCGACCAGGATCGCGAACTCGTCGCCGCCCAGACGCGCCACGAGATGGGCGCCGGGACGGTGCGGGCGGTCCTGGGCCGCGCAGTCGGTGAGCCGTGCGGCGACAGCGGCGAGCAGCCGGTCGCCGATCCGGTGGCCCATCGTGTCGTTGACGGCCTTGAAACCGTCGAGATCGAGATAGCAGAGCCCGATCCGGCCCCCTCCGCCGACACTGCCGTCCTCGTACGGCGGGCTCTCCAGGACGGCCGAGAGCCGTTCGAAGAACAACGCCCGGTTGGGCAGCCGGGTCACTGGATCGTGCATCTGGAGGTGGCGCAGCCGCTTCTGCAGCTCACGCCGGTCGCTGACGTCCGCGACGGAGAGCAGCACCCGGCCGGTGCCGGGCCGCGGGGCGCCCGCCCGGCCCGCCTCCGGTTCGGGCATCGGCACGACGGTGATCTCCGCCCACAGCGCGCGCCCGTCGGGGTGCTTGAGCCTGCGGGTGCAGCAGAACCGTGAGCGCCGGCCGTGCAGCACCTCGCGGTACGCGTGCCAGGTGCGGCCGTCCGCCGCGAGGTCGAGGAGATCGGCCGCCGACTGCGTGGTCAGTGCCGCGGCGGAGAAGCCGAGGAGCCCGCCGAGCGCGTCGTTGGCGTCGAGGACCAGTCCCTCGTGGTCGACGACGGCCATCGGGACCGTGGCGGCCCGGAAAGCGGCCCGATAGCCGTGCGGCTCCGATCCCCGGGCCCCGGCAGCGGACGACGGAGGGTGACACTCCGTGGCCGACGGCCCTGCGGAGTGGGGGGATGTGACCGCCGCGGGCCTCGACCCTTCGGAGGTTCCGCTCACCGTTCGCTCCCGCCGTGCAGTTCTGTCTTGAACAGGTGTGGCCGGACTGGCCCGCCGCGCGGAGCGCCGCTGTGGGAGGCGGAAACCACGCGGGAAAGCCTGGTGAAGCATAGAGGCTGCTGCGTCGGCCGTTCCAGCGCCCGACCTCTCCGCGCCCCGCGTTCGCCCCGCATGGGCCAGTCGCCAGCCGATCCGGTTTGCCCGCGAATGATCTTTTCTGAGCTTTTCCGTTCTCTCGCGATCTTCACGTGATTGATTGTGACTGTCCGTGAGGGTGGGCACTCCGGAGGGCAGCTGACTCGACTGGGGCAGCTCAACAGGACGAAAGCCTCCAACCATCACAGGGTGAGTGGGTGACCGCCGCTCGCACCCGGAGGTAGTTGTGCCGCGTCTGCACAGAGCCGGGGGGGTCGAGAGGTCGATCCTGCGCAGAGCGGCTGCCGCGGCGACCTCCCTGATGGCGCTCGCCGCCACCTCTCTCGTCGCCGGGCCCGCGGTGGCCGCCACCGGCGAAGCGGGTCCGTGCGCGCTGCCCCGTACCGAGGTCCACCACTCGCTCGGGGTGGACGAGTGGAACGGCGCCTACCCCCACCCCGTCCACTCCCTCGACGCGGTCATGATCTTCCTCTCCTTCCCGGACCACCACCCCGGTGCCACCCCCGAGGAGCTCACCGCCGACTACTTCCCCGCCACCACCCAGTTCTTCCAGCGGGCCTCGTACGGAAAATTCACCCTGCGCCCGCACCCGCTGCGGCAGTGGATCCAGATGCCCAAGGCCTCTGTCCGGTACGGAATACAGCGGGACTGGAACAGTGAGCGGCGCAGCGCCTATCTGCGCGACGCCATCGCCGCGGCCGACCCGAAGGTCGATTTCTCCCGGTTCGACATCGTCTACCTGGTCGCCGATCCGGACGCCCCGGGGGTCGACTCCGACGCCACCAAGGTCGTCAACTTCGACCGGCCGGTGCGCGCCGACGGCGCGGACATCCGGCGCGTCGTCACCATCTTCGAGCAGCACCCGCCGGACCACAACGTGCTGGCCCACGAGACCGGGCACGTCTTCGACCTGCCGGACCTCTACCACCGGCCGTCCGACGGCAAGGGCGACTGGGACACCTACGTCGGCGACTGGGACGTGATGGGCAGCCAGTTCGGCCTAGCCCCGGAACTCTTCGGCTGGCACAAGTGGAAGCTGGGCTGGCTGGACCGCAGGCAGGTGGTCTGCGTCCAGCGCAGCCGGGACATCACCCTGGAGCCGATGGCCGCCGTGCCCGCGCCCGGCGCCTCCATCGGCACCCGGCTCGCGGTGATCATGACCGGCGAGGGCAGTGCCGTGGCCATCGAGGCCCGCAGCGCCACCGGCAACGACCGGACGACCTGCACCGAGGGCGTCCTGCTCTACCGGGTGCGCAACGGAACCCCGTCCGGCGGCGGCCCCGTCCAGGTCATCGACACCCACCCCACCACCGACGCCTGCTGGGACCGGTCCGTGTACGCGCCGCTCGCGGACGCTCCGATGCGGGTCGGTGAGACGTTCACCATCCCCGGCGCGCACGCCAGGATCGAGGTCGCCGACCGGACGCCGTCGGGCGCCTGGACGGTCCGGATCACGACGGGCACGTAGAACGCGGGCGGCCCTGCCGCGACCACGACGGGACGACACGTGACACGTGGCGCGTGACACGAAGACGCGAGCACGAAGACGCGAGCACGAAGACGCGAGCACGAAGACGCGAGCACGAAAACGCGAGCACGAAAAAGCCCCCTCGCTTTCACGAGGGGGCTTCTTCCGTCTGTGCGCCGCCAGGGACTCGAACCCCGGACCCGCTGATTAAGAGTCAGCTGCTCTAACCAACTGAGCTAGCGGCGCCTGCTGACGTCGTAGACATTAGCACCCTGATCGGCGGGAGGAAAAATCGAATTCCGGGCCGCCGACGAGAGCGTCGACCTGGTCACCCGCACACAGGCCCAGAGCAGTACGTCCGGGCCCGGCAGCCAGGGGCTACGGGTGTCGGGCGCCACCACCCAGCGGGGCCCGGGGGTGGCGGACGTGCAGGTCAGCGCGGGGACGGTCACCGCGTCCCCGGTGCCGTGGCAGAGCAGCGGCGGAACCTTCGCGCCGTCACCGTCCCGCCCCCGCGGGTCCGTCCCTGCCGACGGTTCGAGGCCGCTGCCCCACTCCTCCCAGTCGAGCAGCGACGGCAGCCGCTGGGCGGTACCGGGGGAGGCGAAGAGCATCATCCGCCCGCGGTGCGTGGCGACGGGGCCGGAGCCGGGGCCGTCGGCCCACAGGTGCTCCAGCATCCGGCGGCCGAAGAGGGTGGGCACGTTCACCACGTCGAAGGCCGAACCGCACGGCAGCACCCCGGGCGAGGAGGGGTGGGCTTCCCACTGCGCCAGCGTGCTGCGCGGATAGGCCGAGGCGCCGGCGAGCCAGGCGGCACCGGCCGCGGTGACCTGAGCTGTCTGGTTCGCGGCCCGGTCCCGCAGGAGAGCGAAGAGGTCGGTGCCGCAGTGGGGGTCGTCGCCGTGATGCAGGGTCGTTTCGTCTGGCAGCCATGCACTCATGCGCCCATGTCTACCGGGAGTGATCAAGTGGATTCCGAGAGTTGCCGGAAATCGGGACAGGCCGGGGTGGGGAGGAGTATCTTGCGCTCGGGCATATGCCACTGGTGGTACCCGGAGGCGGGACGACGGACCCGGCGGCGGCTACGGCGAAGGCCGGGACGGCGGTCGTGGTGGGGCCGGCACGGTGCTCGTGGCGAGTCCGGTACGGCCGTCAGGGCGCGGACCCGCCCAGCAGACTCCAGCCGAACTCGACCATCTTCTTGGCGTAGTCCTCGGTCCACTCCGCACGCTGCGCGATGTCCGCGGTCGTCAGCCGGTCGAACCGGCGCGGATCGGCGAGCTGGGCGGCCGCGATGGCCTGGAACTCGACCGCGCGGTCCGTCGCGGCACGGAACGCCAGGGTGAGCTCGGTGGCACGGGCCAGCAGCTCCCTCGGATCGTCCATCGACTCCAGGTCGAAGAAGTGCTCCGGATCGGCGGCTGCTGCCGACGGCTCGAAGAGCAGGGGCGCGGGGCGCAGCCGCTGCTGCTCGTTCCGCTCGGGTTGTGCCATGTGATGTTTCCTCCTTCGGTGGGCCCGACGGCCACCCTCCATTGTCCAACGCCGCGCAAGGGGGCTGTCCGGCGTTCAGTGATCGGGCGCCGTCACACCCCCCACCGCACCCGGTGCTCGGCCAGATGCGCGCACCGCGTGGTTCGCCTCCCAGTCCTGGGAAGATAGGATCACCAAATCTGCCCCGGGGGCACCTGTAACGGAAGGTGAGGCTATGTCCAGCGCACGTCTCTTGCCCGGTATGCGAGTCCTCAAGGTGCGGCGTATCAGCCGTGACACCGAGGACAGCTCCGCCCTGCTGCGCCAGGGAGAGGAGCTGGACCGGGCCACCGTTGAAGCTCGGTTCACCGTGGCTGGAGAAGTCGAGGATGTCTGTGTCTCCGGCGCGGTCAACCTGGACGACCGGCCGAAGCTGGGCCGGTGGATGAAGGACCCGCTCTGGCACGAGTGGGACGCGATCATGGTCACGTCGCTGGACCGGATCACCCGGGATCAGCACCACTGGGACAGGTTCGCGGAGCGCTGTCACAAGGGCGGCAAGGAGATCGTCTGCATCGATGACCCGAGCCTGGACATCCACACGCCCACGGGCCGGATGATCGCCTACATCAAGGCGACCCAGGCCCAGGAGTACCGCGAAGCCATCGTGAAGAAGCGTCGGAACCAGACGCAGTATTACCGGGACTCGAACCTGTGGGGCGGCGGCACGTGGCCCTTCGGCTATCGGCCGATCATCATGGACCACCACGGCAAGCAGCGGTTCAAGCTCGTGATCGACCCGGTGACCGGCCCCCTCATCCGGGAAGCGTACGAACGTATCGCGGAGCAGGGATGGTCCATGGGCCAGCTCTGCACTGAGTGGAACGCTCGCCCCCGGCATGTCGCGGATTGCGTCGACCAGGGCAGCGAGACGCCGCAGTGCGACTGCCCGCGCGGTGTCCTGACCTCCCAGGACTACCAGCGGAGCATCAACGCTGAAGAGAAGAAGGTGGGCGTCAAGACGCACATCAAGGGGACCAAGTGGAGCACGTCCACTCTCGGCAAGATGCTGAAGAAGCCCACGCTTAAGGGCGTGGCCATGCACAAGGGTGAGCCGCTGCTCAGAGACGGGCTGCCCGTCCGTTGGGCTGATCCGGTCTTGACGGACGAGGAGTTCGACAAGCTACGGATCGCTGTCGCTGACCTGGGCAAGTACAGGGCGGGGATCAAGTCGAACGCGTCCCCCATGACGGGAGTCCTGTACTGCCCGTGCGGCATGAAGATGTACGAGAACAGCTCCCTGGTGACCCTGCGGACAGGCGAGACCAAGAAGCACCGGTATTTCCGCTGTGCCTCTTGGTCCAACGGTGAGGCGTGCCGGTTCTCCACGTCGTGGCCACAGGAAGAGATCTACCGGGCTGTAGAGGAGACATTCCTCTCCAAGCTGGGAGACCAGTACATCACTGAGCGCTCGTACGTCCCCGGCAAGGACAACAGGGCTCAGATCAAGGAGCTGGAGGCGGCGATGGAGAACCTTTCCCAGGCCATCGCCCAAGCCTTCTCGGCAGCCGCCGTTACGGCGCTCACGACGACGTTGGAGCGTCACGCCACGAACCTGGCGACGCTTCAGAAAGAACCCTTCGTCCCGGGCCGCTGGGAGGAGACGAGCACGGGCCAGACCTACCGCGCGAAGTGGGAGCAGATGGCCGAATGGAAGGAGCGTGGCCCGTTCCTCCGCAAAGCCGGTTTCCGGATCTTCCTCGTAGGTAGCCCCAAGATCGGGCTGTCCATCGGCCTCATCACCCCGAAGGATCTGCAAGAACGGGCGAGCGGCGCTCTGCAAGGAAACTGGGCGTCAAGCGAGGGCGAAGAGTACGAGCGGGGCGCCTACGCGGCTTTCTGCAACTTGCTCGATGAGCAGCTTCAGCAACTGACTGACTTGGAGGAGCTGAAGCAAGAGAAGTACAGGGATGACTTTGACCCCGAGCCGTAGCCATCCCGCCTGACCCCTCCCAGGACCCCGGGCTTGTACCGGGGTCCTCCCCTTTGTTTAGGAAGTGCGAATGACTGAAACTCCGTGGCCGCGTCGCCTGGTCGCTGCGACTCATGATGTGAAGACCGAGTGGACCCGAGCCCTGTTCGATGCCTTCGGCCCGGGTGGGCTACTGGCCCGTGAAGCACCCGAGTTCGGGCGTGAACATCTGCTGTGGGCCCTAGCTCAGCTCCGGCATACGAACGGCCGTACCGGCCTGATGTTCACCGATGCACGTGCGGCATGCGTGGGAGCACCGGGACGCGTCGGAGGGAAAAGCGGTAGCGGCCTGAGTGTCGCCCCCGCCGTGCCGGGCGCTGAGTGCGCCCGGCCTCCCCGGCCAGAGGCCATACAAGCAACCCTGTTCGAGATTGAGGCAGCATGAGCACCCCCGTTCTGTAAGGTCCCTCGGTCGCGCCGTCCGCAGGATTGCCCCCTTCGTAGAAGCGGACCCCTTGGGGGCGTATGTGGCCGCCCTCTCGATGTGGTCGGCCGCTATCGGTGGCTCGGTCAAGGTGTCTTCCCGTGGCCCCCGGCCCGTGCTGCTGTGGTCCGCTCTGGTGGCAGGTACCGGGCGCGGCAAGGGAACCGCACTGCGGGCCGCTCATCACGTCCTGGACAAGGGCCTGGGTCGCTTCCTGGCCACGCACACCACGTCCGGGATCACTTCCGGGGCGAGCATGGTGAACCACCTGTGGGAGCAACAGGAAGCGACGGCCGAGACCGAGCACGGGCGGGACGTGCGGACTCTGGTGATCGAAGAAGAGTGGTCGGAAGTGCTCCGCAGGGTGAAGCGGGATGCATCGTTCACGACCAAGCTGCGGACCGCATGGGACGGTGCGACGCTGCGGAACACCACCAAGGATGAGGCGCAGGAAGTACGCGACCCCGCCATGGTTCTGCACTGTCACGTCACGCCCTCTGACTGGGCCAAGTACGTAGGGGAGTCCGAAGCAGCGGGCGGCTCGTACAACCGCATCCTTCCCTTCCTACTCGGGTCGGTGCCGCTCTTGGATGACGACCGGGTGAGCCTGCCCGAGGCGGACGGGCGAGAGCTGGCCGACGCTTACGGGTGGGCCACTGCCCGGCCGCGTGTGAGCACGCTTGCGGAGGATGCCCGGCCGCTGTGGCGGATCGTGCGCCGATACGCCCGCATCCTGGGTGAGACCCTGCCCGAGGGACAGGCCGTGTTCATCGAGCGGACGGCAGAGCAGACGCTCAGGGTTGCGGCCTGCCTGGCAGCGTCCGAGTGCTCGGAGACAGTCACGGAAGGGATGTTGTCGGCCGCCTTCAGCTTGGTTCGCAGGTCGGTCCAGGATGCCGTCCGCATCACCAAGGGGGCGACCTCACCGAAGGTGAAGCGGCAGCCGCTCAGCCTTGAGGACAAGGTTCGGGCCAGGATCGAGATGCATGGCGGTCGGGCTACGTCCTCTCAGGTGCTCCCGTTTGTGGGTGCCACGGCCGAAGCGGTTAAGGCACTGCCGGGGATCGCCGTCACTGTGGAACGGGCGGGGAGGAGTGGCCGACCGGCCACCGTTTTCACACTCCGCGGTGACACTTCCGGTGACTATGTGCCGCAGCCGGCCAGCACAGGCAGCGACAGGAACGGGGACACCTCCCGTCACGCAGTGCCGCAGCCGGCCAGCGCAGAGCGTGAGCAGAACCGTGCGCGCGTCGTCCGCCTGGACGCCTACCGCCCGGCACCCAAGCAGGCCGCCAAGTCCGTGCAGGAACCGAAGCGGTCGGAACCGTCGGGCGACACGAATCCCTTCCTAGCGCTGCTCTAGCCATAGCAAATGGGCCCCGTCCGGATGGACGGGGCTTTCGGTGTTTCGACTACGCGACTGGGCAAGCCAGTTCATATGTCACCCGATCGTGCAGCAGACCCCCGATCAATCGGACGGCGTGAGCGAAGACCACACGCCGAACCACTGCTCGGCGCCCCACGCCTCGAACCGTTCCACCTCGGTGAACCCCAGCTTCGCCGCGAGGCGCATCGAGCTGGCGTTGGCGGTCTGGGTGTAGAGCACCACCGGCTCACCGGGCAGCGCGTCGGCAAACCAGTCGAGTGCCGCTGTGCACGCCTCGGTGGCGTACCCGCGGCCCCACGCCTCCGGTAGGAACAAGTAGCCGAGCTCCGTCTCCCCGGCCTCCAGACGGCAGTTACTCGGACTCTCGGGGGCGTGCGGTTTGAGCTGGACCGTGCCGATCATTGCTCCGTCGAGCTCGATCACGAACCAGCCACGGCGCTGCCCGGGCACCTCGGGCACCGTGCGTTCAAGCTCGGCGCGCGGTCGAGGGCCACCAAGGTAGGCGTTCACTTCTGGCGAGGCGTTCAGCTCGATGACCGCCGCGCGGTCCCGGGCCTCCGACTCGCGGAGTACGAGCCGCTCGGTCTTGACCGGGGCAGGTGGCCAGGCGAGGGGTCTGGGGTCAGCCATGCCAGCCAACCTAGCCAGCAGGCTCGGAAGCGATCAAGACGCGTGGACGGATCAAGCCACTGGCCCGGGACTGGCTCTCGTATGACCCGGTAAAAGCAGGCTGGGCGTCCAGCCGCTTGCTGTCGCCCAGGGCCCAAGCGTCCTCACCGATCCGGGCCAGGGTCGCGCCCCTCGGTACAGGGGCCGCCGCACGCCTGGACGAACGAGGCCCCGCTGATGTCGAGCGCGTACAGGTCGGTTCCGTTCTGCATTACTGCACCTTCCTGCCCAACTGATCACGGCCATGACTGACCGTCGCCGCCCATACCGGGCGGGAGTTCAGGGATTCCACCGCAGGGGCGATGTCTCACTCGGCGCGAACGACCATGGCGAACGAGGTCCGAATGCGCCGGAAACCGGCATGCCCGGACCGGCCCGTGTGGCTCATGCACTCCACGTCGACGGATGCCGAGTCATCGGCGGGAGTCGCCTTCCAACCGCAGTGCAGACACTCGGCCTCGAACGTCACGTCCGTGTCGGGATGCTCGGTGATCCGGTGCATGACGTACCGCATGGCCGCTCTGACGCTCACAGCCCACCCCTACGGCTCCGCGCGTTGGCTGCGGCGACTCTGCCGCTCAGTCCCGCTGTTTCTATCGGGGTCTTTGAGAGCCGGTGGGGCGGGTTGTTCGGGAGCCGGGGGTGTATCGGCGAGTTTGGGAGCCGCCTGGGGGTTGGGTGGGTGACATGCCGCTGATGGAGTAATCAACGGTATGGGCTGTTTGGCCCTTCACGCTTTGCCTGTTGATCACGGTCGTGTCAGGAGATCCGTGTGTACAGGTCGCGTGAGTGGATCTTTGAACGGATCCGCCGGGACAAGCGTGTGGACCCGTCGGTGTCGGGGCGGACGCTGGCCCAGCGGTACAGGGTGTCGCGGAACACGGTGGCGAAGGCGTTGACCCAGCCGGTGCCGCCGAAGCGGAAGAAGCCGCCGCCCCGGGCGAGTGTGCTGGAGCCGGTGAAGGACTTCATCGACGCGATGCTGCGGGAGGACCTGGCGGCGCCGCGCAAGCAGAAGCATACGATCAGCCGGGTGCTGGAGCGGCTGGCGGCCGAGCACGACTTCGAGCTTGCCTCCTACACGACGGTCCGCGACTACATGGCCAGACGGCGTCCGGAGCTGGTCTTGGAGGCCAGGGAGGGGCGTCGACATCTGGAGGGTGTTGTCCCGCAGACGAAGCAGCCGGGCGAGGAGGCCGAGGTCGACTTTGCGGACGTCTGGCTGGACCTGGCCGGGCAGCGCGCAAGTGCGTTCTGTTCACGCTGCGGATGTCGTATTCGGGCAAGGCGGTGCACCGCGTCTATGCGACGGCCTCGCAGGAAGCTTTCCTGGAAGGACATGTCGAGGCGTTCGAGGCGCTGGGCGGCTGTCCGACGGTCCACATTCGCTACGACAATCTCAGGCCGGCGGTCAAGCAGGTGCTGTTTGGCCGTTCGCGCACGGAGACGGCCCGGTGGGCGGCGTTCAGGTCGTGGTACTCGTTCTCGGCGTTCTACTGCACCCCTGGTGAGGAAGGCGCCCACGAGAAGGGCGGGGTCGAGCACGAGGGCGGGCGGTTCCGCCGCAAGCACTTGGTCCCGCCACCCGAGGTCGAGACGCTGGCCGAGCTGAACGAGCGCCTGGCCGCGATCGATCTGGCTGAGGACGCCCGGCACGTCCACGGCCGTCCGACCTCGATCGGGTTTGACTTCGAGGCCGAGCGCGAGCTGCTGCGGCCCCTGCCCGCGGACGGATACGACTGCGGGATCGACCTGACACCGGTGGTCCAGCGCAACGGCCGTATCACGGTCCGTCAGAGCTACTACTCGGTGCCTGCGAAGTTCATCGGCGCCAAGGTCCGGGTGAAGCTGCGGGCCAACGAACTGCTGGTCTTCGACGGCCGCAAGGTCGTCGCCCGGCACCCGCGGCTGACGCGCCGCTACACCGCCCACGACATCCTCGACCACTACCTGGAGATCCTGCTGGTGCGACCCGGCGCGTTTGCCGGGGCTTCGGCCCTCGCGCAAGCCAGGGCCGAAGGCACCTTCACCAAGACCCACGAAGCGTTCTGGGCCGCGGCCAAGGCCAAGTGCGGTGACCGGGACGGCACCCGGCTGCTGATCGAAGTGCTGTTGCTGCACCGTCAGCTGCCCGCCGAGGCCGTCGTCGCCGGGACGACCACGGTCGTCAAGGTCGGCTCGGTCAATCCCGACCTGGTGGCCATCGAGGCCCGCAAGGCGATCGAGGACAGCGACCTCGACGAGGCCGACGGCCTCGACGGCACCGAGGCTGATGTCTGTGACGACCAGGACGACGACGCGGAGGCCGGCGACACGGCGGACAAGGGCGCGAAGGTGATCTCCCTGCACGCCCGGCGCCTGCCGCCCGATCCGCGCACCCAGCTGCCGGACCTGGCCAAGTACGACCGGCTGCTTGCGCCGCCGGCACCGCCGAGGAAACAGCAGAAAGGCACGAGCGCATGAGCCCCACCAAGACGGCCGAGGCCCCCGCGGCCGAGCAGGTCCCGCCCACCAGGATGCCCCTGCCCGGCGATCCCGAGGACGCGGCGATCGACGAAGCCTGCCGGGACCTGCGGCTTCCCGCGTTCCGTGAACGGTTCGTGGAGCTGGCCGCCGCTGCCCGGCGCGAGCAGTCGACCTACAAGCAGTTCCTGCTGGACCTGCTGCAGACCGAGGTCGCCGACCGCGACGTCCGCCGTCAGCAAAGGCTCGTCCGCGCGGCGAAATTCCCCCGGCCAAAGCGGCTGGAGGACTTCGACTTCGACAAGAACCCCAACGTCTCCCCGGAAGTCGTCGCCGATCTGAAGTCCACGTCCTGGGTCCGTGAGGGCCGTCCGCTGGTGCTGATCGGTGACTCTGGCACCGGCAAGTCCCACCTGCTGATCGGGGTCGGTACCGCGATCGCGGAGGCCGGACTGTCCGCCCGTTACATCACCACCCAGGCCCTGGTGAACGAGCTCGCCGAAGCCGAGGCGGCCAGGCGGCTGTCCTCGCTCATGGCCCGCTACACCAAGGTCGACCTGCTCTGCCTGGACGAGTTTGGCTACGCGAACCTGGACAAGAAGGGCGCTAAGCTGCTGTTCCAGATCTTCACCGAACGCGAGGAGCGCAAGGCCACCGCGGTCGCCACGAACTCCCCGTTCGCCGAGTGGGACAAGACCTTCGGCGACCGCCGGCTCTGCGCGGCCATCGCCGACCGCATTACGTTCCGCTGCACGCTGATCCAGACCGGCACCGAGTCCTACCGCTTCCAGTCCACCGAAGCCGACCGCCAGGCCACCGCACGGTCATGAGGCTCTCTGAATCCGGCTCTGACCAGACTTGCGTGAAAGCTCAGCCCGGTGACCAACTCCGTTGGTCACCCAGGGACCGCGGTTCTAACCTCGCCGTTTCACTTGGGTACGGCTGACTTTGGGGCGGAAACGCGAAAGTGCCTTCCTGACCTGGGACGATGAACCTTGCTGAGGGGTTCTGTCGGTCCAGGCGGAGGGCACTTTCTACGTGCAGGCTATCGGGTTGCGTCCCAAGGTCCATGTCAGTGCCGATGGTTCGGGGGTGGTCGGGCATGCCGGGGCACGGTTGCTGGCGGATCTCGCTGATGCCACCGGGCTGACCGCCGCGTACTCCGCCGCTCTCAGGTCGCTTCGGCCGCGCGGGACCGGGCATGATCCGGGCCGGGTCGCCACCGACCTGGCGGTAATGCTCGCCGACGGTGGCGAGGCGATCGCGGATCTGGCCGTGCTGCGGGACCAGGCAGGGGTGTTCGGCCCGGTCGCCTCCACGCCCACCGCTTGGCGGTTGCTCGCCGACACCGACGAGGCTGCACTCGCTTCGCTGCGAGCGGCCCGCAGTTCAGCCCGGGAAGTCGCCTGGATGCAGGCCGCCGAGACCGGTGAGGGCATACCTGCTGCTCGGGCCGGCGGACGAGAACTTCCCGGCCTGGTTCTGGACCTCGACGCCACGCTGGTGACCTGCCACTCCGAGAAAGAGCAGGCCGCACCCACCTATAAGGGCGGCTTCGGCTTCCACCCGCTGCTGTGTTTCCTCGCGAACACCGGCGAGGCCGTGTCAGGGCGGCTGCGGCCCGGGAACTCCGGAGCCAACACTGCCGCCGATCACATCACGGTGCTCGACCAGGCGCTCGCGCAGATCCCCGACGCTCACCGGCACGGCACCGACATCCTGGTCCGCGCCGACAGTGCCGGATCCGCGAAAGCCTTCCTCGCCCACGTCCGCGACTTGCGGAAACGAGGAATTCGTACCTTCTTCTCGGTCGGATACGCAATCACCGAGCCGGTCCGCCGAGCTGTCCGGGCCATGCCCGACCGCCTCTGGCATCCCGCCCTGGACCAGGACGGGACGCTGCGTGACGGTGCTGAGGTCGCCGAGCTGACTGGCATGGTCGATCTGGACGGCTATCCGACCGGCACCCGCATCATCGTGCGCCGGGAGCGGCCGCACCCCGGAGCCCAGCTGTCCCTGTTCGATCAGGACGAGGGCCTGCGGCATCAGGTGTTCCTCACCGACACCCCGTACTCCGGGGGCGGATCCGCCCAGTTCCTGGAGGTCCGTCACCGCGGGCATGCCACTGTTGAGGACCACATCCGGTGCGGCAAGACCACCGGCTTCGGCCGCTTCCCCTCCCGCGACTTCGCCGTCAACGCCGTCTGGCTCGAACTCAGCCTCGCGGCGATCGATCTGCTGGCCTGGACGCGCGTCCTGCTGCTGGACGGGGAACTGGCCACTGCCGAGCCGAAGAAGCTCCGCTACCGGCTGCTGCACGTCGCCGCCCGCCTCACCCGCGGCGGCCGACGCCTGCGCTTGCGGATATCGGGGACCTGGCCCTGGAGAAACGAACTGGCCACGGCCTTCTATCGCCTCGCCGCACTGCCCCGTCCCGCCGGCTGACCGGCAAGGCCCTGACCGCCCACGACCCGAAGGACCCTGGAGAACCCGACCACCGCGCCGGGTCTCCACCATGTCCGAACACCGAAATCGCGTCGGCCACCCGACAGTTACCCCTCAACGACGCCTCATCGCCCCAACTGAAACGGCGAGGCTAATCTGACGAGGTGATGAAATCGGAGGGGAGCCTGGTGCCGCGCCCGAGCGCGCGCGTGGTGTTGCTGGACGACGCCAGTCGGCTACTGCTGTTCTCTGCCCTGAACAAGGGGGACGGTTCCGTTCGGTGGTTCACCCCTGGAGGCGGACTCAAGCCAGGCGAAAGCCACGAGCAGGCAGCCCTGCGGGAGTTGCGAGAAGAAACCGGGCTGACGAACCTCTCGCTGGGTCCGGAGATTTGGCGAGGGCGTCCGTGGACAGCGGTCCGGGGCGGCGTCGCTTATGAGGTTCGCCAGCGCTACTACATGGCCCGGACGCCTGCGTTCCAGGTCGATACCTCGGCTTTCGAGGAGATCGAGAAGGCCGCGATCACCGGGCACCGCTGGTGGACCATAGCGGAACTGGCTGCGACCTCGGATGTGCTGCGGCCGGCTGAGCTGCCGAAACTATTGGCGTCCTTGCTGACCGACGGCCCACCGAACCGGCCGATCCCCGTAGACGGCTGAGCGCACGTCCTTAAGCACACCGCCGACCAATAGCCGGCCGAACGCGAGGCCGGGCCCTTCCGAACCGCGCCTGTCAGGGACACGGACCAGCAGGACCCGGGGCAACCAAACTATCGCCAAACGCCTCCGGACCACGGCGGACACTCCACATCCACAGGCGTGATGTCACCCGACAGGGGTGGCTCCCGAACCCGTTGACGATCATGGACCTGTGTCGGGCCCATCCTCGTCACAGATGGAGCAAAGTGGCTCCCAAACTCGCCGATGCAGTGGCTCCCGTTCACCCCGACAAAATCAGTCCCGCTGACGGGCTATTCGGCGGGGGCTTGTAGTCAGGACACTTCGGGCTCCCGCACTCACACCGAGGCCAGTGCAAAGCCGAACTCGGCGCCAGGTCCGCGCCTTCGGGGCCAGGGTTGCTCTTCTGCACCATGAGCACGCCGTTTACGCCGAATGCACCGGAGAGACGGGAGAGGAACTGCCGAGCCTCACTGCTGCCAAGACGATCAGCTGTCTCGGTGTCCTGCGCCCTGCTCTCGCCCATCGCACCGCACCCTCTCGATCGGTTCTGCGTCGATGTGTCGACGGTAGGAAGGGGCGAGCGTTCGGCTCTACAAACTTGCATGAGCTTGCACAGCAATTGGCGTGGCCAGTAGTGCCATTGACGCTATCTCCGCAGTTCAAGGAAGCTGATGCAAGCCCGAGCAAGCGCCTAGACCAGGGAGCCAGCCATGGCCGTAGAGTTCATTGGAATCGACCCCGACACAGACCGGGACCACTGCCCCACCGTGTGGGCGGACGCGGAAGCTCAGGAGATCTTGTTGCAGGGGTGGAAGCCGAGCACCGAGACTCAGGCGGAGTGCGAGGCGAGCAGCCCCGCGAACGGCTCGGTACCCGACAGCGAAGCCATCGTCAGGATTCCGGCCCGGATGATCCCGATGATCAGGGAGGCGTGTGATGCCGTCGAGCGTGCCCAGCTTCGCTGAGCTGCTTGGCCAGTGCGAGCGGTCCGCCGTACACCTGGAACTGCGTGACTCCTACTCCCCGACGGACCGGTTCGAGGCATGGAAGCGGGGCGAGCGGATCGATTGGGAGGACCGCGCATCCTGGTGGCACCCCTACGACCAATTGATCGCGGACACCGTGGCTCGGGGCGTGGCGATCCGCCGCGCCCGGGTGGTCTCCGAGCCCGTATCGGACTACATCCGTTGGGAGCACTACGTCACCCGCGCCAACGTCACGGCGGGCGAGGAAGTGCGGTGGTTGCCACGGCGACGGGCTACGAGTATCGCCCTGCCGGGCAATGACTTCTGGCTCTTCGATGGCACCCTGCTCCGGGTGCACCACTTCTCAGGTGATGGAGTGGTGGTGGAAGACGAGATCACGGCGGACCCGGAAGCCGTGAAGCTGTGCTCCGCCGCCCTCGAAGCGGTCTGGGAGCGAGCGATCCCACACCACCTGTACGAGATCTGACGAAAGCCGGCTCCATGCCCCCACACCCCTCCTCACGCGTTCAGAAGGCCCGTGAAGAACTGGCCGGCCGTCTGCGTGAGATCCGGAAGGACGCGGGGATCAGCGGGCGGGAGCTGGCCGTCAGGTGTGGCTGGTCAGAGTCGAAGTCATCACGTATCGAGAACGCCAAGACCCCTCCCTCCGATGCGGATATCAAAGCTTGGTGCCGAGCCTGCGCCGCTGGTGACCAGGCCCCCGACCTGATCGCTGCCAATAGGCAGTCCGCAGATGCTCATGTGCAGTGGATGCGACTCCAGCGAAGTGGTCTCCGTCGATTGCAGGAGTCCACTGGGGATCTGTACCAACAAACAAAGATATTCAGGGTCTACGTCTCCGACGTGATCCCCGGATTCCTCCAGACACCCGGATACGCCGCCGCTCTGCTGTCCTCCATCGCGCACTTCCGGGGGACTCCGGACGACGTGAGCGATGCTGTGGCGGCCCGTATGAGGCGTAACGAGGTGCTCAGCAACGGAGCACGCCGGTTCTCGTTCGTGCTGGAGGAGTCGGTGTTGCGGTACCGGCTGTGCAGCGCGGAGACCATGGCGGCACAGCTTGGTCACCTGCTCGGGGTCATGGATCTCCAGAACGTTGCCGTGGGGCTCATCCCGTTCTCAGCTCAACGAGCCGTGTGGCCCATGCCCACCTTCACGATCTTCGACGATGCCAGGGTGCACGCGGACACCCTGGACGCTGCCGCCACCCTCACACAGCCCAGCCAGGTGGAGCTGTACAGCCGAGCCTTTGAACGGCTGTCGCAGGAAGCCGTGAGGGGAGCGGCTGCACGTGCTCTCATAGCGGGTGCGTTGGCGTCCCTGGGCTGACTGTCTGCGCGTCATCGCAGCTCAGGGACGCCAGGACACACGGTGCTCCAGCAGGTGGAGGTATGTGGTAAGCATTGCATCCCAGCCGTCCGGGAACTTCACCGTGACCCCCAGCTGTACCGGCTCCGTCGACGGGTGCTCGTCCAGCAGTTCCGCGACGCCCGCCCGGCACACCACGATGCACGCGTGCCGGTGGCGCGAGGCCAGTACGCACAGCCGGCCCGTCTCCAGATGGAACGCGGTGGCGTCCGGGCGGCCGGACAGCGGGTGCAGGACCACCGTCACATCGAACTCGCGACCCTGGAGCCGGTTCGCCGTGTCCACCGCCACGCCCGTCACACCCAGCTCGGCGAGCGCCGCCCGTACCGCCGCCGCCTGGTCGCGATGGGCGGTGCCGACCGCGACCCGGTCCGCCGTCACCGGGACCGGATCGGGGGAGCGTTCGCTCGTCGCCGCGCCGCCCCGGTCGAGCAGCCGGCGGACGACCAGGGCCACCGCCCGCACCGCCTCCGGGTCGGTGCGCGGGGTGTGCCGGGCCGGGAGCTCCAGCAGACCCCAGCCGGACTCCGCGGCCTCGTCCAGCACCCGGTCCGGCGCCGAGCCGTCGGACCGGGCGCCGAACGACAGCCGCCGGTCGCCGTGGTCCGTACCGCTGCGGAACGGGGTGTACGGATAGAACGCGTCCGAGACGAGCGGCGCGGCCGACGCGGGCAGCCGCCACGACACCGGCAGCCGGTGCTGCGGCAGCCGGGGGTTGTGCGCGAGCAGCGTGGAGACCGCGCTCGCGGACGGGTCGTACGACAGCCCCGCCCACTGGTCCGCGCCGACGATCGAGAACGGGTCCAACTGGCCCGGATCACCGACGAACAACGCCCGATCGAAGAGGCCCGCGACGGCCAGCAGCGCGTCCGAACGCATTTGATACGCCTCGTCGACGATCGCGTGGCCCCACGGCTCGACGTTCTTCACGTGCGCCCACTTCGCGGCCGTCGAGATGACGACGTCGAGCCCGGCGAGATCCGACGCCTTCGCCGACTTCCGTACGTTGGCCAGGCCGTCCAGCACCTTGTCGTACGGGTCGGAGTCATTGCTGTGCAAGCGGCCGACCGGCAGCCCCGGGTCCTTCTCGGCCAGCCGCACCACCAGGTCGTCGACCTGGGCGTTGGTCTGCGCGACCACCATCAACGGGTGCCCGGCCGCCGCGAGTTCGAGCGCCGCGCGCACCACGAGCGTCGACTTGCCCGCGCCCGGCGGGGAGTCCACCACGATGCCGCGCGACGTACCGTTCAAGGTGTCGGCGAGGATCGCTTCGGTCGCCCGCGCGGCCTGGGCGCCCGGGTCGAAAACGGCCGTCACAGAAGGTCCTCCGCGGTCACGGGATCGGGATGCTCGGCGCGCTCACCGGCCGCGCCCGGCGGTCCGCCATGGGTCCACGGCGTCTCCTCCGGGTCCGGCAGCTTCGGACCGCCGCGCTGGTCGTGCTCGAACAGGGTCCAGGAGATCCGGTCGCCCGTCTCCGGCACCGAACCCGGGGCCGGCTCCTTGCTCCGGCCCATCCGGTCGGTGATCCGCAGTACCAGCGCGGGCGCGCCGCCGTCCGCCGGCTCCTCGGCGTACCGGACGAACTCGGCGGTCTGCGGCCTGCCGTCCAGCGAGCGGTACACCTTGGCGCGTTCCCCGAGATGCGGTCGCTCGTCCGTGCGGACGGTGACCAACGGGCGGGGGGACGGGCGCTTGGACTCGCTGTACGCCATCACCACGTCCGCCACCTCGCCGACGAACGCCTCACCGGCCAGCCGCCGCCCGGCCAGGACCAGCGGATCGTCCAACGCCTCCTGCGCCTCCAGCTGCGCCTGCGCCGTCTCGCGCGAGGCCAGCTTCTGCGCCGCCGTCACCGCGTCGTCCCGGCGCGGCTGCGGCGGCTCACCGGAGCGCACCCGGTCCCGGTGACCGGTGAACGACCAGCGGTCCCTGGTCCACCGGTCCTCGGTCCGGGCCCCTTCGGGCAGCTGCCTCAGCAGATCGAGCCCCCGCCACACCGCGTCCCAGGTCGGCCGGGTCACGGAGGCCAGCAGCGCCCTGATCTCCCGCTCGGCGCCGGTCAGTTCGGCAAGCCGGGCATCGGCCGCCAGACCGTCCTCGGCCGCCGCGAGCGAGGTGCGCGCCCGGTCGTACTTCTCGATGGCGGGCGCCAACAGCCGGTTGTCGAACGCCGGATCGGTCGCCGGACCGGCCGGCGGGCACACCAGCTGGCCCGCGCCGTCCCGGTCCAGCTCCGCGCGGAGCGCCGCCGACGCCCCGGACTCGCCCGCCGGGGCGTCGATCCAGGCAAGCAGCGCGCCCAGATGCTGATCCTCCAGGCTGCTCTGCCCGGTCGCCCAGTGCCGGTTCAGCAGATCCGTCGCGGCGAGCAGCAGCGAGGAGCCCGGCACCCTGGCCCGCTCCCCGTAGTGCGTCAGCCAGCGGCCCAGCAGCGGGACGCGGGCCGGGGCGGGGTACGGGGCGTCGGGATCGTCCTGTGCGGTACGGCGGAACCGCATGGACCGGCCGAGCAGCCGCACGAAGTCGATGCCGGCCCGGCTCGGAACGATCAACTGCGGTGCGTCCGCGCACAGGTCGACCTCGACCTTGACCTTCTTGCCGGTCGCCGGATCGGTCTCGTTGCGCTCGGCGGGCTCGACGACATCCTCGTACGCCTCGATGTGCGGCAGCACCGCCTCGGCCAGCTCCGCGAGGAACGCGAACCGCAGATCCCGGTCGCGCGGCTGCGCCACCGCCAGCAGCCGGGGCTCCTCCCGGTCCGTCCCGACGAGCGCCCCCAGCGGCGCACCCGCCTCACCGGCGGTGGTCAGCGGTACGACGACGAGCGGCCGGTCGGTGAGATGGCGGTGCAGGACCGTCGCCATCGGCTGCGCCCGGCCGCTCTCCACGGCCTCCAGCCGGGCCAGGGTGCTGATCAGCGACATGCCGCACCACCCGCCAGCGCCTCGGCGCGCAGCGCCGCCGCCTGTCGCAGCGCCGCGACCGTCGGATCCGCCGGGTCGCCCTCCTTGCCCGCGGCGGCGGCCAGCACCGCATCCACGGTCGTCAGCCCGCCGAGCTCACCGCGCACACTGCGCCCCAGCGCCTCCACCGCACCTGCCGCCCGGGCCTTCGCCCGGCAGTGGAAGGCCAGCTCGCATGCGGCCAGGCACTCCGGGGCGTATGCCGCGCCGACCGACTCGACCGCGGCGTCGAGCTGCTCCCGGGGGCACCCCGGATCGAAGGTGGTGCCCTCGGGCAGCGCCGCCGCGATGTCCTCGACCCGGGCCAGCCTGGTCAGCTGCCGCCGGGTGACCGCACGTTGCTTGCGTACGTCCACGACCGAGGCGGCGGGCAGATTGGAGAAGTCCTTCGGGCAGACCAGCAGCACCCGGTGTCCGACTTCCGCACCCTCCGTGAGCTCCGCGATCCGCTCCAGTGCCAGGACGTAGACGGCGGACTGCCGGGCCGCCGCACCGACCTTGGCCGCGTCGGCCGAACCGTCGATCATGGGGAAGGACTTGATCTCGACGACCGTCCACGTGCCGTCGGGGTGCACCGCCACCGCGTCCGGCTCCAGATAGGCGGGGGAGCCCGCCACCTCCAGGGCCAGCATCGGGTGGTCCAGCAGCGCCCAGCCGCCCGCCTCGGTCGCCTCCCGCAGCGCGAGCGCCGTGCGCGCGGCGCGGCCCTCGGGACCGGCCGCCGTGAGATCGGGCACCAGGACCTTGCGCGGCTCATCGGCGGCACCGCCGAGGTGCTCGTACAGCAGCCGCATCAGCTCCGTACCGCCGTCGGCCTTGACCTTGGCCTCGAAGGCGTTGCCCCGGACGAGAGCGAACTGCGACTGGCCGAACGGGGCGGGCGAACCGAGCGCCGTGGCCAGCGCGGCCTTGTCCACCCCGGCGCCGTCCAGCAGGGCGCGGCGCCGGCAGCCCGGATTGGCGGCGAGGGCGGCCAGCGCGCGGGCGTCGAGCGGACGCGGGGCGACGGCCGGGCCGCGCAGCTCAGCGAGTCGCTGCCGGAGCGTCGCCCCCCGCTCGTCCCGCTCCTGCGGGGGCAGTGGCATCGGCCCGGGGTGCGCGGCCGGCCGAGGCGTCTGCGTCGACCGGTGCCGGGGCATCGGTGGGGTCTGCGGAGGTGGTCCGCTGGCCAGGGATTCGCTCACCCGCCGAAGTCTCGCATCCGGCACTGACAACCGGGGACTTCGCGCCTGCGGCGAACCGCGGGAAGCGGGCTCCGAGCCGGTCCCTGACCTGGTCGGCGAGACGCAGCGCCGGCCGGGTGAGCAGGGCTCCGGCGCCCATCACGGCGGCGCCCGCAACCGCGTCGAGGAAGTAGTGGTTGGCCGTGCCCATCACCACGAACGTGGTGACCACGGGGTACGCGATGCCCGCGGCGCGGACGAGCGGGTGCCGGCCGTGCCGCCACAGCAGGATTCCGCACCAGAGCGCCCAGCCGACGTGCAGGCTCGGCATCGCCGCGTACTGGTTCGTCATTCCGCCCATGCCGCGCGGGGCACTCGCCTCGGTGCCCCACCACCCGTACGAGCTGTACTGCGCCATCGTGTCGACGAAGCCGTGGCTGGCGTGCAGCAGGCGGGGCGGGCAGGTCGGCATCAGCGTGAAGCCGATCAGGCCGAGCAGCGTGGAGGTCATCAGCCAGGTGCGGGCCGTGCGGTACAGGGCCTGGCGGCGGCGGAAGAGCCAGATCAGGATGGCCGGGGTGACCAGGTAGTGCAGGGAGGCGTACGCGAAGTCGGCGGGTATGCCTATCGAGGAGTGGGCGGTCAGCAGCCGGTTGAGCGGGTGCTCGAAGTTGATGTGGAGTGTCTGCTCCAGGTGCAGGATGCGCAGACCGTGGTCGACGGCCGTGGACACATCGCCGCGCACGACCAGCCGGCCCGCCGAGTAGGCTGCGTAGACCAGCGCCAGCAGCGGCAGCTCGGTCCACCAACGGGGCCGCGGGCGCGCCACAGGCGCGGTGCTGGCAAGCTGCATGCGGGAGCTCTCCATCATGTGTTCATGCGACCGACGGCGGGCGTTCAACCGTACGGTGCGGTTCGGTCGTGATTCCCCCCGGGGGTCCGGGTCGGATCCCCTGCGTGTGTACGGATTTCTCCGCGCAGGGAGGGACGCCGGTCCGGCCCCGGAGGTTGCCTCCCGGACCCGTGCGCGATGATGGGAAAACCGGACGATCTGCTTCCTGTTTTTCGATCTCCGGTCTCAGATCTCAGTTCAGGGAGAAGCCGTCATGGCACCGCGTATCCTGCTCGCCCGGCACGGTCGGACGGAATGGTCCGTCAAGGGCAAACACACCGGCAGGACGGACATCCCGCTGCTCGACACCGGCCGGGAGGGCGCCAAGCTCCTCGGTGAGCGGCTGCACCGCAGGCCGTGGACGGACCTGCCGGGCCTCGAAGTCCGCACGAGTCCGCTGCTGCGGGCCAAGGAGACCTGCGACATCGCGGGATTCGCGGACCGGGCCGAGCCGTGGGACGCGCTGATGGAGTGGGACTACGGGGCGTACGAGGGGATGACTCCGGCCCAGATCAAGGCGATCCGCCCCGACTGGTTCATCTGGCGTGACGGGGTGCCGGAGGGGGAGACCCTGGCCGAGCTGTCCGCCCGCGCCGACGAGATCGTCGACTGGGCCCGCTCGGCCGACCGGGACGTCCTGGTCTTCGCCCACGGCCACATCCTGCGGGCGCTGGGCGCGCGGTGGCTCGGCGAGGACGTGTCGTTCGCGGCGCGCATCCGGCTCGACCCGACGTCGCTGTCGGTGCTGGGGTGGGCGTACGGGGCGCCCGCGATCGAACGCTGGAACGACACGGGCCACCTGGACCGCTAGGCCCGCGCCACGCATGCGGGCCCGCCCGGCGTTCGAGGACAGGGCCGGCGTTTTTTGAGGACGGGACCGGTCGTACGGCCAGGTCGCCGCCAGGGCTTCCTGTACCCCGCTACGTCCCCGCGACCTCGCCGTGCCGCTCCAGGAAACCCCGTACCTCCGCCACGCCCCGCTGCGGCGCCAGCACCGTCGCGGCGCCCGCCAGCATCGCCCGGATACGGGACGACTGGACCCGGTCCAGCAGGTCCAGGACATGGTGGCCCGCCGTCGCCGCCTCCGGGGCCCGGCCCGCCCGGGCGAGGTCCCAGGTCAGCTCGGCCCGGTACAGCGCCAGATTCCGGGTGAAGTGCGGATCCTGGAGCCGCGTCGCCCGCAGCGCGTGGCGGGCCGCCCGCGACCAGTCGCCCAGTGTCGACCAGCACTGCGCCTCCAGCATCTCCAGTTCCGCCTCCCGGAAGAACGTCATCCACTCCGGGTCGGCGTCGGACGGGCCGCACCCGAATGCGGTGTGCGCCCGGCCGATCGCCCGTTCGCAGCCCGTACGGTCCCCGAGCCCCGCCCGGCCCCCCGCCTCCCGCAGTGCGAGCAGCGCCAGCAGCCGTGGCGAACCCAGCGGCTGCGCCACTCGCTGCCCGGCCTCGGCCGCGCGTACGGACTCGCGCGGCCGCCCCGTGTCCCTGGCCAGGAACGACGTATTGCAGAACGCGTGCGCCTCCAGACCCGCGTCACCCGCCACGCGCGCCGTGGCGAGCGCCTCCGCGTAGTGCGAGCGGGCGTCCTCGAACCGGCCCGAGTCGTGGGCCAGCCAGCCCACCGAGATGGCCAGTTCGCCGGCCCCGGCATGCAGCCGGTCGGCGGTGGAGCGCTTGGTGGCGGTCCCGGAGTCGAGCAGCGCGTATGCCGCCCGCAGTGGCTGGGACGCCCTGCGGTACAGGCCGTCACCGCCGTGCCGGTCGTCGAGCAGCCGGATCTGCCGCACGGCCTTCTCGACGGCACTCACCTCGGCATCGCCGACTTTGCGTGGGTCGGTCCGGGTGGCGGCAGCGGCGGATGTGCCGCCGAGGCCGAGTCCCAGGGTCGCGGCCGCCATCGCGGTGGTGCCGCTCGTCATGAATACGCGACGCAGCACGTCGCTCTCCTCGTGGGTGTCGCTGTGGAGCGCAGGGGGCGGGGGAGTTTCGGCAATGGCCCGCGCCGCCCGGCCTCGTACGGTTTCGCGCGGCGAGAAGCCCAGGTCCGCCAGGGTCGTCCCGGGAAACATGTGCAGGAAGACCCGCTCGTACGCGTAGTTGGGGCAGCGGATCTCGCCGGACTCCACGCGTCCGATGTACCGGGCGTCGCACGCGACCTGTTCGCCGATCTCGCGGGCGGATCTGCGCACCGCGGCAGCGAACTCCCCGGCGGAGCGCGATCCGCGCAGCCGCCGGAAGGCGAGGTTGGGAGTGGGAACTGCCCCTGTCGACACCATGGTCGAGGCCTCTCTTCTGCAGCCGGGGTTCCTGCTTCCGGTGTCCCGGCGGAGCAAGAACGTACCGGCTGTGACCAGCAGCACACACGGCGTTTTCCGGCAAAAGGGGGCATCTTGCCCGCGATCCGCCATGAACTGCCATCCTTTGCGGCGGCGTGGCACCGTAGCCCTTGACGCAGTCGGCGCGTTGGTCCATGCGGAGACGGAATCCGGCTCCGCCCGGCGATGAGAGGAGAGGTCCCTTGTTGCATCTCGGCACGGAGACCGGCTCGCGCACGACTGCGACGACCCAGGCCGCGACGGGCGCACCGGCGCCCACCGCGCCCCCGGCGGACCACGGCACCGAACCCTGCGACCTGGTGACCGTCCCGGCCCGCCAGGGACTGGAAGCCGTGGACATCCTGCGCCGCGGCGCCGACCAGGAGGCCGTCGGCCCGGTCCTGCACGACGGCGCCTGCGACACCCTCGGCTTCCTGGTGCCCCCGGGGACCGCCGAGGCCTGGGACGTACCGGGCAGTGCCTGTACGCAGACCGACGGCTGCGGGCTCCGCATCCCCGCCGAGCCGCCGGTCACCGGCAGCGGCTGGCTGCTGCCGCCCGAGGGTGACGCCCCGGTCACCGACCCGGCCGTGCTGCGGGCCGCTCTCGACCAGGCGGCCCGGCTGATCGAAGCGGCCGACAACTGCAGCTGACCACGGCCCCCTCGCCCGCGCGCTCATAATGGGCCGGTGGCCGGGATTCCCCGGCGCGGCCGGTTCCGTACCGGTCCGGAGCGATGAGCAGTGAGCAGGCACGAGCAGCAGTGGCACGTCGAGGAGCGTCGGGCGCAGGCGCGGGCGCCCGTAAACGGTCCGACCGCAAGACCGACGGAAGGGCCGAACGCGCGGCCGGGCGCGGAGCATCCGGGCGCCGGGCGGAGCCCCTCGCCGAACCGGTGGACGGCGGTCTCGCCGAGCTGGTGCCCGACCGGGAGCGCCCGCACGCCTGGACGCTGACGCTCGACGGCGCCCCGCAGTCTCATGTGGACCTCGACGACCCGACGTATCTGTCCTTCGAGTACCAGCGCAGGATCGGCCACATCGCCGACCTCGTCGCACCGCCCGGGCAACCCCTGCACGTGGTGCACCTCGGCGGCGGCGCGTTCACCCTCGCCCGCTACATCGCCGCGACCCGGCCCCGCTCCACCCAGCAGATCGTCGAGGTGGACGCCGCGCTCGTCCAACTGGTCCGCCGCGAACTGCCGTTGGACCCCCAGGCCAGGATCCGGGTCCGCGCCACCGACGCCCGCGCCGGGCTCGGCAAGATCCAGGACGGCTGGGCCGACCTCGTCATCGCCGATGTCTTCAGCGGGGCCCGTACCCCGGCACACCTCACCAGCACCGAGTTCCTCGCCGAGGTCCGCCGCGTTCTGAAACCCGGCGGGAGTTACGTGGCCAACCTCGCGGACGGGCCGCCGCTGACCCATCTGCGCGGCCAGATCGCCACGGCGGCCACGGTCTTCCCCGAACTGGCCCTCGCCGCCGACCCGACCGTGTGGCGCGGCCGGCGCTTCGGCAACGCGGTGCTGCTCGCCTCGGACCTGCCGCCGAAGACCGCGGAACTGACCCGCCGGGTCGCGACCGACCCGCACCCCGGACGCGTCGAACACGGGCGCGCCCTCGCCGACTTCACCGGCGGCGCGTCCCCGGTGAGCGACGCCGGCGCCAGACCGTCCCCGGCGCCGCCGCCGTCGGCCTTCGGGTGAGCCGTCGGCCTTCGGCGAGTGGCGGACCGGGCAACGTTCGCCGGGTCGACGACGGCACGTTGTTCGCCTCGGGGGAGGTTCGCGAATCGTTCCGCGAGCGCCGCCCTCAACAGGCTCGTCAAGTCGATCGAGGTGGCCTTTTGAAGCGTCGCCGCGTGGTGTCCGTACCGCGGACCAGGAGCGTCCCGGCAGTCAGTCCGACCACCAGAAGTCCTGTCCAGACCTGAGGAGCAGTGGCCCAGCAGGGGTGTCCCGGAGGCAGGAACAGGGCCGTCCTTTCCGGGAGCAGCGCTGCGGTGATCAACAGAAGAAGGATTCCCGGCAACCATCGAGCCGTGCTCTCCTTCGGCGAAGCGCAGTCCCAGCGCTGCGAGCGCCAGAGGGATCGCCACGAGCGCCGTCGCTTCCATCGCCGGCCCGCCCCTCTGCGTCCGAGCAGCGATATCGCAGTCTGGCGGTCAGCCAGGGCGCGTAGTGACGGTAGAGCGATTCGAACGCCGTTCGGTCGCCGTCCGCCACAGCGCGCAGCAGAAACGCGTGATCCTCGGTCTGTTCCATTCACTCACCACACATCTGGATCGTCGCCGCACCTTCCGGCGGTTCACTCCCGGCCCAACTTTCTCGGCTTCGGGGAAAGAACGCGGATACGCCCCCAGCCCCCTCCACCGCCCGATACCCCGTTCACCTTCCGGCGTGCTGCCGGGCGTGAACCGGGGATCACGCGGACCGCGCCCGGAGGCGGGCGGAAATGCGGCCCGGTCGCGACGGTTCCGCAGGGCCGGCTCGGCGGCTCTCCATCAACCCGGCCCTGACCTGTGCATTCTTGAAATTGCCTGATCTCGCGGCCGATTCCCGGCCGAAGCCCGCGGGCTATGGCAAGACTTCGGCGGGACACGGTCTCGTGACTTGCAGGACACACTCGGGCAACGGAAGCGCCTTCAACTCTTGACACCCACCCCCTCAAGGCAGGAACCTTCCGGCATCGACGCATGGGAGCGCTCCCACATCGTGCGGGAGCTTCCCGCTCGAACGGCACTGCCCGTGTTCTCCCCCCTGAACCACCCGGCACCCGCACTCACCAGCGCGTATGCCGCGCAGTCAGAACCCCAGTCCCACCCTGGAACAAGGAGTAGTGGAATGCGCATCACCCGCACCGTCGCCGGCCGGAGCCGCAGAGCCGCGGTTCTGGTCACCACGGGCCTGACAGCCTCGGCCCTGCTGCTGACCGGCTGCAGCAGCGATTCGGATTCATCGGACAACACGGGCTCCGACGCGAACGGGAAGATCACGCTGACCGTCGCCGACTTCGGGCAGTTCGGCTACAAGGAAGCCGGTCTCTTCGCCAAGTACCACGAGCTGCACCCGAACATCACGGTCAAGGAAGACACCACCGCCGATGAGAAGGTCTACTACCCCAAGTTCCTCCAGCAGCTGAACTCGGGCAGCGGCCTCGCCGATGTGCAGGGCATCGAGGTCGGCCGGATCAAGGAGCTCGTCGACACCAAGGCGTCCTCCTTCGTCGACCTCAGCAAGGCGATCAACGTCGACGACTGGGTGTCCTGGAAGGAGAAGCAGGCCACCACGGCCGACGGTGCGGTGATCGGAGCGGGCACCGACATCGGTCCGATGTCGCTCTGCTACAACACCGACCTCTTCAAGAAGGCCGGTCTGCCGACCGACCGTGAGGAGGTGGCCAAGAAGGTCGCCGGCGGCTGGGAGGACTACCTCAAGCTCGGCGAGGAGTACAAGAAGCATGCCCCCGCGGGCACTTACTTCATGGACTCCGCGAGCGCGATGTACAACGCCGTGGTGAGCTCGAACGCGAAGCAGTACTACGACGAGAGCGGCAAGCCGATCTACAAGGACAGCCCCAGCGTCAAGCAGGGCTGGAACCTGGCAGCCGAGGCCGCGTCGAAGAAGCTGACCCAGGGCCTCGCCCAGTTCAACGACCCATGGACGGCCGCGCTGCGCAAGGGCACCATCGCCACCGTGGCCTGCCCCGCATGGATGGCCGGTCAGATCTCGGTCAACGCCGGTGACGCCAACAAGGGCAAGTGGGACATCACCACCGCGCCCGGTGCGACCGCCGCCAACTGGGGCGGCTCGTTCCTCGGGGTGCCGAAGTCGGGCAAGCACGTCGACGAGGCCACCGAGCTCGTCAAGTGGCTGACCGCCCCCGAGCAGCAGGCCGCCGTCTTCAAGGCGATCGGCAGCTTCCCGTCCAACAAGGGCGCGTACGAGCTGCCCGACGTGAAGAACGCCACGCTCCCGTACTTCAACGACGCGCCGATCGGACAGATCTACGCCGACGAGGCCAAGACGATCCCCGAGACCGTCCTCGGCCCGAAGGACGGCGTGATCAAGGACACCATCTCCACCCAGATCAACAACATGGAGCAGCGCGGCACCAGCCCGGACGACGCGTGGAAGGCGGCGACCAACGCGATCGACAAGGCGATCGGCTGACCGTCGCCGGTGCGGGCGGCCCCCAGGAGCCGCCCGTACCGGCACACGCGCGGCCCCCAGGAGCCGTCCGCACCCGCGCGCGGCCCCGTACCCGGGCGATCGACGCACCGCCAACTCCGTTACCCAGGGAAGGACTTCCGCCCGTGGCCACCTCGACTCCCGCCCGGGACGCATATGCCCCGCCACCCGGCGGTTCCCGGCAGACAACCGCGCGATCCCGTCGGCAGACCTGGCGGAGCCGGCTGTGGCGGTTCGACGACAAGGCGTCGCCGTACGCCTACATAGCCCCGTTCTTCCTCGTCTTCGGCGCCTTCGGCCTCTATCCGCTGCTGTACACCGGATGGATCGCCCTGCACCGGGTGGAGATGACCGGCCTGAACCAGATGGAGTGGGTCGGCTGGGGGAACTTCGACAAGATCCTGCACGACTCCGAGTTCTGGACGGCTGTCGGCAACACCTTCCTGATCGGGGTCATGTCGACGGTCCCGCAGCTGCTGGTCGCGCTCGGCCTGGCCCATCTGCTGAACTACCGGCTGCGCGCCAGCACCTTCTGGCGGACGGTCATCCTCACCCCGTACGCCACCTCGGTGGCTTCCGCGGCCCTCGTCTTCGCCCTGGTCTTCCGGGCCGACGGCGGCCTGCTGAACTGGGTGCTGCACTTCGTCGGTTTCGGCGACACCAACTGGGTCAACGGCCACTGGACGTCGAAGATCGCGATCTCCGTCATCGTGATCTGGCGCTGGACGGGCTACAACACCCTGATCTACCTGGCCGCCATGCAGGCCGTACCGACCGATCTGTACGAGGCGGCGTCGCTGGACGGCGCATCGCGCTGGCAGCAGTTCCGCAAGGTGACCATTCCCTCGCTGCGGCCCACGATCCTCTTCACGATCGTCATCTCCACGATCGGTTCCATGCAGTTGTTCGGTGAGCCGCTGCTGCTGGAAGGCGGCACGCTCGGAGCGACGGGCGGCAATGAGAATCAGTACGAGACGCTCAGCGTCTACCTCTACAACTACGGCTGGAATCTCGGGCACCTCGGTCCGGCCGCCGCAGTGGCCTGGGCGATGCTCGCCCTCCTGCTGATCATCGCCGCGGTCAACTGGCTCATCGGCCGCTTCGTACGCACATCCGCGGTCTGACCGGGAGCGAATTCCATGACCATGACCAGTCCCATCAAAGCCCCGGAACCCGGCCGCCCGAGCACGCCCCACCGGGCGGCGCGGCGCCCGTCCCGCTTCAGGCCGGGCGCGGGCAAGCAGTTGCAGGGCGGCCCGTTCGCCTACATCGCCCTGATCGTCGTCGGCATCGGCTCGCTCCTGCCGCTCTACTGGACGCTCGTGGCCGCGTCCCACACCCAGGACGAAGTGCTCGCCACCACGCCGCCGTTCCTGCCGGGCGGGCGGCTCCTGCACAACCTCGACGCCGCCTGGAACCAGGCGCACCTCGGCAAGGCGATCGTCAACAGCGTGGTCGTCTCCTCCTGCATCACGGCGGCGACGCTCTTCTTCTGCACCCTGGCCGGCTATGCCTTCGCCAAGATGCGCTTCACCGGCCGCAGCGCGCTGATGACCGGAGTCATCGCCACGCTCACCATCCCGCCGCAACTCAGCGTCGTCCCGCTGTTCATGATGATGTCCGACATCGGCTGGGGCGGAAAGCTGGAGTCGGTGATCTTCCCGACCCTGGTCAGCGCGTTCGGGGTGTTCTTCATGCGGCAGTACCTCATCGAGGCGCTGCCCTACGAACTCATCGAGGCCGCCAAGATCGACGGCGCGAACAACTTCCGCATCGTGCGGAGCATGGTGCTCCCGGTGGCCCGCCCCGCGATGATGGTGCTGGGAATGCTGACCTTCGTACAGGCCTGGAACGACTTCTTCTGGCCCTACCTCGCCCTCAATCAGCAGAACCCCACGCTCCAGGTGGCCCTCGGCCAGCTGAGTGCCTCCTACACCCCCGACCAGAGCATCGTGATGGCCGGTGCGCTGATCAGTACCCTGCCGCTGCTCGTGGTCTTCGTGATCTTCGGCAAGCAGATCGTCGGCGGAATCATGTCCGGCGCCGTCAAGGGGTGACCGCGCGTCACCCGCCGTTCCCCGGGCACCCGTACGGCCTGTTTCCCTGACCGCGGGCCGTACGGGCCCGGAGCCCCACCCCTTACCCGCCCCTGTTCGTCCACCCCTGGGAGCGCTCCCGCATGACTGCTGTACGACCCGACATCGCCCCGAAGCAGGCGCCCGAGGCGGCGGACTTCCCGACCGGTTTCGTCTGGGGGGCGGCCACCGCCGCCTACCAGGTCGAGGGCGCCGCGGCCGAGGACGGCCGCACCCCTTCCATCTGGGACACCTTCAGCCGCACTCCGGGCAAGGTCCGCAACGGTGACACCGGAGACATCGCCGCCGACCACTACCACCGCTACCGCGACGACGTGGCACTGATGAAGCAGCTCGGCCTGAAGGCCTACCGCTTCTCCGTCTCCTGGTCCCGGGTGCAGCCCACCGGCCGCGGCCCCGCCGTCGAACGCGGACTGGACTTCTACCGCAGGCTCGTCGACGAACTCCTCGAAGCGGGCATCGCACCCGTCGCCACCCTCTACCACTGGGACCTGCCCCAGGACCTGGAGGACGCCGGCGGCTGGCCCCAGCGGGTGACCGCCGAACGCTTCGCCGACTACGCCGCCATCATGGCCGACGCCCTCGGCGACCGGGTCGACACCTGGACGACCTTCAACGAGCCGTGGTGCTCGGCCTTCCTCGGTTACGGCTCAGGCGTGCACGCCCCCGGCCGCACCGAGCCGGTCGCCGCGCTGCGGGCCGCCCACCATCTCAACCTCGCCCATGGCCGGGCGATCGAGGTTCTGCGCACCCGACTCCCCGCTACCGCGCAGACCTCGGTCACCCTCAATCTCCACCAGGTCCGCCCGCTGACCGGCAGCGCGGCCGACGTGGACGCCGCCCGCCGGATCGACGCGGTGGGCAACCGGGTCTTCACCGGCCCGATGCTGCGCGGCGCGTACCCCGAGGACCTGATCGCCGACACCTCGCACCTGGTGGACTGGTCGAAGCTGGTCCAGGACGGCGACCTGGCCGCCATCTCCCGTCCGATCGACGTCCTCGGCGTCAACTACTACACGCCGACGCTGGTCTCCGCGCCCGAGGGCGGGTCCGGCGACTCGCGCGACGACGGCCACGGCAACAGCGACCACTCCCCGTGGCCCGGCTCCGAGCACGTCGCCTTCCACCTCGCCGAGGGCAAGAAGCGCACCGCGATGAACTGGGCGATCGACCCCGACGGGCTGTACAACCTGCTCATCGACGTCTCCCGGGACCACCCGGGCCTGCCGCTGATGGTCACCGAGAACGGCGCGGCCTTCGACGACTACGTCTCGCCCGAGGGCCTGGTGGAGGACCCCGAGCGGATCGAGTACCTGCGCGGCCACCTCGACGCCGTACAGCGGGCGGTGGCCGCCGGCGCGGACGTCCGCGGCTACTTCCTGTGGTCCCTGATGGACAACTTCGAGTGGGCGTACGGGTACTCGAAGCGGTTCGGCGCCGTCTACGTCGACTACGCCACCCAGCGCCGCATCCCCAAGGCGAGCGCCCACTGGTACGCCGACGTCATCCGCCGCCACGCACTGCCCCCGGCCACCGACCTCACCTGACTCCGTACCGCATCACCCGACTCCGTACGACCCCGAGCCCCGACTCCGTAGCACCCCCGAGACCCGGCCGCCCGGCGGCCGGGTCTCCGTTGTTTCCGCCCGTCCCCGGGCCCATGGGGCCCCGGGCCTGCGCACGCGCACCATGGGAGCGCTCCCATGGTGCGGAGAAGCCCGGACCGCCAGGTCCCGGTCGAGCGGCTGGGGATTCCCCCACCGGGACTTGGTTCGGTTATCCGACTGTGAGAAATTGACCGCGAACGGGAGGCAGCCATGACGGCAGCGCGAGTACGGAGCGGGGGGCGGCCCACGCTCGAAGAGGTCGCGGCACGGGCGGGGGTGGGGCGGGGCACGGCCTCGCGGGTCATCAACGGATCCCCGCGGGTCAGCGCGCACACTCGCGAGGCGGTGGAAGCGGCCGTCGCCGAGCTGGGGTACGTGCCCAATCGCGCGGCCCGCGCGCTCGCCGGCAACCGTACCGACGCCATAGCCCTGGTCGTGCCCGAGCCGGAGACCCGATTCTTCGCCGAGCCGTACTTCTCCGACATCGTCCGCGGCGTCGGCGCGGCGCTCGCCGACACCGACATGCAATTGCTGCTGACCCTCGTCGGCAGTGACCGCGAGCGCCGGCGGCTGGCGCAGTATCTGACCGCGCACCGCGTCGACGGCGTGCTGCTGGTCTCCGTCCACGCCGACGATCCGCTGCCCGACCTGCTGGAGCAGCTCGGCATGCCGGCCGTGATGAGCGGCCGCAGGTCCGCCGCCGAACCGCTCGCCTCGGTCGACTCCGACAACTTCGAGGGCGCCCGCGCCGCCGTCGACCACCTGATCTCCCGGGGCCGCCGCTCCATCGCGACGATCACCGGGCGCCTCGATGTCTACGGGGCGCGGCGCCGCCTCGACGGCTACCGCAAGGCGGTCTCCGCGGCCGGCCTGGGACCGGACGAGCAGCTGATCGCCCCCGCCGACTTCTCCGAGGAGGGCGGTGCGCAGGCCATGCGCGATCTGCTCGCACGCCGCCCCGATGTCGACGCGGTCTTCGCCGCCTCCGACGTCATGGCCGCGGGTGCCCGCCAGGTGCTCCGTGAGGCGGGCCGGCGCGTCCCGGACGATGTCGCCCTGATCGGCTTCGACGACTCGGCAGTGGCCCGGCACATGGACCCGCCGCTCACCAGCGTGCGCCAGCCGATCGAGGAGATGGGCCGCACGATGGCCCGCGTACTGCTGCAGGAGATCGCGGGCGAGAACCAGGAGCGCCCGCAGATCGTGCTCCCCACGGAACTGATCGTCCGCGACTCCTCGTGACGGCCGTCACGAGGAGTCGCCCGGTTCCTTTACGAGTCTGCCCGGTGGAGCCGCGAGCCCAGGCGGTGGCCCGGTGTCCGTGACGTCCGTGGTCCCGCACCCCGAGCCGCTCGACCGGACATCACGGCCCGGTTCCGGCCGACACCGTTCTCGCCGGTGGCGGTGAACCGAGACCTGTCGGCCAGTGGGGCAACGAGATCGAGAGCCGTCCTGTCCGATGGTGTGGGACATGCCGCTGGTGGCGTAATCAGAGCTTTGATCCGTTCGGGCGGGCCAGTCTGTGTGCGTTGATCACGTTCGTGTCAGGAGTCCGTGGGTGTACAGGCCGAGTGAGTGGGTCTGTGAGCGGATCCGCCGGGAGCGTCGGTTGGATCCGTCGGCGCCGGGTGGGCGTTGACCCAGGGGCACAAGGTGTCGCGGAACACGGTGGCGAAGGCGCTGCCCTCCCCGGTGCCCTCGAAGCGGAAGAGGCCGCCGCCCCGCACGAGCGTGCCGGAGCCGGCGATCCGCCCAGCACACCCCGGCATGGACGACGAACGGCTCCGGGCGGTCATGCCGACGGCCCACGATGATGAGCAGGAGTTGGGCCCGTGATTGGGGCAACCGGCAGGGTGGCATTGGTGACAGGGGCCAGCAGCGGAATCGGTGCAGCCACCGCGCGCCTTTTGGCCGCGCGAGGTATGCGCGTGGTGGTCAACTACCTCCATAGCGGCCCGGCAGCCGAGGACATCGTGGCCGGCATCGGGGCCGCAGGCGGCCAGGCCATGGCAGTGCAGGCCGACGTGCGTGAGGCAGCGGCGGTCGAGAGCATGATCGAGCAGGTCCACGCGGCATGGGGCGGCATCGACGTGCTCGTGCACAACGCGCTCACCCCGTATGCGGTCAAGCCGTTCCAGGACATGACGTGGGAAGAACTGGGTGGCAAGCTCGACGACGAGATGCGTGCGGCGTTCGCGGTCAGCAAAGCCGTCCTGCCCGCCATGACCGAACAGGGCTGGGGACGCATCATCTATCTCGGCACCGGCCTCAGCCGCCGGCCCCGGGAGGGCATGATCGCGCTGGGCACGGCCAAGGCCGCACTGACGCAGTTCGCCCGGTACCTCGCCCAGGAACTGGGCCCGCTGGGCATCACGGTCAACGTCGTCGAGCCCGGCCCGGTGGACGACACCCGCATGGCGGCGGATGTGTTCGACGAGGAGCACAAGCAGCGGCAGGTGGCCGCCACCCCCCTGGGCCGCCTGGCACACCCGGGCGACGTCGCTCAAGCGGTCGCCTTCTACGCCAGCGAGGACAACGCCTTCATGACCGGCACCACGGCCGCGGTCAACGGCGGGATGTCCATGTACTGATGACCCGTCCCCGGGCCCATGGGGCCATGTCGTCCCGGTCCGGCCGATGGCTGGACCGCATTCGGCACACCGCGACCTCATCACCACGGGCCGCACCGCCATGCGCCCGCGGCACGCGCGGGCGCATGGCGGTGGCACGATCAAGGAGAAAGGCTCATGTACACGATCGATCTCGCCTACGTCGGGCGGGGCCTGCACGAGGAACTGGTCGCCTACATCGCCGACCAGCAGGGCTACTACGCCGACGAGGGCGTCCACGTAGCGCTGCGCGACGGCTGCTCCTGGAACGAGGAGCGGCTGCGCCGCGGCGCCACCATCGGGCTCGGCCGGGCACTGCTTTCCCGGCTGGCCCATGGCGTTCCCTGGGTCGCACTCCACGTCAACACCAGCCGCCCGCTGTTCTGGTTCCTCGCCCGCCCCGGCCTGACCTCCCTGGCCGACCTGGCCGGCCGCCGGCTGGCGGTACACGCCCCCCCACACCGCACCCGGGTGCTTCGCCCGGATCGTCCTGCGCCGGGCCGGCCTCGACCCGGACCGCGACATCCACACCATCGTCCGCCCACCCGGCGACTACGGCATGGACCTGCGCCGGCTGCACGACGGCAGCATCGACGCCGCCCTGGTCGGCAGCACCATGGCACCGGAGGCGTTGGCCGCCGAGCACGGCTGGCAGGTGCCGGCCTGGGTCGGCGACCACTTCCGGATCCCCACCGTGGGTGTGGCCGTCGACCCCACCCACATCCGCCCGGACGACCCCGCGATCCAGGCCGTCGTACGAGCCCACCGGCGTGCCCTGCGGGTGATCCACAACGAACCCGACACCACGGTGCGGCACATGCAGACGTTCCTCGGCCGACACACCACAGACGAAGTCCGAGCCCACTACGAGACGTTCATCGCACCGTATTTCACCACCGACGGCCAAGCCGACCTCGCCGTCGGCGCCACCGCGATCACCTCGGTCGCCGCCGAACTCGGCGTCCCCGCCACCGTCACCGCAGCCGAGTTCTACCGCACCGCGACCACCACACCCCAGGAGCCCGGCGACGCCGGCGCCACCGTCGTCTAGTGCCCCTCCCGGCAAGCTTTGCCCCGTCGCGGCACTAGGCAGTCAGAGCCTCATGAGGTGTTTATGGGGCACCAGTCATCGAAAGAAGGCACATGCCATGAAGTTCGCAGTCATCGGCGGAACCGGGCTGATCGGGTCACGGGTCGTGGAGAACCTGAACGCGGCCGGGCACCGGGCCGTGCCGCACTCCCTGTCCACAGGCGTGGACATCATCACCGGCCAGGGGCTGGAGGCGGCCGTGGCGGGCGCCGACGTCGTCATCAACCTGACGAATTCCCCGACCTTCGACGACGCCTCGCTCGCCTTCTTCCAGACCTCGATGGACAACCTTCTCGCCGCGAGCAAGAAGGCCGGGGTCGGGCACTTCGTCATCCTCTCGATCGTCGGCGCGGACCAAGTGCCCGAACTGGACTACTACCGGGCGAAGGTGCTTCAGGAAGACATCCTCAAGGCCGGGCCGATCCCCTATTCCATTGTCCGCGCCACGCAGTTCATGGAGTTCATGGACGCGACCCTGTCCATGACCACCGACGGCGACACCGTCCGCCTGCCACGCACGCCCATCCAGCCGATCGCCGCCGCGGATGTCTCCGGCGTTGTCGCCGAAGTCGCCGCAGGCAGCCCTCTGAACGGCGTCGTCAACATCGCAGGCCCCGATGTCTACCCCCTCGACGAACTCGGCCGGCTCACCCTGACCGCCAGGAGCGACGGGCGCTCCGTCGTCACCGATGACACCGCCGGCATGTTCGCCGCCGTCCACGGCGATGCCCTCACCGCCCGAAACGATGCCCGCATCGCCCCCACCCACTACACCGACTGGCTCTCCTGAACCAGCCCCCTTCAGCGGAACCACCGGGTGAAGGGCGGACAGGACGGATCGCTCACCATGACAGACACAGCCGGGACACCTTCGGGTGTCCCGGCTGTGTCACGGACAGGGTGCTGCAGAACACGGAATCGGCATCCCCGCCCTTGCGGCTCGCTGTGGGACCGGGCGCCATCAGAACAGCGATCAGGGGCGTCCGAAGCGCACCCAGTACCTCAAGACGGCTCACGCAGAGACGCTCGAGGCCGCTGGGTCGGTCTCCTGCTCAACGCGCTCCCTCAGCGATCAGCCGGGTGATCTCCCGTGCCCGGGCAAAGTCAGGTCCGGCGCGAAGGCAAAAGTCCGGGATCTGCCGCGAAGGCAGAATCCTGGATCCGCTTCTCGACGCTGTCCATGCCGGTCCAAGGCCCCGCCCACCACCGCTCTGGTCAGCGGGGACGGGCGTGCCATGGCCGAGACCGAGCGCGACAGCAGCCGCGAAGCCACCCTCGAAGGACTCGACGCCGCCGCCCGCAAGGGCAAGGACGGTGTCCGCCCCCGTCATCACCGACGACATGCTGCCCCCCGTGCTCCGCCGCCGGGCGAACGGCGAGTCCGTCGAACAGATCCGCCCGAACCTGATCACCCCACCGGCAAGCGCAAGGGCCGGAACCCCGGCCTCGCCGGCAGCTACCGCGGGCTTGCCGAGCACGAGAAGCGCCAGGCGTACCCCGAAGCCGTCGCCCAGGCCCACGCCGACTTCGACGCCCTTCAGGCGGAAGAGATTCAGCAGCCTCAGTCACTCTGAGTCACTTGTCTCTTCGTCGTGGCTACGCGAGCGCAAGGCCGGTGAGGGAGGCTCAGATACGAGAAGGGCCCCGGTCATTGACCGGGGCCCTTCCCTTCAGGGTGAGTAACGGGACTCGAACCCGCGACATCCTGGACCACAACCAGGTGCTCTACCATCTGAGCTATACCCACCACGTCCGGTCTTTTTTCTGACCGGCCGAGAAAAAGTGTACAGGGTCCGAGCGGGTGCTCGCGCCCCCCTTGTTCAGCCGCTGATCCCAATCCCCGAAAGGCCTATGACCAGCGGCTTCACAGACTCCTACGGCGCGGGCGGCGCGACCCGTGCCGCGATCGTCCTGGCCTGCTCCGAGTCGGGCCCGGGCTGCGGCACGAAGATCGCCTCGCGGTAGTAGCGCAGTTCCGTGATCGAGTCACGGATGTCCGCGAGCGCCCGGTGGTTGCCGTTCTTGGCCGGACTGTTGAAGTACGCCTTCGGGTACCAGCGGCGCGCCAGCTCCTTGATCGAGGACACGTCGACGATCCGGTAGTGGAGGTACGTCTCCAGGGCCGACATGTCGCGCGCCAGGAAGCCGCGGTCGGTGGAGACCGAGTTTCCGCAGAGCGGGGCCCTGCCGGGCTCCTTCACATGTTCGCGGACGTAGGCCAGCACCTGGGCCTCGGCGTCGGCCAGGGTGGTGCCCCCGGCCAGCTCGTCGAGGAGGCCCGAGGCGGTGTGCATCTGGCGCACCACCTCGGGCATCGTCTCCAGGGCCGCGTCCGGCGGGCGGATCACGATGTCCACCCCTTCGCCGAGCACGTTCAACTCCGAGTCGGTGACCAGTGCGGCCACCTCGATGAGTGCGTCTTCCGCCAACGAGAGCCCGGTCATCTCGCAGTCGATCCACACCATGCGGTCGTTCATGGCCCCCAGCCTACGGGGCACTCCGTTGACCCGGCAGGGTCGGGCGCCCGGCGGTGTATGCGTCGGGGCCCGGTTTCCCGTGCTCCGGCTGCCCCGCCCCGACCGTCGCCGACGTGACGGCGTGCGGACCCGGCTGGGCGGCCGCGGGCGTGGCCCGCCGGCCCGCCGAGGCGCCCTGGGCGGGCACGAGCGGCTCGATCGCCGGCGCGAGGACCTCCGTGCCACCGCCCTGCGGGCGACGGGCCCGGTAGGCGGCCCGGTACGCGGCGGGGGAGGAGCCCAGCTGCCGCCGGAAGTGCCCGCGCAGCGCGACCGGCGAGCGGAAGCCGCAGCGGCCCGCGACCTCGTCGACCGAGTACTCGGACGTCTCCAGCAGCCGCTGCGCCTGCAGCACGCGCTGGGTGATCAGCCACTGGAGCGGTGCGCTGCCGGTGAGCGAGCGGAACCTGCGGTCGAAGGTCCGCCTGCTCATGTAGGCGCGCGCCGCCAGCGTCTCCACGTCGAACTGCTCGTGGAGATGCTCCAGCGCCCAGGCCACGACCTCGGCGAGCGGGTCGGAGCCGATCTCTTCAGGTAAAGACCTGTCGAGGTAGCGCTCCTGACCGCCACTGCGCCGCGGCGGTACGACGAGCCGGCGGGCCAGTGCCCCGGCGGCCTCCGTGCCGTGGTCCGTGCGGACTATGTGCAGGCAGAGATCGATCCCGGCTGCTGTTCCGGCCGAGGTGAGCACATCGCCGTCGTCGACGAAGAGCTCGCGCGGATCGACGTGGACCGACGGATAGCGCTTGGCCAGCGTCGGTGCGTACATCCAGTGCGTGGTCGCCGGGCGGCAGTCCAGCAGACCGGCAGCGGCGAGTACGAACGCCCCGGTGCACAGCCCGACGATGCGGGCCCCCTCTTCATGGGCGCGGCGCAGCGCGTCCAGTGCCTCTGCGGGCGGCGGGGAGGTGATCGAACGCCAGGCAGGCACCACGACGGTGCCGGCCCTGCTGATCGCCTCCAGCCCGTAGGGCGCGGCGAGTTCGAGTCCCCCGGTGGTCCGCAGCGGTCCTTCTTCCCCGCCGCAGACGAGGAGCCGGTAGCGCGGAACTCCCGCGTCCTGGCGGTCGATTCCGAACACGGAGAGCGGGATCGAGCTCTCGAAGATGGGGCCGCCGCTGAACAGCAGCACGGCGACGACTTCTCGTCGTCGTCGTCCACTGAGCTTCCGTACAGCCTCCGTTGCGGCGGCGGAGTCCTGGCTCATGACGCTAAGCCCCCCTCGGTGGTCACGTCTCCCTGGTCCTTACGGGCCTGTCGCTCCTGCACGTTTCCCCTCGGTCCTGCATGAGACCCCCGTCTACCCAAGATCGAATCTACTGCGTCCCGTGGTCCCGGCGTGACAAGTTCACCAACCGGCGTTATGTCGACAAGGCAACTTGGCGGGAAGCATTCGATCACGAAGGGTTTCACTCGGCGGCCGTGCAGGGAAGTGCGCCTCGCCTTGATGGCCCGTCCCCGTCGGGTGGAAGCGTACCGCGCGGTCTCTTCCTGCCTGGTGGCAAGGGGGTTGATCGGCCAATTCGGCAAGGAAACGACAGGGGTATGAAGTTGGCTGAAAATAGATGGTTGTGCATACGTGATTCAGTCATTGGACCGGCGCACAACCCCGATATGCGGTCGCTTCTTTGCGCCCCCTGGGCAGGCCGGGCGGCCGATCGTGCGGAATGGCGCGGCGCCCGCGGTGGCAGCCGGATCCCGACCGGTGGGTCGGTATCGGCCCGTCGCCCGGTGAAGGGGTCCGGGCGGGGCGGACGGGCCGGGGTGGACGCGGCGCGACTCCCGGGGGCGGATCGCCGGGCCGGCGGTCGATGGCGGAGTGGTGATCCCTCCCGGGGTGCGGCGGTTCCCGGCTGGGCGGAGGGGGTTACGGATCCGGCCCGGCCGGTCACGCGTCGGAGTCGCCCCGTCCCGCCGACGTCGATGTACGGCGCAACCGGCATTGCCATACGGGTCCGCCTCGGGCATGCTCCGTGAAACGTCGCACGCGCTTTGCGTGGGTCTGGGCAGTGGAGGAGTGGCGCCGTACCCTTGGGGGTAAGGGGTTGGGAAGATGATTCCCGGACACCGCAACACCGCCCGCTGACGCACCTTCCCCACGTCGCTCTCCTTACGAGGACTCTCTTCGCCGAGACACCGATGGCCGGTCACGAAATCCCCGAACCCGCCGACCGCAAGCAGGTAGCCGACCCCTCGTCGGGCCCGCAGGCGGCCGAAGAAACACGTCATTCCTGCGATCCCGCCTTCCGGCATGGGGTCGTCGTCGGCTTCGACGGCTCGACCTCCAGTGAGCGTGCCCTCGCATACGCCATCGGCATGGCCCGAAGATCGGGTTCGGGCCTGATCATCGTCCACGTCGCCAATCGGCTGCCGACCACCGTCTGGGCAGGCTGCGAGCCGCCCGTCTTCGTCGATGTGCCCGATCACCGCACCGAGGTGCTCGGCCTGGAGCTCGCCTGCGCGGACTACCTCACCGAGATTCCCTGGGTGCTCGTCGAGCGCGGCGGGGACATCTGCCACGAGCTGGAGGAGGTCGGCCGGGAGTACTCGGCCGACGCCATCGTCGTCGGCTCCACGCACGGCATCGTCGGCCGGATCTTCGGCTCGGTGGCGGGGCGTCTCGCGCGCCGCGCGCAGCGCCCGGTCGTCGTCATCCCCTGAGCGTTCTCCGTCCCGAAGGCCCCCGTCGTCACCCCTGTCACGGCAGCGGGCCCTCGCGGCCGACATGGCGTCAACTCGACTGTGGAAACCGGCAATCCATTGGTGCGCAGAGGTGGATTGTGCGCTTGTGAAGGGTACATAAGAGTCATCGGGAAGCAGGACCACTGCATGTGAAGGGAGCCCGCCGTGGACAATGACGTCTCTGCGGGAAGCACCAGCACCGCTACCCTCGGCCATCTCGCCCTGGGACTCACCCTGTTGGCGTTCGGTATCGGTCACACCGGGGTCGTGGACGGTGTGACGGCGGCCGACGCCGTCTCGCTCGCGCTCTATGTCGGCGGTATGGCCCTGTTCGTCGCCGGACTCCTGGAGTTCCGCGCGGGCAGCGGCTTCACCGGCACGGCCTTCGCCGGGCTCGGCGCCTTCTGGTTCACCTGGGGCACCGGCGCCGGCGCACACGTCTCCAGCCATGCGGCAGGGCTGTTCCTGCTGCTCTGGGCCCTGTTCGCGCTCAGCCTGACCCTCGGCGCGACCGGTGGCGGTCTGCTCGGTCGGGGGACGTACGGACTGCTGTTCCTGGCGCTCCTGCTCCTGGGCGTCGGGCAGTTCGCGGGCAGCGGGGGCCTGGCGAAGGCGGGCGGCTGGTTCGCCGCCGCGTCCGGCCTCGCCGCCTGGTACGGGGCCACGGCGGCCCTGGCCAACTGGCCCACCGCACTGCCGGGCCGCGCTGCCGGCCGGGGCGCGACAGCCACCGGCTAGTCGGGCACGGAAGGTCCGGCGACCGGGCCGGTGCCCGGGGCGGTCACCGGCCCGCACGGGAGCGGCCCCGTACCCGCGGTGGCGGTGGGTACGGGGCCGTTCTGCCGGACCGGGACTACTCGACGGTGACGGACTTCGCCAGGTTGCGGGGCTTGTCGATGTCGCGGCCCATGGCCAGGGCCGTGTGGTACGCGAAGAGTTGCAGCGGGATGCCCATCAGGATCGGGTCCAGCTCGTTCTCGTTCTTCGGCACGACGATGGTGTGGTCGGCCTTCTCCTGCACCTGGTGGGCGACGGCGAGGATGCGGCCGCTGCGGGCCTTGATCTCCTCCATCGCGGCGCGGTTCTTCTCCAGCAGATCGTCGTCCGGCACGATCGCGACCGTCGGCATCGCGGGCTCGATCAGCGCCAGCGGCCCGTGCTTCAACTCGGAGGCGGGGTACGCCTCGGCGTGGATGTACGAGACCTCCTTGAGCTTCAGCGAGGCCTCACGGGCGACGGGGTAGCCGCGCACCCGGCCGATGAACATCATCGACTTGGCGTCCGCGTACTCCGCGGCCATCTTCTTGATCTCGTCCTCGTTCGCCAGGATCTCGCTGATCTGGGCGGGCAGCCTGCGCAGCCCCTCGATGATCCGCTTGCCGTCGGCGACCGACAGGTCCCGGATCCGGCCCAGGTGCAGGGCGAGCAGCGCGAACGCGACGACCGTGTTGGTGAAGCACTTGGTGGAGACGACGCAGACCTCGGGGCCGGCGTGGACGTACGTGCCGCCGTCGGCCTCGCGGGCGATCGCCGAACCCACCACGTTGACGACGCCGAGCACCCGGGCGCCCTTGCGCTTGAGTTCCTGGACGGCGGCCAGCACGTCGTAGGTCTCACCGGACTGGGAGACCGCGACGTACAGGGTGTCCGGGTCCACGACCGGGTTGCGGTAGCGGAACTCGGAGGCGGGCTCGGCGTCCGCGGGGATACGGGCGAGCTCCTCGATCAGCTGCGCGCCGATCTGGCCCGCGTGGTACGAGGTGCCGCAGCCCAGGATCTTGATCCGGCGCACCCCGCGCGCCTCGCGGGCGTCCAGGTTCAGGCCGCCCAGGTGCACGGTGGCGAACCGGTCGTCGATCCGGCCGCGCAGCACCCGGTCGACGGCGTCGGCCTGCTCGGAGATCTCCTTGTGCATGTACGTGTCGTGGCCGCCCATGTCGTACGACTCGGCCTCCCACTCCACGGTGGTCGGCGTGGCCGTCGTGGACGAGCCCTCCGTGGTGTACGTACGGAATTCGTCGGCCTTGAGGGTGGCCATCTCGCCGTCGTCCAGAGTGACGACCTGGCGGGTGTGGGCGACCAGCGCGGCGACGTCCGAGGCGACGAACATCTCCTTCTCGCCGATGCCGAGGACGACCGGGGAGCCGTTGCGGGCGACCACGATGCGGTCGTTGAAGTCGGCGTGCAGGACGGCGATGCCGTACGTGCCCTCGACCGAGCGCAGCGCCTCGCGGACCTTCTCCTCCAGGGTGTCCGCCTGGGCGCGGGCGATCATGTGGACCAGCACCTCGGTGTCGGTCTCGGAGAGGAAGACGACACCGTCGGCGACGAGCTTCGCACGGAGCTCGGAGGCGTTGTCGATGATGCCGTTGTGGACGACGGCGACCTTGTTGTCGGCGTCCAGGTGCGGGTGCGCGTTCTCGTCGCTCGGGGCGCCGTGGGTGGCCCAGCGGGTGTGGGCTATACCGGTGGTGCCGGTGAAACGCTTGGGAACGCGGGCCTCCAGCTCGCGGACCCGGCCCTTCGCCTTGACCATCTTCAGGGCGGCGGGCTTCCCGGCCGCCGCCTTGCCGGTGATGACGATGCCCGCGGAGTCGTAACCCCGGTACTCCAGCCGCTGCAGCCCTTCCAGCAGCAGCGGAGCCACATCACGCTTCCCGATATATCCGACGATTCCGCACATAAAGTCTCTGCCCCTCCATCGACGTACCTGTGGTGCCCGTTGCTCAGCCGTAGACGATGCGGCGCAGCTGGCGGAGCGAAAGCTCCGGCGGCGCGACCGCCCGGTGCGGCAGTTCGGCCGCGATCCGCTCGAAGATCTCCGTGTTCACCAGGCCCCCGGACTGCAGTTCGCGGTGGCGGCGGCGGACGAATTCATCGGTCGTCTCGTCGAAGTACGCCAGCACGTCGAGGATCACCCGGGCGGCTTCACCGCGCTGGAGCGCGGTGCTGCGCACCAGGTGATCGATGAGGTCGTCATGCGACGGGCGGCGTTCGAGCACTCGTTGATATTGCTGTGGATTGGGCGCTTACGCAAGAATTCTGCCCGATATCGGGCAGGAGTGGGTGTGATGAGGCTCTCGGTCGGGTCCGGTTGAGGCGGTCGGTGCGGGTGTACCTACAGGCGTTCGAGGGAGCCGTCCACGGGCCCGGTGGGCACCTGCTCGATCGGCAGCGCGCTGCGCTCCGCCTCGGCGGAGTACTCCGCTACGCCACTGCGGTCCTTCTTCACGGCCGGCTGGTACGGATCCGAGGCGTCCTTTCCGGAGGCGGTGCCCGTCGGCGCCCGGAGCGGGACGATTCCCTCAGCCGCATAAGGGGAAGTGGTCTACACCTTGACCATGCGTGAGACAGGCGATACGCATGGTGATGGTTCGGTCAGGAGATTCCACAGGTGTGAACCCGTCGAAAGGGACCCGGCTTGTGAGACTGCACAGGACACAGCGCACCACCCTCCCCCGTCTGCTCGGCTCGCTGCTGCTCGTCACGGCGGCCGGTATCGCCGGCATCGGCGCGGCGCCGGACGGCAACGCGGCGAGTCACGGCCCGTTCGCCGCCCCCTCGCCCCGCCCGCTCGGGCAGATAGTGCCCGCCCCCGCCGAGGTGAAGCCCGGCGGCGCCCCGTACAGCATCACGGCGAACACCAGGATCCGTGTCGAGGACGACTCCCGCGAGGCCCGGCAGGTCGGCGACTACCTGGCGGGCGTGCTCCGCCCCTCCACCGGCTACGCCCTGCCGGTCACCGGCCGCGGCGGCGACGGCATCCGGCTCCGGCTCGACCCGAACGGCAGCGGATCCGGCGCCGAGGGCTACACCCTGAAGTCGAACCCCGGCGCCGTCACCATCACCGCGCGCGGCCCGGCAGGGCTCTTCCACGGCGTCCAGACGCTCCGTCAGCTGCTCCCGGCGGATGTGGAGAAGAACAGCCGCCAGAAGGGCCCGTGGAAGGTCGCGGGCGGCACGGTCGAGGACGCGCCCCGCTACGCGTACCGCAGCGCCATGCTGGACGTGTCCCGGCACTTCTTCTCCGTCACCGAGGTCAAGCGCTACATCGACCAGCTCGCCCTCTACAAGATGAACAAGCTCCACCTGCATCTCTCCGACGACCAGGGCTGGCGAATCGCCATCGACTCCTGGCCGCGCCTCGCCACGTACGGCGGGCAGACGGAGGTCGGCGGCGGCACCGGCGGCTCCTACACGAAGAGCGACTACAAGGAGATCGTCCGCTACGCCTCCTCCCGCTATCTGGAGGTCGTGCCGGAGATCGACATGCCCGGCCACACCAACGCGGCGCTCGCCTCGTACGCGGAGCTGAACTGCGACGGCGTCGCGCCGCCGCTCTACACCGGCACCGCCGTCGGCTTCAGTTCGCTCTGCGTCCCGAAGGCCATCACGTACGACTTCGTCGACGACGTCGTCCGTGAACTGGCCGAGCTCACCCCCGGCAAGTACCTTCACATCGGCGGCGACGAGGCGCACTCCACCAGCCACGCGGACTACGTGACCTTCATGAACAAGGCGCAGGCCGTCGTCGCCGAGCACGGCAAGATCGTGATCGGCTGGCACCAGCTGACCGGGGCCACGCCCGTCGAGGGCGCGGTCGCCCAGTACTGGGGTTACGACCGGACGGGCGCGGCCGAGCGCAAGCAGGTGGCGGACGCCGCCGCGAACGGCACGAAGCTGGTGCTGTCCCCGGCCGACCGGAGCTACCTCGACATGAAGTACGACAAGGACACCGAGCTGGGCCTGGCCTGGGCCGGTTACGTCTCCGTCCAGCGCAGTTACGACTGGGATCCGGCGGCGTACCTGGACGGCGCCCCGGCGGGCTCCGTCCTCGGCGTCGAGGCGCCGCTCTGGTCGGAGACCCTGACCAACAGCGACGAGATCGAGCAGATGGCGTTCCCGAGGCTGCCCGGCGTCGCGGAGCTCGGGTGGTCGCCCGCGGCCACGCACGACTGGGACGCGTACAAGGTGCGGCTCGGCGCGCAGGGGCCGAGGTTCTCCGCGCTCGGCATCAACTACTACCGCGCGCCGCAGGTTCCCTGGGCCGCGGAGTGAGCTGACCGGGGCCGTACCGCGACCGTGGTGTTCCCGGTCGCGGTACGGCCCCGGCCTCAGGCCCGCCCCGCGATCGGGTTCTTCAGCCTGCCGACCAGCTGCAGCGCCCCCGACGGATCGGTGAGATCGACCATCTGCTCGTTGTTCCGCAGCTGCAGCCGGTTCAGGCAGGACAGCGCGAACTCCTCCGTGAACATGTCGTACTGCTCGAACTTCCCGGAGAGGTACGGCACCGAGTCCTGGTACCCGGTGACGCAGTCCGAGACCGTCCGCCAGAACGTCTCCTCTCCGAGGACGCCCTCGCTCGCCAGGCCGGCGCCCAGGAAGCGCAGGAAGCAGTCGAAGACGTCGGTGAGGACGGAGAGCAGCTTCATGTCCTCGGGGACCTCGGCCCGGATCCGCTCGACCCGCGGCGGCAGCACCGCGTCCGGGTCCATGACGGCGATCTCCTCGGCGATGTCCTTGAAGACCGTGCGCCGTACGACCCCGTCCTCGACGACGAGGATGACGTTCTCACCGTGCGGCATGAACACCAGGTCGTAGGCGTAGAAGCTGTGCAGCACCGGCACCAGGTACGCGTCGAGGTAGTGGCGCAGCCACACCGCGGGCTCCAGCCCCGACTCGGCGATCAGCGCCGCGGCCACGGAGCCGCCCTCGTGGTCGGTGTGGAGCAGCGAGGCCATGGTCGCGACCCGTTCGCCGGGGGCGAGGCCCGGGACGGGGCTCTCCCGCCACAGCGCCGCGAGCATCTTCAGGTACGGGGAGCCCTTGGCGGTGGCCGCCTCGTACGTCCGGTGGTGGTAGCCGACGGCCGCCCGCTCCCGGATGATCGAGAAGCGGGCTGTCCGCAGCACCTCGTCGCCCTCGATCAGCCCGGCCAGCCAGTCGTTGATCGCCGGCGTGGCCTCCATGTACGCGGCGGAGAGGCCGCGCATGAAGCCCATGTTGAGGACGGACAGCGCCGTTTTGACGTAATGCCGGTCCGGGGCGCTGGTGTTGAAGAACGTACGGATGGACTGCTGCGCGAGGTACGTGTCCTCGCCCTCGCCGAGGCAGACCAGATGCCGCTGCGCGAGCTCCCCGGCGAAGGTGACGGCCAGCTTGTTCCACCACTGCCAGGGGTGGACGGGGATCAGCAGGTAGTCGTCGAGGTCGAGCCCGAGTCCGCTCATCGTGGCCGCGAACCGGGTCCGGGTCTCCTCGCCCAACTCGCCTTCCATCAGGGTCTCGTAGTCGAGACCGGCGCCCGCGGTGAAGGTGGCGCGGTCGCGGCGGGCGGCGAGCCAGACGAGCCGGATCCCGGACGCGGCCTCGGGGGCGTACGCCCGGTACTCGTCCACGCCGAAGCCGAGCCGCCCATTGTTGGCGACGAAGCAGGGATGGCCCTCGGTCATGCCGGTCTCGATCGCCTGGAACCCGGCCCGGACCAGCTCGGCGGAGGTGACGGGCGGCTTGGTCAGCTTGAACGCGGTACCGGCCAGCGTGGCGGAGATCTCCTCCAGATAGACGGGCAGGATCTCCGCCGAGAGGCCCAGCGTGGAGCGCAGCTCCACGAAGAACTCGGCCGCGTCCAAGGGGAGTTCGGAGCCGTGCCGATGGCGGGTGATCGAGTCGGCCTCGACCTGCCAGTGGTCGAGGGCGAAGAGCCGGGCGGTGAAGCGGTACTCGGTCGACGCGTCGTCGCCGCGCACCGCGTAGCGGTCGTCGCCGAGCGGCGCCGGGACCAGCAGCCGCTCGTGGCTGAACTCGGCGAGCGCCTTGCGGATCAGCAGCCGGTTGGCGTTGGCCCAGCGCTCGGGGGCGAGGTGGGCGGCGCTTTCGATGGTGGCGGACATCAGGCACTGCCCCCGGTCGCTGCGGCGAACTGTTCCCGGGTGCAGGCGCTGAGCAGGGCGTTCTTCTCCGGTTTGGCTATCTCGCCCAGCACCTCGAAGCCGACCGCCTTGTTGAGCGCGTGCACCGCGGTGTTGCGTACGTCGGGTTCGACGACGACCCGGCGTACGGACGGGTCGGCGAACAGCGCCTCCAGCACGGTGGTGATCACGGCGAGCGTGAAGCCGTGCAGCGGGGTGTCGGCCGGGGCGACCAGGAAGTGCATCCCGATGTCGCCGGGCTCGGCCTCGTACAGCCCCTTGAGTTCGACCTCGGCGGGGTCGTACCGCTCCATCAGGAAGGCGGGCTCCCCGTCGTACAGCCCGATGAAGGCGTCGTGGTGCGGGTGGGCGGCGATCGCCAGGTACTCCCGCTCGACGTCCTGGAGTTTCGCGTCGCTCATCAGCCAGAAGGCGGCCTTGGGGTGGGTGACCCAGCCGTGCACCAGCTCGGCGTCGGAAAGGGGTTCTCCCCTGCGCAATGGGGTCTCCCCTGCTCGAGTGCAGTCGAGAGCTCGGGGAAGAAGTTGAGAGCTTGGGGAAGGGTCCAGCGGGCGGATGGTGAAGGTGCCGAGGGCGGCGGTCATACGGCGAACTCCTGGAAGGCGATGGACTTCTCGACGGGGTAGTACTCACGGCCGAGCAGTTCGCCGATGATGTACGCGTTGCGGTAGGCACCCATGCCGAGGTCGGGCGAGGTGACCGAGTGGGTGTGCGTGCCCGCGTTCTGCAGGAAGACGCCGTGCCCGGTGGTGTCGATGGAGTAGTTGCGGGCCACGTCGAAGCGTCCCCGGCCGTCGTGGCGCAGCCGGTCGGCGATCGGCTGCAGAAAGGCGGGCGCGGTGTACCGGTATCCGGTGGCGAGGATCAGGCCCTCGGTGGTGAGGGTGTAGTCCTTGGCCTGTTCGTCCTGGTGCAGCCCCAGCGTGTACGTACCGCTGCCCTCCTCGTAACGGGCGCTTGTCAGCGAGGAGTTGGTGAGGAGCCGGGTCGGGACGGGGCCGGGCAGGTTCTTCTGGTAGAGCAGGTCGAAGATCGCGTCGATCAGCTCGCCGTCGATGCCCTTGAAGAGGGCCTTCTGCCCGGATTCGAGCCGGTAGCGGGTCTCCTCGGGCAGGGCGTGGAAGTAGTCGACGTACTCCGGGGAGGTCATCTCCAGCGTCAGCTTGGTGTACTCCAGCGGGAAGAACCGCGGTGAGCGCGTCACCCAGTTCAGCCGGTAGCCGTGCACATCGATCTCGGAGAGCAGGTCGTAGTAGATCTCGGCCGCGCTCTGCCCGCTGCCGACGAGGGTGATGGACTTCTTCGACTGGAGGGCCGCCTTCCCTTCCAGGTAACGGGAGTTGTGTAGCAGGTCGCCGCCCAGTTGCCGGCAGGCGTCCGGGATGTACGGGGAGGTGCCGGTGCCCAGTACGAGCCGCGGGGCCCGAAAGACGCCACCGCCGGCGGTGCGGACGGTGTAGAGCCCGGCGCCCTCGTCGTACGTGACCGACTCGACCGTCTCGTCGAAGCGGACGCTGCTCAGCCCGGCGGCGGCCCAGCGGCAGTAGTCGTTGTACTCGGTCCGCAGCGGGTAGAAGTTCTCCCGGATGTAGAAGGAGTACAGCCGCCCGCGTTCCTTCAGATAGTTCAGGAAGGAGTACGGCGAGGTCGGGTCGGCCATCGTGACCAGGTCCGACATGAACGGCGTCTGCAGATGGGCCCCTTCGAGGAACATCCCGGAGTGCCAGTCGAAGTCCGGCTTCGACTCCAGGAACACCCCGTTCAGCTCGTCGATCGGCTCGGTCAGGCAGGCGAGTCCGAGATTGAACGGGCCGAGCCCGATCCCGATGAAGTCGTGGGCGGCCCGCGGATCGCGGGGTTCAGGAAGCGCGGTCAAGGGAGTCTCCCAGGTACTGCTCGGCGTGGCCGGAGATCAGGTCGAGTACCGCGGCGATGTCCTGCGCGGTCGTTTCGGGGTTGAGCAGGGTGAACTTCAGGTACTGGCGCCCGTCGACCTTCGTGCCGGCGACGACGGCCTCACCGGAGGCGAAGAGCGCCTTGCGGGCATGGAGATTGGCCCGGTCGATCTCGGTGGGCGAGGTGATGCCTGACGGGATGCAGCGGAACACCAGCGTGGACAGCCGGGGTTCGACGACGACGTCGAAGCGCGGGTCGGCGGCGAGCAGCCGCCAGCCCTCGGCGGCCAGGTCGCAGACCTCGTCGAAGAGCCGGCCGACACCGTCCGCGCCCATGACGCGCAGCGTCATCCACAGTTTCAGGGCGTCGAACCTGCGGGTGGTCTGCAGCGACTTGTCCACCTGGTTGGGGATGCGTTCGGCGGCCATCCGCTGCGGGTTGAGGTACTCGGCGTGGTACGTGGCATGGCGCAGTGTGGCCCGGTCGCGCACCAGCACGGCGGACGAACTCACCGGCTGGAAGAAGGACTTGTGGTAGTCCACGGTGACCGAGTCGGCGTGTTCGATGCCGTCGAGGAGGTGCCGGCGGTCGAGCGAGGCCAGCAGGCCGCAGCCGTACGCGGCGTCGACGTGCAGCCAGGTGGAGAACCGTCGGCAGATCGCGGCGATCTCGGGCAGCGGATCGATGGAACCGAAGTCGGTGGTGCCCGCCGTGGCGACGACCGCCATCGGGACGGCGCCCTCGGCGACGCACTGCTCCAGGGCACGGGCCAGCGCCACCGTCCGCATGCGCTTGTCCTGGTCGACCGGGACGGGGACGACCGAGTCCGGCCCGAGGCCGAGGAGTTTCGCGGATTTCTGCACGCTGAAGTGGCTGCATTCGGAGGTGAGGATGCGCAGCCGGGTGAAGTGGTGCGAAGGCGTCTTGGCCTCTTCCCGGGCCAGCAGCAGGGCCTGGAGGTTGGACTGCGTACCGCCGCTGGTGAAGATGCCGTCCGCGGCCGGTCCGAGCCCGATCCGGGCGGCGGTCCAGTCGATCAGCCGGCGCTCGATCAGGGTGCCGCCGGCGCTCTGGTCCCAGGTGTCCAGGGAGGAGTTGACAGCCGAGAGAACGGCTTCGCCGAGGACGGCGGGGATGACGACCGGGCAGTTGAGGTGGCCCAGATAGCGGGGGTGGTGGAAGTAGACCGCGTCACGGAGATAGACGCGGTCGAGCTCGTCGAGGGCGGCGGACGCGTCGCCCAGCGGCCGGTCCAGATCGATCGCGTCGACAACGGGGGAGAGCTCGTCGACGCGGACTCCGGTGAACGGCCGGTCCGTGGTGGCGAGTGTGGCTGCGACCCGTTCGACTCCTGCGGTCACGGAGCGCCGGTAGCGCTCCGCGGTCGTGCCGTTGAGCAGGTGCGAACGCATGAAGGGGTCCTCCCGGATGCGGGGAAACTTCATCGGCCCTCATCAGGACAGGAGTTGGGGGCAAGGGTCCGATGTCAAAGTAAGGTTAGCCTAACCTAACTTTCATGTGGACCCTCGCCCCGAAGGTGCGAAAGTTTTCTCATTCGCGCGTGCGGAGTGGCGGCTTCCGGCCTGTCGGCCGATGTCGTCCGGTGCCTGCCGCCTCCCGCCTGCCGCCTGCTGCGTGCTCGTCCGTCTGCGCGCCGCCTACGCGTCCGCGCGGGACGGCGGTGCCTCGCGCAGTTGCTCCTCGCTCAACCCGCGCCGCCAGTACCCGGCGAACGTCACGCGCCTGCGGTCGATGTGGCGTTCCTGCACGAGGTGCCGGCGCAGCGCCCGTACCTGCGACGACTCGCCCGCGATCCAGGCGTACGGCATCCCCTCGGGCAACTCGGCCGCCCGGACGGCCTCCAGGGAGGTGGGCGCCCCCTCGTCCCTTACGAGCCAGGTGATCCGGGCCTTGGCGGCGGTGTCGAGGGCCTGGCGGTCCTCGGTGTGCTGGACCTCCAGCCAGACCCGCGCCTTCAGGCCGGCCGGCAGCCACTCCAGGGCGGCCGACGCGGCGGGCAGTGCGGTCTCGTCGGCCCAGATCAGCACCCAGTCGGTGTCCTGCGGAGGGCGGAAGCGGACGGCGGTGTTGTCCTCGACGGCCGGGCCCAGCGCCTTGAGCCGGTCGCCGGGGGAGACGCCCGCGGCCCAGCGGCAGGCGGGCCCGCCGTCCTCGTGCAGCGCGAAGTCGATGTCGACCTCGCTCGCCCCGTCGGGTGTACGGCGTTGGGTGCGCACGGTGTACGAGCGCATGACGGCCCGTACGTTGTCCGGAAGTGCGCGCCAGGCGGCGAACCAGTTGCCGTCCGCATCGACCGGAACGACTGGTTCCGGCTGGCCGGGGTGCGGCAGGAACAGCGACAGGCTCTGGTCGCGTCCTCCGGCGGCGAAGCCGTCGAGTCCCGGGCCGCCGAAGGTGACCCGGAGCATCGAGGGCCCGAGCCGCCGGGTCCGCAGAACGGTCAGATCGAAGAACCGGAAGGGGGTGATGGGGGGTGCGACGGACGTCGTCATGCGGGGGGTCCTCCCAGGAACCGGAAGCGAAGCCGGGAACAGACCACCGGCATGCCGGGAGGAAGGTTAGCCTAACCTCATCGAACATTCGAGGGTTCCCTCCGGCCGCTCACCAGACCAGGACCCCGCCGCCCACCGCCCGGGCCCGCAGGGCGGCGCGGGTGATGTTGGCGAGCCGGACCACCACGTAGTCCCGCCAGTGGCCACCGCCTCCGGCGAGCGTCGAGGCGTTCCGGTGCAGCAGTTCGCACTCGGCGAGGAAGTCGTCGACGTCCTCCGGCTCCACGTACAGATCGCCGGTGGCCAGCTCCGGGAGGAACCGGGCGCCGAGCGCCCGCGCGGCGTCCGATCCCCACAACGTGGTCCGGCAGACCTCTGTCCCGGCCATGTCGCTGCCGTCCTCGGGGTCGTCGAGCAGACGCGATCGGCCGTGCTCGTCGTAGACGAAGGTGTGCACCAACAGCGTCACGCCCCGAACTCCTCCCGGCAGCCGTCGAATCCCTCGACCGTCACCTCGACGACCCGGTACTCCTCCCAGCGGGCCCGGTCCAGCCGCAGCCGTTGCAGAGTGACGGGCACGCCCCGTACCCCGGCGACTTCCATGCCGTCCGGCAGATATCCGAGTCGGCGTGAGACGCCCAGCGAGCGCGGGTTGTCGGTCATGGCTGCCGAGACCGCGGTCCGGGCCCCGAGTCCGGCGAAGGCGAGATGCAGGGCGGCACGGCCTTTCCACGCTCGGCGGGCGACGCGTCGGTCCAGGGGGCCGTGAACGGCATATCGGCCGGCGGGTGCACCCCGTCGACGGCCACCGACGCGAGGTCGTCCAGCAACTCCAGTTCCGGAAGCCGGAGTTCCAGACGCGGTGTGCGGAGGCGGAGCCCGTACAGGGGCCAGTGGTGCGGCTGCATGTACGGACTCTGCCGAAAGGGGCTGCGCGCTGTCGAACGAATTGCACCCCGACCGTGCAGAAGGGCCCCCGCCGGGGCCCTTCTCCGTCACGCGGCAGTGGTGTGCTGTTCCCTACTTCGTGAAGTACAGGTACTTCCACGCGCCGTGCGTCGTCGAGTTCACGTTGTCACCCGAGGAGCCCTTGACGTACGAGGAGCGCATCCGGGCGCGGATGCCGGACTGGCCAGGGGCTTCGAGGCGGACCACGGACTTGCCGTCGGTGCCCAGCGCGAAGTACTCGGGGTCCGCGTCGTACCACTTGCCCTGGAAGTAGACCTGGAGCCCGAAGCGCTGCTGGCGGCCCTTGTAGTACGTCATCGACGTAGTGAGGACCGGGTCGGTGTTCTTGTGGAACCAGTAGTACGTCGTGGAACCGATCTTGCCTGTCTTGTACTGCTTGGAGACGGAGGTGGAGACCTTCACCTTGGCATACGCGGTCGACTTCACGGTCTTGGAACCCGAGCGGGCATCGCCCGCGTAGACCGCGGTGACCGCGGTGTTACGGGTCATGCTCACGGTGACCGACAGGTTGCCCTTGGAGTTGACCTTGCCCTTCTTCAGCAGCTTCTTGGGCTTGTCGGCGCCGAAGGGATCGGCCCAGATCTCGACGGTGCGGTTCTTGTACGTCTTGCCGAGGTGGGCGGTGAACGAGACCTGGGCGCCGTAGGAGTAGGTGCCGCCGTTGTGGTTGAGCGTGAGGGCGGTGGCGGTGCGCGAGACGGCGACCGTGTCCTTGCCCGATGCGGGCGCGTGCGTGGCGTCGCCCGCGTACGTCGCCGTGTAGGTGACGTTGCCGCCGGCGGGCGGGGTGTCGCTGAAGGAGAACGCACCGGACGAACCGACCGTCTTCGTGCCGAGCGACTTGCCCTTGGGGGAGTCGATATCGGTCCGGGTGACGGTGACCTTGGAGCCCGAGGGGAAGGACTTGCCGGAGGTCAGTTTGCCGGTGACGTCGAGCTTCTTGGCGCGGGTCGCCTTGGCAGGCGCGGAGACGGTGGCCTTGACCGGGTAGCGGGTGGCGTCGTCGAGGACCCGCAGGGACGGCCCGCCGTAGCCGTTGGCGAGGGCGAACAGCTTGGTCCCGTCGGGGGCCCACGCCAGTCCTCGCGAGGTGATGGTGTCGCCGCCCGGCGTGCCCTGGTCGTACGTGTACGTGCGGTACGGCGTCGTCGCGCCGGGCTTGTAGATGTAGATGTCCGTGTCGTACCAGCTGTAGGTGGACAGGGCGACCGTGCCGTCCGGGGCGATCGCGGCCGAGTTGGGATGGTCCGCCTTGGTCGGATAGCCGCCGGTACGGGTGAGGTCGTCGGTGTTGATCGCGGTCGCCGCGTAGGGGGACTCGCCCGAGGCGGCGACGATCTTCTTGCCGTCGGCGCTGAGTGCGAAGTCGTCCATGTAGTTCGCGGCCTCGGACGGCATGCCCTCCTTGCGCAGGACGGGGGTGCTCGTCGACACGTCGTACACGGCCAGTCCGGACCAGGTGCCGTGGACGCCGAGCACCAGGGTGTTCCCGGTGGACTCCAGCTCGGGGGCGTCGTACCAGCCGATGCCGGGGAGCTGGTCGAGGGCGACCTCCGGGCTGCTCTGCGCGGGGTCGAACGAGCCCAGGTGGTGCGAAGGCTGCTCGCCGTACATGAACCAGACCCGCCCGCCCGCCACCGCCAGCGTCTGGGGCCGGGTGTTCTCGCCGGTGCCGTACTGCGCGGCGGCCGTCGAGGTGGTCGTCTCGATGGCCACGACGGCGTCGCTGCCCGGGACGGCCGCGTAGACGGAACGGGAGTCGGGCGCGATCGCCAGATCCTGTACGCCAGGGAGATTCGGGACGGTCGTCACGACCTTGCCCGCGTAGTCGGTGACGACGACCTTGTTGCCGCTCGGATCGCTGATGTAGACCCGCTTGTGTACACCGTCCACGGCGATGTCGCCGTACGAGGAGATCGGCAGGGCCTTGCTGGAGTCGGCCATGGCCGACCCCGTGGTGCCGACGGCCAGCGCCGTCGAGCTGAAGAGGACCGCGAGCGCGGTCGACACGGTGCGCGTGCGCACGTTGATGTACCCCCACAGTGAAACCCGGTGGATGGGCCGGGTGACGAGGCGGGCCGCGCGGCATCCGGACACCGTTATGTGAAGACGGTGTGCGGGGCGCGGCCGTTGTTGTGAAGGGTATGTCATGGCGGTGACAGGCGGAAGCGGATATGCGCGCGGGGCCGGGGGAACCGCGCCGGACGAACTCCGCGGCGGAGCCGCGTTGTTCCCGGGACGCCGGACTCAGTGCCCCGTCTCCGCGCCGCCCGCGACGAGCCGGCTCGCGACAGGCTCTGGTCACGGCCCCCGGCGGCGAGGCCGTCGAGCCCTGGTCCGCCGAAGGTGACCCGGAGCATCGAGGGCCCCAGTCGCCGGGCCCGCAGGACGGTCAGGGCGAAGAACCGGAAGGGGGCGATGGGCGGTGTGGCGGACGTCGTCATGCGGGGGTTCCTCCCCGGAACCGGAAGCGAAGCCAGGAACCGGTCGCCGGTACGTTCAAAGGAAGGTTAGCCTAACCTTATTGGGTATGTGGGGGTGTGTCCGCGCAGCGGCCCTTCACCGGACGAGGACCCCGCCGCCCACGGCCCGGGCGCGCAGGGCGGCTGCGGTGATGTCGGCGAGCCGGGCGGTCACGTAGTCCTCCCCGTAACCGCTGTGCGCGCCGAGCTCCGCCGTATGTCCGCGCAGCAGCTCGCACTCGGCGAGGAGGTCCTCGATGCCCTCCGACCGCTTGACGCGGTGTGCCGCAGCGCTGCGTGGCTATTGACATGCGGCAATACGTAGTACGCAATATATTGCATGCCGATCCCTCAAGGCGAGACCTCGCCGCCCCGTGACCTGTTGCGAGACCACGTGTTCCGTCGGCTGCGCGATGCGATCGTCGACGGGACGCTGGAGCCCGGCGAGCAGGTGCGCGACGGTGAGCTCGCCGGCTGGCTCGGTGTCAGTCGCACCCCCGTGCGCGAGGCACTTCTGCGTCTGGGCCAAGCCGGCCTGGTTGTCGCCGCACCAGGCCGATCCACCACCGTCAGCACGCTGGACGTGCGCGTGACCCGCAACGCACAGTCGGTGGTCGCGGCCATGCATCGACTCGCGGTCCGCGAGGCCGTGAGTCAGATGACCGAGGAGGACTTCGCGCGGATGCGAAGCGCCAACGAGCGATTCGACGCCGCGCTCCGGCGCGGTGACGTCGACGCTGCGCTCGCCGCCGACGACGAGCTCCACGCGGTGACCGTCGAGGCCGCGGGGAACGACGCGGTCAAGACCGTGCTGGAGCAGTTCACGCCGGTGCTCCGCCGGGTCGAGCGACTCCGCTTCTCGTCGGTCACCGGTCGCGGGTCGGTGGCTCTGCACCGCAAGCTCATCGACTTGTGCGCGGCCGGTGATGCCGAGGCTGCCGCGGACGTCTCCTTCGACACCTGGCAGACCCTGGAGCCGCTGCTGGAGATGTCCGGCACGGAGCAATCCGACGAGGTCGGCTGACCGACCAGGCCGGCTGACCGACCAGGCCGGCTGACCGACCAGGCCGGCTGGACCGGCCCGGCCGGCTTGTCCGCCCTCTCCCACCCCTTTCAAGCCCGAGGAGAACAGTCATGTCAGTGCAGGACTTCCCCCGCTACCCGCTGCTGTTCGGCCCCAGCCCGGTACACCCGCTGGAGCGGCTGAGCGAGCACCTGGGCGGCGCCAAGCTCTGGGCCAAGCGCGAAGACTGCAACAGCGGTCTCGCGTTCGGCGGTAACAAGACCCGCAAGCTGGAGTACATCGTTCCCGACATCCTGGCCGAGGGTGCCGACACACTCGTCTCGATCGGTGGCTACCAGTCCAACCACACCCGTCAGGTGGCCGCGCTCGCGGCCAGGCTCGGGCTGAAGGCCCTGCTGGTGCAGGAGCGCTGGGTGGACTGGCCGGACACCGTCAACGACCGGGTCGGGAACATCCTGTTGTCCCGGCTGATGGGAGCGGAGGTCCGCCTGGACCCGGCCGACTTCGGCATCGGCTTCAAGGACAGCTGGAATCAGGCGTTGGAGGACGTACGCAGCCGCGGTGGACGTCCCTACGGGATCCCCGCGGGGGCCTCGGACCACAGGCTGGGCGGACTGGGCTTCGCCAACTGGGCGTATGAGGTGCAGCAGCAGGAGGAGGAGCTGGGCGTCTTCTTCGACACCATCGTGGTCTGTTCGGTCACCGGTTCGACCCACGCCGGCATGATCGCGGGCTTCGCCGGGCAGGACCGTCCGCGCCGGGTCATCGGCATCGACGCCTCGGCCAAGATCGACGAGACCCGCGACCAGGTCGAGCGCATCGCCCGCAGCACCGCCGAACTGATCGGCCTCGGCCGGGACCTGAAGGAAGACGAGATCACCGTCCTCGCCGGATGGGCCGGTGACCTGTACGGCATCCCGGTGCAGTCCACCCTCGACGCGATGAGGCTCACCGCCCGGCTGGAGGGCGTCATCCTCGACCCGGTCTACGAGGGCAAGTCCATGGCCGGCCTGATCGATCTGGTCCGGGGCGGCGACATTCCCAAGGACTCCAACGTGCTCTACGCCCACCTCGGCGGCCAGCCCGCGCTGAACGCGTACAGCGCACTGTTCACCGGCTGATCCGGCTGATCCGGCTGAACCGGATATCCCGCGATACCGGCCCGTGTTCGCCGGTCGGCAGGCACCGGTCGGTTCGGCGGGGCGGGTGACCGGACCGCGGAAGGGTTCGGGCTTCCGGAACCGTTGTTCACCCCCCGTGAACCGGCCCGGCGGGGCGGCATACGATCTCCGGATGATCAAAGGCGAGTTGGTAAGGCTCCGCGCACTGCGTGCGGAGGACGCGGAGCATCACCTCCGGTGGCGCAACGACCCGGAAGTGGTGCACTGGGCCGCCGGTGGCGACCCGTGCTTCGGGCCGGTCACGGCGGAGGCGCTCGGGCTCGGCTTCGAGACGATGCTGCGGCTGAACCCGAGGGAGTCGGCCGTCTTCACGGTCGAGGACCTGACCGACGGCACGGTGATCGGCATGGCGGACTACCGGGACCTGGACCCGTTCGCCGGGCTGGTCACCGTCGGCATCACGATCGGCGAGCGGGACCGTTGGAGCCGCGGCCACGGCTCCGATGCGCTGCGCCTGCTGGTGGGACACCTGTTCGGGGCCTTCGGGCTGCACCGGATCGAGCTCGACACCTGGAGCGGCAACGAGCGGGCCGTCCGCGCCTTCACCAAGGCGGGCTTCCGCGAGGAGGGCCGACGCCGGGGCACCGTGCCGGTGGCGGGCAAGCGGTACGACACCGTGCTGTTCGGGATGCTGCGCGAGGAGTGGCCGGGCGCGACGAACTGATCGCCCGCCCGGCCACGTCCGGTGACCGTCAGGCCGGCAGGCCCAGCTCCCTCGCGATCAGCATCCGCTGCACCTCGCTGGTGCCCTCGCCGATCTCCAGGATCTTGGAGTCGCGCCACATCCTGGCCACCGGGTATTCGTTCATGAAGCCGTAGCCGCCGTGGATCTGCGTCGCCTCGCGGGCGTTGTCGACCGCGACCGTCGACGAGTACAGCTTCGCGATCGCCGCCTCCTTCTTGAAGGGTTCACCTGCGACCAGGCGCGACGCCGCGTCGCGCCAGCCGAGGCGGGCCATGTGGGCGCGCGTCTCCATGTCCGCGATCTTGAACTGGATCGCCTGGTTGACGCCGATGGGCTTGCCGAAGGCGTGGCGCTCCTTGGCGTACTTCACCGACTCGTCGACGCAGCCCTGCGCCAGGCCGGTGGACAGGGCGGCGATGGCGATGCGGCCCTCGTCCAGGATGCGCAGGAACTGGGCGTAGCCGCGGCCCTCCTCGCCCAGCAGGTTCGTCAGCGGGACGCGGACGTCGGAGAAGGACAGCTCGCGGGTGTCCGAGGCGTTCCAGCCGACCTTGGAGTACGGGGCGGCGACCGTGAAGCCAGGGGTGCCGGACGGCACGATGATGCAGGAGATGAGCGGGGCGCCGTTCGCCTTGTGGCCGGTCACCGCCGTGACCGTGACCAGTTCGGTGATGTCCGTACCGGAGTTGGTGATGAAGCACTTCGAGCCGTTGATCACCCACTCGCCCGCCGCCTCGTCGCGCACCGCCGTCGTGCGGGTGCCGCCCGCGTCCGAACCGGCGTCCGGCTCGGTCAGGCCGAACGCGCCGAGCGCCTCGCCCGAGCAGAGCTTCGGCAGCCACTGCCGCTTCTGCTCCTCCGTACCGAAGCGGAAGACCGGCATCGCGCCGAGCGAGACCCCGGCCTCCAGGGTGATCGCCACGGAGGAGTCGACCCGGGCCAGCTCCTCCAGGGCGATCCCGAGGGCGAGGTAGTCGCCGCCCATGCCGCCGTACTCCTCGGGGAACGGCAGCCCGAACAGGCCCATCCGTCCCATCTCCCGCACGATCTCGTACGGGAACTCATGGCGCTCGTAGAAGTCGCCGATCTTCGGGGCGATCACATCGTGCGCGAACTCCTCGACGGTGCGACGCAGTTCCTCGTGCTCGGCGGTCAGCCGGTGGTCCAGGGGCATGGCAGGTGTCACTCCTTGTGGGACGGTGGTTATCGCACCGAGAGCGCGCGGACGGTACGGGACGGGCTGGGTCGGCCCAGCTGTTCGGCGAGCCACACGCTGGTGGCGGTGAGCGCGTCGAGGTCGACCCCGGTTTCGATGCCGAGGCCCTGGAGCATCCACACGAGGTCTTCGGTGGCGAGGTTTCCGGTCGCGCTCTTCGCGTACGGGCAGCCGCCGAGTCCGCCCGCGGAGGCGTCCACGGTGGTCACACCGTGCTGGAGCGCGGCGAGGGTGTTGGACAGGGCCTGTCCGTACGTGTCGTGGAAGTGCACGCCGATGGCGTCGGTGCGCACGCCTTCCTCGTTCAGTTCGGAGAGCAGGTCCTGCACATGGCCGGGCGTGGCGACGCCGATGGTGTCGCCGAGGGAGAGCTCGTCGCAGCCGAGGTCCATCAGCGCCTTGGCCACGCGGACGACCTGATGGACGGGGACGGGTCCCTCCCACGGATCGCCGAAGCACATCGACAGATAGCCGCGCACGTGCACCTTGTCGGCCTTGGCGCGGGCCACGACCGGCTCGAACATGGCGAGGGACTCGTCGACGGTGCGGTTGAGATTGCGGGCGGCGAACGTCTCGGTCGCCGAGCCGAACACCGCGATTCGCCGGGCGCCGAGCGCCAGGGCCCGGTCCAGGCCGCGTTCGTTCGGTACGAGCACGGGCAGATCGACGCCCGCGATGTCGGCGAGACGGGGGAACAGGTCCTCGGCATCGGCCAGTTGGGGTACCCACTTCGGGTGCACGAAGCTGGTCGCCTCGATGGTGGTCAGGCCCGACGCGGCGAGGCGGTGGATGAACTCCGCCTTCACCGCGGTCGGTACGACGGCCTTCTCGTTCTGCAGCCCGTCGCGGGCGCCGACCTCGTGGATGCGCACCCGTGGGGGCAGATCCTGGGCGGGCACGGTCATGGGCAGGGCGCGGGGTGTCGTCATGCCTGCTCCCCGGGGGCCTCGGCGGGGGTCACCACGGCCAGGATCTGGTCCATGGCGACCGTGGTGCCGGCGGTGACGTCCAGCTCGGTCACGGTTCCGGCGTGCGGGGCGGAGATGACGTGTTCCATCTTCATCGCCTCGACGACGAGCAGGCTCTGACCGGCCGCGACCTCGTCCCCGACCGCCACCTTCACGACGGTGACGGTGCCGGGCATGGGTGCGGCGAGCGTGTCCGCCCCGGAGCGCGCGGCGCCGGCCAGGGACGCCTCCACGGGGTCGTGGTCCTGGACGTGCCAGGTGTCGCCGTCACGGCCCAGCCAGGTCCCGTCCGGGGATGCGGCGTGGGTGAACGTGTGGGTGACACCGGCGAGTTCGATGACGATGCGGTGCGCGGACAGCTCGACCGTGTTCGCCGTCTCCTTGCCGCCGGGCAGCGGGGCCAGTGGGCCGCAGGGGCCCGTCGCGGGCTCCGGGGGCTGTGCCCCCTCCCCGACATGGCCGAGCGTCAGCTCGGTGCCCGCCGGGCAGGAGCGCAGCGAGACCTGCACCGGATCATGGCCGGGCAGCCGGAAGTGGCGCACCGTACGGGCGGGGGTGCCGCCCAGCCGCCAGCCGCTCGCCACCGAGAACGGGTCCACCCAGCCGGCGGCGTCGGCGGGGGAGGCGGCCGGTGGGGCGGACTGCCGCAGCAGCGCCGCGGCCGCGTACACCTCCTCCGGCACTCCCTCCGGCACCAGTGCGGCCACGTCGCGCTCCACCAGGCCGGTGTCCAGATCGCCCGCCACCACCCCGGGGTGGGCGAGCAGCCGCCGCAGGAAGCCGGCGTTCGTCGGGACGCCGAGGATCACCGTGTCCGCGAGGGCCGCGCGCAGCCCGCGCAGGGCGGCGGCGCGGTCGGGGCCGTACGCGATGACCTTCGACAGCATCGGGTCGTACAGGCTGCCGACCTCGCCGCCCGCGGCGAGCCCGGAGTCCGTCCGTACGCCGTTGCCCCGCGGCTCGTGCAGTGCGAGGACCGTGCCGCCGGACGGCAGGAAGCCGCGGGACGGGTCCTCGGCGCAGATCCGGGCCTCGATCGCATGGCCGGTGAACCGGATGTCCTGCTGCTGGTAGGGGAGTTGCTCGCCCGCCGCGATCCTCAGCTGCCACTCCACCAGGTCCAGGCCGGTGATCAGCTCGGTGACCGGGTGCTCGACCTGGAGGCGGGTGTTCATCTCCATGAAGTAGTACGAGGCGGGGTCGTTGCCCGGGACGATGAACTCCACCGTGCCCGCGCCGACATATCCGCAGGAGCGGGCCGCCTGGACGGCCGCCTCGCCCATCGCCGCCCGGGTCTCCTCGTCGAGCAGGACGGACGGCGCCTCCTCGATGATCTTCTGGTGGCGGCGCTGGAGCGAGCATTCGCGCTCACCGAGATGGACCACGTTGCCGTGGGTGTCCGCCAGGACCTGGATCTCGATGTGCCGGGGCCGGTCGATCCACCGCTCCACCAGCAGCGTGTCGTCGCCGAACGAGGCCCGCGCCTCGCGCCGGGCGGCGGCGATCTCGTCCGCGAGCAGTGTCTCGTCGCGCACCAGCCGCATGCCCTTGCCACCGCCGCCCGCCGAGGGTTTCAGCAGCACCGGCGTGCCGATCTCGCGGGCTGCGTCGCCCAGTTGGGTATCGGTGAGCCCGCTCCCCGAGGAGCCGGGCACCACCGGGACCCCGGCCTTTGCGACCGTCTCCTTGGCCCGGATCTTGTCGCCCATCAGGGAGATGGCGTCGGCGGGCGGGCCGATGAAGGTCAGCCCCGCCTCCGCGCACGCCCGCGCGAAGCCCGCGTTCTCGGCGAGGAACCCGTACCCCGGGTGGACGGCCTGCGCGCCGGTGCGACGGGCCGCGTCCAGCAGCGCGGGCACGCTCAGATAGCTCATGGCGGCGGGCGCGGGCCCGATCCGTACCGCCGTGTCGGCCTCCCGTACGTGCCGGGCGTTCGCGTCCGCGTCGCTGAACACGGCGACCGAGCGGACGCCGAGCTCGCGCAGCGTTCGGATGACACGTACCGCGATCTCGCCTCGGTTGGCGACGAGAACGGTGTCGAACATCGTCATCTGTTCCTCACATCCGGAAGACGCCGAAGCCGGGCGCTGCGTGGTCCTTTTGGGGCAGCGGGGCGTTGGCACACGCGGTCAGGGCGAGCCCCAGCACCTGCCGGGTCTCCAGCGGGTCGATCACGCCGTCGTCCCAGAGCCGGGCCGTGGCGTAGTAGGCGTTGCCCTGGGTCTCGTACTGCTCGCGGATCGGGGCCTTGAACGCCTCCTCGTCCGCCGCGCTCCAGTCGTCGCCCAGCTGGTCGCGCTTGACCGTCGAGAGGACGGACGCGGCCTGCTCGCCGCCCATGACGGAGATCTTCGCGTTGGGCCACATCCACAGGAAGCGGGGGGAGTAGGCGCGGCCGCACATCGAGTAGTTGCCCGCGCCGTACGAACCGCCGACGACCACCGTCAGCTTCGGCACGCGGGTGCAGGCGACCGCCGTCACCATCTTGGCGCCGTGCTTGGCGATGCCACCGGCCTCGTAGTCCCGCCCCACCATGAAACCCGAGATGTTCTGCAGGAAGACCAGCGGGATGCCGCGCTGGTCGCACAGCTCGATGAAGTGGGCGCCCTTCTGGGCGGACTCGGAGAACAGGATGCCGTTGTTGGCGACGATCCCGACCGGGTGGCCGTGGATCCGGGCGAAGCCGGTGATCAGCGTCGTACCGTACTCCGCCTTGAACTCGGCGAACCGTGAGCCGTCCACCACCCGGGCGATCACCTCCCGGACGTCGTACGGCGTGCGGGAATCGACCGGGACGGCCCCGTACAGCCCGGCGGGGTCGACCTTCGGCTCCTCGGCCGGCCGCACCGACCACGGGAGCGCCGCGCGGTCCGGCAGCGTGGCGACGATGTTCCGCACGATCCGCAGCGCGTGCGCGTCGTCCTCGGCGAGATGGTCGGTGACCCCCGACGTACGGGAGTGCACCTCGCCGCCGCCGAGCTCCTCGGCCGTCACGACCTCGCCGGTCGCGGCCTTCACCAGCGGCGGACCGCCCAGGAAGATCGTGCCCTGGTTCCGTACGATCACGGCCTCGTCGCTCATCGCGGGGACGTACGCCCCACCCGCCGTGCACGACCCCAGCACGGCCGCGATCTGCGGGATGCCGGCCCCCGACATCCGGGCCTGGTTGTAGAAGATCCGCCCGAAGTGCTCCCGGTCCGGGAAGACCTCGTCCTGCATCGGCAGGAACGCGCCGCCCGAGTCGACGAGATACAGGCAGGGGAGCCGGTTCTCCAGCGCCACCTCCTGGGCGCGCAGGTGCTTCTTCACGGTCATCGGGTAGTACGTGCCGCCCTTGACGGTCGCGTCATTGGCGACGATCACGCACTCCCGGCCGCTGACCCGGCCGATCCCGGCGATCACCCCGGCCGCCGGGGCGGCGCCCCCGTACAGCCCCTCGGCCGCCAGCGGGGCCAGCTCCAGGAACGGGGAGCCCGGATCGAGCAGGGTGTCCACCCGGTCCCGGGGCAGCAGTTTGCCGCGCGCCACATGCCGGGCCCGCGCCTTCTCACCCCCGCCGAGCCTGGCCGTGGCGAGCCGCGTGCGCAGCTCGTCGGCGAGCGCGTGATGCGCCGCCTCGTTGGCCTGCCAGGCCTCGGAGGCGGGATCGGCCGCGCTCGCCAGAACCGGTGCCTGCTGCATCCTGTCGAGCCCCCTTGCCCGTACCGCAGTAGTTAGTGAGCGTTAACGTATACCTTCAGGTTAACGACCGCTAACCCGACTGTCTAGAATCGAATCCATGACCATCAGGACGGACGCCCCCACCCGCCGCGAGCAGATTCTCAAGGAGGCCGCCCGCCTCTTCGCCGAGCGCGGCTTCCATGGCGTCGGCGTCGACGAGATAGGTGCCGCGGTCGGCATCAGCGGCCCCGGTCTCTACCGGCACTTCCCCGGCAAGGACGCGATGCTCGCCGAGCTGCTCGTCGGCATCAGTGAGCGGCTGCTGGCGGGCGGGCGGCTGCGGGTGTCGGAGGACGCCGCCTGTGGCGACGGCTCGCCGCAGGCCCTGCTCGACGCGCTCATCGAGGGCCACATCGACTTCGCCCTCGACGACCGCCCCCTGATCACCCTCCATGACCGTGAGCTGGACCGCCTCCGGGACGCCGACCGCAAGCGGGTCCGTCAGCTCCAGCGGCAGTACGTCGAGGTGTGGGTGGAGGTCGTCCGCGAGGCGTATCCGGACCTGCTCGAACACGAGGCCCGCGCCGCCGTCCACGCCGTCTTCGGGCTGCTGAACTCGACCCCGCACCTGGGCCGCCCCGGCGCGCAGCCCGACCGCGCAGGCACGGCGGCACTGCTGCACCGGCTGGCGCGCGGGGCGTTCGAGGCGGCGGCGGTCCGCCCGTAAGGCCTGCGGGCCGGTGCCCGGCGGAGGGTACCCGATTCAACGCGGCCTTGAATATATGAATTAATGAGAGAGGGTCCAGGGAGTTCCTCGGATTCTCTTTCTTTTTCCCCGACTAGCTCCGTCGGTCGGGGTTTCGCGGCACCCCCAGGCATATGGTTTGAGCTGGCTCACCCACGCCTGATGGGGGATTTAAATGAAAACATGTCAGGTTTCGATCGTTGTCCCGTGTTTCAATGAGGACGAGGTCATCGAGGCATTTCACCGTGCGCTGATCTCCGCCCTCGAACCCACTCGGCGGACCTTCGAGATCTGTTATGTCGACGACGGCAGCAGTGACCGGACCAGGCTCCGGATCGGTTCACTCGCCACCGCGGACCGGCGGGTCCGCTACACCTCCTTCAGCCGCAATTTCGGCAAGGAGGCCGCCATGCTCGCGGGGCTGCGCATGTCCCGCGGCGACGCCGTCGTCCTCATGGACGCAGACCTCCAGCACCCGCCCGAACTGGTGCCCCGCATGCTGGAGCTGCGGCAGCGCGGCTACGACCAGGTCGTCGCGCGGCGCGACCGCGACGGCGAGGGCACCCTGCGCACCTTTCTCAGCGCCGCCTGCTACCGGGCCATGGGCCGGTGCATGGACGTCGAGGTAGTCGACGGGGAGGGCGACTTCAGGCTGCTGTCGCGCACCGCCGTGGACGCCGTGCTCGCGCTGCCCGAGAGCAACCGGTTCTCCAAGGGGATCTTCTCCTGGATCGGTTTCGAAACCGTCAGCTTCACGTACAGCAACATCCAGCGCGCGGCGGGACGTTCGAAGTGGGGCGGCAGACGCCTGTTCAACTACGGGATCGACGGGCTGATCTCCTTCAACAGCCGCCCGCTGCGCCTGGCCATCCACGGCGGCCTCGCGCTCGCGCTGGCGGCACTGGGATACGCCCTGTGGACCATCGCCGGCGTCGTGCTCCACGGCGTCGCCGTACCCGGCTACACCACCCTGCTGACCGCCATCGTGGCGCTCGGCGGAATCCAGCTCGCCACGCTCGGCGTCATCGGTGAATACGTGGGACGCATCTACAGCGAGGTGAAACGCCGCCCGCACTACGTGGTGCGCGAAACGAATGAATCTCCGCAGGTTCTCCCGTTCGATATTCCGGCAGAGGTGCGTCCGCGACCGTCCGCGCCCGGGGACAGGAGAGCGCCGGCGGGGCGTACCGGATCGACCGCGCTCGGGGCGTCCCGGTTCCGGACCCTGCGCCAGTTCGTCGATTTCGGGCTGATCGGAGTAATCAATACGGTGGTATATCTGGCCGTGTACGCCACGCTGAATACCTGGATTCCCTATCTGGCCGCGCACGTCATCGGATACACGGTCAGCATCGTGGGATCCTTCCTGCTCAACTCGTACATCACCTGCCGTACGAAGCCGACCTGGCAGGCCTTCGTCCGGTATCCCCTGTCGAGCGTCGTCAATCTCGTACTCACGGGCGTTCTGCTCTACCTCGGCGTGAGCAGGCTGGGCATGGACAAGAACATCGCCGCCGTGGCCGCGGGAATCCTCGCCACCCCCTTCTCGTTCCTCCTTGCCCGATGGGCCATCGATTCCGGCACCGACCTGGCCCGGCAGAGCGCCGGTCCGGCCGAGAGCCGTGCCGGACACACCGCACCGTGAAACCACACCGCGAACCCCACCGCCCGAACCCCTCGGCGGGCAGGACGCGAGCACCGTACGAAGGACGCCCAGTGCACATGCCCGCTGACACGTCGAAATCCGCATCCGCCGATACGCCGAATACCGCCGATACGCCGGAGGCCGCCGGCGCACAGGCGCAGAGCGCGGACTCCCACCCGCCGCAAGCGCGCCCGGCCCCCGCGCGGCGGTGGGCGACGATCGGGACGACGGCCCTCACCCTGCTGCCGCTCGCCCTGCTCGGCGCGGCCTTCTGGATCGGCCGCCTGGTCCGTCCGGGCGGGGACGACTGGTGCTTCCTCCCGGTCGTACGGGACGAGGGGGCTTCCGGGATGATCGCGAAGTTCTTCCTCCACGACAACGGTCGCGTCGCCAACGCGCTGCTCGTCATCGCGTACGGGGCCTTCGGCGTCGCGGGCCATCAGTGGTTCGCCCTGGTCAGCGGGGTGCTCATGCTGGGCATCCTCTGGGCGCTCATCGCCTCCGTGCTCAAGAGAGCCGGGCTGACCGCGCCGCGCGGGCTCGCGCTGCTGGTGGGCGCGATGACGGCGGTGATCTTCCTTCTCGCGACGTCCAACCCGTACAAGGCGTTCTACTGGCCCGCCAACTCCGTCTCGCACACCGTCTCACCGGTACTGGCCTGCGCCGCCCTGATCCCCCTGCTGCGCGCACGGACCGGGCGGGGACGCGCCCTCGCGCTGGGCGTCGCGTACCTGGCCGGGATCTTCATCGGCACCCTGTCGGAGGAGACGTCGGTCGTCGCGTTCACGCTGCTCGCCGCCGTCCTGCTGATCAGTCGCTGGGCCCTTCCCGGCCCCGGCCGCACCCACACCCGTATCTGGTGCGTCGTCGCCTTCGCCGGAGTCGCGGTCGGGACGGCCATCCTGTACCTGTCGCCCGGCGCACGCACCCGGCGCGAACGGTTCGGCGCCGACGGCGCTTCCATGTTCGGGCCGGAGGCACTGGCCACGGCGCTGCGGGCGTTCGCGCACATCCTCGGGACGATCTTCACGACCTGGCAATACGTGGGAGCGATCGCCGTCGGCGTACTGCTGGGCCTGCTCGTGCGCGGCGGCGGGCCGCAGGGAAAGAACGCGCCGGAGGGGTCCCTGCGCCGCAGGCCCTTCCTTCCGGTCGCCGTCGGATTCCTCGCCTTCCTGGTCTCCGGCTACCTCTGCATCGTCGTCGCCCACCCCGCCTTCGGGGCGAGCGTGACCAGCGCGTCGCGCATCTGGGGCGACTTCCTCCTGCTGTACGTGCTGCTCCTGGTCGGCGTCGGCGCCCTGCTGGGACGCACACTGCGCACCGTCCGGTGGGGAATCCCCACGGCGACGGCGGTGGTCGCCGGAGCCGTCTGCGCCGGGGTCTGCGCCGGCCTTGCCGTCCCGCTGCTCCAGCTGGAGCGGAAGATGGACGTGCGCGCCCAGAACTGGGACCGGCAGGACCGGTGGCTGAGGGAACAGGCGGCCCGCGGCGCCCAGGTGCTTCCGTACACACCGGTGTCGGTCAGCAACATGGTGGAGCCGTTCGGTGACCACGGCAAGAGGCTGTGGCCGGGTCAGTGCGTCGCCACGTACTACCACCTCAAGAAGATCACCCACTCGACCAGGCTTCCCTGACCGGACGGACCGTCCGGACGGACGGCGCGTCCGGACGGTCCGTCGTACAAGACACCCGGCACACTGCGCACACCTGACGGCACAATGGGTTCATGCCGATACCCAGCCGTGCCGCCCTCGTCGAACACCTCGTCCGTACGCGCATCGCCGGAGACGTCGCCACCCCCCGCGACAACAACCTCTCCCACTACCGCAAGCTCGCCAACGGCGACCGCCACTTCTGGCTGGGTCTGGAGCTCGGGGACCGGTGGCGCGACGAGCAGGACGTGCTGGCCGTGATGGCCGAGCGGTGCGGGGTCAGCGACGACCCGGAACACCGGTTCGGGCAGGACACCATCGACCCGGAGCTGACGGTCGACGCCCTGGAGCGGATGGCGGCGCGGCTGCGCAAGGCGGCGGCGGGCGCGCAGCGCGTGCTGTTCGCGACCGGGCACCCGGGCGGGCTCCTCGACGTGCACCGGCAGACCGCGCAGGCGCTGCGGGCCGCCGGGTGCGAGATCGTACGGATCCCCTCGGGGCTGGTGGCCGACGAGGGCATGGTGTTCCAGTTCGCGGACGTCGCGGTGCAGGAACGCGGCGCGACCCTCTGGCACACGCACTCGCCCGCCCCGATGGCCGCGATCCTGGACGGTCTGGAGCGGGAGAGCCGGCCGTTGCCGGACCTGGTGGTCGCCGACCACGGATGGGCCGGGTGCGCGGCGCAGCGCGGGCTGGACGCGGTGGGGTACGCGGACTGCAACGACCCGGCGCTGTTCCTCGGCGAGGCGGAGGGGACGCTCCAGGTGGCCGTACCGCTGGACGACCACGTGCTGGACCCGCGGTTCTACGACCCGCTGACGGACTATCTGCTGGACGCGGCGGGGCTGATCTGACGCCGACGGGGGCGGGGGTGCCGGTCCGCTCGAAAGGGGCTACGGGTCAGTCCCGGGGAACGCGGACCACGCCCTCCTGGATCACGGTGATCGCCAGCCGCCCGTCCTGCGTGTATATCCGGGCCTGGCCGAGCCCCCGTCCGCCGGACGCGGACGGCGACTCCTGGTCGTACAGCAGCCATTCGTCGGCCCGGAACGGCCGGTGGAACCACATCGCGTGGTCCAGGCTCGCCCCGACCACGTCGCCGACCGTCCAGCCGCCGCGCCCGTGGGCGAGGAGCACCGAGTCGAGCAGTGTCATGTCGGAGACGTACGTTGCCATGCAGACGTGCAGCAGCGGGTCGTCCGCGAGCTTGCCGTTGGTGCGGAACCACACCTGGGAGCGGGGCTCGCGCGGCTCGCCGACCGTGCCGAAGGGCGGCGCGTCGACGTACCGCAGGTCGACCGCGGCCCGTGCCTCGATCATCCGGTCCACGATGCCCGGGTCGCTGAAGCGGTCCGCGTACCGGGGCAGCATCTGCGCGGCGGTGGGCAGCGTCTCGGGGTCCGGGGCGGGGGGCATGGCCGCCTGGTGCTCCAGCCCCTCCTCGTGCGTCTGGAAGGACGCCGAGAGGTGGAAGATCGGCTGGCCGTGCTGGACGGCGACGACCCGGCGGGTGGTGAAGGAGCGGCCGTCGCGGATGCGGTCGACGCGGTAGACGATCGGCGCGCCCGGGTCGCCCATCCGCAGGAAGTAGGAGTGCAGCGAGTGGGCGGAGGGTGTCTCCCCTGCTCGAGCGGAGCCGAGAGCCCGGGGAAGGCCGGTGGGGACGGTACGGCCCGCGGCGACCAGGGCCTGGGCGGCGACCTGGCCGCCGAAGACGCGGGGCACGATCGCCGAACGGCTCGTACCCCGGAAGATGTCCTGCTCGATCTGCTCCAGGTCGAGCAGATCGAGCAGGGAATCAAGTGCTGCGCTCATAGGGAGAACGTAGCCGCTCTCACAGCCCCATGGACTTGGCGATGATCGACTTCATGACCTCGCTCGTGCCGCCGTAGATGCGGTTGACCCGGTTGTCCGCGTACAGGCGGGCGATCGGGTATTCGTTCATGTAGCCGTAGCCACCGTGCAGTTGGAGGCAGCGGTCGATGACGCGGTGCGCCACCTCGGTGCAGAAGAGCTTCGCGGAGGCGGCCTCGGCGGCGGTCAGCTCACCGGCGTCGTGGGCCTCGATGGCGCGGTCGCAGACGGCCTCGGCGGCATCCACCTCGGCCTGGCAGGCGGCCAGTTCGAACTTGGTGTTCTGGAACGACGCGACGGTCTTGCCGAAGACGGTGCGGTCCTGCACGTAGTTCTGGGCGAACCGGACGGCGGCCTTGGCCTGGGCGTACGCGCCGACGGCGATGCCGAGGCGCTCCTGCGGCAGGTTCTGGCCGAGGTAGGAGAAGCCCTTGTTCTCCTCGCCGAGGAGGTCCTCGACCGGCACCTTGACGTCGACGAACGCCAGCTCGGCGGTGTCGGAGGTGCGCAGCCCCAGCTTGTCGAGCTTGCGGCCGACCGAGTAGCCCTCGGCCTTGGTGTCGACGACGAGGAGGGAGATGCCGTGCCGCCGGTCGTCCGCCTTGGGCGCGTCCGTGCGGGCGCAGACGATGACCCGGTCGGCGTGGACGCCGCCGGTGATGAACGTCTTGGCGCCGTTGAGGATGTAGTGCGTGCCGTCCTCGGAGAGCTTGGCGGTGGTCTTCATGCCGGCCAGGTCGGAACCGGTGCCCGGCTCGGTCATGGCGATGGCGTACATCGTTTTGCCGCTGACGAAGTCCGGCAGCCAGCGCTTCTTCTGCTCCTCGGTGGCGTACGCCTTGATGTACGGCAGGCAGAGCAGGACGTGCACGCCGGAGCCGCCGAAGTTGACGGCCGCGCGGGCGCACTCCTCGGAGATGATCGCCTCGAACTTGAACGACTCGACTCCGGCGCCGCCGAACTCCTCCGGCACCTCGATGCCGAATATGCCCAGCTCGGCGAGCTTGTAGTAGAAGTCGCGGGGCACCTGGCCGGCCGCGAACCACTCGTCGTAGACGGGGGCGACCTCGGCCTCGATGAAGGCGCGGATGGTCTCCCGGAACGCCTCGTGGTCCTCGTTGAATACCGTACGGCGCACGGAGGTGCCTCCTTGGTCAGCTTCGATCGGCTTCGGGCGGGCATCGCGCGAGCTTCGGCCACGCTGGCTAAGCGCTTGCTCAGCTCTGGTCAAAAGTTACCCGGCGGTCACCGGCGCTGTCCAGGGTGATGCTCAGCACGCCCGCGTGTCCGGCTGGGCCGGATACGCGCAAGAGCCCTTCCCGGCCGCCGGCCGGGAAGGGCTCATCAGGCTTTCTGCTGGGGTTCCTTGATCCTTTTCCACCCCCGGCCCGGGCGTCTTCGGTGGACGCGGTGGCGGCCGACGCAGGCCGGGTGTCAGCCGGCCGCCGTGGCGGCTCGGAGGACGAGGTCGGTGACCGCTTCGGGGTGGGAGATCATCGCCACGTGGGACGAGTCGATCTCCACCGTGTGCGAACCCGCGCGCTTCGCCTCGAAGCGTTCCTGGTCGGGGTTGACGGTCTTGTCCTGCTTCGCGACGAGGAACCACGAGGGGATGTGCTTCCAGGCGGCCACCTTGGCCTTCTCCGAGAACGCGGTCGTCGCCACGGGCCGTTGGGTCGCTGCCAGGACTCTCGCGGTGCTCTCCGGCAGGTCGGCGGCGAAGACCCGATGGAGCCTGTCGGGCTTGAGGTACAGGTCGGTCCCGACGGCCCCGCCGCCGGCTCGGTAGGGAACGGACCTTGTGGCGGTGCCGATTTCGCTGGGGAACCTGGCGCCCAGGGACATTCCGCTCTCGCCCACGTCGGGCATCAGCGCCGAGACGTACACCAGCGACTTCACCCGGGGGTTGCCCGCGGCGGCCGAGCTGATCACGGCGCCGCCGTACGAATGCCCCGCCAGCACGATCGGCCCCTTGATGCTGTCCAGGACGGAAGCGATGTAGGTGGAGTCGTTGTACAGCCCGCGCAGCGGGTTGGCGGGGGCGATGACGGTGTAGCCGCGGTGTTCGAGGCGTTCGACGACCCCGTTCCAGCTGGAGGCGTCCGCGAACGCCCCGTGCACCAGCACGATGGTGGGTTTGGCCGGGGTCCTGCCGCTGCCCGTGACGGCAGGGGCCGCCACGGCCGTGCACATGACCATGGCGCACCCGGCTGCCATGGCATGCTCGCGGCGTATTCGCCGCCGTGAGCCGGTGCCCTGAAGTGCTGCCATGTCGTCCTCGCCTTCCATGGGATCTGTCGCACCGAGTGTTCACGCATCCGCACCGGCAGGCGCGGCCACGCACTCCGACCGGGTACAGAAATGGGTCAGGGGAGTGAACGCGGGAGCCAACGGGTGTGCAGAACCCGCGGCGTGTGAGCTGTGTGCATTCCGATGACCGCCCAGTGCCGACTCTGCTGCGCAATTCGCGGGACCTGCGGCTCCAGCCGTTTCCAGCGGCCTGAGACCAGGCATTGCCGCAGGTCACATCCGCCCGAGCGATGCCTGCCCGGAATTGCGCAGCAGAGTCAGTGCCGTGCGCAAAGCACTGGCTCGACCGGCTTTCCGTCGTAGAAGCCGTGCCACTGCGCGAACTTCCCTTTGTGCGGCGCACGCTCAGCTCACTGCCACGCCGTAAGGGCTGGCGCCGAGGGTGACAGTCGCGACGACCTTGTGGGATGTCGGGTCGATGACGGTGAGGGTGCCCGCGGCAACCCGAAATCCGGCAACACGGGCTTGACGAAAGACGTGTAGGTACCCCCGGTCGGCCGACCGGGGGGTTGTGAGCTGCTGTCGGTTTGCTGAGTTGAAGTGAGTTGTAGTGAGCAGGAGTGGGTCCTGTGGGCGGCTTCGTGGGGTGGGAACGGGAGTTCTGGGGCCGAATGGGTGACCTTGGCGGCTGGTGCTCGTTGGGCTGGGTAGCAGGTGTCCGGTCTCGTGGGAGGGGGTGTTGTAGTGGGTGGTGTACGGGAGCTGGCCGCGCCCTTCGTGGCGCCCGGGCCGTGTGGGGTGGCGATCCGGGACCGCCTCAAGCACCTCACGTCCCAGGACGAGAAGGTTCTGCGTGCGGTCGGTGAAGTTCCCCCTCTGAACTGGACAGCCTGATACTGGGACGGATCGGTCCCGGAGGAAGCAGTCCAGGTTGAGTGGCAAGAGCAACATGAGCAAGCGGTACACGTCGGAGTTCAAGCGGGACGCGGTGGCACTGGTCCGGTCGTCAGGGCGGAATGTCACCGAGGTCGCCCGGGAACTCGGTGTGAGTCCGGAGGGGCTTCGCGGCTGGGTGAAGCAGGCGAAGGCCGACCGCGGCGAGGGGGCGCCCGGCGCGCTGACCACGGCGGAGAAGGAAGAGCTCCAGCGGCTGCGCAGGGAGAACCGGGAACAGCAGCAGACGATCGAGATCTTGAAAAAAGCAGCGGCCTTCTTCGCGAAGGAGACGATGAAGTAGGCACTCTGTGCCGTTTCATCGACGCGGAGAAGGCCGCCGAGGCCAACCCCGACGGCTACAGCGTGGCTTTGCTGTGCCGCGTCACGGGGATCAACCGCTCCACCTACTACTCCTGGCTGGCGGCCCGGCCGGCAGCGGCCGAACGGCAGTGTGCCGAGGATGAGTTGACCGAGGAGATCCGCGAGATCCACGCCTCCTCACGGGGTGCCTACGGTGCCCCGCGCGTGCACGCCGCGCTGCGGCGCAAGGGCCATGCGATCAACCGGAAGAAGGTCGAGCGGATCATGCGCGAGCGCGACATCCGCGGCGTCACCCGCCGCAGACGCCGCCACCTGACGCAGCAGGACACCAAGGCCGCACCGGCTCCGGACCTGGTTGGCCGCGACTTCACCGCTACCCGGTCCGGCACGAAGCTCGTCGGCGACATCACCTATCTGCCGACGATCGAGGGCTGGTGGTATCTCGCGACCGTCATGGACCTGGCGACGCGCGAGGTGATCGGGTACGCGATGGCCGAACACCACCGTGCCGAGCTGGTCACCGACGCGCTGCGGATGGCCGCCGGCCGCGGCGACCTTCAGGGCGGCTGCATCATGCACACCGACCGCGGAAGCGAATACACGAGTGGCGAATTCCGCCGCGAGCTGCGGGAGTTGAACCTGAGACAGAGCATGGGACGAACCGGCATATGCTACGATAACGCCGCAGCCGAGAGCTTCTTCGGTCTACTGAAAGCGGAGATCGGCACCGCCGTCTGGGAGAGCCGTGAGGCGGCCCGCGCCGACGTCTTCCGCTTCATCGAGGTCGAGTACAACCGCACCAGGCTCCGCAAGCACCCCGAGTTCGGGTACCTCACCCCACTCGAAACCCGAGCCAGGCTGCAGCACGAATTTACCCCCGCAGCGTAAACAACCGCTGTCCAAGATCAAGGGGGAACTTCACGGTGAGCATCAGGGTGCGCTCGCTTCCCGTGACCTCAGGGCCCGTTGTGCGGATGGCCTGGAGCACAGCGCGGACACCTGGGCGTCGCGCAAGCGGGACCTGACCGGGGTGTCGTCGTCGCGGATCGCCGGTGCGATCACCAAGGCCACACACGATCAGTGGGCGCTGGCGCGCCGTTGTCAGGCGGCGCACATCCGGACGCTGGAGGCCGGGATCGGGATGCTGCGGCATCGCCTGTCCCTCCCCATCGGCGCGCGGGGCACGAAGCGGGCGGCCGGTGGCTACCGTTCCAAGGGTGAGTGGTTCCACAAGTCCCGCCGTCTCGCGGCGTTGGAAGCGCGGCATGCTGCCGCGGTCGGTGACCGGCAGGCCGGACGCGTGCGGGTCGTGCGGGGCGGCAAACGGCTCCTCAACACTCGCCACCACCTCGCCGACGCCCACCTCACCGAGGAACAGTGGCGGGAACGCTGGGAGGCGGAGCGCTGGTTTCTTGCTGCGGATGGCGAGTCAGGGAAGCGGTTCGGGAACGAGACGATCCGTGTCACCCCGGACGGCGAGGTCAGCATCAAGCTGCCTGCCCCGCTCGCGCACCTGGCCAACGCCAAGCATGGCCGGTACGCCCTCACCTCCACCGTGACGTTTGCGCACCGGGGCATGGAGTGGGCCGACCGCATCACCGCGAACCGAGCCGTCGCCTACCGAATCCACCTCGACGTGGACCGTGGCCGCTGGTACCTCACCGCGTCCTGGCAACGCCCCGTCGTCCAGACCATCCCGCTGGAGACGGCCCGCGCCCGGGGCCTGATCGGCGTGGACACCAACGCTGATCATTTCGCCGCCTACCAGCTCGACCAGCATGGCAATCCGGTCGGCGACCCGCACCGCTTCCCCTACGACCTGTCCGGCACCACCGCTCACCGCGACGCACAGATCCGCCACGCACTGACCCGCCTGCTCCACTGGGCCAAGCAGGCCGGTGTCACCGCGATCGCCATCGAAGACCTCGACTTCACCGCCGAGAAGACTCGCGAGGAGCACGGCCGCAAGAAACGGTTCCGGCAGCTGATCTCCGGCATCCCGACCGGAAAGCTCAAGGCCCGGCTGGTCTCCATGGCAGCCGAACAGGGTTTGGCGATCGTCGCGGTCGATCCGGCCTACACCTCGATGTGGGGTGCCCAGCACTGGCAGAAACCACTGGCCACCCCGCACCGCAGAATGTCCCGTCACGATGCCGCCGGCATCGCGATCGGACGACGCGCCCTCGGACACCCGGTCCGGCGTCGGACGGCACCGCCCCCACACGACCGGAGTGATCGTGCGGGGCATCGGACCGCCCAGGCCCCACCAGGCACCCGAGGACGTGACGGAACCCGCCCACCCACAACGGACCACGCCCCCAGAGACGTGCCGCCGAACGGGACGCGAAAGCGGGGACCGAGTGCATCCATCACCGTTCGGGATGCGCCCAGTACACATCAGTGGGTCCAGGACTCACTCATGCACACTGGCTAGGAACGGTACCTGCTGTGGGCCTCACCCACACAGCCCGGCGCAGCGCATGCGGCTCGATGAGGTCGGGGCTACTGGGGCTTGAAGGACCGGATCTGGTAGTTCCCCTGGAGGTTGCCGCCGTTTCCGGCATGGGTGGATCCGACCCGGGCGTTGTAGTTGGTCTTGGTGTAGTACTGCACGCGATGCCCGGTCGCGTTCCAGACGGAGCGGACGTTCTGGCCCCGCTGGATGAAGGAGCAGTCGTCGGCGGTATTCGCCCGCTGCTTGTCCGACCACTGGCAGCGGGTACCACCCCCGTTCCAGTCGCTGTAGATACAGAAGTATCCGGGGCTGCAGCTGTAGGAAGCCCGGGCGCTGTCGACGGCGGCCGTCCCGGTACCGGCGGTGTTGCCGGCGTTCTCGGCGGCTCCGGCCGCGGCGGGCCCGGTGCCGAGCCCCAGGGCCAAGGCGATCGAGGTGACGGCGAGCGCGGTGAAGCGGTTCATGACGGAAACCTCTCTTCCTGACGGTGATCAAGGCTCTGTTCCCTGATCACCAGCAGCGTGGCACGGCCGCTACCTGCGCAGACAGGCGGAAAGAGGGGCGCTCGAAGCCCGCATCGGGGGCCGCGGTGCTCCGCTGTGCACCGGCGCGAATGCGTGCCCGGCGAGATCAACCGCGGCCGCCCCACACCCTTCCGGCGCACGCGCCGTAGGGTGAGCCCTTTTGGGGGTGGATCATGTTCAAAGGCGTACGCACCGTGATGGTTTTCGCGGACAGTCCTGAGGCTTCGGCGCGGTGGTACGGCGAAGTGCTCGACGTTCCGGTGCAGGTCGATGTCAGCGATACGGGCGCGGTCTACGCCTGGGTGGAGATCAACGGGGTCGAGCTCGGCTTCCACCCCGCCGACGACGTGCGCAACCCGAGAGGCGGCAGTCCGGTCGTGTACTGGAGCGTGGACGACGTCGACGCAGTCCGGGAGCGACTGCTGGCCGCGGGCTGCGAGCACCACCGCGGGCCTCTGGCGATCGAGCAGGGCCGGCGCATCGCGCAACTCCGCGACCCGTTCGGCACGATCATCGGCATCGACGGCAAGTAGGCGATGCGTTGCGTGGTGGCGCGGTCAGGCGGCGAACTCGCCGCTCTTGACCGCCGTGATGAATGCGGACCAGTCGGGTGCCGGGACGACCAGGGCGGGGCCGTGCGGGGTCTTGGAATCGCGGACGGGGACGCCGGAGGGGTGGCCGTCCAGCACCTCGACGCAGCTGTCGTTCTGGCTTGAGCTGTACGACGACTTGCGCCAGCCGCTCAACGTGGATGCATCCAGGATGACGCGGTCAGTCATGGTGTCCGTACTCCTTCGCTGTCGCCCGCAGCAGGGCTTGCGACTCCTTCAGCGGCAGGGCGTCGCTCAAGGCGAGATCGTAGAGGCTCTGCAACTTCGCTACCACAGAAGGCGAATTATGCACCTTCCCCATGGCTAGTGCCGCGACGGGGCAAAGCTTGCCGGGAGGGGCTAGGCCCTCGCTGTACGCCAGCGGCGGGCGCCCGGCTCGCTGTTTCAGCCCGCCACGAGAGCAGCCCACCCCAGCCGCAGGCCTGAACCTCCCGCCGGCCCCGGGAGATCGCCCAGGAGGACCCCTTCGGGGCCCTTCTGGGGCGCTGATCACCCCCGCCGCAACGCGAACCACAGCTCCGTCCGTACGTCCATGTCGTCCAGGTCCGCGTCCAGGAGCGTCGCACAGCGGGCGATGCGCTGGCGGACCGTGTTGCGGTGGACCTGGAGGGCGGTGGCCGTGCGGTCCCAGCTGCCGTGCAGGCTCAGCCAGCAGCGCAGGGTCTCGGTCAGTGGCTCGGTGAGCGGGGCGAGGAGGGCGCGGGCGTGGGCCTCGGCCTGGTCCGGGGGGATCAGGGCGGACAGGCCGGGACCGGGGCCGGAGTGGTGGTGGGCCAGAGGGGTGCGGGTGGCCACGGCTCGGCCCAGGGCGCGGGACGCCTGGCCGTCGGCGAGGTCGAGCGCGGTGATGGGGGCGGGGGCGGAGGCGCCGAGCGTCCAGCCGGGCTGCGGGGTGATCCGGTCGTCGCCGGGGATCAGCACCCTGACGGCGTCGCCGCCCCGGCCCGCGTCGACCAGGGCCGAGCCCAGGGACGCGCCCAGTGCGCCGGCGGTCAGCGGGTCGACCGGGCCGTCGCTGCTGCGGCGCGCGTGCACCACTGTCCACTGCTCGGCACCACCGAGCAGCGGGGCGACGTCCTGTGGGTCCGTACCCAGCAGCATCCGTACGAGCGCGGCCGACCGGCCCGCCGCATCGGCGCCCTGATGCGGGGCGGCCAGCAGGGAGAGCAGGACGACCGCCACCCCGGCGATCGTGTGGTCGCCCCCCTCGCGCCGGTCCGTCCCGAGCGCCAGGACGAGGCCCTGGCCGCCGCCCAGCGCGTACGCGGACAGGTGCGCGCCCCGCACCGTGTCGGTGGCGGACGTCGGCGCGGGGCGCGGCCCGGCGGAGACCACCCGGGTGAGCCGGGCCAGCGCCGCCCCGACGTCGGGGGCCGGGCGGCGGCCCGCCGCGTGCAGCTCCTCGCCGTCCGCGGAGAGCAGCACCGCCCGGCCCCCCAGCTGAGCCGCCAGCTGGTGCAGCACCGCGGGCACCGGGTCAGGCCGGGCCGCCGCCGTGGCCAGGGCCTGTTGCGCCCGGGTCACCCGGCGCAGCTCACGGTGGCGGGCCTCGGCCATCAGCCGCCACACGGCCCGGGCGATCGTCGTGAACGGGGTCTCGGGCGGCACCTCCACCAGGGGCAGACCGTGCCGGTCGCACGCCTCGATCAGCGCCCGCGGCACCGTGTCGAACACCGGCGTCACCCCGAAACCGAGCGCCGTCGCCCCCGCCTCCACCAGCCGCGCCACATAGGTATCGGGGTCCTTGAGCGTCAGCCCGGCGCTCAGCAGCAGCTCACCGCCGAGCAGATACGGGTACGGGTCGGCCATCTCCGAGGTGTGCACCCACAGCACCTCCGCCTCGGCCGGCCCCGCGATCCGGTGCAGGCCGAGCTCCTCCCGGGCGAGCAGCTCCGTGAGCGGGATCGGCGGTGTGGGGGGAGTGGGAGTGGCAGGCGGGGCGGCGGAGGGCGTGGGGGCAGGCGGGGGAGCGGGCGGGGTGGGCCCGGTCGGGGCTTCCGGCATGGATGGTCCATCCATCGGTGACGGCGATGATGGATGAAACGTACACTTCAGCGCCGCTGGCGGGCCACCTACCGTCTTCTCCGTGTACGTACGTGTACACCTGAACCGGAACGGAGGAAGCCCATGGCTGTCGACTACGCGGTGATCATCGTGTACCTGGCCGGCATGCTCGCCATGGGTTGGTGGGGCATGCGCCGCGCCAAGTCCAAGAGCGAATTCCTGGTGGCGGGCCGCCGCCTCGGCCCCTGGATGTACTCCGGCACGATGGCCGCCATCGTTCTCGGCGGCGCCTCCACCATCGGCGGCGTCGGCCTCGGCTACAAGTACGGACTCTCCGGCGCCTGGATGGTCTTCACCATCGGCCTCGGACTGCTCGCCCTGTCCGTCTTCTTCTCGGCGCGCATCGCCCGGCTGAAGGTGTACACCGTCTCCGAGATGCTCGACCTGCGCTACGGCGGCCGGGCCGGCCTCATCTCCGGCGTCGTCATGTGGGCGTACACGCTGATGCTCGCGGTCACCTCGACCATCGCGTACGCCACCATCTTCGACGTCCTCTTCGACCTGAACCGGACCGTCGCGATCATCCTCGGCGGCGCCATCGTCGTCGCGTACTCGACGCTCGGCGGCATGTGGTCGATCACCATCACTGACATGGTGCAGTTCGTCGTCAAGACGATCGGCGTGCTGCTGCTCCTGCTGCCCATCGCGGTGATCAAGGCCGGCGGCTTCAGCGAGATGAAGGCCAAGCTGCCCACCGAGTACTTCGACCCGCTGGGCATCGGCGGCGAGACGATCTTCACGTACGTGCTGATCTACACCTTCGGCATGCTGATCGGCCAGGACATCTGGCAGCGGGTGTTCACGGCGAGGAGCGACCGCACGGCGCGCTGGGGCGGCACGGTCGCCGGTACGTACTGTCTGGTCTACGCGATCGCGGGCGCCGTCATCGGCACCGCCGCGAAGGTCCTGTACCCGAACCTGCCGAGCGCGGACGCCGCGTTCGCGACCATCGTCAGGGACGAACTGCCCGTCGGCGTACGAGGACTGGTGCTGGCCGCCGCACTCGCCGCCGTGATGTCCACGTCCTCCGGAGCGCTGATCGCCTGTGCCACTGTCGCCAACAACGACATCTGGTCCCGGCTGCGCGGCGCGGTGTCGCGGGGCGGCGGCGAGGAGCACGACGAGGTGAAGGGCAACCGGGTCTTCATCCTCATCATGGGCATCGGCGTCATCGCCATCGCCGTCGCGCTCAACAACGTGGTCGAGGCCCTGACCGTCGCGTACAACCTGCTCGTCGGCGGTCTGCTGGTGCCGATCCTGGGTGGTCTGCTGTGGCGCCGGGGCACCGTCGTGGGCGCGCTGGCCGCGGTGTCGGTCGGCGGGCTCTCCGTGATCGGCCTGATGGCGGCGTACGGCATCCTCGCCAACGAACCCATCTACTACGGCCTGCTGGCCTCGCTCGCGGTGTACGTGATCGTCTCCCTGGCGACGAAGCCGACCGACGCGGCGGTACTGGCCAACTGGCGCGAACGCCTGGCGGGCCGGGGCGCGGAGTCGGCGGAGCCGGTGAGTGAGCCGGCCACGACGTAACCGCCTTTTGTCCTCAATCGCCGGGCGGGCCCGCCCGGCGATTGAAAGCGAAACCGTCGAGACGGGGCCCGCACGCGGCCCCGCACACTGAACACCGTACGAATCCCGAAGAAAGGCACCCACCATGAGCAGCAACGAAACGCCGCGCGGTCCCGTCGACTCCTCCCGCGTCCCGCGGTACGCCGGACCCGCGACGTTCGCCCGACTGCCCCGTCTCGACGAAGTCGGCACCGCCGATGTCGCCGTCGTCGGCGTGCCCTTCGACACGGGTGTCTCCTACCGGCCCGGCGCCCGCTTCGGTGGCAACGCGATCCGTGAGGCGTCGCGCCTGCTGCGCCCGTACAACCCGGCGCAGGACGCCTCGCCGTTCGCCCTCGCGCAGGTCGCCGACGCCGGGGACATCGCCGCGAACCCGTTCAACATCAACGAGGCCGTCGAGACGATCGAGGCCGCGGCCGACGACCTGCTGGCCACCGGCGCCCGCCTGATGACGCTCGGCGGCGACCACACCATCGCGCTGCCGCTGCTGCGCTCCGTCGCGAAGAAGCACGGCCCGGTCGCCCTGCTCCACTTCGACGCCCACCTCGACACCTGGGACACCTACTTCGGCGCCGAGTACACCCACGGCACCCCGTTCCGCCGCGCCGTCGAGGAAGGCATCCTCGACACCTCCGCGCTCTCCCACGTCGGCACCCGCGGCCCGCTCTACGGCAAGCAGGACCTGGACGACGACGCGAAGATGGGCTTCGGCATCGTCACCTCCGCCGACGTCATGCGCCGCGGCGTCGACGAGGTCACCGACCAGCTCCGTCAGCGCATCGGCGACCGGCCGCTCTACATCTCCATCGACATCGACGTCCTCGACCCGGCGCACGCGCCCGGCACCGGCACCCCCGAGGCCGGCGGACTGACCTCCCGCGAGCTGCTCGAAATCGTCCGCGGGCTGTCCTCCTGCAACCTGGTCTCCGCCGACCTGGTCGAGGTCGCCCCCGCGTACGATCACGCCGAGATCACCTCCGTCGCCGCCTCCCACACGGCGTACGAGCTGACGACGGTCATGTCCCGCCAGATCGCAGAGGCCCGTACGAAGTGAGCCACGACCACCACGACGAGCGGCCGCAGCTCACCCCCGAGCAGATCGCGGCCGCTCTGAACCCCCCGGCCGGGCGCAACGGTGGCGACCTCGTCGTCGAGACCCTCCAGGGCCTCGGCGCGACCACCGTCTTCGGCCTGCCCGGCCAGCACGCGCTCGGCATGTTCGACGCGCTGCGCCGCTCGGCGCTGACGTACATCGGCCTGCGCGTCGAGAACAACGCGGGCTTCGCCGCCGACGCGTACGGCCGCATCACCGGCGAAGTCGCCCCGCTGCTCCTGTCCACCGGGCCCGGCGCCCTCACCTCGCTCGCCGCGCTCCAGGAGGCGGCGGCCGCGTCCGCCCCCGTGCTGGCCATCTCCAGCCAGATCCCGGTCGCGGGCCTGGGCGGTGGCCGCCACGGCTACCTGCACGAACTCCGGGACCAGAAGGCGTCGTTCCGCGATGTCGTGAAGTCCGTCCACACCGTCCGTACGGCCTCCCAGATCCCGTCGGCGATCGCCGCCGCCTGGGAGTCCGCGCTGACCGCCCCGCACGGCCCGGTCTGGATCGAGATCCCGCAGGACGTGCTCCTCGCCGAGACCACCCTGCCCGTCGTCACGGCGATGGACGCCACCCCGCACATCCTGCACGCCCGTCCCGAACTGATCGCCGTCGCGGCCGATCTGCTGTCGAAGGCCGAGCGTCCGGCGATCATCGCGGGCGGCGGAGTCGTACGGTCCGACGCGTCCGGCAAGCTGCTCGCGCTCGCGGAGAAGACCGACGCCCCGGTCGTCACGACGTTCGGCGGCAAGGGCGCCTTCCCGTGGGAACACCCGCTCTCGCTCCAGTCCTGGCTGGAGGACCGCTACACGACGGACTTCCTGGAGTCCGCCGACGTGCTGCTGGTCGTCGGCTCCGGACTCGGTGAACTCTCCTCGAACTACCACACGTTCGCCCCGCGCGGCCGGGTCGTCCAGATCGAGGCCGACGCCGGCAAGCTGGAGTCCAACCACCCCGCGCTCGGCATCCACGCCGACGCCCGCGAGGCCCTGGCCGACCTCCTCGACGCGGTCGACCGCCGCGAGGACCCGTCGGCGCCGGACCGGGTCCGTGCGGTCCTCGAAGCGGTACGCGACCGGATCGCCGGCCAGGAACTCACCCTGGAACAGCAACTCGTCGCCGCGGTCCGCGAGGCGCTGCCCGACGCGTCGCCCAGCTTCTGGGACATGACGATCCTCGCCTACTGGGCCTGGTCCGCCTTCGACGCCCGCCGCCCGAACACGATGCACTCGGCCCAGGGCGCGGGCGGCCTCGGCTACGGCTTCCCGGCCGCCCTCGGCGCGGCGGCCGCCGACCGTACGAAGCCGGTCCTCGCGGTCTCCGGCGACGGCGGCGCGATGTACTCGATCGCGGAACTGGCCACGGCCCGCCAGTACGACCTCCCGGTCACCTGGCTGATCGTCGACGACGGCGGCTACGGCATCCTGCGCGAGTACATGACGGGCGCCTTCGGCGAGGCCACGGCGACCGAGCTGACCCGCCCCGACTTCGTCGCCCTCGCCGAGTCCTTCGGTGTCCCGGCGGTCCGTACGACCCCCGGGACGCTCGCCGACGACCTGGCGAAGTCCCTCGCGGAGCCGGGCCCTTCGGTGGTCGTGCTCCCGGCCCTGCTGAGGATGTTCGAGCCGACGCATCTGTAGGGCGGCGTCCGTCCGTCCCGTGCCCCGACTGCCGGGGCACGGGACGGACCCGTTCTCCGGGCGGGTTGACCAGCCGTCATGTTCACCCCTGTCACCGTGCCCGACCGCATAAGGTCGTTGGTATCCGGTGCGCCCGGCGAGCAACTTCTCAGCCCGGCACGGGCAACTTTTCGTCCGTTCGGTAGTCGATACTGACGGGTGCGCGGGGCGCGCCGTACGGATCGGCCCAGGGGGAGAAGCCGCATGAAAGATCAGTCTCGTACAGGCCGTCGCCCGCACGTGTCCCGTCGCGCGCAGGCCGCACTCTCCGCCGCGCTCGCCGCAGGCGTGATCGCCCCCGTGGCGTTCGGAGCCGCGCCCGCCGCCGCCGCGACACCGACGGTGAGCTGCACGTCCGGCAAGGCGGGACTGGCCGCCAAGCTGTCGAAGGACATCGCCGCCGCGATCGAGGGACGGAAGTCCACGACGGCCGTGGCGCTCTACGACCGGACCACCAGGACGAACTGCTCCCTGCGGGCCACGACGAGGTACGACTCCGCCAGTGTCGTGAAGGCGACCGTGCTGGCGGCGCTCCTGTGGGACAACAAGAAGCACAACCGCTATCTCACCCAGCGTGAGATAAACCTCGCCACCGCCATGATCACGAAGTCCGACAACAACGCGACCACCAGCCTGTGGAAGCAGCTCGGGGTGACGAAGGTCAAGGCGTTCCTGAAGGCCGCCGGGATGACGCACACCGTGCCCGGCTCGGGTGGCTACTGGGGTCTCACGCAGATCACCGCCCAGGACGAGCTGCGGCTGCTGACCCTGCTGACCGCCAAGAACTCCGTGCTGAGCGACAACGCGCGGGCGTACGAACTGGGCCTGATGCGCAAGGTCATCTCCTCCCAGCGCTGGGGCACACCCGCCGGTGCGCCGTCCGGAGTGACCGTCCAGGTCAAGAACGGCTGGCTGCCGCGTGCCACCCACGGCTGGCGGGTGCACAGCATCGGCGCGTTCACGGGCAAGGGGCACGACTACGCGATCACCGTGCTCACCCAGGACAACAAGACGATGAACGACGGCATCAACACCATTCAGGCCGTCGCCCGCGCCGTGCACAAGGACCTCAATCCGGCCGTCGCCACCCATTCCACCATCGCCCCGCCCGCCGCCCCGCAGGAAGCGGTGCCCGCGGTTCCGGAGGCTCCGGCGGTACGCATGCTCACCGCGCCGCCGCAGTCGTAGCCGACGCGGCCGGGGCCGTCCTCGGCCCCGGCCTGGTCTTCGCGGGGGAATCCGCCTCTGCTCCGGATTCGACCATATGAGTGAACATGGGGTAGGACCCATGACGGACCCGCCTACGCCGAAGGACCCGTCTTCGTAACGGCGGGATGAAATCCGCTGCCCACCGCGTTGGTGCCATCCGGTAGACCAGGTCGAACGGGGAGGCATCGGTGACGGACGCAGAAGACGCTGTGGACGCAAGAGGCACAGCGGGCGCAGGACGGGCGCCGGGCTGGGCTCGGCGGCTGAGCGGCTATGCGTGGCGCTACCGGCGCAATGTGCTGCTGGCGCTCGGGTCCTCGCTCGCCGGCATGGCGGTGATGGCCCTCGTCCCGCTGATCACCAAGGTGATCATCGACGACGTCGTCGGCGACCACACGCGGTCCCTCGCCGTCTGGACCGGGCTCCTCATAGCCGCCGCCGTGCTGGTGTACGTGGCCACGTACATCCGCCGCTACTACGGCGGCCGCCTCGCCCTCGACGTACAGCACGATCTCCGTACCGAGATGTACGGGACGATCACCCGCCTGGACGGCAAGCGTCAGGACGAGCTGTCCACCGGGCAGGTCGTCGGGCGTGCCACCAGCGACCTCCAGCTGATCCAAGGGCTGCTGTTCATGCTCCCGATGACCATCGGGAACGTGCTGCTCTTCCTCATCTCCCTGGTGATCATGGCGTGGCTCTCGCCCCTGCTCACCCTGGTCGCGGTCGCCGTCGCCCCCGCCCTCTGGTACATCGCCCGCCGCTCCCGCGCCCGGCTCTTCCCCGCCACCTGGTACGCCCAGGGGCAGGCCGCCGCAGTCGCCGGAGTCGTCGACGGGGCCGTCTCCGGGGTCCGGGTCGTCAAGGGGTTCGGTCAGGAGGAGCAGGAGACCGGCAAGCTGCGCGACGTCGGGCGCAGGCTCTTCGCCGGGCGGCTGCGGACGATCCGGCTGAACGCCCGCTACACGCCCGCCCTCCAGGCCGTCCCGGCGCTCGGCCAGGTCGCGATGCTGGCCCTCGGCGGCTGGCTCGCCACCCGCGGCGAGATCACCCTCGGCACGTTCGTCGCGTTCTCCACCTACCTCGCCCAGCTCGTCGGCCCGGTCCGGATGCTCGCCATGGTCCTCACCGTCGGACAGCAGGCCCGGGCCGGCGTCGAACGCGTACTGGAACTGATCGACACCGAGCCGACCATGAAGGACGGCACCAAGGAACTCCCGGCCGACGCCCCCGCGAGCGTCGAGTTCGAGGACGTACGGTTCGGCTACGCCGACGACCGCCCCGTCCTCGACGGCTTCTCGCTGACCATCGAGCCCGGTGAGACCGTCGCCGTCGTCGGCGCGTCCGGCAGCGGCAAGTCCACCGTCTCGCTGCTGCTGCCCCGCTTCTACGACGTGACCCACGGCGCCGTCATGGTCGGCGGCCACGACGTCCGCGAGCTGACCCAGCAGTCCCTGCGCGCCGCCATCGGCCTCGTACCGGAGGACAGCTTCCTGTTCTCCGACACCATCCGCGCCAACATCGCCTACGGCTTCCCGGACGCCACCCGGGAACAGATCGAGGGAGCGGCCCGCACCGCCCAGGCCGACCGGTTCATCGCGGACCTGCCCGAGGGCTACGACACCAAGGTCGGCGAGCACGGACTCACCCTCTCCGGCGGCCAGCGCCAGCGCGTCGCGCTCGCCCGCGCCATCCTCACCGACCCCCGGCTGCTCCTCCTCGACGACGCCACCTCCGCCGTCGACGCCCGCGTCGAGCACGAGATCCACGAGGCGCTGCGCCAGGTGATGGCCGGGCGGACGACCCTCCTGGTCGCCCACCGCCGCTCCACCCTCGGCCTCGCCGACCGGATCGCCGTCCTGGAACACGGCAGGCTCGCCGACATCGGTACGCACGAGGAGCTGGAGCGCCGCTCCGCGCTCTACCGGCGGCTGCTCACCGACCCCGACGAGCTGGGCGGCACCTCACCCGGACACCAGCCGCCTAACACCACCGCCGGCACCACCCCCGAGGACGACCGCGCGCTCCAGGAGGAACTGGACGCCGAATTCGACGCCGCGCGCGGCATCAGCCCCCGCCTGTGGGTCCGCGAGGAGAAGCCCCGCGACACCGGGGCGGCCGGCATGCCCGCCACCCCCGAGCTGCTCGCCCAGGTCGAGGCGCTGCCCCTGGCCACCGACACACCCGACATCGACGAGGCACGGGCCGTCGGCGCCGAGGAGTCCTACGGGCTGCGCAGGCTGCTGCGCGGCTTCGGGCTGCCGCTCCTGGTGAGCCTGGCGCTGGTGGCGGTGGACGCGGGCGGCGGGCTCCTGCTGCCTGTACTGATCCGGCACGGCATCGACAAGGGGGTCTCGCAGCTCGCCCTCGGCGCCGTCTGGGCGGCGTCCGCGCTGGCCCTGGTGGTCGTCCTCGTGCAGTGGGCCGCCCAGATCGGCGAGACCCGGATGACGGGCCGCACCGGCGAGCGGGTGCTGTACTCACTGCGGCTGAAGATCTTCGCGCAGCTCCAGCGCCTCGGCCTGGACTACTACGAGCGCGAGCTGACCGGCCGCATCATGACCCGGATGACGACGGACGTGGACGCGCTGTCGACGTTCCTGCAGACCGGCCTGGTCACGGCCTTCGTCTCCGTCGTCACCTTCTTCGGCATCATGGTCGCGCTGCTCGTCCTGGACGTGCAGCTGGCCCTCGTCGTCTTCGCGACACTGCCGGTGCTGGTCATCGGTACGTTCTTCTTCCGCCGCAAGAGTGTCCAGGCGTACGAACTGGCCCGGGAGCGCATCAGCGCCGTCAACGCCGACCTCCAGGAGTCCGTCTCCGGGCTGCGGATCGTGCAGGCGTTCCGCCGCGAGCGCGACGGCGCGGACCGGTTCGCGGCGCGCAGTGACCACTACCGCGAGGCCAGGGTCCGCGGTCAGTGGCTGATCTCGGTGTACTTCCCGTTCGTGCAGCTGCTGTCGTCGGTGGCGGCGGCGGCCGTCCTGATCGTCGGCGCGGGCCGGGTCGACAACGGCACGCTCACCACCGGTGCGCTGGTCGCCTACCTCCTGTACATCGACCTGTTCTTCGCCCCGGTGCAGCAGCTCTCCCAGGTCTTCGACGGCTACCAGCAGGCCGCCGTCTCCCTCGGCCGTATCCAGGAACTGCTGCGGGAACCGACCACCACCGACGCCCCGGACGAACCGCTGGACGTGCTGTCGCTGCGCGGCGAGATCGCCTTCGAGGACGTGTCCTTCGCGTACGGGAGCGGCGACGACGCCGAGGAGGCCCTCAGCGGTGTCGACCTGCGGATCCCGGCCGGCCAGACGGTCGCGTTCGTGGGCGAGACGGGTGCCGGGAAGTCCACCCTCGTCAAGCTCGTCGCCCGGTACTACGACCCGACGGGCGGCCGGGTCACGGCGGACGGCACCGATCTGCGCCGCCTCGACCTCACCGCGTACCGGCACCGGCTCGGGGTCGTACCGCAGGAGGCGTACCTCTTCGCCGGTACGGTCCGCGACGCCATCGCGTACGGGCGGCCCGAGGCCGGCGACGCGGAGGTGGAGGCGGCGGCGCGGGCGGTCGGCGCCCACGACATGATCGCCACGCTGGACGGCGGCTACCTGCACGAGGTGGCCGAGCGGGGCCGCAACCTCTCGGCCGGCCAGCGCCAGCTGATCGCGCTCGCCCGCGCCGAACTCGTCGACCCGGACGTCCTGTTGCTCGACGAGGCGACCGCCTCCCTGGACCTGGCCAGCGAGGACCTGGTCAACCAGGCAACCGACAGGCTCACCGGCCGCCGCACCACCCTGGTCGTAGCCCACCGCCTGACCACGGCCGCCCGCGCCGACCGGGTCGTGGTGATGGACCACGGCCGGGTCGTCGAGGACGGCACGCACGACGAACTCCTCGCCAGGGAAGGGCACTACGCCGTGCTGTGGCGCACCTTCATCGGGGAGGACGAGCCCGCTGGGGTGTGAGCGCCGGGCCCGCCCCCGGTGTCAGTCGCCGATGGCGGAGATCTTGTAGGTCCGCAGGTCCGACCGCACGGTCAGGTACGAGTACCTGGGGTGCTTGCCCTTGCTCCAGGTGAGCCGCACCGTCGACCAGGTGTGACCCGCGCCGCTGTCGCCCGAGGTGACCCGGAAGGCGAGCGGGGTGTTCTGGGCACGGAGCACGCCGTCCGCGTGGTTGCGCCGCTCCCAGGTGGCCAGTTGGGTGCGCAGCTGGGGGGTCAGATAGAACGACCGCAGGGCGGCGGTGAGCTTGCCGCCCCCCTTCGCCGTGACGGCATCGATGTAGGCGGCGTAGAAGTGGGCAACCTGCTGGAAGGCCGGGGCGCCGGCGTCGCTGCGGGCCGGCGCCCCGGCGACCGGGGCCTGCGGGGCGGCCGTGGCGGCGGGGATCACGGAGACGGCGGTGACGGCGGTGAGGAGAGCGGTGGCGAACAGCTTCCGGCCGATGACGCGCCGACCGCGGGGGGCCTGGGCGCCCGGGAGTTGGAGCATGACAGTTCCTGCCTTTCATGTAGATCTGCCCCGTTGGACCCGTGCTGTGGCGATTTGGTTGTCCCGGTGGACGGAACGCGCCCGATGCAACCTCCGAATGGCCCCCTGCGTCGTACGCATGTGCGCACATGCGTCGAGCGTGGGTGTAGGTGTTCGATCCGACGATGGGACTGCTGGTGATCAGAGGGACCGAAAAGGCCGGCGGGTACGGACGGACCGGACGGGAGGGGCGGGAGGGGCAGGGCGGACGGAATGGACGGGGCGGACCACGCCGGAGGCTTGCGTGGCCGTTCGTCCTGCCGTTGGTGGCCGTCGTCGGTCTGGTGCTGACCGGTACCGCGGCGAACAGCGCCGACGCCGCGACGGTCTGCGCCGGGCGCCCCGCGAAGACGGTCACGTTCAAGACCGGTGAGCTGCGCGTCTTCAAGAGCCGCTCCTATGCCTGCGCCGTCGCGGTCGCCAACAAGCCGGGCTCGCGCCGGACGATGTCCGTGACGCTCCAACCGCGCGGCGGCAGCCCCGTCGTCGACAGCGGCCGGTACACCCGACAGGCCGGCCCGGTGACGGTCCACGCGCTGAACCGGTGCGTGCGGGCCTCGGCCACGATCTCCGGAAAGTCCGGTTCCACGGGCTGGATTCTCTGCTGACGGCCCCGGCCTGTGACTTTCCCGGGCCGACGGGTCTGGCGGCGCAGGTGTTGCCCCGCTAGGTTCACGGCGTCTGTTGTGAATCATGGGGAGGGTGTATGCGTAAGGCGCTCAGAGGGTTCCTGTCGCTCGCGGTGCTCATCGGCACGGTGAGTGCGACGGGTGCCTCGGCCGGGGCGGCCACCGCTGCGGAACCGGCCGCGTTCCGGAGCACGGTCGGCAGCGACAGCGGCACGAGCACGGACATCAAGGACCGCATCCTGGCCATCCCGGGAATGAGTCTCATCGAGGAGAAGCCGTACGACGGCTACCGATACTTCGTCCTCGAGTACACCCAGCCGATCGATCACCGGCACCCGTCCAAGGGCACCTTCCAGCAGCGCATCACCCTGCTGCACAAGGACACGTCCCGCCCGACGGTCTTCTTCACCGGCGGCTACAACGTCTCCACGAACCCCAGCCGTTCCGAGCCGACCCGGATCGTCGACGGCAACCAGGTCTCTCTGGAGTACCGGTTCTTCACCCCGTCCCGCCCGTCGCCCGCCGACTGGTCCAAGCTCGACATCTGGCAGGCCGCCAGTGACCAGCACCGCGTCTTCACCGCGCTGAAGCAGATCTACATCAAGAACTGGCTGGCCACCGGCGGCTCCAAGGGCGGCATGACCGCCACGTACTTCGAGCGCTTCTACCCCGAGGACATGGACGGCGTCGTCGCGTACGTCGCGCCCAACGACGTGGTCGACAAGGAGGATTCGGCGTACGACCGGTTCTTCGAGAACGTCGGCACCAAGGAGTGCCGCGACAGGCTGAACGGTGTGCAGCGCGAGGCGCTGGTCCGCCGGGAGCCGCTGGAGAAGAAGTACCAGGAGTACGCCGCCGCGCGCGGCTACACCTTCGAGACCACCGGCTCGCTCGACCGGGCGTACGAAGCCGTCGTCATGGACTACGTCTGGGCGTACTGGCAGTACAGCCTGCTGTCCGGCTGCGACACCATCCCGGCCGACGCCAAGAACGCCCCCGACCAGGCGATCTGGGACTCGATCGACTCGATCTCCGGCTTCTCCGCCTACGCCGACCAGGGCCTGGAGAGGTACACCCCGTACTACTACCAGGCGGGCACCCAGCTCGGTTCGCCGAACATCAAGCAGCCGTGGCTCGGCAACCTCAGCCGGTACGGGTACCAGCCGCCGCGCAACTACGTGCCGCGCTCCATCCCGATGAAGTTCCAGCCGTCGGTGATGCGCGACGTCGACAGCTGGGTGAAGCAGCACGCCAACCACATGCTGTACGTGTACGGGGAGAACGACCCGTGGGGCGCGGAGCGCTTCCGGCTCGGTGCGGGCGCCCGGGACAGCTATGTCATGACCGTGGCGGGCGGCAACCATGGCTCGAACGTGGCCGGCCTCGCCGACGACGACAAGGCGAAGGCCACGGCCGCCATCCTGCGCTGGGCGGGCGTCACCCCGGCCGCCGTACGGGACGACCCGGCGAAGGCCAAGCCGCTCGCGGCGTTCGACGCACGGCTCGACAAGCGGGACGTGATGAACGAGCGCGGGCTGCGGCCGTAACCGTTCCTCGAACGAAGCCGTACCAAGGAGAAGGAAGGGGCTGTGCGCCCGCACAGCCCCTTCCCTCCCGGTCGCCGGATCTTCAGTGCCCCTCCCGGCAGGCTTTGCCCCGTCGCGCCGCCCAGCACGCACGCTCCTGCCGGGCAAACATTGCCGGTCGCGGCACTAGTACGTCAGGCCGTACCCGACCGGGTACAGCACCCGCGCCGGATCGTCCGCGCGCTGCACCGGCACCGGCAGGGTGCCCTCCGGTTCGGCGCGGCCCGCGATCACCCGGGCCGCGGCCCGCAGTTCGACGTCGGTCCAGGAGTACGTGGCCAGGTTCGCCGCGAACCCGGTCCCGGCCAGTTGGGCGATGTCGTACGGATTGCGGATCGCGACCGTGATCACCGGGATGCCGGTCGCCGCCAGCGCGCTCACCAGGGTGCGCTGGGAGCTGCTCGCCGAGACGTTGTACGTGGCCACGATCACCGCGTCCTTGCCCCGTGCGGCCGCCACCGCCTCGTCGATCTTCGCCTTGGTGGGGGCGGTGCCGGTGGACAACGCCGTCGCCGAGTGGCCCAGTTCACCGAAGGCGGTGGCCAGGGTGGTGGTCGGCGGTCCGGTGGTGCCGGACGGCGAGGCCGGATCGGCGCCGACCACGAGGAGGTTCTTGTGGGAGCGGCGGGAGAAGGGCAGCACCGCGCCGTCGTTGGCGAGCAGCGTGGTGGTGCGCTCGGCGATCCGGTCGGCGGCGGCGAGGTGGGCCCGCGTCCCGACGGTACGGTCCACCCCCGCGTGGCTGACGAACGGGTCGTCGAACAGCCCGAGCTTCGTCTTCAGCCGCAGGATCCGCAGGATCGATTCGTCGATCCTGGCCTCGCTGATCTCACCGCTCTTCACGGCAGCCAGGACGGCGTTCCAGGAGAGGTCCAGGTCCGGCGGGTTGAGCAGTTGGTCGACGCCCGCCAGGAGCGCGAGGACCGGCACGCGCTCGTCGCCGTACTTCGTCCGCACGCCCTCCATGCCGAGCGAGTCGGTCACCACGACACCGTCGTAACCCAGTTCCTCGCGCAGGATGCCGGTGAGGATCGGGCGGGACAGCGTCGCCGGGTCCTCGGCCGGGTCCAGCGCCGGGACGACGATGTGCGCGGTCATGATCGAGTCGATGCCCGCGGCGATCGCGGCCCGGAACGGCGGCTCGTCCAGCTCCGCCCACTGCTGCCGGGTGTGGCCGATGACCGGCAGGCCGGTGTGGCTGTCGGTGCTGGTGTCGCCGTGGCCCGGGAAGTGCTTGGCCGTCGAGGCGATGCCGCTGCTCTGATACCCCTTCACCTGCGCCGCGACCATCCCGGCCACCGACTGCGGGTCGGAGCCGAAGGAGCGTACGCCGATAACCGGGTTGGCCGGGTTGACGTTGACGTCGGCGTCCGGGGCGTAGTTCTGGTTGATACCGATCGCGGCCAGTTCGGCGCCCGCGATCTGCCCGGCCCGGCGGGCGTCGGAGCGCGAGCCGCCCGCGCCCAGCGCCATCGCGCCCGGCATCAGGGTGGCGGGCTCGCCGACGCGGCAGACGATGCCGTGCTCCTGGTCGGTGGAGACGAGGAGCGGCAGGGGAGTGGGGCCGGCGAGACCGGCGCGCTGGATGCCGTTGGACAGGTCGGCGATCTGGTGCGGGTCGCGGGTGTTGTGCGCCCAGGCGAAGTAGATGATCCCGCCGACGTGGTACTTCGCGATCATCTCGGCGGCCGTACGGACCCCGATCTCGGCCAGGTTGGCGTCGATGTCGGCCTGGTCGGGTTCCGTGGCGGAGTGCCCGTACACCCGCATCACGAAGAGCTGTCCGACCTTCTCCTCCAGGCTCATCCGGGAGATGAGGCCCTTGAGGCGCTTGGTGGCGGCTGCTGAGTTCTGCTGCCCGCTGCTCTGTCCGCTGCTCGCGGACCGCTGGGCGGCGACGGCGCCGGGGGCGACGACGCCGCCCGTGACGGCGGCCGCGGCGGTCGCGGCGGTGGCGGTGAGGAGGGTGCGTCTGGAGGTGCGGTGGTGCACGTGAGCTCCTTCGGCCGTACTCGGGGACGAGAGGTGGTGAAAGAAACGGTGGTGAAAGTAACTTCCAAGGAGCACGGATATCCAGAAAATAACTTCCGGTCAAGGGCTCGGACCGTTTTGAGCCCGTCCGGTACCCGGGGCCGCGGCGCCGGGAGCGTGATGCACGGGGTGCGGCGTCAGGGGGACGCGGTGCCGAGGCATGGCGCCGGAGGAGCTCGGTGGCAGGGGCCGCGGCGCCGGGGTTCCGTTACGTCCTCAGCCCCACCGCGGTCCCATGGGCCTGGAGCGCCGACACCGCCGCCGTGATCGAGGGCCGCCGGGCCGCCTCCGTACGCCACAGCGCGTACAGCCGACGCACCGGCACGGGATCGAGCGGCACCGCGACCACCCCGGGCGGCAGCGGCCCCCGCCCCAGGCGCGGGATCAACGCGACCCCGAGGCCGGCGGCGAGCAGGGCCAGCTGCGTGTGGTTCTCCTCAGCCCGGTGCCGGATGTCCGGCTCGTATCCCGCCGCGCGCAGCGTCCGTACGAGCCAGTCGTGGCAGACCGTCCCGGGCGGCTGGCAGATCCATCGCTCTTTCGCCAGCTCCTCGCGCCGCACCGCCTCCCGTCCGGCGAGCCGATGGCCCGCCGGCACCAGCAGATCGCACGGGTCGTCACCGATCACCGCCTGCGCCACGCCCTGCGGGGCGGGCAGCGGGGCGATGTCCCAGTCGTGCGCGACCGCCAGATCGATCACGCCCTTGGCCACCAGATCGACCGAGAGATGCGGATCGACCTCGGTCAGCCGGACCTCCAGCGCCGGATGGTCCCGGTCCAGCCCGGCCAGCACACCGGGCAGCAGCCCACGCGCCGCGGACGCGAACGCGCCGATCGACAGCCGCCCCGTCGGCAGCCCCCTGCGCTCCTCCAGCGTCGTCTCCGCGCGCTCCACGATCGCCAGCAACTGCTGGGCGGTGGTGGCGAGATGGAGCGCCTCCTCGGTCAGCGCGACGCCGCGCCCGCGCCGTTCGAGAAGGGTCGTACGGGTCTCCCGCTCCAGCTTCGTGATCTGCTGCGAGACCGCCGACGGGGTGTAGCCGAGCGCGGCGGCGGCGCCCGCGACGGAGCCATGGACGGAGACGGCGTGCAGGGCGCGCAGCCGGGACAGATCGAGCACCGGAACCTCCGGCCCTTGGTGATTGGTCAGCAACGCTCAATTCCACCATGAAGAAATCCGTGCTGGTGCTACATGGTCGGCTCGGGTGATCCTCGGTGCATGCGTCCCCTCCACATCGCCCTGGCCGCCCTGGTGGCCGCCGTCTGGGGTGTCAATTTCGTCGTCATCGAGGTCGGCCTCGGGCACTTCCCGCCGCTGCTCTTCTCCGCCCTGCGCTTCCTGGTCGCCGCGCTGCCCGCGGTCTTCTTCGTCGGCCGGCCCAAGGTCGCCTGGAAGTGGATCGCCGGCGTCGGGCTCGTCCTCGGAGTGGCGAAGTTCGGCCTGCTCTTCATCGGCATGGACCGCGGGATGCCTGCCGGTCTCTCCTCCCTCGTGCTCCAGGTGCAGGCGGTGTTCACGGCTCTCTTCGCGGCGCTCGCCCTCGGCGAACGGCCGGGCAGGATACGGGTGTTGGGGATGGGGGTGGCTCTCGCGGGCATCGGGGTGGCGGCGGTCGACGAGGGCGCGGGCGGACCCGTGCTCGCCTTCGTCCTGGTGATCGCGGCGGCGGCCTGCTGGGGTGTGTCCAACGTGTTGACCCGCAAGGCCGCCCCGCCCGACTCCCTCAACTTCATGGTGTGGGTATCGACCGTGCCCGTGCTCCCGCTGCTCGGCCTCTCCCTCGTCTTCGAGGGCTGGGACCGCGACGCCGACGCCCTGGCCGCGCTCGACTGGAGCGGGGCCGCAATCATCGTCTACGTCGCCTGGATCACCACCGTCTTCGGCTTCGGGGCCTGGGGCTTCCTGCTGCGCCACCACCCGGCCTCGTCGGTGGCCCCGTTCACCCTGCTCGTCCCGGTCTTCGGGATGTCCTCGGCCGCGCTGTTCCTCGGCGAGTCGGTGAGCCCGCTGCGATGGTGCGCGGCGGCTCTCCTGGTCGGCGGGGTGGCCCTCACCTCGCTGGCGGGGGCGCGCCGGCCCCGGCCCGCGGTCACGGATGCCCCGGATACTCCGGATTCCCCGGAGTCGCGGCCGGCGCCGACGCGGGCGCGCTGAACGGTCCCGCCCGCCCTGCCGCTTGCGCGTCCTACGGCTTCGGCGCGCCCGGCCCCAGCAGATACTCCCGCCCGGCGGCCAGCAGCCCCGGCAGCTCCGCGGCCCCCGGGTACCAGCGCTTCTCGTACTCCCAGCAGACCCAGCTGTCCGCGTCCAGGGTGTCCAGGCACTCCCGCAGCGGCAGCACCCCCGTGCCCAGTGTCAGCGGCGTGGTGTCCTCGGCCGACGCGATGTCCTTCACCTGTACGTACCCCAGGTGCGGGGCCAGCACCGCATGGCTCGTGGCCGGCTCCTCGCCCGCCAGCCAGGTGTGCATGATGTCCCACAGCGCACCGATGCTGCCGTGCCCCACCGCCCCCACCACCCGGGCCACGTCGGCCCCCGCCCGGTGCGAGTCGTGGGTCTCCAGCAGGATGCGTACGCCCAGGTCCGCGGCGTGCGGAGCGGCGGCGCCCAGCCGGCGGGCGGCGGTCGCGTCGGCCACGGCGGGGTCCTGGCCGTCGCCGCCCGGGAAGACCCGCACGTTCCGGGCCCCCAGGTCGTGGGCCAGCTCCACCAGCCCGGCGAGCTCGTCCAGCGCCGGCCGGTCCTCCCCCTCGCCCCCGGCCCGGACATACCCGGCGACGGTCAGGATCTCGACGCCGCCCTTCCTGAACTCCTCGACGACAGCGGCCCGTTCGGGCGCCGAGATGCCCGGGTGGACCGGCTCCTCGGGGTGGGCGCGCAGCTCCACTCCCTGATAGCCGTGCTCCGCGGTGAGCCGGACGACGTCGGCCATCGGCATCCCCGGCACTCCGAGGGTCGAGAAAGCGAGCTTCACGTGTGTGGTTCCTTCCATCGGTACGTGCCACCGCACCGTACGCACCGGACAGCAGCCCGGCACATCATGGGCCCGGGGCATGACGCATCGGCAACCCCGGCCCCGGGGCCGGGGACAGCGGAAGCGCGAGAGCCCGTCCGGAGGCCGCCTCGCGCGGGTCACACCCGCGGCGGCGCCGTCGACCCCCGCACCATCAGCTCCGCCGCGATCGTCGCGATGCCCCCCGGCGGCGGGGCCTCCTTGCCCATCGCCAGCCGCCCCGCCCGCGCCCCCGCCTCGAAGAGCGGCAGGCGTACGGTCGTCAGCGCCGGGACCGCGTCCACGGAGAACGGCAGATCGTCGAAGCCCGCCACCGAGACGTCCTCGGGGATGCGGAGACCGCGGTCCCGGATCGCCGCGCCCGCACCCAGGGCCACGGTGTCGTTGGCGGCGACGATCGCCGTCACCTCCGGTTCGCGGCGCAGGAGTTCGAGGGTGGCTTCGTAGCCGGAGCGGCGGTCGTAGGGGCCATGGACGGTGAGGCGTTCCTGCTCCCCGGCACCCGCCCCGTCGCCGAGTCCCGCCGCCCTCATCGCGTCGAGGTGGCCTTCGAGCCGGTGGCGGGTCGTCGTCCGCTCCAACGGGCCCGCGACATAGCCGATCCGCCGGTGGCCGAGCGACAGCAGATGCTCGGTGAGCCGACGCCCGCCGCCCCGGTTGTCGAAGGCGAGCGCGGCCACGACCGCCTCGCTGTCCGGCAGCGGGGGGCGCCCGCACAGCACCACCCGGGTGCCCGCGTCCGCGAGCTTCGCCAGCTTGGCGGAGATCGCCGCCTGGTGCTCCGGGTCCTCCAACGCGCCGCCGGTGAGGACGACGGCGGCGGCACGCTGGCGCTGGAGCAGGGTGAGATAGGTCAGTTCGCGCTCGGGGGAGCCGCCGGTGTTGCAGATGACGGCGAGCTTCTCGCCGCCGGCCCGCCCGGAGCCGTCACCCGGACCGCCGATCTCCGTCTGCGCCGCGCCCGCCATGATCCCGAAGAACGGGTCGGCGATGTCGTTGACGAGGATGCCGACGAGGTCGGACGTGGCGGCCGCGAGCGAGCTGGCCGGTCCGTTGAGCACATAGTCGAGGTCGTCCACCGCGCGCAGGACCCGCTCCCGGGTGGACGCGGCCACCGGGTAGTTGCCGTTCAGCACACGGGAGACGGTGGCCGGGGACACCCGGGCGCGAGCCGCCACGTCGGCCAGGGTGACTGTCATCGCTTCCCTCCGAGGGTGATGAGGAGTGAGAGGAGTTGTCGGCGCGCCCCCTCTTGTCCGGGCCGCTGTCGGCAGGTTAGCGTCATACGACATAGAAAGCGCTTGCTAAGGCTGTAGGAGGAACTTTCGTGACACGCAGGACAGTGCGCATCGCCATGAACGGCGTCACGGGTCGCATGGGGTACCGGCAGCACCTGGTGCGCTCGATCCTCGCGATCCGGGAGCAGGGCGGCCTCGATCTCGGCGACGGCGACGTGCTGTGGCCCGAGCCGGTTCTCGTCGGCCGCCGCGCCCACGCCCTGGAGGAGCTCGCCGCGCGGCACGGCCTGACCGAGTGGTCGACCGACCTCGACGCGGTCCTCGCGGACGAGACCATCGACATCTACTTCGACGCCCAGGTCACCTCGGCCCGCGTAGAGGCGATCAAGAAGGCGATCGCCGCGGGCAAGCACATCTACACCGAGAAGCCGACCGCCACGGACGTCGACGGCGCCCTGGAGCTGGCCCGGCTGGCCCGCGACGCCGGGATCAAGCACGGCGTCGTCCAGGACAAGATCTTCCTGCCGGGTCTGCTGAAGCTGAAGCGCCTCATCGACGGCGGCTTCTTCGGCGAGATCCTCTCCGTGCGCGGCGAGTTCGGCTACTGGGTCTTCGAGGGGGACTGGCAGGAGGCCCAGCGCCCGTCCTGGAACTACCGCGCCGAGGACGGCGGCGGCATCGTCGTCGACATGTTCCCGCACTGGGAGTACGTGCTCCACGAGCTGTTCGGCCGGGTCGCCACCGTCCAGGCGCACGTCCAGACGCACATCCCGCAGCGCTGGGACGAGCAGGGCAAGCCCTACGCCGCCACCGCGGACGATGCCGCGTACGGCATCTTCCAGCTGGAGAGCGGCGCCGTCGCCCAGATCAACTCCTCCTGGACGGTCCGCGTCAACCGCGACGAGCTCGTCGAGTTCCAGGTGGACGGCACCCACGGCTCCGCCGTCGCGGGCCTTCGCAACTGCCGCGTCCAGCACCGCTCGGCCACCCCCAAGCCGGTCTGGAACCCGGACCTCCCGGTCACCGAGCCGTTCCGCGACCAGTGGCAGGAAGTCCCGGACAACGCCGTCTTCGACAACGGTTTCAAGGCCCAGTGGGAGCTCTTCCTGCGCCACATCGCGCTCGACGAGCCGTACACCTGGGACCTGATGGCGGGTGCCCGCGGGGTCCAGCTCGCCGAGCTGGGCCTGAAGTCGTCCGCCGAGGGCCGCCGCTTCGACGTCCCGGAGCTGGCGCTGTGACGATCCACCCCGCGTACGGCACCGGAGTCGGTCCTGTGACGATCCAGCCCGCGTACGGCACCGGAGTCGGTCCTGTGACGATCCACCCCGCGCACGGCGCATCGGAGCTGATCCTGTGACCATCCACCTCCCGCAGGGCCCTTACGAGCCCCGCACCACCCCGCTCGACCTCTCCGCCCCCGGCGGGGCACCGCTCGCCTCCCGTACGGTCTTCTCCGCCGCCCACGTGGTCGCCGACCCGTACGCCGACATCAGCCCCGACGACCCCGCGGCCGTCGACTGGGACGCCACCCTCGCCTTCCGCCGCCACCTCTGGTCGCACGGACTCGGCGTCGCCGAAGCCATGGACACCGCCCAGCGCGGCATGGGCCTCGACTGGGCCGGCGCGGCCGAACTGATCCGTCGCTCCGCCGCCGAGGCGAAGGCGGTCGGCGGCCGGATCGCGTGCGGCGTCGGCACCGACCAGCTGCCCGCCGGGCCCGCCACGCTCGCGCAGGTACGGTCCGCGTACGAGGAGCAGCTCGCCCTGGTCGAGGAGAGCGGCGCCCAGGCCATCCTGATGGCCTCCCGCGCCCTCGCCGCCGCGGCGAACGGCCCCGAGGACTACCTGGAGACGTACGCACACCTGCTGCGCCAGGCCACCGAACCGGTCGTCCTGCACTGGCTCGGCCCGATGTTCGACCCCGCGCTGGAGGGCTACTGGGGCTCCCCGGACCTCGACGCCGCCACCGACACGTTCCTCAAGGTCATCGCCGAGCACCCGGACAAGGTCGACGGGATCAAGATCTCGCTCCTGGACGCCGAGCGCGAGATCGACGTACGCCGCCGCCTGCCCGGCGGGGTCCGCTGCTACACCGGCGACGACTTCAACTACCCCGAGCTGATCGCGGGCGACGACCAGGGCTTCAGCCACGCCCTGCTCGGCATCTTCGACCCGCTCGGCCCGCTGGCCGCGCACGCGGTACGGGTCCTGGACACCGGGGACGTCCAGGGCTTCCGGGCCCTCCTCGACCCGACGGTCGAGCTGGCCCGCCACCTCTTCCGGGCACCCACCCGCTTCTACAAGACGGGCGTGGTGTTCCTCGCCTGGCTGGCCGGCCACCAGGACCACTTCACGATGGTCGGCGGCCTCCAGTCCGCCCGCTCGCTGCCGCACCTGGCGAAGTCGTACGAACTCGCGGACCGGCTGGGCCTGTTCCCCGACCCGGAGCTGGCCGAATCCCGGATGCGCGCGCTGCTCACGGTCAACGGAGGCACCCGATGAGCGACGGCCGTCTCTCCATCAACCAGGAGACCATCAAGCAGTGGTCGCTGCCCGAGCTGGCCGAGGGCTGCGTCAAGGCGGGCATCGACAAGGTCGGCCTGTGGCGGGCCCCCGTGCAGGAGTACGGCATCGAGCGCACCGCTCAACTCCTGTCCGACTCCGGCCTGTCCGTCACCAGCCTCTGCCGGGGCGGCTTCTTCACCGCGCTCGACCCGGCGGAACGGGCCCGCGCCCTGGACGACAACCGCGCCGCGATCGACGAGGCGGCGGCCCTGTCCACCGACACCCTGGTCCTCGTCTCCGGCGGCCTCCCGGCGGGCAGCAAGGATCTGCACGGCGCCCGCGAACGCATCGCGGACGCCCTGGGGCAACTCGCGCCGTACGCGGCCGAGCGCGGCGTACGTCTCGCGATCGAACCGCTGCACCCGATGTTCGCCTCGGACCGCTGCGTCGTCTCCACGCTCTCCCAGGCCCTGGACATCGCGGAACGCTTCCCCGCCGACCAGGTCGGGGTGGTCGTCGACACGTACCACATCTGGTGGGACGACCAGGCGCCCGCCCAGATCGCCCGCGCGGGCGCGGCCGGCCGCATCCACTCCTTCCAACTCGCCGACTGGATCACCCCACTTCCGGCCGGAGTCCTGCTCGGCCGGGGCCAACTCGGAGACGGCGCGGTGGACTTCCGCGCGTTCCGCTCACACGTCGAGGCCACCGGCTTCGACGGCCCCATCGAGGTGGAGATCTTCAACGAGGCCCTCTGGGCCCGCGACGGCGCCGCAGCCCTCGCGGAGGTCGCTGCCCGCTACGCCGAACACGCCTGCTGAGAAGGCTTTTTGCCGCCACGGTAAAGAGATCGTCAAGGCGTGCAACCGTTCGGTGCCCTGCCGGGTCATATCTGGCGTCGGGCGCTTCCGGGGGGATCCGGGGGGATCGGGAAGCCCTGACGGAGGGGGGAAAGCGAGGGGGCCCGGTCTTTTGACCGGGCCCGTTTCGCCTTGTCGGGACCGTCTCGCGAATTCCCGACGTTTCATCGCATGCTGATCAGTAGGCCGAGTTGACGGTTGTCGATCGAGCCGTAGCGATGTGCCGCGTAGTTGCAGGCGGCGGTGATGTTGGCGACCGGGTCGTAGATGTTCCACGAGGTGCCGGGGACGTGATACGCCCTGAAGGTCGGGTCGATGGCCGGACCACCTGCTGGCCTGCTCTCTCTGCAACAGCCATTACAAGCGGCACATGTTCCCGCGCGATGAGGGCGGGCGCCCGCTGCTTCTGGATCCGACGATCGAGGACCCGCTGGAGCGCCTTCACTTGATCCTGGGCGTGGGCCGGTACGAGGCGCTGAGTCCTCAAGGAACCGCCGGCATCGACGTGTTCGGGCTCAATCGAGGCTCACTGCTCAAGGGGCGTCTTGACACGTACCGGACTGTGGGTTCTCAAACTCCGTGTCGGAATCTCCGAGCTGATGTCGGATCGGAATTGGATGCGACACGGAGCTGAGACTCGCAGGTCGCGGCCATCATTCGCAGACCTGCTGTGTTGGGCCAAATCGTCAAGTGGCCTTGGGCGCTCGAGCGGTGTGGATCTCGGCGAAGGACAGGAGAAGTGCGGCGGTCCGCGGCGGATCCTCCAGAATGGGTGTGTGTCCGGCACCGGGCAGCAACTCGACTTTCGCGCCCGGAACGACGCGGTAGTCGGCCGCGGACGAGGGTCGCCATCTGCGGTCTTGGTCGCCGAAGATCACCTGCAGCGGCTTACCGAGGGCCATCAGCCGATCCGGGAGCGCATGCTGGTTCAGATAGGCGGTGGACGCCTGCATTGCTGCGGTGACCGCGCGGTAGGTCATGCCGCGCAGTTCGTCGACGAGTTCTTGTGGGATCTGGTAGCCCGCGCGGAATCCGGTGCTCGCGAACTGGCGGATCTGCTCGTCGGTCGGTGGCCACTGCGCGGGGTCGATCGCGGTGGGCCCCGGTGCGATGAAGGCGTCCATGCTGGGGCCGGAGTTGATGAGCGCGAGCGCGGTCACCAGGTCGGGTCGTTGCTCGGCGAGAGCGGTGGCGGCATAGCCACCGCTGGAGTGGCCGGCGACAATGGCGTGCTCGACTCCGAGCCGGTCCAGTGCCGTGCCGATCCTGCGTCCCTGCTCGGGGATCGCGTAATCGCCGTCGACCGGTTCGGCCGAGCGGCCGTGCCCCGGCAGGTCGATCCGGATGACGCGATGGAGCGTGGTCAGCAGCGGAACCAGCGCGTCCCACGAACGGCTCGAGGCGGCGGATCCATGGATGAGCAGGAGCACGGGGGCGTCGCGAGGGCCGTCCTGGCAAACGTAGATGTCGCCGTGCTCCAGGTAGAGGATCGAATCCTCGGTGGCGCCGGCGTCGCCGTTGTTATGAGGGTGCCTGTCGGGAGGAGTCATGAGTCCACTGTCGCCGCCGGTGCGCACCGGCGGCTTGGACAAATGTTCCCTCCTTGGCCCGCGTAGCATTTGGTGATGGGGTCCACCACGAGTGAACGTGACGATCCCGCTGTGTGGGACGTCGCACGTCCGCAGCGGCCCAGCCGGGTGGCTGGTGTCGACATGGCCGGGTTCCGGGTCCCCGGCCCGCCTGTCGGTGGCCTGCGGGTGGTTCCGCATCCGGCCGTGATGATGATTCTGGAGTTCGGGGCGAGCCCGTCCACCGTGGAGGATGACGCTGGGCGGCAACATCGGGGAAGTCTCGTCGCCGGGCCCGGGTTCGGCTCCGGAGGCGGGGTTCGGGCGTGGGGCGAACATGTCGAGTGCGTGCAGGTGCGCCTGTCCCCACTGGTCGCAGGCACGGTTCTGGGCGCCTGTCCGGCCGATCTGGCCGGTTCCCTGGTGTCCCTCGACGACCTGTGGGGCAAGGAGGCGTCACGGATTCGCGAGCAACTGGGCGAAATCCCCTCATGGGAGGACCGCTTCGCGTTCACGGACACGTTGCTCGCCCGCCGACTTGAGTCGCGGTCGCCGATGGACCCGGCAGTGGCATGGGCCTGGAACCGGATCGTCGTCGGCAAGGGCCTCGTCCGGATCGACCACCTGGCGGCCGAACTCGGATGGAGCCGCAAGCGTCTGTGGTCCCGGTTCCACTCGAACATCGGCATTCCACCGAAAAGTGCCGCGAAGCTGGTCCGCTTCGACCATGCCGTGCACCGTCTGGTCGCGGGTGAAAGTGCAGCCCAAGTCGCGGCGGACGGCGGCTACTGCGACCAGTCCCATCTGCATCGGGACGTCATGGCGTTCACCGGCACAACCCCGGCGACCGTGCTGGGCGAGCCATTCCTGACGGTGGACGACCGCGCATGGCCGACCGCGGAACACTGACCCAAGACCCACGTTTCCACGGATCTCGGCTCGGCCGCCGTTACCGACGTCGGCTCACGGGGGTCGCTGAGAATCCGACATGTGGTCGAGACTCCAGTGTCCGAGACATCGTGAGACTGCGGGAGAAGCCCAGGTCAGCGGAACACCATCCGACACGCGCCGCGAGACCCTACGCGGACTGCGGGCCTCTTCCTCGCCCAGTGGAGGCATGCCACGCGCAGAGGGCAGCACGACAAGGCGCAAGACGTGGTCCGCATCGCCTGGGACCGCCCGTTGGCGGACGTACTGGCCGCGATGTTCCACCAGGCCGCCCTCCCGGTCGCCGAGAGCCTTTTCGACGGTGAGGACGACGTGCTGGCACTGCTGTGCGATCCGGCGGTACGTAAGGGGTTTCTCGAAGGCGCATGACATTGCCTCGCAATCGATCGATCAGGTCGATCGATTGCGAGGCACGGAAGGCGTCAGGCCGTGATGCTGTCGTCCTTGACCGCTGCGACGAACGACGACCACCCGTCGGCGGAGAAGACGAGCGCGGGGCCGCTCGGGGTCTTGCTGTCACGGACGGGGATGTTGGCGTAGCCGTCGGCGACCTCCAGGCACTCGCCCTGACCGCCACCGCTGTAACTGGACTTGAACCACCCGGTGAGCGTGGAAGAGTCGGAGACGCTGCGCTTACCGCTGATCATGTTCATGTTCCTCCGCTGCTGCCCGCACAAGGGCCACTGATTCCTGGTGCGACATCGCATCGCTCAAGGCGAGATCGTAGGCCGTCCTGCTGGCCTTCACCAGAGCCGGATCGTCCATCAGATGCCCTGTCAAGAAGCCCTCGACATAAGCGACAGGTCCGGCGTCCTCGAAGCCCATCAGGGACAGCAGACTCTCCTGAAGCGAGTGTGCCCCCACCCCGAACGGCAGCACATGCAGCCGAAGCCGTCCGGCCTCGGCCATGTCCGCGATCTTGCGTAGTTGCTCCGCCATGACCTGTGGCCCGCCGACCTGACGCTTGAGCACGGCCTCGTCCAGCATGGTCCACAGGACAGGGTTCAACGGGCCGTCGAGGATGTGGGCACGCTCGGTCCGGATGACGACGTCTCTGTCAAGGTCCTCCTGCCGATGGTTCGGCCGATACGCGCGGAACAGCGCACGCGCGTACCCGTCCGTCTGGAGCAGACCGGGCACCAGAGAGAGGGCGAACTGCTGGATCAGCGTTGCCTGCCGCTCCAACTCCGCCATGACGGCGAAGTGATCTGCGTACTTCGTCTCCAGGTCCTCCAGCCATCGGGCGAAGAACCCATCCGTCTGAAGCGCGCGGTCGACCCGCTGTGCGTCATCCGGGTTCGGTAGCCGCCGCCCCGCCTCGTAATGACTGATCAGCGTCGGCGAGCACACCACCTGATCGCCCAGGGCCTCCTGGGTCAGCCCCGCCGCAGTCCGTCGCAGCCTCAGCTCCTCCCCGTACTTCTCCCTCGGTGTACGCGGCTTCCGGTTCATCGCCATCCAGCCCCCAACTCCCTTGTCTGACCAGCGGGCTGTCAAGCCCGAACCCCTGGCAGCGTAGCCACGCCCGACCCCACTCTGTGATGAGTTCGCTACAGAACGCATCCGTTCGTGGTAAGTCAGAGGGAGAGCGCACCGACATGAAGAATTTCGTCCGCCGGTTCACCGAGTCGCTGGTGCGGCTGGTGCGCCCAGTCCCCATCACCGTCCATCCGTACTCCTGTGTATACGTGGCCGGCCCCACCGTCCGCCGTATCGGTGAGCCTGCGCTGCGTGGGGAGGACGGCCCACTGGTGCGTCCCTATCTCGTGGCGCACGAGCGGCAGTTGGCCGAGGCGCGGCGGCGATCGCGCACGTTGTGGATCGCCGTGCACGCTGTGGACATCAGGCCCGGGCCCGGGCCCCGGCCCCTTCGCCGAGCCGAGGTCGCCGCGTGAACGGGGAGCAGGGAGAACGCCGCACGTTCAGGTTGCTGCCCTGGACGGCGGCGGAGGGCAAGCCGTGTTACGTCCTGGGGGACGGCACCGGCTACGTGTCACGGATGGCCGACGGTATCGAGAGCATCCAACTCGGCATGGCGGACGACCTGCTCGGCCACGCCGCCGACCTGCTGGCGGACCGACGGGTCACCGGCGCGGAGCTCCACTTCCTCGCCAGCCGGCTGAGCGAGTCGTTGCGGGAGGTCAAGCGGGTCGCGGAGAGCCGGGGTTCGCGACTGAACGCGAGTGGGCCTGTTCCGGACAATGACAGGCTGGGGCACCGAGAACCGGACATCGACAGCAGGTGAGTCGGCAAGCCGCTTGACGAGCTCCCGGACCGTCACGAAACCTGTTCACGCAGCTCGGAGAACATGTGACAGTACGGGGGCTCAACGATGGCCATTCCCAGGCCGCAGACCAGTCAGTTCGAGGCGTTCACCACGAACATCGCCTACGCCCGCAAGATGGTCGATGCCGGGCGGTACCTGGCCCCTTTCCAGCCGGCGACGGTCGACGTCGACGACTTCTACCGGGCCGCCTGGGTACAGGCTGTGGCCGCAATCGATCACTGGTTCCACGAGGAGCTCTTCCGGCGCGTCGCCGAACTGGCCGCCAAGGACAGCCCCGACATGCCGCTGCAACTCCGCAACTACGAGATTCCCCTGCACCGGGTCGAGGCCGTGCAACGGGGTGACGTCACGTTGGCCGAAGTGGTCGTCGAGCACGTCAAGGACAGGTGGGGCAGTGCCTCGCTGCAGAATCCGCGCGCCATCTCGGATGTGCTGAAACTGGTTACCGACAAGAACATCTGGCAGGGCGCGGCGGCGCAGATCAACACCTGGCAGGGCGGCCGCACCGCGTACACCGACAAGACGCTGAAGGCTCAGTTCGTAAGCATCACCACCCGCCGCAACAAGATCGCGCACGACGCGGACCTGGTGGACGGAGACCTCAAGCAGCGACGGCCCATCACCGAGCCCGACGTCACGGACGCGATCAACTGGATCGACCGCATCGCCCTGGCTGTGGCCCACGTGCTCGACGCTTGAGCCCGGCGCGGACCGGGGGCGAGGCGCGGGTGGCGCCGCCATCCCGTCAGGGACCGGAGGTGGGCGGTCCCTGACCGGACCCGCGAGTCAGACGGCTACGGCCGAGACATTGGCTTCGGGCAGTGTGGCGGCGTACGCCTCGATGTCGTCGGTGTCGGAGGTGAGCACGCTGCCTCCTCCGTGGACGGCCGCGACGAGGACGGCCAGGGCATCCACCGGGTCGGGTCGTTTCTTGGGGGGCAGTGCGGCCGCGCCGATCATGCCGCCGATCGTTTTCCAGCCTTCGATGGCCATTCCCCCCGCACAGGGGAGGCAGCGGGGCGCCAGGTCGGCGGGGTAGCGGGCCCCGGCTGCTGGATATACGACGACGTCGGCGAGAAGGCGCTTCCAGGCGTAGGCGGTTTTCGGGCTCGTTCGCCAGGCCTGCGAGAGGGCCGGGCCAGGGACGATCGGCTGGTGTCCACCGGCCGCGATGAAGCCCTTGTGCAGGATGTGCGCCCGACGGTCCTGGCTCACCAGTGCCATCAGCATCCCCGTGTCGTAGACGACGACATTCACGCGGCGGCCTCATCGTGCGAGGTGCGGCCGAGAATAGCGTCGACCTTCGCCCTTTCCTCGCTGGTCAGCTCGATCTCGTCGCCTGCCCAGGTGCCGGTGCCCGCCTGCTCCTCGGCCTCCGCGCGGGCCTCCTCGAACGACTTGAAGATCTTCCTGACGCGGTCCTGCTGGTCCATCTGCGCTTGTGCGGCGATCGTGAGGAACGTGGAGACGTCGAGCCCGGCGTCTGCGGCATGCTCTCTGATCCGGTCCCGAACCTCGGCCGGCATGCTGATCGAAAAGCGCTCGGTTGCCATGCCATTACGGTAACACCGAGTGTTACCGGGTGTCGTAGGTCCGGTGGGGGATGTCGTACCCGGCCGGTACCGTCGGAGTACGTCGGCGGAGAAGACGAGCGCCGGGCCGCGGAGCGCTTTACTGTCGCGGACAGGGACGGTGGCGTAGCCACGGGCGAAGTCGAGGCACTCGCCGTCAGCGGAAGAGGTCGAGGAACCCGTTCACGCCGACCTCATCCGCGAGCGCATCGACGGCCGTACGGGGCGGCAGGATCGAGGCTGCAGCGACCGGGGGCGCCGCTCGCGCGAACGGCGCCCCCGTCGTCGTACGGCCTCAGGCGCCGACGTCGCGACCGTCAGCGCGCCACACCGCGACCACGGCCGGGCGGACGATCTTGCCGGGCCCGTCGGGCCAGGTGCTGGCCGGCTTCTCCACGGACGCGCCGTCGACCTCGCCCGGGTGCTGCACGGCCACGACCACGCGCCGGTCCTGGACGATCGGCCCGCAGGTCTCGGCGCCGGTGGGCACCGTCAGGAACTGCTTGAGCTCACCCCGCCGGTCACCGCGCGTGGCGACACCGAAGAGGCCGTCGTGGGAGCCGAGTTGGGCCCCGTCGGTGGCGATCCACAGGTTGCCGTGCGGGTCGAAGGCCACGTTGTCCGGGCAGGAAATGGGGCTGACCTTCTCCTTGGGGAACCCGGCGAAGTAGGTGGACGGGTCGGCGGGGTCACCGGCGACGAGGAAGACCGACCAGGCGAACGTGGTGCTCTCGGGCTGGTTCCGGCCCTCGGTCAGTTCCAGGATGTGCCCGTGCTTGTTGGCGTTGCGGGGGTTGGCCTCGTCGGCGGGAGCGTAGCCGCTCTTGCCGCGGTTGGTGTTGTTGGTGAGGACGACGTAGACCTTGCCGGTGTGCGGGGAGGGCTCGATGTCTTCGGGGCGGTCCATCTTGGTGGCGCCGACCTTGTCGCCCGCCAGCCGGGTGAACACGAACACCTCTTCGGCGGTCATACCCTCGACGTGCGAGACGGCGCCGTCGGCGGTGGCGGTGGCCAGCGGAATCCAGGTGCCGGAGCCGTCGAACTCGCCGTCGGCGGGCAGCTTGCCGCTGCCGTCGATCTCGGAGGCGGGCGAGTCGCCGGTGAGCTTGGCGACGTAGAGGGTGCCCTCTTCGAGCAGCGACAGGTTGTGCTCACGCGCCGCGCGGCTGTTCCCCTGCCGCATGCGCTTGCTGCTGACGAACTTGTAGAAGTAGTCGAACCGCTCGTCGTCGCCGGAGTAGACGACGGGCCGCCCGTCATCGGTGAGCCGGACCGTCGCGGCCTCGTGCTTGAAGCGGCCGAGGGCGGTGTGCTTGCGGGGCGTGGACGTGGGGTCGTACGGGTCGAACTCGACGACGTAGCCGAAGCGGTGGACCTCGTTGGGCTCCTGGGCGATGTCGAACCGCTTGTCGAACCGTTCCCACTTCCGCTCGGTGGCACCGGTCCCGATGCCGTACCGCTTGTCGGTGGCCCGGCTGCCGTTCGCGAAGTACTGGTTGAAGTTCTCCTCGCCGTGGAGGGTGGTGCCCCACGGGGTGGTGCCGCCGGAGCAGTTGTTGAGGGTGCCGAGGACCTTGCGGCCGCTCGGGTCGGCAGAGGTCTTCAGGAGGTCGGCCCCGGCGGCCGGTCCGGTGAGATGGAACTCGCTGGTGGCGGTCACACGGCGGTTGAGGGGGTGGCGGGGGACGGCGGTGAGGCGCCCGGTGCGCCGGTCGTTCTGGACCACGACGGCGGCCAGACCGTGAGCGGCCCAGGCGACCTCGGCCTGCTGCCGGGTGGGGTTCTCGGGGTCGTACCCCCGGAACATGATCACCTCGTCGGTGTACTCGTGGTTGGCGACGAGGAGCTGGAGGTCGTGCTCGCCCTGAATCGGCAGGAGGGCGAGGAAGTCGTTGTTGTACCCGAACTGGCCGGCCTGGGCAGCGGCGGTCTGGTTCTCGGGGTCGAAGTCGGGGGCGCCGCGGAGGATGGGGTCGCCCCAACGGATGACGACGTTCTGGTCGTAATCGTCGGGAACGGTGACGACGTCGGCGGTGTTGGGGGCAACGGCGGTGAAGCCGAGGCCACGGGCGGCGTCGCCACGACCCCCGGCGGCGCCCTGCCCCTGCGGGGCGGCAGCCTGGGCCTCGGGGGCCGCGGCCGTGACGGCGGCCATGCCGGTGGCGGCGGCCACGGTGACGACGGCGGCGCCGCGCAGGGCGGCACGGCGGCTGAGGGCACCCGCGATGACGTCGCCGACGTACTCGCCCGAGCTGGTGTTGGGCACCTCGTGGAAACATGCGTCGCCGCAGCGGTAGCGGCAGGTCAGGGCGGACCGTCCGCCAGGATGCGAACCGGACGGTGTTCCGATCAGCGGCAGGAGCTTGCGCACTTTGCTCTCCCTATATGAACCCTTGATGTGAGCGTTACGCTAGGAGGGTGTGTGTGCGGGAGCCCTGCCGATGAATGAACGATCGGTGAACGGGGTCGAACCGTACGGGATTGGATGACGGCCGACGGGGCGGTGTCGCGCGGGGTCCGGGGGTGCCTTGCTGTCGCGGACAGAGGGGTGGCGTAGCCACGGGCGAAGTCGGGGCACTCGCCGTCAGCGGAAGAGGTCGAGGAACCCGTTCACCCAGATCGCAGCGAACACGATCGCCAGGAGCGCGCAGCCCACGACCGCCAAGGACTGACGGAACGAACCCGCCTCCGGCGCGTCACCCCGTACCTCAACGAGCGTGTCCCAGGTGACAGGCTGGCCGAGGGCCTTGGAGGCGGCGGTCCGCACGGCCGCCAACTGCTGCTCGACAAAGGGGGAGTCGGCCGCCGATTCCTGGCCTTGCCAGGCCAGGGCGCGCATCCGCCGTACGGGGTCGCTGTACCTCTCCTCAAACGCGGCGACCTCTTCCGGGAGCCTGTCCTCTTCGAGGTACGTCCACCGGCCGGCCTCGGCCGGGTCGCCGTACAGCCGGTAGATGTCGGCCAGGCATCGGCGCAGGACGGGGTGGTGCGGGTAGGACGAGACCAGTCCGCGCAGCCGTTGGCGCGCCAGGGGTACGCGTCCTGCGGCGAGGTCGGCGTCCACGCGCTCCAGTGTCTCCTTCAGTGCCATGCGCACATCATCGGGCCTGCCCGGCGGCGTGCGTGAATGAATTATTTCAAGGTGCCCGGGAGACCGGCCGGTTGTAGCTTCTGTGGGTGGTCGGGAGTGCGCTCGAAGCGGCCCTGGATGGTCCGACGACGTGGGCCGCAGGGCGGCAGCCCCGGTGATCACCGTTGTTGTCAGATCCTCGTGGCAGGCTTTTGCTCCATGAACACCACCGAACGCACCATGCCGCCCCTGGACGCCGACGAGCGGACGTCGCTGACGAGTTGGCTGGACTTCTACCGCACCACCCTTGCCCAGAAGTGCGAGGGGCTCGACGACGAGCGGTTGCGTGAGGCATCCGTGGAGCCCTCGCCGATCAGCCTGCTCGGTCTCGTCCAGCACATGGCGGAGGTCGAGCGGAATTGGTTCCGCCGGGTCCTGGTCCAGGAGGACGCGCCGCCGATCTTCACCCCTGACGCCGACCCGTCGGCCACCGACGGCGGGTTCGATCTCGCCGAGGGGGCCGGCTACGACACGGCGCTGTCGATATGGCAGTCCGAGGTGGAGCGGGCCAGGGCGAACTGCGACGCCCGGTCGCTCGACGACACCAGCCCGTTCATGGGCGGGCAGGTCACCCTGCGCTGGATCTACACGCACATGATCGGTGAGTACGCCCGCCACTGCGGGCACGCCGACCTCATCCGCGAGCGCCTCGACGGCCGGACGGGGGTCTGAGAGCCGGCGCTGGAGCGGATCACCTACGCCAACGAGGAGAATGGGTACACCTCGCCCGCGTCGACACCGGTCGGGGCGCGGGCGATCTGCTGACGGTCGTCGGGTCGCTGCTCGGGGCGCAGGTCGGTGAGTCGGGCGAGGAGGCGTGATGCGAACCAGCGACGAGATCTATCACCGGGTCCGCTGGGACCCGCGGTTCGACCCGGCCCGGTTCGTGCTGGGGATCAGCCAGCGCGGGGATGCCTGCAAACGCATCCCGCTGTCCTCATTCGTGCCCGGGGGCGACATCCCGTGGCACCGGGTGGTGTTCATCGAGGCGGACGGCGAGGTGGTCTGGGACCGGGCCACGGGCGTGGACCGTATCGATGCGTCGGGCGCCGGCCGGGTGCGGGACCAGCGAGCGGACCTGAGCTTCGATACGGGCTCCGGCAGGGGCGATCCCGTCGGCGTCCTCGACGTGCCCCCGACGGCCCGCACAGCGGTGGCCTGGATCCCGCCTGCGGAGCTGTGGCCGCCGATCCAGGACATCCGCCGGGATTACGATCCGCAGATCCGCCGGTGGCCGCCGCACGTCAATGTGCTCTTCGGCTTCGTGCCGGAGTCCGACTTCGAGCGGGCCGCCCCGCTGCTCGCCGCGGCGACGGCCGAGACGCCGGTCTTCACCGCCCGGCTGGACGGGGTGCGCACCTTCCGGCACCGGGCGTACTTCACCGTGTGGCTCGACCCGACGGCAGCCGGCCAGGCGCCGTGGGCCCACCTGCACCGCCTGCTGCGGCAGCGGTTCCCGCGCTGCAGTGGGCCCGCCAAGAACTTCACCCCACATCTGTCCCTGGGCCGGACCCGGGATCCGCGGCGAGTCACCGCCGACTGTGTCACCCGGCTCGACAGCATGGCGGCGACAGTCTGGGAACTCGTCCTGCTCTCACGCAGGGGCGACGGGCCGATGCGGCCACGGGCCACGGTCGCCCTGCGGACGGGCGAGGTCCGCCGGCTGCCCGCGCCCGGCCCCGGAGCGCCGGGCCCGGAGGACATGACATGGCTCTCCGGGATCAACGACAGATGAGGCCGTGGCCGGCTGGGCCGAAGCGCCGCTGTTTCAGGCGCCGTCACCACAGGAAACGGGCGGCCTCCGAGGCCGGGAATGAGTTGTCGGTGGGAACCGATACGGTCGGAACATGTCCAACATGGCCGTCCTCGAAGGTGTGCTTGAGCGCATCACCTACGCCAACGAGGAGAACGGGTACACCGTCGCCCGCGTCGACACCGGTCGGGGCGGGGGTGATCTGCTCACGGTGGTCGGGTCGCTGCTCGGGGCGCAGGTCGGTGAGTCGCTGCGGATGGAGGGGCGCTGGAGCTCGCACTCGCAGTACGGAAAGCAGTTCACGGTCGAGAACTACACGACCGTGCTGCCCGCCACCATCCAGGGCATCCGCCGCTATCTCGGCTCCGGACTGATCAAGGGCATCGGCCCGGTCATGGCGGACCGGATCACCACCCACTTCGGGGTCGACACCCTCGACATCATCGAGCAGCAGCCGAAGCGGCTGGTCGAGGTGCCGGGGCTCGGGCCGAAGCGGACGAAGATGATCGCCACCGCCTGGGAGGAACAGAAGGCGATCAAGGAGGTGATGGTCTTCCTCCAGGGGGTCGGGGTCTCCACCTCCATCGCCGTCCGTATCTACAAGAAGTACGAGGACGCCTCGATCTCCGTCGTGAAGAACCAGCCCTACCGGCTGGCCGCCGACGTCTGGGGCATCGGCTTCCTCACCGCCGACAAGATCGCCCAGGCGGTCGGCATACCGCACGACAGCCCGGAGCGGGTCAAGGCCGGGCTGCAGTACGCACTGTCTCAATCCACCGACCAGGGGCACTGCTTCCTCCCCGAGGAACGGCTGATCGCCGACGGCGTGAAGCTCCTCCAGGTCGATACGGGGCTGGTCATCGAGTGCCTCGCCGAACTGGCCGAGGACCCGGAGGGCGTCGTACGGGAGAAGGTGCCGTCGGCCGAGGGCGGCGAGCCGGTCACCGCCGTGTATCTCGTGCCGTTCCACCGCGCCGAGGTCGCGCTCGCCGCGCAGGTGCAGCGGCTGCTGCGGACGCCCGAGGACCGGATGCCGGCCTTCCAGGACGTCGACTGGGCCAAGGCGCTGACCTGGCTCGCGGGCCGAACGGGGGCGACGCTGGCCCCCGAGCAGGAGGCCGCCGTCCGGCTCGCGCTCAGCCGCAAGGTCGCCGTGCTGACCGGTGGGCCCGGCTGCGGGAAGTCGTTCACCGTCCGCTCCGTGGTCGAACTCGCCCGCGCCAAACGCGCCAAGGTCGTGCTGGCCGCGCCCACCGGGCGGGCGGCCAAGCGGCTCTCCGAGCTGACCGGGGCCGAGGCGTCCACCGTGCACCGGCTGCTCGAACTCAAGCCGGGCGGGGACGCGGCCTACGACCGGGACCGGCCGCTGGACGCCGATCTGGTCGTCGTCGACGAGGCGTCGATGCTCGATCTGCTGCTCGCCAACAAGCTGTTCAAGGCCGTGGCACCCGGTGCCCACCTGCTGCTCGTCGGGGACGTCGACCAGTTGCCGTCGGTCGGCGCGGGGGAGGTGCTGCGCGATCTGCTGGCCGAGGGCGGACCCGTTCCGGCGGTCCGGCTGACGACGATCTTCCGACAGGCCCAGAAGTCCGGCGTCGTCACCAACGCCCACCGCATCAACACCGGTACGCCGCCGCTCACCCAGGGCCTGGACGACTTCTTCCTCTTCGTCGAGGACGAGACGGAGCAGGCGGGCGTTCTCGCGGTGGACGTCGCCGCCCGTCGTATCCCGGCCAAGTTCGGCCTCGACCCCCGGCGTGATGTCCAGGTCCTCGCCCCCATGCACCGCGGTCCGGCCGGCGCGGGCGCGCTCAACGGGCTGCTCCAGCAGGCCATCACCCCGGGCCGCCCCGACCTCCCCGAGAAGCGGGTGGGCGGCCGGGTCTTCCGGGTCGGCGACAAGGTCACCCAGATCCGCAACAACTACGACAAGGGGGAGAACGGCGTCTTCAACGGCACGGTCGGCGTCGTCACCGCCCTCGACCTGGACGAACAGCGGCTCACCGTCCTCACGGACGAGGGCGAGGAGATCGGTTACGACTTCGACGAGCTGGACGAGCTGGCCCACGCGTACGCCATGACGATCCACCGCTCCCAGGGCAGCGAGTACCCGGCCGTCGTCATTCCCGTCACCAAGAGCGCCTGGATGATGCTCCAGCGGAACCTCCTCTACACCGCCGTGACCAGGGCCAAGAAGCTCGTCGTGCTGGTCGGCTCGCGACAGGCGATCGGCCAGGCGGTCCGCACGGTTTCCGCAGGCAGACGCTGTACGGCGCTGGATTACCGGCTGTCCGGGGGTCTGGACGGAGGATCCCCCGAAAAAATGATCGATCAAATCGGTGGGAAACATCACGGAGCCCTTCCGGAACCGGAACCGAGGGGGCAGGATGAGTAAGCTCGCGGCACTCAGTGCCGTGAGTAGGCCCAATGGATGACCCCGAGTGCACTCTCCTGAGCCAAATGGGGGAGGGTGGAGACAGTCAGGGAACCTCGAAGCAGAGGCACTACGTCGGTGAGGGATGACGTGAGCGAGCACACCAACAACGCTGTAGTACTGCGGTACGGCGATGGCGAGTACACCTACCCGGTGATCGACAGCACCGTCGGCGACAAGGGCTTCGACATCGGGAAGCTCCGGGCCAATACCGGTCTGGTGACGCTGGACAGCGGATATGGCAACACCGCCGCCTATAAATCCGCCATTACCTACCTCGACGGTGAGCAGGGCATCCTGCGTTACCGCGGCTACCCCATCGAGCAACTCGCCGAGCGCTCGACGTTCCTCGAGGTCGCGTACACGCTCATCAACGGTGAGCTTCCCAAGGTCGACGAGCTGTCGACCTTCAAGAACGAGATCACCCAGCACACGCTGCTGCACGAGGACGTCAAGCGGTTCTTCGACGGCTTCCCGCGCGACGCCCACCCGATGGCCATGCTGTCCTCGGTCGTCAGCGCGCTGTCCACGTTCTACCAGGACAGCCACAACCCGTTCGACGAGGAGCAGCGTCACCTCTCGACGATCCGGCTGCTGGCCAAGCTGCCGACGATCGCGGCGTACGCGTACAAGAAGTCGATCGGCCACCCGTTCGTCTACCCGAGCAATGATCTCGGGTACGTCGAGAACTTCCTGCGCATGACCTTCTCGGTCCCCGCCCAGGAGTACGTGCCGGACCCGGTCGTCGTCTCGGCGCTGGAGAAGCTGCTGATTCTGCACGCGGACCACGAGCAGAACTGTTCGACCTCCACCGTGCGTCTGGTCGGCTCCTCGCAGGCGAACATGTTCGCCTCGATCTCCGCCGGTATCTCGGCGCTGTGGGGCCCGCTGCACGGTGGCGCCAACCAGTCGGTGCTGGAGATGCTCGAAGGCATCCAGGCCAACGGCGGCGATGTCGACTCCTTCATCCGCAAGGTGAAGAACAAGGAGGACGGCGTCCGGCTGATGGGCTTCGGCCACCGCGTCTACAAGTCCTTCGACCCGCGCGCCAAGATCATCAAGGCCGCGGCTCACGACGTGCTGTCCGCGCTCGGCAAGTCCGACGAGCTGCTCGACATCGCGCTGAAGCTGGAGGAGCACGCGCTCTCCGACGAGTACTTCGTCTCCCGCAACCTCTACCCCAACGTGGACTTCTACACGGGGCTGATCTACCGGGCCATGGGCTTCCCGACCGAGATGTTCACGGTGCTCTTCGCGATCGGCCGGCTCCCCGGCTGGATCGCCCAGTGGCACGAGATGATCAAGGAGCCGGGTTCCCGCATCGGCCGCCCGCGCCAGATCTACACCGGCGAGGTCCTGCGCGACTTCGTCCCGGTCGAGAGCCGCTGAGCCTCGAACCCACCCCGTACCACCCCGGCCGTCCGGCCGGTTGTCTTCGCCCCGCGTACCGCGCTTTCGCACAGAGCGCGGTGTCCGGGGCGATTTGCATCCCTACGAAAGGCCCGACGGGCGCGGGCAGCGAGAAGCGCCCCGCCATCGATCCCCCCACGGGCCGACAGCGAGGCGCTTCCCATGTCCCGGAGCGGATTCCCCCCACGGGATCCGGCCGGGCGTCTGTGGGAGCCGAAGCTCCTGGGCGCGCTGCGCGCTTCTTCTCTTGTACTTCCGGTGCGGTCTGCCGGGGTACGTACGCACGGGAGGGCCGCTCAAAGCTCCCCGGTGCACGTGCCCCGGCCAACGCGTGCCCGAAGCGTCCCCCAAGACACTTCGATGGACGTCCCCCAAGACATCCTTGGCATCGCACTCTTAGACTCGCGAACCCACCGAATGGTTACCCTGAAACCGGTGTGATCTAAATCTCTTTGTGGATGTTACGTGAAGGAGCGCAACCGCAGGCTGTTCGTCACGACGAAGACCGATGAGAACGCCATCGCCGCTCCGGCAATCATAGGGTTGAGCAGGCCAAATGCCGCAAGGGGTAGGGCGGCAACGTTATAGCCGAATGCCCAGAAGAGGTTGCCCTTGATGGTGGTCAGGGTGCGCCGGGAGAGCCTGATCGCGTCAGCCGCCACCTTGAGATCTCCACGAACGAGGGTGAGATCGCCGGCCTCGATCGCGGCATCCGTACCGGTTCCCATCGCCAGGCCGAGGTCGGCGGTGGCCAGGGCGGCCGCGTCGTTGACCCCGTCACCGACCATGGCGACGGAGCGCCCCCGGGCCCGGAGCCGCTCGATCACGTGGACCTTCTCCTCGGGCAGGACCTCGGCGTGGACCTCGTCGATTCCGACGGCGTGGGCCACGGCCTCCGCCACGGCTCGGTTGTCGCCGGTCAGCAGGACGGGGTGGAGGCCGAGCGCGCGCAGTTCGGCGACGGCGGCCGCGCTGGACTCCTTGACCGCGTCTGCGACGGCGAGGACGCCGCGCGCCCGGCCGTCCCAGGCGACGGCGATTGCCGTACGGCCCCGGGCCGCCGCGTCCGCCACTGCGTCGGACAGGGCCTCGGGGACGGTGATGCCGGCATCGGCGAGCAACTGCGGGCGGCCGACGAGGACGGCGTGGCCTTCGACGATTCCCTGGACGCCGAGGCCCGTGACGTTGGTGAAGTCCTCGGGGGTGGGCAGGGCGGCGCCGGTGCGTTCGGCGGCTCCGGCGGCGACAGCGCGGGCGATGGGGTGTTCGGAGGAGTGTTCCAGGGCGCCCGCGAGGCGCAGTACGTCGTTCTCGTCGGTGCCGTCCGCGGTGTGTACGTCCAGCAGGGTCATCCGGCCGGTGGTGACCGTGCCGGTCTTGTCGAGGACGATCGTGTCGACGCGGCGGGTGGTCTCCAGGACTTCGGGGCCCTTGATCAGGATGCCGAGCTGGGCGCCGCGTCCCGTGCCGACCATGAGGGCGGTCGGGGTGGCGAGGCCCAGGGCGCAGGGGCAGGCGATGATCAGCACGGCGACGGCTGCGGTGAACGCGGCCGTCACGTCGTCCGTGACCAGCAGCCACCCGACCAGGGTGGCCAGCGCCAGCACCAGCACCACGGGGACGAAGACCGCGGAGATCCGGTCGGCGAGGCGCTGCACCTCGGCCTTGCCGCTCTGCGCCTCCTCGACGAGCTTCGCCATCCGGGCCAGCTGGGTGTCGGCCCCGACCCGGGTCGCCTCGACGACGAGCAGGCCGGAGGCGTTCACGGTGGCCCCGGTGACGGAGTCGCCCACGCCCACATCGACGGGGACGGACTCGCCGGTGAGCATGGAGGCGTCCACGGCCGACGCGCCCGCCACGACGGTGCCGTCCGTGGCGATCTTCTCGCCGGGGCGGACGACGAAGCGGTCGCCGACGGTGAGCCGGCCGACGGGGACGCGTACCTCCGTGCCGCCCCTGAGGACGGTGACGTCCTTCGCGCCCAGATGCATCAGCGCCCGCAGGGCGGAACCGGCCTTCCGCTTGGACTTCGCCTCCAGGTAGCGGCCCAGCAGGATGAAGGTGACGACGCCGGCGGCGACTTCCAGATAGATGGTGGAGGAGGCCCCGTCGCGCGAGACGGTGAAGTCGAAGCCGTGCCGCATCCCGGTCATGCCCGCGTCGCCGAAGAACAGCGCCCACAGGGACCAGCCGAAGGCGGCGAGGGTGCCGACCGAAACCAGGGTGTCCATGGTGGCCGCGCCGTGCCGGAGGTTGGCCCAGGTGGCGCGGTGGAAGGGCAGCCCGCCCCAGACCACGACGGGGGCGGCGAGGGTGAGGGAGAGCCACTGCCAGTTGTCGAACTGGAGCGCCGGGACCATCGCGAGGACGATGACGGGCACGGCGAGGACGGCCGAGACGATCAGGCGCTGACGCAGCGAGGCGAGCGCGAGGGCGGCGCGCCGCTCGGCGGGGTCGCCGTTGTTGGTCCCGGGTTCGGTGCTGCCGTCGTCGGTCCGGGGTTCGGCGGGTTCGGTCCCGGTGCCGGGTCCGGATCCGGCGGCGGCCTCGGGGGCGCCTTCGGCGGTGGCCGCGGGTGTGGCGGTCGCGACCCGCGCCCCGGCGAGCGGTGTGGGATCGGGGCGGCGTATCGGCTGCGCCGTGTAACCGGTCTTCTCGACCGTGGCGATCAGATCCGCCAGACCGGTACCCGGGCCGAAGGAGACGCGGGCCTTCTCGGTCGCGTAATTCACGCTGGCGGTGACGCCGTCCATCCGGTTGAGCTTCTTCTCGACGCGGGCGGCGCAGGAGGCGCAGGTCATCCCGCCGATCGTGAGTTCCGCCCGTGAACTCTCCGCCGCCGGGCTCTCGGCCTCTGTCGCGCTGTGCATGTCCGTACTCCTGAAACGCCTGCCGGGCCGTACCCCACCAGTATCTGCTGGTCGGTCCGGCCCGGCGGCAAAGGGGGGTGATGCGGGTGATGCGGGTGATGCGGTGTTTCCGGGTGTGGCAGGTGGGTCCTGATGGTGTTCAGGCCCGGCCGACGAGCTCGTAACCGGCCTCGTCCACCGCGGCGCGCACCGCGTCCTCCGTCAGCGGGGTCCGGGAGACGACGGTCACCTGGCCGGTGGAGGCGACGGCCTTCACCGAGGTGACGCCCTCGATGCCGGAGATCTCCTCGGAGACGGCACCTTCGCAGTGGCCGCAGGTCATGCCGGACACCTGGTAGACGGTGGTCACCGCGCCCGCCCCGTCGCCGCTGTCCGTGCTGCCGTGGCAGGAGCCACTCGGCGAGCAGCAGGAGCCGGTGGCCTGGGGGAGCTGGGTCTCGGCGGTCATGGTGTTCTCCTCTTCGATGAGCGCAGAAGGATGTGGCGGCAGGGGCCCCGGAAGCTCCGGTGTCCCTCGATGCTTATCAGATTATACCCCTAGGGGGTATGAATGCGAGCACTGGTGGTTCCGGCGGGTGTCGGTGGCCCGGGCGGCCGACCGGATCGTGATGCCGGGCATCGAGTCCCGGAGCGAGTGCAGCACGGAGACGCCGGGGCAGGTGGCGATCGCGGGCGCGGCGGGGTGGAAACGCCCGTTCGGCCTCCGGAAGGAGAGCGCGGGACGCTACCGGCGATCGCCGTCCGGGAGCCGTGCCCGAACGGGCGGTTTCGCCCCGGCCCCACGTAGGGGGTGTTACGTAACGTGACAGGTATGGGGGTGAGTGTCACGTTGTGCGGAGGGGGTAGCAGTGGCCGGGGCTAGTTGGCAGCGGCAGGGGGGCGGTGTGAACGTGACAGGTGGAGGGGGAAGTGTCACGTTACGCAGAAGGGGTGCACACCTCGCCGAGCGGAAGGGTGCACATCCGGCGGAAGAGGAGGCCCCGTGCGGCGGGCGGGCTTCTGGGCGCGCTCGCCGTACGGGGCTGCGCTTGCCAGGGGGGTCAGTCCCCGCGTCCCCGGTTGCCGGGTCTTGAGGCGACCCAGGCGCGGATGGTGTCCGCGTACCAGTAGGGCTTGCCGTTCTCCACATGGTCCGGCGACGGGAGGAGACCGTGTTTTCGGTACGAGCGGACGGTGTCCGCCTGCACCCGGATGTGCGCCGCGATGTCCTTGTAGGACCAGAGTCTGCTGTCCGTCATAAGTGTCACCTCTCTGCACCGCGGCGGCAGCCGGGAAGGCCGTCGAGGGAGCCGCGGCACGGACGCTGACGATCACTCAGCCTGCGCTCGGTGCAACGAAAGGGAGTTGGTCCCGGGGAGGGGCTGTCGTACGCCTGTGACGGAAGAGCCGCGTAACGCGGACATGTGTGACGAACGGGTTACAGAGGAACGGAGCGAGAGGTGGTGTACGCCGCGGTCACGCCGACGGATAGGGGGGCGGGGTCGTGCGGCTCGGCCCCGCGTGCCAGAGCGCCGACCAGGTCGCCGCGGTGACCAGGCCGTCCGGCCTGAGCGGCGGGTGGTCCGCCTGGAAGCGCTGCACGGCGAGGAGGGTCTGCGGTCCGAACGTGCCGTCGAGTGCGGACCACGGCAGATAGTGGCGGTTGGCCAGCATGCACTGCACCTGGGAGACCCGCTCGCCCCGCTCTCCGTAGAGGGTCGGCCCGTCGCCGTCGTAGAAGGCGCAGACCGGGCTGGAGCCGGGCGGTGGCGGCGGGTTGTAGTCGTCGGAGGCCGAGGCGGCCGAGGCGGTCGAGCCGCCCAGGCCGGCCGCGAGGGCGGCGGCCAGAGCGACCGCGGCCAGGGCCGGGGCCCCGGCCGTCCCGCGGGGCGACAGCATCTTCCGGATCATGGTGAGTTGCTCCTCGTGCGGCGTGGTGGGGTGCGCGGTCGGGGCCGCGCACCGGCTTCTCATCGAGGACAACACCGCGTACCGCCCCTACGTCACTTCCCGGCGCGCCTCGGCGTGTCAGGGGTCCGGTGCGGGCCGCCGCAGCTGCGCAGGAAGTCCCGGGTGCGGCGGGCGATGGGGAGGGGTTTGTCGGGCGGGCACGGGTACATGTCCTGCTCGACGATGGCGAAGAGATCGACGTCCAGCTCGCGGGCGGCGGCGAGCACGGGTTCCAGTGCGGGCACCCCGCCCGGCGGTTCGCACATCACGCCGCGCGCCACGGCGGGCCCGAACGGCACCTCGTCCGCCACCACTTGGGCCAGGATCTCCGGGTCGACCTGCTTGAGGTGCAGATAGCCGATCCGTTCTCCGTACGTCTCGATCAGCTTGACGCTGTCGCCCCCGCTGTAGGCGTAGTGGCCGGTGTCGAGGCAGAGCGAGACCAGGTCGGGATCGGTGGCGTCGAGGAAGCGGGCGACGTTCTCCTCGCTGTCGATATGGGTGTCGGCGTGCGGATGGACGACGATGCGCAGCCCGAACCGGTCCCGCACCTCGCGGCCCAGCCGCTCCGTCAGGGTGGTGAGGTCGCGCCACTGCTCCGCGGTCAGCTCCCGGTCCTCCAGGAGCTCGCCCGTCCTGTCGTCGCGCCAGAACGACGGGATGACCACCAGATGCCCGGCGCCCATCGCCCGGGTGAGTGCCGCGATATCGGCGACATGCGCCCAGGTCCGGTCCCAGACGCCGGGGCCGTGGTGCAATCCGGTGAAGACGGTCCCGGCCGAGACGGTGAGTCCGCGGCGGCGGGTCTCGTCGGTGAGACGGGCCGGGTCGGTCGGGAGGTATCCGTACGGACCGAGCTCGATCCACTCGTAACCCGCCGCGGAGACCTCGTCGAGGAAGCGCTGCCAGGGCACTTGCCGCGGATCGTCGGGGAACCACACCCCCCACGAGTCGGGTGCCGAACCGATACGGATACGGGCCGGAGCCGCTGCGGAGGAGGTCATGCCGCCCAGCCTCCCGGCCCCGGGGAACCGTGTCAATGATTCGTCCGTATGTCCGGACAAAGCGTTGACAGGGGTGCGGGGGAGGGCTAGACCTGGGGGCAGCCGCCCGGTCGCCGGTCGAAGGGACGCAGATGCCTGAGCTGTACGACGTGATCACCATGGGCCGGATCGGTGTGGATCTCTACCCCTTGCAGACCGGTCGGCCACTGGCCCGGGTCGACACCTTCGGGAAGTTCCTCGGGGGCTCACCCACCAATGTCGCCGTCGCGGCGGCCCGGCTCGGCCGGCGAGCCGCGGTGGTGACCCGTACCGGCCGGGACGCGTTCGGGGAGTATCTCCACCAGCAGTTGCGGGAGTTCGGGGTGGACGACCGCTGGGTGACGCCCGTCGACGCGTATCCGACGCCGGTCACCTTCTGCGAGATCTTCCCGCCCGACGACTTCCCGCTCTACTTCTACCGGCAGCCCAAGGCCCCCGACCTGGAGATCCATGAGTCGGAGCTGGACCTCGACGCGGTCCGGTCCGCCCGGGTCTTCTGGATGACGGGCACGGGGCTGTGTGCCGAACCGAGCCGCGCGTCGACCCTCGCCGCACTCCGCGCCCGCGACCGGAACGGCATCACCGTCTTCGACCTCGACTGGCGCCCGATGTTCTGGAGCGCCGACTCCACGACCTCCGAATCCGACTCCACGACCTCCGATTCCACGGCCTCCGGCTCCACCACCTCCACCCCGACCGCCCGCTACCGCGAGGCCCTCGCCCACGCCACCGTCGCCGTCGGAAACCTCGACGAGTGCGAGATCGCGACCGGCGAGCGGGAACCGTACGCGGCCGCTCGTGCCCTGATCGCCGCGGGCGTCGAGCTGGCCGTCGTCAAACAGGGCCCCAAGGGCGTCCTCGCCGTCCACCGCGACGGCACGGTGGCCGATGTGCCGCCGCTGCCGGTCGAGGTGGTCAACGGCCTCGGCGCCGGGGACGCCTTCGGCGGGGCGCTCTGCCACGGGCTCCTCGCCGGCTGGGAGACCGAACACGTCATGCGGTACGCCAACGCCGCCGGCGCGATCGTCGCCTCCCGGCTCGCCTGCTCGTCCGCCATGCCGTTCCCGTACGAAGTCGAAGCGGCCCTGACCGCGGGCGCCGTCACCTCCCGCCCCACCGGAGCCACCCCATGACGCCCCCGGCCTCCTCGGTCTCCGAACTCGTCCAGCTGCGCATGCGCCACCCGGAGGCCGTCGCCGAGGCCGCCGCGCACCGCCGCAGACGTCCCCTCGTCGGCGACGGCGGACGCCTGATGATCATCGCGGCGGACCATCCGGCCCGCGGCTCCCTCGCCGTCGGCGACCGCGAACTGGCCATGGCCAACCGCTTCGAGCTCCTGGAACGGCTCTGCCTCGCTCTCTCCCGCCCCGGCGTCGACGGCGTCCTCGCCACCGCCGACATCCTCGACGACCTGCTGCTGCTCGGCGCGTTGGAGAACAAGGTCGTCATCGGCTCGATGAACCGCGGCGGGCTCGCGGGCGCCGCCTTCGAACTCGACGACCGCTTCACCGGCCACCGCCCCGAGGACCTCGACCGGCTCCGCTTCGACGCGGGCAAGCTGCTCCTGCGCATCGACTACGACGACCCCGGCTCGCTCGACACCATGCACGCAACCGCCCGGGCCATCGACGCCATGGCCGCGCGCCGGCTGCCGGTCTTCGTCGAGCCGTTCCTCTGCCGCCGGATGGACGGCCACGTCCGCAACGACCTCGGGGCGGAGGCGGTCACCACCTCGATCGCCATCGCTTCGGGGCTGGCCGGGACGTCCGCGTACACCTGGCTCAAGGTGCCCGTCACCGAGCACCCCGGCGACATGGCCCGGGTGATGGAGGCCTCGACGCTGCCCGCCGTGCTGCTGGGCGGCGAGGTGGGCGACGACCTGGACGGCGCGTTCGAGAAGTGGCGCACGGCGCTGCGACTGCCCACGGTCCAGGGCCTGGTGGTGGGGCGTTCGCTGCTCTACCCGGCCGACGGGAAGGTGGCCGCGGCCGTCGACACGGCCGTATCGCTGCTGGAGCCGAGAGGAACGGGCGGGGACCGGGTGCCGGGTAGGGGATGGGTATGACGACGTACGAAGAGCCGCGGTACCACGTCCGCGCGGGATCCACGGCGCACGGCCCCTACGCCCTCGATATCGGCCCGGAGCGCGCCGGATGGGACCGGTCGGGCCTGCGCGTGCTGGAGCTGGAGCCGGGCGGAGTTCACACACTCGTCACTGGGGAGAGCGAGTGGATCGTTCTGCCGTTGACCGGTGGCTGTACGGTGCACACCTCAGGTGAGATCTTTGAACTGCTGGGCCGGGAAAGCGTGTTCAGCGGGGTATCCGACTTCGCCTATGTACCGCGTGACGCCCATGCACAGATCGCCTCCGGCGCAGGAGGCCGCTTCGCCCTGGCAGGAGCGAAGTGCGAGCGACGACTCCCCGCTCGCTACGGCCCCGCGCCGGAGGTACCCGTCGAGCTGCGCGGATCCGGGAACTGCTCCCGACAGGTCAACAACTTCGCCGCCGCCGACACCTTCGCGTGCGACCGGCTGATCGCCGTCGAGGTCCTCACCCCCGGCGGCAACTGGTCGTCCTACCCGCCGCACAAACACGACGAGCACCGCCCCGGCGTCGAATCCGTGCTGGAGGAGATCTACTACTTCGAGGTGGCGGGCGACGGTCTCGGCTACCACCGGGTGTCGCCGTCCCGGGCGGGCGGTACGGACGTCCTCGCCGAGGTCCGCAGCGGCGACGCGGTCCTCATCCCCGACGGCTGGCACGGCCCGTCCATCGCCTCCCCCGGCCGCACCTTGTACTACCTCAACGTGATGGCGGGCCCGGGGGAGCTGCGGGAGTGGTTGATCACCGACCACCCCGACCACAGCTGGATCCGTGACACCTGGACCACCCAGCCGGTGGACCCCAGACTCCCGCTGTACGGGACGGAGGCACCCGCATGAGTACCCGCCGCCTGACCACCGCCCAGGCCCTGGTGTCCTTCCTGACCCGCCAGTACACCGAGCGCGACGGCCGACGGCAGCGGCTGATCGGTGCCACCTGGGGCATCTTCGGCCACGGCAACGTCGCCGGAATCGGCCAGGCGCTCGTCGAGTCCGGCCGCGCCATGCCCTACCTCCAAGGCCGCAACGAACAGGCCATGGTGCACGCCGCCGTCGGCTACGCCCGCCAGTGCGGCCGGCTCTCCGCGCACGCGGTCACCACGTCCATCGGCCCCGGCGCCACCAACCTCGTCACCGGCGCGGCCCTCGCCACGATCAACCACCTCCCCGTCCTCCTCCTGCCCGGGGACACCTTCGCGACCCGGCCCGCCGACCCCGTGCTCCAGCAGCTCGAAGTCCCGGCCGCGGGCGACATCTCGGTCAACGACTGTCTGCGCCCCGTCTCCCGCTACTTCGACCGGATCACCCGCCCCGAGGCCCTGATCCCGGCCGCACTCCAGGCGATGCGGACCCTCGCCGACCCGGCGGAGACCGGCGCCGTCACCCTCGCACTGCCGCAGGACGTACAGGCCGAGGCGTACGACTGGCCGGAGGATTTCTTCGCCGAGCGCGTCTGGTACGTACGCCGCCCCGCCCCCGATCCGCACGAGCTCGACCGAGCGGTACGGGCCGTGCGCGGCGCCCGCCGGCCGCTGATCGTGGCGGGCGGCGGCGTCCACCACAGCGCGGCCGAGGAGACCCTCGCCGCGTTCGCCGCCGCCACCCGTATCCCCGTCGCCTCCACCCAGGCGGGCAAGGGATCTCTGCGCCACGACCACCCCGCCGACGTCGGCGGCATCGGCCACACCGGCACCGCGACCGCCGACGAACTGGCCCGCACCGCCGACCTGGTGATCGGCATCGGCACCCGCTACTCCGACTTCACCACCGCCTCCGCCACGCTCTTCTCGAACCCGGCCGTCCGCTTCCTCAACGTCAACATCACCGGCTTCGACGCCCACAAGCTCGGCGCGCTGCCGCTCGTCGCCGACGCCCGTACCGCCCTCGAAGCACTCACCGCCGCGCTCGCCGCCCGCAACCACCGCGTCGACCCGTCCTACGAGACCGAGTACGCCGAGGCCAAGGAGGAATGGGAGCGGCGTGTCACCGCCGCGTTCACCGCCGACGACCCGCACGCCCGCCCCACCCAGGCCCAGGTCCTCGGTCTGCTCGACGCGCTCGTCACCGAGGACGACATCCTGATCAACGCGGCCGGTTCGCTCCCCGGCGACCTGCACAAACTCTGGCGGACCCGTTCCCCGCACCAGTACCACGTCGAGTACGGATACTCCTGCATGGGCTACGAGATCCCGGCCGCGATCGGGGTCCAGCTGGCCGCCCCCGGCCGCCCCGTCTGGGCCCTCGTCGGCGACGGCACGTATCTGATGAATCCCACCGAGATCGTCACCGCTGTGCAGCAGGAACTCCCCGTGAAGCTGGTCGTCCTCCAGAACCACGGCTACGCGTCCATCGGCGGTCTCTCCGAGACGGTCGGCGGTGAACGCTTCGGCACCGCCTACCGTCACCGCGCCGCGGACGGCACGTTCACCGGCCCGCCGCTCCCCGTCGACCTCGCGGCCAACGCCGGTTCGCTCGGGATGCGGGTACTGCGCGCCAAGACCGTGCGTGACCTGCGCGAAGGCCTTGCCGAGGCGCGCGCCGCGGACCGTCCCACTTGTGTCTACGTCGAGACCAAAACGGCAGACACAGTGTCGGGCCCGCCTCCGGCGCAGGCGTGGTGGGATGTTCCCGTAGCCGAAACGGCCACCCGGCCGTCGGCCGTGAAAGCCCGCGAAGAGTACGACCGACACGTCGCCGCACGACGCCACCACCTCTGAAGACGCCACTGAAGGAGTTCTGTCATGAAGACCGTCAACCACTGGATCGGTGGCAAGACCGTCGAGGGTGCGTCGGGCAACTACGGCCCGGTCACCGACCCGGCCACCGGCGCCGTCACCACCCAGGTCCCGCTCGCCTCCCTCGAAGAGGTCGACGCCGCGGTGGCCGCCGCCAAGGACGCCTACGCCACCTGGGGCACGTCCTCGCTGGCCACCCGTACCGCGGTCCTCTTCCGCTACCGCGCGCTGCTCGACGCCCACCGCGACGATATCGCCGCGCTGATCACCGCCGAGCACGGCAAGGTGCACTCGGACGCGCTGGGCGAGGTCGCCCGCGGTCTGGAGATCGTCGAGCTGGCGTGCGGCATCACGACCCAGCTGAAGGGCGAGCTGTCCACCCAGGTCTCCAGCCGGGTCGACGTCTCCTCGATCCGCCAGTCGCTCGGTGTCGTCGCCGGGATCACCCCGTTCAACTTCCCGGCCATGGTCCCGATGTGGATGTTCCCGCTGGCCATCGCCTGCGGAAACACCTTCGTGCTCAAGCCCAGCGAGAAGGACCCGTCGGCCGCCAACCTGCTGGCCGAGCTGGCCTCCGAGGCGGGTCTGCCGGACGGCGTGCTGAACGTTCTGCACGGCGACAAGGTCGCCGTCGACGGGCTGCTGAACCACCCCGACGTGGCCGCGGTCTCCTTCGTGGGCTCCACCCCGATCGCCCGGTACATCCACGCCACCGCCTCCGCCAACGGCAAGCGCGTCCAGGCGCTCGGCGGCGCGAAGAACCACATGCTGGTGCTGCCGGACGCGGACCTCGACGCCGCGGCCGACGCCGCCGTCTCCGCCGCGTACGGCTCCGCCGGTGAGCGCTGCATGGCGATCTCCGCGGTCGTCGCGGTCGGCTCCATCGCGGACGAGCTCGTCGCGAAGATCAAGGAGCGCGCCGAGAAGATCAAGATCGGCCCCGGCAACGACCCCACGTCCGAGATGGGCCCGCTGATCACCGCCGCCCACCGCGACAAGGTCGCCTCCTACGTCACGGGCGCGGCCGCCCAGGGCGCCGACGTCGTCCTCGACGGCACCGGCTACACGGTCGACGGCTTCGAGAACGGCCACTGGATCGGCCTCTCCCTCCTCGACAACGTGTCCACCGACTCGGACGCTTACAAGGACGAGATCTTCGGCCCGGTCCTGTGTGTCCTGCGCACCGAGACGTACGAGGAGGGCGTCGCCCTCATGAACGCCTCGCCGTTCGGCAACGGCACCGCGATCTTCACCCGTGACGGCGGCGCCGCCCGCCGCTTCCAGCTGGAGATCGAGGCCGGCATGGTCGGCGTCAACGTGCCGATCCCGGTGCCGGTCGGCTACCACTCCTTCGGTGGCTGGAAGGACTCGCTCTTCGGCGACCACCACATCTACGGCAACGACGGCGTGCACTTCTACACCCGGGGCAAGGTCGTCACCACCCGCTGGCCGGACCCGGCCGACGCCCCGTCGGGCGTGGACCTGGGCTTCCCCCGCAACCACTGATCCCTCATCCCGGCCGACGGCCCGTACGGACGCATCCCCCGTCCGTACGGGCCGTCGCCGTGTCCGTACGGGCCGTCGCCCCGCGCTCTCACATGCGCCGCAGCCCCGCGTACTGGACCGCGCCCATCGCCGCCACGACCAGCCCCTGGAACACGATCCAGCCGTTGCCGGCCGTCGTGGCGGTCAGCGCGTCCAGGACGACGGTCACGACACCGGCCACGGCCCAGGCCGCGTTCAGCGCGATGACGACGGTGACCGCGCCGCGGCTGATGTTCTGCTGCCGCGAGACGGTCAGCACCCACAGCGCGTACACCGTGAGGAAGACGCCCACCGCGTACTGGACGGGGAGCGGCACGCCGAGGAACGAGTCCAGGACGGTGGCGAGCGCGAGATAACCGATGCCGTTCGCGCCGGTGAGGATCACATCTGCCACGAGGGCAGCCCGGAGAAGGCCGTCGGAGCGGGCGGTGCCCGTCGCCGGGACCGTACTCGCGTTCTGGGACGACATCACTGGGTCCTCCTGTCGTTGTCATGCGGTCGCTCTGGTCATGCGAACGGTAAGGACGGGCCCGGCATCCGCTCAATTACCTCTGAGGTCATGGCCGCCCGGGGCGGGCCGGCGAGCGCGCCCGGCGGAGACCGTCGCAGGGCAGGCGATGGGCAGGCGATTCACCGCTCGCAGTCAATGCGGCGTGCTTATTTCGCATTACGGTGAGTTAATAGCCCGCTCTTTATGTGGCACAGACCACGTGACGCGCACCACTCTTGTGGCGATTTGGCGCATTTGCCGTGTGTAGTGGGCCACATGACGAGCGTCACTATGAAGCGGAATAGTAGAGGCTCGGTGCTGTCGTTCCGGCTGTCGTTTCCGGCTGCCATGGCGCATTGCTGGATCATTTCCGACGCCACATACGATTGCTTTTAGTAAAAGGCCATCATTGACCTGGATTTCCTCTTGGCATAACAATTCTTGGCATCACCCCACCGACGAAAGAGGAATTCCGAATGCAGATCACCTCGATGCCCAAGAAGTTCGCCCGTATGACCCGCACCAAGAAGGCTTCGCTGGGTATGCTCGCCGCCGGTGCGGCGATCATGGCCGGCACCGTCGCCGGCGCCCCGGGCGCCTCGGCCGCCACCCCGACCAAGGCCGCCGGCGGCAACGTGGACGTCTGGATCAAGCAGGCGCTGGAGGTCATGCGTGCGAAGGGCATCCCGGGCTCGTACGAAGGTATCCACCGCAACTTGATGCGTGAGTCCGCGGGCAACCCGAACGCCATCAACAACTGGGACTCCAACGCCGCCAAGGGCATCCCGTCCAAGGGGCTGCTCCAGGTCATCGACCCCACCTTCAGCGCGTACCACGTCGGCGGCACCTCCAAGAACATCTACGACCCCGTCGCCAACATCGCCGCTGCCTCCAACTACGCCGCGCACCGCTACGGTTCCATCGACAACGTCAACTCCGCCTACTGAGCGGGGCAGGGTATCCACGTCGCATGACCGTGCCAGGGGCGTCCCGGGCCGGGACCGAAGAGAAGCCGAAGAAAGGGAGCCTCGTGGCTCCCCTTCATCGGCTTCTTCGGTTTCTCCAGCCTCGTCGGGTTCCCTGGCTTCTGCTGTTTCTCCGGTCTCCTGGGATTCTTCGGCCGGTCCTCGGTGTCAACGCGCCGAGTCCGTCGACTCCGCCGAAAGCCGCTGCCAGGCGGGCGACGGCCGTAACTCGGTCGCCCCACCGGCCGGACCGGTGCTGTGATGGGGCCATGACCGCCCCGACCAGGCCGCAGCACGAGATCCGCGCCCAGCACACGGACACGACCATCACCGTTTACCAGGCGTACGCCCCGTCCATCGGGCTGCCCGCCGTGCGCGACGGGCGCTTCCCGGACGCCTGGAAGCGGGACCGCATGACATGGATCAAGCCGAGCTTCCTGTGGATGATGTACCGCTGCGGCTGGGCCACGAAGGAGGGGCAGGAGACCGTCCTGGCCGTCGAGATAGCCCGCGAGGGCTTCGACTGGGCGCTGGCCAACTCCGAACTCTCCCACTACGTACGGGGAGTTCATCCCGACCGCGGCACCTGGCAGCAGCGCCTGCGCCGGAGTCCGGCCCGCGTCCAGTGGGACCCCGAGCGCGACCTCCGTCTGAACCGGCTCACCTACCGCTCCCTGCAACTCGGCCTCTCCGGCGAGGCGGCGCGGCGGTACGCGGACGAGTGGGCGGTCTCGATCCGTGACGTCACCCCGCTCGCCCGGCGGATCCACGAACTGGTGTCGGCCGGACGGCTCGACGAAGCGGCGGAACTCCTGCCGCGGGAGACGCCGTATCCCGTGGGAACGTGACCCCGGGCCCTTCGGCCCCCTCAGCCTCTCGGCCCCCTCTGCCCCGAACCGGCCACCCCGCTGCTCCCGACTCGGGTAAAAGGGTTAATTACCCGATAATGATCATAAGGGGCATTACGGTGCGTTCGTGACTCACCATGCCATCCTCCTGGCGGCATCCGGCCTGAAGATCGACTGGGCCAAGATGCCGACGTACAACACGATCATGGCGGTGGCCGCCGGAGCCGGGCTGCTGCTCGTGGTGGCGCTGGGGCGCCTGCTCCTCGCTTCCGACCGCACCATCACCCCCGAAGGCTGGGTGCTGGCGTTCGGTGCCGTCGGCTTCACGCTTGTCACCACCGGCCTCCACATGACCCTGACCTGGCCGCTCGCCGGACAGGGCTTCCCGTTCGACAACATCATCTTCGGCGAACCGGCACTGGCCTTCGGCGTCTTCCTGCTTGCCGCATCCTGCTACCTCTGGAAACGTGGCGCCGAACTCAACAGCGCCGACCGCATCGTTCACTCGGCCCGGGTTGCCGCACCCATCTCCGTCTTCGTCTTCGGCCTCGGGCTCGCCTGCTTCGGGATCGCCGCCGCGGGCTGGAAGTACACCCTCTTCGCGGCACCGCCCGAGGAACCCATCTCCGGCGAGTTCGCGAAGTGGCCGATTCTGGAAGCGAGCTTCATGTCCGGGCTGTACGTCCTCGTGGGCATCGGCGCACTCCTGTTCCCGTTCGCCCTGCGCCGTCCCAGGAGTTGGCTGAGCCCGGTCATCGGAGTCGTCTGGGGCCTGGCCGGACTGGCGTTCCTGCTCTTCGGCGGGCTCAACTACTTCACCCACATCGGTCTCATCATCAACACCATGTGACCCGCGCGGAATCCCGGTGGGCCCGGCCCGGGTTCCTCGGCATACCGCGTACGGAGTACGGCGGGTGAGTGCCGTACGCCGAAAGGACGCCGGAGAGTTCCCCCCGGCGGCTGCCCGCACCCCGCGATGGTCCGCTTAGGGTCGGGAACCATGGAGACCCCTGATGCGCGCACGTCCCGGTGGCGGCGGCTGCTGCCCCGTATGCCCCGTAGCCGCGGCCGGTGGGCCGCGGGCCTCGTGGCGCTCGCCGTGCTGGCCGGTGCGGGTACCTGGACCGCCGCGGCCGACGACAGCGTGCCCGCAGTGCACCGCCAGGACCGGATGATGCGGATCGACGGGGTGTCCCTCGACACCTCGTACTTCACCACCGGGGGCGCGGAACGCCGGCCCGCCGTGCTGATCGGGCACGGATTCGGTGGCAGTAAGAACGATGTACGGGCGCAGGCAGAGCAGTTGGCCGGTGCCGGGTATGCCGTACTGACCTGGTCCGCCCGCGGGTTCGGGAAGTCGGGCGGGGAGATCTCGCTCAACGCCCCCGACCGCGAGGTCAAGGACGTGTCCCGGCTGATCGACTGGCTGGCGGACCGCCCCGAGGTGGAGCTCGACGCCAAGGGCGATCCCCGGGTCGGGGTCACCGGGGCCTCCTACGGCGGAGCCGTCTCGCTCCTCGCCGCCGGGTACGACAAGCGCGTCGACGCCATAGCGCCGCAGATCACCTACTGGAACCTGGCCGACGCACTGTTCCCCGACGGGGTCTTCAAGAAGCTCTGGGCCGGAATCTTCGTCACCACCGGCGGCGGCTGCCAGAAGTTCGAGAAGCAGCTCTGCGCGATGTACGAACGGGTCGCCGTCAGCGGGAAACCGGACGCCGCCGCGCGGGCGCTGCTCACCGAGCGTTCTCCGAGTGCCGTCGCCGACCGCATCAAGGTGCCCGCGCTCATCGTGCAGGGCCAGACCGATTCCCTCTTCCCGCTCGGCCAGGCCGACGCCATGGCCGAGGCGATCAGCGGCAACGGCGCACCGGTCGCCGTCGACTGGATCGCCGGCGGGCACGACGGCGGTGACATGGAGAGCGACCGGGTGCAGCAGCGGATCAACGGCTGGTTCGACCGGTATCTGAAGGGCGACAAGGGCGCCGACACCGGGCCCGGCTTCCGCGTCACCCGGACCGGAGGTATCGACTCCACCGACGGGGCCGCCCTCACGCGCGGTGCGAGCAGTGACACGTACCCCGGGCTGAGCAGCGGAAGAGAATCGATCAGCCTCGGCCACCGGACTCAGACGTTCCACAACCCCGCCGGGGCCAACCCGCCCGCCATCTCGGCCGTTCCAGGCGTCGGCGGCGGAATCTCCCGGCTGTCGTCCCTCGGTGTCGGCCTCTCGGTCGACTTCCCGGGGCAGTACGCCCGCTTCGACTCGGCGCCGCTGGACGCGTCCCTGCGCGTCACCGGTTCACCGACCGTGCGGGTCGACGTCGAAGCGCAGCGGGGCGACGCCGTGCTGTTCGGGAAGGTGTACGACGTCTCGCCGGACGGCAAGCAACAGGTGCTGCCTTCCCAACTGGTCGCACCCTTCCGGATCACCCCGGACCGGCAGGGCAAGGACGTGCGGCTGACCCTGCCCGCCATCGACCACCAATTCGACGCGGGACACCGGCTCCGTCTGGTCCTCTCCGCCACCGACCTCGGCTACGCCTCACCGGCCGAGCCGGCGACGTACACCGTGACTGCCGCAGGGCCGCTGACCGTCCCCACCGCCCCCGCGCTGAAGACCGCCCCGGCCACCCTGCCGTGGTGGACCTGGGGGCTCCCGGCCGCCGCTGTCGTGATCGCCGCCCTGCTGCTGCTCACCGCCCGCCGCCGAACCGCGACCCCCGCACCCGATCCGGCGCTCGCCGAGGTACCCCTCCAGATCACGGGGCTGTCGAAGAAGTACGCCAGGTCCACCGACAGATACGCCGTCAGAGAACTGTCCTTCCGGGTCGAGAAGGGGCAGGTGCTCGGGCTCCTCGGACCCAACGGCGCGGGCAAGACCACGACCCTGCGCATGCTGATGGGCCTCATCACGCCCGACGACGGCGAGATCCGCGTCTTCGGACAGGCCGTCCGGCCGGGCGCGCCCGTGCTGTCCCGCGTCGGCTCGTTCGTCGAAGGGGCGGGCTTCCTGCCGCACCTTTCCGGGCGCGCCAACCTGGAGCTGTACTGGCAGGCCACCGGACGGCCCGCCGAGGACGCCCACATCGAGGAGGCCCTGGAGATCGCCGGACTCGGTGACGCGCTGGCCCGCGCCGTGCGCACGTACTCGCAGGGCATGCGGCAACGGCTCGCCATCGCCCAGGCCATGCTCGGCATGCCGGACCTGCTCATCCTCGACGAACCGACCAACGGACTCGACCCGCCCCAGATCCGCGAGATGCGCGACGTGATGATCCGGTACGCGGCCGGCGGCCGGACCGTCATCGTCTCCAGCCACCTCCTGTCCGAGGTCGAACAGTCCTGCACCCACCTCGTGGTCATGGACCGTGGCCGACTCGTCCAGGCCGGCCCGGTCGCCGAGATCACCGGCTCCGGCGACATGCTGCTCGTCACCAGCGCGCGTGAACTGACCGAACCCCTCGTGGAGAAGATCGCCGCGCTGCCGGGGATCGGCTCGGCGGCCCGTACGGACGACGGCCGCGGCCTGCTCGTCCGGCTCGACGGCGCCACCTCGCCCGAGCTGATCACCGAACTCGTCCGGCTGGACGTTCCGTTGACCGGCGTCGGGCCACACCGCCGCCTGGAGGACGCGTTCCTCACCCTGATCTCCGGAGGCTCCGCATGAGTGCCGCAGTCGATGTCACGGAAGCCGCCGGGGCCCCCGGCTACCGCGCCCGGCACACCCTGCCGCTGCGCGTCGAGGCGGTACGCCAGCTGCGCAGGCGCCGCACGCTGCTCATGGGCGGGGTGCTGGCCGCGCTGCCGTTCATCCTGATCGCCGCGTTCGCGATCGGCGGCACACCGTCCTCGCGGGGCGGCGGCGACCGGCTCACCCTGATGGACACCGCGACCGCGTCCGCCGCGAACTTCGCCGCGACGTGCCTCTTCGTGTCCGCCGGGTTCCTGCTCGTCGTCCCGGTGGCGCTGTTCTGCGGGGACACCGTCGCCTCCGAGGCCAGTTGGTCCTCGCTGCGCTATCTGCTGGCGGCGCCGGTGCCACGGGCCAGGCTGCTGTGGAGCAAGCTCGTCGTGGCGCTCGGCTTCAGCCTGGCCGCGATGGTGCTGCTGCCGCTCGTCGCGCTGGCCGCGGGAGCCGCCGCGTACGGCTGGGGGCCGCTCGAACTCCCCACCGGCGGGGCGCTCGCGACCTCGGACACCGTGCCCCGGCTGGCGCTCGTCGTCGCGTTCGTCTTCGTCTCCCAACTGGTCACCGCCGGGCTGGCGTTCTGGCTGTCGACGAAGACCGACGCCCCGCTGGGCGCGGTCGGCGGGGCGGTCGGGCTGACCATCGTCGGCAATGTGCTGGACGCCGTCACCGCGCTCGGTTCCTGGCGCGAATTCCTGCCCGCACATTGGCAGTTCGCCTGGGCCGACGCGCTCCAGCCCGAACTGGAATGGGGCGGCATGGTGAAGGGCGCCGCGATCTCGGTGACCTATGCCCTGGTCCTGTTCGCCTTCGCCTTCCGGGGGTTCAGCCGTAAGGACATCGTGTCCTGAGCCCGACCTCCGACCCGTTCCCCGGCCTCCGTTGCCGCATCGAGATTCATCCGCAACGTCTTCGTCTGCTCCTCGGCGCCATCTCGCACGTCACAGTCACAAGTGCTGACACGACGACGTTGGGGGCTGGGGATGGAACGCCGGACAGGAAAGTACGGAGCGACGTACGTACGGACATGGCAAGCGGTACTCGGGGTGCTGCTGGCGGGCGGGGTGTTGCTCACCGGTTGCTCGGCCACGACGACCAAGGAGAGCTCCGCCATGGACCGCGGGGGTGCACCCGGCCCGGCCCCCGCGGCGGGCGGTGTCGTCGACGGCGACCGCGACGGCGCGAAGGGCGCGAAGAAGCAGGACGGGCTCCGGGAGTCCGCGCCGCCCGACTATCTGTCCACCTTCGCGCTGGACGTCGACACCGCCTCGTACGGATACGCGCGCCGCACCCTCGCCTACGGCACCCTGCCCGAGCCGACCACCGTGCGGCCCGAGGAGTTCGTCAACAGCTTCCGCCAGGGCTACCGGCGCCCGGCCGACAACGGCTTCACCGTGAACATTGACGGGGCCCACGCCGGGGCGGACGGCTGGTCGCTGGTGCGGGTCGGCCTGGCCACCCGGGCCGCCCCCGCCCGCGACGAGCGCCCGCCCGCCGCGCTCACCTTCGTCGTCGACATCTCCGGCTCGATGGCCGGAGCGGGCCGCCTCGACCTGGTGAAGAAGTCCCTGGGCATCCTCACCGACGAACTCCGCGACGACGACTCGGTCTCCCTGGTCACCTTCAGCGACAAGGCGAAGACGCTGCTGCCGATGACCCGGCTGCGGGACCACCGCGGCACGATCCGCGACCGGGTCGACTCCATGGAACCCACCGACTCCACCAACCTGGAGGCGGGCATCCGGCGCGGCTACGACGAGGCGGTCGACGGCCGCGTCGAGGGCGCCAACAACCGGGTCGTCCTGCTCTCCGACGCCCTCGCCAACACCGGCGCGACCGACGCCGAAGCCATCCTCGAACGCATCGGCTCCGCCCGCCGCGAGTACGGCATCACCCTCTTCGGCGTCGGCGTCGGCAGCGACTACGGCGACGCGCTGATGGAACAGCTCACCAACAAGGGCGACGGCCACACCACGTACATCGCCGACGAGACCCAGGCCCGAAAGGTCTTCGTCGACCAGTTGCCCGCACACCTCGAACTCACCGCGCGCGACGCCAAGGCCCAGGTCGCCTTCGACCCCGAGACCGTCAAGCAGTTCAAGCTGATCGGTTACGAGGACCGCAAGGTCGCCGACGAGGACTTCCGCAACGACCGCGTCGACGGTGGCGAGGTCGGGCCCGGTCACACGGTGACGGCGCTGTACGCCGTCCACCTCAAGGACGGCGCCGCCGGGCATGTGGCGACCGCGACCGTACGCTGGCTGGACCCGAAGACCCGGGCGCCGCACGAGCGGACGGGGTCGGTCGCGACGAACGCGATCGACGGCCCGTTGTGGGGCGGCGACAGCAAGCGGCTCCAAGTGACCGTGGTCGCCGCCTACTTCGCCGACGCGTTGCGCGGCAGCCGACTGCCGGGTGCGCCCGGCCTCACCGAACTCGCTAGTCGGGCCGAGAAGTTGGCATCGCAGACCGAGGACGATTCGGTACGGAAGCTGGCGACCGCGATCGGACAGGCGGACCGGCTCAAGGGCGGCGGGGACGACAACGGGACCGGGGGAGCGCCGGAGAGCGAGATCGACTGACGGGGCCGAGAGGCCGAGGGACCGAGGAGTCGGGGGGAGGGGCAACGGGGCGCCCCGCCCTGCGGTCCGTGCCCCGCCGTCCGTGTCCTGCGGCCCGCGCCCCACAGCCTGTGCCCCGTGCCCCGCCGCCCACCCTCCGCCACCGGGCCGCGCGATCCTGCGAAAGCCGGCTGTGCGGCCCGGCCGCCGACGCCATGATGTGCACCATGTCCTCTCTCCCCGCCCTGCTCCTCGCGCTCGGCGTCATCACGACCGGCCTCTACGCGGGCTTCCTGCTGACCTTCCTGACAGCGGTGATGCCCGGTATCGCCGCACTGCCGGACGAGCGGTTCGCGGCCGCGATGCGCCGCTTCAACGAGAAGGTGCCGGGGCGCCGAAGTGACGGACGATCGGATCAGGCCTCCGCCGGGATTCGGGGTGGAAGAACTGCGACAGTCCAGGGGGAACGCAACCCTCGGGCGACACCACTGGTCTGAGTCTGCAAAGTGCCGGTGCGGCGCATGGCCCTGCACTCCCGTACATCCCGGAAACCCGCCGAGTCCCGCACCGCCCCCTCATCGCTGATCGAACGAAGGAGCCCACGTGGCAATCCGCGCTCCAGGAATCACCGTGGTTCTCGCCATCACCGTGGCGACCGCCGTGATCACCTTCCCTGCCGCCGCCCAGGCGACGACGTCCGCCCCCGCGACAGCCTCCGCGACCCCCGCGCGGGCCGTGCCCGCCCCGACCCCGCGACGCGACGACTTCAACGGGGACGGCTACCCGGACCTGGCGTTCACCGCGCCCGGTGCCACCGTCGGGGGCAGGACCAAGGCCGGATACGTGGGTGTGGTGTACGGCTCCAAGAGCGGTCTGCAGCCCTCCACCAGGCAGGTCTTCACCCAGGACTCGCCCGGAATCCCGGACACCGCCGAGGCAGGTGACGCGTTCGGCAGCTCGATGGTCTCCGCCGATCTGGACCGGGACGGGTACAGCGACCTCGTGGTCGGCGCGCCGAAGGAAGCGATCGGCTCATTCAAGTCGGCCGGTTCGCTCACCGTCATCTGGGGCGGCGCGCACGGACTGTCGGGTGGCGCGACCCTCCTGACGGGCAATCAACTGTACGACGGGATCGGCGGCAAGGCCGCCGTCGGAGACTTCGACGGCGACGGAGCCATGGACGTCGTCACCCTCGGAATGAACGGCATGCACATCCTGTCCGGCCCGTTCGAGCGCGACGGCAGCGCGGCAGCCGTCAGGGTATTCCTCGACATGGACGATCTGCGGTACCTGGACCTCGCCGCGGGCGACTTCAACGGCGACGGCCGCGACGACCTGGCCGCCGTCGTCCACGACGACTACGAGCTCGACGCCCGGCGCATCCTGGTCCGTAACGGCGGTGCCACCGGCCTCAGCGAGAAGTACACCGTTGTCAAACGGGCGGACGGCTACCGCCTCCAGGGCGGCGAGACCGTCACGGCCGGCCACGTCAACGGTGACAAGTACGCCGACCTCGTCGTGGGCCGCACGATCGAGGGCTACGACAGCGATCTGGACTATCCGCTCGCCCTGGGCGGCATGATCACCTACGTACCGGGCAGCGCCACCGGCCCGCGGGGCGACCGGGCCAAGGTCTTCAACCAGGACAGCGCCGGTGTCCCTGGTGTCGCCGAAGTGCACGACGGATTCGGCGCGTCGCTGTCGATCGGTGACATGAACGGTGACGGCTACGGCGACATCGCCGTCGGCGTGCCCTACGAGGACCTCGGCACGACGAAGAACGCGGGTTCGGTCCTGGTCCTTCCCGGCACCGCGTCCGGCCCGACCGGGACGGGCACGGTGGGCTTCAACCAGGACACGGCGAACGTCCCCGGGGTGGCCGAGGCGAACGACAGGTTCGGCGCCGCCGTCAGGCTGGTCGACGCCAACCGCGACGGCCGCGCCGAACTGGCCGTCGGCGCCCCCGGCGAGAACACCGACGCAGGCTCCCTCTGGGTCTTCCCGGCCACGGCCTCCGGCGTGACGGCCAAGGGCTCGTTCGCGTTCGGCCACGGAACGCTGGGCACGGTGGGAACGAACGCACAGCTGGGTTCATCGTTCAACCGCTGACCCGTTCCGAATACCGGGGCAGGGGGGCAGGGCACGCGCCACCTGCGGCGTAGGAGAAGGCGAGGTGCTCGCCCTCGTGGCCCAGCGCGCCCGACCGTCCTCCCTGGCAGGTGGCGGAAGAAGTCCGGCTCCACGGCGACCGTGGAGCCGGAATGCTCAGGCTCATGGCGGAACGCCTCACGAAGACAAGGGTTGATTTGTCACGTTTCGGTCCTGCTGTGGCCCCACCGTAGCCGGGACCGGGTGGGGCGGGCGTTGGACCCATCGCATCTGTGATGGATGAGGCAGGCGGTGCCTCGCAGGTCGTGGACGCTCTCCGGATTCTGCGCGTTCTTCAGGCGGGGTACGCGTGGGTCTGCGTCGCCTTCACCGTCGCCCAGACCTCCGCACCCGGGTGCAGTTCGAGCTCGGCAGCGGCGACCGTGGTGAGATCGGCGGCGAGGGGGAGATCGCCGGTGAGGGCGGCGCGGATCCGGTCGCCGTGGGTCTCCAGGCCGGCGACCTCGCAGCGCCAGAGGTTGCGGGCGCTGGAGCCGGTGGGCCGGCTGCGGTGGAGGGTGACCGCGCTCGGGGGGAACGCCACGAAGACCGGTCCGGACAGGGCCTTTGTGGTGGTGATGGCGGGGCCGGTGTCGAGGCGGACCGTGTGGCCGTCCGAGTGACCTCCATAGAGGTTGAGGCCGACGAGCTGCGCGATGTAGTCCGTACGGGGATGACGGGCGATGTCGGACGGGCTGCCCTCCTGGACGACTTCGCCGTGCTCGACGACGACCAGGCGGTCGGCGAGGACCATGGCGTCGAGCGGGTCGTGCGTGACGAGTACGGCGACTGCTTCGAACTCGGCCAGGTGGCGCCGGAGTTGGGTACGGACCTCCAGGCGGGTACGGGCGTCGAGGGCGGCGAGGGGCTCGTCGAGGAGGAGCAGGCGTGGGTGGGTGGCGAGGGCGCGGGCGAGGGCGACGCGCTGCGCCTGGCCGCCGGAGAGCCGCCGAGGCTTGGCGCCGGCGTGATCCGTGAGACCCAGGCGGTCGAGCCAGTCCGCGGCCTGCGCACGTGCCTCCGCCTTGGTCGCCCCGTGGCAGCGCGGCCCGAACGCCACGTTGTCCAGGGCGGTCAGGTGGGGGAAGAGCAGATAGTCCTGGAAGACGACGCCGACCGGGCGGGACTCCGGCGGCGTACGCTCCAGCGTCGCGCCGTCCAGCCGTAGGTGACCGCCGGTGAGTGGTGTCAGGCCGGCGAGCGCGCGCAGGGCCGTGGTCTTGCCGGCGCCGTTCGGGCCGAGCAGGGCGACCACCTCGCCGGGCGCGACGGTCAGCGCCACGTCGAGGCGGAAGGCGCCGCGGTCCACCACGAGGCGGGCGTCGAGCCCGGCCGGGGCAGTGCCGGTGCGAAGGTCGTGAGTTCTGGTCATCCGGCGGTCATCCAACGGTCGCGCAGTCCGGCGAGCACCGCGATGGACACGGCCAGCAGCACCAGGCTGAGGGCGATCGCCGCCTCCGGGTCGCTCTGCAGGGCGAGGTAGACGGCGAGGGGCATGGTCTGGGTACGGCCGGGGAAGTTGCCGGCGAAGGTGATGGTCGCGCCGAACTCGCCGAGCGCGCGGGCCCACGCCAGGACCGCGCCGGCCGCGATGCCCGGCGCGATCAGCGGGAGCGTGACCCGGCGGAACGCGGTGAAGCGGGACGCGCCCAGGGTGGTCGCCGCCTCCTCGTAGCGTGGGTCGGCGGCCCGCAGGGTGCCCTCGACGCTGATGACGAGGAACGGCATCGCCACGAACGCCTCCGCGACCACGACCCCCGCCGTGGTGAACGGCAAGGTGATGCCGAACCAGGAGTCCAGCCACTGCCCGACGATGCCGTTGCGGCCGAGCGCCGTCAGCAGCGCCACGCCACCCACGACCGGCGGCAGGACGAGCGGGAGCGTGACGAGAGCGCGGACGAGGCCGCGTCCGGGGAACTCGACCCGGGCCAGCAGCCAGGCCAGCGGCACCCCGATGACCAGGCTCACCGCGGTCGCCGCCGTGGCGCAGACCAGGGACAGCCGGAGCGCCTGCCACACCTCGGCGCTGGTCAGCTGCTCGGGCATGCTGCGCCACGGGGCCCGTACGAGCAGGGCGATCAGCGGCACGATCAGGAACGCCAGGCCGATCAGTGCGGGCACGAGCAGCGGGAGCGGTACGCCGCGACCGCCACCCGCCCGGACACGCCGACGCCGCGGCCCACCCCCGAGGGCGCCGGGCGCGGCGTCGGACTTGACGGTCGAGGTCACGGCTTCAGGAACCCGGCCCCGGTCAGGACCTTCTGGCCCTCGGCGGACTGCACCAGAGCGATGAACGCCCTGGAGGCATCGGCGTTGGGGGCGTCCTTGAGCAGGGCGATCGGGTAGTCGTTGAGCGCGTCGGCCGACTCGGGGAACTCCACGCCCTGCACCTTGTCACCGGCCGCCTTCACATCGGTCCTGTACACGACCGCCGCGTCGGCCTCCTTCAGCTCGACCTTGGTCAGGGCGCTCTTGACGTCCTGCTCGTACGACACCGGAGTGAGCTTGAGGCTGCCGGCGTCGAGGGCCTTCTGGGCGGCGGCGCCGCACGGCACCTCCTTGTCGCAGAGCACGACCTTCAGGCTCGATCTGGTGAGGTCCTTGAGGGAGGAGATCTTGTCGGGGTTGCCCGGCAGGGTGGCGATCTCCAGCTGGTTGCGAACGAAGGTGGCGGGCGTGCCGGAGGCATCGCCCGCGTCGGTGACGATCTTCATCGTCTTGGGGCTGGCCGCGGCGAAGACGTCGGCCGGCGCGCCACCGGTGATGCTCGCGGCGAGAGAGTCGCTGCCGCCGAAGCTGAACGTCACCTTCGTACCCGGGTGTTGCTTCTCGAACTCCTTGCCCAGGGTCGTGAAGCTCTCCTTCAGCGAGGCCGCGGCGAACACGGTCACCGTGCCGGACAGCTTGTCCGACGAGGCGGCCGAGGCGGAGGAGTCCGACTTCACCGACGAGGAACCGTCGGACGAGGCGCAGGCGCTCAGGGCCAGCAGCGCGGCGGTGCCTGCACCGGTCATGTGCAGGGTCCGGCGTGCGGTACGGGATATCACGGGTCCACTCCCTCTGGTCCTGACGGACACATCTACGGTCTGTCGACGACCACGTTGGCCGACTTGATCACGGCAACCGCCGGAACGCCGGGCTCCAGCTTCAGTTCCTCAGCCGACTCGCGGCTGACCATCGCCACCACCCGGAACGGTCCGGCCTGGATTCCCACCTGCGCCGACACGTCTGTGAGGGGCACGTAGGTGACGATGCCGGAAAAGCGGTGACGGGCCGAGGAGCCGGTGGAATCCCGCTCCGCACGGTGCAACCGCCGGGCGTGGGCCGCGAGGGCCGGCCCGGGGATGATCCGGCGGCCGGTCCCGTCGCGTTCGGCGGTGGGTTTCCCGTCGTCGACCAGACGCCTCACGGTGTCGGCACTGACGCCGAGTAAGGCGGCCGCGTCCCCGATCCGGTAGGTGTGCATGCGCTGATCATACTGCCGCAGATGCGAGGGGAAAGTCTTCTGTGGCTTTGCATGAGCCGGATCTCTGATCTTCCGGGGTGGCATGTGCGTTTGTACGGGATGGGTGTCCGGGTAGAGGTGTTCGGGAGGTGGTAGCCCGTGAGTCAGTTCCCCGTAGTGGCGGACACGGTGGCGGGATTCGCCCTCGTCGGCGATCTGATCCGTCCGGCGCGCCTGACGGTGCCCGACCTGCTCGCCTGGCCGCAGCGCGAGGCCGACGTCAGTTTCGAGTGCGCCACCAGCGGCATCCGGCACCACCGCTTCACCGGGCCGCTCCTGCACGATGTCCTGTCGGGGGCCGGTCCCGTCTTCGACCCCGCTCGCCGCAAGGACCGCCTGCGTTTCCTGATCGCGGTGTTCGGCGCGGACGGCCACCATGTCCTGCTGTCCTGGGCGGAGATCGACCCCGACTTCGGCCGCGCGCCCGTACTGCTCGCCGCCACGATCGACGGCACTTCGCTCGACCGCGCCGGCGCGCAGCTCGTCCTGCCCCAGGACCGCTGCGGGGCCCGGCACATCAGCGGCATCAACGCGATTCGCGTGGACGGTGGCTACGCCCCGCGGGCGTGACACCGGGCAATACCCGTACGGCAACGCCGAAGAGCGGCCTGTGAGCCGGGCGGAACCCACGGGCGTCCTGATCGTCCGGCATGTGCCGCACGAGGGTCCGCCCCGAAGCGGACGCCTGCCTCGCCCATCGGCTGGGCAGCGAGGGGCCCACCTCTCGTTCGGATCAGGCCGGCGCGCGTGCCCCGGCACCGTGCCTCGCCGCGTTGTCGTCGGTCGCCGACGCACGAGCCGGACGTCCCGGATCATCCGCCGCGGACGGCGCTACGAGGGCCCGACTCTCGTGGGTGAGGCCAGGGGAGGCCACCGTTTCCCGGTCAGACGCGGTCGATGTGCACATTCGTCGACTTCACCCGGGCAGTGGCCTCCATCCCGACCTCCAGCCCCAGTTCCTCCACGGCCTCCCGCGTCAGCAGCGACACCAGCCGGTGCGGGCCGGCCTGGATCTCCACCTGGGCGGCGACATCACCGAGCTTCACCGCGGTGACGATCCCCGGGAAGGCATTGCGGACCGAGGTGTACGAAGCGTCCTCCTCACCGCCACCGCCCTTGGCCAGCTCCACGGAGAAGACGGCAAGGTCCTTGCCCTCGATGAGCCGCCGCCCGCCCTCGTCCCGATGGGTGACCACCCGGCCGGCGTCGGCCCAGCGCCGCGCGGTGTCGGGGCTCACACCGAGGAGCCGGGCGGCCTGGCCGATTGTGTAGAACTGCATACGCGCCAAGATAGGCCCATCCACGGACGCCCGCGCCCACCGCACCGGTCCGGCCGGGCCGGCGCATCCGCCGGTCTTGCGCCGCCTCTACGGCGCGCTCACCAACGTGCCTCCGACCAGCGAAAAGGCCCTCCGACGCGGAGGGCCTCATAAGGGTACGGACTGTGCCGTTGCGGTCAGGGGTGCCGTCACGACCTCTTCGTCCCGAACGCGATCACGGAGCCAAGTGACCTTGCGTGCCTGATGTTTGCCCGGGCCGGACTGACCTGCCCCAAGGCCTTTCCGCCAGCTTCCTGTGCAGGGCCGGGCTGTTGTGCTTGACGGGCAGTAACCAGAACGCTTCTACCGCCCCGGCGGCCGCGACGAACCGAGCGCTGGTGTGCTTGGCGTCCGCGGTCAGTACCGCCCCGGAGAGCCGCTCGGGTCCCAGCCGGGCGATCAGGTCGAGGGCTGCGGCGTTCTCGCTGCCACCTACGACCTGTGCCTGTCCGAGCACGCTCCCGTTCGCCCCGGTAGCGGCCACGACCTGGGTCAAGGGCATCGAGGACTGGCCCGTGGCCGCTGCGCGCATGGTCTTGCCGTCCACCGCCGCCTGTCGACCAGGCGAGGACCACCAAGACAGGACCCGGTCGAGCTCGGCGTCGTCGATCCTGGCCAGGACCCGGTCGAACGTCCACCTCGAAGGAGTCCCGGACCACCGCCTCCAGCCCAGGACCCGCAGCACCCGCTGGTCCAGGTCGGCGGACTGCTCGGCGATCTCCAGGCTCGTGCGCGCACCGGCGGTCACGGCCAGGACTGCCAGCGCGAGCACGAAAGGCAGCGGGTGGACCCGGCCGCGCCGGTCACGCGGGTCGGTCACCTGTGCCAGGACCTCCAGCAGCAGCCTCAGACGGTCTTCGTGCAGTTCCTCCTGAGTGTCCGGGGCCGCGGGCCCGGCCGGCAGAGGCCGACCGGGCCGCCGCGTGTCCGAGAGCCGGACAGGTGGCACCTGGGCAGGAGCGTTCACTTCTGCTTCGGCCCGGCCAGCTCCAGGCGGGGCCAGCCGGCCAGGTCGATGAGCATCTGCCGGTCGTGGGTGGCGACCACGACCGCGCAGGCCGTGGTGGTCAGTGCCTGGGTGAGCTCGTCGACCAGGGAGGCGGACAGGTGGTTGGTGAGCTCGTCGAGCATGAGCAGGTCGGGCTGCTCGGCCAGGCACATCGCCAGGTGCAGGCGCCGCTGCTGGCCCTGGGACATGCGTCCCACTGGGGTGCGCAGCGTGATTGCGTCCAGCAGGCCCAGCCCGCTGAGCGAGGGTGCATGCCCCTTCAGGCCGCGGGACTGGAGCCGGTCCACGTGCGCCTGGTAGGCCCGGTAGGCGGTGTGCTCCGGGTTCCCGGCGGGAACCTCCTGGGACAGCAGGACCACCCGCGCGTCGTGGTGGAGCTGCAGGCTGCCCCCGGTGGGGCGCACCTGCCCGGCCAGCACGCCCAAGAGTGTGGACTTGCCTGCCCCGTTCGGGCCGGTCAGCAGCAGCCGGTCACCACCGCTGATCGTCACCTCGACCGGCTGGCGCAGCCGTCCGGAGACTGTGAGGTCCTGCCCGTGCAGGACCTCACGTCCGGCCCGGGTGCGCAGGTCGGGCCAGGACAGGCTCCGGGGCGGCTCGGGCACGGTGATGCGGTGCCGCTCAAGGTCTTCCACGCGCCGGTTGAAGGCCTGCACGACCCCGGCGGCACGGGTGGCGCGCTGGTGCTTGCCGGTGCCCTTGTCCGGGCGCCAGCCGGTCTGCAAGCGCCCGCGGGCCTCCTCGGCGGCCCGGGTCAGCTGGGCGTGCTCGGCCTGCTGGGCGGCGTGCTCCTGCTCCCACCGCTCCCGCTCACGACGACGGCCCTCGACCCAGCCGTCGTACCCGCCCGCGTACAGGCGGGGCAGACCGTCCCGACTCGGGTCCAGGTCCAGGAAGGTCGTGGCGACCTCGCGCAGCAGCGCCCGGTCGTGGCTGACCACGGCCACGCCCCCGGGGTGCTCACGCAGCCTGCGTGCCAGGAAGTCCAGGGTGGCGGCGTCCAAGTGGTTGGTGGGCTCGTCCAGCAGCAGCAGATCGGTGCTCGAGCCCAGCACGACCGCCAGACGCACCCGGTAGCGCTGCCCGACCGACAAGGTCGCCAGGCGCCGGTCACGGTCGGTGCAGGCCCCCAGACCTTCCAGGGCGACGTCGACGCGCCGCTCGGCGTCCCAGGCGTCCAGCGCGGCGGCGACCTCCAAGGCCTGGGCGTAGGCGTCCTCCGCACCGGGATCACCCTGGGCAAGGGCCTCGGTCGCGCTCTCCAGCAGGTCCAGGGCGGTCAGGGAGTCCCCGACGGCTTCCTTGACCAGGTCACCGACGGTGCGCTCGTCCTCGACGTGCAGGGTCTGCTCGACCAGCGCCAGGGTCCCGGTACGCGAGACCGTGCCCGCGTCGGGCGTCAGAGTGCCGGCCAGCACGTGCAGCAGGGTCGTCTTGCCCCGTCCGTTCTCGCCGACGATGGCCAGACGAGAACCGGCCGAGACCGTCACGTCGGCGCCGGACAGGACCGTGCGCTCTCCCAGACGGACCACGACCCCCTCGGCGCGCACGTGCGCAGCAGCGCCGGCAGGAAGATCCCGAGGCAGGGCAGAAACAGGGGAAGAGGAAGTAGTACGAAGCATGCGTGTTCTCTCAGCTCGTCATGGAGCCGGGCAGCACGCGGGGCCGCCCGGCACAAGGCCAGGACGGCGGGCGAGAAATCAGTCGGGTTCGGCCGCCGTCAGCGGCAGAACCAGGGCTTCATACAGAAAGACATGCCCCGCAGTCTACGGACAGGCCCCGAGCAGGAGCGAGGGAATTAACCGGGGCGTGACCCACCTCATGTGCCCCCACGGATCTCCGGTCTGACGACGGCGCACCTTCCCGCCCCGGGAAGGTGCGCCGTCGTCAGACCGGGCGGGTCATCAAGCCTCGGGGTTCAGCATCGCTGCCGCGGTGGCCAGGTCGGTCTCGGCGCCGGTGGTCAGCGCGTACAGGGCGTACCCGATCGGGGAGGTGTCCCACAGGTGCTTCGCCTGGGCTGCCAGGCCGGGGTGGACGTTCCCGCCCGCCTGCTCGTACGTGGTGAGGGTGGCCTGCAGCATCTCCTCGCCTGCGGCGCCGTACTGGGCGGACAGGTCACGGGCGGGGTCGTCCACGCGGGCGGTGGTCCAGTCCAGGACCCCGGTGATCGTGCCCTCCTCGTCGAACAGCACGTGCGCGGGGTAGATCTCGCCGTGGGTCATCACGGTCTGCTCGGGCCAGCAGGTGTCGTCCTCGAGCCAGGCCTGCCAGGCCTCGGTCAGGGCGGGGGAGACAGCGAAGGCCTCGCTCACGCGGGCGACGTCGTCCCGCCACGCCTGACGTACCTGGGCCGGGGTGCGGACCTCGACGCCCGCGGCCTCGGCCTGCTCCGGGGTGATGGAGTGCAGACGGGCCAGCAGGCGCCCCAGGCGCTCGGCGTAGTCCGGGCTGGCAGGGTCCATGTGCCAGTTGGGCTCCCCGGCGTCGGTCAGGGTCAGGCCCGGGGCGCCGGGCAGGGCCGGGTAGGCGATCAGCTCGGGGGAGCGGACCTGCCAGTCGGGGACCGCGACGCCGTCCTCGGCCAGGACGGGGGCGACCAGGTCGAGAATGCGTGTCTCGGCGGCCATGCCCTCGGAGACGTCGGCGCGGCGCGGTACGCGCAGCACCCACCTCTGGTCGGTCGTGTCGGAGGCCATGACGACGCGGTAGTCCAGGCCCGCCTCGTTCACGGTGGCGTCCTGCGCGGACAGGCGCGGGCCGTGGGTGGCGGCCAGGGCGATGGCGTCATCGATCGTGTTCATGGGACCACGCTCTCACCTGCGCCTACGCCACTTCCAGCTTTTTTCCCCTCACCAGCCATGCCGCCGAGGGGCTGCTCCGGAGCGACACAGTGGTGCCGGAACTCCACCCCTGGAAGCTGGAACAGCGAGGCGTAGTTGACCAGCGCGTTGCGAATCCTGCTGGCCATCGCACCCCCGATTCCCTCGTCCTCGCCGCGCACAGTGACGGCTGCGGACGCGGGATCCCCGAGCATGAACCGGATGCGGGCGCCGGCAGCCGACTTTTCCTTGACGACCTGGTGGAATGCCGCCCCCTCGGTGAACCAGAACCCCGAGTAGACGAGTACCTCAAAGTGCCGTGAGGCTCGGGCGTAGAGCTGCGGCCAGAGGCGGTTCGGAACCACGGAGCGATGAGGGTAGAGCTTGATCAGCTCAGCATTCCCAGCCTCTGTGACCTGCGCTGATGTCCGCTCGTCTGGCCACAGGTAGGACATCTCGCACGGTGACAGCCGGACAGCGCCGGACCGTCCTCACAGCCTTCCGAGGCCGGTCCGGCGCTTACGCGCCCTCTACGGGCCCTTCTCTAGTGTGCGTCTGACCAGCGAAAAGGCCCTCCGGGTGGAGGACCCCAAAGTGGTGCGCGTTGTGCGCCCCCGGCAGGACTCGAACCTGCGGCCAAGCGCTTAGAAGGCGCCTGCTCTATCCACTGAGCTACGGGGGCCGGGTGGTGGCCTCGACCGGCCTGGGGCCCTGGGGCCTGGCCGGTCGGCGAGCTGCCGGGACAAGGATAGGGCTCCGATCGCCTCGTCCTGGTTGCTTCACCTGCGTGGCACGATGTGGAGGTTCGGTGAAGCGAACCGATAATCGCAGGTGGGTGGGGATCGTGCACCGTTTTTGACGCCTCGCGCCCCGGGTGTTGTGCACTCGTTATGCCTGCGCCCCACTCGTCCCCTCTGTCCCGACTCCCTTCCCAAGGCGAGAACCGGCGCGCAGAGGTGGCTATACGCTTCAAAAAGGCGCCAAAATTGGGCATTCTTCGCATGTGGTGACCTTGGACGTACGGCCTCAGCTCATCGACGCACTTTCCGCCCTGCGCGACCGTGTCGCTGCCGTGCGTTTTCCACTTCCGTTGCCGGGGGCCGCGCGGGCCCGTCAGACCCGGAGCGAGCTGCTCGCCCAGCTCGACGACTATCTGCTTCCCCGGCTCAGGGACCCCGAAGCGCCTCTGCTCGTGGTGATCGGCGGGTCCACCGGGGCCGGGAAGTCGACGCTCGTCAATTCGCTGGTGGGGCGGCTGGTCAGCGAGGCCGGGGTGCTGCGGCCGACCACCCGGACGCCGGTACTCGTCTGCCACCCCGATGATCACCACTGGTTCGCGGGGGGCCGCGTACTGCCGCAGCTCACCAGGGTCTGGCTGCCGCCCCAGGATTCCGGGGAACCCGGCCGGTGCGACGACCTCGACGGGCTCGACGGGAGCGAGGAGGAGGACGGGACCGCGCTGCGCGTCGAGACCGCGACCGGTCTGCCGCGCGGACTCGCGCTGCTCGACGCGCCCGACATCGACTCGCTCCTGGTGCGGAACCGGGTGCTGGCCGCCGAGTTGATCTGCGCCGCGGACGTGTGGGTGATGGTGACCACGGCGTCCCGGTACGCCGACGCGGTGCCGTGGCATCTGCTGCGTACCGCCAAGGAGTACGACGCCTCGCTCGTCACCGTCCTCGACCGGGTGCCGCACCAGGTGATCGCCGAGGTGTCGCGGCAGTACGGAGCGCTGCTCACCAAGGCGGGCCTCGGCGAGGTGCCGCGCTTCACCATTCCCGAGCTGCCCGAATCGGCCGGCGGCGGCAGCGGGCTGCTGCCCACCACCGCGGTCGCCCCGCTGCGGGCCTGGCTCAGCCACCGCGCCCAGGACCCGGCGGCCCGCCAGCAGGCGGTCGGGCGTACGGCGGCCGGGGTCATCGACTCGCTGAACGTACGGATGCCCGCGCTGGCCGGGGCCGTCGCGGCGCAGTACGCGGCGGCCGTGCGGCTGACCGGTGTCGTCGAGGACGCGTACCGCGCGGAGGGCGCCCGGGTCCGGCGGCGGCTGCGAAACGGCGGCGTGCTCGCCGGGGACGCCCGGACCCGGTGGCGCGGATACCCGCTGTACAGCACCTCCGAGGAACTCCTCGAAGCGCTGGTGGAGAGTCTCGCCGCACTCCTGCAGTGCGCCGTGGCCGCCGCCGACGAACAGATCCGCACGACCTGGCAGCGCGAACCCGCGGCCGGGGTGTTCGGCTTCGAGGACGTCGGCCGGGAGGCCGGCGGATGGGGACCCGCCGAGGACATCCGGGGCCGGATCAGCATGGCCGTACGGCGGTGGTGGCGGGTGCTGGAGGAACTGGCCGAGGAAGAGGTGCGCCGGCTCGAACGCAACGCCGCGCCCGACACCGAGACGGTGGCGGCGCTGCTGGCCGCCGCACTGCTCGGCGGCCGCCGCACCCGCGGCGCCGGAGAACAGCTCGCCGAACGGATCGGCGCCCAGGGCGCGCTGCGGCTGCGTGACAAGGGCGGCGAACTGCTCACCGACTGCCTCGACCGGGTGCTGGACGGTGAGCGCGACCGGCGGCTCGCACCGCTCGACGCACTCGACGTCGCCCCGGAGCCGCAGGCCGATCTCATCGCCGCTCTGTCCGTACTGCAGAAGGAGAGGTGGCAGCGATGACTGCCGTCATTGACGAAGGGACCGGCCGGGGCGAGAGTCCCGCACCTCACGAGGACAGCGACCACCCGGGCCGGACGCCCGACAGGCCGACGCGCGTGCCGGAGGCGGGCGGGGACTGGAACGACGGGCTCATCGCCCGGCGTGCCGCCGCCATGAAGGCGGGTCCCGGGCCCGGGACCGCGGACGACGACGTACGTACGCCCCAGGTCGAGGCGTACGTACCGTACGGTGGTCCGCTCCGGCCGCGGCTCGACGCGCTGCGTGAACTCGTCGGGCTGTCCAGGGCCAGGCTCGACGGGGTCACCCTCGCCGAAGCAGGACGTGTGCTCGACGAAGCGGCGGCCCGTCGGCGGCTCTCCTCCCGGCACACCGTCGTCGCCATCGCCGGAGCGACCGGCAGCGGAAAGTCGGCCCTCTTCAACTCTCTCGCGGGCGTCCAGATCTCCGAGACCGGGCTGCGCAGGCCGACGACCGCCGCTCCCATCGCCTGCTCCTGGACCGACGGGGCCGCCGGACTCCTGGACCGGCTCGCCATTCCCGGACGGCTCAGGCGCAGGCCGCAACAGGGCGGCACGGACGCCGACGAGGCGCTCCAGGGCCTTGTCCTCGTCGACCTGCCCGACCACGACTCGGCGGCGCCCGGACACCGTGAGCAGGTCGACCGGGTGCTCGCGCTGGTCGATGCGGTGATCTGGGTCGTCGACCCGGAGAAGTACGCGGACGCGGCCCTGCACGAGCGCTACCTGCGGCCGCTCGCCGGGCATGCCGAGATCACCTTCGTCGTCCTCAACCAGATCGACCGGCTGCCCGGCGACGCCGCCGACCAGGTCCTGGACGATCTGCGCCGGCTGCTCGACGAGGACGGCATGGCGCTCGGCGAGCATGGCGAACCGGGCGCCACCGTCATGTCCTTGTCCGCGCTCACCGGCGACGGCGTGGGCGAACTGCGCGAGGTGCTCGGCCGCTTCGTCCAGGAGCGCACGGCCGCCGCACGCAGGCTCTCCGCGGACGTGGACGCCGCCGCGGCCAGGCTGCGTCCGGTGTACGTCGCCGAGGGGCGCCCCGGTCTGGGCGAACGCGCCCGAGAGGAGTTCGCCGACCGGCTCGCGGAAGCGGTCGGAGCGGCCGCTGCCGGCCAGGCCGCCGAGCGCGAGTGGTGCAGGAACGCCGGACGGGCGTGCCGCACGCCATGGCTGCGACTGTGGCGCTGGTACGAGTCCGCCCGGCGGCCGGGAAGCCTGGAGTGCCCCGCGCTGCCCGCGCCCGTCGAGGAGGAGCTGACCGCGCGGCAACACGTCGAACAGGCGGTACGGACCGTGGCGGACGAGGCCGCCGACGGGCTGCCCGGTCCCTGGGCGCAGGCCGTCCGGGAGGCCGCGGTGAACGGTGCGGACGGGCTGCCGGAGGCGCTCGACGAACTGGTGGAGAAGGCCGGCAGGGACGATGGACGGGAGCGGCCGGCGAGCTCCTCCCCGGGCGGCGGTACGGGCGGTTCCGGCGGCGGCGCGGCGCAGGGTGGGATCGGTCCGGGGGGTTCGACGGTGAGGGCGACGGGGGTGGCCGGGGCCTCCGGCGTGGTGCACAGCGGTCGCGTGGGCGGGAAGCCACCGCGGCCCAGGTGGTGGCCCGCCGCGGTGCTGGCGCAGGCGTCGATGACGCTGCTGCAGATCTTCGGCGGTTTCTGGCTGGTCGGCCAGATCGTCGGCCTGCTCGAACCGGGATTCCTCACGCCCGCCCTGGTGATGCTGGCCGGGGTCGTCGGCGGGCCGTTGGTGGAGTGGTCGTGTGCGGCCGCGGCGCGGGGACCGGCGCGACGGCACGGGCAGGAGGCCGAGCGGCAGTTGCGCGAGGCGGCGGCGGCCTGCGGCCGGGCGCGGGTGCTCGATCCGGTGGCGGCGGAGCTCGTGCGGTACCGCGAAGTGCGGGAGCGGTACGTGGCGGTGACGGAGTTTTCCACAACTGTCCGGTAGTCCACAGGCGTCAGCGGGAATTCCGCCTCCCCTTCAACCTGGGATCTGTGACCGCGCGGGTGCGGGCACGGGAATCGCAGTCCGAAGGGGAGGCGGAGTCATGAACGACACCTTGGTGACACTGGTGGGCAACGCGGCGACGGGCGTGGAATTCAGGGAGACCGCGACCGGCGGAATGGCGCGATTCCGGTTCGCGGTGACGCCGCGCCGATGGGACCGCGAGAAACAGTTCTGGACGGACGGACACACCAGTTTCTACACGGTGTGGGCCTGGCGGTCTCTGGCGACGAATCTGTCCGGTTCCGTCTCCATCGGAGAACCGCTGGTCGTGCACGGCAGGTTGAAGGTGCGCGAGGAGGAACGGGAAGGCCTGCGCAGGACGTTCGTGGACATCGAGGCGGTTGCGGTGGGACACGATCTGACCCGGGGGACGGCGGCGTTCCGGCGCGTGACGAAGGGCGATCCGAGGTCGGCGGCACGGGCGGGGAGCGTGGACCGGGGAGTTGACGCAGGCGGCACGTCACCGGGCTCGGATGAGCCGGACTGGTCGGGCGGGCCGACGCGGCCGAGTGGGCCTGGGCGGTCGGACGGGCGAGACGAACGGACCGACCGGGTTGAGCCGTCGGCCGAGCGGGGTGAACAGGGGGAAGAGGACGAGCGGCGCGATCGGAGTGAACCGGGGGGACGCGTCAAAGACGGTGAACGCGGCGAGCCCGGCGGCGAACGTGGCGATCACGCAGAACAGGGTGAGCGGGCCGGGCGGCAGCGGAGCAGGCGGACGACGGGGCGTCAGAAAGGCGGCCAGGAGCTGGCGTCGGTGTCGTGACGGTGCCGTGGCGGACCGGGCGGACCAGGCGGACCGGAGCGGAACAGGGGGCGGGAAGGCACGCGGAGGCGTTCTGAAGCATGTGCATGCGGTGTCGGCGATAACGATTCCGAGTCGGAATGGTTTGTACGACGGTATGACGGGGGACTCTTCATCCCTTCATCTTTAGGATTCCCCAGTACTCACGGGCACTTGAGTCGACTGGCGGGACAGTCCCCACACGCGCATCAGGCGCGGAAGGTCCCGCCCGGAGGGGAATTCTGTGTTTTCTGCTTCTTCAGCGACCGTTTCGTCGTCCACGAGGGCGACCGATTCTCCAAGGCGGCGGGGCGCGGCCCGGCTGGCAGCTTCGGTGATGGCATCCGGTCTTGTCATGGCAGGCGCCCTTGTAGGCGCGGGCAGTGCGGTCGCCGACGAGGCGCCGCAGCATCAAGGCGGCGCGGCCGCGGTCCTGGACGGGTTGAAGACCTACGACCGCGCCGTGCTCCACGCGGGCGGCAGGAATCAGACGCTGCCCGCCGGGCTCTTCGAGATGACCGTCGACGGCGGCGGCAAGCTCAAGACGTACTGCATCGACATCAACAACCCCACCCAGAACCAGGCGAAGTACCTGGAAACCCCCTGGAACCAGACCTCGCTCGGCAGTAACAAGAACGCGGGCAAGATCCGCTGGATCCTGGAGCACTCCTACCCGCAGGTCGACGACCTCGCCGCGCTCGCCAAGCAGGCCGGCACGGGACCGCTCACCGAGAAGACCGCGGCGGCCGGCACCCAGGTCGCCATCTGGCGCTACTCGGACAACGCGGATGTCGACGCGACCGACGGTCAGGCGGAGAAGCTCGCCGACTGGCTGGAGCACAACGCCGTCGACCAGGCCGAGCCCAAGGCGTCCCTCGCCCTGGACCCGGCCGCGCTCTCCGGCAAGTCCGGTGAGCGGCTCGGCCCGGTCACCGTCCACACCAACGCGGGCCAGGTCTCCGTGACCCCGCCCGCCGACGCCGCCAGCGGCGTCAAGGTCACCGACAAGAGCGGCAAGCCCGTGACCGTCGCGGCCGACGGTGCCGAGCTCTACTTCGACGTGCCGGCGGGCGCCACCGACGGCTCCGCCTCGCTGACCGTCCAGGCCACCACGTCGGTGCCGGTCGGCCGGGTCTTCGCCGGGGTGACCAAGAGCCAGACCATGATCCTGGCCGGTTCCAGCGAGTCCACGGTCTCCGCGACCGCCACCGGCACCTGGGCCAAGCAGGGCGCGATCCCGGCCGTCTCGGCGAAGAAGAACTGCGCCAAGGGCGGCGTCGACGTCACCGCGAGCAACCAGGGCGACGAGGCGTTCACCTTCGAGCTGGCCGGTGTGAAGCACACCATCGAGGCGGGCAAGTCCGAGACGGTGACCGTCCCGGTCGCCGAGGACCAGGCGTACGACTTCACCGTCACCGGCCCCAATGGCTTCACCAAGACGTTCAAGGGCGTCCTGGACTGCAAGACGAGCGGCAGCGGCACCGGCGGCACCGGCGGCAGCGGCACCGACACCCAGTCCGGCGGTGACAAGCCCGCCCCGGCCACGACCGGTGGCGGCTCGACCGGCGGCTCGGGTGACCTCGCCGAGACCGGTGGTTCCAGCGCCACTCCGGTCATCGCGGGCGTCGCGATCGCTCTCGTCGTCGTCGGCGGCGGCGCGGTCTTCCTCCTCCGTAAGCGCCAGACGCAGACCTCCGCCCAGTAGTCGCGAGAGCGGCAGGATCACGCCAGTGATCGTGGAGTGACGAACGACAGGCAGACGGTCACGCCTGCCTGATGACGGCCCCGGTACGCGTCTGCGTACCGGGGCCGTCGCATGCCGCAGGACGCCGGCCGCGGTGGCCGGGAGGCGGGGCGGGGCGCACCACGGAACGGACCGTGGGTGACCTCGGGCCCGGTGGGCGTCACCCAGGGCAAGGTCACGTCGACCGGCGGGAAGCGCTTCAGATGCTCGATCAGGGCCACTGACACTTCGGGGTCCAGCGGAACGTCCCGGAGCTTGCCTCGCTTCGGCGGCGCGAAGACGAGAGAGCCGCGGACTTTCTTCACTTGCTGCCGGACGTAGAGCCGGCCGAGGTCCCCGATGTTGTCGACCGCGAGACCGAAGAACGCGCAGCCCGTCGGGGACGGTTTCGCCTTCTTCGTGCGCCTGACCCCGAACGGCGACGACGACGTATGTCACTTGCAGATGGAGATCGATCCAATCGCCACGTGGGAACTTCGTGAGATGTTCGATGCGCTGCACTCGGCGTTGGTGGTCTGACCGCACGTTGAACGAAGCGTCAGGGACGGGTGACCCCTAGAAGTTCCCCGTGCCACAACCGCGCCAGAACGGACGGGGACTCACGGGGAACAGCGGCTGCTGACGGGGGCCACAGCCAGCAGACGCCGAAGTCGGCATCCCGCAGGTCAGACCTCAACTCGCCTCACCTCGCTCCTAAAGCGGTGCTCGGTCCCCCTCGCATACCCATGCCCGGACCCGCCCGAGAAACTCGGTTAGGAACGCCAGCCTGCCCCGAGGGCAGCCGGCCCATGAAGTCCGGCGGCTTCGCGCTCTTCAAGCGAGAGGACGACGGCCGACGGACCTCTCGGTCACTCTGGGGGTGCCATTTGGACACGCCTTCAGTCGAGCTAAAAAAGCGGATGCTGATCGGAACTCGGCGAATCGACTTGAGCTCGGACCACTTCCATAGGGATAAGCTCAATACGCTCGGGATCATAAAGCCAGTAATACCGACCTTCGATCTCCTGCCTCCCGGTCACCTTAATAGCCATATTATCGCGATGGGCATCCATGGCCAAGTCATAGTCTTCCGCTCTCAGGCGGACACGCATTTTCTTGGCCGTGCTACCGGACAGAACATCTACCCGAATCAAACCAGGGCGACCAAATTGCGGCCTATCGAGTAGCGTCACTTCACCCAAAACGGTCACACGTTGCGGTCGAGAAGTAGCCGCTAGAACGTTCCCAGCGATCTCTAGTACGGGGTAATCTGCCGGGGAGAATTCCAAAGAGTACGTCTCGACTCGAGAATCCTGGAAAAGGTCGGCAGCCACATTCATCTCGATTCCAACCTCCGCCCCGCCTGAATCTCTAACAAGGTCGCGAACGGCCTGTGTGATCTCGAAACAAAAGCCGCGATCGACATTATCAATGAATCCCGAACTCGAACCCGTTTCTGCATAGTGATCGACGACTTCTCGCGTCGTTTGAAGTACATCAACCAGGCCGCGGGTGATGTCGCGGCCGGTATGAGTTCCCGCGGCTGGAAGAGTGTCCCCTGGACGCAGCTTCTTCTCGGTGAAAATCTCCGCGGGAGGCACATAGGCCGTCACGACGTAGCTACCTACCTCTGTCTGCCCCATCAGTACTGACTCAAGAAAAGACCTCGCCAGGTGCGCATTCGAGTTACCGAAGTACGCAAGTTTGGACTTGCGCGACTTCGCGGCGACGGCCATCGACTTTCGAGCGGCAGCATGCAAGTCCTCACCGGCTAGCCACTGAATCGTGCCCTCATGCGTCCTAGCTTCTTTATGGAACTTCATCTCGTCGCCAAGAGCTTGAGTGGTCATAACCCTTTCAAGCACTGCCCTAAGGTGTACACTCCCCAACTTCCACGCCTGCGCAACTGCTTGCGCGAATAGGTCGGAATAGTCTTCCAGGTCCTCATTCTGCGGAAGTAGAATTCCGCGTGCTGATTCATTCCCTATCGGACGCCACCGGCTATACATGTTAGCCTGACCGCCGAACTTTTCCCAACCGTTCACTTCAAGCAAACGAGCCAGATCACTGTCACTGATGCGAGAAGCGATTTCCGTAAACTTGGGCGAGCTCACGGGGTCCCTCCCTGTCCTATCCGCTCCATTATTTGACAGAGTGCCACGTCATCAAATATTTGGGCGGTGGACACGCGGATTGCAGTACTATCTCTCCCTGAGGGCGCCTCTCCAGTAACGCTGCGCCAGTAAGCACAGTGCCGGAGCGACAGATAGTCGTGACTAGCCTCAACCCACCCAGCAAAATCCTTCGGCACGATCATGGCTACCAGGATTCGATGCACTGCGACGGGAGTCCGGGCAAGCATCTTGAGACGGTCATTACTCAAGTTCACAGATACAAATCCGTTGGGCGGATTTGGGGCAGAAGTAAAAGTACTCTTTAATTGAATCTTCAGGTCGATCTGGCAATCAACAACATGCAATGCAGATGAGTGCGTCAATTGCCAGTCGATACCGTCATCTGGTTCAGGTTTTGCCATGGTGCATCCAGAGGCGGCAGCGACAGCCCGCAGATAGCTGTCCTGCAGCATCTCCATGCGATCTGTCTGCCGAAGGTCACCCCTCAGCGGCTCTGTCGGCATCTGTGCACTTACGCTAAGCATGTGGCGTGTCTCCCCCCGGAGGTACTAGGCCATACGGTAGGTGCGGCCCCACAGGTTGGGTAGATCGCGTGGCTACCCGTGTGCAGATCGTGATCCCAGGATTGAGCGGGCGCCGTCTGTCAGATGACCATCGAACAGGCCATGGGCGACACCCGCCGTCGCGGCCCCAGGGCACTCAGGAAGTCCTGGCGTACCCGTTTGCCTGACGAACGCGAAACGCCCCTGCAGACTGTCCGACATGATCCTCTATCTCTCCCATGCGGCCGCTACCACTGCGGCCACAGCCCCTTGGTGGGGTACGGCGCTGGGAGCCGGCGTCGGAGCGATCGGAGCTGGTGTCGTCACAGCAACCGTCGCCTACATCAACAACCGCGCCAACCGTAAGCAGCTGGACAAACAGCTTGCGGCTCAGCAGGAGATGCTTGAGCGGCAGCTCGAAGCCCAGCGAGATCAGATGACGAAGCAGTTGGACGCTCAGCTCAAGATCGCCGAGATGAACAACGAAGCCAACCACGTGAGGGAGCGCGAGGGGCAGCGGTCTGAGTTGCGCAAGTGGCAGCTGGAGACCCGCCGCGAGACCTACGTCGACTTCGTTGTTGCTGTCGAGAAATTGCGCGACACGATCGCGGCCGCTGGTCGTCTGCTTGCCGGCACATGGCCCGTACCTGAGCCGCTCTCGGAAGCAGCCCTGAGCGAGCTGCAACGCCTCGAAACAAACATCACCAGCCTGTATGAGGAGGCGTTCCAACGGGCCCAGGTCGTCCGGCTGACCGGGCCTGATGGTGTCGCCGACTGTGCGAAGAATCTCGGCGACACGATGACGGATTACGTCACCTTCAGCAGTGATCGGTTCCGTGCCGCCAGACGGAACGAGCACAGTGAGATGCTCCGCGATTGGCAAAAGGCGGTCCGCGAAATGAATCGTCTCCTTCAGGAGTTCGTCGATGCCGCATACACCGTCGTCAAGTTGACCTCCACCGAGCGGCAATCCCTCGTGCCCCCGGCCCGGAATGCGTCCTCTGGTCTCGCGTGAGCCTCGACGGTCGCGGCCCATTTGTGGACGGATTGGCGGCGTAGACTCCCTCGTGTGGCTCTGACCTGCTGAAATGTCTAGGCCGCAAGGGCCCTCCGGAGCCGCGTGTACTGGGCGGCATGATGGTCTCCATGACCTCCGACTCCAACAACACCCCCGTTGAAAGCACCCGAGTTACGGCCGTGACCGATGGTGTCGCGCAGCTCTTCACCTGGGACGAGGACGCCCGTATCGAGGTACGGAACCTCGGTGGCGAGGTCGTCATCGAGGCAAACGCCGCAGGGCTCAGAACACTGGCCAGCCATCTACTCACGCTCGCGCAGGACGGAGTTCCGGACGGGAGCCACCTGCACCTGGAGGACAGCAACGGCCTTGAGGACGGGTCCGTCGGCTTGGTCCTGGAACGCAGCGACGACGAGTGACGTGCGCGGGGGCAGGCATCTTCGAGAACCAGGCGCAACGCCAGTCATCGCCCCTGTCGAATACGTGTCGAAGCACGTCCAACTAGCCTCGGCAGCAACGGCATTCACCAGGTCAGGGCAGTACCGGACCACCTGTACCAACAACGTGGCCCAAGGCCACACCAAGGGAATTGACATGGCGGAACTGCTGCAGGCCTCGCAGACGGGCGACTGGGACGCCAAGCTGTAGGCCTCTCTCACCGTCCTCGGCATCACCCCCCTGCGGGAGCGGCCCACTCTGCACCTGTGTTCTTACCTCGGCTGACCCACCCCACCCCGTAGCGCCACCGAAGGAGCACGATGGCTGACACCGGCATTGACGACCTGTCCAAGTACGAGTCCGGGACCGAGCCGTTCACCGCGGCCGAGCTGGAGGCGATTGCCCGCTTCCGCGAAACCATCTCCGACATGCCCGACCTCGTCTTCGAGGGCTTCGACGCCGACTGGATCCGCGGCTTCGTGTCCGACAACGACGTGGTCGAGGCCCACAGGATGCTGCACTTCTTCGCTACCGACCTCCTCAACGGCTGGTGGCTGGCGATCCTCTCGTTGAAGAACGACCTGCCGACCGGCACCGACGAGCCCGCCCGGCACAGCGCGGCCGCCGCCCGGTACGTCGCCCACCTCACCGCCCAGCACCTCAACGCCTGCGCGAAGTTCGAGCACGCCGTCACCATGTGGTTCCTGGACCTGGACACGGACCTCTCCTCCCCGCTGTACCTGAACAGGGACGGGGACGAGTGAGCCACAGGGGGGCGACGAGGGAGTCATCGACGCCGAGCTCCTGGACGACGGCGGGCCCGCCGGGCTTCCCGCCGTACGCGAGACGCTGTCGGCGCCGCGCTACGAGGTCGATCAGCACACCATCATCGGGCCTGCCCGTCGCCGGGGACGGCCCGCGCTACTCGGAAGAGGACTTCCGGGTCTCAAAGCCACGATGGACCTGAACGCCGAGGCCAAGGCGGACAACACCCGCAGGGTACGCACCACCGCCGTGGAGGAGTTCGAGGCGTGGTGCGCCAAGCACGGCCGCGTCGCCCGGCCGTGGACCATGGCGACGTACACCGAGTACGGCACGTACCTGATGAGCCGGGCCAACAGGAAGGACGGGACGCGCAGCATGAAAGGCCGCGACGATCCGCGCCTACATGTCGCACATCCGCATGTGGCAGCCGCCCGGCAAGCGCCCGGACCGCACGATGTTCAACGACATCATCAAGGGCTGGACGGGGAAGAACCCGCGGGCCAACTCCCGTAACGCTTGAACGCAATCACGAAAGCCAGACGCACTGCGCTGGACTATCCCGCCATACATTCCTGGCGACGGCACCACCTGACCGGCGTGCCCGATCCGTGCCCGACAGGTCGGTAAACCACGGTCACCAGCGGGCGCCAGCGTGCGCCGAAAGACTTGTGCTGGCATCCGTTCGCGCTGGTCAGGCTGCACCCAGGGTCCAGAAGCGCGGTGATTCCCAAGCTCAGGTGCCAGACGCGTCTGCACATCGGAGGCCGTAGAGTTCCGTCCATGGCGACTGCGACTGTCCGCGAGTGGAACGACGAGGAAGGGTGGGGTGTCCTTGACTCACCCGAGACCCCCGGCGGCTGCTTCGGCCACTACGCCGACATCCAGGCGACCGGCTTCCGCACGCTGTCGGCCGGACAGCAGGTCGACCTCAAATGGGAAGCCCCTGGCTTCAAGCAGGACGGGTACGACTACCGCGCGGTGAGCATCGTGCCTCGGGCTGCCTGACATCCACAGCTGACATCAACGACGGCGTACGTCCACGGTCCCCAGCAGTCCGCAACGCCACCGCACTCTTCACCGCAACATGCAGTAGCTCCCGGTTGATCGAACTCCTAAAGCGGTGGCTTCCTGACAAGCGGCAGCGGCCAGCCGGCGCAGGCCACTAGTGCGCTGCCGTCCTCGGTGAGGAAGAGCAGGGTGGTCCATGTCCGATCGGCAGCATCGATCAGCCCTGTGCGCACGGGCTGGCCATGTTCGCGGATGAGTTGCACTGCTCGTTCCAACCCAAGAGGTTCGAATCCGTGCATCCGCATGCGCTGAAGTCGGCGCTTGAAGACTCCGGCATGCGCGCCAGCGGGTTGTGCCCGGTCTGCCACCCAGTAGGTGGCGCCGCTGCGGAGGGTGGCCAGAGCTATCACGGACGCCTCGTCATCACCGGCCAACAGCGATTCCAGCACATGCCGTTCCATGGTCACCCCCGTTTGCATCTTGCGGTACAGCAGCCAGGTACCGCAACCCCAGCAACCGCCCCCGCACGGTGGCGTCCCTCCGGGCCCGCCCAGCGGCCGGAATGGCCGTCGCTGACCGATCCGGCTAGAGCTACGGATCAGAAGGCCGTGGAGGCCGTAGATCACGGCACTGACGGCAAACTTGGGCCAGCATCCGCAGGGCAAGGGCCCCCTCCACCGCCGCTTGTTGTCCTGTTCTTTGTTCAGTTCGCTCACGCCCGCCGCAGTTCACCGCCGTACGCCGGTCCTCTCTGAGCTGCCGAGTGACCGTGCATGAACGCTCACGAACAGCCACTCGCACAGTTGGGAAGCGTGCACCCGCTGTCGACCGGCGATGAGTGAAGGGGGGACCCAACAGAGAAGCCCCAGAACCGGTCTGGGGCTTCTCTGTTGGGTGCGCGTACCGCTAGCCGAAGGCTGCCGCCGGGAGCCGAGGGCCCTCGTTGTCTCCGTCACAGGAGGGGGTCGGTGTCGGTAGGCGGTGGCCGCGGCTTGTTGCCACACGGATCACGTTGTGCAGGGCTGCAGTCAGGTCCGTCGTCAGGTTTCGCAGTTCTTCCGGCTCGGCCTCCTCGTTGCCGAGCACTTCTGACGCATGCTCCAAAAGAGCGGCCGCCATGCCGAGTTGTACCGCTTCGGTGCTGTCGGCCAGGCGGGACAGGTGGCCGCCGTTGTCGTCGGTGCTCAGGAAGCACGGTTTGCCCTCGGGGCCGGACCACGGGAGGAGTCGCATTTCGTTGTGGGTCGTCATCATTCCGGCTCCCCTTCTTCGGTCATCGTGTGGTGGGTGAAGAGCGCGTCGGCGCGGTCGCCGGGAAGCACCAGGAGCGCCGCCTCCACGACGCGTCCAGTCGTGTCGGCCGCCACGCGTGTGATCGCGAGAACGGGCAAGGCCGAGCTGATCCGAAGCGTCGCCGCTTCCTCTGGTGTCGGGCAGCGTGCGCTGACTTGCTCCCGTACCTCGGCCAGCGGGGGACGGAGCTCCGTCAGCCTGACCAATATCGCCTCGCGGCAGGGTGATTCGCTTGGACCGTCGGCCGGCGCCAAGTCGCGGGGGACGTAGATTCGGGCCAGGCTGTGCGGTGAATTCCCCTCGTGGCTGAGGCAGAGGAATTCGGTCAGTGGGCTGCTTTTCGACACCCTCAGCAGAGCGGCCAGATGCCCTCTCGCCGGGATATGAGCGGTGCGGATGGTCATCCGTAGAGCCGGATCGGTCGCGGTCTGAGAGAGGGGAGTGCGGCCACCGCCGACGTACGTGATTCTGCGGAGGGGGTGGCGGACGAAGTTCCCCTTGCCGTGAATCTTCTCGACGAGCCCTTCGCCTTGGAGTACTGCGAGGGCGCTCCGCAGCGTCGGCGTGCTGACCGCGTAGTGGGAGGCGAGCTGTGCCTCCGAAGGGAGACGTTCGCCAGTCTTGATGCGGCCGGTTGAGATCTGTGTCCGGAGGTCGTCGGCGATGACATCACGGCGAGGAGCCACGGATGGAATCACCTCCTTCTCAGCATTCGCAGGGCGACGAGGCGGGTCCGGGAGTGCATGGTCAGCAACTCTCCCGACTCGAAACGAAGCCGCTTTGCCGCACCTGCAAGCTGGAGGAGGTCGGTCACGCGACACGGCTGACCTCCGATCTGGATCACATCGCCTCGCTGCACGCTGGTCGCGGTGATTTCGACGGTTGCGGCAAGTGCACCACTGGGCGTCCATCTCCTCACTGGGGTACCTCCCTTGAAGCGGAGGGGTGGCAGGGGCAGTCGCACGCTTCGTAGACCACGGGGACGCCGATCGGTGCCACGGTGGGGGAGGAATGCGCGCACTCACGGTGCGTACCAATCAGGCACGAACTCGACCTGTAGGGAGCGGCTTTCGCCTTCGTCACGCCTGGTCGCTGATGAGAAGGCATCAGGTCGCCTCCGGCGGTGCGAACCAGGTTTGCGCGAAGGGAGTGTGAGCTGCGGCCGTTGAGAGCCTCATCGCGCCTTCGCCGCTTGCCAGCACGTACGGGCGGACGAGCGCGATCTCGTCGTCTGCGAGAACATCCATGCCGTCTCGAAACCGCCCCATGTGCGGTGCGGGGGAGTTGGCGAGTCCGAGGTGAACGGCCGTCGAGCGGGCGGGTGTTAAGGGGCGGCGGTGCCGGCCCCTCGGGAAGTACCGCTCACTGGTGCGTGAGACGGGACCGCGGATACGGTTGAACACGCTGATCAGCTCCTATCGCTGATGGCCAGGTCCCCGGACATCGCCCGTCGCGGGGACCGCTTTGTGTACGGCGGCCCATAAGAGGCGGCCGTCCACGTTGCTCGCGAAGAGGCCGAATCGATCGGCCTTCGCCACTGCATCCAGGACCTCCCGCCATGAGTCGGCGGGGAAGTCGTCCGGCACCTCCGCTTCGATCGATATGTGGTGGTCGTGCTGTGTTACGCGTGTGGTCAGTCCGGCGGCGGACAACCGGGCGGCGATGTCCTCGACGCTCAGTTCAGAAGCGGGCACAGGTATCTCCGTCACCGAGTGATCACGTTACGTGAAGCTAGTTAGCCAGGTTAGGGCTAGTGGACTAGATTTTCCATATGCCTGAGCAGCCGCCTTATCTCCGCATCGCGGACGTTCTCCGACAACGGATCGCGGAGCATGAGTGGACACCGGGGGACCGGCTGCCCTCACGTGCTCAGATCGGCGAGCAGTGCGGCGTCGGCGAGAACGTGGTCCGTCGGGCGCAGGAGCTGCTGATCTCGCAGGGCGTTCTGGAAGGCCGCGCAGGTTCCGGTACGTATGTCGCCGAACCACGTCGGCGTGTCCGGGTGGTGCGTTCCTCGGCACGCGAGCAGCGTGACGATTCCCCGTTCCGTGCGGACATGCAGGCTGTGGGCAGGCACGGGGACTGGGAGAGCCGGACCGAGGCCAAGATCCCGGCACCGGCGGAGATCGCGGCGCGGCTCGGGGTCGCCGAAGGCGACCTGTGCGTCCGTTCCGTGTACGAGTTCCTGGCCGACGGGAAGCCGGTTCAGTTGTCGACGAGCTGGGAGCCGTACGACCTCACCGCCGGCACGCTCGTCGTTCTCCCCGAGGGAGGGCCGCACGCCGGGGCAGGCGTCGTGAACCGTATGGCTGCGATCGGCATCACGGTCAGCCACGCTGTCGAGCAGCCGGAGCCGCGGCAGGCGACTGCCGAGGAGGCTTCGCTTCTCGGCATCCAGAAGGCGGCTCTCGTCACCCACATCAGGCGGACGTACTACAGCGACCAAGGCCGACCCGTGGAGACCGCGGACATCGTCGTGCCCGCCGCCTTGTGCGAGATCGTTTACGAGATTCCCACCGGGCGATAGCCCGAGGTGAAGGTCGGGCTCGATGAGTGGGCGACGTCCGCCGAGTGACCGTTCCTGGGCCGCCCCTGGGCCGTGCGAGGGCGCTCGGCAGTGATCGGCGGCGACAACCAGTGACAGGTCAGCTACGAGCGGGGACAGTGAAGGGGAAGGTCGCGGGTCCCTGATGAGACTGGTTTCCGTCCCGGGATGGACGTCAGGCAAGATGGGGTGTATCTGCCCACACATCGATAGCCGGACGGTTTCTCTTGGCTGAGTACATCTACACCATGCGCAAGACGCGCAAAGCGCACGGCGACAAGGTGATCCTCGATGACGTCACCCTGAACTTCCTGCCCGGCGCGAAGATCGGTGTCGTGGGTCCCAACGGCGCCGGTAAGTCCACGGTGCTGAAGATCATGGCGGGCCTGGAGCAGCCGTCCAACGGTGACGCGTTCCTGTCGCCCGGTTTCAGTGTCGGCATCCTCATGCAGGAGCCGCACCTCGACGAGGCGAAGACGGTCCTGGAGAACGTCCAGGACGGCGCCGCCGAGATCATGGGCAAGCTCAAGCGCTTCAACGAGGTCGCCGAGCTCATGGCGACCGACTACTCCGACGCGCTGATGGACGAGATGGGCAAGCTCCAGGAGGACCTGGACCACGCCAACGCGTGGGACCTGGACGCCCAGCTGGAGCAGGCCATGGACGCCCTGGGCTGCCCGCCCGGCGACTGGTCGGTCGTCAACCTCTCCGGTGGCGAGAAGCGCCGCGTCGCGCTCTGCAAGCTCCTCATCGAGGCCCCGGACCTGCTCCTCCTCGACGAGCCCACCAACCACCTCGACGCCGAGTCGGTGAACTGGCTGGAGCAGCACCTCTCCAAGTACGTGGGCGCCGTGGTCGCGGTCACCCACGACCGTTACTTCCTGAACAACGTCGCCGAGTGGATCCTGGAACTCGACCGCGGCCGCGCCCTGCCGTACGAAGGCAACTACTCCACGTACCTCGACAAGAAGGCCACCCGCCTCAAGGTCGAGGGCCGCAAGGACGAGAAGCGCGCCAAGCGGCTCAAGGAAGAGCTGGAGTGGGTCCGCTCCAACGCCAAGGGCCGGCAGACCAAGTCCAAGGCCCGTCTCGCCCGTTACGAGGAGATGGCGGCCGAGGCGGACAAGATGCGGAAGCTGGACTTCGAGGAGATCCAGATTCCGCCGGGCCCGCGGCTCGGTTCCATCGTCGTCGAGGTCGAGAACCTCTCGAAGGCCTTCGGCGACAAGGTCCTCATCGACGACCTGTCGTTCACGCTGCCGCGCAACGGCATCGTCGGCGTCATCGGTCCGAACGGCGCGGGCAAGACCACGCTGTTCAAGATGATCCAGGGCCTGGAGACCCCCGACACCGGCTCCGTCAAGGTCGGTGACACGGTCAAGATCTCCTACGTCGACCAGTCCCGCGCCAACATCGACCCGAAGAAGAGCCTCTGGGCCGTCGTCTCGGACGAGCTGGACTACATCAACGTCGGCCACGTCGAGATGCCCTCGCGGGCGTACGTCTCCGCGTTCGGCTTCAAGGGCCCGGACCAGCAGAAGCCGGCCGGCGTCCTGTCCGGTGGTGAGCGCAACCGCCTCAACCTGGCGCTGACGCTCAAGGAGGGCGGCAACCTGCTGCTCCTCGACGAGCCCACCAACGACCTCGACGTCGAGACCCTGTCCTCGCTGGAGAACGCCCTCCTGGAGTTCCCGGGCGCCGCTGTGGTCATCTCTCACGACCGCTGGTTCCTGGACCGCGTCGCCACGCACATCCTGGCGTACGAGGGCGACTCCAAGTGGTACTGGTTCGAGGGCAACTTCGAGTCGTACGAGAAGAACAAGGTCGACCGCCTCGGCGCCGACGCGGCCCGCCCGCACCGTGCCACGTACAAGAAGCTCACGCGAGGCTGATCGTCTTGGCACGCCACATCTACAGCTGCCCGCTGCGCTGGTCGGACATGGATGCCTTCGGCCACGTCAACAACGTGGTCTTCCTCCGCTATCTGGAGGAGGCGCGCATCGACTTCATGTTCCGGCTGGCGCCGGGGGACGGTTCGCCGTCCTTCTCGGGCGGGTCCGTCGTGGCCCGGCACGAGATCGACTACGTGCGTCCGCTGGTCCACCGGCACGAGCCGGTGACCGTCGAGTCGTGGGTCACGAAGATCGGCGCCGCGTCGCTGACGATCGCGTACGAGATCAAGGACCCGGAACAGGTGTACGTCCGGGCCTCGACCGTCGTCGTGCCCTACGACCTGGCCGAGGAGCGGCCCCGGCGGATCTCCGCCGAGGAGAAGCTCTTCCTCCAGCAGTACCTGGCCGAGGAGCCCGCCGCAGTATGACGGTGCCCGTACGGTCGCTGGAGTTCGCCGACACGAGGGAGGCCGCGGATCTCGCGGCCTTCCTCGGCCGGCTGCTCCACTACGACCGGGCCGCGGCGGTCCGGATGCAGGCGGGCGGCGGTGCGCTGGCCGTGTTCGGCAGGCCGCCGTCGTTCGAGGTCCTGGCGATCCGGGCGGCCCAGCTGACCGGATCGCACGAGTTCGACGTCACGGTGTCCGCCGGTGAACTCCTCGAATCCCTCGATGTCGAGGGCGCGGTGGCAGCCGGTTCGGGTGCTCTGCCCGCACCCGTCACCGGGCCGCCGTGGACGGGTGTCCTCCCGCCCCGCGGCGGCTGGCGCGAACTGCCGGGCCTGCCCGGTCCCGTCACTCTGCGCACGGCGGTCACTGCCGCGGTGGCGGAGTTCCGCTCCCGCGACGAGGCGCTGCCCGAGGAGCGCCGAACCCGCGCCGTGCGGGACGTGATCGGCCGCGAGATCTGGTCGCGCGCGGTCGGACGCACCGAACTTCCGTTGCGGGCCGTCCACGCCGCCCAGTCCCTCGGCTTCCTCCGCCCGTCGCCCGACTTCCCGGTCGCCCTGCTCGCGGCCGGCTCCTGGCTGCGGCTGCGCACCCCGTTCGGCTCGATCGCTCTGCGCGGCCCGGGCACCGGGCTCGGCACGCTCGCCGTGTCGGTCGGCGCCGGCTGAGCAGGACCGCGCACCGGGCCGGCCGAACCGCCGGCCCGCCAGGGACGTGATCAGCCCCCGGCAGCCCGCCTCCCGCCGCACCGTGTGCCGCGGGAGGCCGGAACGGACCTCAGCCCTCGGTGTTCACCATCGAGGCGGCGGCATACGTGAGGTAGTCCCACAACTGCCGCTCGTGCTCCGGCTTCAGGCCGAGCTCTTCGAGGGCGACCCGCATGTGGCGCAGCCACGCGTCGTGCGCCGCGCGGTCCACCCGGAACGGGACGTGCCGCATCCGCAGCCGCGGGTGTCCGCGCTGCTCGCTGTAAATCCGGGGCCCGCCCCAGTACTGCGTCAGGAACAGCCTGAACCGCTCCTCGGCCGGGCCCAGATCCTCCTCCGGGTACATCGGCCGGAGCAGCGGGTCCTCGGCAACCCCCTGGTAGAAGCGGTGCACCAGGCGCCGGAAAGTCTCCTCGCCGCCGACCTGCTCGTAGAAGGTCTGCTCCTGCAGCGTGTCGTGCGGAATCTCAGTCACCCGTCCATCGTCGCAGACGCACCGGCCGAGGACCCGAGTCCTAGGACCCCGGACCTCGGACTCCGGCCACGGGACCTCCGCCGCCGGACCTCCACTGCCGGACACCCGCCATCCGAACCCGGCCCGGTTCCTGGCCCCGGGGCCCCGGGCGCAGGAAAGTGGAGGTATGGATGACGCACGCCCGGATCCCTTCGCCATGGCCGCCGCCGAGGAGCGGTGGGCGATGGTGCGCGGGATCGTGGCCGGCGGGGGGCTGACCGACCCGGCATGGCGGGCGGCGTTCGAGGAGGTGCCGCGGCATCTGTTCGTGCCGTACTACTACGCCGGCGGCGGAGCGGACCGCCTGTGGTGCGAGGACCCCGACCCGGTCAGGCGGGCCCAGTGGCTGCGCGGGGCGTACGCGGACGGGGCCGTGGCCACCCGGATCCGGGACGGGGAGCTGATCTCCTCGTGCAGCCAGCCGTCGCTGATGGCCCGGATGCTCGAAGAGCTGGACGTACGGGACGGGCAGCGGGTCCTGGAGATCGGCGCGGGCAGCGGCTACAACGCGGCACTGCTCTCGCACCGGCTCGGCGACGACGCCGTGACCACCGTCGACCTCGACCCGGAGATCACCGAGTCGGCCCGCCGGCATCTGGCGGCGGCCGGGTACCGCCCGGCGGTGATCACCGGGGACGGGACACGGGGCTGGCCCCCGCGCGGCCCGTACCACCGGATCATCGTGACCTGCACCCTGCCGTGCGTACCGCAGGTCTGGCTGGACCAGTGCGTGACGGACGCGCGGATACTGGCACCGTTCGCCACCGGACTGATCGCGCTCCGGGTGAGCGAAGGGGAACACGGCAGGTACGCCGAGGGCCGGTTCCTGCACACGCCCGCGTACTTCGTACCGCTGCGCGGCACACTGCCGCGGCCCGTGCGGCGCCCACACCTCGGTACCCTGCCCCGGCGCGTCAGCGAGAACCAGCTCTTCCGGTTCCTGCTGTCGCTGACCGGGGCCGGCCTCGACCCGCGCGAGGCCCTCTCCCTGTGGCAGCGCGAGCGCCGTCCCGAACGGGAGAGGTTCGGCATCACGGTCCGGAACGGGCGGCAGTGGGCCTGGCTGGACGACCCCGAGGGACCGCACGTCTGGCCACTGCCCAGCGGGTAGCGCGGACCGGTGCGAGGCCGGTCCCCGGTCGGTCTGCGGCCGGTCCGAAGTCAGTCCCGGCGGATCGTGATCGTCGTCCACGCCCCGACATGCACCTGGTCGCCGTCCTGGAGCGGCACGGGGACGTACGGCTGGATCGGGTCCTCGGCGCCGTTGAGCGTGGTGCCGTTGGTGGAGTTCTGGTCGACCACGGCCCAGCTGCCGTCCGGCTGCTGCACCAGCACCGCGTGCTGGTGCGAGACGCCCGGGTCCTCCGGCGGCACGGACAGATCGATGTCCGGGGACTCGCCGGTGCTCTGCCTGCGGCGGCCGATGGTGATCTGGTTGCCCGTCAGCGGAAGCTGCTGCTCCGGTGAGTACGCGGGCAGGTTGAGCCCGGTCGCCTCGGGGCCGCTGCGCTGCATCATCGCCAGGAAGTACTCACGGTCCGGGGCGATGACCGCGGTCCAGCTCGCGGGCGGCTGGTTCTGGCCCGGGAACTGCGGTTGTTGCTGCTGTGGGGCCGGCGGCTGCGGAGCCTGGGCCGGGGACGGCGGCGACAGCATCCAGTCGGCGTCATCGCCGGACCGGGGCGGCTGCGGCGGCTGCGGCGGCTGTGACTGCTGCGGCGCAGGCGGGGCGGGCGACGCGGTCGGACCGGGCCGCCCGAACGCGGGCGGCGCCGACTGCTGCTGGAACGGCGGCGGCCCCTGCTGCTGGAACGGCTGCGGCGGCTGCGGGGACTGGGGCCCCGGAGCCGGGGGCGGCCCGGGGCGGCTGCCCTGGTCGGGGGAGAGCGGCTCGGCCGGGCGGTTCACCTGAGAGGGGCGCGAGCTCTGGTACTCGAACGGGTCGCGCTGCTGCTGGGGGCCCGGCGGCTGCTGCGCCTGGAAGCCCGGCGGCAGGTTGAGACCCGGCGGAGGACCGGGAACGCCTTGCGGCGCCAGCGGCGTGTACGACGTCGCGGTGTTCGTGAGGAAGTTCCAGCGGCACTCCTCACAGAACGGCGCCATCGCCTCGCGCGGCGTGCGGCACTGCGGGCAGAGCTCGGCCTGCTGGGTCGCGTCCGGGCCGGGGCCCTGCTGGTAGCCGTAACCGGGAGCGGGCGGCGGGGGAGGCGGCGGGGGGACTGCACCCGCAGGCGCGCCCGCCCCGGTCATGCGATGTCCGCAGACCTCGCACCAGTCGTCGGAACCCGACTGGTGTCCGTTCGGGCAGGTCGGCATGTCGGCGCTTCCCCCTCTCCTCGTCCGGCCCCGGGGGCCGTTAATTTCTGCTGCTCTTCGCCACCCGGCACCGGATCGCTCCGGCCGGACGGCTCGACTCTGTGTGGCTATTTCTTGACGCGCACGGTCTTGGTGGAGCGGGTTTCGAGTGTCATCGAGTCCGCTTCCGCGACCTTCGCCTTCAGTCGCACAGTACCGGTCGCCGCGTCGACGACGTCCACCACCTTCGAAAGCAGTTTCGCAGTTTCCTCGTTCCCGGACGCCGATGCCAGCTGCACCGCACGGCCCAGTTTCGCGGTCGCTCCGTCGAAGTCTCCCGACTTGCGGGCATCGAGCCCCTGCTGGATGACTTGTGCCAGTTCCGCCTGACCCGTGTAGTGCGCGACCTGCGGGTTCATCGAGGTGGACGCCACCATGTCCTCCGTCCACACCGCGCGTACCAGGCCCTGCGAAAGCGTCTGCGGAGCGCCGCCCGACGGGTCGGGAAGGATCAGCGAGACCCGGGACGCCAGCATCTCCTGCCCGATCCCGGCCTCCGGCACCTGTACACACACGTGGTAGTCGCGGGACTCGTCGCCCCAGGAACCCGTGGGGTAGTCACCGGCGCGGGGGCCCGCCGTGGTGCGGCGGCCGGTCAGATCGACGACTGTCGGCGCGACCTGTTTCACGAACTTGATCTCGACCCCGACGGGCGTCCAGAGCCGCAGCGCGACATCCGCGACCTCCTTGCCCATCGCGTTCTCCATCATCTGCGTGAAGTCCGCGGCCAGTCCCGCCGGGTCGGCGACGATGTCGGCCGTGCCGAGCAGCGCGGCGGCGACGGCCGTGACCTCTTTCACCTCCCAGTCGGTGCCGACACCGCGGGCGTCACACGTGAAGCGGCCCGCGCAGGATTCCAGCGCGGCCCGTAGATCCTCCGGCGCCTCGTGCTCGTTGCGGCCGTCGGTGAGCAGGATGCCGTGCCGGATCTCCACATCGGCGGCGCCGAGCAGCCGGTCGGCCAGCCGCAGCCAGGTGCCGATCGCCGTACCGCCGCCGGCGCTGAGCGCGCGCAGCGCCTCCTTCGCCCGGGCCTTCGTCTGCGCGTCGGCCACGGCCAGCCGCCCGTTGCCCGGGTAGACCTCCTTGGCGACGTGCGTGCCGCCGACCACGGCGAACGAGGTGCCGTCGCGCAGGGTGTCGATCGCGGCGGCCGTCGCATCGCGGGCATGGCGCATCTTCGTCGGCGGATAGTCCATCGAACCGGAGCAGTCGACCATGATCACCACGGCGGCCCCCGGCTCCTGCCCGGACACGCGCGAAGGCGCCGCGGCCGCACCGGACAGCGGGACGCCGCCGGTGGTGCCTCCTCCGGTCGAGGTGACCGTGACGATGGCGTTGACCTCGCGACCGCCCTCCGGCAGATATTCGTTCTGGTACACCTCGACGGAGAACTGCGGCACGTTCGACTTGGAGAAGTTGGCCATCTGATCGGCTCCTTGAGACTCCAGGTGTCGGATGAAGACAGCTGTGAGGGAAGAAAAGCGGGCGAAGGTGCTGAGTTGGAATCGGAATCAAGCGTTACGGAACGGGACTCATGCGTCGTCGCACGCCGATCCTGCCCCCTGCGGCGGTACCGCGAACGGCAGGAGAGCCACTGTTACGTTGTCGTGGCCCCCACCGTCGAGCGCGTGACCCACCAGCACCTGGGCGCCGTGCAGCGGCCGCAGGTGCGCGTCGGCCGGCACCGCCGCGGCCATCTCGGCCGCCGACTCCGCGTAATTCCACAGGCCGTCCGTGCACACCACCACGAGACCGGGCCGGTCCGGTTTGAAGGACGCGGTGTGCGGCTCCAGTTCGTACGCGTCGGCGCCGAGCCACCCCGTGATGGCGTGGGCGCGCTCGTCCGCGTACGCCTCGGCCTCGTTCATCAGGCCCGCCGCCACCATCTGCGCGGCCCAGGAGTCGTCCTCGGTCAGCCGGGCGGGCGGGTTGCTGCGGTCGTCGGGCACCCAGTAGACGCGGCTGTCGCCGACCCAGCCGACGACCAGCAGGCCGCCCGCCATGACCGCGCCGACCAGGGTGCACGCCGGGGCGTTCTGGCGGCGGTGCAGATCGTGCTCCATGGCCCTGCCGGGTTCCTGGGCCAGGGAGTTGACCGACTCGGCGGCGGCGACGATCGCCTCGTGCATCGCCTGCTGCGGATGGGTGCCGCGCGACAGCGACTCCAGCAGCGTTTCGTTGGCGGCGCTCGCGGCGGCCGCCGAAGCCTCGTCGGGGCGGCTCGCCGAGGAGACACCGTCGCAGACGATCGCGACGACGGCCGGTGAGCCGTCGGGCAGAGCGGTGGTCGACACCGCGAACGAGTCCTCGTTGCGGTGGTGGCGCAGGCCCCGGTCGCTGACGGCGGCCACCGATTCGAGCTCCTGCTCCATGTGGTCGCGCTCGCGCGGCTGGGCGTGACCGCAGTTCTCGCAGTAGCCGTCGGTGTCGACCCGGCCGGCCCGGCAGGCCACACACAGCTTGGTGCCGGCCGGCGGCGTGGCGGACAGCTCCGCGGCGGGGGTGCGGGGATCGGGTGCGGGCGCGGATGCCCCGGCCGGCGGCGCGACTGCGGGCGCGGCCCCGGACGTGGCCTCTTGTGCGGTCCTGGGGCCGGTTCCGGGTACGGCCCCCGGCGCGGCCAGCTCGAAGTCGCCCGGTCCGGCCGATCCGCCCGGTGCGCCCGACCCCCCCGACCCGGCTGGTCCACCCGACCCGGCTGGTCCACCCGATCCGCCCGGTGCGTCGAACCGGACCGCTGCCGGGTGTTCCGCCGGAGTGCGGGCGGCGGACGCCGCGCCGTTCTCCGTAGGCGCGGCCATGGCGATCGTCGGGCGGTCCCGCGGCGGTTCGGGCACGGCCGACAGGTCGTACCCGCACGCACCGCAGAACAGGTCCCCCGGCTCCAGCGGCTCCTCGCAGCCGGGGCACTTCGACAAGGCCGTCTCCTGGGGCTTCTGCGACATTTTCACACCCACGTCCGGGGGCGGAAACGGTTGGCCCGCTCCACCAGTTCGATCCTCTCGTCGCCGGGCTCCGCAAGCCGGGCGAGCATCCGGTACGAACGCTCCAGCCCGAAACGCAGGCCACGTTCGTCCAACTCACTGCCGAGCAGTGTCTTCGGCCTGTCCGCCCCGGCAGACGCGTGCGCCTGCGGGAGCGAGGACGAAGCCGTGGGGCTACCGGAGAGTACCCAGTCGAGCGCCGTCCCCAGCACCTCTGTGGACAACTGCTCCCGGCGCACCGCGTCCAGACCGAAGCCGACCAGCCCCGACACCTGGGCCGAGGCGGCCATCAGATCGGCGATCAGCGGCTCGTCCGGCGCCCGTTCACGCAGCCGGGCCCGCACAGCGGCGACCCGGGCCGCCGTGTAGTGGATCGAAGCCTCCGGCACGGACTCCAGCGCCCTGACGGCCCCGGCCCGGTCCCCCGCGGCGATTTGTACCCGGGCCAGGCCGAACGCGGCGCTGACGAAGCTCGGGTCGGTCGTCCACACCAACCGGTAGTACTCGGCGGCGTTGTCCAGCTGGCCCAGGACCTCCGCGCAGATCCCCAGCGCCAGCTTGGGCGCCGGTTCACCGGGGAACGCGTCGTACACCGCGTCGAAGGAGAGCGCCGCGTTCTCGTTGTCGCCGGTCACCAGCGAGGTGACGCCGCGATACCAGACGACCCGCCAGTCGTCCGGGTACGTGATCTCCAGCTCCGTCAGGGCCTGTCCCGCGGCGCCGAGTTCGCGCATCTCCAGGCGGGCTCGCAGCTCCCGCAGCCGGGTCTCCAGCGACGGCGCGGGTGCGGCCTGCAGCGCGCTGATCAGTTCGGCGGGTGCGGTGGTCATCAGACCGGCGAGGAAGCCCGCGTTGGGGTCGCTCGCATCGACCCGGGGCACGGGCAGCGCGAGCGAGGTGGACGGCACGTCGAGCCCGGCCGGCCGGGGGCCTTCGGCGGCGTACGGAACCGACGGCGCACCAAGATCGCCGACCGGGAGCCGGGGGCCCGGAATCGGGACCTGGGGCTGCGCGTACGAGAAGGCCGCGCCGCTCTGGAGGGCGCCGCTGCGGAAAGCCGCGCCGCTCGGTCCCGTTGCGCCGCCGGCCCGGACGTGCGTGGGCGGTGCGGTCAGCGGACCGGCACCCGGCGCGGCGTAACCGGCCGCGGCCGGCGCACCCGCGGGCAGCGCGCCCGGCCCCGGTCCGGCGGGCGGCACCGCGGGCAGGACCGGGGCCGAGCCCATGGCAGCGGTCCCCGCCCCGGTCCGCCGCCGCCCGGAGCGCCCGGACGGTGCCGACGCGGCAGCCCGTGCCCCCAGCCGGGACACATCGTCCGTCAGCTCGGCGAACAACTGCGTGTCCGTGACCCGCACTTCCGTGCCGAACAGCGTCGACAGCGCCGGGCGCGGCCGCCCCGTCTGCAGCGACACCACCTCGCGCAGCACGCCCGTCAGCTGCTCCGCCATCTCCGCCGCCGAGGCGAACCGCCGCGCCGGATCCGGGTCGGTGGCCCGTACCAGCAGCCGGTAGAACGACTCGTAGGTCCGGAACACCTCGATGTTGTCCGGGTCCGGGAGCGAGTCCACGAAGACGTTGGTATAGCCCTGGAAGTCGAAGGTGAGCACCGCGAGCGTCCGCGCGACCGTGTACAGATCGGAGGCGACCGACGGACCGGTCTCCGCGACCTCCGGCGCCTGATACCCCACCGTGCCGTAGATGGCCGACTCGTCGTCGTCCATCCTGCGGACCGCGCCCATGTCGATCAGCTTCAGCTGGTCCTCGGTCTGGATCGCGTTGTCGACCTTGAAGTCGCAGTACAGCAGGTTGCGGCTGTGCAGATGACCGAGGGCCTCCAGCGCCTCGATGCCGTACGCGCACGCCTGCTCGACCGGCAGCGGATCACGCTTCCCCGCCGGGGTGCGGCGCTCGTTCGCGATCTCCTTGAGCGCCTTGCCGCCGACGTACTCCATCACTATGTAGCCGTCGAGCGAGCCCGTGCGCTGGTCGAGGTGCTCGACGAAGTTGTAGATCCGGACGATGTTGGAGTGCTCGATCTCGGCGAGGAAGCGGCGCTCCGAGATGGCGGCCGCCATGGCGTCCTGGTCACCGGTGTCCAGCAGGCCCTTGAGGACCACCCAGCGGTCCGACACCGCACGGTCGACCGCGAGATAGACCCAGCCGAGCCCGCCGTGCGCCAGACAGCCCGCGACCTCGTACTGGCCGTGCACGATGTCGCCCTCGCCGAGCTTGGGCACGAAGGAGTACGGGTGACCGCACTTGGTGCAGAACCCCTCCGTACGGCCCGCCCGTTCGCCCCGGGCCCGGCCCACCGGCGCCCCGCAGTCGGAGCGCGAACAGAACCGCTTGCGTTCCGGCACCTCCGGGTTCGCCATCACCGCCGAGCGCGGGTCCGGACGCGGCACGTCCGGCACCTGAACCAGGCCCGCGCCCAGCCTGCCCCGGCCGGACCCGCCCGTGGACGAACCGGAGGAACGCACCGAAACCGAAGGGGACGTGGCGCCACCGGACAGCGAGCGCGAGAGCCGCCCCGAAACGGAACGACGCGAGGTCGACGAACGGGACGAGGAACGCGAAGAGGCCCGGGACGAGGCCCGCGAACTGCTGCTGCTGCCCCGACTGCCTGCGCTGCCCCCACTGCCCCGACTGCTCGCCCCGCCGCCGCCCGCGATCCCGGTGGGCGGCGAGCTCACCAGGCCGTCCCCAAGTTCTCGGCCGCGCTCGAACAGGGGTGACCCCACAGGTGAGACGACCGGAGCCAGACCACAGGTGTCGCAGTACAGCTCACCGCCGCCCACGTCCTCGTAACTGCCCTCGCACTCGGGGCGCTGGCACTGCGTACTCATGGTCCGTCCCCCTGTTCGCCCCGCCGCCGCGGCGGCCCTTCCACCATGTACGTAGATGTGCTCATCGCCGGTCCTCCGGACCCGACGCCCGGCGCTGGGACAGCAGTTCGGCCGCTGTCTCCTGGTAGCGCAGCACGGCCTGCGTGGCGACCCGCAGATCGCACGGCGCGCTCCACAGCATCCGGCGCGCCGCGTCGTACCGCTCGATCAGCAGCGGGTCCTCGGCCAGACCGTGCCGGGCGACCTTCGCCTTGTACGCGTCGAGCCTGCCGCGCAGCTCCGCCCGTACGGCCAGCGGGGCCGTGACCGCGGTCAACGCCGCACGGGCCCGCAGCAATTCCTCCTCCGCCTCCCGCTCCAGGGTCTCCAGGAGCGGGGAGAGCCGGTGCCACTGGGCGTGCCTGCGGTACTCCGAAGCGGTGGCCAGCCGCTCCTGGAGGGCGGTCGCCGGACCGCTCACCGCGGGCACCTCGGACGCGGCGATCTTCGCCAGCACCTCGCCGCGCGCCGACCGGGCCTCGGTCAGGGTGCGGTCCGCGCGGGAGAGGACGTCACGCAGCTGGACCAGCCGCTGCTCGGCGTCCTGCCGGACCGCGAGCACGGCCTCGATCTCGCGGCGCACGTCGTCCAGGGCGCGGGCCGCCCGGTCGTAGCGCGTCGTGTCCGGGCGACCGCCACCGGGTGCCGAACTCCCGGGCCCCGACAGCCAGAAGGCGAGCGGATCGGAGATCACCTGCACCCGCAGCGTGGTCAGCTCATGGGTGATCGCCGCCAGGTCGTCACCCGCCGGGTGCTCTCCCGGGCGTACCCCGACGGAGTGCGCCAGCGAGCGGGTGCGGTGCAGCTCGGCGGCGAGCAGGTCTATCCGGGCGGGCAGCGCGGACCACACGGCGTCGGACGCGACGACCATGTCCAGTGAACGGGCGTACAGCTCGTTCATCCGGGCGACCAGCTCCTCCAGCGTGAACCGCTCGGAGAGCTTGGCCGGGCCCGTGATCGACGGATCGGGGCGGCCCGCCGCGTGCGCCACGGTGATGCCCTGGCCGCGCAGCAGTTCGGTGAGGGCCAGCAGATCGTCCCGGTTGGGGTACCGCCGGCGCGCCCGCACCGTACGGGCCTCGGCCAGCGCCGCCGCGTAGGCGTCGAAATACCCCCACAGCAGCGTGATCGACTGCTCGGTGGTGGCCCAGCGCTCCTTGGTGACACCGGTCAGATCGGCGCCCTCCAGGAGCCGGCGGCCCGCGTGGTCCTGCAGGGCGAGGAGCGAGGTCTCGATCGCCTCGTGCTCCGCGCCCAGCCGAGCCAGCGCACGGTCCACCTCGTCCCGGTCCATGACCGGGCCGGGGGGCCTTTCCACGTAGCCGGGGAAGGAGCCCGCAACGCCCATCGATCACCTCTCCGCTCCTCCTGCCGGGACGGGCCCGGCAGGATCAGGTCCACTGCCTCGCCGGCCGGGTCCGCGCCGTCGCGCACACCCGTCCGGCCCGGCACTAGTTGCTCCGGTACTTGGGGGCCGGCGGCGCCGTTATCCCCGGCAGACCGTCCTCCAGCCAGTCCCGGTACGACCGCATCCAGCGGCTGCCCTTACCACCCCTGCGGTAGTCGACCAGTACCTGGTTGACCCGGGCCACCAGATCGTTCGCGCCGAGCTTCGTCGCCACGCCGTAGTACTCGGTGGTGAACGGCTTGTCGCCCTTGAGCTCGACCGCCGGGTCCTGGGCGGCCTGGCCGGCCGCCAGCGCATTGTCCGTGACGATCGCGTCGACCTCGCCCAGTTGCAGCCGCACCAGGCAGTCCAGCTGGTTGGGGACGGTGAGCCGGTCCTCGTCCGCCGCCGTTCCGTCGTGCGGGTCCTTGAAGACCGCGCCGAACGACTGCTTCTCCAGCGCCTCGTAGGCGGTGGAGCCCTCGGCGGTGCAGATCCGCTTCCCGGCCAGGGACTTGTCGAACCCGGTGATCGTCGAGTCCTTCGGCGCGAGGACCTGCTGCCCGGCCTGGAAGTACGCCGTGGAGAACGAGACCTGCTTCAGCCGGCTGCAGTTGATGGTCATCGTCCGGACGACGACATCGACCTTGTCGTTCTGCAGGGCGGCGATCCGCTGGTTGGTGGGGATGGTCCGGAAGATCACCGCGTCGCGGTCGCCCAGGATGTTCTCGGCGATGGCCCGCACCAGATCGATGTCGAACCCTTCGAGCTGGTCCTTGTCCTTGTCCGCCGCCGGATTGCGGTATCCCCAGCTGAAACTGTTCTGGTCGACGCCCGCGATCAGCTTTCCGCGCTGCTTGATCTTCTCGATGTCCGGACCGCTGTCGGACCGTGGCGGAAGGCTCGCCTCCGGGTCCGTGCAGTCGTCGGCCCTGGTCTGCACGGCCTGCGCCGTACCCGGCCCCCAGGCGTCACCGCCGAAGGCGTCGGCGCCGCCGTGGGAGAGCGGCAGCAGGGTGAGTGAGGCCGTCACCGCGCAGGCCACGGCCATGCCCGTCACCCCGCCCCAGCCGCGCAGCCCGCCGCGGGTGGACCACCGGCCCGTGCGCTTCCTGGTCATCGCTCCCCCTCTCACCGGTACTCCGAGAGCCTGCGGTTGACTCCGACGATCGAGGCCACGGCAGCCAGTGCGGCCAGCGCGGCAGCCCCGATCGGCAGTCCGGCCAGCGCCCCGCGCCCGTCCTTCGCGGCCCGGGTGAACTCGTCCTGCTCATGGGCGAGCGCCAGCTCCAGCGCGTCGTCCACCCGCTCGAAGGACTCACCCGTCGAGTCCTTCGGCCCGATGATCTGCGTCCGCGCGCCCTCGTAGTCGCCGCTGTCGTCTGCCGTGCGGGCGGTCCGGTGGCGGCTCTGCCACTCGGAGACGGCGTCGACGGCCTTCGTCACCGGCTCGCTCCCCCGGTCGTCGTCGGCAAGCTTGCCGGCTCTCCGCAGCTCCTCACCGAGGGCCTTCATGTCCGTGGTGTAGTCGGTCTCGTACTTGTCGTTCTTGCCGTCCGGGGTGAGCACCGCGCCTCGGGCGACCAGAGTGAGGTTCTCATTGGCGCGCGCCTTCAGCGAGTCGATCCGCGCGTGGTTGAGGACATCGAGGGACTGCTGCCCGTTCACATCGGCGGCATGCAGCTCGGACCGTGCCACCGTGTGTCCCACGGCCAGCCACAGCAGCACCACGGTGGACGCCGCCGTCGCGACGAGCAGACCGTGGTTGAACACCCGGTTCGTCCGGCGGTAGTTGCGCCGCTGTGCCCAGAACAGCGCGGCCAGTGCCACGACTCCGAGCCCGAGCGAGAAGAACGGCCAGGCCCTGGCCGCGTCGTTGTCCCGGCCGAGCCTGCCGGTCTCCGCCGCGTACAGCCGCTCGGCGGCCGGCAGCAGGACGTTGGTCATCTGCTGGTTCGCGTACCGGAGATAGGCGCCGCCCAGCGGCAGGCCCTGCCGGTTGTTGGCGCGGGCCCGCTCGATCAGGCCCGTGTACCGGGGGAGTTCCTCGTTGAGCGTGGTGATCTCGTGCCCGGACATCGTCGACGTGTCCGTGTTGGCCGCGGCCTTCACCAGGAGGCGGGACGCTTCCTTGATGTCCCTGTCGTACCGGTCGTGGACATCGCGCGGCTCCTGCGCCCCGGCCAGGAAGCCGCTCGCCGCAGTGGTGTCGGCGTCCGCCAGCGAGCGGTAGATGGCCGCCGCGTCGGCGCTCAGCGGCTGGCTGCGGCCCACCACGTCGTCCGCGGCGGACGCCCGGTCGGCGATCTCGAAGGCCGTCACGGCCCCGAACGCGACGACGAGCAGGGCCAGTACGGCCCCGACGATCCGCAGCCTGCCCGGTTCGGTCGTCGCCGCGGCCCGCAGCCGTTCCGCCGTCGCGGACCAGGCACCGCGCTGCGGCGGATCAGGCACGGTCGCGGGCACGGGCGGCTGCGCCCGCGGGTGTTCCGGCGCGGTGCGTACATTCGGCGGGTATGTCACTCGACCTCCCCCTCGGTCACTGACGATGGCCCGGCCCCCGGCCGGTCGGAGGATGGTGCCCGGCCAGAAGTATGGCCGCAGGGACCGACATCCACACCACGAACGCCCGGATCCTGCATCGATCCACGGATGCGATCACACGTACGAGGACGCGAGCACACGCACCCGGATGCGATCACACGCATTCGATCAAGGCCTGAGCCGCCGATCAAGCCGATCGGCGGACCAGTCCCCGAAGCGGACCGATCTCCCTACCCATGAACACGTTCGGGACAACTGATCGGTTCCCGTACGCAAGGGGCGTCCCGCGACGCGAATCGCCGCGGGACGCCCCGGGGAAGAGACCGGCCGGATCAGCTGTACTGCGCACGCAGCCTCTCGCGCACCCCGGCCGCCGCCCCCATGTGGTCCAGGCCGAGCAGCGCGGCCCCCAGCACCGGCGGCTCCGTCACCACCCGGACGACCGCCTTCGGGGCGCGTACCGCGAGAAGTTCGGCGATCCCGCCGTCCAACCGCGGGTGACGGGCCGCCAGCACGCTGCCGCCCAGCACCACCGGCGCCTCCTCGTCCAGCAGGTCCAGCCTGCCCAGCGCGACCGACGCCATCACGACGACCTCCTCCGCCAGCCGGTCCACCAGCGCGCCCGCCACCGGGTCCCCGGCCGCCGCGGTCGCGAAGAGCACCGGAGTCAGCTCGTGCCGGCGCTCGAACCCGACCCGGCCCAGGTGCAGCGCCTCGATCAGCGCGTACATCGAGTCGAGCCCGAAGTGCGCGGGCAGCGTGCGCGCCAGCTCGGTCGGCTCACCGCGGCCGTCCTCGGCCCGCGAGGCGAACCACATGGCCTCCTCGGCCAGCCCCGAACCGCCGCCCCAGTCACCGGATATCCGGCCTATGGCGGGGAAGCGCGCGGTCCGCCCGTCCGGCACCATGCCGACACAGTTGATCCCCGCCCCGCAGACCACGGCCACGCCCCGGGGCTCGTCCACCCCGGCGCGCAGTATCGCGAACGTGTCGTTGCGCACCTCGACCGTGCGGCCCCACTCCCTGCGGACCAGGGCCTCGGTCAACTCGGCCTCCTCCACCGGAAGATCGACGTTGGCCAGGCACGCCGACACATGCTCCACGCCGTCGACGCTCCGCCCGGACCTGGCCAGGGCCTGTCCGAGCAGCGGGGCCAGGACGTCCAACGCCGCCTCCACGCCGACGACCGGTGGCTGGAAACCACCGCCGCGGGCCGTCGCCAGCACTGTTCCGTCCTCACCGATCAGCGCCACATCGGTCTTGCTGTTCCCCGCATCGATCGCGAGGACCGAAACGTTCACGCCCACGCCAGGTGCTCCCGGTTGTGCGCGATCAGTTTGTCGGTGAGCGCCTCGGCATACTCGAACTGGCCGATCAACGGATGCGCGAGCAGCGCCTTGAACACGGCGTTTCTTCCGCTCGCCCGCCCGGTTTCTCGCCCCCCGCGAAGCGCGGCCTCCAGGGCGAGGTCCTCGTACGCCGTCACGTTGGCGATCAGACCGGCGTACAGCGGGTCCAGCTCCGGCACGGCGAGCGGTGTCGCGCCCGTCCCGTCGATCCTGGCCTGCACCTCGATCACCGCGTCGTCCGGCAGGAACGGCAGCGTCCCCTTGTTGTACGTGTTGACCACCTGCACCGGGCTGCCGCCCGAGCCGAGCAGTGAGGACGCCAGGTCCACGGCCGCCTCCGAGTAGAAGGCGCCGCCGCGCTTGGCGAGCAGCGCGGGCTTCTCGTCCAGCGCCGGGTCGCCGTACATGGCGAGGAGTTCCTTCTCCATCGCGGCGACCTCGGCTGCCCGGGACGGCTTGGTGCCGAGCTCCCGTACGACCTCGTCGTGCGCGTAGAAGTAACGCAGGTAGTACGAGGGGACGACGCCGAGCCGGTCGACGATCGCCCGGGGCATGTGCAGATCGGCCGCGATGGTGTCACCGTGCTCGGCGAGCAGCCCCGGCAGGACGTTCTCGCCGTCCGGGCCGCCGAGGCGGACCCCGAGCTCCCAGGTCAGGTGGTTGAGCCCGACATGGTCGAGGTGCACCTCACCGGGGGTGACGTCGAGGAGCCGGGCGAACTTCCGCTGGAAGCCGATCGCCACGTTGCACAGGCCGACGGCCTTGTGCCCGGCCTGGAGCAGGGCCCGGGTGACGATGCCGACCGGGTTGGTGAAGTCGATGATCCAGGCGTCCGGGTTGGTGCGGCGGACCCGCTCGGCGATGTCCAGGACGACCGGGACGGTGCGCAGCGCCTTGGCGAGGCCGCCGGCCCCGGTGGTCTCCTGGCCGATGCAGCCGCACTCCAGCGGCCACGTCTCGTCCTGGTTGCGGGCGGCCTGGCCGCCGACGCGCAGCTGGAGCAGGACCGCGTCGGCGTCGGCGACGCCCGCGTCGAGGTCCGAGGTGGTGACGATCCTTCCCGGGTGGCCCTGCTTGGCGAAGATCCGCCGGGCGAGGCCGCCGACGAGTTCGAGACGGTCGGCCGCCGGGTCGACGAGCACGAGCTCCTCGATGGGCAGCGTGTCCCGCAGCCGGGCGAAGCCGTCGATCAGTTCAGGTGTGTAGGTGGACCCGCCACCAACTACTGCGAGCTTCATAGGTCAGCCCTTTACTCCGGTCAGTGTGACGCCCTCGACGAAAGCCTTTTGAGCGAAGAAGAAGACGAGTATCACGGGGGCCATGACCAGTACGGTCGCGGCCATGGTCAGGTTCCAGTCGGTGTGGTGTGCGCCCTTGAAGGATTCCAGGCCGTAACTGAGCGTCCAGGCGGCCGGGTTCTCGGAGGCGTAGATCTGCGGGCCGAAGTAGTCGTTCCAGGCGTAGAAGAACTGGAAGAGCGCGACGGCGGCGATGCCCGGCTTGGCCATCGGCACGACGACCCGCAGCAGCGTGCGGAACTCACTGCAGCCGTCGACCTTCGCCGCGTCGAGGTACTCGTTCGGAATGGTCAGCAGGAACTGCCGCAGCAGGAAGATGGAGAACGCGTCACCGAAGGCCATCGGGATGATCAGCGGCCAGAGCGTGCCGGACAGGTCCAGCTGCTTCGCCCAGAACAGATACATCGGGATGACGACGACCTGCGGCGGCAGCATCATCATCGAGATGACGAGCATCAGCGAAAGATGCCGGCCGCGGAAGCGGAACTTGGCGAGCGCGTACGCCACGGGCAGCGACGACACGACGGTGAGGACGGTGCCGAGCCCCGCGTACAGCAGGGTGTTCTTCCACCAGGTCAGGAAGCCCGGGGTGTCGAACACCTTCCGGTAGTTGCTCCATTCGAAGGGGTGCGGCCACAGATCGCGGGTCAGCGCCTGCTGGTCGCTCATCAGCGAGGTGAGCAGCAGGAAGACGAACGGCAGCACGAAGAAGAGCGCGGCCGCGACGCCGAGCGAGTGCACGGCGATCCAGTTCAGCAGCGCCTTGCGGCGTGCCGTGTGCTCGGCCGGGGTGACCGGTCGGGTCGCCCGGTCGACTGCCTTGAGGGTGTCGAGACCCTGCGCCACGTCACTCACCTGCCTGGATCAGCCCGCTGCGGCGCCGCATCAGCAGTGCGGTGAACGCCATGGCGAGTACGAAGAGAACGAGCGCGACCACGCAGGCGGAGCCGTAGTCGAAGCGCTGGAAGCCGAGGTTGTAGACGAGCTGCGGAAGCGTCAGTGTCGACTTGTCGGGATACCCCGGTTCGAACTGCTGCCCGGAGCCGCCCATCACGCCCGAGGCGACCTTCCCCGCCACGAGTGGCTGGGTGTAGTACTGCATGGTCTGGATGATCCCGGTGACCACGGCGAACATCACGATCGGCGAGATGTTCGGCAGGGTGACGAAGCGGAACCGCTGGAACGAGGACGCCCCGTCCAGCTCCGCCGCCTCGTACTGCTCCTTCGGTACGTCGAGCAGCGCGGCCATGAAGATCACCATCAGGTCGCCCACCCCCCACACCGCGAGCGCGGTCAGCGCCGGCTTGGACCAGGTGGCGTCGGTGAACCAGCCCGGCGTGGGCAGTCCCAGCTCGCCGAGGATCGAGTTGACCGGCCCCGTACCCGGGTTGAGCAGGAAGACGAAGCCGAGGGTCGCCGCGACCGGCGGGGCCAGGTACGGCAGGTAGAACAGGGTGCGGAAGACCCCGGCGCCCGTCTTGATCTTCGTGATCAGCAGTCCGACCCCGAGGCCGAACACCACCCGGCAGGTCACCATGACGACGACCAGCCAGAGTGTGTTGCGCAGTGCGGGCCAGAACAGCGGGTAGTCGGTGAAGACGAACGACCAGTTCTTCAGCCCGCTGATTTCCGGGGCCGTGAAACCGTCGTAGCTGGTGAAGGAGAAATAGAGCGTGGAGATCAGCGGGTAGGCGAAGAAGACGCAGAACCCGATCAGCCACGGCGACATGAAGGCCGCTGCCCGGAGCGCCGACCGGCGGCGCTTCGAACGGAGTGTGTACGTGCCCGCACCCGTGCTCGTACGGGTGCTCGTGCTCGTGCTCATCGCGGTGCTACTTCGCCTGCGCGATCGCGGCGTCGATTTCCTCGGCGGTCTTCTCCAGCCCCGCCTTGATGTCCGTCCGTTTGCCCTTCTCGATGTCGAATCCGAGGTTCTGCAGGGACACCAGGTACGCGCCGCCGTTCACCGAGGGCGGGGTGGTGGTGCTCTCCGGGTTCGCGGCGATGTCCAGGAACGTCTTGAACCGCGGGTCGTACTTCAGCCGCGGCGACTTCAGCGCCTCCAGCGTGGACGGCACATTGTGAATGGCATTGGCGAAGTCGACCACCGCGTCGGTGTCGGTCGTCATGAACTTCACCAGTTCCCAGGCCGCGTTCTGCTTCTTCGAGGTGGCGGCGATGCCGGCGATGGTACCGGTCAGATAGCCCTTGCCGTAGGTGTCGGCCTCGTCGTCGGCGACGGGCATCGGAGCCACCCCGATCTCGAACTTCGGCTTGGTCTCCTCGGCCATCCCGAGCCGCCACTCGCCGTCCAGCTGCATGGCCACCTGGCCCGTGTGGAACGGGTGCTTGGCGCCCCACTCGTCGCCGAACGCCGTACGGTACTTCTCCAGCTTCGCGTAGCCGCCCAGGTTGTCGACCAGCTTCTTCTGGGCGGTGAGCATGGCGGCGAACGCCGGGTCCTTGGCGATGTTCGACTTGCCGTCCGCGTCGAAGTACTTCGGGTTCCAGCTGCCGAGGTAGTGCTCGGTCGTCGACTCGTAGCCGTGGTAGTTCGGCATGAAACCGAGCTGCTCGTACGAATCGCCCTTGGTCTTCGTCAGCTTCTTGGCGTCCTCGGCGAATTCGGACCAGGTCTTCGGGGGAGCGGTGATGCCGGCGGCCTTGAAGGCGTCCTTGTTGTAGTAGAGGCCGTACGCGTCACCGAGCAGCGGCACGGTGCAGCGCACACCGTCGAACTGCGTGTACTCGTTCATCGCCTTGGGGAAGGTCTTGTCCGGGTCGATCCCGTCCTTCTTCAGGAAGGGGTTCAGATCGACGAAGGCCTTCGACGAGCAGAACTTTCCGACGTTGTTGGTGGTGAACGACGAGACGACGTCCGGGGCCTTCGAACCGCCTGCCCGCAGGGCCTGGTTGATCTTGTCGTCGGTCATGTTGCCGACGACCTTCACATGGATGTTGGGGTGCGCCTTGGTGAAGGCGTCGACCGTGGCCTGGATTCCCGCGACCTCGCTCGGGGCACTCCAGCCGTGCCAGAAGTTGATGGTCGTGTCCTTGGACGCGTCATCACTGGCACCGGAGTTGCTCTGCCCCGTACAGGCGGAGGCGAACAGCGATATCGCGGCGGTCGCGGCGAGCGCGGCGGCCGTCTTCCGGCGGTTTCCGGACATGGCGGTGACTCCCGTTGGAGGATGAAGGGCGAAGGGTGACGGCGGAAAAGGGGATCAGCGTGACGTGTCGAAGACTTCGTCACGCGTGGTGGCGAGTGCGCTCTCCAGCGCGCCGCGCAGGACGGGGCGATGCGTCACGGCCCCGGCGATCAGCCGGGGCCGGGAGGCCGCCAGCTCGGCGAGCTCGGACTCGACCCGGCCGCGCAGCTGTTCCCCGCCGGCCGTGATCAGCTCGCCGGACAGCACGACGATTTCCGGGTCCAGTACGGCGACCATCGAGGCGAGGCCGGTCGCGAGACCCGTGGCGAACAGATCGAGGAGCCGGGGGTACGGGCCGTCCTCGCCCGACTCCGCGGCCTCGGCGGCCCGGCTGATCAGGCCGGCCGCGACCTCATGATGGGTGCCCTGGCCGGGGACCGGCGCGTCGTCGATGCCGAGCTCCCGGGCCAGCCGGGCCAGCACCTGCGCGCCCGCCAGCTCCTGGAAGCCGCCGGAGTTCGCCTTGGTGACCTGGCGGACCAGCGGGGCGCCCGGCACCGGCAGGAAGCCGACCTCGCCGGCACCACCGGTGAAGCCCCGGTGCAGCCGCCCGTTGATGACGAGAGCGGCACCGAGCCCCTCCTCGTTCCACAGCAGGACGAAGCCGTCGTACCCGCGCGCCGCACCGAGCCGCTGCTCGGCCACCGCGACCAGGTTCACGTCGTTCTCGTACTCGACCGGCATCGGCAGGAACGCGGCCAGCTCGTCCAGCAGGGTGGGGGAGTGCCAGCCGGGCAGATGCGAGGCGTACCGCAGCCGCCCCGTTCCGGGGTCGAAGGCGCCCGGGGTGCCGATGACGACCCGGTGCACATCGGCGTGGGTGAGCCCGGCGTCCTTGAGCGCTTCGCCCAGCGCCTCCGTCACCTGCCGTACCACGGAGTCGGCGCGCCGTCCCGGAGTGCGCAGCTCGAACTCCCCGACCGTCTCACCCGTCACATCGGCGACGGCGGCGACGATCCGGTGGGCGTTCACATCCAGCCCCGCGACATGCGCGGCCCGCGCGTTCACCGCGTACAGCTGGGCGTTGGGCCCCGGCCGCCCGGCCACGGTCCCGGTCGCGACGACCAGCCCGGCCGCCTCCAGCCGCGCCAGCAGCTGCGACGCGGTGGGCTTGGAGAGGCCGGTCAGCTTCCCGATCCGGGTCCTGGAGAGGGGCCCGTGCTCCAGCATCAGATCGAGGGCGGCCCGGTCGTTCATGGCCCGCAGAACGCGGGGGGTGCCCGGTGTCGTTCCGGCCATGAGCACTGCACCTGCCCTCTGTTAGGAAAGTTTCCTATTCGGTGAGAGGACGGTATGCGCGCGTCACCGGGGCGTCAATGGGCGGTGCCGCGGTGGCAACCAAAGCGTTACCCGGGCCGCTTCCGGAATGTGGGGGTTCTCGGCGACGTATCCCCAATCAGGCTATGGAGAAACCGAGTTGAGTTCACGTCGACTCGCTTCATCGACACATACGTGAGGGGCGCCCCGCCGACTTCGCGGAGCGCCCCTCACCCGAACGGCGGACTCGTACCGCCGGTCCTACTTCGACATGTTCGGCGGCGGGGCGATCGGTGTCGCGGCCAGGGACTGCGGTGACGTCGCCGACGCGTACGCCGAGGGGGCGGCCATGGCGGCCGTCGGGTCGGCCGCGGACGGCTCGTCCGCCGGGGGCGGGACGGCGCCGACCATCCGGATGCCCGACTCGTCGAAGGCCCGCTTGACCCGCCAGCGCAGCTCGCGCTCCACCCCCAGCGCCTTGCCCGGCATCGTCTTCGCGGTCACCCGGACCGTCATCGAGTCCAGCAGCACGGCGTCCAGGCCCAGGATCTCCACAGGACCCCACAGCCGCTCGTTCCACGGGTCCTCCTTGGCCATCGCCGTGGCGGCCTCGGTGATCACCGTACGGACCTCGTCCAGGTCCTCCGTGAGGCGCACGGTGACATCGACGCCGGCCGTGGACCAGCCCTGGCTGAGGTTGCCGATCCGCTTCACCTCGCCGTTGCGGACGTACCAGATCTCTCCGTTGTCGCCGCGCAGCTTGGTGACCCGCAGACCGACCTCGATGACCTCGCCGGAGGCGACGCCCGCGTCCACGGTGTCGCCCACGCCGTACTGATCCTCCAGGATCATGAAGACGCCGGAGAGGAAGTCGGTGACCAGGTTGCGCGCACCGAAACCGAGTGCCACACCGGCCACACCGGCGGAGGCCAGCAGCGGGGCCAGATTGATCTGGAAGGCGCCCAGGATCATCAGCGCGGCCGTGCCGAGGATCAGGAACGAGGCGACCGAGCGGAGCACGGAACCGATCGCCTCGGAGCGCTGACGGCGGCGTTCCGCATTGACCAGCAGCCCGCCCAGCGCGGTGCCCTCCACCGCCTGGGCGCTGCGGTTCATCCGGTCGATGAGCTTGGTGAGAGCACGCCGGATCGCGATGCGCAACACGATCGCGACCGCGGCGATGAGCACGATGCGCAGACCGGTGTTCAGCCAGGTGGACCAGTTCTCCTCCACCCAGCCCGCGGCGTTGCCGGCCTGCTGGGCGGCCTCGTCCAGCGAGCTGCCCGGCCCGGGCGACGGAGCTGCGGCCAACAGGGCGGACAGGAACACGGTGGAACCTCCAGGTGGGCGACGGCGGCCCCACCACACTAACGGGGCATCGGGAGTGTTCCGTTGCCGTGACCGGCGGAGAGACGCGCCTCACGAGGGGATTCGGGGAAAGCGCGGAGGTTACGGGACGGAGCCCGCACGGGCGTCATGTGGCCGATCGCACATCGGGCCGCGGCCTGCGCGGCAGCGGCCCGGAAGCGCCTGTTCCGGCCCGCTGCGGCGGTACGGGCGGCCGGTACCGGAGAAAAATCCTTCCGGCCCGTTACCCGCACGTGGTGGCGCTTCGACCAGGCGTAAGGAGAAACTGAGATCGGATCGTCCCGGCGCGAGCCACGCGCCGCCGGCGTACAAGGAGGCATCCACCGTGCCGCATGTCCTGGTTCTCAACGCGTCGTACGAGCCGCTCGGCGTCGTACCGCTCCGCCGCGCGCTCGTCCTCGTGCTCGAAAACAAGGCCATCTGTCTTGAGGAGTCGGGCGCCTTCATGCACAGTGCCACCCGGGCCGTCCCGGCCCCCAGCGTCGTCCGCCTGAAGCGGTTCGTACGGGTCCCCTACCGGGGGCCCGTACCGCTCACCCGCAGGGCGCTCTTCGCCCGGGACGGGGGCCGCTGCATGTACTGCGGCGCCGCCGCGACCAGCGTCGACCACGTCATTCCGCGCAGCCGCGGCGGACAGCACGCCTGGGACAACGTCGTGGCGGCCTGCCGCCGCTGCAACCACGTCAAGGCGGACCGGCACCTGCCGGAGCTCGGCTGGCGGCTGCACCAGACGCCTGCCCCGCCTACGGGCCTCGCCTGGCGCATCATCGGGACGGGACACCGCGACCCGCGCTGGCTGCCGTACTTGCAACCGTTCGGCGCGGACGACGCGATGGCCCGGATCGATGGCATCTCAGCGTGACGATCCGGGCTTCCGTATCTCTCGGGGAGGTGCGGCTCGGCGGAGTGCCGCCTGCTACGCGAACCGCAGCTCTGCGGGGTGCGCCGTGCGCCGCAGCAGCGGCAGCGACGTCGCCGCGGCCAGCAGGCAGGCGGCGTACACCAGCACGGGTACGAGCAGCGGGAGCATCGAAGGGACGGATCCGGGCGCGACGAGGGTGGCGTACGCGACGTGCACCGCCATGCCACCGATGCCCGCGACCAGGACCGCAGGGGCCATGGGGAGTGCTGTCTCCAGGAGGAGGGTCCTTGCCAGCACCACGCGCGGTACCCCGGCCGCGGTCTGGGCGGCGAGACCCCGGCGCCGGGTGGCGATGGATTCGGCGGTGCCCACCGCGAGACCGAAGAGGCTGATGACGAGAGCCACCAGGACTGCGGTCCCGGCGAGGTCGATCCCCGTGGTGTAGAAGTCGAGGTCCTCCGCCGTGTAGCCGCTCCGCCGGTGCAACTCGTCGAGCAGCACCTGCCGCACGCCAACGAAACCCACCCCGACGACGGTCACCAGCAGCAGAGCGGCGTGGGTGCGCGCGGCGGCCCACGGGTCGTCCTTGAGCCGGCCCGCGGCGATCAGCACTGCGGGGCTCTTCGCGCGGAGGGTCAGCCGCCGACCCATGAAGGAAGCTGTCGCTCCGGCCAGCCAGACCGCACCCGCTCCGGTGAGAAGCACCACGGCGAACACCATGAACGGGACGGGCACCCCGCCGGGACGGTTGTTGCGGTCGGCAAGGACGAGGAGCGCCACGGCGATCAGCGCCGTCGGGACCAGGAGCGCGAGCAACGTCCGGGGTCCGCTGTCCGGCCGGACACGGCGCACCCAGCCGAGCGGCGAGGCGACCACCCGCCGCAGGGCGAGTGCGCTCACAAGCGCGGCCACGACCGGCACGGCGAGGACAACCAGCATGAAGGCCGCCCATGCCGCCGGCGGCGGCATGTGACCGGCGCCGGCGAGGACCGCGGCGAAGACGGCCAGCGCGCCGGCCGATCCCGCCAGGCACGCGAACGCGGACTCCAGCGCCGAGATGCGCCGCACCTGCGCGGGCGACGCCCCCGCGAGCCGCAGCCCGGCCATCCGCCGGTCGCGGTGCACGGCGCCGATGCGGGCGCACTGACCGAGGAAGCCGAGCACGGGGACGAGCAGGAGCAGCAGCGTGAGGACCACACCGGCGCGCTCGCCCGGCTGGTTCAGCAGGCCGTGTCCGTACGGGATCGATACCTGACCCGAGACAGCAGCGACCGTGACCGCCGCGAGTGCGAAGCCCGTGGCGAGCAGGGCGCCCAATGCGGTGAGCGAGATCCGCCACCACTCGCGGCGGTCCGAGCCACGGGTCAGTATCCACGCGATGTGGACGTCAGCCTTCATGGTGCGCGGCCTCCTGGGGGACTTCCCGGGCGATCTGCCGGGCGGTGACCCGGTCGGCGCCCTGAACGGCGTCCTGAGCGTTGACCTGGGCCGTGCCGGAGTGGACGACTCCGTCATGCAGCCACACCTCCCGGTCCGCGTACGCGGCGATCTGTGCGTCATGGGTGATCAACAGCACCGCGGTGCCGGACTCACGGGCGGCGTGCAGCAGAGAGGTCATCACCTGTTCCCCGGCGAGCGAGTCGAGCGCGCCGGTCGGCTCATCCGCGAAGACGGCCTTCGGCCGGGTCACCAACGCCCGTGCCAAAGCGACCCGTTGGCCCTGACCGCCACTCAACTCGCCGGGGCGCAGAGCGGCCTGATTCCGCACTCCGAAGCGCGCCAGCCACTCGTCCGCCCGCGCGTGCGCCGCAGCGCGAGCCGTCCCCGCGAGCAGCAGCGGCAGTGCCACGTTGTCGAGTGCGGAGAGCTCTGGGATCAGCTGCCCGAACTGGAACACCACGCCGAAATCGGAGCGCCGCAGCTCGCTGAGCCGCGCCTCGGGCAACCGGTCGATCCGCTCCTGCGCGTAATCGACCAAACCCTCGTCGGGACGGACGATCCCCGCCAGGCAGTGCAGCAGCGTGGACTTTCCGCTGCCGCTGGCGCCGGTGACGGCGAGGATCTCGCCTGCGTGGAGATCGACGGACGCGCCGCGCAGCGCCTCGGTCCTCCCGTACGACTTCTTGAGGCCTACGGCCCTGAGTAGGGGCGCTGTCGCCCGGTCGGGCTGCTCGGCTTGCGTACTCATGCTGTGTCGACCTCCGCGGTCAGGGTGGTGAGTCGGCTCGCCGTGGTGGTCATCCACCGCACGTCGGCGTCCAGATGGGCGATGGCGTAGTCGGCGGAGAGCACCGTGCTGAGATCGGTGCCCGGCACGGTCTTCAGTGCGGTCAGTTCGCGCATGCGTGCCATATGGGCAGTGCGCTGGGCTTGGAGATACGCGGCCGCGTCGGAGGTACGGTCGCTGCCGGCGGCCGCAGCCACGAGGATCGAGACCACGACCTTGGCGAATATCTCGTTCGTCACGAAAAGGGCCGGCGGGGTGATCTCCGCGGTCCACGTGGCGAGTTCGCGCGATCCCTCATCCGTGGAGCGGTAGAGGGTGCGCTCGGGTCCGCCGTCGGAATCGGTGCCCTCGACGGCGGCCAGACCGTCACGCACCAGGCGCTGCAGGGTCGTATAGACCTGCCCGTAGGCCAGCGGGCGAGCCTGCGGGAAGCGTTCGTCGTACCGCCGCTTGAGGTCGTAGCCGTGGCTGGGACCTCCGGCGAGCAGTCCCAGAAGGACATGGCGGGTGCTCATGAACAGAACTATATACTCGATATATGTACTGAGTGAATACTCGGCGATGGGTGGCGGCCCCCAGAGTGCTGTGGAGTGGTGATCGAGCGGTGTTTCAGGGGGGTTTGTGCCCGTGTGCGGCTACTCCGCGACGGCGTACGCCTGGACCGACCAGAGGGAGTAGCCGAACTCGGTGGCCCGGGCATCGCCCTGAACCCTGAGGAAGCGGGTGTCCTTCGCGTCCATCCGGACCGATTCGCGCCCGCCCCTGCCGTCCCGCACGGTCGCCGCCGTGCGCCAGTTGCGGCCGTCGGCGGAGACCTGGATGCGGTAGCGGGAGGCGTACGCGTCCTGCCAGTGCAGCACCACCTGGCCGATCCGGGCCGGCTGTGGCAGTTCCGCCTGCCACCAGGCGCCGTCCTCGGCCGGCGAGGACCAGCGGGTCTCCGGGGCGCCGTCGGAGGCCGCCGCCGCCGGGAAGTCCGGGGTCTCGTCGCCGGACGAGGAGGCGGTGGCGGCAGGCACCAGATCGGGGCCCGCGGTGCGCGGGTAGGCCCGGACCGTGAGTGTGCTGCTCTCGTCGCCGAAGCCGATCGGCACCTCGTACTCACCGGCCGGGGTGCCCGCCGGGACCGTGATCTCGACGGGGACGTCGATACGCGAACCGCGCGGCACCCTCGTCTGCTTCGGGACGCTCACCTCGATGCCCCGGGGAGCCCGTGCGCTGAGCTTGCCCCGCACCTCGGCGGGGCGCCGGGCGGTCAGCCGCGCCTCGACCCGCTGCGGCCCGCCGCCGATCTCGGCGTCCGTCCCGCCGCGTGCCAGATCGAGCCGGGCGGCGGGCTCGTCGCCGAACCACGGCACGAGCGCCCGCACCCGCAAAGCCGCCTCCGAGGCGCTCCCGGAGGCGGGGACGCCGGTTCCCGTGCCGCCGCCCAGCCGGTTCTCCGCCCGGCCCTGCGCAACGATGGGCGGCAGCGTGCCCGTGAGCACCGGGGGCGTGGCCGGACCGCCCGTGGGCCAGCTGATCCGGATCGCGTCGGCCCACAGCCCCCTGGCCGGGGCCTGGGTCCAGCCGGTCGCCGACACCGGGCCGAGGCCGTGCCAGCCCTCGCCGGGCACATGGGCCTCCAGCGTCGCACCGGCCACCGGGCCGCCGCCGGGCACGGTCATCGCCGTCACGGTCTCCACCGGACGGGGCCGGTCCAGCCGGACCGTGTAGCTGCCCGGAGCCTTCGTCACCGTACCGGCGTCGTGGTCCGTGCCCGTCCAGGCGTCCGCCTCCCTGCGCACCCGGTCCAGGAACGGGCCGAGGACGCCCTTGCCGACCGTGGCGCCGCTCGCCTTCGTGGCCTCGCGGACCGGCTCGAGCGCCAGCGAGACCTGCCACGCGGCGGCGCCGTCGCCGCGCGACTGGGCCCGCAGCAGATCCACGGCCAGCTCGCCCGCCCGGCCGTACCGGGACAACTGCTCGGTCCACGGCCGTACTTCGTTGTCCAGGTGCCCGTCGGCCAGGCCCTTCAGCCGCTGCGGGGTCTCCCGCATCACGGTGAAGGCCGCCCGCAGCCTGCGCGCCGCGTCGGCCTGCGCCGTGGCGTCGGTCGACGCACGGGACTTCCAGAACGCGTCCAGCAGCGGCCGCAGATACGCCGACTCGTCGCCGCCCAGCACGGACGTCGAGCTGTTCCCGGCCAGCGCGCGCAGCGCGTCCCCGGTGCCGGCGTCACCGCCCGCCAGATCGTCGATCGCCGCCTGCCAGGACTCCTGTGGCCGGTAACCCTTCGGGTTCCACGCGAAGTCGGCAGTGGTGAACAGCGGTATGCGCGACGCGGACGGCTGCTCCATCGCGTTGGCGAGCAGCGCCGCGGAACCGACCGCCACCGCCGGGTCCCGGCCGGTGTACGGGCCGAGGAAGATACGGTCCTGCGCGTAGTCGTTGACCGGGTAGTTGTCCATCGTGACCAGCGGATGCCGGAACGCGGCACGCGCACCGGCCAGTTCCCCGCCGGTGATGGTCCGCGGTACGACCCCGACCCCGGTCCAGGCGATCTGGACCCGGTCGTCCAGCTCCTCGGCGAGCGCCGTGCGGTAGTCCGTCGCCCCGTTCTGGTAGAACTCCGTCGGCATCACCGACAGCGGCTCCGCCCCCGGATGACGCTCCGCGAGATGCCGGGCCACCGCGCTCGCCACCCGCGCCTGGGCCCTGGCCGCCGCCACTGGCCCGCTGCCGAAGGTGTCGACGTCGCCGTCGCAGTGCCACTCGCTGTAGCTGACGTCCTGGAACTGGAGCTGGAAGACCCGCACGCCCAGCGCCCACATGGCGTCGAGCTTCTTCGTCAGTGCCTTCACGTCGTTCTCCGACGACATGCACATGGCCTGGCCGGGGGCGACGGCCCAGCCGAGGGTCACATGCTCGGCACGGGCCCGCTCGGCCAGCGCCCGGAAGTCGGCGCGCCGGTCGGCGGGGTACGGGTCGCGCCAACGGGCCTGCCGGTACGGGTCGTCGCCCGCCGCGTACAGATACCTGTTCTGCTTCGTACGCCCCATGAAGCCGATCTGCGCCAGCCGCTCCGCCCGGGTCCACGGCTGCCCGTAGAAGCCCTCGGTCATCCCGCGTACGGCGGTTCCCGGCCAGTCCCTGACGGTGACCCCGGCGACGCTGTCGTTCCGGATCAGCTGACGCAGCGTCTGCACGCCGTGGAAGAGGCCGTCCTCGCCGAGGCCGTCCACGGCGACGGTGTCCCGGCCGGCGACCCGGCCGACCGCGATCCGGTAGCCGCCGGAGGGCAGGTCGCCGCGGTCGGGGGCGTGCAGCGTACGCAGGGCGTCCTGGGCGCCGTCGCCGCCGAGCCGGACGACGGGGCCGCGGCCCGGCAACGCCTCGTGGACGGTCCGTACGCCCGCGTCCCGCAGGATCTGCCGGAGCGCGTCGACGGCGTACGGATCCGCGTGCGCGTCGGCCACGAGGGTGGCCTCGGCGGCGGAGCCGGCGGCGGCGAGCGGTACGGACGGCCCGGTCGCCTTGATGGACTGGGGCCGTGGCCACACGGCCGGCACCGCGCCGTCGTCCGTGCGGTCGGGGGTGGTGACGGCGGCGGAGCCGGGCGCCGAAGGGGCCGCGACGGCGGCCGGGGCGCCCGTGGAGAGGAGCCCGCCGAGAACGGCGACCGCGACGGCCGTCGCCTGCTTTCCGCGCCTGAGCCGCATCGCTGGTCTCCCTCGCTTCCACCGGTGGGCTCCGAGCCCACCACCCGCGCGCGCAGGGTGTCAATGCGAGTGGTTGTTGTGCCGCAAATGCCCGATGTGGCAGCCGAGGTGAGGAAGGGGCGACAATCGACGTCGGACGCCAAAGATGACGCCGAATGGCCGAAATCGGCGGACGACTTACGGGGAACCGCCCTTTGGGGAACGGAATGTGACCCAGGGCACGTTGAACTCGTTGTGGTAACGCCTACGTCTGCGGTCGTGCCCGCTGGGTAGGTCTGCTGTGTCCTGTTCCGCCATGGCCAGGAGGCCACCATGCCCGCTGCCGCGCAACTCCTGCTCTCCGCCTTCTCCAAACAGGAACCCGGTCCCGCCCCGGTGCCCGGCGTGCTTCCGGCCCCCGCGCCCGGCTCCGGTCCGCTGACGAGCGAGCCGCCGCTCGCCGATGCCATACCGCTCACCAGTGAGCCGCCGCTCGCCGACGCCACACCGCTCACCAGCGAACCCCCGCTCGCCGTCAACGCCCCGCTGACCAGCGAGCCGGCCACGTCCGGCACCGCATGGGGCATGGAGTCCCCAGGAGTCTGAATGGGTTTGTCCCGGCTCGCCGCACTGCACGGCGTCGCCACCTCCTACTCCCCGTCCGCCGACGTCACGGTGTCCGTCGCCGACGACACGGTCGTCGCGGTGCTCGCCGCGCTCGGTGTGGACGCCGCCACGCCCGAAGCGGTACGGGAATCGCTCGCCGCCGCCGAGTCCTCGGCCCACTCCCGGCTGCTCCCGCCGACGCTGGTGGTGTGGGCCGGGGAGCCGCTGCCCCCGGCCCTGGCCGCACTGCCGCCCGGCACCACGCTGGACATCGGGCTCGAAGGTCCCGGGGCGCGCCCCCTCCCGAGGGTGTGCGTTCCGGCCTGCCGACCTGATCCGGCCGTTTCGGGGCGGGCGGCGGCCGACGCGGGAGCGGGCGCGGGCACGGAAGCAGGAGCGGGCGCGGGCACGGAAGCAGGAACGGACGCGGTGGCCGACACGGGAACGGACGCGGGAGCGGGTGCGGGTGCGGGCGCGGTGGCCGGCGCCGGAGGTGACACCGCGACGGCCGCGCTCCCGGCCCACGCCTGGTGGGCCGAACCGCCGCTCGGGGTACACCGGCTGACCGCACGAGCTCCGGGCGGCCGGAGCGCGAGCTGCACACTCGTCGTCGCCCCGCCCCACGTGCCCCGGCCGCCCGCCCGCAGCCACGGCTTCCTCGTCCAGCTCTACTCCCTGCTCTCCGCCCGCTCCTGGGGCATGGGCGACCTCGGGGACCTCGCCGACCTCGCCGCCTGGTCCGGGCGGACCCTCGGCGCCGGATTCGTCCAGGTCAACCCGTTGCACGCCGCCGTGCTCGGCGATCCCACCGACCCGTCCCCGTACCGCCCGTCGTCACGGCGCTTCCCCGACCCCGTCCATCTGCACATCGAGTCCGTCCCCGAGTACGGGCACGTGCCGGACCGGGCCACCCTCGACGATCTGCGCCAGGACGCGGCGGCGCTCAGCGACACCGTCCTGAACAAGGGCGCCCTGATCGACCGGGACGCCGTCTGGGAACTCAAGCGCCAGGCCCTCGAACTCGTCCGGGACGTCCCCCTCACCCCCGGCCGCCGCGCCGCCTACTGCGACTTCCTGGCCGAGCAGGGACAGGCCCTGGAGGACCACGCCCTGTGGTGCGCCCTCGCCGAGGTGCACGGCTCCGACTGGCACAGCTGGCCGGCCGCACTCCGCGACCCCCGCTCCACAGAGACCGCCCGCGCCCGCCGCGCCCTGCTGGACCGGGTCGACTTCCACTGCCGGCTCGCCTGGCTGACCGACAACCAGCTCGCCGCCGCCCAGCGCGCCGCCCTGGACGCAGGGATGGCCGTCGGCATCGTCCACGACCTCGCCGTCGGCGTGCACCCCGGCGGCGCCGACACCTGGGCCCAGCAGGACGCCTTCGCCCACGGCATGTCCGTCGGCGCACCCCCGGACGCCTTCAACGCCCGAGGCCAGGACTGGGGCCTGCCGCCCTGGCGCCCCGACGCCCTCGCCGCGTCCGGCTACGCCCCGTACCGCGGCCTGCTGCGCGGGCTACTCGCCCACGCGGGCGCGCTGCGCATCGACCACGTCATGGGCCTGTTCCGGCTCTGGTGGGTGCCCGAGGGGCGCCCGCCCACCGAGGGCACCTACGTCAGCCACGACGCCGAGGCGATGCTCGCCGTCCTCGTCCTGGAGGCGCACCGGGCGGGCGCGGTCGTCATGGGGGAGGATCTCGGCACCGTCGAGCCGGGGGTTCGCGAGGCGCTCGCCCGGCGCGGCGTGCTCGGCACCTCCGTGCTCTGGTTCGAACGGGACTGGGCGGGCACCGGCCGCCCACTGCCCCCCGAGGAGTGGCGCGAGGGCTGCCTGGCCACCGTCACCACGCACGATCTGCCGTCCACCGCCGCCCGGCTGACCGGCGACCACGTGACGCTCCGCCACCGCCTCGGCCTGCTCACCCGGAGCCTGGCGGAGGAGCTGACCGCGGATGTGGCCGACACCACCGAGTGGCTGGCGTACCTCTCCAGGCTCGGCCTGCTCCCGGAGGGCGAGGACGACGAGGAGGGCGCCGTCCGCGCCGTGCACGGGTTTCTGCTGCGCACCCCCGCACGCATGGTCGGCGTCTGGCTGCCCGACACGCTCGGCGACCGCCGCCCGCAGAACCTCCCCGGCACCTGGGACCAGTACCCCAACTGGCGTCTGCCCGTCGCCGGCGCGGAGGGGCATCCGGTCACCCTGGAGGAGCTGGCCGCGGCCCCCCGCCTGCACCGGCTGATGGAGATCTTCGGATCCCGCGAAAACCACCCGTGACCCCGTACGGCACCCCCGGGCGCGCGCCCGTCCCGGGCATTCGCTACGTTTGAACCGTGGACAAGAAGAACGCTATGCGCGCCGGCGCCGTCGCGGCCGGAACGACGCTGATGATGCTGCTCATGTCGTCCCCCGCGCTCGCGCTCACCCGCGACGACGGTGACGACCCCGGTCAGGGCCTGAGCGTGATGGAGACCGTCGGTTTGTACGTGGTGGCCCCCATCGCCCTGTTCGTGGTCATCACGGCCCTGGTCATGATCTTCGACAAGTCCAAGAAGCAGGCCTAGCACCTACGCTTCTGGCGAGTGCGCCGCAGGTACCCCGTACCGTGCGGCGCATACGCATGTCCGGACCGGGAGGGCCGGCGGGCAGGTTGCGGCCGGTAGGTTGCGGCCATGATCGAGTGGGACGTCAAGAAGCTCCGCATCCTGCGCACCCTGCGCGACCGGGGCACGGTCACCGCGACCGCCGAGGCCCTGCGGATGACCCCGTCCGCGGTCTCGCAGCAGCTGTCCAACCTGGCCAAGCAGCTCGGCGTACCGCTTCTGGAGGCCCAGGGCCGACGGGTCCGTCTCACCGACGCCGCACACCTCGTGCTGCGCCGCGCCGAGGCCGTCTTCGCCGAGCTGGAGCGCGCCGACGCCGAACTGACCGGCTACCTGCGCGGCGAGGCCGGACAGGTACGGATCGCGGCGTTCTCCACGGCGGTGCCCGCCCTCGTCGTACCCGCGATCCAGCGGCTGCGCGCCGAGGACCGTCCGGGCCCGGACGTACGGGTGCGGGAGGCGGAGGCCGCGCAGGCCTACGAACTCCTGGTCGCCGGTGACGTGGACCTCGCCCTGTCCCTTGCCGCGCACGCCCCGACGGCCCGCGACCCTCGGTTCGTCGTGCTGCCCCTGCTGGCCGACCCTCTGGACGTGGCCCTCCCCGCGGACCACCACCTCGCGGCGGCGCCCGCCCTCCGCCTCGCGGACCTCTCCGGCGACCCCTGGATCTTCGGCGGCTCGGGCCCCTGGTCACAGATCACGACGGCCGCGTGCGAGGCCGCCGGATTCGTACCCGAGCAGGCGCACAGCGCCTCCGGCTGGACGGCGATCCTGGCCATGGTCGAGGCGGGCATGGGGGTCGCGCTGATTCCGCGCATGGCATCGGCGGAACGGCACAGCAGGGGCGGCGTGGTGATGCGCGCACTCGAAGCCGACCAGCCGCGCCGCCATGTGGTGGCGGCGGTACGGCAAGGGGCCGAGCAAGGTCCGGCGGTGGCCCGGGTCCTGGCGGCGCTCACCGAAACAGCGGCATCGTTCACGTCAACTGAATAAACGATGCAAAAACTTTCGATGGACCTCATGGGTCGCTCGCCACGACAGTGGACGCATGACCTCCGATCAGAATGAGAACCAGTACGAGGACCCCCACGCCAACGACGCGGCCCCCTACGGCGGTGGCGACCCGTACGCCGACTACCGCACCACGGACCTCCCCTTCACCGAACTCGTCGACCTCGCCGACCGCCGCCTCGGCGCGGGCGTGATCGCCGCCAACGACGAGTTCTTCGCCCAGCGCGAGAACCTCCTGGTCCGGGAGCGCGCGGTCTTCGACCCCGAGCACTTCGGCCACAAGGGCAAGATCATGGACGGCTGGGAGACCCGCCGCCGACGCGGCGCGGACGCGGCCCACCCGTTCCCCGCCCCCGAGGAGCACGACTGGGCCCTGATCCGCCTCGGCGCCCCCGGCATCATCCGCGGCATCGTCGTCGACACGGCCCACTTCCGCGGCAACTACCCGCAGCGCGTCTCGATCCAGGCGACGGCGGTCGAGGGCTCGCCGAGCCCCGCCGAACTCCTCGCGGACGACGTGAAGTGGGAGGAGATCGTCCCGCCGACCCCCGTACGCGGCCACGCCGCCAACGGCTTCGAGATCACCGGCGGCCGCCGCTACACCCACGTCCGCCTCTGCCAGCACCCCGACGGCGGCATCGCCCGCCTCCGCGTCCACGGCGAGGTCCTCCCCGACCCGTCCTGGCTCGCGACGCTCGGCACGTTCGACCTGATCTCGGTCCTGAACGGCGGAAGCTACGAGGACGCCTCCGACCGCTTCTACTCCTCGCCGACGCAGATCATCCTGCCCGGCACCTCCCGCAAGATGGACGACGGCTGGGAGAACCGCCGCCGCCGGGTCCGCGACACGAACGACTGGGTCCGCTTCCGCCTCCCCGCCCAGGGCGCGGTCCGCGCGGTCGAGATCGACACGGCCTACCTCAAGGGCAACGCGGCCGGCTGGATCGCCCTCCAGGGCCGCAACGGCGAGACCGGCGAATGGTTCGAGATCATCCCCCGCACCCGGCTCCAGCCCGACACCCTGCACCGCTTCCCCCTGCGCGCCCAGGCGATCGTCACCCACGTCCGCCTCGACGCCTTCCCGGACGGCGGGGTCGCCCGCATGCGCCTGCACGGCAGCCTGACGGAGAGCGGCGCGGCCGAACTGGCCCGGCGCTACGAGGAGTCGGGCGCGTAACCCGTGTCCCCCTCCCGCAACCCCCTCTGCCCCGCCCGCCGGACGGCTGCGCGACGGCGCCTGTCCGACGGGCGGCTTCCATGGCCCACGGCCCCGACCCCGTGCCTGTTCGTGCGGACGTGCCCCCGCCCTCGCGGGAGGCGCCTCCTCACTGCGTCTCTGTGCGTCAGGTCGGTGATACCCGCCACCGAGGCGAATTCCCGCGCAGGCACATCGATCGGGTCGCTCGCTGCCTCCGATGTGTACGGCGGGGCACTACGGAAAGAGCTCCTCCGCAAGGGCCGCCTCCGTCACATCCGCTACCACGACCTCCGCCACTCGACCGCCACCCTCCCCCTGGAACAGGGCGTCGAGCCCGTCGTCATCAAGGAACTCCTCGGCCACGCCACATCAGCGTCACCGCCATTGCCTACGCCCACGTCCGACTCCGCCTCCAGCGCGACGCCGTCGACACCCTCAGCACCGCCCTCGACGGCCCGACAGGTGCCGAGGCACCCAGGATCGACGGCGATGAACCGCCATCCTGCGCCGCTCTCGTCCGCTGACGTTGCCGTCAACTACTGCCGTCAAATACCAATTGGGCTCCTCCGGATTCTCACGGAGGGGCCCGAATTCTGTAGCAGGTGCACCCCGTCGGGGAGTGAATCACGGGGCCATTCTTCCACCTGTAGCATCCCCGAAAATAAAGGCCACCAAATTACCCCAAATTTGCCCTGCGGGAACTGAGGGGTCGTACGGTCGAGACGTACAGAGGTAGACCTTGCCCTTCGCAAGCCATTTCGTGTGACTGTCCCGCCGGCCCCCAGGCATTACCTCGCCTGTAACTGATCCTGGCAAGGAGCGTCCGCAACGCCCGCTTCACGTCATCTTCGCCCCAAAAAATCTGCCAAGTGCGACACTTCCCGCACCTGCGCCGCAGTCAAATGCCTCACCTCCCAGAGCAGGGCGGCCGTGTCGACATTCTCCGGCGAACCTCTGCGACCTGCTGTTTGGTGCACACCGGTCAAGGATGCCAGGACAGCGACCGGAATGCCGAGCACGACTGCGAAGCCATTGAGGAGCTCAGCGTCGAGCTCCTTAACTCCACGCCCTACCGCGCCGATGGTCGCAGCCGACAGGTAGACCCCGGACATCAGGTACATCACCTTGGCCGCCGAGGACCATCCCAGATTCCGGAGGGCAAGCATGCGCACAAGGAGCGAACCGAATCCCGGTGGGTACTGCTCATAAGGGCGCTGCCTCTTGGGAGGGACGGATTGCGGCGATACCTCAGCCAGGGACTGGGCGAAATCACGTAGCCGCTGCCTGTCGGACGCGGGCAAGCGGAGTGCACGCTGCACCAGTTGGGGGAGCTCGCGACCAGCTTCCTCGTCGAAGAGCAACGCGTCATCGGGAATGGCCAGACCCGCGACGAGGAAGAGGTCATGGCTCTGCACACCAAGCCGCTCTGCAAGCCGGTGGAGGAATTCCTCGGTCGGGGGTTGGCCCGCGGGAATCGGAGAGAGCTTACCCACGGGAAGACCGGTGTCGCGGGGAAGACCGTTTTCCTGACTCCGCACGAGACGCGCCAGGAGCACACCGGAATCGGGGTAAGCCGGAACGTCCATCAGCACCGCCGCATCGAGAGAAGTAGTCATTCGGATGTTTCAAGCCCGCTGGGGGCAGCCTCACGAGACTGCCCCCAGCGAACATGTTTCACCTCAGAGACCTGGCCCAGCGTAGTAGTCCCAGGCGCTGTCGGCGAAGTCCCAACCATGCCGTCGGAAGGCTCCGCGGGTGACGTCCAGCAACGGAGTGGCCCCCGGGATATTCGTCGGACGGTAATGACCGGAGAAGTTGTCGACCCTGGAAATCGCACCGCTTGTATCGACGTCGAACGTGCCTGCCATGAGCACCCCTTGACGGTTACCCAGGGATGTGTGTCCGGCACCTGGATTGAGATCCCACATAGATTCGTTCTGCATGGCGCGCAGAGAACCGTCCTGGTGGACGACGAAGTGGTACTCACCCGCGCTGAGAGAGGATCCAGGGGAAATTCCCGCACTTGCCGGAAGGGTTCCCTGGTCGGTGTGGTCGATGCCCTCACGGAACGGCTCCCAGACTTTATCCCCACAGTTGTGAACGAGGACCGGGGAAGCCCCCGCCAGCACATAGTACGTGTGGAGGTCGGAGACGGTGAGGTTGTGGACCGTCGCAGTCTGGGCCGTCCAGCGCTCGATCGCGGTGATCTGGACGTACGTGCCGGCACTGGTCTGGAGCCACTGGCCGGCGTGGAGGTCGGTGGCCTTGATCCATTCGCCGAGTTCGGGGACCCAGAAGGTGTGGCCGTCGGTCGCGGTGACCTGGGCGGTCTTCGTGCCCTTCTTGCCGTCGGTGTCGATGGTGACCTTGACGAGGTGCTTGAGGCCCTAGCCCTTGATCTCGGCGGTGACGGTCTCGATCCGCCGTTCGCCGGTCTCCGGGTCGGTGGCGACGACCTTGTCGCCGGTCTTGACCTCCTCGATCGGCTTGGTGGAGCCGTCGGCCATCAGGACCTTGGTGCCAGGGACGAAGCTGTTGCACGTCCCGCAGTCCTTGACCTTCTCGACCTGCCGCGACCGCGGAGAGGGGGTGAACCGTCTGTTCCTGCACCCGGTGACGGCGAGGACGCTGCGCCAGGGAATGGCAAGTGCTGGGGGTCAAGTCGACCAAGCGTCTCTGACACCCGCCGCCACATCAAACGGCCTCGTCCAGAGCCTGGACGAGGCCGTTTGATGTGTTCAGGGTCTCAGCGGTGCTGCCATTCCTCGTTCGGAACGGGACCTTCGCAGGCATCACCGCAGCGGTTGGCCCAATGGCTTGCGACGAAAACCGGGCGGCTCAGCACAACGTCGTCAACGCGCTGCGCCCGCACGACGATGCCGAGCACATTGCACGAGAAATCCCAGAACTGGTTGTAGGTCACCATCCGGCCGCGCGCCTCCAGGTACTGGACGAACTGTTCTTCCAGTTCGGACGGTACGCGACCAACGAGACGCATTTCCCCGAGTGTTACCTGGGGTCCATTGCGTGCGTCGACTGCAATTCCCGCCAGTGACCCGGACGTATCATAATAGGTCGTCAAAATGGATGATGGGTCAAGAAGATTCGCGTCGGGGGAACCGAACTCCACGCTGCCACCCAAGCCAGGAGCAGCACTTACTGCGACGCCCCGCATGGCGACTCCGCGCAGGGCCTCTTCCGTCTCGTCTCGGTTCATCCCAAAGCGCAGTGGCCCTACTTGCTCCATCGGACTTACCTTCCACTGAGCCCGATCGGCTTCACTGAGCGCCTTGCATCGCACCACCACGGTGATCTTTTCCCTTCTCCGATGGGGTGATCTTAGCGTGCCAAGTGCAGGCCGACCGGGCCCCTGAGAGAGTCATCTCCTTCTTGGCGCCCGGCCTACGATCGGCCCGGTATTCTGCAAGACTCCTTGTCCGTCGAGATACCAGACGACCATGGTCCGTCCACTTTCGAGGATATGCGGGAGGATGTTCACGCAACCTGCCCCGCCGCGACCACCGCAAACGTACGTATTGTTGATGGCGACATTCGCAAAGTCGATACCCTCGTCATTCATCCAGAGGGCGATCTTCGGCTCTGCGTGAGACGCCGAGTCCCATTGAGCGTTACGTCCGCTTGCTTGCTGGAGCGTGGCGTTGGCGCGAGCTGAGGCCGCGTCGTTGCCACTGCTGAACTCCGGACCGATCGGGGTCCCATCGGCGTTGGTGGGCACACCGGTGGTGACGTGCTTGCCGTCAAGACTGTTTATGACCTCCTGGATATTAGCTTCGGTGCAGTTGTGCACCAGTGCCGATGTGTGACCCACCACGACGTAGTACGTGTGCAGGTCGCTGACGGTGAGGTTGTGGACCGCCGATGCCTGGGCCGTCCAGCGCTCGATCGCGGTGATCTGGACGTACGTGCCGGCACTGGTCTGGAGCCACTGGCCGGCGTGGAGGTCGGTGGCCTTGATCCATTCGCCGAGTTCGGGGACCCAGAAGGGATGGCCGTCGGTAGCGGTGACCTGGGCGGTCTTCGCGCCCTTCTTGCCGTCGGTGTCGATGGTGACCTTGACGAGGTGCTTGAGACCCTGGCCCTTGATCTCGGCGGTGACGGTCTCGATCCGCCGTTCGCCGGTCTCCGGGTCGGTGGCGACGACCTTGTCGCCGGTCTTGACCTCCTCGATCGGCTTGGTGGAGCCGTCGGCCATCAGGACCTTGGTGCCGGGGACGAAGCTGTTGCACGTCCCTCCGCCGTCGGTCTTGCCGGACCCGCCGCTGCCACTGGAGCCGCCGCTGTTGCGGGAGGAGCCGCCGGAGTTGCCGCCGGGCTTGGAGCCGCTGCTCTTGCCTCCTCCGCCGCCTCCGCCGCCGGATGACGACGAGGCCTTGGGGGCTGCCTTGACCTGGGCCTGCTTCTGGACCGGGTTGCCGGTCTTCTTGGTCTGGCTGACGGCCTTGTCGGTCGTTCTCTTCGCCGCCTCGGCGGCTTTCTTCTTGGCTCGTTGCGCGGCTTCCTTCTTGGCTTTCTCGATGGCCAGTTTCTTGGCCTTCAGCGCGGCCGCCTCGGCCGCCTTCGCGGCCTTCAGGACGAGCTCGGCCGCCTTCTTCGCCACGCGGAAGGACTCGATGGCCTTGATCGTGCGGTTGATGGCCTTCATCACGGAGGGGATCTTGCCGAGCTTGGTCCACGGGATCGCCCCGATGATCAGGCTGCCGCAGGACCACATGTCACCGCCGAAGCAGGACAGGGCGTCGTTGATGCCGACGAAGTCCTTCAGCGTTTCCCACGCCACGGCCAGGATCACCGAGGACAGGGACTTGCCCTGCATCGCCTGGGCCTGCGCGACCTGTGCCGCGGACAGGCCCGCGCCCGCCAGGGCCGCGGCCCGTTCGGAAGCGGACAGGGAGATGGCCAGACCCGTCGGGTCGGACATCGTCACCGGGTTGTTGTGCGCGTAGGCGTAACCGTTGGACTGCAGTACGTCGTTCAGGTCCAGGACCGGGTCGACGGACAGGAAGCGTCCGACCACCGGGTCATAGAGACGGGCGCCCAGCGGCTGGTAGCCGGAGGCGTCGTCACGGGTGGCACCCAGGAACCCGGTATGGGTCTGCAGTTTGACGCCGACCGTGCCGTTCCCGCGCTGGTTGCCGAACGGGTCCTGCTTGCGGATCCGGACCGCCATCGAGCCGCTGAGCGCGACCTCCGCGTAGGTGCTGCCCTGATGATCGCCGGTGAGGGCGACCAGGGCGTCACCACCCGTGCCGGACGCGTAGCGCATGACCGCGCCACCGGGCGCCGCGTACGTGCGCTGGGTGTTGATCAGGACACCGCCCTGCCCCACGGTGACCTCGGCCTCACCCAGATACAGGGTGGCCTGCTTGTCCTTGATCGTCAGCAGCCGCGATCCGTCGGGTCCGTAGATGTGACGGGTGTCGTTCTGCGGCTCCCACAGCTGCGCGGGCTTCGTGCCGTCACAGACGGCCAGCACGATCGGGGTCGAGTTCGCCGAACTCGCGTCCTTCACCGCCAGGCACAGGCCCGAAGCGACGTGGGTCAGCTGACCCGACGCGTTGCGCTTCAGCTCCTGGCCGGCCGAACCGTCACACTTCTGAAGCTGGATCGCCGATCCGGCCGTGTTCCCGGCCGGCTGCACGCACCAGTCGTCGTGGACGCTCAGCGCGCCCCGGTCGCGGTCGGCCTGCGCCGTCCCCGGAGTAGGGGTGAAGCGCCAGCTCTGCGCCACCGTGGAGTTGCACGAGTACAGCTGGATGGCCTGCCCGGCGGCCGCCAGGCCGGCGCTCAGGTCGAGGCATTTGTCGGCCAGGCCCACATACGGGGTCTTGCCGCCCGCGCCCTGACCGCTGATCCGGTCGACCTGGCCGTCATACGTCCAGGTCAGATCCTGCTTGTCGCCGTTCTGGAGGGAGGTGACGGACTTGGTCTCGCCCGTCAGCTCGTACAGGCGCTCCGCCTCCGACTTGACCTGCGCCCCCTGCGGGGTGGTGTAGGCCTTCGACACCTTGGTCAGCGTGTGCGGCTGGGTGCCGTCGGCCTTGCCGTAGGAGTAGGTGGTGGTGGCGTCCTTCGCGGTGTCGCCGGTCAGGTCCTTCTCGGTCAGCTTCTTGCGGTTGCCGACCAGGTCGTACTCGTACTCCTGCCAGTAGCCGGAGCTGTCCTTGCCCGCCGTCACATTGAGCGTGCCGTCGCTGCCCTTCGGAGCGGCGCACCCGGTCTGGTCCTTGGAGGTCCAGGCCGACTTCAGCTGACCCAGCGGGTCGTAGGTGAAGCACTGCCGCTCCGCGATCCCGTCCGAGTGCTCCTGGATGGAGGTGACGTTGCCCGCCGGGTCGTAGGTGTACGACCGGTTGGACACGAGACTTCCGTCGACCAGGGTCTTGTCCCCGGTCTGCTCGCGGTAGACCGACTGCTCCTGGAGCTCGCCGCTCGACTCGTCGTACGAGTTCTGCGCCCATACCCGGTACGGCTGCGCGCCCAGGGTCGAGCGCAGCACCTGCCCGTAGGAGGAGTACACCGTCTCGGAGCCGTACCAGTCCTTGCCGGATATCGACAGGGGCAGGCCGTCCTTGTTGTAGCGGGGGACGAGCTTCTCGGCGGCGAAGTTGCCGACCGCCGGCAGCGTGGCCTCCTCCAGCATGCCCGTGTCGTTGTACGTGTAGCCGTACGTGTACGAGGTCGCAAGACCCCACGTGGCGGCCAGCGTCAGCGGCAGGTTCAGCGTGGTCGAGGTCGGCTGGTAGTCCTTGGTGTAGCCGTTGATCTTCTGGGTGTACGCCAGGCCGTCGGTGTAGCGGGTGGCGGTGGCGGGCATGCCCTTGCCGCCGGGGGCGGTGTCGTAGCCGAAATCCGCCAGCAGCGTGCCGTTTTCGTCGTTCAGTCGCTGCTTGGTCGGCCGCGACAGCTCGTCGTAGCCGTTCCAGACGGTGATGCCGCGCGCGTTGGTGGTGGTCAGCGGGCGGTCGAAGCGGTCGTAGGAGGTCCGCGTGGTGCCCGAGTCCGGGTCGGTGGCGGAGTCCGGCCGGCCGCGGTGGACGTAGGTCCATGTCCACGGGTGCGTCTTGTCGGCGGAGTTGACCGCCTTCACGAGCTGGCCCCGCTTGTCGTACTCGTACCGCATCGACGTGAAGCCGTCGGGAGCGGCCGAGTTGTACGTGTCCACCCGGGACGAGCGGCCGAGCGCGTCGGTGTAGACACGGTAGGAGGAGGTGCCGGACGGGTTGACGACCTCCGACCAGTCCTGGCCGTACTTGTAACGGGTGGCCCGTTCCGGGACCGGCTGGGAGGTGGCCTCCTTGGTCTCCGGGTCCATGACCTTGAGGACCGGCATCTCCTCGACCACCCGGCCGAGACCGTCGTAGGTGTAGCGGGTGATGTTGGGGACGGCCGTGTCGGCGAGCGGGGTGAACAGCTCACCCGGCTCGGCCTCGTGGGTCAGGTAGGCGTTGTTCGTCTGCCAGACCTCACCGGAGCTGTTGTACAGCGTGTCGGTGATCAGATGGCCGCCGCCGTTGGCCTCCTCCTGCGTCTGCCGCTCGCGGCCGAGGCCGTCGTAGAGGGTGACGGAGGTCTCGACGCGGTCCTCGAACCCGCGCGTGCGGGTCGTGACGAACGGGGGCTTGCGGTCCGGGTTCTCCGGGTTGTACGTCGGGATCGTGTAGTCGGCCTTGAAGTCCGGCACGGACGAGGCCGACGGGGTGCGGCCCGGGGCCCAGGCCTCGTCGAGGCGGCCCAGCGGGTCGTACGTCGCCTGGCTCACATGGCCGTTGGTGTCGGTCGTCTTGAGGGTGGTCGAACGGCCCGGCTCCAGCTCCTGCCTCTGGGAGTGGCCGCGGGCGTTGGTCTCGGTGACCTCGAAGACCTGCCCGGAGGACGGGGTGTAGGTGATCGTGGAGAACTTGTTGTCCGGGTCGGTCTGCTTGACCACGCGGCCGATGGCGTCGAAATCAGTGGTTCCGTTGCTCTGGAATCCGGTTCCCGCACCGTTCAGCGACCAGGACTCGGTGGCCAGGCCGCGTGTGGTGCCGGCGAGCTCGGCGCCGTAGGCCTGGTGGTCGTACGCGGTGCGGGTGGCACCGCTCAGAGTGGTCAGGTCGGCGAAGTCGGCCTTCGCGCACGTGGTCGGCGAGACCAGTGCCTGCTTGGTCAGGCCGATGATGTTCTTGCCGGTCTGGTGGACGTACTCCAGCTTGGTGCAGGACTCGTCATCGGGTTTTGCGGTGTCACCGAACGACTCGACGAGGGTGGGCAGACCGTACGTCGCCTCGTAGGTCGTCTCGGTCTTCACGACCCGCTCGGTGGCCTTGTCGTCACCGGCGCCGGAGGACTTGGTGTACGCGATCTCCACAGGCTCCGTGACGCGCCAGGCGCGCAGCGGACTCAGACCGTCGTCACGGTCGCGCTTGGCCAGCTCGGTGGCGGCCGGGACGGTGACGCTGCGGGACAGCCAGTCGGTGTCCGCGTCGCTCGCGCTCGTGTAGCTGAGCTCCTCGGCGATGCGGCCAGCGAACGGCTCGGAGTCCTTGGCGATCTCGGCACCGGTGATGTCCTTCACCGAGACGGTGTCGCCCATACCGCGGAAGTAGCGGGTGACGGACTTCGACTTCTTGCTGCCGATGGTCGGCTCGTTCTCGCCCGTGAGCACCGTGGTCTGTTCGAACCCGGCGAACTGCGCGTAGGTGCGCGTGGACTTCTTGGTGAACTCCGCCTCGGCCAGCTTCCACCCGGCGTTCTTGTACGAGTACGCCGTCCTGGTGCTGAACGCGCCGTCGACGTTGGGGAGTTCCTCGATGGTGTCCACCACGTACTTGTGGAACCAGTCGATGTCCTCGACCTCGGGGTCCGGATGCCAGAACGACGGATAGCACAGGCGGATGTTGGCCTTCAGCGCCGCCGTGTCCTTCTTGTCGGGCAGGTTGGTGCCGGTGGCGCAGTCACCGACGGCCGGCTTGTAGGTGGCGACGGTTTCGCCGCCGTACTCGTTGATGACACGGGCGACACGCAGCCTGGAGAAGCCGGGGCGCGGGTCCTTGGGCCGCATGACCCGGTTGGGCATGTCCTCCGCGTTGGACTCGAAACGCACCGGGTTGAGGGTGACGCTCTTGTCCGTGCTGCCGAGGCGCGCGTATCCGGTCCGCTGGATCGACTCCAGCCACAGGGCGGTGTTCGGACCGGTCCGCAGGACCGGGAAGCTCTGCGTGAGCGTGTACTTGTCCACCACCTGACGCGCGGTGGTGTCGGTGCGCCGCTGCGCCGAGGTGGTGATCGAGACCAGGCGCTTGCGGCTCCAGAAGGACGGCCCGGCGTTCCAGCACTTCTTGCCGGACTCGCACCGCAGGTCGGCCGGGGTGTCGTACCAGATGCGGTACTTGCCCGGGTCCTTGTCGGTGAAGTTCGCCTCCGTGCACTTCAGCGTGCCTTCGCCCAGGCAGCGCTCGTCGACCTGGAAGCCGACACGGGCCGGGGCGGTCTCGGAGAAGATGCTGTCCTTGCGCTGCCCGTAGTCGATGTGGTCCAGGTAGCCGTCGCGGTCGTAGACGACCGGCGCCTTGAAGTTGAAGTTGCGGGCGTAGTAGTTCTTGTCGCGCTTCCACCACAGGGACATGGCGTTGCCGTGGATGTCCTCGACGTAGTCGAGTCCCCAGCGCCAGGCCTGGGTGCACCAGGAACCGGCCCAGTCACCGGCCTTGTAGCAGTCCTCATCCGGGTGGTTGCCGTACACCGGCACGGTCAGGACGGAGTCGGTGACCGGCTGTCCGGTACTCCAGCCCGGCAGCTTGTGCCGGCCGAAGTGGTAGCGGGTGCCGTCACGGGTGGTGACGACCCAGTACTCGCCGTCCTTGGCGCCGTTGCCGCTGGTGTTGTTCTTGATCTGCTCGATCTTGGAGCCGTCGCCGTTGGCGGTGAACCACGTTTTCTTGGTCTTGTCCCACACCAGCTCGGTGGTCATGCCGCCGAGCGAGAGGGTGGCGTTGTCCGAGCCCCAGCACAGATCGGCCGTGCGGTGTGTGGCGTTGTTCGACCCGGGCTTCTTCGAATCCTCGCGACAGTTGGCGTACGTGCGGGTGATGGAGCCCGGGTTGTAGTCCCAGCCGTCACCGATCCACGAGGCCTGGTTGTTGGTGGCGGAGGTGCGTCCGTCGACCGACTGCGAGGAGTAGCTCAGCGCCACCTTGGGGATCAGCCCGCCGGCCGTCTCCGGTACCTGTGCCTGGTACGCGTAGGTGAAGGCGCCGGAGGAGGCGCCGGCCGACCACGAGCCCGAGGACAGCAGCGGCGACGCGGTGAAGTCACCGGAGGCCGATGCGCCGGTGTCCATGGCGCCGACGACCTGCGGGCCGGAGGCGTCCACCGCCTGCAGGGCCGCGGTACGGACGGAGGCGCCGGTCGCCTTCGAGGCCGCCTCGCCGCCGAGCAGGCCGGCGACCGGGACCGAGCCGGAGAGGATCTTGCGGGTGGGTGCGTTCTTCGCGGCGGTGGACTTGGTGGGTGCCTTGTTCGCCGGCACCACCTCCACCGTGCTGCGCAGTCGCTCGGCCCTGTCGTGGTCCGCCCCGCCCGACATGGTCTGCACGCCGCCGTCGGCGGCGCAGTCGCCGCTGTCGGGGGAGGTCAGAACACATTCGGGCAGCAGCACGAGGCCGAAGCGGTCGGCGGCCTGGGGGCCGTAGAGGTCGGCGAAGCCGGTGGTGTCGACGGTGAGCGCGACCTGCGCGGCCGGTTCGGCGGTGGCCGGCGGGGTGACCTGCATGATCAGGCCGGAGACGCCGGCGTCCTGGGACGCGGCCGGCGCGGCCAGGTCGACCTTCCACTCACCGGCGATCGAGGCCGGGTCGGTGCCGTCGGGCACGCCGAGCGCGATCGGGTCGTGCTGCGGGCCGGGCCCGAGTTCTGGGCGCTGTCCGGCTACACCGGTGCGACCTTCCAGACGGCCACGCGGATGAACGCCGATGCCTGGGCCCGCCGCGACATCGTCAACGTCGCCGACATCAACGGCGACGGCACCCCCGACCTGCTGTGGCGCAACCTCGACAACGGCAACATGTACGTCCGCCACGGCAAGCCCGGTTCCGGCAGCGGCAGCGTCGACCTCGACTCGCTCAAGGTCGCTGCCAACTCCCTCAACGGCGACGTCTCCTACGGCACCAGCTGGCAGGAGACCAACATCCGTATCGCGCTCGGCATCCCGGACGTCAACAACGACAAGATCCCCGACATCTGGGCCATCTTCGCCACCGACGGCCAGACGCGGATCTACTATCCGTCCCGGACGAACACGAACCCGGCCGCGAAGATCGTCCTGAGCGTGGACTGGAAAGCGATCAAGTCCTTCGGCTGACGGCCGGATTCCGTTCCCCGGGTGAGCCCCGGCGTCCTGTACGCCGGGGCTCACCCCTTCTTCGCATGGGACCGGGTCTTCCCGCCGTACCCTCCCGGCCTCGCGTTGCGTCGGCTCGGCCGGGCGGCGGTGCGAAGACGGCCCGCTCACTCAGAGGCTGTCGGGCTGAGCCCGAGCCGAGGATCCGCGGCTCGACCACGGGTGGCACCCGAGTACCTGACCGATGGGCATCCGGCGCGCCGCGCTTTCGCCCATGGCAGCGGAAAGCGGGAGCGCCCCGTCCGGGACGCCCCCGCTTTCCGCTTTCCGCTTTCCGCTGTTACGCCGCGTCCGCCGCCTGGGCCTTCAGGGCGCGCTCCACGCCTGAACGCGACTCGGACATCAGGCGGCGCAGGGCCGCGGACGGCTCAGCCGAGGACAGCCAGGCGTCCGTGGCGTCCAGGGTGGCCTGCGAGACCTGGATGGCCGGGTAGAGGCCGACCGCGATCTGCTGCGCCATCTCGTGGCTGCGTGACTCCCAGACGCCCTTGACCGCCGCGAAGAACTTCTCCGTGTACGGGGCGAGCAGCTCGCGCTGGTCGGTCTGGACGAAGCCGGCGATGACCGCCTCCTGGACGGCGTTCGGCAGCTTGTCGGACTCGACGACCGAGGCCCACGCCTCCGCCTTCGCCTCCTCGGTGGGGCGGGCCGCGCGGGCGGTCGCCGCGTGGCGCTCGCCCGCCGCCGTCCTGTCGCGCTCGTACTCGCCGGCGATCTCGTCCTCTTCGAACACACCGGTCGCGGCGAGCCGCTCGACGAACGCCCAGCGCAGCTCCGTGTCGACGGCCAGGCCCTCGACCGTCTCCTTGCCGTCGAGCAGCGACTGCAGCAGGTCCAGCTGCTGCGGGGTGCGGGCCGTGGCCGCGAAGGCGCGGGCCCAGGCCAGCTGGTGGTCGCTGCCCGGCTCCGCCGCACGCAGGTGCGCAAGCGTGGCCTCGGTCCACTGCGTCAGCCCGGCCTCGCGCCACTGCGGCGCCGCGTACAGGTCCAGCGACAGCTTCACCTGACGGTGCAGCGACTGGACGACGCCGATGTCCGACTCCTTGCCGATGCCCGAGAGCACCAGGGAGAGGTAGTCCCGGGTCGCCAGCTCGCCGTCACGGGTCATGTCCCACGCGGAGGCCCAGCACAGGGCGCGCGGCAGGGACTCGACGAAGTCGCCGAGGTGTGCGGTGACGACGCGCAGCGACTCCTCGTCGAGCCGGACCTTCGCGTACGACAGGTCGTCGTCGTTGAGCAGGATCACGGCGGGGCGGGCGGTGCCGGCCGGGAACGGCACGGTCGTGCGCGCGCCGTCGACGTCCAGCTCGATCCGATTCGTGACGACCAGCTTGCCGGCGTCGTCGAGGTCGTAGCAGCCGATCGCGATGCGGTGCGGGCGCAGCGTCGGCTCGCCCTTCGCGCCTGCGGGCAGGGCCGGAGCCTCCTGGAGGACGGTGAACGATGTGATGTGACCGTTCTCGTCCGTGACGATCTCCGGACGCAGGATGTTGATGCCCGCCGTCTCCAGCCACGCCTTCGACCAGGTCTTCAGGTCGCGGCCGGAGGTCTCCTCCAGCGCGCCCAGCAGGTCGGACAGCCGGGTGTTGCCGAACGCGTGCGCCTTGAAGTACGCCTGGACGCCCGTGAAGAACGCGTCCATGCCGACGTACGCCACCAGCTGCTTCAGGACCGAGGCGCCCTTGGCGTACGTGATCCCGTCGAAGTTGACCAGGACATCGTCCAGGTCACGGATGTCCGCCATGATCGGGTGCGTGGACGGCAGCTGGTCCTGGCGGTACGCCCACGTCTTCATGGAGTTGGCGAACGTGGTCCAGGAGTGCGGCCACTTCGAGCCCTCCGCGTACGCCTGGCAGGCGATCGAGGTGTACGTGGCGAACGACTCGTTCAGCCACAGGTCGTTCCACCACTCCATGGTGACGAGGTCGCCGAACCACATGTGGGCCAGCTCGTGCAGGATCGTCTCGGCCCGCGTCTCGTACGCCGCGTCCGTCACCTTCGAGCGGAACACGTACTGGTCGCGGATGGTGACCGCGCCCGCGTTCTCCATCGCGCCCGCGTTGAACTCCGGGACGAACAGCTGGTCGTACTTGGCGAACGGGTAGGCGTAGTCGAACTTCTCCTGGAACCAGTCGAAGCCCTGCCGCGTCACGTCGAAGATCGCGTCCGCGTCGAGGAACTCGGCCAGCGACGGACGGCAGTAGATGCCGAGCGGAACGGACTGGCCGTCCTTCTCGTAGCTGCTGTGCACCGCGTGGTACGGGCCGACGATCAGGGCCGTGATGTACGTCGAGATGCGCGGTGTCGGCTCGAAGGACCAGACATCGTCCTGCGGCTCGGGCGTCGGCGAGTTGGAGATCACGGTCCAGCCTGACGGGGCCTTCACGGTGAACCGGAACGTGGCCTTCAGGTCGGGCTGCTCGAAGCTGGCGAAGACGCGGCGCGCGTCCGGCACCTCGAACTGGGTGTAGAGGTACGCCTGCTGGTCGACCGGGTCGACGAAGCGGTGCAGGCCCTCGCCCGTGTTGGTGTACGAGCAGTCGGCGACGACCTTCAGCTCGTTGGAGCCCGCGACCAGGTGCGGGAGCGCGATGCGAGAATCGCGGAACACGGCCGCGACGTCCAGCGCGCGGCCGTTCAGCTCGACCTCGTGCACGGCCGGGGCGACCAGGTCGATGAAGGTCTCCGCACCGGCCTCGGCGGAGTCGAAGCGCACGGTGGTGACGGACCGGTAGGTCCCGCCCTCCTGCGCTCCGGAGAGGTCGAGATCGATCTCGTACGCGTCCACGGTCAGCAGGCGCGCCCGCTCCTGTGCCTCTTCGCGGGTCAGATTGGTGCCAGGCACGCGGTCATCTCCTTGGTATGCGACGTTTTCGGTCATCCTTCCACGTCGCATGCCCCATGCCCTATGCCCTATGCCCTGTGCCTGAGCGGAGTGGACTCGGGTGGCCTTTTGACGGATACGAAAGGGCGGCCACCGGTGCCAGGGTCTCTCGTTCGGATCAGGCGGGGCTCGTGTGCCCCGGTGCCGGATCCGGCCTGATCCCAACGAAAGACCCTGGGCGGCCGCCCTTTCACGCGTGCGGCGTCAGCCCTTCAGCTCCGCCGCCACCAGCTCCGCGATCTGGACCGCGTTCAGCGCCGCGCCCTTGCGCAGGTTGTCGTTGGAGACGAAGAGCGCGAGGCCGTTCTCCACGGTCTCGTCGACCCGGATCCGGCCGACGAACGAGGCATCCTTGCCCGCGGCCTGGAGCGGGGTGGGGATCTCGGAGATCTCGACGCCCGGGGCGTCCTTCAGCAGCTCGTAGGCGCGCTCGACGCTGATCGGACGGGCGAAACGCGCGTTGACCTGCAACGAGTGGCCGGAGAAGACCGGCACCCGGACACAGGTGCCGGACACCTTCAGCTCCGGGATCTCCAGGATCTTGCGGGACTCGTTGCGGAGCTTCTGCTCCTCGTCGGTCTCGAAGGAGCCGTCGTCGACGATCGAGCCGGCCAGCGGGAGCACGTTGAAGGCGATCGGACGCTTGTAGACGCCGGGCTCGGGGAAGTCGACGGCCTCGCCGTCGTGCGTGAGCTTGTCGGCCTCGGCGACGACCTTGGACGCCTGGCCGTGCAGCTCGGCGACACCGGCCATCCCGGAGCCGGACACCGCCTGGTAGGTGACGACGGTCAGCGTCTGGAGACCGGCCTCGTCGTGCAGCGGGCGCAGCACGGGCATGGCGGCCATCGTGGTGCAGTTCGGGTTGGCGATGATGCCCTTGGGCCGGTTCGCGATCGCGTGCGCGTTGACCTCGGAGACGACCAGCGGGACCTCGGGGTCCTTGCGCCAGGCGGAGGAGTTGTCGATCACGACGGCGCCCTGCGCGGCGACCTTCTCGGCGAGCGCCTTCGACGTCGCGCCACCGGCCGAGAACAGCACGATGTCCAGCCCGGAGTAGTCGGCCGTCGAAGCGTCCTCGACCGTGATCTCCCGGCCCTGCCACTCGATCGTGGAGCCCGCGGAGCGCGCGGAGGCGAACAGCCGCAGCTCGTCGGCCGGGAACTTCCGCTCGGCCAGGATCCTGCGCATGACTGTGCCGACCTGACCGGTGGCGCCGACGATTCCGACCTTCACAGGGACTCCTTCGAACGTACGAACTGGCACGGTTGCCGCTCCATGATGCGTATGTCGACGGCTTCCTTGTCCAATCCATTGTCCGCGGTACGGACAGCGCCCGCCCGCCGGCCGGTGGCGGGCACGGCAGTGGGGCGGGAGCTCCACCGAGCACCCGCCCCACTGTCGTGCGAATCACACAGCCGTACGAATCAGGCGGCGACCGCGGTCACCGCTGCGATACCACCCGCTACGGCGTGACCTTCTCGATCACGACGCTGCCGGTGCCCGCCGCGGTCCCGTGGCTGTTCACCAGGTGGACCTCGCCGAAGAACTGCCGGCCCTCGGGGGCCGCCCCGGCGGCCGTGACCTCGGCGCCGACCTGGGCCGAGGCGCCGTTGGCCAGGTGCACGGCCTTCGACTCGTCGACCTTGATCGTGCCGAGCGACGGCGCGTAGTACACATCGCGGTAGTTGTACGTGGTCGTCCCGGCCGGAACGGAATAGCCGTCGATCACGACGGTGTACGTACCGGCGGCCGGCTTCACCAGGCTGACCGACTCCTCGGACCCGGCCGTGGTGGACGCGCCGACCTGGGTGGCGCCCCGGAAGACGTACAGGTCGAGGTCCGCGTTGGCGTCCGACGTACCGCCGATGGAGATGTCCAGCTTCTCGACGCCCTCACCGATGGTGACCTCGAACTCCTGCTCGTCGCCCGTCTTGATCGACGGCTTGGCGACCTTGGCCGAGCCCAGCGAGCCGCCCTTGAGGGTGCCCTCCAGCTCGCCCGCGTTGTTGGTGACCTTCCAGCTCACCGCGGCGGGCGTGCCGATCTTCGCCTCGGCGATGGTCTGCACCGCCGGGTCGAAGGTCGCACCGAGCAGCGAGACGTCCAGCTTGTACGGGTTGTCCAGCAGCGGCGACGTACGCCGTGCCTCGACCTCGATCTCCCAGACGCCTGCCTGCGGGTCCTTGTAGGAGCGCACGTCGGGGCGGCAGGGGTTGGCCGGGTTCTCGTAGTTCGGGTAGCAGAAGGTCGTGGAGCTGTTCTCCATCTGCACCCCGTACGGGTGGAGGGAGATGAAGCGGGTCTGGCTGCCCGAGCGCAGCGCGCCCAGCGAGACCTCGAGGGTCTTGGCACCCTCCGGCACGGTCACGAAGTACGACGTGGTGCCGTTGCGCTGCACCGAGCCGGACGCCTTGAACGCGTAGTCGGGCTTCACGAGCTTGTCGGAGACGATCACCGTGGTGAGGATCTGCTGGTCCACACCGACGGTCTTGTTGTCGTTCACCAGCAGGATCGCGCTGTGCACGCCCGCGCTGCCCGGCTTCGCCTGGACCTTGACGGTGACGGGCTTGCCGAGCGGCAGGGAGACCGCGCCGGGACCGGTCAGCTTGAACGTGCCGTCGTTGTTCTTCCACGACAGCCGGTGCTTGACGTTCTTGTCCGGACCCGTGGTGCGGGTGATCGTGACGTCGTACGACTTCGTCTGGCCGACCTTCAGGCCGCCCTCGCGGTCGTAGAGGCCGGTGCCGAAGCCAGGGGTCTTGAGGTAGTCGGAGAGGGCCGTGTCGACCGGGGCCTTCACCGTGTACTCGTGCGCCGGGGCACCCTGCTTCTCGATGAGCTTCCAGGCGCCGACGATGTCGATCAGACCGGAGCCCTGGGCGTGCGCGGGCACATCCTTGATGTGGGTGGCGCTGCTGGTCAGCGCGGCGCGCAGATCGGCGGGCGGCAGCTCGATGTGCTGCTGCTTCGCGGCCGACAGCAGCAGCGCGGTCGCACCGGCGGCCTGCGGCGAGGCCATCGAGGTGCCCTGCAGCATGGAGTAACCGGCCGGCAGGCTGTAGCCCGCCTCCTTGACCGGGCCGCCGGGCAGCCAGGTCTGGGTGCTGTTGATCGCGGCACCCGGGGCCGTCAGGGTCGGCGTGAAGCCGCCGTCCTCACGCGGGCCGCGCGAGGAGAACGGCATCATGTCGTACTTCTTGGTGACGTTCGAGCCGTAGTTGGCGGCCCACGTCTCCTTGGAGATGGACGCGCCGACGGAGATCACGTGGTCGGCGAGGCCGGGGTCACCGATGGTGTTGACACCCGGGCCGTTGTTCCCGGCCGAGATGACCAGCTGGACGCCGTACATGTCGATGAGCCGCTTGTAGAGCCGCGTGCGGGCGTTTTCGCCGTCGTTGAGCGGCGGCAGGCCACCGATCGACATGTTGACGACATCGACACCGCGGTTCACGACGAGGTCGATCATGCCCTCGGTGAGCGCGATGTTGGTGCAGCCGCCGGACCAGGTGCAGGCGCGCGAGGAGACGATCTGGGCGCCGGGCGCGGCACCGTTCATCTTGCCGCCGAACAGGCCGTTCGCGGAGGTGATGCCCGCGACGTGGGTGCCGTGCTCGCTCTCGATGACGCCGATGTTCACGTAGTCGGACGTGTCGCCGGCCGCGTTGTAGACGACGTTCTTGCGCGTCTCCACGACGAACGGGATGCGCTCGACGACGTCGGTCCGCGGGTCGTCCGTGCCGAAGTAGGAGACCTGGTGGTCCTCCTTGTACGGCTTCAGAACGGTGTCGTCGGTGAAGTCGCCGTTGTCGTTCAGGTCGACGCGCGTAGTGCCGGTGACCGGGTCGTAGAGCACGGCCCACGTGTCGGTGGTGTCACCGTCGCGGTTCAGGTCGCCCGCCATGTCGCCGCCCTTGGTGGCGGCCTCGGCGAACATCTTGATCCGGTAGTCGCCGGCGGGCGCCTTGTACGTACGGCCCTGGTACGTGAACGTCGGGCCGGACACGGCGTCCGCCATCCGCAGCCAGGTGCCGTCGCCGTCGCTGACCGGGTCCGTGGCGGTCACCCAGTCGACGATCTTGCGGGCGCCGGTGGTGGTCTTCTGCAGCGCCGGGTGGCCGAGGTCGACACCCGAGTCGAGGATGCCGATGGTCACGCCGCGGCCGTCGGCCTTCGGGTGCTGCGCGACGAAGTCGACCGCGCCCGTCTCGAAGGACGGGTTGTACGGGTTCTTCGCCGGGGTCTTCCTGTCCGGCGCCGGGTAGCTGCCCGTCGACTTGATCCCGGCCGTGGAACCGGCTGCCCGGTCGGCGGCGGGCGTCGGGTCGTCCAGCTTGATCTCCTGCTTGAGATCGATGCCCTGGACGGACGACAGCTTGGCAGCCGCCTTGATGGCCGCGTCGGCCGACGCGGTGGGCACGGTGGCCCGTACGTAGCCGAGCTTGTCGTACGTACGCCCCATCACGGAGCCCTTGACGGCGTCCAACTGCTGGGCGACCTGCTCGGTCGCACCGGGAGTGGTGGCGACCATCATGGTGACGTTCTTCTCGCCCTTGGCCTTGGCCCTGGCCAGAAGGTCGGCGTCGGCCGCGCCGAGCTTGTCGCTCGTGGCGCCCTTCGCGGCGGACTTGACGGGAGAGGGGACGGGGGCGTCGGCGGCGAACACCGGGGCGGCGCCGGTGGCGGCCAGCGCGGCCACCAGACCGGCGGCGGCCGCGACTCGGGCCGCACGTCTCGCCCCGGGTATGGAACTGGAGGACTCGGAGGTCATCAGCATCCCTGAAAGTGAAAGAGAGAGTCCGGAATTCGGTACCGGATGACCGCTCACCCTTTCGTAAATGACAGGGGTTGTGGAGAGTTGGGGTGCATGAGATGGCGACATGGCAGAATCCCGCCACTGTGACTGATGTGCCATCAGGGATGAAGTGGCGAATAAGTGACCTGTGCGGCCCGGCTTTCAGTGGGGCAGGATCATCACGTACGCGGCCGGTTCGCGATCGGCCGCCGCCATCAGCGCGGTCCGTACCACGACCGCCTGCTGCTCCGTCGCGTTGCGGAGCCTTTTCGGCGAGAGATGGACGACCGTGATGCCGAGCCGTTCCAGATGCTCCCGCTCGGTGGTGTACGCGGCCCACTGCGCGTCGTGCTCCTCCTGGCGCCGGTCGTCGCCGAGCCTGCTGTGCAGGGGTGCCCTGGTGTCGAGGACCACGGCGACCGCCTCCTCGGGCCAGTAGGCGTCCACCCCGCCCAGGTGCGGGCCGCCGGGCAGCCGCAGGTCCACGTTCCACAGCGGCTCCGGCAGGCCGTGCGAACGCACCAGGTCGTACAGCCGGTTCTCCGCCAGCGCCCGGCCCTCGGCGAGCAACGCGTCGACGGCGTCCGCCACATGCGGACGGTCCAGCAGTTCGGCCCGGTTCAACTCGCTCACGACGGCGGCCGGTTCGCAATGTCCGCCGCGGACCGCCTCGGTGAGCAGGCTGCGTACCGCCGAGGCGTCCCCGAGTCCGGCGACCGCGTCGGCGAGCGCCCGCTCCACCGGGGCCACGGGCAGACCGTGCACCTCCTCGGGGCGGGGCGGTTCGGTTGCCCGCACCAGACGCACGTACCCCTCCGAGCGCAGCCGCCGGGTGCGCGGCACCAGCACATCGATCCTGGCCGCCGACGCGGGCGGCGGAGCGCCGGTGAACCCGTACAGGGCGAGCGCGGCGAGGCCGGTGACCATGGCCTCGCCGTACCCGGACTCCGCGCCCGCCTCCCGCCGGCGGCCACCGGAGGCCGGTGGCCGTCCGGCGTACAGCAGGGCGGCACGCAGCAGTTCCTCGCCGGTGGGCGGCTCCGGGTGCAGGACGTACACGCCGGGCAGCGGCTGCTGCCACGGCCCACCGGTCCGGCACTGCGCGGCGGCCTCCGCGACGGACACGCCGTGCGCCCTCAACTGCGCTGCGGACAGCACCCGTTGACGGACTTCGCCGGCGATGCGGAGGTGACAGGGGGAGAGCGGGGTGTTCTGGGTCATGCTCCGGGGTATCCCGCACGCGGTCGCGGCGCTAACCCCTGTTACACACCCGTCGACAATTCAGGACAACGCCGCCCTAAAGTACACGCGTTCGACAACCGGAAAGTGCCGACCTGCCTGTTCCCGGCCCGCCCCGCCACTTCCAGCCCGTCCGGCGTTCGAGGACGGAACCGCTGCCGGGCTGCCGGGTGACCGCATGAGGCCCCCACCCCGGACGGGCCCGAAAAGCAAGCCCGTCCGGAGATCGAGGACAAAACCCGGGGCGCCGGGCCCCGGCGCACCCGTCAGACCCCGGCTCCCGCGGCCGCCCCCGCGTCACACCCCTGTGCCCGCAGCGCCCGGGCCAGATCGTCCCGGGCCTCCAGTACCAGCCTCCGCAGCGCCGGTGCCGCGTCCGCGTGCGCGGCCAGCCACGCATCCGTGGCCGCGAGCGTCGACGGATCGTCCTGGAGCGCCGGGAACAGACCCTTGACCACGATCACGCCGATCTGGATCGACCGCTCGGCCCACACCCGCTCGATCGCGGCGAAGTACTTGTCCGCGTACGGTGCCAGCAACTCCCGCTGCGACGACTGCTCGAAGCCCGTGATCGTCGCCTCCACCAACGCGTTGGACAGCGCGTCCGACTCCACGACCCCCGCCCACGCCTGCGCCTTCACCGCCGCCGACGGCCGCGAGGCCAGGCACCGCACCTGGTGCCGCTTCCCGGACGCCGTGTCGTCGCGGGCCAGTTCGGCGTCGAGCACCGACTCGTCGGCCACCCCGTGCGCCGCCAGCGGGGACAGGAACGCCCACCGCAGTTCCTGGTCGACGTCCAGTCCGTCGAGCCGGGCCGAACCGTCCAGCAGCCCGGACAGCAGCTGGAAGTCCGTGTCCGAGTCGGCGACCGACGCGAAGAACCGCGCCCACGCCAACTGGTGCTCGCTGCCCGGCTCGGCGACCCGCAGCTCCCGCAGCGCGCCCTCGGCCAGCGCCCGGCCGCCCTCCTCGCGCCACCCGGGCGTCACGTAGTGCGTGAGCGCGGTCCGCGTCCAGACGTGCAGCATCTGGAGCACGCCGATGTCGGACTCCCGGCCGGAGAAGGCCAGCACGAGGGAGACGAAGTCACGGGCCGGCATCAGCCCGTCCCGGGTCAGGTTCCACAGCGCGGACCAGCACAGTGCCCGCGCGAGCGGGTCGGTGATGTCACCGAGGTGCGCCCGCAGTGTGGCCAGGGACGCCTCGTCGAAGCGGACCTTGCAGTACGTGAGGTCGTCGTCGTTGACCAGGATCAGCTCGGGCCGCTCGGCCCCCGCCAGCTCCCCGACCACCGTGCGCGGCCCCGCCACGTCCACCTCGGCGCGCGCGTACCGCACCAGGTCGCCGTCGGCGGCCCGCCGGTACAGGCCGACCGCGACCCGGTGCGGCCGCAGCTCCGGGTGGGATTCGGCCGCCTCCTGGAGCACCGCCAGCTCCGTGATCCGGTCCGCCGAGTCGTACGTGACCACCGGGGTCAGCGAGTTGACGCCCGCGGTCTGCAGCCACGACCGCGACCAGGCGGTCATGTCGCGCCCGGACGTCTCGGCCAGGACCGACAGCAGATCGCCCAGCTGCGTGTTGCCGTAGGCGTGCTTCTTGAAGTAGCGCCGGGCGCCCTCCAGGAACGCCTCCCGCCCCACGTACGCCACCAGCTGCTTCAGCACCGAGGCGCCCTTGGCGTACGTGATCCCGTCGAAGTTGAGCTTGGCGTCCTCCAGGTCACGGATGTCGGCCGTGATCGGGTGCGTGGACGGCAGCTGGTCGGCCCGGTACGCCCACGACTTGCGGTTGTTGGCGAAGGTGATCCAGCCGTCCCCGAAGCGGGTCGACTCCACCATCGCGAAGACACCCATGAAGTCGGCGAACGACTCCTTCAGCCACAGGTCGTCCCACCACTGCATGGTGACGAGATCGCCGAACCACATGTGCGCCATCTCGTGCAGGATGACGTTGGCCCGGCCCTCGTACGCCGCCTGCGTCACCTTGCCGCGGAAGATGTACTCCTCGCGGAACGTGACACAGCCCGGGTTCTCCATCGCGCCGAGGTTGTACTCCGGCACGAACGCCTGGTCGTACTTCCCGAACGGGTACGGGTAGTCGAAGTTGTCGTGGAAGAAGTCCAGTCCCTGCTTGGTGACGAGGAAGACGTCGTCCGCGTCGAAGTGCCGGGCCAGCCCCTTGCGGCACATCGCGCCGAGCGGGATCTCCAGCTTCGTACCGTCGTCGAACGTACGGCTGTAGGAGTCGGTGACGTAGTGGTACGGACCGGCCACGATCGCCGTGATGTACGTCGAGATCGGCTTCGTCCCGGCGAACCGCCACACCTCGCCGTCCCGCGACTCCGTCGCCCCGTTGCTCCAGACCGTCCAGTCCGCGGGTGCCGTCACCTCGAAGCGGAAGGGAGCCTTCAGGTCGGGCTGCTCGAAGTTCGCGAAGACCCGCCGCGCGTCGGCCGGCTCGTACTGCGTGTAGAGGTAGACCTCGCCGTCCTCCGGGTCGACGAACCGGTGCATGCCCTCGCCGGTCCGGCTGTACGCGCACTGCGCGTCGACCACCAGGACGTTGTCGCCCTCCGGCAGCCCCTCCAGCGCCACCCGCGTCCCGTCGAAGACGACGGCGGGGTCGAGCGGCTGCCCGTTCAGCGTCACCGCGTTCACGCTCGGCGCCACCAGATCCGCGAAGGTCGAGGCCCCCGTCCGTGCGGTGCGGAACCGGATCGTGGTCACCGAGCGGAAGGTCCGCGGACCGGAGGAGGCCCCGTCGCCGTCCCCTTCGGGCCCACCGACGGCGGAACGCAGATCGAGAGCGACCTCGTAACCGTCGACGCTCAGAAGCTCGGCCCGCTCACAGGCCTCGTCGCGGGACAGGTTCTCACCGGGCACGGCACACTCCTTTGTGTCACGTTCGAATAGTTTGATCCTCCCATGCCGCCACTCGACCCGGCATGCGGGAATGGCCGGTGCGCCCGGAGGCGTTCTCGCGCACAGGCGCGAACGCCCTCATGAGGAGAGACATGTCTGACAACAGCACGGCGACCGGCAAGATCCCTGCCGATTTCTGGTTCGACCCGCTCTGCCCCTGGGCCTGGATGACCTCCCGCTGGATGCTGGAGGTGGAGAAGGTCCGTGACGTCGAGGTCCGCTGGCACGTGATGAGCCTCGCCGTACTCAACGAGGACAGGCTCGACGAGCTGCCCGAGGAGTACCGCGAACTCCTGGAGAAGGCGTGGGCCCCCGTCCGCGTCGTCGTCGCCGCCCAGCAGAAGCACGGCGACGATGTCGTCGGCCCCCTTTACACGGCGCTCGGCACCCGCTTCCACAACCAGGGCGAGGGCCCGACCCGCGAGGCGATCGTGGCCGCGCTCCAGGACGTCGGCCTGCCCACCGAGCTGGCGGACTACGCGGACTCCGACGCGTACGACGCCGAGCTGCGCGCCTCCCACAAGGAAGGCATCGACAAGGTCGGCCAGGACGTCGGCACCCCGGTCATCGCCGTCCCGGGCCCGGACGGCGAGCAGATCGCCTTCTTCGGCCCGGTCGTCACCCCCGCCCCCAAGGGCGAGGAAGCGGCGAAGCTGTGGGACGGCACACTGCTGGTGGCGTCGGTCCCCGGCTTCTACGAGATCAAGCGGACCCGGACTGCCGAGCCCGACTTCGACTGAACCGGGCGACCGGGTGCGGGGCCGGGCCGCCGTCCGGCCCCGCACCCTTGCGGTCCACGCGGACAACAGGTACGGCGAACTGCCGCCGGAGCCGAGCGAAGGGAACAGGGCGGACATGGACGTACGACCGGCACGACGGTCCGAGGCGGGGGAGCTGACCGAGCTGGCCCTGGCATCGAAGGCCCACTGGGGCTACGACGAGGCGTTCCTCGCCGCCTGCCGTGACGAACTCACCCTGCACCCGGCCGACATCGACCGCCGACGTACGACGGTCGCCGAGGAGGACGGCCGCGTCCTGGGCTTCACGACCCTGGAGGGCGCCCCGCCCGAGGGCGCCCTCGGGATGATGTTCGTCGCCCCGGACGCCCTGGGCCGGGGCATCGGCCGGCTCCTGTTCGAGCACACCACGACGCAGGCCCGCCGCCTCGGCTTTGCACGCCTCACCATCGACGCCGACCCGAACGCCGAGCCGTTCTACCTCGCCATGGGTGCCGTACGGATCGGTGCGACCCCGTCGGGCTCGATCCCCGGCCGTGAACTGCCGCTGCTGGAGTACGCGTTCACGCCCCACTGACCTCCCGCCGGGGCCCGGTACGGGCGTACGTACCGGGCCCCGGCCCCCGGCCGGCCGGCGTCAGCCCGGAACGATGACGAGCTTGCCGCGTACGTGGCCGCCTTCGCTCTCCCGATGGGCGTCGGCCGCCTCGGACAGCGTGTACGTGCGAGCCACCGACAGGGTGAGTTCGCCGTTCTCGGCCAGCGCGGACGCACGCTCAAGACGCTCACGGATCGCACCGGAGCCGGCGAACACAAAGCGCACGCCGTGTTCCTCCGCCCGGTGGTCGGCGATGGTGACCACGCGCTCCGGCCCGCCGGTCACCTCGACGAGGGCCGGCAGCGAGCCCTTTCCCGCGGTGTCGAATGCCGCGTCCGCGCCGTGCGGCGCGATGGCGCGGATCCGCTCGGCGAGCCCCTCCCCGTAGGGCACCGGCTCGGCGCCGAGCGAGCGCAGATAGGCGTGGTTGCGCGCGCTCGCGGTACCGATCACGGTCGCGCCGAGATGCCTGGCGATCTGCACGGCCACGGACCCGACACCGCCGGCGGCACCGTCCACGACCAGCGTCTCCCCGGCCTTCACGCCGAGGTCGTCGAGCGCCTGGCAGGCCGTGTTGACCGCCACCGGCAGCCCGGCCGCGATCTCCCAGGACATGCTTGCGGGCTTCCGCGCGAGCTGCGCCACGGGCGCCACCACGAACTCGGCGTAGCCGCCCGCACCGATCGAACCGAAGACCTCGTCACCCGCCACGAAGTCGCTCACGCCCTCGCCGACGTCCCGGACGACACCGGCGACGTCGCCCCCGGGCACCGCGGGAAACTCCACCGGCATCGTCGCCGCGACGGCCCCGCTGCGCAGCTTCCAGTCCAGCGGGTTCACCCCGGCGGCCCGGACCTCGACCAGCACCTTTCCCGGACCAGGGCGCGGCACCTCGCGTTCCACGACCCGCAGAACCTCGGGCCCGCCGTACTCCGTGAACTGCACTGCGCGGTACGTCTTCACCATGTTCTCCTTCGGCCATGTGAGGTGTACCGGGACCGACCGGGACCGCTGACGCCCCGTCATGGCACGATTCCAAACTATCGAGTGCCGACACCGTCAGAAGTCCCGAGACGCGCCGCGCGCCGTACACCGCTTTTGCGGCCCGCGGCCCGCCGCCCCGCCACGGCCAGGGCCAGGGTGACCGCGAGGGAGGCCGCCGCCATCACGGTCATCGCCGTCCCCGGCGAGGTCCGCTGGGCGATGGCACCCGCGAGCGCGGCCGCGACGCCCTGCATGGTGAGCATGCCGGACGAGTGCAGCCCGAGCGCCTGACCGGTGATCTCGTCCGGAGTCAGGGCCATCAGCCGCTCCTGGAACAGCAGACTCGCCGAAAACCCGACCGAGGCGAGCACGGCCAGAGCGAACGCCACCGGCAGCGCCGGACGCGCGGCGAAGAACAGATACGGGGCGGCCAGAAGCAGCAGCATCGGCGTGGCCAGCCGCCCCCGCCAACGCTGCGCGACGAACCGGCCCGCCACCGTGTCCCCGATGAGCATCCCCAGCGCGGCGAAGGCGAAGAGCAGCCCCGCGTGCCCGGGGGCGTACGGGACGAACAGCGACTCGCAGCCGACGATCAGCCCGTTCGGCACCCAGAGCGAGAGATAGACCCGGCGACGCGGGCCCGAGGACCACAGCACGGCATTGGCCCGCCAGGTCTCGGCGGCCGACGGCCGCCCGGCGGCGCGCGGCGGACGGCGTACCAGCCCGAACCGGGCGACGGCCGCACCCATCAGATACAGGGCGGCGGCGACCAGCAGCGTGCCGCGCGCGGACAGCGTCGTCACCAGAAGCCCACCGAGCGCGAACCCGCCGATCTGTGTGAGGCCAACGGACATGTTCAGCACGGAACGCCCCAGCAGATAACCGTTCTTGGGCAGCACCTCGTTGAGCAGGCCGTACCGCACCCCGCCGCCCACCGCGGCGACCACACCCTCGGCCAGGACGATCGCGAAGACGGCCGGCAGCGGAAGCCCCGGAACGGCGAGGACGGCCGTGGCCAGCCCGAAGGCGAGCGCCATGCCGGTCATCGCGGCCCGTGGCGGCAACCGGTCCGCCGCCGACATCAGCACGGTCGCCCCGATCACCTGGGCGAGGGAGGAGCCGAACATGGACAGGGCGGCGAGCAGCGGCGAGTCGGTCGCGGCATAGACGAGGGTGCCGAGGGCCAGCCCGCTCGTCGTCGACCCGGCCACCTGTACGGCACTGGTCGCGAAGAGCGGTCCGAACTGCGGCGCCCGGAAGAGTTCCCGGTAGGTGCGCATGCGGGGAGTTTCGGTGGCCGCCCACGGCGATCGTTAAAGTTTCGCGCGGAGGCGAAACGTCATGGGCATGTGGCAGATCAACACGGACACGCTCGCCGGGAGCCGGTTCGTCGTCTCGCCGCTCGCCGAGACGATCTCCGCCCTGAACGCGCTGGAGAGGGGACGGGCCGAGCACCCCGGCGAACGGGCCTGGCTCGACGCCCATCTGCCCGCCTACCGGGCCCGGCAGGCCGCCGACCGGGTCGCCGCCCGCCTCGTACCGGCGGCGCTCGGCAGCAGTTGGAACGCGGACTTCATCACGCCCACACCGACGGGCGAGGGCACACCGTCCTTCGAGGAGGAACTGGCCCCCGTCCGGGCGACCACGCCCGCCCGCGCCCGAGCGGACCTGGAGGTGTCCCTCGGCGGCCCCCTCCCCGCGCTCCTGGACCGTGACGACCTGGCCCAGCGCGCCGCCGACGTCCTGCACTGGGTCTGGGACCGGACCGTGCTGCCGGACTGGCCGCGCCGCCGCCGGATCATCGAGGCGGACATCGTCGCGCGCACCGGACAGCTGAGCCAGGGCGGCTGGGCGGCCGCCCTGAGCCGTCTGCGCCCGGGTATGCGGTGGCTCGGCGGCAGCCGGCTCCAGATCAACGCGCACGACTATCCGCCGAAGCAACTGTCCGGCGTGCGCCTGCTGTTCGTCCCGGTCACCCAACGCACGGGCTGGGTCTCCTGGGATGACGAAGCCCAGCGGTACGCGGTCGTCTATCCCTGCTCGGGCACCCTGGCCGACGCGGGACGGGGGCGGGTGCCCGACAGCCTGGGCCGCCTGCTCGGCCCCGCACGGGCGGCGGTCCTCGTCCTTCTCTCCAGCCCGAAGAGCACTACCCAGCTGGTGGCCCTGACCGGCCAGGGGCTGGGGTCGGTCGGCCGCCACCTCAAGGTCCTGCTGGACAGCGGTCTGGCCGGTCGCCGAAGGGCCGGGCGGTCGGTGCTGTACTTCCGTACGGACGTGGGCGACGTACTCGTGGAGGCCCAGCGTCACGGCTGAGGGGGCGCGGGCGTTTTGGCCGTCGGGGGGCGGACATATCTGCGACGCCGCATGAAAGGTGTCAAGCTCAGGGCGGACGGCCGCCGGGAGAACTACCGGGTCGGCGACGACAACACCCGTTACATCGAGGCCAAGGACCTGAGCCCGTGCCGGAAGGCGATCATCTGGTCCGTGATGTCCCACATCCGGGAATCCCTCGACAAGGACAGGGAATCCCGGTGACCGTGCCCACGGGCAACGCCCGCACCGGGCGCGCGGACCAGCCGATCGCGGCGGCACCCGCGCGTGCGGTGTAGGCGTACGGCTCGCCGGCCCTGAGCCGTATGACGGCCTCCCACTGACCGTGGTCGAGCCGGCGGTAGGTGCGCGCGCGGTCCTCCGCGTCGAACCCGGCGAGCACGGTCCGTACGGAGACCCGCAACCAGATCAGCGCCTGCGTGGGGGTGGCGGCGCACTCCGCCCGGACGAGCAGCCCCCGACGAGTGGTCCGCGTTCATCGAAGGGGTGAAGGCCGGGGCCTTCACCGGCTGAGCCACTCCGCGACCTCGACCGCGTCGCCGACGGTCAGCACGCCGTCGCAGACCACCGCGTTCTTCGCGCCGAAGCTCACCTGGTTCTTGTACTCCGGCTCGCGCCGGTACGTCGCCAGGGTCCGGACCGGTTCCGGGCCCGCGCGGCGGCCGGTGCGCTGGTCGACGAGGGGGACGCTGCACCGCGTCGCCCGTACCGAGTAGGCGAGTTCCGCGGAGCCGATGGTCATCCGGCGAATCCGGTCCTCGAAGTGAGGCTCGTCGTTGCCGGTCAGGACGATGTTGGGGCGGAAGCGGTCCATCGGGACGGCCTCGGCGTCGCCCCAGGCGGCGATACGGGCGTTGAGGCCGTCGAGGGAGGCCATCGAGGTGACCAGTACGGCGTGCGCGTCGGCGAAATTGACCTTGCCCGGGGTGTCGCCCCAGCCGTCCCGGTCGAAATCGGGCGCCACCCGCACCAGACGGGACTTCGCACCGAGCGCGTCGGAGAACCATTCCGCGACCACGTCCCCCTGGTCGACGGCCGCACCGAGGGGGCGGTCGAACATGCTGACCTCGCGACGCGGGCCGTCCCGGTCGACGTCCAGACGCAGCGGCTCGATGCCCTCGGCGGACATGGCCAACATCGCCCCGCCGTCCAGGACTTCCACCCGGATCGCAGCCATCGAAGGGTGCTTGCGCTGACTGCGGAACGCACCGTCCACCGCGTCCACCACCATGAACGTCCGGTCGTGCTCGAGGCCGGTGCCGAGGACCTGGGCGGAATCGACCGTCGTCCCGGCGCAGCCCTTGACGGGGTAGTAGGCGAGTTCTCGAACGGTGATCGTCATGATGTCCCCTCCGGGGCGGCCGCTTCGAGGGCGTCGACGCTGCCGGACATGATGGTGCGGATGTGTCGGGTGAGATGCTCGGCGGGCCAGTCCCACCAGGCGACGGCGAGGAGCCGGGCGATGGTCTCGTCGTCGTACCGGGTACGGATCAGCTGGGCCGGATTGCCGCCGACGATGCCGTAGTCGGGCACGTCACCGACGACGACCGCGCCGGCGCCGATGATCGCGCCGTGCCCGATCCGTACGCCCGGCATCACCATGGAGTTGTAGCCGAACCAGACGTCGTTGCCGACGACCGTGTCACCCCGGCCGGGCAGCCCGGTCAGCAGGTCGAAGTGTTCGGCCCAGGAGCCGCCCATGGTGGGGAACGGGAAGGTGGACGGGCCGTCCATCCGGTGGTTGGCGCCGTTCATGATGAACCGCGTCCCGGTCCCCAGCGCGCAGAACTTCCCGATGACGAGCTTCTCGGGGCCGTAGTGGTACAGCACGTTGCGGGTCTCGAACGCCGTCGCGTCGTCGGGATCGTCGTAGTACGAGTAGTCGCCGATTTCGATCAGTTCGGACTTCACCAGCGGTTTGAGCTGGACGACCCGGGGCTGGCCCGGCATCGGGTGGAGGACGGCGGGGTCGGCGGGGACGAGGCTCATGGGGCCCATCATCGCATTCACCTCGCATGGGGTAAGTTCCTTTTGAAAACTTACTAGGTGTTGAGAGGGGCATGCCGTGACGATGGCGCGATGGGCCGAGGTCGACGACTACTTCAACGGCCTGCTGGTGGGATCGGATGAAGCCCTGGACGCGGCCGTCGAGGCCAGTGACAAGGCTGGACTCCCGGCGATCCAGGTCGCCGCCAACCAGGGCAAGCTGCTGCATCTGCTGGCCAGGCTCCAGGGGGCGCGCACCGTGCTGGAGATCGGCACCCTGGGTGGCTACAGCACCATTTGGCTGGCCCGCGCGCTGCCCGAGGGCGGCAGGCTCGTGACGCTCGAATCCGATCCGGAGTGCGCCGAGGTGGCGCGTGGGAACATCGAGCGCGCCGGCCTGGCGGAGGTCGTCGAGATCCGGGTCGGCCGGGCCCTCGACACGCTGCCGGAGCTCGCGGCGGAGGGGTACGGGCCGTTCGACGTCGTGTTCATCGACGCCGACAAGCCGAGCAATCCCGACTACCTGGCCTGGTCCCTGAAGCTGACCCGGCCCGGCAGCCTGATCATCGCCGACAACGTCGTACGCGACGGAGAGGTGGTCGACGGCGCCAGCGAGGACCCGAAGGTGCAGGGGGTGCGCCGGTTCACCGAACTCGTCGCGGCCGAGCCGACGTTGACCGCGACCGCGCTGCAGACCGTCGGGAGCAAGGGGTACGACGGGCTGATGATGGCGCTGGTCACCGACGGACGGTAGCCGCGGGGCGGGCGGAAATCCTTCGACGCGGGTGGCGGGACCGGCCATGATGAGGGCATGAGTTTGCGCGTGGATGATCCGGTTCGTATCGGTACGGAACAGCTGCCGGGAGGGCGGCGGCTGGGGTGGGCCGAGTGGGGGCCGGCTGACGGCGTGCCGGTGCTGTTGTCGCCGGGGGCGGCCACCAGCAGGCACCTCGGGTTCGGCGGCGAGGCGGCGGACGGTCTCGGGGTGCGGCTGATCTCGCTCGACCGTCCCGGTCTCGGCGCCTCCTCGCCCCGGCCCGGCCGCACCTTCGGGGACTTCGCCGACGACATCCGTACGTTCGCCGCCAGTCGGGGCCTGGACCGGCCACTGATGGTCGGCAACTCGCAGGGGGCGCCCTTCGCCCTCGCCTGTGCCGCCGCCGGAGTGGTCGGCGCGCTCGCGGTGGTCTCCGGTGCGGACGAGATCGCCGCACCGTCGTTCGCCGACGCGCTTCCGGGTGAACTGCGGGGCCTCGTCGACCTGGCGGTGTCCGACCCGGCCGCCGCGGAGAAGGTCTTCGCCGGGTTCACCCCGCAGGCGATGTGGGACATGGTCATGTCCCACAGTCCGGAGTGCGACCTCGCCGTGTATCGGCAGCCCGCGTTCGCCGCCGCCTACCGGCGCGCGCTCGACGAGGCCTTCGCGCAGGGGGCCGACGGCTATGCCCGGGACACCGTTCTGGCCATGGGGCGTTGGGGGATCGAGCTGTCGGACATCGACGTGCCGGTGGACCTCTGGTACGGGGAGATGGACGAGAGTCACTCGCCCGACCGGGGCGTCGGCCTGGCCTCGCGCATCCCGGGAGCGGTCCGGCACCTGGTGCCGGACGCCGGTGGGGCGGTGCTCTGGACGCATGCCGAGCAGGTGCTGCGCACGCTGCTGAAGCACGCACCCGCCTCCTGGCCCACCCCCTGCCGCGCAACGTGACAGAAGGACCCCCACCTGTCACGTCCAGGCGAGGGTCCCCCCTTCATCCGCCTGCCCGGTGAAGGCTGAGAAGACGATCACGAGGCAGGGCGTTCATGCGCCGCCCGCTCAGGGGGCGAGCAGCAGTACGTCGGCGCGCTCCTTGGCGGCCGCGTAACGCTTCGCCACGTCCTGCCAGTTGACTACGCGCCACATGGCCTCGATGAAGTCGACCTTCTGGTTCTTGTACTGAAGGTAGAAGGCGTGCTCCCAGGCGTCGAAGACCAGGATGGGAACGGAGCCCTGGCCGACATTGCCCTGGTGGTCGTAGACCTGCTCGACGATCAGTTTTCCGCTGACCGGCTCGTACGCGAGGACGCCCCAGCCGGAGCCCTGCGTGGTGGCCGCGGCTTTCGTCAGCTGGGACTTGAACCCCGCGAACGAGCCGAACGACTCCGTGATCGCGTCCGCGAGGTCACCGACACCGTCCGCCGCGAGGGGCTCGCCGCCGCCGTCGCCGGTCATGTTGTGCCAGTAGATCGAGTGCAGGATGTGGCCGGAGAGGTGGAACGCGAGGTTCTTCTGGAGCCCGTTGATCGCTCCCCAGGCATCCTTGTCGCGCGCTTCCTCCAGCTGCTCAAGGGTCTCGTTCGCGCCCTTCACATAGGCGGCGTGGTGCTTGTCGTGGTGGAGCTCGATGATCTGCGGATTGATGACCGGTTCGAGCGCCGCGTAGTCGTACGGGAGTTCCGGGAGCGTGTACGTGGCCATGTGGTCGAACCCTCCAGATGCCGTGCTGTTGTTATTGCAACCTATGTGCAGAAGCAGGCTAGCAGCAGGAGGGCGTCGAAAGTGATCAGTCTTTCGGACCTCGACGTGCCCTGCGGGCAGGACGCCTCGACGGCCCCGCGTACCCGGCCTCAGCCCTGGGCGCCCTTGACGGCCACGGCCCGCCGCTGCCGTACAACACCGATGGCCGCCAGGACGACGGTCAGGACGCCGGTCGCCACCAACTGGTCACGGGTGTCGGGCTGGAGCAGCATCAGGATGAAGATGCCGGCCATTGCCAGGAGCGCCAGCACCGTCAGGACCGGGAAGAGCCACATCCGTACGACGAGCTTCTCCGGGGCCTCGCGCTCCAGCCGGTCGCGCAGGACCAGCTGGGAGAGGGCGATGAAGATCCAGACGACCAGGATCACCGCGCCGATCATGTTGAGCAGCCACGGGAACACGTCGTCGGGGCGCCAGTAGCTGAGCAGCACGCACAGGAAGCCGAACACGGACGAGACCAGCACGGCCGTGCGCGGGATGCCCGAGGAGATCCGGCCGAGCCGCTTCGGGCCCTGGCCGCGGGCGACCAGCGAACAGGCCATCCGCGAGGCGCCGTAGATGTTGGCGTTCATCGCGGAGAGCAGGGCGACCAGGATGACCACGTTCATGATCTCGGCGGCGCCGCTGATGCCGAGGTGGTTCAGGGCCGCGTAGAACGGGCCGACCGCCACGACCTCCGGGTCGTCCCACGGGACCAGCGTGACGACGACGGCCATCGAGCCGACGTAGAAGAGCGCGATCCGCCACATCGCCGTCCGCACGGCCTTGGCGACCCCCTGCACCGGGTTCTCGGACTCGGCCGCCGCGATGGTCACGGTCTCCAGACCGCCGTACGCGAAGACGGAGGCGAGCAGCCCGATCACCAGACCCTCGGCGCCGTTCGGCATGAAGCCGCCCTCGCCCTTGAGGTTGGCGGCGCCGGGGGAGACCGTGCCGGGCAGCACGCCGAGGATCGCCAGCACACCCAGGACCAGGAAGAGCGAGATCGCCACGACCTTGAGGGCGGCGAACCAGAACTCGAACTCGCCGAACTTCTTCACCGAGGCCAGGTTCGTGCCCAGGAAGACCACCATGAACAGCGCGACCCAGGCCCACTCCGGCGTACCGGGCAGCCAGCCGGTGACGATCTTCGCGGCACCGATGCCCTCCAGGCCGACGGCGACACAGAGCAGCACCCAGAACGCCCAGCCCACGGTGAAGCCCGCCCACGGCCCGATCGCCCGCTCCGCGTGGACGGAGAAGGAACCGGAGGCCGGGTTCGCGGCCGACATCTCGCCGAGCATCCGCATCACGAGCATGACCAGCAGCCCGGAGACGGCGTACGCGATGACGATCGACGGGCCGGCGGCGGCGATACCCGCACCCGAGCCGACGAAGAGCCCGGCGCCGATGACGCCGCCGAGGGCGATCATCGACAGATGACGCTGCTTGAGTCCGTGGGTGAGCGCGGAATCGGCCCCGGCATCGGAGACGGCGGCCGGGGAACCGGTGGGGGGAGACGCGGAAATCCGAGACATGGACGAGCTCTGTTCGGTAGATGAGGCACGGGGGGCGTGGTACGTGGGGGTACGTGGGGGTACATGGAGGTACGTGGAGGTACGTGGAGGTACGTGCGCACAGTCTGGGCGCGGGCCCCGTTCTCACGGAATCGCTGTCCGCTATACGGGCACGGCACTCACGCAAGGTGCACACCCGAGTACGGGACGGGGCTGGGGTGATCGCCAGCTGGTCGCCGGGCGGATTTGGTGAAAACCTACAGTCTCTCCCGGCGGGCCCTCCCGGCAGAATATGAGTCGATCCGCCCCCACCTCAGTGACGAGCATCACGCCGTCACGTGATTACGCAAGCCTCTTTGTGTGAACCCCACCAATGCGCCGGTTGCCGCTTTGTGGGCCACTGATGGTGATCGAGCGTTAACTCCTGGGCTAACGTCAGCCTCAGTCTGTCCCACCTGTCCTCACCTGCCCTCACCCCGCGGAGTCCCGATGAGCACTGCTGCCGCCGCCCCTGCCCGTACCGGAGCGGTCCTCGCCGACCTGCTGCCCGCCGCCAGGCACCGTTACGCCGTCGACACGGCCCTGGTCCTCGGTGGCGCCGCGCTCACCGGCATCGCCGCCCAGATCGCCGTCCCGGTGCCCGGCTCCCCGGTCCCCGTCACCGGCCAGACGTTCGCCGCGCTCCTTGTCGGCACCGCGCTCGGCGCCCGTCGCGGCTTCCTCTCCCTCGCCGTGTACGCGCTCATCGGCATGGCGGGCATGCCGTGGTTCGCGGGCGGCAGCTCCGGCGCGGGCGGCGCCTCGTTCGGCTACGTCCTCGGCATGCTGCTCGCCGCCACCGTGGTCGGCGGCCTCGCCCGTCGCGGCGGCGACCGCTCCGTGCTGCGTACCGCGGGCACGATGGTGCTGGGCTCCGCGGTCATCTACGCGGTCGGCGTCCCGTACCTGGCGCTGTCCACCGGCATGTCGGCGAGCGCCGCGATCGCGGCCGGCCTGGTGCCGTTCCTGCTCGGTGACGCGTTGAAGGCGGCGCTGGCGATGGGCGCGCTGCCCGCGTCCTGGAAGCTCATCGGCCGTCGCGGCTGATGCCGTAGCTCCTGCCGCAACCTCCGAAGAGGCTCGCCGGGTCGTGACACCGACCGGCGAGCCTCTTCCGCGTCCGCGCGTCGCGTGGCGGCCGATGGGCCTCAATCAGGCGCGGACCTTCCGCTGCCGCACCTCACGCACCAGCGAGACCGCCACCACCAGCGCCGCGACGAGCAGCGAGAGCAGCACCTGCTGACGTCCGCCGTCGTCGGTCAGCATGTAGACGAGGACGAACGAGATCATCGCGATGGTCGCCCAGGTCAGATACGGGAAGAGCCACATCCGTACGACCAGCTTCTCCGGCTGTTCGCGCAGGATCATGCCCCGCATCCGCAACTGCGTGAAGCAGATGACCAGCCAGACGAACAGGGCGACCGCACCGGAGGAGTTCAGCAGGAACTGGAAGACGGTGTCGGGCCACCGGTAGTTGAAGAACACGGCGACGAAGCCGAACACGACGGACGACAGGATGGCCGCCTGCGGCACGCCCCGCTTGTTCACCCGGGCGAACGCCTTCGGCGCGTCCCCGCGGCCGCCGAGCGAGAAGGCCATCCGCGAGGCGGTGTAGAGGCCGGAGTTGAGGCAGGACAGCACGGCGGTGAGGACGATGACGTTCATCACCTGACCGGCGTGCGGAATGCCGATGGAGTTCAGGGCGGCGACGTAGCTGCCGCCCTCCTGCACGAGCGACTTGTCGTTCCACGGCAGCAGGGTGAGGACGACGAAGATCGAACCCAGGTAGAAGACGGCGATCCGCCAGATCACGCTGTTGGTGGCCTTCTGGACGGCGCGCTGCGGGTTCTCGGACTCGCCGGCCGCCAGTGTGACGATCTCGCTGCCCATGAAGGAGAAGACGACCATCAGTACGCCGGTGAGGACGGCGCCGGGTCCCTTGGGGAAGAACCCGCCGGTGTCGGTGAGATGCGCGAGTCCCGTGCCGGGATTGTCCGAGCCGGGCAGCAGCCCGAAGACGGCGAGCAGTCCGACGACCACGAACGCCGCGATGGCCACGACCTTGATCCCGGCGAACCAGAACTCGAACTCGCCGTACGACCCGACCGAGACCAGGTTCGTCGCGGTGAGGACCAGCATCACGATCAGTGCCCACGCCCACTGCGGGACGCCCGGCACCCAGCCCTCCAGGATCTTGGCACCCGCCGTGGCTTCGACGGCGAGCACCACGACCCAGAAGAACCAGTACAGCCAGCCGATCGAGAAACCGGCCCAGCGGCCCAGCGCCTGGTCGGCGTAGGCGGAGAAGGAGCCCGAGCTGGGGCGGGCGGCGGCCATCTCGCCGAGCATCCGCATCACGAACACGACCATCAGGCCGACCAGGGCGTACGACAGGAGAATGGCCGGTCCCGCGGCCGCGATACCGGCGCCGGAGCCCACGAAGAGGCCCGCGCCGATCACACCGCCGATGGCGATCATCGAGAGGTGGCGGTTCTTGAGGCCCGCCTGGAGTCCGTCGGAGGAGCTCGGTGTGCCCGGTTCGTTCGACCGGTCCGGCTTGCCGGGCTGTTGGCCCGGCCCGATCAGAGTCGTCTGCGACGTCATGGATCGAATCCTTACGTTCTCGGAACACGCGATGCGTGCCCGGCCGCCGCAGTGGGGTGCGGCAGCGAGTGATGCATTGAAGCCCGCCGAACCGAAGAAGCGGAACCCCTTATTCCGAATCCGTGGCAGTGACGTTGGGCACACAGGGCCTGCGCATCGAGCCCGCACGCAGTCGCCGCCGGGCCGGGGCGGGTCGGGCCGGAGGGTCCCGACCCCGATGACGGCCACCCGGCGACGCACGTGCCACACTCGGAACATGCGCGTGTACCTCGGCTCGGACCATGCCGGCTATGAACTCAAGAACCACCTCGTCGAGTGGCTCACGGCCCAGGGCCACGAAGCCGTCGACTGTGGCCCCCACATCTACGACGCCCAGGACGACTACCCGCCGTTCTGCCTGCGTGCCGCAGAGAAGACGGCCGCGGACCCGGACAGCCTCGGCATCGTGATCGGCGGCTCCGGCAACGGCGAGCAGATCGCCGCCAACAAGGTCAAGGGCGTGCGTGCCGCGCTCGCCTGGAGCGAGCAGACCGCCGCGCTGGGCCGCGAGCACAACGACGCCAACGTGGTCGCCATCGGTGGCCGGATGCACTCGGTGGACGAGTCCACCAAGTTCGTCGAGATCTTCCTTGCCACGCCGTACTCGGGCGAGGAGCGGCACACCCGCCGGATCGAGATGCTGACGGCGTACGAGACGACCGGCGAGCTCCCCCCGATCCCGGCCCACCACCCGCAGCAGGGCTGACCGACTTCCGCCCCCGTGCCGCCGGTGCTCCCGGCGGCACAGCCATTTCCCCACGCCGTCACATCGTCGCGTCACCGCGTCACTGTCACCGAGGAGAGCCGCCGTCGTGCCCGAGGGACACACGATCCACCGCCTCGCGGCGGACCACCGGGACAGGTTCGCCGGGCGGCCGGTGCGGGTGAGCAGCCCGCAGGGCAAGTTCTCCGACAGTGCCGCGCTGCTCGACGGCCGGACGTTCACCGGCGTCGACGCCCACGGCAAGCACCTCTTCCTCGGTTTCGAGGGCGTCGGCTGGGTCCACATCCACCTGGGCCTCTTCGGCAAGCTGGGCTTCGGTACGACCCCGGCCCCGCCGCCGACCGACACGGTCCGGCTGCGCCTGGTGAACGGGGACCACCACGCGGATCTGCGCGGCCCCACCACGTGCGCGCTGATCACCGACCCCGAGAAGCTCGCGATACACGACCGCCTCGGCCCGGACCCGCTGCGGACCGACGAGGACGGCGAGCGGGCGTGGCGGCGGATCTCCCGCAGCCGTATCACCGTCGCGGCCCTGCTGATGGACCAGAAGGTCATCGCGGGGGTCGGCAACGTCTACCGCGCGGAGGTGCTGTTCCGGCACGGTATCGACCCGTACCGGCCCGGCAAGGACCTCACGCGGGCGGAGTGGGACGCGGTCTGGGCCGACCTGGTGGCGCTGATGCGCCAGGGCGTACGGAACAACCGGATCGACACGGTCCGCCCCGAGCACATGCCGGAGGCGATGGGGCGCCCGCCGCGGGTCGACGACCACGGCGGCGAGGTGTACGTGTACCGCAGGGCGCGGCAGTCCTGCCACATCTGCGACGGCGAGATCCGCACCGCCGACCTCGCCGCCCGCAACCTCTTCTGGTGCCCGGGCTGCCAGCGCGCCTAGCGCGGCACTTTTTGGCCGGTCCGGCGGTCTAGGACGAAGCGGCCGCCGGACGACCACGGCGCTCCTAGAACCCCCGGGGCAGCCACGGCGCCGCGTCCGACGAGAACGCCGTCGTCGCCTCCGCCAGCGCGCCCGGCCGCAGCTCCCGTACCCGACCGGCCAGGGCCAACGCGCCCAGGGACTCGCCGCCCAGGTACGCCGAGCCCAACTCCCGTACGGACAGCGCGAGGTCGGCCGCCTCTTCGGTCCGCCGGCACGACGCCACCCCCTTCGCGTCGGCCGTGAGCCGCCAACGCCCCGCGTTCCAGGGGCAGAACGCGTCCTCGACCTCCAACACCACATCCAGCGGGGCCCGGTACGTCCGCGCCTCCAGCGCCGCCCCCAGCTCCACCAGCCGCAGGTGGAGCGAGTCCCGGATCCGGATGTTGCACCGCCGCACGTCCGACACCAGGTGCAGCAGGGCGTCGTCGACCGGCCGGTTCCGTGCCTCGACCGTCGACGTCAGATCGATCTCGAAGACGAACCGCCACAACGCCGCGTACGCCGCCGGGTCCAGCGCGGCGAGGTCGTTCACCGACACCTTGCCCTTGGGCCCGGACGGTTCCCACTCCGGCTTGATGTGATAAGTCACATAGCCGACGGTCTCCCCGTCCCGCTCCGCCAGCACGCACTGCTGCGCCGAACCCCCCTGCCGCGCACTCACCGGGTCGACCATCGGCTTCCGTTCCCACCCGGGCGCGTGGGCCGGTGTGCCGGGACGGCCGGCCACCAGTTGCTCGTACACGCCCTCGCACGCGGCCGTCGCCTCGTCCGGCTTCGCGTGGCGCAGCCGTACCTCGTCCGTGCCCTCCGGCACCGTCAGCCGCACCCGGTCCGTGTCGATCGTCACGGACATCTGCCGCGAGGCCGTCCCGTAACCGAACCGGCCGTAGATCACCGGCTCCGACGCCGTCAGGACGGCGATCGGCTCACCCAGCGCCCGGACGTCGTCGAGCTGCCGGCGCATCATCGAGGTCAGCAGCCCGCGCCTGCGGTGCGTGGACGCGACGCTCACCATCGTGACCCCGGCAGCCGGCACCAGCGCCCCGCCCGGCACGGCGACCCGGAAGCTGAACGCCCCGGCCGTGGCGACGACATCGCTGCCGTCCCAGATCCCCATCGACCGCTCGTGCTCGGTCAGTTGCTCGTCCAGCTCACGCTGCTCGGGAGCCTCCGCGACACCGCCGAACGCCAGCTCCAGACACTCGAACCATTCGTTCCATTCGGACGGACGCAACACGCGAAGCTCTGTAGTCATGGGTCATCCCTATCAGGGGCTCGACGGCCGGTCGACCCGATTTCGAACGCATTGTCATGGGGTCCCCCTGCACCGGAGGCCATCGGGTGGATAAGGTCCCCGCAATGGCCCGACGCACAAGAGCAGACTCGTACCCGGCCCGATTGCGGAAATCGGCGCACCGGGCACGCATCGCGCTGCGCAAGTCCGGTGTCGACTACTTCCGCGGCGACGGATCGGACTGGATCGCGCTGGCCGGACTGCTGCTCACCATTCCGGCCATCACCTGCGCCACGCTGCTCAACCCGGTGTGGTTCTCACCTGCCGCGCTCGTCCTGCCGATCGTCGCCGGCGGTCTGCTGCTGCGGCCCGCGAGCCTGCTGGGGCTGTACGCGACCGCCGCCGCCGCCCTGATCGTGGAGTCGCTCGGCCTCGGACCGTACGAGGACGGCCCGGCCCGGGTGACGCCCGGCATCGTCCTGGTGGTCGCGGCCTGCGGCTTCTTCGGGCTGATCCTCGCCCAGTTCCGGGCCAGGGTCGGCGTGCCGTGGCGGCGCGGCGGCACCATGCTCTTCGACCTGCGCGAACGCATCAGGGTGCAGAGCGCCCTGCCTCGGCTGCCGCAGGGCTGGCACCGGGAGATGGCGCTGCGCCCGGCGGGCGGCCAGTCCTTCTCCGGTGACTTCGTCGTCGCCGCCTGTACCAACGGCGGACGGACCCTGGAGGCCGTACTCACCGATGTCTCCGGCAAGGGCATGGACGCGGGCTCCCGCGCTCTGCTGCTCTCCGGCGCCTTCGGCGGCCTCCTCGGCTCGCTGCCCCCGCACGGCTTCCTCACGGCGGCCAACGGCTATCTGCTGCGTCAGGACTGGGACGAGGGCTTCGCCACCTCGATCCATCTGGTCCTGGACCTCGATTCGGGCGACTACGAACTCTTCTCGGCGGGTCACCCGCCGGCCCTGCAGCTCCATGCGGGCAGCGGCCAGTGGGAGGAGAAGGCCGCGGAGGGCCCGCTGCTCGGGGTGTACGACGGGGCACAGTTCGACGCGGTGAAGGGCTCGCTGGCCCCCGGCGACGTACTGATGCTGTTCACGGACGGTCTGGTGGAGGCGTCCGACCGCGATATCGCCGAGGGCATCGACCGGCTCACCGGTGAGGCCGACCACTATGTCGCCACCGGTTTCGAGGGCGCGGCCTGGCATCTGATCGAGGCGTGCGCCAAGGACGTCAACGACGACCGGGCGCTGCTGCTGTTGTCGCGCACCTCCTGAACCGTACGCAAACCGGTTCGAACCGGGCGGGTGTCAACGGGAAGCGGTTCATCACCGGAACGAGGTCTTCGGTATGTCCGGGGACGGGGTGCGGCTGCGGCGGACCCCGTCCCCGGACATACCGGTCGCCGGCTCAGGCCGGCACCGCGAGTTTCCCGGCGCCACTGTCACTGCCGCTGTCACTGTCCCCGCCCTGGCCCCGGCCGCCCGGCAGGACGCGGGCCAGCCAGTGCGAGCGCCCGGCCGCCAGCGGGGACAGGACCGCGAGGACGAGGACGTAGCCGGCGATGAACGGCGGGAGCCGCTCGTCCAGTCCCGCGCCGGCGGCCATCGTGGCGAGGATCAGCGCGAATTCGCCGCGGGCCGTCAGGGTGGTGGAGATGTTCGCCGCGGCCTGCGGGCCGAAGCCGTAGACCCGTGCGGAGACCATGCCGGAGAGGATGTTCATCGCCGCGGTCAGCGCGACGGCGGCCAGCACCGGCCACATCACGCCCGGCAGGTCGCCGGGGTTGATGGAGAGCCCGAAGGCGAAGAAGAAGATCGCCCCGAAGGCGTCGCGCAGCGGATGGACCAGCTTGAGGATGCGCCCGCCCGACGTCGTGCTGCCGAGCATCAGGCCCACCATGAAGGCGCCGATCGCGTCCGCGACCCCGAACCACTCGGAGACCCCCGCCACGAACACGGCGGTGCCGAGGAAGGAGATGACGAGCAGCTCGTCGTCCGAGGTGTGGATCAGCTTGCTGATGAGCTTCGTGCCGAACCGGGCGGTGAGCGCCAGCAGCAGCAGGAAGCCGAACGCCTTGCCCCCGTCGAGCACCGCGGCGGCGAGGCTGTCCGAGCGCGACAGGATCGGCTGCAGGGCGGCGAGGTAGAGGGCGAGGAAGACGTCGTCGACGACGATGATGCCGAGGATCGTTTTGGTTTCGGGGCTGGCCAGGCGTTTCGTGTCGACCAGGATCTTGGTCACGATGGCCGACGACGAGATGCCGATGACCCCGGCCAGCACGAGGGCTTCCGAGGTGCCCCAGCCGAGCACGAAGCCGAAGGCGAGCCCGGCGCCGACGTTCAGTGCCAGATACACGGAGCCCGCGACGAGCATCTTGCGGCCGCCGGCCTTGAGGTCGTCGAGATGGAATTCGAGGCCGAGGTAGAAGAGCAGCAGCACCAGGCCGAGTGCGGAGAGCATCTCCAGGTCGTGCGGGTCGGCGACGAGCACGATGCCGGGCGTGTGCGGGCCGAGCAGGATTCCGGCCAGGATGAACAGGGGGATGGTCGGCAGTCCGATGCGGCTGCCGACGCGGGCGAGAACGGCGGCGGCGAGGAAGGCGCCGCCCATGGCGATGAGCGTGTCTGCGTGTCCGATGAGCTTGATCCTTCAGTGGGTCAAGAGAGCGTCAAGAAATCGTCAGTAATTAGTTTACCGAACGATTGACGTTGCAACTATGGCCAGCTGCGGCGGCACCCTGGGGTTTGCCCCACCCGAGATCCGCCAGCAGCCGCCATGGTCCGGACCCGTCCGTGATCCGTACGTTCGTGAGGCCGGCCGGAGAACCGCCCGGCGAGCGACGGAAGGCGGACATCATGGGGCTGCGACGCAGCAGGCAGGGCGCGCAGGACAGGCGGTACACGGCGGACGCCCGACCGGGCTCCGGCTCCCCGGACCTCGCCGTCGAGCTGCGCGGTGTCCGTCGGCAGTACGGCCGCGGCGGCTCCGCCGTCCACGCCCTGCGAGGCATCGACCTCGCCCTGCCGCGCGCCAGTTTCACCGCCGTCATGGGCCCGTCCGGCTCCGGCAAGTCGACCTTCCTGCAGTGCGCGGCCGGACTCGACCGCCCCACCGAGGGTTCCGTACGCCTCGGCGGCACCGAGATCACCGGGATGAGCGAGAACCGGCTCACCGAACTGCGCCGCACCCGCCTCGGCTTCGTCTTCCAGGCCTTCAACCTGCTCCCGTCCCTCACGGTCGAGCAGAACGTCGTCCTGCCCATGCGCCTGGCCGGACAGCGCACCGGCTCCGCCCGGGGCCGCCGCGAGGCCGCCGAGATGCTCACCCGGGTCGGCCTCGGCGACAAGGGCGACCGCCGCCCCGGCCAGCTCTCCGGCGGCCAGCAGCAGCGCGTCGCCGTCGCCCGCGCCCTGGTCACCCGGCCCGACGTGGTCTTCGCCGACGAACCGACCGGCGCCCTCGACACCACCACCGCCGCCGAGATCCTCACCCTGCTCCGGCACGCGGTGGACACCCTCGGCGCCACCGTCGTCATGGTCACCCACGACCCGGCGGCCGCCGCCTACGCGGACCGGGTGCTCTTCCTCGCCGACGGTGCGATCGCGGACAGCCTGCCGCGCGCCGGGGCCGCACAGATCGCGGCCAGGATGACCGCGCTGACAGCCCGCGCCCACGCGCCCACCCACGCCTCCGCCCACGCAGGAGCGGCAGCCTGATGTTCACCCCGCACGTCCCGAACGGCCTCGCCCGCGCGGCGGTCCGCTTCAAACCCGCGTCGTTCGCCGGGACCTTCGTCGCGCTCCTGCTGGCCGCGGCGATCGTCTCCGCCTGCGGCATCCTGCTGGAGACCGGCCTGCGCGCCTCCGTGCCCGCGGAGCGCTACGCGAAGGCACCCGTGGTGGTCGCCGCCGACCAACAGGTCCACATGACGGTCGGCAGCGGCGAGGGCGCGTACGACGCCGCCACCCCCGTCCCCGACACCGCACGCCTCCCCGCAAGCCTGGTGGCCAAGGCCGCCTCCGCCCCCGGCGCCGCGGCCGCGATCGGGGACGTCGGCTACCCCGTACGACAGGACGGCACCCCCCTCACCGCGCACGGCTGGGGCTCCACCGCCCTCACCGGCACGCGGCTGCTCACCGGAGAGGCGCCCCGGGCCGGTGAAGTCGTCGTCCCCGCGGGCGCCAAGCACCGCACCGGCGAGAACATCACCCTCGACACACCCGTCGGCATGCGGGAGTTCCGCGTCGCGGGCACCACCGCCACCGACGCCACGGTCTGGTTCGCCGACCGGCAGGCCGTACAGCTCTCCGGCCACCCCGGCCGGATCGACGCCATCGCGGTGCTCGCCACCCCCGGCACCGCCCCCGACACCCTCGCCGACCAGGTGCGCGAGGCCGTCGGCCACACCGCCCACACCCGGGTCCACACCGGCGACGGCCGGGGCGGCGTCGAGGACGCGGGCCTCGCGGGCGCCCAGGAAGTCCTCATCGGCCTCGGCGGTTCCTTCGGCGGCGTCGCCGCCATGGTCGCCGTCTTCACCGCCGCCGGCACGGTCGCCCTGTCCGTCGGCCAGCGCAGCCGCGAATTCGCCCTGCTGCGCGCCATCGGCGCCACCCCGCGCCAGCTGCGCCGCACCATCGCCACCGAGTCCCTGCTCATCGCCCCGCTCGCCGGAGCGCTCGGCGCTCTGCCCGGAATCGCCCTGGCCCGCTGGTGGTTCGGGCAGCTCCAGGACAAGGGAGCCATCCCCGGCCCCGTCGACCTGCACGTGTCCTGGCTGCCGCTGACCATCGCCACGGCCACCGCGATGCTCACCGCGCTGAGCGCCGGTTACTTCGCCGCCCGCAGGCCGTCGAAGATCAAGCCGGGGCTGGCGCTCGCCCAGTCCGCGGTGGAACGCCCCCCGTACGGCTGGATCCGCACCCCGCTCGGCATCGCGGCCCTCATCGGCGGCGGACTCTTCGCGGACGTCGCCGCCTCCACGAGCGGCGACGACGCGGCGAACGCCGCACTCGGCGTCGTCATGTTCTTCATGATCGCGGTCGGCCTCCTCGGCCCGCTGATCGCCCGGATCTGCGCCGCCGTCATCGGCCTCCCGCTGCGCGCGGCAGGCGCGTCCGGTTCGCTGGCCGCCGCCAACTCCCGTACGAACTCCCGCCGGCTGGCCTCCGCGATCACCCCGATCGTGCTCGCCATGGCCTTCTCCTCCACGCTCGTCTTCATGCACACCAGCGAGGACCGGGTGATCGCACACCAGCTGCGCGACGCCGTCACCGCCGACCACATCGTCTCCGCCCCGGCGGGCCTCGCCTCCGACGCCACCGCACGGGCGGCGGCCACCCCCGGCGTCTCCACCGCCGTCGGCCTGCTCCGCGGCTCCGTCCTGGTGCCCACCGGATCGGGCGGCGACCGGATACTCCAGAACATCTCCGCCCAGGGGATCATCGGCTCCGGCGCCGACCTCGCCAAGGTCCAGGACCTCGACGTGCGCACCGGATCACTCGCCGGCCTGCGGCCCGGCACCGTCGCCATCGACACCACCCTCGCCGGCTCCACGAAGCGCGCCACCGGCGACCGGCTGACCCTGCGCCTCCCGGACGGCACCGAGGCGTCACCGAAGATCGTCGCCGTCTACGGCCGCGGCCTGGGCACCAGCCTCGTCACCCTGCCCGCCACCGACCTGCGGACCCATGTCACGTCCCCGTACGCCTCCGACGTACTGGTACGGGCCACCCCCGCCGCCGCACAGGAACTCACCGCGCTCGGCACCGTCACCGACCGCTCCGGCTACGCCGCCGCGCGGGACCAGGACCGGGAGATCAACGCCTGGGCCAACACCGTCATGGCCGCGGTCCTCGGCGGATTCGCCGCCGTCGCCGCCGCCAACACCCTGGTGATGACCGTCCTCGACCGCCGCCGGGAACTGACCATGCTCCGCCTCGTCGGCTCCACCCGCCGCCAGGTCATGGACATGATCCGCTGGGAGGCGCTCCTCGTCACGGTGGCCGGGGCCGCGCTCGGCACCGCCATCGCACTGGCCACACTCTTCCCGATGATGAAGGGGCTGACGGGCGAATCGCCGTACATCCCACCCGCGTTGTACGGCTCCTTCGTCGCCGCCACCATCGGGCTCGGCCTCGCCGCCGCGACGGTCCCGGCCCGCGCGGCCCTGCGCCGGACGGCCGCCCGTCCGTAGAGTCGGGCCATGCCCACTCCACACGTGCAGCTGACCCTGGCCGAAGTAGCGGCGATCGCCCGCGAGGCCCACGCCGACCAGCGGGACAAGGCGGGACGCCCGTACACCGAGCACCTCGCCGCCGTTGCCGAGGGCGTACGGACCAGGGGCGGCAGCGACGAACAGATCGCCGCGGCCTGGCTGCACGACGCCATCGAGGACAACGCGCTGTCGGCACGGTGGCTGGCAGACGCCGCGCTGCCGCAGCCGGTCAAGGACATGGTCTTCGCCGTCACCAAACGTGACGGCGAGGACCTCGGTTCGTACACCCGGCGCATCCTCGACACCCCGGGCGCCCTGCTGATCAAGGAGTCCGACCTGGCCCACAACGCCGATCCGGCCCGCCTCGCCGTACTGGAACCGGCGACCCGTACCCGACTGGCCGAGAAGTATGCGCAGGTACGGAGGTTGCTCGGGCTCACCCCAGGTGAATCGCCCGCCGAGCAATCGGTTCAAGCCAACACGGCGACGGACTGAACCAGCCGGATCAGCGTCCGGCCGCGTCCCGCCGGAACGCCCAGTTCATCTCCGGTTCGGTCACCACGCGCAGCACTCTGCGTACCGGTGGCGTACACATCAGCGTCACCGCGGCGGCCGCGACCAGGGAGACGAGGACCAGACCGGCGGGTGCCGAGAGCCAGTCGTAGCTGTCGAACACCCCGGCGTATCCGGCGCCCTTGATCAGGAATCCGTGCAGCAGATAGCCGCAGATCGTCCCGGCGCCGAGCACGGTGAACCACATGGGGCGGCGCGGCACCCAGGACAGGAACCCGATGGTGAGCAGCAGCGCGCAGCCGAACATGGCCGACGTCATCACGGCACCGGACCACCACGGAGCGCCCATCTCCTGCGCGCTGTTGCTGCGGTAGAACCAGCCCAGCTGCATCCGCGGCGCCGCCCAGTACGCGAAGACCAGGGCCCCGGCGAACAGCGGCAGCGCGAGCATCCGCACCTCACGCCGACGGATCAGCTGGAAATGCTCGGGTTTCAGCTGGAGTCCCAGCACGAAGAACGGCAGGAACTGCAGAACCCGCTGGAGATCGAGATCGTCGCCGATCGACGGGGAGAACGAGGCGAGTACGGCGATGACGAGCGCCACCGGCAGCGGATGGCGCAGGGCCTGCCACAGCGGTGTGGTGAGCCGCCAGATGAACAGCGCGGCCAGGAACCAGGTGAGATACCAGGGGTCGAGCAGGCTGATCGGCTGATTCGGCGAGCCGTCCGCGTACCGCTTGAACAGCGAATACGCCGTCTCGAACACCACATAGGGCACGGCGACACCCGTGACCAGGCGTTTCACCTTGGCGGCGGACAGATCGAACGAGCGGGAGAAATAGCCGGAGATGATGATGAACGCCGGCATGTGAAAGGTGTACGCCACCATGTACAGCGCACGGGCGGTCCGGCTGCCGTCCATCACCGGCTCCCACGCGTGCGCCACCGCGACGAGCACGATGGCCAGATATTTAACGTTGTCGAAGTAGGCGTCACGCTTCTTCGCCGGCGCGCCCGCCGGAGGCTTGTTCGCCACCGGTGCGGGGGGCGCCGCCGTAGCGGTCGTCGTCCCTTGGCGTCTGGGCTCCGACTCCCGGGTCGCCGATGGGAGCGGGGCCCTCTGAAATGCGTTCGGAGCGTGGAACATCTAAAGCACCTTAGACGCCTCGATTGCCATGCGTAAAACCACGCCCGGATATTGCGTGTTCGCGTCCAATCAAAAGAGAAACCGCCAAGAACTGACCGCTATGCCCGGGTTCATCCCCATTGAATGGGGCATAACGGTGGGCGGCTGGGTGAGGTGAATTTCATTGCGTGGGGGCCTTGGAATTGCATGTGAATGAAGTGTGTGGATATGGAAACCGTCAGGGTCGCACGTTGTTGTGATTGTTTTATTCACAGATCACTCACAGGTGCGCGGAACGGGAGCGGGACCGGTGACGCCCCCCCCGTGCGACCGTGCGCCCCCAGGCGCACGCGGGGCGCAAGGATGGCGCGATCCCATCACTTCGGTCCGTCACCTGGCAGTCGGCAAGGCTGAGTTGGTGGCACGATGGACGGAACGGAGAGGTGCTCGGCCGCACATCTCCGGGCCGGCAAGGCGGACCGACCAAGGGTGTGATCAGTCGTGGCCATTTCACTGTCTGTGGTGCTTCTGTTGGCGATCATCCTGGTGGTCCTGATCCGAGGCGGCTCCATCAAGGCAGGACCCGCGATCGTCGCGGTGCTCTTCGGCTTCTTCCTGGCATCGACCGGCATGGCGCCGTCGATCAGCAAGTTCATGCACTCGATAGCGGAGAGCATCAACCAGATCACCTTCTGATCCGGTCCCGGTCGGGTTCCTGCCCTCCCCGGCCTGCCGCGCGCTCCGGCGCGCAGCGGGCAGGAGGCGCGAACAGCACGCAAAAGGCCCGGTCCGACGAGCAATTCGTCGAACCGGGCCCAAGCATGGAGCGGGCGACGGGAATCGAACCCGCGTAGCTAGTTTGGAAGACTAGGGCTCTACCATTGAGCTACGCCCGCAAGCACTGCACCGCAGGTCCGGGGACCGGCGGCACGAGAAGCATCGTAGCGGGTCGCGGGCGCTGTCCGCACACCCGATTGCGGTCACCCCGTGTCGCGTTCGGTGCGGACCGCGCGAAGCGGCGGATGCACTGCCTGTCTGCATGTACCCTACGTGTCGCACCGACGGGGTGTGGCGCAGCTTGGTAGCGCGTCCGCTTTGGGAGCGGAAGGTCGTCGGTTCGAATCCGGCCACCCCGACCATCGGCAAGATCGCAGACCACCGGCAAGATCGCATTGTGGGAGTCCGTCTTCTTGCCGTTACTATGCAAAATGCGTGCCCGTGTGTCTGATCTGCCGGGCTCGGTCCGCGAAGCCGCCAACCGTGCGGCGGAGCAGAACCCCAAGAAGTCAGCCACAAGGAGACCGAACCGTGAAGAGCGCCGTGGAGACCCTGAACCCGACCCGGGTTCGGCTCACTGTCGAGGTGCCCTTCGAGGAGCTCAAGGACAGCCTCGACGCGGCGTACAAGAAGATCAACCAGCAGGTCACGGTGAAGGGCTTCCGCAAGGGCAAGATCCCCGCCCGGGTCATCGACCAGCGGTTCGGCCGCGGTGCGGTGCTGGAGGAGGCCGTCAACGACGCGCTCCCGAAGTTCTACACCGAGGCTGTCAACGAGGGTGAGCTCAACGTCCTCGGTCAGCCCGAGGTCGACATCACCGAGCTGAAGGACGGCGAACTGCTGGCCTTCACCGCCGAGGTTGACGTACGCCCCGAGATCGAGATTCCGGACTACTCCGGCATCGAGGTCACCGTGGACGCCCTCGAGGTCAGCGACGAGGACGTGGAGAAGGCCGTGGAGCAGCTCCGCGAGCGCTTCGCTTCCACCAACCCGGTCGAGCGCGCCGCCGCCGAGGGCGACGTCGTCACGATCGACCTGCAGGCCAAGGTCGACGGCGAGGTCCTGGAGGACGGCGTGGCCGAGGGTGTCTCGTACACCATCGGTTCCGGCGAACTCCTCGACGGCGTCGACGCCGCGGTCACCGGCCTGGAGGCGGGTGGCGAGGTCACCTTCACCTCCGAGCTGAAGGGCGGCTCGGCCGAGGGCAAGGAGGCCGAGGTCACCGTCAAGGTCACCGCCGTCGCCGCCCGTGAGTTCCCCGAGCTGGACGACGACTTCGCCCAGATGGCCAGCGAGTTCGACACCCTCGACGAGCTGAAGGCGGACAGCCGTAAGCGCCTCGAGGACACCAGGCAGTACGAGCAGGCCACCCAGGCCCAGGAGCGCGTCCTGGACGAGCTGCTGAAGCTGGCCGAGGTCCCGATCCCGGAGAAGCTGCTCGCGGACGAGGTCCAGACCCGCAAGCACAACCTGGAGCACCACCAGCTCGGGCAGATGGGTCTGACCCTCGACAAGTACCTGGAGATCCAGGGCAAGACGGCCGAGGAGTTCGAGGCCGAGACCTCCGAGCAGGCGGTCAAGGGCATCAAGACCCAGTTCCTCCTGGACGAGATCGTCAACAAGGAGAAGCTGAACGTCAACCAGGAGGAGCTCACCGAGCACCTCATGCGGCGTGCCGCTTCCTCCGGCATGAGCCCGGACCAGTTCGCCCAGGCCGTCGTCGAGGGCGGCCAGGTGCCGATGCTCGTCGGCGAGGTCGCCCGCGGCAAGGCGCTGGCCGTGGTCGTCGAGGCCGCCAAGGTCATCGACACCAACGGTGAGCCCGTCGAGCTGGAGGACGACGAGGAGGCCATCGAGACGGTCGAGGCCGCCGACGGCTCCGCCGAGGCCGTTGCCGACGCAGCCGAGGAGGCCGCCAAGGCCGCCGAGGAGAAGACCGAGGCCTGAGCCTCGCGCTGAACCCGTACGACGGGCTCCGGACGCTGTGCGTCCGGAGCCCGTCGTCGTAGGGCGTACGGTGCCCCACAACCCTTGTGCGGACTGCGGACCTTGCGCTCCCAGCGAACAGTTGCGGAAGCGGGATGGCGTTGTCCCACCTGCGCGTTAGGGTCCATGAGTAGGAAGGGCAGGGGAGTCCCCGCCCACCGGTACGAAGACGCTGAGACGGCCGGAGCCGTCAGAGACGAGCAGGTGGATACGTGACGAATCTGATGCCTTACGCCGCCGGAGAGCCGTCCCCCTTCGGTGGAGGCCTCGGTGACCAGGTCTACAGCCGACTGCTCGGTGAGCGCATCATCTTCCTGGGTCAGCAGGTCGACGACGAGATCGCCAACAGGATCACGGCGCAGATGCTTCTCCTCGCCGCCGATCCCGACAAGGACATCTACCTCTACATCAACAGCCCCGGCGGCTCGGTGACGGCCGGCATGGCGGTCTACGACACCATGCAGTACATCCCGAACGACGTGGTCACCATCGGCATGGGCATGGCGGCCTCGATGGGCCAGTTCCTGCTCACCGGCGGCACCCCGGGCAAGCGCTTCGCGCTCCCGAACACCGACATCCTCATGCATCAGGGCTCGGCCGGCATCGGCGGTACGGCCTCGGACATCAAGATCCAGGCCCAGTACCTGCTGCGCACCAAGCAGCGGATGGCCGAGATCACCGCCCGCCACTCCGGCCAGACGGTCGAGACGATCATCCGCGACGGCGACCGCGACCGCTGGTACACCGCGGAGGAGGCCAAGGAGTACGGCCTCATCGACGAGATCATCACGGTCGCATCGGGCGTTCCGGGCGGCGGCGGCACCGGCGCCTGATCCGGGCACCCACCGGCTCCGGCTCCACCGCCCCGCGCACCTCTCGTACGCCGAGACACCCAGCCACAGAACGCCACCAGGATGGTGAACACCCACATGAACAACTTCCCCGGCGCCTCCGCGAGCGGCCTCTACACCGGCCCGCAGGTGGACAACCGATACATCGTGCCGCGCTTCGTGGAGCGCACCTCGCAGGGCGTGCGTGAGTACGACCCGTACGCGAAGCTCTTCGAGGAGCGCGTGATCTTCCTCGGCGTGCAGATCGACGACGCCTCCGCCAACGACGTCATGGCGCAGCTGCTGTGCCTGGAGTCGATGGACCCGGACCGGGACATCTCGATCTACATCAACAGCCCCGGCGGCTCGTTCACCGCGCTCACCGCGATCTACGACACGATGCAGTTCGTGAAGCCGGACATCCAGACGGTCTGCATGGGCCAGGCGGCCTCCGCCGCGGCCGTGCTGCTCGCCGCGGGTACGCCCGGCAAGCGGATGGCGCTGCCCAACGCCCGGGTACTGATCCACCAGCCGTCCTCGCAGACCGGCCGGGAGCAGCTCTCCGACCTGGAGATCGCGGCCAACGAGATCCTGCGGATGCGCACCCAGCTGGAGGAGATGCTGGCCAAGCACTCCACCACGCCGCTGGAGAAGATCCGCGACGACATCGAGCGCGACAAGATCCTGACCGCCGAGGAAGCCCTCGCCTACGGTCTCGTCGACCAGATCGTGTCGACCCGCAAGAGTGCGGCCACGGCCGCCTGACATCGGCCTTCACCCCTTGGCGCGATGGGTTCGCCCGGTCTCGGCCGTGTGAACCGTGCCAAGGGGGGCCCGAACGGGGGGCTAGGCAAGGTACCGTCGGATAGAGGCACCAGGAGCCGCTGAACCAAGCTGCTCCCAGGCGAAGGGGAAGCACCTCGTGGCACGCATCGGTGATGGCGGCGACCTGCTCAAGTGCTCGTTCTGCGGAAAGAGCCAGAAGCAGGTGAAGAAGCTCATCGCGGGACCCGGTGTGTACATCTGCGACGAGTGCATCGATCTCTGCAACGAGATCATCGAGGAGGAGCTCGCGGAGACCTCCGAGGTGCGGTGGGAGGAACTCCCCAAGCCGCGCGAGATCTACGAGTTCCTCGAGGGGTACGTCGTCGGGCAGGAGCCCGCGAAGAAGGCCCTCTCGGTCGCTGTGTACAACCACTACAAGCGGGTCCAGGCGGGCGAGAACGGCGGCGCCCAGGGCCGGGACGACGGCATCGAACTGGCCAAGTCCAACATCCTGTTGCTGGGCCCCACGGGCTCCGGCAAGACGCTTCTCGCGCAGACCCTGGCCCGTATGCTCAACGTCCCGTTCGCCATCGCCGACGCGACGGCGCTGACGGAGGCCGGCTATGTCGGCGAGGACGTCGAGAACATCCTGCTGAAGCTGATCCAGGCCGCGGACTACGACGTCAAGAAGGCCGAGACCGGGATCATCTACATCGACGAGATCGACAAGGTCGCCCGCAAGAGCGAGAACCCGTCGATCACCCGCGATGTCTCCGGCGAGGGCGTCCAGCAGGCCCTGTTGAAGATCCTGGAGGGCACCACCGCCTCCGTACCGCCGCAGGGCGGCCGGAAGCACCCGCACCAGGAGTTCATCCAGATCGACACGACGAACGTGCTGTTCATCGTGGGCGGTGCCTTCTCCGGTCTGGAGCGGATCATCGAGTCCCGGGCGGGTGCCAAGGGCATCGGCTTCGGCGCGACGATCCGTTCCAAGCGCGAGATCGAGGCGAGCGACCAGTTCCAGGAGGTCATGCCGGAGGACCTGGTGAAGTTCGGGATGATTCCGGAGTTCATCGGCCGGCTGCCCGTCCTCACCTCGGTCCACAACCTGGACCGCGAGGCACTGCTGCAGATCCTCGTCGAGCCGCGCAACGCGCTGGTGAAGCAGTATCAACGCCTGTTCGAACTCGACGGCGTCGAGCTGGACTTCGACCGTCCGGCCCTGGAGGCCATCGCCGACCAGGCGATCCTGCGCGGCACCGGCGCGCGTGGCCTGCGGGCCATCATGGAAGAGGTGCTCCAGTCCGTGATGTACGAGGTGCCGTCCCGCAAGGACGTCGCCCGCGTCGTCATCACGGCGGACGTCGTCCGCAACAACGTGAACCCGACGCTGGTCCCGCGCGAGCCGCGGACGATCGGCAAGGGCGACGGCGGGCGGCACGAGAAGTCCGCGTAGCGGCATGTGAACACAGACGGAAGGGGCGCCCGGCCAGGTGGACTGGCGGGGCGCCCCTTCCGACGTCGTGACGCGATCAGATCTTGGTGCGGGACGTGTTGTAGAGCTTGGCGGTCAGGGCGGCCACGTCGTCCTGGGGCATGCCCTTGCCGGCCATGGAGAGCGCCACGTCGACGCCGCTCACCACACCGACGGTGCTGTAGTCAGCCCAGATGCAGGTGGGGATGATGAACTCCTTGGGGCCGCCCTTCGAGGTGCCGTCGCCCTTCTTGTTGATCACCTTCATGTCCTGGCACTTCATCAGTGCTCCCTTGAACCCGGACGGGGTTACGGCCTTGGGGCTGCCGACGAGGGAGTACTCCATGTCCGTGTTGCTCTTCTTCATATCGTTCTCGGTGTTCGTGAACGAATTGTCGATGACTTTCGCGGGGTCGGTGACGTCGCCCCAAATACCCTGGAGCGTGAGGCCCTTGATGCTGAGCTCGTTCCCCTTGGAACCCACGCTGTACTGGGCCACCGTCTGCTGAGGATTTTTGATCCCCATCCCTTCGGCCTTCGTCTTGCGCTCGCCGGTCAACGGCGCCGACGGAGTCGACCCCGTCGACTCATCCTTGTAGTCGTCGACCGAGGCGGCCGGTGTCAGCTTGTACCCCTTGGTGGAGTCCGCCACATCACTGTTGCTGGCACCTCCGCCCGACGTCAGGAAGTACACCCCGCCCGCGATGACCGCCAGTGCCACGACCGCGCCGCCGATGATCAGGCCCGTCTTCTTCTTCGGCTGGGCCGGGGGGAACGGGGGCTGGCCCCCGTACTGCGGGCCGCCGTACGAGGGCGTGGGCGGCTGCTGGCCGTACGGGCCCGGCTGCTGGGCCTGCGGGTAGCCGTAACCCGGCTGGGGCTGCTGCGGCGGGACACCCTGGGGAGCCTGCTGCGGGTACCCGTAACCGGGCTGGCCCTGCGGCGGCTGACCGCCGTACGGGCCCGGCTGCTGGCCGTAAGGGCCGGGCTGACCCTGCGGCGGCTGGCCACCGTACGGTCCGGGCTGGCCCTGCGGCGGCTGCTCGCCGTACGGGCCCGGCTGGTTGTAGCTCATCTGCGGTGTCCCCCTGTTCGGAAGTGCTCATCGGAATGCTCACGCGTTCCGAACATCCTGACGGAAGGTCCACCCGCGTGGACCACCGGGAGCCACACCGTTACTCGACAAACCGGTTTCAGTACACGACTGTGACGGCCCTAAACTGTCCCCCGTGACCGAGAACACTCAGCAGACGCCAGCCAGCAACCCCGAACTGCCGACCCAGTACGCACCGGCCGAGGTAGAGGGGAAGCTGTATGAGCGCTGGGTAGAACGTGGTTACTTCGAGGCCGACGAGCACAGCGAGAAGCCGCCGTACTCCATCGTCATCCCGCCGCCGAACGTCACGGGCAGCCTGCACCTGGGGCATGCCTTCGAGCACACGCTGATCGACGCCCTCGTCCGCCGCAAGCGCATGCAGGGCTTCGAGGCGCTGTACCAGCCCGGCATGGACCACGCCGGCATCGCCACCCAGAACGTCGTCGAGCGTGAGCTCGGCAAGGAGGGCAAGTCCCGCCACGACCTGGGCCGCGAGGCGTTCGTCGAGCGCGTCTGGAAGTGGAAGAACGAGTCCGGCGGCCAGATCTCCGGCCAGATGCGCCGGCTCGGCGAGGGCGTCGCCTGGTCGCGTGAGCGCTTCACCATGGACGAGGGCCTGTCCGTCGCCGTCCAGACCGTCTTCAAGCAGATGTATGACGACGGGCTGATCTACCGCGCCGAACGCATCATCAACTGGTGCCCGCGCTGCCTGACCGCGATCTCGGACATCGAGGTCGAGTACCAGGACGACGACGGCGAGCTCGTCTCCATGACGTACGGGGACGGCGACGACACCATCGTTGTCGCCACCACCCGCGCCGAGACGATGCTCGGTGACACCGCGGTCGCCGTCCACCCCGACGACGAGCGCTACAAGCACCTGATCGGCAGGCAGATCAAGCTGCCGCTGACCGACCGCACGATCCCCGTCGTCGCCGACCACCACGTCGACCCGGAGTTCGGCACCGGCGCCGTGAAGGTCACGCCCGCCCACGACCCGAACGACTTCGAGATCGGCAAGCGCCACGACCTGCCGTTCCTCACGGTCATGGACGAGCGCGCGGTCATCACCGTCCCCGGCCCGTTCGAGGGACTCGACCGCCTGGAGGCCCGGTCCGCGATCGTCGGCGCGCTGCGCGCCGAGGGCCGGATCATCACCGAGAAGCGTCCGTACATCCACTCCGTCGGCCACTGCTCGCGCTGCAAGACCACCGTCGAGCCGCGGCTGTCGCTCCAGTGGTGGGTCAAGGTCGCCCCGCTCGCCAAGGCGGCCGGTGACGCCGTCCGCGACGGCAAGGTCAAGATCCACCCACATGAGATGGAGAAGCGCTACTTCGACTGGGTCGACAACCTCCACGACTGGACGATCTCGCGCCAGCTCTGGTGGGGCCACCGGATCCCCGTCTGGTACGGCCCGAACGGCGAGGTCGTCTGCGTCGGACCGGACGACGAGGGCCCCACGGGCGAGGGCTGGAAGCAGGACAGCGATGTCCTGGACACCTGGTTCTCCTCCGGCCTGTGGCCGTTCTCCACGCTCGGCTGGCCGGAGCGGACCGACAGCCTCGCGAAGTTCTACCCGAACTCCGTCCTGGTCACCGGCTACGACATCCTCTTCTTCTGGGTCGCCCGGATGATGATGTTCGGCCTGTACGTCAACGACGGCGTCCCGCCGTTCCACACCATCGTCCTGCACGGCATGGTCCGCGACGAGCACGGCAAGAAGATGTCGAAGTCCTTCGGTAACGTCGTCAACCCGCTGGACTGGATGGACAAGTACGGTTCCGACGCGCTGCGCTTCACGCTGGCGCGCGGCGCCAACCCCGGTGTCGACGTCCCGATCGGCGAGGACTGGGTCCAGGGTTCCCGGAACTTCGCCAACAAGATCTGGAACGCGACGCGCTTCGCGCTGATGAACGGCGCCACCGTCGAGGGTGAACTGCCGCCCGTCGAGCAGCTGTCGGTGACCGACCGGTGGATCCTGTCGCGGCTCAACAAGACGGTCGCCGAAGTCGACGCGTTCTACGACGACTTCCAGTTCGCCAAGCTCAGCGAGGCGCTCTACCACTTCGCGTGGGACGAGGTCTTCGACTGGTACGTCGAGCTGTCCAAGACCACGTTCTTCGCCGGAGGTGAGCAGGCCAAGGTCTCCGGCCGGGTCCTCGGCGAGGTCCTCGATGTGATGCTGCGTCTGCTGCACCCGGTCGTCCCGTTCGTCACCGAGACGCTCTGGACCACGCTCACCGGCAAGGAGTCCGTCGTCATCGCCGACTGGCCGGCCGCTGTGTCCGTTCCTGGGGCTGACGCCCCGGGCGGCTTCCGCGACGACGCCGCCGAGCAGGAGATCGCGCTCGTCCAGCAGGTCGTCACCGAGGTCCGCCGGTTCCGCTCCGACCAGGGCCTGCAGCCCGGCCAGAAGGTCCCGGCCGAGCTCGTCCTGACCGGCACCGCGCTCGCCCCGCACGAGGCGGCCATCCGCCAGGTGCTGCGCCTGCAGCCGGCCGGCGACGGCTTCCACGCCACCGCGTCGCTGCCGGTCGCCGGGGCCACGGTCGCCCTCGACCTGTCCGGCACGATCGACGTCGAGGCCGAACGCAAGCGCCTGACGAAGGACCTGGGCGCCGCCGAGAAGGAGAAGGCCCAGGCGGGCGCCAAGCTCTCCAACGAGGCGTTCCTCGGCAAGGCACCGGACAACGTGGTCGACAAGATCCGCGGCCGGCTCGCCAAGGCCGAGGCGGACATCGAGCGGATCACCAACCAGCTGGCGAACCTGCCGCAGGGCTGAGCACCCGCCGACGGTGAAGCCCCCGTATCCCCGCTGCCGGGAGATACGGGGGCTTCGCCCGTCCCGGGCCGGGCCGGACTCCGGGCGTCACCGGCCGCTGCGCACGATGTCCGTGCCCATCCGTAGACTGGCCTCGTGAGTGAGCCCCGCCCTTCCGACCGGCACGACGCCTCCGATCCCGACGACACCTTCGCGGAGATCGTCGACGAAGCGACCCAGCGCGACCCCGACCTGGCGGTGATCGAGGCCGGGAGCCGTACGCTGCGCACCCGCTCGGGGCCGCCGCAGGGCCAGGACGTCCCCGCCCGCCCCGCCGATCCCGAGGTGGACAAGGCGCTGCGCGCCGTGGAGCAGGAGCTCGCCGGGCGCTGGGGCGAGACGAAGCTGGAGCCGTCCGTCACGCGCATCGCCGCGCTGATGGACGTGCTCAGCGATCCGCAGCGCGCCTACCCCTCGATCCACATCACCGGGACCAACGGCAAGACGAGCACGGCCCGCATGATCGAGGCCCTGCTCGGCGCCTTCGACCTGCGTACCGGCCGCTACACCTCGCCGCACGTCCAGTCGATCACAGAGCGGATCAGCCTGGACGGCTCGCCGATGGACCCCGAGCGGTTCATCGAGGCGTACCAGGACATCAAGTCGTACGTGGAGATGGTCGACGCCCAGCAGCCGTACCGGCTCTCCTTCTTCGAGGTGCTGACGGGCATGGCGTACGCGGCGTTCGCCGACGCGCCGGTCGACGTCGCCGTCGTGGAGGTCGGCATGGGCGGCAGCTGGGACGCGACGAACGTCATCGACGCCTCGGTCGCCGTCGTCACTCCCATCTCGCTGGACCACACCGACCGGCTCGGTGCCACGCCCGCCGAGATCGCCGGTGAGAAGGCCGGAATCATCAAGCAGGACGCCACGGTCATCCTGGCGCAGCAGCCCGTCGACGCCGCACAGGTCATGCTGAAGAAGGCCGTCGAGGTGGACGCCACGGTCGCCCGCGAAGGCATGGAGTTCGGCATCGTCTCCCGCGAGATCGCCGTCGGCGGCCAGTTGCTGACGCTGCGCGGCCTCGGCGGCGAGTACACGGAGGTCTTCCTCCCGCTGTACGGCGCCCACCAGGCGCACAACGCGGCGGTGGCGCTCTGTGCCGTGGAGGCGTTCTTCGGGATCGGTGCCGAGCAGCCCGGCGCGCTCGATATCGACACGGTCCGTCGGGCCTTCGCCGCGGTGATCTCGCCGGGCCGTCTCGAAGTCGTCCGCTCCAGCCCGACCGTCGTCCTGGACGCGGCCCACAACCCGGCGGGCGCCCGCGCCTGCGCCGACGGGCTCTCCGAGGCGTTCGGCTTCTCCCGGCTGATCGGTGTGGTCGGCGCGAGCGGCGACAAGGACGTCAGGGGGCTCCTCGAAGCCTTCGAGCCGATCTTCGCCGAGGTCGTCATCACCCAGAACTCCAGCGCCCGCGCGATGGACGCCGACGAACTGGCCGCCGTCGCGGTCGAGGTCTTCGGCAGCGACCGCGTCCAGGTCGAGCCCCGCCTCGACGACGCCCTGGAGGCGGCGATCACCCTCGCCGAGGAGGAGGACGAGTACGCGGGCGCCGGCGTCCTCGTGACCGGTTCCGTGATCACGGTCGGCGAGGCCCGACTGCTCCTGGGAAGGCACTGACCGACGTGCGTACGCTCTGTGCATCGACGCTGATCGGCGAATTCTTCGTGATCGGCTTCGCCGGACTCGTCGCGATGAAGTCCGACGACCTCTCGAACACCACGGTCTGGGCGGTGTGCGGCATCGGCATGCTGCTCTCCGTACTGCTCTGCGGGATGATCACCCGCCCCGGCGGGATACAGCTCGGCTGGGCGCTGCAGATCGCCCTGGTGCTGAGCGGTTTCGTTGTCCCGATGATGTTCATTCTCGGCGTGGTCTTCAGCGCCCTGTGGTGGGCCTCGGTGCACTACGGCCGCAAGATCGACGAGGCGAAGGCCCGCTGGGCGGCCGCGGAGCAGGCCGCCGAGGCCCCGGCCGGTGGCTGACCCCGTGCCCCGCGGCCAAACCCGGCCGCAGGCCCTTTCCCTTGCCCCTGTAGCCTCGCCTCACCGCACCCGCATGCCTGCAAGGAGCCGCACACCATGACCCAGCGCACCCTCGTCCTGCTCAAGCCCGACGCGGTCCGGCGCGGACTGGTCGGCGAGATCGTCGGGCGGATCGAGCGCAAGGCCGACTGGCGGATCACCGCGCTGGAGCTGCGCACCCTCGACCACGCCACGCTGGAGCAGCACTACGCCGAGCACGTCGGCCGCCCCTTCTACGAGCCGCTCGTCGAGTTCATGCAGTCCGGCCCGGTCGTGGCGCTGGTCGCCGAGGGCGAGCGGGTCATCGAGGGCATCCGCACGCTGGCCGGCCCCACCGACCCGATCGCCGCCGCGCCCGGCTCCATCCGTGGTGACTTCGGCACGATCACCCGTGAGAACCTCATCCACGCCTCGGACTCCGAGGAGTCCGCAGAGCGAGAACTGAAGCTTTTCTTTCCGGGACTCTCCTGACCTCGGATCAGCCGAACAGCGCTCATGACCTGGGGCGACCGAATTAATTCGGTCGCCCTTCGGCATAGGGTCCCGGATCGCGGGAACGCATCACTCCGACGTAACGTCACCATGAGTGGAACGGCCACCCGTTCCGCCTACAAAGGCGAAGGACCCTCGCGCGGTGTCCGTGCACACGGCACTACGATGGAATCTTCCACGCCCGCAGCGCTCATCTTGCCGACCAGAACAAGCCATCATCGCTTTCTCGGAAGGCCCGACGCATCCTCATGGGGAACAAGGGGAACTCAATGTCGTTCATCGGCCGTGACATGGCTATCGACCTCGGGACTGCCAACACGCTGGTGTACGTCAGGGGGCGCGGCATCGTTCTGAACGAGCCGTCCGTCGTGGCCATCAACACCAACACCGGCGGCATCCTGGCGGTCGGCTCCGAGGCCAAGAAGATGATCGGGCGTACACCGGGCAACATCGTTGCCGTACGGCCGCTGAAGGACGGCGTGATCGCCGACTTCGAGATCACCGAGCGGATGCTCCGCTACTTCATCCTGAAGATCCACAAGCGCCGCTACCTTGCCCGTCCGCGCGTCGTCGTCTGCGTGCCCTCCGGCATCACCGGCGTCGAGCGACGCGCCGTCATCGAGGCGTCGACGCAGGCCGGCGCGCGCCAGGTGCACATCATCGAGGAGCCCATGGCGGCGGCCATCGGCTCCGGGCTGCCGGTCCACGAGGCCACCGGCAACATGGTCGTCGACATCGGTGGCGGCACGACCGAGGTCGCGGTCATCTCGCTCGGCGGAATCGTCACTGCCCAGTCGATCCGGGTCGCCGGTGACGAACTGGACAACGCGATCATCCAGCACATCAAGAAGGAGTACTCGCTCCTTCTCGGTGAGCGTTCCGCCGAACAGATCAAGATCACGATCGGCTCGGCGTACGACCTGGACAAGGACGAGCACACCGAGATCCGCGGCCGTGACCTGGTTTCCGGGCTGCCCAAGACCGTGGTCATCTCGGCCGACGAGGTCCGCAAGGCCATCGAGGAGCCGGTCAACGCGATCGTCGACGCGGTGAAGACCACGCTCGACAAGTGCCCGCCGGAGCTCTCCGGCGACGTCATGGACCGCGGCATCGTCCTCACCGGTGGCGGCGCGCTGCTGCGCGGGCTGGACGAGCGGCTGCGCCGCGAGACCGGCATGCCGATCCACATCGCCGAGGACCCGCTGGACTCGGTGGCGCTCGGATCCGGCAAGTGCGTCGAGGAGTTCGAGGCACTCCAGCAGGTGCTGGACGCCCAGCCCCGCCGGTAGACGGCGGGCCCGGTCCGCGGGCGGACAACACAGTGGTCTGCCGCGCGGACCGCTGCCGCTCCGTACGGCCGATCGTTGATATACAGGCACGAACATTCCGACGAGGAAGGCACGGCCGCCGCACGTGAGGGACACACGAGAGAGCCGGCTGCTCCTGGTGCTGCTGGTCGCCATCGCATTCGCATTGATCACGGTGGACATCCGGGGCGGCGAGGAGTCACCGGTGGACGGTGCCCGGCATGCCGCCGCCACGGTCTTCGGACCGGTCGAGAACGGTGTGGCGGCGGCCGTCGATCCGGTGGGCAACGCCATAGGAGCGGTACGCGACTCCGGTACCCGGCACAACCGGATCGCCGAACTGGAGCAGCAGAACGCCGCGCTGAAGACGAAGCTCGGCAGCGACGACCAGAACCGCAACCGGGTCCGCGAACTGGACCGGATGCTGAAGAAGTCGGCCGCCGGGCAGTACGGCATCAAGGCCGCCGAGGTCGTCGCCATAGGAGCGGCCCAGGGCTTCTCCTGGACGGTCACCATCGATGCCGGCTCCCACGACGGCATCAAGCGCGACATGACCGTCATCAACGGCGACGGGCTCGTCGGCCGGGTCACCACCGTCGGCCCGGACACCGCCACGGTGCTCCTGGCCAACGACCCCGACTTCACCGTCGGCACCCGTATGGAGAAGACCGACGAACTGGGCTTCGCCACCGGCCAGGGTTCCCGGCCGCTGTCCGTCCAGTTCCTCAACGGCAAGGCCAAGGTGAACAAGGGCGACCGCCTGGTCACCTTCGGTTCGAGCAAGGACAAGCCGTTCGTGCCCGGCGTCCCGGTGGGGGAGGTCGTCCGCGTCGACCCGTCCGGCGGCGGCCTGACCCGTACCGTCTACGTCCGTCCGTTCGTCGGGTTCACCAAGCTCGACATCGTCGGCATCGTCGTGCAGGCCCCGCGCGAGGACCCCCGCGACATGGTCCTGCCCAAGGCGCCCGCCAAGCCCGCCAAGCCCAAGCCCACCCCGACCGTCACCGTGACGATCTCGCCCAACGGCGACATCGTCGACACCGAAGGAAACGTCGTCGGGAACATCCACGAGAGCCCGGACCCGAGCGGATCCGCGGTCCCCAGCAGCAGTTCGAACGCCACACCGAACACCGGCAACGCGGTAAACGAGCAGAGGTAGAGCTGATTCCCATGCGCTTGAACCAGACTCTGCTCTCCGTCTTCCTGGTCGTCGTCGCCCTCGTCGTCCAGGTCTCCGTCCTCGCCCGGCTCCAACTCCCCGGCGCCGTGCCCGACCTGCTCCTCCTCGTCGTCCTCGCTCTCGCCTTCGTGTACGGGCATGTCAGCGGCGCCCTCATCGGCTTCGGCGCGGGACTCCTCGCCGACCTGGCACCGCCCGCCGACCACGCCGCCGGGCGCTACGCGCTGGTCCTCTGCGTCATCGGCTACTTCGCCGGACTGGTCAAGCCGGAGAACGGGCAGCTCAAGTCGGCGGCCGTCCCGATGATCGGCGTCGTCGCCGCGGCGATCGGCTCGACCCTGCTGTACGCGCTCGTCGGCGCGCTCGTCGGGGACACGGCGGCCCGTCATGTGGGCCTGGGCAGCCTGCTGTTCACCGCCGCCGCCTACGACCTGCTCCTCGCGCCGTTCGTCGTGCCGCTGGTCATGGCGATCGCCAGACGCACGGTGAACGATCCGGTCGCCGACGCGTCCGGCGGTGGCGACGTCGCCGCGGGCTGGCTGGCCTCCGGTACCGGGCTGCGGATCGGCGGCCAGCGCGGCGGACTGCGCGTCAAGGCCGCCCGTAACCGCGCGGCACGCGCCGGGCGGATCAAGGGAGTCAAGCGACTGTGAGGCCGCACCACAGCGGGGACACTCCCCGTGTCTCCGGCCCGACCACCACCGGGGGCGCCCCGTGAGCAACATCCCCGAGACCGGCCGGACCCAGCGGGTCCAGATTCGTCTCGTCATCATCCAGGTCCTCGTCTTCTCGCTGCTGCTCACCCTCGGCGGGCGCCTCTGGTTCCTCCAGATCCGTAACGGCAAGGAGTACAGCGACGAGGCGAAGAACAACCACGTCCAGCAGGTCGTCCAGCCCGCCGTGCGCGGCTCCATCCTCGACGCGCGCGGCGTGCCCCTCGCCGACAACGAGACCCGTCTGGTCGTCTCCGCCAGCCGCACCGAGCTGTTGAAGATGGCGGACGACGGCAAGAGTGTCCTGACCCGGCTCGCCGGTGTCCTCGGCATGCAGCCCAAGGAAGTCCTCGACAAGGTCCGCCTCTGCGACGCGAAGACCCCGCAGCCCTGCTGGAACGGCTCGCCGTACCAGCCGATCCCGGTCACCGACGAGGCCACCACCCAGCAGGCCCTCCAGATCCGCGAACGCGCCGAGGACTTCCCCGGCATCACCGCCGAACCCACCGCCGTACGCCGCTACGCCGCACCCGGCAAGGCCAACTCCGCCCAGGTCCTCGGCTATCTATCGCCCGTCACCGACGAGGAGATCACCAAGGCCCAGGACACCGACTCGCCGTACCTCCGCTCCGACCAGGTCGGCCGCTCCGGCCTGGAGCGCACCTACGACAAGGAACTGCGCGGCAAGGCCGGTGTCACCCGCTACGAGGTCGACAACCTCGGCCGGGTCATCGGCCAGGCGAAGAACGACGAGGCGGAGCCCGGCTCCAGCGTCGTCACCTCCATCGACGCCCGGGTCCAGGCCGTCGCCGAGTACGAGCTCGACGAGGCCATGAAGACGGCCCGTCAGTCCTTCGACAAGAACACCGGCGAGAACTACAAGGCCGACTCCGGCGCCGTCGTCGTCATGGAGGCCAGGACCGGCCGGGTCGTCGCGATGGCCTCCCTGCCGAACTACGACCCCAACGCCTGGGTCGGCGGCATCTCGGGCAAGGACTACGCCCGGATGACCAGCAAGAAGTCCAACTATCCGCTGCTCAACCGCGCCATCCAGGGCCAGGCCGCACCGGGCTCGATCTTCAAGGTCGTCTCGACCGCGGCCTCCGTCCAGGCGGGCTACGCGTTCGACGGCCACTACGCCTGCCCCAGCTCCTACAGCGCCGACGGCCAGGTCTACAAGAACTTCGAATCGCAGGGCCACGGCGCGATCACCCTGGGCCAGGCGCTCGAGGTCTCCTGCGACACCGTCTTCTACGCACTCGGCCACCAGCAGTGGCAGAAGGACGGCGGGCTGAAGCCCAAGAAGAACGCCAAGGACTGGTTCTTCAAGACCGCCCACCAGTTCGGCCTCGGCAAGGAGACCGGTATCGACCTCCCCGGCGAGGTCACCGGCCGTGTCCCCGACCGCCAGTGGAAGAAGGACTTCTGGAAGGCCAACAAGGACGCCTGGTGCGAGCAGGGCAAGAATTGGCCCAAGAAGAAGGACTTCGTCACCGTGCTCGCCCACGAGAACTGCCTCGAGGGCATGAAGCTGCACGCCTATGACGCGATCAACTACTCCATCGGCCAGGGCGACACTCTCGTCACCCCAATCCAGATGGCGACCATCTACGCCGCGATCAGCAACGGCGGCACGCTCTACGACCCGACCGTCGGCAAGGCGATCGTCAGCCCCGACAGCAAGCACGTCCGCGTGATCGAGCCCCATTCGCACGGCAAGCTGCCGGTCAGCGCCAAGACCCTGAAGCAGATGGAGGGGGCGCTGGCGGGCGTCGCGACCCGCGGTACCGCCGCCTGGCGGTTCGGCGGCTGGCCGCAGGACAAGATCCCGATGCACGCCAAGACGGGTACGGCCGAGGTCTACGGCAAGCAGACGACCTCCTGGTTCGCCACGTACACCAAGGACTACTCGATCGTCATGACGATCTCTCAGGGCGGAACGGGCTCCGGTGCGTCCGGGCCCGCTGTGCGCAACATCTACGACGCCCTCTACGGTCTCGACGACTCCGGCAATCAGGACCTGAAGAAGGCGCTGCTGCCCACCCCGCAGAAGTCCCTGCCGAAGATCCAGCGGGACGGCTCGATCGACGCCCCGGAGATCAAGCCGTACAACCCCGACTCGCAGAAGCCCCCGGAGGAACAGACCCTCGCCGCGATCCTGGGGAGGCGCGACTGATGGCCGGCTTCTCCGTCTCGCGCTACGCCCCCGAGCGCTCCGCCTGGGGCAAACTCATCGCCCGCGACTCCGTCGTACGCAAACTCGACTGGCCGCTGCTCGGGTCCGCGATCGCGCTCTCCTTCATCGGCTCGCTGCTGGTCTACTCGGCGACCCGGGGCCGCCACGTGCTCACCCACGGCGACCCGTACTACTTCCTCTTCCGGCACGCCCTCAACACCGGCATCGGCTTCGCCCTGATGATCGGCACGATCTGGCTCGGCCACCGCACCCTGCGCGGCGCCGTCCCGATCCTCTACGGCCTCTCGGTGATCCTCGTACTGGCGGTCCTCACCCCGCTCGGCGCCACCGTCAACGGCGCCCACGCCTGGATCATCATCGGCGGCGGCTTCTCGCTCCAGCCGTCCGAGTTCACCAAGATCACCATCATCCTGATCATGGCGAGGCTGCTCGCCGAGCGCGTCGACGCGGGCGACCAGCTCCACCCCGACCACCGAACCGTCGCCAAGGCGCTGGGCCTGGCGTCCGTGCCGATGATTGTCGTCATGGGGATGCCGGACCTCGGCTCCGTAATGGTCATGGTCGTCATCGTGCTCGGCGTGCTCCTCGCCTCCGGCGCGTCGAACCGCTGGATCTTCGGCCTGCTCGGCGCGGGCGTGGCCGGTGCGATCGCGATCTGGAAGCTCGGCCTGCTCGACGAGTACCAGATCGCCCGCTTCGCCGCCTTCGCCAACCCCGCGCTCGACCCGGCGGGCGTCGGCTACAACACCAACCAGGCCCGCATCGCGATCGGCTCCGGCGGCCTCACCGGAACGGGCCTCTTCCAGGGCACCCAGACCACCGGCCAGTTCGTCCCCGAGCAGCAGACCGACTTCGTCTTCACCGTCGCCGGCGAGGAGCTCGGCTTCCTCGGCGCCGGGCTGATCCTCGTCCTGCTCGGCATCGTCCTGTGGCGCGCCTGCCGGATCGCCCGCGAGACGACCGAGCTGTACGGCACGATCGTCGCCGCCGGAATCATCGCGTGGTTCGCCTTCCAGTCCTTCGAGAACATCGGGATGACGCTCGGCATCATGCCGGTGGCCGGGCTGCCGCTGCCGTTCGTGTCGTACGGAGGATCCGCGATGTTCGCCGTCTGGGTGGCCGTCGGACTGCTCCAGTCGATCAGAGTGCAACGGCCGATAAGCGCCTGAGCCGGTGCGGGAGCACTGCCCATTCGCGTACAACACGTCTAGATTCGGTTCATGGCGGACTCGAAGCGTGAGATCGAGCGGAAGTACGAAGCCACGGCGGAAACCCGGCTCCCCGACCTGAGCCGGGTGGCCGGGGTCTCGGCCGTCGACCATTGCGGCGTCACCGAACTGGACGCCGTCTACTACGACACCGAGGACCTCCGGCTCGCGGCGGACTCCCTCACCCTGCGCCGCCGCACCGGCGGGAGCGACGCCGGCTGGCACCTCAAATTCCCGGTCGCCTCCGGCATCCGGGACGAGCTGCGCGAGCCGCTCTCCGACACCCTGCCGCCCTCTCTCGCCGGGCTGCTCCGCTCCCGGGGCCGGGACCGGGAGCTCGTCCCCGTCGTCCGGCTGCGCTCCGCCCGCGACGTCCACCACCTCCTCGACGCCGGGGGCGGGCTGCTCGCCGAAGTCAGCACCGACACCGTGCGGGCCGAACGGCTGACCGGCGGCAGCGGTACGGCCGCCTGGACGGAGATCGAGGTCGAACTCGCCGACGACGGCGACCCCGCCTTCCTCGACGCCGTCGAACGGAGGCTGCGCAAGGCCGGAATCCGCCCGTCCGCGGCACCGTCGAAACTGGCCAGGGCGCTCGCCGAGACCGCGCCGAGGCCGAAGAAGACCCCCGGCCGGAAGGGGGCGCACCCCACCGCGGGCGACCACGTCCTCACGTACATCCGCCACCAGACCGAGGCGATCACCGCCCTGGACCCCGCCGTACGCCGTGACCTCCCCGACTCCGTGCATCAGATGCGGGTCGCCACCCGCAGGCTCCGCAGCGCGCTGCGGTCCTACGGGAAGATCCTCGACCGCGGCGTCACCGACCCGGTCGGCGACGAGCTGAAGTGGCTGGCCGCCGAGCTCGGTATCGACCGCGATCAGGAAGTCCTCGACGCCCGGTTGCGCGCCCGCCTCGACGGCCTGCCCCGCACCCTGGTCCTCGGCCCCGTCCGCAGCAGGCTCCGGATCTGGTCGGTGGCCCGCCGGGGCGGCTCCCGGAGCCGGACCGTCGGCGTACTCGACTCAACGCGCTACCTGGCACTCCTGGACAGCCTCGACGCCCTGCTCGCCGCCCCGCCCCTGCTGCCCGCCGCGTCCAAGGGCCCCGACCGGGCACTGCCCCGCGCCGTACTGAAGGAGTACGAGCGCCTCGCGACCCGCGTCGGCCGCGCCCTGGAACTCCCGCCCGGCGAGGACCGCGATCTCGCCATGCACGACGCTCGCAAGGCGGCCAAGCGCGCCCGCTACGCGGCGGAGGCGGCCGGGCCCGCGCTGGGGAAGCCGGCCAAGCGGTTCGCCAAACGGATGAAGGCCCTCCAGACCCTTCTCGGCGACCACCAGGACAGCGTCGTGGCCCGCGACGCCCTGCGCACCCTGGCCGTCCAGGCACACGCGGCGGGGGAACCGGGATTCACCTGGGGACTGCTGTACGGGCGGGAGGAGGCGGCCGCCGCCGCCGGGGAACGGGAGCTGCCCGAAGTGTGGAAGCGGGCGTCGCGGCCCCGGATCCGGTCGGCGCTGGAAGGCTGAGTGCCGGGGTACGCTTGATGGTCACCCTTGCCGGCTCTCGAAAGTTCGCGATGTCTGTCGATTCGGTCTTCCCACAGCTCGAAGCTCTGCTCCCGCATGTGCAGAAGCCCATCCAGTACGTCGGCGGTGAGCTGAACTCCACCGTCAAGCCGTGGGACGAATGCGACGTCCGCTGGGCACTGATGTACCCGGACGCGTACGAGGTCGGACTGCCCAACCAGGGCGTCATGATCCTCTACGAGGTACTCAACGAGCGCCAGGGCGTCCTTGCCGAGCGCACCTACAGCGTGTGGCCGGACCTCGAAGAGCTGATGCGCGAGCACAAGGTCCCGCAGTTCACCGTGGACAGCCACCGCCCCGTCCGTGCCTTCGACGTCTTCGGGCTGAGCTTCTCCACCGAGCTCGGCTACACCAACATGCTCACCGCCCTGGACCTCGCGGGCATCCCGCTGAACGCCGCGGACCGCACCGTCGACGACCCGATCGTGCTGGCCGGCGGCCACGCCGCGTTCAACCCCGAGCCGATCGCCGAGTTCATCGACTGCGCGGTCATCGGCGACGGCGAGCAGGCCGTCCTGGAGATCACCGAGATCATCCGCGGCTGGAAGGCCGAGGGCCGCCCCGGCGGCCGCGAAGAGGTGCTGTTCCGGCTCGCGAAGACCGGCGGCGTCTACGTCCCGGGCTTCTACGACGTCGAGTACCTCCCGGACGGGCGCATCGGTCGTGTCGTGCCCAACAAGTCGGGCGTGCCGTGGCGGGTGTCCAAGCACACCGTGATGGACCTCGACGAGTGGCCGTACCCGAAGCAGCCCCTCGTGCCCCTCGCCGAGACCGTCCACGAGCGGATGTCCGTCGAGATCTTCCGCGGCTGCACCCGCGGCTGCCGTTTCTGCCAGGCCGGCATGATCACGCGCCCCGTGCGGGAGCGAAGCATCACCGGCATCGGCGAGATGGTCGAGAAGGGTCTCAAGGCGACCGGCTTCGAAGAGGTCGGGCTGCTCTCGCTCTCCTCCGCGGACCACACCGAGATCGGCGAGATCGCCAAGGGCCTCGCCGACCGGTACACCGAGGACAAGATCGGCCTCTCGCTGCCCTCCACCCGCGTCGACGCGTTCAACGTGGACCTGGCCAACGAGCTGACCCGCAACGGCCGTCGCTCCGGACTCACCTTCGCCCCCGAGGGCGGCTCCGAGCGGATGCGCAAGGTCATCAACAAGATGGTCTCGGAAGAGGACCTCATCCGTACCGTCGCCACCGCGTACGGCAACGGCTGGCGCCAGGTGAAGCTGTACTTCATGTGTGGTCTGCCCACCGAGACCGACGAGGACGTCCTCCAGATCGGCGACATGGCGGTCAACGTGATCGCCAAGGGCCGCGAGGTCTCCGGCCAGAACGACATCCGCTGCACCGTCTCCATCGGCGGCTTCGTGCCCAAGCCGCACACGCCGTTCCAGTGGGCCCCGCAGCTCGGCGCCGAGGAGACCGACGCCCGGCTGACCAAGCTCCGCGACAAGATCCGCGGCGACAAGAAGTACGGCCGCTCCATCGGCTTCCGCTACCACGACGGCAAGCCCGGCATCGTCGAGGGCCTGCTCTCGCGCGGCGACCGCCGCGTCGGCTCCGTCATCCGCGCGGTCTACGAGTCCGGCGGCCGTTTCGATGGCTGGCGCGAGCACTTCAGCTACGACCGCTGGATGACCGCCGCCGAGAAGACGCTGCCCGAGTACGGCGTGGACGTCGACTGGTACACCACCCGGGAGCGGACGTACGAAGAGGTCCTGCCCTGGGACCACCTGGACTCCGGTCTCGACAAGGACTGGCTCTGGGAGGACTGGCAGGACTCGCTCGACGAGACCGAGGTCGAGGACTGCCGCTGGACCCCGTGCTTCGACTGCGGCGTCTGCCCGCAGATGGACACCAGCATCCAGATCGGCCCGACCGGCAAGAAGCTGCTGCCGCTGTCGGTCGTGAAGTAGCCGCCCCGGACCCGTCCGTCCGGGTGACAGCTCGGTGACGAAGGCCCGGCCCGGGAAACCCCGGACCGGGCCTTCGCGTCATGTACGGCATGGACTACGGCAAGCACCAGGTTCCCGCGCACTACGAGGTCGGTGAGGGCTGTCTGACCACCCTCATCAGGATTCCGGTACGGATCGTGGTGCTGGTGATCGTCCTGCCCGTACGCATGGTCTGGGACGTCCTGACGGTCGCCGCCCGTGCCGCCGACCGCATCCTGCTGCGCCCCCTGGGCCGGGCCCTGGCCTGGCTGTTCGCGACGCTGGTGGTGGCCCCCGCGGTCTGGCTGTACGCATGGGTGCTCACCCCGCTGGGCCATGCGCTGCGGTGGCTGGCCGCGGCGGTCTTCGTATGGCCGTGGGTCGCGCTCTGGCGGTACGTGCTGGTGCCGGCGGTGCGGTACGGGCTCGTGGTGCCGGTGGTGTGGCTGTACAAGGCGGTGCTCACCCCGATCGGGCACGGGCTGGGCAGGGTGTACCGCGCGTTGCTCGTCCCTGCCGGGCGGGGGATCGCCGTCGCGATCGGCTGGGTGCTCACCGCCTTGTTCGTCTGGCCTCTGGCCGCCCTGTGGCGGTACGTCCTGGTGCCGCTCGCGCTCGCCGTCGTCTGGCTGGTGGAGCACCTGGTCGTACGGCCGCTGGCCTGGACGTACCGCGAACTGCTCACCCCGCTCGGCCACGGCCTCACCTGGCTGCTCGAACTGCTGGCACGCGGGATCGCGGCTTCCGGGAGCGGGCTGTGGGCAGCGGTGGAGTGGCTGGTCCTGACGCTGCTCGTCGCGCCGCTCGGCCTGCTGTACCGGCGGGTCCTCGCTCCGGTCGGCCGGGAGATCGCCGCAGCGTTCGGTGTCGCCTGGCGGATCGCGGGGTACATCTCGCGGGCCGTCGGCCGGGCCATCGCCTGGCTGGCGTGGCATCTGGTCGGGGCGCCGGTGACCTGGGCCTACCGCGCGGTGTGCACGCCGGTGGGGCATTTCGTACGGGACGCGGTCTGGGCCCCCGCCAAGCGGGCCGCCGTCGAGACCGGACGCGCGGCCCGGTCGGCGCTGCGCACGGCACGCGAGACCGTGGCGCGGGCGCGCCGTGATGCCTGGCGGGCACTGGTCGGCGGACCGGGGGCGCCCGAGCCCCGGGAACCGGGGAGCCCTCTTGCGCGTACTCTGGGTAGTACAACGACTGTGCCCAGCGCGGCGCCCGAACCAGAGATCTCCCTGCTCGGAGAGAAAAACACCGAGCGGGGGTGAGCCGGACCGGACACCCCGGGCCACCCGCATTTCGAGGGCGGCGTGCCACCGCGTCCGTCCCGCACCGAGGAGAAGAACCACTGGGCAAGCGACAGCCCGAAGGCCCGCCGCCCGCACCGGCAGTGCAGCGCATCCGACTGCGCTACACCAAGCGCGGCCGCCTCCGGTTCACCAGCCACCGCGACTTCCAGCGTGCCTTCGAGCGGGCACTGCGCCGCTCCGAGGTGCCCATGGCCTACTCGGCGGGCTTCACCCCGCACCCGAAGGTCTCGTACGCCAATGCCGCACCCACCGGCACGGGCAGTGAGGCCGAGTTTCTGGAGATCGCCCTCACCGAGGCCCGGGATCCCGCGGTCCTGCGCGAGCTGCTCAACGCCTCGCTGCCGGACGGTCTCGACGTCACCGACGCCGTGGAGGCCCGCACCTCGGGTCTCGCCGACCGGCTGACCGCCTCCATCTGGGAACTGCGTCTCGACGGAGTCCCCGTCGAGGAGGCAGCGAAGGCCGTGGCCGCCTTCAACGGGGCGCAGACCGTCGAGGTCCAGCGCCGCGCGAAGAACGGCATGCGGACCTTCGACGCCCGCGCCGCCGTGGTCGGCCTGGAGGCCCTTGATCCACAGCCTGATAGGCCCGAGGACAGGCCCTGTGCGATACTGCGGCTGGTTGTTCGGCACGTGACACCTGCCGTGCGACCTGACGACGTCCTGTCCGGTCTCCGCGTTGTGGCCGACCTGGCGCCGCCGGTACCCGCAGCGGTGACCAGGCTGGCGCAGGGGCTCTTCGACGAGGAGTCCGGCACGGTGACCGACCCGCTCGCGCCCGACCGCGAGGCAGCCCCGGCCGCTCCATCCACGGCCGCCGGGACCGCCGTCGCGACGGCGCCGGAAGGTGCAGGTTCCGCGTAAGGCGGTCGTTGCAGCGCAGCTCTCCGACTCGGGAGCCACCTGGGCCGGGCCGCGCGATGACCCATAAGACTTTCGCCAGGCCGTACGCACCTCGCGTACGGAACCGGCGAGCCAGACATTGAGTTCCCGTGCGGCGCCCGCGCCCCGGACGCCGGTCCCGCGTACATCACGCGGACCGTGTTGGACCGGAACCAGACGCGGCGCCCGGGAGCCTGACGGGAGAACCGCCCGCATGCCCCAGTCCAACGAACCCGGCACGACCGGGAACGCCGAAGAGAACAACGCACCTGGCGACAAGCTGCCGCCGCGCCGCAGGCGCCGCGCCGCGTCCCGCCCCGCCGGCCCGCCGGTGGCGGAGGCCCCGGGCACCGCCGCTCCGGCCATACCGGCCGTTGACGCCGCAGTGTCCGACAGCACCACCACCGAAGCCGGGAGCGCCCCGGCCGCAGAAGCCGCGCCGCCGGCCCGCACGCGCCGTCGTGCGGTCCGTAAGGCGACCGCTCCGGCGGGTGCGCCGCAGGCCGCCGAGGCCGCCGAGATCGTGGCATACGCCGCGAGCGCCGAAACCACCGAGCCCGTCGTCGAAGCCGAGGCAGATGTCGAAGCCGAGGTCGTGGAGGCGCCGCCGGCGCGTACGCGTCGTCGTGCGGTCCGTAAGGCGACGGCTCCGGCGGGTGCGCCGCAGGCTGCCGAGGCCGTTGCCGAGCCCGTTGTCGAAGCCGTTGTCGAACCCGTTGTCGAAGCCGAGGTCGAGGTCGTGGAGGCGCCGCCGGCGCGTACGCGTCGTCGTGCCGTTCGTAAGGCGACGGCTCCGGCGGGTGCGCCGCAGGCTGCCGAGGCCGTTGCCGAGCCCGTTGTCGAAGCCGTTGTCGAACCCGAAGCCGAAGCCGAGGTCGAGGTCGTGGAGGCGCCGCCGGCGCGTACGCGTCGTCGTGCGGTCCGTAAGGCGACCGCTCCGGCGGGTGCGCCGCAGCCTGCCGAGGCCGTTGAGATCGTCGAGGAAGCGACGCCCGTGACGGCTGCCGAGCCCGAGCCGGCCGCCGAGGCCGCCGCGCCGCGCGGCCGTACCCGGCGCAGGGCATCGGCTCCGGCCGGTGCACCGCAGCACGCCGAGGCAGTCGCCGCGCCCGCGGAAGCGGAGGAAGAAGCCGTCGAGGCCCCGCGCGGGCGTCGTCGCGCGGTCCGTAAGGCGACCGCTCCGGCCGGTGCGCCGCAGGCCACCGAGGCCGCCGCCGAGGAGCCGGCCGCCGAGCCCGCCGAGGAGGCCGCACCGCGTGGCCGCACCCGGCGCCGCGCCACCGCGGCCGCCGGCCGCCCCGAGTTCACCGCCAAGGAGGAGGAGCCCGTACGCAAGAGCCGTCGCGCCGAGCGCCCCGCCGTGGCCGTGTTCCAGGCACCGGTCTTCGCCGAGCCGATGTTCCAGACCCCGGAGACCGCGGCGGCCGCCGCTGCCGCTTCGCGTCACGAAGAGGTCGAGGAAGAGCCTGAGACGGTCGAGGAGCCGGCCGCCACCATCGAGGCACCGGCCGCCGAGGCCGCGCCGCAGACCGGTTCGCGCCGCCGTCGCCGCCGTCGCGGTGAGGCCGCCGAGCCCGAGCAGGCCGCCGCTCCCGCCGTCGAGGTGGAGGAGCACGTCGAGGAGGAGCCCGAGCCGGAGGGCGAGAGCGAAGCCGAGCACGAGGGCGAGGAGACGGACGAGTACGGGGACCGGCCCTCGCGCCGTCGCCGTCGTGGAGGCCGTCGCCGCCGTCGTGGCGAGAGCGCCGAGGACGACGAGACCGCGGAGCAGTTCGGCGACGAGGCTGCCGCCGAGGGTGACCAGGAGCGCGCTCAGGAGTCCGAAGAGGAGGAGGACGAGGAGCACGAGGCGTCCGTCGCCGGATCCAGCAGCAGCCGTCGCCGTCGTCGCCGTCGTCGTCGCAGCGGCGACGTCCCGTCCGAGACGGACAACGGCGTCGACGACCCGGAGCGTACGGTCGTCAAGGTCCGCGAGCCCCGTAAGAAGGAAGAGCGGGAGCCCGGCACCGGCTTCGACGAGGTCCAGTCCATCAAGGGCTCGACCCGCATGGAGGCGAAGAAGCAGCGCCGCCGCGAGGGCCGTGAGCAGGGCCGCCGTCGCGTCCCGATCATCACCGAGGCCGAGTTCCTGGCGCGCCGTGAGGCCGTCGAGCGGGTCATGGTCGTCCGCCAGAACGGCGAGCGCACCCAGATCGGCGTTCTTGAGGACAACGTGCTCGTCGAGCACTACGTCAACAAGGAGCAGGCCACCAGCTACGTCGGCAACGTCTACCTGGGCAAGGTGCAGAACGTACTGCCGTCCATGGAGGCCGCCTTCGTCGACATCGGCAAGGGCCGCAACGCCGTCCTGTACGCGGGTGAGGTGAACTTCGAGGCGCTCGGCATGGCCCACGGGCCGCGCCGTATCGAGACCGCGCTCAAGTCCGGCCAGTCCGTCCTCGTCCAGGTGACCAAGGACCCGATCGGCCACAAGGGCGCCCGCCTGACCAGCCAGGTCTCGCTGCCCGGCCGCTACCTGGTCTATGTGCCCGAGGGCTCGATGACCGGCATCAGCCGCAAGCTGCCCGACACCGAGCGGGCCCGGCTGAAGACCATCCTCAAGAAGATCGTTCCCGAGGACGCGGGCGTCATCGTCCGCACCGCGGCGGAGGGCGCCAGCGAGGACGAGCTGAGCCGTGATGTCGAGCGGCTGCAGCAGCAGTGGGAGGACATCCAGAAGAAGGCGAAGAGCACCGGCAGTTCCAACGCGCCGACGCTGCTCTACGGCGAGCCGGACATGACCGTCCGGGTCGTCCGCGACATCTTCAACGAGGACTTCTCCAAGGTCATCGTCAGCGGCGACGACGCGTGGGAGACCATCCACGGCTACGTCTCGCAGGTGGCGCCCGACCTGACGGACCGCCTGTCGCGCTGGACCTCCGAGGTCGACATCTTCGCGACGTACCGGATCGACGAGCAGCTCATGAAGGCGCTGGACCGGAAGGTTTATCTGCCGAGCGGCGGCTCGCTGGTGATCGACAAGACCGAGGCGATGGTCGTCGTCGACGTCAACACCGGCAAGTTCACCGGCCAGGGCGGCAACCTCGAGGAGACCGTCACCAAGAACAACCTGGAGGCGGCCGAGGAGATCGTGCGTCAGCTGCGGCTGCGCGACCTCGGTGGCATCGTCGTCGTCGACTTCATCGACATGGTGCTGGAGTCCAACCGGGACCTGGTGCTGCGGCGTCTGCTGGAGTGCCTGGGCCGTGACCGTACGAAGCACCAGGTCGCCGAGGTCACCTCGCTGGGCCTGGTCCAGATGACCCGTAAGCGGGTGGGCCAGGGTCTGCTGGAGTCCTTCTCCGAGACCTGCGTCCACTGCAACGGGCGCGGCGTGATCGTGCACATGGAGCAGCCGACGTCGGTCGGTGGCGGCGGCAAGCGTGTCAAGAAGCGCGGTCGGGTCGGCGCGGGCCAGGAGCCCGAGCACGAGCACGTCACCGAGGTCGAGACCGAGGCCGAGGTGGCTGCCGAGGTGGCCGCCCCGGTGGCGCTGCCCGAGCCGGAGTTCGTTCCGGACGAGGAGCTGTACAGCAGCGCGGCCGAGGCCGAGGCGGCAGCCTCGCGCGGTCGCGGTCGGCGTCGCGCGACCCGTAAGGCCACGGCTCCGGCCGGCGCCCCGAAGGCCGAAGCGGCCCCTGCCCCGGAGCCGGTCGTCGAGCCGGAGCCGGTCGTGGCCGCGGAGCCCGAGCCGGTGATGGAGCCGGAGCCCGTCGCCGAGGCCCCCCAGGGCCGCACGCGCCGCCGGGCGACCCGGAAGGCGACCGCTCCGGCCGCCGAGGAAGCCCCGGCCGCTGCTGAGGTCCCGGCCACTGTGGCCCCGGTCGTCATCGAGGCCCCGGTTGTCATCGAGGCCCCGGTCGTCATCGAGACTCCGCAGCCCGAGGCAGCACCCGAAGAGGCGGCCCCCGCGGCCGCTCCGCCGCGTGCCCGCCGCCGGGTGACCCGCAAGGTCACCGCCCCCGCGGGCTCGCCCGCGGGCGCGCCCGCCCCCGCGGGCTCGCCCGCGGGCGCGCCCGCCCCCGCGGGCTCGCCCGCGGGCGCGGACGCGGCAGAGGTCGTCGTGGTCACCGGTTCCACCGAGCCGAAGCCCGAAGCCGAGCCGAAGCCCGAAGCCGAGCCCGCCGAAGCCCCGGAAGCCCCGATGGCGGAGGCCCCGGCCAAGAAGACGGCCCGCAAGACGGCCAAGAAGGCCACCGCCAAGAAGGCAGCCACCAAGAAGACGGCTGCCAAGAAGACCGTCGCGAAGAAGACGACGGCCAAGAAGGCGGCGGCGAAGAAGACGGTCGCCGCTGAGCAGTCGCCGCAGCCCTCGGTCTCAGCCGGTACCGAGAGCTGACCAGCGGTCAGACAGCAAGGAGAGAGGTGCGGTTCCCTCGCGGGTACCGCACCTCTTTCGCATGTCAGACGCCGGTGTGGAACGTGTGGGCCGCGTCTCTTCAGCCGTAACCTCAACGAAACCCGCTATGAAAATCCCGATAATGTGACGCGGCCGCGGCCGGATATGTCATTCCGGAGAATGCTGATCGGCGTGTCGGCCCGCTTCAGGCAGGGCAACCAGCCTTTGTGGCCATGGTGACCTGGCCCTTACGACCGCGGGCCCGCAGTGTCTCGGTCGTACCGATATCCCGCTACCGCCTTTTCCACAGTCCACCCGGTGGCGTGATCGGGCCGCAACTCAATGGGCCTTCTTCGCCGCCGCCTCGGCCCGGCTCGTACAGAAAGCGCTGAGCGCGGTGTGGTGCGCCCCCTCGTGGGAGAGGAGCCCAGGTACTGCTCCTCAGCGCGCACAGCGGTACGAGTCCGGGAACAGGGCCCGCTGGGAGTCTGCCGTGAGCTGCAGCAGTACGTAGACGACGGGCACGAGCAGGAGGAGCAGTCGGCGGCGGCCGGTGGGAGAGAGCGCGGGCGTGTCCGTCTCAGGGCGAAGAGTGTCGAGGTGCGCCAACCAATGAGCGTCAAGGCGCTTCAACCCGAGGAGCCGCGCGGCCGGCCCCGGTTTGACCCCTACCTCGCTGCCCCGTAACCTTGACCCTCGGCGTGTTTCCATGCGCGCCCACCCCTGAGCACATTCCTCCTGATGGACCTGTCCGCCAGGAGAGGCCGCTCATCCTTCCGGATCGTCGCGGGCTTCGGCCTGTGCGGGCGGCTGGCATCAGGGGATCCGTTCCGAGCGAGAGAGAGATCCGCGTGTACGCCATCGTGCGCAGCGGTGGCCGCCAGCACAAGGTTGCTGTCGGTGACATCGTTGAGGTTGACAAGATTTCCACTGCCCAGGTTGGCGACACGGTCGAGCTCTCGACCCTGCTCGTGGTCGACGGCGACGCCGTGACCAGCGACCCGTGGGTGCTGGCCGGGATCAAGGTCCAGGCCGAGGTCGTGGACCACCACAAGGGCGCGAAGATCGACATCCTTCGCTACAAGAACAAGACCGGCTACCGCCGTCGCCAGGGTCACCGTCAGCAGTACACGGCGATCAAGGTCACTGGTATCCCCGCGGCTGCGAAGTAAGGGACTGAGGAGACATGGCACACAAGAAGGGCGCATCGTCCACCCGGAACGGGCGCGATTCCAATGCTCAGCGGCTCGGCGTGAAGCGCTTCGGCGGTCAGGCCGTCAACGCCGGTGAGATCCTGGTCCGCCAGCGCGGCACCCACTTCCACCCGGGCACGGGCGTCGGCCGTGGTGGCGACGACACGCTGTTCGCACTCGCCGCCGGTGCGGTCGAGTTCGGCACGCACCGTGGCCGCAAGGTCGTGAACATCGTTCCGATCGCCGGCTGATTTTCGGCGCTCGTCGAGCGGTTTCTGCGGAGGCGGACCTCACTTCCCGTACGGGAAGCGGGTCCGCCTTTCGCGTGTTTCTCCCATGAGAGACGGCTTTCTCCTATGCGGGACGGCACGAGTGAGACATTTCTGCACGTATGTAACTGGAGGTTCCAACCATGACCACCTTCGTGGACCGCGTCGAGCTGCATGTCGCCGCGGGTAACGGGGGCCACGGCTGCGCCTCCGTACACCGTGAGAAGTTCAAACCGCTCGGCGGTCCGGACGGCGGCAACGGCGGCCGCGGCGGCGATGTGACCCTGATCGTCGACCAGGCCGTCACCACCCTCCTCGACTATCACCACAGCCCCCACCGCAAGGCCACCAACGGGCAGCCCGGCGCGGGCGACCACCGCTCCGGCAAGGACGGGCAGGACCTGGTCCTGCCGGTGCCCGACGGTACGGTCGTGCTCGACCGGAACGGCAATGTGCTGGCCGACCTGGTGGGCCAGGGCACCACGTTCGTCGCCGGACAGGGCGGCCGCGGCGGCCTCGGCAACGCCGCACTGGCCTCCGCCCGCCGCAAGGCCCCCGGCTTCGCGCTGCTCGGCGAGCCCGGTGAGGCCCGCGACATCGTCCTGGAGCTCAAGACCGTCGCCGACGTCGCGCTGGTGGGCTACCCGAGTGCCGGAAAGTCCTCGCTGATCTCCGTCCTGTCGGCGGCCAAGCCGAAGATCGCCGACTACCCGTTCACGACCCTCGTCCCGAACCTCGGCGTGGTCACCGCGGGCAGCACCGTGTACACCATCGCCGACGTCCCGGGCCTCATCCCCGGCGCCAGCCAGGGCCGGGGTCTCGGCCTGGAGTTCCTGCGGCACGTGGAGCGCTGCTCGGTGCTCGTGCACGTCCTGGACACCGCGACGCTGGAGTCCGACCGCGACCCGGTCTCCGACCTCGACATGATCGAGGAGGAGCTGAAGCAGTACGGCGGCCTGGAGGACCGGCCCCGCATCGTCGTTCTCAACAAGATCGACATCCCGGACGGCCAGGACCTCGCCGACATGATCCGCCCGGATCTGGAGGCGCGCGGCTACCGCGTCTTCGAGGCGTCCGCCGTCGCCCGCACCGGCCTGAAGGAACTCTCCTTCGCGCTCGCGGGTGTCATCGCCGAGGCGCGCGCGGCCAAGCCCGTGGAGGTGGCGACCCGTATCGTCATCCGCCCGAAGGCCGTCGACGACGCGGGCTTCACCGTCACCCAGGAGGAGGACGGCCTCTACCGGGTGCGCGGCGAGAAGCCGGAGCGCTGGGTCCGGCAGACCGACTTCAACAACGACGAGGCCGTCGGCTACCTGGCCGACCGGCTCAACCGTCTCGGTGTCGAGGACGCGCTGATGAAGGCCGGCGCCCGGGCGGGCGACGGCGTGGCCATCGGCGCCGAGGACAACGCGGTCGTCTTCGACTGGGAGCCGACCATGGCGGCGGGCGCGGAGATGCTCGGCCGACGTGGCGAGGACCACCGTCTCGAAGCGCCGCGCCCGGCGGCGCAGCGCCGCCGCGACCGTGAGACGGAACGCGACGACGCACAGCGCGAGTTCGACGACTTCAACCCGTTCTAGGACGTGCGGCCGCAGCCGCAGCCGCACTTCCAGTAATTCGAAGCCATACCGCCGGACGGGTCTGTTCCGTCACCCCGTCCGGCGGCCGGCATGCTCTCGGCGTCACCCGATCAGAGGGGCCGAACCCACTCAAGGGTGAATTCATGTCACTCAATCGTGTGGTGTCAGTCACCAGTCCGAGAAGTATCAATTCCGGTATTCGCCCTGATCGCAGGGCAACACGAGGTGTCCATACGGCATGCTGCGGCCGACGTCCACCTTGCGGGACGGAAACGGAGAGTGCAACCATCGCTGTATCTCCCAACCCCCGCAAAGTAGGTCGTTTGTGTCTGCTCAGCACATAGCCAAAGCCCGAACCACAGCAGTCGTGCTCGCAGGCGGCACCGGCCAGCGCGTGGGGCTGTCCATCCCCAAGCAGCTGCTGAAGATCGCAGGCAAGGCTGTCATCGAGCACACGCTGTCGATCTTCCAGCAGGCCGACTCCATCGACGACATCATCGTGCTGATGGCGCCGGGCTACGTGCCCGACGTGGAGAAGATCGTCGCCAAGGCCGGGCTCACCAAGGTCACCAAGGTGATCGAGGGCGGCTCCACCCGCAACGAGACCACGGAGCGCGCCATCGCGGCCCTCGGCGAGGGCCTGGCCGAGGGCGAGGACCGCAACGTCCTGTTCCACGACGCCGTGCGCCCGCTGCTGTCGCAGCGCGTCATCAAGGACTGCGTCGACGCCCTGGAGCGCTACCAGGCGGTCGACGTCGCCATCCCGTCGGCGGACACGATCATCGTGACCCGCACCCACGGCGGCGACGGCGAGTTCATCACCGATGTGCCCGACCGCTCCCGGCTGCGCCGCGGTCAGACGCCGCAGGCCTTCAAGCTCTCCACGATCCGCCGGGCGTACGAGGTCGCCGCGGACGACCCGAACTTCCAGGCCACCGACGACTGCTCGGTCGTCCTGAAGTACCTCCCCGACGTGCCGATCTACGTCGTCGCGGGCGACGAGTACAACATGAAGGTCACCCAGCCCGTCGACGTCTTCATCGCGGACAAGCTCTTCCAGCTGGCCTCCACGGCCGTCCCGCAGCCGACCGATGACGCCGCCTACCGCGAACTGCTCACCGGCAAGACCCTCGTCGTCTTCGGCGGCTCGTACGGCATCGGCGCGGACATCGCGACCCTCGCCGAGTCCTACGGCGCCACCGTCTACGCCCTGGGCCGCTCCACCACCGGTACGCACGTGGAGAACCCGGAGCACATCGACGAGGCGCTCTCCAAGGCGTACGCGGACACCGGCCGCATCGACTACGTGATCAACACCGCGGGTGTGCTCCGCATCGGCAAGCTGGCCGAGACGGACAACGCGACCATCCAGGAAGCGCTGAACGTCAACTACCTGGCGCCGGTGCAGATCGCCCGTGCCTCGTACAGGTACCTAGCCGAGACCAAGGGGCAGCTGCTGCTCTACACCTCCAGCAGCTACACCCGGGGTCGCGCGGAGTACAGCCTGTACTCGTCGACCAAGGCCGCCATGGTCAATCTCACTCAGGCGCTCGCGGACGAGTGGGCGGTCGACGGCGTGCGGGTGAACTGCGTGAACCCCGAGCGCACCGCCACGCCGATGCGCACCAAGGCGTTCGGGGAGGAGCCCGCGGGTACGCTGCTGTCGTCCGAGGCGGTCGCCAGGACCTCCCTCGATGTCCTGCTCTCCGAGATGACCGGCCATGTCATCGACGTACGCCAGCAGGACCCGACCCGTGGTGCTTCCGAGGCGTCGGGTTTCGAGCAGGCTCTGGCCGCAGTCCTGGACCGACAGGCCGATGTGTAATACTGCTTGACAATCGACTATTCGGACCCCTGTAGACGCCCGCGAGCGAATTGCAGGGGTCCGAATTCGTGAAGCTCCGGCTTCACATTTCCCTCGCAAGGTAATCAGTCGGCACCCCCGGGAGCGGTACTTCGTGATTTCGAAAGCCATTCGCATGGCTCGTGTGGGCAGCGGTTCGGAGCTGGCCGCCGCTCTCCTCATGGCTCTGGGGTTTCCGTGCATCATGCTCGCGGCGATAATCCCCAATCTCTGGTTCTTCGCCGGCGCCGCCGCGGTGACATATCTGGCCGACCATTATCTGCATCACTGCGGCAGCTATCTGATCAACCGGCTCGCCGCGGTCCGCGCAGGGCTCTCGATCCGCTTCCTGGTCCGCCAGCTGCTGCTGATCCTGCTGCTCTCCCGCATGGGGTACGGGGAGGAGACGCTGTTCTACGTGACGGTCGCCTGCCTGCTGGCCTTCTACGGCCTCCAGGCACCGCAGAGCGCGGTGGTCACCCTCATCAGACTCCGGCGCAAGCTCCCGGTGGTCACGCGCAACATCGGCCTGAAGCAGGTACGGATCCCGGACGCTCCGCCGTCGCTGCTGCTGAACCGCCCCGCGGAGAAGATGCTCCATCTGGACACCTTCGCGATGGTGGGTGTGCTGGTCGCGATCGAGACCGGAGTGACCGGCTTCGCCTACGCGGGCCTGGCCGTCACGCTGGTGCTCGCGCTCTGCTACCTGGCGGCGCTCCTGCCGTACATACGTCCGAGCCGGCTGGTGGCGCCCGAGGCCCAGGTGCTGAGCGCCGTGGACACCTGGCTGGGCGAGTACAAGCCGAACGTGGTTCTCTACTTCTCCGGCTCCAAGGATTCGGCCTACCAGGTCAACATGTGGCTGGAGACCATGGCGCAGCTCGACGGCCGCCCGCTGATCCTGCTGCGTGAGCGCGCGATACTGCCTCAGCTGAACACGACGTCGGTGCCGGTGCTCTGTGTGCCCGGTGGCGTGCACCTGATGAACATGAACCTCTCGTCGGTACGGGTCGCGCTGTACGCGGCCAACGTCGGCAAGAACATCCACCTGCTCCGGGTGCCGACGATGAAGCATGTCTTCATCGGGCACGGCGACAGCGACAAGCTCGCCAGCGTCAACCCGTACAGCAAGGCCTACGACGAGGTGTGGACCGCGGGCCGGGCCGGCCGGGACCGTTACGCGCTGGCCGACGTCGGCGTGCGCGACGAGGACATCGTCGAAGTGGGCCGCCCGCAACTGGCGGCGATCCAGCCGTGGTCCGGTGCGCCGAAGAACCCGATCCCGACCGTGCTGTACGCCCCCACCTGGGAAGGCTGGGACGACAACCCCGGCAACACCTCGCTCCTGCTGGCCGGCGAGAACATCGTCAACCGGCTGCTGAACGCGGAGCAGCCGGTCCGGCTGCTCTACAAGCCGCACCCCTTCACGGGAACCCGCAGCGCCCGGGCCAAGGCCGTGCACCAGCGGATCACCGCGCTGATCGAGAAGGCCGCCGCCGAGCGTGCCAACGACCCCCGCTGGGCGAAGGAATCGGCGGCGCTCCAGGCGGTGCAGGCCGAGGCGCGGACCGAACTGGCCCGTATCGAGGCGCGGCTCACGGCACTGTCGAGCGGTGGCAACGTCGCGGGCGACGAGGCCGAGATGTCCCGCGATTCGCTGGCCGACCCGGCGCGCGAGGCCGAGATCGCGCGGCTCAAGGACGAGTGGAACACGGCCTCGTGGCAGGCGCTCGGCTGGTGGGAGCACAAGGTCGTGACGGGTGCCCGGATGCGGCTGTACGACTGCTTCAACGAGTCGGATGCCATGGTCTCGGACATCTCCAGCGTGGTGTCGGACTTCATCGCGAGCGGCAAGCCGTACGCGGTCACCGACTCGGCGGCGCTGGGCGAGGACGAATTCCGCCGGCAGAACACCGCGGTCCGTGCCGCGGTCGTCCTGTCCAATGCCGCGACCGAGCTGGACGCCCTGCTCGCGGCGGTGGTGGACCCCGCGGCGGACACCCTGGCGGCCGACCGACGCCAGCTGAAGGAGTACCTCCTCGGCCCGGACGAGCCCACCTCGATCGTGCAGTTCGACACGGCGGTGAAGGATCTCGCGGTCAAGTCGGAGGCCCGGAACGCGGGCCTGGCGCGAAGTCTCGGCGAACGCGTGGGTGGCTGAGAATTCGGCTGGTTCATTAACGCAATTCAGCAGGCCCGGCACAGCCCTAAAAGGGCTGTGCCGGGTCTTTGCGATAAGGGTCACACTTTAGGTGCGTGGTATCGGGCAACCAACGTTTGAGGTCGACTGTCTTCTGATGGTGTGAACGAGAAGTCAATTCCTGACGTATCCGTGATCATCGGTGCATACGAGGCGATGCCCTATCTGATCCGTTGTCTTGAATCGGTGGAGGCACAGACCATCGGTGCCGACCGGATCGAGATGGTGGCAGTCGACGACGGTTCGACCGACGGAACCGGCGAGTACCTGGAGGAGTTCGCGGCCCGGTCCGCGGTCGCGACCCGGGTGATCAGGCAGGCGAATTCCGGTGGCCCCAGCGGGCCGCGCAATGTGGGTCTCGGTCTGGCCCGGGGCCGCTATGTCTTCTTCCTCGACGCGGACGACTATTTCGGTGACGAAGCCCTGGAGCGGATGGTCGCGATGGCCGACCGGGCGCATACCGATGTGGTGCTCGGCAAGGTGGCCGGGGTCAACCGTGGAGCGCCCATGTCGATGTGGACAGCCACCAGGAGCCGTGTCGACATATACAACTCCAAGATTATTTACACGCTGAGTGCGCAGAAACTCTTCCGGCGTGAACTGCTGGAGCGAATCGGCCTGAGATTCGACGAGGAACTCAGGACCGGCGAGGACGCGCTCTTCACCATGGAGGCGTATCTGCGCGGCGCCGGAGTCTCCGTCATCTCCGACTACACTTGCTACCACCTGGTCGGCCGGGACGACGGAAAGCACGTCACCAGGAGTGGCACCTATCTGTGGCGCTTCGATTCCATGCGGGCCATGATGGCGCTCATCCACCGGCTCGAGCCAGCCGGGCCGAAGCGCGACATCCTGATGATCCGGCCCTTCACGATCGGGATGCTCCAGCAGTTCGGGCCCGTCTTCCTCCGGGACTCGGAAGAGGTCCGGCGCGACAAGATGGAACTCGCGGCGCCGCTCATGGACGTGTACTGGAACGACGGCGTGGCACGCCTGATCAAGGTCGCCGAGAGGCTGCGGCTCGCCGCTGTCGCGCGGGGCCGGTCCGACGTGCTGGTGGACGTGCTGACGTACTTACGGCAGAAGTCCGTTCCGGACGTGGTCCGTTCGGGCAAGGGCGACCGGGTCTTCCTCGCGTACCCGCACTTCCGGGACCGGTCGAGCGGCCTCTCGGACTCCGATTTCGAGGTCACCGTGCCCGACTGGCACGGCGGCGAGCGCATCGAGAGCCCCGTGGCGGCGGCCCGCAGGATGTCACGGTCGCGGCGCGCCGTGCGGCGTTTGCGGCGGGCCGTACGGCGCTGGAGGGCACGGCTCGTCACAGGCTGAGCGGGCCTGTCCCGGCCCGGCTTCCGACGTGTGTCCCCGGCTCGTTCACAGAGTTGACGTACGACGAATTGCGCAGCAATTTTCAGTAAAATCGGCAATAGTTGCAGCTGCGACAAGACCGATATCTCCCCCATGAGGACTGGTCACGTGAAGGCTCTCGTACTATCCGGAGGGGCCGGTACCCGCCTGCGGCCCATCACGCACACCTCGGCCAAGCAACTGGTGCCCGTGGCGAACAAGCCCGTGCTGTTCTACGGGCTGGAAGCCATCGCGGAAGCGGGGATCACCGAGGTCGGCATCATCGTGGGCGACACCGCCCCGGAGATCCGCGAGGCCGTCGGCGACGGTTCCCGGCTCGGCATCGAGGTCACCTACATCCCGCAGGACCAGCCGCTCGGCCTCGCCCACGCGGTGCTGATCGCCCGTGACTTCCTGGGGGACGACGACTTCGTCATGTACCTCGGCGACAACTTCATCGTCGGCGGGATCACCGGTCTGGTGGAGGAGTTCCGCACGGACCGGCCCGATGCGCAGATCCTGCTGACCCAGGTACCCAACCCCACCTCCTTCGGTGTCGCGGAGCTCGACGCCGAGGGCCGGGTGGCGGCGCTGGAGGAGAAGCCGAAGGAACCCAAGAGCGATCTGGCGCTCGTCGGTGTCTATCTCTTCACCCCCGCCATCCACGAGGCCGTCCGCTCGATCGAGCCCTCCTGGCGCGGTGAACTGGAGATCACCCACGCCATCCAGTGGCTGATCGACCAGAAGCGCGACGTCCGCTCCACCACGATCCGCGGGTACTGGAAGGACACCGGCAACGTCACCGACATGCTGGAGGTCAACCGGACCGTCCTGGAGACCATCGAGCCGTCCCACGAGGAGGCCGACGTCGACGAGGGGAGCGAGATCATCGGCCGGGTGCGGATCGAGGCGGGCGCCAAGGTCAGTGGCAGCCGCATCGTCGGACCCGTGATCATCGGCGCCCGGTCGGTGATCAGCGGCGCGTACGTCGGCCCGTTCACCTCGGTCTCGGAGGACTGCCGGATCGTGGACAGCGAGATCGAGTACTCCATCGTTCTGCGGGGCGCCTCCGTCGCCGGTGTCCGCCGCGTGGAGGCGTCGCTCATCGGCCGTGACGTCGAGGTGACCCCCGCCCCCCGTTCCCCGTCCGCCCACCGACTCGTGCTCGGCGACCACAGCAAGGTACAGATCTCTTCATGACCACCAACATTCTGGTGACCGGCGGCGCCGGCTTCATCGGCTCGCACTACGTCCGTACGGTGCTCGGTCCCGAAGGCCCCGGCGACATCGCCGTCACGGTGCTCGACAAGCTCACCTACGCGGGCAACCCGGCCAACCTCGACGAGGTGCGCGACCACCCCGGTTTCGCTTTCGTGCAGGGAGACATCTGCGACACCGAGCTGGTCACCAAGCTGATGGCCGAGCACGACCAGGTGGTGCACTTCGCCGCCGAGTCCCATGTGGACCGCTCCATCGACGGCGGCGCCGAATTCGTCCGTACGAACGTCGTGGGCACCCACACCCTGATCCACGCCGCGCACCTGGCGGGCATCAAGACCTTCGTGCATATCTCCACCGACGAGGTCTACGGCTCCATCGACGAGGGCTCCTGGCCCGAGACCGACCCGCTCGCGCCCAACTCGCCCTACTCCGCGGCCAAGGCGTCCAGCGACCTGATCGCGCTCTCGTACCACCGCACCCACGGCCTCGACGTGCGGGTGACCCGCTGCTCCAACAACTACGGGCACCACCACTTCCCCGAGAAGGTCATCCCGCTCTTCGTCACCAATCTGCTGGACGGCAGGACGGTCCCGCTGTACGGCGACGGCGCCAACGTCCGCGACTGGCTCCACATCGACGACCACGTCCAGGGCATCGAACTGGTCCGCACGAAGGGCCGGGCCGGCGAGGTCTACAACATCGGCGGCGGCACCGAGCTCTCCAACAAGGAGCTCACCGGCCTGCTGCTGGACGCCTGCGGCACCGACTGGGACACCAGCGTCACCTACGTCGAGGACCGCAAGGGCCACGACCGCCGCTACTCCGTCGACTGCACCAAGATCCGCGAGGAGCTCGGCTACGAGCCCCGCACGGACTTCCGCACCGGCCTCGCCGAGACCGTGCAGTGGTATCGCGACAACCGCGCCTGGTGGGAGCCGTTGAAGGACCGGGCCGCCCTGTGAGCGCCGTCTGGCTGGTCACCGGAGCCGCCGGGATGCTGGGCCGGGACGTCCTGGCCCGGCTCGCCGGTGAGGACGTCACCGTGGTCGCTGCGGACCGGGCGGCCATGGACATCGCGGACCCCGATTCGGTGCGCGCCGGCTTCGACGCGCACCGCCCCGCCGTCGTGGTGAACTGCGCCGCCTGGACTGCCGTTGACGACGCCGAGTCCCAGGAGGAGGCCGCGCTGCGGGTCAACGGCACCGGCCCCGGCGTCCTCGCCGCGGCCTGCCGCGAACACGGTGCCGTCCTCCTCCAGGTCTCCACCGACTACGTGTTCGCCGGGGACGGCGAGAAGCCCTACACCGAGGACGGCCCCACCGGACCGCGCAGCGCCTACGGCCGCACCAAACTGGCCGGCGAGCGGGCCGTGCTGGACACCCTGCCGGACACGGGTTACGTGGTCCGCACCGCCTGGCTGTACGGCGCGGGCGGCGGAAACTTCGTCCGTACGATGATCAAGCTGGAGGGCGTCAAGGACACCCTCGACGTGGTGGACGACCAGCGCGGACAGCCCACCTGGACCGTCGATCTGGCGGACCGTCTGGTCCGGCTCGGACAGGCCGCCCTCGCGGGCACCGCCCCCGCGGGCGTCTACCACGGCACCAGCGGTGGCGAGACGACCTGGTTCGGCTTCACCCGGGAGATCTTCCGGCTGCTCGGTACCGACCCGGCACGCGTCCGCCCCACGACCAGCGAGGCCTTCCTACGGCCGGCTCCCCGGCCCGCTTTCAGCGTGCTCGGGCACGATCGCTGGGCGACGGCCGGGATCGAACCGATCCGGGACTGGCGGGCAGCGCTGGACGAGGCATTTCCGGCACTCCTTGCGGCAGAGCGGCCGTGATCGCCAAATGATCGTCCCGGTGGTCAAATTCTGGCGAATTCAAAAGTTCTGAACAACAAAGGTTTAGCTGGGGGAGAACGCTTACATCACGGTGCGCTCATGCGGTAACTTCGCCGGGGACCAGACCAGTTGGTTTCCTTCGAAGGGCCGCTCCACGTGAACCGCCATGACTTTCTGCGTCAATTGCACCGCGTCTACCGTCCTCGGAACTATTTGGAGATCGGGGTCAACGACGGCAGGAGCCTGGCCCTCTCGCGAGTGCCGTCCGTCGCTGTCGACCCCGCCTTCCGTGTCGTGACGGACATCAGCTGTGACGTCCACCTGGTCAAGGCGACGAGCGACGCCTTCTTCGCCCGCAAGGACCCGTTGCTGCACCTGCGCAACGGCCGCAACCCGTTCCGCGCCCTGGCCCGCCGTGATCCGCTCAATGTGCTCGGCGGAGACCCGAAGCTGGAGCTCGCCTTCATCGACGGCATGCACCTCTTCGAGTACGCCCTGCGCGACTTCATGAACGTCGAGAAGCACGCCCGCTGGTCGAGCGTGATCGTGCTGGACGACATGCTGCCGCGCGATGTCGACGAGGCGGCCCGCGACCGGCACACCGACGCCTGGACGGGAGATGTCTACAAGGTGGCTACCGTACTGCGGCGCTTTCGCCCCGACCTGACGGTGATCGAGGTCGACACCCGACCCACCGGTGTCGCGCTGATCTTCGGCGCCGACCCGGACAGCACGGTGCTGAAGAACGCGTACGACGAGATCATCGAGGAATACGTCGTACCCGACCCGCAGAACGTCCCCGACGAGCTGCTGGTACGCAAGAACGCCGTACAGGCCGAGGGGTTGCTCGAAGCCGACTTCTGGCCCTCGCTGGTCCGTGCCCGCAACCTGCGCCGCCCGCGCTCGGCCTACGCGCCGCTGCGCCGCCGGATCGAGGCGCTGACCGGCTGAGCCGAGGGCGCCGGACGAGGATGCAGGGGTCCGACATCACGTCGGGCCTCTCCCGCGTACTCGCGATAATCTGATACGTACATATTCCCATTCCCAGGGCGATGAGACGCCGGGGCCTTCCTCCTCTTGTTGGGGCTAACTGCATGTCCGTCAAGGTCAGCGTCGTCATCCCGGTGTACAACCCGGGTGAGTACATCGAGGACTGCATCACCTCACTGCTTCGGCAGAGCCTTCCGGACGACGAGTACGAGGCCATCTTCGTCGATGACGGCTCCACCGACGCCACCCCGGCGCGGTTGGACGAGATCGCCGCCAAGTACCCGCACATGCACGTTATCCACCAGGAATCCTCGGGATGGTCGGGCAAGCCCCGCAATGTCGGCACCGCCGCGGCCAAGGGCGAGTTCGTCATGTACGTCGACAACGACGACTGGCTGGGTGACGAGGCGCTGGAGCGCATGTACAACTACGGCGTCGAGAACGAGGCCGACGTCGTCATCGGCAAGATGGCCGGCAAGGGCCGTCCGGTGCCGGTGGAGCTCTTCCGCGTGAACCATCCGCGCGCCGACGTCTCCAGCGCCCCGCTCATGACCAGCCTCACGCCGCACAAGATGTTCCGCAAGGAATTCCTGGAGAGCAAGGGCATCAGCTTCCGCGAGGGCCGTCGGCGTCTGGAGGACCACGTCTTCGTGGTCGAGACGTACCTTCGGGCCTCCAACATCGCGGTTCTCAGCGACTACCTGTGCTACTACCACATCAAGCGTGAGGACGCCTCGAACGCCGGTTTCCAGCGCTTCGACCCGGTCGGCTACTACAACAACCTCCGGGAAGCCCTCGACATCGTCGAGAAGTACACGGAGCCCGGCACGCTCCGCGACAACATGTTCCGCCGCTGGCTGCGCAACGAGATGGTCGAGCGCCTTCGCGGCAAGCGTCTGCTGGCGTTGCCGGAGGACTACCGTCAGGAGCTGTACACCGAGATCCGGGGCGTCGTCACCGAACGGTTCGGACCCGGTGTCGCGCGGGGGATGCAGCCCACCCAGCAGATAGTCGCCGCGCTCGTCGTGGCCGACCGCCTCGCCGACATCGAGGAACTGGCCCGCTGGGAGGCCGGGATCAAGCCCACCGGCTTCCTGGAGTCCCTGAAGTGGGACGCCGGGCGGCTCGAGGCAGGCTTCACCGCCGAGTACCAGACCGACGGCGAACCGATGACCTTCCGGACCGAGGGCGAACAGGACCTGCTGAACCTGCCGCTGTCGCAGGACGCCCTGGACGCCGTCGTGGCTCTCGGCGCCAGTCCTCTCGCGACCGCCGCCAGGGCCAAGGTCGATGTGGTCGTACGGGAACGGACCACCGCCGCGGAGTTCTTCCAGCCAGTCGAGTTCACCCGTGAGCGCATTCCCTCCGACGACGGGACCACGTTCCGGCTGGTGCTTCGGGCCGAGGCGACGATCGACCCGGAGTCCGCGGCCAACGGCGCACCGCTGGGCGACGGCATATGGGACGTCCTGATCCGGATCAGCTCGTGCGGCTGGACCAAGGAGACTCGCCTCGGATCGGCCCGTGCCGAGGGTGTGGAGACCGGCCGACACGGTGCCCTGAGCGGTGAGCCCCGACGGCTGGTCCTGCCGTACTGGACCGAGCCGTACGGCAATCTCTCCCTCGACGTGGACTTTGCCACCAGCCGGTTCGACCGGGACCTCAAGAGCCTCACCCCGAAGGACACCGTCCTGGCGGACGGCCGGATCGAACTGCCTGTCCCCCTCGCGATGAACGGCACCGTCGGTACCGAGAGCGCCCGGCTGCGTTACAAGACCCTGTCCGGCGGGAGCACGGCCGAGACCGTCGCGACTCTCACGGCCGGCCCCACCGCGGCGGTCCTGTCCGCACACCTCCCGGACGGGCTGGGCACCGGACGTTTCTGGAGCATCGAGATCGGCCTGCCGTCCGCCCGACGCGGCAAGCCGCGCTGGGCCAAGCTTCCGGTCGCCGTCGCTGTCGCCGCCGACGCAACGATGTCCGTGATCACGGCGGCCGCCGCGGCCAAGAAGTCCCCTGCTCCCGCACCGAAGAGGTCCCTGGTACGGCGCGTGGCCGGACGTATCAAGCGGACCCTGTTCAAGTAGCCCCTCCGCTGCGCAGCCGACGACAACGACCGGCGTCACCTTGCAGTGAGAAGACCGGCAGCACCTTGCAGTGAGAAAGCAGAACAGCATGCGACCTCTGTCCATCGAAGGCGCCTGGGTCCACGAGCCGAAGGTGTTCCCCGACGACCGCGGCAGCTTCCACGAGTGGTTCCGCGGCGCGGATTTCCGTGCGGCCACGGACCAGGACCTCAGCCTGGTCCAGGCGAACTGCTCGGTGTCCCGCCGAGGGACCCTGCGCGGTCTCCACTTCGCCGATGTGCCACCCAGCCAGGCCAAGTACGTCAAGTGCGTACGCGGCGCCGTCCTGGACGTCATCGTCGACATCAGGGTCGGTTCCCCGACCTACAAGCAGTGGGAGATCGTCCGCCTCGACGACCGGAACCACCACGCGGTGTATCTCTCGGAAGGCCTCGGCCACGCCTTCTTCGCCCTGAGCGACGACGCGACCGTGATCTACCTCTGCTCGGAGGGATACGCGCCCGAGCGGGAGCACGGCATCAATCCGCTCGATCCCGAACTGGCCATCGCCTGGCCCGAGGACATCGAGCCGTTGCTCTCCCCCAAGGACGAGCAGGCGCCGACGCTCGCCGAGGCCGAGCGGCAGGGGCTGCTGCCCCGCTACGAAGACTGCGTCGCCTTCCGCGAGCAGCTGCGCGCGCGCTGAGCCACGTACGGGATGCGCGGCGGCGCGGGTCGCGCATCCCACGCTGCGGAACGGACGGACGTACCGCCCGGCCGCTGGCGTAGATTGCCAGGGCCGGGCGGAGCCGAATCATTGGGGATGTACGTGTCAGGGGCAAGGCAGGGCGTCGCAGAGGCCCGCAGGATCGTGGTCAAGGTCGGTTCCTCATCCCTCACCACCGCGGCCGGCGGCCTCGACGCGGATCGCGTCGACGCGCTCGTCGACGTGCTCGCCAGGGTGAGGAGCGGCGGGGAGCGCGAGATCGTCCTCGTTTCCAGCGGCGCCATCGCGGCCGGACTCGCCCCGCTCGGGCTGCTCCGCCGGCCCAAGGACCTGGCCAGGCAGCAGGCCGCGGCCAGCGTCGGCCAGGGGCTGCTCGTCGCCCGTTACACCGCTTCCTTCGCCCGGTACGGCGTGCGCGTCGGCCAGGTGCTGCTCACCAGCAACGACACCAGCCGCCGCGCCCACTACCGCAACGCCTACCGCACCCTCGACCAGCTCCTGGACATGGGCGCGCTCCCGATCGTCAACGAGAACGACACCGTCGCCACCGACGAGATCCGGTTCGGCGACAACGACCGGCTCGCCGCGCTCGTCGCCCATCTCGTCCGCGCCGATCTCCTGGTCCTCCTCTCCGACGTGGACGGGCTGTACGACGGCGATCCGAGCACCCCGGGCAGCTCACGGGTCGCCGAAGTGGCCGGGCCCGAGGACCTCGCGGGTGTCACCATCGGCAGCGCGGGCAAGGCAGGCGTCGGCACCGGCGGCATGGTCACCAAGGTCGAGGCAGCCCGGATCGCCACGGCTGCCGGCGTCCCCGTCGTCCTCACCTCGGCGAGCCGGGCCGCCGACGCCCTGGCCGGACGCGACACCGGTACGTACTTCCACCGCACCGGACGACGGTCGGCGGACCGGCTGCTCTGGCTCGCCCACGCCTCCACGCCGCAGGGCTCGCTGACCCTCGACGACGGCGCCGTGCAGGCGGTCGTCGAACGGCACAGCTCGCTACTGCCCGCCGGAATCGCCGCGGTCGACGGCGAGTTCACCGCGGGCGACCCGGTAGAGCTGCGCGACCTCGAAGGCCGCCCCGTGGCCCGCGGACTCGTCAACTTCGACGCCAAGGAGATCCCGCAGCTGCTCGGCCGCTCCACCCGCGACCTGGCGCGCGAACTCGGTCCGGCATATGAGCGCGAGGTCGTACACAGGGACGATCTCGTCCTCCTGCACCCCTGACAGACGCCCTGAAACGGCTGAAAGTCCAGCCTCGGGGCGGAGACCTTCACGAAAACCGCCCCAACCTCGGCCGCGGACTGGTCAACTTTGTCACGGGGACACAGCGGGGTACAGCACAGCAAACGCATTCACAGGAGGCCGCCGGTGAGACGAGCGCGCCCGGGGGCGCCGCCCCGAGGAACGGGTGGCCGGGCCCTGACCAGTGTCGGAGCAGGTGCCGGCTTCGACGGGAGACGGTCCGACGAAAGACGGTCCATGGACCGTGCGGACGACCGGACCACGCGGTCCGAACCGGCCGGAGCGGAGGAGGAACGGACCACGTCGAGACTCTGGCACATCACGCTCAGTGTCTCGGGCACCGCGATTCCGCTGGAGGAGGTCAGACGCGGGCTCGAACAGCTCGCGCACGACCACCCCTTCCTGCTGACCAGCCGGTACGCCAACGACCACGCGGAGATCCGCTACTGGGAAGAGGCCCGCGATCTGCACGACGCGGCGGCCGTCGCGCTGCGGCTCTGGGGAGAGCACCGCTCCACCGCCAAGCTTCCGCCCTGGGAGATCGTCGGCCTGGAGGTCATCGACCGCGAGACGTACCACCAGCGCGTCGCCGAGGGATACGGACCGCCCCCGGCCGCCCCGGTCGGCGTCCACCCGTACTGAGCACGGCGACGGCCCCGGGGCGGTCGTTTTCGGGCGGCTGTCTTCGGAGCTGGTCGTCCTCGGGGTGGTCGTCCCGTGTCACGGAGCAGTCCCGGGGGCGGTTCCGGGGCGGCTGTCCTCCATACATGTCGGGGTCGGGAACGGCCTCGGGGCAGTTGTCTCGCATCACGGGATACGTGAGGGGTGCCCGCAGTGGGCGCACTACTCTGCGGGCATGACCACGTTCTCGCCGTACGACAACATGTCCCCGGTCGCCCAGGCCGCCTACCGGGCACGCTCCGCCGCCGCCGATCTCGCGCCGCTGCCGCGCGCGGCGAAGGACGATGCGCTGCTGGCGATCGCGGACGCGCTGGAGGTGCGGACGAGCGAGATCGTCGCGGCCAACGCCGAGGACGTCGCCCGCGCCCGCGAGGCCGGGACCAGCGAGTCGATCGTCGACCGGCTCACCCTCACGCCGGAGCGGATCCGCGCCATCGCCGCCGACGTGCGGGACGTGGCGGCGCTGCCCGACCCGGTCGGCGAGGTCGTCCGCGGCTCGACCCTGCCCAACGGCATCGATCTGCGACAGGTCCGGGTGCCGCTCGGCGTGGTCGGGATCATCTACGAGGCCCGGCCCAATGTGACGGTCGACGCTGCGGCCCTCTGCCTGAAGTCGGGCAACGCCGTCCTGCTGCGCGGCTCGTCCTCCGCGTACTCCTCGAACGTCGCGCTGGTACGGGTGCTGCGGGACGCCGTCGGGGGCTCCGGCCTGCCGGCCGACGCGGTGCAGTTGGTGCCGGGCGAGAACCGCGACTCGGTGCGGGAACTGATGCGGGCCCGCGGCCTCGTCGACGTCCTCATTCCGCGCGGCGGCGCCTCGCTGATCCGCACGGTGGTGGAGGAGTCCACCGTTCCGGTCATCGAGACCGGCACCGGCAACTGCCATGTGTATGTGGACGCGCAGACCGACCTCGACATGGCCGTCGACATCCTGATCAACTCCAAGGCGCAGCGGCCGAGCGTCTGCAACGCCGCCGAGACGCTCCTGGTCCACAAGGACGTTGCCGCGGACTTCCTGCCGCGCGCCCTGGACGCGCTGGCCGACGCCGGGGTGACCGTGCACGGCGACGAGCGGGTCCTCGAATACGCCGAGGGGTCCAAGGCCACCGTGGTGGCGGCGACGCCGGAGGACTGGGAGACCGAGTACCTCTCGTACGACATCGCCGCCGCAGTCGTGGAGTCGCTGGACGCGGCCGTCGCGCACATCCGGCTCTGGTCCTCCGGCCACACCGAGGCGATCGTCACCACGTCGCAGGCTGCCGCCCGCCGGTTCACTCAACTGGTGGATTCCACGACGGTAGCCGTGAACGCGTCCACCCGGTTCACCGATGGCGGCCAGTTCGGCTTCGGAGCCGAGATCGGTATCTCCACCCAGAAACTGCACGCCAGGGGCCCGATGGGGCTGCCGGAGCTCACCTCGACGAAGTACATCGTCACGGGCGACGGCCACGTGCGGTGACCGTCCGCGTCCGGTGAATGTTGTCGGCTCCCTGCCCAGAACGACCCGGCGGGTCTAGTCTGGAGCGGTGCCGGACGACGTGGGGGGCAGGCCGTTCCCGGACGGCTGGGAGCCCGACGACGACCGCGGGGGCGCGGACGAGGACTTCGCCTCCGTGGTGTTCGACGAGGACTTCGTACGGGCCGCCGAGATCCATGAACCCACCGCCGTCGAGCGGCTGCTGGCTGCTGCGCAGGCGCGTGCCGAGGCGGAGGCGTCCCGGGCGCGAGCCGGCGGCGGGCCGTTGGACGACGAACTCCCCGACGAGGGATACGGGCAGGGTGGCGCATACGACCGCGGGAGCGCCTACGACGACCCGCTGGACCCTGATGACGACGCGTACGGCACCGGCCCCTACGGGCGCCACGGGGGCGCTCTGCGCCCCTACCGGGGTGCTGCACGCTGGCACCGGCCGGTGGCCTGGCTGCTGGCCGTGCTGATGGGCATCGGAATGGTCGCGCTGGCCTTCAGCGCCGTTTACCGCAACAGCTCGGGCAACCGCCAGGCCCCCGCCCCACCGCCCGCCACCACGGGCGTGGACAGTGCCCCTGGCCCCGCCCCCAACGCCTTCCCCTCGGCCTCGGCCGGATATCCCCGCCCCACGGTCTCGGCGGTCCCCCACACCGGCTGACGCCACCGGACGGGCAGAGGCCCCCTGCGTACGCCGTGCCCCGCGCGCTTACGCTCCTGCTGTCCCCGCGTCGCCCGTCCGGTTCCAAGGGCGTCCGGCGCATGTTCCAGGGGATTCCGCGCATGTCCTGGGAAAGCGTCCCTCGAGGGACCTCAGCTCGTCCCGCGCGGGCCCTGGGGACGTCCGGCGCCCATCCTGGGTGCGGTTCTCCGGGCATCCGGGCAACTCTCCGGTGGGTTCTCCGGCGGCTCGGCGTTTACCTCGGTCGTAATCGACCTACCCTGAAGGTGTGACCCCTCTCTACGAGGGGGCTTCTCACTTGTCCGTACATGCGCAGTCATGCGAACTCATGGCGGGCAGGCCCTGTCCGAAGCCACTCGGCCGAAGCAGAGCGAAGCGTTTCGGCCCCGGTCGGTGACGTGGAGTCGGGAGAAGTCATGGCAGACCGTGGAGAACCACCAGAAGGTTCGCCCGAGAACGCGCCGGGCGGCGGTGAGGACGAGTACCGGTCACTCGTTTTCGACGAGTCGTTCGTGCGTGCTGCACGGCTGAAGGAATTCTCCGCCGAGGAACGCATGGGGGACCACGCCCGCGCCGTACGCAGCCTCCCGCCCCGGAGCCTCCGGGCCGGCTCCAGAGCCGCCGTCGCCCTGGTCCTCCTGATCGCCCTGGCCTTCGCGACGGCCGTGTACATGGGCTTCCGCCATCCCTACCAGGCGCCCGTCGGTAGAAGAGCCGAGACGCTCAGATCGACCGTCGTACCCCTGGCCCCCCAGTCCGCCGTGCCCGGCGGAACACCCGCGGATCTTCTTGCGAAGAGCCCCGCCGCGCAGTTCGCAAAAGGTGCCGGAGGCATCAACCTCCCCGCGATCCGGGCGACGGACAACTTCGCGGACAGCCAGGTGGCGGCGGCCCTGACCACGGTCAAGGACTACCTGGTGGCATCCTCGCTCGACCCGGACGTCCTCACCGGCCATGCGGTGCGGCCGGTGGAACTGCTGCTCGCCCCGGACCAGACGGCCCAGTTCGACCGCAGCATGAACCGGCCGGACGACGACGGACAGCATGCCCCGACCGGCTGGCTGGTGCGGTTCGACCCGGCGAAGGTGGCGCTGGCCGGTCCGGACATCCGGGTCCGGGGCACCCTGAGCTACACCGAGACGGGGTCGGACACCCTGGAAGTGGTGTCGGACCACACCTTCACCTACACGCTCCGCCCGGCCGCCCCGGGACCCCAACGGGCGGACGGCGCCTCGCTCTTCACCGTGCGACGCGAGCTGGTCTTCCGCTTCGACCGCGAAGATCTGCGACTGCACCGGCTGGAGGTCCGCACCAGCTACGTCCAGGCCGGACCACAGGCATGCCCGACGGACACCACCGGTACGCTGCGGCCGCTGCTTGCCGGGCAGCGAGCCGTCGCCCACGGCCCTGCGGGCACCGACCCGTATGCAACGGGCCGGCCCACGGCGGCACTGTGCGGAACGCTGACGGTCAGCTCCCCGCAGGCCCCGGCGCAGTCCCCGGTCCGTCAGGGTCCCCAGGCTCCTCTGGCCTCGCAGAGCCCGTGGAGCCGTCCGTAGCGCCGTCCTTGCCGGCCCCGCCACCGCCCTTGCCGGCCCCGCCACCGCCCTTGCCGGCCGTGCCACCGCCCTGGCCGGTGAACTTGTCACGGAGCTTGCCGCCCAGGTCTCCGGCACCGCCCGCTATGTCGCCGACCAGCTTCATCAGCGGGTCCTTGCTGCTGCGCACCGCGTCCGCGTAATGCGTCGCGGACTCCCGGAACGAATCCGTCACCGAGGTGTCCTTGTCCTCGTCGCGCCGCGGGTAGTGGCCGTCCATGATCCGCTGGTAGTCGCGGGTCTCGGACCACTTCTTCAGCTCGGCCGCACGCACCGTGGTGAAGGGGTGCGAACGGGGCAGCAGGTTGAGGATCTTGAGCACCGAATCGCGCAGATCGCCACCCTTCTCGTACTCGTCGGCCTGGGCGAGGAAGGCGTCCACATTCATCTCGTGCAGATGATTGCCGCCCGCGATCTTCATCAGGCCGCGCATCGATGCCTGCAGATCCTGGCCGACGAGCAGCCCCGCCCGGTCGGCCGACAGTTCCGACTTGCGGAACCATTCCCGCAGTGCCGTAACGATCGCCATGATCGCGACATTGCCGAGCGGGATCCAGGCGACCTTCAGCGCGATATTGGTGAGGAACAGCAGGATCGTGCGGTACACGGCGTGGCCGGAAAGGGCGTGTCCCACCTCGTGGCCGATGACGGCCCGCATCTCCTCCTCGTCGAGCAGCTCCACCAGCCCCGTCGTCACCACGATGATCGGCTCGTCGAGACCGATGCACATGGCGTTGGGCTGTGGGTCCTGATTGACGTACATCGGCGGGACCTTCTCCAGGTCCAGGATGTAACAGGCGTCCCGCAGCATCTCGTTGAGATGGACGAACTGGGCGTCGCTCACCCGGACGGAGTCGGAGAGGAAGAGCAGTCGCAGGCTCCGCTCGGGCAGCAGACCGCTCAGTGTCTTGAAGACGGTGTCGAAACCGCTCAGCTTGCGCAGGGCCACCAGAGCCGAGCGGTCCGCCGGGTGTTCGTAGGCCCGGGACGAGATTCCTGCGAAGCGCCTGCGCTGCCTGCTCGGCACGTTCTCGCGGCTCTCGTGGCTACTTTCGGTCATGAATGGGCCCCCTGTTCGTACGAGACGTCGCTCGCCCCCTGACAGATACCAGCCTAGGTGCTGGGGCTACGGTGTGCGGAGGCTGTGGATAACTGAGGAGACGCCCGACATGCCGCAAACCGTTGCTCTGCTCGCCGCCGCATCCAAGGTTCAAGGGCCCGGCAACACGCTCCGCATCGTGCTGCTCGCCTCGCTCGTCGGAGCCGGCCTGCTCGGCTGGTTCCTGCTCCGCGGATACCGCAACAACGACAACAACGACTGAGTCGGCGTGAGCGTGCCCGAGGCGCCCGCATACGATGTGCGCGACGTCTTCCTTCCGACTCCCGATCGATAGGTCCTGCCGAAGATGAGCCTCACGAGCACCGCGCACCAGCTGGTCACTCTCGCCGCCGAGGGCGGCGAACACGGTGGCAACCACCAAAGCCTCACCCCGTTTCTCACCGGAGGCGGTGCGTTCGTCGTGCTGCTGCTCCTGCTGTGGATCACCACTCGTTTCAACCGCGACCGCTGAGGCGGAGGCGTACAGCTGTGCCAGTAGGCTCTGCACGCATGGGAGAGCAGGAAGTGCCTACCGGCCACAGAAAGCGCCGAATCGGCGTGATGGGCGGGACATTTGACCCGATTCACCATGGACACCTGGTGGCGGCCAGTGAAGTGGCCGCCCAGTTCCACCTCGACGAGGTGATCTTCGTTCCGACCGGGCAGCCGTGGCAGAAGAGCCACAAAATCGTCTCCCCGGCCGAGGACCGCTATCTGATGACGGTCATCGCGACGGCGTCCAACCCCCAGTTCTCGGTCAGCCGGAGCGACATCGACCGCAGCGGGCCGACGTACACCATTGATACGCTGCGGGACCTGCGCGCGGTCCACGGTGACGCGGACCTCTTCTTCATCACCGGCGCCGACGCGCTCGCGCAGATCCTCACCTGGCGGGACGCCGACGAACTCTTCTCGCTCTCCCACTTCATCGGTGTGACGCGGCCGGGGCATGTGCTCACGGACCCCGGACTGCCGGAAGGCGGGGTCTCCCTCGTGGAGGTACCCGCGCTCGCGATCTCGTCCACGGACTGCCGGCAGAGGGTCGCGCAGGGGGAGCCGGTCTGGTACTTGGTGCCGGACGGTGTGGTCCGCTACATCGACAAGCGCCAGCTGTACCGCGGCGAATGAGCCACGCAGAGGGGCACCGGTGAACGACCGACAGAACCCGTACGACCCGTACTACCAGCAGCCGCAGATCGTCGGCTACGACGAGTACGGGCAGCCGGTGTACCAACAGGCCGGGCAGCAGGCGTACGACCCGTATGCGCCTCAACAGCCCGAGCAGCCCCAACAGCCTCAGCAGCAGCCGTATGAGGGCGGGCAGACGTACGGATACGACCCGTACACCCAGCCCCAGCAGCCGTACGACCCGTACGGCTCCCAGCTGCCCCAGCAACCGCAGCAGCTTCAGCAACCGCAGCAACCGCAGCAACCGCAGCAACCGCAGCCGCCTCAGCAGCAGACCTACGGCGGCTACGACGGTTACGGCTACGACACCGGCCGGCAGCCCGCCGCGGTCGACACCACCCAGCAGTGGAACATCCCGCAGCAGGCATCCGCGCAGCCCTCGGCACAGCCCCCGACTGCGCCCGCTCCGGCGCCGGTCACGCAGGAGCCCCGGCCGGAGCGCGACGCCGGGGCCGGGCCGGATGCGGCCGTTCCCGGGCAGCGCCGCGCCGACTACCGCACCGAGCAGTTCTCCTTCATCGAGGAGCCCGACGAGGACTCCGAAGACGTCATCGACTGGCTGAAGTTCACCGAGAGTCGCAGTGAGCGGCGCGAGGAGGCTCGGCGCCGCGGCCGCAACCGCATGGTCGCGCTGATAGTCGTGGTGGTCCTGGTGGTGGTCGGCGGTGTGGGCTACCTCTGGTCCGCCGGAAAGATCCCCGGCCTCTCCGGTTCGGAGAAGGGCAACACGGCATCGACGGGCCCGCAGCAGCGGGACGTCATCGTGGTTCATCTGCGCAACACCAAGAACGGCGGCACCTCCACGGCGCTGCTCGTCGACAATGTGACGACCAAACAGGGCACCACGGTCCTGCTCCCCAACTCGCTCGCGGTCTCCGACGACGATGGCGTCACGACCACCCTCGGCAAGTCCGTCGAGGACGACGGCACCACCGGCACCCGCGATTCCATCGACACGCTGCTCGGCACGAGCATCAGCGGTACGTGGCGGCTCGACACCCCCTATCTGGAGACCCTCGTCGATCTGGTCGGCCACATCGAGGTCGACACCGACACCGAGGTGCCCGACACGAAGGCGGGCGCTTCCCCCCTGGTGAAGAAGGGCGAGGCGCAGACCCTGAGCGGTCAGATGGCCGTCGCGTACACCACCTACCGGGCGCCCGGTGAGGCCGAGACGAAGCAGCTCACGCGGTTCGGGGACGTGCTGAGGGGTGTTCTGCGGAAGATCTCGGACGATCCGAAGGCCGCCACGGTCACCGTGCAGACGCTGGCGCAGATCCTCGACCCGTCGCTCCCCGAGAAGGACCTGGGAGCCTCCCTCGCGAAGCTCGCCCAGCGCGCCAAGATCGGCGACTACAAGACGGCCCTGCTGCCGGTGCAGGCCGACGGCACACTCACCGAAGCGGCCACCGAGAGTGTCGTCAAGGACATCCTGGGCGGCACGGTGAAGACGCCGTCCGCCGATGCGACGGTACGGGTCGGAGTCAAGAACGCCACTGGTGACAAGGACGGCACCGAGTCCGCCCGGATCAAGCTGGTCAACGGTGGCTATGCCTTCGTCGGCGGCGGTGCCACGGCCGAGGCCGTGGCACTGTCCGAGATCCTTTACCAGACCGCGGCGGACAAGGAAAAGGCGACGCAGGTCGCCAAGACCCTGGGGCTGCCGACAAGCGCGGTGAAGCAAGGCAAGCCCGCCGCGAACGCGGATGTGTCCGTAGTGCTCGGTCAGAACTACAAGATCAAATGACCGGGGCCGCGCCGGCCGGATGATGTCGATTCGGCCTTCGAACGTTCGCTGTGTGGGCTGTCGGCGGTCCGTGAGACCCTAGGGGTTGATCTGACCGCCGACGAAAGCCTGCTTGTGACCGCCACGGACCGCTCCATCGAGCTCATCAACGCCGCCGCTCAGGCGGCCGCCGACCGGCTCGCGCACGACATCATTGCGTACGACGTCAGCGATGTGCTGTCGATCACGGACGCCTTCCTGCTGGCCTCGGCCCCCAACGACCGCCAGGTCAAGGCGATCGTCGACGAGATCGAGGAGCGGCTCCAGAAGGAGCTCGGCGCCAAGCCGGTACGCCGTGAGGGCGACCGTGACGCGCGCTGGATCCTCCTCGACTACGTCGACATCGTCATCCACGTCCAGCACAGCGAGGAGCGTGTCTTCTACGCGCTGGAGCGCCTCTGGAAGGACTGCCCCGAGATCGCGCTCCCCGAGGACGCCGTCAAGACCCGCGGCAAGGCCGAGGAGCACGCGCAGCTCACCGGCAGCACGGAAGGTGAGCAGAGCTGAACGGCAGCGGAAGCGGCAGGGGCCGCAGGATCGTCCTCTGGCGTCACGGCCAGACAGCCTGGAATCTGGAGCGCCGGTTCCAGGGCTCGACGGACATCGCGCTCACCGAGGCCGGCATCGGGCAGGCCCAGCGGGCCGCCCGGCTGCTCGCCTCGCTGAGGCCGGATGCGATCGTCGCTTCCGATCTGCAGCGGGCGGCGGCCACGGCTGCCGAGCTCGCCGCGATCACCGGCCTCGAAGTCGCGCACGACGCGGGACTGCGCGAGACCTACGCCGGTGCTTGGCAGGGCCTGACCCACGAGGAGATCGTCGGGCAGTACGGCGAGCAGTACGCCGCGTGGAAGCACGGTGAGCCCGTGCGCCGCGGTGGTGGTGAGCTGGAGACCGAGGTCGCCGACAGGGCCGCCCCGGTCGTACTCGAACACGCCGACAAGCTGCCCGACAGCGGCACGCTCGTCGTCGTCAGCCACGGCGGCACCATCCGTACCACCATCGGTCGGCTGCTGGGCCTGGAGTCGCACCACTGGGAAGGGCTCGGCGGGCTCTCCAACTGCTGCTGGTCGGTGCTGGGCGAGGGTGCGCGCGGCTGGCGCCTGCTGGAGCACAACGCCGGCACTCTGCCCGAGCCGGTGCTCGGTGACGACACGTAGCAGTGACGACACCCGGCCGGGGGCTGCCCGTGGGGCGGGCGCGGACGGCGCTCGGAGGCTGCCTCGGGGCGACGTAGGCCGGATTTCACTTTCTGGCTGGTCACAGGCTAAAGTTCTTCTTGTTCGCAGCGCGGAAACGCAGGGAAACACAGCGAGCAGCGGGGCTATAGCTCAGTTGGTAGAGCGCCTGCATGGCATGCAGGAGGTCAGGAGTTCAATTCTCCTTAGCTCCACAATCAGGATCCCGTCCCCAACAGGGGGCGGGATCTTTGCGTTGTCCCTGACCGTTCCACTGGACCGGCCTCCCTGACTGTTCCGTTTGCCCCGACCGTTCCGTTTCGCCCGACCGTTGCCCCGGCCCGCCCCTCTGACCATGTGTCCGGTCACGCCTCCCGGCGTCGCCGCAGCGCCGCGACCTGCTCCTCGCTCTCCTCATCGGTCGGGGTGTAGACCACGATCCGGCACTCCGGCAGCCCATTGACGGACGGCGACACCGAAGTCATCCGTATCTCAGCGGTGGCCGTCCAGTGCCGGAAGGCCTTCACCCGCGACCCCGGCGGGGCGACATCCCCGCTGCGCCACAGCTCGGCGAAGTGCGGGCTGGCGGCCGAGAGGCTTTCGACGAACGATTCCCAGGCGGGCTCGCCCGTATGCGGCCCGTAAGCTCCCCGCAGCGTCGCCACCACGATCGGCAGCTCCTGGGGCCGGTGAACGACGGGACAGGCGTCCTCGGGCACCGTGAACAGCGTCCACAGCGCATTGCGTACGCCCGTTCCCGCTATTTCGGGGATGTCGAACAGGTCGAGGTAGGTGGGGTTGGTGGCCAGGACGTCGTACCGCGTGTTGCAGACCACGGCGGGGTGCGGATCGAGCGCGTCGATGATTGCCCTGGATTTCCGGCCCGACCTCGATCGTGTCGGTCTGTCTGCCGGGGGCGTAGGCCACCTCCGCCAGGTGGTAGAGGTGTTCGCGCTCCGGGGTGTCCAGCCGCAGGGTGCGCGCCACGGCTTCCAGGACCTGCGGTGACGCGTTGATCGGACGACCCTGTTCCATTCAGGTGTACCAGGTGACACCGATGCCGGAGAGCTGGGCGACCTCCTCGCGGCGCAGGCCCGGGGTGCGGCGGCGCAGCCCGGGCGCCATGCCCACATCGGCCGGCGACCCCCGCGCATGGCGGTTGCGCAGAAAGGCCGTGAGCTCCGGTCGCCTCCGGTGTCGGGCCTGTTGATCTTTCGTCACCGAGGTCACACCCCCATCGTCGTTGACTCGTGCGGGAGTTGCCAGGTGCTGTCGGTGCCGGCATCAGCGGGCTCTCGTTACCCGTATCCATCCGGAGTCAGGCTCGACGCCACGACGACGACCGCCGAGACAACTCCACATTCCATAACCAGTAAAGACGTCACCACTGACAAACGCCGGGGGAGAGTGCTCGCCCTGGTCCTCGCGGCTCAGTTCATGGCGCTGCTCGACACCTTCATCGTCAACGTCGCCGCCCCGACGATCAGGAGCGAACTCGGCGCCTTCGGAGCCGGGTTGCAGCTCATCGTGGCCGGCTACACGATCGCGTACGCCGTACTGCCCGTCATCGGCGCCAGGCTCGGCGGACTGCTCGGACACGGCCGGGCCCATCTGGCCGGACTCGCCGTCTTCACCGCCGCCTCGCCGGCCTGCGGACTCGCGGCAGGAACCGGACAGTTGATCACCTTCCGGCTGATCCAGGGGGCGGGTGCGGCGGTGATGATTCCGCAGGTGCTCAGCCTCTTTCAGCGACACTTCACCGGCGAGGCGCGGATCCGGGCGCTCGGTGCCTACAGTGCGGTGCTCGCCACCGGCGCGGCCGCCGGGCAGGTGGTCGGCGGAGTCCTGGTCAGCGCCGATCTGTTCGGCGCGGGCTGGCGGCCGGTCTTCCTGGTGAATGTGCCGATCGGGCTGGTCCTGCTGGTGCTCGGCTTCCGTGTGCTGCCCGGCGAACCGCGTACCGGGGCTGCCAGGATCCAGGCGCGGGCGCGCGGGCTCGATCTGCCGGGGCTGGTACTGCTGGCCGCCGCCGTCACACTGCTGACCGTCCCTCTGGTGCTCGGGCAGGAGTTGGACTGGCCGGTCTGGACCCTGGTCTGCCTGATTGCCGCCGTGGGGTTCTTCATCGGGTTCGCCAGGTACGAGTCACGGCTTGCCGCGCGCGGTGGTGCGCCCCTGATGGCGCCCAGGGTGCTGCGCATCCCGGGTATCGCCCGGGCGGCACTGCGCATTCTCGTGGTGATGGCGGTCAACGCGGGCTTCCTCTTCACGATGACGCTGCATATTTAGGGCGGCCTGGGCTACTCGGCGCTGCGCACGGGGCTGATGTTCGCACCGACCGCGCTGGTATTCGGCGCGATCGGGCTGACCTGGCGCCGATGGCCGGCGCGGCCTCAAAGCGCGCTGGTTCCGGGCGGGTTCGCCCTGGTGGCCATCGGCTCTGTGGCCATCGGGCTGTTGATGCGTGACGGTGGCGACGGCGGTCTCTGGCTGTATGCGGCCTTTGCGCTCATGGGCGGCGGCATGGCGCTGGGCTTCAGCCACACCCTTACGGGGGCGTTGGCGAACGTACGTCCGGAGGATGTGGCTGATGCGAGCGGTGTACTGGTGACCGTCACCCAGCTCGGTCAGCTGCTCGGTGTCGCGACCTTCGGCACGTTCTATCTCAACCGCCTTGATACGTCAGGGATGCAAGGGCCGGGGCACGTCGTGTGGGCATGCGCTCTCGCACTGTCTGCGGCGGCTCTGGTGGGCGTCTCGGCGGGTCTCGTGCGGCGTCGGTGACCGACCGGATATCCGCTGGGCTGCCCCCCTTGCGGGGTCATGGCAGAATCGGACCGCCGGAGGGGGCGACGGACCGAACGGGAGGGAGCGCGCGATGCCTGCGAGCCGTCACGAGGTCCCGGACCTGCTCCTTGTCCCTGAACGCCGTGCCCGGACCGGTCGCCTTGCCGGTGGTCCGCCCCGCGCGGCCCACATGCTCGGCGAGAACGGCGGAATCTCCTGCGTGTGTACTGCCCGTGGCCAAAGCCGGAGCTGACTCATGGGTGCACACAGGCGGAAGTGCGACTGGTGCGGCAGCGGTACGCCCATCGTCAGGGACATGGATCCGATCAATCCGGAGTACCAGTACTGGTGCGAGGAGTGTGCGCGGGCGCTGATCATAAAGGGCGACCCGATCGAGACGTACCGGGAGCTCGAGGGGGAGCCGATCTACGGGCGGCTGCTGGAGGAGCACTGCACTCTCAAGCGCTTCTACTCCTTCGCCACCGCGTGAGCCCTTTGTGTACCGCTGTGTGCACCTTCTGTATGCGCCCCCTCGCGAGCCCCCGCGTTCCGCTCGCCTCGTCCTCTGACCGAGGTGCCGCGAAATTGGTCAAATCCGGGTAGGCGGGAAACGATTTGGTGGACCGGCGGGGTCACCGGTAATGTTCTCGATGTCGCCAGGGGCAAACGGAACCGGGCGGCACGCAGCACGGGGCTATAGCTCAGTTGGTAGAGCGCCTGCATGGCATGCAGGAGGTCAGGAGTTCAATTCTCCTTAGCTCCACAGTGAAGAAATGAGAAGCGGGTCATCCATACAGGGTGGCCCGCTTCTCGTGCATGCGTCCATGGATCGGTCGCGCCAGGACCGGTCCGGGGCCCGTGCGGTACCCTGACGCCATGCGTGCCGTACGCCTTCTGCTTAGCGAGCCGCGCTGATCAGTCCCGACCGGTGAGAATGCCTGGTCGGAATCGGCGCGGCGTCCCCTCCTGTGCGAGGGGATTTTTCGTTTCCGTAGACGTGTGTCCGTAGACGTGGGCGCCGGCAGATGACGATCGATGGAGCTTTGAGGATCATGAGCGAGACGAATTCCGCAGCCGAGACGGTTGCGCCGCACCGCTACACGGCGGCGATGGCCGCCGACATCGAGGCACGCTGGCAGGACTTCTGGGACGCCGAGGGCACGTACGAGGCGCCGAACCCGTCCGGTGACCTGGCGGGCAATCCGGAACTGGCCGCCAAGCCGAAGAAATTCATCATGGACATGTTTCCGTACCCCTCGGGTGCGGGCCTGCATGTCGGTCACCCCCTGGGCTACATCGCCACCGATGTCTTCGCCCGCCACCAGCGGATGACCGGGCACAACGTGCTGCACACCCTGGGCTTCGACGCCTTCGGCCTGCCCGCGGAGCAGTACGCCGTGCAGACCGGCACGCACCCGCGGGTCTCCACCGAGGCCAACATCGAGAACATGACGGCCCAGCTGCGCCGGCTGGGCCTGGGCCACGACAAGCGCCGCTCGTTCGCCACGATCGAGTCGGAGTACTACAAGTGGACCCAGTGGATCTTCCTGCGGATCTTCAACTCCTGGTACGACACCGAGGCCGACCGGGCCCGCCCGATCGACGAGCTGGTCGCACAGTTCGAGAGCGGTTCGCGTCCCACTCCGGACGGCCGTGACTGGAGCGCCCTGAGCGCCGTCGAACGCGCAGACGTCCTGAGCGGGTACCGCCTGGCGTACGCCTCCGACGCCCCGGTCAACTGGTCGCCGGGCCTGGGCACCGTACTGGCCAACGAAGAGGTGACGGCCGACGGCCGGTCCGAGCGAGGGAACTTCCCGGTCTTCAAGGCCAAGCTGCGCCAGTGGAACATGCGCATCACGGCCTACGCGGACCGGCTGCTGAACGACCTGGACGGGCTGGACTGGCCCGAGGCCATCAAGCTGCAGCAGCGCAACTGGATCGGGCGTTCCGAAGGCGCGCGCGTCGACTTCCCGGTCGACGGCGCGGGCGACATCACCGTCTTCACCACCCGCCAGGACACCCTGTTCGGTGCCACCTACATGGTGCTGGCGCCCGAGCACGAGCTGGTGGAGCGGATCACTCCGGCCGCCTGGCCCGAGGGCACCCACGCGGTGTGGACCGGCGGGCACGCGTCCCCGGCCGAGGCCGTCACCGCGTACCGCAAGCTGGCCGCCGCCAAGTCCGAGGTCGAGCGGCAGGCCGAGGCCAAGGACAAGACCGGTGTCTTCACCGGCGCGTACGCGACCAACCCGGTCAGCGGCGAAAAGGTTCCGGTCTTCATCGCCGACTACGTCCTGATGGGTTACGGCACCGGCGCGATCATGGCCGTACCGGCGCACGACGCGCGCGACTTCGCTTTCGCGCGCGCCTTCGAGCTGCCCATGCGCTGTGTGGTCCAGCCGTCGGACGACCGCGGTACGGACCCCTCGGCATGGGACGACGCCTTCTCCTCGTACGAAGCGAAGCTGGTCAACTCCGCCAATGACGAGATCTCGCTGAACGGTCTGGGCGTTGCCGACGCCAAGGCGAAGATCACCGAGTGGCTGAAGGAGCGCGGCGTCGGCGAGGGCACCGTCAACTTCCGGCTGCGTGACTGGCTGTTCAGCCGTCAGCGCTACTGGGGCGAGCCCTTCCCGATCGTCTACGACGAGGACGGCATCGCCCACCCGCTGCCCGAGTCGATGCTGCCCCTGGAGCTGCCGGAGGTCGACGACTACTCGCCGCGCACCTTCGACCCCGAGGACGCCGACACCCAGCCCGAGACCCCGCTGTCCCGGAACGCCGACTGGGTCAACGTCACCCTGGACCTGGGCGACGGCAACGGCCCGAGGAAGTACCGCCGCGAGACCAACACCATGCCCAACTGGGCGGGCTCCTGCTGGTACGAGCTGCGCTACCTGGACCCGTACAACGACGAGAAGCTGGTCGACCCGGCGATCGAGCAGTACTGGATGGGCCCGCGCGAGGGGCAGCCGACCGGTGGCGTCGACCTGTACGTCGGTGGTGCCGAGCACGCCGTACTGCACCTGCTGTACGCACGCTTCTGGTCCAAGGTGCTGCACGACCTGGGACACATCTCGTCCGCCGAGCCGTTCCACAAGCTGTACAACCAGGGCATGATCCAGGCGTTCGTCTACCGGGACAGCCGCGGCATCGCGGTCCCGGCGGCCGAGGTCGAGGAGCGCGACGGAACGTTCTACTACCAGGGCGAGAAGGTCAGCCGCGTCCTGGGCAAGATGGGCAAGTCCCTGAAGAACGCCGTCACGCCGGACGAGATCTGCGCCGAGTACGGTGCGGACACGCTGCGCCTGTACGAGATGGCCATGGGCCCCCTGGACGTGTCGCGGCCGTGGGACACGCGCGCCGTCGTCGGCCAGTACCGGCTGCTGCAGCGGCTGTGGCGCAATGTTGTCGACGAGGAGACCGGCGAGGTCACCGTCATCGACAGCGAGCCGGGCGAGGAGACGCTGCGGGCGCTGCACAAGGCGATCGACGGGGCCGGCCAGGACATGGCCGGGATGCGCTTCAACACCGCCATCGCCAAGGTCACCGAACTGAACAACCACCTGACCAAGGCGGACGGCCCGCTGTCCCGGAGCGTCGCCGAGTCGCTGGTGCTGCTGGTGGCGCCGCTGGCCCCGCACATCGCCGAGGAGCTGTGGCACCGGCTGGGTCACACCGAGTCGGTCGTGCACCAGGACTTCCCGGTCGCCGATCCGGCGTATGTCGTGGACGAGGCCGTGACCTGCGTCGTGCAGGTAAAGGGCAAGGTCAAGGCGCGTCTGGAGATCTCCCCGTCGATCACGGACGAGGAGCTGGAAGCACTGGCCCTGGCCGATCCGGCCGTGGTCGCGGCGCTGGGCGGCGCGGGAATCCGCAAGGTGATCGTGCGGGCGCCGAAGCTGGTCAATATCGTCCCCGCATGACGGCGGTCGTCGCCCCCGCGTGACGGTTGTCGAGCATTCGCCGGTTTTGTGCCGCGGTGTGGGGGCGTTCCCCTACGGGCAGACTGGGGGTTCGGAAGGAACCCTCGGTCTGCCCTTTCCGTTTACGGTGGAGGGGCCGGCACCCGGCAGCCGAAACGAGATGCGAGGGGCGCTCATGGAAGCCGTGATCCTCATCCTGGGATTGCTCTTTTTCGCGTTCGTGGCCCTGGGCGTGTACGTGAGCGTCAAGGCCATCGGCGTGGCGAAGCGTGGTGTGGACCGTACGATCACGCAGGCGCGCCGGACCGTCGAGGACACCACGCTGCGGGCCAAGAGCTACGGCCAGACGGGCGTGGGCGGAGAGCTGGCGCAGCTGCGGCTCGCGCTGCGCACATCCATGCGGGCCACGCAGGAGGCGTTGCAGACGGGAGTCGCCGAAGACGCCTCGCTCTCGGAGTCACTGGGCCTCTTCCAGCGGCTGAGCACGCACGGGCGGGAGCTGGACGACGACCTGAAGAGACTGGAGCGCGAGCCCGACCGGGCGATCGTCGCGTCGATGCTGCCGGGCCTGAAGCAGCGTACGGAGCGGATCACACACTCCGCGGATTCGCTGCGATGGGCCGCGCGGGACCGGGCGCGACAGTTCGCCGACGACGATCTGGACGCGCTGAATGCGCAGATCGATGTCGAGGCCGGGGCGCTGCGGCACTGGACGGTGGAGCCGGACGAACCGGTCCACGGCCAGGGCCGGGGACAAGGGTGGGGGACGGGGCAAGGGCAGAGGCAAGGGCAGCCGAGCCGGCCGGGGCAGGAACGAGGGGCGGCCGACGGTACGGCGCAGGCGATCACCGCTCCGGACCCGCAAGGACGGACCGAGTACCCGTGGCAGAAGGCGACTCGGCCCGAAACGACGAACTGAGACGTTCGACGACCGGCGGTGACCCGATGCGGTCCGAAGCGGTCCGGAGCGATCATTCGGTCGGGGTCGGACTGCCGAGCCGAGGACCCGCCAGGTAACCTCCCGCTCATGTCCCGCCATGTCGCGATCGTCACCGATTCCACGGCCTACCTGCCGCCCGAGGCGATGGAGCGGCACGGCATCACCGCGGTGCCGCTGACCGTTGTCCTCGGTGATCAGGCGCTGGAGGACGGCACCGAGATCTCGGCCCGCTCCCTCGCACTGGCGCTCCAGAAGCGTCGTCCCGTGACGACTTCCCGGCCCAGTCCGGAGGTTTTCGCCGCCGAGTACCGGGCGGCGGCCGAGGCCGGAGCCGGCGGCATCGTCTCGCTGCACCTCTCGGCCGAGATCTCGGGCACATACGATGCCGCCCTGCTCGCGGCGAAGGACGCATCGGTTCCGGTGCGGGTGGTGGACACCGGGATGGTCGCCATGGCCCTGGGATTCTGCGCCCTGGCGGCGGCGGAGACGGCGGAGGCGGGCGGGAGCCTGGACGAGGCCGTCGCAGCCGCGGAGAAGCGGGCCGCGGGTACCTCCGCGTACTTCTACGTCGACACGCTGGACTATCTGCGTCGCGGCGGTCGTATCGGTGCGGCCCAGGCGCTGCTGGGATCGGCGCTCGCCGTGAAGCCGCTGCTCCAACTGGATGGTGGCCGCATCGAACTGCTGGAGAAGGTGCGGACGGCCTCGAAGGCCATCGCGCGCCTGGAGGAGATCGTTGCGGAACGCTCGGGCGGCGACCGGGTGGACATCGCCGTGCATCACCTGGCGGCACCCGAGCGGGCCGAGCGGCTTGCCGAGCGGTTGCGCGAGCGGGTGCCGGGCCTGGTCGATCTGCATGTCAGCGAGGTGGGCGCGGTGATCGGCGCGCACACCGGGCCCGGACTGCTCGGGGCCGTGGTCTCGCCGCGCTGAAGCCGGTTCGCGGCCCTGCTCCTTGGATATCGGTCCTCGGGTCTCACTCCTCGGGGTGGCCGAGATATCCACAACTGCTCGGTTGTCCACCGAAATCAGGTCCGCTCAGCGGGTTCGGACGGATGTGCCTACCGTCGTGAGGCATGGCTCCCCGATCACATCGTGCAACCAGCGGCAGCGGCCCCGGCGGCCCCCGTAGCGGTCCCGGCTTCGGACCCGGACGACGACGGCCCTCGCGCGGACGTGCGGGCGCTGTGGCGGCGGCTTCGCGGCAGCGGGCGGACGCCCTCATGGGAGGGGCACACGGCGGACGGGTCGCGCGGCCCGCGCTCGGGGTGGCAGTGGCTCCGTCGCCCGTTCCCGCCTCGGCGTTGGCTCCTGCTCCTGCTCCTGGTTCTGTTTCTGCTCCGGCTCCTGCTCCGAGCCCGACACCAAGTCCCGCTCCTGGTAGGGCTACGACTACGACTACGGTTTCTGCGCCGGCTCCGACACCGGTTTCTGTGCCTGCCTCGACACCGGCTTCTGCGTCGGCCTCGACACCGGTTTCTGCGTCGGCTCCGGGGCTGCGGGCGAGGGTGGCACCCGCGCTGCGGGAGCGGATTCCGGTGTGGCTTCGGCTCAGATGCGGTTTGGAGCCAAGGACCCTTGCCGCGCTGTCTGTCGTCCTGATCGCGACCGCGGTCTTCGCCGCACTGCATTTCTGGTCCGCGCGCCCCCATTCCGTACGAGCTCCTGATCCGGTCAACGAAGCTGCGCACGCCGGGACATCGGAGCCGTCGCCAGGGGTGGCGGCAGCGCCGGAGCCGTTACCGGGGCCGCCACCCGCGACAGGGCCGGGCGGGCACATCGTCGTCGATGTGAGCGGGAAGGTGCGGCTGCCGGGGATCCATCAACTGCCGTCCGGCGCACGGGTCGCCGACGCGATCCGGGCCGCGGGCGGAGCCCGGCCCGGTGTCGACCTCGCCGGGCTCAACCAGGCGCGGGTGCTCATGGACGGGGAGCAGATCGTGGTGGGCGCTCCACCGGGCCCTCCGTTCATGGGCGGGACGGGAGGTGCCGCCACGGGCGGCACCGGCAGCGGCGGCACCACAACGGGACCGGTCAGCCTCAATCAGGCGACCGTCGAACAACTCGACTCCCTGCCCGGCGTCGGTCCGGTTCTCGCCCAGCACATCGTCGACTACCGCACCCAGCACGGCGGTTTCCGTTCCGTCGACGAACTCCGCGAGGTCAACGGGATCGGCGATCGCCGGTTCGCCGACCTCCAACCTCTGGTGGTGCCATGAACCACTCGGAGAACCACGTGGAGAACCACTCGGACGTCCATGCGGCCTCGGGCCGGCGGCTGGGTGCCTCCGACCCGCGGCAGGAAGGCCCACTAGACCTTCGGCTGGTCCCGCCGGCCTTGGCGGCCTGGGCCGGAGCGGCGCTCGCGCTCGGCGTGCCGGGAAGGTGGACCACGGCGGGCGTGATGCTCTGCGTCGGCGCGGCCATGGTGCTCCTGGCGACGTCCGGAATGTCGGCGACCCGCGCGATGCGAGGACTGCCGGCCGGTACCGGGGGAGGGGCGGCAGATGACGAGAGCGCGGTACACAACCGGCGGCGGCCGTACACCACCGCAACTGCAACCGCTGCGGCACTGCTCTGCGCGGCGGCCGGGGCCGCGTCGGCCGGCTGGCACAGCGCGGACGTACGGCAGGGTCCGGTCCACGAGCTGGCCCAGCGGTTCGCGAGAGTGGACGCGGAGGTGACGGTGACGTCCGATGCCCGGCAGACCGTGCCCCGGGTGCGCGGCGACCGCAGCACACCCGCCTCCCTCCTCATGGATGCCGAGATCACCCGGCTGACCGGGCCCGACGGTGCGGTCATCCGGCTGCGCACGCCGGTGCTGCTGATCGTCTCGCCCGGCGGATCGATGGCCGGGTGGCAGGAGTTGCTCCCCTCCACACGACTGCGCATCGGGGGCCGACTGGCGCCGCCCCTGCACGAAGGCGAGCACAACGCCGCCGTACTCCGGCCGGAGGGCAAGGGCCCGCCGCATGTCACCGGGCCCCCTTCCGCGGTTCAGCGCATGGCCGGCGCTCTGCGTGGCGGTCTGCGGGAGGCGACCGAGCGGCTCGATCCCGATGCGCGGGCGCTTCTGCCCGGCCTGGTGGTCGGTGACACCTCACGGGTCACTCCGGAACTGCACGATGCCTTCCAATCGGCGGACCTCACCCACCTGATGGCGGTCTCCGGAGCCAACCTGGCGATCCTGCTCGTTCTCCTGATCGGGCCACCGGGCATGGCCGTGCGTGTCGAACGCCGTGGTCTGGCACCCCGGTTGGGAATGTCGCTGCGGATGACCGCATTGCTCGGCGGCGGGCTCACGCTCGCCTTCGTCGTCGTCTGCCGGCCGGAGCCGAGTGTGTTGCGCTCCGCGGCCTGCGGGCTGATCACCCTGCTCGCCATCGGCACGGGGCGCCGCAGATCGCTGATCCCCGCGCTGGCCGCGGCGGTCCTTCTGCTGGTTCTGTACGACCCGTGGATGGCACGCAGTTACGGCTTCGTCCTCTCCGTCCTGGCCACCGGTGCCCTGCTCGCCATCGCCCCGAAGTGGAGCGAGGCGCTGCAACGACGCCGGATTCCGTCCCGGCTCGCCGAGGCACTGGCTGCGGCCGCCGCGGCGCAGGCCGTGTGCGCGCCGGTCGTCGTACTGCTCGCCTCCCGGGTCAGTCTGGTGGCGATCCCGTGTAATCTGCTGGCCGAATTCGCGGTGGCACCGGCCACGGTCCTCGGGTTCGCCGCGCTCGCCCTGGCGCCGGTGGCCATACCGGTGGCGGAGCTGCTGGCCCGGCTCGCGGGGTGGCCGGCCGGGTGGATCGCTTCGGTGGCCCGCACCGGGGCAGCCCTGCCCGGGGCGGAAATCGACTGGCCCGACGGCGGGAAGGGTGCGTTACTGCTCGCCGTGCTGACGGCAGTGGTGGTGCTGTCCGCCCGGCGTATCGTCCGCCATCCATGGGTATGCTCGGCCGCCGCGCTGCTGCTGATCGTCGCGGTGCTGCGTCCGGTTCCGCTCACCCGTGTGCTGACCGGATGGCCGCCGCCCGACTGGGCGTTCGCGATGTGCGACGTCGGTCAGGGGGACTCCCTGGTACTGGCCGCGGGGGAGGGCCGGGGGGTGGTCGTCGACGCCGGTCCCGATCCGCGGCTCGTCGATCGGTGTCTGCGCGACCTGGGCATCACCGAGGTGCCGCTTTTGATCCTCACGCATTTCCACGCGGACCATGTACGGGGGTTGCCCGGTGCGCTGCGGGGCAGAGCTGTCGGGGCGATTCAGGCGACGAACCTGGACGAGCCTTTGGACCAGGTCGCGTTCGTCCGGAGAACGGCCGCCGCGACGGGCGTCCCCGTGGTGCGGGCGGTCCCCGGTGAACGGCGCAGGATCGGGCCCCTCGACTGGCGAGTCCTGTGGCCGGCGGGAGGCAGGGGAGCGGGTGGCGCACCGGGGTACCAGGGAGCCGTGTCGGGGCCCGTACCGCAGGAGCCGAACGATGCCAGCGTCACTCTCTACGTACGGACCGGCGGGCTGTCCCTGCTGCTCCTGGGCGACCTCGAACCTCCGGCGCAGCGAGGGCTGTTGCGCAGGTATCCCGCGCTGCCGCCGGTGGATGTGCTCAAGGTTGCCCATCACGGTTCCGCCCATCAGGACCCCGCTCTGCTGCACACCGCGCGCCCGAGACTCGCCCTGGTGAGCGTGGGCAGGGACAACCCGTACGGGCATCCGGCCCCGCGCACCGTCGACGCGCTCCGAGCGCGTGGCGCGGTGGTGCTGCGCACGGACACGGACGGCGCGATCGCCGTGACGGGTGCCGGGACGGGGCTGAGCGCGGTGGGCAGCTCATGAGCCCGAGCTCCAGCTCGCCGGCCGGGCGCAGGAACGGAGTGGCCAATTCGGACCATCGGTAACACCTCTACGCAAGCCCCTGCGAGCTGCTGCGTTTGCCTCGAACGCCACATTGGTGATCGAATGAATGCTCGTCGGTGGGCCGCTGCTCCGACGAGGACGTCCAGCCGTCAGGGCCCAAGGTGAATCGCCCCCGAGGGTAGGTAGAAGATGTTCGGCCGTTGGCTGGGAAGCAAGAGAACGACGGATACCGCGCGAGGCAACGCTCTTGCCGGCTTCGAGGTGCCACGCACCGCGGGAGTGCTCAGTTGCCGGGTGCTCGATCCCGTCAACGAGATAGTGCCGCAGGCCGAGTTCGTCGTCACGGACAGTGCGGGCCGCAAGGTCGTCGGCGGTGAGACGGATCCGTACGGCAGCGTCCTCGCCACCGTCCCGGCCGGTGAGTACCGACTGGCCGTCACGGCCGAGGGCTTCACCCCGTTCCACGGCGCGGCCACGGTCGTCGAGGGCGGCCACGCGAGCCTCGGTGATGTGACGCTGCAGCTGTCCGTGCCCCCGCAGCTGCCCGTCCCGGGCGAGTGGGAGGTCGAGCCGATGCACTCACAGATCGGCTTTACGGCACGGCACATCGGTATGGCGCGCATCCATGGCCGGTTCAACACCTTCGCCGGTGCCGTCCGGATCGCCGACCGCATGGAGAGCTCCGCCATGCACGTGATCATCGACGCCGCTTCGATCGACACGAACGTACAGATGCGCGACGACCATCTGCGTTCCAGCGACTTCCTCGACGTGGGCCGCTACCCGACGCTGGAGTTCTACAGCGACCGCTTCGTCCACCGCGGCGGCACGCGCTGGGGTGTGACCGGTGCGCTCACTCTGCACGGTGTCAGCCGTACGGTCACGCTGGACACCCAGTACCTCGGCCTGGGCAGCGGCCTGGAGGGCGAGACCCGCGCCGCCTGCCGGGCCACCACGGAACTGCACCGCGAGGACTTCACCCTCACCTGGCAGACCATGCTGGCCCGAGGCATCGCGGCCGTCGGCTCCAGCATCGCCATCGACATGGACATCCAGATCGTCCCCAAGAGCTGAGCAGGCAGGCGCCCAGGCGCCCTGTCAGGGCGCTTCGAGCCACCCGTCGTACTCCGCGGCGAACGCGTCGAGCACCGCGGAGTCCAGCCGCGCTGCCGGGTCCTCCACGACCACCAGCCACTGGGCGTCCTCGGCGTCGTCCTCGCCGGCCAGCGCGTCGCGTACGAGCTGGGGCTCCTCGGTGACCCCGAAACGGTCGCCGAGCTCTCCGGCCACCTCCTCCGCGGCGTCGCGGTCGGGCAGCACCAGCACATGTCTCACATCGCTCACCTGCCCATTCTCCCGTACCGGGTACACCGCGCGGTCAGGTCCGGTCCGCACCGGGCTGCCGAGCCAGTGGTGTCGAGTGCCTAACGACCATTCATGTGCATGACGCTCTCGCGAGTTCGGCCACCGGCGACCACCGACGGCGGCAGCGCCGCGGCCAGGCGTCGCAGGTCGTCCGGGCCGAGTGTGAGTGGAGACTTCCAGACCGGTGTTGCCGAGTCGACGATACGGAGTCGCTGGCGAGTTCAATTTCGGAATCCGTCCTGCTGCTCCTGGTACTCGCTGGATCTCATACGGCGGCCGGGACCGTACCAGCGGGCTGAATCTCCCGATTCGTTGAGCGAAGATTTTCAGCATCGAGGGTTCCCGGTGATCGGATGCCCGGCGTCAGCACGCCGGACAGCGAGGCTGCCCCGGCGTCCGCACGAGGCGGGTGGGGAGTCCGACGACTGTCAGTGGCGCGTGGGATGCTGGACGGCGATGGCCACCAGAAGGAATTCCACCGACGACCCGCTCGCCCCCCTCACGCTCGCCGTGGGCCAGGAGGACCTGCTCCTCGACCGCGCCGTGCAACAGGTGGTGGCGGCGGCCCGCGCCTCCGACCCCGACACGGACGTTCGCGACCTCACCTCGGACCAGCTCCAGCCCGGCACCCTCGCCGAGCTGACGAGCCCGTCGCTCTTCGCCGAGCGCAAGGTGGTGATCGTGCGCAATACGCAGGACCTTTCCGCCGACACGATCAAGGACGTCAAGGCGTACCTCGGCGATCCGGTCGAGGAGATCACCCTCGTTCTGCTGCACGCGGGCGGCGCCAAGGGCAAGGGGCTGCTGGACGCGGCGCGCAAGGCCGGGGCGCGGGAGGTTGCCTGTCCGAAGACGACCAAACCGGCCGAGCGGCTCTCGTTCGTACGGTCGGAGTTCAGGGCGCTGGGTCGCTCGGCGACCCCCGAGGCGTGTCAGGCGTTGGTCGATTCCATCGGCAGCGATCTGCGGGAGCTGGCGAGCGCGGTCTCGCAGCTCGTCGCGGATGTCGAGGGCACGATCGACGAGGCGGTCGTCGCCCGTTACTACACGGGTCGAGCCGAGGCGTCGAGCTTCACCGTCGCCGACCGCGCGGTGGAGGGACGGGCGGCCGAAGCGCTTGAGGCACTGCGTTGGTCGCTGTCGACCGGAGTGGCGCCCGTGCTGATCACCAGCGCGCTGGCGCAGGGCGTACGGGCCATCGGCAAGCTGTCCTCGGCCCGCGGAGGGCGCCCCGCGGACCTCGCCCGTGAGCTGGGCATGCCGCCGTGGAAGATCGACCGGGTGCGTCAGCAGATGCGGGGGTGGACGCCGGACGGCGTGGCCGTGGCGCTGCGGGCGGTCGCGGATGCGGACGCGGGGGTCAAGGGCGGCGGCGACGACCCGGAGTACGCGTTGGAGAAGGCCGTGGTCGCGGTGGCGCGGGCAGCGCGGTCCGGACGGTAGGAAAGCGGTGGCCGGACCGCCGACCGCAAAAAACATAGCGGCTCGAGCGGGGCGTACACCGAAGGCCCCGGCCCCGCTCTGGGGAGAGCGGAGGCCAGGGCCTTCGGATCACACTCGGTGCGCCGCACCCGCGTGGCGAACGCAGGTTCGGTGTGCGGCGCGGGGGCCGGTCAGGGGCGGGAGAGAGGGCCCGCTGGTCCGTTCCGGCGGTAACTCAGAAAGCTCAGCCCTGGAGGGAGGCAACCTTGGAGGCCAGCGCCGACTTCTTGTTGGCGGCGGCGTTCTTGTGGATGACACCCTTCGAGACGGCCTTGTCGAGCGCGCGGGAGGCGTCGCGAGCGGCCGTGGTGGCCTTCTCGACGTCACCGGCGGCGGCAGCCTCACGGGCCTTGCGGATAGCGGTCTTGAGCGAGGACTTGACGGCCTTGTTGCGCAGGCGCGCCTTCTCGTTCGTCTTGTTCCGCTTGATCTGGGACTTGATGTTCGCCACGAAAGAGCCTTTTCAGGTTCGTTGGATCTTCGATGTGCGCCGCACGGCCCGAGGGTCGCGAGGCACAGCTGTCAACGGTACCAGCCCCGCTCCGACCGGCCCAAACCGGTCTCCGCCCCGCAACCATGGGACGATGGAGGCTACGTATCGATCCGACCGAACCGACATCGACCCGAGACACGGCGTTCGGCGTCTCAAGAATCAGGACCCTGCGTGCCCGCGACTCCTATCCACGTGCCCGAGCCGAGCCGTACCGACCCGGCGCTGATCCGCAACTTCTGCATCATCGCGCACATCGACCACGGCAAGTCGACCCTTGCCGACCGGATGCTTCAGCTGACGGGCGTGGTCGACCAGCGGCAGATGCGCGCTCAGTACCTCGACCGGATGGACATCGAGCGCGAGCGCGGCATCACCATCAAATCCCAGGCGGTGCGTCTGCCCTGGGCGCCCGAAACGGGTGAGGACCAGGGCCGCACCCATGTCCTCAACATGATCGACACCCCGGGCCACGTGGACTTCACCTACGAGGTCTCCCGCTCGCTCGCCGCCTGCGAGGGCACGGTCCTGCTGGTCGACGCCGCGCAGGGCATCGAGGCCCAGACGCTGGCCAACCTCTACCTGGCGATGGAGAACGACCTCACCATCGTCCCGGTCCTCAACAAGATCGATCTGCCGGCCGCGCAGCCGGAGAAGTTCTCCGAGGAACTGGCCAACCTCATCGGCTGCCAGCCGGAGGACGTGCTCAAGGTCTCGGCGAAGACCGGCCTCGGTGTGGAAGCGCTGCTCGACCGCGTGGTCAAGGACGTACCGGCCCCGGTCGGCCAAGCTGATGCCCCCGCCCGCGCGATGATCTTCGACTCGGTCTACGACTCGTACCGCGGTGTCGTCACGTACGTCCGTGTCGTCGACGGCCAGCTCAACAAGCGCGAGCGCATCAGGATGATGTCCACCGGCGCCACCCACGAGCTGCTGGAGATCGGGGTCTCCTCCCCGGAGATGACCCCGGCCGACGGCCTCGGCGTGGGCGAGGTGGGCTACATCATCACCGGTGTGAAGGACGTCCGGCAGTCCAAGGTCGGTGACACCATCACCTCCCTGAACAAGGGCGCGACCGAGGCGCTGGGCGGCTACAAGGACCCCAAGCCGATGGTGTTCTCGGGTCTGTACCCGCTGGACGGTTCGGACTACCCGGACCTGCGCGAGGCGCTCGACAAGCTCCAGCTCAACGACGCCGCCCTGGTGTACGAACCGGAGACCTCCGCCGCGCTCGGCTTCGGCTTCCGCGTCGGCTTCCTCGGCCTGCTCCACCTCGACGTGATCCGAGAGCGGCTGGAGCGCGAGTTCGGCCTCGAACTCATCGCCACCGCCCCCAACGTGGTCTACCGCGTCGAGATGGAGGACGGCACCGAGCACACCGTCACCAATCCGAGCGAATTCCCCGAGGGCAAGATCGACAAGGTGCACGAGCCCGTCGTGCGCGCCACGGTCCTGGCCCCCAGCGAGTTCATCGGCGCGATCATGGAGCTCTGCCAGAACCGGCGCGGCACCCTCCTCGGCATGGACTACCTCTCCGAGGACCGGGTCGAGATCCGCTACACCCTGCCGCTCGCCGAGATCGTCTTCGACTTCTTCGACCAGCTGAAGTCCAAGACCCGGGGCTACGCCTCCCTCGACTACGAGCCCACCGGCGAGCAGTCCGCCCAGCTCGTCAAGGTCGACATCCTGCTGCACGGCGACAAGGTCGACGCGTTCTCCGCGGTCACGCACAAGGACAAGGCGTACGCGTACGGGGTGCGGCTCGTCGCCAAGCTGCGCGAGCTGATCCCGCGGCAGAACTTCGAGGTGCCGATCCAGGCCGCCATCGGCTCCCGGGTCATCGCCCGTGAGACGGTCCGCGCCATCCGCAAGGACGTCCTCGCCAAGTGCTACGGCGGTGACATCTCCCGTAAGCGGAAGCTGCTGGAGAAGCAGAAGGAAGGCAAGAAGCGGATGAAGATGGTCGGCAATGTGGAGGTGCCGCAGGAGGCCTTCATCGCCGTGCTCTCGACGGACGAGTCGGGCGGGGAGAGCAAGGGCAAGAAGTAGCCCCCGCCGCGAGGCCGAGGGGCGGCTCCCGGCTCCGGTTCCGGATCCCGCCCCGGCTCCCGTTCCGGGGCGGGCACGCAGGCCGGCTCCGTCCCGTCCCCTACTCGGTGGTAGCCCAACGGGCCCCTGTGTCGCAGCGCACTGCGCCACAGGGGCCCGTTCGTTATGAAGCGGCGGCCCGTTGCCTCTTACGCGGCGGGCGCGCGCGCTCTACCCTGATCACGGCTTCGTAGTTACTCGCCAGTTAAACAAGCGGGATCGGGCACCGCAGGCCAGGTGCCGCAGGACAGAAACGCAGACGTACGCAGGACACGCACAGGAACAACAGGAACAAGCAGCAGTCAGCAGGAACAAGCAGCCGGTCGTGAAGTACCGCCGCAGGCCCGGAGGACGTCGTGAGCGACACACAGACCCTGATCGATAGCCGACCGCCCTCCGTGGCGAACCTCTTCGTCGACCGCGTGGCGGCCACCCCGGACGGGGAGGCCTACCGCTACCCCGTTCCGTCGGCCGCCGGCGAGGGGCCCGACGAGTGGAAGTCGCTGAGCTGGGCACAGGCCGCCGAGCGCGTGTACGCCATCGCGGCAGGGCTGATCGGTCTGGGCGTCCAGCCGGAGGAGCGGATCGCACTCGCCGCCAGTACCCGCGTGGAATGGATCCTCGTCGATCTCGGTGTGATGTGCGCGGGCGCCGCCACCACCACGATCTACCCGTCGACCAACGCCGAGGAGTCGGCGTTCATCCTCTCCGACTCCGAGAGCCGGGTGCTGATCGCCGAGGACGCCGGCCAGCTGGCCAAGGCCCGCGAGCGCCGCGCCGAGCTGCCGAACCTCGCCCATGTCGTCGTCATCGACCCCGAGGACGCCGGGCCCGCCGAGGGCGACCCCGAGGGCTGGGTGCTCACCCTCGCCGACCTGGAAGCCCGCGGCGCAGTGCACCTGGCGAAGAACCCCGGCGCGGTCGAGGAGCGGGTGTCCGCGATCACGTCCGACCAGCTGGCCACCCTGATCTACACCTCGGGCACCACTGGCCGCCCCAAAGGCGTACGCCTGCCGCACGACAACTGGTCCTACATGGCCAAGGCCACCGTCGGGACCGGCCTGATCACCAAGGACGACGTCCAGTACCTCTGGCTGCCGCTCGCGCACGTCTTCGGCAAGGTCCTCACCTCCGGCCAGATCGAGGTCGGCCACGTCACCGCCGTCGACGGCCGGGTCGACAAGATCATCGAGAATCTGCCGGTGGTCCAGCCGACGTACATGGCCGCCGTTCCCCGAATCTTCGAGAAGGTCTACAACGGTGTCGCCGCCAAGGCGCGGGCCGGCGGCGGGGCCAAGTACAAGATCTTCCAGTGGGCGGCCAAGGTCGCCCGCGAGTACGCGACCGTCGCGCAGGACAACTTCCGGCGCACCGGCACGGCCTCCGTCCCGTTCGCGCTCGGCGCCAAGCACAAGGTCGCCGACACCCTCGTCTTCGCCAAGATCCGCGAGGCCTTCGGCGGCCGGCTGCGCGCCTGTGTCTCCGGCTCCGCGGCACTCGCCCCCGACATCGGCTACTTCTTCGCGGGCGCCGGCATCCACATCCTGGAGGGCTACGGCCTCACCGAGACCAGCGCCGCCTCCTTCGTCAATCCGGGCGAGGCATACCGCACCGGCACCGTCGGCAAGCCGCTCCCCGGCACCGAAGTACGGATCGCCGACGACGGCGAGATCCTGCTGCGCGGTCCCGGTCTGATGCAGGGCTACCAGGGTCTGCCGGAGAAGACCGCCGAGGTGCTGGAGGCGGACGGCTGGTTCCACACCGGTGACATCGGAGAGCTGTCCGTGGACGGCTACCTCCGGATCACCGACCGCAAGAAGGACCTCATCAAGACGTCCGGCGGCAAGTACATCGCCCCGGCGGAGGTCGAGGGACAGTTCAAGGCGGTCTGCCCGTTCGTCTCCAACATCCTCGTGCACGGCGCGGACCGTAACTTCTGCACCGCCCTGATCGCACTCGACGAGCCGACCATCCTCGGTTGGGCCGCCGAGAACGGTCTGGGCGGGAAGCCGTACGCCGACGTGGTGGCCGCCCCGCAGACGGTCGCGCTCATCGAGGGCTACGTGAAGCGGCTCAACGAGGGGCTGCAGCGCTGGCAGACCATCAAGAAGTTCCGGCTGCTGCCCCGCGATCTCGACATCGAGCACGGCGAGCTGACGCCCAGTCTCAAACTGAAGCGGCCGGTCGTCGAGCGCGAGTACAAGGACCTCATCGACGACATGTACGCGGGGAGCCGCGAGGCGTAACACAGCTCCTCGGGCGGCGGCCGTACGGTGCGGCCGCCCCTGTCACGCTCCGCTCACTTTCTCCGCCCACTTCGGCAACTCGCCGCTTATGGGCATGGTCCATCTGTCACTCTGTCGGTGTCGTCAGTGGCGCCCAGCGAGAACAGACAGACAGAACGAGAACAGACAGAGCGCGAACAGGTCAGGAGCTGCACCGTGGGGCCCATTCCCTTGCAGCGGGACATCGTTCAACGTCCCGGCAACACAGTCGGCCATGCGGACGCACGGCCCGTCGCCCGTACGTCCCTGCCCGGAAACCTCCTCGCACCCTCCGCCGGCCGCCGGTTCGTCGAGGCGGCGCTCACCGAATGGAGCGGGCTCGGACTGCCGGCGGCCGTGGGCTTCAGCGAGCGGCTGGCCGACGACGCGGCGGTCGTCGTCAGCGAGCTGGTCACCAACGCGGTCGTGCACGCCGGGACCAACGTCGAGCTGCTGTGCCGGCTGGAGGAGGCCACCGAGGACGAGGCCGCGGCCCTGGTGCTGGAGGTCTCCGACCACCACCCGGCCCGCGCCGTGCGCAGCGAACGTACGGAGGACGGCGACCCGGCCGACGCGGCGGAGAGCGGGGCCACCACCGGCTCCGCCGATCCCGCCGAGTACGGCCGCGGACTCCAGCTCGTCGGCACCCTGGCCGAACGCTGGGGCATCACCTACCGCACCGGCCTCAAGACGGTCTGGGCCCGGCTCCCCGTCGACGACTGGAACCCGTTCCCCGAACCGTCCACCGAGCCCGGATTCCAGCAGGGACTGCGCGCCGCCGAACTGCTCGCCCCCAGCGCCCGGCGGGCCCTGCGCGACGGCGCGGACTGGGCGGGCCGCGGCGCTCTTTCGTTCCTCGCCGAGGCCTCGGACCTGCTCGCCGGCCAGCTCGACGAGGACATCGTGGCGGCGCTCGCCGGACAGTTACTGGTGCCCAGACTCGCCGACTGGTGCGCGATCTGGCTGGAACCCGAGAACGGCGGTCCCGCGGCAGTGCCCCGGCTCGCCAGCGTCTGGCACCGCGACGAGGCCGAGACCGGGCAGTTGCGTACGCTGCTGGAGCAGGACCCGATCCGGCTGCCCGAGCGGGTGGGCACCGGGCCCGTCTCGCTGCCCTGGCCCGGGGGAGAGGAGGACGGCGAGAAGGCCGACGAGCCCCCCGAGTCCGCTCTCGCCTACCGGATCACCTCGGGCGGCCGGACCCTCGGCGCCGTATTCCTCGGCCGCGAGGGCACCGCACGCGTCCCCGACGAAGTGACCGCCCTGATCGAGGACTTCGTACGCCGTGTCGGCCTCGCCGTCGGCGCCGCCCGCGCGTACACCCGGCAGGCCACCATCAGCCGCATCCTGCAACGCGCACTGCTGCCCGGCAAGGTCGCCGACATACCCGGCGTCACCAGCTCACTGGTGTACGAACCCAGTGACGACGGCGTCGTCGGCGGAGACTTCTACGACATCTTCCCGTGCCCCGGCGACCGCTGGTGCTTCGTACTCGGCGACGTCCAGGGCAGCGGCCCCGAAGCCGCCGTCGTCACCGGTCTGGCCCGGCCCTGGCTGCGGCTGCTGGCCCGTGAGGGTTTCGGCGTCGGCGAGGTGCTGGACCGGCTCAACCGGCTGCTCCTGGACGATGCGATGGAGGCCGCCGAGGCGGCCGCGCTCATGGTGGCCGCGGCGGGCGGCCAGCAGACGGCGGACACCGGGCAGTCCCGCTTCCTCTCCCTGCTGTACGGGGAACTGGTGCCGCTGCCCGACGGCGGCGTGCGCTGCACCGTGGCCAGCGCCGGCCACCCGCTGCCGCTGCTGCTGCGGCCCGACGGCTCGGTGCGCCCGGCCGCCGAGCCGCAGATGCTGCTCGGGATCTTCGACGACGTCGCGTACGAGAGCCAGAGCTTCGACCTGGCACCGGGCGACAGCCTGCTGTGCGTCACGGACGGCGTGACGGAGCGGCGCTCCGGGGCGCTGATGTTCGACGACGGGGACGGTCTGGCCCGTGCGCTGGCCGACTGCGCCGGGCTGTCGGCGGACGGGATCGCGGACCGCATCAAGCGGGCTGTGCACGAATTCGCCGAGCGGCCGCCCGACGACGATCTGGCGCTGCTGGTGCTGCAGGCGGGGTGAGGCCAGGAGGCCGGGGACGGGCGCCCGGCCTCACCCGGCCCGTGTCCGGCGACGGACGGGCGGCCTTCGTGATCATGGACGTGGCCCGGGGTTCCCCGGCGGCGAGCGACAATGGGCGGTATGCCTTCCGTACTGCCCGATGGTGAACCCGTACCCGACGACGGGGCGCTGCCCCGCCATGCCCTGGAAGGCGCCGCCGACCGGCCGCTCGGCTTCTACCTGCATGTGCCCTACTGCGCGACCCGCTGCGGCTACTGCGACTTCAACACCTACACCGCCACCGAGCTGCGCGGCTCCGGCGGTGCGCTGGCCTCCCGGGACAACTACGCCGCCCACCTGATCGGCGAGGTCCGCCAGGCCCGCAAGGTCCTCGGCGACGATCCGCGTCCGGTCCGTACGGTCTTCGTCGGCGGTGGCACGCCGACCCTGCTGGCCGCCGGGGACCTGGTACGGATGCTGGGCGCGATCCGTGCGGAGTTCGGGCTCGCGGACGATGCCGAGATCACCACCGAGGCCAACCCGGAATCCGTCGATCCGGCGTATCTGGCCGAGCTGCGCGAGGGCGGCTTCAACCGGGTCTCGTTCGGGATGCAGAGCGCGCGGCAGCACGTGCTGAAGATCCTGGACCGCACGCACACGCCGGGCCGGCCCGAGGCATGTGTCGCCGAGGCGCGGGCGGCGGGCTTCGAGCACGTCAACCTCGATCTGATCTACGGAACGCCCGGGGAGTCCGACGACGACTGGCGTGCCTCGCTGGACGCGGCGATCGGGGCGGGGCCGGACCACGTGTCGGCGTACGCGCTGATCGTCGAGGAGGGCACGCAGCTGGCCCGGCGGATCCGGCGCGGCGAGATCCCGATGACCGATGACGACGCCCACGCGGACCGGTACCTGATCGCGGACGAGGCGATGGCCGCGGCGGGCTTCTCCTGGTACGAGGTGTCGAACTGGTCCCGCACGCCCGAGGGACGGTGCCTGCACAACGAGCTGTACTGGCGGGGCGCCGACTGGTGGGGTGCCGGTCCCGGGGCGCACAGCCATGTCGGCGGGGTGCGCTGGTGGAACGTGAAGCATCCGGGGGCGTACGCGCAGGCGCTGGCCGAGGGGCGGTCGCCGGGGGCCGGGCGCGAGATCCTCTCCGCGGAGGACCGGCGGGTCGAGCGGATCCTGCTGGAGCTGCGGCTCGTGGACGGATGCCCGTTGTCGCTGCTGGCACCGGCGGGGCTGGCCGCTTCCCGCCGCTCCCTGGCGGACGGGCTCTTGGAGCCCGGCCCGTACGAGCGGGGGCGGGCGGTGCTGACGTTGCGGGGGCGGTTGCTGGCGGACGCGGTGGTGCGGGATCTGGTGGACTGAGGGTGGTCCGGGGGCTCTGCCCCCGGACCACCGCTCCTCGATCGCCGGAGGGGCTTGATTTCGCTCCTCGATCGCCGGAGGGCTGTCGGCTGGTTACTCCGGCGCCGTCACGAAGTCGATCAGGTGTTCCACGGAGCCCAGCAGGGCCGGCTCCAGATCCCGGTACGAGCGCACCGTGGACAGGATCCGCTGCCAGGCCGCGCCCGTGTTCTCCTCCCAGCCCAGCGCGCGGCACACGCCCGTCTTCCAGTCCTGGCCGCGCGGGATCACCGGCCAGGCGTCGATCCCCACGGACGACGACTTCACCGCCTCCCACACGTCGATGTAGGGATGGCCGACCACCAGCACGTTCGCGTCCGAGACCTGGTCCGCGATCCGGGACTCCTTGGAGCCGGGAACCAGGTGGTCGACCAGGATGCCCAGCCTGGCGTCCGGGCCGGGGGAGAATTCCCGCACGACAGCCGGGAGGTCGTCGACACCCTCCAGGTATTCGACGACCACGCCCTCGACCCGCAGATCGTCGCCCCAGACCCGCTCGACCAGCTCCGCGTCGTGGCGGCCCTCCACATAGATCCGGCCCGCCCGCGCGACCCGGGCGCGCGCCCCGGGGACCGCGACCGAGCCCGAGGCCGTGCGCGCCGGGCGCACGGGCGCGGTGGCCGACGGCCGTACGAGCGTGACCACCCGGCCCTCCAGCAGGAAGCCGCGCGGTTCCATCGGGAACACCCGGTGCTTGCCGAAACGGTCCTCCAGGGTCACCGTCGGACCCTGGGCCGTCTTCTCGCAGCGGATCACCGCACCGCAGAATCCGGTGGAGACCTCCTCCACGACCAGATCGGGCTCGGCGGGGACCTCGGGAACGGGGGCGGACCTCTTCCACGGCGGGGTCAGGTCCGGCTGGTAGCTGCGCATCGGAAGACGATAGGACGGGAACCGGTCACGACACGCCGAAGAGGGCGGCCAGCCGGTCCCGCTGCGCCCTGACGAACGCCGCGTCCACCACCGCCCCGTGCCCCGGCACGTACACCGCGTCCTCGCCCCCGAGTTCCAGCAGCCGGTCCAGCGCGGCCGGCCAGCGCGACGGGACCGCGTCCCGGCCCGCCTGCGGTTCACCGGACTCCTCGACCAGGTCCCCGCAGAGCACCACCGCGGGGGAGCCGGGCACGAGCACGGCCAGGTCGTGGCCGCTGTGGGCGGGGCCCACGTTCGCCAGCAGCACCTGGCGGCCGCCCCCCAGATCGAGCGTCCACTCACCGCACACCTCGTGGTGCGGCGCCACCACGACACCGGTGGCCTCCGCCGCGTCGTGCTCGGACACCCCGTGGCGTACCGCGGAGGCGTACAGGGAGTCCGCCCCGGACGTCAGCAGGCCCGCCATGCCGACCGCCCCGTACACCTGGGCGCCGGAGAACGCCGCGGTGCCCAGCACATGGTCGAAGTGCGGGTGGCTGAGTGCGATATGCGTCACCTTCCGGCCGAGCAGGGCCTGTGCCTGAGCCCGTACTTCGGCGCCTTCGCGGAGTGTCGATCCGGTGTCGTAGAGCAGAACTCCCTCCGCTCCGACCACCAGTGCGACGGTCGCGTCCCATCCGGGAAGGCGCCGGCGGCCCATTCCGTGACCGAGTCGCTCCCAGCCGAACTCTTCCCAAAAGGCATCCATACAGCGACGCTATCGGCAACGACCTGCGCGGTCTCGGGGTGGCGTGGCCGGTCGCCCTTGCTAGGCCCCCACTCGGCCGCCGTACACTGGCCGGGGGATTGCTGGCACTCGCGACGACAGAGTGCCAGGCGGATTCCCGGGAATGACCCAGGAACGGCCCGAGAACCACGAGGAACACAGCTGGAGGTGTGCGCGATGCTCAGCGAACGCAGACTCGAAGTGCTGCGCGCCATCGTCCAGGACTATGTCGGCACCGAGGAGCCCGTGGGTTCCAAGGCGCTCACCGAGCGGCACAAGCTGGGGGTCTCCCCGGCCACCGTCCGCAACGACATGGCGGTGCTGGAGGACGAGGGCTTCATCGCCCAGCCCCACACCAGTGCGGGACGCATCCCGACGGACAAGGGCTACCGGCTCTTCGTCGACAAGCTCGCGGGCGTCAAGCCCCTCTCGTCGCCGGAACGCCGAGCCATTCACAACTTCCTCGACGGCGCGGTCGACCTCGACGACGTCGTGGGCCGTACCGTACGGCTGCTCGCGCAGCTGACCCGGCAGGTCGCCATCGTGCAGTACCCCTCGCTGACCCGGTCCACGGTGCGGCATGTGGAACTGCTGTCGCTGGCGTCCGCCCGGCTGATGCTCGTGCTGATCACGGACACCGGCCGGGTCGAACAGCGCATGATCGACTGTCCCGCCCCGTTCGGTGAGACGTCGCTCGCCGATCTGCGGGCCCGGCTCAACAGCCGGGTCGTCGGGCGCCGCTTCGCGGATGTCCCGCAACTGGTGCAGGATCTGCCGGACTCATTCGAGAGCGAGGACCGGGGAACGGTCTCCACCGTGCTCTCCACCCTGCTCGAAACCCTCGTCGAGGAGACGGAGGAGCGGCTGATGATCGGCGGCACCTCCAACCTCACCCGCTTCGGGCACGACTTTCCTGTGATGATCCGGCCGGTGCTGGAGGCACTGGAGGAGCAGGTCGTGCTGCTGAAGCTGCTCGGCGAGGCCAAGGACTCGGGCATGACCGTACGAATCGGGCACGAGAACGCCCACGAGGGGCTCAACTCCACGTCCGTCGTCGCGGTCGGCTACGGTTCGGGCGACGAAGCAGTCGCCAAACTCGGCGTGGTCGGACCGACCCGCATGGACTACCCCGGAACGATGGGAGCGGTACGCGCAGTGGCACGTTACGTCGGACAGATCCTGGCGGAGTCGTAAGTGGCCACGGACTACTACGCCGTACTCGGCGTGCGCCGCGACGCATCTCAGGACGAGATCAAGAAGGCATTCCGGCGGCTCGCTCGCGAGCTGCATCCGGATGTGAACCCCGATCCGAAGACCCAGGAGCGGTTCAAGGAGATCAACGCCGCCTACGAGGTGTTGTCGGACGCGCAGAAGAAGCAGGTCTACGACCTCGGCGGCGACCCGCTGTCCGCCTCCGGCGGCGGTGGCGCCGGCGGATTCGGACAGGGTGGCTTCGGCAACTTCTCCGACATCATGGACGCGTTCTTCGGTACGTCGTCGCAGCGCGGGCCACGTTCGCGTACCCGGCGCGGCCAGGACGCGATGATCCGGCTGGAGATCGATCTCGCCGAGGCCGCGTTCGGCACCACCAAGGACATCCAGGTCGACACGGCGGTCGTCTGTGCGACCTGCAACGGCGAGGGCGCCGCTCCCGGCACCTCCGCCCAGACCTGTGACATGTGCCGCGGCCGCGGTGAGGTCTCCCAGGTCACCCGGTCCTTCCTCGGCCAGGTCATGACCTCGCGGCCCTGCCCACAGTGTCAGGGCTTCGGTACGGTCGTGCCGACCCCGTGCCCGGAGTGCGCCGGCGACGGCCGCATCCGGTCCAGGCGCACGCTCACCGTGAAGATCCCCGCCGGTGTCGACAACGGCACCCGCATCCAACTCGCGGGCGAGGGCGAGGTCGGCCCCGGCGGCGGCCCGGCCGGCGACCTGTACGTGGAGATCCACGAGCTGCCGCACGCGGTGTTCCAGCGCCGCGGCGACGATCTGCACTGCACGGTCACCATCCCGATGACGGCGGGCGCGCTCGGCACCAAGGTGCCGCTGGAGACGCTCGACGGCCTGGAGGAGGTCGACATCCGGCCCGGTACGCAGTCGGGCCAGTCGGTCCCGCTGCACGGCCGCGGCATCACGCATCTGCGGGGCGGCGGGCGCGGCGATCTCATCGTGCACGTCGAGGTCATGACCCCGACGAAGCTGGACCCGGAGCAGGAGCGACTGCTGCGGGACCTCGCGAAGCTGCGCGGCGAGGAGCGGCCCACCGGCCAGTTCCAGCCCGGGCAGCAGGGGCTGTTCTCCCGCCTGAAGGACGCCTTCAACGGCCGCTGACGGTCCCTGGGGACGGCCCCGCCCGTCCTGCGTGCCGTCCTTGAACGCCGTCCCTGAAAGCCGGACGGGCTCGCTTGCCGAGCCGTCCGGCGTTCGAGGACAGATTTAAGGACAAAGAGGACCCGGGGCTCGGCACGCCGAGGTGAGCGGGACGTGACACGATGCGGTCATGTCATCCGTGTTGACCGATCTCTGCCGGTATCCGATCGTGCAGGCCCCGATGGCAGGGGGTGTCTCCTGTCCGCCGCTCGTCGCGGCCGTCGCCGAAGCGGGCGGTCTTGGTTTCCTCGCCGCCGGGTACAAGACGGCGGACGGCATGTACCACGAGATCAAGCAGCTGCGCGGGCTGACCGGTCAGCCCTTCGGCGTCAATCTCTTCATGCCGCAGCCCGCACTCGCCGATCCGAGCGCCGTCGAGGTGTACCGGCACCAACTCGCCGGTGAGGCCGTCTGGTACGAGACTCCGCTCGGCGATCCGGACTCCGGCGGCGACGACAACTACGACGCCAAACTCGCGATCCTCCTGGAGGACCCGGTCCCGGCCGTCTCGTTCACCTTCGGCTGCCCGGCCAGGGACACCCTCGACGCGTTCGCCGGGGTCGGCACGTACACCGTCGTGACGGTCACCACGCCCGAGGAGGCCCAGGCCGCCCAGTGGGCGGGCGCCGACGCGGTCTGCGTGCAAGGCATAGAGGCGGGCGGCCACCAGTCCACCCATCGCGACGACCCGCAGACCGACGGCACCGGGATCGGAGTCCTCTCCCTGGTGGCCCAGGTCCGCGAGACCGTACAGGTGCCCATCATCGCCGCCGGCGGGCTGATGCGCGGCTCCCAGATCACGGCGGTGCTCGCCGCGGGCGCGGCGGCGGCCCAGCTCGGCACGGCGTTCCTCGTCTGCCCCGAGTCCGGGGCGAATCCGCTGCACAAACAGGCGCTGACCAACCCGCTGTTCGTACGGACCGCCCTGACCCGGGCCTTCTCCGGCCGCCCGGCCCGCGGCCTGGTCAACCGCTTCATGCGCGAGCACGGCCCGTACGCCCCCGCCGCCTACCCGCAGGTCCACTACCTGACCGCCGGTCTGCGCAAGGCGGCGGCCAAGGCCGGCGACGCCCAGGGCATGGCGCTGTGGGCGGGCCAGGGGCACCGGCTGGCCCGCGAGCTGCCCGCCGGCCGGCTGATCGAACTGCTCGTCGAGGAACTGGACGCCGCACGGACGGCCGTGAACACAGGGAGTACGCAGTGACCGCACCGGTCTTCGTCGTCGAACAGGTCCCGGGCGGGCCCGAGTTCGTGCTGGAAGGATCCGAGGGGCGGCACGCCGTATCGGTCAAGCGGCTGCGTGCCGGTGAGGACGTCGTGCTGACGGATGGCCACGGCCGGTGGACGCAAGGGGTCGTCAGGGCCGCCGAGGGCAAGGACCGGCTCGTGGTCATGGACCTGGTGGAGGTCCGCGAGGAGCCGCGGCCCACGCCCCGTATCACCGTCGTCCAGGCCCTGCCCAAGGGTGACCGCGGCGAGCTCGCGGTCGAGACGATGACGGAGACCGGTGTCGACGTGATCGTGCCCTGGCAGGCATCGCGCTGCATCACGCAGTGGAAGGGCGATCGTGGACTCAAGTCCCTCGCGAAATGGCGCAACACCGCCCGGGAGGCCGGTAAACAGTCGCGCCGGGTGCGGTTTCCCGAGGTGGCGGACGCGATGACGACCAAGCAGGTTGCCGCACTGCTGGCCACGGCGGACTTCGCCGCAGTCCTGCACGAGGACCGGGGGCACGAAAGCGAGCCGCTGGCCACCGTCCAACTCCCCACCCAGGGCGAGATCGTGCTGGTCGTCGGCCCCGAGGGTGGTGTGTCGCCGGACGAACTGGCGGTCTTCGCCGGGGCGGGCGCCCGCACCTGCCGGCTCGGAATGTCCGTCCTGCGAACCTCGACGGCGGGTACGGCGGCGACGGCACTGCTGCTGGGGCGCACCGGCCGCTGGTCGTGAGCCCCCTCTCGCGCTCCGGCGCCAACTCCGGTATGGCCGCAAGCCGTCTACCATTCCGTGGGGGAACGGTGGGAAGCTGCCCGTATGGGGACATCAAGGGCATGGGGTCGGAGAAGGGCCCGTCGTTTTCTGGCCGCGTCCGCGCTCGCGGGCGCGGCGGCCGCCGGTGTGGTGGCCTGTGAGCCCGTGAGCGGGCTGAACTCCGCGTCCATCGCCGTGACCACCGACCGGACCGCCACCAGCGCCCTGGAGAGCCGCGGGGTCCATGTCCAGTGGCTCAACTGCACGGCCGATACCGGCGCGGGCCTGATCGGGGGCGCGTCGCCCGCCGCCTCCGCGCGCCGGACCGCGGACGTCGACTGCACCGGAAGGACCAAGGAAGGCAAGGACATCACGATCAACGGCAACGTGACCCAGGAGTTCGACGGGCGGTGCGTGCGGGGCGACCTGACCGCGAAGGCCGGCGGGAAGGCCGTCTTCCGGGCGGCTGTGCTGGGCAACTGCGACGCCGCACCGTCGACCGGCGCGGCGAATCCGCCTCTGGGGGGCGGCAGCGGCACTGCACGGCCGACCGTCACCGTGACGGTCACGGTGACCGAATCGCCCCAGGGCAAATGAGCGTGACAGGCCCCGAACCACCCGGTGGACTCCGGCCAACTCGGTTCCGCGGAGCGAGCCCGCGGCCTAGGGTGATCGGTGTGACGCAGCCTTCCTACCTCCGATACCCCCATGTCCAGGGCGATTTGATCGCCTTCACCGCCGAGGACGATGTCTGGCTGGCGCCGCTGGACGGCGGCCGAGCCTGGCGCGTCAGCGCCGACAACCGACCCGTCAACAACCCGCGGATATCGCCCGACGGAACCCGCGTCGCCTGGACATCCACCCGGGACGGGGCGCCCGAAGTGCACGTCGCACCGGTCGACGGCGGCCCCTCCGAGCGGCTCACGTACTGGGGCGACGCGCGGACCTCCGTACGCGGCTGGACGCCCGAGGGCGACGTACTCGTCATCAGCACCCAGGGACAGGTGTCACTGCGGCGCAGCTGGGCCAGGGCCGTCCCGGTCGACGGCGGGCCCGCGCGGACCCTGCCGTACGGGCCGGTCGGCTCCCTCGCGTACGGGCCGGGCGGACGGATCCTGCTGCTCTCGGCCACCATGGGGCGCGAGGCCGCCAAATGGAAACGCTACCGGGGTGGCACCGCGGGCAAGCTGTGGATCGCGGTGGAGGGCGAGGCCGACGGCCCGGCGGAGTTCGTCCGGCTCCACGAGGACCTCGACGGGAACATCGAATGCCCGATGTGGGTCGGTGACCGCGTGGCGTTCCTCTCCGACCACGAGGGGGCCGGCGCGCTCTACTCCTCGCTCCCCGACGGCTCGGACCTGCGCCGTCACACCGAGGCCGACGGCTTCTACGCCCGCCACGCGAGCACCGACGGCACCCGCGTCTGTTACGCATCGGCCGGTGAGCTCCGGCTGCTGGACGACCTCGAAGGCGCCGCGCCCCGCCGCCTCGACATCCGGCTCGGCGGCCAGCGCGCCGACCTCCAGCCCCATCCCGTGCACGCCGACAGCCACCTCGATGCCGCGTCCCCGGACCGCACGGGCCGCGGCAGCGCGGTCGGGACGCGCGGCGCCGTCCACTGGGTCACCCACCGTGAGGGCCCGGCCCGCGCGCTCGCCGTCGAACCGGGGGTGCGGGCGCGCATGCCGCGCGCCTTCCAGGCCGACGGCGACCAGCACGTCGTCTGGGTCACCGACGCCGAGGGCGACGACGCCCTGGAGTGCGCGCCCGCCACCGGCACCGCACCGGGCTCCGTACCGCGCCGCCTCGCCGCGGGCCGCATCGGCAGGGTCCTCGGCCTCGCCGCGGCCCCGGACGGCAGCCGGTTCGCCGTCGCCACGCACGACGGGCGGGTGCTGATCGTCGAGCGGGAGAGCGGCGAGGTCCACGAGGTGGACCACAGCGAACACGGCGACGCCTCCGGCCTCGTCTTCTCGCCCGACTCCTCCTGGCTCGCCTGGTCGCACCCCGGGCCCGAGCCACTCAGGCAGCTCAAGCTCGCCCACGTCGCCGACCTGTCGGTCGCCGAGGCCACCCCGCTGCGCTTCCGGGACTTCTCCCCGGCGTTCACCACCGACGGCAAGCACCTCGCGTTCCTCTCCGAGCGGTCCTTCGACCCGGTCTACGACGCCCACGTCTTCGACCTGGCGTTCATCGGCGCCTGCCGTCCGCATCTGCTGACGCTCGCAGCCACCACGCCCTCCCCGTTCGGACCGCAGCGCCACGGCCGCCCGACCGAGAAGGAGAAGAGCGGCGACGGCGAGGACAACCCGACCGCGCTGCCCGTCACCCGCATCGACCTCGAAGGGCTCGCCGACCGGATCGTGCCGCTGCCCGTCGAGGCCGCCAGCTACTCCACGCTGCGCGCCGCGAAGGACGGACTGCTGTGGCTGAACCACCCGGTGACCGGAGTGCTCGGCACGAGCGGCGCCACGCCGGACGCCCGTCGGCCCGAGACCGTCCTCGAACGGTACGACCTGGAGAAGCTGCGCTGCGAGGAACTCACCTCCGACGTCAGCGGGTTCGAGGTCAGCGGAGACGGCCGGCGGATCGCCCTGCGGACCCGGGGCAAGCTGCGCGTCGTACCGTCCGACAGCCGCGTCCCGGCCGGTGACGACGACCACGACGGCGGCAGCGACAGCAGCATCACCGTCGACCTCTCCAGGATCCGCCGGACCCTCGAACCGGCCGCCGAGTGGCGGCAGATGTACGACGAGGCCGGGCGCATCATGCGGGACAACTTCTGGCGCCCCGACATGGGCGGCACCGACTGGGACGGCGTCCTGGACCGCTACCGTCCGGTGCTGGAGCGCGTCGCCACCCACGACGACCTGATGGACCTGCTGTGGGAGTTGCAGGGCGAGCTCGGCACCTCCCACGCCTATGTGACCCCGCCCGGCGGCTGGCGCGACGACTCCGCCCGGCAGGGTCTGCTCGGCGCTGACATCTCCCGTACGGACGAGGGGCGTTGGCGCATCGACCGCATCCTGCCGTCCGAGACCTCCGACCCGGCGGCCCGCTCGCCGCTCGCCGCACCCGGCGTGGCGGTGCGCGTCGGCGACGCGATTCTCGCCGTGGACGGGCACCCGGTCGACCCGCTGGCCGGGCCCGGACCGCTGCTCACCGGCTCGGCCGGGAAACCGGTCGAGCTGACCGTCTCACCGGTGGACGGCGGCGACCCGCGCCATGTCGTCGTCGTACCGGTCGCCGACGAGGAGGCGCTGCGCTACCACGCGTGGGTCGCCGACCGGCGGGCCTACGTCCACGAGCACTCCGGAGGCCGCCTCGGCTACCTCCACATTCCCGACATGGTCGGCTCCGGCTGGGCGCAGCTCCACCGCGATCTGCGGCTCGAAGTGGCCCGCGAGGGGCTCGTCGTGGACGTCCGGGAGAATCGCGGCGGCCACACCTCGCAGCTGATCGTGGAGAAGCTCGCCCGGCGCATCGTCGGCTGGGCCATGCCGCGCGGCATGCAGCCCTACAGCTACCCGGAGGATGCACCGCGCGGCCCGGTGGTGGCCGTCGCCAACGAGTTCTCCGGCTCGGACGGCGACATCGTGAACGCCGCGATCAAGGCACTGCGCATCGGCCCGGTGGTCGGCACGCGTACCTGGGGCGGCGTCATCGGCATCGACAGCCGCTACCGGCTCGTGGACGGGACGCTGGTCACCCAGCCCAAGTATGCGTTCTGGCTCGAGGGTTACGGCTGGGGCGTGGAGAACCACGGGGTCGATCCCGACGTCGAGGTCGTGATGGCGCCGCAGGACCATGCGGCGGGGCGCGATCCGCAGCTGGACGAGGCGATCCGGATCGCACTCGCTTCGCTGACGCAGACCCCGGCGAAGCGGGCGCCGGAGCGGCCGGGGGCGTAAGGGGGCGTGCGGGGCGGGGTGGGGGTGCGGGTCGCCTTGCGGCGTGCCTGTTCCCCCCTCCCCGCTCCTTCCCCAACGGGGCTCCGCCCCGGACCCCGCGCCTCAAACGCCGACGAGGCTGGTTTTTCAGCCCCGCCGGCGTAGCGGGAAGGGGTGGGCAGGGGGACAAGGCCCGCCGCAGGCGTCCCGATACCATGCCGTACGACGATCACCACCGACCGAGGAGCCAGCCCCATGGCGGGAGAACCGCAGCCCGACTGCCTGTTCTGCAAGATCGTTTCGGGTGAGATCCCGGCAACCATCGTCCGGGAGACCGAAACCACCGTCGCCTTCCGGGACATCAACCCCCAGGCCCCCACCCACGTACTCGTCATCCCCCGCGTCCACCATCCGGACGCCGCCGCCCTCGCCGCCGCCGAGCCGGCCATCGCCGCCGACATACTGCGCGAGGCAGGGAACGTCGCCGCCGACGAGAAGATCGTGGACACCGGCTACCGGGTCGTCCTCAACACCGGCTCCGGCGCCGGGCAGACCGTCTTCCACGCGCACGCCCACGTCCTGGGCGGCCGCGGACTCCAGTGGCCCCCCGGCTAGGACGGTCGATCGCACACCGTGTCCGTACGCGAACTCGTGGTCCTCGGCACCGCCAGCCAGGTCCCGACCAGGCACCGCAACCACAACGGCTATCTGCTGCGCTGGGACGGCGAGGGCATCCTCTTCGACCCGGGTGAGGGCACCCAGCGCCAGATGCTGCGGGCCGGCGTCGCCGCGCACGACATCGACCGGATCTGCGTCACGCACTTCCACGGCGACCACTCGCTCGGCCTGGCCGGGGTCATCCAGCGGATCAACCTCGACCAGGTCCCGCACCCGGTCACCGCGCACTACCCGGCGAGCGGGCAGCGTTTCTTCGAGCGGCTGCGGTACGCGACCGCCTACCGCGAGTCCGTCGAGCTGACCGAGGCCCCGGTCGCCGCCGACGGGGTGCTCGCCACCACGGACGCGTACACGCTCAGCAGCCACCGGCTCTCGCACCCCGTCGAGTCGTACGGCTACCGGCTCGTCGAACCCGACGCACGCCGCATGCTCCCCGCGAAACTCGCCGAACACGGCATCAGGGGCCCCGACGTCGGCCGGATCCAGCGCGAGGGCGCCCTCGGCGCCGTCACCCTCGACGACGTCTCCGAGCGCAGGCGCGGTCAGCGGTTCGCGTTCATCATGGACACGAGGCTCTGCGACGGCGTGCACGTGCTCGCCGAGGGATGCGACCTGCTGGTCATCGAATCGACCTTCCTCGACGAGGACGAACGGCTCGCCACCGACCACGGCCATCTGACCGCCGGCCAGGCCGCCCGGGTGGCCAGGGACGCGGGCGTACGGCACCTGGTACTGACCCACTTCTCGCAGCGGTACGACGATCCGACGGCCTTCGAGACCCAGGCCCGCAATGCGGGGTTCGAGGGCGAACTGACCGTCGCCCGGGACCTCGGCCGGGTTCCCGTGCCCACCCGGCACATCTGACACTCATCGGTACCACCATTTGTGAGCGTGAAATTCCCGTGCACCTTCCCAAAGCCGAACTCCACCTCCACATAGAGGGAACCCTCGAACCCGAGCTGGCCTTTGCGCTCGCCGCACGCAACGGCGTGCAACTCCCGTACGCGGACACCGAAGAGCTGCGCACCGCCTATCTCTTCGACGGTCTGCAGACCTTCCTCGACCTGTACTACGCGCTGATGGCCGTGCTCCGGACCGAGGAGGACTTCGAGGAGCTCGCCGACGCCTACCTCACCCGCGCCGCCGCCCAGGGCGTCCGGCACGCCGAGATCTTCTTCGACCCGCAGGCGCACACCGCACGCGGCGTCCCGATCGGCACCGTCGTCGAGGGGCTCGGCCGGGCGCTGGACCGCAGCGAGCAGAAGCACGGCATCTCCACCCAGCTGATCATGTGCTTCCTGCGCGACCAGTCCGCCGAATCGGCGCTGCGCACCCTGGAGTCCGCGAAGCCGTACCTGCACCGGATCAGCGCGGTCGGCCTCGACTCGGCGGAGGCCGGGCACCCGCCCGTCAAATTCCGCGAGGTGTACGAGGCCGCCGGAGCGCTCGGTCTGCGCAAGGTCGCCCACGCCGGCGAGGAGGGCCCGCCCGAGTACATCCGGGAGGCCCTGGACGTCCTCGGTGTCGAACGCATTGACCACGGGCTGCGCTGCATGGAGGACGCGGACCTGGTGAAGCGGCTGGTCGCCGACCGGGTGCCGCTCACCCTCTGCCCGCTGTCCAACGTACGGCTGCGCGCCATCGACACCCTGGAACAGCACCCGCTGCGGGACATGATGGCCGCCGGACTGCTCTGCACGGTGAACTCCGACGACCCTGCCTACTTCGGCGGCTACGTCGGAGACACCTTCCACGCCGTCCACGAGGCGCTCGGCCTGGACCGGGAGCAGCTGCGCACGCTGGCCCGCAACTCCTTCGAGGCGGCCTTCCTCGACCACGACGAGGAGCGCAGGGCGCGCTACCTGTCCGAGGTCGAGGCGTACGCGTTCGACTGACCGGCCCCGCCCGACGGGCCGGCTGTCCGGAACGCGTTCCTGACCGGGCGCCTACGGCGCACGGGCAGGCTGATCTCCGTGACGGCCTGCTCGGGCGCGCCCAGCCTGGGCACGGCGCCGGGCACCGCCCCGGTGGTGACGGCGAGCAGCGCGGCCGGGGCGCCACCCCGGCGGCGCACCGATCCCGGCACCAGCGGACGGCCACCGGTGTGCAGGGCGACGGCCGTGACCGGGGCCGCGACCAGGAGCGTCACGGCCCCCAGGACCAGGCCCATGACCGGGTACCCGGCCTGTTCGGACAGCACGCTGCCGAGGACCGGCCCGCAGGCCACCCCGACCGATGACGCGGAGCCCGCGAGGACCGCCCAGCGCCCGCGTACGTCCAGGGATGCGGCCAGGCCGATCAGGTACGACAGGACCACCGGGTAGACGGTGTTCCACAGGATCTCGCCGGTCGCGAACGAGCCGAGGTTCCGGGCGGACGAGCTGAGCACGATGCTCGCCGCGATGATCAGTGTGCCGACACCGATCGGCACCGCCCGGCCGAGCCTGGCCCCGAGCATCCCGGCGCCCATCACCCCGAGCAGTCCCGCACCGAGCGCGGCGGCGAACACCGCGCCGATGGTGACCTCGGAGAGTCCCACCTGCACCACCCCGATCCGGCTGCTGACGCCCCACAGCGCGTTCTGCGCCATGGACCAGACGAGCATGCCGCCCGCCAGCACCAGGCCGGAGCGGCGGTGCGGCAGCCGACGCGAGACGGGGGCGGCAGGACTGCCGCCCCCGGCGTGGCCGAGCCGTGCCGTGGCGGGCCAGACGAGCAGCGCGACCAGTGCGATCGAGGCGAACGGCAGCCGGTGGCCGCCGCCGAGGTGCGGGATCGTCAGATAGAGGGCGCCCGCTGTCGCGGAGACGCTCAGCAGACCGAGCGACGAGGTCCGGTGCGGATCGCGCTGGGCGGCGATGCCCGCCGCGGCCACCGCCGTAGCCGTACCGGAGCCGAAACCGCCGATCACCGCGCCCATGACCACCAGCGGCACGGAACTCGCCAGCGCGGCGCAGCCGTACCCCGCCATGGCCAGCACGAGCCCGACCCGCGCCGGTTTCCGCGGCCCGTACACCTCGACCCGGCCCGCCAGTGTGAACCCGGCGGTTGCCGAACTCAGCAGCAGGGCACTGCCCGCCAGACCGGCCTGGGCCGTACTGAGACCGAGATGGACGGAGAGCCGCCCGACGATGGTGGGGAGCAGATAGGCGGCGAGGTAACCGGCGGTGAACACGGCGACCAGGGGCCACGCGGCGCGAGGGCGCGAGGACATGGGCGTTCCTGAAGACATGCCGAAGCGGCGAAGGAGGTAGGGAGGGCAGGCGAGGGCAATGCGGGAATGCGAGAACTACGGGGAAGGCGGTGCACGCGTCGGCAGCTGTCGCAGACGGGGCTCGCGGGCCCAATTTGTATCAACTGCACCCAGTCGACCGAAAGGCGCCCCTGTGTGATCCGGATCACGTATGCGTTTACCCTTCGGTCATGCGGGTAGCTGCGCATGTTTATGCAGGTCGGCATCCCTGCGTGCGGGTCCGGCGCATGCCCCTCGGAAGCGGCGGCGCGGACCCTCCGGATACCGGCACGCGTCGGGCACACTGGCCAGATCTGCCACGACCGGGGAGTGCAAGGTGAGCACAGACATTCCAGGCATCGACCCACTGGACGGGCTGCGCGCCCCGCAGGACCCCGACTGCGACGTCTTCCTCACCGGCACGGTCTTCCTCGACATCGTTTTCACCGGCCTGGACAGCGCCCCGGTGCGCGGCACCGAGTCCTGGGCCCGCGGCATGGGCTCCAGCCCCGGCGGGGTCGCCAACATGGCCACGGCGCTGGCCCGGCTGGGGCTGCACACCTCGCTCGCCGCGGCGTTCGGCGACGACCACTACGGCGAGTACTGCTGGGACGCCCTGGAGCAGGGCGAGGGCATCGACCTGTCCATGTCGCACACCGTTCCCGGCTGGCACTCGCCGGTGACCGTCTCGATGGCGTACGAGGGTGAGCGGACGATGGTTTCGCACGGTCACGAGGCCCCGGGCCCCGCGGGCACCCCCGGCGCCGCGATCCCCGCCGAGGAACCTCTGTTCCCGCGCTGCCCGCCCCGCGCCCGCGCCGCCATCGCCTCGCTCGTTCCGGGCCGCAGCGAGCCCTGGGTCGCCAAGGCGGCCGGGAACGGCGCCCGGATCTTCGCCGATGTCAGCTGGGACGAGACCGGCCGCTGGGACCTGGACGCCCTCACCGACCTGCGGCACTGCCAGGCATTCCTCCCCAACGCCGAGGAAGCGATGCGCTACACGCGCACCGACTGCCCGCGCGCCGCCGCCCACGCCCTGGCCGAGCGGGTGCCCCTCGCCGTGGTCACCCTCGGCGCGGACGGCGCGTACGCGGTGGACGCGGCGACCGGGGCGAGCGCCGAAGTGCCCGCGATCGAGGTCGAGGCCCTCGACCCGACCGGGGCGGGCGATGTCTTCGTCGCCGGATTCGTCACCGGCACCCTGGCGGACTGGCCGCTGGCCGACCGGCTGGCCTTCGCCGGACTGACCGCGGCGCTCTCGGTGCAGGAGTTCGGGGGATCGCTGTCGGCACCCGACTGGGACGAGATCGCCGCCTGGTGGCAGCAGGTCCGCACCTTCGCTGACCAGGACCCGGCCGCGCTCCAGCGCTACGCGTTCCTGGAGAAACTGCTGCCCACGGCCGCCCGGCCGTGGCCGCTGCGCCGGGCCGTCCCGACGATCGGCTTCCGCCGCCCGGCATGACCCGGGGCACACGCGTTCGCGGTGCGTACGGAAAAGCCCTCGGTGTTGTCAGCGCGGAGTCGTAGGCTTGGTTATCCAGAGGTTGTCGATCGGCGAGAACCTTGCAACGGGAGGTATGTGCAGGCCACAGAGCCGGCCCATGACTCAGACATCCACAGACCAGACCCCCGCGCCGGGCCAGGCGCGAGCCCAGTTCACCGTACCGGCCAAGCATCCGATGGTGACGGTCCTGGGTTCAGGCGACTCGCTGCTGCGCGTGATCGAAACGGCCTTCCCGGCGGCCGACATCCATGTCCGGGGAAACGAGGTCAGCGCCGCCGGGGACGCGACGGAAGTCGCTCTGATCCAGCGCCTGTTCGCCGAGATGATGCTGGTGCTCCGCACCGGTCAGCCGATGACGGAGGACGCAGTGGAACGCTCGATCGCCATGCTCAAGGCAACCGAGAGCGGCAAGGGGGACGGCCCGGAGACACCGGCCGAGGTACTCACCCAGAACATCCTCTCCAGCCGCGGGCGCACCATCCGTCCCAAGACGCTCAATCAGAAGCGGTACGTCGACGCGATCGACAAGCACACCGTCGTCTTCGGCATCGGCCCTGCGGGCACCGGCAAGACCTACCTCGCCATGGCGAAGGCGGTCCAGGCCCTGCAGTCCAAGCAGGTCAACCGGATCATCCTGACCCGCCCCGCCGTCGAGGCGGGCGAGCGGCTCGGCTTCCTGCCCGGCACGCTCTACGAGAAGATCGACCCGTATCTGCGCCCTCTCTACGACGCGCTGCACGACATGCTCGACCCCGACTCGATCCCGCGGCTGATGGCGGCGGGGACGATCGAGGTGGCGCCGCTGGCGTACATGCGGGGAAGGACGCTCAACGACGCGTTCATCATCCTCGACGAGGCGCAGAACACCAGCGCCGAGCAGATGAAGATGTTCCTGACCCGGCTCGGCTTCGATTCGAAGATCGTCGTCACCGGTGACGTCACGCAGGTCGACCTGCCGAACGGGACCAAGAGCGGTCTGCGTCAGGTCCAGGACATCCTCGAAGGCGTCCAGGACGTGCACTTCTCCCGGCTCACCTCCCAGGATGTCGTCCGGCACAAGCTCGTCGGCCGTATCGTCGACGCGTACGAGAAGTACGACAACCGAGACAGCCACAACGGGAAGTAGTCGCGCCGCACCATGTCGATCGATGTCAACAACGAGTCCGGAACCGAGGTCGACGAGCAGGCGATCCTCGACATCGGCCGCTACGCGCTCGCGCGGATGCGGATCCACCCCCTCTCCGAGCTCTCGGTGATCGTGGTGGACACCGACGCCATGGAGCAGCTCCACATCCAGTGGATGGACCTGCCGGGTCCCACGGACGTCATGTCCTTCCCGATGGACGAACTCCGTCCGCCGTCCAAGGACGACGAGGAGCCCCCGCAGGGGCTCCTCGGTGACATCGTGCTCTGCCCCGAGGTCGCCAAGCAGCAGGGCGAGGACGCGCCGACGCAGCACTCCATGGACGAGGAGCTCCAGCTCCTCACCGTCCACGGAGTGCTGCACCTCCTCGGGTACGACCACGAGGAGCCGGACGAGAAGGCCGAGATGTTCGGCCTCCAGGCCGCGATCGTCGACGGCTGGCGTGTCGAGCGCGGCCTGACCGGCCCGTCGCCCGCCCCCACCGTGTCGTGAGCGTTCCTCTGGTCCTGGGCGCCGTGCTGCTGGTCGTCGTCGGCTGGCTGGCGGCCTGCGCGGAGGCGGGCATCGCCCGTACGTCGAGCTTCCGGGCCGCCGAGGCGGTCCGCTCCGGGCGGCGCGGCAGCCAGAAGCTGGAACAGGTCGCGGCGGACCCGACCCGCTATCTCAATGTCGCCCTGCTGGTGCGGGTCGCCTGCGAGATGTCGGCCGGTGTGCTCGTCACGTATGCCTGTCTGAAGGAGTTCCCGGAGACCTGGGAGGCCCTGGCCGTCGCCATGGCCGTGATGGTCCTGGTCTCCTACGTCGCCATCGGTGTGTCGCCGCGCACCATCGGCCGTCAGCACCCGCTGAACACGGCGACGGCGGCGGCGTACGTCCTGCTGCCGCTGGCCAGGGTCATGGGCCCGGTCCCGCAGCTGCTGATCCTCATCGGCAACGCGCTGACGCCGGGCAAGGGTTTCCGCAAGGGGCCGTTCGCCAGCGAGGCCGAACTGCGGGCGATGGTCGACCTCGCCGAGGCGGAGTCGCTGATCGAGGACGAGGAGCGCCGCATGGTGCACTCCGTCTTCGAGCTCGGTGACACGCTCGCACGCGAGGTCATGGTGCCGCGGACCGACCTGGTCTGCATCGAGCGGTACAAGACGATCCGGCAGGCGCTGACCCTGGCGCTGCGCTCCGGCTTCTCGCGGATCCCCGTCACCGGGGAGAACGAGGACGACATCGTCGGCATCGTGTATCTCAAGGATCTGGTCCGCAAGACGCACATCAACCGGGAGTCGGAGGCCGATCTCGTCTCCACGGCGATGCGGTCGGCGGCGTTCGTGCCCGACACGAAGAACGCCGGCGATCTGCTGCGCGAGATGCAGCAGGAGCGCAGTCATGTCGCCGTCGTGATCGACGAGTACGGCGGTACGGCGGGCATCGTCACCATCGAGGACATCCTCGAAGAGATCGTCGGCGAGATCACCGACGAGTACGACCGTGAACTCCCGCCCGTCCAGGAGCTGGAGAACGGCTGCTTCCGGGTGACCGCGCGCCTGGACATCGGCGACCTCGGAGACCTGTTCGACCTCGACGAGTACGACGACGAGGACGTGGAAACGGTCGGCGGACTGCTGGCGAAGGCGCTGGGCCGGGTACCGATCGCCGGGGCGTCGGCAGTCGTCGACCTGCCGGACGGCCGCCGGCTGCGGCTGACGGCGGAGTCCACGGCGGGCCGCCGGAACAAGATCGTCACGGTGCTGGTGGAGCCCGTGGGGCAGGAGGGGGTGGACGCGGAGTGACTCCGCAGCAGCTGAGGACGTTCTGCCTGGAGTTCAACGCGAGCGTCGAGGAGTTCCCGTTCGGGCCGGAGACGTCCGTCTTCAAGGTGCTCGGCAAGATGTTCGCGCTCAGCACGCTGGACGTGCGTCCGCTGTCGGTGAACCTCAAGTGCGATCCGGACGAGGCGGTGCGGCTGCGGGAGGAGTACGACGCGGTGGTGCCGGGCTGGCACATGAACAAGCGCCACTGGAACACGGTGACGGTGTCCGGGGTACCGGACCGGGTGCTCCGTGAGCTGATCGAGGACTCCTACGACCTGGTGGTCGCGGGCCTGCCGAAGGCGGAGCGGCTGAGGCTCGACCGGGCATAGACCCCTCGGGGGTGGGGCGGGGCGGGGAACGAGCCCCCCGGTTCGTATGCTCGGCACATGACTGAGAGCACCGACCTCGGCCCCGAGGACCGCAAGATCGTCACGCTGGCGCGCAGCGCCCGCGCCCGTAACGGTGTGCCGGAGGGTGCGGCCGTACGGGACGAGACCGGACGTACGTACGTCGCGGGCACCGTGCGGCTGGAGTCGCTGAAGCTCAGCGCGCTGCAGACCGCCGTCGCGATGGCCGTGGCCAGCGGCGCCACCTCGCTGGAGGCGGCCGCAGTCGTCTCCGAGGCGCAGACCCCGTCGGACGAGGACCGCGCCGCGGTACGGGACCTGGGCGGCCCGGACACACCGGTACTGCTCGCCGGACCCGACGGCGCGCTGCGGGTCAGCGTGACGGCGGGCTGACGCCGACCGAATCCACACACCGTGTACGAACGCCCCGCACCCCACCGGCGCGGGGCGTTCGCACACCAGGTGAGGGGAACGAGGATCTTGACAGTATCTGATGGTCCATCAGTCAATGCGTTTCGCTGCCATTGACTTCTTTTCGGCCGGAGTCGTCAATGGGCCCCCAGTCGGCGCAGAAGAGCCGCTGCGCCGTATCCGGCAGGAGGGGGCTCCATGCGTCCGACCGTACGAAGAATCAGCATGCGAAGATCCGGTGCCCGAACGCGTCCCGCGCGCGGCCGCCGCTGGGCCGCCGTGCTGGGTGTGGGTGCGCTCGTCGTCGCGGGGGGAGGGGGGCTCGCGAGCCCCGCGCAGGCCACCACGACGGCCTCCGCGCCGGTGGACTTCCCCACGCACTGCATCCCGCCGGCCATCGCGGGCATCCCGCCGATCGACGGGACGACGAAGGCCGAGATCACCGTCGACAACGCCGCCCCGATCGTGGGCGACACGGTCACGGTCACGTACACCGTCGTCGAACCGGCCGCGAGCAACCCGGTCGATCTGGCGCTGCCCGCCGACATCATGACGCCGACCGGCAAGGTCACCGTCGGCGGCGCGCAGTCCGCGAGCGTCACCGTCGCGGGCCCGAAGAAGAACGATCCGGTCCCCGGCAAGGGCAACTTCCCGTCGTTCTCGATGACCGGCACCTTCACGGTCACCGCGCCCGGCCAGATCACGCTGTCGCCGGGCGACTACAACATCCACACCAGCTACATCATGGAGCTGGACACTCCGTGCACGGTGACGGACCCGCCCGCTCCCGTCTCCGAGACGATCATCGCGACGGACGGCGGCGGCCAGGTCAACGAGCGTGCCATCCAGCTAGGGGCCGCATCCGGCCAGGCCGGTGACGCGGTCACCGTGACCGGGTCGAAGTTCACCCCGGGCGCGGACGTCACGCTCGCGGGCCGGGCCGGCGACCAGCAGACCGCCGACACGGCCACCGTCAAGGCGGACGGTTCCGGCGGCTTCAGCGGCCGGCTGACCGTCAGCGATCCGGCCACCACCGGCATCGTCGCCTATGAGGGCGCCGGCTGGGACGCGGCCAAGGGGGCGGGCCCGCAGGCCTACACCGTCACGAGTGGCGGCGGGGAGACCCCGGACGGCAGCCAGCGGCTCAACACGTCCGTCAAGGCGGGCACGCTCTCCATGGTCCAGGCCGGGGACGCCGTCGAGATGTCGGCGGTCGACTTCGGGAAGGGCGGCGCCTCCCGCGGCTCCCTCCAGACGGTGACGGTCGAGGACTACCGCGGCGGACCCGCCGGCTGGTCCCTGACCGGAAAGGTCACCGACTTCAAGGGCCCCGGCGGCGCGACGATCGACGCGTCCGCTCTCGCCTGGACCCCGGTCTGCGCGACGAAATCCGGCAGCGCCAGCACCTGCGCGGCCGGTTCCGAGGGTCCGGTCGGCAGCGCGGGCGCCACGCTGGCATCCGCACCGAACGGGACCCTCACCGGCGGTGAGTTCACCGTCGACGCCCGGCTCGCGCTGACCGTACCGGCGTACACCGCCCCCGGCGCGTACTCCGGCGTGCTCACTCTCACGCTCACGTGACCGAGCTGCCCCGACCGACCGGTGGACCGGGCGCGCACCCGCCCGGACCGCCCGTCCCGACCCCCGACCGACCAACCCGGAGGCCCCGCACCGTGCGCAAGCTGTACGTACTCCTCCTGGCCGGCGCCCTCCTGCTGACCGGCGCGCCCACGGCGCACGCCGCGGACAACGGCAGCTGGTCGGTCTACCCGGCCACCGCACAGGCCGGTCAGCGCCCGTACTTCTACCTCTCCGCCGACCCCGGCGCCACACTCGACGACAAGGTCACCGTCACCAACAAGACGGACCGGCCGCAGACCTTCCGGCTGTACGCGGCCGACGCGTACAACACCGCACGCGACGGCGGTTTCGCCGTCCGCGCCCAGAACGAGAAGCAGCACTCGGTCGGCGCCTGGGCGAGGACCGACCGCGACCGCGTCACCGTGCGGCCGCACGGCTCCGTCACCGTCCCGCTCACCATCACCGTCCCCGAGGACGCCGAGCCCGGCGACCACCCCGGCGCGCTCGTCGCCCTCGACGAACGCATCGACCCGGCCGATGCGGGAGCCGTCGCCGTCGGCATCCGCAAGGCGGTCGGCGCACGGATCTATCTGCGGGTGAACGGGCCGACCATGCCTGCGCTCTCCGTGGACGACGTCCGGGTCGAGCACAGCCAGCCGCTGGTCCCGGGCACTGGGAAGAGCCGGGCCGTCATCTCGTACACGCTCCACAACCGGGGCAACGTCACTCTCAACCCCAAGGTCGCTCTCAGGGCCGAGGGACTCTTCGGCCGCACCCTGCTCGCCCGCGACCTGAAGAAGATCCCCTCCGAGCTGCTGCCCCGCCAGCGGGTCCGGCTGACCGAACAGTGGGCCGGCGCGCCGCAGCTGGAATGGGGAGAGATCAAGGTGACCGCGAGCGCCCGGGACACCCGCGAGTCCGCCGCCGCCCCGTACTTCGCACTGCCCTGGCTGGTGGCCGGGGTCCTGCTGGTGATCGTCGGCGGGGGTGCGGGGATGTGGATACGGGCCCGTCGGAGCCGCACCCGTAGGGCCTGAGACGGCGCGGCAGGAGCCCCGCCGAGGCGGTTGGTACGGCGGGGCCGCCAGGATCGGGGACAATGGGCGCCATGAGCGTTCGACCTGACACAGAAGCCGCTGCACAGCAGGCTGCGAACAACGCCCCCCACCGGGCCGGCTTCGCCTGCTTCGTGGGCCGCCCCAACGCGGGCAAGTCCACCCTCACGAACGCTCTGGTCGGCCAGAAGGTGGCGATCACCTCCAACCGGCCCCAGACCACGCGGCACACCGTGCGAGGCATCGTGCACCGCGAGGACGCGCAGCTGATCCTGGTCGACACCCCGGGCCTCCACAAGCCGCGCACGCTGCTGGGCGAGCGTCTCAACGACGTCGTGCGGACCACCTGGGCCGAGGTCGACGTCATCGGCTTCTGCCTGCCCGCCGACCAGAAGCTCGGCCCCGGCGACAAGTACATCGTCAAGGAACTCGCGGGCATCAAGAAGACCCCGAAGATCGCCGTCATCACCAAGACCGACCTGGTCGACTCCAAGCAGCTCGCCGAACAGCTGCTCGCCGTCTCCCGCCTCGGCGAGGAGCTCGGCTTCGAGTGGGCCGAGATCATTCCGGTCTCCGCGGTGGAGGCGGAGCAGGAGGCGGGACGCAGTCCCTCGAACAAGGGTGGTGGTGGGAGAGGGGCTGGCCAAGTGAGCCTGCTGGCCGATCTGATCGCGCCGCTGCTCCCGGAGAGCCCGCCGCTCTACCCGGAGGGCGACCTCACGGACGAGCCCGAGATGGTCATGGTCGCGGAGCTGATCCGGGAGGCCGCGCTCGAAGGCGTACGGGACGAGCTGCCGCACTCCATCGCGGTCGTCGTCGAGGAGATGCTGCCGCGCGAGAACCGTCCGGCGGACAAGCCGCTGCTCGACATCCACGCCAACGTCTACATCGAGCGCCCCAGCCAGAAGGGCATCATCATCGGCCCGAAGGGCAAGCGCCTGAAGGACGTCGGCACGAAGTCGCGCAAGCACATCGAGGCCCTGCTCGGCACGCCGGTCTTCCTGGACCTGCACGTGAAGGTGGCCAAGGACTGGCAGCGCGACCCGAAGCAGCTGCGGAAGCTCGGGTTCTGACCGCTGCCCCGGTCCGGGGGCCGGAGGCCGGTGCAGACGCCCGAAGCAGCTGCGGAAGCCGGGGTTCTGACCGCTGCCCCGGTCCGGGGATTCCGTCCCGGAGCCGGGGTTCCGACCCGTGCAGTCAGGTGGCGTACGCCCCGCTCACGCGCCCTCCTTCAGGACGCGCGAGATCAGCGCGCGCTGGGCGTCGGTCAGCTTCGGGTCCGCGCAGTGGATCGTGCGGTCGCCGATCGTGATCCGGTACTGGAAGCCGTCCGGGACGCCCGGGGGCGGGGTGTCGTGGCCCGCGGCCAGCGCCGATTCGGCCAGGGCCTCCCACTCCCCGGCGTCGGCCCGTCCGGTGGTGTCGACCTCGCGGTGGCGTGTGATGCCGGCGAAGCCGCCGGTCCTGCTGACCTGGATCCGCATGTGGTGTCCTCCATCGCCGGACGGGCCCGGGAATGCCCGCTGTGTGCGCTACGCGGTCGGTACGCCCACCTCCGACCATGCCTTCAGGACCGCCTCCGCCTCGTCGCCTTCCCCGAAGCGGCTGCGGGCCGCGGCCACCGTCAACCGGGCGAAGGAGGCGAAGTCCGCGTCCACGGCCAGTTGACCACCTGTGAGCACATCGAACCAGAGCTGCCCGGCCCGCTCCCACGCATTGCCGCCGAGTGCCGTCGCCAGCAGATAGAACGCGCGGTTCGGGATGCCCGAATTGAGATGCACCCCGCCGTTGTCCTCGCTGGTGTGGACGTAGTCCTCCATCTTCGCGGGCTGCGGGTCCTTACCGAGCACGTCGTCGTCGTACGCGGTTCCCGGCGCCTTCATGGAGCGCAGGGCGTCGCCCTGGACACCGGGTGCCAGCAGTCCGGCGCCGATCAGCCAGTCGGCCCGGTCGGCGCTCTGGCCCAGTGAGTACTGCTTGACCAGGGAGCCGAAGACGTCGGACACCGATTCGTTGAGCGCGCCGGACTGGCCGTAGTAGCTCAGATTGGCCGTGTACTGGGTGAGGCCGTGCGTCAGCTCGTGGGCGATCACGTCGATGGCGACGGTGAAGTCCAGGAAGATCTCGCCGTCCCCGTCGCCGAAGACCATCTGCTCGCCGTCGAAGAAGGCGTTGTTGTATTTGTCGTCGTAGTGCACCGATCCGATCAGCGGCAGCCCGTTGCCGTCGATCGAACGGCGGCCGTACGCCGTGAGCAGCAGCTCGAAGGTGGCTCCGAGCCCCGCGTACGCGCGGTTGACGCTCGCGTCCTTTGTCGGCTCCTGGCCCTCCGCGCGGACCTTGGTGCCGGGCAGCCGGGTGCGGTGGCGGCAGTCGTACAGGGTCCGGTCGGGCTTGTCGGAGGCTTCCCCCTCGGTCGTGCGGGCGGTGGGCACGGTGACGACCGTGGCCATCTGGCGGCGGGTGCGGCGGGCGGCGTCGCTCTCCAGGGTGCGGCGAGCAGGGCCCGCCAGATCGGGGTTGTCGGACTGCGACAGCTTGTCGAGGACATGGGGCGGCACGATGGTGCAGAAGACGGGGCGGAACCCGTGCTGAGACTGAGGCTGCATACCTGCGACTGTGGCACTGGGTAATCGTGGTGTCACTGGTGGCGACCAGAATTGATGAAATGGAGTGATTGATCACTCTTGGGTGTTTCCGGTGCCCGGTCCCGCATACTGATACGGGACGGACGCATCGGACGCCTCTCGGCTACGCTCGTCGCATCATGCGTTTCGGGCTGCTTCTTCTTAGCTGCCGCGGCGAGGGCCTGTAGTCGTAGGCCGACCCCCTCCCCGCGGAGTCTGGTGTTGCAGCGACACAGTCGGCCGTCCCGTTGGTTGGACCCCCGAGGAGCCCTGCGCAATGACCGTCGTAAATCCCGCTCAGCCCGCTACTTACACCGCTGTCGGCCGCCCCACGCCGATCACCAACGCCACTCAGCTGCAGAAGCCGTCCGGGATGCCGATCCACAAGTACGGCCGCTACGAGGCCGTCGAGATCCCCGACCGCACCTGGCCGGACAACCGGATCACCGTCGCGCCCCGCTGGCTCTCCACCGACCTGCGCGACGGCAACCAGGCGCTGATCGACCCGATGTCGCCGGCCCGCAAGCGCGAGATGTTCGACCTGCTCGTACGCATGGGCTACAAGGAGATCGAGGTCGGCTTCCCGTCCTCCGGTGAGACCGACTTCGCGTTCGTCCGCTCCATCATCGAAGAGGGCGCGATCCCCGAGGACGTGACGATCTCCGTCCTGACGCAGGCCCGCGAGGACCTGATCGAGCGGACCGTGGAGTCCCTCGTCGGCGCCCACCGCGCGACCGTGCACCTGTACAACGCGACGGCGCCCACCTTCCGCCGGGTCGTCTTCCGCGGCTCGAAGGACGACATCAAGCAGATCGCCGTGGACGGCACCCGGCTGGTCATGGAGTACGCGGAGAAGCTGCTGGGTCCGGAGACGATCTTCGGCTACCAGTACAGCCCCGAGATCTTCACCGACACCGAGCTGGACTTCGCCCTGGAGGTCTGCGAGGCGGTCTGTGACGTCTGGCAGCCGGAGGAGGGCCGCGAGATCATCCTCAACCTGCCCGCCACCGTGGAGCGTTCGACCCCGTCCACGCACGCGGACCGGTTCGAGTGGATGTCGCGCAACCTGTCGCGCCGCGAGCACATCTGCCTGTCGGTCCACCCGCACAACGACCGCGGCACCGCCGTCGCCGCCGCCGAACTGGCCATCATGGCCGGTGCGGACCGGATCGAGGGCTGCCTGTTCGGCCAGGGCGAGCGCACCGGCAACGTCGACCTGGTCACGCTGGGCATGAACCTGTTCTCGCAGGGCGTCGACCCGCAGATCGACTTCTCGCAGATCGACGAGATCCGCCGCACCAGCGAGTACTGCAACCAGATGGAGGTCCACCCGCGCCACCCCTACGCGGGCGACCTGGTCTACACCGCCTTCTCCGGCTCCCACCAGGACGCCATCAAGAAGGGCTTCGACGCCATGGAGGCCGACGCGGCCGCCCAGGGCAAGACCGTCGACGACCTCGAGTGGGCGGTGCCGTACCTGCCGATCGACCCGAAGGACGTCGGCCGCAGTTACGAGGCCGTCATCCGGGTCAACTCGCAGTCCGGCAAGGGCGGAATCGCCTACGTCCTGAAGAACGACCACAAGCTGGACCTGCCGCGCCGGATGCAGATCGAGTTCTCCCGGATCATTCAGGCCAAGACCGATGCCGAGGGCGGCGAGGTCACGCCGACGCAGATCTGGTCCACGTTCCAGGACGAGTACCTGCCGAACGCGGACGACGCTGCGGCTCAATGGGGTCGCGTACAGATCCGCTCCGGCCAGACCACGACCGGCTCCGACGGCCGGGACACGATCACCGTCGAGGCGACCGTGGACGGTACGGACACGGTGCTGACCGGCACCGGCAACGGCCCGATCTCCGCGTTCTTCGAAGCGCTGCAGGCCATCGGCATCGACGTCCGTCTGCTGGACTACACCGAGCACACCATGAGCGAGGGGGCCAGCTCCCAGGCCGCCTCGTACATCGAGTGCGCGATCGAAGGAAAGGTCCTGTGGGGCATCGGCATCGACGCCAACACCACGCGTGCCTCGCTGAAGGCGGTCGTCTCGGCCGTCAACCGTGCCACCCGCTGACCCGGCGCCCGAAAGGGCCTGAAGCCCGCACGGTCGAAGACCCCGCCCACCCGCCTCCGGGGGGCGGGGTTCGGCCATCTCCGGGGGTTGTGACGATCGAGGTACTGACGCCACATCGCGACTGTGGTTAACATCACGTCGACACGGCAATGTTGCCGGAGTGTTACGGAGGTGTGCGACGTGCGGTCAGCCCTGGGACAACGCGCCATGAAGCTGCGTATCTGCGGCATCCGCACCATCTGGGACACCGTCGGCGACGGCGAGTTCTTCTGCCCCGGCTGCGGCGGCGACCGCAACTACCGCCGCCTCACCGGCCGTCGGCGCTTCACGGTGCTCGGCGTGCCGACGCTGCGGCGCGGCACCGCGGGTCCCGTCGTCGAATGCGCCGCCTGCCGGGCCCACTTCGGCACCGACGTGCTCGACCACCCCACCACCACCCGGTTCTCCGCGATGCTCCGCGACGCCGTCCACACGGTCGCGCTCGGCGTACTCGCGGCCGGCGGCACCGCCTCCCGTGCGGTCCTGGAGACCGCGGCCACCGCCGTGCGCGAAGCCGGATTCGACGACTGCACGGAGGAACAGCTCGCCACCGTCGTCGAGGTGCTCTCCGCCGACATCGGCCACGGCTCCGCCTTCGACCCGGCAGCCGAGGCCTGCGGAGCGGCCCTCGCCATCGAACTGCACGAGGCGCTGGAACCCCTCGCCCCGCATCTGGCCCCCGCCGGGCGCGAATCGATCCTGCTGCAGGGCGCCAGGATCGCGCTCGCCGACGGCCCGTACGGGCAGGCGGAGCGCGAGGTGCTGACCACGGTCGGCGGGGCGCTGCAACTCCGCGCCGAGGACACGGCCCGGCTTCTCGCCGCGGCGGCGCGTACCCCGTCCTGAACGGACCCGGTTGCGGGGGCGGGCCCGACGCGCCGTCTGCGTACCGGACAATGGACGTATGAGCTTGTTCCGGGACGACGGCGTGGTGCTGCGCACGCAGAAGCTGGGCGAGGCCGACCGGATCATCACGATCCTGACCCGCGGCCACGGCCGGGTGCGGGCCGTCGCGCGCGGGGTGCGGCGCACGAAGTCCAAGTTCGGGGCACGGCTGGAACCCTTCTCCCACGTCGACGTGCAGTTCTTCGCCCGGGGCAGCGAACTGATCGGCCGCGGACTGCCGCTCTGCACCCAGAGCGAGACGATCGCCCCGTACGGCGGCGGCATCGTCACCGACTACGCCCGCTACACCGCGGGCACCGCGATGCTGGAGACCGCCGAGCGGTTCACCGACCACGAGGGCGAGCCCGCGGTCCAGCAGTACCTGCTGCTCGTCGGCGGGCTGCGCACCCTCGCCCGCGGCGAACACGAGCCGCATCTCATCCTCGACGCGTTCCTGCTGCGTTCGCTCGCCGTCAACGGCTACGCACCCAGCTTCGAGGACTGCGCGAAGTGCGGAATGCCCGGACCGAACCGTTTCTTCTCCGTCGCGGCGGGCGGCGTCGTATGCGGCGACTGCCGGGTGCCCGGCAGCGTCGTACCCTCGGCTGAGGCCGTCACGCTGCTGAGCGCGCTGCTCACCGGCGACTGGGACACGGCGGACGCGTGCGAGGCGCGTCATGTCAGGGAGGGGAGCGGACTGGTGTCCGCCTATCTGCACTGGCATCTGGAGCGCGGGCTGCGCTCACTGCGGTACGTAGAGAATTGACTCCTCCCCCTCGCGAACGAGGGGGATTCCTGGCTCACGCTGCCTGCGGCCCGGCGGGCGCGTAGGTCTTGCACGATCAGCACCAGCCGGGTACGAGACCAGCCCGGATCAGCATGACGCGGGCGGAGTTCTTATCCCTGGGGGATACGGCTCCGCACGCGGTGCAGGTGTATGTCCTTTCGGAGAGGGGGAGTGCGTGCTTGGTTCTCGCTCCGCACTGTGCGCAGTCCATGGTGGTGTGCGCGGGGTGTACGAGGTGGACGTCCCGAGCGTGCTTGCGGGCCATCTCGATCAGAGTCTGTTTCGTGGTGCCGATCGCGGCGTCGGCCGCCTTGCGTGCCATGGTCGACCGTGCGAGGAACTTCGGGCGGAAGTCCTCGATGGCCAAGGCATCGTGGGCGCGTACCACCTTCTTGGCCCACTTGCGACCGGTGTCCTGTCGCTGCCGAGCCACCTTCTTGTGTAGCTTCGCCGTCTGCCTCTTCGCCTTGCGGTAGCCCTTGGAGGCGGCCCGTCCTCCGGCGGGGCGGCGTCGGGCCGTCATCCGCTGGTAGCGGGTTAGTTTCACCTGAGCGCCTCGCCCGTGCTGGGCGTGGGGAAGGTCGTAGGCGTCGTTTGTGGTGGTGGCGGTCTCTTTCACGCCCCAGTCGATCCCGAGCACTGCACCGGTCGGCGGAAGGGGATCCACTCGAGTGGGGACGACGAAGGAGGCGTACCAGTGGCCCAGAGCGTCCTGGTATACGCGCACACTGGACGGTGCGGCGGGCAGCTCTCGCGACCACACCACGGTCAAGGTGATGCCTCCGGCGAGATGTAGGCGCCGGTCCTTGAGGCGAAACCCCCGACGGGTGTAGTTCAGCGTGGGAAGCGCCTCGTGCTTCTTCCTGCACTTGGGCATTCCGGCCCGACGGTGCATGGGCAGCCGGGCCTTGACGTCCTTCAGTGCCTTCGCCCGGGACTTCGCGAAATCCCGGATGACCTGCTGCTGAGGTACCGAGGAGCACTTGGCCAGCCATGGAGTGTGGGCGCGGGCCTCTGTCAGCATCTTGTCGAGCTGTGCCGGGCCGCACGTCAACTTCTCGCCCGTCGCCCGGCTGAGCGCGTGGACGGCCTTCGACTTTGCCACGCACTCGTTCCAGATCCACCGGCAGCAGTCCCACTCAGCGTTCAGAGCGGTGTGAGCGGTGGGCGACACGCGAAGCCGGTAGGTGTACCGGGCGCACTCGGTCACCTCGGCTTCCCTTGATGTCGCCATGACGTCATAATAACATCATGATCCGTTTCGCTCTGCGTATCCCAGATGACTTGCACGCACGACTGACGGTCCAGGCGGCCGCGGACCGGCGGTCGATCAACTCCGAGATCCTGCACCTGATCGAGGGCGGCCTCAGTGACGTTACGGTGGACGGGGCATCGCCCAGCGGCGATTCCCCTACCGTTGCCCCGCTACGAGGGAAGCCGGATTCCTCACGGGCCTGAAGATACGGGCATCCTCCGATTACCAGGTGACACAGAGAGACGAGAGAAGCTCATGGCAGTACGCGGGATGCTCGGCGGCCGTAATCGGCGCGACTACAAGACCCCGGAGCCGCACCCTTCCGGTGCCACGCCCCCGAAGATCCCCGGCGAGCTGGTGCCCAAGCACATCGCCGTCGTGATGGACGGAAACGGCCGCTGGGCCAAGGAGCGCGGCCTCCCGCGCACCGAGGGACACAAGGTCGGCGAGGGCGTCGTCATGGACGTCCTCAAGGGCTGCATCGAGATGGGCGTGAAGAACCTCTCGCTGTACGCGTTCTCCACCGAGAACTGGAAGCGGTCCCCGGAGGAAGTGAAGTTCCTGATGAACTTCAACCGGGACGTCATCCGCCGCCGCCGCGACGAGATGGACGAACTGGGCATCCGCATCCGCTGGGTGGGGCGCATGCCCAAGCTGTGGAAGTCCGTCGTCCAGGAGCTCCAGGTCGCCCAGGAGCAGACGAAGGACAACGACAAAATGACGCTGTACTTCTGCGTCAACTACGGCGGCCGGGCCGAGATCGCCGACGCGGCGCAGCGGATCGCGCAGGACGTCGCGGCCGGGAAGCTGGATCCGTCGAAGGTCAACGAGAAGACGTTCGCGAAGTACATCTACTACCCGGACATGCCGGACGTCGACCTCTTCGTCCGCCCCAGCGGCGAGCAGCGCACGTCCAACTACCTGATCTGGCAGAGCGCCTACGCCGAGATGGTCTTCCAGGACGTGCTGTGGCCGGACTTCGACCGCCGCGACCTGTGGCGGGCCTGCGTGGAATACGCCCAGCGGGACCGGCGCTTCGGGGGCGCGGTGGAGGCGGGTACCGCCGATCCGGCTGTCTGACCCTGCCGTGACGATCCCGCCCCATGACAACTCAGGGGCGGGACGCGGAGGAGGCCGTGGCCGAGCTGGAGCACCAGCCGACCACGGCCGACTTCACAAAGGCGCTGAACGCCCGCGCGAAGGCCGTCACTCCTTCACGGCCGCGCACTCCGCGCACGTTCCGAAGATCTCCACCGTGTGTGCCACGTTCACATACCCGTGCTGCGCGGCGATCGTCTCCGCCCACTGCTCCACTGCGGGCCCCTCGACCTCCACGGCCTTGCCACACATCCGGCACACCAGATGGTGATGGTGATCGCCGGTCGAGCAGCGCCGGTACACGGACTCGCCGTCCGTGGTGCGCAGTACATCGACCTCGCCCGCGTCGGCGAGGGACTGAAGGGTGCGGTAGACGGTGGTCAGCCCCACCGAGTCACCGCGGTGCTTGAGCACGTCGTGCAGCTCCTGGGCGCTGCGGAACTCGTCCACCTCGTCGAGCGCCGCCGCCACCGCCGCCCGTTGCCGGGTCGAGCGGCCGCGTACCGGGGCCGCGTTCGTTCCACTGATCGGCGCCGTCGCCACAGCAGCCTCCTCGTGTCGCCCGTACCTGTGTCGGGCCATTGTGCCAGCCCGCCCGGGCGCCACGGTCAAACCCTGAGCCCGTCCGGGGCCGGACGGGAGGCCGGTACCTCCAGAGTGCACTCCTCGGACGCGGCTTCGTCGCGCCGGGCGCGCCTTCTGGCCAGCGGGGTCGCGAGCAGCGTCAGGCCGACGAAGACCACGATGGCCAGCAGCACGATCGTCGCGCCGGGCGGGACGTCCTGGTAGTACGAGGTCACGGTGCCGGCCAGGGTCACCGCCGTACCGATGACGACCGACAGCACGAATGTCACCTTGAAGGACCGGGAGATCTGCTGCGCGGCCGCGACCGGCACCACCATCAGCGCGCTGACCAGCAGCAGCCCGACGACCCGCATCGCCACGGTGACGGTCACTGCCGCGGTCACGGCGACCAGCAGGTTCAGCGCGCGCACCGGCAGCCCGGTGACCCGGGCGAACTCCTCGTCCTGGCTGACGGCGAAGAGCTGCCGGCGCAGCCCCAGCGTCACCAGCAGCACGAAGGCGGCCAGCAGGCAGATCGCGGTGATGTCCTCGGTGGAGACCGTGGAGAGGGAGCCGAAGAGATACGAGGTGAGGTTGGCGTTGGAGCCGGTGTCGGAGAGGTTGATCAGCAGGACACCGCCCGCCATACCGCCGTAGAACAGCATGGCCAGCGCGATGTCGCCGCGGGTGCGTCCGTACCAGCGGATCAGCTCCATCGCGACGGAGCCGACGACGGCGACCGCCGTGGCCATCCACACCGGGCTGGTGGAGAGCAGGAAGCCGAGGCCGACACCGGTCATCGCGATGTGGCCGATGCCGTCGCCCATCAGGGCCTGGCGGCGCTGGACGAGATAGATGCCGACGGCGGGGGCGATGACGCCGACCAGTACGGCGGCGAGCAGGGCCCGCTGCATGAACGGAGGGTTGAGGAATTCCATGATCAGCTCAGCAGTCCCGTCCGGACGGGCTCGGAGGCCGCGTGGGGGTGTACATGGTCGTGTCCGGGCAGGGCGTGCTGGCCCAGCGCCTTCGGGGGCGGCCCGTCGTGCATCACACAGCCGTCGCGCAGCACGATCGCGCGGTCGATCAGTGGCTCCAGCGGGCCGAGCTCATGCAGGACGAGCAGCACCGTGGTGCCGGCCGCGACCTGTTCACGGAGCGTCGAGGCGAGGATCTCCTGGCTGGCCAGATCGACGCCGGCCATCGGCTCGTCCATGATCAGCAACTCCGGTTGGGCGGCCAGCGCCCGGGCGATCAGCACCCGCTGGTGCTGCCCGCCGGAGAGCGCGTCCACCGAGTCCTTGGCCCGGTCGGCGAGGCCGACGAGCTCGATGGCCCGGTCGACGGCAGCCCGGTCGGCCTTGCGGAGCAGACCCAGCTTCGTCCGGGACAGGCGCCCCGAGGTCACGACCTCACGGATCGTGGCGGGGACACCGCCGGCCGCCGTGGTGCGCTGGGGTACGTATCCGACGCGCGCCCAGGAGCGGAAGCGGCGCAGCGGGGTGCCGAACAGTTCGACGGAGCCGCCGGTGAGCGGGACCTGACCGATGACGGAGCGTACGGCGGTCGACTTGCCCGAGCCGTTGGCGCCGAGCAGGGCGACGACTTCGCCGCCGTGGACGGTCAGGTCGATGCCGCGCAGCACCGGACGCGCGCCGAGCGTGGCCGTGGCGCCGCGCAGGGCTATCACGGGTTCGGTCGTGGTGCTCCCGGGCTCGGGCATGAGCGACTCCGATGCGGCTGTGACGGGTGTTGCGTGGATCACTTCGCGCCGAGCGCCTTCTGCAGGGCGGCGAGGTTGGACTGCATGACTTCGATGTAGTCAGCGCCCTTGGACTTGTCCGTGATTCCCTCCAGCGGGTCCAGGACGTCGGTCTTCAGGCCGGTGTCCTTGGCGAGGGTCTTCGCGGTCCTGTCGCTGGCGAGCGTCTCGAAGAATACGGTGGAGACCTTGTTCTTCTCCGCGATGGTGTGGATCTCCTTGATCCGGGCGGGGCTGGGCTCGGCCTCGGGGTCGACGCCGGCGATGCCCTCCTGGGTCAGGCCGTAGCGCTCGGCGAGGTAGCCGAAGGCGGAGTGCGTGGTGATGAAGGTCTTGGTCGCGGTTTTCTTCAGGCCGTTCTCGTACGCCGTGTTCAGGCCGTCGAGCTTGGTGACCAGCGCTTCCGTGTTCTTGCGGTAGTCCGCGGCGTGGTCGGGGTCGGTCTTCTCCAGCGACTTCCCGACGCCCTTGGCGACCTCGGCGTACTTCACCGGGTCCAGCCAGATGTGCGGGTCGGCCCCGGCCTCGTCGCCGTGGTGCTCGTGGCCGTGCTCGTCGGCGCCGGTCTCGGTGCCGTGGTCCTCCAGCGTGGTGAGGGTCGAGGCGTCGATGACGTTCTTCGACCCGGACTGCTTGATCGCGTCGTCCACGGCGGGCTGGATGCCCTTGACGTAGAGGATGTAGCCGGCGTCGGTGAGTCCGCCGATCTGCCGCGGGCTGAGCTCCAGGTCGTGCGGCTCCTGGCCCGGCTTGGTCAGCGTGGTGACGGAGACGTGCTTGCCGCCGATCTGCTCGGCCAGGAACTGCATCGGATAGAACGAGGCCACCACGTTCAGCTTGCCGCCGTTCTTGTGGTCGGCGGCGTCCGAGGAGGAGCAGGCGGTGAGCGCGGTGAGACCGAGGACGGCTGCTCCGGCGACGGCGGCAGTGGGTATGAGGCGGCTTACGTTCATGACAGTCATTTTCAACAAAACTGGAAACGATTGTCAACAAGGCTGATGAGATGACTCCTCGGCAGTCCGTGCCGATACCGATTTGATCCCAGGGGCGTGCCCGCCGGTAATCTTGGGTATTCGCCCGCCCGTCTCCCGACTGTCACCCCCCACCGAGGCGCTTCGCGCCACCCTTGTCCAATTTCGCCGTCGTAATGAAGAGAGCACCGTGGCCGCCGACAAGATCGACTCCATCGTCAGCCTGAGCAAGCGCCGTGGCTTCGTCTATCCCTGCAGTGAGATCTACGGTGGTCAGCGCGCCGCCTGGGACTACGGGCCGCTGGGCGTGGAGATGAAGGAGAACCTCAAGCGCCAGTGGTGGCGCTACATGGTCACCTCGCGCGAGGACGTGGTCGGTCTCGACTCGTCGGTCATCCTGGCCCCCGAGGTGTGGTCCGCCTCCGGCCACGTCGCCACGTTCACCGACCCGCTGACCGAGTGCACCTCCTGCCACAAGCGCTTCCGCGCCGACCACCTGGAGGAGGCGTACGAGGAGAAGCACGGCCACGCTCCCGCGAACGGCCTGACCGAGCTCAACTGCCCCAACTGCGGCAACAAGGGCACCTTCACCGAGCCCAAGCAGTTCTCGGGTCTGCTCTCCACGCACCTCGGCCCGACCCAGGACTCCGGCTCCGTCGCCTACCTGCGTCCCGAGACCGCGCAGGGCATCTTCACCAACTTCGGCCAGGTGCAGCAGACTTCGCGCAAGAAGCCGCCGTTCGGTATCGCCCAGATGGGCAAGTCCTTCCGGAACGAGATCACTCCGGGCAACTTCATCTTCCGGACCCGCGAGTTCGAGCAGATGGAGATGGAGTTCTTCGTCAAGCCGGGCGAGGACGAGGAGTGGCAGCAGTACTGGATGGACCAGCGCTGGAACTGGTACACGGACCTCGGCATGCGCGAGGAGAACATGCGCTGGTACGACCACCCGGCGGAGAAGCTCTCGCACTACTCCAAGCGCACCGCCGACATCGAGTACCGCTTCCGCTTCGGCGGCAGCGAGTGGGGCGAGCTGGAGGGCGTCGCCAACCGCACGGACTACGACCTCAAGGCGCACTCCAAGGCCTCGGGCACGGACCTGTCCTTCTTCGACCAGGAGGCCGGCGAGCGCTGGACTCCGTACGTCATCGAGCCGGCGGCCGGTGTCGGCCGCGCGATGCTCGCCTTCCTCCTCGACGCCTACATCGAGGACGAGGCGCCCAACGCCAAGGGCGTCATGGAGAAGCGCACCGTGATGCGTCTCGACCCGCGCCTCGCGCCGGTCAAGGTCGCCGTCCTGCCGCTGTCCCGCAACCCGCAGCTGTCGCCGAAGGCCAAGGGCCTCGCCACCGACCTGCGGAAGAACTGGAACATCGAGTTCGACGACGCGGGCGCCATCGGCCGCCGTTACCGCCGTCAGGACGAGATCGGTACGCCGTTCTGCGTCACCGTCGACTTCGACACCCTCGACGACAACGCGGTGACCGTGCGCGAGCGCGACACCATGAAGCAGGAGCGCGTCTCCCTGGACCAGATCCAGGCCTACCTCGGCGCCCGGCTGCTGGGCTGCTGACGCACCGCGGTTTCCCGGCGAAGCCCCCGGTTCCCCGTACCCCGTACGGAACCGGGGGCTTCGTTGCAGACTGTCCACGCCGAACAGTTGCGTCCACGCGTCACCAGGAGGCCCGTATGCCGTCCACGACCACGAGCAAGGTCAGCAGATGGGATCAGCACGGCCGTGAACACATCGTCCACGTGACGAAGCCGGGGATGCAGCGGCAGTTGGACTGCGACACCTGCGGCTGGCGCAAGGGCGTCCAGTTCCTGCCCTGGCTCAAGGCCGAGGAACATCTCGCCGAGGCGCACCGGGCAACGGTCGACCGGACCGCCTGAGCGGGCCGCGGGCGCCGACCCGGTGGAAAACCGGGTGCTGAGCCCGTTCCGGCCGGGGTACGGTTCGGGCATGTCTTCGTTCTTCCAGATCTACGAGTGAGAGTGCGGCGGGCCCGACCGCCCGCCGCCCATCGGACCGATCCAGGTCGCCTCAGACCTCAATTCTCACCACGAATGGGAGAACGCCGTGGCCAAGAGCCGTAACAACCTCCTCGGTGTGGGCGGACAGCGCAAGAAGCTGTCCCGCGCCGAGCAGCAGGGCGTGGGCGCTGCCCGCACCACCGACCGCAAGGCGGCCGCCGACCAGAAGCAGGAACTGCTGCGCAAGATGCGCGAGCGCGCGCAGTCGGGATCAGCCTCCGACTCCGACGACGGCTCTGTCCGGGCCGAGCCGTCGTCGGACGGCACCGCGCAGCCGAGCGCGTCCGAGCAGGACGACTCGGCGCGGAGCTGACGCCTCCTGATCACCCGTACGACCGTGGGCCCGGATCACCTGAAGTGGTCCGGGCCCACGCCCTTGTCCGCTTGTCCGCGCCCCGGCGGCGGCCGCTCCGTCTTTACACCCTGGAGCTTGCCGACGCCTGATCCCCGGCAGCGGCGCCCGCCGACGCCTCCAGGCGCTCCGCGGTCCGGCGCGCCGTTTCCCGCGCCCAGCGCCCGCTGGTCAGTGCACCCACGAGCAGGACGGACAGCCCGCACCCGCTGAGGATCCACCAGGCGGGCTTGCTCGCGTCCACGAACCCGGTCGCGTACGCGGCGCTACGCGGGGACCCCGTACCGGCCACGCCCGCCGCCAGCACCGCACCGATCACGGCGACCCCGAGCGTCCCGCCGACCTGCCGGCTGGTCGAGGCGACCGCCGCCGCCACACCGGCCTGCGAGCGCGGCATCCCGGAGACGGCCGTGTTGGTGATCGGCGCGTTCACCATGCCGAAGCCGAGGCCGAACAGCACGTAGCCGGTGAACAGCAGGACGTCGTTCGTCTCCGCGTCGAGCGCGGCGAACATCAGCCCGCATGCCGTCATGGCCACCCCCGCCACGAGCAGCGGGAGCCGCGGCCCCCGGCTGCCGACGAGCCGCCCCGACAGCGGTGCGCAGACAAAGGTCAGGGCCGCCATCGGCAGCATGTAGAGCCCGGCGTGCAGTGCGCTCAGCCCGCGCACGTTCTGCAGATAGAGGGTGTTGAGGAAGAGGAATCCGCTCAGCGCGGCGAAGGCGCAGACCGCTATGACGGTGGCCCCGCTGAACGGGGCGCTGCGGAAGAAGCGCAGATCGATCAGGGGCTCGGCACGCCGCGGCTCGTACAGCAGCAGCCCGATCAGGGAGCACCCGGCGAGCGCGGCGAACAGCAGGATCCGCGGCGAGTCCCAGCCCTCCGAGGGCGCCTCGATGATCGCGTACGTCAGTGAACCGAGCAGCGCGATCACCAGCAGCTGCCCCACGGGGTCGGGACGGCGCGGCTTCGGGGCGCGGGACTCGGGGACGTACCGCCAGGTGAGCAGGAGCGCGACGAGACCGACCGGCAGATTGATCCAGAAGATCGATCGCCAGCCGACCGAGTCCACCAGCAGACCGCCGATCACCGGGCCCGCCGCCATGGAGATGCCGACGACACCGCCCCACACCCCGATGGCGCGGGCCCGCTCGCGCGGGTCGGTGAAGGTGTTGGTGATGATCGACATCGCGACGGGATTCAGCATCGAGCCGCCTACCGCCTGCACCATCCGGAACGCCACCAGCGACTCAAGGTTCGGTGCCAGGGAGCAGAGGACCGAGCCGAGGGTGAAGAGGACGAGCCCGATCTTGAAGATCTTCCGGCGCCCGATCCGGTCGGCGGTGGAGCCCGCGAGCATCAGCAGCGACGCGAGGACGAGGGTGTAGGCGTCGATCGTCCACTGCATGCCCGCCACGGTGGCGTGCAGTTCCTTCTGCATGGACGGCAGGGCGACATTGAGGACGGTGTTGTCGAGGCTGACGATCAGCAGGCTCATACAGCAGATCGCCAGTACCAACTGCCGTCGGTGGGGGCTCAGCTCGGGCATACATGGATAGTACGGTTAACTAACGAACTCTGCTGGCGGGGCGCTCCGCGCCGTACGCGACAATGGAGCAATGACCACGCTCGCCCCCTCGCTCCCGCAGCTCCGGATAGGCCCGCACACGGTGCAGCCGCCGGTGGTGCTCGCCCCCATGGCCGGCATCACCAACGCCCCGTTCCGCACCCTGTGCCGGGAGTTCTCCGGCGGCAAGGGGCTGTTCGTCAGCGAGATGATCACCACCCGGGCGCTGGTCGAGCGCAACGAGAAGACCATGCAGCTCATCCACTTCGACGCGAGCGAGACCCCGCGCTCGATCCAGCTGTACGGAGTGGACCCGGTCACCGTCGGCAAGGCCGTCCGTATGATCGTCGACGAGAACCTCGCCGACCACATCGACCTGAATTTCGGCTGCCCGGTCCCCAAGGTGACCCGCAAGGGCGGCGGCTCGGCGCTCCCGTACAAGCGGCCGCTGCTGCGCGCGATCCTCAACCAGGCGGTTTCCAACGCGGGTGACCTGCCGGTCACGATCAAGATGCGCAAGGGCATCGACGACGACCACATCACCTATCTCGACGCGGGCCGGATCGCGGTGGAGGAGGGCGTCACGGCCGTCGCCCTGCACGGCAGGACGGCCGCCCAGCACTACGGCGGCACCGCCGACTGGGACGCCATCGCCCGGCTCAAGGAGCACGTCCCGGAGATCCCCGTCCTCGGCAACGGCGACATCTGGTGCGCGGACGACGCCCGCCGGATGATGCGCGAGACCGGCTGCGACGGTGTGGTCGTCGGGCGCGGCTGCCTGGGCCGCCCCTGGCTGTTCGGCGACCTGGTGAGCGCCTTCGAGGGGACGCGGACGCGGCAGGCGCCGGGGCTCCGGGAGGTCGCCGACGTGATGCTCCGGCACGCGACGCTGCTGGGGGAGTGGATCGGCGACGAGACCCGTGGCGTGATCGACTTCCGCAAGCACGTCGCCTGGTACCTCAAGGGTTTCTCGGTCGGTTCGGAGATGCGCAAGAAGCTGGCGATCACCTCGTCGCTGGAGGAGCTGGGCGGGCAGTTGCGGGAGCTGGACCTTGACCAGCCGTGGCCGGACGGCGCCGACGGGCCACGCGGACGTACTTCGGGCAACAACCGCGTGGTTCTGCCGGACGGCTGGCTGAAGGACCCCTACGACTGCGCGGGCGTCGGCGCCGACGCGGAGCTGGACACCTCGGGCGGCTGACGGGGCTGCCCCCGGGTTCTTCCGGGGCTCCCAAGAGCCGCACAGGCTCCTGGGAGCCCCTTTTCGTGCCCTTCCGGCCCCTTCCGGCCCCTTCCGGCCCTTCCGGAGCCCTTTCGGCCCTCCGGACCCCGTCGGAGGCTCACCGCAGCACAGGCACCGCGTGCCGCATCGCGAGCGTCGCTCATCTGAGCGACTTATTTGGCCGGGTTCGACGACATCCGGCCATGGGTGAGTCCCGATAGATCCACATCGGACTTCGCGCAGCCATATCTGTTCACGCTCGGCTGCGTCTCGATGATCAACGCGTGACCGACAGGCGCCGCACACGCGTCCGGATGGTGACATCTGAGCGCTGCTCGTAGAGTGATTCTCGCCACCCTGAGAACCGAGACGCTCAGATGAGCGCGAATTTGAGAGCTGCACTTCTCAAATGGTGGCACTGGGTGCCAATGGGCTCCATTTTGATCGATCGACGTTCCCGGTGCTCTGTGTGATCGATCAGCGGGATTCCGGTGGCGCTGAGTGCTTATTCATTCAAGAAGTGAAGACATTCCTTCGATCGAGGGACGGACCATGTCACTTTCGATCTGCTGGCGGACGGGTGGTTGAGGCCTCATGGCGCGCAAGCGGACGTACCCAGACACCTTCGATCTGGGTATGTTCCTCGCCGTCAGGGCAGCCACCGCGTCCTCGAGGAGTCGAGACCCGTGTCGGAAAACAAAGATCCCCACGTATCCACCCCGGAATCCCGGGAGGCCCAGGGCCAGAAGTTCGTTTATGACTTCACCGAGGGCAACAAGGATCTGAAGGACCTCCTCGGTGGGAAGGGTGCCAACCTCGCCGAGATGACCAATCTCGGGCTTCCCGTCCCTCCGGGCTTCACCATCACCACCGAGGCGTGCAAGGTCTACCTCGACAGTGGCGAGGAGCCGGCGGAGCTCCGGGACGAGGTCAGCGCACATCTCGACGCCCTTGAGGCGCGGATGGGCAAGAAGCTCGGCCAGGCGGACGACCCGCTGCTGGTCTCGGTCCGCTCCGGGGCGAAGTTCTCGATGCCCGGCATGATGGACACGGTCCTCAACATCGGCCTGTCCGACGAGTCCGTGGCCGGTCTCGCCACCCAGGCAGGCGACGAGCGGTTCGCGTGGGACTCCTACCGCCGCCTCATCCAGATGTTCGGCAAGACCGTCCTCGGTGTCGACGGCGACCTCTTCGAGGAGGCGCTGGAGGCGGCGAAGGAGGCCAAGGGCGTCACCGTCGATGTGGATCTCGACGCGGCCGACCTGAAGAAGCTGGTCAAGCAGTTCAAGAAGATCGTCTCGCGGGACGCCGGACGTGACTTCCCGCAGGACCCGCGCGAGCAGATGGACCTGGCCATAAAGGCCGTCTTCGACTCGTGGAACACCGACCGGGCCAAGCTCTACCGCCGCCAGGAGCGCATCCCCGGCGACCTCGGCACGGCCGTCAACGTCTGCTCGATGGTGTTCGGCAACCTCGGCCCCGACTCCGGTACGGGCGTCGCCTTCACCCGTGACCCGGCCAGCGGGCACCAGGGCGTCTACGGCGACTACCTGCAGAACGCGCAGGGTGAGGACGTCGTCGCCGGTATCCGCAACACCGTGGCGCTCGCCGAGCTGGAGTCGATCGACAAGAAGTCGTACGACCAGCTGATGCGGATCATGGAAACCCTCGAAACGCACTACAAGGACCTGTGCGACATCGAGTTCACCATCGAGCGCGGCCAGCTGTGGATGCTCCAGACCCGGGTCGGCAAGCGCACCGCCGGTGCCGCCTTCCGGATCGCCACCCAGCTCGTCGACCAGGGCCTGATCGACGAGGCCGAGGCGCTCCAGCGGGTCAACGGGGCGCAGCTCGCGCAGCTGATGTTCCCGCGCTTCGACGACGAAGCGAAAACGGAACTGCTCGGCCGCGGCATCGCAGCCTCACCGGGCGCCGCGGTCGGCAAGGCCGTCTTCGACTCGTACACCGCGGTGAAGTGGTCCCGGTCCGGCGAGAAGGTCATCCTCATCCGCCGCGAGACCAACCCCGACGACCTCGACGGCATGATCGCGGCCGAGGGCATCCTGACCTCGCGCGGTGGCAAGACCTCGCACGCCGCCGTCGTCGCCCGCGGCATGGGCAAGACCTGTGTCTGCGGCGCCGAGGAGCTCGAAGTCGACACCAAGCGCCGCCGGATGGCGGTGGGCGGCCGGGTCATCGAGGAGGGCGACGTCGTCTCCATCGACGGCTCCACCGGCAAGGTGTACCTCGGCGAGGTCCCCGTCGTGCCGTCCCCGGTCGTCGAGTACTTCGAGGGCCGGATGCACGCGGGCGCCGACGACGCCGACGAGCTGGTCGCCGCCGTGCACCGGATCATGGCGTACGCGGACCGGGTGCGCCGGCTGCGGGTGCGGGCCAACGCCGACAATGCCGAGGACGCGCTGCGGGCGCGCCGCTTCGGTGCCCAGGGCATCGGCCTGTGCCGCACCGAGCACATGTTCCTCGGCGAGCGCCGCGAGATGGTCGAGAAGCTGATCCTCGCGGACACCGACGCCGAGCGCGAGACCGCGCTGGAGGAGCTGCTTCCGCTCCAGAAGGCCGACTTCATCGAGCTGTTCGAGGCGATGGACGGACTGCCCGTCACCGTACGGCTGCTCGACCCGCCGCTGCACGAGTTCTTGCCCGACATCACCGAGCTCTCGGTACGGGTCGCGCTCGCCGAGTCCCGAAAGGACGCCAACGAGAACGACCTGCGCCTGCTCCAGGCCGTGCACAAGCTGCACGAGCAGAACCCGATGCTGGGTCTGCGCGGGGTCCGTCTCGGCCTCGTCATCCCCGGCCTGTTCGCCATGCAGGTACGGGCGATCGCCGAGGCCGCGGCCGAGCGCAAGAACGCCAAGGGCGATCCGCGCGCCGAGATCATGATTCCGCTCGTCGGCACGGTCCAGGAGCTGGAGATCGTCCGCGAGGAGGCCGACCAGGTCATCGCCGAGGTCGAGGCCGCCACCGGTACCCGGCTGAAGCTGAGCATCGGCACGATGATCGAGCTGCCGCGCGCCGCGCTGACCGCCGGTCAGATCGCCGAGGCCGCACAGTTCTTCTCCTTCGGCACGAACGACCTGACGCAGACGGTGTGGGGCTTCTCCCGTGACGACGTGGAGGCCTCGTTCTTCACCGCGTACCTGGAGAAGGGCATCTTCGGGGTGTCGCCGTTCGAGACGATCGACAAGGACGGCGTCGGCTCGCTGGTCCGCAGCGCCGTCGCGGCCGGCCGGGCCACCCGCCCGGACCTGAAGCTCGGCGTCTGCGGTGAGCACGGCGGCGACCCGGAGTCGGTGCATTTCTTCCACGAGGTGGGCCTGGATTACGTGTCCTGTTCCCCGTTCCGTATCCCCGTCGCCCGCCTGGAGGCGGGCCGGGCGGCGGCGGACTCGTCCGGCAGCGACAGCCGCTGACCCGGCACCCGCCCCCCTGACCCCGGATCCGCCGTCGGCCCACTCGTACCCTCACCGAGCCGGCGGCGGCTCCGGAACTCCCGGAGGCGGCGGCACCCCGCGCGGGGTGCCGCCGCCTCCGTTTCGTTCTGGGGAAACAAGTTGTTCGACGTTGTGCCTTTTCTCGTTCCCTGCGCAAAGTTCGTTCCCTGCGCAAAGACCCGGACCGGGGCGGGCCGGAGCGCCGGACCCGGAACGGACCGGGGTGCGGCCCCTGGATCCCCATCCATGGGCCGCACCCGGCCTACCGCCGTCGGGCACGGAGCCGCACCGTCGCGCACCGTCGCCGAACGAGCAAAACCCCCCACGGCCTTCACTCGCTCTTCCGGTGGCACCGGATTCGCACCCGACGACGTACAGCCTTTCGGGTGCCGGGGTGTGGAGGCGAGACGTTTCACCTCTGGCCGAAACCCCGTGGTGACGTGCTGTTACGGATCACCTACCCTTGAGCGGGGGTAATTGCAGGTGCAACAAATGGGGGTTCGGTGCTGCGTATCCACATGTCCGGTGTGGACCTTTCCAAGGTGCGGATGGCTACCCGGCCCGATGCGCTGTGGGAAACCATTCTGAGTTTCCATCGGCTGCGGGACCGGCGTGGTCCCGCGGTGTTCGGGAAATGGCGTACGGAAACCCGACCCCGGTTGAACAGTGAAGTACGTCTGTTGTCCGCCGTGATTCCACCGCGCGGCTATTTCCCGGACTTTCTGACGCCATCTCAGGAAAGCGGCGAGCCCTACGGCATCGACGCCGGAATACAGGCGCTGCGCGACACCCCGCCCGGGCGGATCCGCGCAGAACTCGCCCTGCTGGCCGCCGGACGCCGCGAGAGCGCCCGCACCCAGGACGGGCGCGTCGAATCGCTCGACCGGCTCGTCGGCGCACTGCGCAGCTACCACCGCGCCGCGATCGAACCGTACTGGCCGCACATCCAGGCCAGCGTCGAGGCCGACCGTGCTCTCCGCGGCCGAGCCCTCCTGGACGGCGGCGCGGAAGAACTGCTCGCCTCCCTCCCGCCCATGATCCGCTGGCGGGCCCCCGTGCTGGAGGCGGACTACCCCGTGGACCGCGAACTCCATCTCAACGGCCGGGGATTACTGCTCCAGCCGTCCTTCTTCTGCCGCGTCACCCCGGTCGTCCAGCGCGACCCGCGACTCCCGCCGGTCCTCGTCTACCCGGTCACCCACTCCCGCGCCCCGGTCTTCGCCGAACCGGGCCCCTGGCTCGGCCGGCTCCTCGGCCACACCCGCTCGACGGTCCTGCGGGCCATCGGCAGCGGCTGCACGACCAGCGAACTCGCCCGCCGGGCAGGAGTCTCCCTCGCCTCGGCCAGCCAGCACGCCTGTGTGCTGCGCGAGGCGGGCCTGATCCACACGCTGCGGCACGGCAGCTCGGTCCTGCACACGCTGACCCCGCTGGGCGGATCGCTGCTCCGGGGCGGCGCGCCGCTCGCCCTGTCCTGACCCCGCGGGACGGAGAATTTCCTCGCCGGTACCGATGAGTTCCGCGCAGCCCCGCCGTCTACCTGTCGTAAAACGTTAGAACACCAGAGAGAACGGAACAGCCATGCCTCAGATGATCTTCGTGAACCTGCCGGTCAAGAACCTTGAGACCACCAAGGCCTTCTTCGGCAAGCTCGGCTTCTCCTGCAACCCGCAGTTCAGCGACGAGACCGCCGCATGTCTCGTCATCAGCGACACCATCTTCGCCATGCTCCTCACGGAGCCCCGCTTCAAGGAGTTCACGAAGAAGGAGATCGCCGACTCCTCGAAGTCCATCGAGGTCATCCTCACGCTCAGCGCCGAGAGCCGCGAGAAGGTGGACGAGCTGGTGGACACCGCCCTCGACTCCGGGGGATCGCCCGCCAACGAGCCGGTGGACTACGGCCACATGTACGGCCGTTCCTTCCAGGACCCGGACCACCACATCTGGGAGGTCATGTGGATGGACCCGGCCGCCGTCGAGGGTCAGCAGTCCTGAACGCGCCGATCAGCGGTGGCGTATCCGGTCCTCATCAGGTCGTGAGCACCGGATACGTCACCCCCGTGAGCTGCTCGGACGCCACCCAGAGCCGCTCGCTCGCCACATCGTTCAGCGTCCAGCCCGCCCGCCAGGACGGGGTCGGTGCGCCGCGCCAGCCCAGCAGCTTCGGGCCGATGAACGAGTCGGACCGCACGCCGGGCGCGGTGGCCGCGTACAGGGTGGGCAGCGCGCCGGACGACGCGGGCTGCGCGACGAGCCGGTTGCCGAGCCGGAACACCAGGTCCGCAGCCTTGCGGTTCTCCATCCGGACGCCCGCCGTCTGCAGATTGGTCGCCGCGTAACCGGGGTGCGCCGCGGCGGCCACCACCTCGCAACCGGCGGCCGTCAGGCGCCGCGCCAGCTCGTGGACGAAGAGCAGATTGGCGGTCTTCGAGCGGCCGTAGGCGATCCAACGGCGGTAGTTCCGCTCGCTGTTGAGATCTCCCATGTCGATGTTGGACAGGGCGTGCATACCGCTGGAGACGCTCACCACGCGCGCCCCGGGGGTGCCGAGGAGCTTCGGGAACAGCAGCCCGGTGAGGGCGAAGTGCCCCAGGTGGTTGACGCCGAACTGCCTCTCGAAGCCGTCCGCCGTCTTCCCGTAAGGAAGGGCCATCACACCCGCGTTGTTGATCAGCAGATCGATCCGGTCGGGCGTGTGCTTCGCCGCGCACGCGCGTACGGAGTCCAGATCGGCCAGATCGAGCGGTACGAACTCCACGTCCGCGCCGGTCACGGCCGTCCGGATACGGGACGCGGCCTCCTTGCCGCGCGACTCGTCACGGCAGGCGAGCAGTACGCGCGCGCCGTGCCGGGCCAGTTCCCGCGCCGTGATCAGCCCGATGCCGCTGTTGGCTCCGGTGACCACGGCCGTACGGCCGCTCTGGTCGGGGATGTCGCTCGCGTTCCAGCCCTGGCTCATGGGCCCAGCGTACGGCCGCGGCGCGCGGCGAGAACGGGCCGGGCGGAACCGGTTGGACGAGGCACGTGTCGCGTCCTTAAGGTCGCGATCATGCCTGATATAGCACTCACCACACTGGTCGTCCTCTGCCTCGCGGCAGCCGCGGCGGGCTGGATCGACGCGGTGGTCGGCGGCGGCGGGCTGCTCCTGCTGCCCGCCCTGCTGCTGGGACTGCCCCATGCCCCGGCCGCGCAGGTACTCGGCACCAACAAGGCGGTCGCGATCGTCGGTACGACGGGCGCCGCCGTGACGTACGTACGCAAGGCGCCGGTCAAGGTCGGGGCGGCCCTGCGGATCGGGCTCGCGGCGCTGGCCGGCTCGATGGCCGGGGCGTTCTTCGCGGCCGGGATCAGCAGCGAGGTGCTGCGCCCGGTGATCATGGTCGTGCTGCTGGCGGTGGCGGCGTTCGTGATGCTGCGGCCCTCGTTCGGCAGCACGGTGGACGACGGTACGAGGCGCCAGGTCACCCGGGCCCGCACCGTCACCGCGATCGTGCTCGTCGGCGGCGGCATCGGCTTCTACGACGGGCTGTTCGGCCCCGGCACCGGAACGTTCCTCGTCCTGGCGCTGACCGCGGTGCTCCACCTCGATCTGGTGACGGCTTCGGCCACCGCCAAGATCGTCAACGTCTGCACCAACGGCGGGGCGCTGGCGATGTTCGCGTACCAGGGCAGCGTGCTGTGGCAACTGGCCGCGCTGATGGCGGTATTCAACCTGGCGGGCGGGCTGATCGGGGCGCGGTTGGCGCTTCGGAAGGGCAGTGAGTTCGTCCGCGGCGTTCTGCTGGTCGTGGTGCTCTCACTGGTCGCGAAGCTGGGGTTCGACCAGTGGGCGGCGTGAACGACGCGCTCCGGGTGCGCCCGGTTCACCGCACCGCGGTGAGGTGCGCGTACGCCACCACATTGCCCCGGTAGCCCGTAGCCTTCGAGAATCCGCCGCCACAGGTGATCAGCCGCAGCGAGGCGTAGGGCGAGGCACCGTACACCCGCTCGTCGGGGAAGTCGTCGCTCTCGTAGACCTCGATCCCGTCGAGGGAGAAGACGGCGGTGCGCCCGTCCTGGCGGACCACCTCGACCGTGCTGCCCTTCTGTAGGGAGCCCAGGTCGTAGAAGACCGACCGGCCCTGCGCGTTGTCGACATGACCGGCGACGATGGCGCTGCCCTTGGAGCCCGGGGGAGTGCCGTCCCGGTACCAGCCGACGACGTTGCGGTTCCCGGCCGGCGGCACGTCGAGACTGCCGTCGGCCCCGAGCCCCAGCCGCATCATCGGGGCGTTCACCCGGATGCTCGGGATCCGGATGCGCACGGGTGCCGAGGGCTTCAGCGGTTCGGCGAGGGGAGACCCCGGCTGCGGCTCGGGGCCCGCGGCGAAGCCCTGCGCGGTGGTCGGCTGGGGCGGGAGCAGCTGGGTGCCGGCGCCGTGCCGGATCAGCCAGACACCGGCCAGCACCGCGATGACCAGCAGCCAGCCCTTGGCCTTCTGGGACACGGTCGTCCTCCGGGTGACGAAGCGCGGACGGGAGGGGGACGGGTTCGGGTACGGAGCAGTCCCGTCCCGGTGGTCGCGCGGCCACCGGGACGGGAACCTGGCGGTACGGAGACGTGAATCCGTCTCCGTCAGCCGGCTTCCTGCGTGCCGCTCGCCCGGCGACGCAGGAGCCAGGCTCCGCCGACGGCGGCACCGGCGAGTACGCCGGCGCCCGCCGCGATCTGGGAGGTGTCGGACCGGACACTGCCGCCGACGCCTGTTTTGACGCGCCCGATGGGACCGGTGGGCACGGATGAGTCGTTGCGTCCGGACGAGGAGCTGTCGCGGCCGGATGACGAGGAGTTGTCGCGATCGGATGATGAGGAGTTGTCCCGGCCCGAGGACGAGTTGTCGCGTCCGGACGAGGAGTTGTCGCGGCCCGAGGAGTTGTCGCGCCCGGACGAGCCCCACTGGTCCTCGGACGGGTTCCGGTTTCCGTTCCCGCGCTCGTTGGAGTCCTCGTTCCTGGAGGGGGTGCTGAGCCCGGAGAAGGCGTTGAGCCCGCCGACGGAGTCGAGCAGCGAGGGGACATTGAGGCCGAAGGGGGTGTCGCGCGCGGCCCCGGGCGGGTCGTCCCCGTTGTCGTTGTCGCCGCCCTGCGTCTGCGGGCCGCTGTTGGTCCGTGGTACGGCCGCCGAACCGGCGCGCAGTGTGCCGGAATCGCCCGCGTACGCGGGCTGCCCGGCGCTGAAGAGGCCGAGCGAGGCTATGGTGACCGCGAAAGCCGCGGCACCGGTCACTGGGCGAGCAGGACGCATGGGGTTCCTCCGGCAATGGCGCGAGTAGGTGTGTCCTGACCACGAGCTAACGGGCCGGCCGTCGCCCATGCCTGCTGACACCAAGTCAGCTTTCACCCGGACGGCTCGGCGCGGCATCCTTGCCAAGATGCATATGTGCAGGTCACGGCCGTGATCGAAGTGAGTGTGGCTGGCATCTCACCGTTCGGTGCCGATCGAGTGATGCCATCCGGGAGGAGAGTGGCGTACGTCACACGCATGACTTCGTGGGGGTCGGGCACACGCCTGAAGCCCCCCACGGGACGGTGCACCGGGCCGCCCCCGGCCGCCGCCCCCACCGGCTCCATCCCCCCTGGCTCCGGTGGGGGCGGTTCCGTGCCGGACGCCCCGCGACATGCCGTTCCCGCAACCGCGCGGCGCTCTCAGGACACGCGGCGCACCCGGGACGGCGCGGTGGCGGACCATTCGATGACCGGCGGGCGCACCCTGGCGCAGAGCGGCTGCCCCTTGGCATCGGAGAGAGGCAGCCGAGCGGTGAGATGCCCCGAGCGCACGGCGGCTTCGAGCACGGCCGGATCGATGTCGCCCAGCATCAGCTTGGCCCGCCGGAACATGCTGAAGACGCCGTCCTCGTCGACCGTGCCCCAGGACAGGTAGACAAAGCGCCCACCCAGCCGGTTCTGCACGTAGGGCCCCTTGATATCGACGCCGTCCGCGGTGGGGGTCGCGGTGCAGCTCAGGGTCCACGAGGCCGACGGGGCGTCACCCCGGTGCAGGCCGAGCAGTTCGCCCGGCCTGTCCTTGCGCTGCACGGCCACGTGGATGTTGTGGGCGGCGGGGAAATCGCTGTCGGGCCCGCAGGTGAGGCCGGGGAGACGAGAGCCTTCGATGTGGATCAGCATGACTCCATGCTCCTTCCTTCCTCGGGCGCCGGTCGGCCCGCGTGACGCCGGGAGACCTCAGACCGTGTCCCACGGCGCGCTGTCGTACGCCTGTCCGATGTGCTTCATCAGTTGCTCGTCCACCGTGAACTCGATGTCGTCGATCCGCCGGACCGGCGCGATGCCCTGTGAGTTGGTGAGGAACGCCGAACGGTACCCGGCCAGCCCGTCCAGCGTCACCGGACGCCGTACGGACTCCAGTCCCGCGCCGGGCAGTTGCCGCTCCAGCAGCGCCATGGTGATGCCGAGCAGGGCGGGGGCGGCGGGCCAGACGACCGAAGTGCCGTCCCAGAAGCCGACGTTGGTGATCGCCCCCTCCGTCACCGTACCGTCCGGCAGGGTCAGCAGGGCCTCGTCGAAACCCGCGCGAGCGGCGAGCCGCGCGTGGTACGTCTGGCCGAACTCGCCGGGACGCTTGATGTGCGGCACGGTCCTGGCGTACGGGACGGACATCAGGTCGTGCGGCTCGGTGGACTTCCGGGCCGGCCCGCGCACCGTGACCACGACGGTCGTCTCCGTATCGCCGGGCGGCAGAAAGCCGTACACCCGGGTCGAGGCGTCTTGTACCCCGGCACTGTCCAGGGCGTGCCGGATCAGTTCGCGGATCCGTTCCCCGTCCAGCGGGCGTTCGAACAGCTCCTGGTTCGCCGAGTCCAGCCGGGCCAGATGCAGGGCGAGGCCGCGCACCTTTCCGTTCCTGACCTGCATGGCCGTGAAATGGCCGTAGCCGAGGAAGGCGGGAATCCGCAGATCCGCCTCGGTGGCCGGGTGCCCGTTGAACTCGGCGTACGGGAAAGGCGCGGGAGGGGGAGTGGTCATGCGGCCCACGGTATGCCGCGACGGGCGATGACGGACCCCGACGGACCGGCCTTGACCTCAACCATGGTTGACATATGAACCTCTCCGCATGGACCTCACCACAGCACCCGTACCCACCCCCACCGCCTCCGCCGCGCCCCTGAAGGCCGCCCGTCCGTCCGTACGGCGTCTGACACCGGGCACTGCGCCGCGCCGCGACGCCCCCGACAATCGAAGGGCACCTGATGACCCAGTGACCGACACCGAGGAGCCCGAAGGTGACGACGCCGCCGGCATGGCTGACCGTACTGACCACGACCGACAGCGAGGAGAAGGCCCATTCCCTGGCGCAGGGCGCGGTGGAGGCGCGGCTCGCCGCCTGCGTACAGATCTCCGCGCCCGTCACCTCGGTCTACCGCTGGCAGAACGCCATCGAGACCACCGAGGAGTGGCAGCTGCTGTTCAAGACGACGGCCGGGCGCTACGACGAACTGGAGGCGCATCTCCTGGCGGCGCACGACTACGAAACCCCCGAGGTCATCGCGATCCCGGTGGTACGGGGCAGCGCCCGCTACCTCGACTGGGTCGCGGCCGAGACCGCCCCGGTCACCCCTCTGTAGAACCGGCACTCTTGAGAACCGGCCCGGCACTCTGCAGAACCGGCACCCGCGGCCGTCACCGCTCGTCCGCCGCCAGGGCCTTCCCGAGGGCCTCCCCGATCCCGGGCTCCTTCGGGCCCAGGAAGTGCGGGTCCGGCCTGAACACGGCGTCCAGCGCCGCCTTCCCCGCCGCGAACACCTCCCGCGTCCCGCCGTAGTACCAGGTCGCATCGTGTACGGCGTCGACGCCGACGCCGTACGCGTCGATCCCCGCGGTCCGGCACAGCGCGATCGCCCGCCGGATGTGGAACCCCTGGGTCACCAGCACCGCGCGGTCCACCCCGAAGATCTTCTTGGCCCGGACGCACGAGTCCCAGGTGTCGAACCCGGCGAAGTCGCTCACGATCCGCTCGTCCGGCACGCCCTGCTCCCTGAGATACGTGCGCATGGCGTCCGGCTCGTCGTACTCCTCGCGGCTGTTGTCACCGGTCACGAGCACGACCTTCACCTTCCCGCCCCGGTACAGCTCGGCGGCGGCCTTGAGCCGGTTCGCGAGATACGGCGACGGCTTGCCCTGCCAGAGCCCGGCCCCGAACATCACGGCGACCTGCTGCGCGGGCGCGTCCGCGGTCGTCCTGACCCGGGCGTCGGCGACGGAGTACATCCAGGTCGCGGGTGCCAGCGCCACCAGGCAGGCGACCATCACCCCCTGTACGGCCCGCCGCTGCCCGCGCCGCGTCCGCGGCCACCGCGGCCGAAACCGCCCGAGCTGCCCGATCTGCCCGAGCCTTCTCAGCCGTCCCGGCTGCTTCTCGCGCATGGGTGTTCCCCTGTTCCCGCTCGTCCCGCCCTGTCCACGCTGTCCCACATGATCGGACGACCGACGGGGAGAAAGGGTTCTCCATCTCCCTATTTCGTTGATTTCGTTACCGTTTCCGATCACTCCGCTCGATGCGACGCCCCCGGTGAGCGGCCCTCGCTCCCGCGCACCGATGCGGCAATCCCGCCCTCGCGTCCTTGGCGCACGACGGAGTCGGCACCAGCTGAGCCGTCCTGTCGGTCCGGCCGTTTACTGTCGGAACCATGGACGGTACGCAGGATTCCCAGTGCACCCACGGCACCCAGTGCACCCACGGCACCCAGGACCACGGCATGGCCCCCTACCGTGCCGCCGACGCCGAGCGCTGGGACACCGAGCCGGACAAACGGCCCGGGCGTACCGCGTTCCAGCGTGACCGCGCCCGGGTCCTGCACTCCGCCGCACTGCGCCGGCTCGCTGGGAAGACCCAGGTCGTCACCCCCGGCACCCGCAGCAACGCCTGGGACGCCAGCCCGCGGACCCGGCTCACCCACTCCCTGGAATGCGCCCAGGTCGGCCGCGAGCTGGGGGCCGCGCTCGGCTGCGACCCCGATCTGGTCGAGGCGGCCTGCCTGGCCCACGACCTGGGCCACCCGCCGTTCGGACACAACGGGGAGCAGGCGCTCAACGACTTCGCGTCGGACTGCGGAGGCTTCGAGGGGAACGCCCAGTCGCTGCGCCTGCTGACCCGGCTCGAACCGAAGCGGTTCGTGCCCGACACCCGGACCGGCGAGCTGGTCAGCGTCGGACTCAACCTGACCCGCGCCGCGCTGGACGCCGCCACCAAATACCCGTGGCCGCGCGGCGGACACCCCACCGACCCCGGCTCGCCGAAATTCGGGGTGTACGAGGACGACCTGCCCGTCTTCGAGTGGGCCCGGCACGGCGCCCCGAAGGACCGCAAGTGCTTCGAGGCCCAGGTCATGGACTGGTCCGACGACGTCGCGTACTCCGTGCACGACTTCGAGGACGGGCTGCACGCCGGGCACATCGACCCCAACTGCCTCTACGCCGAGCCCGAGCGGAACGCGATCTGGGCGGTCGCCATCGGCCGCTACGTCCCGGCGGACACCGACCCCGAGGAGCTGTCCGACGCCCTGGACCGGCTCATCGCCCAGGACTGGTGGCCGCACAGCTACGACGGGTCCGCCGTCGCCCAGGCCCGGCTGAAGGACGCCACGAGCCAGCTGATCGGCCGGTTCTGCCTCGCGGCCGAGACCGGCACCCGGCAGAGGTACGGGACGGGCCGGCTGATCCGGTACGCGGCCGAGCTCGTCGTTCCCCGCGAGACACGCAACGAGTGCGCCGTCCTCAAGGCGGTCGCCGACCGGTACGTCATGCAGCGCGCCGAGCAGGAGGCGATCCGCGCCGACCAGCGGATCGTCATCGCGGAACTGGCCGCCGCGCTGACCGCACGCGCCCCGGAGGGGCTGGAGCCGCAGTTCCGGGCACTGTTCGACGCCGCCGCCGGGGACCGGGCCCGCAAGCGGGTCCTCGTCGACCAGATCGCCGCCCTGACCGACGCCTCGGCGCGTTCCCTGCACGCATCCCTCACCAGACGCCGCCGCTGACCGGAGGTCCCGTCCACGCGGCCGGACCACGCCGCGTACGACCGCGTGCGCCCGGCGGTCACCGCCTCCCGGCCTCGTCCGCGGGCTTGCCCACGACCACTGGGTGTGACCTGATCGGTGTACACCCTCTTTCGCCATCACGCTGCGTGCGGGACGCTCGCAGTCGGGCCCCGCGCAGTAAGCACCGAGGAGGCATCACGTGGTCGACGCACATCGGACGTTCGTCATCGTCGGCGGAGGACTGGCAGGAGCGAAGGCGGCCGAGACACTCCGGACGGAGGGTTTCAGCGGCCGGGTGATCCTTCTCGGCGACGAACGCGACCATCCGTACGAACGGCCGCCGCTCTCCAAGGGCTACCTGTTGGGCAAGGAGGAACGGGACAGCGTCTTCGTCCACGAGACGGCCTGGTACGCGGGCGCCGACATCGAGCTCCATCTGGGCCAGCCCGTCACCGTCCTCGACCGGGCGGGCCGCTCCGTACAGCTCGGCGACGGAACCGTCGTCCACTACGACAAGCTGCTGCTCGCCACCGGGGCCGAGCCGCGCCGCCTCCCCATTCCGGGTACGGACCTGGCCGGCGTCCACCATCTGCGCCGCCTCGCCCACGCCGACCGGCTGCGCAACGTGCTGACCTCCCTCGGCCGCGACAACGGCCACCTGGTGATCGCCGGGGCCGGCTGGATCGGCCTGGAGGTCGCGGCGGCGGCGCGCGAGTACGGTGCCGAGGTCACCGTCGTCCAATCGGGGCCGACCCCGTTGCACCATGTCGTCGGCCCCGAACTGGGCCAGATCTTCACCGATCTGCACAGCGACCACGGTGTCCGCTTCCACTTCGGTGTCCGTCTCACCGAGATCATCGGCCAGGACGGCCTGGTCCTCGCGGTCCGCACCGACGACGGCGAGGAGTACCCCGCCCACGACGTGCTCGCCGCGATCGGCGCCGCCCCCCGCACCGGTCTCGCCGAAGCCGCGGGGCTCGCCATGGCCGCGCGCAAGGACGGCGGCGGCATCGCCGTCGACGCCTCGCTGCGCACCTCCGACCCGCACATCTTCGCGGCCGGGGACGTCGCCAACGTGGCCCATCCGCTGCTGGGCGCCCGGCTGCGCGTGGAGCACTGGGCGAACGCGCTGAACAGCGGCCCGGCCGCGGCCCGCGCCATGCTCGGCCAGGAGGTCGGCTACGACCGGGTGCCGTACTTCTTCTCCGACCAGTACGACCTCGGCCTCGAATACTCGGGCTGGGCGCCGCCGGGCAGTTACGACCAGGTGGTCATCCGTGGCGACGCGGGGAAGCGCGAGTTCATCGCCTTCTGGCTGAAGGACCACAAGGTGCTGGCCGGGATGAACGTCAACGTGTGGGATGTCACCGACGCCGTGCAGGAACTGATCCGGTCCGACCGGCAGATCGACCCGGACGCACTGGCGGACCCGTCGGTACCACTGACCTCCCTGACCGGAAAACTCCACGGTGAGACGGGTACGGCGAGGTAGCCCCTGGTCGGTGACGTCGAGGGGCTGCTTGCGGGGGCTTCGGCGGGTTCGGTCAGGCGGCGGCCGGGGTGAGTGTGACGTCGTGGCCGAGGGCGGCGAGCTGGCGGACGAGGTCGCGGGTCTTGCGGGTGGGGTCGAGGTTGCGGGTGTGGAAGTGGGCTCCGAGGTCGCGGTAGCGGGCGGTGGGGTCGCTCATGAGGTGCCAGACGGAGACCAGGATGGAGCGGGCGACGGCGACCAGGGCTTTCATGTGGCCGCGGCGTTTGGCGATGCGGCGGTAGCGGGCGCCGAGGAAGGTGTCGGTGCGGGCGGCGGAGATCGCTGCTTCGCCGAGGGCCCCGCGGAGCCAGGGGTTGCCCTTGCCGGTGGGTCCGGAGGTGTTCTTGCCGCCGGACTGGATGGTGCGTGGGGAGAGTTTCGCCCAGGAGACCAGGTGCCCGGCGGTGGGGAAGACGCTCATGTCCAGGCCGGTCTCGGCGAGGATCACCTGCGCGGTGCCCGGTCCGATGCCGGGGATTTCGTCGAGGCGTTCGGTGTCGGTGATCGGTATGAGGGTGCCCTGTCCGGGGCCCTCGTCGTCCTCGGTGGTGGACAGTCCGGCCAGGCGCAGGGTGATGCGGGCGGTGAGCTTGTCGATCTGCACGGTGAGGTAGTCGACGGTGTCCAGCAGCATCCGGCACATGAAGGCGTGGTGTTCTTCGAAACGGCCGGTCAGTGATTCGGCCAGGGTGGCGTGGCTGGCCTTGATGGTGCCGTGGGCCAGGTCCGCGAGGGCCTTGGGGCTGCGTTCCCCGGCGATGAGTGCTTCGAGCATTGCCCGGCCGGAGACGCCGAAGATGTCGGCGATCACGGTGGAGAGCTTGATCTGGGCGTCTTCGAGGAGCTTCTCGGTTCGCTGCTTGTGACGGGTGCGCTCGTGCGTCATCACCGCCCGGGCCCGGGTGAGATCGCGGAGTTCACGGATGGGTTTCGGGGGTACGAAGGAGGGCCTGAGCATGCCGCGTTCGGTGAGCTTGGCCAGCCAGACCGCGTCCAGGCGGTCGGTCTTGGGCCGGCCGGGGACGTTCTTGACGTCCCGGGCGTTGACCAGCCAGCACTCCAGTCCTCGGGATTCGAGGAGGAAGAAGTACGGCTTCCAGTATGTCGAGGTCGCTTCCATCACCACCCGGGTGACGCCCTGGCAGATCAGGTGGTCGGCCAGCTCCAGGATCGCGCCGGATGTCGCGACGGTGTTGAAGACCCGCTGGACGCGCTTGCCCGGCTTGTCCTCGTGCGGCACCCGCACGCAGACCATCCCGGACGCCTTGGCGATATCGATCGCGGCGACGCGTTCCACCAGCTCGGCGGCCTGCTCGATCTCCTCGACGTCCTCACGGTCCTCGGCCTCGGCCATGGACAGCTCCCCTCAGTCCTCGTGTCCGCGAACAGAACGGCGCCTGCCCGTGGGACCGCTGGGGGAGCGAGAATCTGACCGGCGTGCTCGAAGGCAACAGTGCGTGGCCCCTCTGCGGTCCCGGCGCCAGACTGACCTACGGGCTCAACGTCCCAACGAGACATCGGGGTCGGCGGGCAGGCACCGCGATCATGTTTTCACGCCAGCAAGGCGTACCCGAAAGGGATCAGGGGGACTGACCTGAACGGAGCCGGGCCGCACCGACGGGCGGGGCCGGGCCGGGCTGCGCCCCGCCCGGTTCCACGGATCACATCGGCGCGCGGCACGGCTGTCGTACCCCACCCGTAGACTTCACCCGTGGCAGGCAGGATCAATGACGACGATGTGAAGGCGGTACGGGACGCGGTCCCGATCGACGCCGTCGTTTCCGAGTATCTCCAGCTGCGCAACGCGGGCGGTGGCAACCTCAAGGGCCTCTGCCCGTTCCACGACGAGAAGTCCCCCTCCTTCCAGGTCAGCCCGAGCAAGGGTCTCTTCCACTGCTTCGGCTGTCAGGAGGGCGGCGACACGATCGCCTTCGTGATGAAGATCGACCATCTCTCGTTCTCCGAGACGGTCGAGCGGCTCGCCGCCAAGGCGGGCATCACCCTGCGGTACGAGGAGGGCGGCTACAACCCCTCCCACCAGCGCGGTGAGCGCATCCGGCTGGTCGAGGCGCACAAGGTGGCCGCCCAGTTCTACGTGGAGCAGCTGGACGGCCCCGAGGCCGAGATCGGCCGGAAGTTCCTCGCCGAGCGCGGCTTCGACCAGGCGGCGGCCGCCCATTTCGGCGTCGGCTACAGCCCGGCGGGCTGGGACCACCTCACCCGCTATCTGCGCGGCAAGGGCTTCAGCGACAAGGAGCTGATCGCCTCCGGCCTCTCCCAGGACGGCAGGCGCGGCCCGATCGACCGTTTCCGCGGCCGGCTGATGTGGCCGATCAGCGACACCTCCGGCGAGGTCGTCGGTTTCGGCGCCCGCAAGCTGCGCGACGACGACAACGGACCGAAGTACCTCAACACCCCCGAGACCGCGATCTACAAGAAGTCCCAGGTGCTCTACGGCATCGACCTGGCGAAGAAGGACATCGCGAAGGCCAGCCGGGCCGTGGTCGTCGAGGGCTACACCGACGTGATGGCCTGCCATCTCGCCGGGGTCACCACCGCGATCGCCACCTGCGGTACGGCCTTCGGCGGCGACCACATCAAGATCCTGCGCCGCCTCCTGATGGACAACGGCAGCGCCCGGGTGATCTTCACGTTCGACGGTGACGCGGCCGGCCAGAAGGCCGCGCTGCGAGCCTTCGAGGACGACCAGAAGTTCGCCGCCGAGACGTACATCGCGGTCGCCCCGGACAACATGGACCCGTGCGATCTGCGCCTGGCCAAGGGCGACGAGGCCGTCCGCGACCTGGTCGAACCCCGCACGCCGCTCTTCGAGTTCGCGCTCCGCCAGATCGTCGGCCGGTACGACCTGGAGACCCCGGCGGGCCGCGCCGCCGCGCTCGACGAGGCGGCGCCCGTCGTCGCCAAGATCAAGACGGGCAGCGTGCAGCGCGAGGTCGCCGTCCAGCTGGCCGGCTTCGTCGGCATCCTGGACCAGGAGTACGTCGTGCACCGGGTCAATCAGCTCGCCCAGTGGGCCCGCGGGCGGGGCGACCGGCGAGGACCGGAGCCGGCCTCCTCCCGCCCCGGCGCGCAGCCCCAGCAGGTCCGGGCCCCCGCCGTCCCCTCCGGCCCCGCGCTCAACCTCCGCAGCCCGGCGCACCGCACCGAGCGCGAGCTGCTCAAGCTCGCCCTGCAGCGGCCCGCCCTGGTCTCCCCGGCCTTCGACGCCTACGGGGTGGACGAGTTCACCGCCCCGCCGTACGCCGCGGTCCGTCAGTGCATCGCGGAGGCGGGCGGCGCGGAGCTGGGCGTCCCCGAGACCCGCGAGTACCTCGTCCAGGTGCTCGACGCGACCCCCAACGACACGGTGCGCAAGCTGGTCACCGAGCTGGCGGTCGAGGTCTTCCACGGCAAGTCCATCGACGAGGCGTACGCGGGCGAGCATCTGGTCAAGGTCCGCCTGCGCGCCGTCGACCGCCGGATCAACGACGTCCAGGGCAGCCTCGCCCGCCTCGGCAGCAATGTCGCCCCGGACCATCTGGCGGCCGCGCAGAACGAGGTCTGGGTCCTCCAGCAGTACGCCCAGTCCCTGCGCAACAACGGCGCCGACGCGCTCTGAACCGGGGCTTCCGCGCGCCCCGTGGCCGTGCAGGCGTGCCGGGGCCGGCCGGCCCGCCGGCCGCCGTTGCGTCCTTGATTGCCGCAAGGGTCTCGATCGCCGTTCCTCCTTGATCGCTGGACGGGTCCCGATCGCCGGACAGGTCCCGATCGCCGGGCGGGCCGGAAGGACACACCCGTCCCCGGCCCCGTCCCCGTAACCGGCCGGTCACGGACCGGACGCAGAAAGTCCCCGCACGCCCCTCGTGGCGGCGCTGTGTCTTCCCCCACACTGGGGGGCGGTGCCTGAGTCATCGGAGCGCGGCCGGCCCACCGAACGGTGGTCCACCATCCCCGCGATCCGGCAGCGATCACCTGGAGGTCGCCCCCGTGCAGACCCGGACCGTGACCGAAACCGAGCATGTCTCGGCCATCCCCGCGCAGAACCGGGCCATGCGTCATCCGGAGGCCGTGGTGGGGCCGCAGACACCGTTCGACCCACCCGAGGCACTCATGGAGGAGCCGCCGGAGGTGCCCGAACCCCCGGAGCCGAGGGGCCGCCCCGAGACCGCCGGCCCGTCCTCCGACCTCTTCCGCCAGTATCTGCGGGAGATCGGCCGGATCTCGCTCCTCACCGCAGCCGACGAGGTGGAGCTCGCCCGCCGCGTCGAGGCCGGACTCTTCGCCGAGGAACGGCTCGCGGGCACCCCGGACCCGGACACCCGGCTGGCCGTCGACCTCGACCGGCTGGTGGTCATGGGGCGGATGGCGAAGCGCCGTCTCATCGAGGCCAACCTCCGCCTCGTCGTCTCCGTCGCCAAACGCTATGTCGGCCGCGGACTGACCATGCTCGATCTCGTCCAGGAGGGAAACCTCGGACTGATCAGGGCGGTCGAGAAGTTCGACTACGCCCGGGGCTACAAGTTCTCGACGTACGCGACCTGGTGGATCCGTCAGGCCATGTCCCGCGCCCTCGCCGACCAGGCGCGGACCATACGGGTCCCGGTCCATGTCGTCGAGCTGATCAACCGGGTCGTACGCGTCCAGCGCCGGATGCTCCAGGAGCGCGGCTACGAGCCGACGCCCGAGGAGGTCGCCGACCAGCTCGACCTCACCCCGGAGCGGGTCGGCGAAGTCCTGCGACTCGCCCAGGAACCCGTCTCGCTGCACGCCCCGGTCGGCGAGGAGGACGACGTCGCCCTCGGCGACCTGATCGAGGACGGCGACGCCGCGTCCCCGGTCGAGTCCGCCGCGTTCCTGCTGCTGCGCGAGCACCTGGAAGCGGTGCTCTCCACCCTCAACGAGCGTGAGCGGAAGGTGGTCCAGCTGCGCTACGGGCTGGCCGACGGGCGGCCCCGCACCCTTGAGGAGATCGGCAGGATCTTCGGCGTGACCCGCGAACGCATCCGCCAGATCGAGTCCAAGACCCTCAACAAGCTGCGGGACCACGCCCACGCCGACCAACTCCGCGGCTACCTCGACTGATCACGCGTGACGGGGCCCGTACCGCCGGCCGGCGGTACGGGCCCCGTCATGTCTGCGGCCGTGCCCCCTAGTCGACTTCGGCGACCGCCTGCGCGAACTGCGCCGAATACAGCCGGGCGTACGCCCCCTCGGCAGCCAGCAGTTCGTCGTGCGTGCCCTGTTCGACGATCGAGCCGTTCTCCATCACCAGGATGATGTCGGCATCCCGGATGGTGGAGAGCCGGTGCGCGATCACGAAGCTCGTACGACCGTGCGCCAGGCGCGCCATCGCCTTCTGGATCAGCACCTCGGTACGGGTGTCGACGGAACTCGTCGCTTCGTCGAGCACCAGGATCACCGGGTCGGACAGGAACGCCCGCGCGATGGTGATCAGCTGCTTCTCGCCCGCGCTGACGCCGGAGCCCTCGTCGTCGATCACCGTGTCGTAACCGTCCGGCAGGGTGCGGACGAAGCGGTCGGCGTGGGCGGCCCTCGCGGCCTCCTCGATCTCTTCCCGGGTGACCTCGCGCGAAGCGCCGTACGCGATGTTCTCCGCTATCGACCCGCCGAACAGCCAGGTGTCCTGGAGGACCATGCCGATTCCCGACCGCAGTTCGTCGCGCGACATCTTCGCCACGTCGACCCCGTCGAGGGTGATCCGCCCGCCCGTCACCTCGTAGAACCGCATCAGGAGATTGACGAGCGTGGTCTTGCCCGCGCCGGTCGGGCCGACGATCGCGACCGTGTGGCCCGGCTCGACGTTCAGCGAGAGATCCTCGATGAGCGGCTTCTTCGGGTCGTAACGGAACGACACCTTCTCCAGCGAGACGTTGCCCCGCAGCTCCTTCGGGCGTTCGCCCGTGCCGGGCGCGGGGTCGGCGCTCTGCTCCTCGGCGTCCAGCAGCTCGAAGATGCGCTCGGCCGACGCGACACCCGACTGCACCAGGTTCGCCATCGAGGCGACCTGGGTCAGCGGCATCGAGAACTGCCGCGAGTACTGGATGAACGCCTGCACGTCACCGATCGACAGCGAACCCGAAGCGACCCGCAGGCCACCCACGACGGCGATCAGCACATAGTTCAGATTGGAGACGAACATCATCAGCGGCTGCATGATCCCGCTGTTGAACTGCGCCTTGAAGCCTGCCTCGTACAGTGCCTCGTTCTGCTCGGCGAAGTCCCGTGCGGACTCCTCCTGCCGCCCGAAGACCTTCACCAGGGTGTGCCCGGTGTACATCTCCTCGATGTGGGCGTTGAGTTTGCCCGTCACCTTCCACTGCTGCACGAACTGCGGCTGCGACCGCTTGCCGACCTTCGCGGCCACGACGACCGACAGCGGCACCGTCACCAGCGCGACCAGCGCCAGCAGCGGCGAGACCCAGAACATCATGATCAGCACGCCGACGATGGTGAGCAGGGAGCTGATGAGCTGACCCAACGTCTGCTGCATCGTCTGGGAGATGTTGTCGATGTCGTTCGTCGCCCGGCTGAGCACCTCGCCGCGCTTGGCCTGGTCGAAGTACGACAGCGGCAGCCGCGACAGCTTCGTCTGAATGTCCTCACGCAGCTGGAACACGACCCGGTTGATGATCCGGATCGACAGTCGGGTGGCCACCAGCATGAGCAGCCCCGCACCGACATAGACCGCCAGCGCCACCAGCAGTACGTCGGCCACCGCACCGAAGTCGATGCCGTGCCCGGGGACGAAGTCCACCCCGGACAGCATGTCGGCGAGGCCGCTGTTGGCCTTGCGTAGGCCCTCCACGGCCTGTTCCTTCGTCGTGCCGTCGGGCATCTGCCGGCCGATGACCCCGGCGAACACCAGGTCGGTCGCCCTGCCGAGGATCTTCGGCCCGACCACCGACAGCCCGACGCTCGCCACGCAGGCCGCCAGCATCACGTACAGCGGCGCCTTCTCCGGGGCGAAGCGCTTCAGCAGCCGCTTCGAGGACCCCTTGAAGTCCATGGACCGGTCGGTCGGCGCCTCGCCCGCCGTCATGCGTCCGCCAGGACCGGCCATTACGCGGCCTCCGCTTCCGTCAGCTGGGAGAGCACGATCTCCCGGTACGTTTCATTGCCGTCCATCAGCTCGTGATGGGTGCCGGAGCCGACGACCCGGCCCTCGTCCAGTACCAGGATCCGGTCGGCGTCGCGGATGGTGGACACCCGCTGCGCCACGATCACCACGGTCGCCTCGGCCGTCTCCTGCGCGAGTGCCCCGCGCAGTGCGGCGTCGGTCGCGTAGTCGAGCGCGGAGAACGAGTCGTCGAAGAGGTAGATCTCCGGCCGCTGCACCAGCGTCCTGGCGATCGCCAGCCGCTGCCGCTGCCCCCCGGAGACATTCGTGCCGCCCTGCGCGATCGGCGCGTTCAGACCGTGCTCCAGCGCCTCGACGAACTCCTTGGCCTGCGCGACCTCCAGCGCGTGCCAGAGCTCCTCGTCGGTGGCGTCCGGGTTCCCGTACCGCAGATTCGTCGCGACCGTCCCGGAGAACAGATACGGCTTCTGCGGCACGAGGCTCACGGTCTTCGCCAGCAGCGTCGGCTCCAGCGTCCGTACGTCCGTGCCGTCGACCAGCACCTGGCCGTCCGTCACGTCGAACAGCCGCGGTACGAGCCCGAGCAGCGTCGACTTCCCGCTGCCCGTCGACCCGATGATCGCGGTCGTCTCGCCGGGGCGGGCCACCAGATTCACCGACCGCAGCACCGGCTCCTCGGCGCCCGGATAGCGGAAGTCCGCCCCGCGGACCTCCAGATGACCGTGGGCGCGCAGCTCGCGCACCGGCTTGACGGGCGGAATCACGCTCGACTCGGTCTCCAGGACCTCCTGGATGCGCTCGGCACAGACCTCGGCGCGCGGCACCATCATGAACATGAAGGTGGCCATCATCACCGACATGACGATCTGCATCAGATAGGCGAGGAACGCGGTCAGCGCGCCGATCTCCATGCCGCCGCTGTCGATGCGGTGGGCACCGAACCAGACCACGGCGATCGAGGACACGTTCACGACCGTCATCACGGTCGGGAACATCAGCGCCATCAGCCGGCCCGTGGACAGCGCCACATCGGTCAGCTCGTTGTTGGCACCGCGGAAGCGCTCCTCCTCGTAACGGTCACGGACGAAGGCGCGGATGACACGGTTGCCGGTGATCTGCTCACGCAGCACCCGGTTCACGGTGTCGACCCGCTCCTGCATGGTGCGGAACAGCGGCCGCATCCGCTTGACGATCAGGCTCACCGCGATGCCGAGCACCGGCACCACCGCGAGCAGCACCGCCGACAGCGGGACGTCCTGGCCGAGCGCCATGATGATGCCGCCGACGCACATGATCGGCGCCGAGACCATCAGGGTGAACGTCATCAGCACCAGCATCTGGACCTGCTGGACGTCATTGGTCGTACGCGTGATCAGCGAGGGCGCGCCGAACCGCCCGACCTCGCGTGCGGAGAACGACTGCACCCGGTCGAAGATCGACGCCCGGACATCACGGCCGAGGGCGGACGCGGTGCGGGCGCCGTAGAAGACGGCCCCCATGTTGCAGACCACCTGGCCGATGCTGACGGCGATCATGATGCCGCCGAACTCCAGGATGTAGCCCGTGTCCCCCTTGACGACACCGTTGTCGATGATGTCGGCGTTCAGGGTGGGCAGATACAGGCTGGCGCAGGTCTGCAGGAGTTGGAGAAGGACCAGCAGCAGGATGGGTTTCTTGTACGGACCGAGATAGGCCCGCAGGAGTTTTATGAGCACGCGTCTCTCTCGGAGTCGGCAGAGGTCGGGAGTCGACCCATTTTCCGGTACCTACGAGGGCGACCGCGAACGATTATATTCAAGACCAGGTCAAAAAACAGACCGAGTACACATGTAGAAGATCGATCTCCGGCAGGTGTACCCGGTCATGTCACGCAGGGTGTGCGGCTCAGGGCGCGGAGTCGAACGCCCCCGGATGGATCTGGTCCCGCGTCGCCACGTACTGCTGGCGGACCGCCTGCCCGACCGCCAGCTCCTCGCCCGGCTCCAGCACTTGCGCCGCGGCACCCTGCCAGGCCGGGGGAGTGAGCGGATCCGCCGTCCCCTGCGAGACTCCCAGCGCCCAGGCCGCCTGCCGGGCCGCGCCCAGCGCCGCGTACTCCGCGGGCTGCGGCACAACCACCTGCGTACCGAACAGCGCGGGCGCGAGCCCCTGCACGGCGGGCAGTTCGGCCGCCGCGCCCAGCAGGAACACCCGCCGCACCTCGACCCCGCGGCCGCGCAGCACATCGAGCGCGTCGGCCAGCGAGCACAGCATCCCCTCGAACGCCGCCCGCGCCAGATGCTCCGGCTTCATCGACTCGCGCCGCAGCCCGCACAGCGTCCCTGCCGTGTGCGGCAGATGCGGGGTGCGCTCGCCCTCCAGATACGGCAGGAGTACGAGTCCGGAGGCGCCCGCTGTCGACTTCAGCGCCAGCGCGGACAACTCCTCCAGCCCCTCCACGCCCAGCATCTCGGCGCTCCCGCGCAACGCGCGTACCGCGTTCGACGTGTACACCACCGGCAGATGCATGCCCGTCGCGTCCGCGAACGAGGTGATCATTCCGTTGGGATCGGACAGTGCCTCGTGGTGCACGGCCATGACCGAACCCGACGCGCCCAGCGACACGACCGCGTCGCCGACCCCGACCCCCAGCCCGAACGCCGCCGCCATCGTCTCGCCGGTCCCTGCGGAGATCAGCAGCCCCTCGGGCGTGGTCCCGGCCGCGTCGGAGGGGCCGAGCACCTCGGGCAGCGCGGCCTGGTGCCCGAGCGCGAGCTCCACCAGATCGGGCCGGTAGGAACCACTGCCCGCCGACCAGTAACCGGTGCCGGATGCCGCGCCCCGGTCGGTGGTCCGCCGGGACGGCCGCCCCAGCAACTGCCACACCAGCCAGTCGTGCGGCTGCAGCACCGAGGCCACGCGCCGGGCCGCCTCCGGCTCCGTCCGCGCCAGCCAGCGCAGCTTCGACACCGGCTGCGCGGCCTGCGGCACCGCCCCGACCGCCTCGGCCCAGGCCTGCCGCCCGCCGAGCCCCTCGACCAGATCGGCTGCGGCGACCTGCGCACGCTTGTCATTGCCGAGCAGCGCCGGACGCACGAGATTGCCCTGGTGGTCCAGCGGCACCAGGCCGTGCTGCTGCGCGGAGACCCCGATGGCCTGCACACCTTCGAGCAGCCCGCCGTCGGCGGCCTCACCGAGTGAGAGCAGCCACGCCTGCGGATCGACCTCGGTGGCCTTCGCCTCGACGGGATGTGCGGCGTATCCCCGGCGCAGTACGGCACCGGTGTCCGTATCGCAGACGACGATGTGTGTGAAGGCGGAAGAACTGTCCAAGCCGGCGACTATGCCCATGCCCAAGATTCTGCCGCACCGCCGGAGTGTTTCCGTACCGGTGGTGCGGCAGCGGGCGGGCGGCCCGTCCGGCTACGTGTTGGTGGTGCCCCAGTCGTCCTCGCCGTTCTGGCCGTTCCGCCTGCGGTCCCGCAGCGAGCGCACCCGGCCGGCCACCGACGCGGGTACCTTCTCGCCGACCTTCTCGCCGACCACGTGGCAGGCCTTGTCGGCCAGATCGCGGCCGCTGCGCGCCGCGGACTCGGCGGTATTGCGCACGGCCGGATTCTGCGCGAACTGACGTGCGGACTTCTTCATCTGCTCGTAGCGCTCGCGCCCGGCCCGCGTGCCGATCACGTATCCGAGGGCCAGTCCGGCGATGAACGTGAGCCGGTACCGCATGGCTGCCACCCTTCCTTGCTCAGTGCGACGTGTGCTGCCCGCCTACCCGCGGGCACCCGAGATCACCCCGGGCGATACCGATTGGCAAAGCACCCCCCTGCTTGCGCTAATGTATGTGTCGCAGCGAACGTTCGCCGCCCGGCAGCAGCCAGGTAGGTGGAGTCCGTTGCGAACGCAGCAATCCCCTGTAGCTCAATTGGCAGAGCAGCCGGCTGTTAACCGGCAGGTTACTGGTTCGAGTCCAGTCGGGGGAGCGCGATCCCCTGTAGCTCAATTGGCAGAGCATTCGGCTGTTAACCGGAGGGTTACTGGTTCGAGTCCAGTCGGGGGAGCGGAACGGAAGAGGACCCTGCGGGGTCCTTTTTCGCGTGTCCGTGGCCGTGCCCACGGCCGTCCGGCACCGGGGTGCGCGGCGTGGTGCGTGTGGGGCTCAGGTAATTCTTTCGCGTCCACTTCGCACTGTCCGGAACCGGGCAGGGCGCAACACGGTCTTCGTGGTCATGGGTGGCCGACCATCCGGAGCGAGAGATCGTATGACCGGCTATGCTGCGGCAGACGGCGCGCACACTTGTACGCGCCACGCCGAAAAGGGGCGGTAGCTCAGCCGGTTAGAGCAGCGGACTCATAATCCGTCGGCCGTGGGTTCGAGTCCCACCCGCCCCACCGCCGAGCTGTAACAGTTCACCCGTTTGACCAGCAACAACAGAGAGCCCCCGAGTCGGCGGGGGCCTTTTTGTTGCCGTTGAGATCATTGGCTCGGCCAATGCTCGGCCGAAGTGTCGAAGCGGTTGGTGGCGTGATGGCAGCGCGCGGGGGGTGAGGTCGTGCGTACGTGTGCTCGGTTGTCGCCGACGGACTACCCGGGGCAGAGCTCCGGCAGCGGAGGTCGGCGGGGGCGGCACTCCGTCTCCGGGCTCGCCCTCGTCGTCGACCTTGAGCCGGGCAGGCAGAATGACCCCAAGGGGCTTGCCCCGGGGACGCGCTTGACTACGCCTGTGGCCTCAACCTCGCCGCCCACGGGCATCTGAGGCACCGACACGCATGGCCCCGGCTTCGGAGTCGACCCCGTGTCCTCCGTGCCCGCCCCCTCAGCCGTTCCCCGGCCGGGTGCTCAGGGCGCGGATGAACTCGGTGCCGAGGACGGCCTGGCCGCGGGCGTTGAGGTGGATGCCGTCGCTGCTCCGGACCGACTCCTCGAGGCCCGTCGGGTGGGTCTGTATGTCGACTTTTGCCGGTCGACGATGGCACCCGGGCACCCCGTCCGCCGGCAGAAGAGCGACATCATCGCGATGCCCGCGCGGCGCCTTTCCCGGCTTGCCGATCAGGAGGCCAGGCGCGTGAGCGTGTCCTGGAAGGACGCGGTGTTCCTGGGGGGCCGGTTGTGGGGGAGCTTGGCCAGGATCGCGGCCATCCCGCATGTGTTGGTCACGCCGGAGAACACGAGGCCGGCGCCGACCGCGCCGGACAGCCAGTGCGCCGGCTGCCAGGCGAAACCCGCGAGGAAGCCGACGACGACCAGCGACCCGGCGGCCAGCCGGACCTGGCGGTCCATCGGCCAGCCGGAGCGCGCTCCGGCTGGCCGCTCGACGGGGTGGCCCGCGGCCGCCCAGCCGCTGGTCCCGCCCTCCAGGGTTGTGGCCTCGATCCCCAGGCCGGACAGCTGGGTGCACGCCTTGGCCGAGCGGTTGCCGGAGGCGCACACCACCAGCAGCGGTGCGAGGGCCGAAGCGTCCTTCAGCGCGCCGGCGGCCTCGTGCAGCCGGTCCAGGGGGATGTTGTGGGCGCCCGGAAGGTGGCCGCCGGCGTACTCGCCGGGAGTTCGGACGTCGATCACGGTGAATTCCGCGTAACGGGCGGACGCCTGGGAGGAGGTCAGGGAGGCGGGGGTGGTCACGGAACAATGCCTTTCGGAAATGGGTTGCCTTCGACGTACGATACCCATGGGGGTATAAGGGGCATATATGGAGGAGGAGATGTGGAACTCGACATGACGGCCGATGAGCTGAAATCGGCGCTGAACCGGCTTCGGCGTGCGCAGGGCCAGCTCGCCGGCGTGATCAGGATGATCGAGGAGGGGCGGGACTGCGAGGACGTCGTCACGCAGCTGGCCGCCGTCTCCCGCGCCCTGGACCGGGCCGGGTTCTCGATCATCGCGACGGGGCTGCAGCAGTGCATGACCAGCGACGATCCGCAGGTGCGGGACTCGGTGCAGATGCGGGCCCGGCTGGAGAAACTCTTCCTGTCACTGGCCTGATTCCCGTCACCGGCCCGAACGCTCGCCCCGTGGGGTGTCACAGCACGACACCCACTGCCATCGTCACGGCGACGGCCAGCAGCAGAATGCCGAAGACGCGCTGGAGTGTGCCCGGTGCGACCTTGGCGGTCAGGCGTTTGCCGTCCCAGGCGCCCAGAACCGCCGTTGCGATGAACGGCATGATCAGGGCCCAGTCCAGGGTGACATCGGTGGCCGTCCGGGCCGCCAGGGCCACGAGCGCGTTGGCGATGATGACCAGCAGACTCGTGCCGACGGCCGCGCTCATCGGTACGGCCAGTACGGCCACCAGCGCCGGGACGGCGAGGAAGCCGCCGCCGACTCCCAGGAACCCGGTGACCGCGCCCAGTCCGGCGCCGGCCCCTGCCGCACGCCCTGTCGAGACCGTACCGCTGCCTGTGGGGGTCCTGCGGCGCAGCATGCGCAGGGCGGCCATCGCGGCCAGCACGGCGAAGGCCAGGGTGAGCGCGGCGGCGGGGATGTGCGCGGACAGTAGTCCCGCCGCCGCGGCGGGCAGGATTCCCGCCGCGGCGAACAGCAGTCCCGCACGCCAGTTCACGGCACCCGTCCTCGCGTGGGCCACGAGGGCGGTCAGTGACGTGACGATGACGATGATCAGGCTGGCTGTGGTCGCCTCTGCCGGGCTGAAGCCGAGCAGATAGATCAACGCGGGGACCGTCAGGATGCTGCCGCCGGCCCCCAGTGATCCAAGGGCCAGGCCCACCAGCGCACCGGCGGCCAGGGCCAGCAGGAACGCGGTCATATGGCGGCGCCCGCGAGGCGGCGTGCGTTGAGCGTGGCGCCTGCGAGGCGGCGCGCGGTGGGTGCGGTCCCCGCGAGGCCGCGTCCGGTGAGCCTCGCCGCGCTCCATGTCCTCGTGCCATCCGTCACATCGGCGCAGGACACCGGGCGCTCGGCGAGCAGCCGCGGCGAGAGCGCGTGCACGGCTCCGGGCGCGCGGCGACCGCCACCGCGTCGGGCGACGATCCGCACACGGCGTTCCGCGGCGGCGGCGATCACCCGGTCGATGTCCCGGGGCGGGTCCACGACGACGGCTGCCCGGGCTCCCCCGGCCGGGTGGCTGCGGTTGCCAAGACCTCCGGTCTCCAGGGTGTCGGCAAAGAACACGGAATCTCCCTCGAAATTTTACCCCCCGGGGTATCTGTCATCTACCGTAGCAGAGATACCAGGGGGGGTATTTACGGGAGCGGATGCGACGCCCGCCACCCAGCGGTGCTGCGGGTCCCGGCCTCGGCCTGTTCACGCCATGGACCCGCAGCCCCCGGGGTCGTACTCGTTGTGGTGCCGGGTTCAGACGGTCAGCGGCAGGGGTGCCTGGGCGCCGATGCGGCCGGTGCGCGCCAGCCCGGACACGGCACCGGCACAGCCCAGCCCGGTCACCGTCAGCGCCGCCCAGGTCAGCCACAGCGCGTGATGGGCGGCGGCGAAGTCCCACAGTGCGCCGGTGGCCAGGTTCCCCAGCGTGATACCGAGGCCGGAAACGGTGTTGTAGAGGCCGTAGTGCGTGGCCACCAGCCGGTTGCCGGAGAGTGCCACGACGGTGTCCATCTCCAGCGGGTAGACCACCGCACTGCCCGCCGCCAGCAGGACGACGGCCGCAGTCAGGGCCGCCAGCTCGACCGGGGTCCGCCACATCCCCGTACCGGCGGCCTGGGCGAGGGCGAGCGGGGTGAACGCCAGGCCCATCGCGGCCAGCCCGCGCACGATCGTCTGCGAACGGCTCCACCGCGCCTTCGCCCAGGCGGTCAGCCTGAGCTGTCCGGCGACCGCCACCGCGGCGGAGAGCACGAACAGGCCGCTCGTGACCTTCGTGCCGTCGGTCCCGAGCGCGGCGTCGGCGGCCATGGGCAGGGCCAGGTAGACCTGGAAGGTCAGTACGTAGGAGCCGATCATCGCGAGTGAGAACAGCAGGAACGGCCGGTTGGCCACCACCAGGCGCCACTGCGCGAGCACCCCGCCCGCATCTCCTCCGTTCTTGACGGCGGTGGCGCGGCGGGCAGGCAGTGCGCGGCCCTGGAGCATGGTGAGCGCGGCGAAAATGGCGGCCGCGACGGTGCACACCAGGCGGAAGTCGGCTGCCAGCAGGGCGAGTCCGACCAGCGGGCCCAGCAGCATCCCGGCCTGGTAGTAGACGTTGAACGCGGCGAAGGCGTCCACCCGCCGCTCGCCGGCCTCGGCGGCGAGGTAGGCGCGCACGGCCGGGTTGAACAGGGCCCCGGCGAACCCGGTGGCCGCCGACGCGGCCACCAGGGCGGCCAGGCTGTCGACCCACCCCAGCAGGGCGAACCCGCCGGTGCGCAGCAGGCAGCCGACCATGATCGGGGCCTTGTAGCCGAAGCGGTCGGCGATGGTGCCGCCGATCAGGAACATGCCCTGCTGGGAGAAGTTCCGTACCCCCAGCACGAGGCCCACCGCCCAGGCCGCCAGCCCCAGTTGCCCTGCGAGGTGAGCGGCGAGATAGGGCATGAGCATGTAGAACGCGAGGTTGATGGCGAACTGGTTCACCATCAGCAGCCGCACCGCCGGAGAGAAGCTCCGGGTTTTCGCCAGCAGCGTCTTCACCGGGCCACCCCCGCCAGCCCGCGCTCCTCGACGGCCGTGCGGGCGGTCCCGGCCAGCGGATCGAGGACCGTCGCGCAGCGGCTCCAGCGTGCGACGACCCGCTCACCGGGATGCGCCAGTTCGTCCGGCGCGTCGGCGGGTTCCTGGCCGAGCAATTGGTGAGTACGGCACCAGGCGTCGTCGAAGACCGTGCCCACGTACCGCTGCGGGCCGTCGGGGAACACCGCGGCGATCCGTGTCTCCGCCGCCGATGAGGCGGCCAGCCGGCGGGCGACCAACGCGACCGCGCCCACGCTCCACCCGCCCGTCGCGTACCGGGCCCTCGCCAGGGCGCGGGCCGACCAGACCGCCTCACCGGCGGCGACCCAGTGCACCTCGTCGAACAGGGCGTAGTCGACGTTGCGCGGGTAGATGCTGGAACCCAGCCCCCGCATCAGCCTCGGTGCGGCGGGCTGACCGAAGATGGTGGAGCCGCAGGTGTCGACCCCCACGATCCGCAGGGCGGGGAAGAAGCCGCGCAACACCCGGCCGATACCGGCCGAGTGCCCGCCGGTGCCCACACTCACCACCAGGGTGTCGATGCGGCCGAGCTGGGCGATCAGCTCATGGGCCAACGGGGCGTAGGCGGCCACGTTGTCGGGATTGTGGTACTGATCCGGGCACCAGGCGTCCGGCCGGGTCGCCAGCAGCTGGTCGACCTCCTCGCGGCGGGCCTGCTGCCAGCCTCCCACCGGATGCGGCTCGGTCACCACATGCAGTTCGGCGCCGTAGGCGGTGAGCAGACCACGCATCAGCGGCTCCATGCCGGGGTCGGTGACCACTGCCACCGGATGCCCGAATGTCACCCCGGCCAGCGCCAGGCCCAGGCCCAAGGTGCCGGAAGTGGACTCCACGATCGGCGCTCCCGGCAGCAGTTCGCCGCGTTCGCGTGCGCGGGCCACCATGTACAGCGCGGTCCGGTCCTTGATCCCGCCGGGGTTGTGCCCTTCGAGTTTCGCCCAGAACCCGTGGCCGGCGGTGGTGAACGGCTCACCGACCCACAACAGCGGGGTATCGCCGACGAGTCCGGCCGGCGTTTGTGCGGCTGGTCCGGACGCGAGCAACCGTGCGGGCGAACCGGCGGAGGCGGAAGCGGAAGCGGAAGTGGAAGTGGTGCAGGTGTGCGGAGAATTCATGGCGTGTGGTCTCCCGCGACCCCGCCCTCGGCGGGCCGCGTGATCGTGACGGCTGTTCAGGACGCGAACGCCACCACGGCACGACGGGGCCATCCGGCCACTCCCGTCACACCGCGCGGCAGGTCCCGATCACGTCCGCCACACCCCCAGCACCGCCCGCACCCGTTGCTGTTCGCCGTGCTCCCCGGGCGCCCCCGCCTCCGGCGCTCTGCGCCGGGCAACCGCCAGTGGCTCCGGCTCCACCACGCTCGCGGGCGCGATCACCTCCGGTGCCGGTGCCACGCACACGTCCCGGGACAGCACACCGGGGTCATCGCTCCCCGCGCATTCGGCGAACCGCAGCCCCCGCTCCCCGGCGACCGGCGCGGACACCGGGCCCGACGCGGGCACAGCAGTCCTGCCCACGGCCACGGCCGCGACCGGAAGTGAGTCGGACACGGCCGCGCGGCCGAGCTCGGGCCCATGGGCGCAGGCCAGCACGTGCATGAGGGCTGCCAGCACCGCGGCGAGGGCCGCTGTGGCCGCCGACCGGGAGTGACGCCGCAACACGAACACATCACATACAGTACCTGCTCGGTTACATAAAGTGCTTGTTTGGTCCGGTCGCCCGGTAGCTGCCGTCCGTGCTCTTCAGGGCCCGTGCTCTTCGGAAGAGACCCGTGCTCTAGGGACCCGTGCTCTTCGGGAAAGAGAGGGGCCCGTGCTCTTCGGGAGAGAGAGGATGGAACCGAAGGCTCTCTGCGGGCGCAGGGCCCGCACTCCCACCGGACGCAAGGGGGAGTGATCTTCGATGATGTACTGGCACGACCACGGCATGGGTGCGTGGGGCTGGTTCGCGATGTCGGTCGGCATGATCCTCTTCTGGATGCTGGTCATCATCGCCGTCGCCCTGCTCTTCCGCGCATTCGGCCGGAGCCGTCCTGTCGGCGGCCAGCCCCCTGTCGCGCCCGGTTGGCCCGGGCCCGGCTCGTCGTCCGCGGAGCGGATCCTTGCCGAGCGGTACGCACGTGGCGAGATCGACGACGACGAGTATCGGCGTCGTCTGGCCACCCTCCGCGGCTCCCCACCGGGCTCGGCCGAACCATGACCCCGGCCCGGCCGAACCAATGACACGTACACGGGTGTGACGCCCGGGGCGGTGGAATCGCTGGTCGGAGTGTGAATACGAACGCGACGCACGCCGCCGCCCCCGCGCCCGCCTACTTCGCGGTGCTGCGCTCACCGGTCGGTCTGGGACTGGCCACTTCTCTTCTGCTCGGCGCCGTGATCGTCACGGACGCACTGTCACTCGCCTCGGGGGGATATCTGTACGGTCTGCTGCGGGGCGCTACGGATCCCGGGGCGGCTGTGCTCTCGGTTCCCGGGATCGAGAACAGGCAGCTCGTCCACAACCTCTTCGGCCTGCTCCAGAGCCTGCTCTACATCACCACCGGAATCGTTTACCTGTGCTGGCTCTACCGGTTGCGCGACAACGCCGAAGTCTTCGCCCCCGGCACTCACCGACGGCACCGCAGCTGGACCGGCTGGGGCTGGCTCGTCCCGGTCGTCAACCTGTGGTTCCCGCGTCGGATCACCCTCGACATCTGGAACGCGAGCCGTCCCGAGGGGCCGTATGCACCCGATCGGCCGGGCCGTGGCCCGATCAATCTCTGGTGGGGCTTCTGGCTCGTTCAGGGCTTCGTCGACCTGGTCGGCGGAGCGGTCTACGACATGGCCGAATCGATCGGCACGGCGAACGTGGGACTCGGCCTGCTCATGTTCGCCGACCTCCTCGACATCGCCTGCGCCGTCCTCGCCATCCGGCTGGTCCGCGTCCTGACGCACATGCAACACGTCAAGGGAATGCACGGGCCGGCCGCCCGGTCCGGAGAAACCGTCTGCTGAGGGCGATCCACGGACTCGACCGGGGCAACGGGGGCGTACTTCCGGGGGGTCTCCGGAGAGTCACTTATGGCAACGCTCCGAAGATTTACGGTATTTCATGAGTTTTGCTCTTATTACGGCTTGTACGGGTTGTTGGCCGCAGAGGGCGGACGTAGTGTCGGTAGTGCCGCAGCAAGAGTCAGGAGCGGCGCAGCGACATCCTCCAAAGGAGGCGAAGATGAAGGTACGCAGCATCTTCGACCACAGGGACAGGGACTACGGCGACTACGGACGCGGCGGACGCGGACGTGGAGGCGACCGCGGCGGACGCGGACGGGACTTCGGCCGGGACTTCGGCCGCCACGGAGGCGGCGGAGGCGGCGGAGGCCGTGGAGGCCGCGGGGGTTACTGACCCGAAAATCCCTGACTCCATCCCCAAGCGAGGCAGGCTCGCGCTTCGGCGCGAGTTTGTCTCGTGGTCTTGGGGTCCGCGCCTATGGAGATGTTCCATAGTCCGAGCACCTCTGTGACGTGACGCCCATGCGCCTGCGCAGCTCACCACGGCGCCCAGCGCCCCCCGAAGGGACTTCTCAGGACGCGGTGACGGATATTCCGATCCGCACCGACCCCATCACCATCATGGTGGCGTTCCGGCGCTTCTGGCCGATGACCGCGGGAGACCGGCGCTGGCTTGTCCTCATCTTCCTGTGCGCCGTCCTCGCCGCAGTCGCCGAGACCATCACCGTGCTGCTGTTCGCCGAACTCACCGACTCGGCGCTGCAGACCGGCTCCGTCAGCGCTTTCTGGAAACCGGCGGGCCAGTGGCTCGCCGTGGCCGTCATCGGCGCGGTGGTGGGATATCTGGGCAACTCGATCGCCGCCTGGACCGCCGAACGCTTCGTGATGCGACTGCGGGCGCGGGTCTTCAGCCATCTCCAGACCCTCCCGCCGCACTTCTACCAACGCAATCGCCGCGGTGACCTGGTGGAGCGGCTGACCGGCGATGTGGAGGCCATCGAGGCGCTCGTGGTGTCCGGCATCGTCGGGGCGGCCTCGGCCGTGTTCAGCACGTTCTTCTACGCCGCCGCGGCCCTGTGGCTGCGCTGGGACCTGGCCCTCGCCACCTTTCTCATGGTGCCGCTCTTCTGGTTCACGACCAGCCGATTCACCCGGCCCCTGCGCGCGGTGTCCCGGCGTGGCCGCGCCGCCGACGGCGCCATCACGGCGGTCGTCGAGGAGACGCTGGTCAATGTCGTCATGACGCAGGCGTACAACAGGCAGCCCGACGAGGAGGCGCGGCTCTTCGGCAAGGCACGTATCCGGCTGAAGGCAGCGGTGAGGGCCGTCCGCCTCACCGAGTTCTACGAGCAACTCGTCGAAGTCCTCGAAACCTTGTGCGTCCTGACGGTCATCGGCCTGGGGGTGTGGGAGATCTCCGCGGACCGGATGACTCTCGGACAGCTCCTGGCCTTCGCCGCCTTCATCGGCTACCTCTACCCGCCGATCCGCTCCCTGGGCCAGCTCGGTCTGACGGCCACCGCCGCGACCGCGGGAGCCGAGCGGCTGCTGGAGATCCTGGACGCCCGACCCGCCGTCACCGACCCGGCCGCCTCCGTGCCCGCCCCGTCCCGGAGCCGTGCGCTCGGCGAGGTGGAGGCGCGCCAGGTCCTCTTCCACTACCCGGACAGCAGCGAGCCCGTTCTCCGGGACCTCTCGTTCACCGCGAGCCCCGGGGAACTACTCGTCATCACCGGCCCCAGCGGCGCCGGCAAGTCGACGCTGGCGGCTCTGCTGCTGAGGTTCTACGACCCGGATGCCGGCAGCATCCGGCTGGACGGCGTGTCCGTGGATCAGCTGCCACTGACCTACTTGCGCCGGAACATCACCCTGTTGCCGCAGGAGACGCTCGTCCTGCACGACACCATCGAGGAGAACATCGCTTGCGGACGCGCCGATGTGACCCACCGTGACGTCGTGGAGGCCGCACGTGCGGCCGACGCCCACGCCTTCATCCGGACTTTGCCAGAGGGATATGACACTGTCATTGCCACCGGCACCTCACGGCTCTCCGGAGGGCAGTTGCAGCGGATCGCGATCGCCCGTGCCATGCTGCGCGACGCGCCCGTGCTGCTGCTCGACGAGCCCACCACCGGGCTGGACAGACTGGCCGCACGGCGCATCCTCGCACCGCTGCGGCGCCTCGCCGAGGGGCGCACCACCATCGTGATCACACATGATCTGGCCCTTGCCGCGGACGCCGACCGCATCCTCGTCCTGGACGAGGGACGCATGGTGGAGTCGGGCACGCACACGCAACTCCTGGGCCGGAACGGTCTGTACGCCACCCTGTTCGAGCGCCGTACCCAACCCTGTAACGACACCGTGTACCCGCCCGCCCGCCCGTCGGGAATCCACTGGCGGTAGGCGGGCACACGCGGGATCCAACTGCCTGGCCGGCCGCGCTTCCTGACGTGGCGGCCCGCAGGCGTACGGGCCGCACCCGATGGCCGCAACCGGACCGTCGGACGCACACCGGCCGCTACCATCCGCTGTGACCGAAACAGCCGAAACAGCCGAGACAGCCGAAACAGCCGAAGAGCCCGGACGCCGCCCCCGGATATTCGCCGACCTGACGCCGCTGCGGACCTCCCCGCACTACCGGCGGCTCTGGTTCGGGAACACGGTCTCCTGGATCGGGCAGGGGATGACCGCGCTCGCGGTCTCGCTCCAGGTCTACGACATCACGGGGTCCGCCTTCTCGGTCGGGCTCATCGGGTTCTGTTCGTTCCTGCCCCTGGTCGTCTTCGGGCTGTACGGCGGCGCCGTCGCGGACACCATCGACCGGCGCAAGCTGGGGCTCGCCAGCTCCTCGGGGTCGTTCATCCTCTCTGTCGCGCTGGTCGTCGCCACCGTCGCCGGGGTGGAACAGGTGGGGCTGCTGTACGCGATCGTCGCCCTGCAGGCGGCCTGCTTCGCGCTCAACTCACCGGCCCGCACCTCGATGATCGCCCGGCTGCTGCCGGCCGAGCAGCTGCCCGCCGCCAACGCCCTCAACTCCATGACCGGCACCACCGGCACGCTGGTCGGGCCGATGCTCGGCGGGCTGATCGTCGGCTGGTGGGGCTACCGGGCCGCGTACACCGTCGACGCCGTCACCTTCACCGCCTCGCTGTACGCGATGTGGCGGCTGCCCTCGATGCTGCCGGAGCGGGCGGGAGACACGGGCGTCAAGCGGGCATCCGTCGCGGACGGGCTGCGTTTCCTGGGGACCAGGCCCAATCTGCGGATGACCTTCTTCACCGACATGTGCGCCATGGTGCTGGCCCATCCCCGGGCGCTGTTCCCCGTCGTCGCCGTGGTCTGGTTCGGCGGTGACGCGAAGACCACCGGACTGCTGGTCGCCGCCCCGGCGCTGGGGGCGCTGCTGGGCGGGGTGTTCTCCGGGTGGCTGGGCCGCGTCCGCCGCCACGGCCTCGCCGTGCTCCTCGCCGTCGTCTGCTGGGGCACCGCCATCGCGCTCTTCGGCCTGACCCGTCAGCTCTGGCTCGGACTGATCTTCCTGGCGCTCGCCGGTGCCTCGGACACCACCTCGATGGTCTTCCGGAACACCATGCTCCAGGCGGCCGTGCCGGACGAGATGCGGGGGCGGCTGCAGGGCGTGTTCATCGTCGTCGTGGCGGGCGGACCGAGGCTCGGCGATTTCGTCGCCGGATCGGTCGCGGACCTGACCTCGCCCGGCCTGGCGGTGACCGGCGGCGGGATCGCCTGCGTCGTCGCCGTGTCGCTGCTGGGGCTGCGGTGGCGCGGATTCGTGCGGTACGACGCGAAGAACCCGCAGCCGTGACGGCTCGGCACCGGAACTCCTGGATCGGGCCGGATGCGTCGATCAGGCCGGATCCGTCCTGATCCGGCCTGATCCAGGCGAAGGCCCTGCCCGTAACCCGTCAGGCGGACAGCGACCGCTTCATGATCTTGCCCAGGTCGTTGCGGGGCAGCGCCTGAAGGTAACGGACCGTACGCGGGCGCTTGTGCGGGGCCAGCTGGGCGGCCACATGGTCCGCGAGCTCGTCCTTCGCCGGGGGCGCGGCGGGGTCGGCCGGCACCACCCAGGCGACGATGCGCTCGCCCAGATCCGGGTCCGGTTCACCGGTGACGGCGGCCTCGCGGACGCCGGGGTGGTCGAGGAGCGCGTTCTCGATCTCACCGGCGCCGATCTTGTACCCGCCGCTCTTGATCAGGTCCGTGGCCTTGCGGCCGACGATCCGTACGTAGCCGTCGGGATCGCGGGTGGCCATGTCCCCCGTACGGAACCAGCCGTCCTCGGTGAACGCGGCGGCCGTGGCGTCGGGGCGGTTCAGATAGCCGGTGAAGAGGTTCGGGCCGCGCACCTGGATCTCGCCGATGGTGTCGGGGCCGGTGAGGACGGTGCCGTCCTCCTCGACGAGACGGAGTCCGACGCCGCGCAGGGGTCCGCCGACCGCGCCGGGACGCGGTTCGCCGTCGGCCCGGACGCCGGTGTTCATCAGGGTCTCCGTCATGCCGTACCGCTCGATGACCCGGCGGCCGGTCGCCGCCGCGATGCGTTCGTGGTCGTGGACCGGCAGCGCGGCCGACCCGGACACCAGTAGCCGGGCCCCGGCCAGCGCCTTCGCCAGCCCGGCCGCGTCCGGGCCGGAGCCGTCGAGGGCCTCGGCCAGCCGGTGGTACATCGTCGGTACGCCGAAAAGCATCGTGCCGCCGGACGACAGCTCCCGCGCCACCCCGTCGGTCGAGAACCGGCCCAGGTGCCGCACCGATCCGCCCCGGCGCAGCGGCCCGAGCACGCCCAGGATCAGACCGTGCACATGGAACAGCGGCAGGGCGTGGACGAGCACGTCGTCGCCGGTCCACTGCCAGGCGTCCTCCAGCGCGTCCAGCGACGCGGCGATCGCCCGCCGCGGCAGGACCGCGCCCTTGGGCGGGCCCGTGGTGCCGGAGGTGTAGACGATCAGCGCGGGGGACTCGGGGGAGGGCTCGGGGAGCGTGGGGCACGCCGTCCCGTCCGGGGCCGTTTCGACATCGATACGCTCCAGCGCGTCCAGTACCGGCGGGAGGACGTCGCCCGCCCCGGCCAGCACCACGCCCGGTTCGCTGTCGGCCACGATGTGCCCGAGTTCGCGCGTCCCCGTCTTCGGATTGAGCGGCACCGCCGGCACCCCGGCCCGCAGCGCGGCCACGACGGCGACCACGGTCCCGGGAGTGGGCGTGGCCCAGACGGCGACCCGTCCGGCACCGGTGAGACGCGCGGCGAGCGCGGTGGAGGCAAGGGCCAGCCGGTCGTACGTCAGCGAGTGCTCGCCGAACCGGATGGCCTCACGGACGGAACCGTCATCCGGTACACACAGAAGAGAAGTCACCCACCGCACCCTAGGGCCCTTCTCGCGCTGAAGGGTCCGCATGTGCCCGTACGCGTACACCGAAGGCCGGCCCGAAGCCGACCGTGGCGCAACGGCCACGAACGCGGCCCCGGATACGGCCCCGGTGCGCCTTGCGAGGTCGCGAACCGAACAAAGCTGAGACAATCGCGGTATGGACCGTCTGGACAGGGAGATCCTCGGCATCCTCCAGGAGGACGCCCGGATCTCGTACCGCGATCTGGGCGTACGGGTCGGGCTCAGCGCCAACGCCGCGGCCGACCGGGTGCGCCGGCTGCGGCGCGACGGTGTCATCCGCGGCTTCACCGTGATCATCGACCCGGCCGCCGACACCCGCACGGGCCTCGTCGTCTTCATCGACGTGACGCTGCGTATCGACACGACGAACGAGGCGTTCGAACGGGCGGTGCTCGCCCTGCCCGGCATCACCGAGGTGGTGCACGTGACCGGCGGCCACGACTACCTCGTACGGGCCACCGTCGCCGACACCGCGGCCCTGGACGGGCTGCTGCGCAGGCTCAAGCGGGAGGCCGGTGTCGCCCACTCCAACACCCGCGTCGCGCTCAGAGCGGCGCCTGCCCGATGACGGTCGCGTGGGCGGCTTTGAGAGTGCGCCTGCCCGATGACGGTCGCGTGGGTGGCTTTCAGAGCGGCGCCTGCCAGATGAAGGTCGACGAACGCGAGCCATCCTCCTCGCGGCCGTCGTCGGCGACCGACAGTCGGACCGCGGCCCGCCCGTCGGGCTCCACGGCCGCCGCGTCCACCTCCACCTCGATCGCCGACACCCCGGCCCGCCGGTGCGCGGCGGCCAGCGCGCCCCGCAGCGCCGCGAGCAGCCGGCCGTCCACGGGCTCCCGGACCAGCGTGTCGACCGCCCCGTTGAAGTGCACCGACGGCTGGAAGCCGAGCACGGCGGCGGCGCCCCCGGTCTCGCGCAGCACCCGGCCACGGAAGGTGGCGGGGACCTCGGCGGGTGGCTGCTGGAGGGCGAAGATCGCCGTCCGTACCTCCTGAATGGTGGAGTCCAGCTCGTCGACGGCCTTGCCGAGCAGCTCGTCCGTCTCCGGGGCGGCGGCCCTGCGACGCGTCGACTCGAGCATCATCTCGGTCGCGAACAGCCGCTGGACGACGAGGTCGTGCAGATCGCGGGCGATCCTGTCCCGGTCCTCGTACACCGCGAGCTGTTCCCGGTCGTGCTGGGCGTCCGCCAGGACCAGGGCGAGCGCGGCCTGCGAGGCGAACTGCGAGGCCAGCTGCCGGTCCACGGCCGTGTACGGGCGGGCGCCGCGCCGCCGGGGCAGGGCGAGGGTGCCGATCAGCCGCCCGCCGCTCTGCAGCGGCAGCATCATGCTGGGCCCGAACCGCGACCGCACATGCGTCGTCATCCGTGGATCGGTGGCGGAGTCCTCGATGAACACCGCTTCCCCGCCCAGCAGTTGGGCCAGCACGGCGGAGCCGGGCTCGATGGTCGTACCGACGATCCCGGCCGGGTCGTCGAGCGTGGACGCGGTGACGATCTCCATGCCGCCCTTCTCGTCCGGCTGGAGGATCACCCCGGCGGTGGCGTCGGCGAGTGCCCTGGCCCCCTCGGCGACGGTCAGCAGCGCGTCGGCCGCGTTCCCGCCCGACAGCAGGGCGGTGGTGACGGCGGCCGCCCCCTCGATCCAGCGCTCCCGTTGCCGGGCCGCCTCGTACAGCCGGGCATTGCCGATCGCGATCCCGGCCTGCGAGGCCAGCACCCTGAGCAGCGCCATGTCCGTATCGGTGAAGCGGCCGGTGCGCTTCTCGGTGAGGTAGAGATTGCCGAACACCTGGTTCTGCGCCTGGACCGGTGCCCCCAGGAAGGAGTGCATCGGCGGATGGCCGGGCGGTACCCCGCAGGAGCGCGGGTCGGTGGTCAGATCGTCGGAGCGCAGCGGCTGCGGTTCGGCGATGAGGAGGCCGAGCATCCCCGAGTGCCCGCCCGGGAACCGCCCGATGCGCTGCCGCTCGGCGTCGCCGAGGCCCGAGGTGAACAGCTCGGTGATCGTGCCGCGCCCTGGGTCGAGTACGCCGAGCGCGCCGTAGCGGGCCTCCGTCAGCGCGGTGGCGGTGTCCACGATCTGCTGGAGAGTGGCCCGCAGTTCGAGAGCGGTGCCGACGCTCAGCACCGCTTCCAGGAGCATCGGCAGCCGGGCAGCCCGCGCACGGCCGGTCGCGTCGGCCGGCTCCGCGTCCGGGGGCCCCGCGCGCGGGTGCGCCGCCGCCCCGTTCTCCGTCTCGTCGGTCATGCGCGCACCCCCGCGGGGCTCAGCAGGCGAGCGGGTCGAGGACCATCGGCTCGATCTTCCCGTCCAGCATCGCACCGAGCCCCATTACGGAGCACACGTCGGGCCGGTCCGCGATGTGCACGGACATGCCCGTCGCCTCCCGCAGCATCTGGTCGAGGCCGGGCAGCAGCGCGCTGCCGCCGACCATCATGATCCCGCAGTCGACCAGGTCGGCCACCAGATCGGGCGGGCAGCCGCGCAGGATCTTGCCGAGACCGTCGAGCACGACGGTCAGCGGGGCGTGGATCGCCTTCCGCACGGCGGCGGTGTCGACCTCCACCGAGCGGGCCAGACCGGTCGCCACGTCCCGTCCGTGGATCTCGGTCGTCGCGGGCCGGTGCGAGCTCGGACCGCTGCCGCTGAGCGCCAGTTGCAGCGGTCGTACGGACTGGCTCGGCAGCATCAACTCGTGGTGGTGGCGCAGATACTGGATCACCGTGTGGTCGATGGCGTCGCCGCCGACCGGGACACGTACGGCGGTCACGATCGAGCCGAGCGAGAGCACCGCGATCTGAGTGGTCGCCGCCCCGCACACCATGATCATGGTCGCGGTCGGCTGCTCGACGGGGAGCCCGCAGCCGACGGCCGCCGCGATCAGGGTGTCGACCAGCTCGACCCGCCGCGCGCCCAGCCCCACCAGGGTTTCGATGGTGGCCCGCTGGGCGAGCGGATCGCTGTCGTGCGGGGTGCAGGCGGCGGCCCGCAGCCGGGGCTTGCGGCGCAGCTGGCGGCGGAGCTTCTCGCCGAGCAGCTGGCGGAGCATCCGCTGGGCCATCTCGATGTCGATGACGGTTCCACCGGTGACCGGGCGGACCACCCGGATGTAGTCGGGGGTGCGGCCCGTCATCTGTTCGGCGAGTTCGCCGACGGCGATGAGCGAGCCGGTACGGGTGTTCATGGCGGCGGCGCTCGGCTCGTCGACGACGAGCCCGAGACCCTTGACGTACACACGGGTCCGGGCGGCCCCGAGGTCGACGGCGACATGGCAACGGCGCAACTGCTCAAGGCTGACGGTCACGGCAGGTTCTCCCGAGAGCACTGAGGGGATTCCGGCGGCAGCCGGCTCTCTTCGCATCGTGCGCCGTTCGGAGTCGTCGCGCCCGTCGGGATGAGCCGTAGGGGGTGCGGGGCTGACGGAGTGACAGAGCACGCGGTACGCAGAGGTCAGCCGGGCAGCAGTCGCTGGAACAGCCCCCAGGTGAATTCGGCGACATACGATTCACCCGTGTCGGGCGCGTCGATCGCGAGCGCCCACCGGGTCGGCGCGCTGCCCTCCATCGGACGGGCCGGAGCGAAGGCCCGGGCGACCTCGTCCACCGTGCCCGACCAGGGGCGCAGATCCTGGACCGTACGCAGTTCGGGGCCCGGCGCTCCCGGCGCCCGCACCAGCCATTCGTTCCATACGGCCCCGCCCGGCGCGACCATCACCTCGAACCGCAGATCCGGCCAGAGCGGCACCGGCCACAGCAGCGCGTCGCACTCCAGATCGCCGATCGTGCGGTGCACGGACGACTCGGGCTCGCCGAGCACCGAACGGTAGCGCCGCAGGGCGCCCCGCCCCCGTGGCGCCCGCACCATGGCCTGCCAACGCCTGTTGGCCTCCCGCATCTCGGCGAGCGAGGCACTCAGCTCCTGCCGGGCCTCGTCGACGAGGGCGGGCTGATGGTCGGCCATCCGGCGCAGCAGGACGAGCTGGAACTCACGAGGGCCGAAAGGCGTGGGCGCGGTCATGGTTTCAACGATTCCACACAGGATCCTCACATGGACGGCTATCCATGTTGTCCTACCGGCATCTAATCTGCGGGCGCCATGGATTACTGCCACCCGTGTCAACGGCATCTCAACGGCGCCCTGGCCTGCGCCGGATGCGGAACCCCCGCGGAGGCGCCGAGCCACTACGCCACGCCCGCGTTTGCCGGCCACGAGCCGGATGCGGAGCGCGAACCGTCCGCACCGCCCCGGCCCGGGGGACGCCGCGGTGGGCGCGATGCCGCCCGCCCCACGCGCGGCACCTCCGGTTCCCGCAGGCCGGACCGGAGGGCCGGGGCGCAGCGGCGTGGCAAGCGCGCACACCGCCGTCGGGGCCGGACGGCCCTGCTCGTCGCAATCGGCGTGGTGCTCGCGGCGGGGATGCTGAGCCTGGCCGAGCTGGCCATCGAGCCGAACGGCGACGACCGCGCCTCGGACTACGTACGCGAAGCGGTCCCGGATACGACCGAGCCGGCCCCGGCCCGCTCGGCGAGCGGCGCGGCCGAACGGCCGGGCCCGGTGGACGGCCCGTCCGTGCTCCCGGCCACCGATGCGCATCCCGCCGGTGCCACGGGTGCGGGCGGGGCGATGGGCAGCGCCCGCCCCGAGGGTTCCGGCGCGGACAGCCCCCGCCCCGAGGATTCCGCCGCCGCGCCGGTACCGGAATCCGCCGCGCCCTCCGCCTCCATGGACCTGGCGCCCGGCCCCGACGCCACCGAGGGGGCGCCCGGCGATCCGTCGGAACCGGCCCGGCCCGGTGGCGGACCGACGCGGCCGGCACCCCCGGCGTCGCCCACCCCGACGCCGACGCCGACCCGCTCCGAGACGTGCTGGTTCCTCTGGTTCTGCTCCTGAGCGTTCTGCTCCTGCCCAGGGTGGCTCCTCACCCAGGTCTGCCCCTGACCTGGTTCTGCTCCTGAGCGTTCTGCCCCGAGCCCGCCCGGCCCCCGGCCACGCCCGGCCCTCAGTCGCGGCGCGGGCCCGACTCTCCCAGCATGCGCCGCAGCAGGTCCCGCAGCGTCGCCCGGTCCTCGTCCGACAACTCGGCCAGCGGCTCCCGGGCGAACGTGAGCGAATCGCGCAGCTCCTGCGCCGTCCGCGCGCCCTTCTCCGTCGGGGCGGCCAGCTTCACCCGCCGGTCGGCCGGATCCGGCCTGCGCTCCACCAGGCCGCGGGTCTCCAGCCGGTCGACGATGCCGGTGACATTCGACGGCTCGCACTTCAGCTTCTGGGCGATCCTGCGCATGGGTATCGGCTCCAGGGCGAGCAGCCCGAGAACGCGCGCCTGGGCGCCGGTGAGGGAGTGGGCCGCCGCGGCCTCGTCGTACTCCTCGTAGTAACGCGCCACGACGGTGCCGATGAGCTCGACGACTTCGAGGGTCAGAGGGTCTGTACGGGTGGTGGCCATGACATCCACGATAACCGGTTACTTGACAATATGAAATATCCAGGAGCATGGTTGTTTCACATCATGAAGTATTTTCATTGAGGAGACCCGGAGCCCATGTCTGCAGCACTTCCCGCGTCCAGCCGTGAATGGCACCTCGTGGCCCGCCCGCACGGCTGGCCGAAGGCCGAGGATTTCGCACTGCGTGAGGCCCCGGTCACCGCTCCGGGCGAGGGGCGCGTCCTCGTCCGTAACCTGCACTTCTCGGTCGATCCGTACATGAGGGGAAGGATGAACGACGTGAAGTCGTACACCCCGCCCTTCAAGCTCGATCACCCCATGGACGGCGGAGCGGTCGGCGAGGTCGTCGCGTCGAACGCGGCGGGTATCGCGGTCGGTGACCACGTCCTGCACGGCCTCGGCTGGCGCGAGTACGCCGAGGTCCCGGCCGAGCGCGTGGTGAAGGTCGACCCGTCGCTCGCCCCGCTCTCCGCCTATCTCGGCGTGCTCGGCATGACCGGTCTCACCGCCTACGCGGGCCTCTTCGAGGTCGCCTCCTTCAAGGCGGGCGACGCCGTCTTCGTCTCCGGCGCGGCCGGTGCGGTCGGCAGCCAGGTCGGCCAGATGGCGAAGCTCAAGGGCGCCTCGCGGGTCATCGGCTCGGCCGGATCCGACGAGAAGGTCAAGCTCCTCGTCGAGGAGTACGGCTTCGACGCGGCCTTCAACTACAAGAACGGCCCGGTCGCCGAGCAGCTGCGCGAGGCCGCCCCCGACGGCATCGACGTCTACTTCGACAACGTCGGCGGCGAACACCTCGAAGCCGCGATCTCCTCGCTCAACGTGCACGGCCGCGTCACCCTGTGCGGAATGATCGCCCAGTACAACGCGACCGAGCCGACCCCCGGCCCGCGCAACCTCGCCCTCGTCATCGGCAAGCGGCTGCGCATCCAGGGCATGCTCGTCGGAGATCACGCCGCGCTCCAGCCGCAGTTCGTCCAGGAGGTGGCCGGCTGGCTGGCCTCGGGCGAGCTGAAGTACCGCGAGACCTTCGTCGACGGCATCGAGAACGGCTTCGACGCGTTCCTCGGTCTGCTGCGCGGCGAGAACACCGGGAAGATGATCGTCTCCCTCGCCTGAAAGCCGCTCAGGGCGCCCATCGGTCTCATCCCCAGGCCGTCGCGATCGTGGGCACGAGTCGCGGCGCACAGCAGAAGGAATTTTCTCAGCATGGCTATTCAGGACATCACCGTTGCCTACACCGCCGTCGCCACCGCCGAGAACGGCCGTGACGGCCGCGTCTCGTCCGACGACGGCAACCTGGACGTCGTCGTCAACCCGCCCAAGGCCATGGGCGGAAGCGGCGCGGGCACCAACCCGGAGCAGCTCTTCGCGGCCGGCTACAGCGCCTGCTTCCAGGGCGCCCTCGGCGTCGTGGCCCGTCAGGAGAAGGCCGACATCTCCGGCTCCACGGTGACCGCCGCGGTCTCCATCGGCAAGACCGCCGAGGGTGGCTTCGGGCTGGAGGTCGCGATCACGGCCTCCATCCCGAACGTTGACACCGCCACCGCGCAGTCGCTCATCGAGAAGGCCCACCAGGTGTGCCCGTACTCGAACGCCACGCGCGGCAACATCAAGGTCGAGCTGTCGGTCGCCTGACCGCTCGCAACCGGCCGAGGGCCGCATCCCCGCGAGGGGGTGCGGCCCTCGGCCGTGCACCGGGCCACCGCGACGGGAGGGACCACATCCCCCACCAGTACCCTGACGCAATGCGTGATCTAGGGGTGGGCTTCGGTTACTTGGTCAAGGGGCAGCGATGGGTCGGCCGGCACGGACGCTGGTTCGGCTTCGGGCTGCTGCCCGGACTCATCACCCTCGTCCTGTACGCGGCAGCGCTGGTCGGCCTCGGCTACGGCGCCGACACTCTGGTGACCTGGGCGACCCCCTTCGCCGACGACTGGTCGTCGCCCTGGGCCGGTCTGCTCCGCACCACCCTGACCGTGCTGGTCTTCGGGCTCGGGCTCTTCCTCGCCGTGATCACGTTCACCGCCGTGACGCTGCTGGTCGGCCAGCCCTTCTACGAGTCGCTCTCCGAGCAGGTCGACCGTACGGAGGGCGGCGAGGTTCCCGAGTCCGGGCTGCCGCTCTGGCGGGAGCTGTGGATATCCGCCCGTGACAGCGTTCGCATCCTGGTGCGGGTGGGGCTGTACTCGGTGCTGCTCTTCGGCTTCGGGTTCATTCCGGTCGTCGGTCAGACCGTCGTCCCCGTGATCGGCTTCTGCGTCACCGGCTACTTCCTCGCCGAGGAACTCACGGCCGTCGCGCTCCAGCGCCGCAGCATGGTCCTGAAGGACCGGCTCGCCCTGCTGCGCGGGCGCCGCCTGCTGACCCTCGGTTTCGGCGTGCCGCTGGGGCTCGCCTTCCTCGTTCCGTTCGTCGCCGTGTTCCTGATGCCGGGCGCCGTCGCCGGGGCCACCCTGCTGGCCCGCGACCTGGTGGCGCCCGAGGAGGACGACGACGAGGACGACGACGCGGGCCCCGCCCCGTACACCCTCCAGAAGGGCTGAGACGCGCATCGCTGCTCGTCCGACAGGGCGTCACCCCGGGCCCGGCCCGCTGAGCGACGCCCGCCGGACACCGGTCAGCTGGTGTGCACCTCCAGCGCGGACCTGACGGCCGACTCCAGGGCCCCCTCGATCCAGGCCGGCTTGATCGAGGTGTGGCAGCCGGCGAAGTGCAGCGGCCCCTCCACCGAGCGCACATCGGCGAACAACTCGGTGTGCTGCCCCGGCAGCAGCACCGACGCCTCGCCGTACGCGTACGGGTCGCGCATCCACGACTGGGTGGCGCCGACGCCCGTGTAGAAGACCTCGACGCGCTGCCCGTACACGTCCTGCACCCCGCCCAGGGCGTGCGGATAGCGCTCGTCGTCGTCCAGCGAGTCCCACTTCAGCGCGTCGTCGGCCCAGCTGTACGAGGCGAGGACCACACCGCCCGCGCTGCCCTCGACCGGGTGGGACGGCTGGAACATGTAGCGGTTGGGGTTGTCGGTGACCGATCCGCCGCCGATGACGTGCGCCGCCTCGGGCTGGTTGCGCGCGGTGGCCCGGTACGCCGCGTAATGCACCCGCTGGTTGGGCGGCAGGTGACCGGGCGGTACGGAGGGGTGGGCGCCGAGCAGCGAACCGTCGGCCGGGGCCCTGCCCAGCCGGTAGGCGTCGTACAGGCCGGGCTTGATGCGGTCCAGCTCGGTCTTCCAGTCCTTCTCCTCGAACTCCCACCAGCGTCGGCTGAATTCGAGCAGCACCTTGGTCGCCGCGTCGTAGTGGATCTCGGTGATCGCACGCCGCTTGCCGTACGAGAGCAGGGGTGCGACGGGGATGTGGCGCAGCCCGGAGAACGGCACGGTGATGATCGCCCGGTCGCCGGTGAACGTCTCGCGCACCAGCGGCTTGCCGTCGCGGCCCTCGGAGATCGTCTCGACCCGGACGCTGTTCGCGCCGTAACTGATCCTGGTGGCCCGGCGGTCCAGCCGCACGAGGTCCCGGACCCGCTTGTACATCGCGTCGGCCAGGGTGGCCGTGCCGTCCGGCAGTTCGAAGAACGCGGTGTCCGGGCTGATCAGGGAGGCCCCGATGAAGCTGTGCACAAAGGCGAGATGGAGCCGCGAGGTGAGGTTCTCGACCGTGCCGATGAGGTCGATGGTGCGCTCGTCGAGCTTGGCCGCCTCGGTCAGGAAGCGGAACATCGACCAGTGCCCGTACCGCTGGATGACCCGCGCCCAGCCCTCGACGAGCTCCCGGCCCTCCTTGCCCTCGAACTCCTGCCGCACGGGCTTGAAGGCATCCCGCACGATCGTCGCGGCGGTCTTGTTCTCGAACTCGGCGGGGACACCGAACGAGCGGTTGATCGCCTGCGGCTTCGCCGCGTAGTCGGCCTTGCGCATCCGGACGCCGTTGACATGGATCCAGGTGTGGTTGACCGGCCGGCCCTCGGTGTCGACGTCGACCAGGTAGAAGGGGCGGCGCTTCAGATCGAAGCTGTCGATGAGCCCGGTGACGAGCGGGTGGCTGTCGGGGATCCGCATGGCGCCGGCCTCGGCGTACTGCTTCGAGTCGGCGAACGGCGCCTTCGCGTGCTCGTGGCCGCCCGTGCGGAAGGTCTTGATCCGGCCGCCGACGCGGTTGCCGTTGGCCTCGATCACGGTGACGTCGTGCCCGGCGCCGCGGAGCAGATGGGCGGCGGTGAGCCCGGCCGGGCCCGCGCCGACGACCAGCACCTTCTTGGGGGCCTTGCGGCTGCGCGGCAGGCCCTTGGACAGCAGGATGTCGCGGTACGCGGGGACCAGCGGCTGGTCCTGTTCGTCGCGTACGAGGATGGCGCGGGCGATGGTCAGGCAGGCGTTCCAGTCCGAGCCGGGGGCGGCCGTGGGGGCGAGCGCGGTGCCGGACGCGGCGGCGGCGCCGACGGCGTGGGGCGCGGCGGCGCTCGCGGAGCCGACGGCGGTCGTGGCGAGGGCGGCGGCACCTGCGGCGGCGCCCGTGATCATGGTGCGCCGGGAGGGCAGGCCGGAGGAGGTTCCGGTGGGCTTGGAAGTCATGCGGCCCACCTTGGGGCGCCCGGGAGGTGCCCTTCGCCCGGACGCGCGTAGATCGCCCGGAAATCACCCGCAGGTGGGGACCGTCGATCTTGTGGGAGTGACGTCGCAGCAGGTCATGTCATGATCGGGGGTTCTCCGGAGCTTCCGGTTCCGCCGACCGCAACAGCGCCAGGAAATCCTGGAACGCCGCGGGCATGTCCACCGAATCCGGGTCGAGGAGCCACTGGTACTGGAGCCCGTCCATGATCGCCACCAGCAGGGGCGCCGCGCGCTCCGGAGTCAGACCGCCCGGCAGCCGCTCGCCGTACTCCGCGCGCAGCGTCGCCGCCATGCTCGCGCGGACCTGGGTGTAGCGGTGGGTGAAGAACTCCCGTGCGGGATGGCCCTCCGTCACGCTCTCGCCGAGCAGTGCCGAGAACGTCTGGACGATGCCGGGCCGCATCGCGTTGTACTCGACGAGTGAGCCCAGCAGATCGGTCCGCCAGGTGCCCCCGCTCCGGGGGCCGCCGCCGGTGTCCCACTGGTCACGGTCCTCCAGTACGGCGACGAGCAGCGCCTCCTTGGTCGGGAAGTAGTGCAGGAGCCCCTGCTGACTGAGGCCGACCCGCTCGGCGACGGCGCTCAGCGAGGCGCCGCGATAGCCGCGCTCGGCGATCACTTCGAGTGCGGCGCGCAGAATCTCCGCCCGCCGCTCCGTGCTTCTGGCCCGCACCATCGCCCCGGCCCCTTTCGGTGCTTCATCGGTCCCGCACCGAGGACCGTACGCCATCGAAAGTCACGAGATGGTAACGAAACCTACTGTTCTACTGGTAAGGGGGTCAGTATGGAGACGATTCCGTGCAGGACACCGACGAGGAGGTACGGCCGTGGCAGGCGCGTCCACACCCACCAACCCCGATGCGGCCCGCGAGGCCGCGGTCGACGCGGCGCTGGCCGCACTCGGCCTCGACGACAAGGCGCGGCTGCTGGCCGGCCAGGACATGTGGTCGCTGCCCGCACTTCCCGCCGTCGGGCTGGGCTCCCTGGTGATGTCCGACGGGCCGATCGGCGTCCGCGGGGTCGCCTGGAGCGCCGACGACCCCTCCGTCGCCCTGCCCTCGCCCACTGCGCTCGCCGCGACGTGGGACCCGGTCCTGGCCCGCCGGGCCGGCCGGCTGCTGGCCCAGGAGGCCCGCCGCAAGGGGGTGCACGTCCTCCTCGCCCCGACCGTGAACCTCCACCGGTCCCCGCTCGGCGGGCGCCACTTCGAGGCGTACAGCGAGGACCCGTACCTCACCGGCGAGATCGGCACCGGCTATGTCCGGGGCGTGCAGGACGGCGGTGTCGGCACGACCGTCAAGCACTTCGTCGCCAACGACGCCGAGACCGACCGCTTCACCGTCGACAACCTCGTCGCCCCGCGCACCCTGCGCGAGATCTACCTCGCCCCGTTCGAACGGATCGTCAAGAACGCCCACCCGTGGGGCATCATGGCCGCCTACAACCGGGTCAACGGATCGACCATGACCGAGCACCGCTATCTGCAGAACGCGGTGCTGCGCGGCGAATGGGGCTTCGACGGGTACGTCGTCTCCGACTGGCTGGCCGCCCGCTCCACCGTCGCCGCCGTGGAGGGCGGCCTCGACGTCGCCATGCCGGGCCCCGGAACGGTGTACGGGAAGGCGCTCGCGGACGCCGTGCGCGCCGGTGACGTCGAGGAGTCCGTCGTCGACGGCGCCGTACGCAACGTGCTGCGGCTGGCCGCGCGCGTCGGCATCCTGGACGGCGCCCCGCCCGTCGTGGACGGGGCCGCGTACCCGGAGACGATCGACGGCGACGCACTGGCCCGCGAGGTCGCCCGCCGCTCCTTCGTCCTCGTACGCAACGAACGCGCCGTGCTCCCCGTCGACCCGGCGGCCGTGCGCAAGGTCGCGCTCAGCGGGGCGCTCGCCCGGGACGCCCGGGTCCTCGGCGGCGGCTCCGCCCAGGTCTTCCCGCACCACATCGTCTCGCCCCTGGACGGCCTCACCGCCGCCCTCCCCGAGGGCGCCGTCGACTACCGCGTCGGAGCCGATCCGAACGACGACCTCACCCCCGCCGAGCAGGGCTTCGAGCTCAGGGCGCTCTGCTACGACGCCTCCGGCACCGTCATCGGCTCGGTCCCGCTGCACAACGGCACCCTCCAGTGGATCGCCGACGACCTCCCCGAGGGCGTGACCCGCGAGGCGCTGCACAGCGTCGAGATCACCGGCACCTTCGTCCCGCGCGACAGCGGCGAGCACATCTTCGGCACCCGCGGCACCGGAGCGCTCACCCTCACCGTCGCGGGCGAGACCCTGTACGACGACGTCCACCGGGTCACCGGCTCCACCGACCCCGGCGAGGCGTTCTTCGGCAACCCCCTGGAGCGCGGCCGGATCGCCCTCACCGCGGGCGAACCCGTCGAGGTCTCGCTGCGGCAGATCCCCGACACCCTGGGCGACGACGCGGCGATCCCCGGCGTCTCGTTCTCCTTCTGCCACCTCGGCCCTCGCCGCGACCCCGGGGAGCTGATCGCCGAGGCCGTCGAGTCGGCCCGCGGCGCGGACACCGCGGTCGTGGTCGTCGGCACCACCGAACGCGTCGAGTCCGAGGGCTTCGACCGCGCCGACCTGAAGCTCCCCGGCCACCAGGACGACCTCGTCAGGGCGGTTGCGGCCGTCAACCCGAACACGGTCGTGATCGTCAACTCCGGCTCCCCGGTGGAGCTGCCGTGGCGCGACGAGGTCGCCGCGGTCCTGCTCAGCTGGTTCCCCGGCCAGGAGGCCGGCCACGCCCTGGCCGACGTCCTGCTCGGCGCCGAGGAACCGGGCGGCCGCCTCCCCACCACCTGGCCGGTCGCGCTCGCCGACGTCCCGGTCTCGAACACCACCCCCACCGACGGCGAACTCTCCTACGACGAGGGCGTCTTCGTCGGCTACCGCGCCTGGGAGAAGGCGGGCACCGTGCCCGCGTACCCCTTCGGCCACGGACTCGGCTACACCACCTGGGAGTACGAGACCCTGACGGCCGGCCCGGACAGCGCCACTGTCCGCGTCCGCAACACCGGCACCCGCCCCGGCGCCGAGACCGTCCAGCTCTACCTCGCGCCCCGGGACGACAGCGCCGAACGCCCCGCCCGCTGGCTGGCCGGCTTCGCACGGGTCGAGGCGGCGCCCGGCGAGAGTGCCGAGGTGGTGATCCCGCTGGAGCGGCGCGCGTACGAGATCTGGGACGAGAGCGCGTACGACTGGACCCTCGTCCCCGGCACCTACGAGGTGCAGGCGGCCCGCTCGCTCGGCGACGTACGCCTGACGACGGCCGTGGACATCAAGGCCGTGGACACCGCCGGGTAAGCGGTCCCTTCCGGCGCGGGAGAGCCCCGGAGCGGTGCCGGCACCGCGCTCCGGGGCTCTCCCCTGCCGTGGCGACGGCGCGTCAGCGCACCGAGAATCCGTACACCGTCGACGAGATGTACTCCTCGCCCGGCCGCAGCACCGTGCTCGGGAAATCCGGTCGGTTCGGGGAGTCCGGGAAGTGCTGCGTCTCCAGCGCGATCCCGCCGCCCGGCCCGAACGGCCGCCCGTCGAAGTGGTCCGCCGTGTACAGCTGCATCCCCGGCTCCGTCGTACTGACGGTCAGGACGCGCCCCGACCCCGCGTCGTACAGCTCGGCCACCGGACCCGCCACCGCCTCGTCCAGCACGAAGTTGTGGTCGTAGTCCGGGCCGACCGGCCGCGGCTCACGGAAGTCGAACCTGGTCCCGTCCACCGGCAGGAACTCGCCCGTCGGCAGCGACTCGGCGTCCGCCGGGGTCATCCGCCCGGCCGCGATCCGCAGCACCTGCCCGAGGGCGCTGCCGCCGTCGGCGCCCGTGAGGTTCCAGTACGTGTGATTGGTGAGGTTGACCACCGTCGGGGCGTCCGTCGTCGCCCGGTACGCGATCCGCAGCGCCCCGCCTTCGTCCAGCGTGTACGTCGCCGACACCGTCAGATGCCCCGGGAAGCCCTCCTCGCCGTCCTCGGAGACCAGGGACAGCCGGACACCGTCCGCCACCTCCCGCGCCTCCCACACGCGCTTGTCGAAGCCCCGGGCTCCGCCGTGCACATGGTTGCGCCCCTCGTTCCGCGTCACCCGGTGCGTGCGGCCGTCCAGCTCGAAACAGGCCCCGCCGATCCGGTTCGCGTACCGCCCGACGAGCGCGCCGAAGTACGGGCCGGTGAACGTCTCGTACCCGGCGAGGTCCGGCAGCCCGAGCGCGACACCCGCCCGCGCTCCGTCCCGGCCGGGCACCTCGACCGACTGCACGATGCCGCCGTACGTCAGGACGCGCACCCGCGTATCGCCCCGCTCCAGCGTCCAGCGGTGCACGACGGCGCCGTCCGCGAGGGTGCCGAACTCTTCCGCACGTATCACCGCGCTCGAACCTGTGTCCATGATCACAAAGCCTACGCCGGGGGCCTGGCCGAAGTGACATTGCGGTACGCGATCTCCGCCAGCCTCGCCTGTCCGTTGCGCCCCGGATGGAACCAGTCCCACTGGCTGAGCTGCTTGCCCGTGAACGCGTAGTCGAAGACCGCCCCGCCGTCGTAGCGGCAGCGCCGGTCCTTCGTGCAGACGTCCCGCAGCGCCTCGTTGTACGCCACGACCCGCTCCTGAACCGAGGCGCGCCGGGCCGCGGCGGGCGCCCCCATGTCGTCCGCGTCCCCCAGCATCGACTGACAGATCCCCAGCTTCCAGATCTGCTTGCCCAGCGGGTTGCCGCGCCCCGTCGACCAGAGCCGCTTGAGATCCGGCACGCTTGACACGTACACCTGCGCCTTCGGTGCCCCGGCGCGCAACTGACGCATCGAAGCCTCGAACGACGCCCGGAAATCAGCCGTCGGCGTCATCAGCCGCACCGAGTCCCGGCAGGCGTCATTGGCGCCGATCATCACCGTCACCAGATCCGGTTTCTCCTTCGCGGCCAGCGCCATCTGCTGTGGCAACTGCGCGATCCTGGCCCCCGTCTCGGCGTGGTTCCAACTGCGCGCGGCGGCCCCCGACTCACCGAGCAGCCGCACGGCGAGGCTGCGCACCTCCCGGTCCGTGCCGGTCGCCCAGGACGCCTCCGGACAGTCCGCCAGCACCGAACACGCGTCGAACCCGCGGGTGATGGAGTCACCGACGGCGGCCACCGACCCAGGACTGCGGTCCCAGACCGGTCCGGGCCTCGCGGACGGCTCCCGCGGCTCGGCCGCCGCCCCCTTCGCTGTTCTGTTCCCATTGGCGTCGCAACCGGTCAGAGCGGCGGCGCCGAGCAACGAGACCGCCGCCAGGACAGCGGCCGCGGTACGCGAACGATTCTGCATCCCTTGGTCCCCTCGGTTATGCCCCCGGCAACCTCCCCGCGGCACCGGGCGGCGGGCCCGGGTGCCCCACAGGGTGAAAGCTGTGCGAATGATGTGCCCAGGACCGACCGTACGTCACACTTCGGCCGCCGCCGCGCGGTAGCTTTTCCTCGTCGAACCAGCGGCGCCCTGCCTCGCCCGGCTCCACTCGGGTGGCTTTCCGTAAATCACATCACGTCACATACTGTCCCTTTTCAGGAGATTCGCCCCGATGCTGTTTACTGACGAGAACCTCGGGGGCCGGCTGAGAAGAGACGGTACGGGCGCGAGGCCGCTGGGGAAGGCGAACTTCGTCCCACACTGGAGGTCCCGGTGACGACACGTGGAGTTCTGTACGTTCACTCCGCACCGCGCGCGCTCTGCCCCCATGTCGAATGGGCGGTGGCGGGTGTCCTCGGTGTGCGGGTCCAGCTCGACTGGATCAGACAGCCGGCCGCGCCCGGCACCTGGCGTTCCGAGTTCTCCTGGCAGGCCCGCCCCGGCACGGCGTCGAAGCTGGCCTCCGCGCTGCGCGGCTGGGATCTGCTGCGCTTCGAGGTGACGGCGGAGCCGAGCCCCACGTCGGAGGGCGAGCGTTACAGCTCCACGCCCCGGCTGGGCATCTTCCACGCCGTCACCGGCATGCACGGCGACATCCTGGTGCCCGAGGACCGGCTGCGTGCGGCGCTGGCACGGTCGGTGCGGGGCGAGACCGACCTGGAGGCCGAGATCGCCAAGCTGCTCGGCAAGCCGTGGGACGACGAACTGGAACCCTTCCGTCACGCGGGCGAGGGCGCGCCGGTGCGGTGGCTGCACCAGGTGGTGTGAGGGCGCGAAATCCAGCCCCTCCGGCGGCTGAGAAATCCAGCCCCTCCGGCGATTGAGGAGCGGGGGTCCGGGGGCAGAGCCCCTGAAACGCCCCGCGCAACGGACGAGGCCCGCCTTCCCGAGTGGGGAGGCGGGCCTCGTCGTACCGGTCCGTGGACCGCAGGTCAGACGCTGCGGAACGCGAGGACCACGTTGTGCCCGCCGAACCCGAACGAGTTGTTGATCGCGGCGATCGGACCCTCCGGCAGCGGCCGCGGCTCTTCGCGCACGATGTCCGCCTCGACCGCCTCGTCGAGGTTGTCGATGTTGATGGTCGGCGGCGCCATCCGGTGGTGCAGCGCCAGGACTGTCGCGACGGTCTCGATGCCGCCCGCGCCACCCAGCAGGTGACCGGTCATCGACTTCGTCGCGGAGATCGCGACGTGGTCGAGGTCGTCGCCCAGCACCTTGCGCAGCGCCTTCAGCTCCGCGACGTCGCCCTGCGGCGTCGACGTGGCATGCGCGTTGAGGTGGACGACCTCGGACGGCTTGAGGTCCGTCTGGTCCAGCAGGTTCTGCATCGCGGCGGCGATGCCCCGGCCGGTCGGCTCGGGCTGCGCGATGTGGTGGGCGTCCGCGGACAGCCCCTGACCCAGCACCTCGCAGTAGACCTTGGCGCCGCGCGCGGCGGCATGCTCGGCGGACTCCAGGACGACGACTCCGGAGCCCTCGCCGAGTACGAAGCCGTCACGGCCGGTGTCGTACGGCCGGGAGGCCTTCTCCGGCTCGTCGTTGCTCTTCGACATCGCCATCATGTTGGCGAACGCCGCGATCGGCAGCGGGTGGATCGCCGCCTCGGTGCCACCGGCGAGGACCACATCGGCACGGCCGGTGCGGATCATCTCGACGGCGTACCCGATCGCCTCGGCGCCCGAGGCGCAGGCGGAGACCGGAGTGTGCACACCGGCCTGGGCGTTGACCTCCAGGCCGACGTTGGCGGCCGGGCCGTTGGGCATGAGCATGGGCACGGTGTGCGGGGAGACGCGGCGTACGCCCTTCTCCTTGAGTACGTCGTACTGGTCGAGCAGGGTGATCACGCCGCCGATACCGGAGGCGATGACCGAGCCGAGCCGCTCGGGCCGGATCGTCTCGTCCTCACCGGCCTTGCCGGTGAAACCGGCGTCCGCCCACGCCTCACGGGCCGCGATCAGCGCGAACTGCGCCGAGCGGTCCAGCTTGCGGGCGAGTGGGCGGGGCAGAACGTCGCCCGGGTCGACGGCCGCGAGCGCGGCGATCCGGACGGGCAGTTCGGCGAAACGTTCGCCCTCGAGAGGCTTGACGCCGGACCGGCCGGCCATCAGACCTTCCCAGGTCGACGCCGAGTCGCCACCCAGCGGAGTGGTTGCGCCGATACCGGTGACGACCACGGTGCGATTGGTCGAGTTCACTGGAAAATCTTCTCCACGTGTAGAGGGTCGTGAATCAGCGGCGCCACCGCCGGGTGGCGACACAGGAGCCGGGCTGATCAGCCCTGGTGCTTGAGGATGTACTCGGCGGCGTCGCCGACCGTCTTGAGGTTCTTGACGTCCTCGTCGGGGATCTTGACGTCGAAGCGCTCCTCGGCGGCGACGACGACCTCGACCATGGACAGCGAGTCGACGTCCAGGTCGTCGGTGAAGGACTTGTCCAGCTGGACGTCCTCGACCGGGATACCGGCGATCTCGTTGACGATCTCGGCGAGACCGGTGACGATCTCTTCCTGAGTGGCGGCCATGTTGGCGCTCCTTCGGTGTTTATCTGCAGGGTTCGGGCGTCCGGGCCAAATGGCCTGGTGTGCCTAGGGGAGGGTAACGACCGTCGCGGCGTAGGCGAGACCCGCCCCGAAGCCGATGACGAGCGCGGTGTCGCCGCTCTTCGCCTGACCGGTCGCCAGAAGCCGCTCCATAGCGAGCGGAATCGAGGCGGCGGAGGTGTTGCCGGTGGTCTCCACGTCACGGGCGACCGTGACGTTCTCCGGCAGCTTCAGGGTCTTCACCATCGAGTCGATGATCCGCATGTTGGCCTGGTGCGGAATGAAGACATCCAGGTCTTCCGGGGCGATCCCGGCCGCGTCCAGCGCCTGCTGGGCGACCTTCGCCATCTCGAAGACGGCCCAGCGGAAGACTGCCTGGCCCTCCTGCGTGATGGCCGGGAACTTCTCCGGGCGCTCGGTGTGGAACTCGTCCCACGCCACGGTCTGCTTGATGGTCTCGGACTTGTCGCCCTCGGAGCCCCAGACCGTCGGCCCTATCGCCGGCACCTTCGACGGGCCGACGATGACCGCACCGGCGCCGTCACCGAACAGGAAGGCAGTCGCCCGGTCGGTGAGGTCGGTGAGGTCGCTGAGCCGCTCCACGCCGATGACGAGGACGTACTCCGCGGAACCCTCGACGATCAAGCCCTTGGCGAGGGTGAGCCCGTAGCCGAAGCCCGCGCAGCCGGCCGAGATGTCGAAGGCGGCGGGCTTGCCCGCACCGATCTTGTGGGCGATCTCGGTCGCGATGGCCGGGGTCTGCTTGAAGTGCGAGACGGTGGAGACGATCACGGCGCCGATCTGCTCGGGCGTGATCCCGGCGTCGGCGAGGGCCTTTCCGGACGCCTCGATGGACATCGTGGCCACGGTCTCCTCGTCGGAGGCCCAGTGGCGGGTGGCGATGCCGGAGCGCGAGCGGATCCACTCGTCGGACGAGTCGATCGTTTCGAGGATCACCTCGTTCGGCACGACACGGGTCGGCCGGTAGCCGCCGACACCCATGATCCGTGCGTACGGGGCGCCCTGGCTTGGCTTGATCTTCGACATGCTCTCGGGCTCCTTATCAGGCGCCCGCGTGCTCGATGAGGAGCGCGCGGGCCGCGTCGAGGTCGTCGGGGGTCTTCAGCGCGAGAGTCTGGACACCGGGCAGCGCGCGTTTGGCGAGACCCGTGAGGGTCCCACCGGGGCACACCTCGATGAGCGCCGTGACACCCATCTTCTTGAAGGTCTCCATGCACAGGTCCCAGCGGACCGGGTTGGCCACCTGGCCGATCAGCCGGGAGATGACCTCGTCACCGAGGGCGACGGGCTGCCCGTCGGCGTTGGAGACATATGTCACGGCCGGGTCGGCGATCTTCAGCTCCACCGCGGCGTCGCGCAGCTGGTCGACGGCGGGCGCCATGTGGTGGGTGTGGAAGGCACCGGCGACCTTGAGGGGCACCACCCGGCGTACGCCCTCGGGCATGTCCTCGGTCAGCGCGGTGATCTGCGCGACGGTGCCCGCGGCGACGATCTGGCCGCCCCCGTTGACGTTCGCCGGGGTCAGCCCGAGCTTCTCCAGGTGCGCGACCGTCACCTCCGGGTCGCCGCCGAGCAGCGCCGCCATACCGGTCTCGGTGACGGCGGCGGCGTCGGCCATGGCGAGCCCACGGGTGCGTACGAGTCGCAGCGCAGCCTCGTCGCCGATGACGTCGGCGAGGGCCGCTGCGGTGATCTCCCCCACGCTGTGACCCGCGACGATGTCGGGCGACGCGTCGAGCGCGGCCGCGGACAGCAGACTTGCGGCAACCAGCAGCGGCTGCGCCACCGCGGTGTCACGGATTGCCTCCGCGTCGGCCTCGGTGCCGTAGTGCGTGAGGTCCAGCCCGATGGCATCGGACCAGGCCGCGACGCGGTCGGTGGCACCGGGAAGGTCGAGCCAGGGGGTCAGGAAGCCAGGCGTCTGAGCGCCTTGGCCGGGAGCGACGAGTACGAGCACCCTCACACTCTCTCTTGTGAACGGTCCGGAACACCCGTGGGGACAGGGACGAAGAACCGTATGGGGAATTGTTGATGTCCGACAAAAGTCTAGGACTGGAGATCTCTGGCGGCCAAGCGCCCCAGAATCAGGGCGATTCGCAGAGTGAACGCCGAGCGGACATCGGAAGGTGACCAGCCGGTGACGTCAGTCACACGTCGGAGCCGGTAGCGCACGGTGTTGGGGTGGACGAAGAGCATCCTCGCCGCGCCCTCCAGGCTGCTCGCCTGCTCCAGATACACACTCAGCGTCTCCAGGAGGGCAGAACCCGCTTCTTCCAGCGGTCTGTAGATCTCCTCCACCAACTGGTCCCGTGCGGCGGGGTCGCCCGCCATCGCGCGCTCCGGCAGCAGATCGTCGGCCAGCACCGGCCGCGGGGCGTCCTGCCAGGCGCTGCACGCCTTGAGCCCGGCGGCCGCCGCCTGCGCGGACCGGGTGGCCGCCAGCAGGTCGGGCACCACGGGCCCGGCGACGACGGGACCTGCCGCGTACGGGCCGATCAGCGCCTTCGCGACCTGAAGCGGGTTGTCGCTGCCGCCCGCGATGACGACGAGGCGGTTGCCGAGCACCCCGGTCAGGACCTGGAGCTTCGCGTGCCGGGCGGCCCGTCGGATCGCCTCCACGGTCAGCTCGCTGTCGCCGTCCGGGGCCGTGCCGAGCACCACGCAGACGTGCTCGGGGGAGTTCCAGCCGAGAGCCGCGGCGCGTGACACGGCGCCCTCGTCGGCCTCGCCGGACAGCACCGCGTTCACCACGAGCGATTCCAGCCGGGCGTCCCAGGCACCTCGGGCCTCTGCGGCCTGCGCGTACACCTGGGCGGTGGCGAAGGCGATCTCCCGGGCGTAGACGAGCAGCGCCTCCCGCAGTACGGACTCATCGCCGGGCGCGGCGACCTCCTCGATCGCGGCCTCCATGACCTCGATCGTCGTACGAACCATCTCGACGGTCTGCCGCAGGGTGATCGCCCGGGTCAGCTCGCGCGGAGCCGTGCCGAACACATCGGTGGAGATGGCCTGGGGGGTCTCGGGATGCCGGAACCACTCGGTGAACGCCGCGATTCCGGCCTGGGCCACCAGGCCGATCCAGGACCGGTTCTCCGGCGGCATCGCCCGATACCACGGGAGTGTCTCGTCCATGCGGGCGATCGCGTTGGCGGCCAGTCGGCCGGAGGACTGTTCCAGCCGTTTCAGGGTCGCGGCATGCAGGTGGGCGGCGTTCGCAGCGGGCTGCTCAGGATCGGGTCGGGGCACGGACACAAGACTGCCTTATCGGGCCACGTGAACGGAGGGCCGGGGCGGCCGCGGGTCGCACCGCCGGGTACGACGAGCGGCCGCAGGGAGGGTCGCGGGTGCGCCGCGCCGGGCTACCGTGGGCGGGTGATTTCCGTACACCGCGCCGAAGACCGCTTCCAGGGCGGGGACCGGGCCGCCGGCATCCTGTCCCGGCACGCCTTCTCCTTCGGCGGCTTCTACGACCCGGACAATCTGCGTTTCGGCGCGATCCTGGCGTGCAACGAGGAGCGGCTGGCGCCCGGCGCGGGCTTCGACGAACACCCCCACAGTCATACGGAGATCGTCACCTGGGTGGTCGAGGGCGAACTGACCCACCGCGATTCGACCGGACACGCCACGGTCGTACGCGCCGGGGACCTCCAGCACCTCGGCGCCGCGTCGGGCGTCCGCCACGTCGAACGCAACGACGGGGACGGCCCGCTGACTTTCCTTCAGATGTGGCTGGCACCGCTCGAACCGGGCGGCGAGCCCTCTTACGCGATCGTTCCCGGCATCGCCGACTCCACCCCGTACGCCCTACCGGCGGCCGGTGCGATGCTGCACGTACGCAGACTGGCCGCGGGGGAACGCACGGCGGTGCCGGACGCGGCGCGGGTGTACGTCCATGTGGCGGCCGGGGGCGTACGGCTCGGGGACGAGGAGCTGGAGGCGGGCGACTCGGTGCGGATCACCGGGGAGGAGGGCCTGGAGCTGGTCGCGGCAGAGACGGCCGGGTCGGCCGAGGTGCTGATCTGGGAGCTGTCGGCCTGAACCACCGGCCCGGTTGCCGGCCTCGGCTACCGGTCGGTGTCCCTAGCGGCCGGTGTCCCGGCGCCACATCGACCACATCGGCGGCCCCGCCCGAAACGTCATCTCCTCGTGCACCGCGAAGCCGTGTCGCCGGTAGAACGTCAGATTGCGGCGGTTGCTCGACTCCAGGAACACCGGCCGCCCGTCCGCGTCCGCCTGCTCCAGCAGCCCGCCGAGCACCTGCGATCCGCGCCCCGTGCCGCGCGCGTCCGCGTGAGTGCCGATGTACTCGACGTACCAGTGCGCGGGGTCGGCCGGGTGGCGGTGCTCAAGGGCCAGCAATCGCATTCCGGTACGCGGGAGTTGGGCCCGTCCCGCCCGCAGCAGCGTGCCCGCGTTGCGCAGCAGATAGCTCACCGGCAGCTTCCACTTCCCGGGCTCCGCCCACACCGCCGCCACCGTACGGTCCGGATCGGTCCACACCCGGCCCGCCGGGACCTGCTGCGCCAGATGCGCGGTGAACAGCAGCCGCAGCCGCCGGTCCCGGTCGTGCGGCATCAGCCAGGACCAGACGGGGTCCTCGGCATAGGCGCTGGCGAGTACGGAAGCGAGCGCCGGGACGTCGGAGGCGGCAGCGCGGACTATGTCGGCCATGGCCGGAGAGAGTAGCGGTTCCCCGGGGCGGAGGGTACGGCGTCGGGGGCGCCTGTCCCGAGCCCCCTCCGTCGCACAGGGCTTCCGGTGACGTCAGCGGAGCCCGTCCACGAAGCTCTGCCAGGCGTCGGCCCCGACGACCAGGACGGGGCCATCCGGGTTCTTGCTGTCGCGCACGGGCACGGCGCAGGGGAGGCCGTCGGCCACCTCTACGCAGTCGCCGCCATTGGTGCCGCTGTAACTGGACTTGCGCCAGGCCGCGCCGCCGGTGACGGTGCACTCGACGCATTCGCCGCCGTTGGTGCCGCTGTACGACGACTTCCGCCACTGTGCTCCGGTCAGGTCATGCATGGTCTCCATAGCGTTCCTCCATCACACGAGCGATCAGTGTCGCCGAGTCCTCGGGGGAGAGGGCTGTGGCTTGCAAGCGAGCGTAGCCGACCGAACGTTCCTTGATCACCTGGGAATTGGCGGTCATGTGACCCTGGTCGTAGCTCTCCACGTAGAACAGGTCGGGGTCGTCCTCGAACCTGAGCAGGGTGAACGAGCCCATCATTCCCGTGTGCTGGCCGACGGAGAACGGAAGCACCTGGATCTGTACCCAGGGATCGTCGCGGAAGCCCAACAGGCGTGCCAGTTGGGCGCGCATGACGTCACGTCCGCCGACCTCCTGGAGCAACGCGGCTTCGCTCAGGGTGATCCACAAGGCGGGCGGATTCTCGCCCTTCAGGATCCGCTGGCGCTCCAGGCGGGCCGCCACCATCTCATCGACCTTGTTGGGGTGATCGACACCGAGTAGTGCCCGCGCGTACTCCTCCGTCTGCAACAGCCCGTACACCAACTGTGCCTGATACGTGGAGATGTACGCCGCACGGGCCTCCATGTCCGCGTACGGCTGGAACCAGGTCGGCAGTTGGCTGCGCAGGACCAGGCCGACGAGGCGCGAGAACACGCCGTCCGTGCCGAGTGCCGCGTCCACCCGCTCGGAGAAGTCGCGGGTGGGGATCTTCTTCGTCGTCTCGATCTGACCGATCAGCGAGCCCGTGCAGAAGATGATGTCGCCGAGCTGCCCTTGTTTGAGGTTGTGGGCCTCTCTCTGGCGGCGCAGTTCCCAGCCGTAGTAGTCCAACGGGGAAGCGCTGGGATCGAGAGTCTGGATGTTGGCCACGGCGGGGGGCACCTCCGGCGTTCAACGCCTCGCGGCGTTCGTTTCCGTACGTAGCCGAGCGTAATCGCGTCGCTGCACTCTGGTGACATGAATCACGTAATTGATCCGCAGGCCGACGACTCGCTGGAGGCGACCTACCGGGCCGACTTCGCGATGGGTGAGCACTCGGCCCGGCATCTGCGCCGCATCCTGCGCCTCTACCTCACCGGCTGGGGGCTTCTCGACGTGGCCGACGCGGCGGAGCTGGCGCTCACCGAGCTGATCGCCAATGTCGTACGGCACGTCCCCGATCGCCGTTGTCAGACGCTCATCTTCCTGCTCCCGGCCGGGGGCGTGCGGGTCGAGGTCACGGACGGTTGCCCGGAACTGCCCCGCGCGGTACTGGGTGATGCCCTCGACGAGGGTGGGAGAGGGCTGGTCCTCGTCGATGCCGTCACCGATCGCTGGGGCGCGGAACCGCGTCGCGACGGCCGTGGCAAGACGGTGTGGTTCGAGTGTCTGGCCACGAAAGCGGCCGACGGGTGACGCCTTTCAGTGACCGGAACGGAGCTCCGCGAGCACCGCGTCCGTGAACGCGGGCCACACCTCGACCGCCCACGGGCCGAAGGCCCGGTCGGTGAGGGCGACGCAGGCCGCCCCCGCGACCGGGTCGATCCACAGGAACGTGCCGGACTGCCCGAAGTGTCCGAAGGTCGCCGGGGACGAGGAACTGCCCGTCCAGTGCGGCGACTTGTGGTCCCGGATCTCGAAGCCGAGCCCCCAGTCGTTGGGGTTCTGGTGGCCGTAGCCGGGCAATACACCCTTCAGGCCGGGATGCACGACGGTCTGCGCGGCCAGCACCGTACGCGGGTCGAGCAGCCGCGGGGCCTGTACCTCCGCGGCGAACCGCACCAGGTCGTCGACGGTCGACATACCGTCCTTGGCGGGCGAGCCGTCCACCGCCGTCGCCGTCATGCCCAGCGGCTCCAGTACCGCCTGGCGCACGTACTCCGGGAACGGGATGTCGGTGGCCTTGGCGATGTGGTCGCCGAGGGCCTCGAAGCCCGCGTTGGAGTAGAGCCGCCGGGTGCCCGGAGCTGCTGTCACCCGGTGCTCGTCGAAGGCGAGCCCGCTGGTGTGCGCGAGCAGATGCCGGACGGTGGAACCCTCGGGTCCGGCCGGCTCGTCGAGCTCGACCGCGCCCTCCTCGTACGCGACGAGCGCCGCGTAGGCCGCGAGCGGCTTGGTGACGGAGGCGAGCGGGAAGCGGTGCGCGGTCGGGCCGTGCGTACCGACGACGGTGCCGTCCGCTCGTACGACGGCCGCAGCCGCGGTGGGGACGGGCCAGTTGTCGATCATCGCCAGGCTCTGCATGCGTACGAGCGTAACGGGCAGGGATGTCGAGTCACCGGCCGCCCGACGACGGCACACTGCTTCGGCACTGAAGGGTCGGCTGATGGCTTGGCCCGTTGGTTACCCGACGCAGGCAACTGCCCGTCGGGGGCTCACGTTCCAGCGCGGAATCGGCGTCAGGTGGAGATAGGGCGGACCGACGTCAGTGGAAAAGGCGGGTGAAGAATGTCGGGCAGTCCGCTCAGTGTGACCGAGCTGGAAGCCACGGAAAAGATTCCTTGTTGGGCTGGGTGGCAGGTCTCCAGTCTCGGGGAGGGGGTGTTGCGGTGGGTGGTTTGCGGGAATTGGCGGCGCCGTTCGTGGCGCCCGGGCCGTGCGGGGTGGCAATCCGGGACCGCCTCAAGCACCTCACATCCCAGGACGAGAAGGTTCTGCGCGCGGTCGGTGAGCATCAGGGCCGTCTGGCCTCCCGGGAGAGGCTCTGCATGCGCACGAGCGTAACGGGCACGTTCGAACGTCTCGGTCCCCGCCTCGGCTACTTTCTTTCCCCCGTGCTGTACAGCCTGCGCCCCGTTCCCCCTTCGTTGGAGCCCCAATAGTCGGTGTATTCCTTGTCGTCGACACGTCCGGAAACGCGGAACCTGCCCACGGTGGTATCGGGTTCCTTCACCTGGAGAGAATGCTTGCTGCCTTTGTTGTCGATGTAATCCACCCTCAGGTGGTATTCGACGTACTCCCTGCCCAGCAGTTTCGACTCCACGGCCATGACGAAACCGTCCCCGGGCTTGAGGACCTGTGATTTCCGGGTGAAATAGGGCTTTCCGTTCTGTGTGAACTTGGGGTACCGGTTGTCCAGGTTCAGTTCGACCGGGATGGTGTCCGATTCCATGCCCCCGAGGGGCACGATCATCGTGGTGTCGATCGCCTTGGTGCGTCGTGTGATCACCGGGACGATGTTCACCACCCTGACCGGCGAGGAGGACGCGTTGGTGACGGTCACCGTGTAGGCGGTCCTGTTGAGGGTGACTGCGCCAATTTTCCGGAGCAGGCGGTTCCATGTCTCCGGAGTCGCCATGCCGGTCAATACCGCCTTGTCCTCGGCTCTTTCGACCCTTTTCTCCGAAACCAAATAGGTGCCGCCTTCGTCCGGCAGGACCACCACTTTGATCGGCGTCGACGGGTCCGAGTGGGGCGGGGCCGAAGCGGCCGGTCCCTTCTCGTCGAACAGTGCGTCGGTGACGAATCCCTGAAGTGATGACCCCAGGCCGGTGATGACGCTCACGATCACCGCGGATAAACCAGTCAGAACCGCCGCTACGATCGCCGTCCGAGTGGCATTCCCATGGGATTCCGACCGTCCCGCGCCCCGGCGTCGTTCGGACACACGCCGAAGGCGTTCACGCTGACCGGACTGTCGCACCATGATGTCCCCCGCATCGAAATTTCTTGATCCTAGCGTGGCCCCGAGACGGGACGCACTCGGATTCCGTCCCCGATTGCGCTTGCTTAGAGTGCACTCCAAGGTTCTAGCGTGGAGGCCATGACGGTGATGGAGAGCACTTCCGTGAAAGTGGACGTCTGCGCCTCGGCCCCTCGGGCACATCCGCGCCCCGAGGGGCAGGACCGCTACACCATCAGTGAGGTCGTCGCCTTCACCGGGCTCACCGCGCACACCCTGCGCTGGTACGAGCGGATCGGGCTGATGCCACACGTCGACCGGTCGAACACCGGCCAGCGCCGCTTCACCAACCGTGACCTGGACTGGCTGGCCTTCGTCGGCAAGCTGCGGCTGACCGGGATGCCGGTCGCCGACATGGTCCGGTACGCGGAGCTGCTGCGCGAGGGCGAGCACACCTTCGAGGAACGGCAGGAGCTGCTGGAGGCGACCCGCCGCGACGTGAGGACGCGGATCGCGGAGCTTCAGGACACCCTCGCCGTCCTCGACCACAAGATCGACTTCTATGCGAGCGCCCGACGGGCGCCGGAAAGGCCCTGTGCCTGATGTCTGACGACAAGATCACCACCGTGGAGCTCGGCAACGGCGGCCCGCAGGTCGGCGTGCAGGGACTCGGCTGCATGGGCATGAGCGAGTTCTACGGGGACACCGATGAGTCCGCCGCCCGCGAGACGCTGGAGACGGCGCTGGCGGCGGGCGTCACCCTCTTCGACACCGCCGACATCTACGGGAGCGGCGCCAACGAGACGTTCCTCGCCCCGTTCGTCGGGGCGCACCGCGACGAGATCACGCTCGCCACGAAGTTCGCCATCGAGCGCAAGGACGACGACCCGCACTACCGGGGCGTGCGCAACGACCCCGCGTACATCCGCCGCGCCGTCGAGGACAGCCTGCGCCGGCTGAACACCGATGTCATCGACCTGTACTACATGCACCGCCGCGACCCGGCCGTCCCGCTCGCCGAGTCCGTCGGCGCGATGGCCGAGCTGGTGCGGCAGGGCAAGGTGAAGCAGCTCGGGCTGAGCGAGGTGACCGGCGCGGAGCTGCGCGAGGCGTACGCCGTGCATCCGATCGCCGCCCTGCAGTCCGAGTGGTCGCTCTTCAGCCGCGACGTCGAGCGCAGCGCCGTACCGGCGGCTGTCGAGCTCGGGGTGACCGTCGTGCCGTACTCGCCGCTCGGCCGGGGCTTCCTGACCGGGGCGTTCGCGGACGCGGCCAAGGACCTGTCGAAGGGCGACTTCCGCCAGTTCCAGCCGCGCTTCACGGGCGACAACGCGAAGGCGAACGCCGCCCTGCTGGAGCCCGTGCACAAGATCGCGGCGGCACACGGGGCGTCGGCCGCGCAGGTGGCGCTCGCCTGGGTGCAGCAGCGGGCCCAGGTGCACGGTCTGACCGTGGTGCCGATCCCGGGCACCCGCAGGAGCAGCCGGCTGCTGGAGAACGTGGCCGCCACCCGGCTCACGCTGACGGACCAGGAGCTGGCGCTGCTGGAGCCGATCGCGGGGCAGGTGGCGGGGGACCGGTACCCGGACATGAGCTCCACGTCCACCGCGCGCGAGTAGTCGTTTCCGGCGGGCCCGGGCGCCCGGCGATCGTGGCGTCCTCAAGCGCCGGACGGGCTTGAAAGATGCCCTCGATCGCCGGGCGGGCTGGGTTTTGCCGTCCTACGCCAGCCCCAGCGTGTACACCGCGAATCCCGTCGCCAGCAGGCCCGCCAACGCCCGGCGGGCGTTCGCCGTGTGTGTGCCGGTCTGCCACGGGGCCTCGAAACGTCGGGCGTATCGGGCGATCAGCGCCAGCAGCCCCGCGAACACCGGCAGCCACGCCGCCCGCGCCAGGATCCAGCCGACCGTCTCGGGCCCGGTCGTCAGCCCCGGCACCGCACCGGCGAACGACGCCGGGACCGCCGCGGCCAGCATCGCCGTCTGGTGCCAGCACAGGATCGTCATCGCGGACAGATTGATGACGACGACCGGCGCCCACAGCAGTGGCCTGCGCAGCAGCCGGCCGATCCGGTCCCGCAGCAGGATCGCCGCACCGCTCTGAGCGGCGGCCAGCGCCAGGACGAGCAGCGACGGCGGGTGCGAGTTCGTCCGCGCCTCGCCGGGGACGCCGACCATCGACGCCGGGTAGTGGAGGGCGAGCAGCAACGCGGCGAACAACACCGTCCCACCGATCAGCAACAGCAGGGCGCCCCGCCTGCCGATCCGGCCCTCGCCCCAGGAGACGCCGAGCTGGTACGCGAAGAGCCAGCCCGGAAGGATGTTCAGCACGCTCAGCCAGGACGGCATGGCGTCGGCGAACGGCCCGTACCGCAGGAAGTCGACGGCGGCGACCGACCCGAGCAACGGCACCGCGGCCCAGACGCCCAGCTTCCGCGTGGCCTTGACGCAGTACGGGGTGAGCGCCGTGACCACCGTGTACACCCCGACGAACCACAGTGGCTGGATCACCAGCGTCGACCCGGTCCGCAGGGTGTCACCGGGCACGCCGAGCGCGCTCAGCACCGGGATCATCGCCGCCCAGACGGCCGTCACCCCGATCACCGGCCTGCCCAGTCGGGCGACGCGTCCGCGCAGCCAGGCGCCGGTGGTGGACTTCCTGCGGCGGTACGAGAGCACGGAGGCGTACCCGCCGACCAGGAAGAAGATGCCCAGCATCTGAAGCACCCAGCTCACCGGGGCGAGGCCGCCGAACGTCGACAGCGGACTGGCGTTGTGGAGCGCGCCGTCGCTGTCGAGGCCGAAACCGCCGAGCAGCCAGTGGCCGGTCGGGACGGCCAGCAGCGCGAGGGCGCGCAGGCCGTCGATGGCCCGGTCGCGATGGGCGGGCGTACGGGCGTCGATGCGCCGCGCAAGGGTGGTGAGGGCGGTGAGGCTCATCGGGCTTCTCCCCGCGCGATCGAGGCGAAGGTGCGGAGCGAGTCCGTACCGGGGGCGAAGTAGCCGGTGTGCCCGTGGGCGTCGTGAGCCGGGACGCGGCGTGCGCCGAACCCCGGGCCGGTCGGATCGGGGCCGTGTCCGAGCCCCGCCACCTCGACGTTCGGTACGTCGTCGATCCAGTCAGTGGCGTCCTTGGCGGCCCACACCCTTGCGGTGGTGTGCAGATCCGCGACGTTGTCGGCACGCATCCCGGGCGAGCCGAGGACGACCAGGTCCGCGGCGCGCAGCCGGGACGCGGCGAGCCCGCACACGACGGAGCCGTAGCTGTGGCAGAACACGGCGGGCGCGGGCACGCTGTCGGCGGCCAGCCCGGCCGCGAACCGGGTCAGCCGGTCGGCCCCGGCCTTGGCGAGCGACCCGGTCGCGGCATCGAGGCCGACGCCCACGGGGGTGGTGTACCCGGCCCAGGCGATGACGGCGCTGCCGCGTCCGGTCTGGGCGTACAGGGACTTCGCCATGCCTGACGGAGTGCCGTACACATCGTTCGTACGGTCGAAGGTCCCCGCGTCGATGTCCGAACCCGGCACCACGACCGCGACATGGCGCGCGGTGCGCAGGTCCCCGAAGACCTCGGCGACCTGACCGCGTCCACGCGGGTCGAACGCGAGGATCTGCCGGTGCCGCCCCGCGGCCCCGGTGAGATGGGCGTACCGCGGATCGTTGCCGGCCCGCAGGGAAAGGGTGTTGGCCTGGTAGCGCAACTCGACGGGGACGCCGTCCAGATTGCCGACGACGAGCGGATGGCGTACGACCAGGGCTTGTTGCTGCGCCTCGGTCAACCCCCGGAAGAACCGGGCCACTTCGGCCGGTGTGCTCCGTCCTGGATCGGGCAGCTCCCGCCCGAGTGCGTGATCCGCGCGCCAGGACGCGGTGCCCGGGGGTGGCCCGGTGAGGGCCTGCTGGGCGTTTTCGGACGCCCAGCCGGCCGTCCCCGCCACCACGGTGGTGGCCATCGCGACGGCGACCAGGGGCCTCGCGTAACGGCGCATCCCGTCGTCCTCCCTCTCCGGCTGAGCCGGCTCCCGCACGCCGTGCGGCGCGACGGAGAGGAAGGTAGGGAGGGGGTGGGTGCGGAAGCGTCGCACCGAGGAGCTAAGTGCGGATTGATACCCGGGTAGGGGGTGTACGGGGGGCCTGCCCGTGGGGTGGGCGGGGGGAGACCACCGTTACTGTTCTCCCGGTACCACCACCCCTGCCTCGTACGCGAAGATCACCGCCTGCGCCCGGTCCCGCAGGTCCAGCTTGGCCAGCACCCGGCCGATGTGCGTCTTCACCGTCTGCTCGGCCAGCACCAGCTTCCCCGCGATCTCCTGGTTGGACAGGCCCCGCGCGATCAGCTCCAGCACCTCCGTCTCGCGCGGGGTCAGTCCGTTCAGCCGCAGCGACTGGCCGCTCCGGGCGGCTCCGGTCGGGCCCTGCCGGGCGAAGTCGGCTATCAGACGGCGCGTCACGGACGGCGCGAGCAGCGCCTCGCCCGCCGCGACCACCCGTACCGCCGAGATCAGGTCGGCCGGCGGCGCGTCCTTCAGAAGGAAACCGGACGCCCCGGCGCGCAGCGCCTCGTACACGTAGTCGTCCACGTCGAACGTGGTGAGCATCAGCACCTTGGGCAGGTGCGTCACTCCCACCGGCGGGTTCAGCAGCTCGCGGGCCGCCGCCAGGCCGTCCATCTCGGGCATCCGGACGTCCATCAGGACCACGTCCGGGTGGACCCGCCGGCTGACGTCGATGCCCTGGCGCCCGTCCGGTGCCTCACCGACCACGTCGATGTCGCTCTGTGCCGCGAGCAGTGCCGCGAACCCCGCCCGCACCATGGCCTGGTCGTCGACGATGATCACGCGGATGGTCAAGAGTCCTCCGAGGTCGGGGGCGAAACGGCGGCGAGCGGCAGCCGCGCGGCGACCCGGAAGCCGCCGTCCGGCAGCGGTCCGGTGTCCAGCGTGCCGCCCGTCAACCGTATGCGTTCGCGCATACCGACCAGGCCGTGCCCCGTGCCGGACGTCTCCAACGGCGAACCGGGTTGCTCCGCCCGGCCGTTGACCACCAGGACGGTCAGATGCGCGCCGTCGGACGTGATCGATATCCGGGTCCGCGCACCGGGCGCGTGCCGGATCACGTTGGCCAGCGCCTCCTGCACGATCCGGTACGCCGACAGATCCACCGCCTGCGGTACGTCCGGCAGATCGGCGGCCAGCGACAGCTCGGCCGGCAGTCCCGCCCGCACCGTCGCCTCCACCAGCTGCTGCACCCGGTCGAGCCCCGGCTGCGGCGCCCGCTCGCCCTCCGTGCCCTCGCTGCGCAGCACCGTCAGCAGCCGCCGCATCTCCGTGAGCGACTCCCGCGCGCTCGCCGCGATCGCGCCGAACTCCTCGCGCGCCTCCTCGGGCAGTCCGCTGATCCGGTAGGGCGCCGAATCGGCCTGGACCGTGATCACGGACATGTGGTGCGCGACCACGTCGTGCAGCTCACGGGCGATCCTGGTGCGCTCCTCCAGCAGCGTCCGCTGCGCCCGCTCGGCCTCGCTGATGGTCTCCTGCTCGGCGAGCCGACGCTGCGCGTCACCCCGTTCCCGCACCGCCGCGCCGATCACCAGGACCACCGCACCGAGGATCACGAGCAGCAGCGCGCTGCCGTTGCTGCGCTCCGGCGCGATCAGGTGCAGGAACAGGCTCGCCGCGCCCGTCGCCACCCAGACCGCGGCCAGGGTCCGCCGGGTCTCGCGCAGGGCCAGGGCGAGCAGCAGGAAGAGGTAGCCGACCAGGGTGGGCGGCGGCCACGGCCAGATGCCGAACGCGCCGACCGGATACCCGAGCAGCGCGGCCGCACCGAGGATGTCGGCGGGGAAGACGATCCACCACGCCTGCAGCGGCCGGTGCGCCAGCATCAGGAGCGGCGCCGCCTGTGCGACGGCCAGGGCTCCCGCCAGTCCTCCGTTCACGCCGTACCCCTCGGTCAGGACATTGAACGTGACCGGGATGAAGATGGCGACGAGGGCGAGGACGACGAGGTACGGCAGCAGTCGCTGCCACCGCTTCGGCGCGTCCGCCAGGAGCGGCGTCGCGGGGTGGGACGGGTGCGAGAGCCCGTGCGCGAACTCGCGCAGATTGCGCCGGGCGGCGCTCAGCAGGCCGTCGACGGCGGGCGGCGGGGGAGATGCGGGCGGCGTCGGTGGCGTCGATGGCGGGGGCGGCGTCGGCGGCTTGCGCGGCTTGCGCGGCGGGGAAGTGGACATGGCTTGATCAGCGTAGGCAGTGGACCGGCCCGGTGACGTCATACCTGGGTTCCGGTCCACCGCCGTCCTTCTCGTACCTGGGTACTGCCGTCGAGCTTGCCCGCCGACCCGGCAGCCATAGACACCAGGCCACCGCACACCGCACACCGCACGCCTACAGCTCGGCGAGCAGCTGCGCCTTCTTCGCGCTGAACTCGTCGTCCGTCACCAGTCCCGCCTGGTGCAGCTCCCCGAGGTGCCGGATCCGCTCCGCGATGTCCGCGGGATCGCGCCGCCCCGCGCCCGCCGGAACGCTCGCCGGCGTGGCGGACGACGGCTGCTTCCTGCGTACGGATTCCAGTACGGCCGCGGCGAACGGCAGCGACTCGTGCACCGGGCCGTAGCCGAGGCCGAAAACCACCGCGGCCGGGTCCTGATCGGCCCGGGTGGGGCGGGGCGCCATCGGCTGCGCGCTCGGCAGCAGGCCGGCGGCGAGCCCCGTGCCCAGCCCCGTACCAGTGCCGGTACCAGTGCCGTCACCCACACCTGGGCCGGAAGCGGTGCTCATGCCGAGGCCGGCCCCCGCGCCTGGTCCGGCCCCCGCGCCTTCCCGGCCCCTCGGCACCAGCCGCAGATAGCCGTCGAAGGCTTCCGGCGAGCGCCACTCGACCCCGCACAGCTCCGTCACCGGAAACGTCTGGTCGCCGGCCTTCCACTTCGCCGTGGAGGCGCCCGTCCAGAACCAGCGGAAGGAGATCCGGTCACCGTCGAAGCTGGCCCGGCCGTCGTACGCCTTGAACTGCATCGGGGCCTCGGGTGCAGCGACCAGGAACCGCTCGGCGGGCTCCGCGGCATCGGGACCGAGCCGGGCGCGCAGCTCGTCCGCGTAGTACTCGGCGAGCATCTCGCGCTCGGCCGGAAGCACCAGCCGGTACGGATCGCTGCCGGCCTTCAGCTGCCCCGCCGCGGCCTCCAGCAACGGGTCGGCACCGGGTCTCGGCACCGCGTGCAGGACCACCGTGCCCCGCTTGCCGGGGGTCAGCGTCACCGACGACAGCGCCGTGTGCGGGACGCGGCGCTCACGCAGGCTCTGGAAGAGCTTCGGTGTGCGTATACCCCGTTCGAAGCGGATGAGCACGGAGTCGGTGTCGAACTCCCAGGTGGCATGAATTCCGGCCAGCACATCACCCATGTGCCTCATCGTATGCGGCACTTGCTCGCACGTCCCCCCTCGGTGTTGGCCCCGATGTGCGGCCGGCTGCGTTCGTCGGGCCCGTCAGATCCCCGGGCCCCGGCCGCCGGTGGCGACTCCGTCGTGACAGGTGCTGTCGGAGCTCGCGCAGCTCACCGAGGCGTAGGCCCCGACGCCGATGGCGGCGAAGTTGCTGAGGCTCTCGGTGCCGGGCTCGAAGTAGCCGCTGTGGCCGACCGCTCCGCCCGCCGAAACAATGCGTGCGCCGAAGCCCGGGTCGACCGGGTCGGCGCCGTGGCCCAGCCCGCCGAGCTCCAGGTTCGGTACGTCCGCGATCCAGTCGCCGTGGTCCCGCGTCGCCCACACCCTGGCCCCGGTGCGCAGCTCCCCCGCGTTCTCCACCCGCATGCCGGGGCTGCCCGCGACCGCGATGTCGGTGACCCTGGAGGGCAGTTCGTGCGCGGCGACACCGCACAGCACCGAGCCGTAGCTGTGGCAGAACAGTGAGACCGGGGCGTTCCCGGGCAACGCGCCCACCAGGGCGTTCAGCCGCACCGCCCCGCGCTCGGCGAGGTTCCCCAGGGCCGCGTCCACCCCGATCCCGGCCGGCGTCGTGTAGTCGGCCCAGGCGATGACGGCGGTACGGGTACCGGGACGCGCGGCGCGCTCCGCCGCGTACAGCGACTTCGCCATGCCGACCGGGGCGGCGTTCACCATGGGGGCGGTCCGCTCCAGCGTCAGCAGATTGGTGTCGACGCCGGGGACGATCACGGAGACCCGCGCGGCCCGGTCGAGATCACCGAAAACCTCGGCGGCGCGGCCCTTCCCGGACGGGTCGAAGGCGAGGATGCGCCGGCCGTTCTCCAGCATCGACTGGAAGCGGTTCATCCGCCGGAGCGCCTCGGCGCGGCCGTCGGGGGAGAGCCTCTCGTCGTGCATGCGCTGCCGCTCGACCGCCTGCGCCTGCACCAGGGCCCGCTGGTTGGCGTGGTAGCGCAGGGTGACCGGGGCGCCGTTCAGATTGCCCACGACCAAGGGGTACTTGTCCGCGAGTGCGGTGCGCTGCGCGGCCGTGAGCGTGGCGAAGAACTGCGCCATCCGGCCCGGCGGAGCGTCGGCGTCCGGCAGCGCATGACCGGCTACGCCGCCGCGCGCCCACGAGGCGAGTGCGAGGGTCCGTGGCTCGTCGGAGCGTTGGTGACGTACGGCGGTCCAGCCCGTGGTCGCCAGCATCACGAACACAACCGCGACGGCGAGCAGCGCGCGCCAGGCGGTGAGCGTGGGGGAGGTGTCGAAGGAAGTCACTTCCGCCCACATTAGGAGACGCGGGACGGCAGCCGTGAACAGGGTGACACACATCACCCCGCTGTCGGGAATTCAGGGCCGGTCGTTTCACGCTGTGTTGGTGCGGCGCGCACGCTCAGGCGCGCGGAGTGCCTCCGGAGCGTCGCATATGGCCGCCGGGGCACGGCTGTTGTGAAGTCGGTCATGTCGGGGCAATGCGGCGTACGGCACATCTGCGCGTCGGCGCGTCGATACATCAGCGGATCGGCCGTTCGACAGATCGGCCGCTCGACAGCTCGGCGGCTCGACACAGCGACACCTCGGCGCGCCGACGCGTGCGCTCCGAGCCCACCGCACACCGGACGGAGTTTCCATGGCGCTACCCGAGCCCCGCGCCGGCCTCCGTCCGCCAGTTCCCGGCCAGTGCCGGGCCGAGCTGGTCCAGGTACGTCTCGGTCAGCGCGCGCAGCGAGTCCACGCTGGCGTCCCGCCCCTGCCCCCAGAGCTGCCCGGTCACCCGCATCACTCCGGAGAACGCGGCGACGGCGACCCTCGGCCGGGGGTCGGTCTCCACGTCGAGCCCCTCGCGCTCGGCGATCAGCAGTGCGATCTGGTTCTCCAGATCGATGTGGCGTCGCAGGTGGGAGGCGAGCAGCGACGGCGTCGACTCGATCATCTGGTAGGTACGCATGTGGAGTTCGACCGTGACGATCGCCTCGATCGCCTCACCGATGGTGTTCCAGGCGCAGAGGACCGCGCGGCGCAGCGCCTCGAACGGGGTCTCCGAAGCGGGACGCAGGCGCAGCTCCGAGAGGAAGTGCGACTCCACCATCTCCTGGATGGCGAAGGCGGCCTCCTCCTTGCTGGCGAAGTAGCGGAAGAAGGTGCGCTGGGAGACCTCGACGGCGTCGACGATCTCGTCGACGGTGGTCTCCTCGTACCCCTGGGTGGTGAAAAGGTCGAGGGCGGCGTGCAGCAGGGCGTCCCGGGTGCGTCGCTTCTTCCGCTCGCGCAGCCCGGTCGGACGCCCGCGCGGTGCGGGTGGAGGCTCCTGCGGTGCGGGTGGAGGCTCGTGCGGCCCGCTGGGACCCCCGCTCTGCCCCGTCGGGCGTCCGCACGGCCCGGTCGGATACACGGCCCGCTGCCCATCGGTCACGGAAATGGTCCTCTTTCTCCTGAGATTCCCAGCTCAGCGTACCTGTGAGCTACGTGACAGTTACTGTCTTATGAAATGGTTTGTCAACTGTCAGTGACTGACACTAATCTCCCGGGCATGACTAGTCAGACCACCGTCGAAAAGGCGTCGCGGGAGCCGCAGGACACCGCCGTGCCCGCACCTGCCAAGGGGCTGCGCGGCCACCCCTGGCTGACGCTCTTCTCCGTGGCCATCGGCGTGATGATGGTCGCGCTCGACGGCACGATCGTCGCGATCGCCAACCCCGCCATCCAGCAGGATCTCGGCGCCTCGCTCGCCGACGTCCAGTGGATCACCAACGGCTACATGCTCGCCCTCGCGGTCTCCCTGATCACCGCGGGCAAGCTCGGTGACCGGTTCGGCCACCGCCAGACCTTCCTCATAGGTGTCGTGGGCTTCGCCGCGGCATCGGGGGCCATCGGCCTCTCGCACAGCGTCGCCCTGGTGATCGTGTTCCGGGTGCTCCAGGGCCTCTTCGGCGCCCTGCTGATGCCCGCCGCACTCGGCCTGCTGCGCGCCACCTTCCCGGCCGAGAAGCTGAACATGGCGATCGGTATCTGGGGCATGGTGATCGGCGCCTCGACCGCGGGCGGTCCGATCCTCGGCGGCGTGCTCGTCGAGCACGTCAGCTGGCAGTCCGTCTTCTTCATCAATGTGCCGGTCGGCGTGATCGCGCTCGTGCTGGGCCTGGTGATCCTCAAGGACCACCGCGCCGAGAACGCGCCGCGCTCCTTCGACATCGGCGGCATCGTGCTGCTCTCGCAGGCGATGTTCTGCCTCATCTGGGCGCTCATCAAGGGCGCCGAGTGGGGCTGGGGCGACTACAAGACGCTCGGCTTCCTGGGCGCTGCCGTGGCCCTGTTCGTGGTCTTCGCCTTCTCCCAGAAGAACGTCAGGGAGCCGCTGGTCCCGCTGGCGATGTTCCGGTCCGTGCCGCTGTCCGCGGGCGCGGTCCTGATGGTGCTGATGGCCTTCGCCTTCATGGGCGGGCTGTTCTTCGTCACCTTCTACCTGCAGAACGTGCACGGTCTGAGCCCCGTCGACAGCGGTCTGCGCCTGCTGCCGCTGACCGGCATGATGATCGTCGCCTCGCCGCTCGCGGGCGCCATGATCACGAAGTTCGGCCCGCGGGTTCCGCTGGTCGGCGGCATGGTGTGCACGGCGGTCGCCATGTTCGGCATGTCCCAGCTGGAGATCGGCACCAGCACCCTGACCATGTCGATCTGGTTCGGGCTGCTCGGTCTCGGCCTCGCCCCGGTGATGGTCGGCGCCACCGAGGTCATCGTCGGCAACGCCCCGATGGAACTCTCCGGCGTCGCGGGCGGTCTGCAGCAGGCCGCCATGCAGGTCGGCGGCAGCCTCGGTACGGCGGTACTGGGCGCGATCATGGCCTCCCAGGTTGACTCGAAGCTGGCCGGCAACTGGACGGCCGCGCAGCTTCCGCCCCTCTCGCCGAAGCAGCTGGACGCGGCGTCCTCGGCCGTCGAGGTCGGCGTCCCGCCGGTGGACGCCAACACTCCGCCGGAGATCGCGGCGAAGATCGCGGGCGTCGCCCATGACACGTTCGTGTCGGGCATGAGCACGGCATTCATGGTCGCCGGCATCGTCGCGGTGGTCGCCGCGCTGGTCGCCACGCTCACCAAGCGCGGTGCGAACGCCGAGGCGGGCGCGGGCGCCGGACACATCTGACGGTTCGTCATGACGCTTGCGCGGCGTCAACACAGCGCGTACGACAGCCCCGCCGGACCGTTCCGGCGGGGCTGTCGCCTATCAGGGTGGTGTGGCCCGCGGCCCCTTTCCCGGGGGTTGCTCCGCAGGTCAGGGTGCAGGCAACTGATTTCGCATCACCACGGGGGTTGATTTCCATGCGTACGACCGTCCTTGCCGCCGCCCTGGCCACCACCGCCCTGGCCGCCACCGCGTTGATCCCGCAGGCCGTGGCCGACTCCGCGGTCCGTCCCGGGTCCGTACGGGCCGGGGTCTGCGGAAGCGGCCAGCTCTGCCTCTGGGGGAAGCCGGACTTCACGGGCGCCCGGCAGATCCACGAGCTGGCCACGATCGACATCGAGAGCTGCGTCCCGCTGCCGGCCGGCAGCAAGGTCCAGTCGCTCGCCAACCGCACCGGCCGCCCGGTCACCACGTACCAGTCGGCGGAATGCGCCGAGACCGGCGAATTCGAGACCTATCCGGGTGGCGGCACCTGGGTGCCCCGGTCCCCGTACCAGGTCAGGGCGTTCAAGGTCTGGGAGAACTGACCCGCGGACGCCGAAGGGCGGCGGGACCAGCAGGTCCCGCCGCCCTTCGGCCGTGATACGCCGTTCCTACGCGTCGCCGCCGGCCGCGCCCGGGTGGGCCGCGGTCACGTCCAGCAGCTCGTACCGGTCGATCGCCGACTTCAGCAGCGAACGGTCGACCCGGCCCTGCTTCGCGAGCTCGGTGAGTACCGCGAGGACGATCGACTGCGCGTCGATGTGGAAGAACCGGCGGGCCGCGCCACGGGTGTCGGCGAAGCCGAAGCCGTCCGCGCCCAGCGACTGGTACGCACCGGGCACCCAGCGCGCGATCTGGTCCGGTACGGAACGCATCCAGTCCGAGACCGCCACGAACGGACCCTCGGAGCCGGAGAGCTTCCGCGTGACGTACGGGACGCGCTGCTCCTCCGCCGGGTGCAGCAGGTTGTACCGCTCCACGTCCACGGCCTCGCGACGCAGCTCGTTCCAGGAGGTCGCCGACCAGACGTCCGCCCGGACGTTCCACTCGTCGGCGAGGATCCGCTGCGCCTCGACCGCCCACGGCACCGCCACACCGGACGCCATGATCTGGGCCGGGATCTCGCCCCGTTCGGCGGCCTTGTAGCGGTACACGCCCTTCAGGATGCCCTCGACATCCACGTTCTCCGGCTCGGCCGGGTGCTGGATCGGCTCGTTGTAGACGGTGAGGTAGTAGAAGACGTCCTCGTTCTCGCCGGGGGTCCCGCCGTACATCCGGCGCAGACCGTCCTTGACGATGTGCGCGATCTCATAGCTGAACGCCGGGTCGTACGCGACGCAGCCCGGGTTCGTCGAGGCGAGCAGCTGAGAGTGGCCGTCCGCGTGCTGGAGACCCTCACCGGTCAGGGTCGTACGACCGGCGGTCGCACCCAGTACGAAGCCGCGCGCGAGCTGGTCGGCCATCTGCCAGAACTGGTCGCCGGTGCGCTGGAAACCGAACATCGAGTAGAAGACGTACACCGGGATCAGCGGCTCGCCGTGCGTGGCGTACGCCGAACCGGCGGCGATCAGCGACGCCGTGCAGCCGGCCTCGGAGATGCCGTCGTGCAGCATCTGACCGGTCGGCGACTCCTTGTACGCGAGCAGCAGATCCCGGTCCACCGCCTCGTACTGCTGACCCAGCGGGTTGTAGATCTTCGCGCTCGGGAAGAACGCGTCCATGCCGAAGGTGCGGTACTCGTCGGGCGCGATCAGCACGAAGCGCTTGCCGATCTCCTTGTCCCGCATGAGTTCCTTCAGGATGCGGACGAACGCCATGGTCGTGGCGATCGACTGCTGACCCGTGCCCTTCTTCGCGATCGCGTACGTCTTGTCCTCGGGGAGGACCAGCGGCTTCGCGCGCACCACACGGGTCGGGACATAACCGCCCAGACCCTTGCGGCGGTCGTGCATGTACTGGATCTCTTCGGAATCGCGGCCCGGGTGGTAGTAGGGCGGGTAGCCCTCGTCCAGCTGCTTGTCCGTGATTGGGATGTGGAGCCGGTCGCGGAACCGCTTGAGGTCCTCGACGGTGAGCTTCTTCATCTGGTGGGTCGCGTTGCGGCCCTCGAAGTTCGGCCCCAGGGTCCAGCCCTTGACCGTCTGCGCCAGGATCACCGTCGGCTGACCCTTGTGGGCCTTGGCCGCCGCGTAGGCCGCGTAGACCTTCCGGTGGTCGTGACCGCCACGGCCCAGGTGCAGGATCTGGTCGTCGGTCATGTCCTTGACCATGTCGCGCAGCCGCGGGTCGTCCCCGAAGAAGTGCTCACGGATGTACGCGCCCGACTCGGTGGCATACGTCTGGAACTGGCCGTCCGGCGTGGTGTTCAGCTTGTTGACCAGGATGCCCGTGCGGTCCTGCGCGAGCAGCGGGTCCCAGGAGCGGTCCCAGACCAGCTTGATGACGTTCCATCCGGCGCCGCGGAACTGCGACTCCAGCTCCTGGATGATCTTGCCGTTGCCGCGGACCGGGCCGTCGAGGCGCTGCAGGTTGCAGTTGACCACGAAGGTCAGGTTGTCCAGGCCCTCGCGCGCGGCGATGGAGAGCTGACCGAGCGACTCGGGCTCGTCCATCTCGCCGTCGCCCAGGTACGCCCACACATGTGACCGGGAGGTGTCGGCGATGCCGCGCGCCTCCATGTAGCGGTTCATCCGGGCCTGGTAGATCGCGCCGAGCGGGCCGAGGCCCATCGAGACGGTTGGGAACTCCCAGAAGTCCGGCATCAGCCGCGGGTGCGGGTAGCTGGACAGGCCGTTCGGCGCCTTCGACTTCTCCTGGCGGAAGGCGTCGAGCTGCGCCTCGCTCAGCCGGTCGAGCAGGAAGGCGCGGGCGTAGATACCCGGGGACGCGTGTCCCTGGAAGAAGATCTGGTCGCCGCCCAGGCCGTCGTCCTTGCCCCGGAAGAAGTGGTTGAAGCCCACGTCGTACAGCGAGGCCGAGGAGGCGAAGGTGGCGATGTGGCCGCCGACCCCGATGCCGGGGCGCTGGGCGCGCGACACCATCACGGCCGCGTTCCAGCGGGTCGCGTTGAGGACCTTGCGCTCGATCTCCTCGTCGCCGGGGAAGAACGGCTCGTCCTTCGTGGCGATCGTGTTCACGTAGTCCGTACTGCGCATCTCCGGCACGGCGACGCGCTTCTCGCGCGCACGCTCGATGAGCCGGAGCATCAGGTAACGGGCCCGCTCACGACCTCGCTCGTCGACGGCTGCGTCGAGCGAGTCGAGCCATTCCTGGGTCTCTTCGGGATCGAAGTCCGGGACCTGGCTCGGCAGGCCGCCAATGATGATCGGGTTGCGATCGGATCCGGAAGCCACGCTGTTCCTTCGCTGTTCGGTGCTGCTCTACGGGGCCTGGTCCGGGAGAACATGCCCCCGGGATGTATGCATGTACGCCATCACCATCGTGTACCGCGGGGGCGTAAACGTCACCTCTACCGATTGGTAACCGCCGTGTTGTGGGACATCACGTCCGCGACGCGGGGATGTGCTGGCCCAAACCGCAACCTTACGCCCAACCCGTCCAAGTGTTCCCAAAGGATGTTCGACTCCGAATGGTGGACCGAAACGGCATAAGCTGTGGAAGGACGTAAAGGGTGTGGAGGGTGGCGTCGGCCCCGGTAGGGGCTGCCGACCGTGCGGCGACGTGGCAGGGAACGTCCCCGTTTAGGCGGTCTCGCAGGCTGGGTACTTGCGCGATCCGCCGCTCCCGTGTGGACTACGGCCAACGCCCCGCGCACGCGCGTGGCTGAAGCATTTTCCGAAACATGATCAGGAGGCAACCCGTGAGCGCGACCGCGGACCACGCGGAGGAGCGGACCAACCCGGCAGCACGCCTGGGGTTCGAGCCCGGACAGGTGGTCCAGGAGATCGGCTACGACGACGACGTCGAGCAGGAGCTCCGTGAGGGCATTGAGGCCACAATCGGCCAGGATCTCGTCGATGAGGACTACGACGACGTCGCAGACGTCGTCCTGCTGTGGTTCCGCGACGAGGACGGCGACCTTACGGACGCGCTGGTGGATGCCATTGGTCTGATCGAGGACGGCGGCGCGGTCTGGCTGATGACGCCGAAGACCGGCCGTGACGGATACGTCGAACCGAGCGACATCAACGAGGCTGCACAGACCGCCGGTCTCTCCCAGACCAAGAGCATCAATGCGGGCAAGGACTGGACGGGCAGCCGTCTGGTCACACCGAAGGCGGCCAAAGCCAAGCGCTGAACCGCGTTCGCCGCGCACTCGCCCCGAAGACCCCCGACGGCATGGACCGCCGGGGGTCTTCCTTCTCGGCCGCCGGGCTTCTCGACCGCCGGGTGGCCCCGCGTGGGCGTCGCAGGGCCGCTACGGGCGCTGCACGGCCTGCTGCGGGCTCTGCGTAGGGTGGGAACCACCCGGACAGCCCAGCCCGGTGAACGTAGCGAAGGGACGCGTTTCATGGCGATCGAGGTCGGCACCCAGGCCCCGGATTTCGAGCTGAAGGACAACCACGGCCGGACCGTGAAGCTCTCCGACTTCCGCGGCGAGAAGAACGTCGTGCTGCTGTTCTACCCGTTCGCCTTCACCGGCGTGTGCACGGGTGAGCTCTGCGCGCTCCGTGACGAGCTGCCGAAGTTCGAGAACGACGACACGCAGCTGCTGGCCGTCTCCAACGACTCCATCCACACCCTGCGCGTCTTCGCCGAGCAGGAAGGCCTGGAGTACCCGCTGGTGTCGGACTTCTGGCCGCACGGCGAGACCTCGCGGGCCTACGGCGTGTTCGACGAGGAGAAGGGCTGTGCGGTGCGCGGCACCTTCATCATCGACAAGGAGGGCGTGGTGCGCTGGACCGTCGTCAACGGTCTGCCCGACGCGCGCGACCTCAACGACTACATCAAGGCGCTCGACACGCTCTGATCCGGGACCGTCGGTCCGGGACCGTCGGTTCGTGGCCTTCGCCCCGGGCCGGTGGATCTGCGGGCGACCCGGCCAAAAGCCTGCTTTGGCCGGGAACCGGTTACTAGGATCCATTCGTTGATCGGATGCCAACGCAACGTGGAGGCGCCGGCGCCTGCCGGCCCCCAAGGAAACCAATGGGAGGACTCGTGGGAGTCAGCCTCAGCAAGGGCGGCAACGTCTCGCTGACCAAGGCCGCGCCCAACCTGACGGCGGTCACCGTCGGTCTGGGCTGGGACGCTCGTACCACCACCGGTGGTGACTTCGACCTCGACGCCAGCGCCCTGCTGACGAACGTCGAGGGCAAGGTCGGCAGCGACGGCAACTTCGTCTTCTTCAACAACCTCAAGAGCCCCGACGGCTCCGTGGAGCACACGGGTGACAACCTCACCGGTGAGGGCGAGGGCGACGACGAGGTCATCAAGGTGAACCTGGCCGGCGTTCCGGCCGATGTCGACAAGATCGTCTTCCCGGTCTCGATCTACGAGGCCGAGACCCGGCAGCAGAGCTTCGGCCAGGTGCGCAACGCGTACATCCGCGTGGTCAACCAGGCGGACAACAGCGAGCTGGCGCGCTACGACCTGAGCGAGGACGCCTCGACGGAGACCGCCATGGTCTTCGGCGAGCTGTACCGCAACGGGGCGGAGTGGAAGTTCCGTGCCATCGGTCAGGGTTACGCCTCGGGGCTGCGCGGCATCGCGCAGGACTTCGGCGTCAACGTCTGAGAAGGCGGGACCGGTCGGAGCCGCCACGGCTCCGCCCGGCCGACGTCAGCATGTATTTCCGTCCGGCGCCGCACGATGTGCGGCGCCGGACGCGCTGGACGGGTCAACGGCGCGAAGTCTTAGTAGCGCGAAGACTCAACGCTCGACAGCTCAATGGCTCGACGGCTCAATAAATCGGTTCATCGACTCGGGGAGGACATACCATGGGCGTCACACTCGCCAAGGGAGGCAACGTCTCCCTCTCCAAGGCCGCACCCAACCTCACCCAGGTGCTGGTCGGGCTCGGCTGGGACGCACGATCCACCACGGGCGCCGACTTCGACCTCGACGCCAGCGCGCTGCTCTGCCAGTCGGGCCGGGTGCTCGGCGACGAATGGTTCGTGTTCTACAACAACCTCAAGAGCCCCGACGGCTCCGTGGAGCACACCGGCGACAACCTCACGGGTGAGGGCGAGGGCGACGACGAGTCGGTCATCGTGAATCTCACTCAGGTACCCGCGCACTGCGACAAGATCATTTTTCCGGTCTCGATCCATGACGCGGACAATCGAGGACAGGCCTTCGGCCAGGTCAGCAACGCGTACATCCGCGTGGTGAACCAGGCGGACGGCCAGGAACTCGCGCGCTACGACCTCACCGAGGACGCCTCGACGGAAACGGCGATGATCTTCGGCGAGCTGTACCGGTACAACGGTGAGTGGAAGTTCCGTGCAGTGGGACAGGGGTACGCGTCCGGACTGCGCGGGATCGCTCTAGACTTCGGGGTCAACGTTTCGTAAAGCCGCGCACGGCGCGGGGGAGCCCCGTACACACCCGGGGGAGACCTTTTACACACACGATGGGGTAGCCAGTGCTTCTGAAAACCTTCGGCTGGTCGTTCGCGGTTACCGCGCTCGGCCTGGTCGCAGCGATGATCTACGGGGGGTGGGAAGCCTTCGGCGTGGTCGCGATTCTTTCCGTCCTCGAGATCTCGCTGTCCTTCGACAACGCGGTGGTCAACGCCGGAATCCTGAAGAAGATGAATGCCTTCTGGCAGAAGATCTTCCTCACGATCGGTGTGCTCATCGCGGTCTTCGGCATGCGGCTGGTGTTCCCCGTCGTGATCGTGGCCATCACCGCCAAGCTGGACCCGATCAAAGCGATCGATCTCTCGTTCAGCCAGCCCGAGCGCTATCAGGAACTGGTCACGGACGCCCACCCGGCTATTGCCGCGTTCGGTGGCATGTTCCTGCTGATGATCTTCCTCGACTTCATTTTCGAGGACCGTGACATCAAGTGGCTGCACTGGATCGAGCGCCCGCTCGCCAAGCTCGGCAAGGTCGACATGCTGTCGGTCTGCATCGCGCTGATCGTGCTGCTGATAGCTTCCATGACCTTCGCGACGAGCGCGCACCAGCACGGCGGCGGCCACGCCGACAAGGCGGAGACCGTCCTGCTCGCCGGAATCGCCGGCCTGATCACCTACCTCATCGTCGGCGGACTCTCCAGCTTCTTCGAGAACAAGCTGGAGGAAGAGGAGGAGCGGGAGCACGAGGCGGAGGACGAGGCCAGGAAGTCCGGCAAGAAGATCTCCGCGATCGCACTCTCCGGCAAGGCCGCGTTCTTCATGTTCCTCTACCTGGAAGTGCTCGACGCGTCCTTCTCGTTCGACGGCGTCATCGGTGCCTTCGCCATCACCAACAACATTGTGCTGATGGCCCTCGGCCTCGGTATCGGCGCCATGTACGTCCGTTCGCTCACGGTCTACCTGGTCCGCCAGGGCACCCTCGACGACTACGTCTACCTGGAGCACGGCGCCCACTACGCCATCGGCGCGCTGGCCGTCATCCTCCTCATCACCATCCAGTACCAGATCAACGAGATCATCACCGGTCTTGTCGGTGTCGTGCTGATCGCCTGGTCCTTCTGGTCCTCGGTGCGGCGCAACAAGGCGCTGGAGGCCGCGGGCGGGGGCGACGACGCGGGTTCCAAGGCAGAAGTCCCGTCCGGGGTGTGACCCGGTAGGGATTGAGGAACGCTCTCAGCGGGGCGGTCCGTACGGCGACGGTTCTCCGGGGAACACCCGGGCCCGGCCCGGCGGCCGCCCCGCAGTGATGTGGGCGCCCGGTGCGACGCACGGGGCGGCCGCAGGGCCGGGGCACCTGTGTTTCTACCGATACGTGTGGGGGTTGGGGATGGCGTTCTGGGACAGCCTGTGGCCACGGAGAGAGGCGCAGTTCGAGTCGGGCAACGCGTCGACCAACTCCATCGTGCTCTCCAAGCGGCATGCCACGGTCTCACTGACCAAACAGGGTGCGCTGACCGGCAATCTGCGGGTCAACCTCTCCTGGCGGATGCGTACGTCCGACATCGAGGGCAGGTCGCGGCAGAGCGGCCGGCTGCTGCGGCCGATGACGCTCTTCAAGCCCGATGTGGTCCAGGCGCACACCCAGGGCATGGTCAACGTCGACCTGGACCTGGGCTGCATGTACGAGCTGAAGGACGGCACCAAGGGAGTGGTCCAGCCGCTGGGCAACCTCATGGGCGACCTGAACGCACCGCCGTACATCCGGCTCAGCGGGGACGACCGTTTCGGGGCACCGTCGGGCGAGACCGTCTACGTCAATCTCGACCAGCGCGACCAGATCAAGCGGCTGCTGTTCTTCGTCTACATCTACGACCAGACGCCGGCCTTCGACCGTACGCACGCCAAGGTGACGCTCTATCCGGGCAACGGCCCGCGGATCGAGATCGATCTCGACGAGCACGCCCCGGAGGCCCGCTCCTGCGCCGTGTTCACGGTGGAGAACGCCAAGGACGAGCTGATCGTGCGGCGCGAGGTGAAGTTCGTGTACGGGTTCCAGTCGGAGCTGGACCGGCTGTACGGCTGGGGCATGCAGTGGGGACGCGGCTACAAGTCCCGCACCTGAGAGGTCCCAAGGGGCGCGGGACGTCTCAGGACACCGTACGAGTCTCCGGACGGTACGGGCATCAGACCCGTACGAGTCTCAGGCCCGTACGAACTGCGGCCCCTGCGGCGGCAGGACGAAGTTCGGGTCGGGGGCGGGCGCAGCCGCCGCGGGCTGCGGATAGCCGTAGGCGGGCTGGGCGGTGGCGGGCTGCGGATAGCCGTACGAGGGCTGGGGCACGGGCGGGGGGGCCGGCTGGGCCACTGCGGGCTGCGGGTAGCCGTACGCGGGCTGCTGGTGCTGGACCGTGATCTGCGCGTCCGGACCGGGCGTCGGCGCGGGCGGGAACGTGGGCGAGGGCGGCGGGAAGCCGGGCGCCGTCACGGGGGCGGGCGAGGGGGTCACGGCAGGCGAAGAAGCGCCTGCGGGTGAGGGCGCCGGATCGGGCTCCGCCGCGGCCTCCGCCTCGTCCACCGAAATACCGAAGGCGGTCGCCAGCCCCACCAGACCGGTCGGATAGCCCTGTCCCACGGCCCGGAATTTCCAGCCATCGCCGCGCCGGTAGAGCTCGCCGCAGATGATTGCCGTCTCCTCGCCGGTCTCCGGCCGCACGTCGAAGACGGCGAGCGGGTCCCCGCCCGCCGACGCCGCGTCGTACAGCAGGATGCGCAGATCCGGCACCTGGGCGAAGGCGGCTCCGTCGGACGACGCGGCGACGACCACCTGGTCGACCGAGGGGTCGAGTGCGCCGAGGTCGGCCTCGATGCTGTCCGTGAGCCCTTCGGGGGCACTGCGCTTCGGCAGCCGTCGTACCAGGCCGGAGGGGTGGCGGGGCTGGTTGTAGAAGACGAAGTCCTCGTCCGAGCGCACGCGGCCACCGGCTCCGAGGAGCAGGGCCGAGGCGTCCACATCCGGAACCCCGGTGCCCGGGGTCCAGTGCAGCACGGCCCGTACGGCCAAGGCGTCCAGAGGGACGTTCGAGCCCTTCACCATCGCGTGCGTCATGCCCGTCATCCTGCCTGCTGGCTGCCTGCGCGGACAACGCGGGGGCGCACCGGATATCTCGGCAGTGCGGCGGAACCACGTCGGAACCACGTCGTCCGCAGGGCGCCGACCCGTCGGGAAATGGACGAGTTACCCGGAATTCATGCACGTGGGGAACTGTCGACACCCGCCCGTACGTACTATTACCGGCCATACGTTTTCCGGTCGATCAGACAGTTCGGGGGAATCACATGCGTCATTTCGGGCATATTGCGCCCGCTGTGCGAGAGGGTCTGTTCTTCCAGGAGCCGTGCGAGTTCGGCGCGGGCTCGTCGGCCCGCACGCTTTCGGCCGCCCTGGGAGCGACCCTGTACAGCCCTGCCACCAGGCCGAGACTTGCTGACGACGTCATCAAGCAGGCCGGACGCGGGGTCGTCTCGATGGTGCTGTGCCTGGAGGATTCGATCGACGACTCCGAGGTCGTCGACGCCGAGGAGAACCTGGTCAGGCAGTTCGCCGACCTCGCCGCGCGGGGCGCGGAGGCGCCCCTGCTCTTTATCCGGGTCCGGGAACCGGACCAGATCACGGATCTGGTGCAGCGGCTCGGCTCCACGGTCCGTTTGTTGTCTGGTTTTGTACTTCCCAAGTTCACAGAAGAGCGTGGCGTGCCCTTCATGGAAGCGCTCGTCAAAGCCGAAAAGGCGTGTGGGCAGAGGCTGTTCGGGATGCCGGTTCTCGAATCACCCGAGCTGCTGCATCTGGAGACCCGCGCGGAAACACTCCAGGGAATAGCCCGCACCGTCGACAAGTACCGCGAGCGGGTGCTCGCACTGCGGCTCGGCGTCACCGACTTCTGCTCGGCGTACGGGCTCCGCAGGGCGCCCGACATGACGGCGTACGACGTGCAGATCGTCGGCGCCGTCATCGCCGACGTGGTCAATGTGCTGGGCCGCGCGGACGGCACGGGCTTCACGATCACCGGTCCGGTGTGGGAGTACTTCCGGCTCCAGGAGCGCATGTTCAAACCCCAGCTGCGCCGCAGCCCTTTCCTGGAGGGCCGGGCCGAGGAACTGCGCACGGCACTGATCGAGCACGACCTGGACGGGCTGCTGCGCGAGATCGAGCTCGACCGGGCCAACGGCCTGCTGGGCAAGACCTGCATCCACCCGTCGCACGTCGCGCCCGTGCACGCGCTGTCCGTGGTCAGCCACGAGGAATTCAGCGACGCCCAGGACATCCTGCGGCCGGAACGCGGCGGCGGCGGCGTCCTGCGCTCCGTGTACACGAACAAGATGAACGAAGTGAAGCCGCACCGCGCCTGGGCCGAGCGGACCCTGCAACGGGCCGAGGTCTTCGGCGTGGCGAGGGAAGATGTCGGCTTCGTGGATCTGCTGGCCGCGGGCGTCGCCGAATGAGCGGGCGTTTCGGCGCGGGCGGGTATTTCGAGGCGGGCGGGGCCTGTGGGGCCTGTGGGGGCAGCGCGGTTCGTGGATCGCGAGTGAGAGCGCGAGCGCGCGTGCTTGTGCGATCACGAGTGCGCGTGCAAGCGCGTGGGTACGGGCGTGGGCCTCGTGGAACGAGCGTGTCTCGATGAGCGAGCGCGCGGCAAGGAAAGAGACGGCGAACGTGGTGTGGTCGGGCAGCTGGGTGGCGGAGCGACTGGGTGTCGACCTCGTCGGCGACGGAAAGCCCGACGGTGACGGGGAGCTGAGAGAGCTGCTGGGCCTCGCCCTGCGCCGCAACCCCAAGCGGGCCCACCTGCTCGTGTCCAACGTGCTCGGCAAGCACGTGCCGCAGAAGCCTTCCGTGGTGTACGGCGCCGGCTTCGAGCTCGGCCGGCGGGTGCACGCACTCCTCGGTGACGCCGAGGCCCGCCGGGCGGTCGTGCTCGGTTACGCGGAGACGGCCACCGGTCTCGGCCACGCGGTCGCCGACGGGCTCGGCGTGGCACCGTACCTGCACTCGACGCGCCGCCCCGTCGACGGCGTGGCGCGAGCGGGCGGCTTCGAGGAATCGCACTCGCACGCCACGTCGCACCTGCTGCTCCCCGAGGACCCGAACCTGCTGGCGGGCGAGCGTGACCCGGCAGGCCCGGGCGCGCCCGTGGCGGACGCGCCCCTGGTGCTGGTGGACGACGAGTTCTCCACCGGCAACACCGTGCTCAACACCGTCCGGGCGCTGCACGAGCGGTACCCGCGGAGCCGGTACGTCATCGTCGCCCTGGTGGACATGCGGTCCGCGGCCGACCGGGGACGGCTGACCGAGTTCGCCGCGGAGATCGGCGCGCGCGTCGACCTGGTGGCGAGGAGCTCGGGCACGGTCGCCCTCCCCGAGGGCGTCCTGGAGAAGGGCCGGGCGCTGGTTGCCGCACAGGAGAGCGCTGCCGCCGCGAGCCCGGAAGCGGCCGGTTCCGGGGCCCCGGAAGTGGTCGCCCGGACTGTTCGCCGGCCGTGCACCCGGGTGGATCTCCAGTGGCCCGCCGACGTGCCCGACGGCGGACGGCACGGCTTCACCCCCGCCCACCGGGCCGCCCTGGAGCCGGCGCTCCCGGCCATGGCCGCCCGCGTCGCCGCGGCACTGGGCGACGCCCGCCGCGTACTGCTCCTCGGTTTCGAGGAGCTCATGTACGCGCCCCTCCGCCTGGGCACGGCTCTGGAGGACCACATCGACGCGGAGGTGCGCTACTCCACCACCACGCGTTCCCCCGTCCTCGCCGTGGACGACCCCGGCTACGCGATACGCAGCCGGCTGGTCTTCCCGGCCCACGACAACCCGGCCGACGGGCCCGGCGACCGGTACGCGTACAACGTCGCGGGCGCCGGTTTCGATGCCGTGGTCGTGGCCGTCGACTCCACCGCCGACACCCCCGAACTCCACGCCACCGACGGCCTGTTGGCGCAACTCGCCGCGCACACCGACCACGTCCTGCTCGCGGTCGTTCCGTCGTACGTCCCGTCGGAGGCCCGGCCGCACCTCTCCGCGCACGCGGCGTCGGACCTCTCCGCGCACGCGGCGTCGGACCTCTCCGCGCACGCGGCGTCGGACCTTCCTGTACACGTCGCGTCAAGCCTTCCCGTACACGTCGTGTCGGACCTCCCCTCGTACGTCTCCGAACGGCAGGAACCCCCCATGCTGCCCGAGCCCCTCCGTGGCCCCGCCTTCTCCTCCTACGCACCGGACGATGTCGGCTGGCTGCTCCAGGACCTCTCGGACACGGAGCTGGAGGCGCCCACCGAGGAGCGCGAGGAGGCGATACAGAGCGGTGGCGCGCACTACGCCGAGTCGCTGCCCGTCGAATACCAGCCGTCCGCCCAGTACCAGGGCCTCTTCAAGGCCGCGCTGGAGCTGTCGGCCGCCCGCGTCGCCCGTGCCGTGGGAACCGTCACCGAGACGGTTCTCGCCGAGCGGACACCGCGCCCCGTCCTGGTCTCGCTCGCCAGAGCCGGCACCCCCGTCGGCGTACTCATGCGCCACTGGGCCCGGCACCGGCACGGGCTCGACCTGCCGCACTACGCCATCTCCATCGTCCGCGGGCGCGGCATCGACGCCACCGCGCTGCGCTGGCTGGCCGCCCACCACAATCCGGCGGATGTCGTCTTCGTCGACGGCTGGACCGGCAAGGGGGCGATCACCCGCGAACTTGCCGTGGCGCTCGCCGAGTTCGACGGCTTCAACCCCGAGATCGCGGTCCTGGCCGACCCGGGTGGATGCGTCCGCACCTACGGCACCCGTGAGGACTTCCTCATTCCGTCCGCCTGTCTCAACTCAACCGTTTCCGGGCTGATTTCGCGGACCGTCCTGCGCTCCGACCTGGTCGGCCCGGACGACTTCCACGGTGCGAAGTTCTACCGGGAGCTTTCGGACGCCGATGTGTCCGGCCACTTCCTCGACACCGTCGCCGCCCACTTCGACGAGGTCGCCGACGCGGTGGACGCCGAGGTCAAGGAGCTGCTCGCGGCCGACCGCGCGCCCACCTGGGAAGGCTGGGCCGCGGTGGAACGCATCAGCGAGGAGCACGGCATCCACGACGTGAACCTCGTCAAGCCGGGCGTCGGCGAGACGACCCGCGTACTGCTGCGCCGCGTCCCGTGGAAGATCCTCGCCAAGCGCGGCGCGGGCGCGGACCTGGACCACATCCGTCTGCTGGCCGAGCAGCGGGGCGTACCGATCGAGGAGGTCGGCGAACTCCCGTACACCTGCGTCGGGCTGATCCACCCGAAGTACACCAGGGGCGCGACGGGCGCGGACGGCAAGGCGGTGGAGTCGAAGTGACCACCCCGGCCGCCTCCACTGCTCCCCCCACCTCTTCCGCCCCCGTGACGCTGGTCGCCAGCGACCTCGACCGCACCCTGATCTACTCGGCTGCGGCGCTCCAGCTCCCCATGCCGGACGCCGAGGCCCCCCGGCTGCTCTGCGTAGAGGTGTACGAACACAAGCCGCTCTCCTACCTGACCGAGACGGCCGCGACGCTGCTCGACGAGCTCGCCCGCTCCACGGTCTTCGTCCCCACGACCACCCGCACCCGCGAGCAGTACGGACGCATCCATCTCCCCGGCCCCGCACCGCGGTTCGCGATCTGCGCCAACGGGGGACACCTCCTGGTCGACGGGGTGTCCGACCCCGACTGGCAGACACGGGTGGCCCGCCGGCTCGCCGACGAATGCGCGTCGCTCGCCGAGGTCCGCGCCCATCTCCTGGCCGCGGCCGACCCCGCGTGGCTGCTCAAGGAACGGGTCGCCGAGGACCTCTTCGCCTACCTTGTCGTGGAACGCTCACTGCTGCCGGAGGGCTGGGTCAAGGAGCTGGGACAGTGGGCGGAGACCCGCGGCTGGACGGTCTCCCTCCAAGGCCGCAAGATCTACGCCGTGCCGGGCCCGCTCACCAAGAGCGCCGCGATGGACGAGGTCGCCCGACGCACCGGTGCCACGCTCACTCTCGCCGCCGGTGACAGCCTCCTCGACGCCGACCTGCTCCTCGCCGCCGACCACGCCTGGCGCCCGGCCCACGGCGAACTCGCCGACACCGGCTGGAGCGCCCCGCACGTCGACGTCACGGCCGAGCGCGGCGTGGCTGCGGGCGAGGAGATCCTGCGGCACTTCCTGCGGGCCTCGGGCCCGTCGCGGACGCCCTCGTCCGGCAGGCGGTAGCAGTATGTGAGGACAGGGGCCGGGACGGGAACGGAGAAGAGCCCGGGCCCGTCCGCCCGGTACGACCGACGAGGAGCAGCGATGTCCAAGGGCAACGAAACCAAGATCACGGACGAGCTGTACGCGTACATGCTGGCGCACAATCCACCGCTGGACGCGGTGCAGCGCGAGCTCATCGAGACCACGTACGCCCGCCTGCCCGAGTACGCCGGCATGCAGTCCGCCGAGGAGCAGGGGCCGCTGCTCGCCTTCCTCGTCCGGTTGACCGGAGCCCGGTACATCGTGGAGGTCGGGACGTTCACCGGCTTCTCCGCCCTGTCGATGGCACAGGCGCTGCCCGCGGACGGGCGGCTGATCGCCTGCGACATCTCGGAGGAGTGGACCGCGTACGGGCGCGAGGCATGGGAGAAGGCGAGCGTCGCCGACCGGATCGAACTCCGTATCGCCCCGGCGCTCGACACACTGCGGGCGATGCCGGCCGAGCCGCACATCGACCTCGCCTACCTCGACGCGGACAAGGGCAACTACATCCCGTACTGGGAAGAACTGGTGCCCCGGATGCGGCAGGGCGGCCTCGTCGTCACGGACAACGTGCTCTTCCACGGCGGGGTGACCGACCCGCAGGCGACCGGCGGCGCGGCGGCGATCAAGGAATTCAACGACCACGTGGCCGCCGATCCACGCATGGACAGCGTGCTGCTCACCGTGTCCGACGGCCTGACGCTCTCCCGTAAGCGGTAGGGCCTCGCGGGGCGGCCCCGGCCACCCGCTCTCTCAGCCGCAGCAACCCCCGCCGCAGCAGCCGCCCCCGCCCCCACCACCGCCGGCCGACGGGGCGGCAGGCGCGGACTTGGCCGACGTCCCGCCCACGGCCACGGTGGACAGCAGCTTCACGGTGTCGGCGTGCCCGGCGGGGCAGGAGGCCGGGTCCGACGACTCGGCCATCGGGCGGCTGAGTTCGAACGTGTCTCCGCAGGAGCGGCAGCGGTACTCGTAACGAGGCATGTGCCCAGGCTAGCCCAGGCTGTCCAGCACGGACCGGGACGAAGTAAGGGTTACGAGACCCGGGTTACGGATCACGGGTCTACGGAGCATGGCTCTACGAGTCCCGCGTTTACGGGTGGTCAGGGCGAGGGACGACCGGCATTGCCGCTGCCGTGGCCTGCCGGACCCTCCGCAGTTCCTGCTCGGCCTCCTCGGGGTGGCGGGCCTGCCAGTACGGATTGTCGTGCGGAAGGCCGCCGCTGACCCGCCCGTACATCCCGAAGACCATCAGCATCAGTCCGACCACGAAGCTGAACAGCACGTTCTGGAGGTGGAAGGCGAGGAAGTTGTAGCCGGTATCGAGCAGGGCGAGATTGATGAAGCCGCTGAGGATGAAGGCGATGCCCAGAATCATGTTGAGCGTCGAGGCGATGTTGCCGCCGATCACCATGCCGATGAACAGCAGCAGGCCGACACAGATGGACAGAACGCTGAGGGCGCCGTTGGTGTTGAGACCCGCGACGGTGGCTCCACCGGTACTGAAGAAGCCGATCTCGTCGATCAGCCCCAGGATTCCGAAGGCGAGCAGCACCAGTCCCATCAGCCCCGCGCCGACCCGGTAGACGCGGTTGAGCCGGTGATCGACGGGCAGGTGCCTGTCGAGCGGGGTGGTCCTGCGACGGCGGCGCGGGCTGGGCCGTCCGGGGGCGTGCAGTACATGGGTGGCCATGTCGGTCTCCTTCAGGCGTACTACCAGGATCCGCCCGCGGTGTCGCCGCCGCACATCAGAAGACCGGAAAGCCCGTTCCTGCCCCCTCCCCTTCCTCGGGTCGCTCAGAGCCCGTGACCGAGCCCGTACAGCTCAGGCGCCCGCCCCGCGCTCCTCGCGGATGTCGGAGACCACCCGCGCGGCCGTGTGCCGTACGGCTTCGGTCTCGGTCAGGAAGTGCCAGTAGTCCGGATGGCGTTCCTCCAGTCCGGCGATGGCGCGATCCAGCCGGGCCACGGCGTCGTCCAGCGGGCGGGCGTGGCGCGGTTCGGGCGTGTGGCGCCCGGCCATGGCCAGACGCTGGGCATCCCGGACCGCGAACCGCGTCCGCTGGATCTCCTCCTGCGGGTCCTTGGCCACGTCGTTCAGCCGGTGCAGCCGGTCGCCCGCGGCGGACACGGCCTCGTCCGTGGCGTTCAGCAGGGCGCGTACCGTACTCAGCCGGGAGGTCGCGTCGGCCCACTGCTGCTCGTCCCGCGCCGCGGCGGCTTCCTTCAGCTTCTCCTCCGCCTGCCGCACGTTGCTCGCCGCCTGCTTCGGCACGGGCTGGAGGTCCTGCCAGCACGCGGCCGAGAACCGCCGCCGCAGCTCGCTCAGCACCGGTTCCACCGAGCCCGCCCGGGTCGTCAGCGCCTGGGCACGCGTACGCAACGACACCAGCCGGTGGTCGATCTCGGCGGCCCGCTCGGGCAGCCGTGCCGCCTCGGCCCGCACCGCCTCGGCGTCGCGCAGCACCCGATCGGCACGCTGCAAGGTCTCCGCAACGCCATGGCGGCCGGCCCCCTGATTGAGTTTGGTCAGCTCGGGCGCGAGGGCAGCCAGTCGCGCGGCGAGATCATCCGCTCGCAGTCCGGACGCCCGCACCGCATCGAGAGCATTGCTCGCGCCGAGGAGCGCCTGCCGGGCCCGCTCCACGGCTGGCGCGAGCCGGGCGAGCTGCGTCTCCGCGTTGCCCAGCAACGGCCCCAGACCCTGCGCGAATCGGTCCAGGTCGCCTTTGACGCGAACCAGCTCGTCCTTGGCGGTGGTCAGCTCGGTCCTGGCACGGGCCGCGACGGCCGACTCCAGATCGTCCCGGTCCAGGTCGTGTGCGTCGACCGCGGTGATGTACGTATGGCTGGCCTCGTCGATCCGCCGGCCGAGCGCGGCGAAATCGTCCACGGCCTTGCGTGCACCGGGCGAGCTGTCCACCGCGGTGATCGTCTCGATCGAGATCCGCAGATCGCGCTGGGCGGTGTCGAGCTCGTAGAAGGCGGCAGCGGCGGCGTCCTTCGCGGCCTGGGCGTCGGCCCGCTGACTCTCCCCGCGCCCGCCGAACCAGCGCCGCGTACCGCCACCGGCGAACGCGGCGGGCAGCGCGGCGGCGATCAGCGGCACCGGCAGCAACATCAGCACAAGGACATCCCCGAAGCCTCTGGCAGCCCTGGCGCCCCCGATACCCCCGGCACCCTGGACACCCTCGACGGCGGAACTCCCACCCGCTCTCGCCTGCGGCCGCGCGTGTGTCGCCGTCACATCCCTCTCCCGTGCCGTTTCGCTCTGCCCGGTACATTCTCCCACCAGGTAAGAACGAACACACGGGCCCGTTAGTTCACGCTTCGGACGGTGACTTGACCATTGCCGCTCCGAGCCTTGACCACGTGGGTGCTGTCGTCGCTGCGTGGCGCGTCCACCGAGACTCTTCCGTTGTCGGCGACCGCGTCCACCGCATACCTCACGGAGCCGGACGGCAGGTCGATGGTGATCCCTCCGTTGTCACTGACGGTGTCCACGAGATCCGGCACCGAGGCGAACCCCAGCCGGACCATGCCGTTGTCGGACCGCGCAGACACGGACTTGGCCGAAATCCTTTCGGTGACGATGCCCCCGTTGTCACTCTCCAGCCTGAGCGGCCCACTGGAGTCCCGGACGGTCACCTTCCCGTTGTCGGCGCGGAGGGTGAGCGGAGTGTCGAAGCCGGACGCGACGATCTTCCCGTTGTCCCCGTCGACGACCACCGCCACGCCGCGCGGCACCTTCACCTGGTGCTCCGAGGCACAGTCGCTGATGATCGCGCTGCACTTCACCTTGAGCGTGAGCGTGTCGTCCCGCATCTTCCACTGGGGATCGGGCCCGTTCCCCAGAACCACCCACCCGCCCACACGACGGGTCACCTCGACCTTCCGTACATCGGCCGGTACGAGCTCCAGCGTCGACTGCCCGGAATGGATGGTCAGCGTCTTCCCACTGAGCGCGAACGACTTGTGCTCGGCGGGCGCGTCCTTCGCATCCGTCCCGCCACAGCCGGTGAGGCCGAAACCGAGCAGCACGGCTCCGGCGGACACGATGAGAGTGCGGGTACGGTGTGCCACGATGAACTTCCCCCAAGTCGTACGGCGGGTGGTCCCCGACGGTGTGCCCTTCACCGTACGTACGCCGTCTCACCGGCAGAATCCGGACGGCTACCGTATGAGGGGTGGGGATATCCCCCGCACGACACCTCGGCCACACCACGCCCCCGACCACCCGGGCCACTGCCGTCCACTGCTGTCCCGGCACCGTTTGTGACCGTGGGCCGTAGTCCATGTACGCTGTTGCCTCATCCACGGGTGCGTAGCTCAGGGGTAGAGCGCTGCTCTTACAAAGCAGATGTCGGCGGTTCGAAACCGTCCGCGCCCACCAGTCAGAACGCCCCCGCAGCGAGCCGCTGCGGGGGCGTTGACGGTAGTAGGTGACGGCAGTCCCTCGGGGTCGTCGCGCTGAGCGTGAGTAGAAACCTTCTCTACGGGTTCAAGTGCCCGCGCAAGGCGCGGGCTGGCCCCTTGTGCCCGGCCCTCTGCGCCTTCGGCGCCCAGGCCGGGCCCCTGGGGCCGCAGCGAACTACGGCCCCTGAGTCGAGAACCAAGCCCGCGGCTTCAAGACATGCCTCCGGCGGGGGCGCTCAGACTCCGGGATGGACGGGGGGCCGTTCGCGAGTGCCGGCGAATTCGTGGCGAGCGTCGTGGGCTCCCATCCCGCCCACCTTCGACCCAGGCAGAGCCGAGCAGTCGCGGCCCAGGGCGTCAAGGTCGTTCGTACAGTGGCGCGCTCCACCTTGACGCCCTGAACCACGCCCGCTCCACGGTGTGTGGGTCGATCGAAGGCGGACGGGATGGGAGCTGGGGAGAGTGGTGGGTGGAGGTGAGGATGGAAGCTCGACGAAGCGACCCAAAGGGCGCATCTCCGTCACTTATCCGCTCGGTAGAACTCGATGTCCTTGTTGACGAACAGGTGTACGTATCCGCACCGCCAGCAGATCAGGCCCGTGGCTTTTTCGTCAGCCCAGGCCAACTTCAGGAACTCCATCCCAGCGCTGTTGAGCAGGACACCCCGTTCTCGGAACAGGTCACCCTGGCAGACCAGGCACTCGAGCCAGACATCCCCCAGTGCTACACGTACCGGCTTCGCCATCGAGTGAACGCCCCCGTCCTTGCCGTGTGGAGAGAACGAGACTACGTGGCAGGCCGGGCCGCTCAAAGCTCACCGTAGAAGTACAGCAGCGCCGTACCGCAACCCCAGCAACCGCCCCCGTCCGCTACCGTCTCTCCGGGGCCTCGTAGCGGCCGGAATGGTCGTCGCTGGCCGATCTCGCTAGAGCTACGGATCAGAAGGTGACCGTGCCATATCCGTGCCAGATCGAGCGGTCAGCCGCGGTCAACTGGAGCGAGTCGCGGTGTGGATACCCGTTAGCAGGCTCAGGCGCCCCAGACGGTTGGTGACCAGCGAGGACACGTTCGTGATCGGCGCCAGGCTTACAAAACAGATGTCGGCGGTTCGAAACCGTCCGCGCCCACCAGCGCGAAGGCCCCCAACCGATCATGGTTGGGGGCCTTTGACATCTGCTTCTGACATCAACGGGTGCGGTCACCCACGGTCGGGACGCTGCCGCTTCAGCATGCGGTCCAGGTGACTCACGGCCTCGCGCTGGGTGTCCTGGACGACGTGGGTCGTCAGCCGGCCGCCTTGGCGATGATGCGCTCCATCTCCTCTGGGCCGAAGGCCCGCAGAGTCGTGGAATGGACATTGCCCACCCCACCGAGCTGCAGGAGTGCTGCCGTGGCAGTTTCGTCGTCGGGCGCCTCGACGATGGCCACGAGGTCGTATGGACCGACGGTCCAGTAGATACTCAGAAGCTTCGCCCCGAGCTTCTGTACCGCTGCCCCGAAGGCCTCGGCGCGCTCTGCGGTGTCCTTGTAGTTTCGGACGCCTTGATCGGTCCAGCTCAACAAGGTGACGTACGTCGGCATGCTTTTTCACCTTCACGAGGAGACACATTGTGAGGCCAAGCCTGGACATCTGGGCTAGAACCTGCACGAGATACGCACCCGAACGGGCAATACGAGCGACCACAGGCATCAAGGGGCAGGCGTTACTCACGGCCGGGGCGCCGCTCGAGCATGCGGTCCGGGTGACTCACTGCCTCGCGCTGGATGTTCTGGACGACGTGTAATGGTGACGTCGGGTATGGGAACTGTCTGAATGCCTGTGGTGATCAAGCCTCGCGGTGTCGGCGCGGGAGGTAGGGGCTGAAGCGGTCGGCGACAATCTCTGCGATCGCATCGGCATCGCGTGAACCGTCGACTTCGATCACGCGGATGCCGGGCCGGTGGGCGGCGCCGACGGCGTCCTCCGCGACGAGGCGGTCGCGGGCGAGGCGGTTGGCCTGTGCTCGGACCGGATCGCTGACGCGGTGTCCGAGCGAGGCGGCTCGGGGTAGTTCGCGGAGCCGGTATTGGCGGAACTCTGGCGTGTGTCGGCGTACACGTGAACGTCCCCAGCTCTGTACAGATATTTACGGCCGTCCTACGCCCGGGGCAGGGTGTGTGCCGCGTTGCGCAGCTCGTTCTGGCTAGGGCCTGATCCCCACCAGGCCGTTTCCTCCCTTCGTACACGTGAAAGTGCTTGCACAGCACTGTTCCCACCCGGTAGGCGTGCTGAGCAGGACCAGCTGCGACCACCGGTCGACGGCTGATGACCGCCCGCGAAGCCACAGCCCCAGCGGTTCCGCCGTCACATCGGCAGCCGTCGGAGAAGACGGACGGCTGGATTCCGGCAGCACGGACACGACGTCCTGGGCCGGGTGCCCGAACAGGTCGACACCGTCCCACACCACAGGAGTCGCTGCCGACGCACCCACGGACGTACCGACATCGATGCTGATACCGGAGAGGGCGTCGGTACGACCGGGCCCGCCTCCGGCGACGGTCAGCACCACGTCGCCAAAGGTGGCGATGGCGTTCCACGCGGGGTCGAAGAGCACTCCGGAGAGCCATGCGTCGTGGGCGTGACGGAGTTCTGCGTAGTCGGCGCGTGTCAACGACATGCACTGCATTCCCCAATGGCACCTGGGTGCCGCCGCCAGCATCACACCGACCTCATTAGGGGGCATCCCGAACCTGAGCGTCCCGGCCCCGGCCGGCAGGGCCACGCCGATCCCCGGCAACACCAACATCACGTCATTGTGCCCTCGCTTCGGTGGGCCAGAGCCGGGTACGTTCATTGCCGTCGTGCAGGAGGCGGCGTGCGGTGTTCCGGCGGGGACTCACGGGGAACTGCGGCTCCCGGCAGGGGCCACAGCCAGCAACACCGAAGTCGGTATCTGGCAGGTCGGCCCCCAACTCGCCCCGCCTCGCCCCTGAAGTGGTGATCACATATCGGGTGGGCCGGGCACGGGGCGGGGAGTTTCCAGGCGAAGGACGAGTGCCCGCAGGGCGCGAAGTTCGGTGTCCAGGGCCTGTGCGCCTTTGCGGCTGAGGGTGATCCATGTTCGGGGGCGCCGACCGGCGTAGCCCTTCTCCATGGTGATCAGGCCTGAGTCCTCAAGCACCTTCAGGTGCCGGGAGAGGTTTCCGTCGGTGACGGCCAGTTGCTTCTTCAGGAAGCCGAACTCGACCCGGTCGGCTTCGTGGGCGACGGTGAGGATGCCGAGCCGCACGCGCTGGTGGACCGTATCGTCCAGCGCCTGAGTCGGATGCAGTCCTTGCTGGTCGTCCGGCGTAGCGGCGCTCACGAGATGACCGTACGCGCACCGGCGGCGTCGGGCGCGGCTCGGCGGTGGGCCGTCGTCCACTCGGACAGACCGGCGAGGAGCAGGATGGCGGCGAGCAGGAGCGCCTTGGCCTGCGGTCCGTCGGTCCAGCCTGGGTGGGCGGAGTGCGCCCAGGGGAGCCATCCAGTGCCCGAGGAAGCTCCCAGGTAGCCAGTGAGCAGCAATGCGTGAGTGGTGCCGGCCGCTGCGGCGATCCAGCTGCGTTCGGCCATGCCGAGGGCCAGGAATCCGATGCCGACCAGGTACCACGGGGAGGCGTAACTGTTCTCCAACAGTTCGGCCTCCCACGGCTGGTTCCTGCCGAACAGCAGCATTGCCAGTGCTGCCGCGATCGCCACGGTAGTTGCCGCGGTTGCACGAACCCACATCCTGCGGCGGGGGACGATGCCCCGAGTCTCGCCACGCAGGCGATACCAACGGGCGAAGACGAACCACGCCAGGGGGAGGAGCGCGAACCACATGCCCCAGGCCGCGAAGCGCAGGACGGCGCCGTCGAACTCGCCCTTCAGGCAGGGAGTTCCCGGCTCATGGACGACACACAGGCCGGTCAGTTCGGCGTAGGCGAAGGCGGGATAGGACGCGATGTTGCGTCCGTGGGCTCCAAAGTTGAAGGCGTACTTGGCGACCGGAGCGGCCGCCAGCGCGAGGAGGCCGAAGCCGAGGAGGGGGACCCAGGAGCCGTTCAGCTGCGTGCGGGTTCTGACCCGCAGGCCTTCCGTCGCTGCCAACAGGCCGGCCGCGTGCGCCCTCGGTTCGGACTCCGCGCCGCTCAGTGCGGGTGTTCCCATGATTTCCCCCTGTGGTCGGGCTTCGGCAACGCTGCGAGGCGAACCACCGGATGGCCGTCCGCCGAACACTAACTTTGCAATGCAAAGTACATGGCAGTCAAGAGTCACGTGGCGCGCCGTCCCACCCAAAGCGCCTCCTCCGAAAGGCAATTCACGGTCGGAGAGGGCGGCAACCAACCGCTGGGACGCCGCGCGATCACCACGAGACAGGCGGTACTGCAGCGGGGTAGAGCGACCATCGCAACCACCCCCGACCCTCGGCGGCTCCAGGCAGCCGAGGGGCCGACCGAAGAGACCTCGGCGACCACTCCGCCCATGGTTCTGCCACCAGGGAGCCTCGGAGATCGGGGCCTGCATCGGGCTATTGCGGGCAGGCGAGGAGTCAGTCCGATTCGCAGCCGGCGTGCGGGCCCCGATCTCTCGCCAAGGGCAGTTCGAACCACCCGTCTGGACCCGTTGGACTGTGCGTGAGGTGCGATCGCACGAGGCTGGGGGGCGAGCCGGTGCAGCCCGCATCGCCATGAACTTGGTCCCCTGGGGCGAGAACACCCTATTCACCCTCGACTGGCACCCCCTCCGGGGTCCCGGCACCCGGATGCACGGGCTCCCTGTGGATTACGTCGTTGCGGTCCGAAACGGCATGATGCTGACGAAGCTGGCCCGGATCGCGGCACGCGAGCACGGTGGAAGCGCTTGAGGGGTACCTTCCGGAACCGCGGAGAGCGCCCGTCGCGACCGCAGGGTGTACACGGCTCGGCAGGCGACAGCGGCGGCTGAGCGTGAACCGGTTCGAGCGGTGGAGACCGCTCGAACCGCGGCGACGATCGCCGTGGAGACGCGCTCGGCCGGAGGGGGCCGAGCCAGTGGTTGGCTGACCCCGGACGTACGAAGCCGCCCCCTGCCCCGGCCGTAGCAGGAACAGGGGGCATGGTCTCCCGGGCCGGACAGCAGCGCGCTTCGCTCACCCGTCGACGATGAAGTCCGTGCCAGAGGTGGTGGCGTACGCGACTTCGTATGACACGGATCTGGTCAGCGCGCAGCGGTTGTCGCGTCGCAATGCGCGCTGATCGCAGTCAGTGCGGCCAGGAGCGCCGTGACCAGGGGCTGCGAGCGGCTCGCACGGTGCGCTCCGCCGTGGCGGGCCGGAACGCGGCAGTGAATATCGGGACGGCCGCCGGGTGAGGCCGCCGCGTGGTTTGCTCACCGCCGTGGGCCTCGGTCAGGCCCCCTCCGAATGGATGTCGACGGTGATCACGGCGTCCTTGATGGCGGCCTGGACCGCGGCGACGATGGTCTCGGTGTCCGCACCCGTGCCGACCTGGCCCGCGAGTGCGGTGATCGCGGCGGACTGGGCGGCCAGGGTCTTGTCCATGCGCCGGATGCGGGCCTGCATGTCCTTGAGGATGCTCTGCGGTTGCCACGTCGGATTCGATTCGCGGTCCGCCGCGTCGGAGGGTCCGCCGATTGCGTCCGTCTTCCATACGGCGTCGAAGATGTCCTTCTTGGTGATCCCCGCCATGGGGTCCTCCTCCTGGTCGGAGCCGGGGTCCCAGCTCGCGGGATGCTTCAGCCGCTCGGCTACATCGGTCCGGAGCCTGACCATCGTGAAGCCGCGGGGATCGACCTTGTCCGCGCTCCACTCCAGGTGGCCGATCACGCTCTTCGCCGACCAGCCGTGAGCCCGGCACAGCGCGGCCTGGACGCGGACAATCGCCTGGTACTGCGCCTTGGGCCAGGGGTCTTTGCCGTCGCCGAGGTTCTCGCACTCCCAGCCGTAGAAGCGCGCATTGCCGTCGATTCCGTTCGCGTTGCCCTTCGCGGGCGGGGTCGGGCGGGTGCCGTAGGACTCGGCGATGACCTGCTCCAGCACACGCGGGTCGCCACCACCGGCGTGGTTGGCGCGGCCCCAGCCGACCATGTGTACCCGGCCGTCCTTCGCGATCATCCCGTGGCACAGAGGACCTGGCAGATCCGCGTAGCCGTCGCGGACGATGCGGACCGTGGAGGCGGTGCCTTTGGTGACCGTGTGGTGCACGATCGACCCGTGGACCGGACCCCACGGCCCCTTCGGATTCCGGTTGTGCGCACGCCAGTTACCGACTTCTACGATGTGTACGCCTTCCGCTCGCAAAGCGGATATGACCCGTGCGGCAGTCAGGGGTTGTGCCATGTGGTTCTTCCTTTCGCCCTGAGGCGTGCGCGATGTTCCGGGACGTGCCCACTTCACCTTCTCTGCCCAGAAGTACAGACCATGCCACATGCGTCGAACTCGCTGCCGCGACCATGTACTTCGTATTGTTCGCCGATGCCCGTGCGGGCGTCGGCCGTTGCGGAGGAACGACTGCCGACCGCGACCGCTTACAGCGTGGATTCGCTCTGGGGGCATCGGTTCTGACGGGCAGTGGGGCCAGGGGGTCACCCGCTCCTGCGGGGAGATGGCACGGCACCCCGAGGATCGGCAGGGGGCACCTCTCCGTTCGGGCGAGGGGTCGTTCCGTACCGGGGCGTCGTCTCCCGGGCCGCGCCGCGTGCGTCGGCCGCACGGTCACCCGCGCGTGCCAGGGACTCCTGGGCGGCTCGGTGGGTGGCTCGTGCAGCCGACAGGGGGGGAGGGGAGGGCGTGCTCTGTGCCGGATCAGGCGTTGGGGCGCTTGCCGTGATTGGCGTTCTTCTTCTTGCGGGCGCGGCGCTTGTTTCCTCGTTTGGCCATGGTGATTATCTCCCTTATTCATGACTTTTCGGGCGTTCGTCAGTCTAGGTTCGACCCGGTGCAGCCGCATCAGAGGTGCCGGGCCGCCCGGGCGCGCAACGCGTCGGCGAACCAGGCGAGGGAGGGTGCCGGATCGTCCGGGGGGAGGCCGGGCGTTGATCACCGCGAGCAGCTGTGCGTACCGCAGCCGGCGGGGGTGCGGTCGGTCGGCGGCACGATTCCGTGGTCGGCGTAGAACCGGATGGTCTTGACCGTCGGCCCGGTGCGCCGGGCCAGGTCACCGATCGAGCAGAGCGCTTCGCCGTTCATGCCCCACTCGTTTCTCCCTTGTCATCCGCACCAACTTCACCGTCCCGTAGAGGGATTCGTGTCCTACGGCCACCCGCCGCCTGCGCGGGAGTCCCGCACCGGGCTCATCGTCACCGGTTGTGAGCTGGACGCGGTGATGCGGTGGCCCGCGGTGGAGGTGGAGATCGTCAACCGTTCCGGTGCACGGGCGTCCTGCATCGTCTTCGTGGAGTTCGTGGAGTTCGTGGAGTTCGTGGACGGGGGCGGTAGGCGCCACGCCGGAGAGCTCGCGTCGGCGTCCGACCTGGACGCCGGGCAGAAGTCGCGGGAAAGGCGCAGGGGCCGGGGAAGCTCCCGGGCAAGGTCACATGCCGGATCGCGAAGGTGTCGCGGTACCCGGCACCGTAGCCCGGCCGACGGCACCTCTCGGCGCCTCACCCGTTCGGGCGCGTCCGGGTGGACGCCCGGAAAGGTGCCACGCAGGGTCGGTTCTGTCTCGCAGTCCCGCTCCGGCCTAGGAGTTTCCATGGCACGCTCAGCGCCCACGCCCGGCCCGGCCCGTACTGTCGATCAGGGAGAAATGGACCCCTGGGCAGCCGGCGGAGTCATGTTCGCCGGCGTGCTGCTTCTCGTCGACGGCGTCCTCGGCGTGATCAAGGGCATCACCGGTATCGCCACCGACGACGTCTACGCGCACGTCAGTAACTACACGTTCAGGTTCGATGTGACCACATGGGGATGGATCCACCTCGTCCTCGGCATCGTCCTCGGATGCGTCGGCTGGGGCATTCTCAAGGGCGCCGTCTGGGCTCGTGCCACGGGTGTGGTGCTTGCCTCCGTCAGCCTGATCGTCAACTTCATCTGGCTGCCGTACCAGCCGGTCTGGGCGATCGTCTCCATCGCCATCGACGCGTTCGTGATCTGGGCCCTGTGCACGGCGACCGCGAAGGCGGTCATCTGAGGAAGCGGGTGCGTGAGGGAGTGGGCCATGGGGGAACGGGAGAGGGAGAGGGTTGCGATGCCGGAGGAGAACGCGGAAGAACACGTCGCTCTTGCCGCCGAGGCGTACGTCTACGGCTGTGCGCTGGTCCACGACCTGTCGACGGTCGAGGACTTCATGCAGACGGGCTCCGGCGCGCTGCCGCCCGCCCCCTTCAACCACTTCGCGCAGGCCGGCCGGCCGGTGGCCCCCGACGCGCACTTCGCGTCGGTCGGTGATGACCACACGATCCACTCCCTCGCCCATCTCGACCTCTCCGGCGGTCCGGTTCTCTTCCATGTCCCCGACACGGACGGTGCGTACTACGTGCTGCAGTTCGTGGACGCCTGGACCAACAACTTCGCGTACGTCGGCCGCCGTGCCACCGGTACGGAGGCCGGGGACTGGCTCGTCGTGCCGCCAGGCTGGGCGGGCCATGTGCCCGATGGGGTGCGCGGGGTGATCGACGCGCCGACCTCCGTCGTCACCGTCATCGGACGCGACGCCTGCGACGGTCCGGACGACAGGGAGCGGGTCCGCGCGCTTCAGGCCCGGCTCGCCCTCACGCACGTCGAACCCGGGACCCACCGCACGGGCCTGCCCGCGCCCGCCCCCGACGTACCGGAGTCGCTGCGCTTCTTCGAGCAGCTCAGGGTGTGGATGGCCGACTTCCCGCCGGCCGCGGCCGACCAGGCGTATCAGGACCGGTTCCAGCCGCTGGGGCTGCTGGAGGAGGGGCCGTCGCCGTACGTGTCCGCCGGCCCCGGACTCGTACACGCACTGACCGAGGGCCTGGTACGGGGCAGGGCACGGGTGGCGGAGGCGAGCCGGCCCCCGGTGGCGGACGGGGACTGGGCGATGGACCCGCATCTCTTCGACTACAACCTCGACCGGTACGGCGTCGGGACCATCGACTCCCCGCAGTGGCGGATCGTGGACCGGGAAGCCTCCTACCTGACCAGGGCGGTGGCGGCGCGGAACGCGCTGTGGGGGAGTCACGGCTACGAGGCGGTGTACGCCCGCGCGTACCGCGACGCCGACGGTGAGCGGCTGAACGGCGCCCGCTCCTACGTACTGCGCTTCGAGCGGCAGCCGCCGGTAGGGGCGTTCTGGTCCCTGGCCGCGTACGCCACGCAGGGCCACCGCCTCGCCGGGAACCCGGCCGGCCGGTCCTCGATCGGTGATCGCACCCCGGGTCTCGTATACGAGGAGGACGGGTCGCTGACGCTGCACATCGGGAGGGAGCACCCGGCCGGCCCGGCCGCGGCGGCGAACTGGCTGCCCGCGCCCGGCGGGGAGTTTTGGATGGTGCTGAGGCTCTATGTACCGGGGCAGGAGATCCTCGACGGTACGTACGAGATCCCCGCCGTCGAACGGAGCGGTGCGCGGTGAGGGGCGAGAGGTGACGCGCCGGGTTCCGGCCGTTGTCAGTGGGACGGGTCACACTGGAGTCATGTGCCGCAGCATCAAGACCCTTCGACCGCCCGCTCTCCCCGAAGAGGCCACAGAGGAGGAGATCCGGGCCGCCGCCCTGCAGTTCGTACGCAAGGTGTCCGGCTTCCGCGCCCCGGCCGCGCACAATCAGGAAGTGTTCGACCGCGCCGTCGACGAGATCGCCGGGGCGACCGCCGGACTGCTGGACGGTCTGGAGATACGGGGTGCGGTCAGGAAGCCGTAGTGGCCGGCGCGGGCGCCGCCGTCCGGGCGGCCGCCTCGGCTGCCGGGCGGCGCATGACGTACGCGGCGAGGGCCCCCGCCGCGAACAGGGCGAGGACCGAGACGGCCGTACCCACCCAGGTCGCGCCGAGCCACTGGCCGCCGAAGTAGCCGAGGCCCACGCTGTAGCCGGCCCAGGCCACGCCCGCCAGCGCCGACCAGGGCAGGAAATCCTTGACCTTGCGATGCGCCGCGCCCGCGCCCAGGGAGACGACCGAGCGGCCGGCCGGGGCGAAGCGGGCAATGATGACGAGGATGCCGCCACCCCGGGCGAGGGCGGCGCCGAGGCGTTCCTGTGCCGAGGTGAGGCGGCGGGAACGGGCGATGGCCCGGTCCAGACGTTCGCCGCCGCACCAGGCCAGCCGGTACGCGACGAGGTCGCCGAGGACCGACGCGGAGGCGGCGCACAGGATCAGCGTGAGGAGCGAGGGCACCTGGGACACCTGCTCGGCGGCGTTCGTCGCGGAAGCGGTCCCCGCGACGGTCGTCGAACCGGCGGCGACTGCCGTGGCTGCGGCGATCACCAGGACTCCGCTGGGCAGCACGGGCAGAAAGACGTCCAGGAGCACCGAGAGGGCGACCACAGCATAGATCCATGGGCTGCCGGTCAGCGCACCCATACTCTCAAGCACCTACTACTCCCCGATCAGGAACAACGCCGCGACGTCGCAGGGGAGCGGCAGGAGCGGCAGGGCCAGCTCTACAGCGTACGCCTGACACTCTTGCGGTGATCTATAAATACGGATGATGTTGGGAAGCTCACGTAAGCCCGCAAATGGGAAGCCCGGGTTCCGGCGTGGGAGATGCGGGCAGTGCAGGCGGTGTAGGTGATGTGCGGTGCAAGCGGTGTAGGTGACGTGCGGACCGGACCGTGGGTGATGTCCGGACCGGCCCGCAGGCGGACGGGCCGGTCCTGCACTGGTCAGGCCATGGCGGCCGTCAGGCCGTCACGGCCGGTGCCTGCTCGTGTGCGCGGTCCTCGGCGCGTTCCGCGCCGCCCCGGCGGAAGAGTCGGTCCAGGGCCGGCACGCCGGGGCCGGTGAAGACCAGCAGGAGGAAGGCCCAGCAGAAGACGGCCGAGGGCTCGCCGCCGTTCTGCAGCGGGAAGAGTGCCTCGGGCTGGTGGACCTTGAAGTACGCGTACGCCATGGAGCCGGAGCAGGCGAGGGCGGCGACGCGGGCGCCCAGACCGAGCACCACCAGGCTGCCGCCGACGAGCTGGACGACCGCCGCGTACCAGCCGGGCCCTCGTGAACGGGCGCGCGGGGGTGCGCAGGTCAGCTGAAGGACGCGGGTGGATGTGCGGCCCTCCCGCGATGCAGTGCTGCGCGCCTCTGCTCCGGGCCGGGCGAGGGGCTCCCGGGGTGCTCGGTGCGCCTCGCCCGCGCCAGGCCCTGGTCGCTGCCGCTCCTCGGGTGCGCGGGGCGCGCCGGGCGCGCGGGTCTTCGTCGTCAGTGGCCGCACTCGGCCGAAAACGCGCCGGTGGCTCCCCGCCCGCGCTGTCCTCGCGCCCTCCAGGGGGCCCTCCCCGGTCCCTTCCCGGGATACGCGTACGGAGTCGTGCGGCGTGCACGGCTCCGTACGGTGTGGAACGACGGGGGAGGGGCGGGTGGGTTCAGCAGCCGTTGAGGACGGACTGCAGGGCGCTCTTCTCGGCCGAGTCGACCGTGAGGTTGTAGTAGTGCTTCACGTGCACCCAGGCGCGCACGTACGTGCAGCGGTACGCGGTGCGCGGGGGCAGCCAGGCGGCCGGGTCCTTGTCACCCTTGGACTGGTTGACGTTGTCCGTGACCGCGATGAGCTGAGGTCGGGTCAAGTCGTTGGCGTACGCCTGTCGTTGGGCGGTGGTCCAGCTGCTGGCGCCCGACCGCCAGGCTTCGGCGAGCGGGACCATGTGGTCGATGTCCACATCGGAGGCGGCGGTCCAGGTGGCGCCGTCGTACTCCGAGTACCAACTGCCGCTGACGGCAGCGCAGCTGGAGTCCTGCTGCACATTCGTACCGTCGCGCTTGAGGACGACCTCGCGGGTGTTGCAGGTGCCCGACTGGGTGATCCAGTGCGGGAACTTGTCGCGGCTGTAACCGGTCGACGAGCCCTCCGCGGAGACGGTCAGCTGGCTCAGGTAGGTGCGGGCGGTCGATGCCGACACCGGGGTGGGCATGGCTGCCTGGGCAGTGGGGGCGGTGAGCAGTCCGGTGGTTGCGGCGAGGGCGGCGGATGCGGCGACGACAGCGATGCGACGCGCGTAGATACCTGACATGCGAACTCCCTTGACGTGGGGGGACCTTGGATGGGTGACCCGTAGAGCCCGGCCATCGTGGCGGCGCCAGGTTTCCGTGGGGTGGGCGCCAGGTAACAGGGTGGCGACATGGGCACGTCACATCAAGGGTTCTGACCGACAGGGCTGGAGCATGGGGGCGTACGTCCCCATCTGTGCGGGCGTACGTGCTGATGCGACGGCAATCCGCCTCTGGGGCGGGTCGGTTCGTGCCCGTGATCCGGGTGGGGCCGGCCGTAGAGTTACGGCGTGCTGCTTCCGGTCGACATCACGCTCGGGGTCGTCCTCGCCCTGCTGCTCGTGGCGGCGGTGGCCGTCGCCGCGCTGGCCTCGCTCGGACGGTCGCGCGAGATCCTGCTGGCCGGGCTGCGGGCCGCGGTCCAGCTCGCCGCGGTCTCCCTGCTCATCGGCTGGGTGGTCCGTTCGCTGCCGCCGCTGCTCGGGTTCGTGGCGCTGATGTACGTCGTCGCGGTGCGGACCGCGGGCCGCCGGATCACCCGTAATCGCACCTGGTGGTGGGCGGCCGTGCCGATCGGGGCGGGGGTCGTGCCGGTGGTCGTGCTGCTGCTGCTCACCGGACTCGTCGAGGTCCGGGGCATCGCGCTGATCCCGGTGGCCGGCATCCTCATCGGGGGTGCGCTGACCGCGACCGTGCTCGGCGGGCGGCGGGCGCTCGACGAGTTGACGACCCGGCGGGGGGAGGTGGAGGCGGGGATGGCGCTCGGGCTGCTCGACCGTGACGCGAGGCTGGAGATCGCCCGGCCCGTGGCGGCGGACGCGCTGTTGCCGGGGCTCGATCAGGCGCGGACGGTGGGGCTCGTCACGTTGCCGGGCGCCTTCGTGGGCATGCTGCTCGGCGGCGCCTCACCGGTGCAGGCGGGGGCCGTGCAGTTGTTCGTACTGGTGGCGCTGATGGCCGTACAGGCGGTGGCCGTCGCCGTCATGCTCGAACTGGTGGCACGGGGGCGGCTGCACCGGGACTGAGGCCCGCGGGACCGGTCGCGCCGAGGCGGGGGCCAGGAGTCAGGGATCAGGGGCCGGAGTTCGGGGTGCTGGGGCCGGGTTGCCGAAGGGTGGCTATCGCGCGCTGATGTGCAGCCGGATCGAACCGTCGGCCGCCGCTTCCACCCGGAGGCGCGTCAGGTCCTCGACGTGCGCGTCGGGGGAGAGTGCCGCGGCCCGCGGGCCGACACCCACGACGCGCATGCCCGCCGCCCGGCCGGCCGCGATCCCCGCCTCCGAGTCCTCGAAGACGACGCAGTCCGCCGGGGCGAAGCCCAGCTCGGCGGCTCCCTTGAGGAAGCCCTCGGGGTCCGGCTTGCTGGCGCCGACGCTCTCGGCGGTCACGCGGGTGGCGGGCATCCGCAGCCCGGACGCGGTCATCCGGGTCCGGGCCAGCGCGGCGTCGGCCGAGGTGACCAGGGCGTGCGGGAGCACCGCGATCGCGTCCATGAAAGCGGGCGCGCCGGCGACGGGCACGACGCCGTCGGTGTCGGCGGTCTCCTCGGCGAGCATCGCCCGGTTGTCCGCGTAGTTCTGCTCCATGGGGCGGTCCGGGAGGAGCACCGCCATCGTGGCGTACCCCTGCCGCCCGTGAACCACCTTGAGTGCGGCCTCCGGGTCCAGCCCCTCCCGCAGCGCCCAACGCCGCCAGCAGCGCTCCACGACGGCGTCGGAGTTCACGAGGGTGCCATCCATGTCCAGAAGGAGGGCGCGAGCTGTGAGGACGGTGGCCGGCATGGGCGTGCTCCAGAGCGGGGAACGGGGTGGGGAAACGCAGAAATAAGGGGGAGGGGGCGAGGGGGACATGTCGCAGGAAAGAGAAACAAGCAGCCTCGCCCGCCGGTCAGGGGGTGGCGGGCGGAGGCTACTTTGTTCCATCACGATACAAAGACCTGTCCGGGAAAGCCAATCCGGGTGGATCGCGATCGTCGGGCCGGATGCCGCCCGCAGGTCGCCGTAGCCCGCGCGGCTCCCGAGCCGACTCCCACCGGTCCCGTTCGGCAGGCCATAACCGTGCGGAACGGCCAGGATGGGGATGTAGCGGACCCGAGGAGATGTTCCATGGCCCAGCATCCGAGCCCCCCGGCCCCCGGCGAGGGCCGCTCCACGCGGTCGGTCATGGTGGCCATCGGTGCGCTGCTCCTCGGCATGCTTCTGGCCGCACTCGACCAGACCATCGTCTCCACCGCGCTGCCGACCATCGTCAGCGACCTCGGCGGTCTGGAACACCTTTCCTGGGTGGTCACGGCCTACCTGCTGGCGTCGACCGCCGCGACTCCACTCTGGGGCAAGCTCGGCGACCAGTACGGACGAAAGAAGCTCTTCCAGGCCGCCATCGTCATCTTTCTCATCGGCTCGGCGCTCTGCGGTGTCGCCCAGAACATGCCGCAGCTCATCGGCTTCCGCGCACTTCAGGGCCTTGGCGGCGGCGGACTCATGGTGCTCTCGATGGCGATCGTCGGCGATATCGTCGCGCCACGCGAACGAGGCAAGTACCAGGGCCTGTTCGGTGCGGTCTTCGGTACGACGAGCGTCCTCGGGCCGCTCCTCGGCGGCTTCTTCACCGAACACCTCAGCTGGCGCTGGGTCTTCTACATCAATCTGCCGGTCGGCGTCGTCGCGCTCATCGTGATCGCCGCGGTCCTGCACATCCCGGTCCACCGTACGAAGCACACCATCGACTACCTCGGCACCTTCCTCATCGCCTCCGTCGCCACCTGCCTCGTCCTCGCCGCCTCGCTCGGCGGCACCACCTGGGCCTGGGGCTCGCCACAGATCATCGGTCTCGCCGTGCTGAGCGTGCTGCTGCTGATCGCCTTCGTGCAGGTGGAGCGCCGCGCCGCGGAGCCCGTCATTCCGCCGAAGCTGTTCCGGATCAGGACCTTCAGCCTCGTCGCCGTCATCAGTTTCGTGGTCGGTTTCGCGATGTTCGGCGCGATGACCTATCTGCCGACCTTCCTGCAGGTGGTGCACGGCATCACGCCGACGCTGTCCGGTGTGCACATGCTCCCGATGGTGGCCGGCCTGCTCCTCACCTCGACCGCGTCCGGGCAGATCGTCAGCCGCACCGGCCGCTGGAAGGTCTTCCCGGTCGCGGGCACCGGTATCACCGCGATAGGGCTGCTGCTCCTGCACCGGCTCACGGAGACCAGCAGCACCTGGGAGATGAGCGCCTACTTCTTCGTCTTCGGCGCCGGGCTCGGCCTGGTGATGCAGGTTCTGGTGCTGGTCGTGCAGAACGCCGTGACGTACGAGGATCTCGGCGTCGCCACGTCCGGAGCCACCTTCTTCCGCTCCATCGGCGCCTCGTTCGGCGTCGCCGTCTTCGGTACGATCTTCACCAACCGGCTCATCGACAAACTGACCGCGGTGCTGGCCGGCCGCACCCTGCCTTCCGGGGCCGGCGCCGAGGGGCTGGCCTCGGATCCGCGCTCCATCGGCAAACTGCCGCCCACGCTACGGCCGTTGGTGCTCCACGCATTCTCGACCTCGATCACCGACGTGTTCCTGTACGCGGCACCCGTCGTCGTGGTCGCCTTCGCCTTCGCCTGGTTCCTCAAGGAGGACAAGCTGCGCGGCTCGGTGACCGCCCCGGAGCCCACCGAGACCCTGGCGACGAACCCGGTCGAGCGGTCCTCATACGACGAATGCGCCCGGGCCCTCTCGGTGCTCGCCACCCGAGAAGGCCGCCGCGAGATCTACGTGAAGATCACCAAGAGGGCGGGGTTGGACCTGCTGCCCGCGGCGAGCTGGATGCTGCTGCGGATACGGCGGCACGGCACGGTCGAACCCGCCATGCTCGCCGACGTCAGCCCGGTTCCGCTGCGGGTGATCAGCGAGGCGGCGCGTCAGCTGGAGGAGCGCGGACTGGTCCGGCGCGAGGGGATACAGCTGGTGCTCACCGAGACCGGCGAGGAAGCCGTGGTGGAGCTGGCGAAGGCCCGTGAGGATTCGATGGCCGAGCTGCTGGGCGACTGGTGGGGGCCGGAGCGGCCGACCGACCTGGTACGGCTCGTGACGGAGCTGACCGCGGAGACGGGCGGGTCGACCAGGGAACGGCCCCACAGCCCCGAGCCGAAGCGGGACCACGCGGCCGGACCCGCGTGAGTCGTCCGTAGACACCTGGGGTCATTCGTTTGGATCACGCCGGCCATGCGAGCCCGGCGTGATCCAAACGAAAGACCCTAGAGCTCCTTGGCGAACCAGTGCTCCGCGTACTGCCGCCGGTGGAACGCCGGGACCTCCCGATAGCCGTGCTTGGCGTACAGCCCCCGTGCCTCGACGAGGTCATTGCGGGTGTCGAGCCTGACCGCGCGTATGCCGAAGGCGCGCGCCGCGCTCTCGACGGCCGTCAGGAGCAGCCCGCCGCCGCCCGTACCGCGGTATGCGGGGCGTACGAACACCCGGGTCACCTCCGCGATGTCCGCGTCCACCACCAGCAGCCCGGCGCAGGCCGCCGGTTTTCCCTCGAACCGGCCGACGACGAACTGGCCGGTGGGCGGAACGAGCCGGTCGGCGCCGTCGTCGGTGAGCCCCTCGTCGATCTCCTCGGCGGTCGCCGGCCGCCCCCAGTAGCGGCCGGCGACCTCGGCGTAGTAGTCCCGGCGCAGCAGCGCGGCATCGGGGGAACCGAAGGGTTCGGGGGTCGTGGTCCAGGTCATGCCGGTCATTCTGACTTGAGCGTGATCGCAGGAGCGATCCCATTTGGTGCGCGGTCACCACCGGCCGGTGCCGTCGGATTCGCAGGACCACAACCCGCTCCTGCACGGGAAAGGACGCGGACACCACCGATCCGGTTCCGGTTCCGGTCCCGGCCGGGGGCGTCGGCCGGGACCGGCTCGTACAGGCCCGGACCGTCCCGGCATGAGTGGATTTTCGGTCGTTCTTTCGAAAAAGGAGGATGACAGTCAGGCGAAGAGGGGGTTGATTGTGTCTACCCCATAGCGCAATGCGAAGGTTTCTCAGCACGCCCAGGTCGAGGGACGAGCACAGAAACGGCGGGAGGGTCGGCTCAGCGTGGCGAATGCGGAGCACAGTGTGGGCGGAGACGCGGCGACGGGGGCGAGGACCGGGGCCGCCCGGGCCCTGCTCTGGCTGGTTGTGGCCGCTCTGGCCGTACGGCAGATGGCGGTGGTGCTGCGGCAGCCGCCGGGGGAACGGCTCACCGATCTGGAGACCTGGATCGGTGAGAACGGCGTCCTGCATGTGACGGGCTCGCTGTACGACAGCGACCGGTTCACCGGCACCCCGTTCGCCGGACTCGTGCTGAAGCCACTGACCCGGACGGCGGAACAGGGCCTGGGCGTCGCCTGGACCTTCGGTTCGCTGCTGCTCGTCGCCGCCCTGGGTGTCGTCGCCGCCCGCGCGCTGCCGGGCCCGGTCGCCCGCCGCACCTCACTGCTGGCCGCCCCGGTCGCGATCAGCCTGCTGATGCTGTCCCTGCCGGTCCGTAACACGTTCCACCTCGGGCAGACCAGCATCCTGCCGGTCCTGCTGGTGCTGCTGGCCTGTTTCGCGGTCCGCGGGGAACGCGCCTCGGGCCTCCTGATCGGGATCGCGGCCGCGCTCCAGCCGACCGTACTGCTCTTCGCGGTCCTGCTCTGGTTCACCGGCCGCCGACGGGCCGCGGTGACCGGCGGCACCGTGTTCGCCGCCTGCACGGCCCTGGCCTGGGCCGCGATGCCGAGCGACTCGTGGGCCTACTGGGTGCACCATGTCGCGGGCGCCGGGCTCGGTGACAATCCGGACAGCCTGGCCAACCAGTCCCTGCACGGCGCGCTCCTCCGGTTCGGTCTGGCGGGCCCGCTCGAAATCGTGCTGTTCGTGGTGCTGGCGGCCGCCGTCTGCTACCTCGGGCTGCGTCGCGCCGTACGGTACGCCCACGACGGGCAGCTGCTGCTCGCCGTCGCCGTGACCGGCTGCGTCACCGTCGCGGTCTCGCCGACCGCCTGGCAGCACCAATTGCTGTGGGTGCTGCTCGCCGTGGTCGGCCGGGTCGGCAAGCGGGCCTCCGACCGGCTGGTGTGGCCGGCGGTGGTGGTGCTCGTGATCACGCTGCCGGGGAAGATGCTGCTGCCGAACGTGGCCGCGGTCTTCCCCCTGCGCGACAACGTACTGCTGATCGTGGCACTCGGCGCGGCCTGCGCGGCACCGTTCCTGCCGCGCACCTCGCCGTACTGGCAGCGGCCGATCCCGACCGACTACGCGGTCCCGGTTCCGGCCCGCTGGCGCCGCGTTCCGCTGCTGCCGTTCTGGCGGCGGGTGCTCAGCCGGCCCAACCTGCTGCTGGAACTGCTCCTGATCAGGGTCGTGTACTCCGCGTACGCGCAGGTCAGGCTCGCGGCAACGGCGGGCCGCGCCACCGCCGAACACCACGGCCGTCAGATCCACTCCCTCGAACAGTGGCTGCACATCGACATCGAGCACTGGGCCAACCACGCGGTCGTCGAGGCCGGCTGGCCGAAGGACTTCTTCGACTACTACTACTCGACGTTCCACTTCATCGTGCCGCTGGCGATTCTCGGGGTGCTGTACGTACGACGCCCCGCCGACTACCGCTGGGTCCGCAGCTCCATCGGCTTCGCCACGCTTCTCGCGCTGGTCGGCTTCTGGCTCTACCCGCTGGCCCCGCCGCGGTTGATGCCGGGGCTCGGTTTCATCGACACGGTCCATGGCGTCCAGGACTTCGCGAAGCCGGACTACGGAGCGCTGACCGCGATGACCAATCAGTACGCGGCGATGCCTTCGCTGCATTTCGGCTGGTCGCTCTGGTGCGGCGTGGTCGTCGTCATGCTGGCCCCGAAGCCGTGGATGAAGGCGCTGGGGCTGCTGCACCCGCTGTTCACGGTCTCCGCGATCATTGCCACGGCCAATCACTGGGTGCTGGACGCGGTGGGCGGTGCGGCTGTCGTCGCGCTCGGCTTCGGGCTGACCCACGTCCTGTCGGGGCCCCGGAAACTGTGGTTGCCGGCTGTGCCGACGACGGCGAAACCGCACGACGACCTGGCCGTTTCCGTGCCGGTACCGAGACCGACGGGCGACGCGGTGGCCGGCAAGCAGCATCAGAGCCAGGGCCTGTAGGGCGCGCGAGGACCGCAGGGCTCACGAAGTCGGCAGGGCGCACGAAGCCCTGAGACGCCGAAGGGCGCCGGGACGAAACTGTCGTTCCGTCACCCCTTCGGCATGGATCGCCGCCCGACCCGCATCCGCCCATCGGCCCGGGTCCGCCACTCGAACGGCTCAGCGGGGCCGAACGGCTCAGGAGGACGTCCCCAGGGCCCAGGTGGCGAGGGACAGCGTTGCCATGGACACCACCGTCGAGGCCACCACGGAGTTGCGGGCCAGGCGGGTGTCCAGGCCGTACTGCTGGGCGTAGATGAAGGCGTTCTGAGCGGTCGGCAGCGTGGAGCAGAGCACGACGGCCAGCAGTTGATGGTCCGGCAGACCCAGCAGCGGGCCGCCGACGGCGAAGGCGATCAGGGGCTGGACCAGCGTCTTGAGCGCGACGGCCACGACGACCTCCGCACGTTTCGTACGCACCCCGGTCCCGCCGGGCTCCGCACGCTCACTGCCGGGCTCCGCGCGCTGCGTTGCCGGAACCCCGGTCGCCGGGCGGACGTTCAGGGACAGCCCCAGCGTGATCAGGGCCGTCGGTACGGCGGCGGCGCCGAGGACGTCGCAGGAGTGGGCGAGGGCGTGCGGCAGTCGCAGTCCGAGCGCGGAGACGACGACACCCAGCAGCGAGGCCATGATGACGGGGTTGCGCACCGGCATGGTCAGCATCCGCCGGAACACCGATCCCTTCCCGGAGCCCGCGCCCGGCCCTGCCCCCGCCCCCGTGTCCAGCAGTGTCAGGATCACCGGAGAGACCAACAGCACCTGGAACAGGATGATCTGAGCGACGAACGACGCGTCGCCGAGCACCTGTACCGCCACCGGAATACCGAGGTTGGCGGAGTTGACGTAGCCGGACGCCATGCTGCCGATCGCCCGGTCGGCCGTGCCCCGGCCGAAGAGCCGGCCCGAGGCCACGAAGCCGAGACCGCAGACCAGCGCCGTACCTGCCGCGAAGGCCACCATCGAGGAGTTGGCGAAGGCGTCGAGACGCGCCCCGGAAACCATGCTGAACAGGGCGGCGGGCATGGCCACATGGAAGACGAACCGGCCGAGCACGGCCTCCGCCTGCTCCCCGAGGAGACCACTGCGGCCGACCGTGTAGCCGATCGCAGTGAGCATCCAGATGGGGGCGAAGGCGGAGAGCAGGGCGTGCATGCCCGCCATGATCCTCGCGCTGTTGTGCGCTTCCCCGCCGGGGGTTCGGGCGGGGAAGCGCAGTCAGTGCGCGGCGTCGACGGCGGTGCTGACCTGGAGCTGCTTGATCCCGTTGAGCCATGCCGAGCGCAGCCGCCGCGGGTCGCCGACCAGCCGCAGGTCCGGCATCACATCGGCGATCGCGTTGAAGATCAGGTTGATCTCCATCACCGCAAGGGACTTGCCGAGGCAGAAGTGCGGACCGCCGCCGCCGAAGCCGAGGTGCGGGTTGGGATCACGGGAGATGTCGAAGGTCTCCGGGTTCTCGAAGACCTCGGGGTCGTTATTGGCCGAGGAGTAGAACATCCCGACCCGGTCGCCCTTCTTGATCTGCTGCCCACCCAGTTCGACGTCCTGGGTGGCGGTCCGCTGGAAGGAGACCACGGGGGTGGCCCAGCGGACGATCTCCTCGGCGGTCGTCTCCGGCCGTTCCCTCTTGTAGAGCTCCCACTGGTCGGGGTGGGTGAGGAAGGCGTGCATGCCGTGACTGATGGCGTTACGGGTGGTCTCGTTGCCGGCGACGGCGAGCAGGATCACGAAGAAGCCGAACTCGTCGGAGGAGAGGTTCCCCTGCCCTTCCGCGGCGACCAGCTGGGAGACGATGTCCTTGGCCGGGCACTCCTTGCGGGCGGCCGCCAGGTTCATCGAGTACGAGACGATCTCCATGGCTGCCTCGGTGCCGACCTCCTCGGTGATCGCGTACTCCGGATCGTCGTACGCGGCCATCTTGTTCGACCAGTCGAAGATCCTGGACCGGTCCTCCTGCGGTACGCCGATGAGTTCGGCGATGGCCTGGAGCGGCAGTTCGACGGCGATGTTCGTGACGAAGTCGAAGGAGCCGTCGTCGTCGGCCGCGGTGAGTGCCGTCTCGACGATCGAGCGGGCGCGACTGCGCAGGGCCTGCTCCAGGGAGCGGATCGCCCGTGGGGTGAAACCCCGTTGAACGATCTGGCGGACCCGGGTGTGTTCGGGCGGGTCCATGTTGAGCATGATCAGTTTCTGGACCTCGATCTGGTCGCGGTCGATCGACTCGTTGAAGCGGATGACCGCGGTGTTGGTGTTCGAGGAGAACAACTCGGGGTGTGTGGAGACGTACTTGACGTCCGCGTGCCGGGTGACGACCCAGTAGCCCTCGTCGTCGAAACCGGAGATACCGGCCGGCTGGGTGCACCACCAGACCGGTGCGGTCTGCCGCATCTGCGCGAACTCGGGGTGCGGTATGCGGGCTTGGAGCAGATCGGGGTCGGTGAAGTCGAACCCTTCGGGCAGATGGGGGCAGGGCATCGGCAACTCCAGGTCGGTCCGAGAGCCGCCCGAAAGATGTCTGACGACCCATCAGAAGTTGACCGAAAGGTAGTAACGAGTTCTACAACTGGCAAGAGGGGTGGCCCGATCTGTTGCGTGAAGAGTGGGTGAGGCCGGCATGAAGTGGACGCAAGGTGCGTGCACGACCCTTGCGTACCGGGGGTAAGCCTCATAAGACTGCATGGAGAACTAGAACGCGTACTAGTTCCTTCCGCGGGCGCCGGGACGCCCCTGCGGAAGTGCGAGGAGAGGACGAGCTCATGGCCGCGGAACCCGTCATCGTCGAAGCCGTACGCACGCCCATCGGCAAGCGCGGAGGCGCGCTCGCCAATCTGCATCCCGCCTATCTGCTGGGCGAGACCTATCGAGAACTCCTCGGCCGCACCGGCATTCACGCCGACTGCGTCGAACAGATCGTCGGCGGCACGGTCACCCACGCCGGCGAACAGTCGATGAACCCGGCCCGCAACGCCTGGCTCACCGTGGGCCTTCCGTACGAGACCGCCGCCACCACCGTGGACTGCCAGTGCGGCTCTTCGCAGCAGGCCTCCCACATGGTCGCCAACATGGTCGCGGCCGGAGTCATCGACATCGGGATCAGCTGCGGCGTCGAGGCCATGTCACGGGTGCCGCTGGGCAGCGGCTCCAAGCACGGACCGGGCAAGCCCTGGCCCGACGAGTGGAACGTGGACCTGCCCAACCAGTTCGAGGCCGCCGAACGCATCGCCCGCAAACGCGGACTGACCCGGGAGAACGTCGACTCGCTCGGGCTGATCTCGCAGGAGCGTGCGGCCGTCGCCTGGGCCGAGGAACGGTTCAAACGGGAGACGTACGCGGTCCAGGTGCCGACCACCGAGGAGGAACAGGCGGCCGGACAGGGCATGTGGCGCCTGGTCGACCGGGACGAGGGGCTGCGGGACTCCACGATGGAGGGGCTCGGCCGGCTCAAGCCGGTCATGCCCACCGCGGTCCACACCGCGGGCAACTCCTCGCAGATATCCGACGGCGCCTGCGCGATCATGTGGGCGTCCAAACGGATGGCGCGCGCGCTCAAGCTCAAGCCGCGCGCCCGGATCGTCGCACAGGCACTGGTCGGCGCCGACCCGCACTTCCACCTCGACGGACCGGTCGACGCGACCCGCGCGGTGCTCGGCAAGGCCGGGATGTCGCTCAAGGACATCGACATCGTCGAGATCAACGAGGCTTTCGCCTCGGTGGTGTTGAGCTGGACCCAGGTCTTCGGACAGGACCTCGAAAAGGTCAACGTCAACGGCGGCGCCATCGCGCTCGGCCACCCGGTGGGCGCCACCGGGGCCCGGTTGATCACCACGGCCCTGCACGAACTGGAGCGCCGCGACAAGGAGTTCGCACTGATCACGATGTGCGCGGGCGGCGCGCTGGCTACGGGGACGATCATCCAGCGACTGTGACGCGCGGCCCGTCCGGCGGGCAGGGCCCCGGACCGGAGGTGTTGCCAGGTGTACCTCCGGCCGGGTGTCCAGGCCGGTACCGGCGTCGCGTGCGGCTGCATAGCGTCATGGCCATGGACAACACCAACCGCACAAACACCACCACTTGGGCCGCGAGCGTCGCCGTGCCGCCCGCCGAAGGGTGACGGCCGCGGTGGTGGTGGTCCTCGCCGCACTCGGCACCGCACCGGTCGCCGCCCGACAGCCCACCGACGCGACCGGAGTGTCGTCCCGCTCGGCCGAGGCGCGCGGCAGAGGCACCCTGCTGGACATCACCCCCGTCTCGGGCCCGTACGACATCGAGCACGCCGCGATGCCCGCCCTGTTCGACGGCAGGGTCAACGACGGTTCGACCGACCACAACGCGACATACATGAAGTCGGGGCCGCAGATCGTGCGGTGGTGCGACGCGGTCGCCGCGCGGTCCTGAACCCGAGGGCGGTAGGGCGCCGCCGGTCGGATCCATGCCGCCGCGGCGAGGGGCGGACGTGCCGCTCAGTACGGCACGTGGGTGGGAAAGGTGGCGGTGGGGCCGAACAGGGTGGCGTATCCCTCTTCGTGCTGGCGGCGATGGCGCCCGGACCGGGGCACCTCGGGGACCGGGGTCGAGAGCGTGAGCCGTCCGTCGTTGGCGAGCTCCTGGACGCGCGTCAGCAGTGCCCGTACGTCCAGGCCGAGTTCGGCGGCGACCGTCTGTACGTCGAGACCGGACTCCCAGCTCCACAGCAGCACGGAGTCCATGCTGGGCGACCAGAAGACGGGGCTGTCCACCTCGGCGGGCGGCACCGGGAGAGGGGCCGGGGCCGGGACCGGTGGCGTATCCGGTGATGCGGCGAGCGGCGCGACGAGCGGTGCGACGGGCGCCTCTTCGCGCGGATGCGGTACGGGGGCCTCGGGTACGGAAGGAGGTTCGTCCGCCACCACCCGCACCGCTTTAACGGGCCGGTTCAGGAGCTCCTCCGCGAGGGACCGCGCGTCACCGCGGCCCACCGTACGTCGTGCCAATCGCACTTCGCGCTCGTTCAGGCCCATCAAGTCAGCGATCGAGCCGTCGTCGCCGACCGTGACGGCGAACGCCGCGAGCATCCTGCTCCGCTCCGCCTGCGCCTCGTCGAGCAACGCCTGTGCCAGGCGCATGCGTTCGTCGCTGGCGCAAAAAGCTTCCGCCAGAACAGTGTTCCGATCCCAGAATTCACGAGGTTCCACGTACGTGACAACGCTTCGGCGGCCGACGGGCACGGACAGCGGGCCAAAAAGCGCCTAAATGGACCAACGAGTAATTAAGCTCGCCAAGTTATATGAAATTGTCCATTTGCTGGGGGCCGGTACCCGGTCCGGCGACTACTACCCCGCTTCGTCGAGGACCGAGGGCCTGTGGGAGTCCTCACTCGCCGGGGCGTCGAATGTGACCCGGGCCTCGAAGGCGGCGCGGCGCGTGGCCCGGCGCAGCGCCTTCAGCAGCGTCGCGCCGATGGTCAGGGTCAGCACCACGGTGAGCACGGCCCGGCCGAGGTCCCAGCCGAGCGACGTGGCCGTGCAATAGGCGAGGAAGCGGACGAGGTTCTGCGGCAGCGGGTCCCCGGGGTGGAAGGAGATCCCCGAGCCGAGTCCGGGCACGATCGTCCAGCCGTACAGGTTCATCACCGTGCCGTACGCGAACGCCGCCACGAACCCGTACACCGCGAGCATCAGCAGCTCGGCCCGTCCGCGCAGCCGGTCCGGGCCCGGCAGCAGGCCCGCGCCCATCGCGAACCAGCCCATCGACAGCATCTGGAACGGCATCCACGGCCCCACCCCGCCGGTGAGCAGCGCGGACGCGAACATCGTCACCGAGCCCAGCACGAAGCCGAAGCCGGGCCCCAGCACCCGGCCGCTCAGCACCATCAGGAAGAACATCGGTTCCAGCCCCGCCGTGCCCGCGCCCAGCGGGCGCAGCGCGGCGCCGACCGCGGCCAGCACCCCCAGCATCGCCACGGCCTTCGCGTCGAGGCCGGAGTCCGCGATCATCGCGACGACCACGCCGACCAGCAGCGGCAGCAGCGCGGCGAACAGCCACGGCGCGTCCTGGGAGTGCGCCAGGCCGGAGTCGGCACCGGCCAGCAGCGGCCAGCCGAACGCGACCACGCCGATCGCGCTGATGAGGACGAGCGCGGCGATCGCGCGCGGCCCGAGCCTTACCGGCCGCGTCCGGTTCCCGCTCACGAGGCGGCTCCCAGCGCGCCGCGCACCTGCGCCACGGTCAGCCACTCCTGCGGGGCGAGGATCTTCGCGGTCTGCGGGGCGAAGGCCGGCGAGGAGACGACCACCTGCCGGGTCTCCCCGTCCGCGACGGTCTCCCCGTCGGCGAGTATCACCACCCGGTGCGCCAGCTCGGCGGCGAGCTCGACGTCGTGCGTGGCCAGGACGATCGCGTGGCCCTCGGCCGCGAGGCCGCGGAGCACCCCGACCAGCCGGGTCTTCGCCGCGTAGTCCAGGCCGCGGGTCGGCTCGTCCAGGAGCAGCAGCGGGGGCCTCGCGGTCAGCACGACGGCCAGGGCGAGCGCGAGGCGCTGACCCTCGGAAAGATCACGGGGATGGGTGTCGTCCGGCACGCCGGGCAGCAGCTCCGAGACCAGGGCGCGGCAGCTGCCCGCGGCGGCGCCCGCGTCGGCGTCGGCCGCCGCGCATTCGGCGGCGACCGTGTCCGCGTACAACAGGTCGCGTGGTTCCTGCGGTACGAGCCCGACCCGGCGCACCATGTCGCGCGGCGGCGTACGGTGCGGGGTCCGGCCGCCGACGAGGACGGTGCCCGTGGTGGGCTCGACCATGCCGACGAGCGTGGCCAGCAGGGTGGATTTGCCCGCACCGTTGCGGCCCATCAGCGCGACGGTCTCGCCGGCCGCGACGGCGAGCGTCACCCGGCGCAGCGCCTCGACGCGCCCGCGCCGTACGCCGAGCCGCTCGACCCGCGCCGGGGCATCCACGACGACCGGCTCGGAAGTGGTGGTGGTGGGTGCGCCGCGGCCCAGCAGCCGGGCGAGCACACCGCGCCGTACGCGGGTGGTGGCGGGGGCGGAGGGCAGCGGGGCCACGGCCGCCCCGGCCGGCACGGGTGACGGGGCGGGCAGCTGTGCCCGCGCCAGCCGCTCGCGCAGGTCCGACGCCCGGCGTCGGGCGTCGCGGACCGAGAGCGGCAGGGGTTCCCAGCCCGCCAGCCGCCCCAGTGCGACGACCGGCGGGTGGACCGGGGAGACGGCCATGATGTCCGCGGGCGCTCCCATGACCGGGGCGGCGCCCGGCGACGGCAGCAGGACGACCTGGTCCGCGTACTGCACCACCCGCTCCAGCCGGTGCTCCGCCATCAGGACCGTCGTGCCCAGGTCGTGCACCAGCCGCTGCAGCACGGCGAGGACCTCCTCGGCCGCCGCCGGGTCCAGCGCGGACGTCGGCTCGTCGAGGACCAGGACCTTCGGGTGCGGGGTGAGGACCGAGCCGATCGCGACCCGCTGCTGCTGGCCGCCCGAGAGCGTGGCGATCGGCCGGTCGCGCAGCCCGGCCAGACCCAGCAGATCGAGGGTCTCCTCGACCCGCCGCCGCATCACGCCGGGAGCCAGCCCCAGCGACTCCATCCCGTACGCCAGCTCGTCCTCGACCGTGTCGGTGACGAAGTGGGACAGCGGGTCCTGGCCCACCGTGCCGACCAGATCGGCGAGTTCACGTGGTTTGTGGGTACGGGTGTCGCGCCCGTCGATCGTGACCCGGCCGCGCAGCGTACCGCCGGTGAAGTGCGGCACGAGACCGGAAACGGCGCCCAGCAGCGTCGACTTGCCGACCCCGGACGGGCCGACGAGCAGCACCAACTCGCCCTCGGGCACGGTCAGATCGACCCCGCAGAGGGTGGGCCGCTCCGTCCCCTCGTACTGCACCGAGACCTGCTCGAACCGGATCACTCGATCTCCTTGGAACGCGGGGCGCCCGGCGACGGCGGCACGGGCGCCACCACCGCGGGCAGCAGCCCGATCAGCACCGCGGCCGCGGGCCACAGCGGAAGCACCGGCGCGGTCAGCGGCACGACGCCGGGGCGCAGCGCCTCCGCGTCGACACCGCCCGCCCAGATCATCGCCACGGCCACGGCGACCCCCGAACCCGCCACCAGCCAGGCCCGCGCACCCCACCGGTCGGGCCGGTAGCGGGTACGGACCGAGCGGGCCCCGCCGAGCCGCAGTCCGGCCAGCGCGGCCACCAGCCCGGCGACGAGCAGCGGCAGGCCGTACACCGCGCCCTGCGCGGCCAGCAGCCCGTACGTACCCGCGCACACCCCGAGCAGCCCGCCGAGCGTGAGGACGTTCGTGGTGTGCCGGACGGCGGGCGGGACCTGGGCGCTGCGCCCGTATCCGCGCGCGTCCATCGAGGCCGCCACCGCGACGGACCGCTCCAACGCGCCCTCCAGGACCGGCAGTCCGATCTGGAGGACCGCCTTGATACCGCCCGTCGGGCGGCCCCGCAGCCGCCGTGCGGTGCGCAGCCGCACCACATCGGCGACCATGTTCGGCGCGAACGTCATCGCGACGACGACGGCGACCCCCGCCTCGTACAGCGCACCCGGCAGCGACTTCAGCAGCCGGGCCGGGTTGGCGAGCGAGTTCGCCGCGCCGACGCAGATCAGCAGGGTCGCCAGCTTCGCCCCGTCGTACAGCGCGAAGAGCAGCTGCTCGGCGGTGACCCGGCCACCGATCCTGACCCCCTTCGCCCAGTCGGGCAGCGGCACTTCGGGGAGGGTGAACAGCGGATGCGTGCCGGGGATCGGCGAACCGAGGAAGACGGAGAAGACCAGCCGCACACCGACGACGAACAGCCCGATCTTGATGAAGGCCCCGTACGAACGGGCCCACGGCGCGTCCGTACGCCGCGCCGCGACCACATAGCCCGCCACCGCCACCAGCAGTCCGAGCAGCAGCGGATTGGTGGTCCGGGACGCGGCGGTGGCGAGGCCGAGCGCCCACAGCCACCAGGCCCCGGCGGGCAGCGCGTTGCTACGGGTCGCCCCGGGGGCGCGCAGCGGGCGGCGCGGCCGGACCGGGCCGGTGGTCGGGGCGGTCATCCGCGGCGGCGGGCCTGTACGACCGCGGCTATGCCGAGGACGAGTACGGCGCCGACACCGACGAGCACCCCGACGGACGGACCGCCACCGGAGTCGCCGGATCCACCGGAGGCGCTGGAGCCGCCGGCGGCGGAAGCGGAGGACCTGGCGGACTCGGCGGGAGCCGCGGATCCGGAGGCGGCAGGCGTCCCGTGCCCGTCGCCCGAGACCTGTTCGCCGCAGCCGGAGCCGGGATACCCGGATATGGCGCAGAGCAGCGCGGCGCTGCTGTAGCGCAGCGGCTTGGCCACCGAGGCGAGCGCCTCCGCGGTGCTGGCGTCCGGGGCGACCTGTGCGCACGCGGTACGCGACGCGGGCGGCGTCTCGCCGGCCGGGGCGTCCGCCGCGGTGCCCGGATCGATGACCAGCGCGACCCGCTTACTGCCGTCCTTGGCCGGGGTGCCCGCGCAGATCTTCGCGAAGTCGGGGGAGTGGCGCGGTTTCGCCGCGTCCTGGGAGTCCTTGCTCACGGCGAAGCGGAAGCCCTGCACCGCGCCGTCGTCCGGCCGGACCAGGGACGGGCCCTGGGTGGCGTACGTCCAGCCGGTGCCGGAGCCCTCCCAGAACGACCAGTACCGGTAGCCCGCCGCCTGGGCCGTCCCCGCGCCGAGCACGGCCAGGACGGCGCTCAGGACCACCAGGAGAGCGGCGGTCCTTCCCGCCCGCCTCACAGCTGCCGGTTCTTCCGGCGGCCGCTGATCAGGAAGCCGGCGCCCGCACCGACGACGAGACCGATGCCGACGTACCACCACACACCGCCGATCACGTCGTCGCCGCTGTGGACCTCGTCCTTCTCCGTCGCCACGTACCCGGTGTCGGCGGTCGGGTCGGGCGTCGTGATCGCCGCGGGCGCGGGGCCGGTCGCGTTCAGCCGGTCGACGAGGTTGACGCCGCCGAAGTGGCGGGCGTCGGCGCCGGCCGCGTGCGCGGCCAGGATCAGCTGCGCGTAGGCGGCCGGGCCGCCCTGCTCGGCCCAGGACCCGGAGTTCTTCTTCAGCCAGGTCATGGCCTTGGCGGTCTCGTCCTGGTGGCCCGCGGCGGACAGCGCGACGACCGCGTCCGCGGTGTTGCCGAAGTCGGGCTGCGGGGTGGAGTCGGCGGCGCCGGGCATCGGCGCCAGGTCGAGGTGACCGCTGGTGGCGAGGGCACCTGCAAGGAAGTGGGCGCCGTTCTGGGCGGCCTGCTCGGGCGTGAGACCGGAGCCGGGGTGGCAGCTGGGCGCCTTGGAGGAGGTGTTGTTCCCGACGGCCAGGGCCTTGCCCATCGTGCCGAGCACGGCGGCCGCGGTGGCGTCCGCGTTGGCGGCGAGCTTCCCGGCCTTGTCGGGCTGGTAGGCGAAGGCACCGCCGTCCTTGCCGCCGCACGGGATCGCGAGCGCCAGCAGCGGGTCGTAGGGGGTCTTGCCGCCGGGGGTGGTGATGTCGCCGAGCCGCTGGCCCTGCCGGGCGAGGGCGCCGATCACGAGCGAGGTGGAGTTGGCGTCGCTGGCCGCGCCCGCGGCGTAGCCCCAGCCGCCGTCCTCGTTCTGCACGGACTTCAGCCAGCGGACCGAGTCGTTCACGGTCTCCCGGTGCCCGCCCACCTCGACGAGCGCCTGGACGGCGGCCGCGGTGGCGTTGGTGTCCAGCATGGTCTTGTCGGTGCACGGCTGGGAGACGTCGGGCCGGTACGCGGCGTAGGCGCCGTTGGAGCACTGCTGGGCGATCAGCCAGTCCACCGCCTTCGCGGCGGGCGTGACGCCCTCTACCCGCTGGGCGAGGAAGGCCAGCGACTGCCGCCAGACACCGTCGTAGGTGGGGTCCTTCGTGCCGTACAGCCCGGACGGCAGTGCGGCGGACGGCGAGGACGACGGGGACGGCGCTGCGATCGCGACCGGGGCAGCGGCCGCACAGAGCACGGTGGCGGTGGCGGCGAGCGTTGCTGCTCTGCGGCGTACGGTCATGGCGGGCGGGGCCTCTCCTGCGGGGGGATCCGGGCACAGGCACGCTCACGCACCAGGCTCCGGCCCCGTATACCTCGACGGTGCCGACCACCGGGGTTCCGGTGGCCGCGAGCCGGTCACGACCGCGGACAGGGCATTCCGACTCACCGTCCTGGACGACGGTTCACGGCTGCGTGGTCAGTGCCGGATTTGCACCGGCTTCCCCCTGAACGGGCATGATGACGACTCGCACACTCTACCGGGCGGCTCCGGACGGACTCCGGGCCGGTGGCGGCGCGGGCCCGCTGCCGCCGTAGCCGGGTGGTCACACCGCGATGTACGTCACCGGCTCGCTCCCCGCCACCGCCTCCGCGCGACCCAGCTTCACCAGCCGCCGCAGATGCGCCTCGGCCTCCGAGACGGCGATGTTCCGCGAACCGTGCGGGATCTGCTCCCAGGGCCGGTTCCACTCCATCCGCTCGGCCAGCTCCCACGGAGTCAGCGGTGTGGCCAGCAGCGCGAGCAGCCCGGTCAGCCGGTCCTCGTGGTGGTCCAGGAGTTCCCGTACGCGCCCCGCGGAATCCGCGAACGCGTACTGATGGGCGGGCAGCACCTCCGCGGCCCCGAGCCCGCCGATGCGCTCCAGCGAGTCGAGGTAGTCGCCGAGGGGGTCGGTGACCGTCGTGTCGTCCGGGTCCTCGTACAGCCCGATGTGCGGGCTGATCCCCGGCAGCAGATGATCGCCCGAGAAGAGCCTCCCCCGCCCCGGCAGATTGCCCGGATGCTCCTCCTCCAGATGCAGACAGACATGGCCGGGCGTGTGCCCCGGCGTCCAGATGGCCCGCAGCGTGCGCCCCGCCAGATCGAGAAGCTCCCCGGGGACGATCTCCCGGTCCGGAAGCGCGGCCCGCAGCCCCGGCAGGGTCCGCATCCGGCCCCCGTCCGCCGCGGCGGCCCGCAACGGCGCGAGATGCTCCTCGGGCGCACCGACCGTGGTGAGCTTCGCCACCAGGTACTTCAGCCAGGTACCCGGTTCCGACTCCCGGGTCCGGCGCACGATCGCCGCGTCCGCCGCGTGCATGGCGATCCAGGCCCCGGACGCCTCACGGACCTGCCCGGACAGCCCGTGGTGATCGGGGTGGTGGTGGGTGATGACCACCCCGTGGATGTCACCGACACCCGTCCCGACGGCGTCGAGCCCGGCGGTGAGCGTGTCCCACGCCTCCGGATCGTCCCAACCCGTGTCGATCAGGACCGGCCCGCGATCGGTGTCGAGGACGTGCACGAGGGTGTGGCCGAGTGGATTGTCCGGGATGGGGACCTTGATGCTGTGCACGCCCCCGCCGTGGTCGGTCACCTGCGCGGTCACCTGTGTCATGGGGCCCCATCTCTCTCTCGGCGGCGTGCAGTTGTGGTACGTCGCGCCCACTGTAACCAGAACTTGTTTCAGTAGTAGCCGGTCGACTGTCCGTAGGTGGTGCGCACACGTCGTGCGCCGTGGGCGGTGAGGGGCGATCCGTTGTGCCCGGGCGGGCTTCGTCGCGGCCGTGGACTCCTGGAACTGGAACTGGTATCAGTTCTGACACAGAGTCAGACAATGAGTCGGGTAACGTGCCGGGCCGCGGGAGGCAGCAGCCATGACCGAGCTTGTCGAACACGGAAAACTTTTCATCGGCGGGGAGTTGGTCGATCCGCTGGGCCGGGATGTCATCGAGGTCATCTCCCCGCACACCGAACAGGTCATCGGCCGGGTGCCGCATGCCTGCGAGGGGGACGTGGACCGAGCCGTCGCCGCCGCCCGACGGGCGTTCGACGACGGGCCCTGGCCGCGGATGACCGTGGACGAACGGATCGCGGTGATCACCCGGATCAAGGACGCGTTCGCCGCGCGGTACGAGGAGATCGCCCGGGTCATCAGCACGGAGAACGGCACCCCGTACACGTCGAGTGTCATGGTGCAGGCGCTCGCCGCGATGATGGTGTGGGACGCGGCGATCACCGTCGCCCGCGGCTTCTCGTACGAGGAGCGCCGGGACGGGGCGCTCGGGCCGCTGCTCGTGCGCCGGGAGCCGGTGGGGGTGGTCGCGGCCGTGGTGCCGTGGAACGTCCCGCAGTTCACCGCCGCCGCGAAACTCGCGCCCGCGCTGCTGGCCGGCTGCTCCGCCGTACTCAAGGTCTCGCCCGAATCCCCTCTGGACGCCTACATCCTGGCCGAGATCGTCGCCGAGGCGGGGCTGCCGGAGGGGGTGCTCTCGATCCTGCCGGCCGACCGCGAGGTCAGCGAGTACCTGGTCGGGCATTCCGGCGTCGACAAGGTGTCGTTCACCGGGTCCGTGGCCGCGGGACGCCGGGTGATGGAGGTCGCCTCCCGCAACCTCACCCGCGTCACGCTGGAACTGGGCGGCAAGTCCGCCGCCGTGATCCTCCCGGACGCCGACCTGGACGCGGCCGTCGCGGGCATCGTCCCCTTCGCCTGGATGATCAACGGCCAGGCGTGTGTGGCCCAGACCCGCATCCTCGTGCCGCGTTCCCGCTACGACGAGACGGCCGAGGCGTTCGCTGCCGCGGCGGGTGCGCTGAAGGTCGGGGACCCGCTCGACCCCGCCACCGAACTCGGCCCCCTCGTCGCGCGACGCCAGCAGCAGCGCTCGCTCGACTACATCCGGATCGGCCAGGACGAGGGCGCCAAGATCCTTACCGGCGGCGGCCGCCCGGCCTCCCAGGAGCGGGGCTGGTACGTCGAGCCGACCCTCTTCGGCGACGTCGACAACTCCATGCGCGTCGCCCGTGAGGAGATCTTCGGTCCGGTCATCTGCCTGCTGCCGTACGGCGACGAGGACGAGGCCGTACGGATCGCCAACGACTCGGACTACGGCCTCAGCGGCAGCGTCTGGACCGCCGACACCGAGCGCGGCATCGACGTCGCCCGTCGGGTCAGGACGGGCACGTACAGCGTGAACACCTTCAGCCTCGACATGCTCGGCCCCTTCGGCGGCTACAAGAACTCGGGGATGGGACGGGAGTTCGGCCCCGAGGGATACGCCGAGTACTTCGAGCACAAGATGATTCACCTGCCGGCCGGATACGAGGGGGCGTGATGGGGGACCGCTGGAACGTCGAGGTCGACCGCGGGGTCTGCATCGGCTCCGGGATGTGCGTGAACCAGGCACCGGGCGGATTCACGCTGGACTCCGCCCGGCAGTCCCACCCGTCGGCCCCGGAGACCGACGCCAACGAGACGATCCTCGCCGCGGCCGAGGGGTGCCCGGTCGAGGCGATCACGATCACGCTGATCGGCTCGGGGGAGGCCGTCTTCCCGCCGGAGGAGTAGGCGCAGGAGCGGACGAGGCGGCGACGGGTCGCAAGCCGATGCGCATGACGATCCGTCTGAGCGTGGGCCTGTGCGGTCGATGCAGGCCAGGTCGGGGGCGAGGCGGTCGGTCCGTTTCCTGAGCTGACCGGTTCCGGGTCGTCCATCAGGTCGGATGACGGGTGGGCGACCCAGCCGTGTCATCCGCCAGACCGTGCGCCGGCGCATCGGCCGCCGGGGCGGGCACGGCGTCCGTACGCCTTCGAGGAATCCGCCCCTGAACGTGTCGCCGGACCGGGCGCCAGGCATCTCCATGCATCATGAGTTGTCCGATCTTGATCCGCAGCTGTCCTGAAGCCAGTCGCTGCGTCGGGCGGTCTGCGCTGTTACCGGTGCCCATGACGTTCAACGGCCCAGCATCCTGGGGGAAGCCTCGAAGCGTTACCAGGTCCCCGGATCGCTCCGGTCGTCTGCAGAAGGAACAATGCGATGGATCCTGATACGCGGACCAGGGCCGCACTCGAGGAACACTGGCGGGCATCGGAACGCGGGGATACCGAAGCCGAGCACGCCATCTACGCTGCGGACGCGATCCTCGACTACCCCCAGTCAGGTGAACGATTCCGGGGCCGAGCGACGATTTCGGCGCAACGCGGCGGGCACCCGGCCAGTCGGCACTTCACCGTTCACCGGATCGTCGGCAGCGGGGATCTGTGGGTGAGCGAGTGCGTCATCACGTACGACGGGGTGCCCAGCCGCTCAGTGAGCATTATGGAATTTGCCCACGGGCACGTGGTGCACGAGACGCAGTACTTCGCGGACGCCTTCGGTGCGCCTGAATGGCGGACAGCACTCGCGGAGCCGATGCCGGGCAGGAATATCGCCAGGGCCTGACCCACCATCGAAGTGGCCGACGTCCTGGCTCGGGACATGGCCTGGTTCTGGAGGTCGTTCATGGCGTGGGTGCCGGCGGCGTGGGCGTGATGGATACCTGGTTGCCGTCCGGGCCGACGTGGACCGTGACGGCGTTCGGCAGGTGCACGTTGGTGGCCGAGAGGTAGACGGTGTCCGAGGCCGGGTCGAAGTAGAGCTCTGCGGAGTCGGCGCGCACCAGGCGCTCGTCGAGCACTCTGCTGTGCATCCACTGCGCCCCCGTTGGTGCGAACTCGGTGAGTTCCGCGGGAATGGAGATGCTTTCGGGTTCGGTCCCGACGGCCGCCGGCTGCATCTGCGCGGACGCCGTCAGGGCGGCCACCGAGCCGGGGGCGAGCTTCATGAGGGCGCTGACGTGGTAGTCCGTAGGGCCGGGCACTCGGCTGTCCGCGCCGGGGGCCTTTTGCTGCCAGTGCGCCGAGACGATCCGGCCGAGCTTCGGCAGGCGCTTGGCCAGCGGCTCGGTGTCGGTGTCGATCTCGGCGGCCTTCGGGGACGTGGCCTTCGCGTCGGCGGCGGGTCCGACCGCGCAGCCTGTGGCCACAGTTGCCGCCAGTAGGAGTGCGCTTACCCGTACAAGAGATCTCTTGTGATCCGTCACTGCTTCCCCCACCGTGCTCACGATCTGCTATTCCATCACGCGGCCTGTGAGGGGCAACCGGTGCGCTCACGGAGCCTGCCGGGGCGGACGGCGACCCTGCTGTTCGAGCTGCGACCGTGGAGTAGGGCGATGTGCGCTCGGACGTGAACCGGACGCCGTTCTCGGCCTCTTGTGGACATCGGCGTAGCCGCCGACGGCACCGTCTACCACGTCAACTCCGACGGAGCCATCTACCGCTACACCGGAGACCAGCCGAGCTGAGCTCGGACAGCAGCTCCGAGGGGCCCATGTCCGGATCGCATGGGTCCCGCCTCCTTTCCACCGGGCACTGCCAGACCGCACCGTCCGGAACGGCACCGATCCGGTGGGCGCGACGAAGGATGCCGAACTCCGGCGCAGGACGAATGAGCCGGCCCTCGACGGACCGGGCGCCGCTCAGGTCGCGCACCCGCTGTCCGCGATCACGAAATGGCCCGCCGGTGATTCCCGCAGCGTGTGGGTGACGAAGACGTTGTACAGGCCCATGTTCTCGTTCGAGCCGTTCGCGTACGTGTATCCGCCCGTGGTGTGCGCCCTCCCCGCCGTGACGTGCGCGTAGTTGGTCGCCGTGAAGCACTGGGCGGGCGTACCGCCGGTCGTGGTCGCCGTCACCTGGGGCGAGGCAGTGCCGGGCGTGCCCGAACCGTCGACCGTCGTCACCGTGTACTGGTAGGCCGTACCGGCAATGAGGCCCGTGTCCGTGTACGTCGTGGAGGTGGGGGAGGCGACCTTCGTACCGTTGCGGTGGACGGTGTACGAGGCCGCGCCCGGGACCGCGTTCCAGGACAGGGAGGCGCTGTGCGCCGTGACGGCGGTGACCCGCAGGCCGGACGGGGCGGGGAGTCGGTCGCCGCCGCCCGGTGTGCCCCGGTCCAGGCCCCAGAAGACGCCCGTGTAGTACGTCGAGCAGATGGTGTTCAGGAAGTACGCCGCCGTGCTCCCGCACTGGCCGGTACCGGAGCCGGGGCCTACGGCGAGGCCGTGGCCCATGCCGGAGACGGAGTACGTCGCCACGGCGGGCTTCCCGGTGGCGTCGGCGTCGTTGTAGACGCTGCGGGTCGTGTTCCCGGGGAGGGTGTCCGTGGACGACGGGGTCTGGCCGATGCCCCAGACGTCCGTCCACTGGTCGCGCAGGGCCGTGGCGTTGGCGGGATACACGGTGTAGTCGGAGGTGCCCTGCCAGATCGCCACGCGGGGCCAGGGGCCGGAGTATCCGGGATAGGAGCCGCGCACCTTGTCGCCCCACTGTGCGGCCGTCAGCTTCTGCGGGCCCGTCTGGCAGCCGGACGCGGCGGACTGGCTCGTCGCGCACTGGGCGGGCAGGCCCGACGCCACGGAACCGCCCGCGAACACGTCCGGGTACGCGGCCAGCAGGTCGGCCGTCATCCCGCCGCCCGCCGACAGGCCGGTGACGTACACCCGGCGTGCGTCCGAGCCGTACTGCTGCTTCGCGTACTCCACCATCTGCACGATCGAGGCGGCCTCGCCCTTGCCCCTGGTGTCCTCGGCCGGGTCGAACCAGCCGAAGCAGGACAGGGCGTTGTTGGCCGACGTGGTCTGCGGGAAGACTACGGCGAAGCCCCACAGATCGGCGTACTTCGGCCAGCCCGAATGGGTGTAGTAGGCGTCGGCGGTCTGCGTGCAGCCGTGCAGGGCGATCACCAGCGGCGCGTTCGCGGGCAGACCCGCGGGAGCGTACTCGTACATCTGCAGATTGCCCGGGTTGGTGCCGAAGCCGGTGACCTGCTCCAGGCCACCGGCGGCAGCGGCCGGCCGCGCCGCCGCCACGGTGCTCAGCGTCGCCGCGACGAGTGCGAGAGTGGCCGTGGAGGCGACGCGCCGGAACAGGCGTCGCAGGATCGATGGGCGCACGGGTGCCTCCCTGTACGGAACTGTCGGGGCAGTGCCGGGTGTGTGCGTCGTTGATGAGTGCGCGGCGGACGCTATGAGACCGGGCCTCCGACGCCCATGGGCCCCGCGGACACTCCACCGTCCCGGCTGTGTGCCGCGCCGCTCTTGCGCGTGTTGACATCGAGTGCGCTCCAACACGCAGACTCCCCGTCAACGCCCGTACAGAGACAGGCTGCTGAGAAGGGATACGCATGCGCTACCGCACGATCGGCACCGACCCCGCCACCCGCCGGCAGGTGAGTGTGCTCAGCCTCGGCGCCATGCTGATGGGCACGCTCACCGACGAGGCGACGTCGTTCGCGATCCTCGACCGGTACGCCGAAGCCGGCGGCACCTTCGTCGACACGTCGAACAACTACGCGTTCTGGGTCCACGGCACCCGGGGCGGGGAGAGCGAGAAGCTGCTCGGCCGCTGGCGCCGCAGCCGCGGGGTCGGGGACGAGCTGACCGCCGAGCAGCGGGCGGCGCTCGACGCGGCCCACTGACAGCCTTGGACGCGATGCCCCGATCGCTCCGGACGCTGCCCGCTCACGGCCCCCGGCGAGGGCCCGCACCATGTATGCCGCCACCATGCCAACGTACGACGGTGTGTGCACCGACCCCGTGTGACGCGGGCTCCGGCCTCCTTACGGTGACGACCATGGAGACTCCTCAGAGCCCGGATCACGGGCCCGCCCCGCACGCCGCCCCGGCCACCGTCCCGCCGCTCGCCACCGGTTCCTCGCCGTCGCCCACGGACCGGCTCCTCGCCGGACGCACCGCCCTGGTCACGGGGGCGGCGAGCGGGATCGGGCGGGCCTGCGCACAGGCCCTGGCCGCCGCGGGCGCCCACGTCCACGTGGTGGACAAGGCCGCCGACGCCGCCGAGGACCTGGCCCGGGCGATCGGCGGGACGGCGTGGGTCCTCGATCTCTCCGTCCCCGACGCGGTCGACACGCTGCCCGCCGACGCGGACATCGTGGTCAACAACGCCGGGCTCCAGCACGTCGCCCCCGTGCACGCGTTTCCGCCGGACCGCTTCGCGCTGATCCAGCGGGTCATGGTGGAGGCCCCGTTCCGCATCTTGCGCCGGACCCTGCCGAGCATGTACGAACGCGGCTGGGGGCGCGTGGTCAACATCTCGTCCGTCCATGGTCTGCGGGCCAGCCCCTACAAATCGGCCTATGTGACGGCCAAGCACGCATTGGAGGGACTCAGCAAGGTGGTCGCGCTCGAAGCGGCGGAGCACGGGGTGACGAGCAACTGCGTCAACCCCGGGTACGTACGCACGCCCCTGGTCGAGAACCAGATCGCGGACCAGGCCCGCGCGCACGGCATCTCCGAGGAGGAAGTCGTGAGCCGGATCATGCTGGAACGCAGCGCGATCAAGCGCCTGATCGAAACCGATGAGGTCGCCGAAGCCGTGCTGTGGCTCTGCGGGCCGCGTACCGGGCACATCACCGGCACCTCCCTCTCCATGGACGGCGGCTGGACCGCCAACTGATCCCCCGCCCCCTACGAACGCCGGTCGCCCATGTCTGAACCATCCGCCTCCGCCGCGCCCCATCTGCGGCGCCTCCTCGACCTGCTGGCCGACGGCGCCCCCGCCGAGGCGCTGGGCGCCGTCTCCTCACAGGCGCGGGCCGCCGGGGTGCCCGCAGGCGATCTGGCGGAGGTGGAGCGGGCCACCGCCACCGCCCTGCGGATCAGGGGTGCCCTGCGTCAGCACCGGCGCCGCGAGCTCCAGCTCACCGCGCTCTTCGACACGGCGGGCGACCTGGCCGCCTCGCGCGACCTGGACGACGTGCTGAACGCCATCGTCCGCCGCGCCAGGGTGCTGCTCGGCACGGACACCGCGTATCTCACGCTCCCCGACGAGGAGGCCGGGGACACCTACATGCGGGTCACCGACGGGTCGGTGTCGGTGCTCTTCCAGCGGCTGCGGCTGGAGCTCGGCCATGGGCTCGGCGGTCTCGTGGCGCAGACCGCGAGCCCGTACGCGACCCCCGACTACCGCACCGACGAGCGCTTCCACCACACCCGCAACATCAACGCCGGGGTGCTCGACGAAGGGCTCGTCGCCATCCTGGGCGTGCCCCTGCTCCTGGGCTCCAGCCGCGGCGGTACGGGAAAGGTCATCGGCGTCCTCTTCGCCGCCGACCGCGCGCCGCGCGTCTTCAGCCCCGACGAGGTCGCCCTGCTGTGCTCGCTCGCCGCGCACGCCGCGATCGCCATCGACACCGCGCGCGCACTCGCCGACACCCGGTCCGCGCTGGACGAACTCGCCGAGACGAACGCTGAGCTGGCCGAGGCCAACGCGGCCGTACGGGCCCACTCGGCGGCCATGCAACGGGCCGAGGAGTCCCACGACCGGCTGACCGATCTGGTGCTGCGCGGCCGCGACGTCAAGGACGTCGCGGCGGCGGTCGCGGGGCTGCTGGACTCCCCGCTCACCATCCACGACCCCGGCGGGCGGCCCCTGGCGGCCGTCCGGCCCGACGGTGCGGACTTCGCGGCCGACAGCATGGACGCCGGGTGGCTGGCCGAGACCGCCGAGGAGTCCCGTACGGGAGCCCGCGCCGTGTACCGCGACGGGCGGGTGATCTGCGCCGTCCTCGCCGGGCAGGAACTCCTGGCCGGCCTGGTCCTGCACCGCCGCGCACCGCTCGACGACTCCGACCGTCGGCTGTTCGAGCGGGCCTCGGTGGTCACGGGTCTCCTGCTGCTGTTGCGGCGCACGGTCGCCGAGACCGAGAACCGGGTCCGCGGCGAGCTGATCAGCGACCTGCTCAGCGACCCGGACCGCGACCCGGCCGGGCTCGCCGAACGCGGCCGGCGCCTCGGCATCGACCTCGACCGCCCGCATCTGCTGCTGGTGGCCGAGAGCGGCACCAGGGAGCGGCTGGCCCCTGCCGCGATGCGCTATCTGTTCGGCGGTGACATTCACGGAGTGAGCGCCGAACACGCCGGGAACGTGGTGCTGTTGATCGATGCCGGTGACCCCGGCCCGGTCGCCGGTGACGCGGCGCGCGTGGCGGCGGCGCAGCTCGGGCAGCTGATCCAGGCCCCCGTCACCGTCGCCGCCACCGGGCCGGCCCGCGGCGCCAGGGAGCTGGCCTCCGCGTACGGGGAGGCCGCCCGCTGCCTGCGCGCCATGCGGGTCCTGGGGCGTACGGGGGAAGGCGCGTGCGTCGGAGAACTCGGCTTCCTGGGCGTTGTGCTGGGCGACGCCCAGGATGTCGACGGCTTCGTCTCCGCGACGCTGGGGCCCTTGCTGGAGTACGACGCGCAGCGCGGCACCCATCTCGTGCGGACGCTGGACGCCTATTTCGGGTCCGGGGGCAGCCTCATCCGAGCCAAGGACGAACTCCACGTGCACGTCAACACGGTGGTGCAACGGCTGGACCGGGTGCAGGTGCTGCTGGGGCACGACTGGAACGAGCCCGGGCGGGCGCTGGAGCTGCAACTCGCCTTGCGGCTGCATGCGTTGACGGGCGAAGGGCAGGAGCGGTAGGGGCCGTCCGGCCGCTTGAGGGACGGGTTGCGCCGGCTCCCCGTGTCCTCGAGCGCCGGACGGGCCGCGAAGATGCCCTCGAGCGCCGGACGGCTGAAAAGGTGTCCTCAAGCGGGGGACGACGGCCCCAGGGTGCCGGTCATCGTCAGCAAGTGGTCCACGATCACCTTGCCGCCCGCTTCTCCCGTCAGCAGCGTGTAGTGGTTGACGTCCCGTACCGGTACCGGCGTCACCCCGGTCCTCCCGAGGTCGGCCGCCGCCAGACGGGTCTCGTCGTACAGGCCCTGCTCCTCGTTCATCAGGCCCCGCTGCGCCCACAGCAGCGTCGCCGGGGCCGGTAGCTTCCGTACCGCCGTCAGTACCTCCTCGTCGAAGAGGTTGATGCCGTCGGCGCGTACGGCCTCGATCCGGCAGCCGGAGTGCATGGCGGGTTCGTCCCCGGTCAGATCGCGCTGGATGTACGCGTCCACCTCGGCCGACCAGGCATCCGCGAACGCGGGGTGCGCCTGCCAGAAGGAGCGGTACGCGGCCCGGTCCGGGAAGGTCATCGACAGCCGGTCCATGGCCGGGCCGATCACGGCGGTCAGCAGCTCGTCCGGGGAGAGGTGCGTGGGGGCGGGGAAGCCGATGCCGCCGTCGACGAGCAGCAGCGGCCCGAACCGTTCGGGGTGGCGTACGGCGGCCAGCGCCGTCACGAACGCGCCCATCGAATGGCCCGCCAGCACCACCCGGCCCAGGCCCAGGGCCTTCGTCAGCGCGGCGACGTCATCGGCGTGCCGGGCGATCCCGTACGGTCCCGGCAGGGCGGAACTCCCGGCCCTGCCGCGCAGATCCGGGGCGATCAAGGTGACGCGGCCGGCCAGCAGCCGGGCCACCGGGCCCCAGGACAGCGCGTTGGCCGTGATGCCGTGCAGGGCGACGACGACCGGGGCGTCCGGCTCCCGGGCCGGCCACCTCAGTACCGCCAACTCGTCGCCGTTCACGGGGACCTGAATCTCTTCGTACGGAATCACGGCTGTCCGTTCTCCTTCCGGGCGCGCTTCGCGGGTGTTTCGTCGGCGGGGCCGCGGCGCGGCACCAGTCGGGACGGCAGCCGGGCCAGGCCACCGGGCAGCAGGTGTACCACAGCCACGAACAGCACACCGAGCAGGAACAGCGGCTGGGACAGCGGCACCCGCAGCACGGCGGGCAGTTCGGCGACCGCGCCCGACCCGGCCAGATCGCCGAGCCGGTGATCGGCCCAGGTGTAGAGGATGCCGCCGACCATCGGGCCCCAGCGGGTGCCGGATCCGCCCAGCACCACCATCACCAGCAGGGAGAGGGTGAAGTCGGAGGTGGTCGTCTGCGGGGTCGAGCCGCCGGTGAGCAGCAGGTGGACGAGGCCGCCGAGCGCGGCCAGCGCACCCGCCAGGACGAACGCCGTCAGCTTGAAGCCGTACGGCTTCAACCCCAGTACCTCCACCCGGCGTTCGTTCTCCTTGATGCCCTCCCAGACCCGTCCGGTGGGTGAGCGGACCGCCCAGTGGACGACGGCGAGGGTGAGCACCAGATAGGCGAGCGCCACCCAGTAGAGGTTCGCGGTGTTCTCGATGCCCACGAGCCCGGACGGCAGCAGCTCGGCGGGGGCGGCCCGGCCCTCCTCGCCGCCGGTGAGACCGCCCGGGTTGCGGGAGACCAGGATCGAGCCCGCCTGCGCGAAGGCCAGCGTCACCATGGAGAAGCCGATCCCGGTGACCCGCAGGCTCACCGACCCCAGCACCAGCGCGAGCACGATCCCGCAACAGAGGCCGAGCAGCGCGGACACGGCGAAGGGGAGGCCCGCCTCCAGCAGGAACAGATTGGTGGCGTAGCTGCCCGCGGCGAAGTAGAGCGCATGCCCGAAGGAGAGCAGCCCGGTGCGGCCGAGCAGCAGGTCGTAACCGGTCGCCAGCGCCCCGAACAGCAGGCAGGTGGCGAGGAGTTGGAGACTTCCCGGGCTGCCGAGCGGGCCGTCCAGGAGGCCCGGCAGCGGAAGTGCGCTGTACGGCGCGACGGCGAGGACCAGCAGTGCGGCGGCGGGCCACCAGCGGCGCAGCAGCCGGGCGGTGTTCCCGGGGGGCGGCGCCAGGGCGGGCCCGTCGCCGGTGCGTTCGTGTGTCTCGGTGACGGTGCTCACGCGAGCCTCCCGGTCAGTCCGCGCGGCCGGATGAGCAGCAGCGCGGCGAGCAGGACGACGACGGCCAGGTCGCCGAGGCCCGCTGCGGTGTAGTAGTTGGCGAACTGCTGGACCAGGCCGATGACGACCGATGCCACGGCGGCGCCGGTCACCGAGCCCATGCCCCCGGTGACGACCACGACGAACGCGAAGATCAGCAGTGAGGTGCCCTGGCGGGGGTCGACCGAGCCGAAGTACAGGCCGCCGAGTGCCCCGCCGAGGGCGGCGGCGCAGCCGCCGATCGCGAAGACGAGCGTGAACGCCCTGCGTACGTCGATGCCGAGGGCGGTGACCATCGCCCGGTCCTCGACCCCGGCCCGTACCACCAGACCGTGCCGGGTACGGCCGAGGAAGAGCCGCAGTGCCACGAGTACGACGACCGCTGCCGCGACCAGTACCAGCCGGTTGACCGGGACCCGCGCGCCGAGCAGCCCGAAGGTGCCGGACAGGGCCTCGGGCCCCGGGAAGGTCCGGGCGTCCGAGCCCCAGATCCCCGACAGCAGCGCCGGGACGGCGAGCCCCACCCCGACCGTGGCGAGGACCTGCTCGCGGGGCCGGGTGTAGAGCGGGCGGACGACGGCGAGCTCCAGCAGCACGGCGGCCGCGGTGCCCACCGCCGTACCGAACAGCACCGCGAGGACGAAGCCCGCACCGCCCGGGCCGGCGCCGGGCAGATTGCCGGACGCCGCCCACCAGGTGCCGTACGCGCCGATGGAGAGCAGAGCCCCGTGCGCGAAGTTGAGCACGTCCATCAGCCCGAAGATCAGTGAGAGCCCCGAGGCGATCAGGAAGTAGAGCGCTCCCAGACCGAGTCCGGTCATGGTGAGCAGGACGACGGTGGACATCAGGAATCCGCCTCCACGGGGTGCGTAGTGAGCGGGCCGTGGCCCACGCCGAGCAGCCTGCGTGCCGCTTCCGCGTCGCTCAGCAGTTCGGCGGCCGGCCCTTGATGGGCCGTCAGGCCGTCGGCGAGCACCGCGCAGTGCTCGGCCAGGCGGCGTACGACGGCGAGGTTCTGCTCCACGAGCAGTACCGGCACCGCCTCGGCGGCCCGCTCCAGCACCTGGGCGACCTCGGTGACCACCTTGGGTGCCAGGCCCTTGGTGGGTTCGTCGGCGATGATCAGTCGGTTGCCGTTGAGAAGCGTGCGGCCGATGGCCACCATCTGCTGCTGGCCGCCGGACAGTGTCCCGGCCAACTGCCTTTCCCGGAGCTTCAGTTCGGGGAAGAGTTCATGGACGAGCGGGTACGCCGGCGCGCCCGCGCCGCGCCGCTCGGCCAGGCGCAGATTCTCCGCGACGGTCAGTCCGGCGAAAATTCCCCGGTCCTCGGGGGCGTAGCCGATGCCCAGCCGCACCACGGTGTGGGTGGGCATCGATACGGTCTCCTCGCCGTCCAGCCGTACGCTGCCGGTGCGCGGGACGAGGCCGAGGATGCCGCGTACGGTCGTGGTCTTCCCGGCGCCGTTGCGGCCGAGGAGCGCGGTCACCCCGTGCGGGGCGACGTCCAGGTCCACGCCGTGCAGGATGTGCCGGCCGCCGATCAGGACCCGCAGGTCCCGCACGGCGAGCAGAGGTCTCGTCGTCACAACCCCTCCCCGAGGTAGGCCTGTTGCACGGTCGGGTCGGCCGTCACGGCGTCGGGGGTGTCCAGCGCCAGCAGCCGGCCGTGGTGCATCACGGCGAGCCGGTCGGCCAGGCCCAGCAGGACGTCCATGTGGTGCTCGACCATCAGGACGGTGCGTCCCTCGTCCCGGTGCAGGGTGCGGATCAGCTCGGTCAGCGCGGGCACCTCCTCCGCGCTCACCCCGGCCATCGGCTCGTCCAGCAGCATCAGCCGCGGCTCGCCCACCAGCAGCACCGCCAGCTCCAGCTTCCGCTTCTCGCCGTGCGACAGCTCGGACGCCGTCGCCCGGGCCCGGTGACCGAGACCGGTGCGCTCCAGTACGCCGGCCACCTCCGCGGTGTACGGGGAGGCGCGCCGCCACAGCCGGTACGAACCGCCCCCGGCCGCCTGCGCGGCGAGCCGGACGTGGTCGGCCACGGTCATCCCCGGCCAGAGACTGGACGTCTGGAAGGTGCGGCCGATGCCGCGCCGCGCCCGTGCGTGCGCGGGGCGGTCCGTCATGTCCGTACCGTCGAGCGCGATCGTGCCCGACGTGGCCGTGGTCAGCCCGCTGATCAGGTTGAACAGGGAGGTCTTGCCGGCCCCGTTGGGGCCGATGAAGGCGAGGAACTCGCCCTCGTGGACGCTCAGTGTGACGTCCTCGACGATCGTCGCCCCGCCGACACCCCAGCCGAGCCCCTCCAGCTGGAGCACCGGTGCGGTGGTCCGCGTCCCGTCCGGGCGCTCCGCGATGGTGTCCGGTATGCCCGGTACGGTCATGGGTCAGCCCGCCGAGGGCTTGACGGGCGGCGCCACCTCGTCCATCGGCTCGGTGCTCACCAACTCCGGCACCGCGCTGGGGCCCGTCCCCTTGAGCTTGGCGACGAACATCGGCTGCACCAGCGCGTGGTCCTCGGCGCGGACCTGCTCCTTGCCCTTCACCCCGTCGAAGCTCCAGCCCTCCAGGGCCTTCACCATGGCGGCGGAATCGGTGGCGCCGCCCTCCTCGACGGCGCGCACGACCATCTGTGCCGCGGTGAAGCCGTCGGGGGTGAACAGGTCCGGGGTGCCGCCGGCCTTCGTGACGGAGTCGAGCATGGACTTCTCCACGGCGTTGCCGCCGCCCGCGCCCGGGAAGTAGTGCGCCAGGAACGACACCTTGGAGCCGGCGTTCCCGAACACCGGGTACGAGGCGGTTCCGGCGAGTCCCGTGACGACCTTGCCCGCCCCGAGCACGCCCTGCTGGTCCAGCGCCGTCCACAGCGCCGGTGCGGTGGAGCCGGCCCAGGCGACGAAGACGAGATCGGGTCCGCCCGCCTTGACCTGCCGGGCGAACGGGGTCAGGTCCGTGGCGCTCGGCGGAGCCAGTACGGAACCCACTTTCGCGCCCTTGGCGCCGAGGACGGCCTTCACCGCGGCGACGTTCGCCTGGCCGAAGGTGGAGTCCTGGGCCAGCACCGTGACCTTCTTGCCCTTGGCCTCGCCGAGCATCGCCCCGGCCGTCAGGATGTCCTGGTAGGACTGCCGGCCCGAGCGGAAGGTGTAGTCGTTGATCCCGGTCACGGCGTCGGTGGCGGCCGGGCCGCTGATGTACAGCACCTTGTTCTGGGCGGCGAGCGGCGCCATCTGGAGGGCCACCCCGGAATCCGTGGTGCCGGCCAGCACCTTGTAGCCCTTGCCGATCAGGTTCTTGGCCGCGGCGACCGCCTTGCCCGGGTCGCCCGCGTCGTCCTGCTCGGTGACCTCGATACGGTGCCCGGCGACCTTGCCGGTGCCCTTCGTCGCGTAGTCCAGGCCCGCCATGAACCCGTCGCGGTACTGCTTCCCGTAGTCCGCGAGCAGTCCTGTACGGGAGTAGACGAGGCCCACCTTCACGCTCTGGTCCTTCGCGCCCTTCCCGGACGCGGAATCGTCCTCGCCCGCCTTCCCGGCGGCGGTGCACCCGACCAGCAGGAGGCCGGCCGAGGCGAGCGTGGCGACGGCGGCGAGGGATCTGTGGTGACGGACGGTTCCTGGGGCTCTGCGACGCATGGTGACCGGCTCCTCGGCGTGTACCTGTGATGTCGCCGAACCGTATGAACACCGTGCCGCCGTCGACATGGTGCAGGACACCTCACCTGACGCGGTGCGCATGTGGGGGCCGCACATGGGCCGAAGCCGGGGGCGCGCCCCGAGGGCCGGAGCGGGGAGCCGCATCGTCCGTCCCCGGGCCGCCCACGGCACCGATGTGTCAAAACCGTGGGCGGTGATGGCCTGTCAGATAGCGGCGAGTGCCTGCACCGTGGCCATGATCACGCCGAAGGCGGCGAACGCGATGCCGATGATGCCCATCACCATGCCGGCGGTCGCCATGCCGCGGCCGCCGCCCTCGCCCCGGTCGGCCATGCGCCGGGCCGAGAGGCCGAGGCACAGTGCGATGATCGGCGGGATGATCGGGATCAGCACCAGCCCGACGATGCCGAGCACCATCGAGGCCGTCGCCTTGCCGCTGGGCAGCGGGGCGCCACCGGGGTACCCGTAGCCGGCCGGGGGCTGCATGCCGTAACCCGGTCCGCCCGGGGCCTGCATGCCGTAACCCGGTCCGCCCGGGGCCTGCATCCCCGTTGCGCCGTCTGTACTGCCTGACTGGTCAGCCATGTCTTCCTCTCCATCGGTGCCGGGCCCTGCCCGGCGGACCAGGGCCGGACAGGCCCTGGTCATGACCATGTTAAGGAGAGGCTTGTAACGCTTTCGAACAAGGCGGTGAGGGATGTGTGACGAAAGATCTCGATCCGCTACCGGGGCCGGACGGGCCCTACGCGTCCCGCGGTGCCGTCACGTCGATCAGCCGGCACACCGTCTCGATGTCAATCTTCACCTGGGCGATCGACGCCCGCCCCGACAGCCAGGTGATCAACGCCGAGTGCCAGGTGTGCTCGATGACCCGGACCGCGGAAAGCTGCTCCGGCGTCGGATGCTCCAGCCCCATCGCGTCCAGGATGATCGTCGTCGTGATCCGGGAGACGGTGTCCACCTCCGGGCTGACACTGCGGTCCGCGAAGGTCAGCGCCCGCACCATCGCGTCCGCCAGATGCGGCTCGCGCTGCAGCGCGCGGAACGTCCGCATCAGGGTTTCGGCGACCCGTTGCGCCGCGTCGTCCCCGGCCGGCGGGCGCTTGTGCAGCGTCGTGTGCAGGCGCTGGAGCTGGTCCTGCATGGTGGCGACCAGCAGATGGATCTTGGACGGGAAATAGCGGTACAGCGTGCCCAGGGCGACCTCGGCGGCCTCCGCGACCTCACGCATCTGCACCGCCTCGAACCCGCCCCGGCCGGCGAGCTGGGCGCTGGCGTGCAGGATGCGACGGCGACGGGCTTCCTGTCGCTCCGTCAGGGGCGGCGATGCCTGCTTGGCTTCCGCTGTCATGTGTCCCCATCCATGGCTTCCGTCCGCAACCGGAGGGAGGTGCTCGGTCCCCCCGGCGGCGCACAGCATGCCAGGGTGCCGGTCGTGGCGCGAATCACCCGGTCCGGCCGTTGCACCGACGCTACCTGCCGGTAGATTCGTAGCTCATTGAACGATCCAGTCTGAAACTTGTTCTAGATTAGCGTGAGCGGTTACGCTCCGGCGAACACGCAGTGAGAAGGGGGCCGAGTGTGACCGCTGAGGCCATAGAGACGGGCCCCCGCGCGGGCAGCGACGCGTCGGGCAGCCCCGACGGCCGTCCGTTGCGTATCGCACTCCTCACCTACAAGGGCAATCCTTTCTGCGGCGGCCAGGGCGTCTACGTACGCCACCTCGGCCGCGAGCTCGCCCGCCTCGGCCACAGCGTCGAGGTGATCGGCGCCCAGCCCTATCCGGTGCTCGACGAGGGCGTCCCGCTCACCGAGCTGCCGAGCCTGGACCTGTACCGCCAGCCCGACCCGTTCCGCACCCCGAAGCGCGGTGAGTACCGGGACTGGATCGACGCCGCCGAGGTCGCCACCATGTGGACCGGCGGTTTCCCGGAACCGCTCACCTTCAGCCTCCGGGCCCGACGCCATCTTGTTGCCCGCCGCGGCGAGTTCGACGTCATCCACGACAACCAGACCCTCGGCTACGGCCTGTTGGCGGATCTCGGTGCCCCGCTCGTCACCACGATCCACCACCCCATCACCGTCGACCGGCAGTTGGACCTGGACGCCGCCGGGACCCGTCGACGCCGCGCCTCCATACGCCGCTGGTACGCCTTCACCCGCATGCAGAAGCGGGTCGCGCGCCGGCTTCCCTCGGTGCTCACCGTCTCCGGCTCCTCCCGGCAGGAGATCGTCGACCATCTCGGGGTGCGCCAGGACCGTATCCACGTCGTGCACATCGGCGCGGACACCGACCTCTGGTCGCCCGACCCGTCGGTCGCCGAGATCCCCGGACGGATCGTCACCACCTCCAGCGCCGACGTCCCGCTCAAGGGCCTCGTCCACCTCGTCGAGGCGCTCGCCAAGCTCCGTACGGAGAACCCGCGGGCGCACCTCGTGGTCGTCGGCAAACGGGCCGAGGACGGACCGGTCGCGCAAGCCATCGAGCGGCACGGACTCCAGGACGCCGTCGAGTTCGTCAAGGGCATCAGCGACGCCGAACTCGTCGACCTGGTGCGCGGCGCCCAGATCGCCTGCGTCCCCTCGCTCTACGAGGGCTTCTCGCTGCCGGCCGCCGAGACCATGGCCACCGGCACGCCGCTCGTCGCCACCACCGGCGGTGCGATCCCCGAGGTCGCGGGCCCGGACGGCGAGACCTGCCTGGCCGTGCCGCCCGCCGACGCCGGGGCACTGGCCGACGCGCTCGCCCGGCTGCTCGGCGACCCGGAACTGCGCGCCCGGCTCGGCGCGGCGGGCCGCGCCCGGGTGCTGTCCCGGTTCACCTGGAAGCAGGCCGCCATCGGCACCGCCGCCCTCTACCGCGAGGCGATCGCCGCCCGCGCGGCCACCACGCGCTCCGGCGGGCGTCGTTGACACCGCCGTCCTCCCCCGTCGTCCAAGCAGACCCCCCTCGACCGCGAAAGCAGGCATTCGTGCTGACCGTGGACTTCACCCGCTTCCCGCTCGCCGCAGGTGACCGGGTGCTCGACCTGGGCTGCGGCGCCGGACGCCACGCCTTCGAGTGCTACCGGCGCGGCGCCCAGGTCGTGGCCCTCGACCGGAACGGCGAGGAGATCCGCGAGGTCGCGAAGTGGTTCGCCGCGATGAAGGAGGCCGGGGAGGCCCCCGAGGGCGCCACCGCCACCGCGATGGAGGGTGACGCGCTCAACCTGCCGTTCCCCGACGAGTCCTTCGACGTCGTGATCATCTCCGAGGTGATGGAGCACATCCCCGACGACAAGGGCGTGCTCGCCGAGATGGTCCGGGTGCTCAGGCCCGGCGGCCGGATCGCGATCACCGTGCCGCGCTACGGCCCCGAGAAGGTCTGCTGGGCGCTCTCCGACGCGTACCACGAGGTCGAGGGCGGCCACATCCGCATCTACAAGGCCGACGAACTGCTCGGCAAGATCCGCGGCGCCGGCCTCAAGCCGTACGGCACCCACCACGCCCACGCTCTGCACGCGCCGTACTGGTGGCTCAAGTGCGCGTTCGGGGTGGACAACGACAAGTCGCTGCCGGTCCGCGCGTACCACAAGCTGCTGGTCTGGGACATCATGAAGAAGCCGATGGCCACCCGGGTGGCCGAGCAGCTGCTCAACCCCGTCGTCGGCAAGAGCTTCGTGGCGTACGCGACCAAGCCGCACCTGCCCGCGGCCACCGCCGAGGACCTTTCCAAGGCCGAGGCGTGACCACTCCCGAGCAGACCGAACACCTCGTCCTGCCCGGAGTCCTCACCGCCGAGCAGGCCACCGAGACCGTCGCCGCCCTCCTCGCCGCGCAGTGCGACGACGGCGCGCTGCCCTGGTTCCGCGGCCACCACCTCGACCCGTGGGACCACACCGAGGCCGCCATGGCCCTCGACGCGGCGGGTGAGCATGCCGCCGCGGAACGCGCGTACGAGTGGCTGGCCCGGCACCAGAACGAGGACGGTTCCTGGTACGCCGCCTACGCCGACGGCGACCCGCAACGGCCGACCGACCGCGGGCTGGAGACCAACTTCTGCGCGTACGTGGCCGTCGGCGTCTGGCACCACTACCTCGCCACCGGCGACGACGCGTTCGTCGACCGGATGTGGCCGACCGTCTTCGCCGCCGTCGAATGCGTGCTGCGGCTCCAGCAGCCCGGCGGGCAGATCGGCTGGAAGCGCGAAGCCGACGGAACCCCCGTCGACGACGCGCTGCTGACCGGCTGCTCCTCCATCCACCAGGCGCTGCGCTGCGCGCTCGCCATCGCCGAACGACGCGAAGAGCCGCAGCCCGACTGGGAGTTGGCGACGGGCGCGCTGGCCCACGCGATCCGCAGTCACCCGGAACGCTTCCTCGACAAGAGCCGCTACTCGATGGACTGGTATTACCCCGTCCTCGGCGGGGCGCTCACCGGAGCGGCCGCCAAGGAGCGGATCGAGGAGGGCTGGGACCGCTTCGTGGTCCCCGGCCTCGGGGTGCGCTGCGTACTGCCCAACTCCTGGGTGACCGGCGGTGAGAGCTGCGAACTCGCCCTGGCGCTCTGGGTGATGGGCGAGTCCGACCGGGCGCTGGAGATCCTCCAGTCCATCCAGCACCTGCGCGCCGAAGGCGGCATGTACTGGACGGGGTACGTCTTCGAGGGCAACCGGGCGTTCTGGCCGGAGGAGCTCACCACCTGGACCGCCGGCTCGCTACTGCTCGCCGTGGCCGCGCTCGGCGGCGACGAGGCGACCACCGCCGTCTTCAGCGGCGAACACCTGCCGCACGGACTGGCACCGGACTGCTGCGGCTAGGACCTCTCGTCTACCCGGACGGCGGCCCCGAGTGGCATACCACTCGGGGCCGGGCGAGCCTTACGGAGAGTGCCGGAATTGGTCGCTCACCGTAGAGGTCGTCGTGATGTGTCCGGCCAGGGAGGCCCGCCGTGCCCAGTACCGCCGTGACCGGTTCCGTACCGCTCCGCCGTCTGCTCGTCCCGCTCCTGCTGTCCTGCGCCGTGCTGGTGGGCGCCACCGCGTGCGGCGGCGGGGGCAAGAACAGCGCGAGCAGCTCCGCGAGCAGCTCCGCGTCCCCGAGCGCCACGTCCTCGGCCGAGGCGCAGAAGTTCGCCAAGACCCGGTTCGTCGCCAACGCGGGGCTCGCGGCAGGTGCGACGTACCAGTGGATCGTGAAGCCGTACCGCGCGGGCACGTTCAAGAAGGGCGCGGACGGGCGGAAGTTCGCCCTCGTCAAGGCCGGACTCGCGGGCGGCTTCGCGTACAACCGGCTGAAGGCCGCAGTGGCCAACGCCAAGGGCGACCCGCTGCTGTCGAAGGCGGTCGCGCCGCTCACGGCGGGCATCGAATCGCTCAAGGGGCTCGGCAGCAAACTCCGCACGGGCGAGGCGGGCGCAGGCGACATCGGCGCGTTCGAGAGCGTGATCAACAACATCAAGGACGCGGGCAAGAGCGCGGGCGCCGAAGTCAAGGACAAGGTGCCCACCACCGCGCAACTCGGCGGATAGCCGATGCGGTTGTGGCCCTTGACCGAACCAGGGTGCGTGTCATGAGCGCACTCCGACATGATCTCTGCCCGGCGCCTCCCGCGGACAGCGACCGCGTCGAGGTGCTGGGGGACGCGGAGCTGCTGGACATCTGGCTGGAGCGCTCCGCGTTCGGCCGAGCCACACAGGCTGCCGTGCGGGCGCCGCTCTCCCGTCCGCTGTGCGGGCGCGGCGGTGCTGAGCCAAGCTGGAATGGACAGGCCATTGTGTCCGGCGGCCCCGGTGGAGGTGCCGATGGAGCCAGTCCACGCCCTGAAACGGATCGCCTTCCTGCTGGAACGCGGCGGGGCCGACACCTACCGCGTCCAGGCTTTCCGCACGGCCGCCGCCGCAGTCGCGGCGATGGCGGACGGCGAGACCGCACAGCGGGTCGCGGACGGCTCGCTGGAGGCGGTCAAGGGCATCGGGCCGAAGACCGCGCAGGTGATCCGCGAAGCGGTGGCCGCAGAAGTGCCCGGCTACCTGCAACGGCTGGAGGAGGAGGCCGCCGCCGTCCCGCTCCCCGAGGGCGGCGAGCGCCTCCGCGCCCTGCTGCGCGGCGACTGCCATCTCCACTCCGACTGGTCGGACGGCGGCAGCCCGGTCGAGGAGATGGGCCGCACCGCGGCGGAACTGGGCCACGAATGGGCGGTCCTCACCGACCACTCGCCCCGGCTGACCGTGGCGAACGGGCTCTCCCCGGAGCGGCTGCGCCACCAGCTGGACGTGATCGCCGAGCTCAACGCGGGCTGGGCGCCCTTCCGGCTGCTCACCGGCATCGAGTGCGACATCCTCCCCGACGGCTCCCTCGACCAGGAGGAGGAGCTGCTGGAGCGGCTGGACGTCGTGGTGGTCTCCGCACACTCCGAGCTGCGGATGGACCCCGCGCCGATGACCAGGCGCCTGCTCACGGCCGTCCGCCATCCGCGGGCGAACATCCTCGGACACTGCACCGGGCGGCTGATCACCGGCCGGGGCCGCCCGGAATCACGCTTCGACGCGGACGAGGTCTTCGCCGCGTGCGCGGAGGCGGGCACGGCGGTCGAGATCAACAGCCGGCCCGAACGGCTCGACCCGCCCCGCCGGCTCCTGCGCCGCGCCGTCGACGCGGGCACCCTGTTCGCCGTCGACACCGACGCCCACGCGCCCGGACAGCTCGACTGGCAGATCCACGGCTGCGCCCGCGCCGAGGAGTGCCGCGTACCGGCGGAACGCGTCGTCACCACCTGGCCGGCCGACGAACTGCTGGCCTGGTCGAGCGGGGGTACGACCCCGGAGCGGGCCCGCTCCGGGGTGGACGGGGCGGTCGGCGCAGCCCCGGGACAGGAGCGGTGAAGCCATGACGGCCACAAGCGTGCGAGGCATCGACCACATCGGGGTCACCGTCCCGGATCTGGAGACCGCGACCCTCTTCCTCGTCCGGGCGTTCGGCGCCGAGGTGCTGTACGACGCCCTGCGCCGCCACGACGAGCCGCTCGGCGGACCGGACGTCGAGCGCCGGCTCGGCGTCCCCGCGGGCACCCGGCAGCTGGCGATCCGGATGCTGGCCCTCCCCGGCGACGGGCCGGGCATCGAGCTGTTCGAGTTCGAGGGCCCCCGGCGTGAACCCCCGGCGCGGCCCTGCGACTTCGGCTGGCAGCATGTCGCGCTCTACGCCGACGACCTGGACGCGGCCGTACGGAACTGTGTCGACGCGGGCGCCACGCTGCTCGCCGAGGCGCAGCCGCTGCCGGGCCCCGAGGCGGGGGAGCGCAACCGGTTCGCGTATCTGCGCACGCCATGGGGCAGCACCCTGGAACTCCTGACCTACCCCGATCCCCAGCCCTGGGAGCGCACCGCCACCCGACGACGCGTACGCCCCACCCCGGTCTCCGCCACCCGGACCTGGCCGACAGACCCGGCCAGACCGGGCGCCAGTGCCCCTCACAGCACGCACGCTCGCTGAGTTGGCCAAAAGCCCTGGTAGCTCTCCGCTACAAGGACTTCCGGCCGCCTTGCGATCGCACGCACTGGACGACGCTCCTGCCGGGCAAACATTGCCGGTCGCGGCACTAGCTGAGCTCCGCCAGCACCCGCAGAGTGTGCGGGTCCGGCGCCGTGACCAGCAGGTCGGTCACCGGCCCCTTGCGCCACAATTCCAGCCGCTCCGCGATCCGCTGACGTGGGCCGACAAGCGAGATCTCATCGGCGAACGCGTCCGGCACGGCCAGCACGGCCTCCTCCTTGCGCCCTTCGAGGAAGAGCCGCTGGATCCGCCGTGCCTCCTCCTCGAAACCCATCCGCGCCATCAGATCGGCGTGGAAGTTACGGGCCGCGTGCCCCATGCCCCCGATGTAGAAGCCGAGCATCGCCTTCACCGGCAGCAGTCCCTCGGCCACATCGTCACAGACCAGCGCCCGCACCATCGGCGCGATCATGAATCCGTCCGGCAGGTCCGTGAGCGAGGCCTCGTACACCTCCGTGCGCAGCGGCGACCAGTACAACGGCAGCCAGCCGTCGGCGATCCGCGTCGTCTGAGCGATGTTCTTCGGCCCCTCCGCCCCGAGCAGCACGGGCAGCCGGGCCCGCAGCGGATGGGTGATCGGCTTCAGCGGTTTGCCCAGGCCGGTGCCGTCCGGACCGTTGTACGGATGCGCGTGGAAGCGTCCGTCCAGCTCCACGGGGGCTTCACGGGCGAGCACCTGGCGGATGACGTCGACGTACTCGCGGGTCGCGGTCAGCGGGCTCGCGGGGAACGGCCGCCCGTACCAGCCCTCCACCACCTGTGGCCCGGACAGCCCGAGGCCGAGCATCATCCGGCCGCCGGAGAGATGGTCGAGGGTGAGGGCGTGCATGGCGGTCGCGGTCGGGGTGCGCGCCGCCATCTGCGCGATGCCGGTACCCAGCCGGATACGGGAGGTGTGTGCGGCGATCCAGGTCAGCGGGGTGAACGCGTCGGAGCCCCAGGCCTCCGCCGTCCACACCGACGCGTACCCCAGTGCCTCCGCCTCCCGGGCGAGCTCCAGATGGGCGGGGTCCGGGCCGCGGCCCCAGTAGCCGAGGGCGAGTCCGAGCCGCATTCCGCTGCCTCCCAGCATGTCTGACGCTGCGTCAGTCATCCGACGCACGGACGGAGAGTACGACAGCGGCCCCCCGCCCGGAAGGGGCGAGAGGCCGCTGTTCGTACCGCCGGAGCGTGGGCTCAGCCGCGCTGGATGCCCGTGGTGTCCTGGAGCACACCACGACGGCCGTCCTGCGTCTGGGCGATGAGCGCCGCACCGCGCTGCTCCACCGCGAGGTACCAGGTGCCGGGTGCCAGTTCGGCGATCGGCGACGGCGAACCGTCCTCCCCGTACAGCGGGCGGGCCACCGGCACCGCGAACCAGAACGGCGTGAAGTCACCGCCCGGCGCACCGGCCGCCGAAGCCGCCTGGGCGTTCTGCGGCTCCGGCTGACCGGGCTGCGGCTGCTGCGCACCGTACGGCTGCTGCTGACCCGGCTGCGCACCGTACGGCTGCTGCTGGGCGCCGGGGTAGCCGTATCCCTGGCCCGGCTGCGGCTGACCGCCGTACGGCTGCTGCACGGCCCGCGGACGCGGGGCGCCCATCAGCGGAGCCTTGAGCGCGGGGACCAGCGGAGTGGCGACCGCGCCACCCGCGAGCACGATGGCCGCGAGCAGACCGAGGATCATGCCGGCGCCCGCGTTGGTGGCGTCGATCGTCGTCCAGAACGCCGTCCACAGCGCGAAGACACAGAACGCGGCCCCGAACTGACCGAGGTCGAGGCCGACGACCTTACGGCTCGGCATGGAACGGCCCACGACGACCAGCGCCCCACCGATGATTCCGGCCAGGAAGACGCTCATGAGGACCCCGAGGGCGTCCCAGGCGTTCGGGGCGTTGTAGCTGGAACAGTTGAGGCCCTCAGGGCAGTCGAAGCCGGAGAGGTCGAGGAAAGAGGCGATGAACAGCACCACCGCTGCTCCGATCACCACGCCGTCGCCTCGAGTGAGGGAGCGGATATTCACGTGAAGGTCCTTAGTAGGTCGTCTCGTCGGGGCGGTCGTCGCTGCCGCATGTACGGGTACGGCGGGCACGCACGAAGCTCGGGAGCGGCTCCCCATCGTACGGATGAATCTATCGTCTGCCTGGGCGGGTTGTGCCCTTGCCTGAACGCCGGACGCACTTCCCCCCAATTTCGCCTCGGAACTACCTCGTTCTACCCGTTCAGGTAGCTGCTGATGCCATCGGCAATGCCCTGCGCCGCCTTCTGTCGCCAGCCCTCACTGGTGAGCAGGGCCGCATCTTTCGGATCACGCATATTGCCGCATTCGATGAACACCTTGGGCACGGTCGACAAATTCAGTCCGCCGAGATCCTTGCGGATGTCCAACCCGCTATTGCCACCGACGTAATTGGAAGGCGCGCTTCCGGTATCGCGGACGAAGAGACCGGCGATCCGGGTGCCGAGATCACGCGACGGTTCGACGATCTTCGACGTGTCCGCCTCACCGCCCCGTACGAGCCCGGGAAGGATCACATGGAAGCCGCGGTTGCCGACCGCGGAACCATCCGCGTGCACCGAGACCACCGCGTCGGCCCCGGCCTCGTTGCCGATCCGGGCGCGCTCGTCGACACAGGGCCCGTACGGGCGGTCGTCGTCCTGCGTCAGCACGACGTTCGCGCCCTGCGCCCGCAGGAGCGTGCGCACCCGGTGCGACACGTCGAGGGTGAACCGGGACTCCGCGTAACCGGAGTTGGTCGACGTCCCGGTGGTGTCGCATTCCTTGTGCCCGGTGCCGATGTCCACCTGGCGGTTGATCTCGCGGGTGTGCAGATAATTGTTCGGGTTGTGTCCGGGGTCGATGACGACGGTCTTTCCGGACAGCGGCCCGCCGGCCCGGCCGCCCGTGGACTTCGAGGACTTCGCGGACGGGCTGGGGGAGGCGGACGTCTTCCCCGGCGCCGGAGCGCTCTGCGACGGCGATGCCGGAGGCGGCGCGGCGGAGGTGCCACTGCCGCCCTGCCGGGGCCGGGCCTGCGCCCCGCCGCCGTCATCGCCCGCGCCGCAGCCCACGGCGGTCAGACAGACGGCTGCGAGCGCGGCGGCGAGCAGGGGCCGGCGGCGCTGGGTGGGGGGAACGCTCTCGTCGTACGGCACCCCGCGATGCTATCGGGGCGCCCCCGGCCGATCGGCCCGGACGCCCGTGCCCCGTCTCCGTACCCGACCGGACTCGGGTCCCCGTGCTCCGTGCTCCGTGCCCGACCGGACTCAGATCCCCGTTCCGGTACGCCGCAGCACCCGCAGCGAATCCGTCACCGAGACCTCGGTGAACGCGCCGGAGGCCAGCGCCCGCAGATAGACCCGGTACGGTGCCTGGCCCCCGTGCGCGGGGTCCGGGAACACATCGTGGATCACCAGTAGCCCGCCCTGGGCGACATGCGGCGCCCAGCCCTCGTAATCACCGTTCGCATGCTCGTCGGTGTGACCGCCGTCGATGAAGACCAGGCCGAGCTTCCCGCCCCACACGGCCGCGACCCGCACAGACCGTCCGACCAGCGCCACGACATGGTCTTCGAGACCCGCCGCGTGCAGGGTCCTGCGGAACGTCGGCAACGTGTCCATCCGGCCGACCTCCGGGTCCACCACGGTCGGGTCGTGGTACTCCCAGCCGGGCTGCTGTTCCTCGCTGCCGCGATGGTGGTCGACGGTGAGAGCCGTCACACCGGCCGCCCGCGCGGCGTCGGCGAGCAGGATGGTGGAGCGCCCGCAGTACGTCCCGACCTCGAGGACCGGCAGCCCCAGCGCGGCGGCCTCGGCGGCGGCCCGGTACAGCGCGAGCCCCTCGACCACCGGCATGAAGCCCTTGGCGGCCCGGAAGGCGGCGAGAATCTCGGGCTCGGGCTCGACGACGGACTCGACGTGCACGGGTACCTCCTGGTGGGGACGCGTCTTCGGGGCGCGCGTTTCGACGGCGCCCCATGGTGCCGTACGCCCCCGCCGAAGGCGTCGGCGGGGCGTTCTGGACGACGTGGCGGCGGCCGGTGGCTTCGGGGCGTGGGGGAGACGGTTGCCCGGTGCGGGCGGAGGAACAAGGGAACCTGATCCGGGTTGCTGACGTCCCCGGCCGGCCGGGCGCATTGGTAGCGTCGGAGCACACCGCGCCGGCCGGCACGGCCTGCCGTCCGACCGAGAGAGACCTGATGCCCCCGAGGATCCGCAGGGCTGTGATCCCCGCCGCCGGACTCGGCTCCCGCCTCCTGCCCCTGACCAAGGCCACCCCGAAGGAAATGCTGCCGGTCGGCGACAAGCCGGTGATCGAGCACACCGTGCGCGAACTGGTGGCGTCCGGCATCACGGACATCACCATCGTCGTCTCCGGTGGCAAGTCCCTGATTCAGGACCACTTCCGGCCCAACCCCGTCCTGGTCGAACAGCTGCGCGCCGACGGCAAGACCGCCTACGCGGATGCTGTGGAGGAGGTCGCCGAACTCGCCCGGCAAGGGCACATCACCTACCTCGACCAGCACGGTCCGTACGGCAACGGCACCCCGGTGCTGAACGCGGCCCGCAATTTCGGCGACGAACCCATGCTGGTGCTCTGGCCGGACGACGTGTTCGTGGCCGACGTGCCCCGCGCCCAGCAGCTGATCCGCGCGTATGAGGCGACCAACTGTCCGGTACTGGCCCTGATGCCGATGGGCCCCGCCGACTCCCAGCGCTATGGCGTGCCCGTGGTCAAGGAGGACCTGGGCGACGGCCTGCTGCGTATCACCGGCCTGGTCGAAAAGCCCGAGCCGGTCGACGCCCCCTCGGCGTATGCCGCCATCGGCGGCTACGTCATCACCCCCGGCATCATCGACGAACTGCGCGAGCAGACCAACCGCTGGTACGAGCACCGTGAGGGCGAGGTCTACCTGACCGACGCCATCAACGCCTACGCCGCAGACCGCGCGGTGTACGGGCAGGTCATCTCCGGTCGTTGGTACGACACCGGCAACCCGGCGGACTACCTCGTCGCCCAGATGGCCTTCGCCCTCGCGCACCCCGAGTACGGGCCCGTCCTGCGCCGGCTCGCCCGCGAACTCGGCGATGGCGACCACCCCGAATCCGGCAGGGACACCGTCACGAGCTGATCCGCCGCATTCTTCGGGCCGCCCGGAAGCGTCCACCGGCGGCCTCTCGATCGTGGAGCACCTGCGGCCCGTGTGCCACCAGAGGCCACGGCAGAGTGCGTACGCCCCCGCCGACGGCGTCGGCGGGGGCGTACGTGGGGTGAGCCCGGGTCGGGCGTCCCCGGCGGGGCTGCGATGTGGAGGTCAGCAGCTCTGCCAGAGCCGGGTCATGACGCGGACGCCGAAGCGCAGGCCCTCCAGCGGGACGCGTTCGTCCACGCCGTGGAAGAGGCGGCCGTAGTCCAGGTCGTGCGGGAGCTTGAGGCCCTTGAAGCCGAAGCAGCGGATGCCGAGGTGCGTGAAGGCCTTGGCGTCGGTGCCGCCCGGGTTGCAGTACGGGACCGGGTGGCCGTCCGGGTCCTCGGCGCGTACGGCCTCGCACATGGCGTCGACCAGCGGGCCGTCGAACGTCGTCTCCAGCGCGATGTCGTGGTTGACCCACTCGCGGGTGACCGAGGGGAGGAGGAGCTCGTCGATCGTGTCGATCAACTCCTGCTCGTGGCCCGGGAGGAAGCGGCCGTCGACCCGGGCCGTCGCCTTTCCGGGGATGACGTTGGTCTGGTAACCGGCGTCGAACATGGTGGGGTTCGCCGAGTTGCGCAGCACCACCTGCATGAAGTCGGAGACCGGGCCCAGCCGGGCGAGGCTGCCCTCGATGTCGTTCTCGTCGAACTCGACACCGTAGAGGCGGGCCGCCTCTTCGAGCAGGGCGCGGACCGGTGCGATCAGGCGGACCGGGAAGGTCGCGCGGCCGATCCGGGTCAGCGACTCGGCGAGGTCGGTGACGGCGTTCTCGTCGTTGGGGGAGGAGCCGTGGCCGGCCCGGCCGGTGGCGGTCAGCTCCATCCACGCCATGCCGCGCTGGGCGTTCTCGATCGGGTAGAGGCGACGGGTGTCGTCGATGGCGAAGGAGAAGCCGCCGCCCTCGCCGATCGCCTCGGTGACCCCGGCGAAGAGCTCCGGGCGGTGCTCGACCAGCCAGTGGGCGCCGAACTTCCCGCCCGCCTCCTCGTCGGCGAGGAAGGCGAGGACCAGATCGCGCGACGGGCTGGTGCCGGTACGGGCGAAGTGGCGGGCGGTGGCCAGCATGACGGCCACCGTGTCCTTCATGTCGATCGCGCCGCGGCCCCAGAGGTAGCCGTCGCGGATCTCGCCGGAGAACGGCGGGACCTGCCACTCGGAGGCGTCGGCGGGGACCACGTCCAGATGGCCGTGGACGAGGAGGGCGCCGCGCTCCGGGTCGCTGCCCGCGATCCGGGCGATGACATTGGCGCGGCCCGGTGCGGACTCGACCAGTTCCGAGTCGATGCCCACCTCGGCGAGGCGGCCCACCACCCACTCGGCGCTCGCGCGCTCGTCGCTGGTGGGATTGGAGGTGTCGAACCTGATCAGTTCGGCGCAGAGCCGGATGACCTCGTCCTGGGCCTCGTCGGACGCCGGGACGAAGGAGGCGGTGGGGTCAGGGGTGGCGGTGGGGCCAGAGGTGGTGGTGGGGTCGGGGGTTGTCATGCTGCTCCCACAGGGCTTGTCGCGGGGGCGGCGGGGGCGGCTGCGTCGTCCTCGTCGTCCAGGGTGGAGGTGCCGTACGGCTTCACCCAGCCCAGCAGGCCGAGGACGCTGTACAGGATGAAGGCGGTGGCCAGCGAGTTCAGGGCCGGGATGCCGCCGTCGTAGAACTTGCCGACGCAGAACGCCGCGATCCAGATGGCGATGGACATCGGTACCCAGGTCGGCGACGACTTCGGCAGCGTCTCGGACTCCCGGGTGTCGTCCAGCGGCTTGCGCATCCTCTTCACGACCCAGTACTCGGCCACGATGATGCCGCCGATCGGCGGGATCGCGACGCCGAGAACGGAGAGGAACTCGGTGAAGTGGGTCATGATCCCGACCGCGGACAGGGCCGTGCCCGCGATGCCGAGGACGATCGTGACCGCGCCGCGGTGCAGCCGCTTGCCGAAGACGACCTGGAAGAAGTTGACGACGCCCAGCGAGGAGCCGTACAGGTTCCAGTCGTTGATCTTCGCGGTGGACATCAGGACGACGACGACGCCGAAGGCACCCGAGGTGGAGAGCACGATGTGCGAGACCTCGTTGCTCTTGACCAGGTGACCCAGGAGCACACCGGTCATGCCGACGATGTACTCGGAGAGGATCATCGACGAGGCGCTCTGCACGAAGACGTGCGAGCCCTTCCGGTTGTACCGGGTCATCTCCGGGGCCACGATCGCACCGGTCATGAAGCCGCCCGCGATGGCGGTGGCGGCGACGGCGAGCGGGATCGTCGGGCCGGGGGCCGGCGAGTGGATCAGGTCGCCGAGGGAGTGGTCCTTCAGCGTCGAGACGATCGACCAGGCGACCATCGCGAAGAAGAGCGGGGTCACGATCTTGGCGAAGACGGCCATGTACTTGAAGCCGAAGATGACCAGGGCGGTGATGGCGATGCCCGCCAGTACGCACCACATCCAGGACGGGCCGCCGACCAGCGCCGAGACGCTGTTGCCGAAGATCGTGTTCTGGACGCCGAACCAGCCGACGAGGCTGACCGCGATGACGAAGCTGACCAGCGCGGAGCCATTGCGTCCGAAGCCGACCCAGCGGGTCAGCATCGGGGTCGCCAGACCCTCGCGCATTCCGGCCAGACCGATCGCGAAGATCACGACCTCCAGGATCACCGCGCCGAGGGTGAAGGCGAGGAAGGCGTTCCCGAAGGTCATGCCGACACCGATGGTGGCGCCGAGGGTGAACTGCGAGATCGAGCCGGACTGGGCCAGCCACTGGAGCAGCATGGACCAGAATCCGAAGCGCTTGTCGCGCGGGACGCGGGAGAGCGAGTAGTCGTCGCTGCCGATGCTCTTGGCCTCGGGGGCCACGGCCTCGGCCTGCGGGGCGGCTGCCATCAGGACTCCTGGGGGGTACGGCCGAAGGTCTGCAGGTGAGCCAGCGACCCGTAGCGGTTGACGAGGTTGTCGAACTCCACCGCGTCGTGGAAGTCCAGGTTGCCGCTGCCGTAGGCCTTGGCGACCTCCACGGCGTAGCGGGCGGCGGACGCGATGTCGCTCTCGTGGCTCGCGCCCGTACCGCAGCCCGGCACCGCGGCGGCCGAGGTGATGGCCAGGCCGACGACCGGGGCGGCCGTCGCGGTGGAGGGCTGCAGGATCGAATTGATGTGGTGTGCACCATTACCGTACGGGGTGATGTCCTGCGTGGTCACCGGGTACGTGACCAACGGCTCACCGGTCACCACGGCCAGCAGCTCGCCGAGCTGCTCGCTGACCCGGAGCACCCAGCCCTCCTTGACGGTGGGCGACAGGGCGAGGCCCTTGTGGTTGATGATCCGGTTGCCCTTGGTGGTGTCGATGGAGAGCACGGCCTCCATCTCGCCGGTCACCTCGTGGCGGTTCATGGTGGCGATGTCCACGGGCGAGCCCATGAACGGCACCGGGTCGTGCGGCTCGGTCGGCGCGTTCGGGCAGATGTGGGTGGCGACGACGACGTCGCCCGGCAGCACATCGCCGCGGCGGCGCATGTCGAGCAGCTTCGCGGCGGTGGCGAGGGCGGAGACCGCGCCGTCGGCGTCGGAGACCATGCCGGTCACCTCGGGCCGGGCGCCGATGCCGCCGAGTCGGCCCACCACGCCCAGCGTGCGGGCGCCGCCCCCGGACGTACGCCCTTGGGCGCCCGGGATGCGGACCATCACGAAGTCCGTCGAGCCCCGCTCGCCGGCGACCGTGGTGACCTGCGCGGACGAACCCTCGGCCCCGCTGACGGAGTCGAGGTACTCGGCGACCGTCTTGCCATTGACCTGGGGATCGTCCAGAAGATCGACGATGTCCAGCACGTACTTCAACATGGGGGCCCTACTTTCTCGCTCATCAGGGCACCCGGGCCGAGGCGCTCGACGGGGGAAGCGCGGGGCGGGGTGCTGAGGCAACATTCGGGATCCGATAGCGTTGAGCGCAACTGTTTCCCGTTATTTGCAATTCAGGTCTGAATGGTGAGATGACGATGGCGGACTTCGATCTGGACCGGCGCACCCCCGCCGGTGCCCTGCAAACCGTCGACCGGGCGCTCCTCGTGCTGCTCGCCTTCGAGCGGACCCGGCCCGACTGGGGCGTCACCGAGGTCGCCGAGGAGTTCGGCTGGGACACCTCGGTGGCCCAGCGCCTGCTCGCCACCCTGGCCGGGCGCGGCTTCCTGGTCTCCGACCCGGCCACCCGCCGCTACCGCATCGGCCCCGCCGTGCTGCGCCTGGGCAGGCTCTGGGAGCGTTCCGGATCGCTGGAGCTGCTGGCCGGGCCGGTGCTGGAGGAGCTGCGCCGGGTCACCGGCGACACCGTCCTGTTCTGCCTGCCGGACAGCTTCCACATGCGGTGCGTCGCCGCGGAGGAGGGGGAGGCTGGGCCGCTGCGCTACTACCCCCTGGTCGGCGAGCTCTACCCGGCGCACGCCGGGGCGACCAGCAAGTCGTACTACGCGTATCTGCCCGACGAGCAGCGCCACCGGCTCTTCCGGGGCCGCCCGATGGCCCGCTTCACCGACCGGACCGTCACCGATCCGGACCGGCTGGAGGAGGAGTTCCTCAAGGTTCGCGCCCAGGGTTACGCCTTTACGGTCGGCGAGTACGACACCGGCATCGCGACCGTCGCCGTACCCGTCTTCCTCGGGCGCGAACCGTACGGGAGCCTCAGCCTCGGCGGAGCCGAGGAGCTCTTCCGCGGGGCTCCGCAGGACCGGCTCGACGCCCTGCGCCACGCGGCCCAGCTGCTGGAGAGACGCCTCACCCAGCCTCCGCAGCGCCCGAAGCCGCGCGCCCGTCGCTCCCGCACCACTACCTGATGATCCAGAACAGAACCAAGAGGAACCCCGTGAATCTGCTGCTGCTCTCCAACTCCACCCAGTACGGCCGCGGTTATCTGGAACACGCCCTCGACACCGTCACCGCGTTCCTGCCCTCCGGTGCCCGGCTGGCCTTCGTGCCGTACGCGCTCGCCGACTACACCGCGTACACCGCACGCGTCCGCGATGCCCTCGATCCGTCCGGCATCACCGTCCGCGGGGTCCACGAGAACGCCGACCCGGTCGCCGAACTCGCCGCGTCCGATGCCGTGTTCATCGGTGGCGGAAACTCCTTCCGGCTGCTGAGCGCCCTGTACCGGACCGGCCTGCGGGACGCCGTGACCGAAGCGGTACGGAGCGGACTCCCGTACATGGGAGCCAGCGCCGGTACGAACATGGCGGCGCCCACCCTCCGTACCACCAACGACATGCCCATCGTGCAGCCGCCGTCCTTCGAGACGCTCGGCCTCGTCCCGTTCCAGATCAACCCGCACTACCTGGACCCGGACCCGGAGAGCACCCACAAGGGCGAGACCCGCGAGGAGCGGCTCACCGAGTTCCTGGAGGAGAACGACGTGCCGGTCCTCGGCCTGCGCGAAGGGTCATGGCTGCGGGTCAACGGCCGCCAGGCCCGGGTGCAGGGCGCCCGCCCCGCCCGGCTGTTCACCCGCGGCGCCGGGCCGCAGGAGCTGCCGGCCGGGTCGGACGTCTCTCATCTGCTCACGACGACACCGCGGTTCGACGCTCCGGTGCGCTGATCGCCAGCACCAGATCGGCGTCGACCGGCAGCCCGTCGCCGGGGTAGGCCGCCGGGTAGGCGCGCGGCGCGTATCCGGCGGCCGACCCGGCCAGCACGTAGGCGCCGCGGGACGGGGCGGCCAGCAAGTAGTGGCCGTCCTCGTCCGCCACGGTGAGCCCGGCCTGCCGGCCCCGGTGGTCGATCAGCGTGACGTTGGCGCGGGCCACCGGCGTACCGTCCGCGTCCAGCACCCGGCCGCGGAAGCCGCCCGAACCGGTCGCGGGACGGGACGTGGAGAGTGCGGGGGCCGACGCGTCGTCCTCGCTGCTCGCCAGCAGCGCGGGGCGCATCGCGTCGCGCTGCGACGGCAGGAACGTGGCCAGCACCAGCCCGATCACCACCGCACCCGCCGCGATCCCGAACGAGATGCGGAACCCCTCCATCGACGGCAGCGGCACCCCGCCCGTCCGCACCGAGGTGTTGGCCAGCACCATGCCGATCACGGCGCTCGAAACCGACGTACCGATCGACCGCATCAGGGTGTTCAGGCCGGTGGCCGCACCCGTCTCGGACGGATCGACGGCCCCGATGATCAGCGCGGGCAGCGAGGAGTACGCGAGTCCGATACCGGCCCCGAGCACCACCGCGATCACCACGGTCTGCCACGGGGCGCTCATCAGCCCGAGCCCCGCCCCGTAACCGATCGCGATGATCAGCATGCCGAGCATCAGCGACACCTTGGGGCCCCGGCGGGCGGACAGCCGGGCGTACAGCGGGGCGACGAACATCATCGTCAGACCGAGCGGCGCCACGCACAGCCCCGCGACCACCATCGACCGGCCGAGTCCGTACCCCGTCGACACCGGCAGCTGGAGCAGCTGCGGCAGGACCAGTGAGACGGCGTAGAACGCGACCCCGACCATGATCGAGGCGAGGTTGGTGAGCAGCACCTCGCGCCGGGCCGTGGTCCGCAGATCGACCAGCGGCGCCGGGATGCGCAGCTCGAAGAGGCCCCACAGGACGAGAATCACCAGGGCGGCGGCGATCAGTCCGAGCGTGGTTCCCGAGGTCCAGCCCCAGTCACTGCCCTTGGTGATGGGCAGCAGCAGACAGACCAGCCCGAGCGAGAGCCCGAGTGCGCCGATGAGATCGAAGCGGCCGGGCGCGCGCAGCGCGGGCTCGGGGACGGCGAGGAAGGTCAGCGCCATCGACAGCACACCGAGACCGGCCGAGCCGAAGAACAGGGTGTGCCAGTCGGAGTGCTGGGCGACCAGCGCGGCGGCGGGCAGCGCGAGTCCGCCGCCCACCCCGATCGACGAACTCATCAGCGCCATCGCCGAGCCGAGCTTCTCGCGCGGCAGCTCGTCACGCATGATGCCGATGCCCAGCGGGATGGCGCCCATGGCGAAGCCCTGGAGCGCGCGCCCCCCGATCATGACGACGAGATCGTCGGTGAAGGCGCATATCAGAGAACCGATCACCATCACGGCGAGACTGGCGAGCAGCATCTTGCGCTTGCCGTAGAGATCGCCGAGCCGCCCCATGATCGGCGTCGAGACGGCCCCCGCCAGCAGGGTCGCGGTCATCACCCAGGTGGCGTTGGACGGATCGGTGTGCAGAAGGGCGGGCAGATCCTTGATGACGGGGACGAGCAGGGTCTGCATCACCGCGACGGTGATGCCCGCGAAGGCGAGCACGGGGACGACCCCGCCGCCCGCCTTGCGCGGCCGCGGATCGGGGAGTTCCCCGGCGTGCTGTCCGTTCGTCGGCTGTGGCATACGTGTGGCCTCCGGGCGGCGTGATCGAGGGTTTGTCGAGGGCGAGTACGGGGCGCGGGTCCGGGGCGGGCAGCACCGACCACCAAGTGTGTGCACGGTGAAACCTTCCACCTGCCCGGGGTATTCCGGTGAACACGGTACGAATGGGGGCGCAACTGCGCACTCGGACCGGAGCGCGCGCCGATCCGACGGTCATCTGACCTTCCGTCAGAATGGAACGTGTTCTACCCTTGCGCCGTTCCAGTGGCTGCGACCGGCGAGGATCCGCATGGGCATCGGAATCACCGAAGAGCAGAGGGAGTTGGCGCAGGCCGTACGGGGGTGGCTGGCGCGCGCCGTGCCGTCGGAGGAGATACGCAAGCTCCTCGACGCGGACGCCCCCGGTTCCCCCGGCGTGCGCCCCGGGTACTGGGACGGGCTGGCCGAGCAGGGCCTCCTCGCCATCCATCTGCCCGAGGAGTGCGGAGGCGGGGGCGGCCAACTCCTCGATCTGGCCGTGGTCCTGGAGGAGGCGGGCCGGGCCGCGCTTCCGGGCCCGTATCTGGCGAGCGTCCTCGCCTCCGCCGTACTGCACACGGCGGGCTCGGGCGAACCGACGAGAGAGCCGGCAGGCGAACCGGTACCCAAGCCGGCAGGCGAACCAGTACATGTACCCGTACGCGAATCGGCAAGCGGACCGGTGGGTGGGCCGGTGCGTGACCTGATCCACGGCCTCGCCGCCGGCGCACGCGTCGGCGCCGTCGCGCTCGGCCCCGGCACCCTCACCGCCGTCGAGCACGGTGACGGCCATCTGCTCGACGGCATCGCCCCGCCCGTCCTCTCCGGCGCCGACGCCGACCTCCTCCTGCTCTCCGCCGAATCGGCCACCGGCACCCTCTGGTTCGCCGTCGACGCCGACGCCGAGGGGCTGACCGCCCGCCCGCACCGCAGTGCCGACCCGACCCGCCCCACGGCCGAGATCCGCGCCGAGGGCGTACTCGTTCCCGCGGAACGCGTCGTACGGACCGACACCGCTCGCGTCCGCGACCTCGCCGCCGTCCTCTTCTCCGCCGAGGCGTGCGGAACCGCGGCCAAGGCGCTGCACACCGCAACCGAACACGCCAAGGTCCGCGAGCAGTTCGGCCGCCCCATCGGGCAGTTCCAGGGCATCAAGCACCTCTGTGCCGACATGCTCGTACGGGTCGAGCGGGCCCGCGCGCTGGTGTGGGACGCGGCCCGCGCCGCCGAAGAGGCCGAAGGTGAGGCGACCTTGGACGTACGCTCCATGGTCGCCGCCCTCGCCGCGTCGGACGCCCTCGACGCCGCGTACGGCTGCGCCAAGGACTGCATTCAGATCCTCGGCGGCATCGGCTTCACCTGGGAGCACGACGCCCACCTGTATCTGCGCCGGACGGTGATGGCCCGGCAACTGCTGGGGGCCGGTGACGCCCACCGGCTGCGGGCCGTCCGGCTGGCCGAGAGCGGGGCGCGCCGCGAACTCGCCCTCGAACTTCCCGCCGGGGCCGCGGCGTACCGGGCCGAGGCGCGCGAGGCCGTAGCCGTCGCCCGCGGTCTCGACCCGAAGGCCGCCCGCCGCGCGCTCGCGCCGACCGGATACGCCGCCCCCTACCTCCCCGACCCCTACGGTCTCGGCGCCGGACCGGTCCAACAACTCGTCGTACAGCATGAGTTGAAGGAACAGGGTGTGAAGATGAGCGATCTCGGGATCGCCACCTGGGTCGTCCCCTCGCTCCTCGCCCACGGCACGGCAGCACAGCAGGACCGCTATCTGCTGCCCACCCTGCGCGGCGAGCTCCTCTGGTGCCAACTGTTCTCCGAGCCCGGCGCGGGCTCCGACCTCGCCTCGCTCCGGACGAGGGCGGAGCGGACCGGCGAAGGCTGGCGGATCAACGGACAGAAGGTGTGGACGAGCGCCGCCCAGTGGGCCGACCACGGAATCCTGCTGGCCAGGACCGACCCGGACGCCCCCAAGCACCAGGGCCTCAGCTACTTCCTCGTCGACATGAAGAACACCGAGGGCATCGACATCCGCCCGCTGAAGGAGATCACCGGCGACTCCCTCTTCAACGAGGTGTACTTCGACGACGTCCTGCTGCCCGCCGACGCCGTCGTCGGCGAGATCGACGACGGCTGGCGGGTCGCCCGCAACACCCTCGGCAACGAACGCGTCCACATGGCCGACCAGATGACCTTCGACACCGGCCTGGAAGCACTGATCGCCCGCTCCGGCGAACTCGACGGCACGTACCGGGCCCGGATCGGAGCACTCGCGGCCGAGGCCCACGCACTCGCCTGCATCGGACTGCGGACCACCCTGCAACAGGTCTCGGGACTCGAACCGGGCGCGGGAGCCTCCGTACGCAAGCTCGTCCAGACCACCCACCAGCAGAAGGTCGCCGAACTGGCCCTCGAACTCCTCGGCCCGGCCGGCGCGGTCGGCGAAGGGGCGGGGGAGCGGGCCCTGCACGGCTTCCTGATGTCCCGCTGTCTGACCATCGCGGGCGGCACCACGCAGGTTCAGCTCAATGTCGTCGCCGAGCGCATCCTCGGCCTCCCGCGCGATTGACGCGATTGAACGGAAGGGACTCGCCCGTGAATTCCATGAAGCCCATGAAGTCCAAGCCCATGAAGCCCAAGCCCATGAAGCCCATGAAACTCATGAAGGCGTACATCGTCGGTGTCGGAATGACGAAGTTCGAGAAGCCCGAGACCCGCGACTGGCAGTACTGGGACATGGCGAAGGAGGCCGGGACGGCGGCGCTCGACGATGCCTCCCTCGCGTACGAGCAGATCCAGCAGGCCGTCGTCGGCTACTGCTTCCAGGCATCCACCGCCGGTCAGCGCGCCGTGTACGAACTCGGACTGACCGGAGTGCCCGTCTACAACGTCAACAACAACTGCGCCACCGGCTCCACGGCGCTGATGATGGCCCGGCAGTTCGTCGAGGGCGGCGGCAGCGACTGCGTCCTCGCGCTCGGCTTCGAGAAGATGACGCGCGGGGCGCTCGGGGGCGGTGGTGCCGACGGGGGTGCCGCGGATTTCAAGACATCACCCGTCGCCCGGCACTACGGGATCATGGCCGCCGCCCACGGTTTCGAGATGAGCCCGCCCACCGCCCAGATATTCGGCAACGCGGCCCGCGAGCACATGGAACGCTACGGGACGACCGAGGCACAGCTCGCCGCGGTCGGCGCCAAGAACCACCGGCACTCGGTGAACAACCCGTACGCCCAGTTCCAGGACCCGTACACGGTCGAGGAGATCCTCGCCGCGAAGACCATCCACCGCCCGCTGACCAAACTCCAGTGCTCACCCACCTCCGACGGGGCGGCCGCCGCCGTCGTCGTATCGGAACGCTTCGTCGAGGAGCACGGTCTGGGCGACCGGGCCGTCGAGATCGTCGCCCAGGCCATGACCACCGACACCGGCGACTCCTTCGCCTCCGGTACCTGCGTCGACGCCGTGGGACAGCCGATGTCGCGCGCCGCCGCCCGGCAGGTGTACGAGGCCTCGGGGCTTTCGGCCGCCGACCTCGACGTCATCGAGCTGCACGACTGCTTCTCCATCAACGAACTACTCACCTACGAGGCGCTCGGCCTGTGCGGCGAGGGGGAGTCCGGCAAGCTCGTCGAGTCGGGGGCCACCACGTACGGCGGCCGATGGGTGGTCAACCCGTCCGGCGGACTGATCTCCAAGGGACACCCGCTCGGCGCCACCGGAATCGCCCAGGCCGCGGAACTGACCTGGCAGCTCAGGGGAGAGGCGCAGGGGCGGCAGGTGAAGGACGCCCGGATCGGCCTCGCGCACAACATCGGGCTCGGCGGGGCAGCGGTGGTGACGTTGCTGCGGCGGTAGTGCGGGGACCGGGGCGGACGAACCCGGCGCGATCCGGACGAGAGGCCCTACAGCCATCCCTGCTGCCGCGCCGCCCGGACCGCCTCCATGCGATTGCGGGTGCCCGTCTTGCCGATGGCCGACGACAGATAGTTGCGCACCGTCGACTCGGACAGATGCAGCTTCGCCGCGATGTCGGCGACCGTCGCCCCGTCCACGGAGGCGTTCAGCGCGTCCCGCTCCCGCGCGGTCAGCGGACTCGGCCCGGCGCTGAGCGCGGCGGCGGCCAGCGCCGGGTCGATCACCGTCTCGCCCCTGAGCACCTGGCGGATCGCGGTGGCGAGTTCCTCGACGGGGCCGTCCTTGACCAGGAACCCCGCGGCCCCGGCCTCCATGGCCCGGCGCAGATAGCCGGGCCGGCCGAACGTGGTCAGGATCAGCACCCGGCAGTCCGGCACCTCCTCGCGCAGCTCGGCGGCGGCGTCCAGACCGCTGCGGCCCGGGAGCTCGATGTCCAGCAGCGCCACATCGGGGCGGGACAGCAGGGCGGCGTTCACGATCTCGTCCCCGGCGGCCACCTGCGCGACGACCTCGATGTCCGGCTCCAGACCGAGCAGCAGGGCCAGCGCACCGCGCATCATGCCCTGGTCCTCGGCGAGCAGGACACGTACACACTTCGAGGGCCGCCCGCCAGGCATGTCAGTCATACGGCCAGCCTCTCAGACCGGGCACCCTTGCGAGCGTCCGCCGCGTGCCCCGAAGCCGGGGCACTTGTCCATGCCCTTGCCGTGGGTGGTGATGACGCCGGACTTCTGCCCGCCGGCTGTCGCCGTAGCGGCGACCGCTGACCGATTGAGTGTGATCACGCGCATGCGGTGGCATGACGCGAGGTGAAGAGGCGTGCCTTCCTGGGGAGAAGCACACGAACGGACTGCGCCGTACGGTGTTCCGGGCCCCATTCACCTCTCCCGCGCGCGAGGCGGGTCTGTTGCTGCGCCGGAAGCGGCCTCGTCCGGCACGTCGGCCGGCATGTCCGCCGGGAGTTTTACCGGGAGTTCCGCCGGGATTTCCGCCGGGAGTTCCGCGGTGAGGACGAAGCCGCCCTGCGGCCCCGGGCCCGCCCGCAGCGAGCCGCCCGTCGCGGCGAGGCGCTCGGTGAGGCCGGTCAGACCGGTGCCGCCGATGCCGGGTGTGGCCGGTGCGCCGGGGCCGCGGCCGTCGTCCGTGACCGTCAGCCGGACCCGTTCGGCGTTGCCGTCGACCACGAACGAGCAGGTGGTGGCGTGGGAGTGGCGTACGACGTTGGTGACGGCCTCCCGCACCACCCAGCCCAGCAGCGCCTCCGCCTGCGGGGCGAGCGGCGGCCCCGAGCGGCGGAGCACCGGCTCGATCCCGGCGGCGGTCAGCGCGGACCGGGCCCGGTCCAGTTCGGTCGCGAGGCTCCCCTCCCGGTAGCCGGTGACGGCCTCCCGGATCTCGGTGAGGGCCTGGCGGCCGACGGACTCTATGTCGGCGACCTGGGTGAGCGCGGCGTTCATGTCGCGCGGTGCGAGGCGGCGCGCGGCCTCCGACTTGACCACGATCACGGAGAGGGTGTGGCCCAGCAGGTCGTGCAGATCGCGGGAGAACCGCAGCCGCTCCTTCTCGACGGCCGTACGGGCCAACTCCTGTCGGGTGGCGCGCAGTTCCATCACGGTCTCCGCGAGGGTGAGGATCGCGGCCGTCACCGCGCCCGAGATGAACGTGCCGTAGCCGATGGTCCACGGATCCGAGCCGCCGTTGCCACGCCACACCGCGACGAGGGTGGCGACCACGGCCAGCGAGAGCAGACCGGCCGCGAGCTGCCGGTGGCGCAGGACGGTGCCGCAGGCCAGCGAGAGCAGCGGGAAGAACAGCAGCCAGCTGCCGCCGTAGCCGATCGCCAGCGCGAACGTCACGGTGGCCATCGCGGCGAGCAGCCAGTACGTGACCGGGCTTTCGCGCTTCTTCTTGTGGAAGCCGCGGAACACCACAGAGACGTAGAGGGAGTTGAAGGTGAGCAGCCCGAGGCCGCCGAGCCAGGGGTTGGGGGCCTCTCCCTGGAAGAGGTTGGAGAAGGAGCCCAGGCCCATCAGCAGCCAGGGCAGCAGGGTGTACGGTCCCGGCGGTCCCGGGCGCCGGTTGCCGCGCCGTCTGCGCCGGTTCCGCCATCTCCCCGGGCGGGCATTCGCCCCCTTGTCCGTCCGGTTCCTGGCCATGTCCATTTCTGTCCGGTGGTCCTCTCCGGTCGTGCAGTCCTCTCCGGTCATGCGGTCCTCTCCGGCTGTACGGCCGTCTCCGGTTATACGGTCCTCGCGGACCGACGGTAGGAGATCACGGCGTACGTACCGAACAACAGGAGCCATGCGCAGAGGACCACGACCGTTCCGGTGCCGGGCGCGTGCCCGTCGGTGATCGCCCAGCCCAGGTCGGCGAACCGGTTGGCAGGGGTGAACCTGCCGACGGAGCGCAGCCATTCGGGCAGCAGCTCCAGCGGGAACCACAGCCCGCCGACGATCGCGAAGCCCATCAAGCAGGCCACGTTGACCACTCCGGTGCCCTGCGGGGTGAGCCGGTAGCCGTTGCCGAGGCCGAGCAGCGTGAACGGCAGCGCGCCGGTCCACAGCAGCAGCGCCAGCGTGATCCACTGCCAGGCGTCCAGCCGCACCCCGTTGAGCAGTCCACCGGCCAGCAGCACCGTCAGGATCGTCGGCAGGACGGTCACCGAACCGCTGATGGCCCGCCCCACGACCACCTGCGAAGGGGCGAGCGGGGTGACCCGCAGCTGCTGGAGCCAGCCGAGCGTCTTGTCGGAGGCGACCCCCGTACCGATCGACATGGCGGAGCCCAGTGCCCCGTACGCGGCCATGCCGACCATCGAGGCGGTCTTCCAGCCGTCGACGCCGTCGCCCCCGCCGATGTTGGTGAAGAGCAGGTACATCATCACCGGCATCCCGGTCCCGAAGATCAGGAAGAAACCGTCGCGCAGGGTCCGGCGGATTTCGAGCACGATGTAGCGGTACATCACACGGTCTCCCCTTCGGACTCGGACTCGGACTCGGACTCGGACTCGGACTCGGACTCGGAGTCGGTTACGGGCACTGCGGCGGCCGGTGAGGTCAAGGAGAGGAACGCGTCCTCCAACGTGGCCCGGGAGACCTGGAGGTCACGGATCGCGCCCAGCCGGGCCAGCTCCATGACGGTGGCGTCCGAGTCGTCCGTGTGCAGCAGCGCCCGGTCCCCGGACACCTCGACGGTCACGACCCCGGGCAGCAGCTCCAGGCCCCCGGCCGGCCGGCCCGCCAGGTCGAAGGAGACGAGACTGCTGCCGGCCGAGCCCCTGATCGTGTCCCCGCTGCCGTCCGCGACGACCCGGCCCCGGTCGACGACGACGATCCGGTCGGCGTTCTCGTCGGCCTCCTCCAGGTAGTGGGTGGAGAAGAGGACGGTGTTGCCGCGCCGGGCGTAGGCCCGCATCGAGTCCCAGAACGTCCGGCGTGCCTCCACGTCCAGAGCGGCGGTCGGCTCGTCCAGGACGATCAGCTCCGGGTTGCCGGCCAGCGCGACGGCGAAGCGGACGCGCTGGGTCTGGCCGCCGGAGAGCTTGTCGATGCGCCGGTTCGCGTACGTGGAGACGCCCGCCAGCGAGAGCGCCTCGGCCACCGGCATCGGCCGCGGATAGGTGGAGGCGACGAAGGCGATCAGTTCGCGGACGGTGACGCGCTGGATGGGCCGCCCGTCCTGGAGCATCGCGCCGACCAGACCGGCCCGGACCGCCTGCCCGGCGGTCCGGCCCAGTACCCGCACCCGGCCGGAGTCCGGCTCGTTCAGCCCCAGCAGGAGGCCGATGGCGGTGGACTTGCCCGCGCCGTTGCGGCCCAGCAGGGCCACGGTCTCGCCGCGGCCGATGGACAGATCGATCCCGTCCACGGCCCGTACGGTCCGTCCCGCCCGGCCGAAGGTCTTGACCACCGCGGTGAGGACCACCGCGTCCGAACTCCCCGTCGTCTGCTTCATGACCACGACGCTACGGAGGGCGCCCGGCACTCCGGCAGAGGTGTGTGTACGGACTTCGCCATGACAAATGTCATGGCCGGGGCCCGCCCGGACGCCCGATCTGACGCCACGTCAGCAGCGGTCTTCACAACGGATGGGCGCTGCGTTATACATGGGGTCATCGGCTAGAACGCGTTCTAGAACGGGCGTGGCGGCCGGTCCCGCACGACCTCGGTGCGGCCGACGGTGCGGACGGCCGCGCCGAGGTCTTCCCACCATCAAGGAGCAGCTTCCCCATGCCCATTGATGCCGAAAAGGCTGTTGCCGCCGAACCCCGGTCCACCCGGATCAGCTGGGACCACAAGGACGTCCAGCTCTACCACCTGGGGATCGGCGCGGGTGCCGACCCGGTAAGGGCCGACCCGGCCACCGACCCCGGAGAGCTGCGCTACACCCTGGAGTCCCGGCTCCAGGTGCTGCCCTCCTTCGCCACCGTCGCGGGTGCGGGCATGGGCGTCGTCGGCGGCCTCTCCTCGCCGGGCGTCGACGTCGACCTCGCCAACGTCCTGCACGGCGCGCAGAGCGTACGGGTGCACCGGCCGATCCCCGTGAAGGGCAGCGCCGTACAGACGTCGAAGGTCGCCGCGGTGTACGACAAGGGCAAGGCGGCCGTACTGGTGCTGCGTACCGAGGCCGCCGACGACGAGGGTCCGCTGTGGACCAACGACGCCCAGATCTTCGTCCGGGGCGAGGGCGGTTTCGGCGGTGAGCGCGGCCCGTCCGGGCGGACGGTCCATTCCGCCATCGCCCCCAACCACATCGTGGAGCGTCCGATCCGCCCGGACCAGGCGCTGCTGTACCGCCTCTCCGGGGACTGGAACCCGCTCCACGCCGACCCCGAGTTCGCCAGGCTCGCCGGCTTCGACCGGCCGATCCTGCACGGGCTGTGCACCTACGGCATGACACTCAAGGCCGTCACCGACACGGTGCTCGGTGGCGATGTGGCCCGTATCCGCTCCTACCGCACCCGGTTCGTCGGGGTGGTCTTCCCCGGCGAGACTCTCCGCATCGAGATGTGGACCGGCGGGGACGAGGTACGGGTCGAGGTGAGGGCCGTCGAGCGGGACAACGCCATGGTCCTCGGTGACACCTTCGTCGAACACTCCTGAACCAACTCCAAGAGGTCCACAGGCCCATGAGGGGAGCCGCACCATGCGCGCAGCCGTACTGCACGAGATAGGCCAGGACAAGCTCGAAGTCCTCGACGACGTCGAGGCAGTTGGCTTCGGCCCCGGCAAGGTCAAGCTCCGCATCCGGGCCACCGGACTGTGTCACTCCGACGTCTCCGCGATGAACGGCGTGCTGCCGCAGCCCGCCCCGTTCATCCCGGGGCACGAGGGCGCGGGCGAGGTCCTGGACGTCGGCGACGGCGTCACCGGGCTGAGCGAGGGAGACCGGGTGCTGGTCTGCTGGCTGCCCGCGTGCGGGGCGTGTCCGTCCTGCAAACGCGGCCAGACCCAGCTCTGCCTGGCCGGCTTCATGAACGCGGGCACGCCCAACTTCAAGCGCCCCGGGGGAGATGTCTTCGGCTTCGCGGGCACCGGCACCTTCACCGAGGAGGTCGTCGTCGGCGCGGGCTGCGCCGTGCCGATCCCCGACGACGTGCCGTTCGAGATCGCCGCGCTGATCGGCTGCGGGGTGACCACCGGGCTCGGCGCGGCCATCAACACCGCACAGGTGGAGGCCGGTTCGTCGGTCGCCGTGATCGGCTGCGGCGGCGTCGGCATCTCCACCATCCAGGGCGCCAGGGTGCAGGGCGCCGCGCAGATCGTGGCCGTGGACCCGGTCGCGTCCCGGCGCGAGGCGGCCCTGCGGTTCGGCGCGACGGAGGCGGTGTCCCCGGACGAACTCGCCGAGGCCAAGCAGCGGATCACCGCGGGCGAGGGCTTCGACTACGTCTTCGAGGTCGTCGGCCGGTCGGCCACCGCCCGCACGGCGTACGAGAACACCCGGCGCGGCGGCACCCTCTGCGTCGTCGGTGCGGGCGCCATGGACGACAACTTCCAGGTCAACATGTTCGAGCTGTTCTTCGACGAGAAGCGGATCCTGCCCTCCATGTACGGGGGAGGGGACGTGCTCCGTTCGTACGAACGGGCCATCGCGCTCTGGCGGGCCGGCCGCATCGACCTCGAATCGATGATCACCCACCGGGTGCGGCTCGACGGCATCAACGACGCCCTCGACCAGATGAGGACCGGCGAGTCGCTGCGCACCTGCATCGAACTCTGACGGCCTCACCCGTGTCCCCTGATCCCTCCTGAGAGGCTCCGAGATTCCGATGTCACTTCCCCTGTCACGTCCCCTGGACGGCATGTCGGCGATTGTCACGGGCGCGGGCCGCGGCCTCGGACGCGCCGAAGCGCTGGAACTGGCGGGGCTCGGCGCGTCCGTCGTCGTCAACGACTACGGGCAGCCGGGCCGCGACGGCTCCGGCGAGGCGTCCGCGACCCCCGCCGAGGAGGTTGCCGCGCAGATCCGGGCGGCGGGCGGCCGGGCGGTCGCGCACCTCGGCGACGTCTCCGACCATGCGCAGGCCCGCGAACTGGTGGAGCTGGCCGTCGACACGTACGGAAAGCTCGACATCCTGGTCAACAACGCGGGCATCCTGCGCGACCGGATGGTGTTCTCGATGACCGAGGACGAATGGGACTCCGTCATCAGGGTCCACCTCAAGGGCCACTTCAACACCACCCACTTTGCCGCGTCCCACTGGCGGGCCCGCTCCAAGGAGTCCGGTGGCCCGGTCTACGGCCGGATCGTCAACACCTCCTCGGAGGCGTTCCTGGCCGGCTCGGCGGGCCAGCCGAACTACGCGGCGGCCAAGGGCGGCATCGTCGGCCTCACCACCTCCACGGCCCTGGCCCTGGCCAAGTACGGCGTGACCGCCAACGCCATCTGCCCGCGGGCCCGCACCCGGATGACGGAGGACGTCTTCGCCGGCTTCCAGGAACCGGCGGACGGCCGGCTCGACGCGCTCGCCCCCGAGCACGTCTCGCCGCTGGTCGGCTACCTGGCCTCCCCGGCGGCCGCCAAGGTCAACGGGCAGCTGCTCGTCGTGCACGGCGGGATGGTCGCGATCGTCGAACGCCCCAGGGTGGCCGCGAAGTTCGACTCGTCGAAGGAGACGTTCTCCTTCGACGAACTCGACACGCTGATCTCTCCGTACTACGAGGACCGCCCGCCGAACGAGACGTTCGCCGCGGCGGAGGTGCTCGGCCTGAAACGGGGCTGACCGCAAGGGACAAAGGGACACGGGTGGGCCCCGGCAGCCGATCGGCTGCCGGGGCCCACCCGTCCCTCGTCGATGTTCCGCGCGGTCAGGCCGCCCGGCTGTCCCCTTCGAGGGGGCGTCGGTGACGGCCGTGCGGCTGTGCTGCCGTGTCGTCCGTCGCGACACCGCCTCGGTGCTTTCCGGCGCCACCGGCTTCGGCCCGTTCCGCGTCCGCCCCCGGCGGGCGCGTCTGGGTCGTGTCGGTTCGGGCTTCAGACATGTGGGAAGTCACCCCGTCGTGATCGCTTACGTGTGTGTCACCAGGGCCGATCACGCCACCGCAACACGGCACGGTCACCTACAGCGACCGATAGGTACGGCTGCGTAGCCCAGGCCCAGGATTCTAGCCAGGCACCGACCGCCCCATGAGAGGCGCCTGCCCCAGGGGAATCGGCTTGCACACTGGAAGAGGCGCAGCGGCAGCGGACGGTTGCATACCGCTTTCCGCGGCCGGATCCGCCGACGGCCGATCGCCGGGTTCCCCGTCCACCGGTGCCTCCAGCAGTGCCACCCCGCACGCCACGTTCTCGTTGGCGTACGGAAGTCTGAGCACGCCGTCCCGGGTCCATACCCCGCGACCGGCCTGCCACCCCTCGGGGGCGGCGAGTTGATGCAGCCGGCGCCCCGCCGGCCGCCACACCCCGAGCCAGCTGCCCGCCGCCCCGTCGATCCTTAAGGCCACCGCGCAGCTCTCCGGCATCAGCATCTGCCCCGGCTGTACGGCGAACGGCGTCACCGCGACATCCGCCGGACGCAGACACTCCGGGAAACGCACCGGCAGACAGCTGCCCAGCACCCCCCACCCGAGCCGGTCGTGCCCCGGCGCGTCCGAGCGGATCAGCAGCAGACCGCTGTCCACGTCGGCGAGCAGCAGCCGGTCGTTGCTCCCCGGCGCGATCTGCAGCAGCGGTGTCACCTCGCCGCCCCGCTCCAGGTCCACGGCGACCGCCTTGACCGGCCCGCCGCCCGGCAGCTCCCGGTCCAGGGCCAGCAGCCGCCCCGCCCGGTCCAGCCAGACCCCGCCGGAGCAGCGCCCGGGCACCTCGGCGACCTGCTCGGGGCCGAAGACGCCGCCCGCCACTCGCCAGACGGCGGTGGAGCGCGCACCGACCGACAGGGCGTACGCGCACCGGCCGTCCGGCGACGGCGGCAGCAGGGTCGGATCCGGGCATCCGAGGGCGCCGAGCGGCAGTTCACCAGTGCCGGGACCGGTCGGATACAGCAACGAGAACGCATGCCGGTCCGCGACCCGGCGCCGGATCAGTACGCGCCCGTCGGCCAGCGGCAGCACATCCGAGTCCGGCTCCTCCGGCTGGTCGAGGGGGAGCGGCACGGCGTACGGCTCGTGCCCGTCGAGCGTCCAGCGCTCCACGAACCACGCCTGCCCGGCCTCGTGCGACGGCTCGCCCGCCGGCCCGATGCCGCGCCGGGCCAGCCGGGCCGCGTACGAACCGTCCGCCGCGATCGTGAAGGCGGGCGGCACGAGGGCCGCCCGGTCGGGCGCACCCCGTTCACCCGGCGCATCCGGCTCGTCGTCCCCCAGGTTCGTGTCTCCGGCGGTTCCGGCGTCTCCGGCATCCCCGGCCACCCCCACGGTCTCGTTCTCGATAGCACAGGCAGTCATGGACTGGTCACCTCCGGCAACCGAAGCTAGTTTTCGCACTTCCTGCCGAACAACACGAGACCGGTCACTTCACACATAAGGGTGGTGATGCCGGGATTCGCCTGAGAGCGAGGGGGTACCTGTGCTGGACGTGAAACCGAATAGGTAAGGTTAGGCAGTCCTAAGCAGTCCTGGTTGTGACCTTCGATCTGGAGCAAGTGATGTCCCTTCGTCGCCGCGGTACCGCCGCAGTCGGCCTGGCAGTGGCCGCCGCCCTTTCCCTCTCCGCCTGCGGGAGCGATGACGCAGGATCGGGCGACTCGGCCAAGTCCGGCGGCGACAAGAAGGCGGCCGTCGCGACCGGCGGCAAGGACTTCGGCGACGCCGCGAAGAAGACGGCGGCGTACGGGACGGACGCCGAGGCCGGCCAGTTCCCCCGTACCCTCACCCACGCCATGGGCAAGACGGAGATCAAGTCCGCCCCCAAGCGCGTCGTCGTGCTGGACGTCGGCGAGTTCGACAACGTCGTCTCGCTCGGCGTGAAGCCGGTCGGCTACGCCCCCTCCGAGGGCGACGCGGCCATCCCCTCGTACCTGAAGAAGGACGCGGGCAACCCCAAGAACGTCGGCACGATCAACAACCTCAACCTCGAAGCCATCGCCGGCCTGAAGCCCGACCTGATCCTCGGCAGCCAGCTCCGCGCCGCCGACAAGTACGACGCTCTCTCCAAGATCGCGCCGACCGTGTTCTCCATCCGCCCGGGCTTCACCTGGAAGGAGAACTACCTCCTCAACGCGGCGGCGCTGGACAGGACCGCCAAGGCGAAGAACGAGCTCGACGCCTACGAGGCGAAGGCGAAGAAGCTCGGCGAGGACATCGGCCCGGACAAGCCGACCATCTCCATGGTCCGCTACCTCCCGGACCGTATCCGCCTCTACGCCAAGGCGTCCTTCATCGGCACCATCCTCGAGGACGTCGGCCTGCCGCGGCCCAAGAACCAGCAGATCGACGACCTCGCCGCGGAGATCAGCCCGGAGAAGATCGACGAGGCCGACGCCGACTGGATCTTCACCGGCGTCTACGGCGACGTGAAGGCCACCGAGCGCGACACCACCCAGTCCAACCCGCTGTGGAAGAACCTCAAGGCGGTCAAGGACGGCCGGGCCAAGGACGTCTCCGACGAGACCTGGTACCTCGGCCTCGGTGTCACGGCCGCGAACCTGGTCCTCGACGACCTCCGCGCCGACCTCGTGAAGTAACGATCCGGTCCTCGACGACCTCGTGAAGTGACGGCCTGGTGCACGATGGCGAGTGGATCAGGCCGTAACAATTCTTCGCACACCGTGGCCCGTCCGTACGGGTCGCGGAAGCCATGGGCGACGGGGCACGAAGGGCAGGTAGCCTTTTCCCTGTGCCCCGTCTGTCCGAAGTCATCGCCGAGCTCGACGCTCTCTGGCCGCCCGAGCGGGCCGAGGGCTGGGACGCGGTCGGTACCGTCTGCGGCGACCCCGCCTCGCGCATCGACCGGGTCCTCTTCGCCGTCGACCCCGTCCACGAGATCGTCGACGAGGCACTCAGACTCGGCGCCCAGCTGATCGTCACCCACCACCCGCTCTATCTGCGGGGTACGACGACGGTCGCGGCCGACACCTTCAAGGGCCGGGTCGTGCACACCCTCATCAGGCACGACGTCGCGCTGCACGTCGCCCACACCAACGCCGACACCGCCGACCCCGGCGTCTCTGACGCCCTCGCCGGTGCGCTCGACCTGCGCGTCGAGGGGCCCCTCGTACCGGATCCCACCGACCCCAAGGGCCGTCGCGGCCTCGGCCGGATCTGTGCGCTCGACCATCCCGAGAGCCTGGCCGACTTCGCCGCCCGCGCCGCCGCACGGCTGCCCGCCACCGCGCAGGGCATCCGGCTCGCGGGCGACCCCGCGGCGACGTTGCGTACCGTCGCGGTCAGCGGCGGCTCCGGCGACAGCCTCTTCGACGCGGTGCGCGCCGCGGGCGTCGATGCCTTCCTCACCGCCGACCTGCGCCACCACCCGGCCTCCGAAGCCATCCAGCACTCCCCGCTCGGCCTGATCGACGCCGCACACTGGGCCACCGAGTGGCCCTGGTGCGAACAGGCCGCGGCGCAGCTCGACGCGATTTCCGACCGCCACGGATGGGGCCTGCGGGTCCATGTCTCGAAGCAGGTCACCGACCCCTGGACCACCACCACCCACCACTCTTCTGGAGCCCCCAACTGAACGCCGCGCCCGCCGACCAGATCCGACTCCTCGATGTCCAGGCCCTCGACGTACGTCTGTCGCAGCTTGCGCACCGCCGCAAGTCGCTGCCCGAGCACGCCGAGATCGAGTCGCTCACCAGCGACCTCGCGCAACTGCGCGACCTGCTGGTCGCCTCGCAGACCGAGGAGAGCGACACCGCCCGCGAGCAGACCAAGGCGGAACAGGACGTCGACCAGGTGCGCCAGCGCGCCGCCCGTGACCAGCAGCGCCTCGACTCGGGTGCGGTCGCCTCGCCGAAGGACCTGGAGAGCCTCCAGCGCGAGATCGCCTCGCTGGCCAAGCGCCAGGGCGACCTGGAGGACGTCGTCCTCGAAGTGATGGAGCGCCGCGAGTCCGCCCAGGAGCGCGTCACCGAGCTGTCCGACCGGGTCTCCGCGGTCCAGGCCAAGGCCGACGACGCGATCGCCCGTCGCGACGCCGCGACCAAGGAGCTCGACGAGGAGGCCGCGACCGTCACCCGGGAGCGCGAGCTCGTCGCCGGTTCCGTCCCCGCGGACCTGCTGAAGCTGTACGACAAGCTCCGCGTCCAGCAGGGCGGGGTCGGCGCGGCCCGCCTCTACCAGCGCCGCTGCGAGGGCTGCCGTCTCGAACTGAACATCACCGAGGTCAACGATGTGAAGGCAGCCTCCCCGGACACGGTCCTGCGCTGCGAGAACTGCCGTCGCATCCTGGTCCGTACGGCGGAGTCGGGCCTGTAATGACCCAGCCGCGCCAGCTCGTCATCGAGGCCGACGGCGGTTCCCGGGGCAACCCGGGGCCCGCCGGTTACGGTGCGGTCGTCATCGACCCGGTGACGGGGGAGACCCTTGCCGAGGCCGCCGAGTACATCGGCGTCGCGACGAACAACGTCGCCGAGTACAAGGGCCTCATCGCCGGCCTGAAGGCGGCGAAGGCGCTGCTGCCGGACGCCTCGGCGGACGGCGCGCTCCGGGTGCGGGTCCGGATGGACTCCAAGCTGGTCGTGGAACAGATGTCGGGCCGCTGGAAGATCAAGCACCCCGACATGAAGCCGCTCGCGGCGGAGGCCGCCAGGATCCTGCCGGCCTCCGCCGTCACGTACGAGTGGATCCCGCGCGAGCAGAACAAGCACGCGGACCGGCTCGCCAACGAGGCGATGGACGCGGGCAAGCGTGGCAGGCAGTGGGAGCCGTCGTCCTCGACCGCCGCCCTCGACACCCCCCGTCCCTCGACGACCGCCGTCCTGCCGCCGGTCTCCGGGCCGCCCGGTGACGCGGCGGCGGGCGCGGCGAAGGCCCGCGCGGCGATGTCCGCCCGCCCGGAAGCCGCTACGGGCACGGCACCGGCCGCCGGCATGGCCGCGCCCCAGGTCGGCTGGGCCGCGGCGCCCGACCTCGGCGCGCCCGCCACCTTCGTACTGCTCCGGCACGGCGAGACGGCCCTCACCCCCGAGAAGCGTTTCTCGGGCAGTGGCGGCAGTGACCCCGAACTCTCGGCGACCGGCCGTGACCAGGCCGAACGCATCGCCCGGTCGCTGGCCGCCCGCGGCACGATCGAGGAGATCGTCAGCTCCCCGCTGCGCCGCTGCCGCGAAACGGCGGCCGCGGTGGCGGCCCGGCTCGGTCTGGAGGTCCGGATCGAGGACGGCCTGCGAGAGACGGACTTCGGCGCTTGGGAGGGGCTGACGTTCGCCGAGGTGCGCGAGCGTTACGGCGCCGACCTGGACGCCTGGCTCGCCTCCGCGAAGGCGGCCCCCACCGGCGGCGGCGAGAGCTTCGCCGAGGTGGCCCGCCGCGTCGCGTCCACCCGCGACCGCCTCACCGCCCGTTACGCGGGCCGCACGGTTCTCCTGGTCACCCATGTGACGCCGATCAAGACCCTGGTCCGTCTGGCGCTCGGCGCCCCGCCGGAAGCCATGTTCCGGATGGAACTCTCGGCGGCCTCGGTGTCCGCGGTCGCGTACTACTCGGACGGGAACGTGTCACTCAGGCTGCTGAATGACACGTCGCATCTGAGGTAGGGGGCGGCGGGGGCCTGGAACCGTCCCGTCCGGCACCTGACGTGGGGCTGGCACCGGGGCCTGGAACCGTCGCGTCCGGCACCTGACGCAGGCCCCGCCAACTGCCCCCGTCAGCCGCGCAGCACCGCGGCCTCGCGCGCCAACTGCTCCACCCGCACCCAGTCCTTCGCCGCCACCGCATCCGCCGGGACCATCCAACTGCCGCCCACGCAGCCGACGTTGGGCAGTGCCAGATAGGACGGCGCGGAGGCGAGGGAGATGCCGCCGGTCGGGCAGAACCGGGCCTGCGGCAGCGGCGAGGAGAGCGCCTTCAGATACGCCGTGCCGCCCGCTGCCTCGGCCGGGAAGAATTTCATCTCGGTGACCCCGCGCTCCAGCAGCGCCACCACCTCGGACGTCGTCGAGACGCCCGGCAGGAACGGCACCCCCGATGCCTTCATCGCGTCCAGCAGCGTCTCCGTCCAGCCGGGGCTCACCAGGAACCGGGCGCCCGCGGCGACGGTGTCGGACACGTTCCGCACGGAGATTACCGTGCCCGCGCCGACCACCGCGTCCGGCACCTCGGCCGCGATCGCCCTGATCGCGTCCAGTGCCGCGGAGGTGCGCAGCGTCACCTCGATGGCCGGGAGCCCACCCGCGACCAGGGCCCGCGCGAGCGGCACCGCGTCGGCGGCATCCTCCAGAACGACAACGGGCACGACGGGGGCAAGGTCCAGCACAGAGGGGATCATGCACTCATCCTGCCGCGCGCACGGCACGCTACGCAACGACCGTTGCGCATGACGCAATGCACTGTGGCGTGCCGCAGCCCGCCGCAGCGGGCCCGCAGCGCGCCGCGACACAATCGAGCCCTCCGGCTCAGTGGATCTCGGTCACCACGACATCGAGCGACCACGCCCGCCCGGCCCGCGCGGGAGCCTCGGCCTCCACCACGTACCCGAGCTCCCGCAAGGTCTCCACCAGCTCCGCGGGCCCCTTCGGCCGGGCGCCCGCCAGCAGCAGATCGCGGACCATCCGTCCCTTCGTCGCCTTGTTGAAGTGGCTGACCACGGACCGCTTCTCGACCCCGTCCACCATCTGGGCATGCAGCACCCGCACGCTCGCCGTGCGCTCCGCCACCTCACCCTTCGGCTTCCAGGCCGCGGTGTACGCGGACGACCGCAGGTCCAGGACCAGCCCGTCCCCGGCCGCCTCCGGCAGGACCGCTGCCATCGGGTCGCGCCAGTGCGCTCCGAGCGCTCCGAGCCCCGGCAGCTTCACCCCCATCGAGCAGCGGTACGAAGGAATCCGGTCGCCCACCCGTACGGCGCCCCACAGCCCGGAGAAGACCAGCAACGCCTTTCCGGCCCGCCGCTTGGCCGCCGCGTCCAGCGAAGCCAGATCGAGGGCGTCGTACAGCACGCCTGTGTAGATCTCCCCGGCCGGACGCGTCCCCGCCGTCCGCAGCTCGACGTTCTTCGCGATCTCACCGCGCAGCCCCTCGCTCAGCCCGAGCACCTGACGGGCCTTCTCCTCGTCCGCCGTGCACAGTTCGACCAGCTCGTCGAGGACCGCGGCCCGCGCCGCGGCCAGCCCCGGCAGCGACAGCGACTCCGGCTTCAGGGGTGCTCCGCGCCCCGAAGCGGCCTTTCCTTCGGAGGGCGGCAACAGCACGAGCACGGCGGTTCTCCTTCGTACGTACGCACAGGCAGACGGGCCGAGAAGGCCCGCGCACCAGCGTACGGGGGCCACCGGTACCGCCATCGGGGCCGGTCCCGGCGGATCGTGGCCGGACAGCGGCCCCACGCCCGCCCGCCACCCGGGATGCCGCCCGCCCCGCCCCGCCATACGCTCGGTGCATGCCCCGCCGCCATCTCCACATGACCGGGCCGGCCGACACCCCGCTGAGGGCGGTCCTGCGCAAGCTGCGTACCGAACTCGACGTGCCCGACGGCTTCCCGCCCGACGTCCTCGCCGAGGCGGCACAGGCGGCGGGCGCCCCGGCGGTGTCGGCCCACCGGGACGCGACGGACCTGCCGTTCTTCACCATCGACCCGCCCGCGTCGACCGACCTCGACCAGGCCATGCACCTCGAACGCCGCCGTCACGGCTTCCGCGTGCACTACGCCATCGCCGATGTCGCCGCCTTCGTACGCCCCGGCGGCGCACTCGACACCGAGGCCCACCGCCGGGCGACGACCCTCTACTTCCCCGACGGACAGGTGCCGCTCCACCCCACCTCGCTCTCCGAGGACGCGGCCAGCCTCCTCCCCGGCCGGACCCGCCCCGCCCTGCTCTGGCAGATCGACCTCGACGCCGAGGGCGCCACCGTCGCCACCTCGGTACGCCGGGCCCTCGTCCGCAGCCGCGCCGAACTCGACTACGCGGGCGTCCAGCGGCAGATCGAATCGGGCACCGCCGAAGAGCCCCTGGCCCTGCTCCGGGACATCGGACGGCTCCGCGAGGAACAGGAGGTCGCCCGCGGCGGAATCTCCCTCAACGTGCCCGAGCAGGAGATCGTCGCGCGCGACGGCACATACGGCCTGGGCTACCGCGCCCCGCTGCCCGCCGACGGCTGGAACGCCCAGATCTCCCTACTGACCGGCATGTCCGCCGCCCACCTCATGACGGAGACCGGCACCGGCATCCTGCGGACCCTCCCGGTCGCCCCGGACGGCGCAGTGGCCCGGCTCCGGCGCTCGGCCGAGGCGCTGCACATCGACTGGCCGCACCATGTCCCGTACGCCGAGGTCGTCCGCTCCCTCGACCCGAGGAGGACCACCCACGCCGCGTTCCTCCAGGAGTGCACCACCCTCCTGCGCGGCGCCGGCTACACCGTCTTCGCGCACGGCGAACTCCCCACCCCCGCCGTCCACGCCGCCGTCGCCGACCTCTACACGCACTGCACCGCCCCGCTGCGCCGCCTCGTCGACCGGTACGCGGCCGAGCTGTGCGTCGCCGCCGTCGCGGAACAGGACCCTCCCGAGTGGGTCCTCGCCGCGCTGCCCGGCCTGCCGAAGGAGATGGCGGACGGAACGAGGCGCGCCGACACGGTGGAGCGCGAATGCGTCGACGTGGTCGAGGCCGCGCTCCTCAAGGACCGGATCGGTGAGGTCTTCGACGCGTACGTGATCGATGTGTCGGAGCAGGAGCCGACCACGGGCACCATCCACATCGACGACCCGGCCGTCGTAGCCCGCGTCGAGGGCGGCACGGCAAAGCTCCCCCTCGGGAAACGGCTGCCGGTCAGGCTCGCCCGGGCGGACCCTGGCTCGGCGAAGGTCCTCTTCACCCCCGCGTGAGCCCGGCCACGACGGCACCCTGATCCCGGCCTCCTGCCGGGCCCGGGCAGCAGACCGATGCGGTGGTGCCGAACCGCCCGCATCGGACAACTCCGCGCCCTCCTGTGCCACGATCGAATGAAGAACTCCCATCTCACGGACGGCGGGTCCATCGATGTCCCAATCTGGCGAGCGACCGAGGAAGGGGCGTGACATGACTGCCATGCCGCACGAACTGCTCACGCAGGCGGACGTCCTGCTGGAGGGCTTCCTGGCGCTGGACACGCCGGAGGGCTTCCGGGCGGAGCTGATCGAGGGGGAGATTGTCGTGACGCCGCCGCCGGACGGGGACCACGAGGACTACATCGGCGTGATCCTTGAGCAAGTGATCACCCGCTCTCGCACCAAGATGCGATTTTCAGGGAACAAGGGACTGAAGCTGACGAGCGGCGGACGCTGCCCCAAGAACCACGTCATTCCCGACGGTACCTTCGCCCCGACCGAACTGCGTCTGTACCGGGGAGCGGACCCCTGGATGCCGTGTGAGGGGGTGGCCCTCGTCGTCGAGGTCACCTCGACCAAGCCCCAGGCCGACCGCACGGACAAGCGTCACTGCTACGCCCGCGGACCCGTCCCGCTCTACCTCCTGGTCGACCGCGAGCAGTCCTCGGTGACGCTGTTCAGCGAGCCGGAGGGCGACGACTACCGTCAGCACTGCACGATCCCGTTCGGTAAGCGTCTCGCGCTCCCGACACCATTCGCCTTCGATCTGGAGACCGAGGAATTCTTGTGAGGCCACCGCCCGGTCCGGCGGCCCCGTCCGGTGGCCACGGCCAGGCGGGTAGCATGGTCGGCACGGCAGACGAGCCGGGCGGACGGCCGCGTGGGGATCTTCGGATCTCCCCGAGGAACGTCCGGGCTCCACAGGGCAGGGTGATGGCTAACGGCCACCCGGGGTGACCCGCGGGACAGTGCCACAGAAAACAGACCGCCGGGGACTTCGGTCCTCGGTAAGGGTGAAACGGTGGTGTAAGAGACCACCAGCGCCTGAGGTGACTCAGGCGGCTAGGTAAACCCCACCCGGAGCAAGGTCAAGAGGGGCCGTCGCGAGACGGCCCTGCGCGAATGTTCGAGGGCGGCCCGCCCGAGTTCGCGGGTAGACCGCACGAGGCCGGCAGCAATGCCGGTCCTAGATGGATGGCCGTCTCCCCGGCAGCCGCGAGGCGACCGGGCGACAGAACCCGGCGTACAGCCCGACTCGTCTGCCGCTCTGCTTTTCTGCAGCTCAGAGCGTGTTTCCACGGGGTGGACGTTTCCGCCTGAAGTCGCAGGTCACAGGGCTGGTGTGAGTCGAGGGTGATCGGCTCGTGCTGATAGCGGGCTGATCGTCTCGCGGCGATCGTCTGCCGCGGCGGGTCGGCGACCTTGCGCACCGAGACCTTCTCCTCCCGGGCGGAGGCCGGCGCCCACCGGCGTTCCCGCTCGCTGCTCCAACCGCCACGCCGCCCGCCGTACCCGCGCCGGCACCCGACGCTCCCGGCGGGACTTCCTCACCCGCTCACCTGCCACTGGCGACAGCCTCCCACCCCATCGGCGCCACCATCATGCGTTCACGAAACCGAACGCCGTAGCGGTCGTCCCTGCTCAGACACTCCCCGAACCCTTGGTTAGCGTTTGCTCGCAAAATGATTTACGGTTCAACTATCTGCACGACGCAGAAGCGAAAGGATGGTTTGTGCCATGAACATCACCGCCGCTGTCGCCCGGGACAAGTCGAAGCCGCTGACGATCGAGGAACTCGAACTGGACGACCTCCGACCGGGCGAGGTCCGGGTCCGCATGGTCGCCACCGGTGTGTGCCACACGGACGCGATCGTGAGAGACCAGGTGTACCCGACCCCGCTGCCCGCTGTCCTCGGCCACGAGGGAGCCGGCGTCGTGGAAGCGGTCGGCAGCGCGGTCACCAGTGTGGTGCCCGGGGATCACGTGGTCCTGTCGGCCGCGTCCTGCGGGGTCTGCTCGCAGTGCATGAGCGGGAGCCCGACCTACTGCGAGAACGCCTACGCGCAGTGCTTCGGCGGTCGGCGCCCGGACGGCACCACCTCCCTGTCCTCGAACGGGGAACAGGTGTCCTCCCACTTCTTCGGCCAGTCCTCCTTCGCGACATACGCCAACGTCGTGGAGCGCAGCGTGGTCAAGGTTCCGGCCGACGTACCGCTGGAGAAGCTCGGCCCGCTGGGCTGCGGCCTGCAGACCGGCGCCGGGGCGGTGCTCAACGAGCTGCAGCCCGCCGCGGGCACGTCCCTGGTGGTCTTCGGGGCCGGCGCGGTGGGCTCGGCGGCCATCATGGCGGCCAAGGTCGCCGGCTGCACCACGATCGTCGCCGTGGACCTGCACGACTCCCGGCTGGACCTGGCCCTGCGGATCGGCGCCACCCACACCATCAATTCCGGCAGCGCCGATGTCGTGTCCGAGCTGAAGAGGATCACCGGCGGCAAGGGCGTGGACTACGCGGTGGACACCACCGCCGTACCGGCCCTGCTGACCCAGGCGCTGGACGCCCTGGCGATCCGGGGAACCATCGTTCTCGTCGGAGCCGCGGCGGCCGGTACGACGGTTCCCTTCGAGATCGGCGAGTCCCTCCTGAAGGGCTGGACGTTCAAGACCGTCATCGAGGGCAGCGCGGTCCCGCAGGTCTTCATCCCCCGCCTCGTCGAGCTGTGGCAGCAGGGCCGCTTCCCCTTCGACGAGCTCGTCCGGACTTACGAGTTCAAGGCGATCAACGAGGCATTCGCCGACTCGGCCAGTGGGGCGGCGGTCAAGCCGGTCGTCGTCTTCTGACGTTCCGGTCGAGGGCCGTCGAGGCCAGGGACGGGGATCGGGGATCGGGGATCGAGTCCTGTGGGCCCCGCAGTCCGAACGCGAGGGGCGCACGAGCTGTTGAGCTCGTGCGCCCCTCGGACTTCACCTGAATCCCGGTGGTGCCGGTTCCTGCCGCCGGAAGGCCCAGTCCATCCTCGGCTCGAACACCGGCTTCTACTGGTGGGCTCTCCTGTTCGACTGTCGCCAGTTCCCCGCCGGACCAGCCCTGCTGGTGACCGTGTGTGGTTGCCGGCGGCGTATCAGCCCAGGTTGTCTCCAGCTTCGGATCCGGGGGCGTAGTGACGTGGTGGTGGCCGAGGGCGCCTGCAACGCCAGAAGCGGGCATCTCCAGGACCTGCTGGAGTATGGACAGAGGTAGCGAAAATGAAGAAACCCCCGCCCTGGCGCCGTTGTTCACGGCGCTCAAGGAGCGGGGTGCCACGGTCCAGTGCTGTATCAGCGGACCTTCGCCCCGTCGGAGCGAGACGCTCCGTTCGGATGCTGGTCCGGTATGGGACCGAACGGTCACTGGCCGCGTGTCCTTCCGGCTCCAAAACCGTGTGCGAGCCACCCGAGGGGTCTTTACCCTCCGGGCATGGATCTTCGCGAAGAACTTCCGAGCGACAGGCAGGCCGTGCGGGACGTTCACCTGCAGGCGTTCGGCGCGCAGGGACTTGTCGTGGCCGATCTGGTCGATACCCTGCGGGACACCATCACGCCCGAGGACGGTCTCTCGCTGGTCGCCGAGCACGACAGGCAGGTCGCCGGCCATGTCATGTTCACCCGCAGTCTGCTCGATGCCCCTCGGCGGCTGGTCGAAGTGCAAGTCCTCAGCCCGTTGGCCGTGATGCCCGAGCTCCATAAGCGCGGTATCGGCTCGGCCCTGGTCCGACACGGACTGGGGATCCTCGCCGAGCGAGCTGTTCCCCTCGTCTTCCTGGAGGGCGATCCGGGCTGTTACTCGCGTTTCGGCTTCGTGCCCGGTGGTGACCTGGGCTTCCGAAAGCCATCCCTGCGTATCCCGGACGGTGCCTTCCAGGCCCTCAGTCTTCCGGAGTATGAGCCGTGGATGACGGGGACGCTGGTCTATGCAGAGCCGTTCTGGCGGCATGACGCAGTCAGCCTCCGCGACCCCGACGCATAGCGACGCGAGCGCCGATACCCCTGTCGCGACATGACGCGCCGTTTGGATGCTGGTCCGGGCGGCGCGGTGTCGCCAGGCTGTGCGGGTGGCAGAACGAGTACGCGTCCGCGAGATCGGGAACGACGAGGGCAGGCACCTGCTGCGGACCGTCCGTCGGGGCAGCGGGTCGGTGGTGACCTGGCGGTGTGCGCAGATGATGCTGCTGTCCGAGCAGGGCATGCCCGTGGCGAAGATCGACGAGGTGACGTTTGCCGGCGCGGACCGCGTGCGGGATGTGATCCACAACTTCAACGCCGACGGATTCGCTGCGCTCTGCCCGAAGGACAAGGGCGGCCGGCCCGGGACCTTCACCCTGTCCGAGCGCCGGGAGATCAAGAAGATCGCCAAGTCCAAGGCGGCCGAGCACGGCCTGCCGTTTTCGACCCGGAGCCTGACCAAGCCGGCCGACTTCCCGGTCGCCGAGGGGTGGGCGACGACATCAGCCACGAGGGCCTGCGGGCCCTGCTCCGCGAGGAGGGCGTCTCCTTACATCGAACGGCTGGTTGCTCGGTTCGGCGAGGACCGGTAGAAGGCATGGACGGCGACGCCCTCGGGCGAGCCGCCGGAGTCCTCCGCCGTGCTCCATGAATCCACGAGCCGCCTGATCACTTCCGAGGGGAGCACCCCATGACGCGGGCGGCGAAGACGACCTTGCCGTGCGTCTGGTCGTCCAGATCAATAGATTTCATGAGTGCTATCAGTGCTCAAACCTGCTCGTGGTTGTCAACGCCGGAGCGATCCGGCGGGTTGCCCCGCGAGAGTGAGGCTCAGCTTTCGTTGAGGCTCAGGTCGAGCACGACGTAACTGTGGTGCTCTCGTCCGTGCGGCGACCGGACCGTCGACACGAGGACCGCAGCGATGATCCGGCGGTTCGCGTAGGCGCTGAGCACGGCAGCTCGCCCTCGTCGGCCGGTGCCTCCTCCAGGACCATGCCGTACGAGGAGGGCTCCCCTGAGGATGCCGTTCCGTCCGCTCCGGCAGCGCTGCCAGATTTCGTCGTAGACCCCGAGGTGTTCGAACACCTTGTGGTCGTCCACCGCCATGGCCCCGGTCACTCCGAGGGCGCGGAAGTCCTCCGTCTCCGGGAGACGCAGGACGTATGCGTCCACGCGCAGTCCTTGGCGCACACACCAGTCCTTCGTACCCAGATTGTCAATCTGGTCAACGGTGTCGGGGTCCGCCATCGCCCGGGCGTATGCATCGGGCGGTATGAGGTATGTGACATCGACGTCCTCGGGGTCCACTTTGCCGCTGACGAAGCTCCTGGCGAGCCAGAGCCGGCCCACCGTGCCCGTGGCCAGCTCCACCAGTGCGAAGTGGACCCTCAGCTCCTCCAGCAGGCCGCCGCGCGTGGAGGACTCGGCGAAACCGTTCGCCTTCACCAGCTCCGACTCGACCTCGTCCCAGGTCAGCGGAAACCTGCCCGGGGGAGGGCACTCCGTGACGGGGTCGAACGCGGGTGACGGTGTCATGCGGGTCCTCGGCTCGGTGGTGAACGCAGAGTCAACCCAATGGATCTTTCGGTGACGGGTGGCCTGAACGCGTAAAACGCCTGGCAGGAATCAGCCGAGGCGGATGTGCGCCCAGGCGGTCTTATGGCCGTCGCCCCGGGCTCCGCGAGGAACCCGGGGAACAGAACCCGGCGTACAGCCCGACTCGTCTGCCGCTACCTGTGGCTTTACCTTGAGAAGGGCCTCTGACCTGCGTCGGAGGCCCTTTCCAGACTTTCAGTAGCTTGCCGCTCTGGGCGGTGAGCGACCTGGATGACGGCGCCGCCAGCGTCCACCGGCCATCACGACGCCGAGCGACATGTGTCCGAGTCGTCCGATGTGGGCTGCTCGGCAGCCGCGTCGAGGTCTCGTAGGTCTCCGACGGGCACAGGTTTGATCGGCAGGTGGGCGGAGAAGCGTCCGCCGAGCCCGATCGTCTGCTCGCGTGCCGATGCGAGGACAGTGCCGACGCTGCTCTCGCAGTAGCGTCCCTGGCAGGGGCCCATGCCCGTCCGGCAGGAGAGCTTGACGGCGTTGACGTTGCTGACGAACGGTGACGATTCGAGGAAGTCGTCGAGTTCGCCGCGTGTGACCAGTTCGCATCGACAGACGGTGGTTTCTCGCGTCGCCAGGTCTCCGAGCGCGCCACGGACCGGTTCGAACATGTTTTGCACAACAGCGGAGAACCGTGTCGATGTGTGGATGCCACGTTCCGCTTCGGCGAAGGCCGCGGCTGACACGGCGCGTCCGAGGCTCGCGGCGACCCCGAGACCCGCGAGCGTACCCTCGGCGCGGGATTGGTCGGCGCCGGCGACGCCCGTGGGCTCGCCGGCGACGAACACTCCGGGGACGGATGTCTGCAGTCGTTCGTCGTGTGTGACCACCCAGCCACCCCGCGGCGAATCAAATGCGAGTTCGCATCCGATCTGACGGGCGAGCTCCGTCGACGCGGAGAAGCCGTACCCGAGCACGAGATGCGATGCGGTGACCTCGCGGGGTGCGCCTGTCACCTTCCACCGCCGGTCGACCCTGGCGAGCTCGATCCGGGAGACGTGTTCCGTGCCGTGGGCGGCCGTCACGACGGTCCGGGGCGAGACTCGGATGCCCTTGCGCACCAGCCGCGTCAGGATCGCGCCCGTCTCCGCGAGCATCCGCAGATGACCGGGCAGGGCGCCGAGGGCGCGGAGCATGTCCATCGGCGTCGGGATGCTCTGCGCGAACGCGACCTCGCGCACCGGGACGCCGTCGCGGACGAGCAGGTCGGCCACGAGCAGCAGCAGCGGATGCGCCCCGGCCAGCACAACGTCGCCGACGGGTGCGATCTTCTGCGCCTTGACGAGGGTCTGGACACCGCCGGCGGTCATGACGCCGGGCAGCGTCCAGCCGGGGAAGGCGACGGGAAGGTCGTAGGCGCCCGTGGCGATCAGCAGCCGACGCGCGCCGATCACGCGAGTGCCGTGTTCCGGGTGATTGATCGCCACGCACAGACCATCCGGCTCTGCCTCGTCGTGCAGGACACCGATCGCCGACCAGCCGAACTCCGTCGTCAGTCGCGGGTCCTCCTCGAAGCGTCGGATGAGCTCGGTGGCCCAGCCGTAGCCCGCGGTGGGATGCAGGACGCTTCCGGTGAAGGTATCGGGCGGCTGACGGAAGATCTGCCCGCCCGCTCGCTGCTGCTCGTCGATGACGACGACCGTCAGGCCGTGATCGGCTGCGGTGAGAGCCGCCGACATGCCCGCCGGACCCGCGCCTATGACCGCGAGATCAAACATCACAGCCTCCCTGGCGTCTCGATGATCAGGCCCTCGCGCGCCGGTACGAGGCAGGTGCGGGTCAGCGGCCGACCGTCGACGGTGGCGGCGCACTCGAAGCACGTCCCCATGTTGCACAGCGGCGCCCGCGGAGCTCCGATGCGGTCTCGTTCGAACGCGGCCCCTTCGGCGAGCATGGCCGCGGCCACCGTCTCGCCCCTACAGGCGCGAACTGGCTCGCCGTCTACGGAGATCGTCACGGCGTCGCCGCGTTCCTGCGCAGTGCGACGCCAGGATCCGTCTGTGGTCATGGGGCGCTCCTTTCCGCGAAGCGGGCCGGGTCGTAGGGTGCGAGGTCGATATCGGGCGAGCGCCCGGCGATGAGGCCGGTCAGCACCCGCGCGAAGCTCGGCCCGAGAGTGAACGCCGATCCGCCGGTGGCGACGAATACCCCCGGCGCGCCCTTGACCGCGCCGACGAGCGGCAGCTGGTCGGGTGCCACCGTGGTCGCGCCGACCCAGCTGCGCACGGCGGGGACCCGCTCCAGCGCGGGAACGGTGTTCACGGCTGCGCGCGCGTTGCCGGCGATCGACTGCGGGATCAACTGGTGCTTGCGGTCGAATGCCGGGGCGCCGTGCGCGTCCCTCATCAGTCGCGCCGGCCACCCGCCGCCGATGAGGACCGTGTTGTCGAGCGACTGCTTGAGCGACAGGCGCGCACCCGCGTGCTGGACGAGGTGGGGGATGAACCTGGGAATCTTCGAGGTGACGGTCATCGTGAGGGCGAGGGGGACGGTGGGGAGCTCGGCGTCGAAAACCCGGCCGAGCTCGGTCGTCCATACGCCGGCGGCGAGCACGACTGCTGCGGTCCGGACGGTGCGGGCCCGTTCGTCTCCCGCGCGGTCCGTCTCCCGGAGGGTGACTTCCCATCCGGTCGGCACGCGACGGGCGCCGACCAGGCGGGAACGTGCGCGCACGGTCGCGCCGGCCGCGATGGCCGCGCGTCCGACCGCGGGAGCGGCGATGCGGGCGTCCGCCTTTCCTTCCAGTGCGCTGAGGTTGGCTGCGACGATGTCCCGCGAAAGGTACGGTGCGACGTCGTCGAGCTCGGTGCGATCGAGCGTGCGCACGTCGAGGCCCCAGGAGCGTTCCAGCTCCGCCTTGAACTCGAGCATCCCGACCTGGTCGGAGTTCTCGGCGACCATGAGTCCGCCCGTCTGGCGCACGCCGAGCGGCTCTCCGATCTCATCCTCCATGCGCGCCCACATCGCGGCAGCGTCGAGGTGCAGCGGCATCGCCTCCGCCGCGACGCGCGCGGCCTCCTCGCCGGCCTCGACCATCCGGTATTCGAGCTGGAAGTGCAGGCTCCCCGCGTTCTGGCCCGAGGCGTGCTGGTTCACCTGGTCCTTGTCGACCAGGAGCACGTGCGCCCCGTCGCGGGCGGCCATCCACGCCGTGAGGCAGCCGAGCAGGCCGCCGCCGACGACAACGACGTCGTACCGCTCAGTCATCGGCGAGGGGAACCGTCTCGATACCGAGCTTGTGCAGGGTCGCCTCGACGCGGGCGACCTCGTCCGGCGTGAGCTCAAGGAGCGGCGCCCGCACGAATCCCGCGGGGATGCCGCGCAGCCGCAGTGCGGTCTTGATGATCGCCTGCTGGTTGCCGAACTGCACGCCGTAGTCGGGACGGAACCACGCGTCCATGTACACGCGGTCCTTCTTGCCCAGTTGGACGGCGCGCTCCCGGTCCCCGGCGTCGACGGCGTTCCAGAAGTCGGCCTGGTCGCGGCCGAGGATGCCGCCCGTTCCCATCAGGCCGTCGCCGTGGCCGAGCATCGCAAGGTCGGCACCGAGCGCGTTGGTGGGCAGACCGAAGTACCGCACCTCGCCCTCCAGCGCGTACATCCCGGCGAGGAAGCTCGCGAAGTCTCCCGTCGAGTTCTTGACAGCGACGACATTCTCGATCTGCGCGAGTTCGGCCAGCAGTTCCACGCCCATGTCCACGACGCAGCCGCGCGGCCAGTTGTACACGGTCATCGGGATATCGGTGGCATCGCTCACCGCCCGGTAGAACGCAACGATCTCCTTCCCGTTGGGCACGATGTAGGGGGGCGGGGTAAGGAGGATGCCGTCGAGGCCCGCCGCCTCTGCCGCGCGGGCGTGCGTGATCGCCTCTTGCGGGGTGAAAGCGTTGCAGGCGCCGAGGACGGGGAAGGCGTCGCTCCGGTGTTCGGCGCCCGCCGCGAACAGCTCCCCGCGCTCCTTCGTGGACAGGGAGAACCACTCGCCGCTCGTGCCGGCCAGGATCGCGCCCTGGATACCCTCGTTGACGAGCCAAGCCATCTGCCGGTGCAACGCGTCGATGTCGAGCGCGCCCTCGCGGGTGAACGGTGTGGTGATGGCGGGGATGTAGCCGCGCCAGCTGACGGTGTTGCGATCCATGTTTGCTCCAAATCGCCGGTTGTCCGGCGGTGCTCTTCCTGGGGTGTGTTTCTCAGACCGCGGCCGGCTCGGGCTCGGGTCGCTTCAGTTCGACGCCGTCCGCGCCCTCGAAACGGCGGCCCCAACCGGTCGCGGCCGCCACGATCATGACGACGGTGAGGACGAGCGGGTAGAGCATCGCGACGAAGATCTCCGTCGTGGCCAAGGCAGGAACGCCCTTGATCCCGGTCGTGAGCTGCGCGCCGATGAACAGATAGGCGCTGAGAACGGGGACGATGGCAGCGATCCCCATCGCGAAGCAGTCCATGACGACCGCTCGGCGGTACGGGTGCAGGCCGACGCGGTCGCCGATCTCATCGGCGACCGGGCCGAACGTGAGCATCGCGGCCGAGTTCACGCCGCCGAACAGCAGCGTGGTGAACGAGATCCCGATACCGATCGCGAACTCCGCGCCGCGCGGGGTGCGGGACAGGCGGCTGCTGGTAAGGGCGCTCACGAGCCAGTCGAGGATGCCCGCGTCGGTGAGTACGCCCATGATGCCGAACACGGTCACCACCAGAGCGATCACGCCGAGCATGTCGCCGATGCCGGTGATCAGGAATCCGGTCGGCGCCCCGTCGGTGACGCCGACGATGCCCCCAGGGGTCAGCAGACCCGAGGCGAGACCGGTGACGATTCCGGCTACGAGCCCGACTGTGACCGCCTTGAAGATGTCGCGGGTGAGCAGCGCCACGGTGAGCATGAGTGCGACGGGTATGAGCATCACGAGGGCGAGCGGGTCGGCGGCCTGCTCCAGCAGCTCCTGCGAGTGCGCAGAGTCGCCCGAGCGGCCCGACGACCCCAGCACGAAGAACCCGACGGCCGCGACGCCTGCCGCGGTGAAGGCGAAGCGAGCGCGGTTCCGCACGACTCCGGCGATATCGGCGGTGCCGGTCTTCTTGCGGAACCTCTGCGTTGACGACGAGATGACGGTCGTGTCGGAGATCGGGGCGACGTTGTCTCCGAAGATCGCGCCGGAGATGATCGCGGCGGCGAGGAACGCCGGCTCAGCACCGAGGAGCACGCCGGCCGGGTAGAAGATCGGAAACGCCGTGAACATCGTCCCGATGGACGACGCCGTCGCCATCGAGATTATGCACACCGCGACGAACGTGAACAGTGTGAAGGTGCCGCCGTCGACACCGAGTAGCTCGGCGAGCCACACGAACCCGCCCGCGACGTTGGTCTCCTTGATCAGGGCGGACATCAGCCCCACGCAGAACAGGATCATCACGATCGTGACTGCCGTGGACGATCCGATCCCCCTCGTCACAGCGGACCAGTACGCCGAATACGGCTTGGCGAACAGCGCGCCGACGAGCAGCGCAAGGACACCTCCGGCGGCGAGCGCGGTCATGTCGAACGTCTTGAACACGACGAAGAAGACGACGCAGAACGCGAGGAACACGACGACCGGCAAGAACGCCAGTGCCCTTCCTCCGCGGAAGGCCAGATGCTTGTCGGCGCTCATGGTGGTGAACCTCTCCACAACGTTGGGGATAGCAGCACAGGTGTGCACTTATTTACGTGTGTACACAAAAGTGCACGAAGCTTCGACTGTCAACCGTTGACTCTTTGGCAATAATGTGCTGACCTCTGCAGGAGTCGCGTGGTTTGCTTACGCAAGCGTGCACAATAGTGTGCACGGCTCGGGCTAGGCTGAACGTCGTGATGGGAGATCAGCTACGCACGCTGCGGACGGAGGCAGGGCTCAGCCTGCGCGACCTCGCGACGCAGACCGGCCTGTCGGCGACCCTACTGAGCCAGGTGGAGCGAGGCATCCGCGAGCCGAGCCTCAAGACCCTCCGCGCCTTGAGCACGGTCTTCGGCCCATCGACCGCCTCGCTGTTCCATGAGCAAGCCCCGCTCACAGCTCACCACAGCCGCCCCGACGAACGCTCCCGCCTGCTCATGCCGAAAGGCCTCGTGCAGTACGAACGCCTGACCCCGAGCAACGGCCAGCTCGAAGTTCTGCTCGGCACGCTCGAACCGGGCCAGGCATCCAGCGACGAGCGGTGGGGCCATGTCGCGGTCGAATGCGCCTACGTCATCACCGGCACCGTCACGGTGCACGTTGCCGACCAGCGTTTCGAAGTGCAGGCGGGGGAGGCGCTGACCTTCGACGCCACACGGCCTCACCGCTACACAAACAACGGAAGAGAGGCGGCGACCTACCTGACGTCGGTGACACCACCCACGCCATAGCGAAACACCGCGAAGACCCCGGGGCCACGACGTCCGCCGGAAGGCAGCAGCCGAAGCAGTGTCTCTCAGCGCAGCCTCCAGTGAAACTTTCCGCCGCCCACCCACCGGACCACTTCCGGATCGTCGAGATCATGGACCCTGATGCCCGCGAGCGCGGCGACGGCGAGCACGTCCGTCATCGATGTCGCCTCGGCTACGACCTCCCCGTCGATCTCCACAAGGCGGAAGGGCGGATCACCCGGCTGCACATTCAGCACAGTGATCCGAGGCGTTGAGACACGGGGGCTCGCACTTTCGGTCATGCCTGGATGTTCCACGCCGACGGCGGCAGTATGCCCGGCGGCAGGGCCGCACGGTCCTAGATCACTCGGCTGAGCGAAGACGGCGTCCCCGGCCCGTCCGCACCGGGGGCGCGGATGGGCCGGAGAGGTGAGCGCGGAGTCTGTCGTCGCGCGCTCAGCGCGGGATGTCCGTCCCCGGCCTGTTGGGTGGTGCCCGCACCTCGCACCTCGCACCCCGCGCCGCGGGACAGCGAACCCGACCCGGGAAAGGGACTGTCATGGCACACGGCGGCAACGTGATCGCTGAGTTCACGGCCGATCATCGTGAGCTGGAGGAGCTCTTCGCCCGGATCGAGGCGCAGCCGGTCGATCATCCGCAACGGCGTGTGCTGGCGAACCGGCTGACGGCGGAGCTGGTGCGGCACTCGGTGGCCGAGGAGATGCACCTCTGTCCGACGGTTCGTAAACACGTCCGCGACGGGGAGGAGCTGGCGGAGAAGGAACTCGCCGAACACGTCAAGATCGAGCGGCTGCTCAGGGACCTCGAAGAGCTGCACGTAGACGATCCGCAGTTCAACGACATCGTCGCGAAGCTGAGACTGGAGGTCGCCTCCCACGTACGCGAGGAGGAACAGGAACTGTTCCCGAAGCTCGCGGCGTCCTGTTCCCCCGAGAAGCTGGACGAGCTGGGCCGGCTGGCCCGCCACACCAAGCAGACGGCCCGCACCTGTCCGCACTTCACCGTCCCGGACACCTCGCCCGCCCCGGAACTGCTCGTGCCCGGCGCGGGACTGGTGGACCGGGCACGTGACCTGGCGCACGGCCGAAGGACCACGGGCTGACCGACGGGCGGAGTGCCAGGGGCTGAAGGTCCTCGTCGTGGGCCGGCAGCCCCAGCCGCGGCAACTGAGGGAAGTGACCGCCGGCCTTCCCGGAGCGGACGCGTACCTTCACCGGCGCAGGGCAGGTGCCGGCGTCCGCCGCCTGATCCAGGAGTCCGCCGGGCGACAGGGCCTCCCCGCGGCCGGCCCGCGCCGCGGCCGACTGCCGCAGAAGCCGCCGGAGGGCGTGCACGGTGCGCAGCCGTTCCGAGCGGAAGCCGATGTGCCGGGACCGGTCATGGGGCACGATCTTGTCCAGTCACTTCTCGGGAAAGGCTCTCCATGTCCGAACGCGCCGATGGAAACCGTGGGTCTCTGCTCGCGGTGAGCGACCTTCACGCCGGGATGGCGGACAACCGCCGCATCATCGAGTCGCTGCGACCCGATTCGGACGAGGACTGGCTCATCATCGCCGGTGATGTCGCCGAGCGGGTCGAGGACGTGGAGTGGGCGCTGCGACTGCTCGTGGGCCGTTTCTCCCGGGTCGTCTGGGCCCCCGGGAACCACGAGCTGTGGACGACCAAGCACGACCCGGTCCAACTGCGCGGCCGGGAACGGTACGAGCGTCTGGTCGAGCTGTGCCGGAGCCTCGGGGTGTCCACCCCGCAGGACCCGTACCCGCTGTGGCCCGGCCCCGAAGGGCCGGTGGCCGTCGCGCCCGTGTTCCTGCTGTACGACTACAGCTTCCGGGCCCCGGGCACGACGACCAAGGAGGAGTCCCTGGCGTACGCGCACGAGACAGGGGTGGTGTGCACCGACGAGTTCCTGCTGCACCCCGACCCGTACCCGAGCCGGGACGCCTGGTGCCGGGCTCGGGTGGCGGAGACGGAACGACGCCTCGCCGCACACGATCCGGAGATTCCGCTGGTCATCGCCGGTCACTGGCCCCTGGTCCGGGAACCGATGGACGTCCTGACGTATCCCCAGTTCGCCCAGTGGTGCGGCACGGAGCTCACCGCCGACTGGCATCGGCGCTTCAATGTGGCGGCCGTGGTCTACGGGCATCTGCACATTCCCCGTACGACCTGGTACGACGGGGTGCGCTTCGAGGAGGTCTCCATCGGCTACCCCAGGGAATGGCGCGAGCGGGGTCATCCCAAGGGGCTGCTGCGGCGGATCCTGCCGTACTACGGGAACGGGGGCAGCACCGGGCCGGGTCTGTCCGTCGGTGAGCGCATACCCGGCTGACGGACAGGACGCGGACACCGACCGCCCCGAACGTCATCGCCCGCGGAATCGGCGATGCCCAGGTCGGCACCAGGAGAAGGTGGCGAGGGCAACCCGCGGCTCGTACTCAACCGGGCGGGCCGGTTCAGCGGGGAGTGCCGGCCTGACTGGGCACCGATTCGAGCGCGCCGACCAGGCGCCGGCCCCGGTCCTCGGCCATGTCGAGAGTGGCCAGCACGGACGGGGTCGAGATGCTCGGCAGCACGTAGTGCAGAAGTACAGAGATCCGGCGGCCCAAGTCCTCCCGCTTGCACAGGGCTTGGGACATCACCTGGATGCCGGAGAAGGAACCTGCCAGCATTTCGGCGGTCTCGCGGGGATCGACATGCGGCAGCAGCTCGCCCTGGTTCTTCGCGGCGACCAGCAGGTGTTCGAGCCGGTCTATCCAGGCGCGGAACGGGGTGCCCCGGTCGAGTCCTTCCACGGCCTGGTCCATGGCCAGTCCGACGCTGGCGCGTACCAGCGGCTCGTGACGGAGCCGGTGGGCGAGCAGCATGCCCTGGTCGACGAGCTCCTGAAGCTTCGTCAGCTGCGGGGGGAGCGGATCGCTGTCCAGCTGTACGTCCATCACCCCGAGTGCCAGGTCTTCCTTGGAGGTGAAATGGAAGTAGAGCGCACCTTTTGTCACCCCGGCCCGCGCGAGGATTTCGCTGATGGTGGCACTGCTGTAGCCACGTTCATCGAAAACGGCGGCGGCCGCCACCAGGATCGACCGTCGAGTCTGGATCGCGCGCGCCTGCTGTGCCATCAGCTACGAGTCTCTCTCGGTCGTGGCGTGGTCAGTGCCACTGGGATATGGCTGGATAGGAAAACCGGACTGTCAGTATCTTACTGCGGGGGCGGCCTGCCCTCCCGGTATGGATCCTCTGGGAGGAACTTTCATGGTTCAGCTCACCTCGCACAGCGCTTCGGCCGCCATGGAAGGCGTCGGGGCCGCAGATTTCACCGAATGTCCAGGAGCCGACGGTACGACGCCGGAGGGAAGACAGCCGGAGGCGGACTTCCTGGGGCAGCTGGTCCACCGGACCGACGCCGAGGACGTCTTCCCCACCGGCTGGACCCGGCAGACCGAGACCCAGTTCTCGGTAGCGGCCCGTTGGCCGCGGGCGCACCGCTTCTTCGCGCCCGTATCGGGCCGTCACCAGGACCCACTGCTGATCGCGGAGACCATGCGCCAGACGACGATGCTGCTGGGCCACGCGGCGTTCGGTGTCCCGATGGGGGATCAGTTCGTGATGTGGGAACTGGCATACGTCTCCGAGCCCGATCAGCTGCTCCTGGGAGAGGAGCCCTGGGACATCACGGTGGATGTGTCCTGCTCCCGGATCCGACGGGGCGTGCGGAGCATCAACTCCATGCACGTCGAGCTGCTCCTGCACCGCCTCGGCACCGTCCTGGCCAGTGGCGGCGGCCGGATCAGCTGCACCTCGGCCAAGGCGTACCGCAGGGTCCGGGACGGGCGGCAGGACGTGATCGGCGCCTCGATACCCCTCCTGCCCGCCGTCGCACCGGCCGTGGTGGGCAGGACCGATGAACTCGATGTCGTACTGGCGCCGGGCCCGCGGCACAACGTCTGGCAGCTGCGGCTCGACACCCGGCATCCGACGCTGTTCTCTCGGCCCAACGACCATGTGCCGGGCATTCTGCTGCTGGAGGCGGCCCGCCAGGCAGCCGTCGCCGTCACCCCCGGTCATGGCTTCCTCCCCAGGTCGGTGAAGACCGACTTCCTCCAGTACGTGGAACTCGACCGCCCCTGCTGGATCGAGGCCCGGCCCATCCCGACCGGCGACCCCGCGACGACCGGCGTGCACGTCTCGGCGACACAGAACGACCGGCCGGTGTTCGCCTGCACCCTCGAATCCCCGGGCCCGCGGCAGGTTGTGGCGAACGAGCGACAGGTCGGGCAGTCATGACGACGCGTGTACTCATCACCGGCGCGACCGGCTTCATCGGCAGCCACGTGGTGGCCGCGGCCCGGACCGTCCCCGGTCTCCGGCCGCGCCTGATGACCCACCGGACCGCCCTCCCCGCATCCGCCGTACCACCCGGCGCCGAGACGGTGTACGGGGACCTCGCCGACCCGGCGACGCTGCGCGGCAGCTGCGAGGGCGTCGACGCGGTGATCCACTGCGCCTCCTGGCTCGGCGGCGACGAACCGACCGCGCGGTCCGTGAACGCTCAAGGTACTCGGGCTCTGACCGAAGAGGCGGCCCGCTGCGGGGTCACCCGCATCGTCTACCTGAGCACGGCATCCGTCTACGGCCGGGGCCCGTTCACCGCGCTGCGGCCCGGACAGGCCGAACCCGCCCCGGCCTCGGCCACCAGCCTGACCCGCGCCGCCGCCGAGCAGCACATCCTCGCGGCGGGGGGCGTCGTGGTGCGCCCGCACCTCGTGTACGGGGCCGGGGACCGCTGGGCCGTGCCCGGGCTGGTCGGTCTGCTCCAGCAGCTCTCGGCCGTGCCGGCCGGGTGCGGGGCGCGGCACTCGATGATCGACGTACAGGCGCTGGGGCGGGCGCTGCTGGGCGCGGCACTGTCCCCGAAGGAACCAGCCGGGGTCTACCACGTCAACCACCCCGAACCGGTGAGCTCTTCGCAGCTGCTGTCCACCGTCGTCGACGAGCTGCGGCTGCCCTGGGGGGCCACCGGAATCGACGTGGACGCGGCCCGTGAGCGGCTCGCGGGTGTGCCCTACGCGCTGCACCACCTCGGCATGCTCGCCGTGGACCACTGGTTCACCGACGAACGGGTCGACCAGGACTTCGACTGGGAGCCGGGCGACGGCTTCACGACCGCCTTCGCCCGGCACGCCCCGTGGTACCGCCGGCACCTCGGCCTGAGCCCCTGACGGCCCCGGCCGCCGACGGCCCCCGGCGCCGTCGGGTCAGGCCTCGATCCGGGTACCCGTACCACTCACCCGGACCCGGGCGTCGCCGGCCCGGAGCTCGACCGTGAGTGTGCCGGGGCGGCCCATGTCCTCGCCCTGGTGGAGGGTGAGGACGGCGGTGTCCGGGACGAGGTCCAGCGCGCGCAGATAGGCGCCGAAGGCGGCCGCCGCCGCGCCCGTGGCGGGGTCCTCCACCACGCCGCCGACGGGGAACGGGTCGCGGACGTGGAAGACGGCCGGCGATGCCCGCCACACCAGTTGCAGGGTGGTCAGGTCCAGCCGGTGCATCAGGGCTTCGAGGCGCGCGAAGTCGTAGTCGAGGCCGGCGAGCCGCTCCCGGGTCGCGGCGGCCAGCACGAGGTGGCGGGCGCCCGCGTACGCGATCCGGGGCGGCAGGGCCGGGTCGAGATCGCCGGCCGGCCAGTCCAGGGCGGCCAGCGCTTCCGTCAGGTCGTCCGGGGCGATGTCCGTCACGTCCGGCTCGACGCTGGTGAGCGTGGCGCGGAGCTCGCCGCCCTCCCGGGTGACGGTGACCGGGACCGTACCCGCGGGGGTGCTGAACACCAGATCGCCGGGGCCGTCGCGCTCGGCGAGCGCCAGGGCCGTCGCCACGGTGGCATGACCGCAGAAGGGGACTTCGGCCTTCGGGCTGAAGTAGCGGATCGTGTATCCCCGGGCGGCCGACGGCCCTTCGTCGCCCGGCTCGTCCCGCCCGGTCAGAAAAGCCGATTCGCTGTAACCCAGCTCCGCCGCGACGGCGAGCATCGCCGCGTCGTCGAGACCGGACGCATCAAGGACAACACCTGCCGGATTGCCGCCCTCCGGGTCGGCGGAAAAGGCGGTGTAGCGCAGGATCTCGGCTGCATTCTGGTTCATGACGCAGGTCAACCCTGCCGCGGCCCGGGGCATTCCCGCTCCGGCCGGCCGGATGGTGCCCCGAGCCGCGGTTGCCCGGCTCAGTGGCAGTTCTTGGTGCCCGTGCTCGACTTCGTCCAGGAGCAGGAGTCCTGAAGCTTGCCGTTCGGCTTGATCAGCCGGGCCTTGTCACCGGTGTTGTTCCAGACGTACGAACCGCGGTTCCAGTAGACGTGGCCCGAGGCGTTCTTGCCCTTGCCCGTGTGGACCTTGACGGTCTTGCCCGCGCCGATGGTGTAGCTGCCGAAGGTGTACGTGTACCCGGTGTTGTCCTTGAGCTTGTAGCCCTTGAGCTGAAGCTTCGACTTGCCGTTGTTGTGGATGTCCACCCACTCGGCGTTGAGGGACGTGTTGGTACGGGTGTCCTTGCCGGGGCTGTCGTACTGGATCTTGCCGAGGTGCAGCCCGCCCTGGTGCGAGGCGGCCGAGGCCGGGGCAGTGAAGAGGAGCGAGCCGGTCAGGGCGGTGGCGGCGGCCAGGGCGAGCGGCGCGGCGGTACGTATGCGCATGCTGTGATCCTTGCGTGGAGTTCCGGTAAAGAACTGTGATCATAAGCGCAGCGCGCATCGACCCGAAGGGGATGTGCATATTCCGTTCGGGGTGTGGTCATTCGGATGGCAACCGCCCACGCCGGGCGGCCGGTTCGGGCGGCCCCGTCAGTCGCGGCCCACGTACGGCATCGCCGTCGCCAGGACCGTCGCGAACTGGCGCGGCGGTCTCGGCGAGGGGCTCCGGGCGCCGGCCCGTGAGCGCCACCGACCAGCCGGCGCCGGTCAGGGCGAGAGCCACCGCGCGACCGATTCCGGAGCCCGCGCCCGTCACGACCGCCGTCTTCGCGGTGGAATTCAACGGTTTGTTGCTCATGGGGCCGCAGCGTACGCCTTCCCGTCCAGCAGGTCGCGTGGGGCCACGCGGGGGCAAGGCGGCTTATACGGCGGCGGGTTCGCGTTGCGGATGGCCCATTTTGATGATCATGACATCCGTCGCATATGCGCGCTTTGTCGTGGGCATCCATTCCCGTCGTACTCCTCATCCGTGCGATGCCGGAGCGACGCGAACACGACAACCGCTCGATGTACCGGCCTGCTGCACCGTCCGAGTACACCACCAGCCAGGGGAGGGACAGATGACGCACTCATCGCACCAGCAGGAGCTGCGCGACGCCGCCAGGCACCTCGGACGCCGCCGCTTCCTCACCGTCACCGGCGCCGCCGCCGCGCTCGCCTTCTCGGTCAACCTGCCGGCCGCGGGTACCGCGAGCGCCGCCGAGCTGGACGCCCGGAAGATCAGTGAGGACCCGTTCACCCTCGGCGTCGCCTCCGGCGACCCGCTGCCCGACTCGGTCCTGCTGTGGACGAGACTCGCGCCCCGCCCGTACGAGACCGGCAGCGGACTGCCCCGGGCCCGGGTCCGGGTGGGCTGGGAACTCGCCCGCGACGAGCGCTTCTCCCGCGTCGTCCGGCGCGGATCGGCCACCGCCCACCCGGAGTTCGACCACAGCGTCCACGTCGAGATCAAGGGCCTCGAAGCGGACCGCGTCTTCTACTACCGCTTCCGCACCGGGAACTGGACCAGCCCCACCGGCCGGACCCGCACCGCGCCCGCCCGAGGCGCCCGCAACAGCGCGCTGACCCTGGCCGCCGTCTCCTGCCAGGCCTACCACCACGGCTACTTCACCGCGTACAAGCACCTCGCCCAGGAGGACGTCGACGTCGTCTTCCACCTCGGTGACTACCTCTACGAGTACGCCGTCAGCGCGAGGGGCGGAGCCCGTAACGACACCAGGCGCACGCTTCCCGCCCACTTCAACCGGGAGACGGTCACGCTGGAGGACTACCGGCTGCGCTACGGCCTCTACAAGTCCGACCCCGATCTGCGCGCCGCCCACGCCGCGCACCCCTTCGTCGTCACCTGGGACGACCACGAGACCGAGAACAACTACGCGGGCAAGATCCGCGAGAACGACGTACCACCGGCGGAATTCCTCCTGCGGCGTGCCGCAGCGTACCGGGCGTACTGGGAGAACCAGCCGCTGCGCGCCCCGCAGCGGCCGACCGGCCCGGACATGAAGCTCTACCGGCGCCTGCACTTCGGCCGCCTCGCCCAGTTCGACATCCTCGACACCCGCCAGTACCGCAGCGACCAGGCGTACGGCGACGGCTGGCAGAAGCCCGGACCGGAGTCCGAGAACCCCTCGCGCACCCTCACCGGAGCCACCCAGGAGCGCTGGCTGCTCAACGGCTGGCGCGCCTCGCACGCCACCTGGAACGTCGTACCGCAGCAGGTCACCTTCGCCCAGCGGCGCGACGTCCCCACCGACGCCTATCTGCTGTCGATGGACGCCTGGGACGGCTACCCCGCCTCCCGGGAACGGGTCCTGAAGGGAGCCGAGGCCGCCGGGATCGACAACCTGATGGTGCTGACCGGCGATGTGCACGTCGGCTACGGCTTCGACCTGAAGCGGGACTTCGACGACCCGTCCTCCCGCACCGTCGGCACGGAGATCGTCGCCACCTCCATCACCAGCGGCAAGGACGGCTCGGACAAGCCGGCCGCCTGGAACAACCAGATGCGGGCCAACCCGCACATGAAGTTCTTCAACGGCCGCCGCGGCTACGCCGTCATCACACTGAGCGCGCAGCGGGCGCGCGCGGACTACCGCACGGTGTCCGCCGTCACCACGCCCGGCGCGCCCCTCGCGACGGCCGGATCGTTCGTCACAGAGGTGGGGAACCAGGGCCTCACACCCGCGTAGGGCCCCGCCCCACGGACGGGCGCCGGTCAGCGGAGGCCGTCAGCCGAGGTCGTCGGCCGGGTAGCGGACGCCGATGCGGTCACGTACCGCGTCGAGCGTCCGCATCACGGCGAGGGAACCGTCCAGCGGCACCAGCGGCGACTCCGTCTCGCCGGCCCGCAGCGCCCGCGCCACCTCGGCCTGCTCGAACTGCATCCCGCGCAGCCCGTCGCCCGCCGCCCCCGCGGTGAACTCCTCCGGGTCGCGCCCCGGCCGGTGCAGCACGAACCGCTCCGGATAGAAGAAGCCGTGCGGAAAGTCGATCCTCCCCTTCGTCCCGGTGACCGTCGCGGTCACCGGGGTGTCCCCGACGAGCGAACAGTTCAACAGCGCCGAGGCGCCCGCCCCCGACCAGCTCAGCAGCATGGCCGTGTTCAGGTCGACCCCCTCCGGGGAGAGCAGCGCGTCGGCCTGCACCCGGTCCGGCTCGCCCAGCAGCAACTGCGCGAACGAGACCGGATAGACCCCGAGGTCCAGCAGCGCGCCGCCGCCCAGCGCCGGGTCGCGCAGCCGGTGCTCGGGGCCGAAGTCGCCCACGAACCCGAAGTCGGCCTGAACGGTACGGATATCGCCGATGGCGCCGTCCCGCACCAGCTCCGTCATGCGCCGGATGACCGGGTTGCAGTACGTCCACATGGCCTCCATCAGGAAGAGGCCGCGGTCCCGGGCGAGCTTCACCAGCTCCTCCGCCTCCCGCGCGTTGAGCGTGAACGCCTTCTCGCACAGCACGTGCTTCCCGGCCTCCAGGCAGAGCGCGGCGGCCTCCCGGTGCGCCGAGTGCGGCGTCGCCACATACACCACGTCGACCTCGTCGTCGGCGGCGAGCTCCGCCCAGCTGCCGTACGCCCGAGGTATCCCGAACCGCTGCGCGAACGCCTTCGCCGAGGCGTCCGTACGGGAGGCGACGGCCACCACCTCCGCGTCCGGCATCGCCCGCAGATCCTCGGTGAACGTCGCGGCGATACCGCCGGTCGCCAGGACGCCCCAACGCACTGCCCCACTCATGCCTGTCATGCCTGCTCCCCAAAAGGTCTCGACCGGTCCGGCAGAGCTGAGAGCATAGATGCGGATTCAACGACATGGAGATGAGAATGCCGGAGAGCGGCGCGAGCCGGGCCCAGCAGGAACGTACACACATACCGACCACCGGGACGGCGAACGGGACCGGGACCGAGGAGCCCGCGGCCACGGGCACACCTTTCGCAGAGCCCGCCGCCACCGAAGCGGCCCGGCGCACCGGACTCCTCGTCACCCTGGTCCTCGGCGGCCTCACCGCACTGCCACCGCTCTCCATGGACATGTACCTCCCGGCACTCCCCGCGGTCACCGAGTCCCTGCACGCCCCCGCCGCGACCGTCCAGCTCACCCTCACCGCCTGCCTCACCGGCATGGCGCTCGGCCAGGTCGTCGTCGGACCGATGAGCGACCGGTGGGGGAGGCGCAGGCCGCTGCTCCTCGGCATGATCATCTACGTCGTCGCCACCGCGATCTGTGTCTTCGCCCCCACCACGGAACTCCTCATCGGCTTCCGCCTCCTGCAGGGCCTGGCCGGTGCGGCGGGGATCGTCATCGCCCGCGCCGTGGTGCGCGACATGTACGACGGCGTGGAGATGGCCAGGTTCTTCTCCACACTGATGCTGATCTCCGGCGTCGCACCGGTCGTCGCGCCGCTGATCGGCGGACAGGTGCTGCGGTTCACCGACTGGCGGGGGATCTTCGCCGTCCTCACCGTCGTCGGCGCGCTGCTCACCCTGGTCGTCTGGAAGTGGCTGCACGAGACCCTGCCACCGCAGGACCGGCACACCGGCGGCATCGGCGACGCGCTGCGCACCATGCGCGGGCTGCTCGCCGACCGGGTCTTCGCCGGCTACATGATCGCGGGCAGCCTCGCCTTCGCCGCCCTCTTCGCGTACGTGAGCGCCTCGCCGTTCGTCGTGCAGGAGATTTACGGGGCCTCGCCGCAGACCTTCAGCCTGCTCTTCGGCGTCAACTCGGTCGGCCTGATCATCGTGGGCCAGATCAACGGCAAGGTGCTGGTCGGCCGGATCAGCCTGGACAAGGCGCTCGCCTTCGGCCTCTCGGTCATCGTGCTGGCCGCGACCGCGCTGCTGCTGATGACGACCGGGGTCTTCGGGGACGTGGGCCTGGTCCCGGTCGCGGCCGGGCTCTTCGTGCTGATGTCCGCGATGGGGCTCGCGATGCCGAACACGAACGCGCAGGCCCTGATGCGTACGAAGCACGCCGCCGGGTCCGCGTCCGCGCTGCTCGGCACGTCGTCGTTCCTCATCGGCGCCGTCGCCTCGCCGCTCGTCGGGATCGCGGGCGAGGGGACGGCCGTGCCGATGGCCGTCGTCCAACTGGTGTGCGCGGTGGGCGCGATGGCCTGCTTCCTGGGGATGTGCAGGCCTTGGCAGCGGGTAGTGGCGTAGCGGGGGAGCCCGAGGGCACGGCACATGGGGCCGTGCGAAAGGCCACAGCGGGCCTCGTGCACGGCACCCCGCGAGCCCGGCATGATCCGGACGGAGGACCTCAGCGCGCGCTCGGGTAGCCGATCAGATGCGGGCGGTCCTTCTCGTCCGTCCAGCGGAACAGGCCGACACCGTCCGACGTCACCGCGCCCGGAATCCGCTGGTTCGACGGCAGGGCGCCCGTCGTGCCGCTCCTGACCGCGACCGCGACGGGGGTGCCGCCGCCGGCCAGCACGTCCGCCGCGTTGCGCGCGTTCGCCGCGCCGTACGCGATGCCCTCGTCGTTCACCGACGCCAGCGTCAGCGGCTTCGTGCCGTCCGCCCCCTCGAAGCAGAAGCCCCGCTTCGTCAGCAGGTCGAAGGCGAGCGGCCCGGCCACCAGGAAGTTGCCCGAGGGCGCGGCGACGAGCTGCGGGTACTGGCCGGGCTTTATCGCGGGCTTGCTGCACTCCACCGAGGCGAGCGGCTTGCCCGTCTCCAGATCGTGCACCGTCCACAGGTCATGGGTGGCGGCGCGCTTCGCGCCCTTGGCGAGCTGCCACTTCGCCAGGATCAGCCCCGGGAGCACCGACGTCGGGATCCCGCTGAGCCGGTCGGTTCCCTTGGGCGCGATATCGCGGCTGAACCAGCCGCCCTGCACCCAGAACTCCTTGGACCCGCTGACCAGCAGGCCCTTCTGCGTCAGCCCGCGGACCTCGGTGAGCTGCTTGCAGGTCCTGCAGCCCTTCGGGTACTTGAGCCCGGGGGCGGTGACCTGCGACACCCGGCCGGTCGACGGGTCGATGACCGCGCTGTTCGTCCGGCCGTCACTGATGAGGACGCCGGGGCCGGTGGCGGAGACCGTGGGCACGGAGTTCCACGGCACCTCGACGCGCCGCCGGGAGCCGTCCCGCACGTCGTAGAAGTCCAGCGAGACGATCGTGTCGGCGGGGGTCAGCGCGTTCTCGCCGACCTTTCCGTACGACCACGTCACGTAGTACTCGTGGTCGTCCGCGGTGACCACGAGGAGCCTCGGGAAGTGCCGCGCGGACGGGGGCCGCCAGCTCTCCCCGTGCCAGCCGGCCTCCCCCGTCTCCGAGTCGATGGTCTGCAGCTGGTACCTGGTGTCCGAGACCCGCACGAGGTAGGCGAGAGTGCCCGTCGTACGGGACAGCGCGTAGTCGGGCGAGGTACCGATGAGCTCCCAGCCGCGCTTCGTCTCGAACACGGAGGGGACGGTGAGCCGGGTCACCGGGACCGAGGCCTTCTCCGCCCGTTTCTTCGGCTCGCCGGAACTCTTCTCACCGCCCGCGCAGGTGGCCAGCAGAAGAAGCATGGCCAGCACGAGCACTCCGCCGACCAGAACCAGGCGCACGATCTTCTGTCTCATGACTTCCCTCGATGGGCGATCCCGACCTCGCGGCGGTCAGCGTAGCAACTGGCGCAAGGGCCCCGGCAGTTCGCCTGTTCTGTGGTTCGCGGCCGGCGCCGGGCGGGAAGCGGCCGGACAGCCTCCGCCTACAATTTGCCGGTGAACGCCACCCTCCCCACCGCGGAAGCCCTGCGCACGGCGCTGGCCGCACTGCTCGACGGGCTGCCGCCCAAGCAGGCCCTCCAGGCCGTCGACCGGCTCATCGCCAACTACCGGGGGACCACTCCCACGGACGCCCCGGTGCTCCGCGACCGATCCGACGTCGCCGCCTACGCCGCGTACCGGATGCCCGCGACCTTCGAAGCGGTACGGTCCGCCCTCGCCGCACTCCAGGACGCCGCCCCCGACTGGGTGCCCGCCACGCACACCGACATCGGCGGCGGCACCGGAGCGGCGAGCTGGGCCGTGGCCGGTGCCTGGGAGGGGCCGCGGACCACCGTCCTGGACTGGGCCGAGCCCGCCCTCGCCCTGGGCCGCGAACTGGCCGGGATCTCCGGCATCCCCGCCCTGCGCGCCGCCGAGTGGCGCCGGGCCCGGATCGGCGCGGGCCTCGAACTCGCGCCCACGGACCTGATCACCGTCTCCTACGTACTCAAGGAACTGACGGCGGACGTCCGTGCCGCGCTCGTCGACACCGCGGCGGCCGCCGCACAGGCGGTCGTGGTCGTCGAGCCCGGCACCCCCGACGGCTACGCCCGGATCATCGAGGCCCGCGACCGGCTGATCGCCGCCGGGCTGAAGGTCGCCGCGCCCTGCCCGCACAGCGACGCCTGCCCCATCGAGCCGGGCACGGACTGGTGCCACTTCTCGGCCCGGGTCAGCCGCTCCTCGCTGCACCGGCAGGTCAAGGGCGGCTCGTTGCCGTACGAGGACGAGAAGTTCAGCTACGTCGTGGCGACCCGCTTCGAGACGGAGCCCGTCCCGGCGCGCGTCACCCGCAAGCCGCAGATCCGCAAGGGGCAGGTGCTGCTCGACCTGTGCACCCGTGACGAGGCCCTGCGGCGCGCCACGGTCACCAAGCGGCACGGCGAGCTGTACCGGGCCGCCCGGGACGTCGCGTGGGGCGACGCGTGGCCGCCCGGCGAGGACACCTGAGGGCGGCCCGCTCACTCACCCCCGCAGCTCCTGGGTGCAGCACTTCACACTGCCGCCGCCCTTCAGCAGCTCGCCCAGATCCATCGGCACCGGCTCGAAGCCGCGTGTCCGCAACGGATCGAACAGCCCCGTGGCGGCCTGCGGCAGCAGTACGTGGAGCCCGTCGCTCACCGCGTTCAGACCGAGCGCGGCGGCGTCCGCCTCCTCAGCGATCAGCGCGTCGGGGAAGAGCCGCGCCAGTACCGACCGGCTCCCCGGCGAGAACGCCCCCGGGTAGTACATGATCTCGTCGCCCGCCTCGTCGAGCACGGACAGGGCCGTGTCCAGGTGGTAGTAGCGCGGGTCGATCAGATCGAGCCCGATCACCGGTCGCCCGAAGAACTCCTGCGCCTCGTCGTGCGAGAGCGGGCTGGACCGGAAGCCCCGCCCGGCCAGGAGGTACGACGCGGTGACCGCGAAGTCGCCCTCGCCCTCGTTGACGTGGTCCGGCTCATGGATCTCGGTGAAGCCGTTGGCCCGGAACCACTCGCGATGGGCCCCGGCCTCCGCGTGCCGCTCCCGGTACGCGAACCGGGCACCCAGCACCCGGCCGTCGACCACCGTGGCGCCGTTGGCGGCGAAGACCATGTCGGGCAGCTCGGGCCGGGGCGTGAGCAGCTCCACGGTGTGCCCGAGGGCGCGGTAGCGGTCCCGCAGGTCCTCCCACTGGGTCTGGGCCAGGGGGAGATCCACGGGCTTGCTGGGGTCCATCCAGGGATTGATGGAGTACGTCACCCTGAAGTGGACGGGAGGACACATCAGGTAACGGCGGGGTGTGGCTCGACGGCAAGAGGTGCGGCGCGACGCGCCTCCGTGAGGGGTGTTGGACGGGAGACGGGTGGGCAAGGAAGGCTCCTCACGAATGGCGGGCAGGGGTGGCCTGCCGAGGGGACTTCGCACGGGTGTGTGCGTGAGCCCATCGTCCGCTCTCCGGGGCCGGTTGCGCAGTGATCCGATCGGGTGGTTCCGCACGGTGAGGAGGCACACCCGTCATTTCATGACAAGAAGTGGCATAGAGCCCAGCTCGTGGCGCTGTCTTGCCCACCCCGCTTCGGGACTCCGGCCACCCGAGGCGCAGGATGGTGGGACCATGGGCAGGGGCAACGTAGAGGTAAGGGGATAGATGGGCGCCGATTTCGGTCGTTATCGCGGCTCGGAGAGCAGATTTTCCCAATGGCTTCGCCGCCGACCCAAACCGCAGCAGAGCGAGGTCGACGGCACCGCCCGGGAGGCGCTGCTCCTGGCTGTCGCCGAAGCCGGAATGCCGATCGCGCCCGCCGCCCACCCGGTCGGCTACCGATGTTCGTGCGAACGCATCGGCTGTCCCACCCCCGCCCGGCACCCCATCTCCTTCGCCTGGCAGACGCAGTCCACCACCGACCGCGCCCAGATCGAGCGCTGGGCCGGCAGCCAGCCGCAGGCCAACTTCATCACCGCGACCGGCATGATCCACGACGTTCTCGACGTGCCGCTGTCCGTGGGCGGCCAGGCACTGGAGCGGCTCCTCGCCGCGGGCATCGATGTCGGCCCAGTCGCCCGGTCCGGCGACGACCGGATGCTCTTCTTCACCGCCACCCGCGGTACCCCCGAGGACGAGGACGAGTGGTGGCCGTGCGAGCTGGACTGCCACCCCGAGACCATGGACGAGCATCCGGGACTGCGGTGGCACTGCCGCGGCAGCTACGTGCTCCTGCCGCCGGCCAGGCTTCCCGGTGAGCTGGACGTGCGGTGGGTGCGGGGGCCGGAGAACCCGCTGCCCGATCCGCTGACACTGCTGGAGACACTCACCGACGCGTGCGCGCAGTACGCGGACGCGGCGGACCGGAGCGATCTCGACCACGGCTCGGTGGCGTGGCCGCCGAGCCGTTGAGCCGGTAGGGGTGACGGGTGACGGGGCGGCTCGGTGAGTCCGGCCGCCCCGGTCACGAGCCCTTGGCCGCAGTCAGGCCCGGCAGCCGGTTCAGCGTGACCACCTTGCCGTCCTTCGCGCCCTTCTTCGGGACGTACACCAACTGGCTGGAGACCCGTTCCTTGGTGAGGGTGGACTTCACCTCACCGGTCATCAGCGCCTCCACATCCGGGTTGAGCGGCGGGCGCAGTCCCGGTGCCGCCGTCTGCTGTTCGAAGTGCTTGCTGCTGAAGAAGACCAGCGCCCCGCCGTCCTTCGTCGCCAGGCCGAGCGGCGCGAACGTACCGCTGTCCAGCGGCTGGTCGATGTACTGGTACGAGAAGCCCGCCCGCCGGGTCGTGCGGCGCGCCTCCCGCCAGCCCGACGTGGCGCTGCTGGGAGCGAAGACGTCCGGCGCGCCCTTCTGCAGGTAGTCCGTGTACTGAGTGCTCAAGTCCTGTGGTGCCACGGCCAGTTCCGCGCTGTCCGCGGCGACCGGATCGGCGCTGCCGTCGCTGTCCTTCGCGAGGGCGGGCAGCCTGGACGGTGCGACGACCGACAGATAGGCCGTCTTCCACTTCGCGCCGGGCCCGGACTTGACGAAGACGAGCAGCCAGCGGGTGTCCAGCTTCCCGCCGTCCTCGTCGCGGTTGGAGTCGGTGTCCGCGAGGAACCAGCGCGGCCAGCCGGCCTTCTTGGGGATGACGTATCGGGCGTCGGTCAGCTCCAGCGGCTGGTGATTCGCGTTGCCGTCCGGATTGTTCTTCTGCCGTGCCTTCAGCCCGGCCTGGTTGATCGCGCCGAGCGGGCCGGTGACCCGGTCCGCGTCCAGAGCCGGGTCGTACGCCTTGTCCGCCGCGTTGTACGCGGCGGTGAAGTCCTTCAGGGCCTGAGCGGCCTCAGACCCGGTTGCCGCCGGCACCACTTCCAGCTCGCCGTGCACCGTCACGCACCCGCTCGCCGTCATGGCCAGCACCGTCGCCGTCGCGAGCCCCGTCGCCAGCCGAATCGGCCTCAGACTTCTCATCCGCTGCTTTCCGCGCCTTCTGATCCGTCGTCTTCCCCTCTGACCGTCCGAACCCTACCGGGGCGAGGAACAGCGCGAGAGTGGGGATCAGGTACAGCGCCCACACCGTGATCTGGAGAACGGTCGGGTCGGGCTGGAAGTTGAACGTGCCCTTCAGCAGCGTGCCGTACCAGCTGTCCGGCGGAATCGCGGCACTGATGTCGAACGCCTGGTTGTGGATGCCGCCCAGGAACTCGGCCTCCTGCAGGTCGTGGACGCCGTACGCGAGCACACCCGCGGCGACGATCACCAGCATCCCGCCGGTCCAGGTGAAGAACTTCGACAGGTTGATCTTCAGCGCACCCCGGTAGAACAGCCAGCCCAGGACGACGGCGGCACCGATCCCGAGGAACGCACCGATCATCGGGTGCCAGCCGTCGTCCGCCGCGTGCACCGCGCGCCACACGAACAGCGAGGTCTCCAGGCCCTCCCGGCCCACCGCGAGAAGTGCCGTGGCGACCAGCGCGCCGGTCCCCATCGCGAGTGCCGCGTCGAGCTTCCCGTGCAGCTCCGTCTTCAGGTGCCGCGCGGTGCGCCGCATCCAGAACACCATCCAGGTGACCAGGCCGACGGAGACGATCGACAGCGAACCGCCGAGCGCCTCCTGGGCCTTGAACGTCATCTCCTGCGAGCCGAATTCGAGGCCGGCGCCGAACGCCAGGCTGACGACGATCGCGATACCGACACCGATCCAGATCGGCACCAGCTTGTTCTTGTTGCCGGTCTTCACCAGATAGGCGATGAGGATGCAGACGACCAGGCTGGCCTCAAGGCCCTCGCGCAGGCCGATCAGGAAGTTGCTGAACACGTTCCGGTTCTCCTTTTCTGCTTCGGCCCGTTACGAGAACAGCGCCCGGCCCCACCAGTCGTCCTTGTCGCGGACGCCCGGCGGGACGGCGAAGTGCGCCGAACCCACGTGCTGGATGTATTGGTTGAGCGCGTCGTGCGCCGCGAGACTCCGCTGCAACGGGATGAAGGCCTTGCGGGAATCGTGCTGGTAGGCGAGGAAGAACAGCCCGGCGTCGAGCCGGCCGAGGCCGTCCGTGCCGTCGGTGAACGAGTAACCGCGGCGCAGCATCGTCGCGCCGCTGTTGCTGTCCGGGTGGGCGAGCCGCACATGCGCGGTCGGCAGCATCGCCTTCAGGAACGGCTCGTCGTGCTCCTTGGGCTTGCCGACCGCGGCTCCCTCGCCCTTGTCGCGGCCGAAGACGTCCTCCTGCTCCTGGAGCGATGTGCGGTCCCAGGTCTCGATGTGCATCCGGATGCGCCGGGCCACCAGGTACGAACCCCCGGTCATCCAGCCCGCGTCCTCCTTCTCGCCCACCCACACGTGCTTGTCCAGGGCGGCGGTGTCGGTGCCGGAGATGTTCCGGGTGCCGTCCTTGAAGCCGAACATGTTGCGCGGGGTCTGGGCGTCGGGCGTCGTCGAGGACGTCTTGCCGAAGCCCAGCTGGGACCAGCGGATCGCGGTGCGGCCCATGCCGATCCTGGCCAGGTTGCGGATGGCGTGCACCGCGACCTGCGGGTCGTCCGCGCAGGCCTGGACGCAGAGGTCGCCGCCGCTGCGGGCCGCGTCGAGGTTGTCACCGGGGAACTTCGGCAGATCGACGAGCGCCTCGGGACGCTTGTCCTCCAGGCCGAAGCGGCCCTTGGCGAAGAGCGAGGGGCCGAAGCCGATGGTGAGTGTGAGCCGGGACGGCTTGAGCCCCAGCGCCTCGCCCGTGTCGTCCGGCGGGGCCTCGGCGAGACCGCCGTACGCGCCCTCGCCGACCGCGTGACCGGCCGCCATCCGCTCGGCCGCCCGGGTCCACTCCTTGAGCAGCGAGACCAGTTCGGCGCGGTCCTTCGTCGTCACGTCGAACGCGGCGAAGTGCAGCCTGTCCTGTACGGCGGTGGCGATACCGGCCTGGTGCGCACCGTGGAACGGCACGGCCGCCCCGCTGTCCGCGGCCGGCACCGGGTCGCTCCCCGGACGCACCGCGGCGACCGCGCCTCCGGCCGCGACGGCGCCGAGCGCCAGCCCGGCGCCGCCCCAGCCGAGCAGCGCCCGGCGGGACGGGGCGGGGCCGCCGGAGGCCGCCGCGGGTTCGGTGGTCTCCTGCTTCTGATCGGGCATGACCGGTCTCTCCCCGCCCGTTACTTCGTCACCGCGGCGGCGAGCCGGGACAGCGGCTCGGCCAGCGCGTTGACGGCGTCCGACAGCTCCTTGCGATCGGCCTTGCCGACCTTCTCGTACGAGGTGAACTCGTAGGAGCTCTTGTCCTTGCGGTACTTGTCCAGCAGCGTGTTCAGCGCCGCGAACTGCTTGTCCAGGGACGCCGTCAGCGCCGGGTCGTTCTTCGAGGCGACCGGCTTCAGCAGCTCGTAGGACTTCTGCGCGCCCTCGACGTTGCCCTTGAAGTCGATCAGGTCGGTGTGGCTGTAGCGCTCCTCCTCGCCGGTGACCTTGCCGGTCGCGACCTCGTCGAGGAGCTCCTTGGCACCGTTGGCCATCGACGTCGGGGTGATGTCCGCCGTGCCGACCCGCTTCTGCCAGTCGAGCAGGTCCTTGTAGAGGACCGGCGCGAGGGCCTTCTCCTCGGCGCCGAGCTTCTTGTCGTGCCACAGCGCCTTTTCGAGACGGTGCCAGCCGGTCCACTTCTGGCCTGCCTCCAGGCCGTCCTCGCGGAGGTCCACCTTCGGGTCGATGTCACCGAACGACTCGGCGACCGGCTCCGTGCGCTCCCAGCCGAGCCGGGAATCCGCGTAGATCTTCTTGGCGGCCTCGATGTCCCCGGCCGCCACGGCGTCCGTGAACTTCTTGGCCTTCGGCAGCGTCTCGTCGGCCTGGGCCTGGACGTAGGTGCGGTACTCGGCGACGGCCTTGTCCATCTCGGGGCTGCGCTTGGCCGTGACGGCGCCGGTGACCTCGATCTTCTGCCGGATGCCGTTGCCCTTCATGCCCGGCTTGCAGGCGATCTCGTACGAACCGGCCTTGATCTCGGCCGTGATGGTGGCCTTGGTGCCGGGCCCGATGTTCTCGCGCTCGGCGACGATGCGGTCGTCCGGGAACAGGACGTAGACCTCGGTGACCTTCGAGCCCTTGTTCTGCACGGCCATTTCGATGTGACCGGCGGGCAGCTTCTTCTTCGAGACCTCGCAGGAGTCGTCCTTCGCGACGACCTGCAGAGCCCCGTCGCCCTTGCCGTCGCTCTTCTGTGCACAGCCCGTGACGGCGGTCAGGGCTGCCACCGTGGCGGCAGCGGTGACGACGGAGAAACGAACGGCTCGCATACGGGCTCCACAGAAGATGAAGGAGAAGGAGGAGAACGGGACAAAGACGGTCGGACAAAGGCAGGTGAGGCAGACCTAACTTAACCGAGGCTTACCTGACTGGTACCCACCCGTGCAGTGATTCACCTCTCACCCCGGCGCTACGGGAACGGGTCGATCACGACTGCCTCATGACGGCATCACGGAATGGTCAAACGGAGGTCAAGTCCTTCGTGTCGGTACGACGAGGGGCGCCCCGGTCCGCGGATGCGGGAACACCTCGACCGGCTGCCGGTAGACCTCGCCGAGCAGCTCGCCGGTGAACACCTCGGCGGGCGGGCCGGCCACCGCGATCCGCCCGTCGCGCAGCACGGCCGCCCGGTCCGCGTACGCCGCGGCCAGCCCCAGATCGTGCAGCACGACGACGACCGCGTCCCCGGCGGCGGCCCGTTCCCGGCAGATCCGCAGCACCAGCTCCTGGTGGCGCAGATCGAGCGCGGCCGTCGGCTCGTCGAGCAGCAGCAGCGGAGCGCGCTGCGCCAGCACCCTGGCCAGCGCGACCCGGGCCCGTTCGCCGCCGGACAGCGCGGAGAACGGACGCCCGGCGAACTCGGTGACCTCGGTGGCCGCCATCGCCGCGGCGACCGCCCGGTCGTCCTCGTCCGCCCGCTCCGTCCCCGCCCAAGGCGCCCGTCCCATCCGTACGACGTCCGCCACCGGGAACGGGAACGACAGCGCGGCGGACTGCGGCAGCACCGCCCGGCGCAGGGCCAGTTCGGCGGCCGACCAGTCGGCGACCGGGCGCCCGTCGATCCGTACCTCACCGCTCTCGGCGGGCAGATCGGCGGCCAGCGCGGCCAGCAGCGTCGACTTCCCGGCCCCGTTGGGCCCGACGAGCGCCAGCACCTGGCCCGCGTGCGCGGTCAGCTCGATGGAGTCGAGCACCGGCCGCTGCCCCAGCCGCACCCGCAGCCCGCGCGCCTCGGCGACGGGGGAGCCGGGGGAGACGGGGACGGGCAGCCGCCGGCCGCGCACCCGGAACGGGTTCTTCAAGGCACTCATGCCCAACCACCTTGTCTGCGACGGGTCCTGCGCAGCAGCCAGAAGAAGAACGGGCTGCCGAAGAGCGCGGTCAGCACACCGAGCGGCAGCTCGGCGGGATCGGCGACGGTACGGGCCGCGAGATCGCCCACCACCAGCACCAGGGCGCCGCCGAGCGCGCTGGCGGGGACGAGGAAGCGATGCCCGGGACCGTTCGCCATCCGCAGCAGATGGGGAACGAGCAGCCCCACGAACGAGATGATCCCGGCGACCGCCACCGCGGCCGCGGTCAGCAGCGCCACCACGAGGACGAGCACGATCCGCAGCCGCTCGACATCGACCCCCAGGTGCCGGGCGGGCCGTTCGCCGAGCGCGAGGAGGTCCAGCTTCCGGGCGTAGAACGGCGCGACGAGCAGCCCGAACGCCGCGCACGGCAGCACGGCGAGCACCTTCGGCCAGGTCGCCTGAGCCAACGAGCCCAGCTGCCAGAACGTGATCTGCGAGATCTGCGCGTTGTCGGCGAAGAAGACGAACAGCCCGATCAGCGCACCCGCGAAGGCGTTGACCGCGATCCCGGTGAGGATCAGCGTCACGACCTCGGTCCGCCCGCCCGACCGCGACAGCGCGTACACCAGCAGCACGGTCGCGAGCCCGGCGGCGAACGCGCAGACGGTGATGGTCCAGTTGCCGAAGAAATTCAGCCCGAGCGCGATCGAGGCGACCGCGCCGACCGCCGCACCGGAGGAGATGCCGATCACCCCCGGCTCGGCGAGCGGGTTGCCGAACACGCCCTGCATCAGGGCGCCCGCACAGCCCAGCGACGCCCCGACGAGCAGGGCGAGGACGACCCTCGGCAGCCGTACGTTCCACAGCACGCTCTCACCGACCCGGTCCAGCGCCGCTCCGCCGAGCCCGAGCCGGTGCTGGACGGAGCCGAGGACATCCCCGAGCGGGATGCTGTACGCGCCGAGCCCGGCGGAGAGCAGGCAGCACACCACGAGAGCGGTGAGCAGCCCCGCGGTCAGGGCGAAGGCGGTGGAGCGGCGGGGCCGGGGCGCCCGCGGTTCCGGGGCCGCCGTGGTGGCCGGCCGGGTGCGTTGCTCGTACGAGGTGGTCACTTGGCCGCCTCGTCCTTCGGGTGGAGCTGCGCGATCAGTTCGCTCAGCACCCGGTCCGTGCGCGGTCCGTAGTTCAGCAGCACGCCGTCGTCGATGGAGACGATCCGCCGGTCCATCCCGGCCGGGGTCTCGGCGACGCCCGGGATCTTCACCAGGCCGTCGACGCCGCCCACCGATTCGAGCCCCTTGCTCATCACCAGGATGGCGTCGGGGGCGGCCTTGGCGAGGGCCTCGCTGGTGATGGCGGTGAAGTCCTTCTTCAGCCCCGACGCCTTGCCCGCGTCGACGGCTCCGGCCGCTTCGATGAGCGAACTCGCGCCGGAGTCGCGGCCGCCGAGCAGATAGACGGAGGCCGAGCCGCGCAGATAGAGGAAGGCGACCCGGGGCTTCTCGCGCCCCGGCGGCGTTCCGTCCGCCGGGGCGGGCGCGGACTTCCGTACCGCGTCGATCCGGGACCGGGTGCGCGCGTTCAGTTCCGCGCCCGAGTCCGGCACACCCAGGGCCGCCGCCACGGTGTCGATCCGGGGGCCGACATCGGCGAGTTCCCTGGCCGGCTCGACCACGACCAGCGCAATGCCCGCGTCGCGGATCTGGTCGATGGCCTCCTCGGGGCCGGTCGTGGTGTCGGCGAGGACGACGGTCGGCTTCAGCGACAGCACGCTCTCCGCCGAAACATCATGAGCGCGGGTCACCACCGGGAGTTCTGCCGCCTGTTCGAAGGTCGCGGTGATGTCGCGGGCCACGACCTGCCGGCCGAGGCCGAGCGTGAAGACGATCTCGCTCAGGCTGCCGGTCAGCGGAACGATCCGCTCCGCCGAGGTGACGGTGACCTCGGCGCCGTCCGCCGACTTCACCGTGACCGGCAGGTGCGGCTCCGGGGCAGTGGTCAGCGGCTCGACGCGGTCGGCCGGAACGTTCTTGCGATGGGCGGCGGGGGTCCCCGTATGCGTATCCCGGCCGCAGCCAGTCAGGAGGAGGGTCAGGGCGACGACGGCCGTCAGGGTGCCCAGTTGTCCACGGGTCCTGACCGGCCCGCGCCCCGGCCGCCGGAAGTCCTGACCCGGCTGGGCGAAGTCCTGCGAGAAGCGCACGGGGGCACCGTCCTGTCTTTCTGCGGTGAGCAGTTGGCAATGGATTGCGAGCAATGCGGTGGAAGGGGGTACCCACCACGGAATGCGCATGGCTTAGGTTAGCCTTACCTGACTCGCTAGACCTCGGAGGGGTCCCCCATGCTGCCGTCCAGACCTGCCCGCACGCCCGGACAGGCCCTGACCGTCGCGCTTCTCGCGGCACTGCTGGGAGCTCTGCTCCCGGCCACCACCGCGCAAGCGGCGAGCCGCACGGTGCAGGGCGGCCGACTGGACTGGGGCATCAAGTCCTCCTTCCAGAGCTACGTCACCGGCCCCATCGCCAACGGAAGTTGGAGCCTGACCGGCGGCGCCGCCACGGTCGGTGGCAGCCAGTTCCGCTTCCACTCCGCCACCGGTTCCTACGACCCGGCGACCGGCGCCTTCCGCTCGGGCTTCGCGGGCGGGATCCGCTTCATCGGCCACGGGAAGTCCGACGGCAGCCATGAACTGGACCTGACCGTCAGCAGCCCCACCGTCCGCATCACGGGCGGCAACGGCACCGTGTACGCCGACATGGTCAGCAAGGACCGGGGGAGCGGCCGTGTCACGTCGGCCGCGCAGGTGCCGCTCGCGACGCTCGGGCTGTCCGGGATCGACATGAGGGGCGGTGCCACCCCCATCGTCCTCAGCAACGTCCCGGCGACCCTGACCGCACAGGGCGCGAAGGCGTTCGCCGGCTACTACACGGCCGGCACGCCGCTCGACCCGATCAGCCTCTCCGTGGACACCACCGCACCGGCCGGGAAGCCCGCCGCGACCAGGTCACCCGAGAAGCCGGCGGAGCAGAAGAAGACCGAGAAGACCGAGAAGGCCGTGGGCCGTTTCGAGGACGCCGCCGTCGACTGGGGCGTGCGCCGGACCTTCCGCGAGTACGTCACGGGCGCCGTCGGCAAGGGGAAGTGGACCCTCGCCGACGGCGCCCAGGACGGCGGGGCGCTCTTCCGCTTCCCGCGCGGCGAGGGCACGTACGACCCGAAGCGGCAGACCCTGGACGCCGCCTTCGCGGGCAGCGTCCGCTTCACGGGCGCCGACGGGCTCGATCTGCAGCTCTCCGCGGTCGCGGTCCGGGTGAAGGCGGGCAGGGGCACGCTCTCGGCCGACGTCCTGAGCGGCGGCGACCGGCGCAAGGCCGTCCCGCTCGTCACCTTCACCGCGAAGGACTTCGCACCGAAGGACGGCCTCGCCGTCCTCACCGAAGCTCCCGCGACCCTCACCGCCGACGGCGCCGAGGCGTTCGGCTCGCTCTACCGTGCGGGAACCGCGATGGACCCCGTCTCGCTGGCCGTCGCCGTCGACGCCAAGGCCCAACTGCCCGCCCTGCCCGACCTGGGCAGCGCCCCGGACCCGTCCGAAGCGCCCACGGAGAAGACCGCCACCACCGCGGCGTCGGTGTCGGGCTCCGGTTCCGGTTCCCGCACCGGGCTGTATCCCGGCATCGGTGGCGCGGGCGTGCTCGCCGCCGCGGCGGGCGCGCTGTACGTCGCCCGTCGCCGCAGAGCCCGGCAGAGCACCGACTAGACCTCCGTCCCACCTCGATTCACTTCCTGTCACTTTCTGTCGCTTCATGAGGAGACCACCGACCATGGCAGCCCCCCGCCGCCCCATAGCTCTCGCCGCCGCCGTCGCCACGGCAGCCGCCCTCGGCGCCACCGCGTTCGCCCTTCCGGCGCTCGCCGCCGACAGCGCCGCCCCCGCGGGCGCGGCAGCCGCCGCACCGACATTGGCACTGCAGGACGGCATGTTGGAGTGGGGCGTCAAGGAGTCCTTCCGCACGTACCTCGCCTCCGCGTTCTCCGGCGGGAAGATCACCGTCAAGAACGGCGCCACCCAGGCACCCGACAACGGTGTGTTCACCTTCGCCAACGGCAAGGGCACCTACGACACGGCCACGCACGGCACCGACACGGCCTTCGAAGGCGGCGTCAGCTTCTACGCCCACGGCGGCGTTCTCGACATCACGCTCTCGGACGTGAAGCTCGCCACGACCGGTAGCGGCGGCGCGATCACCGTCGATGTCACGACGCCGGAAGGCACCCGCGACGACGTGGTGTTCGCGGCCCTCGACCTGTCGGCGGTGAAGCCGGGCCGGGGCACGGAGGGTGCGATGGTCTTCAAGGACATCCCGGCGACGCTGACGAAGGCGGGCTCCGAGGCGTTCAACGGCCAGTACAAGGAGGGCGACCCGCTCGACCCGGCCACGCTCTCGGTGAACGTGGCCTCGGCCCCGACCGAGGAGCCGACCCAGAAGCCGACCACCGAACCGACCGGGAAGCCCACGACGGAGCCCACCGGGAAGCCGGCCACCGACCCCACGGAACGTCCCACCTCGACCGCGTCCCCCTCCCCGTCCGTCCCGTCCTCCTCCGCCCCGGCCACCGGCAAGCCGGCCGCCGCGGACGAGGGCGCGATCGTCGACGGCACCCTGGACTGGGGCGTCAAGAAGTCCTTCCGTACGTACGTCACCGGCCCGATCGCCCACGGCAAGGCCGAGACGACCGCCGGTGCCACCGCGTCCGGCGACGGCTACCGATTCCCCGATGCCACCGGCCACTTCGACGCCGGGAAGCAGACCCTCGACGCGGACTTCGACGGCAAGGTCCGCTTCCTGGGCCACGAGGAGAACGGCGCGTACACCCTCGATCTCTCCCTGACCAACGTGGAGATCCAGGTGAACGGGACAAAGGGAAGACTGATCGCGGACGTCTCCACCAAGGACCGCGAGACCAAGAAGGTCACCACCTACACCGGTCTCGCCGTCGCCGACCTGAAGCTGCCGAAGGGTGAACTCGCGGCCAGGAACGGCGTGGTGACCCTCTCCTCCGTGCCGGCGACCCTCACCGCCGACGGAACCAAGGCCTTCGGCGGCATGTACCGGGCGGGTGAGCCGCTCGACGCACTGACCGTCGCGGTCGCCCTCGACAAGGACGCCGAACTCCCGGGCGGCACGGGCGGTACAGGCGGCACGGGCGGCACCGGCTCCACGAGCCTCGCGGGCGGCGGCAGCGTGGGCGGTGGGTCGGTCGGCGGCTCGGTCGGTGGCTCGGGCTCCCTCGCCGCCACCGGCTCCGGCATCCCGGCCGGCGCCCTGTTCGCCGCCTCGGGTGTCGTCGTGGCGGCCGGCGCCGGAGTGGTGATCGCCGCCCGCCGTCGCCGTACCGTCTGATCCGTCCGCACCACCGGGCAACACCGCCCGGGTGACGGCCCGGTCGCAGAGCCGTCACCCGAGCGGTGCTTGAATGCCCGGGTGATCGGCGGCGACTTGAGCTGGGCCGCGCCCTCGACATCAGGCAGGGACGAGGCTCCCGGATCCTCACCGCACCCGCACCGGACGGCACGGTGGACATCGGGGGCCGCGTCCTGCCGGCTGTTCGATCGAACCCGTCCGGCGTCTGAGGACAAGACGGCGCGGCCGGCGGGGGTGGCCGGTGCACTCCGGTCCCCCCGCCGGCCGCGCCGCCGGGGCCCTATGCGCTGAGCGCGAACACCTCGCCCAACTCCCGGAACACCGCCGTGTTCAGCGCGAACGCGCGCTTGCACTCGTCGACGATGCGCTGCTTCTCCAGGTCGTCCGCGTTCACCGCGTCCAGCAGTTCGCGGTAATCCCGCTTGAATGAGGCGGGGTTGGAGATCTCCTCGAAGACATAGAACCGGACCCCGTCACCCTTGCGCGCGAAGCCCCAGGTCTTCTCCGCCTTGTCGCGGATGATCTGGCCGCCCGAGAGGTCGCCGAGATAGCGCGTGTAGTGGTGCGCGACGTAACCGGCGGGCCAGGTACGGGCGCACTCGGCGACCCGGGCGGCGTACGCGGCCGTGGCGGGCAGCGGCTCCAGGCCCTCCTGCCAGTCCGCACCGCGCAGATGGGCCAGATCACGCTCCAGTTCGGCGGTACGCATCAGCTCGGACTGTATGAACGGGCCGGCGACCGGGTCGCTCCGCAGTGCCTGCGCCCCCTCTTCCAGTGCCCGGTACACGAACCACAGCTGTTCGGTGTAGCGCGCGTACGCGTCCACACCCAGGCGCCCGCCCAGCAGATCGCTCATGAAGGTCGAGGTCTCCGCCTCGGTGTGCTGTTCGTGCGACGCGGTGCGGATGAGTGTCGAGAAGGGGGTGGCGGCGGCGGTTGCGTCCAAGGCGGGCCTCCGGGGACCGAGGGGACGGGAATGTCCGGGAAGAGACGGAAAAAAGGCGGCAGCGACCGCGTACGGCGGCTGCTGTCGACAACTCCGATCTTCCTACTTAGGCTTACCTAAGTCAATAACTTCCCGACGGTCTGTCGGTAAAACGATACGCCTGATTCCGCCGCCGCGCGGGAGCACGCGAAAGCGGCCACCCGGAGATGGCCGCTTTCGAAGGAATCCGAAGGAAACTCAGGGAAACCCAAGGATCCGTGTCGTCGGTGGTTACGGGAGCGTCAGGATCTCGGCGCCCGTCTCCGTCACCACCAACGTGTGCTCGAACTGGGCGGTGCGCCTGCGGTCCTTCGTCACCACGGTCCAGCCGTCGTCCCACATCTCGTACTCATGGGTGCCCAGCGTCAGCATCGGCTCGATGGTGAACGTCATGCCGGGCTGCATCACGGTGGTCGCGTGCGGGCTGTCGTAGTGCGGAATGATCAGTCCGGAGTGGAACGAGGAACTGATTCCGTGCCCGGTGAAGTCCCGCACCACCCCGTACCCGAAGCGCTTCGCGTACGACTCGATGACCCGCCCGATCACATTGACCTGCCGCCCGGGCCGGACCGCCTTGATGGCCCGGTTCAGCGACTCCTCGGTGCGCTCCACGAGCAGCCGGGACTCCTCGTCCACGTCGCCGCAGAGATACGTGGCGTTGTTGTCGCCGTGCACACCGTTGATGTACGCCGTGACGTCGAGGTTCACGATGTCGCCGTCGCGCAGCACCGTGGAGTCCGGGATGCCGTGGCAGATCACCTCGTTGAGCGAGGAACAGAGCGACTTGGGGAATCCGCGGTAGCCGAGCGTCGACGGGTAGGCGCCGTGATCACACATGAACTCATGGGCGACCCGGTCGAGTTCGTCCGTCGTGACACCCGGGGCGATGTGCTTGGCGGCCTCCGCCATCGCCTGCGCGGCGATTCGCCCCGCGATGCGCATGCGCTCGACGGTGCCGGCGTCCTGGATCTCCGGACCGGTGTACGGGGTGGGGGCCGGCTTGCCCACGTATTCGGGGCGCCGGATGTTTCCGGGCACGGAACGGATGGGAGTGATCTCCCCGGGTACGAGCAGCGACTGGCCAGACATGTCAGCGAGTCTAACCAGCGTGCGTGGGGCAGCATGGCCCCGAGGGAAGGAGCCGGACATGGCCCTGTTCAAGAAGCGCACGGTCGGCAAACCGGGCGAGTGGTACTACTGCCTGCAGCACCAGAAGGTCGAGGAGGGCCCCGAGTGCCCGGCCAAGGACCGCTTCGGACCGTATGCCTCCCCCGAGGAGGCGCGGCACGCGATGGAGACGGCGCAGGAGCGGAATCTCGAATGGGAGACGGACCCCAAGTGGCACGACCGGGACACACCGCCCGACCCGGAGGCGTGACGGTCCAGCCCGTCCGGCGACTGAGGTCCGGGGGCGAAGCCCCCGCTCCTCAGACCGCTGAGGAGCTGGATGCTCTGGCCACCCGCCTGCGTACCGCGTCCTCGTCGGTCTCGGAGTCGTACGTCAGCAGCTTCGGCATCGCCGCGGTGAGCAGCGCCACCGAGGCCACGCACGCCACACCACCGCTCCAGACCGCGGAGCGGGTCCCCGTCCAGCCCGCCATCGCGCCGGCCCGCACCTGCCCCAGCAGATCAAGGAGGCCACCCGGACCCTGCGCAAGACCCGCACGGTCTCCCTCGGCATGCCCGGCATCCGGGCCCCGGAGCCGAACCTGCGGCTGGAGCGCGACGCATGACCACATCACCGGACCACCTGGCCAAGGCCCGGGCTGCGGACTCCGAACGCCGCAGGTCCCGCGTCCTGAAAGCCCTGGACCAGCTCGCCGCCAATGGCGAGGAGATCAGCGTCTCCTCGGTCGCCCGCGCGGCCGGCGTTCACCGTAGCCTGATCCACCGTCACAACGACCTGCACGCGGCCGTTCTCGCCCGCGCGGCCGAGCCCCCGACCCGCGCAGCGGTGGCCACACAGGTCAGCCGCCAGTCGCTGCTGGCCGACGTCGCGAACCTCACGGCCCGCAACAGCCGCTTGTCCGCGCACATCACCCGGCTTGAACGGCGCCTGTCCGAGGCACTCGGACAGGCCGTCTGGGAAGCCTCCGGCCTCGGCGCCCCGGCAGACGTCGAAACGCTCACCCGCCGGGTCGCCGAGCTGGAGCAGCAGATCCTCGACCTCCGCGCGGAACTTACCGAACGGGACGAGGATCTCACCGCCGCCCGGACGGCCAACCGCGAGCTGATGACCCAGGTCAACCGCTAACCGCGCCCTGCATCACCCCACCACGGGTCTGGTTGGTCGATGCACGGCGCGTATGGCGTCGCTGAGGTCGCGGTGTCGCCCGCCAGTCGGACCGGCGAGCCGCAGCACCTCATCACGATCGGTTTCGACGCATCCGTCGGCGACGTATGTGAACAGGTCCCGCAGGAAGCCTTTGAGGATCCGTCACCACGGATATCCGAGCTCACGGCTACCTGCCGTCACAGCTCGATCACTAGGTCGTCAATCGAATGTTTATCCCACGCTGCGAGTCTCCCTCGCGCACAAGGGAGGGCTCGAAATCTTCGCGCCCCAACCGCGCCACCCCCAATCAGATCCCCGATGGAGAACACGTGCAGTCAAGAATATCGAACCTCTCCCGCACCGTCGGCTCCCGCAGCGCCAGTGTCAAAGCCTCCTTCGCCGCTGTCGCGCTCGTCGCCAGCCCCCTCGCCGGACTGACCACGTCGGCAGCTGCCGCCGACGCCCCCGGCAACCCGGCACCCCTGAGCACACAGCAGCGCTCCGACCTCGTCGAACAGCACCTGGGCATCGGTCGCACCAGCGGCGGCCAGGCCGCCCTCGTCAACAGCGCCCTGGCCGACCGGGGCGTGACCTCCGCTGCCGCCCCGGGGGCTGTGACACTGTCCTGGAAGCCCTACACGGCCGACGCCCGCTACACCATCGTCCGCGACGAAACTCCCCTCACCACCACCAAGCCGGGCCAGGCCACCTTCAAGGACACCAACGCCACCGCCGGCGCCTCCTATCAGTATCGGATCATCCCCGAGCTCAAGGGCGACACCTCCACCGCCCGCACCTGGGGCCTCACCGTCGCCGTGCCCGAGGTCAACCGCGGCGAGACCGAAGCGGCAGCCGTCCAGCGCACCGCCACCACCCAGGCCGCGGCCGCCAAGGCGGCGGCCACCACCACCTTGACGTGGACGACGTTCATCCCCGAGAAGTACATCAACCAGCCCATCCCCAAGGCGTGCAAGTACTGGGGCTCAAAGTACGTCTACGGCGGCGACAACCGGGGCTTCGACTGGAAGAGTTCCCGTTACCGCACCTCCGCGTCCGCCGTCATCGACTGGAAGAGTCACAAGGTCAGCGGATCCACCTCCGTCAAGGCCACCCACGTCTACAAGAAGTCCAACAAAAAGCTGGTCGCCAAGAAGACCGCCAGTGCCAAGGACATGAAGGTCAAGAAGCTCGGCGCCGGCTCCGGATACGCCGACATCCGCATGGTGACCCACTCCACCAACCCGTTCTGCGGCGGTGTCGCCAAGGTCAAGGGAGCCATCGACGGCGCCCTGACGTTCCACATAACCCGCGGAGGCTGGGAAATCCGCTCTGGCAACCACCGGCAGATGCCCAACCACGAGATCTACATCTACAACGGTGGCCGCGTCACCTGGGTCTACAAGAGCAAGTACGCTTCCCCTTTGTGCCTCGTCGGCTCCGCGATGTGCGACCTGAAGAACCTCACCGGCTACTACGGCAAGTACAAGTAAGCATCCGAGCATGAGGAAGGCCCCCGGCGCCAGGCGCTGCCGGGGGCCTTCCTCGTACCGCGAAAAGCTAGGCGAAGACCTTCTTCCAGGCCATCCCGCCGAAGCCGAACACGAAGAACACGTAGCCGGTGTACAGGGCCCAGATCCATAGCATCCCGCCCCACTCGCCCCACGTCGTGGCCACGACCGTCACGGTGAACAGCGCCAGCAAAGCAAACGTCAGCCCAGCTCCCGGCCAGAAGTCGGAGCGCAGACCGTCATAGCGTCGGAAGGCCGCCACCACGCCGACGACCTCACCGACCAGCAGCAACGGCACCAGAACCATCCGGGTACCGAACGTGAAGAACAGCCCGTCCGGCTCCTCCGAGAACCCCCACAGCATGGTCGTCACCGTAGCCAGCAGCCACGGCACCACGGCCACCCAGATGACCAGCGGAAGCACCACACGCCTGACCAGCATCGCAGCAGACCCCCAAACAGCATTGCTCACTAAACCCACGCTACCCTGCCCCGCCCCGCCACAACGCAAGGGGGGGTCTGTCCTGCCAACGGCTCTGGCCCGTCGGAAGGTGACGCCGGGTGTCCGTCAGGGCAGGAAGATGCGGTGGCGGAGGAGGTAGCGCCTTCGACCGGTGCCGCGAGCCACGACCTCAGTCCGCGACACCTGTCGCGCACCCACTGCCCACCAGCGCCATGCCGCTGAACTGGGCGATCATCGTGCTTCCTGGGCTCGCACTCCGGGCAGCCCCGAGAGAAGCGACGTGCCCGGCGTAGGCCACCACGAGTCCCGCCACCGCCGGGCCGGTGATCGCGCCGAACTGCCAGCGCAGCGAGTTCAGCGCGGCGGCGGCGGTCAGCTGGTCGTGCGGCACGATCCGGGCCATCAGGGAGTCCAGCGCGGGCCGCTGGAGCCCGGCGAGCGCGGAGACCCCGCCCGCCACCAGGTAGAGCGGCCAGAGCATCGGGTCGGGCAGTGCGGCGTTCACCAGGAGGACGAGGGCCAGCAGCCCCAGCCCCGCCTCGGTGCCCAGGATCACCTTGCGGCGGTCCGCGGAGTCCGCGAGGGCCCCGCCGTACAGACCGAAGACCACCAGCGGCACCAGCTCGACCGCGCCCATCGCACCGACGGCCAGCGGCGAACCCGTCAGCTCCTTGATCTGGAGCGGCAGCGCGATCAGTGCCATGAAGCTGCCGAAGTACGTCACCAGACCCTGGATCCAGAGCAGCCGGAAGTCGGCCGACGAACGCAGGGGGGAGAGATCGGGCAGCAGGGCGGAGAACCGGCCCGCCGCCGGGGAGGGAGCTGAGGTCACGAGGGGTCATGGTCCGGCGCCGTGGACGGTCCCCGCAACAGATTTTCCCGGCGGCGGGGAGCCCCGGAGGAGCCGGCGGCCGGGGAGTGCGCCGGCTCCGTCGTTGGCACCGGACGCTCACCAGCGGGCCGGTGGCGGGGCAGTCAGCTGGTCGGCGAGCCGGGACAGCCGGTCCCGGAAGCGGCGGTTCCCGCGCGGGGCCGGGGCGCTGTTCTCGCCGGCCGCCGCGCTCACCAGATGCTGCACGGTGTCCAGGTCGACGTCGTCGGTGCCGGTCACCGCGAGCGTCTCGTGGGCGAGCCCCCGCACTTCCGGATCGCCGCCGTCCAGCGAGAGGACCGTCGCCCCGGCCCGGCGGGCGTCGTGGACCCGCTCCAGCAGCCCGGCGCCGGGCCGCTCCGGGGCCACCAGCATCAGCGTCTCGCCCCGCCCGGCCGCCTCGATCCGGCCCAGACCGACGGCCAGATGTGCCGGGTCGCCCGGCTCGACCCGGTGGCGTACCAGGGTGGGCGTCAGCTCCGGCAGCCCGGACCAGGTGGACTCGTCGACGAGATGGGCCGCCAGATGCCACGGCTCGTACGCCGCCGTGCCCACCAGCAGCAGCCCGCCGCCGTGCGGGACGACGGACGACCTGAGTGCCCCGGCGAACCGCCGGGCCGCGGCGGGCCACTCGGTCCCGGCGAGCACTTCACGCAGCAGGGCGACGCGTACGGCATCCATGGCCCGGCATCATGCCGCAGGAGCACCGTCCGGTACCGGAGAACGGCTCCGAACCAGCCGAACAGGGCCGTCACGGAGCGACGGATCCCTGAGTGGGAGTGGACCTGCTCCCCGTTCGTGGCGAGCAGTAATGTCGCAGCCATGACTACGAATGACAAGGGCAGCGCGGCCAAGCCCCCCGCCAAGGACCCCTGGGACCTCCCCGACGTCTCCGGGCTGACCATCGGCGTACTCGGCGGTACCGGGCCGCAGGGCCGCGGGCTCGCCTACCGGTTCGCCCGCTCCGGGCAGAAGGTGATCATCGGATCCCGTGCCGCCGACCGCGCGAAGACCGCCGCCGACGAGCTGGGCCACGGCATCGAGGGCGCCGACAACGCGGAGTGCGCACGGCGCAGCGACGTCGTGATCGTCGCCGTGCCGTGGGACGGCCACGCCAAGACCCTTCAGTCGCTGCGCGACGAACTCACGGGCAAGCTCGTCATCGACTGCGTCAACCCGCTCGGCTTCGACAAGAAGGGCGCCTACGCCCTGAAGCCCGAGGAGGGCAGCGCCGCCGAACAGGCCGCCGCCCTGCTGCCGGAGTCCCGGGTCACCGCGGCCTTCCACCACCTCTCAGCGGTGTTGTTGCAGGACGAGGCCATCGAGGAGATCGACACCGATGTGCTGGTGCTCGGTGAGGCCCGCGCCGACACCGACCTCGTGCAGGCACTGGCGGGCCGGATTCCCGGCATGCGCGGCATCTTCGCCGGGCGGCTGCGCAACGCCCACCAGGTCGAGTCGCTGGTCGCCAACCTGATCTCCGTCAACCGCCGCTACAAGGCGCACGCCGGTCTGCGCACCACCGACGTCTGAGGGGCTGTTCGGCTCCCGAGGGCGTTCCCTGCGCACCCTGCGGCGAGCGGAAAGGGGCATGAGGGACACTGGACGGGACCACGCATCACCCCGGACAGGAGTCGCTCCTCATGCCCCGCCTCGCTCTCTACGCCATCGCCGTCTGCGTCCTGGCCGTCGTCGCGGCCGTGATCTCGTTCGTCCAGGGCAGCCTGCTCGGGATCGTCTGGGTGCTGCTGGCCGGGCTCTCGTCCAACATGGCGTGGTTCTACCTGCGCCGGCAGCGCGCACAGACCGCCGGCTGAGCGGTGGATCAGAGGCCGACCGCGCAGACCGGGTCGGCCGACTGCCAGAAGCGGTAGGTGTCGAAACCGCAGTACGTCGTGAAGTCGCTGACGCCCAGTGTCCGCAACAGGGAATGGATCGCGTCGAAGAACACGTGGTTGACCTCGGGAATCCACAGGATGCCGAAGACCGCGATCAGCCCGAACGGGGCGAACGGCTCGACCTGCCGTCGGATCCGGTACGAGAGCCAGGGCTCGATCACGCCGTAGCCGTCCAGCCCCGGCACCGGGACGAAGTTGAGGATCGCCGCGGTGACCTGGAGCAGTGCCAGGAATCCCAGCGCGTACTGGAAGACGACCGGGACGCCGTCCAGCGCGTGCAGCCAGAACGGCGCCGTGCAGACGAAGGCGAACAGCACATTCATCAGCGGGCCCGCCGCGGAGATCAGGCTGTGCTTCCAGCGCCCGCTGATCCGGCCCCGCTCGATGAAGACCGCACCGCCGGGCAGACCGATACCACCCATGATCACGAACAGCACCGGCAGCACGATGCTCAGCAGAGCATGGGTGTATTTCAGCGGATTCAGGGTCAGATAACCCTTCGATCCGATGGAGATGTCCCCGCTGTGCAGCGCGGTACGGGCATGCGCGTACTCGTGCAGACAGAGCGACACCACCCAGGCCGCCGTCACGAAGAGGAAGACCGCGGCCCCGGGCTGCTGTGCGAAATCCGTCCACACCGCCCAGCCCGACACCGCCATCACGGCGAGGATCCCGAGGAAGACCGGGCTGATCCGCCGGTCGCTGCGGGCGCTTGCGGTGGTCATCGGCGAACTCCTGATGGCTGGCCGGAAGGGGGACGGGGCGGTGCGCGGCGAGAGCGACCGTACAGGCGACACGTCGTGAACGTCTCGCATCGGGGCGGTGGTTCCGTGAAGGGTGGGGCCATGACGAACGACCCCGGCACACGGTGCGCACCGCGCACATACCGCACGCGGGTGCGGACGTACGTATGTCCACCGACCGATCCACCGACCGATCCCCGTCACGGAGAATAGGCGCGTGCGCTACTGCATCCTCGGCACCACCCAGGTACTCCGCGACGACGGCACGGCCGTCGCGCTCGGCGGGGCGCGGCTGCGCGCCCTGCTCACCGTCCTCGCGCTGCGCCCCGGCCGCACCGTCCCGGCCGCCGTGCTCGTCGACGAGGTGTGGGACGGCGACCCGCCGGCCGACGCGGTGGGCGCCCTGCAGGCACTCGTCGGACGGCTGCGGCGGGCCCTCGGCCATGCGGCGGTCGCCTCGGCGGAGAGCGGCTACAGGCTCGCCGCCGAGCCGGACGCGGTCGACCTGTACCGCTTCGAGCGGCTCGCGGGGGAGGCGGCGCGGGCGCTGGAGGAGGGCGACGCGGCGAAGGCCGTGACCGCCTTCGACGGCGCGCTCGCCCTGTGGCGCGGACCGGTCCTGGCCGACCTGCCCGACCGCGGCGCCCTCGCGGCCCGCTGGGCGACCCGGCGCCTGGACGCCCGCCGCGGCAGGCTCGCCGCGGACCTCGCGCTCGGCCGCGCCGACGAGGCCCTGCCCGAACTGGCCGCCCTCTGCGCCGAGCACCCGATCGACGAACCGCTCCAGGTGCTGCGGCTGCGGGCGCTGCGCGACGCCGGGCGTACGGCGCAGGCGCTGGCCGCGTACGACGAGGTGCGCACCGTCCTCGCCGACCGGCTCGGCACCGATCCCGGACCAGAACTGCGCGCCCTGCACGCCGAGTTGCTCAGCCAGGAGCCGACGGGACCGGCGGGTGCCGCGGGTGGCGTGGTCCCGGTGGTGGTGGCCACTGGGACCACGGAGACCGAGCCCGCCACCCCCACCACCGCGACGAACCTCGCCACGACTGCCCACCCGCACCGGCCCCCCACCGCCCCGCCGCGGGGAAACCTCCGGGCCCGGCTCACCAGCTTCGTCGGGCGCGAGGGGGACATCGACGCCCTGCGCGAGGACCTCGCGCACGCCCGGCTGGTCACGCTCCTGGGCCCCGGCGGCGCGGGCAAGACCCGGCTCTCCCAGGAGGCCGCCGAATCCGTCGCCCCCGCCTGGCCGGACGGCGTCTGGCTGGCCGAACTCGCCCCCGTCGACGACCCCGAGGCCGTACCGGAGGCCGTGCTGACCGCCGTCGGCGCCCGCGAGACCGTGCTGCGCGGAGCGGGTGCCGAAGAGCTCCGGGTCGCCGAAGGGAACGCGGGCGACCCCCTCGTACGCCTCACCGAGCACTGCTCCCGGCGCCGCATGCTGCTCCTCCTGGACAACTGCGAGCACCTCGTCGGGGCCGCCGCCGCCCTCGCGGACCATCTGCTCGCCCACTGTCCGGAACTCACCGTGCTCGCGACCAGCCGTGAACCCCTCGGCGTGCCGGGCGAGTTCGTCCGCCCCGTCGACCCGCTGCCCGACCCGATGGCGCTCCGGCTGCTCGCCGACCGTGGCGCCGCCGCGCGGCCCGGCTTCCGGATCGACGCCGACGAGGAGACCGCGGCCGCCGCCACCGAGATCTGCCGCCGCCTCGACGGACTGCCGCTGGCCATCGAACTCGCCGCCGCCCGGCTGCGGATGCTCACTCCGCGCCAGATCGCCGACCGGCTCGACGACCGGTTCCGCCTCTTGACCAGCGGGGCCCGTACCGTACTGCCCCGACAGCAGACCCTGCGCGCCGTCGTCGACTGGTCCTGGGACCTTCTCGACGATGCCGAACGCGCCGTCCTGCGCCGCCTGTCGGTCTTCGCGGGCGGCTGCACCCTGGCCGCTGCCGAGGCCGTCTGCGCCGACGCGCCACAGGACGTGCGTGAGGTCGCCGGGCTGCTCGGCTCGCTCGTCGACAAGTCCCTCGTCGTCGCCGCGCCCGCCGACGACGGCGAGATGCGCTACCGGCTTCTGGAGACCGTCGGTGAATACGCCGCCGAACGGCTCGACGGGGCCGGGGAGCGCGATGCCGCGGAGCGCCGCCACCTGGTGTACTTCCGGGAGCTGGCCCGTACCACGGACGCCGAACTCCGCGGCGCCGGACAGCGGTCCGCCATCGACCTCCTCCAGCGCGAGTACGAGAACATCCGCACCGCTCTGCGCCGCGCCGTCGCCGCCCGCGACGAGCAGGAGGCGCTCTGCATGGTGCTGTCGCTCTGCTGGTACTGGCAGATGCGCGATCTGCGCACCGATGCCCTGCAGTGGGCCGACGCGACCGCCGCGCTGGGCCCCGACCCCTTCGCACCGCCCGCCGAGCCCGCGCCGTCCCTCCATGAACGCTGCACCGACGCGCCGCCGCCGATGTCGCCCGAACTGCTCCAGGAGGCGCGGCGCCAGGTGGCCCTGGTCCAACTGGTCAGCATGGACCACTCCAGGAACGTGTGGGCCGACAAGAAGGGCATGGCCCGGCTGCGCGTCATCGCGGACACCTACCGGGCGGGCCAGCCGCAGACCTGCCGCACCCCCGCGTCGCTCTGGTTCTTCGCCGTCATGCTCACCGGGGAGGCAGGTGATCTGCGGGAACTGCTGGACGAAACGGTCCGCGCCAGCCGCGAGTACGGCTACGAGTGGGAGCTGGCCGGAGCTCTCCAGATGCGGGCGAACGTCCTGGCCAACCGGGTCGAATGGGCGGGTGACGCGCGGGCGGACGCGGACGAGAGCCTGGAGATCTTCAGCCGGCTCGGCGATGACTGGGGCGTCGCCGAAGCACTCTCCTCCCGGGGCGAGGCCAACGAGAAACGGGGCGATTACACCCGCGCGGCCGACGACTACCGGTCGGCCATCGGCTACGCGCAGCGGCTCGGCGCCCAGTCCCAGGTGTCGGTCCTGCGCGCCAGATACGCGTCCGCCCTCACCGAAATGGGCCGTGGCGACGAGGGCGAGAAGATCCTCCGCGAGGTGATTGCCCAGGAGCACGGGACGGGGCACGAGGCGAGGCCCGCCGCCAGACTCCAGCTCGCGCTGTGGCTGGGCCGCAGCGGCCGTACCAGCGAGGCGCGCGATCAACTGGACGTGCTGCGCGAGGAGTTCCGCTCCGAGACCATGGCGATCTTCGAGGGGTTCGTGACGGGTGGGCTGGCCTGGCTGGACAACGAGGACGGACTGTACACCGAGGCCCTGTCCCGGGGTCTGGAAGCGCTGGCGCGGTCCCACGACCCGCTGTCGCAGATGGTGGCACCCCAGATGTCCGTCATCCATCTCGTCACCCTCGCACGGGCGTTGGCCGGAATCGGCGGCGAGCGACGGGCCACGGTCGCGGCCCGGCTGCTGGGGGCCGGCCGGGCACTGCTGCCCCAGGGGCATGTGCCGACGTCGATGGAGCGGCACGAGTACGCGAGGGCGGAGGAACGGGCCGTCGCCGTCCTCGGCCGGGCCGCGTACGACGCCGCGTACGCCGAGGGCGGCGGCCTCACTCTGGAGGAGGCCACCGCCCTCGTCGACGCGTACCGGGAGTGAACGCGGCCCGGACCACCGGCCGACCGCGTACGTACCGGCGCCGACCACCGGCCCGCCGCGCACCGACGCCGACGCCGACCGCGCACCGACGCCGGCACGGGCACCTGGCACCGACCGGCATCGGACCGCGTCTCAGGACTTCTTGCGGAACTTGGCGACCGCGAGCGGCGCCATCACCGCGGTGATCACCGCGGCCCAGCCGAGCGTCACCCACACCGAGTGGGCGACCGGTCCGCCCATCATCAGACCGCGCGCCGCGTCCGCCAGATTGGACAGCGGGTTGTAGTCGGTGAACGTCTGGAGCCAGCCGGGCATCGTCTTGGTCGGGGCGAAGATCGAGGAGCCGAACTGGAGCGGCATCAGCACGATCATCCCCATTCCCTGAACCGCCTGGGCCGTCTTCATGGCCAGCCCGAGCAGGATGAAGATCCACATGATGGCGGCGCCGAACACCGCCGACAGCGCGATCGCCCCGATCAGCCCGAGAATCGAGGTCTGCAGTTCCATACCGAGCGCGAAGCCCATACCCAGCAGGATCAGGGTGGCGACCATCATCCGGCCGAGCTCGACCACGATCTTGGCGATGAGCACCGAGGAGCGGGCGATCGGCATCGTCCGGAACCGGTCCATGACGCCCTTGCGGAAGTCGTCGTTGACACCGGTGCCGACCGCCATGGCGATGTTCATGCCCATCATCGCCATCAGGCCGGGGATCAGATAGTTCAGGTACTCCTGCCGGCCGCCGCCCATGCTGCCGCCGACCGAACCGCCGAATACGTACACGAACAGCAGCGTGAAGATGACCGGCATCAGGAGCGCGTCGAACATCGACTCCGGATCCTTCTTGATCTGGAGCAGATTGCGCCGAACCAGTGCACCGATGTGGCGCAGATTGCTGCGCAGCCCGATCCGGCCCTCGTCGTGGAGTGGCTTCGCCGGTGCGGTCCCGGCGGGGGTGGGCGTCAGAGTCGCTGTGCTCATGCCGCGACCTCCTCGGGGATCGTGTCGGTGACGGAAGAGCTCTTCTCGCCGGTGATGGCCAGGAAGACCTCGTCCAGGCTGGGCAGTGCGGTGGCGACATGCGCCAGCGAGAAGCCCCGGGTGCCGAGCAGGCCGATGACGGCCGTCAGCTGCTCGTCGCTGAGGATCGGTACGTACAGCAGTCCCTCGTCCGGGACGGCCTGCGCGCCCGAGACCCCGTCCAGGCCGGCCTCCCGGATCGCCTGCGCCATCGCGGGCAACTGCGCCGGGTCCGACGGCCGGATCTGCAGGGTACGGCCGCCGACCTTGGCCTTCAGCTCGTTCACCCCGCCGCGGGCGATGATTTTGCCCCTGTCGATGACGGTCAGCTCGTTGGCGAGCTGCTCGGCCTCTTCCATGTACTGGGTGGTGAGCAGCACGGTCGCCCCCTCCGCGACCATTCGCTGCACCTCGTCCCAGACCTCGTTACGGGTCCGGGGGTCCAGCCCCGTCGTCGGCTCGTCCAGGTAGAGGACGGCCGGGCTGCCGATCATCGAGGCGGCCAGGTCGAGCCGGCGCCGCATGCCGCCGGAGTAGTCCATCGCGGCCTTCCTGGCCGCGTCGGTGAGCGAGAACCGCTCCAGGAGCTCGTCGGCCCGGGACCGGGCGGTCTTGCGCGGCAGGTCGAGCAGCCGCCCGATCATGTAGAGGTTCTCCCAGCCGGAGAGCTTCTCGTCGACCGAGGCGTACTGCCCGGTCAGACCGATGGTGCGGCGCAGCTGCCGGGGCTGCTTCACCACGTCGTAGCCCGCCACGGTGGCGTGTCCGGCGTCGGGCAGGATCAGCGTGGACAGGCAGCGTACGAGCGTGGTCTTGCCGGCGCCGTTGGGGCCGAGCACGCCGAGCACGGTGCCCTCGCGGACATCGAGGTCCACGCCGTCCAGAGCCTTGGTCGAGCCGTAGTGCTTGACCAGCCCCCGGACCTCGACGGCGTTCGTGCCGCTCCTGGGGTTCTTGTCGATTCGCGTCATGCCCACCATGGGACCAGATGCCACCGACAGTCCACCTACAACGGACCGACAACGGGCCGACAGCCCGCCGATGGGGGATGTCGGCGGGCTGTCGGTGGTGCGGGCAGTGGTCCGTGCCGGGGCCGGTACGGACGGCCGGGCCCCGGGGGATCAGTGGAAGGTGTGCTCGGGGGCCGGGAAGCTGCCGCCCACGACCTCCTCCGCGAACTCCTTCGCCGCGTCACCCAGCACCTGGCGCAGGTTCGCGTACTGCTTGGTGAAGCGCGGCACCTTGCCGCCGGTCAGCCCGACCATGTCGGTGTAGACCAGCACCTGGGCGTCCGTGTCGGGACCGGCGCCGATGCCGACGGTCGGGATGTGCAGGGTGCGGGTGACCTCGGCGGCCAGCTCGGCCGGTACGAGCTCCAGGACGACGGCGAACGCGCCCGCGTCCTGCACGGCCTTGGCGTCGCGCAGCAGCTGCTGGGCGGCCTCCTCGCCGCGGCCCTGCACCCGGTAGCCCATCGCGTTGACGGACTGCGGGGTCAGACCGATGTGGGCCATGACCGGAATACCGGCGTCGACCAGCAGCCGGATCTGCTCGTGGCTGCGCTCACCGCCCTCCAGCTTGACCGCACCGACACCGGCCTCCTTGACCAGCCGGGTGGCGTTGCGCAGGGCCTGGACGGGCCCTTCCTGGTACGCCCCGAAGGGCAGATCGCCGACGATCAGGGCGCGCCTGGTGCCCCGTACGACAGCGGCGGAGAGGATGGCGATCTCGTCCATCGTGACGGGCACGGTGGTCTCGTAACCGAGGTGGCAGTTACCCATGGAGTCGCCGACGAGCATGACCGGGATACCGGCCTCGTCGAAGACGGACGCGGTCATCGCGTCATAGGCGGTGAGCATGGGCCACTTCTCGCCGCGCTCGGTGGCGGCGACGATGTCATGGATGGAGATACGGCGGGTGCTCTTGCCTCCGTACAGCGCCTTGCTGCTGTCGGTGGGGGCACCCGCGGGGGATGCGGCGGACTTGCTCTGCGCAGCCTGCAGCGACATTGCCAACGGCTCCTTCGTCATCTCGAGGCGCCCTGTCGGCGTCCCCGGACCGGCTCCATGGTGGCATCCCGCGCCCGTCCACGGGAAGTGGGCCCGCGCACGCACACCGACGGCACCCGGTAAAGACTTTCCAATACGAGACGGTATCGTATCGAAATAATATAAGCTCCGGGCATGTCCATACCGTCGGGCGCTCGCGCCGCCCTGCCCCGGGTCCCTGATGCGGTCCACCGCCGCCGTTGGGCGATCCTCGTCGCGGGCGAACGGCCGGTGCGCGCCGGGGCGGACCGGTGACGGCCCCGACGAGCTGAATCACGCCGCCCCGGGTTCCCGACAGATCCCCGGGTCCCGGACCCGGGGGCGGCCCACAGAGGTACCGCCGCAGTCGGCGAGAATCGAAGTGGGGGCGGCGGGTGGTGCGGCGAGAGGTGGATTCACGTGCGGGCAGAGGCAGAGGCAGAGGCAGAGGCAGCGGCAGCGGCACCGGTCGAGGCACAGGCGGAAGCGCAGCCGGAGACGCAGGCGCAGGACCGGAAGTGCCCGGTCCGGCAGGATGCGGAACCGCGCAGGGGCCGACCGCGCAGCGCGGCGGCCGAGCGGGCGATCCTGGACGCCGTCGTCGAACTGCTGGAGGCCGGTGAGCCCCTCGCCGGCCTGTCCATCGAACGGATTGCCCGGACCGCCGGGGTCGGCAAGGCGACCATCTATCGGAGGTGGAGCGGCAAGGAGGAGCTCTTCGTCGACGTCCTGCGCGACGTCGAACCCTCGGAACCCGCCGTCTCCGGCACCGCTGGACTCGACGACCTGCGGCTGCTGCTGGAGTCGTTGCGCCGGCGCGGCCTCGCCCAGCGCTCCTCCGTCCTGCTCCACAACGTCTTCGCGCAGATGAAGAGCCACCCCAAGCTGTGGACCGAGTACCACTGCACCGTCATCGCCCCCCGCCGCGTCGCCATGCTGGCCGCCGTGCAGCGGGCGGTCGACGCGGGCGAGCTCCGCGGGGACCTGGACGTGGAACTGATGGACGACCTGTTCCTGGGGCCCATGCTCGTACGCACCATCCACCGCCCCGACGCGCCCCTGCCCGAGGACCTCGCGGACCGCATCATCCAGGCACTGACGGAGGGCCTCGCCCCCCGCCCCGCCGTCACGGACGGCTGACGTGCCCGGCTCACCACGGAGGCTGACCTGCGTGGCCCGCCACGGGCGGCTGACCCGTCCGAGTGTGATCGTTCTGTCACAAGCCCCCGCAGACCCCTCCCGGCCGGAACTCTCCGGACCCCGCCCGTCGTCCTCGTGACAGTACGGCCGCCGTGGACGACAAGAATCACGCCGCCCATCGCCTAGGGTCGAGGGCGCGGCGACACGCAAGGCAAGGCAGTGAGGAAGCGCGATGGTGCAGGCGTACGGACCGGACACCGGAAACGACCGTGCGGAGCCGCAGCGCACCGGGTCCGGATCCCGCTTTCGGGGCCTCCTCGACAGACGGATCCGTGACAGGGGCATCTGGCGGCGCGGAGTCGTCCTCGCCGTCTGCGCGGTCCTCCTCACCCTCGTGATGGTCTTCCACGCGGAGATCCCGAACACCATCGGCAACCTGGGCAGCCTCACCGAGACGTTCCTGCCGTGGATCGGCGTATGCGTCCCGCTGCTGCTGATCCTGGGCCTGGTACGCCGCTCGGCGACCGCGCTGATCGCCCTGCTGCTGCCGGTCGCGGTCTGGCTCAACCTCTTCGGCGAGCTGATGTTCTCCGACAAGTCGGGCAGCGGCGGGGACCTGACCGTGGCCACCCACAACGTCAACGCGGACAACCCCGACCCCACGGGCACTGCCCGGCAGGTCGCGGGCTCCGGCGCCGACATCGTCGCCCTGCAGGAGTTGCCGAGCGACCAGGTGCCGACGTACAAGGCGGCGCTCGCCGGCCACTTCCCGTACCACTCGGTGCAGGGGACCGTCGGCCTGTGGAGCAAGTACCCGATGAGCAACAGCCGGCCGGTCGACATCAAGATGGGCTGGACCCGGGCGATGCGCTCCACGGTGCGGACACCCGAGGGTGAGGTCGCCGTCTACGTGGCCCACCTGCCGTCCGTACGCGTCAAACTGCACGCCGGATTCACCGCCAACCAGCGCGACGACAGCGCCGACGCCCTGGGCGCGGCCATCGCCGGCGAACGGCTCGGCAAGGTGATCCTGCTCGGTGACCTCAACGGCACGATGAACGACCGCTCGCTCAACGCGGTCACCTCGCAGATGCGGTCCACCCAGGGCGCGGCCGGCGACGGCTTCGGCTTCAGCTGGCCGGCCTCGTTCCCGATGGCGCGGATCGACCAGATCATGGTGAGGGGCGTCGAACCGATGTCGTCGTGGACACTCCCGGCGACGGACAGCGACCACCTTCCGATCGCCGCGCGCGTGGAACTCTGACGAAACGGTCCGTTCACCCGCGGGAACAACCTCGCCGACGCCGACGGTGCGTGGCTGGGCGGCACGGCGGTCGCGGCGGGCTGGGGGTAAACCCTCCGGCGCTTCCGGTCCACGCGGCGGCCGGCCGCCGCGAGCCCGTCCGGTCGAGGACGAACCGGCCACCGGACGCCCCCGGTGACCGACCGCTCAGGCCGACGCGCGCCGCCGATATCGGCTCATCTCGCCGACGCGCCCCACCGGTGTCCGCTCATCGGGCCGACTCGCGCCACCGATTGGTGATCGGTAGCCGGCGGTCCTTGCCGAAGCCCTTCGGAGAGATCTTCGTGCCCGGCGGGTACTGCCGCCGCTTGTACTCCGCCGTGTCCACCATCCGCAGCGTCTTCGCCACCAGCGCCGCGTCGAACCCGGCCGCGACGATCTCGTCCAGCCCCTGGTCCCGGTCGACGTACAGCTCCAGGATCCGGTCCAGTACGTCGTAGTCGGGCAGCGAGTCGGTGTCGACCTGTCCCGGGCGCAGCTCGGCGCTGGGCGGCTTGGTGACGGACGCTTCCGGGATCGGCGGGGTCTGCCCGCGCTCCTCGGCGGCGCGGTTGCGCCACTTCGCGAGGCGGAAGATCGACGTCTTGTAGACGTCCTTGATCGGCCCGTACGCCCCGACCGAGTCGCCGTACAGCGTCGAGTAGCCGACCGCCAGTTCGGACTTGTTGCCCGGGGCGAGGACGATCTGGCCCTCCTGGTTGGAGACGGCCATCAGCATCGTGCCGCGCAGCCGCGACTGGAGGTTCTCCTCGGCGAGGCCGGTGAGCCCCAGCGAGCCCATGTACGCGTCGAACATCGGCTCGATCGGTACGGTGCGGAAATTCAGCCCGGTACGACGGGCCAGCTCGGCCGCGTCGTCCCTGGAGTGGTCCGAGGAGTACTTCGACGGCATCGAGATGCCGTACACGTTCTGCGCCCCCAGCGCGTCGCAGGCGATGGCCGCGACCAGCGCCGAGTCGATCCCGCCGGAGAGCCCGATCAGCACACTGCTGAAGCCGTTCTTGGCGGCGTACGCGCGCAGGCCCACGACCAGCGCCGAGTACAGCTCCTCATCGTCGTCGAGCCGCTCCGCGTAACCGCCGGCCAGCTCCGCCTCGTACGCCGGCAGGGACTCCCCGGAGAGCACCACGCGGTCGATCCGCAGCCTGTCGTTGACGACACCGGACGGGGCCACGGCCGAGGCGGCCGGCAGGTCCAGGTCGAGGACGACGCAGCCCTCGGCGAACTGCGGGGCGCGGGCGATCACTTCGCCGTCCCGGTCGACGACGATCGAGTCGCCGTCGAAGACCAGCTCGTCCTGGCCGCCGATCATCGCCAGGTACGCGGTGGTGCAGCCGGCCTCCTGGGCGCGCTTGCGGACCAGCTCCAGCCGGGTGTCGTCCTTGTCCCGCTCGTACGGCGAGGCGTTGATCGACAGCAGCAGCCCGGCACCGGCCGCCCGCGCGGCCGGCACCCGGCCGCCGTCCTGCCAGAGGTCCTCGCAGATCGCGAGCGCCACGTCGACGCCGTGGACCCGGATGACCGGCATCGAGTCGCCCGGTACGAAGTACCGGAACTCGTCGAACACGCCGTAATTGGGGAGGTGGTGCTTGGCGAAGGTCAGCGCGACCTGCCCGCGGTGCAGCACCGCGGCGGCGTTCTGCGGGGCGCCGGCGGGCTGTCCGTAGCGCGGCTGGGCCGTCTCGGAACGGTCGAGGAAGCCGACGACGACCGGCAGCTCCCCGAAGCCCTCCGCGTCGAGGCGGGCGGCGAGCGCGCGCAGCGCCTGACGCGAGGCCTCGACGAAGGACGACCGCAGGGCCAGGTCCTCGACGGGGTAGCCGGTCAGCATCATCTCGGGGAACGCCACCAGATGGGCACCCTGTTCGGCGGAGTGCCGGGTCCAGTGGACGATCGCCTCGGCGTTGCCGGGAAGATCACCGACGGTCGAGTCGATCTGATTCAGTGCGAGGCGTAGTTGAGGCACGCGGACCAGTGTAATCGTCTGACTGACGCGATGTCCTGGCGGGCCGCGCGATCGTCCGGCCGCCCGCCAGGAACGGGTCAGCGGCGGTAGCCGACGACCGTCATCATGCCCACGTCCGAGTGGTAGATGTTGTGGCAGTGGAGCATCCACAGGCCCGGGTTGTCCGCGTCGAACTCGACGACGATCGAGCTGCGCGGCCGGACGATCACGGTGTCCTTGCGCGCCCACGCGGCCTGCCCCCGCCGGGAGGCCCGGTGCTCCGGCCCGGCGGGTCCCACCAGGCCGAACGAGTGCCCGTGCAGATGGACGGGGTGCCACATCGACGTGACGTTGTAGAACTCCAGCCTGACCCGCTCGCCCGCCCTGACCGGATGGCGCTGTCCGGGGTTGTACGGCTTGTGGTCGAAGGCCCAGTCGTACGCTCTCATGTTGCCGGTCAGCTTGAACCGCAAGGTCCGGTCGGCCTTGCGGACGGACAGCGCCACGGATTCGTCCGGCGACAGGTCGAACGCCTCCACCAACTTTCCGTCCAGCTCCTTCGGCCGTACGGAGGCGGTGGGCGCCGTGCCCTTTCCGGTACGGAGCAGGGCCAGCGCCGACGCCCGCTTGCCCTCGGCGAGCGCGGTCAGCGGGAACACCCCGTCCCCGGCGGTCACCACCACGTCGTACCGCTCGCCCATGCCCAGCAGCAGGGCGTCCGTCGTGGTGTGCCGGACGGGGTAGCCGTCGGTGTGCGTGATCGTCATCCGGTGACCGCCGAGCGCGACACGGAAAGCGGTGTCCCCGCCCGCGTTGATGATGCGCAGCCGGATACGGTCGCCGGGCTTGGCGGTGAAGGACGTGGGGGCCTTCGGCACGCGGCCGTTGATCAGGTAGTAGGGGTAGTCGACATTGCCCCCGTGGCTTTCGAGCAGTTTGCTGTAGGAATCCCTCATGATCCGCGAGGGGCCGGAGCGCCGCTTGGCGGACTTGGGGGTCCGGGGGCCCTTGGGGGACCCGCCGTGGCCGTTGCCCCCCGGATCGCTCTTGTCGTCCATCTCGTCGTGGTCCGAACCGTCGCGGCCGGAACCGCCGTGGCTCGAACCGCCGTGGTCCATGCCGCCCCTGCCCCCGCTGAGTTCGTCGAGCACCTCGTCGGGCGTGGAGCCGCCCACCCCGTCGACCCAGTCGTCGAGGACGACGACCCACTCCTTGTCGTACTTGAGCGGCTCCTTCGGGTCCTCGACGATCAGCGGCGCGTACAGGCCACGATCCTGCTGGACGCCCGTGTGCGGATGGAACCAGTACGTCCCCGGGTGCGGCACCTTGAAGCGGTACGCGAATTCCGCGCCCGGCTTGATGGGCGTCTGGGTCAGGTCGGGTACGCCGTCCATGTCGTTGCGCACGTTGAGCCCGTGCCAGTGCAGGGTGGTCGTCGCCGGAAGGTGATTGGCGAGGTTGAGCGCGACGACGTCGCCCACCGTGAGCCGCATTTCCGGGCCGGGCAGCCGGGCTTCGTAGGCCCAGGAGCTGACGACGAGCCCGCCGCCCAGATCCAGGCGGGACGGGGTGGCCGTGAGGTCGATCTTCCGTACGGGGCCGGAGGCCCGCCTGGCCTCGGCCGCGGCGACCTCCTCCCCGTCGGGGGAGACGTACTCGCCCCTGGTCCCGCGGGGAGCGGTCCCGTGGTTCGCACCGCCGGCGTTCGGGCTGCCGGAGTTCGTACCGCCGGACTTCGTACCGCCGGACTTCGTACCGCTGCGGCCCGTGTCGGAATCGCCGGAGCAGGATGCCAGGACTGCCGTACCGGCAGTGGCGACAGCGGCGCCGAGCACGGCGCGTCGGGTGGGTGGAGTGCGCATGACGGAGAGCACCTCGGGGTGTTGTCGGTATTTCGGTCTGCTGGGGGAGGGGGGAGGTGCCCCTCCTATATGCGCAGCACCGACAACAGGGCACAGCCTCCGCGGCCCGGCCGGGGGCCCGGCACCGGCACCGGCGACACCCGCGCCGCGCCACCTCCGAGGAGGTGGATGATGCCGATGAGCAGCGCGACGAACAGGAACAACTGTCCGTACGTCGCGCATCTACTCAGAGTCATGTCGAGCACCCTACCCCCGCTGGGTATGGGGCGCGCGCGGAAACGTATCTCCGCAGCTCTGCCGGGGCCTGCGGGGGTGGATGGGACGATGGCCCGGTACCCCTCGTGCAAGGGGTGCCGGGCCATCGAGCCGGGTGTTCGCGAGCCGGTCAGCTGCTGGGGGCGTAGACCTTCTCCACCCAGCAGGCGATCTGCTCGTCGGTGAGGTGCTGCGCCAGATCGGCTTCGCTGATCATGCCGATCAGCTTCTTGTTCTCGACCACCGGAAGCCGACGGATCCGATGGGTCTGCATTTCCTCCAGAACCATCTCCACGTCCGCGCCCGAGTCGATCCAGCGAGGGGTGCCGTGGGCGAGGTCGCCCGCGGTCATCTTCGACGGGTCGTGCCCCCTCGCCACACAGCCGATCACGATGTCGCGGTCCGTGAGGATGCCGATCATCCGGTCCTGCTCGCCTTCGGCGGAGATGGGCAGCGCGCCCACATGATGGTCGCGCATCAGCTGTGCGGCGCGGTCGAGTGTCTCGTGTGCGGGGATCCAGGTGGCCCCGGTGTGCATGATGTCCTTGGCGGTGGTCATGAGGGATTCCTCCTGCGTGCCGGTGGGCATGCTGTACGACCCCGAGCGAACCCATCGTCATGGGCCCGTTCGGGGTACGCGACCGCTATCACCCGTTCGGGTGCATGTGCGGCTCGGCGGGAATCTTTCAGGACCGGGGTTTCGCCCCTCGCGCCGTCAGCATTCCGGCCATCACGTCCAGCTCGGACTGCTGGGCCTCGACCATCCCCTGGGCGAGGCGCTTCTCCACTTTCACCGTGCACAGCCGGGCGCAGCCGCGGGCCATGGCGATGCCGCCCTTGTGGTGGTCGGTCATCAGCTGGAGGTACAGGACCTCGGCCTTCCTGCCGCTCGCCGCGCGGAGCCGGTCCAGCTCGGTCCTGGTGGCCATGCCGGGCATCAGGGAGCCGTCATGGTCCCGGTACCGGGACCCCGGTCCCGCCGTCCCGTCCATGCCCGCTATACCGTCCATGTCGTGGCCCTCGTGCCCGCCCGCCATCCAGGCCATCGGCTCCTGAGCGGTGGCCTTCGGCAGCTCCCACAGGTCCAGCCAGCCGAGCATCATGCCCCGCTGGTTGGCCTGCGTATTGGCGATGTCGTACGCGAGGCGGCGTACCTCCTCGTCGCCCGTGCGGTCACGCACGAGGAACGACATCTCCACGGCCTGCTGATGGTGGACCGCCATGTCGCGGGCGAAACCGGCGTCCGCGGAATCCACCGCGGGCGTGCGCGGGGCGGACGCGGCGACACGGTCCGTACCCTTGCCCCCGCCCCGTGCGGAGGCGACCGTCGCCACTCCCGCGAACAGCAGCGCGAGCGCGACGGCGGAGCCCGCCACCCACTGGACGCGCCGGTCGCGTGTCACCACCGTCACTGGGCCCCCAGCCCGCCCGTGCACGCCGCACCCGGCTCGGGCGTCTGCGACCCCTGCACGAACTTGGCGAAGAACCGGTCGACCCGCGAATCGTCGGCACCGTCCACCGTCACCTGATTGCCCCAGGCACTCAGCGTGATCGTCCCGGCCTGGCCCTCGTACGGGCTCATCAGCGTGTAGGGCGTTCTGCCGACCCGCTCGGCGAGCTTCGCCACGTCCGCGTCCGAGGCCTGGTCCGTGTACGTCACCCACACCGATCCGTGCTCCAGCGAGTGCACGGCGTTCACGTCGGGGATCGCCTTCTTGTACACCTCGCCGTCGCAGTTCATCCATACGGGGTTGTGGTCGCCGCCGACCGGGGGCTTCATCGGGTACGTGACCGGCGTGGTGACGTGGTTGCGGGTCAGCGTCTTCGCGTCCCACGTCTTCAGCCCGGCGATCGGCCCGTCGGCCGACTTCTTCGGGTCCGTCCCGGGTGCCTTGGCATCCTGCGCCTGGGCGTCCCGCTTCTTCTCCGAGGCCTCGGACTTGTCCAGCACCAGGTACGAGCCGAAACCGACCAGACCGGCGACGACGAGGACGCTCAGGCTTATGGCCAGCACACGATTGCGGCGCTCACGCGCGCGGTCGGCGTTGCGCATGTGCTCTATGCGGGTTCTGCGGTCGAAGCTCATGTCGTCACGTCCTTCTGCGAAGGGGAGAGGATGGACAAGAAGCGGTCGGAGAACAGGTACGCACCGGGCCGTCGCAAAACCGCTCCGCCCCTTGCGCCCCATGGGCGCCGATCGTAGTGGGTGGCCGGGTGCTCCATCTCACGTCGTGTGCGTAATCTGGGTGAAATCCGGGGTCGTGATACTGGAGCTCCTCCCTCGCCCCGGGCGGTGGTGCACGGACCGTCTGAACTGCAAGGATGTGGCTATGGACAAGCAGCAGGAATTCGTCCTCAGAACGCTTGAGGAGCGCGACATCCGCTTCGTACGGCTGTGGTTCACCGATGTCCTCGGCTACCTCAAATCCGTTGCCGTGGCCCCCGCCGAGCTGGAACAGGCGTTTGACGAGGGCATCGGCTTCGACGGCTCCGCCATCGAGGGCTTCGCCCGGGTGTACGAGTCGGACATGATCGCCAAGCCGGACCCGGGCACGTTCCAGATCCTGCCCTGGCGCGCGGAGGCCCCCGGCACGGCCCGGATGTTCTGCGACATCCTGATGCCCGACGGCTCGCCGTCCTTCGCCGACCCGCGCTATGTCCTCAAGCGCATCCTCGCCAAGACCTCCGACCTGGGCTTCACCTTCTACACCCACCCGGAGATCGAGTTCTTCCTGCTGAAGGACAAGCCGGTCGACGGCAGCCGCCCCACCCCCGCCGACAGCTCCGGTTACTTCGACCACACCCCGCAGAACGTCGGCATGGACTTCCGCCGCCAGGCGATCACCATGCTCGAATCCATGGGCATCTCGGTCGAGTTCAGCCACCACGAGGGCGCCCCCGGCCAGCAGGAGATCGACCTGCGGTACGCGGACGCGCTCTCCACCGCCGACAACATCATGACCTTCCGCCTGGTGATGAAGCAGGTCGCGCTGGAGCAGGGCGTGCAGGCGACGTTCATGCCGAAGCCGTTCTCCGAGTACCCCGGCTCCGGCATGCACACCCACCTGTCCCTCTTCGAGGGCGACCGCAATGCCTTCTACGAATCGGGCGCCGAATACCAGCTGTCCAAGGTCGGCCGCTCCTTCATCGCCGGCCTGCTCACCCACGCCGCGGAGATCTCCGCCGTGACCAACCAGTGGGTCAACTCCTACAAGCGCATCTGGGGCGGCTCCTCCCGCGCAGCGGGTGCCGGCGGCGAAGCCCCCTCGTACATCTGCTGGGGCCACAACAACCGCTCCGCGCTCATCCGCGTACCCATGTACAAGCCCGGCAAGACCGGCTCCGCCCGCGTGGAGGTCCGCTCCATCGACTCCGGCGCCAACCCCTACCTGACGTACGCGGTGCTCCTCGCCGCGGGCCTCAAGGGCATAGAGGAGGGCTACGAACTCCCCGCCGGCGCCGACGACGACGTCTGGGCCCTGTCCGACGCGGAACGCCGCGCGATGGGCATCGAGCCGCTGCCGCAGAACCTGGGCGAGGCGATCGCCCTGATGGAGAAGAGCGAACTGGTCGCCGAGACGCTCGGCGAGCACGTCTTCGACTTCTTCCTGCGCAACAAGAAGCAGGAGTGGGAGGAGTACCGCAGCGAGGTCACGGCCTTCGAGCTGAAGGCGCTGCTGCCGGTGCTGTAACCGCAGGTCGGCCGCACTGCGGCGACGCAGCAACGATCCGGGCCGGAGGCGGTGCGCCTCCGGCCCGGAGTCCGTTCATACGTGCTGGGCCGTCAGGCGCGAAAGCGGGGGGTTGCTGTACTCCCTGCTGTACAGCAGGGATTGTGACCGGGGTGGGCACTTGCCGGCACATCAGTGGGACGGGCCGAGTACCTCGTCGGCGCTGCGGGGCTCGGTGCGTGTCTGTTGGTTGAGTTTGTGGCGTTCAATGGAGGATCGCCGGTAGACCTCCTTGCGGGCCCGCATGATGTTGCCCAGGGGCGCGTGTTCGGCGGTGACCCGCCAGGGCGTGAAGGACAGCGCGTCCATCTTCTCCAGATTCTCCGGCTCGGAGATGTCCTGCTGCGGCAGCCGCAGCTTGGCCACGGTGAAGGACGGCGAGAGCTGCTCGGGCCACTCCACGGTGGTGTCCTCCACCGGCATGCGCTCCAGGTCGGTGCAGAGCTGGACCTGAATATCGAAGGCGTAGGGCCGCTCCTGCAGTTCGGCTTGCAAGGCCGGTCGGAAGACTTCCATCCCGGAGGCCGGGTCGATGGTGCGCCGGACTACCGCGGCGGCGGAGGACGGGTCGGGGGTGATGCGCACCTTGGCGATGTAGTCCCCGTGCCGGACCGCACCCATGGTCCAGTAGCTCGACAGCAGCAGGTTTGCCGGAGGGGTCTTTGACAGGCGCAGGAAGGCCAGGAACTCGTCCCACGCCCAGTTGTCCTGGTCCAGCGTTCCCTTTCCGGTCACGAAATCGGTGAAGAAACGATGTGCGCCGGGTCGGCCCTGGGAGAAGTAGGCCGGGGCGTTCAGGAACAATTCCTGGATGAACAGGTAGTGCTCGACTGTGTTGCAGAAGAAGATCGGTCCGTTGATGTTGGCGTAGTCGAATGTGCCTGTGTCGGGTTCGTCTTCCAGCAGGGTGGGGCCGGGGATATCGAACATCTTCAGTGCCAGTCCGGTGGCGGCGCCCAGTCGCGCGTCGGCTCCGGCGTGGGGCGAGCCGTTGGAGAAGCGGATGAGCGCGTCGTGGGTTCCCGGGGTCGCGTAGATGCCTTGGGCGTACTCGGGGGGCAGCCCGTTCAGGATCTCCACTTCCCCTCGGACCAGCCCGTATCCCTTGGCGTGGGCGTCGCGGAGGGCCCGTCCAGTGCCTCCGGCGTTGACCGAATCGGCGATGTAGCTCTCGGTTTTTTCGATCACCGTCTGCACGCTGCGGTCGAAGTTCGGGTCGTCGTTTTCGACGTCAGGCGTGTAGCGGACGAACTGTGCTGCCATGACTTCGACCTCTCCTCGGAGAGCGTGACCGGACATCAGGGTGGGAATCGCTGTCAGTCCTTCAGTTCGGCGAGCCAGCGCAGGGCGCGCAGACCCGGCAGGAAGCAGTACTCGCCGCCGCGGGTGACCACGAAGCTGGGCAGGTTCTGCAGGCGGCGCCGGACCGGCTTCTGCGGGATGGTGACGCTGCCGGTTCCGCCGTGATGCCCGGCTACCGGGTCCTTCTCGCCGGGGTAGCCGATGAAGTTGCCGTCGTTGACCCATTCGGCCTTGATGAACTCAAACTGCCGTTCCAGGTGAGCCCCGATGAATGCTCCGACCAGGCCGCGGTCGACGCCGTCGTCCTCCAGCACGCCCTCGGGCAGCGGCGGGCCGTAGGTCGTCCCGCGGCGGATGAGGCGGTGCATCCGTGCGTCGCCGATGATGGTGGCATCGCGGGGGTTGGTGCGCCGGATGTGCGCACCGGCGGGGCACCGGTACCCTCGGTCGTCGTTCTCCCGGTACAGGAAGTTGTTGACGCGGTGCGGATCGGCGGCCAGCTCCGGATCGTCATGCTCCGGTGTCAGCGTCAGCGGCGCGCCGCTCGGCCAGCGCCCGACCATCTTGGCCGCCAGGAGTGCCTCCTCCTCGGCGCCGGAGCTGTTCGCGCGCAGGTACCGGCGCCAGGCCGCCACGTTGGTGTGGATCTTGCGAACGGCCACGTAGGTCCCGTTGCGCCCCAACATATCGGGGCTGGGCATGGGCGGCAGGTTGCCGGTTTCGTCGGGGTAGCCGAGGATGAACTCACCCGCCTTGATGGGGGCTTCCAGCGGGTTGGAGCCGGGCAGTCCGACGCCCTCGATGTTCGGATGGCTGATGCCGTCACGGAAGCCGAAGGTGGTGCGCCCCGTCGGGAGCTGATGGACGTCCTGCTGCCAGATCATCTGGACCCCGGGTGTGTCCTCGTAGGCGACACGGGCCCGCTCCAGCTCCTTGTCCAGCTGCGCCGTATCGGAGGAGAGGGCGCTCAACGCGATGTGGACATCACCGGTTCCGAACGGTGCCTCCCAGTGGGCCGGTGCACTCTCGCCCACGTCGCCGATCAGCTCCGCCCGAGCGGCCATGCCCTCACGAAACGCCGGCGGAAAGCTGTCCAGCGACTCCTGGGGCACCCCCAGGGCCCTCAGCCCCTGAAAGGTGAACGCCACAGCGACCCAGGCATCCTGGCTACGGTCCGCGCCCGGAAGGCCTCCCGGGGTCACCGGGAGCAGTCGCCGCAGCAGGGAGCGCCCGGCATGGCGGTCATCGACGCGCAGGAAGACGAACTTTCCCTCGTACGGCACGGGCCTCGGACGCAGTGCCCCGCTCTGAACGTCGTCGATCTCGACGCTCACGCCGGCCGCGCTGCTGCTGTCCGCTGTGCTCATGGTCGCTCGTGCCTCCACATCGGTCTCTGCCTGGACAGCCCTGCAAGGGCCGACTCGCATCTCCCGGCGCGGTCCACCGACGGTGGGTGGGCTCCGAGGGCCGGCTGTGTCCGGGTTCTAGGCCGAGGCCTCCTCCAGCAGCTTCTGGAAGGCCGGCGTGGCCACCAACTCCGCGTTGGCCGGGTTCTCCAGCGCCGCCCGGAACTGGGGGGTGTCCAGCACCTCCTGGAACGCGTCGTCCACGCGATGGTCCTTGTAGATCTGCTGAACGGTCAGGTCGGGATAGGCGCTGACGAAGACCCCCGCAGGCTCCTGGTGGGCGACGAACCAGTCCTTCACCCCTGGATCGGTGACGCCGGGGAACCCCTCGCTGTGCGAGAAGACCTTGTCGAAGCGGGACCCGACTACCGTCTGGGCGAAGTCGTCGATGTAGGTGTCCCAGGAGCCGTCGAAAACGCTGGCGAACATGAACCGGGTGTCGTTGTCGAAGATCACGTGCCGTGCGTCATGCAGGGTGCCGATCTGGCGCACCGCCGCATGGACCCTCTCGTCATCCGCCGCGTCGGCGAGCATGGCGAGATCCTCACGCAGCGCATCCGCATGGCCCGGCTTGATCTTGGTGAAGACGGTGAACTCGCTGCAGACCCCATCCGACCTGCCCGGGCGCTCGGGGTGAGCTGACTGGGTTGCACCTGTCGTCGCAGTCATCGTGAGATTCTCCTGCCCCGGATCGGTCCGAGAGCCGCCAGGCGCCCGAACATGAGGCGCCGTCGCCCTCACATGTCAATCCTCACTGCGGATGCACTGCCTCGCATCCCGGATCCTGGCATGGTGGTCGCCTGATGTGGGTTCCCGGGAAACTCCGGCACTGCGGGGTCCAGCCTGATTCCTCCCGTCCCGAGAAGCTTCCGAGGACAGATCCGACCAGGCGCAGGAAGATGGAACCGGTGGGACGTGACGAGTACGTAGTCGTCACCAATTCTCGGGCAGCCACTTCCGCAGGGCTGTGAAGACAGTGGCGCGGCCGATCGAACACCAACCCGTTGCGCCGCCGAGGCGGTCGGGGCACCCTCTCGCGCCAAGCCCTACTCACTGGATCGCCACCCGGACCCCAGACGGAGGCAACCATGGGCGCAGTTCTCGGTGACGTAATGGGTTTCGCGGCCGCCGTGGCGGTCAGCCCCCTCCCGATCATCGCCGTCATCCTCATACTCGCCACGCCTCGGGGACGTCTCAACGGAGTCCTCTTCACCGTCGGCTGGATCCTGGGACTCTCGGCACTGGGCGCGGTGATGCTGGCGGTCGCTTCCCCCGCAGGTGCCTCCACAGACAACCAACCGGCCACCTGGGTGGGAGCCCTCAAGCTCGCCCTGGGCCTGTTCCTCGTCCTTTTCAGCGCCCGGCAATGGCACCGGCGCCCAAAGGATCCCTCGCAAGCCCGGCTGCCGAAGTGGATGAGCGCGATAGACCGCCTCACGCCGGTCAAGGTCTTCGCACTCGGACTGGCCCTGTCCGCGCTCAACGCCAAGAACGCCCCGCTGACCATCGCCGCGGGGGCCGTGATCGGCTCAGCCGGATTGCCGGTCGGGCAGCAGATCGCATCTCTGGCGGTCTTCGTCCTGATCGCCACCCTCGGCCTGCTGGCCCCACTGGGAGTTTTCCTGCTCGGGGGAGAGCGAGCCAGGACCACGCTTGGCAACTGGAAAGATTTGGCAGCTCGGCACAATGTCGCCGTGATGGCGGTCCTGTTCTTCGTCCTCGGGCTGAAACTGCTCGGAGACGGCATCTCCATCCTCACCTCCTGACAGGCTTACTCGCGTCGCCATGTGGTTCGATCACAGACGTGCAACAGAGAAGGTCTGAAGTTCCCCCTCTGAACTGGACAGCCTGATACTGGGACGGATCGGTCCCGGAGGAAGCAGTCCAGGTTGAGTGGCAAGAGCAACATGAGCAAGCGGTACACGTCGGAGTTCAAGCGGGACGCGGTGGCACTGGTCCGGTCGTCAGGGCGGAATGTCACCGAGGTCGCCCGGGAACTCGGTGTGAGTCCGGAGGGGCTTCGCGGCTGGGTGAAGCAGGCGAAGGCCGACCGCGGCGAGGGGGCGCCCGGCGCGCTGACCACGGCGGAGAAGGAAGAGCTCCAGCGGCTGCGCAGGGAGAACCGGGAACAGCAGCAGACGATCGAGATCTTGAAAAAAGCAGCGGCCTTCTTCGCGAAGGAGACGATGAAGTAGGCACTCTGTGCCGTTTCATCGACGCGGAGAAGGCCGCCGAGGCCAACCCCGACGGCTACAGCGTGGCTTTGCTGTGCCGCGTCACGGGGATCAACCGCTCCACCTACTACTCCTGGCTGGCGGCCCGGCCGGCAGCGGCCGAACGGCAGTGTGCCGAGGATGAGTTGACCGAGGAGATCCGCGAGATCCACGCCTCCTCACGGGGTGCCTACGGTGCCCCGCGCGTGCACGCCGCGCTGCGGCGCAAGGGCCATGCGATCAACCGGAAGAAGGTCGAGCGGATCATGCGCGAGCGCGACATCCGCGGCGTCACCCGCCGCAGACGCCGCCACCTGACGCAGCAGGACACCAAGGCCGCACCGGCTCCGGACCTGGTTGGCCGCGACTTCACCGCTACCCGGTCCGGCACGAAGCTCGTCGGCGACATCACCTATCTGCCGACGATCGAGGGCTGGTGGTATCTCGCGACCGTCATGGACCTGGCGACGCGCGAGGTGATCGGGTACGCGATGGCCGAACACCACCGTGCCGAGCTGGTCACCGACGCGCTGCGGATGGCCGCCGGCCGCGGCGACCTTCAGGGCGGCTGCATCATGCACACCGACCGCGGAAGCGAATACACGAGTGGCGAATTCCGCCGCGAGCTGCGGGAGTTGAACCTGAGACAGAGCATGGGACGAACCGGCATATGCTACGATAACGCCGCAGCCGAGAGCTTCTTCGGTCTACTGAAAGCGGAGATCGGCACCGCCGTCTGGGAGAGCCGTGAGGCGGCCCGCGCCGACGTCTTCCGCTTCATCGAGGTCGAGTACAACCGCACCAGGCTCCGCAAGCACCCCGAGTTCGGGTACCTCACCCCACTCGAAACCCGAGCCAGGCTGCAGCACGAATTTACCCCCGCAGCGTAAACAACCGCTGTCCAAGATCAAGGGGGAACTTCAGTCGGCGTAGCGGCTTTGGGCTGGAGCGGCTTTGGGCTGGAGCTGCTTTGGGCCGGCCTCGAAGATCAGATCCTGAAGACAGCCTGCCGGGCAACTCTTGGGCCGGTAGGTGCGACCTGGCCGAGCGAAGTCGCCGATCGGCTCCTTCTGCTTGGTATCCACGCTCACGCACACCCCCAAACTCCGCGCCCTGCACGCCGATGCCTGCACGCTCATGGGTCAGCTCGCCCGGGACGCGTCCCAGCGCCGTGAGCGCACCACCGCGAATACCTACTACGAGCAGAGCGCCGGCCTCGCACGCGCGTGCGCGACGCGACGTGACGCTCGAAGCCCATGCGCTGCTGCGCACCTGATACGTCGCGCTGTACGGCGCCCGCGACGCCCACGCCGGACTTGCGCGCGCCGAGCGAGCGGCAGAAACCGCCGGCCGTCCAGGATGTCGTCGACCGGGACTACACCGACCGGATCCCGTTCACGGATTCAGTCGAACCGGCAGGCCATCTCGTCCAGGATCTCGGCGATCACCTCGGAGGGCTCGCGGGCCAGGTCCTCCTCGATCCACATGCGCATGGCGATCCGCAACGAGGAGAGGAACGCCGCGGCCAGGACCTGCGGGCGGACCGGTTTCTCCGTCGGGCCCCGGCGGACCGCCACGGCGTCGGCCAAGTCCCGTTCCAGGGCTGCGTGGTTGGCGAGTTGACGGGCGAGCAGTGAAGGGTGCCGCATCGCCAGCCTGGTCCGTAGGGCCCACTCGCGCTCCGGGGGTGCGACCCGTTCGGCGAACTGCGCCATGGCCGCCCGCAGCGCCGCCCACGCGGTCTCCTCGGCGGGCCGGTCGCGCATGGTGCGGACGAGCTCCCTGACCTGTTGCTCCTCCCCGTACAGGAGGGCGTCCTCCTTGCCCGTGAAGTAGTTGGAGAACGTTCTGCGGGAGATCCCGGCGGCGTCCGCGACGGCCTCCACCGTGACGTGGTCGAAGCCGTGCTTGATGGCCAGCCGCAAGGTGGCCTCGTGCACGGCCTGGCGCGTGGCTTCCTTCTTGCGTTCCCGCAGTCCCACAGGGCTCTCCATGGGTTCAGTATCTCTCCGCCGGTTTCCTCAGTCCGGGCATAATTGCACAGTGGGCATAATTGCCCATTGGGCATGTATGGTGAAACCTTTCCTGCCCCCTGTTCGAACCCCCGGAGGTTGCGCGTGAGCGCACAAACGGCTGCGCCGACCGAAGTCGCGCCGATGGATCACCGTCATGTACTGCGGGCGCTGAGCGGTCTGCTGATCGTGCTGTTCGTGGCGATGATCAGCAGCACCGTGGTGTCGGTGGCTCTGCCGAAGATCATCGGCTCGCTGGACGGCAACCAGTCGCAGTACACCTGGGTCGTCACCGCGTCCCTGCTGGCCTCCACGGCCTCCACTCCGATCTGGGGCAAGCTCGCCGACCTGTTCAGCAAGAAGCTGCTGCTCCAGATATCCATCGGCATCTTCGTCGTCTCGTCGATCGCCTGCGGATTCGCCCAGTCCACCGGGCAGTTGATCACCTTCCGTGCCGTGCAGGGCCTCGGTATGGGCGCTCTGCAGGTGCTCGTCCAGGTCATCATCGCGGCGATGATCAGCCCCAAGGAGCGCGGCCGCTACAACGGTTACCTGGGCGGCGTCATGGCCGTCGCCACCGTGGGCGGACCGCTGCTGGGCGGCTTCATCACCGACACGTCGTGGCTCGGCTGGCGCTGGTGCTTCTTCATCGCCGTCCCGTTCACGCTGATCGCCCTCGTGATGCTCACCCGCACCCTGCACCTCACCGAGGTCCGCCGTCCGGAGACGAAGGTCGACTACCTGGGCGCCTCGCTGATCGCCGCGGGCGTCAGCCTGCTGCTGCTCTGGGTCACCTTCGTCGGCAACGACTTCGACTGGCTGTCCTGGCAGACCCTCGTCATGGTCGGTGTCAGTGCCCTGATCCTGATCGCCGCCGTCGTGGTCGAGAGCCGTGTCAAGGAGCCGGTCGTCCCGCTCCATGTCGTACGCCGCCGCGACCCCGCGCTCGCCATCGTCGCGAGCCTCGCGGTCGGCATGGCGATGTTCGGTGGCGCGGTCTTCCTCGGCCAGTACTTCCAGATCGGCCGCGGCTACTCACCGACCGAGGCCGGACTCCTCACCATCCCGCTGATGTTCGGCGTGCTGGTCTCCTCCACCGTCGCCGGACGCATGGTCTCCAGGACCGGCAAGGTGAAGCCGTACATCATCACCGGCGTCGCCGTCCTCACGCTGGGCTTCCTGGGCCTGTCCACCATCGACCACGAGACCCCGCTGGTCCTCGTCTCCCTCGGCATGCTCGCGGTCGGTGCCGGTGTCGGCATGTCGATGCAGAACCTGGTCCTCGTCCTCCAGAACACGGTCCCGCTCGGCGAACTCGGCGCGGCCAGTGGCGCGATCACCTTCTTCCGCTCGCTCGGCGGCACGATCGGGGTCTCCGTGCTCGGGGCGGTGCTCGCCAACCAGGTCTCCACGAAGATCACCCACGGCCTGGCGAAGCTCGGCATCGACCCGGCGGCCTCGTCCTCGGGCGGCGCCACCCTGAACATCGACGCGATGCCGCCACAGATCCAGGAGGTGGTGCGCGCCGCGTACGGCGACGCGACCGGCACCATCTTCCTGATCTCGGCCGCCATCGCGGTGGTCGGCGTGATCGCCGCTCTGTTCCTGACGCCGACGAAGCTGCGCGACAGCGTGGACCTTTAGCAGGTCCTGTCGTTCGTGCCTGTGCGGCGGCCGCGTTCGCCGCACACGGCGTGGCCCGGGACACCGAGGGAGCCGCCGGCCCCTCGGCGTCCCGGGCCACGCCCTCGCGTACGCCGCGTACGCCGCGAGCCCTTCCGGCCGGAGGGCACCGCCCGATGCCGCGACTGAGGTAATGTGACGCATCCCCACACCGGGGACCTACCAAGGAGGTGAGACCCATTACCGCTGTATCAGGCTGGGTGCTCACCCCACATGATCGCGTGGTCGACCCGACATAATCGACCGCGGAGCGCCCATCGGCTTTCCCGAAAGGCTGCGCTTCGTGTCGGTTCCCGCTTCACCGCTCACCGTGTCCACCATCGTCACCACACTCCGCGCCGCCGGCTGCGTATTCGCCGAGGAGGAAGCGGAGTTGATTGTCTCCACGGCGACCGGCCCCGCCGAACTCGCCGCCATGGTCGAACGGCGGACCGCCGGTCTGCCCCTGGAACACGTCCTCGGCTGGGCCGAGTTCAGCGGTCTGCGGGTCGCCGTGGACCCCGGCGTCTTCGTACCTCGCCGCCGCACCGAGTTCCTGGTCCGGCAGGCCGCCGCCCTCGCCGTATCCGGGGCGGTCGTCGTCGACCTCTGCTGCGGCTCGGGCGCACTCGGCACCGCGCTCGCCGCGACGCTGGACCGCATCGAACTGCACGCCACCGACGTCGAACCCGCGGCCGTACGGTGCGCCCGCCGCAACGTCGCCGACACCGGCCGGGTGTACGAGGGCGACCTCTTCGAGCCGCTCCCCGGATCGTTGCGCGGCCGGGTGGAGATATTGCTCGCCAATGTGCCGTACGTACCGACGGAGGACGTCGAACTGCTGCCCCCGGAAGCCCGTATCCACGAACCGCGCGTCGCACTCGACGGGGGAAGGGACGGCCTCGACATCCTGCGGCGGGTCACCGCCGAGGCCCCGCGGTGGCTGGCACCGGGCGGGCATCTGCTGGTCGAGACGAGCGAACGGCAGGCGGCCCGGGCCGAGGAGACCATCGCCCGCAGCGGCCTGATCCCGCGCGTCGTCACCTCCGACGAGCTGTACGCGACCGTCGTCGTCGCGACCCGGCCAGGGCCGTCCGCGAACTGAGCCCGGACGGGCACCGAGGCGGCCCGGTCCGGGCTCGGGATTCCGGCTTCCGCCGGCCACGAGCCCGCTGCCGCGCCCTCGGCGCTGTAGCGGGCATCCAGCTCGGCGACGGGTTCGAATCCGGGCATACAGTCCTCCCGGTACGGTCCTCGAAGTGATCCTGCCTGCGAAGTGTGGACCGCGCACCCGCGCCGAATTCATCGGCGCCGGGCTAGGCTCGGAACGCTGGATGGTGTGTGGGCGGCGAGCAGGAGAGCACGGAATGACGACGGTGCCGGGGCGCAGGAGCAGCACGTTCACCCGACTGCTGCGGCACGGTTTCACCGACCCGTCCGCCGCGGAGCGGCTCCTCGACCTGCCCGAGCTGTCGTCCGTACGCTCCGATCCGGTGCTGCTCGACGCCCTCGGGGCCACTGCCGACCCCGATCTGGCACTGCGCGGGGTCGTCCGCCTCGTGGAGGCCGAGGAGCCGGACGAGCGGCAGATCCTGCTGGACACCCTCGTCACCGCCAAACCGCTGCGGGACCGGCTGCTCGGGGTGCTCGGGGCGTCCGAGGCGCTCGGTGACCACCTGGCCCGCCACCCCCGCGACTGGCAGGCGCTCGTCACCTACGAGGCCACGGATCTGCACCCCGGGGTGCCCGAATTCGAGCAGGGGCTCGCCGGGGCCGACGACCCCGACTCGCTGCGCGTCGCCTATCGCCGGTGCCTGCTGGCCATAGCGGCCCGCGACGTGTGCGGTACGACGGACGTCGCCGAGGCCGCCGCCGAACTGGCCGATCTGGCTACGGCGACCCTGCGCGCGGCGCTCGCCATCGCCCGTACGGCCGCACCCGCCGACGCCGCGCAGTGCCGGCTCGCCGTCATCGCGATGGGCAAGTGCGGCGGCCACGAGCTGAACTACGTCTCCGACGTCGACGTCATCTTCGTCGCCGAACCGGCCGACGGCGTCGAGGAGAGCGCGGGCGTGCAGGCCGCCACCCGGCTGTCCGCGCACATGATGCGGATCTGCTCCGACACGACCGTCGAGGGCACCATCTGGCCCGTCGACGCCAACCTCCGCCCCGAGGGCCGCAACGGACCCCTCGTACGGACGTTGTCCTCGCATCTCGCGTACTACCAGCGCTGGGCCAAGACCTGGGAGTTCCAGGCGCTCCTCAAGGCCCGGCCGGTGGCGGGCGATCCCGAGCTGGGCGCGGAGTACGTCGAGGCCGTCTCGCCGCTCGTGTGGCAGGCCGCGGACCGCGAGAACTTCGTCGCCGACGTGCAGAAGATGCGCCGCCGCGTCGTCGACAACATCCCCGCCGACCGTGTCGACCGTGAGATCAAGCTCGGCCCCGGCGGGCTGCGGGACGTCGAATTCGCCGTACAGCTGCTCCAGCTGGTGCACGGCCGCAACGACTCGACCCTGCGCAGCGGCTCCACGCTGGACGCGCTGCGGGCGCTCGCCGCGGGCGGCTACGTGGGACGGGTGGACGCCGCGCAGCTGGACGACGCCTACCGCTTCCTGCGGGCCATGGAACACCGCATCCAGCTCTACCGGCTGCGCCGCACCCATCTGGTCCCCGAGGGCGAGGCGGATCTGCGGCGCATCGGACGCTCACTCGGGATGCGCACGGACCCGATCACCGAACTCAACCAGGCGTGGAAACGGCACGCCTCCGTGGTGCGGCGGCTGCACGAGAAGCTGTTCTACCGGCCGCTGCTGGACGCCGTCGCCCAGCTCGCGCCCGGCGAGTCCCGGCTCAGCGCGAAGGCGGCCGAGCACCGGCTCGAAGCCCTCGGATACGCCGATCCGGCCGCCGCGCTGCGGCACCTGGAGGCGCTGTCGTCCGGCGTGACCCGCAAGGCCGCCATCCAGCGCACCCTGCTGCCGGTGCTGCTCGGCTGGTTCGCGGACTCCGCCGACCCCGACGCCGGGCTGCTCGGCTTCCGCAAGGTGTCCGACGCACTCGGCAAGACCCCCTGGTACCTGCGGCTGCTGCGGGACGAGGGCGCCGCCGCGGAGAACCTCGCCCGGGTGCTCTCGGCCGGCCGGCTCGCCCCCGACCTGCTGCTCCGGGCGCCCGAGGCCGTGGCGATACTCGGCGACCGGCAGGGCCTGAAGCCGCGCGGCCGGGAGCACCTGGAACAGGAGGTGCTGGCCGCGGTGGGACGGGCGAAGGGCGCCGAATCCGCCGTCGCCGTGGTGCGCGGGGTGCGGCGGCGCGAGCTGTTCCGGACCACGGCCGCGGACCTCATCGGCTCGTACGGTACGGAGGAGCGCCCCGCCGAGCAGGACCCCGGGGCCCTCGTCGACCGGGTCGGCAACGCGGTCACCGATCTGAACGCCGTCACGATCGCGGGCGCCCTGCGCGCCGTCGTACGCGAACAGTGGGGGGACATGCTGCCCACCCGGTTCGCGGTCATCGGCATGGGCCGGTTCGGCGGACACGAGCTCGGATACGGCTCCGACGCCGATGTGCTGTTCGTCCACTCACCGCGCGAGGGCGTCGACGGCCACGAGGCGGCGCAGGCCGCGAACCAGGTGGTCTCCGAGCTGCGGAAACTGCTGCAACTGCCCACCGCCGACCCGCCGTTGGTGATCGACGCGGATCTGCGGCCGGAGGGCAAGAGCGGGCCGCTGGTGCGTACCCTGAAGTCGTACGAGGCCTACTACCGGCGCTGGTCGCTGGTCTGGGAGAGCCAGGCGCTGCTGCGCGCCGAGCCGATGGCGGGCGACGAGGAACTCGGCCGTGAATTCATCGAGTTGATCGATCCGCTGCGGTACCCGATGGAGGGTCTCGGGGAGGACGCGGTTCGTGAGATCCGCCGTCTGAAGGCCCGGATGGAGTCCGAACGGCTGCCGCGCGGCGCGGACCCGACGCTCCACACCAAGCTGGGGCGCGGCGGGCTGAGCGATGTCGAGTGGACGGTCCAGCTGATGCAGATGCAGCAAGGCTGGGCGGAGCCGGGGCTGCGGACGACCCGTACCCGCGAGGCGCTGGCCGCGGCATGTGCCGCGGAGCTGATCCCGGGCGAGGACGCGCAGACCCTGGACGAGGCGTGGGTGCTGGCGACACGGGTCCGCAACGCGGTGATGCTGGTACGGGGGCGGCCCGGCGACACGTTCCCGTCGGGGCCGCGTGAACTCACCGCGGTGGGGCGGTACCTGGGGTATGAGCCGGGGCACGTCGGGGACATGCTGGACGACTACCGGCGGATCACGCGGCGGGCGCGGGCGGTGGTGGAGGAGCGGTTCTACGGGGCGTGAGGGGCGCGCCCCCTCACGCGGGCCGCGCGGACCTTCCGGGGCGTCCTCCCGGACCCCGGTCCAGGACGGCGGGCGGGCTTGGTCCGCCCGCCCGGGCGTCGGGACGCAGGAGCGTCCGCTCAGGTGCGTCCCGCCGCGGACAGGCCGACGGGCCGCGGCCTCTCCAGCGACAGCGGCACCCGCTTCGCGAGGTGGTGCGGCAGCGAGCCGTACCAGGCGTAGGAGGCCGCGTAGCCGACGGCCAGACACAGCATGCCGCCCAGTGCGTCCAGCCAGAAGTGGTTGGCGGTCGACACGATCACGAGCAGGGTGACCGCCGGGTAGAGCAGACCCAGGACGCGGACCCAGGGCGCGGCGGCCAGTGCGTAGAGCGTCAGGCCGCACCAGAGCGACCAGCCGATGTGCATCGAGGGCATGGCCGCGTACTGGTTCGACATGTTCTTGAAGTTGCCCGAGGCCATCGAACCCCAGGTCTGATGGACCACAACGGTGTCGATGAAGTGGCCGCCGCTCATCAGCCGGGGCGGTGCCAGCGGGTACAAGTAGTAGCCGAGCAGTGCCACGGCCGTGGTGGCGAACAGGGCCAGACGTGCCGCCGCGTAACGGCCGGGGTGACGGTGGAACAGCCACACCAGCACGCAGACGGTGACGACGAAGTGCAGTGTCGCGTAGTAGTAGTTCATCGACACGATCAGCCATGCCACGGAATTCACCGCGTGGTTGACGGTCTGTTCGACGGCGATGCCCAGGTGGGTCTCGACCGACCAGATCCGGCCGGCGTTGCGCAGTGCTTCGGCCCGCTGTTCGGGGACGGCGTTGCGCACCAGGGAGTACACCCAGTAACTGGCCGCGAGCAGCAGGAATTCGAACCGGACGCGTGGCCGGCGCGGGGACCGCAAGGAGCGCAGGGAACGCGGGGAGCGAAGTCCGGGCGGGCCGCCGTCGCGCCGCCCGGCGTTCTCCTGCGCGTCCGCCGTCGGGGCCGCCTCGTCCACGATGGGTGACGGGGTGGCCCCCAACCGGGCTTCCTGTGATGTCCCACTCAATTCACCCATAGGCACAGAGTCTGCCAGAAATGTCTTTCCCGCCCGATCATCCTCCGGTCGGGTCCGGGCCGCACATCAGTCTGCCGGGCCGCTAGGAGCGGGCGTGCGAACCTGGAAGAGGTCCGGGCGCGGAGACGGGAGCGGGCCCGGGGCCCGCAGCCGTTGAACCGCGGACGACCAGCTCGGGCATGAAGACGAACTCGCTGTGCGGGGCGGGTGTGCCGCCGATCTCTTCGAGGAGGGTGCGCACGGCGGCCTGGCCCATCGCCGTCACCGGCTGCCGGATCGTCGTCAGCGGCGGATCGGTGAACGCTATGAGCGGCGAGTCGTCGAAACCCACCACCGACAGATCGCGCGGCACCTCCAGCGACAGCCGGCGGGCGGCCCTGATCGCACCGAGCGCCATCATGTCGCTCGCGCACACCACCGCCGTGCACCCCCGCTCCATCAGCGCCGACGCGGCGGCCTGCCCGCCCTCCAGGGTGAACAGCGAGTGCTGGATCAGCCCCTCCACCTCGTCCGGAGCGAGGTTCAACTGCTCCTGCACGCATGAGCGGAAGCCCTCGATCTTGCGCAGGACCGGCACGAACCGCTTGGGGCCGACCGCCAGGCCGATCCGCTGATGGCCGAGCGACACCAGGTGCGTCACGGCGAGCCGCATCGCGGCCCGGTCGTCCGGCGAGATGAACGGCGCCTGGACCTTGGGCGAGAAACCGTTCACCAGAACGAAGGGGACGCCCTGGGCGCGCAGTTGCTCGTAGCGCTGCATATCGGCCGAGGTGTCGGCGTGCAGCCCGGAGACGAAGATGATGCCCGAGACGCCGCGGTCGACCAGCATTTCGGTCAGCTCGTCCTCGGTGGAGCCGCCGGGGGTCTGGGTCGCCAGCACCGGGGTGTAGCCCTGCCGGGTCAGCGCCTGGCCGATGACCTGCGCCAGCGCCGGGAAGATGGGGTTCTCCAGCTCGGGCGTGATCAGCCCGACCAGTCCCGCGCTGCGCCTGCGCAGCCGTACGGGACGCTCGTAGCCGAGAACGTCGAGCGCGGCGAGGACGGATTCACGGGTGGCCGCTGCAACACCGGGCTTGCCGTTCAGTACACGGCTGACCGTCGCTTCGCTGACCCCCGCCTGAGTTGCGATATCGGCAAGCCGTGCGGTCATGGAAGTGGACTGTACCGGGCGTATGTCGGATTGCCCACCATCCGCAGGAAGCGGGCGCCACCGCCCGTGAGGTGGTCCGGGGTGCCGACGCGGCAACATCTTGCAAGGACTTGCGAGACCGATTCGCGGGCCGCGGTCGGATCGTCGCACTTCTGGATTACGGGCTGTGGCCTGCCGCTGCCAGGAATTGACACCCCCCGTCAAGAGGCTTGACGGCAACCGTGAGGACACGCGAAAGTAACGATTGTCGAGGCTTGCAGAAATCTTCCGCAAACTCTTTCGGTGTTCTTTCATCCTTGTTACGTTCACGTCGACCCGGCGCCGCGACGGAGCGGTACGGCAGTTGAAGGAGTTCAGATGCGACGTGGCATAACGGCCACCGCCCTGGTCGCGGCCCTGGCGCTCGCGGCGACCGCCTGCGGCAGCGACAGCGACAGCGAGTCCGAGGGTAAGAGCAAGAGCTCGGGCGAGCTCTCCGGCACGGTGACGTGGTGGGACACCTCGACCGTGGGCAGCGAGGACAAGGTCTTCAAGAAGATCGCCGAGGACTTCACCAAGCAGCACCCGAAGGTCCGCATCAAGTACATCAACGTGCCCTTCGGTGACGCGCAGAACAAGTTCAAGAACGCGGCCCAGTCCGGCTCCGACGCCCCCGACGTCATCCGCTCCGAGGTCGCCTGGACCCCCGAGTTCGCGGACCTCGACTACCTTGCCCCGCTGGACGGCACCGCCGCGCTGAAGAACCCGGACGACTTCCTGAAGCAGGCCGCCGCGTCCACCAAGTACAACGGCAAGACGTACGCAGTGCCGCAGGTCATCGACTCCATGGGCATCTTCTACAACAAGAAGATCTTCAAGGAGGCTGGGGTCGAGGTCCCCAAGACCGTCGACGAGCTGAAGACCGTCTCCAAGAAGATCAAGGACAAGACCGGCAAGACCGGCATGTACCTGCGCGGCGACGACGCGTACTGGTTCCTCTCCTTCCTCTACGGCGAGGGCGGCGACATGGTCGACGCCTCCAACAAGTCCGTCACCGTCGACAACCCCGCGGGCGTCAAGGCGATGAAGGTCGTCAAGGACCTCGTCGACACCGGTGCCGCCAAGACCGACGCGACGGACGGCTGGGACAACATGCAGTCGTCCTTCAAGGACGGCAAGGTCGCCATGATCATCAACGGCCCGTGGGCCGTCGCCGACACCTACGCAGGCAAGGAGTTCAAGGACAAGGCCAACCTGGGCATCGCCCCGGTCCCGGCCGGCTCCGCCGCGCAGGGCGCCCCGCAGGGCGGTCACAACCTGGCCGTCTACGCCGGGTCCAAGAACCTCGACGCCTCCTACGCGTTCGTCGACTACATGACGTCCGCGGACACCCAGGCCAAGGTCACCAAGGAGCTGAGCCTCCTGCCGACCCGTACCTCCGCCTACGCCAAGCAGGACGTCGTCGACAACGAGATCGTCGGCTTCTTCAAGCCCGTCGTCGAGACCGCCGTCGAGCGCCCCTGGATCCCGGAGACCGGCAGCCTCTTCGCGCCGCTCGTCACCGAGTACACCAAGGTCCTCACCGGCCAGACGACGCCGGAGAAGGGCGCCAAGACGACCGGCGACTCCTACCGCAAGCTCCTCAAGGGCTGGAAGTAACAGGAAGGCAGGCCGGCTGATGGCTGTCCACACCAGCCAGTCGGTGGCGAAGGCCGCGGGCGACGACGTCGCCCGCGGCCGGAGCCGCGGTACTGGCACCCCCACGCCGCCGGGCAGGCTCCGGCGGGCCCTGTCGACCCACTGGTACGCGTGGACCATGGTCGCCCCGGTCGTGATCGTGATCGGCGTGATCATCGGCTATCCGCTGGTCCGCGGCATCTACCTGTCGATGACCGATGCCAATGAGCGCAACGTCGAGCGGTCCATCGGTGTCAACCACTCGCCCGCCACGTACAAGTTCGTGGGCCTGGACAATTACACCGAGGCGATCACGGGCGAGCAGTTCCTCGGCACGCTCGGGTGGACGCTGGTGTGGACGGTCTCCTGCGTGGCCATCACCTTCTCCCTCGGTATGGCCCTCGCCAACATCCTCAACCGCAAGATAGCCGGACGCTCCGCGTACCGGATGGCGCTCATCCTGCCCTGGGCCATCCCCGGCTTCGTCTCCGTCTTCGCCTGGCGCTTCCTCTACAACGAGGAACGCGGGCTGCTCAACAAGATCCTCTCCGGCGGCGGGATCGACGCCGTGCCCTGGCTCAACGACCCCACCTGGGCGAAGGTCTCCGTCATCGCCGTCAACGTCTGGCTCGGCGTGCCGTTCATGTTGGTCGCCCTGCTCGGCGGACTGCAGTCCATCCCCAGCGAGCAGTACGAGGCCGCCGAGATGGACGGTGCCACCGCCTGGCAGCGCTTCCGCCACATCACGCTGCCCGGACTGCGGCCGGTCTCCACCACGGTGATCCTGCTCTCCACCATCTGGACCTTCAACATGTTCCCGGTGATCTACCTGCTGACCCGCGGCGGACCCGGCGAGGCCACCCAGATCCTGGTCACCCAGGCGTACAAGTTCTCCTTCGAGATCAGCCCGCGCGACTTCGCGCAGTCCTCCACCTGGGGCGTACTGATCCTCGTACTCCTGCTGATCTTCGCCGCCGTCTACCGGCGAGTCCTGCGCACCCAGGGAGACGACTGGTGACCACCGCCCCCGCAACCACCGCCCCGGCGACCTCCGCACGGCACTCCGCGCGCAAGGTCCGGCTGCGCGGCGAGCGTTCGCCGATCGCCTCCGTCGGGCTGCACCTCACGCTCATCGTCGCGTCCGTGATCGCCGTCTTCCCCGTGCTGTGGGTCCTGCTCACCTCGCTGAAGCCCGCCGCTTACGCGACCACCACGGACTTCTTCAAAGAGACGACGTTCGCCAACTACACGAACCTCATCCAGAACACGAAGTTCCTCACCTGGTTCGGCAACTCCCTGCTCATCGCCGGGCTCACCACGCTCCTCGGCGTCATCGTCTCCGCCTCCACCGGCTACGCCGTCAGCCGCTTCCGCTTCCCCGGCAAGCGCGGGCTGATGTGGACGCTGCTGATCACCCAGATGTTCCCGGTCGCCGTCCTCATCGTGCCGATCTACAACATCATGGCGGGCATGGGGCTGCTGAATCAGCCCGCCGGCCTCGTCATCACCTACCTCACCATCTCGGTGCCGTTCTGCGCCTGGATGATGAAGGGCTTCTTCGACACGATCCCGCGCGAGATCGACGAGTCGGGCCAGGTCGACGGCCTCACCCCGTTCGGCACGTTCTGGCGGCTCATCCTGCCGCTCGCCAAGCCCGGCCTCGCCGTCACCGCGTTCTACTCCTTCATCACCGCGTGGGGCGAAGTGGCGTACGCCTCCGCCTTCATGGTCGGCGAGGACAACCTCACCCTCGCGGGCGGACTCCAGCTCTTCGTCAACAAGTACGGAGCCCAGTGGGGAGCGATGACCGCCGCGTCCGTGCTGATCGCGATACCCGCGGCCCTGGTCTTCCTCTTCGCCCAGCGCCACCTCGTCACCGGCATGTCCGCCGGAGCCGTCAAGGGCTGACGCGGCCCGCCCCGTACGCCCCGCACGCACCAAGTCACGGCGTCGCCGGTATCCCGACCCGGTCCGGCGACGCTCCCCACCCCAGACACCCCAGGGACGACATGACCCAGCACCTCGCTGCCCCCTCCACCGGCACGTCCGCCGACGCTCCGGCCCACCGGACCGGCTGGTGGCAGGACGCGGTGATCTACCAGGTCTATCCACGGAGCTTCGCCGACGGCAACGGCGACGGCATGGGCGATCTCGCAGGCGTACGCGGCAGACTTCCGTACCTCAAGGGTCTCGGTGTCGACGCGGTCTGGCTCAGCCCGTTCTACGCGTCCCCGCAGGCCGACGCGGGCTACGACGTCGCCGACTATCGCGCCATCGACCCCATGTTCGGCACCCTGATGGACGCCGACGCGCTGATCCGGGACGCCCACGACCTGGGCCTGCGGATCATCGTGGACCTGGTGCCCAACCACTCCTCCGACCAGCACGAGTGGTTCAAGCGGGCCCTCGCGGAAGGCCCCGGCTCCCCGCTGCGCGAGCGCTACCACTTCCGCCCCGGCAAGGGCGCGGACGGCGAACTCCCGCCCAACGACTGGGAGTCCATCTTCGGCGGCCCCGCCTGGACCCGGACCACCGACCCGGACGGCACCCCCGGCGACTGGTACCTCCACCTCTTCGCGCCCGAGCAGCCGGACTTCAACTGGGAACACCCGGCCGTCGCCGACGAGTTCCGCTCGATCCTGCGCTTCTGGCTCGACATGGGCGTCGACGGCTTCCGGGTCGACGTCGCCCACGGCCTCGTCAAGGCCGCCGGCCTGCCCGACCTCGGCACGCACGACCAGCTCAAGCTGCTCGGCAACGACGTCATGCCGTTCTTCGACCAGGACGGGGTCCACGCGATCTACCGCTCCTGGCGCACCATCCTCGACGAGTACCCCGGCGACCGCATCGCCGTCGCCGAGGCATGGACCCCGACCGTCGAGCGCACCGCCAACTACGTGCGCCCCGACGAGATGCACCAGGCGTTCAACTTCCAGTACCTCTCCACCGCCTGGGACGCCGCCGAGCTGCGCGAGGTCATCGACACCTCGCTCGACGCGATGCGTCCGGTCGGTGCCCCCGCCACCTGGGTGCTCTCCAACCACGACGTGACCCGGCACGCCACCCGGTTCGCGAACCCGCCCGGCCTCGGCACCCAGATCCGCACGGCCGGCGACCCCGTACTGGGCCTGCGCCGGGCCCGCGCCGCCACCCTGCTGATGCTGGCGCTGCCCGGTTCCGCGTACGTCTACCAGGGCGAGGAGCTCGGCCTGCCCGACGTCACCGACCTGCCCGACGAGGCCCGCCAGGACCCGTCGTTCTTCCGCGCGGAGGGCCAGGACGGTTTCCGCGACGGCTGCCGGGTGCCGATCCCGTGGACCCGCGAGGGCGGCTCGTACGGCTTCGGCAGCGGCGGCAGCTGGCTGCCGCAGCCCGACAGCTGGGGCGCGCTGAGCGTCGAGGCGCAGACCGGCGACGCGAACTCCACGCTGGAGCTGTACCGGGCCGCGATCGCCGCCCGCCGGGCGCACCCGGGGCTCGGCGCCGGGACCGCGGTGGAGTGGCTCCAGGCCCCCGAGGGGCTGCTGATCTTCGCCCGCCCCGGTTTCATCTGCACCGTCAACACGACGGGCCGTCCGGTACGCATCCCCGTGCGCGGCACCGTCCTGCTGTCCAGCGCCCCGGTCGTCCCCGACGGCGCCGAGATCGAGCTGCCCGCGGACACCACGGTGTGGTGGACGGTGTGACGGTTCCCCTGCCCAGGACCGGTGGTGCGCCGAGGCTCTCGGACATCGCCGGCCAGGCAGCGGTCAGCGAGGCGACCGTCAGCCGGGTGCTCAACGGGAAACCGGGTGTCGCGGACACCACGCGTCAGCGGGTGCTCGCGGCGCTGGACATCCTGGGCTACGAACGTCCTGTGCGGCTGCGGCAGCGCAGCGCCGGGCTGATCGGGCTGGTGACTCCCGAGCTCACCAACCCGATCTTCCCGGCGTTCGCGCAGGCCGTCGAACAGGCCCTGGCCGGGCACGGCTACACCCCGGTGCTCTGTACCCAGACACCCGGCGGCGCCACCGAGGACGAACTCGTCGAGCAGCTCGTCGAACGGGGTGTCGGCGGGATCGTCTTCCTGTCCGGGCTGCACGCCGACCTGTCGGCCGACCCGGCCCGGTACGCCGCACTCACCGAACGCGGTGTGCCCTTCGTCCTGATCAACGGCTACAACGAACGGATCAACGCCCCGTTCGTCTCGCCCGACGACTCCGCCGCCGTACGGATGGCCGTCGGCCACCTCGCCGAACTCGGCCACCGCAGGGTCGGCCTGGCCATCGGGCCGCAGCGCTACGTGCCGTCCCGCCGCAAGCGCGAGAGTTTCCTCGACGCCGCCGTGAACGTCCTCGGCCTGGACCGGACCGAGGCCGAACTCCTGGTCTGCTCCGCGCTGTTCGGTGTCGAGGGCGGTCAGGTCGCGGCCGGTGCGCTGCTCGACCAGGGGTGCACGGGCATCGTCTGCGGCAGTGACCAGATGGCGCTCGGCGTGGTGCGCGCGGCCCGGGGCCGCGGACTCGGCGTGCCGCGCGACGTGTCGGTGGTGGGCTTCGACGACTCGCAGCTGATCGCGTTCACCGACCCGCCGCTGACGACGGTGCGTCAGCCCGTGCAGGCGATGGCGGCCGCCGCGGTGAGCGCCCTGCTGGAGGAGATCGGCGGCAGCCCGGTGCAGCGTACGGAGTACGTGTTCCAGCCGGAGCTGGTGGTACGGGGGTCCACGGCCGCGGTCCGCGGCGTCTGAGGCCGGGCGAGCGCTCCGGCGTCGCGGTGCACAGGAGAGGCACCCGGGAGTCGGCCCTGACGGGCCCGCGGGGAGTGGGTGACTCCGGGTGCCTCTCGTGTCCGTGACCGGCCCGGCCGGCCGGGCGCGTGGGGTCCGGGATCACCGGAACCCCCGGCCGGCCGGACCGGAGTCGGGAGAAACGTAACAGTGCTGCAATGTTTTGCGTAAGTCCTTGCAGGAAGAAATCTGCTGGATTTCGTGGATGTGGGCGGGTGGTGTCCAAAGGGTTGACCGAGGCCGGGCGGGATCGTACGGTCTCCACCGCGGCAAGGTTTGCATTCTTGCAGCAAGAACCTTCAGGAGCCTTGAGGGCAGGGCGCGTTGTCACGTGAGGCTGCACCGTCACCCGCATTTCCCCCCACAGCAGGAGGAAACATGGCACGCAGACCCCTGTCTGCAGCGCTCGCCCTGATAGCAGGGGCCGCCGCTCTCGTCGCCCCCACGACGACCGCCCAGGCCGCCACGCCGGGCGGCAAGGACGTCACCGCCGTCCTCTTCGAGTGGAAATTCGACTCCGTGGCCAAGGCCTGCACGGACTCCCTCGGCCCGGCCGGCTACGGCTACGTGCAGGTCTCGCCGCCCCAGGAACACATCCAGGGCAGCCAGTGGTGGACCTCGTACCAGCCGGTCAGCTACAAGATCGCCGGCCGGCTCGGCGACCGCGCCTCCTTCGCCGCCATGGTCGGCACCTGCCACAGCGCGGGAGTCAAGGTCGTCGCCGACTCCGTCATCAACCACATGTCGGCGGGATCGGGCACCGGCACCGGCGGCTCCTCGTACACCAAGTACAACTACCCCGGCGTGTACTCCGCGGCCGACATGGACGACTGCACCGCGCAGATCAGCAACTACCAGGACCGGGCCAACGTCCAGAACTGCGAACTCGTCGGCCTCGCCGACCTGGACACCGGTGAGGAATACGTCCGCGGCCGGATCGCCGCCTACCTCGACGACCTCCTCTCCCTCGGCGTCGACGGCTTCCGCATCGACGCCGCCAAGCACATGCCCGCCGCGGACCTGGCCGGCATCAAGTCGCGGCTGAGCAACCCGAACGTCTACTGGAAGCAGGAGGCGATCTACGGCGCGGGCGAGGCCGTCCAGCCCGACGAGTACACCGGCACCGGGGACGTCCAGGAATTCCGCTACGCCCGCAGCCTCAAGCAGGTCTTCAACAACGAGAACCTCGCCCACCTGAAGAACTTCGGCGAGGGCTGGGGCTTCATGCCGTCGTCGAAGGCCGCGGTCTTCGTCGACAACCACGACACCGAGCGCGGCGGCGACACACTCAACTACAAGGACGGCGCCGGCTACACCCTCGCCAGTGTCTTCATGCTGGCCTGGCCGTACGGATCGCCCGATGTCCACTCCGGCTACGAATGGACCGACAAGGACGCGGGGCCACCCAACGGCGGCACGGTGAAAGCCTGTTACAGCGACGGGTGGAAGTGCCAGCACGCCTGGCGCGAGATCTCCTCCATGGTCGGCTTCCGCAACACGGCACGCGGCGAGTCCGTCACCGACTGGTGGGACAACGGCGGGGACCGGATCGCATTCGGCCGCGGGGCGAAGGCGTACGTCGCGATCAATCACGAGGGCTCCTCGCTGACCCGTACGTTCCAGACGTCGCTGCCCGCAGGTGACTACTGCGACATCCAGTCCGGCAACGGCGTCAGCGTCGACGGCTCCGGCCGGTTCACCGCGACGCTGGGAGCCAACACGGCCCTGGCGCTCCAGGTGGGCGCCCGTACCTGCTCGGGCGGTGGCACCCCGAACCCCGGCACCTCCGGTGCCTCCTTCGGCGTCAACGCCACCACCCAGCCCGGCCAGAACATCTACGTCACCGGCAACCAGGGCGCGCTCGGCAACTGGAACACCGGCAGCGCGCCGAAGCTCGACCCGGCGACGTACCCGGTGTGGAAACTCGATGTGAACCTGCCCGCCGGTACGTCGTTCGAGTACAAGTACCTCCGCAAGGACGCGAGCGGCAACGTCACCTGGGAGAGCGGCGCGAACCGCACCGCCACCGTGCCGGCGTCGGGGAAGGCCACGCTGACGAGCGACGTCTGGCGCAGCTGACATCGGTGACCGGTCCGGGGCCGACCCCAGCGCCCCGGACCGGCAGGTGACCCGGGGGCCGGGGACGCATCGGGCGTCTCCTCGGGTGACGCGGACTCGTCCGTCACCGGGAGCGAAGCGCCTCATGACCGCGTATCCCTGCGGGGATCACCCCGAAACCTCCCCTCCCGGGCCACCGTCGCCTTCACATGGGCGTCCGGCACCGGGGGAGGAGCGCCCGCCCCTCTCCCGGTGCCCGGCAAGTCCGCCCGCCCCGAGAACCACATCCCGCACGCAAGGAGACCCCGCCCGTGTCCCGTTCCACCCTCAGACGGGGAGCCGTAGCAGCACTCTGCGCGGCGCTCCTTCCCGTCGTCCCGGCGGCATCCGCATCCGCCGCGCCGAGACCGCCGGCCCCGCCCTCGGACGCCCGGCTGGCCGCCGAACCCGCACGCCACGACCTGACGCGTGAACAGTTCTACTTCGTCATGCCCGACCGGTTCGCCAACGGTGACACCTCCAACGACCGCGGCGGACACACCGGTTCACGCCTGGAGACCGGCTACGACCCCACGGACAAGGGCTTCTACCAGGGCGGCGACCTCAAGGGCCTGACCCGTCGGCTCGACTACATCAAGGGCCTCGGCACCACCGCCATCTGGCTCGCCCCGATCTTCAAGAACCGCCCCGTCCAGGGCACCGGCAAGGACGCCTCGGCCGGCTACCACGGCTACTGGATCACCGACTTCACCCAGGTCGACCCGCACTTCGGCAGCAACGCCGACCTGTCCAAGCTGATCGACAAGGCCCACGACAAGGGCATGAAGGTCTTCTTCGACGTCATCACCAACCACACCGCGGACACCGTCGACTACGCCGAGAAGCAGTACGGCTACCGCCCCAAGGGCGCCTACCCCTACCTCGACAGGGACGGCCGCCCGTTCGACGACAGCAAGGGCCTGGCGAAGGTCGACGCGGACTCGTTCCCGTACACCCCGAAGAACACCGGCGACAAGGTTCCGGCCTGGCTCAACGATCCGACGATGTACCACAACCGGGGCGACTCGACCTACGCCGGCGAGTCCACCACGTACGGCGACTTCTCCGGGCTCGACGACCTGTGGACCGAGCGGCCCGAGGTCGTCTCCGGCATGGAGAAGATCTACGAGAAGTGGGTCCGGGACTTCGACATCGACGGTTTCCGGATCGACACCGTCAAACACGTCGACCTGGACTTCTGGACCCAGTGGGCGACAGCGCTCGACACCTACGCGGCCAGGCACGGGCGCAAGGACTTCTTCATGTTCGGCGAGGTCTACTCCGCCGACACCGCCATCACCTCGCCCTACGTCACCCGCGGCAGGCTCGACGCGACGCTCGACTTCCCCTTCCAGGAAGCGGCACGCCAGTACGCCTCGCAGGGCGCCCCGGCCGCGAAACTCGCGGCGGTGTTCGCCGACGACTACCGCTACACCACCGACAAGGCCAACGCCTACGAGCAGGTCACCTTCCTCGGCAACCACGACATGGGACGCATCGGGTCGTTCATCAAGCAGGACAACCCGAAGGCCGATGACGCGGAACTCGTCCGACGTGTCCGGCTCGCCAATGAGCTGATGTTCCTCAGCCGGGGCAACCCCGTCGTCTACTACGGCGACGAACAGGGCTTCACCGGCGCGGGCGGTGACAAGGACGCCCGCCAGACGATGTTCGCGTCCAGGACAGCCGACTACCTCGACGACGACGAACTGGGCACCGACCGCACCCACGCCTCGGACGCGTACGACACGAGCCACCCCCTGTACCGGGACATCGCCGCGCTCTCCGAGCTCACCCGGAAGAACCCGGCCCTGCGCGACGGCGTCCAGACCGAGCGCTACGCCGAAGGGTCCGTCTACGCCTTCTCCCGCACGGACCCGAAGAAGCCGACCGAGTACGTCGTCGCCACCAACAACGGCACCGGACCCAGGACCGTCGAGCTGCCCACCGCGACCGCCGGTATGAACTTCCGGACGCTGTACGGTAATTCGGTCGATGTTCGCAGCGCGGCCGATAAGAAGATCACCGTCACCGTGCCTGCCCTCTCCACCGTCGTGCTGCGCGCGGAAAAGCCCCTGGACGGCCCCACCGCCAAGCCCTCGATCACCCTGAAGGCGCCCGGCGCCGGAGCCACCGGCACCGTCGAGATCTCCGCGGACGTCGACGGCGGATCCCTGAACCGTGTCGTGTTCGCCGCACAGACCGGCAACGGGAAGTGGGTCACGCTCGGTTCCGCCGACCACGCCCCGTACCAGGTCACCCAGCACCTGGACGACCAGGTGGCGGCCGGAACGCCCCTGCGGTACAAGGCGGTTGTCGTCGACGCCGCCGGCCGCACTTCGAGTGCCCTCGCCTCGTCCACCGCGGGACAGGCACCCGCCGCCGAGAAGCCCGTAGCCGTCGAGCGCGACTACGCCGTCGTCCACTACAGACGTGCGGACGGCGACTACGACGGCCGGCAGCTCAAGGCGGGCGAAACATCGGCCGCGTTCACCGGGCGCGACGCCTATGGCGCCTTCGCCTGGATCAAGCTCGACGAGGGTGCCTCCTCCCTCGCGTACACCGTCGAGAAGGACGGCACGGCCGACGGTCCGGAGCGCACCGTCGACCTCGCGAGGACCGGACAGGTCTGGATCGAGCAGGGCAAGGACGGCCAGACCGACGAGGCCCCCGACGGCGTCTACCCGCCGCAGGACACCACCAAGGCCGTCCTGCACTACTACCGGGCCGACGGCGACTACGACGGCTGGGGTCTGCACACCTGGACCGGCGCCAAGGACCCCACCGACTGGGCCAAGCCGCTCCAGCCGGTGAAGAAGGACGCCTCCGGCGCCACCTTCGAGGTGCCGCTCACCGACGGCGCGACCTCGCTCAGCTACATCCTGCACAAGGGCGACGAGAAGGACCTGCCCAGCGACCAGTCGCTCGACCTCGCCACCTACGGCCACGAGGTCTGGATGCTCGGCTCCACGCCCGGCTACCTGCTGCCGCAGACCGGCGGCGTCCCCACCCCCGACCTCACCAAGGCCGAGGCGCAGTGGATCGACGCCGACACGGTCGTATGGAAGGTGACGGCCACCGCTGCCACCAGCCAGCAACTCGTCTACGCCAAGAACGGCGGCATCTCCGTCGTCGACGGGGCGCTGTCCGACGAGGGGCAGTGGCTGCGGCTCGCACCGTCCGCGCTGAGCGACGCACAGAGGACGAAGTACCCGCACCTCAAGGACTACCCGGCGTTCACCGTCGACGCCCGGGACCGGGACAGGGTGCGCGAGGCGCTGCGCGGCCAGCTGATCGCCACCCAGCGCGCCGCCAACGGTGCGCTTCTCGCCGCCACCGGCGTACAGAGCGCGGGGGTGCTCGACGACCTCTACGGGAAGAACGCGGCCACCGCCTCCCTCGGCCCGGTCTTCGACCACGGCCGCCCCACCCTGTCCGTCTGGGCACCCACCGCCCGTACCGTCGCCCTCGAACTCGACGGCAGGACCGCCCCCATGCACCGCGACGACCGCACGGGCGTCTGGTCGGTCACCGGACCGAAGAGCTGGAACGGCAAGCCCTACCGGTACGCCGTGAACGTCTGGGCGCCCACCGTCCGGAAGATGGTCACCAACAAGGTCACGGACCCGTACTCCACCGCCCTGACCACCGACTCCGCCCGCAGCCTCGTCGTCGACCTCGACGATCCGGAGCTGGCGCCGCACGGCTGGTCAGGCCTGCGGAAGCCCGCCGCCGTCCCCCTGCGTGACGCGCAGATCCAGGAGCTGCACATCCGCGACTTCTCGATCGCGGACCGCACCTCGAAGCACCCCGGCGAATACCTCGCCTTCACCGACAGCCGCTCCGACGGGATGAAACACCTCAAGCAGCTCGCGGATTCCGGTACCGGTTACGTCCATCTGCTGCCCGCCTTCGACATCGGCACCATTCCGGAGAAGAAGTCGGCCCAGCAGAAGCCGGCCTGCGATCTTTCCGTGTACGCCCCCGACTCCGAGGAGCAGCAGGCCTGCGTGGCGAAGGCCGCGGCGCAGGACGGGTTCAACTGGGGTTACGACCCGCTGCACTACACCGTCCCGGAAGGTTCGTACGCCTCCGGCCCGAACGGCACGCGACGGACCGTCGAGTTCCGGCAGATGGTGCAGGGGCTGAACGGCGCGGGTCTGCGGACCGTCATGGACGTCGTCTACAACCACACCGTGGCCTCCGGCCAGGACGACAAGTCGGTGCTCGACCGGATCGTGCCCGGCTACTACCAGCGGCTGCTGGACGACGGCACCGTCGCCACCTCCACCTGCTGCGCCAACACCGCGCCCGAGAACACCATGATGGGCAAGCTCGTCGTGGACTCGGTCGTCACCTGGGCCAAGGAGTACAAGGTCGACGGCTTCCGCTTCGACCTGATGGGCCACCACCCCAAGGCCAACATCCTCGCCGTCCGCAAGGCGCTCGACGCGCTGACCACGGCCAAGGACGGCGTCGACGGCAAGAAGATCATCCTGTACGGGGAGGGCTGGAACTTCGGCGAGATCGCCGACGACGCCCGCTTCGTCCAGGCCACCCAGAAGAACATGACCGGCACCGGCATCGCCACCTTCTCCGACCGGGCCCGCGACGCCGTCCGCGGCGGCAGCCCCTTCGACGAGGACCCGGGCGTGCAGGGCTTCGCCACCGGCCTCTACACCGACCCCAACACCTCGACCGCCAACGGAACGAAGGCCGAACAGAAGGCCCGGCTGCTCCACTACCAGGACCTGATCAAGGTCGGCCTCACCGGCAACCTCGCCGACTACACCTTCACCGACTCCTCCGGCCGCACGGTCAAGGGCTCCGGTGTCGACTACAACGGCGCCCCCGCCGGATACGCCGCGGCCCCCGGTGACGCCCTCGCCTACGCGGACGCCCACGACAACGAGTCGCTGTACGACGCGCTCGCCTTCAAGCTCCCGGCGCGCACATCGGCGGCGGACCGGGCCCGCATGCAGATCCTGGCGATGGCGACGGCCACCCTCTCGCAGGGGCCCTCGCTCTCCCAGGCCGGCAGCGACCTGCTGCGCTCCAAGTCCCTGGACCGCAACTCGTACGACAGCGGCGACTGGTTCAACGCGCTCCACTGGGACTGCCGCGACGGCAACGGCTTCGGCCGCGGACTCCCGCCGGCCGCCGACAACCGGTCCAAGTGGCCCTACGCGAAGCCGCTGCTGGCCGACGCCGCACTCAGCCCCGGCTGCGCCGAGATCGACGGTGCCTTCGCCGCGTACCGGGACCTGCTCACCATCCGGTCCACGGAGAAGGACTTCGCCCTCGCCACCACCGGGCAGGTGCAGTCCGCCCTGTCCTTCCCGCTCTCCGGGAAGGACGAGACACCGGGGGTGATCACCATGCGGCTCGGAAAGCTGGTGGTCGTCCTCAACGCGACCCCCGCCACCACGACCCAGCAGATCGCCGTACTGGCGGGGAAGCGGTACACCCTGCATCCCGTCCAGGCTGCGGGCGCGGATTCCACCGTCAAGAAGGCCACGTACGAGAGGAGTTCGGGAAGCTTCACCGTCCCGGGGCGTACGGTGGCGGTGTTTTCCCTGAACTGAGTGCCGACAGGGCTACGTTGAGAGGCAGCAAGCCGCCGGGGATGCCGCAGCACGGCACCCCCGGCGTGCCCCTTCCACGGGCCGTCCACCTGTTTCGGCGACGGTGACCATGGCGAGCAACATTCCCGAGGAGACAACGAGCTTTGTCGGACGGAAAGCGGAACTCGCCCGGCTCGAACACACCCTCGCCACGCACCGGCTGACCACCCTCACCGGCAGCGGCGGTGTCGGCAAGACCCGGCTCGCCGTCCGTGCGGCTCGCGCACCGCGGCCGGCACCGACCGGCCGGCCGGTACGTGGACCGTGCGGCCGGAGCGGCGCAGTTCGACCTCGAAGGGACCGGAACCGGCCGATGTCGTGGTCGCCGCGCTGAAGCGCTCCAGGTGCAGGGTGCGGCCGGGCGGGAGTGCGGCGGCGACCGCGTCCGTCAGGGGGCTCGGGGCCGCAGCAGTAGACGGCCGTGCCCGGCGCCGTGTTCGCCGGGGCCGCGGCCGTGTCCGGGCGGCCCGCCTCGTCCTGCGCGACGACGGTCACCCGGTCGCCCTCCGCACCCAGCTTCTCGATCTCGCCCAGGAACGGCATCGAGGCCCGCGAACGTCCGCCGTACAGCAGCCGCCAGTCGGCACCCGAGGCCGCGACGGACCGCACCATCGACAGGATCAGGATTCCCCGCCCTCCGTTTCCCCGGCACCCGGTTGCCCGCCTCCGGGGGGCCGGGCGTCAGCGCAGGGCGCCCACCCGACTGCCGTCCGCCAGCGTCCCGTTCAGCCGCGCCCGGTCGCCCGCCCTGGCCGGTACGGCGAGGAGCCGGCTCTCGGACCGTCCCTCCACCCCGTCCGACGTGGTCAGCGAGGCGAACTGCTCGCTGCCCGCCGCCAGTACGTACCAGCGCCCGCCGTGCGACTTCCACAGCACCCCGGCCAGCACCCGCGGATCACGCATCCCGCAGGCCGGTGAGTCCTCGGCCCGGGCCGCGACCGCCCCGGGCGGGCCGCCGGTCGCCACGGACGGCGCCGACGGGGCCTGGAACTGGGCGAGGACCCGGCTTCCGGTGCCCCGCCAGGTCTCCGCCCGGGTGCAGAGCCAGCGCGCCGAGCCGTTGTCCTCGGGCAGCGGCTGCTCGGCGTACTGCCAGGAGTTCACCGACCGCACGCCGTGCGAACGGACTGCGGGCAGCAGGCAGGCGGTCCGCGCCCAACTGTCCCGCTCCGCCCGCCCGGAGACGTCGTGCGGCGTGGCCGGCGGGCCCGACGTCAGCCGGGCGGGGGGCAGCTCGCCGAGGTCCGTCATCAGCCGGACCACCGGGCCGTCGCGCAGCTCGATCGCTTCCCAGGAACGGCAACTCCTGGCCGTTGCCGGGCTGTTCAGTGCGGCCGTCACCCCGTCGGCGGTGCGGTGCAGCGGCCGCGGGGCGCCGCCCGGGGCGAGCAGATCCCGTACGGAAACGGCACGCACCCAGGGTGCGGTGAGATAGCGGACCCGGCCGCCCGTGCGGCCCACGATCAGGGCGCCGGACGAGGCCCTGTCGGCACTGTCGACCCGGGCGAAGTCGAGCGCCACGCCCCGGCCCGCAACGGCGTCCCGGGGTTCCGCGTACCGCACGACGCGCAGCCCGTCGTAGAACAGCACCACCGTCGCCCGGTCCACCCCGCCCGCGTACAGCAGTTGCGGCGCCCCCATCGGCGGCCCGGCCGGTGTCCCGGGCGTCGCCGACAGGCGCACCGCGCCGTCCGGGTGCGCCCACACGGTGAGCGCGCGGCGCAGCAGCCGGACGTCCCCCGCGCGGTCGCCGCGGGTGGGCCAGGTGGTGAAGTCGGTACGGGGCGAGCGCCGCCAGAACGCCACCGGAACACGGGTCAAACCGCCAGGGTCCAGGGCCTGTTCGGTGGCGGCGTTGTGGGCGTAGGGCGTTACGGGCGGTGCGCCGCGCCCCCAGCCGTGGCCCGGCAGCCCCAGCAGCGCCCCGCACACCAGCAGCGCCGCGACGGCCGCCACCGCCGCCTTCGCGTACCGACGGCGGCGCAGCAGATCCGGCGGCCGGGCCTGGAGCGAACAGGGATCGAACTCCGGGGACCCGAGGAGCTCGTACGGCGCCGACACGCCCTCCGCCGCCGCGAGCGCCGCATGCGGATCAGCCACCCCGGCAGCGGCGAGCACCCGCCGCACCTCCGCATCCGTCAGCCGCTCCAGACCGCGCAGGACGTACGCGGCGCGCCCCGGACCGGAGAGCGCCGACAGGGCCTGCTCCAGGGCGAGTTCCTCCGCTCCGCCGGAGTGCGGGAACAGCCGCAGCCCCCACACCAGCGGGAGGAGGGGCGGCAGCCGGCGAAGCCGTGGACGGCCCGTCTCCAGCGCCGCGCGCAGCAACCGCACGCGGACGTACGCATACCCTGTCCGGCGCCCCGACAGCAGGCACCGCTGGGCCAGGGCGTGCGCCGTCAGGACGCGGCGGTGGCTGCCGAGGGACGGCGGCAGGACGAGATAGCCGAGGCGGGCCAGGCGCGGATAGTGCTCGACGAGCGCGGCCCCGGCCTGCTCCCCATCGGCCGGGGCGGCTGCGGAAGGTACCTCTGGCAGTGGTCGCACGTTCAGCAGAACGAGCGAAATGGTGCGATGGTCACCCCGGCGCACCCGTGTCGTGCGATGCGCCGCGCTTCCCTCCGCGCGCGCCCCCTCACGCCGACTGCCACCCGCTGCACCGGTCGGGAACGGAAGGGAACCATGGCACGACGTACCCGTGTGCTCAGTGCGCTCGCACGGGCGGCGGCTGCCGCCCTCGTCCCCGTACAGGCCCTCGCGCAACAGCCCGTCGCCGCGCGACCCGCCGGGGTACGCGCGGCCACGACGAAGTCCCGGCTCAGCCGTGGTCCAGGTAGGCGAGGACCGCGAGAACGCGGCGGTTGTCGTCGTCGGACGGCGGCAGGCCCAGCTTCCCGAAGATGTTCGAGGTGTGCTTGGCCACCGCCCGCTCCGTGATCACCATCTGCGAGGCGATCGCCGCGTTCGAACGGCCCTGCGCCATCAGCTCCATGACCTCCCGCTCCCGCGGCGTCAGCCCGCCCATCGGCTTGTCCTGCGAACGCCGCGACAGCAACTGCGAGATCACCTGCGGGTCCATCGCCGTGCCGCCCGCGGCGACCCTGCGCACCGCGTCGATGAACTGCTCGGCGTCGAAGACCCGGTCCTTGAGCAGATAGCCGATGCCGCCGTTGCCGTCCGCCAGCAGCTCGCGCGCGTACAACTGTTCCACGTGCTGAGAGAGCACGAGCACCGGAAGCCCCGGTCTGGCCTGCCGGGCCGCCAGCGCGCACTGCAGGCCCTCGTCCGTGTGGGACGGCGGCAGCCGGACGTCGACCACCGCGACGTCCGGCGCCAACTCGGCCAGCGCACACGTCAGTTCCGGTCCCGTCTCGACGGCCGCCGCGATCTCGAAGTCGTACGCCTCCAGCAGCCGCACCAGGCCGTCACGGAGCAGAAAGAGATCTTCGGCTAGGACAACTCGCAAGGGATCTCCATGGTCACCATGGTGGGACCGCCCGCGGGGCTGCTGACGGCCATGATGCCGTCGAATGTACCGAGTCGGCGTTCGATTCCGCTCAGCCCCGAGCCGGATCCGACCGCCGCACCACCCCGGCCGTTGTCCGTGACGGAGACCCGCAGCATGGCGTCCGTGTGGTGGACGTCCACCCAGACGCGGTCGGCCCCCGAATGCTTGGCGGCGTTCGTCAGCGTCTCGCTCACCGCGAAGTACGCGGCCGACTCGACCGCAGCGTCCGCCCGCCCGTCCAGCTCCACCCGGACCTCCGACTCGATGGGCAGCCGCAGCGCCAACGCCCGGACCGCGTCCCCGAGTCCGCGTTCGGCGAGGACCGGCGGGTGGATGCCCCGGACCAGATCGCGCAGCTCCGTGAGCGCCTCCGCGGAGGACTGGCGGGCCATGGCGAGGAGCTTCTTCGCCTGCGCCGGGTCCTTCTCGATGAGCGCTTCCACGGTGCCCAGATTCATGCCCATGGCGACCAGCCGGGCCTGCGCGCCGTCGTGCAGATCGCGCTCGATGCGCCGCAGTTCGGAGGCGGCGGTGTCCACGGCCTCGTGCCGGGTCTCGGTCAGCCGGTCGACACGCCGGGCCAGCTCCTGCTCCTGGGTGGGGGCCAGCATCGCCCGGGTGATCACGAAGTGCAGCCGCACCAGCCGGTCACCGACCAGCACACCGGTCGCGAGGATCGCCACGCCGAGCGCGGCGGCGGCAAGCCCCGACGCCTGGCTGTCGACCGGCACGAACCCGTACCAGTACCGGTCGTCGGTGAAAACCCGCCACAGGCCCGCCGCCAGGACGAACCCCTCCAGCGGGTAGATCATCAGCCCCGTCGCCAGGGTCGCCACGACATAGCCCGCGGTCATGTCGACCAGCAGCCAGCGGAGGTCCCGCCAGGTCGCCGGGTCCTTCAGCATCAGCGTGGTCCGCTCCACCTGCCCCGTGAAGCCGGTGCGCAGATCCTTCGGGAAGGGGCGGTACGGGACCGGGATGCGTATGCCGGACCAGGTGACCGCGAGCAGCCGGCGCCGGTTGGCGTGCTTGCGGACCAGCTCCAGGACGTGGGGGGTGGTGAACAGGCCGACGCCCAGCGGGATGAAGGCGATTGAGAGCACGGCCCACACGAAGAGGGTGAGCGACCCGGCCAGGCCGGCGAGCGACAGCACGAATCCGCGCCCGGCGGCCGACAGCGCGCCCCGTATCCGTTTCCGTATCGCGTTCATCCCGGTTCCGTCCTCTCCCTGCCGGACCCCGTGGCAGGCCCGGCCCGGACAGTCTCACCTGCCGGGCGCCCCCGATGTCAGCCGTTTCCCCACCCGGACGGGGTGTATCCAGCACCACCCCGCCGCCTTCGCCCTATGGCTCCGCGAGTGGGGGTTTCGACGGCTGGGGCGGCAGACGCCCCGTTCCTAGATTCATCGACGACGCACTTCCTGCATCTCTTCCATCTCTTCCACTTGCGTCCGAACCTTCTGGGGGCGAACACGCCATGAGGCGCAACCTCGCGGCACGTATCGGTGTGTGGAGCGCACACCACCGCAAAACCGCCATTCTCGGCTGGCTGCTCTTCGTCGTGCTCGCCACGGGCATCGGCGGCGCATCCGGCCTGGTCGAGATGACCGACTCGGAGAACGCCGCGGGTGATTCGGCGCGGGCCGAACAGATCCTCGACGACGCCGGACTCGGGCGGCCCGCCGGCGAACTGGTCATGGTCTCCGCCACGAAGGCGGGGGACTGGCGGGGTCCCGCCCGCGACCTCGCCGCGGCCATCGGGCGGACCGGTGAGGTGACGAACCTCGCGGCGCCCGTCCCCTCCGAGGACGGCAAGGACGCGCTGATCACCTTCGATCTGAAGGGCGACGCGGCGACGGCTCCGGACCGGGTGCAGCCCGTCCTCGACGCCGTGGCCACCGCCCGGGCGGACCACCCCGACGTCACCATCCACCAGTTCGGCGAGGCCAGCGCCGGGAAGTGGCTCGGCGACCTGCTCTCCGAGGACTTCAAGAAGGCCGAGTTCACCGCCGTGCCCCTGGCCCTCGGCATTCTGCTGGTCGCCTTCGGGGCCGTCGTCGCGGCGCTGCTCCCGGTCGGTCTCGCACTGACCGCGTGCATGGCCGCCTTCGGCCTGCTCTCGCTCGCCAGCCACCAACTGCACCTGTTCCAGACCACGTACTCCGTGATGTTCCTGATGGGCTTCGCCGTCGGCGTCGACTACTGCCTCTTCTATCTGCGGCGCGAACGCGACGAGCGGGCGGCGGGACGCGATGCCGAGACGGCCCTGCGGATCGCGGCGGCGACCAGCGGCCGGGCCGTGCTCGTCTCCGGGCTCACGGTGATGGTCGCGATGGCCGGCATGTTCCTGTCCGGACTGATGCTGTTCAAGGGCTTCGCGCTCGCCACGATCACCGTGGTCTTCATCGCGATGCTGGGCTCGGTGACGGTGCTGCCCGCGCTGCTGTCCTGGCTGGGCGACCGGATCGACGCGGGACGTGTCCCCTTCATCGGCCGGCGAGGGAGCCGGCGTGGCGGCAGGCGCGCGGGCACCAGTGGCGATACCGCCGGGACGGTGCTGAAGCCGGTCCTGGCCAGGCCGAAGATCTTCGCGGTCGCCTCGGTCGCCGTACTGCTCGCGCTGGCCGCGCCCGCCCTCGGCATGAAGACCGAACAGCTGGGCCTGGAGAAGCAGTTCGGCTCCGACTCGCAGCTCTCGGTCGCCTACCGGCAGATCGACGAAGCTTTCCCCGGCGGCCCCGCTCCGGCACGGGTCGTCGTCAAGGCCGACAACATCGAGGCACCCGCACTGCGCAAGGCGTTCGCCGGCTTCGACGAGGTGACGGTCCACCGGGCGCAGAACGTCGCGGAGATCGAGGTGCCGCTCCCAGGCGGCGCGGCCGGCCTTGCCGAGCTGCGCGAGAAGCGGCTGCCCGCCGCGTTCGAAGGAACGGGGGCCCAGGTGTACGTGACCGGGGAAACCGCCGGGTCCGTCGACTTCAGCGACCAGCTGAAGCGCGGCATCGTCCCCGTCTTCGCCTTCATCACGGCGGTGACGTTCCTGCTGATGCTGTTCTGCTTCCGCTCGTACGTCATCGCGGTGACGTCGATCCTGCTCAACCTGCTGTCCGTGGCCGCCGCGTACGGGGTGATGGTCGCCGTCTTCCAGCACGGCTGGGGGGCCTCGCTGATCGGCTCCGAGGGCGTCGGTGCGATCGAGGCGTGGATTCCGCTGTTCGTCCTGGTCGTCCTGTTCGGACTCTCCATGGACTACCACGTGTTCGTGGTCTCCCGGATCCGCGAGGCCCGCGACCGCGGACTGTCCACCCGGGCCGCGATCGACGAGGGCATCCGGCGGACCGCGGGCGCGGTGACCGGAGCGGCCGTGATCATGGTCGCGGTCTTCGCGGTCTTCGGGACGCTGTCGATGCAGGACATGCAGCAGATGGGCGTCGGCCTCGCCGTGGCGGTACTGCTGGACGCCACGGTCGTACGGATGGTCCTGCTGCCCTCCGTGATGGCGCTGCTGGGCGAGCGGAACTGGCGGACCCCGCGCGGACTGAGCCGACTGCCGGGCCTGGAGCACGGCGAACCGGAGCCGGACGCGGGCACGGGGGTGGCCGGGGTCCCGGTGCGGTCCGGGGCGCGAGGCTGACCGACCGGGCACGTGACAGCGGCCCCGGTCCGGTACGTACCGGGGCCGGGGCCGCTCTCCCGCGTACGGCAACAGGCCTCTCAGGGGGCGTACTTGTAGCCGACGCGCCGCACGGTCTGGATCGTCCGGCGGTGCTCGGCGCCCAGCTTGCGGCGCAGCCGCGCGACATGGACGTCCACGGTGCGTCCGTCGCCCACGTGTCCGTAGCCCCAGACGGTGGTCACCAGCTGATCGCGGGTGTGTACCCGGTGCGGGTGCGCGACGAGGTGGGCGAGCAGTTCGAACTCCAGGAAGGTGAGGTCGAGCGTGTTCCCGTCGACCGCGGCGACGCGCTGTACGGGGTCGATGCGCACCGGACCCGCGCCCGGGTCCGCCACCGGCGACGACACCAGGTACTGGGCGGCCGCGGTGACGGCCGGCTGCTGATCGGCCGGTACGAGCACCAGGTAGCCGATCAACGGCGGGTGGCCCGGCAGCGCCGGAACGGTGTACTGGGGTGCGGGCAGCCAGGTGGCACCCGGCGGCAGGAACTCGGCCACAGCGGCCGGCCGGACGACCTCACCGGCGTCGACGGCACGCAGCCGGTGGCGGTTGGGCGGGAGCGGGCGGGCGGAGGTGGTGGCCGCAGCAGTCGTCGGAGCTGCCGCGCCGGCCGAGGCAGCGGCGGAGAAAGTACGAGTGTTCGCCATGGGTCAGCTCTTTCGCGCGAAGGAGTCGTCGAGGGACGGACTTGCCGGCGCGCGGGCCGAAGGCCGGGGTGAGCGGCTTTAGAGGGCCTGCGCGTTCAACGCGCGGCAACACACCCGGTCGAAGTCGTGATGCTGACGGGACGGCCAGAACGGTTGGAGGTCGCTGCGACCTGTCGAGGTGTACTGGATGCCGACCATGCCCCCATTGAACCAGAGAACGTGACGGCGCAGCAGGCCTCTCTCAGCCGTCGATACGGGCCCTTGGCGTTACGTTCCTCACCTGTATGCCAGGTGGGCCCGCGGGGCGACGGAGGAGCCGAGGGGGCGCCCACCCGGCACCCGGTCGGAGGCGTGGCCCACGGCCTGGTTGGTGCTCGAACCGTCGAAGCCCCAGATCGGCAGCTCCGCCACATCCTGCGACGGACTCCCGGCCATGATCTTCGTCTTCGAACGGAGCTTGGCGGTCGGCTCGGTGCCGTCGATCCAGATGTACTCAGCCTTGAACGTCACGGAAGCCATCCCCTCATGCGCGGGCCTTGAGCAGCGACTCGAAACCGGCGGCACGGATCCGGCGCACCAGTTCCTCCTCGGTGGTGCCCAGCGCCACGGCCGCCTGCGCGAGCCGCCAGTCCGCGTCGGAGAGCCGGTGCAGCAGATGACCACGCCTGATCTGGGCCTCGGACAGCCGGAATGTCTTCAGATACGCGACCTGCCCCTTGTGATCGGTGATCGTCTCACCGATGTGCCGGCCCTCCCCATTACGCAGGAAAGGCGGCAGGAACCGCCACAGTGTGAACGAGCCCATCCGGTACACCCGGTCGAAGGCGTACGAGGTGTCCAGCAGCTCACGCGCGAACAGGGTGTCGTGCGCCTCGGCCCACTCCCGCTCCTGCGCCCGCGCTGCCGCCCGAAGACCGGCGAGCGTCCGCAGATGCGGTCCATCGGAAATCCGCGCCGCGAACTCCGCCACCGGCGCGCCGTACAGCGCGTACTGGTGGACCAGTTCCCCGTACAGATCCTGTACGAGCGAAGGGTGCAGCAGACGGTAGTCGTCCGGGTGCGGCAGAACGAAGGCGGCAGCGAGCGCATCGGCCGCGTACACCATCACCCCGCACTGGCCGGGATGGATCTCGAAGGCCCGCAGCGCGTCGCCGAGCCCGCGCACCGACCACCCCATGTAAGCGTCCTCGGCACGCGGCGAGAGCCCGTCGCGCAGCGCCTGCCGCGACCACTCCTCCCAGGCGACCGCGGGGCCACCGAAGTGCAGGGCGAGGTAGCCCTCCATCGCGAGGTGCAGCGGCAGGAAGCGCAGCCGGTCGCCCGGCTGCCGCTTGGCCATGCGGTGGTGGCGGTTGCGCTGGAGCCGTGCGGTCCGGGGCGGCGCGTTCCCGGGCGAGGCGCCCGCGCCCAGCTGCGTACCGTACGCGGCGGACCGGGCGCCCTCGCCGGACCAGTCGGCGACGAAGCCGTGCGGGATGTACGAGGTGTAGTGCGTGCGCGGACCGACGTCCACGACGCCGTTCCCGTAACCCATGTAGATCTCCCGGTGCAGCCGAAGCCCCTCGACCGGCTGCTCGCGCACCAGCGGCACCAGCCGGATGCCGCCCCACACCTGGGCGGGGCGGGTGGCGAGCCCGGACAGTTCGAGCCTGTTCACGCTGCGGCCCCCGCCCTCTGCTCACCGACGAAACGTGCGACCTGGCGGTCCAGATAGGCGTACAGGGCCGCCGCTCCCGTACGCCCCTCGGCGAACTGCGTGATCTCCACCAGCGCGGGCAGATCCTCCGCGTCCCGGATACCGGCGGTGGGCACGCCCGGTGCGAGGTGCCGCACGTCGAATCCGTCCGCGTCGTATACGGGGTTCACGTGCACCACCGCCGTGCGCCGGTTCGGATCGAGCCGGGTCCGCCACACCCGCAGCACCTCGCCCGCGAGTCCGGGCGGCGCATTGTCCCACCCGTCCGAGACGATGACCAGCCGGTCCGGACCGTGCTCCAGGGCGTCCAGTACCCGGATGCCGAGCGGGGTCGGGCCCCAGGGCCTGACCAGCAGCGGATCTGTGCCGCCCGAGGTCCACAGCGGGATGTACGCACCCGGCGCGGCCAGCGCCTCCAGCAGGAAGTGGCAGGCCAGCGCCACGGCGAGCGGACGGCGCCGCTTCACACCCGACCCGGACGACGAGTAGCTGTCGTCCAGCACGGCGGCGACCCGGCCCCAGCTCCCGGCGAGCGGTCCCGCCGCACGGCGGGCGGCGGTCCGCAGAGCATGGGCCAGCTCCTCGCGGTGGAGCCGCCGCGCCCCGAAGCCGAGCGACAGGACGTACAGGGCGAGCCGGGTCAGCGGCATCACGGTCAGATCGACGTCCTGGGGCAGCGGCGCCTCGTCCCCGGCGGTGCGCTGCCCCAGGGTCCGCAGCCGCTCCAGCCGGGTCATCCTCGGTACCATCCGCTCCAGGAACACCTCGCGCTTCATCCTGTGCCGGGCGGCGAAGCCCTCGGCGACGGTGAACGGCAGCTCGTCGACGGCACCCTGCTCGTAGTGGGCGCGCCGCCACGCGTCGAGCAGCTGGTGCTGGTAGCGCGGCCGCCGCCCCGGCCGGAACAGGAAGTCCCCTATCTCGTCCGGCTCGTCCGGCCCGTCGAACCGAAGGTGGACATGGCGCGCGGCCGTCTTCAGACCGGCGCCGTACTTCACGGCGTCGTGCGCCGGATCCGGCCGGGCGGCCAGCCAGTCGCGCATGATCGCGCGGGTGCGCCGGTTGTTCACCTTCGCCCCGCGCAGCGCGCGGAACAGCCGGTAGACGCGCTGCGGCGGCAGCTTCGCCAGCCGGGCGGCGATCAGCCGGCCCTCGGTGCGCTTCTCCTCGGCGGTCGCGTCGGCGGCGGTCTCCAGCAGCCCCTGGACGATGCGCGCGGCGTTGTGGTCGTTGATGTCGAGGGCGAGCGCGGCGGCGTACACCCGGCGGTAGTTGACCCGTACGTACTCATGGAGGAAGTCCAGCGAGAGCCGCTGCTGATACGCCGTCGAGCGGAACTCACGCTGTCCGGTCGCGGTGATCGCCGCGTTGACGAAGAGGAGTACGTCCTCGGCCGCGACGAGGTCGGCACCGGTCCTGGTGCGAGTGGTCTCGGAGCTGGTCGCCATGGTTTCCCCCGTGGTGTCACGCGCCGCCGTACACAGGGGCGGAGCGCCGGCCGGGGAATGGGGGCGCGAACAGCGAAATCACTGCTTTAGAGGCAAGTCCCGGAAGTCGCGCCGGAGTCCCGCGGCCGGCACCGGAAACATAGCCATTGAAGCTCACTCTCCGCCAGCTCAATACGGGAGTCGTCCGGCGAACCCGGCAGACTGACCCCATGACGACACTTCCCGCGACCCCCCTGCGCATCGGCCTCGTCGGCGCGGGCCCCTGGGCCCGGAACACCCAGGCCCCCGCCCTCGCAGCCCACCCCGGCGTCGCACTGAGCGGCGTGTGGGGCCGGCGACCCGAAGCCGCGAAAGCGCTGGCCGACGCCCACGGCACCACGGCGTACACCGGCGAGGCGGGCATCGACGAGCTCTTCGCGGCCAGCGACGCGATCGCGTTCGCCGTGCCGCCGGACGTCCAGGCCCCGCTCGCCGCCCGCGCCGCCGCCACCGGCCGTCATCTGCTGCTGGACAAGCCGGTCGCGACCACCGTGGCGGCCGCCCGCGAGGTCGCCCGGGCCACGGAGCAGACGGGGGCCGCGTCCATCGTCTTCTGCACCCTGCGCTTCGCGGCCGAGACATCCGACTGGGTCACCGAACAGGCCGCCGTGGACGGCTGGTTCACCGCCCGCGCCGAGTGGATCGCGGCGCTGTTCGCCCCCGGCGCGACCAGCGAGTACGCGGCCTCGCCCTGGCGCCGCGAGAAGGGCGGCCTGTGGGACGTCGGCCCGCACGTCCTGTCGGTCCTGATCCCGGTCCTGGGCGACGTCACACAACTGACCGCGGCCCGCGGCCCCTCCGACACCACCCACCTGATCCTCCGCCACACCTCCGGCGCCTCCAGCACGGTGACGCTCGCGCTGGGCGCCCCGGTCGGCGCGGTGGGCACGGAGATCGAGCTCAGGGGCGAGGAAGGAACCGTCGCACTGCCACGGTGGAGCGATCCGATCGGCTCCTTCCGGTCAGCGGTGGACGCCCTGATCGACTCGGTACGCACGGGGGAGCCGCACCCCTGCGACGTGCGGTTCGGCCTGCGCCTGACGGAGCTGCTGGCCGAGGCGGAGGAGCAGGCGCGGGACGCAGAGGCGTAAGGGCTCCCTGGAGCGGGGCTCGGGCCGGGGCCGGCGTGGGCCGGCCCGCCCGAATCCCGGCGACTTCCTGCTCGTCCCGCCGTTCGTCCCGCATCGAGAGGAGAATCCCGACCCGAATGAGCCCGTGGTCGTCGTGATCGCGCGGACCACGCAAGAGCCGATCCTGCAACTCCCGCAGCAGGAAACCCGCGTGGGGCACCTCGGCCCCCGGAGCGGTCGCTGACTGAGCTGCGCAGCGCCCGTGGGAGGCGGACGGCACCGGGGCCCGGCTGCTGCAGGAGGTGCAGGTCCGGGACGATGCGGCGTCATCGACCGCTACGGCCACCGGCCGGGTCATCCGCCGCTACGAACACGACGCACCCGGTGACCTCGTGCACGTCGACATCAAGAAACTCGGCAACATCCCCGACGGTGGTGGCCACAGGGCCCTCGGCCGGCAGGCGGCCGCAAGAACCGGGCGAAGGCGGGCATGAGCTTCCTACGCAACGCCGTCGACGACCACTCCCGGCTCGCCTACAGCGAGATCCTGGCAGACGAGAAGAAGGAAACCGCTGTCGGCTTCTGGCAGCGTGCCCACGCCTACTTCGCTTCCTGCGGCATCGCCGTCCAGCGCGTCCTGACCGAAAACGGCGCCTGCTACAAATCGCACCTCTGGCGTGACTCCCTTGCAGAGCAAGGGATTTCACACAAACGGACCCGGCCCTACCGCCCCCAGACCAACGGGAAGGTGGGCGGTTCAACCGCACCCTCCTCGATGAATGGGCCTACGCCAAGACATACCGGACCGAGGCCGAACGACGCGACGCCTACCCGCAATGGCTGCACGCCTACAATCACCGCCGCGGACACACCGCGCTCAAGGGTCAACCACCCGCCGGCCGCGTCCCCAACCTCAAGGGTCAGTACACCTAGCCCTGCTCGGCGCCGGCCGTCTCGTACGCCGTGACCTTCTTGTTGACATACGTCAGCAGATCGGTGTCCGCCTTGGTGAGCTCCGCCTCACGGCTCTCCGCGCCGTCCGACCACTGCGCATTGGCGAAGACCACCGAACGCACCGTGGCCAACCGCTTGAACACTCCGGCCGAACCGGCCGGAACGGTCTGCAGCCCGGCCCCGGGCGGCGGGTCGAGCGAGACGACCTGGTACGTGACGGGGTCCATCGACGCCATCGCGAACACGGTCCCCGAATCCTCCGCCCGCCGGAAGCTCAGCACACTCACCGTGACCTGCGCACGCCGTGCCGAGTCCGTGTACAGCGCGGCCGTGAGCTGCTCGCAGCCCTTGCCCTGTGCGATGAGCTGCGCCAGTTCCTGCGACATGCCCCGCTCGCAGTTCGTCGTCGTGGCGACGTCGACCCGGTTGTAGACCGTGCCGTCCGCCAGCCGTACCGTCTTCTCGGGGAAGGCCTGGCCGGGCCGGACGATCGGCCGGGCGAGCAGCGAGGGCAGCACGGACGGTGCGTCGGCGGGCAGTTGGGCAGACACGGCCGGCGCCGACGGTGCGGGGGACCGGTCCGCGGGTGCGGGGGAGCGCGAGGGTGAATTCCCGGCGGCGTCGGTGGCGCCGCCACCGTCGCCGCGCAGATACAGCACGGCACCCGTGGCGACGGCGGCTACGACGATGGCCGTGATCAGCCCGTTCCGCCACCGGCCGCGTCGGTCACGTGGCACTTCCGGAGCCCCGTACGGGTTCTGGTGCCGTGCCGCACCCTCGGCTTCCTCGCGTGCCCGCCACTCGTCCCAGTCCGGGGCAGCGGGTATCTCGCGGTCGTCAGACATCATGACGGCGGAGATTAGCAGCAGAGCCGCCGATCCTTGATCACCGGGTGACGGGCCGCCGTTGGGTCCACCGGCAAAGGATCAGCGCCCCAGCGCGTCCCGTACCGCCTCGTCCGTGCGTGCCACGACGGCGGTCCCGTCGTCGGCCGTGATGATCGGCCGCTGGATCAGCTTCGGGTGTTCGGCGAGCGCCGAGATCCACCGCTCCCGTGAACCGGCTTCGCGCGGCCACTCCTTGAGCCCGAGCTCCTTCGCCTCCGCCTCCTGCGTCCGCGTGATGTCCCACGGCTCCAGCCCGAGCCGGTCGAGCACCGCCCGGATCTCGTCCGGCGACGGCACGTCTTCCAGGTAGCGGCGGACGGTGTATTCGGCACCCTCCGCGTCGAGCAGTTCCACCGCGCCGCGGCACTTGGAACAGGCGGGATTGATCCAGATCTCCATGGGGCCAACGGTACGGGAAGGACGTCTCGAAAGCCCCGCCGGCCAGCGACGATTGTCAGTGGTGGGCCGTAAAATAGAGGGAGTTCGTGAGGGTTCCACGACCGTGCCAGGAGGTTGCCCATGGCCGTTGCCACAGTCACGACCGAGCCGCTCCACAAGCCCCTGCGGAAGAAGCCGCTCCCCGCGGGCCGGCCCCGCGAGTGGTACGTCACCCACAACCGCCGCCTGAAGGCCATGCGCCTGGCGATCGCCCTGCTCGACACGGGCGTCTACTACCCGTCGACCGCGACCAATGACAAGATACAAACGATCGCCGAACGCATCGGCATCCACCCGCCGTCCGACACGACCTGCCGCATGGTCCGCGCCCTGATCCGATACGGCCGCTGACCGCTGACCGTAGCCTGCTGACGGCCCGAAGCCTGTGCCCCGTGCACAGGCTTCGGGTGCGTGCGTACATACGCCGGCTCAGAACGCTCATGCCCCCGGCCTCGGCCGCACTCGCACTGGTCGCGACTCCGAGGCCCGGTCGCACCGACCCGGCCCGTAACCCGTCCGGCGTACACGGCATGCGGCGCCACCCGCAACCGCTTTGACTGGGGCGACGGGTGACCGGCAAGTGCTGGGAGGCACGATGACGAGGAAAGCCGCGCGAGGACTGTGCGCCGCACTGCTGACGGCGGCCGTGCTGCCGATGGCCGCTGCCTGCTCCGGCGGCGGCAACGCCTCCAGCACGGCGTCCGAGGCCGCGTCCGCCGCGGCATCGGTGGCATCCAGGGGCGCGGACGTGGTGGCCTCGGCGGCGGCCGCCGCGAGCGAGAAGATCAACAACTTCAAGAACGGCGTGGACGCCAAGAACGACGTCAAGCTGTCCGCGCCGGTCACCGACCACGACGGCCGCGCCACCGCGAAGGTCACCGTGACGAACAGCACCGACGCGAAGAAGTCGTACATCGTGCAGGTCAACTTCCGTGACCCGCAAGGCAATCTGCTGGACACGGTGGTGGTGACGGTCGACGACGTCGCCGCCGGGGCGGCCAAGGAAGCCGCGGCCCGCAGCAACCGCAAACTGTCGGGCCGGACCAAGGCCGAGGTGGGAACGGCCCTGAGGCATTGACCGGTCACCGGTCGGTGCCGTGCTCGGCCCCCTTGAGCTGCCGGGAGCGACGCCCACCGGCCGACGCACGACAGGGGCGTCGGCGGGGGCCGCCCCGTGTGCGAGCCAGGGTTCAGATGGCGGTGCGGCCGCCGTCGACGGCGACGGTCGCGCCGGTGACGTAGCCGGCCTTCGACGAGGCGAGGAAGGCGACGACCTCGGCGATCTCGGCCGGCTCGGCCGCGCGCTTCATCGCTGTGGTTTCGGCGATCGCGTCGAACAGCTCGCGGTCCGCGCCCCGGGTGTAGACCGGGCCGGGGGCAACGGTGTTGAAGCGGACACCACGGCCGCTGTACTCAGCCGTCCAGCTCTGCGTCAGTGATGCCAGCGCGGCCTTGGTCGCGCCGTACGCGGCAGCGTTGGCCAGGCCGAGGCTGCCGGCCATGCTGCCGATGTTGATCACGCTGCCCGATCCCTTCGCCGCCATCGCCGGGACGAAAGCGGCCACGAGGAAGAATGCCGCGCGGACATTGCCGGCGAACATGGCGTCGTAGTCGGAGACCTTCATCTCCTCGGTCGGCGCCCAGACGGCATGCCCGGCGTTGTTGACCAGGACGTCGATCTCGCCGACCTCCGCGGCGAGCCGGTCGATGCCGACCGGGTCCTCCAGGTCCGCCGCGACGAATCGGGCGTGGCCGCCGACTGTGGTGATCTCGTCGACGATCTCGGCGCCGCGCTGGGCGTTGCGGCCGGTCACGACGACGGACATTCCGTCGGCGGCCAGCCTCTTGGCAACCGCCCGGCCGATGCCGGACGTGGCCCCGGTGACCAGGGCGATGAGGGGGGACGGGTCGGCGTTTGCGCGCTTCGCGGCCATGGGATCCACCTTTCGGCCGGCCGCGGAGCGCCCGCCCGACAGGCGGGTGAATCACGGTGCGCGGCCCCTGGTTCCTATCCTCCACTGTCCCTGCCGCGTCCCTGAACAGCAAAAATTCGGCACCCCTGAGGTGGGCCGGTGCCCGACGGGTGCACGTGAAGCCTCCCAACGGCGGGAGTTCGGCGAGGCCCTCGACCTGGTCGACCATGGCAGCAGAGCGCCACCCTCGTGCCGGATGGCACCATCTGGCACCACCTGGCACCATGTGGCGTCGCCTGGTGCCACTCCATGCTTCCGGAAGTGCGTGGCGTGCGTGGCGCCATGATTAATCAGGTCGTCTCCCTTCGTGTTTCCGCAGTTCAGGGCGGTCGCCCTGGAGCTCGCCGCACGCGAGGTGCCATTCGTGCTTGCGTGTGGCGCCAATATGGTGCCATCATGGCGCCATGGACCTCACCCCGTATGTCGACACCCTCCGCCGCGAACTTGCGGTGGCTGCCGAAGCCGGCGGCGACGAAGCCCGCGAGCTGGCCGAGAGGCTCACCGCTCCCCTGGAGTCGGCGACCCGGCTGACCATGCTCAACGTGCTCTCCGCCGCGATGGACGAGATCACCCGCGACCTCGCCCCCGGCTCGGTCGACGTACGGCTGCGCGGGCTCGACCCCGACTTCGTGGTGACGCTGCCGCCCACCGGCGGTGGCGCCCCCGCGGAGCCCGTCGCGCCCGTCGAACCACTCAAGACCCCGGTCCCGGCCGACGGCGACGAGGGCGGCACCGCCCGCGTCAACCTGCGCCTGCCGGCCCACCTCAAGGCCCGCGCCGAGGAGGCCGCGAGCCGCGAGGGCCTGTCGGTCAACGCGTGGCTGGTGCGCGCCGTGTCGGCCGCGGTCGACGGCGCCACCCGGCCGCGTACGAGGGAGAAGACCCGGACCGTCGGACAGGGCTACACGGGCTGGGTGCGCTAGCCGCTCCCCGCCCGCACCACTTCACCCAACACCCCGCACCACTTCACCCAACACCACGTCCCACCAGCGGGGACGCCCACAAGACTCAAGAGGACGGGACAGCCATGCCTTCTTTCGACACTCCCGAACCGATCTCCGTCACCGCGCACGTGGAGGCCGGTTCCATCCAGTTCACCGCGGGCGACCGCCTCGACACCGTCGTCGAGCCGCGGCCCCGCGACCCGAAGCGGGACCAGGACGTACGGGCGGCCGCCCAGACCGAGGTGACGTACGCGAGCGGCGTCCTGACCGTCAGGACGCCCAAGCAGCGCTATCTCGTCGGGCGCACCGGCACCGTCGATGTGACGGTCGAACTGCCCACGGGTTCGCACATCGACATGACCGGCTCCTGGGCCCAGGTGCTCGGCGAGGGCAGGCTCGGCGAAGTCCGGGTGAAGACCTCGTCCGGTGACGTCCGCCTCGACACGACCGGGCCGCTCCAGTTGACCGCCGCCCACGGCTCGATCACCGTGGACCGAGTCGAGGGCGTGGCCGAGATCGCCACCAGCTCCGGAAGCCTGCGCGTCGGCTATGTCGATGGTCCCGCCGTCCTGAAGAACTCGCACGGCACCACGACCGTCGGCGCCGCGACCGGCGACCTGCGGGTGAGCGGTTCCAACGGCGACATCGACATCGCGCGCGCCGAGGGCTCGGTCGTCGCCACCACCGCCCACGGCACCCTGCGTGTCGCCGAAGTTGCCGGCGGAACCGTCCAGTTGGAGACCGCCTACGGCGCTATCGAGGTCGGCATCCGCGAGGGCATCGCCGCCTGGCTCGACGTCAGTTCCGGCCACGGGCAGGTGCGCAACACACTCGCCGCCTCCGAGGCCCCGGAGGAGACCGAGGGCACCGTCGAGGTCCGCGCCCGGACCCGCTACGGCAACATCGACGTGCGCCGCGCCCGGGTCTGACGCCGGCCTAGCCGACTCGCCCGCTCCCCAGTCGCTTCAGCCTTCGAAAGGGAGGGCTCCATGCCTTCGTCTGTCATGCCCACACCCAGGCTGGGCAACGGTCTGCAGCCGCCCGCCGCCGTCCTGGCCGTCGGTCTGCGCAAGTCGTACGGCGACAAGACCGTGCTCGACGGCATCGATCTGCGTATCCCGGCCGGGTCCGTGTTCGCGCTGCTCGGGCCCAACGGCGCCGGCAAGACCACCGCCGTCAAAATCCTCTCCACCCTCATCACCGCCGACGCCGGCGAACTGCACGTCGGCGGCCACGACCTGGCCACCGACCCGCAGGCGGTGCGTGCCACGATCGGGGTCACCGGGCAGTTCTCCGCCGTCGACGGGCTGATCACCGGCGAGGAGAACATGCTCCTCATGGCGGACCTGCACCACTTGTCCAAGCGCGAGGGGCGGCGGATCACCGGCGAGCTGCTGGAGCGGTTCGACCTCACCGACGCCGCGAAGAAGCCCGCCTCCACCTACTCCGGTGGCATGAAGCGCCGCCTCGACATCGCCATGACGCTCGTCGGCGACCCGCGCATCATCTTCCTCGACGAGCCGACGACCGGCCTCGACCCCCGGTCCCGGCACAACATGTGGCAGATCATCCGCGAGCTCGTCTCCGACGGCGTCACCGTCTTCCTCACCACCCAGTATCTGGACGAGGCCGACCAGCTCGCCGACCGCATCGCGGTACTCAACGACGGCAGGATCGCCGCCCAGGGCACCGCGGAAGAGCTGAAGCGGCTGATTCCCGGCGGCCATGTCCGGCTCCGCTTCTCCGACCCGTCCGCGTACCGGTCCGCCGCCCTCGCACTGCGCGAGGGCACCCTCCCCCAAGCTCTCGGCTCCGCTCGAGCAGGGGGTACCCCCCTCGACGACTCCCTCACGCTGCAGATCCCCAGCGACGGCACCCAGCGCGAGCTCCGCTCCATCCTCGACTGGCTGGACTCGGGCGGCATCGAGGCGGACGAGCTGACCGTGCACACCCCCGACCTCGACGACGTGTTCTTCGCCCTGACCAGCGGCACCGACCAGCCCCCCAAGGAGGCCGTCCGATGAGCTCCCTCTCCCTCGCCGTGCGCGACTCGTCCACGATGCTGCGCCGCAATCTCCTGCACGCGCGGCGCTACCCGTCCCTCACCCTGAACCTCCTGCTCACGCCGATCGTCCTGCTGCTGCTCTTCGTCTACGTCTTCGGCGACGTGATGAGCGCGGGCATCGGCGGCGGCGGCGCGGACCGCTCCGCGTACATCGCCTACCTCGTGCCGGGCCTCCTGCTGATGACCATCGGCAGCACCACGATCGGCACCGCGGTGTCCGTCTCCAACGACATGACCGAGGGCATCATCGCCCGCTTCCGCACGATGGCGATCCACCGCGGGTCCGTCCTCGTCGGGCACGTCGTCGGCAGCGTGCTGCAGTCGGTCGTGAGCGTGGTCCTCGTGGGTGCCGTCGCGGTGGCCATCGGATTCCGGTCCACGGACGCCACGGCCCTGGAGTGGATCGCGGCGTTCGGGCTGCTCACTCTGTTCGCCCTGGCGCTCACCTGGATCGCGGTCGGGATGGGCATGGTCAGCCCGAACGTCGAGGCGGCCAGCAACAACGCGATGCCGCTGATCTTCCTCCCGCTCATCTCCAGCGCCTTCGTCCCGGTCGACGCGATGCCGGGCTGGTTCCAGCCGATCGCCGAGTACCAGCCGTTCACACCCGCCATCGAGACCCTGCGCGGGCTGCTGCTCGGCACGGAGATCGGCCACAACGGATGGCTCGCGGTCGCCTGGTGCCTGGGCCTCACCGTGCTCGGCTACTTCTGGTCGAAGGCGACTTTCAACCGCGATCCGAAGTAGCCGGGACGACCGGGCGGGCGGCCCACCGCAGCTCGGCCCACCCGAGGGCGGCGTACTCCGACACCCGGTCGGCGTACGCCGACCCGTCCGTGTTCTCGGCCGCCCGCCGAGAACCAGCGAGGGCCGCTTCCCCCGACCAGGGGGAAGCGGCCCTCGCTTTGTTGTCTCTGACATCAAGGCAGGGAATCGGCCGGGCGGTGCACACCCGGTGCACACCCGGTGCACACCCGGTGCACACCCGGTGCACAGGAGGGCCGATTCCCGGCCCCGCCTCTTAGAGGTCGAAGTACAGCTCGAACTCGTGCGGGTGCGGGCGCAGCTGGATCGGGGCGATCTCGTTGGTGCGCTTGTAGTCGATCCACGTCTCGATCAGGTCGGACGTGAAGACGCCGCCGGCCTGCAGGTACTCGTTGTCCGCCTCCAGCGCCTCCAGGACGGCCGGGAGGGAGGTCGGGACCTGCTGGACGGTCGCGTGCTCCTCGGGAGCCAGCTCGTACAGGTCCTTGTCGATCGGCTCGGCGGGCTCGATCTTGTTCTTGATGCCGTCGAGGCCCGCCATCAGCAGAGCGGAGAAGGCGAGGTACGGGTTGGACGACGGGTCCGGGGCGCGGAACTCGACGCGCTTGGCCTTCGGGTTGGAGCCCGTGATCGGGATACGCATCGCGGCGGAACGGTTGCGCTGCGAGTACACCATGTTGACCGGGGCCTCGAAGCCGGGGACCAGACGGTGGTACGAGTTCACCGTCGGGTTGGTGAACGCCAGCAGCGACGGAGCGTGCTTGAGGATGCCGCCGATGTAGTAGCGCGCGATGTCCGAGAGGCCCGCGTAGCCCTGCTCGTCGTAGAACAGCGGGTCGCCGCCGGCCCACAGGGACTGGTGGACGTGCATGCCCGAGCCGTTGTCGCCGAAGATCGGCTTCGGCATGAACGTCGCGGTCTTGCCGTTGCGCCAGGCGACGTTCTTCACGATGTACTTGAAGAGCATCAGGTCGTCGGCCGCGGCGAGCAGCGTGTTGAACTTGTAGTTGATCTCCGCCTGGCCGGCGGTGCCGACCTCGTGGTGCTGGCGCTCGATCTGGAGACCGCTCTTCTCCAGCTCCAGGGACATCTCGGCACGCAGGTCGGCGAAGTGGTCGACCGGCGGGACCGGGAAGTAGCCGCCCTTGTAGCGGACCTTGTACCCACGGTTGTCCTCGATGGCACCGGTGTTCCAGGCACCTGCCTCCGAGTCGATGTGGTAGAAGCTCTCGTTCGACGCCGTCTGGAAGCGGACGCTGTCGAAGACGTAGAACTCGGCCTCGGGACCGAAGTACGCGGTGTCGGCGATGCCGGTGGAGGCGAGGTACGCCTCGGCCTTCCTGGCCACGTTCCGCGGGTCACGGCTGTACTGCTCGCCGGTGATCGGGTCGTGGATGAAGAAGTTGATGTTGACGGTCTTGTCGCGGCGGAACGGGTCGACACGGGCGGTCGACAGGTCCGCGCGCAGCGCCATGTCGGACTCGTGGATGGCCTGGAAACCGCGGATCGACGAGCCGTCGAAGGCAAGCTCCTCGGCCGGGTCGAAGGTCGCCGCCGGCACCGTGACGTGCTGCATCACACCGGGCAGGTCACAGAACCGGACATCGATGAACTTGACGTCTTCGTCGGCGATGAACTTCTTCGCGTCCTCGGCGTTCTGGAACATCCAACTCCTCCTACTCCCGGCCCGGGAGGGACGGGGTTGCAGCTCGTGGTGCGGCCAGTGCGGTGGCACACGCTGGGGCAGACCCTAGACAGGCCGGATTTCTCAAGCATGACCCATTTGTTTCGCAGAAGTTAACCGAGCCGAGCACGCGCGGCACGTCGAGACCGGTTCGGATCCCGCGTCCGACCCGCTCGGAAGCCCGTGGCTGCCACCCCGCCCGGCGGCCGGCGGGGCGCGGCGCAGTACCGTGTTCGGGTGGACACCAGGCAAGCAATCGGATCGTGGCTCTCGGGGCCGCGCGCGACCGCTGAGGACATGGGCGTCGAGTTCGGCCATCGGGGCAAGCGGCTCGGTCTGCCCGAGCACGGGCCGGGATCCGTGGCGCCGTTCGGCCGGCGCCTCGGCGCGCTCTTCATCGACTGGGCCCTGTGCCTGCTGATCGCATACGGGCTGTTCGCCCGCGGTGACCAGCAGGCGGCGGGGAACTGGGCGCTCGGCGTCTTTCTCGTACTGGGCGTGCTCACCGTCGGGACCATCGGCTGCACGCCCGGCAAGCGCGTCCTGGGCCTCCGGGTCGTCGCCGAGAGCGGCGGCCGTCTCACGTTCGGGCGGGCGGTCGTCCGCAGCGTGCTGCTGTGCCTGGCGATCCCGGCCCTGGTCTGGGACCGCGACGGCCGCGGCCTGCACGACCGGCTGGCCCGCGCGGTCCAGGTCCGCATCTGAGCGAGGCCGGAACGAGGAAGAGAACGCCGGAGAGAACGACGAAAAGGGCGGGTCACGAACCGGTTCGGTTCGCGACCCGCCCTTTTCACGCGTCCGGCGGAAGCGTCAGCGCATCTTTCCGCCGCGTGGCATCCGCATGCCCTTCGGCATCGGGCCCTTGGGCAGTGGCATGTTGCTCATCAGGTCGCCCATCGCGCGCAGCCGGTCGTTGGCGGCCGTCACCTGCGGGCCGGTCAGGATGCGCGGCAGCTTCAGCATCTTCGTGCGCACCTTCTTGAGCGGCACCTGGCCCTCGTCGTTGCCGACGACGATGTCGTGCACCGGTACGTCGACCAGGATGCGCGCCATCTTCTTCTTCTCGGCCGCGAGCAGCACCTTCACCCGGTTCGGGTTGCCCTCGCCGACCAGCACGATGCCCGCCTTGCCCACGGCACGGTGGACGACGTCCTGGCTGCGGTTCATCGCGACCGCGGGTGTCGTGGTCCAGCCCCGGCCCACCCGGTCCAGTACCGCCGCCGCAGCGCCCGGCTGTCCCTCCATCTGCCCGAAGGCCGCACGCTCGGCACGCCGTCCGAAGACGATCGCCATCGCGAGGAGGCCCAGCACGAAGCCCAGGATGCCCAGATAGATCGGGTGGCCGGTCAGGAAACCGACCGCGAGAAGGACACCGAAGGTGACGATTCCCACACCCGCGACGACAAGACCGATCTTGGAGTCGGTCCGCCTGGTCATCTTGTAGGTCAGGGCGATCTGCTTGAGCCGCCCCGCGTTCTCGGCGCTGTCCGCGCCTTCAGTGTTTGCCTTCCTCGCCATGTACCGAAGTTTACGTGGCCTAGGAACGGCGGTCGGCCGCGGCCTCCAGTACGTACTCGGCCTCGACCCGGTCCTTGGCCCGGCGCCGGTCCTCCAGGACGGCCGTCCAGGCATTGTGGCGGGCCGTGCGCTGGCCGCTGCTCAGCAGCAGCGACTCGACGGCACGGAGGGCATGGGTGACGGAAGGGATGGCGGTGGCGCGTACCGGCACGGCCTGCATCGTGGAAATCTCCTCGGAGCGGATGTGCGGACTGAGTGATGTGGACTCAGCTGCCCGGGCCGGCTGCCCGGGACTGCGTTGCGCGAAGTGGATGGCGTGGGCTGGGTGCGGGAAGCGGCGGTGGCAGCGGCCCGGAGAGCCACTGCGCTGTGAGCACCCAGCGTCACTGCTCGGTGTTACCAGCGCATGACCGGTCGGTCAAACACCAATGAAACCTTGATATGGGCCGAGCGCACGCCGACGCGGCCCATACGCGCGCCCGACCTGCGGGGAGCGTATGAGCCGCGTCGAATCAGTTATTACCGACCGGTAGCTTGTTGTGCGGGGATTCACACGGCGGGCGTCGCCGCGATGGCGCCGCGCCGCTCGATCGCCTGCTGGAAGAGGCGGCCCGCGCGGTACGAGGACCGGACCAGCGGCCCGGACATCACGCCGGAGTAGCCGATCTCGTCGGCCTCCTCCTTCAGCTCCACGAACTCGTGCGGCTTCACCCAGCGCTCGACCGGGTGGTGGCGCACGGACGGTCGCAGGTACTGCGTGATCGTGATGAGCTCGCACCCCGCGTCGTACAGGTCCTGGAGCGCCTCGCTGACTTCCTCGCGGGTCTCGCCCATGCCCAGGATCAGGTTGGACTTGGTCACCAGACCGGCCTCGCGGGCCCGCGTGATGACCTCCAGGGAACGCTCGTAACGGAAACCGGGGCGGATCCGCTTGAAGATCCGCGGCACCGTCTCGACGTTGTGCGCGAGCACCTCGGGGCGCGAGGAGAAGACCTCGGCGAGCTGCTCGGGCACCGCGTTGAAGTCGGGGATCAGCAGCTCGACCTTGGTACGGCCGGCCTCCCGCTGGACGGTCAGCGCGTGGATCTGGCGGACGGTCTCCGCGTACAGCCAGGCACCGCCGTCCTCCAGGTCGTCGCGCGCGACGCCCGTGATCGTGGCGTAGTTCAGGTCCATCGTGACGACGGACTCACCGACCCTGCGGGGCTCGTCCCGGTCCAGCGCCTGCGGCTTGCCCGTGTCGATCTGGCAGAAGTCACAGCGCCGGGTGCACTGGTCGCCGCCGATGAGGAACGTGGCCTCGCGGTCCTCCCAGCACTCGAAGATGTTGGGGCAGCCGGCCTCCTGGCACACCGTGTGCAGGCCCTCGCTCTTCACGAGCTTCTGCAGCTGGTTGTACTCGGGGCCCATCTTCGCCCGGGTCTTGATCCACTCGGGCTTGCGCTCGATGGGGGTCTGGCTGTTCCGGACCTCGAGGCGCAGCATCTTGCGCCCGTCGGGTGCGACAGCGGACACTCCGGCACTCCCCTTTGCTTTCGCTGCATTGGATTCTTCGGCGAACACCAGGGTACGCCCGTTGTTCAAACGGCTTTACGTGTGGCCAACCTGTGGCCGACAGGGCCTATTCCCGGCCCGGTACTCAATCTGTCATGCCGTGGCCACGGCATCCGTCGGACGTTCGATGGTGCGCGGGGCGAGCGCCGCGTTCTCCAGGACGTCCTTCAGGTGCTTCTCCACGACCGGGAGCACGTCCTCGACGGTGATGTCGCGGCCCAGTTCGTTCGCGAGCGACGTGACGCCCGCGTCCCGGATGCCGCACGGCACGATGCGGTCGAACCAGGTGTTGTCCGGGTTCACGTTGAACGAGAAGCCGTGCATGGTCACGCCCTTGGCCACCCGGATGCCGATCGCGGCCAGCTTGCGGTCCTCGCGGCGCTGGCCGGCGTTGGACGGGGCGTACTCGGGGCCGTTCAGCCGCGGGTCGAACTCCTCGTCCTGCAGCCGCGGGTCGAAGTCGAGGGAGAGGCCGCCGATCGCCGGGCGCTCCTCGACCGGGTCGCCGAGCACCCAGACCCCGCTGCGGCCCTCGACCCGGGAGGTCTCCAGGCCGAACTCGGCGGCGGTACGGATCAGCGCGTCCTCCAACCGACGGACGTGTGCGACGACATCCACCGGCCGGGGCAGCTTCTGGATCGGGTAGCCGACCAGCTGTCCGGGGCCGTGCCAGGTGATCTTGCCGCCGCGGTCCACATCGATGACCGGGGTGCCGTCCAGCGGGCGCTCACTGTCGGTCGTGCGCCGCCCCGCCGTGTAGACGGGCGGGTGTTCCAGCAGCAGACAGGTGTCCGGGACGGCGTCCTCGAATCTGGCCGCGTGCACCTCGCGCTGCTTCTGCCAGGCCTCCTGGTAGTCGACGGCTTCCTCGCCGAATCCCAGCCGGACGAACCGAAGCTCGGTCACGACAGATGCCTCCCTACTCGCGGTGCCGGGAGCCGGGGGTGCCCGGAGCCGCGCCACCATGCACTGAATCACGCCCGGCCACTGTACGACCGGGCCCCGGTCGGCGGCCCGGCAGGTCGATCCCGTCAGCGCCACCCTCAATCCTCACACGATCGGATGAAAGTGAAGCGAAGGTGGCTGAGCGCGCGGCAGAGGCGGCTAAATTCGCGCCGTTCCATTAGGGCTGCCCGCCCGGCCCCGAAGGCAGGAGACCGTACAGCTGATGTCGGAACGACCTCCGCAGCGCACCCCCAACCGCCGACTCGCCTCGCTCATCTCCGAAGCCGGCTTCTCCAATGCCGGCCTCGCCCGCAGAGTGGACCAACTCGGCCTGGAACACGGCCTCGACCTCCGGTACGACAAGACGTCCGTGACTCGTTGGCTGCGCGGCCAGCAGCCGCGCGGGACGACCCCCGCGCTGATCGCCGAGGTCTTCACCCGGCGGCTCGGGCGCCGCCTCTCCGCGCAGGACCTGGGCCTCGACGCGTGCGCCCCCGTCTACGCGGGCCTGGAGTTCGCGGCCACGCCGGCCGAGGCGATCGACATCGTCAGCGGACTGTGGCGCAAGGACTCGGGCAGTCATGCGGAGCTGCGCAAGATCGCCTTCACCCCGGCCGGACTCGTCGTCCCCAGCCGGGACTGGCTGATCGGCCGGGCCGACGAGTGGGTGGGACGGGGGACCGAGTCCGCGCCACCGGTGCCGGGCGGGGCTGCTGCGGCCGGTGGTGGTGCCCGTGCGGCGGGTGGTGCTCGTACGGTTGGTGATCCTCGTGCGGCTGGTGGGCTCGGCAGGTCCCTCGGGGCTGCTGGGGCCACGGGGGCCATTGAGGTCGGTGGTGCGGGACGGGCCGGTGGGCCCGGCGGGGGACGCGGGATCGGAGCGCAGGGGGTACACGGCGCGCACTGGCCCGGAGGCAGCACGCACGGAGGCGGCACGCACGGCGGTACGGGGGCGGCCGGCGCCGACGGCCGCAGTGGGGCCCGTGGGCCCGCTCCCTCCCGGCCTTCCGGACCGTCCGCACCTCCCGGATCCCCCACACCCCCGACCGCTCCCGCCGCCCCGGGAACAGGACAGGCGGGCGCCCCCGGTGTCCCCCGGCAGCGGCAGTCGGAGCGCGGCTCCGGCCAGCGGGTCGGCGTCGGGGACGTCGCCGCCCTGCACTCGGTCGGCGAACTCTTCCGCACCCTCGACAACGCCTACGGAGGCGGCCACGCCCGGCAGGCCCTCGTCCGGTATCTGGAGCACGAGGCGGAACCGATGCTGCGCGGAACGTACGGGGAGGCCACCGGGCGCCGGCTCTTCTGCGCCGCGGCCGAGCTGACCCGGCTGGCGGGCTGGACCTCGTACGACATCGCGGCCCACGGCCTGGCTCAGCGGTACTTCGTCCAGGCGCTGCGGCTCGCCCAGGCCGCCGGGGACCGCGCGTACGGCGCTTACGTCCTGATCACCATGAGCCGTCAGGCGGTCTACCTCGGGCACGGCAGGGAAGCCGTGCAGCTGGCCCGCGTCGCCCAGCAGGGCATCGGTTCGTCGGCGCCGCCCGTCGTCCAGGCACTGCTGCACGCCGTCGAGGCCCGCGCGCACGGGGTGCTCGGCGAGGCCAGGCCCTGCACCGCCTCGCTGGCACGGGCGGAACGCGCGCTGGAGGCCGCCCGCCCCGGGGACGAGGTGCCGCACTGGGCGCGGTACTTCGACGAGGCCCAGCTCGCCGACGAGTTGGGCCACTGCCACCGGGATCTGCAGCAGTACAAGGCCGCGGCACAGCACGCGGAGCGCTCCCTCCAGCTGCGCGCCCCGGCGTACGCCCGCAGCAGGCTGTTCTGCCGGGTGGTGCTGGCCACTGCGCGGCTCGGGCTCGGTGAGCTCGACCAGGCGTGCCTGCTCGGTGCCGAGGCCGCCCAGCAGGCGGCCGAGATGCGGTCGGTGCGGGCGACGGAGTACGTACAGGACTTCGAGCGCCGCCTGGAGCCGTACCGGGACGCGGCCGCGGTGCGCGGGTACCACGAACGAGTCGCCGCACTGAGGTGACACCGCCACCCTCCGGGCCCGGAAATCCGGGCACGCGAGCCCGCCGTGATCCGGGCGAGAGGTCCTACGCCGCTTCGGGCAGCGATGCCGTCCCGTTCGCGTACCCCGGCCGCACGCCCAGATCGGTGAGGATCGCCTCGGCCGCGCGGCGGCCTGAGAACAGGGCGCCCTGGACCGTGCTCGTGTCGCGGTGGTCGCCGCACACGTACAGCCCGGCGAGCAGCCGGACGGGGCGGCGCAGATCGTGCGGGGCGGGCATCGCCGGAACCGCCTCGGGGTCGTGGTGCGCGGCCAGCAGCTCCCAGTCGTCGGTGGGGGTGCCGTACAGGGCGGCCAGATGGGCGCGGACCGTGCGGTCCAGATCGGCGGGCGGGGCGCCGAGCACCGTCGAGCTGATCAGGGTCCGGCCGTGCGGGGCGCGCGACGGGTCGACCGCGCTCATCACCGCGGTGTGTGCGACCGGGCCCGAGCGGTCGGCGTCCAGCAGCAGCGAGGCACCGGTCGGCGGGGGAGCGGGGGCGGTGTGGTGAAGGACCGTCACCGGGTGGAAGGGCGGCACCCGCAGGCCGGGCAGCAGCTCGGCGGCGGCGCCCGCGCCGGTCGCCAACAGCAGGGAGCGGCAGCCCAGTTCGCCGTGCTCCTTGGTGCGGACCGAGGTGATGTCGGCTGCCGTGACATGCACGCCCGTGCGTACGGTGCCGGGCGGCAGCGTGGCCGCGAGCATTTCGGGCAGCCGCGCCGAACCGCCCTCGGGCACGCACAACCGGCCGCGCGCGTAGTCGCGCAGTGTGAGATCGGCGCACCGGCTGGACGTGGTGAGCTGCGGGTCGCTGAGCAGCGCGGTGAGCAACGGCCGCAGAAAGCCGTTGACCGTACGGGCGGTCAGGCCGCGCCGGGAGAGGGCGGCGAGCGCGGTCTGCTCGGGCCGGGCCAGGATGCGGGCGGCCGGGGTCGCGGCGAGCCGGGCCAGGGCCGCGCCCAGCCGGGCCTGGTCGATCGGCCCGCCCATCGGCGAATGGGGGGCGCTTGCGAGGGCGCGCGCTGCCTTGAATGCGCCCCGCGCGCCCCGTACATCGCCGGTCCGGTACCGGCGGCCCTCGCTGTGCACGAGCACCCCCGGCGCGAAGCTGCGCAGCACGAGCCCGTCGAGGGCGGGCATCAGGCGGAGCTCCGGGTACGAGGTGCTGAGGAGCGGGCCGAGATGGTCGAGCAGGAAGCCGTCCGTTTCGGCGGTGGTCATCCGGCCGCCGACCCGGGGGCCGGCTTCCAGGACGCTGACATTTACCCCTGCGCTGGTCAGTCGGTGGGCGGCTGACAGGCCGGCGATTCCGGCCCCGATGATGACGACGTCCGCGTGGCGTGCCGAGCTGAGCACGTACCCTCCCCGAGTCGGCGCAACTTCTGGGAGGCTCTTGCCCCCGACTGGCCCCCGGAATAACCGAGTTCGCAAGGAGGCTAGGAGGGCGCCCGATGCGGGCGCAGTCGCGCGTACCCGGGGCACCGGTGCACGGGGTCGCACATTCGTCCGCATACGTGCGGGGTGCGCGGGCCGAGGTCGCGCCGGGCGCGCCCCGTGTTCAGCGCAGCGCCGCGCGGATCGCCGCGTCGATTCCCGGGAAGGCGAACACGAAGCCCGAGTCCAGCAGCCGGCCCGGCAGCACCCGCTGACTGCTCAGCACGTCCCCGGCGAAGTCCCCCAGGGCGATCCGCAGGGCCGGTGCCGGAGCGGTCAGGAGCGTGGGGCGGTGCAGCACGCGCCCCATCGCGGCCGTCACCTCGCCGTTGGTGACGGGGTCGGGGCCGGTCAGGTTCACCGGACCCGACAGCGACTCCGTCTCCAGGATGTGGCGCAGTGCCGCGATCTCGTCGTGCAGCGCGATGAAGCTCCAGTACTGGCGTCCGTTGCCCAGCCGCCCGCCGAGCCCCGCGCGAAACAGCGGGAAGAGCCGGCCCCAGGCCCCGCCCTCACGCGCGACGACCAGACCGGTGCGCGCGTGCACCGTCCGTACGCCCGCCTCCTGGGCGGCGGCCGTGGCCGCCTCCCATTCCACGCACACGGACGGCAGGAAGCCTTCGCCGGCCGGGGCGCTCTCGTCGACCGCGCGGTCCCCGGTGTCGCCGTAGTAGCCGATGGCCGACCCGGACAGCAGTACTTTCGGCGGTGCGTCCAGTGAGGCGACGGCCTCGGCGATCGCCGTCGTCCCGAGCACCCGGCTGTCCCTGATCTCCCGCTTGTACGCCGGTGTCCAGCGGTGGTCGCCGACGCCGGCGCCGGCGAGATGGACGACGGCGTCGCAGCCCACCAGGCCCGCCGCGTCGACGTACCGGCGCCGGGGATTCCACTCGACCTCGTCACCGGACCGTGCCGGGCGTCGCACGAGGCGTACGACCTCGTGCCCGTCGGCACGCAGCGAGCGCACCAGCGCCGCTCCGATGAGTCCGGATGCTCCGGTGACAGCGATACGGGAGTGCAGCATGGGGCCATCCTGCCGCAGGGGGCCCGGGTGCGCCTCGCCCGACGGGCCGAGACCCCCCGCACAGGTCATCCGAAGAGCAGCCGGAGGGCGGCGTCCCGGTAGTGCCGGACGTGCCACAGCGCGCAGCCGGCCGCGGCCTCGACGTCCGCGGCGGTGATCGCCGCGCAGAGCCGCTCGGTGTGGACGCCGACGCCGTCGCCGGCCGGCTCGGCAGCTCGACCACGGGGTCCTGCCCATCACCCCGCACCCGGACGTCAGCGGCCGGCCGCAGGTGCTGCTGATGCCGGAGTGCTTCATCGAGTACGTCGCCGGGCACGAGGGTGTCGGCTTCTGCACCCTGGAGGACGCGGCCGACGATTTCCGCCGCCGGTTCCCGTCCGACTCGGCCGAGCGCCCCGCCGATATGCGCTGAGCCGACAAACGGGCTGACCGGGCACGGTGCGGCGTGGCACAGTGGCACGCATGCCCGAGATACACCCGCAGCCGGTCAGCCCCATCCGCTCCGTCCGCCCCGCGGTCCTCGCCGACGAAGCCGATCTCGGTGAACTCGACCGTTCCACGTGGTCCACGCTCCACGCGGTCATGCCGAAGCAGCAGCCGCCGTACGCGCCGTTCTTCGACGACCGCCACAGGCCCGAGGAGTTCCTCGTCGCCGAGGCGGAGGACGCGGCGGGGGAGGTGTCCATCGCCGGATACATCAGGCAGGTCCCGCCGACCCCGATGGCCTGCAACGCGCATGTCCGGCAGATACAGGGCCTCGCCGTGGCCGACTGGGCGCGCGGCCGCGGGGTCGCCAGGACCCTGCTGCGGGCCGCGTGCGAGGCCGCGCGGAGCGACGGGGCGAACCGGATGACGCTGCGGGTGCTCGGGCACAACGCACCGGCGCGGGCCCTTTACGAGTCGGAGGGGTTCGTCGTCGAGGGCGTGCTGCCCGGGGAGTTCTTCGTGGGCGGACGTTACGTCGACGACGTCCAGATGGGCCGCTCGCTCGCCCCCTGACCGTTCGGTTCCCGCTCAGCCCTTGAACAGCCGCATGCCGCCCATGAGTTCGTGCAGACAGCGGACCGCCAGATCGGCGGGTGAGCCGGGCCCGCTCGTCGGCGCGTCCGTCTGCGCCCAGGCCTCCAGCGCCACCCGTACCGCGTCCGTGGCGGCCGCTGCGGCGAGCCGGACCTCCAGCTGGTCCGCCCCCTCGCCGGCCAGCCGGGTCAGCACCGGCAGCAGCCGTTCCTCCGAATCCTGATTGACCCGGTACCAGACGGCACGCAGTGCCGGGTCCGCCACCGCCGCCCGCAGCAGCCCGCGCGTCCAGCCGAGCTGCTCGGCGGCGTCCGCGCCCGGCACCCGGAGCGCCTCGGTGACCGCCCGCTCCAGGACCCCGGCGAGCGCGTCCCCGGGCTCGGCCGCTTCGAGCAGCGCCCGCCAACGCTCGGCGCCGCCGGAGAGCAGCGGGCCCACCGCGTCCTGCTTGGAGCGGAAGTACCGGTAGAAGGTGCGCAGCGCTACGCCCGCCCGATGGGCGATGTCCTCCGCCGTGGTGCCCTCGGGCCCGCGCTCGGCGAAGAGCGCGGCGGCGGCGCGCGCGATGTCCAGTTGGGTCGCGGCCTTACGTCGTTCGGTGAGGGACGGCTGCGACGGCCGGCTCGGCTTGGGGCTCATTCCCAGGAGATTACCCCGGCAGGGGAGAGGTGTGCGCAAAATGACGTCATGGCAAATCGTGCCACTTAGGCGTACAGTGGACATCGGTCGAGATGGAATCGAGAACCTTCGAGACCGTCGCGACAGAGCTCCGAGAGAGCTTCGAGAACGCTTCGGGACAGCAGTCACAGCAGTCATTGCAGTCACCGGGATCGGGAGAGAACAGAAATGAACCGTTACGAAGGCCGTCGCGCACTCATCACCGGTGGTGGCTCCGGCATCGGACAGGCCACCGTCCACCGCCTCCTCGCCGAGGGCGGCCGCGTCGTCGCGGCCGACGTCAACGAGGACGGGCTGAAGGCCACGTACGGGACCGCCGTGGCGAACGGCACCGCCGACCGCCTCACCACCCTCGTCCTCGACATCTCGGACGAGTCCGCGGTCCGGGCGGGCGTCGCCTCCGCCGTGGCCACGCTCGGCGGCCTCGACGTACTGGTCAACGCGGCCGGAATCCTGCGCTCCGAGCACACGCACAAGACGACGCTGGAGTTCTTCAACAAGATCCTCGCGGTCAACCTCACGGGTACGTTCCTGGTGATCCGCGAGGCGATACCGGCCCTGCTGGCGGGCGACAAGCCGGCCGTCGTGAACTTCTCCTCCACCTCGGCGAGCTTCGCGCACCCCTACATGTCGGCGTACGCGGCGAGCAAGGGCGGCATCCAGTCGATGACGCACGCGCTGGCGAGCGAGTACAGCAAGCAGGGGCTGCGGTTCGTCGCCGTCGCGCCCGGCTCGATCTCCTCCGACATGACCAGCGGCAACGGCCCCGGGCTGCCCGTCGATGCCGACATGTCGCTCTTCGCGAAGCTGTCCCCGGCGCTCGGCGAGGGCTTCGCCAGCCCGGACACCGTCGCGGGCGTCGTCGCGATGCTCGGATCGCAGGACGGGGCGTTCATCACGGGTACGGAGATCCGGATCGACGGCGGCACGCACTTCTGACGCGGCGACAGAACCGGCTTCCGCGTGACGGCTTGATGGCGTGACGGCGTGACGGCGTGACGGCGCGACGGCAGGACCCCGGCGGGTTCAGTCGGCGCCGAACCGCTCCCAGAGCGCGGGAAAGCGTCCCGCCAGCACCTCTTCGTCCTCAAGGCCGAACGGGGTGCCCGCCGGCTCGGCGGTCTGGGGCGGCAGGCCGAGGTCCGGGGTGACCACGCCGGTGAGCTGTTCGTACGCCTCGTCGGCGGCGTAGCCGAGGTCCTCGGCCTCCCCGTCGACCTCCGGGTCGAAGTCGTCGAGGAGGTCGGCGAGGCCGTCCGGATCGTGCAGCGCGCCCTCGAAGACCTCCCGGCCCTGCCCGATCAGCCAGCAGCGGAAGAAGTCGAAGGCGTCGTCGCTCGCGCCGCCCAGCAGTACGGCGGCGGCGCCCCACACATCCCAGCGGTACGCGCGGTTGAAACGGGCCTCGAAGTGCTTGGCGAAATCCAGCACGGCTTCGGGATCGAGCAGCACCAGCCGTTCGACGAGCAGATCGGCCTGGTCCTCGGGGTCGCCCTCGGCGGCCTCGCGGGTGCTGTCGACGATCTCCCAGAACTCCGTCTCGTCCATCACGGCTCAAGCATCGGCCTTGGCGGCCTGCGATGCACGCGGACGCGGCGAAAAGGATCCCTCAGCGATAGAGGTCGCGCAGGCGTTCGGCGGCCGCGGCGAACCGGGCCCGCAGGGCTGCCGGCTCGAGGACTTCCAACTCCGGTCCGAGGGCGAGCAGTTGGCTGTACGCGATATCGAGGGTCTCGACCGGCAGAGTGACCGTCAGCCACCCCCGCGCGTCGGCCGGTCCCGCCGCGTCCAGTGCGTCGTGGACCGCCGAACGGTCCAGTGCGTACGGCAGTCGGCGTACCCCCTCCGGCGACACCCGTACCGTCACCTCGGTACGCAGCAGCGAGTGGGCGAACTGCGCGGCCCGCTCGTCCCAGAACCCCGGCAGATCGAACCGCTCGTCGCGCGCGAACCGCTCGTCCGACACCGCGACGGCCGAGAACCGGTCGATCCGGTACACCCGGAAGTCCGCCGCCACCCGGGCGCAGAGGTACCAGACCCCGGCCTTCAGGACGAGCCCGTACGGGGCCAGCTCCCGCTCCACCTCCTCGTCCCGGCCGCCGCGGCGGTAGCGGGCGTGGACGATCCGGTCGTCCCAGACCGCCTCCGCGACGGCGGGCAGCAGCTCGGGAGTGACCGGTTCCTGGTACCAGCCGGGAGCGTCGAGGTGGAAGCGCCGGGCGGCACTCGCCGAGGCGTCCCGCAGGGACGGGAGCAGCGCCGCCGACACCTTGAGCCGGGCCGCGGACGCGACGTCCTCCAGGCCCATCTCGCGCAGGGCGGACGGCAGCCCGGAGAGGAAGAGCGCCTCGGCCTCGCTGCGGGCGAGTCCGGTGAGGCGCGTACGGTACCCGCCGACCAGCCGGTAGCCCCCGGCCCGGCCCCGGTCCGCGTACACCGGGACACCCGCCTCGGAGAGCGCCTGGGCGTCCCGGGCGACGGTCCGCTCGGACACCTCCAGCTCCTGGGCGAGCTCGGCGGCGGTCATGGCGGGACGGGACTGCAGCAACAGCACCATTTTGATGAGACGGGCAGCACGCATGCGGCCATTGTGGCCGGACGCGTGCTGCCCCCGATGGCGGGCCGGGAGCGATCCTGGGCCCGCCATCCGGCGGCCGGGCGTACCCGGCCGCCTCCTCGTCAGGTCACAGCCCGTACCGCTCCCGGGCGTCCTTGACCGCGGACGCGGACACCTCGCCGCGGCGGGCCAGCTGGGCCAGGGCCGCGACCGTGATCGACCGGGCGTCGACGCCGAAGTGGCGGCGGGCCGCGTCGCGGGTGTCGGAGAGGCCGAAGCCGTCCGTGCCGAGCGAGGACCAGTCCTGCTCCACCCACTGGCTGATCTGGTCCGGGACCTGTCGCATCCAGTCGCTGACCGCGAGGACCGGACCCGGTGCGCCCTCCAGCGCACGGGTCACGTACGGCACCCGCTGCTCACCGCGGAGCAGCGCCTCGTCGCACTCCAGCGCCTCGCGGCGCAGCTCGCCCCACGAGGTGGCGGACCAGACGTCGGCCCGGACACCCCAGTCCGCGGCCAGCAGCTCCTGGGCCTCCAGGGCCCAGTGGATCGCCGTACCGGAGGCCAGCAACTGGATCTGCGGTGCGTCCGCCGCGCCGGGCGTGCCCTCCTTGAAGCGGTAGAGGCCCTTGATGATGCCGTCCTCGACGCCTTCCGGCATCGCGGGCTGCGGCTTCGGCTCGTTGTAGACCGTCAGGTAGTAGAAGACGTTCTCGGCGTCGGGGCCGTACATCCGGCGCAGACCGTCCTTGACGATCACCGCGATCTCGTACGCGAACGCCGGGTCGTAGTTGAGCGACGCGGGGTTCGTGGCGGCGATCAGGTGCGAGTGGCCGTCCGCGTGCTGGAGGCCCTCACCGGTCAGCGTCGTACGGCCCGCGGTGGCACCGACGATGAAGCCCTTGCCGAGCTGGTCGGCGAGCTGCCACATCTGGTCGCCGGTCCGCTGCCAGCCGAACATCGAGTAGAAGATGTAGAAGGGGATCATCGTCTCGCCATGCGTCGCGTACGACGTCGAGGCGGCGATGAAGTCGGCCATGGCCCCGGCCTCGGTGATCCCCTCGTTGAGGATCTGGCCGTCCTTGGCTTCCTTGTAGTACATCAGCTGGTCGCGGTCGACCGGCTCGTACGTCTGGCCCAGCGGCGAGTAGATACCGGCCGACGGGAACAGGGACTCCATGCCGAACGTGCGCGCCTCGTCCGGGACGATCGGCACCCAGCGCTTACCGGTCTCCTTGTCCCGCATCAGGTCCTTGGCCAGGCGTACGAACGCCATGGTGGTGGCCATCTCCTGCTTGCCGGACCCCTTGTACAGGGCCTTGAACGCGCGCTCCTCGGGCTCGGGCAGCGCCACCGCGTGCACCCTGCGGGCCGGTGCGGGGCCGCCGAGGGCGGCGCGGCGCTCCTGGAGGTAGCGGACCTCGGGGGAGTCGGCGCCCGGGTGCCCGTACGGCACCAGGCCGTCGGCGAAGGCGCTGTCCGGGATCGGGAGTCCGAGCAGCTCGCGCATGCCCTTGAACTCGTCGATCGTCAGCTTCTTCATCTGGTGGTTGGCGTTCTTGGACTCGAAGCCCTTGCCGAGCGTGTAGCCCTTCACCGTCTGCGCGAGGATCACGGTCGGCGCGCCCTTGTGCTCGACGGCGGCCTTGTACGCCGCGTACACCTTGCGGGCCTCGTGGCCGCCGCGCGAGTTGTAGAAGCACTCGGCGATCTTCGCGTCGGTGAGCAGCTTCGCCAGCTCGGCGAGCGCGGGCTCGGCGCCGAAGAAGTGCTCACGGATGTAGGCGACATCGCGGGTGGCGTACGTCTGGAACTGCGCGTCCGGGACCTCCCGGAGCCGGCGGACCAGCGCACCGGTGGTGTCCAGCTGGAACAGCTCGTCCCAGGCGCTGCCCCAGAGCGTCTTGATGACGTTCCAGCCGGCGCCGCGGAACGCGCCCTCCAGCTCCTGGACCACCCGGAAGTTGGCGCGGACCGGGCCGTCGAGGCGCTGCAGGTTGCAGTTGATGACGAAGGTCAGGTTGTCGAGCCGCTCACGCGCCGCGAGGGTGAGGGCCGCGGTCGACTCGGGCTCGTCCATCTCGCCGTCGCCGAGGAAGGCCCAGACGTGCGAGTTCGACGTGTCCTTGATGTTGCGGTTGGCCAGGTAGCGGTTGAAGCGCGCCTGGTAGATCGCCGACAGCGGCCCGAGGCCCATCGACACGGTGGGGAACTCCCACAGCCAGGGCAGCCGACGCGGGTGCGGGTAGGACGGCAGACCGTCGCCGCCCGCCTCCTGACGGAAGTTGTCGAGCTGCTGCTCGCTGAGCCGGCCGTCGAGGAACGCGCGGGCGTAGATGCCGGGGGAGGCGTGGCCCTGGATGTAGAGCTGGTCGCCGGAGCCGTCCCCCTCCTTGCCGCGGAAGAAGTGGTTGAAGCCGGTCTCGTACAGCCAGGCCGCCGAGGCGAAGGTGGCGATGTGGCCGCCGACGCCCAACCGGGAGCCACGGGTGACCATCGCCGCCGCGTTCCAGCGGTTCCAGGCGGTGATCCGGGACTCCATCTCCAGGTCGCCGTCGAACGCGGGCTCGGCGGCGGTCGGGATGGAGTTGACGTAATCGGTCTCCAGCAGCTTGGGCAGCGCGAGACCGGCGCCCTCGGCATGCTGGAGCGAGCGGCGCATCAGGTACGCGGCGCGGTGCGGGCCCGCGGCCTTGGTGACGGCATCCAGGGAGGCCGCCCATTCGGCGGTCTCCTCGGGGTCACGGTCCGGGAGCTGATCGAGCTCGCTCGGAAGCTTTCCTACGGGGTCGGTCATGATCGCCGCCTTCCGGAGTGGAGGGGGGTGGAGAAAGGCCCTGACTGGCAGGACAGGGCGATGGGGCCGGTGGGCCCGCGGAGTGAACTCTAAGCCGCCGATCGATGATCGATCAAAGGATGAACGGCAAAACTTCTCGATATGAAGAAAGTGGCATTCGGTGCCGTAAAGTCGGGCACGGAGTGACGGGATTTAGCGCACAAAAGGGGCGCTCGCTTGCACGTGTGAGCGAGCATTGCGACAGGTGAGTGCGTTGCTCGGGCGGAGTCGCGTACGCGTCCGCGGCGGCGGATGCGCCTGCGCCTCTCGGACGGCGATGCGCACACCGCTCGGGCGCGTGACGCGTGCGGACTCAGGCGCGGGGCGCGCAGCCGAGGACGTGGGCCTTGACCAGGATCCCGATGTCCGGGTCCTTCCGCAGGAAGGCTTCGATGAGGGCCTCGTGCTCCTCCGCGTACGACTTCTGCACCGTGCCCAGCCACCGGATCGACAGGGCGGTGAACACCTCGATGCCCAGCCCTTCCCAGGTGTGCAGCAGTACGGCGTTCCCGGCCGCCCGCACCATTTCCCGGTGGAACGCCACCGTGTACCGCACCTGCGCCTCGCCGTCGGCCAGCCGGTCGGCCTCGTAGAGCGCCGCCACATGCGGCGACAGCCGCGAGCAGTCCTCGCCGAGCGCCGGAGCCGCCAGTTCCGCGGCGATCTGCTCCAGACCGGCCCGTACCGGATAGGACTCCTCCAGGTCGGCCGCCGTCAGGTTCCGTACGCGTACGCCCTTGTTGGGCGCCGACTCGATCAGCCGGAGCGTCTCCAGTTCCCGCAGCGCCTCGCGTACGGGCGTCTGGCTGACTTCCAGCTCGGTGGCGATCCGCCGCTCCACGATCCGCTCGCCCGGCTTCCAGCGCCCGCTGACGATCCCGTCCACGATGTGCTCGCGGATCTGTTCGCGCAGCGAGTGGACGACGGGCGGGGTCATGAGGGGCTCCTTCGGAGAAACGGCGCTGCCGTTCCGGTCGACGTCGAAGCGGCGACCGGTGGTGACTAGACAATACGGCGGCGCCCCCGCCCGGAAGTGGTCCGGACGGGGGCGCCGCTGGTGAGGCTGGTTACAACCGTGGTGCTCAGAGGCCGAGCTCGACCTCGAACTCACCGGCCTCCAGGATCGCCTTGACCGAGGTCAGGTAACGGGCGGCGTCCGCGCCGTCCACCAGACGGTGGTCGTAGGAGAGCGAGAGGTACGTCATGTCGCGCACCGCGATCGTCTCGCCGAGGTCCGGGTGGTCGATGACCACCGGGCGGCGGACCGTGGCACCGATGCCCAGGATGGCTGCCTGGTTCGGGGGCACGATGACGGTGTCGAACAGCGCACCGCGCGAGCCGGTGTTGCTGATGGTGAAGGTGGCACCGGACATGTCGTCCGGCGTCAGGCCGCCACCGCGGGCCTTGCCGGCCAGCTCGGCGGTCTTCTTCGAGATACCGGCGATGTTCAGGTCGCCCGCACCCTTGATGACCGGGGTCATCAGACCCTTCTCGGCGTCCACGGCGATGCCGATGTTCTCCGAGTCGAAGTACGTGATGGTGCCCTCGTCCTCGTTGATCCGGGCATTGACGACCGGGTGGGCCTTCAGCGCCTGGGCCGCCGCCTTCACGAAGAACGGCATCGGGGACAGCTTGACGCCCTCACGGGCGGCGAATGCGGCCTTCGCCTGGTTGCGCAGCTTCATCAGCTTGGTGATGTCGACCTCGACGACCGAGGTCAGCTGGGCCTGCGAGTGCAGCGCCTTCATCATGTTGTCGCCGATGACCTTGCGCATGCGGGTCATCTTGACCGTCTGACCGCGCAGCGGGGAGGCCTCGAGCTTCGGCGCCTTGGCGGCGGCGGGCGCGGCGGCGGGGGCCGGGGCAGCGGCGGCCCTGGCGGCCTCCGCGGCGGCGGCGACGTCCTGCTTGCGGATCCGGCCACCGACGCCGGTGCCCTTGACGGTGCTCAGGTCGACACCGCTCTCGGAGGCGAGCTTGCGCACCAGTGGCGTGACGTACGCGCCCTCGTCGACGGGGGCCGTCGGGGAGACCGGAGCCGGAGCGGCCACGGGCGCCGGAGCGGCCACGGGCGCCGGAGCGGCCGGGGCCACCGGAGCCGGAGCGGCGACCGGGGCGGCGGGCGCCACCGGGGCCGGAGCCGGTGCGGGGGCGGCCGGAGCAGCCGGGGCCGGTGCGGGGGCGGCCGGGGCGGCGGCGGGCGCCGGAGCGGCCGGAGCCGGGGCAGCCGCCGGAGCGGCACCCGCGGCACCGATGACGGCGAGCTTGGCGCCGACCTCGGCGGTCTCGTCCTCGGCGACGACGATCTCCAGCAGCACACCGGAAACCGGGGCCGGGATCTCGGTGTCGACCTTGTCCGTGGAGACCTCCAGGAGGGGCTCGTCCTCCGTGACCTCCTCGCCGACCTCCTTCAGCCAGCGGGTGACGGTGCCCTCGGTGACGCTCTCGCCGAGCGCAGGGAGGGTGACGTCGGTACCGGTGGCGCCACCGGCCGGGGCGGCGGCCGGAGCCTCGGCCACGGGGGCCGGAGCAGCGGCGGCGGGGGCCTCGGCGACCGGCGCCGGGGCGGCTGCGGGCTCGGCGACCGGAGCCGCGGCGGCAGCAGGCGCACCCGTGCCGTCGTCGATGACGGCCAGCTCGGCGCCGACCTCGACGGTCTCGTCCTCGGCGACCTTGATGGCCGAGAGGATGCCGGCCGCGGGGGCCGGGATCTCGGTGTCGACCTTGTCGGTCGAAACCTCGAGCAACGGCTCGTCGGCCTCGACTCGCTCGCCCTCGGCCTTCAGCCAGCGGGTGACAGTGCCCTCGGTGACGCTCTCGCCGAGCGCCGGAAGGGTTACGGAAACCGACATGGTTTCAGTTGCTCCTTACGAAAGTGCGGAAGTAGGTCGGTCGTCGCGCCCGGTCGACTGATCAGTCGTGGGAGTGCAGCGGCTTGCCGGCCAGGGCCAGGTGGGCCTCGCCGAGCGCCTCGCTCTGGGTCGGGTGGGCGTGGATGAGCTGCGCGACCTCGGCGGGCAGCGCCTCCCAGTTGTAGATCAGCTGGGCTTCGCCGACCTGCTCGCCCATACGGTCACCGACCATGTGGACGCCGACCACGGCACCGTCCTTGACCTGGACGAGCTTGATCTCGCCGGCGGTCTTGAGGATCTTGCTCTTGCCGTTGCCCGCGAGGTTGTACTTCAGAGCGACGACCTTGTCCGCGCCGTAGAGCTCCTTGGCCTTGGCCTCGGTGATGCCCACGGAGGCGACCTCGGGGTGGCAGTACGTCACCCGGGGAACGCCGTCGTAGTCGATCGGAACGGTCTTCAGACCGGCCAGCCGCTCCGCCACCAGGATGCCCTCGGCGAAGCCGACGTGGGCGAGCTGGAGCGTCGGGGCCAGGTCGCCCACGGCCGAGATGGTCGGAACGTTGGTCTGCATGTACTCGTCGACGAGGACGTAGCCGCGGTCCATCGCGACGCCGGCCTCCTCGTAGCCCAGGCCCTGCGAGACCGGGCCGCGGCCGATGGCGACCAGCAGGACCTCCGCCTCGAAGGTCTTGCCGTCGGCGAGGGTCACGCGGACGCCGTCCTGCGTGTACTCGGCGCTCTGGAAGAACGTACCGAGGTTGAACTTGATGCCGCGCTTGCGGAAGGCGCGCTCAAGAAGCTTCGAGCTGCTCTCGTCCTCGACCGGGACGAGGTGCTTCAGGCCCTCGATGATCGTGACGTCGGTGCCGAAGGAGGTCCACGCCGAGGCGAACTCGACGCCGATGACGCCACCGCCCAGCACGATCGCGGACTTCGGGACGCGGTCCAGCTTCAGCGCGTGGTCCGAGGAGATGATGCGGTTGCCGTCGATCTCCAGGCCCGGCAGCGACTTCGGCACGGAGCCGGTCGCGAGCAGCACGTGACGGCCCTGGACGCGCCGGCCGTTCACGTCCACCGAGGTGGGGGAGGAGAGCCGTCCCTCACCCTCGATGTAGGTGACCTTGCGCGAGGCGATGAGACCCTGCAGACCCTTGTACAGGCCCGAGATCACGTCGTCCTTGTACTTGTGGACGGCCTGGATGTCGATGCCCTCGAAGGTGGCCTTGACACCGAACTGGTCGGCCTCACGCGCCTGGTCGGCGATCTCGCCGGCGTGCAGCAGGGCCTTCGTGGGGATACAGCCGTTGTGCAGGCAGGTGCCGCCGACCTTGCCCTTCTCGATCAGAGCGACGTCCAGGCCCAGCTGCGCTCCGCGCAGGGCCGCGGCGTAACCGCCGCTACCACCGCCGAGGATCACTAGGTCGAAAACGGTGCTGGCGTCGTTCGCCACGTCACGTCCTCCATGCATGTGCGCCGTATGCCGGGCCCCGTCGCTGGGGGATGACCGGCCGGTCGGCTGGTGTTCGGCCGCTTTTGTTATTCGGCCCTGTGGTGGGGGCCCTGTCCTGCCGAGAACCCATCTTCGCACTTGTTGACGGCGGGCGGGACGCGGGGCCCGGGTCTGAGACGGATGATCATTCGTCTCGGGTGGTTACCGCTGCGTAGAAATAAAAAAAGAACAGGCGCGCAGCGCGGCCTTGGAAGGGGGGTGGTGGGAGACGGGAGGGCCTACTGATTTCGTTGAGAGCGAAACCGGCCGGATCCGTGCCGCGACGCCACCGGGGGAACACGTACGGCCCCGGACGTATGCCCGGGGCCGTACGGCAACCGCGACGTCAGCCGAGGTCTCCGGCCGCGGTGCGCTCCGCCAGCTTCACCAGCGTGCGGACCGCGGAACCGGTGCCGCCCTTCGGCGTGTAGCCGTACGGCGCGCCCTCGTGGAAGGCCGGGCCCGCGATATCCAGGTGCGCCCAGGCGATGCCCTCGCCCACGAACTCCTGCAGGAACAGACCGGCCACCAGGCCGCCGCCCATCCGCTCGCCCATGTTGGCGATGTCGGCGGTCGGGGAGTCCATGCCCTTGCGCAGGTCGGCGGGGAGCGGCATCGGCCAGGAGGCCTCGCCGACCTCCTCGGCGATCTCGTGGATGGAGGTACGGAAGGCGTCGTCGTTGGCCATGATGCCGAAGGTGCGGTTGCCCAGCGCCAGCACCATGGCGCCGGTCAGGGTCGCCACGTCGACGATCGCGTCCGGGTTCTCCTCGGAGGCGCGGGTCAGCGCGTCGGCGAGGACGAGCCGGCCCTCGGCGTCCGTGTTGAGGACCTCGACGGTCTTGCCGCTGTACATGCGCAGCACGTCACCGGGGCGGGTGGCGTTGCCCGACGGCATGTTCTCGGCGAGCGCCAGCCAGCCGGTGACATTGACCCGCAGGCCCAGACGGGCGGCCGCGACGACGCTCGCGAACACGGCGGCGGCGCCGCTCATGTCGCACTTCATCGTCTCGTTGTGACCGGCCGGCTTCAGCGAGATGCCGCCCGAGTCGTAGGTGATGCCCTTGCCGACGAGGGCCAGGGTCTTCTCCGCCTTCGGGTGCGTGTAGGCGAGCTTCACCAGGCGCGGGCCGTGGGTCGAGCCCTGGCCGACGCCCAGCAGGCCGCCGAAGCCGCCCTTGACGAGGGCCTTCTCGTCGAGGACCTGCACCTTGATGCCGTGCTCCTTGCCCGCGGCGGTGGCCACGGCGGCGAAGGACTCGGGGTACAGGTCGTTCGGCGGGGTGTTGATCAGGTCGCGGGCGCGGTTGATCTCCTCGACGATCGCGAGCGCGCGGTCCGCGGCCGCCTTGAACGCCTTGTCGCGGGGCTTGGTGCCGAGCAGGGCGACCTCGGCGAGCGGCTGCTTCGGGCCGTTGCCGTTCTTCTTGTCCTTGGGCGCCAGCTTGTTCTCGCCGCCCTGGTACGCGGTGAAGGCGTACGCGCCGAGGAGCGCGCCCTCGGCGATCGCCCCGGCGTCCTCGACGGAGGCGATGGGCAGTGCGAAGCCGGCCTTCTTCGCACCGGCCAGGGCGCGCGCGGCGGAGCCCGCGGCCCTGCGCAGCGCCTCGGCGTCGTACGCCTCGTCCTTCTTCGGGACGGAGCCGAGGCCGACCGCGATGACGACCGGGACCTTGAGGCCGTCGGGCGCGGGGAGCTTGGTCACCTCGCCCTCGGCACCTGCGGCGCCCAGGGCCTCCAGGACGGTGGCGAGCTTTCCGTCGAACGCCTTGTCCACGGCCTCGGCGCCCGGTGCGAGGACCAGGTCCCCAGACTTGGATCCAGCGCCCTTGGCGACGCCGACGACGAGTGCGTCGGCGCGCAGCGTCGCCGCACCGGCAGTGCTGAGAGTGAGAGCAGTCACGGTGGTGAAATCTCGCTTCCGTTGAGTTCGTTGTCGGTCGATGGGTGGGCCGACCGTGCCCGGCGCATCGTAGACGCCGCCGCAATGTGCCGGGAATGAGCCTACGCGCGCCTTTGCTGCGGTATCACGGCGGCGGGCCGTCGATGGCCTGTTGCGGGAGCCCGGGCCACGGGCCGGGAGCGGCCCGGGACCGGGCCCGTGCGGCCGGAACGGACCGTGGACGTATGGTCGTTGGTGGTGCCGGACCAACAGGGGGAGAAGACCATGCGCGCCCGCGGGACCGCACGCGTGCGGGGAACTGACCGGGCGCTGCCCGTGACTGTACTGATGCTGCTGGCCCTGCTGACCGGCTGCACCACGGCTGCGGAGCCCGACTCGAAGGGCCGGTGGCGGCCGGAGCCGGGCATCGGCTGGCAGTGGCAGCTCTCCGGCCGGCTGGACCCCACGGTGGACGTCCCGGTGTACGACATCGACGGCTTCGACCACCGGGCCTCGGCCGTCGCCGATCTGCACCGCCGGGGCCGCAAGGTGATCTGCTACCTCTCCACCGGCGCCTGGGAGGACTTCCGTCCGGACGCCGGGAAGTTCCCCGCCGCGATACGGGGGAGGAGCAACGGCTGGGAGGGGGAGTACTGGCTCGACATCCGCCGCACGGACGTCCTGGAGCCGCTGATGGAACGCCGGATCGCGATGTGCGCGAAGAAGGGCTTCGACGCGGTCGAGCCCGACAACATGGACGGCTACCGCAACCGTACGGGCTTCCCGCTGACCGCCACCGACCAGTTGCGCTACAACCGGCTCGTCGCCCGTATCGCCCACCGCCATGGACTCGCCGTCGGCCTGAAGAACGATCTCGGCCAGATACCGGAGCTGGAGCCCGACTTCGACTTCGCGGTCAACGAGCAGTGCGCGCAGTACGAGGAGTGCGAGGCCCTCACTCCGTTCGTGAAGGCGGGCAAGGCCGTCTTCCACGTGGAGTACGAACTGCCGGTCGCCCGGTTCTGCGCCGCGTCGAAGCGGCTGGGGCTCAGCTCGCTGCGGAAGAAGTACGAACTGGGTGTGTGGCGCCAGGAGTGCCCGAAGGCGCGCTCCCGGAACGGTACGGGCGGATCGGGCTCCGAAGCCGAGGGGGCCTAGGGTCTTTCGGTCGGATCAGGCTTGGGCACGCGAGCCCGGCGTGATCCAAACGGGAGGCCCTGGCCAGGAGGGTGCTGAAGATCTTGGCCGGGCTCCGGACGCCTGGCACGCACACCTGCGGCGTTGCCGGAACGGCCTGACAGCTCCTTCCCCAAGCTCTCAACTGCGTTCGAGCAGGGGAGGCCCCATCTGAGGCCGCTTCGGCGCCTTGCAGCTGCACGCACCGGACGCCGCTCGCTGATCCGGCCAAGATCTTCAGCACCCTCCTAACCGAGCGCCAGCACCACCAGAGCCGCCGTCGCCGCCGTCTCCGCCAATGCGCCGAAGACATCGCCGGTCACCCCGCCGAAGCGGCGCACGCAGTGCCGCAGCAGGAGTTGGGCGGCGCCGAGGGCGAGCAGCGCGGCAAGGGCGTGGTGCAGCGCCCCGTAGCCGCCGAAGAGCGCACCGGCACCCGCGCAGGCCGCGACCACGACCGCCCCGGCCGCCATCGCGGCCCGGACCGTGACCGTCCCCGCCACCGCCGCACCCAGCCCTTCCGGACGGGCCGCCGGCACGCCCTGACGGGACGCCAGGGTGAGCGCGAGCCGGGCGGTGACCGCCGCGACGGCCGCCGCCACCGCGCCGCGCGCCCAGCTCTGCCCGTACAGCTGGTCGAGGACCGCGACCTGGGCCAGCAGCACGAACAGCAGGGTGATCACCCCGAACGGCCCGATGTCCGACTGCTTCATGATCCGCAGGGCGTCGTCGGCGGGCCTGCCGCTGCCCAGACCGTCCGCGGTGTCCGCGAGACCGTCCAGATGCAGACCCCGGGTGAGTACCGCGGGCACGGCGGCGGAGGCGACCGCGGCGAGCAGCGGACCGGAGCCGAGCAGCAGCAACAGGCCACCGGGTACCGCCGCGAGGAGCCCCACGACGAGACCGGCCAGCGGCGCGCACAGCATCCCGGCGCGGGCGGTACCGCGGTCCCAGCGGGTGACGCGGACGGGAAGCACGGTCAGGGTGCCGAAGGCGAAACGCAGGCCGTGGAGGTTCAGGGAGGTCACGGCGCGCAGGCTAATCGCTGTGACGGACCGATAGATTGGTCATAGCGCGACGAACCATGACGAAAGCGGCTTATCGGGAGTGGGTGGCATGGGTCACTGGTTCGAGGTGAACATCGTCGAGCCGGGGAAGCTGCCGTTGCTCCTGGCCCTGGCCGCCTTCGTGCTCACCTTCGCCGTCACCCGGTTCATCACCCGGATGATCAGGGCGGGGAAGGGGCCGTTCCGCAACATCACGCCCGGCGGAGTGCACGTCCACCACGTGGTGCCCGGCGTGGTGCTGAGCGTCATCGGCGGCTTCGGGGCGGTCGCCAGCGGGCACCACGGTGTCACCGCGGCGGTCTGCGCGGTGATCTTCGGCATGGGTGCGGGTCTGGTGCTGGACGAGTTCGCCCTGATCCTCCATCTCGACGACGTGTACTGGACCGAGGAGGGCCGGCAGAGCGTGGAGGTCGTCGTCCTCACCGCGGCGCTGGTGCTGCTGGTCCTGGCCGGATTCTCGCCGCTCGGTGTGAACGAGCTGAGCAGCGACGAACAGCAGAGCAGGTTCGGGGTCGTCCTGACCCTGATCGTCAACTTCTGCTTCGTGCTGATCGCCCTGTTCAAGGGCAAGGCGCGGCTCGCGGTCGTCGGCACCCTCGTCCCGTTCGTCGCGCTGATCGGGGCGATCCGGCTGGCCCGGCCGACCTCGATGTGGGCGAAGCACTTCTACCGCAACCGGCACCGTGCCCGTGCCCGGGCGATGCTGCGCGCCTACCACCACGATGTGCGCTGGGTGGGCCCGCGCCGCAGATTTCAGGACCTCATCGGCGGGGCGCCGGACCGGGTCCCGGCCCCCGGACGCAAGTCCTGATCGCGGCGGCGCGGATACCGGCGCCGGTTCCGGCCGACCGTGACGGCGCACAGCACGAGCACCGCGGCGATCGCCGCCAGATGCTCCTTGCCGGCCAGGTTGTTCTCGGCGATCACCTCGACCACCATCGCCGCGATCACCAGCGCACCGGTGAACCAGGCCCGGTAGAGGCAGCACACGTAGACGGCGAGACCGACCACCGCCGCCGACGGGCCGGTGTCGACGATCTGCGCGTCGGAGGCGGGCAGCCCGAACAGCCCGCCCGGGCCGAGCGCGACACCGATCCGCGCGTACAGCGTCCCGGCCAGCGTCGCGACGTACGCGATGAGGAGCGTGCGCCACCGGCCCAGACAGATCTCGGCTGTCCCGAACACCACCAGGATCTGCACCAGCGCCCCCCACACCGGCAGGTCCGGCGCCGGGACGAACAGCGACAACGGGGTACGCAGCAGGGCCTGCCACAACGGATCCTCGGCCCGCACCGCTCCGAGCGCGCGCACCGTTCCGGCCGCCCACGACTGGTTCTGCACCGCGTGGAGCAGCGCCGCCAGACAGACCGCGGCGAGCGTCAGGGGGACCGCCCGCAGCCAGGAGGCGGTGAGCCCCGCGCGTACGGTGGTGAAGAGCGGACCCCATTCGCGGCGGGCCGCCCCGCTCAGCACGCGTACGAAACTCATCCACCAGCCCCGAGCTGCGAGCGGTGCAGCCACTTGGGCAGACCGGGAGCCTCCAGGAACCCTTCGGCGCGGCCCGCGGCGAGGCCGATGCGCAGCAGGTCGGAGCTCTTCTCGAAGAGCATGAAGCGTGGCTCCCAGATCGGCCGGTACTTGGCGTTGGCGCGGTAGAGCGACTCGATCTGCCACCAGCGCGAGAAGAAACTGAGCATGGAGCGCCACAGCCTCAGCACCGGTCCGGCGCCGAGCCGTGAACCCCGCTCGAAGACGGACCGGAACATCGCGAAGTTCAGCGAGACCTGGGTGATCCCGATCTCCTCGGCGCGCTGCAGGAGTTCGATGACCATGAACTCCATGAGGCCGTTCTCGGAGTCGCGGTCACGGCGCATCAGGTCCAGCGAGAGGCCGTTGGGCCCCCACGGCACAAAGCTCAGTACGGCGCGCAACTCGCCCGGCGCGGTGCCCTTCGCGACAGGAGTGCTTCCTGTTCCGGCGACCTCGGCACCGCTCTCGGCGGTCACGGCACCCTCTTCGGCGGGCGCATTGCGGCATTCGAGCATCACGCACTGGCCGTCGGCCGGGTCGCCGAGCCGGCCCAGTGCCATGGAGAAGCCGCGCTCGGTCGCCCCGTCGCGCCAGTCGTCGGCGCACCGCACCAGTTCGGCCATCTCGTCGTCGGGAATGTCGGCGTGCCGGCGCACGGTCACCTCGTACCCGGCGCGCCTGATCCGGTTGTACGCCTGGCGGACGGTCCGCATCGCCCGTCCTTCGAGGGTGAAGTCGGCGGTCTCCACGATCGCCTCGTCGCCCAGCTCCAGGGCGTCGAGGCCGTGCCGCGCGTAGACGGTGCCGCCCTCCTCGCTCACCCCCATCGCCGCCGGGATCCAGCCGTGCTCGCGGGCCTCGGCCAGCCACGGCTCGATCGCCCCGGGCCACGCCTCCGGGTCGCCGATGGGATCACCGGAGGCGAGGGAGACCCCGCCGACCACCCGGTAGGCGACGGCGGCCTTCCCGGTCGGCGACCAGATGACGCTCTTCTCCCGGCGCAGCGCGAAGTAGCCGAGCGAGTCCCGCCCACCGTGCTTGTCGAGCAGCACGCGCAGCCGGGCCTCGTCCTCGGGGGTGATCGGGTCGACGGCCCGGCGGGCCCGGAACGCCGCGTACACGACGGCGATCAGCAGCAGGGTGGAGAGGATGTTGATGCTGACGTTGACCCAGCCCGGCGTGGTGATCCCGGGGTAGTTGGTGTCGTTGTCGGTGATCGAGATCAGCCGCAGGGTGCCGTAGCGCCAGCGGTCCAGGAAGGTCGAGCGGAATTCGTCGTGCGCGGTGTTGGTGAGGGTGACCAGGCCCGCGGCGATCAGCGAGGTGGCCAGCAGCCCGCCGACCGCGACGACCGCGGCCAGCTTCGGATTGGACCGGTCGCCCTTCGCGTAGAACTCACGCCGGCCGAGGGCCAGCGCCAGGACGAAGGCGGCGGTCAGCGTCAGCGAGATCCAGTTCTGCGGGTACTGCCGGACCTCCGGGAACGGGATCACCAGGACGAAGAGCAGCAGCAGCAGACTGCTCACCACGATGTTCACGATCCAGGCGGCCCGCTTGCGGCGGCGCATGGTGATCGCGAGGAAGAGCGCGACCACCCCGGAGGAGAAGCCCGCGGTGAGCAGGTACGGGGTGAAGTAGTTCGCGGTGTTGTGGCGGCGCAGGTCGTTGCCGAGAGTGACCCAGACGGCACTCAGGAAATTGATGAACGACACGACACGCAGGTACCAGATGGCGAACGCGGCACAACGGCGTGACCGGACGGTGCTCGGTGCCCGGGTGCTGCCCCGCCCGGATTCCTCGGTGGCCAATCGGACCTCTCCCATAAAAAGCGATCATATGGTGCATCGCGCCCCATGAGGGGGCCGTGCTGCGGCCGATGTCCGACGGGCCGCAGCCGTGCCGGGTCCGTCAGCCGTCGGTCGCGTCGCCGTCCTCGTCGCCGTCCGAGTCGCCGTCCTCGGCCGGTTCGCCGGCGCCGTCCTTCTCGTCGACGAGGGGTGGGCGCTCCGGCAGCTCCGCCGCCAGCGCGGCAGCGGCCCGAACGAGCGGAAGCGCGAGCAATGCCCCACTTCCTTCTCCCACGATGACGCCGTGGTCCAGCAAGGGGTTGAGTGCCATCCGGTCCAGTGCCTTGGCCTGCGCCGGTTCGCCGCTCGCCTGTCCCGCCAGCCACCAGTCCGGCGCCCGGAAGGCCGCCCGCTGACCCACCAGCGCACAGGCCGCCGAGACCACGCCGTCCAGGATCACCGGCAGCCTGCGCACCGCGCACTGCAGCAGGAACCCCGTCGTCGCCGCCAGATCCGCGCCGCCCACCGTGGCCAGCAGCTCCAGCTGATCACCGAGGACCGGCCGGGCCCGGCGCAGGGCGTCCCGGATCGCCGCACACTTGCGCATCCACGCCAGATCGTCGATCCCCGCGCCACCGCGCCCGGTCACCACCGACGCGTCGGTGCCGCACAGCGCGGCGATCAGCGTGGCCGCGGCCGTCGTACCGCCGACGCTCAGATCGCCGAGTACCACCAGATCGGTGCCCGAGTCGGCCTCCTCGTCGGCGATCGCCATCCCCAGGCGTACCGCCTGCTCGGCCTCCTCGGCCGTCAGCGCGTCCTCGATGTCGATCCGGCCGCTGCCGCGCCGCACCCGGTGACGTACCACCGGCTCCGGCAGCAGCTCCGGGTCGCAGTCCAGCCCGGCGTCGACGATCCGTACCGGTACGGAGAACTGACGGGCCAGCACGGCGAGCGGAGTCGCGCCCTCCAGCGTGGCCCGCACCAGCTCGTACGCGCTCCCGGCCGCGCGCCCGGAAACACCCAGTTCGGCAACCCCGTGATCACCGGCGAAGAGCACCACGCGCGGCTGCGTGATCGCCTTGACCGGTACGGACTGCTGAGCGGCCGAGAGCCATTCGCCCAGCTCGTCCAGGCGGCCGAGGGCGCCCGGAGGAACGACCAGGCGCTCCCGGCGTTCCTCGGCGTCGCGCCGTACGCCGCCGTCGGGGCGTTCGATCAGGTCGGAGAAGTCGTCCAGATTCACGGGGATCTGCCTCGCGGGTCGATACGTGGAATGGGCCGGTGAGCCCGGCGGCGGGCTCACTGCGGAACAGTACCCGCAGCGTTTCTGACACCCGGTCAGTGCGGGGATCCGTACCCGAACCGCAGCTGCGTCATCGCGGGCGTCAGGGTCCGCAGCCCCGGCAGCAGCGACTGGAGCCGGATCAGCTCGCCCATCGCACCCCGCCCGCGCGGCAGCCGGAGTGCCCGCACCTCGTTGATCGCCGGGTGCGCGGTGCGCAGCTTGTGCCGCTCGCCGGGATTCATCGCCCAGCGCATCGGCGGAATGGTCATCCCGCCGGCCTTCGACGTGCCTGCCACCGTTCCCCTGGCCAGCCAGCGCGCCATGGTGTCCAGGACGAGGACGCCGCCGGGCAGCCGTTCGGCGCAGGCCGCCAGGATCCTCCGTACCTCCGCGGGGGGCAGGTACATCAGCAGCCCCTGCGCCGTGACGACCACGCCGCGGTCCTCCGGGTCCTCGATCTCGTCCAGCCAGGACAGATCGGTCGCCGAACAGGACAGGGTGCGCAGCCGCCCGGAGGCGGGCAGGAGTGCCCGCCGCAGCTCGGCGACCTCCGGAAGTTCCACGCTCAGCCAGTTCAGCCGGCCGTTGTCGACCCGCCAGAAACCGGTCTCCAGGCCGTCGCCGAGCGCGACCACGGTGGCCTGCGGACGGTCGGCGAGATACTCCTGCACGGCCACGTCGAAGCAGCGCGAGCGCAGCCCCTGGGCCTGCGAGTGGAACGCGTTCGGCTGCCCGAACCGCTCCTCGAAGGGGTAGTCCAGATCCTCCATCAGCCGGAGCGCCATGGGATCGTCCAGCACCGGATAGCGCTGCCCCGCCTCGTACGCCCGGTTGTAGAGCGTCCACAGCAGGGTCTCGGGAACCCCGCTCAACATCGGTCGCCTGCGTGCCATGCCCGCTCCTCCTGATCCCGCATCGCGTTCCTGCCGTGTTCCGTTCCCGCGTCGTCGTTCCCGCGCCGTCGTTCGCGAGGACCGGTCAGCCGCGCAGCGTCAGCACCTGTCCGGCCACCACCAGCAGCACCCGTTCGCACTCGTCGGCGAACGCGGCGTTCAACCGGCCCAGTTCGTCCCGGAACCGCCGCCCGGCAGCCGTCGCGGGCACCACGCCCGAGCCGGTCTCGTTGGTCACGGCGACGATCGTGCGCCGCGTCCCGCGCACCGCGGCGACCAGCTCGGCGGTCCGCTCGCGCAGCGCGCTCTCGCCGCCGCCCGCCCACGCCTCGTCGTCCCAGGCGTGCACCCGGTCCATCGCGTCCGTCAGCCACAGCGACAGACAGTCGATCAGCAGCGCGGGCCCGTCCGACTCCAGCAGTTCCACCAGCTCACAGGTCTCCTCGGTGCGCCAGGCGGCGGGCCTGCGCTCCCGGTGCAGCCCGATCCGGGCCGCCCACTCCGCGTCCCCTTCCCTGCCGCCACCGGTCGCCACGTACACCACCTCGGGGAACGTCTCCAGGCGCCGCTCGGCCTCCACCGACTTCCCCGACCTGGCACCGCCCGTCACCAGCGTGCGCCGGGGTACCTCCGGCACCGCGCGGTACTCGCCCACCACCAGCGTCGTCCCGTCCGGCACGGTCCGCGCGCCGGCCGCCGCGAGCCGCCGGCCCAGCTCGGCGGCGGGCGGTGCGTCATGGTCCAGGTGGACGGCGATGATCTCGGTGGTGGGCCCGATCGCCTCGACGGCCCGCAGCCGCGCCACCGCGTCCGGCCGCCCGACCACGTCGCCGACCACCATGTCGTACGGCCGCGGTGCCCGGTCCGCGAGACCGGAGGGCGCGGCACCCGGCGGCAGGTAGAGCAGGTGTACGCCCTCCGGCGAGGTCACCTCGTAGCCCGTGCCCGGCGCGTCCATCGCCACCGCCCGCACCCGGTGCCCGCTGATCAGGGTCAGCTCCTGGCCGTCCGGTACCCGCCCCGCCGAAGGCAGCCCGGGGGGCAGCTCCACGGCGGGCCCGTCGTGTGGGTGGGTGAGCAGTACCTGCCGTACGCCGGTGAGCGAGTGCCCCGCGCGGGCCGCGGCGAATACGGCGCCCGGGGTGAGATCGAGCAGCAGCGCGTCGTCCACCAGCAACGCGGTCGCGGCCCGCGAGGCCGTTCCGCGGGCGGCGGCGCAGGTGGCGCAGGGACATTCGGGGCGCGGCAGCCCGTCGGGGGCTCCGGTGCCGAGCAGAGTCAGTTCCACGCCTCCGATCCTCCCGCGTCCGCGCAACCGGTGCGCGACTTGGGGGCGTCCGGGCAGGCGCAGGGCCCGTACCGGCACTGGCCGTAGGCACTAGGCTGCGGACAGCGAAGCGACCCAGGAGGCGGACATGGCATGGACGTGGCGGTTCGAGAAGTCCGACGGTACGGAGACGGAGCCGGCCCTGGAGCCGGAGGAATTCACTACGCAGGGTGACGCGGAGTCCTGGATCGGTGAGTACTGGAAGGAACTCCTCGACGGCGGGGCGGACCAGGTGACGCTCTTCGAGGACACGACCAAGATCTACGGCCCGATGAGCCTTCAGGCCGACGAGGCCTGATTTCCGCGTTCCTGCACGCGTCGGGCGAGGGCTGATCTCCACGTCCCCGCACCGGTGTCCCCGCACGGGGCGGGCGGAGGGCTGGTCCTCCCGTCCAGGCGCGCGTCAGCGGTACGGGCTCAGGGGCCGGGCACAGGTCCCGTACGGCCGAGGCCCCGGCCCGTACGCCGATGCCTTCGCCCATACGGGCAGGAAGCAGGGCCGTGACCGGCAACCGTCGCCGGTCACGGCCCTGGGACTTTCCGGCGGATCAGGGCTGGACGGACCCCGGACCTCACGCTGGATCTCCTTCTAGATCTCACCCAGGGTGACCTGCGCCGTCTTCTCCGCCCCATTGCGCAGATACGTCACGGTGACCTTCTGGCCGGGCTTGTCCGAGGCCAGCGCCTCCGACAGGGACGTGATCGTCGTGACCGGCTGATCGCCGATCCTGGTGATGATGTCGCCGGCCCGGAGCCCCGCCTTCTGTGCGGCGCCACCCTTCGTCACGCTGACCAGCGCCACCCCGGCCGGCTGGTAGTTCTGGTCGACGACCGTGCGCCCGGTGATGTTCAGCGCCGCCCGGCCCGAGTCCGTGACCTTGCCGCTCTTGATGATCTGATCGGCGATTGTCTTCACCATCGAGACGGGGATCGCGAATCCGATGCCGGGCGCCGCTGTTTCACCCATCTGCGTGTCGACCGCGGCCAGCGTCGGGATACCGATCACCTCGCTGTCCAGGTTGACCAGCGCACCGCCGCTGTTGCCCGGGTTGATCGCCGCCGAGGTCTGCACCATGTTCGCGATCGTCGCGCCCGTGCCGCCGCCCGCCCGGCTCTCGCTGACGGTCCGGCCGAGCGCCGAGACGATGCCCTGGGTGACGCTGGAGGACAGTCCGAGCGGCGAGCCCATCGCCAGCACGATCTGTCCCACCTCGACCTTTTCCGAGCTGCCGAACTTCGCGGGCTTCAGCCCGTCCGGGGTGGTGTCGAGCTTGAGGACGGCCAGATCCTGTTCCGGATAGGAGGCGACCAGAGAGGCCTTCAGTACCTTCTCGCCGGTGGCGACGGTGGCCTTGAACGTCGTGTCACTGCCGACCACATGGGCGTTGGTGACGATATGGCCCTTGGAGTCGTAGACGACACCGGAGCCCAGACCGCTGGAGGTCTCGATCTGAACGACCGACGGCAGCACGTTCTTGATCACGGCCTGGTATTCGCTCTGCAGATCACCCGCGGCCTGGGCGGTGGAGGGCGACGCGGTGGAGCCGGTCTTGGGCGAAGCGGGGGTCGCGCCCGAACAGCCGCTCACCAGGGCGACCGCACAGAAACCCGCGGTCAGAGGCAGCAGCAGCCGGCGTATGTGGCTGGGGGAGTGGAATGCATCCATGTCCGGATTGTTGCTTTCGCGGCATCCGGTGGCCCGCTGGATGCGGCCGATCGGGTAAGCCGCCGGACGGCTCCGGCCAAGATTTTCAGCACCCTCCTAGCCCCGCACCCCGCACAGATGCAGCAGGGCGGCCACCCGGCGGTACGGATCAGTCCGCCCGGCCCGGTCCTCTGCGGCCAGCAGTCGTTCCAGTTCGGCGGCGGCCGGCAGTTCCACGTCGTTGCTCACGTCGTCCGTGAAGACGCGCACCCCGTACCAGGCGTGCAGGGGCGCCGCGATCCCGGCGAGCGTGGCCGTCAGGGCGTCCAGCCGGTCGGCCCGCACTGTGAGGCCCAGCCGGTTCGTGTACGTGTCCGTGTCGAAGGCGGCCGACGTCGCGTCCCAGTCCCCGGCCGTCCCGGGCCGCATCGCCAGCGCGTCGGCGTTCCGTACGAGCAGCGAGAGCAGCCCGCCCGGGGCCAGCATCCGGGCCAGACCGGCCACCATCGCGTCCGGCTCCCGGACATACATCAGCACACCGTGGCAGAGCACGACGTCGAAGCTGCCGGGCAGGAAGTGCACCCCCGTGTCCAGGCCGTTGCCCTCGATCAGCCGGACCCGCTCGCGGATGCCCGCGGGCTCGCCGCCGAGCGACTCACGGGCCACCCGCAGCATCTCCGCATCGGACTCCAGGCCCGTCACGGAGTGCCCGGCCCTGGCCAGACGCAGCGCCTGGGTGCCCTGGCCCATGCCGACGTCGAGGACGCGCAGCCGCTGCCCGACCGGGAAGCGGGCGGCGATCTGTTCGTCGAGCTGGCGCGCGACCAGCTCCTGGCGGACCGTGTTGCGCAGTCCGCCGAGCCCCTTCAGCCACGCCGAAGAGGCTCCCGAGAATCCAGTGACGGGATCGGCGACAGGGGCAGTGCGGCCCGGCCGGTCGGCGGACGGACCGCCGACCGAGCCGGAGGCATCCGTACTCAGGGCCGCTCTCCGCGCTTGACCTGCGGCTTCGGCAGCCGGAGCCGACGCATCTGAAGCGTACGCATCAGGCCGTAGGCGACCGCGCCACGCTTCGGCGTATCGGGGAAGCGCGCGTTCAGCTGCTTCTTCAGGCGGAACGCGAGACCGATCGAGTCGATGACGATCAGCACGATCACGATCAGCCAGAGCAGCAGCGAGATGGTCTGGATGTTCTGCACCTGGATCACGCTGAGAATCAGAATGATCACGGCCAGCGGCAGGAAGAACTCCGCGATGCAGAAGCGCGAGTCCACGAAGTCGCGGACGAAGCGCCGCACGGGGCCCTTGTCGCGCACCGGCAGATAGCGCTCGTCGCCACTGGCGAGCGCCTCACGCTGCTTGGCCATGTCCACACGGCGCGCTTCGCGTTGCCGCTTCATGGCCTCCTTGCGATCGAGCGGCGCGCCACTGGAGGCGCGACGGCGCTGCGACTGGGCATCGCTGCGCTTGGGGGTGGGGCGACCTTTGGGGGCCTGCGGGTCGCGGGGCTGCTTGGAGAGGTCGGCCGTCACCTTGCCGGTGGACGCCTTCTCTTCCTTCGAACGGCTACGGAACACAAGGCCCAAGGGTACGGGTTCGTTTCCCGCGACCCCAGGCCGGTCGGGAACGATCCGGCAACGGCCCGCGTCCTCGCAGGTGTCCCCGGGTGTTCCGCATGGTGGACGCCGCAGGTCTCCCCGACCGCCACCTACTCCCTGGGCCGGAGCGATGACCGGGTGCAGTCGTCCTTGGGGAGGAGCACATCTGTGCGCGAACAGTGCGGTAATAGAGGCAGGGCCCGTACTGTGGGTTCTGTTGGAGTGCTGGAGTTCAGTCCGTCAGAAGGGGGCGCGCGAAGCCCATGAGCGGTGTCATGAAGCGTATGGGGATGATCTTCCGCGCGAAGGCAAACAAGGCCCTTGACCGGGCCGAGGATCCGCGCGAGACCCTCGATTACTCGTACCAGAAGCAGCTGGAGCTGCTTCAGAAGGTACGCCGCGGTGTCGCCGATGTGGCGACCTCGCGCAAGCGGCTGGAGCTGCAGCTGAATCAGCTGCAGGGCCAGTCGTCCAAGCTGGAGGACCAGGGCCGCAAGGCGCTCGCGCTCGGCCGCGAGGACCTGGCCCGCGAGGCGCTGTCCCGGCGCGCCGCACTCCAGCAGCAGGTCACCGACCTGGAGACGCAGCACACCACGCTGCAGGGTGAGGAGGAGAAGCTCACTCTCGCGGCCCAGCGGCTCCAGGCCAAGGTCGACGCCTTCCGTACCAAGAAGGAGACCATCAAGGCCACCTACACCGCCGCCCAGGCGCAGACCCGGATCGGCGAGGCCTTCTCCGGGATCTCGGAGGAGATGGGCGATGTCGGCCTGGCGATCCAGCGGGCCGAGGACAAGACCCAGCAGCTGCAGGCCCGGGCCGGCGCGATCGACGAGCTGCTCGCCTCCGGCGCCCTGGACGACCCGACGGGTACGGCCAAGGACGACATCGCCGCCGAGCTCGACCGGATCTCCGGTGGTTCGGACGTGGAGCTGGAGCTGCAGCGCATGAAGGCCGAGCTGGCCGGCGGCCCCACCCAGCAGGCGATCGAGGGCGGCCCGCAGGACGCGGCGCAGCAGCAGTCGTCCCAGTCCCCGCACAAATTCGACAAGAGTTAAGGCGGCGTCATGATCGTACGGATCATGGGGGAGGGCCAGGTCGCCCTGGCCGACAGCCATCTCGCCGAGCTCAACAAGCTCGACGACGAACTGCTCGCCGAGATGGAGAGCGGCGACGGCCCCGGCTTCCGCTCCACTCTCCACGCGCTCCTCGCCAGGGTGCGCGAGCTCGGTGAACCCTTGCCGGACGACTCCCTGGAGCCGTCCGAGCTGATCCTGCCGTCGTCCGACGCGACCCTCGAAGAGGTGCGCGCCATGCTCCGGGACGACGGGCTGATCCCCGGCTGACGCCATTCCCGGTCGAAGCCGCCCGCACTCCAGCACCTGCGCGCATCCGCGAGCACCCGCACGCACCCGCGAGCACCCGCACGCGTCCGTGCCCCTGTGCCCCGTGACCGGTCCGCCGGTCACGGGGCACAGCCGTGTCCGCCGCGCTTGAGCGCTTCTCCGAGTCACCGGTGCGACAGGTGCGGCTGGTCCTGCCGGTACTGCCTGTACTGCCGGCACGGCACGGCTAGTACCGCCGGTACGACCGCTACGACCGATTTCTCCGTACGACTCGGACCGATTGCCGCGCGACACGCCGTAACGTAGCTTGACGTGACCACCCTCGGAACCGGGGTTCTGCGCGTCCGGCACTGGCTGCGCGACCATCCCCTCGCGCTGGATTCCGCGCTCGCCCTGGCCGTACTCGTGGCCATGATCATCGGTTCGTTCGTCCACCCGGGCGCGCCGAACGGGCCCTCCTTCGGTACCCGCGCTCCCGAGGCGGGCAGCGTGCTCCTGATGGTGCTCGGTGCCGTGGCGCTCATCTGGCGGCGGCGCAATCCCATGGCGGTGCTCGTGGTTACCGCCGGGCTGACGGTCGTGGAACTGGTGGGATTCGACCCGCCCGCGCCCGTGGTGATGAGCACCGTCATCGCGCTGTACACGGTCGCCGCCCGCACCGACCGGTCCACCACCTGGCGGGTCGGGCTGCTGACCATGGCCGTGCTGACGGCCGCCGCGATGTTCTTCGGTTGGGCGCCCTGGTACAGCCAGGAGAACTTCGGCGTCTTCGCCTGGACCGGCATGGCCGGCGCGGCGGGGGACGCCGTCCGCTCCAGGCGCGCCTTCGTCGACGCGATCAGGGAGCGCGCCGAACGGGCCGAGCGCACCCGCGACGAGGAGGCCCGGCGCCGGGTCGCCGAGGAGCGGCTGCGGATCGCCCGCGATCTGCACGATGTCGTCGCCCACCACATCGCCCTGGTCAACGTCCAGGCCGGGGTGGCCGCCCACGTCATGGACAAGCGCCCCGACCAGGCCAAGGAGGCACTGGCCCACGTCCGGGAGGCCAGCCGCTCCGCGCTCAACGAACTGCGGGCCACCGTCGGGCTGTTGCGCCAGTCCGGCGACCCGGAGGCGCCGACCGAACCGGCGCCGGGGCTGGCCGTCCTCGACGAACTGGTGGACACCGTCCGGCGGGCCGGGCTCCCGGTCGAGGTGGCCTGCACCGACCGGCGGCCCCCGTTGCCCGCGGCCGCCGACCTGGCCGCGTACCGGGTGATCCAGGAGGCGCTGACCAATGTGCGCAAGCACGCGGGCCCTGGCGCGAAGGCCGAAGTGAGCGTCGTACGGGTCGGGGCCACCGCCGAGATCACCGTCATCGACAACGGCTCGGGCGGGGGCGGCCACAACGGGGACGGCGGCGGCCACGGCCTCCTCGGCATGCGCGAACGCGTCACCGCACTCGGTGGCTCCCTCACCGCGGGCCCCCGCTACGGGGGCGGATTCCGGGTCCATGCGATCCTGCCCGTCAAGGCCCGTACGGCAGAGCCCGAGGAGCCGGGCGCGGCGGACCGGACGGGGGAGAACGCATGACACCGCCCATCAAGGTGCTGCTCGTCGACGACCAGGCGCTGCTGCGCAGCGCGTTCCGGGTGCTGGTCGACTCGGAGGCCGACATGGAGGTGGTCGGCGAGGCGGCGGACGGCGCACAGGCCGTGGAGCTCGCCCGGTCGACCCGCGCCGACGTGGTGCTGATGGACATCCGGATGCCCGGTACGGACGGACTTGCCGCGACCCGCATGATCAGCGCCGACCCCGAACTGGCGGACGTGCGGGTCGTCATGCTCACCACCTTCGAGGTGGACGAGTACGTGGTGCAGTCGCTGCGGGCCGGGGCGTCCGGCTTCCTCGGAAAAGGGGCGGAACCGGAGGAACTCCTCAACGCCATCCGGATCGCGGCGGACGGCGAGGCGCTGCTCTCGCCCGCCGCGACCAAAGGGCTGATCGCCACCTTCCTTGCGCAGGGCGGCAGTTCGGACGGCGCCGGGCCGGGCGCCGCCGAGTACTCCGCGCGGCTCGACGCGCTCACCGGCCGCGAGCGCGAGGTGCTGGTCCTGGTCGCGGGCGGCCACTCCAACGACGAGATCGCCGAACGGCTCGTCGTCAGCCCGCTCACCGTCAAGACGCATGTGAACAGGGCGATGGCGAAGCTCGGCGCACGGGACCGGGCGCAATTGGTGGTCACTGCGTACGAATCGGGCCTGGTGCGCCCCAGGGCGGAGTGACGGGTGGAGATTCGGCGTACTCCACCTGCGGTATGCGCGGCGTAAGAAAGCGACCTTGGGCCGACGCTTCCGGCCTTGCGGATGGGCGATCGTATAGCTGGGCCGGGTCTGTCCCCAGCTCCCCGCCCATCTGCCGCTCAAGCCACAGAAGAGAGACCCACCCATGTCCTGGCTGTCCAGATTCAGCCTCGCGCAAAGGGCCCTGATCGGACTGATCTCGATCGTCGCCCTCGTATTCGGAGCGATCGCGATCCCGCAGCTCAAGCAGCAGCTGCTGCCCACCATCGAACTCCCGATGGTGTCGGTGCTCGCCCCCTACCAGGGTGCGTCGCCCGATGTGGTGGAGAAGCAGGTCGTCGAGCCGCTCGAAAACTCCATCAAGGCCGTCGACGGGGTCACCGGCATCACCTCGACCGCCAGCGAGGGCAACGCCGTCATCATGGCGTCCTTCGACTTCGGCAGCGAGGGCACCAAGCAGCTCGTCGCCGACATCCAGCAGGCGGTGAACCGCGCCCGCGCCCAGCTTCCCCAGGACGTGGACCCGCAGGTCTTCGCCGGCTCGACGGACGACATGCCGACCGTCGTCCTCGCCGTCACCTCCGACAAGGACCAGCAGGCGCTCGCCGACCAGCTGGACCGCACCGTCGTCCCCGCGCTGGAGGACATCGCCGGCGTAGGCCAGGTCTCCGTCAACGGCGTGCAGGACCTCCAGGTCTCCATCACGCCCGACGACAAGAAGCTCGCGGCGGCCGGCCTGAACACCATGACGCTCTCCGAGGCGCTCAAGTCGGGGGGCGCGACCGTCCCCGCCGGTTCCTTCTCCGAGTCGGGCAAGAGCCGCACCGTCCAGGTCGGCGGCGCCTTCACCTCGCTGAAGCAGATCGAGGACCTGCGGGTCGCCGCGAAGGACCCGGCGACGGGCAAGACCGGCAAGCCGGTCCGGATCGGTGACGTCGCCACGGTGAAGCAGGAGCCGTCCACCGCGGTCTCGATCACCCGTACCAACGGCAAGCCGAGCCTCGCCGTGATGGCCACGATGGACAAGGACGGCAGTGCCGTCGCCATCTCGGACGCCGTCAAGGACAAGCTTCCCGACCTCCGCAAGGACCTCGGCGCCGGCGCCGAACTGACCGTCGTCTCCGACCAGGGCCCCGCCGTCTCCAAGGCGATCTCCGGTCTGACCACCGAGGGCGCGCTCGGTCTGCTCTTCGCGGTCATCGTGATCCTGGTCTTCCTCGCCTCGCTGCGCTCGACCCTGGTCACCGCGGTCTCCATCCCGCTCTCCGTGGTCCTCGCACTCATCGTGCTCTGGACCCGCGACCTGTCGCTCAACATGCTCACGCTCGGCGCGCTGACCATCGCGATCGGCCGGGTCGTCGACGACTCGATCGTCGTCCTGGAGAACATCAAGCGTCACCTCGGCTACGGCGAGGAGCGCCAGTCCGCGATCATCACCGCGGTGAAGGAAGTGGCCGGCGCGGTCACCTCCTCGACCCTCACCACGGTCGCCGTCTTCCTGCCGATCGGTCTCGTCGGCGGCATGGTCGGCGAGCTCTTCGGCTCCTTCTCGCTGACCGTCACGGCGGCCCTGCTGGCCTCCTTGCTGGTCTCGCTGACCGTCGTCCCCGTCCTGTCGTACTGGTTCCTGCGCGCCCCCGAGGGCAGCGCCGAGGACCCGGACGAGGCCCGTCGCAAGGCCGAGGAGGAGGAAGCCCGCAGCCGGCTCCAGCGGCTGTACGTCCCGGTGCTGCGCTTCGCGACCCGGCGCCGTGTCACCAGCATCGTCATCGCCATCGTGGTGCTGTTCGGCACCTTCGGCATGGCCCCGCTGCTGAAGACCAACTTCTTCGACCCGGGCGAGCAGGAAGTGCTTTCCGTCAAGCAGGAGCTGACTCCGGGCACCAGCCTGGCGGCCGCCGACGAGGCGGCCAAGAAGGTCGAGAAGGTTCTCGCAGGCGACAAGAGCATCAAGGACTACCAGGTCACCGTCGGCTCCTCCGGCTTCATGGCGGCCTTCGGCGGCGGTACGGGCTCCAACCAGGCCTCGTACCAGATCACCCTGAAGGACGCGGGCGATTCCGAGGCCGTGCAGAAGCGCCTCGACGCGGAGTTCGGCAAGCTCGACGGCATCGGTGACACCACCATCTCCGCGGGCGGCAGCTTCGGCAGCCAGGACCTCAGCGTCGTGGTCAAGGCCGCAGACGCGGACGTCCTGAAGAAAGCATCCGAAGAGGTGCGGGCCGAGGTGGCCAAGCTCAAGGACGTCACCGACGTCCAGAGCGACCTGGCGCAGAGCGTCCCGCGGATCTCGGTCAAGGCCAACGCAAAGGCGGCGGACGCGGGCTTCAACCAGACCACGCTCGGCGCGGTCGTGGCCGGAGCGGTGCGCGGCACCCCGTCCGGCAAGGTGGTCATCGACGACACCGAGCGTGACGTCGTCCTCACGTCGGCCCACCCGGCCACCACGATGGCCGAGCTGAAGAACCTCTCCCTCGGCTCGGTCAAGCTCGGCCAGATCGCCGACGTCGAACTGGTCCCCGGCCCGGTCTCGATGACGAGGATCGACGGCCAGCGCGCCGCGACCATCACCGCCAGGCCCACCGGCGACAACACCGGCGCGGTCAGCGCCTCGCTCCAGACGAAGATCAACGCGCTGAAGCTCCCGGACGGCGCCACCGCCACCATCGGCGGTGTCTCCGAGGACCAGAACGACGCCTTCGTCAATCTCGGCCTGGCCATGCTGGCCGCGATCGCGATCGTCTTCATCCTGCTGGTCGCGACCTTCCGGTCCCTGATCCAGCCGCTGATCCTGCTGGTCTCCATCCCGTTCGCGGCGACCGGCGCGCTCGGACTGCTCATCGTCACCGGCACCCCGATGGGCGTCCCGGCGATGATCGGCATGCTGATGCTGATCGGCATTGTGGTCACCAACGCCATCGTGCTGATCGACCTGATCAACCAGTACCGGGCCCAGGGCATGGGCGTTGTCGAAGCAGTCGTCGAGGGCGGCCGCCACCGGCTCCGCCCGATTCTGATGACGGCACTCGCGACGATCTTCGCCCTGCTCCCGATGGCGCTCGGCGTCACCGGCGAGGGCGGCTTCATCTCGCAGCCGCTCGCCGTCGTGGTGATCGGCGGCCTGGTCACGTCGACGCTGCTGACGCTGCTCCTGGTGCCGACGCTCTACGCGATGGTCGAGCTCCGCAAGGAGCGCCGCGTGAAGAAGAAGGCGATCAAGCGGGCGAAGAAGGCCGGCGGTCCCGCGCAGGCCGAGTCCGCCGAGTCGGACGAGACGCGCACGGCGGAGCCGTCGGGCGTGTAGTCGGTTCGGTAAGCCGGTAAAAGCGGGAACGGCCTGTCCCACGCGGGAGCGTGGGACAGGCCGTTCTGCTGTTCTCGCGCCCTACTTGAGGGAGGCGATGAAGTCGTTCCAGGCAGCGGTGGGGATGAGAAGTGCGGGGCCGGTGGGGTTCTTGCTGTCGCGTACGGGGATGATGCCGGGGAAGTCGTCGGCGATCTCGACGCACTCGCCCCCGTTTGAGTTGCTGTAGCTGCTCTTGCGCCAGCGGGCGGTGCTCAGCTCGGGGGTGTGTCGCATGATGTGTAGCCCTCCATAACCGTCCGGATCATGTGCGCCGACTCGGGCAGCGAGAGTGCGTTGGCCCGCAGTACCTCGTACTGCCGCCGCCACTTCTCCACCCTGTTCGGGTCCTCGTAGAGGTGACCGGCCTGGATGCCCTCCTCGTAGGCGACCCGGGTGCCGTCGGCGAGTGTCAGCAAAGTCAGCGCGCCGCCCATGAGCGAGTGGAGCCCCGCGCTGAACGGCATCACTTGAATATTACTGTCCGGAGTATCGACTTGGTCGAGCAGCGAAGCCAGTTGCTCACGCATGGACGCGGGGCTGCCCATCTGCCTCCGCAGCGCGGCTTCGTCGATGATCGCCCACCGGAAAGGGGGCGTATCGGAGCGCTGCCTCTCCTGCCGGGACATTCGTGCCGCGACTCGTTGCTCAACTTGATCCGGGCTCAAGTCTTTTTGACAGCGAAGGAATTCGCGTGCGTACGCCTCGGTCTGCAGCAGACCTGGCAGGGCCTGCGCCCCGTACTGCTCTATGACTTCGGCTTTGGACTCGAAGTCCATGTACCGGCGGTACCGGTCCGGATGGATTTCCTTCTTGGCCAGCTCGTACAGCCCGTGAAAGTGCTTGTCCGTGCCGAACGCCGCATCGAGCCGACCTGGGATGTCCGGCGGCGGCATCAGCTCAGCCGTCTCGATCCGGGCGAGCGTGCTCTTGCTGGAGTTCAGGATGTCCGCCAGCTGTACGAGGGAGAGATCCGCGCGCTCGCGGTGTCGGCGCTGCTCGGAGCCGAAGTAGTGGCGGGCGGAGAGATACGGGGTGAGGGGCTGAGGCCTGAACGTCATGGTGCGTGCCTTCCGTGTGTCCCGCTCTGAACGCCGGGACAGGGCAACCCTGTTGGTGCGACCCGTCGCAACGCGACGATTGCGGCACACACGGTAACCAGCGTGTGCGGCCGGGCGCCATGGAGCCCCTCGAGCGGAGACAGTGACGACATGATGTTCGATGCGAAGGGGCGGCCCATGCGGTTGCTTCCGTGGGTCAATCAGAGCGGGGCGCCGTGCTACCTGAGCACCGACGACCCGGACAGCCGGATGTCGCGGTTGGCCGACGAGGTGGAAGCGGATCTGCTCGACTCGGCCGAGTACGTACTGACCGAGGCAAGGGAGTTGCTGGCTGAAGCCGCAGCGGGGGAGCGGGAGTTGCGCTTCGCCGGTGTACGGCTCGCGGAGTCGCTGCGGGACACCTTGCGGATCGCCACGAGCCGGGGAGAGCGGCTGGAGGCCGGGCTCACGCTTGCGGAGGACGAGGAAACCGTGGCTTACGCAACCGGGCACTGCTCTTGTACCAGCGAGGCTTGAGCGGCCGGCCCGGGGGGACGGGGCGTTCCTCGGAACGGATCAGGAAGTGGGCCTCGGGCAGATGCCCGGGGGCGGTGTGCAGAACGGGCAGGTGGCCTCGGCGTCCCCGGCGGTGAGGGCGCGCTGTTCCCGAAGACCGCCGCCTGATCACCGCCTACGCCCGCTGGGACCGCATTGCACGTATCCGGCGACGAGCCCGCGGCAAACCGATCTCCGCCTACACCAGCGACATCGCCCAGGCCCAGATCGCCAAGGCCATCGCCTTCCTGACCTGGATCAAGGGGCACGGGGAAACCCTGGCGACCTGCCGACAGCCCCTCGTCGACCTCTGGCTCACCTCCGAGAACCATCAAGGCCCTTACGACGCGGGACCGTTCGTCCGATGGGCGGTCCGCAGCAAGTTCGCCTCCGGAATCAGTATCCCGGCCCGGCCGCGGCGGATCTTCCACCGCCCGCTCGACACCGACGAACGCTGGGCGACCGCCCGGCGGCTCTTGAACGACGACTCCATCGAGACCAAGGACCGCGTCGCCGGGCTGATGGTCCTGCTCTATGGCCAGTACCCCGCGCGGACCTGCCGACTGACCACGGCACACGTCATCCACGACGAGAACGGCGTCGCCCTCCGTCTCAACAGGACCCCGCTTAGGCTGCCACCACCCCTCGACGGCCTGGTCCTCCAGCTCGTCGACATCGCCAACGACCACCAGCACACCGTGATGTCGAACGACCTCAACGCACCCTGGCTCTTTCCGACTCAGAGACCTGGCCAGCCACTGGGCAGCGAACAGCTCAGCCGGCGCCTCCGCAAGATCGGACTCCCTACCGAAGCCGGACGATGCGAGGCCCTGCTTGATCTCTGCACACAGATGCCGCCCGCGGTCCTTCAGTGCCTGCTCGGCATCAGCTCCACAGCTGCCGAGCGCTGGGCCGCCGGGGCCGTCAGGACCGCATACGCAGCCGAGGTGGCCCGCCGATCAGACGGATGAGACCGATTACCCAGCACCCCGTCTGCTCGGCGGGCTGCCATCATGCTCGGATGGCCCACGACATAGTGTTCTTCCTCGCCCCCGACGACGAGGCGGCAGCTGCGACGCGCCGGCGGGGACCTGGCGAGGACTTTGAGTCTGTGACCTGCCGTTTTATTGAACCGGACAGCGCCATCGCCGAGTGGGACATGTACTTCGAGGCGCCTTCGGCCGAGGTCCCGCCGCTTGAGCAGCTCCTTGGGTGGGCGTGGCCGGAGTGGGTCGCCGCCCCCTTGAACGATGGCGTTGAGGTGTTCGCTCTGCCGAAGCGGCTGACCCGAGCGTTCGCCAAAGCGAGTTCCGCCGAACTCGAAGAGCTTGCCGGCCGCTGGATTACGCGGCTCTGGTCTGAGGACGGCGACGACATGACCGACGGTGATCTACTGGCGGTCTTGCAGGGCGTTGCCCGCCTCGCAGCGTCTGCGGTGAACACGGGTGGCGGCCTCTACAGCTGGAGCTTCTGACCGTCCCCCCCGCGAGGGACGCTCGTTCTTGACGCCGCTGCACGCCATGAGCTCGGTCTCGGTGGCGTCGAAGTACAGGGTGAACAGCCAGGACCGGTCTGCTGCGACGATGTTGCCGGTACGCAGTTGCTCGTCGCGGTGCCGAGCGCGGAGGATCTCAACGGTCTCGTCGAGGCCGAGGGTCGTCAGGCCGATTTTCAACGACCGTCTCAGCCTTGTCGCAGCGATGCCAAGGACCATCCACTGTGGCGGCTGTCCGTCGTAGAGCGCTACCTCGCCGCCAGCGGCGATGGCGTCGCGTGCTGCCTTGCTGGCACTGGTCTGGCCTTTGAGCATCGCAGTAATGTCGGGCTGACTTGGGTTCTCGTCCTCGGTGGCCATGCGGCGACGGTAGGGAGCGAACGCGGGCGTTGCTACAGGATTCGGCGGGGCCTGCCGGGGCGCTGGGCCACTCTGCGCCTCCCCCGGCTCAGTCGAGCTGAACCAGCTGCCCCGCCTGGCGCTCCGAACGGTGGGCTGCGGGAGCCGTCAGGGCCCGCCTATACGGCGGCGCGTCGGTCCGAGAGCCCGCCCCGACATGGTCCGTCCCTGCGAGTGATAGACGGATACGCCGCATAGGTACATCGACCTCAGTGATTCGCACAGTCATCTCATCACCGATACGAACCGCCTGTTCCGGCCCTGCTGGTGGTAGCTCGGAGCGGTGCACCAGCCCTGCTATCCCATCATCGAGCCTCACGAAGATCCCGAACGGGACCAGCTTCGTGACCCGGCCCCGGATAACGCTGCCGGCGCGATCAGCCCAGAGGCTCCATGGATTCGGCTGGAGAGCTACCAGGGACAGCACCGCCTGACCACGCATCTCGGTATCCAGGGCCAAGACCTCGGCGGTCACGCGCTGGCCCAGTGACACAGCTTCGTGACAAGAAGAGATCCATCTCCATGACAGCTCCGGCGGAGGGATGAACCCCGCTGATGCTTCAGGAGACCCGTCGAGATCAACGAACACTCCGAAGTTCTCGATCCCGGCAACCACCCCTGCAACGACGTCACCTGGGTGGAGCGTCATGAGGAAGTCGCTCAGGGCTTTGGAAGGAAGCGAATACGTCACGGCCCAGACCCTATTCCGCACATCCGAATATCCGAATCCGCCGACACTCGCGGGGAAGGTGGGCAAGAGCGGCTACATCAAGCACGCCACCATCGTCCGCAAGGTCGGCGGTGAGGGCACCGAGTACCCCGAGCCTGTCCAGGACGTCTCCGGCCCCGGTACGGCGCTGATGGAGCTGGACCTTCTCTGCACCAACGGCATGAGCCGAAGGCGCCCGATCTTATGGACTGGGCGTGGCCGTAGGCCGATGAACCTCCAGGACAACCGCCGTGTCGTCCACGGATCGGTCCTCGTGCATGGTGATTACTTGGTTGGGCTGAAGGTGCTGCCACTGCGAGGGATCAAGAGGAGCCAGCCGTACCGAGGCTCGCCCACCGGGTTCCAGGAAGGGCGTGAGCTCCACCCAAAGTAGGGCGATGTTGAGATCTGGTTCGCCAGTCGCGGTCCGGTTTCCAATGTTCCACATCGGCCGCAGAACGCCGGCGCCGGAGATCGGCGTCTGCCGTCGTGCCTCAGTGCCCGGGCGCAGGGTGAGGTCGGCTCGGATGATCCCGTTGCGGGTCTCGTAGCCGCGCCAATGGCACCAGGCCGCGCTCTTCTCAAGTCGCATCTGTTCGGCTGCGGTGGCCAGGGATTCCCAGAAGCTGAGCGGAAGCGGGTGGACATCACCGAGTTCTTCCAACAGCCCGAGGGCCACTTCCCACTCGTCCTTGGCGAGGTAGTCCCAGACGTCGTTCACCGTGATGTCGTTCTCGGTGGCGATCTCCTCAGGAACCAGCAGGGAAGCCGCTTCCAGCAGTTCAGGGACGTTCATGCCCTCATTCTGGACCACGGTCTCGATGGCTGGGCGAACCTCACTCACGAAACAGCACCGGGGACTTGGTCGTTCCCAAGCGATCTCAGCTATCGCCTGCCTCGACGCCTCCTCGCAGCCCCCACTCGTCAAGCCCCGAGTAGATCATCGCGATGCGGCCTCCGGGGAAGCCGAGGGACTTGGCCTCCCCGGTATAGAGCGCCACCAGAGAGTCAGAACCTCTCCACCAGGTGTCTGCAAGGCCCATTACCTCGCGCACCAGCTCGTAGCCGTTCAGCTCGATGCCGTCGACGTCATCGCCGACGAGCTTGGTGACCTGCTTCGCCCACATGGATGCGTGGTGGGCCAGGGCGAGCGATTCCACCCAGCCCTCGATGGTCGCGTGGAGAGGTGCCCACCCATCTGCGTGGATTCCGAACTCACCAGACGGACTGATCATGAATGAGTAGGGGACCGCGGTCCGTTGCATCCCAGCCTCGAACCACCACCCTGCAGAGTCTGATTCGGGTGAGTCCGGATCGAGGTACTTGGGGCCTCCGTCGTACTGCGATGCGGGTGGCAGGAGCAGACCACCCCATCTCTCCTGGTAGGCCGCCATTCGGTCGATCGCTGCTGCGGGGACGCCTCGCTCAAGCCACCACTGCCTGTGCCCCTCCACGGGCCGGACATCGACCTTGACGCCGTGCGCGCGGACGAACGATCGGGCTCGTCGAGTCAAGCCATCAGGCACATCGTTGAAGAGGTTGAGATTCACCAGGGCGACGCTACCCAGTAGCCCGAAGGACAGCGGGCTGGGGCCCTCTGTGCGTTCTGCGGCATCGCGGCCGGGTCGAGCTGGAGCGGCTGCCCCTATTCCGCATGCCTGAATATCCGAACCTGCCGACAACGGAGTGACAGAGGAAGATGACCTTGGCGTCCCGCCGGTCGGCTCGGGCCCCCCGCCAGCGACCCAGTTCCTCGTCGACCCGCTCGGCCAGCCGGTCCGCGTTGTAGCGGCAGGAGAGCCGCCAGTCGTAGGCGAAGTCGATCAGGTTGACCGGGGCGTCGGCCTCGTCGCCCGGCAGGCGGCGTCGAAGCGTGAAGTTCCGCTCCAGCCAGTCCAGCAGTGTGTTGTATCCGTCGATCGGCATATACACGCCGGGCAGGGAGTGCAGATCGCGCATCAGCCCGATGGGCCGTACGCCGTCGCCGGGGTGCTCGTTGCCCAGATCGGGGCGGAGAGTCAGTCCCTTGACGGACTTTCCGAAGGTCTGGATGCCCCGCAACAGCGCCTTCCCGGAGAGCCCCCAGACCTCGTGCCCGTTCGCATCCGCCAGCCGGCTGCCCAGAATGCCCGCACGACAACCACCAAGTCGTCGACCCTGCTGCGCTGTGTCATGCGGCCCATCCCCCCGTACCTGTGCAAGCTGTGGATACAGCAGCGTAGGTACGGGAGGGACGCGCGGATGCCGGTCGGGCGGTATTCGGCCCGACCGGCATCCGCGCGTACAGAACCGGCTACGGCAGCGCCAGCATCCGCTCCAGCGCCAGCTTCGCGTACTTCTCCGTCTCCGGGTCGACGTCGATCCGGTTGACCAGGTTCCCCTCGGCCAGCGACTCCAGGGCCCACACCAGGTGCGGCAGGTCGATCCGGTTCATCGTCGAGCAGAAGCACACCGTCTTGTCGAGGAAGACGATCTCCTTGTCCTCGGCCGCGAACCGGTTCGCCAGGCGGCGTACCAGGTTCAGCTCGGTGCCGATCGCCCACTTCGAGCCGGCCGGCGCCGCCTCCAGGGCCTTGATGATGTACTCCGTCGAGCCGACGTAGTCCGCCGCCGCCACGACCTCGTGCTTGCACTCCGGGTGCACCAGCACATTGACGCCCGGAATGCGCTCGCGCACCTCATTGACGGAGTCGACCGAGAAGCGCCCGTGCACCGAGCAGTGCCCGCGCCACAGGATCATCCTGGCGTTGCGCAGCTCCTCGGCGGTGAGGCCGCCGTTCGGCTTGTGCGGGTTGTAGAGGACGCAGTCCTCCAGGGTCATCCCCATGTCCCGGACCGCGGTGTTCCGGCCCAGGTGCTGGTCGGGCAGGAAGAGCACCTTGCCCGCCGAGGGCTCCCGCTGCTCGAACGCCCACTCCAGCGCCCGCTTCGCGTTGGACGAGGTGCAGATCGTGCCGCCGTGCCGGCCGGTGAAGGCCTTGATGTCGGCGGAGGAGTTCATGTACGAGACGGGGACGACCTGCTCGGCGACCCCGGCGTCGGTCAGTACGTCCCAGCACTCGGCGACCTGCTCGGCGGTGGCCATGTCGGCCATCGAGCAGCCCGCCGCCAGGTCCGGCAGCACGACCTTCTGGTCGTCGGTGGTCAGGATGTCCGCGGACTCGGCCATGAAGTGCACGCCGCAGAAGACGATGTACTCCGCCTCCGGGCGCGCCGCCGCGTCCCGGGCGAGCTTGAAGGAGTCGCCGGTGACGTCCGCGAACTGGATGACCTCGTCGCGCTGGTAGTGGTGGCCGAGGACGAACACCTTGTCCCCGAGCTTCTCCTTGGCCGCGCGGGCGCGCTCCACCAGGTCCGGGTCGGACGGGGAGGGCAGGTCACCGGGACACTCGACGCCGCGCTCGCTCTTCGGGTCGGCCTCGCGGCCGAGCAGGAGCAGGGCGAGGGGCGTCGGCTGGACGTCGAGATCCTGGACGGGGTGGGCCGTGGTCACGTCACGCACCCTTTCTTTTCTGCGGAAAACCTTTTCGTCGAATTGACGTTATCTATCATATCCGGTTCACGTCACTTTGACGATGTCCATAGTGTCGATGTGACGCATACCGCCGGGCGGACGGTGTGCGAGCATGAATGGAACAGGCAAGCGCTCGGCCCGGAATGAATCCGTGGTCCCGTCGGTTGCAACGTCGGCAAGCAGTCTCCGTACAACCCGGGAGAGAAGCAGATGTCCGTATCGGACGAGACCACCACCGTGAGCGACGGCATCCTCCTGTCCGACGCCGCCGCAGCCAAGGTCAAGGGCCTGCTGGAGCAGGAAGGCCGTGACGACCTGGCGCTGCGCGTCGCCGTCCAGCCCGGCGGCTGCTCGGGCCTGCGCTACCAGCTCTTCTTCGACGAGCGTTCCCTCGACGGCGACGTCGTGAAGGACTTCGACGGCGTCAAGGTCGTCACCGACCGGATGAGCGCTCCGTACCTGGGCGGCGCCTCCATCGACTTCGTCGACACCATCGAGAAGCAGGGCTTCACGATCGACAACCCGAACGCCACGGGCTCCTGCGCCTGCGGTGACTCCTTCAGCTAAAACCTGACGGAACCGGTAGAACGAACGGTGGCGGCCCGGAATCCGGGACCGCCACCGTCGTCGTTTGCGCGGGCGCGCGTCAGGGGCGGGGCACGGTGGAGTCCGACGCCGCGTCGACCACCGTCCGGTCACCGAGCGGCGCGTCCAGCGTCACCGTCCGGGTCAGCTCCTTGGCGATCGTGATGCAGACCTTCTTGCCGGCCGGCTTCGACTCCGTCACCGTCACCCGCACCGATTTCCCGTCCTCGGTCGCGCTCGCCGCGTACGTGCTGCACACCCCGCCCCAGAACGTCACCGACAGGGTCCGCCCGTCGGCGCTGTACGACAGGACCTGCCGCGAGGGCTTCTCCGCGTCCCCGGGGGGCGGGGTCGTCGTCGACGGTGCGTCCTTCGTCAGGTACGCGGGGTCCACGGCGACCTGCGACACGGTGCCGCCCACGCCGGGCGCGGCCGGCCGCACCGAGAAGAGCCAGGACGGTACGAGCGTCCGCTTGCCCGCCACGTACTGACTCGTCAGCCCGAACACCGCCTTGTCGACCGTCACGGAGGCCGTCGTCGGCTCCGCGCCGGTCCGCGTCCCGCAGCGGACCCCAGGCGATTTCAGGCCATCCTGCAGCGGTACGGGATCGGCGCAGCCACCGATGTCCGCGCGGCCGTCCATCCGGGACGCCGACCCGTTCAGCTCCTTCAGCGCCTCGCCCGCACTGATCACCGGATAGCTGTCCCCCTTCACCAGTGCCTTCAACTGGCCGCTGCCGCCGACCACTTCACCGTCCGAGCCGATCTGGATGCCGGTCGACCAGCCATAGGTGGGAAGGCCGTCCACCTTCGGGTCGGCGTTCACCACCCGTACCGAACCCATGAGTTGGCGGGCGTCGAGCGCGGCGTCGTCCTGGCCCACCGCCTTCAGGACCGGCGTCGCGGCAGCCCTGGCGGCGCTCTCGCTCACCGGGGAGCCACTGCCGCCCGGGTCCGCATTCCGGCCCGAACAGGCCGCGATGCCCTCGCAGTTGTCCGTACCGCCGGAGCCGTACCGGGTGAAACTCCAGGTGCCGGGAGCCTGCTTGTTCACCCGCAGGACCGGGCCCGAGCCGTCCCCGTCGGACCCCACCTTCCAGGACGTGCCCTCCGCCCGCGGCGTGCCCTCCAGGCCCAGCGCCTTCGCCAGCCGGGCCACCTGCGCCGCGGAAACGGCCCCCTCCGCGCGCTGCACCGCCGCCGTACGCGGCCCCTCGGGCAGCTCGCCGGACGCACGGTAGACCGTCCGGCCGCCGTTCGGGTCGGGTTCGCCCGGCGCGATGCCCGGTGCGCTGTCCGACGAGGACCCGACGGGCGCCGCCGGGCCGTCCACGCGCCCGTCCAGGGCCAGGGGAGGAGGGGCGGGCTTCCCGCTGCCCGCCGTACTGTCGCCGCTCCTGCTGTCGCCGTCCGCCGCGGTCGCGGCCCAGTACGCGCCGCCGCCCCCGGCCAGCAGTACGGCAGCCGCCACCGAGGCCACGGCGAGCGGCGAACGCCGCCGGGGGCTCGTCACGTCGTTGTCGGGTCGCTCGGTGCTCACCGGATCCGCTCCTTCGCCTGCGTTGCCGTCACAGGCCTCACCCGGCCTGCCGTCCGTCCCACGGGTTCGGGGACAACGGTGGGACGGGGCACAGGAGTGCTCGGTTCCCTTCAGGGGGGCGCCGGAGCCGATCGGTGCCTTTCTCAGTCGCCGTACTCGGACATGGCGTCGATCAGCCGGGCGGAGGCGGCCGGCACCGTCACACCGTGGATCAGGGACGGCGCGATGCGAGCGGGGGCGGATTTCGCGGGGACCACCCAGTGCGGAGCCATCCGCGCGCAGTCACCGCGCAGCTCGGCCAGGCTGATCTCGGACTCGCGCGTAGCGCTGTGGTTCGACATAACGGCACCGTAGGCACCACGCGCCCCGGGAAGAAAGACCTACTATCGGGTAGTTTTCACCCCTTCGTGGTGCGTGCGGGGAGAGGTAGCGTGGACTGTCACGCCGCCCAGGGAACACAGCCACCCGTTCCCTCCGATCTCCGCAGGAGCAGTCTCCCCGTGCGAATCGCAGTCACCGGCTCCATCGCCACCGACCACCTCATGACCTTCCCCGGCCGTTTCGCCGACCAGCTGGTCGCGGATCAGCTGCACACGGTCTCGCTCTCCTTCCTGGTCGACAATCTCGACGTGCGCCGGGGCGGTGTCGCCGCCAATATCTGCTTCGGCATGGGCCTGCTGGGCACCAGCCCGATCCTGGTCGGTGCCGCGGGCGCCGATTTCGACGAGTATCGCGCCTGGCTCGACCGCCACGGCGTCGACACGGGCTCGGTCCGGATCTCCGAGGTCCTGCACACCGCCCGCTTCGTCTGCACGACGGACGCCGACCACAACCAGATCGGCTCCTTCTACACGGGTGCGATGAGCGAGGCCCGCCTCATCGAGCTGAAGGCCGTCGCCGACCGGGTCGGCGGCCTCGACCTCGTCTCGATCGGCGCCGACGACCCCGAGGGGATGCTCCGCCACACCGAGGAGTGCCGCACCCGGGGCATCCCGTTCGCCGCGGACTTCTCGCAGCAGATCGCCCGGATGGACGGCGACGAGATCCGGATCCTCCTCGACGGCGCCATGTACCTCTTCTCCAACGAGTACGAGAAGGGGCTCATCGAGTCCAAGACCGGCTGGACCGACGAGGACATCCTGGCCAAGGTCGGCCACCGGGTGACCACGCTCGGCGCCCGCGGTGTCCGGATCGAGCGGGCCGGCCAGGAGCCGATCGAGGTCGGCTGCCCGGAGGAGGAGATCAAGGCCGACCCGACCGGCGTCGGCGACGCCTTCCGCGCCGGTTTCCTCTCCGGTCTCGCCTGGGGCGTCGGCCTGGAGCGCGCCGCCCAGGTCGGCTGCATGCTCGCCACGCTGGTCATCGAGACCGTCGGCACCCAGGAGTACACCCTGCGGCGCACCCACTTCATGGACCGCTTCACCAAGGCGTACGGTCACGATGCCGCCGCCGAGGTCCGCGCGCACCTGAGCTGATCCCGCGGCATCTCAGGTCAGCCGGCGGACCACATAGGCAGAGCCGCGGTCCGCCGGCTCCTCACCCACGTACTCCTGCTCACGCATAGCGCACCAGGCCGGAATGTCCAGCCGGGCCGCCTCGTCGTCGGAGAGCACGGTCACCGTCCCGCCCGGCGGTACCTCCCCGATCACCTTCGCGAGCTCGATCACCGGGATCGGGCACCGCTTCCCGAGGGCATCGACCACCAGGGACGCGGCCGCGACGGGCGAGGGCGGTGCCGGTACGGGCGCACCTAGCCTCTCCCGTACCTCCGCCACCACCCGGGGCAGCACGTCCAGGAAGCGGTCGACGTCCTCGTCCGCCGTGCCGGCCGGCAGCGACACCCGTACGTTCCCCTCCGACAGCACTCCCATCGCCTTGAGCACATGGCTCGGAATCAGCGTGCTGCTGGTGCAGGAGGAACCGGACGAGACGGAGAATTCCGCCCGGTCCAGCTCATGGAGCAGTGTCTCCCCATCGACATAGAGACAGGAGAAGGTCACCAGATGCGGCAGCCGCCGCACCGGATCGCCGACCACCTCCACATCCGGCACCAGCTCGGGCACCCGGGCCCTGATGCGGTCCACCAGGGCCCGCAGCCGAACGGACTCGGCCGCCGCCTGTGCCCGCACCGCCCGCAGCGATGCCGCCGCGGCCACGATCGCCGGAAGGTTCTCGAACCCCGCGGCCCGCCCCGACTCCCGGTCGTCGGCCGGTCCTTGAACCGCGAACCGCACCCCCTTGCGTACCGCCAGCAGCCCGACCCCCGAGGGCCCGCCCCACTTGTGCGCGCTGGCCGCCAGCAGCGACCAGCCGTCCGGCACCGGCCCCCAGCCCAGCGACTGCGCGGCATCCACCAGGAGCGGCACCCCCGCCGCCCGGCAGACCTCCGCCACCTCCGCCACCGGCTGCTCGGTGCCGACCTCGTGATTGGCGGACTGCAGACAAGCCAGCGCGGTGTCCTCGCGCAGCGCGTCCGCGTACCCCGCCGCGCTCACCGCCCCCGACCGGTCCACCGCGACCTTTGAGACCGATCCGCCCTGCGCCTCATGGGCGGCCGCCGCATGGAGTACCGACGAGTGCTCGACCGCGGAGACGGCCAGGTGGCGGCCGACACGCCGACGCCCCGCGAGAGCTCCGGAAACTCCGGAGTGCACCGCCCATGTCCCCGAAGGAGTGAATGTGAGCTCGTCCGGACGGCACCCGACGGCCTCCGCGGCGGCCTCCCGGGCCGCGTCCAGCAAGAGGCGGGCCCGCCGCCCCTCGCGGTAGAGCCTGGCCGGGTCGGCCCACCCCTCGTCCAGCGCGGCAAGCAGCGCCTGACGGGCGACGGGGTGCAGGGGAGTGGAGGAAGCGGCGTCGAAGTAGGGCACACAGCCACGCTAGCCCGCTTGGGGCCCGGGCCCGTGGACGGACCGCCCGCACAGGCAGGATAGGGGGCGTCAGATGGCGGCCGGAGGTCCGTATTCCACCCCTTCGGGGAGTCGGACGGCGCGTTGGGCACCCTCCCCGCGCGGCCCCAAATGGCGTCCAGTAGGGTTTGGTCCGCATAAACATCCAAACCCCTGCCCGCGTCAGGGCGGCGACCGACCAGAGACACGGCCGCGCCGACCGCGCGGGCGAGACTCTCGGGAAGGCGCTACGTGAGTCCCAACGGCTCCGACCGCTCGTCGCGGCGCCCGATGCGGCGGAAGCTGCCGCAGGTGCTGACTGCGGGCCTGATCCTTGCGACCGCAACCGGTTGCACATATAAGGACTTCCCCCGCCTTGGTATGCCTACGCCGGTAACGGAAGAGGCACCACGGATCCTTTCCCTCTGGCAGGGCTCGTGGGCGGCAGCGCTCGCCACGGGCGTGCTGGTCTGGGGCCTGATCCTGTGGATCGTCATCTTCCACCGGCGCAGCCGCACCAAGGTCCAGGTTCCTCCGCAGACCAGGTACAACATGCCCATCGAGGCGCTGTACACCGTGGTCCCTCTGATCATCGTCTCGGTGTTGTTCTACTTCACCGCGCGCGATGAATCGAAGCTCCTCTCGCTCTCCCCGAAGCCCACCCACACCATCAATGTGGTCGGCTACCAGTGGAGCTGGGGGTTCAACTACATCGAGAACGTGGACGGCAACATCGCCACGGGCAACAAGATCCCCAAGGAACTGGACGCCATCCCGGACAGGTTCCAGAAGGACTTCCCCAAGGGGGCGGAGGGCGTCTACGACTTCGGCATTCCGGGAACCCGGAACCCGCAGAACGGCAACCCGGGTCCGACCCTGTGGCTGCCGAAGGGCGAGAAGGTCCGCTTCGTTCTGACTTCCCGTGACGTCATCCACTCCTTCTGGGTGGTGCCGTTCCTCATGAAGCAGGACGTCATTCCGGGCCATACCAACGCCTTCGAGGTGACTCCCAACCAGGAGGGCACCTTCATGGGCAAGTGCGCCGAGCTCTGCGGCGTCGACCACTCCCGGATGCTCTTCAACGTCAAGGTCGTCTCCCCGGAGCGCTACCAGGCGCACCTCAAGGAGCTGGCGAAGAAGGGCCAGACGGGCTACGTGCCGGCCGGCATCGCGCAGACTGACCCGGCCAGGAATGCGGAGACGAACAAACTGTGAGCATCCTCAACGAACCTCAGGGTGCCGCGGCAGCAGACGACTCGTACGAGGACGAGCTGCCGGTCCGGCGCAAGCAGCCGGGAAACGTCGTCATCAAGTGGCTGACCACCACTGACCACAAGACGATCGGCACGATGTACCTGGTCACATCGTTCGCGTTCTTCTGCATCGGCGGTCTGATGGCGCTCATCATGCGCGCCGAACTGGCCCGTCCCGGCACGCAGATCATGTCGAACGAGCAGTTCAACCAGGCGTTCACGATGCACGGCACGATCATGCTGCTGATGTTCGCGACGCCGCTGTTCGCCGGATTCGCGAACTGGATCATGCCGCTGCAGATCGGTGCGCCCGATGTGGCGTTCCCGCGGCTGAACATGTTCGCGTACTGGCTGTACCTCTTCGGCTCGCTCATCGCGGTGGCCGGCTTCCTCACCCCGCAGGGTGCGGCCGACTTCGGCTGGTTCGCCTACTCCCCGCTCTCGGACACGGTCCGTTCGCCGGGTATCGGCGCCGACATGTGGATCATGGGTCTGGTCCTCTCCGGCTTCGGCACGATCCTCGGTTCGGTCAACTTCATCACCACGATCATCTGCATGCGCGCCCCCGGCATGACGATGTTCCGCATGCCGATCTTCGTCTGGAACGTCCTGCTGACCGGTGTGCTGGTCCTGCTGGCCTTCCCGGTCCTCGCCGCCGCACTCTTCGCGCTGGAGGTGGACCGTAAATTCGGTGCGCATGTATTCGACGCGGCCAATGGCGGCGCATTGCTCTGGCAACACCTCTTCTGGTTCTTCGGCCATCCAGAGGTGTACATCATTGCTTTGCCGTTCTTCGGAATCGTCAGTGAGATCATCCCGGTCTTCAGTCGCAAGCCGATGTTCGGCTACATCGGTCTGATCAGCGCGACGATCGCCATCGCAGGCCTCTCCGTGACCGTGTGGGCGCACCACATGTACGTCACCGGCGGTGTGCTGTTGCCGTTCTTCTCGTTCATGACCTTCCTCATCGCGGTACCGACCGGTGTGAAGTTCTTCAACTGGATCGGCACGATGTGGAAGGGGTCGTTGTCCTTCGAGACACCGATGCTCTGGGCCGTCGGCTTCCTGATCACCTTTGCGTTCGGTGGTCTGACCGGTGTGATCCTGGCGTCGCCCCCGCTGGACTTCCATGTCTCGGACTCGTACTTCGTCGTCGCGCACTTCCACTACGTCGTCTTCGGCACCGTGGTCTTCGCGATGTTCGCGGGATTCCACTTCTGGTGGCCGAAGTTCACGGGCAAGATGCTGGACGAGCGGCTCGGCAAGATCACGTTCTGGACGCTGTTCGTGGGCTTCCACGGCACGTTCCTGGTGCAGCACTGGCTCGGTGCCGAGGGCATGCCGCGTCGTTACGCGGACTACCTCGACGCCGACGGCTTCACCGCACTGAACACGATCTCGACGATCTCCTCGTTCCTGCTCGGCCTGTCGATGCTGCCGTTCTTCTACAACGTGTGGAAGACCGCCAAGTACGGCAAGAAGATCGAAGTCGACGACCCGTGGGGCTACGGCCGTTCGCTGGAGTGGGCGACGTCCTGCCCGCCGCCGCGGCATAACTTCCTCACCCTGCCGCGGATCCGTTCCGAATCCCCGGCGTTCGACCTGCATCACCCGGAGATCGCGGCGCTCGAGCTGCTGGAGCCTCACCCCGAGGCTGACAAGGCCCTCGCTGGTGGCAAGGAGGCCGGCAAGTGAAGATCCAGGGCAAGATGTTCCTCTGGCTGAGCGTCTTCCTCCTCGCCGTCGCCATCACGTACGGCGTGTGGTCGAAGGAGCCGGCCGGTACCACCGCGCTCGTCCTGGCCTTCGGCCTGAGCGTCATGATCGGCTTCTACCTGGCCTTCACGGCGCAGCGGGTCGACGCCATGGCTCAGGACAACAAGGAAGCCGACGTCGCGGACGAGGCCGGCGAGGTGGGGTTCTTCTCCCCGCACAGCTGGCAGCCGCTCTCACTGGCCCTCGGCAGCGCCCTCGCCTTCCTGGGCATCGTCTTCGGCTGGTGGCTGTTCTACTACGCGATCCCGATGCTCCTGATCGGCCTGTTCGGCTGGGTCTTCGAGTACTACCGCGGTGAGAACCGCACCCAGTGACCTCGCGTCACCGCTCCACCTGACGGGGGGCCCGTACTTCTCCACCAAAAGAAGTACGGGCCCCCCGTTTGCAGTCACATCGCGCGCTTATAAGGATGAACTTCCTTAGCGTGTGTTCATGAGCCACACACCGCGCTTCCGCCCCGTAGTCAGCAGCACCCTGCTGGTCATGACCCTGGTCGCAGGTGTGACCGCCTGTGGGGGGTCCGACGGCCACCCGCTCGCGGCGAAACCGTACGACGCGACGGACGAGATCTCCGCCAACGTTCCCGCGGGGGACGAGAAGGCAGACCCCGACAAGCCGCTCGAACTCAACGTCGAGGACGACGACGGCCGGATCACGGACGTGACGGCCACGGACACGACCGGACGCCACCTGGCGGGCGAACTGGACGCCGACGGGAGGCGCTGGCACTCCACGTCCCCGCTCGCCGCCGGCACCCGCTACACCGTCCAGGTCAGCATGGAGGACGGCGACGGCGCCCCGGGCGGCCGTACGCTCTCGTTCGAGACCGCCTCCGTCCGGGCCAGGAAGCTCCTGAAGGTCGAGTTCGGCCCTCAGGCGGGCACCTACGGCGTAGGACAACCCATCACGGCGCAACTCAGCGCTCCGGTCAAGGACAAGGCGTCCAGGGCCACCGTGGAGCGCGCCCTGGCCGTCCGCTCCAAGCCCGCCGTGACCGGTTCCTGGTACTGGGTCGACGACAAGACGCTGCACTACCGCCCCAAGGACTACTGGCCCGCCGGAGCCACCATCCAGGTCACCAGCGGCCTGGAAGGCATCAAGGTCAGCGACAACCTGTACGGAGCACCCGCGAAGGCGCTGAAGCTCACCACGGGCGACCGCATCGAGGCCATCACCAACGCCGCGGCGCACACGATGACGGTCAAGCGCAACGGGAAAGTGATCAACACCATTCCGGTGACCACCGGCAAGCCCGGCTTCGCCACCAGAAACGGCGTCAAGGTCGTGCTGAGCAAGGAGTACTCCGTACGCATGCGCGGTGAGACGATCGGCATCTCGCAGGACTCGTCCGACGGGTACGACCTGATGGTCTACTACGCGACCCGGGTCACCTGGAGCGGCGAGTACGTGCACGCGGCCCCCTGGTCCACCGGATCGCAGGGGTACGCGAACGTCAGCCACGGCTGCACGGGCATGAGCACCAGCCTGGCCGAGTGGTTCTTCAACACCGTGCACACGGGCGACATCGTCCAGGTCGTCGGCAGCCAGGGCGAGACGATGACGCCGTTCGACAACGGCTTCGGCGACTGGAACCTGTCCTGGGCGAAATGGCAGAAGGGCAGCGCCCTGCAGAAGGACGCGCCGGACCGCACGGAGACGATCCAGGCGGCGCGACTGCGCCCCGAAGTCTGACAGGCCCGGGGAGTGCGCTGCCCCTCGGCGCAACCGCGGACAGGGCCGCGGCGCGCGTCAGGCGTCCACGCAGTCCCTGCTGCGCAGCAGGGCGGCCAGGGCGTCGGCGAACTCGACCGGTTCGACCGGAAGGGTCACCGCGGCGTCCGCGCGGCTCCAGGTGGCCAGCCAGGCGTCCTGGGGGCGTCCCATGAGCAGCAGTACCGGCGGGCAGTGGAAGATCTCGTCCTTGATCTGACGGCAGACGCCCATGCCGCCCGCCGGGGCCGTCTCGCCGTCCAGGACGCAGACATCGATGCCGCCGTTGTCCAGCGCTTCCAGGACGGCGGGCAGTGTGGCGCACTCCAGGAACTCCACCGGTGGCACATCGGCCGCGGGCCTGCGCCCGGCTGCCAGCCTCACCTGCTCACGGGTGTTGGCGTCGTCGCTGTAGACCAGGACCGTGGCGGTCGGCTGCATTGTTCCTCCGTGACGTCTGTGTCTTCGGGGCTTGCCGGGCATGAACCGATGCGCGGATCGTACTCCGCCGGATGGGCTGTCAGCACCGCCCGGGACAGCGGATTCATGGGCCGTTCGGGGAGGGCACACCCTGTTGACACACCGAACAGCACCCCCCGGGGTGAGGGCGGGATAAGGGACCGACATAATGTCGAGCGTGGCGACAGCAACGACAGTAGAAACCGGGCACGCGCACCCGTCGGTCAATCGACCGAACCTCACCAGCGTCGGAACCATCATCTGGTTGAGTTCCGAGCTGATGTTCTTCGCGGCCCTCTTTGCGATGTACTTCACCCTGCGATCGGTGATGGGACCAGAGCACTGGAAGGAAATGGCTTCGGCCCTGAACTTCCCGTTCTCTGCGACGAACACCACGATCCTGGTGCTCTCCTCACTCACCTGCCAGCTCGGCGTCTTCGCCGCGGAGCGGGGCGATGTGAAGAAGCTCCGTACTTGGTTCGTGATCACTTTCGTGATGGGTGCGATCTTCATCGGAGGCCAGATCTTCGAGTACACCGAGCTGGTGAAGGTGAAGGGGCTCTCCCTGTCCTCCGACCCGTACGGCTCGGTGTTCTACCTGACGACCGGCTTCCACGGGCTGCACGTGACAGGCGGTCTCATCGCCTTCCTGCTCGTTCTGGGCAGGACATACGCAGCCAAGAGGTTCACCCACGAACAGGCCACCGCTGCCATCGTCGTGTCCTATTACTGGCACTTCGTCGATGTCGTGTGGATCGGCCTCTTCGCCACGATCTACATGATCAAGTAACCGGGCTCGAACCCGAACCACATCCAGCATCGACGCAGAAGATCCTGACACCGGGGTAATCCGTGAAAAAGCTCTCCGCACGACGACGCCATCCGTTGGCGGCGGTCGTCGTACTACTCCTCGCGCTTGCGGCTACTGGGGGGCTGTACGCCGCGTTTGCGCCCGCGAGTAAGGCGCAGGCCGACGAAACCGCCCAGTCCCTCGCCATCGACGAGGGCAAGAAGCTGTACTCCGTCGGTTGCGCCAGCTGCCACGGAATCGGCGGTCGGGGCACCACCGACGGGCCGAGCCTGGTGGGCGTGGGCTCTGCCGCCGTGGACTTCCAGGTCGGCACGGGCCGCATGCCGGCGCAGCAGCCGGGTGCCCAGGTACCGAAGAAGAAGGTCATCTACAGCCAGGCCGAGATCGACCAGCTCGCGGCGTACGTCGCGTCGCTCGGCGCCGGTCCGATCGTTCCGACCAAGAGCCAGGTCAACCCTGCCGGCGCGGACATCGCCAAGGGCGGCGAACTGTTCCGTAACAACTGCGCGCAATGCCACAACTTCACCGGTCAGGGTGGTGCGCTGACGAACGGCAAGTACGCGCCCAGCCTCGAAGGCGTGGACCCGAAGCACATGTACGAGGCCATGCAGACCGGCCCGCAGAGCATGCCGTCCTTCCCGGACACGACGATGCCCGAGCAGCAGAAGCGGGACATCATCGCGTACGTCCAGACCGTGAACAGCGGCCAGACCGAGAACCCGGGCGGCCTTTCGCTGGGCGGTCTGGGACCGGTCAGCGAGGGCCTGTTCGCCTGGATCTTCGGGCTCGGCGCCCTGATCGCACTTGCCATTTGGGTCGCGGCCCACACCGCTAAGGCCAAGAAGTCATGAGTAGCCAAGAGATTCCAGACGAGAACCTGCCCGCTGAGCAGGACCACGCGTACGGCGCGGTAAAGGTCGCGGACGACCCGTTCGCCGACCCGGGGCTGCCGGCCCACAAGCCGCGCATCCAGGACATCGACGAACGTGCCGCGAAGCGCTCCGAGCGCACCGTCGCGCTCATGTTCACGGTGTCCATGCTGGCGACGGTCGGCTTCATCGCCTCCTACGTCATCTTCCCGGTCGACAAGATCGTGTACATCTGGCCCTTCGGCCATGTGAGCGCGCTCAACTTCTCCCTGGGTCTGACCCTGGGCGTGGCCCTCTTCGCGATCGGCGCAGGTGCCGTCCACTGGGCGCGCACCCTGATGTCCGACGTGGAGGTCGCCGACGACCGGCACGCCATCGAGGCCGAGCCCGAGGTCAAGGCGAAGGTTCTCGCCGACTTCGCGGCAGGTGCCCAGGAGTCGGCGCTCGGTCGGCGCAAGCTGATCCGTAACACCATGTTCGGCGCGCTGGCCCTGGTGCCGCTCTCCGGTGTGGTGCTGCTGCGCGACCTCGGTCCGCTGCCGGAGAAGAAGCTCCGCAGCACCCTGTGGGCCAAGGGCAAGCAGCTCATCAACATGAACACGATGCTGCCGCTGCGTCCCGAGGACGTCGCCCAGGGTTCGCTGACCTTCGCCATGCCCGAGGGGCTGACGGAGGACGCGGAGGACTTCCAGAACCAGATCGCCAAGGCCGCGCTGATGATCATTCGCATCGAGCCGAAGGACATCAAGGACAAGCGCGAGCGCGAGTGGGCCCACGAGGGCATCGTGGCCTTCTCCAAGATCTGCACTCACGTCGGCTGCCCGATCAGCCTGTACGAGCAGCAGACGCACCACGTGCTCTGCCCGTGCCACCAGTCCACCTTCGACCTGTCCGACGGCGCCCGCGTCATCTTCGGTCCGGCCGGTCACGCCCTTCCGCAGCTGCGGATCGGTGTGAACAGCGAGGGCAACCTCGAGGCGCTCGGTGACTTCGATGAGCCCGTCGGTCCTGCATTCTGGGAGCGCGGATGAGTACTGCGACCACTAACACACCCGGTGCTGCCGCACCGGGCAATCGCAAGGCGCCCGCCGGCGAGCGGGTGGCCGACTGGGCGGACGGCCGGCTCGGGATCTACTCCCTGGCCAAGGCCAACATGCGCAAGATCTTCCCGGACCACTGGTCCTTCATGCTCGGTGAGATCGCCCTCTACAGCTTCATCATCATCATCCTCACGGGTGTGTATCTGACGCTGTTCTTCCACCCGAGCATGAACGAGGTCGTGTACCACGGCTCGTACGAGCCGATGCAGGGCATCAAGATGTCCGAGGCCTACGCCTCGACACTGGACATCAGCTTCGACGTCCGTGGTGGTCTGCTGGTTCGCCAGATCCACCACTGGGCCGCGCTGATCTTCCTGGCCGGCATGTTCGTGCACATGATGCGCGTCTTCTTCACGGGTGCGTTCCGCAAGCCGCGTGAGATCAACTGGCTGTTCGGCTTCCTGCTGTTCGTGCTGGGTATGTTCACCGGCTTCACCGGCTACTCGCTCCCGGACGACCTGTTGTCCGGTACGGGTGTCCGCTTCACCCAGGGCGCGATCCTGTCGATGCCGGTCGTCGGCACGTACATCTCGATGTTCCTGTTCGGCGGCGAGTTCCCCGGCCACGACTTCGTCGCCCGGTTCTACTCGATCCACATCCTGCTGCTGCCGGGCATCATGCTCGGCCTGCTGGTGGCGCACCTGATCCTGGTCTTCTACCACAAGCACACGCAGTTCGCGGGTCCCGGCCGCACCAACAAGAACGTGGTCGGCATGCCGCTGCTGCCGGTGTACATGGCGAAGGCCGGTGGGTTCTTCTTCCTGGTCTTCGGCATCATCACCGTCATCGCGGCCATTGCCTCGATCAACCCGATCTGGGCCATCGGCCCGTACCGCCCGGACCAGGTGTCCACCGGCGCCCAGCCCGACTGGTACATGGGCTTCGCCGAGGGTCTGATCCGAGTGATGCCCGGCTGGGAGATCAACTTCTGGGGTCACACGCTCGCCCTGGGTGTGTTCATCCCGCTGATGGTCTTCGGGCTGGTACTCGCGATCATCGCGGTCTACCCGTTCATCGAGTCCTGGATCACCGGGGACAAGCGCGAGCACCACATCCTGGACCGCCCGCGCAACGCCCCGACCCGGACGGCCTTCGGCGTCGCCTGGATCACCGTGTACGTCATCGTCTTCATCGGCGGTGGCAACGACCTGTGGGCCACGCACTTCCACCTGTCGCTGAACGCCATCTCCTGGTTCATCCGGATCTTCATCTTCGTGGGACCGGTCCTCGCGTTCATCGCCACCCGGCGGATCTGCCTCGGCCTCCAGCGCCGTGACAAGGAGAAGGTGCTGCACGGGCGCGAGTCCGGCATGATCAAGCGCCTGCCGCACGGTGAGTTCGTCGAGATCCACGAGCCGCTCGGCCCCGAGCAGCTGCACACGCTCACCGCGCACGAGCAGTACAAGCCGGTCGAGATCGGCCCGACGGTCGACGAGAACGGTGTCGAGCGCAAGGTGTCCGTCCTGCAGAAGCTGCGTGCCAAGCTCAGCAAGGGTTACTTCGGCGAGGACAACCAGATCGCCAAGCCCACCGTCGAGGAGTACAAGGAGATCACCAGCGGCCACGGTCACCACTGATCGCCTGAACTGATCGCCACAGCAGGAGCCCCGTCCATCCGATGGACGGGGCTCTTCGCTGTCCCCGGCCCTCGATAGGGTGGGGGTATCCCTTTTATCGGCTGTGGACCCCAGGAGCGGACCATGAACGTTGTGACCCCGGTCGGCGGCGACAGCGTGGCGGACCGTTCCTGGCCCGGCCTGCTGAACCCGCTGCTGCGTGGCGAGGACCTGACCGCGGACGACACCGCGTGGGCGATGGACCGCATCATGAGCGGTGAGGCGAGCGACGTGCAGATCGCCGGTTTCGCGGTGGCCCTGCGCGCCAAGGGCGAGACGGTCGGCGAGGTGTCCGGCCTGGTGCGCGCGATGTACGAGCACGCCCACACCATCCACGTACCCGGTCGTACGGTCGACATCGTCGGCACCGGCGGCGACCTCGCCAAGACGGTCAACATCTCCACGATGTCGGCGATCGTCATCGCGGGCACCGGCGCCAAGGTCGTCAAGCACGGCAACCGCGCCTCCTCGTCGGCGAGCGGTTCCTCCGACGTGCTGGAGAAGCTCGGCGTCAACCTGGAGCTCAACGCGCAGCGGGTCGTCGAGGTTGCCGAGGAAGCGGGCATCACCCTCTGCTTCGCGGTGAAGTTCCACCCCGCTCTGCGGTACGTGGCCAGGGCCCGCAAGGAACTCGGTGCCCCGACGACGTTCAACATCCTGGGGCCGCTCACCAACCCGGCGAAGGTGCGCTCGCAGGCCATCGGCGTCGCCGACCTGCGGATGGCGCCCATCGTCGCCGGTGTCCTCGCCGAGCGCGGCAATTCGGCGCTGGTCTTCCGCGGTGACGACGGCCTGGACGAGCTGACGACGACCGCGACGTCACGCGTCTGGGTGGTCCGGGACGGATCGGTGCGCGAGGAGGCGTTCGACCCGCGCGACGTCGGTCTGGAACTGGTGCCGCCACAGGCGCTGCGCGGTGGCGACCCCTCGTACAACGCGGACGTGGCCCGCCGGGTGCTGGCGGGCGAGCACGGGCCGGCGCGGGATGCCGTGCTGCTCAACTCCGCGGCGGCGCTGGCGGCCCTGGACCCGACGGACGGCACGCTCAACGAGCAGATCGCCGCCGGGATCGAGAAGGCCGCCGAGGCCATCGACTCGGGAGCGGCCCGGCAGGCACTGGAGCGCTGGGTGGCGGTCAGCAACGCCTGAGGGGCTGTCGGACGACCTCCGGTCGCCCGACAGCCCCTGAACGGACGGAAGGTGACGCAAGGCGCGGTCCGGATCCTGGTCCGCGCCTTGCGCGTCGACGGACGTATGGCAAGATGCTGCGCAGGTCATGAGTGACAGCGACTACGGCCCCGGCCCGCTGTCCGGCAACCCTCCGTCCGTGGCGGGGTGCCCCGGGTGAAGACCAGGCCGTAGGCAGCGAGGTCTGCGGCAAGCGCGGGCCCCTCGGCATCTGTGAATGCCAACCCCCGGGGTCCTGGTCCCTAGGGAGTCTCTTGTGAGCAAGCGAATGCGATAGGGCTTCTCGGCCCTCCTCCGCACCCCCTTTTTTCTCTTTCCGCTGCGCTGCCGCGTATCCGCCGGCGTACGCGATTCGCCTGCCTGTTACGGGAGTTCGCCATGTCTGTCTTCACCGCTGCCGCCGACCAGTCGCTTTGTACCCCTCTGCCGGTTCTGGGCAAGGGTGTATCGGTTCCGCTTGTCACGGGTGGCGAGGTCACGTACGCCGCTCTCGACTACGCCGCCAGCGCTCCGGCGCTGCAGCGGGTCTGGGACGACGTCGCCGCGTACGCCCCGTACTACGGCAGCGTCCACCGCGGTGCCGGGTACCTTTCGCAGCTCTCCACGGACCTCTTCGAGAACAGCCGCGCGACGGTCGCGGAGTTCCTCGGATGCCGCGCCGAGGACCAGGTGATCTTCACCCGGTCGACCACCGACTCCCTGAACCTGCTGGCCGCCGTCGTCCCCGCCGACTGTCAGGTCTTCGTGTACGAGACCGAGCACCACGCCTCGCTGCTGCCCTGGCGCGACGCCCGGGTGACCTACCTGAACGCCCCGCGCACCCCGGCCCAGGCCGTCGAGACGCTGGAGCGGGCGCTCGCCGACCGCGACCCCTACGGCCCCGCGCTGGTCTGTGTCACCGGGGCCTCCAACGTCACCGGTGAGCTGTGGCCGGTCAAGGAGCTGGCGGCCGCCGCGCACGCGCACGGTGCCCGGATCGTGTTGGATGCCGCGCAGCTCGCCCCGCACCACCCCGTCGACATCACGGACCTGGACGTCGACTGGATCGCCTTCTCCGGGCACAAGCTGTACGCGCCGTTCGGCTCCGGCGTGCTCGCGGGGCGGGCCGACTGGCTGCGGGACGCCGAGCCGTACCTGGCCGGCGGCGGCGCCTCGCGCAGGGTCGCCCGGCGCGGCGACGGCGGTGTGGACGTCGAGTGGCACACCACCGCGGCCCGGCACGAGGCCGGTTCCCCCAACGTCATCGGCGTGTACTCCATCGCCTCCGCCTGCAAGGCGCTCACCGAGGCCGGCTTCGACAACCTGGTCGCCCGGGAGCAGCACCTCGTCACCGCGGTCCGGACCGGTCTCGCCGAGGTCCCCGAGGTCAAGGTGCTCTCGCTGTTCGGCGACGACGCCCCGAGGGTCGGCGTCATCTCCTTCGTGGTGGAGGGCTGGAACAGCTCCCACTTCGCCGCCGCGCTCTCCGCCGAGTACGGCATCGGGGTCCGCGACGGACTGTTCTGCGCACACCCGCTGGTCCGCACCCTGCTGGGCGGCGACCCTCAGGAGGTCGGCGAGTGCGGCGCACCGGAGGCCGAGCCTGGCGAGCGGTCACTGAACGCGATCCGCGTGAGCTTCGGGGCCGGTACGCCGGACGAGCACATCGAGCGCTTCGTCCGCGCGGTCAAGGAGCTGGTGAGCGAGGGCGCCCAGTGGAAGTACCGCACCGAGGACGGCCGCTGCGTACCGGACCGGGGCACGGCGCAGCTCTGACGGGCGCGGCGGGGGACGGGCGTCCGAGCCCGTCCCCCGCCGAAGTGTTACGCCGTGATGTGGGGCGTACCTACGCGTCGAGGCCGATGGCGAAGGCGGCCTCCAGGTCATGCTGCGAGTACGTACGGAACGCCACATGCGTATCGGTGGCCTCGACACCGGGGATCTTGCTGATCCGGCCCGGGATGACGTCCGCCAGGTCGTCGTGCTTGGCCACCCGGACCATGGCGATCAGGTCGTAGGTACCGGTGACCGAGAAGACCTCGCTGACGCTGTCCAGCGCGGCGATGGCTTCGGCGATCTCGGGAATCCGGTCCACGCTGGTTTTGATGAGCACGATCGCGGTGATCACGGCTGACTTTCTCCCTCGGTGGCCCTGGCTGGTGACTTCACTCTATCCGTACGCCGGTAACGCCCCCAGGCGTAGAGAAAGCCGAGGGCGAAGCCGACCACATGGGCCAGATACGCCACCCCCGGCCCCCCGCTGCCCGCGCGCTGGACCGCCAGCCACTGCAGGGCGAACCAGAAGATCAGCACGATCCAGGCGGGGAAACGCAGCGGCAGGAAGAAGAGGAACGGGAACAGGCTCGTGACCCGGGCCCTGGGGAACAGGTAGAGGAACGCCCCGAGCACCGCCGAGATCGCCCCCGACGCACCGACGAGCGTCTGGTCGGACGTGGCGTGCGCGGCGGCGTAGGCGACCAGGGCGAGGTAGCCGCAGACGACGTAGAAGAAGGTGAACTCGGTACGGCCCATGCGTTCCTCGGTCATCACCCCGAACACGTACAGGAAGAGCATGTTGCCGAGCAGGTGCAGCCAGCTGCCGTGCACGAAGAGGGCGGTGAGCGGGGTGAGCAGGGCGCGTCCGGACCCGTCCCACAGCTCGCTCGGGATCACGCCCCAGTGTTCGAAGTACCCCGCCTGGGCAGCGAGCAGGGCGTCGGCGTTGCCGTAGGACGAATTGAAGCCGGAGAGCGGACTGATCAGGAAGACCAGGCAGCACAGGGCGATCAGGGCGTGGGTCACGGACAGTCCGCCCGAGGTGACAGTCCGCAGGAGTCCACTGGTCAGTCTGCCGGCCGCGGCACGCCGATCGATCATGAACAGAGCATGACGCAAGCGGAGGGAACGGGACAGACCGCCTCGCCGTGTCCGGGGGACGCACCGAGGCCGTAGGGTTACGGCAGGACATCCGCAGTTCGACGGCGCACCGCGAGATCCTTGAAGCAGACGGCACGAGGCTCGACGAAAGAGGACGCACGATGACGACGGTTCCCCAGCCGACCGACGGGACCCGCTGGCGTTGCACGCTCTGCGGAAATCTCACGCGCTTCGACGTGACGCGCTCGTCCAAGGTCGTCGAGTACGTCCATCTCGACCTGGCCGGGGAGTCCACCGTCGAGGAGCGCGAGGTGGTCAGTGAGACCATCGAGTCGGTTCGCTGCCGCTGGTGCAACGCGGTGGATCAGATCGAATTGGTGGCCAGGCCGGGTGCCGACTCCTGACGGAGGCGTGCGTACAGACAATTTGGGGTGACGGATGGTGGAGCAGCCCGCTAGCGGCGCAGAGCCGGCCGAGGCGGCCGGCGGCACCGTCGAGGCGCTCGACCGCCCGCTGCCCGAAGCTGTACGGCGACGGGTCGTCGCGCTGGTCTCGGACGCGTTCGGTGGGCTGACGATCACCGAACTCCCGGCCCAGCTGAGGCAGTACGCCCGCTTCACCCCGACCCGGCGCGCCAAGTTCGCCGGGAACGCGATGGCGGCCGCCCTGGAGAGCGACGCGCTGTTCCGTCAGCGGATCGGTGAACGGCTCAAGGAGGGGCAGCCGGAGCTGACCGCCGCGCTGGAGGCGGGTTCGCCGCCTGCCGCCGCCGACCCCGTCGATGTGGCCGCCGCGGCCTACGTGCTGCGCCCGGCCGGCTGGGTGAAGCTGGTCGCCGCCGCGGGCGAGGAGGCCCACCGGGCCGACGCGGAGCGTGCCGACGAGCAGAGCCGCCGCGAACTGGACCGGCTGCGCGAGGAACTCGCGCACGCCCGCGCCCAGACGAAGAGCGAGACCGAACGGCTCCGCGGCGAGCTGGACGCGGTCCGCAAGGAGGCCGATTCCCTTCAGCGCAAACTGCGCAGCGCCGTCAACGAGGTCAAGCGCGGCGAGGCCGCGCTGCGCCGCAGCCGGGTCGAGGCCGATGCCGCGCGGGCCGAGGCGGCGGCCCAGGTCTCTGCGGCCGAGAGCGAGACCCGTCGGCTCAAGGCGCGGCTCGGTGAGGCCGAGACGGCCCTCGAGGCGGGCCGCAGGGCCGCCAGGGAAGGCCGTTCGGTCGAGGACATGCGGTTGCGGCTGCTGCTGGACACGGTGCTCGACGCGGCCCGTGGGCTCCGTCGCGAACTGGCCTTGCCCCCTTCATCGATCCGCCCCGCGGACGGTGTCGACGCGGTCGAGCCCGGCCGGATGTCGCCCAAGGACATTGCGGTCAGGGCGCTTTCGGAGACCGATCCGGCCCTGCTCGACCAGTTGCTCGCGCTGCCGCAGGCGCATCTGATCGTGGACGGCTACAACGTCACCAAGACCGGCTATCCGCAGCTGCCGCTGGAGAAGCAGCGGTTGCGGCTGCTGGGCGGTCTCGCGGTGCTCGCGGCACAGACCGGCGCGGAGATGACCTGCGTCTTCGACGGGGCCGAACTGGCCGCCCCGGTACTGCTCGCACCGCCGCGCGGGGTCCGGGTGCTGTTCAGCAAGCCCGGTGTGACCGCGGACGAACTCATTCGCCAGCTGGCGCGCGCTGAACCGCCGGGTCGGCCGGTCGTGGTGGTCTCCACCGACCGTGAAGTCGCCGACGGAGTGGCGAAGGCGGGCGCCAGGCCGGTTGCGTCCGTCTTGCTCCTGAAGCGCCTTTCGCGCGTCTAGTGACGTTTGTCGGAACTCGGCGGAAATCAGGGAACGGACCGTCAAGCCGCTGCTACGCCCTGTGTGCTGTGGGCAAAGAAGTACCTCCTGTGACGAGAATTTTCTGATGAGGATTTGAACTGATCACAAGTTGGTCACTAGGGTCGGGCCTCGAACCTTCGCACGGTTGATCACCCATCCGGGGTGACGGCGAAGGTACCGCCGAGTCCGTGACGTGCACGGAGCCGGGGATTCGTCTCCCCCACAGCCCGGTAGGCGGCTGGAGGAAGAAGGAGCTCGCCTTCGTGGCGTCCCACCGTCGTCCCAAGCAGCCGAGCCGCGCCCGCGTGACCGTGCTCACCGCGACCGCCGCCGCGGCCGTGGCCCTGACCTCCCAGGCGGCCCAGGCCGATCCCAAGCCCTCCAAGAGCGAGGTCAAGGCGAAGGTCGACAAGCTCTACCACGAGGCGGAGGCGGCCACCGAGCAGTACAACGGGGCCAAGGAGAAGCAGGAGAAGCTGGAGAAGGAAGTCGGCGCCCTGCAGGACAAGGTGGCCCGCGGTCAGCAGGAGATCAACACGCTTCGCTCCGGCCTCGGTTCGCTCGCCGCCGCGCAGTACCGCTCCGGAGGCATCGACCCGTCGGTGCAGCTCTTCCTCGCCTCGAACCCCGACAGCTTCCTCGACGAGGCCTCGGCCCTCGACCAGCTGACGGCCAAGCAGACCGAGTCCCTGGCGAAGATCCAGGAGAAGCAGCGGGTCCTCGCGCAGGAGCGCAAGGAGGCCCAGGACAAGCTCGGCGACCTCGCGGACGTCCGCAAGACGCTCGGCGAGAAGAAGAAGAAGTTCCAGGGCAAGCTCGCCGACGCGCGGCAGCTGCTCAACACGCTGACCGCCGCCGAGCGCGAGAAGATGCGGCAGGCCGACATCCGCGCCAGCCGCGACGCCGGCGACCGGGTCGACCTGGGCAACGAGGTCCCCGCGTCCGCCTGGGGCGCCGCGGCCCTCCGGGCCGGCGCCACCCAGCTGGGCAAGCCGTACGTCTCCGGCGGCACCGGCCCCAACTCCTTCGACTGCTCGGGCTTGACCCAGTGGTCCTACGCCCAGGCCAACGTGCACATCACCCGCACCACGTACACCCAGATCAACGACGGCGCCCGGATCGGGCGCAGCCAGCTGAAGCCGGGCGACCTGGTCTTCTTCAACAACACCTCGCACGTGGCCCTTTACGCGGGCAACAACACCGTGCTGCACGCCCCGAAGCCGGGTACGGTGGTGCGCTACGAGTCGATGAACACCATCGGCAGCTTCCAGTTCGGCGTGCGCGTCGGCTGACGACGCCCGAACGGGCGAATTCCCGCGCCCGCGCAGACGGTCCGCCCCGCCGGAGACCACAGGTCACCGGCGGGGCGCTGCCGTTCGGGCCTCCCTTTCGCCCGACACGGCCTTTGGCCGCTCCGTAACCGTCCGACTACTGTCTGCCTGCTGTGCAGCTCCCGGTCGTCGGTCCGCCCGCCCCGGGCGGCAGGGGCTGCGCACATCTGCGTACAGCGGAAGGGAGTACGGCGTCCTGTGGTGTCCCATCGCCGTTCCACACAGCCCGGACTCAACCGGGGTGCCCGGATCACCGTTCTGTCGGCCGCTGCGGCCACCGCGGCCGCCACTCTCGGGGCGGCCACGGCGAACGCCGACCCGCAGGACACCTCCCGGAACGCCAAGGCCCGGGTCGACCGGCTGTACGGCGAGGCCGAGCGGGCCATCGAGCAGTACAACGCGGCCGGCGAGAACGCCGGGCGGCTGCGCGGCGAGGTGAACCGGGCCCGGGACCGGGCGGCCCGCGGCCAGGAACACCTCAACCGGCTGCGTACGGCTCTCGGTTCGGTGGTGAGCGCGCAGTACCGCTCGGGCGGCCTGGACCCGTCGCTCGCCCTGCTGCTCTCCTCCGACCCGGACACCTACCTCGACCGGGCGGCCACCCTGGACCGCCAGACCGAGCGCCGAAGCGCCGAGCTGCGGGAACTCCAGCAGACGCAGCGCGAACTCGCACAGACCCGCGCGGAGGCCGCCCGGGCGCTGGCCGAGCTGGAGCGCAACCGGGCGGCCGCCATCCACCACAAACGGACCGTCGAGCGCAAGCTCGCCCAGGCCAAGCAGGTGCTGGCGGCGCTGCCCGCCGCCGACCGGGCGGACTTCGAGCAGGCCTCGCGCTCCGGCCGCTACGACGTGTTCCCGGCGACGGCCGACCTCCCGGCCGGCTCCGCCTGGGCGGCCGCGGCCGTGGCGGCGGTCCGCCAGGCACTGGGCCGCCCGTACGTCTGGGGGGCCAACGGACCCGCCGGATTCGACTGTTCCGGGCTGATGCAGTGGGCGTACGCCCGGGCCGGGGTCAGCCTGCCGCGCACCTCGCAGGCCCAGCGGTACGCGGGACGCATGGTGCCGCTCTCCGAGGCCCGGCCCGGCGACCTGGTCGCCTACCGCGCGGACGCCGGCCACATCGCCATGTACGTCGGCAACGGCCAGGTCGTGCACGCCCCGTACCCGGGCGCCCCGGTGCGCTACGACCCCGTCGGCATGATGCCCGTCTCGTCGGTCACCCGCGTCTGACCCGTACGCTCGACCGGGTGACCCACAGACGGCGTACCGCACGGCGGAGATGTGCCGGAGAACGGCGCGCGGCCGGCCTGCTGCTCGCCGGGCTGCTGCTGCTCTCCGGCTGCGCGGACCCCGACGACGACGCCGTCCCGGCCTCCACCACCCGCGGTGTCCGGGCCACCCTGGAGCGTCGTGCGGCCGCCGTCCCGGCCCACGACACGGACGCCTACCTGGCCGTCGTGGACCCGCGGGCCACCGGGCTGCGCACGGCCCAGCGCCGGGAACTGGACAACCTCGCGGACGTACCGCTGAGCTCGTGGACGTACCGGCTGACGGACGTGACCGCGCAGGGCACCGACCGGGCCACCGCCGATGTCCAGCTGCGCTACGCGATCAAGGGATACGACGCCGCCCCGGTCTCCGTGGACCGGGTGCTCGATCTGCGACGGGACCGGGCGGACGGCCGCTGGTACCTCACCGGCGACCGGGCGGGCAAGGACGCCACCGGACAGCTCTGGCAGCAGGGCGACGTGCGGGTGGTACACGGAGAGCACAGCCTCGTCCTCGGGGTCGGCCGCACGCAGCAGGAGCTGCGCGGGATCGCCAGGACCGCGGACCGGGCGGTGCCCGCCGTCTCCGGAGCCTGGCCGGAACGCTGGGCCGGCCGCGTGCTGGTGCTCGTACCGCGCACCGTGGAGGACATGGCGGGGCTGCTGGGGTCACCGGCGGCGAACTACCGGGGCATGGCGGCCGTGACCACCGGGCGGACCGGCGGCCTCGACCGGGCGCCCGCGGACCGGGTGATCGTCAACCCGCAGGCGTACGGCATGCTCAGCACCTTCGGGCAGCGCATCGTCCTCACCCATGAGATCGCCCATGTCGCCACCCGCGCCCGCACCTCCGCCGCCACCCCCACCTGGCTCTCCGAGGGCTTCGCCGACTGGGCGGCCTACCGCGCCGAGGACCGTACCGCCGCCCGGGCCGCGCCCGAACTGGCCGACGCCGTCGCGCACGGCGAACTGCCCGCCGGACTCCCCCCGGACGAGGACTTCGGTTTCGCGGACGACTCGACGCGCCTGGCGAAGGCGTACGAAGGCGGCTGGCTGGCCTGCGAGCTGATCGCCGACCACTGGGACGAGAAGAAGCTGTTCGCCTTCTACCGGGCCGTCGGAGGGCACTCGGGGCGGGACGGGGCGGTGGAGCAGGCCCTGCAGGAGGTGCTCGGCACGACCCCGCAGGAGTTCACCGCGCTGTGGCGGGAGTATCTGCGCTCCCGGCTCGGCTGACCGCGGCGCGCCGCCTGCCGCGCCCGTCCCACGGCTGCTGAGTGCCGCACGTGGCTCAGTAACCGACCGATTGTGCCGCACGGCCGGCGTCGGATTCGGCGGCCGAGGGCGCGGCGCCGTCGTGCGGCGCACCGGACACCGTCCGCCGCCACAGCCGCCGACAGGCGATGAGCGTCGCCGCGACCAGCAGGCCGTTGCGCAGGAACATCAGCGTCACGCCCGTCGCGTCACTGCTCACCACATGGACGAACCCGAACGGGAACTCCGCCTGCGTGATGCCCGTGGCGAGCAGTACCAGAGCGGCCGGGAGCACTATCCGGCTCTCGCGGAAGACCAGGCAGACCGCCGCCAGACCGACCAGCCACAGCATGTACTGGGGGCTGATCACCCGGCTCGTGGTCGTGAACAGCAGCACCGCCGTGAACGCCGCGTCGGCCGGGGTGCTCACCCGGAAGTCGCGGGCCCGCAGCCGCCACACCAGCAGCCAGCCGAACGCGACGACGGACAGACCGAGGGCGAGCGTGCTCACCAGGGACACATGCGGACCCAGGAACTCCAGGGAGCCGTAGTGCAGCTCCACCCGGCCCTGCCAGCCGAAATTCCGCCACACGTGGAAGACCAGCGCTCCCAGCGACTCGACCTCGGTGCCCCGGTCCCGCTGAAAGCCGAGAAAGGCCAGTGCACCCGGCATCGCCACGGTGCACACCACCAGCAGCCCGGCCGCCGTCACCGCCGCGGCCGTCCACGCCCGGCGCGTCCACGGCCCGCGCCCGGTACCGGCCAGGATCAGTGCCGGCCACACCTTCAGCAGCGCACCGACGGCGGCCAGCGCGCCCAGCACCCGCGGATGCCGCACGCCCGCCAGCAGCGCCGCCACCGCCACCGCCGTCACCATCACGTCGTAACGGGCGTACGCGGTCGTACCGAGCAGCGGCACGCCGGCCACCCACACCCAGGCGCCCGCCGTCCACCTGCCGGTCCCGCGGCTCGCGTACAGCAGGAGCCCCAGCACCAGCCCGTCGCACAGGAACGCGAGGACGAAGAAGGCCGAGGCGTAGTCCAGGAACGGCAGCAGGGCGGGGGAGAGGACGGCGAGCGCGGCGAGGGGCGGGTACTGCCAGGTGACGTCGGACCGCGGGTACGCACCGGTCTTCAGGACCTCGGACCAGCCGTGGTAGATCACCGAGACATCGCTGGTCACGTCCGGTCCGGACAGGGTGATCACCTTGGTGACGCAGAGCAGCAGCACGACCCTGGTGAGGGCCCAGACCGCGAGAGCGAGCCGCGTGCCGGTCGATCCGGTCATGACCGCCTCATCCGTTTCGACAGTGGGTACGCCGGTGGGTACCCACCGGCGTAGCCGGTGGTACGGGGAGCCATGATGCCCGCCCGGCCTGTGCGGGAGCCATTCCGCCGCCCGGTACTGTCGGCCGGGATGGACAAGACCCTGATCGTGACCAACGACTTCCCGCCCCGCCCCGGCGGTATCCAGGCGTTTCTGCACAACATGGCACTGCGCCTGGACCCCGGACAGATCGTCGTATACGCCTCCACCTGGAAGCGCAGCCCCGAAGGCATCGCGGCCACCGCCGCCTTCGACGCCGAGCAGCCCTTCACCGTCGTCCGCGACCGGACGACGATGCTGCTGCCGACCCCTCGGGTCACTCGGCGTGCCACGCAGCTGCTGCGCATGCACGGCTGCACGTCCGTGTGGTTCGGCGCCGCGGCCCCGCTCGCGCTGATGGCACCGGCGCTGCGCAGGGCCGGCGCCCGGCGGCTGGTCGCCACCACGCACGGTCACGAGGCGGGCTGGGCCCAGCTGCCCGCGGCCCGGCAGCTGCTGGGCCGGATCGGCGAGACCACGGACACGATCACCTACCTGGGGGAGTACACCCGCTCCCGGATCGCCGCCGTACTCACCCCCGAGGCTGCGGACCGCATGGTCCAACTGCCGCCCGGCGTCGACGAGAAGGCATTCCATCCGGACTCCGGCGGGGACCTGATAAGGGCCCGGCTCGGGCTCTCGGACCGGCCCGTCGTCGTCTGCGTGTCACGTCTCGTGCCACGCAAGGGCCAGGACACGCTGATCCTCGCGATGCCCGCGATCCTGGAGCGGGTGCCGGACGCGGTGCTGCTGATCGTGGGCGGCGGGCCGTACCGCAAGGAGCTGGAGCAACTGGCCGTACGGACGGGGGTCGCCGGCTCGGTGCATTTCACGGGGCCGGTGCCGTGGGACGAGCTGCCCGCCCACTGCGGCGCCGGCGACGTCTTCGCCATGCCGTGCCGGACCCGTCGGGGCGGCCTCGACGTGGAGGGCCTCGGCATCGTCTTCCTGGAGGCGTCCGCGACCGGACTGCCGGTGGTGGCGGGCGACTCGGGCGGCGCGCCGGACGCCGTGCTCGACGGCGAGACCGGGTGGGTGGTGCGCGGCGGCTCGGCGCAGGAGACGGCCGACCGGATCGTCACCCTGCTCCGCGACCCGGAGCTGCGGCAGCGGATGGGGGAGCGGGGCCGGGCCTGGGTCGAGGAGAAGTGGCGCTGGGACCTGCTGGCCGAGAGGCTCAAGGCGCTGCTCTGAACCGGCCCGGAGCGCCGCCGGAGCCGGGCCGGGTTCCGGCGGCGCTCGGTCGGTTCCGGTAGCCGGCCGACGGCCCCCGGCCGACGTCCGTCAGCCCCGGTAGATCGCCTCGATCTCGTCCGCGAAGTCCTTCGCCACCACATTCCGCTTCAGCTTCAGCGACGGCGTGATGTGGCCCGCCTCCTCGGTGAACTGGGAGGACAGGATGCGGAACTTGCGTACCGACTCGGCCTTGGACACCGCGGCGTTCCCGTCGTCCACCGCCCGCTGCACCTCGGCCACCAGCTCCGGGTCCTCGCGCAGCGACGCGGCCGTCGAGCCGGCCGGCTTGCCGTGCTCCTGCGCCCAGCGGCCCAGGAACTCCTCGTCCACCGTGATCAGCGCGCCCACGAACGGCCGCCCGTCGCCGACCACCATGCACTCGGCGACCAGGGCGTGCCCGCGGATACGGTCCTCGATCACCGCGGGAGCGACGTTCTTGCCGCCCGCCGTGACGATGATCTCCTTCTTGCGACCGGTGATCGCGAGATAGCCGTCCTCGTCGAGCGTGCCGATGTCGCCCGTGTGGAACCAGCCGTGGGCCAGCGCCTCGGCCGACGCCGCCTCGTTGTTCCAGTAGCCGGTGAACAGGTGCTCGCCGTGCAGCAGCACCTCTCCGTCGTCGGCGATCCGGACGACCGAGCCGGGCAGCGGCTGGCCGACCGTACCGATCTTCTGCCGGTCCCACGGATTGAAGGCGGTGGCCGCGCACGTCTCGGTGAGGCCGTAGCCCTCCAGGACGGTGAAGCCGATGCCGCGGTAGAAGTGGCCGAGCCGCTCGCCCAGCGGTGCGCCGCCGGAGATCGCGTACTCGCCGCGGCCGCCGAGTACCGCCCGCAGCTTGCCGTAGACCAGCCGGTCGAAGACCTTGTGCTTGAACTTCAGGCCCATGGACGGGCCCTGAGAGGTACCCAGCGCGCGGCTGTAGGCGATCGCCGTGTTCGCGGCCTTGTCGAAGATCCTGCCCTTGCCGTCGGCCTGCGCCTTGGCGCGCGCCGCGTTGTAGACCTTCTCGAAGACCCGCGGCACACCGAGGATCAACGTCGGCCGGAACGAGGCCAGTTCATCGGTGAGGAGCTTGATGTCCGGTACGCAGCCGAGCTTGATCGGGGCCATCACCGAGGCCACCTCGACCAGTCGTCCGAAGACATGCGCGGCGGGCAGGAAGAGCAGCACCGAGCACTCACCGGTACGGAAGAGGGGCTTCAGCCGCTCCACCACATTGCCGCACTCCGCGAAGAAGCTGCGGTGCGTGAGCACACAGCCCTTGGGACGGCCGGTGGTGCCCGAGGTGTAGACGATGGTGGCCGGGTCGTCGGCCTTGGCGGACGCCATCCGCAGGTCGAGGATCTCGTCCGAGATGTCCTCGCCGATCGCCGTCAGCCGGGGGACCGCCCGGTCCTCGATCTGCCAGATGCCCTTCAGGTCCGGCAGATCCGCTTGGACCGAGGCCACGGAGTCCTGATGCGCCTGGGACTCCACGATGCACAGCGTGGCGCCGGAGTCCCCGAGGATCCACTGGATCTGCTCGGGCGAACTCGTCTCGTACACCGGGACGGTGACCGCGCCCGCACTCCAGATCGCGAAGTCGAGCAGCACCCACTCGTAGCGGGTACGGGAGAGCAGGGCCACCCGGTCGCCGGCCTCGACACCCGCAGCGACCAGGCCCTTGGCGACGCCTCTGACCTCGGCCAGGAACTGTGTGGCGTCGACATCGGTCCACACCCCGGCCACCTTGCGGCTCATCACCGCGACATCGGGATGCTGAGCGGCGTTGCGGCGGATGAGATCCGTCAGGTTGCCGTCCGAAGGGACCTCGTACAGGGCCGGAAGGCTGAACTCGCGCAAGACTGCTGCTCCTCATCGGGCTCCGGTGCCACGGCTCTGTGTGACGCACCGGCTGCGGTCCAAGAATGGCTGATGCTCAGTGGGGTGAGCACGACTGGACTGCCCGGACGTTACCCACCGGTACTCGGTTCCCGATAGGGGGTTCCGGCCAGATGTCTTATGCGTCACATACAACCGTGATCCTTGGGCGCACAGTAGTCCACCACCGTTACCGCCCGGAGGTAATAGCAGGTCCGGCGGCCTCTACCCAGGTGCACGGCGGGGTCCTAGGGTGATCGTCATGCCAGCCGGACCGAACAGCGAAGGAACCCCGACCTCGCGGCGCACCCGCGTTCATGTGGTCAGTGACGTGCACGGCAACACCGAGGCCCTGGCCCGAGCCGGGGACGGCGCCGACGCCCTGATCTGCCTGGGTGACCTGGTGCTCTTCCTCGATTACGCCGATCACTCGCGCGGCATCTTCCCCGACCTCTTCGGCGTGGAGAACGCCGACCGGATCGTCGCGCTGCGCACCGCGCGCCGCTTCGAAGAGGCCCGGGAGTTCGGCCGCGGCCTGTGGGCGGGCAAGGACCGCAACGCCGCGATCGTCTCGGCGGTGCGCAAGCAGTACGCCGAGCTCTTCGATGCGTTCCCCACCCCGACGTACGCCACCTACGGCAACGTCGACATCCCCGACCTGTGGCCCGAATACGCACGCCCGGGCACCACCGTCCTGGACGGCGAGCGCGTCGAGATCGGCGGCCGGGTGATCGGCTTCGTCGGCGGCGGGCTGAAGACCCCGATGAACACCCCGTACGAGATCAGCGACGAGGAGTACGCCGCCAAGATCGACGCGATCGGCCCGGTCGACGTCCTGTGCACGCACATCCCGCCCGACGTGCCGGAGCTGACGTACGACACGGTCGCGCGCCGCTTCGAACGCGGCAGCCGGGCCCTGCTCGACGCCATCCGCAGGAACCGTCCCCGGTACGCGCTGTTCGGCCATGTCCACCAGCCCCTGGTGCGCCGTATGCGGATCGGTGTCACCGAGTGCGTGAACGTCGGCCACTTCGCGTCCACCGGCAGGCCCTGGGTCCTGGAATGGTGACCGCACCGGCGCCGGACCCTGGGCCGGGGCGCCGCGCGCACGCGATAGCCTTCTGACGGCAGGCATCTGCCGACGCACCGGTACACCGCACTGGAGGAGCCACGGCGATGGCTGAACACACCAGCTCGAGCATCACGATCGAGGCGGCGCCGGCCGACGTCATGGGAGTGATCGCCGACTTCGCCCGCTACCCGGAGTGGACCGGCGAGGTCAAGGAGGCCGAGGTGCTCTCCAGCGACGACCGCGGCCGCGCCGAGAAGGTCCGCCTCGTCCTCGACGCCGGAGCGATCAAGGACGACCACACCCTCGCGTACACCTGGATCGACGACTACGAGGTCAGCTGGACCCTCGTCAAGTCCCAGATGCTGCGCGCCATCGACGGCTCCTACGCACTGGCCCCGCTCGGCGACGGCGACCGCACCGAGGTCACCTACCGGCTGACCGTCGACGTCAAGATCCCGATGCTCGGCATGATCAAGCGCAAGGCGGAGAAGGTCATCATCGACCGCGCCCTGGCCGGTCTGAAGAAGCGCGTCGAGTCCGTCCCGAAGGCCTGACCCGGTGCGAACGGTTCTCGTCACCGGCCCCGGCGGCGCGGGCCGTACCACCGTCGCGGCGGCAACCGCCCTGGCCGCGGCCCGCCGGGGCCGCCGCACCCTGCTGCTCTCCGCCGACGCGATACCCGGCTTCCCCGCGGGCACGGAACCCGCCGAGGCCACCGACAACCTGTGGTCCGCCCGCATCGACTCCGGCGAGCACTTCCGCGGCGAACTCCTCACCCTCCAGGAGCGGGCCTCCGGCGTGCTCGACCTGCTCGGCGGGAACCGGCTGGACGCCGAGGAACTCACCGAACTCCCCGGCAGCGCCCAGCTCGCCCTCCTGCACGCCCTGCGCCGCGCCGCCGAGGGCGACTGGTCGCACGGGGGCTACGAACTCCTCGTCGTCGACCTGCCGCCGCTGCGCGAAGCGCTCGCCGTGCTCGCCCTGCCCGAACAGCTGCGCCGCTATCTGCGCCGGCTGCTGCCCCAGGAACGCCAGGCCGCCCGCGCCCTGCGCCCGATGCTCGCCCAGCTCGCCGGCGTACCCATGCCCGCCCAGTGGCTGTACGAGGCCGCCGCCCGCAAGGACGCCGAGCTGGCCGCCGTCCAGGCACTGATCGAGGACCGCAACACCACGCTCCGGCTGGTCGCCGAGCCCGGCCCCGCCGCCGAGGACGCGCTGCGTACCGCCCGCACCGGATTCGCCCTGCACGGACTGCGCGTCGACACCCTGGTGGTGAACCGGGTGCTGCCCAGGCACTCCGGCGACCCCTGGTTCGCGGCCCTCTCCGCGCAGCAGGAGAAGACCATCGACCACTGGTACGTGGAATGGGTGCCCGCGGCGGCCCTGTGCGAAGTGCCCCACCTCGGCCGCGACCCGCGCGGCCCGGACGACCTCATCCTCCTCGACACCGGCGCCGGCAGCACCGTCTTCGAGGAGGCGGGCACCGGCGGCGGCCTCTTCGAGGGCGACGGACTCGCCGCGGAACTGGACGACCGCGGGCCGGGCCGCGCCGACGACCCCTGGTGGATCGAGGACCCGGACGCCCCGGACGGCCTGGTGCTGCCCGGCTCCCGGATCGTGACCGCCCCGCGGTCCGGCGACGGCGACCCGGTGCTCGTCTGGTGCCTGCCCCTGCCCGGCGCCGTCAAGACGGACCTCCAACTGGTGCGCCGCGGCAACGAACTGCTCCTCACCGTGGGCCCGTTCCACCGGACCGTTCCCCTGGAGTCCGGGCTGCGCCGCTGCACCGTATCCGGCGCCGCCCTCACCGACGGGGTGCTCCGCGTCAGGTTCACGCCGGACCCCGGGCTGTGGCCCCGGACGAGCTGAACGCCGCGTCACGGTTCCGGTAACGTCGGTAGTGCGTACCCCCTGATGCGCACCGCAGGCACACCACGTCGCAGGAGTCCGCCATGAGCGAAGCCACCGATCGTCCCGCCGACGACGACGCGTGGGCGAAGGCCTGCGCCGAGGACCTCGAAGCGGAGCAGGCCCGCCGCCGCGCCCAGCACGGCCCGCCGCCCGGCGCCGCCGCCGACGAGCTGCGCAAGCTGGTCGACGCCGTGGCCGACAAGATCTCCTCCCTCCAGACGCCGCTCCTCGGTGCGGCGGCCCAGGGCACCGTGCGGCAGATCATCAAGCAGGCGAAGTCCGCCGTCGAGCCCGTCATCGAACGTAATCCGGACGTCTTCGACCACATCGCCGCGGCCGGAAGTGAACTGCTCGCCGCCTACCGCTCCGCGGTGGAAGGCCAGGAACGCCGCTGGACCCGGGGAGCCGGGGACCCCGCGGGCGCCGAAAAGAAGGCCGACGACCCCACCGACCCCCGCGACGAGGGCCCCGCCGCAGGCGAGCACATCGACCTGGACTGACGGGCACGGAGGGGCCGGGCCCCCGGCTCGGGTACCGTTGGCCACAGCGGGGCTCGACCGAAACTGAGGGATTCATGGGACTCACCATCGGCGTCGATATCGGCGGCACGAAGATCGCAGCTGGAGTGGTCGACGAAGAGGGCCGGATCCTCTCGACGTTCAAGGTGCCGACCCCGCCGACGGCCGACGGCATCGTGGACGCGATCGCGTCGGCGGTGTCCGGCGCGAGCGAGGGCCACCAGATCGAGGCCGTCGGCATCGGCGCTGCCGGATACGTCGACGACAAGCGCGCCACCGTGCTGTTCGCACCCAACATCAACTGGCGGCACGAGCCGCTGAAGGACAAGGTCGAACAGCGCGTCGGCCTTCCGGTCGTCGTCGAGAACGACGCCAACGCCGCGGCCTGGGGCGAGTACCGCTTCGGCGCCGGGCAGGGGCATGACGACGTCATCTGCATCACGCTCGGCACCGGTCTCGGCGGCGGCATCATCATCGGCAACAAGCTGCGCCGCGGCCGCTTCGGAGTGGCCGCCGAGTTCGGTCACATCCGGGTCGTCCCGGACGGCCTGCTCTGCGGCTGTGGCAGCCAGGGCTGCTGGGAGCAGTACGCCTCCGGGCGCGCACTCGTCCGGTACGCGAAGCAGCGCGCCAACGCCACTCCCGAGAACGCCACGATCCTGCTCTCCCTCGGCGACGGCACGGTGGAGGGCATCGAGGGCAAGCACATCAGCGCGGCCGCCCGGCAGGGCGACCCGGTGGCGATCGACTCGTTCCGCGAGCTGGCCCGCTGGGCCGGTGCCGGACTCGCCGACCTCGCCTCGCTGTTCGACCCGTCCGCGTTCATCGTCGGCGGCGGCGTGTCGGACGAGGGCGAGCTCGTCCTCGACCCGATCCGCAAGTCGTTCCGGCGCTGGCTGATCGGCGGCGAGTGGCGCCCGCACGCCCAGGTGCTCGCGGCCCAACTGGGCGGCAAGGCAGGGCTGGTGGGCGCGGCGGACCTGGCCCGCCAGGGCTGAGCCGACCGGAACCGGACAGAACCGGACGCCCGTCGCGCCCCTGTGGGGTGCGGCGGGCGTCCGTCGTATCGTGAGTCGCATGGTCCTGACGCCACTGCCCGACTCCCGTACCGAGCCGGATGGTTCGGCCGTCATCAGAGTGCTCTGCTACAACATCCGCTCGATGCGCGACGACTGCGCGGCGCTGGCCCGCGTCATCAGCGCCTGCGCCCCCGACCTCGTCCTCATCCAGGAGGCCCCGCGCTTCTTCCGGTGGCGCAAGCGCGCCGCCTGGCTCGCGGCCCGCACCGACCTCGTCGTCCTCGGCGGCGGCGCCACGGCGGCCGGTCCGCTGCTGCTCTGCTCGTTGCGGGCCACGGTGGAGCGCACGGAGGACGTCCTGCTGCCGCTCACCCCCGGACTGCACCGCCGGGGTTTCGCCACGTCGGTGGTACGGATCGCGGGAACCCGGATCGGTCTGCTGAGCTTCCACCTGAGCCTGCGGCGCGACGAACGCCTGGCCCAGGCCGAGCTGTTGCTGGACGGGCTGGACGCGATGGGTGTCGAGCACACCATCGTGGCGGGCGACCTCAACGACGTACCGACCGGGGCCGCTTTTAGGCGGCTGGCCGGGCGTCTCCAGGACTGCTGGGCCGTCCGGCCGTGGGGCGGCGAACACACCTTCACGCCGGACGCGCCGCGGCGGCGCATCGACGCGGTCTTCGCGACAAGCGGGATCGAGGTGCTCGGCTGCGGTGTCCCGGCGGGGCTGCCCGGTGTCACCGAAGCGGACCTGCGAGCGGCCACGGACCACCTGCCGGTGCTGGCAGCGCTACGGGTGCCCGCGACCAGGCCCTGAGCCGCGGCGGCAGCGGCTCAGGGCATCAGGGAAACCCCGCCGGACCGGTCTCAGACCACCGCGCCGCGGCCCGGGTCGTCGCCGTCCTCGTCGTCGTCCTCCATGCGCGCCACCAGCGTGACGAAGCCGCCCAGGAAGCCGCCGACACAGATCGTCGTGAGCCACCAGGTCATGTCCCACCGCAGCAGCACCGCGATCAGCATCAGCACCGGGCCGCCGACGACCGCGAGCCAGGCAAACTTCGCCGTGACATCGGCCTCCGGCAACGGGGGCGGCTCCGGGGGAACGAAATGCCCCTCGTCGCTGTCGTCGAGGTCGTCGTCCTTCGGCTCCGCGACCTCGTAGTCGCGCGGGCCGGCGACGCCGGGCGCGAACACGATCGAGCTGCCGAGCGGCTTCTCCGGCGGCTTCGGGGACTTCTTCCCGACCCCCTTGTCCGGGTCCAGGACGCCCGACTGATCGTCCTCCGGCAGGGCGAGATCCTCGATCGACCTGAACGGCCTGGCGCCCGGCGGGTCCGCCGGCTCCTCGCCGTACCCCGCGACGATCGCCTCCCACGCGGCTTTCTCGTCGACCGACCGGTCGGATCCGTCGCCCTCGTCGCCCTCGTCGCCGCCCGGCGGCGCCGTCCGGGCGGCAGCGGCGTCCTGCGGGCCCGTGCCCGTGCCCGCACCGGTACCCGTACCGTCCTCGGGAACGGCCGTTCCCTCCGCGGGAAGGGGCTCGCGCCCCTCTTCACTGCCCGCGCGCTCCGCGTCGTGCTCAGCCACCTGACGTGCTCCCCTTCATTCCGACGCTCGGAGCGAGGCGGCCGATGAACCGGTAGCTCTCGTCGAAGATCCGCTCCGCATCGTGGTCCAACGTCGCCACGTGGTAGCTCTGTTCCAGCAGGATCTCCTCGACGTCCGTCGAGGACACCCGGCTGAGGATCCGGGCCGAGTCCGCGGGCGGCACCACATGGTCCTGCGGGCTGTGCAGCAGGACGATCGGCTGGGTGACCTGCGGCAGCTCGGCATCGACCAGGCGGAAGAAATTCCGCAGCGAATGCGCCGCGTGCAGCGGCACCCGGTCGTACCCCACCTCGGCGGAGCCCGGCAGGGCGATGTCGCTCGCCAGCCCCTTCGTCGTCCGCACCAGATGGCGGGCCACCGGCAGCGCGTATGCCGACAGGCCGTGCACCTTGTTCGCCGGATTGACGAGGACCAGACCACTGATCGCGTCCCCGTGCTTCGCCGCCAGCCGCAGCGTCAGCGCGCCTCCCATGGAGAGACCGAAGACGAAGACCTGACGGCACCGTTCCAGCAGGGCGCGCAGTTCCCGGTCCACCTCCGCGTACCAGTCCTGCCAGCCCGTGAGCTGCATGTCCTCCCAGCGGGTGCCGTGCCCGGGCAGCAGCGGCAGTGACACGGTGAGCCCACGCTCCGCCAGATGGTCGGCCCAGGGGCGCAGCGACTGCGGGGAACCGGTAAATCCGTGACAGAGAAGGACGCCGACCTCTCCGCCCTCGTGGCGGAACGGCTCGGCTCCAGGCAGGACCGGCACCGGGGTCTCCTGTTCGTGAGGCTCGCAGGGGAGCGAAAGGGGGAGCGCGGAAGGATTACTTCACCGTACGCGACCGGACTGACACCGACCAGGGGCGTCACTGACACCGGCCGGGGTCGTCACCGACGCCGGCCGGGGCGGTCACCGAGACCGGGCGGGGCGGTCACCGAGACCGGCCGGGGCGGTCAGCGAGACCGGGCGGGTGGTCGACACCGGCAGCCGCCATGGGGGTGGCCGCGTCCGCCGCTTCCGGTCCACGCCGGGCGGGGGCGCGGACGGCCACACGGGTTAAGGTCGTTCCGACAGGACACAGGAGGCACCCGAGTTGATCTACGGCGCAATGAAGTTCTCCATCGGCGGGGGTCTGAAGCTCGCCTTCCGGCCGTGGGTGGAAGGCCTGGAGAACATCCCCGCGCAGGGACCGGCGATCCTCGCGAGCAACCATCTGTCGTTCTCCGACTCCTTCTTCCTCCCGGCCGTCCTGGACCGCAAGGTCACCTTCATCGCCAAGTCCGAGTACTTCACCGCACCCGGGGTGAAGGGCAGGCTGACCGCCGCCTTCTTCAAGGGCGTGGGCCAGCTCCCGGTGGACCGCTCGGGTGCCCGCGGCGCCGGTGAGGCGGCCATCAAGGCGGGCATCGAGGTCATCGAGAGCGGCGGACTCTTCGGCATCTATCCGGAGGGCACCCGCTCGCCCGACGGCCGTCTCTACCGCGGCAAGCCCGGCGGGCTCGCCCGGGTGGCGCTGGCCACCGGAGCGCCCGTCATCCCCGTCGCGATGATCGACACGGAGAAGATCCAGCCGCCCGGTCAGGTGATGCCCAAACTGATGCGTCCCGGGATCAGGATCGGCAAACCGCTCGACTTCAGCCGCTACCACGGCATGGAGGGGGACCGCTTCATCCTGCGCTCGGTCACCGACGAGGTGATGTACGAGATCATGAAGCTCTCCGGCCAGGAGTACGTCGACATCTACGCGACCGCCGCCAAGCGGCAGATCGCGGACGAGGCGAAGCGCCGCGCCGAGGAGGAGAAGCGCCGCGCCGAGGAGGAGAAGCGCGCGGCCAGAGGGTCCGGAACGCAGGGGTGACGGAACGGTTCGGCGCGTAACCGCGTCGTTTCCGTCCGGGGGGTGGGGACATGGCCAAGCGCGAGCGGGTCGTACGGATGTCGGTCGAGCAGCCGCTATGGCGTGCGCTGACGGCGTACCGCATTCTGACGATGCTCTACGCGGTGCTGCTCGCCGTCTTCGGCCGGGACAGATACGACCGGCCGTGGGTGGCCGTGGCCTTCCTGGTGGTGATGTCGGCCTGGACGCTCGCCACTCTCCCGAAGGTCGCGGGCGCCGTCGCCTGCACCAAGCGCTTCCTCGGCGCCGACCTGGCGGTCGCCCTCGTCGGTATCCTCCTCACTCCGCTCGCCGACTTCGAGGCCCAGCAGATCGACGGTCCGACGCTGCCGTCGATCTGGACCGCGGGTTCCGTGCTGGCCTTCGCGATCAAGGGCGGCTGGCGCTGGGCGGCCTTCGCCTCCACCTTCGTCGCCGTCGCCAACATCATCGAGCGCGGCGAGCCCAGCCGGGACACCTTCCACAACGTCCTGCTGGTCTGGGTGGCCTCCATCGCCATCGGTTACGTCGTCGAGGTGGCCAGGGCCAGTGAGCGCACCCTCGCCCGCGCCCTGGAGATCGAGGCCGCCACCCGCGAGCGGGAACGGCTGGCCCGCGACATCCACGACAGCGTGCTCCAGGTCCTGGCGATGGTGCAGCGCCGCGGCACCGCGCTGGGCGGTGAGGCCGCCGAACTGGGCCGGATGGCCGGGGAGCAGGAAGTCGCCCTGCGCACCCTGGTCTCCAGCGGGCTCGTGCCCACCACCCGGGTCTCCGAGGACGCGGCCGAGGGCGCCGTGGTCCGCAGCGTCGAGGTGGACGACGAGGAGGACGGATCGTCGGGGCGGGCCGCCTGCGATCTGCGCTCCCTGCTCGCCCCGCACGCCGGCTCCCGGATCAGCTTCGCGGAGCCCGGCGCTCCGGTGCTACTCGCTCCCGCGGCCGCGAAGGAGCTGGCGGCCGCTGTCAGTGCTGCCCTGGACAATGTGAGGGTGCACGCGGGGGAGACCGCCCAGGCCTGGATCCTCGTCGAGGACTGGCCGGACGAGGTGATCGTGACGGTCCGGGACGACGGCCCGGGCATCCCGGAAGGGCGGCTCGCCCAGGCGGAGGGGGAGGGACGCATGGGGGTCGCCCTGTCGATCCGGGGGCGGCTGCGTGACCTGGGCGGCACGGCGGAGTTGATTTCGGTGCCCGGCCAGGGCACCGAGGTCGAGTTGAAGGTCCCGAAGGTCGCGTAGTCCCGTAAGTCCCGTAGGTTTCAAGCGCTTCAACGCTTCAACGCTTCAACGCTTCATAGGATTTGTAGGTTCGCGGGGGAAGGCAGGATCAGGCAGATGAGCACGGAGAACACCCAGGGCGCCGAGGAACGGGCCATCAGGGTGATGGTGGTCGACGACCACCCGATGTGGCGCGACGCGGTGGCCCGCGATCTTTCCGAGTCCGGTTTCGAGGTCGTGGCGACGGCGGGTGACGGACCGCAGGCCGTGCGCCGGGCCAGGGCCGCCACCCCCGACGTCCTCGTACTCGATCTCAACCTGCCCGGCATGCCCGGCGTGCAGGTCTGCAAGGAGCTCGTCGGCTCCCACCCGGGGCTGCGGGTGCTGGTCCTCTCCGCGAGCGGCGAGCATGCCGACGTACTGGAGGCGGTCAAGTCCGGCGCCACCGGATATCTGCTCAAGTCGGCCAGTACGCAGGAGCTGACCGAGGCTGTGCGGTCCACCGCCGTCGGCGACCCCGTCTTCACCCCGGGCCTGGCCGGACTGGTCCTCGGCGAGTACCGCAGGCTCGCCTCGGACCCCACCCCCGTCGCGTCCGACGAACCCAGGGCCCCGCAGCTCACCGAGCGGGAGACCGAGGTGCTGCGGCTGGTCGCCAAGGGGCTCTCGTACAAGCAGATCGCCGAGCGTCTGGTCATCTCGCACCGCACCGTCCAGAACCACGTCCAGAACACCCTGGGCAAGCTCCAGTTGCACAACAGGGTGGAGCTCGTTCGGTACGCGATCGAGCGCGGTCTGGACGACGCCTGAACGCGCCGGAGCGTGCAGCCCCGCATCTGTGAGACCAACCGCCCCGTAACGCAACGGATTTGACCTTCCGCCCCGTCCCTGAGTGACCTGGATCACGAATAGCGTGATGGTCAGGGGGCTCACTTCGGCGAAGGGATGCTGCCATGCGGGTCGGAGTACTGACCGGGGGCGGGGACTGCCCCGGGCTCAACGCGGTCATCCGTGCCATAGTCCGCAAGGGCGTGCAGGAGTACGGCTACGACTTCATCGGATTCCGGGACGGCTGGCGCGGCCCGCTGGAGGGCGAGGCGGTGCCGCTCTCCATCCCCGCGGTGCATGGCATCCTGCCGCGCGGCGGCACCATTCTCGGTTCCTCGCGCACCAATCCGCTCGGCGCGGAGCACGGCGTCCGCCGGATCAGGGACAGTCTTGCCGCGCACGAGGTCGATGCGCTCGTCGCGATCGGCGGCGAGGACACCCTCGGCGTGGCGGCGACCTTGTCCGACGAGCACGGCATCAAGTGCGTCGGCGTACCCAAGACCATCGACAACGACCTCTCCGCCACGGACTACACCTTCGGTTTCGACACGGCCGTCTCCATCGCGACCGAGGCGATCGACCGCCTGCACACCACGGCCGAATCCCATATGCGGGTTCTCGTCGTCGAGGTGATGGGCCGTCACGCAGGCTGGATCGCGCTCCACTCGGGACTGGCCGGCGGTGCGAACGTCATCCTCATCCCGGAACAGCGCTTCGACATCGAGCAGGTCTGCTCCTGGGTGACCTCCCGTTTCAGCGCCAGCTACGCACCGATCGTGGTGGTCGCCGAAGGGGCCATGCCCACACAGGGCAAGCTGATCCTCAAGGACGGCTCGCACGACTCCTTCGGTCATGTCCGGCTCTCCGGCGTCGGCGAATGGCTGGCCAAGCAGATCGAGAGCCGCACCGGCAAGGAAGCCAGAACGACCGTCCTCGGCCATGTCCAGCGCGGCGGTACCCCCAGCGCCTTCGACCGCTGGCTGGCCACCCGCTTCGGCCTGCACGCCATCGACGCCGTGCGGGACGGCGACTTCGGCATGATGGTGGCCCTGCAGGGCACGCACATCGTGCGGGTGCCGATCGCGGAGGCGACCGCTCGCCTCAAGACGGTCGATCCGGCCCTCTACGCGGAGGCCGGTGTCTTCTTCGGCTGAGCGGCGCAGCCTTCTTCGGCCGAGCGGCGGGCCAGGGGCGCGGGCCGTATATTCGCGAACATCCGGTACATAACGCCGCTTTTCGCGCACATCAGAAAACGCGCCTCAAGAAACGCGCATCAGGAAGGCTGGAGACGTCGTGGAAATCCTGGCATTCGGTGTGCAGTCCGACGAGAAGCCGCTCATCGAGAAGGCCTTCGCCCCGGAGCACGAGGTCCGTTGCCTGGATGTCTTCCTCACCAAGGACACCGCACCCATTGCCGCGGGATACGAGGTCATCTCCACCAGCGTCAACGCCGACCTGGGCAGCGGCGTCCTGCAGACCCTCGCGGCGGGCGGCACGCAGATGATCGCCCAGCGTTCCACCGGCTTCAACAACATCGACCTCGACGTCGCGGAACGGCTCGCCCTGCGCGTCGCCCGGGTCGCCGCCTACTCGCCGTACTCGGTCGCGGAATTCGCCTGGACCCTCGCGATGGCGGTCAACCGCCGCATCATCCGGGCCGCGAGCCGCACCCGTGACTTCGACTTCCGGCTCGACGGCCTCCTCGGCCGGGACATGCACGGCCGCACGGCCGGCGTGATCGGCACGGGCAAGATCGGCGAGGCCTTCACCCGTATCGCCCACGGCTTCGGCATGAAGCTGCTCGGCTGGGACGTCGCCGAGAATCCCGCCTGTGCCGGCCTCGGCATGGAGTACGTCGACAAGGAGCGGCTCCTCGCCGAGTCCGACCTGGTCAGCCTGCACGTCCCGCTGCTGCCCGCGACCCACCACATCATCGGCGCGGATGCCCTGGCGAGGATGAAGGACGACGCGATCCTGATCAACTCCAGCCGCGGCGGACTCATCGACGCGACGGCACTGGTCGCCGAACTCCGCGCGGGCCGTCTCCTGGGCGTCGGGCTCGATGTGTACGAGGCGGAGGCCGGGCTGTTCTTCCTCGACAAGTCCCTGGAGGGCATCGACGACGACACCCTCGCCCGGCTCGTCACCTTCCCGAACGTCATCGTGACCTCGCACCAGGCGTACTACACCCAGGACGCCGTGGCCCAGATCATCGAAGCCACCGTCCGCAACGTCGCCGACTACCTGGCCGGCCGCCGCAGCGACAACGTCCTCGTCCCGGCGCTCCCGGAGGGCTGAGACCCCGGAACTCCTCCGGGGGCCCGCCGCCCCTTCAGCCGGCGACCGGCAGCCCCGCCAGCAGCTCGGCCACGATGGTCGCGCCGCGCAGGGTCAGCACCGACTCCGGGTGGAACTGCACCGAGGCGAAGCCCGGCCCGCGCAGCGCGTGCAGTTCCCCGGTCGCCGCGTCCAGGCTCGTCTCCACACCGTGCGCCGCCAGTTCGGTGACCGCACCGTCGTCGCAGCGCGCGGTGAAGCTGTTGTAGAAGCCGACAGTCTCGGGGCGCCCGAACAGCTCGATCCGGGTCTGCGCGCCCTGATGCGGCACGGTCTTGCGGACGATCTCCAGACCCAGCTCCGCCGCGATCAGCTCATGACCGAGACAGACCCCCAGCAGCCCGTGCCGGTGGTCACGGACCAGCTCGGCGGCGAACTCGCGCAGCAGCCGCATCTTCGGATCGGCCGTGTCACCCGGATCCCCGGGCCCGGGACCCAGCACGACCGGGCCCGCGTGCGCCCGTACGCGCTCGCGCAGCCCCGGCTCGTCGTAGCGGTGCACCGACACGTCCAGACCCGATGAGCGCAGCAGATGCGCCAGCATCGCGGTGAAGGTGTCCTCCCCGTCGACCACCAGCGCATGGCCGGAGAGCTCGTGCGTACGCTCCTGCATCCGCAGCCAGAACGGCGCCAGACCGTCCCGCCGGGCGTCCAGCGCCGCCTGCACGCGCGGATCGCCGGCCAGCTGCGGACGCACCGCCCGGTCGCGCGCCCGGTCCGGCCGCACCCCCAGCGCGGCCAGCACTCCGGCCGCCTTCGCATGGGTCTCGGCGACCTCGCTGTCCGGGTCGGAGTGGCGTACCAGCGTCGCCCCGACCGGCACCCGCAACCGTCCGTCGGCCGCGATGTCGGCGGTACGGATCAGGATCGGCGAGTCCAGGGACTGCGCCCCGCCCGGCTCCTGCCGCAGCAGCGCCAGCGCGCCCGCGTAGTAGCCGCGCCCGCCGGGCTCGTACCGCTTGATGACCCGGCAGGCGTTCTGCACGGGGGAACCGGTGACCGTCGCCGCGAACATGGTCTCCCTCAGCACCTCGCGCACATCCAGCGAGGAGCGCCCGCGCAGCTCGTACTCCGTGTGCGCGAGATGGGCCATCTCCTTGAGCCGCGGACCGACCACCACCCCGCCCATGTCACCGACGGTGCACATCATCTTGAGTTCCTCGTCGACCACCATGGAGAGCTCGTCCCGCTCCTTGTGGTCGGCGAGGAAGGCCAGCAGCCCCTCGACGCCCGGGCCCTCGGCGGGGTAGCGGTACGTGCCACTGATCGGGTTCATCACGACCGTGCCGCCGGACATCCGCACATGCACCTCGGGACTCGCCCCGACGAGGGTCCGCCCACCCGTCGCCCGCCGCCGCCCCGAGAAGGAGGACCCTTCGGGCCCGCCGTCCGCCGTGTGGACCACGAACGTCCAGTACGCGCCCCGCTCACCCGCCAGCAGCCGCCGGAAGAGGGCCAGCGCGTCCGCCCGCCCGAAGCCCGGGATCTCGCCCCGGAAGGTCCGCCGGACGACGAAGTTCGCGCCCTCGCCCCGCCCGATCTCGTCCTCGACGACCCGCCGCACGATCCCGGCGTACTCCTCGTCCGGAACGTCGAACCCGCCGTCCTCGACCCGCACGTCATGGACCGGCAAGCGGTCCAGCACCTCGGCGAGCGGCAGCTCGTACGTCTCCTCGGCGACCAGCACGGACAGCGGCGTCCCGTCGTCGCGCACGTCGAAGCCGCGCTCGGCGATCTGCCGGAACGGCACCAGGGCGAGCGACGGCAGCTCGCCGACCGGGAGACCGGCGAGCCGGTCCACTTCCCGTACCCGGCCGATCAGTACCTCGACGGTGTCCTGATCGCGGCCGGGAGTGCGCCTGCGCAGCAGCGCGAACGGCGGGCTGTCGGCACGGAGCAGCCGCTCGATGACGAGGTCGGTGCGGTGCGGCTGAGACATGGGGGGATTCCTTCCGGAATGGAGGAACGGCTCCCGAAACGCAGAGAAGGCCGCCCCTCGGGCGGCCTTCGCGTGGTCTGTTGCGCGCGATCGATCAGTGGGCCGCCGGATGAGCGGTCCACCACCAGTTCTGGTTTGTCTGCGCGAACATGCCGTGGATCGTAGCGCATGGCAGCGTGACCGGCGGGGCGCGAGTCCGTCGACAGGGTGTGTTCCCCGCTGCTGCGGTGCCGGGGCCTTCTCGCGGACGCGGCCACCTTGTTCCCCGCCGTCGAGGGGTCGTCCGGTGCGACAAGGCCGATGGGTCCGTCTCACCAGGCGGTCGAGTACCGGTAGGGGAGCGCCGACCCCGTATTCTTGCTGACGTGATCGTGAACGCTGAATCCCAGAGTGTCGCCGACAAGGCGACCTGGCGAGACCTTCCCGCGGCGCAGCAGCCCGAGTACCCCGATGCCGAGGCTCTGCGCGATGTGCTCGCGGACCTCGCGTCGTATCCGCCGCTCGTCTTCGCGGGCGAGTGCGACCAGCTGCGTGCCCGCATGGGAGCCGTCGCCAAGGGCGAGGCGTTCCTGCTGCAGGGCGGCGACTGCGCCGAGGCATTCGATGCCGTGTCCGCCGAGCACATCCGGGCCAAGCTGAAGACGCTGCTCCAGATGAGCGCCGTCCTGACCTACGCGGCCTCCGTGCCCGTCGTCAAGGTGGGCCGGATCGCCGGCCAGTACTCCAAGCCGCGCTCCAAGCCGACCGAGACCCGCGACGGCGTCACCCTGCCGACCTACCGCGGCGACTCCGTCAACGGCTTCGCCTTCACCGAGGAGTCCCGCGTCCCGGACCCGGAGCGGCTGAAGCAGATGTACCACGCATCCGCTTCCACGCTGAACCTGGTCCGCGCCTTCACCACCGGCGGTTACGCCGACCTGCGCCAGGTGCACGCCTGGAACCAGGACTTCGTGAAGTCGTCGCCGTCCGGCCAGCGCTACGAGGCGCTCGCCCGCGAGATCGACAACGCGCTGAACTTCATGAAGGCGTGCGGTACGGACCCGGCCGAGTTCAAGGCGGTCGAGTTCTACTCCTCGCATGAGGGCCTGCTGCTGGACTACGAGTCGGCGCTGACCCGTACCGACTCGCGCACCGGCCAGTTGTACGACACCTCCGGCCACATGGTCTGGATCGGTGAGCGCACCCGCCAGATGGACGGCGCTCACATCGAGTTCGCCTCGAAGATCCGCAACCCGATCGGCATCAAGCTCGGCCCGACGACCACCGTCGACGAGGCACTCGGCTACATCGAACGCCTCGACCCCGAGCGCGAGCCCGGCCGGCTGACCTTCATCGTCCGCATGGGCGCCGACAAGGTCCGCGAGAAGCTGCCCGACCTGGTCGAGAAGGTCACCGCCTCCGGCGCCACCGTGGCGTGGGTGACCGACCCGATGCACGGCAACACCTTCGAGGCCGCCTCCGGTCACAAGACCCGTCGCTTCGACGACGTCCTGGACGAGGTCAAGGGCTTCTTCGAGGTCCACAAGGGCCTCGGTACGCACCCGGGCGGCATCCACGTCGAGCTCACCGGTGACGATGTCACCGAGTGCGTCGGTGGCGGACACGAGATCTTCGTCGACGATCTGCACCAGCGCTACGAGACGGCCTGCGACCCGCGGCTCAACCGCAGCCAGTCCCTCGACCTGGCGTTCCTGGTCGCCGAGATGTACCGGGACCAGTAGGCATCACCGCAGGTGGTACGCGTATGACTGTGGGGCACGGATCGATGTGATCCGTGCCCCACAGGGCGTTCGGAGGCTTTCAAGAGCCCACGGCGCCGGGTAAGGTTAGGTTAGCCTCACCGATCAACGGGGTGGCAGCAAGACCGATCCCGCCGGGAGGTGAACCGCGTGTACGTCTGCTCGTGCTTCGGCATCACGGAGAAGCAGGTCAAGGAACATGCGGACGCCGGGGCGTGTACACCCCGGCAGATAGCCTCCGCCTGCAAGGCGGGGACGGACTGCGGCGGCTGCGTCCGCGCCATCCAGGCCGTGCTCGGCCGGGGTGCCTGTCCGCGCCGCGAACTGCTCGACCGGAAGCGGACACCCCGCACCGCGGGCGATGCCGGGACGGGCAGCGCTCCCGAGGCCGCTCCGGGTATCGCTCCCGGCGCTGTCCCGGGCATCCGGCTCTCCGAAGCGGCCTGATCCGTCTGGTCCGGCCAAGATCTTCGGCACCCTCCTAGCTGTCCGGCTGCTCGATCTGCTGGGCGATGTAGAGTGCCTCGCCGAGTTTCTCGATGAGTTCCAGCTGGGTGTCGAGGTAGTCGATGTGGTGCTCCTCGTCCTCCAGGATCGATTCAAAGATGTTTGCGGACGTGATGTCACCCTTGCCGCGCATCAGCTCGATCCCGCGCTTGAGGCGGTCGATCGCCTCCACCTCGACCTGACGGTCCGCCTGGAACATCTCGGTGACGGTCTGGCCCACCCGTACATGGAACAGCCGCTGGTAGTTGGGCAGTCCATCGAGGAAGAGGATGCGGTCCGTGAGGATTTCCGCGTGCTTCATCTCGTCGAACGACTCGGAGCGGGTGTACTTCGCGAGCTTCGTCCAGCCGAAGTTGTCCTGCATCTTTGCATGCAGGAAGTACTGGTTGATGGCAGTCAATTCGGCGGTCAGCTGCTCGTTCAGGAACTCAAGGACCTCGGGGTCGCCCTGCATCGCAGAGGCTCCTTCCAACCGGTGAACTGGTCAAGTTGGCCGCATCCTCGCACCGCACCCGGTGATCGTCCAGTAAGTACATGCTTAGTACGAGTTGCCTGAATTGCCCATGCCCTGGTCGGTACCACCCCTGCCTGTCTGTCACCATGGAGTCATGGGTCAGCCGGAAAGCCGGGAAAACCGCGCGTCAGAGCAGTCCGAGCTTCCGCCGGGACAGCGACTCCAGCGTGGTTGGCCGGTTACCCACTACGGGCCCGTGCCCAAGTTCAAGCCCGACCGCTGGGAGTTCCGGGTCTTCGGTGCCACGGCGGACGGCGAGAAGCACTGCTGGAACCACGAGGAATTCTCGGTGCTGCCGTTCACCTCGGTGGTCGCCGACCTGCACTGCGTCACCAAATTCAGCATGCTCGGCGCCGAATGGGGCGGCGTGCTCGCCCGTACGATCCTGGAACTCGCACCGCCCGCGCCGAACGTCACCCATGTGATGGTCTGGGCCGAGTACGGGTTCAGCTCGAACCTGCGGCTCTCCGACTTCGCCTCGGACCGAACGCTTTTCGCCACGCACAAAGGTGGCGAGCTGCTCACCGCCGAGCACGGCTTCCCGCTGCGGCTCATCGTGCCGCACCTCTACGCCTGGAAGGGGCCCAAGTGGGTCCGCGGCGTCGAGTACATGACGGCCGACCGCCGCGGCTTCTGGGAGGAGCGCGGCTATCACAACATCGGCGATCCGTGGCGCGAGCAGCGCTACTCGTATCAGGAGGAGCCGGGGGACGGCCCCGAACTCTGACCCTGGGGCCCGCGCAACCCTTTCAGCCGCGCCACGTCCGCCGCGTGGCCGTCCTTGCCGCCCGGCGTCTCGATGATCAGCGGCACGCCGGCGGTGGCCGGGTGGGCGAACAGTTCCCGGAACGGTTCCTCACCGATGTGCCCGGCGCCGATGTTCTCGTGACGGTCCTTGTGGGCGCCCACCACGTCCTTGGAGTCGTTGGCATGGATCAGTTTCAGCCGTCCCTCGCCGACCGTGTCCACCAGGAGGTCCAGGGTTCGGCGCATGCCCGCCGGGCCGGTCAGATCGTGGCCCGCCGCGTAGATGTGGCAGGTGTCGAGGCAGATGCCGAGCTTGGGGTGGGCGTCGAGAGCCTCGAAGTACGGGCCGAAGTCCCAGGTCCGTGAGCAGAGCGAGGAGCCCTGTCCGGCGGTCGACTCCAGCAGCAGATACGGGTCGTCGTCGTGCGTCAGCTCGTCCAGGAGCGGCCGCATGTGCGTGCGGACCTGCGCGAGGGCCTGCTCGCGCGGGCGGCCGCCGGTCGCCGATCCGGTGTGCACCACGACGCCCAGGGCGCCGATCTCGCGGGCCCGGCGCAGTGAGTGGCGCAGTGAGTCCACGGACTTCTCGACGGTGGCCCCGGTGTGCGAGCCGAAGTTGATCAGGTACGGGGCGTGGACGTACGCCGGTATGGACTCGGCGGCGCACTCGGCGCGGAACTGTTCGTCCTGGGCCGGGTTGCCGACGGGCGTCGCCCAGCCGCGCGGGTTGGCGACGAAGACCTGGACGGCCTCCGCCGCCATCTCGCGGGCGTAGGTGAGGCCGACCTTGGCGAGGCCGCCGGCCACGGGAACATGGCCACCGACTGCGTTGCGCATGTGGATCTAGAGCCCCTTGGTCTTGATGGTGATGGCGCTGCCCTCGGGGGCCTGCTCGCCGCCGTCGACGGACTGGCTCGCGACGGTGCCGCTGAAGGAGAGGAACGGGCGGTCGACCTTGACTTCGAAGCCCGCGGCCTCCAGCTCGCTCCTGGCGTCGTCGACGTCCTTCCCGGTGACGTCCGGGACGTCGATCATCCGCGGCCCTTTGGAGACCGTGAGCGTGATGGTGTCGCCCTCGGCAGCCCGGCTGCCCTCGCCCAGCGACTGATGGGCGATGTCGCCGGCGACCTCGGGGGAGTGGACCCGGTCGGGCAGCACCTCGGCCTTCAGCCCCTCCTCGTCCAGCGCGGCGGTGGCGTCCTCGACGGACAGCCCGGTGACATCGGGCACATCGACCGGAGCGCCCTTGTTGACGACCAGGGCGACCGCGGAGCCGGAGCGGCGCTCGGCGCCCGCCGCGGGGTCCGTACGGATCACCTCGCCCCGTGCCGTCTCCTCGCTGAACTCCTTGGTGACCATGCCGGGCACCAGGCCGACCTCCTTCAGATCACGTTTGGCGTCGGCGAGCGCGAGGCCTTGGACATCGGGCACCTTCACGATCTCGGGGCCGCGCGAGACGACGAGTGTCACCGCGTCGTTCCTCCGGATGCGGGCACGGGACTCGGGGTCGCTGCTGATGACCTTGCCGCGTTCCACGGTGTCGCTGTAGGACCGCTTGACGCTCTTGAGCTCCAGACCTGCGTCCGAGAGCCGCTGCTGGGCGGTCTTCTCGGTCTGGCCGAGCAGTGAGGGCACCTGGGTGAACTGCCCGGAGTTGATGTACCAGACACCGGTGCCGACGCCCAGTACCAGCAGCACGGCGAGGACCGCGGCCAAGACGGAGCGCCGCGGACCGAAGCGCCACGGTCCGCGCGGCGCGGGCGGCGGCATCGGCGCGGGCATCTCCAGTCGGCTGGTGTGATGGGCGACGCCCTGATCGGCCGGGATCAGCCGGGGGATCACGCTCGTAAGGTCCTCGGCGGCGTCGTGCGCCTCGGCGAGGGCCTGCGGCGGTACGGCGTCCAGCTGGGCGTCGGTCAGGCCGGAGCGGGCCTCACGGGCCTCGGCGAGCAGCGCCACCGCGTCGAACGGGCGGACCTCGGGATTGCGGGCGGTGGCGCTCGCCACCAGGTCGTCGAGCGCGACGGGAAGTCCCGGGACGACGGCCGAGGGGGCCGGGACGTCCTCGTTGAGGTGCTGGTAGATGACCTGGGCGGGGGTGTCTCCGGCGCGTGGCTTGGCGCCGGTCAGCATTTCGTACAGGACGACACCGCAGGCGTAGACATCGGTACGGGTGTCCGCCGTGCCGTGCTCTATCTGCTCAGGGGCGAGATAGGAGACGGTGCCCAGGACCGAGCCGGTGGTGCTGGTGACGGCGCCCACCGCCCGTACGAGACCGAAGTCGGCGACCTTGACCCGGCCGTCGTCCCCTATGAGGACGTTCTCCGGCTTCATGTCGCGGTGCACGAAGCCCGCCCGGTGCGCGGCACCGAGGGCGGCCAGGACCGGCTCCAGAATGTCCAGCGCGGCTCTCGGCTGCAGGGCGCCGCGGTCGCGCAGCACGTCACGCAGGGTGCAGCCCGCGACGTACTCCATCGCGAGGTACACGTACTGACCCTGGGCGCCCTGGTCGAATACCGCGACCACATTGGGGTGCGCGAGCCGGGCCACGGACTTCGCCTCGCGGATGAAGCGCTCGACGAACGAGGCGTCGGTGGCGAGCGCCGGGTGCATCACCTTGAGGGCGAGCACCCGGTCGAGCCGGGTGTCCATGGCCCGGTAGACCGTGGCCATGCCGCCCACGGCGATGCGGGCATCGACGCGGTAGCGGCCGTCGAGCAGCTGCCCGACGAGAGGGTCCTGGAGGGTCGTATCCACGCATGCGAGTCTACGAGCCGCCACGGACTCCTACGGGCCGGAGCGGTCCCGGGGCCGTACTGCAGCCGAGCCGTGACAGGAACATGCGGTTCACGGCGTCCCGGCGGGTCAGAAGGCCGGGCGCTCCGGGTCCAGCGCCGCGCGCCCCTCCACCGGCGACGAGGCCTCGGCGAAGTGGCGGCGCGGGATCCGGCCCGCGCGGTACGCCAGCCGCCCGCCCTCCACCGCGTGCCGCATCGCCGCGGCCATCAGCTCCGGCTCCTGGGCCCGGGTCACCGCGGACGCCAGCATCACCGCCGCGCACCCCAGCTCCATCGCGAGCGCCGCGTCCGAGGCCGTCCCGGCGCCCGCGTCGAGAATCACCGGCACCCGGGCCTGCTCGACGATCAGCTGGAAGTTGTGCGGATTGCGGATGCCGAGGCCGGAGCCGATGGGGGAGCCGAGCGGCATGACCGCCGCGCACCCCACGTCCTGGAGCCTGCGGGCCAGCACCGGGTCGTCATTGGTGTACGGCAGCACGGTGAAGCCGTCGTCCACCAGGGTCTCCGCGGCGTCCAGCAACTCGATCGGATCGGGCAGCAGGGTCCGCTCGTCGGCCACCACCTCCAGCTTGATCCAGTCGGTGCCGAGCGCCTCGCGGGCCAGCCGGGCGGTCAGCACGGCCTCGCCCGCGGTGAAACAGCCCGCCGTGTTCGGCAGGACGCGGATGGAGAGCCGCTGGAGGACGGAGAGGACCGAGCCCTGCACGGTCGGGTCGAGGCGGCGCATCGCGACGGTGGTCAGCTCGGTGCCGGAGGCGGTCAGGGCACGCTCCAGCACATCGAGGCTGGGTGCCCCGCCCGTTCCCATGATCAGCCGGGAGCCGAAGGAGGTGTCGCCGAGGGCGAAGAGGTCGTCGGCCATCGTCAGCCTCCCTGGACCGCGGTCAGGACCTCGACGCGGTCACCGTCGCCGAGCACGGTGGCGGACCACCGGCCGCGCGGGACGACGGTCTCGTTGACGGCGGCGGCGACGCCGGAGTGCGCCGTGGTCAGGGTGGCGGCAAGGGCGTCCAGGGTGATGCCCGCGGCGAGGAGACGGACCTCGCCGTTCACGGAGACGGAGACGGGTACGGGGACGTGTGCGGAGAGGTGCGCGGGATCGGAGGGCGATGCGGGCCGGGGGCGGGGCGCGGGCTCGGAGAGGGGCGCGGGCTCGGTCATGCGGGCTGCTCCTGACGTACGGGGGCGGCGGCGGGCGGGAAGCGGTGCGGGGTGAAGGGGCGGGCCGGCTCGGGCAGCTCGCCGTCGGCCAGCAGCGCCGCCATGACGTCGCCGGTGACGGGGGTGAGCAGCACTCCGTTGCGGTGGTGGCCGGCGGCGAGGTGGAGACCGGGCAGGGCCGTGGGGCCGAGCAGCGGGGCGTTGTCGGGGGTGGCGGGGCGTAGACCGGCGCGGGTCTCGGTGAGCGGCAGCTCGGTGATGCCGGGCACCAGCTCGTGGGCGTCCCGCAGCAGCTCGTAGACGCCGCCCGCGGTGACAGTGGTGTCCCAGCCCATCTCCTCGCTGGTGGCGCCGACGACCAGTTCGCCGTTCTCGCGCGGTACGAGATAGACGTGGCTGCCCCGGACCATGGCCCGGACCGTCCGGGTGAGGAAGGGGGCGTACGCGGCGGGCACGGTCAGCCGCAGCACCTGCCCCTTCACCGGCCGGATCGGCGGCACGACCTCGGCCGGCAGCCCCGGCAGCCGGCCACTGAGGCTGCCCGCGGCGAGCACGACCTGGTCGGCGCCGAGCTCCGTGCCTCCGGCGAGCACGGCTCCGGTGGCCCGGTCGCGTACGACCGTCAGGCGCTCCACCCGGTCGCGGTGGAAGACCACCCCGGCCCGCTCGCAGGCGGTCAGCAGCGCGGCGGCCAGCCGGCGCGGATCGATCTGGTGGTCGCCGTCGACCCGCAGACCACCGCGGACGCCGGGCGCGAGCATCGGCTCCAGACGGCGGCATTCGCGGCCCGTGAGCCACTCCGACTCCAGGCCCGAACGCTGCTGCAGGGCGTGCAGTTCCCGCAGATGGGCGCGGTCGTCGGAGTCCAGCGCGACGGCCAGGGTGCCGCAGGCGCGGAAGCCGGTCTCCCGCCCGCTCGCCGCTTCCAGTTCGGCCGCGAAGGCCGGATAGCGGGCGGCCGAGGCGACATTGAGGGCCAGCAGCATCTGTTCGCCGTAGTGGAGTTCGGTGACGGCGGCCAGCATGCCGGCCGCCACCTGGGCGGCCCCGCCGCCCGGTTCGGGGTCGGCGACCGCGATGCGCAGTCCGCGCTGCGCGGCCCGCCAGGCGGTCACCAGACCGATGATCCCGCCCCCGATGACGAGGACGTCGGATCCGTTTCCGTTCCGAGAAGAACGCATGGGTGCCAACCCCTCCCTTCGCCGGCATGACCCGGATCAGGTTCGTACGGTCGGAGGCCGCCCCAGCCTCCCTCTCAGCCCGGTGCGTCCGGACTCCCGCGAGTGTTTTAGGCCACCCTAAACCGTTCCTGGGCAGTGAGCAGGAACGGGTCCTGTCTCACCGGTACGCCCCGAACGGTCTTGGGCGCACTGGTCCTCCGCTTTCGTCTCCTGGGCGGCGACGAATATCACGTATGGGCCCGTTCCACGTGGGTGGAATCCCCGCGACCTGGCCATGTGGGTGTGGTCAGAGGCGACGGGGAGGCCCCGAACCATCGCTCCGGTGGAACGGGGGCCCCGACTGCTGACACCACACGCGACGTCCCGGATCGCTTTACATGCGTTACGCACACCTCGCCAGGCATACCCACAGAACGTCACGCCGTTCACTCAATCGTGCCTATGTTCGCCAAATCGGGTTACTGGCAGAGCAGTTGTGCGCCCAGTCGCAGGAGGGTGGCGGGACGAGCACGGTGGAAGAGATCCCACTTTCCTGACGAGGTGTCAGATGCTTAAGGTGTACGGGTGAGCGAGCAGCAGCAGTCAGAGCAGCCGGACCGGCAGGCAGGGCGCCGCGTCGTCATCGTCGGCGCGGGCATGGCCGGTGTGCAGACGGCGGTGGCCCTGCGGGAACAGGGCTTCACCGGCTCCGTCGCCCTGATCGGCGCCGAACCGCACCAGCCCTACGACCGGCCCCCGCTGTCCAAGGCGGTGCTGCTCGGCAAGGCCGAGGACTCCGCCTTCGACGTCGATTTCGATGCGCTGGACATCGATCTGCAACTGGGACGCGAAGTCACCGGCGTGCGCCCCGGCGCGCATGAGCTGGACACCCCGTCGGGACCCGTGCCCTACGACGTGCTGGTGATCGCAACCGGCGCCGAACCGGTCGTCCTGCCCGGCGCCGAGGGGGTGCCCGGCGTCCATCTGCTGCGCACCCTCGACGACGCGGCGCGGCTGCGTCCCGTCCTCGACGAGCGGCACGGCGTCGTGGTCGTCGGCGCGGGCTGGATCGGCGCCGAGTTCGCCACCGCGGCCCGCGCCGCGGGCTGCGAGGTCACCGTCGTCGAGGCCGCCGACCGGCCCCTCGCGGGCGCGATGCCCGCCGAGGTCGCCGCCCCGATGGCCGCCTGGTACGCCGAGAGCGGCGCCGAACTCCTCACCGGAGCCCGGGTCGCCCGCATCGAACCGGGCCGGGTGATCCTCGCGGACGGCCGCACGATCCCGGCCGGAGCGGTCGTCGTCGGAATCGGCGCACGGCCCGCCACCGACTGGCTGGCCGGCTCCGGCATCGCGCTCGGCCCCGACGGATCGGTGACCGCCGACGGGGCGCTGCGCACCTCGCAGCCCGATGTGTACGCGGTTGGTGACTGCGCCTCGTTCCCCTCCGCCCGGTACGGCGAACGCCTTCTCGTCCACCACTGGGACAACGCCCTCCAGGGCCCGCGGACCGCCGCCGCCAACATCATCGCCGCCGCTGCCGACGGTGAACCCGCGCCTCTGACGTACGACCCCGTGCCGTACTTCTGGTCCGAGCAGTTCGACCGGTTCGTGCAGTACGCGGGCCACCACGGGAGCGCCGACACCCTGCTGTGGCGCGGCGATCCCGCCGGCCCCGCCTGGTCGGTGTGCTGGCTGCGCGACGGCGTCCTGGTCGCGGTCCTCGCCGTCGGCCGGCCACGCGATCTGGCGCAGGGGCGCAAGCTCATCGAGGCGGGGGTGCGGCTCGATCCGGCACGGGCCGCCGACCCCTCCGTACCGCTGAAGTCGGCGACTCGTCAGTAGGCGTACGGGCTAAGGACGTTGATGTCCGCTATGTGGACAACCTCTTGGGGGAGGTCAGAAGTTAGTGCACTGTGCATCTTTTCGAGTGCTCATTTCATACTCTTCGAAGGATGCGCATGTTTCGACACAGATGGGCCCGCGCGCTGCGCGGAATCTCCATGGCCTCGGCGTCGATTGCCCTCGTCGGAGGCGCACTCGCCGCCCCGGCGTACGCGGGCGCCACTCCCAAGCCCGGTTCCAACCCGGCTGTCGACTACCAGGATCCGATCGACGCGCTGCCGCCGGTCTCCCGCCCGGACACCAAGAGCTGCTCGGTGACGGCCGTCGACCACGACTTCGGCTACACCCTCGGCGGGCCGCCGTACACCACCACGCTCACCCCGCCCGAGAAGTGCAAGGGTCCGTGGAACAAGGTCGTCCTCGACTGGTCGGGCAGCGTGAAGGGGCGTCAGTACGACCGCCTCGCCGCGGTCTTCATCGGTGGCGCGGAGGTCTTCCGCACCAGCACCGCCGAGCCCGACGACGACGGCATCAGCTGGCACGTCGCCAAGGACATCACCGACTTCGCGCCGCTCCTCAAGGACCCGCAGAAGCTCCAGCTCGAACTGGGCAATGTCGTCAACGACACGTACACCGGCGTGTACAGGATCAACCTGAAGATCACGTACTACCAGGCCGACAAGCGTCACCCGGCCGCCGGCACGGCCGACCGCATCGTCCCGCTCGGTGACACCGACTCCGACAGCGCCCCCTGGATGAACGTCGGCAAGGGCGGCTCCACCCGCACCGAGGTCACCTTCCCGCGTAACCTGACCAAGGCGCGCCTGGAGGTCTACGCACGCGGGAGCGGCTGCGACGAGCAGTGGTTCGACGCGGTCCCCAGCGACCTGGCGGAAACCGCCCCCGACTACCTCTGCGGCGGCGGCCCCTACCGTGAGGTGCAGGTCGCGGTCGACGGACAGCCCGCCGGCCTCGCCCAGCCGTACCCCGTGGTGTACTCCGGCGGCATCGTGCCGACCCTGTGGCGCCCGATCCCGGCCGTCGACCAGTTCAAGACCGAGGCGTACGACATCGACCTCACCCCCTTCGCGGGTCTGCTGGCCGACGGCAAGCCGCACGCCATCAGCATCACCCCGTACGGCGCGGCCGACGGCTGGAACGTCGACGGTTCGCTCTTCCTCGACACGGATGCGCACGCGTCCCGCACGAGCGGCAAGGTGACCGCCAACACGCTCAGCCACGCCCCGGTCGTGAAGACCGTCCAGACCCCGCGCAAGGACGGCTCCACGGACGTCTCCGTGTCGACCGGCCGCTCCTGGAAGATCTCGGGCTATGTCGAGACCTCGAAGGGCCGGGTCACCACCACCGTCGAGCAGGAGTTCGCGTACACCAACACGGACAACGTCTCCCGCACGGGCAGCCACCAGGTGATGCACCAGCGTGACCACGGTTCCACCACGGTGACGACCCAGCTCCACGGGCGCACGGACGCGCAGCGGAACACCTGGTCCTACCCCATCGACGTGGACATGGACATCCCGCTGTACGGCGATTACAACAACTACGACATGCGGGCCGCCGTCACCCAGCGCCGGGTGCTCGTCGACACGTCCCGCAAGGGCTCCGCACACGCGTGGCACACGGACGCGGTCACGGACGACACCGTGGACTCGACCGGCAGCATCGCCCGCACGAACGGTGTCGTCCAGTCCGCCGACGGAGCCTCGACCGAGACCTACCGGGGCACCACGGACACCGGAGCCTGCTACTCGCGCTCCCTGACGACCGCGCACGGCTGGGTCACCCGCGACCAGCAGAGCCACTGCCGCGTCGCGGACGTGGTCCGCGACGCCCTGAAGGGCTGAGTCCGGGTATCGGCTGTCAGTCCGGGATGGCAGGCTTGTCCCCGTGACCGAGATTGACGCAAAGATCGATGCTCTCGTCCCCGCCTGGCTCCACCTCCCCGACATCGCCGAAATGCTCGGTGTCGAGGTGACGCGCGTACGGCAGCTGGTCAAGGAGGGCCAGCTCATTGCCGTACGACGTGGTGAGAACCGGGCGCTCCAGGTGCCTGCCGCCTTCATCGACGGCGACAAGGTGGTCAAGGGCCTCTCCGGCACCCTGACGCTCCTGAGGGACGACGGCTACACCGACGAAGAGATGCTGGAATGGCTCTTCACCCCCGACCCGACCCTGCCGGGCACCCCTGCCCAGGCACTGAGCGAGAATCGCGGCACGGAGGTGAAGCGTCGCGCCCAGGCGCTGGCCGTCTGACCGCAGGCCGTATGTGAGGGGCGGGCCGCGCAGCAGTGCGCGGCCCGCACCCCCGCGCCGTACCGACAACCGTTCCGCAACGCTCTCCAGGGGGAACCGCGCCATGTCCACGCCTCGCGCGCTGCTGTCCGATGCCCGGCTGTATCTGTGCACGGACGCCCGCAGGCGCCAAGGTGACCTCCCCGCCTTCCTCGACGCCGTCCTCTCCAGTGGGGTGGACATCGTCCAGCTGCGCGACAAGGGGATGGAAGCCGCCGAGGAGCTCGAACACCTGGCGGTCTTCGCCGAAGCCTGCAGGCGCCACGGCAGGCTCCTCGCGGTGAACGACCGGGCCGATGTCGCCCACGCCATCGGCTCCGACGTGCTGCACCTCGGCCAGGGCGACCTGCCGGTCCCCGCCGCCCGCGCCGTCATCGCTGAGGACGTGGTGATCGGCCGCTCCACCCACGCCGAGTCCGAGGTCGACGCGGCCGTGGCCGAGCCCGGGGTGGACTACTTCTGCACCGGACCGTGCTGGCCCACCCCGACCAAGCCCGGTCGGCACGCTCCGGGCCTCGACCTCGTGCGGTACGCCGCCTCGCTCGGCACCCGACGCCCGTGGTTCGCCATCGGCGGGATCGACGCGGGCAATCTCGACGAGGTGCTGGATGCCGGAGCGCGCCGGGTGGTCGTCGTACGGGCGATCACCGAGGCCACCGACCCGGCCGCCGCCACCGCCGGGCTGGCCGAGCGAATCCGGGCGCGCGCAGGGACGTGATCCGACCGGGCGCCCGAAGCCGGGCGCCCGAAGCCGGGCGCCCGAAGCCGGGCGCCCGAAGCCGGGCGCCCGATGCCTGCTGTCCGAAGCCGGTTGTCCGAAGGATGGACAAACATTGGGTCAATTCGGACAATTGCTGCTGGTCTGGTCCGGGGGTCGTCGTGCTCTGGTTAACCTGCCGGTATGGCCCTTGGCACACCATCTACCAGGACGGATCACGCACACACGGTGCGTGAGCTCCTCGCGACCGGCAAGACTTCGTATTCGTTCGAGTTCTGGGCGCCCAAGACCGAGAAGGGCGAGCGGAACGTCTGGAATGCGCTGCGCCGCGTCGAGGCGGTGAGGCCGAGCTTCGTCTCCGTGACGTACGGAGCGGGTGGTTCCACCCGGGCGGGTACGGTCAGGGTCGCCGAGCAGATCGCCGCCGATTCCACCCTCACTCCGGTCGCGCACCTCACGGCGGTCAACCACTCCGTCGCCGAGCTGCGCAACATGATCGGGCAGTACGCCGACGCCGGAATCCGCAACATCCTCGCCGTGCGCGGAGACCCGCCCGGTGACCCGATGGGCGAGTGGGTCAAGCACCCGCAGGGCGTGCGGTACGCCGCCGATCTCGTCCGGCTCATCAAGGAATCCGGAGATTTCTGTGTCGGCGTCGCGGCATTTCCCGAGATGCACCCGCGCTCGACCGACTGGGACACCGACATCCGGAATTTCGTGGACAAGTGCCGCGCCGGTGCCGACTATGCGATCACGCAGATGTTCTTCAATCCGGAGGACTATTTGCGGATGCGTGACCGGGTGGTCGCTGCGGGTTGCGAAACCCCGATCATCCCCGAGGTCATGCCGCTGACCAGCGTCAAGCAGTTGGAACGGTTTGCGCAGCTCAGCAACGCGTCTTTTCCTTCCTCCCTGAAAGAACGCATCCTCGCCGCCAAGGACGATCCCGCCGCTGTACGCTCCATTGGTATCGACTTCGCAACGCAGTTCTGCGCGAGGCTGCGGTCCGAGGGTGTGCCCGGACTGCACTTCATCACGCTCAACAACTCGACGGCGACGCTCGAAATCTACGAGAATCTCGGACTGCACAAGCAGTCGTGACCGGCCGTACCCGCCACGACCCGGGGCGGTGGCCGTAGGAGGGGGCGGGCATGGGCTGGACGGTCCTCTATATCGCGTTCGGAATCGTCGCGCTGTGGCTGCTCGGTGAGGTGCTCCTGCAGTACAAGGCACGCCTTCGCTGGCGACTGCTCGCCTTCGCGGGCTTCGGCTGCGTGGTCGTCGGCGTGCTGATGCCGTCCGTGTTCGTCATCGTCGTCGGCGCCATCGCGTTCGCGACCGGTCAGACGTACGTCACGCTGTCCTTCCGGCGCGGCTTCTCCACCGGCTGGGCGATAGGGGGCAGCCCCGGTGAGAGCCGTCGCCGCCGGGGTGGCGGCGACCGGGACGGCCGCGAGCCCACGCTCGAAGTGTCGGACCTGGAGCTGGAGCACGGCGAGCGGGTCCCGGCGCAGGCGGACGCCGCGGCGGCATCGTCCGCGGCACCGGGGACTCCGGAGCAGCGGACCGCGGTCTACGAGCCGGAGCCGCTGCCCGACGACACCGGGCAGTACGGCATCTACGGCGATCACCAGCGGCCGCAGCAGGGCCAGGGCAGGCAGGCGGAACAGCAGCCGCAGTACGCCGCGTACGACCCCTACGCCGGCCACTCCACGCACGCCGCGCCGGGCCAGGACCCGTATGCGGGCCAGGATTCCTTCCCCGGCCAGGACTCCTTCGCCGGGCACGGGCAGTACGACTACGGCACCGGTCAGCAGCAGTACGCCGCGTACTCCGACCCGTACATCGGGACCGGCACCACCGGCGGTTCCACGCAGTACGCCGCGTACGACAGCTATGGCGACGGCTATGACAGCTACGGCGGCCAGCAGCAGTACACCGCGGACCCGTACGCCCAGCAGTACGCCCCCGAGACCCCGCCCGGCGGTGTCTGGGTGCCGCAGCAGCGCGAGGGCGAGCAGTACCCGCCCACGCCTCCGGAGCAGCCCGCGCAGCCGGCCCCGTACCCGAACGGCTACGGCAACGGCAACGGCTACGACGAACAGCAGTACCGCTACTGATGACGGGCCCGGGAGCCGGGGCAGACAGCTTCTACTGACGACGGGCCCGGCCGGCGGCTTCCGGGATCACTGCGAGCCCCGGAACCCGTCCCCCTCCACGATCAGCCCGGCGACCAGCGCCCCCGACATCCCCGCATGGGCGAGCCCGCCGCCCGGGTGCGACCAACCGCCCGCGGCGTAGAGCCCCGGCAGCCGGGTGCGATTGCCCGGATGCAGATACGCGCCCTGCGCTCCGGCCAGCGCGGGCGCGGGCACCGAACCGCCCTCTGCGCCGGTGTCGTCCGCCGTCTCGGCCGGGGTCCGCACCTCGGCGTGGAGCAGCCGCTCCCGCAGGCCGGGCACGGCCGCGCCGGCCGCCTCGATCAGCGCATCGGCACACCACTCGCGCAACACCTGGTCCGTCCAGTCGACCGCACCGTGCGGGGCGACCGTCGCCATCAGTGTCACCGCCTCGTGGGCGTCGTCGGGGCGGGTCGACGGGTCGTCCGGGCGCAGCACCGTCACCGTGGGACGGTCGGCGAGCCGGCCGCCGAACACCGCCGTGCGCTCCGCCGCGCCGTCCGCCGGGTGGATCAGGGTCCGGTGCACGGCGTCCCCCGGCCGGGCGCCGCGCAGCGACAGCAGGACCAGGAACCGGCCCGGCACCACCCCGTGCCCCGGCCGCGGCTGAACCGCCACATCGCCGTCCCGCCACAGCTCCTGACCGGGCACCAGGCCCGGATGCGGACGGGCGCCCAGCACCACATGGGCGGCCTCGGCGACCGTCCCGTCCACGAGCTCGACGCCTGCCGCCCGGCCGTCCTTCTCCACGACCCGGGCCACCTCGCCGCCGAAGACGAACTCCACCTTCCGGGCCAGGCACCGCTCGTACACCGCCCGCGCCAGGGCCCGGATCCCGCCGGAGACGTACCAACTGCCGAAGGTCTCCTCCATGTACGGCAGCAGGGCGGCGGCTGCCGGGGCGCGCAGCGGGTCGAGCCCGTACGACAGGGCGTACCCGTCGAGAAGCGCGGCCAGCCGGGGGTCCGGCAGCTCCCACGCGCCGATCTCCGCCACCGTGTCCGCCCGACTGGCCGGGCGCAGCAGGCGGCGCCGCCGGAGCGCCGGATACGGATCCCGGCCGAGCACCTGCCAGTCGGAGCGCAACGGCTCCTCCAGGAGCGGACGCCGGGACCGGTCCCAGGCGTCGCGCGCCCGGTCGAGGAACTCGCCCCAGGCCGCGCCCGCGCCGCCCCCGAGCGCGGTGTCCAGGGCGGCGACGACCCCGGCCCGTGACGCATTCGGCAGCGAGACCGCCGTGCCGTCCGCGAAGACGTGGCGGCTCGCCGGATCGACCTGGGTCATCGTGACGCACCGCTCCAGCGGCTCCTTGCCCGTCTTCACGAACAAGTCACGGTAGACCGCGGGCAGATGCAGCAGCGTGGGACCGGTGTCGAAGGCGAAGCCGTCATGGGCGTACCGGCCGACCGAGCCGCCGAAGGTGTCCGACCGCTCGTACACCGTCACCCGGTGGCCTGCCACGGCGAGCCGGGCGGCCGCCGCCATCGCGCCCATCCCGGCGCCGATCACCGCAATACGTGCCATGTCAGTGACCTTAACGGCCACCTCCGACACTCAGCCCGGCGGCCAGTGCGAACCGGCTCCCACCAGGCGTTTCTCCGCGCGGCGCTGCGCCCTGCGGCGCAGGAACCGGCGGATCCGGGAGGCCAGGAAGACCAGCACCACCATGCCGAGCAGCAGCAGGGTCCCGGCGATGGACGCGGCCACCAGCGGATGGAATATCGCGAAGGTGACGATTCCCGCGACGCCCAGGTCCTCGGCCGTGCTCATCGCGATATTGCTGAACGGCTCGGGGGAGGTGTTGACCGCCATCCGGGTGCCCGCCTTCACCAGATGACTCATCAGAGCGGTGGAACCGCCGACGGCCCCGGCCGCGAGCTCCGGCAGCGAACCGCTCCCGCCGGCCAGCAGCGCCGCCACGACGGCCCCGGCGACCGGCCTGATGACGGTGTGCGCCGAGTCCCAGACCGAGTCCACGTACGGGATCTTGTCCGCCACCACCTCGCAGAGGAAGAGCACGCCGGCCACGACGAGGACATCGGTGCGCTGCAGCGACGCGGGCACCTCGTCGCTGAGACCGGTCGCGCCGAAGACACCGAGCAACAGGACCACCGCATAGGCGTTGATCCCGCTCGCCCAGCCGCTTGTGAACACCAGGGGGAGTACGGACACGGACGCGATCGTAACCAGATGGAGCAGGTCCCGGGGTGGGGATCGGTGCGCAGCCCTGAGTATCCGTACCTAGGCGATGAGATGAGTAGATGCGCGGATGGGTTCCGACCTGCGCGGACGGGAGAGTGGAGCCCACGGGGAGAGGCGCGGCACCGGCACCGCCGACACGGGGCGGCGGAGCGGGTGCGGCAACTCTTTCCGGAATGGGGGAGTACGGCGGAGAGCCCGGGGACCACGGGGGAAACGGGGGTCACGGGGGAAGGCTCTCCGACAGCACAGGAGACGCCGGTCCGGCGCAGGCTCGGGGGGATCGAGCCTCACCGGACCGGCGTCTTCGCGTGTCCGTACGTCGGGCCGTTCCGGCTCAGGGGCAGTCCGGCAGCGTGGCTCGGCCGACGCCGCCGGGCTCAGCCGACGCCGCCTGCCGAGGTCAGCCCCTGCCACCGGGTCGGCCGACGCCGTCCGCCGGGTCGGCCCACGCCGCCCGGTCAGCGCCCGCTGACCCGGCCGTGCAGCAGGAGCGAGAGCGCCGAGTGCACATCGTCGATCGATCGCTCCGGCTGGAACGCCTGCCAGTCCAGCGCGGCCACGAGCACCATGCCGACCAGGGCCGCGGCCGTCAGCTGGACGTCGATCTCCTCGCTGAGCTCGCCGTTCTTCACCCCCTCGCGCAACACCCCCTCGACCACGGCGACGGCCTCCTGACGAACCACCAGGAGGGTCGACTGCCACGCCCGGTTGGTGCGCCACAGCTCCGCCACGTACAGCTGGGTGAAGGCCGGGTAGCGGTCGATGAAGACCAGACCGGCCCTGATCATCGCGTCCAGGGCCTCGACCCGGGTGCCGCCGTGTTCCTCGGTGTCCTCGGCCGCGGAGCGCAGCGATGCCGTGAGCAGCCCGACGCCGTGGCGCAGCAACTCCTCGAAGAGTTCGGTCTTGCTCTTGAAGTTGTAGTAGACCGTGCCCTTGGCGACTCCGGCGCGCTCGGCGATCTCGTCCACCGTGGTCGCCGAGAAGCCCTTCTCGGCGATGAGTGTCACGGCCGACTCGTAGAGCTTCTGCCGGGTAGCCTGGCGGCGCGTGGTGCTACTGCTTTCCATGCACCTGATTCTCACAGGTCCGGGCGCGCTCACAGGCTCAGCTCCGGATGCAGCCGCTCCAGGGTCCACACCTGCTTGCGGCGCGCGGCGACCGCGGTCAGGGCGAGCGCCCCCGCCGTGAACGCCAGCAGCACCGCACTCCCCTGCCAGACCGGGCCGAGGCCGCCGCCCGTGATCAGCCGGCGCAGACCCTCGACGATGTAACTCATCGGCAGGTAGGGGTGGATCGCGTTGAAGAACCCGGGGCTGGTCTGTACGGGATACGTGCCCCCGGCCGAGGTCAGCTGGAGCATCAGCACCGCCAGCACGAGGATGCGGCCCGAGGCCCCGAACCGGGCGTTGAGCCACTGCACGATCGCTGCGAAGCAGCAGGTCGTCAGCGCGAGGAAGCCGATCGTCCCGGCGGCGCGGGCCATCTGCAGCCCGAGCCCCCAGTGCAGTACGGACATCAGGGCGGCCACCTGGAGCAGTCCGATCGCGGCGACCGGCAGCCAGCCCGCGAAGGCGATCCGCCAGGCGGAGGCCCCGGCGGCGAGTGCGCGCCGGTTGAGCGGCTGGATCAGCATGTACGCCACCATCGCGCCGACCCAGAGGGAGAGCGGGATGAAGTATGGGGCGAAGCCGGTGCCGTAGTTGGGGGCCGCGTGCAGCGACTCGGAGGCCAGCCGCACCGGGTCGGCCATGACCTCCGTACGCGCGTCGCGGTCCTTCTCGTCGTAGTCGGGGATCTGGCCGACACCGTCGTTGAGTCCCTCGGCGAGGGCCGCCGAGCCGTCGCCGAGCCGGATCAGCCCGCCGTCCAGGTCGGTCGCGCCCTTCTTGAGATTGCTCACGCCCGTGTCCAGGTTCGCGGAGCCCGTCCTGGCCGTGGCCAGGCCGGTGTGCAGTTCGTTCGCTCCCTTGGCGACCTTGTGGGCGCCGGTGTTCAGCGCGTTGACCTTCTCCACGGCGGACTTCAGGTCCTCGTCCAGGTGCGGCGCGTTCTTGGCCAGGTCATCGGCCTGCCGTTGCAGCGTGGTCAGCCGGTCGCGCAGCTTTTTCAGATCCCCGTTCTGGCTGGTGACCAGCATGTTCACATCGTCGGCGACCTTCGCGACATCGGCCGCAGCGGTCTCCGCGCGCTTCAGCGGCGGGCAGACGGTGGGGTCGGCGGGCGGCTGCTCCGTGCAACGGGTGCGGTAGACCTCGGTCAGCTCGTCGGAGGCCGTGTGGGCGGTGGTGGCCGCGGTGGGCGTCGTCTTCACCATCAGGTCGAGGTTGTCCCGCACGGTCTGCGAGGAGTCGGCGACCAGCCGTGCGGTGTCGCCGATGGACGTGCCGTTGTCCTTCAGGAACGGGCGGACGTCGGCCGCCACCCCGTTGACCTTGTCGGCGAGCAGCTGGGTGCCGTCGGCGACCTGCCGGGAGCCGGATTCGAGGTCACCCGCGCCCTTGTTCAGCTTGACGATCCCACCGGCCAGACTGCTGCTGCCGTCCTTGGCGTCCTTCAGCCCGTCCGCGAGATCCTGCGACCCCTTCTTCGCCTTGCCGATACCGCCCTTGAGGTCGTCGGCACCCTTGGCCGCCTCCGCGGTGGCGTCATGGAGGTCGGAGAAGTTGATGAAGATCCGGTCGAGGTAGCCGCGTGAGGCGTTGGTCGACGCGGCGGTGCGCACCTCGGAGAACACCGAACGGGAGATCTGCCCGACGATGTAGTTGTTCGCGTCGTTGGTCCGCACCTGGAGCGCGCCGGTCTCGGGGGAGTCGCCCGAACTGGACGCGATCCGCTGGCTGAAGTCCGAGGGCATGGTGAGCGAGAGGTAGTACGTACCGTCCTCGACGCCCTTGTGCGCCTCGGCGGAACTCACCTCGTGCCACTCGAAGGTCTTGGAGTCGAGCAGCTCGCCGGTGATCTCGTCGCCTGCCGTGATCCGCTTCCCGGCGGCGGTGGCGCCCTTGTCGTTGTTGACCAGGGCCACCGGGATCTTGTCGAGGCGGCCGTACGGGTCCCAGAAGGAGCACAGGTACAGGGCGCCGTAGAGCAGCGGCAGCAACAGGAGCGCGATCAGCGCGGCGACCGGCAGCTTTCCCCTGCCGAAACGCTTCAGCTCAAGCGCGGCCAGTCTCGGCGAACGCATCGGCCGGTCCCTCCTCGGTCGTGGTCTCCTCGGCCGCGGCATCCCGCGTGTCCGCCGGTGCGGCCGTGGTGTCGGTACGTACGGTGATGGCGCCCTCGGGCGCCTGGCTGCACACGGCGAGCACGGTCGTGCCGCTGTCGGCGACGGAGCGCAGCAGCTCCCAGGCCTCGGCGCGTTCGGCGTCGGAGAGCTTGAGATCGGCGTCGTCCACCGCGAGCAGCCGCGGCCGGCCGAGCAGCGCGAGGGCGATGGCCAGCCGCAGCGCATCCAGCCGTTCCAGATCCCGCACGGAGGTCCGCTCGGCCTTGGGCAGGGTGGCGAGGTCGAGTCCGGCGGCATCCAGCGCGGCGTCGATCCGTCCCCGCGCGGCGGCGACGCGCTCGGCGCGCGGACGCGGCAGAGCGCGCAGCGACCCGCCGAAGCGGCGCTGCAGCAGAGCCCGCTCGCGCAGGTGCTCCGCGACGGTGAAGGCCGGGTCGAGCTCGCTGACCCCGGGCACCGGGCCCAGTGCGCTGATGCGGCGTACGGCGGCCATCTTGCGCGGCAGACGCAGTCCGCCGATCTCCGCCAGGCCCTCGGTGGGGCGCATCCGGCCGGTGAGCGCGAGCAGCAGGCAGGTCCGGCCGGAGCCGGAGGGGCCCTCGATCGCCACCAGTGAGCCGGGCCCGGCCTCGATGCCCACGCCCCGGAAGGCCCAGCCGCGCGGTCCCCTGAGCCCGAGATCCTCGGCGGTGACGGCTGCCCCGTGCGGGCTGTCCACAGACTCTCCCTCGTTTTGAACTGACTGGTCAGTGCAAAAATCTAGTCCGAACTCGCGATCGAAGCAAAGGCGCAGGTCAGGGTGGAGGTGGGGTCGATTGTCAGTGGCGCCCGCCACGATGGATACATACGGCCACGGAGCCGTTACACGAGACAGGAGGTTTCGTCATGGCCCACTCGTCCGCAGCAGCCGCACCCCGGCGCCGCGCAGACGGCCCTGCCCCCTCACTGACCGGCCCGGCAAGCGATGTCCATCCCGTTCTGCGCCGCACCACGGCGCCGCCCGCCGCCCTCGATCTGCTCGCCCAGGCCCGCACCGGCCTCGACGAGGCCGCCGTTCTCGATGTGCCGAACGAGCGGTATGCCACCGCCCACCTGGCCGCACTGCGCACCGCCGCCGCCGTGCTCGCCGCCCGGGCCCGCCCCGAGATCTCCAGGCGGCGCCGGGAGCGGATCCGCAGCGCCTGGGAGGTCCTCCCGGAAATAGCCCCCGAGCTGACCGAATGGAGTGCGCTGTTCGCCTCCGGCGCCCGCCGCAGGGCCCGCGCGGAAGCCGGTATACCGGGTGCGGCCAGCCGGCGGGACGCCGACGACCTGCTGCGTGACGCGGAGATGTTCCTGCGCCTGGTCGAGCGGTTGCTGGTGCTTCAGCCGGTGCTCCCACAGGCCCGGAAGGAGCGGCCCGACGCGGGATGACGGAGACGGTGGCGCGAGGCAATAGGGTGGACAGCACGTGTACCACCTGCACTGTTCACGCTCCGCCGTCAGTGGCGGCACCGTGTCGAGGAGTCATCTGCCGTGTCGGACCAGCTGCGCCCCCGCGCCTCCCTCCGTACCGCTGTGGTCTGGGAGGTCCTGAAGGACGCCCTCGACCACCGGGTCAAGGCGACCGGCCGGGACGCCCTGGATGTCCTGGACACCGGCGGCGGCACCGGCAACTTCGCGGTGCCCGTGGCCCGTCTCGGTCACCGGGTCACCGTCGTCGACCCCAGCCCCAACGCGCTCTTCGCCCTGGAGCGCCGCGCCGCCGAGGCCGGGGTCGCCGACCGGGTCAGCGGCGTCCAGGGCGACATCCACGGCCTGTTCGAGGTGGTCGAGCGCGGTGGTTACGACGCGGTGCTGTGCCACGGAGTCCTGGAGTACGTGGACGACCCCGCCGAGGGTGTGCGCAACGCGGTCGAGGCGCTCCGTCCGGCCGGTGCGCTCAGCCTGCTCGCCGCCGGGCTCGGCGGTGCCGTCCTGGCCCGGGCGCTCGCCGGTCATTTCACCGAGGCCCGGCAGGCGCTCGGCGACCCGGCGGGCCGCTGGGGCGAGGGGGACCCGGTACCCCGGCGCTACACCGCGGAGCAACTCACCGAGCTGGTCTCCGCGGCGGACGTCGAGGTCGGCGCGGTCCACGGCGTACGGGTCTTCGCCGACCTCGTACCGGGCGTCCTGGTGGACACCGAGCCCGGCGCCATGGAGGCCCTGCTCAAGCTGGAGGCGGCCGCGGCAGAACTGCCCGCCTTCCACTCGGTCGCGACGCAGCTGCACATACTGGGCACGAAGCGCGCCTGAGGCGTTCTGGGTGCGAAGCGCGGCCGTGCGTGGCCGGGTGCCGGTGGTAGCGCGGGTGTAGCGCGGCTGATCAGGGACGCAGCCGCAGATGGAGTACGCCCCGGGACCCCCGATCGGGGGCTTCGCCCCGTATGATCGGGGGACACCATCCGGCATGACGGATCGGAGGTTGGGGAATCAACGCCTCAGCAGCTGAGCCGTCGTGGCGGCCCGGACTGGCTGATTGGCAAAGAGGGCGGGTTTCACGGGGGCGAATCCCTGCCTATCCTGGAAGGGCCGCATACCGGCCGCCCCCCGCGGCCGACGACGAGGAGGACTCCGTGCCGCTCTCGGAGCACGAGCAGCGAATGCTCGAGCAAATGGAGCGAGCGCTGTACGCCGAAGATCCCAAGTTCGCGACAGCGCTCGAGGGAAGCGGGCTGCGTACGTACACCCGGCGACGGGTCTACCAGGCGGTCGCAGGCTTCCTGGTGGGTATCGCGCTCCTCATGGCCGGAATGGTCGCCCAGCAGATCTGGATCAGCGTGGTGGGGTTCCTCGTCATGCTCGGCTGTGCGGTCCTTGCGGTCACTGGTTGGCGCAAGGCGCCCAAACCGGGCGAACGGCCGGCAGCCGGAGGCGGCGGTGACAGCCGTCGGCCCAGGCAGCGCCGGACCGTGATGAACCGGATCGAGCAGCGGTGGCAGCGCCGCCGTGACGAGCAGGGCCAATAGGCCCCCGGACAGTCTTCGGGTGAGGGGCGGCCGCGTTTACACGGCCGCCCCTCACGCGTGCCCGGGCCGGACCGCCCGGACGACCGCGCCGTAGCCGGAGCGCACCATGCTTGCGGGCATCCCGCTCAGGTCTGGCCCGCTCACGTCCCGCCCGCTCACCCCTGCTGGCGGGACGGTCGCCGCAGCCACCCCGTCCACCGGTCCCGGCCCCACCGCGCCGCCCACGTGCCGGTGAACGCGGCCCAGCGGTCCGACGCCGCCCAGATCACCCGAACGGCCGAGCGCGGTGCCACGATCGCGCGGGCCCTGGCGAACCGGCCGGACGACGCCCGCAGACCCACCCGTACCGCCTCCACGTCCTCGGCGAGCCCGGTACCAGACCGGGGTTCCGGGGCGTAGAGCACCTGCTCCACCGCCCCCGCCACCCGGTGGACAGCGGCGGCCCCGTCGGGTTCGAGTTGCCCCAGCCGCACCACCCTGGCCGCCGTCGTGCGGGGGGTCCGGGAATCGTCCGGCTCGATGCCGTGATCCCACGCCGTGTCGATGATCTCCCGCCAGGCCGCCAGCGTTCTCGCCGTCGCGTCCGCCGGTGTACGCCCCGCGGAGAATCTCAGCCTGTGCTTGCGGGCCCGAAATCGCCAGAGCATCGGCAGCAACGGCAGCACCAGGATCACCAACGCGCCCAGCACCACGCCGAGGACGGTGCCCGTGGGCGTCCCGGAATCTGTCGGGGCCACCACTCCCGGCGCCGCCGAGCTGCCGCACTCGCCCTGTTTGCGCAGCTGGACCGGGCAGCTTTCCACGACGGACGGTGCGACCGTCGGAGCGGCCGAGGCGCCCTTCTCCGGCCGGGCCGGGTCGGACGTGCCGCCCGACGGGGCGTCCGGCTGGGTGTAGGACGGGGCGGTGCCCCGCGTCGGGGTCGGCTCGAAACGGGTCCACCCGACACCCTCGAAGTACAGCTCCGGCCAGGCATGCGCATCGCGCAGTCCCACCGACATCGAACCGTTCGACTGAGTGGTGCCGGGAGTGAAGCCCACCGCGACCCGGGCGGGAATGCCCAGCGTGCGCGCCATCGCGGCCATCGTGAACGAGAAGTGGACGCAGAAGCCCCGCTTCTCCTTCAGGAACCGGCCGATCGCCGCGTTCCCGGTGCCCGAGTTCACCGAGGTGTCGTAACTGAAGCCACCGTCCGAGGCGAAGAAGTCCTGCAGCTTCACCGCCCGCTCGTAATCGTTGCTGGCGCCCTTCGTCACCCGGTCCGCGGTCTGCCCGACCACCTTCGGCAGGGAGTCGGGCAGACGGGTGTACTCGCGCTGCAGAGCGACCGGCGCGGGACCCGCCACGGCCAGCTGATCGGCGGTCGGCTGGACCACCAGACTGGAGACCTGGTATTGCGCACCGCCGGTCGTCTCCCCGCCGTCACCGACGAGGGTCCGTCCCATCGGCTCGTACCGCCAGCGTCCGCCGATCCTGACCTCGGTCGCGGGGTAGGGGAGCGGCAGATAGGTCTGCTGGTAGGAGCTCGACGCGGAGATGTTAGTGATGATCTCCGTGGACATGACGTCCGGCCCGAGACCTTCCGGGGCCGGGAGCCGCTTCGGCACACCCTCCAGGCGGCGCGTGGAGGGCCGCCACTCGTTCCCGGTGAACTGGTCCAGGGCCAGGATCCGCAGGTAGAAGCCCTGCAGGTCGGTGGAATTGGTGCGGTAGGACATCACCTCCCGGTTCTCCGGCTGGTTCAGGTTGTTCTGCAGCGAGACCAGCGGGTTCACCGCCGAGATGGTGCCCCCGGCGCTGCTGCCCTTGCCGTCCCCGCCCCCCGTACCGGCCAGCAGGCCGCTGTCGAGCGCGGGCAGTGCCGCCGGTACGAACAGCGAAATTCCCAGCGCCAGCGCGCCGATGCGGCGGCCGGTGCGGACCGGTGCCGTCGGACGGTCGGCGGAGAACGCCGCACCGGCCTTCGCACCGCCCCGGGATCCGGCCGCGCCGCTGAAGACCCGCCCCCACTGGGAGAGCCGGTCCCGGCCCTCGGCCAGCAGAAGCAGCAGATAGCCGCCGGCCGCGAGCAGGAACCAGAGCCAGGCCGCTCCGCCCTCGGACAGCCCCGCGGCGACCGAGTACAGCGCGAGGAGCGGCAGACCGGCCGGGGCCGCGCTGCGGAACGTCACAGCGAGGGCGTCCACGATCAGGCCGACCAGCAGGACACCGCCGATCAGCATCAGCCGAATGCCGTCCGTCGCGGGCGCCGGAGCGGCGTACCTTACAACATCGTCGGCACCCGACATCAGCAGATCAGCGAGCCGCTGGATGGCCTCCGGGCCCGGCAGGACCCCGACCAGAGCCTGCCCCCTGGCGAAGACGACCGTCAGCAGGACGAGAGTGACCAGCGCCTGCGCCACGACGACCAGTAGCCGGGGCATCGGCGCCCGGCGGGCGAGCATGCCCATCCCGCTCTGGACCGCCAGCAGGAACGCGGCCTGCAGGATCCACCCGGCCGGCTCGACCAGCGGCAGCATCGAGCCCGCCGCCATGAGCGTCGCCGCGAAGGCGCACAGCGTCAGCCGACCGCGACCACTCATGACCATCCCCCGGAGAAACCTGTCGTGCCACCTGTGGTGCCGCCGACGGCAGCCGACCGCGTTGTTCCACCCGGGTGTCCCGCCGCCTGCTGCCAATAACGGGCGAGACCGGTCCCGGGCGCCACGGCCACCGCCGTCCAGCCCGATTCGCGCAGCAGCCGAAGCCGCCGCTCGAACGCCGCGTCCGCCCCTGCGGACGGGACGTCGTCAAGTCCCCAGGCAGTGCTGTCCAGTACGAACGCGACGGCGCCGCCACTGCGCTGCCGCATCCGGGCCGCCACCGCCGCCTGCTCCTCGTCCAGATCGCCGAAGAACGCGATCAGCAGCCCCTCGTTGCCGCCACGCAGTACGTCGTACGCGCGCGACAGACCGCCCCCCTCGGAGTGGTCGACCACCGCCAGGGTGTCCATCATCAGCCCTGCGGAGTCGGCGGACTCCTGCGTCGATCCGGCGAAGCCGCCCTCACCCTCGCCCGGCACCGCGTTCCCGTCGTCGGTCAGCAGCCGGACCGTGAAGCCGCGCTCCAGCATGTGCACCAGCGTGGACGCGGCCCCCGACACCGCCCACTCGAAGGCGGAGTCGGGCCCCGACCCCTGATAGGCGATCCGCCGGGTGTCCAGCAGCACCGTGCATCTGGCCCGCTGCGGCTGCTCCTCGCGGCGCACCATCAACTCGCCGTACCGCGCGGTGGAGCGCCAGTGGACCCGGCGCAGATCGTCGCCGTGCCGGTAACCGCGCGGAATCACGTCGTCGTCACCGGCCAGCGCCAGCGAACGCTGCCGCCCCTCGCCGTACCCCGAGGCCTCGCCCGCCAGCCGTACGGGCGGCAGCGGCTCGGTCCGCGGAATGACGACGAGGGTGTCGTACGCGCTGAACGAACGCGTCAGCTCACACATCCCGAACGGATCGCTCAGCCGCAACTGCAGCGGCCCCAGCGGATAACGCCCGCGCAAATCCGACCGCACCCGGTAGGACACCTCGCGACGCCCCCCCGCCTCCACCCGGTCCAGCACGAACCGGGGCCGCGGCCCGAGCACGTAAGGCACCCGGTCCTGCAGCATCAGCAGCCCGGTCGGCAGCCGGGACACGTTCTCCATCCGCAGATGAACCCGTGCCTCCGTGCCCGAGGACACCCGGGAGGGCGAGAGCCGCCGGGTGCCCGTGACCCGGTAACGGGTGCGGACGAGCACCACCACACAGACCAGTGGCAGCGCGGCGAGCAGCAGCCCGACCCGCAGCAGATCCGCCTGTCCCAGCACATAGGCGCAGACCGCCGCGGCGACACCGGCCGCGAGGAAGGACCGCCCACGCGTGGTCAGTCCGCTCAGAGCGGCCCGCAGCGCGCCCTTGCCGTCGCCGTCGTCCAACGAGGCCGGCCCCCCGGGGCTCATCACACCTGCCGTACGCCGGGCTGCTGCCGGCCGTACACCGGACGGCCCGGCTGATGCTGGGGCTGTACCCGCGGGACGCCGCCGCCGTCACCGGCCGTCGGCACCGGTGTCTGCTGGAGGATCTCCAGCACGACCTGCTCGGCCGTACGGCGGTTCAGCTGGGCCTGGGCCGTCGGCAGCAGCCGGTGCGCGAGCACCGGCACCGCCAGCGCCTGCACGTCGTCCGGCAGGCAGTAGTCCCGGCCGCTCAGTGCCGCGGAGGCCTTCGCCGCGCGCAGCAGGTGCAGGGTGGCCCGCGGCGAGGCGCCGAGTCTGAGATCGGGATGGCCACGGGTGGCCCCGACGAGCTCCACCGCGTACCGCCGCACGGCATCGGCCACATGGACCGTCCGTACCGCGTCGATCAGCTTCACGATGTCGTGGGCGTGCGCCACCGGCTGGAGATCGTCGAGCGGCGAGATCCCGCCGTGCACATCGAGCATCCGCAGCTCGGCCTCCGCGTTCGGATAGCCGATCGACACCCGCGCCATGAACCGGTCCCGCTGGGCCTCGGGCAGCGGATAGGTGCCCTCCATCTCCACCGGGTTCTGGGTGGCCACCACCATGAACGGGTCGGGCAGCTCGTACGTGTGCCCGTCGATGGTGACCTGGCGCTCCTCCATCGACTCCAGCAGCGCCGACTGGGTCTTCGGCGAGGCCCGGTTGATCTCGTCGCCGATCACGATCTGGGCGAAGATCGCGCCCGGCTTGAACTCGAAGTCGCGCCGCTGCTGGTCGAAGATGGACACACCGGTGATGTCCGAGGGCAGTAGGTCCGGCGTGAACTGAATACGCCGCACCGAGCAGTCGATCGACCGCGCCAGCGTTTTGGCCAGCATTGTCTTGCCGACGCCGGGGACATCCTCGATGAGGAGATGCCCCTCCGCCAGCAGCACGGTCAGCGAAAGCCGTACGACCTCGGGCTTGCCCTCGATCACGCTCTCCACCGACCTGCGCACCCGCTCCGCAGTCGTGGTCAGATCTGTGAGGCTCGCTCGATCGTCATAGGTCGTCACCCGGCCCTCCTCGGCCCTGCCCCACGCTCACCAGGAGCAGGGGATTCCCCAGTCACGGACCGACGCGCGCGCAGCGGCCCGGCCCACCCCGAAACACGGACACTCCGCCGGAAGCGAAACGTCCGGCGAGATGCCACATGCGCATTCTTGTTGCCGTTACCGCTTCGTGTCACTCGCCTGTGGATAAGTCGCGGTGATATGTCGAGTTCGGTGGGTATATCGGCTCCCGATGGGCGCCGTCCGGGTCGGCGGTCAGGACGCGGAGGCGGGAAAGATCTCGCGCAGCAAGCCGCTGGTCACATCGAAGACGAAGCCGCGGACGTCATCGGTGTGCAGCAGGAACGGCGAGGTGCGCACGCGCTGCATCGACTGCCGTACGTCCTGGTCCGCGTCCTTGTACGCCTCGACGGCCCAGACCGGACGCTGGCCGACCTCGACCTCCAGCTCCTGGCGGAATTCCTCCGTGATCGATTCCAGGCCGCAGTTCGTGTGATGAATGAGTATGACGCTGCGGGTGCCCAGGGCCCGCTGGCTGATGGTCAGCGAACGGATCACGTCATCGGTGACCACACCGCCCGCGTTACGGATGGTGTGGCAGTCGCCGAGCGACAGGCCGAGAGCGTCGTGCAGGTCGAGCCGGGCGTCCATGCAGGCGACCACGGCGACGCGGAGCACCGGCTTGGCGTCCATGCCCGGGTCCTCGAATCCGGCGGCGTACCGGGTATTCGCCTCGACGAGGCGGTCGGTGACCGTGCCCCCGGTGCGGGCCCGGTCGGCAGAGGGCGCGGAAGGCCCGGCGGGGGAGTGTGCGGAAGTCGACATGGTTATGACGTTAGCTCTCGGCGGTGGTCGCGTCGCGCTGTGAGAAGGGACAAAGAACGTCATCGATGCTTGTTGTGAGGTAACCCACAAGCCTCACGCCTTGTTCATTCGGCCGGGCGCACAGGGGGGCGGGGCGACGCGCTGCCCCGTTGATTGATCGGGAATCCATCGAATGGCAGGGTGGACTAAAGTGACGGGAAGTTACCGACACCCTGCACATTCCGTAGATTTCCCCCGTGTGCGGCGTACGTACGGTCCGGCCCTCTCCCGCTCGCCGGTCGGCCGACGCCTCTTCTCCGGCGCCGGCCGCCCTCCCCTTCTGAGCGGGCGGGGACCAGGCCGTACGTGCCACAGCATGGGACCTGAGCCTGAGAGGGCGCATGAGCCAGACCCGACACGTCCCGGTGATGCTCCAGCGGTGCCTGGACCTGTTGGCCCCGGCTCTGGAGGCGCCGGGCCCACAGCAGCCCGTGGTCGTCGACTGCACCCTGGGCCTCGGTGGACACAGCGAGGCGCTGCTCTCCGCCTTCCCCTCCGTGCGGCTCATCGCGCTGGACCGCGACAAGGAGGCGCTGCGGCTCTCCGGCGAGCGGCTCGCCCCGTACGGCGACCGGGCCACCCTGGTGCACGCGGTCTACGACGAACTGCCCGAGGTGCTCGCCCGGCTCGGCATCCCGAAGGTGCAGGGCATCCTCTTCGACCTCGGCGTCTCCTCCATGCAACTGGACGAGGCCGAGCGCGGATTCGCGTACGCCCAGGACGCCCCCCTCGACATGCGCATGGACCAGACGGCCGGTATCAGCGCGGCCGAGGTGCTCAACACCTATCCGCCGGGCGAACTGGTACGGATCCTGCGGGCGTACGGCGAGGAGAAGCAGGCCAAGCGGATCGTCTCCGCGATCGTGCGCGAGCGCGAGAAGGAGCCGTTCAGCAACAGCGCCCGGCTTGTCGAGCTGATCCGCGACTCGCTGCCGCAGGCCGCCAAGCGCACCGGCGGCAACCCCGCCAAGCGCACGTTCCAGGCGCTGCGCATCGAGGTCAACGGTGAGCTCGCCGTCCTGGAACGGGCGATTCCGGCCGCCGTGCAGAGCCTCGCGGTCGGCGGCCGTATCGCCGTCCTCTCGTACCACTCGCTGGAGGACCGGCTGGTCAAGCAGGTCTTCGCAGCAGGCGCAGCGACCACGGCGCCGCCCGGACTGCCGGTCGTTCCCGAGCGCTATCAGCCCCGGCTGAAGCTGCTGACCCGCGGCGCGGAGCTGCCCACGGAGGAAGAGGTCGCCGAGAACCGGCGTGCCGCTCCCGCCCGGCTGCGCGCCGCCCAGCGGATCCGCGAGGAGGAACGATGAGCGTCGGGTCTCCGGGAACGCGGACACCGGCGACGCCCGGGGCGGCGCGGTGAGCAAAGCGGCCGGGCAGTTGAAGGGGCGGGCGGCGCGGCTTGCCCGGCTGATGCCCGCCGGGCCCAGCAATGCGGCCCGTACCCCCTTCGTCCTGCTGGTCGTGCTGCTCCTCGGTGGCGGCCTGATCACGCTCCTCATGCTCAACTCGGCCCTCAACGAAGGATCGTTCAGGCTGAGCGAGCTGAAGAAGCGGACCACCGAGCTCACCGACGAGCAGCAGGCCCTCCAGCGTGACGTCGACAGCTACTCCGAGCCGGACGCCCTGGAGCGGCGCGCCCGCGAACTGGGCATGGTGCCCGGGGGCAGCCCCGCCTTCCTGGACCTGGACGGCAAGGTCCGCGGCGTCCCCGCACAGTCCATCGCCGAGCCGGCCCCCGCGCCGCCGCCGCGGAAGCCCGGCACCCCCGAGAAGCCCCCCGCGACCGTCCCGTCCACCGGCGCCCCGGCGCCGGCAACCGGCTCGCCCTCGAACTTGCCCTCTCCCTCGGCCACCCCTTCGGGCGCCGCCGTGAAGCCCAGCACCTCCGCGGTCCCGCATGCCGGGCCGCGTACCCCGGCAGTCCAGCCTCCGACGAGCCCCGGCAGGTGACGCAGTGTCTCCCAAGGAACCACCGCGCCGCCGGGTCCCCGGCCCCGCGCGCCCCCGCAACGCCGTAGGCGGCCAGGGGCACCCCCGGCCCGCCGCCCGCCGCCGGCCGTCCCCGGCGCCACGCGCCCGCGCGCCCCGCAACCGGCCCGCGCGCCCACTCCGTCTCGGCAGCCCGCGCCCCCGGCTCCGCCTGGTCGGCGTCGCCCTGACGCTCGTCATGCTGGTGTTCGTCGTCCGGCTGCTCCAGGTCCAGGCCGTCGATGCCAACGCGTACGCGGCCAAGGCCAAGGAGAACCGCTACCTCAGCTACACGATCTCCGCCGAGCGCGGCGAGATCACCGACCGCAGCGGTATCGCGCTGGCCACCAGCGTCGACGCGTACGACATCACCGCCGACCCGTCGATGTTCACGCCCGAATTCAGCAAGGCCCCCGACGCGCCCCGGCAGGCGGCGGCGCTCCTCGCCCCGATCCTCGGCGCCGACGCCGCCGAGCTCACCGCGAAACTTTCCAAGGAGGGCCGTTACACGGTCCTGGCCCGCCGGCAGACCCCGCAGGTCTGGAATCAGATCAGGGACCTCAAGTCCGTCTTCGCCGGGAAGGCGGCGAAGGACAAGGCGGCCGGCGGTCCCGGAGCCAACGTGCTGGCCGGGGTCTTCCAGGTGGCGACCACCAAACGGGTCTACCCCAACGGAGGGCTCGCCGCCGGGATACTCGGTTATGTCAACGCCGAAGGCAAGGGCGCGGGCGGCCTCGAATCGCAGCTGGACAAGGAGCTCGCGGGCGAGGACGGCAAGATCAAGTACGCCCAGTCCGGCGGCCGGCGGGTGCCCACCGCGGGCACCAAGGAGGTCCCGGCCGTCGCCGGGTCCGACATCGAGCTGACCATCGACCGCGACATCCAGTGGGCCGCCCAGCAGGCCATCACCGACCAGGTGAAGAAGTCCAAGGCGGACCGCGGTTACGTGGTCGTGCAGAACACCAGGACCGGCGAGGTCCTCGCCATGGCCAACGCGCCCGGCTTCGACCCCAACGACCTCTCGCAGGCCGACGCGGCGTCGCTGGGCAACGCGGCGCTCCAGGACGCGTACGAGCCCGGCTCCACCAGCAAGGTCATGTCCATGGCCGCAGTGCTGGAGGAGGGCGTCGCCACCCCCGGCACCCATGTGACCGTCCCCAACCTGCTGCACCGCGGCGACCGGCTCTTCAAGGACGACATCGACCACCCCACCTGGTACCTGACGCTCAACGGCGTACTCGCCAAGTCCAGCAACATCGGCACCATCCTGGCCACCGGGGAACTGGGCAGGACCCAACCCCAGGCCAACAAGGTCCTCTACTCCTACCTGCGCAAGTTCGGGATCGGCTCGCCGACCGGCCTCGGCTACCCGGGCGAGACCCCCGGCATCCTGGCCAAGCCCGAGGGCTGGTCGACTTCGCAGCAGTACACGATCCCGTTCGGCCAGGGCCTCTCGCTCAACGCCATGCAGGCCGCCTCCATCTACTCGACGATCGCCAACGGCGGGGTGCGCATCGCACCCACGCTGGTACGCGGCACCAAGGGCCCCGACGGCCACTTCAAGGCCGCCCCCGCTCCCGAACGGAGCCGGGTGGTCAGCGAGAAGACCGCCAAGACGCTCGCCACGATGCTGGAATCGGTGGTCGGAGACGATGAGGGCACCGGAACGAAGGCCAAGATCCCGGGCTACCGGGTGGCGGGCAAGACCGGTACCGCCAACCGGGTCGACCCCGTACGCGGCGGCTACCACGGCTACACCGCGTCCTTCGCGGGCTTCGCACCCGCCGACGACCCGCAGATCACCGTCTACTGCGCGATCCAGAACCCCACCAAGGGCAGCTACTTCGGCGGTCAGATCTGCGGACCGATCTACAAACGGGTCATGGAGTTCGCGCTGAAGACCCTCCAGACCCCACCGTCCGGCAGCGAGCCAGCCCGGCTGCCGGTGTCCTTCCAGCCCGGCGAGTGAACACGGGGAGACCGACCAGTGACAACCATCACTCCCGATCCCGGGAACCGGAACGGGAACCGCCAGAACGCCGCCCCCTCACTTCGCGAGAGGCCGGGTGCGCCCGGTACGCTCACCGCCGTGCCCCACGCTGATCAGTTCCAAACCACCCAGAAGGACGCGCCTGTGAACTACCCGGGAGCGCCCCGCCCGGACCGGATCGGACCGACGCCCCTCGGCGATCTGGCAGCCCGGCTGGGAGTCGAGCCGCCGGGAACCGGCGAGGTCACCGGCATCACCCACGACTCGCGGGCGATCCGCCCCGGCGACCTGTACGCGGCCCTGCCGGGTGCCCGCTTCCACGGCGCCGACTTCGCAGCCCAGGCGGCCGGCCTCGGCGCGGCCGCCGTCCTCACCGACCCGGCGGGCGCCGAGCGCGCCGCCGCCACCGGACTGCCGGTGCTGGTCACCGAGGACCCGCGCGGCCGGATGGGCGAACTCGCCGCCGAGATCTACGGACGGCCCGGCGGTGACCTTCTCCAGATCGGCATCACCGGAACCTCCGGGAAGACCACCACCGCGTACCTCATCGAGGGCGGCTTCCGCGGCGCCGGGCGCGCCACCGGGCTGATCGGCACCGTGGAGACACGGATCGGCGACGAGCGCATCAAGTCCGAGCGCACCACCCCCGAAGCCACCGATCTGCAGGCCCTGTTCGCCGTCATGCGCGAACGCGGGGTCGACTCGGTGACCATGGAGGTCTCCAGCCACGCCCTGGTGCTCGGCCGGGTCGACGGCTGCGTCTTCGACGTCGCGGTCTTCAACAACCTCAGCCCGGAGCACATGGAGTTCCACACCGGGATGGAGGACTACTTCCAGGCCAAGGCACAGCTCTTCACCCCCCGGCGCAGCCGGCAGGGCGTCGTCAACTTCGACGACGAGTACGGCCGCAGGCTGATCGCCCAGGCGAGTGTCCCCGTCGTCACCTTCTCCGCCGAGGGCCACCCGGACGCCGACTGGCGCGCCGAGGACGTCGAAGTCGGGCCGCAGGGCTCCACCTTCACCGTCGTCGGCCCCAAGGACGAGCGGATCGCCGCCAGGGCCCCGCTGCCCGGCCCGTTCAACGTCGCCAACACCCTCGCCGCGATCGTCACCCTCGCCGTCGCGGGCCTCGACCCGCAGACCGCCGCCGACGGCGTCGCCGCCGTTCCGGGCGTCCCCGGCCGGCTGGAACGCGTCGACGCCGGACAGCCGTACCTCGCGGTCGTCGACTACGCGCACAAGACCGACGCCGTCGAATCCGTGCTGCGCTCCCTGCGGAAGGTCACCCAGGGCCGGCTGCACATCGTCCTCGGCTGCGGCGGCGACCGCGACACCACCAAACGCGGCCCGATGGGCGCCGCGGCGGCCCGCCTCGCCGACACTGCCGTACTGACCTCCGACAACCCCCGTTCCGAGGACCCCCTCGGAATCCTCGCCGCCATGCTCGCGGGCGCCGCCGAGGTGCCCGTCCACGAGCGGGGCGACGTCCTGGTCGACGCCGACCGGGCCGCCGCCATCGCCGCCGTGGTCGCCCGCGCCGAGCCCGGTGACACCGTGCTCATCGCCGGCAAGGGCCACGAGCAGGGCCAGGACATCCACGGCGTGGTACGCCCCTTCGACGACCGCGTGGTTCTGCGCGCGGCCATCGAACGCTCCCTGGGGCACAGCGGTACCGACAACACCGCCCACGCCCACACCCACGAGAACAGTCAGGGATGACCAAGTGATCGCCCTTTCCCTCGCCGAGATCGCCGAAATCGTCGGCGGGCAGTCGTACGACATACCCGATCCGGCAGCAACCGTCAACGGTCCCGTCGTCATCGACTCCCGAGAGGTGAAGCAAGGCAGCCTGTTCGTCGCCTTCGCCGGGGAGCGGGTCGACGGCCACGACTACGCGCAGCGCGCCGTCGAGGCGGGCGCGGCAGCCGTGCTGGCCGCCCGCCCCGTCGGTGTTCCGGCGATCGTCGTCGATGACGTCGTGGCCGCCCTCGGCGCGCTCGCCCGCGCCGTCGTGGGCCGCCTCGGCACCACCGTCGTCGCCCTCACCGGCTCCGCGGGCAAGACCTCCACCAAGGACCTCATCGCCCAGCTCCTCGAACGCAAGGGGCCCACGGTCTACCCGGCGGGCAACCTCAACAACGAGATCGGGCTGCCGCTCACCGCCCTGCGCGCCACCGAGGACACCCAGCACCTCGTCCTCGAAATGGGCGCACGCTACGTCGGCGACATCTGTTACCTCACCGGCCTCGTCCCGCCCCGGATCGGTCTCGTCCTCAACGTCGGTACCGCCCACATCGGCGAGTTCGGCGGCCGCGAGCAAATCGCCAAGGCCAAGGGCGAGATGGTCGAGTCGCTGCCACAGGACGGCCTCGCCGTGCTCAACGCCGACGATCCGCTCGTGCGCGCCATGACCTCCCGTACGAAAGCCCGGGTGCTGCTCTTCGGTGAAGCCGCGGAAGCGGACGTACGGGGAGAGAACGTCCGTCTCACCGACGACGGCCGTCCCGCTTTCAAGCTCCACACACCCACCGGGTGCAGCGACGTGACCATGCGCCTGTACGGTGAGCACCACGTGTCGAACGCGCTCGCCGCGGCCGCCGTCGCCCATGAGTTGGGCCTGTCCGCAGACGAGATCGCCGAAGGGCTCTCCGAGGCGGGCACCCTCTCCCGCTGGCGCATGGAGGTCACCGAGCGTCCGGACGGCGTGACGTTCGTCAATGACGCCTACAACGCGAACCCCGAATCCATGAAGGCAGCGCTGCGCGCGCTGGCCGCCATGGGGAAGGGCCGGCGTACGTGGGCGGTGCTCGGCTCCATGGCCGAGCTCGGCGACGCCTCGCTCGCCGAGCACGACGCGGTCGGACGGCTCGCTGTCCGGCTCAACGTCAGCAAGCTCGTCGCGGTCGGGGGCAGAGAGGCCTCCTGGCTGCAACTGGGCGCATACAACGAGGGTTCGTGGGGTGAGGAGTCGGTGCACGTGTCCGACGCGCAGGCTGCCGTCGACCTGTTGCGCAGTGAACTGCGCCCGGGAGACGTCGTGCTGGTGAAGGCGTCCCGGTCGGTCGGCCTGGAGCAGGTCGCCATGGCACTGCTGGAGAACACGTCCGAGGGCGAGGTCGCCGGCCGATGAGGCAGATCCTCTTCGCGGGGGCCATCGGGCTCTTCCTGACCCTGGTCGGAACTCCGCTGCTGATCAAACTGCTGGCCCGCAAGGGATACGGGCAGTTCATCCGGGACGACGGCCCGCGTACCCACGGGTCCAAGAAGGGCACGCCCACCATGGGCGGTATTGCCTTCATTCTGGCGACGATCATCGCGTACGTCCTGGCGAAGGTGATCACCGGTGAGGAGATGCGCTTCTCCGGTGTGCTGGTGCTCTTCCTGATGACCGGCATGGGTCTCGTCGGCTTCCTCGACGACTACATCAAGATCGTCAAGCAGCGCTCGCTGGGTCTGCGGGCCAAAGCGAAGATGGCGGGCCAGCTGATCGTGGGTATCGCCTTCGCGGTGCTCTCGCTCCAGTTCGCCGACGCCCGTGGCAACACCCCTGCCTCCACCAAGCTGTCGTTCGTCGCGGACTTCGGCTGGTCGATCGGCCCGGTGCTGTTCGTCGTCTGGGCGCTGTTCATGATCCTCGCCATGTCCAACGGCGTGAACCTGACGGACGGTCTGGACGGCCTGGCCACCGGCGCGTCGGTGATGGTCTTCGGCGCGTACACCTTTATCGGGCTGTGGCAGTTCCAGGAGTCCTGCGCCAACGCGACGACCCTGACCAACCCCAACGCCTGTTTCGAGGTACGAGATCCACTCGACCTGGCGGTCGTCGCCTCCGCGCTGATGGGCGCCTGCTTCGGCTTCCTGTGGTGGAACACCTCGCCCGCCAAGATCTTCATGGGCGACACCGGCTCGCTCGCCCTCGGCGGCGCCCTCGCGGGTCTGGCCATCTGCTCCCGCACGGAGTTCCTGGTGGCCGTCCTCGGCGGACTCTTCGTGATGATCACCATGTCCGTGGTCATCCAGGTCGGCTCCTTCAAGATGACCGGTAAGCGGGTCTTCCGGATGGCGCCGCTCCAGCACCACTTCGAACTCAAGGGGTGGTCCGAGGTCCTTGTCGTGGTCCGCTTCTGGATCATCCAGGGCATGTGCGTGATCGTCGGACTCGGTCTCTTCTACGCGGGATGGGCAGCCGAGAAGTGAGCAACCAGGACTGGCAGGGCAAGCACGTCACCGTCGCGGGACTCGGAGTCTCCGGAATCCCGGCGGCCACGGTGCTGCACGGCCTGGGCGCCGTCGTCACGGTGGTCAACGACGGGGACGACGAGCGTTCCCGTACGCAGGCCGCGGAGCTGGAGGCGCAGGGCATCACCGTGCGCCTCGGCGACGGGGCGACCCTGCCCGAGTCCACCGAGCTCATCGTCACCACCCCGGGCTGGAAGCCCGACAAACCGCTCTTCACCGCAGCCGCCGAGGCGGGCGTCCCGGTCTGGGGCGACGTCGAACTCGCCTGGCGGCTGCGCGGCCACGGCGGCAGGGAACCGGCGCCCTGGCTCGCGGTCACCGGCACCAACGGCAAGACCACGACCGTACGGATGCTCGCCGCCATCCTGGAGGCGGCCGGGCTGCGCACCGCCGCGGTCGGCAACATCGGCGTCTCCCTCCTCGACGCCGTCCTCGGTGACGAGGAGTACGACGTACTCGCCGTCGAACTGTCCAGCTACCAGCTGCACTGGGCGCCCTCGCTGCGCGCCCACTCCGCGGCCGTCCTCAACCTGGCCCCCGACCACCTCGACTGGCACGGCTCCATGGAGGCGTACGTCGCGGACAAGGGCCGGATCTACGAGGGCAACCGCGTCGCCTGCGTCTACAACGCGGCCGAGAAGGCGACCGAGGACCTGGTCCGCGCGGCCGATGTCGAGGAGGGCTGCCGCGCCATCGGCTTCACCCTGGGCACACCGGGTCCGTCCCAACTGGGCGTCGTCGACGGCATCCTCGTCGACCGCGCCTTCGTGACGAACCGGCAGAAGCAGGCCCAGGAGCTCGCCGAGGTCACCGACGTCAACCCGCCGGCCCCGCACAACATCGCCAACGCCCTGGCGGCCGCGGCCCTGGCCCGCGCCTTCGGTGTCGAGCCCGCGGCCGTACGGGACGGACTGCGGGCCTTCCGCCCCGACCCGCACCGCATCGAGCGCGTCGAGGACATCGACCAGGTCGCGTACATCGACGACTCCAAGGCCACCAACACCCATGCCGCCGAGGCATCACTCGCGGCCTACGATCCGATCGTCTGGATCGCCGGCGGCCTCGCCAAGGGCGCCACGTTCGACGAGCTGGTGACCGGGGCCGCCGGGCGGCTGCGGGGCGTCGTGCTGATCGGCCGGGACCGGGCCCTGATCCGCGAAGCCCTCGCGCGACACGCCCCCGAAGTCCCGGTGGTCGACCTCGACCGGACCGACACTGGGGCGATGTCCGAGGCGGTCCGTGAGGCGGCACGGCTCGCCCGGCCGGGAGACACCGTACTGATGGCCCCGGCCTGCGCCTCGATGGACATGTTCGCCAATTACAACAAGCGGGGCGAGGCGTTCGCGGACGCGGTCCGCGCACTCGCCGCCGAGAGCGCCTGACGGGCCCGGCCTCCGCAGCGTACCGTCCCGGACGACCGGGTGCGGGCGGCCGCGCCACGGGCCGCGGCCCTCGGCTGCGGCCCCGGGCACGAGCAGTGGAGGGGACAGCGACAATGCCGGCCGAAGAGAGCTCCGCCGCACCCCGTGAGGACCGCTCACGGGCCACCGTGGCGATCAGCCGGGCGTTCGCCCCGCCCCTCCTCGCCGGCGCGGCCGTCCCGGCGCCGCTGGGCCCCGCCCTGCGTGTCCGGCCGGTCACCGGCTCCCGGCGCCCCTCCGTGCCCCGTTCCTCGGGGCGTTCCACCGGCACCCCCCGTGCCCCGCGCGGCGGCGGCGCGCGCCGGATGTACGAGCAGGCACGCCGGACCTGGGACCGCCCTCTGACCGCGTACTACCTGATCCTGGGCGCCGGCCTGCTGATCACCGTGCTCGGCCTGGTGATGGTCTACTCCGCCTCGATGATCAAGGCCCTGGAGCTGGACAAACCCGGCACCTACTTCTTCCGTAAACAGCTCTTCGCCGCCGTGATCGGCGGCGGACTGATGGCGATCGCCGCCCGTATGCCCACCAAACTGCACCGGGCGTTCGCCTACCCGCTGCTCGCGGGGACCGTCTTCCTGATGGTGCTGGTCCAGGTGCCGGGGATCGGAATGTCGATCAACGGCAACCAGAACTGGCTCTCCCTGGGCGGTCCCTTCCTGCTCCAGCCCAGTGAGTTCGCGAAGCTGGCCCTGGTCCTGTGGAGCGCGGACCTGCTCGCCCGCAAACAGGACAAACAGCTGCTGACGCAGTGGAAACACATGCTCGTGCCGCTCGTCCCGGTCGCCTTCCTGCTCCTCGGGCTGATCATGCTCGGCGGCGACATGGGCACTGCGATCATTCTCACGGCGATCCTGTTCGGACTGCTCTGGCTGGCAGGGGCCCCCACCCGGCTCTTCGCCGGGGTGCTCGGTTTCGCCGGGGTGATCGCCTTCGTGCTGATCAAGACCAGCCCGAACCGGATGTCCAGGCTCGCCTGCGTCGGCGCCAGCGATCCCGGGCCCGGGGACTCCTGCTGGCAGGCCGTGCACGGAATCTACGCCCTGGCATCCGGCGGATGGTTCGGTTCCGGGATCGGCGCGAGTGTGGAAAAATGGGGTCAACTACCCGAACCGCACACGGACTTCATCTTCGCCATCACCGGGGAGGAACTGGGGTTGGCGGGGACGCTGTCGGTACTCGCCCTCTTCGCGGCTCTAGGCTATGCGGGTATCCGCGTGGCCGGACGCACGGAGGACCCCTTCGTGAGGTACGCCGCGGGAGGTGTGACCACCTGGATCATGGTGCAGACCGTGATCAACATCGGTGCGGTGCTCGGCCTGCTGCCGATCGCCGGTGTCCCGCTCCCGCTGTTCTCCTACGGAGGATCGGCCCTGCTGCCGACCATGTTCGCTGTCGGGCTGCTGATCGCGTTCGCGCGAGAGGATCCCGCCGCGAAGGCGGCCCTGGCCATGCGTAGGCCCGGGGTGAGATGGAAGACGATGAGACGGCGCGTCAAGAAGCGTCCGTCCGGAGAGCGGTGAATTTCGGTGCATGTCGTACTCGCCGGTGGGGGGACCGCCGGCCACATCGAGCCCGCGCTTGCCCTCGCGGACGCCCTGCGCAGGCAGGACCCGAGCGTGGGGATCACTGCCCTCGGCACGGAGCGCGGACTCGAGACCAGGCTCGTACCCGAGCGGGGGTACGAACTCGCCCTGATCCCGGCCGTGCCGCTGCCACGCAAGCCCACCCCGGAACTGATCACCGTCCCGGGACGGCTGCGCGGCACCATCAAGGCCGCTGAGCAGATCCTGGAGCGCACCAAGGCGGACTGCGTCGTCGGCTTCGGCGGCTACGTCGCCCTGCCCGGCTACCTCGCCGCCAAGCGGGCCGGTGTGCCGATCGTCGTCCATGAGGCCAACGCCCGGCCGGGCCTGGCCAACAAGATCGGTTCCCGGTACGCCCACGGGGTCGCCGTCTCCACCCCCGACAGCAAGCTGCGCGGTGCCCGCTACATCGGCATCCCGCTGCGCCGGACCATCGCCACCCTGGACCGGGCCCGGGTCCGTCCCGAGGCGCGTGCGGCCTTCGGCCTCGACCCCAACCTGCCGACGCTGCTGGTCTCCGGCGGCTCGCAGGGCGCCCGCCATCTCAACGAGGTGGTCCAGCGGGTCGCCCCGCTGCTGCAGCGCTCCGGGATCCAGATCCTGCACGTGGTCGGCCCGAAGAACGAATTGCCGCGCATCGACAACATGCCCGGTATGCCGCCCTATATCCCGGTACCGTACGTGGACCGGATGGACCTCGCGTACGCTGCGGCCGACATGATGCTCTGCCGTGCGGGCGCGATGACCGTCGCCGAACTCTCCGCCGTCGGGCTCCCCGCCGCCTACGTACCGCTGCCCATCGGCAACGGCGAACAGCGGCTCAACGCCCAGCCGGTGGTCAATGCCGGCGGCGGTCTGCTGGTGGATGACGCGGCGCTCACCCCCGAGTGGGTACAGGGCAACGTCCTGCCGGTGCTCGCGGATCCGCACCGGTTGTACGAGATGTCCCGCGCCGCCGCCGAGTTCGGCCGCAGGGACGCCGACGATCTGCTCGTCGGCATGGTGTACGAGGCGATTGCCGCACGCCGAGGCGCGTGAGGCGGACGGGTCCGGGGGCGGTGCCCCCAGACCCGGCGTAAGGAGCGAGCGTGGCCGGACCGACGACCGCCCAGCGCGGTGCAGCGCAGCAGGAGGACTCCCCGGCCCGCCCGCCGCGCCCGCACCCCGAAGGCCGCAGGCGGCCCAGCCGCGGACAGCTGATCGTCATCGGCGCGCTGGTCCTCCTGCTCGGCTCCGGCGCCGTGTGGGCGCTCTACGGCTCCTCATGGCTCCGGGCCGAACAGGTCAGGATCACCGGCCTCGACGTGCTGACACCGGCCGAGGTGAAGGCCGCCGCGGCCGTACCGATCGGCGCTCCCCTGATCTCCGTGGACACCGATGCCATCGCCGACCGGTTGCGCCGGAAGCTGCCACGTATCGACTCGGTGGATGTCGTACGGTCATGGCCGCATGGAATCGGACTCGAGGTGACCGAACGGCAGCCGGTCCTGTTGATGAAAAAGGGTACAAAGTTTACCGAAGTGGACGCGAAAGGAGTGCGGTTCGCGACGGTGGACAAATCGCCCGGGCAGGTGCCTCTGCTTGAATTGGCGCCCGGTCGGTCGGCAAGTCTGCGCCGCTTCGGCAGCGCCCGGCTGGTGCGGGAAGCGGTCCGGGTCGCGGGCGGACTTCCGGCGGGCATCGCCAAGGACACCCGGGTCGTACGGGTCACCTCGTACGACTCGATCTCCCTGGAACTCACCCGTGGTCGCACGGTGATCTGGGGCAGTGGCAAAGACGGGCCGGCGAAGGCGAAAGTCCTCACCGCTCTCATGAAAGCCGCTCCCAAAGCGGGACACTTCGACGTGAGTGCACCCACCGCCCCTGCCGTGTCCGGTAGTTGACGCACATTTGGCCTGGCCAGCACCCTGGTTGGTCAGCGCTACGGGTGATCACATAGGGTGAAAAGAAAAACGGGAGGTTCGGCGTGTTCGTTGAACGTGCGCCACTTGTCGACTTAGTGTCCTGTTCGGAAGAGTCCATGAAGCAGACACACTGGTAACCCTAAACTTCAACGTTAGGGTTTGGGTCGGCGTTTCGGACCGTCCCAATCGGCATCCGTCGTCGCGGCGGGACCCCCGCACAGCGACGACACGTAACTCGAGGCGAGAGGCCTTCGACGTGGCAGCACCGCAGAACTACCTCGCAGTCATCAAGGTCATCGGTGTCGGCGGCGGTGGTGTCAATGCCATCAACCGAATGATCGAGGTCGGTCTCAAGGGCGTCGAGTTCATCGCGATCAACACGGATGCGCAAGCCCTGTTGATGAGCGACGCCGACGTCAAGCTCGACGTCGGCCGCGAACTCACCCGTGGCCTCGGCGCCGGGGCCAACCCGGCCGTCGGTCGCAAGGCGGCAGAGGACCACCGTGAGGAGATCGAGGAGGTCCTCAAGGGGGCCGACATGGTCTTCGTCACCGCCGGAGAGGGCGGCGGCACCGGCACCGGCGGCGCACCCGTCGTCGCCAACATCGCGCGCTCGCTCGGCGCCCTCACGATCGGCGTGGTCACCCGCCCGTTCACCTTCGAGGGCCGGCGGCGCGCGAACCAGGCGGAGGACGGCATCGCCGAGCTCCGCGAAGAGGTCGACACCCTCATCGTCATTCCCAACGACCGACTGCTGTCCATCTCGGACCGCCAGGTCAGCGTGCTCGACGCGTTCAAGTCGGCCGACCAGGTGCTGCTCTCGGGCGTCCAGGGCATCACCGACCTCATCACGACCCCGGGCCTGATCAACCTCGACTTCGCCGACGTCAAGTCGGTCATGTCCGAGGCCGGATCGGCACTCATGGGCATCGGCTCGGCCCGCGGCGACGACCGTGCCGTGGCCGCCGCGGAGATGGCGATCTCCTCGCCGCTCCTGGAGGCGTCCATCGACGGCGCCCGCGGTGTCCTGCTCTCCATCTCCGGCGGCAGCGACCTCGGTCTCTTCGAGATCAACGAGGCCGCCCAGCTGGTGAGTGAGGCGGCTCACCCCGAGGCGAACATCATCTTCGGTGCGGTCATCGACGACGCACTGGGCGACGAGGTCCGCGTCACCGTGATCGCGGCGGGTTTCGACGGCGGACAGCCGCCGGCCCGGCGCGAGAACGTCCTGGGCGCGAACTCCACCAAGCGCGAGGAGCCGGCTCCGCCGGTCCGGACCGCCGAGCCCGTGCGCCAGAGCGGCGGACTGGGCTCCGTGATCCCGCGCGAGGAGCCCCCGGTCCAGGCCGAGCCCGTACCGGCGGTCGGCGAGAGCCACCTGCCGCCGGTCACTCCGCCGCACATCCCGCCGGCCCGTCCCTACCAGGACTCCCAGGCCGAGGAGCTGGATGTTCCGGACTTCTTGAAGTGATAGGTCGGCATCACGCAGTTCCCGCAGTGTCCTCAGTAACCTCGGGGGGCCGCGGCGCGCACTTCGCCTTCACCGACAGGTGGGGTGGGGTGAGCGCCGCTCCGCACGAGGAGCTCAACCTCGGCGGCGCGGTCGGAGACGACCCCGCCGCCGTTCTGGCCAATCGGGAGCGGGCCGCCCGGGCCCTCGGCCTCGACCCGGCGCAGGTCGTCTGGATGAACCAGGTGCACGGGCGGGACGTCGCGGTCGTCGACGGCCCGTGGGGAGACGCTTCGGAGATCCCCGCGGTGGACGCGGTGGTGACCGCACGGCGCGGACTCCCGCTCGCCGTGCTCACCGCCGACTGCACCCCCGTACTCCTCGCCGACCCGGTCGCCGGGGTCGCGGCGGCCGCGCACGCGGGCCGTCCCGGCCTCGTCGCCGGAATCGTTCCGGCCACGGTCGAGGCCATGACCGGACTGGGCGCCGAACCCTCCCGGATCGTCGCCCGTACCGGACCGGCGGTCTGCGGACGGTGCTACGAAGTCCCGTCCCGGATGCGTGCCGAGGTCGCCGAGAGCGTTCCGGCCTCCTGGTCCGAGACCAGTTGGGGCACCCCGGCCGTGGACGTCACCGCGGGGGTCCACGCGCAACTCGAAGCCCTCGGGGTCGAGGACCGGCTCGCATCGCCGGTCTGCACTCTCGAATCGGGCGACCACTTCTCGTACCGCCGCGACCGCATCACCGGGCGGCTCGCCGGATATGTCTGGTTGGACTGATAGGGCATGACGGACCGTAAGACTCAACTCGCCGAAAATCTGGCACAGGTGGAAGAACGCATTGCTTCCGCCTGTATCGCCGCCGGCCGTAATCGGGAAGAAGTGACCCTCATCGTGGTCACCAAGACCTATCCCGCGAGCGATGTGCGGATTCTGCATGAACTCGGTGTGCGTCATGTCGCAGAGAATCGTGACCAGGACGCGGCGCCCAAAGCAGCCGAATGTGCGGATCTGTCGCTCACCTGGCACTTTGTCGGTCAATTGCAGACCAATAAGGTTCGCTCTGTGGCGAGTTACGCAAACGTCGTACAGTCGGTGGATCGGACCAAATTGGTCACGGCTCTCTCGGCGGCGGCCGTGCGCGAAGGGCGCGAACTCGGCTGTCTCATCCAGGTCGCGCTCGACGCGGAGAGCGGTGAGCGGGGTGACCGGGGCGGCGTCGCGCCGGACGGGATCGAGGAGTTGGCCGCGGCGGTCGAAGCCGCGCCCGGACTGCGGCTCGGCGGTCTGATGACCGTCGCGCCGCTCGCCGGACCGTATGCGGGACGGCAACGCGCCGCCTTCGACCGGCTGATGGAATTCTCATCCCGCCTGCGCGGGAACCATCCGGCTGCGAACATGGTCTCCGCGGGGATGAGCGCGGACCTCGAGGATGCCGTTGCGGCCGGAGCGACACATGTGCGCGTCGGTACGGCGGTACTCGGAGTCCGACCGAGGCTCGGGTAACGTCGCCAAGCAGGTCGGACCACAGCAGAAAATATGGTCATTCCCGCCTATGGCGGGCAGGCCTCAGTGGATCGCGGGGCACTTGGTGACAGATGCCGATCCACCACAGAGCGGAGGACTCAGAGCATGGCCGGCGCGATGCGCAAGATGGCGGTCTACCTCGGCCTCGTGGAGGACGATGGGTACGACGGTCCGGGGTTCGACCCCGACGACGAATTCGAACCCGAGCCGGAGCCCGAGCGCGACCGGCGGCGGCATCAGCCCGCGCATCAGGTGGAGCGGGACCGGGAACGGGACGAGCCGGTGCGAGTGGTGCAGCCTCCCGCGCAGCGGGAACCGGTTCAGATCCCGGCGGAAAGGGAGCGACCCGCCCGAATCGCCCCCGTGGCATCCATCACACCTGAACGCCCGAACATGGAGAAGAACGCGCCGGTGATCATGCCCAAGGTTGTGTCCGAGCGGGAGCCCTACCGCATCACCACGCTGCACCCCAGGACCTACAACGAGGCCCGTACCATCGGGGAACACTTCCGTGAGGGCACTCCGGTGATCATGAATCTCACGGAGATGGACGATACGGACGCGAAGCGACTTGTCGACTTTGCCGCAGGACTCGTCTTCGGTCTCCATGGCAGCATTGAGCGCGTGACGCAGAAGGTGTTCCTGTTGTCGCCTGCTAACGTCGATGTCACGGCGGAGGACAAGGCCCGCATCGCTGAGGGCGGATTCTTCAACCAGAGCTGAGAACGCGACACCGGGAACAACCCGGCCGTAAGGCCGGAGCTACGAGAGTCAGGGGAGAGGGAAGCGCGAAATGGGCGTCGTACTGCAAGTTGTCTATATCGCGTTGATGTGTTTCCTCATCGTGCTGATCTTCCGGCTGGTCATGGACTACGTCTTCCAGTTCGCACGTTCATGGCAGCCCGGCAAGCCGATGGTGGTCATACTTGAGGCCACCTACACTGTCACGGATCCACCGCTCAAGCTTCTGCGGCGGTTCATCCCGCCGCTGCGTCTCGGGGGCGTGGCACTCGACCTGTCCTTCTTCGTTCTGATGATCATCGTCTACATCCTGATCAGCATTGTGACCAGGCTGTGAGCGATACGGTCTTGCCGACTGCCGACGACTACGTAGAGGTGAAGAAGAGATGCCGCTGACCCCCGAGGACGTGCGGAACAAGCAGTTCACGACCGTCCGCCTCCGAGAAGGCTATGACGAGGACGAGGTCGATGCCTTCCTCGACGAGGTCGAGTCCGAGCTGACCCGCCTGCTCCGTGAGAACGAGGACCTGCGCGCCAAGCTGGCCGCCGCCACGCGTGCAGCCGCGCAGAACCAGCAGCAGGGGATGCGCAAGCCGGAGCCGCAGGACCGGCCCGGGGCGCCTGTGCCCGCCGCCATATCGGGTCCGCCGGTCCAGCAGCAGCCCCCGCAGATGGGTCCGCCCCAGCTGCCTGGTGGTGCTCCGCAGCTGCCCGCCGGTCCCAGCGGTCATGGTCCCGGTCCCCAGGGCCAGCACGGCCCCGGTCCGCAGGGCCCGCACGGCCCCGGTCCGATGCAGGGCGGTCCCATGGGTGGCCCGATGGGCGGCCCCATGGGCGGTCACGCCCCGCAGCAGCAGATGCAGCAGATGCAGCAGCCGCCGCAGATGCAGCAGCCGCCGCAGATGCAGCAGCCGCCGCAGATGCAGCAGCCCGGTCAGGGCCCCGGCGGCGACAGCGCCGCCCGTGTCCTCTCGCTCGCGCAGCAGACCGCCGACCAGGCGATCGCGGAGGCCCGTTCCGAGGCCAACAAGATCGTCGGCGAGGCGCGCAGCCGTGCCGAGGGCCTGGAGCGCGACGCACGTGCCAAGGCGGACGCGCTGGAGCGGGACGCGCAGGAGAAGCACCGCGTGGCGATGGGCTCGCTGGAGTCGGCCCGCGCGACGCTGGAGCGCAAGGTCGAGGACCTGCGCGGCTTCGAGCGCGAGTACCGGACCAGGCTGAAGTCCTACCTGGAGAGCCAGCTGCGTCAGCTGGAGACCCAGGCCGACGACTCGCTGGCCCCGCCGCGGACCCCGGCGACCGCTTCCCTGCCGCCGTCGCCCTCGCTGGCTCCGGCCGGTGCGGGTGCCATGGGTCACACCATGGGCGGCGGCAACCACGGAGGTCACGGCAGCCAGCCGATGGGCGGCAACCCGTCGATGGGCGGTGGCCCCTCGTACGGTGGCCAGCAGCAGATGTCGCCGGCGATGACCCAGCCGATGGCACCGGTGCGGCCGCAGGCGCCGCAGCCGATGCAGCAGGCTCCTTCGCCGATGCGTGGGTTCCTGATCGACGAGGACGACAACTGAGACGCGTGCGCGCGGTGAGCGCGTAGCCGTCGGCAGGCTGAGGGCCGGGCCCCGGGGTTTCCCCGGGGCCCGGCCCTTTTGCCGTGGGTGGGTGTGGGCGTGGCGCGCGCCTGAGGCGGGACTGTTTCCATCGCGGAGGGGTTCGGATGTGCCGGAGGCCCGCCCGGAACGTGGGTTCCGGGCGGGCCTCCGAGGGGCTTGGGCTACTGCTCCGTCTTGCGCAGGCGGAACGTCAGGGCCAGGCCCTCGTCCTCGAACGGGGCGCCGTACGCCGCGTCCGCCTCTCCTTGTGCGTAGTCCAGGGCCAGGACCTCGTCCGCGATCAGGGTCGCGTGCTCGGTCAGGGCCTCCACCGTGGCGGGGGAGGCCGACGTCCAGCGGACGGCGATGCGGTCCGCGACGTCCAGGCCGCTGTTCTTGCGGGCCTCCTGGATGAGGCGGATCGCGTCACGGGCGAGGCCCGCACGGCGCAGCTCCGGGGTGATCTCCAGGTCCAGGGCGACCGTCGCGCCCGAGTCGGACGCCACCGACCAGCCCTCGCGCGGCGTCTCGGTGATGATCACCTCGTCGGGGGAGAGGGTGACCGTCTCGCCGTCCACCTCGACCGACGCCGTGCCCTCGCGCAGGGCCAGCGACAGGGCCGCTGCGTCGGCGTTCGCGACCGCCTTGGCCACCGCCTGGACACCCTTGCCGAACCGCTTGCCGAGCGCCCGGAAGTTCGCCTTCGCGGTCGTGTCGACCAGCGAGCCGCCGACTTCGGAGAGCGAGGCCAGCGAGGAGACGTTCAGCTCCTCCGTGATCTGGGCGTGCAGCTCGGGGGAGAGGGACTCGAAGCCCGCCGCCGCGACCAGGGCGCGGGACAGCGGCTGACGGGTCTTGACGCCCGACTCGGCACGGGTAGCCCGGCCCAGCTCGACCAGGCGGCGCACCAGCGCCATCCGGGTGGAGAGCGCCGGGTCGATCGCCGCGAGGTCGGCCTTGGGCCAGCCGGAGAGGTGGACCGACTCGGGGGCGTCCGGAGCGACCGGAACGACCAGGTCCTGCCAGACCCGCTCGGTGATGAACGGGGTGAGCGGGGCCATCAGCCGGGTCACCGTCTCGACGACCTCGTGCAGCGTGCGCAGCGCCGCCTTGTCGCCCTGCCAGAAGCGGCGGCGCGAGCGGCGTACGTACCAGTTGGACAGGTCGTCGACGAACGACGACAGCAGCTTGCCGGCGCGCTGGGTGTCGTACCCCTCCAGAGCCTGCGTGACCTGGTCCACCAGGGCGTTCAGTTCGCTCAGCAGCCAGCGGTCCAGGACCGTGCGGTCCGCCGGGGCCGGATCGGCCGCGGACGGCGCCCAGCCGGAGGTACGGGCGTACAGGGCCTGGAAGGCGACCGTGTTCCAGTACGTCAGGAGGGTCTTGCGGACGACCTCCTGGATCGTGGTGTGGCCGACGCGGCGCGCCGCCCACGGGGAGCCGCCCGCCGCCATGAACCAGCGCACCGCGTCCGCGCCGTGCTGATCCATGAGGGGGATCGGCTGCAGGATGTTCCCGAGGTGCTTGGACATCTTGCGGCCGTCCTCGGCGAGGATGTGGCCCAGGCAGACCACGTTCTCGTACGACGACTTGTCGAAGACCAGCGTGCCGACCGCCATCAGCGTGTAGAACCAGCCGCGGGTCTGGTCGATGGCCTCCGAGATGAACTGCGCCGGGTAGCGGCTCTCGAAGATCTCCTTGTTCTTGTACGGGTAGCCCCACTGCGCGAACGGCATCGAGCCCGAGTCGTACCAGGCGTCGATGACCTCGGGGACGCGGTACGCCTCCAGCTGGCAGTTCTCGTGCGAGCACGTGAACGTGATCTCGTCGATGAACGGGCGGTGCGGGTCGAGACCGGAGAGGTCGGTGCCGGTGAGCCCGCTGAGCTCGGCGCGCGAGCCGACGCAGGTGAGGTGGCTGTCCTCGCAGCGCCAGATCGGCAGCGGGGTGCCCCAGTAGCGGTTGCGGGACAGTGCCCAGTCGACGTTGTTGTTCAGCCAGTCACCGAAGCGGCCGTGCTTGACCGAGTCCGGGAACCAGTTCGTCTTCTCGTTCTCTTCGAGGAGCCGGCCCTTGATGGCGGTCGTACGGATGTACCAGGACGGCTGCGCGTAGTAGAGGAGCGCGGTGTGGCAGCGCCAGCAGTGCGGGTAGCTGTGCTCGTACGGGACGTGCCGGAAGAGCTTGCCGCGGGCGGCCAGGTCCTCGGTGAGCGCTTCGTCGGCCTTCTTGAAGAAGACGCCGCCGACCAGCGGCAGGTCCTCCTCGAAGGTGCCGTCGGGGCGGACCGGGTTCACGACCGGCAGGCCGTACGCCTTGCAGACGACGAGGTCGTCGGCGCCGAAGGCGGGGGACTGGTGGACCAGACCCGTACCGTCCTCGGTCGTCACGTACTCGGCGTTGACGACGTAGTGCGCCTCGGCCGGGAAGTCCACGAGGGTGAACGGGCGCTCGTACGTCCAGCGCTCCATCTCGCGGCCGGTGAAGGTCTGGCCGGTGGGCTCCCAGCCCTCGCCCAGCGCCTTCTCGACGAGCGGCTGCGCGACGACGAGCTTCTCCTCGCCGTTCGTCGCGACGACATAGGTGACGTCGGGGTGCGCGGCGACGGCGGTGTTGGAGACCAGGGTCCAGGGTGTGGTCGTCCAGACGAGGAGCGAGGCGTCACCGGCCAGCGGGCCCGAGGTGAGGGGGAAGCGGACGAAGACCGACGGGTCGACGACCGTCTCGTACCCCTGCGCCAGCTCGTGGTCGGAGAGGCCGGTGCCGCAGCGGGGGCACCAAGGGGCGACGCGGTGGTCCTGGACCAGCAGGCCCTTGTTGAAGATCTCCTTCAGCGACCACCACACCGACTCGACGTACTCGGGGTCCATCGTGCGGTACGCGTCGTCGAGGTCGACCCAGTAGCCCATCCGGGTCGTGAGCTCGGTGAACGCGTCGGTGTGCCGGGTCACGGACTCGCGGCACTTGGCGTTGAACTCGGCGATGCCGTACGCCTCGATGTCCTTCTTGCCGTTGAAGCCCAGCTCCTTCTCGACCGCGAGCTCGACCGGCAGTCCGTGGCAGTCCCAGCCGGCCTTGCGGCCGACGTGGTAGCCCTGCATGGTGCGGAAGCGGGGGAAGACGTCCTTGAAGACGCGGGCCTCGATGTGGTGGGCGCCGGGCATGCCGTTGGCGGTGGGCGGGCCCTCGTAGAAGACCCACTCGGGGCGGCCCTCGGACTGTTCGAGGCTCTTGGCGAAGACCTTGCTCTCGCGCCAGAAATCGAGCACGGCGTGCTCCAGCGCGGGCAGGTCGACCTGGGCGGGTACCTGGCGGTACTGCGGCGATGTCATGGGCGGACTTCCTCCGGCGGACGTTTTCCACTTCCGTCGGAGGGACGAGAGCCTCATCGACTCCCGCGGTACCACCCTCCTTGGCCCCGGGCATGTGCCCGTGACCCCCTCATTGGGGTCGCGATGCCGGTTCTACTTGCCCTGCGGCGTTCTTCCGACGGCTCCGGGTGATCTTCACGACGCGCTCGCCCCCGGGCTTCCACCGTCCCCGGGTCGCTCCTGGCTGCGTACGACGCTACTCGTCCCATCCACGCCTCTCGCTCAGGCCAGTGTACGGGCCCGTACGGGCGACGGCCGACCGGTTTAACCCGTGGGGCGGGGCGTGACCCGATTGGGCAGACGCGTACGTACGGACTCCGGGCGGGCGGCCGGAGGCGGATTACCCGGCGCGGAGCTGGGCACAACGGATTCAGGCGCGTCGGCATCGGACACGGGGAGGGGCGATCCGGCGGCGTGCCCCGTTGCCGCGGCGCTGGGGTCGATTTATCGTCCCAGCACGATTCGCGTGCAAGATCACAATATGTGAAGGGGCCGCGGCCATGGTGGTGAAGAAGACTGCCGAGAAGAAGTCGGCGTCGGCGGAATCCACGGGTGCGGCGGCCGGAAAGAAGACGGCCGTGACGGAAACGGCCGTGAAGAAGGCGGCGAAGAAGGCTGCTGTGAAGAGGGCTGCTGTGAAGAAAGTGGCTGAGAAGAAGGTGCCGGCAAGGAAGGCCCCGACCGGCAAGGACGCGGAGAAGAAGACCGCAGCCAGGAAGAAGGCGGTGCCCGCCGCACACGTGGGCGCCGGGCACACGGAGCCGGCCAAGAAGACAGCTGCGAAGAAGACCGCGGCCAAGAAGGCCGCGGCGGCCATGGTGGCGGCCGAGGCCGCCGAGCAGACGGGAGCCCACACGGTGGTAGCCAAGAAGAGCGCGGCCCGGACCCGCACGGCCGGCAAGGGCGCGGCGCCCGTGCCCCCGACCCGTGGAGTCGTCACGACAGCCCCCGGCGAGCTGGCGGTCCGGCCGGGCGAGGATCCCTGGACGCCGCAGGAGGTCGAGGAGGCCCGGGCTCTGCTGAGCAGCGAGATCATGCGGCTGCGCAGTGAGCTGGAGGCAGCGGGTGCCGCGCTCGCCGGGCTGATGCGTGACTCCGGCGACGGGGCGGGTGACGACGAGGCGGACACCGGCACCAAGAACATCACCCGCGAGCACGAGATGTCGCTCGCCGCCAACGCCCAGGAGATGCTCGACCAGACCGAGCGGGCGCTGGCCCGCCTCGACGCCGGGACGTACGGACTGTGCGAGATCTGCGGCAATCCGATCGGCAAGGCACGGATGCAGGCGTTCCCCCGGGCGACGCTCTGCGTCGAGGACAAACAGAAGCAGGAGCGTCGCGGTTGATCCGGGGCCGTGTGTCGTACCCTCGTCCTCAGTCAGGAACCTAGGTTGAGGGATTCACGTGGCAGAGGCGGAGCGCATCATCGGTACGCCGGACATCCCCGATGCTGAGGGGACCGAAGGGGACGAGGTCGAGGGCCGGGGCGAGGAGACGGCCCTCAGCAGGGGCAAGCGGAAGATCATGGTGCTCTTCGGCGTGGCCGTCTTCGCCTATCTGCTCGACCTGATCAGCAAGATGATCGTGGTCGCGAAGCTGGAGCACCACCCGCCGGTCGAGATCATCGGCGACTGGCTGAGGCTCGACGCGATCCGTAACGCGGGCGCCGCGTTCGGAATCGGCGAGGCCTACACGATCATCTTCACCTTCATCGCGGCGACGGTCATCGTGGTGATCGCACGTCTCGCCCGCAAGCTCTACAGCCTGCCGTGGGCCATCGCGCTCGGCCTGCTGCTCGGCGGTGCGCTCGGCAACCTCACCGACCGCATCTTCCGCGCTCCCGGCACCTTCCAGGGCGCGGTGGTGGACTTCATCGCGCCCGCGCACTTCGCCGTCTTCAACCTCGCCGACTCCGCGATCGTCTGCGGCGGCATCCTGATCGTGATCCTTTCCTTCAAGGGCCTGGACCCCGACGGCACCGTGCACAAGGACTAGCGGGCGCAAGGCATACTCGACAGGTGAGTACGTATCCCGAGGTCCGCACCCTGCCCGTACCCGACGGTCTGGAAGGCGAGCGTGTCGACGCCGCCATTTCCCGGATGTTCGGTTTCTCCCGCACCAAGGCCGCCGACCTGGCCGCTGCCGGGAAGGTACAGGTGGACGGTGCGGTGGTCGGGAAGTCCGAGCGGGTACGGGGCGGTGCCTGGCTGGAAGTCGAGATGCCGCAGGCGGCCGCTCCGGTGCAGATCGTCGCCGAGCCCGTCGAGGGCATGGAGATCGTGCACGACGACGACGACATCGTCGTGATCGTGAAGCCGGTCGGGGTCGCCGCCCACCCGAGCCCCGGCTGGACCGGCACGACCGTCATCGGCGGTCTCGCCGCGGCCGGGTACCGGATCTCGACGTCCGGCGCCGCCGAGCGCCAGGGCATCGTCCACCGCCTCGACGTCGGCACCTCCGGCCTGATGGTCGTCGCCAAGTCCGAGCGGGCCTACACCCTGCTGAAGGCGCAGTTCCGCGACCGGGTCGTCGAGAAGAAGTACCACGCGCTGGTGCAGGGCCACCCGGACCCGATGAGCGGCACCATCGACGCCCCCATCGGGCGCCACCCCCAACACGACTACAAGTGGGCCGTCACGGCCGAGGGCAAGCCCTCCGTGACGCACTACGACCTCATCGAGGCCTACCGCTCCGCCAGCCTCCTGGACATCAAGCTGGAGACGGGCCGCACGCACCAGATCCGGGTGCACATGTCCGCGCACCGGCACCCCTGCGTCGGTGACCTCACCTACGGCGCCGACCCGACGATCGCCAAGCGGCTCGGCCTGACGCGGCAGTGGCTGCACGCCGTCCGGCTCGGCTTCGAGCACCCGTCCGACGGCGGCTGGGTGGAGTTCGCCAGCGTGTACCCGGACGACCTCCAGCACGCCCTGGACACGATCGCGGCGGAGAGCGAATGACCGGCACGCCCGCTCCGTACACCACCCGTACCGTCGTCGACGAGCAGGACCGCGCCGCCTGTTTCCAGGTCCGCAAGGACGTCTTCGTCGGTGAGCAGAACGTGCCCGAGGAGATCGAGTACGACACCCACGACGCGGACGCGGTGCATGTGATCGCCGTCGCGGCGGACGGTTCGCCGCTCGGCACCGGGCGGCTGCTGCACGGCCCCGCCGCAGCCGACAGGACCGGTGGCGATCCCACCGTCGGCTCGCTCGGCCGGCTGGCGGTGATCAAGCGGGCGCGCGGTCTCGGCGTCGGCGTGGCGCTGGTCCGGGCCATCGAGGACGCGGCCCGGGACCTCGGCCTGGCGGCCGTCGACCTGCACGCCCAGACCCATGCGCTCGGCTTCTACGAGCGGCTCGGGTACGCGGCGTACGGCCCCGAGTTCCCGGACGCGGGGATCGCGCACCGGGCGATGCGGCGCGCCCTGTAGCCGACGGCCGTACCCGTGGAGCCGGGCGGACCGGTTCAGTCCGGCAGGCCCCAGCGCGTCCACGTCCCGTTCGACGGCACGTCGCGCGGGACCGTCCCTTGGTGGCGCGTGCCGTGCGGGGTGACCACCGCCGTGCCACCGCGCGGCAGAGCGACCGTGATCCGGCCGGGACCGGTATGCCGTCGGCGCAGCGGGCGTCCGTGCGCGTCCTGTACGTCGATCCCGCTCGTGATGGAGTGGTCCGGGGTCAGCGGGACGCCCGCCTCGCTGTGCACCCGTACCCAGCGCGTGGCACCGCCGGAGCGGTCCGCGTCCACGAGGAAGGCGCCCTGGACGCACCGCGACGCGATCGACGCGTCCACCAGCCGGTCGGGGTCGGTGGTGAGGGTGCGGTCCACGGCTCGTAGCACGTCGGTCGTCGCCCGGGAAACCTGGCCGGGGAAGCGGTACACGAGGTGTGCGGCGAGCAGCCGGCCGGCGCCTTCGCGCCGCTCGCGCCAGGCGGTGGTCCAGCCGCCGCCCGCGAGCAGCGGCTGCTCGACGAGCCGTCGCCGACGCGCGGGTCCGGGGTGGGCGTGTAGTCCTCCCTGAATGACGCACGCCGCATACTGCCTGCCGCGGGGAGGTTACGGAAGGGTGACGGCATAGACATCGGAGGAATGGTTGCTCAGGGAGGCGATATAGAGCGGGTGTTGTCTGGATTGCGGGCCTTGCGTGGCAGGCTTGAAGCCCAGGTCGGCCGGCCAAAGAGGCCGGCTCACCGTGTTCCGGAAGGCACCTCGTGGAGCAAATGGCCCTGCTCCTCCTGCTGTTGCTCGGAGCCTTGGTCACGGTGCCACTGGGGGAGCGTCTCGGACTGCCCGCGCCAGTGCTGATGACGCTCGCCGGAGTCGGCATGGCGTTCCTCAGCTTCGTGCCGAATGTGAACATCCCGCCCGAGATCACTCTTCCCGCGCTGCTGCCGCCGCTGCTCTACGCCTCGGTGCAGCGCACCTCCTGGCGGCAGTTCGCCGCCAATAAACGACCGATCTTTCTGCTGGCCGTCGCGCTGGTCTTCATCACGACGGCCGCCGTCGCCGCGGTGGCCAACGCGATCGTTCCCGGGCTCCCGATCGCCGCCGCCGTGGCGCTCGGCGCGCTCGTCGCCCCGCCCGACCCGGTCGCCGCGACGGCCGTCGCGGGCTCGGTCGGGCTGCCGCGCAGGCTCGTCTCCATCCTGGAAGGCGAGGGGCTGTTCAACGACGTGACCGTGATCGTGCTGTACTACGTGGCGCTCGGGCTGCTGATCCTCTCCGCGGTCGTCGCCGTGGTGGTGGGTCTCGTGCTCGGCTGACTCACCATCAAGCTCATGGGCCTGCTCGGCGATGCAACGCTCCAGGTCGGCCTCACCCTGCTGGTGCCGTTCGTGAGTTACGTGCTCGCGGAGGAGCTGATGGGGTCGGGCGTCCTCGCCGTCCTCACCACCGCGCTCTTCCTCGCCGAGCACACCGCCGACGCCGACGACGTCCTCGGCCGGCTCACCGGCCGTTCCTTCTGGGAGATCGTCGACACCCTCGTCACCGGGGTCGCGTTCGGGCTGATCGGTCTCGAACTGCACAACGTCTTCGGCGCAGCCGGCGGTCGCGAGCTCCAGATGCTCGGCCGGGGACTGGCCGTCGTAGCGGTCGTCGTCGGCGTACGGCTGCTGTATCTGCTGCCCGCGACCTGGCTCGCCAAGCGGCTGCACACCCGGCGCGACGTCAGCGAGGAGATCCCGACCAGCTGGCGGGAGACCGTCGTCATGTGGTGGGCCGGGATGCGCGGAGTGGCCTCGGTCGCGCTGGCACTCGCGATTCCGCTGAAGACGGACGACGGGAAGCCGTTCCCGGGCCGTGACGAGATCGTCTTCATCGCCTTCGCGGTGATCATGGTCACGCTGGTCCTCCAAGGACTCACTCTGCCGTGGCTGGTCCGCAAGCTCCGTGTCCGGGCGGACACGGACGCCGAGGAGACGCTGGAGAAGGACCTCGCGATCCGCGCCGCGAAGGCCGCGAAGCAGCGGCTCAAGGAGATCCAGGAGGTCGAAGAGTTCCCGGAGGAGGTCGCGGAGCGGCTGCATCGGCTCGCGTACGACGTGGGGGCGCGGATCAGCCCCGACATGGTCGACGACGAGCGCCGCGAGGCGTACGCGAAACGCGCCGAGCGCTTCAAGGCGATCAGCCGTGTCCAGCGCGAAATGATGTCGGCCGCCCGCCACGAGGTGCTCTCCGCCCGCAACGAGGCGGGTACGGACCCGGAGGTCGTCGACCGGGTGCTGCGGCAGCTGGACGTACGCAGCCTGCGGTGAGGCGGCGCCCCATCGGGCGGCGCCCCATCGGGCGGCGCCCCGCCGGGCGGTCAGCCGCGTCCCGTGCGGGGCGACTTGTCCCAGCCCGTCGGCTTCTCGTCCGTGGGGTGGGGCGAGTTGGGCCACTCACCGCCCGGCGGAAGTACCGCGGGAGCCGTCGCGATCCGCGGCAGCGCGTACGGGTGGTGATCGCGCAGCCAGCCGATGAGCTGCTCCCGCACGGCACAGCGCACCGTCCAGATGTCGTCCGCGTCCTTGGCCGTGACCACCGCGCGGACCTGGATCGTCGACGGTGTGGTGTCCGTGACCGCCAGGGACCAGTTACGGCCGTCCCAGGCGGCGCACTCGCCCAGGATGTCCCGCAGCTGCTCGCGCATCGCGGCGACCGGGGCCGAGTGGTCGAGGTGGAAGAAGACCGAGCCGGTCATCTGCGCGCCGCCCCGCGACCAGTTCTCGAACGGTTTGCTGGTGAAGTACGAGACGGGCATCGTGATCCGCCGCTCGTCCCAGGTCCGTACCGCGAGGAAGGTCAGGGTGATCTCCTCGATCGTGCCCCACTCGCCGTCCACCACCACCGTGTCGCCGATCCGTACCATGTCGCCGAACGCGATCTGCAGCCCCGCGAAGAGATTGCCGAGCGTCGACTGGGCCGCGATGCCCGCGACGATGCCCAGCACACCGGCCGAGGCCAGCATCGAGGCGCCGAACGTCCGCATCGCGGGGAACGTCAGCAGCATCGCGCCGACGGCGACCGTCGCCACGATCGCGGTGACCACCCGCTGGATCAGCATCACCTGCGTACGGACCCGCCGCACCCGCGCCGGATCGCGGGTGCTCGCCGCGTACCGGGCGTAGACGGAGTCGACGACGGCCGTCGCGATCCGCACCACCAGCCAGGCAGACGCTCCGATCAGCACCAGCGTCAGGAACTGGCCGATCCCCGCCCGGTGGTCCCTGACCATATCGAGCCGGCTCTGGGTGTACGTGCCCCGCAGCAGCGCCGCGCACAGCGTCAGCTGAAGCGGTATCCGGCAGTGCCGCAGCAGACCCCACAACGGCGTCTCGTGGTGCCGGCCGTCGGTCCGTCTGAGCAGCAGGTCGACCAGCCAGCCGGCCAGCAGCGTGATCACGACCGAGCCGCCGACGACGATCAGCGGACGCAGCACGCTCTCCATTCCGTCGTTCTCCATGCTTCCGACCGTAACTGGCACCATGGGCCTCATGAACATCATGCTTTTCCACTCGACGTACGGTCTGCGCCCGGCGGTGCACGCGGCCGCCGCACGGCTGCGTGCCGCCGGGCACGAGGTGCAGGTGCCCGATCTCTTCGAGGGGCACACCTTCGAATCCGTCGAGGAGGGCCTGGCCTTCAAGGAGGAGGTGGGCAAGGACGAACTGCTCAGGCGGGCCGTGCTGGCCGCCGCGCCCTACTCGGACCGGGGTCTGGTGTACGCCGGATTCTCCTTCGGCGCCTCCACCGCGCAGACCCTGGCGCTCGGCGACGAGAAGGCGCGCGGTCTGCTGATGTTCCACGGCACCTCGGACATCGCCGAGAACGCCTCGGTGGACGAGCTGCCCGTACAGCTGCATGTCGCGGACCCGGACCCGTTCGAGACGCACGACTGGCTGAACTCCTGGTATCTGCAGATGCAGCGGACCGGCGCCGATGTCGAGATCTACCGCTACCCCGGCGCCGGCCATCTGTTCACCGATCCCGAACTGCCGGACCACGACTCGGCATCGGCCGCGCTGGCGTGGAAGGTCGCGCTGGGTTTCCTCGCCACGCTGTGACCGCGAACGCGCCAAGGACCCCGCACCGAGCGGGGCCCTTGGAGCGGTACGGGGTGGATCAGCCGCGGTAGGCGGTCCAGCTGTCGCTCATCCGCTGCACCTGACCCGGAGTGAACTGGGTCATGCAGGAGTCGTACGTGTAGTCCATGAAGTTGTGGATCGGGTCGACCCCGGCCTTGCTGGTGCAGGTGTCGCGCCCGGTCGGGCAGGCGTACGCGGGGCTCGCCTCGGCCGGAGTGTCGGCTACGTAGTCGCCGTTGCCGTTGCAGCCGCCCTGGAAGGTGTGGTAGAGCCCCATCCAGTGGCCGACCTCATGGGTGGCGGTGTCGCCCTCGTTGTAGTTGGTGGCCGAGCCGCCGGGCAGCGAGGCATCGAGCATGACGACGCCGTCGTCCGACGGGTTGGACTTGTAGGAGCTGGGGAAGGTGGCCCAGCCCAGCAGACCGCCGCCGAGGTTGGCGGTGTAGAGGTTGAGCGCGTTCGCGCCGCCCTTGCGCAGCGCCGACTTCATGGCCTTCTCGGCGGCGGAGCCCGGCGAGACGCCGTTGTACCAGGAGCCGTTGTCCGTGTAGTCCGTGCCGGCCAGCGAGAACCGGAAGCCGGAGTTGGTGTTGCCGCTGCCCTGGCCGCTGTAGGCGGCGTTCAGGACGCTGATCTGGCTGTTGATGGCGGACGCGCTGAGCTTGCCGGTCGTTCCGGAGTGCACCACGTGGAAGTACACCGGGATGGTGGCGCCCGCGGCGAGCGTGGAGCCGCTGAGCCGGCGGTCCGCGAGTCTCTCCTTCAGCTGGGTGTCCATGGCCTTGGCCTGGGCCGCGGTGAGTTCGTTGGGGTCCGCGGCGTGCTTGGTGCCCGAGGGGCGGGCCTCGCGCGCGGTGGCGGAGGTGCTCGCCTCGCTCGCGCACTTCTCGGCGGATGCGGCGGTTGCGGCGGAGACGGCTGAGGCAGTGGATGCCGAGGAGGTGGACGACTTCGCGACGGCGGAGCCGGAGGACGCGGAGAGCGGTGCCAGGGCCAGGGTTCCGGCCAGAACAGCGGTGCCGATCGCACGGTTACGTATACGCGGTGATATACGGGCAAGAGTGCGCACAGGGACTCCTCGCGGACGTGTGGGGGGAGGGATTTCCTCGCCCGCCGCCGGGAGATTACGTGCACATGTCAGATGCTGAGGAGGGTCGATCAAGCCCAATCGGTCGTGGGGCAAAACGGGGAAACGGGAATAAATAATTCTGCACGTTCCAGAGTTTGAGACGCCCACGTAACGTGCCGCGTTACCCCGGCGGGTGGTGTGTCCCCATTGGAGTCGGGGGACACACCACCCGCCGTAGCGATGTAATGTGCCGTCAACACGGGCCGGAGTGGCCGAGAACAGCCCCTCAGTGCACCGGACGGTCCACCCGCTCGACCTTCTGCGTCCCGCTGAGCGTCCGGTGCGAGCGCGTCCACGCGGAGGTCGGGTCCCGCTTCGTTTTGTCGGAGACGGCGTAGTAGTCCATCTGCGAGCGCTCGGTGGTCACATCGAGGACGCCGTAGCCGTGCGAGTCCATGTCGGCCCGCTTCACATGGCGGTTGGCGGCCTTGACGACCGTGCGGCGGCTGGGGGGCGGACAGCGGCGAGGAGAGGTGTCGACCGGTCATGGGGCAGGACCCTGCTGAGCGTTAAGCCCGACGGGCAGGCGAACCAAGGAAGTTCGCCTGCCCGTCGGAGACCCGCTGCCGGGGGTTCGCCGCCCGGCCTGGACCGGGAAGGCGGTCAGCCCTTCAGCGCGGCGTCGATCGCGGTGGTGAAGTCGTCCACCGTCATCGGAGCGTTCTCGCTCTTTCCGTCGGTGAGCGCCTTGCCGTCCATCTTCAGCGTCGGAGTGCCCCTCACGCCGCTCTTTTCGAACGCCGCGGACATCTTCATCGCCCAGCTGTCGTACGTACCGTCCTCGACGTCCTTCTGGAACGCCTTGTTGCCCTTCAGTGAATCCACCGAGTCGGCGATCTTGATCAGATACGCGTCGTCCTTGAACTTGTCGTCGGTCTCCTCCGGGTGGTACTTCGTGGAGTAGAGCGCGTACTTGTAGTCGAGGAAGGCCTCCGGGCTGACATTGAGCGCCGCGCCGAGGGCGCTCAGCGCGTTCTTCGAGCCCTCGCCGTTGCTCATGTCGTCGATGAACGTGGCACCGATGTACTTGATCTTGTACTTTCCGGCGTCGACGTCCTTGTGCACCGTCTCGCCGATGGCCTGCTCGAACGTGCCGCAGATCGGGCAGCGCGAGTCCTCGTACAGCTCCAGGGTCTTCTTGGCGGTCGGCTTGCCGATGACGACGGTCGTGCCGTCCTTGCCCGAGGTGTTCCTGGGCGCCGTGACGTTCTTCGCGTCCTTGGCCGCCTCCCACTGGGACGGCTTGTTCATCTGCATGACACCCCAGCCGACGGCGCCCGCGATCGCCAGCACGCCGACGATCGAGACGCCGACGAGGATCTGCCTGCGGGTCTTGTCCTTCTTGGCCTGGCGCTCGCGCTCGGCGCGCAGACGCTCGCGGGCCGCCGACTTGTTGGCCTGGCTGTTGCGATTGCTCATGTTCGTCTCTCCTGGATGTGGGTGGTACGTCGTCGGGGATGGGCGTGCTCAGGCGATGGCGCAGGCCGAGCGCGGCGGTCCCCTCCGTCCCACGGAGTGCACGAGCAGGCGGATGTGGACGAGCAGGTGCGGACCGTGTCCGGCGGGACGCACCCTGCGGTGTACGGAGCGGCGGGCCGTACCCACCACGGCGACCGCGGTCAGCAGCGGCCGGAACGCCAGGACGGCGACGGCGCCCAGCAGGCCGACGAGCGCGGACTCGCCGCGCCGGAGCCAGGCCGCGGCGACCAGCCCGACCGTCACATGGGCGGCCAGCAGCAGCCACGGCACCGCGGGGCCGGGGGAGGCCAGCAGCGCGGCCGCCGTATGTCCGGTGCCGGTCACCGAGGCGAGCGGGGTGCCGACATCGGCGGCCCGTGCCGCACCGGCGCCGAGGTCACCGCCGCCGCACAGCACATCGACACCGACCGAGCGCAGCGGCCCCGCTATCGGGCCGCCCGCCGCGCCGTAACAGAGGTGCTGGCCGGTGGTGAACACGGTGTCGGCGGCCAGTTCCAGTGGGACCAGCAGCCCGGCGATCGCCCCGAAGCCGCGCTCCCGGCCGGCCAGCGCGTACGCCACGGCGAAGACCAGGCCGGCCAGCAGGGCGACGACGGTCAGCGGCAGCGAGACCTGGGAGAGCAGTACATGGGACCCGGCCGAGAGCGTCACGACGAGCGCTGTGAAAAGCGCCGCGCGAACGACTCTGAGCTGCGTCCCGGATATGTCCATCGTTGAGGAGTGTCGCATGCGAACCTGTAAGCGCCCCCTAAAGGGGCCCCGGTCGCGTGCGCAGCCCTGCAGTCCCGGGATGCGGCCGTTGCGGAAAAGATCCACAAAGGTCTGGTGGTCGGCACGAGCCCGGGCGCCGTAGCTGTGCGCGAAGTCCACCAGCACCCCGGCGAAGCCCTCCTCGTCCGCCGCCCGCCGCGTCGATCGCGCGGGGCCGCACAGTCGATGCGGGACGCCTGGAATGTGCGGTCTCCCGAGGAGCGTGGAAGTCACCTGGTCGGCTGCCAGGTCCGTGCCGTGGTCGGCTCGCCGCCACGCCCACGTGCGAGGGCGGAGGCTGCTGACCGCTGCGTCTGTGATCTCGGCAAGCTCATAGTTTTCGACGGTGCGCGGCTGAGTGACAGGCCGCGGAGTGTCGGTGTCGCGACGTAGACTTCCACGCTGTCCCCCCAGTCCGTCATCGCCCGTTTTCCCGGAGGCACAGCGCCGTGACCAAGCCGCCCTTCACGCACCTTCACGTCCACACCCAGTACTCCCTGCTGGACGGTGCTGCGCGGCTCAAGGACATGTTCAACGCGTGCAATGAGATGGGCATGTCCCACATCGCGATGACCGACCACGGCAACCTGCACGGTGCCTACGACTTCTTCCATTCGGCGCAGAAGGCGGGCGTGACGCCGATCATCGGGATCGAGGCGTACGTCGCCCCGGAGTCGCGCAAGCACAAGCGGAAGATCCAGTGGGGCCAGCCGCACCAGAAGCGCGACGACGTCTCGGGTTCGGGTGGTTACACCCACAAGACGATCTGGGCGTCGAACGCGACGGGGCTGCACAACCTCTTCCGGCTCTCCTCGGACGCGTACGCCGAGGGCTGGCTGCAGAAGTGGCCGCGGATGGACAAGGAGACCATCGCCCAGTGGTCCGAGGGCCTGATCGCCTCCACCGGCTGTCCCTCGGGCGAGGTGCAGACCCGGCTGCGGCTCGGCCAGTTCGACGAGGCGGTCCAGGCGGCCTCCGACTACAAGGACATCTTCGGTGAGGGCAAGTACTTCCTGGAGCTGATGGACCACGGCATCGAGATCGAGCGCCGGGTCCGTGACGGGCTCCTCGAAATCGGCAAGAAGCTGAACATCCCGCCGCTGGTGACCAACGACTCGCACTACACCTACGCGCACGAGGCCACGGCCCACGACGCGCTGCTGTGCATCCAGACCGGCAAGAACCTCTCCGACCCGGACCGCTTCCGCTTCGACGGCACCGGCTACTACCTCAAGACCGCCGACGAGATGTACGCCGTCGACTCCTCCGACGCCTGGCAGGAGGGGTGCGCCAACACGCTGCTGGTCGCGCAGCAGATCGACACCAGCGGCATGTTCGAGAAGCGCGACCTGATGCCGAAGTTCGACATCCCGGACGGTTTCACGGAGATCACCTGGTTCCAGGAGGAGGTGCGGCGCGGGATGGAGCGCCGCTTCCCGGGCGGTGTCCCCGACGACCGGCAGAAGCAGGTCGAGTACGAGATGGACATCATCATCCAGATGGGGTTCCCGGGCTACTTCCTCGTCGTCGCCGACTTCATCATGTGGGCGAAGAACAACGGCATCGCGGTCGGCCCCGGCCGAGGCTCCGCTGCCGGTTCGATCGTCGCGTACGCGATGGGTATCACCGACCTCGACCCGATCGAGCACGGACTGATCTTCGAGCGGTTCCTCAACCCCGAGCGCGTCTCCATGCCCGATGTCGACATCGACTTCGACGAGCGCCGGCGCGTCGAAGTGATCAGGTACGTGACGGAGAAGTACGGCGCCGACAAGGTCGCCATGATCGGCACGTACGGCAAGATCAAGGCGAAGAACGCCATCAAGGACTCCGCCCGCGTCCTCGGCTACCCGTACGCGATGGGCGACCGGCTCACCAAGGCCATGCCCGCCGACGTCCTCGGCAAGGGCATCGACCTCAACGGCATCACCGACCCCAAGCACCCGCGCTACAACGAGGCGGGCGAGATCCGGGGGATGTACGAGAACGAGCCGGACGTGAAGAAGGTCATCGACACCGCGAAGGGCGTCGAGGGCCTGGTCCGGCAGATGGGCGTGCACGCCGCGGGCGTCATCATGTCCAGCGAGCCGATCGTCGACCACGCCCCGATCTGGGTGCGGCACACCGACGGCGTCACCATCACGCAGTGGGACTACCCGCAGTGCGAGTCGCTCGGCCTGCTGAAGATGGACTTCCTGGGCCTGCGCAACCTGACCATCATGGACGACGCCGTCAAGATGGTGGAGTCCAACAAGGGCGTCAAGCTGGACCTGCTCGGCCTCCCGCTGGACGACCCGAAGACGTACGACATGCTCTGCCGCGGTGACACGCTCGGCGTGTTCCAGTTCGACGGCGGGCCGATGCGTTCCCTGCTGCGCCAGATGCAGCCCGACAACTTCGAGGACATTTCCGCCGTCTCGGCCCTGTACCGGCCGGGCCCGATGGGCATGAACTCGCACACGAACTACGCCGAGCGCAAGAACGGCCGGCAGGAGATCACCCCGATCCACCCGGAGCTGGAGGAGCCCCTCAAGGAGGTCCTCGGGCTCACCTACGGCCTGATCGTGTACCAGGAGCAGGTGCAGAAGGCCGCCCAGATCGTCGCCGGGTACTCGCTCGGCGAAGCCGACATCCTGCGCCGTGTGATGGGCAAGAAGAAGCCCGAGGAACTGGCGAAGAACTTCGTCCTCTTCGAGTCGGGGGCCAAGGAGAAGGGATTTTCCGACGCCGCGATCAAGGCCCTGTGGGACGTCCTGGTCCCGTTCGCCGGATACGCGTTCAACAAGGCGCACTCCTCCGCGTACGGTCTGGTCACCTACTGGACCGCGTACCTGAAGGCGAACTACCCCGCCGAGTACATGGCGGCGCTGCTGACCTCCGTCAAGGACGACAAGGACAAGTCGGCGGTCTATCTCAACGAGTGCCGCCGCATGGGCATCAAGGTGCTGCCGCCCAATGTGAACGAGTCGCTGTCGAACTTCGCGGCGCAGGGCGACGACGTGATCCTCTTCGGCCTGACGGCCGTCCGCAACGTGGGTCAGAACGTTGTCGACTCGATCATCCGGTGCCGCAAGGCGAAGGGGAAGTACGGCAGCTTCCCCGACTTCCTCGACAAGGTCGAGGCGGTCGTCTGCAACAAGCGCACCGTCGAATCGCTGATCAAGGCCGGCGCGTTCGACGAGATGGGTCACACCCGCAAGGGCCTGGTCGCCCACCACGAACCGATGATCGACAACGTGGTGCAGGTCAAGCGCAAGGAGGCCGAGGGGCAGTTCGACCTCTTCGGCGGCATGGGCGAGGAGGAGACCGACGAGCCGGGCTTCGGGCTCGACGTGGAGTTCTCCGACATCGAGTGGGAGAAGTCCTACCTGCTGGCCCAGGAGCGCGAGATGCTCGGCCTGTACGTCTCCGACCACCCGCTCTTCGGCCTGGAACACGTCCTGTCCGACAAGGCCGACTCCTCGATCTCCCAGCTGACCGGCGGGGAGCACGCCGACGGCGCCATCGTCACCGTCGGCGGCATCATCTCCGGCCTCCAGCGCAAGATGACCAAGCAGGGCAACGCCTGGGCCATCGCCACCGTCGAGGACCTGGCCGGTTCCATCGAGTGCATGTTCTTCCCCGCCACCTATCAGCTGGTCTCCACCCAGCTCGTCGAGGACACCGTCGTCTTCGTCAAGGGACGCCTCGACAAGCGCGAGGACGTGCCCCGGCTCGTCGCCATGGAGATGCAGGTCCCCGACATCTCGTCGGCCGGCACCAACGCCCCCGTGGTCCTGACCATCCCCACCGTCAAGATCACCCCACCGATGGTCAGCCGCCTCGGCGAGGTCCTCAGCAACCACCGCGGCGACACCGAGGTACGGATCAAACTCCAGGGCCCCCGCAAGACGACGGTGCTCAGGCTCGACCGGCACCGGGTGAAGCCCGACCCGGCGCTCTTCGGTGACCTGAAGGTGCTGCTCGGGCCGTCCTGCCTGGCCGGCTGAGCCGGACCACGACAACTGCGCACGAGAGGGGCGCTCCCGCGAAAGAGGGAGCGCCCCTCTCGGTCACCCGGCCTGCGGCCGGACCGGAGACCGGCCCGGGTCAGTTGTGGCCGAAGCGGCGCTGGTGCTTACGGGCGGCATCAGCAGGGCTGCCCTGGGCCTGCGACTGAGGCTGTATCTGCGACTCGTGCGCGTTCGACTTGGTCTCTTCCGGACCGTGCTCCGGACCGGACGTGCGGGTCTGGCGGCTGCTCTGCTTGCGGTTCTTGTTCTTGGCCATGGTGTTCCTCCTGTGGGGACTCTCGGGGCCAGGACCGCGTTCAGATTCACATAACGGGATAGAGCGTGCATGTTGGATCAATACCGTGCGTAGTGAGGGGGTATCATGCGCCGTTTTCCCGATCCGCCACGCCGATGATCGAGTTCCGGCCGTCAACCCCTGCGCGGTCGGGCAGACTCGAAGGAAACCCTTGGCAAAGACCACACCCGAACTTCTGGAAGAGGGTGGAACGCGTGGACCGTTGCGTCGTCCTGGTGGACGCCGGCTACCTCCTGGGGGCGGCCGCGAGTCTGCTGGCCGGAGAGCCCGCCCGTTCCCGCATCACCGTCGACCACGCGGCCCTCATCCGGGGCCTGCGCGAGCTGGCCGAGGCCGATACACAGCAGCCGCTGCTGCGGATCTACTGGTTCGACGGCGCCCCCGACCGCGTACCGCAGCCGGAGCACCGCAGACTGCGGGTGATGCCCCGGGTGACCGTCCGGCTCGGTGCTCTGACCCGCAGCGACGGGCGCTGGGCGCAGAAGGGCGTCGACGCCGCGATGCATGCCGAGCTCACCGAACTGGCCAGGAACCGCGCCTGCTCCGACGTGGTATTGGTGACCGGCGACGGCGATCTGCTGCCCGGGCTGATGTCCGCCAAGGAACACGGCGTCGCCGTCCACCTGTGGGCCGTCCAGGCCGCCGACGGCGACTACAACCAGTCCGAGGACCTGGTCGCCGAGGCCGACGAACGAAGGGTGCTCGACCGGGCCTGGATCACCCAGGCCGTACGGGCCAAGGAGACCGGCGCGGGCTGCGCCCCGCCGCCCGCGCCCCGCCCGGAGATCGCCGCGATCCTCTCCGCACCGCTGCCCGAGGCGGCCCTCGCCGCCTCCGCCGAGCGGGCCTCGCAGGCCCAGGCGGCGGCCGACTCCAACGGCACCGCCCCCGCGCCGGCGGAGAACACCACCACCCCCGCCGACCGGCCCGGCCCCGGCGGAAGGGGCGTCCCCACCCCCAAGGACCTGGCGAGCAGCCTGCGCGGCCCCGGCGCCCAGGCCGTCCAGCCCCCGCTCGCCAACGCGACCCTGCGCTGGTCCTCCGACAAGGGCTGGGTGGACCGCGGCGGACTGGGCGAGCCCGCCGAAACGGCCTCCCTCCCGACACTGGCCCAGCTCACCAGCGCCGAGCAGCGCTGGGCGGACCGCGAGGAAGACATCACCACCGTCGGCGGCGACCCCTTCGAGGTGGGCCAGGTCTTCGCCCGCCGCTGGATGGAACGGCTGCCGGAGACCACCCACCTGCAGAAGCTGTCGACCATGTACCCGCGCATCCCGCACCGCATCGACGGCGAGCTTCTGCGGTACGCGGCACGGTTCGGCCTCCTCGCCCACAAGGACGACCAGATCGACGAGCACGACCGTTACGCGATCCGGGCGGGATTCTGGCGGGAGATCGACGTACGGGCCGCGGCCGAGCACGCCCCCGTGACGGAGCGGACGGGCCCGTCCGCCGACTGACGCCATGGCGGGCCCGCGGGCGGGGAACCCGGTCGGCGACCGCCCCGCCGGTGCCCGGCCGGCCCGGCCCCGGGCGCGATACGGGGCATCCGACCCCGTACTCTCATACCTCGTGAGTACGGGCACAGCACAGGCGCAGACGGCGACCGGGACCGTGTGCGCGGTGCGTGATCTGGTCAAGTCCTATCCCGCCGCCCGCGGCCGCCGCGGCGCGCCCGGAACCCCCGAGGTGCGCGCCACCGACGGGATCAGCCTGGAGGTGCGGCGCGGCGAGATCTTCGGACTCCTCGGCCCCAACGGCGCCGGAAAGTCCACCCTGGTACGGCAGCTCACCGGGCTGATGCGGCCCGACTCCGGCAGCGTCACCGTGCTGGGCCACGATCTCGTACGCCATCCCGAGCGGGCCGCCCGGCTGATCGGGTACCTCGGCCAGGAGTCCACCGCCCTCGACGAACTGACCGTGTCGCTCGCCGCCGAGACCACCGGACGGCTGCGCGGCCTGCCGGTACGGGACGCCCGCGCCGAGCGCGACGCCGTACTCGATGAACTCGGCCTCACCGAGATCGCGGCACGCCCCCTGAAGAAGCTCTCCGGCGGACAGCGGCGGCTCGCCTGCTTCGCCGCCGCGCTGGTCGGCGAGCGGCCGGTGCTGGTGCTGGACGAGCCGACGACCGGGATGGATCCCGTCGCGCGGCGCGCCGTCTGGACCGCCGTGGACCGGCGCCGGGCCGAACGCGGCGCGACGGTGCTGCTCGTCACCCACAACGTCATCGAGGCCGAGACGGTCCTCGACCGGGTCGCCGTGATCGAACGCGGCCGGGTCATCGCCTGCGACACGCCGACCGGCCTCAAGGAGCGGGTCGCGGGCGAGGTCCGGGTCGAGCTCGTGTGGCGGGAGCGGGCGCCCCTGGACGTACCCGAGGTGGCCGCGCTGCGCGCCTCGGCCCAGGAGTCCGGGCGGCGCTGGGTGCTGCGGCTGGGCCCCGACGAGGCACGGGCGGCGGTCGCCGCCGTGACCGGCGGCGCGGCCTTCGCGGCACTCGACGACTTCACGCTGGCGACGCCCAGCCTGGAGGACGTCTACCTCGCGCTCGGCGGGGACGCGGCCAAAGGGCTGGTGAAGGCATGACCGGAGTGGGCGGGGCGGCCGGGACGAGTGGGGGCGGCCGGGCGCGTGTGCGTGGTCCGGCAGGGAGCGAACAGGAGCAGCGCCAGGTGACGAGCATCGTTCCCGCGCAGGCGGTGACCGGACCTGCCCGGGCGGCCGAGGACGGCCGGGCAGGCCGCGAGGACGACGGTCACCACGGGGCGGCCCCCGCGCCGCTCGCGCCGCGGGCCCGGCTGTTCCCCTCGCTCGCGGCCGTCTACCGCGCCCAGCTGTCCCGGGCCAGGGTCGCCCGTATCCCGCTGCTCTTCGTCGCGACCTTCCAGTCCGTCGGGATCATGGTGCTGATGCGCGGAGTCGTGGACGGCGGCTCCGAGGCGCGGGCCGTCGTCGCCGGATCCAGCGTCCTCGTGGTGGCCTTCGTCGCGCTCAACCTGCTCGCCCAGTACTTCGGGCAGCTGCGGGCCGGCGGCGGGCTCGACCACTACGCGACCCTGCCGGTGCCGCCCGCCGCCGTGGTGCTCGGCGCGGCGGGAGCGTACGCCTCGTTCACCGTGCCCGGCACGATCGTCACGGCCGTGGCGGGGAGTGTGCTGTTCGGGCTGCCGCTGACACATCTGTGGGTGCTCGTCGCCGTCATTCCGCTTTCCGGGGCGGCGCTCTCCGGGCTCGGCGCCGCGCTGGGGCTGCTCGCGCCCCGGCAGGAGCTGGCCACGCTGCTCGGGCAGCTGGGCATGTCGGCGGCGCTGCTGCTCGGCGTCCTGCCGGCCGACCGGCTGCCCGCGCCGATCGGCTGGGCCCGCGATCTGCTGCCCTCGACGTACGGGGTCGAGGCGCTCTCGCGGTCCTTCGACGCCCACCCCGACTGGGTGGCCGTCGTGCTGGATCTCGCGGTCTGCGCCGTTGTCGGCGTCCTCTCGCTGGCCGTGGCGACCTGGGCGTACCGCAGGGCAGCGGTCCGGTGAGGCGCGGCACAGGGATGCCTGGCACCATGGCACGGTGACAGCACCTCTGACGCCGCCGCACCAGCCCTCGTCCAACGGCCCCTGGCAGACCCCGTCGAAATGGGGTGGGCCCGGTGGTCCCGGTGGCCCCGGCTCCGGGGGCCCGGTGGAGTCCCAGGGCGAGTACGACCACCGGTCGGATCTGCGGCGGGCCGCGGTCGTCACCGTGCTCGTGACCCTCGGCGGCATCGGGCTCGGACTTCTGTGGGTGTGGCTGGCCCCGCGGGTTCCGCTGATCTCCGACGGCACGGCCGTCTTCCTCAGCGACAGCGAGGGCGAGGAGGCGATCGCCGCCGACGGTACGTTCGTGCTGCTCGCGCTGGCCTTCGGCGCGCTCTCCGCGGCGCTGGTCTTCTGGTTCCAGCGACGTGGCGGCATCGCCCTCGTGGTGGGGCTGGCGCTGGGCGGGCTGTTCGGTTCGCTGGTGGCCTGGCGGCTGGGGGTGTGGCTCGGACCGAGCCAGGACGTGGTCGCGCACGCGCGGGCGGTCGGCAAGGGCGTGGTCTTCGACGCGCCTCTTCGCCTGGGGGCGAAGGCGGCCGCGTTGCTGGTGTGGTCGATCGGGGCGATGGCGGTTCATCTCGGGCTGACCGCATTTTTCGGGCCGCGGGACCCGGAGCCGGAGTGGGGGGCGTATCCGGGGTGGTCCGCGGGTGGGCCCGTGCCGGGGGCGGGGCCGGGGCCGGGGCCGGGAGTGGTGCCCGGTGGGTCGGGTGCGGGTGGGGGTGTGCCGCCCGCTGGGGCTTAGTCGGGCAGCCTGGGGTGCGGGTGCCATGGGTGCCGGGTTTGGCTGCTGCGCGGGGCTGTCCCCTACCCGCCCCTTCCCGAAACCGGGGGCTCTGCCCCGGATCCCCGGCCCTCAAACGCCGGACGGGCTGGGGTGTGCCGGGCGGGCCGGGGTGTGCCGGGCCGGCTGTGATGCCGTCCAACCCCGGCCGATCTCCGCGAACACCGCCCCCGTCAGCGACGCCAGGTCCGCAGGGGACAGTTCGACCTCCAGGCCGCGGCGGCCCGCTGAGACGCAGATGGTCTCGTGGGACCGTGCCGACGCGTCCAGCACCGTACGCAGCCGCTTCCGCTGGCCCAGGGGGGAGATGCCGCCCCGTACGTAGCCGGTGGTGCGTTCCGCCGCTGCGGGATCGGCCATCGTGGCCCGTTTGCCGCCGATCGCGGAGGCCAGCGCCTTGAGGTCGAGGGTGCCGGCCACCGGGACGACGGCCACGGTGAGGGTGCCGTCCACCTCCGCGACCAGGGTCTTGAAGACCCGGTCGGGGGAGACGCCCAGGGCCTCGGCCGCCTCCTCGCCGTAGGAGGCCGACGCCGGGTCGTGGTCGTAGGAGTGGACGGTGAACGCCGTGCCGGCCGCGGTCAGCGCGACCGTCGCCGGGGTGCCGCCGGGCTGTTGCTGCTTCTTCGGCTTCTTCGCCACGGAGAGGGTCCTCGGGTCGGTCGGCTGTCGGTCGGTCAGTTGAGGTGGATGGGGGGACGCGTCAGGTCGGCCGCGGGCAGGGACGGCAAATGCCGGATGACGGCGGTCTCGGAACGCAGCAGCGCCAGTTCCTCGCGCAGCCGGGTCGCGGTGTCGGGTGCCTGGAGCAGCCGCTGCTTCGACGGGATGTCGAGTACGGCGGCCGCCGCGACCAGGTACGAGACGACGGAGGGGTCGTCGGGCAGGTTCGCACCCGTCGTCAGGGACCGTTCGCTCGCCCCGGCCAGCCGCTTCTGGTAGCTGCGGAAGGCCCGCAGGACGCCCTCGGCGAGTGCGCTCGACTCCTCACCGGGTTCCTCGTCCAGCTCGTCGAGTTCGGCTGTCAGGTACGGGCCGCTCGCGTCCACGGAGAGCAGCTTGGCGCGGGTGGTGCCGGTCGCGAGGACCTCGAAGCTGCCGTCCGGCCGTTCCCGGATCTTCGCCGCGTCGGCAATGCAGCCGACCCGGTGGAAGGTCTGGATCGGGTCGGGGCCGAAGCCGTCCGCGGGGCCGCGGTCGACGGAGGTGCTCGTCGGATCCGGCATTCCGGCGGCCGTCGGGGCGATCTCGTGGCCGTCGCGGATCGCGACCACGGCGAAGCGGCGGGGCTCGTCGGCGTCGGTCTTCAGCAGCTCGCGCATCATGGCGCGATAACGCTCTTCGAAGACGTTGAGCGGCAGCACGAGGCCGGGGAACAGCACCGCGTTCAGCGGGAACAGAGGCAGGCGAGCGGTGGTCACAACGGTCAAGCGTAATGGCCGCGGGGCCGGCCCCGGTCGGCCCGGCCCGGCAAATTTGTCACACAGGCCACCCGGAGCCCCGCGTCGTTCCTCGCGTCGAGGAACCGGCCGAGCGGATCGTCGGAGACCGACGACCAAGGGAACGACGTCGCGTGGGGCCCGATCCGCCGGAACTGTTCCAGCGCCTCTCCCCAGCGGCCCCGGGCGACCAGCACGAACGCCAGCAGGTTGCGGACCTCGGCGGGCCAGGGGTCGCCGGGCGCGAACGAGCCGGACAGCGCGATCGCCAGATCCGCCGCCGCGTCGATCCGTTCCTCCTGCACCGACGTGGTACGGGCGTGCGGCCCCTCGATCAGCAGGGCGAAGGCGGCCCGCAGCGGCAGCGCCTGCACCAGCGAGCCGGGCAGCGAGTCCTCGGCGGCCCGCTCGGCGAAGTCGAAGCATTCGCGGTGCGAGCCGTACCAGGCGGCGGAGAGGTAGCGCAGCGCCGCGACATGGCAGCCGTAGTGGTGCGAGGAGCGCCGGATGGCCTGCTCCCACAGCGCCTCGAAGGTGGTGTGCGTGGCCTGGGTGCCGCGCGCGTGGTCGAGCGCGAGCCGCCAGGGCACCGGGTCGCGCGGATCGCTCTCGGCCGCCGCGGTGATCAGCGGCCCCACCTCGCGCAGTTGCTCGGCCCGGACGGGCGACTCCCAGGCCCGGCGGACCGCCAGCTCCGCCTTGACGAGCAGCGCGTCCGGGTCGTGCGGCGCGGCGGCGAGCCAATCGGTCAGCCAGCCGTCGCGGTTGCGGGCGAACGTGACGAGCCGGCCGAGGTAGCGGTCCCGGTTCTCCCACTCGGCGCCGTCCCGGGTGATGGCGAGGAGTTTCGCGGCCGGTTCGTACTCCCCGGCGGCGGCGGCGACGAGCGCCGGGGAGAGCCGCTCGTCGGGGGCGTCGAGCAGCACCACGTCGTCCGCGGACAGTCCGGCGGACCCCTGCGGGGAGCGCCGGATCGTGCGCGCGGTACGGAGCAGAGCGCGAAGGAATGGCATGGTGCAGACCATTGAAAAGCGCTGGTGGGGGCGGCGCCAGAGGGGTGCTGTGAAGCTTTGGTGCCGAGTGAATGGGTTGTATCGGGCTTGGTCAATAAGAGGTAAAGGAAAGCCGGGAATCTGGCTTGTTCCTGTTGATCCGACGAGACGTTTCCGGCACTGCGACCGTGGCTCGGCCGATCGTTCGACCGCGGCCTCCGCCGTGCCCCCCGCCGTGAAGGCCACGGCGGAGGCCGCCGCGAAGGCCGCAGCCCGGGCAACCGCGACGGCCGCCCCGCGACGGGCCTCGGAGGGGTACGGCGATCGAGGCGTGGCCGGATCCGGTCAGCCCCGGCGCAGCAGCCGTGACGCGCCGGCCGCGACCGTCGTGGCCAGTATCCAGCCGAGCAGGATGAGCGCGGCCGACCCCCACTGCCAGCAGCCCTCCATCCGCCAGTAGCCGTCCTGGCCGAGATTGATCACCGGCACCAGCAGGTCCAGGGCGTACAGCGGCGCGTTCCATGCCGGGTGCTCGTCCTGCTTGATCGCCGCCGGGACGTGCCGGGAGAAGGCCAGCGCGCCCGCCGCCCACAGCACCGCCATCCAGACCGCGGCCCGCCCCGGCCGGTAGCCGTACGCCACCGTCCAGTCCTGGAGGAAGCCCCAGAGCTTCGCGGCGGGCGGCAGCGTCTCGCGGCGCCGCCGCTGCTTGGCCAGCAGCACCTCGCGGGCGTCCGCGTCCTCCCCGCAGTTGCGCAGCACCGTGGCGAGGCGTTCGTACGGCTCCGGTACGTACTCCGGGGTCGCCGCCGCCACCCACTCCAGGCGCCGGGAGAGCGGGAAGTGCCCGTACGGCACGAGGTTCTCGTACACGAAACCGCCCATCGCCAGACCGCCGGGCCCCGGCCAGCTGGTCGACACATCGATGAGCGTGACGACCCTCGCGCCGTTCAGCACGACCCGGCCCTCCTCCGGCCGCTCCGCGTTGAACCGCAGTTCCGGGGCGATGATCCGGCGCAGCGACAGCTCCTCGTGCCGGGCCAGTACGAACCGTGCCTTGTGCAGATCGACCGCGTCGCCGAAGCGCCCGTCGTCCAGGCGCACCCCGCCGCGGCACTCGAAGATCTGCGAACGAGACCCGCGCGCCGGGGTCGGGGCCATGGCGATGCCGTACGGGGGAGTGGTGCCCTGGTTCCCCGTGTCGATACTGACCCACGCCTCGCTCATGTACAGCGTCCGCTCCACCGTCAGTTGCGGGGCGTTCAGCGCGCGCCGGCCCTCCCTGCCCCGCAGCCGGCTGCCGCGCAGGCTCAGCGAACCGCCCACCTTCGCCCCGCGCAGGCTCAGCTCGCCGCGTACCTCGATCAGCTCCGCCTGGAGGTCCTGGGCGACCGCCAGCCCGTCGGCCGCCAGGGCGCGCCCGCCCCGGTCCGGCCCGATCTCGATCTGGTTGATGAGCAGATCGGTGCCGATCTGGGCGTCGGTGAGCCGGATCCCGCGCCGGACACGGCAGCGTGGCAGATGCAGATCGCCCTCGGTGCGCAGCCGGGCCGCCTCCAGCCGCGGCATCGCACAGCCGACGATCCGCAACGTCGTGAAATGGCATTCGGGCAGCACCACCTCGTTCTCGAAGCGGCAGCCGGTCAGCTCGACGTACGGCGCGACGCGCCCGCCCGCGAGATCGAGTGTCCCGGTGATCCGTACGCCCCGGAGCTTCAGCGCCGCGACCCGGCCGGGCCGCGGCGCCGGCCCGGACAGCAGCAGCCGGGCGACGACGCGCCCGTCCACACTGCGCTCCGGGCCCCAGGGGCGCGGCGCGAACGGATCGTCGCGCGCGGGGTCGCGGGCGCGCAGATCGTAGGTGCTGCCGTTCCGGAAGGCCTGCCACATGCCCAGCTCGGCCGCGCTGAGACCGTCCGGAAAATCGCCGTCGTGCGGTTCGGTCACGGGGTGCCCCTTCCGCTCGGAGCTGTTCTTCCCGCTGGGTGACGACGTGAACGCTATTGGTCAGCAGTGACACCCGGGAGATGTATCAGCCAGTGATACGGGCGAACGGACGCCGCGGGCGGTCTGCGAGAATTGCGGTGTGATCTCTCGAATCGATCTGCGCGGCGATGTCCTCCCCGAGGGTGGAGCCCTGCGCGACCTGCTGCCCCGTGCCGAGTTCGACGTGGAAGCCGCCCTGGAGACGGTGCGGCCCATCTGCGAGGACGTACGCCATCGTGGCTCGGCGGCAGTGATCGAGTGGGGGGAGAAGTTCGACGGCGTACGGATCGACTCGATCCGCGTTCCGGCTGCCGCGATCGCCGCGGCGCTGGAGGGGCTCGACCCCGACGTACGGGCCGCGCTGGAGGAGTCGATCCGCCGCGCCCGCCTCGTCCACCGCGAGCAGCGCCGCACCACGCACACCACCCAGGTCGTCCCCGGCGGCACCGTCACCGAGAAGTGGGTGCCGGTCGAGCGCGTCGGGTTGTACGTACCGGGCGGGCGCTCCGTCTACCCGTCGTCCGTCGTCATGAACGTCGTACCGGCCCAGGAGGCGGGCGTCGAGGGCATCGCCGTCGCGTCCCCGCCGCAGAAGGCCTTCGGCGGCCTGCCGCACCCCACCATCCTCGCCGCCTGCGCCCTGCTCGGCGTCGACGAGGTGTACGCGGCGGGCGGCGCCCAGGCCGTCGCGATGTTCGCGTACGGAACGGCCGACTGTCTTCCGGTGAACCTCGTCACCGGCCCCGGCAACATCTACGTCGCCGCCGCCAAGCGCCTCCTCAAGGGCCGGATCGGCATCGACGCCGAGGCGGGCCCCACCGAGATCGCGATCCTCGCCGACTCCACCGCCGACCCGGTGCACGTCGCCGCAGACCTGATCAGCCAGGCCGAGCACGACCCGATGGCCGCCGCCGTCCTCGTCACCGACTCCGAGGAGCTGGCCGCCGCCACCGAGGCCGAGCTGAAGCCGCAGGTCGCCGCGACCAAGCACGTCACCGACCGGATCGAGCCCGCGCTGGCCGGCCGCCAGTCCGCGATCGTCCTGGTCAACGACCTGGCGGACGGCCTCAAGGTCGTCGACGCGTACGCCGCCGAGCACCTGGAGATCCAGACCGCCGACGCCGCCGCCGTCGCCGACCGGGTCCGCAACGCCGGAGCGATTTTCGTCGGCCCGTGGGCCCCGGTCTCACTCGGCGACTACTGCGCCGGCTCCAACCACGTCCTGCCCACCGGCGGCTGTGCCTGCCACTCCTCGGGGCTCTCGGTGCAGTCCTTCCTACGCGGCATCCACATCGTCGACTACACCCGCGACGCGCTCGCCGAGGTCACCCACCACGTCGTGACCCTCGCCGAGGCGGAGGACCTCCCCGCCCACGGCGCCGCGCTCAAGGCCAGGTTCGGCGGAGAGGTTCCACAGCAGTGACGCACAGCAACACCCCTCGCACGACCACCCGCATCGACGACCTTCCGGTCCGGGACGAGCTGCGCGGAAAGTCCCCGTACGGGGCCCCGCAGCTCGACGTACCCGTGCGGCTGAACACCAACGAGAACCCGTACCCGCTGCCTGAGGCGCTCGTCGACCGGATCGCCGAGCGCGTCCGCGAGGCCGCCCGCGACCTCAACCGCTACCCCGACCGGGACGCCGTCGAACTCCGTACGGAACTGGCCCGCTACCTCACCCGCACCGCCGGCTACGAGGTCGCCCTCGCCAACGTCTGGGCCGCCAACGGGTCCAACGAGGTGCTCCAGCAGCTGCTCCAGACCTTCGGCGGCCCGGGACGTACCGCGATCGGCTTCGAGCCCTCGTACTCCATGCACGCCCTCATCGCCCGCTCCACCGGCACCGGCTGGATCTCCGGACCGCGCAACGAGGACTTCACCATCGATGTCGATGCGGCCCGGAAGGTCATCGCCGAGCACCGCCCCGACGTCGTCTTCATCACCTCGCCCAACAATCCCACCGGCACCGCCGTCGACGCCGACACCGTCCTCGCGCTGTACGAGGCGGCCCAGGCGGCCAAGCCGTCGATGGTCGTCGTCGACGAGGCGTACGGCGAATTCAGCCACCACGCGTCGCTGCTCCCGCTGATCGAGAGCCGGCCGAACCTGGTGCTCTCGCGCACCATGTCGAAGGCGTTCGGCGCCGCCGGGCTGCGCCTGGGCTACCTCGCCGCCGACCCCGCCGTCGTCGACGCGGTCCAGCTGGTGCGGCTGCCGTACCACCTGTCCTCCATCACCCAGGCCACCGCGCTCGCCGCCCTGGAGCACACCGATACGCTGCTCGGATACGTCGCCCAGCTCAAGAGCGAGCGCGACCGGATCGTCACGGAGCTGCGCGCGCTCGGCTACGACGTCACCGACTCGGACGCCAACTTCGTCCAGTTCGGCCGCTTCGCCGACAGCCACACCGCCTGGCAGCGGATCCTCGACCGGGGCGTCCTGGTCCGGGACAACGGCGTACCGGGATGGCTGCGGGTCTCCGCAGGCACCCCGGCAGAGAACAACGCGTTCCTCGATGCGGTACGCGAACTGAAGAAGGAGCACGACGCATGACTCGCGCGGCCCGCGTAGGAAGAGTCGAACGAACCACCAAGGAAACCTCGGTCCTCGTCGAGATAAACCTCGACGGCAGCGGCAAGGTCGATGTGTCGACCGGGGTCGGGTTCTACGACCACATGCTCGACCAGCTCGGCCGGCATGGGCTCTTCGACCTCACGGTCAAGACCGACGGCGACCTGCACATCGACTCGCACCACACCATCGAGGACACCGCCCTCGCGCTCGGCGCCGCGTTCAAGCAGGCACTCGGCGACAAGGTCGGCATCTACCGCTTCGGCAACTGCACCGTCCCGCTGGACGAGTCGCTGGCCCAGGTCACCGTCGACCTGTCCGGCCGCCCGTACCTGGTGCACACCGAGCCCGACAACATGGCGCCCATGATCGGCGCGTACGACACGACGATGACCCGGCACATCCTGGAGTCCTTCGTCGCCCAGGCGCAGATCGCCCTGCACGTCCACGTGCCGTACGGGCGCAACGCCCACCACATCGTGGAGTGCCAGTTCAAGGCGCTCGCCCGTGCCCTGCGCTACGCCAGCGAGCACGACGCGCGCGCTGCCGGAATACTTCCCTCCACGAAGGGCGCGCTGTGACCGGCCTCAACACCATCCTGATCGTGGTCGGCCTGTTCCTGGCCGGCGGTGTCTTCTCCTTCTCGAAGCAGAAGATGCCCAAGGGAGTCATCGTCCTGCTCGGGCTCGCTTCCGCGATGTGCCTGGTCGCGGGCGTCATGCGGATCCAGGGACTCTGGGACTGAGGTAGGACTTGTGAGCGACCAGAAGAGCGATCAGAACAACGACCGGACGAAGAACGGTCGGACGATCGGCAAGAAGAAGGTCGTCGTCTTCGACTACGGCTTCGGCAACGTCCGCTCCGCCGAGCGGGCCCTCGCCCGCGTCGGCGCGGACGTCGAGATCACCCGCGACTACGAGAAGGCGATGAACGCCGACGGGCTGCTGGTGCCCGGCGTCGGCGCGTTCTCCGCCTGCATGGACGGGCTGAAGAAGGCCCGCGGCGAATGGATCATCGGGCGCAGGCTCTCCGGCGGCCGCCCCGTCATGGGCATCTGCGTCGGCATGCAGATCCTCTTCGAGCGCGGCATCGAGCACGGCGTGGAGACGGAGGGGCTGGACGAATGGCCCGGTACCGTCGCCCCGCTGAAGGCCCCGATCGTCCCGCACATGGGCTGGAACACCGTGCGGTCCCCCGAGGACTCCCAGCTCTTCGCAGGTCTCGACCCCGAGGCCCGGTTCTACTTCGTGCACTCCTACGCCGTGCACGACTGGAGCCTGGAGGTCACCAACGCCAAGATCCGCGCGCCCCGGGTCACCTGGGCCACCCACGGCGAGCCGTTCGTCGCGGCCGTGGAGAACGGCGCCCTGTGGGCCACCCAGTTCCACCCCGAGAAGTCCGGCGATGCCGGCGCCCAGCTGCTGACCAACTGGATTGAGACGCTGTAATGCCGAAGCTTGAACTCCTCCCCGCCGTCGACGTCCGCGACGGCCAGGCCGTCCGCCTCGTTCACGGCGAGTCCGGCTCCGAGACCTCCTACGGCGACCCGCTGCAGGCCGCTCTCACCTGGCAGCAGGCGGGCGCCGAATGGCTGCATCTCGTCGACCTGGACGCCGCGTTCGGCACCGGTGACAACCGGGCGCAGATCGCCGAGGTCGCCCGCTCCATGGACATCAAGGTCGAGCTGTCCGGCGGCATCCGCGACGACGCCTCGCTGGCCGCCGCCCTCGCCACCGGCTGCACCCGGGTCAACCTCGGCACCGCCGCCCTGGAGACCCCGGAGTGGGTCGCCAAGATCATCGCCGAGCACGGTGACAAGATCGCCGTCGGCCTCGACGTCCGCGGCACGACGCTGCGCGGCCGCGGCTGGACCCGCGACGGCGGCGACCTCTACGAGACGCTCGCGCGCCTCGACTCCGAGGGCTGCGCCCGTTACGTCGTCACCGACATCGCCAAGGACGGCACGCTCCAGGGCCCCAACCTGGAGCTCCTGAAGAACGTCTGCGCGGCCACCGACAAGCCCGTCGTCGCCTCGGGCGGCGTCTCCTCGCTGGACGACCTGCGGGCCATCGCCTCGCTCGTCCCGGCGGGCGTCGAGGGCGCGATCGTCGGCAAGGCGCTGTACGCGAAGGCGTTCACCCTCGAAGAAGCGCTGCAGGTGGTCTCCGGATGACCGATTCCGTCAACCGCATCTCCTCGGGCGCCCCCTGGGAAGAGAAGTTCGGCTACTCCCGCGCGGTCGAGCTGCCGAACGGCCTTGTCCTGGTAGCGGGTTGCACGTCGGTGGAGAACGGGCAGATCTCCGCGGGCGGCCCGTACGAGCAGACCGTCACCTCCTTCAAGGTCGCCTTCGACGCGCTGAAGCAGCTCGGTCTGGGCCGTGAGGACGTCGTCCGCACCCGGATGTACGTCACGCACGCCCGGGACGTGGACGAGGTCGGCCGCGCCCACAAGGAACTCTTCGGCGACGTCCGCCCCGCCGCGTCGATGATCATCGTGTCCGGTTTCGTGGACCCGAGCCTGGTCGTCGAGGTCGAGGTCGAGGCCTACCGGGCAGGTGCGCAATGACTCTCGCGGTACGCGTCATCCCGTGCCTGGACGTCGACAAGGGCCGGGTCGTCAAGGGCGTCAACTTCCAGAACCTGCGTGACGCGGGCGACCCTGTCGAGATGGCGAAGCTGTACGACGCCGAGGGCGCCGACGAGCTGACGTTCCTGGACATCACCGCGTCCAGCGGCGACCGGGAGACCACCTACGACGTGGTGCGCCGCACCGCCGAGCAGGTCTTCATCCCGCTCACCGTCGGCGGCGGCGTCCGCACCGCCGACGACGTCGACAAGCTGCTGCGGGCCGGCGCGGACAAGGTCGGCGTCAACACCGCGGCCATCGCCCGCCCCGACCTCATCCGGGAGATCGCCGAGCGCTTCGGCCGCCAGGTCCTGGTGCTCTCCGTGGACGCCCGGCGCACCCCCGCGGGCACCTTCGAGGTCACCACGCACGGCGGCCGCAAGGGCACCGGCATCGACGCCGTCGAATGGGCGCACCGGGCCGCCGAACTGGGCGCGGGCGAGATCCTGCTCAACTCCATGGACGCCGACGGCACCAGGGACGGCTACGACACCGAGATGATCGCGGCGGTCCGGCAGCACGTGACCGTCCCCGTCATCGCCTCCGGCGGCGCGGGCCGGCTCGCGGACTTCGCGCCGGCCATCGCGGCGGGTGCCGACGCGGTGCTCGCCGCGTCCGTCTTCCACTTCGGCGATCTGCGGATCTCCGAGGTCAAGGGCGCTCTCAGGGAGGCCGGACACCCGGTCCGCTGACCCGCGCGTACGCATCGACCGCCGGACGGAGCCGATTTTTCGGCCCCGTCCGGCGATCGCCGTTCTGAGGGCTGTCGCCTCTCTCCGATCGTGGCCACCGCCACCGGGAATCCCGCAGCTTTTATTGCGCAATAAAGATTGCGCAAGTTTCCTTTTCTATCTACGGTGGGGGGCATGACAAGCAATGAATCGCGCCGGATCTCGGACCTGGACACCCTGAAGGCGTTCGGGCACCCGCTGCGGATGAAGCTCTACCGATTGCTCTACATCTCTCGCAAGGCCACCGCCTCCCAGCTCGCCGAGCAGGTCGACGAGGCGGTCTCGCTGGTCAGCTACCACCTGCGCAAGCTCGCCGACCACGGTCTGATCGAGGAGGCCGAACAGCAGGGCACGGACGGCCGGGAGCGCTGGTGGCAGCCCGCCTCGAAGCGGCTGAACCTGCACAACGAGGACTTCAGTGACGCGCCCGAGAAGGTCGCGACGCATGCCGCTGTCGGCCGGCTCGTGTTCGACCAGCACGTCGAGCTGTACCGCCGCCACCTCGACTCGGCCCAGAGCTGGTCACCGGAGTGGCGCAGTGCCTCCTCCGGCTCCGAGTACCTGGCCCGGCTCACCGCCGAGGAGCTCGCCGCGCTCGGCCAAGAGATGCACGAGCTGATCGACCGGTACGAGGAGCGCGGCCGTGCCCGCGACGAGGCGGGAGACACGGAAGGCCGCGAGAACGTCGCCCTGCACCTGTACGCATTCCCGTTCCGCAGCTGAACCGACGCCCCGAGAGGCCCCCTCATGACTGTCACCGCCACGGCCACGAAAACTCCCGAACGCCCCGCCCACCGCGACGGCAACGTCCTGCGCTGGCTCGGTGCCTACGCCGCTTCGATGATCGGCGACAGCGTCTACTTCATGGCACTCGCCTGGGCCGCCGCCCGCACCGGCAGCGCCACCCAGACCGGACTCGTCCTCGCCGTCGGCTCCATACCCAGGGCCTTATTGATGCTCGGCGGGGGAGTACTCGCCGACCGGATCGGACCGCGCCGCGTCGTCATCGGCAGCGACGCCGCCCGCTGCCTGGTCGTCCTGGGCCTGGCGGGTGCGCTGCTGGTCACCTCGCCCGCCGTGTGGATGCTGATCGCCGTCGCGCTCGTCTTCGGCGCGGTCGACGCCCTCTTCCTGCCCGCCGTGGGCGCCCTGCCACCCCGGATCACCGCCGCCGGACAGCTGGCCCGCGTCCAGGGGCTGCGCGGACTCGCCGCCCGTAGCGCCAATGTCGTCGGAGCGCCGCTCGGTGGTGTCGCGGTGGCCGCCGGCGGTCCGAGGCTCGCGTTCGCCGCGGCCGGAGTGCTCTTCGCCGTATCGCTGCCGCTGCTCCTGTCCCTGCGGATCAGCCCACTGCCCGCCCAGCAGGAGAGCGCCGAACCGTCCGGCAACGCCTGGCGCGAACTGGCCGACGGGCTGCGGCACATCCGCCGCCACCCGGTGCTCGGACCGCTGATGCTTGCCGTCGCCCTCAGCGAACTGGGCTTCGCCGGACCGCTCAACCTCGGACTGATCCTGCTCGCCCGCGAGCGCGACTGGGGCGCCTCCGGGATGGGCTGGATCATCGCCGCGTTCGGGATCGGCGCCGGTGCGTCGGCCCTGGTGCTCGCCGTGCGGGGCCGGGTGCCGCGAGCCGGGCTCGTGATGTGCCTGACGGTGCTGATCGGCGCTGTCGCCATAGGAGCCCTGGCGTACGTCCCCTCGGTGGGCCTCGCCGCCGTCGTCGCCGTCTGCATCGGTCTCTTCGCCGGCCTCGGCGGCTCCTTGTGCGGCGCCCTGATGCAGACCGTCACCGACCCCGCCTACCTGGGGCGGGTCACCTCGGTCTCGACGCTCTTCACCCACGCGATCGCCCCGCTCAGCTTCCCGGTCACGGGAATCGCCGTCGCGGCCTGGGGGACGGGCCCGGTCTTCGTCGCCGGTGCCGCGGTGGCCGCGACGGGGGCGACGGCCGCGCTGGCCTTCACCCGGCTGCGCCGCGCGGAACTCCCCCGCTGACCCGGACCCGTACACCTCGGGACCTGTCCGACCCCGATCCGCCGGACAGGCCCTACATCCCCAGCTCCGCCGTGTGCAGCCGGGCCACCGCCTCCTGGTCGCCCTCCAGCTCCACCGTCGCCGCGTCCTGCCGGCCGAACGCGAAGAGCAGCAGCTCGCCCGGCTCGCCGGTGACCGTCACCACCGGGGTGCCCTTGTGCGCCACCGCCGTCTGGCCGTCCGGGCGGCGCAGCACCACCCCCACCGGGGACTTGCGGCCCAGCAGCCGGGCCGTCCGCTCGGCGCGCGACCAGAGCACATCGGCGAAGACCGGGTCCAGCTCCCGCCGCGACCAGTCCGGCTGGGCCCGGCGCACATCCTCCGTGTGGATGTAGAACTCGACGGTGTTGGCGGCCTCGTCGATCTGCTTCAGACCGAACGGGGACATCCGTGGCGGCCCGGTGCGGATCAGCTGGATCAGTTCCTCGTACGGTTTCGCCGTGTACTCCTCCTGCACCCGTTCGAGGCGGGTTCTCAGCAGTCCCAGCACCAACCCGCCCGCCGCATCCGGCCGGCGCTCCCGGACCACCACATGGGCGGCCAGGTCCCGGGTCGTCCAGCCGTGGCACAGGGTCGGGGCTTCTGGTCCCGCCGCCTCCAACAGGTCGGCGAGCAGAAGTCGTTCACGCTTCGCATGGGTCGACATGGTCGCCAGCGTACGACCGTCGCGCGCGGTCCGCCCAGTGGACGGGAGCCCGGACCGCCCCCGAGCCCACGGCACAATGGGCGCATGACCAGCGCGCCCACGCCCAGCACCCCGCCGCCGTCCGGCAACCTCGACCCGGCCATCGCCGCCCGACTCAAGCGCGGCGCCGACGGCCTCGTCCCGGCCATCGCCCAGCAGTACGACACCGGCGAAGTGCTGATGCTCGGCTGGATGGATGACGAGGCGCTGCACCGCACCCTCACCACCGGCCGCTGCACCTACTGGTCCCGCAGCCGCCAGGAGTACTGGGTCAAGGGCGACACCTCGGGCCACATCCAGCAGGTCAAGTCCGTCGCCCTCGACTGCGACGCCGACACCGTCCTCGTCAAGGTCGACCAGACGGGTGCCGCCTGCCACACCGGCGACCGCACCTGCTTCGACGCCGACGTCCTCCCGCTCGCGCAGTAGGGTCAGCCGCCATGGATCTTGAAACCTTCCGCAAACTGGCCGTCGACCGGCGCGTCATCCCCGTCAGCCGCCGCCTCCTCGCGGACGGCGACACCCCGGTCGGGCTCTACCGCAAACTCGCGGGCGAGCGCACCGGCACCTTCCTCCTCGAATCCGCCGAGAACGGCCGCACCTGGTCGCGCTACTCCTTCATCGGGGTACGCAGCGCCGCCACCCTCACCGCACGCGACGGGCAGGCCCACTGGCTGGGCACCCCGCCCGTCGGCGTCCCCGTCGAGGGTGACCCGCTGCGGGCCCTGCGCGCCACCATCGAGACCCTGCACACCCCGCACGACCTGGTCGTCGACGACGGACTGCCCCCGTTCACCGGCGGCATGGTCGGCTACCTGGGGTACGACATCGTGCGCCGCCTGGAGAAGATCGGCGACAGCGTCGAGGACGACCTCCACCTCCCCGAGCTGACGATGCTGCTCACCTCGGACCTGGCCGTGCTCGACCACTGGGACGGCAGCGTCCTGCTGATCGCCAACGCGATCAACCACAACGACCTCGCGACCGGCGTCGACGAGGCGTACGCGGACGCCGTCGCCCGGCTCGACGCCATGGAGCAGGACCTCTCCCGCCCGGTCGAGAACACCCCCGCCGCCCTCCCGCCGTCCGAGCTCCCCCCGTACACCGCGCTGTGGGGCGGTAAGGCGTACCAGGACGCCGTCGAGGACGTGAAGGAACGCATCAGGGCCGGCGAGGCCTTCCAGGTCGTCCCCTCCCAGCGCTTCGAAACCCCGTGCACGGCAAGCGCGTTGGACGTCTACCGGGTGCTGCGCGCCACCAACCCGTCGCCGTACATGTACCTCTTCCGCTTCGACGGCTTCGACGTCGCCGGCTCCAGCCCGGAAGCCCTCGTCAAGGTCGAGGGCGGCCGCGCCATGGTCCACCCGATCGCCGGGACCAGGCACCGCGGCGCCACCCCGCAGGAGGACCAGGCCCTCGCCGAGGAACTCCTCGCCGACCCCAAGGAGCGGGCCGAGCACCTGATGCTCGTCGACCTCGGCCGCAACGACCTGGGGCGGGTCTGCGAACCCGGCACCGTCGAGGTCGTCGACTTCATGTCGATCGAGCGGTACTCGCACGTCATGCACATCGTCTCCACCGTCACCGGCCGCGTCGCCGAGGGCCGCACCGCCTTCGACGTCCTCACCGCGTGCTTCCCCGCGGGCACCCTCTCCGGCGCCCCCAAGCCCCGCGCGATGCAGATCATCGAGGAGCTCGAACCGACCCGCCGCGGACTGTACGGAGGCTGCGTCGGCTACCTCGACTTCGCCGGGGACTCCGACACCGCCATCGCCATCCGTACCGCCCTGCTCCGCGACGGCACGGCGTACGTCCAGGCCGGAGCGGGTGTCGTCGCCGACTCCGATCCGGTGGCCGAGGACACCGAGTGCCGCAACAAGGCCGCGGCCGTGCTCCGGGCGGTGCATACGGCCAACCGGCTCCACGGCGTCTGAGGCGGTAAGGGATAGTGGAGTACGTGAGTGCTGTCCCCGTACCCCAGCCCCGTGCCCGAGCGGCCACCGCGCCCGACGCGACGGGAAGCCGCCGCAGCCTGGCCGCCGGCCTGCTCCTCGGGGCGGCCGGTGCCACCGTCGTCCTCCTCGCCTCCGGCCAGACGTGGGCCGAGGGCCGGGCCGCCGTCGGTGGTGGCTCCCTGCCGCTGACCGCCGACGGCCAGGACGTCACCGGCCTCCCGGCGGCCCTCGCCATAGTCGGCCTCGCCGCCCTCGTCGCCGTGTTCGCCGTCCGCAGCGGCGGGCGGCTGATCGTCGCCGGGCTCCTCGCCCTCAGCGGCCTCGGTGCCGCACTGAGCGCCTACCTCGGCGCCTCCGACAGCGCGGCGCTCGACGAGAAGGCCGCCCAGACCACCGGTGACGCCTCGGCGACCATCGACGCCCTCAGCCACACCGCGTGGCCCTACGTCACCGCGGCCGGCGGCCTGCTGATTTTCCTCGCCGGGCTGCTCGCCCTGCGGTACGGGAAGCTCTGGCCCACCATGTCGGGACGGTACGAACGGGACGGCACCCCCCGTCCCCGCAAGGCCGCCCGCACCGCCCCGGACCCGGACCGGCCGGAGGACCTGTGGAAGGCCCTGGACCGCGGCGAGGACCCGACGCGCGAGGCATGACCCCCCAGCTCATGTCCTTCCCGCACGTACGGGACAATGAAGCCGAGCTTTCTGCACAGCGGCACCAACAGCGGCACCAGCTTTGCGTACAGCGATACCAACAGCGCATCACCAACAAGGAGCAACTCATGGCGGGCAGCAGCCACGGACACACCCCGGCCGCCTGGACCGGTGTCATCATCTCCTTCTTCGGCTTCTGCGCCGCGGGCGTCTTCGTGGTCGCGGCCAGCCCGATCGGCTTCTGGGCCAGCATGGCCGTCATCCTCCTCGGCGGAGTCGTCGGCCTCGCGATGAAGGCCGCGGGCCTCGGCATGCCGAAGGAGTCGGCGGAGCTGGCCGAGGCAAGGGCGCGGGCCGGGCAGGCCCAGATCTCCTGACACACGCAGCACACGTACGAATCGCGAGGCGCAGCCCGACCCGGGCTGCGCCTTTCCGCATCAGCGGGGACAATCACCGGGTGGACGCAACGCCTACTCCAGCCGCCGCACCCCTGGCACCGGGCTCCCTGCCCGCCCCGGGCCACCAGCCGCCGCCACCGATGCCCGGCCGGCTACCGACGCCCGGCCACCCGCCGACGGAACCACCCTCCGGACAGCAGCAACCACCGACGCCGGGCCACCCGTACCCGCCGGTCTTCCCATCGGCCCCCGTCCCCGCTTCGCGCGTGCGGCGGCTCGCCACCCCGGTGGGAGTGATGGCCCTCGTCATCGGCGCCTTCGGCTACGTCGGCGCCGTCGACCCCAATGAGCCGGGCCACTACCCGGTCTGCCCGCTGCTCCGGTTCACCGGCCTGTACTGCCCGGGCTGCGGCGGGCTGCGCAGCGCGCACGCCGTCGCGCACGGCGACGTCGCCGCCGCCCTCGGCTCGAACGCGCTCGCCGTCGTCGGCTACGGGATCTTCGCCGTCCTCTGGGTGGCCTGGATGTCCCACGCCGCCCGGGGACGGCCCATGAGCATCACCGCGAAACCCGTCGTCTGGTGGGGGATCGGGGTGCTGCTGCTGACCTTCTCGGTCGTCCGAAACCTGCCGTTCGGCTCGGCGCTGGCGCCTTGAATGCCCAGGTACTGGGATATTCGCCCACCGGATTCGAGGCCTCCGGCCTCCTGCGGATAGCATTGACGTGGCTGATCCTGTTCCCTCATTACCGTCCCGGAAGGGGGCCGCTCGCGTGAGTGTGCTCGACGAGATCATCGACGGCGTACGCGCCGACCTCGCAGAGCGGCAGGCGCGTGTAAGCCTCGACGAGCTGAAGGAACGCGCTGCGCGCGCTCCGGCGGCCAAGGACGGAGTCGCCGCACTGCGCGGCGAGGGTGTGACCGTCATCTGCGAGGTCAAGCGCTCAAGCCCCTCCAAGGGGGCCCTTGCCGCGATCGCCGACCCGGCCGCGCTCGCCGCGGACTACGAGGCGGGCGGCGCGTCCGTCATCTCGGTCCTCACCGAGGAGCGCCGCTTCGGCGGTTCGCTCGCCGACCTGGAGGCCGTCCGCGCCAAGGTCGACATCCCGGTCCTGCGCAAGGACTTCATCGTCACCTCGTACCAGCTCTGGGAGGCCCGCGCCTACGGCGCCGACCTCGCCCTGCTGATCGTCGCCGCCCTCGACCAGCAGGCCCTGGTCTCCCTGATCGAGCGCGCCGAGTCCATCGGCCTGACGCCGCTGGTCGAGGCGCACGACGAGGAGGAGGCGGAGCGCGCCGTGGACGCCGGGGCGAAGATCATCGGTGTCAACGCGCGCAACCTGAAGGACCTCAAGGTCGACCGCTCCACCTTCGAGCGCGTCGCCCCCGAGATCCCGGACCACATCGTCAAGGTCGCCGAGTCCGGCGTCCGCGGTCCGCACGACCTGATCGCGTACGCCAACGCGGGTGCCGACGCGGTGCTCGTGGGCGAATCCCTGGTCACCGGCCGAGACCCGCGGGCCGCCGTCGCCGACCTGGTCGCCGCGGGCGCCCACCCGGCACTCCGGCACGGACGGAGCTGACCGCAACCGTGTCCGCCCACCGTCCCGCGTCCCGTGTCCGGCCGGGCCTGCGCCCCGCCGGCACGACGGCCGCCCGGGATCCGCACGCGCCGCTGGCGCGCGGCTGCCGCCCCCGCGGCTGCCGCGCCCCGGCCCGGCGCGTGCACGGCAGGCGCGTGCGTTACGTGATCGGCGACGAGCCCGGCCAGGTCAACGGCATGCGATGGCGCACGGGGTCCGCGCTGTAGCGAGCCCCGGCCGACGTAACCGCACCACTCCTGCCGTACGTACGACCGCACCGCCCGACCACCCCGGTCGCGGCGGCGCTCCGCTCACGGCGCATACGGTGAATCCACCCATTGCGATGTCGAGGAGCACGTCGGATGTCATCTGACTTCTTCATTCCGGACCCGGAGGGTCTGATCCCCAGCGCCGAGGGGTATTTCGGTGCGTTCGGCGGCAAGTTCATCCCGGAGGCGCTCGTCGCCGCCGTGGACGAGGTCGCCGTCGAGTACGACAAGGCCAAGGCCGACCCCGCCTTCGCCGCCGAGCTCAACGAGCTCATGGTCAACTACACCGGCCGCCCCAGCGCGCTGACCGAGGTCCCGCGCTTCGCCGAACACGCGGGCGGCGCCCGGATCTTCCTCAAGCGCGAGGACCTGAACCACACCGGCTCACACAAGATCAACAACGTGCTGGGTCAGGCGCTGCTCACCCGGCGCATGGGCAAGACCCGGGTCATCGCCGAGACCGGCGCCGGCCAGCACGGCGTCGCCACCGCCACCGCCTGCGCGCTCTTCGGCCTCGAATGCACCATCTACATGGGCGAGATCGACACCGAGCGGCAGGCGCTGAACGTGGCGCGGATGCGGATGCTCGGCGCCGAGGTCATCGCCGTGAAGTCCGGCTCCAGGACCCTGAAGGACGCCATCAACGAGGCGTTCCGCGACTGGGTCGCCAATGTGGACCACACGCACTACCTCTTCGGCACCGTCGCGGGACCGCACCCCTTCCCCGCCATGGTCCGCGACTTCCACCGCGTCATCGGCGTCGAGGCCCGCCGCCAGATCCTGGAGCGGACCGGCCGGCTGCCGGACGCCGCCATCGCCTGCGTCGGCGGCGGCTCCAACGCCATCGGGCTCTTCCACGCCTTCATCCCGGACGCCCGCGTCCGGCTGATCGGCTGCGAGCCCGCCGGACACGGAGTGGAGACCGGTGAGCACGCGGCGACCCTGACCGCTGGCGAGCCCGGCATCCTGCACGGCTCGCGGAGCTACGTCCTCCAGGACGACGAGGGCCAGATCACCGAGCCGTACTCCATCTCGGCCGGTCTCGACTACCCGGGCATCGGCCCGGAGCACGCGTACCTCAAGGACATCGGCCGCGGCGAGTACCGCGCGGTCACCGACGACGCCGCCATGCAGTCGCTGCGCCTCCTCTCCCGCACCGAAGGGATCATTCCGGCCATCGAGAGCGCCCACGCGCTGGCCGGAGCCCTGGAAGTCGGCAAGGAGCTCGGCAAGGACGGACTGCTCGTGGTCAATCTGTCCGGCCGCGGCGACAAGGACATGGACACGGCGGCCCGCTACTTCGGGCTGTACGGCGGGACCGACGGAACCGTCGAGGCCGATGTGGCCGACGGGGAAGAGGAGATCACCAAGTGAGCGGCAACGTGGAGTTGTTGAGCTCCTCCCTCGCGACGGCGAAGGCGGAGAACAGGGCCGCGCTCATCGCGTACCTCCCGGCCGGCTTCCCGACCGTCGACGGTGCGATCGCCGCCGTGAAGGCGGTCGTGGCGGGCGGTGCGGACATCGTCGAGGTGGGGCTGCCGCACAGCGACCCGGTGCTCGACGGTCCGGTCATCCAGACCGCCGACGACATCGCCCTGCGCGGCGGCGTGAAGATCGCCGACGTGATGCGTACGGTCCGCGAGGCGCACGAGGCGACCGGGGTCCCGATCCTCGTCATGACGTACTGGAACCCGATCGACCGGTACGGCGTCGAGCGCTTCACGGCCGAGCTCGCCGAGGCGGGCGGCGCCGGGTGCATTCTGCCCGACCTGCCGGTCCAGGAGTCCGAACTGTGGCGCGAGCACGCAGACAAGCACGGTCTCGCGACCGTCTTCGTCGTCGCGCCGAGCAGCAAGGACGAGCGCCTCGCCACCATCACCGCGGCCGGCTCCGGCTTCGTCTACGCGGCTTCGCTGATGGGCGTCACCGGCACGCGCGAGTCCGTCGGCGAGCAGGCCCAGGACCTGGTCGCGCGCACCCGCGCCACCACGTCCCTCCCGGTCTGCGTCGGTCTCGGCGTCTCCAACGCCCGACAGGCCGCCGAGGTCGCGGGCTTCGCCGACGGGGTGATCGTCGGCTCCGCCTTCGTCAAGGGCATGCTCGACGCCCCCGACGAGGAGGCGGGCCTGGCCGCGGTCCGCTCCCTGGCGGGCGAACTCGCCGAAGGCGTTCGAAAGCGCTGAATCGGGTGTAACCCAAACGGGTGGACCTGGACCGGGGAGGCACGCACGTGCCTCCCCGGTTCGTTGCTGCGGGTGTGAGCGAGAAGAACGAACAGGGAAAAAGGGCCGCGCGAGACCGGCTCGTCCAGCAGCGAGAGCGCCAGCAGGCGCACGAGCGCCGCAGGCGCACGCTGATCGTCAGCAGCGCCGTGGTGGGTGTGCTGGCGCTGGCCACGGTCGTCGGCGTGATCGCCGCGAACACGAACGGCAAGGGCGGCAAGGGCACGGCGGCGGGGCCCGTCGTCGCCCCGTCCGGCGCGACCGGCAAGGACAGCCTGGCCATCCGGGCCGGCGCCGACAATGCCCCGTCCACGCTCACCATCTGGGAGGACTTCCGCTGTCCGGTCTGCGCCCAGTTCGAGAACGCGTTCCGGGACACCGCCCACCAGCTGGAGAACAGCGGACAGATCAAGATCGAGTACCACCTCGCCACGCTCATCGACGGCAATCTGGGCGGCAGCGGCTCGCTGCGGGCGGCCAACGCGGCGGCCTGCGCACAGAACGTCGGCAAATTCTCCGCGTATCACGACGTCCTCTTCCGCAACCAGCCGCCGGAGACCGACGACGCCTTCGGTGACAACGCCAAGCTGATCGAGCTCTCCGGGAAGGTCCCGGGGCTCGACACCCCCGCCTTCCGCAGCTGTGTGGAGGACGGCAAGCACGACAGCTGGGTCCAGAAGTCCAACAAGGCCTTCCAGAACGGCGGATTCCAGGGCACGCCGACCGCACTGCTCAACGGAGAGCCGATCTTCCCGAAGAAGGGGAATGAACCGATCACGTCGGCGAACCTGAAGAAGTGGGTCGCCGAGGCCAACAAGGGCAAGAAGCCGGGCACGGTCACCCCGGCTCCGTCGGGCTCCTGACCGGTGTCCGGCACGGGGAAACGCCGGGGGGCACGGTTGACCTGCCCGTTACCCAGACGTTGCCGAGTGGGTTGCCGTATGCCCCACTCGGCAAGGTAGCGTCGACCCTGCCATGGACCTTGCCTACATTCCCAGCCCGTCGACCGGCGTGATCGATCTCGGCCCGATCCCGCTCCGCGGCTACGCGTTCTGCATCATCATCGGTGTCTTCGCCGCCGTCTGGTTCGGCAACAAGCGCTGGATCGCCAGAGGTGGCAGAGCCGGCACCGTCGCCGACATCGCCGTCTGGGCCGTGCCCTTCGGTCTTGTCGGCGGCCGGCTCTACCACGTCATCACCGACTACCAGCTGTACTTCAGCGACGGTCAGGACTGGGTCGACGCCTTCAAGATCTGGCAGGGCGGCCTCGGCATCTGGGGCGCGATCGCCCTCGGCGCCGTCGGTGCCTGGATCGGCTGCCGCCGGCGTGGGATCCCGCTGCCGGCCTGGGCCGACGCGCTCGCCCCGGGGATCGCCCTGGCCCAGGCCTGCGGCCGCTGGGGCAACTGGTTCAACCAGGAGCTGTACGGCAAGCCGACCGATGTGCCGTGGGCGCTGGAGATCAGCGAGGGCCCCAACCGGGTTGCCGGCACGTACCACCCGACGTTCCTGTACGAGTCGTTGTGGTGCATCGGTGTCGCCGTGCTGGTGATCTGGGCGGACCGCCGCTTCAGGCTCGGACACGGCCGGGCGTTCGCGCTGTACGTCGCCTCGTACTGCGCGGGACGGGCCTGGATCGAGTACATGCGGGTCGACGAGGCCCACCACATCCTGGGCGTACGCCTCAATGTGTGGACCGCGGGGATCGTGTTCGCGCTGGCGGTGCTGTACATGGTGATCTCGGCGAAGGTACGGCCGGGACGCGAGGAGATCGTGGAACCGGACGCGGTGGCCGCCGAAGACGCCGAGGACGCGGGTGACGCCGAAGGCGTCGATGCCTTGAAGGACGGCGACGCGAAGGACGGCGACGCGAAGGACCGCGATGCGAAGGACCGCGATGCGGAGGACGGCGACGCGGACGGTACCGCGAAGGCGGCGGAGAAGAACGGCGCCGCGGCCGCGGAGGCGGCGAAGAACGGCTGAGCCGTCGTGCTTGTACGCGTTACGTGTGTGGGGCCCCAACCATCCGGTTTGGGCCCCACACACGTATAACGCACCGGCCTTCCCCGTCACCCCTCCCGCGTGGCCAGCGCAAGCGTGCGACGGGCCGAGGCCACTACCGCCGCGTCGACGAACCGGCCGTCCGGGAGGGCCAGCGCGCCCTCGTCCGTCGCGGCAGCCGTCACGATCTCCGACGCCGCCTCGACCTCCTGAGCCGTGGGACGGAACGCCCGCTCGATGACCGGGAGCTGGCGGGGATGGATCGCCGCCCGCCCCAGGAAACCCAGTGCCCGGCCGCGCACGCAGGACGCCGCCAGGCCGTCCAGGTCCCGTACGTCCGGGAACACCGACTGGGTGGGCGGCGCCAGTCCGGCCGCACGGGCGGCGACCACGACCCGGCTGCGCGACCAGTCGAGCCCGGCGTCGTCCCGCACCCCCAGATCCGCCCGGAGGTCCGCCTCGCCCAGGGCGATGGAGCGCACCTGGGGATGGGAGGCGGCGACCGTGTACGCGTGCTCGATGCCGAGCGCCGATTCGAGCAGCGGACAGAGCGCGACCCCCGGTGCCACGGCCGCGATGTGATGGACGGACGCCGCGTGTGTGATCTTGGGCAGCCGGAGTTCGGCGAGGCCCGGAAGTCCGGCCAGGGCGAGGATGTCCGCCTCGGTGTGGACCCGGACGTGGACCGGCACGGCCGTGTCCTCGGCGGGCTCGGACAGGAGCTCGGCGGTGGCCGACCGCGCGTACTCCTTGCGGTCCGGCGCGACCGCGTCCTCCAGATCGACGATCACCACGTCCGCGCCCGCGTCGCGCGCCTTGCGCACCACCTCCGGCCGGTCGCCGGGGACGTACAGCAAGGTGAGGGGGACCGCCGCCGTCACAGCACGTGCTCCGCCCGCAGCGCGGCGATCTGCGGAGCCGACAGGCCCAGACCGGTGAGGATCTCGTCGGTGTCCGCGCCGTGCGGCCGGCCCGCCCAGCGGATCGCGCCCGGCGTCCCGGACAGACGGAACAGGACGTTCTGCATCCGCAGCGGCCCCAGCTCCGGGTCGTCGACCTCGGTGATCGAGCCGAGGGCCCGGTACTGCGGGTCCTCCATCACGTCCTGGACGTCGTGGATCGGCGCGATCGCCGCCTCCGCCTTCTCGAACGCGGAGACCGCCTCCTCACGGGTGTGCAGGGCGATCCAGTCGCCGACCGCCTCGTCGAGCTCGTCGGCGTGCTCGGCGCGGGTGGTGCCCGAGCCGAACCAGGGTTCGTCGATCAGTCCGGGCCGGCCTACCAGACGCATCACCCGCTCGGCGATCGACTGCGCGGAGGTGGAGACCGCGACCCAGTGCCCGTCCGAGGTGCGGTACGTGTTGCGCGGCGCGTTGTTGCGGGAGCGGTTGCCGGTGCGCGGCTGTACGTAGCCGAGCTGGTCGTACCAGACGGGCTGCGGCCCCAGCACGGTCAGGATCGGCTCGATGATCGCCATGTCGACGATCTGCCCCTCCCCGGTCCGGTCGCGTCCGGCGAGCGCGGCCATCACGGCGTACGCGGTGGCCAGCGCCGCGATCGAGTCGGCGAGTCCGAACGGCGGGAGCGTGGGCGGCCCGTCCGGCTCCCCGGTGATCGCGGCGAATCCGCTCATCGCCTCGGCCAGGGTGCCGAAGCCGGGGCGGTGCGCGTACGGGCCGAACTGGCCGAAGCCGGTGACCCTGGCCAGCACCAGCCGCGGGTTGACGGCGTGCAGTTCCTGCCAGCCGAGGCCCCAGCGCTCCAGCGTCCCGGGCCGGAAGTTCTCGATGATCACATCGGTTCCGGCGGCCAGCCGGAGCAGGATGTCGCGTCCGCCGGGGCTGGACAGGTCGAGGGTCAGATTGCGCTTGTTGCGGCCGAGCAGCTTCCACCACAGGCCGACGCCGTCCTTCGTCGGGCCGTGCCCGCGCGACGGATCGGGCCTGCGCGGATGCTCGACCTTGATCACCTCGGCGCCGAAGTCGCCGAGCATGGTGGCGGAGAGCGGGCCGGCGAAGAGCGTGGCGAGGTCGATGACCCGCAGTCCGGTCAGGGGTGCCTGCGCGGGCGCGTTCATGCGGCGTCGATCTCGCTGCGGTACGGCATGGAGGCCGAGGCGCCCGGCCGCTGCACGCAGAGAGCGGCGGCGGACGACGCCCAGGCCAGTGACTCGGGTACGGGCCGTCGCTCGCCGAGCGCCACGGCCAGCGTGCCGACGAAGGTGTCCCCGGCCCCGGTGGTGTCGACGGCGGTGACCTCGGGCGCGGGGAAGAGCACGGGTTCGCCGCCCCGGGCCGCGTACAGGCAGCCCTTGGAGCCGAGTGTGATGACGACCGCCGGGACCTGGCCGAGCAGGATCTGCGCCGCCGTGCGGGGGTCCGCGGAGCCGGAGAGCGCGGCTGCCTCGTGCTCGTTGGGGATCAGCACATCGACACAGTCGAAGAGTTCGGACGGCAGGGGCTGTACGGGGGACGGGGTGAGGATGGTCCGTACGCCCTGGGCGTGGGCGACTCGCGCGCCCTCCAGCACGGCGGACAGTGGCAGCTCCAGCTGGAGGAGCAGCAGATCGGCTCCGGCGATGGCGGCCATTTCGCCGGGGCCGAGGCCGGTGACGGTGCCGTTGGCGCCGGGGATCACCACGATGGATTTGGCGCCCGTGTCGTCGACGACGACGTGCGCGGTGCCACTGGGTCCCTCGGCGGTGTGCAGCAGACCGGTGTGGACGCCGGCGTGCTCCAGGTTGGACCGCAGCAGGGTGCCGTACGCGTCGTCGCCGACCGCGCCGATCATCGTCACATCGGCGCCCGCGCGTGCGGCGGCGACTGCCTGGTCGGCGCCCTTGCCGCCGGGGACGGTGCGCAGCTCCCGTCCGGTGACGGACTCGCCACGCTCCGGGGCCCGTGCGACGTAGGCGACGAGGTCCATATGGGTGCTGCCGAGCACCGCGATGGCGGTCATGGGCGGAGTGCCTCCTTGTGGATGAGCCGGTGGGTCTGTTCGGCGAGTGCGTCGAAGCCGATGGAGTCGAAACCGGGGACGGACGTGGCGAGGCGGTTCTTCAGCGGGGTGGTCCAGCGGTCGGGCAGCGCGTCCGGGCTCCCGGCCAGCAGACCGGCGAGCGAACCGGCGGTCGCACCGTTGGAGTCGGTGTCCCAGCCGCCCGACACCGCACGGCAGATGGAGTCGGAGAAGTCGCCGTCGGCGTGGGTGAGGGCGGCAGCGAGCAGCGCGGCGTTGGGCAGCACATGGACCCAGTGGTGGCCGCCGTACTCGGCGTGCAGCCGGTCGACGGCCGCGTCGAAGCCGTCACCACGGGCCGCCCCGACACCGAAACGCACGGCGTGCGCGAACCGGGAACGCGGCGGTACGACACGCAGCCCGGCGGCCAGACAGCCGTGCACGTCACTTCCGCCGCCGGCCGCCTCGGCGAGCATCGCGGCGGTGAACATCGCCCCGTACACCCCGTTGGCGGTATGGGTGAGGACGGCGTCCCGATGCGCCTGTTCCGCCGCGGCCGACGGGTCGCCCGGATGCGTCCAGCCGTGCACGTCCGCCCGGATCTGCGCGCCGATCCACTCCCGGAACGGGTTGCGGTACCTGGCGGTGTGCGGGGGCTCGATGCCGTCGAGCAGATTGCGGTACGCGACCCGTTCGGCGGTGAACGTCCGGCCGGCCGGGAGTTCGTCGAGCCAGAGCCGGGCGAGGTCGCAGGTGGTGAAGGACGGTCCGTACCGCTGGAGCAACAGCACGGTGAGCAGGGGGTGGTCGAGGTCGTCGTCCTCCGGCATGCCGTCGATGTTCTCGGCCAGGGAGGTGGGCGCGGAGCGGCGGTTCCAGGGGTAGGTGGCGGTCAGTTCGGCGGGCAGCCCCCTGGCCGTGAACCAGGTGGTCAACGGCCAGTTGCCGGTGGCGCGGGCCAGTGCGCGGATGCCGGCGAGCGGCAGTTTCTCGACGGGTTTGCCGAGCAGACAGCCGGCGGCCCGGCCCAGCCAGGCGGCGTGCAGCCGGTCCCGACTCACCGACGGTGGTTGCGTACGCGGGGCGGGCCAGTCGGGGCAGGCGGCCCGGATGGCGGCCAGCTCCGTCGGCTCGTCCCGGTCCAGCGGCGATTCCAGCAGGGCGAGTTCGTCCAGCAGCCGCTCCGCGAGCGCGCGCAGCTCCGGTGCCGGAGCAGTCGACGCCCCCGCGCGCTCCGGGGCGGGGGCGCCGCCTGCCTCGTACCACCGGCGTGCGACGGCCCGTGCGTCCCGTCCGTCCTCGGCCGCCTGGCGCAGCTCGTGGCCCACCAGGTCCTCGGGCTGCACCCACGTCACCCGTACCGTCATGGCGTGCCCGCCAGCGCGGCGAACGCCGACTCGTGCGCGCGGCGCCGGGCCGTGTCCCGTACGTACACCTGGCGGGCGACGTCCGCCAGGATCCGCGCCGGGGCATGCAGATCGAGCCGGCTGGCCTCGGCGACCGTTTTCACCCAGGTGGCGGGGATCGCCCGCTCGCCGTGGAGCGCGCCCGCGAGGGCGCCGCTCATCGTGGCGATCGAGTCGCAGTCCCGGCCGTAGTTGACCGAGCCGAGCACCGTGTGCCGGTAGTCGCCGTCCGCGACGAGCAGCATGCCGAGCGCGATCGGGAGTTCCTCGATGGAGTGCAGCCGCGACGGCCGGCGGGCGCCGAGCGAGGGGGAGCGGTAGTCGGGACCGACGGTGTCGAAGGGGGCGACGGCGGTACGCAGTGGGTCCAGCGCCGACTCGAAGTCGCCGTACCGGCACGCCGCTTCGCACACCGCCTCGATGGCGGACCGGGTGCCGTCCTTGGCGAGCGAGAGACAGGTGTCGACGACGGCGGCGGGCGTCGCACCCGGGGCGCAGGCCGCGGCGACGGCCGCCGCGAAGACTCCGGCGGCCTCCCTGCCGTACGAGGACTGATGGGCCCCGGCGACATCCAGCGCCTCGGCGTACGCGGCGTGCGGGTGCGCGGCGTTGACCAGACCGACCGGCGCCATGTACATCGCCGCACCGCAGTTGACGATGTTTCCGGAGCCCGCCTCGCGCGGATCGACATGACCATAGTGCAGCCGTGCGACGATCCACTTCTCGGCGAGGAAGATCCGCTGGAGCGGCAGCGCGTCCGCCTCCAGCTCCGGGATCCAGCGGGGCGTGGAGATCAGTTCGGGCACCAGATGGTCGGCGACCGCGTACGCGTCGAGGTGGTCGCGCACCGCCCCGTACACCCGTACCAGCGCATGGGTCATCAAGGTGTCGTCGGTGACGTGTCCGTCGCCCTTGTGGTACGGGGCGATAGGACGGGCCGTACGCCAGTCGTCGCCGTCCCACGGGCCGACGATGCCGCTGATCCGCCCGCCGTGACGGGCCGTGATCTGCTCGGGGGACCGGCCCTCGACCGGACCGCCGAGCGCGTCGCCGACCGCCGCGCCGACGAGCGCTCCCGTGATCCGTTCATCGAGTGTGAGTGCCGTGGTCCTCGCCTCGGACCGCGTGGGCATGGTGGATGTCATGTCCGAATTGTCCACCCGTGGGCTTCGGTTCCGTGTCTGCCAGCAACCCGGCGAGTTCGATGAGATCGGTCCCCGCGAGGCGGGGCAGCGCACAGCCGGCCAGGGTGCGGCAGGCCTCGCGCCAGCCGTTCGGAACGGCGCCGATGCCGCCGAGCGCACCGGTCAGCGCACCGGCCAGGGCGGGCGCCGAGTCGGCTACCCGGGACAGGCACGCCGCCGCGGGAACGGCCTGGGCGATCTGCCCGCGCGCCGCCGTGGCCAGGGCGAGGGCGACCGGGACGGTCTCGGCGGCGGCGATCCCGTAGCTGTAGACGTGGTCGACGATCTGATGCTCCAGCACCGGTACGAGGGCGAACGCGCCCGCCGCCTCGCCGACGAAGTCACGGGCGATCCGGACGGCGTGGGCGGCGTTGCGGGCGATCTCCGTGCCGGCGGGGAGCTGGGCGAGCGCGGCGTTCACCGAGGTGTCCACGTCCGCGCCGCCCAGCGCCTCGGCGATCGCGGCGGCCATCGCCCGCGCGCCGTGCACACCGTCGCCGTCCTGCGTGTAGCGGGCGTCGAACTCGGCGAGGTCGGCGGCGGCGGCGGGGTCGGCGGGGTGGACGACGGCGAGCACGGCGGCCCGTACGCAGGCCGCGTCGTCGAAGTAGTGCGGGTTGTCGTGGCCGGTGGCGGGCGGGCGCAACCCGGCGGCGAGATTGCCGAGCCCGGCCCGCACCGAGATCCGGGCGCGGAGCGGGAGCACCGCGGACTCGACCTCGGGGGCCCGGGCGGCAGCTGCGGCGACCTCGGCCGCCAGCGCGTTCCAGGCGACGTCGATGGCGGCCCGCATCCGGCGTTCCGAGGACAGCCCGTGCAGCGGACCGGCCGCCGAGGTGAGCACGGTCCCGGCGGCGAACGCCGCCCATTCGGCGTCGTCGGAGGGCCCGAGCCGCAGCGGTTCGGGCGGCTGGTTGAGCGCGATGGGGACGGGCAGCGTGGTGGTGGCGTTCTGCTCGGCGAAGGTGTCGAGCTCCCGGGTGAGACGCCGGGTCCACTCGGGCATCCGGGTGGCCCGGTGTCGCGCGGCCGGCCATCCGGCGGCGTCCCCGGCGGCGAGCCCTAGCAACAGCCCCTCGATCCGGGCCCGGTGCCCGGGCGCCGGACGGGTCCGGAGACGGGCGGCGGGGGAGACGGGCGCGCGAGGGGCGCTTCCCGGGTCGGGGCCCGGGACCACGTTCGTACGGTCCGGGCCAGGGACCGCGTCCGTACGGTCCGGGTCCGGAACCACGTCCGTACGGTCCGGGTCCGGGACCACGTCCGTACGGTCGGGGTCCGAGTCCGTACCTCGGGGGTTCCGGTCCGGGTCCTCGTCGTCGGAGACGGGCGGGGCGCCGGGCGACACGTACACGGAGGTGGTGTCGCGCGTCGGGGCGCCGTCCGGCGTACCGGCTTCGCCTCCTGCGCCCGCGCCCGCCCCCGCGTACGCCTCGTCCAGGTCGTCCGGGGTGAGCAACTCCGCGATGTCCAGGACGTGGTAGCCCCGCATCGACGGCAGACAGCTGCCCCGGACCGGGCCGATCGCCTCCCCCCAGTGCCGGGGAATCGCGGACGCCCCGTGCAGGGCGCCGGCCAGGGCTCCCGCCACCGCGGCCGTGGTGTCCGCGTCGCGGCCCATGTTGACCGCGGTCAGCACCGCCGTACGGAAGTCGCCGCGCGCCGCCGCGAACGCACCGAACGCCAGGCCGACCGCCTCCGGCGCCAGATCCGTCCACGGGTAGCCGCCGACCACCACCGCGGAACGCACCGCGCGCTCCATGGTGAGCCGGTCGGGGTACGTGCGCTGCGCGGCCGCCACCGCGCGCCGCAGCGAGCGCGCCGTCCAGGAGTCCATGGGAACGACGGACAGCGCGGCGGCGATCACCGACGCGAGCCCGGCCCCCACCATCGCGGCGGCCACCCCGGCCGCCACCGCCTGGCCGCCGTAGATGCCCTCCCCGTCATGGCTGACCCGCCCGTCCACCGCGACCAGACGCGCCGCCTCGTACGGCCGGCCCGCCGCGAAGACCCCGAACGGTGCCGCTCTTATCGCCAGGCCGTCGCTCCAGGCGTGCCGGTGCTGGGCGGAGATCGGGGCGGCCAGGCCGCGGCGCAGATTCTCCAGCGTGCCCCGCTCACTGAACCCGGCGCCGCGGAACGGCCCCTCGTCCAGATCGGCGATCCACAGATGCCAGGCCCGCTCCACCTGGGTGACGGTCAGCGCCGAACCGTGCCGGGCGAGCAGCAGCCCGGAGAAGATCGCGTACTCCGTGTCGTCCGTGCCCGCGGGGTCCTCGCTCACGAAGCCCTCGATCCGGCCCCAGCGACGGCGGATCTCGGACGGCCGCAGGTTCTCCGCCGGTGCGCCCAGCGCGTCGCCGACCGCGAGACCGAGCAGCGAACCCCGGGCCCGGTCGCCCATGTCCCCCCGCGCACCCGCGCCCCGGTCCGCGCCGCCCCCCGCCGCCACCGGTGCGCCGTGCCGTACCGCCGACGGCGCGCCGTGCCGTACCGCCGCCGTGCCGCCGGTCCGCGGTTCTGCCGGATTTCCCGCAATCGACTCCATCGCGTCGACCCTTCGCTCACACCGAGCCAGTTCTCGTACGCTCGATCTGTGCCACGCGGAGCCCCGACAGAGGCCGATAATCGCAACAAAAGGGCCAGTTGGATGACGGCTCGGCGTCGGTGAGGCAGGCCGTACTCACCTGGTCACGGGGGCAGGTAAGTACGGCCTGCCTTGCTGGCGGGGGCCCTTTTTCGTGCGTACTTTCGACGGTGTCGAGCGGGGGCGGAGCGCGTGAAACCCGCTGCCGGAGAAGGGGAGAGCTGTGTCCATCATCGAGACCGACGCCGTACTGCACGAGGCGCACCGCGACAACCACACCCACCGCGATGTGAACGGCGGCTGGCTGCGCCCCGCGGTGTTCGGTGCCATGGACGGACTGGTCTCCAACCTCGCGCTGATGACCGGCGTCGCGGGTGGTGCCGTCTCTCAGCAGACGATCGTGATCACCGGTCTGGCGGGCCTGGCCGCCGGTGCGTTCTCCATGGCGGCCGGCGAATACACCTCCGTCGCCTCGCAGCGCGAGCTCGTCGAGGCCGAACTCGACGTCGAGCGGAGCGAGTTGCGCAAGCACCCCAAGGACGAGGAGCGGGAGCTCGCCGCGCTCTACGAGTCCCGTGGCGTCGAACCCGGCCTCGCCCGCGAGGTCGCGCGGCAGCTGTCGCGTGACCCGGAGCAGGCCCTGGAGATCCACGCCCGCGAGGAGCTCGGCATCGACCCGGGCGATCTGCCCTCGCCGCTCGTCGCCGCCGTGTCCTCGTTCGGCGCGTTCGCGCTGGGCGCCCTGCTGCCCGTACTCCCGTACCTGCTCGGCGCGAGTGCGCTGTGGCCGGCCGTGCTGCTCGCGCTCGTCGGGCTGTTCGCCTGCGGTGCGGTGGTCGCCAGGGTGACGGCGCGCAACTGGCTGTACAGCGGGCTGCGGCAGCTGGTGCTCGGCGGCGCCGCCGCGGCGATCACCTATGGTCTCGGCACACTGTTCGGCGTGGCCCTCGGAAGCTAGTGCCGCTCGGTAGGGGACGCGGCATCGAGCCCGTCCGGCCGAAGGTTTTGTCCTCGAACGCCGGACGGGCTTCGTTCCGGCAGTGTGTCCGCCATCCGTAACGCGTCCGCCATGCGTGTGACGTACGTCTTGGTGGCCGCCTCTGGGCGGAATGGCATCCCCCCACGTAAAATGAGTCTCCATACAGGGCTCCACATAAGTAGCCATTACCCGGCGGTTTCATTTCCTTTGCCGCCGGGCATGAGCCGTAGACACCGCAGGCAACGACGCCTGCTCTCTGCGGTCCCCCGGGCGCCGATCCTCCGACTGCGACCCCTCACCGCCTCCGGCAGTGTCCGTATGTTGGAACGAACTATCCGCTTCTTGAGAAGCGCCCCATCATGTAACCCACACGAAATTTCGCAGAGGGCCAACGTCGTCCCTCGGCACTGCATATGCCACGACGACGACGGGAGAGCCGATGCGTACCGACGCCTGGTCGCCCATGGACGGTCGCCCCGCCCAGCAGGGGATGTACGACCCCCGTAACGAGCACGACGCCTGCGGTGTCGGGTTCGTGGCTACCCTGACCGGTGTGGCCAGCCATGAGCTGGTCGAGCAGGCGCTGACCGTACTGCGCAACCTCGAACACCGCGGTGCCACCGGATCCGAGCCCGACTCCGGCGACGGCGCCGGAATCCTCCTCCAGGTGCCGGACACCTTCCTCCGCGACGAGGTCGCCTTCGAGCTCCCCGAGGCCGGCGCCTACGCCGTCGGAGTCTCTTTCCTGCCCGCGGACGATGCCACCGAGGCCGTCCGGAAGCTGGAGAAGATCTCCGCCGAGGAGGGCCTCAAGGTCCTCGGCTGGCGCCAGGTCCCGGTCACCCCGGACATCCTCGGCAACGGCGCCCGCGCCACCATGCCCGAGTTCCGCCAGCTCTTCGTCGCGGACGGTACGAGCACCGGCATCGCACTCGACCGCAAGGCCTTCGTGCTGCGTAAGCGCGCCGAGCGGGAGGCCGGGGTGTACTTCCCCTCGCTCTCCGCCCGCACGATCGTCTACAAGGGCATGCTCACCACGGGGCAGCTGGAGCCGTTCTTCCCGGACCTCTCCGACCGCCGCTTCGCCACCGCCGTCGCGCTGGTCCACTCGCGCTTCTCCACGAACACCTTCCCGAGCTGGCCGCTCGCCCACCCGTACCGCTTCGTCGCGCACAACGGCGAGATCAACACGGTCAAGGGCAACCGCAACTGGATGAAGGCCCGCGAGTCCCAGCTCGCGTCGAGTGCGTTCGGCTCCGCCGACAATGGACACGGCGGCACGGAGCAGCTCGACCGGATCTTCCCCGTCTGCACCCCCGACGCCTCCGACTCCGCCTCCTTCGACGAGGTCCTGGAGCTGCTCCACCTCGGCGGCCGTTCGCTGCCCCACTCGGTGCTGATGATGGTTCCCGAGGCGTGGGAGAACCACGATTCGATGGACCCGGCCCGGCGCGCCTTCTACCAGTACCACGCCACGATGATGGAGCCCTGGGACGGCCCGGCCTGCGTCACCTTCACCGACGGCACCCAGGTCGGCGCGGTCCTGGACCGCAACGGTCTGCGCCCCGGCCGCTACTGGGTCACCGACGACGGCCTCGTCGTGCTCTCCTCCGAGGTCGGCGTCCTGGACATCGACCCCGCGAAGGTCGTCCGCAAGGGCCGCCTCCAGCCCGGCAGGATGTTCCTCGTCGACACCGCCGAGCACCGCATCATCGAGGACGACGAGATCAAGGCCGCCCTCGCCGCCGAGCAGCCGTACCAGGACTGGCTGGAGACCGGCGAGATCGAGCTGGAGGACCTCCCCGAGCGGGAGCACATCGTGCACACGCACGCCTCCGTCACCCGCCGCCAGCAGACCTTCGGCTACACCGAGGAAGAGCTCCGCGTCGTCCTCGCCCCGATGGCCCGCACCGCCGGCGAACCCCTCGGCTCCATGGGCACGGACTCCCCGATCGCCGCCCTGTCCGAGCGCCCCCGGCTGCTCTTCGACTACTTCACCCAGCTGTTCGCCCAGGTCACCAACCCGCCGCTGGACGCCATCCGCGAGGAGCTCGTCACCTCGCTGCGCTCCACGCTCGGCCCGGCGGGCAACCTGCTGGAGCCGACCGCCGCGTCCTGCCGCAGCGTCACGCTGCCGTTCCCGGTGATCGACAACGACGAGCTGGCCAAGCTGATACACATCAATGCCGACGGCGACATGCCGGGCATGAAGGCCGCCACGCTCTCCGGGCTCTACCGGGTCGGCGGCGGTGGCGACGCACTCGCGGAGCGGATCGAGCAGATCCGCGCCGAGGTCGACGCCGCCATAGAGGACGGCGCCCGCCTCGTCGTCCTGTCCGACCGGCACTCCGACGCCGAGCACGCCCCGATTCCGTCCCTGCTGCTCACCTCGGCCGTCCACCACCACCTCATCCGTACCAAGCAGCGCACCCGGGTGGGGCTGCTGGTCGAGGCCGGCGACGTCCGCGAGGTCCACCACGTCGCGCTGCTGATCGGCTACGGCGCCGCCGCGGTCAACCCGTACCTGGCGATGGAGTCCGTCGAGGACCTGGTCCGCGCCGGTACGTTCATCGAGGGCGTCGAGCCCGAGAAGGCCATCCGGAACCTGATCTACGCGCTCGGTAAGGGCGTCCTCAAGGTCATGTCCAAGATGGGCATCTCGACGGTCGCCTCCTACCGCGGCGCCCAGGTCTTCGAGGCCGTCGGCCTGGACGAGGGCTTCGTCGCGAAGTACTTCAACGGCACCGCCACCAAGATCGGCGGCGCGGGCCTCGATGTCATCGCCCGGGAAGTCGCCATCCGCCACGCCAAGGCCTACCCGGCGTCCGGCATCTCCGCCTCGCACCGCGCGCTGGAGATCGGCGGCGAGTACCAGTGGCGCCGCGAGGGCGAGCCGCACCTTTTCGACCCGGAGACGGTCTTCCGCCTCCAGCACGCCACGCGCAACAAGCGGTACGACATCTTCAAGAAGTACACCGACCGGGTGAACGAGCAGTCCGAGCGCCTGATGACGCTCCGCGGACTGTTCGACTTCAGGAGCGACCGCGAGCCGATCCCGGTCGACGAGGTCGAGTCCGTCTCCGACATCGTCAAGCGCTTCTCCACCGGCGCCATGTCGTACGGCTCGATCTCCCGCGAGGCCCACGAGACCCTCGCCATCGCCATGAACCAGCTGGGCGGCAAGTCCAACACCGGTGAGGGCGGCGAGGACGCCGACCGGCTCTACGACCCGGCGCGCCGCTCGGCCATCAAGCAGGTCGCCTCCGGCCGCTTCGGTGTGACCAGCGAGTACCTGGTCAACGCGGACGACATCCAGATCAAGATGGCGCAGGGAGCCAAGCCCGGCGAGGGCGGCCAGCTGCCCGGCCACAAGGTCTACCCGTGGGTCGCCAGGACCCGGCACTCCACCCCGGGTGTCGGGCTGATCTCGCCGCCGCCGCACCACGACATCTACTCCATCGAGGACCTGGCTCAGCTGATCCACGACCTCAAGAACGCCAACCCGGCGGCCCGCATCCACGTGAAGCTGGTCTCCGAGGTCGGTGTCGGCACCGTCGCCGCGGGTGTCTCCAAGGCACACGCGGACGTCGTCCTGATCTCCGGTCACGACGGCGGAACGGGTGCCTCCCCGCTCACCTCGCTGAAGCACGCGGGCGGCCCCTGGGAGCTCGGCCTCGCCGAGACCCAGCAGACCCTGCTGCTCAACGGCCTGCGCGACCGCATCGTCGTGCAGACCGACGGCCAGCTGAAGACCGGCCGCGATGTCGTCATCGCCGCGCTGCTGGGCGCCGAGGAGTTCGGTTTCGCGACCGCGCCGCTCGTCGTCTCCGGCTGCGTCATGATGCGCGTCTGCCACCTGGACACCTGCCCGGTCGGCATCGCCACCCAGAACCCGGTCCTGCGCGACCGTTTCTCAGGCAAGGCCGAGTACGTCGTCAACTTCTTCGAGTTCATCGCCAGGGAAGTCCGCGAGCTCCTCGCCGAGCTGGGCTTCCGTACGATCGAAGAGGCCGTCGGCCACGCCGAGCTGCTCGACACCGACCGCGCGATCACGCACTGGAAGGCGCAGGGCCTCGACCTGGAGCCCCTGTTCCACGTCCCCGAGCTGCCCGAGGGCGCGGTCCGCCACCAGCGGATCGAGCAGGACCACGGTCTCGCCAAGGCCCTCGACAACGAGCTGATCAAGCTCGCCGCCGACGCCCTGAACGCGGAGAGCGCCGAGGCCGCCCAGCCGGTCCGGGCCCAGATCGCGATCCGGAACATCAACCGGACCGTCGGCACCATGCTCGGCCACGAGGTGACGAAGAAGTTCGGCGGCGCCGGTCTGCCGCAGGACACCATCGACATCACGTTCACCGGCTCCGCCGGCCAGTCCTTCGGCGCGTTCGTGCCGAGTGGCGTGACGCTGCGACTGGAGGGCGACGCCAACGACTACGTCGGCAAGGGCCTCTCCGGCGGCCGCGTCGTCGTCCGCCCGGACCGCGGCGCCGACCACCTCGCCGAGTACTCCACCATCGCGGGCAACACCATCGCCTACGGCGCCACCGGCGGCGAACTGTTCCTGCGCGGCCGGACCGGTGAACGGTTCTGCGTCCGCAACTCCGGTGCGACCGTCGTCTCCGAGGGCGTGGGCGACCACGGCTGCGAGTACATGACCGGCGGCCACGCCGTCGTACTCGGCGAGACCGGACGCAACTTCGCCGCAGGCATGTCGGGCGGAGTCGCGTACGTCATCGACCTGGACCGCGACAACGTCAACGTCGGCAACCTCGGCGCGATCGAGGCCCTTTCCGACACCGACCAGCAGTGGCTGCACGACGTGGTGCGCCGCCACCAGGAGGAGACCGGTTCCACGGTCGCCGAGAAGCTGCTCGCCGAGTGGGACAGCGCCGACGGCGGTGTCTCCCGCTTCAGCAAGATCATCCCGTCCACGTACAAGGCAGTGCTCGCCGCCAAGGACGCCGCTGAGCTCGCCGGTCTCTCCGAACAGGAGACCACCGAGAAGATGATGGAGGCGGCGACCCATGGCTGACCCCAAGGGCTTCCTGACCACCGGGCGCGAGATCGCCGAGACCCGCCCCGTGGGCGAGCGCGTCAAGGACTGGAACGAGGTCTACGTTACGGGCTCGCTGCTCCCGATCATCAGCAAGCAGGCCGGCCGCTGCATGGACTGCGGCATCCCGTTCTGCCACAACGGATGCCCGCTCGGAAACCTCATCCCCGAGTGGAACGACTACGCCTACCGCGAGGACTGGAAGGCCGCGTCCGAGCGCCTGCACGCCACGAACAACTTCCCGGAGTTCACCGGGCGGCTCTGCCCGGCCCCCTGCGAGTCGGCGTGCGTGCTCGGCATCAACCAGCCGGCCGTCACCATCAAGAACGTCGAAGTCTCCATCATCGACAAGGCATGGGGCAGCGGCGACGTCACCCCGCAGCCGCCCGAGCGGCTCTCCGGCAAGACCGTCGCCGTCATCGGCTCGGGTCCGGCCGGTCTCGCCGCGGCCCAGCAGCTGACCCGGGCCGGCCACACGGTCGCCGTCTTCGAGCGCGCGGACCGCATCGGGGGCCTCCTGCGGTACGGCATCCCCGAGTTCAAGATGGAGAAGTCGCACATCAACCGCCGTATCGAGCAGATGCGCGCGGAAGGCACCAAGTTCCGTACGGAGGTGGAGATCGGCAAGGACATCGACGCCGCCAAGCTCCGCCGCCGCTACGACGCGGTCGTCATCGCCGCCGGTGCCACCGTCTCCCGTGACCTGCCCGTTTTGGGCCGTGAGCTGAACGGCGTGCACTTCGCCATGGAGTACCTGCCGCTCGCCAACAAGGTGCAGGAGGGCGACCTGACGGTCTCCCCGATCACCGCCGAGGGCAAGCACGTCGTCGTCATCGGCGGCGGCGACACCGGCGCCGACTGCGTCGGCACCGCCCACCGCCAGGGCGCGCTCTCCGTCACCCAGCTGGAGATCATGCCCCGGCCGGGCGAGGACCGGAACACCAACCAGCCCTGGCCGACGTTCCCGATGCTCTACAAGGTCACCTCCGCGCACGAGGAGGGCGGCGAGCGGGTCTACTCCGTCTCCACCACCCACTTCGAGGGCGACGAGGACGGCAACGTCCAGGCCCTGCACCTGGTCGAGGTGGAATTCAAGGACGGTAAGCTGGAGCAGAAGCCCGGCACCGAGCGGAAGATCCCCGCCCAGCTGGTCACCCTGGCCATGGGCTTCACCGGCACCGACCAGTCCAACGGTCTGGTCCAGCAGTTCGGCCTGGAGCTCGACGCGCGCGGCAATGTCGCGCGCGACGCGGACTACGCCACCAACGTCGGCGGAGTCTTCGTCGCCGGTGACGCGGGCCGCGGCCAGTCCCTCATCGTGTGGGCCATCGCCGAGGGCCGCTCCGCGGCGCGCGGCGTGGACCGCTTCCTGACCGGAGCCAGCGCCCTGCCGGCCCCGATCCGCCCGACGGACCGTGCCCTGACGGTCTGATCACACGGCACACAAGACGTCCCGTACAACGGCGTACGGAACTGAACGCGGCGCCTGCCCGTCCCCGACCGGACGATCTCGGCAGGCGCCGTGGCGCGTCCGCACTCCCCGGGGCGCACGGATGTCCACCGTGAGCCCCTTGTACCCCCTGGCCGCGCGCCGCTCCGTTCTCCTAGGATCGGAAGGCATTCCACGGGGGAGGAGCGTGCCCATGACCGTGCACGGACGGCGCCTGGAGCGGTCCGTTGCCTGGATCCTGAAGAACATCGATGTCGTCATCGCCGCCGGAGTAGCGCTGACCATCGGATTTCTGGACATCTTCGGCGATGTCGTCACCAGTGACGTGGCGTCCGGAGCGACCCTGGTCGTCCTCGGTGCACTGGCGCTCGGTTCGATCGTGGAGCGGGTGCGCCAGCCTGCCGCGATCCAGGAGGCGATGGCCGGTACCCGCCGCGCGCTGGAGGACCTCACCATGGTCCGCTCGCTCTCCGGCAACGATGTCGGCGAGGCGCTGCGCACTGCCCGGCAGCACACCAATCTCTGGTACTTCAAGGGCGGAACCGGCACCTACTTACGGGCTGTCACCCTGCCGCAGTGCGTGGCCACCGCCAGGGAGCAGCGCTCCCAGCTGAACATGAAGATCGACATCATCAATCCGGACGACGAACGGATCTGCCAGGCGTACGCGCGGTTCCGGCAGATGTTCGCCAACCGCAGCAGCACCGGGCACGCCGGTCACTGGACCACGGACCGGGTGCGCAAGGAGTCGTACGCGACGGTGCTGGCCGCCTGCTGGTACCAGCGCAGGCTCACCACCCTGGACATCGCGGTGCACCTCTCCTCCGCCGTACCGACGCTCCGCTTCGATCTGTCCGAATCCTGTCTGATCATCACCCAGGACGACACCTCGCGGGTCAACCTCCTGGTCGAGCGGGAACAGCCGCTCTACGACTACTACGTCACCGAACTGCACCAGAGCCGGGAACAGGCCCTCGTGGTTCCGATGCGTGTGGAGGCGCCGCTGAGCGAGGAGCCCACCGTCGACGAGGCCCGCGGTCTCTTCGAGGCTCTTCAACTGCCGCTGCCCCGTGCGTTCACCGACAGCGACATCGGCGAAATCATTGTCAAGGCACTGCACGCGGAGGACCCCTACCGGAGGTGAGGCGCCCCCCGGCGCGACCCCATGGACTACGACGAGCTGGAAATGGCCCTCACCCACGGCGACACGGTCTCCCCGGGCCCCCGTGGCTCCGCCGTCCGCGCGCTCACCGAAGTCGCCACCGGCGTCAGGGCGCTGCGCGCCGTACGCCACCCGCTCGGCTTCCTCTGCCTGCCGCTGCTGCGCGAGGGGCTGCGGGGGATCTGTGTCCATCTCTTCGCCCCCGAGTACGTGGCCGAGCCGGACACCGCGCCCTGGCATGCCCACAGCTGGGAGCTGCGCAGCCATGTCCTTTACGGACGGGTCGCCAATCTGCCGGTACGGGTCAGCGGCACCGGGGACGAACCCACCCACCGGATCTTCGAAGTGCGCAGCGGGCCGGGCGGAGTGGACGAGATCGTTCCCACGCCGGTGCTGGTCCGCGGCGAGCCGGGCCACGCGCACATCAGCGGCCCGGGTGAGACGTACACCCTCACCGCGGGGGAGTTCCACGCCACGTCCACCGAAGGCACGGACTCGGCCGCCACACTCGTGCTGGGCCGGTCGATGCCCGGCCGGACGGATCTGTCGCTCGGCCCGCTCGACGGGCCGGCGCGCACCATGACGCGCCGGCTGTGCGACGAGGAACAGACATTACGCACGGTCCGTACCGCGCTCGGGAGGTTCGATGGACACGTCGATGTCTGATCCGGAAATGGCCTCCGCGGCCGGCGGAGCGGGACCGTACGCGCGTGAGCGCGCGGTGGCGGTGGCCGCGGCCGAGGAAGCCGGAACCATGCTCCGGGACCGGTTCCGGGCACCGCTGACGGTCCGTACGAAGGACGCCTCGGGCGATGTGGTCACCGAACTCGACCTGGCTGCCGAGGAGATCGTGCTGAGCAGGCTGCGGCGGTACTTCCCGCACGACCGCATCCTGTCGGAGGAAGCCGGACTGCTGGACGGGACCGGTTCCCGCACCTGGTTGGTCGATCCGCTCGACGGCACCAACAACGTGGCCATCGGACTGCCCGCCTACGTCGTGGGCATCGCGCTCTGCGTCGCGGGGGCGCCGGTGGTCGGAGTGGTCCACGAACCGCTCACCGGCCGGACCTGGCACGCGGTGTCCGGCCACGGCGCGCACAGCGATTCCGGTCCGCTCACCGGTCCCGACGGCAGGCTCCCCGCCCCCGGCCCGGTCATCGCCTGGACCCAGGGTCACGCGGTGGGCCGGGCCGACACGGCGGCCGCCGTGCTCCGCCAGCACCTGGAGCTGCGCTGTCGGCGGGTGCTCCAGCTGTGGGCGCCGCTGCTGGGCTGGTCCATGCTGGCCCGGGGGACCATCGACGGTTTCGTCGGATACCGGGCCGAGGGGCTCGACCTGCCGGCCGGGGCGCTGCTCGCGGCCGAGGCCGGGGTGGAACTGCGCACCTTGCACGGCGAGGTGTTCCGGCCCGGGTTCGCGGGATCCGGTGCGGACCGAAGCTTCGTCGCCGCCCGTACCGACACGCTCGACTACGTCCTCGCGCAGGTGGCTTCGGTGACCGGGCGGCGCGACCCCGGGCCGGCCGTCAGGTGATCAGCGCCAGCGCACAGGTGGCGGCCGCCGTGCCGGTCACCGACAGCACCAGCCCGGTCCGCACGAACCGGCCCGTGTCGATCCGCGTCCCGTGCCAGCGACACCGTTCGAACCAGAGAAGGGTCGCCAGCGAGGCCCACGGAGTGATGACCGGCCCCGCGTTGACCCCGATCAGCAGCGCCAGCAACTGGTGGTGATTGCCCGCGGGAACGACCGCCTCGCCCGCCACGTACGCCGGAAGGTTGTTCAGTACGTTGGACACCCCCGCGCCCACCCCCGCCGACCTCAGCATTCCGGCCCATCCGTCGTCCGAGCCGAGCGCCGACGCCAGCAGCGCGTGCAGACCGTGCGCGTTGACCGTCTCCACCACCAGGAACATCCCGGGAACCAGCACCAGCAGCCGCCACGGGACCAGTGACAGCCGCAACTCCGCTCTGCGGCGCAGCGCGAAGGCCGCCACGACGATCAGCATCGCCACCGTCGACGCGGCCCACAGCGGCACGTCGGCGAGCAGGATCGCCAGCAGAAAACCGGCGCACGCCACCGAACAGATCCGCAGCAGCACCGGATCGCCGGGGATCGGCGCGGACGGCGGGGTGTACCGGTCCTGCCCCCGGCGGCCTCGGCGCCAGTAAAAGGCCCACAGACAGGCGGCCGTCACTCCGACCGTGACCAGCTGAGGCAGCCACATCACTGCGGCCAGTCCGGACGGCGACAGCGCCACCCGGTCCGCCGCCAGCAGATTCGTCAGGTTCGACACCGGCAGCAGCAGGCTCGCGGTGTTGGCCAGCCACACCGTCGTCATCGCCAACGGCACCGCCGCGATCCCCACCCGGGTGGCCAGTGCCAGCATCACCGGAGTGAGGAGCACCGCGGTCGTGTCCAGATTCAGCGTGACCGTGGTGAGCGAGGCGAACAGCACACAGAGCCCGAACAGCAGCGCATAGCGGCCCCGGCCCGCCCGCGCCACCCAGGTCGCCACCACGTCGAAGACCTGGGCCCGGCCGGTCAGTTCGGCCAGCACGATCACCGAGGCCAGGAACACCAGCAGCGGACCGATACGCCGCAGCTGCGCCGCCGCCGGGTCCGCGGGCAGCAGCCCCGTCGCCACCGCGCCCACCCCGAGCACGAGCAACCCGCCGGCCAGCCAGTCCAGCGGATGCAACAGGCCGAGGCTTTTGGGCAGCCTGGTTCGTAGCCGCTGCGGCGAAAGGTCTTCTACCATGGAGTAATGGTGGCAGACAGCGAACTGGGTTTATCAGTAAGCGAGTTCGATTTTTTCATCAGCTATTCGCCGGCTGATGAACAGTGGGCCTCATGGATAGCGTGGTCACTGGAGGACGCCGGGTACCGCACCGTCCTCCAAGCGTGGGACTTCGTGCCCGGCACCAATTTCATCGACTACATGGACCGCGGAGTCAGCGAGTCCACCGCCGTCATTGCCGTGCTCTCCCGCCATTACGAACGCTCCACCTACGGCCGCATGGAATGGCAGGCAGCGCTCCGCGCGGCCCCGGAGGCGCCGGAGCGCCGGTTGCTGACCGTACGGGTCGACGACATGCCCATCGAGGGTCTCCTCGCCACCATCACCTATGTCGACCTGGTCGGCATCGCCGACGCGGACACCGCGCGCTCCCTGCTGCTGAACCGGGTGGGACAGGCGATGGACGGGCACGCCCGGCCGGTCCGTCGCCCCGGCTACCCCGGCTCCGGACCGTCCGGCAGCGGTGTCGTCCTGCCCGGGCAGGACCCGCACCCCGCCGACCCGGACCGCCTGCCCGGCCGCAGGCCCGGCGGCCCCGGCTGGGCGGGCCGGCGCAGACCCGCCCGCGCCCCCGGATACCCGCCCGCCACCGGCGCCGGCGTGGCCCGCGACACCGTCACCGTCCTCCACCTCGCCGGACCCGGCTTCGGGCGCGGCCGGGAACCCGACTCCCTCAGCCGGCAGCTGCGAGGCGACATCGTCGAACTCCGGGACGCCGGGGCACCCGCCCCCGATCTGCTGGTCGTCACCGGCGACCTCACCGCGTCCGGCAGCCCCCGCGAGTGCGACCAGGCCCTCAGCTTCCTGACCGCGATCCGATCACAGCTCGACCTGCCGCCGCAGCGGGTCATGGTGGTGCCCGGCGCGCAGGACGTGAACCAGGCCGCCTGCCGCGGCTACTTCCACACCTGTGAGGCGGACGAGGTCGCCCCGCAGCCCCCGTACTGGCCCAAGTGGCGCCACCACACCCGGCTCTTCCGCAGCTTCTATCACGGGCTGGACACCGTCTTCGACAGCGACCAGCCCTGGACCCTGTTCCCGGTCCCCGAACTCAGCACCGTGGTCGCCGGGTTCAACTCCTCCATGGCCTTCAGCCACCGCCCCGACGACCAGTACGGCTCCATCGGCCGCGACCAGGCCGCCTGGTTCGCCGAGGCCCTGCGCAGATACGAGGAGGAGGGCTGGCTGCGGATCGGAGCCGTACGCCACCCGCTCACCGCCGCCCGCCACTACGCCGACGCCACCAGTGGACCCGGCGCGCTGCGGGACGCGGACGCCCTCACCCGGCTCACCGGCCCCCGGCTCAACCTCCTGCTGCACGGCCCCACCGGCGGCCCCCGCACCACCGGCGGCGAACCGAGCCACACCACGGTCGCGGCGGGGCCCGCGCGGCTTCCGGTCTTCGGCGCCTCGGCCCCCGCCCGCTTCCAGCTCCTGCGGATCGCCGCGGACGGCGTCACCCGCTGGGACGACCGCACCACCGCGGCGTCCCCCGTCCGGCTGCCCGGCGAATGGCGTCGTACCGGCCGGGTCTTCCCGGTCCCCGGCCCGGCCGCCACCCCGGCCACACCCGACTTCGACCGGCCGGCCACCGACGCACCCGTCGACTCCCTCACCGAACGCGTCAAGGAGATCTGCCTCGCCCGCAGGGACGGTGTACGGCTGCGCGACATCCCCCGCCGCGACCCCGCCGACATGGCCCAGGTCATGGCCACCTGGCAGGAGGACGGGGTGGTGCGCCAACAGCGCATCGCCGTCCACCCGGGCGTTCCCACCGAGGCCGAACTCGACCGGTTCACCGCCCAGGTACACGCCACCGGAGCGGCGGCCGACGCCGTGCTGGTGCACGCGGGGGACACGCCCGACCAGGCGCTGCGCGACCGTGCCGCCACCCGCACGGTCCGCATCAGGCTGCGCAGTTTCGTCGAGTTCCAGGGGCTGCTGGATCTGCGCGGCTACGTGGCCGCGCAGACCGCCCGGCTGAACAGCAGTGAACAGTACCCGCCCGCCCGCTACCTCCCGCAGCGCTACCGCGACGCCGACCGGCCCGAAGGCGCCGAACACACCGGGCTCGTCGAGGACCTCATCGACCTGCTGGAGAGCGACCACGGCCGGTTCCTGCTGCTCCTCGGCGACTTCGGCCACGGCAAGACCTTCGCCCTGCGTGAACTGGCCCGGTGCATTCCCGAACAGCTCCCTCACCTCACTCCGCTGCTCATCCCGCTCAACACCCTGGACCGCGCCCACAGCCTCGAAGGGCTCGTCGCCGCCCACCTCGCGGGCCACGGCGTCGACACCATCGACCTGCGGGCCCTGCGCTACATGCTCGCCCAGGGCCGCGTCGTCCTGCTCTTCGACGGTTTCGACGAACTCGTCAACCGGGTCAGCTACGACAGGGCCGCCGACCACCTCCAGGTCCTTCTCGACGCCGCCGTCGACCGGGCGAAGATCGTCGTCAGCAGCCGCACCCAGCACTTCAAGTCCCACGACCAGATCCTGACCGCGCTCGGCGAACGCGTCGGGCTGCTGCCCCAACGCCGCATCCTCGCCGTCGAAGGGTTCACGCCCGACCAGGTCCGTTCCTACCTCGTCCGCACCTACGGCGACGAACACCAGGCCGAACAGCGGTTCCAGCTGCTGCGCAACATCCCCGACCTGCTCACCCTGTGCGGCAACCCCCGGCTGCTCTCCTTCGCCGCGGCCCTCAGCCCGGACCGGCTGCGCGCGGTCGCCGGAGCGGGCCGCACCCTCAGCCCCGCCCGGCTCTACGAGGACGTCTTCACCTCCTGGATCGACTACGAGGAACAGCGCGGCCAGGGCGGCGCGGGCGCCGCACCCGGACTCGGCGCTGCCGCGCTGTGGTCCTCCGTCACCGCGCTCGCCCTGCGGCTGTGGGAGTCCGGTCGTACCGCGCTGCGCCTGGACGAACTGACCGAGACCGTGGCCGCCACCCTCGGCGGACTCACCGGGCCCACGCCGGCGCCCTCCACGCTTTCCACCGCCGAACAGGCCCAGGCGGTCGGTGCCGGCAGCCTGCTGGTCCGCAGCGACGACGGAGTGTTCCAGTTCATCCACGGCTCGGTGCTCGAATGGCTGGTCGCCCGGCAGGCCGCGCGGCAGCTCGACGAGGGCCAGGACGCGCTCCTGGCCGCGCGTCCGTTCAGCCAGCTCGCCGTCGAATTCCTCTGCGACCTCGCCGACCATGAGACCTGCGCCGACTGGGTCCGCGACACCCTCGCCCCGGACGGCCCCGTCGTCAGCGAAGCGGCCCGTCGCAACGCGCTGCGGATCGGTGACCGGCTCCGGGTCCCCGCCAACGCCGACCTGCGCGGCGCACGGCTGGCCGGCGAGGACCTCTCGTACCGGGACTTCTCCGGCGCCGACCTCTCCGGCGCGGACCTGACCGACGCCCGTCTCACCGGAGCCAACCTCTCCGGTGCCGTACTCCGCGACAGCAGGCTCGCCGGCGCCCGGCTCGACCACGCCGACCTCTCCCGGGCGGACCTGACGGGTGCCGACCTCACCGGCAGCCGCCTCACCCGCGCCGAACTCACCGGCGCCGAACTCACCGGGAGCCGCTGGCACCGGGCCGCGCTGATCGCACCGATCCTGGACGATGCCGTGCGCCGGGCCCCCGAGCTCCGGGCCGCGGCCATCGCCCCGGGCATGCCCGTCGAAGCCGGATACCGGCCGTCGGCCGTCGGCGTCCCCTACGGATTCAACATGCGGACCAGCAGACTCCCCGAACCCATCGCCTACAGTCCCGACGGGGAACTCCTCGCCGTCGGCAGCGAGGACGGTGGCGTGCTGATCTGCGGCGCGGACACCGGCCGGGCCCTGCGCACGCTGCAGGGCCACTCCGGACGCGTGTACGCGGTGAAGTTCGCCGGCGACACCATCGCGACGGGCGGCTCCGACGGCACCGTACGCCTGTGGGACCCGGTCTCCGGGGCCTGCCGCCACCGGCTCGACGTCCATCCCGAAGGAGTGTGGCCGCTCGCGCTGGACCCGGAGGGCACCCTGGTCGCCACCGGAGACCGCGAGGGCCTGGTCACTGTCTGGTCCGTGGCCACCGGGCGGCCCCTGCACCGGCTTCCCGGTCACACCGCCCCCGTCTACACGGCCGTGTACTCCCCGGACGGACGCACCCTGATCACCGGGGACGCCGGGGCCCGGGTCCGCCGCTGGAACCTGTCCGACGGCTCCGTCGACGGCGAACTGACCGGCCATCAGGGCGCTGTCTACCGGGCCAGGTTCAGCCCTGACGGCACCCTCCTGGCCACCGCCGACCAGGGTGCGGCGGGCGGCGGTACGGTACGGATCTGGCGGGCCGAGGACACCCGGCTGCTGCACACGTTCACCGGCCATACCGGACGCGTGTACGCGCTCGATTTCCACCCCGACGGAACTCTTCTGGTCAGCGGTGACACCGACGGCGAGGTCCGCCTCTGGGATCCGGTCGTCGGCACCCCCGCGGGAACCATGGAACATTGCGCCGGCGCGGTCTACCAGGTGCTCTTCCACTCCTCCGGGAAGCTCCTCACCTCCTGCGACAGCAGCGGCCAGGTCCGTCTCTGGACGGTCTCCGGCACTCCCCGCACGGGCCGCACCGTCGCCCTGCACGACCGCCAGCCCACCGCGCACCGGGGCTCCGCGTGGGCCTGCGCCTTCTGTCCGGGGAACCGGCAGCTCCTCACCGTCGGCAACGACGGCGGTGCCCAGATCTGGGACGCCGACACCGGGCACGGCCGCCGCATCCTGCGTGGCCACGGCCGCCGGGTCACCGGACTGTCGTTCAGCGCCGACGGCACCCAGCTCGCTGCGGCGGGGAACGACGGAACGGTACGGCTGTGGGAAACCCGGACCGGCCGGTGCACCGCTGAGTTGACGGGCCGGGGCAACCGCCTGGTCTCCGCCTTCTTCAGCCCGGCCGAGGAAATCCTGGCCACGGCGAGCAATGACGGCGACATCTACCTCCGCAGCGCATCGGACGGTGCCCACCTGCGCGAGGTGGACGCCGAGACCGAGCACATCTGGGCCGGGGCGTTCAGCGCCGACGGCTCCCTCCTCGCCACCGCCAACGACGACGACACCGTCCGCCTCTGGTACCGCTCGACCGGCGCACCCGTCGCCACCCTGACCGAGCACCGGGGCCGGGTCCGCTCCATCGCCTTCGGTACCGGCCCCGGAGGCGAGCTCGCCACCGGCTGCGACGACGGGGCCGTACGTCTGTGGCGTCCCGGCACGGGCGAGCTCCTGGCGGAGCTGCGTGAGCACACGGACCGGGTGTACGGGGTGGCGTTCGGACCCGCTGGCGCATGGCTGGCCACGGCGGGCTGGGACGGCCGCACGGTCGTGTGGCGGGACGGCGTCCCGGAGCTTCGGCTGACCGGACACGCCGGCAAGCTCTGGGCCGTCGCGGCGCACCCCGCACGCCACCTGCTCGCCACGGCGGGTGACGACCGCACGATCGGGCTGTGGCACGCGGAGTCGGGCGAGCGGCTGGCGGCGCTCGACGGCCACGCCGGACGGGTCCTCTCCCTCGCATTCAGCCCGGACGGGCACATCCTCGCGAGCGCGGGAGAGGACGGCACGGTGCGCCTGTGGACCCTTTCCGACGACCGTACGGTGCCCGAACCCACGGCCACCCTGATCGGGGTGCCGGGCGGCTGGGCGACGCTCACCCCGGCCGGGGGCTACAAGTACGACGGCGATGTGGCCGGCGAATTCTGGCACGTGGTGGGCATGTCCCGGTTCGCCCCCGGCGAGCTGGATCCGTATCTGCCGGGGGTGAACCGGCTGGCGCTGGGCGAAGCCCTCTGAGGGGACACCGCCGGGGCGGTGCTCACGCACCGCCCGTCAGCGCCGACGTCTTGAGCACCACCAGCAGCACCAGCACGGCGAGCAGCACCACACCCGCGCCCACCTGAATCGCCGTACGCTGCTTCGCCGGGGCGTACGCGTACGCGACCGTGACGACGGCCCCCGTCAGCAGCCCGCCCAAGTGGCCCTGCCACGAGGTGAATCCGGCCGAGATCAGCATCCAGATCAGGAACCCGGCCATGAACCGGTTCACCGCCTGCATGTCGCGGCCCAGACGCCGGTTGATGACGTAGAACGCCGCACCGAGACCGAAGATCGCCCCGGAAGCGCCCACCGTGCTGTCGGACGGCGCGATCAGATACACCAGGACCGAACCGCCCAGCGCGGACAGCAGATACAGCGCGACGTAACGGGCCCGGCCGAGCTGCTCCTCGACGACGCGGCCCAGATTCCACAGCGCGTACATGTTGAAGAGGATGTGCAGCACCCCGAACGGCAGCGAGCCGAAGGACGACCCGTCCGGCGGGAGATGCAGGAAAGCCCCGGTCAGCAGCCGGTACCACTCACCACCCACTACACCGATCACATCGAAGCCGGGGAAGTCCCCGGCCTCGTAGACGTACTGGGCGCCGTCCGGGCCGTTCATACCCGCGCCGAGCATCGCGAACCGGTCGACGATCCCCGGACGGACCAACTCGCCCAGGTACACCAGGATGTTGAGACCCATCAGCACGTACGTGACGAGCGGCACCGCGCTCCTGGGCACCGCACCGCCGAACACCGTGCGCGCCTGCCGGACCGAGCGCTGCCCCTCCTTCACGCACTCCACGCAGTGGTGGCCGACGGCGGCCTCACGCATGCAGTCGGGGCAGATGAAGCGGTCGCAGCGCGTGCAGCTCACATACGTCTCGTACGACGGATGGCGAAAACAGGTGGTGACCGCGGCCTCCACGGCAGGCTCCTTCACGGTGGGCAGACACGAGCGGCCGGTGGGGGCGGCGGCGATCAAGATAGCGAACGCCGCCGTCCGGGACGGATCCGGGTGCCTTACGCTCGGTGTTCTCAGTGTTCTGACACGTCGGGGATTCGGAGAACGCGCATGGTCGGCTCGTCCGCCACCACAGGTCCGGCCATCAGCCTCCGCGAGTTCGAGGAGACCGCCCGGGACGGCGGCGTCCAGGCCCTGGCGGCCCGGACGCAGGGGATCGTCGAGTGACGGCCCGGGTGCTGCGGGCGGCCGACCGCACGGCCACGCCCTGGAAGAACGGCGGGGGAGTCACCCGGGAGATCGCGGCGTACCCCGAGGGCGCGCCGCTGGACGCCTTCGACTGGCGGGTCAGCCTGGCCGATGTGTCCGGGGACGGGCCGTTCTCCTCGTTCCCCGGCGTCGACCGGACGCTGACCGTGGTCGAGGGCGCCGGGATGGACCTCATGGTGGGCGGTGAGCACCACATCGTCGACGAGCCGTACTGGCCGCACGAATTCCCCGGCGACCTGGAGACATACGGCCGGCTGCTCGGCGGCCCGGTCGTGAACTTCAACGTGATGTACCGCAGGGAGCGTACGAGCGCGGAGGTCGCGGTGGTACGCGGCACCGTCCGGCTGGCGGTGCCGCGGGGCGGGGCGGTGCTGGCCGTCGCGCTGGAGGACGGTGCGGTGCTCGATGGCCAGGACGTCGCACTCGACCGCTACGACGCGTTGTTGGCGCAGGGGGAATCGCCGGGGGTGCTCCGGACCCAGGGGTGGGCGCTGGTGGTGACCCTGTCGAGGGGATGAGGCCGCGGGCGGACGAGCCGTCGGGCGGACGAACCTTCGGGCCGAGCGGAATTCCGGACAGGGGATGTCGGGATTCCAGAGTTTTATGGCCTCATGACATCGAGTTCCTGGAAAGAGTTCCAGTCCGCAGAGCCGGCCTTCGCCGACACCGTCCAGGCCCGTTTCGGGCAGTACAAGCACCAGGTCCTGGCGACCCTGCGCAAGGACGGATCGCCACGGGTGACCGGCCTGGAGGTGTACGTCCTCTTCGGTGAACTGTGGCTCGGCATGATGCCGAACTCGCGCAAGGCGCTGGACCTGCTGCGCGATCCCCGGTTCGCGGTACAGGCCAATCCGGGACCGGACGCCGAGATGGCCGACGGCGACGTCCGGGTCTCCGGCCGCGCGGTCGAGGAGACCGACCCCGGGATCCTGGCCCGCTTCACCGAGGAGGTGAAGCCGCCGGAGCCGTTCCACCTCTTCCGCGCGGAACTCCAGGAGGTGGTCCGGACGACGCTGGACTCCGACGAGCTGGTGGTCCAGGTGTGGCGGCCCGGAAAGCCCCTGCGCACAATCCGCCGGACCGGGGACGACAGCGCCCCGTACGAGTCCTGACCGCTGTTCCTGACCTCTGCTCCTGACCTCCGCCCGGGACACCCGCCCGGCCCGGCCGGGCGGGTGTCCCGGGCGGTTTCCCGGCGGGCGGAGAATGGGCGCGTGCCTAACAAGAAGAAGCCCCAGGTGACCCCTGCGCCCGAGCGCCGCCGCGAACTGCTCGACACCGCCGCCGAGGTGTTCGCCGCGCAGGGATACAACGCCACCACCGTCCGCAGGATCGCGGACGCGGCCGGGATGCTCGCGGGCAGCCTCTACTACCACTTCGATTCCAAGGAATCGATGATCGACGAGATCCTCTCGACCTTCCTCGCCGAACTCTGGGAGGGGTACGACGCGGTGCTCGCCGCCGGACTCGGCCCCCGGGAGACCATCGAGGCGCTCGTCACCGAGTCCTTCCGGGAGATCGACCGGCACCGCGCCGCCGTCGCCATCTACCAGCAGGAGTCCAAGCACCTGGCCACCCAGCCGCGCTTCCAGTACCTCGTCGACTCCCAGCAGAAGTTCGAGAAGGTCTGGCTCGGCACGCTGGAACGCGGCGTCGCCGACCGGGCCTTCCGCGCCGACCTCGACATCCGCCTGACCTACCGCTTCGTCCGCGACACCGTCTGGGTCGCGGCGTCCTGGTACCGGCCCGGCGGACAGCACAGCCCCGAGGAGATCGCCCGTCAGTACCTCTCGATGGTCCTGGACGGCATCGCCCTGGACATCTGACCCCACGAGAGGGAGTGGCAGCGACACGCCCCAGGACGAGGCCGACGTCAACGGTGTGCGATCGTGCCGAGTCACCCACGCGGCGTAACCGGTCCAGAATTTGATGACGACGCCGCATGAGCCGGAGCCCGGACCGGCGGCCGCTACGGCCTGCGGACCGGGGCTGCCCGGCCGCGCCGACACCTGCCGCGGGAAATTTTCGGCGGCGTGTCGAGCCTGCTCCCGGCCAGTTGGCCCATGGGTCCGGGCAAAAATCTGCCGACCGGCGGCGCGGCGTGTTCCACCACTGACCGACAGATCGTGCTACGGTTGCCGTGTTGCAGTTTTGGTACCCATGAACATTATGTGCGCCTGACGGGAATGCTTCCTCAGGCGCATTATTGTTTTCCGGCTTTCTCCGGATGGGGCTCAATGCGGCGACTTGGAATTCGTAAAGTGCGGATTTCCGGCACTGCACCTCTTTTAGGAGAATGACATGGCTACTGGAACCGTGAAGTGGTTCAACTCGGAAAAGGGCTTCGGCTTCATCGAGCAGGACGGCGGCGGCGCCGACGTCTTCGCCCACTACTCGAACATCGCCACCTCGGGCTTCCGTGAGCTCCAGGAGGGCCAGAAGGTCTCCTTCGACGTCACGCAGGGCCAGAAGGGCCCGCAGGCGGAGAACATCGTCCCGGCCTAATTGCCGGACGCGTACCTCGCAGCCGGGGCCCGCACCGTGAAGGTGCGGGTCCCGGCTTGTGCTGTCCACGGGACAGGGCGAAGAAGCACCGCCCGTCCCGCGGAGGTCCCCAGCACTCCTCAGTAGTCCCCAGCAGTCCCAAGCAGTTCCCAGGAATCCCTAGGAATCCTCAGGAATCCCCCAGGAGGGCAATTCCGTATGACCCGCTCCGAACGCCAGGACCGACCCGCCCGCAACCGCCCGTCGAGGGGGCGCGGCACGGCCCCGGCACAGGCAACCGCTAAGGGTTCCGGCAAGGGATCCGGCAAGGCGTCGCCCCGTCGCAGGGCCACGCCGCCGCAGGGCGAATTCGCCCTGCCCGAAACCATGACCCCCGCACTGCCCGCCGTCGAGGCGTTCGCCGAGCTGGACATGCCCGCAGCCCTGCTGAAGACCCTTGCCGCGCAGGGCGTCACCGATCCGTTCCCGATCCAGGGCGCCACCCTGCCGAACTCGCTCGCCGGCCGGGACATCCTCGGCCGCGGCCGCACCGGCTCCGGCAAGACCCTCGCCTTCGGCCTCGCGCTGCTGGCCCGTACCGGCGGACGGCGCGCCGAGCCGTGCGCTCCGCTCGCGCTCGTCCTCGTGCCGACCCGCGAGCTCGCCCAGCAGGTCACCGACGCGCTGACGCCGTACGCCACGGCCGTGAACCTGCGCCTGGCCACCGTCGTCGGCGGCATGTCGATCAGCAAGCAGTCCGGTACGCTGCGCCGCGGCGCCGAGGTGCTCGTCGCCACTCCGGGCCGGCTGAAGGACCTCATCGAGCGTGGCGACTGCCGCCTCGACCAGGTCGCCATCACCGTCCTCGACGAGGCCGACCAGATGGCCGACATGGGCTTCATGCCGCAGGTCGTCGCGCTGCTCAAGCAGGTCGAGCCGGACGGTCAGCGGATGCTGTTCTCCGCGACGCTCGACAAGAACATCGACCGCCTGGTCAAGATGTTCCTGACGGACCCGGTCGTGCACTCGGTGGACCCGTCCGCGGGCGCGGTCACCACCATGGAGCACCATGTGCTGCATGTGGCCGACGAGACCGACAAGAAGGCCGTCGCCACCCGGATCGCCGCCCGTGACGGCCGGGTGATCATGTTCGTGGACACCAAGCGTGGCGCCGACCGCTTCGCCAAGCGGCTGCTGGCCAGCGGTGTACGGGCCGCCGCCCTGCACGGCGGGCGCTCGCAGCCGCAGCGCAACCGGACGCTGGACCAGTTCAAGAACGGCCAGGTCACCGCGCTCGTGGCGACGAACGTGGCGGCGCGCGGCATCCACGTCGACGACCTCGACCTGGTCGTGAACGTGGACCCGCCGACCGATCACAAGGACTACCTCCACCGCGGTGGGCGCACGGCGCGTGCCGGGGAGTCCGGCAGCGTCGTCACCCTGGTGCTGCCCGAGGAGAAGCGGGAGATGACCCGGCTGATGGCCGATGCGGGCATCGCCCCGCGGACCACCCGCATCAAGTCCAGCGACGAGGAGCTCACCCGGATCACCGGGGCCCGTGAGCCGTCCGGCGTCGCGATCGTCATCGAGGTCCCGCAGCCGACCCAGCCGAAGGCGCGTGCCCGGTCGGGCGGGGCGGCGGCCGGTGGCTCCGCCTTCCGCTCGGGCAGCCGCGGCCGGGGTCGGCGCGGTGGTGCCGGACAGGGCGGCGGCGTCGAGGGCCGGGGCGCGGGCGGTTCTTCCCGTGGCGCCGGTGCGGGCGGGGGCCGTGGCGGCGGTGAGGCGCGTGGTGCCGGGGCCGGGCGTTCCGGGGCCGGACGCGGTGGTGCGGCGGCGGGGCGTGGCCGCAGGGCCGCGTAGCGTCGCGGACCGAGTGTGGTGACCGGGCGGCCCCGTCCGGTCACCACATGGTCCTCAGCCGCCGGGCGGCTGGTTCCGGGGCGGAGCCCCCCGGTTGTTTCAGGTGGTGCAGTCCAGGACGGTCCGGCACAGTCCGCACCGGGCCCGAACCCGGCCGCGCACCGGAACGCGGATGCGCTGGTGGCAGGTGGGGCAGGCGAAGGAGACCCGGAGCCCTTGCGGGCCGTTCTCGAAGGCGTACGGGGCGTCGGAGCCCTGGGCCGCTCCTGTGGCCGGGTGGTCCTGGGCGTGCCGCCGGTCCTTGGCGTAGCGGTGCCGGCCCGCCCAGCCCGCGGCCGTGAGGGGCGGCAGCCGGGTGTCGTGGAGGGCTTGGGCGCGGCCCTTGGTGTAGGCCGTGTACGCCTGCGGGCTCGTGAACCACGGGGAGGGGTCCTCGTCGAAGGCGAACGCCCGCTTGGCGAGGACGTATCCGAACTCCTCCGGGGTGAGATAGCCGAGCTTCTGGCTGGAGACGGCGTCCTCGCGGAACGCGTCCAGCAGCAGCCAGCCCGCGCCCAGGTACGTCGTCGCCGTGTCGGTGAGGATCTCGTTGTCGCGCGTACCGGGGAACTCCAGGCCGAGGCGGTGCAGCAGCACATGCGTGATTTCATGCGAGAGCGCGGCGCCGATGTCCCTGCGATGGGTGCGGAAGCGGTCGTTGAGTTCGATGAAGTACTCGGGGCCCGCGGCGAGTTCGACACCGGCGGCGTGTTCCATCGTCCGGAAGCCGACGATCACCCGGGCGTCCGGCAGATGCAGGTGCTGGACGATGGCGCGCGCCACCCGCTGGGCGCCGAGGTGCAGATCGTCCTGGTCGCAGAAGGCGGCGTCGGCGGGCGCCAGGCTCGTGGCGTAGCCGCGGACACCGTCGTACGACAGCCTCCGGTACAGCGCCGTGATCGCGGACCGGACGGTGTCGAGGTGGGGGAAGCCGTGGACCACCGGGCCGCCGCCCCGGCCGTTGCCCTGGCTGTTGTCCCGGCCGGTCCCCTGGCCGTTCCTCCGGCTGTTGTCCGGCACGTCCCCACCCCCTCCGTGACGCGCGTACCGGGCTCCACTGTAGCCGGAGCGTTAGGGATGATCTCGGCTGAAAAGTGAATCTTGTGGGCCGCGTGAGCACGTTCCGATAATCCGAACCGCGTGTTTGTCGGGAGCATGACTATCGGGTGCTGGCTCTGCCCGTGTCCGGCCCCCCGGCGAGGGCACGTACACCCCCCACAAGAACCCCCCCCCCACGAAAGAAGACAGTCCGTTGAAGCAGCTTCTGCGTGCGGTGAAAAGATGCTCCGTCATAGCCGCCGTGGTCCTCGCGGCCGTCAGCCTCCAGCCCGCCGGAGCCTCCGCGGCCCCCACCCCGGTCGTCGGCGGAACCCGCGCCGCCCAGGGCGGATTCCCGTTCATGGTCCGGCTGTCGACGGGCTGCGGCGGTGCCCTCTACGCCAAGGACATCGTCCTCACCGCCGCGCACTGCGTGGACGGCTCCGGCAACAACACCTCCATCACCGCCACCGCGGGCGTCGTCGACCTGCAGTCCGCCGATGCGATCGAGGTCAAGTCCACCAAGGTCCTCCAGGCCCCCGGCTACAACGGCGCGGGCAAGGACTGGGCACTGATCAAGCTCGCCAAGCCCATCGACCTGCCGACCCTGAAGATCGCCACCAGCACCACGTACAACAACGGCACCTTCACCATCGCCGGCTGGGGTGCCGCCACCGAGGGCGGCGGCCAGCAGCGCTATCTGCCGAAAGCCACCGTGCCGTTCGTCTCCGACGCCGACTGCCAGGCCGCCTACGGCGGCGATCTCATCCCCGGTGAGGAGATCTGCGCCGGGCTGATCGACACCGGTGGCGTGGACACCTGCCAGGGCGACTCCGGCGGCCCCATGTTCCGCAAGGACAACGCCGGAGCCTGGATCCAGGTGGGCATCGTCAGCTGGGGCCAGGGCTGCGCCGAGCCCGGCTACCCGGGTGTGTACAGCGAGGTCTCGACGTTCGCCGCCGCCATCGCCTCCGCGGCGTCGACGCTCTGACCCCGGTCCCCGGTCCCCGGTACCGGCTCCTGCCACGGCCGGTGTCCGGCTCACACCTGAACCTCCCCGGGGGTGCCCGTCCGGACGGGCACCCCCGGACCCAGCTCGGCGTACGGCGCGCCCGCGTCCTCCAGTTCCAGCACCCACACCTCGTTGGTGCCCTCCCGCAGCACCGGCCCCGGCACGTACAGCGTCCGTTGCGGCCCCGCCGACCAGTAGCGTCCCAGGCAGAAGCCGTTCACCCACACGAACCCGCGCGTCCAGCCCGGCAGTTCGAGCCCCGCATGCCCGGTGCCGGCCACCCCCGCGGCCTCGAACTCCCCCCGGAACAGCCCCGTACGCCCGGCCCCCTCGACGCTCCCGAAAGCCACTGCGGCCAGCACGTCCGGCTCCTCGAACGCCTCCAGCCGCAGCGCCCGGGCCCGTACACCGTGCAGGAACTGCCGTTCGTGCAGCACCCCGCCCGTGATCCCCTTGGGCTCACCGAGCCGCGGCCCGTAGTTGACGCGGCCCAGGGACTCCACCCACAGCTCGACCTCCGCAGGCCCGGCCACCGGCTCGTCCAGAGTGCTGCTCTCCTCGCTCAGCACACCCTCGCGGACACCGTCCACGTACACCACGGCCCGGTCCCGGAGCCCCGCCACACCCAGGGTGTACGGGCGGCGCGGACCCGGCACCGCGACCTGATAGCGCACCAGGCCCCGGTCGACCCCCAGCTCCTCGAAGGTCGGCGGAACGCCGGACGGCGCCGATTCCTCATCGCCCAGCGCCTCCAGTACAGCGGTCAGCGGAGCCCAGTCCGTCAGCTCCGCCCGTACCGGAGCGGCAAGACCGGCGGGCTCGGGCGGAAGCTCCGGAAGCGGCCCGTCCGCGTACTCGGCGAGCACCTTGCGGAACTGCCGGAACTTCTCCGTGGGGCGGCCGTACTCGTCGATCGGCGCGTCGTAGTCGTACGACGTCACCGTCGGCTGGAAGTCGCCGTCCTGCAACGGACCGGACCGGTTGGCCCCCGCCCACCCGGCGAAGTTCGTGCCCCCGTGCGCCATGTAGATGTTCACCGAGGCCCCGCACTCCAGGATCTCCCGCAGCGAGCCGGCGGCCCGCTCCGGATCGTGTACGACCGGCTCGGCACCCCAGTGCTCGAACCATCCGCACCAGAACTCCATGCACATCAGCGGCCCCTTCGGCTGATGGCGGCGCAGCACCTCGAACGCCTCCCGCGCACCCGACCCGAAGTTCGCCGTGGCGAGCAGCCCCGGCACGGAACCGCCCGTGAGCATGTGGTCCTCCGGCCCGTCGGAGGTGAACAGCGGCACGGTCACCCCGCGCTCCCGCAGCATCCCGGCCACCCGCCGGAGATAGACCTGATCGGTGCCGTAGCTCCCGTACTCGTTCTCCGCCTGGACCATGATCACCGGGCCGCCGCGCCCGATCTGCCGCTGCACCACCTGCGGCAGCAGCGCCGTGAACCACCGCTCCACGGCACCCAGGTACTCCTCGTCACGCGTCCGCACCCGCCGTCCGAACCGCCCCGTCACCCAGGCCGGCAGACCACCGTTCTCCCATTCGGCACAGATGTACGGGCCCGGGCGGACGATCGCCCACAGCCCGGCCCGCTGCGCCGCGTCCAGGAACCGGCCCAGAGCCGCCACGTCCCGGAACCGGCCGGGCCGCGGCTCATGGAGATTCCACGGAACATACGTTTCGACGCAGTTGAGACCCATGGCGCGCAGCATCGACAGCCGGTGGTCCCACTGCGCCTCGTGGACCCGGAAGTAGTGCAGGGCCCCCGACAGCAGCCGTACGGGCTTCCCGTCGAGCCGGAAGTGGTCGTCCCCCACGGTGAAGTCAGCCATTGTGCTCGTACTCTCCTGTGCGTGCGGTCCCCCGGAGCCGCGCGGCCCCGGGTCGCACGACGGCACGCACCACGGAGCGGGCGAACCCGGGAGAAATGTTGCAACCAACCTTCGCCCCCTGGCGTGCGGCCGGTCCATGGACAAAGATCACTGCTGTTTGGACACAATTGTTCGGACCAATGCGATGAAGATGAAGATGAAAGGGGAGGAAGAACGGCCGATGTACCACACCTGGATGCGCTTCTTCACTCCCAGCCCGCTCCACCACCGGCTGGGCCTCGTCTGCCTCGGCGTGGGCCTGCAGCACGGCGCCCTGCCGACGGTCGGCCCGCGCACCCTGGACCACCACGTGGCCGTCGTCATCAACTCCGGCAGCGGCTGGTTCAGCGGCACGGACGGCCGCCGGGTCCCCGTCGTCGCCCCCAGCCTGATCTGGCTGACCCCCGGCACCCCGCACCACTACGGCGCCGACCCCGGCACCGGCTGGGACGAGAGCTTCGTCGACTTCACCGGCCCCGCCACCGCCACGTACACCGAACTCGGCTACATCGAGCCCGACCGCCCGCTCGTCCCGCTCGCCGACACGGCCGGCCCCCGGGCCGCGGTGGGACGGATGGTGCGGGCGGCCCGGCGCGGCAACCCGCTGCTGGAGGTGGAGACCGGTGCCGCCGTCCACGAACTCCTCGTCGCCCTGCGCCGGGCCCGCGCCGATGTCAGCCCCGACGGCGACCCGGTCCTCCAGGCCCTCGCCCGCGACGCCTTCCAGCCGCTGTCCGTCGCCGAACACGCGGCCCGGCACGGCATGACACCCGCCGAACTGCGCACGGTGGTTCGGCGGGGCGCGGGCTGCAGCCCCAAGGACTACCTCCTCGGCATCCGGCTCGGCCGTGCCAAGGAGCTCCTCGCCGCCACCGACCTGCCGGTCGCCGCGGTCGCCCGACGCGTCGGCTACGACGACCCGGCGTACTTCTCCCGCCTCTTCGCCCGCCGGGTGGGGGCCGCTCCGGTCCGGTTCCGCGAACAGCAGGGCCGCAACGTCCCGGGCGGCTGGAGCGACCAGGTCCCGGACCCGGATCACCCGCCGACGATCAGCCCCCTGGGCCCGGCCCTCTGAGCGACTCGCCCCTCGCCGGCCGGGCTAAGCTCGCTGACCATGACCACGAGGGACATCGACGAGTCCGTGAGCGCGGAACTGAACCGGCTGCGCGAGAGCATCGACAACATTGACGCCGCTGTCGTCCATATGCTCGCCGAGCGCTTCAAGTGCACCCAACAGGTCGGCCACCTCAAGGCCGCCCACCAACTGCCCCCGGCCGACCCGGCCCGCGAGAGCCGGCAGATCGCCCGGCTGAGGCAGCTGGCGGAGAGCGCGCACCTGGACCCGGCCTTCGCGGAGAAGCTGCTGAACTTCATCGTGGCGGAAGTCATCCGCCATCACGAGCGGATCGCGGAGGAGTCGGCGACGAACGGGGAGACGTCATGAGCACCGTGGGACGGCTCCGGGGGATCACCCCTGCCGACCTCGGCCGCCGCGGACGACGCGGCCCCGCGAGGTGCTCGGCCGGTGGTCCCTCATCACTGGCTGATCAGCGAGGTGCGCGCAAGCCCGTGATCACCATGTGGATCAGCAGGTCGTAGCTCTCGTCCAGTTTCTCCGGCAGTCCGAAGGCGCCCTCGGCCTCCAGAACCGCGAAGCCGTGGACGGCCGCTCGCAGGCAGCGGGCCGCGTGAATCGCCGCGGAGTCGGCCATTCCATAGGCGCGGAAGGCGGCGAGCATGATGTTGATCAGTCGCGCCCCGGCCTCGGCCGTGTGCGGCTCGGGGTGGCTGGACGAGTGCCGAGCAGCGGTGCGGGTGGCGCAGCGCGTAGTGCCGCCAGGCCACCGTTGGCAGAACCCGCCTGCGCCCCGCCCACCCCGTACGGCAGCATGGACGCATGTCCGTACTGACGCGCGACGAAGCGCAGACCCGAGCCCAATTCCTCGACGTACACCGGTACACGATCGACCTCGATCTGACCGGAGGGGAGGAGACCTTCGACTCCCGTACCGTCATCCGGTTCACCACGGCCACGGCCGGAGACACGTTCGTCGAGCTCAAGCCGGCCACCCTGCGCTCGATCAGCCTCGACGGACAGCCCCTCGACCCCGCCGACCTCACCGAGAACCGCTTCCCGCTCACCGCACTCACCACCGGCGCACACGAACTGCGCATCGAAGCCGCCATGCGCTACTCCCGCACCGGCGAAGGCATGCACCGCTTCACCGACCCGACCGACGGCGAAACATACGTCTACACCCAGCTGTTCATGGAGGACGTCCAGCGCGTCTTCGCCGCCTTCGACCAGCCCGACCTCAAGTCCGTCTTCGAGCTCACCGTCACCGCCCCCGACGGCTGGACCGTCCTCGGCAACGGCATCGCCGAGCACCGGGCCGACGGCCGCTGGACCCTGGCCGCGACCCCGCCGATCTCCACCTACCTCGTCGCCGTCGCCGCGGGCCCCTGGCACTCCGTGACCACCGAACACGCCGGACTGCCTTTCGGCATTCACTGCCGCCGCTCGCTCGCCCCGTACCTCGACACGGACGCCGACGAGATCCTCGACATCACCCGCGCCTGCTTCGACCGCTTCCACGAGAAGTTCGACGAGCCCTACCCCTTCGACTCCTACGACCAGGCCTTCGTACCCGAGTTCAACGCCGGCGCCATGGAGAACCCCGGACTCGTCACCTTCCGCGACGAGTTCATCTACCGCTCCGCCGTCACCGACACCGAACGCCAGACCCGCGGCATGGTCATCGCCCACGAAATGGCCCACATGTGGTTCGGCGACCTCGTCACCCTCGCCTGGTGGGACGACATCTGGCTCAACGAGTCCTTCGCCGAGTACATGGGCTACCAGACCCTCGCCGAAGCCACCCGCTTCCCCGACACCTGGGTCGACTTCGGCGTCGCCCGCAAGGGCTGGGGATACGACGCCGACCAGCGCCCCTCCACCCACCCCGTCGCCCCCGACCCGGCCGCCGTCCCCGACACCGCGTCCGCCATGCTCAACTTCGACGGCATCTCCTACGCCAAGGGCGCATCCGCCCTGCGCCAACTCGTCGCCTGGCTCGGCGAGAAGGACTTCCTGGCCGGCATCAACACCCACTTCGCCCGCCACAAGTTCGCCAACGCCACCCTCGCCGACTTCATCGACAACCTCGCATCGGCCACCGACCGCGACGTCCACGCCTGGGCCGACGCCTGGCTGCGCACCACCGGAGTCGACACCCTCACCCCCCACGTCGAGGAATCCGACGGCACCTGGTCCCTCACCGTCGACCACGACGGCAGCCGCCCCCACCGCATCGCCGTCGGCGCCTACGACCACGACCCCGACACCCACTCCGGCCCCGACCGCCTCGTCCTGCGCGACCGGTTCGAGATCGACATCCCCCACAACGGCACGGCCAAGGCCCTGCCCGGCCGCCGCCCCGCCCTCGTCGTCCTCAACGACGGCGACCTCAGCTACGCCAAGGTCCGCCTCGACCCCACATCCTGGGAAACCGCCGTACGCCACCTCTCCGGCATCCCCGACGCACTGACCCGCGCCGTCATCTGGAACACCGCCCGAGACATGGTCCGCGACGGCGAACTCACCCCCACCGTCTACCTCGAAGCGGCCCGCGCACACCTCCCGCACGAGACCGACCTCGCCCTCGCCCAGGGCGTACTCGCCTTCGCCGGCATCCACATCACCGACCACTACCTCACCCCCGAGCACCGACCCGCCGCCCTCGCCACCCTCACCGCACTGTGCCGCGACGTCATCCGCCGCACCGAGGACGGCCACAACCCCGGCCTCCGCCTCATCGCCGTACGCCACCTCATCGACGCCGCCACCCAGCCCGACACCATCCACGACTGGCTCACCAACGGCACCGTCCCCGGCGGACCCGAACTCGACCCCGAACTGCGCTGGCGCATCCTCACCCGCCTCGCCGTCCTCGGCGCCACCGACGAAACCACCATCGCCGCCGAACTCGAAGACGACCCCAGCGCCACCGGACAGCAAGGCGCCGCCCGCTGCCGCGCCGCCCTCCCCACCCCCGAGGCCAAGGCCGCCGCCTGGCACGCCCTGTTCAACGACGACAGCCTCTCCAACTACCTCTTCACCGCCACCGCCCAAGGCTTCTGGCAACCCGAACAGGCCGACCTCGTACGGGACTACGTGCCCCGCTACTACCCCGAGGCGACCCGGCTCGCCGCCCGCCGCGGCCCCGCCATCGCCGAAGCCGCCGGCCGCTACGCATTCCCCGCACACGCCATCGACGCGGAAAGCCTCCACCTCGGCGAACAGGCCCTGAACGACAAGGACCTCATCCCCGCCCTCCGCCGCAAACTCATCGACCAGATCGACGACCTGCGCCGCGCCCTCGCCGTACGCAACGCCCACTGACCCACACGGCCCGCACCACCCGTACGGGCCCCGAAGCAAAGCCCGCACCACCCGTGCCCGACGCCACCCCCACCACACAGGGAGGCGTCGGGCACACCCATATCCGGCGCCACACCCATACCACCAGAACCCCCGAATACGGCCCCCCACCCCTCCCACATCCCCCTTTCGAGTTCAGATCACCGAGCTCTCCAGCCGCGCCCCCCAAAACCCGGACAAGCTGGCACGTCCACCCATGCCCGCCCACACCCACCCACGCGCACCCGAAGGCCCACCACCATGCCCACCCCACCCCTCGCCGGCTCCACCAACGGCCCCGCCGCCCTACGCCCCCTCATCGACACCGTCCTCACCGCACTCCACGACGGCGCCCACCGACGCGACGGCCCCCTCCCCGCAGGCGGACCCGACGCCGTCACCCCCCGCACACGCACCACCACCCACCCCGTCATCCCCGACCACGGCACCGACCCCCACGACGCCCTGCGCACCCTCGTCACCGCCCTCGCCGAAGGCGCCGCAGACCCCGCACACCCACTCTGCGCCGCCCACCTCCACACCCCACCCCTCGCCCTCGCCACCGCCGCCGACCTCGCCGCCTCCGCCCTCAACCCCTCCATGGACTCCTGGGACCAGGCCCCCGCCGCCTCCACCCTCGAAGCCGACATCACCGCCGCACTCGCCGCCGAGATCTACCCCCACCACCCCTCACCCGACGCACTCGTCACCACCGGCGGCACCGAAGCCAACCAACTCGCCCTGCTCCTCGCCCGCGAACGCAACGGCCCCGTACAAACCATCTGCGCCGCCAACGCCCACCACAGCATCACCCGCGCCACCTGGCTCCTCGGCCTCCCCACCCCTGTCGTCATCCCCGCCCCCACCGGCGTCATGGACCTCACCGCACTCGACGAAGCCCTCACCGAACACCACCGCCCATTCCTCGTCACCGCCACCGCAGGCACCACCGACACCGGCCAGATCGACCCCCTCGCCGACATCGCCGACCTCTGCACCACCCACGGCGCCGAACTCCACATCGACGCCGCCTACGGCGGCCCCCTCCTCTTCAGCCCCACCCACCGAGGCAAGGTCCACGGCCTCGACCGCGCCCACAGCGTCACCCTCGACCTCCACAAACTCGGCTGGCAACCCGCCTCCGCAGGCATCCTCGCCGTCCCCCACCACACCCACCTCCACGCACTCCACCACCGCGCCTCCTACCTCAACGCCGACGACGACACCGAGGCCGGCCTCCCCGACCTCCTCGGCCGCTCCCTGCGCACCACCCGCCGCCCCGACGCCCTCAAGATCGCCGTCACCCTCAAAGCCCTCGGCCGCACCGGACTCGCCGACCTCATCGACCGCACCATCGCCACCGCCCACCACCTCGCCGACCTCATCGCCCACACCCCCACCCTCGACCTCTACGACCGCCCCACCATCAGCACCGTCCTCTTCCGCCCCACCGACGCCGACGACCACACCGTCGCCACCATCCGCCGCACCCTCCTCACCCGCGGCCACGCCGTACTCGGCCGCGCCCACACCGACGACCGCCTCTGGCTCAAAGCCACCCTCCTCAACCCCCACACCACCCCCGACGACCTCCGCACACTCCTCGCCCTCGTCACCCGACTCACCACCGACCTCGCGGAAGGCAACACCACCCGATGACCGACCAACCCACCCCCGAAACCAACCAGCCACACGACCTCGTCGGCATCGGCATCGGCCCCTTCAACCTCTCCCTCGCCGCCCTCGCCCACGGCATCCCCGGCAACCCCCACCCACTCACCGCCACCTTCTACGAACAACGACCCGCCTTCCACTGGCACCCCGGCCTCCTCATCGACGGAGCCAGCCTCCAAGTCCCCTTCCTCGCCGACCTCGTCACCCTCGCCGACCCCGCAAGCCCCTGGACCTTCCTCAACTACCTGCGCACCCGCGACCGCCTCTTCCCCTTCTACTTCGCCGAACGCTTCCACATCCAACGCGCCGAATACGACGCCTACTGCCGCTGGGTCAGCGACCAACTCCCCGGCCTCCACTTCAGCCACCAGGTCGACGCCGTCCGCTGGAACAACGAACGAGGCCTCTTCGAAGTCGACTTCACCCAACTCGACACCCACGGCGAAGCCGAAGCACTCGGCCGCGCCCACACCCGCCACATCGCCCTCGGAATCGGCACCGAACCCCACATCCCCGAACCCCTCAAACCCCTCGCCGAAGCCGAATCCGTCCCCGTCATCCACTCCGCCGACTACCTCCACCACCGCGAAAAACTCCTCACCGCCGAACACATCACCGTCATCGGCTCAGGACAGTCCGGCGCCGAAATCTTCCTCGACCTCCTGCGCGCCCGCCCCACCGGCCGCGAAAAACTCCACTGGCTCGCCCGCACCCAGGCCTTCGCCCCCATGGAGTACTCCAAACTCGGCCTCGAACACTTCACCCCCGACTACAGCCGCTACTTCCACGCCCTCCCCGAATCCGTACGCGACGAACTCGTCCCCCACCAATGGCAACTCCACAAAGGCATCGACGCCGACACCATCGCCGCCATCCACGACGAGCTCTACCGCCGCACCCTCCACGGCGGCTGGCCAGACACCACCCTCACCCCCGGCGTCTCCGTACGCACCGCAGGACGCCTCGCCAACACCCGCGTCGAACTCCACCTCGAACACACCCAGCAGAACACCCGCTCCAGCCTCACCACCGACGCCGTCATCCTCGCCACCGGCTACCGCGAACGCTCCCTCGACCGCATCCTCACCGGCCTCGACCCCCACATCCGCCGCGACACCTCCGAACGCCCCCGCATCGACGACCGGTTCCGCCTCATCCTCGACCCCACCGTCACCGGCCACGTCTACGTACAGAACGCCGAACGGCACACCCACGGCGTCGGCGCCCCCGACCTCGGACTCGCCGCCTGGCGCAGCGCCACCATCCTCAACGACCTCACCGGCACCAACACCTACCCCCTCCCCGCACGCACCGCCTTCACCACCTTCGGCCTCACCCCCCAAACCCCCACCGTCCCCACCCAGAACCCCGACCTCATCCCCCTCGCCCACGGCAACTGACCCCCCCCGCACACAGACAACAGGCGGCCGCCCCCTCCACAAGGAAAGGACGGCCGCCCACCCGACGAACAAACGCCTAGAACACCGGCGTACCGTCCCGCGTCAGACGCCAGTCCACCGAAGCGAACTGCGCACCATCCACCGACCCCTTCGCCTGCACCCAGCCGATGATCGTGTTACGGATCTCCTCCGAGTTCGCCCACAACTGCTTCGCACCCGCCACATGCGGGAAATTGCCACCGCCACTCGCCCGGTAGTTGTTCACCGCCAGCACGAACTGCGCCGCCGGATCGATCGGCTTCCCCTCGAACGCCAGACCAACGATCCGCGAACCATTCGGCTTCGCGATGTCGATCTCATACGTCAGACCCGACACCGCGTCATAGTTGTAGTCCGGCGTGTTGGCCGCATTCGTCAGCTTCGCCGTGTCCACCGGAGCACCCGCCGCCGTCTGCACGTAGTACCGGGCCGAGAACTCCAGATAATCCTTGATCTGCGCACCGGTCAGCAACCGCGCCTCAAGGGTGTTCTCGAACGGATACAGCCCCGCCGCATCCTTGATCGTCACCTTCCCGGCCGGGATCCGCGCCGTACGCGAGAAACACGAAGCCTGCGACAGCACCGGAAGCGTCGCGTACGCCCCACCCGCCAGCGCCGCCTGCACCGTCTCCGCCTGGACGACATTGATCAGATCGATGATCGGCTCGTCCTTCCACGCCGCCTCCGCCGTCGTCATCGCCGCCGTCGACGTACCGATGACCTGATTGACGTACGCCACGACCTTCTTGTGCTCGTCCACGAGCAACCCCGTGATCTTCGGGTCCTCATCCACGGTGTTGGAGTTCAACACCCGCGAACCCGCCTTCTCCACCACCCAACGACCCTTCTCCCACACCAGATCGAAGTCGAACAGCGTCAACCGCTGCCCCCACTTCAACGGCTCCGAGAGCACCACCTTCTTGCCGGTCTGCTTGTTCTCCACGAAGTACTCGGGGATCTCCAGATGCGCATGCCCGACCAGAATCGCGTCGATACCCGGCACCTGCTCGGCCACCAGACCCGCCGCATTCTCGACATACGGGACCTGATCACCGTACGACGACGTACCACTGGTACCCGAGTGCGCCGAGACGATCACGACATCCGCACCCATGGAACGCAGCCGCGGCACGAACTTCGCCGCCTGCTCCTCCAGTCCCGGGAACACCATCTTCCCGCTGACGTTCGCCTTGTCCCAGATGGCGATGCCCGGGTTGGTCAGCCCCAGGATCGCCACCCTCACATCCCGGCCCTGCGGAGTACGCAGCTTCTTGATGACGTACGGGGCGAACGCCGGCCGCAACGTCTTCGCATCCAGCGCGTTCGCACCCAGCAGCGGGAAATCGCACTGCTCCTCGAACTTCCGCAGCACCGGAATACCGTAATTGAACTCGTGGTTGCCGAGCGCCGCCGCGTCGTAACCGATCGCGTTCATCGCCTGCGCCATCGGGTGCACCGGCCCACGCTTCGCCGTGATCGGATCGATCTTCGCGTAGTAGTACGACAACTGGGTGCCCTGGATCGTGTCACCCGCATCGATCAACAGGGTGTTGTGACGGCCCTTCTCCCGGCGCACCTGGTCCACCAGGGTCGAGATCTTGGCCAGACCGACGTCGTTGTGAGCGTTGTCGTCGAACTCCGCGTCGGTGAAGTAGTCCCAGTTGAAGACGTTCCCGTGCAGATCGGTGGTCCCCATCACGGTGAACGAGTACCGCTTCGACGGATGCCCCTGGCCATTCCCGTCGCCACCACCCTGGGCGGCCGCGGGAACGGCGGAGCCACCCGCGAGCGCCACACCGGCACCGGCAGCCGCCGATGTGCCCAGGAACGTCCTACGGTTCAGCGGCATTTCGTCTCCCACATCTCAGATCTCGTACAGCTCAGTTCAGGTACAGCTCAGTGCTCGCTCGTACAGCTCAGTTCTGGTACGGCTCAGTGCTCGTACAGCTCAGCGCCCCCAGCACACAACGCGCGTAGATAATGACCCAGGAGCCACACCCGGCAACACCCCCTGCAGGTTTCGATCTGATGACCACCAGCTGTCGCACCCGAATGCGACAGTGAACACGTGACCGACACCCCACCGCCCTACGGCACCCCCGACCACCCCCGCGTCGCCGTCCGAGGTGAAGCCCGCCTCGAAGCCGACCCCGAGACCGCCCACATCGCCATCACCATCACCGCCCGCGGCAAAGACCGCCGCGCCGCCCTCGAAGACCTCACCCGACGCAACAACCACGTCCTCGAACTCGCACGAACCTACGGACAAGCGGTCGAAAAACTCGAAACCGGCACATTCTCCATCACCCCCGAACTCACCCAACGCGGCCGCGACGAAAAAATCCGCGCCTACCACGGCCGCGTCCACGTCACCGCCGTCCTCAACGACTTCACCGCACTCGGCGAATTCACCACCCGCGTCGCCGACCTCGACATGACCCACGTCAACGGCCCCTGGTGGGCACTGCGCCCCGACTCACCCGCCCACGCGAACGCCCGCCGCCAAGCCGTACACGAAGCCGTCCAACGCGCCCGCGAATACGCCGACGCCCTCGGCGCCCACCTCACCGCCCTCGTCGAACTCGCCGACCTCGGCGCGGAGAACGCCATCACCGCAGCCCCCATGCCCGCCGCACCCGGCGGGCACCGCAGCCGCGCCGCCTACGGCGGAGCGGCAGCCGAACCCGCCCCCGCCCTCGACCTCGAACCACAACGCCAGACCGTCTACGCCCAGGTGAACGCCCGCTTCACCATGTCACCGCCAAAACTATAAAGAGAATGCTCATCCGAGCACCCCGGCGCACAATTCAACACTTGTCAATAACCCTTCATCCAGAGGTTGTTGAGCAGTCATGTGCGGCCAAATAGCTACCCGTAGGTAAGGTCTAGGCTCGAACCATGCGCCGAGCAAAAATCGTTTGCACCCTGGGACCCGCCACCGACACATACGACCAGATCAAGGCATTGGTCGACGCGGGAATGGACATCGCCCGCCTCAACCTCAGCCACGGCACCTACGCCGAACACGAAGAGCGATACCGCCACGTACGCAAGGCCTCCGACGAAAGCGGACACAGCGTCGGCATCCTCGCCGACCTTCAAGGACCGAAGATCCGCCTCGGACGCTTCCGCGAAGGCCCCGTACTCCTTGAACGCGGCGACGACTTCACCATCACCGTCGAACCCATCGAAGGCGACCGCCACACCTGCGGCACCACCTACGACGGCCTCGCCACCGACGTCACCACAGGCGAACGCATCCTCGTCGACGACGGCCGCGTCACCCTCGAAGTCACCGAAGTGGACGGCCCCCGCGTCCACACCACCGTCATCGAGGGCGGCATGGTCTCCGACCACAAGGGCCTCAACCTCCCCGGCGTCGCCGTCTCCGTCCCCGCACTCTCCGAAAAGGACATCGAAGACCTCCGCTGGGCCCTGCGCACCGGCGCCGACATCATCGCCCTCTCCTTCGTACGCAGCGGATGCGACATCGAGGACGTCCACCGCATCATGGACGAGGAGGGCCGCCGCCTCCCCGTCATCGCCAAGGTGGAGAAACCCCAGGCCGTCGACAACATCGACGGCATCGTCGCCGCCTTCGACGGCATCATGGTCGCCCGCGGCGACCTCGGTGTCGAAATGCCCCTGGAACAAGTGCCGATCGTCCAGAAGCGCGCGATCAAACTCGCCAGGCGCAACGCCAAGCCGGTCATCGTCGCCACCCAGATGCTCGACTCGATGATCGACAACTCCCGCCCCACCCGCGCCGAGGCCTCCGACGTCGCCAACGCGGTCATCGACGGCACGGACGCGGTGATGCTCTCCGGTGAGACCAGCGTCGGCAAGTACCCCATCGAGACGGTCCGCACGATGTCCCGCATCGTGGAGGCCGCCGAGGAGGACATCCTCGCCAAGGGCCTCCCGCCCCTGACCGACCGCAACAAGCCCCGCACCCAGGGCGGCGCGGTGGCCCGCGCGGCAGCCGAGATGGGCGACTTCCTGGGCGCCAAGTTCCTGGTCGCCTTCACCCAGAGCGGCGACACGGTCAGGCGCCTCTCCCGCTACCGCTCGCCCATCCCGCTCCTGGCCTTCACCCCGGCCCCGGCCACCCGCTCCCAGCTCAACCTGACCTGGGGCGTCGAGACCTTCCTCGGCCCGCAGGTGGAATCGACGGACGCGATGGTGGCCCAGGTCGACGAGGAGCTGCTGAAGATCGGCCGCTGCGAGAAGGGCGACGTCGTGATCATCACGGCCGGCTCCCCGCCGGGAGTCCCGGGCTCGACGAACCTGGTCCGGGTCCACCACATCGGTGAGGACGACGGCCCGAAGTAGGGTCGGTCCTCAGTACTTCGGCCCGACGTGGGCGTCCATGAGCGCGACGGACGCCCGTCGGGCGACGGAGATGTTGTACCCCTTGCCTGAACGGGTGCAGTGGGCCCACTCGACTCCGACAGCGGTGAGCGTGTCGCTGAAGAGCTTGCGGATGTCGTCCGACTTGTTGGTGAAGAAGTACCGGGGGTACTCGTAGCGCTTCCGTTCGCCACCGATGAGCTTCGCGGTCCAGTTGATGATGCGGCACCCGTCGGAGTGGATGAGGCCGCGGATGAACTCCCACGGGTGAGCATCCACGATCCTCTGCTGCCAGGGTTCGAGAGCGATCTGGCGGTCGTGTTTCTTGCCGGGACCGTGCTGGAGGAAGAGACAGGGCCAGTGCTTGCTGAAGCAAGTCACGTACTGGCAGCCCGGACTTGACACCCGGCACACCTTGTTGGCCGGTCGTGTGATCTGTACGGCTTCGACGCAGGCGTCGATGAGGCCCGGCCAGGCGTCGGCGCATGCGATGCGGAGGGAGTACACGCCTCGTTTGTTCGAACTGATGCAGCCGTCGCCGAGGTAGAGGCCGAGCAGATACGCGTATGCGTCGGGAGCATCGGGGGGCTTGGGATACCCATGCACCGAGGGCAGTCGGCGCCGCGGTTGTATCCGAGGGGCTCTATTCGCGTCTGCCAGGAACGGATGGCGGCTCGGGAAATTCCGGTTTGTTTGCTTACGGAGTTCTGACTGAAGCCCTGATGGAGGAGGGCCAGCGCATGCTGACGCGTTTCAAGGTCATACACGTGGCCGAGCCTGGACGGATCGTTGTGTTCTGGGGCGGAAACGGCACTGCAGTCACACGATCACGTGAATCTATGGCGTTTCCTCGCGACCTTGGAATCTAAGGAAAAGTGCCCCAGGTGGGATTCGAACCCACACTTTCGGCTGTTTGAGAGCCGCCTCTCTAACCAGTTGGAGTACTGGGGCCTTAGAAAGGAAGGGCTGCGAGCGCCCTGCGTAGTGACACCATACCGTAGCTAGGTAGGCTCGTGGAGAGCCATATGCCCTGAACGAGGAGCCCCGTGACCACGCCCGAGTCGCCCCAGCCCGCAGCCGACGACGACAAGTCGCACGTTCCGCCGCTGACGACCCGCGTCGTCATCGCGGAGGACGAGGCGCTCATCCGTCTCGATCTCAAAGAGATGCTGGAGGAAGAGGGCTACGCGGTCGTCGGTGAGGCCGGGGACGGGCAGCGGGCCGTCGAGCTCGCCCGGGAGCACCGGCCGGACCTGGTCATCCTCGATGTGAAGATGCCGATCCTGGACGGGATCTCCGCCGCGGAGAAGATCGCCGAGGAGTCCATCGCGCCGGTCCTGATGCTCACCGCGTTCTCGCAGCGCGATCTCGTGGAGCGGGCGCGGGACGCCGGGGCGATGGCGTATCTCGTGAAGCCGTTCAGCAAGAGCGACGTGGTGCCGGCCATCGAGATGGCGGTGTCGCGGTTCGCGGAGCTGAAGGCGCTGGAGGGTGAGGTCGCCGACCTCGCGCAGCGGTTGGAGACGCGGAAGCTGGTGGACCGGGCGAAGAGCATTCTGCAGACGGATTACGGTCTGTCGGAGCCGGCCGCGTTCCGGTGGATCCAGAAGACGTCGATGGACCGTCGGCTGTCGATGCAGCAGCTTGCCGAGGCGTTGATCGAGGACGCCGAGGAGAAGAAGAAGGCGGCCGAGTAGGCCCGTACACGCGTACGCGCTCATGCAGGAGGCCCGCACCCGGTCGGCCGGGTGCGGGCCTCCTGCATGTGTACGGGAGGGGTGTCAGTCCTCGCCGAGGTAGGCCTTGCGGACGGACTCGTCGTGGAGGAGGTCCGCGCCGGTACCGGAGAGGACGATCTTGCCGACCTCCATGACGTGGCCGTGGTCCGCGAGGGAGAGTGCGGCCTGGGCGTTCTGCTCGACGAGCAGGATGGTGGTGCCCTGGGCCTTGAGTTCGACGATGGTCTCCATGATCTTCTGCATCATGATCGGGGAGAGGCCCATGGAGGGTTCGTCGAGCATCAGGAGTTTGGGCTGGCACATGAGGGCCCTGCCCATGGCGAGCATCTGCTGTTCGCCGCCCGAGAGGGTTCCGGCGGCCTGCTTGCGGCGTTCCCCGAGGATGGGGAAGAGGTCGTAGGCGCGCTGGATGTCCTTTTCGATGCCTGCCTTGTCGTTGCGGAGGTAGGCGCCGAGCTGGAGGTTCTCGGTGATCGTCAGCCGGGGGAAGATGTGGCGTCCCTCGGGGGAGTGGGCGAGGCCCAGGGAGACGACCTTGTGGGCCGGGATGTTGGCGAGTGGCTGGCCGTCGAAGGTGATGCGGCCGCCGGCCGGCTTGAGCAGTCCGGAGAGGGTGCGCAGGGTGGTGGTCTTGCCCGCACCGTTGGTGCCGATGAGGGTGACGACCTGGCCGGCTTCGACGGTGAAGGAGATGCCCTTGACGGCTTCGATCTTGCCGTAGGCGACGCGGAGGTCCTCGACCTCCAGTAGTGCGGTCATCGGGCGTCCTCCTCCTCGGTGCCGGTGGGGCCGGTGGTGCTGTCGGTTTCGGTGGTGCTGTTGGTGGCGGCGTCGGCGGCCTTGGTGGCGACGGCTTCGGCGGCTTCGACCTCGGCGACTTCTTCGGCGCCGGGGGCGCCTTCGAAGGGGGTGCCGAGGTAGGCGGCGACGACGCGTTCGTCGCTCTGGACGACGTCGGAGGTGCCTTCGACGAGTTTCTCGCCCTGGACGAGGACGGCGACGCGGTCGCAGAGGTTGAAGATGAACCGCATGTCGTGCTCGATGACGAGGACGGCGATGCCCTGGTCGCGGATGGCGAAGATGAGCTCTTCGGTGACGCGGGTTTCCTGCGGGTTCATGCCGGCGGTGGGCTCGTCGAGGAGCAGGAGTCCGGGGTCGCTGGCCAGTGCGCGGGCGATTTCGAGCTTGCGCTGGTCTCCGTAGGGGAGGTTGCGCGCGAGGTGTTCGGCCTTGTCCTGGAGGCCGATGAACTCCAGGAGCTCCATGGCTCGTTCGCGGCTGGCGTGTTCGGCCTTGGTGAAGCCGGGGAGTCGCAGGAGGGCGGACCAGAGGCCTTCTTTGGTCCTGGTGTGGCGTCCGACGAGGACGTTTTCCAGGACGGTCATGTTGGCGAAGAGCCGGATGTTCTGGAAGGTGCGGGCGATGCCTGCCTGGGTGACGAGGTGGGGCTTGGGCGGCAGGACGGTGCCTTTGTAGCTGACCTTGCCCTCGGTGGGGACGTACAGGCCGGTGAGGCAGTTGAAGAAGGTGGTCTTGCCGGCGCCGTTGGGGCCGATGAGGCCGACGATCTCGCCCGTGTTGACGGTGAGGTCGACGTTGCGTACGGCGGTGAGGCCGCCGAAGCGCATGGTGACGCCGTTGGCGTCGAGGACGGTGGTGGCGGTTTTCGTGGTGGTCATGGTGGTCACGCCCCCGCCTTGGCGATGCCGGCGCCGGTTTCTTCGGACTGCCGTGGCTCGGGTAGGTCGAGCTGGTCGGTCTCGTGGAATTCGAGCTTCTTCCTGCGGTCGGCGACGAGGCCTTCGGGGCGCAGGCGCATCAGGAGGATGAGTGCGACGCCGAAGAGGAAGAGCTGGTAGTCCGACATGAACTGGAGCTTGGCCGGGATGAGGTAGAGCAGTGCGGCGCCGACGAGGGGTCCGCTGAGGGTTCCCATGCCGCCGAGGATGACGGCGGCGAGGAGGAATGCGGAGTTGGGTGGTACGGAGCCGGCGAACTGGTACTGCTCGGGTGTCACGGTGTAGTTGACGTGTGCCTGGACGGTTCCGGCGAGGCCGGCGAGGGTGGCGCCGAGGGCGAAGGCCAGCAGTTTGAGCCGGAAGGCGTTGATGCCCATGGCGGTGGCTGCGGTTTCGTCCTCGCGGATGGCGACCCAGGCGCGGCCGATGCGGGATTCTCCGGAGCGGCGGAAGACGAGGACGACGACGGCGGTGAAGACGAGCATCAGCAGGTAGTAGTTGGCCGACCTGCCGAGGTTGAAGCCGAGGATGTCGTGCTTGAGTCCGAAGTCGAATCCGAAGAAGTTGAGGTCGGGGATGCTGGGGATGCCCTGGGAGCCGTTGGTGAGGTCGGGTCCGCTGTTGCCGTTGAGGTTGTTCACGGTGAGGCGGAAGATTTCGCCGAAGCCGAGGGTGACGATGGCGAGGTAGTCCCCGCGTAGTCGCAGGGTGGGTGCGCCGATGAGGACGCCGAAGACGAGTGAGGCTGCGGCGCCGGTGAGTACGGCGGCCCAGAAGGGGAATTCGACGCCGATGGCCGACATGGTGGAGCCGGAGACCAGGGCGGCGGCGTAGGCGCCGACGCCGAGGAAGGCGACGTATCCGAGGTCGAGGAGGCCGGCGAGGCCGACGACGACGTTGAGGCCGAGTGCCACGGTCGCGAAGATGAGGATGTTGGCGCCGATGAGCGCGTACTCCTCCTTCTGCTGTGTGAACGGGAAGCAGACGGCTGCGACGAGGGCGGCGGTGAGGGTGACGTTGCGGTGTTTGGTGGTGAGTGCGGTGACGCGGGAGATGAGTCCGGCGCGGTGGAGTGCGGTGAAGGCGAAGCCGACGGTGATGAGGAAGCCGATGAAGAGTTCGGCGTAGTCGGTGTCGATTCCGTAGCTGAAGATGTAGAGGCCGATGCCGAAGGCTACGGCGATGATGAGGATTTCGGCCCAGGAGGGGAGGGGGTTGGTGCGGCGGGCCGGTGGGGCGCCGAGGCTGTTGCGGAAGCGTTGCCAGGCGGTGGTCGCGGTGGCGGTGGTGGTGTGTGGCTGGTCGTCGGGGAGGCCGAGTGCGGCGATGGCGGCGATGAGTGCGCCGATGCCGCTGACCCAGGCGCCGGGTTCCAGGTTGACGACGCCGCCGAGGTCGTAGGTGATGGCGCCGATGGTGTAGCCGGTGGTGCCGAGGGTGCCGAGGGCCAGGAGGCGGACGGGGCTGTTGGTGCCGCCGGGGGTGAGCCAGCCGAGGCCTCGGATGCCGTACCCGGACAGCGCGAAGAGCAGGGTGAGTGCGGCGCTGATGAGGGTGAGGACCTGGAGGCCGCCGGGGTAGCCGGTGACGGTGAGGTTGCCGGGGAATTCGTTGGTCCAGGTCCAGGCGAGGAAGGTGCCGACGAGCGCGAGAGCGGCGCCGGCGAGGGTGCCGATGCGGGCCGCGGCTGCGGGGACCGGGAGGAAGGCGGCGGGTCCGGGCGCGGTGGTCTGGTTGGTGGTCATCCGTATCACGCCCGATCCGCGACGCGTTCGCCGAGCAGGCCCTGGGGGCGGAGCAGCAGGACGATGATGAGGAGGACGAAGGCCCATACGTCCTTCCAGGCGCCGCCGCCGAAGAGTTCCATGCCGGGGACGTTGCTCATGTAGCCGGTGGCGAGGGATTCGGCGATGCCGAGTACGACGCCGCCGAGCATGGCGCCGTAGATGTTGCCGATGCCGCCGAGTACGGCTGCGGTGAAGGCTTTGAGGCCCATGATGAAGCCCATTTTGAAGCCGATCTGGCCGTTCTTGAGCCCGTAGGCGACGGCGGCGACGGCGGCGAACGCGGCACCGATGGCGAAGGCCATGACGATGATGCGGTCGGTGTTGATGCCCATGAGTTTTGCGGTGTCGGGGTCCTGGCTGGTGGCCTGCATGCCGCGGCCGGTGCGGGTCTTGGAGACGAAGAGGCCGAGGGCGATCATGCAGATGGGTGCGGTGATGAGGACGAAGAGGTCACCGCGTTGGATGTGGGCGCCGAAGATGTCGATCGCTTCGCCCTTGAACTGGGGGAAGGATCGGTCCTTCTTGGCGTCGGGGTACCACTTCCAGATGGCCTGCTGGAGTGCGAGGGAGAGTCCGATCGCGGTGATGAGCGGTGCGAGTCGGGGGGCGCCTCGCAGGGGCCGGTAGGCGAAGCGTTCGGCGGCTGTGCTGACGGCGACGGAGCATATGACGCCGCCGATGATCATGATTGGGATGATTGCGAGGAGGGAGACGCCGGCCGGCATCCAGAGGTACACGGTGAGAGCTCCGAAGCCTCCGATCATGAAGATCTCGCCGTGGGCGAAGTTGATGAGCTGGATGATTCCGTAGACCATCGTGTAGCCGATCGCGATGAGACCGTACATCGCGCCGAGGATGAGTCCATTGGCCAGCTGTTGCGGCAGTTCGTTCACCGCAGGGCCTCCGTGGAGTGGTTCGGATATGGCACCGCGCGGGAGCGCTGGTAGCGCTCCCGCGCGGTCTGGTGTTCAGTGCGTGCCCGGGAGGGCGGGCCGGGTCAGGGCTTGTAGACCTCGCTGAGCTTGGACGTCCACTTGCCGCCGTCGACCTGGTAGGCGGTCATCATGGTGTTGGTGGTGTCGCCGAACTCGTCGAAGGAGACGGGGCCGGTGACGCCGTCGAACTTGACCTTGCTCATGGCTTCGAGGACCTTGACGCGGGCGTTGTCGGGGAGCTTGCCGTTGTTGTCGGCGACGGCGATCTTGACGGCTTCGATGATCGACCAGGTGGCGTCGTAGGTGCCGCCGCCGTAGGCCTCGTAGGCGTCCTTGTATCCGGCTGTCTTGTAGTCCGTGATGAACTTCTTGGCGGAGTCGAGTTCCTCGACGGGCTTGCCGACGGAGGTGGCGATGTCGCCCTGGGCCTTCTTGTTGAGCTTGATGAAGTCGGCGCTGTACATGCCGTCGCCGCCCATGAGGGGGATCTTGACGCTGTCCTTGAGCTGCTGGCTCAAGGGTGCGCCGGCGGGGTACTCGCCGCCGTAGTAGACGGCTTTGGCGCCGGACTTCTTGACCTTGGTGACGACGGCGTTGAAGTCGCGGTCGTCGGGGTTGACGTGGTCGGTGCCGACGATCTTGCCGCCGAGGGTGGTGAAGGTCGCCTTGAAGGAGGCGGCGAGGCCGGCGCCGTAGGGCTTCTGGTCGTCGATGAGGTAGACCTGCTTGATCTTCGCGTTGTTGAAGAGGTACTTCGCTGCGAAGGCGCCCTGGATCTGGTCCGTGGTGGCGGTGCGGAAGTAGGTCTTGTAGGGGCGCTTCTTGTCGCCGGTCTTCCAGTTCTCGCCCTGGGTGAGTTCGGTGCCCGTGTTGGCGGGGGAGACCTGGGTGAGGGAGGCGTCGTTGAGCGGCTTCTGCATCGACTGGGAGACGCCGGAGTTCAGCGGGCCGACGACGCCGACGACGGTGGCGTCGTCGATGAACTTCTGGGCGTTCTGCTGGCCGACGGAGGGCTGTGCCTGGTCGTCGAGCGGCTTGACCTCGAACTTGATGCCGGGGACGGTCTTTTCCTTGTTCGCCGTCTTGGCGGCGAGGTCCGCGGAGTTCTTGATGCCGAGGCCGAGGGCGGACAGGTCGCCCGTGATGGGCGCGTCGACGCCGATGACGACGGTCTGGGTGTCGCCGCTGCTGCTCTTGTTGCTGTCGTCGCGCGACCCGCAGGCGGTGAGTGTCAGTGCTCCGGTGGTGAGCACTGTGGTGAGGATGAGCAAAGAACGGTGTCGCACGAAAGGTCCTTTCCCTGGCGCGGCCTCCTCTGCTTGAGGTGCCGTGTCGTTCGCCGGGCCGTACTGGTTGGTACAGGGCCGTGCTGCAGACGCGCCCGGCGGCGCGGTGACTGGCGGTGACTCTAGGCGCAGGTGTGGGGGTCAGGGATGGGTCCGCCGCAGGATGTGACTGTCTTGTTATGCCCTTGAGCAAGGCTTGAGGTGGCTGTGCCGACATGTACGGTTTTTTGCCGGTCGGGTGGAGTGACCGGATGGTGAGAACGTGCAGCTCTGCTAAGGGGCTTGGGTGGATCTTGCTGCTGTCGCGCGGTGGGGGCGGGGAGGGGGGCGTGTGGGCGTGACGAGGTGCCCGGCGGCGGTGGGGCCGGGTTCGGGGTGTTGCGTGGGGCTGTTTGCACATGATGTGTTTGTTACACAGTGTTACATTCGGGTCGGTGTGGTCGACGCGGTGTGGTGTGCGGGAAGTGCTGAGTGGGCCATACAACGGAGTGTGCGGTCAAGGGTGTTGACCGGTTGGGTTGTTCAACTGTGGTGTGTGCGTGGGTTGTTGTGGGTGGAAATGGCTCTGCCCGGCCGGATGGTGGTCCGGCCGGGCAGTGGTGCGGTGCGGGTGGTGCGGGTGGTGCGGTGTGTTCCGGTTGGTCAGGCGGCGTCGGGCCGGGGTGCGTCGCGGAGCAGGCAGGTGAGTCGGGCGGTGCAGACCCGCTTGTCGTGTTCGTCGGTGATGACGATCTCGTAGGTGGCGGTGGAGCGGCCGCGGTGTACGGGGGTGGCGACGCCGGTGACGAGGCCGCTTCGTACCCCTCGGTGATGGGTGCAGTTCAGGTCGACGCCGACGGCGAGCTTGGTGGCGCCGCCGTGGAGCATGGAGCCGATCGAGCCGAGGGTCTCGGCGAGGACGGCTGAGGCGCCGCCGTGGAGCAGTCCGTAGGGCTGGGTGTTTCCCTCGACGGGCATGGTGCCGACGACGCGGTCCGCGGAGGCTTCGACGATCGTGACGCCCATGCGCTCGCCGAGGTGGCCGGCGGAGAAGAGGGCGGGCAGGTCGACGCCGAGTGCGGCGTACTCGTCGATGATCTCCTGGGGGAACTTGGGTGTGGTGTGCTCGCCCATGGGGTCCGGCTCCGATCGTCTGCGGTGGTTCACCGTCTTGTTGCTGTACGCATTGTTCTTATCAGACGACTGAGCGAACGCTTAGGGCCTGTCCGGCCCTGATCCGCAGGGCAGGCCCTGGTGGGTTGTGGGTACGGATCATTCCTGGCCGGTCTGCCCCTGGACGTTCTCGAAGCGCACGACGACGGACTTGCTGGCGGGGGTGTTGCTGATGTCGGCCGTGGAGCCGAGGGGGACCAGCACGTTGGTCTCCGGGTAGTAGGCGGCGGCGCAGCCCCGGGCTGTCGGGTAGTGCACGACGCGGAAGCCGGGGGCGCGGCGTTCGACGCCGTCCTTCCACTCACTGACCAGGTCGGTGTAGGTGCCGTCGGCCAGGCCGAGTGCGTGGGCGTCTTCGGGGTTGACCAGGACGATGCGGCGGCCGCCCTTGATTCCGCGGTAGCGGTCGTCGAGGCCGTAGATGGTGGTGTTGTACTGGTCGTGGGAGCGCAGGGTCTGCAACAGCAGCCTGCCTTCGGGGAGTTCGGGGTACTCGACGGGTGCGGCGGTGAAGTTGGCCCTGCCGGTCGTGGTGGGGAAGCGGCGTTCGTCGCGGGGGCCGTGGGGGAGGGTGAAGCCGCCGGGCCGGGCGACGCGGGCGTTGTAGTTCTCGAAGCCGGGGACGACGCGGGAGATGCGGTCGCGGATCGTCGCGTAGTCCTTCTCGAACTCCTCCCAGGGGGTGGTCGATCCGGGGCCGAGGACGGCGCGGGCGAGGCGGGCGACGATGGCGGGCTCGGAGAGCAGATGGGGGCCGGCCGGGGTGAGGTTGCCGCGCGAGGCGTGGACCATGCTCATGGAGTCCTCGACGGTGACGAACTGCTTGCCGCTCGCCTGGACGTCCTTGTCGGTGCGGCCCAGTGTCGGCAGGATCAGCGCGCGGGTGCCGGTCACGGCGTGCGAGCGGTTGAGCTTGGTGGAGACGTGGACGGTGAGGCGGGCGCGGCGCATCGCGGCCTCGGTGACGTCGGTGTCGGGGGTGGCCGCGACGAAGTTTCCACCCATGGCGAAGAAGACCTTGGCATCGCCGTCGCGCAGGGCCTCGATGGAGCGGACGACGTCGTAGCCGTGGTGGCGCGGCGAGGTGATCCCGAATTCCTTGTCGAGGGCGTCGAGGAAGGCGGGGGAGGGGCGCTCGAAGATGCCCATGGTGCGGTCGCCCTGGACGTTGGAGTGGCCGCGGACGGGGCAGACTCCGGCGCCCGGGCGGCCGATATTGCCGCGCAGCAGGAGGAAGTTGACCACTTCGCGGATGGTCGGCACGGAGTGCTTGTGCTGGGTGAGGCCCATGGCCCAGCACACGATGGTGCGCTTGGAGGCGAGGACCATCGCGAGGGCCTCTTCGATGGCGCCGCGGTCGAGGCCGGTGGCGGCGAGGGTCTGCTGCCAGTCGGCTTCGCGGGCCGCGGTCGCGAACTCCTCGTAGCCGTGGGTGTGTTCTCGTACGAAGTCTTCGTCGACGGCGCCCTCGGTCTCCAGGATCATTTTGTTGAGGAGCCGGAAGAGGGCCTGGTCGCCGCCGATACGGATCTGCAGGAAGAGATCGTTGAGCGCGGCGCCCCTGACCATGCCGAGCGGGGTCTGCGGGTTCTTGAACCGCTCCAGGCCGGCCTCGGGCAGCGGATTCACCGAAATGATCTTCGCGCCCGCCGACTTCGCCTTCTCCAGGGCGGAGAGCATCCGGGGGTGGTTCGTGCCGGGATTCTGTCCGGCGACGATGATCAGGTCGGCCTGGTGGAGGTCTTCCAGGGAGACGCTGCCCTTGCCGATGCCGATGGTCTCCACGAGGGCCGAGCCGGAGGACTCGTGGCACATGTTGGAGCAGTCGGGGAGGTTGTTGGTGCCGAATTCGCGGGCGAACAGCTGGAGCAGGAACGCCGCCTCGTTGCTGGTGCGCCCGGAGGTGTAGAAGAGGGCCTCGTCGGGGGAGTCGAGCGCGCCCAGCTCCTCGGCGATGATGCCGAAGGCGCGCTCCCAGGTCACCGTCTCGTACCGCTCGGCGCCCTCGGGGAGGTACATGGGCTGGGTGATCCGGCCCTGCTGGCCCAGCCAGTACCCGCTGCGCGAGGCAAGATCGGCGACCGGGTGGGCGGCGAAGAAGTCGGGGGTGACACGGCGCAGCGTCGCCTCCTCGGCGACGGCCTTGGCGCCGTTCTCGCAGAATTCCGCGGTGTGCCGCTTGTCGCCCTCGGGCCAGGCGCAGCCCGGGCAGTCGAAGCCGTTCTTCTGGTTGACCTTGAGGAGGGTCTGCGCGGTGCGCCGCAGTCCCATCTGCTGCTGGGCGATGAGCAGACTGTGGGCCACGGCCGGCAGTCCGGCGGCGGCGTGCTGCGCGGGTTCGACCTGCGGTGCGTCCTGGACCGGGTCACCTGTGGGCGGCTTCGTGGCCATGGTGCGCTCCTCTTCGAGGCGGTGCCGATGCGCGTGCGCGCGGTGCGCTTACGTATCGGTGCGGTACGTGTTCCTCGCGCGATCCTGCCACGCGGCCGGGGCGGAGGGTCCGGGAGTCATGCGCGGTCGGGATTGTCAGTGGTCCGTGGCAGGATCGGGGGCGTGGCTGAGACGGCATCGAAGAAGACGGCAGACAACCGACCGCGCCTGCTCCTGATGGACGGGCACTCCCTGGCGTACCGGGCGTTCTTTGCGCTGCCTGCGGAGAATTTCACGACAGGGTCGGGGCAGCCGACGAACGCGGTGTACGGCTTCGCCTCGATGCTGGCGAACACACTGCGTGACGAGGCGCCGACGCATTTCGCGGTGGCGTTCGACGTCTCGCGCAAGACCTGGCGCTCGGACGAGTTCCCGGAGTACAAGGCGAACCGCTCGAAGACGCCGGACGAGTTCAAGGGCCAGGTGGAGCTGATCGGCGAGCTGCTCGACGCGATGCACGCCGACCGTTTCGCGATCGACGGTTTCGAGGCCGACGACGTCATCGCCACGCTGGCCACGCAGGCCGAGGCGGCCGGCTTCGAGGTGCTGATCGTCACCGGTGACCGGGATTCGTTCCAGCTGATCACGGACAACGTCACCGTGCTGTATCCGACGAAGGGCGTCTCGGAGCTGACGCGCTTCACCCCGGCGAAGGTCGAGGAGAAGTACGGGCTCACGCCGCGGCAGTACCCGGACTTCGCGGCGCTGCGCGGTGACCCGTCGGACAACCTTCCGGGCATCCCCGGCGTCGGTGAGAAGACCGCCGCGAAGTGGATCAACCAGTTCGGTTCGTTCGACGAGCTGGTGGAGCGCGCGGAGGAGGTCAAGGGCAAGGCCGGTCAGAATTTCCGGGATCACCTGGACGCGGTGCGGCTGAACCGCAGGCTGACCGAGATGGTCCGCGACGTGGAGCTGCCGAAGACCCCGCAGGACCTGGAGCGCGCGCCGTACGACCGCACCGCGGTGACCGGTGTGCTCGACGTCCTGGAGATCCGTAACCCGAGCCTGCGCGAGCGGCTGCTGGCCGTCGACCCGGGCGCGGCCGAGGACGAGACCCCGGCGCCCGCCGCGGGCATCGAGCTGGACGGCGCGGTGCTGGGCGCGGGCGAGCTGGCGCCGTGGCTCGCCGAGCACGGCGGGCAGCCGCTCGGCGTCGCCACCGTCGACACGTGGGCGCTGGGCACGGGCACGGTCACCGAGATCGCGCTCGCCGCGGCCGGCGGGGCGGCGGCCTGGTTCGACCCCGCGGAGCTCGACGAGGGCGACGAGCAGGCGTTCGCCGCCTGGATCGCCGACGCGGAGCGGCCGAAGGTCATGCACAACGCGAAGAGCGCCATGCGGGTCTTCCCGGAGCACGGCTGGCAGGTCGACGGCGTCACGATGGACACCGCGCTGGCCGCCTATCTGGTCAAGCCGGGCCGCCGTTCCTTCGCGCTGGACGCACTGGCGGTGGAGTACCTGGGCCGGGAGCTGGCCCCCGCGGCGGCGTCCGACGGGCAGCTGGCCTTCGGCGCGGACGACCAGGCCGAGGCCGACGCCCTGATGACGCAGGCCCGCGCGGTCCTGGACCTGGGGGACGCCTTCACCGCCCGGCTCGCCGAGGTCGGCGCGGCCGAGCTGCTGCATGACATGGAGCTGCCGACGTCCGTCCTGCTGGCCCGCCTGGAGCGGCATGGTATCGCCGCGGACCGGGACCATCTGGAAGGCATGGAGCAGCAGTTCGCCGGTGCGGTGCAGCAGGCGGTGAAGGAAGCGCACGCCGCGGTCGGCCGCGAGTTCAACCTCGGTTCGCCCAAGCAGCTCCAGGAAGTCCTCTTCGGCGAGCTGGGCCTGCCCAGGACGAAGAAGACGAAGACCGGATACACGACGGACGCCGACGCCCTGGCCTGGCTCGCCGCCCAGACCGAGCACGAGCTGCCGGTCATCATGCTGCGCCACCGCGAACAGGCGAAGCTGCGGGTCACCGTCGAGGGCCTGATCAAGACGATCGCGGCCGACGGCCGTATCCACACCACGTTCAACCAGACGGTGGCGGCGACCGGCCGGCTCTCCTCCACCGACCCCAACCTGCAGAACATCCCGGTCCGTACGGACGAGGGCCGGGCCATCCGCCGGGGCTTCGTCGTCGGTGAAGGCTTCGAAACGCTGATGACGGCCGACTACAGCCAGATCGAACTGCGGGTGATGGCCCACCTCTCCGAGGACGCCGGCCTCATCGAGGCGTTCACCTCCGGCGAGGACCTGCACACGACGGTCGCCTCGCAGGTCTTCGGCGTCGACAAGTCGGCCGTCGACCCGGAGATGCGCCGCAAGATCAAGGCCATGAGCTACGGACTTGCGTACGGGCTCTCCGCGTTCGGCCTCTCTCAGCAGCTGAGCATCGAGGCGGGCGAGGCGCGCGGCCTGATGGACACCTACTTCGAGCGGTTCGGCGGAGTGCGTGACTATCTGCACCGTGTGGTGGAGGAGGCCAGGGCCACCGGCTACACGGAGACGGTCTTCGGCCGCCGCCGCTACCTCCCCGACCTCAACAGCGACAACCGCCAACGCCGTGAAATGGCCGAGCGGATGGCGCTCAACGCACCGATCCAGGGCACGGCGGCGGACATCGTCAAGGTCGCCATGCTCCATGTCGACCGGGCGCTGACCGAGGCGAAGCTGAAGTCCCGGATGCTGCTCCAGGTCCACGACGAAATCGTGCTGGAGATCGCCGAGGGCGAGCGCGCGCGGGTGGAGGAGATCCTCCGCCACGAGATGTCCACGGCCGTGCAGTTGCGCGCCCCGCTCGATGTCTCGGTCGGTGTCGGCACGGACTGGGAGTCCGCGGCGCACTGACCCGGCGGCGCCGGACGGGCCCGGGTTTTTCGGGGACTCCCGGGAATCAGGCCCGTCCGGCGACCGGGGGCACGGACGCCCGCGGTCGCCGCAGCCGCATCCACGCCCCGTACAGCACCAGGCCCACCGCCGCCCCCGCCCCGGCGCCGAAGCAGGCGGTCGGGATGATGTCCAGCGGGGTGTCGATGTGCCCGACGTACGCGTACCAGCGCGCGCACCGGTGTACGACACCGAGCAGTACGCACACGCTCAGCAGCGCTCCCACCGACCACCGCCCCCGACGGCTCAGCACGGGCACGGACGGCGGGGCCGGGCACGCCCCCGTCCGCCGCAGCCCCGACGCCGTGAACCGGGCGAGCACGGCCAGTGCCACGGCTGAACTGCCGTACTGCACCAGCTGGAACACGGGATGTCCCGCCACGCTCCCGTCGAGCACCGGCACCAGCCGCACACCCCACCGGTCGTGATGGGTGAAGGCGTCCCAGACGACATGGGTGGCCGCCCCGATGACCGCCGACAGCGCGAACCACCCACCGTCCCGGACACCCCACGCCCCCCGCCCGGGTGCGCGCCGGCCCCGTACGAACGTGTGCACCCGGCCCTGCCAGGCCCCGGGCAGCAGCGCCACCAACGGTTCGCGCAGCAGCAGCCACAGCGCCACCACGACCCCGGTGATCAGCACATCGACCGTGCACACGCCCCACACCGAATGGGTGACCTGCCCGAACTCCATGGCTCCAGGGATCGCGGTATCCGCGTAGTACGTCATGTCGGGCGCGAACGAGCCCGCGACGAGGGCCGAGGCGAGGAGCGGGCCACGCGCCGTTCCGTTGCGCCGCATCCCCGGGAGCACGGCGGCGGCATGACTGAGGGTGAACGGCATGGCGGCAAGTATGCGCGAGCCCCCGTCGCCCGCCCGACGACGGCCGTACAACTTGCTGTCGAGAACGTGAAAAACAGGCAAGAACCGGTCAGTGCACGGTGTTCCGGCGGCACAAGTTGCCGTAGGGTCGCCTGAGTCCAGGCGCTGGGGAGCGCGGACAGTCGTCGATGGGGAGGGGCCAGAGGTATGGCAGCGCAGTTCGGTCGGCGGCTTCGCAAGGGGGCGACCACCACCGCCGTGGCCGCCGTCGCCGTTGCGGCGCTCTCCGCCTCCGGGGCCCCCGGCATACCGCTGGCCGGCGGCAGCGGCGACCCGCAGTCCACCGGAACGACACCTCCGCCCGACGGCGCGGCCACCGGCAACTCGCCGTACTACACGGAGCTGCCCCCGCTGATCACGCCCGACAAGCCGGGAACGTCCACGAATCTTCCCGTCACCGGCAGCGCGGAATCCGGTATCCCGGCGTCGATCCTGGCCGCGTACAAGAAGGCCGAGCAGAGCCTCGCGAGCAGCGACGCCGCCTGCCGGCTGCCGTGGCAGCTGCTCGCCGCGATCGGCAAGGTCGAGTCCGGCCATGCGCGCGGCGGCCGGGTCGACGCGAACGGCACCACGTTCTCCCCGATCCTCGGCCCGGTCCTCGACGGCCGGGGTTTCGCCCTGATCAAGGACACCGACAACGGGGCGTACGACGGGGACGCGACGCACGACCGCGCCGTCGGCCCGATGCAGTTCATCCCGTCCACCTGGGCGACCTGGGGCCAGGACGGCAACGGTGACGGCCGCAAGGACCCCAACAACATCTACGACGCGGCGCTCGCCGCCGGACACTACCTCTGCGCCGGCTCCCGCGACCTGTCCATCGCCACGGATCTCGACCGGGCGGTCCTGAGCTACAACCACTCGGACGCCTACCTCCGTACGGTCCGCTCCTGGTTCGAGTACTACAAGCGCGGCACCCACGAGATCCCCGACGGCACCGGCGTGGTCCCGCCCGGCCTCGGCGGTACGGACGCGAGGCCCGGCAGCCCGAGTCCCTCCCCCTCGCCGTCCGGATCCGCCGAGCCCGGGCCGAAGCCGAGCCCGGCCCCCTCGAAGCCGGGCGGCGGCACCACGACCGGCCCGACCCCCGAACCCACGCCCACCCCCACCCCCACGCCCACGCCGTCCCAGACCCTCGCGGGCGTGGAGAACGCCGGCACCGGCACGCTGACCGCCACCGCGGGCCACACGTTCACCGAGCGGATCAAGGTGCGGGCCAGGAACAGCCTCGGCGGCCCGCTCGCCAGGGTGTCCGTGACCTTCACCATCGCCGGTGACACGGACGCCGCCTTCGACGGCGGGAAGAAGGCGGCCACCCTCCTCACCACGGCCGACGGCACGGTCACCGCACCGGTGCTGAAGGCGGGCGAGAAGACGGGGAAGTTCACGGTGCGGGCCATCGCCACCGGCCGCTCCCTGCCCCCCGTCACCTACGGCGCGACCGTCACCGCCCGTCGTGCCGACGCGATCGCCAGGACCGACGACAAGGCCCTGACCGCCGCGCCCGGCGCCGAGTTCGCCGACACCGTCGAGGTCAAGGCCACCTACAAGGACGCGATCGCCGACGGTGTCGCCGTCACCGCCACCATGATCACCGACGCGGCGGAGCCCGCCGAGAACGACAAGGGCCCGTACTTCAAGGACGCGGACGGCAAGACCGTCCGCACCCTCACGAATCTGAGGACCGGCGCCGACGGCACCCTGAAGCTCCCGAAGATCTACGCCGACGGCACCGCGGGCACCTACAAGCTGCGCCTCACCACCGAGGGCGGCGCCGTGATCGTCATCGAGCTGGAGGTCGAGGTCCCGCCGGCCCCGGAGACATCACCGACCCCGGAGGCACCGCAGAGCCCGGAGCCCCCCGCCGCCTGATCAGCCCGGCCGCACGTCCCGGCAGCCCCTCCGCCACCACCCGGCAGAGGGGCTGTTCCACGTCTTCTGATCCCGCGCCCGGTGTTCTCATCTCGCGCCCGCGTTGCTACGGTGCCCCAACCCTGACGACCCATCAGATATGTGCTCTCCGGGAGGACCGGCATGCGTGCCCTCGTCGCCGCCGCCATCGGGCTGGCCGCAGCCCTCGCGCTCGTCTTCACCATCGGCGCGATCGGCGCCCCGCCCGGAGAGACCTCGCCCAAACCTCTGCTGACCACCGTCCCGGGCCCCAAGAACCAGTAACCGGAAGAAGCAACAGAAGCTGAGGGAGGGCACCACCACCATGCGCCGCCGAGCCAGCCTCGTACTCCTGGCCTTCGCCGTCTTCTTCGCCGCCATGTCGCCCCTGATGCGCTGGTACGCCTTCCCCAGGCTCGCGAAGATCCCGCCCAGTCAGTACCAGGAAACGGTGCTGGAGGCGAAGCCCGCCACCCTCCTCGACTACAACGACAACATGAAGGTCAAACGGGTCCCCAAGGTCACCATCGTGCAGACCCTCAAAGGCAACGTGGAGGAGTCCGAGAAGATCGAGCGCAGCGCCGGCCGCGACGTCGTCGTCTGGGACGCCCTCAGCTACGTGGTCGGTCCGGACGGCAAGATGGTTTCCGAGATCCCCGAGCGCTACATCTTCGACGCGCACAGCCAGGCCCCCGTCCACGCCACCGGGGAATCCGTCGACGGCGACCCGGTCAGGCGCGAGGGCATCGAGTTCAAGTGGCCCTTCCTCACCGAGAAGCGCGACTACGAGTACTTCGACGCGCAGGCCCGCACCAGCTCGCCCATCCACTACAAGGGCACCCGCACCTTCCACGGCATGGACGTCTACTACTTCGAGCAGACCATCCCGTGGACCAAGGTCCCGATGCCGAAGAAGATGCCCATCAAGGGCATCACCCCGGAACAGATCGCCAAGACGGGCATGACCCGCTGGTACACCACCAAGCGGATGTTCTGGGTGGACCCGGTCACCGGAGCGCCCGTCAACGGCGAGGAGATCCACAAGGAGGAGCTGCGCAACGCCAAGGCGATGGGCCTGCCCCAGGACACCGTCACCGTGTTCGCCGGGCACGTGAAGATGCGCGCGGACTACGTCGATTCGATCGTCGCCCTGGTCAAGTCCCAGCGCCTGCTGGTCCTGCTGCTCACCTCGTACCTGCCCTGGGGCTTCCTCGCCCTCGGCACGGTCCTGCTCGCACTCGCCCTGTGGCTGGAGGCACGCTCCCGTCGCCCGGACGGCGAACTGCCCGACGGGACGACGGCACCCACCCCCGACCCGCAACCTGCACCCGCCTGAGCCGGGCCCTCTTCCCACCCCCGCCTGAGCCGCGCCCCGGAGGGCCCGGCAGTAGGCTTCGCGGCGTCGCGGGGCTGGGGCACGCGCCTCGCGGCGTTGGCGTCGATCACCAACGCTCCTTCCCCAAGCTCTCGGCTGCGCTCGAGCAGGGGAGACCCCATCCGACTCACTCCTCCGCCTTGCGATGCACGCACCCCGGCCCCGCTCCTTCACCCGCGCCGCCTACCGCCGGGCCCTCTTCGTGAACCGGGTCGCCTCCACCGTCGTGGGGTCCTCCGGCCACGGATGTTTCGGATACCGGCCGCGCAGCTCCGCCCGCACGGCCCGGTAGCCCTCCCGCCAGAACGACGCCAGGTCCGCGGTGACCGCCGCGGGACGGCCGGCGGGGGAGAGGAGATGGACCAGGACCGGCACCCCGGCCACCCGCGGCGTCTCCCGCAGGCCGAACAGCTCCTGAAGCTTCACCGCGAGTACGGGCTGCGCCCCGCCGTACTCCACCCTGATACGGGAACCGCTCGGCACCTCGATCCGCTCAGGCGCCAGCTCGTCCAGCCGGGCCGCCTCGCCGGTCGCCCACGGCAGCAGCCGCCGCAGCGCCTGCCCCGCGTCGATCCGCGCCAGGTCGCAACGGCGCCGGGCCCGCGACAGTTCGGGCTCCAGCCACTCCCCGGTACGGTCCAGCAGCGCACCGTCCGACACCTCCGGCCAGGGCTCCCCCAGCTCCCGGTGCAGAAAGGCGAGCCGCTCGCGCAACTGCCCGGTGTCCCGCGTCCAGCGCAGCAGCCCGAGCCCCTCGCGCCGCAGACCCTCGACCAGCGCCTCGCGCACCAGCTCCGGCGCCGGCTGCTTCAGCGGGCGCGCCGACAGCTCGACGGCACCCAGCCGCTCCACCCGGCGGGCCACCACATCGCCGCCCGCCCAGTGGACCTCCTCGCCCGCGAACCGCAGCTGCCCGGCGGCCGCCCGCGCCGTGCCCTCGTCGACGACGGCGGCGAGCCGCACCCGCGCGGACGCGGCATGGGCGGGCCGGTCGGCGACCGCGACCGCCAGCCACGGCGCGCTGCGCAGCCCCGACCCGTCCCGCAGTTCCGCCCCCGTCCCCGACACCATCAGGAACGCCCCCTCGCCCCGCGCCCGCGCCACCCGCTCCGGGAACGCCAGCGCGGCCACCAGACCGACGGCGGCGTCGTCCGGACCGGAACCCCCACCCACGTCCTCGACCGACGACGACAGCCGCCGGACCTCCTGCCGCCACCGCGCCGCATACCCGTCCCGGCCCCGCCGGGCGGTACGCAGCGCCACCGCCAGATCGTCGCCGTACTCCCGCGGCGGCTCCTCGCTCAGCAGCGCCACCACCTCGGCCGCCCGCCGCCCGCCCACCTCGGCGGCGCCGTCCAGCAGGGCCCGCGCCAGCCGCGGATGCAGGCCCAGCCGGGACATCCGCACACCCCGGCCGGTGACCCGCCCCGCCGCGTCCACCGCGCCGACCGCCGTCAGCACCTCGCGCGCCGCGCCCATCGCGCCCGCGGGCGGCGGATCGAGCAGCGCCAGCCGCGATGCGTCCGGATCGCCCCAGCAGGCCGCCTGCAACGCGAACGCCGCCAGATCCGCGACCTTGATCTCCGGGGACGGGAACCGCGCCAGCCGCCCGTCCTCCGCCTGCTCCCAGCACCGGTACACCGTCCCCGGCGCCTCACGCCCGGCCCGCCCCGCCCGCTGCCTGCCCGCCGCCTGCGAGGCCCGTACGGTCGTCAGCGCGCTCAGCCCCCGCGCATGATCGGTGCGCGGCTCCCTGGCCAGCCCCGAGTCGACCACGACCCGCACCCCGGGCACCGTCAGGGACGACTCCGCCACCGACGTCGCCAGCACCACCCGCCGCCCGCCGGACGACCCGGCCAGCACCGCGTCCTGCACCGCCGCCGGAGCCCGCCCGTGCACCTGGAGCACCTCGGCCGCCACCCCCGCCAGCTGCCCCGCCACCCGGCCGATCTCGCCGACACCGGGCAGGAAACACAGCACGTCGCCGTCCCGCTCGGCGAGCGCCCGGCGCACCGTCGCCGCGACATGCGTCAACAGCGCCGGATCGACCCGCATCCCGTGCGGCGGCCGCACCGGCCCGGCGGGCGGCGCCCACACCACCTCCACCGGATGCGAAACACCCTGCGCCTCCACCACGGGGGCGTCGCCCAGCAGCCGCGCCCAGCCCTGCGCATCCGTCGTCGCGGACGCGGCGACCAACCGCAGATCGGGCCGGATCGCCTCCCGCACGTCAAGGAGGAACGCGGCGACCGTGTCCGCGTCCAGATGCCGCTCATGGCACTCGTCGATGATCACCGCATCGACCCCGGCCAGCTCCTGGTCGCGCTGCAGCCGCTGGAGCAGCACCCCGGTGGTCACCACCTCCACCACCGTGTCCGGCCCCACCACCCGCTCCCCGCGGACCGTGAACCCCACCCGCCCGCCGACCTGCTCCCCGACGAGCCACGCCATCCGCCGCGCCGCCGCCCGCGCCGCGATCCGCCGCGGCTCGGCGACCACCACCCTGCGCGCCGGGCCGCCCCCGGCCGGACCGGCCAGGCCGGCCAGGACCAGGGGTACGAGGGTGGTCTTGCCGGTGCCGGGCGGCGCGCACAGCACCGCGACACCGCGGTCCTCCAGCGCCCGCTCCAGGGCGGGCACAGCGGTGCGTACGGGCAACTGGTCCAGGGCGTCGGTACGGATCACGCCCCCAGTCTCGTACGACACGCCTCCGCTCCCGTACCCCGAGGCCCATCCCGGCCACGAGACCGTTTTCCGGCCCCGGGACCGGCCCCCGGCGTCAGTCCCGTACGCAGACGAAGATCGCCGTGCCCGGGATCAGATTCCCGCGCAGCGGGGACCAGCCGCCCCACTCCTGGTGGTTCCAGGCGGGCCACTCCGGTTCGACGAGATCGACGAGCCGGAATCCGCCGGCCACCACGTCCCGCACCCGGTCGCCCAGCGTCCGGTGGTGCTCGACGTAGACCGCGTCGCCCCGCTCGTCCTGCTCGACGTAGGGGGTGCGGTCGAAGTACGAGGCGGCGACCGAGAGACCCTCGGGCCCCGGCTCGTCCGGGAACGCCCAGCGGACCGGATGCGTCACCGAGAAGACCCAGCGGCCCCCGGGGCGCAGTACCCGGTGCACCTCGCGGAACACCTGCACGGGGTCGGCGACGAACGGCACGGCGCCGTAGGCGGAGCACGCCAGGTCGAAGGAGGCGTCCTGGAACGGCAGCGCCCCCGCGTCCGCCTCCACCAGCGGGACCTCGTCGCCGATCCGCAGGGCGTGCTGCAACTGTCGGTGCGAGAGGTCCAGGGCCACCGGACGGGCCCCCTGGGCGGCGAGCCAGCGCGAGCACTGCGCGGCGCCCGCCCCGATCTCCAGGACGTCCAGGCCCTTCAGCGACCCGGCGGGGCCGAGCAGAGCGGCCTCGGCCTCGTCGAGCCCCTCCGGACCCCAGACGAAACGGTCGTCGCCGAGAAAGGAGCCGTGGTCGCTCTGGTACTCGTCGGCGTTCCGGTCCCACCAGCCGCGACTGGCCCGGCTGCTCTCGGCCTGCGACGCGCTGCGGCGTGTCGCTTCGGGCTCGGCCGGGTGGTTCTCTTGGCTCATCGTGTCCGTCGTTGTAGTTTGCCTTCACCCCGCCGCACGCGGTACGTAACCAGGGGTGTCTGTCCTTACGGCTCCGTGCTCACGCAATTGTCTCCCGGCGCCGATGTGGCCTCGGAGAACACGAATTGCGCCGGATATGGGCCGTTGTGCCCCGGGTGTGCGCCTTCGTGCATTGACCGTGCCCGGCTGCCCCCGTATGCTACAAGTTGCGCTGCGAGCCTGCGCGCCTCAGACCTAGCAGGCCGCGCTCGCGTCTGTTGTATGTCCCCTCGGTTCACGAGGCGCCTCCCGCTCGCGGGTCGGACGCTTCCCAGGCTGTCCGGCTTCTGCAGAGGCGATACGGGCTCTCGGCGTAGCAGTACCTACGACTCACTGTCCGTACCGGAGCCCTTTCCCACATGACGAGCAGCACCGAGACCACCGCCACCACTCCGCAGGTTGCGGTCAACGACATCGGCGACGCGGACGCGTTCCTCGCGGCGATCGACGAGACGATCAAGTACTTCAACGACGGCGACATCGTTGACGGTGTCATCGTCAAGGTTGACCGGGACGAGGTTCTCCTCGACATCGGTTACAAGACCGAAGGTGTCATCCCGAGCCGCGAGCTCTCGATCAAGCACGACGTCGACCCGAACGAGGTCGTCAAGGTCGGCGACGAGATCGAGGCCCTGGTTCTCCAGAAGGAGGACAAGGAAGGCCGCCTGATCCTCTCGAAGAAGCGCGCTCAGTACGAGCGTGCCTGGGGCACCATCGAGAAGATCAAGGAAGAGGACGGCATCGTCACCGGTACCGTCATCGAGGTCGTCAAGGGTGGTCTCATCCTCGACATCGGCCTCCGCGGCTTCCTGCCGGCCTCGCTCGTCGAGATGCGTCGTGTCCGCGACCTTCAGCCCTACGTGGGCAAGGAGCTCGAGGCGAAGATCATCGAGCTGGACAAGAACCGCAACAACGTGGTCCTGTCCCGCCGTGCCTGGCTGGAGCAGACCCAGAGCGAGGTCCGCCAGACCTTCCTCACGACCCTGCAGAAGGGCCAGGTCCGCTCCGGCGTCGTTTCCTCGATCGTCAACTTCGGTGCGTTCGTGGACCTCGGCGGCGTCGACGGTCTCGTGCACGTCTCCGAGCTGTCCTGGAAGCACATCGACCACCCCTCCGAGGTTGTCGAGGTCGGCCAGGAAGTCACCGTCGAGGTTCTCGACGTCGACATGGACCGCGAGCGCGTCTCGCTGTCGCTCAAGGCGACGCAGGAAGACCCGTGGCAGCAGTTCGCCCGTACGCACCAGATCGGGCAGGTCGTTCCCGGTAAGGTCACCAAGCTCGTTCCCTTCGGTGCGTTCGTGCGCGTCGACGAGGGCATCGAGGGCCTGGTCCACATCTCCGAGCTGGCCGAGCGCCACGTGGAGATCCCGGAGCAGGTCGTCCAGGTCAACGACGAGATCTTCGTCAAGGTCATCGACATCGACCTGGAGCGTCGCCGCATCAGCCTCTCGCTGAAGCAGGCCAACGAGTCCTTCGGTGCCGACCCGGCCTCGGTCGAGTTCGACCCGACCCTGTACGGCATGGCCGCGTCCTACGACGATCAGGGCAACTACATCTACCCCGAGGGCTTCGACCCCGAGACCAACGACTGGCTCGAGGGCTACGAGACCCAGCGCGAGGCGTGGGAGACGCAGTACGCCGAGGCGCAGCAGCGCTTCGAGCAGCACCAGGCCCAGGTCATCAAGTCCCGCGAGGCCGACGAGGCCGCTGCTGCCGAGGGCGCTGCTGCCCCGGCCGGTGGCGCCCCGGCTGCCTCCGGCGGCAGCGGTGGCGGCTCGTACTCCTCGGAGTCCGCGGACAACTCCGGCGCCCTGGCGTCGGACGAGGCCCTGGCTGCCCTGCGCGAGAAGCTGGCGGGCGGCCAGAGCTGACGCTCCGTGCCCCCTCCGGTCGGTGATCGACCGCAGTAGCTGAAAAGTGAGGCCCGCTCCCTTCGGGGGGCGGGCCTCACTCATGTCCGGGGCCGTGCGAGGTCGCCGCGTGGGCCGTTACGGCGTCACGGTGATGTTGGTCAGGCCCTTGCCGCCGGTCGCCGTGTTGCTGCTGTAGACGGTGGTCGGACAACTCGCGCTGTAGTTGGTGACGTTGAACGCGATCTGCTTGTTGCCCGTGGAGCCGGACAGGTCCGAGATGTTGTTGCGGAAGACGGTGCCGCAGCCCCAGCCGCTCTGCGGGGTGTGGGTCTCGTAGCCATTGTTGGTCGTACGGGAGCTCTTGTTGCCGTCGACCAGGACGTCGTCGCCCTTCACATCGACCCAGGAGTCGTCGTAGTTGGCGCCGGTCAGGCCGCTGCCGTCGAAGATGTTGCCGATGATCTCCGCCCCGGTGGTGCCCTCCTCGATATCGACGTTCTTGCCGCCGACCCCGGGGCCGATCGTGTTGTTCAGGATCTGGACCCGGTCGCTACGGTCGGAGAGGTTGCCCGCCGTGCCGACGTAGATGCCCTCGCCCATGCCTCGGCCGTCGTGCCCGGTGTCGTAGCAGCGTGCGGGTGCGCATGGGGGTTTGCCTTCCCGTCGGAGGAGTTCGAGAGGTTCCCGTACGTGAACGTAGGGCGAGTCCCTGAACTTGCTGCCCAGTGACGGTAGGAACGAGGTGAGGCCGCGTCAAGGTGTGGACCATTGTTCACAGATGACCGGTGCGACTCGGCTTCCGTCGTCAACTCGACGCTCACGTCGAGGTGTTCACCAACATGAATGTCAGCGTCTTTACCGGCAACGTCTCGTACCGGCAACGTCCCGTAGGCGGTGACGGCACAGCACACCCGCGTTCTCGCGCAAGTTCTGGCATGAACCGCTGGGTGAAGGGGCATGGTCCGGGAATGCTCGTGCCCCGTCCGGCGTTCTTCTCAGGGAACACGAGGAGGAGCGGTAACCGTGCTTGATCCGCAGAGTTTGTACGAATGGGAGCCGAAGGGACTGGCCGTCGTCGACATGGCGCTCGCCCAGGAGTCGGCCGGCCTGGTCATGCTCTACCACTTCGACGGATACATCGACGCGGGCGAGACCGGTGAACAGATCGTCGACGGCCTGCTCGAAACGCTGCCGCACCAGGTCGTCGCCCGCTTCGACCACGACCGGCTCGTCGACTATCGCGCGCGGCGCCCGCTGCTCACCTTCCGACGTGATCGCTGGGCGGCCTACGAGACGCCGACGCTGGACGTCCGGGTCGTCCAGGACGCGACCGGGGCGCCCTTCCTGCTGCTTTCCGGGCCCGAGCCCGATGTGGAGTGGGAGCGCTTCGCCACCGCCGTCGAGCAGATCGTCGAGCGCCTCGGCGTCCGCCTCGCGGTGAACTTCCACGGCATCCCGATGGGCGTCCCGCACACCCGCCCCGTCGGCGTCACCCCGCACGGCAACCGCACGGACCTCATGCCCGGCCACCGCAGCCCGTTCGACGAGGCGCAGGTCCCCGGCTCCGCCGAGGCCCTGGTGGAGTACCGGCTGATGGAGGCCGGACACGACGTCCTCGGCGTCGCCGCCCACGTGCCGCACTACGTCGCCCGCTCCGCATACCCGGACGCGGCGCTCACCGCCCTGGAGGCGATCACGGCCGCGACGGGCCTGGTCCTGCCGACCGTCGCCCATACGCTGCGTACAGAGGCCCACCGCACCCAGACCGAGATCGACCGGCAGATCGACCAGGGCGACGAGGAGCTCGTCTCGCTCATCGAGGGCCTTGAGCACCAGTACGACGCGGTCGCGGGCTCCGAGACCCGGGGCAATCTGGTGGCCGAGCCGGTCGACCTGCCGTCGGCCGACGAGATCGGTCTCGAATTCGAGCGGTTCCTCGCGGAGCGCGAGGGAGACATCTGACCGGCCCCACCGGCCTGCCGGAGGGGCACTAGGCTGCCCGGCATGCTGAAAGTGGGCCTGACCGGCGGGATCGGCGCCGGCAAGAGTGAAGTGTCACGGATGCTCGTGGGGTACGGAGCGGTGCTGATCGACGCGGACCGTATCGCCCGGGAGGTCGTCGAGCCGGGGACCCCGGGGCTTGCGGCCGTCGTCGAGGCGTTCGGCGCGGACATCCTCACCGCCGACGGCACCCTGGACCGCCCCAGGCTCGGCTCGATCGTGTTCTCCGACGCCGACCGGCTCGCCACCCTCAACGCGATCGTCCACCCGCTGGTCGGTGCCCGTTCCGCAGAACTGGAACGGGCCGCGGGCCCCGACGCGGTCGTCGTCCACGACGTTCCCCTCCTCGCCGAGAACGGCCTCGCCCCGCTCTACGACCTGGTCGTCGTCGTGGACGCCGGTCCGCAGACGCAGCTCGACCGGCTCGTACGGCTGCGCGGCATGACCGAGTCCGAGGCCCGCGCCCGGATGGCCGCGCAGGCCACCCGGGAGCAGCGGCGTGCCGTGGCCGACCTGATCATCGACAACGACGGACCGCTGGAGGAACTGGAGCCGCAGGTCCGCAAGGTCTGGTCGGAGCTGACGAAGCGGGCCGCGGCCGGCTGATGTCCGTACCGGAATACCGGGCCCCGGCCGGGTGTTGAGAGCCGCGTAGTGAAGGGAAGGATGCAATCGTGCCCGAGAGGACCCCGGAAACCGACGTCATCGACTTCCGCGCGGCCGAACACCTGCTGGCGGCGCGCGACCCCCGGGGCGCGGTGAAGCTCCTGGACTCGGTGATCGCGGCCCATCCGGAGAACACGGCCGCCCGGCTGCTGCGGGCGCGTGCCTTCTTTGCCGCCGCCCAACTGCGTCCCGCCGAGCTCGAATTCGAACTCGTCCTGGAGCGTGAACCGGACAACGCCTTCGCGCACTTCGCGCTCGCGCGCACTTTCGAACGCTCCGGCCGTTCCCACCGGGCCGCCCGTCATTTCCGGCTGGCCGCGGCCCTCGACCCGAACCCGGAGTACCTGAAGGCGGCCCGTTTCCGTACGGAGAGCTGACCCCGACACCGCCCCGCCGGGCGGCATGGCCGCCCGGCGGACGTCGCGTCCCGGTCAGTGCCCGTACCTGCCGCGCCCGCCGTGGTCGGGTTCGTACGGCGGAATATTGCGCCCCGGCTGGTAGTGCGGGCCCTGGTGGATGTGGTGGACGATCACCGCCATGTCCACGAGGACCAGCAGAAGCAGCGCACCGCAGGCGGCGGCCCACCCCGGGCGGTCGGTCAGCGTGAACACCGTCAGCCCGAAGACGGCCCAGGCCAGCCCCCATAGACTCAGGCCGAGCCGCAGCCGCAGAGGACTGCGGGCAGTCGTCGGTTCATTACCTGTACGCATGGCAATCGCCCTCTCCTACCAGGATGGACCCGCGACGCCGTTTTGGGGACATACCGACATGGGATTGAGGGGATCGTGTGTGAACGGCACATCGTGGGGGGACCGCGTCGGTCGCAGGGCAAGGGTCCGGGGCTGTCTGCTGGGCGGAGCGATCGGGGACGCCCTGGGGAATCCCGTGGAGTTCCTCTCGCTCGCCGGCATCCGCCGCGCGCACGGTGAACACGGCGTACAGGAACTTCTCGCGGACGAGGAAGGGGTCGTCGGACGTGTCACGGACGACACGCAGATGACCCTGTTCACCGCCGAGGGCCTCATCAGGGCCCATTCCCGCGCGATGTCGAAGGGGGTCGGCGGCGCCGAGATCGGGATCGTGCGGAACGCGTACCTGCGCTGGCTGGATACCCAGAACCACCCGGCTCCGCCGGCCCGGGGAGCCGACAATCCGGTGCGGACCGGCTGGCTCAGGCAGCAGCCCTGGCTGTACGCGCGCCGGGCCCCCGGCAATGCCTGCCTGACGGGCCTCGCGACCGGCCATGTCCCCGAACCGTCGAGGCGGCTCGGCGAGCCCGGTCCCGTCAACACCGGGTCCAAGGGGTGCGGCACGGTGATGCGGTCCGCTCCCTTCGGACTGGTGGGGAAGGGCGCCGAGGCGGGCTTCCGGCTCGCCCACTGGTGCGCGCAGATCACCCACGGCCACCCGACCGGTGCGTACGCCGCCGGTGCGTTCGCCGCGATCGTCGCCCATCTCCTGGAGGGCGACTCGATGGCGGGCGCGGTACTGCGGGCCATGGAGCTGCTGCGCCGCCACCCTGGGCACGAGGAGACGATGGCGGCCCTGCGCGCGGCCGTCGACCTGGCCGCGGAAGGCGAGCCGACCGCCGAGAAGGTGGAGGCGCTGGGCGCGGGCTGGGTGGCCGAGGAGGCCCTCGCCATCGCCGTGTACTGCGCCCTGGTGCTGCCGGGCGCCGACCAGGTGGCCCAGTCGCTGCTGCTCTCCGTCAACCACTCGGGCGACAGCGACTCCACCGGTGCGGTCTGCGGTAATCTGCTCGGCGCCCGCCACGGGGACGTACACCTTCCGCCGTCCTGGCTGGTTGCGACCGAAGGACGTGCGGTGATCACGGAGGTGGCTGACGACCTGTGCGTGGAGTTCGAGCACGCGGTCGCGTGGCCGGCCGAGCGGTACCCGGTGTACTGACGGGCCGGCCGTACGGCGTCGATGCTGACGGCTTCGACGCCAACGATCCCTCGGAACGCCGCTGTTGACGGCTGGTCATGCAGTCGGTGCAATAGTGGCGACGGCTGGTCAGTCCGTCAGTGCAGGCGGGGTGACCACCGGTCAGTGGACCGTGGTGAAGCTGCGCCACGGGAGGTTACGGACCCCGGTGACGTCGCTGACCGTCGTCGCGACGTACGTCGTACCCGGCCCGGTGCAGTCGGGTGTGCGGTACAGAATGATGTCGATCAGGGTGCCGTTGGTCACTTCCTTGGCACCTGCGGGAGCGAGCCGGTGGCAGCCCTTCACCGAGGGGCTGTTCACCATGATCACGGCGTTCCGCTCCGTCGTGTAGGTGACCGGCCCGACCGCGGTCCGGCCGAGGCCGGAACAGCCTGCGACGGTGAGGGTCAGGAGCACGGTCCCGGCCGCTGTGCCGAGAAGGCGGCGTCGGTGATCGATCACAGGCATGGGCGGGTCCTCGTCTGTCTCGTCCGGCTCAGCCGTCGGCACCGCTCGCGCCACGGCACTGCGTACGCCACGGAGAACGTGCTGACGCTGGTCACCCTGCCCGCTCCCCGGCGACCCGGCATCCGGGGCGGGGCCGGGCGGGGGACAGCCGTAAGCGGAGAGCCGCGACCCATGTTCATATCGGTTGATAGTGGGCATACCGTGGTAATAGCGATTGATTGTCGTGTTTCGGTATTTCCGGCATTCAGGGGGCCGTCATGGTCCAGGAGCTCGTGATCGCGACAGTGGCTGCGGCCTCGGCGGGTGCGTTGTACCTGTCGGCGGCGGCCAAGGTCGTCAAGCAGTACGAGCGGGGTGTCGTGCTGCGGCTCGGCAGGCTTCGTAACGATGTGCGAGGGCCCGGATTCACCATGGTGATCCCCGGCATCGACCGGCTGCACAAGGTCAATATGCAGATCGTGACGATGCCGGTGCCCGCGCAGGACGGGATCACCCGGGACAACGTGACGGTGCGGGTCGACGCTGTCATCTACTTCAAGGTGGTGGACGCGGCGAATGCTGTGATCCAGGTGGAGGACTACCGGTTCGCGGTCTCGCAGATGGCACAGACCTCACTGCGGTCGATCATCGGCAAGAGCGACCTCGACGATCTGCTGTCCAACCGCGAGAAGCTGAATCAGGGTCTTGAGCTGATGATCGACAGCCCGGCGGTCGGGTGGGGCGTGCAGATCGACCGCGTGGAGATCAAGGACGTCTCGTTGCCCGAGACGATGAAGCGCTCCATGGCCCGGCAGGCCGAGGCCGACCGTGAGCGGCGGGCCCGCGTCATCAACGCGGACGCCGAGCTTCAGGCGTCGAAGAAGCTCGCCGAGGCGGCGAAGGAGATGTCCAGCCAGCCGGCCGCGCTCCAGCTGCGCCTGCTGCAGACGGTGGTCGCGGTTGCGGCCGAGAAGAACTCCACGCTGGTGCTTCCGTTCCCGGTGGAGCTGCTCCGCTTCCTGGAGAGGGCCCAGCAGCCCGGCCAGCAGACGGAGCTGCAGCCGCGGCAGGCCGTGCGGCCGCCGCAGCGTCCCGCGCAGGCGCAGCCCGAGCGTCCGGCCCAGGCGCAGCCCGAGCGTCCGGCCCAGGCGCAGCCCGAGCGCACCGGTCAGGCACAGCCGCAGCCACGGACGCGGGCGCAGAAGTCGCAGTCCGGGGCGCCTGTACCCACGCCCGCTGTTCTCGCGGGCACCGCACCCGCGCGGCCGTCTCGTTCGAAGCCGTTCGCCAGGCACTGAGGCATGCGTGGATCCATCCCGGCGATGGACCGGGTGCCGGACCGGGCGTTGAACCACGCGCTGAACTTCTGACCTGCTGGAATACGGGTGCGCGACCGGTTGTCAGACCCCCCGCCTAGACTCGCAGGAGTCATAGGGATCAGGACGATCAAGAGGAACAGGGCGGGACGGGAGGGGGCCGATGACCACGGCAGAACACCGGCTGGACGAGTCCGCCGTCCGCCTTCTGAGATGTGCAGCCGTCTTCCTTCCGGCATCGCTGCCGAGGGACGGGCGCGTCGCCTTCTGGGATCCCGATGGCGGCCCCCTCCCGGAGCAGGCCGGTTCCGCGGATCGTGAGGGTGCGGCGCCCGGTGCGGCCGCCGCGGAGATCACCGTCGTCCGTCGGCACGGACAGCAGGACGGCGTCCGACGGTGTGCGGTGCCCGCGGTCCTGCTGCCCCTGTGCGAGGCCGTGCCGCTGCTGGCCCGCGCCCGGCACCAGCGGTCCGCCCACCCCGCGACCCGCTGCTGGGGCGCCGCCGCGCTCCAGTCACTCAACCTGGTGGCGCGCGGCAGACTGCTTCCCGGCCTGACAGGCGACGACCACGACGCCTGGCGGGCCGGACCGCGCGATGCCGAGGACATCGCCCACCTCCGTGCGATCGCCGCCGCCATGCCGGCCGAGGGGTACGCGGTCCCGCTCCCGGACCGCGCACCGCTCCAGGTCCCCGACCCGGAGTGGCTGCTCGGGACGTTCCTCGACGCGGTGGCCGACACCTTGCCCCGTACGCCCGCCGCCGCATACGCGATGGGGGCACCTTTCGCGGCCCGCGAGGCCCAGCATCTGCCGGAAGCCCGTGACTGGGCCGTCGAAGTCGCGGCGGGGCTCGACGCGGGCGTACGGGTCTCGCTGCGCCTCGACCTGGCGGCATACGAACTCTTCGACACGGCGGATACGTACGCCGTCCACCACGAAAACGACGGCGACGGCCACGGCCACGACGCCGACAACGGCCGAAACGGCATCGACGACGACGCCTCCGCCGCGACGGCCGCGGATGTCCGTCCCGGCGCTGCGCGGCACGCCGCCGCGGCCATCACCCAGGTGCACAGCCTGGCCGACCCGACCTACGTCGTCGACGCCGCCGCCCTGTGGCACGGCGGGGCCGGAGAGCCGTTCGGTCCCCGGGCCAGGATCGACGCGGTGCTCGCACTGCGCCGCGCCGCCCGCGTCTGGACGCCGCTGGAGCGGCTGCTGGACCAGCCGGTACCCGATGTGCTCGCGCTCGACGAGGACGAGCTGTACGAGTTGCTGGGCGACGCCGGAGCCCGGCTGACGGCGGCCGGGGTGAGCATCCACTGGCCCAGGGAGCTCGCCCGTTCCCTCACCGCCGCCACCGTCGTGCGGCCCGCGCCCGGCTCCGCCACCGACGGCACCTCGTTCTTCGACGCCGAGCAGCTCTTCTCCTTCGACTGGCAGTTGTCGCTGGGCGACGAGCGGCTGACCGAGGCGGAGATGGACGCTCTCGCGGAGGCCCACCGGCCGGTGGTGCGGCTGCGGGACCAGTGGGTCGTCGTCGACCCCGCGCTCGTGCGCAAGGCGCGCAAGCGGGAGCTCGGGCTGCTCGATCCGGTCGACGCCCTCGCCGTCGCGCTGACCGGCAGCGCCGAAGTCGACGGAGAACAGGTCGAAGCGGTGCCCGTCGGCGCGCTGGCCGCGCTCCGGACCCGCATCACCGCCGACGACACCACCATCGCCCCGCCGCCCGGTCTCGACGCCACGCTCCGCGACTACCAACTGCGCGGCCTGGCCTGGCTGGACCGGATGACCTCGCTCGGCCTCGGCGGCTGCCTCGCCGACGACATGGGCCTGGGCAAGACGATCACCCTCATCGCCCTGCATCTGCACCGCGCCCACCCCGCGCCCACTCTGGTGATCTGCCCCGCCTCCCTCCTCGGCAACTGGCACCGGGAGATCAACCGCTTCGCCCCCGGCGTCCCCGTGCGCCGCTTCCACGGCACCGGCCGCACACTCGCCGATCCCGACGGCGGTTTCGTCCTCACCACGTACGGCACGATGCGTTCGAGCGCGGCGCAACTCGCCGACCACAGCTGGGGACTGATCGTCGCCGACGAGGCCCAACACGTGAAGAACCCGCACTCCTCCACGGCGAAGGCGCTGCGCACCATCCCGGCCCCGGCGAGGGTCGCCCTCACCGGCACGCCCGTGGAGAACAACCTCTCCGAGCTGTGGGCCCTGCTCGACTGGACGACTCCCGGACTGCTCGGCCCGCTCAAGGCGTTCCGGGCCCGCCACGCCCGTATCGTCGAGAACACCGGTACGGCCGCCGGGCTCGCCAACGACGAAGCGGTCGAACGGCTCTCCCGGCTGGTCCGGCCCTTTCTCCTGCGCCGCAAGAAGTCGGACCCGGGCATCGCCCCCGAGCTGCCGCCCAAGACGGAGACCGACCACCCCGTCTTCCTCACCCGCGAACAGGCCACGCTCTACGAGGCGGCGGTCCGCGAGACGATGGCGTTCATCGAGGCCTCGGAGGGCATCGCCCGGCGCGGTCTGATCATGAAACTGCTGGCCTCGCTCAAGCAGATCTGCAATCACCCCGCGCAGTATCTGAAGGAGGAGCCGACCCGACTCACCGGCCGTTCGGGAAAGCTCGCCCTGCTCGACGAACTCCTCGACACGATCCTCGCCGAGGACGGCTCCGTCCTCATCTTCACCCAGTACGTGACGATGGCCCGGCTCCTCTCCGCCCACCTCGCCTCGCGCGCCGTCCCCTCCCAGCTCCTGCACGGCGGCACACCGGTCGCCGAGCGGGAACGGATGGTGGACCGCTTCCAGTCCGGCGAGGTCCCGGTCTTCCTGCTCTCCCTCAAGGCGGCGGGCACCGGACTGAACCTCACCAGGGCCGCCCACGTCATCCACTACGACCGCTGGTGGAACCCGGCCGTCGAGGAACAGGCCACGGACCGGGCGTACCGCATCGGCCAGACACAGCCCGTGCAGGTGCACCGGCTGATCGCGGAGGGCACGGTCGAGGACCGGATCGACGAGCTCCTGCGGACCAAGCGGGTCCTGGCCGACACGGTCCTCGGCACCGGCGAGACCGCGCTGACCGAGCTCAGCGACCGCGACCTGGCCGATCTCGTCTCGCTCCGGAGGCCGCCGTCATGAGCCCCCGCCCGCAGCCCCTGCCCCGTCCGTACGCCCGCCCCGAGCCCCGGCCGGCCGGTCGGCCGGTGGCCAGGTCACGCCCCGGCCCCGACGATCTGCGGCGCACCTTCGAGGCCGTGCCGCCCCGCACGTGCGACGGCGACGAACCCTTCGCGGACAGCTGGTGGGGCCGCGCCTGGGTGGCCGCCCTGGAATCCCTGTCGATGGACGAGGGACGGCTCTTCCGCGGCCGTACGTACGCCGACAGCGGCAAGGTCGCCGCGATCACCGTCACCCCTGGACGAGTCGTCGCCTACGTCCACGGCAGCCGCCCCCGCCCCTACCGCGCCGAGCTGCGTCTGCGGTCGTTCACCGATGCCGACTGGGACATCTTCCTGGACGAGGTGGCTGCCCGCCCCGGTCACCTCGCCGCACTGCTCGCCAAGGAGATGCCGCACTCGCTGGCCGAGACGGCGGCCGAGGCCGGCATCGGGCTGCTGCCCACCGCGGGCGATCTCGATCCCGGCTGTTCCTGCCCCGATCACGGCTGGCCCTGCAAGCATGTGGCCGCCCTCTGCTACCAGATGGCCCGGCTCCTGGACGCCGACCCGTTCGTCCTTCTGCTGCTGCGCGGCCGGGGCGAGCGCGAACTCCTCGAAGAGCTGGGCCGCCGCAACGCCGCGCACTCCGCCCGGGAACGCCCCGCCGCCCCCGCCACCCCCTCCGTGCCGGCCGGCGAAGCCCTTGCGGACCGCTACCTCCCGCCGCTCCCCGCCCCGCTCCCGGTCCTGCCGCACCCGGGGCAGCCACCCTCGTACCCGAGCCTGCCCGGCGCCCGCGAGCCGCTCGCCCTCGACCACCTGGCCACGGACGCGGCGGCCCGTGCGCACGCGCTCCTCACCACCGGCCTCGACCCGCTCGCCGGTCTCACCGCCTGGCAGGACGCGGTGCGGCTGGCCGCGTCCCGGCCCACCGCCGGACTCACCGCGACCACCCGCGCCCTCTACCGCGAGCTGGCGTACGCCACCGGCCGCACCCCCACCGACCTGGCCCGGGCCGTCGCAGCCTGGCGCCAGGGCGGCGCCGAAGGACTGGCCGTCCTCGAAACACCCTGGGACCCTCCGGCCGGCCCCTTCGACCGCGCCCGCCCCGCGCTCGCTGCCGCCGACTTCCCCCGCTTCCACCCCTGGCGCAACCACCTCACCCACCCCAGCGGCACACTCCAGCTCCGCTTCGGCCACGACGGCCGTTGGTACGGCTACGAATCCGAGCCGGGCGAGGACGACTGGTGGCCCCGCGCCACCCCGGACTCCGACCCGGTGGGCGCACTCATGGAACTCGGCGGGGGCTGAACCCGACCGGACCGCGCCCGTTCCCGGCGCCGTCAGCGAGGCAGTACGGCATCGACGACATCCCGGGCGAAGTCCGCCGGCACCGGTTCGCGGCGGAACAGCACCCGCATCCGGACCGCCCCCGCGATCAGTTCCAGCAGCAGCATCGGGTCGGCGTCCACGGGGAGTTCGCCGCGGGCGGCGGCGCGGGTGAAGACCGGCTGTTCACGGGAGAAGCGATCGGCGAAGAAGTCGCGGGTGAGGGCGGCGAGTTCGTCGTCGGGCAGGCCGGTGCCCGAGGTCATGGCGCGGGCGACGGGTTCGGTGCGCCCGTCGGTGAGCAGGCGGTGATCTGTTCGGTGAGGGCGATCAGATCACCGCGGAGGCTGCCCGTGTCGGGGATGTCGATGTCGAGGACCCGGGCATGGATCAGGGCCACCCGCAGGAGCGCCGGTTTCGAGGGCCACCAGTGGTAGATCGTCGTCTTGTTCCGGAAGTCGGCGGTCGGGTGTCAGAAGTCGGCGGTCGTGTGCTCTTCGAGCCGAGCCACCGAGTCCTGGGCGTAGGCTTTCTCGTAGGCGTCGCGGATCCGCTCGATCTGGGCATCGCGTACGCGGGCCTCGGACGCGGGGTAGAGCAGGGTCAGTTCGTAGCTGCGCTCCCGTTCGATGACCCCTTTGGAGTCGCGCCACTGGCCGCGGCCGTCCTTGATGGTCAGCCCGTTCGGGAAGCGCGGTGTGACCTCTTCGTCGATGAACGCAAGGAATTGACGATCGGTCACAGTCACTCCGCCGTCAGGGCGTTCGGTGCCGAAGAACAGCCGGGTCTCGATGTAGGCCTTCCCGCGCACGGCGACGGACGATGCTGCGGGCCGCGAGGCGGAGGGGGATTCGTTGCCGAGCGTGGCGTACGCGACCGGTGTGCCCACGGCCAGGACGGTCAGGGCGGCAGCGGTGAGTGCGGTGTGCTGCTTCGGGCCGGTGAGGCCCTTCGTACGGGTGAAGTGGGGGAAGCGAGGCAAGGCGGGAACCTTCGTTCGGAGTCTGCGCGGGGGTCCGTGAGGGCCTGCGGAGCGGATGCGCGGGGCTTACTGTGGCAAGCGACGCGCGCCGGACGGCGGCAGGACATGGGAGCACCCACCGGAAACCACCCGTACGGGTCGGACCGGGGCGTCACCGGAATCCCACTGCTTCACGGAACCCAGGGGTTTCACCGAATCCCACTGCTTCACGGAACCCAGGGGTTTCACCGAATCCCGCTGCTTCACCGAATCCGAGGGATTCACCGAAATCCCGCCGCGCCCGCGTACCCCGCGCCTCCGATGGCCCGTTGAAGGGCGTTGCTGTGAAAAAACCCTTGGTTCCCATCGGCTCGGCGCTGCTAGCTTCCTCGATGTGGCGAAACTCAATCAGATCATCGCAGTGGAGAAGGGCGTCAAGTCCAAGGCTCACCAGGACCTGACGGCGGCGCATCACGGCCTTCAGAAGACCGGTCTGCTGGCCGGGATCTCCCGGACGTATCAGCCGAAGGACGAGGAGGGTGAGCAGCTGCCGCCCGAGTCGACGCTCGTGCAGATCAAGGCCGAGGACGTGCTGCGACAGACCGCGACGACCCTGACCCGGCTCTTCGATGTGACCGCCACGAAGGACTGGGCGAACTGCGCGGCCCGCGCGGATGTGAAGGTCGACGGACGGGTCCTCGTGAGCGAGGTGCCGGTGTCGTATCTGCTCTTCCTGGAGAAGCAGCTGACGGACATCAACACCTTTGTCCGCAGGCTTCCTGTGCTCGACGCCGCCGAAGCCTGGACCCAGGACCCGTCGACGGACTCCTGGAAGACCGAGCCGGTGAGGACGCTCCGTACGAAGAAGGTGCCCCGCAACCACGTGAAGGCGGAGGCCACCGACAAGCATCCGGCGCAGGTCGAGGTGTACTACGAGGACGTTCCGATCGGGTACTGGACGACCGTGAAGTTCTCCGGAGCCCTGCCCGCGCGGCGGGTCAACGAACTGCTGGACCGGGTGGAGAAGCTCCAGCAGGCCGTGAAGTTCGCCCGCGAGGAGGCCAACGGCGTGGACGTCACCGACCAGCGGGTGGGTGATGCGGTATTCGGTTACCTCTTCGGGTGACCGACCATTGATTCCCCGGCCGTTCACTGCGGCCGGGGTGCGCGAGGAGCGCAAGCTGAAACTGAAGCTTGTCGTGATGACGCGGTTCCAGTGGAGGTTCGAGTCCTCCCCCCGGCATTCTGTGCGGCCCGCACATGAACGGGCCGGGGTAGCCCAAATGGCAGAGGCAGACCGCGATCAATCTCAGACTCTTGCTCCAGACTCAGCATTCGCCACCCATCGCCGAATCAAACGGGCCCGTGCCCATGGGCGTCGAGATGCCGGTTCGACTCCGGCTCGCAGAGCTTCGATCTGCGGTCGTCTAAAGGCAGGACGCGGCGACATAAACCTGACATGGGTCCTTAAAAGTGTCGGCGTGCCGCATGGGTGGCACACCAGGGCTCGGGGGCCGGCTACGCCCCCGGGCCCGCTCCCGTTCCGGACAACGCGCCGCTCGCGGGCAGCGACACCCCGCGCCTCGCGAAGAAGCGCTCGAAACCGGGCAGCGGAAGGTCCGCGACACGCGTCCCGGCCGTCGTGCCCGAGGGGTTGTGGAAGTGGACACCGGCGCCGTCGGCCGTACGGGACGTCAGCAGCACCAGATGCCCGCCGAGCCCCGGAGCGGGCCGCTCCGGATGCCGGATGCCGTAGTGCACCGAGGCCATGACGGTCCGGCCGCCGTCCAGCAGATCGAGGATCTCCCGCACGGAGAGGTGGCGGTGGACCGTGGCGTCGAGTCCGTGCACTTCCCGTACGTACTGTGCGAAGGGCGCGTAGATCAGGCCCCGGATCACCCCCTCGGCATCCTCCGTGTACGCGCCGTACTTGAGCGCCCCGTCGCGCAGCGCGAACAGGGACGGGGCCCCGGCGGCCCGGGCCGATACGGCGCCCGAGCCCTCCCCGGCGCCGAGCGCCATGCGCAGGCAGGTCACGCCGCACAGATGACCGGACCAGCGCGCGTACTCGGCGGGTGACGCCGCTCCCGACTCCGCCCACGCGGGATCGGTGGCCGGATCGAGTCCGCCCTCGACGATCGGGCCGACGAGTTCGGGCGAGGCGAACTGGGTGAGGACGGGAACGCGGCAGACGGGGCAGGTCACCGGGGGCATCCGATCACTGGCGGTATCCGGTCAGGAAACGGCCGATGCGGCTGATCGCCGCGTCGAGATCGTCAGCGTACGGGAGGGTCAGGATCCGGAAGTGGTCGGGCCGCGGCCAGTTGAAGCCAGTGCCCTGCACGACCTGGATCTTCTCCCGCAGCAGCAGGTCCAGGACGAACTTCTCGTCGTCGACGATCGGATGCACCTTCGGGTCGATGCGCGGGAACGCGTACAGCGCGCCCTTCGGCTTCACGCACGACACGCCCGGGATCTCGTTCAGCTTCTCCCAGGCCCGGTTGCGCTGCTCGTACAGCCTGCCGCCGGGCGCGACCAGTTCCCGGATCGACTGCCGCCCGCCGAGCGCCGCCTGGATGGCGTACTGCGCGGGCGCGTTGGGGCACAGGCGCATGGAGGCGAGCGTGGTAAGCCCCTCCAGATAGTTGCGGGCGTGCTGCTGCGGGCCGGAGACCACCATCCAGCCGGAGCGGAACCCCGCCACCCGGTACGTCTTCGACAGACCGCTGAAGGTGAGGCAGACCAGGTCGGGGGCGAGGACCGCCACACTGTGGTGCTCGGCGTCGTCGTAGAGGATCTGATCGTAGATCTCGTCGGCGAGGACCATCAGGCCGTGCCTGCGCGCCAGATCGAGGATGCCTTCGAGGACCTCGCGCGGGTAGACGGCACCGGTCGGGTTGTTCGGGTTGATGATCACGACGGCCCTGGTGCGGTCGGTGATCTTCGACGCCATGTCCGCGAGGTCCGGGTTCCAGTCCGAGGCCTCGTCACAGGTGTAGTGCACGGCCTTGCCGCCCGCGAGGGTCACCACCGCGGTCCACAGCGGATAGTCGGGGGACGGGACGAGCACCTCGTCACCGTCCTCCAGGAGCGCCTGGACGGCCATGGAGATCAGCTCCGAGACGCCGTTGCCGAGAAAGATGTCGTCGACCCCGACGTCCGCCAGCCCCATCGCCTGGTAGCGCTGCGCCACCGCCCGGCGGGCGGACAGGATGCCGCGCGAATCGGTGTAGCCGTGGGCCTGCGGAAGCATCCGGATCATGTCCTGGACGACCTCCTCCGGCGCCTCGAAACCGAAGAGTGCCGGATTGCCCGTGTTGAGGCGGAGCACGCTGTGGCCCGCCTCCTCCAGGGCGTTGGCGTGCTCGATGACCGGGCCCCGGATCTCGTAGCAGACCTCGTTGAGCTTGCTGGACTGCCGGAATTCCATGCGGTGGCCTCCCCGACCTGATTGCGATACTTGGTTTTACCAAGCTCGGGCTTGGAAAGTCCAACAACATGTCTAGACTGCGTCGCATGCCACGTCAGCAACAGTCCGCAACCCGCCCGGCCCGCCGCCGGAGTTACGACCAGTTCTGCGCCACCGCACGCTCCCTCGATTCCGTGGGCGACCGGTGGACCCTGCTGATCGTCCGTGAACTGCTGGCGGGCCCCCGCCGCTACACCGACCTCCACGCCGACCTGCCGGGCGTCAGTACCGACGTCCTCGCCTCCCGGCTCAAGGACATGGAGCAGGGCGGCCTGGCCACCCGCCGCAGGCTCCCACCGCCCGCCGCGGCCTCGGTGTACGAACTGACGGGGCGCGGCCGCGGACTGCTGCCCGTACTCGCCGCCCTCGCGGAGTGGGGCGCGCCCGCGCTCACCGAGCGGCGGCCCACCGATGCGGTGCGGGCGCACTGGTTCGCGCTTCCGCTGCTGCGCGCGCTGGACGGGCTGACCCATGCCGGAGTCGTCGAAGTCCGGCTGGACGAGGGCGAGTTCCATGTACGCGCCGGTGGTGCGACGGCCGGGGGGACGGGGAATCCGACGGCTGCACAGGCGGTCTACGGGGATGGCCCAGCCGACCATGCCGATGCCCGTATCGCCCTCGACGTCGAGGTCTGCCTGGCGCTCGGACGGGGGGAGTTGACGCTTACCGAGGCCGTCAAGGACGGGCGCATCGAGGTGTCTGGCGACGGGCCGCTCGTCGCCGAACTCCGCGGCGAATGACCGGGACGGCGCGGGGGCGACCGTCGGAACGCGAGGGTTTCGCGGGTCAACTCGCGGGTAGCGTGGGGGCATTTGACATGACCGGTTCCGGATTTCCGGTCCGGGGTTCCGGTTCGGGACGTCCGGTCCGGGGTGTCCAGGATGCTTCCGGAACCCCGAGGCAGAGGAGTCGCATGTGAAGGCCGGAAGACAGCAGGGGAACCGTGGGCGGCGCGTACAGCAGGCGCGACTCGCCAAAGTCCTGGGCACGGACGGCCGCGCGGACGCGCTCGGCTTCGTGCCGTCGGCAGCCGTCGCCACACCCGGCAGCGGTGTGAGTGGCACGGTGCTCGCGAAGGGCACATCGACGGGGAAGCTGGAGGTGAAGACCCCGAACGGCCGCACCGACGTGACCTTCCGGACCATCACCGTCGAGCCGGGCGGCTCCACCGGCTGGCACACTCATAGCGGTCAGGTCATCGCCGTCGTCAAGTCCGGGACGCTGACGCGCACTATGGACGACTGCTCGGTCGAGGTGATATCCGCGGGCTCGTCCTTCATCGAGCCGTCCGGGGCCAAGCACCGCCACATCGGACGCAACCTGGGGACCGAACCTGTGGTGATCTGGGCGACGTATCTCCTGCCCGAGGGCAGCGCCCTCTCGGACGACGCCGACGCGGTGGACTGCGGCGCGAAGAAGTAGACGGCGTGACGCGCACCCGCCCACCGCCGCCGGCGCGGTCGTCAGTCGGCGAGCGTCTCCCCGTATGCCCCGAAGCCGGACTCACCAGGCCGTCGCGGAAGGTCAGCACCTCACTGACCCGGCCGCCGATCTGGTTGCGATAGTCGATCACCAGGGCATGGACGCTCGCCCGGACGTCCACCACCTCGAACTTCAGCTCGGGGATACGCCCCAGCGCCGCCGCCCAGTACCTGCGCAGTGCTTCCTGCACTGGTTCCCGTTCGACCTGAGCGTCCATCTGCGGTTGTCGCCGGGCGCACTGCGGCGGCGTACCGGGGCGGGCGAGCGCTGGACCCTGCCCGCTTTCGCGCGGTACGAGGACGAGGTGGCGCCCGGCGGACGCGCGGACGCGCTCGTACGGGCCGACGATCCCATGCACCCCGCCTGGACCGGGTGGGGGCGGAGCGGGTAACGGGCGGGGCCGATCCGGCGAGCCGGGTGCGTCATGGACCGGGGCGGCCCCCCACGGTGGTGACCGCCTCCGCCCCCGACCGGCAGCCCGCCGCCACGGCCGAGGTGTCGTCCGCCCCCGCGAGGTGCGCCGCGAGGAAGCCGCCGGTGAACGCGTCGCCCGCACCCGTCGAGTCCACGGCACCCCGCACCTGAACAGCCGGGATGCGCCGGGTCACCGTGCCCGCGACGGCCAGCAGGGCCCCGTCCCCGCCGAGCGTGACGACCACCCGGGGCACCTGAAGGCTCAACTTGGCCGCCGCGTCGGCCGGTTCGGGTAGTCCGGTGAGCAGCCGGGCCTCGTCCGCATTGGGCAGCAGCAGATCCGTGCCCTCCACGACTGTCAGGAACCGGTCGACGCCCAGCTCGGCGAGGAAGCCGGCCGACGCCGGGTCGACGCTCACCGTGACCCCCCGCCGCCGGGCCTCCCGCAGGGCGAGCAGGGCCGTCGCCCGGCTCGTCGCGGCGAAGAGGAGGTATCCGGAGAGATGGAGATGGGCGATGCCGTCGAGCATCGACGTCGACCAGTCGCCGGGGGAGAGACGGAGCACGGCACCGCTGTCGGTGAGGAAGGTGCGCTCGGCGGCGGCATCGACGAGGGCGACGACGGTGGCGGTCGGCACGTCGTCGTCCACGGCCAGCAGACAACGTACCCCTGCCCGTCGGAGCGCGTCACGGTGCCAGACCGCACGGTCGGCGCCGACGCGGGCCAGCAGCCGTACGTCGCGGCAGCCCGAACGCGCCGCCCAGCAGGCGACGTTGGCGCCCGCGCCGCCGGGGAGAGTACGGATCCGGGCCGAGGTGTCGGTACCGTGGACCAGTGCCGTCGCATGCCGGGCCACTACGTCGGTGACCACGTCCCCGACGACGAGCAGACCGCCGCCGCTCATCGGCCCGCTGTTGGTCATTGACCCGCTGTTGGTCTTCGGCCTGTGGTCCGCCATCGGCCTGCTGTCGGCCATCGGTCCGTCGTCGGCCATCGGCCCGTCACCGGTGATCGGCCTGTCGTCGGTCATTGACCGGCCGCCGGGCTCCGGCGCGATGTCGTGTCCTGCGCGGCGGCGGCCCACGCACCGGAGATCCGCGTGGCAAGCGATACGTTTCCGCGTACGGCCGCCAGATTGGCCTCCAGCGAAGCGCCCCCGGTCCCACGCATCAGCCGGTCCAGCAGGAACGGAGTGACGGCCTGGCCCACGATGCCGCGCTCCCGGCACGCGTCCAGGGCCTCGGCCAGCACGCGGTCATGGAGCGCGGGGTCCAACTGATCTTCCACGGACACGGGGTTGGCGACGATCAGCGCGGAACCGGGACCGCCGAGCGCGTCCTGGGCCCGCATCACCTCCGCGACCTCCTCGGGCGTCCGTACGGTCCAGTCGACCGGTTCGCCCGAGCTGTTCAGGTAGAAGCCGGGAAAACGGTCGGTGCCGTAACCGAGCACGCCGACACCGAGCGTCTCCAGACGCTGCAACGTCGCGGGAACGTCGAGGACCGACTTCACCCCCGCGCACACCACGGTGATGCCGGTCCGCGCGAGGAGCCGGAGGTCCGCGGACTCGTCCTGGGTCTCCGTCCAGCCCCGGTGTACGCCGCCGAGACCGCCGGTCGCGAAGACGCGCAGGCCCGCGTGCGCGGCCAGGAACGCCGTCGCGGACACGGTCGTCGCCCCGCTCGCGCCCGCCGCCAGAGCCGGTGCGAGGTCCCGGTGGCCCAGCTTCCGGATCGCCGGGTCGGTGGCAACCCGCTCCAACCGGTCCTTGTCCAGGCCGATGTGGGCCCGTCCGTCGAGTACGGCGATCGTGGCGGGCACCGCGCCCGCGGACCGTACGAGCCCTTCGAGCTCCTCGGCGACCCGCAGATTGCGTGGGCGCGGCAGGCCGTGGGCGATGATCGTCGACTCCAGAGCCACGACGGGGTGGTGCGTGGCGAGGGCCGCCCGTACCTCGGTGGAGAGGACGGGGGCGAAGGAATGTGCGCTGTGCGACGCATTCAATGACATGTCCACATCCCTGTCGCGGGCGCGCCGGCCTCAAACGTGCTGCGGGACTACTCGTCTTCTGCGCATGTTCTCCCGGTCCTGGTGCCGAGTCGCTCCGGAGCGGTCGCTAGGGTGACCAGTCATGACCACACTTGATCAAGCTCCCGCCTCGTTCACCGTGCACATTCCGGCTGCCGAACTCGAACCGGAACCGCTCGACCCGGCACAGATCGTCTCGGGCGACCCCGTGGTGACCGGCAAGGTGCTCTGGGAGTCGCCCGACGGCAAGCAGGTGCGCGGGATCTGGCAGATCACTCCCGGAGTGGTCACCGACACCGAGGCCAATGAGCTGTTCGTAGTCGTCAGCGGGCGCGCGACCGTGGCCGTCGAGGGCGGGGCCGCGCTGGAGATCGGGCCGGGGGACGCCTGCGTACTGCGCGAGGGCGACCGTACGACGTGGACCGTGCACGAGACGCTGCGCAAGGCGTACCACATCAGCCTGTGAAGCCTCGGCAGCCTCGGCAGCCTCAGACGTCGTCGGAGGAGGGGGCAGCAGGTGCCCCGGGTGCAGTCGCTGCCGGCGCCGTACCCGGGGCTGCTGTCTCGGCGTGTGCCGCGGGCCGGGTGAGTGCCTGGCGCAGGGCGAGCGCAGCCATGGGCAGCAGCAGGCATGCGCCGACCACGTTCAGCCAGCCGTAGCTCGCCCGGGCGACGATCACTCCGGCGATCACGCCGCCGATGCCCGCTGCCGTGTTCATGGTCAGATCCGACAGACCCTGCACGGCGGCGCGGGCGGGCTGCGGCACGGAGTCGGTGAGCAGTGCCGAACCCGCTACCAGCCCGGCCGACCAGCCCAGCCCGAGCACGAAGAGACCGGCCGCCGTCTGCCCGTGACTGGCGCCCGCCGTGCCGGCCAGAAGTGCGGCGCAGGAGAGCAACCCGACCGCCAGGCCGATCACGGTAAGCCGGCCGAACCGGTCGGACAGCCGGCCCATTACCGGGGAGAACGCGTACATACCCGCGATGTGGCCGCTGATGACCAGGCCGATCAGCTGGAGCCCGGCGCCGTGATGGCCCATATCGACGGGGGTCATCACCATGATCGAGACCATCGCGGTGTGCGAGACGGCCACCGTCACCAGCGCCAGCCGCGCCATCGGAGACGCCCGGACCGCCGCGATACCGGCACGCAGCGAACGGCCTGCGGGGGACTCGCTCTCCTGCGGCGCCAGCGCCCGCGCGGTGAGCAGTGGATCCGGCCGCAGCAGCGCCCAGACCACCAGGGCGGCCAGCAGAAAGATCCCGGCCGCGAAGAAGAACGGACCCGCCTGTTCGGATATCGCGGTGCCGCGGAAGACATGTCCCACCGGGGCCGCGATGTTCGGCCCCAGAACCGAACCGATCGTCGTGGCCCAGATGACGGTGGAGATCGCCCGGCCGCGCCGGTCGGGCTCGACCAGATCCGCGGCGGCGAACCGGGCCTGCAGATTGGCCGAGGAGCCGGCACCGAACCCGGCCATGCCGAGCAGCAGCAGCGGGAAACTCTCCACGACGGTGGCCAGGACCACGAGCCCCGCGCCGAGCGCACCGATCAGATACGCCAGCACGAGACCGGGGCGCCGTCCCCGTGAGATCATCAACGCGGCCAGCGGCAGTGAGAACAGCGCCGTACCGGTCACCGACGCGGTCGGGGCCAGACCGGACAGCGCCTCGGAACCGCTCACCTCCGTGGCCAGGACCGGGGCAAGGGCGATACCGATGGGCACGCCGAGGCCGCCGAGTATCTGGCTGGCCACGAGCACCGCGGACGTTCTGCGCCGCAGTCCGGGCAGTTCGTCCGCCGTGACCGGGCCGGCGCCGGGAAGGCCGGACTCGGTGGGGGTGTCAGGTGAGTCGAAGGTGTTGGTCACTGACGCAGTGTGCCAGCCCGTACACGGGTACGAATCCGGGTTCGGTCCGGGCGGGGCCATGGAAAGGCCACGGCAGGGCTACGGATCGGGAAGGACCAGCCCTCCCCGCGACCCGAATCAGAACAGCGGCTGTGGCAGCACACCCTCCAGAGCCAGCAGCTTCCGCTTGGTTTCGAGGCCCCCGCCGAACCCGCCGAGTCCGCCGTCGCTCTCCACCACCCGGTGGCACGGCACCACTACCGGCAGCGGATTGGAGCCCATGGCCGCCCCGACCGCCTGCGCGGCCCCCGGCTGCCCCACGCGCTCGGCCAGGTCCCCGTATCCGGCGACCGCCCCGTAGGGCACCCCCGTCGCCAGCTCGCGGAGCACCTGGCGGTTGAAACCGGATGTCAGCGACCAGTCAAGGTCCAGCGTGAACTCCCGCAACGAGCCCGCGAAATACTCCGCGAGCTGGCGTATCGGCTCGGCGAGCCGTGCGGAGCCGGGATTCTCCACCGGCTCCGCACCCAGTCGCGTCCGCAACTGCCCGACCGCCTTCTCCCTGACCTCGGGACGGGCATGGAAGACCACGCTCACCAGCCCCGCATCGGTCGCGGACAGCAGCAGCGGGCCGATGTCGCTCTCGACGACGGCCCACTCGACAACCCCGTTGCTGTTCATGGAAACCACCGTACGGCCGACCACTGACAACGGGCCACGGAGCCGGGGGAAACGGGCTGCGGAGCCGGGGCGGCCGAGCTGTCAGCCCATGGCCTCGCGCACCACATCTGGGGTGTTGGTGATGATTCCGTCGACGCCGAAGCCCGCCACCTTCGTGGCGGTCGCCGCGTCGTTGACCGTCCAGGTGTTGACCCGGAGCTTCTTGCCGTGTGCGCCCTTCAGCGCATGCACCGCCTTCACATAGTCGGCGGAGATCGACGTGTACGAGGGATTGATCTGGTCGGTGAACGCCGCGTACGAGGGCAGATCGACCACCGCCGGGGTACCGAGGAAGCCGGTCGTGACGTCCGGACGCTGCTCGTGCACCTTCTTCACGCTGTCCGCGCCGAAGCTCTGGATGACGAGCCGGTGCTTGACGTGATCGCGGTCGAGCCACCCCTTCTTGCCCAGCACCCGCAGGGTCTCCTTCTCGATGCCCGGATAGATCTCCGGGCTCTTGATCTCCAGCAGCAGATTCTGGTGGTTGCGCTCGATCCGGTCCAGGTACTGATTGAGGGTGGGCACCTGGGTACCGGCGAACTGCGGACCGAACCAGCTGCCCGCGTCCAGCCGGGCGATCTCGGCGGCCGTGAAGTCCTTGACCGCCCACGGCGCGCGGTCCGGGAAGACCTCCTCGACATCGGTGGTCCGCTTCAGATCGGTGTCGTGCACGACCACCAGCACGCCTTCCTTGGTGAACTGGACGTCGTTCTCCACCCAGTCGAAACCGAGGGCGTCGGCCTTGTCGACGGCCGCCAGGGTGTTCTCCGGCGCATAGGCCGAAGCGCCCCGGTGGGCGAAGACGGCCGGAGCGTCCGGCTTCGTGTCCTCGGTCCGGGCACTCACGGTCCGGATGCCCGTCGTGCTGGTGTGCCCGGCCGTGACCGTGCTCGTGGTCCGCGTATCAGTGGTCGACATCGGGAGGGCGCCGGCGCCCATGAGGGCGGTGGCAACGACGGCGGCGGTGGCGGTGGCGGTACGTGCGTACACGTGTACTCCTCGCGTCAGAGTTACGGACGGGCCGAGAGTGGCAGTCGTCCCCCAACGGGGGACAGGCGAATGATGGCCACAACGCGAACGCCGCTCCTGAGACCGGGTCACGGACCGATTTCCGTGTCGATAAAATGCAGCTCTTCTGTTTGTCTGCCGGGCCTCGCGCCTTAGGGTCACCTCGAACCCGGGCTTCCGCGAAGGGCGTACGAGCATGCAGGGCACGATCGACGGTTTCAGCTACGGAATGGTGACGCCCGTCGCGGCCTTCCTCATGGCCTGCCTCGGCGCAGCCCTCGGGCTGCGCTGCACGACTCGTTCGCTGCGCACCGAGCGTTCCTTCAAGGCCGGCTGGCTGGCCCTCGGCGCGACCTCCATCGGCTCCGGAATCTGGACGATGCACTTCATCGCGATGACGGGGTTCTCCGTCGAAGGGGTGGTCATCGACTACGACAAGCCGATCACCTTCGCCAGTCTCGCGGTCGCGATCGGCATGGTCGCCATGGGCATCTTCATCGTCGGGTACCGGGGCGCCACCCGCATGGCACTGGTGACGGGCGGCACGATCACCGGGCTCGGCATGGCCACCATGCACTACCTGGGTATGGCCGGAATGCGTCTTCCGGGGCAGTTCGAATACGACACGGTCACCGTGACCCTCTCCGTGGTCATCGCCGTGGTGGCCGCCACGGTCGCGCTCTGGGCGGCCGTCTCCATCCACGGCTTCCTGCCCAGCCTCGGCGCGAGTGTCGTGATGGGCGTCGCGGTGAGCGGCATGCACTACACCGGAATGGCCGCGCTCAGCGTCCACCTGCATCCCGGTGCCCTCGTCGGCGCCGGTTCGGACGAAGGGCCGACCGCCCCCCTCGTACCGCTGATGATCGGCCCCGGCTGCTTCCTGCTCCTGGCCGCGGTGGTCGTGATGTTCGACCCCCTGATGGTGATGGGCACCCCGGACTGGGACGACCCCAAGGCCCTGAACGGGGCCGGACGCCGCCCCGGAATCCCGGCCCCCCGGCCGGTCCCGCGGCAGGTCCCCAGGTTCGGAACACATGCCGATCCGGCGTCGTTCCACTCCAGGCCCCGCGACCCCGCGCCGCCAGGGGAATGGTGACCCCCGGACCGGTACCACGACCGGCCGGGCCCGGTTGTCAGTGGTGGGTCGTACGGTGGTTGCATGCGGCCCGTTTCGAAGATCGAACGTTCGGTGGCGCCTTTCGAGGTCGTCAGTCCCTACCAGCCCAGCGGCGACCAGCCCGCGGCCATCGCAGAGCTGGAGCGTCGCATCCGTGCGGATGAGAAGGACGTCGTCCTGCTCGGTGCGACCGGCACAGGCAAGTCGGCGACCACCGCCTGGATGATCGAGAAGCTGCAGCGCCCCACCCTCGTCATGGCGCCGAACAAAACGCTCGCGGCCCAGCTGGCGAACGAGTTCCGCGAGCTGCTGCCCAACAACGCCGTCGAGTACTTCGTCTCGTACTACGACTACTACCAGCCCGAGGCGTACGTCCCGCAGTCGGACACCTACATCGAGAAGGACTCCTCGATCAACGAGGAGGTCGAACGGCTGCGCCACTCCGCGACGAATTCGCTGCTCACCCGGCGCGACGTCATCGTGGTCGCCTCCGTCTCCTGCATCTACGGCCTCGGTACGCCCCAGGAGTACGTGGACCGGATGGTCCAGCTCAAGGTCGGTGACGAGATCGACCGCGACCAGCTGCTGCGCCGCTTCGTCGAGATCCAGTACAGCCGCAACGACCTCGCGTTCACCCGCGGCACGTTCCGGGTCCGCGGCGACACCATCGAGATCTTCCCGGTCTACGAGGAGCTCGCCGTCCGCATCGAGATGTTCGGTGACGAGATCGAGGCGCTCTCCACCCTCCACCCGCTCACCGGCGAGGTCATCAGCGAGGACCAGTCCCTCCATGTCTTCCCCGCCAGCCACTACGTCGCCGGCCCCGAGCGCATGGAGAAGGCGGTCAACGGCATCGAGCAGGAGCTGGAGCAGCGCCTCGCCGAGCTGGAGAAGCAGGGCAAGATGCTGGAGGCCCAGCGGCTGCGGATGCGCACCACGTACGACATCGAGATGCTCCGGCAGATCGGCACCTGCTCCGGTGTGGAGAACTACTCGATGCACTTCGACGGCCGCTCACCCGGCACCGCCCCCAACACCCTCCTCGACTACTTCCCCGAGGACTTCCTCCTCGTCCTCGACGAGTCGCATGTCACCGTCCCGCAGATCGGCGCCATGTACGAGGGCGACGCCTCCCGTAAGCGGACCCTCGTCGACCACGGCTTCCGGCTCCCCTCCGCGCTCGACAACCGCCCGCTGAAGTGGGAGGAGTTCCTGGGCCGGATCAACCAGACCGTCTATCTTTCCGCCACACCCGGAAAGTACGAGCTGTCCAGGGGGGACGGCTTCGTGGAGCAGATCATCCGCCCCACCGGCCTCGTCGACCCGGAAGTCGTCGTCAAGCCCACCGAGGGCCAGATCGACGACCTGGTGCACGAGATCCGCACGCGCGCCGAGAAGGACGAGCGGGTTCTCGTCACCACCCTCACCAAGAAGATGGCCGAGGACCTCACCGACTACTTCCTGGAGCTCGGCATCCAGGTCCGCTATCTGCACAGCGACGTCGACACCCTGCGCCGCATCGAGCTGCTGCGCGAGCTGCGCTCCGGCGAGTACGACGTACTGGTCGGCATCAATCTCCTGCGCGAGGGCCTCGACCTGCCCGAGGTGTCGCTCGTCGCCATCCTCGACGCGGACAAGCAGGGCTTCCTCCGCTCGGGGACGTCCCTGATCCAGACCATCGGGCGCGCCGCCCGAAACGTCTCGGGACAGGTCCACATGTACGCCGACAAGATCACCCCGGCGATGGCGCAGGCCATCGACGAGACGAACCGTCGCCGCGAGAAGCAGATCGCCTACAACACCGAGCGCGGCCTCGACCCGCAACCGCTGCGCAAGAAGATCAACGACATCGTCGCCACGATCGCCCGGGAGGAGGTCGACACCGAGCAGCTGCTCGGCAGCGGCTACCGCCAGGCGAAGGGTGCCAAGGCCCCCGTTCCCACGCTGGGCGTCAAGACGGCAGGCGCGAAGACGGCCGGCGCCAAGAAGGCCGGAGGCAAGGGCGCGGTGGTCACCGACCGGCCCGCGGCCGAACTGGCCGGAATCATCGAGGAGATGACCGACCGGATGCGGGCGGCCGCCGCGGACCTGCAGTTCGAGGTGGCGGCCCGACTGCGCGACGAGGTCGGTGAGTTGAAGAAGGAGTTGCGCCAGATGAGGGAGGCGGGTCTCGCCTGACCCCGTCGCGGCGGGTGTGTTGCAGGACCGATACAAAATCGCCCCAAGCGGCCGCGCCTCCGGCGCGACTGCGTAGGGTGCTGGGAAAACCGCGCACGGACGGATGCGGGGCAAGCGGAGAGGGGACAGCGCGTGACGGTCAATATGACCAAGGGTCAGGCCATCAGCCTGCAGAAGAGCGACGGGGGGACCCTGACCGCGGTACGGATGGGGCTCGGCTGGCAGGCGGCGCCGCGCCGTGGTCTGTTCGGTTCGCGTACGCGGGAGATCGACCTCGACGCGTCGGCGGTGCTGTTCGCCGACAAGCAGCCGGTCGACGTGGTCTTCTTCCGCCACCTCGTCAGTGACGACGGATCGGTCAAGCACACCGGGGACAACCTGGTCGGCGGCGCCGGTTCCGGCGGCGACGACGAGGCGATCCTCGTCGATCTGCAGCGGGTGCCGGTCCACATCGACCAGATCGTCTTCACGGTGAACTCCTTCACCGGGCAGACGTTCCAGGAGGTGCAGAACGCCTTCTGCCGCATCGTCGACGAGACCAACGGCCAGGAGCTGGCCCGCTACACGCTGGACGGCGGCGGGCAGTACACCGCCCAGATCATGGCGAAGGTGCACCGTTCGGGGAACGGATGGCAGATGACCGCCCTCGGCAACCCGGCCAACGGCCGCACCTTCCAGGACCTGATGCCGGCGATCCTGCCGCACCTGTAGGCACGGCCCGACCGGCCGGTCGACATCGGCACGCGCAGCTCCCGGAGGCATCGGCCGCCGGGAGCTGCACCACATGGCACCGGTCCACATAGCACCGGTCCCTACGGTGTCGGACCGCATGACGCCGCATCGCGCGGCACCGCATGACGCAGCAGCAACTCACCGAGGGGACAGGGCAATGACGGCCGAGCTGGTCCGGGGGCAGAACCACACCTTGCCCCAGACCCGTCTGGAGATCCGGGTATCGGCCGGTACGCCCGTCGTGGCCGGTGCCACGCTCGGCGACGAGAACGGCACGGTACGCGGCACCGAGTGGATCGCCCACCCGGGATCGCCCCAGCTGCCCGGGCTCGAAGTGTCCCGACAGGCCGCCGCCGACCACCGGCTCGCCGTGGACCTCGACGCGCTGCCCGACCCGGTGCACCGGGTCACCGTGCTGCTGGCCCTGCCCACGGGCGCCGACTGCCCGGTCCGGTTCGGCGCGGTCGCCGCGCCGTACGTCGCCGTCACCGGGCTCGACGGCAGCGAGATCGCCACCTTCACCCTCACCGGCCTGGACACCGAGTCCGCGGTCACCGCCCTGGAGCTCTACCGCCGCCAGGGCGCCTGGAAGGTCCGTGCCGTCGGCCAGGGCTACGCGGCCGGCCTCTCCGCCATGCTCGCCGACCAGGGGCTCCCCCAGGCGGCCGAGCTGGCCCACGCGATCCAGGACGCGGTCGCTCGCGCGACGGCCCGCTCGGTCGCCCCGCCCCCGCCGCGCACCCCGGACACCGGCCGGATCGGTCACGGCACGGGCCCGGTGGCGCACGCGGACCGCCCCCGGCCACCCGTCGCACCACCGACGGCCGCCCAGCCACCCGAACCGCTCACCGAACCCACCGCCCCGCCGTCCGCGGCCACGGCGGGCCGCCCCATCAACTACGCGCACCCGCGCCGCCAGGCCACCGCGCCCCCGCCGCCGCCGCCCACCGCGTCACCCGCCGAGCCGGGCCGCCCCGCACAGCCCGTCGCCGGGGACGCGACCGGCTGGTCGATGGACGAGCGCCTCTACAACCAGATCTGGGGCATGTTCGAGGACCTGGCCCGCACCACCGCCGCGTACCGCAGTGCCGTCGACTTCGCCGAGTCCCGCATGGACCAGGAACTCGACCGGGCTCTGTCCGACCCGCGTAACCGGATCGGCGGCGCCGGTGACCGGGCCCGCGAACAGGCCCGGGCCAGGCGCGACGAGCTGACCGCCCGGGCCCGCGAGGCCCTCGACCGTGACCTCGCCCAGCTCGCCGCCGAGTCCGCCGTCGTCGAACCCGCGCTCCCCGCCGCGTTCGCGGGGTGGGACAACCCCGTCTGGCACGCCTATCGCGTCCCGATGGAGATCCCCATGGCGCTGAGCATCGGCGAGCTCCATCTGCCCGAGAGCCCGGAGCTGCGCATCCCGCTGCTGGTACGGCTGCCGCTGGAGCGGGGCATCTGGGTCGACAGCGGCCGTACGGCGTCCGAGGCCGCGGCTCTCATGGATACGGCTCAGCTGCGCCGCCTCGCCATGGACAACGCTGTCGCGCACGCGGCCCGGCTGCTGGCCGTGTACCCGGCCGACGAGTTCTCCGTCCATGTCATCGACCCTGCGGGCTCGGCGGCCGGAGCGCTCGCGCCGCTGGCCGAAGCCGGAGCCCTTGCCGGGCAGCCCGCCGCCGGAGCCGGGGGCGTGGCCTCGGTCCTCGCCCGGCTCACCCGGCGCGTCGACCTGGTGCAGATGGCGATACGGGCCGGTGCCGCGGATTCGCTTCCGCCGGACCTGGACACGGGCGAGCAACTGCTGATCGTCAACGACTTCCCGCACGGCTTCGACGATCGGGCCGTCACCCAGCTCCGGTACCTCGCCGACGAGGGACCCTCGGTCGGCGTCCATCTGCTGATGGTCGCGGACCGGGAGGACGCCGGCGCGTACGGACCGGTGCTCGACCCGCTGTGGCGCTCGCTGCTCCGGATCACCCCGGTCGCCGACGACCACTTGGCCGATCCCTGGGTGGGCCACGCGTGGACGTACGAGCCACTGAGGATGCCACCCGGGAGCCGGGTCCTCGAACAGGTGCTCGCCAGGGTGGCCGCGGCCCGCCGCCCCCGGCGGGCCTGAGCGGCGAAGCCGGCGGCAACCGAAACTCACCCATCTGACCAGCTCTTTTGAAAGATCCTTACCCTAGTCTTTACCTTTCCTTGGTAATCCCTGTACTGTTCTTTGAGCGGAGGGGAGTACTCCCATACGCGGCGTTCCCGTCAGTACGGACTGTGACCGGTCCCGGGGCGCCGGCCCGTGGTGCGCAGCCCGTGCGCCCGGGTGGAAGAGACCTCCGGCAGCGACGACGCTGATCAGTAGCCGTAGCGAACTGCCGGAGGCGCAGTGGACGTTTCATGGACCCTCTGGGTGCTGACCATTCTTGGTCTGTCAGCCCTTATTGCCGTCGACTTCTTCATCGGGCGCAAACCCCATGACGTGACGACCAAGGAAGCCGGAATCTGGACGATCATCTGGATCGCACTGGCCGCGCTCTTCGGACTCGGCCTGCTGGTCTTCGGTGAGAGTCAGGCATCGGGTGAGTTCTTCGCCGGTTTCATCACCGAGAAGTCGCTCAGTGTCGACAACCTCTTCGTCTTCGTCCTGATCATGGCGAAGTTCTCGGTCCCTTCCCACCTCCAGCAACGGGTACTGCTCGTGGGCGTGCTGATCGCGCTGGTCCTGCGAGGGATCTTCATCGCCGCCGGTGCGGCCGTCATCGCCAACTTCTCGTGGGTCTTCTACATCTTCGGCGCGTTCCTGATCTACACCGCCTGGAAGCTCATCCAGGAGGCGCGGGCCGACGAGGAGGAGGAGTTCGAGGAGAACCGTCTCCTCAAGACGATCGAACGCCGCTTCGGGGTCGCCGACCGGTACCACGGCACCAAGCTCTTCATCCGTAACAACGGCAAGCGCGTTCTGACGCCGCTGATGATCGTCATGCTCGCCATCGGTACCACCGACGTACTGTTCGCGCTGGACTCCATCCCCGCGATCTTCGGCCTGACCCAGGACCCGTACATCGTCTTCACGGCCAACGCCTTCGCCCTGATGGGGCTGCGGCAGCTGTACTTCCTGATCGGCGGCCTGCTGAAGAAGCTGGTCCACCTCGGCTACGGCCTCTCGGCCATCCTCGGTTTCATCGGCGTGAAGCTGGTGCTGCACGCACTGCACGAGTCCGGAGTGCACGTCCCCGAGATTTCCATCCCGGTTTCGCTCGGCGTCATCTGCGGCGTTCTGGTGATCACCACGATCACCAGCCTCGTGGCCAACAAAAAGCAGGAGCGGGCCGAGGCGGTCGCGGAGGCGGACAAGGCCGCGGACGAGGGCTCCAGCGTCGACGCCTGACCGACCGTTCCCCGTCGGCCGTCCGGCAGGATGGGAACCAGCACCGGCCGGGGTGGGCAACTATCCGTTGCCCACCCCGGCCGGTGTCCGTACGCGTGGAGAGTGCCTTCGCGGCCGCCGTCACCAGCCGAGGGCGCGCCACTGCGGCAGCTGCGGACGCTCGTCGCCGAGCGTGGTGTCGTGGCCGTGGCCCGCCGCTCCCGTAGCGCTACGCCCCTGCCCTGGTCAGAGCCGTGCCTGTCTCTTCTCCCAAGTTGGGAGAAGAGACACCGTCGACCTTTTCGCCACGGGGCTTACCTGCGGCCTGTGCCTTGCGTCCCTTAGCCGCGGGGGCGAGGAGGCGGGTGCGTGCTGCTTCGTAAGGGGTGAGTGGCTTGCGGCACGTGTTCGGCCTCGGGGATCAATGGAACCGTGGTTATCGGTGAGATGGATCATGGAGTGGGTGCCTATACCACGAGTGGTGCTCTTCGCGCAGGGGTTCGGGTCACGGCGGGGCAGGAGGACCAGCTCGGCGCGCTGGGCCTGGTCCTCAACGCCGCGGTGCTGTGGACCACCCGATACCCGGACGCCTCCGTCGAGCAGCTGCGCGCGCTGCCCGCGGAGGAGCGCGAGCACCCGGTGCTGGACGAGGACGTGGCCCGGCTCTCCCCGCTCAAGCACGGCCTTGGGACTGGTAGGCCCGCATGTTCATGTGTCGCGTATTCGCCGGGAAACCGGTTCTGTGGCTACTGAGCGTCGTGGGTGGTATCGATCACGCCCGATCGCGCGCCTGTACCTGGTGCTCAGCACATACCCGCCGCTACGATCCCGGGCGTGACGAGCCTTGATGACGTGGAGCCCTATGAGCACGCCGTGCCCGAGTGGACCGTCGGCGAGCTCCGCCAAGCGCTGGCCGGCCTTCCCGACGCGCTGCCGGTGAGGGTTGCGGTGCCGCAGGTACCCACCACCCTGCATCCTGACGAGGAGCAGGACGCCCGCTATGTGGTGACCGGCACCAGCGATGCGGCCCCGCGCTACGACACGCTGCTGCGCGATGGGGATGAGGTGATGATTCTGCTTGCCGACTACCCCTCCGCCACCTACGTGCGCCGCCCCACCGACGTTCGGTGACCGGCCAGTGAAATTGGTGGGTTCGCCTTGGGGCTGGCGTCACCGTCCACGGTCGCCGGGGGCGTATCGGCTCCACGTGCCGCCGGCTTCGGTGACCAGACGGGTGGCGGTCTTGTCGTGGTAGCCGAGGGCCTACGCGATGACGGGTGCCGGGGCCTGGAGGACAAGGTGCTGAATCGCAGAGGTCCTTCCGCGCTGGCACCGAGCCTACCGAGGCGCGGAGCAGGGACCTGATGGGCCGTCACTGGGTTCGGTGTCACCCACCAGCCCCACCATGATCAATCTCACCGATAACCACGGTTCCATTGATCCTACCGACGCCAATTGCATCGGATGCGAACAGGCGACACCCGTCCTGGAGGCGGGCCCAGGGCTGTAGGGCGGCAGTCCCGCGGGCACGTTGGTCTCGGAAGTACGGTAGCGGTCTTGTCGGCGGACATCTGCGGGTCTCACTCCATCGAGCGATTGAACTGCGAAGACGCCCCCGGCTCGCATCTGATGCGAAATTCTCGCGTCAGATGCGATCGACGGAGAGTGATGGCGGATGGGTGGGGACGGCCTCGTTCCAGGGTCTGCTCGGCTGCACCTGATTGACGGTCTGCCGTTGCTGCGGCCGGACGAGCAGGTCTTTGAGGCGATGATCAAGGGCTGGCGCAACCAGCAGCTCGCTCGGAATCTCTCGCTGGGGTACGCCGATGACCAGGAACGCACGGTACGGGCCTTCACCCGGCACGCCGATGCGATGCCGTGGAATCCGCAGCACGTCGACGAGTGGTCGGCCGATCTGCGAGCCGTGCACGGATGCGTCCGCTCCACCCTGCGCAACTACCAGGGCTCCGTGCGCCAGTTCTGCGACTTCCCGACCAACCCAGCCTACGGCTGGAGCGACGAGTGCCTGCGGCACTTCGGTACCCACCCAGTCCAGGTGGTCTACGACTGGAACGCTGCAACGCACGCCGACGAAGCCGAGGGCGAGCCGGAACGACGGGCCTTCACCCGGCCCGAGCTGGAAGCGTTCTTCGACCACGCCGACGAGGAAGTGCTGCGTGTTCGCGGCAAGGGCCGCAAGGGCTGGCTGCCGGCCTTCCGGGACGCCACCTTGTTCAAGGTCGCCTACGCCTACGGCCTTCGACGCAACGAGACCCGGATGCTCGACCTCACCGACTTCGGCCGCAACCCAGAAGGCCGGGAGTTCGGTGAGTTCGGCACCCTGCTGGTCCGCTACGGCAAGGCCAAGAAGGGGTCGCCACCCAAGCGCCGCAGCGTGCTGACCGTCTGGCACTGGACACCCGGCACGATCGAGGAATGGATCAGCGAGGTGCGGCCCGGGATGCGGCATTCGCCAAGCCGGGCCCTCTGGCCGTCCGAGCGAGGCCTGCGGGTCGGGGTCCAGCGGCTGGACTCCCGCTTCGCCGCCTACCGGGAAGCCGTCGGCCTGGACCCCGCGCTGGAGTTCCACTCGCTGCGCAGGTCCTACATCACCCACCTGATCGAGGACGGCCACGACCCCCTGTTCGTCCAACAACAGGTCGGCCACGACCATGCTTCGACCACTGCGATCTACACCTGCGTCTCCTCCGACTTCCGCACCCGCTCCCTGCGCCGCGTCCTGGACGCCACCATCGAAGCCGCTCTGCGGCCGGGAAGGACCTGCTGATGGCACGCCAGATCGGCTACCGGTGGCGCCTGCGCGAACTGATGGCCGCTCGCGGCATGTTCACGGTCGAAGCAGGCTTTGATGTCGCCCTCGACGATCCACTCATAAGAGCGGGACGTCATGTGACGCACCTCGGCCACCGCATCATGAGCCCGACGGTTCGGGCGGAACCCGTAGGAGCACGGGAGGAACTCCGCCTCGAAGATCGGCTCCAGCACCAGCTTCAAGGATGCCTGGACCACCCGGTCGGTCACGGTGGCGATTCCCAGGCGACGCAGCTTGCCGCCCGTCTTGGGGATCATCCGTTCCCGCACCGGCAGCGGCTGGAAACTACGGTCCTTGACCTGCGACCGCAGTCCGTCGAGGAAGTCCTCGACGCCCTGCCCGGCCTCAACGGATCGAGCTGTGCGCCCGTCCACCCCGGCCGTGCGTGCACCCTTGTTGCTCCGCACCCGATCCCACGCCACCAGAAGGAAGGCGGGATCGGCGACGAGATTGAAGAGGTCATCGAACCTGCGATGAGGATCATCACGGGCCCAACAGTGCAGCTTGGTCTGGATCTTCAGTACCTTGCGCTCCGCCTGATACACGGCGTGCTCAAGTTCGTCGGTGTTCACCGGCGACAACCTCCTGACCTTCCAGTAACTTCGTCTGCTGGCTTGCTGGCCCCCTTGGCCCTGCGACCGGCTTTCCCGGTCTCCTTGACGGGTCGTTACTCCCACGACTACTACGGGGCCTCCGCCCCATCCGACAGCCCTCAGTCGACAACGGACCTACCCGCCACCGGACTGGTTGTCCGGTGGAGAGGGCGACTGCGGATGGTTCCCACGTTCACCACGAAATCGATCAAGGAGGGAGGTGCCCACCTATACCCCGGCAGCCTCGCCATGCCTACGCCGCAGGCTTTCAACATGGCCTCCCCACCGGACCCGCGATCCGGCTTCGGAGTTGACCAACCCGGCATCCCGGGACGGCCACGCGCTGCACCTCGACCCGTATCCGTCAGGTTTGAGTCGAGTGCGACAGTTACAGAGCTTCGGACAGTGGTTCCTCGCGTACACCTTCTCCTCGCTGCTAGCCGGACCCGGGCCATCTGACAGTGCCGACCCGTCCCGTACGTTGTCGGGGCTGCTCTCACCGTTGTGCGCGTTTCCGCACTTCGGCTGCCCCCAGCTTCACCGGTCAGCTGCGACTGACCGGCGGTGAGGTCCTTTCACCCTCACTCGATTTCATTGCGCCTCGTGGCGCACCGCGGGATGTCACACAGTTCTCGTCCCCAGCGCGGCCACCTTCGCCGTTTCCCGGGCCTTCGTCTCTTCCCCCAACTTGGGGGAAGAGACGCCGTCAGCCTTCTCGCCACGGGGCCTACCGGCTGCCTGCGTCTTACGTCCCTGGGCTGCGGGGGCCAGGAGCTGGCTGCGTCGTTCCCGGGCGCGTGCTGCTTCGTATGGGGGTGAGTGGCTCGCGGCATGTGTTCTCGTCCCCACCGCCGCTACCTTCCTCGTCGCCCGTGCCGCGGCGGGTGTCTGCTCGTCCAATTTGGACGAACAGACCCGTGGCAGATCTGCCACAAGCGGACGTGTGGGTTGAGCCGCAGGGCGCCCGCGAACGTGCTGCCGGAGTACCCGAGCCGCACCCCGCCACCTTCCGCGCCCCGCCCGTCGTAACCACCTTGTCCAAGTTGGACAAGGTGGCTACCGCCCGGCCGGAGCCCGGCATGGGCGGGGTGCGGCTCGGAGTCGGGCCAACGTACGGCGGCCGGTGAGCACCGTGGCGACCCCGGATGATGTTGCGATCCGCTCTCTTCTAGCCAGAAGAGGAGGGGGCCCGCCGACCACCAGGTCGTGCGGGCCCCTCCTGCTGCACCACACCTGTGTCAAGTTCGGGGAAACTCGGGGACCCGCACTTCCACGTGCGGATCCGGCCGACGCGGACATCGCCGTGCCGGTGCTGATCACTCAGACCGAATGGCTTGGGCGTGGCCGGATCATGGCGCCGTGTGCGCGGTGCGGGAACACCAAAGCGGGGCCGGCCCCTTTCAGAGCGGCCCCGCTTGTGCGAGTTCCGGTTTACCAGCCTCGGGCTCTCCACTCCGTTAGGTGCGGGCGTTCCGCACCGAGCGTGGTGTCATGGCCGTGGCCCGGGTAGACCCACGTCTCGTCCGGCAACGGGTCGAAGAGCTTCGCCTCGATGTCGTTCATCAGCGAGTCGAAGTCCTTCGGAAGTGTTGTCCTTCCAGGACCGCCCGGGAAGAGGCAGTCCCCGGTGAACAGGTGCGGAGCGCCGTGCGGGTCGTCGTAGATCAGCGCGATGGAGCCCGGGGTGTGACCGACGAGATGACGGGCGGTCAGGCCGACCCGGCCCACCCGGATCGTGTCGTTGTCGCCGACCAGGACATCGGTCGGGACCGGGATGCCCTCGGCGTCGTACCGCCCGGCGAACGTACGCGCGCCGGTGGCCGCCACCACTTCGCCGAGCGCCTGCCAGTGGTCGCCGTGCCGATGGGTGGTGACGACGGAGGCGATGCCGTCGTCACCGATCAGCCGCAGCAGGGTCCCGGCCTCGTTGGCCGCGTCGATCAGGAGCTGCTCGCCGGTGGCCCGGCAGCGCAGCAGATAGGCGTTGTTGTTCATCGGGCCGACGGCGACCTTGGAGATCATCAGATCCGTCAACTCGTGCACATCCGCACGTCCGCCGACCTTGACCGCTCCGCTGTACGTCATACGACTCAGCCTATAGCGGGGGCAGCGCGGGAAGGGGTCCGCCTTCGACGGTCAGCGCCGACCCGTCGCGGCGTCCGCAGAGCCAGCCGAGCAGCTCGGGGGCGGTGCCGCGGACCACGGCAGGGCCGCCCTCCGCACCGCCGCCCGTGGTCCAGGACCGGCCGTCGTCCGCGGCCACCGTCGTGGGCACGACCTCCGGATGCCGGTCGAACCGCTCGGTGAGGAAGTCGATCTCCCGGCCGACGAACTCTTCGGGAAGATCCTCCAGCTCGTAGCCGATGCCCAGGTCGACATGGTGCAGCTCGACCTCGACGCGGCGGCGGAAGGGAATCCGGGAGGCCGAGTCCGTCACGCCGTTGCGCAGCGTGACCGTGCGGGACCAGTCCGCCGGGGCCGAGGCGGCGTCCATGAGGCGGGCCGCGCTCCCGGCCAGGTCGGCCAGCTGCTCGGCCTTCGGCCGGGATGCGTCGCGCTCGATGTCGCGGTCGCGGGTTTCGCTGTCTGCGTACATGGGGCGGCCCTGGAGAACATTTACGAGCGCGTCGGCGTTACGAGAGAGATGCGCAACGACATGGCCCAGGCTCCAGCCCGGCAATCGCGACGGCTGGGCGAGCGCGGCGTCGTCCAGTTTCTCGGTGGCGCTGAGCAGTCGATCAGTCGCTTCACGTACGGCGTCCAGGTCGTGCGCATGATCAATCATGATGCCGAGCCTAGCTCCGCCACTCAATCGGGTGAAGGAGTCGGCAGTCGTCCGTAAATCGAATGCGCGTGCTATACGCTCGGAGCCGAAAGCTTCGTACATCGCTGTGGCGCCCCCCGTACCCTGGGACAGCGGCTCAGTTCCCCCATTTCTCTCCAGAAAGGTGCGGACCGGCGTGGCCGACCGTCTCATCGTCCGTGGCGCTCGCGAGCACAACCTCAAGAACGTCTCGCTCGACCTCCCCCGCGACTCCCTCATCGTCTTCACCGGGCTTTCCGGGTCGGGAAAGTCGTCTCTCGCGTTCGACACGATTTTCGCCGAGGGCCAGCGACGCTACGTGGAGTCCCTCTCCTCGTACGCCCGCCAGTTCCTCGGCCAGATGGACAAGCCGGATGTCGATTTCATCGAGGGCCTCTCGCCCGCCGTCTCCATCGACCAGAAGTCGACCTCGCGCAACCCGCGCTCGACGGTCGGCACCATCACCGAGGTCTACGACTACCTCCGGCTGCTCTTCGCCCGGATCGGCAAGCCGCATTGCCCGGAGTGCGGCCGGCCCATCTCGCGCCAGTCGCCGCAGGCCATCGTCGACAAGGTGCTCGGCCTGCCCGAGGGCAGCCGTTTCCAGGTGCTCTCGCCGCTGGTGCGCGAGCGCAAGGGCGAGTTCGTCGACCTCTTCGCCGATCTGCAGACCAAGGGGTACAGCAGGGCCCGGGTCGACGGCGAGACCATCCAGCTCTCCGAGCCGCCCAAGCTGAAGAAGCAGGAGAAGCACACCATCGAGGTGGTCATCGACCGGCTCACGGTGAAGGACAGCGCCAAGCGCCGGCTGACCGACTCGGTCGAGACCGCGCTCGGGCTCTCCGGCGGCATGGTCGTGCTCGACTTCGTCGACCTCCCCGAGGACGACCCCGAGCGTGAGCGGATGTACTCCGAGCACCTCTACTGCCCGTACGACGACCTCTCCTTCGAGGAGCTGGAGCCGCGCTCCTTCTCCTTCAACTCGCCCTTCGGCGCCTGCCCCGACTGCACGGGCATCGGTACGCGCATGGAGGTCGACCCCGAGCTGATCGTCCCCGACGAGGACAGGTCGCTCGACGGGGGCGCGATCCACCCCTGGTCGCACGGCCACACCAAGGAGTACTTCGGCCGGCTGATCGGCGCCCTTGCCGAAGCCCTCGGGTTCCGTACGGACATCCCGTGGGCCGGGCTGCCGCAGCGCGCCAAGAAGGCCCTTCTCTTCGGCCACAAGATCCAGACCGAGGTCCGCTACCGCAACCGGTACGGGCGCGAGCGCGCCTACACCACGCCCGCCTTCGAGGGGGCGGTGCAGTTTGTCAAGCGGCGGCACTCCGAGGCCGAGAGCGACTCCAGTCGGGAGCGCTTCGAGGGCTACATGCGCGAGGTGCCCTGCCCGACCTGTGAGGGCACCAGGCTCAAGCCGATCGTCCTCGCGGTCACGGTGATGGAGAAGTCCATCGCCGAGGTCTCCGCGATGTCGATCAGCGAGTGCGCCGAGTTCCTCGGCCGGATGAAGCTGAACGCGCGCGACAAGAAGATCGCCGAACGGGTGCTGAAGGAGGTCAACGAGCGGCTGAGGTTCCTGGTCGACGTCGGCCTCGACTACCTCTCGCTCAACCGCGCGGCGGGCACCCTGTCCGGCGGCGAGGCCCAGCGCATCCGGCTGGCCACCCAGATCGGTTCCGGCCTGGTCGGCGTGCTGTACGTGCTGGACGAGCCGTCCATCGGCCTGCACCAGCGGGACAACCACCGGCTGATCGAGACCCTGGTCCGACTCCGTGACATGGGCAACACGCTCATCGTCGTCGAGCACGACGAGGACACCATCAAGGTCGCCGACTGGGTCGTCGACATCGGCCCCGGCGCCGGTGAGCACGGCGGCAAGGTGGTCCACTCCGGATCGCTCCAGGAGCTGCTGGGCAACGACGAGTCGATCACCGGCCAGTACCTGACCGGCCAGAAGTCGATCGTGATGCCTGACATCCGGCGCCCCGTCGACCCGACGCGCACCCTCACGGTGCACGGTGCCCGGGAGAACAACCTCCAGGACATCGACATCTCCTTCCCGCTCGGCGTGCTCACGGCCGTCACGGGCGTCTCGGGTTCCGGAAAGTCGACGCTGGTCAACGACATCCTCTACACCCACCTGGCACGCGAGCTGAACGGCGCCAAGTCGGTTCCCGGCCGGCACACCCGGGTCGACGGCGACGACCAGGTCGACAAGGTGGTGCACGTCGACCAGTCGCCCATCGGCCGTACGCCCCGGTCCAACCCGGCCACGTACACCGGCGTCTTCGACCACGTCCGCAAGCTGTTCGCCGAGACGATGGAGGCGAAGGTGCGCGGCTATCTGCCGGGCCGCTTCTCCTTCAACGTCAAGGGCGGCCGCTGCGAGAACTGCTCCGGCGACGGCACGATCAAGATCGAGATGAACTTCCTGCCTGATGTGTACGTCCCGTGCGAGGTCTGCCACGGAGCGCGCTACAACCGGGAGACCCTGGAGGTCCACTACAAGGGCAAGTCCATCGCCGAGGTGCTGGACATGCCGATCGAGGAGGGCCTGGAGTTCTTCGAGGCCGTCCCGACGATCGCCCGCCACCTCCGTACGCTCCACGAGGTCGGCCTCGGTTACGTCAGGCTCGGCCAGTCCGCGCCGACGCTCTCCGGCGGCGAGGCGCAGCGTGTGAAGCTCGCGAGCGAGCTCCAGAAGCGCTCCACCGGCCGGACGGTCTACGTCCTGGACGAGCCGACCACGGGTCTGCACTTCGAGGACATCAGCAAGCTCATCAAGGTGCTCTCCGGGCTGGTCGACAAGGGCAACTCGGTGATCGTCATCGAGCACAACCTCGACGTGATCAAGACCGCGGACTGGGTCATCGACATGGGGCCCGAAGGGGGCAACGGCGGCGGTCTCGTCGTTGCCGAGGGGACCCCGGAGCATGTCGCCGGAGTTCCGGCCAGCCACACCGGCAAGTTCCTCCAGGGCATCCTCGACCCGGACCGGGTGAGCGAAGCCGCGGTGCCGGCGGCCCGCAAGCCGGCGCGGAAGGTGGTCGCGAAGAAGGCGGTCGCCGCGAAGTCGACCCCGGCCAGGAAGACGGCCACGGCCAGGACGAGCGCGGGCCAGGCCGCCAAGTCGGCCACGGCCAGGACCGACAGGACGGCCGCCGCGAAGAAGCCCGCGGTGAAGAAGGCGACCCGCACGCGCAAGGCCTGATCGCCCGCGCGCAAGGCATGACGGCCCGCGTGTTCAGGTGGTGGCCCCCGGGGGCCACCACCTCTGTCGGTACGGGGGACCTTCGGCCGGTACGAGCCCTGCCCCTCACCGCAGCTCCCGGTGCTCAGCCTGTGCGCCGGGCGCTTGCCGGCCGCGCCACCCGTACACCCCGTGCCCCCGAACGCCCACACGCCTTGATCCGGCCGCCCGCCCCCCTGAGCAGGCAGAACGGGCCTTGGGCAGCCCGGCCGTCGGGTCCCTGATCTCCGCCGGTATCGTCGGTTCTGTCACCGATGGCTCTGATACCGGCGGTACCTCTGGTCCGCGTGGTGCCCCAGCCGACCGGTAATCCTCTGCACCCTGCCCCCTCTGACCAGTGGAGACCGCATGCCCGGCCAGCCCGCCGCCCGCCGTACCGTGCTGAAGGGCGCCGCTCTCGCCGGCGCCGCCGGGCTGGGAGTGGCCGCCTGCTCGACCGAGTCGAAGCTCGGCCACGCCCAGACGCCGACGCCGACCGCCCCCGTCGAACTCGGTGTGCCGGAAGAGGTTCCGGTCGGCGGATCCAAGCTCTACCGCGAACAGCGGGTCGTCGTCAGCTGCCCGGCCAAGGGCCAGTACAAGGCGTTCAGCGCCCAGTGCACCCACGCGGGCTGCCTGCTGGACAAGGTCGAGGACAACGTCGGGAACTGCCCCTGCCACGGCAGCCGCTTCGACACGACGACCGGCCAGGCGACGTACGGCCCGGCGACCGCGCCGCTGCCGTCCGTCCCGGTCCGGATCGAGGGAGGAAAGCTCGTCGCGGGCCCCGACGCCTGACGGCGCGCGGAGGGCGGATTCGCTCCCGGCCGATCACTCCCGGCCGATGCCGCCACCGGACCGTACCCCTGCTCCACCAGGTGCACGGTCCGGTGGCGGCCGGTGAGCGTGAGATCCGTACGGGCGCCGCGCGGCTCGCCCGCCGGGACCTGACGTTCGCCGCCGGAGCGGGCGCCCTCGCCGTGCTCGTCCTCGGCGGCGTCACCGCGCTGCGCAACCGCCGCCACCGGGAAACGCCGTGACCGGCGACGGCACCCCCCTGCCCCGTACTCGGGGGCGCGCTCCCTCAACCCGCGCCCCGGAGAACGGCACCACGGCCGGGCAGGCCGCGCTGTCACTGCCCGCAAGTAGGGTGGGACACATGGCAGACCCCTCCAGCTACCGCCCCAAGCCGGGACAGATCCCCGACTCCCCGGGGGTCTACAAATTCCGCGACGAACACCGCCGGGTGATCTACGTCGGAAAGGCCAAGAACCTGCGCCAGCGCCTGGCCAATTACTTCCAGGACCTGGCCGCTCTCCACCCGCGTACGCGCACGATGGTCACCACGGCCGCCTCGGTGGAGTGGACCGTCGTCTCCACGGAGGTCGAGGCGCTTCAGCTGGAGTACTCCTGGATCAAGGAGTTCGACCCCCGGTTCAACGTCAAGTACCGCGACGACAAGAGCTATCCGTACCTCGCGGTCACGCTCAACGAGGAATTCCCGCGCGTCCAGGTCATGCGCGGAGCCAAGAAGAAGGGCGTGCGCTACTTCGGTCCGTACGGGCACGCCTGGGCGATCCGCGAGACGGTCGACCTGATGCTCCGGGTCTTTCCGGTGCGTACGTGCTCCGCCGGAGTCTTCAAGAACGCCGCCAGGACCGGCCGCCCGTGCCTCCTCGGCTACATCGGCAAGTGCTCGGCCCCCTGCGTCGGCCGGGTCACCCCCGAGGAACACCGCGAACTGGCGGTCGACTTCTGCGACTTCATGGCCGGCCGCACCGGCACGTACATCCGCCGCCTGGAGAAGGACATGATGGCGGCGGCCGAAGAGATGGAGTACGAGCGGGCGGCCCGCCTCCGTGACGACGTGGAGGCCCTCAAGCGGGCCATGGAGAAGAGCGCCGTCGTCCTCGCCGACGCCACCGACGCCGACCTGATAGCGGTCGCCGAGGACGAGCTCGAAGCCGCCGTCCAGATCTTCCATGTGCGCGGCGGCCGGGTGCGCGGCCAGCGCGGCTGGGTCACCGACAAGGTCGAGAACGTCGACACCTCGGGCCTGGTCGAGCACGCCCTGCAACAGCTGTACGGAGAGGAGACGGGCGACTCCGTCCCCAAGGAGGTCCTCGTCCCGGCCCTCCCCGAGCATCCCGACGCGATCTCCCAGTGGCTCGCCGACCGCCGGGGTTCCCAGGTCAGCCTGCGCATCCCGCAGCGCGGCGACAAGAAGGACCTGATGACGACGGTCCAGCGCAACGCACAGCAGGCCCTGGGGCTGCACAAGACCAAACGCGCCTCCGACCTGACGACCCGCTCCCGGGCCTTGGAGGAGATCGCCGAGGCACTCGGCCTCGACACGGCTCCGCTGCGCATCGAGTGCTTCGACATCTCCCATCTCCAGGGCGACGACGTGGTCGCGTCCATGGTCGTCTTCGAGGACGGTCTCGCCCGCAAGAGCGAGTACCGCCGCTTCCAGATCAAGGGCTTCGAGGGCCAGGACGACGTCCGGTCGATGCACGAGGTGATCGGCCGCCGCTTCAAGCGGTATCTCCAGGAGAAGGAACGCACGGGGGAGTGGGAGGAGACCCCCGCCCCGAGCGGCCCCGCCCCGGCACCGCACACCGCCTCTACGGCCCCGGCCGACCCGGCCGCCGGCCCGGACGCCACCCACGAACCGGTGGGCACCACCCCCGATCCGGTGGGCACTACCCCCGATCCGGTGGGCACTACCCCCGATCCGGTGGGCACTACCCCCGATCCGGTGGGCACTACCCCCGATCCGGTGGGCACCACCCCCGATCCGGTGGGTACCACTCCCGAACTGATGGACACCACCCCTGGTCCGGTGGACAACACTCCCGATCCGGACGCCGAGCCCCGTGAAGACGACGGTCGTCCCAAGCGGTTCGCCTATCCGCCGCAGCTCGTCGTGGTCGACGGCGGCCAGCCGCAGGTCGCCGCGGCCAAACGCGCCCTCGACGAGCTCGGGATCGACGACATCGCCGTCTGCGGCCTCGCCAAGCGCCTCGAAGAGGTCTGGCTGCCCGATGACGACGACCCCGTCGTCCTGCCCCGCTCCAGCGAAGGTCTCTACCTCCTCCAGCGCGTCCGCGACGAGGCCCACCGCTTCGCGATCACGTACCAGCGCGCCAAACGGGCCAAGCGCATCCGTTCCAGCCCCCTGGATGCCGTCGTCGGCCTCGGCGAGACCCGGAAACAGGCGTTGATCAAGCATTTCGGCTCCGTGAAGAAGCTGAAGCAGGCGACAATCGACGAGATTTGCGAGGTGCCGGGGATAGGCCGCAGAACGGCGGAATCAGTGGCCATCGCCCTGGCCTCGGCCGCCCCGGCCACGCCCGCCGTGAACACGGCGACAGGAGAGATCATTGGTGAAGACGACGGGGGCAGGACGACATGACTGAGCACGAGCACGAACACGAACACGAAGTCGAGCACGACAGCACCGACCGAGCAGACGGAGCAGGACACGTGAGTACCGGCACCACGATCGACCCGGGCGACGGGGCCGGGGCCATCCCCGAGCTGGTGATCATCTCCGGGATGTCGGGCGCGGGACGCAGCACCGCGGCCAAGTGTCTGGAGGACCTCGGCTGGTTCGTCGTGGACAACCTGCCGCCCGCCCTGATCCCCACCATGGTCGAGCTCGGCGCCCGCTCGCAGGGCAACGTGGCCCGGATCGCCGTCGTCGTCGACGTGCGCGGCCGCCGCTTCTTCGACAACCTCCGCGATTCCCTCGCCGACCTGGAGACCAAGCACGTCACCCGGCGGATCGTTTTTCTGGAGTCCTCCGACGACGCCCTGGTCCGCCGCTTCGAGTCGGTCCGCCGCCCGCACCCCCTCCAGGGCGACGGCCGGATCGTCGACGGCATCGCCGCCGAGCGCGACCTGCTGCGCGAGCTGCGCGGCGACGCCGACCTGGTGATCGACACCTCCAGTCTCAACGTGCACGAACTGCGCGCCAAGATGGACGCCCAGTTCGCCGGCGACGAGGAGCCGGAGCTGCGCGCCACGGTCATGTCGTTCGGCTTCAAGTACGGCCTGCCGGTCGACGCCGACCTGGTGGTCGACTGCCGCTTCCTGCCCAACCCGCACTGGGTCCCCGAGCTGCGCCCGTTCACCGGGCTCAACGCCGAGGTCTCCGAATACGTCTTCGACCAGCCCGGCGCCAAGGAATTCCTCAACCAGTACACGGAACTGCTCCAGCTCATCGCCGCCGGGTACCGCCGCGAGGGCAAGCGCTACGTGACGATCGCCGTCGGCTGCACGGGCGGCAAGCACCGCTCGGTCGCCATGTCCGAGAAGCTCGCGGCCCGGCTCGCGACCGAAGGCATCGAGACCGTACTCGTCCACCGGGACATGGGGCGCGAGTGACCAGTCGTAATCTGCGCCTGCGGAGGCTGCGCAGAGCCACCTCTGCACTGTCCGCCCGCAAGCGCGGCGCGCAGCCCAAAGTCGTCGCCCTCGGCGGTGGCATGGGCCTGTCCGCGTCGCTCGCGGCGCTCCGCCGGATCACCGGCGACCTCACGGCCGTGGTCACGGTCGCCGACGACGGCGGCTCCAGCGGCCGGCTCCGGGAGGAGCTCGGCGTCCTGCCGCCCGGCGACCTCCGCAAGGCGCTCGCCGCCCTGTGCGGTGACGACGACTGGGGCCAGACCTGGGCCCAGGTCATCCAGCACCGCTTCCAGTCCCAGGGCGACCTGCACGAGCACGCGGTCGGCAACCTGCTGATCGTCGCCCTGTGGGAGCAGCTCGGCGACCACGTCCAGGCCCTGGACCTGGTCGGCAAGCTCCTCGGGGCGCACGGCCGGGTGCTGCCCATGTCCGCCGTGCCACTGGAGCTCCAGGCGCTCGTACGGGGACACGACCCGGCCCGCCCCGACGACGTGGATACGGTCCGTGGCCAGGCCACCGTGGCGCTCACCCCGGGCGAGGTGCAGTCCGTCCACGTCGTCCCGCACGACCCGCCGGCCGTCCCCGAGGCCGTCGCCGCCGTCCTGGACGCCGACTGGGTGGTGCTCGGCCCGGGGTCCTGGTTCTCCTCCGTGATCCCGCACCTGCTCGTACCGGAACTGCTCGACGCGCTCGTCGAGACCAGGGCCCGCAAGGTCCTCTCGCTCAACCTCGCACCGCAACCCGGTGAAACTGATGGCTTCTCCCCGCAGCGTCATTTGGAGGTTTTGGGACGACACGCCCCTAAACTCGCCATGGACGTGGTGCTGGCCGACGAAGCCGCCGTGCCCGATCGTGAGTCCCTCGCCGACGCCGCCAAGCGGCTCGGTGCCGCGGTCGAGCTGGCGCCGGTGGCCTCACCCGACGGCGTTCCGATTCATGACCCGGAGCTGTTGGCCGCCGCGTACGACCGTATTTTTCGGATGCATGGAAGGATCGGCCCATGGCGATGACGCCCGCGGTGAAGGACGAAATCTCTCGGCTTCCCGTGACCCGGACCTGCTGCAGGAAGGCAGAAGTCTCGGCGATTCTTCGGTTCGCAGGTGGGCTGCACCTGGTGAGCGGCCGGATTGTGATCGAGGCGGAGCTGGACACCGCGATGGCGGCGCGCCGGCTGAAGCGGGACATCCTGGAGATCTTCGGGCACAGCTCGGAGCTGATCGTGATGGCTCCCGGCGGGCTGCGGCGCGGCTCCCGCTATGTCGTACGGGTGGTGGCGGGCGGCGACCAACTGGCCCGCCAGACCGGACTGGTGGACGGCCGTGGCCGGCCGATCCGCGGCCTGCCCCCGCAAGTGGTCTCGGGGGCCACCTGCGATGCCGAGGCCGCCTGGCGCGGAGCCTTCCTGGCCCATGGCTCGCTCACCGAGCCGGGCCGCTCCTCCTCGCTGGAGGTGACCTGCCCGGGCCCGGAGGCGGCGCTCGCGCTGGTCGGCGCGGCCCGCAGGCTGTCCATCGCGGCGAAGGCCCGCGAGGTGCGCGGCGTGGACCGGGTCGTCGTCCGTGACGGCGACGCGATCGGCGCCCTGCTCACCCGGCTCGGCGCCCACGAGTCGGTGCTGGCCTGGGAGGAGCGGCGGATGCGGCGCGAGGTCCGCGCCACCGCCAACCGGCTCGCCAATTTCGACGACGCCAACCTGCGCCGTTCCGCGCGGGCCGCGGTCGCCGCGGGCGCCCGGGTGGGGCGTGCGCTGGAGATCCTGGGCGAGGAGGTGCCCGAGCACCTCGCGGCCGCCGGGCGGCTGCGCATGGAGCACAAGCAGGCGTCCCTGGAGGAGCTGGGCGCGCTTGCCGAACCGCCGCTGACCAAGGACGCGGTCGCCGGCCGGATCCGCCGGCTGCTGGCGATGGCCGACAAGCGGGCCCAGGACCTGGGCATCCCGGGTACGGAATCCACCCTCAGCGAGGAGCTCGCGGACGGCCTGGTGGGGTGACCCGCGAAAGGCCATGAAATCGGCCTAATCCAGAACGCATGGCCGTCTCGAGGGTGTTGACTCTCCGTAATCGCCACTGCGTGTACGGCCGGGCATCCGGAGGCCCGTACTCCTGCCGCGGAGTACGGGCCTCGGCGCTTCGTACGGCCCCGCTCGATGTCACTCCGGGGCCATCGGAGAGGTAGGGTCGGAGGCGGTCGGGGACATCTCATACAACTCGCCGGGGGTAACCCCGCGTACCTAACGAGGAGATCGGTTCGTGACGATCCGCGTAGGCATCAACGGCTTTGGCCGCATCGGTCGTAACTACTTCCGCGCGCTGCTGGAGCAGGGTGCGGACATCGAGATCGTGGCTGTCAACGACCTGGGTGACACCGCGACCACGGCACACCTTCTGAAGTACGACACGATCCTGGGCCGTCTCAAGGCCGAGGTCAGTCACACCGCCGACAGCATCACCGTCGACGGGCACACCATCAAGGTGCTCTCCGAGCGCAACCCGGCCGACATCCCCTGGGGTGAGCTGGGCGTCGACATCGTCATCGAGTCGACCGGCATCTTCACCAAGAAGGCCGACGCCGAGAAGCACATCGCGGGTGGCGCCAAGAAGGTCCTCATCTCGGCCCCGGCCAAGAACGAGGACATCACGATCGTGATGGGTGTCAACGAGGACAAGTACGACGCGGCCAGCCACCACGTCATCTCCAACGCCTCCTGCACCACCAACTGTGTCGCGCCGATGGCCAAGGTTCTCGATGAGAACTTCGGCATCGTCAAGGGCCTCATGACGACGGTTCACGCGTACACGAACGACCAGCGCATCCTGGACTTCCCGCACTCCGACCTGCGTCGCGCCCGCGCCGCGGCGGAGAACATCATCCCGACCACGACGGGCGCCGCCAAGGCCACCGCTCTGGTGCTCCCGCAGCTCAAGGGCAAGCTCGACGGCATGGCGATGCGCGTCCCGGTCCCGACCGGTTCGGTCACCGACCTGGTCATCACGCTGGAGCGCGAGGTGACCCGCGACGAGGTCAACGCCGCGTTCCAGAAGGCCGCCGAGGAAGGCCCGCTCAAGGGCAAGCTGGCCTACACCCAGGACCCGATCGTGTCCTCGGACATCGTCTCGGACCCGGCATCCTGCACCTTCGACTCCCTGCTGACCATGGCAGAGGGCACGCAGGTCAAGGTCATCGGCTGGTACGACAACGAGTGGGGCTACTCCAACCGCCTCGTCGACCTGACCGTGTTCGTCGGCAGCCAGCTCTGACCGTCGGATCGGCAGGCACCTCGAAGTGAGCACGGGGCTCGATAGGCGCAACGGGGCGCCGTTCGAGCCCCGTTGCATGCCCTCTCGTCCTCTCAAGGAGTCCAGCAAGATGAAGACGATCGACGAACTTCTCGCCGAAGGGGTCACCGGCAAGCGCGTATTCGTCCGCGCCGACCTCAACGTGCCGCTGAGCGGCACCACCATCACCGACGACGGCCGCATCCGCGCCGTCCGGCCGACCGTGGAGAAGCTCGCCGCGGCCGGTGCGCGGGTCATCGTCGCCTCGCACCTGGGCCGCCCCAAGGGCGCCCCGGACCCCGCCTTCTCCCTGGCACCCGCCGCCGCCCGGCTCGGTGAACTCATCGGCGCGGACGTGGCGTTCGCGACCGATACCGTCGGCGAGTCCGCCCGCGCCACGGTCGCCGCGCTCACCGACGGCAAGGTCGCCGTCATCGAGAATCTCCGCTTCAATCCCGGTGAGACGTCGAAGGACGACGCCGAGCGCGGCGCGTTCGCCGACCGGCTCGCCGAACTCGCCGATGTGTACGTGGGCGACGGCTTCGGAGCCGTACACCGTAAGCACGCCTCGGTGTTCGACCTCCCGGCCCGGCTGCCGCACGCCGCCGGCGACCTGATCGCCACCGAGGTCGGCGTCCTGAAGAAGCTCACCGAGAACGTCGAGCGCCCGTACGCCGTCGTGCTCGGCGGCTCGAAGGTCTCCGACAAGCTCGGCGTGATCGACCACCTGCTGGAGCGCGCCGACCGCATCCTCATCGGCGGCGGCATGGCGTACACCTTCCTCAAGGCCCAGGGCCACGAGGTCGGCAGCTCCCTCCTCCAGGAGGACCAGATCCCGGCGGTGCTGGAGTACCTCGAGCGCGCCGAGGCGAAGGGCGTGGAGTTCGTGCTCCCCGTCGACGTCGTGGTCTCCGAGCAGTTCCCGGACCTCAGGACCAAGGCGCCGACCGAGCACCGCACCGTGCCCGCGGACGCGATCCCCGCCGGTTTCATGGGCCTGGACAACGGCCCCGAGACCAACAAGCTGTACGCCTCGAAGCTCGCAGACGCCGTTACCGTCTTCTGGAACGGCCCGATGGGCGTCTTCGAGCACCCTGATTATACCGAGGGCACCCGGGCCGTCGCCCAGGCCCTCGTGAACTCCTCGGGCTTCAGTGTGGTCGGCGGTGGCGATTCCGCCGCTGCCGTCCGCATCCTGGGCTTCGACGAGAACGCATTCGGACACATCTCGACCGGTGGCGGCGCCAGCCTCGAATACCTCGAGGGCAAGACGCTTCCCGGCCTGGCCGCACTGGAGGACTGACCTTTCATGACCACCCGTACCCCGCTGATGGCGGGCAACTGGAAGATGAACCTCAACCACCTCGAGGCCATCGCACACACCCAGAAGCTCGGCTTCGCGCTGACCGACAAGGACTACGACGCCGTAGAGGTCGCCGTCCTGGCGCCCTTCACCGATCTGCGCTCCGTGCAGACGCTGATCGAAGGCGACAAGCTGAAGATCAAGTACGGCGCCCAGGACATCTCGGCGCACGACTCCGGCGCGTACACCGGTGAGATCTCCGGCCCGATGCTCGCCAAGCTGAAGTGCACCTATGTCGCCGTCGGCCACAGCGAGCGCCGCCAGTACCACGGCGAGACCGACGAGCTCTGCAACGCCAAGGTGAAGGCCGCCTTCAAGCACGGCCTGACCCCGATCCTCTGTGTCGGCGAGGAGCTGGAGGTCCGCGAGGCGGGCAACCATGTCGCGCACACGCTTGCGCAGGTCGACGGCGGTCTCAAGGACGTTCCCGCCGAGCTGGCCGAGTCGATCGTGATCGCGTACGAGCCGGTCTGGGCGATCGGGACCGGCAAGGTCTGCGGCGCCGACGACGCCCAGGAGGTCTGCGGGGCGATCCGCAGCCGACTCGCCGAGCTGTACTCCCAGGACCTGGCCGACGCGGTCCGTATCCAGTACGGCGGCTCCGTGAAGTCCGGGAACGTCGCCGAGATCATGTCGAAGCCCGACGTGGACGGCGCGCTGATCGGCGGCGCCGCACTGGACGCCGACGAGTTCGTCAAGATCGTCCGCTTCCGCGACCAGTGAGTATGCGGTAGCGCGGATCCGTCGTACCCTAGCGGGGGCCGAGGAGGGTGTAGCCTCCCGGCCTCCGCTGTTCGCACATGCAGTCCAGAGAATTCCGGAAAGTAGGGACCAGCCGTGATTTTGGCGTTCGAGATCGCCCTGATCGTCTTCAGCCTGCTGCTGATGCTGCTGGTGCTGATGCACAAAGGCAAGGGCGGCGGCCTTTCCGACATGTTCGGTGGCGGTATGCAGTCGTCCGTGGGCGGCTCCTCGGTCGCCGAGCGGAACCTCGACCGGATCACGGTCTTCGTCGGCCTGGCCTGGTTCGCGTGCATTGTTGTGCTTGGTCTGCTGATCAAGCTGGACAACTGACCCGTCGTAGGCGATTCCCGGTGAGGGTGTAACTCCTTTCACTGGACGCGCGTTGGGCCTTACGTAGACTGGGGCATCTTCGAGCACCATCACGCAGGGAGTTACGACCGTGGCAAGTGGCAACGCGATTCGGGGAAGCCGGGTCGGAGCGGGGCCGATGGGGGAGGCCGAGCGGGGCGAGTCCGCACCACGCCTCCGCATCTCCTTCTGGTGCTCGAACGGGCACGAGACGCAGCCGAGCTTCGCCAGTGACGCGCAGGTACCGGAGACCTGGGACTGCCCGCGCTGTGGTTTCCCGGCCGGCCAGGACCGGGACAGCCCGCCGGACCCGCCGCGCACCGAGCCGTACAAGACGCACCTCGCGTACGTACGCGAGCGGCGCAGCGATGCGGACGGCGAGGCCATCCTCGCCGAGGCCCTGGCGAAACTCCGGGGCGAGATCTAGTTGTTGTTCACCGGCCGGGCACCTCACAGGTGCCCGGCCGGAGCGCTTTCGTCGTGCCGCAGCTTGCCGTCGTCTCGTCCGCCCTTCTGATCAATTAGGTTGGAAGGGCAGCGGGGCTTGCAGGCACGAGAAGAAGTGGGCTGATATCCGGGATGAATACACCAAGCCGAACCAGGCTCAACCAGACGCCCGAGTGGACCGCTCTGGGCAAGCACCGCGAGCAGTTCGGGACCACCCATCTGCGGCAGCTCTTCGCAGACGATCCGGAGCGCGGCACCGGATACACGCTCCGGGTCGGCGATCTGTACGTCGACTACTCCAAGCACCTGGTCACCGACGAGACGCTCCGGCTGCTGCGTGAGCTCGCAGAGGCCACCGGGGTGGCGGAGCTGCGGGACGCGATGTTCCGCGGGGAGAAGATCAACACCACCGAGGGCCGCGCCGTCCTGCACACTGCGCTGCGCGCCTCGCGTGATGCGGTGATCGAGGTCGACGGCGAGAACGTGGTGCCGGCCGTGCACGCCGTGCTCGACAGGATGGCGGCCTTCTCCGACCGCATCAGGTCGGGGGAGTGGACCGGTCATACCGGTAAGCGCATCAAGAACATCGTCAACATCGGCATCGGCGGCTCCGACCTCGGCCCCGCCATGGCGTACGAGGTGCTGCGCTCCTTCACGGACCGCTCGCTCACCGTTCGCTTCGTGTCGAACGTCGACGGCGCCGACCTCCACGAGGCCGTGCGCGATCTCGATCCGGCCGAGACGCTCTTCGTCATCGCGTCGAAGACCTTCACCACGATCGAGACCATCACCAACGCCACCTCCGCCCGCAACTGGCTCCTGACCGGTCTGAGGGCCGGTCAGGACGCGGTTGCCAAGCACTTCGTGGCGCTGTCCACCAACGCCGAGAAGGTCGTTGACTTCGGCATCGACACCGCCAACATGTTCGAGTTCTGGGACTGGGTCGGCGGCCGCTACTCCTACGACTCCGCCATCGGCCTCTCGCTGATGATCGCCGTCGGCCCGGACCGGTTCCGCGAGATGCTCGACGGCTTCCACCTCGTCGACGAACACTTCCGCACCGCTCCCGCCGAGGACAACGTCCCGCTGCTGCTGGGCCTGTTGGGCGTTTGGTACGGCGCCTTCTTCGACGCCCAGTCGCATGCCGTGCTGCCGTACAGCCACTACCTGTCCAAGTTCACCGCGTACTTGCAGCAGCTGGACATGGAGTCCAACGGCAAGTCCGTGGACCGGGACGGCAATCCGGTCGACTGGCAGACCGGACCGGTCGTCTGGGGCACCCCCGGCACCAACGGGCAGCACGCCTATTACCAGCTGATCCACCAGGGCACCAAGGTCATCCCGGCCGACTTCATCGGCTTTGCCGAGCCCGTCGCCGACCTGCTGCCCGGTCTCGTCGCCCAGCACGACCTGCTGATGGCCAACTTCTTCGCCCAGACCCAGGCGCTGGCCTTCGGCAAGACGCCGGACGAGGTCCGCGCCGAGGGCGTCGCCGAGGAACTGGTGCCGCACAAGACCTTCCAGGGCAACCACCCGACGACGACGATCCTCGCCGACCGGCTGACGCCGTCCGTCCTCGGCCAGCTGATCGCGCTGTACGAGCACAAGGTCTTCGTCCAGGGCGCCATCTGGAACATCGACTCCTTCGACCAGTGGGGCGTCGAGCTCGGCAAGGTCCTGGCCAAGAAGATCGAGCCGGTGCTGACCGAAGGCAAGGGGGGCGAGCAGCTGGACAGCTCGACCGCCGCACTCGTTACGGCATACCGCGCCCGCAGGGGGCGCTGAGCCGATGACCACGGGGGAGCGGACGGTGCGGCTGAGGCCGCCCAGCAACACTCTGGACGCGCGGGCCGTCGGCTGGTGGCGGGCCCAGTGGCTGCTGCTGACCGCGGCGCCGGTGGCCGTCCTGGCGGTGCTCGGCGTGCTCATCGAGCCCGCCCGGTTCTGGCTGCTGCTGCCCGCCGCGATCCTCGCGGTCCTCGGTATCGGCTGCGCCGTCCTCTTCCCCCTCTGGTGGTTCCGCACCCATCGCTGGGAGGTCACCGACGAAGCGGTGTACGTCAGAACCGGGGTCCTGCGACAGGAGTGGCGGATCGCCCCGATGTCCCGCATCCAGACCGTGGACACCGTCCGCGGCCCGCTCGAACAGCTCTACCGGCTCGCCACGGTCACCGTGACCACCGCGTCGTCCAAGGGCGCGGTCCGGATCGAGGGACTGGGCCACGAGCTGGCGGCCGAGCTGGCCGAGCGGCTGACCCGGATCACCCAGGACACCCCCGGGGACGCCACATGAGCGCCGAGGCGGTCGTCTCCCCGGACGCCGGGGGCGACGACCGCACCACCGGCCCCGACACCGACTGGCGGCGGCTGGACCGGCGTACGGTCCTCGTCAGCGCACTCGTCACGGTCGGAGTGGCGGCCGGTGCGGCGGTGCCCACCACGCTCGGGCTCTCCGGGCGGTTCGGCGTCGGGCCCGCGGTCGCGTGGGTGCTGGCCGGTGCGCTCCTGCTGATCGGTTCCGCCGCGGCCGGCGACTACGTACGGTGGCGCCGCACCCGCTACCGCGTCGGCGCCGAACGGGTCGAGCTCCACACCGGCCTGTTCCTGGTCAAGAAGCGCTCACTGGCCCGTGAACGCATCCGCAGCGTCGACCTCACCGCCCATCCGCTCCAACGGGTCCTCGGCCTGGTGACCGTCCGTATCGGCACCGGCGAGCACTCCGGCGGCGAATCCACCCTGGAACTGGATCCGGTCCCCAAGGCCGAGGGCGAACGGCTCCGCCGCGGACTGCTGGAGCGTACGGCCACCGGCGCCCCGGGCACGCATCGCGAGGGCGAACTCGTCGCCCTCGACCCGCGCTGGATCCGTTACGCACCGGTTTCGTTCGTGGCCCCCGCACTCGGCGGCGCGGCGGCCGGTGCGGTGATGCAGGTCAGCGACTGGTTCGGGGCACAGGGGCAGGTGATCGACTGGGTCGGCGACCGGTTCCGCGACACCTCGCTGACGGCCATGATCGTGATCCTCGCCGTCGCGGCCGTGGCGGCCGGTGTCGTCGGCGCTCTCGGGCTGTGGGTCGAGATGTGGTGGAGCTACCGGCTGGAGCGCGAACCCGGTGGCACCCTTCGCATCCGGCGCGGCCTGCTGACCTCCCGGTCCGTCTCCATCGAGGAGCGGCGGCTGCGCGGAGTCGACCTCGTCGAACCGTTCGGCATCCGGCTCTTCGGCGCCGCCCGCGTCGACGCGATCACCACCGGACTGGCCAAGGACGACGAGGAGCAGCACGGCGACCACAACACCCTGCTGCCCGCCGCACCCCGGCCCGTCGCCGACACGGTGGCCGCCGACGTCCTGCGCGCGACCACGTCCCCGACTGGTGCCCCGCTGACCGGGCACCCCGTCGGGGCCCGCGGCCGGCGGCTGCGCCGGGCGTTCTGGGCCGTCGTCGTCCCCGTGGCCGTCCAGGCCGTGCTCGGCGTGCTGCTGACCCCCGTACTGCTCTGGACCGCGCTCGGCTGCGCGGCCGTGGGGCTGCCTCTGGGGGTGTTCGTGGCCCTTGACTCGTACCGCGGTCTGGGGCATGGCCTCAGCGGCGACTACCTGGTGGTCCGGTCGGGCACGGTCCGGCGTTCGACCGCCGCGCTGGAGCGGGCCGGGGTCATCGGCTGGACGGTCCGGCAGACGTACTTCCAGCGGCGGTCAGGCGTGCTGAGTCTCACCGCGACGACGGCCGCGGGAGCGGGCGCGTACACGGCGTACGACGCGGACGCGAGCGAGGGCCTCGACTTCGCCTCGCAGGCGGTCCCGGGCCTGCTGGAACCCTTCCTGGAGCGCACCCCGGCGGCCGGCTGAGCGCTGGAGGGGCCGCGCGCCGCGCCGATGACGCGGAATCAGCTGCCCCGGTGCCGGCCGGCGCCACGACATCCGGGGCGTCGGGGGACGGCGAGCCCGGCTCCCCGCCCTTTCACGCCGCGGGCCCGGCCGCTCCGAGGAGCGAACCAGGCCCGGGTGCAACGGTACTGACGGCCACTCAGGGAGAGGCCGGCGGATACAGCGCACGCGGCAGCCGCGAGGCCGCCGCCGCGTCCATCAGCCACAGGGTGCGGCTGCGTCCGTACGCACCGGCCGCCGGGGCCTGGATCTCCCCGGCACCCGAGAGCGCGATCTCCGCGGCCTCCGCCTTGTCCTCACCCGCGGCGAGCAGCCACACCTCGCGCGCCGCCCGGATCGCGGGCAGCGTGAGCGAGACCCGGGTGGGCGGCGGCTTGGGGGCGCCGTGCACACCGACGACGGTGCGTTCGGTCTCCCGTACCGCGGGCAGTTCCGGGAAGAGCGACGCGACATGCGTGTCCGGGCCGACGCCCAGCATCAGCACATCGAACGTCGGCACCGGACCGTGGTCCTCCGGACCGGCCGCCGCGGCCAGTTCCCCGGCGTACGTGGCCGCGGCCGCGTCGGCGTCGTTGCCGCAGGGGCCGTCCGAGGCGGGCATCGCGTGTACCCGGGACGGGGTCAGCGGCACCGAGTCGAGCAGGGCCTCGCGGGCCTGCGTGACATTGCGCTCCGGATGGCCTTCCGGCAGGAACCGCTCGTCGCCCCACCACAGATCGAGCCGCGACCAGTCGATCGCGTCCCGGGCGGGCGCGGCGGCGAGGGCGGCCAGCAGGCCGTTGCCGTTGCGCCCGCCGGTGAGGACCACCGAGGCGTAGCCACGGGCGGCCTGGGCGTCCACGACCCTCGTGATCAGCCGGGCCGCGGCGGCCTGCGCCATCAGCTCCTTGTCGCGGTGCACGACAAGCTGAGGGGCACTCACTTCGTCGCCGCCTTCTTGGCCGCCGTCTTCTTGGCGGCGGCCGGGCCGGCGGTCCCGCCGGACTTCGGTTCGGTGGACTTGGGCTCGGTGGACTTGGGCTCGGCAGGCTTCTGCACCGCCGGTCCGCCGAGCTTCTCCACGCCGAACTTCACCGTCGCCTCATAGGTGTTGTCCGGGTCCAGGCGCCGCAGCTCCTCGGCGAGCAGCTCGGAGGTTTCCCGCCGCTTGAGCGCCACCGCACGGTCGGGCTGGCCCTGCATCGAGAGCGTGGCCAGCGAACCGTCCGGCCGGTCCAGGACGATGACACCGTTCTTGGTCGTCATCCGCACGGCCGTCAGACCGGGGCCGTCGGACTGGGTGCGCTCCACCGGAACCTTGAGCCGGTCGGCGAGCCACATGGCGAGCAGCTCACAGCTCGGGTTCTCCGACTCGCCCTCGACCGTCGCCGCGACGATCTCGACGTGCTGCTGGTCGAGCGCGGCCGCGAGCATCGAGCGCCACGGCGTGATGCGGGTCCAGGCCAGATCGGTGTCGCCCGGGGTGTACGACCGGGCGCGGACGGCGAGTTCGTCGCTCGGGTGCTCCGAGGAGTACGCGTCCGTGATCCGGCGCTGGGCGAGCGCGCCCAGCGGGTCCTTCGCCGGGTCGTCGGGTGCGTCCTCGGGCCACCAGACCACGACCGGGGCGTCCGGCAGCAGCAGCGGCAGGACCACCGACTGGGCGTGGTTGGCCAGCTCGCCGTGGAGACGCAGGACGACGGTCTCGCCGGTGCCCGCGTCGGAGCCGACCCGCACCTCGGCGTCGAGCCGGGCGTCCCGGCGGCTGCGCGGCGAACGGCTGACCCGCTTGATCACCGCGATGATCCGCGAGGGGTGCTCGCGCGAGGCGTCGCCGGCCGACTTGAGCGCGTCGTACGCGTTCTCCTCGTCGGTGACGATGACCAGGGTCAGCACCATGCCGATGGCCGGGGTACCGATGGCCCGGCGGGCCGACACCAGCGCCTGGTTGATCTTGCTGGAAGTGGTCTCCGTGAGATCGATCTTCATGGCCGACGCCAGCTCCGTCCGTCTCGTGCGAGCATCTCGTCCGCCTCGGCCGGGCCCCAGGTGCCCGCCGGGTACTGCGCGGGCTTGCCGTGCTTGTCCCAGTACTCCTCGATCGGGTCGAGGATGTTCCAGGAGAGTTCGACCTCCTGGTGCCGCGGGAACAGGTTGGCGTCGCCGAGCAGCACATCGAGGATGAGCCGCTCGTACGCCTCCGGGCTGGACTCCGTGAAGGACTCGCCGTACGCGAAGTCCATCGTGACGTCCCGGACCTCCATCGAGGTGCCGGGCACCTTGGAGCCGAACCGCACGGTCACGCCCTCGTCCGGCTGGACCCGGATGACCAGGGCGTTGCCGCCCAGCTCCTTGGTCGCGCCGGACTCGAAGGGCAGATACGGGGCGCGCTTGAAGACGACCGCGATCTCCGTGACGCGGCGGCCGAGCCGCTTTCCGGTACGGAGGTAGAACGGCACGCCCGCCCAGCGGCGGTTGTTGATCGTCAGCTTGATCGCGGCGAAGGTGTCGGTCGTCGACTTGGGGTCGATGCCGTCCTCCTCCAGATAGCCGAGGACCTCCTCGCCGCCCTGCCAGGCGCGCGCGTACTGGCCGCGCACCGTGTGCTTGCCCAGGTCGTCCGGCAGTTCCACCGCCGTGAGCACCTTGAGCTTCTCGGCGACCAGGGCCTTCGGGTGGAAGGAGCCGGGCTCCTCCATCGCCGTCAGTGCCAGCAGCTGGAGCAGGTGGTTCTGGATGACGTCACGGGCGGCACCGATGCCGTCGTAGTAGCCGGCCCGGCCGCCGATGCCGATGTCCTCGGCCATCGTGATCTGGACGTGGTCGACGTACGACCTGTTCCAGATCGGCTCGAACATCGTGTTGGCGAACCGCAGCGCCAGGATGTTCTGGACCGTTTCCTTGCCCAGGTAGTGGTCGATCCGGAAGACCTCGTTGGGCGGGAACACGTCGTGCACGTTCTGGTTGAGCTCCTGTGCGCTCTTCAGATCGTGGCCGAAGGGCTTCTCGATGACGGCACGCCGCCAGGAACCCTCCTTCTGGTCCGCGAGCCCGTGCTTCTTGAGCTGCTGGACGACCTTGGGGAAGAACTTCGGAGGCACGGACAGATAGAAGGCGAAGTTGCCTCCCGTGCCCTGTGCCTTGTCCAGCTCCTGGATCGTCGCCTTCAGCGTCTCGAAGGCGTCGTCGTCGTCGAAGTTGCCCTGGACGAAGCGCATCCCCTGGATGAGCTGCTGCCAGACCTCTTCACGGAACGGCGTACGGGCGTGCTGCTTGACGGCGTCGTGGACCTCCTGTGCGAAGTCCTCGTCGTGCCACTCGCGGCGCGCGAAACCGATGAGGGAGAAGCCCGGCGGCAGCAGGCCGCGATTGGCCAGGTCGTAGACGGCTGGCATCAGCTTTTTACGGGACAAATCGCCCGTGACCCCAAAGATCACCAGACCCGACGGTCCCGCGATGCGCGGGAGCCGTCGGTCCTGGGGGTCACGAAGCGGGTTGGCTCCGGGAACACCAGACAAGGTGGTCAGCCCTCCGAAGGGGCGAGGCGCTTGAGCTCTGCCTCGGTCGAGTTGAGCAGGTCGATCCAGGACGCCTCGAACTTCTCGACGCCCTCGTCCTCGAGGAGCTGGACGACGTCGGCGTAGGAGATCCCGAGCTTCGCGACGCCGTCGAGCTCGGCGCGGGCCTGCTCGTAGGTGCCGGCGATGGTGTTGCCCGTGATCTGTCCGTGGTCCGCGGTGGCGTCCAGAGTGGCCTCGGGCATGGTGTTCACCGTGCCGGGGGCGACCAGGTCGTCGACGTACAGGGTGTCCTTGTACGCGGGGTCCTTGACACCGGTCGAGGCCCACAGCGGGCGCTGCTTGTTGGCGTGCGCCTTGTCCAGGGCGGCCCAGCGGTCCGAGCCGAAGACCTCCTCGTACGCCTGGTAGGCGAGCCGGGCGTTGGCGAGCGCCGCCTTGCCCTTGAGCGCCTTGGCCTCGTCGGTGCCGATCGCGTCGAGACGCTTGTCGATCTCGGTGTCCACGCGGGACACGAAGAAGGAGGCCACCGAGTGGATCTTGGAGAGGTCCAGGCCCGCGGCCTTCGCCTTCTCCAGACCCGCCAGGTAGGCATCCATGACCTCGCGGTAGCGCTCCAGCGAGAAGATCAGCGTGACGTTGACGCTGATGCCCTTTCCGATGACCTCGGTGATCGCCGGAAGACCGGCCTTCGTCGCCGGGATCTTGATGAGCGTGTTGGGCCGGTCCACCAGCCAGGCCAGCTGCTTGGCCTCGGCGACGGTGGCGTCGGTGTGGTGGGCCAGACGAGGGTCGACCTCGATGGAGACCCGGCCGTCCTGGCCGTCCGTGGCGTCGAAGACCGGACGCAGGATGTCCGCGGCGTCCCGCACATCGGCCGTCGTGATCATGCGGATGGCCTCGTCGACGGTGACCTTGCGGGTGGCGAGATCGGTGAGCTGGCGCTCGTACCCGTCGCCGTGCGAGATCGCCTTCTGGAAGATCGACGGGTTGGTGGTGACGCCCACGACGTGCTGCTCGTCGATCAGCTCGGCGAGGTTGCCCGAGGTGATCCGCTTGCGCGACAGGTCATCGAGCCAGATCGCCACGCCCTCGTCGGAGAGGCGCTTGAGTGCGTCTGTCATGAGAATTGCATCTCCTACTAGTCGTATAACGGCGTCAGCGCGTGGCGGCGGCGAGAGATTCCCGCGCTGCGGCGGCGACGTGCTCGCCGGTGAAGCCGAACTCACGGAAGAGGACCTTGGCGTCGGCCGAGGCACCGAAGTGCTCCAGCGAGACGATCCGGCCGGCGTCTCCGACGTACCGGTGCCAGGTCAGACCGATACCGGCCTCGACCGCGACCCGGGCCTTCACGGACGGCGGCAGAACGCTGTCCTTGTACGCCTGGTCCTGCTCCTCGAACCACTCGACCGACGGCATCGAGACCACCCGGGTCGGGATGCCGGCCGCCTGCAGCTCCTCGCGCGCCTCGACGGCGAGGTGCACCTCGGAGCCCGTACCGATGAGGAGGACCTGGGCGTCGCCGCCTTCGGCCTCGAAGAGCACGTAGCCGCCCTTGGCCGCGTCCTCGTTCGCCTCGTACGTGGGCACGCCCTGACGGGTCAGCGCCAGGCCGTGCGGGGCTCCCTTGCCGAACACCTTGGTGTAGCGGCGCAGGATCTCGCGCCAGGCGACGGCGGTCTCGTTCGCGTCGGCCGGGCGGACGATGTTCAGGCCCGGGATGGCGCGCAGCGAGGCCAGGTGCTCCACCGGCTGGTGGGTCGGGCCGTCCTCGCCGAGACCGATGGAGTCGTGCGTCCACACGTACGTCACCGGCAGGTGCATCAGCGCGGACAGGCGCACGGCGTTGCGCATGTAGTCGGAGAACACCAGGAAGGTGCCGCCGTAGATACGGGTGTGGCCGTGCAGCGCGATGCCGTTCATGGCCGCGGCCATGGCGTGCTCGCGGATGCCGAAGTGGATCGTGCGGCCGTACGGGTCCGCGCCCGGCAGCGGGTTGCCCGTCGGGAGGAACGACGACGTCTTGTCGATCGTCGTGTTGTTCGAGCCCGCCAGGTCGGCGGAGCCGCCCCACAGCTCGGGGACGATCTCGCCGAGAGCCTGGAGCACCTTGCCGGAGGCGGCACGGGTGGCGACGCTCTTGCCCGGCTCGAAGACGGGGAGCTTGTCCTCCCAGCCGGCGGGCAGCTCGCCCGCGGAGATCCGGTCGAACTCGGCGGCGCGCTCCGGATTGGCGGTGCGCCACGCGGCGAGGGACTTCTCCCACTCGGCCTTGGCCTCGCGGCCGCGGTCCAGCGCCTCACGGGTGTGCGAGATGACCTCGTCGGAGACCTCGAAGGTCTTCTCCGGGTCGAAGCCGAGGACCTTCTTCGTCGCGGCGACCTCTTCGTCACCGAGTGCCGAGCCGTGCGAGGCCTCGGTGTTCTGGGCGTGCGGGGCGGGCCAGGCGATGATCGAACGGGCCGCGATGAACGACGGGCGCTCGGTCTCGGCCTTGGCGGCCTGCAGCGCCGCGTACAGACCTGCGGGGTCCAGGTCGCCGCTGGGCAGCTGGTCGACGCGCTGGACGTGCCAGCCGTACGCCTCGTACCGCTTCAGGGTGTCCTCGGAGACCGCGGTCTCCGTGTCGCCCTCGATGGAGATGTGGTTGTCGTCCCACAGCAGGACCAGGTTGCCGAGCTTCTGGTGCCCGGCCAGCGAGGACGCCTCCGCGGAGATGCCCTCCTGGAGGCAGCCGTCGCCCGCGACGACCCAGATCATGTGGTCGAACGGGGAGGTGCCGGGGGCCGCCTCCGGGTCGAACAGGCCGCGCTCGTAGCGGGCGGCCATCGCCATGCCCACCGCGTTGGCGACACCCTGGCCCAGCGGGCCCGTGGTCGTCTCGACGCCGGTGGTGTGGCCGTACTCCGGGTGACCGGGGGTCTTCGAACCCCAGGTGCGGAAGGCCTTGAGGTCATCGAGCTCCAGGCCGTACCCGGCCAGGTAGAGCTGGATGTAGAGGGTCAGGCTGCTGTGCCCCGCGGAGAGCACGAACCGGTCGCGACCGGTCCACTCGGCGTCGGCGGGGTCGTGCCGCATCACCTTCTGGAAGAGGGTGTACGCGGCGGGAGCCAGGCTCATCGCCGTGCCCGGGTGGCCGTTTCCGACCTTCTGTACGGCGTCGGCGGCAAGGACGCGGACAGTGTCCACGGCCCGCTGGTCCAATTCGGTCCACTGGAGGTCTGTGGTGGTCGGCTTGGTGCTCACCCTGAGTCAGGGCTCCTCTCCACTGTTGTAAACCGGTGACTGGTGACCGCACCGGGCGCTGTCGAGCCTACCCTCGTCGAAACACGCATTTTCCGGCTGCTTTCCAGGGTGCGGGTGGTCCGTGGAGTTCGCCTCCCGTATGAGCGCGACGGCTCACTTCTGGGCCCTCCGATGAGCGCCTCAGGCCACTTCTGGGCCCTCCGATGAGCGTGTCCTTTCACTGATGCGCCACCTCGGTCAGCGAGGCCCTCATATGCCACTTCGATGAGCGCGTCCGTTTACTTCTGCGCCACTTCAACACGACCGCACCCCCCGCGAAGGGCGGCCTGTCCCCAACGTCTACAGTGGTCTGGTTCGCGCAAGTCTTTACTGGGCCTTCACGCCCGGAGCTTGCTGGGATTTCTCTGTCAGGGGTGTGCGTGACGGCCGTCGAGTCCCGACCCGCAGGGGTCGCCTTGACTCCCAGTCCAGGGGGCCATCGCCCGTTCGGGGCCCGTGTCAAGGCATTCGTGGCGTTGACCAAGCCTCGGATCATCGAGCTTTTGCTGATCACCACTGTTCCGGTGATGTTCCTGGCCGCTCAGGGTGTACCCGATCTGTGGCTCGTTCTCACCACCACCGTCGGGGGATATCTCTCCGCGGGCGGTGCCAACGCGCTGAACATGTACATCGACCGCGACATCGACGCGTTGATGGACCGTACGTCGCAGCGCCCGCTGGTCACCGGAATGGTGACCCCGCGTGAGTGCCTGGCCTTTGGTATTGCCCTCGCGGTGATCTCCACGGCCTGGTTCGGACTGCTGGTCAACTGGCTGTCGGCGGCGTTGTCGCTCGGTGCGCTGCTCTTCTACGTCGTCGTCTACACGATGCTGCTGAAGCGCCGCACCTCGCAGAACATCGTCTGGGGCGGCATCGCCGGCTGCATGCCGGTCCTCATCGGCTGGTCCGCCGTGACCAACTCGATGTCCTGGGCCGCGGTCATCCTCTTCGCCGTCATCTTCTTCTGGACGCCGCCGCACTACTGGCCGCTGTCGATGAAGGTCAAGGACGACTACGCCAGGGTCGGCGTGCCGATGCTGCCGGTCATCGCCTCCAACCGGGTGGTGGCCCGCCAGATCGTCGTCTACAGCTGGGTGATGGTCGCCGTCTCGCTGCTGCTGACCCCGCTCGGCTACACCGGCTGGTTCTACACGGCGGTGGCGCTGCTGACCGGCGGGTTCTGGCTCTGGGAGGCCCACGGCCTGCTCAACCGGGCCAAGGCCGGGGTGACGGGCGGGAAGCTCAAGGAGATGCGGCTGTTCCACTGGTCGATCACCTATGTCTCGCTGCTCTTCGTCGCCGTGGCGGTCGACCCCTTCCTGAGGTAGTCCCGCTTCACCGACACCTGCCGACGGGCGGGGTGCGTGGCCCAGGCCACGTGCCCCGCCCGTCGCACGTCGGCGTACCCATCGGTAGCATCCTGAGCATGGCAGAGACGGCAGAAACCCAGGTGGAGAGCGGCAAGCAGGCGGCCCGCGCGGAGCGCAGGGCGGCGAGGCTCGCCAAGCAGATCGGTGCCTTCTCCAAGGCCCACGGCGGTGCGGAGGGACAGCTCTCCTACATCGGGCAGATGGGCACCCGCATCGTTCTCGTCGGCGAGGACGGCGGCTGGGGCGATCTGGTCGCCCCGTCGTACGCGGTCGCCGAGAGTGCCGCCCGGAAGGCCGGGATCACGATGCACGAGTCCTTCGACGGGGAGTTCGCCGCGAAGGTCCGCACCGGCCCGTACGAGTGGACGCGGATGGCCGGAATCCAGGTGGGCGGCCCGTTCGACAAGGCCTGAGGGCAGGCGAAAGCCCCCTGCTCACCGCATTCAGCCGGGCTGGCAGGGGGCTTTCGATCAGCCGCTGACGAAACCTTTAGGGGATTCGCGCGTTGGCATTTCTGCCGCGCGCCGGGAATGGTCCGTACTGCACGTACCCAATGACGCCTTGCCCATGTGCTCCCCGGCGCGCGGCGCCTTTCAGGCGATGAGCGCTGTTTCGCTGTGCGGGGTCGGAGTCGGCCCGACCTCCACCGGCCGCTCGCGCAGCGACAGCAGGACGCGCACCACGCCGATCCACACCAGGCACGAGCCGAGCATGTGCAGTCCGACCAGTACTTCCGGCGTGTCGGTGAAATATTGCACGTACCCGACAAGTCCCTGCCCCAGCAGCACCAGGAAGAGGTCACGGGTGCGGCGCAGCGGCCCGACGGGTGCGTCCACGGCCTTCAGTACGAACCAGAGGGCCACGGTCAGCGCCACCACGGCCCAGGCCAGATCGGCGTGCAGCTGCGTGATCATCTTCCAGTCGATCGGAATGCGGTGGACTTCGCTGGAGTCACCCGCGTGCCGTCCGGCGCCCGTGACGACTGTGCCGACCGCGATCAGCAGCCCCGCCACGACCGCGAGCAGCCAGGTCAGCTGGGACACCGCCTTGCCCACCAGCGGCCGGGGCGCCGCGTCGCCCTCACGGACCCGCTGCCACGTCACCATCGCGACGGTGAGCAGCGCCGTGGAGAGCAGGAAGTGCGCCGCGACGGTGTACGGGTTGAGGCCGACCAGCACCACGATGCCGCCGAGCACCGCGTTGCCCATGACCACCCAGAACTGCACCCAGCCGAGCCGGGTGAGGCTGCGCCGCCAGGGCTTCGCGGACCGGGCGGCGATGATCGCCCACCCGACGGCCGCGCACAGGACGTACGTCAGCATCCGGTTGCCGAACTCGATGGCGCCGTGGAGGCCCATCTCGCTCGTCGCCGTGAGGCTCTCCTCGGTGCACTTGGGCCAGGTCGGGCAGCCCAGGCCGGAGCCGGTCAGCCGCACCGCGCCGCCGGTCACGACGATGAGCACGGCCATGACGACGGCCGACATGGCCGCACGGCGGACCGTGCGGGGGGACGGAGTCCATCGCTCGGCGATGTAGAGGAGCGGGTTCCGCACGGCTTGAGCGACTTCGGCTCGGGTCAGCTTGGGCACGCGCACCATGGTAGGCGGCGGCTTGTGCAAGCTTTCACGAGGGGGACGAGTTACCCCGAAACGTCGACCGATGCGTGGGCCCGCTCACTCCCAGCGGAAGAACTTCGCCGCCGCGCCCAGCCCGAGCACCGCCCATACCGCGAGGATGCCGAGGTCTCCCCACGGCATCGACGCGCCGTGCTGGAGTACGTCGCGCAGCCCGTCCGACAGGGCAGCGATCGGCAGCAGCCCCAGCACCGACTGCACCGCGTCCGGGAACTTCTCCAGCGGCACGATGACACCGCCGCCGACCAGCAGCAGCAGGAAGACCAGATTGGCCGCGGCGAGCGTCGCCTCCGCCTTCAGCGTCCCGGCCATCAGCAGCCCGAGCCCGGAGAAGGCCGCGGTGCCGAGCACGAGCAGCAGCAGGACGGCGAACGGGTTGCCGTGCGGCGACCAGCCCAGCGCGAACGCGATCACCGTCAGCAGCACCACCTGCAGCACCTCGGTGACCAGTACGGAGAGGGTCTTGGCGGTCATCAGGGCCCAGCGGGGCAGCGGCGAGGCGCCGAGCCGCTTGAGCACCCCGTACCGCCGCTCGAAGCCGGTGGCGATGGCCTGGCCGGTGAAGGCCGTCGACATCACGGCGAGCGCGAGGATGCCGGGGGTCAGGAAGTCGACCGACTCGCCCGAGCCGGTGTCCACGATGTCGACCGCGCTGAACAGCACCAGCAGCAGCGTCGGGATGATCACGGTCAGCAGCAGTTGCTCGCCGTTGCGCAGCAGCATCCGCGTCTCCAGCGCGGTCTGCGTGGTGATCATGCGGGACAGCGGGGCGGCGCCGGGCCGCGGGGTGTACGTACCGGCGCTCATGCGCGCAGCTCCTTGCCGGTCAGTTCCAGGAAGACGTCCTCCAGTGTGTGCCGCTCCACGGAGATGCCGGACGGCATCACGCCGTGCTGCGCGCACCAGGAGGTGACGGTGGCCAGCAGCTGCGGGCCGACGTCGCCGGTGATGCGGTACGTGCCCGGAGTGAGCTCGGCCGCCTCGGTACCGTCGGGCAGTGCCTTCAGCAGGGAGCCGAGGTCGAGCGCGGGGCGGCCGGTGAAGCGCAGGGTGTTCTCGGCGCCGCCGCGGCAGAGCGTCTCCGGGCTGCCCTGGGCGATGACCTTGCCCGCGTCGATGACGGCGACGTCGTCGGCGAGCTCCTCGGCCTCGTCCATGAAGTGCGTGGTCAGGATGGTGGACACGCCATCGGCGCGCAGCTCCCGTACGAGATCCCAGGTGGACCGGCGGGCCTGCGGGTCGAGGCCGGCGGTCGGTTCGTCCAGGAAGACCAGTTCGGGGCGGCCCACGACGGCCATCGCCAGGGCGAGCCGCTGCTGCTGGCCGCCGGAGAGCCGGCGGTAGGCCGTCCGGCCGCAGCTGCCGAGGCCGAGGCGCTCGATCAGGGCGTCGACGTCCAGGGGATGGGCGTGGAGTTTCGCCATGTGGCGGAGCATCTCGTCGGCGCGCGCTCCGGAGTAGACGCCGCCCGACTGGAGCATCACGCCGATCCGCGGGCGGAGCAGCGCGGCATCGGCGACCGGATCGAGACCGAGGACCCGTACCGTCCCGTCATCCGGACGGCGGTAGCCCTCGCAGGTTTCGATGGTGGTGGTCTTGCCGGCGCCGTTGGGGCCGAGGACGGCGGTGACCGCGCCGGTGCGTACACGCAGGTCGAGGCCGTCCACAGCGGTCTTGGGGCCGTACCGCTTCACCAGTCCGCGGACCTCGATGGCCAGGTGCGGCGCGGAGTGCCTCGATGGGGGGCAGCGGCCGGGTGACGGGAGGGCGGACTCGCTCTTCATGGCCGGTAAGTCTAGGCAGGGGCGGGAAACGCCCGTGTCCCGGGGCCGCATTAGGTAACCCTAAGTGATGAAACGCACCGTAGATCGTTCCGGACCGTGGTTGTCAGGGCGAGATGAATTACGCAACAATGGCGTTGTGAAATACGTTGGCGAGGCTCCGCAGGAGGAACTCGCGACCGGAGAGCGCTCGACGCGCAACCGCGTCGCGCGCTCCATCCTGGACCACGGCCCGTCCACGGTTTCTGAGCTGGCCAAGCGCCTGGGCCTGACCCAGGCCGCGGTACGCCGCCATCTCGACGCCCTCGTCTCCGACGGCGTCGTCGAGGCCCGCGAACAGCGGGTGTACGGCGCGCGGACCCGGGGCCGCCCGGCCAAGGTGTTCGCCCTCACCGACTTCGGGCGGGACGCCTTCGACCAGTCCTACGACAAGCTCGCCGCAGACGCGCTGCGCTGGATCGCCGAGACCTCGGGCGACGAGGCGGTCGTCGCTTTCGCCCGGGCCAGGATCGCGGCCCAGTCCGAGGCGTACCGCGCGGCGGTCGAGGCCGCGGTCCCGGAGGCACGGACCGAGGCCTTGGCCAAGGCTTTGTCGGCCGACGGGTACGCTGCTACCGCGCGTAGCGCGCCCGGCCCGCAGCAGGGCGAGCAGCTGTGCCAGCACCACTGCCCGGTCGCCCATGTCGCCGAGCAGTACCCGCAGCTGTGCGAGGCGGAGACGGAGTTCTTCTCCAGCCTCCTCGGGACCCATGTGCAGCGTCTGGCCACCATCGCCCACGGCGACGGTGTGTGCACGACCTACATTCCGCGCAGCGGCCACGCAGCACCACAGACCACCCATTCAGTATCTGCAAGCACGGCCGGGAGGAACCCCGCATGACGCTCCCCACGGAGACTGCCCACCCTGAGCTCGAGGGTCTGGGTACGTACGAATTCGGCTGGGCCGACTCCGACGCGGCAGGCGCGGCGGCCAAGCGCGGCCTCTCCGAGGCTGTCGTACGCGACATCTCGGCAAAGAAGAACGAGCCCGAGTGGATGCTGAAGCTCCGTCTCAAGGGGCTGCGCCTGTTCGACAAGAAGCCCATGCCGAACTGGGGCTCGGACCTGTCGGGCATCGACTTCGACAACATCAAGTACTTCGTGCGGTCCACCGAGAAGCAGGCGGAGTCCTGGGAGGACCTGCCCGAGGACATCAAGAACACCTACGACAAGCTCGGTATCCCGGAGGCGGAGAAGCAGCGCCTGGTCGCCGGTGTCGCCGCGCAGTACGAGTCCGAGGTCGTCTACCACCAGATCCGTGAGGACCTGGAGGAGCAGGGCGTCATCTTCCTCGACACGGACACCGCGCTGAAGGAGCACCCGGAGCTCTTCAAGGAGTACTTCGGCACCGTCATCCCGGTCGGCGACAACAAGTTCGCCTCGCTGAACTCGGCCGTGTGGTCCGGTGGCTCGTTCATCTACGTGCCGAAGGGTGTCCACGTCGACATCCCGCTGCAGGCCTACTTCCGTATCAACACGGAGAACATGGGCCAGTTCGAGCGGACGCTGATCATCGTCGACGAGGACGCCTACGTCCACTACGTCGAGGGCTGCACCGCGCCGATCTACTCCTCGGACTCGCTGCACTCCGCCGTTGTCGAGATCATCGTGAAGAAGGGCGGCCGCTGCCGCTACACGACGATCCAGAACTGGTCGAACAACGTCTACAACCTGGTCACCAAGCGCGCCGTGGCGTACGAGGGCGCGACCATGGAGTGGGTCGACGGCAACATCGGCTCCAAGGTCACCATGAAGTACCCGGCCGTCTACCTGATGGGCGAGCACGCCAAGGGCGAGACGCTCTCCATCGCCTTCGCGGGCGAGGGCCAGCACCAGGACGCCGGATCCAAGATGGTCCACATGGCGCCGAACACCTCCTCCAACATCGTCTCCAAGTCGGTGGCGCGAGGCGGCGGCCGTACCTCGTACCGCGGTCTGGTCGAGATCGGCGAGGGCGCCGCGGGCTCCAAGTCCAACGTGCTGTGCGACGCGCTCCTGGTCGACACCATCTCGCGCTCCGACACCTACCCGTACGTCGACGTCCGCGAGGACGACGTGTCGATGGGCCACGAGGCAACCGTCTCCAAGGTCTCCGAGGACCAGCTCTTCTACCTGATGAGCCGCGGTCTGACGGAGTTCGAGGCAATGGCGATGATCGTGCGCGGCTTCGTCGAGCCGATCGCGAAGGAGCTGCCGATGGAGTACGCACTTGAGCTCAACCGGCTGATCGAGCTGCAGATGGAGGGTTCGGTCGGCTAATACGGCTACCGCAGCCGGACGACCGAACTCCCCGACTTTTGACAGAGAAAGCGAGCACTACGACAGCCATGGCTGAGGCTCAGAACATTCCGGCGGGGTCCACCACCACCGGGTCTATCGCGGTGGCCGCCGAGTCGACCGTCGCCACGCGCATGAGCGCGCCCCCGTCCTTCGACGTCGCGGACTTCCCGGTCCCGCACGGCCGCGAGGAGGAGTGGCGGTTCACGCCGCTGGAGCGGTTGCGCGGGCTGCACGACGGCACGGCCGTCGCCACCGGTGGCGGTGTGAAGGTCGCGATCGAGGCCCCCGAGGGCGTCACGATCGAGACCGTCGGCCGTGACGACGCCCGGCTCGGTAAGGCCGGCATCCCGGTGGACCGCGTCGCTGCCCAGGCGTACACGTCCTTCGAGCAGGCGTCCGTCGTCACGGTCGCCAAGGAGGCCGTGCTCACCGAGCCGATCCGGATCGCGGTGCACGGCGAGGGCGGCGTGGCCTACGGCCACCAGGTCATCGAGCTGGGTGCCTTCGCCGAGGCCGTCGTCGTCATCGACCACACCGGTGACGCGGTGCTCGCCGCCAACGTGGACTACGTCCTCGGTGACGGCGCGAAGCTCACCGTCGTCTCCGTGCAGGACTGGGACGAGACCGCCGTCCACGTCGGCCAGCACAACGCGCTGATCGGCCGAGACGCCTCGTTCAAGTCGATTGTCGTCACCTTCGGCGGTGACCTCGTCCGTCTCCACCCGCGCGTCAGCTACGCGGGCACCGGCGGCGAAGCCGAGCTCTTCGGTCTGTACTTCACCGACAAGGGCCAGCACCAGGAGCACCGCCTCCTGGTCGTCCACAACACCCCGCACTGCAAGTCCAACGCCGCCTACAAGGGCGCGCTCCAGGGCGACGGCGCACACGCGGTGTGGATCGGTGACGTTCTCATCCAGGCCAGTGCCGAGGGCACCGACACCTACGAGATGAACCGCAACCTCGTCCTCACGGACGGTGCGCGGGTCGACTCCGTGCCGAACCTGGAGATCGAGACCGGCGAGATCGTCGGCGCCGGTCACGCCTCCGCGACCGGCCGCTTCGACGACGAGCAGCTCTTCTACCTGATGTCCCGCGGCATCCCGGCCGAGGAGGCCCGCCGGCTCGTCGTGCGCGGCTTCTTCGCCGAGCTGGTCCAGCAGATCGGCCTGCCGGACGTCGAGGCGCGGCTGCTCGACAAGATCGAGACCGAGCTGAAGGCTTCCGTCTGATGGCCTTCGTCAAAGCCTGTGCGCTGAGTGAGCTGGAGGACGACACCCCGAAGCGGGTGGAGCTCGACGGCACGCCGGTGTCCATCGTCCGCACCGAGGGCGAGGTGTTCGCGATCAACGACATCTGCTCGCACGCGAACGTCTCACTGTCCGAGGGAGAGGTGGAGGACTGCCAGATCGAGTGCTGGCTGCACGGCTCCAGCTTCGACCTCCGCACCGGCAAGCCGTCCGGCCTTCCCGCGACGCGCCCCGTCCCCGTATACCCCGTCAAGATCGAAGGGGACGATGTGCTCGTCTCCGTCACCCAGGAGTCCTGAGTCACCCATGGCAACGCTTGAAATCCGCGACCTGCACGTCTCCGTCGAGGCCGACAACGCCACGAAGGAGATCCTCAAGGGCGTCGACCTGATCGTGAAGCAGGGCGAGACCCACGCCATCATGGGCCCCAACGGGTCCGGCAAGTCGACCCTCGCGTACTCCCTCGCAGGTCACCCCAAGTACACGATCACCAGCGGCACGGTGACCCTGGACGGCGAGAACGTCCTGGAGATGACCGTCGACGAGCGCGCCCGCGCCGGTCTGTTCCTGGCGATGCAGTACCCGGTCGAGATCCCCGGTGTCTCGGTCTCCAACTTCCTCCGTACCTCCGCCACCGCCGTCCGCGGCGAGGCACCCAAGCTGCGTACCTGGGTGAAGGAGGTCAAGGAGACGATGGCCGACCTCCACATGGACCCGGCGTTCGCCGAGCGCAACGTCAACGAGGGCTTCTCCGGCGGTGAGAAGAAGCGCCACGAGATCCTCCAGCTGGAGCTCCTGAAGCCGAAGGTCGCGATCCTCGACGAGACCGACTCCGGTCTGGACGTCGACGCCCTGCGCATCGTCTCCGAGGGCGTCAACCGGGTCCGCGAGACCGGCGAGGTCGGCACCCTGCTGATCACGCACTACACGCGGATCCTCCGCTACATCAAGCCCGACTTCGTGCACGTCTTCGCCAACGGCCGCATCGCCGAGTCCGGCGGCGCCGAACTCGCCGACAAGCTGGAGAACGAGGGCTACGAGGCATATGTGAAGGGTGGCGCTTCCGCGTGACACAGCTGCCGGGCCTCCTCGACACCGAGGCGATCCGCAAGGACTTCCCCCTCCTGGACCGCACGGTCCACGACGGGAAGAAGGTCGTCTACCTGGACAGCGCGGCGACGTCGCAGAAGCCGCGCCAGGTCCTCGATGCCCTCAACGAGTACTACGAGCGGCACAACGCCAACGTGCACCGCGGCGTGTACACGATCGCGGAGGAGGCCACGGCGCTGTACGAAGGCGCCCGTGACAAGATCGCCGCGTTCATCAACGCGCCCAGCCGCAACGAGGTGATCTTCACCAAGAACGCCTCCGAGTCGCTCAACCTCGTGGCCAACATGCTCGGCTGGGCCGATGAGCCCTACCGGGTGGACCACGAGACCGAGATCGTCACCACGGAGATGGAGCACCACTCCAACATCGTGCCGTGGCAGCTGCTCTCGCAGCGCACCGGCGCGAAGCTGAAGTGGTTCGGCATCACCGACGACGGCCGCCTCGACCTGTCCAACATCGACGAGATCATCACGGAGAAGACGAAGATCGTCACCTTCACCCTGGTCTCCAACATCATGGGCACGATCAACCCGGTCGAGAAGATCATCCGCCGCGCCCAGCAGGTCGGCGCGCTGGTCTGCATCGACGCCTCGCAGGCCGCCCCGCACATGGTGCTCGACGTGCAGGCGCTGCAGGCCGACTTCGTGGCCTTCACCGGCCACAAGATGGTCGGCCCGACAGGCATCGGCGTGCTCTGGGGACGGCAGGAACTCCTGGAGGACCTGCCGCCGTTCCTCGGTGGCGGCGAGATGATCGAGACCGTGTCGATGCACTCGTCGACGTACGCCCCCGCGCCGCACAAGTTCGAGGCCGGTACGCCCCCGATCGCCCAGGCCGTCGGCCTCGGCGCGGCCGTGGACTACCTGTCGGCGATCGGCATGGAGAAGATCTACCAGCACGAGCACGCGATCACCCAGTACGCGGTGAAGCGTCTCCTGGAGGTCCCGGATCTCAGGATCATCGGTCCTGCGACGGCCGAGGACCGCGGCGCCACGATCTCCTTCACGCTCGGTGACATCCACCCGCACGACGTGGGCCAGGTGCTCGACGAGCAGGGCATCGCCGTCCGGGTCGGACACCACTGCGCACGGCCGGTCTGCCTGCGGTTCGGAATTCCTGCGACGACGCGAGCGTCGTTCTATCTGTACTCCACGCCCGCCGAGGTCGACGCCCTGGTGGACGGGCTGGAACACGTACGGAACTTTTTCGGTTAATACGCAGAGCGGCTGAGGGTTGACTGGTGAAGCTTGATTCCATGTACCAGGAAGTGATCCTGGACCACTACAAGCACCCCCACGGGCGTGGCCTGCGGGACGGCGACGCCGAGGTGCACCACGTCAACCCGACGTGCGGCGACGAGATCACTCTCCGGGTGAAGTACGACGGCGAGACCATCGTCGATGTGTCGTACGAGGGTCAGGGCTGCTCCATCAGCCAGGCCAGCGCATCCGTGCTCAACGACCTGCTGGTCGGCAAGGAACTGGGCGAGGCGCAGAAGATCCAGGAGACCTTCCTGGAGCTGATGCAGTCGAAGGGCCAGCTGGAGCCGGACGACGCGATGGAAGAGGTACTGGAGGACGCGGTCGCGTTCGCCGGTGTCTCGAAGTACCCGGCCCGGGTCAAGTGCGCGCTATTGAGCTGGATGGCGTGGAAGGACGCGACGGCGAAAGCGCTGTCCGAAGGGAAGACGGCATGAGCGACAACACGGTGACATCCAACGAGGAGCTCACGACCAAGCCGGCCTCCGAGGAGGAGGTCCGCGAGGCCCTGTACGACGTCGTCGACCCCGAACTGGGCATCGACGTCGTCAACCTGGGCCTGATCTACGGCATCCACATCGATGACGCCAACATCGCCACCCTCGACATGACCCTGACGTCCGCGGCCTGCCCGCTGACCGATGTCATCGAGGACCAGGCGAAGTCCGCGACCGACGGCATCGTCAACGAGCTGCGGATCAACTGGGTCTGGATGCCGCCGTGGGGCCCGGACAAGATCACGGACGACGGGCGCGAGCAGCTGCGCGCGCTCGGCTTCAACGTCTGAGGCATCACCGACGAACGGCCCCCGGCTTCTGCCGGGGGCCGTTCGTCGTTGTTCGGCCGCCGTACGCATGACGGCCGGTTCCTGGGCGGCCGACGACAACCCGGACACGTAGGCCCTGCCGTGGCTCGACGAGAGAGACGCGCGTCACATTCCGTGGGGTCACATCTGCTGGGCCGTTTCCGTCAGAGAGGTGTAACCGCCAACAACGGCAAAGGAGTGCACCATGGAAGCTCGCTTGAACCTCTTCGCCAACCCGGTCGCGGCCGGGGCGCTGAAGCACCTCGTCGCGGCGGGCAAGGTGATCGGGGAATCGTCGCTGCCGGCCACGACGCGGGAGCTGGTGCTGCTCCGTGCCAGTCAGATCAATGGCTGCGGCTTCTGCGTCGACATGCACAGCAAGGACGCCGCACACGCCGGGGAGACGTCGCTGCGCCTCAACCTGGTCGCGGCGTGGCGGGAGGCCAAGGTGTTCACCGATGCCGAGCGCGCTGCCCTGGAGCTTGCGGAGCAGGGCACCCGCATCGCCGACGGGGCCGGTGGTGTCGGTGACGAGGTGTGGGCGAATGCCGCCAAGCATTATGACGAGGAGCAGCTCGGCGCGCTGGTGTCGCTCATCGCCCTCATCAACGCCTTCAACCGCGTGAACGTCATCGTCCAGCAGCCCGCCGGCGACTACCAGCCCGGCCAGTTCGGATAGCCGGGGAGAGCCGGGACCGCCGATTCGGTCCGGTACCGGAGCGGCAGACGCCCCGGGCGCCATGCGGTGGAGCCCGGGGCGTCGTGCTGAACCGCCCGGCGGTCCGGCTGATCAGTACTGGGTGCCGTACGGGGGCGGCGGCGGGGTGCCCGCCGCCTCGGCCAGGGCCGGGCCCAGGTTCTCCGTACGGATGCGCCGGTCGACGTAGAGGAGTCCGGTCACCAGCGGCGGGAACGTCGTCGAGACGAGCTGTCCGATCAGCTGCCCGAGCGCCATGATCACCAGATAGCCGCTCATGGCGAAGAGGATCGAGGCCGGATTCGGGTCGTCGGCCAGGGTCGAGCCGCCGATGACACCGGAGAACATGCCGAGGAACGAGAACGGGATCTGGATGATGTAGCTCGCCACGCCCGCCATGAGCAGGGCCAGCAGAGTGATCCCGAAGACCCGCCACCAGTCGCCGCGCACCAGCTGCGACGAGCGGCGCAGTCCCGCCACCGGGCCCTGCCCCTCGAAGACCACGGCCGAGGGGGCCAGACAGAACTTCACCCAGAGCCAGGCCGCCAGGGGCGCGGTGGCCAGGGCACCCAGGAAGCCGAGCGAGGCCCACAGCGCGGTGCCGGACCCCTGCGAGAGAGTGATGGCGCCGATCATGACCGTGACGAAGCCGATCACCGCGAGCACCATCGGGATCATCGCGATCAGCGTGGACAGGACCACCGTTGCGATCACCGCCGGCACACGGGCCCAGGCCCGGCGCCAGATCACGCCGAAGGTGGTCGGCCTGCCCAGGACCGCCTCCTGCAGGATCGCGGGAACGGTCGCGTACATCATGGCCGTACTGACCATGAACACGATCATCGCGACCAGCCAGACGACGCCGAAGCCGATCCCCAGCGGCACCACGTCCGCCGACGCCGGATCCTCCTCGGCGCTGAGCGAGACGACGTGGCGCAGATGGTCACTGATCTGGGAGTAAGCGATCAGGGCAGCCGCCCCCACGATCACCAGCGCCCCGCCGTACACGGCCACGCCTATGCCGAACAGTTGCTTCCAGTAGCGCCCCATCGCGCTGAAGGCGCCGCCGAGTATGTCCCCGAGCTTCAGGGGCGCCAGCGGTATCACCCCCGGCTTCGGCGGTGGCATCCAGCCGCCGCCCCATCCCGATGGCCCCGGGGGCCCTCCGTACGGTGCTCCGCCGCCCCACCCTGCGTCCTGCGCCACTCTGCCGCTCCGTTGTGTGTCGTCGTCCAGTGTGCCGGTCGGGACACCGTAGCGCCCCGGATGGCGCAAAACCGCCGTACCGTGGCGCGAGCGGCGATGCGTACACTCGTACACATGGGTTATGGACTGCTTGCCGCGGCGATCGCGGCCGAGGTGGCCGGTACGACGGCCATGAAGTACAGCGAGGGCTTCACCCGGCTCTGGCCCTCGCTGATCACCGTCGCGGGCTATCTCATCGCCTTCGCCCTGCTCGCCCAGACGCTGAAGACGCTGTCGATGGGCACCGCCTATGCCATCTGGGCCGGGATCGGCACCGCCGCGATCGCCGCCATCGGCATCCTCTTCATGGGAGAGTCCGGCAACCTCGTCAAGCTGGCCGGCATAGCGCTGGTCATCGCCGGAGTGGTGGTGCTGAACCTGGGAGGGGCGCACTGATGACACGTCGTTACGACCCCGAGCGGCGCGGCCGCATCATCGACGCCGCGATCCGGGTGGTCGGTGCCAAGGGCATCGCGGGACTCAGCCACCGCTCCGTCGCGGCCGAGGCCGATGTGCCGCTCGGCTCGACGACGTATCACTTCGCCTCGCTGGACGAGCTGTTGATCGCGGCGCTGCGCCGGTCGAACGAGAACTTCGCCGGGGTCATGCGGGCGAGTGAGGCCCTGGCCGACCCGGCCGTCGACCTCGCCGGGGAACTGGCCGGGCTGCTGGGGGAGTACTTCTCCGGCGGGCGTGGGCGGGCCGAGTTGGAATACGAGCTGTACTGCGCCGCGCTCCGCAGGCCCGCGTTGCGGCCGGTCGCCGCCGAGTGGACCGACGGCATCGCCGAACTGCTGTCCCGGCGGACCGATCCGGCCACGGCGCGCGCGCTGATCGCGCTCATGGACGGGATCTGTCTGCAGGTGCTGCTCACCGGCGGCGAATACGACGAGGCGTACGCGCGGGAGATGCTGGGGCGCCTCGTCGGCTGACGGACCGGCGCCGCCCGGGCGTCATGCGTCGGGCCGGGCCGCTTCTCGGATCACCGTCAGGGCCGCCCGCACGCTCGCCTCGATATCCGTGATCGGGTACAGCGCCTCGCGGACCGTCCGGTTCCGGTCCACCACCAGCGTCAGCCGCTTCAGCCGGCTCGTCCCTGCCGCGCGGAACGTCGGCAGTCGCAGAGCCGCCGTCAACTCCAGCTCCGCGTCGGACAGCAGCGGGAAGCGCAGTCGCTCCGCGTCCGCGAACGCCCGCTGTTCGTCCGGGCGTTGGGTGGACACCCCGTGCACGGTGGCGCCCGCCGCCGTGAACTCGGCCAACTGGTCGCGATACGTGCAGGATTCGAGGGTGCAGCCGCTCGCGCCGGGGATCTGTGCCCACCCCGGCGGATAGGCGTCCCGGCGGGCGTAGGCGCCGGGGAAGCAGTACAGGACGGTGTACGGGGTGTCGGCGACCGGGTCGCGCAACGCGCCGTCGTAGTCCAGTAGTTGCAGCTCGGGCAGGCGCGTGTCCACCAGGGCGTGCACCCGGGCCGCCTCCTTCGATGCCTCGGCGGACGTCGCCGTCATCTCTCCGTCTCCCATCACCCAGCTGTCGCCCCAGTCCTGGAGCGCGATCAGTACGGGCAGCAGTGCGCGTCCGCGCCGGGTGAGCCGGTACTCGTACCGGGGTGGCCGGTCCTGGTACGGCTCCCGGGACAGCACTCCCGCGTCGACGAGCAGCCGCAGCCGCTCGGTCAGCACCTTGCGGGACACGCCCAGCTCCTCCTGGAGTGCGTCGAAGCGGTGCACCCCGCGCGCCGTGTCCCGCACGATCAGCAGGGTCCACCAGTCGCCGACGACATCGAGTGCCTGGGCGATCGCGCAGTCGGCGTCGGCCAGGCTGGTGCGCTGGGGCATGGGCTCCTCCGTCGGTCTGCCGCTGCCGTCTCTTACGTGATCGACCTGCAGTCAAGCATGATGACACAGTCCGTTCCCAAGGGGAACTTGCCTTGTTCGCCGTCGGCCTGCCGCTTGCCGCGCCGATCGCCGTCTGCCGGGGCGCGGGCGCGACCACCGGGCGAGACCGGTTGGCGACGACGGTGCCCCGCCGGTTAGGTTTCGTGTCATGACCGACACGACTCCTGCTCGCACCACCGGCGCCGTCGCCGCCGGCCTCGCCACCATCGCCGGCGACGGTTCCGTTCTCGACACCTGGTTCCCCGCCCCCGAGCTCACCGCCGAGCCGGGCCCGGCCGGAACCGAACGGCTCACCCCCGACCAGGCCGTCAACCTCATCGGCGACGGTGCCGGCAGGGCCATCGGTGTGGACGCCCGCCGCGGGGTCGAGGTCGTCGCCGTACGTACGGTCATCGCCTCGCTCGACGACAAGCCGCTCGACGCGCACGACGCGTACCTGCGCCTGCACCTCCTCTCGCACCGCCTCGTCCGGCCGCACGGCCAGAACCTGGACGGCCTCTTCGGCCTCCTCACCAACGTCGCCTGGACCTCGCTCGGCCCGGTCGCCGTGGACGACGTGGAGCGGGTGCGGCTGAACGCCCGCGCCGAGGGCCTGCACCTCCAGGTCACCTCGGTCGACAAGTTCCCCCGGATGACGGACTACGTCGCGCCGAAGGGCGTCCGGATCGCCGACGCCGACCGGGTCAGGCTCGGCGCGCACCTCGCCTCCGGCACCACCGTCATGCACGAGGGCTTCGTCAACTTCAACGCGGGCACCCTCGGCACGTCGATGGTCGAGGGCCGGATCTCCGCGGGTGTCGTCGTCGGCAACGGCTCCGACATCGGCGGCGGCGCCTCCACCATGGGCACCCTCTCCGGCGGCGGCAAGGAGCGCATCGTCATCGGCGAGCGCTGCCTGATCGGCGCCGAGGCCGGTGTCGGGATCGCGCTCGGCGACGAGTGCGTCGTCGAGGCCGGGCTCTACATCACGGCCGGCAGCCGTATCACGATGCCGGACGGGCAGATCATCAAGGCCCGCGAGCTCTCCGGCGCCTCGAACATCCTCTTCCGCCGCAACTCGGTCACCGGCGCCGTCGAGGCCCGTCCGAACAACGCGGTCTGGGGCGGTCTCAACGACATCCTGCACAGCCACAACTAGTGCCCCTCCCGGCAAGCTCTGCCCCGTCGCGCCGCCCAGCACGCACTCCCCCAAGGCCTTGAGGGCCAGGGGCCCCCTTCTGCGTTGGCCGAAAGCCCTGGTAGCTCCTTCCCCGAGCTCTCAACTTCGTTCGAGCAGGGGAGGCCCCATTCAAGGGCTTCCGGCCGCCTTGTGATCGCACGCACTGGACGACGCTCCTTCCGGGCGAACATTGCCGGTCGCGGCACTAGCGTGTAGCGGCGAGGAGTTCCTCGTACGCCCTCCGCAGCCCGTCGGTCGCCTCGCGCCCGGCGGGCTGCAGCGGTTCGCGGACCGGTCCGGCGCCGAGCAGCGCCTTGGCCGTGACCGTGCCGGGCAGCCCGGACGCCATCATCAGCTCGGCGAGCGGGACGGTCAGCCGGTTGAGCCGGGCGGCTTCGGCCGTGTCCCCGGCGTCGAAGGCGTCCAGCACCGCCCGCAGCTGCCGGGGTGCGGCATTGGCGACCGTGCTGACGTAGCCCGCCGCGCCGACCGCGTACAGCGGCAGGTTCAGTTCCTCGCAGCCCGAGTAGTAGGCCAGCGACGTCGCGCCGATCACCTTCGTCGAGCCGAGCAGGTCGTACGCGCAGTCCTTCACGGCCACGATGCGCGGGTGCTCCGCGAGCCGCAGCAGGGTATCCGGCTCGATGCGGGTGCCGGTGCGGCCGGGGATGTCGTACAGCATGAGCGGCAGGCCGGTGGCATCGGCGACGCGCCACAAGTGCGCCTCGACGGCGGCCTGCGGTGGTCTGCTGTAGTACGGAGTCACCACCAACAGGCCGTCCGCTCCCGCCTGTTCGGCCTGTCGGGCGAGGGCCATGGTGTGCCGGGTGTCCGCGCTGCCGACCCCGGCGACGATCGGCACACCGTCGCCGACCGCCGCCCGGACGGCCCGCAGCAGCGCGGTCTTCTCCGTGTCGGTGGTGGTCGGGGACTCGCCGGTGGTGCCACTGAGCACCAGACCGTCGCAGCCGTCGGCGACCAATGAGGCGGCGAGCTTCCCGGCGGCGTCCGGGTCCAGCGCTCCGGAGGCGGTGAACGGCGTGATCATGGCGCAGAGTGCGCGGCCGAAGGGGGCTACGGGTGCTGTCATTCCCGAAGTGTCGGCCGACCGGACTGTGAAGGTCCACTTAGTTCTGCTTGGGATGAAGGGGAAGAAACACTGAACAGTCGTGGGGAGGGGGGCCGCGCTCTGGCATGATCGAACACCTACGCGGCAGACCGACACCGGGGGCGGGTGCATGACTGTACGGGAACGGACAGGGGCGGAGAACGGAACCGGAGCCGGGAGACGGCGGCCGGTGGTGCCCGTGCTCATGGCCGGGATGCTGGGCCTGTCGCTCTCGGGTTGCGCCGGGTTTCTCGTGCCGGCGGGCGAGGGTGAGCCGGAGCCGGCACCGAGCTCTTCGTACCGGGTGCACGCCGACAAGCTGCCGTCCTCGTTTCCGAGCGTCCCCGCAGCGCTTCCCGACCGGCCGCCGCCTCCGCCGGCGCAGGGGCCCGGCCCGACACCCACCGGGAGTACCACCCGGGCCGACTGCCCGTCCTCCGGAGTCGTCGTCGGCATGGGCGAGATCGAGGCCGCGCTGGGCCACCGGGCCGTCGGCCTCACCCTCACCAACTGCGGCAGCAAGCCGTACCGCGTCTACGGCTATCCGTCGGTCCGGGCCCTGGACGAGGCCGGTGACCCGCTGCCGGTCCCGGTGAATCCGGGCTCCTCGTACATGGGGAACGACCCGGGGCCGAAGGAGGTCATGCTGAAGCCGGGAGGGACGATGCGCTCGCTCCTCGCCTGGGTCTCCACCCCGACCGGCGGTGACCTCATCGAGGGCGACGCGCTGGAGATCGCACCGGCCCCCGGCCTTCAGGCGCGCACCTTCCCGCTGAAGGGGAACGACGTACGGCTGCTCGACGAGCTGAACATGACCGCCTGGCGGGCCGGTTCCTCGCAGTAGTACCGCGGTGGCCTCGGACCGGAGGACGAGCTCGACGGGCAGGCCGGCGCGGGTGGTGAGGTCAGCGGCGCGCCAGGTAGAGGGAGAACGCCTTGTGGAGCACCTTGCTGATCGGGTAGTCCCACTCGCCGACGTACTCGGCTGCCCGCCCGCCGGTGCCGACCTTGAAGCGCAGCAGGCCCAGGAGATGGTTGCTCTCGTCCAGGGTGTCGGTGATGCCGCGCAGGTCGTAGACGGCCGCGCCCCTCGCGTGCGCGTCGCTCATCATGCGCCACTGGATCGCGTTGCTGGGCTGGACCTCGCGCTTGCGGCCGGTCGAGGCGCCGTAGGAGTACCAGACGTGGTTCCCCACGGTCAGCATCGTCGCCGCGGAGAGCGTCTCGCCGTCGTGGTGGGCCAGATAGAGCCGCATCCGGTCGGGGTCCTCGGCCCGCAGCGCGGTCCACATGCGCTGGAAGTAGCCGAGCGGGCGGGGAATGAAGCGGTCGCGCGCGGCCGTCTCGCGGTACAGCTCGTAGAAGGCCGGGAGGTCCTGGTAGTCGCCCTCGACGACCTTGACGCCCGCTTTCTCCGCCTTCTTGATGTTGCGCCGCCACTGCTGGTTCAGGTTGCCCAGGATCTCCTCCAGCGACCGCCCGGCGAACGGCACCTGGAAGACGTACCGGGGCTGCCCGGCGCTGAAACCGTCCTCGCCGCCCTCCTCGCCCTGCCGCCAGCCCAGTGCGCGCAGCTGTTCCACCAGCGCGGCGGCCTGCGGCTCCTCCGTGTCCGCCGCCACGTCGCGCAGCCGTCCGGCGGCCGGGTCCGCGATGGCGTCCTTGACCGTCCCGGCGTCCCAGCGGCGGGCGACCACCGGCGGGCCCATGCGCACCGAGAACGCGCCCTGCGCCTTCAGATGGGCCAGCATCGGTGCCAGCCACCGCTCCAGACCGGCGTCGTGCCAGTCGATGACGGGACCCTCCGGCAGATACGCCAGACAGCGCTTCAGCCGGGGGATCGGCCGGTAGAGGACGAGCCCGGCTCCGACGATCCGGTCCCGGCCGGCGGCGTCGCGGTCGAACCAGCCGATGCTCTCCGCTCGCCAGTCGGGCTTCACATCGCCCCACGACGGAACCTGCATATGGCTCACGGCGGGCCGGCTCGCGACGAACGCCAGATGCTCCTCGCGGGTGATCGCCCTGAGACGCGGTTCCATGCGGTACTCCGTTCGTTGTCCCGTCGGTGGGCCCGACGGTGTCACCAGAAGAGTGTTGTTGACCTCAAGCGCACTTGATCTACCAGTGTGGTCGGCAGCGGCGCGCCACGCGGGTGCACCGGTCAGGAGGACCCGTCATGAGCGTGCGATTCGAATCCCGTCCCGATCCTGCCCGTAACGACGTCGGACCGGTCAAGGCAAGCACCTGGGATGTCGGCACCCCCGAGCGGCAGCGGCGGACGACCGAGGCCATCCGTACCGCGTGGGAAAGCCGGGAGTGGCCGCATCCGGGGCTGCTCTCGTACACCGTCCATGTCGGTGAGGACGGGAAGACCTTGTTCCACTGCAGCCAGTGGAGTGGTGAGCAGGCGTACCAGGAGTTCTTCCGGCACGGCCGGGACGAGCGGAACGCGGACATCGACGCCGCCGTGCCGGGTATCCGGCGGCTCGGGCTGCACACCTTCGAGATGTTCCGCTCCGTGCCGCCGACGGAGGAAGACGGGCGGGAACCGGGGTGCGTCGTGATCGTCGACGTCGAGTTCGAGGGGCCGGACAAGGCGCGGCAGCGGGACTGGGTGGACACCGTGTTCGAAGCGCTGGGGACCGCCGCCCTCAACGGCTCCGGAATTTCGAGGGGGGACGATTGGGTCTACGCGCGTCAATCTCTTGTGTGGGCAGATCCGTTGTCAAGAACCTCCGGGTGGACGGAAGCCGTCCGTTTGGTGAACCGGGTGGCATGGTGCGAAATGCGTCTACGCTTGGGCCGCCCGACCCGTACGCGTCCCGTACGCCCCCGTACGTCCCGAGGAGAACCGCCTGATGTCCGCAGAGCGCCCCACCCTGCCGCCCGTAAGGCTGCGCACCGAGGCCGAGCTGGCACGGGACGCGCTCGCCGCGCCGCTGCTCGCCCGCGCCGTCCGGCTCGCCCGCTGGGCGGGCCCGGAGACCCGGGTCGGCGCCGGTGGCGAGCTCGTCGAAGAGCAGCTGCCCGCGGCGGCCGAGCACCTCGGCCGCCCGGCGGACGAGGACGGCGCGGCGGAGGCCAGCGAGGCGTGGCGGCTCGCGGTCGACACGGGACTGGTCGATGTCGAGGACCCGGGGGAGACCGACGCGGAGGACGCGGAGGGGACCGCCACCGCCGGTGAGAACCTGGCGCTGATCACCGGGGGTTCGCCGCAGGACGTCCTGTCGATCTGGCTCGACGGGCTGGAGGCCGTCCACGCCGATGCCACCGCGCCCTTCTTCGAGGACTTCGCCGACCTCGTCGGCGAGGACGGCACGGTGGACTTCGATTCCCTGGACTGGGATCCGGAGGCCGAGGCGGAATTCCTCGACGGGATCCTCGGCAATCTGTACCTGCTCACCGTCGGCGACGGCGGCGTGGACGCGGCGCCCGTACCGCTGCCCGCGCTCGCCGCGTCGATGCTGGTGCCGGACGACATGGGCGAGCCCACCGACGACATCCTGGAGCAGGTGTCCGAGGCGATGATGCGTCTCGACGACCAGTTCCGGGTCCTCGAACCCATGGGGATCGTCGAATACCGCCCGGTGGACGAGGCGTTGCTGGCCGAGGAGGGCGAGGACACCGCCGTCGCGGCCGACGACGAGGACGTCACCCGGTACGGCATGGTGAAGCTGACCCCCCTCGGCCTGTACGGCGTCCGGGCCCGGATGCTGGAGGCCGGGGTGGACGCCCCGGCGATCGGCGACCTCGCGGACAAGGGGGCCGACGCGCTCCTCGGCGGCATCGCGTACTACCCCGAGGCGGCGGCGCGCGGCGAGATCGAGCTGTGGCTCACCCGGCGCGGCGTGGACGGTGCCGCGGCCGAACTCCTGGCGGCGGCCCGCGGAACGGACCGGCAGGCGCCGCTGCGGCGGCTCAACTGCCAGCAGGCGCTCGCCCTGGTCGGCGCGGAGGCGGAGCCCGCGGTGCGCGCGGTGCTGGACGACGCCGAGCTGGGCGGCCTCGCCCGGGTCTGGCTCGCGGAGCTGGGCGCGGCGGACGTACCCGCGCCGCCCGAGTCGATGATCTTCTGGCTCGCCATCGACACGATCGCCGCCCAGCTGGAGGCCGACGGCGACCTGGACGAGCTCCAGGGCCTGGTCGAGGGCCTGGCGGGTCAGCACAGCGGCTTCTTCGGCGAGGCGTGGCGGGTGGACCACCCGGCGACGGCGGACGTCCTCGAAGCGATGGGGCGGCTGCACAGCGACAAGAAGAAGGCCAAGGAGGCCCGCAAGGCGGCGTTCAAGGCCCGGTCGCGCGCCTGAGCAGCACGCGACCGGGCGTGGCGACGGCCGGATGCGGGGATGGCCGGATGCGGGGATGGCCGGATGCGGGGATGGCCGGATGCGGAAGGCCGCATCCGGGTACGGCATCGCGTCCGGCCGCCGGTGCCGTATTCGGCCAACTGCGCAGCACTGAACATCGGCAGCGAACAGGAGCCGGAGTACAGCGAGTTCACCGGCGTCACGTTGACCGGACGCTACGGAGGGTCCTTCCAGTCGCCGGGTCGTCGACTCCGTCCTGCTGCGCGCCGATGAGCCCGGTGAGCTCCTCGATTTTCGGAGCAGCGCCGGCACTGCGGGCCGCCGACGCCGATCTGGTGCAGTTCGGTACGAACAGCGCACCGGGGGGTATCGCCGGCGCGAGTCCGTGCTGAAGGTCCTGGAGCGCTTCGGCGACCTCGGCGGCACCAACACCGCCGAGGCGGTGCGCCGCCACTACAAGAAGCACGACCGGGTACTGATCGTCACTGACGAGCGGGCGTCGTTCTCGTACGCCGCGGACGCGACCGCGGCCGTGCCGTCCGAGGTGCCCGTCTACATCTGGAACCTGGACGGATATCAGGTCGGGCACGCCCCGTCGGGAGGTGGGAACCGCCACACCTTCGGGGGGCTTTCGGACGCGGCGTTCCGCATGGTGCCGTGGCTGGAAGCGGGCCGGGACGCCCACTGGCCCTGGAATCGCTGATTACGAATCCGGCATCAGTGGGCCCCCAGGAGCGGACGGGCATGGCGCCGGGCGTTCCCAGGGCGCATACTCAAGGTAATGAAACAGTCAGCCGGATCCCGGCGTCACCTGCCTTCCAGTCCCTTCAACCGCCCGGCCCAGGCGGCCCCACCGGTCGAATTGTTCGATGTGGGCGACAGGGTGTCGCACGATCAGTTCGGACTCGGTCGAGTCCTTGCTGTCGAGGGCGACAACGACGCAGTACTCATCGACTTCTCGGGGCGACAGGGGAGGATCCTGAGCCCGTACTCCAAGCTGACCAAGCTCTGAGAGAGCCGGCGAGCACGCGCAGCGTCCGCGGTCCCGTCACGCTCTCCGGCTTCAGGGGCACCTGGCACTCGCAGGTGCCCCTGAAGCCGTACCGGAGGCTCCTCGCCGTCGCCGGAAGTCCTCGCGGCGTTACAGCGCCTGGGCGGCGGGCTTCACCATGCCGCGGACGGTGCGTGACTTCACGAAGTCGCCCATGGCCGTCATCTCCCACTCGCCGGAGAACTGCTTGATCAGCTTGGCCATCATCACGCCGGTCTGCGGCTCGGCGCCGGTCAGGTCGAAGCGGACCAGCTCCTCGCCGGTGGTGGCGTCGATCAGCCGGCAGTATGCCTTGGCGACCTCGGTGAACTTCTGGCCGGTGAACGAGTTGACCGTGAAGACCAGGCCGGTCGCCTCCGCCGGGATCCGGCCCAGGTCGACGACGATCACCTCGTCGTCCCCGGCGCCCTCGCCCGTGAGGTTGTCGCCGGAGTGCTTGATCGCGCCGTTCAGGATGGAGAGCTTGCCGAAGTAGCAGCTGTCCAAGTGGTTCCGGTTGGGGCCGTAGGCGATCACCGAGGCGTCGAGGTCGATGTCCTTGCCGCGGAACGCGGGCTCCCACCCGAGGCCCATCTTGACCTGGGAGAGCAGCGGCTGGCCGGCCTTGACCAGGGAGACCGTCTGGTTCTTCTGGAGGCTGACCCGGCCCTTGTCGAGGTTGATCTTGCCGGAGGCGGCGGGCGCAGGCGCGGCGGCGGGCGGGGCGGCGGGCGGGGCCGCCGGGGCCGCGGGCGCGGCGATCCGCGGGTCCACGGGCGGGGCGGTGGGCATCGGGGGCAGGACGGGCGCGGGCGCGGCGGCGGGCTCCTCCTCGACCGAGACGCCGAAGTCCGTGGCGATTCCGGCCAGTCCGTTCGCATAGCCCTGGCCGACCGCGCGGGCCTTCCAGACGCCGTTGCGGAGGTAGACCTCGATGACCACGAGCGCCGTCTCGGTGCCCAGCTGGGGTGGCGTGAACGTGGCGAGCACGCTGCTGTCGTCGGCGTTGCGCACGGTCGCGGTGGGTTCGATGCCCTGGAAGGACTGGCCCGCCGCGTCCGGGCTCGCCGTGACGACGATCTTCTCGATGCCGGGCGGGACCGCGGTGGTGTCCACCACGATCGCGTCCGGCGCGGTGCCGCCGCCGGAGCGGTACGTCACGCCGGGGCCGGCGGGCTGGTTGTAGAAGATGAAGTCGTCGTCGGAGCGCACTTTTCCGTCGGCGGTGAGCAGCAGGCCCGAAACGTCGAGCCGCACCGGGGCGGAGACGTCCACTGCCACGCGGGCGGCGGAGAGAGAGATGTTCGAGCCGGGGGTCATAGCGGTCATGCCCGGGGTAACGAACGACCCGGCTTTGCCGTTCCCTTACCTTCGCGGGCCTTCGCGGGCCTTCGCGGGTCTTCGCGGGCTTTCGCGGGCCTTCGGCCGTACGGGTCAGGAGCCCCTCCGCCAGCGATTGCGGGGGTGGCCGCGGGCCGTGCGCTCGTTGCCGTGCTTGTACGCCCCGGTCCATCGGGCCATCACGAGCTGCGCGTCCCCGTGAGCCACCTCGGCCAGGAACTTCTCCGCCCGGCCGCCGCGCAGCGTGCCCGCGGGGCGGCCGTGATGGGTGATGGTGACGCTCGCGTCGCCGTGCTGCTCGTACAGGAATCCGGAGGGTCTCGGCATGGCTCCGCATCCTGCCGTCCGCCGGGGCGCGCTGTCGCGTGGATTTCCGCGTTCCCGAGCCGCGGTTCCGAGCCGCGGGTTCCGAGCCGCGGGTTCAGCGCGGCCAGATCGGCGGGTTGGTGCAGAAGCGGCCGCCGAGGTGGGCGTGGACGGTCCGGGACGGTGCGCGCGGCACCGAGCTGGAATCCTGCGGCTGGTACGGCTTCGCACATCTGCACGCCCACGACAAGATCGCGGGCGTCGGCCTCGGGGACGCGGCGCAGTATCTGATGTCGCTCTGCTTCTGTCCGGCCTGCCGGACCGGATACGGCGAACACGGCCTGGACGCCGAAGAGCTGGCCGCGGCCGTACGGCGGGGCCTGGAACCGGCCTGGTCGGGTTCCGGTTCCCCGGAGGCCGGGTGGGCGGGCATCGAGAAGCTCCTCGGCGCCGGCCTCGCCGCCGCCACCCTCCGGTGGAGAGGCCAGGTCGCCCGCACGCTTCAGGAGGCCGCGGTCGCCGCGGTGCGGGCGGCGGCGGAGCCGGGCTTCCAGGTGCTGCTGCACGCCGACCCCGCCCCGTACCGCTGCGGTGCCAACGTCGGCGTGGACCCGGAGCACCTCCTGTCCGTGGCGGACGGTGCGGTGCTGCCGTGCACCGGCGGCGAAGCGGCGCGCGAGGCCGTGCTCGGCCCGTTCGCCGGGCGCGACGGCGTGCTCGCGGCCAACTTCACCGTGGTCACGGGCATGGGTGGCAGCCCGCCACGCTGGAGCGGGACGCCGCGCACGCGGCATCGCTCGGCGCGAACCAACTGCGCCTGTACCACGCCGGGCTGGCCTCCGGCCCGGACCTCGATGCCATCGCCGGAGCGCTGTCACGCCTCGGGCGATGAAGGAAGCGGGCCGGTGGGGGCGCCCGTCAGCCTCCCCCGCCGGCCCGTGACCAGCAGGGCCGCGGTCAGCAGCGCCGCCGCACCGACCAGCGGCAGCAGTACCCGGATGTCCACCAGCGCGATCAGCCCGGCACCGAGCGCCAGCGCCACCGCGTTCGGCACCATCATCAGCGTGTTCGCCGTCGCGACGGTGCGACCCAGCAGGGCGTCCGGGGTCTCCCGCTGCACCGCCGTCATCGCGGCGATCAGCACACACGGCAGCCCCATCCCGATGGCCGCGCTCCCCGCCAGCGCCACCGCGTCGTACGGCAGTGTCCGTGCCGCCACCGCCACCGCGAACAGCGCGATCCCCGCCGCCGTGAACACCCGCTCCGGCAGCCGCCGCAGCAACGGCCCGGCCAGCACCCCCACGGCGACGGACCCGGCGCCCTGCGCCGCGTACAGCACCCCCGCGTACGTGGGGGAGTGCCCGAGACCGTCGTCGACGAAGGCGTACACCGCCGCCCCGTTGAGCCCCGCGCACAGCATCGTCACCGATCCCGCCAGCACGAGCGGCCGCAGCACCGGAGACCGCCACACCTGGCGTGCACCCGCGGCGAGTTCGCCCCGGCGTCCGACCGGAGCGGTCACGACCGGCTCCCGCACCGGCAGCAACGCGTAGACCCCGGCCGCCAGCGCGAACGACACCGCGTCCAGCAGCGCCACCGCGCTGCCCCCGAACCGGCCGTACAGTGCCGCGCCGGTCAGCGGCGCCAGCAGCTTCATGCCCTCGTTCGCCGTCATCCGCAGCCCGTTGAAATCACCCAGCAGCCGTGCGTCGACGGCCCCGGCGACCAGCGCCGACTCGGCCGCGTCCATCAGCACGGAACTCGTTCCGTACAGGACGAGCACGGCGAAGAGGATCCAGATCCGTCCCGCCGAGTCGACCACGACCAGCGAGGCCACCAGCCCCGCCATGACGAGATTCGACGCGACGAGGAGCGGCTTCCTGGGCAGGCGGTCGGCGATCGCCCCGAGCGCGGGCCCGACCAGCACCGGCAGCCACATAGCGAAGACGGCGAGCGCCGCCAGACTGTCCGAGCCGGTGAGCGACTTGACCCAGACCCCGGCCGCGAGCCACATCGCGGACGTCCCGAAACCGGAGACGACGACCGCCGCCAGGAACAGCCCCGCCGTACGGTCCCGCAGCACCCGCACCGTCGCCGACCCCGCCATCGCACCCACCACGACCCTTCCGACCCGCACGTTCGTCACAGGTTCAGGCTGGTGACTGAGTACGCCCGCCCGCATCGGGCGGATGCCCTACCGCGCACCCGGCCGCGCGTGCCGGCCCCGCACCGGGTGTACGGCACATGCCGGATGCCCGCGAAGTTGTTCGGTCAGAAGCTTTGACGAAACATTCCGGCCCCCTCCGGCTTCATCGCGTCGTACTTCGTGCGTCATATATGTCGTACTTCGTGCGTCATATATGAGGCGCGAGACGCGAGAGTCCTTCACTCATGACCTTGGCGACGCCCACCCCGATCTCACCCCTTGAGCGCCGCCTTCATCATCTTCTGGGCGATCGGCGCCGCCAGACCGTTGCCGCTGACCTCCGCGCGGGCCGCGCCCGAGTCCTCGACGACCACCGCCACCGCGACCTCCTTGCCGCTGGACCTGTCCTTCGCGTAGGAGGTGAACCAGGCGTACGGGGACTTGCTGTTGCCCACGCCGTTCTGCGCGGTCCCCGTCTTGCCGCCCACCTCGGCCCCCGCGATCCGGGCGTTGGTGCCGGTGCCCTGTTCGACGACGGTCACCATCGCGCTGCGCAGCTGCTCGGCGGTGGACTGCGAGACGACCCGCTTCATGTCCCCGTCCGCGAAGTCCTGCAACGTGTTGCCCTTGGCGTCCGTCACCCGGGACACCATGTGGGGTGCGGCCAGTTCGCCGCCGTTGGCGAGGGCGGCCGAGACCATGGCGATCTGCAGCGGCGTTGCGGTGACATCGAACTGGCCGATGCCCGACAGCGCCGTCTGCGCCTTGTCCATGCCGGACGGGTAGACGCTCTCGGAGGCCCGCACCGGCATGTCCAGCTTCGCGGTGTTGAAGCCGAACTTCTCCGCCATCGCCCTGACCTTGTCCTGGCCGAGGTCGACGGCGACCTTCCCGAAGACGTTGTTGCAGGAGTACTGGAGCGCGGTGCGCAGCGTGGCGTTCTCGCAGGGGGCCGAGGCGCTCTCGTTCTCCAGGTTCCTGCTGCTGCCGGGCAACGGGTACGGATTGGGGCTGTCCGTGGGCTCGTCGACGGAGCTGTACAGCCCGTCCTCCAGCGCCGCGGCCGCCACCACCAGCTTGAACGTCGAACCGGGTGCCAGCGGCTGCCGCAGCGCCCGGTTGACCAGCGGCTTGTCCGGGTCGTCGAGCAGCTTCTGCCAGGCGTCGCCGTCCGCCGTCCCGCTGATCTTCGACGGGTCGTACGAAGGCGTGGAGACCACGCCCAGCACCTGCCCGGTCTTCGGGTCGATCGCGACGGCCGCGCCCTTGTCGGTGCCGAGCGCCTCGTACGCCGCCTTCTGCACAGCCGGGTCGATCGTCGTCAGGACGTCGCCGGGGGCCGCCTGCTTGCCCGTCACCACGTCCATCGGGTTCTTCAGCCGGTCGTCGGTGCCGTCCAGCACCTGGCTGTAGATCCCTTCGAGCTGCGTGGCACCGTACGCCTGCGAGCTGTAGCCGGTGACGGCCGAGTAGAGATCGCCCTGCTTGTAGGTGCGCTTGTACGCGAGGTCGCCGCCCACCGTCCTCTTCGAGCCGGTGACCGGGTTCCCGGCCACGATGATGTCGCCGAGCGGCTGCGCGTACTGCGCGATGGTGTTCCGCCGGTTGTGTTCGTTGTCTGCGAGCGCCTGTGCCTGGTACGCCTGCACCCAGGTCGCCCGCACCAGCAGGGCGAGGACCAGCAGCAGACAGAAGACCGAGGCGTGCCTGATCGTTTTGTTCATCCCAGGGGAGGGACGAGCGGGGCACCGCGCGGCGTTCCCGGTTGTGCCGCTTCTCACCGATTCCTCATGATCGGCCGGGGTGACCGGGGGCGATGCCCCGGGTCACCCCGGCAGGGTGAACAGCAGCTCGTCGGTGTCCTCGCCGCGGGCGCGCGCGTACCCGTGGTCGCTTCCGGTGACGGCGAACCCGCACTTCTCCAGCACCCGGCGCGACCCGGTGTTGTCGGCCGCGGCCCGCGCGTGCAGCGGGCGGTCCGGTACGACGTCGAGCAGCGCCCGCAGCGCGGCCGTCGCGAGCCCGCGGCCCCAGTGCGCGCGGTCGATCCAGTAGGTGACCTGGCGGTCGTCCGGCCGCCCGTACGCCCCGGCGTTGCCGACCACCACACCGTCCGCGACCACCGTCCGCATCACGACCGAGCGGTCGGCCAGGACGCGCCGCCAGTAGGCGTCGAAGGCGTGCCGGTCGGTGGGGTCCTCGCTGGTGAAGGCGGCCGTCCTGACCGACTCCGGGTCGGACATGAACACGAAGAACGATGCCAGGTCGCCCTCCCGTACCTCGCGCAGGGAAATCCGCATGGTTCAGAGCCTCCGGGTGGCCAGCGTCAGGCGGTCCCGCGCGTCGAACAGCGCGTCCTTCACCAGCTGCTCGTGCGCGGGCGTGAGCCGGGCGACCGGCACCGAGCAGCTGATGGCGTCACGGGCCGGGGTGCGGTACGGGACGGCGACGCCGAAGCAGCGCAGCCCGAGGGTGTTCTCCTCGCGGTCCACCGCGTAACCCTGCTCGCGGACGAGGTGCAGCTCTTCGATGAGCTTCTCGCGGTCGGTGATGGTGTGCTCGGTCAGCGCGGGCAGCGTCCGAGGGAGCATCTTGCGGACCTGCTCGTCGCTGTGGGTGGCCAGCAGGGCCTTGCCGAGCGAGGTGGAATGGGCGGGCCGCCGGCGGCCGACGCGGGTGAAGGGGCGCAGATAGTGCTGGGACTGCCGGGTGGCGAGGTACACCACGTTCGTGCCGTCCAGGCGGGCCAGGTGGATGGTCTCCGTCGTGTCGTCGGCGAGCCGGTCCAGCGTCGGGCGGGCCGCCGCGACGACCTCGTCGCCGTCGATGTACGAGGTGCCGACGAGCAGGGCCCGTACGCCGATCCCGTACCGCGTGCCCGTCGCGTCGGTCTCCACCCAGCCCAGCTCCACCAGCGTGCGCAGCAGCATGTAGAGGCTGGACTTGGGATAGCCGACGGCCTCCTGCACCGCGGCGAGCGAGTGCATGCCGGGTCGCCCGGCGAAGTATTCGAGCAGTTCCACCGTCCGCACGGCGGACTTGACCTGCGCCCCACCAGACTCGGCAGCCGACATCGCCCAACGCCCCTTCCAGCCCACTTACGAAATCCTGCGACCTGTTGAACTCAGCGACTTCTTGCCAACACCGAACGCCCGGAAATAGAGTCGCCGCATATTCACGATCAGGAACTCTGTTCAGAATACCGAACAACTCTGATGTGTGGCAGTGGAGCGGAAGGAATCACGGTGGCAGCAGCACCAGTCTGGAGCGTCGACCCCCGCACCGGGAACCCGCGTGAGCAGGTTGCGGTGGAGGCTACAGCGGAGGAGGTCGATCGCGCGGTCCGGGCCGCCCACGCGGTACGCGCGTCGCTCGCCGACCGCGCCGTGCGCGCCGCGTTCCTGCGTACCGCCGCCGAGCTGCTCACCGGGGCCGGGGAGCACATCATCGAGGCCGCCGACGCCGAGACCGCACTCGGCCCGGCCCGGCTCACCGGTGAACTCGCGCGCACCGCAGCGCAGTTGAAGGCCTTCGCGGAGGTCGTCGACGAGGGCGCCTTCCTCGACATCCACATCGACCACGAGGACGCCACCAGGACCCCGCCCTGGCCCGACCTGCGCCGCTACAAGATCCCGCTCGGCGTCGTCGCGGTGTACGCGGCCAGCAACTTCCCGCTCGCCTTCTCCGTCCCCGGCGGCGACACCGCGAGCGCGCTGGCCGCCGGCTGCCCGGTCGTCGTCAAGGCGCACCCCGACCACCCCGCCACCTCCGAACTGTGCGCTTCCGTACTGCGCCGGGCGGCGGCCCGCGTCGGCCTGCCGGAGGACGTACTGGTCCTGGTGCACGGCTTCGAGGCGGGCATCGAGCTGATCAAGCACCCGCTCGTCGCCGCCGCCGGCTTCACCGGTTCCGTACGCGGCGGACGCGCCCTGTTCGACGCGGCGGGCGCCCGCCCCACCCCCATCCCCTTCCACGGCGAGCTGGGCTCCCTCAACCCCGTCGTCGTCACCGAGGCCGCCGCCGACGAGCGCGGCGAGCAGATCGGCACCGGACTCGCGGGCTCGATGACGATGGGGTCGGGCCAGTTCTGCACCAAGCCCGGCTTCGTCCTGGCCCCGGCCGGCGAGAGCGGCGACCGGCTGCTGAAGTCCCTGACCGACGCGGTCAGCGACACCGAGGCCGGGGCCCTGCTCGACCACCGGATGCGCGACGCCTTCGTCGCGGGCGTACGCGAACGGGCCGAACTGCCCGACGTGGAGGCCCCGGTCACCCCCGGCGCGGGCGGCGAGCACACCGTCTCGGCCGGCTTCCTCACCGTACCGGCGCACCTCCTCACCGCCGAGGGCCCGCACGACGCGCTCCTGGAGGAGTGCTTCGGCCCCGTCACCGTCGTCGCCCGCTACGCCTCCACGGACGAGATCACCGCGGTCCTCTCCCGGCTCCCCGGCAACCTCACCGCCACCCTCCAGATCGCCACGGACGGCGCCGACGCCGACGCCCCCACCCTTCTCGCGGCCCTCACCCCGCTGGCCGGCCGGATCCTCGTCAACGGCTGGCCGACGGGAGTCGCCGTCGCCCCCGCGCAGCACCACGGCGGCCCCTACCCGGCCACCACCTCCACCTCGACTTCGGTCGGCGCCACCGCCATCGAACGCTGGCTGCGCCCGGTCACCTACCAGACGACCCCCGAGGCCCTGCTCCCCCCGGAGCTCCGCGAGGACAACCCCCTGAACCTGCCCCGCCGAGTGGACGGCCGCCGCGCATGATGACCCCGCACCTCCCCGAACTCCCCTTTGAGCTGCGCCCCTTCGGCCCCGAGGCCGACTGGACGTACGAGAGCGGCGCACTGACCGCCCGTGCGGGCGCCCGCCAGGACCGCTTCGTACCACCGGGCGGCGACGCCCTCGACCCCGCGAGCGATGCCCCCCGCCTCCTCGGCACCGCGCCCCCGGGCGACTTCCAACTCCTCGCCCGGGTGCGCGTCGGTTTCGCCGCGGCCTTCGACGCGGGTGTGCTCTACCTCCACGTCGGGGAACGCGAGTGGGCCAAGCTATGCCTGGAACTCTCCCCGGACCTCCCCACCGTCTGTACGGTCGTCACCCGCGACCACTCCGACGACGTCAACTCCTTCGTCGTGGACGGTGACAGCTACTGGCTCCGCCTCAGCCGCACCGGCAACGCGTTCGCCTTCCACGCCTCCGCCGACGGCGAGAAGTGGACCTTCGTCCGCGTCTTCGCCCTCGGCGATCCGCAGGAGGCGGCCGCGGCATCGGTCGGCTTCCTGGTCCAGTCGCCCACGGGCGAGGGCTGCGAGGCGACGTTCGACCGGATCGCGTTCCGTACGACGGGACTTGAGGATCTGCGCGACGGGACTTGAGGATCTGCGCGACGGGAACTGAACAGACTCGCACATCCGTCGCCGCACCGAACGAATGCGTGCGCATACTCAGCGGAACCGAGTACCGGCCCCCAACCCTCCGCTTCTGTCGGAGGGTTGGTTGGGCCGCATGAAGACCACTCCCGCCGCCGAGGCTCGCACCGCCGACACCGAGCGTGCGGACCGCAACACCCGCACGGCCTCATGGTTCGCCCTGGGAATGCTCGTGCCCGCGCTGATCGGCTCCGGCCTCTTCGTGCTGAGCACGACCCGGGCGTCCGGCTGCCTGACCTACGGCGTGGAGTGCGCCGATGTCCCCCCTGGCTGGATCCCCGGTTGCCTGGTGGCGGCGGTCGTACTCGGCGTCGCGGCGGTCGCCCGGCCGCGGAAGTGGCTCCCGTTCACCTCGGCCCGCGGCTGGCTGCTGGGCCTGCACATCGCGGCGCAGCTCATGACGGTGTCCCTGATCCTCAGTTACGCCTGATGGCACGTCGGTCCAGGTCTCGCGACACGGCTGGGGCAACGTTCCGACTCGGCGGCCCCCGGGCGTCCGGCCAGGGCGTCGACTGCCATGTGAGGTGTTGTGCCCCCGGCCGATGTCCGGAGGCACAACTTTGGCCGTGCCGTGGAGGAATTCTTCCGCTGATGGTTCACGGGTGATACGACTCCGTTCACCTGCGCCGCCCACCATCCGCGATGGGCATGTCGTACAACTTCACGGCGTGCCCTTCACCTTGCGGCGATCAGGAAGGACGGCTGCTGATGCGGCCAACAGAGCGGCGAATACGGCCGGGTGGCAGATCGGGCGGGCGACGGCTGGCGGGGGTGGCCCTCACCGCGCTGCTCCTCGCGAGCGGCAACCTGACCACGGCATACGCCGAAACCGGTTCGGGACAGCGCACACCGGGGCAGAGCGGGTCGGCGGACGCCACGATTCTGCCGGTCCTCACCCCCGGCGACGGGGCCTATCTGGAGGACACGGAGAAGGTCGCGGCCACGCCCACGCTGGCCGGCGACTCCGTGACGGGGCTCGCGGTCGACGGGAAGGCGATCGACGCGGAGCGGACGGTCGGGGTGTCCCGGCTCGGCTTCGACGTCGGGTCGAACTCGACGGAGGCTCGCTACCACAACTACGTGCTGGTCAACGGCGAGTACCGGGCCGAGATCGGTGACCTCGTCAATGAGCGGGGCACGATCGAGATCCCGAACCAGCACCTGGTCAAGGGCGAGAACAAGATCGAGATCCTGGCCGGCGCGGTCGACAGCTCGTGCGGCACCAATTACGACGACTTCGTACTGTCCGACATCAGCCTGGACCTACTCGGCGAGGTCGCGGACGGCGAGGAGAACGAGTACACGTACTCCTTCGGCGACGGCAGCTGCGGTTCGAACACCTCGCTGCTGACGAAGGCGACGCTCAGCTTCTTCGTCCTGGGCGACCCACAGGGCACCACTGGCCTCAAAGCCGATCTGGACACCACGGAGTTCGCCAACGGCGAGCACGCCCTCACCGCGAAAACCGTCTCGGGCAAGACCGTCAAGAACACGGTGACGGTGAACAACGCCCCGGCGGGCGCCCCCCGGCTGCTGCCCAAGGACGGCACGCTGGTGAAGGGTCCGCAGCCGGTGTTCGCGAACTTCCCGGCGGGCGCCGAGGGCGGCGTCGAGTCGCTGACCGTGGACGGTGGCACGCCTGTCACCGATCCGCACCTCGGCAACGGCGCGGCGACCTTCTCCTTCGACGTCGGGCCGGACTCGATCGACGACCGGAACGACAACTACCTGCTCGTCAACGGCAAGCGCATCGACCTGGGCGGTACCTGGGTGAGCCAGCGGGTCGACATAGCGATCCCGGCACGCCACCTGGTACCCGGTGACAACACCATCACGGTCGTCACCGGCCCGTACAAGGAGAGCTGCGGCAACAACCGCGACGACTTCGACATCGCGCGGCTCGCTCTCACCCTCGACGGCGCGACCGTCACGGGCCAGGACATCGCGGACTCGTACGCCATGGGCGACGGCACCTGTGGCAGCAGCGACACCCGCCTGCGCGAGGTGGAACTGCACTACACGATCGACGCCCCCGGCGTGCGAGTATCCGACACCCTCGGATCCGGCAACGCGGCCCTCGGTTTCACCGTGGGCAGCAACTCGATCGAGGCCCGCTACCAGAACCACATCCTGGTGAACGGTCAGAAGCACGTGATCGACAGCGACTTCGTCAGCCGGCACGTCGACCTCGCTTTCCCGAACGAGTGGCTCGTCCCCGGCTGGAACACGATCGACTTCGTCACCGGCACATATCCGACGTCGTGCGGCGACAACCGCGACGACTTCGCCGTCTCCGGCATCACCCTCACCCCGGCGGACGGCACCGCCACCGGCCGGATGCTCAAGGGCTCGTACAGCTTCGGTGACGGCAACTGCGGCGACAACGTCAACCCGCTGACCGAGATCGACCTGGAGTTCTTCGTCGAGGGCCCGGCCCAGGGCCTCCGCGTAGACCTCGACACCGCGAAGATCGACGACGGCAAGCACACCCTGGCCGCGACATCGAAGACGGGCAAGACGGCGACCCGCGTCCTGACCACCGACAACTCGGCGCCCCAGATCGCCTCCAGCATCCCCGCCGCCGGCCAGAGGATCAACGCGTCGGTCGTCCTCGACGTCCGGCTCCAGGACCTCTCCGGCGTGGTGAACGGTCCCGACGTGAAGCTCGACGGCAAGCCGGTCGAGCTCGGCGCCTTTGTGGGTCCCGGTCTGTCCGCCGGCGAGCACACGCTGTCGGTGTCCGGCACCGACAGTCTCGGCAACAGCGGCACACGCGAGGTCGAGTTCACCTCCGCCGGCATCCCGGACACCCCCGCCGACCTCACCCCGAAGTCCGGGACGACCGACGCGGGCAGCGACGTCAAACTGTCGGCCAAGGTCGCCGAGCCCGATGGCGGCACGGTGAGCGCCACCTTCTCCGAGGCCGAGATCCTCACCCCCAACCAGGTGTACGTGGGAACGGCCGCGTCCGTTCCCACGACGCTCAAGGTCAAGGGCGAGAAGAAGGTGAAGGCCGACGGCCTCGCACCCGCCGACGGCAGGACGCTCGACGCGCCGGCCGCCGAGGACGTCACGTATCAGCGGTTCGACGTCCAGGTGAAGGGCCATGTCGACGCTCCGGTGCTGCGCTGGGAGGGCGTTATCGACCCGGAGCGGCTCGCCGCGCTGCGCGTGTGGAACACCGCGACGAAGCAGTGGGACGTCCTCACCAGTGCCCGCGGCGCCGCCGACGGCGACACCGTCCTGACCGCCGTCGTCGACCGGAAGCACGTCGACGGGCAGCGGGTCCATGTCATGGTGACCGGCGAGGACCCGTTCGCCGACGACGTCGACGCCGGTGATCCGAACAAGTTCGCCGACCCCGACTCGTACGATTTCTCGATCGTCCACTACACCGACACGCAGTACCTCTCCGAGGGCGCGGTGGAGCAGGAGACGGCAGGGGAGCGCGCGGTCTGGGAGAAGGCGTACGGCGACGTCTCGCGCTGGGTCGCCGACAACAAGGACAAGCGCAAGATCGCGTACGTCGCCCACACCGGCGACATCATCGAGAACAACATCCGCAAGCCCGCCGACGAAGCCACCCGGCGCCAGGTCACCGGCGAACTGGAGATGTCCTCGAAGCAGCAGAAGATCCTGGACGACGCGGGTGTGCCGAACGGTGTGATCGCGGGCAACCATGACAACCAGTCGGGCACCGAGAACGGTCCGGACGCGATCTACAACCAGTACTACGGGCCCGAGCGCTACCAGGCGCTCTCCGAGGGCTGGAAGCACGCCAAGTACGGCGGGCCATGGCGCCCGGGCGACAATCAGAACCATTACGACCTGTTCTCCGCCGGCGGCCTCGACTTCGTCGTCGTCGGCCTGTCCTACGGGGTGACGCGCGAGGAAGCCGAATGGGCCGACTCGATCTTCAAGCGCTATCCCGACCGCAACGGCATCCTGCTCTCGCACGACTACCTCGCCCCGAGCAGCAACCCCGACGGACGCGGCGCCAAGTTCTCCGCGCCGGACGGCTCGATGCTGTACAAGACGGTGGTCCAGGACAACCCGAACGTGTTCCTGATCCTCGCCGGTCATGAGCACGGCGTCGGCACCAACGTGAAGCCGCGTGTCGGCGAGGTCGCCCACGGCGTCGTCGAACTGCTCGCCGACTACCAGTTCTACACGGTGTCCGCGGACCGGCTCGGACTCACCGAGATCGGCGGCTACCGGCCGAACGACCAATTGCGGTTCGGCGCGAGCTTCTTCCGGATGCTCCAGTTCGACGTCGACCGGTCCGAACTGACCGTGGACACCTACTCGCCGCTGCTCGACGAGTTCGGTGCCACCGAGTACGACGCGAACCACCGTTACGACGGAACCGAGGACAACATGGTCCTCCCGATCGACCTCAGCACCCGCAAGACGACCTTCAAGACCGACTCGCTGGCGCTCTACAACCCCGTCAGCATCATCGGGAGGTCCGAGGCCGACTCCGGTGGGGTCGCCTCGGTGACCTGGAAGGGACTCAAGCCCGGCACGACCCACGCGTGGTTCGTCACGGCGCGCTCCACCGGCGGCGGCGTGACCGCCTCCGCGCCCAGCGCCTTCGTGACCAAGGACGGCCACGGCCGGCCCGGCACCTGGGGACCCGACGTGCCCGCCTACCCGTGGTTCACGTCGTCCACCGACCGGCGGTGACCGGTTGACCCGCCGGTAGCACGCGACCGGCACCACACCCGCTGTCCCGGCCCCGAGCGGTCCGGGACAGCGGGCCCCCTCCACTGCCCGGCCCTCGACCACGAGAACCGAGACCTCCATGCGTCCCGCCCCCTTGCCCCTGCCGGCACCCGCGCCCTCCTCCCGGCTGCCCGCCGCGCTCATCACCACCGTGGCGGCCCTGGTGGCCGTGCTCGCCATCGGCTTCGCCCACCCGGCCCCCGCCGCCGCGCACGACGCGACCTCGACCGCGTACGTCGCGGTGGAGGGCACCGGAACCCGCATCGAGGCGACCCTCGACCTCGAATACGACCTGCTCATGAAGTCGGCCTGGCTCTACGCCGAGGCGTACGGGGCGAAGAACCGCGCGGAGCAACTGCACCAGCTGAAGACCAATGCCGACGCGGTGACCGAATACGTCACCGGACGCTTCGCCGTCACCCGCGACGACACCTCCTGCACACCGCGCCGCGTCGGCGACGCGGACGTCCGCACCCGAGGCACCCGGCCGTTCGCCGTCCTCACCCTGGCCTACGACTGCGCGACGGGCGCAGACGGCACCTACACGATCTCCAGCGCCCTGTTCCCCGACGCCGAGAGCTTCGTCCACAGCACGGAGACGATCGTCCACTACGACATCGACGGGCAGCGGGGCTCGCAGATCCTGACCGCCGCCGAACCGGCCCTGGAGACCGGCGGACACCACGAGTCGCACCAGATCGTGGAGTTCTTCCTGCTCGGCACCGAACACCTGCTGTTCGGCCTCGACCACATCCTCTTCCTCCTGTCACTGCTCATAGGAGCCCGTGACCTGCGCGACATCGTCCTCACGGCGACCGCCTTCACGGTCGCGCACAGCATCACGTTCCTGCTGGCGGCCATGGGCGTCGTGAACGTGCCGGGATCGGTCGTGGAGCCGGTCATCGCGGGCTCCATCGTCGTCGTGGCGCTCGCGAGTGTCGTTTTGCGCGACCGCGAGGGGACCGGGTCCTGGCGGCTGCCGGTCGTCTTCCTGTTCGGTCTCGTCCACGGTCTGGGCTTCGCGGGCGCGCTGGGCATCGAGGAGAGCTGGTCCTGGGAACTGCTGCTGTCGCTGCTGAGCTTCAACGTCGGCATCGAGGCGGTGCAGTTGGGCATCATCGCCGTGGTCTTCCCGCTGCTGCTCCTCCTTCGCAGGACTCCCGCACACCGCTGGGCCCTGCCCGCGATGACCGCGCCCATCGTGATCGTCAGCCTGTACTGGTTCTGGGACCGGCTGTCCGTCGCGGCGTGACTTGGGTCCGCCGGAGACTCGTAGCCGTACCTGCTCCGGCGAGATGTACGCGGTGGTGCCGACCGGACTTCCGGTGGATCACTGCTGCCTCGTCCCGGGCGGCCCACCGCCTTGCGGCTCGTCCGCTCCCCAGGCGCAAGGCCGCAGCCCAGCGGGCCGACTCACCACATCGGACGCCGTCTGAATACGTTCAGGCGGTCTTTCCACGTTGCTCCGGTTTCGCTGGTGTCCTGGTCGTCCTCCGGATTCCAGTTGGTTCCCCTGATTTCAGCCAGCAGTGCTTTGCGCCGGCCGCGAGACAGGGAGTCCCCGTTGACGCTGTGCATGGCCCAAGGAATGGGGCATGGCCCCTCGTGCTCAGGGTCGGGGCACAACACGTCGGTCAGCCGGTCCATCAGCTCCTCGTGTTCGGCCGCTGTAGCGACCATGGCTGTTTCCACCTGCCACAGCCTCGGCTGCTCAGGGGTGTCGTCGGGGGTGGGATCGGACATGACGCTGGTCCTCGTATCAGGTGGGGTGAGGGAACGCCGTCGGTGGGGTCCCCGGACCCCACCGACGGCGGAACACCGCTGGTCTGTAGGCCGAGCACATCAAGAACGGCGTCGGCTGCCCGGATCAGGGGCTGCAGCCGCAGAGGCTGTCGTATGCCCTCTCCGTGCACGCTCTGCGTGTCGAGGACAACCAGGCTCGGGTCGGCTCATCGCTTCTCCGAATCGTCCTGGCCGGCGAGCACCCGGCGTCGTGCGGGTAGCGCCGGGTGGTTCGTCGGTCAGGCTCCGGCCGCGTACCGCACGAAGTGCTTCCAGCCGGTGTGGGTGAGCGTCAGGTGGGGAAGGGACGCGTCTTTCGAGTCGCGGATGAGGACCGCCTCTTCGGTATTGGCCACCTCGATGCACTCGCCGCCCTCGTTGGAGCTGTAGCTGCTCTTGAACCACGAGTTGTCTGCCGGGTTCTGAACGCGGACGTCGGGCTTCATCGGTCTTTCAGCAACCTTTCGATCAGAGCCGAGGACTCACGCGGAGTGAGCGCCTGAGACCGGATGCATCCATATCGTGCGGCCAGGATTCGGACCTCCTCCGGGACGGTCGGTGATCAATCGGCTGATGTTCTGCACCTCAAGGTATCCGACCTGGGGCTTGCGCGTGGGCGTGAGGAGGATGAACGGGCCGGCCAGGCCCGCGTGTTCAGGACGGTCAAGCGGCATGACCTGGAGCTCCACGTTGCGAAGCCTGCCGAGCCTGAGCAGCTCTTCGAACTGCTCCTTGTGGACGTTCCATTTACCGACCGGGCGTCGGAGGACTGCCTCCCCGATGAGGTCACGGGGCGTCGAGAACTCCATGATCTCGGAAGCCCGTGCCTGACCTGCATGTACCCCCACCGCCCAACGAACCGTCACGAACCGGACGACGGCCGACTACGCCCGAAGCCCTGAGGAGTGCGGGGTCCGCGAGCCGTCCTCGACCGGGACGTGGCGGTCCACGTCGCCATGGCCCCCGGGACGGCGCAAGACCAGCTGTAGGAAACCGGGAAGATCTGCGGGAAGAACCGGGGTGCCGATGGACGCCGGAAGTTCGAGGGTTCCGCGGTAATCCGACGATTTTCAGCCTCGATGGCGCGGGGGGCGGGACGGGAGGTAGCCCTGCGGCCGGTGAACAGCCGCAGTGTCCAGGAAGGGGGCTTTTGGTGCTGCCCCGTGGCCCCGCTTACCGCCCTCCCGGGCCGGTTCGTCGATCAGTCGGGCGGGGTGACGACCGGGCCGATCAGCTCGACCATCACCATGTGATATTAGGCAAACCAGGCCAACATCCCCGGCGGAGCGCGGGAATTAATTGGCGCATGATGTGCCATCGCGCAATGCCGTCAACTACTAGATTGATCGACGGCACCACGAGACCGGCCATAGCCTGCCCGTGCCGTTCACTGGCTGGGAATGCGAAAGTTGGTCACTATGCCTGGAATTCCTGGTGAACGCCCGGTCCAGGCACAATGTTCAGTCCGCACCACCGCGCCCGGCCCGGCTGAATATGCCGGACAGGCGTGCCGTTCGCAGTATTTCCCGACCTGATCCGGTTGTCCGGGTGCACCCCTGTGGCCGGCCGAGAGTATGAGGCACGTTCTGTGAAGGTTCGTACGAGGCGGTCGAGCACCCTGATCGCCGGGGGAATGGCAGTGGTGCTGCTGACGGGCTGCGGCTCCCAGGATCAGATCTGGCCGTTCGAGTCCAAGGACAGGATGGTCGTCGGGATGTCCGACGGCATCCTCGCGACGGATCCGGCGGCGGGGTACGACCCGGGGTCCTGGCTGCTGTTCAGCAACGTCTTCCAGTCCTTGCTGAGCTTCCCGCCCGGGAGCTCCACCCCTGTGCCGGAGGCGGCCGAGGAGTGCCATTTCTCGGACGGCAGCAAGACCTATACCTGCACCCTGCGTGACGGCCTGAAGTTCAGCAACGGCAACAGCCTCACATCGGAGGACGTCAAATACTCCTTCGACCGGGCAATCGGAATCAACGACCCGGCGGGCCCGGCGCCGCTGCTCTCCACCATCTCGTCGATCACCACCCCGAGCGAGAAGACCGTCGTCTTCCACCTCAACGTGCCCGATGCGATATTTCCCAGCAAGATCGCATCGGGTGCCGGTTCCATCGTGGACCATCGCGTCTACCCCAAGAACCGGCTGCTCAAGGGCGGCAAGACGGTTGGTTCCGGTCCCTATCAGCTGGACTCCTTCGACAAGTCGAAGGCCGTTTTCTCGGTCTACTCCGGCTACCACGGAAACGCCGAGGTGAAGAACTCCGGCGTGACGCTGAAACTCTTCCGCGGTGACCAGCAGGCCCTCGAAACGTCCCTGGAAAAGGGCAAGGTCGACATCGCCTACCGTGGCCTCACCGCCAAGGCGATAGCCGCCCTGGACACCTCGCCCACCGCGCAGAACGACGGCCTCGAGGTGGTCCAGGGAAGCAGCGCCGAAGTCCAGCACATGGTCTTCAACATCGCCGACCCCGTGGTCGGCAAGCTCGCCGTGCGCAAGGCCATTGCCTATCTCGTCGACCGCAACTCCCTGGTCAGTCAGGTCTACCAGTCCACGGCGGCACCGCTCTACTCGATCGTCCCGGTCGGCATCACCGGCCACGGCACCTCCTTCTTCGACACGTACGGCGACGTCCCGCAACCAGAACGGGCGAAGGATCTCCTGCGGGACTCCGGTATCACCGACAAGGTGAAACTCACCCTCTGGTCCACTCCGAGCCGTTACGGACCCGCCACCGACGACGAACTGCGGACCATCGCCGATCAGCTGAACAAGAGCGGACTCTTCGACGCCAGGATGAAGTCCGTCCCGTTCGAGCAATACGAGAAGGACATCTCCGAGGGAAAGTACGGCGTCTATGTCAAGGGCTGGGTACCGGATTACCCCGACCCCGACAATTTCACCCAGCCGTTCTTCGGCAAGGGAAACGTCCTGTCGAACAATTACGAGAACAGCGAGATAACCAAGCAGATCATCCCGAGGACCTCGTCCATGACGGACCGTGCGGACACCCGGCAGGAGTTCATGAAGCTGCAGGACATCGTCGCGCGCCAGCTGCCACTCCTGCCGCTCTGGCAGGGCAAGCAGTACGCGGTCGCCCACGAGAACGTCCGGGGCCTGCAGAACTGCCTGGACACCTCGACCGTCTTCCGGTTCTGGGAACTCAGCACCGCGGACTAAGTGGTCGGTTTCCGAACTCCTTCGGGGGTTGGCATGGGATCACGCTGTTGTGGTTTCCAGGTCGGCGAAGTGCAGGGTCCACGTCTTCGTGAGCATGACTATGCGCTGCGCCTGTTGAACGGAGAATCAGCAAGCATGATGGAAGACGTTGCGACTGAGTTGACCGCGGAGTTGGTGGCGGACGGTTCCGCGCCGCGCGCCCCGGTGGTCTCGCCCGACTGCCGGTGGGTCGTCTATGAAGTGGCGGCGATCGGACAGGCCGGCGAGCGTCCGGTCAGCCATCTTTGGATAGCGGCCGTTGATAGAAGTACGGCGCCCCGGGAACTGGTTGCAGGCACGACGGCGGATCGGTCGCCACAGTGGGCGCCGGACTCGGAAGCGGTCTTCTTTCTCTCGGACCGGGCCGAGGACGGCACGACCCAACTGCACCGGATTCGGCTGGCCGGCGGTGACGTGGAGACCCTGACTGCCTGGAGTGGCGGGATCCATGGCCACCTTCCGTTGAGCGATCCCGACATGGTCGCCCTCTTCGCGCAGGACGAGCCGACCGATGAGGACAGGCGGCGGGCGAGAGAGCGGGACGACGCCCGGGTCTGGGGCGAGCGTGTGCCGCTGGACCGGATTCGGCTGCTGGACTTGCGCACCGGGGAGATCCGTACTCCGGCCGCCGTCGGCGATCGTCACGCCGTCGAGATGGTCCAGCGACCCGACGGTGGTCCGCTGGCTGTGCTCACCTGGGCGACGCCCGATCTGGACCCCGGTTCGCAGGCGCCCCGACTTCATCTGCTGGATCTGGAGGGTGGGACGACGCAGGATCTCGGACCGGCGGTGGCAGAGGCGTCTTCGCTCACCTGGTGGCGAGCTGAAGCCGGCTGGCACCTGGCATATCTGGCTGTCACCTCGCCGGGGCTGGTGGGCGGCACCGCCGTGTTCGACGTCGTGGTGCCGCTCTCCGGGGCTGCGGCCGAGCCCCGCAACCTGACGGACGGGATGACCGCCTGTCCGTCGGGTCTCGTCCAGGTCGCCTCCGGTCCGCCGCTGGTCGTTGTCGCCGACGGCCTGGACACCGCTGTCCACCGGCTCGACCAGGGCGGGTCGCGCCTGGTGGAAGTGGCGCGTGCGGACGGTCTGTTGACGGCGTTGACCGCGAGTCGATCCGGTGATGTCGTCGCTGCCCTGGTGAGTACGGCCTACGAACCCGTGAACGTCCACGCAGGGGCCCCGGAGGGGCCGTTGGCCAGGATCAGCGATACCAGGCCCGAGTTTCGCGGCATCCGGTGGGGTACTCAAGAACGCCTGTCCTACAAGGCGTCCGATGGACTGGCGCTGGACGGTCTGCTGATCCTCCCGGCTGGTAAGACCCGGAACGAGGGACCCTTCCCCCTCGTCACGTTGGTCCACGGCGGCCCGGCCGACCGGTACGCGGACCAGTTCATGCTGGGCGTGCACATCAGCGGGCAGTGGCTGGCCACCGCCGGCTACGCGGTGTTTCTGCCGAATCCGCGCGGTGGCCAGGGGCATGGTCATGCTTTTGCCGCGAGCGTCGCGGGTGCGGTCGGCATGGATGAGTGGACCGACATCGTCACCGGGATTGACCTGCTGGTCACCGGCGGGGTCGCCGACCCGGACCGGCTCGGGATCGGGGGATGGAGCCATGGCGGATTCATGGCTGCCTGGGCCGTCGGGCAGACGGACCGATTCCGGGCCGGCCTGATGGGAGCCGGCATCAGCGACTGGGGGATGCAAGCGGCAACCGGCGAATACGGGGCGTTCGAGGCCGCTCTGGGCGGCAGTACCGGTTGGGAGGGAACAGGCCCGCACCGGCACGACCAGCTCAGCCCGGTCTCGTTCGCCTCGAAAATCCGTACCCCGGTGCTGATCTTGCAGGGCGAGGACGACACGAACGTCCCACCATCCCAGGCGGAGTTCTTCCACCGCGCTCTGGTCCGGTTCGGCGTCGAGCACGAGTATGTCGTCTACCCGCGAGAAGGCCATGGGATACGGGAGCGCAACCACCAACTCGACCTCCTGCGCCGTACCAGGGACTGGTTCGACCGGTGGCTGGTGCCCTCGATCGACGCTCCTATGTCAAGCAGCCAACTCGACTGATTCTGTGGAAGGTTGGTCGCGCTGAAGTCGTGCCGCTTCGTTGGCAGGCAGGGCACGGAAGACCCGGTCCGAGAAGCGGCGGCGGCGGTCGTGGCCTGTGCCGCCGTGCTGCCGCTCGTCGCCGCACCTGCCGCGTCTGCCGAGGACGCCCTCGGGGGCAAGGAGGGGGAATCTCGACACAGGCCATCGACAGCTAACTCTCGGGCGTGCGGCCCGGCTTCCAGTCCAGCAAGACCAACATCGCGACAGCCCCGACGATCATTGACTTCTACAACTGCAGAACCCCGACCACGGTTCCATCACCAACGAGTCGACCAAGGTTCAGCTGATCAACTACAACTACACCACCCCGAACGAGGAGTGGGAGGCGAAGGCCTTCACCGCCTGCTTCAGCGGAGGCCAGTCCCACGGAGAGCGGACCGGGCGCAAGGGCGGTGACCTCTTCTTCCAGATCAAGACGGTGAACGGAACCACGAACGGTTCCGGCAGCGGACCGACGCTGAGCGTGACACGCGTCCACATGTGGTGATTTGAGGCATGCCAGGTCCGCACCGAGCCGGTGCGGACTTACACCCAAGTCGTCCCGTTTCCCGCTTCGACCAGGCACTGGTCCTGGCCACCGTCCTGACCACGGTCGCCGTGGCGTACACCGTGACTGTGCTCCTCGACGCCCAGACTGCGAACACCGCCGGCCGCAATACCGCGTTCCTGGTCGGGCTGATGCTCTGCGCCCGCCGGATAGCGGGTCATCAGGTGGCCGCCATCACTCCCGTCGCATGGGTGATCACGATGATGCTCATCGGCAACTCGGGAGGCAACGGTCAGGCTCGTCCGTGGACAGTCATCCTCATGCCCCCGGACCACACACCTGCCGCACTCGCAGCCACCGCGATGCTGGCCCTCGGCATAGCCTCGGCCCCGGCCGCCCCGATGCTCCGCGACGCGAGCTGAGTCGGAAACGCTCTCCGGGAAAGGCTTGACATCCATCGTTGCTTTCGCGCGTTCGAATCGCCCCGAGTCGAATGGAGGCGAGACGCACGCAAGGTGCCGCGGATGCTGCTCGACTTCTTCTTCCAGCCAAAGAAGCAGGCCGCCGCCCACCCGGCGGAAGTGCTCCGGGAGGGAGAGGGGGCCGGCTGTGGGCTGGCCCCCTTACCTTGCAAGGTCGTCAGATCTCCGAAGATCCGTCCGTTGGTAAGCCGCGCTGGGGGGCCAGGAGCTGCCTCCAGTATGTCGGCATGGAAGCGGACGCAACCGGGGAATGGGAGAGTCCGCTCGCACGTTGTGTACGGGAGCGGAGGGTGGCTCCGCGTCGCCTGAGCTGTACGTACGGGAACACGGAGAGAAGAAGAATCATGCGCGTCGAGATCTGGAGCGACATCGCCTGCCCGTGGTGCTACATAGGGAAGGCCCGCTTCGAGAAGGGGCTGGCGGGGTTCGCCCACCGCGACGACGTCGAGGTCGTGCACCGGTCCTTCGAGCTCGACCCCGGGTACCCCAAGGGTGACACCACGCAGGTGATCGACATGCTGGCGCAGAAGTACGGGCGCACCCGTGAAGAGGCGCGGGCCATGGAGGCGAACGTCGCGGCCAACGCGCAGTCCGAAGGGCTCGGCTACCTCACCGAGGGCCGTGACCACGGCAACACCTTCGACATCCACCGGCTGCTCCACCTGGCCAAGGCCCGGGGCCGCCAGGACGAGCTGCTGAGCCTCGCCTACCGGGCGAATTTCGCCGAGGAGCGTTCCGTCTTCGACGGTGACGTGCTGGTCGAGCTGGCCGTCGAGGCCGGTCTCGACGCCGACGAGGCACGGGCCGTTCTCGCCGACCCGGAGGCCTACGCCGCCGAGGTGCGGGCCGACGAGCGGGAGGCGTCCGAGCTGGGGGCCAACGCCGTGCCGTTCTTCGTGCTCGACCGGCGGTACGGGATCTCCGGCGGCCAGCCCGCCGAGGTGTTCGCCCAGGCGCTCGAACAGGCGTGGCGGGACCGGCCGCTCACGGCGATCGGCGGGGACGCCGCGGCGTGCGACGCCGACGGCGCCTGCGAGGTTCCGCAGACCGGAAACAACGCCTGAGTCCGCGGACCGGGCGTCATGCCTGAGTCCGCGGACCGGGCGTCATGCCTGAGTCCGCGGACCGGGCGTCATGCCTGAGTCCGCAGACCGGAAGCTGTGCCTGAGCCCGTCGGCCGGAAGCTGGGCCTGAGCCGCCCGCCTGCCGGGCTTCGTGCCTGAGTCCGCGGGGCGGCCGCACCGCCTGAGCCCCCGGCACCGTTGGGGTGTGCCCCTCGACTCCTCGTAATTGACGAGGGGTCAAGGGCGCCGCACGCTGGGCCCATGGAGACTACTTCGCTCAGCCGTACGGCGGACGACGAGTTCGCACCGGAGACCACGTACCTCAACACCTCCACCTGCGGGCTGCTGCCCCGGCGCACCGTGGCGGCGGTGCAGGCACTCGCGGAGGCGATCGCCACGGGGCGCAGCGCCGGCTCCGGCGACTTCGAGGCGGTGGAAGCGGCCCGGGCCGGCTTCGCCCGCCTCGCCGGTGTGGACGCCGACCGGGTCGCCGCCGGCAGCTCGGTCTCCGTACACGTCGGACTGATCGCGGCCTCGCTGCCGCCGGGGGCCGAAGTCCTGGCGCCCGAGGGCGAGTTCAGCTCCGTCGTCAGCCCGTTCGCGGTCCGTGGCGATCTCGAGGTGCGCTATGTCCCGCTGGACGGACTGGCCGACGCGGTACGGCCCGGTACCGCGCTCGTCGCCTTCTCGGCCGTGCAGTCCGCCGACGGCCGGATCGCCGATCTCGACGCGGTACGCGCGGCTGCGGCCGCCCACGGCGCCCGGACCCTGCTCGACGCCACCCAGTCGGCCGGCTGGCTGCCGCTGGACGCCGGGGCGTACGACTACACCGTCACCGGCGGCTTCAAATTCCTGCTCTGCCCGCGTGGCGCGTCGTTCCTCACCGTCACCGAGGAGGCGCAGCGCACCCTGCCGGCCGTCTTCGCCGCGTGGGTCGCCTCCGACGACCCGTGGAACAGCACGTACGGCCCGGTCGAGCGGCTCTCCCCGACCGCCCGCCGCTACGACGAACCGCCCGCCTTCCTCTCGTACCACGGTGCCGAGCACTCCCTCGCGCTGCTCGGCGAGGTCGGCATCGACGCCCTCCACGCCCACGCCACCGGGCTCGCGGCCCGGATGCGGGCGGGGCTGGCCGGGCTGGGGCACGAGGCGGTGCCGGGGGAGTCGGCGATCGTCGTCGTGCCCGGACTCGGCGGACGGGAGCCCGGGCTGGCGCGGGCCGGGGTGATGGTCTCGAACCGGGCGGGGAACCTGCGCGCGGCCTTCCACCTGTACAACACGGAGGCCGATGTGGACCGGGTCCTGGACGTGCTCTCCGGCTGAACCCGCCCGGATGCCGGGTGAGGGAAGGGGGCAGCGGAGGCCGGGGCAGTTCTCGGTCTCGTGGCAGAGGTGCCGGTCGCGACGGCGGCCACGACGAATCACGGCGCACCGGCTCGGTGGGGGGTATCACCGGGGCCGGGTCCTCCCCACCGATCCGGGCCGGCCGTATCCGTACCGTCCTGGCGCCGATCCGGTCCCACAGCTGCCGGATCGTCGCCGGCGCCGCCGCGCGGTCCCGTCCCCGAGCGAGCCCTGGCCGCACGCATCTTCGACCTCGCGGTGTTACAAAGGGCAATGTGGTCAATCGTTTCGGCCGATTCCGGAGCGCACAAGTTCGGTCACTCGCGGGCAAGTATCCTCGGAGCGTCGCAGGCCAGGTCTTCGCCCTCCAGGTGGCTGTGGTCGTGCTCCTCGTGGCTGCTGCGGTGCTTGCGCTCGTAGTGCAGTCCCGGCACGACAGCAGCGCGGAGGCGCGAAGCCGTACCATCGCCGTCGCGCAGACATTCGCGCACTCACCGGGCCTCCTGGCCGCACTGAGGGCCCCTGATCCCACCAAGGTGCTCCAGCCGCTCACCGAGGCGGGGCGGAAGGCGGCCGGCGTCGACTTCATCGTGGTGACGGATACAGAAGGGATCCGTTACACCCACCCCCGGCCGGACCTGATCGGGAAGAGGATCGTCGCTACCATCGAGCCGGCGCTGGCCGGCCGCGTGTACACCGAGAGCGTCAATGGCCCGTTCGGGCGCGAGGTGCAGGCGATCGTCCCCGTCCATGATCGCGCGCACAAGGTCGTGGCCCTGGTGGCTGCCGGCATGAAGGTCAAACACGTGACCGGCGTGGTGGCACGGCAGATTCCGATCATTTTCGGCGCAGGAGCGGCTGCGCTCGCCGTGGCCACGGCCGGGACGGCGCTGGTGGCCAGGCGGCTGCGGCGGCAGACCCACCGTCTGGGCCCTGTCGAGATGACTCGTATGTACGAGCATCACGACGCGGTGCTCCACTCCGTGCGCGAAGGCGTGCTCATCATCAGCAGAGACGGTCGGCTGCTGCTGGCCAACGACGAGGCCAGACGGCTGCTGGATCTGCCGCTCGACGCCGAGGGGCAGCACATCTCGGACTTGTCCAGCCTTGATCCCGGCATGGTGGCACTGCTGACCTCGGGGCACGTGGCCACGGACGAAGTGCACCTCGCGGGGAACCGACTGCTCGCGGTGAACCAGCGGCCCACGGACCGTAACGGTGGCCCCAAGGGGACGGTCGCGACCTTGCGTGACTCCACGGAGCTGCGGGCGCTGTCCGGCAGGGCGGAGAGCGCCCGCGAGCGGCTGCGGCTGCTGTACGACGCCGGCCTCGGCATCGGTACCACCCTCGATGTGGTGGGTACGGCCGAGGAACTGACCAAGGTCGCGGTCCCCCGGCTCGCCGACTTCGTCACCGTCGATCTGGCCGACCCGGTCCTGCACGGGGACGAGCCGACCGGTACGGACACGGCCATGCGCCGCACCGCTGTCCGCGGCATCCGGGACGACCATCCCCTCTACGAACTCGGTCTCCTGATCAGCTTTCTCCCCTCCACGCCGCAGGCACGGGCCTTTGCCACCGGCCGGCCGGAGCTGGTGCCCGACCTGTCCGCCGCACCCGGCTGGCTCGCCCAGGACCCGGAGCGGACGCGGATGATCGTTGATTACGGCATCCATTCGCTCATCACGGTGCCCCTCCAGGCACGGGGCGTCATCCTGGGCATGGCCGAATTCTGGCGCTCCGAGAAGCCCCAGCCGTTCGAGGGAGACGACCTGTCCCTGGCCGAAGAACTGGTCGCCCGGGCGGCCGTCAGCATCGACAACGCCCGCCGCTACACCCGTGAGCACGTCATGGCCGTGACTCTGCAACGCAGCCTGCTCCCGCGGGCCCTGCCCGAACAGAGCGCGCTCGACGTCGCCCATCGCTACCTGCCCGCACTCTCCGGGGTGAGCGGCGACTGGTTCGACGTGATCCCGCTCTCGGGCAGTCGGGTGGCGCTGGTCGTCGGGGATGTCGTCGGCCACGGCCTGCACGCGGCCGCCACGATGGGACGGCTGCGCACGGCCGTGCACAACTTCTCCACACTCGACCTGCCGCCCGACGAGATCCTCAGCCACCTGGACGACCTGATCGGGCGCATCGACCAGGAGGAGGCGGAGATCACCGCCGACGCGGGGATCATCGGAGCCACCTGCCTGTACGTGATCTACGATCCCGTCTCCCGCCACTGCGCCATGGCTCGGGCCGGGCATCCCCTGCCCGCACTGGTCCGGCGCGACGGCAGTGTGTCGTTCCCCGACCTGCCGGCCGGCCCGCCCCTCGGCCTGGGCGGTATGCCGTTCGAGACGGCGGAACTGGAAGTGGCGGAGGGCACGCAACTCGTCCTCTACACCGATGGGCTCATCGAGGACCGCACCCGAGACATCGACGTGGGGATCGAGCTGCTGCGTCAGGCCCTGGCGTGCCACCCCGACCGGTCGCCGGAGGAGAGCTGTCAGGCGGTGCTCGACGCGCTCCTGCCCAGCCGGCCGAAGGACGATGTGGCGCTGCTCATCGCCCGGACACGGGCGATCCCGCCCGACCGTGTCGCCGACTGGGACGTACCGTTCGATCCCGCCGCCGTGGCGGGCATGCGTGCCGTCGTGGCCGAGAAGCTCGACGACTGGGGTCTGTCCGAGCTCGCGTTCGCCACGGAACTGGTGCTCAGCGAGTTGATCACCAACGCCATTCGCTACGGCTCCGCGCCGGTCACCGTACGACTGCTGCACGACCGCACCCTGACCTGCGAGGTGACCGACAGCAGCAGCACTTCGCCCCACCTGCGCTATGCCGCCGTGATGGACGAAGGAGGCCGCGGTCTGTTCCTCGTCGCACGACTGGCCGAACGCTGGGGCACCCGTTACACCCCCCAGGGAAAGGTCATCTGGGCGGAGATGTCGCTGCCCCGGTCCGACGGGAGCGCGGACGGCACGGCGTGGTCGGACATCCTCGACGCGGAACTCTGACCGCTGGATCGGCAAGCCCCCGAGAGGAGCACCTCCTCGGCTGTTCCAGCATGGTGGCCGGGACAAGGACCGTCGGGCGATCGACGCCTGATGGTCTCATTCCAGAGCTTCTGCCGGACCGTGGGCCGGGCGGTCGGCGAAAAGTCCCCGCACATCCTCCTGCAGGCTCATGAGGTCGGACATCGCCCAGAGGCCCCCGCCCGGCAAGGTATCGCCGCCGTGCGGCGGTTGGGGCTGCTGCGCCTCGATGATCAGCACTTGATGGGCGGGGTCGGGCACATGGGTCAGGCCCACGACACCGAATCGGGCACGCGCGTGCTCGGCGGCCGCGGCGCGGCCCGACAGTTCTGCCCAGGTGGGCGGCCGGGTGAACGTACCGGCGTAGAACTCGATCACCGGGAACTCGTTGGCGCCGTTCATCTCGCGCACGAACGCCGCGTGGAAGCGGCCGGAGAGCTCGAAGGAGATCACGTCGCCGGGCCGCAGGAACGACAGCGTCCGAGGCCGGCGCGGGCGGCGGGTCAGCGGGACCGGCGCCGACTCCAGCAGCTTCTTGATCTCCGGGGACTGCCGTTCGAAGGCATCGGAGAGCACGACGCCCTCGTTGAGTTCGTCCACCGCACGCAGGGCGTCGGCCGTGGTGCCGGGGTCCTGGAACCCGTACTTGTGCAGCAGCGTGGCGAGCGCGACCCGGGCGACGTTCTTCGTCACCGGGCCGATGTCCTCGGCATCGAGCAGGCAGCGCCACCGGAGCAGGACCGGGGGGATCACCGCCTGTTCGACCTCGGAGCGCGAGCTGCCCGGGCAGCGCATCCGGTGCCCCACCCACCGCGCCAGATCCTCGTCCATCGCCCGGACAAGTCCCCGAGCGGCCAGTTTCTCCAGGATCTGCTGATGCTTCACAGCACCGATTCTGGCAGCGCCCCCGGGGCGCTCGCGCCCTCCCGGGCTCCCGCTACTCCTGGCCCGACTCCTCCAGCGGCGCACCGTGCCACTTCCACGAGGTGACGCCGGGCCGGCCGGGCAGTTCCGCGCGGCCGGTGGCCCAGAGCAGGACGGTCCACCGGTCGGTGTCCTTCGGGGCGTCCGGGAACAACCGGGCCAGCACTCGGTCGCAGAGACCGGCGGGCGGCGTCCAGGGGACGCCCAGGCCGGCGGCGAGGTCGTGCGTGTGGACCAGGGTCTCCACGATGCCCATGGCGGCGAAGCCCTCCGGGTCGGACACCCCGTAGGGGTGGTACGAGCGCAACTCGGGCGGGGCCGTCCGGACCATCGCCGCGAGCAGCGCGCCGCTCGCCTCCAGCGTCTGGAGCAGCCCTGCCGGTCCGGCCGACGGGTCCGCGAAGACCGCGTTCGCCGGGCCGCCCTTGTAGTTGGCGCTCCAGCGGTACGGGACGTCCGCGTGCAGCGGCGGGCGCTGCGGGCCCAACTGGGCCGCGTAGGAGAAGAGATCGTCGCTCAGGTGCTCCGTGGTCTCCCAGCAGTCCCACTCCAGCGTCCCGGCCGGGACCAGCCAGTCGTCCACCGGGGACTCGCGGAGCGCGGCGACTGCGAGACGGACCGCGGTGGTGACATCGTCCGCGGTGACCGGCAGCCGGGTCCCGGTCAGCGCGGCCCGTTCCGCCGCACTGCACTCGACACAGAACTCGTTGCCCTCCGGATCGGCGAGCGTCGCCCAGCCCCGTCCGTTCGGCTTGCGGTGGTCGGCCACGAGGGTGGCGCCCAGGCCGAGCAGCCGCTCGACCTCCTCGTCCCGGGTGCGGTCCTGCGGCTGGATGTCCAGATGGAGACGGTTCTTGGTGCTCTTCGGCTCCGGCACCGAGATGAACAGCAGGGCGGCACCGGGGGTTTCGACGAGTGCCTCGGGATCGCCGGGCGCGTCATCGTCGGAGAGCGGCGCGCCGAGCACCCCGGACCAGAAGCCGGCGAGCTCGTAGGCGTCGGCGCAGTCGATCGTGAGGTGGCGTACGAGTGAGGTCATGGGCCACACTGTCGCCGGTAGCGGCCTCGCGGTCCACCAACTTTAGGGTGGAGGAGGGGTGGGCGACGGATGCCGCCCACCCCCTCACCGGAGTGAAGTCCCCCTCACCGGATCACCTCACCGGGGTGAAGTCCCGCGCGCCGATGAACTCCGGACGTCGGGCCGGTGCCGCGAACGGCTCCTCGGCGGCGTTCTCCACGCTGTTGAAGACGATGAAGACATTGCTGCGCGGGTACGGGGTGATGTTGTCCCCCGAGCCGTGCATGCAGTTGCAGTCGAACCAGGTCGCCGAACCCGCCCTGCCCGTGAAGAGCTTGATGCCGTGCCGGTCGGCCAGCTTCGTCAGCGCTTCGTCCGACGGGGTGCCGGCATCCTGCATCTTCAGGGACTTCTTGTAGTTGTCCTTCGGCGTCTCGCCCGCACAGCCGAGGAACGACTTGTGCGAACCGGGCATGATCATCAGCCCGCCGTTGGTGTCGTGGTTCTCGGTCAGCGCGATCGACACGGACACGGCCCGCATGTTCGGCAGGCCGTCCTCGGCGTGCCAGGTCTCGAAGTCCGAGTGCCAGTAGAACCCCGAAGCGCCGAAGCCCGGCTTGACGTTGATCCTGGACTGGTGGACGTACACGTCCGAACCGAGGATCTGCCGGGCCCGGCCCACCACGCGCTCGTCACTGACCAACCGGGCGAAGACCTCGCTGATCCGGTGGACCTCGAAGACCGACCGCACCTTCTGCGACGTCGGCTCGATGATCGAGCGCTCGTCGGCCCGTACCGCCGGATCGGCGATCAGCCGGTCCAGTTCGGCGTGGTGGACGGCGACCTCGTCCGGGGTGATCAGCTGGTCGACGGTGAGGAAGCCGTCGCGCTCGAAGCCCTGCAGGTCCTTCACGGGGACCGGCCCCGGGGCACCGGGCGCCGACCAGATGACCGGGTCCTGGCGGGGAGTGATCATCTCGGCGGTGCCGCGGGTGGGGTACAGATCGGCGCGTACACCGGTGCGTACATCGGTGGTCATGGTTCAGTCCTCCTCGGTCAGCAAGGGGTAGACACCGTTCTCGTCGTGCTCCTCCCGTCCGGTGACCGGAGGGTTGAAGACGCAGACGCAGCGGAAGTCGGTCTTCGGCCGCATGGTGTGGTGCTCGTGGCCGTTCAGCAGGTACATCGTGCCGGGGGTGATCCAGTGCTTCTCGCCGGTCTCGTCATTGGTGAGCTCGGCCTCGCCCTCGACGCACAGGACGGCCTCGATGTGGTTCGCGTACCACATCGACGTCTCGGTACCCGCGTACATCGTGGTCTCGTGGAGCGAGAAGCCCACCTTCTCCTGCGCGAGCACGATGCGCTTGCTCTCCCAGGTTCCGGAGGCGGCCTTCACATGCCGGTCGGTGTTCTCGATGTCACTGAACGATCGGACGATCACGGTGGTTCGGTGCCTTTCTCTCTGCGGGGGTGTTTCTCGTCGGACCCGCGCCGGGGTGGTCCGGGTCCGGGTCGGGTTCAGGCGGTTTCGCGGACCGCGCGGGCCAGCGTCCGCAGACCCTCGTCCAGCTCCTCGGGGGTGACGGTCAGCGGCGGCAGCAGCTTCACGACCTCGCTCTGCGGACCGGAGGTCTCGACGAGGAGGCCCAGCTCGAAGGCGCGGGCGCAGATCGCGGCGGCGCGCGCCTTGTCGGTGAACTCCATGCCCCAGACCAGCCCACGGCCCCGGAACTGCGCGCCGAGCCGGGCGTGTTCGTCGCAGATCGCCGGCAGCGCCTGCTCGATCTGCTCGCCGCGGGCCAGGGTCTGCTTCTCCATCTGGCCGTCCGCCCAGTAGGCGTCCAGCGCGGCCGCGGCCGTGACGAACGCCGGGTTGTTGCCGCGGAAGGTGCCGTTGTGCTCGCCCGGCCCCCAGACGTCCAGCTCCGGTGTGAACAGGCAGAGCGACATGGGCAGTCCGTAGCCGCTGATGGACTTGGACAGGGTCACGATGTCGGGGGTGATGCCGGCCTCCTCGAACGAGAAGAACGCGCCCGTACGCCCGCAGCCCATCTGGATGTCGTCGACGATCAGCAGCATGTCGCGGCGGCGGCACAGATCGGCGAGCGCCCGCAGCCACTCGGGGCGCGCCACATTGATGCCGCCCTCGCCCTGCACCGTCTCGACGATCACGGCGGCAGGCTTGTTGAGACCGGAGCCCTGGTCCTCCAGGAGCCGCTCGAACCAGAGGAAGTCGGGCACCCGGCCGTCGAGGTAGTTGTCGAACGGCATCGGGGTGCCGTGCACCAGCGGGATGCCGGCCCCGGCCCGTTTGAAGGCGTTGCCGGTGACGGCGAGCGAGCCCAGCGACATGCCGTGGAAGGCGTTGGTGAAGGAGACGATCGACTCCCGCCCCTTCACCTTGCGGGCCAGCTTCAGCGCAGCCTCGACCGCGTTGGTGCCGGTCGGGCCGGGGAACATCACCTTGTACGGGAGGTCACGCGGGCGCAGCACGTTGTTCTGGAAGGACTCCAGGAAGGCCCGTTTCGCGGTGGTGGCCATGTCGAGGCCGTGGGTGATGCCGTCGCGCTCGATGTAGTCGATCAGCGCGCGCTTCAGCACCGGGTTGTTGTGGCCGTAGTTGAGGGATCCGGCGCCGGCGAAGAAGTCGAGGTAGCTGTGGCCGTCCTCGTCGCTCAGACGGGCGCCCTGCGCACGGTCGAACACGGCGGGCCAGCTGCGGCAGTAGCTCCGTACCTCCGACTCCAGGGTCTTGAAGACACTCAGCGCGGGCGGGGTGATGGTCACAGGGAGTCTCCTGCTTGAGGGGGGTGTGTGACGGGTGGCGGTGCGGGTGTGTTCACGTGTGGAACAGGCCGGGCGCCCACGTGCGGAACAGGTCGACGCGTTCACGCATGGAACGGGCCGGGCGCCCACGTGCGGAACCGGTCGACGCGTTCACGCATGGAACGGGCCGGGCGCCCACGTGCGGAACAGGTCGACGCGTTCACGCATGGAACGGGCCGATGCGGTAGAGCACTTCGGGAAGGTGCGTTCCCTCCGGGAAGAGCCCGCCGTCGAAGAGCACCTCGCGCTCCAGGCCCACGTCGTGGCGGAGCGCGTAGGAAGTGAACAGCCGGTCCGACGCGGTGTTGTCCGGGGTGACGGTCGTCTCGACCGAGGCGAGGCCCTGCTCGGCCGCGACCCGCGAGGTCAGCGCGTCCAGGAGCTTTCCCGCGAGGCCGGTCCCGCGGTGGGCGTGGTCGACGGCCACCTGCCAGACGACGAGCGTCTCGGGACGGTCCGGCCGGAGGTACCCCGTCACGAAGGCGACGGGTTCGCCGGTCTCGTCGCGGCCGACCACGGAGGTGGCGGCGAAGTCACGGCACCACAGCAGGTAGCTGTACGAGGAGTTGAGGTCCAGGACCTCGGAGTCGCGGGCGATGCGCCAGATCGCGGCTCCGTCCTCCACTCGTGGGGTGTCGATGGTGAGGAATTCGCTTCGGGCACGTGCAAAATCTGCGGGTGCGGCGGTCATGGGAATTGAATTTACCCAGCAAATTTCTGAATTGCATCGATGCGGGGGGTTGGGTGGAGCGATCCGTTGTGTTATCACGCGGGCGCGTGCCCCGGCGCGATCCGGCCGCGCTTTCTTCTGTTTTGGGCGCTATTTATCCGGCATAACGGGCGCGATGTGGAGTCGGTCACAAGGCCATAACTCTCGGGATGCGCACCGGAATTGTGTGGATCGAGCCCGGATCGAGGTCCTGGAAACTCGGGTGTTTAGGGTCCAGGAAAGCGGGCAGAAGAATGCGGGGAGCTGCTCTGAATGGAGCAGCTCCCCGCATTTATGAAATACCGGCGTTCCGGTGTGGATTTATTCGCTCGGCCAGGTTTCCGATACGGCTTTGCGGGCAGTTTCGAAGTCGACCTGCCGGCCCGCATCGGCCAGCGCCGCCCCCAGAGCCGCGAGCGAGGACTGCACCGCGCCCCGCGTCGCATCCACACCGTAGTGATTGACCCGGATCATCTCCTTGGACAGCACGCCCCCGCCCGCGATCAGCGGCAGCGCCGGGTCGGCCGCGAGCGCCCGCGCGACCAGCTCGGCGGCATCGACGCCCTCGGGGGTGCGCAGCGTCGTCGCGACCGGCGCCGCGTCCCCCGCCTCGTGCACATACGGCGACAGGCCCCCGCCGAGCGCCACCGCACCCGCGCGCGTCGCCGCGGCGGCCGAGGCGTGGCGGCCCATGAGGGCGTCCAGCCCCTCGGCCTCGATCCGCTCCACGCACGCCTCCAGCGCCAGCATCTCCAGCTGGGCGGGGGCGTGCAGCAGCGCCCTGCGACCGCCGTCGATCCAGCGCTCCTTCCAGTCCAGGAGCGAGAGGTACGAGCGGCGCGGGGCCTGCGGGTTGGCCGCGATCCGCGCCCAGGCGCGCTCGCTCACCGACACCGCCGACACCCCGGCCGGGCCGCCCATCGCCTTCTGCGCGCCGATCACACAGAGGTCGACGCCCCACACGTCCGGCAGCAGCGGCTCCGCGCCCACCGAGGCGACGGCGTCCAGCATGAACAGCGCCCCGTGCGAACGGACCACCTCGCCGATCTCGGCGACCGGATTGGTGTTCCCCGTCGCCGCCTCCGCGTGCACCAGGGAGACGAAGTCGATCTCCGGGTGCTCGGCCAGTGCCCGCGCCACCTGGTCGGTGGTGACCGCCGTGTGGAACGGAACCGCCAGATCGACGACATTGGCACCGCAGTCCCGCAGCCAGTTCCCGAAGGTCTGCCCGTACGGACCGGTGACCACGTTCAGCGCGGTCGAACCGGGCCGGGCGCCGCCCCGGATACAGCCTTCGAGGGGGAGCAGCGCCTCGCCCTGCATGATGACGACGTCCTGCTCGGTGGCGAGGAGGCCGGCCACCCGCTTCTCGATGGCCGCGAAACGCGCGGCGGTGAGCGGGGCGAGGTCGAGGAAGGGGTGCGTCACGGTGGTGCTCTCTTCGGATCGGGTCGGGTCGGTGCGCTGCGGTGCCGCGTACGGACGGTGCTTCCGTCGAAGCGTACCCAGGGCGCCGGACAGTGCCTCGTACAGTGCTGTTCATGAGCGATCACAGGGCACCGCGGGTGCTGCACGTGAAGGGGCGGGTGCTCGTCGGACCCGAGGACGTCCGGGACGAGCTCTGGGCCGTCGACGGACGGATCTCGTACGCGAGGCCGCCCGGCGCGGACGAGGCGGTGACCGTCACCGGCTGGGCGCTGCCGGGGCTGGTCGACGCCCACTGCCACGTCGGGCTCGACCACCACGGCGCCGTCGACGAGGCGACCAGCGAGAAGCAGGCGCTCGCCGACCGGGAGGCGGGTGCGCTGCTGCTGCGGGACGCCGGTTCGCCGGCCGACACCCGGTGGATCGACGACCGCGAGGATCTCCCGAAGATCATCAGGGCCGGCCGTCACATCGCCAGGCCCCGCAGGTACACCCGGAACTACGCGTACGAGATCGAGCCGGACGAACTGGTCGCGTACGTCGCGCAGGAGGCCCGCCGCGGCGACGGCTGGGTGAAGCTGGTCGGCGACTGGATCGACCGGGAGGTGGGTGATCTGACCGCCTGCTGGCCGCGCGAGGCGGCCCGGGCGGCCATCGCCGAGGCGCACCGGCTCGGCGCCCGGGTCACCGCGCACTGCTTCGCCGAGGACTCGCTGCGTGATCTCGTGGAGGCCGGGATCGACTGCGTCGAGCACGCCACCGGGCTGACCGAGGAAACCATTCCGCTCTTCGCCGAGCGCGGTGTCGCGATCGTCCCCACGCTGGTCAACATCGCCACGTTCCCCTCGCTCGCGGCGGGCGGCGACGCCAAGTTCCCCCGCTGGTCGGACCACATGCGACGGCTGCACGAGCGGCGTTACGACACCGTGCGCGCCGCGTACGACGCCGGCATTCCGGTCTTCGTCGGCACCGACGCGGGCGGGGTGCTCGCCCACGGGCTGGTGGCGGACGAGGTCGCCGAACTGGTCAAGGCGGGCATCCCGGCCCTGGACGCGCTGTCGGCGACCACCTGGGGTGCGCGTCGGTGGCTGGGGCGGCCGGTGCTGGAGGAGGGCGCCCCGGCGGACCTGGTGGTGTACGACGAGGACCCGCGGGCGGACGTACGGGTGCTGGCGGCGCCGCGACGGGTGGTGCTGAACGGGCGGGTGATCGGCTGAGGGCGGCTCACCGGGCCGCCTTCCGGCCGGGGTGTGCCGTGTTGACAGGCAGTTACCACATCGCTGCCGGGTCGTTGAAACACCTTTGCGCGCACCCCGGCGCAGTCGATGCCCGCGCCGTCCGCGCTCGGCGGATCGGGTGACTCCGAGGAACGAACGTACCGAGATATTCGAATACAAGTACGGAAACCCCCCTTTGGAGTGAACTCACGTCAGGTGTCTGACGGTTCACCCTCTGTGCGTAAAGCTTTCGGAGTCGAGGTCACCGGCGCCCGCGATGTCCCCCATTGGACGGCGCCCGTGGCTCCATGTCTCTTGTGGGGGTTCCACCATCTTGAACAGCAACACCTTCCGCCTGGCCGCCCTGGCGGTCGCCGCCGCTCCCGTCGCCCTGCTGGTCGCCGTCCCGGCGCACGCCGCCACCGCGACGACCACCACGACCACCGGCGACGGGAAGGCGAGCGCGGTCGTGCTCCGTACCGCACTCGACGTCTCGCTCCTGAACAAGACCGTCGAAGTGCCGCTCAAGGCCACGCTCAATGAAGTGCAGGCACCCGCCAGTGCCGAGAAGACCGCGCTGAGCGTGCGGCTCGACGGGGTGGACGGCGGACGGCCGTTCAGCGTCCTGAGCGCCGATGTGGCCACCGCGAAGGCCACCGTCGACAAGCACCGGGCCGAGGGCTACAGCAACGTGGCGAAGGCCCGGGTCCATGTGCCCGGACTGCCGCTGCTCTCGCTGATCGAGGTCGAGAAGGTCACCTCCAAGGCCGTCTGCGAGGTTGGCAAGAAGCCGGTCGCCGAGTCGAACGTGCTGGGGCACGTGTCGATCCTCGGCAAGCGGATCGACCTCAGCGCGGGCGGCACCACGCAGATCAAGGTGCCGGGTGTCGGCGAGGTGACCCTCGACCTGTCGAAGACGCACACCACCTCGCGCACCGCGGCGGCGGCCGCACTGCAACTGAAGGTCTCCGTCAACCCGCTCAAGCTGAACGTCGCCGATGTGCGGGGCGAGGTCACGCTCGCCGAGGCGACCTGCGAGACCCCGAAGGGAACCGAGCCGGGCGGCGGCAACGGCGGTACGAGCAACGGAGGTACGAGCAACGGAGGTTCAGGCAGCGGCGGCGCGACCGGCGGGAGCACCTCCGGCAGCACGTCGGGAAGCACCTCCGGCGCCACCGGTGGCGGGGACGGCGGCAACGTGAAGCCCCAGACCGGCACCGGCCACGCCCCGGCCGTCGACTCCAACCTCGCGGAGACGGGCGGCAGTTCGGCCACCCCGTACATCGCGGGCGGCGCCGCCCTGCTGTTGGCGGCCGGCGCGGGGGCGATGGTCGTGGCCAGGCGCCGCGCCCACGGCTGACCCCGCACGGCTCAAGGCCCGAGGGGGGGCAGACACAGGCCAGGAGGGGAGGGGAGCGGCGTTCGCGTGACGGAGCGCCGCTCCCCGTGGTCCGACCCGTCAGCGTGTGACCGCGGTCAGCGTTTGCAGTGCCTGGTCGAGAGCCTGAAGGAAACGGTTCGTCGTCGCCCGGTCGCGTACCGCCAGCCGCAGCCACTGCGGGCCCAGCCCTGGAAACGTATCTCCACGCCGCGCCGCGAATCCCAGTGCCCGCAGCCGCTCCCGTACCTCGGTAGCCCCCTCCAGCCGCACCAGGACGAACGGTCCCTCGGCCGGCTCCGCCACCCGCACTTCGGAGAACTCCCGCAGCCCCGCGACCAGATGGGCCCGGTCCGCCGCGATCCGCTCCGCCGCGGCCGCCGCCTCGCCCAGGGCCCGCGGCTCCATGCACGCCGCGGCCGCCGCCAGCGCCGGGGACGACACCGGCCACAGCGGCTGCGCCCTCTCCAGCACACGGATCGTCTCCGGGGCAGCCAGCACGTAACCGATCCGCAGCCCCGCGAGCCCCCAGGTCTTGGTGAGGCTGCGCAGCACCAAGAGCCCCGGGACGTCCGTACGTCCGCACAGCGCCTCGCGCTCGCCGGGCACCGCGTCCATGAACGCCTCGTCGACCACCAACGTCCGTCCGGGGCACGCCAGTTGCTCCAGCACGCCCGCCGGATGCAGGACCGATGTGGGGTTGGTCGGATTGCCGACCACCACCAGATCCGCGTCCTCGGGCACGGCCGCCGGGTCCAGCCGGAAACCGTCCTCGGCGCGCAGCAGCACCCGCCGCACCTCGTGGCCGGCCGCGCGCAGCGCCGCCTCCGGCTCGGTGAACTGCGGATGCACGACCACCGGACGGCAGGCCGGCAGCGCCCGTGCGATCAGCACGAACGCCTCCGCCGCACCCGCCGTCAGCAGTACGCGCTCCACCGGCAGCCCGTGCCGGGCCGCTACCGCCGCCCGCGCCGGACGACCGTCCGGATAGGCGGCGAGCGTGCCCAGCGACGCGGCGATCCGCGCCCGCAGCCAGGCCGGGGGCGTACCGGTCCGTACGTTGACGGCGAGATCGGTCAGATCCCGGCCCCGTCCCCGTACTTCCGCGTCACCGTGGTGCCGCAGATCGTGCATGCCCGCGCCTGTTGCGTCGGGGCTTTCAATGGGAGTGTGCATGACCGCCATGAGGGTGGTGGTGATGGTGGCCGTCGTCGTCGGGGTGGAAGTGCGGCTGCTGCGGCAGCCCCACCTTGTCCTCGAAGCCCGGCAGCGCGATTCGGTACACGCAAGAGTCGCAGTTCATCCGCAGATCGCCCTCGACAGCCTCCCGGTAGCGCTCCATGACCAGGTCGAACAGTTCCTCGGCACCACCGATGACCTCGGCCGGGCGGACATCGAGCTCCGGATGGGCGGCGGCCCACTCCGCGGTCTGATGACGCACCCGGTCCGGCAGGATGCCGGTGAAGAGGAAATACGGCAGAACGACTATGCGCCCGGCACCCAGCTTCACGCAACGGTCGAGACCGGACGGTACATCGGGCGCCGCCAGCGACACGAATGCCGTCTCCACGCCCGCGTAGCCCCGGCCCTCCCAGAACAGCCGCGCAGCCTTGTGCACCTCGGCGTTGGCGTCCGGGTCGGTCGAACCCCGCCCCACCAGCAGCACTGTCACCTCGGACCGGTCGGTGTCGCCCAGCACCTCGTCCACCCGGCGCTCCAGCACCTTCAGCAGCGCCGGATGCGGGCCGAGCGGACGGCCGTAGGTGTACGAGATGCCGGGGTGGCGCTCCTTCTCACGGGTCAGCGCCGCCGGAATGTCCCCCTTGGCGTGCCCGGCCGACACCAGCATCAGCGGCACGGCGGCGAAACGCCGGACACCACGCCCGACGAGCTCGGTCACGGCATCACCGAGCGGCGGCGGGGACAGCTCGATGAAGCCGCCCGCGACGGGCAGTTCGGGGTGGCGCTCGCCCAGTTCCGCCACGAAGTCACGGAACGCCGCGGCCCCGCCCTCGTCCCTGGTGCCGTGGCCGGCGATGAGCAGTGCGGGCTGGGTGGCCGGGGTGGCCGGGGTGGTCACAGGTTCTCCTCGGTGGTCGTGGGGGGTACGGGGTGGTACAGAAGGGCGTTGAGGGCGGCGGCGGCGACGGCCGAGCCGCCCTTCTCCGACACATTGCTCACGGCGGGCAGACCGCTCTCGCGCAGCGCCGCCTTCGACTCGGTCGCGCCGACGAAACCGACCGGCAGTCCGATGACGAGCGCGGGCGCGGCGTTCAGGACGAGCAACTCCTCCAGCGCGGTCGGCGCGTTGCCGATGACCCAGATCGCGCCGGGCCCGACCTGCTCGTACGCGAGCCGGATCGCATGTGCCGAACGGGTCAGCCCGGGGCCCGACCGGGCCTCCCTGAGCCGGCACACGGTCTCGCGGCGGGTGATGCCCGCCGCGACCATCTCCACATCGGTGACGACCGGCGCACCGGAGTGCAGCGCCGCATGGGCGACGACGAGCGACGCCTCGTCGCAGACCAGGTCCGTCGCGTACTGCGGATCTGCCGCGGAGTGGATGACCCGCTCCACGACGGCCCGGGTCAGCGGTGCGAAGTGCGAGGTGTCCAGGCGGGCGCGCAGCCGCCGGTACGACTCCTGCTCGATGGGGTGAACGGTTCGCTCCCAGGGCCGGTTCACTTCGCTCCTCCCCGCTCCGTGGGGGCCGACTGCCAGCGGTAGCCGCGCGGGGTCACCATGCGGCCCGCGATCTCCCGGGTGGCCGTGTTGCCGACGGTCACGACCGTCATCATGTCGACCGTCGCCGGGTCCAGAACGGCCAGCGAGGTCACCCGGCTGCTCTCGTCCGGACGCGAGGCGTTGCGTACGACACCGACCGGAGTCGCCGGCTCCCGGTGCTCGGACAGGATCGACAGGGCCTTGGGGAGCTGCCAGTCGCGGCCCCGGCTGCGCGGGTTGTAGAACGTCACGATGAGGTCGGCCTCGGCCGCGGCACGTACCCGGCGCTCGATGACCTCCCACGGCGTGTGCAGATCGGAGAGGCTGATCGACACGTGGTCGTGGCCCAGCGGGGCGCCCAGGATCGCGGCAGCCGCCAGCGCGGCCGTCACACCCGGCACACCCACCACATCGATATCGGTCCCGGCCTCGGCGAGCGCGGGCGACGCCATCGCGTACACGCCCGCGTCGCCGCTGCCGATCAGCGCCACCGCACGCCCCTTGCGCGCCTCGGCGACCGCGGTGCGGGCCCGCGCCTCCTCGGCGCCGAGCCCCGACTCCAGGACGATGGTGCCGGGCCGCAGCAGGTCCCTGATCTGGTCCACGTACTGATCGAGTCCGACCAGCACCGAGGCCCGCCGCAGCTCCTCGCGGGCCCGCGGCGTCAGCAGATCGCGCGCGCCCGGCCCGAGCCCGACGACGGCCAGCCGCCCGCGCGGACCGCGGCGTACCACCGCGCAGGTAGCCATCGCGGCCCGCCCCACAGGGTTCGACTTCCGCTTCGGTACGAGGAGTTCACCCCCCGCGGCGAGCGCGGCGGCCTCCGCCACGGACGGTGTGCCGACGGCGGCGAGCGGCGCGCCCGACGGGTTGGGCACCTCGATACGGGCCAGCTCCTCGGCGGCGTACGTCCGCAGCGGTACGCCGAACCGCGCCGCCGCCGCGACGATCCCCGGCTCGTCCGCCTTCGCGTCGACCGTCACCAGCTCCGCGATGCTCAGCGGCGAGAGCCCGGCCTCGTTCAAGGTGTCGCGGATCAACCCGACGACCTCCTCGGCCGGCGCGCCCTTGGACGCACCGACCCCGACGGCGAGCGACGCGGGCCGCAACACGGCGGCCAGGGAACCGGGTTCGATGATTCGGTCGGTGACATGGAGCACCGCGGGGCCTCCGGCGCCGGGGGACACGTTCGGCGGCAGCGGCGGCAACGGCCGCACCACGTCCGCGCGCAGCTCCACCGGAGCCCCGTCCAGCATCGCGCGCGACACGCCCGCCACGTCCCCTTCCACGGGCAGGCCCAGCATGTCCAGCCCCAACACCCCCGTCGCGTCCGTCGCGGTCGTCACGACCGGCGCCGCGCCCAGCACCTCACCGACCGCCTCGGCCAGCGCGTTCGCCCCGCCCCCGTGCCCGCCGAGCAGCGCCACCGCATGGCGGCCCGCCTCGTCGACGCAGACGACACCCGGGTCCGAGGACTTGTCCGACAGCAGCGGCGCGAGCAGCCGCACCACGGCCCCCGTCGCCAGGAAGCACACCAGCTGCTCGCGCTCGGCGAACGCCCGCTGCACGGCCTCGCGCACCGGTCCCTCGTAGACCGCGGTGCGGCCGGGCCACGCCGCGGCCAGCCGGTCGCGGGCGACGGCGCCCGCCGCCGTGGCGGAGATCAGGCCGATCAATGGGTTGCTCCTTTACTTGCACGAACCGCGGGGCGGGTGCCCCACAGCAGGAAGACCGGGTTGGCCGCGGCGAGCCGCGTCACCTCGCCGGGCAGCGGCCGCAGCCGGGAGGACTGCAGCAGTACGCCCTCGGGCGCGAGCCCGGCACCGGCCAGCGCCGCCCGCACCTCGGGCACCCGGTCCAGCGCCGCCAGCGCCACCACCACCGAGCGCCGCGCACGCCGGGCGCACGCCGTCACGATGGCGGGCAGCTCACGTCCGCCGCCCCCGATGAACACCGCGTCCGGCTCGCCCAGACCGTCGAGCACGGCGGGCGCCGAGCCGTGCACGGCACGGACGTACACCCCGTGCGCGGCCGCGTTCGCCCTGATCCGCCCGACCCCGTCGGGGGTCTTCTCCACGGCGACGACCGCCGCGCCGAGCCGCGCGCACTCCACCGCCACCGAACCCGAACCCGCGCCGATGTCCCACACCAGGTCACCGGTGCGCGGCCCCAGCCGGGCCAGCGCCAGTGCCCGCACCTCGAACTTGGTGACCATCGAGTCGCGGTGCTCGAACTCCGCCTCGTCCAGCGCCCATTGCCCCGGTCCGGCGGATGCTCCCGCGACGGTCCGTACGGGGGAGAGCACCCGGGATTCGTCCAGGCACAGCACCACGCTCACCGGGTCCGGCCAGTCACGGGCCAGCGCCTCGGCGGGAGTCAGCCGCTCGACGCGCTCGCGCTCCGGATCGCCGAGCGCCGTCGCGACGACCAGGGTGCGTTCCCCGGCTCCGTGCACCAGACCGGCCGCAAGCTCCGCGGGCCCGGCGCCGGGCCCGGTCAGGACGGCCACCTTCGGATGTGCCAGACACACGTTCACGGCGGTCCTCGGGTCGCGGCCGTGCGCGCTGACCACGACCGCGTCGTCCCACGCCAGCCCGAGCCGGGCGAACGCGACCGCGACGGACGGCGCACCCGGCCGCACATCGAGCGCGTCCGGCCCGAAACGCTCCGTCAGCGCCCGCACGATCCCGAAGAATCCGGGGTCGCCGGAGGCCAGTACGACCACCCGCGCCCCGTCGCCGGGCACCTGCTCCGCGATCCGGTCGAGCGCGGGCGCCAGCGGACCGAGCACGATGCGCTCGACCTGCTCCGCCGGCCCCGCGGCCTCCAGATGGCGCCGGGCGCCGACCACCAGCGTGGCCACGGCCAGCGCCTCCCGCGCCTCACGGCCGAGCGGCTCGCCCGTCCCCGTACCGAAGACCCGGATCGGCGCGGTCGTCCCCGTACCGAATCCGGGGATCCGCGCGGCCGTCCCCGTACCGAAGTCGCCGCTCACGAGCCGGACCGCTGGGCGCGCAGCTCGGCGCGCGCCGCCTTGTCGGCCTTGCGGAAACCGTGGAAGTGCCCCGGGTGGTAGAGGTGCGAACGCGTCCCCGACGCCGACAGCGCCGGACCGACCAGGAAGAGGGTGTGCTTCCAGAGCTTGTGCTCCTTGACCGTCTCCTCCAGGGTCGCGATCGTGCAGTGCAGGATCAGCTCCTCCGGCCACGTCGCCTGGTACGCGATGACGACCGGCGTCGACGTCGGATAGCCGCCCTCCAGCAGTTCCTGGGTGAGCTGCCCGGACCGGGCAGCCGACAGGAACAGTGCCATCGTCGTACCGTGACGCGCGAACTCCCGTACCTCCTCGCCCGGCGGCATCGGCGTCTTGCCGCCGCCGAGACGCGTCAGGATCACGGACTGCGCGACCTCCGGAATCGTCAGCTCCCGCTGAGCGATCGCCGCGACCGCCGAGAACGACGACACCCCCGGCACGATCTCGACCGCCACCCCCAGCCCGGCACAGCGATCGACCTGTTCCTGAGTGCCGCCCCACAGCGCCGGGTCGCCGGAGTGGATACGGGCCACCTTCAGCCCCTCGGCCGCCGCACGTTCGTACACGGCGACGACCTGCTCCAACGACATCTGCGCCGAATCGAGGATCTCCGCGCCCTCCCGGGCATGCTCCAGGACCTCCGCCTGCACCAGGCTCGCCGCCCAGATGACGATGTCGGCATCCGCGATGGCCCGCGCCGCCCGGAAGGTCAGCAGATCGGCGGCACCGGGACCGGCACCGACGAACGTCACTCTGCCGTGGGTGGGCGCGGCGACCGGGCCGGCTGCGTCGACTGCTTCGGACATGGGACGGGGTCCTTTCGGGAAACGGAAAACGGGAGATGAAGGACGGGAGATGAAGGACGGTACGAACGGCAGCGCGCGCTGAGATGCGCGCACCGGGGTCAATCGGCTAGCAAGGGCGCATGGCGGTGTTCGTCGCGCTCGGCGCGTTCCTGATGACCCTGGCCGGCGGCTGGGTCGCCCAACGCGTCACCGACCGCCGCCACCTGGTGCTCGGCTTCGCCGGCGGACTGATGCTCGGCGTGGTCGGACTGGACCTGCTGCCGGAAGCGATCGACGCCGCGGGCGAACCCGTCTTCGGTGTCCCCGCCGCCCTGCTGCTCTTCGTGGGCGGCTTCCTCGTCGCGCACATGGTGGAGCGTCTGCTCGCCGTACGCCAGGCGGCACACGGCGCGGGCGAGGAGCGGGTGCCACAGGTCGGACTCACGGCGGCGGCGGCGATGGTCGGCCACAGCCTGATGGACGGCGTCGCGCTCGGCGCGGCCTTCCAGGTGGGCGCCGGCATGGGAGCCGCCGTCGCCCTCGCCGTCATCACGCACGACTTCGCCGACGGCTTCAACACGTACACGATCACCAGCCTGTACGGGAACGCCCGCCGCAAGGCCCTGCTCATGCTGTTCGCGGACGCCCTGGCACCCCTCGTGGGCGCGGCGACGACGCTGCTGTTCACCCTTCCGGAGGAACCGCTCGGCTGCTACCTCGGCTTCTTCGGCGGCGCGCTGCTCTACCTCGCCGCCGCCGAGATCCTGCCCGAGGCACACCACGAACACCCGGCCCGCTCCACGCTGCTGTGCACGGTGGCCGGAGTGGGTTTCATCTGGCTGGTGGTGGGCATCGCGGACTGACCACCGGGCCGCACACGGGCGCCTCACAATTTCCCGCCCCGCCCGCCGTCGCGCGGCGCAGGCGCGATCAGCGTCGACAGATACGGCAACGGCCCCTCGGCCAGCTCCGCCGCCGGCCGGATCGACTCCTCGGGCAGCCCGAGCGCCGAACCCCACACCGCGTCCTCGGTACGTCCCGTCTCCCGCAGCGCCGTGGCCACCTCCGCCGCCAGCCGCCCGAACTTGTACGCCACGACCGTCCCGGGACCTTCCAGAGCCTCCTTCAGCACCGCGGCCCCCGCGGTCACCGGCACCAGCGTCAACGGCTCCGTGCCCTCCGTCAGCACAGCACCGCTGCGGGCGGCCAGATCCTGCATGGCCGTGATCCCCGGGACCGTCTCCACGGCCGTACCCGGCAGCAGGTCACCTATCGTGTGCGCGAGATACGTGAACGTCGAATACACATTGGGGTCTCCGATCGTCGCGAACGCCACCGAACCATGCGTACGCAGCAGTTCGGCGACCCGCTCACCCGCCGCGTCCCACGCCGCCTCCCGGCGCGCCCGGTCGGTCCGCTCATTGAGCGCGAACACCACCCGTACGACCTTGTCGGCCGCCACGTAATGCAGCACGGTCGCCTCGGCCCGCCCCCGCTCACCGGTGTCCATCACCGGCACGACGACGACCGCGGCGGCGCGCAGCGCGTTCACACCCTTGACGGTCACCAGCTCCGGGTCACCGGGCCCGACACCCACACCGACCAGCCTGCGCGTCACGTCACCGTGGTTCATCCCTTGCACCTCTCAACGAATCGGCGGGCCATGGCGGGCGACGAAGCCCCATGCGTATGCAGATAACTCGCGTGCACGCCCCGCTGCACGAACCCCTCCACGCGCCGCTCCGGCTGATGCAGGCCCCAGGCCGGTTCGGCCCCGGCGCCCGGCTCCAGCACGGTCCGGTGGAACTCGTGCCCGCGCACCCGCGTGCCGGGCGCCGCCAGCACGCTGTCGGAGACCGCCACGGCCTCCCGGTAGCCCAGCGTCAGCCGCTCGGACATCCGGGCCTCGGCATCGAGGACCCCGCACATCGGCAGCCCGTCGAGCGAACGCGCCAGATACAGCAGCCCCGCACACTCGGCGGCCACCGGAGCCCCGGACTCCACCAGCTCGACAACGGCCTTGCGCAACGGCTCGTTGGCGGACAGCTCCGACGCGTACACCTCCGGGAACCCGCCCCCGATGACCAGCCCCCGAGTCCCCTCGGGCAGCACCTCGTCCCGCAACGGATCGAACGGCACGACCTCGGCCCCTGCGGCGGCGAGCAGCTCGGTGTGCTCGGCATAGGAGAACGTGAACGCGGACCCGGACGCGACGGCGACCACCCCGGAGCCCAGGCCCGGCTTCCCCGCCCCGCCTGCGCCCACCGCCTCCACCGCGTCCCACGCCTCACCCGGCACCTCGGGCGCCGACCGCGCCAACGCCATCAGCGCTTCCAGATCGCACCCCGCCACCACCTGCTCCCGCATCGCCGCGACCGCGGCCACCGCGTCGCGCCGCCGCTCGGCCACCGGCACCAGCCCCAGATGCCGCGACGGCACAGCCACCTGCTCGGCCCGCCGCAACACCCCCAGCACCGGCACGCCCGACTCGTCCAGGGCCTCCCGCAGCAACGCCTCGTGCCGCTGCGAGCCGACCTTGTTCAGGATCACCCCACCGATCCGCACCCGCGGATCCCACGAGGCGAAGCCGTGCACCAGCGCGGCCACGGACCGCGACTGCGACGACGCGTCCACGACCAGCACCACGGGCGCCCGCAGCACCTTCGCGACCTGGGCGGTCGACGCCAGCTCACCGTGGCCCGACGCCCCGTCGTACAGCCCCATCACCCCCTCGACGACCGCCAGATCGCAGCCGCGCGCCCCGTGCGCGAACAGCGGAGCGACCAGTTCCGGACCGCACATGTACGCGTCGAGGTTGCGCCCAGGCCGCCCCGTGGCCAGCGTGTGGTAGCCGGGGTCGATGTAGTCGGGCCCGACCTTGTGCCCGGACACGGCGAGACCCCGGCCCGCGAAGGCCGCCATCAGCCCCGTGGCCACGGTGGTCTTGCCGCTGCCCGAGGAGGGCGCGGCGATCACCAGACGCGGAACGTTCACCGCGGGCCCCTCACCATTCGATGCCCCGCTGACCCTTCTGACCGGCGTCCATCGGGTGCTTGACCTTCGACATGTCGGTCACCAGGTCGGCGGCCTCCACCAGCTTCTCGGGCGCGTTGCGCCCGGTGATGACCACATGCTGCGTACCGGGACGGCTCCGCAGCACCTCGATCACCTCGTCGGTGTCGACCCAGCCCCAGTGCATCGGGTACGCGAACTCGTCGAGGACGTACAGCCGGTACGTCTCGGCGGCCAGGTCGCGCTTGACCTGCTCCCAGCCCTCGCGCGCCGCCTCCTCGTTGTTCAGCTGCTTGTCGCGCTGCACCCACGACCAGCCCTCGCCCATCTTGTGCCAGGCCACGGACCCGCCCTCGCCGCTCGCCCCGAGGACCTTGAGCGCGTTCTCCTCGCCGACCTTCCACTTCGCCGACTTGACGAACTGGAAGACCCCGATCGGCCACCCCTGATTCCAGGCGCGCAGCGTGAGCCCGAAGGCCGCCGTCGACTTCCCCTTACCGATGCCGGTGTGCACCACCAGCAGCGGGCGGTTGCGGCGCTGACGGGTGGTGAGCCCGTCGTCCGGCACGGTGGTCGGCTGTCCCTGCGGCATTACGCGGCCCTCCTGCTGGTTCCCTGAACGTCCTTGACGAGCCCGGCGATCGATTCGGCCCGCAGCTCGTCGAGCGTGACGGCGGTGCCGCCGAGATCCCGTGCGAGACCGGTCGCGAGCCCGAGCCGTACGGGCCCCGACTCGCAGTCCACGACGACGGACGCGATGCCCTGCGCCTCGTGCAGCCGCGCCGCCCGCGCCGCCAGCGCCACCGGCTCGGGCCCCCCGGTCGCCCGCCCGTCGGTCACCACGACCAGCAACGGCCGCCGCGACGGATCACGCAGCCGCTCCACCCGCAACACTTCGTGCGCCTTCAACAGCCCGGCCGCGACGGGCGTACGCCCACCGGTCGGCAGCATCTCCAGCCGCGCTGCCGCCGCGTCCACCGACGACGTCGGCGGCAGCACCACCTCGGCGTCCTTGCCCCGGAAGGTGACCAGCCCGACCTTGTCCCGCCGCTGATACGCGTCCAGCAGCAGAGAAAGGACCGCACCCTTCACCGCACTCATACGCTGCCGGGCAGCCATCGACCCGGACGCGTCCACCACGAAGAGAACGAGGTTTCCCTCGCGTCCCTCCCGGGTCGCCTGCCGCAGATCGTCCCGCCGGACCACCAGCCCCCGCCCCGACCGCCCCCGCGCCCGCTGATACGGGGCGGCGGCCTGCACGGTTGCCGCCAGATGCAGCTTGGTCAGGGCGCCCTGTGGACGCCGCGCACCGGTCGTACGTCCGTGCTCGGTACGCGCCCGGGACCGCCGCCCCGCCGCGCCCTCGCCCAGACCGGGCACGCTCAGCATCTTCGTACGGAACGGCTCACCGGCCCGTACGGGCTGCTGCTCACCGCCTCCGGACGACTGCCCCTGTCCCTGCTCCTTGCCCTGCTCGGGCACGGACTGCGCGGGCGTGTCGTCGGCCTCGCCCTCGGGCTGCGGCGGTGTGTCGGGCCCGTCGCCCTGCGGGGGCCGGCCGCCGCCACCGGGGCCGTCCGGGTCCGGATCGTCGTCCTCGCCGCTGTTCTGCTCCAGCGTGTCGTCGAGCTTGTCCTCGTCGAGCCCCGGCGCGTCGAACGGGTTGCGTCTGCGCCGGTGGGGGAGCGCGAGCAGGGCGGCCTGCCGTACATCCTCGGCGAGCACATCCGTACGTCCCGCCCAGGCCGCCAGGGCGGTGGCTGTCCGTGCCATCACGATGTCCGCACGCATCCCGTCGACCTCGAAGGCCGCGCAGGTGGCCGCGATCTGGCGCAACGCGCCGTCACCGAGCCGTACTTGGGGCAGCAGTGCACGCGCGGCCACGATCCGCGCGCGCAACGCGCCTTCCTCGTCGGCCCACTGGGTGGCGAAGGCGGCGGGATCATCGTCGTACGCGAGCCGACGCCGCACCACCTCGACCCGCAGATCGGTCTCACGGGAGGCGGCGACCTCGACGGTCAGCCCGAAACGGTCGAGGAGCTGAGGCCGCAGTTCCCCCTCTTCCGGGTTCATCGTCCCGACGAGCAGGAAGCGCGCGGCATGCCGTACGGAGACGCCCTCACGCTCCACGTACGACGCGCCCATGGCGGCCGCGTCCAGCAGCAGATCCACGAGGTGGTCGTGCAGGAGATTGACCTCGTCGACGTAGAGAATCCCGCGATGCGCGTCGGCGAGCAGCCCCGGCTCGAAGGCCTTCACGCCCTCGGCGAGTGCTCGCTCGATGTCGAGCGCCCCGACGAGCCGGTCCTCGGACGCGCCGACCGGAAGCTCCACCATTCGCGCATCCCGCGACACGCCGGTCCCGGCCTCGTGGGGGCCATCGGGACACGCCGGATCGGGCGACGCCGGGTCGCACGAGAACCGGCACCCGGCGACGACGGGAACCTCCGGCAGGAGCGCGGCCAGCGCACGCACGGCGGTGGACTTGGCGGTGCCCTTCTCGCCACGCACCAGCACCCCGCCGACGGCGGGTGAGACGGCGTTGAGCAGCAGCCCGAGCCGGAGATCGTCCTGCCCGACGATGGCGGTGAAGGGGTACGGCGTACTCACGATGTCTCCTTGGGGGTACGGCGAGGTGTCAGCCCCTCCGGCGTGAATTCCAGCCCCTGCGGCGTTTGAGGAGCGGGGGTCCGGGGGCGGAGCCCCCGATGGGCGGACATGGACGGACCGCTCACTCGTCCCCCTCCAGATCTCCCTCAAGTTCGAGGTACGTCGCGCGGAGCCGCTCCAGCGTCTCCGCGTCCGGCTCCGCCCACAGCCCCCGCTCGGCCGCCTCCAGCAACCGTTCCGAAATCCCGCGCAGCGCCCAGGGATTGGACTTCGTCATGAAGTCCCGGTTGGTCTCGTCGAACACGTACTCCGCCGACAACTTCTCGTACATCCAGTCGTCGACGACCCCTGCCGTCGCGTCGTACCCGAAGAGGTAGTCCACGGTCGCGGCCATCTCGAACGCGCCCTTGTAGCCATGCCGACGCATGGCCGCCATCCAGCGTGGGTTCACGACCCGCGCGCGGAAGACCCGGTGCGTCTCCTCGCCGAGTGTCCGCGTCTTCACCTGGTCGGGCGTGGCGCTGTCACCGACATACGCCTCGGGGCTCTCGCCAGTCAGATGCCGGACCATGGCCACCATGCCGCCGTGGTACTGGAAATAGTCGTCGGCATCGTGGATGTCGTGTTCCCTCGTATCCACGTTCTTCGCCGCCACCGCGATCCGCCGGAACGCCGTCTCCATGTCCCCGCGCGCCGCCCGCCCGTCGAGCCCGCGCCCGTACGCGTAACCGCCCCACACCGCGTACACCTCGGCCAGGTCCGCGTCCGACCGCCAGTTCCGCGCGTCGATCAGCGGCAGCAGCCCCGCACCGTACGCCCCCGGCTTCGACCCGAAGATGCGTGCCGTCGCTCGACGCCGGTCGCCGTGCTCTGCCGTGTCCTCGTCGGCGTGCGCTCGTACGTAGTTGGCGTCGGCCGGCTCGTCCAGCTCCGCCACCGCCCGTACCGCGTCGTCGATCAGCCCCACCACATGCGGGAACGCGTCCCGGAAGAACCCGGAGATCCGCACCGTCACATCGATGCGCGGCCGGCCCAGCTCGCTCACCGGCACGACCTCGAAGCCGGTCACCCGCCGCGACGCGTCGTCCCACACCGGACGGCAGCCGAGCAGCGCCAGGATCTCCGCGATGTCGTCGCCCTGCGTACGCATGGCGGAGGTGCCCCACACGGTCAGACCGACCGATTTCGGGTAGTCGCCCGTGTCGGCGAGGTACCGGGCGATCAGGGAGTCCGCGAGGGACTGGCCGACCTCCCACGACAGCCGGGACGGAATCGCCTTCGGGTCCACCGAGTAGAAGTTGCGCCCGGTCGGCAGCACGTTGACCAGACCGCGGGTGGGTGAGCCCGACGGACCCGCCGGTACGAAGCCGCCGTCCAGCGCCCGCAGAATGTGGTCGACCTCGTCCGTCGTCCGGGCCAGCCGCGGCACGACCTCCTCGCACGCGAAGCCCAACACGGCCACGGCGTCCGGGAGTTCGAAGCCGAGGACGTCCCGTACCAGCCCCGCAACGGCCGTGAGGTCCCAGCCGCGCTCCTCCATGCCCTCCGCGAGCCGGCGGCACAGCTGCTCCAGCAGATCGATCGCGTCCGCACCGGTGCGCGCCGGGCCGTCGACCAGTTCGGTCAGCTCGGCCGGCACCTTCACCGCGGCGCCCGGCTCGGCCAGCAACTCCTTCTCGCTGAGCCCGAAGTGCTCGGCGATCGACGCCCGCAGCCCCGGCAGCGCGTTCGCCGTGCCGCCCCACACCTGGGAGGCGCGCAGCACGGCCAGGACCAGGTTGACCCGCGCCTCGTCGATGGGACCGCCGCCGAGGATGTGCAGGCCGTCGCGGATCTGGACGTCCTTGATCTCGCAGAGGTAGCCGTCGATGTGCATGACGAACGAGTCGAAGTCGTCGTCGCCGGGCTGCTCGTCGACATGGAGGTCGTGGTGCAGCTCGGCGGCCTTCACCAGCGTCCAGATCTGCGCCCGCACCGCGGGAGCCTTCGTCGGGTCGAGATCGCTGACCAGCGCGTACTCGTCGAGCAGTTGCTCCAGTTTGGCCAGGTCGCCATAGGTGTCGGCACGCGCCATCGGCGGCACCAGATGGTCCACCACGGTGGCGTGCCCGCGCCGCTTGGCCTGGGTGCCCTCGCCCGGGTCGTTGACGATGAACGGGTAGATCAGCGGCAGTTCGCCGAGCACGGCGTCGGGGCCGCAGCCGGCGGACAGGCCGAGGCCCTTGCCCGGCAGCCACTCCATCGTGCCGTGCTTGCCCATGTGGACGACGGCGTCCGCGCCGAAGCCCCCCTCCGATGGTGCGGCCTCCAGCCAGCGGTACGTCGCCATGTAGTGGTGCGACGGCGGCATGTCCGGGTCGTGGTAGATCGCGATCGGGTTCTCGCCGAAGCCGCGCGGCGGCTGGATCAGCACCACCACGTTCCCGAACTGCAACGAGGCGAGGACGATGTCGTCCCCGTCCACGTACAGCGAGCCCGGCGGCTCGCCCCAGTGCTCCAGCATCGAGTCGCGCAGCTCCGGCTCCAGCTTCTCGAACCAGGCCCGGTAGTCGGCGAGCGGGACGCGCGCGGGGGCGGCGGCGAGCTGCTCCTCGGTCAGCCACTCGACGTCGTGGCCACCGGCGTTGATGAGACGGTGGATCAGCTCGTCGCCGTTGTCGGGGTGCCCGTCGACCCCGTAACCGGCATCGCGCAGGGCGTCCAGGACCCGCACCGCCGACGCGGGCGTGTCCAGGCCGACGGCGTTGCCGACGCGGGAGTGCTTGGTCGGGTAGGCGGTGAAGACGAGGGCCAGCTTCTTCTCGGCGTTCGACTTGTGCTTGAGGACGGCGTGGCGTACCGCGATTCCCGCGACGCGCGCGGCGCGTTCGGGGTCGGCGCGGTAGACGGGCACGTCGTCGGGACCCTGCTCCTTGAAGGAGAACGGCACGGTGATCAGCCGGCCGTCGAACTCCGGGATCGCGACCTGCATCGCGGCGTCCATGGGGGAGAGCGCCGCGTCCGAGGCGTCCCACGCGGCGCGCGACGAGGTCAGGCACAGGCCCTGGAGGACGGGGATGTTCAGCTCGGCGAGCGCGCCGATGTCCCAGGCCTCGTCGTCGCCCCCGGCGGAGGCGTCCGACGCGCGGGTGCCGCCCGCCGCGAGGACCGTGGCGACCAGGGCGTCCGCCCTGCCGAGCAGCTCGTAGAGACCGGCGTCCGCGCTGCGCAGCGAACCGCAGTACACGGGCAGGGCGTTGGCGCCGCGTGCCTCGACCGCGTCGCACAGGACGTCCACGAACGAGGTGTTCCCGGACAGCTGGTGTGCTCGGTAGAAGAGCACCCCGACGGTCGGGCGGCCCTCGATGAACGTACGCCCGCCGTGCAGGCCCCACTCGGGCATCTGCTGCGGCTCGGCGAAGCCGTGACCGGTCAGCAGGACGGTGTCGGACAGGAAGCGGGCCAGCTCCACGAGGTTTCCGGGGCCGCCCTCCACGAGGTAGCGCAGTGCCTCCGCGACCACACCGGCCGGTACGGACGACTCGGCCATCAGTTCCGCGTCCGGCACGGCCTCGCCGCCCAGCAGCACGGTCGGGATGCCGGACGCCTTGAGGACGGCCAGCCCGTCCTCCCAGGCGCGCTTGCCGCCGAGGAGGCGGACGACGGCGACGGAGGAGCCCTCGATCAGTGCGGGGAGTTCCTCGCGGGTGTCGATGCGGGTGGGGTTGCCGATCCGGTACGGCACGCCGGAGGCGCGGGCGGCGAGGAGGTCCGTGTCGGCGGTCGACAGCAACAGCACGGTGCTCATAGGGGAGTTCATGCGCGTGCTCCAGGTGCTCCGGGGGCGATGAAGGGAAGTCCGGACGGTGCGCCCGACTCGATGAGCCGCAGCAGCGCGTCGGTGTCCGCGTGTTCTTCGATGAGGTCGCCGAGGCGGTCGAGCTGTTCCTCGCGCAACGCGGCGAAGCAGGTGTCGGGGGCGGGGACGAAGCGCCGGCCGGCGGCCCGCGCGATCTCGGTCAGGTAGCGGCGGCGGAACGTGTCGCTCTCCAGCGAACCGTGCCAGTGCGTGCCCCACACGGCGCCGACCCGGCAGCCGTCCAGGAACGGCTCGCCGCCGCTCACGTCCGCGACGCCGTGGTGGATCTCGTACCCCTCGACCGGCGCGCCGAGCGCCTCGCCGACGGGGCGGGCGAGGGTCTTCTCGCGGTCGAAGCGGATGCGTACGGGCAGCAGGCCGAGGCCGTCGACGTGCCCCGCCCTCGACTCGACCTCGTCCTCGATGTGTTCGCCGAGGATCTGGAAGCCGCCGCAGATCCCGAGGACCGGCCGGCCCTCGGCGGCGCGCCGTGCCAGGGCGTCGGCGAGGCCGCGCTCGCGCAGCCAGGCCAGTGCCTTCACGGTGCCGCGGGTTCCCGGCACGATGACGAGGTCGGCGTCGGCCAGCTCCTCCGCGCGGTCCACGAACCGGACGACGACGCCCGGTTCGGCGGCCAGCGCGTCCACATCGGTGAAGTTCGACATCAGGGGTACGGCGCACACCGCGACGCGCAGCACGTCCTCGCCGTGCGGCGGCGCGACGACCGACTCGCGCACGGCCCCGCGCAGGGAGACCTGTAGCCCGTCCTCCTCGTCGATGCCGAGGCCGTGGGCGAAGGGCAGCACCCCGTACGTCTGCCGCCCGGTGATGTCGCGCAGCATCTCCAGGCCCGGCTCCAGCAGCGAGACGTCGCCGCGGAACTTGTTGACGAGGTAGCCGGCGATCAGCGACTGGTCCTCGCCGTCGAGCAGCGCCGTCGTGCCGAAGAACGAGGCGAAGACGCCGCCGCGGTCGATGTCGCCGACGACCACCACCGGGAAGCGCGCCGCCCGTGCGATGCCCATGTTCACGATGTCCGTGCGCCGCAGATTGATCTCGGCCGGACTGCCCGCCCCCTCGCAGATCACCGCGTCATACGTGCCCCGAAGCTGCTCCAGACAGTCCACGACCGTGGAGAGAAGCGCTTCCTGCCGGCCCCCGTGGTAGCCGCGCGCACTCATCTCGCCCACGGCTCTGCCCATCAGGACGACCTGGCTGGAGCGGTCGCCGCCGGGCTTGAGCAGGACCGGGTTCATCAGCGCGGTCGGCTCGACCCGGGCGGCCTGGGCCTGCATGGCCTGGGCGCGGCCGATCTCGGCGCCCTCGCGGGTGACGAACGAGTTCAGCGACATGTTCTGCGCCTTGAAAGGCGCCACCTTCACGCCCCGGCGTACGAGCCAGCGGCAGATGCCCGCGGTGACGACGCTCTTGCCCGCGTCCGAGGTGGTTCCGGCGACCAGCAGTCCGCCGCTCATGTCCGTCTCCGTTCTGCGATCGAACGTGCTGCCATCGAAATTCCAGCGATCGAGGTCACAGCGATCCAGGTCACAGCGATCGACGTCACTGCGACCGGAGTCCCCGCGGCCGAGCGTTCTGTCATCGGGCGTTCCGCGATCCGCCGTGCGGCGAGGGCTACTCCCAACCGGCCCGTCACGCACACGCCGAGGGCCAGCGCGCTCACCCGGCGCGACAGCCGCACCGCGCGTTCGATGTCCTGGGTCTCCACCGCCCGGCCCGTCTCCCCGTTGAGGACGGGGCGGTGCTCGACGCGGCCGCCGTACGCGAGCGTCCCGCCGAGCCGCACGCCGAGCGCACCCGCGAACGAGGCTTCCACCGGGCCCGCGTTGGGGCTCGGGTGCTTGGCCGCGTCGGCCCGCCACGCCCGTACCGCTTCACGTGGCCGCCGCCCGGAGGCCACGGCGAGCAGGGCGGTGAGCCGGGCGCCGGGCCAGCCCGCGAGGTCGTCGAGGCGCGCCGAGGCCCAGCCGTAGCGACGGTGGCGGGGCGACTTGTGGCCGACCATGGCGTCGAGCGTGTTCGCGGCCCGGAAGCCTACGAGCCCGGGGACACCGGCCAGCGCACCCCACACCAGGGCGCCGACCACGGCGTCCGAGGTGTTTTCGGCCACGGACTCCACCACGGCGCGGGCGATCTGCGGCCCGTCGAGGGAGTGCGGATCGCGCCCGCACAGATGCGGCAGCCGCTCGCGGGCGCGATCGAGGTCACCGGCGGCCAGGGCGTCACCGATGGTCCGGGCCTCACGCCCCAGGGAGGTACCGCCGACGACGGACCAGGTGGCGGCCGCGGTCAACGCGACGGAGGCGGCGGGGTGGTCGCGTACGGCACGGGCGAGCAGCGCGGCACCACCCGCGGCGCCTCCGGCGCAGACGAGGGTGTGCAGCGCGCCCCACCCGCGGTGGTCGCGCCACAGCCGGCGCTCGACGCCCGCCGCGGCCCGCCCGAAGGCGGCGACCGGATGCCCCCTGCGGGGGTCACCGAGCAGCAGATCGCCGATCAGGCCGGCTGTGGCGCCGTACGCGAAGACGCGGTCGGCACGCACGGCTCAGCCGGCCGTTACGCCTCGAAGGAGCTTCGTACAGGCGGCTCTCGGTGAGAGCGCCACAGCAACGGACGCACGGCAGCCAGGCATGGCGATATGTCCTCACTCAGGGTCCGCGCCCTGGTTCGACGTGACCGGCGACGAGAGTCTCCTGGCTCCCGGATCCGCAGTTCCCCCGGCCTTCCAGCCCGCTCGCGCGTGCCGTGACTTCCGGTGTGGGGGACTGCTCCCCGGTGACAGTGGCGGGACCGCGCCGGATTCGCACCGGCTTCCTCTGCTGTCGCCGTAATTGGCTCCGGCAGTCCACCACGCTCCGCGAACGTCCGTCAACTTGCCGTTGACCTGCGACGGCGCAGTGTGCTGAGGCCCACACCGGGCCGGGCGCAGCACTTCGGGCCGGACACACGAGGTGTGTCCGGCCCGAAGAGGGAGTGCGCGGGGCGGGGCTCAGGCGACGATCAGATAGATCCCGTACGCGACCGCCGCCGCGCACAGCGCGAAGCAGACGTACGCGCCGGCGCGGGCCAGCAGCAGCGAGCCGCCGGAGCCGCCCTGCGTGGCCGGTTCGGGCTGCTTGGAGAGGCCGACGATGCCCAGGGTGAAGAGGCCGACCAGTGCGACGGTGGCGACGAGGGAGACGCCGAAGACGGTGCCGAGGGCTGCCCAGTCGATTTTCATGCGGAATCCTTTGGACGGCGGGCCTGGACGCGGGCCCGGACGGCGGGCCCGGACGGACCGGCCTGGAAGGTCGGCCTAGACGGTGGCGGGTTGCGCCGGGTCCGGGGTGGTTCCGGCCGGGGCCGGAATGGTGGTCTTGAGGTCCTGTGCCGCTGCCTGGGCCGCGGTGAGCGGGGGGCAGACGGCGGCGATGGCCGTGGTGACGACGCCCGCGGGCTCGGCGACGCCGTTCGCCGGTGCGACATCGCCGTGGCCGACCGGCTTGCGGCGCGACAGCAGCCAGATCGCCCCGGAGCCCGCGACCAGCAGCGTCGCGACGACCACGACACCCCAGGTGCCCTGCTTGGTGAGGAATTCCGCGCCCGCGCCGACCAGGCCCGCGGCCGGCAGGGTCAGACCCCAGGCGACGAACATCCGGGTGGCGGTGGACCAGCGGACCACGCCGCCCTGGCGGCCGAGGCCCGCGCCCATCACGGCGCCGGAGCAGGACTGGGTGGTGGAGAGGGAGAAGCCGAGGTGGGAGGAGGCCAGGATGACCGTGGCCGCACTGGTCTGGGCGGCGAAGCCCTGCGGCGGTTTGAGGTCGGTGAGGCCGCTGCCCATGGTGCGGATGATGCGCCAGCCGCCCAGGTAGGTGCCGAGCGCGATGGCCAGACCGGCGGAGACGATCACCCAGACCGGCGGGTTGGAACCGGGGTGCAGGACGCCACCGGTGACCAGCGCCAGGGTGATGATGCCCATGGTCTTCTGCGCGTCGTTGGTGCCGTGGGCGAGGGAGACGAGTCCGGCCGAGGCGATCTGACCCGCGCGGTAGCCCTTGGCGGTGGCCTTCTCCTGGGCGTCGTTACGGATCTTCCCGCCGATCCGGTACGTCAGTCTGGTGGCCAGCAGCGCGGCCAGACCGGCGACGATCGGGGCGGCGACCGCGGGGAGCAGCACCTTGGTGACGACGGTGCCGCCGTTGACCGACGACCAGCCCGCCGACATCACCGCCGCGCCGATCAGTCCGCCGAACAGGGCGTGCGAGGAGCTGGACGGCAGCCCGACCAGCCAGGTCAGAAGATTCCACAGGATGGCGCCGACGAGTGCCGCGAAGATGACTTCTGTCCGCAGCCCGTTCTCGTTGACGATCCCGCCGGAGATCGTCTTGGCGACCTCCACGGACAGGAACGCGCCGACGAGGTTGAGAGCGGCGGACATGGCCACCGCTGTCTTCGGTCTGAGTGCGCCGGTCGAGATGGTCGTCGCCATCGCGTTGGCGGTGTCATGGAAACCGTTCGTGAAATCGAACACTAGAGCTGTCACGATCACAATCGCGAGGAGCAGCGTGATGTGTTCCATTTACCCAGGCAATCGTTCGACGTCATTGGCACGTGGACCGTAGGCAACCTGGGTGAACGGAAGATGAACTGGACAGGGCGTCACGGTGACTCCAAACGGAGTCGGGTCGCTCAGTTTGTTCTCCGCTCGTCCTCCGCGGGCGGCACGAGTCGAGCGCAGGGCTCCGTGAGGCCCGTTTCGCCCCTCGTCACCCCTATTTGCGAACGTTTCCGATTTGTGATGGTGGCGGCTTCGGTCGAGCCGACCGCTTGTCCGTTCGCTCATAGAGCTGACCCGGGCCTCCGCGGCTGACAGGATCTCGGTATGAGCGATCAGCAGCGGGACGCGATCGAACAGGCATGGGAGGGCGTCGTCGCCACCGCCCGCCGGACGGCGGCGGACGGCCTCGTCGTCGGCACGTCGGGCAACGTGTCGGCCCGGGTCGGCGGGACGGTCCTGGTCACGCCGAGCGGCGTGCCGTACGACCGGCTCGGCCCCGAGGACGTCGTCGGCGTCGATCTGGCAGGCAACCGGATCATCGGCGAACTGGCCCCGACCAGCGAACTCCCGCTTCATCTCGCGGTCTACCGGAACAGTGACGCGGCCGCCGTCGTGCACACCCACGCGGTGCACGCCACGGCCGTCTCCACCCTGGTCCACGAGGTCCCCCCGGTCCACTACGCCGCCGCCATGCTCGGCGGCCCCGTCCGGGTCGCGGCCTACGCGCGCTACGGGACCGCGGAACTGGCCGAGAACATGCTCACCGCCCTGCGGGACCGTACGGGCTGCCTGCTCCAGAACCACGGAACCCTCACTTATGGAGCCGGCCTGGACGAGGCGTACGACAGGACCGCCCAGCTGGAATGGCTCTGCCGGCTCTGGCTCACCGCGAGCTCCGTACCCGGACACACTCCGAGCCTGCTCTCCCCGGCCCAGCTGCGCGACGTACAGGAAGCCCTGAAGGGATACGGACAACCGGGCTGACCCGCTCCGGGCGGTCCCACCTCCTTCCGGGATACCCCCTTCCGGGATACCCCGTTCCGAGATCACCTCTTCCGAGATCACCCCGTTCCGGGATCACCCCGTTCCGGGATCACCTCTGCCGGGACACCGGACGGCCCCCGTCCGCTGGCAGGGTGCGGCACACCCCCCGACACTGGAACCGTGCGCCCGGCAACAGTCACGGCAGCAGCCGTCACCACGATCCTCGGCGTCGGTGCGGCAGCTGTCGCGGCCGGCCGGTACGCCAGCGACGCCGCGCTCAGGGCGCCGTCCGGACGACCGCTCCCCGCCGACCGCAGGCTCACCGTGCACGCCACGGCGGCCGGGCAGATCACCCTGACCCGCTCCTTCGCCGCGCTGCGGCCCGGCAGGTACGGACTGGTGGGCGACGACGTCCACGCGGTCGTCGGCCCGGTGATCGAACACGCCCATCACGCCCCCGACACCGTCGTCCGCCGACTGGAGCGGGTCGACCGCGGCAACCTGGAACCCGGCGCCAAGGTCCGGATCACCCCGCAGTTGCACAGCGGCGACCCCTCCTCGGCCCTCGGCCTCGACCACAGCGAAGTCGAGATCCCCGGCGAACTGGGCGCACTGCCCGCCTGGTTCCTGCCCGGCGCCCGCGACACCTGGGTCATCACCGTGCACGGACTCGGTACGACCAGGGAACACCCCATGAACATCATGGAGTTCCTGCACGACCTGCGCCTGCCCGTCCTCGACCTGGCCTACCGCGGCGACGCCGGAGCCCCGCGTTCCCCCGACGGCCTAGCCCACCTCGGCGAATCCGAATGGCGCGACCTGGACGCGGCCGTCCGCTTCGCCGTGCGGTACGGAGCCGACAAGGTCGTCCTGCACGGCTGGTCCACCGGCGCCTCGATGGCGCTGCACGCGGCCGTCAACTCCGCGCTGCGCGACCGGATCCGCGGTCTCGTCCTCGACTCCCCGGTCCTGGACTGGGTCACCACACTGCGCGCCCTGGCCGTCGCCCACGGCGTCCCGACCGCGCTGCTGCCGCTCGCGGTCCGCGCCGCCCAGGGACAGACCGGGCTGCGCGGCGCCCGGCTCCTGGACGGCTCCCTCGCGTCGGAGCTGCGCGTCCCGGCCCTGATCTTCCACGGCCCGGACGACACCCTGGCCCCCTGGCAGCCGTCCCGCGATCTCGCCGCCCGCCGCCCGGACCTGGTCGCCCTGCACGCCGTTCCACAGGCTCCGCATGCGGCGATGTGGAATGCCGATCCGGTCCACTACGAAGAGGCCCTGCGCCGCTTCCTCACGCCTCTGATGTGACCTGATGAGGGGGATCGGCCGATTGGTGCCGGACCCCGCCGGGCACCCCCTCCACCGGGAATTCGGGTTCCGTTTGGGCTTTCGGGCCGTCAGAGGCAAGACTGCTCCCCGTGACGTCCCGTACTCCGCGCGACTCCAGGCTGCGACTTGTCCGCCCCCGACCCATCGCCACTGCTCGCAAGGCGGTGACCACCCGCCGCACCAGGCCGGCGCCCCGCCCCCCGGAGGGCACCCCGCCCCGGGCGGAACTGGCCCGCCAGGCCAGGACGGTCCTCGCCGACGCCGTACGGATCGCCCACTGGGCAGCCGACGGCGCGTTCCCCGGCGCACCGCCACCGGCCGCCCGGGCTCTCGAACGGGCCGCGACGGCCCTGGAGTTGTCCCCGGCCCAGGTGCGCTCCGGCTGGGACCGGGCCCGCCTGGCCGGTCTCGTCGAACTGCACGGCGGCACCGCGCGCCCCGGCTGGCGGCTGCGCGCCTGGGACCGCGACGACTCCGCCGTGCTCCGCGGCTGGGTGGCGCTCTTCGACGCCTGGTCGCTCGTCCACCCCGCACCCGAGGGCATCGAGTCCACCGCGGTCGCCGAGGCCGTCGAGGCCGTGCCCCAGGTGCTCTCCCTCCTCCAGCTCTCGGCCGGCCCGGTCACCCTGCCCGCCCTCCTGGACCTGCTCGGCCAGCGCGTCGCCGAACTCCACGAGGAGCGCTGCGAGGTGCCGTACGGACCGCGGCCGCTGACCGCACCGGCCGAACCCGCCCCCGCCGCACACCCCGCCGCCCTGGTCGCCCTGCTCCTCGACTGGGCCCTGGAGGGACTGGCCGCCGTCGGCGCGCTCACGCTCGGCGCCGGACACGTCACCCTCACCCCGCTCGGCAATTGGGCGGTCTGGGTCAAGCTGGAGCAGATCTGCGTCGCGGCCCAGAGCCCCGCCGGGAACATCGAGCAGTCCGCCGCAGACATGCTGCTCGGCTGCGCCCGGCTCACCCCCGGCCCGGCCCGGGACGAATACCGCGCCTGGCTGGCCGCCCGCCCCGTCGGCAGCGCCGTCGCCGAACTCCTCGCCGTGGCCCGCGGCGAGGACGCACTGCTGCGCGGCCTCGCCTTCGAAGCCCTCCGGGTCGTCGGCGCCCCGGCGGAACCCGAGGTGCGCTCCGTCGCCGCCGACCCTTCGCTGCGCCCCTACGCGCTGCTCTGGCTGGCCGAGTACGACGGAACCGACCCCGAGGACGTCCAGGACGTCCTCAGCCGGGAGGAGGCCACCTGGCTCTGGGTCGACACCGCGGCGGCCGTCGCCGACCACGGCGAGACCGGACTGCTGGTCCGCCACCTCGACTCGGCCGTCCAAGGCACGGTGCCGGCGCTGCTGGACGAGGTACGGGCCGTCGGCCACCCGCGCACCGTGCAGGTCCTGGTGGCCCTGGCCGCCGCGCACCCGGACCCCGCACTGGCCAAAGCGGTGCGCCGGGCCGCGTTCCAGGTGCACACGGGCGGCGCGTAGCCCGTACGACCACGCCGGACGGGCCCGCCCCGAGCCCGTCCGGCCACGCGTGCGCCGCTGAGCCCGTCACTCAGGCAGTCGGTCCGCCCGGCCGTCAGCCCGCCGACCCCGGTGCGTACGTCCCGAAGGTCCACACATTGCCCTCCCCGTCCCGGGCCATGAAGTCGCGCGAGCCGTAGTCCTGGTCCGTGGGCGGCATCAGGATCTCCACCCCGTGCTCCACGGCCCGTGCGTGGTGCGCGTCGACCTCGTCCACCACGACGTAGACACCGGCGGGGCCCGCCCCCTGCATCGCCTTGGCGAAGGCGCCCTCGCGGCCCTTGGAACCGAGCATCACTCTGCCGTTGCCGCAGGACAGTTCCGCATGGAGAACCTGGCCGGCCGCGCCCTCGTAGACCGCTTCCTCCTTGAAGCCGAGGCCCTCCGTCAGCGTCTTGATCGCGGCCTTCGCGTCGTCGTACAGAATCGTCGGATAGATCGTCGGAACGCCGGCCGGTGCGCCTGCCATGACGCTCACCCCTTCTCGTGCTCCCGTGACCCGTTTCTGCGATCTCTGTGATCTGCGTCTCAGTCTTCCACCCGCCGCCGACGACGGCCCGATTCGGCCCGGCCCGCCACGGAGCGGCGGCGCCCGGCGAGGGCGGGACAAGTGCCGTGGGCGCATGCGGAAAAGCAGTTGCACACCGCCAGTAGAATGACCCCTATGGCAATTCTCCTTGTGCATGAGTAACGGCGTCGAGTCGAACTCTTAGTCGTCCCGTCCGCAGTCCACCCGCCCTGGAGTTTTACCGTGATCACCGCTTCCGGCATCGAGTTGCGCGCCGGCGCCCGCATCCTCATCGAGTCCGCCTCCTTCCGTATCGCCAAGGGCGACCGCATCGGCCTCGTCGGCCGCAACGGAGCGGGTAAGACCACCCTCACCAAGTGCCTCGCCGGCGAGGGCAACCCCGTCGGCGGCACCATCACCCGCGCCGGCGAGGTCGGCTACCTCCCGCAGGACCCGCGCACCGGCGACCTCGACGTACTCGCCCGCGACCGGATCCTCTCCGCCCGCGGTCTCGACGAGATCCTGCGCAAGATGCGGGAGAACGAGGAGCGGATGGCGAACGGCAAGGGCGCCACCCGCGAGAAGGCGATGAAGAAGTACGAGCGCCTGGAGACGGAGTTCCTCACCAAGGGCGGATACGCCGCCGAGGCCGAGGCCGCCACCATCGCCGCCGCGCTCAGCCTGCCCGACCGGGTGCTCGGACAGCCGCTCCATACGCTCTCGGGCGGTCAGCGCCGCCGCGTCGAGCTGGCCCGGATCCTGTTCTCGGACGCCGACATTCTGCTGCTCGACGAGCCGACGAACCACCTCGACGCCGACTCGATCGTCTGGCTGCGCGACTACCTCAAGACCTACCGCGGCGGCTTCATCGTGATCTCCCACGATGCCGAGCTCGTCGAGACGGTCGTCAACAAGGTCTTCTACCTCGACGCCAACCGCTCGCAGATCGACATCTACAACATGGGCTGGAAGCTCTATCAGCAGCAGCGCGAGGCCGACGAGAAGCGCCGCAAGCGCGAGCGGCAGAACGCCGAGAAGAAGGCCGCGGCCCTCAACTCGCAGGCGGACAAGATGCGCGCCAAGGCCACCAAGACCGTCGCCGCGCAGAACATGGCCAAGCGCGCCGAGCGGCTGCTCTCCGGTCTGGAGGCCGTCCGGGTCTCCGACAAGGTCGCCAAGCTCCGCTTCCCCGAGCCGGCGCCGTGCGGCAAGACTCCCCTGATGGCGGAGGGACTGTCCAAGTCGTACGGCTCCCTCGAAATCTTCACCGATGTGGACCTCGCCATCGACAAGGGCTCCCGGGTCGTCATCCTTGGCCTCAACGGCGCGGGCAAGACCACCCTGCTGCGGCTCCTCGGCGGCGCCGAGAAGCCCGACACCGGCGAGGTCATCGAGGGCCACGGACTCAAGCTCGGCTACTACGCCCAGGAGCACGAGACCCTCGACCCGGACCGCACCGTCCTGGAGAACATGCGCTCCGCGGCGCCCGACCTCGATCTCGTCGAGGTCCGCAAGACGCTGGGTTCGTTCCTCTTCTCCGGCGACGACGTCGACAAGCCCGCCGGAGTGCTCTCCGGCGGCGAGAAGACCCGTCTCGCGCTCGCGACCCTCGTGGTCTCCTCCGCCAATGTGCTGCTCCTGGACGAGCCGACGAACAACCTCGACCCGGCGAGCCGCGAGGAGATCCTCGGCGCGCTGCGCACGTACAAGGGTGCCGTCGTCCTCGTCACCCACGACGAGGGAGCGGTCGAGGCCCTCCAGCCGGAGCGCATCATCCTGCTGCCCGACGGTGTCGAGGACCTGTGGGGCGCGGACTACCGGGACCTGGTCGCGCTGGCCTGATCCCGGCCCGGTCACCTCTGATCCACTCCGTATGGATCATTCGGCCCATGCGTGATCCGTCATCTGCGTGAGTACGTCTCGTACCTCGGCGCGGCGCCCGGCAGATACCTGCCGGGCGCACCCATGCGGGGCCGCATTCCCCGTGTGGCCCTGACCTGGCGGTTCGTCCCGAGGTTGTCGTCACCCGACCCTGAAGCCCCATGGAATGGGGGATTCCGGTTAAGTCGGTCCGCTCCCCGGACCGGAATCCGGTTGCACGGACCTTGCCGAATGGGTGGCCAGGACGCCCCCGAGGGGTGATCATGAGAGTCCAGAGCGCACTTCCCACGAGGAGGCACGGGTGGCCGAGACTCTGAAGAAGGGCAGCCGGGTTACCGGCGCCGCGCGCGACAAGCTCGCGGCAGACCTGAAGAAGAAGTACGACTCCGGTGCGAGCATCCGGGCGTTGGCCGAAGAGACCGGCCGCTCCTACGGATTCGTCCACCGGATGCTCAGTGAGTCCGGAGTCACGCTGCGTGGACGCGGCGGAGCGACGCGGGGCAAGAAGGCCGCCACGGTCTGACGGCCTTCGGCGGATCGGGACAGGTCGTCCGGACCCGTCCCGGGGCTCACCGGTTTCGGCGGTGGCCACCCGGTCGACGAGACTGTCGGCCGGGTGGTTACTGTTCAGTCACTTAGTTCGACCGGCTGACTGAACCGATCCGGAGGCGCCCCATGACCTCGCTCGACTCTGTGCTCGACAAGGACGGCGTACGACTCACCGTCGACGACGCGGTTGCCACGGTGACCCTCACCCATCCGGCCAAGCGCAACGCTCAGTCCCCCGCTCTGTGGCGGGCGTTGACCGAGGCCGGACGGGCGCTGCCCGGCAGCGTGCGGGTCGTCGTGCTCCGTGGCGAGGGCAAGTCCTTCTCCGCGGGCCTCGACCGGCAGGCGTTCACCCCCGAGGGGTTCGACGGTGAGCCGTCCTTCCTCGACATGGCGCGCGGCCCGGAGTCCGAGCTCGACGCGACCATCGCCGAGTACCAGGAGGCGTTCACCTGGTGGCGCCGCAACGACATCGTGTCGGTCGCGGCCGTCCAGGGGCATGCGATCGGGGCCGGCTTCCAGCTCGCCCTCGCCTGCGATCTGCGGATCGTCGCCGAGGACGTGCAGTTCGCCATGCGTGAGACCAGCCTCGGCCTGGTCCCCGACCTCACCGGCACCCACCCCCTGGTAAACCTGGTGGGGTACGCCCGCGCGCTCGAAATCTGCGCCACCGGCCGCTTCGTGCACGCCGAGGAGGCCGAGCGCACCGGCCTGGCCAACCTCGTGGTCCCCGCCGGTGAACTGGACGCGGCGGCCCGGGACCTGGCCGCCGCACTGCTCGCCGCCCCGCGCGACGCGGTCGTGGAGACCAAGGCGCTGCTGAGCGGTGCCGTCTCCCGTGGTTACGAGGAGCAGCGCATCGCCGAACGCGCCGCGCAGGGCCGCCGGCTGCGCGACCTGGCGGGCATCACCGACTGATCCGGGGCCTGAGCAGGACCCGCCCGGGCCCCTTGCGGCAGCCCCGGCAAGGCAGTCCCGGACCCGGTGGGTCGGTCCCGGTGCGTCGGGCCCGGACCTGGTGGGTCGTTCCCGGGCCCGGTGATCAGTCCTGCTCCGCCACCGCCGTGACCAGCACCGTGACCGAGGGATGCCCCTCCACCGCGGCCGCCACCGCGCCCCGCACCGCGCGAGCCACATCGAGCGCCCGGTGCCCCGATTCCGTCGCCAGCTCGACCCGTACCCGGCCCGGACCCGTGTGCACCGCGTTGCCCAGCACCCGGGTCAGCGCCACCACACCCGGAACACCCGCGGCAGCGACCCCCGCCGCCCCCTCCGGCCTCGCCTCGCGCACCTCGGCCGGTTCGGGCGTCGGCCGTACGGGTGACGTGTCGAGCAGTTCCGTCACCCGGAGATCCACCTCGGCGACCACCAGGCCCAGCCGCTGCCCGGCCGCCGCCAGCAGCGCCGAGCGCAGTTCCGCGGCAGCGGCGGGCAGCGGCAGACCGGACATCGCCGACATGGTCGCCTCCATCCGCAACGGTCCCGGCGGCAGGGCACTCGGCGGTGGCTCCAGCTCCGGAGCCGGGGCCCCGTCCGGATCCGCCACCGAGATCCTGAGCCTCCCGAGCACCGGTCCCGGTCCCGGCCCGCTCACCGCGCCGCGCAGCACCGCGACCGCGGCCCGCTCCGAGATCCAGGCCCCGTCCGCCGGACCGCCCAGCGGAAGCAGCCGGCCGAGGCCGAGCCGTTGCCGTACCGCCGCTTTCCATCCGTCGGTCCCGCGCGGACCGTCAGCCGTCGTCATCTCCCCAGCCTGCCGCATCCACGGCGCGAGACGGGGCAAGCGCACTTAGTGTGGGCAAAGAGGTCCAACCTGCCCGAAGGGAAGAGTGGCGATGACCGAGACTCCGCAGCGGAACCGGCCCGAGAGCCCGGACAAGGAAGCGACCCCGCTCATCAAGCGCGGTGGGGGAGACCCCGCCACCCGCGGCCGCACGACCATCGCCGACGGCGTGGTCGAGAAGATCGCGGGAATGGCGACCCGCGACGTGGTCGGTGTCCACGCGATGGGCAGCGGCCTCTCGCGCACGTTCGGGGCGGTGCGCGACCGGGTCCCCGGCGGTGGCAAGTCCGTCACCCGCGGGGTGAAGGCGGAGGTCGGCGAGTCACAGACCGCACTCGACCTGGAGATCGTCGTCGACTACGGCGTGTCGATCATCGATGTCGCCCGTGACGTACGGGAGAACGTGATCGCGGCGGTCGAGCGGATGACCGGCCTGGAAGTCGTCGAGGTCAATATCGCGGTGAGCGATGTGAAGCTGCCCGACGAGCCCGACGACGAGGACCACCCCGAACCACGTCTTCAGTAGGCCTCCGGACCCGAAGGCCTCGGAGCCGAGGCAGTTGAGGAGCGCACGATGAACATGGCGGTGGCCGGCATGGTGGCCGGCATGGCGCTCGGATTCGCCGGGTACTTCGGCGGATTCGGCGCCTTTCTCCTGGTGGCCGCGCTGGGGGCGGTCGGCTTCGTCGTCGGCCGGTTCCTGGAAGGTGACCTGGAACCCGGCGACTTCTTCCGGGGTCGCGAGCGCGGCGACCGACGGCGGTGACGGCGTTGTCGGGGGCGGGCGGCCCGATCGCCGCCGGTGAGCGCGGGGAGACCCGGATCGCCGACCGGGTGATCGCGAAGATCGCCGCACACGCGGCGAAGGAGGCGATCGACGAGCCGCCGGAGCAAGGCGCCTCGCCGCGCGCCACGGTCACCGTGCAACGTGGCACCGCCCGGGTACGGGTGAGCCTGGAGCTCGGATACCCCACCGACATCGGCCGCCAGTGCGGCGAGGTGCGTCGGCATGTCGCCGAACGGGTAAGGGCGTTGGCGGGCATGGAAGTGCCCGAGGTTGCCGTACAGGTCGAGCGCCTGCACCCGACGGGAGCGGGCATCGCGGCACAGGGGAGGATCCGATGACCGAGCCCCACGACCCGGAACACCGTGAACAGCGGCTGCCCGCCGCCCGGCCCGTCGAAAAGGGGGACCTGCTCGAACTCGACCAGTCCGCCTCGTCCGCCGCGTACGACCCGGTGCCCGCACAGCAGGGGGGCGGCGACAGGGCGGGCCGATTCTGGTCCCCGCGCCGCATCCCCGCGGCGGTCCTCGCGCTGGTGACCCTCGGCGGCGCCGGCCTCCTCCTCTACGACGTGGCGGCGGTACGGGCGGACCGGCCGGCGATGCGGTGGCGCCGCGTGCTGGCCGCTGAACTCGCCGAGCGGCCGCTGGACAACGTCTGGGTGCTGGCCGGCGCGGTGGCCGCCCTGGTGATCGGCCTGTGGCTGCTCGTGCTCGCCGTCACCCCCGGACTCCGCGACCTGCTGCCGATGCGCCGTGACCGTCCCGGCATACGCGCCGGACTCGACCGCACAGCGGCAGCGTTGGTCCTGCGCGACCGGGCCGTCGAGGTGTCCGGCGTGCAGTCGGTACGGGTCCGCATGGGCCGGAGCAGGGCCGGGGTGCGCGCGGTGTCGCACTTCCGCGAACTCGACGACGTACGGGCCGATCTGGACACCGTGCTCGCCACCGCCATCAGGGAACTGGGGCTGGCCAGGCCGCCCAGCCTGTCCGTACAGGTCCGCCGTCCGGCGAAGAAGGGGTGAGTCAGTTGCTCAGGACCGTCAACCGCGTGCTGCTCGGCCTGGCCGGGCTGGTGCTGATCTGCGTCGGCGGCGCGGTGCTCGCCGCGGGACTCGGCCTCTCCGTACCGTCCTGGTGGCCCTGGTACGGCAAGGGCGATGTGCTCCTCAGCCAGGCCGACCGGGACCGCTGGCGCGGCGAGGGCTGGTGGTGGCCGACGGTGATCGCGGTCCTCGCCGTCGTGGTCGTCCTCGCCCTGTGGTGGCTGCTGGCCCAACTGCGCCGGGCCCGCCTTGCCGAGGTGCTGGTGGACAGCGGCGACGGCGAGGGCGCGTTGCTGCGGGGCCGGGCTCTGGAAGGGGTGCTCGCCCAGGAGGCGGGGACCGTGGACGGGGTGGCCCGCGCCCAGGTCACGCTGACCGGCCGGCGCAGCGCGCCGCATGCCAGGATCCGCCTGCTGATGGAGTCGCACGCGGCGCCGGACGAGGCGCTCGGCCGCCTCACCGACGAGGCGCTGGCGCATGCGCGGGATTCGGCGGGGCTGGCCGAGCTGCCGGCCGAGGTGCGACTGCGGGCGGTCAAGCACCGTGCGGAACGCGTGAGTTGACGTATCGCCGGACGGACTCGAACGGCCCGCCCGACGGTACGCAACGAAGCCCGGCCGCTCCTGTGAAACGGTCCGGTCCAGGAAGGCGCCGGCCCGGAAAACGGTCCGGTTCGGGAAGGCACCCCTTCGAAGGCCGGTCCGGTGCGGGAACGCGCGGGTTCAGAAGCCGTGCCGGTAGCCGCCGTCGATCGGCAGCATGACGCCCGTCAGATACGACGCCGCGGGCGAGAGCAGGAACGCCGCGGTCCGGCCGAACTCCTCCGGTGTGCCGTACCGCCGCAGTGGAATACGTGCCGCATTGACCGCGCGGGAGGCTTCCGCGTCGCCCGAGAGCGTATCCAGCTCCCGCACCCGGTCCGTGTCGATCCGGCCCGGCAGCACGCCCACCACCCGGATCCCCCGGGGACCGAGCTCGTCGGCCAGGGACTTGGCGAAGCCGGCCAGACCCGGGCGCAGCCCGTTGGAGATCGTCAGCCCGGCGATCGGCTCGTACACGGAGCCGGAGAGCACGAAACCGATGACCCCGCCGTCGCCGAGCGTGGCCGCCGCAGCCCTGGCGAGACGTACCGCACCCAGGAACACCGAATCGAAGGCCGACTGCCACTGCTCGTCGGTGTTGTCGGCGAGGAAGCCGGGCGCCGGCCCGCCGACGCTGATGAGAATGCCGTCGAGCCGCCCGAACCGCTCGTGCGCGCTGTCGACCAGACGCTGGGCGGCGGCGGGGTCGGCATTGTCGGCCGCGAGGCCGACGGCGTCCGGCCCCAGTTCGGCGGCGGCCGTCTCGACGCCCTTCTCGTCCCGCCCGGTGATGATCACCCGCGCCCCGTCCTCGGCCAGCGCCCGGGCCGTGGCGTTGCCCAGCCCCCGGGTCGCTCCGGTGACGATGTACACGCGGTCCTTCAGTCCAAGATCCATGGGCCCTATCCTGCCGCCTCGGCCTCCAGCGTGTCCTCCCCGGCCAGGGCCATGGCCGTGCCCACCAGTCCGATGTGGCTGAACGCCTGCGGGAAGTTGCCGAGCTGCCGGCGCCCGACGGTGTCGTACTCCTCGGCCAGCAGCCCCACATCGTTACGGAGCGCCAGTAGCTGTTCGAAGAGCTTTCGGGCCTCCTCGGTGCGCCCCGTCAGGTGCAGGGCGTCGGCCAGCCAGAACGAGCACGCCAGAAAGGCCCCTTCGCTGCCGGGCAGCCCGTCGATCGAGGTGCCGTCCGTGCTGTAGCGGCGGACGAGGCAGCCGCTGCCCAGTTCCTCCCGGACCGCGTCGACCGTCCCGATCACCCGGGGATCGTCCGGCGGCAGGAATCCGGTCCGGGGGATCAGCAGTGTCGCGGCGTCCAGGTTCCGGGAGCCGTAGGACTGCGTGAAGGTGTTCCGTTCCGGGTCGTACCCCTTCTCGCACACCTCCCGGTGCACGGCGTCCCGCATCGCCCGCCACCGGTCCGCGTCGCCGGGCAGCGAGGGGTTCTTCTCCAGGGTGCTGACGGCACGGTCGGCGGCGACCCAGGCCATCACCTTGGAATGCACGAAGTGGCGGCGCTGGCCGCGGATCTCCCACAGTCCCTCGTCCGGCTCGCGCCAGGTGGATTCCAGGAAGCCGAGCAGGCTGAGCTGCACGTTCCAGGCGTGCGGTTTGTCGTTCAGGCCCGCCTCCCGCGCGAGCCGCAACGAGTCGATGACCTCCCCGTACACATCGAGCTGACGCTGGCGGACCGCGGCGTTGCCGATCCGGACCGGGCCGGAGCTGTCGTATCCGCGCAGCCACGGCAGCTCCGACTCGGGCAGCCTGCGCTCGCCCGCCAGGCCGTACATGATCTGCAGATCCGCCGGATTCCCGGCGACGGCCCGCAGCAGCCAGTCCCGCCAGGCGGCCGCCTCCTCCAGATAGCCGGCCGAGATGAGCGCGCCGAGGGTCAGCGTGGAGTCCCGCAGCCAGCAGAAGCGGTAGTCCCAGTTCCGTACGCCGCCGATCTCCTCGGGCAGCGAGGTGGTGGGCGCCGCCACGATGCCGCCGGTCGGGCCGAAGGTGAGCGCCTTCAGCGTGATCAGCGAGCGGATCACCGCCTCCCGGTACGGGCCCCGGTACCTGCACCGGGCGGACCAGTCGGCCCAGTCGGCCAGGGTGTTCTCCAGCGCCTCGAACGGGTCGACGAGTTCGGGGCGGGGCGAGTGGGAGGGGTGCCAGGTCAGGACGAACGCCACCTGTTCGCCCGCGGAGACGGTGAACGACGAGCAGGTGGAGAACTGCTGGCCCCAGGTCTTGACCGGCGGCTCGCTGCGCAGCCAGGCCGAGTCCGGGCCCGCGACCGCCACCCGGTGCCCCTGCGAGCGGCGCATCCACGGCACGACCGAGCCGAAGTCGAAGCGCAGCCGGATCACGGAGCTCATCTCGACCGTGCCGCTGACGCCCTCGACGATCCGCATGACGTCGGGTTCCCGGTCGCGCTGCGGCATGAAGTCGATGACCTTGACCGTGCCGGTACGGGTCTCCCAGTACGTCTCCAGGACGAGCGAGTCACCCGCGTAGCCGCGCCGGGTACAGGCGTCGGCGCCCTGCGGGGCGATCCGCCAGTGGCCGTTGTCCTCGTTGCCGAGCAGGGCGGCGAAACAGGCGCCCGAGTCGAAGCGGGGCAGACAGAGCCAGTCGACAGAACCGTTCCTGCCGACCAGGGCGGCTGTCTGCAGATCACCGATGAGAGCGTAGTCCTCGATGCGTGGGGTCACGTTCTGGCGTGTTCCCGAACCTGGGCCTCGTTAAGCAGCCCAGTCCCACGAGAGGCACGGGTCACGTCGGTACGCCGGCGATCAGAGGCGGCCCCGCACCCCGCCGGAGACGGCGTCAGGCCGTAGCGGGCTCCGGCTTCTCCGGCTGCCCGGGCTGTTCCGGCGTTTTCGGCTCGGAGGCGTCCTGTTCCCCGGCGGCGGCCTTGGCCGCGGCCTCCACCCGGTCGCGCTTCTCCCGGCGGGCGAGGACCACGAAGCCCACCGGGACCCCCGCGGCGAACAGCCACCACTGCACGGCGTACGCCATGTGCGGGCCGATCGAGCCGTCGTCGGGGGCGGCGATCAGTTCCGGGGAGTCGCCGGACGGCTCGGGTCCGGTCTGCTCGATGTAGCCGCCGAGCACCGGCCGGGAGAGCCGCTTGGCCTCCTGGGCGCTGTTGATCAGCATCACCTGGCGGTCCGGCAGGTCCGAAATGTCCTTGATGCCGCTGGTGCCGGTCGTCTCGTCGGCCTTGAGCCGCCCGGTCACGGTCACTTCGCCCTTGGGTACGGCCGGTACGTCGGGGAACGCGCGCTGGCTGTCGGCGGAGGGCACCCAGCCGCGGTTGACCAGGACCGTGCCGCCGCCCTTGAGGTCGAGCGGGATCAGTACGTGGACGCCGATCCGGTCGTCGGTGGAGGTCCTGCGGCGTACGACCACCTCGTGCGCGGTGTCGTACGTACCCGTGGCCGTCACCGCGCGCCAGTAGTCGGAGCGCGGGACCGTGTGACCCGGCGAGGTGAGCGAGGTGACCGGAACCGGTCCCGCCTTGAGGTTGCGGGAGATCAGGGAGTTCTGCGCGACCTTGTGCTCATGCCGGTGCAGCTGCCAGAAGCCCAGCTCGACCATCGTGGGAATCAGTACGAGGGCGAGGAGGGCGAGGATCAGCCACTGCCGGGTCAACAGGAAGCGGTACACCCCATGACGGTACATCTGCGTCATGGGGTGCATCGCGGAGGGGTGGGGGGAAGGGGCGCGGCGGCGGCCGGTGCTCAGACTTTGTCGATGATGCCCACCTTCCCCTCGGCGCGGGCACAGTGACCGCCGCAGAACCAGTGGCCGTTGACCTCGACGCCCTGGCCGATGATCTGGACCCGGCAGTGCTCGCAAATGGGCGCCATGCGATGAATGGCGCAGGAGAAGCAGTCGAAGACGTGCACGGCGCCCTGCGCGTGCACCTCGAAGGACATGCCGTAGTCGTTTCCGCAAACCTCGCAACGTGCCATGCGCCACAGGGTGGGACGCCGGAGCGGCGGCGGGCGAGCGGCGGGCGGGCGAGTCGCCCCCGGTTCACTCCGATGACCGCGCGGCCGGCTGCGCCGCCGCCGGCGCCACATCGCGCAACAGATGGGTGAACGCGCTCTCGTCCAGGATCGGTGTCCCGAACGACTTCGCCTTCACCGTCTTCGACGTAGCCGCGTCCGGATCATTGGTGACGAGCAGACTGGTCAGCCGGGACACGCTGGTCGCCACGTGCAGCCCGGCCTCCACGGCCCGGTCCTCCAGCAGCTCTCGGTCGACGGAGGTGTCCCCGGAGAACGCCACCCGCATGCCCTGCATGAGGGGTTTGTCCTTCTCGTACCGCCCGGGGTTCGGATACGGGCACGCCGGACGCTTTCGCGAGGGACGCCAGCTGCCCTGACCGTACGAGGGCTGGTAGCCGATCCGCGGGGCGACCGGGGAGTCCGACCACTCGGTCAGCGGCCGGCACTCCAGCAACGGCAGCCGCACCCCGCCCCGCGCCGCCGCGTGCAGACTCGGCCGGAACGCCTCGGCCAGCACCCGGGCGTCGTCCAGCGCGTGGTGGGCGCGCTGCTGCACGACTCCGAAGTGCGCGGCCAGCGACTCCAGCTTGTGGTTGGGCAGGGGCAGCCGCAGCTCCTTGGAGAGCGCGATGGTGCACAGCCGCTGTTCGACGGGGGCGGTGACCGAGGCCCGTGCGTACTCCCGGGCCAGCATCGACCAGTCGAAGGCCGCGTTGTGCGCGACGAGCACGCGGTCCGCGAGCCGCTCGGACAGTTGGGCGGCGACCTCCGGGAAGAGCGGAGCGCCGTCCAGGACCTCGCTGGTCAGCCCGTGGATCCAGACCGGGCCGGGATCACGCTGCGGATTGACGAGGGTGTACCAGTGGTCCTCGACGTTGCCCCGCGCGTCCAGGCGGTAGACGGCCGCGGACACTATCCGGTCGTCCCGTGCGAGTCCGGTGGTCTCCACGTCGACGACCGCGTACCCCTGCGGGTAGGCGGTCGGCCACGGTGCTGCGGTCTGACGGTCGTCGAGCATGGTCACAGAGAATACGGGCCGCCTCCGACAGTCTCCTATTCGGCCGTCTCCCGCCCGCGTGCCCGCCGTACGGGACCGGCCAGCAGACCCTCCACCAGGGCCCGCACGGAGTCCGCGAACAGCCGGTCCGGATCGGCGGGCCGGGCCAGCGCGCGGGCCAGCGCCGGGTCGTCGTCCGCGGTGGACGCGGCCCACAGATCGCCTTCGCCGGGGGACTGGACGGGGGACCGCTCCCGATTGCGTTCGACGAGCAGGAAGCCGACGGTCTGGAACTGCACCGCCCGCACGGCTGCCGCGGCCCGCGCCCCGTGCAGCCCCGCGGCGTGCACCTCGTGGACGAGGGCCCGCTGTGCGGGGAGGAACATCCGCTCGGTGAGCCCCCGTTCGTGGACCATGGCGATCAGATGCGGCCGGGCCCGCAGTGCGCGGCGCAGGCCGACGGCGACGGAGACGATCCGGGCCGCCGGGGTCCGGCCGGCCGGCCGGAGGGTGCCCATCTCCCGCACGGTGCGCTCGACGAGGGCGTCCAGCAGTGATTCGCGATTGCCGACGTGCCAGTAGATCGACGTGACCGCGGTGCCCAGTTCGGCGGCCAGCCCGCGCATGGTGAGGGCCTGCGGGCCGTGCCGCTTCACCAGGGCGGTGGCGGTGTCCAGTACCTCTTCGCGGGTCAGCGACGATCGGGCCACAGTGCTCCCAGTTTTTCGAACTCCGTCAGGTGCACGCCTATTTACCCTTCATTCGCATCGGTGTAACTGTGTTACAGAGCCCGGACGTCGGACAACCGAGAAGGGTGGTACGTCCATGGCACGTGTACGGTACGGCGCGCGCACCGGGGCCGAGATCGCGGCGGCCCGCGCGGCCCGCTCCACGCTCCCCGACATCTGGTCCACCGGCGTGGTGGCCCTCTGGGAGAGCGACCCCGACGCGGTGGCGGCCGTCCTGCCGCCGCCCCTCGAACCCGCACAGCGCCCGCTCGTCCGGGCCAGCATCAGCACGGTTGAACTCCCCGGCTACCCGCTCGGCGCCGGCTCCGTCGCGGTCGCCGCCGTCCATGACGGGCACGAGGGCTGGTATCCGCTCGTCATGCCGATGACCCACGAACGGGCGCTGACCGGCGGTCGCGAGGTCTTCGGTGAACCGAAGAAGCTCGGCGAGGTGACCGTCGAACGCGACGGCCTCGTCGTCCGGGCCGCGCTGGCCCGGCACGGCATCGCCTTCGTCGAGGTGCGCGGCGCGGTGAGCGGACCGCTCCCGCTGCCCGAACCGGCCGACAAGCTCGACTTCTACTTCAAGTTCCTGCCCGCAGTGGACGGCGAGGGCTTCGACTCCGGCCCCGTGCTGATCCACTGCACCCGCCACGAGAAGGTCCGCCGGCTCGAACGCGTCGCGGGCGACGTGGTGCTGCGCGAGTCGGTGTACGACCCGGTCGCCGACCTCCCCGTACGCCGGCTCGTCGACCTCACCATCGGCGAGAAGACCAGCGACCAGCGGGGCAGGGCCGTGGAACGGGTGAGCGCCGAGGCGCTGTTGCCGTACATCCACCAGCGCTACGACGACCCGCAGCAGATCCATGACGGCCCGCCGCAGGGGAGCGTCCGATGAGGCTGGCGGAAGGGCAGGTCGCCGTCGTCACCGGCGCGGCGAGCGGCATCGGCCTCGCGATGGCGCGCAGGTTCGCGGCCGAGGGGCTGAAGGTCGTCCTCGCCGATGTGGAGGAGGGCGCGCTCGACGAGGCGGCGGGCGGCCTGCGCGAGAACGGTGCGCGGGTGCTGGCGCACGTCGTCGACGTGAGTGAACGCGACTCCGTACAGGCTCTGGCCGAGGCCGCGTACGACACCTTCGGCGCCGTGCACGTGCTGTGCAACAACGTAGGTGTCGGCTCAGGGGCCGAGGGCCGGATGTGGGAGCACGAGCCGAACGACTGGCAGTGGGCCTTCGCCGTCAACGTGTGGGGCGTCTTCCACGGCATCCAGGCGTTCGTACCGCGCATGATCGCGGGCGGTGGCCCCGGTCATGTCGTCAACACCTCGTCCGGCGACGGCGGGATCGCCCCGCTGCCGACCGCCTCCGTGTACGCGGTCACCAAGGCAGCCGTCGTCACGATGACCGAGTCCCTGTACGCGCATCTGAAGGCCGAGCGCGCGGCGGTCGGCGCCTCCGTCCTCTTCCCCGGCCCGCACATGCTCCGTACCGGACTGTGGGAGTCGCACCGCAACCGGCCCGATCGGTACGCCAAGGAGCGCCCGCGCAGGACCCCGTACCGCAGCCTCGACCAGTGGGAGTCCGCCATGCGGGCGGCGGGCCACGAGGTGGAGTTCACCCCCGTGGAGGAGGTCGCCGCGACCGTCGTCGACGGGATACGCGCCGACCGCTTCTGGATGCTGCCGGAGAGCGAGCACAGCGACCGGAAGATCCGCGCCCGGTCGCAGTCGATGCTCGACCGGGCCGAACCGTCGTACCTGGAGAGCTTCATACTCGACCGAGGAGCGAGCGATGACCACTGACCCGTACCTGATCATCTCCTCCGACTGCCACGCCGGGCTGCCCACCGAGGAGTACCGGCCCTATCTCGACGCCCGCTTCCACCGGGAGTTCGACGATTTCCTCGCCGGACGCGACCGCCGCCGTGCGGAGATGACCCGCCTCGGCGTACGCAACGAAGCCTTCGCCGACAAGTGGTTCCACGACAACGAGGAAGGCTTGAAAGGCGGTTGGGACGCGACGCAGCGTCTCAAGGAGCTCGACGGCGACGGGGTGGCGGCCGAGGTCGTCTTCCCCGACGCGGACGCCGTCGACAGCCGGACCGCCGCCCCGTTCGGCGTCGGCCTCGGACTCTCCGGCGACCAGGACCCGGAACTGGGCATGGCCGGCGCACAGGCCCACAACCGCTGGCTCGCCGACTTCGTCGCGCAGAACCCCGAACGCCACTGCGGGGTCGCGCTGTTGCCGGTCACCGGTGAGGTCGACCGGGTCGTCGCCGAGATCCACCGGGCGAAGGAGTCCGGACTCGGCGCGCTCATGATCCCGTCCATGTGGGTGGACAAGGCCCCGTACCACGACCGCCGCTACGACCCCGTGTGGGCAGCCGCCGCCGAGACGGCCATGCCGGTCGTCACCCACTCCGGTGCGGCCCCGCGCCACGAGTACGGTGACCATCTCGGGATCTACGTCTCCGAGGTCACCTGGTGGCCGTCCCGGCCGCTCTGGTTCCTGCTCTGGTCGGGCGCCTTCGAACGCCACCCCGGGCTGAGGTTCGGCGTCGCCGAGTCCGGCTGCTGGTGGCTGCCGAACCTCCTGTGGTTCATGGACCGGCTCTACCTCGGCGCCCACGGCGGAAAGAAACTCTCCCCCTTCGCCGAACTGAAACGTCCCCCGCACGAGTACCTCGACCGCCAGGTCTTCATCTGCGCCACCAACACCAAACGCCGCGAACTCGCCCAGCGGTACGAGATCGGCGTCGACAACATCTTGTGGGGCAGCGACTTCCCGCACCCCGAAGGAACCTGGCCGAACACCGCGAACTGGCTGCGCGACACCTTCCACGACATCCCGGTGGCCGAGACCCGCCGGATGCTGGGCCTCGCCGCCGCCGAAGTCTTCGGCTTCGACACGGCGAAGCTCGCCCCGATCGCCGAACGCATCGGGCCGACACCCGAGGACCTGGGCCAGAGCGCGGACCAGACGGCGGTCGAGGCGTCCTGGGCCAGGTCGCGCGACGTGGGCCGGCACTGGCTGACCGGCCACGACTTCCCGGTCCTGGGAGCCTCGTGATGAACCGGCGCACGGACCGGCACACCGATCGGGACGCGAACCGTGACACGGACCGGCACACCGATCCTGACGCGAACCGTCACACCGACCGGGACCCGGCCCGCTACACCGTCATCTCCGCCGACTGCCACGCCGGAGCCGATCTCCTCGACTACCGGCCGTACCTGGAGACGAAGTACCACGACGACTTCGACACGTGGGCGGCGGCCTACGTCAACCCGTACGAGGACCTCCTCGCCGACACCGCCGACCGGAACTGGAACTCCGCTCGCCGCGCCGCGGAACTGGAGGCGGACGGCATCGTCGCGGAGGTCGTCTTCCCCAACACCATCCCGCCCTTCTTCCCCTCCGCCTCCCTGATGGCGCCCGCACCGTCGCGGGCCGAGTACGAGCAGCGCTGGGCCGGTCTGCGCGCCCACAACCGCTGGCTCGCCGACTTCTGCGCGCAGTTGCCGGGCCGGCGCGCGGGCGTCGCGCAGATCCTCCTCAACGATCCGGCGGAGGCCGCCCGCGAGGTCCGCCGCACCAAGGAAGCGGGCCTGACCGGCGGGATCCTGCTGCCCGGCGCCCCGCCGGGCTCCGGCGTCCCGGAGCTCTACTCCCGGGCGTACGACCCGCTGTGGGCGGTCTGCGAAGAGCTGGACGTACCGGTGAACCACCACGGCGGATCGGCCTCCCCGCCGCTCGGCGACGAACCGGCGGCCCGGGCCGTCTTCATGGTGGAGACGACCTGGTTCTCGCACCGGGCGCTGTGGCACCTGATCTTCGGCGGCGCGTTCCGACGCCATCCCGGACTCAGACTCGTCCTCACCGAACAGGGCTCCGGCTGGATCCCCGGCGTCGTCGAGATGCTGGACTACTACCACGGACGGCTGGTGGCGGCCTCGGCCCGGGCAGCCACCGCCGAGTCCAAGTTCGGTGCGGGGCTCGCCGGTTCGATGGGCGCGAGCCCCGGCGAGGTGTGGCGCGACAACTGCTACGTCGGCGCCAGCTTCATGCGGCCCCACGAGGTGCCGCTGCGTGGCCGGATCGGACTCGACAAGATCATGTGGGGCAGCGACTACCCGCACGACGAGGGCACCGCCCCGTACTCGCGGGAGGGCCTGCGGATCGCGTACGCGGGCCTGCCGCCCGAGGAGATCGCGGCGATGATCGGCGGCAACGCGGCACGCGTCTACGGATTCGACCTGGCCGCCCTGGACCGTATCGCCGCGACCGTCGGCCCGACGGTGGACGAGATCGCCGAACCCCTCAAGCAGACCCCGGCCGACGCGACCAGCCCCGCCTTCGCGCCGGGCGGGTCGGTACGCGTCTGGTGACGGGGCGGGGTGAGACCATCCTCGGGTGACGGATACCCAGGCGCATGACGAACCGCATGGCAACGGACTCGGCACGCGGCTGAACTGGCTGCGCGCCGCGGTCCTCGGCGCCAACGACGGTGTGGTCTCCACCGCCGGCCTGGTCGTCGGTGTGGCCGGAGCCACCGCCGACCGCGGCATCCTGCTCACCGCGGGCCTGGCCGGCCTGCTGGCCGGATCCATGTCGATGGCGGTGGGCGAGTACGTATCGGTCTCCACCCAGCGCGATTCGGAGAGGGCCGCACTGGCGACGGAGAAACGGGAGCTGAAGGAGGCCCCCGAGGCGGAACTCGTCGAGCTGACCACCCTGTTGGAGAGCAGGGGGCTGAGCCACGAGGTCGCCCGCGAGGCCGCCGTCCAGCTTACCGAACGCGATGCGCTGCGCGCCCACGCGGTGGTCGAGCTGGGCATCAACCCGGACGAGCTGACGAACCCCTGGCACGCGGCGGGAGCGAGCTTCCTGGCGTTCACGGTCGGCGCGCTGCTGCCGCTGCTGGCGATCGTGCTGCCCCCGGCGTCGCTGCGGCTGCTCGTGACCGTGCTGTCGGTACTGGCGGCGCTGGCGGTGACGGGCTGGTGGAGCGCCCGCCTGGGCGAGGCGATGGCGGGACCCGCGGTGCTGCGGAACATGGGCGGGGGAGCGCTGGCGATGGCGGTCACGTATGCGGCGGGAGAGTTGCTGGGGGCGGCGGGGGTCTAGTGCCGCGACCGGCAAGCTTGCCGGGAAGGTAATAGGAGGGTGCTGCTGCGTCCATGACGTCGACCGGTGAGTCCGGCGTCGAGCGTCGGCTGAGCCACGCGCGCATGGCCGCCCTCGACGCCGCGCCGACCAGCGAGGGAACGCGGACGGGCGAACGGCCTTCTGGCCCTCTCGCCCGTCCGTTCCGACCGGACCTCCGCTCAGAAGGTGTGCTCCGGCGCGGGGAACGTTCCCGCGGCCACGTCGGCGACCGCGTACTACTTGCTGACGGCGAAGCGCATCAGGGCATGCTCGTCACCCTGCTTGATCTTCCCCGTCGTATTGATCACTTCGAGCTTCCACGCGCCGCCGACCCGCACGGCCTTGGCCACCGCGCAGCCGTTGTCCTGGGTGAGCAGGCTGGGCCATATGTCGGCGACCTGCTGCGAGCTTCCCCCGGTCGCGTCGTAGACCTTGAAACTGATGTTGCGGGCCTTCTGGAAGGAACTGCCCTTCTTGAAGGCGGCGGCGACGAACACGATCGACGTGATGTTGCCCGGGATGCGCGCGAACTCGACCGTGACGGTCTCGTCGTCGCCCTCCCCGCGCCCGGTCTGGTTGTCGCCGCTGTGTATGAGGGAGCCGTTGCCCATGGGGTCCAGCGAGTCGAGGCCGGCCAGGCGCACCGGGTCCCCGTCCTGCGTGGCGACGGCGATCAGGTCGAGGTCCGTTCCGGCCTTGCGGCGGACCAGACCCATGACGCCGCCGCTGCTGCCGGCCGTGGGGTCCCAGGACACGCCGATGGACAGATGGGTCACCCCGTCCAGGTCCGCCGGGCCGTCTTCCTTGGTGAGCGTGATCATGCGTGGATCATCCTTTTGTCAGGGGATTGTCGGAGGGACTACACCATGCAGAGTGTGCCTGGGCGCCTCGGTGGTTCCCTGTGACGGGTCCCCATGGGCGAGGTGCGCGTGAACCCTCTCGGGCTGTCCGGGGGCGGCAACTTCCGAATCATCGCAGGGCGGTTACTCGCCCGCGGAAGTTCCGGTACAAGGATGGCGTGACGCCCGCGTTGGCGGAAGTCTCCAAAGACCGCTGACAGCGCGTCTCGTATACTTGTTGGTAACAACGTCTGGTGCGCGGTCGATCCGCGGCTCTACGGTGCTCCCATGCCGCCGAACCTGCCCGATGTCGTGCTCTGGTCCATACCCGCCTTCGTCCTGCTCACCGTCCTCGAAATGGCCCTCCACCGCCTCCACCCCGATGAGGAAGCCGCCGGGTACGAGACGAAGGACGCCGTCACCAGCATCACCATGGGGCTCGGCAGCCTGGTCTTCGACCTGCTGTGGAAAGTGCCCGTCGTCGCGATCTACACCGCCGTCTACGAGCTGACGCCGCTCCGGGTCCCCGTGCTGTGGTGGACGGTCCTGCTGATGCTGCTCGCGCAGGACTTCTTCTACTACTGGTCCCACCGCGGCCACCACGTCATCCGGATCCTCTGGGCGTGCCACGTGGTCCACCACTCCAGCCGGAAGTTCAACCTGTCCACCGCGCTGCGCCAGCCCTGGACGTCGCTGACCGTCTGGCCCTTCTACGTACCGCTCATCGCCTGTGGTGTCCATCCGGCCGCGCTCGCGTTCTGCTCGTCGGCGAACCTCGTCTACCAGTTCTGGGTGCACACGGAGCGCATCGACAGGCTTCCCGCACCCTTCGAGTACGTACTGAACACGCCCTCCCACCATCGGGTGCACCACGCGTCGCAGGGCGGCTACCTGGACCGGAACTTCGGCGGCATCCTGATCCTCTGGGACCGCCTCTTCGGGTCCTTCACCGCCGAGACGGAGCGGCCCGTGTTCGGCCTCACCAAGAACATCGACACGTTCAACCCGCTCCGCGTCGCCACCCACGAGTACGCCGCGATCGCCCGCGACGTGCGGGCGGCGGGCAGTTGGAGCGAGCGGGCCGGACGGATCTTCCGCGGGCCCGGCTGGCAGCCCACCGAAGTGGTCGCCCGTACGGCCGCCCCCGCCCAGGAGCGCACCGGATGAGCGCCGACGCCGGCAGGAGCGCCGACTCCGTCACGGACCGGCGGGAACGTCTCGTACGCCCGCTGCTCATCGCCTTCCTCGTGGCCTCGGCCATCGATCTCGTCGGCGTCCTCGCCGATGTCCCGGTCGCCCATCTCCTCGCCAAGCCCCTGCTGATGCCGCTGCTGGCCGGGTACGCCGCCGCCCGGCGCGGCCCCCGGCTGCTCATCGCGGCGCTCCTGTTCGGCTGGGGCGGCGACACGCTGCTGCTGCCCGACTCCGACACCGCCTTCCTCATCGGGATGGGCTCCTTCGCCGCGGGCCATGTCTGCTACCTGTGGCTCTTCGGACGCGCCCGGGGCCCGCTGCTCGCCGGGATCGTGTACGCCGCCGTCCTGGCCACCTTCGTCGCGCTGCTCTGGGACAGCCTGCCGCCGGACCTGCGGATCCCGATGACCGGCTACAGCCTGCTGCTCACGACGATGGCGTACCGCGCCGGCACCCTCGGCCGGTACGCGGCCGTCGGAGGGGCGCTCTTCCTCCTCTCCGACGCGCTCATCGCCACCGGCATCGCCGACTGGCCGCAGCTGCCCGCCCCCGACTTCTGGGTCATGCTCACCTACATCGCCGCACAGTTCCTGCTGACTGTCGGAGCGCTCGCACCCGGCGGGCGCACGAAGGCGCTCATCGAGCCGTGAGCCAGGCGGCCGTGTCCGCCCCCAGCGGGCCGGGCGGGCGCGACCAGTCGGCGGGGGAGCCGTCGAAGGCGACCGGCGGCAGGGCGTGACGCAGCCGTCCCAGCGGGCTGTCCGTCTCTGTGAGCCACTTCTCCGGGCCGTACGACGAATCCGCGGCTTCGTCCTCCCGGCCGGCGGGCAGCTCGTCGAGGAGCCAGGCGGCGGTACGGGCGAGCGAGAGCGTGGCCACCCGGGAGCCGCCCTCGTCGTGCTGCTCGGTCAGGGCGCGCAGCACGGCGGCGGCCAGCAGATAGCCCGTGCCGTGGTCGAGGGCCTGGGCGGGCAGCGCACCGGGCGGGTGCTCCGCCCCGGCCGTGGCCTCGACCGAGGAGATGCCGGTGGCCACCTGCACCAGACTGTCGAAGCCGCGCTGCCGTGCCCACGGGCCGCGCCCCCAGGCCGAGAGCCGCCCGATCACCAGTCCCGGCCTGCGTGCGGCCAGGGCCTGCGAAGTCAGGCCGAACCGCTCGACGGACCCGGGCCGGTAGCCGATGACGACCACGTCCGCGCCGGCCAGCAGTTCATCGAAGGCGGCCGCGCCGGAGCGGCTGCCGAGGTCCAGATCCACCGACCGTTTCCCGAATCCGGTGTCGCTGTGCGCGTCCTGGCTCTCCGGGAGCTGCGGGGCGTCGATCCGCAGGACGTCCGCGCCGAGCAGCGCGAGCGTACGGGTGGCGACGGGCCCCGCGATGACCCGGGTGAGGTCCAGCACGCGCACCCCGGCGGCGGGCAGCAGCGGCTCGCCGGTGAGCGGTGTCGTCCGACGGACGGGCGCGCTGTCGATGCGTTCCCTGCCCACCAGCGGCGTACCCGCGACGGCGGCGCCCCGTGGGTCGGCCGCCCACTCGGCCGGCGTACGGGCGGCGACGGCCAGGCCGCCCGCCGCGTACACCGTCTGCTCGATCTCGTGTCCCGTGCGCTCCGTGAACGAGGCGGCGACGGCGTCCACCGCGATGTCGTCCGAGGTGTCCGCGGGCAGCCCCAGCGTGGCGAGCAACCGGGCCCGGTGGTGCGGGTAGTTGGCGTGCGTACGGACCCAGCCGTCCGCCGTGCGCCAGAACCGGGACAGCGGGGCGAAGTTGGTCGGCGCGCGGCCGTCGATCCGCAGATGGCGCTCGCTGGTGAACGCCGTGGCCACCGCGCCGTCGTCGACGCGGACCTGCGGCACGGGGCGCACGGTGCGGCGGGCAGCCAGTTCGGCGGCGGCCAGTGAGCAGACCGCGACGGCGGAACGGGCCAGTTCCATCACGGGCAGCCGGGCGGGCAGCAGCCCGTCGGAGCCACCCGTTCCGAGGTGCGCGAGAAGCGCGGGAGCACCGCCGAGCGCCGCCCAGGCCTGCTCCGTACCGGACATTCGTGCATGACTCATCCCCACACAATGGCACTGAGTGCCACCAACTGGGAAGAGGCGGCGGGAGGAGCGCCCGAAGGCCCGGCCCCTCCCGCCGCATCGCACGTCCCGGCGGGCTCCTACCGGAGGACCGCGTTCAGCGCGTTCACCACACCGGCCCCGTAGAAGCCGTTGTGGTTCTTGTCGCCCTCACAGACGGCGTCGATCTTGCCGTCGTTGTTGTAGTCGTACGGGGCGCCGCACGCGGTGGCGTCGGCCCCGGACATCAGCAGCGCCTTCACCGTGGCCGCGGAGGCGTGCGGGTGCGTCGACTTGATCAGGGCCGCGACACCCGCGACATGCGGGGAGGCCATCGACGTACCGTTCTTGTAACCGTAGTTGCCGCCCGGCAGCGTGGACAGGATCGCACCGTTCGTGGCGGGCGGTGCGGGCGCCTGATAGACCGTCGAGTCACCGCCGGGAGCCGCGACGTCGATGACGCCGTTCCCGTAGTTCGAGTACGAGGACTTCAGACCCTTGGCACCGGTCGCCGAGACGGTCACGACGCCCGGCAGCATCGCCGGGATGTCGAGGCACTCGCGCGGGTCGATCGTCCGGGTCACGGCCGTGGTGTCGTTCGGGCTGGTCTTGTCGTCGATCGCGCCGGAGGCCAGGTCGAACTTGCTGTTGCCGGCCGAGGCGATGTTCACTGTGCCCTTGCGCTCCGCGTACCCGGTGGCACGGGCGACGGCCTCGACCAGGGCGCCCTGGTCGAGGTCGTTCTTGCAGTTGAACATCCACGGGTCGGTGTAATAGCTGTTGTTGGTGACGTCGACGCCGTGCTCGGCGGCCCAGACGAAGCCGCAGACGATCGACTCGGTGTAGAAGAAGCCGTCCGGGTTCGCGACCTTGATGCCGGCGACCTTCACGCCCGGCGCGACGCCCGTGACCCCGATGCCGTTCTTCGCGGCGGCGATGGTGCCCGCGACGTGCGTGCCGTGGTCGCTCTCACCGGTCTTCGGACGCCAGGAGCCGTCCGTCGTGTCCGGCGCCCCGGACACACAGCTCGCTGAGGCCCCGCGGTTGAAGTTCGGCGCCAGGTCCGGGTGGGTGTCGTCGACACCCGTGTCGATGACCGCGACGGTGACCTTGCCGCTGCCCAGCGTCTTCTGGTGCGCCTGGTCGGCCTTGATGGCGGGCAGATCCCACTGGAGGGGCTCCATCGGATCCTGGTCCGCCGTAGCCTCCGCCGCCGCGCTCCGGGCCTGCTCGGCGGTGAGCGGCTGCGCCACCCCGATGTCCGTGGTGGCCTGCGGAACGATGGGACTGGTGCGGGTGGCCCCGGCCGAATCGACGGCCTTGGCCCGGCGGATCGTCTTCGCGAAGTCCGGGTTCTGCGATTCGACGATGATGACGCCGATCTGCTCATAGGCGATCACCACCGTGCCGCCGGCCTCGGCTATCGCCTTCTTCACCTGCTTGACGGTCCCGTGATTGCTCCGCGTGTTGACCACGTACGAGAGCTTCGGGCCGTCCGTCGAGACCGCCGCTGTGGGCTGCGCGTCCACCGGTGCGGCAGAAGCGGCACCCATCGGCAGGAAGCCGAGCGAGGCCGTGAGCGCCAATCCGACGGGCAGTGTCAGTACGCGGGTCCGTCTGGATCCCAGGTGAGCCATGGGGTCTCCACATCATCCGTCTCAGCCGGCCGGACACGGGGTGCGTCCGGCCATGTGCATGAACGGTGAAGCTATCGCTGATCATCCGGCGCATCAATGAATTGACGTAAATCAGTTCGAAGTGTGGAGCGCGGCCGCCGAGTCGTTGCCCTTTCGGCGAGTGGCGTGCCCGGCTGACTGTTTCGCGGCCGACAGCGATGCCCGGCGACCGGGAGCAACGGTTGAGGATCACCCATACTTGTCATGCTCTTGATCTATACGCTGTCCCGGATCGATCAAGTCCCGTCCAGCGGGCCGAAATGTGGGGGTGTGGAGTGACTGGACGCGTTCCAGGGCTCATAGACAGACCTGTCGTAGCGTTCGCGCTGACGGTATCGATGGCCGGGGGTGCAGGCAGTGCGCAGACGTCCGCCAACGGGGCGGCGGTGTGCCCCCCGAGGAAGGGGATCTGACGGTCTACGACCTCTCGGCCACCTTGAATATCCATAGTTGCAACGGCCTGGGCCGCGTCGTCACCTACGACGGCACCGGCGTATCGATCCCTGAGAGTACGGCAGCTACGAGTGGTACATCGGCGACGGCGGCATGCCCGGCGGCCTGTCACAGCCGGATGCCAAGCGGGCGTTCCGGGATGCCATTGACAACATCACGGAGAGCTACAACAACTGCGGCTACACCGATCAGGTCGGCGCGGCCGCCAACTACCGGGCGACGACGAGCTACGAGGCGGACATCAACTCCAGCTCCCAGTGCACCCCCCCGGGACGGGTTGAGCACCTGGGACGCGGGCAACCTTGCGGGCAGGCACGTCGCGGTGACCTGCTCGTGGACCTGGCCCATGCCGGGCGTCAAGAACGACCTGCGGGAGGCGGACGTCCGGTACGACACCACGGACTTCGGCTTCACGAACAGCCCGACCTGTAGCTGCTCCAACAAGTACGACATCCGTTCCGTCGGCACGTACGAGGCCGGGCACGTCTTCGGAATGGGCCATGTCGGGGCTGGGCACGAGAACCTCACCATGTACATCAATTCGTTCAAGTGCTCGACGAAGGCGAGGACGCTCGGCAAGGGAGACGTCCTCGGTCTTCGGAGCATCTACTAGGGAGGACGTCTGTGAGCTGGGGCGGACGGAGTTCAGGCGTGCTGCTGGCGGCAGCCATCATGCTGCCGGCAGCCGCATGCTCGGCTACCGGCAGTACCGGCAGTACCGGCAGTACCGGCAGTACCGGCAGTACCGGCGGGGAGAAGTCCTGCGCCATTCAGTTCACCTACCAGAACCGCACCTATGAGGACGTCGCGAATGTGGACTTCACGGTCGGGCAGAAGCTCGGAACCGCGACCAAACCACCTTGCAACGACGTCGGTGGCCAGGACGGGGGAGAGGAATCTCCGGAAGGCGTGATCGCCTACCGGGTGGAAGGCGTATCCCCCGAGGCGGCCATCGCGGTCGGGGCCACACCTGGCGAGGCGGTGTTCGTGGCCTCGTACGCCGGCGACGAGCTGCCGCTCGAGGTGCAGAAGCTGATCGACGGATCATGACCCGGCGCGCGGGACGCTGCTGAGCGAACGGCAGTGACGTCCCGCGCACCGCCCATTCCGTTGCCATTGACCGGGTGCTCTCAGTGAAGAGGCCTGCATGAGCGAAGGGACGGATTGAGGATTATTCATCCTGATTTCGCGGGTCACGGGCTGGCGTGAGCTGAGGGCCGAGTACTCACGCTGGTCGGGAGCGTGATCGGTGGAAGGAGATGCTCCGTCACCTCCGTCGCCCAGCGGCGGACGGCGGCGCACGGCGGAGGCGGAGACGAGCTGCCGTCGGCCATGTCCAACAGTTCTTCATCGCCCATGCCCTCGGTACGGCGCGGCACGGGCAGCATCCCGCCCGCCTCGGCCGGCACCGGCTCAGGCTCCACAGCCGGGCCGTCCGTCCGCCGCAACTCGAAGTGAACCGCTTCGCCGCGCTCTCCGTGCCGTTGTCAGGGGAGACGCACCACCATCCCCCGACACCGAGGTTCCCCAGTGAAATCCGCCGTCCCCACTACCGCACCCGCGTCGCGAGGAGATTCCGTGGCTACCGATGCACCGCCACCCGAGGTCAGTACGGCCACCCACCCTGCCGAACCCACGACCGAGGCGTTCATCGCGACGCAGGAGAGCGCGGAGTTCGGCGAACTGCGCCGCTCGTACCGCTCGTTCGCCTTCCCGCTGACCATCGCCTTCGTCCTCTGGTACCTGCTGTACGTGCTGCTGTCCAACTACGCGGGCGGCCTCATGGGCATCAAGGTGTACGGCAACATCAACGTGGCCTTCGTGTTCGGCCTCGCCCAGTTCGTCACCACATTCCTCATCGCCTGGTTCTACTCGCGCCACGCGGCCGCGAAGCTGGACCCGAAGGCCGAGGCCATCAAGTCCCGTATGGAGGCCGACGCATGAGCGCCGCGTACCACGCCCACCCCGCCCTCCAGCTGGCCGCCTCCTCGACCACCGAGCACCGGCCGCTGATCATCACGCTCTTCGCGGTGTTCGTCGCCGCGACCCTGGGCATCACCGTCTGGGCCGGCCGGCAGACCAAGAGCGCCGCCGACTTCTACGCGGGCGGACGGCAGTTCACCGCGTTCCAGAACGGGCTCGCCGTCTCCGGCGACTACATGTCGGCGGCCTCGTTCCTCGGGATCGCCGGAGCCATCGCCCTCTTCGGCTACGACGGCTTCCTGTACTCCATCGGCTTCCTCGTCGCCTGGCTGGTGGCCCTGCTGCTGGTCGCCGAACCGCTGCGCAACTCGGGCCGCTACACGATGGGCGACGTCCTCGCCTACCGGATGCGGCAGCGCCCGGTCCGCACCGCCTCCGGCGTCTCCACCATCGTCGTGTCGATCTTCTACCTGCTGGCGCAGATGGCCGGCGCGGGCGTCCTGGTCTCCCTGCTGCTCGGCATCACCAGCGACGCGGGCAAGATCCTCATCGTCGCGCTGGTCGGCGTGCTGATGATCGTGTACGTCACGATCGGCGGAATGAAGGGCACCACCTGGGTCCAGATGGTCAAGGCCGTGCTGCTCATCGCCGGTGCCCTCCTGATGACCTTCCTGGTGCTGCTGAAGTTCGACTTCAACATCTCCGACCTGCTGGGCACGGCCGCCGCGAAGAGCGGCCACGGAGCGGCGTTCCTGGAGCCCGGACTCAAGTACGGCGCCACCGGCACCTCCAAGCTGGACTTCCTCTCCCTCGGTATCGCCCTGGTCCTCGGCACCGCCGGTCTCCCGCACATCCTGATCCGCTTCTACACGGTGCCGACCGCCAAGGCCGCCCGTAAGTCGGTCAACTGGGCCATCGGTATCATCGGCGCCTTCTACCTGATGACGATCGCGCTCGGCTTCGGCGCCGCGGCACTCATCGGCCCGGACGAGATCAAGGCGAAGAACCCGGCCGGCAACGCGGCCGCCCCGCAGCTCGCCGAATACCTCGGCGGGGTCGGCTCCACCGGTGGCGCCGTGCTGCTGGCCGTCATCTCGGCCGTCGCCTTCGCCACCATCCTCGCCGTCGTCGCGGGACTGACCCTCGCCTCCTCGTCCTCCTTCGCGCACGACATCTACGCCAATGTCATCCGCAAGGGGAAGGCCACAGAGAAGGAGGAGATGCGGGCCGCGCGCTGGGCCACCGTCCTCATCGGCGCGGTCGCGATCGTCCTGGGAGCCTTCGCCCGGGACATGAACGTCGCCGGACTGGTGGCGCTCGCCTTCGCCGTCGCCGCCTCCGCCAACCTGCCGACGATCCTCTACAGCCTCTTCTGGAAGCGCTTCACCACCCAGGGCGCCCTGTGGTCGATCTACGGCGGTCTCGCGAGCTCGGTGATCCTCGTACTGTTCTCCCCGGTCGTCTCCGGCAACCCGAAGACATCGATGTTCAAGGGCGTCGACTTCTCCTGGTTCCCGCTGGAGAACCCGGGCCTCATCTCCATCCCGCTGGGCTTCCTGCTCGGCTGGATCGGCTCCCTCCTTTCGAAGGAGGAGCCGGACAAGGGCAAGTACGCCGAGCTGGAGGTCAAGTCCCTCACCGGTGTCGGAGCGCACTGAGCGAGAACGAACCGGGTGCGGCACGGCCGTGTCGTAGAGTCCTACGACACGGCCGTGCCGCACCTCGTGTCATGCGAGCCCCTGCGATGTCACAGATCTCGCGTAGTCTCGGAGGAGTCAGCCCGGAACGCCGGACACGACGGCCGGGCAGCAAGCGCGGGAGGGGGCGCACATGCTCATCGACACCTACCACCGGGTCGCCACCGACCTGCGCGTGTCACTGACCGACCGCTGCAATCTGCGGTGCACGTACTGCATGCCGGAAGAGGGCCTGCAATGGCTGGCCAAGCCCGACCTGCTCAGCGACGACGAGATCGTCCGCCTGGTCCGCATCGCCGTCACCCGGCTGGGCATCACCGAGGTCCGCTTCACCGGCGGTGAGCCGCTGCTGCGCCCCGGGCTCGTCTCCATCGTCGAGCGCTGCGCGGCCCTGACCCCGCGCCCCAGGATGTCCATCACCACCAACGGCATAGGGCTCAAGCGCACCGCGGCCGCACTCCGGGCCGCCGGCCTGGACCGGGTCAACGTCTCGCTGGACACCCTGCGCCCCGACGTCTTCAGGACACTCACCCGCCGCGACCGTCACCACGACGTGCTGGCCGGCCTCGAAGCCGCGCGCGACGCCGGTCTCACCCCGGTCAAGGTCAACGCCGTCCTGATGCCGGGACTCAACGACGACGAAGCCCCCGACCTGCTCGCCTGGGCCGTCGAGCACGGCTACGAGCTCCGCTTCATCGAGCAGATGCCGCTCGACGCCCAGCACGGCTGGAAGCGTGACGGCATGATCACGGCAAGCGACATACTCCAGTCGCTGCGCACCCGCTTCACCCTCACCGAGGAGGGCGACGCAGAGCGCGGCTCCGCCCCCGCCGAGCGCTGGCTCGTCGACGGAGGACCCCACCGAGTGGGTGTCATCGCCTCCGTCACCCGCCCCTTCTGCCGGGCCTGCGACCGGACCAGGCTCACCGCCGACGGCCAGGTGCGCACCTGCCTGTTCGCCCGCGAGGAGACCGATCTGCGCGGTGCCCTGCGCTCCGACGCGCCGGACGAGGAGATCGCCCGGATCTGGAAGCTCGCGATGTGGGGGAAGAAGGCCGGGTCCGGTCTGGACGACCCGTCCTTCCTGCAGCCCGACCGGCCGATGTCGGCGATCGGCGGCTAGTGCCGCGACCGGCAATGTTTGCCCGGAAGGAGCGTCGTCCAGTGCGTGCGATCGCAAGGCGGCCGGAAGTCCTTGAATGGGGCCTCCCCTGCTCGAACGAAGTTGAGAGCTTGGGGAAGGAGCTACCAGGGCTTTTGGCCAACGCAGCGAGCGTGCGTGCTGGGCGGAGCGACGGGGCAAAGCTTGCCGGGAGGGGCACTAGGACCGGCCCGGCCCCGTTCCTTCGGAATCCCATTCCGCCAGCGTCACGACATCCTTGAGGAAGCCCCGGACGTCCAGGAACGAGGAGAGATGCTCCCGGTGTTCCTCGCAGGCCAGCCACGTCTTACGGCGTTCCGGGGTGTGCAGCTTCGGGTTGTTCCAGGCCAGCACCCACACGGCGTCGCTCCGGCAGCCCTTGGCGGAACAGATGGGTGCGGCGGCAGCGCTCTCGGCCGCGGAATCAGGGGAGTTCACGGACTCAACCCTAGGTCAGCGCCCATACGGCCGGGCGAACCGGCTGTCCCGGACATCCCCCACCGGAGAAAACCGGAGAAAAAGCGACGCCGAGCAGCCACGGGGGGAGCTGCCCGGCGTCGGTCTGTCGCTCCGACGGGGGATGCGGAGCGCTTACGAAGTATGTCACGCAGACCGGGGTGCGGTGCACCGTAACTTCATGATTGGTCTGTCGTTTTCCCGTGCCCCGGGTGTGGCGCGGCCTCAACTGTGCTTATGCCGATGTGCCGTCGCTCATGACGATTCCCCGGCCTGCCGCACCCCGTCGGCCTCCGGACCGGATTCCGCCGAACCCGCCACGGGCGCGGCGTCGAGCACCGGCCGCACCGGCGCCGGGACGAAGGTCGAAGGAAGTGAAGGGGTGTTCTCCCGGCCCGCGTTGGCGATGACCACCGCCACGTACGGGAGCAGTACCCCGAGCGCCAGCGCGACGATCGCGACGTACCGCTCGACGTTCCAGAGCACAGCGGCCAGGATCACCGAGACCGTCCGCACGGACATCGAGATCACATAGCGCCGCTGCCTGCCGCGCACATCGTCCGCGAGCCCCTGCCGTGCCTCCGTGATCCGGAAGACCTCGACACCGCTCTGCTTCCGCATCACGCCTCCACCACCCATCCCCAGCACCTCTCACGGGTCGGGGAAGACCACATTCCCGCGCCGGACGTTCCCCGGACCGGACCGCATCCACGGTACGCCCGGTGTCCGACGGCTTCGAGACCGGGGCGCGCCGTATTCCGTGGGATCGGAAGCCGGGCCGCGCATCCGGACGCGTCCGGCGTGCGGTGCACGGTCCACGGGCCGAGACTGGGCCCACATGCGCGACATCACGTCGCACGAGGAGGCGACATGGGCTGGTTGTGGGCAATCATCGTGGGTCTGGTGCTCGGCCTGATCGCGAAGGCGATCCTGCCCGGCAAACAGAGCATCCCTCTCTGGCTGACGACGATCTTCGGCATCCTCGGCAGCGTCCTCGGCAATACCGTCGCCACCTGGATCGGGGTCAACGACACCAGCGGCATCGACTGGACGCGCCATCTGTTCCAGCTGATCGGCGCCGTGGTCGTCGTCGGGGTCGGCGACATGCTGTGGACGTCGTTCCGCGGCGCCAGACAGAAGGCCTGAACCGACGGGCCGCACCCCTGAACCGACGGGCAGCTCGGGCCCGGGCAACGCCGGAAGCCCGGGCAATGCCCGACCCCCGGGCTTCCGGACCCCGCGTCCCGGGCCACAACACAACCGCGGCCGGGCACGCGTGACGCGTGTCCGGCCGCGGTGCGACGTCAGTTCTCCGGGATCAGCCGGTGACCTCGACGGCGGCGAGGTTCTTCTTGCCCCGGCGCAGCACCAGCCAGCGCCCGTGCAGCAGCTCCTCGTGGGCCGGTGCGCTCTCGCCGTCCGCGACCTTGACGTTGTTCACGTACGCACCGCCCTCCTTCACCGTGCGGCGGGCGCCCGACTTGCTCGGCGCCAGGCCGACCTCCACCAGGAGGTCCACCAGCGGGCCGAGCTCGGTGACCCGCGCGTGCGGCACCTCGGACAGCGCGGCGCTCAGCGTCGCCTCGTCCAGCTCGCCGAGCTCGCCCTGGCCGAAGAGCGCCTTCGACGCCGCGATGACCGCGGCGCACTGATCGGCGCCGTGCACCAGCGTCGTCAGCTCCTCGGCCAGCGTGCGCTGCGCCGTCCGGGCCTGCGGGCGCTCCTCGGTGACCTGCTCCAGCTCCTCCAGCTCCGCGGGGGTGCGGAAGCTGAGAATGCGCATGTACCGGGAGATGTCCCGGTCGTCCACGTTCAGCCAGAACTGGTAGAACGCGTACGGCGTCGTCATCGCCGGGTCGAGCCAGACGGCCCCGCTCTCGGACTTGCCGAACTTGGTCCCGTCCGCCTTCGTCATCAGCGGGGTCGCCAGCGCGTGCACCTCGGCGCCCGGCTCCAGGCGGTGGATCAGGTCGAGACCCGCGGTGAGGTTGCCCCACTGGTCGCTGCCGCCCTGCTGGAGGGTGCAGCCGTGGCGCCGGTACAGCTCCAGGAAGTCCATGCTCTGGAGCAGCTGGTAGCTGAACTCGGTGTAACTGATGCCCTCGTCGGACTCCAGCCGCCGGGCGATGGAGTCCTTGGTCAGCATCTTGTTGACGCGGAAGTGCTTGCCGATGTCCCGGAGGAACTCGATCGCGGACATGCCCGCGGTCCATTCCAGGTTGTTCACCATGATCGCCGCGTTCTCGCCCTCGAAGGACAGGAACGGCTCGATCTGGGACCGCAGCCGCGAAACCCAGTTGGCGACCGTCTCCGGGTCGTTCAGCGTGCGCTCGGCGGTCGGCCGCGGGTCACCGATCTGGCCGGTGGCCCCGCCCACCAGGGCGAGCGGCCGCAGACCGGCCAGCTGGAGCCGGCGCATGGTGAGCACCTGCACCAGATGGCCGACGTGCAGACTCGCCGCGGTGGGGTCGTAGCCGCAATAGAACGTGACGGGACCGTCCGCGAGAGCCTTGCGCAGTGCGTCCTCATCAGTGGACTGGGCGAACAGCCCACGCCACTTCAGCTCGTCGACGATGTCCGTCACGGTTCCGTGTCTCCTCAGCTACGTGTATCGAAAGGCAACAGTCAGTCTAGGCGGGTCACACGCCCGCGCTCACCGAGCTCATGTTGAAGTCCGGGATCCGCAGCGCGGGCATGGCGGCCCGGGTGAACCAGTCGCCCCACTCGCGCGGCAGCGTCTTCTCCGTACGGCCCGCTTCCGTGGCCCGCGACAGCAGATCCACCGGCGACTCGTTGAACCGGAAGTTGTTCACCTCGCCGACGACCTCACCGTCCTCGACGAGATACACCCCGTCGCGGGTCAGCCCGGTCAGCAGCAGCGTCGCCGGATCGACCTCCCGGATGTACCACATGCAGGTCAACAGCAGCCCGCGCCCGGTCGTCGCGGCCACCATCTCCTCCAGCGACCGCTCACCACCGCCTTCGAGCAGCAGATTGTCGATGGCCGGCGCGACCGGCAGCCCGGTCAGCCCCGCCGTGTGCCGGGTGGTCGTCAGATGCTCCAGCCTGCCGTCCCGGATCCAGTCGGTCGACGACAGCGGCAGACCGTTGTCGAATACGGAAGCGCCGTCCCCGGAGGCATGGGCGATCACGAACGGCGCCGACTCCAGGCCCGGTGCATGCGGGTCGCTGCGCAGCGACAACGGCAACTCCGACAGCCTCTCGCCGAGCCTCGTCCCGCCGCCCGGCTTGGAGAACACCGTCCGGCCCTCCGCCGCGTCCCGTGCCGTCGACGACCACAGCTGGTAGATCAGCAGATCGGCCACGGCGGTCGGCGGCAGCAGCGTCTCGTACCGCCCGGCGGGCAGCTCGATACGGCGCTCCGCCCAGCGCAGCCGCTGCGCCAGGTCCGCGTCCAGCTCGGCCGGGTCGACGTCCTTGAAGTCGCGCGTGGAACGGCCCGCCCAGGTCGACCGGGACCGGTCGGGGGACTTGGCGTTGAGCTCCAGCGTCCCGTTCGGCTGGTCGTGGCGCAGCCGCAGCCCCGTCGACGTACCGAGGTACGTGGAGGTCAGCTGATGGTGGGCGAAGCCGTACAGCTCACGGCCACCGGACCGGGCTCGGGCGAACGCGTCGCCGAGCGCCGGGGCGAACTCCGCGAAGACGTCCGATCCCGTCTCGACCGGTGCGTCCGCGAAGTCGGGCGAGGCGGGCACCCCGGCGACCAGCGGCTGTGCGTCCTCCGCAGGCCCGGCCCCGCGCGCGGCGGCCTCGGCGGCCCGCACCAGCGACTCCAGATCGTCGGCGGTGACCGCGGACCGCGACACCACCCCGGACGCGGTGCCCTGCGCACCGTCGACGGTCGCGATGACGGTCAGGGTCCGCCCCCGCGTCACACCGTTCGTCGTGAGCGCGTTGCCGGCCCAGCGCAGATTCGCGGACGACTCCTCGTCGGCGATGACCACACAGCCGTCGGCGGTGGACAGTTCGAGCGCCCGCTCGACGATCTCGTGCGGCTTGCTGACGCGACTCATCGTCCGGCCTCCTGCGTCGTGTTGAGACTGTGCTGTCCCGGGTGTCGACCCCCGGCCCCCCGGCCGGTTCCGTGATGAACGCTCATCGCCCGGCCTCCTGCGTCGTGTTGAGGATGTTCACGCCCCGGAAGAGGGCGGAGGGGCAGCCGTGCGAGACCGCCGCGACCTGGCCCGGCTGGGCCTTGCCGCAGTTGAAGGCGCCGCCCAGGACGTACGTCTGCGGGCCACCGACCTTCTCCATCGAGCCCCAGAAGTCCGTCGTCGTCGCCTGGTACGCGACATCACGCAGCTGACCGGCCAGCCTGCCGTTCTCGATCCGGAAGAACCGCTGCCCGGTAAATTGGAAGTTGTACCTCTGCATGTCGATCGACCAGGACCGGTCGCCGACCACATAGATCCCGCGCTCCACCCCACCGATCAGATCCTCCGTGGACAGCCCGCCCGGATCCGGCCGCAGCGACACGTTCGCCATCCGCTGCACGGGGACATGGCCCGGCGAGTCGGCGTACGCGCACCCGTTGGACCGGCCCAGACCCGTCAGCTTCGCGATCCGCCGGTCCAGCTGGTACCCGACCAGCGTCCCGTCCTTGATCAGGTCCCAGGACTGAGCCTCGACCCCCTCGTCGTCGTACCCGATGGTCGCGAGCCCGTGCTCGGTGGTGCGGTCGCCCGTCACATTCATCACGGGAGAGCCGTACGCCAGCTTCCCCAGCCGGTCGAACGTGGCGAACGAGGTCCCGGCGTACGCCGCCTCGTACCCCAGCGCCCGGTCCAGCTCGGTCGCGTGGCCGATCGACTCATGGATGGTCAGCCAGAGATTCGACGGGTCGACGACCAGGTCGTACGTCCCCGCCTCGACGCTCGGCGCCCGCATCTTCTCGGCCAGCAGCCCGGGAATCCGCTCCAGCTCGTCGTCCCAGTCCCAGCCGGTCCCGGTCAGGTACTCCCAGCCGCGGCCCACCGGCGGGGCGATCGTCCGCATCGAGTCGAACTCACCCGTGGTCCCGTCCACGGCGACGGCGGTGAACTGCGGATGCAGCCGCACCCGCTGCTGGGTGGTGACGGTGCCCGCCGTGTCCGCGTAGAACTTGTTCTCGTGGACGGTCATCAGCGAGGCGTCCACATGCGCGACCCCCTCCGCGCCCAGTAGCCGGCTGCTCCACTCGGCGAGCAGCCCCGCCTTCTCCTCGTCCGGTACGTCGAAGGGATCGACGTCGTACGCCGAGACCCAGGTCCGCTCACCGTGCACCGGCTCGTCCGCCAGTTCCACCCGCTCGTCGGACCCGGCCGCCGCGATCACCTTCGCCGACAGCTTCGCCATGGCGACGGCCTGGGAGGCGACCTTCGCCGCGGCGTCCATCGTCAGATCCACACCCGACGCGAACCCCCACGCACCACCGTGCACCACACGTACCGCGTACCCGAGGTCGGTGGTGTCCGAGGTCCCGGCGGGCCGGGCGTCCCGCAACCGCCAGGACGCGCTGCGCACCCGCTCGAACCGGAAGTCGGCATGCACGGCCCCCAGCGCACGCGCGCGGGCGAGTGCCGCGTCGGCGAGGGCCCGCAGGGGCAGGGCCAGGAACGACTGATCTACCTCATGAGGCATGTAGTACTCCGTCTTTTCGGCATGTGTCCGCAGTGAACCATGCCGGGCGTCGAGGGCAATCGGCCATAGGTTTCCCCGGACGGGCACGCCGAACTCGTCCAACCGGTTCGGCGTGGGCCACCCGAGTCCTGGATCCGACCCCGGTGCCCCGAACAGAGCTTCAATGAGATGGCCCCTCGGGCAAGCCGCCCCGACCGATCACAGTTCGCCGTCGACCACACCCGCCCTGAACGCGGCCCACCCCGAGGCCGTGAACCGCAGGGGGGTGCGTGCGGGGTCTTTCGAGTCGCGTACGGCCGTTGCTCCTCCGGGGAGGTTGGCGACTTCTACGCAGTTGTTCTCCGCTCCACTGGCGGAAGACCTGCGCCAGGTCGCGATCGAGAGGTCGTGTCCGAACAACTCCGCCTCGGGCGCGTTCACTTTCTGTGGCCTTCTTCCATCTCGGCTATGCGTGCGGCCGAGTCCTCCGTGGACAGCGCCGTGGCACGAATCCGCTCGAACGCCTTCGCGAAGGGCGATGCTCCTTCGCCCTCAAGGTAAGTCTCTCCGCTGAGGTTTTCCAGCAGAACCACGTCCGGGGCGGGGCCAGGGAAACCGACCATGCTGAAGCCTCCCACGACTCCAGGATGCGCGGTTGAGTCCAACGGCATCAGTTGGATGGTCACGTTGGGCATCTCCGCCGAATCGAGCAGGCGTCGCAACTGCTCGCGCATGGTGGCGGGACGGACGGCGAATCGCTGGTGGAGCGCGGCCTCGTGGATGATGGCCCACAGTTCCAACGGCTTTCCCGGACGAGTGAGTACGGACTGCCGGGCCAGCCGCACTTCGGCAAGGGCCGCAACTTCGTCGGTGGTACGGAAAGTTGTGATCCCCGCGATGTTCTCGCGCGCGTACGCAGCGGTCTGCAACAAGCCCGGGATCACCAGTGGCGACCATTCGCAGATCTGTGAGGCGTCGGACTCCAGCGAGATGTAGTCGGCGTAGGCAGGTGACACGATTCCGCTGTAGCTCTGCCACCACCCCTTCTTGCTGGCGTCCTTGGCCAGATTGTCCAGGGCGTTGAGCGTTTCCAGATCGTTGATCCCGTAGACCTTGAGCAGCGTCACGACATCTCCGGGCCTGATGGTCTGATTGGCGCTCTCGATCTTCGACAGCTTCGGGCCTTTCCAGCCCATGGCGACGGCGGCCTCGTCGAGCGTCAGACCTGCGCCGTTCCGCAGGCGTCTGAGCGTGGATCCCAGGCGTCGGCGCCGGACGGTCGGTACCAGGGGAGAGTTGGGCATGTCCCAGTCATACCTCAGTAGTTGGTGGTGCTGAATACCTTCCGGGAACTCATAACCGAAGGAGGTAGAAAACTTGCTACCCAAGGTGGATCGGGTGCAGCATCGGCACTCATCGCCACCCAACGTGCATGCGTAATTGCTCAACGTGGTCGAAGTCGATACTTCCCGCGGCCCCGCGCCGCAGGCTGGAGGCGTCATGTTCGGTATGGCCGACGAGGAAGACCAGGACCCGCCATCCCCGCCACCCGCCGTCGGGCGCTACGTGCGCTACCGGAGCCGCGGCTTCGCGGCACACATCAACGCCTCCGGCCCGAACCTCCGCTCCGTACGTGAGCTCACCGCCAAGGCCCTGGCCGAGCTGGGCGTGCAGGGCGACGTGGCCGACACCACGCAGCTCGTCGTGTCGGAGCTCGTCGGGAACGCCGTCCGGGCGTGCGGGGATCACGTGCCCGTCGTGGTGGAGGTGTACGCCGCGGCCTTCGGGGTCGCGGTCAATGTCCATGACCCCGACCCCCGCACTGTTCCGCGCCGTCGCGGTATCGCGCTGGACGACGCGGAGGCCGAGGCCGGCCGCGGCCTCGCGCTGCTGGATCTGCTCGCACCGGGCTGGCACGTGGTCCGGTCGTCGATCGGCAAGCAGATCCGCTGTCGCGTGCCATGCCCGGCGGGATGAGCCTCGCGGGGGTGGGGGTGATGAACGGGCCAAGTCGGGGGTATCGCCTCGCGGGAGCTGCCGGAGCCTGCGCCGATGCGCCCTCGTTGTAGGTACAATTTTGGAGTGTAGGTACTTTCTTGGCTGCATGCTGAAGGGAGCCCCGTCCCCGATGAGCGCAATTTCCGTCCGAGAGTTCTCGTACAACCCGAGCGCCGTCTTCGCCCGCGTGGAGAAGGGGGAGGCGGTCCAGGTCACCCGGCACGGCAAGGTGATCGCCATACTGCTGCCCGGCTCCGGGGCGACCTCCCGGTATGCGGACCTGGTGGCTCAGGGGAAGATCCGGCTCAAGGCCGCGACCACCTCGGACCTCGACCGCTTCCCGCGCTACGACCTCCCCTCAGGCTCCCCCGATCCGCTGGAGCTTCTCCTGGCCGAACGCGAGGAGGGCGACCGTTGATCTACATGGATTCCTCGGCGCTCATCACTCTGCTCACAGGCAGGCCAGGTGCCGCCGAGCTCAGGACATTCCTGTCCGACCGGCCCGGACTGCCCTTGGCTACCAGCACCATCGGCATCGTCGAGACCGTCCGGCAGCTCGACAAGGCCGGATCATTCCCCAACGCGCTGTCGGATCTGGACGGGATGGTCACCGAGATCCTGCTGACGGAAGAGGTCCGGGATCTGGCCACCAGGGTCTCGGGGGCCCTGAGATCCCTTGATGCCATTCACGTCGCGAGCGCGCTCGTCATCGGCGGAGCTCTTGACTCCCTGATCACGTACGACAAGCGCATGCTCGACTCAGCGAGGGAAGAGGGCCTCTCCGTACATGCACCCGGAATGGCGGAATGAGGCCGGGCCGGGTGCCAACTGTAGGAACCCCACAGTGCCCGGCGGGCGGCGCTGTCAGGGGCCGATTGCTCGCGGAGCGGGTGGTACCGATAGGTTTTCGAGGTACCAGACCGCTATCGAAAGGGTGATCCGTTGAGCCGCTCGGTTCTCGTCACCGGAGGAAACCGGGGCATCGGCCTCGCCATCGCCCGCGCTTTCGCCGACAACGGCGACAAGGTCGCGATCACCTACCGCTCGGGCGAGCCCCCCCAGATCCTCACCGAGGCGGGCGTTCTGGCCGTCCGGTGCGACATCACGGACGCCGAACAGGTGGAGCAGGCCTACAAGGAGATCGAGGACAAGCACGGCCCCGTCGAGGTACTGGTCGCCAACGCCGGTATCACCAAAGACCAGTTGCTCATGCGGATGTCCGAGGACGACTTCACGTCTGTACTCGACACCAACCTCACCGGCACCTTCCGGGTCGTCAAGCGCGCCAACCGCGGCATGCTGCGCGCCAAGAAGGGCCGCGTCGTCCTCATCTCCTCCGTCGTCGGGCTCCTCGGCTCGGCCGGGCAGGCGAATTACGCCGCCTCCAAGGCGGGTCTGGTCGGCTTCGCCCGGTCGCTGGCCCGTGAACTCGGTTCGCGGAACATCACTTTCAACGTCGTCGCGCCCGGTTTTGTCGACACCGACATGACGCAGGCGCTCACCGAGGAGCAGCGCAAGGGCATCGTGTCCCAGGTGCCGCTCGGCCGCTACGCGCAGCCCGAGGAGATCGCCGCCGCTGTGCGCTTCCTCGCTTCCGACGACGCGTCGTACATCACTGGAGCCGTCATCCCCGTTGACGGCGGATTGGGCATGGGTCACTGATCACCATGAGCGGAATTCTCGACGGCAAGCGCATCCTCATCACCGGTGTGCTGATGGAGTCGTCCATCGCTTTCCACACCGCCAAGGTGGCTCAGGAGCAGGGTGCCGAGGTCATCCTGACCGCGTTCCCCCGGCCCACGCTGACGGAGCGCATCGCCAAGAAGCTGCCGAAGCCGGCCAAGGTCATCGAGCTGGACGTGACCAACGCCGAGCACCTCGACCGCCTCGCCGGTCTGGTCCGTGACGAGCTCGGTTCGCTCGACGGCGTCGTGCACTCCATCGGATTCGCGCCGCAGGACGCGCTCGGCGGCAACTTCCTGAACACCCCGTTCGAGTCCGTCGCCACGGCGATGCACGTCTCGGCGTTCTCGCTGAAGTCGCTCGCCATGGCCTGCAAGCCGCTGATGAACGACGGCGGCTCGATCGTCGGCCTCACCTTCGACGCGCAGTACGCCTGGCCGCAGTACGACTGGATGGGCCCGGCCAAGGCCGCGCTGGAGGCCACCTCCCGCTACCTCGCCCGTGACCTGGGCAAGGACGGCATCCGCTGCAACCTGATCTCGGCCGGACCGATCGGCTCCATGGCCGCGAAGTCTATCCCGGGCTTCTCCGAGCTCGCGGACGTGTGGAACACCCGCTCCCCGCTGGCCTGGAACATGGCGGACCCGGAGCCGGCCGGCCGCGGTGTCGTGGCCCTGCTCTCGGACTTCTTCCCGAAGACCACCGGCGAGATCGTCCACGTCGATGGTGGCGTGCACATGATGGGTGCCTGAACCCGCGCCGACAGGCTGTGACACGGCCGCGTACCGCCTCTGAGCAGGCGGTACGCGGCCGTCGTGCGTCTGTGCCCGGCCCCGACCCGCCCAAGTCGAAAAGATGGTCGATCCACCGCAGAATGTGGTGGAACCGGACTATTGGTCAGGCTGCGGGGAGGAGGTCGCTGTGCGCTCCACACGTCGCCGAACCTGGGCCCTGCCGACGGCCTCCGTGGTCATCGCCGGACTCATAGCCCCCTTGGGTATATCCGTCATATCCATGGCGGGACCGAGTGGAGTCGGGGCGTCCGCTCCCGACGCTCCCACCCCGGAGCCCGCCGGATCCGAATGCCGTACGTCGGTCCTGGGCTCCCGGGTCGTCGCCTACTGCCACAACCCGTACGCCTCCACCGATCGCGTACAGCTGCACACCGAATGCCGCCGCTGGTGGGACATAGACGCCGACGCCACCCCGGTCGACGTGGGACCGGGACAGACCGTGCGGCTCGACGACCGCTGCTGGAAGGAAGTCGGCTCGGTCTGGGTCACCCACCGGGTTCAGAGTTCCGTTTGACACGCGACGATTCGTTTGATCGCGACGCGACCGCCGGTCGACGCGAAGTGGCTCCGCTCGACGAGACGCGACCCCGGTCGACCCGAGGTGGCTCCGTTCGACGAGACGCGACCCCGGCCGACCCGAGGTGACTTCGACCCTCACGCCTGGTCCGCCGGACGGCCGCGCCCCCTCACACCCGGTCCACCAGACAGCTCAGTGCATGACTCGCCGCCTCGGCAGCCGCCGTCTCCGCGTCCCCCGCCCGGATCGCCTCGACCAGCCGGCCGTGGTCCATGAGGCTCTCCGGCCCCAGCTCATGGCCGACATCGCCCCTGAGATAATCGCGCAGCAGATCGCCCAGGTCGGCATAGAGGCCGGTCAGCACGTCATTGTGCGAGGCCGCGACCACCGCCAGATGCAGCGTCGTATCCGCCGCGACGAACGCCTCGGCATCACCCGCCGCCCAGGTCTCCTCCCGCCGCGCCATGAGCGCGTCCAGCTGCTTCAGATCCCGCTCGGTGCGCCGGGCGGCCGCCAGCCGTGCCGCCGACGACTCCAGAGTGGAACGCAGCTCGGCGACATGGCGCGGATCGGCGGCGGCGAAGCGGCGGTGCATCACCCCGGCCAGTTCGCTGGTGGCAACGACATACGTCCCCGAGCCCTGCCGGATGTCGAGCAGGCCGTTGTGCGCAAGTGCGCGCACGGCCTCGCGGACGGTGTTACGGGCCACGCCCAGCTGCTCCACCAGTTCGGCCTCGGTGGGAATCCGTGAACCCACGGGCCACTCGCCCGAGGTGATCTGATTCCTCAACTGGGCAATCACCTGGTCGGCGAGTGCCGAACGCCGCGGAGACGTCAGCGCCATGGTGCTCCTTGCTCGGGTTGCTTCGGTGACGGGTTGCTGCGGTGATGAGAGGGGAGAGGGGCACGGGGTGGCCCTGCTGTTGGTGAATGGTCTCAGAGGAGTATGCACAGGATTGGACAATCAATCATCCCATGATTCTATGATGACTCCATGCCCGACGACGAGACCCAGCCGCAGCCCCGGACGCCGACCCGGACCCTGAGCCCCGCCACCACCGCGGACATCCCGACGAAATCCCCGGCCCCGGAAGCCCCGCAGACCGCACAGGCCATACAGACCGCTCCCGGGCCGTCCCCGTGGCTGCTCCGGTTCGTCGCCATCGGCCTCGTCCTCGCCGCGCTCAACCTCCGTCCCGCCATCACCAGCCTCGGCGCCCTCCTCGAAGAGGTGCAGGACGGGCTGCACATGAGCGGCAGCGTCGCCGGTGTCCTCACCTCCGTACCGCCGCTCTGCTTCGCGGTCTTCGGCGTCATGGCGCCTCGCCTCGCCCGCCGCTTCGGCCCGGGCGCGATCGTCTGCGTCGGCATGATGGCCATCACGGCCGGTCTGGTGATCCGGCCGTTCGTCGGCGGCACGGTCGGCTTCCTCGCCGCGAGCGCCCTCGCTCTCATGGGCATCGCCGTCAGCAACATCCTGATGCCGGTGATCGTCAAGCGCTGGTTCCCGGACCGCGTCGGCTCCATGACCGGGCTCTACTCGATGGCCCTGGCCCTCGGCACCTCGCTCGCCGCCGCCGTGACCGTGCCCATGACCAGTGCGCTGGGCGGCAGCTGGCGGGCGGGCCTCGGAATCTGGGCCGTCCTCGCCGCCGTCGCGATCCTGCCCTGGATACCGCTGATACGGGACCGGCGCGGCGCCCCGGGACAGCCCGCCGCCCGTCACCAGGACGCCCCGGCGCTCAGGATCACCCGCAGCCGTACCGCGTGGTGCCTCGCCTGCTTCTTCGGCCTGCAGGCCACCGCCGCGTACATCACCATGGGATGGATGCCGCAGATCTTCCGCGACGCGGGGGTCTCGGCCGGTACGGCGGGCGTGCTGCTCGCCGTGACCATGGCGATGGGCGTGCCGCTCGCGTTCGTCATCCCCCGGGTCGCCGGCGGCATGAAGAACCAGGGCCCGATCGTCGTCGTTCTCGGCGCCTGCGGCCTCATCGGATACGCCGGCCTCTACCTCGCACCGACCGGCGGCGCCTGGGTCTGGGCGCTGCTGCTCGGCATCTCGAACTGCGCCTTCCCGCTCGCACTGACCATGATCGGCATGCGGTCCCGCAGTGGCGCCGGAGTGGTCAGGCTGTCCGCGTTCGCGCAGTCCACCGGCTATCTGATCTCGATCCCCGGCCCGCTGCTCATCGGCGTGCTCCACCAGCACAGCGGTGGCTGGGGGCTGCCGATCGCACTGATGGCGGGCCTCATGGTGCCGCAGATGGTGGTCGGGGTGCTGGCCGGGCGGGACCGGACGATCGAGGACGAATGCTGAGATGCGAGACTGAGCCCATGTCTCCTGTGCTCGATCCGAATCCCCAGAACGGTCAGAAGAAGTTTCTCCTCGTGCTCGGGGCGATGCTGCTGGTCACCGTGATCATCGCGGTGATCGCCTCGATCGCATCCCCCTGAATCCGGCTGAATCCATCTGAACCTGCCTGAACCCCCTGAATTGCGTGGCCGACGACGGCCAGTGGTGGGGCTGGCACCACCGTCCCCTAGGGGGACAGGGTCAGGGGGAAGTGGGTGGGTCACCGGATGGGACCGGCACCCCCGAGTCCGTAGGTTCTGGGTATCGGAACCGATGACTCTCGGAGGCGGACATGCCGACCCGTACGCATACCCGGACCACCCACCCGGCCACGGGCAGCGTCGAGGTCCGGCTGCCGTGGTGGGCCATCGCGCTGCCCGCGATCGCGTTCGCCGCGCTCCTGCTGATGATCGTGGGATCCGGCGACGCACACGCGGCGACGGTCGATCCCGCGCTCGGCCGGTTGCTTGAGCGAATCGTGGCCCTGATCACCGGCTGACGGCTTCCGCGCAGCCCGTGGAAGCCCTTCAACACCCTGCGCCGGGCGGCACATTTCGTGCGAAGCTGAGGTGTATGAGCGTCGATACACCTCGCAGGATCGTCCTTCTCAGGCATGCCAAGGCGGAATGGTCGCAGGACTCCGACCATGAGCGGCCGCTCGCGGAGCGCGGCCGCAAGGACGCCCCCGTCGCAGGCCGCAAACTCGTCGACTCCGGGATCGTCCTCGATCTGGCCCTCTGCTCGACCGCGGCCAGGACGCGCGAGACGTGGAAGCTGGCCGTGCACGAGATGCCGCACCGTCCCAGGACCGTGTACGAGGAGCGATTGTACGAGGCGTCTCCCGGCGAACTGATCGCCGTGATCAACGAGACCCCCGATGATGTGCACGACCTTCTCGTCATCGGCCACAACCCCGGGATGCACGCGGTCGCCGACGCCCTCTCGGAATCGGCCGAGGGCGACGCCCTGGCCCGGATGAACCGCGGCGGCTTCCCGACCGCCGCCTTCGCCGTCGTGGAATTCTCCGGCTCCTGGAAGGGCGTGGAGCACGGAGTGGGCAAGCTGGTCGAGTACTGGACCCCCAACGACTGATCCCGCCGTCGTACGGTTTTGGCCGTCGTACGGGTCCCCGCCGTCGCGCAGCTCCCGTCGTCGTACGAACAGGGCCCCGGTGCGCGCATCATGCGCGGAAACCACCGGGGCCCTGCTCATACGTGGGTATGCGAGTAAGCGGGTACGCGTCAGTCGACGAGGCCGTCTGCGGCCTCGACCTCCTCGCGGGTGATACCGAGCAGGTACAGCACGGTGTCCAGGAACGGCACGTTCACCGCGGTGTGCGCCGCCTCGCGGACCACCGGCTTGGCGTTGAACGCCACCCCGAGCCCGGCGGTGTTCAGCATGTCGAGGTCGTTCGCGCCATCGCCGATCGCGACGGTCTGCGCCAGCGGCACCCCGGCCTGCTCGGCGAAACTGCGCAGCAGCCGGGCCTTGCCGGCCCGGTCGACGATGTCGCCGACGACCCGTCCGGTGAGCTTTCCGTCGACCACTTCCAGGGTGTTGGCAGAGGCGAAGTCGAGCCCGAGCCGTTCCTTCAGATCATCGGTGACCTGGGTGAACCCGCCCGAAACCACACCCACTTGGTAGCCGAGCCGCTTCAGCGTACGGATCAGCGTGCGGGCCCCCGGGGTCAGCCGCACCTCGGCGCGCACCTTGTCCACCACCGATACGTCGAGCCCCGCCAGCAGCGCCACCCGCGCGTGCAGCGACTGCTCGAAGTCGAGCTCGCCGCGCATCGCCTGCTCGGTCACCTCGGCGACCTTGTCCTCGCAGCCGGCATGGGCGGCGAACAGCTCGATGACCTCGTCCTGGATGAGCGTCGAGTCGACGTCCATGACGACCAGCCGTTGCGCCCGCCGGCTCAGTCCGGCCGACACGACCGCGATGTCGACGCCGATCCCGGCGGACTCCGTCGCCAGCGCCGTCCGCAGTTCCTCGGTCCCGGTGCCGGAAACCGCGAACTCGACTGCGGTGACCGGGTACTTCGCGAGCCGGAAGATGCGGTCGATGTTCCCGCCGGTGGAGGTGATCGTGGCCGCTATGGCGGCGGTCGACTCGGCGGTCAGCGGGTGCCCGAGCACCGTCACATGGGAACGTCCGGAGCCACGCGGGCGGTTGTCACCCGTACCGGAGATGATCTCGGCCTGCAGCTTCAGTGAGTCGGCCCAGCTGTGCACGGTCGCCCGCAGGTCGCCCTCGGTGGTGTCGCCCGCGGTCGGGGCGGTGACCAGTGCGCACAGGACGATGCGGCCACGGGTGACGACCTGCTCGATGTCGACGACATCGACCGAGTAGGCGGCGAGGGTGTCGAAGAGCCCGGCGGTGATCCCGGGGCGGTCCTTCCCGAAGATCTTCACGAGAAGGGTGGGGGTGTCCGTGCCCTGACGGGACTCAGGGGGTTCAGGGGACGGGGAAGACTGAGGTGGCTGAGATGCGCTCATGGTGCTCCCACCGTATCGGTCCGCTCCATGGCCTCGGCGGCCCGTCCCGAGGACCGGACAGCGCGTCGCCGCCCCGTCCCCGCACGCCACCGGCACGCAACACGGTGCGACGACGGACCGCACGCGCTCGGGTGCGCCCGGCGACCACGGACGGACCCGAGCGGATCCGGACCGGGGCGGATCTTCCGGGCGGATCCGGACCGGGCGATTTTCCGAGCGGACGGAATCACCGTGGCTCGGCCCGTTCGCTCACGGGTCGTACGCAGTCATGCGAGGCTGCCGGTCTCCGTGCCGATCCATCCTGACGGACGGCACAACACCACAGGCCTCGGCAGGGTCTTCACCTGGCCCGACTTTCGTATCGGGGACTGCTCCTGGAATAGTTCCCCACGATGTTCAGCATCCCTAGACTCCCTGCGATGGGGGTAACTCGGGGGACAACTAGTGGGGCGCGGAGTGCCGGAACTCGTACTGGAATTGAATGGCAGGACCTGGACGCTCGATCCGTCCAGGTCGTACACCCTGGGGCGTGATCCGCAGGGCGACCTGACGGTCGACGACGCCAGGGTGTCGTGGCGGCACGCCACGATCAGCTGGGGGGGCCACAGTTGGTTCATCGAGGACCACGGAAGCACCAATGGCACCTATGTGCAGGGCCGGCGAATCCATCAGCTTGAAATAGGGCCCGGCTCCGCCGTACACCTCGGCAACGCCACTGACGGACCGCGGCTGAGCGCCAGCGCCGCCGCGGGCGCCGATGTGTACAGCGGGCAGGGCGCGGGTGCGCAGCAGGCCCCCGCCCAGCAGCCCCAGCAGGGTGGCGCGGGCTGGCCCGGCCAGCAGGCCGCCCCCGTTCCGCAGCAACAGCAGCCGCCGCAGCAGGGCTGGCAGCAGACCCCCCAGGCCCAGCCGCAGCAGCCCGCGCAGCCCCAGCAGCCCCAGGTCCCGCACCAGCAGGGCCCGGCGAAATCACTCGGTACACCCGGCTCGGGCGGGCCCGGCGGTGCCGCGGGGGCCTCGTCGGTGTACGGCGACCGCAACCCCACGACGTTCCACCAGCTGGACCTCGGCCGCGTCATGCGCATCGGTCGTGCGCTCGAGAACGAACTGGTCGTCTCCGACCTCCAGGTCTCGCGCCATCACGCCGAATTCCACGCGACGCCCGACGGCCGCTTCGAGATCCGTGACCTCGGATCCCACAACGGCACCTACGTCAACGGTCAGCCGCTCCCCAAGTCCGGCTCCGCGCTCATCGGCCCGAACGACATCGTCGGCGTCGGTCACTCGACCTTCCGCCTGGTCGGGGACCGGCTGGAAGAGTTCGTCGACACCGGTGAGGTCTCCTTCTCCGCCCGCCACCTCACAGTGACGGTCGACGGCGGGAAGCAGATCCTCAAGGACGTCTCCTTCGGCGTCCCGGAGAAGTCGCTCATCGCGGTCATCGGCCCGTCCGGCTCCGGCAAGTCCACTCTGCTCAAGGCGCTCACCGGTTACCGGCCCGCCAACCAGGGAGACGTCCTCTACGACAACCGGAACCTGTACAAGCAGTTCGCCGAGCTGCGTCAGCGCATCGGTCTGGTCCCGCAGGACGACATCCTGCACAAGGAACTCACCGTCACCAAGGCCCTCAAGTACGCGGCCAAGCTCCGCTTTCCCGCGGACACCACAGGGGCCGAGCGCGAGGCCCGGATCCTCGAGGTCCTCGCCGAGCTCAAGCTCGACATCCACAAGGACAAGAAGGTCACCTCGCTCTCCGGTGGCCAGCGCAAGCGTGTCTCCGTGGCCCTGGAGCTGCTCACGAAGCCGTCGCTGATCTTCCTGGACGAGCCGACCTCCGGCCTCGACCCGGGCATGGACCGCGATGTCATGCAGCTGCTGCGCGGCCTGGCCGACGACGGCCGTACGGTCCTCGTCGTCACCCACTCCGTGGCCGAGCTGGCGATCTGCGACAAGCTGCTCGTCATGGCGCCGGGCGGTTCCGTCGCCTACTTCGGCCCGCCGGAGGAAGCGCTCAACTTCTTCGGCTACACCACCTGGGCCGACGTCTTCTCCGCGTTCGAGAATTACCGCGACTACGACTGGGCGGGCCGTTGGCGCGGTTCGCAGCACTACCAGATGTACGCCGCGGACATCGACGCCGTCGCCGTACAGTCCGTACACACGCCGCAGCAGCAGCTGCGCCCGCCGAAACCGCAGAGCTGGACGGCCCAGCTGTGGACGCTGATGCGCCGCTACGTCTCGGTGATCGCGTCCGACAAGGGCTTCATGGGCCTGATGGTGATCCTGCCCGCCGTGCTCGGCGTCGTCAGCGTGGTCATCCCCGCCAGCTTCGGCCTGGCCCCGCCGAAGGCGCCGTCCCGGTTCAACGGAGCCGCCGGAACGATCATGCTGATCCTCGCGGTCGGTATGTGCTTCTCCGGAGCGGCCAACTCCGTACGAGAACTGATCAAGGAACGCGTCATCTACGAACGGGAACGGGCCACCGGTCTCTCCCGCTCCGCCTATCTGATGTCGAAGGTGATCGTCCTCGGTGTGATCACGGCCATCCAGGGCGTCATCATCTGCGGTATCGGCTTTGCCACCCGCGAGCTGCCCGCAGAGGGCCTGATCATGCCGCCGGCCGTCGAGCTCTGCGTGACGATCATCGCGCTCGGCTTCACCTCGATGATGTTCGGCCTGGTGATCTCCTCGCTGGTGAAGACCGCCGAGAAGACCATGCCGCTGCTGGTCATGTTCGCGATCGTCCAGGTCGTCTTCACCGGCATCCTCTTCCAGGTCTACGGGTCGCCCGGCCTGGAGCAGTTCGCCTGGCTGATGCCGTCCCGCTGGGCCATCGCCGGCGCGGGCACGACACTCGACCTGTCGCACCTCATGGCGCCGTGGGACCCGAAGAACCCGACCGACCTGGACCCGCTGTGGGAGCACTCGGCCGGTCAGTGGGGCATGAACATCTCGGTGCTCCTGCTGCTCGGCATCATCTGCGGCGTCGTCGTCGCGCGACTGCTGCGCCGCCACGAGCCGGAGGTCATGCGCAAGTAGACGCGGACACCCGCGTACGCATACGCCGGAGGGCGGCACCCCACGCGGGGTGCCGCCCTCCGGCGTATGCGTACGCGGCTCCTCAGGCCGTCCGAGGACGTCCGGATGCGATCAGTACGCGCTGTTGACGTTGTCGATCGAGCCGTACCGGTCGGCGGCGTAGTTGGCTGCGGCGGTGAGGTTGGCGACCGGGTCGTACTGGCTGAAGGCCGTGCCGGGGACGTGGTACGCGTCGAACGTCGGCTTGATGATCTGCAGCAGGCCGATGGACGGAACGCCGTTCCGCGCGTTGATGTCCCAGCCGTTGATCGCATTCGGGTTGCCGCTGGACTCCCGCATGATGTTGCGGTGCAGACCGTTGTACGAGCCGGGGATGCCGCGCGACTTCATGATGTCCAGGGCCTCCCGGATCCAGCCGTCCAGGTTGTTGGCGTAGACCGGGGTACGGACCTCGGAACGGCTGGCAGCCTGCGTGCCGGTGCGCTTCTCGGCGACCGCCTCGGCCTTGGCAGCGGCGGCGGCCTTGACCTTCGCGGCGGCCTTCGCCTTCGCCTCGACCGCGGCGGCCTGCTTGGCCCGCGCGAGGTCGGCGGCCTTCACCAGCTTCTCGGCGGTCGTGTGCTGCCCGATGAGGCTGGCCTGCAGTGCCTTGGCCTGCGGAGTACCGGCGACCGAGGTGAGAACCACGGGGGCGGCGGCCTCGGGGGTCTGGGCCTTGGGCTTGCCTTCGGCATTGGCGGGGACGAGCGAGAACGAGAGCGAGGCGGCGGCGACGGCGGAGATAGCCGCGGCGGAGAGCTTCTGGGTCTTGTTCAGGCGACGGCGACGGCCGGGGATGCTGGACTCGGACATGCAGACGTACCTCTTCGAATCGCGGAAGTCCTCACGGAGGACGAAGACGGGAGGCGAGGTGTTCGCATCTCCGTCGGGGACGAGAGCAATTCTTAGCGTCAGCAAAATGACGTGGCAAAGGTGTGACGTACGATCCCGGGTAGTGGATCAGGACTCCGCTCGAACAGGGCAGCTCGCGCTCATGCTCGTTGATGTGGCGCTTAGGTATCCACTAGCAGGCTTCGTAAGTGACGTGGGTCCTATGCCCGGCCTCACATTGACCGGGTAACAAGCTCACCAACGGTTGCTCAAGCAATTCGGAGTGTGAGGCTCCGGGTCTCGGAGGTCGGATGGACACCCTTCCCCCCTGGCCCGACCGGCCCCGGCCCTCCGTACAGGACCGCGATGTACCCCGTACGGGACCTCGGCAGAACCCCGTACCGGGCCGGGCCGAACCCCGCCGTACCCGACCTCGGCCGGACCCGCCTCGGCCGGACCTAGTCCCTGCGCCCTAATCGGCGGCCGTCCACAGGCCGATACGGCGTCCGTACCCCCGCCGGTATGGTGAGGCCATGAGCCATCGCCCACCGTCGGGCCTCGCAGCGGTGAGTGCCGCGCTGCTCGCCATGAGCCGGCATCTCGAAGTGCGCGACGTCCTGAAGACGATCGTCGCCTCGGCCCGCGAACTGCTGGACGCCGAGTACGCCGCCCTGGGCGTGCCCGACGATCACGGCGGCTTCGCCCAGTTCGTCGTCGACGGCGTCAGCGACGAGCAGTGGAAGGCCATCGGCCCTCTGCCTCGGCAGCACGGCATCCTCGCCGCGATGCTCCACGAGGCGAGGCCCGAGCGCCTCGCCGACGTCCGCAAGGACCCCCGCTTCGAGGGCTGGCCCGCCGCCCACCCCGACATGTCCGATTTCCTCGGTCTGCCCATCCGGGACGGCGACGAGATCATCGGCGCGCTCTTCCTCGCCAACAAGCGCTGCCCCAAACCCGAGGGCAGCTGCGGTTTCACCGCCGAGGACGAGGAACTGCTGTCGATCCTCGCCCAGCATGCGGCGATCGCCCTCACCAACGCCCGGCTGTACGAGCGCAGCCGGGAGCTCACCATCGCCGAGGAGCGCTCCCGGCTCGCCCATGAGCTGCACGACGCGGTCAGCCAGAAGCTGTTCTCGTTGCGGCTGACGGCCCAGGCCGCCACCGCTCTGATCGACCGCGACCCGGCCCGCGCCAAGGGCGAGCTCCATCAGGTCGCCGTGCTCGCCGCGGAAGCCGTGGAGGAGCTGCGCGCCGCCGTCATCGAACTGCGCCCGGCCGCGCTCGATGAGGACGGCCTCATCGCCACCCTCCGCACCCAGATCCAGGTCCTGGACCGTGCCCACTCGGCCCGGGTCACCTTCGAGAGCCTGGGCGTACGGGCCCTGCCGGCCGCCCAGGAAGAGGCGCTGCTCCGGGTCTCCCAGGAGGCCCTGCACAACGCGCTGCGCCACTCGGGCGCCGAGCACGTCGGCGTCACACTGGCCCGGCACGGCGGCGGCACACTGCTGCGGATCACCGACGACGGCAGCGGTTTCGAACCCGCGGCGACCCGGCAGGCGGGCCGCCACCTGGGCCTGGTGTCGATGCGCGACCGCGCGAGCGGGGTCGGCGGAAGGCTCACCGTTGAATCGGCGCCCGGCAAGGGCACCACGATCGAGATGGAGGTACCCGGTGGCTGACAAGATCATCAGGGTGCTGCTGGTCGACGACCACCAGGTGGTCCGCCGCGGTCTGCGTACGTTCCTGGAGGTGCAGGACGACATAGAAGTGGTCGGTGAGGCGTCCGACGGCGCGGAAGGGGTGGCCAGGACCGAAGAGCTCCGTCCCGACGTCGTCCTGATGGACATCAAGATGCCCGGCACGGACGGGATCGAGGCCCTGCGCAAGCTCCGCGAGCTGGAGAACCCGGCCAAGGTCCTCATCGTCACCAGCTTCACCGAGCAGCGCACCGTGGTCCCCGCGCTACGGGCCGGAGCTTCCGGGTACGTATACAAGGACGTCGACCCGGACGCCCTGGCCGGCGCCATCCGCTCGGTGCACGCGGGCCACGTCCTGCTCCAGCCGGAGGTCGCGGGAGCCCTGCTCGCCCAGGACGACGCGGGCAGCGGTACGGGCCGGGGGAGCACCCTCACCGAACGGGAGCGGGAAGTACTGGGCCTCATCGCTGACGGCCGCTCCAACCGCGAGATCGCGCGAGCCCTGGTCCTCTCCGAGAAGACCGTCAAGACGCACGTCTCGAACATTCTGATGAAGCTGGATCTCTCGGACCGGACCCAGGCGGCCCTCTGGGCCGTCAGGCACGGGGCGGCGGGCTGACCGGCACCGGATCGGACCGTCTCACTCCGGACTGAGATTCATACTGTCGGGTGGATGTCACCCGGACGGCGCAACCTGTTCGACCCCGAGGCGTTCTCCAGGGTGCTGCGGCGGCTGGCCGCAGCCACGCTAGGAGGATCCTGAAGTGAAGAACCTGAAGAAGGCCGCTGCCGTCACCGTGATCGCCGGCGGAATCATCGCCGCCGGTGCCGGCGCGGCTTCCGCCACCGGCCACGGCGCCGGCGCCCACGGTGCCGCGACTCACTCCCCGGGCGTGGTCAGCGGCAACGTCGTCCAGGTCCCGGTGCACGTCCCGGTGAACGTGGTCGGCAACACCGTCAACGTGATCGGCCTGCTCAACCCGGCCTTCGGCAACGTCGGCCTGAACGGCTGACCGACCACGGCCCTGTGTCGCCGGACGGGCACATCGAGCCCGTCCGGCGACCCCCACACCCACCGCCCACCCCGGCACCCTCAAGCCCACACCCGGCACTCACAAGCCCGTCCGGCGATTGAGGGCAGAGCCAGCGCCCCGGGACGCCAACCACAACCACCCCTGCCGGCCGCCCGAGGCCTACCGCTCCCGCTCCTCCACATACGCGTTGTACGCGGCAACCTGCGCCCGCCGAGCCACCCGCTCCACCGGCCTCAGCGCCTCCCCCCGAGCCGCGATCTCCGACGCGCTCACCGCCCCGCCGTGCCCGTTCTCGTACGCCACCGAGACCAGCAGCCCGACCCGCTGCGCCAGCTCCAGCACCCGCACCGCCCGCGGCGGATACCCCGGCGCCAGTACCTCGCGCCCCCGCTCCGCCCGCGCCCGGTACGCGTCCACCGCCGCCTCCGCGACCGGCCCGGAGCCCGCCACATCCAACCGCGACAGCACCGCCGTCGCATCCCGCAACGCCTCGGCGAGCTCCCGCTCCGCCTCACCCAGCGACGGCACATCGGCCGGCGGAGCCTCCCGCACGAGCAGACAGTGCCACACCACCTCGACGTGCAGATCCCCAGCAGGCCCCGCCTCATGGACCTCGGGAACCAGCCCGTACGGCGCACCGAACGCGGTCACCGCCTCCTCGGCCTCCAGCGCTCGCGCATTGAAGTCCGGCGGACCGCTCAGCCCCAGCGGATGCCCGGGGGCCGGCAGCGCGACCCGGAATCCGGTCACCCCCAGTGCCCGCAACCGCCCGAGCGCCAGCGTGAGCCCGACCGGCACCGCCTCGCCCGGCACTCCCTCCACGCGGTGCACCGCGTCCTCCCCGACAATGGCGAGCGCCGCGTCGTCCGGCGATACGAGCCCTGCCAGAAGCGCGTTTCCCCAAGCGGCCAGCAGTCCTGAGCGTGGTTCCGAAAGCATGGCACCAGCCTAGGGAACGGAGCAGGGGCCTGTCCTCACGCGGGCCCAGCGCCTGATGCACTCCTGCGGTGGCGTAGATTTCCCTGGGAGCTGTGCCCACAGGCACGCGACGATCTCGACACTGCATGGGGAGACAACGCGCCATGAGCGATGTACTGGAGCTGGTGGACGTATCCGTGGTCCGCGACGGACGCGCTCTGGTGGATGACGTCTCCTGGCAGGTCAAGGAGGGGGAGCGCTGGGTCATCCTCGGCCCGAACGGCGCCGGCAAGACCACCCTCCTCAACATCGCGTCCAGCTACCTCTTCCCGAGCACCGGCACCGCCAAGATCCTCGGCGAGCAACTCGGAGGCGTCGGCACCGATGTCTTCGATCTCCGCCCCCGCATCGGCATCGCGGGCGTTGCCATGGCGGAGAAGCTGCCCAGGCGCCAGACCGTTCTGCAGACGGTGCTCACCGCCGCCTACGGCATGACCGCCACCTGGCACGAGAACTACGAGGCCGTGGATGAAGAGCGCGCCCGCGCCTTCCTCGACCGCCTCGGCATGACCGAGTACCTCGACCGCAAGTTCGGCACCCTTTCCGAGGGCGAGCGCAAGCGCACCCTCATCGCCCGCGCCATGATGACCGACCCGGAGCTGCTGCTCCTCGACGAGCCCGCCGCGGGACTCGACCTCGGGGGCCGCGAGGACCTGGTCCGCCGCCTCGGCCGACTGGCCCGCGACCCGTACGCCCCCTCCATGATCATGGTCACCCACCACGTCGAGGAGATCGCCCCCGGCTTCACCCACGTCCTGATGATCCGCCAGGGCAAGGTGCTCGCCGCGGGCCCCATGGAGACCGAGCTCAGCTCCCGCAACCTCTCCCTCTGCTTCGGCCTGCCGCTGATCGTCGAGCACACCGGCGACCGCTACACGGCCCACGGACTCCCGCTCTCCTGAACACGGACTCCCGCTCTCCTGAAACGGATCCGGCCCGGTAAAACGGAACCGGCTCGGTAAAACGGAACCGGCCCGCAGAACAGAACAGAACGAAACCCCTCCGACCGGAACGTCTCCGACCGAACCCCCCGGCCACCCCGGTCCGGTCCGGAACCCCTCCGGCTGGAACCTGTCCGGCGCGACGTCCGCTTGCGCCCTGTCCGCGAAGGCACCCGCGGTCCTACCATGACCACGTGGACATCGACGCATGGGTGTGGTGGCTGATCGGCGCGGTGGGACTGGGCATCCCGCTCGTCCTGACCGCGATGCCCGAGTTCGGCATGTTCGCCGTCGGAGCGGTCGCCGCGGCGGTCGTCGCGGCACTCGGCGGCGGCATCGTGGCCCAAGTACTGGCATTCGTCGTGGTCTCCGTGGCGCTCATCGCCGTGGTCCGGCCGATCGCCGCCAGACACCGTGCCGACCGGCCCCAACTGGCCACCGGCATCGATGCGCTGAAAGGCCGTCAGGCAGTCGTCCTGGAACGGGTCGACGGCAGTGGCGGCCGGATCAAGCTGGCCGGAGAGATCTGGTCCGCCCGCGCGCTCGACGGGGACCAGAGCTTCGATCCGGGCCAACAGGTCGATGTCGTCGAGATCGACGGTGCCACAGCAGTCGTCATGTGACCGAACCACCCACACGACAGAGCACGTTCTGTCAGACTCGATGTCGATGATCATGAGATCGGGACCGTCCAGGCACAGACATACGGCCCCTCACACGATTTCGACCTCGATCATCGCGATCCGTCGGCAACCGAAGGGCAACGAGGAACACGATGCAACCGATCATCATCGTCCTGATCATTCTGGTGGTGCTCGTCTTCATCGCCCTGATCAAGACGATCCAGGTCATTCCGCAGGCCAGCGCCGCCATCGTGGAGCGCTTCGGCCGCTACACCCGCACGCTCAACGCAGGCCTGAACATCGTCGTTCCATTCATCGACTCGATCAGGAACCGCATCGACCTCCGTGAACAGGTCGTGCCCTTCCCGCCCCAGCCGGTGATCACCCAGGACAACCTGGTCGTCAACATCGACACGGTCATCTATTACCAGGTGACCGACGCGAGGGCCGCGACCTACGAAGTCGCCAGCTACATCCAGGCGATCGAGCAGCTCACCGTCACCACCCTCCGCAACATCATCGGTGGCATGGACCTGGAGCGCACCCTGACCTCCCGCGAGGAGATCAACGCCGCCCTCCGCGGAGTTCTCGACGAGGCGACCGGCAAGTGGGGCATCCGCGTCAACCGCGTCGAGCTCAAGGCGATCGAACCGCCCACCTCCATCCAGGACTCGATGGAGAAGCAGATGCGCGCCGATCGCGACAAGCGCGCCGCGATCCTCCAGGCCGAAGGAACCCGGCAGTCCGCGATCCTCACGGCGGAGGGCGAGAAGCAGTCCGCGATCCTGCGCGCCGAAGGTGAGGCCAAGGCCTCGGCCCTGCGCGCCGAGGGCGAGGCACAGGCCATCCGTACGGTCTTCGAGTCCATCCACGCCGGCGACCCGGACCAGAAGCTCCTTTCGTACCAGTACCTCCAGATGCTCCCGAAGATCGCCGAGGGCGACGCCAACAAGCTCTGGATCGTGCCCAGCGAGATCGGCGACGCACTCAAGGGCCTCAGCGGAGCCTTCGGCAACCTCGGCAACGGTGTCCCCGGATTCGACACCGGCAAGGAACGCAGGGAACAGCCCCCGGTCGACTGACGCGTACACGCCCTCGTGCATGATCAGTGCACCAACCACCGATCATGTACGGGGGATTCGCCATGACCACCTGGGAGATGCTCGCCGTCTTCGCCGCGGGCATCAGCGCCGGCACGATCAACACGATCGTCGGATCGGGAACGCTGATCACCTTCCCGGTGCTGCTCGCCACTGGTCTGCCCCCGGTCACCGCCACCGTCTCCAACGGCCTCGGCCTGATCCCGGGCTCCGTCAGCGGCGCCATCGGCTACCGCGCCGAACTGGCGGGACAGGGCCGGCGCGTCCTCAAGCTCGCCGTCGGCGCCCTGATCGGCGGCCTCACCGGCGCAGCCCTCCTGCTGGCCCTGCCCTCCACGGCCTTCGAGACGATCGTTCCGATCCTGGTGGCCCTGGCCCTCGTCCTGGTCATCCTGCAACCCCGCATCAGCAAAGCGGTCCAGCGCCGCCGCGAGCACGACGGCACCCTCGCACGCCCCGACGGCGGCCCGCTCCTCTTCGTCGGACTGATGCTCGCCAGCGTCTACGGCGGCTACTTCACCGCCGCCCAGGGGATCATCTACCTCTCCCTCATGGGCATGTTGCTGGACGACACGATGCAGCGCCTCAACGCCGTCAAGAATGTCCTGGCCGCCATCGTCAACAGCGTCGCCGCGATTTTCTTCCTCTTCGCCGCGGAGTTCGACTGGACGGCCGTCGTGTTGATCGCGGTCGGCTCGGCGATCGGCGGCCAGATCGGCGCCAAGGTCGGCCGCCGCCTCAGCCCCACCATCCTGCGCGTCCTCATCGTCGCCGTCGGCACGGTCGCCATCGTCCAGCTGCTGCTCCGCTGACCCACGGAAGCCCGCCCCCACAAGAGACGGGCTTCCGGTACGACAACATGCGTACGCCGAGTAAGTCGATCACGTGCACACCACGCCGACTACGCAGCGGTGCGGTCCAGCCACTCCGGCAGCGCCGACCGCTCACCCGCCCCCAGCGCCAGCAGCATCGCCTCCGCCGGAGACGGCACGAACGGCTGCCGCAGCAGCGGCATCCCCGCCTGCTCCGGCGTCCGGGCCGCCTTGCGGTGATTGTCCTCCGCACAGGACGCCACGGTGTTGAGCCAGGAGTCCTGTCCTCCCTGGGCACGCGGCACCACGTGGTCGACGGTGCTCGCCCGCCGCCCGCAGTACGCGCACCGGTGCTGGTCCCGTATCAGCACACCCCTTCTGGACCACGGGGCCTGTCTTCGGAATGGCACCCGCACGTACCGGCAGAGCCTGATCACCCGGGGCACCGGAATGTCGACGGCGGCACCACGCATACGGAGATCGGGGTGCGACTGCTCGACGACGGCCTTGTCCTGCAGAATCAGCACCACCGCACGGTTCAGCGTCACCGTCGACAGCGGCTCGAAGCTCGCGTTCAGTACCAGCGTGTCCCGCATCTCGCCCACCTCCCGTGTGCCACCCGCCCCCTGGCAGGCCCGGATCAACTCTGGCTGGGCAGGCCGTGATGGACAACGCAATAAAAAATGCCCTGTCCTGATCTCTCCAGGACCAGGACAGGGCAAACAGCAAACGAACTCTCGGCTCACCGGTTGCTAGGCAGGACCCGTGTACTCACCGATCAGCTGAGCACGGCCCAGCGTGTGGAACCGCAGATTGAATCCGACGACCGCGGGCGAAGCATCGCTGTCGACCCCCAGCTTCTCGGTGTCCACCGCGTACACGGTGAAGACATAGCGGTGCTTCTCCCCGGCCGGCGGAGCGGCACCGCCGAATTCCTTCGACCCGTAGTCGTTACGGACCTGTACGGCACCCGCGGGCAGCCCTTCGAACGTGCCGCTGCCCGCACCGGCCGGCAGCTCCGTGACCGACGCCGGGATGTCGAAGACCACCCAGTGCCAGAATCCGCTGCCCGTCGGAGCATCGGGATCGAAACACGTCACGGCGAAACTCTTGGCGGGGTCCGGGAACCCCTCCCACCGCAGTTGCGGCGACGTGTTCCCGGCCGCGAACACCTGGGCGTCCGCCAGCACGGCCCCGGGGGCGAGGTCCTCGCTCACCACCGTGAACGACGGCACCTCGGGATGGAAGTCGTGCGGCAGCGGCGCCCTCTTCTGCTCGGTCACGTCAGCACCTCTCCTGATCGTTCTCCTGCTGTCAGCAGGTCTCCCGCCCGACCCTAGAGCCAGTTGCGCCGACCGCCGACCTGGGCGAGCCACTGGTTGAGGTATGCCGCCCAGTCGGTGCCATGGAAGTCGTTCAGCCCGACCTTGAACGCGCGGTACGAGTCGCTGCCCTCGCTGAAGAGCCCCGGCTTCTTGTCCATCTCCAGGACGACGTCCATCTCGCGGCCGTCCGCGACGAACGTCAGCTCCACCTGGTTCAGCCCCCGGTACTGCTGCGGCGGGAAGAACTCGATCTCCTGGTAGAAGGGCAGCCGCTGGCGAGTACCGCGAATGTGGCCGCGCTCCATGTCCGCACTGCGGAAGCCGAAACCGAGCTGCCCGAAGGCGTCGAGGATGGCCTGCTGGGCCGGCAGCGGGTGCACATTGATCGGGTCCAGGTCGCCCGAATCCAGCGCCCGCGCGATCTCCAGCTCCGTGGTCACACCGATGTTCATGCCGTGCAGATGCTGACCGGCGAACATCGTGATCGGGGTCTCCCAAGGAATTTCGAGCCCGAAGGGTACGACGTGCACGGCACCGGCCCGCGCCTCGAACGCGCCACCGAGCCGAAGCTTGGTGAACTCGATGTCCTGCTTGGTCTCCGTGTCCTGGCCCTCGACCTCGACCCGGGCCTGCAGACCGACGGAGAGCCCCTCGATCTGCTGATCCACGGACCCGCCCTGGATCCGCACCTCGCCCTGGACGACCCCACCCGGTACGACATTGAGTTCGGTCAGCTCGGTCTCCACCGAAGCACCACCGGCACCCATGCTCGCGAGCAGCCGCTTGAAGCCCATGTTTACTCCTCCTTGGTCCTGCCCCTAGATACGCGGCACGACCGTGGACGGTTCCCAGTACCCTCGGACGCCATGATCGAGGGCCCGGACCGTACTCCACTGACACGCGACTTCTTCGACCGCCCCGTACTGGAGGTAGCACCCGACCTCCTGGGCCGGACCCTGGTACGCACCACTCCCGACGGCCCCATCGAACTCCGCCTCACCGAGGTGGAGGCCTACGCCGGCGAGATCGACCTCGGATCGCACGCGTTCAGAGGCCGAACCTCCCGCAACAGTGTCATGTACGGACCACCCGAGGGTGCGTATGTCTACTTCACCTACGGCATGTCAAGGCAGTCAGCATGAACGTCGACCTTCTCGCCCATCCTGCTGAAGAGGTCGCCCCCAGGCTGCTCGGGAGCGTCCTCACCTGCAAGACCTCCGAGGGAACCGTGAGCATCGCCATCACGGAGACCGAGGCGTACTCCGGCACGGCTGACCCAGCGTCCCATGCCTACCGAGGCCAGACACCCCGTAATGCCGTCATGTTCGGACCTGCGGGACACCTGTACGTCTACCGGTCCCACGGTCTCCACTGGTGCGCCAACGTCGTCACCGGGACGGACGGCATCGCCTCGGCTGTCCTCATCCGGGCAGGCAGGGTCATCGAGGGGGAAGACCTGGCACGCAAGCGACGAGGGGAGAGGGTCGAGAGTCCACGGCTTGCCCGAGGTCCGGGGAACTTCTGCCAGGCACTCGGCATCACGGCGGAGCACAACGGCGCAGACCTCCTGACAGGTACCTCGGTCGTGTTGTCCGAGGGCGAGTCGGTACCTACCGCGCTCATCCAGGTTGGTCCTCGGGTAGGCGTGAGCAAGGCCCACGACTGGCAACACCGGTTCTACCTTGCCGGTGATCCGACGGTCTCGGCGTACCGACTGAGCCCGAGAGCCAAGCCGCCCGCCGGAGCCTGAGCCGCTGTGCGCCTCGCTCGCGGCTCGCCGGTGAGTCGGTGCGGAGCTGGGGCAGAAGATGGGTGATCGCTCGCGAGCGTGGCACGTGACGCGTTCCTGGCCGGGTGGGAGAACCGTCAGCAAAACTCGGTAGCTGTTCGGACCCAGCTCTGCTTACGTTCGACCGCATGGCTGACGACTGCTTCGCGCATCCACGGCTCGCCGCGATCTACGATCCGCTCGACCCTGACCGCAGCGATCTCGATGCCTACGTCCGGATCGGAGAAGAGTTCGAGGCACGCCGAGTGCTGGACATCGGCTGCGGCACAGGGGTGTTCGCACTTTTCCTGGCCGACCGCGGGATCGAGGTCGTCGGTGTGGATCCCGCGCTGGCGTCCATCGATGTCGCCCGGGCCAAACCGGGCAGTGAGCGAGTGCGCTGGATCTGCGGTGACGCGACAGACCTGCCGCCGCTGCGGGTTGACCTCGCGACGATGACAGCGAACGTTGCCCAGGCCATCGCTGATCCGCAGACGTGGCAGAAGACGCTACTGGGGGCCTACGAGGCACTGCGGCCTGGCGGACATCTGGTCTTCGAGACGCGCGATCCGGCCAGGCGCGCCTGGGAGGAGTGGACCCGCGAGAACTCCTACCGTGTGACGGAGATCCCCGGTGTCGGCTCCGTCGAGAGTTGGGTCCAGCTGATCGAGGTGAGCTGGCCTCTGGTGACGTTCCGCTGGACCTACGGGTTCGCCGCGGATCGACAGGTGCTGACGTCGGATTCGACCCTGCGTTTCCGCGAGCGGGAGGAAGTCGAGCGGGATCTGGTCGCGCAGGGATACGTGGTGGATGACGTTCGCGACGCGCCCGACCGTCCAGGAAGGGAGTTCGTCTTCCTGGCACGACGTCCGTGATCGTCGGTGATTCGAGCCGCTCGAACTTCGATGACGCACACTCAAGGTTCCATGGCACAGGACAACGACCCTGGCGCAGCTCGACCAGTAGCGGACGTCTCGAAAACCAAGGTTTGTGAGACGACGGGCAGAGCGCCCCTCACGGGGCGTAGCCCTGTTCAAAACCCGTCTCGAAACTTCCGTCTCGGACTTGATCTTTTGAGACGAGTTCCGAGACGGTACGTGTCACGGCGACGAACACGATCACTGGCCAGCTCATCGGTTACGCCCGCAGTGCGCTCTCCTTCTGTCGACACCACGTCGGCCGATGGCCGCCTGTTCTTCCAGATCATCGCGGCCATGGCGGAGTTCGAGCGCTCGCTCATCAAGGACCGCACGCGGGCCGGGCTGGAAGCAGCCAAGGCACAGGGCCGTACCGGCGGCCGGCCGTCTGTGGTGGACGAGGATGTACTCACCGTGGCCCGCGCCCGGAAGGCCAAAGGGAGAGAGCGTCAGCACCATCGCTAAGGCCCTCGGGGTCTCCCGAGCCGCGCGGTACCGGCACCTGGGAGAGAGCGCCTGAGGCAGGCGCACAGGAGTTCAGACAGGCCCCTCGGCTCTACGCCGGGGGCCGTTGTCGTACGTGGACGTAAAACACTGTCTGACGGCCGCAACGATGCTGGCCCCTGCCGACCACGTGGGAAGTCGACAAGGGCCAGCACAGGGGCGCATGTCGCTCACGCTGCGCCCCTTCCAGCGCACCTCTGGTCTGTGTTGCTCGCCGTCCCTCAGTGCGCCCGAAGCCGAAGGGGCGCGTACTCCAGAAGGGCCTCCCCGACTCTCTACGGCGCTGGTGTCCGAGCACCTGACGCTCTGCTCGCCTCTCGGTCTCGTTGCGAGCCACCACAGCGCCGATGCGAGCAGCGAGACGGCCGGACGGGGTGGACAGGTCGAGCACTCCCTGAGCCTGTGCGGCGGCCAGCGTGACACCGGTCGACTCCGCCAGGTCCACCAGGTCCTCAAGATCCCAGGGGGTGCGATACATGCGGTCGTAGTGGCGAGACACGATGGCGTCTGCCTTGCCGTCCTCCACCAGAGCCTTGACGTGCTCCCACTCGTGGCTTCGCTTGGCTCCCCGCTTGATTGAAGCTGACGTGTCCTTCTCGACGATCACGGCTACGACGGATCAGCCGTTCCGGTCGCACAGCGCCTGACTCAGCTCGACCTGTTGTGTCAGGTTCCCGCCCTTGGACTCCTCGCCCCTCGGGGTGGGGCTGAGCCTGGCGTAGATGATCGCTCGCACTGCCTGTCTCCTGCTTGTCGTTGCCTGTTCTGCTCCGCGCCGGCAACATCCAGGTCGGTGCCGACCTCGCTCACAAACGTCGAATCTCGGCCCGCAATGACAGGGAACTGGCCAAGGGTCCGGCGCGACTGGCCACCGCCCTCGACATCGACAGCGGGCTCAACGGCACCGACACCATCGCCCACCCCGGCGGCCCGCTGGAGGCCCATGCGCCACGTCGCCGCGCAACTTGACTCCTCTTCGGGGGCCGCCTAATGTAGCCCGAGCCGCTTGAAACGGGTACTGCTGTCGGTACGGTCCATCGGACCACCCCGAGCATCCGGAAGCGGCCAACCACTACCTACGAATCACCCTGGCGGGTGCGAATTCGGCATGCCGTAATTCGACCGCATCGACTCGATTATGAGTCGCCAGGAGAATCGGTTAATGTAGTGGACACGCCGAAAGGCAAGGCCATTCCAAAGGCCATCAGAATTCAAATTCGAACCGGAAACGGAACGAAAAAGAGTCTGGTAAGGTTGGAACCGCCGGAAAGGGAAACGCGAAAGCGAAGAACTGGAAAGCGGACCCGCTTCGACCGGGAATCGGACACGAAAGAGTCTGATAGAGTCGGAAACGCAAGACCGAAGGGAAAGCCCGGAGGAAAACCCCAGAGAATGTTCTGCGGGTGAGTACAAAGGAAGCGTCCGTTCCTTGAGAACTCAACAGCGTGCCAAAAGTCAACGCCAGATATGTTGATACCCCGGCCTGCTTCGGCAGGTTGGTGGTTCCTTTGAAAGTCCTGCCGGGCCTCACGGTTCCGGTAGGCAATTACACAGCGAGGACGCTGTGAACGATCGGTCTTATTCCGGCTGATCGTTCCGCTCTCGTGTTGTGTTGTCCCGATTACGGGAAAACATTCACGGAGAGTTTGATCCTGGCTCAGGACGAACGCTGGCGGCGTGCTTAACACATGCAAGTCGAACGATGAAGCCCTTCGGGGTGGATTAGTGGCGAACGGGTGAGTAACACGTGGGCAATCTGCCCTTCACTCTGGGACAAGCCCTGGAAACGGGGTCTAATACCGGATGACACTCTGTCCCGCATGGGACGGGGTTGAAAGCTCCGGCGGTGAAGGATGAGCCCGCGGCCTATCAGCTTGTTGGTGGGGTGATGGCCTACCAAGGCGACGACGGGTAGCCGGCCTGAGAGGGCGACCGGCCACACTGGGACTGAGACACGGCCCAGACTCCTACGGGAGGCAGCAGTGGGGAATATTGCACAATGGGCGAAAGCCTGATGCAGCGACGCCGCGTGAGGGATGACGGCCTTCGGGTTGTAAACCTCTTTCAGCAGGGAAGAAGCGAAAGTGACGGTACCTGCAGAAGAAGCGCCGGCTAACTACGTGCCAGCAGCCGCGGTAATACGTAGGGCGCAAGCGTTGTCCGGAATTATTGGGCGTAAAGAGCTCGTAGGCGGCTTGTTGCGTCGGTTGTGAAAGCCCGGGGCTTAACCCCGGGTCTGCAGTCGATACGGGCAGGCTAGAGTGTGGTAGGGGAGATCGGAATTCCTGGTGTAGCGGTGAAATGCGCAGATATCAGGAGGAACACCGGTGGCGAAGGCGGATCTCTGGGCCATTACTGACGCTGAGGAGCGAAAGCGTGGGGAGCGAACAGGATTAGATACCCTGGTAGTCCACGCCGTAAACGTTGGGAACTAGGTGTTGGCGACATTCCACGTCGTCGGTGCCGCAGCTAACGCATTAAGTTCCCCGCCTGGGGAGTACGGCCGCAAGGCTAAAACTCAAAGGAATTGACGGGGGCCCGCACAAGCAGCGGAGCATGTGGCTTAATTCGACGCAACGCGAAGAACCTTACCAAGGCTTGACATACACCGGAAAGCATCAGAGATGGTGCCCCCCTTGTGGTCGGTGTACAGGTGGTGCATGGCTGTCGTCAGCTCGTGTCGTGAGATGTTGGGTTAAGTCCCGCAACGAGCGCAACCCTTGTTCTGTGTTGCCAGCATGCCCTTCGGGGTGATGGGGACTCACAGGAGACTGCCGGGGTCAACTCGGAGGAAGGTGGGGACGACGTCAAGTCATCATGCCCCTTATGTCTTGGGCTGCACACGTGCTACAATGGCCGGTACAATGAGCTGCGATGCCGCGAGGCGGAGCGAATCTCAAAAAGCCGGTCTCAGTTCGGATTGGGGTCTGCAACTCGACCCCATGAAGTCGGAGTTGCTAGTAATCGCAGATCAGCATTGCTGCGGTGAATACGTTCCCGGGCCTTGTACACACCGCCCGTCACGTCACGAAAGTCGGTAACACCCGAAGCCGGTGGCCCAACCCCTTGTGGGAGGGAGCTGTCGAAGGTGGGACTGGCGATTGGGACGAAGTCGTAACAAGGTAGCCGTACCGGAAGGTGCGGCTGGATCACCTCCTTTCTAAGGAGCACTTCTTACCGGGCTTGCCTGGTCAGAGGCCACTACGTCGGCAAATGTTCGACGGTGGTTGCTCATGGGTGGAACGTTGACTATTCAGTACCTGGTGGTTCAACCGGGTCGTAAGTACTGCTCTTCGGAGCGTGGAAAACGAACCGGCTGAATTCTGGGTACTGGGCGCGCTGTTGGGTGTCTGAAGGTATGGCCGCAAGGTTGCCTTCAAACGCCGGCCCCAGTGAACTCGCCTGTTTGGGCGGGGTGGTGGGTGGCTGGTCGTTGCTTGAGAACTGCACAGTGGACGCGAGCATCTGTGGCCAAGTTTTTAAGGGCGCACGGTGGATGCCTTGGCACCAGGAACCGATGAAGGACGTGGGAGGCCACGATAGGCCCCGGGGAGCTGTCAACCGAGCTTTGATCCGGGGGTGTCCGAATGGGGAAACCCGGCAGTCGTCATGGGCTGTCACCCGCTGCTGAACACATAGGCAGTGTGGAGGGAACGAGGGGAAGTGAAACATCTCAGTACCCTCAGGAAGAGAAAACAACCGTGATTCCGGGAGTAGTGGCGAGCGAAACTGGATGAGGCCAAACCGTATGCGTGTGATACCCGGCAGGGGTTGCGCATGCGGGGTTGCGGGAGTTCTCTTGATCAATCTGCCGATTGGTCGACGAGTCAGAAACCGTTGATGTAGGCGAAGGACATGCGAAAGGTCCGGCGTAGAGGGTAAGACCCCCGTAGCTGAAACATCAACGGCTCGTTTGAGAATTTCCCAAGTAGCACGGGGCCCGAGAAATCCCGTGTGAATCTGGCGGGACCACCCGCTAAGCCTAAATATTCCCTGGTGACCGATAGCGGATAGTACCGTGAGGGAATGGTGAAAAGTACCGCGGGAGCGGAGTGAAATAGTACCTGAAACCGTGTGCCTACAAGCCGTGGGAGCGTCGCTGTATGTGCTTGCACATGCAGTCGTGACTGCGTGCCTTTTGAAGAATGAGCCTGCGAGTTTGCGGTGTGTTGCGAGGTTAACCCGTGTGGGGAAGCCGTAGCGAAAGCGAGTCCGAATAGGGCGTTTTAGTAGCACGCTCAAGACCCGAAGCGGAGTGATCTAGCCATGGGCAGGTTGAAGCGGAGGTAAGACTTCGTGGAGGACCGAACCCACCAGGGTTGAAAACCTGGGGGATGACCTGTGGTTAGGGGTGAAAGGCCAATCAAACTCCGTGATAGCTGGTTCTCCCCGAAATGCATTTAGGTGCAGCGTCGTGTGTTTCTTGCCGGAGGTAGAGCACTGGATAGGCGATGGGCCCTACCGGGTTACTGACCTTAGCCAAACTCCGAATGCCGGTAAGTGAGAGCACGGCAGTGAGACTGTGGGGGATAAGCTCCATGGTCGAGAGGGAAACAGCCCAGAGCATCGACTAAGGCCCCTAAGCGTACGCTAAGTGGGAAAGGATGTGGAGTCGCAGAGACAACCAGGAGGTTGGCTTAGAAGCAGCCACCCTTGAAAGAGTGCGTAATAGCTCACTGGTCAAGTGATTCCGCGCCGACAATGTAGCGGGGCTCAAGCGTACCGCCGAAGTCGTGTCATTCCAGCGTATAGGGCCAACGCCTGCTGGGATGGGTAGGGGAGCGTCGTGTGCCGGGTGAAGCAGCCGCGGAAGCGAGTTGTGGACGGTTCACGAGTGAGAATGCAGGCATGAGTAGCGATACACACGTGAGAAACGTGTGCGCCGATTGACTAAGGGTTCCTGGGTCAAGCTGATCTGCCCAGGGTAAGTCGGGACCTAAGGCGAGGCCGACAGGCGTAGTCGATGGACAACCGGTTGATATTCCGGTACCCGCTTTGAAACGCCCAATACTGAATCAGGCGATGCTAAGTCCGTGAAGCCGGCCCGATCTCTTCGGAGTTGAGGGTAGTGGTGGAGCCGACGAACCAGACTTGTACTAGGTAAGCGATGGGGTGACGCAGGAAGGTAGTCCAGCCCGGGCGGTGGTAGTCCCGGGGTAAGGGTGTAGGCCGTGTGGTAGGTAAATCCGTCACACGTTAAGGCTGAGACCTGATGCCGAGCCGATTGTGGTGAAGTGGATGATCCTATGCTGTCGAGAAAAGCCTCTAGCGAGTTTCATGGCGGCCCGTACCCTAAACCGACTCAGGTAGTCAGGTAGAGAATACCGAGGCGTTCGGGTGAACTATGGTTAAGGAACTCGGCAAAATGCCCCCGTAACTTCGGGAGAAGGGGGGCCATCACTGGTGAGGAGACTTGCTCTCCGAGCTGGGGGTGGCCGCAGAGACCAGCGAGAAGCGACTGTTTACTAAAAACACAGGTCCGTGCGAAGCCGTAAGGCGATGTATACGGACTGACGCCTGCCCGGTGCTGGAACGTTAAGGGGACCGGTTAGCCGACTTTCGGGTCGGCGAAGCTGAGAACTTAAGCGCCAGTAAACGGCGGTGGTAACTATAACCATCCTAAGGTAGCGAAATTCCTTGTCGGGTAAGTTCCGACCTGCACGAATGGCGTAACGACTTCTCGACTGTCTCAACCATAGGCCCGGTGAAATTGCACTACGAGTAAAGATGCTCGTTTCGCGCAGCAGGACGGAAAGACCCCGGGACCTTTACTATAGTTTGATATTGGTGTTCGGTTCGGCTTGTGTAGGATAGGTGGGAGACTTTGAAGCGGCCACGCCAGTGGTTGTGGAGTCGTCGTTGAAATACCACTCTGGTCGTGCTGGATGTCTAACCTGGGTCCGTGATCCGGATCAGGGACAGTGTCTGATGGGTAGTTTAACTGGGGCGGTTGCCTCCTAAAGAGTAACGGAGGCGCCCAAAGGTTCCCTCAGCCTGGTTGGCAATCAGGTGTTGAGTGTAAGTGCACAAGGGAGCTTGACTGTGAGACCGACGGGTCGAGCAGGGACGAAAGTCGGGACTAGTGATCCGGCAGTGGCTTGTGGAAGCGCTGTCGCTCAACGGATAAAAGGTACCCCGGGGATAACAGGCTGATCTTCCCCAAGAGTCCATATCGACGGGATGGTTTGGCACCTCGATGTCGGCTCGTCGCATCCTGGGGCTGGAGTCGGTCCCAAGGGTTGGGCTGTTCGCCCATTAAAGCGGTACGCGAGCTGGGTTTAGAACGTCGTGAGACAGTTCGGTCCCTATCCGCTGTGCGCGTAGGAATATTGAGAAGGGCTGTCCCTAGTACGAGAGGACCGGGACGGACGAACCTCTGGTGTGCCAGTTGTTCTGCCAAGGGCATGGCTGGTTGGCTACGTTCGGAAAGGATAACCGCTGAAAGCATCTAAGCGGGAAGCCTGCTTCGAGATGAGTATTCCCACCAACTTGATTGGTTAAGGCTCCCAGTAGACGACTGGGTTGATAGGCCAGATGTGGAAGCCCGGTAACGGGTGGAGCTGACTGGTACTAATAGGCCGAGGGCTTGTCCTCAGTTGCTCGCGTCCACTGTGTTGTTCCCGGGTTGCGAACAGTCGCACCGGTTGAACAACTTCACTACTTAATTGAAAAGTGTGCTTGTTCGCTAAGTGCCGATATCCCGCTCTGCGGGGTGGCCCGATAGGGTTTCGGTGGTCATTGCGTTAGGGAAACGCCCGGTTACATTCCGAACCCGGAAGCTAAGCCTTTCAGCGCCGATGGTACTGCAGGGGGGACCCTGTGGGAGAGTAGGACGCCGCCGAACAATCTTTCAAGGACCCCTGGTCCCAGCGTTCATGCTGGGGCCAGGGGTCCTTTTGCTTTGTCGTAGCGCGTCGGGTGTCCGACTGCGTAAGAATGTCTTGTAGTACCCGATGAAGGAGTCACGCCGATGTCCACCAACTCTCCCGACGATCGTTCGGAGCGCGAGCCGCGTCGCCGGGACGGTGGTGACCGAGGCGGCTTCAGCGGCCGTCGTGACGACCGCTCCGGCGGACCGCGCCGGGACAACGACCGCGGTGGCTCCCGGCGCGACGACAGCCGGCCCACCGGCGGTGGCGGGTTCCGCCGCGATGACCGCGACCGTGACCGTGGGCCGCGTCGTGATGACAGTCGCGGTGGTGGTTCCGGTGGTGGCTTCCGTCGCGATGACCGTGACCGTGACCGTGGGCCGCGTCGGGACGATGACCGGGGCGGGCGCCCTGGTGGGTTCGAGCGGCGGGACGACCGGCCGCGTGGGCCGCGTCGGGACGACGACAGCCGGCCCACCGGTGGTGGCGGGTTCCGCCGCGATGACCGTGATCGTGACCGTGGGCCGCGTCGTGATGACAGTCGCGGTGGTGGTTCCGGTGGTGGGTTCCGTCGGGACGATCGGCGGGATGACCGTCCCGGTGGGTTCCGGCGGGATGACAACCGCGGTGGTGGTTCCGGTGGTGGCTTCCGTCGCGATGACCGTGACCGTGACCGTGGGCCGCGTCGGGACGATGACCGGGGCGGGCGCCCTGGTGGGTTCGAGCGGCGGGACGACCGGCCGCGTGGGCCGCGTCGGGACGACGACAGCCGGCCCACCGGTGGTGGCGGGTTCCGCCGCGATGACCGTGATCGTGACCGTGGGCCGCGTCGTGATGACAGTCGCGGTGGTGGTTCCGGTGGTGGGTTCCGTCGGGACGATCGGCGGGATGACCGTCCCGGTGGGTTCCGGCGGGATGACAACCGCGGTGGTGGTTCCGGTGGTGGCTTCCGTCGCGATGACCGTGACCGTGACCGTGGGCCGCGTCGGGACGATGACCGGGGCGGGCGCCCTGGTGGGTTCGAGCGGCGGGACGACCGGCCGCGTGGGCCGCGTCGGGACGACGACAGCCGGCCCACCGGTGGTGGCGGGTTCCGCCGCGATGACCGTGATCGTGACCGTGGGCCGCGTCGTGACGACAGTCGTGGCGGGGGATATCGCGGACAGCGCGATGACCGTGGCGGCCGCGATGACCGTGGTGGCCGGGGCGGTTACCGCGGGCGGGACGACCGGGGTGGGTACGAGCGGCGGGACGACCGGGACCGCGAGCCCATCAAGCGGCTTCCGATTCCTGACGACGTCACCGGTGACGAGATCGACAAGGACGTGCGGCAGGAGCTGATGAGCCTGCCGAAGACGCTTGCCGAGGACGTTGCCAGGAACCTCGTCATGGTGGCCCGGTTGATCGACGAGGACCCCGAGCAGGCTTACGCGTACTCGCGGATCGCCTTGCGGCTGGCTTCGCGGGTCGCTGCGGTGCGTGAGGCGGCCGGGTTCGCCGCGTACGCGACGCAGAAGTACTCGGAGGCCCTGGCGGAGTTCCGGGCGGCCAAACGGATGACCGGTTCCGTAGAGCTGTGGCCCGTCATGGCGGACTGTGAGCGTGGACTCGGGCGGCCCGAGCGGGCGATGGCCATGGCCGGCGAGCCCGAGGTGCAGAAGCTGGACAAGGCCGGTCAGGTCGAGATGCGTCTCGTGGCCGCGGGCGCCCGCAGGGACATGGGGCAGATCGATGCCGCCATCGTCACGCTGCAGAGCCCCGAGCTCGCCTCGAACGCCGTGCACCCATGGACGCCGCGACTGCGCTACGCGTACGCGGACGCGCTGCTGGCGGCGGGGCGCGAGGACGAGGCGCGTGAGTGGTTCGGGAAGGCGCTGGAGGCCGACAAGGACGGCTCCACCGATGCCTCGGACCGGCTCGCCGAACTGGACGGTGTCGAGTTCGTCGATGCCCTCGGTGACGACGAGGACGAGGACAGGGACGAGGACAGGGACGAGAACGGCGTCGCGGACGACGCCAAGGACGAGGCCACTGACAAGGACGGCACGTCCGAGGCGTAAGGCATGAGAGAGGGCGGCACCCCCGGGAGGGGTGCCGCCCTTTTTCGTTGCCGCGTTCCTCAATCGAGAGTGAGGCTTCGCAGGACCAGGCCGGTGGCCGGCTTGGGGCCGAAGGAGGTCGACTTGCGGGGCATGGTGACGCCCTGTCGCGCGAGGTCCCGGACGACCTCCTCGCGTACCGGATGCATCAGGACCGCCGTGGCGTTGTGACGTTCGGCCTGTTCGACGGCTGCCGCGGTGTCGTGGATGTACGCGATGTGTTCCGGGGCGTCGGGGATCTGCCAGACGTGGTCGAGCAGAGCTGCGTGCAGGACCGTCGCGTCGAGGGTCTGCCACGCGGTCGGGCGGTCGGCCGGAATCGTACGGTGCAGAAGGTCGGTGTCGGGGCGGTCGACGAGATGGAAGCCGCCGTCGCCCGCGAGCAGGAACGCGTTGCCTTCGGTGGCCGCCTCGGCGAGTACGTCCAGGGCCTTGGGGAGGGGGCCCTCGACGTCGCGGATGCGGAAGAGGCCATGCAGCGCGGTGAGGGCGTCGGCGACAGGGAGGCGGTGCAGCAGCCGGTGGATGGCGCGGACCCGGAGCGGGTAGCGGGCCGTGTCGACGAGGAGGACCAGGCCGAAGTCCCAGGGGCCGGGCGCGGTGTGCTCCTGCTGGAGGCGGAGATAGGTGGCCCAGCGGTGATGGCCGTCGGCGATCAGGGCCTGGTGCTGGGCGAGGTCGGTCTCGATCTCGGCCCGGTCGGCCGCGTCGGTGACCGCCCAGAGCCGGTGGCTGTAACCGTCCTCGGTGGTGGTGGCGAGCAGCGGTGGTCGCTCGATGGTCCGCTCGATGACGGCGGTCGCGCCCGAGCCGTCGCCGTTGTTGCGGTACGTGAGCAGCAGTGGTTCGAGGTGGGCAGCGGTGGTGCGCATCAGGTCGGCCCGGTCCTCGACCACATGGGCCATCACGTCCTCGTGCGGCAGCACGATGCCGTCGGCGGGGGCGGAGAGCGCCAGCGCCCCGACGATGCCGCGTTGCAGGATCTCGTCGTTGCGCTGTTCGTAGACGTACAGGGCGGGCTCGGGATCAGGAGCGAGTATGCCCTCGGCCAGCCAGCGGTTCAGGGTCTCGGCGGCCTGATTGTGGCGGGCCGCGGCCGTGTCGGCCTGCGGCAGGATCAGCCGGACGATGTTGTGCGGGTCCGCCGACTCCAGGTGGTGCAGCCCGTCGGGGCGCACGACGACGTCGTACGGCGGTGAGGTCACCGCTGCGAGACTGCCGACCCGCTCGGGGACGAATCGCAGCCCGCGGAACGGGATGAGTCGCAGTCCCTGGCCGGCCGGACCTGATGTGTTCATTTCTGCATGGTATGTGCGCGGGCGCGATGCGCGATGATCTGGACAGAAGCATGGAATGAGGAGCGCAAAGAATGAGTCAGGCGAGCAGGACCAGGCCGGCCGGCAGCAGCACCGCGTTGAACGAGGCGTACGACACGGCGCTGCTCGATCTCGACGGGGTGGTGTACGCGGGCGGCCACGCGATCGTCCACGCCGTCGACTCGCTGGGGGCGGCGCGGAACGGTGGGATGCACCTCGCGTATGTGACCAACAATGCCCTGCGGACCCCGGCCGCGGTGGCCGAGCATCTGACCGAACTCGGCGTTCCGGCCGAGCCCGCAGATGTGATCACCTCGGCACAGGCGGTCGCCCGGTTGATCGCCGATCAACTGCCTGCCGGGGCGCGGGTCCTGGTGGTGGGTGGCGAGGGGCTGCGCGTCGCGTTGCGGGAGCGCGGTCTGGTGCCGGTGGAATCGGCGGACGACGAGCCGGTCGCGGTGGCGCAGGGGTACGGCGGGCCCGACATGACGTGGGGGCGGTTCGCCGAGGCGGCGTACGCGATCGCGCGCGGGGTGCCGTGGTTCGCGTCCAACACGGATCTGACGATTCCGAGCGCTCGGGGGATCGCGCCGGGGAACGGCGCGGCGGTGGAGGTCGTACGCATCGCGACGGGTGCCGAGCCGCAGGTCGCCGGGAAGCCGTTGCCGCCGATGCACCGGGAGACGGTGTTGCGGACCGGGGCCGAACGCCCGCTGGTGGTCGGGGACCGGCTGGACACGGACATCGAGGGGGCGTTCAACGGCGGTGTGGATTCCCTGCTGGTGCTCACCGGGGTGACGGGCGCCGCGCAGTTGGTGGCCGCCGAGCCGAAGCACCGGCCGACGTATGTGGACGCCGACCTGCGGGGGCTGCTGACCGGGCAGCCCGAAGTGACGCGTACGGGCGACGCGTTCGGCTGTGGCGGCTGGACGGCGGTGGTGCGCGGCGACGATCTGGTGCTGGAAGGGGACGGGGACGTGCTCGACGGGCTGCGGGCGCTCTGCGGGACGGCGTGGTCCTACGCCGAAGACGGCTCGTGCGGGCTGGACAGTGGGAAGGCGATCGCCAGGCTGGGGCTGTAGGGCGGACGGCTCCCGGCGGATCGAGCACAGAGGCGAGCGAGTCCGTAGGGAGGGTAGGCTAACCTAACTTTGCCCTGTGTGGTGTGCCGCCGTCCGGATGGCCCTCGCACCCGATCACCGCCGACTCCGGGAGTACGACCATGCAGCGCCTCACCGCGGACTCGGTGACCCTCGGCTACGACCAGCGGGTCATCGCGGAGAATCTCTCGGTCGAGATACCCGACAACTCGTTCACGGTGATCGTCGGCCCCAACGCCTGTGGCAAGTCGACCCTGTTGCGCGCGCTCTCGCGAATGCTGAAGCCGACCGGCGGGCGGGTGCTCCTGGACGGGCGGACGATCCATGGGATGCCGGCGAAGCAGGTCGCCAAGACGCTGGGGCTGCTGTCGCAGTCCTCCATCGCACCGGACGGCATCACGGTGGCCGACCTCGTCGGGCGCGGCCGGTACCCGCACCAGGGGCTGCTGCGTCAGTGGTCGCCGGACGACGAGCGCATTGTCGAGGAATCGATGACGGCGACCGGAGTCGGCGCGCTTGCCGATCGCTATGTCGACGAATTGTCCGGCGGGCAGCGGCAGCGGGTCTGGATCGCCATGGCGCTCGCCCAGCAGACGCCGCTGCTGCTGCTCGACGAGCCGACGACGTACCTCGACATCCAGCACCAGATCGACGTCCTCGATCTCTGTGCGGAGCTGCACGAGACGCAGGGGCGCACCCTGGTGGCCGTCCTGCACGATCTGAATCACGCCGCGCGGTACGCCACGCACCTCATCGCGATGCGGGAGGGCGAGGTGATTGCCCAGGGGGCGCCGGGCGAGGTCGTCACCGCGGAGCTGGTGGAGCGGGTCTTCGGGCTGCGCTGCCAGGTCATCGACGATCCGGAGACGGGGACGCCGTTGGTGGTGCCGGCCGCGCGCAAGCCGCGGAGCGGCGGGGTGGCCGTGCAGGGCAGGACGTCCGCCGGGGCGTCGGCGCCGGCCAGGGGCTGACCGGCCCGACCGCCCGGGGCGGCTCCCGGGAAACGGCCCGTCCCGCGGCTACAGCAGCGACCTGAGTCTCAGCAGATCGCGGAAGCCGGCCTCCAGCCGGACCCGGCCCGAACCCCACGCCTTGGCGAAGTTCAGCCCGCCGTTCACCATCGCCACCAGGTCGTCGCCGGTCATCGCGAGCCGGATCTCCGCCTTCTCCCGGGGTGGGCCCTCGACCGTGTCCAGGATCTGGATCCGGCCATCGGCCAGCCGGCCGGTGAAGGTGACGTCGAGATCCTTGATGTGGCAGCTCAGGGAGCGGTCGAGGGCGGCCGCGCTGCGCACGTCGCCGTCGGCCCCCGCGAGGTTGCCGGAAAGTTTTTCGAGTGCGCTGCGGCACTCCGCCATGGTCGCCATCGTGATCGACGGTACCGCAGCCCTTCGTTGTAGCGTTTCCCGCATGAGCGACTCGATGCCGGTGCCCGGAACAGCGCCCGGAGCGGCCCCCGCGGGTGGGACGGAGGACCCGTCAGCGAGAACCCCCGACGGCGCGGACGCGGCCCATGCCGCCGCGCCCTCTCCCGAACCCGCCGCATCCGCGCCCCTCGGTATCGGACGCACCCCCACCGGCAACGCCGAGGTCGACGCGCGGCTGGAGCGTCTCGCCGATGCGGACCGCCTACCGGCCGACGGACACATCGAGGTGTACGAGGATGTACATCGTGGGCTGCGCGACGCGCTGACCGCGCTGGACGCCAGGCCCGCACCCGCACCGGTACCCGCACCGATGCCCTCGTACGACAACAGGAGCTGAACCGAACGTGGCAGGAGTGGCACGACACCGCCTCGACGCCGAGTTGGTACGACGTAATCTCGCCCGCTCACGCGAGCATGCGAGCCAGCTGATCGCCGCAGGGCGGGTGACCGTCGGCGGCAACACCGCGACCAAAGCCGCCACCCAGGTCGAGACCAGCGCCGCTGTCGTCGTGCTCAAGGACGACAGCGATCCCGAGTACGTCTCGCGCGGCGGGCACAAGCTCGCCGGCGCCCTCGCCGCCTTCGTGCCCCTCGGGCTGAAGATCGAGGGGCGGCGGGCGCTGGACGCCGGGGCGTCGACCGGCGGCTTCACCGACGTACTGCTGCGGGCCGGCGCCGGTCATGTCGTCGCCGTCGACGTCGGTTACGGGCAGCTCGCCTGGTCGCTCCAGTCCGATGCGCGCGTCACCGTGAAGGATCGCACCAACGTACGGGAGTTGACGCTCGAAGCGATCGACGGGGAGCCGGTGGACCTGGTGGTCGGCGATCTGTCGTTCATCCCGCTGGGCCTTGTCCTGCCCGCCCTGGCGCGCTGCACCGCCCCCGACGCGGACCTGGTCCTCATGGTCAAGCCGCAGTTCGAGGTCGGCAAGGAGCGGCTCGGCAGCGGCGGAGTGGTGCGCAGCCCCGAGTTGCGGGCAGAAGCGGTACGGGAGGTGGCGCGCCGGGCGTGGGCGCTGGGCCTCGGAGTACGGGGGGTGACGGCGAGCCCGCTGCCGGGGCCCGCGGGAAATGTCGAGTACTTTCTCTGGCTGCGGGCCGGAGCACCAGAGCTGGATCCCGCGGATGTCGACCGTGCAGTGGCGGAGGGGCCTCGTTGACGACGAATGCGGCACGAACTGTCTTCCTTTTGGCACACACCGGCCGCCCGGCCGCGATCCGCAGCGCCGAACTGGTCGTGCAGGGACTGCTCCGCAGCGGCCTCGGCGTCCGCGTGCTGGCCACCGAGGCGGCCGATCTGCCACTGCCGCCGGCCGTCGAGACGGCCACGGACACCACACCGGCGGCCGTGGACGGCTGCGAGCTGCTGGTCGTGCTCGGCGGGGACGGGACGCTGCTGCGCGGTGCCGAGCTCTCCCGGGCCTCCGGGGTGCCGATGCTCGGCGTCAACCTGGGCCGGGTCGGCTTCCTCGCCGAGGCCGAGCGCGACGACCTGGACAAGGTCGTCGACCGGGTCGTCACCCGGGCGTACCAGGTCGAGGAACGCATGACGCTCGACGTCGTCGTGCGCAGCAACGGCGACATCGTCCACACCGACTGGGCGCTCAACGAGGCGGCCGTGCAGAAGGTGTCGCCCGAGCGGATGCTGGAGGTCGTCCTGGAGATCGACGGCCGCCCGGTTACCGGGTTCGGCTGCGACGGGATCGTCTGCGCGACCCCGACCGGATCGACCGCCTACGCCTTCTCAGCGGGTGGTCCCGTCGTCTGGCCCGAGGTCGAGGCGCTGCTGCTGGTGCCGATCAGCGCCCACGCGCTGTTCGCCAAGCCGCTGGTGACCTCGCCGGCCTCGGTGCTCGCCGTCGAGGTCCAGCAGCACACCCCGCACGGGGTGCTGTGGTGCGACGGCCGCAGGACCGTGGAGCTGCCCGCGGGCGCGCGGGTCGAGGTGCGGCGCGGTGCGGTGCCCGTACGGCTGGCAAGGCTGCACCACGCCTCGTTCACGGACCGGCTGGTCGCGAAGTTCGCACTGCCCGTCTCGGGGTGGCGGGGAGCGCCGCACTGACCGGTGGACATCTTTCCGGCGGCGGCGCACATTCCGAAGGTGCACACGGGAGAGTGACCCCTGGAGGGCGGGGTCCGTCGCACATCGGGGCCCGGACCTCGTAAGGTCATGTCCGTGTTGGAGGAGATGCGGATACGGTCGCTCGGAGTCATCGACGACGCGGTGGTCGAGCTGTCGCCCGGTTTCACCGCGGTGACGGGTGAGACCGGCGCGGGCAAGACCATGGTCGTCACCAGCCTGGGGCTGCTGCTCGGCGGGCGTGCCGATCCTGCCCTGGTACGGATCGGGGCCAAGGCCGCGGTCGTCGAGGGGCGGATCACGGTGTCCGACGGCGACGCCGTGGCCCGGCGGGCCGAGGAGGCCGGAGCCGAGTTCGACGACGGCGCGCTGCTGATCAGCCGGACCGTTTCCGCGGAGGGGCGCTCCCGGGCGCATCTCGGCGGCAGATCCGTGCCGGTGGGGGTGCTCGCCGAGCTCGCCGACGAACTCGTCGCGGTGCACGGCCAGACCGACCAGCAGGGGCTGCTCAAGCCCGCGCGGCAGCGGCAGGCGCTCGACCGGTACGCGGGCGAAGGTGTCGCCGTGCCGCACGCCGAGTACGCGGCCGCGTACCGCAGGCTGCGGGCCGTCGTCACGGAGCTCGACGAGCTGACGACGCGCGCCCGCGAACGCGCCCAGGAAGCGGATCTGCTGCGCTTCGGGCTGGGCGAGATCGCCGCGGTCGAACCACGGGCGGGCGAGGACGCCGACCTGGCAGCCGAGGCCGAGCGGCTCGGCCACGCCGAAGCGCTCGCCTCCGCGGCGTCCCTCGCGCACACCGCGCTCGCGGGCAACCCGGAGGACCCGGAGGGCGTCGACGCGACGACCGTGGTCGCGGCCGCCGGACGGTCCCTGGACGCCGTACGCGCCCACGATGCGGCGCTCGCCGCGCTCGCCGACCGGATCGGCGAGATCTCGATCCTGCTCGCCGACGTGGCGGGCGAACTGGCCGGGTACGCCGACCAGCTGGACGCCGATCCGCTGCGGCTCGCCGCGGTGGAGGAGCGGCGCGCCGCACTCACCGGCCTCACCCGCAAGTACGGCGAGGACATCACCGCCGTGCTCGCCTGGGCCGAGGAAGGGGCCGCCCGGCTCACCGAACTGGAGGGTGACGACGACCGCATCGGCGAGCTGACGGCGGAGCGGGATGCGCTGCGTGCCGAACTCTCGGGCCTCGGACAGGCGTTGACCGATGCGCGTACGGGGGCTGCGGAGCGCTTCGCCGAGGCGGTGACCGCGGAACTGGCCTCCCTGGCCATGCCGCACGCCCGGGTCTCCTTCGACATCCGGCAGACCGAGGCGGCCGACGAGGCGTCCGGCATCGAGATCGACGGGCGGAGCGTGGCTTACGGGCAGTCCGGCGCCGACGAGGTCGAGCTGCTGCTGGCCCCGCACCCCGGTGCCCAGCCGCGGCCGATCGCCAAGGGCGCGTCGGGCGGTGAGCTGTCCCGGGTGATGCTCGCCGTCGAGGTGGTCTTCGCCGGCTCCGATCCCGTACCCACGTATCTCTTCGACGAGGTCGACGCGGGGGTCGGCGGCAAGGCCGCCGTCGAGGTCGGGCGGCGGCTCGCGAAGCTCGCCAGGTCCGCGCAGGTCGTCGTCGTGACGCATCTGCCGCAGGTGGCGGCCTTCGCCGACCGGCAGCTGCTGGTCGAGAAGACGGTCGACGGGTCGGTGACCAGCAGCGGGGTCACGGTCCTGGAGGGCGAGGACCGGGTACGGGAGCTGTCCCGGATGCTCGCGGGCCAGGAGGACTCGCAGACGGCACGGGCCCATGCGGAGGAACTGCTGGCCGCGGCGCGGGCGGACGGGTAGCGGGGGCGGCGCGCGCGGTGGCGAGCGGGCTGCGCCGCCGGTCGGCGCGCGTGCGTGTCCGGTCGCCGGACGGGCTCGTGCGCTGAGCCCGCCCGGCGCGCTTCCGTGCCGAGTTGCCGGGGTCCGCCCGGTGGTCTCCATACGAGGGCGGCCGCTGAACGGTGCCTGCGGGCCGGTGCGTAGCCTGGCCCGTATGGGAGCAGCATTCAGCAGGGCCGCCGTGTCCGGTGCCGTCGCAGCCGCCGTCGCGGGGGGTGTGTACCGGGCGCTGCGGGCCCGGCCGCGGAGGGGCTGGCAGCGCACCAACCACGCGGGCCGCACCGTCGATCTGTACGCGGGACCGGCCGTCGCCCTCGGCGCCGCAGCCGGAACCGCCGTCCTGCCCCTCCCGGCCCGCACCAGGTACGCCGCCGCGCTCGCCGTACTCGCGGCAGGCGGCTGCGGGGCGTACGACGACCTCGTCGGTGCGGACGATCCGCGGCGCGGGTTCCGCGCCCACCTGGGGGCCCTGCGGGACGGTGAGGTGACCAGCGGCGCGGTGAAACTGTTCGGGATCGGGGCCGCCGGGCTCGCCGCCGGTGCGCTGCTCAAGGACCGGCCCGTCGACCGGATCCTCGCCGGCGTCGTGATCGCCGCGACCGCGCACCTGGTCAATCTGACGGACGTACGGCCCGCAGCGGCCGCAGCCACCGTGCTCGCCCTCGGGGCCCCGGGCCTGTTGGGCGGCCCGCTCGCCGCCGCACCGATGGGGGCCGCGGCGGCCCTCGTCGCCGACGACCTGGGGGAGCGCACCATGATCGGGGACACCGGGGCCCACGCCCTGGGCGCCGCGGTCGGGATCGCCATCGTCGCGGGCCGTGGCCGGGCCGGGCTCGTCGCCCATGCGGCGGGGCTCGTCGCGGCGACGGTGTACGGGGACCGGGTCAGCCGGCTCGTCCAGTTGACGGCGGACCGCTGACGGGGAGCCACTGACCCACGGTCACGGCAACATCGCGCCGCTTCATCACCCGTGCGAGTGGTAGGTCATGGCCGGTTGCTGTTGTCCGCACCGCGACAGTGGCTCGACTGTGCCGGAACGTGCGTACGGGCTGGCATCCTTGGCGGTGCCATCACCCGCACAGGGACCCCCGGGAGCCATTCAACGTGTCACAGCTGCGTACGGTCCAAGTCCTGGGCGGCGGCAGCGCGGGCAGCAGCGCCCACGTCGGCTCGCTGGCCGCGGGACTGGTGGCGAGAGGCGTGCACGTCACCGTCTGCGCCCCGGCCGAACTGGACCACGCCTACGACTTCTCCGGTACGGGTGCCCGGTTCACCGCAGTACCGCGGCGCAGCGATCCCGCGGCCGTCGCCGCGCTGCGTACCGCCTGCCTGACGGCGGACGTGGTCCACGCACACGGTCTGCACGCCGCCGTGCGCGCCGCTCTCGCGCTCGGCGGCCGGCGTGTCCCGCTGGTCGTCACCTGGCACGCCCGCGCGCACGCCGAAGGCGCCCGCGGCCGGCTGCTCCACTTGATGGAGCGAAGGGCCGCCCGTACGGCGGCGGTTGTGCTCGGTACGACATCGGACCTGGTCGACCGGGCGCGGCTCCGAGGCGCGCGCGATGCCCGGCTCTCGCCGGTCTCCGCCCCGTTATCGTCCCACGCCGCCCTCGTCCACGCAGACAAGATTCGGGCCGAACTCGGAGCGGTGGAACGGCCGTTGATCATGTCGTACGGGAGTCTCGTACCGCACCACGGGTACGACCTGCTGCTCGACGCCGCACGGGTATGGCGCGAAATCGACCCCGTACCGCTGCTGATCATCGTGGGGGAGGGACACGAGCGGGCCGCTCTGCAGCGCCGGATCCGGAACGAGGACCTGCCCGTACGGATCGTCGGCAGCCGCGACGACCTCGCGGAACTCCTCGCCGTCGCCGATCTGGCCGTGCTGTCCAGCCGGTGGGAGGCGCGCTCGGTGCTGGCCCAGGAGGCGCTGCGGCTCGGCGTTCCGCTGGTCGCCACCGCGGTCGGAGGGGTGCCCGAACTCGTGGGGGACGCGGCGGAGCTCGTACCGTACGGGAACGCCGAGGCGCTCGGGCGGGCGGTGGCCAGGCTGCTCGGCGACCCGGAGCGGCGTGCGGAGCTGGTGACCGCGGGCCGTGCGCAGGCCGCGAGTTGGCCGACGGAGGACGACACGATCGCTCAAGTGCTCAGCGTCTACGACGAGTTGACGCAGCCGCTGGCGGCAGCCCGGACGCGGTGAACGGGCTGCTGGGAGGGTGCTGAAGATCGCGGCGGGGCGCCGCGATCTTCAGCACCCTCCTGGGGACCGCTGCGCCGCTACGACGTGTGGCGGCGGGCGCGCAGGGCCAGGCTCAGGGCCAGGACGGCCTGGGGGTCGTCCAGATCGGTGCCGAGGAGCTCGCCTATGCGGGCCAGCCGGTTGTACAGCGTCTGGCGGTTCAGGTGCAGTTCGCGTGCCGTCTCCGCCTTGCGGCCCGCGTGGGCGAGATAGGTCTCCAGCGTCGGCAGCAGCGGAGGGCGCGAGGTGCGGTCGTGATCGCGCAGCGGACCGATCGCCCGGTCCACGAACGCCGCCAGATCCGGATGGTCCCGCAGCCGCCACAGCAGCAGATCGATGTCCAGGCGCCGGGCGTCGTACCAGGGCCGGTCGCTGAGACCGTGCGCGGCCGTCGCCGTCTCCGCCGCGTGCCGCAGCCCCGCTCCGGCCGCCGCCCAGCCACCCGCCACGCCCACCACCACGACCGGCGGATGCGATCCGGCGCGCTCGAGACCGGCCCGCTCCACCCCGGCGCGCAGCGCCGCCGCGACCCGGTCCGCGACCGCCGTGCGCTCCGTCTCCGACCGCAGCCCCAGCAGCACCGGAACCCGCCCCTCCACGGGCCGCACGCCGAGCAGCACCGGCACACCCACCGACGAGAGCTCCTCCAGCACAGCGCGCGCCAGCAGCGCCCAGTTCCCCGACACGGACAGCTCGGGAGCCAGTCGCATCACCACCGGCAGCAACGGCATCTCACCCGGCTTGAAGCCCAGCACGCGGGCCTGCGCCGGCGCGTCCTCCGGCGTGATCCGGCCCTCCGCGAGATCCGTCAGGAAGTCGCCCCGGCCGCGCGCCGCGAGTTCCTCCTCCTGGCGGGCCTGCATCAGCACGACGGCGAGAATCCCGGCCGCCCGCTCCGCCGCCATCCGGTGCACCGGCACCAGCGGCCCGGACACGGCCAGCAGCACCAGCCTGGCCCGTACCGAACCGGTCCCCGGACCGCCACCCGGCACATCCACCAGCACCGAACCGGCGGGCGGCGACTCACGGGCCGCCCGGCCGCCGCGCATCCCGTCCCACACCTGGAGCGGATCGGCGCCGACCGGGCCGGACGTGGGTCCCGCCGCGTACAGCAACTGGCCGTCCGCCGTCTCCAGGAAGACCGGATTGGCCGCGAAGTCAGCCAGGATGCCCAGCACCTGGGGCACACCACCGCCGCCGAGCAGCGCCTCCGTGCACCGCCGGTGCACGTCCTCGGCCTGCCGCAGCAGCGCGTAGTGACCGTTGACGATCTCGGTGTGGATCTCCTCGGTCACCGTCACGAACGGCACCTCCCGGTGCAGCTGCACCAGCGGCAGACCCGCCGCGCGGGCGGCGTCCACGATCGACGCGGGCAGCCTGCCGAACCGCGGTCCGAGCTCCACCACCAGGGCGGCGATCCCGCGGTCGGCGAGCCTGCGGACGAAGGCGCGCTGCTCGGCGGGGCGGGTGCCGAGCCCCAGGCCGGTGGTGAGCAGCAATTCGCCGCCCTTGAGCAGCGAAGCGATGTTCGGGACCTCGCCCGCGTGCACCCAGCGCACCGTACGGTTCAGCCGGTCCGTGCCGGCCACCACCTCCGGCAGCCCGCTGCGCAGTCCCGGCAGCTCAAGGGCCCGCTGCACGGTGATTCCGCCCTGATTGTCCATGGGGTCGGACGCTACCCGTGCTCGCGCTCCGGAGACATCACCGGGTGGTCACGGACCGGACCGTGAGGCATTCCTTCCCGACAACTCGTGCCGCGGGCAGGCGAATTGCACGCCCCCCTGTCGATTATGACGTACGCCACAATCGACAGGGTCGTGAAGGGCGCACCGAGGCGGGCCGGCCGCCGGAGCCCTGGATCCCACCCGGCGGTCAGCCGACGTACGCCCCGCTCGCCGTCAGGCGCAGTGCCGTGTCGATCAGCGGCACATGGCTGAACGCCTGGGGGAAGTTCCCCACCTGGCGCTGCAGCCGGGGGTCCCACTCCTCCGCGAGCAGGCCCAGATCGTTGCGCAGGGCCAGCAGCCGTTCGAAGAGCTGGCGCGCCTCGTCGACCCGACCGATCATCGCCAGGTCGTCGGCCAGCCAGAACGAGCAGGCCAGGAACGCGCCCTCGTCGCCCTCCAGGCCGTCGACGCCCGCGTGCTCGCCCTTGGTGGGGTAGCGAAGCACGAAGCCGTCCTCCGTGGACAGTTCGCGCTGGATCGCCTCGATCGTGCCGATCACGCGCTTGTCGTCCGGTGGGAGGAATCCCATCTGGGGGATCAGCAGGAGGGAGGCGTCCAGCTCCTTCGATCCGTAGGACTGGGTGAAGGTGTTGCGTTCCGCGTCGTAGCCCCGGTCGCAGACATCGCGGTGGATGTCGTCGCGCAGCTCACGCAGCCGCTCCAGCGGCCCTTCCGCGTCCCCGGACTCGATCAGCTTTATGGTGCGGTCGACGGCGACCCAGGCCATCACCTTCGAGTGGACGAAGTGGCGGCGCGGGCCGCGCACCTCCCAGATGCCCTCGTCCGGCTCGTCCCAGTGCTTCTCCAGGTACTCGATCAGCTTGAGCTGGAGGCCCGTCGCGTAGTCGTTGCGGGTCAGACCGGTCATATGGGCGAGGTGCAGCGCCTCGATGACCTCGCCGTACACATCCAGCTGGAGCTGACCCGCGGCGCCGTTGCCGACCCGGACCGGGCTGGAGTTCTCGTAACCGGGCAGCCAGTCCAGCTCGGCCTCGCCCAGCTCGCGCTCGCCCGCGATGCCGTACATGATCTGCAGGTTCTCCGGGTCGCCGGCGACCGCCCGCAGCAGCCATTCGCGCCAGGCGCGGGCCTCCTCGCGGTAGCCGGTGCGCAGCAGGGAGGAGAGGGTGATCGCGGCGTCGCGCAGCCAGGTGTAGCGGTAGTCCCAGTTCCGGGAACCGCCGATGTCCTCGGGCAGGGAGCTGGTCGGCGCGGCGACGATGCCGCCGGTCGGCGCGTACGTCAGGGCCTTGAGGGTGATCAGTGAGCGCACCACGGCCTCGCGGTAGGGCCCGTGGTACGTGCACTGCTCGACCCATTCACGCCAGAAGTCCGCGGTCGCGTCCAGCGAGCCCTCCGGGTCCGGCAGGCCCGGCGGCTCGTGGTGCGAGGGCTGCCAGCTGATCGTGAACGCGATCCGGTCACCCGGCGCGACCGTGAAATCGGAGTACGTCGTCAGGTTCTCGCCGTAGGTGTCGGCGGGGGTGTCCAGCCAGACGGAGTCCGGACCCGCGACGGCGACCGTACGGCCGTCGACCTTGTGCACCCACGGCGTCACCCGCCCGTAGCTGAACCGCATCCGCAGCTCGGAGCGCATCGGTACCCGGCCGCTGATCCCCTCCACGATGCGGATGACTTGCGGGGCACCGTCACGCGGGGGCATGAAATCGGTCACTCTGACCGTTCCGCGCGGTGTGTCCCACTCCGATTCCAGGACGAGGGAGTCCCCGCGGTAGCGGCGGCGGTCCGCGGACGGCGGCTCCGCCCCGTCCTCCCGCGCCGGTCCCAGGCGCCAGAAACCATGCTCCTCGGTACCCAGAAGTCCCGCGAAAATGGCATGCGAATCGAAGCGGGGAAGGCACAGCCAGTCCACTGTGCCGTCCCGGCAGACCAGGGCGGCGGTCTGCATGTCTCCGATGAGTGCGTAATCCTCGATGCGCCCGGCCACGTGCATCTCCAGTCGAACGGCCATGTCGCCCCGTAGGGCATTACTGCGGGTCAAGAGGTCGTCGCAAGGGGTTGTTGTGGGGGAACCTGCGAGCTCGGTACCTCGCCCGGAGCGAGTGTCCGAGCAGGATACGACGCACCGGAATGATCTGCGCGACTGTCTCGGTAACGCTCATCGATGAGCCTGAGCCGAACGGGTGCGGCGTGAGGGGCCCGCGGTGATCACGTGGGGTGGTGGTGCGGGGCATGGCCGGAAGCAGGCCCCCTTTGTCGCTGATACCCTGGTAGCCCGTGGACCGGTCCTCGTCCGCAACAGCGGACGAGGCCCCCGAACCGCAGCGAAGGCACCTCCGGAATTCTCCGGACGGCAACGCCGGCACGCACCTCACGATCGCGACCACGGGAGCCCCCTTTGGCTATGCAGCCCACATCCACGACGACCAAGCACATCTTCGTCACCGGGGGTGTCGCCTCCTCCCTCGGCAAGGGTCTGACTGCGTCAAGCCTCGGTGCCCTGCTCAAGGCGCGCGGCCTCCGGGTCACCATGCAGAAGCTCGACCCGTATCTGAACGTCGACCCGGGCACGATGAACCCCTTCCAGCACGGTGAGGTGTTCGTCACCAACGACGGCGCCGAGACCGACCTGGACATCGGCCACTACGAGCGTTTCCTCGACGTCGACCTCGACGGCTCCGCCAACGTCACCACCGGCCAGGTCTACTCGCAGGTGATCGCCAAGGAGCGGCGCGGCGAGTACCTCGGTGACACCGTGCAGGTCATTCCGCACATCACCAACGAGATCAAGCACCGCATCCGCCGCATGGCGACCGACGACGTCGATGTCGTCATCACCGAGGTCGGCGGCACGGTCGGTGACATCGAGTCGCTGCCGTTCCTGGAGACCGTCCGCCAGGTCCGCCACGAGGTCGGCCGGGACAACGTCTTCGTCGTGCACATCTCGCTGCTGCCCTACATCGGCCCGTCCGGCGAGCTCAAGACCAAGCCGACCCAGCACTCCGTCGCCGCGCTGCGCAACATCGGCATCCAGCCCGACGCCATCGTGCTGCGCGCCGACCGTGACGTACCGACCGCCATCAAGCGCAAGATCTCGCTGATGTGCGACGTCGACGAGGCCGCCGTGGTGGCCTGCGTGGACGCCAAGTCGATCTACGACATCCCGAAGGTGCTGCACACCGAGGGCCTGGACGCGTACGTCGTGCGCAAGCTCGACCTGCCGTTCCGTGACGTCGACTGGACCACGTGGGACGACCTGCTGGACCGCGTCCACAACCCCGACCACGAGATCACCGTCGCGCTCGTCGGCAAGTACATCGACCTGCCCGACGCCTACCTCTCGGTCACCGAGGCCATCCGGGCCGGCGGTTTCGCGAACAAGGCCCGCGTCAAGGTCAAGTGGGTCGCCTCCGACGACTGCAAGACCCCGGCCGGTGCCGCGAAGCAGCTTTCCGATGTCGACGCGATCTGTGTCCCCGGCGGCTTCGGCGACCGCGGGGTCAACGGCAAGATCGGCGCCATCCAGTACGCCCGCGAGAACAAGGTGCCGCTGCTCGGCCTCTGTCTCGGCCTGCAGTGCATCGTGATCGAGGCGGCGCGCAACCTCGCCGAGATCCCCGATGCCAACTCCACCGAGTTCGACGCCGCCACCTCGCACCCCGTCATCTCGACGATGGAGGAGCAGCTGGCGTACGTCGAGGGCGCGGGCGACCTGGGCGGCACCATGCGGCTCGGCCTGTACCCGGCGAAGCTCGCCGAGGGCTCGCTGGTCCGTGAGGCCTACGACGACCAGCCGTACGTGGAGGAGCGCCACCGCCACCGCTACGAGGTCAACAACGCCTACCGTGCCGAGCTGGAGAAGAAGGCCGGTCTGGTCTTCTCCGGCACTTCCCCGGACAACAAGCTCGTCGAGTACGTCGAGTACCCGCGCGAGATCCACCCCTACCTGGTCGCCACCCAGGCGCACCCGGAGCTCCGCTCCCGCCCGACCCGACCGCACCCGCTCTTCGCGGGCCTGGTCAAGGCGGCCGTCGCGCGCAAGACGGGCGCCGGGGCCGGCGCCGAGCAGGGCGCCGCGTCGGGCAAGTAGTCCGGCGGTGCACAGGCACTAACGTTGACCGGGGTACGGATCCATCGAGGATGCGTGCCCCGGTTCCGGTTTTTGTGGGAGGACGAGATGGGTTTCCAGGACACGCCCGAGGAGTGGCAGGTCACCGCGACCAAGACGCCCTTCACCGGCAACAAGACCAGTGTCCGCACCGATGACGTGGTGATGCCCGACGGCACGGTCGTACGCCGCGACTACCAGGTCCACCCGGGTTCGGTCGCCGTGCTCGCGCTCGACGAGGAGAACCGGGTCCTCGTCCTGCGGCAGTACCGCCACCCGGTGCGCCACAAGCTCTGGGAGATCCCGGCCGGACTGCTCGACATCCCCGGTGAGAACCCGCTGCACGCGGCCCAGCGCGAGCTCTACGAGGAGGCGTACGCCAAGGCCGAGGACTGGCGGGTGCTGACCGACGTCTACACCACCCCCGGCGGCTGCGACGAGGCCGTACGGATCTTCCTGGCCCGGCAGCTCTCCGAGGCCGACTGCGAGCGTTACCTGGTCTCCGATGAGGAGTCCGACATGGAGCTGGCCCGGGTGCCGCTCCAGGAGCTGGTACGGGGGGTGCTCGCCGGGGACCTGCACAACAGCTGCCTCGTCGTGGGCGTCCTTTCCCTCGCGGCGGTGCTCGCCGGTGACGGGATCGACTCGCTGCGTCCGGCCGAGGCACCGTGGCCCGCCCGACCGTTCGGGGTCTGACGGTGCGTTGCCCGACGGCTCGTAAGGGCCGTGCGCCGTCCGGCGGTCCGCGGTCCGGCCGCTGAACGGTTCACCCGAGCCCCCCGATCGGAAAAGATGCTGATCCGATCGGGGGACCACCGCGCCCCGCTCCACGGAATTCGTCCACTCGCCTGAACTACGCTCGGAATGCCCTGACCGGAGTCCCGGCGGGCAACGCGTGCAGCGAAGTGGAGCGTGGCCCGTGACGGATCAGGCGGTGGACACCAGCGGCCCGGCCAAGGCGGCGGGAACCGAGGAGCCGTCCGGTGCCGCACCCCCCCGATTCTTCGGCCGCGAACGCGAGTTGAAGGCGCTGCGCGCCGACATCGAGCGGGCCGGACTGGACACCCTGGCCGGTCGCAAGGCCGCCCGCGCCCGGGTCCTGCTGATCGCCGGACGTCCCGGCTCCGGACGCACCGCACTCGCCGGCGAGCTCACCCGCCGACTGCTCTCCACCGGCGACCACCCCGACGGTCTGTTCCGGGCCCGGCTCACCGAACTCGGCGGCACGCCGGTTCCCACCGAGCGCACCGCCCGGGAGCTGCTCGACCAGCTGGGCATCACGGGCCCGCCCGGCGCCGACGGGGACGAACTCTCCCAGCTGGTCCGCGAGGCGCTCGCCGGGCGCAGAGCCCTGCTCCTCCTCGACGGTGCCGTGGACGCGGAACAGGTCGACCCGCTGCTGCCGGACAACCCCGACTGCCTGGTCGTCGCCACCTCCGAGGGCCCGCTGACCGGAATCCCGGACGTCCGCCCCTGCACCATCGGCGGGCTGGACGCGGGCTCCGCCGTCCGGCTGCTCGCCCGCATCATCGGCCAGGTCAGGATCACCGTCGACCCACGGACCGCCGAAACCCTCGCCGAGGAATGCGGCGGACTGCCGGCCGCCCTCGTGCTGGCCGGCGGCTGGCTCGCCACGCACCCCATGGCGTCCGTCGCCGACGTCACCAAACAGCTGCGCGAGCTCCCGGACGACCCGGAGCAGTCCACCGGCGCCCGCCCGCTGGCCCGTGCCTTCCGCCTCGTCCATGACTCCCTGCCGCCGGCCGCCGCACGGATACTGCGCCTGCTCGCCCTCGCCCCCGCCGGGCTCGCCGACGCCCACACCGCCTCCGGGCTGGCCGGCTGCTCCGTCTCCGCGGCCCGGACGACGCTCGACGACTTCGTGGCCCTGGGGCTGCTGCGCAGCGATGGGGCGGACGAGCCGCAGTACGAGGTGCCCGGCTGCCTCGCCCCGCTGCTGCGGGCGCTGCTGGAGACCAGGGACCGGCCGGCGGAGAACCAACTCGCCAGGGCCCGGATGCTGGAGCGGACCGTACGGCTGCTGCAGTCCTGCCGGGCGGTCACCGAACCCGAGGGTTCCGCGGCCCGCCGCAAGCTCGCCGGGCTGCCGCGCTCGCTGCGCTTCCCCGGCCCCGATGCGGCCGCCGCATGGCTGCGGAGCCGTCGGCCCGCCCTGCTCGCCTCGGCTCGGATCGCTGTTGAGGACGGTGAACTCGACACCCTGGCAAGGCGGTTGGTGGCCGCGCTGGTGCGGGCGCTGGCCGTGCACCAGGGCACCGAGGCCGCCGCGCCCGAGCTGTACGGACTGCACGGTCTGGTCCTGGCCGTCGCCGAGCGGCGCGACCTGCCGCGCGAGCGGGCCGCCGCGCTGCTCAACCTCGCGGACCTCGACGCGAGGACCGGCCGTACGCGGGAGGCGCTGACCCGCTACCGGGCCGCGCTGGACGCCGGACGGGCCGCGAAGGATCCGTACGCCATCGGCCGCGCGATGGAATCCGTGGGTGGCGCCTACGCCGAGCTGGGGGACTTCCAGCGGGCCTCCGACTGGTACGGCCGGGCGCTGGCGCAGCGGCTCACCCAGGGCGAGCGGGCCGACGAGGCGCGGCTGTACGGGCGGCTCGGTGCCGTCCACACCTACGCGGGGCGGTACGGCGAGGCGCTGCGGAACTGGCGGGCCGCCGCGGCCGGGTACCGCAGGCTCGGTGATGTGCCGGCCCAGGCGCGGGCGCTGAGCGAGGCGGCCCGGGTGCAGGAGTACGCGGGCCGGCCGCGCGAGTCGCTGCGCACCTGCCAGGAGGCCGTTCACTGGGCCGGGCAGGCGGGGGACGTGCGGCTGCAGGCGGCGCTGGAACTGCGGCTGGCCGACACGTTCGACCGGCTCGGCGACCCGGCTGCGGCCCGGCTGCACCGCGGTCTTGCCGACAGATTGCTTGGCGAGAAGGGTGTCGCCTACGAAATCCGTAGTGCGGTGAGTGAAAATTAATGCTTTGTAAGGCTAGACAGCGGGAACCCCTTCATTAGACTGGCTCTACCGCGTTCGTTCGCGGTGTCTCCATTTATGCTGTGTCTACCCGGGTATGTAGAGCTATGTCCGGGTAACCCTCTGAGTCAAGGACCGTGATCGACGTGAAGGTCGGCATCCCCCGCGAAGTCAAGAACAACGAGTTCCGCGTGGCGATCACGCCCGCCGGTGTGAACGAGCTCGTACGCCACGGCCACCAGGTCGTCATCGAGGAGAGCGCCGGGGCCGGCTCCTCGATCACGGACGAGGAGTACATCGCCGCCGGGGCGCAGATCCTCCCCACCGCCGACGAGGTCTGGGCCACCGCCGACCTGGTGCTCAAGGTCAAGGAGCCGGTTGCCGAGGAGTACCACCGCCTGCGCAAGGACCAGACGCTCTTCACCTACCTGCACCTCGCCGCCTCCCGCGAGTGCACGGACGCGCTGCTGGAGTCGGGCACCACGGCCATCGCGTACGAGACGGTCGAGACCGCGAGCCGCGCGCTGCCGCTGCTCGCCCCGATGTCCGAGGTCGCGGGCCGGCTGGCCCCGCAGGTCGGCGCCTACCACCTGATGCGCTCGGTCGGCGGCCGCGGCGTGCTGCCGGGCGGCGTCCCGGGCACGGCCCCCGGTGAGGCCGTCGTCATCGGCGGCGGCGTCTCCGGCTGGAACGCCACGCAGATCGCCGTCGGTCTCGGCTTCCACGTCACGCTGCTCGACAAGGACATCAACAAGCTGCGCGAGGCCGACAAGGTCTTCGGCACCAAGGTCAAGACCGTCGTCTCCAACGCCTTCGAGCTGGAGAAGGCCGTCGTCGAGGCCGACCTCGTCATCGGCGCCGTGCTGATCCCCGGCGCGAAGGCCCCGAAGCTGGTCACCAACGAGCTCGTCGCCAGGATGAAGCCCGGAAGTGTACTTGTCGACATTGCGATCGATCAGGGCGGCTGCTTCGAGGACTCCCACCCGACGACGCACGCCGAGCCGACCTTCATGGTCCACAACTCGGTCTTCTACTGCGTCGCGAACATGCCGGGCGCGGTGCCGAACACCTCCACGTACGCCCTCACCAACGCCACGCTGCCGTACATCGTGGAGCTCGCCAACCGCGGCTGGGCCGAGGCGCTGCGCCGTGACGCCGCACTCGCCAAGGGTCTCAACACCCATGACGGGCAGGTCGTTTACCGCGAGGTGGCCGAGGCGCACGGCCTGGAGCGCGTCGAGCTGAGCTCGCTTCTCGGCTGAGGGGTCAACACTTCCCGTCAACCTCACGCGTCCGGCCGGACCTTGCCCAGCAAGGTCCGGCCGGACGCGTGTCGGGCCCTGCGCGACCCTCGTTCAACTCGTCTCGAACGTAACCCTTTAGCCGATTCGTGCACCCGTTAAAAGTGAGCCGGGGTGGCTGCGTGCCCTTGACAGGGAGGTGTTCGATTGCCGACACATCGGGCCGGGTCCGGCGGATTGTGTTGCTGTGGAGCGGTGACACGCCATAGAGTCGCCAATCGTCGGCATGGTGCCACGCTGACCTATCGATAAGTTTCCTGGTCACGTCCAAGGAGGTAAGACGACTTGTGAATGAGTCGACAATTACTCCCGGGGGTGTTCAATCAGGGATGCTTGCACGGGGCCGGAGCCCGCACGGGCTGGAGGCTGTCGGCTCCGTCGCTGTCCGCACCTTCGCCACCAATCAGCACATGACGACAGCCCCCCAGATGATGGACGGCCTACACGTGAACGCCATGGCCGGCAACGAGAGTGGCCGAGAGACCGCCCACTTCGCCGACTTCGACGAGGTGCCCCAGGGGCACTTCTACGACCCCGACGCCGAGTACGAGCCCGATCCGGAGTACGCGGCCACCCTCGCGCCCGACGCTGCCCGCCAGCGCCGCGAGCGGATCGGCCCGACCGGTCGGCCCCTGCCCTACTTCCCGATCCCGGGACCGCTGACCGACCACGGTCCCGCGAAGATCATCGCGATGTGCAACCAGAAGGGCGGCGTGGGCAAGACCACGTCGACCATCAACCTGGGTGCCGCGCTCGCGGAGTACGGGCGCCGCGTCCTGCTCGTCGACTTCGACCCGCAGGGAGCCCTGTCGGTCGGGCTCGGCGTCAACCCGATGGAGCTCGACCTCACGGTCTACAACCTGCTCATGGAGCGGGGCATGTCGGCCGACGAGGTCCTGCTGAAGACCGCGGTCCCGAACATGGACCTGCTGCCCAGCAATATCGACCTGTCGGCTGCCGAGGTGCAGTTGGTGAGCGAGGTGGCCCGGGAGTCCACGCTGCAGCGTGCCCTGAAGCCGCTGATGGCCGACTACGACTACATCGTGATCGACTGCCAGCCCTCGCTGGGCCTGCTCACCGTGAACGCCCTGACGGCCGCCCACAAGGTCATAGTGCCGCTCGAGTGCGAGTTCTTCGCGCTGCGAGGCGTGGCACTGCTCACCGAGACGATCGAGAAGGTCCAGGAGCGGCTCAACCCGGATCTGGAGCTCGACGGCATCCTCGCCACGATGTACGACTCCCGTACGGTGCACAGCCGCGAGGTCCTCGCGCGCGTCGTCGAGGCCTTCGACGATCACGTCTACCACACGGTCATCGGGCGCACCGTGCGCTTCCCGGAGACCACGGTCGCCGGTGAGCCCATCACCACGTACGCCTCCAACTCGGTCGGTGCCGCCGCCTATCGCCAGCTCGCCAGGGAGGTGCTCGCCCGGTGTCACGCCGAGTGAGTCTGCCCGGGGCCGACGAACTGTTCCGTACCACCGGGGGGATGGGCCTGCAGGCGTCGTCCCCGGCGGACCGGCGGCGCAAGGCGAACGGCGAGGCCCGGGTGCCCGGTCCGGCCGGGGAGAGCGATCCCGCAGCCGACGGGTCCGGGGCGGCGGAGACCGCGGCTCGGGAGGAGCACTCCGCGGCGGATGCCGACGCGGGGGAATCACGCACCCGCGGCGGTGACGGCGGCCGGGGCGCGGTGGCGGCGCAGCCGGGACGCGGGCCCCAGCAGTCCTCGCCGGCCCAGCGGCCGGCCACTCAGCCCGCCACATCGGCGTCCGCGCAGTCGTCGGCCCAGGAGGCGGTTCCCGCCCCCGCCGTTCAGCAGCAGCGCAGGCGCGGAGGCGGACGCGGGGCGAACCGGCGGCCCAGCGGCCGGGAGCGGCACGACGAGAAGATCACCGTCTACGTCTCGGCCGAGGAACTGATGGACCTCGAACACGCCCGTCTGGTGCTGCGCGGGGAGCACGGGCTCGCGGTCGACCGCGGGCGGATCGTCCGCGAGGCGGTCGCGGTGGTTCTCGCGGACCTGGAGTCGCGGGGCGACGCGAGCATCCTCGTACGGCGGCTGCGCGGCCGCTGACCGGTGGGGCGCCGGTAGCCTGCCCGGAGCGCGTCCGGGCCTTCTCGTACGCCCGCCGCCCGTATCCCGCCGTCCCTGGACCCTCATGCCGACGACCGACGAGCCCGCCCGCACCCCTCGCCGCCCCTTGGGGCGCGGTCCGGGCGGCCGGGCCGCTTTGGTGGGGGGCGGGGACGGTAGGGCCGATGCGGCGGTGGTCGCCGTGTCATCCGTCGCGTCCGCCGGGCCCGAGGCGCCGGTAACGCCCGCCGAGACCGCCGTAGCGGCAACCCCGGCCTCGCCCCCCGAGCCCGCCGACGACGGGCGGTTCACCGTACGGCTGGCGAACTTCGAGGGGCCCTTCGATCTGCTTCTGCAGCTCATCTCCCGGCACAAGCTGGATGTGACCGAAGTCGCACTGTCCAAGGTCACCGACGAGTTCATGGCGCACATCCGCGCCATGGGGCCGGACTGGGACCTGGATCAGACCACCGAGTTCCTCGTCGTCGCCGCGACCCTGCTCGATCTGAAGGCCGCCCGGCTGCTGCCCGCCGCCGAGGTGGAGGACGAGGCGGATCTGGCGCTGCTCGAAGCGCGGGACCTGCTCTTCGCCCGGCTGCTCCAGTACCGCGCGTACAAACGCGTCGCCGACATCTTCAGCGACCGGCTGGAGTCGGAGGGGCGGCGCTTCCCCCGGACCGTGGGGCTGGAGCCGCACTACGCCGAGCTGCTGCCCGAGGTCGTCATCAGCATCGGGGCCGAGGGGTTCGCCCGGCTGGCCGTGAAGGCGATGCAGCCCAGGCCCGAGCCGCAGGTGTACGTCGACCACATCCACGCACCGCTGGTCAGTGTGCGGGAACAGGCCGGGATCGTGGTCGCGCGGCTGCGGCAGGCGGGGGAGATCAGTTTCCGGATGCTCGCCGAGGACGCCCAGGACACCCTCACCGTCGTCGCCCGGTTCCTCGCGCTGCTGGAGCTGTACCGGGAGAAGGCCGTCGCGCTCGATCAGGACGAGGCGCTCGGCGAGCTTCTGGTGCGCTGGACCGGGGGAGAGGGGGCCGGGCCCGTCGTGACGGACGAGTTCGACACCGGGGTGACCGAGGCGCAGGACGCCCAGGAGGATGTGAAGGCATGAGTCAGCAGGACACCACCGGTTCCCCCGCCGCGGACCTTGATCTCAAGCCCGCCCTGGAGGCCGTCCTCATGGTCGTCGACGAGCCCGCCACCGAGGAGCACCTCGCCAAGGTGCTGGAGCGGCCCCGCAGGGCCGTCGCCGACGCCCTGCACGAGCTGGCCGACGAGTACGCCGTGCAGCGCCGCGGTTTCGATCTGCGGCTGGTCGCGGGCGGCTGGCGCTTCTACACCCGCCCGGAGTACGCGGCGGCCGTCGAGGGCTTCGTCCTGGACGGCCGGCAGGCCCGTCTCACACAGGCGGCCCTGGAGACTCTCGCCGTGGTCGCGTACCGCCAGCCGGTCAGCCGGTCGAGGGTGTCCGCGGTCCGCGGCGTGAACTGCGACGGGGTCATGCGGACCCTGCTCCAGCGGGGCCTCGTCGAGGAAGCGGGCGCGGAACCCGAAACAGGTGCGATCCTGTACAGGACGACGAACTACTTTCTGGAGCGGATGGGCCTGCGTGGCCTGGATGAGCTCCCGGAGCTCGCGCCCTTCCTCCCCGAGGCGGACGCGATCGAGGCTGAGACGCTAGAGGGTGTGCCGTCGTTCGATCCGGACGCACCGGACACCCCGGATACTCACGCAGACGACAAGACGGAATTTTGATGCGAAGCAGTGGCAGGAACAGCGGAAGCGGCAGCGGCAAGAGCGGCGGCAACCGGAATCCCCGGGGTGCCGGCGCCGGCCGCGGCGACGGCAAGCAGGAGCAGCGTCCCCGCCGGCCCCGGCCCGAGGAGCGCCGCTACGACGTGGGCTCCACCGGAGAGAAGAGCACCGAAGCACCCCGCAAGGGCCGCGGCGCGGCCGCCCGTGGCGGCGCCAAGGGCGGCCCGAAGCCCGCGCAGTCCGGCGGCGGCAGGAGCGGCGGCCCGCGCCGCCAGGGCGCCCCGTCCCGTCCGCGTGAGCTCGACGCCAAGATCGAGCAGCGCAACCGGGACAGGTACGCGGGCAAGCCCGACATCAGCACGCCCAAGACCCACCCCGGCGCCGAGCAGGAGGGCGAGCGGCTGCAGAAGGTCCTCGCCCGGGCAGGCATGGGTTCGCGGCGGGCGTGCGAGGAGCTGATCGAGCAGGCCCGCGTCGAGGTCAACGGCGAGATCGTCGTCGAGCAGGGCATGCGCGTCGACGTGCACAAGGACGAGATCAAGGTCGACGGCCTGACCGTGGCCGCCCAGTCGTACCTCTTCTTCGCGCTGAACAAGCCCGCCGGTGTCGTCTCCTCCATGGAGGACCCGGACGGCCGCCAGTGCCTCGGCGACTACGTCAACAATCGTGAGACGCGGCTCTTCCACGTCGGCCGGCTGGACACCGAGACCGAGGGCATCCTCATGCTCACCAACCACGGTGAGCTCGCCCACCGCCTGACCCACCCCAAGTACGGGGTGAAGAAGACCTACCTGGCCGCCATCCAGGGACCGCTCCCGCGCGACCTGGGCAAGCGGCTCAAGGACGGCATCCAGTTGGAGGACGGGTACGCCCGCGCCGACCACTTCCGGGTCGTCGAGAACACCGGCAAGAACTACCTGGTCGAGGTGACCCTCCACGAGGGACGCAAGCACATCGTCCGCCGGATGCTGGCGGAGGCCGGCTTCCCGGTCGAGCGGCTCGTACGGACCGCCTTCGGACCGATCCCGCTGGGCGACCAGAAGTCCGGCTGGCTGCGCCGCCTCACCAACACCGAGGTCGGCATGCTGATGCGCGAGGTCGGTCTGTAATCCGACTGCGCAGCCCGGTTCCGTAACCCGGCTCCGTCCGCTCCACGGCCCGCGGCCGGTTCCTGTTTTCGAATTTCGAACAGGAACCGGCCGCGGGCCTTTTGCTGCGCCCGTTCCGCCTTTATAGTCAGAATGACTATTAAGGAGGCGGGAGTGAGTCTCGCGGATGTCCTCGATCCCCTGCAGCAACCCCTGGTGACGGTCCTCGGCACCCCGGTCAGCTGGACCGAGGTGCTCGGCTTCGGCAGCGGGGCGCTGTGCGTCTGGCTCGTGGCCCGCCAGCACCTCGCCAACTGGCCGATCGGCATCGCCAACAACCTCTTCTTCATCCTCCTGTTCACCCAGTCCGGCCTGTACGCCGACGCCGGCCTCCAGATCGTCTTCATCGCCCTTGCCGCGTACGGCCTGGCCACCGCGGTCGGCGCCGTCGACACCCTGCTCGCCGCCGGCTGGAACTTCGCCGCGCCCCTCCCGGAGCACCGATGAGCGCCGACGCTCCCGCGGGCTACGACCCGTACGCCTTCGAACCCTTCGCGGTCACCGTCGACCTCGCCGTCTTCACGGTCCGCGAAACCCGGCTGAACGTCCTGCTCGTCGAGCGGGGCGAGGACCCGTACAAGGGCCAGTGGGCACTGCCCGGCGGCTTCGTCCAGTCCCGTGAGTCCGCCGAGGAAGCCGCCCGGCGGGAACTCGCCGAGGAGACCGGCCTGACCGAGGGCACCGTGTCCGCGTTCCACCTGGAACAACTGCGCACCTACAGCGACCCGGACCGCGATCCGAGGATGCGGGTCGTCTCCGTCGCCTTCGCCGCACTCGTCCCCGACCTGCCCGAACCGCGAGGCGGCGGCGACGCCGCCAACGCCCGGTGGTGGGACGCCGAAACCCTCGGCCCGCTCGCCTTCGACCACGACCGCATCCTGGCCGACGCGCACCACCGCATCGGTGCCAGGCTCGAATACAGCTGCCTGGCCACCGCCTTCTGCCCGCCCGAATTCACCCTGGGGGAACTCCAGCGGGTCTACGAGACGGTCTGGGGCGTCGAGCTGGACCGTCCCAACTTCCGGCGCAAGGTCCTCACCACGCCCGGCTTCGTCCAGGCCGTGGAGGGATCGCCGCGCCTTACCGGCGGACGGGGAAAGCCGGCCGCGCTCTACCGGGCGGGTGCCGCTACCGCCCTGCACCCTCCACTGCTGAGACCGGAAGGAAGAAGCACGTGATCGTGACCAGGACCATTACCAAGCAGGCCGCCACCGGCGCGCTGACCGGGCTCGCGCTCGGCGACGCCCTGGGCTTCCCGACCGAGTTCAACAATGTGCCGTCGATCCTCGCCAAGTGCGGGCCGTGGCGCGCGATGCGACTGCCGAAGCCGGCGTTCGTCACCGACGACACCCAGATGACACTGGCCCTGGGGCGGGGCATCCGCACCGCCATGGACCGCGGGCTGCTCACCCCGCTGCGGCTGGTCCGCCCGGTGCGCGAGGAGTTCGTCGACTGGTACCACTCGCCCGACAACAACCGTGCCCCCGGCCGCACCTGCATGACCGCCTGCCGCCTGCTCGACAGCGACCGGCTCTGGCAGGAGGCCAGCCAGACCGGCTCCAAGGGCTGCGGCGCCAACATGCGGGTCGCGCCGGTCGGGCTCGTGCCGGGGCTGAGCGACGAACAGCGCTCCGGCGCCGCCCAGTTGCAGGCGGCTCTCACCCACGGGCATCCGACCGCGCTCGCCGCGTCCGACCTGATGGCCCGGGCGGTGTACCTGCTGGCGCAGGGCGCGGAGCCGATGGGTCTGATCGGGCAGCTGCGCAGCTACGCGTACGAGAACAGCAGCCGCTATCTCACGCGCTGGCTCGGCGACCTCTGGCGGTACGCGGGCGACTCCTCGCCGGAGCTGTACATCCGGCGCGGCTGGGAGGAATGCCTCACCGCGCTGGCCCGCGTCCAGGACGCCCTGCGCGCCCCGTCCCCGGAGACCGATCCCTGCGAGTCGACCGGTGACGGCTGGATCGCCGAGGAGGCCCTGGCCACCGCCCTGCACTGCTTCCTGCTCTTCCCCGACGAACCCGTCACGGCCCTGCGCAGGGCCGCCTGTACCCGGGGCGACTCGGACTCCCTCGGCTGCCTGACCGGCGCTCTCGCCGGGGCGCATCTGGGGGCGGGGGCCTGGCCCAAGGAGTGGTCGGAGCGGATCGAGTACCGGAGCGATCTGCTGTCGTTGGGGGCGCTCTGGGACTCTTGATCCGTGCACAGCAAAACGACGCGCCTCCAGGAGGCCGGGCTGCCGGTCACGGACTTCGGCCCGGTGCTCGCCGAAGAACGCCACCCGCTGCTGTTCGCCACGGTCTCCGGGGCGCATCTGTACGGATTCCCGTCCAGGGATTCGGATGTGGACCTTCGGGGGGTCCATCTCCTCCCCGCGGACGATCTCCTCGGGCTGCGCCGGCCCGAGGAGACCCGCTCGCGGATGTGGGACCGGGACGGGGTCGAGTTGGACCTCGTCACCCACGATCTGCGCAAGTTCGTCCGGTTGATGCTGAAACCGAACGGCTACGTGCTGGAACAGTTGCTGTCTCCGCTCGTGGTGCACACGAGTGAGTTGCACGCGGAACTGGTGGATCTGACGCCCGATGTGCTCACCCGCAATCACGCGCACCACTACCGGGGGTTCGCCCACACTCAGTGGCGGCTCTTCGGGAAGACGGGCGAACTGAAGCCGCTGCTGTACACGTTCCGCGCGCTGCTCACCGGTATCCATCTGATGCGCAGCGGTGAGGTGCGCGCGCATCTGCCGACGCTCCTCGGGGAGGTGGCGGCTCCGGCGTATCTGCCCGAGCTGATCGACGCGAAGGCCGAGGCCGAGCATGGGGGAGCGGGGGGGCGTGGACGGCGCGGTGGTGTCCAGGGATGTCGAGATGTTGCATGGGGTGCTTGACGAGGCGCAGGCGGAATCGGGGCTTCCCGAGGTGGCCGGTGGGTTCGACGGGCTGCACGATCTTGTGGTGCGTGCGCGGTTGAAGAGATGGGTGTCTTTGTCCTCAACCGCGGGACGGGCTTGATTTTCCGCTCGTCCGAGGGGTGCGGGATTCACGGGGGCGCCGCCACGGCGGGGGCGTCACTCCTCGTCGGGCGAGAGCGCGGATGCCCGGCGGGTGCGGATCAGGAAGTCCTCCACGCGAGCCCGGTCCGGCTGGGGGGGGGGGGGGAGCGGGGAGCGCTCGGCCGCCTCGTCGTTCTCCTCGGCCAGGCGGGTCATGCGGCGTTCGACCTCCGGCCACGGCATCTCGCCGCGCTTCACCGCCAGCAGCTCCTCCCGGGCCGGGCCCACCTCGATCGTGAGCTCGCCCGTGCGTAGCAGATCCCGGCCGCCGGCCAGCAGCCGCAGCAGATGCATGGCGTGCTTCCAGCGCGGCGCCCCGTACTGACGTACGTCCGCCTCCAGCTTCCTGCGTTGGCCCAACGCATACCGGACGAAAGTCTGATGGGTCAGCCGCGACAGGAACGCCCCGCGCAAGGAGAGGAGTTCACGGCCCACCGCGTCGACGTGTTCCACCAGTGGTGAGTGCAGGCACTCCAGCACATTGGGGTTGGCGCGCAGAGCAAGCTCGCAGAAGCGCTCCAGCTCCCAGGAGAACTGCTCGTCCGCCGGGCCGTCCACATGCGTCGGTGGCTTGTCGAATCCCCAGAACAGCGGGGTCGGCGCGAGGAAGACGCCGCGCCGATCGGTGTCGCTGCCGTCCGTGGCGAGCCCGAAGGCGCGTGAGCCCATCACACAGGAGTAGACCGTGTGGTCGCGTACGAGAGTCTCGGGATCAGGGGTGATCATGCCGGCGAGGGTACGTGAGCGAATATGTGTTGCACCGGAAGATCTGCGGCGCCACGATCACCTCCATGACGGTGATCGGAAAGGCTCGCCGCGCCACCCTCCGGTGAGCGCGATGCGACACGGCCAGGCAGTGGCTGCCGGCGGAGCCCTCCGGCCGAGGCGCTCCGCTCCGTGCACGCCACCGCCCCGTCTCACTGGGAGAGCACCGCGGCCGTCTCTCGCCCCCGCCCCTCTAGGCTGATCACGCAGAAGGATCACGCAGGCGGACAGCAGGCGCGACACGTACGAAGAAGCGAGGAGCACGACGTGGCGGTACGAGCGGTCCGTGGAGCCGTCCAACTGGAGCAGGACGAGGCCGGACACATGGCCGAGCGGGTCAGCGCCCTGCTCACCGCCGTCCTGGAGCGCAACAGCCTCGTCGCGGACGACCTGATCAGTATCTGGTTCACGGCCACTCCCGATCTGCACAGCGACTTCCCGGCCGCCGCGGCGCGCGGGCTCGGTATCGTCGACGTACCACTGATCTGCGCCCAGGAACTGGACATCGTGGGCGCCATGCCCCGCGTGGTACGGATCCTCGCGCACGTCGAGACGTACCTTCCCAAGTCCGAGATCGCGCACGTGTACCTCGGTGCCACCGCCGCCCTCCGCAAGGACATCGCCCAGTGAGAACCGCCCTCGTCATCGGAACGGGCCTCGTCGGCACCTCCGCGGCCCTCGCCCTCGCCGGGCGCGGTATCCAGGTCCACCTCGTCGACCACGACCCCGAGTCGGTCCGCACCGCGGCGGCGCTCGGCGCCGGTACGGGCGAGGCGCCCGAGGGCCCCGTCGATCTGGCGATCGTCGCCGTGCCGCCCGCCCATGTCGCCTCGGTCCTGGACACCGCCATGCGGGACGGCGTCGCCCGCGGCTACCTCGACGTCGCCAGCGTCAAGGGCGGCCCGCGCCGCGAACTGGAAGCCCGTGGCATCGACCTCGGCCCGTACATCGGTACGCACCCGATGGCCGGCAAGGAGCGGTCCGGCCCCCTCGCCGCCACCGCGGATCTCTTCGAGGGCCGCCCCTGGGTCCTCACTCCGACCCGTGACACCGACACCGAGGTCCTCAACCTCGCCCTGGAACTGGTCGCGCTCTGCCGCGCCGTCCCGGTCGTCATGGACGCCGATGCCCACGACCGGGCCGTCGCCCTCGTTTCCCACACCCCGCAGCTGATCTCGTCGATGGTCGCCGCCCGGCTGGAGGAGGCCGACGAGACCGCCGTACGCCTCTGCGGCCAGGGCATCAGGGACGTGACCCGGATCGCCGCCTCCGACCCCCGGATGTGGGTGGAGATCCTCTCCGCCAACCCCGGCCCGGTCGCGGACGTGCTGGCCGGGGTCGCCGCCGATCTGGACGAGACGGTACGCGCGCTGCGCGGTCTGCAGTCCGGCGACGACGACGAGCGCCGCGCGGGCACCGAGGGTATTGAGGACGTGCTGCGCCGAGGCAACGCGGGCCGGGTCCGGGTCCCCGGCAAACACGGGACGGCCCCCGCCTCGTACGAGATCGTGTCCGTACTCATCAGCGACCGGCCGGGCGAACTGGCCGGGATCTTCGCCGACGCCGGCCGGGCCGGAGTCAACGTCGAGGACGTCCGCATCGAGCACGCCACCGGGCAGCAGGCGGGCCTGGTCCAGCTCATGGTCGAGCCGAGCGCGGCCGCCGAGCTGCGCACGGCACTGCGCGAGCGGGGCTGGTCGATACGCCAGTAGGCGCGGGGCGGCGGGACCGGGAGGCGGTTGTCCACAGGGGTGCAGAGGACCGCGCCGACACTCGGTAACCTTGTGCGGGGCGGGTTCGCGCGTCCCCGTCCCGCCCACCCCGTGTACCAGGAAGGTGTCCACCACCGTGGAAACCGCAAGCGCCGCCACCCGGACGGCTCCGGCCGCAGTGATCGTCGCCATCGACGGGCCCTCCGGCACCGGCAAGTCGAGCACGTCCAAGGCCGTCGCCGCCCAGCTCGGCCTGAGCTACCTGGACACCGGCGCCCAGTACCGGGCGATCACCTGGTGGATGCTGAACAACGGTATCGACGTGCGGGACGCGATGGAGGTGGCGACCGCCGCCGCGAAGCCCGTCATCGTCTCCGGTACGGACCCGGCCGCCCCGACGATCACTGTCGACGGCGAGGACGCCTCGGGCCCGATCCGCACCCAGGAGGTCACCTCCAAGGTCAGCGCCGTCAGCGCGGTTCCCGAGGTGCGCACCCGGATCACCGAGCTGCAGCGCACCATCGCCGCCGCGGCCGACCGGGGCATAGTGGTCGAGGGCCGCGACATCGGCACCACGGTGCTGCCCGACGCCGACCTGAAGATCTTCCTCACCGCATCGCCGGAGGCGCGTGCCGCCCGACGCAGCGGGGAGGTCAAGGGCTCCGACGTCGCCGCCACCAAGGAGGCGCTGATCAAGCGGGACGCGGCCGACTCCGGCCGCAAGACCTCCCCGCTGGCCAAGGCGGACGATGCCGTCGAGGTGGACACCACCGAGCTGACCCTCCAGCAGGTCATCGAGTGCGTCGTCACCCTCGTCGAGGAGAAGCGGGCCGTGAAGTGACCTGTGCCACGGGCTCGCCCTCGCCGCGCGGTGCGGCGGTGGGGCGCGGGATCGGGATCGGCCTGATGTACGGGCTGTGGAAGCCCCGCGTCCTCGGTGCTTGGCGGGTTCCCGCCTCCGGACCCGTCATACTCGCGGTGAACCACTCTCACAACATCGACGGTCCGATGCTGATGGGCACCGCGCCCCGGCCGGTCCACTTCCTGATCAAGAAAGAGGCGTTCGTCGGCCCGCTCGACCCGTTCCTGCGGGGAATCGGGCAGCTGAAGGTGGACCGTACGACCGTCGACCGCACCGCCATCACCGACGCCCTCGGCGTGCTGGAGAACGGCGGGGTGCTCGGGATCTTCCCCGAGGGCACCAGGGGCGAGGGCGACTTCGCCTCCCTGCGCGCCGGGCTTGCGTATTTCGCCGTACGCAGCGGGGCGCCGATCGTGCCCGTGGCCGTACTGGGAAGCACCGAGCGCCGCGGACGGCTGGTATCGGCACTGCCGCCGTTGCGCAGCCGGGTCGATGTCGTCTTCGGCGACGCCTTCGAGGCGGGCGACCGAAGTGGGCGGCGGACGCGGAAGGCGCTGGACGAGGCGACGGTCCGGATCCAGGCGCGGCTGACCGCCCATCTGGAAGACGCCAGGCGTTTCACCGGGCGTAGGTAAGACTTGAGTAGTGGGCCGCGTGGTCGTGGCCCATCGATGATGACGCAAAGAGGAACGGACTTCATGAACGACCAGATTCACTCCGACGGCTCGGACCACGAGCACGGAGCGCTTGGCGACGCCGAGTACGCGGAGTTCATGGAGCTCGCCGCGGAAGAGGGCTTCGACGCCGAAGAGGTCGAGGGCGCGATCGGTGAGGCCGGTCACGGACCGCTTCCCGTGCTCGCCGTCGTCGGCCGCCCCAATGTCGGCAAGTCGACGCTGGTGAACCGGATCATCGGCCGCCGTGAGGCGGTCGTCGAGGACAAGCCGGGCGTCACCCGCGACCGCGTCACCTACGAGGCCGAATGGGCGGGCCGCCGCTTCAAGGTCGTCGACACCGGCGGCTGGGAACAGGACGTACTGGGCATCGACGCCTCCGTCGCCGCCCAGGCCGAGTACGCCATCGAAGCGGCGGACGCGGTCGTCTTCGTGGTCGACTCGACGGTCGGCGCGACCGACACCGACGAGGCCGTCGTCAAGCTGCTGCGCCGGGCCGGCAAGCCCGTCGTGCTGTGCGCCAACAAGGTCGACGGGCAGAGCGGCGAGGCGGACGCCACCGCGCTCTGGTCGCTGGGCCTCGGCGAGCCGCACCCGGTCTCCTCGCTGCACGGCCGCGGCACGGGCGACCTGCTCGACGCGGTGCTCGAAGCTCTTCCCGAGGCGCCGGCGCAGCGCTTCGGCACCGCCGTCGGCGGACCGCGCCGGATCGCGCTCATCGGCCGTCCGAACGTCGGCAAGTCCTCGCTGCTGAACAAGGTGGCGAACGAGGACCGCGTCGTCGTCAACGAGCTCGCGGGCACCACCCGTGACCCGGTCGACGAGCTGATCGAGCTCGGCGGCATCACCTGGAAGTTCATCGACACGGCGGGTATCCGCCGCCGCGTCCACCTCCAGGAGGGCGCGGACTACTACGCCTCGCTGCGTACCGCCGCCGCCGTGGAGAAGGCCGAGGTCGCCGTCATCCTGATCGACGCCGGCGAGTCCATCAGCGTCCAGGACCAGCGCATCATCACCATGGCCGTGGAGGCCGGGCGTGCCCTGGTGATCGCGTACAACAAGTGGGACACCCTCGACGAGGAGCGCCGCTACTACCTGGAGCGCGAGATCGAGACGGAGCTCGCGCAGATCGGGTGGGCCCCGCGGGTCAACGTCTCCGCCGTCACCGGCAGGCACATGGAGAAGCTGGTCCCGGCGATCCAGACCGCCCTCGCCGGCTGGGAGACCCGCGTCCCCACCGGCCGGCTGAACGCCTTCCTCGGCGAGGTCGTCGCCTCGCACCCGCACCCCGTCCGCGGCGGCAAGCAGCCCCGGATCCTCTTCGGTACCCAGGCGGGCACCAAGCCGCCGCGCTTCGTGCTGTTCTCCTCGGGCTTCCTGGAGCACGGCTACCGACGCTTCGTCGAGCGCCGGCTGCGCGAGGAGTTCGGCTTCGAGGGCACCCCGATCCACATCTCGGTGCGGGTGCGCGAGAAGCGTGGCCGCCACAAGTAGCACGCAGGCCCCACGACGGAGCCCCGGACCGTTTCGCATCCGAAACGGTCCGGGGCTCCGTCGTACGGTCAGGCCCCTCGCGATCCCGATCCCGGGGGCAGAGCCGCGGGCTGGGACCGCCCGGAGTGCCGCCCCACCCGCTGCCAGGAACCGAGACCGCTGGTGTGCGTGCTCGTGCCGCCGGTGTATCCCGTGATCCCGCTGTGTACCGAGAGGGCGGCGGAGTGACCGGAGTGGCTGCTCAGCGGCATGCGACTACCGGACCACCCGCTGCCGAAGGCCACGAAGCCGAGGTTCTCCTCGCCGCTACGATCACCCGGCAGCGCCCGGAACGACCGGCGGTACTCGGAGTACAGCGCGTCGTAGATCGGGGTGTGGGACTGACCGCCCGATGGGTCCTGCGCGGGGCGCATGGCAGGGATCGGGCTCGGGCGCTGGCGGGAGGAGTCGTATGAGTGCACGTACGTGCCAACGACCCCACTGGCCGTCGGATGCGGGCCCGGCGGAGAAATAGCTGTTCGCCGCAGGTGCGAGGTGCCGACGGCCACGGTCAGGTCCCGGCCAGCGGCATCGCGGCGGCGACCAGGAGCCCGCCGGCGGCGGCCTTGTCCAGCGCGTCGCGCAGCAGGTCCTCGCGGGGCTGCTGGCCGATCACCCCCGCCGGGGCGGCGAAGACGAGCACGGTCTGCGACTTGTTGGCCGTGGTCCGCCAGCCCTCGGTGACCTGGAGCGGCGCATGTGCCTGCCACCAGGCGACCGGCGCGCCGCCATCGGTGCCCGGCTGGAGCACGGCGTGCAGCTGGCCCATCGCGAGCAGGATCGACCAGCCGTGCAGCACCGCGGGCAGCCGGTCCATCCGATGGACCGGCTGGAAGCCCTGCTCCAGCAACAGCTGGAGGAATTCGTCCCCCCGGCTGCCGTCGGTGCCCGGACGGGCGATCGGGCCGGTCGGCTCGACGACGAGGGCCGGGTGGACCTCGTCGTCGATCAGGACGAGGCCGCTGGTGATCCCGAGGACGGCCTGTTCGGTGCCGGGGCCCTCCGGGTGCTCCCGGTGCTCCGCGTCGCCGCCGGTGATGCTGCGTACCGCGCCCTGAAGCTGATCCTCGGCGACCTGGACGACCTGCGAGGGGATGCAGGTCGCGTGCGCGAAGGCGAGGACGGCGGTCTCGTCACCGACGAAGAGAACCGTGCTGGTGCGTTCCTGTTCGGAGTCGCCGGGGGTGCGGCAGGAGGTGCAGTCGTAACTGCCTGGGGTGTTGTCGCCGACGAGCAGCCGGTCGGCTTCGACATCGCCGATCTCGGCGCGTACGTCCTCGCTGACGTCGAGCATGCGCGGCACGGTTGGCTCCTCGAACTCGGTGCGTGCGCCGGGCGGTTCCCGGCTCATGAAGAAGACAACGGGCGATCCGTGGCCGGGGTCACGCGAGAAAGGGAACGTAATCGAACCAACCGGAGCAGAGGGTGAATCCCGGGATCGGAAGGGCCGCTTGCGACCTGTTCATCCAGATTTTCCGCGTTTTCCGCGCGGTGATGTGGTCGACTCGACTGTGGGCCGGTTCGCTGATACGTCGACAAATCGGGAAAACGGGTGAAAGTGAAAATGGCTGAATCCGGCTGGTTCCTGAGTGAACCGCACACCGGCCTCCATCGTTATGGCACGTGTCGTTCGCAGCCGACCAGCCGACCAGCCGACCAGCCGACCAGCCGACCAGCCGACCAGCCGACCAGCCGAACCGGGAGACATGGCGATTCATGCATATTTCGTTCCTGCTCCACAACGCCTACGGAGTCGGGGGCACCATCCGTACGACGTTCAATCTCGCCGGGGCCCTGGCCGAGCACCATGACATCGAGATCGTGTCCGTCTTCCGGCACCGGGACGTCCCCGCGCTGGGACCCCCCGCGGGCGTGCGCCTGAACCACCTCGTCGACCTGCGGAAGAAGAGTCCGGCGTACGACGGCGACGCGGCCGAACACGCCCGCCCCGCAACCGTGTTCCCGCGCGGCGACAGCAGGTACCGGCAGTACAGCAGGCTGACCGACGCACGGGTGGCGGACCATCTGCGCTCCATGGACGCGGATGTGGTGGTCGGAACCCGGCCCGGGCTCAATGTGCAGATCAGCAGGCAGACCCGGCGCGGCCCGGTCCTGATCGGGCAGGAGCACCTCACCCTCGACAGCCACAGTTACCGGCTGCGCCGCGAGATCGGGCACCGCTACGCCCTGCTCGACGCACTCACCACCGTCACCGAGGCCGATGCCCGCGCCTACCAGAGCGGGTTCAAGCTGCCCGGCGTACGGATCGAGTCCATCCCCAACGGCGTGCCCGCGCCCGCAATCGCGCCCGCCGACGGCACCGGTAAATGGGTGATCGCCGCAGGACGGCTGCACAAGGTCAAGCGGTACGACCTCCTTGTCCGGTCGTTCGCCGGTGTGGTCGCCGCCCGACCGGACTGGCGGCTGCGCATCTACGGCGGCGGCGACGCGACGGGGAACGAGCGCCAGGCGCTGCTCGCGCTCATCGGTGAACTCGGCCTGCACAACCATGTGTTCCTGATGGGGCCGGTCAACCCGCTGGAAGCCGAGTGGCCGAAGGGTGCGATCGCCGCGGTCACCTCGGACCGCGAGTCCTTCGGCATGACCATCGTCGAGGCGATGCGCTGCGGACTGCCGGTCGTCGCCACCGACTGCCCGCACGGACCCCGCGAGATCATCGAGGACGGCACCGACGGACGCCTGGTGCCGGTCGGTGACGCGGCGGCGGTGACGGGCGCCCTGCTCGGTCTGATCGACGACGACGAAGCACGGCGCCGCTCGGGGCGCGCCGCGCTGGCCGCGGCAGAGCGGTTCGACCCGGCGCGGATCGCCGAACGCCACGAACGGCTCTTCGCCGAACTCGCCTCCCGGACCCCGCGCGACCGCGCGCACGGCGCTCTGCGCACCACACTGCACCGCGCCCGCGGCACTGTGCTGGACGGGGCGTACGCCGTGCGCCACAAGGCCGCCGATGTCATCCGCAAGGGGAAGCCCGCATGACCGTCTCCACAGAGCACCCGGCACCGCAAGCCGACTGCACCGCGGACGCCGACGGCGGGATCGTCTTCGACCTGCATCTCGGCCCCGGCCCCGAAAGGCCCGAAAGGCCCGAAAGGTACGAGGACGGGGAGGCGCCCGAACTGCTGCTCCGGCTGCGCGGCGCCAAGGACAAGGGCGGCGACGGCACCTCCGTACGACTGCCCCTGACCCCGCTCGGCGAGGGACGGCTGCGAGCGGTGCTGGCGAGCACCGTGGAGCCCGCAGAGGGCCGCTGGGACGTCCATGTGCGAGCGCCGGGCACCGACGACGACGGGGCGGTGGCCGTGGCGCCCGGGATCCGGGACGTCCGGCTCCTGATGGACCGCACACCCGACAGCGGGCGGATCACGGTCCGTATCCCGTACCCGACCGCCGACGGCCGGCTCGCGGTGCGCTGCTGGATCCGCTCACCGCACGCCGAGGCCGGGCCGGTCACCTTCGACGGGGACGCGATGACCGTGGAGGGCGCGCTGTACGGGACCGCCCTCGGCGACGACGCCCGCGTCGAGGCGCGACTGGCGGGTGCTCCCGACCGGACCTGCCGGGTGCCGGTCACCGGGAAGGAGGGGACGTTCTCCTTCACGCTTCCCCTCGACCGGCTGGGCGCCGGTCCGGTCACCGGGCGGCAGCTGTGGACGCTCTGGCTCGTGCCAGGGACGGCCGGCGACCAGGAGCCCTCCGAGCGGACTCGGACCGACGGGAAGCAGGCGGCCGGAAGGCCGGCCGGTGATGTACGGATCTCGCGCATCCTCGACGATGTCTGGGACCGCAGGAACACCTTTGTCTATCCCGGCCGCAGCGCCGGAGAGGGCGTCCGCGCGACTCCCTGCTACTCGGGCGACAACGACCTGTGCGTACGGATCGAACCGGACCCGGCACCGGCCCGGTAGGCCGTCGGCGATCGGTTGCGGACCGAGGCTGTCCGCAGCCCCTGGCAGACTCGCCCCCATGTTGGAGACCTCGGCACGGCTGCTGCGCCTGCTCTCACTGCTCCAGGCGCACCGGGACTGGTCGGGCGCGGATCTCGCCGAACTGCTCGGCGTCACCCCGCGGACCGTCCGGCGTGACGTCGCCAAGCTGCGCGAACTCGGCTACCCGGTCAAAGCCGGCACCGGCACCGGCGGCGGATACCAGCTCGGTGCCGGTGCCCAGCTGCCGCCGCTGCTCCTCGACGACGAGGAGGCCGTCGCCGTCGCCGTGGGGCTGCGCACCGCGGCGGGCAACGGCGTCGAGGGCATCGGGGAGACGTCCGTACGCGCCCTGGCCAAGCTCGAACAGGTGCTGCCGGACCGGCTCCGGCGCCGGGTGAGCGCGCTGAACACCTTTACCGTGCCACTGCTCCGCGGACCCGGCGCGTCCACCGCAGATCCGGGGGTCCTCACCGAACTGGCCGGAGCCTGCCGGGACAGCGAGCGGCTGCGCTTCGCGTACCGGGACCACTCCGGTTCCGTATCGCGCCGGACCGTCGAACCGCACCGGCTGGTGTGTACCGAGCGCCGCTGGTATCTCGTCGCCTGGGACCTGGACCGTGCGGACTGGCGGACGTTCCGCGCGGACCGGATCACCCCCACGCCGCCGCACGGCCCCCGATTCGTCCCCCGCGCCGCACCGGCCGAGGATCTGGCCGCCTATGTCTCGAAGGGGATCTCCACCACCGTGTACGCGAGCCGCGCGGTGATCCGGCTGAAGACCGGGATCGAGCACGCGGCCGAGCGGATCTCGCCGACCTCCGGGGTGCTGGAGGCGGACGGCGCCGACAGCTGTCTGCTGCGCACAGGGGCCGCCGGTCTCGATGTGCTGGTCATCCACGTCATGCTGCTGGGGATCGACTTCGAGGTCGTGGAACCGCCGGAGCTCAAGGACGCGATCAGGGTGGCCAGGGACCGGCTCTCCCGGGCCCTGGACCGAACGCTGCCACCACAGCAGTCCTGACGCGGGGGCCGATGCGTGGACCGGTGCATGACCGAGGGTGGGCCGATCGGGGGCGGACCAAGGGTCGGTCGGGACGGTTCGCAGACACATCGCGGACGTTCGAGTTGTCCGTTATATGGGCGGCAGTGAGCAGCTGTGGGGGCATCCCGGGCCTGTGGTGTGGATTTTGTGACGAGAAGATAAGGCTGCCATAAGGAAGCGTGAATTCCCGGTGGCATGCTCATTTACGTGGGTTATTCGGCGAAAGAATTCCAGCCGCTCGGAAGCGGGTATTCTGTTTTGTTTTCGGGTCTTCCGTGCGATCGTTTCCTGGCTTGTGTGATTACTGTGTGTCGGGTCGCGGACCGCATGTCGGGGTGGCGTGATGCGCGTGGCAGGCGTGTCGTGATCCTGTGACACAAGTGTGACCGGCAGGGGATGTGGGGATGCCGTGCGGCGGCCGGTGCCCCGGCTTCCGCCGCGGTCCGCGGCCGCCTACGGTGAGAGGCATGGCACACCTACCGACCCCTTCCGCCCAGCCCGACGACACGCCCGGCGCGTACGTAGGCCTCGCCGTCGACGTGGCCGAACAGCGGGCCCGCAGGCAGGGCTGGACCAGCGTCAGATCCCTGCCGCCCGGCGCGATCATCACCATGGAGTTCCAGGCCGGACGGATCAACTTCGAGGTCGACGGTGCGGTTGTCACCCGGTGCTGGGTGGGCTGAGGCTTCGCGCGGCCCGGACCCGGCATGCGCGAAGGCCCCGACCGGAGTCGGGGCCTTCGCGGTGCGGGGCGGTGGCTGTGCGTACCGGCCTCCCCATGGCTGCCGGGGTGTTCAGCCGCCGGACATCGGGCGGGCCGGGGCCGTGCCGCCGCGTGGCGTACGGTCCGCGTGCGGCGGGCGGCGGCTGCCGGCCGGGGTGACAGGGGTCCGTTCCGAGCGCACCAGATGGGACGGGGCCGCCGGGTGCGCCCGCGAGCGGGCACCCGCGACCGTGCCTGTCGTGGTCGCCGGGTGTCCTCCGGCGGCGACCGGCTCCAGTACCGGGGTCTCCGCCGTGGCGCCGACCGGCTGCGGGAGCACCACGGTCCGGGGTCCGCAGGCCGCGACGGGCACGGAGGGAACGGGACGGCCGCGTCCCCGCAGGGCTTCGCGCTGGGCGAAGATCCAGGCCTCGGCCCGGGTGATCAGCGGCTCGACCCAGGGCAGACCCAGCAGGATCAGCAGCCCCGCGGTCCAGCCGAGCAGTACATCGCTGAGCCAGTGGGTACCGAGGTAGACGGTGGTGAGCCCGACGCCGAGCGAGACGATCGCCGAGGCGGCCGACAGATAGCGCCTGGCCCTCGGGGTGGTCGCCAGATAGGCGAGGATTCCCCAGGTCACGACGGCGTTGGCGGTGTGGCCCGAGGGAAATATATCGCCGCCGGCGAAGAGCTCCGCCGAGCCGATCTGGGTCGCGTAGTGCGGGCCGAGCCGGCCCAGGCCGATCTTGACCGCGCCGACCGTCACATTGAGTAGCAGCAGCGAGGCACCGAGCGTCAGCAGGGGCCGCATCGTGTGCTGCCGCCAGGAGCGCCAGCCGAGCCAACAGGCGACCATGGTGGCGGTGGGGCCGCGCTGGCCCAGCACGATGTAGTAGTCGAGGAAGGCGTGGATTTCCGGCCACTGTTGATACGGCCGGAAGAGCATGACCTTCCAGTCCAGGGCCACCAGCCGGGAAGAGACCAGCACGGCAACGACGATGGCGAGATAGAACGCCAACGTCCCGCAGAAGAGAGCGATGCGGTGACGGCTCATCCGCGGCGGCTCTATCTTCGGCGGCTCCGGCTCCCGGTCCAGGCGGGCAAAGATGTCGGTACGCACCCAATCGACGTTACAGCGAGTTAGTGAGTGAACCGGTCGATCCGGTCTCTTTGTGATGACGATGTGATGTGGACTATGTCTCAGTCGGTCCTTAATTCCTGATCCGAAGAAGCGCGCTCAGGAGTCTCCACGCTATTGATTTCGCACTTATTTCGGAAGGGTGTTTGGGCGCGAGTAGAAAAGCGCAGGAGGCGCCGGTGTGAATTTCTCCGGCGCCTCGGGGAGGCGGAAGCGGACCGTATCCATCCGGTCACCGGCCTCCTTCTGTGCGGGCCCGGCGCGTGCTCGCGGCATGACGCCGAGTACCTTCTGTGCCGGGTACGGAGGAGGGGTGTCCGTGCAGGTCCGAGGGGTCCGGAGCGGCGGCCCGGCGTGGCGTACGCCACACTTCACGGGTCATCGAGGTATGAGGTGGACCACGTGTGAGTGCTCCGAACTCGCGTACGCTGACGGATCACTCGCCCGTCGATGCCGGGCCCCGGGAGCCGGTGAACAGCCGCGTTCCCGGTTGGCCCGCCGAGCGCGAGGGACCTTTTGGGAGGTACATGCATGTCCGGGACGACCACAGCCCGATTCCGGCTGCACTCAGCCGCCGACGGTGCCAACCGATGGGTCGTCCTCGTCGTTCTCTGCCTCAGTCTGCTGCTCGTCGCGCTCGATGCGACCGTGCTCCACGTCGCCGTCCCCGCCGTCACCGAGGACCTGCGGCCCAGCGCCGTCGGGCTGCTCTGGATCGTGGACGCCTATCCACTGGTCTGTGCCTCGCTGCTGATCCTCTTCGGCACCCTGGGCGACCGGGTCGGCCGACGCCGCATCCTGCTGCTCGGCTATGCCCTCTTCGGCGTCGCCTCCGCGGTCGCCGCGCTGGCGGACACTCCCGGTGTACTGATAGCGGCCCGTGCCCTGCTCGGTGTCGGCGGCGCGATGATCATGCCCGCGACGCTGTCGATCCTCCGCCAGGTCTTCCCCGACCGGCGCGAGCGGGCCGTGGCGATCGGTGTCTGGACCGCGGTCGCCGCCGTCGGCGCCGCCACCGGACCCGTCATAGGCGGCTTCCTCGTCGAGCACTTCTGGTGGGGCTCCGTCTTTCTGATCAATGTCCCGCTGATGGCCCTGGTTCTGCCGGTCGGCCGACTGCTGCTGCCCGAGTCGCGCGGCAGCAACGACGGCCCGTGGGATGTGCTCGGTGCGCTGATGGCCGCGGCCGGAGTGCTCGGTGTCGTCCTCGGAGTGAAGCGGGCGGGCACCGGTGAGGGGCTGCTGAGCCCGGCCACGCTGGGCCCGCTGCTGATCGGGGCCGTACTGCTCATCGCCTTCGTACGCCGTCAGAAACGCCGTACGCATCCGCTGATCGACATCGGGATGTTCGCCAGGCCCGCGTTCTCCGCGGCGGTGGGCTGCATCGTCCTCGCGATGCTCGCCCTGGTCGGGCTGGAACTGATAGCCGTGCAGTACCTCCAGCTCGTCCTCGGCCTGAGTCCGCTGGAGACCGGGCTGCGGCTGCTGCCGCTCACCTTCGCGGCCATGGCCGCGGGCGCCACCGGCTCGTACATGCTGCGCCGCATCGGGCCGCGCCGGATGGTCGGCTGGGGCTTCGTGCTCACGGCCGCCTCGGTGCTGGTCCTGACGGCGATGGGGCAGCACGACCGGCCCGGTCTGCTGACCGCGGCCTTCGTCGCGCTCGGCTTCGGGCTCCAGTCCACGCTCTTCGGGGCGTACGAATCCATGCTCAGCGAGGCGCCCGCCGACCGGGCGGGCGGAGCGGCGGCGATAGGGGAGACCTCGTACCAGTTGGGCGCGGGCATGGGGATCGCCCTGCTCGGCAGCGTCATGAACGCCGTCTACACCCCCGGACTCGCGAAACTTCCCGCAGCGGGCGTGCCCGCCGGGGACGGCGCGGCCGCCGCCCACTCGCTCGGCGAGGCCTACCAGGTGGCGGACCGGCTGGGCGGTCCGCCGGGCGAGGCGCTGCGCTCCACGGCCCGCCATTCCTTCATCACCGGGCTGCACGTCACGCTGCTGGTCAGCGCGGCTCTGCTGCTGATCGGGGCGCTCGCCGCGCTGCGGCTGCCACGGAGGATGGAGTGCCTGTCGCCGGTTCTCCGCGAACCTCACGAGGCCGACGCGAGCGAGGCGCCGGAGATCCACGGTCCGCAGGAGGCGCCCGTCGCAGGCTGTGCGCAGCGGCCGCCGGGGATACCCGCCCGGCGCCCGCGACCCGCCGAGGCGACCGGCTCTGGACGGGCGGGACACTGAGCCGTAACGTCGGTGCGACGCCATAACTAACACCGCTAGTTTTAGCATCGTGCGAGCCGCCGGAGGCACCCTCATGTCCACCACTCCGTCCTCGAAGCTCCCGCCCTTCGACCCCGCCGACCCGATCGGCATCGACGATCTGCTCAGCGCCGAGGACCTCGCCATCCGCGACACCGTCCGCGACTGGGCCACCGACCGGGTCCTGCCGCACATCGCCGAGTGGTACGAGAACGGCGAGCTGCCCGGCATCCGCGAACTGGCCCGCGAGCTCGGCTCGCTCGGCGCCCTCGGCATGTCCCTCCAGGGCTACGGCTGTGCGGGCGCCACCGCCGTCCAGTACGGGCTGGCCTGCCTGGAACTCGAAGCGGCGGACTCGGGAATCCGCTCCCTCGTCTCCGTACAGGGATCGCTCGCCATGTACGCCATCCACCGCTTCGGCTCCGAGGAGCAGCGGCAGCAGTGGCTGCCGGGCATGGCGGCCGGCGAGATCATCGGCTGCTTCGGCCTCACCGAGCCGGACCACGGCTCCGACCCCGCCGGGATGCGGACGTACGCCAAGCGCGACGGCGAGGACTGGGTGCTCACCGGCCGCAAGATGTGGATCACCAACGGCTCGGTCGCCGGCGTCGCCGTCGTCTGGGCGCAGACCGACGAGGGCGGCGCGGGCGGCGGTATCCGCGGCTTCGTCGTGCCGGCCGGCACCCCCGGCTTCTCGGCACCCGAGATCAAGCACAAGTGGTCGCTGCGCGCCTCCGTCACCAGCGAGCTGGTCCTCGACGAGGTACGGCTGCCGGCCGATGCCGTACTCCCCGGGGTCACTGGTCTGCGTGGCCCGCTCAGCTGTCTCAGCCATGCCCGTTACGGCATCGTCTGGGGAGCCATGGGCGCGGCACGCGCCAGCTTCGAAGCGGCCCTCGACTATGCGAGGACCCGGGAGCAGTTCGGCAGGCCGATCGGTGGCTTCCAGCTCACCCAGGCCAAGCTCGCGGACATGGCCGTGGAACTGCACAAGGGCATCCTGCTCGCCCACCATCTGGGCCGTCGGATGGACGCGGGCAGGCTCCGCCCGGAGCAGGTCAGTTTCGGAAAGCTCAACAATGTGCGGGAAGCGATCGAGATCTGCCGTACCTCGCGCACGATCCTCGGCGCCAACGGGATCTCGCTGGAGTACCCGGTGATGCGCCATGCGACGAATCTGGAGTCGGTGCTCACCTACGAGGGGACCGTGGAGATGCACCAGCTGGTGCTGGGCAAGGCGCTCACCGGTCTCGACGCGTTCCGGTAGACAGGTCCGGCGAGCGCCCTGCTCAGCTCTGGTTGAAGAAGCCGTCGGCCCGCCGGCCGACGGCTTCGCCGCTTACCACCTGGGTGTCGGCCGGGGTCAGCAGGAAGACCCGGGTGGCCACGCGCTCGATCGAGCCGCGCAGGCCGAAGGTCAGCCCCGCGGCGAAGTCCACGACGCGCTTGGCGTCGGTGGGGTCCATGGTCGTGAGGTTGACGATCACCGGGACGCCGTCCCGGAAGAGCTCGCCGATGGCCCGCGCGTCCCGGAAGCTGTCCGGGGTGACGGTGGCGATCCGGCGGCCCGTCTCCTCGGCCGCCTCGGAGGCCACCTGCACCCGGGGGTCGGTCACCCAGGCCTGACCGGTCCCGGTCTGCGCACCCCCGGCGTACTCGTCGTCGTCGTAGTACCGCTCGTCGTTGTCCTCTACGAGGCCCAGCCAGGCACTCGCCTTGCGCACCGATCCCATGGACGCCTCCTCTCACCGCGGTTCCGTGGTGTTCCGTATCTCTTTCGTGTCCCTATGGTCGTCCATGATGCGGATCGTGCGCCAAGTGGATAGTCGGCGCGCAGGGGATTCGTGACGGTACTGGTGCAGAAGATGTGGCGGTTCGTCAAGGTTCCTCCTGCATCAGGGGCCTGGAAGAAAGAAATATGATGCGCCGGTCCGTACGGGTGATGTAGAGGACGTACGGGTGAACGGGACGCTCGATACGATGCACGTTCGTGCGGGCGTACGAGCTCGGCGCACAGCTGAACGACTCTCGGGGGATCGTCGTGTTCGGAATCGTCAGGCCCTGTACGCATCGGTTGTCCGAGGGAATCAGAACCGAGTTCTCTGCGGACTCTGCCTCGCACTTGGCTCGGACCACGGGTAGTTCGCCCGGATCGTCACGAACTATGACGGCCTGATCGTCTCGGTCCTGACGGAGACTCAGTCCGCGCGCGCCACCGGGTGGCGACGCACCGCGGGGAGGGCGGCTGGGATCCGGCTCCAGCAGGTCTCCCCGCGGAACGCGCTGGCGGTATTCGCAGATGCCACCAGTGGGAACAGCAGCTACCGCTTCCGGTTCCTGCGACCCGCGGCCCCATCCGAGGACGGCAGTGTGACGGTCGACTTCAACCGGGCTCTGCTGCCGCCCTGCGCCTTCGCGGACCACTTCATCTGCCCCTTCCCGCCGCCCGGCAACACCCTCCCCCTCGCAGTCGAGGCGGGCGAGCGGAACCGTATCGACGGCTGACGCACCGCTATTTCGCCCCGGACATCGGCCCCGGCAGCCCATGTGCTGCCGGGGCCGCCCCGTGAGTCCGACAAGTTCAGGCCAGCAGGCCCCCTTGCGCCACAAGTTGACGCCTTGAATACTCCCGATCAGCGCTTGTCAGGAGCACGGCATTCCGGAACGCAGGCATGCCGCCGTGCGAACGACTGCGCCTCACGGGTCCGACCACCCCACAGGCGGACCCCCGAATTCCTTTCGGGAGGAATGAAAAGTGAGGATCAAGCGCACCACCCCCCTCAGTGGCACCGCAAGACGCATCAGGGCTGTCGCCATCGCCGCAGGCCTGGTCGCCGTCGCCGCGCTCACCGTCCCCACGGCCCAGGCCGACACCGCCACCACGTTCAGCGCCAAACAGCTCTCCGCCGCGAGCGACGCCGTGCTCGGCGCCGATGTCGCGGGGACCGCCTGGAGCATCGACCCGGCGACCGGCACCCTCGTGGTCACCGCGGACCCCACGGTTTCGCAGGCCGAGATCAAGCAGATCAAGCAGTCCGTCGGAGCCAACGCCGGCGCGCTGCGGATCGAGCGCACCTCCTCGAAGCTCAGGAAACTGATCTCCGGCGGCGACGCGATCTACGCCCCCGGCTGGCGCTGCTCCCTCGGCTTCAACGTCCACAGCGGCAGCACGTACTACTTCCTGACCGCCGGTCACTGCACCGACGGCAACCCGCCCTGGTACACCAACTCCTCGAACACGACCAAGATCGGCCCGACGGTCGGATCCAGCTTCCCGACCAATGACTACGGCCTGGTGCGGTACGACAATGCCTCGGTCGCCCACCCGGGCACCGTCGGCAGTGTCACCATCACCGGAGCGGCCAACGCCACGGTCGGCATGTCCGTCACCCGCCGCGGCTCCACCACCGGCACCCACAGCGGCAGCGTCACGGGCCTCAATGCCACGGTCAACTACGGCAACGGCGAGATCGTCTACGGTCTGATCAAGACCAACGTGTGTGCGGAGCCCGGCGACTCCGGCGGTCCGCTCTACTCCGGCTCGAAGGCGATCGGCCTCACCTCGGGCGGCAGTGGCAACTGCAGCTCCGGTGGCACCACGTACTTCCAGCCGGTCACTAAGGCACTCAGCGCGTACGGGGTCACCCTGAACTGACGCTCCAACACCCCGGTTTAGCCCTGGAACACGCAGTCGGCCGAAACGGAGTCCCCGCCCGAGATCTGGGCGGGGACTCCCGCTCACCCCACGGCTTTTGAGAGAATGTGGGGCAGGTCGGTCAAGCAGGAGCAAACGGGGGCGGATGCTGTGCCTCCCGGAGGGATGCCCTCCGGGGACCCCCGCAGACACATCAGGGGGTTCCAGATCCGTGAAACGCATCGGAGTGACCGGCCATCGCAGCATTCCGGAAGAGGCCCATGCCCATGTGCTGGCCGGGTTACAGGCAGCGCTCTGCGGCTTCGAAGGCTCCCTGGAGGCCCTCTCCAGTCTGGCGGTGGGAGCGGACCAGCTCTTCGCCGATCTGGCCCTGGCCCGCGGCGCGGAACTGACCGTGGTCATCCCCAGTGGCGACTACGAATCCAGTTTCGCCGACGCGACCGAACTCGCCCGCTACCAGGCCCTCAAGGACCGGGCGGTCCGGGAGATCCGGCTGGACTACCCGCACTCCACCGACGAGGCGTACTACGCGGCGGGCGCGTACATCGCCGACCACTGCGACCAGCTGCTCGCCGTATGGGACGGTAGGCCGGCCCGGGGCTTCGGCGGCACGGGCGACATCGTGACCTATGCCCGCAACCTGGGCCGCCCGGTGACCGTGATCTGGCGCGAGGGCGTGGAGCGCTGACGCCGACCGGTTCGCCCGGCCGTTCGTACGCGACCGGGCGAACCGGCGACAGGAAGGCTGACGCGTCCTCACATCTGGTGTCGGGCAAGCCAGTCGGTGTGCTGCGGGGAGACGATGCGTTCGGTCTCGAATACCGCTCGCGGCCACTGCTGCTCCGTCAGTGTGGTCTCCATCGCCACCTGCATCGACTCCAGATCCTGCTCCACCAGCGAGTGTGCCGAAATCAGCGGGTGGTGGCGGCGCATCTCGCTCCATGCCAGGCAGGCCGCCGCGGCGGCCGACAGTACCCCGGTCAGGGCGAAGGACTGGGTCACGGAGAAAGTCCTCAACAGCGCGAACACCAGGGCGAGCGCCGTCAGTACGGCAATGGTGGTCGACCAGGCCAGGGTGGCCCGCCGGGACACCTCCTGGCGTCTGCGGTACCAGCTGCGCTGCTCGATCAGCCGGTCCCGTACGTACGTCTCCTTGCGCACGGTGAACGCCTTGTTCCGCAGCTCGCGCATGGAGTCCGTGATCAGTCCGCCCGAGTCCGCGGTCAGGTCGCGGGGGTCGGCCCACCCCACCTTGCGGAGCTCCTGAAGGCCCTCTTCGAGGCGGTTCGCGAACATCGCCTCCGGGTGCTGGACGCGGGTGTCGAAAGGAGAGCCGTGCACCGAATAGCGCCAGCACGTCGACTTGATGAACTCCGCAGCGGACCGGTTGAGTTGCCATTGCGACTTTGCTTTGCGGTGGGCGGTGAGGTACGTCGTGATCAGGACACCCGCGTAGGCCAATACGCTGAGGACGTCGGCGAGTTGAAGCGTGCCCGCCACCTCCGCGTGCCAGGGCACCGCTGCCGGTATCGCGCCCGTGACCAGCAGGATCAGCTGGACACGGGTGGTGTTCACAGCCTCCCGCTGGCTCGCGATGGCGATCGCGTCCGTGTGGTGGAAGAGCTCCGGCAGATCAGCGTTCCTGAACACCATGCTCTGGAGCGGTCCGGGAATCGCCGTCATGTTCACCCCTGTCTGCGGTTATGTCGTCACTGCAATGGCGGAATCGATGCTTCCGTTCGGTTCGGGACTTCCTCACGTGACGCTCTGGTTGCAAGTGGGCGTCCTCAGTTGCGAACCGAGGCCATGAGAGTAAAGTCGTGCCGCCAGGCACTGCAATGGTGCAGATACCGTTGTCGCAATTCCTGTCTGGAACCATTCCATCGGAACGAACCCCCTCAAGGACGACCGTGAAGACCTCTGAATCCTCCTCCTCCTTCGCCGTTGCGAAGAAGATCCGTGTGCCGCTCGCCGAGATCGACGTCCGCGGCGCTGCTGCTGCCCAGAAGCTCGGCCGTGTGCACGCCGCGTCAATCGGTCACCGCACTCAGGCGTCGACGTTCAACTCGGCACTCTGAACCAACGCCCCGGCGCCCTCAACCAATGTCCCGAGTACCCCTTCGGGCTGGCTAGACTGGTGGAATGACAGGACCCCTGGTCCCTTTCCGCGAAGTCGTTCTCAAGGTCCACAGCAGGTGTGATCTGGCGTGTGACCATTGCTATGTCTACGAACATGCAGATCAGAGCTGGCGAACCCGCCCGAAAACAATCTCTGATCATGTCATCTTCCGGACTGCTCAACGCTTGGCCGAGCATGCCAAGGCACATGCACTGCCCTCCGTGTCAGTGATCCTGCACGGAGGGGAGCCTCTACTGGCGGGCCCCGTCCGGCTGCGGCGCGTCTGTGAAGAGCTCACCTCCGCCTTAGAAGGCATCGCGGAGCTCGACCTCCGTATCCACACCAACGGACTCCAGCTCAGCCCGCGTTATCTCGACCTCTTCGACGAATTCGGCGTCAGGGTCGGCATCTCCCTCGACGGCGACCAGGCCGCCAACGACCGCCACCGCCGTTACGCCGACGGGCGCAGCAGCCACCCCTTGGTCCTCAAGGCCGTCGAGCTGCTCCGGCAGGAGCGTTACCGCCATCTCTACCTCGGGCTCCTGTGCACCGTCGACATCGCGAACGACCCGCGCGCGGTTCTCGACGCGCTCGCCGAGCTCGACCCGCCGCTCATCGACTTCCTGCTCCCGCACGCCACCTGGGACGATCCGCCGCCCCGCCCGGACGGATCCCCCACCGCCTACGCCGACTGGCTTCTCGCGGTCTTCGACCACTGGCACGAGCGGGGACGCCCGGTGCCGGTGCGGCTCTTCTCCTCGGTGCTGTCCACGCTGAGCGGCGGCCCGAGCCTCACCGAGTCCCTGGGGCTCGCCCCCACCGACCTCGTCGTCGTCGAGACCGACGGTCAGCTGGAGCAGGTCGACTCGCTCAAGAGCGCCTACGAAGGTGCGGCGGCCACCGGATTCGATGTCTTCACCCACGCCTTCGACGAGGTCGCGGCCCACCCCGGGGTGCAGGCCCGCCAGCTCGGACTGGCCGGCGTCAGCGAGACCTGCCGGCAATGCCCCGTCGTACGGTCGTGCGGAGGCGGTCTGTACACCCACCGGTACCGCTCCACGGGGCCGTCCGGCGCATTCGACAACCCGTCCGTGTACTGCGCCGATCTGGCCGCCCTGGTGCGCGGCATCGAGGCGCGTACGGCGGCGGTCCTCGTCGCGCCCGCGGTGGCCGAGCCCGTCGAACTGGTCGCCGCCCAGCAGGACCTCACCCGCACCCTGCTCGCCCTGCTCAACGTCGACATCGGACAGCACGGCGGCGAGCAGTGGGCGGCCGCCTGGGAGCTGGCTGCCACCATCGAGGCGTCCGAGGAGGGGGCCCGCGGTCTGAACGAGGTGCTGGCGCACCCGTACACCCGCACCTGGCTGCTCGACGCGATGGAACTGGTCCACGAGCGGACCGGGGCCGTACAGGTGACGCGCCGGATGTCGGCCTGCCTCGCGGCCGCCGTCTTACGGACCGGCCTGGACCTGCCCGTACGGGTGCCCTTCTCGGGCGGCCGGATCTTCCTCCCCGGCCTCGGCGAGTTGCGGATCGAGAACGCGGGGGAGGACGGCACGGCGCTCCTGCGCGCCACCGAGGACGGCTTCCGCGTCCGGCGGGAAAGCGGCGACGCGGCCGAACGCCGCATCGTACGGTCGGAGGCGGCCGGTCCCGGCTGGCGGCCGTTGCGCCGGATCCCGACACCCGGTTCGGCGGCCGGCCTCGTGCTCGACGACCTCGACCCGTACCGCGACTGCTACTCCTCGCCCGCCGCGGACGCGCTCGACGACCGGGCCGCCGCCGACCTGGTGGTCCGGATCGGCGAGGCATGGACGCTCATCGAGGCGAAGGCGCCCGGGCGTACGGAGGAGATGGCCGGTGGTCTCACCACCCTCACCCCGCTGGCCGGCCCGGCCCCGAGTGAGCCCGCCGTCGGGCGGCACGGATACGGCGCGCTGGGGTTTTCCCCGGACGGCAGTTCCGAGGAACTGGCGATCGCTCTGCTGCGCGGTTTCCGGCGGGCCGAATTGCGGGCACTTAGGGATGTCACGGATCTTTACGCGGCAGACGGCTCCTGGGAACATCGGATGCCCTGGCAGGAAGAACCAGTTCCGTTTTCCCGGTTGCTGGCCGACACCTATGAGCGGATCGCGTTGGGGGCTTTCGACCCGCGCTGTCTGGAGGGCGTACCGCAGGCCCTCGACGCTCTGGAAAGTGCCGCCGAACTGACCATCAGCGGGAAACGGCTGCTGGATCGTATGCGGAAGGAGATCTGAGGATCGCATTCCGGTTCGGCCGGGGCTGTCCGTACGCACAGGACAACTGGGAGGAACAGACGCAGACCCGATTCGATCAAGGATCGATCGATGGAACCTGGGAATGTATGACTGAAAAAAGGCGTTGAATGACCGAACGCCATGGGGGTGGAGCAACGTCCGCTCCGGAATGATGAATTCGCTCGCATTCACTATCACTCCTCGGGTGCGGGTGCTCACACAGGACGGGGGTCGTGTGCACGCAACAACGCAGCAGCGAGCGGCGGACCATCGGCCGTACTTCTTCTTGAGCTACGCGCATACACCGGGGTACGGCGGTGGAACGGACCCCGACATGTGGGTCGAGCGGCTCTTCCAGGATCTCTGCGGCCATGTGATGGCCCTGACCGATCTCCCCGCGGGCGCGCCCGCGGGGTTCATCGACCGCGAGATACGCTCCGGCGAGGGCTGGTCGGAACGGCTCGGTGAGGCGCTCGCCACCTGCCGGGTGTTCGTTCCGCTGTTCTCGCCGCGTTACTTCGCCAGTGAGATGTGCGGCAAGGAGTGGTACGCCTTCGCCCAGCGCGCCATCCACCACCGGGCCCGCTCCAATCAGAGCGCCGAGGCGATCGTCCCGGCGCTCTGGGTGCCCGTACCACCGACCCAGCTTCCGGGACCGGCCGAGCGATTACAGTTCAACCACCGTGATTTCGGCGACCGTTACGTCAGTGACGGGCTCTACGGGCTGATCAAACTCAAGCTCTTCGAGGAGGAGTACGAGCGCGCGGTGTACGAACTCGCCAAGCGCATCGTCACGGTCGCCGACACCATAAGACTCGGCACCGGCCGCCCCGTCGACTACCGGCTGGCCCCCAGTGCCTTCGGCCCGCCGGACAGCGGAGTGGGCGGGCCCCGCCCCATGCAGGTGACCATCGCCGCCCCCACGCGGCACGACCTGCCCGAGGGTCGCAACGCCGAGTACTACGGCGACAGCCCGCAGGACTGGAACCCCTACCATCCGGCCGCCGCCCGCCCCCTGGCCTACGTCGCCCAGGACCTGGTGCGCTCCCTCAACTACCAGGTCACCGTCTCCTCCTTCGACGAGGAGTCCGGGCACCCGGAGGGCAAACATCCCCCCAGCAGACCGGAGATCCTGCTCGTCGACCGCTGGGCCCTCCAGGACGAGGAGCGGCGCAGGCGGCTTGCCGCCTTCGACGCCGAGAACCGCCCCTGGGTGACGATGGTCGTGCCATGGAACCGCGAGGACCCCGAAAGCAGGGCTTCCGAAGCCGAGTTGACCGAGAAACTCGAACAGACCATGCCGGCCAAGATGCGTCAGGGGCGGGCCTACTGCCGCGTCGCCGCCAGGGGCGTACCCACAATGGACGCCTTCGGGCGGATCCTGCCGCAGGTGGTCGAAGTGGCAGCCCAGCAGTACCTGAGACATGCGGCGGTCTACCCGCCCGCCGCCGGCGCCGTACACACCGAACGGACACGTCTGATGGGGCCGATGGCGCAGACGAACGACATCCCCGAGACACACGACCCTGCGACGGATGCGGAGGACACGGATGACGGCCAGTCGTGACGGGCGCATCGTCACCTTCTACTCGTACAAAGGCGGCACCGGGCGCACCATGGCCCTGGCCAACACCGCCTGGATACTCGCGGCCAACGGAAAACGGGTACTGGCCGTCGACTGGGACCTGGAGGCACCGGGGCTCCACCGGTTCTTCCACCCGTTCCTGGACCCCTCGACCCTCGGTGCCACCACCGGCGTCATCGATCTGATCACCGAGTACGCGTGGGCCGCGACCAGCCCCGTGCAGCGCGCCGACGACTGGCACCGCGACTACGCCCGCATCCAGCCGCACGCCGTGTCGCTCACACCCGAGGCGCTCGGCTGGGAGTTCCCGCACGGCGGGACCCTCGACTTCGTCTCCGCCGGCCGGCAGAACCGCGAATACTCCGCGACCGTCTCCACCTTCGACTGGGACAACTTCTACGACCGGCTCGGCGGCGGTCATTTCTTCGACGCCCTGCGCGAGGACATGAGGGCCAACTACGACTACGTCCTGATCGACAGCCGGACCGGCCTCAGCGACATCGCCGACATCTGCACCGTCCACCTGCCCGACGTCCTCGTCGACTGCTTCACCCTCAGCGACCAGTCGATCGACGGCGCCGCCTCCGTCGCCCGGCAGATCTCCGAGCGCTACACCGGCCGCCCGATCTCCATCTTCCCCGTCCCGATGCGCATCGACGAGGGCGAGAAGGAGAAGGCCGATGCCGGACGGGCACTGGCCCGGCTGAAGTTCGACCGGCTGCCGCGCGACCTGTCCGGCGACGAACTCACCGCGTACTGGGGCGCGGTGGAGATTCCGTACCGCCCCTACTACGCGTACGAGGAGACCCTCGCCACCTTCGGCGACGAGGCCGGTCTCACCAACTCGCTGCTCTCCGCCTTCGAGCGGCTGACCTCCGTCATCACCGACCAGGAGATCACCTCGATGCCCCCGGTCGGCGAAGAGGTACGGCTGCGCATCCGTGACGCGTTCACCCGGCGCAGGCCCGCGCTGCCCGCCGATCTCTTCCTCAACTACGTGGCCGAGAACCGGATGTGGGCCGACTGGATCGAATCCGTGCTCACCCGGGCCGGGTTCCGTGTCGTACCGCGCGACGTGTCCGCGGAGCGGGAGACCGAGGAACCGGCGGATACCCCCACCGAGAGCGCGACCCGCACCGTGGCGCTGCTTTCCAGCGCCTACCTCAAGTCGCAGCGCGCGGTGAACCTCTGGGACCGGGCCGTGGCGGAGGACCCCGGTGGCGGCCGGCGCCATCTGCTGCCGCTCAGGGTCGGTGATGTACGGCTGTCCGCTCCCTACATCGACCGCAACCCCGTCGACCTTTTTCGGCTCGACGAGGTGCACGCCACCGCGGCGCTGCTGCGCGCCCTGGACCGGCCCGTACAGCTCACCGACGCCGTGTCGCCCGGACCGCGCTTCCCCGGCACCGTCCCCAGGATCTGGAACGCGCCGCCGCGCAACCCCGGCTTCACCGGCCGTTCCCTGGTCCTGGAGCGGATGCGCGACCAACTCGGTGGCGGCATGGCCGTCGTGCTGCCGCAGCCGCAGACCCTGTACGGACTCGGTGGCGTCGGCAAGACCCAGGTCGCGCTGGAGTACGTGCACCGCTTCATGGCCGACTACGACCTGGTCTGGTGGATATCGTCCGAGCAGACCGACGACGTGGTGGCCGCGCTGGCCGAACTCGCGGTCCGGCTGGGCGCCCAGGGCGGCGACGACATGGCGGCCGCGTCCCAGGAGGCCGTGGACCTGCTGCGACGCGGTGTGCCCTCGGACCGCTGGCTGCTGGTCTTCGACAACGCCGACGACCCCGAGCGGCTGCGGCGCTACTTCCCGCAGGGCGGCTCCGGACACATCCTGGTCACCTCCCGCAACCAGGCCTGGTCCCAGCACGGCGACGCGCTGCCCGTCGACGTCTTCCTGCGCGAGGAGTCCATCGAACACCTGCAGCGCCGGGCCCCGGGGCTGAGCGAGGAGGAAGCCGCCCAGGTGGCGACCGCGGTCGGTGACCTGCCGCTCGCCGTCGAACAGGCGGCGGCCTGGATCGCGGAGACCGCCACCCCGATCGACACCTATCTGGAACAGCTGGCACAGCAGGCCCCCGAGGTACTGGCCCTCAACCAGCCGGCCGGCTACCCGGAGCCGGTCGCCGCGACCTGGAACATCTCCATCGAGCGGCTGAAGGAGCGCTCGCCCGCCGCGGTGCGGCTGCTCCAGCTCTGTGCCTTCTTCGCGCCCGAGCCGATCTCGGGGAATCTCCTCTACAGCAAGGAGATGATCGACGCGCTGAAGCCGTACGACGCCTCGCTCCAGGAGAAGCTGGTGCTCGGCCGGGTCATCCGGGAGATCGGCCGGTTCGCCCTCGCCAAGGTCGACCAGGTCTCCAACTCCATCCAGGTGCACCGGCTCGTCCAGGCCGTCATCCGGGCACAGCTCAGCGAGGAGGAGCAGCAGGACGCGCGGCACGCCGTCCACCGCATCCTGGCGGGCGCCCGGCCCGACGACGAGAACGAGCCGATCGACAACCCCGCGAGCTGGCCGCAGTTCGCCACCATCTGGCCGCACCTCGGCCCGTCCGACGCCCGCAACTGCAAGGAGCCCGAGGCCCGCAGACTGCTGATCGACCGGCTCCGCTATCTCTGGAAGCGAGGTGACTTCAGGACCGCCGCCACGCTCGGCGAGGAGCTGCGCGCCCTCTGGAAGGAGACACTGGGGGAGCGGGACATCCAGTACCTCTACCTCTGCTTCCACGTCGCCAACATCTACCGTTCGCGCGGCCGTTATATGGAGGCGCGGGAACTCGACGAGATCACCCTGGCGATGCAGCAGGAGGTCCTGGGCCCGGAGCATCCGCACACGTACATGAGCACCAGCAGCCTGGCGACGGACCTCGGCACGCTCGGTGAGTACACCAGGGCGATCGAGCTGGCGACGGAGGCGACCGACGGGTTCAACCAGATCTTCCACGATTCGCACCCGAGGACCCTGGCGGCAGCCAACAACCTGGCGTTCACCCTGCGGTCCATCGGGCAGTTCGCCAGGGCCAGGGAGATCGACCAGGACGTCTTCGACAAGCGGGTCGAGGTACTCGGCGCCGAGCACCCGTACAGTCTCTCCTCGGCCATGAGCCTGGCCCGCGACCTGCGCGACGTCGGACGGTACGAGGACGCGGTCGGCATCCTCAGCCGCACGTACGACAGTTACAAGGCAACGCTCGGCCGGTCCTTCCCCGGCACGCTGAGCGCGGCGAAGAGCCTGGCGGTGTCGCTGCGCCGGGCGGGCAGACTGGAGGACGCTCGCAGGCTCACGGTGGCCACCCGTGCCAGGTACCGGGCCAAGTACACCGCCGCCAACCCGGAGTCGCTGGCCTGCGACCTCAACATGGCAGCCGACCTGTACGCGGCGGGCGAGACCACCGAGGCCAGGAATGCCGCGCAGGAGGTCGTCGACCAGTACATGAAGGTGCCGGGGGAGAAGCACCCGTACACCCTGGCCGCCCTGAACAACCTCGGCGTCTACCAGTTGGGGGCCGGCGAGGTGGAGGAGTCGGAGCGGGTGCTGACCCGGGTGGTCGCGTCGATGCGGGAGGTGTACGGTCCGGAGCACCCCAACACCCTGTTCTGCGTCATGAACCTGGCCAACGCGACGGCCGAACGAGGCGAGCTGGAAATCGTGCTGGAGACCGAACGAAGGGTGGCCGGACAGCTCAGGCGTGTCGTCGGGGCGCACCATCCGGAGACACTGGCCATGATGTCGAACATGGCGGTCACGCTCGACGCGATGGGGCGCAAGGACGAAGCGCTGCGTATCAGGGCGGAGACGGTCACCGAGCTGACCCGGCAGCTCGGTGAGGAGCATCCGATGACCCGGATCGCCCGGGACGAGCGCCGGTTCGAGCGCGAACTGGAACCGACGGCGGTATGAGCCGCGGGAGCGTCCGGCCGCCGCCGGACGCTCCCGGACTCCCGGTTCCGCTGCTCACTCGGCAGTCGGCTCCAGCAGCCAGTTGAGGATCCTGGGCAAGGCGTGCAGGGCGTCGAAGTGCGCGGCCGCCGGTTCCACCACGACGGTGGAGTTCGGGATGCGCTCGGCCAGCCAGCGCGAGTGGCCCACCGGCGAGAACACATCCTTCTCGCCGTGCCAGAGCATCACCGGACTCCTGATGTCGGCAGGGTCGAACCCCCACGGATTGCTGAACGCGATCGCGTCGTCGATCCATCCCCATGCCGAAGTGCGCAGCCCCTCACGGTAGTTGCGCAGCAGCATGGTGCGGACCCCCGCGTCGTTGACCACCATCCGGTCGGATTCGGTCAGCTCCCGGCGCAGATCGTCGATGAGCCGGACCGGGTTCTTCCTGATCACCGCGGACCGTGAGATGAACGACTCCGCGAGCCCGTCCGGATCGGCCGCCGCGGTGGAGTACGCCAGCACATTGGAGGCGGCCATCCCGTCGAACCAGTCGAGGCCGTCGGCACCCCAGGGGGCCAGCCCGACCAGCGCGGCGGTACGGGTGACCCGCTCGGGCATCAGCGCGGCGCAGGCCAGAGCATGGGGGGCGCCACCGGAGCGGCCCACCACGGCGAACCGCTCCAGCCCGTGGTGGTCCGCGATGGCCCGCACGTCCTTGACGGCGTCGGCGACACAGCGGCCCGGCAGCCGGTCGGATTCGCCGTAGCCCGGCCGGTCGTAGGTGATCAGATGGGTCTTGCGCTGGTACAGCACCATGCCGCGCGGGGCCGGACCGAGCCTGCTGCCGGGCATTCCGTGCAGCAGGAAGACCGGTCTGCCGCGGGGATCCCCGAGATGTTCCACGACCAGATGCCGCCCGTCCGTTGCGGGCACCCGACTACGCACTCCGCGCCTCCTCCGTATGGTGCGGGCACCACGTGCCCGGCTTTTCCCGCTCAATTCGATGATGGCCCATCAGGGCGCCTAAAGGGACGGCGCGTTGGGAAAAGATGGGGGCTTCAGGGGGCGCGGCCGTTATTCCGCAGGGGTCGGGCGCTGGACGCGGATGCGACGGCTGGTGACTCTGCTCGAAGCGCCGGGCGGGTAACGGACCTATCCGGGATTCCGGTCCGCCTGAGCCTGTGGAGAAATGCCGCGACGGGTCTTGCGGGTCCTGTCAGAGTGAGGGCGTGACAAAGATCGAGACGGCAGATGTGTTCGCGACCGGACGCCGCGGTGGAGGCGGGAGTCTCTATGCGTACCGGGTGCGTGGGCGCGGACGCAGTGCCGTAGTTGTGTGGATCGGCGGACGGGGCGACGAACCCGATCAGGTGTTTGCGGTGCCCGGTGCCGGCCGCCGGCACATGCCGGTGTTTGTGACTGTTCGGCAGGCGCGGGTGTATGTACGCCGACGAGGCCGGGGGCTCGCCACTTCCGAGGCCGGCACGCTGGAGCTCTGCCGTGTCCAGCACTGGCTGGAGGATCCGGTGCGCCGCAGGATCCCGCCAGGCGCGGTGCTGGACGCTTGGAACTTTTTCGAGGATCTGGCCCGAGGCCTCGACGCGGTCCACCAGCTACCGCAGCAGGGAACAGAACACAACAGCGCATACGAGAAGCTGTTCGGAGGCGAGTGCGCCACGTGGACTCCCGAGGAACAACGCGCGGTGCTGGAGTTGATCAGGGCCGGGGTGGGGCTGTGGAACTCTTGCCCAGCGATCGTCAATCCCTGCTCGGGGATCGTCTTGGACGGTGAACCGGCGCCCCGGGCTTTGTGATCCGTGCCTCGTCCGGCTCACCGGCGTCCTCTCATGGGCAGCCTGCCGTGCAACGGACGGGGGATCAATTACCCGGTCAGGGATCTGAGCTGAGCGACTGGGGTCTTTCGTTCGGATCAGGCCGGATCAGGGGCCGGGGCACGCGAGTCCGGCGTGATCCGAACGAGAGGCCCTAGCCGTTGCGTGCGGTTGCGAGACCGCCGGCGGCAAGCCGGTCGCCGACGTCGTTCACCAAACCCTTGCCCAGGTCGTCCACTCGTTTCAGCAGTCTCTCGAAGTCGGTGAGGCGGCGGAAGGTGTCGGCGTAGGCAGCCTGCTCATGCAGGGGGAGCTGGAGCACCTGGAGCCGTCTGACGTCGACGCGGGACGAGCTGGAGGCGTGCGTGCCGGCCTGGCGTCCGTTGGCCGGTGCACGAAGGCATCCGGCGAGGAAATGGGCGTCCAGCATCTCCCGGTCCACGCGCAGGGCGTACAGCTGGGGGCCCAGGGCGATCGGCGGACCTTCGTGGACCCATGCCCTGAACGCGCGAACGACCCCGGCTACCACGACGTCGCCCTCTTCGGCCATGGCGTGGGCGGCGCCGGGCGCCAGCAATCTGCTCGGGGTGCCATCCATCAGCAGGTCGGCGATGGTGAGCAGCGGCGTACCGGAATCACCGGGTGATGCGGCGTCCGAGGGCTGCTGGCCCGCGTGCAGGGCGAGGGCCCCTGCCTTGACGAGATCCCCCACGGTGACCGTGGTCCGGGGCTCCGAGTCCGTCAGGCCGAGCTTCGACAGATGCGCTGCCAGTTCGGTCAGCTCACCCAGCGTTTCGGTCAACTCATGCCATGAGGCGGTGAGTTCGACGCCGGACGGTTCGCTGCCCGACGCGGTGTAGCGGCCCGGGGTGACATCGACCTCGTCGTCCAGCAGGTCGAGAAGAGATACTCGTACAGTGTCTTCGGGCAGTTCCCGATCCGGCCTGTCGAGCTGGGAAACGGCGCAGAGTACGAAGGCGGTCAGAGCCTCCCAGCCGGGTCCCTGCTCACGTGTACCGGGCTTTCCGGCCCGTGTCGCGTCGATCAGGAGTGCGTCCTGGGCGCCCGGACTCGCGAGGGACCCCTCGGGGGCGGCTCGCAGCACCCACAGCTGGAGCGAGACGCTGTGAGGCTGAGCGCAGCCCGGTGGCAGCGCCACCACCGCCCTGAGCAGTCCTGTGCGCAGCAGGGACCCGCGGATGCGACGGCCGGCCTTGCGGGAAGCGACGGCCGGAGGGAGCACGATCACAGCGCTGCCGCCGGGCCCGAGGTGGGCTGTCAGGTGCTGGACCCAGGCCAGCTCGGGTTCGGTCCGGGGCGGCAGGCCGTGTGTCCAGCGCTGGTCGGTGGCCAGTTCCTCGTATCCCCAGTCGCGCTCGTTGAACGGCGGGTTGCACAGGGCGATGTCGGCCCGCAGGCCGGGGAACGGGTCGGCGCGCAGTGCGTCGGCGGTGACGATCTCCGTGCGGACGTCCCGGCCCTCGGTCGCGAAGTCGAGACGGGCGGAGGCGAGGGCAGCGAGAGCGGGCTCGCGCTCGCAGCCCAGCAGGACCAGCCCCGGACCGTCGTACGCGTGCACCGTCGCCGCTGCCAGGTGCCCTGTGCCACACGCCGGATCGAAGGCGGTGAGTCCGCCCTCACCGTTGCCGATCCGGGTGTCGAGCGCGATCCGGGTCATCAGCGCGGCCAGCTGAGGAGGTGTGGTGCTGAGCTGTCGTACGTGGGTGTCCAGCCATCGCCGTAGCAGGAACTCGAACGTCTCGCGCGGGCCTTCGCTCCGCCCGAGCCGGGCAGCGGCGCCTGCCAGATCTCTTGCTTCGGCGGTGAGCTTCGATGCCGTGCCGCGAGCCCGGGGGGCGCGCATGCGGCGCGCCGCCTCGGCGATGGCAAGCCCCGACTCCTCCCGGCTGCCGAGCGCCTCGAACCGTGGCCACAGGAATTCGCGGCTTCCAGTGGTCGTCAGCTTTCCGTTGTCGCGCAGCCACCGCTCGACTTCGGACAGCGAGAACTGCGGACTGACGTCCGTGCCACCGATGCGCGCGGGGAACGAGTCGTGACGGCGGCGCCAATTGCTCACGGCGGCCCGCCCCACACCCGCGATCCGGGCGATCTCGGCCAGGCTGACCGGTACGGGGTTTGATGTGCTCATCGAGGGGTCTCCGGGGATCCATGGTGGGCTGGGCGGGTCGGCGTCCCGGTGGCCGCAGTACATTGCAGGATGCTAAGGCCATTGACTTTGTTCACATCATATCGACCCGAGGTCTCGGTGTTCGAATCGTGTGGAGAGTGGAAGGCGTGCAGGCATTTGTGCCGGGAATGACGCTGTGTGACCGGTATCGACTTCAGTCGTTGCTCGGGCGGGGTGTCATGGGGCAGGTGTGCGTGGGTGGAACGGTTGAAGCGAAACTCCGACCCGTCTCCTCCTGGATGCGCTTGGAGCCGTGGGCCAGGTACGGCACAACCCTTTGAAGGTTGCCCAGGCGGATGGTGTGCCCGTTGTTGTGGAGCTTCCGCAGCCTGGCAGGGTCGGTTCGGCCGTTCGTCATGAACGCGTCCCGGCTCAAGGACGGGTTCGGTGCCTTGACGACAGCGATCTCGTGCGCGGGTGCGCAGCCGGTGAAGAGAAGGTCCTTGATGGAGTCGGCGGTGAACGTCTCGTCGAGCGTCGTCTTGCCACGCTCGTAGACGCGGGGCTCATCAGGCCATGCGAGCAGGAGCTCGGTTACGCCGTCCTCGGGCAGTAAGAGCCGCAACGACATGATCGGGGTCTCTTTGAGTGCAGGTTCACGAGGGTGGGAGTGGGCAGGAGATTTCCGGATGGAAGTGGTTCGGGCAGCACGCGACGGAGAGCGACACCATGTTCTGAGACTTGGTGAAGTGCACCCAACTCACATCGACGCCGCGAGGAAGTACATCGGCGGCGTACTCCAGCTTGTTGTCCAGCGTGCAGTAGGCGGCCTTGCCGTCTTCGCGCTCGAACGGCGGATTCTCCTGATAGTGCTTTGTCAGCCATGCCAGTACGACATCAGTGTCGGACCATGTGCGGTCGGCTGCACTCTGGTTCCGCTTGAGCAGCCAATGGCCAGTCATCAAGGGCGGCAGGTTGGATGTCTGGAATTCCGCGGCGGCTTCGCGGTACCGGCTCCTGTCCTCCTCCTTGGCCTCGGAGGAAGGGCCGTCCGGGAACGCGGGCCGACGGTTGCCCTCACGCGCGTAGGCGGCGGGGCTTCCTGTCCACGAGTACCCATGCCAGTGGCCTGACCAGCTCATTGGTGCCTCTCCAAGACGCACCGGGCCGCCCCGCCTGTTCGCAGGGCGGCCCGCCTCGTGCGGGGTGGGGAAGAGTCAGACTAGAGCGCCAGGCCCTGCTTCTTGGCCCAGCCGAGCGCGAAGTCGTTCAGCTCGGCTTCGGTGAACCTCAGTTCGAGGCCGATCCCTTCGGGCTTGGTATCGCGGATCGCGAAGCCGGAGGCCGCGCCGGGGATGGCCCCGACCTCGACGCACGACTCGTGTTCGCGGGCACGCGCGGCCCATGGCTGCGGCCTTCCTGGTCAACACGGTGGCCCCGTACCTCAAGGCCGATGCTGCCGAGGATGTGCACTTGACATGCTCTCCGCAGGGTGGGGGACAAGCGAGCTGCCACGACCAGACTTCGGGAGACCGAGGTGGCGCTCTCGAAGGCGGATCCCGCCGTGAGTCGATCGGCGGGTACGACCAGGCGGCCTACCTCTTCCACGTATCCCACGTCCACTACGAGAACCGGGACCTGGCCGACTCCATCAAGGCCATGAAGCAGTCGATCGAAGCCATGCCGCTTCAGGAGCGCCAAGGCCGGCTGCATGCCAATGCTGTTCTGGCCCAGAGGCAGTTCGAGTTCGGGCACATCGAGGAAGCGTGTGCCTCCTGGGAGATCTTTCTCGACGACTACATGGTGCTTTCCACGTCCCGTGGGGATGAGCACTTCGAGAATATGCGGAAGAGTCTCGCCTTGTACCGCAAGTCCCGTGCGGTTCGGGGGATGGGCGACCGAATTCGGGTGGTGGCCGCCAGGAAGGCGTAATTCCGATCTCGTTCTGAGCCTTCTGCATGACTACGGGCTCGTCCGCATCACCTCAATTGATGCGGACGAGCCCGTTGTTCCGTTCAGGAAACCTTGTTGGGACTATCCGCGAGCGAGCGTCACGAACGCCGCCCACTCGCCCCGCCCGACCCGCAGCACCGGTCCGCCACCCGTGATCTTCGAGTCCCGTACGTACATCGCACCGGGGCCGGCAGCCACCTCTACACAGTCGCCGCCGTCTGATCCGCTGTAGCTGCTCTTGAACCAGCGCAGTTCGTCAACGTTGCCGGTTACCTGCTCCATGCTCATGTCTCTCCCGCCAGCCGTTCGATGAGCCGCGCAGACGCTTCGACGTTCAGGGCCTGCGATCGCAGCTTGCCATATCGCAACCCGAAGGAGCTGACCTCTGCCTGATCACCGACGACGCACCCGACACCCTGCGACTCGAAGTAGCCGAGGTGTCGGAGTTCCTTCGTCTGGACCGTCACGAATGGCCCGTTCTTCCCAGGATGGAACCCCTGCCCGGCAGGCATGACCTGAACCTCTACATTGCGCAACGTGCCTACGTTCAGCAGGTGTTGCCACTGCGCGCGCATCACCTCGCTGCAGCCCACCGGATCGCGCAACGCCTCCTCCCCGATGATGAACGACAGTTCCGCCAGCGGGTCCCGTGTCAGCAGCTTCTGCCTGCTCAGCCGTGCTTCCGTGTGCTGGTCGATGATGTCCTCGCTGAACGGCGGGCAGTGGCCGCCGAATACGGCTCGCGCGTACGCCTCCGTCTGCAATAGGCCCGGCACCAGCAGCGGGTCGTAGGAGAAGCGGCTCAGCACTTCCGCCTCGATGAGGGCGAAGTTGCGGAAGAACTGCGGAAGCTTCGCCCGGTCCACATCGGCCTGGAGTACCTCCAGTACGCCGCCCGCCGCCAGCACCCGTTCCGCGGCGACCGTGAATGCCTCTTTCGCGGGTCGCCGTCCCTGTTCGACCGAGGCGACCTGCTCCAGCGAGTAGCCGATGGCTTCCCCCAGCGTCTGCTGGTTCAACTCGGCTCGTCTGCGCAGATGCTGGAGGAGCGTGCCGTACGCCACCCACACCCCTGGCAGTTCGCTGTCCTCCTTCGTCTTCGCCGCCCGGCCGTTCCGCGTATCCCGCATTGCCCTAACGCCCTTCCGGTCACCCCACTGCGGCTGGGCATGGTTCAACAGGAAGGGCCATTCCCGGGACACGGCCCCGGACCCGTACAACACCCGTACAAGCCCCGTACAACCAAGACCGGCCCTCCGCGCCCCACCCCGTACGACCACCACTGCGTACGGCCATCACACCTGGTCAGCGCCACATGCACCCATCCACGATGGCACGGTGAAGCACCAGGCAATCGCTCCCGAACCCCACCCGCCCGCAGCCGAGTTCAGTCTCCGCCTCAGCAGCACCCCACGTGGTGCCCGGCTGGCCCGCACCCTCGCCGTCCAGCAGCTCACCGAGTGGTGCGACATCCCGTACGACTCCGACTCGGCCCGGACCGTCGCCCTGGTCACGGCCGAGCTGGCCTCCAACGCGATCACGCACGGCCACCTATCCGGTCGCGACTTCCGGCTGACCCTGCTCCTCCTGCCCCATGCCCTGCGCATCGAGGTGACCGACACCCGCCCGGAACGCCTCCCGCCCCAGCCGCCACCCGCTCCCGGACCCACCGACGCCGGCTCGGGCCGCGGTCTCCTCCTGATCGACGCCTACGCGAACCGCTGGGGATGTACAGTCCGCGACGCCTACACCAAGACGGTCTGGGCGGAAGTGACGTTCCCGGAGGGCTACGGGGGCGGAGGCGGACGCCGATAGCCCTGTCACCAGAGCTCAGCGCCCGGCCACGGCTCCCCGCCCGGCGCCGGACCACTCACAGAGCGGTCAGGATCAGGAGGCTTTCGACTCCAGGTGGTAGGTCGTGTCGACCCAGAAGGCGTTCGTGGCCCTGGCTTTGATCTCCAGTACGTACTGGCCGGGAGTCAGCGACGCGATGCCGCCCCAGATGCCCCACGCGTAGCGCTGGGTCGACCCCGTCCTGAAGGGTGCGGAGAACTCCTGCAGCGGCAACGGAACGCTGTTGAGCGACGCCGTGGCCTCTGCCACCGTCAAGGACCGAGGGACCCTCGAGTAGGACCTGGGGTGCTGCATATTGAGCACAGGGAAGAAGACCGGCCGGTCCGAGGAGATCGCGCAGCGCCGCACCACGCGACCGCCGTAGGTGCCGGCCAGGAACCAGAGGTCGTCCGGCTGCTTCCAGGCGGCGTGCTCGCCTGTTGTGTCCTTGACCGGGCTGAGGTCGTCAGGGGCGGACATGGCCCACTTCCACCACCGGCCCGCGAGCGCGCCTCCCTCCTCGTTGCTCGGCTTCCACGCACTGGGGCCGGTTCCGGGGTCCTCTGCTGCGGTGCGGAGGGTACGGGAGAGGGCGGTGCGCGCTGGGGTGCGGGCTCGGTTGGTGCGACGGGGGCTTCCGCAGTGACCTGCGTGGCAGGGGCTTCCATGGGGGCCCACGGCGGCAGGGGCGCGGTCAGGGCCGCCGCAGTTTCCTGGGTGACCCGGATGTTCTCGGCTTCGGTGAAGGCGCCCCACCGCTCGTTGTCGTGGGCGGCGCGGGACCAGTACTGAGGGTGACCCAACGGCTTCCGCTCTCGCCGGCCTGGCAGCGGGCGTGCCGCAGGTGCCCGGCGACTGTGAGAGCCCTGAGGGCGGAACCGATGGCCATCTGTCCGTAGAGGGGGATGTTCTTGGCCGGCGTCTTGATGTCCATGGCCGCACCGTCGGGGAGGTGGTCGAGGTACCCGGCGATGTAGCGCTCCCGCTCGGGCGCCGGCCTGGGATGCTTGAAAGTTGAAGCAAGGACCCTCGTGGGTTACCTTGAAGATTCAAGTTCATGCGGTGCTGCCCAGCGCCGCGCGGCCCCTGCCCCCCGCCCCACGAGGAGCCCTTCCCTTGACCACTCCTGCCACCACCCTGTCCCGTCCCGCCGCCGCGCCCGAGAAGGCCCCGGCCGCCCCCGCCCGCGCCTATGACATCGGCCTGCTCGTGCTGCGCCTCGCGCTCGGCCTGACCATGGCCGCGCACGGTGCCCAGAAGCTGTTCGGCTGGTTCGGCGGGGGCGGCATCGACGGCACCGGGCAGTTCTTCGCCGCCTCCGGCTATCCCTCGCCGAAGGCGTTCGCCGTCGTGGCCGGGCTCAGCGAGACCCTCGGTGGGCTCGGCCTCGTACTCGGCCTGCTCACTCCGCTCGCCGCCGCAGCCGTCGCGGGCACGCTCGTCAATGCGATCTCCGTCAAGTGGGGCGGCGGCTTCTTCGCCCCGGAGGGCGTCGAGTACGAGCTCCTCATCGCCCTGACCGCGGTGGCTCTCGCCCTGACCGGCCCCGGCCGGATCGCCGTGGACCGGCTGCTGCCCCGGCTGCGCTCGCACCGGGTCGCCTACGGCGTCGCCGCGATCGCGCTCGGTGCCGTCGTGGCCGGCGTCACGCTGCTGCTCCGTCACTGAGACGGATGTGCCGCAGCACTTCTAGTGTTTCTGCGCCGAGTCGCACCAGCGGGCTCGTCCGCATCACCTCGAATGATGTGGACGAGCCCGCTGTTCGTGATCCGAAGGGGTCAGCCGGCCCAGACCTCGGCTTCGTCGGCCGGGACGGTGGTGGCGAGCTTCAGTTCCTTGCGAGCGGCGACCGTCTTGGTCGGGTCGATGCCGGTGAAGGCCCGGTCGTAGGCGAGGTAGAAGGCGTCCGTGTCGCTGGCCGAGGCGGCCTTTTCCCATGCGCCGGCGGTCTCCTCCAGCCGTGCACGGAGCTTGACGGTCTCCGGCTGCTGAATGCCCTTCAGGGCCGTGAGGTGGGTGCCGAGCGCGGCGGCAACGGCTTTGGCCTGCTTCTTGTAGCCGACCAAGTCGTCCTCGACCTGCTCCGCTTCGGGCTGGTTCGCCCAGAGGGCCTCGTAGACGGCGTTCGAACCCTTCAGGTACGCGAGCTGGTCGGTGTCCAGGGACTTGCTCTTCAGTGAACCGGAGAACTTGCCGTCTTCCTTGGCGTACGTGCAGCTCACGCTTCGATCGCCCGTCGCCCAGCTCTCCTTGGTGGGGTAGTAGTAGTAGACGTCGACGCCCTTGGGCAGGGCCCAGGTGTCGGGGGTGAACTTCTGCGCCTCGGCCGGGCAGCGTTCATCGGCGATCTGCGCGGTTTTGTCCTCGCCGGGGTACGCGGCCTTCCCGTCGATCTTGAACTCACCGACGACCTGGCCCTCGTGCGGTTCCTTGCACGGCACGACCTCGACGCTGAACTCCTCGCCCTCGGGTGCCCCACTGTTCGGGTTGTAGCAGTCGCCGGTCGCGAGCGAGAAGACCGATCGCTGGCGAACCACTTTCTTGGCGCCGGCCTTTGCGCTGTCGAGGGATTCTGAGCATCCCACCGCTCCGACCGAGATCAGGGCTACGACAGCGGATATACCGCGCAGGGAACGGGACGTGACACCGAGAGACATGACGTGAGAATCCTCAAGCGGAAGGGTTGTGAACAGGTGTGCGCATCGTATGGCATGTAAGTGACAGGGCTGTGTACAGGCGCTTCGTTGCGCCGGAGACGGTTGTACAGGTGATATCGGGACGAGTTGGCGCCCGACGCTATGGGTGGCCGATATGTGCTTTTGCTTGTGAACTCAGTCAATGACTGACATGCTGGGCGGTGGCCGCCTCCAGGGAGGGTCATCACCTTGCAAGACCATCGGCTTGTTCAAACCGCTGTGATCGGGGACAAGAACTCCGATCTCCCGGTGATTCTGCCCATGAACGCGCATGAGCTGGACCTCTGGCGCAAGGTGCATCCCTCGTACAGCTACTGGTGCGGGCTGCAGCTCGACGGCTGCGGCGGTGAGTTGAGCGACCGCCGCTACACCAACAAGGTGTGCCACTTCGCGCACCATCCCACCGCGCCCTTCTGCCACCGCACCGCCAACGGCGTCCAGCGCCGACCACCTCTTCATCAAGCAGGGCGTGCGGCGCCTGATGGACAAGCGGCAGCTCCGGGGCAAGGTGCAGACGCGCGATCTGGGGAGCGGTCCCGGAGACGCCGTCGACGTGTATCTCCCCGAGAGTCGCCGTCGGCTGCGGTTCCAGCTCAGCACGGTCGACTACCGCGCCTGGCGCGGTGCAGCGGATGAACTCGGCGCGGACGTCGATGACGTCGACTGGATCTTCGCCTCCGACGGGCCGATCACTCAGCAGATTCTCGGGCGCCGCGGCTACTGCCTCCGCGTGCGCTGCGAAACGGTCGGGGGCGAGCGACGCGTGCACATCGGGGCCGAGGCCCGGGACCGTACGGTTGCCTGGACCCCGCTCGAAGACTGCGCGCTGACGCCGGCGCAACGTCCCGCCAAACGCCGCGCGGTCGCGATCGCGAGCATGCCCCAGGTCCGGGCGGCAGTCGTGGACCCCGCAGAACTGAGGCGTGTGCGTGGACTCGTCGCTCAACTCAAGTCGGCCATGCCCGGTTTGGGCAAGGTGGCTCGAAAGCCGGTGACCAGAGCTCTGAGCCGTGCGGAAGCCTGGCTCGCTCACCAGGAAGGCGCGGAGCTGCCCGCGCAGCAGAGAAGGAAGCTGGCGAATCAGACTCCCGACTTCGTCGCCGAACGGCTGAAGCACGCGATTTCGGCAGCGCAGAACGACCTTGCGATGGCGCAATGGCTGGAGCGGAAGGAAACGGAGCAACGGCGCTCGACGGAGCGCACGCCGCTGAAGCAGCCCGCCTGGCAACAGCCCAAGGGGCCGGTCGAGGACCCCGTGGAGCGGCTCACAAGGCAGCTCATTGCCGTTGCGGCGCAGGGGAGAACCATTCCGGCCATCCTCCTGGACGCAGGACGGGCGAGGCCCGACCTGCAACAGCGGATGGAGGCGCTGGACAGACATATTCCGCACGATGTGCCCGTACTTTCCGCGCTGGCTGTGGGGGCGGACGGCGGTCCCGTACCTTTCTTCCGCGACATTCTCAAGGCCGCGGGCCTCGCCGTTCCGCGCACCGATGAGGCTCTTGTGAAGATCTGGCATCGCGAGCAGGAACGAGCCCACGCCGCCTACGCGAACCCGCCGAAGGAGCTGCCACCGCGCCTGGCTCCGCAGGCGGGGTGACGGAGCGTCATCACGCGAGGACCTACCGCACCGCGGGAGCCGCACTGATGACAACCGTTCGCGCCCCCGCGGGCGGGGAGCGCGGGACGTAACAGGGATCGTCCTCGTCCCACGACCGGGCCGCACCCGCGGGGTCGGCGAGAAGTACCTAGGGGTCCGGGAGGTCCATCCGGTCCAGGGCGGCGAGCAGCTCCAGCCGCCCCCCGTCCGGGCGGAGGCGTGGCTGTCGTCGTACTGTCCGGGCACGTCCGACTTCTCTGGCCGCCGACGGACACTGCCCCCATATACTCGTTGGCCGACCTGCCCGTTCGCTGCCGCCCGGTGGCTCCGGGCAGGGTGTCGGGGAGGAGCACGCAGTGGTGGGCGCGACCGGACCGATCCGCACAGGGGTGGCGCTGGCGGGTGGGCGTTACCGTATCGAGGAGCAGGTCGGCCAGGGCGGTATGGCTGCCGTCTACAAGGCGCACGACACGGCGCTGAACCGGACGGTCGCCGTCAAGACCATGTTGTCGGCTCTGGCCCACGAAGAGCAGTACCGGGCACGCTTCCGGCGCGAGGCCCAGTCGGTGGCCAGGCTCAGCCACCCCTGCGTCGTCGCGGTGCACGATACGGGGGAGGAGCGGTTCGAGGACGGACAGCTGATTCCCTACCTCGTCATGGAGTTCGTGCGTGGGGCCACGCTGAGCGAGCTGCTCGCGGAGTCCGCGGCTTCCGGCCGGGCGCTGGCGCTCGACAGCGCCCTTGTACTGACCGCGGAGGTGCTCTCAGCGCTGACGGCCAGTCACGCCGCGGGAATCGTGCACCGTGACATCAAGCCCTCCAACGTCGTGGTGGCGGATGACGGTGCGGTCAAGGTGATGGACTTCGGCATCGCTCGCGCATTGGATGGGCCGGGGGCGGGAGGGACTGTTCTGACAGTCACCGGTGGCCTGATCGGGACTCCCCACTACATGTCCCCCGAGCAGTTCGAAGGCCGTCGGGCGGTCGACGGCAGATCCGACCTGTATGCGGTGGGCGTCATGCTGTTCCAGCTGATCAGCGGTCAGTTGCCCTTCGATGGCGACTCGCACATCTCCATCGGGTACCAGCACGCCACCACGGCGGCGCCCACCCTGGCATCCACGGGGGTCAGAGTGCCGGAGACGGTCGAGGCGCTGGTGGCACGCGCACTGGAGAAGAACCCCGTGGACCGGTTCCAGGACGCACACGCGATGCGCGCGCAGATCGAGTACGTACGCGAACAGATCAGCCACGCAATGACGCAGCCGGACGCCGCTCGGTTCGTGCCGACGCCGACGGCCGTGGTCACGTCGACGGATCTCGTGCCTCCACCACTGGGCGAGCCGGCCCGGCCTCGGCCCGCGGACGCGTACGCGAGCCGAGGTGGTGGCTTCCCACCGGGGCGGACCAGGGCGCTCGTACCGCCTGTTGAGGGATGGAACCAAGGCGTCGGCGCGGTTCTCGGCCCGGCGCAGACGCCGGCGGAGAACAGGAAGACGGCGCAGCGTCTGCGTGGGGCGTACCTTCTGCTTGTTCCGGCCTTTCTGCTCCAGGCCACTCCGGACTTTCTGGCCTTCGTTCCGCTGGTGATCGCTGCGTGGGGGATATGGCTCACGGCCAGGGGCGGCTCATCCCGTCCGGGGCAACAGCGCAGCGTCTCGCTCGCCGTCTTTCAGGCGACGGCGCTCGTACCCCTGCTGGGACATGTACTGCTCGCCATTGTGTCCCTAGCCCGGTGGGCCCCGGTGGTGTCCGGCGGAAGCTAGTGCCCCTCCCGGCAAGCTTTGCCCCGTCGCGCCGCCCAGCACGCACGCTCGCTGAGTTGGCCGAAAGCCCTGGTAGCTCCTTCCCCAAGCTCTCAACTTCGTTTGAGCAGGGGAGGCCCCGTTCAAGGACTTCCGGCCGCCTTGCGATCGCACGCACTGGACGACGCTCCTTCCGGGCAAACATTGCCGTTTGCCAGCGTGACCAGCTCGGCGTCGGTGAGCTGCGGGGAGATCCCCACGGCCGGCCGGCCGTGGCGCGAGGTGCAGACGCCTTCAGCAGGTCGTCGGTCTTCACATGGAGTGCGGTCGCGAGGGTGCCCAACTTCAGTTTACCGACCGCTCATCCAAGCGGATTGTCCGTGACCTGCTCCGATGCATCGCGTAGATGTCCGTGACGATCTGGTCGAACCCGACTGAGCGGTCTCGTCGATGCGCAGATCTCAGTCTGTGATCGTCACCGACGTGGAGGAGAACTCGGCTTCGACGACGTCGCCAATCTCGGCCTGCACGACCAATGCTGTTATGTCCGCGGTGATGCGTAGGCGGTATTCGCCCTTGATCGTGGACGGACTCAGGCCATCAGGCCTGTTGCGGGTGAAGATGCCCGACGACCATGTCCCGGTCAGCATGGACAAGGTCAGCCCGTCTCCCCTGCACTGGTGTGCTTTGCCGAGCTTTCGAAGCCGAGGGGTGCGAGTCCGAACCCATTCCGGGAAGGCCTCGCGGGGCGCCGGGGAGAGCATGCCCAGTGTCTCGCGTGTGACGGCCTCGCGGAGCATGCCGCGAAAGTCATCCCGCTCGGTGATGCTCTTGGCATCAACCCACTGGCTCGGGTAGCCGATCTCGGCGAGTGCCGAGACGACGTCGAGGCGGAGAGTCAGCGGCGCGTCGGCGATCTCCTCGCGTAGCTCCGGCGCGAAGGCGGTGCGGTTCTTCGGATCCGAGAAACCCTTGTCCTCGGTCACGAAGATCACAGGGAGAGGGCGGCCGCCTCCGCTGGCCTTGCCCGCGATCCTGGCTTGCACCGATTCCAAGTCGTCGTTCTTGCGAGCCGCACGAAGCGCGGTCAGGTAGATCGCGGTGTCTCGACCGCCTTCACCATTCGCCTTGCAGGGTGGTCGCCGGCCAGCCTCACGCTCCAGCGCCTCGAGCGCATCTTCCGGATCGGTGGGCAAGACGTTGAAGGCTTGCCGCAACTCGGCTTCGAAGAAGTCTGTCTCCAGCTCCGTTGGGCGATCCGACCATGCGGTGGAGACGATTCGAGATGCTGGCCGCACGTACTCAGACCGGTGGGGTCGACGGCCGAATGGCCGGCCGGAGTCGGGCCGAGTGAGAACGGGGAGCTGACGGTTTCAGCCACTCACTCCAAGCACTCCAGATACGGTCACGTGTTCGAATCGACTCGCTGACCGGCTTCGATGGAGTTAGAGTAATCGAACGGACGTACGATAGGGGTATCGGGCGTATGGCTGAAATGGGGTGGAGGACGGAGGTGCGGAATGGCAGGCTTCGCGCATCTGCACGTGGCGTCCGGATACTCCGCCCGCTATGGCGCCGCCCACCCCGAGCACCTTGTCCGGCGGGCGGCCGAGCGCGGCATGACGACGCTCGCGCTCACCGACCGGGACACGGTCACGGGGGCGGTGCGGTTCGCGCAGGCATGCGCCGGGGCCGGTGTCCGGCCGGTCTTCGGTGTCGATCTGGCCGTCGAGGCTCTTGCTCCGTTGCCTCCGCTTCCGGCGTCGCGGCGCCGCACCCCGGTGCGCGGTGGCGCGCACGTCGTCGAGCCGCCCTTGCGGTTCGTGCTGCTTGCGCAGAACCGGGCCGGCTGGGCGCGGCTGTGCCGCATCACGTCGGCCGCGCACGCCGGGACCGCGGGCGGGGCGGCGCCGGTGGTGCCGTGGGAGGCGCTGCGCGAGCACGGTGGCCCCGGTCTGATCGTGCTGCTCGGGCCGCTCTCGGAGCCGGTACGCGCGCTGGCGGCGGGCCGGGAGGACGTCGCGGTGAAGTTGCTGGCGCCGTGGCGGGAGATCTTCGGCAGGGGGATACGGCTGGAGGCCGTCCTGCACAAACGGTCCGGCACCGGGCCGGGATCGCTTCGGGTGGCCGCCCGGACCCTGGCGCTGGCCGACCGTACCCACACCACCGCCGTGCTCTCCAACGCCGTCCGCTACGCCGACCCCGACCAGCACCGGCTCGCCGATGTCCTGGACGCCGCGCGGCTGTTGCGGCCCATCGACCGGCGCCGCCTGGACAGCGGGCAGCGCTGGCTCAAGGACGAGAGGGCGATGGCGGGCATCGCGCGGTTGATCGCCGAATGCGCGGGAGCGGGACCCCGGCGGGCGAGCCGTCTGCTGGGGGACACCGCCGCCACGGCGGCCGCGTGCACCGTTGACCCCGCGGCGGATCTGGGCCTGGGCACGCCGCACTTCCCGGAGGCGGAAGTGCTCGGCGCCGGGCCCGGGGCGGGCGCCGCGGCACAGCTGCTGCGCCGGCAGTGCGAGGCGGGCATGGCCCGGCGCGGCCTGGACCGCGACCGCGCCGTGCTCGACCGGCTGGACGAAGAACTCGCCGTGATCTCCGAGCTGAACTACGACCCGTACTTCCTTGCCGTCGGACAGGTCGTGGCCGACATCCGCGAGAAGGGCATCCGGGTGGCGGCACGCGGATCGGGCGCCGGGTCGATGGTCTGCCATGCGCTGGGCATCGCCACCGCCAACCCGCTCGATCACCACCTGCTGTTCGAACGTTTCCTGAGTGTGCGACGGACGTCACTGCCGGATATCGACATCGACGTGGAGTCCGCCAGGAGGCTGGAGTGCTACGACACGATCTTCGACCGGTTCGGCAGGGAACGGGTGGCGGTCACCGCGATGCCCGAGACCTACCGGGCCCGTCGGGCCCTGCGGGACACCGGCCTGGCTCTGGGGATCGCACCGGCAGAGGTCGACCGGATCGCCAAGAGCTTCCCGCATCTGCGGGCGGCGGACATCGGGGGAGCGCTTGCCGAACTGCCTGAACTGCGTCAGCTGGCGGCCGAGGCGAAGCGGTACGGGCCGCTGTGGGAGCTGGCCGAAGGGCTCGACTCCCTGGTCCACGGCATGGCCATGCACCCCTGCGGCGTGGTCATCAGCGACGCGACGCTGCTGGACCGGCTGCCGGTGCAGCCCACCCCCCAGGGCGACTACCCGATGGCCATGGCGGCCAAGGAGGAGATCGAGGCGCTGGGCAACATCAAACTGGACGTCCTGGGCGTACGGATGCAGTCCGCGATGGCCCATGCGGTCAACGAGATCGAACGGACGACCGGCAACCACATCGATCTGGACGACCCGGGGCAGGTGCCGCTCGACGACGTCTTCGCGTTCAAGATCATTCAGGAGAGCCGGACCCTGGGCCTGTTCCAGCTCGAATCCCCTGGCCAGCAAGACCTCCTGTCCCGGTTGCAGCCCCGCGACCCGCAGGACGTCATCGCCGACATCAGTCTCTTCCGCCCCGGGCCGGTCGCCGGAGGAATGCCCGAGCGGTACATCGCCGCCCGCCACGGCGGCACTCCCTCCTACCCCCACCCGGACCTCGAACCCGTGCTCGCCGACACCTACGGCGTGACCATCTGGCACGAACAGATCATCGAGACGCTGTCGGTGCTGACCGGCTGCGACCGTGCTCTGGCCGAGGTCGCCCGGCGGGCGCTCGGTGACAAGGAGCGACTGCCCCGGATCAAGGACTGGTTCCACCGCCAGGCACGCGCCCGCGGCTACAGCGCGAAGGTCCGGGACGAGGTGTGGAAGACCGTCGAGGCCTTCGGCGCCTACGGCTTCTGCCGGGCGCACGCGGTCGCCTTCGCCGTGCCGGCCCTGCAGAGCGCCTGGCTCAAGGCGCACTACCCGGCGTACCTGCTGGCCGGGCTGCTCGAACACGACCCCGGTATGTGGCCCAAGCGTGTCCTCGTCGCCGATGCCCGCCGACATGGCGTTCCCGTCCTGCCCGTCGACGTCAACCGCTCCGGGGTGGAGCACACCGTGGAGCGGACCGACGGGGAGCGGTGGGGCGTACGGCTCGCGCTGTCCGAGGTGCGCGGCATCAGCAAGGAGGAGTGCGCCCGGATCGAGGAAGGCCGGCCGTACGGATCGCTGTCGGACTTCTGGCAGCGGGCCCGTCCCAGCCGACCGGTCGCCGAACACCTCGCGGAGATCGGCGCCCTGGGGTCTCTTCACGACGGCCGTCTCACACGGCGTGATCTGCTTCTGCAGATCGCCGAACTCCACCGGCGGTCCCGAGTCCGGTCCGTGGGCAGGGGTCAGCTGTCCATCGACGCCGACGCCGACGCGGCAGGCGGGGCGGAGCCGAGCGGCCTGCCCGAAATGACCGGGCGCGAGGCTCTGAACGCGGAGCTGAACACGCTCGGCATCGACGTCTCCCAGCACCTGATGGAGCATCACCACCGGCTGCTGCGTGAGATCGGGGCGACCGACTCGGCCCACCTGGCGGCGGCCCGGGCAGGCCGGCAGGTCCTCGTCGCAGGGGTACGGGCCTCGACCCAGACCCCGCCGATCGCCAGCGGCAAGCGCGTCATCTTCGTCACCCTGGAGGACGGCTCCGGCCTGGTCGACCTGGCCTTCTTCGAGGACTCCCACCCGGCCTGCGCGCACACCGTCTTCCACAGCGGGCTGCTGCTGGTCCGCGGCACGGTCCAGGTGCGCGGCACCCGCCGCACCGTCGTCGGCACCATGGCCTGGGACCTGGACCGGATTGCCGCCGCCCGCCGCGACCGCGGCCCCGAAGCCGCTCTCGCCCTCCTCGGCGCCGACCACCCGCACCCGACCCCCGCGCAGCCGCGGCGGACCCTGGTCAACGGCACCACGGGGGCCCGGCTGCACCCGTACGCCGACCTGCGGCCCGCCGGCAGTCGTGCGGCCGACCTGAAGAAGCTCGGCTACACCAGCCCGGGGAGCGCGGGATGACCACGCGTCAGCGGCACATCGCCCACCTTCATCTGCACGCCGCACTGAGCGAGGACCAGTACGACGATGTAATCGAACTGGTGTCCGGTATGACGCCTCACGTCCAGGCCATTCCGCCCAACGCCGTTCAACTGGACCTGACTTCGGCGCTCAGGTACTTCGACCTGTCCCCGTATGGCCTGGTCCAGATGGCGAAGCTCAGATTGAAGGGCCTCTACGACATCGACAGCAGCGCCGGGCTCGCGGGCAACCGCATGCTGGCCGCCATGGCGGCCGACGCGTCCGCACCGGGGGACACCACCTGGGTCCCGTCCGGCCAGGCCGCCGCATGGCTGTACCCCCGCCCGGTCACCGCACTGCCGGGGATCGGGCGGGCCACGGCGGCCACCCTCGACAAGTACGGCCTGCACACCATCGGCCAGGTCGCCGACGTACCCGCGGCGACCCTGCAACGCCTCCTCGGCGCCGGCCCCGCCCGACTGCTCGCCGAGCGCGCCCAGGGCCGTGATCCCCGCCCGGTCACCCCACTGGCACCCGCGCGGCACCTGCTCGCCGACCTCGTGCTCGACCGGGACTGTCTCGATCCGGCGCTCCAGCACCGGGCCGTACTGGGGCTCGCCGACCGGATCGGTCAACGACTGCGCGGCGAGAGGCAGGTCACCGGCCGGCTCACCCTCACGGTGCGGTACGCCGACCGCACCTCCACCACGCGTACGCGTCCGCTGCCGGAACCCACCAGTCATTCGCCCGCCCTCATCGCGGCCGCCCTGGGCCTGCTGGCCTCTCTCGGGCTGCAACGGGCACGGGTCCGTGCCTTCGCGATCCGCGCCGACGATCTGGGGCCGGCCGGCGCCGCTCACCGTCAGCTCTCCCTGGACTCCGGCGACGACCGCGCCCACGCCACCGAAGCGGCCGCGGACCGGGCCCGCCGCCGCTTCGGTCCGGGAGCCGTGTACCCCGCCGTTCTGGCCCCGGGAACCGTGAGCCGCGACGTGAGCCGTGAGCTGTGACGTGAGCCGTAGCGCCGGGGCGGATCGCGGCCTGAATGGTTCCCGAGCTCGAGTAATTGATGATCCATCAGTTTTTACCGGCGCGTAACTTCCCACGCCACCTTACTCACGCGTAATTTGGCCTGCGTACACAGAACATCAGCAGTCACCGCTTGTGGTCCGGGCCGCAGGGCGCACACACATCGCAACTCCCTTGAGCCGCAAGGAGACCACACGATGCTGCCCTGGACCCGTGCGCCGCGTACCCCACGTACGCGGAGAACCCTTGCCGCACTGCTCCTCGCCGTCGCCGCAGTCGCCACCCCCGCGGCCGCTGCCGCTGCAGCCACCCCCACCGCCGTCACGGCCACCTCCCGTGGCTGGAACGATTACTCCTGCAAACCCTCCGCAGCCCACCCCCGCCCCATCGTCCTGGTCCACGGAACCTTCGGGAACTCGATCGACAACTGGCTGGTCCTCGCCCCCTACCTCGTCAACCGGGGCTACTGCGTCTACTCGCTCGACTACGGGCAACTGCCCGGCGTACCCGTCTTCAACGGCCTCGGCCCGATCGACGAGTCGGCCGGTCAGCTCGCCACGTTCGTCAGCAAGGTGCTCGCCTCCACCGGGGCGTCGGAGACCGACATCGTCGGCCATTCCCAGGGCGGCATGATGCCGAACTACTACCTGAAGTTCCTCGGCGGTGCCGCCAAGGTGAACGCCATGATCGGGCTCGCACCCGACAACCACGGCACCACCCTCCTCGGCCTGACGAAGCTGCTGCCGTACTTCCCGGGAGCGGAGGACCTGCTGAACGCCAACACGCCCGGCCTCGCCGACCAGGTGGCGGGATCCCCCTTCGTCACCAAGCTCAACGCGGGCGGCGACACCGTGCCCGGAGTGCGCTACACGGTCATCGCGACCAAGTACGACGAGGTCGTGACCCCGTACCGCACGCAGTTCCTGGACGGGCCGAACGTACACAACGTCCTGCTCCAGGACCTGTGCCCGGTCGACCTCTCCGAGCACGTGGCGATCGGCACCGTCGACCGGATCGCGTACCACGAGGTGGCGAACGCCCTGGATCCGGCACACGCCACTCCCACCACCTGCGCCTCGGTCATCGGCTAGACGTACCGCCCTGTCCGGCAACGGAGAAGCGGAACGAAGAAGCGGAACGAAGAAGCGGAACGAGAGGCCCCGCCCCGGTGTCCCGGCACTCCGAGGCGGGGCCTTTCCTGCCGTGCGGGCCGTCGTTGTCAGTGGTGGATGGCACGATCGACTCATGACGACGATCGACTGGGATTCCGCGGCCGACTCCTTCGACGAGGAGCCCGACCACGGGCTGCTCGACCCGGCCGTCCGGCATGCCTGGGCGCAGCGGCTGGAGAGCTGGCTGCCCGGCGAGCGCTCCGAGGTGCTCGACCTGGGGTGCGGCACGGGAAGCCTCGCGCTGCTCGCCGCCGGACAGGGGCACCGGGTCACCGCCGTCGACCGGTCGCCGCGCATGGTGGAGCAGGCGCGGGCCAAGCTCGCCGGCACCGGCACCGGGGTCCTTCTCGGGGACGCGGCCCAACCACCGGTCGGCAAGCAGCAGTTCGATGTGATCATGGCCCGGCATGTGGTGTGGCTGCTGCCCGATCCGGTGGCGGCCCTGCGCCACTGGTTCACCCTGCTGCGGCCCGGCGGCCGGCTGATCCTGATCGAGGGCGTCTGGGGTGCCGTCGGCCTCTCCGCGGAGCGGCTGACCGGACTGCTCCCGGAGTTCACCGAGCACATCCACCACGAGCGGCTCTCCGACGATCCGGCTCTGTGGGGCAAGCACGTCGACGACGAGCGCTACGCCCTGGTGGCCCGTGCCGAACCGCGGCACCGGCATACCGAAGTCGTCGATGTGCATCTGATTCTCCGCCGCGGCCCCGACGTCCTGCTCGCCCGCCGGGCCAATACGGGGTACGGGGACGGCCTGTTCAACGGCCCGTCCGGACACGTCGAGGACGGTGAGGACGTGCGCGCGGCGGTGATCCGTGAGACCGCCGAGGAGATCGGTGTCGAACTCGGCCCGGACGAGCTGCGGGTCGCCCTGGTCATGCAGCACCGCGGCCCCGGCGGCAATCCCCGGACCGGCTGGTTCTTCGAGGCGGAGTACGACCCCGGCCGCCCGCCGCGCAATTGCGAACCGGACAAGTGCTCCGAGCTGGCCTGGTTCCCGCTGGACGCCCTCCCGGACGACATCGTCGCCTACTTCCGGGCCGGACTCGACGGCTACCGCGCGGGGGAGCACTTCCTGATCCACTGGCACGAGGACGGCGACACCGTGGCGTACCAGCCGCACGGCGTCCGCCGAGCCGTCCCGCTGCCCGCCGGCGGAGCCGGCACCGGCGGGGTGCATCACATCGAGCTGTGGGTGCCCGATCTGCCGACGGCCGAGCGCGGGTGGGGCTGGCTGCTCGGCGAGCTCGGCCATGCCCCGTACCAGCACTGGGAACACGGCCGGAGCTGGCGGCGCGGCGACAGCTATGTGGTGGTCGAGCAGTCACCCGACCTCACCGGGGGGACGCACGACCGCCGCAGCCCCGGGCTCAACCATCTGGCGTTCCACGTCCGGGACCGGGCCACCCTCGACGCACTGGTGGCCAGAGCCCCGGAGCACGGCTGGCAGCAGCTCTTCCCGGACCGCTACCCGCACGCGGGCGGGGACGAGCACATCGCCGCCTATCTGGAGGACCCGGCGGGGTACGAGGTGGAGCTGGTCGCCGGAATCCCGCAGGCCCGCCCGGCACCGGAGGCCCCGGCGCCGTACACCGATGTATGGGCACAGCGCCGGGACTAGGACGAGTCCAGGACCTGTCCCAGGACCTGTCCACGACACGTTCGACCGCGATCAGCCGGGCGATGAGCCAGGGTGCGGGCCCCCGGGCAGGCCCGGGGGCCCGTCCGAGGGGGTGCGGACCTCACTCACAAGGTGCGCTCCAGGCGGTCGGCCATCAGCTTGACGAAGCGCGACGGGTCGCCCAGTTCGCCGCCCTCGGCCAACAGCGCCAGATCGTGGAGGAGTTCGGCCGTCTCCTCCAGGCCCGGCCCGGCCTCCTCGCCCCGTTCGGCGTGCGCCCGGTTGAGGCCGCTGACCAGCGGGTGCTCCGGGTTGAGTTCGAGGATGCGCTTGACCTGCGGGACAGGCTGGCCCATCGCGCGGTACATGTTCTCCAGGGCCGGCGTCACATCGTGCGTGTCCGAGACGATGCAGGCGGGCGAGACGGTGAGACGCGAGGAGAGCCGTACTTCCTTGACGGTCTCGCCGAGCCGGTCCGTCATCCAGGTCAGCAGATCCGCGTACTCCTGCTGCCGGTTCTCGCGCTCGGTCGCGGCCTCCTTCTTCTCCTCCTCGGTCCCGAGGTCGACCTCGCCCTTGGCGACGGACCGCAACTGCTTGCCGTCGAACTCGGGCTCGGCCTCGACCCACACCTCGTCGACGGGATCGGTCAGCAGCAGCACCTCGACGCCCTTGGCCCGGAACGCCTCCATGTGCGGGGAGTTCTCGATGGCCTGCCGGGACTCACCCGTGAGGTAATAGATGTGCTCCTGGCCGTCCTTCATCCGCTCCACGTACTGCCGCAGCGTGGTCGGCTCGTCCTGGTCGTGGGTCGTGGCGAACGAGGCCACACCGAGGATGGCGTCACGGTTCTCGAAGTCGCTCAGCAGCCCCTCCTTGAGGACGCGGCCGAACTCCCGCCAGAACGTGGCGTAGCGCTCCGGGTCGGCGGACATCATGTCCTTGACCGTCGACAGCACCTTCTTCGCCAGGCGCCGGTGCATCAACTGGATCTGCCGGTCCTGCTGGAGGATCTCGCGCGACACGTTGAGCGACAGGTCCTGCGCGTCGACGACACCCTTGACGAAGCGCAGATACGGCGGCATCAGCGCTTCGCAGTCGTCCATGATGAAGACGCGCTTCACATAGAGCTGGATGCCGCGCTTGTACCCCTGCATGAACAGGTCCTGGGGCGCGTGCGACGGGATGAAGAGCAGCGCCTGGTACTCGAAAGTCCCCTCCGCCTGCAGCCGGATGGTTTCGAGCGGGGCGATCCAGTCGTGGCTGATGTGCTTGTACAGCTCGTGGTACTCGTCGTCCTTGACCTCGTCGCGCGAGCGCGCCCAGAGGGCCTTCATCGAGTTGAGGGTCTCGGGTTCACGCGGGGCGGCGTCGGCCCCTTCCCCGGCATCCGCGGCGTCGTCGGCCGGGGTCTCCGCGGCCATTCTGACGGGCCAGGTGATGAAGTCCGAATACCGCTTGACGATCTCCCTGATCTTCCAGGGGGAGGAGTAGTCGTAGAGCCGGTCGTCGGCGTCCTCCGGCTTGAGCCGGAGGGTGACCGCGGTGCCCTGCGGGGCGCTGTCGACGGTCTCGATCGTGTACGTGCCCTCGCCGGTCGACGTCCAGCGGGTGCCCTGGCTCTCGCCCGCGCGCCGGGTCAGCAGCGTGACCTCGTCGGCCACCATGAAGCTGGCGTAGAACCCGACCCCGAACTGGCCGATCAGCCCTTCGGCCGCGGTGGAGTCCTCGGCCTCCTTGAGCTCCCGCAGGAACTTCGCCGTGCCCGAGTTCGCGATGGTCCCGATGAGCTGGACCACTTCATCGTGTGACATACCGATGCCGTTGTCCCGCACGGTCAGCGTACGGGCCTGCTTGTCGGTCTCGATGTCGATGTGGAGGTCGGACACATCCGCGCCGAGCGAGTCGTCGCGGAGCGCTTCGAGCCGCAACTTGTCGAGCGCATCGGAGGCGTTGGAGACGAGTTCGCGCAGGAACACGTCCTTGTTCGAGTAGATCGAGTGGATCATCATCTGCAGAAGCTGGCGCGCTTCCACCTGAAACTCGAACGTCTCAGTGGGCATAATCCGTGATTCCCTCTCAGGTCACAGGGTGGGGAACTGGCCTGAGCACTGTAATTCAGACGGCGGACAGTCGGCAGCGGCCGCAGTGTCCGCCCGGACCCCGGGGCCGGTCAGGCCAGCAGCACCGCGAGGCCCTCCGTGCGAGCCAACTGTTCCAGCTGGTCCAGGGCCCGGCGGGCCGCCCCGGCCGCCGCCGGATCGCGTTCGTCGAGACCGCTCTCCTCGAACTCGTCCTCGTCCAGCCGGAGTACGGACGTGCCGTCCGCCGACACCCACAGATCCAGGTCCAGATCCTCGACCAGCAGTTCCCCGCCCCGCAGCACCGCGGGACGGGTCACGTCGCAGTACCAGCCCTTGAGTTCACCCGCTCCGGTACGGACCTCCTTCACGGCGAACCAGCGATCGCGCCAGTAGTGCTCGGTGAACACATCGCCGGGCTCGAACCGTACGAAGCCGAAGTCCCGCACCCCCGGCGCGGCCCACGGTGCACGCACCGTCACCCGGGTGCCGTCGTCGTGGACCACATCTGCCGGGTATCGGATCTTGGTCCGTCCGGCCTTCACCAGGGCGACCGTCAGCGCGGTCTCAGCCGAGCTTGCGGACATACCGCACCTCCGTGGCGCAGATCTCGTAGCCGAACCACCGGTTGACGGCCAGCATCGGGGCGTTCTCCGCGTCATTGCCGGTGTACGCGTCCGTGTAGCCGGCGGCGCGCGCCCGGTGCAGCGAGTCGTTCTTGGCGAGCCTGGCCAGGCCCCGGTTGCGGTACGCCCGGCGGGTGCCGGTCATCCCCGACATGTAGCGGGTCAGTCCGTCGGTCTGCGCCGCGCTGAACGCCGCCACCTCGCCGTCGACCACCACAACCGAGGTGAGTTCGTGGTCGAGTCCGGGGTGGCGCCAGATCTGCCGGAGCCAGTCCTCGTAGTCGGACAGTTCGGCCGGGGTGTCGCTCGGCTCGTCGGCCGTGGTCTCGGCGTCCGCCTCGAAGAGCGGGCGCGGATCGTCGGCGAAGTCCGCGCCGGTGCGCAGCTCGACGCCGGCCGGGGGCTCCTGACGGGGCGGCAGTGAACCGCCGGCCAGATCGAGGCGGAGGAAGTGCGCCGAACGGCTCGGTGCGTAGCCGCGCTTCTCGGCGAAGGCGCGGTTCGAAGGGATGTCGAGCACCCAGCTGTAGACGGCGACCGCGCCCTCCCGCGCCAGATACTCCTCGGCCGTGCTCAGCAGCAGCCCACCCGCCCCGAGCCCGGTGCGGTCCGGGTGCGTGTACGGATTGCAGAACGCCTGGCCCGGTTCGGGGCTGTCGTGGGCGAGGCCGACCTGCGCGGTCCCGATCAGCTCTCCGTCCTTCTCGGCGACCAGCAGCCGGTAGCGCTGGTCGGGATGGGCGGAGGCGAGATCGAAGGCGACCTGCTCGGGCGTCGTCACCATGGAGGGCAGTGCGGCGCGACGGACCCGCACCCAGGCCTCCGCGTCGGCGGGCAGGAAGTCGCGAACGAGGACAGTCATGGGGTGGACCGTACGCGTGGTTGCCTGCCGGGCGCCCCTGATTTTCCGGTGGTGGGGGACAATCGGCGGGTGACTCTGAAGATCGTCCTTGATCCGGACGCCGGTACCGCCCCGTACGAGCAACTGCGGACGCAGATCTCCGAACTGGCGCGCTCCGGCGCGCTGCCCGTCGGTTTCAGACTTCCGACCGTACGCGGCTTCGCCGAGGAGCTCGGCCTCGCCGCGAACACCGTCGCCAAGGCGTACCGGGCACTGGAGGCCGACGGGGTGATCGAGACCCGTGGCCGCAACGGCACGTTCGTCGCCGCAGCCGGTGACGCGGCGGAACGTCATGCGGCGGCCGCCGCGCAGGAGTACGCGGAGCAGGCGCGGCGGCTGGGCCTGTCGCGGGCCGACGCGCTGTCCCTGGCCGAGGACGCGTTGCGGGCGGCGTACGAGCCGCGATGATGCGGGGCGTGGGGGCGGGGTCCAGGAGTGAGCGCAGCCCCGGTCCGGGGCCGTCCGGCGGCCGGTTCGTCCGGCGGCCGGTCCGTCCTCCATCGCCGGACGGGCTCGAACTGCGGCTCAGAGATACAGGCCCGCGTCCGCGCCGGAGTCCTGCTTCGGTACCGACGCGGGACTGCTGCCCCGCCGCAGCGCGTACAGCTCGGCGAGCGTGGCCCCCTCGCGGCCGAGTCCTTCCTCCGTACCCAGCCAGGCCACCGCCTCCTTGCGGGTCAGTGAGCCCACCTCGATCCTGGCGAGGCAGCGGCCGGGCCTGACCACGGCCGGGTGGAGCCGCTCCAGGTCCTCGTTGGTGGTGACCCCCACCAGCACATTGCGGCCCTGGCCCAGCAGCCCGTCGGTGAGGTTCAGCAGCCGGGACAGCGCCTGGCCCGCCGTGTGCTTCGCCTCACCGCGGATCAACTCGTCGCAGTCCTCCAGGAGCAGCAGCCGCCAACGGCCCTTCGCCGTGCCCTCGTCCTCGCCGATCGCGATGTCCATCAGATAGCCGACGTCGTTGAAGAGCCGCTCCGGATCGAGCACGCAGTCGACCTGGCACCAGTCCCGCCACGAGCGCGCGAGCGTGCGCAGTGCGGACGTCTTGCCGGTGCCGGGCGGGCCGTGCAGCAGGAGCAGCCGGCCGGCGATGTCGTCGGGGGTGACCTTCATCAGCCGGTCCATGGCATCGGCCACCGGTGCCGTGTAGTTGTCGCGGACCTCGTCCCAGGTGCCGGCGGCGATCTGCCGGGTGGTGCGGTACGGGCCGCGGCGCGGGGACACGTACCAGAAGCCCATCGTCACGTTCTCGGGCTGCGGTTCCGGTTCGTCCCGGACGCCGTCCGTCGCCTGGCCGAGGATCCGCTGCGCGAGCTCCGGGCCGGTCGCGGTGACCGTGACGTCGGCACCGAGGCTCCACCGCGAGATGAGCAGCGTCCAGCCGTCGCCCTCGGCGAGGGTGGCGCTGCGATCGTCGTCGCGGGCGGCACGCAACACCTTGGCGCCCGGGGGCAGCAGAGTGGCCCCGGCCTTGACGCGGTCGAGGGAGGAGCTGTGTGAGTACGGCTGCTCGCCCGTCGCGAAGCGGCCGAGAAACAGCGCGTCGACGACATCGGACGGGGAATCGCTGTCGTCGACGGTGAGCCGGATCGGCAGAGCGGACTCAGGGTTGGCAGACATGGCGCCCATGATCCGGCACGAGGGCATCGCGCGCACCCAGGTTTCAACACCTTCCTCCCCGCTCCAGCGGGGCGATTACGGACATGACGCGGCCTCAAGGGGGCGCACAGGAGAACTCGTCGGAGCAACTTGGCATGAACACTTCCGGTGGGGGTGTGCGTACTGCTACCACGGACACGTCGTACCGGCGGAGATCCTGCCGGTCGGTCCAAGGGAGGTTCCATGAAGATGTCCAGACTCGTGGCGTTCTCGTCCTCGCTCCTGCTCGGTGCCGTACTCGCTCTGACCGGAGCGGCCACCGCCAACGCCGCCACGTCTGTTCAGGCCGTCGACTACGTAGCCCTCGGCGACTCGTACTCCTCGGGTGTCGGATCCGGCAGTTATGACAGTGCCAGCGGGGACTGCAAGCGCAGCACCAAGGCCTATCCCAAACTCTGGGCCGCGGCCAACTCGCCCTCGTCCTTCGCCTTCACCGCTTGCTCGGGTGCCCGTACGAGTGATGTCAAGGCCGGTCAGCTCGGCCCGCTCAACTCCTCGACCGACCTCGTCTCGATCTCCGTCGGCGGCAATGACGCGGGCTTCGCCGACGTCATGACCACCTGCGTCCTCCAGTCGGAGGCCACCTGCCTCAGCCGGATCGCCACGGCCCGCAGTTATGTCGACACCACCCTGCCCGGCAACCTCGACTCGGTGTACTCGGCGATCCGCGCCAAGGCGCCGTCCGCGCGTGTCGTCGTCCTCGGCTACCCGCGCTTCTACAAGATCGGCGGCAGTTGTGTCGTCGGTCTGAGCGACAAGGTGCGCGGCGCGATCAACGACGCCGCCAACTACCTCAACGCGGCGACCGCCAAGCGCGCCGCCGACCACGGCTTCACCTTCACCGATGTCGCGGGGAAGTTCACCGGGCACGAGATCTGCTCCGGAGGCGCCTGGCTGCACAGTCTCAACTGGCTCGACATCGGCGAGTCGTACCACCCCACCGCGGCCGGACAGTCGGGCGGCTACCTGCCCGCCTTCGCCTCGGCCGCCTGACCCCCCACCCAGTGCCCGTGCCGGGCCCGTCCGGTCGTCCGGCGGGCAGGAGGCCCCAGTCCGCAGGGGCCTCCGTCCGGCACTCTGTCGATCCGGGCCGGCGAACCACTTCCGTTCTGTCCAACTCGCCCTGGAATCGGATGGATTGGGAGTGGGGTCGTCAACCTCCGTATGCGTGTGCTCAATCCTGTGACCGGGATACACGGGTGTCGTCGCGGGGGGTTAGGGTTAACCTGCCCGGGCCGGGTGCCCTCGTACGGGTGGGGAGTGACATGGAACAGATAACGATGCGCAGCAGGCCGCGTGTGCCTGCCATCACATGCGGGAGCAGTGCGACGAGTTCGCGCCTCGACCGCCATCTCGCGGTGCTCGGCGGACCCGCCGTCCCGCAGCGGGACTCCGCGGAGGCGACGCTGCTGATGCGCGAGCTCACCTCGCGCGATGCCGCCCATCACCGTCGGAGCAAGAGCGCGCGGGTCTCCCTCTTCGCGCCGCTGCGCCGACTGCGCCGCTCGCTCTTCGGCAGCCGCCACTGACCCGACGGCCCGTCACAACTGCCCAACGGTCCACCGCCCGGGCTCTCCCCGGCCAGGGTCATCGTCCAGCCCCCCGCTCGGGCCGGTCGGACGATTTCACCGTCCCGGCGCTGCGCTGCTGTCCGCTCTTCCGTCTCCCCGGAGCCCGCGGCAGCGCTTCGGTGTGCTTGCCGAGGCCCATCGGCCTGCCCGGCGCCCGGGTCGGCCCGCCGAGCTGCCCCGGCGAGCGCGGCGCATGGCGGTCATTCGCCGCCGCGCGCGTAACGCCGTACGGCCAGCGGCACGAACACCGCGAGGAGCACCACCGACCAGGCGAGCGTCCCGGCCACCGGATGGGCGACCGGCCAGGCGGCGTCGGCCGCCGGGGACGCGTTGCCGAACAGTTCGCGGGTGGCCGAGGCCATCGCGCTGATCGGGTTCCACTCCGCGACCGTCCGCAGCCAGCCGGGCAGGTTGTCGGTCGGGATGTACGCGTTCGACAGCAGCGGCAGGATGAAGGTGGCGCTGCCCAGCTGACCGGCGACCTCCTCGTTGCGGATCAGCAGGCCCAGCCAGCAGCCCAGCCACGACGTGGCGAACCGCAGGAGCAGCAGCAGTCCGAAGGCTCCCAGGGCGGCGAGCGGGCCGCCCTCGATCCGCCAGCCGACCGCGAGTCCGACGAGGATCAGCGGAATCATGCCGATGGCGGTGGTCAGCAGATCCGCGGCGGTCTGACCGAACGGTACGGCGGGCCGGCTCATCGGCAGCGTACGGAACCGGTCCATCACCCCGCGGTCACAGTCCTGCGAGGCCTGGAACATCCCGACCATGATGCCGTTGGCCGCCGTCGCCGCCAGCAGGCCCGGCACCAGGAACGCGCGGTACTCCTGGCCGGGCATGGCCAGGGCGCTGCCGAACACGTAGCCGAAGAACAGCAGCATCGTGATCGGCATGGTCTGGGTCAGGATCATGACACCCGGCGCGGCCTTGATCCGCTGCAGATGGCGGCCCAGCATGGCCAGGGCGTCGGCGACCGGGGCGCTCGTGGCCGGTGTGACGTTCGGCTCGTGGGCCGGTGCGATGCCGCTCATGCTGCCGTCTCCTTCAGGGGTGGGGAGGTGCGGCTGTCGCCGCGGCCGGTCAGGCGGAGGAAGACCTCGTCGAGCGTCGGCGGGCGCAGGCTCGCGTCGACCAGCGGTACGCCCGCCCCGTCGAGTTCGCGGACGATACGGGGGAGGGTGAGCGTGGTGTCGGTCGTGACGGCGCCCACGGTGCGGCGCTCGTGGTCGAGTACCGGTTCGGTGCCGGTGAGCTGATCGAGTACGGCTGCCGCCGGGACCAGCGCCGAATCATGGGGGACGACGACTTCGGCGTAACTGCCGATGCGGGCCTTCAGCTCGGTGGGGGTTCCGCGGTGGGCGGCCCGGCCCCGATCGATCAGCACGATGTCGTCGGCCAGTTGGTCGGCCTCCTCCAGGTACTGCGTGGTGAGCAGGACGGTCGTGCCCCGGTCGGCCAGTTCCCGTACGGCCGCCCAGATCTGGTTGCGGCTGTGCGGGTCGAGTCCGGTGGTCGGCTCGTCCAGGAACAGCACCCGGGGGCGGGTCAGCAGACTGGCGGCGAGGTCGAGGCGGCGGTGCATGCCGCCCGAGTAGGTTCGGGCCGGGCGGTCGGCGGCCTCCGTCAGCTCGAAGCGCTCCAGGAGCTCGTCGGCGCGGGTGCGCGCGGCCTCGCCGCGGAACCGGAGCAGCTTCGCGAAGAGCCGCAGGTTCTGCCGGCCGGACAGCTCGCCGTCGACCGAGGCGTTCTGCCCGGTGACGCCGATCGCCGCGCGCACCGCACCCGCCTCGCGCACCACGTCGTGGCCCGCCACCCGGGCGCTGCCGCCGTCCGGGGGTGTCAACGTGGTGAGGACCCGGACGGCGGTGGTCTTGCCCGCGCCGTTCGGCCCCAGCACTCCGCAGACGGTGCCCTCGGCGACCGCGAGATCGAGTCCCCGTAGCGCGTGGACATCGCCGTAGCGCTTCTCCAGACCTTCACTAAGTACACCGTACATAGTTGTCATGCGTGCACCGTACCGCACTACGTACGGTGTACGTAACTACGATGGTGGGAGAGGTGATGATCAATGGTGGGGCGACCCGCTGTACCGGAAGTGATCTGGGCGCGCCCCGAGCGTGCGGGCCGCGGCCCCAAGCCCGCTTTCTGCCGCGCCGACATCGCGGCGGCCGCCGTCCGTATCGCGGACGCGGAGGGGCTCGACGCGGTGTCCATGCGGAAAGTGGCTGCCGAACTCGGCTGCGGGACGATGTCGCTCTACAACTACGTACCGCGCAAGGAGGACCTGTACGAGCTGATGCTCGACGCGGTCAGCGGCGGGTACGAGTTCCCGGAGCCGTCCGGCGACTGGCGCGGCGATCTCATCGCGCTGGCCCATCAGGCCCGCGCGATGATGCACCGCCACGCCTGGGTGCCCCGGCTCATGTCACCCGTGTACGGCTTCAGCCCGAACGCGCTGCGGTATCTGGAGTACACGCTCAGCTGCCTGGACGGGGTCGACGCGCGGTTCGGCGAGAAGATGGAACTCATTGCCATGGTCAACGGCGTGGTCACCACCTATACGGCCAACGAGATCGCCACGGCGGAGCGCAGCCGGTCGCTGCCCTGGTCCGAGGAGCAGGAGCACGCCGCGCGCACGAACTATCTGATCAGTCAGATCGCCACCGGGAAGTATCCGCGGATGGCGGCGGGATTCGCCGAGGACTCCGGGCCGATCGATCTGGACGGGGTCTTCGACCGGGCGCTGCACCGGGTGCTGGACTCCTTCGACCGGTAGCGCGCGGGGCCCCGGGCGCCCCGTCACAGCAGCGCGAACTGCCCGTCCGGGCCCTCCTCCTGATGGTCGAGCACCGAGGCCGGCCGCCGGGCCGCGGCCGGGACCGGCAGGACGCCCGCCGCGCGGAGGTCGTCGGCCGTGATCCGCGGGCCGTCCGTCAGGCCCTCCCGCCGGGGCCGGAGTTCGGCCAGCAGGGCGAGCAGAGTGATGAGTTCCAGCAGCTCCGAGGTCCACTCCTGGGGCCAGGTACGCGGCCGGACCGCTTCCAGGCCGTCCATGTCCTCTGCCCCGGCCCCGGCCCTCGTCGTACGGCGTTCGAACCAGAGCTCCAGCATTCGGACGCCGCCCACCCGGAACTCCCACGCCCCGGCGGGCACGGGCGAGATGCGGCCCGTGCCGAGCAGGAGCGCCTCGTCGGCCGGGTCGTACTCCAGCGTGGCCGGCACGGGCGGAACCGAGGCCCGCACATAGGGGCGGCGTCCGCCGGGCAGCCGCGGGCGCTCCCCGCCCCGGGCGCCGCGCAGTTGCAGTCGCAGCAGCTCCTGCCCCAGCTCCACGCCTGCCGACCAGTGCGCCGTGTCGGCCGGCAGCGGGACCACGCACCCGGCGGGGGAGTGGCGGGCCGCCGCGAGTGTCCACGCCAGCACGGAATGGTCCGTGACCGCATCCCCGTGGCGGGCCCGGAGCAGTGCGAGGAGACCCGGGGCCAGATTGGGTTCGAGACCTCCGGGGCGCCTGTACAGCGGCCGGATCCGGCCCGGCCGGCCGGCCGGGGAGTGGCCGTCGGGCAGGAGCGCCGTCACGGACAGGGCGGGGCCGGTGTCCTGGGGCACGTAGCCGTGCTCCACGGCGAAGAGCTGGTGCCCGTCGGCGACCCGCCACAGCTCGGGGCGGGCCGCGTCGATCAGCCGGTGGTCGGGGAGCAGCCACTGTTCGTCGAACGGACCGTGCAGGATCCGTACCGGCTCGGGGCACGGTCCGCTCTCGCGGGCGAACCGCCCGGTGCCGGTGGCCTGTCCCGGAAGCGCCGCCACCGGCGTTTGCGGGGTACGCAGACGGGTGGGCCGGAACAGCCGTTCGCGCTCGGCGGCCTCAGTCCGGACCAGCCGCTCCCAACGGGCCCTGAGCGAACCGGCGTCCGGGGCGGTCACCCAGGGGCGCCCGGTCCGCAGCGGTCGTACGGACCATGGCATGAGGTCGTCGAGCAGCGTGCTGTCGTCGTCCCCGCCGGCTCCGGCGCCCGCCCGTGCTGCCACCGTGTCGTCCTCCCCGTCGCCACCGCCTCCGGCATCGTAACGGCGTCGGAGGGTGGGCCGTCAGCGCGCTTCCACGGTCACCGAGAAGGAGAACCGGTCGCCCCGGTAGCGGATCTGTGCCACATCCACCACCCGGCCGCTCTCGTCGTACGTCACCCCCGTGTAGAACAGGATCGGGCTCAGCAAAGGGACCTGGAGGAGTTCGGCGGTCGCCGGGTCCGCGAGGCGCGCCTCGACCGTGTCGGTGATGCGCGCGATCCGGACGCCGACCCGGTCGCGCAGCACCTTGGTCATCGGCCAGCGTTCGAGATCGGCGACATCGAGCCGGGCCGCCACCTCGGGACGGACCGCGTTCTCCGCCCAGTTGGTGGGCTCGTCGCTCTCCCCGGCGCGGCGCAGTCTGCGGTAGCTGACCACCTCGGCGCAGTCGGGGAAATACTCGGTGAGCTCGCCCGGCACGGCGATCGGACCGTGGCCGAGGACCTCGGCCCGCTCGCCCGACTGCTGGGCCACGATCGCGTCGATCGACCCCAGCAGCCGGACCGGTGACACCCGCCGGGCGCGCGGCTCGATGAACGTGCCGCGCCGCCGGTGCCTGCTGATCAGCCCTTCCGTCTCCAGCTCCTTGAGCGCCTGGCGCATCGTCAGAACGCTGACACCGTAGTGCGCGGCGAGCTGCTCCTCGGTCGGCAGCCGCGCCGAGGCGTCCTTGGTACGGCCCAGTATCGAGGCGCGCAACGACTGCGAGACCTGGTACCACAACGGAAGTTTGCGGTTCAGGACCAGTGAATCGGGGGCGAAGGCGTGTCCCTGGGACAGCTTGGGCATCTGAGGCACCTGGGTCATCTGGTCTCTCCGTACTGCGACACAGCGGACGCGACGACGCGGGGGCCGATACGTGGCGTCGTTGCCTACGGCCTGAAGTTGCGGCTCAGACCCTGCCACACGTCGTCGTAGCCGCGTTGCAGATGGTCGGCGGCGGCCGCCTGCCCGGTCGCCGTCACCGGCCAGCGGGTCTCGAACATGAAGGCCAGGCCGTCGTCGATCTTCTGCGGCCGCAGCTCCGCCTCGCTCGCCCGGTCGAAGGTCTCCCGGTCGGGGCCGTGCGCCGACATCATGTTGTGGAGCGAGCCGCCGCCCGGTACGAACCCGCCCTTGCCGGCCGTCTTCGCGTCGTACGCGCCCTCGATCAGGCCCATGTACTCGCTCATCACATTGCGGTGGAAGTACGGCGGCCGGAAGGTGTCCTCGCCCACCAGCCAGCGCGGCGCGAAGACGACGAAGTCGACCCCGGCCAGCCCCGGGGTGTCGGACGGCGAGGTCAGCACCGTGAAGATCGACGGGTCGGGATGGTCGTAGCTGATCGAGCCGATGACATTGAAGCGGCGCAGGTCGTAGACGTACGGGGTGTGGTTGCCGTGCCAGGCGACCACGTCCAGCGGCGAGTGGTCGTAGGTCGCGGACCAGAGGTTCCCGCAGAACTTGTTGATCACCTCCACCGGGCGTTCGTCGTCCTCGTAGGCGGCCACGGGGGCGAGGAAGTCCCGGGCGTTCGCCAGGCCGTTGGCGCCGATCGGGCCGAGGTCGGGGAGGGCGAAAGGCTGACCGTAGTTCTCGCAGACGTAGCCGCGGGCGGTGGCGTCGAGCAGTTCCACCCGGAAACGGACGCCGCGCGGGATCAGCGCGACGTGCCCCGGCTCGGCGCGCAGCAGGCCCAGTTCGGTACGGAGCAGCAGGCCGCCCCGCTCCGGGACGATCAGCAGCTCGCCGTCCGCGTCGCTGAACACCCGGTCGGTCATGGACGCGTCGGCGTGGTAGAGGTGCACGGCCATGCCGGTGCGCTGCGTCGCGTCGCCGTTGCCGCCGAGGGTCCACAGGCCGGCCACGAAGTCCGTACCGGCCGCGGGCGCGGGGAGCGGGTCCCAGCGCAGCCGGTTGGGGTCGGGCACGGATTCGGTGAACGGAGCGGTCCGGATCGCCCCGTTGTCGATGCGGACGAACGGGGGATGAGCGGCCGACGGGCGGATCCGGTAGAGCCAGGAACGGCGGTTGTGTACCCGCGGTTCAGTGAATGCGGAGCCGCTCAGCTGCTCCGCGTAGAGCCCGAGGGGGGCGCGCTGAGGAGAGTTGCGGCCGTGCGGCAGCGCCCCCGGCACCGCCTCCGAGCTGTGCTGATTGCCGAAACCGGCGCAGTACTCAAGCCCTTCCGTCGTCTTCCTCGCCTGCTCGATGCCGCTCATGTGCGCTCCCGGTGCCGAAGAAATCCTATGGGCAACCGTAGGAATCGGATCGAAGCGCGTCAACGGCATTCGTGGTGCACAGGGGGTTCCAAAAGCTGAACAATGCTCTACTCTCCCGCACATGTCGTGGACACGAAGGCTTCTGGTGGTACTGGCGGCGCTCGCCGCCACCCTCCTCGCGGCTCCGGCCGCCCAGGCGCACGAGGAACGTCCGGTCACCCTGCCCGACGGAACCGGCAGCGTCCCCGTGTACCGCACCGGCGAACCGGATCTGCTGGTCTGCAAGAGCGACCGGGCGGACTTCGAGCGCCGCATAGCCGACTTCCCCCAGGGGCTGCGGGACCGGAACCTGAAGCTGTTCGACCGGTGTCTGAAATCCGGCTACCGCCATCTGCAGCAGGCCGTCGACGCGGTCGGCAGGCCAGGCATGAACATCGCCATCCTGCCCGGCCTGTACGAGGAGGAGCCCTCGCTGCCCAAGCCGACGGGGGAATGCGCCCGGCTGAAGGCGCCCAACTCCCAGCTCGGCTACCAGATCCTGTCCTACGCGCAGCAGGCGCACTGCCCGCACAACCAGAACCTGGTGTCGATCCTCGGGAAGAAGAACCTCCAGATCGAGGGTACGGGCGCTGAGCGCACGGATGTCGTCATCGACGCCAAGTACCAGAAGCTCAACGCGATCCGCGCGGACGGCTCCGACGGCGTCTACTTCAAGAACTTCACCGCCCAGCGCACCACGTTCAACTCCCTGTACGTCCTCGCCCAGGACGGCTTCGTCATCGATTCCGTTCTCACCCGGTGGAACGACGAGTACGGGTTCCTGACCTTCGCGAGCGATCACGGGCTGTACAAGAACTGCGAGTCGTACGGCAACGGGGACTCGGGCATCTACCCCGGAAGCGCGTCGAACATCAATGACGCGTACGGCTACGACGTGCCGCGCTACTCGATCGAGATCACCGGCTGCCGCAGCCACCACAACATGGTCGGCTACTCCGGCACCGCGGGCGACTCCGTCTACGTCCACGACAACGAGTTCGACCACAACATGGGCGGCGCCTCGATGGACAGCGCCTTCCCCGGCCACCCGGGACTGCCGCAGAACCACGCCCGCTTCGAACGCAACCTGATCCACGACAACAACGCCGACTACTACCCGTACGTCGCCGACGGGACCTGCGCCAAGCCGCCCGTGGACCGCGGCTACGAGGACGGCGTCGTCTGCCCGCAGATCTCCATGCCGCCCGGCTCCGGCATCATCACCGCGGGCGGCAACTGGAACCTCTACGAGAACAACTGGGTCTACGGGCAGGAGCGCGCCGCCTTCTTCCTGACCGCGGTCCCCGCCTTCATCCGCGGCGAGAACGCGCTTTCCAAGCAGGCCGACACCTCCCACCACAACCGGTACGCGGGCAACCACCTCGGCACGGACAAGGCGGGCAACTCCCGGCCCAACCGCACCGACGTGTGGTGGGACGGCCAGGGCGACGGCAACTGCTGGCAGTCGGACACCGGTCCGTCCTCCCCGCGCGCCCTGCCCGCCTGCGGCTCCGAGCGCGGCGCCGTGTCCGGACGTACCGACCGGCTCGTCGGCGAACCGGTCAAGCTGGCCCAACTGCTGGTCTGCGCCGACTACAACGTGCAGGCGCGACGGCTGCCGGCCGGCTGCGACTGGTACGGAGCACGTGGCATCGAGCGCATCGAGGTACAACTGGTGCTGGCGGTCGCGGTGGTGCTCGCGCTGGTCGGCGGGGTGCTGTGGTGGCGCAGGCTTCGCGGCAGCGGGTTCGCCACCGCCGTCACGGTACTCGGCGTGCTCGGTCTCGGGCTGGACGTGGCCGGATCGACGATGGGACTGGCCTCCTCCTACGTGCCCGCGCTGGCGCTGCTGCTGACCGGGGTGTGGTGGACCGGGATCGGGCTGGTGCTGCGGGGCGAACGGCCGTGGCTGGGCTGGACCACGGTGGTCCTGGGCGCGCTCACGCTGCTGGACGCCGTCGACAAGGCCGTGTTCATGATCCCGTGGATTCCGCTCAGCCCGGCCTGGGTGCGTGGACTGCTCGGTGTGATCTGGGTGGTGTGGGCCGTCGTGGCCGCCGCACGGCACGGCGAACGGGCCGCGTCGGGCGAACGGGCGGCGTCGGGCGAACAGGCAACGTCGGGCGAACAGGCAGCGGCGGGCGAACGGGGAGCGCCGGCGGAGGGCCGGGCTGCGGACGCGGACGCGGTCGCCACACCGGCCCCTGCGCAGCCCCCCGCCCAGGCCCCGTCTCCCGCTCCGGAAGGAGACGCATCGTGAAGCGTTCCCCCAGACGACCGAGGGCCGTCCGGCCGGGCGCCGCAGCCGTCACCGCACTCACCGCGGGCGCCCTCCTGTTCGGAGCGAGCGCCTGCGGCGGCCGGGCCACCACCCACCACAAACCCGGCACCAGTCACGAGCAGGCCGCCGGCAGCGTCGGCCGACTCCTCACCGCGGACGACGGCTCCGGCCACCGGCTGCGGCAGGTCGACGCCAAGGGCGCCCCCGAGGTGACGGTCGACGTCCGGCCGGACTCCGAGGACGGGTGGAACGTCCACCTCTCCGTGCGGAACTTCCGGTTCACCCCGGACAGCGTGGGCGGCGCCGCTCTCCTCGGGCGCGGCCACGCCCGCCTCTTCCTCGACGGCCACCCCCTCGCCCGGGTCTACGGCTCCTGGTACCACCTCCCCGACTCCCTCGTCCGCGGCGCCGGCACCGCCCTCACCGCCCGGCTCTATGCCGACGACCACACCGCCTGGGCCGTGAACTCCGCCCCGATCCAGGCCACCACCTCCCTCTCCACCGCCTCCGCACCGCCCACCGCCCCCGCGACGCACGCACCGCAGACGCCCCGGCCCGACACGACCCTGGAGATCGTCGTCTCCCACGGAAAGGTCAGCCCCGCCCCCGGCCGTACCGAGATCAAGAAGGGCCGGATCATCGCCCTCCGGGTCCGCAGCGACCACGCCGACACCCTCCACGTGCACGGCTACGACAAGGAGGCCGGGCTGCCCGCCGGAAAGACCGTCACGCTCACGTTCACCGCCGACCGCACCGGGCTCTTCGAAGTCGAGACGCACGAGTCCGACCTGCTCCTGACCCAACTCGTCGTACGGTGACCGTCCTCGCCCATGGCATCGGCGCCCAGCACGATCTCCCGCTGTCCCCCTTCTACGCCTTCGCCGGTGCCTTCGCCGCGCTGTTCGTCTCCTTCCTCGCGCTCGGCCTGCTCTGGTCCGCCTCCCGATTCCGCGGCGACCGGGCCGGCCGGCCGCTCCCGGCCGCCGTCCAGCGCCTCGCCGACGCCCGCCCCACCCGTATCGCCGCGCGCGTACTCGGGCTGGCCGCCGCCCTGTTCGTCACGCTCCACCTCCTCCTCGGTCCGGACGACCCGGACCGCAATCCGGCCCCCGGCGCCGTCTACGTACTCCTCTGGGTCGGGCTCGTCCCCGCCTCACTCCTCCTCGGTCCCGTCTGGCGACTGCTCAACCCGCTCCGTACCGTCCACCTCCTCGGCTGCCGGGTGCTCGGCCGCGACCCGGCCGCGGGCCGCCCCCTTCCCCCGCGCCTCGGGCTCTGGCCCGCCGCGGCCGGGCTCCTCGCCTTCACCTGGCTCGAACTCGTCTCACCCGACCCCGCGTCGACCACCGCCCTCCTTCTCTTCCTCGCCCTCTACACCGCCGTCCACCTCGCGGGCGCCGCCCGCCACGGCGCCGGATGGTTCGACCGGGCGGACGCCTTCGAGGTCTACTCGGGGCTGCTCGCCCGGCTCTCCCCGCTCGGCCGCCGCCCCGCCGACCGCCGTCTCGTACTCCGCTCCCCCTTCAACGGCCTCGACGCCACCCCGCAGAGCCCCGGACTCGTCGCCACCGTCTGCGTCATGCTCGGCTCCACCGCCTATGACGGCTTCTCGGACGCCCCGTCCTGGATCACCACCGTCCAGACCTCACCGCTGGGGCGTACCACCGCGGCCACGCTCGGGCTCCTGGGCGCCGTCGCCCTCGTCGCCACCCTCTATGCCCTCTGCACCGGCGCCACCCGGCTGATCTCCGGTCGGCTCCGCCATCCCCTCACCGCCTTCGCGCACTCGCTCGTCCCGATCGCCCTCGGCTATCTCGTCGCCCACTACTTCACGCTCTTCGTCACCGAAGGACCACGCACCGTCATGGTGGCATCCGGCACTGACAATCCCGTCCCGCCCGAACCGCCCCTGGGCCCGGGCGGGGTCGCCACGCTCCAGGTCGCCGCGATCGTCCTCGGCCACGTACTCGGCGTCGTCGCGGCCCACGACAGGTCCGTACGCCTCTTCCCGGCCGGCCGCGCCGTCGCGGGGCAACTCCCGCTCCTGGTCCTGATGATCACGTACACCATCGGCGGACTGTCCCTGCTCATCGCCTGAGGCCGCGCCCGCACCGGCCCGCATCCCGCAGAGGAGACCCACGGCATCATGGAGACCGTGCCCCATGCGAATACGAACCTCCGCCGCGCCCCCGTGCAGCAGCGCAGCGCCGAACGCCTCGCGCGGATACTCGACGCCTGCGCCGAACTCCTCGACGAGACCGGCTACGAGCAGCTCTCCACCCGGGCCGTCGCCGTCCGCGCCGAGGTCCCCATCGGCTCCGTCTACCGGTTCTTCTCCAACAAGCGCGCGCTGACAGACGCGCTCGCCCGGCGCAATCTGGACAGCTACGCCGAACGCATCACCGCCCGCCTCGCCGTCATCCCGGCCGACGACTGGCGCAGCGCCATCGATGCCGTCCTGGACGAGTACCTGGGGATGAAGCGCTCCGTGGCCGGCTTCGCCCTCGTCGACTTCGGCGCACCGGCCCCCGACGACGACCCGGCCGCCGACGCCAACCAGCGGGTCGCCGGCCGGCTCACCGAACTCCTCTCCGGGCACCTCGGCCGCGCCCCCGACGAGGATCTGCTCCGGACGGTCCTGGTCTGCGTCGAGGCCGCCGACGCCCTCCTCCAACTGGCCTTCCGCGCCGACCCGTCGGGCGACACGGCCATCGTCGCCGAGACCCGCGTCCTGCTCCGGGCCTACCTCGCGCAGGTCCTGGACCGACCGCGCCGGCCGCCGTGCTCAACGGCATCCCGGTGACGGTGACGCCCCGCCAAGGCGCCGGACGGCGTGCCTCCGGTTCTACCGACGGACGTGCCGACGGACGTGCTGACGGACGTGCCGCTGGTTGTGCCCGGCGCGTGACCACCGCGTTGACCTGGGGTTTTGCTCGTATTGTTCGCATGTCGACATCTTGTTGACGCGGGGAGACGCGCCCTGACGTCATCCGGACCGCCGACTCCGGCGGGAGTGCAAGGCGGACAGGTACCGCTCCTCGTCGACCTCGCGCACCTGTATGTCTTCGACATGTCTTCGACCACCACGGCCGCCGGATCTGCCCGCTGCCGAAGGACATCCCGGGTCTCGACGTCTGACACCGGCGATCGACGGCGGCAATTGACCTCAAGTCCGCTGGAGGTCGTACGTTTCCTCCCATGAGTATGGAAGCCACCGCGTGGACGCAGCTCCACAACGTCATGAACGCGCAAGCGGACCGACGCCCCTTCGACCGAGCCACCCTGCGGCGCATCGCCGCGTTCGCCCGTCCGCACCGGCGCCGCGTCGCCCTGTTTCTGCTCCTGAGCGTGGCCACGGCGCTGCTCGCGGTCGCCACGCCCGTCCTCGCCGGACGCGTCGTGAACGCGATCGTGGCCGGCCAGGACGGGGGCACGGTCACCCGGCTGTCGCTGCTCATTGCCGTGATCGCCGTCGCGGAGGCCGCGCTCGGGCTGGCCGGCCGCTGGCTCTCGGCGAACCTCGGCGAAGGACTGATCCTCGATCTGCGCACCGCCGTCTTCGACCATGTGCAGCGCATGCCGATCGCGTTCTTCACCCGCACCCGCACCGGCGCGCTCGTCAGCCGCCTCAACAACGACGTCATCGGCGCCCAGCGCGCCTTCAGTAACACGCTCTCCGGAGTCGTCAGCAATGTCGTGACGCTGCTCCTCACCCTCGGCGTCATGCTCTCCATCTCCTGGCAGATCACCGTGCTCGCCCTGGTGCTGCTGCCGGTGTTCGTGCTGCCCGCGCGCCGCATGGGTACGCGGATGGCGAGGCTCCAGCGGGAAGCGGCGGCCCACAACGCCGCGATGGGCACCCGGATGACCGAGCGCTTCTCCGCACCCGGCGCCACCCTGATCAAGCTCTTCGGCCGGCCCGCCGACGAGTCCGCCGAATTCGCCGCCAGAGCGGGCCGGGTGCGCGACATCGGGGTACGCACGGCCATGGCCCAGTCCGCGTTCATCACCGCCCTGACCCTGGTGTCCGCGCTGGCACTCGCCCTGGTGTACGGGCTCGGCGGGTTCTACGCGCTGCGCGGACAGCTGGACGCGGGCGCGGTCGTCGCCCTCGCCCTGCTGCTGACCCGGCTGTACGCGCCGCTCACCGCCCTTGCCGGGGCGCGCGTCGAGGTGATGAGCGCCCTCGTCAGCTTCGAGCGGGTCTTCGAGGTCCTCGACCTGGAGCCGCTCATCGACCAGAAGCCGGACGCGCGGGCGGTCCCGGAGGGCCCGGTGTCCGTGGAATTCGACCGGGTACGGTTCGGCTACCCGTCCGCCGACAAGGTCTCCCTCGCCTCGCTCGAAGACGTCGCGACCCTCGACACCCGGGGCGGCGACGAAGTGCTGCGCGGGGTCTCCTTCCGTGCCGAGCCCGGTCAGACGGTGGCACTCGTCGGCTCGTCCGGAGCGGGCAAGTCGACCATCGCGCAACTGTTGCCGCGCCTGTACGACACCGACGAGGGTTCCGTACGCATCGGCGGCATCGACGTACGCGACCTGTCCGCCGACACCCTGCGCGACACCCTCGGCATGGTCACCCAGGACGGCCACCTCTTCCACGAGTCGGTCCGCGCCAACCTCCTGCTCGCCCGGCCCGAAGCCACCGAGGAGGACCTCTGGGACGCGCTGCGCCGCTCACGCCTGGACGGTCTGGTCGCCTCGCTGCCCGACGGGCTCGACACCGTCGTCGGCGAACGCGGCTACCGGCTCTCCGGCGGCGAACGCCAGCGGCTGACCATCGCCCGGCTGCTGCTGGCCCGCCAGCGCGTCGTCATCCTCGACGAGGCCACCGCCCACCTGGACAACACCTCCGAGGCGGCCGTCCAGGAGGCCCTCACCGAGGCCCTCGCTGGACGCACCGCAGTGGTGATCGCCCACCGGCTCTCCACCGTACGGGCCGCCGACCTCATCCTGGTCGTGGAGAACGGGCAGATCGTGGAGCGCGGCACCCACGAAGGACTCCTCGCGGCCGGCGGCCGGTACGCGGAGCTCTACCGTACCCAGTTCGAGACCCCCCGCACGGAGCCCGCGGAACTCGGCTGACAACGGCCGCCCGGGAGCCGACGACCGGCCGGGCACATGGAACGGGCGACGACCGCCCGGACCGACGGCCGCCCGGCGGACCCGGAACGGGCGGCGGTCACCCGGCGAGGACGGTCCGGACGCCGGGTCAGCCGGGAAACCCGGTCCCGGCGGCGCCCCAGTCCGCTCCGATGTCCTCGACGCCCCATTCGGGGGTGACCGGATCGGCGTCGGCCGCGGCGTCCGAGGCCGCGCTCTTGGTGCCATCGAGCTCGTAGTGGTGCTCCTTGACGATGCTCGCCACGTCGGAACGGTGTGCGAGGGCCTCGACGAGTCGCTGGTCGCCGGTCACCTTCACCGCGTTGGCGATCCAGAAGGACTCGTAGCCGACCTTCTCCTTGTCCAGGAAGGACGTGAGCGGCCGCTGGCTGTTCCTCGCCTCGGCGCGCAGCGCCGTGAGCGCATGGCGTGACACCGTGACGGGAGCCATGGCGAGCACCCCTGGCGAAATGGCCCCTGGCACCAAAAAACTAACAGCGCTAGTTTGGGGTGCGGACGACTACGCCGTATCCACGGCCCCCGGGAGGAACGCGATGAAGGCCCACGACGGGATGTATATCGGCGGCGAGTGGCGCACCGCCGCGGGCACGGACACGATCGCGGTGGTCGATCCGGCGGACGAGCAGGTCATCGCCCATGTCCCGGCCGGCACCGCCGAGGACGTCGACGCCGCCGTGTCCGCCGCGCGCCGGGCCTTCCCCGCCTGGGCCGCGACACCGCCCGCCGAGCGCGCCGCGAGGATCGCAGCCCTGCGCGACATCCTCGTCGCCCGCAAGGACGAGATCGCCGCTACCGTCACCGCCGAACTCGGCGCGCCGCTGCCCTTCTCGCAAGCGGTGCACGCGTCCGTACCGATCCTGGTGGCCGGTTCGTACGCCGAACTCGCCGCGTCGTACGCCTTCGAGGAGCAGGTCGGCAACTCCACCGTCTACGCCGAACCGGTCGGCGTCGTCGGCGCGATCACCCCGTGGAACTACCCGCTGCACCAGATCGTCGCCAAGGTCGCCCCCGCGCTCGCGGCCGGCTGCGCGGTCGTCCTCAAGCCCGCCGAGGACACCCCGCTGACCGCCCAGCTCTTCGCGGAGGCCGTCCATGAAGCGGGCGTCCCGGCAGGCGTGTTCAACCTGGTCACCGGCCTCGGCCCGGTCGCGGGACAGGCGCTCGCCGAACACCCGGGCGTCGACCTGGTCTCCTTCACCGGCTCCACCGCCGTCGGCAAGCGGATCGGCGCCACGGCCGGCGCCGCGATCAAGCGCGTCGCCCTCGAACTGGGCGGCAAGTCCGCCAACGTCATCCTGCCGAGCGCGGACCTCGCCAAGGCCGTCGCCGTCGGCGTCGCGAACGTCATGGGCAACTCCGGCCAGACGTGCAGCGCCTGGACCCGGATGCTCGTGCACACCTCCCGGTACGACGAGGCGGTCGCGCTCGCCGCGGAGGCCGCCGCCAAGTACGGCGACCGCATCGGCCCCCTCGTCAACGCCAAGCAGCACGCGCGGGTGCTCGGCTACATCGAGAAGGGCGTGGCGGAGGGCGCGCGCCTGGTCGCGGGCGGCCCCGAAGCCCCGTGCGAGCAGGGCTACTTCGTCAGCCCGACCGTGTTCGCCGACGTCACCCCGGAGATGACCATCGCCCAGGAGGAGATCTTCGGCCCGGTCGTGTCGATCATCCGTTACGAGGACGAGGACGACGCCCTGCGCATCGCCAACGGCACCGTGTACGGCCTCGCGGGCGCGGTCTGGGCGGGCGACGACGCCGAGGCGGTGGCGTTCGCCCGCCGGATGGACACCGGGCAGGTCGACATCAACGGCGGCCGGTTCAACCCGCTCGCCCCGTTCGGCGGCTACAAGCAGTCCGGCGTCGGCCGCGAGCTCGGTCAGCACGGACTGGCCGAGTACCTCCAGACCAAGTCCCTCCAGTTCTGACCGTCCGCCCCCGCACCGATCCCCGCTGACGACCGTCAAGGAGCCTGTTCGTGGTCCGCGCCGCCGTACTGCCCGCCGTCGGAGCTCCCCTGGAGATCACCGACATCGAACTCCCGGAGCCCGGCCCCGGCCGGGTGAGGGTCGCTCTCGCCGCCGCAGGCGTCTGCCACTCCGACCTCTCCCTGTCCGACGGCACCATGCGGGTGCCCGTCCCCGCCGTCCTCGGACATGAGGGCGCGGGCACCGTCGTCGCGGTCGGCGAGGGCGTCACCCACGTCGCGCCCGGCGACGGCGTCGTACTCAACTGGGCACCCTCCTGCGGAAGTTGCCACCACTGCGGGATCGGCGAGGTCTGGCTCTGCGCCAACGCGCTGACGGGCGCCGGGGGCATCCACGCCCGCACCGCCGACGGCACCGAACTCCACCCCGGGCTGAACGTGGCCGCGTTCGCGCAGGAGACCGTCGTCGCCGCGAACTGCGTCCTGCCCGCCCCGGACGGCATCCCGCTCACCGACGCCGCGCTGCTCGGCTGCGCGGTCCTCACCGGATACGGCGCGGTCCACCACAGCGCCCGGGTGCGCCCCGGCGAGTCCGTCGTCGTGTTCGGCATCGGCGGCGTCGGCCTCGCGGCGCTTCAGTCCGCCCGGATCGCGGGCGCCGCGAAGATCATCGCCGTCGACGTGTCCTCCGAGAAGGAGGAACTGGCCCGGCAGGCGGGCGCCACCGACTACGTGATCGCCTCCGACACCACCCCGCGCGCGATCCGCAAACTCACCGGCGGCCAGGGCGCCGACGTCGCGATCGAGTGCGTCGGCCGGCCCGCCACCATCCGCGGCGCCTGGGACGCCACCCGCCGCGGCGGCCGCACCACGGTCGTCGGCATCGGCGGCAAGGACCAACTGATCACCTTCAACGCCCTGGAGATCTTCCACTGGGGCCGCTCGCTGACGGGCTGTGTGTACGGGAACAGCGACCCGGCCCGTGACCTGCCGGTCCTCGCCGAGCACATCAGGGCGGGCAGGTTCGACCTCTCCATGATGGTCACCGAACGGATCGCGCTGGACGGCATCCCGGCGGCCTTCGACAACATGATCGCGGGCAAGGGAGGCCGCGCACTCGTGGTGTTCTGAGCCGGGTCGTCACTGGACACGGTCAGACCATCGGCCCCGGCTGCGCCCGCTCCGTGGTCAGCAGCCGGGCGTCCATCTCGCCCCGTTCGAAGAGCCGGGAGGCCACCGCTGTCGGCCACGGCGAAGCCGTCGAGCCCGGAGCCGCCGTAGCGGGCCGCCTCCGTGAGGGCGTCCGGCGCGGCTTTCCGGGCCCGGCCGACTGCTTCTTCGCCTTCCTACGGCCGCTCGGTTCCTCGGCGCTCCGCATCATGTCGGCGTCCCTCCACCGGCTGTGCCGGAATTTTCCGCGTCAGGCCGGTCTGCGTACGCGCACGGGAGACGGCCACCCCGGCCAGACAGAGCAGACCTCCGCCCACGGCGAGCGGCGCGGGCACCTCGTCCAGCAGCAGCCAGGACATCAACACCACCAACGCCGGCACGGCGTAGGTGGTGGCGCCCATCCGTCCCGCGGTGGTCCGGGCGAGTGCGTAGGCCCAGGTGGTGAACGCCAGCGCGGTCGGGAAGAGGCCCAGGTAGACCATGTTGAGGGTGGCGGACAGCGGCGCGGCGGCGGCGTCGGAGATCAGCGCGCCGGAGAACGGCAGACACGCGACGGCACCGACCAGGCAGCCGAACGTGGTGATCTGCAGCGCGGAGCCGTGCCGCAGGGCGGGCTTCTGCCCGACCACCCCGGCGGCGTACGCCACCGCCGCGAGCAGACAGAGCACCACACCGGGCACCGACGCGTTCCCGTGCCCCGATATGGAGAGTCCGACCACGACGGCGCCCGCGAACGACACGGCCATGCCCGCCAGCAGCCTGCCGGGCAGCCCCTCACCGAGCATCCGGGCACCGAGCAGCGCGATCAGGAGCGGACCGATGTTCACCACCATCGCGGCCGTGCCCGCGTCGACCTGCTGCTCACCCCAGTTGAGGAGCACCATGTACAGGCCGAACCACAGCAGTCCGGACTTGATGATCCCCGGCCAGGCGGCCCGCGACGGCAGCCCCTCGCGCCGCAGCAGCAGGAGTGCGCCGAGCGCCACGGAGCCCGTGAGCAGCCGGCCGAGCGCGAGCGCACCGGGCGAGTAGGCCTCGCCGGCGCTGCGGATGGAGACAAAGGCGGAGGCCCACAGCAGCACGGTGGTGCAGGCCGCGGCGGGGGCCCGCCAGTCACGATGTGCCGAGGGGGTCTCCGCCGGGGCGGGTGTCGTCGTCATGTCCCCGACCGTAGGGCCGCGACCGTTCGGCACCTACCGAATTGAATCAGGCTCGATGCCGAGGTGCTCGTACAGCGCCCGTTCCCCCTCCGCGGTCGCCTTCACCGCACGCCCGGACCCGATCCGTACGCACCACCGCGCATCCAGCGCGTACCGGCACAGCGCCGCGCCCGCGACCCCTGCCAGGTGCGGTCTGCGCTCCGTCCAGTCCAGACAGCTCCGTACGAGCGGACGCCGCGACCTCGACTCCAGAGCGATGCCCAGCCCGCCGAACCAGCCGATGCCGTCGTCGGTGAGCGCGAAGCCGGCGTCCTGCTCCAGCAGCCCCCGTACGGTCATGGCATCGGCGATCGCGATGCCGATCCGGCCCGCGAGATGGTCGTAACAGGTACGGCCGCGGGCCAGCGCGCTCCCGGCGCTCGCCGCGCGCAGGGTGCGCGGCCGCTCGGGCACGGCGTCGGTGACGACCTGGGCGGCCAGATCCTCCACGAGGTGCGCCGCCCGTTCACCAGCGAGCCGCAGATAGCGGTGGCGGCCCTGCCGCTCCTCGGCCAGCAGCCCGCCCGCGACGAGCTTGCCGAGGTGTTCGCTGGCGGTGGACGGCGCCACCGAGGCGTAGCGGGCCAGCTCGCCCGCGGTCCAGGCGCGGCCGTCGAGCAGGGCCAGGCAGAAGGCCGCGCGGGTCTCGTCGGCGAGAAGCGCGGCCAGGGCGGCGAGCCGGGGCGCGGCCGGGTCGGGGTGTGCCATGCGTGCCATGTGTTCCAGGATGCGTCAGGAACGCTTCGGCGCCGGCCGAACCGTCCCGGCGGGCGGCAGATGCCCGCGCTCCAGCTGCTCGTACTGGAGCGAGAGACCGTCGACGAGTGCCCGCAGCCCGGTCTCGAACGCTCCCTCGTCGACCTTCTGGCGGCGGTCGGCCAGCAGATGGGCCTGGCCGAGGTGCGGGTAGTCGGCGGGGTCGTACGCCGTCTCGTCGTCCACGAAGCCGCGGGCGAACGAACCGAGGGCCGAGCCGGTGATGAAGTAGCGCATCAGGGCCCCGATGTACGTCGCCTGGGCGGGCGGCCAGCCGGCCCTGACCATCGCGCCGAAGACCGCGTCGGCGACCCGCAGACCGGCCGGGCGGCGACCCGGTCCCTGGGCGAGCACCGGGACGATGTGCGGGTGCTCGGCGAGCGCCGCACGATAGGAGACGGCCCAGTCGTGCAGGGCGGCGCGCCAGTCACGGGCGTCCGACTCGTCGAACATCGACAGATCGACCTGGGCGGACACGGCGTCCGCGACCGCGTCCAGGATCTCGTCCTTGTTGCGGAAGTGGTTGTAGAGCGAGGGTCCGCTGACCCCGAGTTCGGCCGCGAGCCGGCGGGTGGAGACGGCGTCGAGCCCCTCGGAGTCCACGAGTGCGCTCGCCGCCTCGACGATGCGGTCTCTGCTGAGGAGGGGCTTGCGCGGGCGGGCCATGCGGCACATAGTAGGGCCTGCGAACGAAAAACTAGCAGTGCTAATTAAAAGTGGGGAGTCGAAGGATGAACCTGGAGCTCAGCGAGGAGCAGGAAGCCGTCCGGCAGCTCGCCAAGGACTTCGTCGCCCGGGAGATCGCCCCCCACGTCGTGGCATGGGACCGGGCCGAGAACATCGACACGTCGATCGTGAAGAAGCTGGGTTCCGTCGGCTTCCTCGGGCTGACCGTCCCCGAGGAGTACGGCGGCTCGGGCGGCGACCACCTCGCCTACTGCCTGGTCACCGAGGAGCTCGGACGCGGCGACTCCTCGGTCCGCGGCATCGTCTCCGTATCCCTCGGCCTGGTCACCAAGACGATCGCGGCCTGGGGCGACGAGGAGCAGAAGCGGCACTGGCTGCCGAGGCTCACCGCCGGCGAGGCGATCGGCTGCTTCGGCCTCACCGAGCCCGGCACCGGTTCGGACGCCGGGAACCTGACGACGAAGGCCGTCCGGGACGGTGACTCCTACGTCATCAACGGCAGCAAGATGTTCATCACCAACGGCACCTGGGCCGATGTGGTGCTGCTCTTCGCCCGTACCGAGGACACCCCCGGCCACCGGGGCATATCCGCCTTCCTGGTCCCCACCGACACCCACGGTCTCGGCCGCCGCACCATCCACGGCAAGCTCGGTCTGCGCGGCCAGGCCACCGCCGAGCTGGTCCTGGAGGACGTCCGCGTCCCCGCCTCCACGCTCCTGGGCCCGGCGGGCAAGGGCTTCTCGATCGCCATGTCCGCCCTGGCCAAGGGCCGGATGTCGGTCGCGGCCGGCTGCGTCGGCATCGCGCAGGCCGCCCTCGACGCCGCCGTGGGCTACGCGGGCGAGCGCGAGCAGTTCGGCAAGCCCATCGCGAGCTACCAGCTCGTCCAGGAACTCATCAGCGACATCTCCGTGGACGTCGACGCGGCCCGGCTGCTGACCTGGCGGGTGGCCGACCTCGTCGACCGTGGCGAGGACTTCGCCACCGCCGCCTCCCAGGCGAAGCTCTTCGCCTCCGAGGCCGCCGTCCGCGCCGCCAACAACGCCCTCCAGGTCTTCGGCGGCTACGGCTACATCGACGAGTACCCGGTCGGCAAGCTGCTGCGGGACGCCCGGGTGATGACGCTGTACGAGGGCACCAGTCAGATCCAGAAGCTCATCATCGGCCGCGCGCTCACCGGGGTCTCGGCCTTCTGACCGCTGCGTCGCCGCTCGAACGGGAGTCCTCGAACGGGAGCCCTCGAACGGGAGCCCTCGAACGAGAGTCCTCGAACGGGAGTCTGAGTACCGGGCTGAGTACGGGGACGGATGTGGTGCACGCCACCTCGGCCGATGCTGGGTGCCATGAGTGACACAGCACCGGTCAAACAGCAGAGCACCGCGGCCTTCTACGGCCAGGCCGTCGCGTCCTTCGGGGTGGCGATGGCTGCGATGACTCTCGGTATCTACTTTCTGGACGCCGACGCCTGGGTCCGCGGGTTCCTCGCGATCGGCGTCCTCTATCTCGTCACCTCCTGCTTCACTCTGGCCAAGGTCATCCGTGACCGGCAGGAGGCGGGACGGATCGTCAGCCGGGTCGACCAGGCCCGGCTGGAGAAGATCCTCGCCGACCACGACCCCTTCCAGAAGCTCTGACGATCCCTCCCGGACGGGCCCTAAGCGCTTGCTCAGGTTCGCGGTATGGTGTGCGTCCTGCTGATGAGAGGGGCGAGTGACGATGAGCACGGCGGAGGAGACCGACGGCGACAGTGCGCCGTGGGCCGAGGTGACGCCCGAGGCGGCCAGGCGGCTCCTCGTCGCCGCCGTCGACGCCTTCGCCGAGCGCGGGTACCACGCCACCACGACCCGCGACATCGCCGGCCGGGCGGGGATGAGTCCCGCCGCGCTCTACATCCACTACAAGACCAAGGAAGAACTGCTCCACCGGATCAGCCGGATCGGTCACGACCGCGCCCTGTTCGTCCTGGAGGCCGCGGCCGACGGCGGCGGCACGGCCGCCGAGCGGCTGGCCGAGGCCGTACGGTCCTTCGTCCGCTGGCACGCCGAACGGCACACCACGGCCCGCGTGGTCCAGTACGAACTCGACGCCCTCGGTGAGGAGCACCGCGCCGAGATCGTCGAGTTGCGCCGCAGGAGCGACGCGGTGGTGCGCCGGATCATCAGCGAGGGTGTGCGGGCAGGGGAGTTCGACGTGCCCGACATCCCGGGCACCACGCTCGCGGTGCTCTCGCTCTGCATCGATGTGGCGCGCTGGTTCAACGCACAGGGGAGCCGGACGCCGGACGAGGTGGGCGAGCTGTACGCCGACCTCGTCCTGCGCATGGTGGCTGCCCAGCGGTAGCGCCGGGGAGTCGTCAGAAGTAGTAGCGCGACACCGACTCGGCCACGCACACCGGCTTGTCGCCGCCCTCGCGCTCGACCGTGACGACGGCGGTGACCTGCACGCCGCCCCCGGCCTCCTCGACGCTCTTCAGGACGGTCGTCGCGCGCAGCCGGGAACCCACGGGCACGGTGGACGGGAAGCGGACCTTGTTCGTCCCGTAGTTGATGCCCATCTTCATGCCCTCGACCCGCATGATCTGCGGGACGAGCGCCGGCAGCAGCGAGAGCGTGAGGTAGCCGTGCGCGATCGTCGTGCCGAACGGACCGGTCGCGGCCCGCTCCGGGTCCACATGGATCCACTGGTGGTCACCGGTGGCCTCGGCGAAGAGGTCGATCCGCTTCTGGTCGACCTCCAGCCACTCGCTGTGCCCCAGCTGCTCGCCCACCCCGTCGCGCAGCTCCTGCGCGGACGTGAAGATCCTCGGCTCTGCCATGTCCCTGGTCCCTGCCCTTCCCGCTGTCGGCCGTCCGGCATCACAACGCGTGTCCAAGGCCGACCGGCAATGGGGAGGCGACGCCCCCCGTTGCCGGTCGACCTAAGCGCTTGCTCAGCATGGTTGGCGGTGCGGTTCCTGTCAACGACGGACCGGCCCGGGGCGGCCACGTAGGGTTGGAGGAGTGCCCCAGATCCCACAGACACTCCAGGAACTCACGGTCGGCCAGCTCTCCGCGCGCAGCGGCGCCGCTGTCGCGGCCCTGCACTTCTACGAGGCCAAGGGCCTGATCAGCAGCCGTCGCACCAGCGGCAACCAGCGTCGCTACAGCCGGGACGCGCTGCGCCGGGTCGCGTTCGTCCGGGCGGCGCAGCGGGTCGGAATCCCGCTCGCCACCATCCGGGACGCCCTCGCCGAACTCCCGGAGGAGCGCACCCCCAACCGCGACGACTGGGCGCGGCTGTCCGCCAGGTGGCGCTCCGAACTGGACGAGCGCATCGAGCAGTTGGGGCGGCTGCGGGACCATCTCACCGACTGCATCGGCTGTGGCTGCCTGTCGTTGGAGAACTGCGTGCTCTCCAACCCGGACGACATCTCCGGTGAGCGGATCAGCGGCTCCCGGCTGATGCCGGAGCGCCTGCCGGCGGACTGCCGGCAGGCCGACAGCCGGTAGATCCGGGGGACCTGCCGGCTGCCGTTCGGCCGTCGGGCGCGGGCGTCGGACGCCCCGCCCGATCCGAGCACGGATCGCCCCCGCCCCTCACGCCGCCGACGCCAGATCCCGGCGCCGTTCGCTCCGGGCCTTCGTCAGCGCCCCCGGTGTGAGCACCGGCTGCGGCACCAGGATTCCGCACCCCGTGCAGAGCGGCCCCGACCACGGCTCGCACCCCAGCTCCGACGTCCAGGCGATCTCCGTGCCCGCGCACACCGGGCAGGCCGTGCCGGGCTCCGACTCCAAGGCGGCGATCAGCCGGCCGAGGACCTCGGCGAGCGGCGCCGAGGGGTGCACCTCCGGGTCCGCGCAGCGGGCGACCCCGTACCCGCCCCAGGTGCGCCGGTGCCAGTCGTCGAACGCGCCGGGCCTGCGCAGCCCGTTGTGCTTCTCCCGCCTGCGGCGCTCGGCGAACCCCGCCTCGTAACCGAGCCAGACGGCCCGCGCCGCCTCCAGTTCGTCCAGCGCGCGCATCAGCCGCACCGGATCGGGGGACCGGTCCTCGGGCCCGATCCCGTGCCGGGCGCACAGGTGATCCCAGGTCGCCCGGTGCCCATAAGGGGCGAACCGTTCCAGGCACTTGCGCAGCGAATACCGCCGCAGCGCCAAGTCGCCCCGAGGGTCGCGGGCCTGTCTCGCAAGACTCCGGAATCCGGCCACCGCACTGCCACCTCCGTCGCTCGTACTTCGGCGTCGAGGGATAGACGTACGAGCATCCGATCCGGATCCATCCACCTGGAGCGGCGTTCAGCATGTGAGATGACCGGTCGTCATGAACTCCCGAACGAGGGGTATGTGATGATTCGGAAAAGGTGACTGATGCTCACCCTACCGGCGAGTCATACCGTCGGTAACCTCCGGTCCATCGGCCTCTCGGAGGAGCACGCATGCCCCCACGCACCGTCAAGTTCAGAGCCGCCACCGTCGCGGCGGTTCTCGCGCTCGGCACCACCCTGCTCGCGGCCTCGCCCCAGTCCGGCGCCGCGGCGGAACCCGCACCCGTCACCGACTACTGCCAGGGGCAGTGCGACGACATCCTGCCACCCGGCGAGAACGGCAACGCCACACTCGTCGACATCCTCGGCAACAAGGCGTTCGGCACGCACCCCGCGCACAGCGACGACCAACTCGACCGCTACAACGGCCTGGTGGCCGGGCACGCCGCTCTCACCGACCAGAAGCTGAACGACTTCTTCAACGACGCCTCGTTCGGCGTCCCGAAGGACCAGGTCGAGTCCGTCACCTCGCCCCGCGACGACGTCACCATCACCCGTGACAAGGCGTCCGGTGTCCCGCACATCAAGGGCACCACCCGGTACGGCACCGAGTTCGGCGCCGGATTCGCCGCCGGGCAGGACCGGCTCTGGCTGATGGACCTCTTCCGGCACATCGGACGCGGCGAACTCACCTCGTTCGCCGGTGGCGCACTGGCCAACCAGGGCCTGGAGCAGCAGTTCTGGCCGCAGGCCCCGTACACAGAGGCCGATCTCGAAGCCCAGGTCGCGTACATCAGGACCCACGAGGGCGCCCGCGGCGAACAGGCCATGGCGGACGCCCAGGCGTACGTCGACGGCATCAACGCCTACCGCGAGAAGTCCAAGAAGGGCCGCTACTTCCCCGGCGAGTACGTCCTCACCGGCAAGATCGACGCCATCACGAACATCGGGGAGATCCAGCCGTTCAAGCTGACCGACCTGATCTCGATCGCCTCCGTGGTCGGCGGCCAGTTCGGTGGCGGTGGCGGCGGCGAGGTGCAGGCGGCGCTCTCGCTGCTCTCCGCCCAGCAGAAGTACGGCGTCGCCGAAGGCACCAAGGTCTGGGAGTCGTTCCGGCAGCGCGAGGACCCCGAGGCCGTGCTGACGGTTCATGACGGCACGTCCTTCCCGTACGCGGGCAAGCCCGCCACGGCGCGCGGCACCGCGCTGCCCGACAGCGGGTCCGTCACGGCCGAGCCCCTGATCTACGACCGCACCGGCTCCGCGGGCACCGACAAGAAGGCTCCCGTCAAGGCCCCGGCCACGCTCAAGAAGGCCCAGGGCATCTACGACGACGGCGTCATCCCCGCGGGCTCGCTGCCGGGCTCCGGCTCCGGCGCCCAGAAGCGCGGTATGTCCAACGCCCTGCTGGTCTCCGGCAAGCACACCGCGAGCGGAAACCCGATCGCCGTCTTCGGGCCGCAGACCGGCTACTTCGCCCCGCAACTGATGATGCTCCAGGAGCTCCAGGGCCCGGGCATCAGCGCCCGGGGCGTCTCCTTCGCCGGTGTCGGCATGTACATCCAGATGGGCCGCGGCCAGGACTACGCCTGGAGCGCCACCTCGGCCGGCCAGGACATCACCGACACGTACGCCGTCGACCTGTGCGAGCCCGACGGCGCCACGCCCGCCAAGGACTCCACGCACTACCTCTACCGCGGCACCTGCACCGCCATGGAGACGCTGGAGCGCACCAACTCCTGGAAGCCGACCGTCGCCGACTCCACCGCGAAGGGCTCCTACCGGATGCAGGTCCGGCGCACGAACTACGGCATCGTCACCCACCGTGCCACCGTGGGCGGCAAGCCCGTCGCGTACACCTCGCTGCGCACCACCTACCGCCACGAGGCCGACTCGATCGTCGGCTTCCAGATGCTCAACGACCCGTCGTACGTCAAGGACGCCGCCTCGTTCCAGCGGGCGGCGGGCAACATCGACTACGCGTTCAACTGGTTCTACGCGGACTCCCGCACCGCCGCCTACTACAACAGCGGCATGAACCCCGTGCGCGCGGCGGGCGTCGACCCGGCGCTGCCGGTGAAGGCCGAGCGGACCTACGAGTGGAAGGGGTACGACCCGGCCGCCAACACCGCCGCGTACACCCCGTTCGCCGAGCACCCGCACTCCAGCGGCCAGGACTACTACGTCTCCTGGAACAACAAGCAGGCCAAGGGGTATGCGGCCGCGGGCTTCGGGCTCGGCGCGGTGCACCGGGCCGACCTGCTGGACGACCGGGTGGCGAAGCTGGTCGAGGAGGGCGGTGTCTCCCGCGCCTCCCTGACCCGGGCCATGGCCCAGGCCGCCGTCACCGACCTGCGCGGCGAGCAATTGCTGCCCGAACTGCTGAAGGTGATCCGCTCCCGGCCGGTCGCCGACCCCGAACTGAACGGCGTGGTCCAGCAGTTGGAATCCTGGCGGGCGGCGGGGTCGCAGCGCAGGGAGAGCAGCCCGGGATCGCACGCGTACAGCTACGCCGACGCGGTACGGATCATGGACGCGTGGTGGCCGCAGCTGGTCGAGGCCGAGTTCAGGCCGGGGCTCGGCGACGGGCTGTACGGGGCGCTGACCGCCAACCTCGCCACCGACGAGTCCCCGGCGGCCGGCCACGGACCGAGCGGGGCGCACAGCGGTTCGGCGTTCCAGTACGGCTGGTGGGGCTTCGTGGACAAGGACCTGCGCCAGGTCCTGGGGCAGCCGGTCAAGGGCCCGCTGGCCAGGACGTACTGCGGGAACGGTGACCTGGACAGCTGCCGCGACGCGCTGCTGACGTCCCTGAAGCGGGCCGCGGCGGAGCCTGCCGCCGCGGTGTACCCGGGGGACGACAACTGCAAGGCGGGCGAGCAGTGGTGCTCGGACTCGATCGTGCACCGGCCGCTGGGCGGGATCGCGCAGAAGTCCATTCACTGGCAGAACCGCCCGACCTACCAGCAGGTGGTGGAGTTCCCCGCCCACCGGTAGGAACCTTCCGGTTCCGTCCTCCGGCGGAGGACGGAACCGGTTCGCCGGGCGGGCCCGGACCCCCCGGGCCCGCCCGGCCTGCCTCACCGGTACTGGAGGTACTTCTTCCGTACGGACCGGAACGCGGCGAGGTCGTTCGCCCACGCCCCCACCACCTCGTCCGTGTCCGCCCCCGCGTCGATCATCGTGCGGACCCGCGTGTTGCCGGTGAGCTTGTCGATCCAGTTGTCCGAGCGCCAGGCGAACCCGCTCCACGTCCGCTTCGCCGTGACCAGCAGCGCGATCCCCGTGCGTACCGGATCAAAGGCCTCGCGGTCGTGCACGTGCAACTGCACCCCACCGACCGTCTTCCCCTGGAACTTGGAGAACGTCGGCGCGAAGTACGCCTCGCGGAACGCGACTCCCGGCAGACCGAGCGCGTTCGCTGCCGCCGCCCATCGGTGGTCGATGCCTTCGGCGCCGAGCAGTTCGAACGGCCGGGTGGTGCCGCGCCCCTCGGACAGGTTCGTGCCCTCGAACAGGCAGGTCCCCGAGTAGACCAGCGCCGTGTCCGGCGTCGGCATGTTGGGGCTCGGCGGCACCCACGGCAGCCCCGTCGTGTCGAAGAAGTCCGCGCGCTTCCACCCCGACATCTTCACGATGCGCAGGTCCACCGGCCGGGCCAGGTACTCCTTGTTGAACAGCAGCGCCAGCTCGGTGACCGTCATGCCGTGCGCCTGGGCGATCTCCCGGCGGCCCACGAACGTGGCGAACGCCGGGTCCAGCACCGGCCCGAGCGCCGCCCGCCCGGTCACCGGGTTCGGCCGGTCCAGGACCACGAACCGCTTGCCCGCGAGGGCGGCCGCCTCCATGCAGTCGTACAGCGTCCAGATGTACGTGTAGAAGCGGGCGCCCGCGTCCTGGATGTCGAAGACGACCGTGTCCACACCGGACGCGGTGAAGACATCGGCGAGCGGCTGCCCGCTCTTCAAGTACGTGTCGTAGACGGGGAGTCCGGTCGCCGGATCGTCGTACCGCCCCTCCGAACCCCCCGCCTGCGCGGTGCCGCGGAAGCCGTGCTCGGGCCCGAAGACGGCGATCAGGTCGACTCGCTCGTCCGGATGCATCACATCGACGATGTGGCGCACGTCGGACGTGATACCGGTCGGGTTGGTGACGACCCCGACCTTCTGGCCCTTCAGCAGCGCGTAGCCGTCCGCGGCCAGCAGGTCGAAGCCGGTACGGACCCGGCCGTGCCCGTTGCCCCGCCCGTTGCCGGTACCGGGGGCGGCGGTCGCCGCCCCGGTACCGGCGGCCGTCGCCGCGAGGGCTCCCACCGCACCACCGGCGGCCAGCAAACCACGTCTGGACAGGCTCATTCAGCTACCTCCATGATCGCGACCTCTGTCATGGTCACGCACGCTAGCGCGCGTTCGGGCCGTACGGAATGAGCCGGACGAGACGGGTGCGACAGGAGTGTCGCCCGAGCCGGTCCGGCCTCTTCCGCTACGACATACCGACTGGTTAGTCTGCTGAGGTAGTCGGCAGAGGGAGGCGGGACCCGATGAGTACGGTGCGGGGCACGGGCGTAGTGGTCACCGGGGCCGGAGGCGGCATCGGAGCCGCCCTGGCCCGCCGATTCGCCGCGGAAGGCGCGCGGGTCGTGGTCAACGACCTCGACGAGGCCGGGATCGGGCCGCTGGCCGAGGAGATCGGCGCCGTCGCCGTCGCCGGTGACGCCTCGAGGATCGTGGACGCCGCGCGTGACGCGCTGGACGGCACCGTCGACATCTACTGCGCCAACGCGGGCCTCGCCTCGCCCGGTGACGTCTTCGCCGACGAGGAGGTCTGGGCCGCCGCCTGGGATGTCAATGTGATGGCCCACGTCCGCGCGGCCAGGGCACTGCTGCCCCACTGGCTGGAGCGCGGCAGCGGCCGGTTCGTCTCGACCGCCTCGGCCGCCGGACTGCTGACGATGATCGGCGCCGCCCCGTACAGCGTCACCAAGCACGGCGTCGTCGCCTTCGCCGAATGGCTCTCCCTCACTTACCGCCACCGCGGCGTCAAGGTCCACGCGATCTGCCCACAGGGTGTGCGTACGGACATGCTCACGGCCGCCGGATCGGCCGGTGAGCTCGTCCTCGCCCCCGGCGCCATCGAGCCCGAGGCGGTCGCCGACGCGCTCTTCGACGCCATGGCCGAGGACCGCTTCCTCGTCCTGCCGCACCCCGAGGTCGCCGGGTACTACCGGGCCCGCACCAAGGACACCGACCACTGGCTCGGCAATATGAACCACCTCCAGCAGAAGTGGGAGGAGACCGGCGCGTGAACGGGTCGATCCACGCCGCCAGGCCCTGGATCTCCCTGCTCGGCGAGGCCCAGCGGGCCCCGTCAGCGTACAAGCACCCGCGCGAGGTCGAGATCCTGACCGAACTCCCGAAGACGGCGAGTGGGAAGATCCTCGGACGGGAACTGCGTTCCCCCGATGGACCGCTTCACGCTCAGCAGAGCGTTTCACGCACGCACGGATTCACGCACGGTACGGAAGGAAGGTGGCGGCAATGGGCAAGGCGACGGACGGGGACACGCCCCCCGTCCCGCAGCGGCTGCTGGCCGCCGCCACCCGGCTCTTCGCCGAGCGGGGCTACGACCGCACCTCGGTCCAGGAGATCGTCGAGGCGGCGGGCGTCACCAAGGGTGCCCTCTACCACTACTTCGGCTCCAAGGAGGACCTCCTCCAGGAGGTCTACGCCCGGGTGCTCCGGCTCCAGCAGGAGCGGCTCGACGCCTTCGCCGACGCCGACGCCCCGGTCGAACAGCGGCTGCGCGACGCCGCCGCGGACGTGGTCGTCACGACCATCGAGAACCTCGACGACGCCTCGATCTTCTTCCGGTCCATGCACCACCTGAGCCCGGAGAAGAACAAGCAGGTACGGGTGGAGCGGCGCCGCTACCACGAGCGCTTCCGGGCCCTGGTCGAAGAGGGCCAGCGGAGCGGCGTGTTCTCCACGGCCACCCCGGCGGACCTGATCGTCGACTACCACTTCGGCTCGGTCCACCACCTGTCCACCTGGTACCGGCCGGACGGCCCGCTCAGCCAGCAGGAGGTCGCCGACCACCTCGCCGACCTCCTGCTGCGCGCCCTGCGCCCCTAGCCTGCGCCCAGCACCCCGGCGGCGCCGCCGGTCAGCCGCCCGAGGAGCGCCTCCGCCGCCGGGTTGCGGGGGCCGGGTGCCCGCCCCGCGAGGACGACCGTCCGGCCGGGCTCCGGCTGGCGGATGCTCACGCACGGCAGCCCCGCGTCCTCGCCGATCCGCCGCGGCACGATCGCCACGCCGATCCCGGCCCGCACGAGATCGACGAGCAGCCGGATCTGGGTGACGTCGCAGGTGATCCGGCGCTCCAGCCCGCAGTGCGCGGCCAGTCTCCGTACCGCGGTCTCCAGCCCGGTGCCCGCACGGAAGTCCACGAACGGCTCATCGGCGAGATCCTTGATCAGGGTGCTTCCGGCCGTTGCCAGCCGATGGCCCGGCGCGGTGATCAGCACCAGGTCCTCGTGCCAGGTCGCGAACCCGGCGATGCCGTCCGGGAGCTCGGCGGCGTCCGGCGCGAGAAAGGCGAGATCCAGCTCACCGGCCCGTACCCCCGCGACCAGTTCCGGCGTCGTCGCCTCGCGCAGCGAGATCTGCACCCCCGGCCACAGCCGGTGGTAAGAGGCCAGCTCGGCCGCCAGGTCCACGCAGGTCAGCGTCTGGATGGTGCCGATCCGGACCCGGCCGGTCACCAGCCCCGACACGGCGGCCACCGCGTCCCGCCCCGCCTCGGCGCCGGCGAGCACCGACCGGGCCGACGGCAGCAGCGCCCGCCCCGCCTCGGTGAGGATCACCCGCCGCCCCGTCCGGTCGAACAGCTCGGCCCCAGCTCCCGTTCGAGGTTGCGTACGGAGGTACTCAGCGCGGACTGCACGATCAGCTCGGCACGGGCGGCGGCGGTGAACGTGCCGTGCGTGACCACCGCCATGAAGTGGCGGAGCTGGCGTATCTCCATCCATCAACGATATCGATCGCAGCCAGCAAAACCATCTGTTGGACCGACCGCCGGTACGGGGCGAAGCTGGATGTATGACTCACATCCAGCCGTCCGCGCACGTCCCCGCACTCTGGACCGCGGCGTACGGCCCCCACCACGCGCCGGCTGTGCGCCTCGCCGCCCGGTGCCTGCTGCGGGTGAGGACCTTCGCCCGCGAACTGGCCCTGGCGGACCACGTGGGTTCCGGCGGTTACTGAGGCGGCCGGGAGCGCAGGCCCGAAACCCGTTGGTGGGGCCGGAGAGCGCCCGGCTAGTGCCGCGACCGGCAATGTTTGCCCGGAAGGAGCGTCGTCCAGTGCGTGCGATCGCAAGGCGGCCGGAAGTCCTTGTAGCGGAGCTACCAGGGCTTTTGGCCAACGCAGCGAGCGTGCGTGCTGGGCGGCGCGACGGGGCAAAGCTTGCCGGGAGGGGCACTAGCATCCGACGATGCAGACGCCGGCCGACGAACAGTTCCACGCCCTGGGGCGACTGATCGGGCACGAGGACCCCGGGCAGCGTCATCTCGGGCTGGTCCTGCTCACCGAGCGTGTCACCGAGTGCCCCCCGTCCGACGACCGGGAGACGGACCGGCTCGCCGGGCTGCTGCCCGCATCGCTGACCGGACTTCCAGAGGCCGATCTCCTCCTGGCGGGGCTCTACGAACGCCTCGGCCACCGCCTCAGGGGCCGCCCCCGGCCGCCGTGGCGCACGGCCGGGCAACTGCCGGCGGCGGTACGGACCGCCTGGCTGCGCGCCGATGTGCTCCACGATCCCGGGGTGCTCCGCGACGAGGCCCCGGGCGAACTCCTCTACCAGGCCGTACGGGGGGCGGGCATCACCGGTACGCACCGGCCGGCGCGGCTCGTGGACGAGCTGGTGAGCAGCGGCGATCCGGTGCTCCAGGCCGAGGCGCTGCGGCTGGCCAGGGAGGGGCTGCACGCCGGACTGCTGGCCCCGGCACTGGTCCGGGAAGACCTGATCGGTCTGCTGGGCGCCGGCAGAGCCCCGGTCGTCGCCGCAGCGCTGGGCGAGCTCGCCGAACCGTGGGCGGCGACGGATCCGCTGCCGCCCGGCCTCCTCGCTCCGTTCCTCTCGGCCGATCCGGTACGCGAACACGCCGGTCAACCGGATCGGGAGCCGGTACGGGAGCGGCCCGCGGTGGCCGATGCCGCCCTCCGGGCCGCCGCGCGCCACGGCCACCTGGACCTGCTGCGCCGGGCCGTCGAGGACCCCGGCCTTCCCCCGGGCCTTCGCCGACGCGCGATGGAACTCCTCGGCGATCTGGCCGACCGCGACGACATCGGCGAGCTGACGGCCGTGGCCGCACGCGATCCGCTGCTGTTCGGCGGGCCGGCCGTGACCTGTCTGCGCGGACTCCACCGGCGCGGTCACTTTCCGGACGGGCCGGACGTCCCCGCCGTCATCGGCCTCGCCCTGTCCGACCACTCCGTTCCGGCCCGCGACGTGGCGACGATCCTCTTCACCGCCCGGAAGGAGGCACTCCGCGTACTGACGGACGCACCGGCCGACGACCCGTGCTGGCCGCGACGGCTCACCCTGCTGGTCGCCCTGGCCGGACAGGGCGCCGGTGACCTCCCGATCGGGGACGCCGTCGCCCGCGTACTGCCTTCCGCCCCCGCACCCGGGCCGTTCCTCGACGCGATCCGCGAACTGCGCCACGAGGATGCCGAGGAGGCCGTGATCGCCCTGCTGCCCTCGGCACCGGGCGCGGCCCTGGACACCCTGGAGGCGATCGGCGGGGACCGGACGGTACTGGCCCTGCGCCAGGGGCTGGGCCTCACCACCGACGGGGGGACGGCCCCCCACCTGCGCGCCGTACGCGACCGCGCCCTCGGACTGCTGTGGCAGCTGAACCGCGACCCGGAGCAGCGCCGCGCCCTCCTCGTACGGCTCGACCCCGTCGGCCTGCCACCGCGCATCGCGGCCGGCCTCGGCGGCCCGGACGAGCGGGAACTGGCTCTGCTGCGCTCGCATCTGGACCCGGACGAGCCGGTGGCGGCGCTGTGCCGGCTGGCGGCCCACGGCAACGCCGGCACCCTCCCGGTCATCGCCGACCTGCTCCTGCGCATCGTGGCCGAGCAGGCCGCGGCGAGGAGCCCGGAAGCGGTGCCCGGGACCGGGGAGCACGGGGAGCCGGCCGGTGAGCCCGCGGTGCCGCAGGAGGCCCTGGACGCGGTGAGCGCCCTGGGCCGCCGGCTCCACGCGCGGCGCGCGATCCGGCCGGTCTGCCTGCTCGGCACCGCGGACGCCCAGGAGGCCGGGCACGCACTGGTCGCGACTCTGGCACTGGACCTGCTGGACCGTCCCGGGCTCTGCGTCGACGAGCAGGTGGTCCTCCTCGAACTGCTGCTGCGGGCCCCGTGGAAGGGCACCCGTACGCGGGTGCACCGGCTGCTGCGCCACCGCGACCGGCACGTACGCAAGCACGTCATCGCCCTGCTCGCCCGTGACGTCACCGGCGAGGACGCCCAGGCCCTGTCGGCGACGCTGATCGCGCTGACCGCCGCGCCGGACATCCAGACCGTCCGGCAGGCGCTGCTCGCCCTGGGCCACGCCCGCGCCCACTGGGCGAGCGCCGCGATCTCCGCCTGTCTCGACCATCCGAACATGAACATCAGGAAGACGGCGGCCGAGGCGCTGGTCCGCGCGGGCACACCGGCGGCGCTCCCGAAGCTCCTCTTCCGACTCGGGCACGACAGCAACCCCGGTCTGCGCGACAGCCTCGTCGAGGCCCTGCACGCAGTCCTCGGCGATGCCTGCGCGGCCACGATCGTCGCCGCCGCCGAGCACAGCCGGGACGACGGCACCCGTGAGCTGCTGCTGGAGGGCCTCCACGGCACCCTGACCGCACGCTCGGTCCTCGCGCTGGACGACCAGGCCTCACCGGTGGCGGCCCCGCTGCTCGCCCTGGTGGTGTCCGGCCGGGTCGCACTGGCCTCCGGCACCGTGCAGGACCTGGCGATACCGATGGCCCGGCACGGGATCACCGCACCGGCCGCCGGAGAGCCGTCGGCGGAGGCCGGTCGGGCGGACCGTGACATCGAGGCCCTGGTGGCCCGGGGCTGGGACCCCGAGGTCGCGCTGCGCGTCGCCGAGCGGGACGAGCCGCTGGGCCCCGACCGGGCGGAGCAGCTGCGGCCGATGCTGGCCGACTGGCTCCGGCTGGCCGACTCGCAGCCGGTGCTCCGGAACAAGGCACTCCGGAACCACAAGGCAGTCCGGAACAAGGTGGTGCGGTTCGTGCTGTCGCTCTGCACCGAGCCCCGGGACGGTGCGGAGCTCACGGCACTCGCCCGGTCCGCCCCGCTCCTGCTGGACGCGCTCGCCGACGCCCAGGACGGGGACCGGCACGACCTGATCGCCGTACTCGAAGAGGTCGCGCCGATGCTGACGGCCACCGCGAAACCGGCCGCCGTCGCCGCGGTACGGGCCCTGCGCCCCGCCCCGGCGGCCCCGAGCCGGTCCACGCTGGCGCTGCTGCGCCGCCTCGGCGCGGTTCCGGTCCGCGCCGATCTCGACCGGGCCCTCGCGGACGCCCGGCTCGGCGCCGACCCCTGGCAGGCCGGAACCGCCGTGCTGCGTGAGGCCTTCGCCGTACCGGAGATGGCTGCCGCGGACGCCCTGCCCGCCGGGACCCGGGCATGGCGGGCCGCGTTGGACGAGGCGGTCCGCACCCAGGGCACGTTGGAGGAGTTCCGCCGGAGGGACGGCGGCGCGGTCCCCTCGCGGGACCGGCTGAGTGCGCTGATCGAGGCCCACCCGAGTGCCGGTCCCGAAGTCCGGGCCGCGCTCATCGACTGGATGACGCTGCTCCAGCCCATCGACGCACCGCTCTGGACCATCGCCGAGACTGCCCACGCACCGGAGCCGCCACCACGCCGGGTCCGCGTCGACGACCTGGACCAGCCGCGCTCGGCGGCGCTGCGGGAGCGGCTGCTGACCATGCTGGGGTCGGCCGAGGCGGACCGCAGACAGGCCGCCGCCCTGGCACTGGCGCGATGGCCCGAGCCGGAGGCCCGGCTGCCGGTGCTGCGCGCGTACCTCCGCGGCCGGGTCGACCTGCGCGTCGGCGCCGGCTTGGCCCGCGCCCTGGGCGCCGTCGACGAGACGGAACTCCGGGGCGACGGCATCCTGCGCGACAGGGTGGCGCGCGCGGCCGCCGCACTCGACCCGTGGGAGAGGGGACGGCTGATCCCGCTGCTGCTGGAGTGGTGGGAGCACGCCCCGCCCGCGGTGGCCCGGGCAGTCGGCGACGCACTGTGCGCCCACCCCGCCGACGCGCTGGCCGGGGCCCTGGGCGAACGGCTCGACGCCGGGGCCTGGGGCTTCCTGGACCTGCTCGTCGGCCGTCCGCTGCTGCGCACCCCCGCGCTGACCCGGACCGGCCGACGGCTGCGCGCCGAAGGACGCGACGAACTCGCGGACCGGCTCCTGCTCGTCGAGGGCCCCTTGCGCGGCCCGGACGCCGAGAGGCAGGACGCGGCGGCACTGGCGGCACTCCGCGACCGGGACGCGGCCGCACCCGCCGGAACCCGGCGCCGCCCCACCCGGCAGGAACTGCTGGAGCTGGCCGGCACCGGCACCGCGGAGCAGATCTGCCGGGCGCTCACGGAACTGGCCGGGGCACACACCGGCCCGGAGCCCGATCGGGACCGGCAACTCATCGACCTGCTGGGCGAGTTGCTCACCCACCCCCGGTCCAAGGTCCGGCTCCGCGCCCACCGGACCTCACGGGTGATGCTCGCCCCGCAGACCCATCTGCGCCACACCGAACTCCTGCTGGACGACCCGCGTCCGGACGTGGTGCGCATGGCGATCCATACGCTCTGCCGGGCGGGTTGGGAGCCTGCGCTCCCTGCCGTGACGGGGCTGCTCGGACACCCGCACGCCGTCGTGCGCGGGACGGCGGCCGAAGCGCTCGTCGAACTGGGCGCGGCGGCGATCCCCACCCTCCGCAAGGCGGCCGCCCACGCCCGCCCCGACCGGCGCACCCTGTACACGGACGTACTGGACCGGATCAGGGCCGGTGAAGACTGAGAGCACCCCTCCAGGCCGGGCCACCGCCTACACGTACCGCTTGATCTCCTGCCGTGCCAACGACCGCTGATGCACCTCGTCCGGCCCGTCCGCCAGCCGCAACGTCCGTGCCGCCGCCCACAGTTCGGCCAGCGGGAAGTCCTGGCCGACGCCGCCCGCGCCGTGCAACTGCACCGCCCGGTCCAGGATGTCGACCACGGCGCGCGGGGTGGCGATCTTGATGGCCTGGATCTCCGTGTGAGCGCCCCGGTTGCCCACCGTGTCCATCAGCCACGCCGTCTTCAGCACCAGCAGCCGCAACTGCTCCACCGTGACCCGCGCGTCCGCGATCCAGTTCTGTACGACGCCCTGCTGGGCGAGCGGCTTACCGAAGGCCGTACGGGACACCGCCCGCCTGCACATCAGCTCGATCGCCCGCTCGGCCATGCCGATCAGCCGCATGCAGTGGTGGATGCGGCCGGGGCCGAGACGCGCCTGGGCGATCGCGAAGCCGCCGCCCTCCTCGCCGATCAGGTTCGCGGCGGGCACCCGTACGTCCGTGAGGACGACCTCGGCGTGACCGCCGTGGGAGTGGTCCTCGTAGCCGTACACCTGCATGGCGCGCCGCACTTCGAGACCGGGGGTGTCGCGCGGGACCAGGATCATCGACTGCCGGCGGCGGATGTCGGCACCATCAGGGTCGGTCTTTCCCATCACGACGAAGATCTTGCAGTCCGGGTTCATCGCCCCGGAGATGTACCACTTGCGGCCGTTGATGACGTAGTCCCCGCCGTCCCGCACGATGCGGGTCTCGATGTTCGTCGCGTCCGACGAGGCCACCTCCGGCTCCGTCATCGCGAACGCCGAGCGGATCTCCCCGGCGAGCAGCGGGTCCAGCCACTGCTTCTTCTGCTCGTCCGTGGCGAACTGGAAGAGCACCTCCATGTTTCCGGTGTCCGGAGCCCCGCAGTTGAGTACGGTCGGGGCCAACTGCGCGGAACGGCCGGTGATTTCGGCGAGCGGGGCGTACTGGAGGTTGGTCAGCCCGGCACCGTACCCGGCGTCGGGGAGGAAGAGGTTCCACAGCCCCTGCCGTCGCGCCTCGGCCTTGAGGTCCTCGACGATCTGTGGGGTGTCCCACGGGGAGGCGAGCAGCGCGCGCTGTTCGTCCGCGATCTTTTCGGCCGGGTATACATGCTCGTCCATGAAGGCGAGCAGCTTGGTGCGCAGCTCCTCGGTACGGGCGTCGAATGCGAAGTCCATGGGGGATCAGCCTTCCTGGAGGGTGGTGAGGCCGTGCTCGATGAAGACCGGGACGAGATCGCCGATGCGGTCGAAGCCGGCGCCGACGGTCCGGCCCAGCGTGTAGCGGTAGTGGATGCCCTCCAGGATCACGGCGAGCTTGAACCAGGCGAACGCCGTGTACCAGGAGATCGCGGAGGTGTCGCGGCCGGAGCGTGCGGCGTAGCGCTCGATCAGTTCGGCGGGGGTGGGGTGGCCGGCCGCGCCGCTGGTGGTGGAGACCGGGGAGTTCGCCAGGCCGAGGTCCGAGCTGTACATCACGAGCAGGCCGAGGTCGGTCAGCGGGTCGCCGAGCGTCGACATCTCCCAGTCGAGGACGGCCCTGATCCGGTCGTCGGAGCCGATCAGGACGTTGTCCAGGCGATAGTCGCCGTGTACGACGGTGGGCGAGGGGGAGGCGGGCAGTTCCCGTCCGAGCGCGGCGTGCAGTTCGTCGATGCCGGGCAGCTCGCGGTTGCGGGAGGCGTCCAGCTGCTTGCCCCAGCGGCGCAGCTGCCGGTCGAGGAAGCCCTCGGGGCGCCCGAAGTCGCCCAGGCCGACGGACCCCGGGTCCACGGCGTGCAGTTCGACGAGCGTGTCGACGAGACCGAGGACGGCCGCCCGGGTGCGCTCGGCGCCCAGCGGGGCGAGCTGTTCGGCCGTGCGGTACGGGGTGCCCTCGACGTACTCCATGACGTAGAAGGGCGACCCGATCACCGAGTCGTCCTCGCAGAGCAGCACGGGCTCGGGTACCGGAACGGCTGTCGGGTGCAGGGCGCTGATCACCCGGTGCTCGCGCTTCATGTCGTGCGCGGTGGCCAGCACATGACCCAGCGGGGGCCTGCGGACGACCCAGCGCCCCGTGCCGTCCGTGACGACGTACGTCAGGTTCGAGCGGCCGCCCTCGATGAGCCGGGCTTCGAGCGGTCCGTTCACCAGACCCGGCCGCTCGCGATCGAGATGGCCGCGCAGCCGGTCGAGGCCGAGACCTGGCGGGTGGACTGGGCTCATCGTGCGCACCTCCGGGGTGAGAAACGGTCGGTGCTCATGATGCCGACCAGTCGGTATGTCGTCCAGTGGACTCCCGGAATCCGCCACACGCACTCCGCTCCGGCGTAGTCCGGAAGTCTGGCGCTCAGTCGCATCCCTGAATATGGTTCATGTATGAAGCCAGAGCTGCTGATCGCGGAAGTCCGGCTGACCCCGATCCTGATAGCCGGCCCGCCCCTGCTCAACACCCAGGGCGTCCACCAGCCGTACACCCCGCGGCTCATCGTGGAAGTCGTCACACGCGGCGGTGTGACCGGTATCGGGGAGACGTACGGGGACGGCAAGTACCTCGAACTCGCCGAGCCGCTCGCCACCGCCCTCGTCGGACGCCCGGTCAGCGATCTGAACGGCCTGTTCGCCCTGGCCGATGAGGTGTGCGGTGATTCACCCGCGGCCGACGAGCGGGTCGACGCGGGCGGGCTGCGCGGCGTCCAGACCGCCGACAAGCTCCGGCTCTCCGTCGTCTCCGGCTTCGAGGTCGCCTGCCTGGACGCGCTCGGCAAGTCCCTGGGTCTGCCCGTGCACGCCCTGCTCGGCGGCAAGGTCCGCGACAGCGTCGAGTACAGCGCGTACCTCTTCTACCGCTGGGCCGCCCACCCCGAAGGTGGCGAACAGGACGACTGGGGTGCCGCAGTGGACCCGGCCGGAGTCGTCTCCCAGGCCCGGCGCTTCGCCCGCGAGCACGGCTTCTCCTCCTTCAAGCTCAAGGGCGGCGTCTTCGAACCCGGCCAGGAGATCGCCGCGATCCGCGCCCTGGCCGAGGAGTTCCCCGGGCAGCCGCTGCGCCTGGACCCCAACGGCGCCTGGTCGGTGGAGACCTCGCTGTACGTCGCCGAGCAGCTCAAGGGCGTACTCGAATACCTGGAGGACCCGGCGAGCGGCACGGACCTCATGGCCGAGGTGGCCGCCGCCACCGACGTACCGCTCGCCACCAACATGTGCGTGACGACGCTCGCCGAGGTCCCGGAGGCCTTCGCCCGCGGCGCCGTCCAGGTGGTCCTCTCCGACCACCACTACTGGGGCGGGCTGCACCGCACCCGTGAACTGGCCGGGATCTGCCGTACCTTCGGCGTCGGTCTCTCCATGCACTCCAACACCCACCTCGGCATCAGCCTCGCCGCGATGACCCATGTCGCGGCCACCGTTCCCAACCTCGACTACGCCTGCGACAGCCACTACCCCTGGCAGACCGAGGACGTCATCACCACCCGCCATGTCTTCCGGGACGGCCGACTCGCCGTCTGTGACGCACCCGGCCTCGGCGTCGAACTCGACCGCGAGCGCCTGGCCGCACTGCACCGGCGCTGGCTCGACGACGACGGCACGATGCGCGAGCGCGACGACGCGGCCGCGATGCGCAAGGCCGAGCCGGCCTGGCGGACACCCACGATCCCGCGCTGGTGACGGCCCCCTTCCCCGGGGCCGCCATGGCCTGAGTTGCGTACGCCCCGGCCCGCGCCGAGGGTCGGTACATGAAGGCGATCAGCTACAGCAGGTACGGCGGGACGGACGTCCTGGAGTACGGGGAACGGCCCGACCCCAAGGTCGGCCCCGACACCGTCCTGGTGAAGGTGCGGGCCGCGGCGGTCAACCCGGTCGACTGGAAGGCCCGTGAGGGCTACCTCGACGCCGGTCTGGAGGCCGTGTTCCCGGTGATCCCCGGCTGGGACGTGTCCGGAGTCGTCGTGCAGCCCGGCGTCGCCGTCGACGAGTTCACGGTCGGCGACGAGGTCATCGGCTATGTACGGGAGGACTTCCTCTGCCGGGGTACGTTCGCCGAATACGTCGCCGCACCCGTGCGCACCCTCGCCCGCAAGCCGCTGAGCCTGAGCTTCGAGGAGGCCGCCGGCCTGCCGCTGGCCGGCCTCACCGCGTATCAGGTGCTGCACCGCACCCTGCGGATCCAGGACGGCGAGACGGTCCTCGTCCATGCGGCGGCCGGCGGCGTGGGCTCGCTCGCCGTCCAGCTCGCCCGCCACGCGGGCGCCCGCGTCATCGGCACCGCGAGCGAGCGCAACCACGACCACGTCCGGCAGCTCGGTGCGGAGCCGGTGGCCTACGGCGACGGCCTCGCCGACCGGCTCCGGGCGCTGGCCCCGGACGGCGTCGACGCCGCGTTCGACACCGTGGGCGGGGAGGCGCTCCGGGTCTCCGCCGACCTGCTGAAGCCCGGGGGCCGGCTGGCCTCCATCGCGGACGGCGAGGTGTTCTCGTACGGCGGCCGCTACGCCTACGTACGTCCGGATGCCAAGGACCTCGCCCACCTGGCGGAACTGGCCGAACAGGGCGTCGTCACAGTCCATCTGGACCAGGTCTTCCCGCTGGAACGGGCGGCCGACGCCTACCGGATGAACGAGCAGGGACGGACCCGCGGAAAGATCGTCGTCACCGTCCCCTGGGACACCCCGGAGGTCCGCCCCGAGGTCTGAGGGGCCCCGCGCTCCGGCCTCAGAACAGCATGGCCGTGGCGAACACCGCGAGCGCGACCGTGCACGCCGCCGCCGTCAGTGCGCCGCGCGCCGAGAGGGGTTCCGGACGCGCGGTCCCCATCACGAGCACCCGCCGGTGCGCCACGAGCAGGAAACCCAGCCAGGCCAGCCCGCTCAGCGACACGGCGACGACCGCGGCCGGGCTCGCCCCGCCCTGCAGCGCCTGCTTGACCGCCAGGATCGCCACCACCGTGCAGGACAGCGTCGTACGCCGCCACGCCAGCCTGGTCCGCTCGGGCTGCAGCCCGGGGTCGCGCCCGTTCGCCGTCACCGGCCCTCCCACCCGAAGAGGACCACCACCACCATCGCCACGGCGACGACCGCGACGGCGAGACCGAGCAGCGTCGGGAACCGGGAGACCGGCAGATCCTCCCCGCGCCGCATCGCCCGCTCGCACCGCACCCAGTGGTTGATCGCCCGCAGCGCGCACAGCACACCGGCCGCCAGCAATGCCAGCGCCAGCCCCGTGCGCATGCCCCACGACAGCTCCGGGAGGAACTGGTCGACCGCGAAACCGCCGCCGATCAGTGCGAGAGCCGTCCGGATCCAGGCGAGGAAGGTGCGCTCATTGGCGAGCGAGAACCGGTAGTCGGGGGTGTCGCCCTCTTCGCGGATTCGCCGCGGCGCGAACCACAGCCGCAGGCTCCGTACGAATTCGTTCACGCGTGAACCTTAGACCGGCCGGCCCGCCCGGAACGCGCGCAGCCGGTGGTACGTCTCCAGCCCGTCCGGCACCCACTCCCAGTCGCCGAGCCGCTGCTCCAGCTCCGCGTCGGTGAGAAAGGTGTGCCAGGCGACCTCCTCCACCTGAGGGTGCACCGGCAGCTCGCACCGCACCTGGTAGACGTGGGACCACCAGGAGTGCTCCGCGCTCTCGTAGAGGAACTTGAAGAGCGGCTCGGGACGGGGGAGCCCCGACACCCCCAGCTCCTCCTCCGCCTCCCGCAGCGCCGCCTCGTCGTACGACTCGCCGGCCCCGACCACTCCGCCGACGAACATGTCGTAACGGGACGGGAAGACCAGCTTCGTGGGGGTCCTGCGGTGCACGAAGAGCCGGCCCCCGGCATCCCGGGACTCGATGAAGACGCAGCGATGGCGCAGGCCCCGCGCGGTCGCCTCACCGCGCGGTGCCTGCCCCACGACCACGTCGTTCTCGTCGACGATGTCCAGGATCTCGTCAGAAGGAGTCATGCCCCTCATCCAACATCAGACCACTGACAGTGATCACTGCCCCATGACGTACTTGACGGTCGGGCCCGTGGTCCAGCCGCCGTCCACGGCCAGTTCGGCGCCGGTGACGTACGAGGCGGCGTCCGACAGCAGGAAGACGACCGCCTCGGCGATCTCCGGGGCCTCGCCGACCCGGCAGCGCGGACTGGCTCCCTGTGACCAGGAAGACGTACCGGGAAGACGTGCCGGAGGGCGTACGGGGAGGGCGTACGGGAGCGCGTGCGGGGGAGCGCCGGGAAGGCGTGCCCCCTGGGCTCGCGCCGCCGCTCAGCTCGGCAGCAGGCTCTTCTTTTGGCGCCCGCCCACGGGCCCCTCCGGCATCGCCGGATGGAGTCCCAGCAGGACGATCCCGGTGACGATCGCCGCGAGACCGGCCGCCTGCCAGGCCAGCGCGCCGGGGTCGGTGCGCAGCTGGTCACCGAGGAAACCGACCCCGCAGGCGATCCCGGCCAGCGGCTGCGCGGCGGTCAGCGGGGGCAGCGAGACCCGCAGCGGGCCCGTCTCGAACGCGCTCTGCACCAGGAGCAGGCCCGTCACCCCCAGCGCCACCACCGCGTACGGCTGCCATGCCGTCGCGAACGTCGCAAAGCCGTCTTCCGACAGCCGCTGGCCGGTGACCCGGGTGAGGGCGTCCTGGAGTCCGTAGAGCAGTCCGGCCGCCACCGCGAGCAGCGCCGGGGCGACCCCGGACTGATAGCGCTTGGCGAAGGCGGTGAGCAGCAGCGCCACGCCCACGACCACGCCGATCACCAGCCAGTGCCGCAGCGGATCGGTCACCGCCTCACCGCCCCGCGGCCGGCCCCCCAGCAGGAACGCGGCGACTCCGCCGGCCAGCATCCAGAGCCCGGCCCAGCCCTGCCGGCCGAGCCGTTGCCCGGTGCGATGGCGAGACAGGGCCATCGCGAAGAGCAGATTGGTCGCCAGCAGTGGTTCGACGATGGACAGCTCGCCCTTGCCCAGGGCCAGGGCGCCCAGCACCATGCCGCAGACCATCAGTCCGACACCGGCCAGCCAGCTCCGTACCCGCATCAGGTCCAGCAGCAGCCGGAAGGAGAGATAGTCGCTCCTCGGCGCATGGGAAGCGGCGTCCTGCTGGAGGACGAAGCCGAACCCCAGACAGCAGGCGGCACTCACGGCGAGTACGAGAACCAGCACCGACACGCTTCTACCTCAAGTCAGGCCAGAAGTGGGTGATTCGTATCGACGATAGCGCCTGCGCCCCAGGGGTGCGGCCGGGGCGCCGCCGACCGGGCGGTTGACGCCGCAGCGGCCGGTGCAGAGGATCTGACGCACGAGTAACCTCCGGCGTCCGTGCCGGACCCTCACCGTGGCCGTGACCGGATCGCTCCGCCTGCGACCCCCGACAAGGATGGAACCCATGGCGTACGACGCTGATGTGATCGTTATCGGGGCAGGGCTCGCGGGTCTGGTGGCCACCGCCGAGCTGGTCGACGCGGGCCGCTCGGTGATCCTGCTCGACCAGGAACCCGAACAGTCCATCGGCGGCCAGGCGCACTGGTCCTTCGGCGGTCTCTTCCTCGTCGACTCGCCCGAGCAGCGCCGGATGCGGATCAAGGACAGCCACGAGCTGGCCCTCCAGGACTGGCTCGGCACGGCGGGCTTCGACCGCAAGGAGGACCACTGGCCACACAAGTGGGCCGAGGCGTACGTCGACTTCGCGGCCGGTGAGAAGCGCTCCTGGCTGCACGCCCAGGGGCTGCGGCTCTTCCCCGTCGTCGGCTGGGCGGAGCGCGGCGGGTACGACGCGACCGGTCACGGCAACTCCGTACCCCGCTTCCACATCACCTGGGGCACCGGTCCCGGCATCGTCGCACCCTTCGAGCGCCGGGTCCGCGCGGGCGTCGTCAAGGGCCTCGTCCGGCTGAAGTTCCGCCACCGGGTCACCGGCCTCGGCCGCACCGCGGGCACCGTCGACACGGTGACCGGCGAGATACTGGAGCCGAGCGCGGCCGCCCGCGGCACCGCGAGCAGCCGGGTGACGGCCGGCACCTTCGAGCTGAAGGCCCAGGCGGTGATCGTCACCTCCGGTGGCATCGGCGGCAACCACGACCTCGTACGCAAGCAGTGGCCCCAGCGGCTCGGCACCCCGCCCGCGAAGATGCTCTCCGGCGTGCCCGCCCATGTCGACGGACTCATGCTCGGCATCACCGAGGAGGCGGGCGCCCACCACATCAACCGCGACCGGATGTGGCACTACACCGAGGGCATCGAGAACTGGAACCCGATCTGGGCCAGGCACGGCATCCGCATCCTGCCGGGACCGTCCTCGCTCTGGCTGGATGCCCGCGGCAAGCGGCTGCCGGTCCCGCTCTTCCCCGGCTTCGACACCCTCGGCACCCTCGAACACATCATGAGGTCCGGATACGACTACACCTGGTTCGTCCTCGACCGGAAGATCATCGGCAAGGAATTCGCGCTCTCCGGCTCCGAGCAGAACCCCGACCTGACCGGAAAGTCGATCCGCGACGTGCTCGGCCGGGCCCGCGCCGACGTACCGGCGCCGGTGAAGGCGTTCATGGACAACGGGGCGGACTTCGTCGTCGAGCACGACCTCGCGGCACTGGTCCGCGGAATGAACGCGCTCACCGACGAGCCGCTGATCGACGAGGCCGAACTGCGCCGCGAGATCACCGCCCGCGACCGCGAGATCGCCAACCCCTTCACCAAGGACCTCCAGATCACCGCGATCCGCGGCGCCCGGACATATCTGGGGGACAAGCTGATCCGTACGGCGGCACCGCACCGCATCCTCGATCCCAAGGCCGGTCCGCTGATCGCCGTACGGCTCAACATCCTGACCCGCAAGTCGCTCGGCGGGCTGGAGACCGACCTGTCCTCCCGGGTGCTCACCGAGGACGGCACACCGCTGTCCGGTGTGTACGCGGCGGGGGAGGCGGCCGGATTCGGCGGCGGCGGGGTGCACGGCTACCGCTCACTGGAAGGAACTTTCCTCGGCGGCTGCATCTTCTCCGGCCGGGCGGCGGGCCGGGCGGCGGCGAAGGCCGTCGGCTAACGGGTGTCCGGCGCCCGTTCCCGGGCCCCGCTCACCGGCCCCGTTCCCGGGCACCGCTCAACGGCCCGGTCGGCCCGCTCGGACCGGTGCGTACGGGCCGGTAGGTGCGGCGAGTTCCCGGGCCCGTCCTGGCCGGTACGTGCGGCGGGCTCCCGGAACGGGCCCGTCCGGGCCGGCCGTACCCGGCGCGGATAGAGTCGGTGGGGTGAAGATCCCGCGTCTCCTCGACGGCCGGCTGAAGCTGCGCCACCTGGCCCTCGTCGACGCGCTGTCCCGGCAGGGAAGCGTCGTCGGCGCCGCCGCGGAGCTGCATGTCACCCAGCCTGCCGCCACCCGCAGCCTGCACGAGCTGGAGGACATCCTCGGTGTGCCGCTGTACGAGCGCGGGCCCCGGGGCGTCACCGCCACCGTCTTCGGCGAGGCCTTCACCGAGCACGCGCGGGCCGTGCTGGCCCAGCTGGCGCAGGCGGGCCGCCATGTGGTGGAGCTGGCCGACGCCGACCGCGGGACGGTCATCGTCGGCACCCATCTGGCCGGGTCCAACGTGCTCCTCCCGCGAGCCATCGCCGAGATCAAGAAGGAGCGCCCCTACCTGACGGTGATCGTCCGGGAGGCGTCGCCGGAAGCGCTGCTCCTGGAACTGGAGGCCGGTCGCATCGACTTCGTCGTCGGCCGGCTCACCGCCCCCTCCGACGAGCGGATCGTGCGCCGCAAGCTCTACGACGAGTCGGTGGAGCTCGTGGTCCGGGCCTCGCACGCACTCGCCGGGCGGTCCCCGGTGGAGCTCGCGGACCTGGTGGACTACCCCTGGATCCTGCCGGGGGCGGAGACCGCACTGCGGCGGGAGATCGAGGAGTTCTTCGCCCGGCACGGGATGCCGCTGCCGATGAACCGGGTCGAGACGACCTCGTTCCTGACCGTCCGCCAACTCCTCCTGGAGACCGATGTCGTCGCGGTACTGCCCAGCCTGATCACCCGGGACGACACCCGGATCGCAAGGCTGGCAGTGCCGCTGGACCCGATCGGCCACAGCGTCGGGCTGACCCTGTCGGCCGCCCGTGCGCTGGGCCCGTCCGCGCAGGCGCTGATCCGCAGCCTGGAGGACATCGCTGCCGGAATGGCCCCCCAGGGAACCGAGACTTCCTAGTGCCCCTCCCGGCAGGCTTCGCCCCGTCGCGTCGTCCAGCACGCACTCCCCCAAGGCCTTGAGGGCCAGGGGGGACCCCCTTCTGCGTTGGCCGAAAGCCCTGGTAGCTCCTTCCCCGAGCTCTCAACTTCGTTCGAGCAGGGGAGGCCCCGTTCAAGGACTTCCGGCCGCCTTGCGATCGCACGCACTGGACGACGCTCCTTCCGGGCAAACATTGCCGGTCGCGGCACTAGCTCCGTACTTCGCGGGTGGCAGTGGATGGTGGGTTCCAGCGGCAACGCGCAGTCGTATGGCCTGCGGTTATCGGCGACCATCCTGTTTGCGCTCGCTGCGCCGCAGGGCCCGACGCTGCTTGCCCGGCAGGGTGGCGGCTAACTCGCCCACCAGGGAGACGTCGTGGCACGTGCCATCCCGGCCGCCCCGGCACCACCACACCGGTGGGCCTGCCGAGTCCGCTTCGCTCTGGTACCAGCCGTCGGCGGTTCCTGCGGGCCGAGGGTGCATTCCGATCTTGTGTGCCGAGCAGATCGGCCAGACCTGCCAGAGCAGCTCCATGATGGTCTCCTGCGCCGCATCCGCGACCACGGACAGGACCGTCGTCGCATCGTCCGGCTCTGGCGGATCGCCCTCCTCCAGGTCGCACGAATTGACCGAGTTGCCGTGCCAACGGCCGTCCGGCATCGCCACGTAGATCTGATCTCTATCGATGGATCTCCGGGGCAGCGGCTCGCAAGACGGGGCAAGCATCAGTATCAGCGCGTCCTGGCCTGGCAGGGTTGCCATCAGGTCGCGGTTGACCATGGCGAGCGCAGCCTCCAACTTCGGCCACTGGCCGGGCTCGACTCGCCTGGGTTCCGGGAGGTGCTGCCACTCGTGACCAGGACCGATGCTGAAATGCGAGAAGTAGTTCACCGAGGCATCGTCCCAGCCATTCCATTGCTCACCGGTGGCTGAGGGCGAAATTTTCTCCCTGCTAGGGCCGTTCAGGTCTCTGGCCAGCGGGGGTGTGTGGGTTCGAGGCCGAGGAGGTCGAGTAGGTGGAGCTGGATACCCCGGGTGATGGCGATGACGGGTGGGTCGGTGGCCCTGCCGACTCGTAGCCGGAGGTCGGAGAGGTGGTAGAGGATCATCCGGCCGGTGGGTCGCACTCTCTGGTTGCCGGGGTAGAGGCCCCGCATCTTCTGGTCGGCCCCGAGCGCCCGGCGGACCTGGCGTTCGATCAGGCAGAACAGCAGCAGGGCCAGGCAGATCACCGCGATCAGTGCGGCGACGCGCTTGTTGTCCTGCACGAAGATGGGGGTGACGGCCAGCGGGCCCTTGAAGTCGCCGTATCTGCGCTCGACCGCGCCCTGGCCTTTGTGGCGGCGTAGTACTTCGCTGGGATCGGCCTGTTCGGGGGTGAGGGTGGTCAGCAGCGCATACCAGCCGTCGACGGCTGCCTCGGCCTGGAGTACGTCCTGGTCGAAGTGCCAGGACAGGGTGGGCCGTCCGGTTTCGCCGGTGGTGATCTCGGTGTGCAGGCAGCCGGAGACCCGGCGGGTCTTGGTGATCACGCCGACGCGTGCGGCGATCTTCTCGGCGGTGTTGTAGTAGCGGCCGCCGGCTGAGTGCTGGAGCTTGTCGAGGTCCTCGCGGGCCTTGGCCAGGCGATTGTCACGGGCCCGCTGCTGGCCTTTGGCGTTGCCGGTGGAGTGCACCAGGATCCGGCGCACCTCAAGCGGGGGATCGCTCTTGCGGGGCCCGGCCAGCAGGTGGGTGTCCTCCAGGACCCGGTAGGTCTCGCGCGCTCCGGCGGGGGTGTCCTCGTCGCGGGCCGGTGTGTAGTCCACGACGGTGGCCGATTCAAGGTCGAGGGCGGCGTAGACCGCATCGTCGATCCTGGATGCGGGGGCCGGGGCGATGAAATCGGTCCCGGCCTTGATCAGGGCGGTGACGTTGCCGTAGGAGATGAGCTTGGAGTCGGCGATCAGCAAGAACTCCTTCGGCCCGGCCATCGCGCGCAGACTGTTCATGGTGCCGGTGATCTGGGAGATCTCCGCGGCTCCACCGTCGATGACGCGGGACAGCAGCGGGATGCCGCCGTCGCCGGTCACCGCCAGTCCGGTCTGGATCTGCTTGAGGTCGTAGCGGCGGTCCTTGGGATGGCCGTGCTTGATGCGGGGATACTCCTCGTCCTGGTCCTCGGCCGGGTAGGCGCCATACAGCGACATGGATGTCATGTCCCAGTGGAACGTGGACACATCGATGCCGAACTCTCCGATCGCCCGGGCCCCGACGCTGTCGGTGATCTCCGTCAGGTGCGGGGCGATGGCGTCCAGGGCCCGGCCCAGACGGTCGTCGTTGAGCAGCTCCGGCTCGATCCCGAAGACTTCCTCCACCGCCCACTCACCGGCCCAGCGATCCACCCGCCACAAGGGCGCGGGCGCGGTCAGCCGGTTGGCCACCAGCGCCTCGATGACCTGGCCATGCGTGAGGTGGGCGATGTCGCGGCCCGGGCACAGCCGGTCGACGGTCCCGGCCACATCCAGCCGGCGCAGAAACTCGGCAGCGACAGGCAGAGCGCCCAGACGCTTCTCCACCACAGAGGTGACCACACATTCCATGCGCGGACGCACCGTCCGCAGCCGCGGGGACCGGGAAGACTTCGTCACACCCGCTCAACACGACCACCCCCGGACCGGACACGGCCAGGCAGCAACTCCACCCGACTCAGCCACCCGCGAAGTACGGAACTAGCAGCCGCTCAGCCCCAGGAAGCGTTCCGCGTTGCCGTGCGTGATCAGCTCCCGGCCGCGTTCGTCGAGGAAGGCGCTCTTGCGGACCACCTCACCGACCGGCCGTTCCCCCAGCGGATACGGGTAGTCGCTGCCCACCATCACCCGGTCCGCGCCGACGGTGTCGACCAGGAGCCGCAGGGCACGGTCGTCGAACACGACCGAGTCGACGTAGAAACGGCCCAGATAGTGCGAGGGCGGGTGCTCGGAGGTGCCGATGACATCGTTCCTGCCGTGCCAGGCGTTCTCCATCCGGCCGAGCCAGAAGGCGAACGACCCGCCGCCGTGCGCGAAACAGATCTTCAGCCGGTCGTCGATCCGGTCGAAGGCGCCGCCCAGGATCAGCGCGAGGATCGACAGATGGGTCTCGGCGGGCATGGCCGTGAGCCACTGCGCCATCCACCGGTCCAGCCGCGGTGAACTCGCCATGTCCCAGGGGTGCACGAAGACCGGCACATCGAGCGAGGCGCAGTGCTGGAGAAAGGTCACGACGCCTTCGCTGTCCAGGTCGCGATCACCGACATGGTTGCCGATCTCCACTCCCCGGTGCCCGTTGGCGATGCTCCGCTCCAACTCGCGGCAGGCCGCGTCGGGATCCTGCAGCGGCACCTGGCAGAACGGGATCAGCCGGTCCGGTGCCGGGGCGACGATCTCCAGCGCGAGGTCGTTGAAGATCCGCGAGACCTTCGCCGCCTCGGCACCGTCGCGACCGTAGGTGAAGAACGCCGGGGTGGGGGAGACCACTTGGCGGTGCACGCCGTCCGCGTCCATGTCCCGCAGCCGGGTTTCGGCGTCCCAGGCATCGGCCCGGATGCGCCGGAACTCCTTGGAACCCATCATGATCACGGCGTCGGACTCGGACTCGATCCGCAGCCAGGGGGCGTCCGGGCCCACCTCGGCCGTCAGATCCGGCCAGCCGCGCGGAACGTAATGCGTGTGGATGTCGATCGTACGGTTCACGCTCAGCCCTTCCCAGGGTGCAGCGCACCACAGTTCGGGCACGTACGCGCCTTCTCGTCCCCGTAGAACTCGGTGAAGACGGGCGGCAGATCCGCGACGATGTCCCGCACCTGGAGTTCCACCTCGTGGATCTTCGTGGCGCACTCGGGGCAGTACCACTGGAACTTCTCCAGGGTGCCCTCCTCCCGGACCCGCTCGATGACCAGCCCGATCGAACCGGCGTCGGGCCGCTGCGGGGAGTGCGGCACATTGCCGGGCAGCAGCCAGGCCTCGCCCTGCCGGATGTGTACGGTCCGCGGCCCGTCCTCGGTCATCAGGTCGACGTGCATATCGCCCTTGACCTGGTAGAACCACTCCTCGTACGGGTCGAGGTGGAAGTCGGTGCGCTGGTTGGGACCGCCGACGACCTGGACGATGAAGTCCTGTCCCAGGGACATGGTGCGGTTGTTCACCGGCGGCTTGAGCAGGTGCTCGTGCTCGGTGATCCAGCCCTGGAAATCGATGACCGGGGGAATGACGGTCATGAGGACACCTCCGTGCTGTGCGCTGTGTGTGACGTGCGGGGCCGCGGCAGATGGACGACGGCCTGGATCTCGATCAGCAGATGCGGATGCGGCAGCTGATGCACCGCGACGGTCGTCCGGGTCGGTCCCCGCTCGTCGAAGAACTCGCCGTAGACCTCGTTGTATCCGCCGAAGTCGTTCATGGACACCAGATAGGTGGTGATCTGCGCGATGTCGGAGAGCTCGGCACCCACCTCGGCGAGGATGTCCCGGATGTTCTCGATCACCGCCCGGGTCTGTGCCCGGATGTCCAGCTCCGTGGTGCCGAACTCATCGGCCTCGACACCCACGAACGTGTTGTCGGGCCGGCGTGAACTGGTACCGGAGACGAACACCAGGTCCCCGACGACCTTCACATGGGGGAACCGCCCGCGCGGAGTGGCCTTGCCCTCGATCACCCGTGAACCGCTCATCAGTACCCCTTCACCGTGACGGACCCCAGGCCCGCCACGTCGCACTCCGTGACCCCGGGCACCAGCGGCACGGCCGCCGTGGCAGCCCCCGCGAGTACCACCTGGCCGGCCTTCAGCGGAATCCGGCGGCGCCGGCACATGTCCAGCAGCGCGTGGAGCGCGTGCACCGGGTCGCCGAGGATCGCGGCGGTCGAACCCACCGCTTCCGTCGCCGCGGTACGCAGCCGCACCGCACGGTTGGCGACGCTCTCCACGGGCCGCCACGGGCCGATCGCGTAGCCAGCCGCGGAGGTGTTGTCCGCGACGACATCGGTGTACGTGAACCGGAAGTCCCGGTAACGCGAGTCGATGATCTCGATGGCCGGGGCCACAGCGTCCACGCAGGACTCGATGTCCGTCAGCGGATCGTCCAGATCGACGTCCCGGCACAGCCGGTAGGCGACCTCGGGCTCCGCCTTCGGATGGATGAAGCGCGACAGGTCGACCCCGTCGCCGTCCGCGATCCGCATCGCGTCGGTGAGCCGGCCCACGATCACGTCCGAGACGCCCATCTGGGCCATCTTGGCCTTGCTGGTGAACCCCAGCTTCACGCCCACGATCCGCTCGCCGCGCGCCACCCGCAGCGCCAGCAGCGCCGCCTGCACGGCATACGCGTCGTCGATGTCCAGCTCGTGGCTGTCGGCGAGGCTCGGGGTGTCCTCGCGGGACGTCTGCGCCGCGTCCAGCCGCTGCGCCAGTACGCCGGTCAGTTCTGCCGAAATCACTTGTTGCTCCCTTCCGTCAGGGCCTCGTGCCGTGCGGCCAGGTCCAGTGCGATGTCCACGATCAGGTCCTCCTGGCCGCCCACCATCTGTCGCCGGCCGACCTCCAGCAGGATCTGCCGGGTGTCGACGCCGTAGCGCCGTGCCGCGCGTTCGGCGTGCAGCAGGAAGCTGGAGTAGACACCGGCGTAACCGAGGGTCAGGGTCTCCCGGTCCACCTGCACGGGCCGGTTGCGCAGCGGCCGGACGATGTCGTCGGCGGCGTCCTGGAGCGCGAACAGGTCGCAGCCGTGCTCCCAGCCCAGCAGGTCGGCGACGGCGACGAATGGCTCGGCCGGGCAGTTCCCGGCTCCGGCGCCTTGCCCCGCGAGCGCCACATCGACGCGGTACGCGCCGTGCTCCACGGCGGTCACGCTGTTGGCGACCGACAGCGAGAGGTTCTCGTGGGCGTGGATGCCGATCTCGGTGGACTCGTCCAGCACCTCGCGGTACGCGTCGACCCGGGCCGCGACATCACGCATCGTCAGACGCCCGCCGGAGTCCGTGACATAGACGCAGTGCGCCCCGTACGACTCCATCAGGCGGGCCTGCCGGGCAAGTCCTTCAGGGGAGTTGAGATGGCTCATCATCAGGAATCCCGAGACGTCCATCCCGTTCTCCCGCGCCCAGGAGATGTGCTGCGCGCCGACATCGGCCTCGGTGCAGTGCGTAGCCACGCGCACGCTGCGCACCCCGAGCGCATGCGCGCGGCGCAGATGGTCGATGGTGCCGATGCCGGGCAGCAGCAGCGTGGTCAGCTTCGCGTGTTCGAGGACATCGGCCGCGGCCTCGATCCACTCCTCGTCGCTGTGCGCGCCGAACCCGTAGTTCGCGCTCGAACCGCCGAGCCCGTCCCCGTGCGCGACCTCGATCGCCGCGACCCCGGAGCGGTCGAGCGCGGAGACGATCCGGCGCACCTGGTCGACGGTGTACATGTGCCCCATCGCGTGCATGCCGTCCCGCAGGGTCACGTCCTGGACGTACAGCTTCATGCGGTCACCCATCCTCGAAGTGCGGCGACCTTCTCCGCGGTGCGGACCGCGGCGGAGGTCATGATGTCGAGATTGCCCGCGTAGTCGGGCAGGTAGTGGCCGGCGCCGAGCACCTCCAGGAACACCGAGATCCTGACCCCGGTGACCCGCCGCCCGAGCGCCGGTACGACGGTGTCCTCGACCTGGTCGAACTGCACGTCCTGCTTGAGCCGGTAGCCGGGCACGTACTCCCGTACGGACTGCGCCATCCGCTGGACGGAGGCCACGATCCGGTCCCGGTCGGCGTCGGACAGTTCGCCCTCGACGAGGCAGAAGACCGTGTCACGCATCGCGAGCGGGGGTTCCGCGGGGTTGAGCACGATGATGGCCTTGCCGACCTCGGCGCCGCCGACCAGCCGGATCGCCCTGCTCGTGGTCTCGGTGAACTCGTCGATGTTGGCCCGGGTCCCGGGACCGGCCGACTTCGACGCGATGGAGGCGACGATCTCCCCGTACGCGACCGGAGCGATCCGGGAGATCGCGGCCACGACCGGAATGGTCGCCTGTCCGCCGCAGGTCACCATGTTGACGTCGGCCGCGGCCAGATGCTCGTCCAGATTGACCGACGGCACCACGAAAGGCCCGAGAGCCGCCGGGGTGAGATCGATCATCAGCTTGCCGTGCTCCGCGGCAAGCTGTGCGTTGCGCACATGGGCCTTGGCCGAGGTCGCGTCGAAGATCACCTTGATGTCGGCGAACTCGGGCAGTTCCACGAGCCCGTCGACACCGCGATGCGTGGTGGCGACCCCCAGCCGGGCGGCGCGGGCCAGCCCGTCGGAGTCCGGGTCGATCCCCGCCATCGCGCCCATGCGCAGTGACTTGGAGAGCCGCAACACCTTGATCATGAGGTCGGTTCCGATGTTGCCGGACCCGATGACGGCGACCGCAACGGTGCCGGTGGCGGATTCGGTTTCGGTTGCTGTGTCGCTTGCGTGGGAACTCACTTGGTCTCCTCCTCGATGACTGCCTCGACCTCGCCGAGCCCGTCGAGCGCCAGCCGGTACCGGCCGGGACCGTTGATCGGCACCATCGGGCCGAGTGCCCCGGACATCACCACGTCACCGGCCCGCAACGGCTGCTCCCGTGCGGCCAGTTCGCGTGCCAGCCAGGCCACGGCGACGACGGGTGAGCCGAGGCAGGCGTGGCCGGCACCGAAGGAGACCGGCTCGCCGTCCCGCTGGAGCACCATGCCGACCCGGGAGAGGTCGAGCCCGCTCAATGAATACGGGGTGGTGCCGAGCACGACCGCGCCGCTGGAGGCGTTGTCGGCGACGGTGTCGGTGATGGCCAGGTCCCAGCCGTTGATCCGTGAATCGACGATCTCGATGGCGGGCAGCACGAATTCGGTGGCCCGCAGCACATCGGCGACACCCGCGCCGGGCCGGTCGATGTCCCGGCCGAGGACGAAGGCGATCTCGCCCTCCGCGCGCGGCTGAAGGAACCGGCTCAGCGGCAGCGGCTCGGCGTGCGCGAACATCATGTCGTCGAAGAGCACCCCGAAGTCCGGCCGGAACACGCCGAACTGCTGCTGCACGACAGGGGCGGTGAGGCCGATCTTGGCGCCCACCACCCGGGCTCCGGCCGTGCTTCGGGCGGCGGCGAGACGCCGTTGGACCTCGTAGGCGGTATCGATGTCGTCGCGGCCCAGGAACTCCCGGACGGGAGCACACGGAGTGCCGGTGGCGGCAGCGGCCGTCAGGCGTGCCACGGCCGCGTCGATCCGCGCGGAGAGATCGGGGTTGTCGTGATCGGTCACAGCTGTACACACACATTCGTCGGCTCGGTGTAGAAGTGCAGGGAGGACGCGCCGCCCTCGCGGCCTATGCCGGAGAGTCCGACACCGCCGAACGGGGAGCGCAGATCGCGCAGGAACCAGGTGTTGACCCAGGCCATCCCGACGTTCATCGCCTGGGCCACCCGGTGCCCGCGGCGCAGGTCATTGGTCCATACCGAGGCCGCGAGGCCGTACTCGGTGTCATTGGCCAGGGCGATCGCCTCCGCTTCGGTGTCGAAGGGGATCAGGGCGGCCACCGGACCGAAGATCTCCTCCCGCACGGCCCGGTCCGCGTTGGTCAGCCCCGTCCACAGCGTCGGCTCGATCCAGGAACCGTCCGCGAGGTCGGGGCCGAGCTGCGGCACGCCACCGCCGGTGAGCACCTTCGCTCCGGCCTGCTCGGCCAGCTCGAAGTAGCCCAGCACCTTGTTCCGGTGCGTCTGGGAGATCAGCGGTCCGGTGGTGGTCCGCTCGTCGGTCGGCCGCCCGAGCCGCAGGCCCCGGGCCCGCTCCGCGAGCCCTTCGGCGACATCGGCGAAGACCGAGCGCTGTACGTAGACCCGCTCGGTGCACAGACAGACCTGACCGGTGTTGGTGAAGACCGACTTGGTCAGCCCGGTCAGCGCCTCGTCCAGGTCGACGTCGTCGAAGACGATGGCGGCGTTCTTGCCGCCGAGTTCGAACGACACCGGGCGGACCCGGGGCGCGACGGTCTTCATGACGTGCGAGCCGGTCGCGGACGAACCGGTGAAGGTCACGCCGTCGATTCCCGGGTGCGAGGTCACGTACTCACCGGCGGAGTCGCCACCGAAGCCGTGGACGACGTTGTACACCCCGGCGGGGAGCCCGACCTCGGCGAGCACCTCGGCCAACAGCGTGGCAGTTGCGGGGGTCTCCTCGCTGGGCTTGACGACCAGGGCGTTGCCGCAGGCCAGGGCCGGGGCGACCTTCCAGGTCAGCAGGAGGAGGGGCAGATTCCACGGGACGACGACCGCGACGACGCCGAGCGGCTTGCGCACCGCGTAGTTGAGGGCCTGCCGACCGCCTGCGAGGTCGGTGAGGAAGGACTCCTGTCCGGCGGCGGCCACCACATCGGCGAAGGTGCGGAAGTTCGCCAGAGCACGCGCGACATCGAGCTCCCGCGCCTGGGTGACCGGCTTGCCGGTGTCGGCGACCTCCGCGGCGACGAACTCCTCGAAGCGCTCCTCGATCCGGTCCGCGGCCCGGCGCAGCAGCGCCGCGCGTTCCCGTACGGGCGTCGTCGCCCATCCGTCGTGCAGGGCCCGCCGGGCCGCTGCCACGGCGCGGTCCACCAGTGCCTCGTCCGCCTCGTGCACCCGGGCGAACACCCGGCCGGTGGCCGGGTCGGTCTTGTCGAAGCCGTGGTTCTCGTCGGGCTCCACGAACTGCCCGGCCACGAAGTTGCGGATCCACCGCCCAGTCTCTGCCGTCATGCGTCCCACTGTGATCCGCGCATCCATGCCGGACAAATGCGATTCCTGTGCAGAGGCATACCTGAAAGGGCATACCTGCTTCACGGCTCGGTGGCGCGGGGCGGGCAGCCGCCAACCATGCACCTGCTATACCGGAACAGGTATGGCAGGTTTCCAATTCGGTATTTGTGCGTCATGTCTCAGGGAGTCAGGATCCACGGTTAACGACGGGTGAAGCCCGGCCGTCGTAGCGGCTGTCCGGAGCGAACCGCCCACAGCCCGCCATCCAAGTGATAGGTCACCCCGTGAACACTTCACCTCACGAAGAACGCTCGGGCGGCGCCCGAGCCACTGCCGGAAGAACCGCCCTCGCCACGCTCGCAGGCACCACGCTGGAGTGGTACGACTTCTTTCTCTACGGCACGGCCGCGGCGCTCGTCTTCAACCAGCAGTTCTTCCCCTCACTGAGCCCCGCCGCAGGCACCCTGGCCGCCTTCAGTACCTTGGCCGTCGGCTTCATCGCCCGTCCGCTCGGCGGCCTGGTCTTCGGTCACTACGGCGACCGCATCGGCCGCAAGGCGACACTGGTGGTCTCCCTCCTCCTGATGGGGATCGGCTCCACCCTCATCGGCGCCATCCCGAACTACGACTCCATCGGATTCTGGGCACCGGTCCTCCTGGTCGCGCTGCGCATCGTCCAGGGCATCGGACTCGGCGGCGAAGGCGCCGGAGCCACCCTGATGTCCATGGAGCACGCACCGCCGGACAAGAAGAACCTCTACGCGGGCTTCCCGCAGATGGGCACACCCGGCGGACTGGTCCTGGCCAACGTCATCTTCCTGACCACAAACTCCGTCCTGGGCGACCACGCCTTCACCTCATGGGGCTGGCGCATCCCGTTCCTGCTCAGCTTCGTACTGGTCGCCGTGGGGCTGGTGATCCGGCTGAGGGTGACCGAGTCGCCGTCCTTCGCCCGCGCCCGCGCCCGGGACGAAGTGGTCAGGTTCCCGCTGGCCGAATCCCTCAAGGTCGGATTCCCCAGGCTCGCGCTGACCCTGCTCGCCGTGGTGGCGAACTCGGCCGTCGCGTACGTGTTCATGGTCTTCACTCTGTCCTACGGCTCCCAGCACCTCGACTACGACAAACAGTTCCTCATCGTGGGCGTCACCATCGCGGCGGCCCTGTGGTTCGTGACCATCCCGGTGTGGACACGGTTCGCGGACCGGCGCGGCCGGCGCACCATGTTCATCGCCGGATCCGCGGCCATCCTCGTGTGGTGCGTCGCCTTCTTCCCGCTGCTCAACACCGGCAACTCCGCCCTCGCTGTGGTGGCGCTGCTCGGCATGGGGCTCATCATCCCGGTCACCCACTGTGTGCAGGGCAGCATCATCGTCGACACCTTCCCCGTCAACGTCCGCTACTCGGGCTCCTCTTTGATCCTGCAGGGCGGTGCCATCCTCGGCGGCGGCCTCGCCCCCATGATCTCCACGGCGCTGCTCAACTCGGGCGGGTCGTCGACCGGGGTGACGTGGTACCTCGTCGGGATCTGCGCCGTCAGCCTGGCCGGCGCCGTCGCCCTGTTCCGCCTGGTGCCCGAAGGAGCGCCCGAACCGGTACCGGCGGCCACGGTGGAATCGCTCTCGGGAAGCGGCGCGTGACCGGCTCCGCCGTGGTCCGGTCCGGCCCGGTCCGCTACGCCGTGGCGGAACGCTTCGCGCGGCCCCGCCCGGTGCACGGTCGCGATGCCCGCCCGTCGAGCGGTGAGATCTGTCCGCAACTGCCGTCCAGGCTCGACACGGTGATGGGACCGCCGCTCGATCGGCACCCGCAGGGCGAGGACTGTCTGAACCTGACGGTCACCACATCCGCCCGCGACAGCGCGGCGCGGCCGGTGATGGTCTGGTTCCACGGCGGCGGATTCAGCAGCGGCGCGGGCCTCATGGACTGGTACGACGGCGGAGCACTCGCCACCGAGGGCGATGTCGTCGTCGTGTCCGTCAACTACCGTCTGGGCGCGCTCGGATACCTCTGCCTCGACGGTGTCGCCGAGGGCAACCTCGGCCTGTACGACCAGCTCGAAGCACTCCGCTGGGTGAAGGCGAACATCGCCGCGTACGGAGGCGACCCCGCAGATGTCACCGTCTTCGGGCAGTCCGCCGGAGCGCTCTCCATCCTGCTGCTGATGGAGCTGCCCGAAGCCCAAGGGCTGTTCCACCGCGCGATCCTGCAGAGCGCACCGTTGGCGATCGCGACACGGTCCCGGGCCGATGCCGCCGCCCTCGGCCGGATCTTCACCGAACGGCTCGCGGCCCACGCCCCCGGAGCCGACCCGCGGACCGCCGCCCCCGCCGCCGTACTCGCAGCACAGCGGGACACCGCCCTCGCCCATCGGGAACGCTCCGGCTCGACCCTGGAACCACCGTTCGGCCCAGTCGAAACGGGCGCTGCCTTCCTCGACGCACACGTACGCGGCATGGACATCGTGTACGGCTGGAACGCGGACGACATGTCCGCCTTCCCCGGGGAGAAGGGCGGAACGCGGAAGAGCGGCGAACCGATCGACCCGACCCGGCGGATGTACGCCGAACCGCTCGCCGCCCTGGGCCAACGGCTCGTGCGGGCCGGTGCCCGGGTCCACGCCTACCGACTGGACTGGCGCCCGGCAGGATCGGATTTCGGTGCCACGCACTGTGTGGAACTGCCGCTGCTCCTGGGTTCCCCGGCCGCCTGGCGGCACTCACCGATGCTGGGGGACACCCCGTGGGACGAGGTGGACGCTCTGGGCAGAGCGATGCGCGCCGCCTGGACCGGCTTCGCCCGCACCGGTCGTCCCGGCACCGTCGCCTCGCCCCTGACCTGCCGCGAGATCCTCGCGTTGCAGCCGTAGGACACCGACTGCCCGGGCCCGGCTACCGTTCCGCCGCGCCCGCGACGGGATCCAGCAGCTCGACGACCCGGAACCGTTCGGCGACGACCATGGTGTCGTCGTCGACCGTGAACTCCGGGTCGCCGAGCGCCTCCCGCATCTCCTTGCCGTGCCAGAACTTCTCGTGGCCCGCACGCCACTCGGCCACCGATCTGTCCCCCTCGCCCTCGTCGATCGCATGCTGGAGATCGACGTCGCCGAGGCGCAGCACCCGTACCTCCGTCACCTCCAGCACCGCGAGCTCCCGGCCGTCCGAGTCGATCAGCGCGGACCGCTCGCCCACCGGAGGCAGCTCCTCCCTCTCCGCCTCGTACTCCGCGAGCAGCCCGGTCGTCGACACCTTCGCACCGGCGAGCACCGCCGCCACCAGGCGATCGCGCAGCGGTCCGGGGAAGGCGAGCAGAAAGGGCTTGAGAGGTTCACGGTTCGCCATGGCACCAAGTCTGACATGGGCCGCCGTACGCCGCGCCGGTTCGGGCACCGGGCCGCAGGCCGGTCGGCGGCTGGTCGCGGCCGCCAATCAGCCGGTTCATGACCGGAGTTGGCAGAGAGGCCGGGCAGAGTGCCCGCCGCACATGGCGATGGCGCCCGCCGACCCGGAGGCATGCCGTGGCATACGCACCGGGCCGGTCGGGCGCCATCGGGCACGGCCCCGGCTTGCGCCGCGGGGGGAGGGCCGTGCGGGAGGGGGCCGGTCGCTACAGGACCAGCGAGAGCAGCAGGATGAAGGCCAGCGAGACCACGGAGATGATGGTCTCCATCACCGACCAGGTCTTGATCGTCTGACCGACGTTCATGCCGAAGTACTCCTTCACCAGCCAGAACCCGGCGTCATTGACGTGGCTGAAGAAGAGCGAACCCGCGCCGACGGCGAGGACCAGCAGCGCGGCGTGGGATGTTGACATGTCCGCTGCCAGCGGGGCGACTAGACCGGCCGCCGAAATGGTGGCCACGGTCGCCGAGCCGGTCGCGAGCCGGATCGCGACGGCGATCAGCCAGCCCAGCAGCAGCGCCGGGATCGACCAGTCCTTGGAGAAGTCCAGGATCATCTGGCCCACACCGGCGTCGATGAGGGTCTGCTTGAAACCGCCGCCCGCACCCACGATCAGCAGCACACCCGCGATCGGGGCGAGGGACTTCTCGACGGTGGTGGAGAGCCGGCCCTTGGTGAAACCGGCCGCCCGGCCCAGCGTGAACATGCCGACTATGACGGCCGCGAGGAGCGCGATCAGCGGCGAGCCGATCACATCGGTGATCCGCTGGACGTGGCTCTCGGGGTTGTCCACGACGATGTCGACCAGGGCCTTGACGAGCATCAGCACGACGGGCAGCAGGATCGTCGCCAGGGTGGCGCCGAAGCTGGGACGCCGTTCCAGCTCCTCCGAGGGGCGCTGCGGAATCATCTTCTCCGGAGCCTTGATGTCCACCCAGCGCGCGGCGTAGCGGGAGAAGACCGGCCCGGCGATGATCACGGTCGGGATCGCGACCAGGACACCCAGCGCGAGCGTGACGCCGAGATTGGCGCCGAGGGCGTCGATCGCCACCAGCGGGCCGGGGTGCGGGGGAATCAGCCCGTGCATCACCGAGAGACCGGCCAGCGCCGGGACACCGATCCGCATCAGGGAGTAGTTGCCGCGCTTGGCGACGAGCAGCACCACCGGGATCAGCAGTACGATCCCGACCTCGAAGAACAGCGGCAGACCGATGATCGAGGCGATCAGGACCATCGCCCACGGCATGGCCCGCCCGCTCGCCTTCGCCAGGATCGTGTCGACGATCTGGTCCGCGCCGCCGGAGTCGGCGAGCAGCTTGCCCAGAATGGCGCCGAGCGCGATCAGGACACCGACACCCGCGACGGTCGAGCCGAGGCCGGCGGTGAAGCTCGCGATCGTCTTCGCGGGCGCGGCACCGGCGAACGAGCCGAGCGCCAGCGAGCCGATGGTCAGCGCGAGGAACGCATGCATCTTGAACTTGGTGATGAGCAGAACGATGACGGCGATGCCCGCCAGTACGGCGATGCCCAACTGCGCGTTGCCTGCCGAAGTGATCGGGTCGACGGCGTCCGCTGCCAGCGTCTCGACGCTGAGACTGGTCACGGTGGTGATCCTTAGTTTTCGAGCCGGCGCAACGCGGCGACGGCTCGCTGGGTGATTTCTTCGGGGGTACCGGACACGTCGACCGAGACACCGGCCTCGTCCTCCTGCAGCGGCTGCAGGGTGGCGAACTGCGAGTCGAGCAGTGCGGTGGGCATGAAGTGCCCCTTGCGTTCCGCCATGCGCTTCTCGATCAGGGTCCGGTCGCCGGTCAGATGGAGGAAGACCGCACCGGGGGCCTCGGCGCGCAGCCGGTCCCGGTAGACCCGCTTGAGCGCCGAGCTGCTCACCACCCCGCCGAGCCCCGCCCGGCCGTGCGCCCAGCGGCCGATCGCATCGAGCCAGGGCCACCGGTCGGAGTCGTCCAGCGGGATACCGGCCGACATCTTGGCGATGTTCGCCGCGGGATGGAAGTCATCGCCCTCGGCGTACGGAACGCCGAGGGCGGCGGCGAGCAGGGGGCCGACCGTGGTCTTGCCGGTCCCTGCGACGCCCATCACCACGACGACGTGGGGGGTGCTCATTGGTGGTGCCTCGCTGTCTACTTCGACGTCTTCCTCGACATCGGTCCGTCGCGCTACTGAAACCCATACGTACGACTTATTCAAGATGTTGTGACATAAACGTCGTACTTTTTGTTCCTGAGTGGGGCCCCGTAGGCTGTGCCCATGACCACACAGGGCCCCGGGCTGCATACACATGTGCTGGACACCCTGGGTCTGGAGATCGCCGCAGGGGAGCACCGGCCCGGACAGGTACTGCGTACCGACGAGCTGGCCCAGCGCTTCGACGTCTCGCGCACGGTCGTGCGCGAAGTGATCCGCGTCCTCGAATCCATGCACCTGGTCGAGTCCCGGCGCCGGGTCGGCGTGACCGTACGGCCGACCGAGGCGTGGAACGTCTACGATCCGCAGGTCATCCGGTGGCGGCTGGCCGGCGCCGACCGCCCGCGCCAGCTGCGCTCCCTGACCGTGCTGCGCTCGGCGATCGAACCGGTCGCGGCCGGCCTCGCCGCCCGCAACGCCACCCCGGAGCAGTGCTCGGCCCTCACCGAGTGCGCGCTCGGCATGGTCGCCACCTCGCGCGGCCAGCAGCTGGAGGGATACCTGGAGCACGACATCGCGTTCCACCGGATCGTGCTGAACGCCTCCGGCAACGAGATGTTCGCGCGGCTCGGCGATGTCGTCGCCGAGGTCCTGGCCGGCCGCACCCATCACCAGGTCATGTTCGAGGATCCGGACCCGGCCGCGGTCACCCTCCACGTCCGGCTCGCCGAAGCGGTGCGTGAGGGCGACGCGGTGGCGGCGCAGCGGCTGACGAAGGAGATCGCGGTGGGCGCCCTGCACGAACTGGACGTGCTCGCGCCCTGAGACGGACGGCGGCGTCGGATCTCGCCGAACGCGGCATCCGAGACCCGGCGGGACAGGCGCCGGTTGCGGCCCATTCCTGCCACGTTGAGATCTTCGATGACGATCGTGCCGTACGCGCGGGCAAGGCGGGTCGTCATCTTGTGGATGGTGTCCTCGCGGAGGTCCGCGACCCGGTGGTGCACCTTGTTCCGCGCCCGGTTCGCCTTCTCCCAGCGCTTCGATGCCTGCCGACCGGCGCCCCGAGCGCCGCCGCTCCGGGAACCGGCCCGGTCCGTCGGCCCGCCGGCCGGTCTTCTCCGTGCTCTCGGCAATCTCGGTCGAGGTACTTCCCCCGTGATCCGTCATTCCTCTGCCGGTGGACCATGGAACCCCTGCCCCCGCAGGTATCGGTTCCGTGGCCCCTCTGCATCCAAGGACCCCCTGGAACCCGGGGCAGTTCAGCGGTTCGCCCCATGTGACCGAAACCGGTGCATCCCACCGGGTGGACGGCACTCGTTTCCCGCCAACGCGGCGCGCCGCCGTGACACCCTCATGGGGCGTACGGTTGTTCGTGTTCGATCTTCACCACATGACGGAAACAGGGAGACCAGGTATGGCGCAGCAGGTGCAAGGGGTCATCGCACCGGGGAAGAACGAGCCGGTACGGGTCGAGACGATCGTCATCCCGGACCCGGGCCCCGGCGAGGCCGTGGTGAAGATCCAGGCGTGCGGCGTCTGCCACACCGATCTGCACTACAAGCAGGGCGGCATCAACGACGAGTTCCCGTTCCTGCTCGGCCATGAGGCCTCGGGCGTGGTCGAGTCCGTCGGCGAGGGCGTCACGGACGTCGCGCCCGGCGACTTCGTCGTCCTCAACTGGCGTGCCGTGTGCGGGCAGTGCCGTGCGTGTCTGCGCGGCCGCCCCTGGTACTGCTTCAACACCCACAACGCGAAGCAGAAGATGACACTGCTCGACGGCACGGAGCTGTCGCCGGCGCTCGGCATCGGCGCGTTCGCCGAGAAGACCCTGGTCGCCTCGGGCCAGTGCACCAAGGTCGACCCCGAGGTCTCACCGGCCGTCGCGGGGCTCCTCGGCTGCGGCGTGATGGCGGGCATCGGCGCCGCCATCAACACCGGTCAGGTCGGCCGCGGCGACTCGGTCGCCGTGATCGGCTGCGGCGGCGTCGGCGACGCGGCGATCGCGGGCGCCCGGCTGGCCGGCGCGGCGAAGATCATCGCCGTGGACATCGACGACCGCAAGCTGGAGACGGCGAAGACGATGGGTGCCACGCACACCGTCAACTCCCGCTCCGCCGATCCGGTCGAGGCGATCCGTGCCCTGACCGACGGCAATGGCGCGGACGTCGTCATCGAGGCGGTCGGCCGCCCGGAGACCTACCAGCAGGCCTTCTACGCCCGCGACCTCGCCGGCACCGTCGTCCTGGTCGGCGTCCCCACCCCGGAGATGCGGCTGGAGCTGCCGCTCATCGACGTCTTCGGCCGCGGCGGCTCGCTCAAGTCCTCCTGGTACGGCGACTGCCTGCCCTCGCGCGACTTCCCGATGCTCATCGACCTGCACCAGCAGGGCCGGATCGACCTCGGCGCGTTCGTCACCGAGACCATCGGACTCGGCGACATCGAGCAGGCCTTCGCCCGGATGCACGACGGTGACGTGCTGCGCTCGGTGGTGATCCTCTGATGGCCGCCCGCATCGACCACCTCGTCACCTCCGGCACCTTCGCCCTCGACGGCGGTGAGTGGGACGTCGACAACAACGTCTGGATCGTCGGCGACGACACCGAGGCGATCGTCATCGACGCCGCCCATGACGCCGCCGCCATCGAGGCCGCGCTGAACGGCCGTACGCTGCGCGCCATCGTCTGCACGCACGCGCACAACGACCACATCGACGCGGCCCCGGCCCTCGCCGCCGCCACCGGTGCGCCGATCCTGCTCCACCCCGACGACCTGCCGCTGTGGAAGCAGACCCACCCGGACCGCGCCCCGGACGGCGAACTGGCCGACGGCCAGGAGCTGGAGATCGCCGGTACGACGCTCCGGGTCCTGCACACCCCCGGCCATGCCCCCGGCGCCGTCTGCCTGTACGCCCCCGAGCTGTCCACCGTCTTCACGGGCGACACGCTCTTCCAGGGCGGACCCGGCGCCACCGGACGGTCCTTCTCCCACTTCCCGACGATCGTCGCGTCGATCAGGGACCGGCTGCTCGCCCTGGATCCGGAGACCACCGTCCGCACCGGACACGGCGACTCCACGACGATCGGCGCGGAGGCCCCGCACCTGGACGAATGGATCGCCCGCGGTCACTGACGGCCATGGCTGCTCACCGGTCCGGCCACGCGGAGAGCCGCAGCCCGCTCTCGAAGCGGCGCGGCCCGCCCGTGACCGGATCGGTGAACTCCAGTACCCGGGCGAGGAGTTGGAGCGGTTGTGACCAGTCGTCGGCCGCACCCTCCGGCCGGACCACCGGATAGACCGGGTCGTGGACGAGCGGCAGCCCCAGGCTGTTCATGTGGACCCGCAGCTGATGGGTGCGCCCGGTGGCGGGCAAGAGCCGGTAACGGCCGAGTCCCGCCCGGTGCTCCAGGAGCTCGATCCGGCTCTCACTGTTCGGCTCGCCCGGCTCCTCGCGGGCGGCGACGACCCCGCGCTCCTTCACGATGCGGCTGCGTACGGTCCGCGGAAAGGCCGGGCCGGGGTCGTACGGTGCCACCGCCTCGTACTCCTTGCGCACCAGACGGTCCCGGAACAGCGTCTGGTACGCGCCCCGCTCCTCGGGGCGTACGACGAACAGGACGAGGCCCGCGGTCAGCCGGTCCAGCCGGTGCGCGGGCTGCAGTGCGGGCAGGTCCAGCTCGCGGCGCAGCCGGGCCACGGCCGTCTCGGTGACGTGCCGGCCACGCGGTGTCGTCGCGAGGAAGTGCGGCTTGTCGGCGACGACGAGGTGCTCGTCGCGGTGGACGACACCGACCGGGAACGGCACCGGTTCCTCCGGCGCGAAATCCCGGTGGAACCAGAGGTACCGGCCCGCCGCGTACGGCTCGTCGGCGCAGACCGGCCCCGCTACGGAGACGAACCGGCCCTCGGCGAACATGGCGTCCACCCGCGCCGCCCCGATCGCCCCCGCGAACCGCGCCAGCAGATGATCGCGGACCGTCGCCCACCGCCCGTCCGGATCCTCCGGGAGCCGCAGCCGCACCGGATCGATCCCGTCCCGCTGCGCCAGCGGCGCCGACGGGGGCTTCGCGCGCCCCCTCATCGGGGCGCGCCGACCGGCACGACGGTGAACATGGTGCGGGCTCCTCGTATCGTCTCCTGGAGTGTCCGCACAGTATCGCCCGTTCCGCCCGCCCGCACCGCGCCAGGAGGCGTGACTGTCCCGGCCATGGTGGACGAAAGCGGACGTGGGCTGTCCCTTGTCGCTCAGCTCACCGGCACGTTCTGAGGGTTGATCACATGCCACAGCAGGGTCACCCCTCGGGTGTCGGCCGGCTGCTGATCCCCGGTGAACCAGTACAGCGGGGAGCCGTTGTAGGTGACTTGGTCGCCGCCGTCGGGCCGCCTCACGGTCCCGAGCGTCCCGGCGATGCCCGGCGGCAGCCGGAGCTCGGCACCGGGCTCATGCAGCAGCGGTTTGCGGGTGTCCGTACAGAGCCCGACGCAGATGAAGGTCCCGTTGCGCTCCACGTCGTTGTGGTAGAGCGTGCGCCCGTGAGGATCCGTGAACACCCGCCCCATCGTGTCGGTGTCCGAGACCATGACGGGCAGCGGAGGGGGTACGGGCGCCCGTGCGGGCTGAGGACCGGCGCCGACGCAGGACACGACGACCACTGTGGTCAGGAAGGAAGTAACCAGTCCACGCATGACGATCTCCATGGTCTTTCAGGCCCTCAGTAGGTGATTTTGGCGTCGCGAATCGTGTGGTTGTCTGTCGATCCACCGGTGGCGCCGCTGAACCCGACCAGTACGTTCTGCGGCAGGTTCACCGCGGTGTCGATGATCTGGTTGCCGTCGATGCTGACCAGCAGGTGTCCGGCCGTCGTCACGGTCACGCCGACAGTGTGGGTGCCGGTCCGCAGTGCGGGAACGGCGGTCGAGGTGGCGGCATACTGCAGGTTGTCCCCGGTGCCACCGATGGCCACTCCGACGAAATTGGCCGAGGGATCATTGCCGTTCCGCCAGGTGTCCAGGGTGACGGCGATGCCGGGCAGCTCCGAATAGCCGAGGCCTCCACCAGGTGCGCCCAGCGCCTTGGGGGTCGTCCTGGACGCGTCGAGCAGCAGGAAGGCCAGGCCGTCGGCGCCGGTACCGCCGCCGATCGCGGCGGTGAAGTTCGCCCGCAGGCGTGCCGACGGTACGGGGGTGCCCTGGACGGCGGACCCGGCAGTCTCCTGAACGGCCTTGGTCAGCACCAGGTCGGTGCCGGAGAGCGCGGCGGACCCGTTGAACGTCCAACCGTTGGGCCCGGGCGGTGGCACCGCGTACGAGGTCGCGGTGATGGCCACGTCCCGTACCGTGTGGATGTCGGTCCGCCCTCCGGTGGCGCCGGTGAAGGCCAGCAGGGCTGTCGGGCTCAGCGAGGCCACTGCCGTCCGCAGTAGCTGTGTGCCGTCCAGAGAGACGGTGAGGGTGGTCCCGGACACGGAGACGGAGACGGCGTGGGGACCCGAGCGGAGGTCGGGCACGGCGGTGGTGGTCGCCGCGTAGGTGAGATCGGAACCGCTTCCCGCGGTGGCGATCCCGACAAAGTTCGACGACGGGTCTTTGCCGTTCCTGTAGGTGTCGAACGTGACCGCCACGCCCGCTTGCCCCGACCAGCCCAGGCCCCCGCCGTCGGTGCCGCGCGCGCTCGGGGTGGCCAGGGCCGGGTCCAGCAGGCTGAAGGTGAGGCCGTCGGCGCCGGTCCCGCCGCCGATGACGGTGGTGAACGTCGCCTTGAGGCCGTCGGTGGACACCGGGACGGGGAAGACCGCCGAGCCTGCCTGATATGTGCTTGTCTGGGTCAATTGCAGGTCATTACCGGAGAGTTGCGCGGATCCGTTGAGCTTCCAGCCGCCCGCACCGGGCGCCGGGATGGCGACCCCGGTGGGCCCGGTTCCGGTCCCGGTGCCGGTGAGCGCTTCGTTCTGCGGCCCCCGGCCGTCGTCGGAGGTGAGCTGATACGTGCCGGTGGCCGCGCCGACGGAGGTCGGGGAGAAGGTGACCGCCTGGTGCACCACGTCCTCCGGGCCGATCACCTGACCCTCACTCACCGGATTGGTCACGAGGAACGGGGCCGCGGGCGGTGCCGCCTTGGTGATGGTGAGGGGGATATTTCCGGTGTTACTGATGTCGAAGGTCTTGGTGACCGACTGTCCGACCGGCACCTGCCCGAAGTCGGAGGAGGTCGGAGTGACCGTCAGGCGCGCCTGCCCGGCCACCGCCGTACCGGTCAGACTCGCGGTCGCGGTGCCGTGCTGACCGGTGACCGAGAGCGTCCCGGTGCTGTCGCCGACTGCTGTCGGGGCGTATGTCACCTGGACGGTGACAGACTGCTGGGGCTGGACGACGGTGCCGTTGGCGGGGAGGCCGGTGGCCTTGAAGGGGGCGTTCGGTGGGCTGCTGGCGGAGATCGTTTCGGCCTCGGTGCCGGTATTGGTGAAGCTCACGCCCAGGGTCTTGGTCGTTTTTGTGGCCACCGTACCGAAGGCCAGCGTGGACGGGACAGGGGTGAGGCCGAGCTGGGTGCCATAGCCGGTCAGGCCGAGGCCGATCGTCCCGAGATCGGTGGTGAAAGTCAGCACGGAACTGTCCGCTCCGGACGTGGTCGGCGAGAACGAGACCGGCACCGAGTAGGTGTCGCCCGTGTGCAGCGTGACCGGCAGACCGGTGGGCGCTGCGGAGAACTTGCTGCCCGAAGGCGTACCCACCGCCGTGATCTTCACATCACGAGTTGCGGTGACCTTGGCCGTTGCCTTGCCGGTGCTGCCCACGGGCACCTTGCCGATGTCCACCGCGTTGCCGATCAGCGCGGAGTTGGACGGACGGCCGAAGGCGAGCACATGGCCATCCCGGGTGCCGACGTAGACCCGTCCACCGTCGGTGGCGGGCACCGAGAACTTGGACACGGTGCCGACCGGGGCGGACCAGCGCAGGTTCAGGGTTCCGTTCACCGGTACGGCGTCGTACGCGCGCAGCTGACCGTTGGCACCGTTGGAGCCGTCCGCGTAGATTGCCCAGACGAGGGCGGACCCCGGGGTGGTGCCGGTGGAGGTCACCACGGGCGAACCCGACGTGTACCCGAAGGTGCCCGTACTGGCGCCGGTACTGGTCAACGAGGGCAGGCCCGAGCCACTGACGCCGTAAGCGAAGGCCCGCAGCGGACCACGACTGCCGATCGTGTACACATAGCCGCCCTCGGCGCCGTACGCGGCCGGGTGCCCCCAGACACCCTCGTACGGTCCGAAGGTACCGAGCACCGCATCGGTGCCGCCGGGCCCCTGGCTGCGGCCGCCGAGGTTGTCCCGGTCGAGGACGAAGAGGCGACCGTCCTTGCCGATCTGCGCCAGAAGATGAGGGTGCTGGGCCGTGCCGAAGGTCGGGCCGGGCAGTGCCACCGGGCCCCCCGAGCCGAAGTCCGTGTCGTTCTGGTCGAGGATCGGAGCGTTGCTGGGGCTGAAGAAGTCCTGGGCGGACATCGTCCCGTCACTGTTGACGCCCAGTCGGACCACCGACTCGGCCAGCTGGCCCGGCGGTTTCGAGCCGGGGCCGGGCGCCGGGGAGACGCCGTTCCCGGTGGAGAGCAGGATCCGGCCCGGCCCGTCGGAGACCAGGCCGCCGCCGCTCATCCAGATGCCGGCCATGCCGTTGGCGGAGGAGTCCTCGGAGGCCCACAGGGTGCTCTTGCGGGTCGTGGTGTTCACGCCCAGCACATAGCCGACGTAGGGGCCGACATCGCAGTGCGAGGCGAAGGCCGCGTAAACCGATCCACCCATCAGGAGCAGGCCGGGGCGCTGGGCCGCAGTGAACGCGTTGAACGGACGGCTGGGGTCGTTCACCGGCGCGCCTTGCACCTTCACCGGCCAGCCGCTGCGCTCGGCACCCGTCGTCGCGTCCAGCGCGTGGACGTACCAGTTGGGGTGCGAGGTGTCGGCACCGTCATTGATCTTCGCGGTGAGGTAGACGGTTCCGGTGGCCGAGTCGTACACGGGGGTCGAGGTCACCCCGATGTTCGGTTCCAGGTCCCCGCAACCGATGGCCGAGGCCGGCCACGGCGCACCCAGGTCCGCCGTCCAGTTGATCTTCCCGCTCGCCGAGTCCAGCCCGTAGACCTTGGCCTTCTCGGTGGCCGCGACGACCGTCTTCCCGATCACCAGTGGCTGAGCGTAGACCTGTCCGTCCACGGTGGTGGAGAACTGCTGGCCGAAGTCGGAGCTGGACACCTGGGCGGGCGCCAGACCGGGTTCGTTCGAGTCCCAGCCGGTACGGAGCGTGTCGCCCGAGATCGTCGTCTCGTCGGCGACGGCGGGCACGGCTGCGAGCAGCGGCAACGAGCTGCCCATGCCGAGCAACAGACCGCCCGTCAGCAGCGAAGCCAGGAAGCGCGACAGCCGACGCTCCGTCCGTTGCCGGCCACCCAGTGGTCTGCGCGTGCTGGACATCTCTCCACCTCGGTACGTCAGTGCGCGAGGGCGGAGACCGGCAGGTCCCGCCGGCGATCATCGTCGGCGGGACCACGTGGTATGTGAACGTTCTCGGTCCGCGCGCCCGGCGTTGTTCACCCCGGTGGGTCAAGTGCAACCGGAGAGGCGCCGATGGGCTCGGGTGCCCCGCCCCGCGCAGGCAGCGACCGGATCGCTGAGCTGGTGCGCACCATGGGTGAAAAGACCGATGCTCTCCGCGATGCCGCACGGTCCCGGACAGCTCGGGCGTATGCGGTGCTCCGCAGAACGCAAAATGCTGGTCGGGAAGAATCCCGACCAGCACATGGTTGGTGCAACGCTGGTGTCCGAGGGGGGACTTGAACCCCCACGCCCGATAAAGGGCACTAGCACCTCAAGCTAGCGCGTCTGCCATTCCGCCACCCGGACAAGGTGTCTGTCTCGCGGGCCCGGCCCGTTCCGACGTGGAAAACAATAGCAAACATCCGGGGGTGCTCGATCACGCCGGGGGAGGTGTGAAGGGCACATGGCGAGGGGCGGGGGCCTTGGGCGCGCGGGCCCGGCGCGGGAGGATGAGGGGGAGCACCGCAGCGACAGTGGAAGGAAGCAGTGTGAGCGAGACCAACACGGCCCGGACCGTCTCGGGCGAGGACGAGGTCGTGGACCTCTGTCGTGAGCTGATCCGGATCGACACCAGCAACTACGGGGACCACTCGGGGCCGGGGGAGCGACGCGCCGCCGAGTATGTCGCGGAGAAACTGGCCGAGGTCGGGCTGGAGCCGCAGATCTTCGAGTCCCACAAGGGCCGGGCCTCGACCGTGGCGCGGATCGAGGGCGAGGACCCGTCCAGGCCCGCCCTGCTGATCCACGGCCACACCGATGTGGTTCCGGCCAATGCCCACGACTGGACGCACCACCCCTTCTCGGGTGAGGTCGCGGACGGCTGTGTGTGGGGCCGCGGCGCGGTCGACATGAAGGACATGGACGCGATGACCCTCGCGGTCGTCCGCGACCGGATGCGCAGCGGCCGCAAGCCCCCGCGCGACATCGTGCTGGCCTTCCTCGCCGACGAGGAGGCGGGCGGTACGTACGGCGCGCGGTATCTCGTGGACAAGCACCCCGGTCTCTTCGAGGGCGTCACCGAGGCGATCGGAGAGGTCGGCGGATTCTCCTTCACGGTGAACGAGAAGCTGCGGCTCTACCTCGTCGAGACGGCCGAGAAGGGCATGCACTGGATGCGGCTCACCGTCGACGGCACGGCGGGCCACGGCTCGATGACCAACGACGACAACGCGATCACCGAGCTCTGCGAGGCGGTCGGACGGCTGGGACGGCACAAGTGGCCGGTCCGGGTGACCAAGACCGTACGGTCCTTCCTCGACGAGCTGTCCGACGCGCTCGGCACCCCGCTCGACCCGGAGGACATGGACGCCACGCTCGCCAAGCTGGGTGGCATCGCCAAGATGATCGGCGCCACGCTCCGCAACTCCGCCGCTCCCACCATGCTCGGCGCCGGCTACAAGGTGAACGTGATCCCCGGCCAGGCCACCGCCCACGTCGACGGCCGATTCCTGCCCGGCTTCGAGGACGAGTTCCTGGCCGACCTGGACCGGATCCTCGGCCCGCGGGTGAAGCGCGAGGACGTGCACGGGGACAAGGCCCTGGAGACCAGTTTCGACGGCTCGCTCGTCGACGCGATGCAGATCGCCCTGAAGGCGGAGGACCCGATCGCGCGCGCGGTCCCCTACATGCTCTCCGGCGGTACCGACGCCAAGTCCTTCGACGATCTCGGCATCCGCTGCTTCGGGTTCGCCCCGCTGAAGCTGCCGCCGGAGCTCGACTTCGCGGGCATGTTCCACGGTGTGGACGAGCGTGTGCCGGTGGACGGGCTGCAGTTCGGCGTGCGTGTGCTCGACCGTTTCATCGACAACTGCTGAGCCTGGATCCACCGGCTTGACGTCTGTGGATGACTCTCACGGAAACGAGGAAGTGCCTTGTGACCTGCGATGATGGGGTTTCTCTAGGACCACATCAGGCACGATCGACAAGGCACTTCCGAGATGCAATCTTCCCATGCCGCCGCGATGGTCTCCGCACGGTTCGATGACCCGAATCTCGTCGCGTACGGCGGGCTTGAGCCGGTGGCGCGTCTGGCCGAGCGGTGCGGACTGCCCGCGCTGGTCGAGGGCCTGGTGAAGCTGCCGGTCTCGAGGGACGGCACGGGTTCTTTCCCGGCGGCGAAGGTGATGTCGCTGGTCGGCGGCATGGTCGCGGGTGCGGACAGCTTCGATGACATGGACCGGTTGCGGCACGGCGGACTGTCCCGGCTGTTCACCGGGGTGCGGGCGCCGTCCACGCTGGGCTCGTTCCTGCGTTCCTTCACCCACGGTCATGTGAAGCAACTGCATGCCGTGGCCCGGCGGTTCCTACCCGCCCTGGCCGCGCACACCGGGCTGCTGCCCGGCGCGCAGGCGGTGGCTTATGTGGACATTGACGACACGATCCGCCGTACCTACGGCTATGCCAAGCAGGGTGCCGGTTACGGATACAGCAAGGTCAAGGGCCTGAACGCGCTGCTCGGGATCATCTCCACCCCGCTCGCCGCACCGGTGATCGCTGCCACCCGCCTGCGCAAGGGGCCCACGAACTCGGCACGCGGTGCGGCCGGGTTCGTTGCCGAGACCATCCGCGCCGCCCGCACCTGCGGGGCCGGCGGCCTGCTGATCGTGCGTGCCGACTCCGCGTTCTACGGCGCTGACGTGGTGAACGCCTGCCGGGCCGCGGACGCCCGGTTCTCCGTCACGGCGCGGATGAACGCCTCGGTCAAGACCGCCATCGCGGCCATCGGCGAGAGCGCGTGGACGGCGATCAAGTACCCCAAGGCGGTCTGGGACGAGGAGGGACAGTGCTGGATCTCGGACGCGGAGATAGCCGAGACCACCTACACCGCCTTCACCTCCAAGCCAAAGAAACAGCAGGTCACCGCCCGATTGATCGTGCGCAGGGTGAAGCGGCTCAACCCCGCGGCCCTGCCCGAGGGACAGGGCACGCTCTTCGATACCTGGCGCTACCACGCCGCGTTCACCGACTCCCCGCTCACCCTGATCGACGCCGAGCGTGATCACCGACGGCACGCCGTGGTGGAGCAGGTGATCGCGGACGTCAAGAACAGCGCCTTCGCGCACGCCCCCTCCGGGCACTTCCAGGCGAACGCCGCCTGGCTCACGCTCGCCGCCCTCGCCCACAACCTGACCCGCGCCGCCGGGGCCCTGGCCTGCGCGTTCCATGCCCGCGCGACCACCGCGACGATCCGCGACCACCTGATCAACGTCCCCGCACGTCTGGCCCGCTCAGCACGCCACCTCACCCTCCACCTGCCCCAACACTGGCCCTGGGAAAGCGAGTTCATCCAGCTGTTCACCGCCACGCACGCGCCACCACCAGTCGGCTGACGCTCCCTGAAACGACCCGCCCGAGAGGGCCCGATACCTGCAGACACGTGGAAAAGCTGGGCAGACCAGCGGACACCCGACACCCGAAACCACCGGTCAACTCCGCGAGGACCAAAAATCCGCCGAAACCCTCACCCCGAAATCCACCCGGTGGATCCAGGCTGAGTCCGTGCCGCGCTCCTGCCCGGGCTCCGTTGATATTCCACCGATTCTCCGCGTCAATAATCGCCCGCGTGTGCGTATGTGACCGGAACGGGTGAAAGGAACCATACGCTCGTAGCCCGATTACCTCTTCCTCGTTACAAGTGATGCGGTCCGCGGCTGGGATCGCATTGCCAACTAGGAGGAATAGTGATCAAGAAGATCGTCGCTGCTGCGGCTGTCACTGGTGGTCTGGTGCTCGCCGGTGCGGGCATGGCCGTCGCGGACTCCGGTGCCCAGGGCGCCGCTGTCGGCAGCCCTGGCGTGCTCTCGGGCAACGTCATCCAGGCCCCGATCCACGTGCCGGTGAACGTGTGTGGCAACACGATCTCCGTGATCGGGCTGCTGAACCCCGCCTTCGGCAACCCCTGCGTCAACGCCTGACGTTGTGCGTCAACCCGTAAGGGTTTGAATCCGGTCGGCCCCGGGGTGCACGCCATGCACTCCGGGGCCGCTGGGTAATCCGCCCCCGCACGGTCAAGTCCGGGGGTATTCCGGAAGGTAGAAGGCAGGAATCAACCTATGCGACAGGTCACGCGTAAAGGCCTGATCACCATGGCGGCCGCAGGCGGAGTCCTTGCGCTGAGCGGCGGTTATGCGCACGCCGACGCCGGAGCGACCGGCGGTACATCGAATTCCCCGGGGGTGCTTTCAGGGAATTCGGTCCAGGTCCCGGTCCACGTACCGGTCAACGTCTGCGGCAACTCCGTGAGCGTCGTGGGACTGCTCGACCCGGCGGCGGGAAACGCCTGCGGAAACGGTTCGCGCAGCGCCGCTTCGGGCAGGCATGCCTCGGGCAGCCAGGTGTCCGGCGACCTCACCCGGGCGACCCGGGCGGGGACCGGCAAGCACCGGGCCGTCACGGGCGACACCGGGAGCGGGGCGAGGGCCGAGGGGAGCGCACAGGGCTCGCCCGGTGTGCTTTCGGGCAACAACATCGCGGTGCCCATCGACATCCCCGTGAACGCCTGCGGGAACAGCGTCACCATCGGTGGACTGCTCAACCCCGCCTCCGGCAACGAGTGCGGAAACGGTACGGACGTCGTCACGCCGCCGGTCGGCACGCCGGTCACCCCGGTCACCGAGAACAAGCCCCCGGCACCCGGAGTGCAGGCCGTCCACAACGTACTCGAGACACAGGGCGTCGCTGAGCTCGCACACACCGGAGCGGGCGGGCTCGGCCTGCTGGTCCCGGCGAGCGCGGGCCTGCTGCTCGCGGGTGCGGGCACAGTGCTCTACCGCCGCGCCCGGATGTCCGCGTAGCGGACCGAGGAGACGACGCAGGCACGGCAAAGGGAGCGGGTCCCGCGATGGCGGGGCCCGCTCCGTTTCACCGGACGGCCCGCCGTCTCACCAGGTGGCCCGTAGCTGGCGGATGATCCGTCGGCGCAGCCGCACCCTGCGGCTGCCGTCACGGCGCAGTGTCAGCCGGTCCAACTCCCAGTGCCCGTACTCGGCATGGTCGGTCAGCAGGCGGGCCGTCTCCTTCCGGGACACCCCGCGCGGCACGTACACATCGACAAATTCGTATTCCGGCATCGCATCTATTGTGCGGGCAGAGCCCGTCTACGGATAGCGTCTGCACCATGTCTGATGCTGCGCAGCCCACCGCTGCCGAGGTACGCGCCGCCGCCGAAGCGATCAAAGTCGCGCTCGACCATCACCTCGAGGCGGTCGAACGCCGGACGGGGGACGATGATCCCGCCGTCTATGAAGCGTTCAACGCACTGGCCGCCGCTGCTGAGTTCTACGACGAACTGCTCTACGACCGCTACGACGAGGTCACCCCCTTCGAGATCCCCGGTGCGGAGGACTCCCTGCCGCCGTACGCCGGTCCCGAGGAGCCGAACGCGCTCAGCGTCCTCATCCGGCGTGACTACGCGGTGGTGGAGCCGCCGAGGCTGCTCGCACAGGCTCAGCGGATCGCCGACCTCGATCCGGACGACCGCGGCGGCGGGAGTGCCGCGGTCGTCGGCTCCAGCGTCCACGCGGCGCTCGGAGTGCTCTTCGGCGAGTACGAACCGGACGAGATCGCTTCCCGGCACATGGAGTTCGGACTGGAGGAGGGCGACTCCACGCTCTGGGTCACGGCGGCCGAGGAGCCCCCCGAGGCGGGGGAGTGGCTCGGCGCACCGTTCGACGACGCGGATCCGCAACTGGTGGTCTGCCGCTTCGACGTCAGCGCGGTCTTCGACGAGGACGAAACGGACGAGCTGCCGGCCGGCCTGGTGGCGGACAGCTCCTGATCCGTCCGTCGGACGGGCTCCGTTCCGAGCCCGTCCGACGGGGCGGCCCGGTCATCGGGCCGATGCCTCCAGCAGGGGGCGCAGCCGCGTCGTGCGGTCCTGCGCCGGGGACTGGGCGACCGCGCGCTGGAGCGCCTGATCCACCCCGTGCACGACGGACAGATGCCGCTCGCCGCGGCTGAAGGCGGTGTACACCCAGGGGCGGCTCAGCGCCTGCGCGGCGTCACCGGGCAGCACGACGACCACGGCGGGCCACCGCATACCGGCGGCCTGATGGGCGCTGAGTGCCCAGCCATGCCGTACGGACGACTCCACCCGCTCCTGGGATACGACGAGCTTCGTGCCCCCGCAGTCCAGATGCAGGCCTTCGGCGTCGGCCGAGACGACCACTGCGGGCAGGGTCCTGCCGGGGGCCGGGACATGGACGACACGGTCGCCCGGGTCGAAGCCGCCGAACCGCCCCGGACCGGGGTTGATCCGCTCCTTGAGCGCCGCGTTCAGGGCCCGGGTGCCCGCCGGGCCGCCGTGGCCGACGGTGATCACCTGGGTATCGGCCGGCGGTACGCCGATGGCGCGCGGCACCGAGTCGGCGACCAGTTGCACGGTGCGGTGCACCGCCTCGCCCGCGTCGCGCACGGGGACGATCACCACTTCCTTGCCGGGTGCCGCGACCTGGTTCAGCTCTCCGATGCCAATGCCGGAGACCAGTTCGCCGATCGGTCCCGGATCGGGTGTACGGGACACGATCTGCGGGCAGGCGCGGGCCGCCAGCACATCCGCGAACACCCGTCCCGCACCGGCCGACCCCAGCACGCAGGGGTCGCCGCTGAGCACCAGCCGGGTGCCGTCACTCAGGGACTCCACGAGGATCGCGGCGCTCTCGACGTCCAGCTGCGGAGCGTCCAGCACGACGAGCAGGTCGACGGCGATCGCCCCCTCCTCGTCCCGCCCCGGACCCTCCGCGCCACAGAGCAGCCCGGCGAGGGTGACGGCCGCCGACGGATCGCCGGTCGTCTCGGCCAGTCGACGTCTGCCGTCCGTGCTGTGCACGGCGCCCAGAGCGCGCAGTCCGAGGCCGCGGGCAGCGCTGATCAGCGCCGCGGGTTCGGCCCTGGCCGCCTCGCCGCCGGTGTGCGCCACCAGTCCGTGGGCCGCGACCGCACAGATCAGCTCGGCCGCCGACGGGGAGCCCGCGGCCGTGGCCGCCGCCGTCCAGTCGGCGTCCTTCTCGCAGGCGTTGACCAGCCGGGCCAGCCCGTCGGTGAGGCTTTCCTCGGCGAGTGCGTACCGGTCGAGACCCAGCAGCGCCGGTACGGGTTCCTGCCCGGTCAGGCCCTCCGCGCTCTCCTCGGCCTCCGCGGGTGCTCCGGGCTCCTGGTCGCCCTCGTCCTCCTGGCCGTCCTGGAAGACCAGGACGACGCCCTCGGCGACGGCGTGCTCGACGGCCGCGGCGGGGTCGCTCACCGCGCGCTCGGCGAGCGCCGCGCGGACCGCCGTCGCGTCCAGCGCCGTATGGCCCTGGAGTGCGGCCCGCTCCAGCAGCCAGCCGACCAGGGCCGAGGTCCGCCGCTCGTCGTCCGGACCGCACCCGGCGCCCAGCAGGGCCCGGGCGAAGCCGTCGGCCTGCTCCGGTCTGACTCCCGGCACGGCCAGCAACTGCCAGGGGTCCTCGCGCAGGGCGCCGGCCGCCTGCGCACCGAGGACCTCCGCCGCCGGGGCCGCCAGCGCTCCGGGAGCCCCGCCCTCGGCCAGTACGGCGGCCACCGCTGCCACGGTCTGCGGCGAGGGGCCCTGCGCGACCGGGGCCGGAACGGGCGTCCGGGGCCGTACCGGCGCGGGAGCGGCCCGGCGGGGGGCGGCGGGTTCGGGCGAGTCGAGGAACGCGGCGGAGGGCTTCTCGCCGCTCTCCACGGCACGTACGGCCGCCAGCAGATCGGCCGCCCTGCCACTCAGCTTCGCACCGGCGGCGATGGGGCCCGCCTTCTCCGCCTTGCGTTTCTCGATCCGTTCCCGGAGCTCACGCTGGGCGGTCAGCTCGGCCTCCGCCTCGGAGAGCGCGGCGGGGCCGGCGCCCGCCGCGTCCACGGCGCCGTCGGTCGCGGCTGTCGCGTCGGCGGCGCCGTCGGGCTCGGCGTCGGCCGCGGCCGTTCCGTCGGTCCCGGTGGCCCGGTGGTCGTCGCCGTCCGTCCGCGCGCCATCGACGGCGGCATCGGCCGTCGGCGAACCCTCGTCCGCCTCGTGCCCCTCGTCCGGTGCGGACGGGGCGGGCACGGCCGCGGAGGGGTCCGTGACGACGCCGGTGTCGTCGGCGGCCGGGGAGCCGGGGGTTTCCCCCCGGGGAAGCGCAGTCACAGCGTGCTCCAGTCCTGGTCGGGATAGCGGTGCACGGGCGCCGACACGTCGTCGAGCGCCTGGCAGATCTCGTCAGGAAGACTAAGCGCCTCCACTGACAATGCCTCCGTGAGCTGCTGCGCGTTGCGCGCTCCGACGATCGGGGCCACCACCCCCGGCCGGTCCCGCACCCAGGCGAGAGCCACCTGGAGCGCCGTCGTGGCCAGGCCGTCGGCCGCGGTGGACACCGCGTCCACGATGCGGCTCGCCGGGTCGTCGAGATACGGCTCGACGAACGGGGCCAGCAGCTCCGAGGCGCCGCGCGAGTTCGCCGGAGTGCCCGTCCGGTATTTGCCGGTCAGGACCCCCCTGCCCAGCGGAGAGGAGGGCAGCAGCCCCACCCCCAGATCGCGCGCGGCCGGCAGGACCTCGCGTTCCACGCCCCGCTGCAACAGGGAGTATTCCATCTGGGTGCTCGCCAGCCGGGTGCGCAACCCGGGCGAGGCGAGCTGCCAGGTCGCCGCCTTGGCCAGCTGCCAGCCGCAGAAGTTCGACACCCCCGCGTACCGGACACGGCCCGTCGACACCGCCAGGTCCACCGCCTGAAGGGTCTCCTCCAGCGGGGTCACCGGGTCGAAGGCGTGCACCTGCCACAGGTCCACGTAATCCGTTCCGAGCCGTGCCAGGGAGGCGTCCAGCGCGGCCAGCAGATGACCGCGCGAGCCGTTGAACCGGCGGTACGGGTCGGCCACGCCGCCGGCCTTCGTGGCGATGACCAGATCCTGCCGCGGCACCAGACCCTCGGTGAGCCGCCCGAGCAGATATTCGGCCTCCCCACCGCCGTAGACATCAGCCGTGTCGACCAGCGTGCCGCCCGCCTCCCAGAAGGCTTTCAGCTGTTCGGCAGCGTCGTGCTCGTCGGTGTCCCGGCCCCAGGTGAGGGTGCCGAGCCCGATCCGGGACACTCGAAGGCCGGTACGGCCGAGATGCCTCTGCTCCATGGGCGCTGAGATTACTGGCCGGGACCCCACCCGGCGGAAGCCTGTGGACAACCCGGCACTACATCGCCTCTGCCGGAACCCGCCGCCGCGCGCTAGAGTCCGGAGCTCAGGCACGTTACTGATCAGTAAGGGGAGCGGCTATGCGGCTCGGCATCAATCTCGGTTATTGGGGTGCGGGAATGGACGGCGACAACCTCGCCGTCGCCCAGGAGGCCGACCGGCTCGGATACGACGTCTGCTGGGCGGCCGAGGCGTACGGCTCAGACGCGCCGACGGTGCTCGCCTGGGTCGCCGCCCGGACCGAATCCATCGACGTCGGCTCCGCGATCATGCAGATCCCGGCCCGCCAGCCCGCGATGACGGCGATGACCGCCGCCACCCTCGACTCGCTCTCCGGCGGCCGGTTCCGGCTCGGCCTCGGCGTGTCGGGACCGCAGGTCTCCGAGGGCTGGTACGGCGTCAAGTTCGACAAGCCGCTGGCCCGCACCCGGGAGTACGTGGAGATCGTCCGCAAGGCGATGTCCCGTGAGCGGCTGTCGTACGAGGGTCGGCACTGGACGCTCCCGCTGCCCGACGGCCCGGGCAAGCCCATCAAGCTCACCGTCCACCCGCAGCGCGAGCACATTCCGCTCTACATCGCCGCGATCGGCCCGAAGAACCTGGAACAGACCGGCGAGATCGCCGACGGGGCGCTGCTCATCCTCCCCTCGGCGGAGCACCTCGAGGACACCGCCGTGAAGTACCTGCGGGCGGGCCGCGAGAAGGCCGGGAAGACCATGGAGGGCTTCGACGTCTGCCCGACCCTGCCGCTCGCCGTCGGTGACGACGTCAACGGCCTCGCGGACATGTTCCGTCCGTACACCGCGCTGTACGTCGGCGGCATGGGCAGCCGCAAGCAGAACTTCTACAACCAGCTCGCGCAGCGCATGGGCTACGAGAAGGAAGCCGCCGAGATCCAGGACACGTACCTGTCCGGTGACAAGAGCGGCGCCGCCGCGGCCGTCCCGCACCAGCTGATCGACCAGACCACGCTGCTCGGGCCGGTCGAGCGGATCGCCGAGCGGATGCAGGCGTACGCCGCGGCGGGGGTCACGACACTGACCCTGGCTCCGGCCGGGTTCACGCTCGACGAGCGGATCACGGCTCTGCGGGCAGGCATGGAGGCGCTGGAGCGGTCCGGGCTCGCGTAGTGCGGACCGGCGGACGGAGGGGGCTCCGGGAGAGCACTACGGCCGTGGTGGGGGCTCGGGGGCTCCCCGCCACGGCCGTTACGCGTAACAACGCTTTCGTGGGTGCGGGGTTACGCCGATCGGCGCGCGCTCCGGCGCGGGGTCACCGGGGCCACCTGGGCCACCGGGGTCACGGGGGCCACGGTCCGTCCTCGACCGCTGGACGGGCCGGGAACGCCGCGACCCGTCCGGCGTAGCCGCGGGACGCTCCTGTTGCCCGGGTGGGTGTGCCGCATTTGACTGTCGATGGGCGGATGCCGGTACGGAGGTGGCAGTGGTGCTCTCGGCAAGGAACCTGTTCCAGGAGATCCTCGACGAGGACGAGTCGTTCCGGCTGTTCTGTTCCATTGCGGCGAGCGGGGAGTCCCAGGGGGGCTGGGAGAACGGCCGTATCGCGGCCCTCGTGCCCGAGAGCCAGCGTGCCCTGGCGCCCAAGATCACGCGGCACGGCGCGGACGAGGACAAGCACGGCCGGATCTTCCACGCGCTGCTGAAGAAGCGCGGGCTGCAGCCGGTCGAGGTCCCGCACGAGACCGACTACACGATGCTGCTGGAGAAGCACGGCATCGGCCTCGCCCATGAGCGGCTGGGGCGCCGGGAGCCGCTCTCCGAGCACGACATCATCACCTACCTCGCGCACAGCAGGGTCACCGAACAGCGTGCCTCCGAGCAGATGAAGCTGCTGCGCAAGCACTTCGCCGACCACCCCGACCTCGGCCGCGCGGTGCGGATGATCTCGAACGACGAGGACAACCACCTGGCCTACTGCCACGAGGAGTTGATCCGGCTCGCCCTCGTCGGACACGGCCGTACCATCCAGCGCGTCCTGCGCGAGTGCGCGCTCGCCGAGATCCGGGTGTACCGCGACGTCAGCCTCGCCGTGATGGACCACATGGGCCGCATCCTCGGCTGGCCCCGGGTCAAGGCGGCGGCGCTGACCGCGGGGATCCACGGGATCTACGCGTACGAACGGCTCCTGGGATGGCGGCGCATGGTGAGCCTGGAGCCGCCCGAGCGGCGCGACGCACTGGGCGGTCCCGCCGCGCAGGCGGCCGAGTCCGACTGATCCGGGCACCGCGGCGGACCGGCCGTCAGAGCCAGCCGCGCCGCTTGAACTGCCGGTACAGGCCGAACACCACGGAACCCATCAGCACGATCACCACCGGATAGGCCCACGCCCAGCCGAGTTCCGGCATGTGCTTGAAGTTCATGCCGTAGATCCCCGCCACCATCGTCGGTACGGCGGCCATCGCCGCCCAGGCCGAGATCTTGCGCATGTCGTCGTTCTGCCGCACGCCCACCTGGGCCAGATGCGCCGCGAGGATGTCGGAGAGCAGCCGGTCGAGCCCGTCCACATACTCGTTGGCACGCGTCAGATGGTCGCTCACGTCGCGGAAGAACGGCTGCGAGTGCTCGGGGACGAACGGCACTTCCGCGCTCGCCAGACGGGCCATGGGGGCGCTCAGCGGCCCGGCGGCCCGGCGGAACTCCAGGAGCTGCCGCTTGAAGGTGTAGATGCGGGACGCGGTGTTCTTGGTGTCCGTGGTGCCGGTCGGCGCGAACACCTCGGTCTCCAGCTCCTCCAGGTCGGCCTGGAGCTCGCCCGCCACCTCGATGTAGTGGTCGACCACGGCGTCGCTGATCGCGTACAGCACTGCGGTCGGCCCGTGCTTGAGGACCTCCGGCTCCGACTCCAGCCGGCGGCGTACCGCGGCGAGCGGCGCGCCCTCCCCGTGCCGGACCGTCACGACGAAGGAATCGCCGATGAAGGCCATCAGCTCGTCGGTGGTGACGGTGTCGCTCAGGTGCTCGTACACCACCGGCTTGATGACCGCGAAGAGCGAGTCGTCGTAGACCTCCAGCTTGGGCCGCTGGTGCGCGCTCAGGGCGTCCTCCACGGCCAGCGGATGGAGTCCGAACTCGCTGCTGACGCGGTTGACCTCCTGCTCCGTCGGCTCGTACAGGCCGATCCAGAGAAACGCGTCCCCGGTCGCCCGTGCCTCCGCGAGGGCATCGGAAAGATCGGCGGGGCCTTCGGTACGACGCCCGTCCCGGTAGATCGCACAGTCCACAATCACGGCGCGCATTCTTCCCTGCCCCGCTCCCCGGCGCACCTCACCGCCGGCAGCGGCCTACGCTGGCCCGTATGCCCACCCTGATCCTCGTACGCCATGGACGCTCCACCGCCAACACGGCCGGGGTGCTCGCGGGCCGGACGCCCGGTGTCGCGCTCGACGAGCGCGGCGCCGCCCAGGCCGCGGCGCTGCCCGGACGGCTGGCCGCACTGCCGCTGGCCGCCGTCGTCAGCAGCCCCCTGCAGCGCTGCCGGGAGACCCTGCGGCCCCTGCTCGACGCGCGGCCGGAACTGACGCTGCACACCGAGGAGCGGATCAACGAGTGCGACTACGGCGACTGGTCGGGACGCAAGCTCGCCGAACTCACCGACGAGCCGCTGATGGGCGTCGTGCAACAGCATCCGTCGGCCGCGGCGTTCCCCGGTGGTGAGTCCATGCGCGCCATGCAGGCGCGCGCCGTCGACGCCGTGCGGCACTGGAACGCGCGGATCGAGGCCGAGCACGGTGGCGACGCCGCCTACGTGATGTGCTCCCACGGCGACATCATCAAGGCCCTCGTCGCCGACGCGCTCGGCCTCCATCTCGACCTCTTCCAGCGGATCCACGCCGATCCGTGTTCGGTCACCGCGATCCGCTACACCCGGCTGCGGCCCTTCCTGCTGCGGCTCGGCGACACCGGGGACCTGGCCTCGCTGGCGCCGCGGGAGCACACCGCCGAGGCGGCCCCGGACCGGCGACCGGCGGCGGACACCGATGCGGACGCGGCGGTCGGTGGCGGCGCTGGGGCGCCGTGATCGCTCCGCGCAGTAGGGTGGACGCGCCGTAGGCGCCCTTACCCGGTAACCCCCAAGGCCGCCGCCACCCCTCATCTGCCGTCAATTTTCAAGGGAGACAGGACGTGTCCCGTCAGGTGTTCCTCTACGACCCCCCGGACCGCTTCGTGGCCGGTACGGTCGGGTTGCCTGGACGTCGTACGTTCTTCCTGCAGGCATCCTCAGGCGGACGTGTCACCAGCGTGGCCCTGGAGAAGACTCAGGTCACCGCGCTCGCCGAGCGCATCGACGAACTGCTCGACGAGGTGGTGCGGCGGACCGGCGGAAACTCTCCGGTGCCCGCCGTGGCGCCCATGGACGTCACCGACACCGCGCCCCTCGACGTGCCCGTCGAGGAGGAGTTCCGGGTCGGCACGATGGCGCTCGCCTGGGACGGCGAGGAACAGCGCATGATCGTCGAGGCGCAGGCGCTCGTCGAGCTGGACGTGGAATCCGACGAGGATCTCGCGGAGGCCGAGGAGCGGCTGCTCCAGGACGAGGAGAACGGCCCGCCGATGCTCCGCGTCCGCCTCAGCGGGGCGCAGGCCCGGGCCTTCGCCAAGCGCGCCCTGGACGTCGTGAACGCCGGACGCCCGCCGTGCCCGCTGTGCAGCCTGCCGCTCGACCCGGAAGGACACGTATGCCCGCGCCAGAACGGATACCGTCGCGGAGCCTGACCGACACCGAACTGGTCACCGTGCTCGCCGAGGGCCGGCTCACCGTTCTTGGCCAGGTCCGCGGGGCGTCCAACGCGGTGCTCTGCTGCACGGTCGCCCACGACGGCGACGAGGTGACGTGCGTCTACAAGCCCGTGGCCGGGGAACGGCCCCTGTGGGACTTCCCCGACGGCACGCTCGCCCGGCGCGAGGTGGCCGCGTACGAGATCTCCGAGGTGACCGGTTGGGGGCTCATACCGCCCACCGTGCTCCGGGACGGTCCGTACGGCGAGGGCATGTGCCAGCTGTGGATCGAGGCGGCGCCCCAGGACGACGAGTCCTCCCCGGACGGCCTGCCGCCGCTCCTCGCGCTCGTCGACGACGAGGAGCCGGCGGAGGGCTGGAAGGCCGTCGCCCTCGCCGAGGTGGGGGAGGGGAGGACGGCCCTGCTGGTGCACGCGGACGATCCGCGGCTGCGGCGGCTCGCGGTCCTCGACGCCGTGATCAACAACGGTGACCGCAAGGGTGGCCATCTGCTGCCCGCACCCGGCGGCCGGCTCTACGGCATCGATCACGGCGTGACCTTCAACGCCGAGGACAAGCTGCGCACGCTGCTGTGGGGATGGGCGGGGGAGCCGCTGACGGCCGAGGCCGTCGAGGTCGTGGACCGGCTGGCTGCGGAGCTGGCGCCGGGGACCTCGCTCGTCACCCGGCTGGCCGAGCTGATCACCGCGGCCGAGATCGAGGCGTTGCGGGGACGCGTGGCGGGGCTGAAGGCCTCGGGGCGGCACCCGGAACCGAGCGGCGAGTGGCCGTCGATCCCCTGGCCACCGGTGTGACGAAATCGAGCCACTCCGGCGACCGAGGGGCGGGACACGGTGGGCTTGCCCGTACCTGAGCTGATGAACCCACACCGCGCAAGACCGCCTCTTCGGCCAGGATCGGGTATCCGGTTCGTATCCGGAACCTGCATCCGGTTACGCTCGTGACATGCATGCCTGGCCCGCTTCTGAGGTCCCCGCCCTGCCTGGCAAGGGCCGCGACCTTCGGATCCACGACACCGCGACCGGCGGACGGATCACTCTTGACCCCGGTCCCGTCGCCCGTATCTACGTCTGCGGCATCACGCCGTACGACGCGACCCACATGGGTCATGCGGCGACCTACAACGCGTTCGACCTCGTTCAGCGCGTGTGGCTCGACACCAAGCGGCTGGTCCACTATGTCCAGAACGTGACCGACGTGGACGATCCGCTGCTGGAGCGGGCCGTGCGCGACGGTCAGGACTGGACCGAGCTCGCCGAGCGCGAGACGGCTCTGTTCCGCGAGGACATGACTGCCCTGCGCATGCTCCCGCCGAAGCACTACATCGGCGCCGTGGAGGCGATACCGGGCATCGTCCCGCTCGTCGAACGGCTCCGGGACGCGGGCGCCGCCTACGAGCTCGACGGGGACGTCTACTTCTCCGTCGAGACCGACCCGCACTTCGGCGGGGTCTCCCACCTCGACGCCGAGGCGATGCGGCTGCTCTCCGCCGAGCGAGGCGGTGACCCGGAGCGCCCGGGCAAGAAGAACCCGCTCGACCCGATGCTCTGGATGGCCGCCCGTGAGGGCGAGCCGAGCTGGGACGGGGCCTCCCTCGGCCCCGGCCGCCCGGGCTGGCACATCGAGTGCGTCGCCATCGCCCTGGACCACCTCGGCATGGGCTTCGACGTTCAGGGAGGCGGGTCCGATCTCGCCTTCCCGCACCACGAGATGGGCGCTTCGCACGCCCAGGTGCTGACCGGCGAGCATCCGTTCGCGCAGGCGTACGTACACGCCGGAATGGTCGCCCTGGACGGCGAGAAGATGTCCAAGTCCAGGGGCAACCTGGTCTTCGTGTCGAAGCTCCGCCACGACGGCGTGGACCCGGCGGCGATCCGCCTCGCCCTGCTGTCGCACCACTACCGGTCCGACTGGGAGTGGACCGATCAGGTGCTCGCCGATGCCGTCGAGCGGCTCGGACGCTGGCGTTCCGCCGTCTCCCGGCCCGACGGACTGCCCGCCGAGGCCCTGGTCGAGGAGGTCCGCGAGGCCCTCGCCGACGACCTGGACGCACCGGCCGCGCTGGCCGCCGTGGACCGCTGGGCCGAGCGTCAGAACGCCGAGGGCGGTACGGACGAGGGCGCGCCCGGCCTCGTCTCGCGCACCGTCGACGCGCTGCTGGGTGTCGCTCTGTAGCGTCGCCCGCAACTGCCGCGCGCGGTGACAGCGCGCGGACCGCCATCTCATGAGCCGGCCTTGGACTTCTCGACGAAGTTCAGGGCCGGTTCCGTTTTGTCCATGGTGCCCGACGGCTGGCAGGTCGCACCGGCCGCGACCGTGGACCGGATCCCGGCGGGCACCACCCGGCGGGTCGAGGTGCCGGTCACCCCGGCGAGGGACGCCGCGGCGGGGGAGGCGAGGATCACCGCGCTCGCCCGCTACCGGTCGGCCGGTGAATCCCGCACCACCGCCCAGCGGTTCGCCGCCACGGTGATGCCACCGCCGCTCACCGGCGAGGCCTGGGCGAGCGATCTGGTGTGGCTGACGTCGGTGAACGGCTACGGGCCCGCCGAACGGGACCGCAGCAACGGCGAGTCGGGCGCCGCCGACGGACACCCCCTCACGCTGGCGGGGAAGGTGTACGAGAAGGGCATCGGCACCCATGCCGACTCCGACATCGAGGTATATCTCGGCGGACGCTGCTCGAAGTTCACCGCCGACGTCGGGATCGACGACGAGATCAACGGCTACGGCGAAGTGGCGTTCTCCGTCGAGGCGGACGGCAAGGTGCTGTAGACCTCGCCGAAGGTGACGGGGGCGTCCGCGACCGTACCCGTCGATGTGCGGCTCGACGGGGCGCGCCATGTGCATCTGATGGTCACGGACACCAATGGGTCCAAGACCGGTGACCACGGGGACTGGGCCGCGGCGCGATTCACCTGCTCCTGACGGACCCGGATGTCCCGGAACGTCCGGATGCCCGTGAACGACCCGGACACCAGATGGTGGTGAATGACCCGGACGGCACAGGCAGCGCCGGGCGGGTGCGTACGTACCGTACGTCCCGCCCGGCGCTCCACCGGTCGTATCAGTCCTCCGAGGAGTCCTCCGATGAATCCTGGGGGCCGTCGCCCCCGTCGTGACCGCCGTCGCCGTCCTCGTCCTCCTGGCCGGCCGGAGACTGCCGGCCGGGTCCCGTCCCGCCGCCGGATTCCGGCCGGAGCGGCTTCGGCGAACGGGTGCGGCCACCGGAGGTGTCGCGCAGATACGAGGCGTCGCCACTCTCCGTCGCATGCCCGCCGGGCCCCTGGCCCGGACCGACGTCCCTGCGGCGCAGATAGCGCTCGAACTCCCGGGCGATGGCCTCGCCGCTCGCCTCGGGGAGCTCCGCGGTGTCCCGGGCCTCCTCCAGCGTCTGCACGTACTCCGCCACTTCGCTGTCCTCGGAGGCCAGTTGGTCCACGCCGACCTGCCAGGCACGGGCGTCCTCGGGCAGTTCGCCCAGCGGGATGCGCAGGCCGATAAGGTCCTCCAAGCGGTTGAGCAGCGCGAGGGTGGCCTTCGGATTGGGTGGCTGCGACACGTAGTGCGGCACCGCCGCCCACAGACTCACCGCGGGCACGCCCGCGTGCGTGCAGGCCTCCTGGAGGATGCCGACGATGCCCGTCGGGCCCTCGTACCTGGTCTCTTCCAGGTCCATGGTCCGCGCCAGATCCGGGTCGGAGGTGACTCCGCTGACCGGCACCGGGCGGGTGTGCGGGGTGTCGCCGAGCAGTGCGCCCAGGATCACCACCATCTCCACGCCCAGCTCATGGGCGAAGGCCAGGATCTCGTTGCAGAACGAGCGCCAGCGCATGGACGGTTCGATACCGCGGACCAGGACGAGGTCACGGGGCTTCTCCCCGCCCACACGGACCACGGAGAGCCGGGTGGTCGGCCAGGTGATCTTGCGCACCCCGCCGTCCAGCCAGACCGTCGGCCGGTTGACCTGGAAGTCGTAGTAGTCCTCGGCGTCCAGTGCCGCGAACACCTCTCCCTTCCACTCCCGGTCCAGATGCGCGACCGCCGTGGAGGCGGCGTCACCTGCGTCGTTCCATCCCTCGAACGCGGCCACCATGACCGGGTCGATCAGCTCGGGAACCCCCTCGAGCTCGATCACCCAGGCCTCCTTCCGAAGTTCCCTTGTGTACGCACCAACCTTACGGCTTCCGGCCACTCCCACCGCAGCCCCTGTGCACAGCCGGGTGAACCTGTGCCACGGGGGTGCATCACCGGTCGAATCAGGGCATCAGTCTCTGAATACATCCGAGCTGTGTCCGTCAATTTCGCCCCGACTCTGGACGTTGGGGCCTTCCTGACGCTATACATCGGATGATCAGAACAGAGGTCCGATGTTATTCCCCTGGGGGCGCACATGAGTCAGACCGTCACGGATTTCGAGGTTCACGACATCCGATTTCCGACCTCGGAACAACTGGACGGCTCGGACGCCATGAACGCCGATCCCGACTACTCGGCCGCCTACGTCGTCCTGCGTACCGAAATTCTCGACGAGGGCGCCGTCGTCGAGGGACATGGCTTCTGTTTCACCATCGGGCGCGGCAACGAGGTGATGGCCGCCGCCATCGAGGCGCTGCGCCCGTACGTCGTGGGGCGCCCGGCGCCCAGGACCGCGGCCGACCTCGCCGCACTGCACCGCGAGCTCACCCATGACTCCCAACTGCGCTGGCTCGGCCCCGAGAAGGGCGTGATGCACATGGCGGCCGGCGCGGTCGTCAACGCGGCCTGGGACCTGGCGGCGAAGCAGGCGGGCAGGCCCGTCTGGCAGTTCCTCGCCGAGATGACGCCCGAGGAGCTCGTCTCGCTCGTCGACTTCCGCTATCTCACCGACGCCCTCACCCCCGACGAGGCCCTCGCGATCCTGCGGGCCGCCGAACCGGGGCGGGCCGAGCGCGCCGAGCGGCTGCGCGCCGAGGGCTACCCCGCATACACCACCTCGCCGGGCTGGCTGGGATACACCGACGACAAGCTGGTCCGGCTGGCGAAGGAGGCCGTCGCCGACGGCTTCACCCAGATCAAGCTGAAGGTCGGCGGCGACATCCGCGACGACGTCCGCAGACTCGCGCTGGCCCGCGAGGCCGTCGGGCCGGACATCCGGATCGCCGTCGACGCCAACCAGCGCTGGGACGTCGCCGACGCGGTGGAGTGGATGACCGCGCTCGCGCCGTTCGACCCGCACTGGATCGAGGAGCCGACCAGCCCGGACGACATCCTCGGCCACGCGGCCGTCCGCGCCGGGCAGCCCGTCAAGGTCGCCACCGGTGAACACGTCGCCAACCGGGTCGTGTTCAAGCAGCTGCTGCAGGCCGGAGCCGTCGACTTCGTCCAGATCGACGCGGCCCGGGTCGCGGGCGTCAACGAGAACCTGGCGATCCTGCTGCTCGCCGCCAAGTACGACGTGCCGGTCTGCCCGCACGCGGGCGGAGTCGGGCTCTGCGAGCTGGTGCAACACCTCTCGATGTTCGACTATGTGGCGGTCTCCGGAAGCCGGGAGAACCGAGTGATCGAGTACGTCGACCATCTCCACGAACACTTCGCCGACCCCACCGTGATCGAGAACGGCCGTTACGCCGCGCCTGATTCACCGGGCTTCTCCGCCCGGATGCTCCCCGAGTCGATCGCCGCGCACCGCTATCCGGAGGGCCCCGTATGGCAGGCCCGCCGCACCACCGAGGAGGCCAACTGATGACCGGCACACGCGACTTCGAGGGGATGAACGCCCTGGTGACGGGCGGTGCCTCCGGCATCGGCGCCGCCGTCGCGACCCTGCTGCTGGCGCGCGGCGCCCAGGTGGCGGTGCTCGACCGGGAGACCGCGGGCGCCCCCGCGGGCGTCCTGGCCGTCAAGGCGGACGTCACCGACGACCACGCCGTGCGCGAGGCGGTCGACCGGGCGGCCGGCGAACTCGGCGGCCTGCATACCGTCGTGTCCAACGCGGGCATCGGTTCCATCGGCACCGTCGAGGACAACGCCGACGAGGAGTGGACCCGGGTCCTGGACATCAACGTCCTCGGCATGGTCCGTACCGCCCGGCACGCCCTGCCCCATCTGCGGAGCGCGGCGGCCGAACGCCCCGGTGCCGTCTCGATCACCCAGACCTGCTCGATCGCCGCGACCGCCGGGCTGCCGCAGCGCGCCCTGTACAGCGCGAGCAAGGGCGCGGTCCTCTCCCTGACCCTCGCGATGGCCGCCGACCACGTCCGCGAGGGCATCCGGGTCAACTGCGTCAACCCGGGCACCGCGGACACCCCGTGGATCGGCCGGCTCCTCGGACAGGCCGACGACCCGGTCGCCGAACGGGCCGCGCTGGACGCCCGCCAGCCGCTCGGGCGGCTGGTCTCGGCCGATGAGGTGGCCGCCGCGATCGTCTACCTCGCGAGCCCCGCCGCCGCCTCCGTCACCGGCACGGCACTCGCCGTCGACGGCGGAATGCAGGGCCTGCGCCTGCGCCCCGCCGAAAGCTGATCAAGGACGCGCGGCCCCCGGGCCTGTCCGGCCCTGATCCGCCGGACAGGCCCGAGCCGCACCACCGGGCCGCGCCCCCGAGCACCATGCACCGCCGCTCTGCCCGCAGAGCTCCGACCGGTACTCCGCCAAGGATTGGGACACCAATGAGAGTGCGTACGAAGAGTGCGGCAGCCTGCGCCGTACTGCTGGCCGTCACTGCCCTCGCGGGCTGCAACCGCGAGTCCTCGGCCGACGGCGCGGGAGGCGGGAAGGTCGGAATCGACCTGCCGCGCAGCGACAGCGACTTCTGGAACTCGTACCAGAACTATGTGCAGAAGGGGGTCAACGCGGGCGAGGTCAAGGCCCTGCCGCTGACCAACTCGCAGAATGACATCGGCAAGCTGGTCGCCAACGTCCAGACCTTCACCGACCAGGGCGCCAAGGCCGTCGTGATGGCACCCCAGGACACCGGTGCGATAGCCGAATCGCTCAACACGCTGAACGAGAAGAAGATCCCCGTCATCAGCGTCGACACCCGCCCCGACAAGGGCAACATCTACATGGTGGTGCGGGCCGACAACAAGGCGTACGGGACCAACGCCTGCAAGTACCTCGGCGAGCAGCTGAAGGGCAAGGGCAAGGTCGTCGAGTTCCAGGGCGACCTCGCCTCGATCAACGGCCGTGACCGGTCCGAGGCGTTCAAGGCCTGCATGGACAAGGACTTTCCCGGCATCAAGGTCTTCGAGCTGGCCACCGACTGGAAGGGCGACGTCGCCTCCGCCAAGCTCCAGGCCACCCTGGCCGCCAACCCCGACATCAACGGCATCTACATGCAGGCGGGCGGCGTCTTCCTGCAGCCCACCCTCGCGCTCCTGGAGCAGAAGAAGCTGCTGAAGCCGGCCGGTACGCCGGGCCACATCACGATCATCTCCAACGACGGCATCCCGGAGGAGTTCGACGCCATCAAGGCGGGGAAGATCGACGCGACGATCTCGCAGCCCGCCGACCTGTACGCGAAGTACGCGCTGTACTACGCGAAGGCGGCCCTGGACGGCAAGACCTTCAAGGAAGGCCCGACCGACCACGACTCGAACATCATCAGGATCCCGAACGGCTTCGAGGACCAACTCCCCGCGCCCCTGGTGACCAAGGACAACGTGGACGACCCGAAACTGTGGGCCAATCAGCTGGAGAAGAAGAGCTAGTGCCGGTCGCGGCACTAGCCGTGACTCCTCCCTCTCGGTAACGAGGAACCGGGACGCGGCCAAGCCCTGACCGCTGCCCGGGGGCAGAGCACCGAATTACTACAGCGCTTCAAGGGGTCTGATGGAAAAGGCACCGCCCGCCGTACAGGCGGCGGGCATCGTCAAACGCTTCGGTCCGACCGTGGCGCTCGACGGGGTGAAGCTCACCGTGCGGCCCGGTGAGTCCCACGCCCTCGTCGGCCGCAACGGCGCGGGCAAGTCGACGCTGGTCAGTGTCCTGACCGGGCTCCACAAGGCGGACGCGGGCACGGTCACCTTCGGTGGGGAGCCCGCGCCCGCCTTCGGGGACACCACGGCCTGGCAGTCGAAGGTCGCCTGCGTCTACCAGAAGTCGATGGTCGTCCCCGATCTGACCGTCGCCGAGAACCTCTTCCTCAACCGCTTCGACGACCACGCCCGCTGGATCAGCTGGGGGAAGCTCCGCAAGCGGGCCGAGGGGCTCCTCGCCGAGTACGGCGTCCAGGTCGACCCCGGCACCCGGGCGCGCGATCTCGCCGTCGAGCAGCGGCAGTTCGTCGAGATCGCGCGGGCGCTGTCCTTCGGCGCCCGGCTGATCATCCTGGACGAGCCGACCGCCCAGCTCGATGCCCGCGGCATCGGGCGGCTCTTCGACAAACTCAGGGAACTGCAGAGCCAGGGAGTGGCGTTCCTCTTCATCTCCCACCATCTGCAGGAGGTGTACGAGCTGTGCACGGCGGTCACCGTCTACCGCGACGCCCGTCATGTGCTCAGCGCGCCGGTCGCCGACGTGGCCAAGGCGGAACTGGTGGCGGCGATGACCGGCGAACAGTCCGCCGGCGCCACCGCCTGGCACGCGAGCGGTGACGGCGCGACGGCTCGGGACGAATCGACCGCCCCCGTCCTGCGGACCGAACACCTCACCCTCCAGGGCCGGTTCGAACCCCTGGACCTGGAGGTCCGCCCCGGCGAGGTGCTCGGCCTGGCCGGCTCCGCGGCCAGCGGCAACACGGCCCTGGGCGAGACCCTGGCCGGAATGCGCAAGGCGAGCGGCGGCACGGTCTCCGTCCACGGCAGGGCCGTGCGCTCCGGCAGCGTGCCGCACGCACTGGACGCCGGGATCGGCTACATCCCCGAGGACCGGCACGACCAGGGCCTCGTCCTGGAACGCAGCGTCGCCGAGAACGCCACCCTCACCGTCACCGACCAGCTCGGCCCGTGGGGGACCGTACTGCCCTCCCGTACCAGGGAGTTCGCACGGACCATGATCACCTCGCTGGACATCAAGACACAGGGGCCCGAGCAGCCCGTCTCCGGACTCTCCGGCGGAAACCAGCAGAAGGTGGTGGTCGCCCGCGCGCTGGCCCGCAATCCGAGCGTGCTGGTGGCGGTCCGGCCCACCGCGGGTGTGGACGTCAAGTCCAAGGACTCGCTGCTCGGAGTCGTACGGCGGGTCGCCGACGAGGGGAACGCCGCAGTGATCATCTCGGACGAACTGGACGATCTGCGGGTCTGCGACCGGGTACTCGCCCTGTTCCACGGGCGTGTGGTTGCGACATTCGCCAGCGGGTGGACCGACGGGGAACTCGTCGCCGCCATGGAAGGTGTGGGGGAAAGGGAATGACCGGCACGGTACGGCCCGCGGCGGCCGACGACATCAACGGCGGGTCCAAGGGCTCCTTGACGGGCGAACGCCCGCTGGACCGGCTGAAGCTGATCCGGTGGAGCGACTTCTCGCTGGTACCGGTGATCCTGGTGCTGATGGTGATCGGGTTCATCGTCTCGCCGGTGTTCCTGACCTCCGAGAACCTGATCAGCGTCGTCCAGCAGTCCTCCGAGCTGAGCCTGCTGGTCCTGGGCCAGGCGCTGATCCTGATCTGCGGGCGGATGGACCTGTCGCTGGAGTCGACGATCGGCATCGCACCCGTCGTCGCGATGTGGCTCGTCCTGCCCACCGAGGGCGGCCGCTTCGCGGGCCTGGGCCTGCTGCCCACCTGGTCGGCGATCCCGCTCTGTCTGCTCGTGGGCCTCGCCATCGGTGCCGTCAACGGCTTCCTGATGCTGAAACTGCGGGTCAACGGCTTCATCGCCACGCTCGGCATGCTCACCATGCTGCGCGGCCTCCACATCGGCATCACCGAGGGCAAGTCCATCACCGACGTTCCGGAGTCCTTCCGCTACCTCGGCAAAAGCGAGTGGTTCGGCGCACCGGCCGCTGTCTGGATCTGCCTGGCGCTGTTCGCCGTCGGCGGCGCCGCGCTGGCCTGGCTGCGCCACGGGCGTTCGCTGTACGCGATCGGTGGCAACCCGGAGGCCGCGCGCGCCGCGGGCATCCGGGTGGACCGCGTCACCTGGATCGTCCTCGCCATCGGCGGTCTGCTGGCGGCCTTCGCGGGCATCCTCTACACCGGCCACTATGGATCGGTCGCGGCGACCCAGGGCAACGGCTGGATCTTCCAGGTGTTCGCCGCCGCGGTCATCGGCGGCATCAGCCTCAAGGGCGGCCGCGGCACCCTGTTCGGCGCGCTGACCGGCGTACTGACGCTCCAGCTGGTGGTCAACGTGATGACCCTCGGCGGTGTCCCGGCGCTGTGGAACCAGTTCCTCAACGGCGCGATCATCATCGTCGCCCTGGTCATCTCCCGCTTCGCGAGCGGCGAGAAGCAGGACTGAGGCCCGCCTCCCGAACGCCGGACGGGCAGATCCGGCCCGTCCGGCGTTCGAGGACCGGGGTCCGGGGTTCCGGGGTCCGGGGCGGAGCCCCGGTTACGGGAGGGGGCTGTGGGGGAAACAACCCACCAGCCCCTTCCCGCACTACAGCGTCGACCGCAACCACTGCTCCACGCTCGCCACATGCACCGTCGCCCACGCCCGCGCGGCCTCCGCGTCCCGGTCCCGCAGCGCCGACACGATCGCCCGGTGCTCATGGAGCGTGCGGCTCACCGCGTCCTCCTGCGTCAGACCGCGCCAGACCCGCGCCCGGGTCGTCGGCCCCGACAGCCCGTCGAGCAGCGAGCAGAGCACCGAGTTCCCGGAGGACTGCACGATCCCGCGGTGGAACTCCAGATCGCAGGCGACCAGCTCCTCCACCGAGGGCTGCGCGCCCAGGGCGTCCAACTGCGAGCTCAGCAAGTCCAGTTGGGCCTCGCTGATCCGGGTGGCCGCCATCGCCGTCGCCGCCGGTTCCAGGATCCGGCGGACCGCCAAGAATTCGAGCACCGTGTCGTCGCGGTGGAAGTCCACGACGAAGCTCAGCGCCTCCAGCAGCAACTGCGGATCGAGGCTGGTCACATACGTGCCGTCGCCCTGCCGCACATCGAGGATGCGGATCAGCGACAGGGCGCGCACCGCCTCCCGGAGGGAGTTGCGTGAGAGCCCCAGCTCGGCCGCGAGTTCGCTCTCCTTGGGGAGCCGGTCGCCGGGCCGTAGCGCACCCGAGACGATCATTCCCTTGATCTTCTCGATCGCCTCGTCGGTGACAGCCATGACGGTCCTCCTGGATCCGGGCGGGAATCAGACATCCGATGTCTCCCCTCATTATGCGGGTCGGAAGAGACTGATGAACCAGGTCTGCCGCAGGTCGTCCCGGGGGACCGCACACGCACGGCGCCCGTACGGCGCGCCCACCGGCCCGAGGCCTCCCCGGCGGGCGGACATACGGACATACGGACGGGGCGGCCCCACCCGGGAACCGCCCCGTCCGACGCGTACGGCCCCTCAGCCCCGGTCGCCGAGCATGGACTCGACGCCGGCCCGGATCTCGTCCGTCGCCAGGCCCCGGATCGTCAGCGTCGTCCGGCGGCGCAGCACGTCGTCCGCGGTCTCGGCCCACTCGTGATCACGCGCGTAGGCGACCTGCGCCCAGATCTCCGGCGCGTCCGGGTGGACGCGCTCGGCCAGCGCCGGGTTCTCGTTCGCCAGCCGTGCGATGTCGAAGGCGAGCGAGCCGTAGTGGGTGGCGAGGTGGCGAGCCGTGTCGGCCGCCATCCGCGGGCCGGGCGTACCGCCGTCGATCAGCAGCCGGTGCGCCACCGCGTTCGGGTTGGCGATGCCGGGCAGCGGGAGCTTCTTCGGCAGCCGCGAGATCGGCTCCATGTCGTCCGCCAGAGAGTGGCCGGGGAGCGCGGCCAGCTTGTTCATCACCGTACGGCCGATGTGGCGGAACGTCGTCCACTTGCCGCCCGCGACCGACAGCATCCCGCCGCGGCCCTCCGTCACGACCGTCTCGCGCTTGGCCTTGGACGTGTCGCCCGGGCTGCCGGGCAGCACCCGCAGACCCGCGAAGGAGTACGTGATCAGATCGCGCGACAGCTGCTGGTCCTTGATGGAGAAAGCGGCCTCGTCCAGGATCTGCGCGGTGTCCTTCTCGTTGACCGCGACGTCCGCCGGATCGCCCTCGTACTCCTCGTCCGTCGTGCCGAGCAGCAGCATGTCCTCCCAGGGCAGGGCGAACGCGATCCGGTACTTGTCGATCGGGGTCGCCAGCGCGGCCTTCCACGGCCGCGTCCGCTTCAGGACCAGGTGCGCGCCCTTGGAAAGACGTATCGAAGGAGCCGCGCCGGCGTCCTCCATCTTCCGCAGGTGATCGACCCACGGGCCGGTGGCGTTCAGCACCAGACGGGCGTTGACGCCGAACTCCGTACCGTCCGTACGGTCCTCCAGGTCGGCGCCCGTCACCCGGCCCCGGGTGAACCGCAGCCCGGTCACCGCCGCGTGGTTGAGGACGACCGCACCCGCGTCGACGGCCGCGCGGACCGTCATCAGCGCCATCCGGGCATCGTTCATCTGGTCGTCGCCGTAGACCGCGACGGCCTTCAGACCGTCCGTACGCAGCTCCGGCACATCGCGCTGCGCCTTCGCCGGGCTGATCACGTGCCCGACCCCGTCACCGAACGCGGAGAGCGCCGAGTACGCGAACACACCGGCGCCGAGCTTGGCCGCGCCGTGCGGGCCGCCCTTGTAGACCGGCAGGTAGAAGGTGAGCGGATTGGCCAGGTGCGGTGCGACCTGACGGGACACCGCACGGCGCTCGAAGTGATTCTCCGCGACGAGCTTCACCGCACCGGTCTGCAGGTAGCGCAGACCGCCGTGGAGGAGCTTGGAGGAGGCGGAGGAAGTGGCGCCGGCGAAGTCGCCGGCGTCCACCAGGGCCACCCGCAGCCCGGACTGCGCGGCGTGCCAGGCGGTGGAGATGCCCAGGATGCCGCCACCGATCACCAGGAGGTCGTACGCAGCCTTGGACAGCTGCTCCCGGGTCTCGGCGCGGCTCGGGAGGGAGCCGGAGGCCGGGTGTGTCCCGAGTGCCGGGACGCTCTGCAGGGTGGTCATGGTGATTACTCCTCGTCTTCGAGCCAGCCCAGGGTCCGTTCCACGGCCTTGAGCCAGCTCTTGTACTCGCGGTCGCGGGTGTCCGCGTCCATGCGGGGTGTCCACTCGGCGGCCCGGCGCCAGTTGGCGCGCAGCGCGTCGGTGTCCGGCCAGAAGCCGACGGCGAGACCGGCGGCGTAGGCGGCGCCGAGGCAGGTCGTCTCGGCGACCATGGGCCGCACCACGGGTGCGTCCAGGAAGTCGGCGAGCGTCTGCATCAGCAAGTTGTTGGAGGTCATGCCGCCGTCGACCTTCAGGGCGGCGAGTTCGACACCGGAGTCCTTCGTCATGGCGTCGGTGATCTCCCGGGTCTGCCAGGCGGTGGCCTCCAGGACGGCACGGGCGATGTGGGCCTTGGTGACGTACCGGGTCAGGCCGGCGATGACGCCGCGGGCGTCGGAGCGCCAGTACGGGGCGAACAGACCGGAGAAGGCGGGCACGAAGTACGCGCCGCCGTTGTCCTCGACCGACAAGGCCAGCGTCTCGATCTCGGCCGCCGAGTTGATCAGGCCCATCTGGTCGCGCATCCACTGCACCAGCGAGCCGGTGACGGCGATGGAGCCTTCCAGGGCGTAGACCGGCTTCTGTTCGCCGATCCGGTACCCGACGGTCGTCAGCAGTCCGTTGTACGAGTTGACGGGCGTCTCACCGGTGTTCATCAGCATGAAGGTGCCGGTGCCGTACGTGGACTTGGCCTCGCCCTCGGAGAAACAGGTCTGGCCGAAGAGGGCCGCCTGCTGGTCGCCGAGCGCGGAGGCGACCGGGACGCCGTCCAGGACGCCGCCCTTCGCGGTGCCGTACACCTCGGCGGAGGAGCGGATCTCGGGCAGCACGGCCGCCGGGATCTCCATGGACGCGAGGATCTTGGTGTCCCACGTCATGGAGTGCAGGTTCATCAGGAGGGTGCGCGAGGCGTTGGTGACGTCGGTGACGTGGACGCCGCCGTTCGTACCGCCGGTCAGGTTCCAGATGACCCAGGAGTCCATCGTGCCGAAGAGGATGTCGCCGCGCTCGGCGCGCTCGCGCAGCCCCTCGACGTTGTCGAGCAGCCAGCGGACCTTGGGGCCCGCGAAGTACGAGGCGAGCGGCAGACCGGTCTCGCGGCGGAAGCGGTCCTGGCCCACATTGCGGCCGAGCTCCTTGCAGAGCGCGTCGGTGCGGGTGTCCTGCCAGACGAGGGCGTTGTGGACCGGCTCACCGGTGTTCTTGTCCCAGAGCAGCGTGGTCTCGCGCTGGTTGGTGATGCCGATGGCCTTCACGTCGGCGGCGGTGATGCCCGCCTTGACGACGGCGCCCGCCACGACCTCCTGGACGTTCTCCCAGATTTCCCTCGCGTTGTGCTCGACCCAGCCCGGCTTCGGGAAGATCTGCTCGTGCTCCTTCTGGTCGACGGAGACGATCCGGCCGTCCTTGTCGAAGACGATGCAGCGGCTGGAGGTGGTGCCCTGGTCGATGGCCGCGATGAACGGGCCGGTGGTGTGTGCGTCGGTCACGGTGTGCTCCCGGAAGTCTGTGTGGTCGTGAGGGTTGCGGCTCTGTACGTCACAGCTCTGTACGTCACGGCTCAGGCGAAGGCCACGTTGTAGAGCCCGCCCGCGATCGCGCCGCCGACGAGCGGTCCGACGACCGGGATCCATGCGTAGCCCCAGTCGGAGCCGCCCTTGTTCGGCAGCGGAAGCAGCGCGTGCACGATACGCGGACCGAGGTCGCGAACCGGGTTGATCGCGTAACCCGTCGGCCCGCCGAGCGAGAGACCGATACCGACGACGACCAGCGCGGTGACCAATGCGCCGAGCGTGCCGAGGCCGTTGCCGTCGTTGTTGAGGCCCTGGGTGAGGATCGCCAGGACGAGCACGACGGTGGCGATGATCTCGGTGGCGAGGTTCTGCACCGCGTGCCGGATCTCGGGGCCGGTGGAGAAGATGCCCAGCACCGGGCCTGCCTTCGGGGCGGAGGACTGGTCGACCATGGCCTCTTCACCCGGCTGGGCGCCCACGATCTCCGGATCTGTGAGATGCGCCCGGAACTGCCCGTAGTACGTCAGCCAGACCAGCACCGCGCCGATCATCGCGCCGAACAGCTGGGAGACGAGGTACAGCGGCACGTCGCTCCACTTGGTGCCGCCCTCGATCGCGAGACCGATCGTGACCGCCGGATTGAGATGCGCGCCGGACACGCCGCCGGCCAGATACGCGCCGGTCAGGACTGCGAAACCCCACCCGAAGGTGATGGCGAGCCAGCCGGCGTTCTGCGCCTTGGAGCGCTTGAGAGTGACGGCCGCGCAGACACCGCCGCCGAGCAGGATGAGTACGGCGGTACCTGTGGTCTCGCCGATGAAGATGTCGGAGCTGGACACCCGCGACTCCTTTGTCCTTCGTCCAGGGAAGCCGAACCCCGGGTCCCTCCGGTGGTCCGCGCCCTCACATGAGGGCGTTTTCCGGCCCTTGGCGCTGGCACACCGTAACGTGAAATTCCGTTAGCTGTTCGATAATGCCGACCGGTGAACGGCAATGCTTCCCCCAGGTGAAACACGCGTCAAGGGTTGTGTGGCCTAAAACTCGATCGTTACCGGCGGCCCGCGGGTGGCGCGGCCGCCGCCGGTGATCATTCGCTGCCGCGATCAGAAGGGCCGGGCGCCCAGATCCCTGGAGACCGCGCGGGCGCAGTCCCGCACCGCGGCGATCAGTTCGGGGCGCAGCTCCCCGTCCGCGCAGACCCGCTCCACCGCGCCGGTCACGGCCACCGCGCCGACCGGCATCCGCCGCCGGTCGTGGATCGGGGCGGCCACCGCGGCCACGCCCTCCCAGGTCTCCTCCACGTCGGCCGCCCAGCCGCGGGCCCGGATCAGATCGAGCATCGCTTCGAACTCCGCCGTATCGGTGACGGTGTGCGGGGTGAAGGACCTCCGCTCGGCCTCCATCGCCTCGGTGTGCGCCACCGGGTCGTACGCCGAGAGCACCTTGCCCAGGGCCGTGGAGTGCAGCGGCTGCATGGCCCCGACCTCCAGGACCTGCCGGCTGTCGTCGGGCCGGAACACGTGGTGGACGATGAGGACGCCCTGCTGGTGAAGGACCCCCAGATGGGCGCTCTCGCCGCTGGAGCGGGCCAGGTCGTCCGTCCAGACGAGCGCGCGCGCCCGCAGCTCGTGGACGTCCAGATAGCTGTTGCCCAGGCGCAGCAGCTCGGCGCCCAGCTGATAACGGCCGGACGCCGCGTCCTGCTCGACGAAGCCCTCGTGCTGGAGCGTGCGCAGAATGCCGTGTGCGGTGCCCTTGGCCAGGCCCAGTGAAGAGGCGATGTCGGACAGCCCCAGCCGACGCTCGCCACCTGCCAGCAGGCGCAGCATCGCCGCCGCCCGCTCCAGCGACTGGATGTTCTTGGCCATCGCGCCGTACTCCTCCACCTCGGTTCGACAATGCTGAACATTATCGGTCGATGCCGACCCTTGCGTGAGCGCGCAGGAAAACCGCGGCACCACTGCGATCCGGACATCCCCCCGCACAGCATGCCGTCCGTTCCGTGGGACGGAGTGACGGCCCCGGGCGTCGCCCGGCTACGCTGGCGTGGTGCGCCTTCCGCCGAAGCCGCAAAGCCGACAGCCGTCGCATCCCAGGGAGTACATCCATGGCCTCGTCGCCGACCCCTTCCGCCGACAGCCGGAACCGAGCCGAAGCCCTCCGTGAGGCACTCGCCACCCGGGTGGTGGTGGCCGACGGTGCCATGGGCACCATGCTCCAGGCACAGGACCCGACCCTCGAGGACTTCCAGAACCTCGAAGGCTGCAACGAGATCCTGAACGTCACGCGCCCCGACATCGTGCGCTCCGTGCACGAGGAGTACTTCGCCGTCGGCGTGGACTGCGTCGAGACGAACACCTTCGGCGCCAACCTGGCCGCCCTGGGCGAGTACGACATCGCCGAGCGGGTCTTCGAGCTCTCCGAGTCCGGCGCGCGCATCGCCCGCGAGGTCGCCGACGAATTCACCGCCTCCACCGGACAGCAGCGCTGGGTGCTCGGCTCCATGGGCCCGGGCACGAAGCTGCCGACGCTGGGCCACGCCCCGTACACCAAACTCCGCGACGCCTACCAGCAGAACGCCGAGGGCATGATCGCCGGCGGTGCCGACGCCCTCCTGGTCGAGACCACCCAGGACCTGCTGCAGACCAAGGCCTCCGTCATCGGCGCCCGCCGCGCCCTGGAGGCCACCGGGGCCAACCTCCCGGTGATCTGCTCCGTCACCGTCGAGACGACCGGCACCATGCTGCTCGGCTCCGAGATCGGTGCGGCGCTCACCGCCCTGGAGCCGCTCGGCATCGACCTCATCGGTCTGAACTGCGCCACCGGCCCGGCCGAGATGAGCGAGCACCTGCGCTATCTCGCCCGGCACTCGCGCATCCCGCTCTCCTGCATGCCCAACGCCGGCCTCCCCGTGCTCGGCAAGGACGGCGCGCACTACCCGCTGTCCCCGGCCGAGCTGGCCGACGCCCAGGAGACCTTCGTCCGCGAGTACGGCCTCGCGCTGGTCGGCGGCTGCTGCGGTACGACCCCGGAGCACCTGCGCCAGGTCGTCGAGCGGGTCCGCGGCGTCGCCGTCACCCCCCGCGTCCCGCACCCCGAGCCGGGCGCCGCGTCCCTCTACCAGACCGTCCCGTTCCGCCAGGACACCTCGTACCTCGCGATCGGCGAGCGGACGAACGCCAACGGCTCCAAGAAGTTCCGCGAGGCGATGCTGGCGGCCCGCTGGGACGACTGCGTGGAGATGGCCCGCGACCAGATCCGCGAGGGCGCCCACATGCTCGACCTCTGCGTCGACTACGTGGGCCGCGACGGAGTGGCGGACATGGAGGAACTGGCCGGCCGCTTCGCCACCGCCTCCACCCTGCCGATCGTGCTCGACTCCACCGAACTGCCCGTCCTGCGCGCCGGTCTGGAGAAGCTCGGCGGCCGTGCCGTCCTCAACTCCATCAACTACGAGGACGGCGACGGCCCCGAGTCCCGCTTCGCCAAGGTCACCGCGCTGGCCGCCGAGCACGGCGCCGCGCTGATCGCCCTGACCATCGACGAGGAGGGCCAGGCCCGCACGGTCGAGCACAAGGTCGCCGTCGCCGAGCGGCTCATCGCGGACCTGACCGGCAACTGGGGCATCCAGGAGTCGGACATCCTCATCGACACCCTGACCTTCACGATCTGCACCGGCCAGGAGGAATCCCGCGGCGACGGCGTCGCCACCATCGGGGCCATCCGCGAACTGAAGAAGCGCCACCCCGACGTACAGACGACGCTCGGCCTGTCCAACATCTCCTTCGGCCTCAACCCGGCCGCCCGTGTCGTTCTCAACTCCGTCTTCCTCGACGAGTGCGTCAAGGCCGGTCTCGACTCCGCGATCGTGCACGCCTCCAAGATCCTTCCGATCGCACGCCTCGAAGAGGAGCAGGTCGAGGTCGCGCTCGACCTCATCTACGACCGGCGCTCCGAGGGCTACGACCCCCTCCAGAAGCTCATGGAGCTCTTCGAGGGCGTCAGCACGAAGTCGATGAAGGCGGGCAAGGCCGAGGAACTCCTCGCCCTGCCGCTCGACGAACGCCTCCAGCGCCGCATCATCGACGGCGAGAAGAACGGCCTGGAGACCGACCTCGACGAGGCCCTGAGGACCCGCCCGGCCCTCGACATCGTCAACGACACCCTCCTGGAGGGCATGAAGGTCGTCGGCGAGCTCTTCGGCTCCGGCCAGATGCAGCTGCCGTTCGTGCTCCAGTCCGCCGAGGTCATGAAGACCGCGGTGGCCTACCTGGAGCCGCACATGGAGAAGTCCGACGCCGAGGGCAAGGGCACCATCGTCCTGGCCACCGTCCGCGGCGACGTCCACGACATCGGCAAGAACCTCGTCGACATCATCCTCTCCAACAACGGCTACAACGTCGTGAACCTCGGCATCAAGCAGCCCGTCTCCGCGATCCTGGAGGCCGCCGAGGAGCACCGCGCCGACGTCATCGGCATGTCCGGCCTGCTGGTGAAGTCCACCGTGATCATGAAGGAGAACCTGGAGGAGCTGAACCAGCGCAAGCTGGCCGCCGACTTCCCGGTGATCCTCGGCGGCGCCGCCCTCACCCGGGCCTACGTCGAGCAGGACCTCCACGAGATCTACGAGGGCGAGGTCCGCTACGCCCGCGACGCGTTCGAGGGACTGCGCCTGATGGACGCCCTGATCGCGGTCAAGCGCGGCGTGCCCGGCGCCGTCCTTCCGGAACTCAAGCAGCGCCGCGTTCCCAAGCGCGACACTGCGGTCCTGGAGGTCGACGAGCCGCAGGAGGGCGTCCGCTCCGACGTCGCCGTGGACAACCCGGTCCCCGAGCCCCCCTTCTGGGGTACCCGGGTCGTCAAGGGCATTCAGCTCAAGGAGTACGCGTCCTGGCTGGACGAGGGCGCGCTCTTCAAGGGCCAGTGGGGCCTGAAGCAGGCCCGCGCCGGTGACGGACCGACGTACGAGGAACTGGTCGAGACCGAGGGCCGCCCGCACCTGCGCGGCTGGCTCGACAAGCTCCACACCGAGAACCTGCTGGAAGCCGCCGTCGTCTACGGCTACTTCCCCTGTGTCTCCAAGGGCGAAGACCTGATCCTGCTCCACGAGGACGGTTCCGAGCGCACCCGCTTCACCTTCCCGCGCCAGCGCCGTGGCCGCCGCCTCTGCCTCGCGGACTTCTTCCGCCCCGAGGAGTCCGGCGAGACGGACGTGATCGGTCTCCAGGTCGTCACCGTCGGTTCGAAGATCGGCGGCGAGACCGCCAAACTCTTCGAGGCCAACGCCTACCGCGACTACCTGGAGCTGCACGGCCTGTCCGTACAGCTGGCCGAGGCCCTCGCCGAGTACTGGCACGCCCGCGTCCGCTCCGAGCTCGGCTTCGGCGGCGAGGACCCGGCCGATGTCGAGGACATGTTCGCCCTGAAGTACCGCGGAGCGCGCTTCTCCCTCGGCTACGGCGCCTGCCCCGACCTGGAGGACCGGGCGAAGATCGCCGAGCTGCTCCAGCCGGAGCGGATCGGCGTGCAGCTCTCGGAGGAATTCCAGCTGCACCCGGAGCAGTCCACCGACGCGATCGTCATCCATCACCCGGAGGCGAAGTACTTCAACGCGCGGTAGGACTGCGTTCGACGCGTCGCAGCAGAACAAGTCGTAGACTGGTCGGTCCAGTGCAGGCCGGTCGCCCTTCCCACGGGAAAAGGCGGCCGGCCTTCTCGTCCCTTACGGAAGGTGTGCCGGATGACCAGCACGGTTCCTGTGTCCATGACCCGCACGGCGGAAGGCGCCGCCCTGCAGGCCGTCCTGCTCGACATGGACGGCACCCTCGTCGACACCGAGGGCTTCTGGTGGGACGCCGAAGTGGAGGTCTTCGCCGGGCTCGGGCACCAGCTCGACGAGGCATGGCGGGACGTGGTGGTCGGCGGGCCGATGACCCGCAGCGCCGGCTACCTCATGGATGTGACCGGCGCTGACATCACCCTCGCCGAACTCACCGTGCTGCTCAACGACCGCTTCGAGGCGCGCATCGGCCGCGGTGTGCCGCTGATGCCGGGTGCGGCACGGCTGCTGGCCGAACTGGCCAGGCACGAGATTCCCACCGCCCTGGTCTCCGCCTCGCACCGCCGGATCATCGACCGGGTGCTGGACTCGGTGGGTCACCACCACTTCTCGCTGACCGTCGCGGGCGACGAGGTCGCCCGTACGAAGCCGCACCCGGAGCCCTACCTCACCGCCGCGTCCGGCTTCGGGGCCGAGCCCGAGCGGTGTGCGGTCATCGAGGACACCGCGACCGGAGTCGCGGCCGCGGAGGCCGCGGGCTGCCGGGTGGTCGCCGTACCGTCCGTCGCCCCGATCGCCCCGGCATCCGGCCGTGTGGTCGTACGTTCGCTCGAAGAAGTCGACCTCGCATTTCTCCGGGGGCTGGTCACGGGAATGCAGTGATCCACACACCGAGAGTGTTTCTGTGAATAAGAGGCCGCGCAGATAGGTGGGGCGGCGTCGCGTGCCGATGGGCGGCGCCTGGCGGCGTTGTCGTCGGTCGGCGACGCTCCGCGTCGCCTCCCTCCTCCGCCTTGCCAGGCTTGCCCCTCGCCCCGCTCCTTCCTCCACCCCACCTATCTGCGCGGCCTCTAAACCGAAAAACTCTCGGCATCGGATGGTGCATTTTCTGTCGTGTGTACGTGCGTGCAGGCCGGGCGCCCGACAAAGGAAAAAAGGAGCCCGGGCATGACCTTTGTCACCCGAATTGCAGAGGAGGGCCTTCCGAGATCGCCCGAGGTGTCCGATTCAGGGTGTCGAAGTGTCACGATTGATGGCCTCTCGCCCGAAACTCTCCCCGCCAGGGAAAACGGCTCGCCGGTAATTCCCGGCGCAGCCTGGTTACACACCGGGCATATCCGGTCCGGCATTGCCGACGCCGCCCGCTAATGTCGTTTTCTCCATGCCGGGATGAGGGAGAGCGTCCACAATGAACCGTAAGACTCTGGTGCTGCCGGCCGTCGTCGGCCTGCTCGCCCCCGCACTCGCCGCCTGCGGCGCGGCGGGTGACGGGAGCGATGGCAGGGCCGCCATCGTTGTCGGCACCACGGACCAGTTCGTGACCTCCAAGGCGAATCCCGCACCGCTCGACCCTGCCATCGGCTACGAAGCGGGCGTGTGGAACGTGCTCCGGCAGACCGTGCAAACCCTGACGCATGTGCCGCGCGGCGGCGGCGAGCCGGTGCCCGAAGCGGCCGAGAGCTGCATCTTCACGGACACCCAGAACGAGAGCTACCGCTGCAAGCTGCGCGCCGGCCTGAAGTTCGCCGACGGCAAGCCGGTCACCGCCGATGACGTGAAGTACTCCATCGACCGCGTCATCCGCATCAATGCGGCCAACGGGCCCGTCGCCCTGCTCGCCAACATCGACACCGTCGAGACGCGGGGCGAGCGGGAGGTCGTCTTCCACCTCCGCACGCCTGACGCCACGTTCCCGTACAAGCTCGCCACCCCGGTCGCCGGGATAGTGCCGCGGAGCAAGTACGCCGCGAAGTCCGCGCGTACCGGATTCCAGGTGGACGGCTCCGGGCCGTACACCATGAAGCCGGAAGTCGTGCACCACCGGGTCGTCAAGGTCCTCTTCACCAGGAACCCGCACTACAAGGGCGATCTGAGGGTACGGAACGACGAGGTCGAACTGGACCTCTTCCCCGACGCCAAGAAGATGGGGAAGGCGCTGGACAGCAAGAAGATCGACATGATGACCCGCACCATGTCACCCGAGCAGTCCCGGGAGCTGCTCGAAAACCCCGAGAGCGGCATCAAGCTCACCGAGATGTCCGGTCTCGCCGTCCGCTTCCTCGGCTTCGACACCAAGGACCCGGCCGTGAAGAACAAGGCCGTACGCCAGGCCATGGCCCAGGTCATCGACCGGGGTGAGATCGCGAGCAAGGTGTACGGCACCACGGCCGAGCCGCTGTACTCGCTGATCCCGTCCGGCATCACCGCGCACACCAACTCGTTCTACAACAAGTACGGCGAGCCCAGCACCGCGAAGGCCGCAGCGATCCTGCACGCCGCGCGCATCGACACCCCGGTGAAGCTCACCCTGCACTACACGACGGACCACTTCGGCACCGGCACGGCCACCGAATTCGAAGCCCTGAAGAAGCAGTTCAACGACACCGGGCTGTTCGACGTCACCGTCCAGGGCACTGCCTGGGAGAAGTACCGCCCCGCGCAGGTGCGCGGCGACTACGCGGTGTACGGCATGGGCTGGTTCCCCGACTTCCCGGACCCCGACAACTTCACGGCGTCGTTCCTCGACAGGAACAACTTCCTCAACTCGCCCTACACGTCGGACCTGGCCCGGAAGACGCTCATCCCGCAGTCCCGCCGGGAGTCCGACCGCAGCGCCTCGGCCAAGACCTTCCAGCGGCTCCAGGACATCGTTGCCCAGGACGTCCCCGTACTGCCGATCTGGCAGGGCAAGCAGTACGTCGCCTCCCGCGAAGGCCTCACCGGCGTCGAATGGGCGGTCAACTCATCCGCCGACCTCCAGCTCTGGGAGCTCGCCGACAGCACCGTCTGAGTACGGACGACGCCCCGGCCGTACCCGGCCGGGGCGCACGCCGGCTCCGCAGGCCCGTTCGTCCGCTCACTGGGCGCCGGGGCGCACCAGGCCGCTCTCGTACGCGTACACGGCCGCCTGCACCCGGTCCCGCAGGCCGAGCTTCGTCAGGACATGGCCGACATGCGTCTTGACCGTCGTCTCACTGACGAACAGATCCGCGGCGATCTCCGCGTTCGACAGGCCGCGCGCCACCAGCTTCAGCACCTCGACCTCACGGTCCGTCAGCGTGTGCAGGGTGTCGGGCACCGGCTCCTCGCCGGACGGCAGATGATCCGCGTACTTGTCGAGCAGCCTGCGGGTGATGCTCGGAGCGAGCATCGCCTCGCCCGCCGCGACCACACGGATCGCCTGCACCAGTTCATTGGCCGGAGCGTCCTTCAACAGGAAGCCGCTGGCGCCGGCGCGCAACGCCTCCACCACGTACTCGTCGAGATCGAACGTGGTCAGCACCAGCACCTTCGCCGGACCGTCCCGGCCCGGACCGGTGATCTGACGCGTCGCCTCGACGCCGTCCATCCGCGGCATACGGATGTCCATCAGCACCACATCGGGCTGCAGCGCCCGCACCTGGTCGAGAGCCTGGAGGCCGTCACCGGCCTCGCCCACCACCGCGAGATCCCCCTCCGCCTCCAGAATCATCCGGAAGCCGGTGCGCAGCAGCGGTTGGTCGTCGACCAGTAGGACGCGGATAGCCACAAGGTCTCCTCAAGGTCCTTCCAGGGCCACAGGCCGGGCGGCCTCGGCACGGACCGGATCCATTCTGCCCTGGACATCCTGCTCGGATTCCGCCGGGCGTACGGACAACGGATATACCGGGGGAGTGCCGCCGAATTCGGGGCAGGCCGCCTGGTGGTCGCACCAGCCGCAGAGCTTCGTCGGCCGGGGCCGCCACTCGCCCGTCTCCGTCGCCAGCCGGATCGCGTCCCAGAGCGCCAGCAGCTTCCGCTCGACCCGCTCCAGATCCGCCACCACCGGGTCGTACGTCATGATGTCGCCGCTGCCGAGATAGACGAGCTGGAGCCGCCGCGGCACCACACCCTTCAGCCGCCAGATCACCAGCGCGTAGAACTTCATCTGGAAGAGCGCACCCTCCGCGTACTCCGGACGCGGCGCCTTCCCCGTCTTGTAGTCGACGATCCGGACCTCGCCCGTGGGTGCCACATCGATCCGGTCGATCACCCCGCGCAGCCGCAGCCCCGACTCCAGCTCCGTCTCGACGAACAGCTCCCGCTCGGCGGGCTCCAGGCGCGTCGGATCCTCCAGCGAGAACCACCGCTCCACCAGGCTCTCCGCCTCGGAGAGCCAGCGCGACAGCCGCTCGCCGCCGGCATCCTTCGCGAACAGCTCCGATAGCTCCGGCTTCGACTCCAGCAGCCGGTCCCACTGGGCCGGGATCAGTGCCGTGGCCCGGCCGGCCGTGCGCTCCGCGGCCGGGTTGTCGAAGAGCCGCTCCAGCACCGCGTGCACCAGCGTGCCCCGGGTTGCCGCTTCGCTGGGCTTCTCCGGCAGTTTGTCGATGACCCGGAAGCGGTACAGCAGAGGACACTGCATGAAATCGCTCGCCCGCGACGGCGACAGGGACGAAGGCGGCTGCGGCGGCCGCGGCAGGGACGTCATGTCGAAGACCCTACGGCCCACCACTGACAGCGGGCGGCATACCATCGACCACACACCCTCGAACACTGCATGATCGTGCCGACCGGCACCGACCGAAGGGACCTCGTGGACGAGAGCGGCGACAGCGGGCGGCCGCAGCCCGGTACGGGGGGAACAGCCCCCGGCACCGGCCCCGACAAGGGCGAGCCGCGGCGCCCCGAAGAACCCGGAGGCGGCCTTCTCATGGGCCGTCCGTTCGGCGTGCCCGTGTACGTCGCACCCAGCTGGTTCGTCGTGGCCGCACTGATCACCTGGGTCTTCGGCGGCCAGCTCGAACGGGTGCTGCCCGAGCTCGGCGCCGCGCGCTATCTGGTCTCCCTGTTCTTCGCGATCGCCTTCTACGCCTCCGTACTCGTCCACGAACTCGCCCACACGGTCGTCGCGCTGCGCTACAAGCTGCCGGTGCGCCGCATCCAGCTCCAGTTCTTCGGCGGCGTCTCCGAGATCGAGAAGGAGTCCGAGACCCCCGGCCGCGAATTCCTCCTCGCCTTCGTCGGCCCCCTGCTCTCCCTGGTGCTCGCCGGCGTCTTCTACGCCGGGACGAAGTTCGTCGAACCCGGCACGGTGCCCGGTGTCCTCCTCGCCGGACTGATGGTCTCCAACCTCCTGGTGGCCGCCTTCAACCTCCTGCCCGGCCTCCCGCTCGACGGCGGACGGATGCTCCGCGCCGTCGTCTGGAAGATCACCGGCCGGCCGATGAGCGGCACCGTCGCCGCCGCCTGGGTCGGCCGCGCCCTCGCCGTCGTCACCCTCATCGGCCTCCCGCTGCTCACCCACACCGGCTCCTTCGGGAACAATCCCCGGGAGCTCAGCGGCATGGAGACCGTCACCGACGCCCTGCTCGCCGCCATCCTCGCCGCCATCATCTGGACCGGAGCGGGCAACAGCCTGCGCATGGCCCGGCTGCGCGAGCACCTTCCCGAACTGCGCGCCCGCACCCTCACCCGGCGCGCCGTGCCCGTGGAGGCCGACACCCCGCTCTCCGAGGCTCTGCGCCGCGCCAACGAGGCGGGCGCCCGCGCCCTCGTCGTCGTCGACGGACACGGCGAACCCATGGGCGTCGTCCGCGAAACGTCGATCGTCTCCATCCCCGAACACCGCCGCCCCTGGGTCGCCGTCAGCGGCCTCGCCCAGGACCTCACGGAGGGCATGAAGATCTCCGCCGAGCTCGCCGGCGAAGCACTCCTGGACCGCCTCAAGGCCCATCCCGCCACCGAGTATCTCGTTCTGGAGGAGACCGGGGAGATCTACGGAGTGCTGTCCACCACCGATGTGGAACGGGCCTTCGTCGCCGCCCTGGCCAGGCCGGCCGCCTGAGAGGCTGCCGGCCCGGCGTCCGCCCCGCCTCGCGGTCGGAGCCCCGGGAATCACCGGTAGGCTGGTCACATGTCTGAACCGACCGGTGCCGCCCGCCGACGCGGGCCCTTCAAGGTCGGGGACCAGGTCCAGCTCACCGATCCCAAGGGACGCCACTACACCTTCACGCTCGAAGCCGGAAAGAACTTCCACACCCACAAGGGTTCTTTCCCGCACGACGAGCTGATCGGTGCCCCCGAGGGCAGTGTTGTCCGAACCACGGGAAACGTCGCCTACCTCGCGCTGCGCCCCCTGCTCCCCGACTACGTCCTGTCCATGCCCCGCGGCGCCGCCGTGGTCTACCCCAAGGACGCGGGGCAGATCCTGGCCTTCGCGGACATCTTCCCCGGCGCCCGCGTCGTGGAAGCCGGCGTCGGCTCCGGCTCGCTCTCCACCTTCCTGCTGCGCGCCATCGGCGACCAGGGCATGCTGCACTCCTACGAGCGTCGCGAGGACTTCGCCGAGATCGCCCAGCAGAACGTGGAACGCTACTTCGGCGAACCGCACCCCGCCTGGCAGCTCACCGTCGGCGACCTCCAGGACAACCTCTCGGACACCGACGTCGACCGTGTCATCCTCGACATGCTCGCCCCCTGGGAGTGTCTGGAGGCCGTCTCCAAGGCGCTCGTGCCCGGCGGCATCCTCTGCGCGTACGTCGCGACCACCACGCAGCTCGCGCGGACCGTCGAGTCGATCCGCGAGATCGGCTGCTTCGCCGAACCGCAGCCCTGGGAATCGATGATCCGCAACTGGCACGTCGAAGGCCTGGCCGTCCGCCCGGACCACCGCATGATCGGCCACACCGGCTTCCTCGTCACCGCCCGCCGCCTGGCCGACGGTGTGGAGGCCCCGCTGCGCCGCCGCCGCCCCGCCAAGGGCGCCTACGGCGAGGACTACGACGGTCCCGGCAGCCAGAGCGGCTCCTCCCGCGGCTGAGAGGCTGTCGGGTGACCTCCGACCGCACAACGTACCGGCGCCGCCGCCGAGTTCCCGGACCGACCCGGGAACTCGGCGGTGGCGCCTCCTCGTTGCCGCTACGGACACGCGTCCGTGGCCGACCCCACCGTTCCCCTGATCTGTGCGGTGTGGCACGATGCTGGCCACCCCGCACCACCGCGGACGTCCCACCGGTGCCACCGCCCGACCAGGCATCCCCGATCCACAGGAACCACAGGAGACATCCCGCGTGCAGCCCTCCGAGCTCCCGGACCTCGCGCACACCGACACCAAGCCGCTCCACTGGCTCGCCACCGCGACAGCGATGGCCGCTGTCATCGCGGCAGCCGGCATGCTCCAGCCGGAGCCCACCGCCTCCGCCTCGGCCCCCCACGGGACCGCCGCACAGCACGGCACCGCGCCCGTCGCCGCCCCCGATCCGCAGCGGGTGGCCTACCCCCTGGAATGCGCCGGGCTGGAGAACACCGTGGCCCAGCAGGCGCCCGGCGACCTCGACGGCGACGGCCGCCCCGAGACCGTCGCCGTGGTCCACTGCGCGGCCGGATCCGGCACCCCGCCCAGCGGTGTCTACGTCCTCACACAGGGAGACGGGGCCGCGCCCCGGATCGTGGCGACCCTGGTGGACCCCGCCCAGCAGATGAGCATCGGCGATTTCGCGGTGCGAGACGGAGCCGTCTTCGCCACCCTGTTCGGCTACTCCTCGGCCGACGTACCCCGCTGCTGTCCCGACCAGCAGGAAAAGGTCACCTGGCGGTGGCAGGGCGGTGCGTTCGTCCGCACCATCCAGGCCGGCCCCGGCAGTGCCTGAGCGGTCACCGCGCGTGCCCGCCCGCCCACAACCGCCGGATCAGGCGGCCTCGGGTCCGTACACCTCGACCCTGTCCGAAACGCGACGTACATGGATGCAGTCGCCCGGGCATTCCTTGGCCGAATCGACGACATCCTGAAGCAGCGGAAGCGGTACGGGTGTGGTCGCGCCCTTGTCCTGCAGCAGCTCGTCGTCACCGCTCTTCACATACGCCAGGCCGTCGATGTCCAGCTCGAACACCTCGGGTGCGTACTGCACGCAGATCCCGTCCCCCGTGCACAGGTCCTGGTCGATCCAGACCTCCAGGTCCTGAGTGTCGCTGCCGGTGGGAGCCTCCTGCTGCACGGTCATTTCTCCTGCCGTTCCCTACGTATCCGAACCAAATGAAGCCAGCACTGACGGGTGTTGAACGGTTCGACGATACAACTGGCCGCTTTCCGATGTTGAAGGGTGGGTATTCCCCTCTCACGAGGGGGAACGCAAGGGTGAAGATCGGACACGCCCCGCAGTCTTTGTGATCTAGGGGTTTCAATCATCACCCACCCAGGTAGGGTCAGGAAGCGTCCAGCTCCCCTTGGAGGAGGTGAGGACCGTGGCAGCCCACGACGACGACATCAACCGCGGCATCCGGCCCGGGCGGGGGTCCGAAGACCCAGCCGGCCAGGTCGCCTATCTTGAGCAGGAAATCGCCGTCCTGCGACGTAAGCTCGCCGACTCTCCGCGCCATACGAGGATTCTCGAAGAGCGGATCGTCGAGTTGCAGACCAACCTGGCAGGCGTGTCCGCGCAGAACGAGCGGCTCGCCAACACGCTCCGCGAGGCCCGCGACCAGATCGTGGCCCTCAAGGAAGAGGTCGACCGGCTCGCACAGCCGCCTGCCGGTTTCGGTGTGTTCTTGCAGGGCAATGAGGACGGCACCTGCGACCTCTTTACCGGAGGCCGGAAACTCCGGGTGAATGTCAGCCCCGGCGTCGAGCTCGACGACCTCCGGCGCGGCCAGGAAGTCATGCTCAACGAAGCGCTCAACGTGGTCGACGCCATGGAATTCGAACGGGCCGGGGACATCGTGACCCTCAAGGAAGTCCTTGAGGACGGCGAACGCGCCCTGGTCATCGGGCACACCGACGAGGAACGGGTGGTACGGCTCGCGGAGCCGCTGCTGGACGCCACCATCCGCCCCGGCGACGCCCTGCTGCTCGAACCCAGGTCCGGCTACGTCTACGAAGTGGTGCCCAAGAGCGAGGTCGAAGAGCTCGTCCTCGAAGAGGTGCCGGACATCGACTACAGCAAGATCGGCGGCCTGGGCGACCAGATCGAGCTGATCCGGGACGCGGTCGAGCTCCCCTACCTCCACCCCGACCTCTTCAAGGAGCACGAACTGCGGCCGCCGAAGGGCATCCTGCTCTACGGGCCGCCCGGCTGCGGCAAGACACTCATCGCCAAGGCGGTGGCCAACTCCCTTGCCAAGAAGGTCGCCGAAGTCACCGGCCAGCCCGCGGGCAAGAGCTACTTCCTCAACATCAAGGGCCCGGAACTCCTCAACAAGTACGTCGGCGAGACCGAGCGGCACATCCGCCTGGTCTTCCAGCGGGCGCGCGAGAAGGCGAGTGAGGGCACCCCCGTCATCGTCTTCTTCGACGAGATGGAGTCCCTCTTCCGCACCCGGGGATCCGGCGTCAGCTCGGACGTGGAGAACACCATCGTCCCCCAGTTGCTCGCCGAGATCGACGGTGTCGAGGGCCTGGAGAACGTCATCGTCATCGGCGCCTCCAACCGCGAGGACATGATCGACCCCGCGATCCTGCGCCCCGGCCGCCTCGATGTGAAGATCAAGATCGAGCGCCCCGACGCGGAGGCCGCGAAGGACATCTTCGCGAAGTACCTCACGCCTTCGCTGCCCCTGCACGCGGACGACCTCGCGGAGCACACCGGCTCCAAGGAAGCCGCCACGCACGCGATGATCCAGTCCGTCGTCGAGCGGATGTACACCGAGTCCGAGGAGAACCGCTTCCTCGAAGTCACGTACGCCAACGGCGACAAGGAAGTCCTCTACTTCAAGGACTTCAATTCCGGCGCGATGATCCAGAACATCGTCGACCGGGCCAAGAAGATGGCCATCAAGGACTTCCTCGACCAGCGTCAGAAGGGCCTTCGCGTCTCCCATCTCCTCCAGGCATGCGTGGACGAGTTCAAGGAGAACGAGGACCTGCCGAACACCACGAACCCGGACGACTGGGCCCGCATCTCCGGCAAGAAGGGCGAGCGGATCGTCTTCATCCGCACGCTCGTCACCGGAAAGCAGGGCGCGGACACCGGTCGCTCCATCGACACGGTGGCGAATACCGGGCAGTACCTGTAGAACGCGGACCGGCTGCGGATGCCCGGCCGGGCATCCGCAGCCGGTCGCTTTCCGGACAGCTCGCACGACACCGCAGCAATGACGTAATTGATCTCCCCACCAGCACAGAGGCGCTCTAGGCTCTTGCGTACCGCCCGGTCGCGCAGTGCGTGGACGGGCACGCACGCGCACCGACAAGCAGCGGTACTTGAGCGCCGCCCCTCAAGGGAGCGCCGCCGGGCAAGGAGGGCCGCATGACCGTACGGCGAGTAATGGGCATCGAGACGGAGTACGGGATCTCCGTCCCCGGCCACCCCAACGCCAATGCCATGCTCACCTCGTCCCAGATCGTCAACGCCTACGCGGCGGCGATGCACCGGGCGCGCCGCGCCCGCTGGGACTTCGAGGAGGAGAACCCGCTGCGGGACGCGCGAGGTTTCGACCTCGCCCGCGAGACCGCGGACTCCAGCCAGCTCACCGACGAGGACATCGGCCTCGCCAACGTCATCCTCACCAACGGGGCCCGCCTCTACGTCGACCACGCGCACCCGGAATACAGCTCCCCGGAGGTCACCAATCCGCGGGACGGGGTCCTCTGGGACAAGGCCGGCGAACGCATCATGGCCGAAGCGGCCGAGCGCGCGGCCCAGCTGCCCGGCGCCCAGCCGATCCACCTCTACAAGAACAACACCGACAACAAGGGCGCCTCGTACGGCACGCACGAGAACTACCTGATGAAGCGGGAAACCCCCTTCTCCGACATCGTGCGCCATCTGACCCCGTTCTTCGTCTCCCGCCAGGTGGTCACCGGCGCGGGACGCGTGGGAATCGGCCAGGACGGCCACGAGCACGGCTTCCAGATCAGTCAGCGTGCCGACTACTTCGAGGTCGAGGTCGGCCTGGAGACCACCCTCAAGCGCCCCATCATCAACACCCGCGACGAACCGCACTCCGACGCGGAGAAGTACCGCCGGCTCCATGTGATCATCGGCGACGCGAACCTCTCGGAGATCTCCACCTACCTCAAACTCGGTACCACCGCCCTGGTCCTCTCCATGATCGAGGACGGCTTCATCAACGTCGATCTCGCGGTCGACCAGCCGGTGCGCACGCTCCACCACGTCTCCCACGACCCGACGCTGCAGCACCTGATCACGCTGCGCAGCGGGCGCACGCTCACCGCGGTACAGCTTCAGATGGAGTACTTCGAGCTGGGCCGCAAGTACGTCGAGGAGCGGTACGGGGCGGACGCCGACGAGCAGACCAAGGACGTCCTGGTCCGCTGGGAGGACACCCTCAACCGGCTGGAGAACGATCCGATGAGCCTGTCCGGCGAGCTCGACTGGATCGCCAAGCGGGAACTCATGGAGGGCTACCGCCGCCGTGACAGTCTGGACTGGGACGCGGCGCGGTTGCACCTGGTGGACCTCCAGTACGCCGACGTGCGGGCCGAGAAGGGCCTGTACAACCGTCTGGCGGCCCGCGGCAAGATGAAGCGCCTGCTGGACGACCGTGACGTCGAGAAGGCCCGTACGGGGCCTCCGGAGGACACCAGGGCCTACTTCCGCGGCCGCTGCCTGGAGCAGTACGCCGATGACGTGGCCGCAGCCTCCTGGGACTCGGTCATCTTCGATCTGCCGGGCCATGACTCGCTGCAGCGGGTGCCCACCCTGGAACCGCTCCGGGGCACCCGTAACCACGTCAAGGAGCTCCTGGACCGCTGCCGCACGGCGGAAGAGCTGGTTCAGGTGCTGTCGGGCGGCTGAAAGGGCCGCGATCGGGGAAACATCGGGATGACCCCCGGACGTTGAGACAACTACCGGGCCAATGTCGGACCCCGTGGGTAGGGTCTGATCAAGTGCTTCGAACCGAGCGGGGTGAGCTATATGGCGACCAAGGACACCGGCGGCGGACAGCAGAAGGCGACGCGTTCCACGGAGGAGGTCGAGGAGCAGGCGCAGGATGCGCAGGCGTCCGAGGATCTCAAGGAGCGCCAGGAGAAGCTGAGCGACGATGTCGACGACGTTCTCGACGAGATCGATGATGTCCTCGAGGCCAACGCCGAGGACTTCGTCCGGTCATTTGTCCAAAAGGGTGGACAGTAGTTCACGGATGTGAACGCGGGGGAGTGGTGAGGCGTGCGCGGTGCGGGCGAGGTCTGCCCGTACCGCGCGTCCACAAGCGGCACCGCGGGTGCGGTGCCGCTGCCCCCGCAGTTCATGTGGACCACTGCCACGGGGCGGGTAGGGTCCGTGGCGTAACCGCATCGACTGCAATTCGGCCATCGGCACGTTGGGAGACGATCCTGACACCCTGCGCAGGGCCGTCGCATACCTGGAGGGAAACGCGTGGAAGCCAACACTCGTAGCACCGGGCGTCTACCAGCTGCCTTCCTGACGCCGGGATCCTCTTCGTTCATGGATTTCCTGTCCGACCATTCTCCCCAGCTGCTTCCGGGCAACCGGAACCTGCCGCCCCTGCAGGGGGCCATCGAGGCGCCGCACGGGACGACCATCGTCGCGGCGACGTTCCCCGGCGGGGTGGTTCTGGCCGGCGACCGGCGGGCGACCATGGGCAACATGATCGCGCAGCGCGACATCGAGAAGGTCTTCCCGGCCGACGAGTATTCGGCGGTGGGCATCGCCGGTACGGCCGGACTGGCTGTGGAGATGGTCAAGCTCTTCCAGTTGGAGCTGGAGCACTTCGAGAAGGTCGAGGGCGCCCAGCTCTCCCTGGAGGGCAAGGCGAACCGGCTCTCCACGATGATCCGCAGCAATCTGGCGATGGCCATGCAGGGCCTCGCCGTCGTACCACTCTTCGCCGGCTTCGACATCGACCGGGAGAAGGGCCGGATCTTCTCGTACGACGTCACCGGCGGCCGTTCCGAGGAGGTCGGCTACGCGGCCACCGGCTCCGGGTCGATCTTCGCCCGTGGGTCGATGAAGAAGCTCTACCGCGAAGATCTGACGGAGCAGCAGGCCCTCACCCTGGTCGTCCAGGCGCTGTACGACGCCGCGGACGACGATTCGGCGACCGGTGGTCCCGATGTGGCCCGGCGGATCTATCCGATCGTCACCGTCATCACCGACGAGGGCTTCCGGAAGCTGACCGAGGTGGAATCCGCCGAGATCGCCCGCTCGGTTCTGGAACGCCGGCTGGAACAGCCCGACGGCCCGCGCGCCGCGCTGCTCTGACCGTCGTTCCGCAGCTTCTTCGATGCTTTTGTCACTGACAGGAAGGGACGGATAACCGGTGTCGACGCCGTTCTATGTCTCACCCCAGCAGGCCATGGCCGACCGGGCGGAATACGCCCGGAAGGGCATCGCCCGTGGTCGCAGCCTGGTTGTGCTGCAGTACGCCGACGGCATTGTGTTCGTCGGCGAGAACCCGTCCCGTGCGCTGCACAAGTTCAGCGAGATCTATGACCGGATCGGTTTCGCCGCCGCCGGCAAGTACAACGAGTACGAGAACCTCCGCATCGGTGGTGTGCGCTACGCCGATCTGCGCGGATACACCTACGACCGTGACGATGTGACGGCCCGTGGGCTGGCCAACGTGTACGCGCAGACGCTGGGCACCATCTTCTCCAGTGCGGCCGAGAAGCCGTACGAGGTGGAGCTGGTGGTGGCCGAGGTGGGTACCGAGCCGGAGGGAGACCAGATCTACCGGCTGCCGCACGACGGCTCGATCGTCGACGAGCACGGCTCCGTCGCCGTCGGCGGCAACGCCGAGCAGATCAGCACCTTCCTGGACCAGCGGCACCGTGACGGGATGACGCTCGCCGAGGCGCTCAAGCTGGCCGTGCAGGCGCTGTCCCGCGATCCCAACGGCAGCGAGCGGGAGATCCCCGCGGAGCGGCTGGAGGTCGCGGTCCTGGACCGTACGAGGCCGCAGCAGCGGAAGTTCAAGCGGATCGTCGGCCGGCAGCTGGCACGGCTGCTGGAGGCGGACGGCGGCGCCGCTCCGACGGACGCCCCCTCCGACATCGAGGACGGCGAGGAATCCGAGTCTCCCGCGAGCACGACGGACATCACCAAGTCCACCGATTCCACCGATTCCGGTGGGGACGTGGAGTAGTCCTCCGGTGCCCCGGTCCGCCCCTCCCGGCGGGCCGGGGCACCGTCATGTCCGCGGGCCGTCCGCGGGCGGGGGTGCCGAGGAGCCGCGTGCCACCAGCCGCACGGGCAGGCTGCCGGGCTCGGCCGGGCGGCCGTCCAGGACTGCCAGCAGCGCGGCCATGCCGCGTTCGCCGACCTGTTCGGCGGGCAGCTGCACGGTGGTGAGCTCGGGTTCGACGGCCGTGGCCAGGGCCAGATCGTCGAAACCGGTGACGGAGAGGTCGTCGGGGACCCGGAGCCCGAGCCTGCGGGCGGCCTTGCAGGCGCCCGCGGCGAGGATGTCGTCGTCGCAGACGAGGGCGGTGGGCCGGGGGCCGGGGGCGGCCAGCGCCCGCTCCGTGGCCGCGCGGCCCGCGGGGACATCGAGCGTCGCCGCGACGGTCCGTAGGGAGGTGCCGGGCACCGCCTTCAGCGCGTCGTGGAGGGCCCGGGCGCGGGCGGCGAAGGTCCAGGAGTCGATTGCCGACGCGAGGTGGACGAAGCGGCGGTGGCCGAGCGCGAGCAGATGGTCCGCGATCTGCCGCATGCCGTCGGCGATGTCGAGGTTGACCCGGGCCGCGACACCGGTGTCCGCCGGGTCGCTGTCGAGCATGATCAGCGGCAGACCGGCGCCGCGCAGCGCGTCGAGGGCTCCGGCGGCCATGGACGAGGCGATCACCCCGTCGAGCGAGGCGCGCGCCGAGGCGAACGGATCCCTGGCCGGGCCGGTGCCCTCGGGCGACGGATAGAGGACGACCCCGAAGCCGTGCTCGGCGGCGACCGCGGCAGCGCCGGTGTAGACGCGCGCGAAGAACTCGCTGGTGAGCGCGGGGACGACGAGCAGCGCGGTCCTGGTGCGGCCGAGGCGGAGGCTACGGGCGGCGAGGTTGGGCTGGTAGCCGAGGCCGCGGGCGGCGTGCCGTACGCGTTCGGCGGTGGCCTCGGAGACCCGGCCGCGCCATTTGTCGCCGAGCACGAGGGAGACGGTGGTCTGCGAGACCCCGGCGGCCCGCGCGACATCGCGGCTGGTGGGCCGGGGCGGGGCGGGACGCGACTGCGGTGCGCTGGTCACTCGGGGCCTCCGGGCCGGACGGGGAGGGCAGGCGCCGTGAGGTGGACCTGCGGACTGGGCACATGGTACGTATGAACCTCGACGTTATACGTAAAACTTCAGGTGCCCGAGAGTACCCGGAGGAGAGGGGCGGGACATGGCCGCGGGATATCTGGACATCCTCCGGGCGCGGCATGCCGCCCGTTTGCTCACGGGGACCCTGGTGGGGCGGCTGCCGAGCGGCACCGCCCACATCGCGATCGTGCTGTTCACCCGGGCCGAGGGCGGCAGCTACACCCTCGCCGGCGCGCTCGCGGCCGTGTACGGGCTGTCCACCGCGGTCGGGCAGCCGCTCCTGGGCCGCGCCGTGGACCTGTACGGCCAGCCACGTGTCCAGTTCCCGGCCGCCGTGGCCTCGGCGCTGGGCATGGCCCTGCTGGCCCTGGTGGGCCTGGGGTCGCTGCCGCTGGCCTGCGGCGCGGTGATGGTGGCCGGAGTCTTCACGCCGCCGCTGGAAGGCGGTCTGCGAGCGCTGTGGCCGACCGTTCTGGGCGGTGAGGAACGGGTGCACCGGGCGTACGCGATGGACGCCGTCGCCCAGGAGGTCATGTTCACCGTGGGCCCGCTGCTGGTGACGCTGCTCGTCTCGCTCTGGTCGCCCGCCGCCGCCCTGCTGGTCATCAACGCAATAGGGGTTCTGGGCGCGCTTTCCGTCGTCCTCTCGGAGCCGTCCCGTGCCTGGCGTTCGGCGCCCCGGGAGGCGCACTGGCTGGGTGCGCTGCGTTCGCCGGGGCTGCTGGCACTGCTCGGTTCGTTCTTCTTCGTCGGGCTCGCGCTCGGTTCCATCACGGTGGCCGGGGTGGCGTACGCCGACGACCACGGCCGGGAGTCGGTGTACGGCTGGCTGATGGCCGCGCTGGGGCTGGGTGCGCTGGTGGGTGGCGCGGTGTACGGGGCGCGGCAGTGGGCCGGGGCTCCGGAACGCCGGCTGCGGGTCATCGTCGCACTGCTGGCGCTCGGCTATCTGCCGCTGATGCTGACCCCGGGAGTGGTCGCGATGACCGCTCTGTCGGCAGTGGCCGGAGTTTTCCTGGCGCCCGCGATCGCCTGCTCGTTCATCGTGGTCGACCGGCATGCTCCGCGGGGCACGGTGACGGAGGCGTTCTCCTGGCTCGTGACGACGTTCGGGGTGGGCGCGGCGGCGGGAACGGCCGTGGCGGGCCCGGCCGTCGAACTGGGCGGCACGACGTGGAGCTTCGCCGTCGCGGGGGCCGGTGGGGTGGCGGCGCTGCTGGTTCTGCTGGCCACGGGAAGGGTCCTCGCAGTTCCCGGGCGTACGGCAGTTGCTGTACGGGGATCGGAAAATGATCGAAACGGTGCTGTCGAACCCGGTTTCAGTTCAGGCCATCAGGCGTAATGTTCAGTCATGGACCGCCGCATTTTCGGGCTGGAGAACGAGTACGGCGTCACGTGCACGTTCAGGGGACAGCGCCGACTGTCTCCTGATGAAGTGGCGCGCTACCTCTTCCGCCGTGTTGTGTCATGGGGCCGCAGCAGCAATGTCTTTCTGCGGAACGGCGCCCGCCTCTACCTCGACGTGGGATCGCATCCGGAGTATGCAACCCCCGAATGCGACAACCTGACCGAGCTGGTCACCCACGACAAGGCCGGCGAGCGCATTCTCGAAGGTCTGCTCGTCGACGCCGAACGCCGCCTGCACGAGGAGGGAATCGCGGGCGACGTCTATCTCTTCAAGAACAACACCGACTCGGCGGGAAACTCCTACGGATGTCATGAGAACTATCTCGTGGCGCGACACGGAGAATTCTCCCGGCTCGCGGACATCCTCATTCCCTTCCTCGTCACGAGGCAGCTGATCTGCGGCGCGGGCAAGGTGCTGCAGACCCCACGGGGCGCCGTCTACTGCGTCAGCCAGCGTGCCGAGCACATCTGGGAGGGCGTCAGCTCCGCGACGACCCGCTCCCGCCCGATCATCAACACGCGTGACGAACCGCACGCGGACGCGGAGCGGTACCGCCGTCTCCACGTCATCGTTGGTGACTCCAACATGTCCGAGACGACGATGCTGCTCAAGGTCGGCGCCACCGATCTGGTGCTCCGCATGATCGAGGCGGGCACCGTGATGCGGGATCTGACGCTGGAGAACCCGATCCGGGCGATCCGTGAGGTCAGCCACGACACCACGGGGCAGCGCAAGGTGCGCCTGGCCAGCGGCCGTGAGGCATCCGCCATCGAGGTGCAGCGCGAGTACTACGAGAAGGCCGTCGACTTCGTCGACCGCCGCGGCATCCGCACCGGAACGGTCGCCCAGGTCCTGGAGCTGTGGGGCCGTACGCTCGACGCGGTCGAGGCCGAGGATCTCGACCGGATCGAGACCGAGATCGACTGGGTGATGAAGTACAAGCTCATCGAGCGGTACCGCGCCAAGCACAACATGACGATGTCGCATCCGCGGGTTGCCCAGATAGACCTCGCGTACCACGACATCCACCGCCGTCGCGGCCTGTACTACCTGCTGGAGCGCAAGGGGAAGGCCGCCCGTGTCTGCAACGACCTGAAGATCTTCGAGGGCAAGTCCGTGCCCCCGCAGACGACCAGGGCGCGACTGCGCGGGGACTTCATCCGCAGGGCCCAGGAGCAGCGGCGGGACTTCACCGTCGACTGGGTCCATCTCAAGCTCAACGACCAGGCGCAGCGCACGGTGTTGTGCAAGGACCCGTTCCGTTCGGTGGACGACCGAGTGGAGAAGCTGATCGCGGGTATGTGAGCCGGCGACAGGAATTCCCGGACTCCGACGCGACGCGGGCCCCGTACGTTCCTCGTACGGGGCCCTGCGTACGCCCTAGAGTGTCGGGGACTCAACCAACTGTGCCGTCTGAGATCTGAGGAACCAGTGCGCCGACTTGCCGGCCTTCTCGTCGTCCCCCTGTTGCTGGTGACAGCAGCCTGCGGTAACGAAAAGGGCTCCGCCTCCGCTTCCGCTTCCGCTTCCGCCGCGTCCAAGGACGGGTTCCCCGCGATCACCGCGGGCGCGAAGTTCGGCGAGAAGCCCACCCTGGCCAAGGGGACCGGGAACCCGCCCAAGGAGCTGAAGACCAGGGTCGTCAGCGAGGGTGACGGCGCCACGCTCAAGAACGGCGACGCGATCCAGGTCAACTACCTCGGGCAGGCCTGGGACTCCGACAAGCCGTTCGACAACAGCTTCGACCGCAAGCAGCCGTTCGATCTGACCCTCGGCGCGGGCATGGTGATCCAGGGCTGGGACAAGGGCCTCGTCGGCAAGAAGGTCGGCAGCCGGGTGCAGCTGGTCATCCCGCCGGAGCTCGGTTACGGAGCGCAGGGCCAGGGCGACATCAAGCCGAACGCCACGCTCGTCTTCGTCGTCGACGTTCTGAAGGCGACGCAGATCCCGGCGTCCGCCAAGGGCACCGAGGTCGCCCAGGACAACATCGACCTGCCGAAGGTCGGCACCAACACGGACGGCAAGGCCCCCAAGGTCACGATCCCGACCAAGAGCGACCCGCCGAAGAAGCTCGTCTCCAATTACATCCTGGAGTCCAAGGGCGACGTCGTGAAGGACACCGACAGCGTCGTCGTGAACTACGTGGGGCTGCTGTGGAAGGACGGCAAGACGTTCGACAGCACCTACAGCACGGGCAAGACGCAGACCTTCCCCCTCGCCCAGGTCACCCTGAAGGGGCTCAAGAACGGTCTGGTCGGCAAGAAGATCGGCAGCCGCGTGCTCCTCGTCATCCCGCCGGACCAGGGGTTCGGCGACAAGGCGCAGCAGACGATTCCGGCGAAGTCCACGCTGGTCTTCGCCGTGGACATCCTGGCGAAGATGTAAGACTGTCCCGGTTGCCCAGTTCATCAGTAAGAGGAGCAAGTCAGTGAGCATCGAGAAGCCCGAGATCGACTTCCCGGGTGGCGAGCCGCCGGCCGACCTGGAGATCAAGGACATCTGGGAAGGCGACGGCGCGGTGGCCAAGGCCGGCGCCACCGTCTCCGTCCACTACGTGGGCGTGGCATTCTCCACCGGCGAGGAGTTCGACGCCTCCTGGAACCGCGGCGCCCCGCTGCAGTTCCAGCTCGGTGCCGGCCAGGTCATCTCCGGCTGGGACAAGGGCGTGGAGGGCATGAAGGTCGGCGGCCGTCGCCAGCTGACCATCCCCGCGCACCTCGCGTACGGCGACCGCGGCGCCGGTGGCGGCAGTATCGCCCCCGGCGAGACCCTGATCTTCGTCTGCGACCTGGTCGCCGTCTGATCCGCACCCGTGCACTACGAGGGCCCGTGCCTGGGGGCACGGGCCCTCGCTTTTGTCCGGACACCGCGGAGCGGTACGGTCGACGGTCGTAGGGCAAAACAGAAAGGGCGTCGATGGCGATCGCCAAGGCCGAGCGGCTGATGAACCTGGCTCTGTGTCTGCTGGGGACCCGGCGCCCGCTGAGCAAGCGCGAGCTGCGCGGCTCCATCGAGGCCTACCTGGAGGCCGGTTCCGACGACGCCTTCAACCGGATGTTCGAGCGCGACAAGGACGATCTGCGCGAGCTCGGTCTGGTCATCGAGACCGTGGAGAACCTGGACGGCGACACGGGATATCTCGCCCGCCGCGACAGCAACCGGCTGCCCCCGATCACGCTGGACGCCGAGGAGGCCGCCGCCCTCGGACTGGCCGCCAAGGTCTGGCAGCAGGCACGGCTGGCCGGTGCCGCCAGCGGCGCGCTGCAGAAGCTGCGGGCCGCCGGCATGCCGGAGGCCGAGGACGCGTACGAGGTGCACAGCGCCCTCGAACCCCGTATCCCCGTTCATGAGGCCGCCTTCGAGCCGTTGATGCTGGCCTGCCGGGACCGCCGTCCGGTGACCTTCGACTACCGCAAGGCCAACGCCGCCCGGCCCGAGCAGCGCCAGGTCGAGCCGTGGACGCTGGAATGCTGGCGCGGTCACTGGTACCTGGCCGGCTGGGACCGGGACCGCGGCGCCGAGCGGGTGTTCCGGCTCTCCCGGATCACCGGCCGGGTCCGCTCCCGGGCCGGGGCGTTCACCGCCGAGGTGCCCGACGTCGTGACCGTCCGCGAGACCGTCGAGAGCTGGGCGGGGGAGACGGCGACCCGGACCGCGCTGATCAGGCTGCGGACCGGTGCCGGATACCCGCTGCGTTCGCGCGCCATATCGGTCCGGGAACTCGGGAACGGGTGGGACGAGTTGGAGATTCCGTACGGACACGGTCTGGATGCCTGGCTCGTCGAGTTCGGTCCGGACGTCGTCGTACGGGAACCCGCCGATCTGCGGGCCGATGTGGTGGACCGGCTGCGCGCCGTGGCCAAGGACTGAGGGGACCCATTCATGGCCACGAACGCGATCGACCAGACCCGCCGGATGCTCTCCCTGGTGACGTATCTGCGGGAACGCCCCGGCGCCCATGTCCAGGACGTCGCCCGCGCCTTCGGAATCACCGAGGACGAGCTCATCTCGGACCTCGATGTGCTGCCGATGTGCGGTACGAGCTTCCGCGGCGGCGATCTGCTGGACATCGACACCGACGGCGACCGCATCTGGTGGCACAACCCGGACGATGTCGCGGAGCCGCTGCGGCTCGCGGCCGACGAGGCGACCGCGCTCCTGGTCGCCGCCCGCGCCGTGGCCACGCTGCCGGGGCTGCGCGAGAGCGACCGGCAGGCACTGCTGCGGGCCACCGCGAAGCTGGAGACGGCGGCCGGCGAGGTGGGCGCGGCGAGCTCGCGGCTCTCGGTCACCTTCGAGTCCGAGGGCGGTGTCTTCGCCGATGTCGACCGGGCGATCTCCGAGCGGCGCCGGCTCTGGCTGCGCTACTACTCACCCGCGCGCGACGAACTGACCGAGCGCGAGGTGGACCCGATCCGGCTGTTCGCCGTGGGGCACACGTACATGGAGGCCTGGTGCCGGTCCTCCGAGGACCGGCGTACGTTCCGGCTCGACCGGGTCGCCGAGATCCGGCTGCTGGACGAGCCGGCCGCGCCGCCCGAGCTGGAACTGCGGGATCTGTCCGAAGGGCTCGTCCAGCCGGCGGCCGAGGACCCGGAGGTCGTGGTCGAGGTGGGGCCCGGCGGCCGGTGGGTCGCCGAGTACTACCCGCACGACAGCGCCGAGGAGCTGCCCGACGGCGGGCTGCGGATCACCCTGCGCACCCCTGATCCGGCCTCGCTGCGCAGACTCGCACTGCGGCTCGGCGGGGAAGGCCGCATCGTCTCCCCACCGGAACTGGCGCGGAGCGCACGGCAGGCGGCCCGTGCGGCGCTCGCTGCCTACGACGGCCCGGCCTGAGCGGAGATCTGAGAGATATGAACAACATGTCCGTGGTATCGGGTGTGCCGACCGTGGTGGTGCCCGAGTCCGTACGGTTCAAGGCCGCCTGCCCGGACTGCCGTGAGCGGTTCGAGCTGGCGGCGGGCGCCATCCGACTCGCCGTGGGCGCGAGCCGCCGGACGACGTTCTACTCGTTCACCTGCCCCGAGTGCGGCGTGGTCGTCCGTAAACCCGCCGGGGAGCGGATAGTCGAGCTCCTCACCGGTGGCGGGGTGCGGACGCTGCGCCTCCACACCAGCCTTTAGACCTCCGGACACCTAGATACATCGAGGCTCTGCGCATGTTCTGGCCCATGCTCGCCATCGCCCTGGGATTCCTCGGGATCGCCGTCCTGGGCGTGCTGGCTGTCAAGGTCTTCGTCGAGGCCCAGCGCCTGGGGCACCAGGTGACGCGAACCACCCAGCGCATCAACCGGGCGGCGGAGGACCTCGAACGCGCCGCGACGGATCTCGCCGCGACGGGGGAAGCGTTGCCCTAGGGTCCGCGCCGCTGCGCGCCTGTGAGCAGGGACGATCGAACGGAACCGGCGCGGCCTCCAGTTTCCCGGATTCGGGGGGTACGCTGCTCAAGCGGCCCTGAGAGCGAGGCGTGGGCCGCAATCGCAAGGATGCATGAGTATTGCCCTGCGTTTACTCCTGCGGGATACGATCGCTGACAGTACGACGATCGGGCGTCCGTCCGACGTTCGGTCAGCCCCACCCCTGCTGCCTCGGTGAGAAGGTACACGCATATGTTCGGAAGGCTCGGCGCTCCCGAGATCATCCTGATCCTCGTCGTTATTGTGCTGCTGTTCGGCGCGAAGAAGCTTCCTGACATGGCTCGCTCGCTCGGCAAGTCGGCCCGCATCCTCAAGAGCGAGGCCAAGGCCATGAAGTCCGAGGGCAGCCCGTCGGCCACCCCGGCCGAACCGGCGAACGACACCGCCGCCCAGGAGCAGGCCGCCCCGCGCACCATCAAGGCCGCGCCCGGTGACGTGACGAGCTCGCGTCCGGTCGCCGAGCCGACCGACTCGACCAAGCGCTGACAAGAAACGGGCCGACGCAGGCGCCGCGATCGGTGACGGCCTGCTGCACGAGATGAGGACGTGGGTTGCTCAAGTCTGCCCGCAAGCAGGAGACGGACCCCGACGGCCGCATGCCCTTGGTGGAGCACCTGCGTGAGCTGCGTAACCGGCTGGCCAAAGGCCTGCTCGGAATCGTCGTCGTCACGATCGTGGCCGCGTTCTTCTACAAGGGGATCATCGAGTTCTTCACCAACCCGGTACTGAAGTCCGTCGGTTGTGAGTCCAGTTTCGCCGAGCTCGCCAAGAAGGACGACGGTACGTGCGCGCGTATCGTCCTGAACGGTCTGCTCACCCCGTTCACCCTTGCCCTCAAGGTCTCCTTGATGGCGGGCGTCGTCCTTTCCTCGCCGATCTGGCTCTACCAGCTGTGGGCCTTCGTCGCCCCGGGTCTGCACAAGCACGAGAAGAAGTATTCGCTCGCCTTCGTCGGTGCGGGGTTCCCGCTCTTCCTCGCCGGTGGCCTCTTCGCGTACAAGACCCTGCCCACGATGGCCCGGGTGCTCCTGGACTTCTCGCCGGCGGGCCTGGACAACCAGTTGCCGCTGGATGACCTGCTGGATCTGATCACGCGCATGGTGGTGGTCTTCGGGCTCTCCTTCGAACTGCCCCTGCTGCTCGTCATGCTGAACTTCGGCGGGGTCATCACCGGCAAGCGGATGCTCGGCTGGTGGCGGGGCATGATCATGGGGATCACGGTCTTCGCGGCGGTGGCCACGCCCAGCACCGACCCGGTGAGCATGCTGGCGCTCGCCGGACCGATCTGGGTGCTCTACTTCATGGCCACGGCGATCTCGCTCCTCAACGACCGACGCAAGGCGCAGCGCGCGGCGGCGGGGCCCGCCGACGACGAGGCCTCGGAGCTGGACCTCACCCCCGAAGACGTCGGTGAGATCGAATCGGTCTCGTCCAGCCGGTCGTTGCCCACCCAGGCGAGCTCGGACCGTGACCGGGTCAACGGTTACGACGACATCACCTGACCTTGTAGGGTCCCCGGGTGACCAGCGAGATCACCCTTTTCGTCAATCCCACCGCGGGACGCGGCCGGGGCGCGCGTGCCGCGCAGCCGGCCGCTTCCGCGTTGCGGGACGCCGGATTCTCCGTGCGTACGGTTCTCGGCGAGGACGCCGCCGACGCCCTGCGGCGGGCGCGGGAGGCCGTCGCGGACGGCACCGGTGCGCTGATAGCGGTGGGCGGGGACGGCATGATGTCCCTCGCCCTGCAGGCCGTGGCCGGAACGGAGACCCCGCTCGGAGTCGTCGCCGTGGGCACCGGGAACGACTTCGCCCGCGCGCTCGGGGTGCCGATACGGGATCCGGCCGCGGCCGGACGGCTCGCCGCCCGGGCGCTCAAGGGCGGGGCGGTCCGCGAGATCGATCTCGGCCGGGTCGGCGAGCGGTGGTTCGGGTCCGTGCTCGCCTCCGGCTTCGACTCCCGGGTCAACGACCGCGGCAACCGGATGCGCTGGGTCGGCGGACGGTTCAAGTACGACCTCGCGATCCTCGCCGAACTCGCCGCGTTCAAACCGATCCCGTACCGCATCAGGCTGGACGGTGGACCGGTCCGGGAGATCGAGGCGACGCTCATCGCCGTCGGCAACGGATCGACGTACGGCGGTGGCATGAAGATCTGCGCGGACGCCGTCATGGACGACGGGCTCTTCGACGTGACCGTCGTCGGGGACTGCAGCCGCACCACACTCCTCAGGGTCTTTCCCCGCGTCTACAAGGGAACGCACCTCGGCCACCCCAAGGTCACGTCGCACCGGGTCTCCTCGATCGAGCTCGCCGCGGCCGGTGTCACGGCGTACGCGGACGGCGAACAACTCGGCGCACTGCCGCTCACCGCCACCTGCGTACCGGGCGCGGCGAGGGTGCTCGCACCGGGTTCTCCCGGCGGTATTTAAAGATCGCGTCACTGTCGGAGGCGCCGGGTAGGCTCGTAAGCAAGATGACAGAGGACCTCTCACCAGCTGAGCGATACCAGGCTTCTCGGATCCGCGCCGCCGAGCTGGCCACCGCACTCGCGCCCTTCCGCGAGTTGTACGAGTTCGATCTGGACCCCTACCAGATCGAGGCATGCGAGGCGCTGGAGGCAGGCAAGGGGGTGCTCGTCGCAGCTCCCACCGGCTCGGGCAAGACGATCGTCGGCGAATTCGCCGTGCACCTCGCGCTCGCGCAGGGCCGCAAGTGCTTCTACACCACCCCCATCAAGGCCCTGTCCAACCAGAAGTTCACCGATCTGGTCAAGCGCTACGGACCGGACAAGGTCGGCCTGCTGACCGGCGACAACAGCGTCAACGGCGACGCCCCGGTGGTCGTCATGACCACCGAAGTGCTGCGGAACATGCTGTACGCGGGCTCGCAGACGCTGCGCGGCCTGGGCTACGTGGTGATGGACGAGGTGCACTACCTCTCCGACCGCTTCCGGGGCGCCGTCTGGGAGGAAGTGATCATTCACCTCCCGGACTCCGTGACCCTGGTGTCACTGTCGGCGACCGTGTCCAACGCCGAGGAGTTCGGCGACTGGCTGGACACCGTCCGCGGTGACACCGAGGTCATCGTCTCCGAACACCGCCCCGTGCCGCTCTGGCAGCACGTGTTGGCGGGCCGCCGGATATACGACCTCTTCGAGGAGGAGACCGACCACGGCGGCCGTGGCACCGGACGACGCGAGGTCAACCCCGACCTGGTCCGGCTCGCCCGGATGGAGAACCAGCGGGGCTACAACCCGCGGGAACGCCGCCGCGGAAAGATGGTCCGCGAGGCGGACCGCGAGCGCGAGCGCCGCGAGCGCAGCCGCATCTGGACCCCGTCCAGGCCCGAGGTCATCGACCGGCTGGACGCCGAAGGGCTGCTCCCCGCCATCACGTTCATCTTCAGCCGGGCCGCCTGCGAAGCCGCCGTGCAGCAGTGTCTGCATGCCGGACTCCGGCTCAACGACGAGGCCAAGCGGCGTCTGGTCCGCGAGATCGTCGAGGAGCGGACCGCGTCCATCCCCGGCGAGGACCTCCATGTCCTCGGCTACTACGAGTGGCTCGAAGGACTGGAGCGTGGCATCGCCGCGCACCACGCCGGCATGCTGCCCACGTTCAAGGAAGTCGTGGAGGAGCTCTTCGTACGAGGGCTCGTCAAGGCGGTCTTCGCGACGGAGACGCTCGCCCTCGGGATCAACATGCCCGCGCGTTCCGTCGTGCTGGAGAAGCTCGTCAAGTGGAACGGCGAACAGCACGCCGACATCACCCCCGGCGAGTACACCCAGCTGACCGGGCGGGCCGGACGGCGTGGGATCGACATCGAAGGCCATGCGGTGGTGCTGTGGCAACGTGGCATGGATCCGGGCGCGCTGGCCGGACTCGCGGGTACGCGGACGTATCCGCTGCGGTCCAGCTTCCGGCCCTCGTACAACATGGCCGTCAACCTGGTGCATCAGTTCGGGCGGCACCGCTCGCGCGAGCTGCTGGAGACCTCCTTCGCGCAGTTCCAGGCCGACCGGTCGGTGGTCGGGATCTCCCGGCAGGTCCAGCGGAACGAGGAGGGGCTGGAGGGCTATCGCGAGGGCATGACCTGTCACCTCGGTGACTTCGAGGAGTACGCGCGGCTGCGCCGCGACCTCAAGGACCGGGAGACCGAGCTCGCCAAGCAGGGCGCGTCGCAGCGGCGGGCCGCAGCGGCGGCGTCCCTGGAGAAGCTCAAGCCCGGCGATGTCATCCACGTGCCCACCGGCAAGTTCGCCGGACTGGCGCTGGTCCTCGACCCGGGGCTGCCGGGCGGACGGACCAATGGGCACGGGTACCGCGGGCTCGAATACCACGACGGGCCACGGCCGTTGGTGCTGACCGCCGAGCGACAGGTCAAGAGGCTCGCCTCGATCGACTTCCCCGTTCCGGTGGAGGCGCTGGAGCGGATGCGGGTGCCGAAGTCGTTCAACCCGCGCTCACCGCAGTCGCGTCGCGATCTGGCCTCCGCGCTGCGGACGAAGGCGGGGCACATAGCGCCGGAGCGGCACCGCAGGGATCGGTCACCCGCGGCCGACGACCGGGAGATCGCCCGCTACCGGGCGGCGTTGCGCGCCCACCCCTGCCACGGGTGCGACGAGCGTGAGGACCACGCGCGATGGGCCGAGCGGTACCACCGGCTGCAGCGCGACACCAAGCAACTGGAGCGGCGGATCGAGGGGCGGACGAACACGATCGCCCGCACCTTCGACCGGATCGTCGCGCTGCTCACCGAGCTCGACTACTTGCGGGGCAATGAGGTCACCGAGCACGGGCAGCGTCTCGCACGGCTCTACGGCGAGCTGGATCTGCTGGCGAGCGAATGCCTGCGGGACGGGGTGTGGGAGGGCTTGAACCCGGCCGAACTCGCCGCGTGCGTCTCCGCGTTGGTGTACGAGGCGCGGCAGGCCGATGACGCGGTGGCGCCGAAGCTGCCGTCGGGGCCCGCGAAAGCCGCGATGGGCGAGATGGTCCGGATCTGGGGCCGGCTCGATGCCCTGGAGGAGGATTTCAAGATCAACCAAGCGGAGGGGGTCGGCCAGCGCGAACCCGATCTCGGGTTTGCCTGGGCGGTCTACATGTGGGCGTCCGGGCGGTCGCTGGACGAGGTGCTGGGCGAGGTGGAGATGCCGGCCGGGGACTTCGTGCGGTGGTGCAAGCAAGTGATCGATGTGCTGGGGCAGATCGCGGCTGCGGCTCCTCGGGAGGGGAGTTCGGTGGCGCGGAGTGCGCGCAAGGCCGTGGACGCGGTGTTGCGGGGGGTCGTGGCCTACAGCTCCGTGGGGTGACGGGGTCACGCAGTGCGGGGTGCCGGGGGCGGGGTGCCGGCGCGGCGGTCGGCCGGACACCTGGGCGGCGGCGAACACCCGCGTCACCGGAGCGTGGATCCGGGTCATCGCGCCCGTCAGTCGTCGGCCGGTCCGCTTCGTGCGGGCCGGCCGACGGCGCCTTTTTCAGTCTGTGGGCGTGCCGCTTCAGTCTGTGGGCGTGCCGCGTGTGCCGCGCGTGCCGCGCTTGCCGATCTTCATCGACGCGCCCGCGCAGACCAGCCCCAGCAGCAGGGTCAGTCCGCCGATGATGACGTTGTTCAGGATGACGCCGAGGCTCGGGCCGCTGCCGACCACCCACGTCGAGGCGATCATCCAGGCGCCTATGGCGCAGATGGCCCAGCTCAGGCCGTACATCCGCTCCGGCATGACGGTGAATCCGAGGCCCAGCACGGCGATGGCGATACCCATGATCAGGTTGTGTGCCACGAGGGTGGGCTGGCTCGTCGTGAAGCCGAGCACCCAGGGCGAGATGGCGCAGTAGAGACCGACGAGGAACACCGGTGCGTCCACGAGGGCCACGTCACGGCCACCGAGCACTCGCGCATAGCGATCGCGCATTTCGGAAACATCGGGGTGACTGGCGATGTCACGGCCGGCGTGCGAGAGGTTTGACATGGGTTGGTCTCCTTCGCTCCTGCGGACCTGGCCGCCGTTTTGGGGAAACGCGGCCCTCTATGCCATTTTGCGCTTATCCAGCCCTTATGTGCAGGTTCGGGGATTACGAATATCGGAGGGAATCGCGACGTGTGAGGCGCGCTCCAACTGTCCGGCCAGGTCCACCAGGCCGGGCGTCCGCAGCACCCGGTCCCCGTACCCCGGCAGCGGCACGTGCAGGGGCTCCGCCCAGCGTGCCGGAATCGCGCCGAAGCCGTACACAGCCCCCGCCAGGCCACCGGTCACCGCCGCGACCGTGTCGGTGTCCCCGCCGATGTCCACCGCTGTGGCCAGGGCGCTCTCGTACGTACGTGTGGTGCGCAGGGCCCACAGCGCGGTGCCCAGGCACGGCCATACCGCACCGTTGAACTCCGTTGCCGAGTCCGGGTGCCAGTCGGGCGCGAGGACGGCGGCCCAGCGCTCGCGGTGATCCTCGTGCACCCGGTCCACGGCGCCCGGAACGGCGGCGAGCGGATCGCCACCGTTCAGTGCCACCCGGATCAGTTCGTGCAGCACGGCGGTGCCCTCCCACGCGGCCCGGTCGCCATGTGTCAGCGCGGCGATCCGTCGTGCGGCGGCCATCGTCGCCATCTGCCCCGCCCGCGCGAAGTACACGGCCGACGTGGCGGCCCGCATCAGCGAACCGTTGCCCGCCGCGCGCCCATTGACCTGGAAGTGCAGCGCTGCCGCGATGTCCCAGGGCTCGCCGCTCGTCAGTACGTCCTCGGTCTGCAGTCCGATGTCCTTCGGCCCGCCCGCCGCCCATCGGCGAAACCGGCCGAACAGGTCGGGGAGGTCGAGGCCGCCCCGTTCCAGCAGGGACTCCGCGACCAGCACGGCCATCTGGGTATCGTCCGTGGCCTCGCCCGGATCCCAGCCGCCGCCCCCGCACATCGTGCCGACACCGTCCGGGAAGCGTGCCGTGTAGACACCGGCGGGGCCGAACTCGAAGGGCGCCCCCAGCGCGTCACCGACCGCCGACCCGACGACGGCACCCACCACCCGGTCCTGCCGTTCCACCACGCCGCGAGGTTCCATCCGGTCAGCGTACGGAGGGTGACCTCCCGGCTGCCCCGCTCGATCAGGACACGTCGACCGTCACCGAGTGCCAGCCCGTCGCGCCGTTGGGCACGGTGCCGACGCGGTCGCCGGTCTGGGTGGCGCCGGTTCCGTCCGTGGCACGGACCTCGAGGGTGTGATTGCCGGATGTGGCGGGCCACTCCCACACCCACTGGCGCCAGGTGTCCCGGTTGTCCGCGGCGGCCAGCCGGGCCGTGTGCCACTCCCCGCCGTCCACCCGGACCTCGACCCGCGAGATACCGCGGTGCTGGGCCCAGGCCATCCCGGCCACCGGCACCGTGCCGGCCTTCGGGGAGGAGAACGGGCGGGGGGTGTCGATCCGTGACTCGGTCTTGATCGGCGCCTGCTGGGACCAGGACTGTTCGACCCAGTAGGCGTCGTACGCGTCGAACGTGGTGAGCTCGATGTCTTTGATCCACTTGCAGGCCGATACGTACCCGTACAGGCCGGGAACGACCATCCGGACAGGGAAGCCGTGCTCGAAGGGCAGTGGCTCGCCGTTCATGCCGAAGGCGAGCATCGCGTCGCGTCCGTCCATGGCCGTTTCGACCGGTGTGCCGATCGTCATGCCGTCGACGGAACGCGCGACGATCTGGTCAGCGGGACCGCCCTTCGACGGCGGCCGCACCCCGGCCTCGCGCAGCAGATCGGCCAGCCGTACGCCGATCCACCTGGCGTTGCCGACGTAGGGGCCGCCGACCTCGTTGGACACGCAGGCCAGGGTGATGTCGCGCTCGATGATCTCGCGGCCCAGCAGATCGTGGATGTCGACGGTGACGGGCCGTGCGACCCCCGTGCCATGGATCTTCAGCCGCCACGTACCGGCATCGACGCGTGGCACGACCAGCGCCGTGTCCACCCGGTAGAAGTCCTTGTTCGGGGTGATGAAGGAACTCAGTCCCCGGATCCTCAGATCGGCGCCCGGGGGAATGGCCGGTGCGGCGGATTCCGGTACGGGGAGGACCAGGTTGTGACGCGAAGCGCCGGCCCCGGCCTGGACGGAGGAGGTGAGTCGGCGTCCCAGGAATCCCGCGCCCGCCGAGGTGACCGCCGCCGTGGTCGCCGCGACGACGAAGCCGCGGCGGTCGAAGGTGACGTATGCCTCCGTCTCCCCCTCCCCGGCCGCGGGAGAGGGAGACGGGGCCGGTTTGAGCCGTCCGACCAGGAGATACAGCACTCCCGCGGCCACCACGGCCCCCACCACCGAAGGCAGCGCGTCGGCCGGTACGCCTTCCGGACGCCCCACCGCCGACACTGCCCCGACCAGACCGAAGACCAGGACGGCAGCGGAACCGAGCAGACGGTGCCGCAGCGCCAGCATTCCGATCCCCATGGCGAAGAGCGCCAGGAGGACCAGGATTCCGAGTTGGAGCACCATCTTGTCGGCCGTGCCGAAATTCCGTACGGCGAACTCCTTCACGGCAGGGGGAGTGCGGTCGATGACCGCACTCCCCACCGCCGTGACCGGGCCCGACTCGGGACGTACGACAGCCGCGACAAGTTCGGCCACGGCCAGGGCGCAGAACCCGGCGATCAGACCGCTGAGCGCGGCGAGAATGGCGCGTGCCCAGCGGGATCGTCGGGAGGACGATGCTCCGGTCTGCCCTGGATCATCTCGGTTTTCAGTCACAACCAGCATTCGTCGCCCGGCGCCGGACGGATTGGTCCGTCACCCGATTGGACGTGGGATTCGGTGCGGCTGATCCCGCCGTCAGTTCACGCCCCGGGCCCGCTCGAACCGGGTCCGGGCCTCCGCCAGATCGACGAGCCGGTCGGGGTAGTCGAGCGCGGCCCGGCGCGGGCCGGTCAGCTTCCACGGCTCGTGGATCTCGTCGTCCGCCAGCTCCGCGAGCTCCGGCACCCAGCGGCGCACGTAGGCACCGCGCGGATCGAACCGCTTGCCCTGGACCACCGGATTGAGGACCCGGTTGGGGCGGGTGTCCGTGCCGGTGCCCGCCACCCACTGCCAGTTCAGCTGGTTGTTCGCCAGGTCGCCGTCCACCAGCAGGTTCAGGAAGTGCCGGGATCCCACCCGCCAGTCCAAGTACAGCGTCTTCGTCAGGAAGCTCGCCACCAACATGCGTCCTCGATTGTGCATCCAGCCCTCGTGCGCCAGTTGCCTCATTGCCGCGTCGACCAGTGGGTAGCCGGTGCGCCCCGCGCGCCAGGCCTCGGCCTCGGCGTCGTCGGTCCGCCAGCGGTCGTGGCGTGGACGGTAGTCGTTCCAGGCGGCGTCCGGCCTGGCGGCGAGCACCTGGTGATGGAAGTCCCGCCACGCCAGTTGGCGTACGAACGCGTCGGCTCCCGGCCCGCCCCGCCGCCGCGCCCGATCGATCACTTCGGCCGCCGAGAGACAGCCGAAGTGGAGATGGGGGGAGAGCCGGGAAGTGGCATCACCGGCCAGATCGTCGTGGCCACTCTCGTAGCCGGCCAGGGGGCCGTTCAGCCAGCGCGACAGCAGCCGACGCGCGGCGGTCTCGCCGCCCCTGGCGAGCCCGGGGGAGACCCCGGCCACCTCCGCCCGGTCCGGCAACGGCCCGGACTCCACGCCTTCCGGCAGCCGCACCGTACGCGGAGCGGCCAGTGTGCCCCGTACCCCGGCCGCCTCCCAACGGCGGAAGTACGGGGTGAACATTGCGTAGTGAGCACGGTCCGTCGGGACGACCCGGCCGGGTGCGAGCGCCGTGACAACGGCGTCATGGACGTGCAGGGTGCATCCGACGGCCGCCAGGGCCGGGCGCAGACGCTCCTCACGGCGCAGCGCGTACCCGCTCACTCCGCTCGCGATGTGCAGGCTCCGCGCACCGGTCTCCACGACCACGGCACGGGCGGCGGCGACGACGTCGCCGTCCCGGACGACGAGTCGTCCGCCACGGCGGCGCAGTGCCGCGTCGAGGTCGGCCAGGCAGTCCGCGAGGAACGCCCGCCGGTTCGGCGCGTCGAAGCCGGCCCGCTGGATCCCCCTGTCGTGCACGAACAGGGGAACGACGGCATCCGCCTCGCGCAGTGCGGCCCGCAGCACCGGGTTGTCGTACAGGCGCAGGTCGGAGGTGAACAGTGCCACGGAGACTGTCATACGCGTGTGCCGTTCCGTTGTCGTCGTGCCCTACTCGCGCCACGGGTCGCCCTGACTCGTCGCCCCCACGGGCGGGGTCCGGGGCCGGCGAGACCGCCCCGGCCCCGCCCGGTCAGGCCGCCGGAAAGTTCATCAGAGCCATGGGTGCCGATGTCGGTTGCGCGGAGCCACCGGCGGGTTCGACCGTGATGCCTATGCCCGACGCCCCGTCGACCGGCCCGTCCAGCACCAAGGCGTCGCTCGTCGCCGTGGAGTCCATCAGACCGGCGGAACGCATGCTGCCGTGGTCATCGAACCACAACTGGTACACCTTGTCGCCAGGTGGCTGCTGCATTCCCGAGGCCATGAACACGGCCCGGTTCGCGGTCCGCGAGACCACGATCGTTCCCTTCGCACCGCCCGTCATGGCACCGGACGACGCCTTGGCATCCGGTGCGGCGAGGACCCGGACCAACTGCTCGTTCCGCTGCCGGACCGTGTGGGCCTCCTGCCGGGCGTCCTCGGCCGCCCGGTTCTGCCAGACGGCGATCCCCCCGAAGCAGGCGGCGGCCAGACACGCGGCGAGTGCGAACTTCGGCCACCGGCCGCTCGGCCCCGTCACCCCGGCGACCGGACCCACCCCACCGTCGGAGCGGCGCCCGGCGCCGGAAGGCGAGTCCTGCCGTACGGCCGTGATCTCCCGCAGCACCCGTTCGCGCAGTTCGGGCGGTGGCGTGCGGGCCACCGCGAGCCCGAGCCGGGTGGCGGTCTCCGACAGCTCGCGCACCTCCACGGCGCAGGCCCCGCAGTCGCAGAGATGCCGTTCGAAGTCCCGCCGCTCGGCCTCCGGCAGGGCCTGCAGGGCGTAAGCCCCGGTCAGCGTGTGCAGTCCGGCGTTGCTCATGCGCCCACCCCGAGGCAGTCGCGCAGCCGGATCAGTCCGTCGCGCAGTCGTGTCTTGATCGTCCCGAGCGGGACGGAGAGCAGCTCCGACACCTCGCGATACGTCAGCCCCCGGTAGTAGGCGAGGTCCACGGACTGCCGTTGCAGCTCGGAGAGCGTCCGCACGCAGCGGCGGACCTGTTCACGCTCCACCCGGCTCTCGACCTGCTCGGTGACCTCGTCGAAGGCGGGTGTGCGGTCGAGCAGTGCGGCCCTGTACTCGCGGGCGGCCGAGGCCTCGGCCGAGCGCACCCGGTCCACGGCCCGGCGATGGGCCAGTGTCAGCACCCAGCTCATCGCGCTGCCGCGGGCGGCCCGGAAACGAGGGGCGGTGCGCCACACCTCGACCAGCACCTCCTGCGCGACCTCCTCCGACTGGGCGGGATCACGCAGCACGCTCCGTACGAGTCCGAGGACCGGCCCGCTGACCGCGTCGTACACCTTGGCGAAGGCGTCCTGGTCGCCTTGGGCGACCATCTCCAGGAGCTCCTGGAGATCGGGCCCCGCCGAGCGTGCTCCGCTGATGTACACGGCTTCCTTCACGCGGGCTTCCTCCCTGGTCGCTCATCGGTTCTCCAGATGATTCGGAGCCGACGGCAGCGCGGATCGGTCGGTGCGCGAGATCCTTCCACGGTCCCAAGAGTCCGCGATACATCGTGATTGGCGCGTTCGAGTGAACGCGATACATCCGGTCACGAGTATTCGATGGCGAAGTGAAGGGTGAGGGGGGGCGGTGGCCAAGCGGCGCAAGCTCGGCCATCCACTGGCACTGGCGGTCATGGTGCTGCTCGCCGAGCGTTCCGTGCATCCGTACGAGATCGCCCAGACGCTTCGCCGACGCGGCAAGGAACACAGCGTCAAGATCAATTTCGGCTCGCTGTTCACCGTCGTTCAGAACCCGGAGAAGCACGGTTACGTCGAGGTCGCGGGCGTCCAGCGACAGGGCAACCGACCCGAGCGCACGCTCTACGGCATCACCGAGGCCGGGCGCGTGGAGATGCTCGACTGGCTCTCCGGCCTGCTCGCCGTGCCGGCCGCCGAGCACCCGGTCTTCGAGACGGCCCTGTCGGAATCCGGCGCCCACGAGGGCGGGCAGGACACCCGGGCGGATCGGCCGGGAGGCGGTGCGGTGGGCGATCCGGGCGCGCAGCAGCAGGATGGCGATGACCGGTGTGCCGGCCCAGAGCACGGCGACGGTGATGCCCATCACGTTGAACGGTGGTGCCTGCCGTCGGTGAGCGAGCCGGCGCACCGGGAACGCGTAAGCCCCGGTCGGGGACCGGGGCTTACGGTCTCGCCCACGATTGGCACCGCGACGCCGCTGACAATCGTGGGCGAGACCGTTACGCGGGTGGGCCGGTGCTATGCCGCCTTCTCCTGCTCGCGCTCCACCTGTGCGTTCCACTCGCGCTTGACCGAGCGCCAGGTGTCGTCGTTCTGGCCGAGCCGCCAGTAGCCCGAGACCGACAGTTGGGGGAGCGGGATCCGGCGGTCCAGGCGCAGATGGCGGCGGATCTCCTTCACGAAGCCCGCCTCGCCGTGGACGAACGCCTGGACCTCGCCCGCCGGGAACTCCAGCTCCTTCACCGCGGCGGTCAGTGCCTCGCCCACCGGCCGCTCCCCGCGGTGCAGCCAGGTCACCTCGACGCCGTCGGGCGTCACGATCTTCTGCTCCTCCGCCGCGTCAGTCACCTCGATGAACGCGTGCACCACCGCGCCGGCCGGCATCTGCTCCAGGGCCGCCGCGATGGCCGGGAGGGCGCTCTCGTCGCCCGCCAGAAGGTGCCAGTCCGCCGAGGTGTCCGGGCCATAGCCCCCGCCCGGGCCGAGGAACGTCACCGGATCGCCCGGGGCCGCCCGCATCGCCCAGGGGCCGGCAAGACCCTCGTCGCCATGGACCACGAAGTCGATGGCCAGCTCCCGGGCGGCCGGATCCCAGGAGCGCACCGTGTACGTGCGGGTGGTGGGCCACAGCTCCCGGGGCTGTTCCGCGCGGATGCGGGCCATGTCGAACGGGTGCGCGTAGTCCGCGCCCTCGGGGGCGAAGCAGAGTTTGACGTAGTGGTCGGTGAACCCGGAGAGCCCGAAATCGGCGAGACCGTCACCGCCGAGCACCACACGGACCATGTGCGGGGTGATCTGCTCGGTGCGCAGAACGTGGGCCCCCTGCGCCTTGGGTGCCTGCCGTGCCGGTCGTTCTGCCACGAGGTTCTCCCTGCTCCGATTGCTTAGGCTTACCTAAGTTAGCATCTCGGTCAGATGCTGGGGAGGGCCGGAGTCAGGCGTGCAGTGCGGAGAGCAGGCGTTGCAGTGCGCCGCCCAGCCCCCACCGCTTCGCGAGGGCTTCGAGTGCGACCGGATCGCGCGGCTCGGAGGGCAGCGAGGGGTCGAACTCCGGCAGGGGCACGTCACCGGCGACGCGGACCACCTTCGGTGCGACGGCGACGTAGTCCCGGGCCTCGTCGAGCCGCTTGCGCTGCGAGGGTGTCAGCTTGGCGGCCGGATCGTCGACCGCGGCCATGATTCCGGCCAGATCGCCGAAGGCGTCCAGCAATTTCGCCGCCGTCTTCTCGCCGATCCCGGGGACGCCGGGCAGCCCGTCGCTCGGGTCGCCGCGCAGCAGGGCCAGATCGACGTATCCGGAGCCGTCCACCCCGTACTTCTCCCGCAGCCACGCCTCGTCCGTCAGCTGGAGCGAGCCGACCCCCTTCAGCGGGTAGAGCACCCGCACCCCGCGGGCGTCGTCGACCAGCTGATAGAGATCCCGGTCGCCGGTGACGATGTCCACGGGGCCGGTGGCCAGGCCCGTGAGCGTGCCGATCACGTCGTCCGCCTCGTAGTCCGCGACGCCGACCCGGGCGATGCCGAGCGCATCGAGCACGTCCTCGATGACCGGCACCTGCGGGGCCAGGGTGTCGGGGGTCTCCTCCTCGTCGGGCAGTCCCTCGGCGGTCTCCACCGCGACCCGGTGCGCCTTGTACGTAGGGATCAGCTCCACCCGCCAGTGCGGCCGCCAGTCCGCGTCCATGCAGGCGACCAGGTCGTCCGGCCGGTGGTCCTGCACCAGGCGCCCGATGAAATCGAGCAGCCCGCGCACGGCGTTGACCGGTGTCCCGTCCGGGGCGCGTACCGAATCGGGGACCCCGAAGTAGGCGCGGTAGTAGAGGGAGGCGGTGTCGAGGAGCATCAGGCGTCGCGTCACACCCCGATGATGCCGCACCCCACTGACAGCCCGTCGCACCTCACCGGCACCGGCACCGGCACCGGTAGCCGAGGGCGGCCGAGCCGGGGGCGGCACCGGCCGTCAGAGAGGTCCGGGCCGGGGGGTGCCCCCGCTCCCCACGGTGCCCGCACATATGTGAGCTGGGTCACTCTTGTGTTTGGCTCGTGTAAGTGAGGGCAGGCGCGCAGCCGGAGCGGAGCACGTAGCAATTTCAACTACCGCACGTGCCATGCGGGCCGAATCCGCGTCGCTCCACGGTCTGCCGAGGGGGTGGCAGACCGTTTTTCGGTTCAACCCGCGAGGTGTATGTGTCAAGGCTGCAAGCCGAACATTTGTACAAAGTGTTCGGCAGACGACCCGATCAAGCCGTGCAGAAGCTCGAAAGCGGTGCCGACCGCGACGTGCTGCGCGCCGACGGAACGACCGCAGCGGTGATCGACGCCTCGTTCACCGTCGAACCGGGACAGATCTTCGTCGTGATGGGTCTGTCCGGGTCCGGAAAGTCCACGTTGCTGCGCATGCTCAACGGACTTCTGGAGCCCACAGCCGGACGCGTCCTGTTCGACGGCCAGGATCTGACCGCCCTGAGCCCCGCCGAACTGCGCCACGTCCGGTCCTCGAAGATCAGCATGGTGTTCCAGCACTTTGCCCTCTTCCCCCACCGCAGCGTGCTGGAGAACGCCGGATACGGCCTCGAAGTGCAGGGTGTGCCGCGCGCCGAGCGCGAGCAGCGCGCCGCCGAAGCGCTGGAGCTGACCGGTCTCGCCGGCTGGGAGAAGTCCTGGCCCGACGAGCTGTCCGGCGGTATGCAGCAGCGCGTCGGCCTGGCCCGCGCCCTGGCCACCGACGCCGACCTGCTGCTGATGGACGAGTCCTTCAGCGCGCTCGACCCGCTGATCCGCCGCGACATGCAGGACCAGCTGCTCGAACTGCAGAAGCGCCTGAAGAAGACGATCGTCTTCATCACCCACGACCTCAACGAGGCCATGCGCCTCGGCGACCGCATCGCCGTGATGCGCGACGGGAAGATCGTCCAGCTCGGCACCGCCGAGGACATCCTCGTCACCCCGGCCAACGACTACGTCGCCTCCTTCACCCAGGACGTCGACCGCTCCCGGGTGCTGACCGCGGGCGCGATCATGGCCGAGCCGCACACGGTCATGGGCACCACCACGGACGACGGCAGGGAACTGCGTACCCCCGCCGACGTGCTGGCGGCCGCCCCGGCCACCGTCACCGAGTCCACGCCGATCATCGACCTCTTCACGCCGTGCTCGCAGAGCGGCGTGGCGGTCGCCGTGACCGACACCACGGGCAAGCTCGTCGGCGTCGTACCGCGGGCCCGGCTGCTCGCCGTCCTCGGCGAGCCGATGACCCCCGCCGAGGTCCCGCAGGACGTCAGGCCCGGCACGGTCGACACGAAGAAGGTGGCCAATGTTTAGGCTCCCTCTCGGTGACTGGGTCGACTCCGCGGTCGATTGGCTGCAGACCCACCTCTCCTGGCTGTTCGACGCGATCAGCTCGATCGTCAGCGGCATGTTCGACGGCATAGCCGCCGTGCTCTCCGCCCCCGCACCGCTGCTCTTCGCGGGCATCGTCGCCGTCATCGCCTGGTGGCTGCGCGGTCTTCTCGCGGGTGTGCTCGCCTTCGTGGGCTTCGCCCTCATCGACTCCGTCGAGCTGTGGGACGAAGCGATGGACACCGTCACCCTGGTGCTCGTCGCCACCATCATCGCGCTGGTGCTGTCCGTGCCGCTGGGCATCTGGGCGTCCCGTTCGAAGACCGTCAGCGCGGTGACCCGGCCGGTCCTGGACTTCATGCAGACCATGCCCGCCATGGTCTACCTGATCCCCGGCGTGATCTTCTTCGGCGTCGGCGTGGTGCCCGGCATCATCGCCACCATCATCTTCTCGCTGCCTCCGGGCGTCCGGATGACCGAGCTCGGCATCCGCCAGGTCGACGGCGAGCTCGTCGAGGCGGCCGAAGCGTTCGGCACCACCCGGCGCAACACCCTGCTGCGGGTCCAGCTGCCGCTCGCCCTGCCCACGATCATGGCGGGCATCAACCAGGTCATCATGCTGGGCCTGTCCATGGTGGTCATCGCCGGCATGGTCGGCGGCGGCGGCCTCGGTGGCGCCGTCTACCGCGCCATCGGCAACGTCGACGTCGGCCTCGGCTTCGAGGCGGGCATCTCCATCGTCATCGTGGCGATGTACCTGGACCGGATGACCGGCGCGCTCGGCCGCGAGGTCTCCCCGCTCGCCCGCCGCGCGCTGGCGAAGGCGCAGTCGATGGCCGGCGGACTGAAGATCTGGAACTACCGCCCGCAGCCCGTCGTCGCCGTCTCCGGCATCGTCGTCCTCGCGCTCGTCGCGGGTGCCATGGGCATCTTCGGCTCGTCCGGCTCGGGCAAGTCCACCGGTACCGCCGACGGTTCGAACGTCGGCGCGGGCAAGAAGATCAGCATGGGTTACATCCCGTGGGACGAGGGCATCGCCTCCACCTTCCTCTGGAAGGAGATGCTGGAGCGGCGCGGCTACGAGGTCGACGTCAAGCAGTACGAGGCCGGTGCGCTCTACACCGGTATGGCCAACGGCCAGATCGACTTCGAGACCGACTCCTGGCTCCCCGTCACCCACGCCAGCTACTGGAAGAAGTACCAGGACCGCCTGGAGGACATGGGCTCCTGGTACGGCCCCACCTCGCTGGAGCTGGCCGTCCCCTCGTACCTGAAGGACGTCCAGTCGCTGGACGACCTGAAGGGCAAGGCGTCGCAGTTCAAGGGCCGGATCGTCGGCATCGAGCCGAGCGCCGGTGAAATGGGCCTGCTCAAGGACAAGATCCTGCCGGGCTACGGCCTGGACAAGGAGTACAAGGTCGTCGACGGCTCCACTCCGTCGATGCTGGCCGAGCTGAAGCGCGCGTACGCCAAGAAGGAACCGATCGTCGTCCCGCTCTGGTCGCCGCACTGGGCGTACAACCAGTTCGAGCTCACCAAGCTCAAGGACCCCAAGAACCTCTGGGGCAAGGGCGACGGCATCCACACCCTGGCTCGTAAGGGCTTCTCCGCGGACAACCCCGAGGTCGGCAGCTGGCTCAAGAACTTCAAGATGAGCGAGGGCCAGCTCACCGGTCTTGAGGCGCAGATCCAGAAGTCGGGCACCGGCAAGGAGCAGGAGGCCGTCCGCACCTGGCTGAAGGCCAACCCGGGCGTCGCCGACCAGTGGACCCCCGTCGCCAAGGCCGCCGCGCCCAAGGGTGCGAACGGCAAGGACGAGCGCGACCGCGCCGTCGAGATGGCCTGGTTCCCCTGGGAGGAGGACATCGCCGCCACGTACCTGTGGAAGGCGGTCCTGGAGGAGCGCGGCTACAAGATCAACCTCAAGCAGTTCGAGGTCGGTCCGATGTACGCCGCGATGTCGCGCGGCCAGATCGACGTGCAGTTCGACGGCTGGCTGCCGTACACCCAGAAGAACTACTGGGACAAGTACGGCTCCCAGCTGACCGACATCGGTTCGTGGTACGGCCCCACGTCCATCGAGGTCGCGGTGCCCTCATACGTGAAGGACGTCAAGACCCTCGCCGATCTCAAGGGCAAGGGGTCGCAGTTCAAGGGCCGGATCGTCGGCATCGAGCCGGGCACCGCCACGATGGAGAACCTCAAGAAGAACGTGCTGCCGACGTACGGCCTGGACAAGGAGTACAAGGTCGTCGACTCCTCGACGCCGGGCATGCTGTCCGAGCTGAAGCGCGCGTACGTCAAGAAGGAGCCCATCGCGGTGCTGCTCTGGACGCCGCACTGGGCGTACAACGAGTTCAGCATGACCAGGCTGAAGGACCCCGAGAAGGCATTCGGCGACGGCGACCGGCTGCATACCATCGCCAGCAAGGACTTCCCGGAGAACTACCCGCAGCTGACGAAGTGGTTCAAGAACTTCAAGCTGAGCGAGGACCAGCTCGCCGGCCTGGAGAACCAGATCCAGAAGCGCGGTGCGGGACATGAGGAAGAGGCCGTGAAGGCCTGGATGGAGAAGAATCCGGGCATCGCGGACACGATGGCCCCGCAGTAGAGTCCTGCAGGACCCGAAAACGGGAAGGGGTGGGCACCGCCGACGACGGTACCCACCCCTTCCGGCTGTCCGGAAGACGCTCATCCACCGGCCGACCTTGCGTAACCGTGTGCGTAATGTGCCGGCAGCCGGGAGGATGACGAGTCGGGAGGGAGCCGGACATGGACGACAAGGAAGCACTCCGCGTAGGCGCCGCGGTCCGCCGACGGCGCAGATCCCTGGGGCTCACACTGGCCGCGGTCGCCACCCGTAGCGGCCTGTCCGTGCCGTTCCTCAGCCAGATCGAGAACGAGCGGGCCCGGCCCAGCGCCCGCTCCCTGGACCGGGTCGCCGAAGCGCTGGAGACCAGCACCGCGCGGTTGCGCGCCGCCGCGGACTCGGCGCGCGCCGTCGATGTCGTACGGGCGGGCGAGGGCGACGGCGTACGCAGGGTGGTGCGCGGACGCCATCAGCTCAGCGCCCTGGAGTTCACCGGCGAGCTCGACCTCGGGCGCGAGTTCCAGCACCGCAACGACGAGGTGATGTACGTGGTGCAGGGCGCGGCGGAGGTGGAGGCCGAGGGGCAGGCGTACCGGCTGGAGCAGGGCGACACGCTGTTCCTGTCCGGTGGCGTGCGCCACCGCTGGCGGGCCACGGTGCCCGGTACGCGACTGCTGGTCGTCGCCGTGGCCGAGCACATCGACGCCACCTTCGACCCGCGTCGCTGAGAGAGGCTGTCCGCCGTGCGCGTCGTCTCCCTGGTCCCCTCGCTCACCGAGGCCGTCGCCGTCACCGCCCCCGGCCTGCTGGTCGGCGTCACCGACTGGTGCACCCATCCGCCCGGCCTGACCGCGGCCCGGATCGGCGGCACCAAGAATCCCGACGTGGCGGCGATCGTCGCGCTCCGGCCCGATCTCGTCGTCGCCAACGAGGAGGAGAACCGCGAACCCGACCTCGCGGCGATCGGGGCCGCCGGCATCGAGGTGCTCGTCACCACGGTCCGCACCCTCGACCAGGCCTTCGAGGAACTGGAACGGGTCCTGGCCACCGCCTGCGGGCAGGCCAGGCCGCGCTGGCTGGACGAGGCCGAGGCCGCCTGGGCCGCACTCCCGCCGCCCCGTACCCCACGCCGTGCGGTCGTACCCGTCTGGCGCAGGCCCTGGATGGTGCTGGGCCACGACACCTTCGCCGGAGACGTGCTGGCCAGGCTCGGAGTCGAGAACGTCTACGCGGACCACGCCGAGCGCTACCCCCGTATCCCGCTCGACGCACTCAACGCGGCGGGCGCCGACCTCGTCGTCCTGCCCGACGAGCCGTACCGCTTCACCGCGGACGACGGCCCCGAGGCCTTCCCCGCACTGCCCGCCGCGCTCGTCGACGGGCGATTCCTCACGTGGTACGGGCCGTCACTGGTGCGCGCCCCTGCGGCGCTGCGAGCAGCGCTCCGCTGAGCAGCCCGCGCAGCGTCCGCAGCCCGGCCACCGCCCACGCCGCCACCAGCAGCACGTACAGCGCGACGGCCAGCCAGGTGTACGCGGTGAGACCCGTGTGCCGGGCCAGGCCCGTGGCGCCCGTGACACACGTACCGACGGGGAAGGTGAAGCCCCACCACGTCATGCTGAACGTCATGCCGTTCCGGACGGCGCGCACGACCAGCGCGACGGCCAGCGTGAGCCACATCAGCGCGAAGCCCATCACCGGCACCCCGTACAGCACGGCGAACACCCCCAGCCCCGCGTCGTACGGTGCCCCGATCGCCCCCGGCGCCACATCGGCGAGCTGATTGACCGCCGTCGTCGACTGGCCCAGCGGGCCGAGGACCAGGAACAGCGTGGGCGTCAGCACGAGCGGCAGCGGGCCCTGGTGGACGAGCCGGGCGAAGATCAGCGGCAGCATCACCAGCGTGGCGAGCAGGCTCAGCCCGAACATCGCGTAACAGGCCAGCAGCATCGCCTCCCGCCACTGACCGGCGGGCAGCTCCGGCACCAGCAGCGGACCCAGCGCCGCGGAGACCATCGGCGCCACCACCGGCAGCAGCCACACCGGCGACGCGGTGCCGGGCTCGACCCGGTGGCGTACGACCATCAGATACGGGATCGCGACCGCGGCGGCCAGCCCGATCACCGTGCCCGCCGTGTACAGCACCACATCCAGGGCCAGCGCCGCCTCATGCCCGATGACGTCCCGGCCGACCACCATCGACGAGCCGCCGACCGCCAGCAGGGCCATCGAGAGACAGCCGTAGAACGGGGCGACGGCAGGGTCGAGCAGATGGGTACGGGCCTGGTCGCGATGGGCGGCCCAGTGCCCTGCACGGGCCGCGAGCACGACCGCGAGCATGACCGTCGCGAGCGCCCACACCACGGTGCAGGCACCGCGCAGTCCCGGGACATGCACGGGCAGCGTCGCACCCGCGCTCGCCACGATCGCGGTGCCCATGACGGTTGCGTACCAGTTGGGGCCGACGTACCGCAGGTGAGGGAGCCGTAGGGCGGCCTGGTATGGGGTAGGGGTTTGTTGTGTCTGCGGAAAGATGGCCATGCCACGATTTTCGCGGCGGGGGACGAACCCCACCAGAGACTCCGTCTCTATGAGGTCATAAGCTGACTTTATGTCCGGCGAAGAACATGTCCCCCTCTCCCACCGGGTCCCCGACCTCGGTGCGCTGGAACTGCTGCTCGCGGTCGCCCGGCACGGCAGCCTGGGGCGCGCGGCACGCGACGTCGGCGTCACCCAGCCCGCGGCCAGCAGCCGCATCCGGTCCATGGAACGGCAGCTCGGTCTTGCCCTGCTGGACCGTTCGCCGCGCGGTTCCCGGCTCACCGACGCGGGCGCGCTGGTCACCGACTGGGCGCGCCGGATCGTCGAGGCGGCCGAGGCGTTCGACGCGGGCGCGCAGGCGCTGCGCGACCGGCGGGACTCCCGGCTGCGGGTCGCCGCCTCCATGACCATCGCCGAATACCTGCTGCCGGGCTGGCTGATAGCGCTGCGCGCCGAACGGCCCGACACCGCGGTCTCGCTGCTCGCCGGGAACTCGGCGGCCGTCGCGGGCCGGCTGCTCGTCGGCGAGGCCGACCTCGGCTTCGTGGAGGGCCTGTCCGTGCCGGAAGGCCTCGACGGCACGGTCATCGCCCACGACCGGCTGGTCGTCGTCGTCGCCCCGTCCCACGCGTGGGCCCGTCGCCGTACGCCGCTGACCCCGCAGGAGCTGGCCGCGACCCCGCTGATCCTGCGCGAGCACGGCTCCGGCACCCGCCAGGTCCTGGACGCGGCCCTGGCCGTCCACGGCGGCCTCGCCCAGCCACTGCTCGAACTCTCTTCGACCACCGCGGTGAAGGGAGCGGCCCAGAGCGGCGCGGGCCCCTGCGTGCTGAGCGAACTGGCGCTCGGCGAGGAGCTGTCCTCCCGGCGCCTGGTCAAGATCCCGATCGCCGGAGTACGGCTGAGGCGCCAACTGCGCGCCGTATGGCCCTCGGGCCACCGGCCGACGGGGCCGGCACGCAACCTGCTGTCGCTGACGGGCCGGGACAAGCCGCTGGCGGATCGGGACGCGTAGCGCGATACCCGGCGTGCCCGGCCATGGCGGAGCCGGGCACGGCGGCGCCTTGCACCAGCCCGCCGCACCGTGCGCAAACCGGTGGCGTGCGTCGGGCTCCGTGGTGAAAATACGCGGATGGTTGTGATCGCATCCCCCGCCACCGGCGTCCGGCACCACTGGTCCGGCCTCCCCGCGTCGGTCCGTGGCGCTGTCGAGGACATCCTCGGTGCCCGCGTCGTCGAAGCACGGAGTCAGAGCGGCGGTTTCTCACCAGGGGTCGCCGCCCGTGTCCGGCTCGCGGACGGGCGGCGCGCGTTCGTCAAGGCGGTGAGTGCCGAAGTGAATCCGGGCAGCCCGGAACTGCACCGCGCCGAGGCCCGGCACACCGCGGCTCTCCCTCCGGGCGCCCCCGTGCCCCGGCTGCTCGGTTCGTACGACGACGGCACCCGGGTCGCCCTCGTCCTCCAGGACATCGACGGCCACCAGCCCCGCATCCCCTGGGGCCCCGCCGAGCTGGACCGGGTGCTGGCCGCGGTCGGTGAGCTGAGTGCGGCCCTGACCCCGGCCCCGATCGACGCGCCCGCCGTCGCCGTGAGAAAGGCCGAGATGTTCAGCGGCTGGCGGACTCTGCTCGCCGAAGGGGACACGAGCCGACTCGACCCCTGGGCGGCACGCCGCCTCGGCCTGCTCGCCGAGCTGGAGTCCGACTGGGCGGAGGCCGCCACCGGGGACGCCCTCGCCCATGGCGACCTGCGGGCCGACAACATCCTGCTCACGGACGAACGGGTGGTCTTCGTCGACTGGCCTCATGCGCTGAAGGCCGCGCCCTGGTTCGACCTGCTGGTGATGCTGCCGTGCGTCGCGGCTCAGGGCGGCCCCGACCCGGAGACCGTCTTCACCACCCACCCGCTGGGCCGCAACGCCGATCCGGCGGGAGTGACGGCGGTACTCACCGCGCTGAGCGGATACTTCGTCTCCCGTTCATTGCGCCCCGACCCACCCGGCCTCCCGACGCTGCGGGCCTTCCAGGGCGCCCAGGGCGCGGCGGCACTGCAATGGCTACGGAGGAGGCTCGCACACCGCGCGGCCTAGGAGCGCATCTGTTCGTCGTCCCCCGTGGTCTGCTGTGGTGCGAGGTCCCCGGCCTGCGGAAGGGCCGGGACCAGCCGGTCCGCCGAAGCCGTCACCAGCGCTTGCAGCAGCCGCAGATCGTCCCCCATCTCCGGATGCCACTGCACCCCGAGCACCCACTGCGCACCCGGCAGCTCGATCGCCTCGACCGTGCCGTCCGCCGCGTGCGCCGAAGCAACCAGGCCGGGAGCGAGCCGTTCCACGCACTGGTGGTGGTAGGTCGGGACGGTGGTCTCCTCGGGCACGACGGACGCGTACCGGGTCCCCGGCACCGGCGCCACCGCATGCGAGCCGAACCTTCCCGTCTTGCCCTGCGGTCCGGCGTGACCGTCCAGATGCTGGGTGAGCGTGCCGCCGAGCGCCACATTGAGCAGCTGCATGCCACGGCAGATCCCCAGCAGCGGAGTGCCGGACTCCAGTGCGGCACCGATCAGGGCCGTCTCCCAGCCGTCGCGCTCCGGTGCCGGCGGCCCTGTCCGCGGGTCGCGGTCGGCTTCGTACCGTACGGGGTCCACATCGGGCCCGCCCGCGATCACCACGGCGTCCAGCCGCGCCACCACCGACGCCGCGAGGTCCGGATCGTCCGGCGGGAGCAGCGCGGCCAGACCGCCCGACTCGCGGACCAGACGTGCGTATCCCGCAGGCAGCAGCGTCGCGGGCAGGTCCCAGACGCCCCAGCGCGTCGAAGCCTCCAGATACGTGCTGATTCCGATCAGCGGACGGTTCATCAGATCCCTCTCTCACCCGGCACGCGGAACGCATCGGCACCGTATCCAAATCCCTTGCGCTGCCCATAGGTTTGGATCACCCGTCGGCCTGCGAGGAGAGGATCCATCCGTGTCCGACCGAACAGCCCCGCTCTCCGTCGAGGAACTGCGCGTCCTCGTCGGGAGCGGCGAGATCGACACCGTGGTCCTCGCCTTCCCCGACATGCAGGGAAGACTGCAGGGCAAACGGTTCGCGGCCCCCTTCTTCCTCGACGAAGTCATGGAACACGGAACCGAAGGCTGTAATTACCTCCTCGCCGTCGACACCGACATGAACACCGTCGACGGATTCGCCATGTCCTCCTGGGATCAGGGCTACGGTGACTTCGCGCTACACCCCGACGTCACCACCTTGCGCCGCGTCCCCTGGCACCCGGGCACCGCGATGGTCGTCGCCGACCTCGCCTGGGAGGACGGCGCACCCGTTGTCGCCGCACCCCGCCAGATCCTCCGCAGACAACTGGAACGACTCGCCGGGCACGGCTACACGGCCCACGTCGGCACCGAACTCGAATTCATCGTCTTCAAGGACACCTACGAGCAGGCCTGGGACCACAACTACCGCGATCTGACCCCGGCCAACCAGTACAACGTCGACTACTCAGTCCTCGGCACCGGCCGCGTCGAGCCGCTGCTGCGCCGCATCCGCAACGACATGGCTGCCGCGGGTCTCACCGTCGAGTCCGCGAAGGGCGAGTGCAACCCCGGGCAACATGAGATCGTGTTCCGTTACGACGAGGCCCTGGTCACCTGTGACCAGCACGCCATCTACAAGACGGGCGCCAAGGAGATCGCCGCCCAGGAGGGCGTCTCGCTCACCTTCATGGCCAAGTTCAACGAGCGCGAAGGCAACTCCTGCCACATCCACCTCTCGCTCCAGTCCATCGACGAGGCCGGGCGCAACGCCATGGTGGGCGAGGACGGCGACATGTCCCCGGTGATGCGCCACTTCCTCGCCGGACAACTGGCCGCCCTGCGGGATTTCTCCCTCCTCTACGCACCGAACATCAACTCCTACAAACGCTTCCAGCCGGGCTCCTTCGCCCCGATCGCCGTCGCCTGGGGCCACGACAACCGCACCTGCGCGCTCCGCGTCGTCGGCCACGGCCGCTCGATGCGCTTCGAGAACCGACTGCCCGGCGGTGACGTCAACCCGTACCTTGCCGTCGCCGGACTGATCGCGGCGGGCATCCACGGCATCGAGAAGGGCCTCGAACTCCCCGAGCCGTGCGAGGGCAACGCCTACGCCGCCGCGTACGACCACGTCCCCACCACGCTGCGCGAAGCAGCCGAACTCTGGGAACGCAGCGAGGTGGCGAAAGCGTCCTTCGGCGAAGAAGTCGTCGCGCACTACGGCAACATGGCGCGTGTCGAGCTCAAAGCCTTCGACGCCGCGGTAACCGACTGGGAGCTCCGCAGGGCATTTGAGAGGCTTTGACCGGGCGTATCGCTGGTCCGTGCACTGAGCCTTGGATCCGTGCGGCTCTCCATCAACAAGTGGTAGCGCGCAGCGACGGGCTGCCCCGTTGTTTCGAATGCGAATGAGGTATCCGTTGTCGAACGAGCGCCGCATCATCAATCCAGCGACCGAAGAGACCATTGCGACCGTCGCGGACTCGACCTCGTACGAGGTTCATGAGGCCGTAGAACGGGCCGCAGCCGCCCAGCGCACCTGGGCCGCCCTCGCGCCCGCGGACCGAGCCCGGCTGCTGCGTCGCTTCGCCGCCGCCGTCGACGGCGAGGCCGAGCAGCTGGCCCGGCTGGAGGTCCAGGAGGCCGGTCATACCCTCGGCAACGCCCGCTGGGAAGCGGGCAATGTCCGTGATCTGCTCGACTACGCCGCCGGGGGAGTGGAACGACTCGCGGGCCGGCAGATCCCGGTTCCCGGCGGAATCGACATCACCCTCCTCGAACCCCTCGGCGTCATCGGCGTGATCGCGCCCTGGAACTTCCCCATGCCGATCGCCGCCTGGGGCCTCGCCCCCGCCCTCGCGGCAGGGAACGCCGTGCTCCTCAAGCCCGCCGAGACCACTCCGCTCACCGCCCTGCGGCTGGCTCGGCTCGCCCTGGACGCGGGCCTTCCCGAACACCTCTTCCAGGTGCTGCCGGGCGCGGGCGACGTCACCGGAAACGCCCTGGTCGAGCACCCCGGAGTCGCCAAGATCGTCTTCACCGGCTCCACCCGCGTCGGCAAGCGGATCATGGCCAAGTGCGCCGACCGCGTGAAGCGGCTCACCCTCGAACTCGGCGGCAAGAGCCCCAACATCGTCTTCGCCGACGCCGACATCGAGGCCGCCGCGGCCGCCGCACCCATGGCGTTCCTGGACAACGCGGGCCAGGACTGCTGCGCCCGCAGCCGCATCCTGGTGCAGCGGTCCGCGTACGACCGCTTCCTCGAACTCCTCGCGCCCGCGATCGAGTCCGTCGTCGTGGGCGACCCCTTTGACGAGAACAGCCAGATGGGCCCGCTCATCTCCCGGGCACAACGGGAACGGGTCCGCGGCCACGTCCCCGAGGACGCGACCGCGCTCCGCGGCAAAGCGCCCGAGGGGCCCGGCTTCTGGTTCCCGCCGACCGTCCTCGTCGACGTCCGCCCGGACTCACCCGTCGCCACCGAGGAGGTCTTCGGACCGGTCGCCGTCGTCCTTCCCTTCGACGGCGAGGCCGACGCCGTCCGGCTCGCCAACGCGACGGAGTACGGCCTCGCCGGCTCGGTCTGGACCCGTGACGTGGGCCGCGCGCTGCGCGTCTCACAGGAGGTCCGGGCCGGGAACCTCTCCGTCAACTCCCATTCCAGCGTCCGCTACTGGACCCCGTTCGGCGGCTACAAGCAGTCCGGGCTCGGCCGCGAACTCGGCCCCGACGCGCTGAGCGCATTCACCGAGACCAAGAACGTCTTCATCAGTACGGAGGCCTGAACCGGCATGACCATCACCGACAACGAGAACATCTGCCGCCGCCTCGTCGGCCGCACCGCCGTCATCACCGGAGCCGCAAGCGGCATCGGCCTGGCCACCGCACGCCGCCTGGCGTCGGAGGGCGCGAACGTCGTCTGCGCCGACATCGACGAGCACGCCGGCAAGGCCGCGGCCGAGGAGGTCGGCGGCACCTTCGTACGTGTCGACGTCACCGACCCCGAACAGGTCGAGGCGCTCTTCAGGACCGCGTTCGACACCTACGGCTCCGTCGACATCGCCTTCAACAACGCGGGCATCTCCCCGCCCGACGACGACTCCATCCTCACCACGGGCCTGGAGGCATGGAAGCGCGTCCAGGACGTCAACCTCACCTCCGTCTACCTCTGTTGCAAGGCCGCCCTGCCCTACATGCGGCGCCAGGGCCGCGGCTCGATCATCAACACCGCGTCCTTCGTCGCCGTCATGGGCGCGGCCACCAGCCAGATCTCGTACACCGCGTCCAAGGGCGGCGTCCTCGCCATGTCCCGCGAACTCGGCGTGCAGTTCGCCCGCGAGGGCATCCGGGTCAACGCGCTGTGCCCCGGACCGGTCAACACCCCGCTTCTCCAGGAGCTGTTCGCCAAGGACCCGGAACGGGCGGCCCGCAGGCTCGTGCACATCCCGGTCGGCAGGTTCGCCGAGGCCACGGAGATCGCCGCGGCTGTCGCGTTCCTCGCGAGCGACGACTCCTCGTTCGTCAACGCCACCGATTTCCTCGTCGACGGGGGTATCTCCGGCGCGTACGTCACACCCGTTTAGTGTTCCATCCCACAAGCAGCTCGCCTCCGCGGCCGTGAGCGTCGTCGGCCGCGCCGGCTACCAGGTGCGCCGACGCGGGACCGTCCGGTGCTCAGAGGAACGTACGGCCCTCGCCCCGGTACGTCGGCACGGTCGCCGTCACCCGGTCGCCCTCGATGAGCTGCAACTCATCGAAGCGCTCGCACAGTTCACCGGCCTTCGCGTGCCGGAACCACACCTTGTCACCGATCAGCAGATCGTCGGCCGGGGCGCCGAGCAGCGGGGTCTGCACCTCGCCCGGCCCCTCCTGCGGGTCGTAGCGCAGCCCCTCCGGCAGGTACGGGACGGGCAGCCGGTCCGCCCCCGCCGGCCCGGACGCCGGGTAGCCGCCACCGAGGACCGTCACCACCCCCACGCCCGGCCGGCGCACCACCGGCTGGGCGAACAGCGCCGCCGGACGCGCCGTGAACGACGTGTAGTTGTCGAACAGCCGCGGTACGTAGAGCCCCGACCCGGCCGCGATCTCGGTCACCGCGCGCTCCGCCGCCGTGTGCTGCACACTGCCGGTGCCGCCGCCGTTCACGAACTCCAGGTCCGGCGCCACCGCCCGTACCGCCCGCACCACTTCGGCCCGCCGGGCCACCAGCTCCTTGCGGCCCGCGGCCTGCATCAGCCGGATTCCCCGAGAGCGCAGCGGCTGCCCGGCGACCGCGTCCCCGACCCCGGCGATATGGCCCTCGTACGCCATCAGCCCCACCAGTCGGAAGCCGGGCCTGCGCGCCACCGAGCGTGCCAGTTCGGCCAGTTGGGCGGGGGAGCGCAGAGGGGAACGCAGGGCGCCGATCCGGACCCGGCCGCCGAGCAGCCGCAGCGAGGTGTCCAGCTCCAGACAAACCCGGATCTCCTCGCGGCCACCGGCCCGCGCCGCGTCGATCAGCTCCAGCTGCGCGTGGTCGTCCACCATCACCGTGACGGCCGCGGCCAGCTTCGGATCGGCGGCCAACTCCGCGAAGGCGGCCCGGTCGGCCGACGGGTAGGCCAGCAGTACGTCCTCGAAACCGGCCCGCGCCAGCCACAGCGACTCGGCCAGCGTGAACGACATGATCCCGGCGAACCCGGGTCGCGCGAGCACCCGTTCCAGCAGCGCCCGGCAACGCACCGACTTGCTCGCCACCCGGATCGGCTTCCCGGCGGCCCGGCGCACCAGATCGTCGGCATTGGCGTCGAACGCGTCCAGATCGACTACGGCGATCGGGGCGTCCAGATGGGCAGTGGCCCGGTTGTAACGGGTCCGGTCAGCGGCGCGGGCAGTCATGGCCGCAGCTTGCCAGACGTCCGTACCACTGGGTAGGGGGATGATCCGTGCAGATCGCCCGTGGGCAGTGCGTCCGGCTCCCACAGGGGCCGTTCCACACCGTAGAGTGACGGGCACGCGGCAACCAACAGGCTTGCCTGTGACGTCGATCCGCGCACGGTACGGAAGAGGACCAGGGGGGCGGATGAGTACCGAGGCGCAGCGCGCTCCTGTTCCGCCCCGCCCCACGACCCCGCCACCATCGGCGCAGGGGCCGGCCGCGCCGTCCGCGGGCGCGTCTGTTCCGCAGCATCCGACGACCCCGCCATCGCCCACGGCAGCGGTGCCGCCGCCCGCCGCCCCCGCCGTGCCCGTGCCCACGCCGGACACCGCCCCGCCCCGCCCCGAGCAGCCGCCCGCCGCCACCCGGCGACGGCCCGTCGGCGCCGTGGACCTCACCCCGCGTCCGGGAGCGGCCCCGCCACCGTCCGGCCGGCCGCACGTCCCGCACCCGTACCAGCAGCAGTCGTACCCGTTCCCGTACCGCCATCCGGTTCCCGAGACGCCCGCCGAGACCACCACCCGGCTGCGTCCCGTCCCGAGCCGTCGCCCCGTCCGGACCGCGACCGCCGCGGCCTGTGCCGTGCTGGGGCTGGGACTGATCGGCGGCGCGGCCACCGGCGCCTGGCTCACCAGCGATTCCTCCGCCGACCCGGCCGCCCGCAGCGCCTACACCGTGGGCCGCTCCGCCTGGCACAGCGTCCCCGTGGACACCCTTTTCCCGCGCACCCTGGCCGGCGGCGGGGCGGGGCCCGGTGGGGCCGACCGGGTCTGGACCCGGGTCGCCGTCGCCCCGGACAGCGGCTGCCGGACGGGCCTGGACCCGCTGTTGGCCCGGACGCTCGGGCCGGTCGGCTGCGCGCGCATGCTCCGCGCCACCTACACCGACGCCACCAGCAGCAGCGTCACCACGGTCGGGGTGATCTTCACCGAGGGTGACATCGAGGCCATGAAGGCGCTGAGCACCCGTTTCACCGACCAGCACCTCGGCCTGCGTACCGACCTGATGCCGCGCACGTATCCCGTCAAGGGCACGGTGGCCGCCGGGTTCGGCGACCGGCAGCGCGCCAGCTGGACCGTCCACGTACTGACCGAGGTCCCCGTCGTCGTGTTCGCCGTCTCCGGTTTCGCCGACGGCCGTACGGTCACCGATCCGCAACCCGTCGGCAAGGCCGTGACCGCGAACGCCACCACGGCCGCCGCCCAGGCCGGACTCGGCCACGAGGCCAAGGGAATAGCGGACCGGATCGAGCGTGGCCTGCGCCGGACCATCACCGACCTCACGGAGAAGCCGGAATGATCCGCCGCACTCGCACCCGCCGTCGCGCCCTGGGAGCGGTCTGCGCCGCCACCGCGTTCGCGCTCCTGCCCGCGGCGCCGGCCAGGGCCGACGCCATCCGGGACCAGCAGTGGGGCCTTGAGGCGCTCCACACCGATCAGGCCTGGCGGACCACCAAGGGCAGGGGAATCACCGTCGCGGTCGTCGACACCGGGGTCGACGGCAGCCTCCCCGACCTGGCGGGCCAGGTGCTGCCCGGCAAGGACATGATCGGCTTCGGCGCCGGCCGCGGCGACCGGTCCTGGGCGCGGCACGGTACCGCGATGGCGGGGATCATCGCAGGTCACGGCCATGGTGCCGGAGGCGGTGACGGGGTCCTGGGCATCGCGCCCGAGGCGAAGATCCTGCCGGTCCGGGTGATCCTCGAAGCCTCCGACCCGGCCCGCGCCAAGGCCCGGGAGTCCCGTGGCACGGCTCTCGCCGACGGCATCCGCTGGGCCGCCGACCACGGCGCCGACGTCATCAACCTCTCGCTCGGCGACGACAGCAAGTCGGCCCACCCCGAACCGGGCGAGGACGCCGCCGTTCAGTACGCGCTGAAGAAGGGCGCCGTCGTCGTCGCCTCGTCGGGCAATGGGGGCGAGAAGGGCGACCACATCTCGTACCCCGCCGCCTATCCCGGCGTGATCGCGGTCGCCGCCGTCGACCGGTACGGCACCCATGCCGCGTTCTCCACCCGCCGCTGGTACGCCACCGTCAGCGCCCCCGGAGTCGACATCGTCGTCGCGGCCCCCGACCGCCAGTACTACGTGGAGTGGGGCACTTCCGCCGCCTCCGCGTTCGTCTCGGGCGCGGTCGCCCTGGTCCGCGCCGCACATCCGGGACTGACGCCCGCCCAGATCAGGCAACTGCTCACGGACACCGCCCGCAGCGCCCCGGAGTCCGGCCGGGACGACGCCCGCGGGTACGGCATCGTCGACCCCGTCGCGGCGATCGAGGCCGGGGCCACGCTCCGGCCGGCCGGTCTGCGCGCGGAATCCGCCGAGGCCGGATACCGGAAGCGGTACTTCGGTCCCGGTCCCGGTTCCGAGCACCACGACGGCCCCGCAGGCTGGCTCGCCCCAGCCGCGGGCGGCCTCGGAGCGGTCCTGCTGGCACTGGCCGTGGTGCTGTGGCGCGGCAGGCGGTCCACCGTACGGCGCTGACCGCGCCCACGCTCCACGCCCGCCACCGCTCGACGTCCGGCGTCGAGCCCGCCCGCCACCGCTTCGCGTCCGCCACCGCTTCGCGTCCGCGCCCCCGTCCCCGTCCCCGTCGAGCACGCCCACCGGCGCCGGGCCCCTCCCGCTGCCGGCCGGCGCCGACCTGCCCCGCAAGCCCGCTCGGCCCGACCGGCTGCCGGAGCGAGAATTCCCAGGCACTACGCTCGCCCTGTGGCGATGAAGAACATTCCGGACCCCGGTTACTCCGACGACGACGGCACGGCCGACCCGGCCCTGAGCGCGGCACTCGCCGCCTGGGCCGAGGACCGAAAGGCCATCGGCCCAGTACTCGAAGCCCTCAAGGGCGCCCGGCTCCTGGTCCCGGTCGTCGCCGTGCTCGGGGAGGTGGAGGAGGACGAGAACGGCCTGCGTCGCGAGAAGACCAGCGACATGGCCGTCCCGACCCTCCAGGCGGGGGACCGCCGCGCGCTGCCCGCGTTCACCTCGACCGCCTCGCTGGCGCTCTGGGATCCGCAGGCCCGCCCCGTCGCCGTGCCCCTGCACCAGGCGCTGCAGGCCGCCGCGCACGAGAAGGCGGACACGGTGGTCCTCGATCTCGCCGGCCCGGTCGCGTTCGAACTGACCGGGTCGGCGCTGCTGGCCCTCGCCGAAGGCCGCACCAGCGCCGACCCGCTGGACGACCCCGCGGTCACCGCCGCGGTACGGGACGCCGTCGCCGCCGAGCCCGCGGTACTCCGCGCCCACCTCGGCCCCGGCCGGGCGGACGGCACCCTCGCGCTCGTCCTCGCCCCCGGCGCGGACCCCGCCGACGCGGCCCGCCGGGTCGCGGAACGGCTGGCGGCCGATGACGTCCTGCGCGCCCGCCTGGAGCGGGGCCTGGACCTGGCGCTGCTCCCGGCCGACGCGGTCACGCCCGGCCGGACGCTGTTCACCCGCTGATCGCTGCCTGACGACTGTGAGCCCCCGCCCAGGACGGGCGGGGGCTCACAGTCGTCAGGCGTCGGGAGGCGGAACCGGGGGCCGTGCGGACTCAGCCGTAGACGGGGCCGGTGTACTTCTCGCCGGGGCCCTGGCCGGGCTCGTCCGGAACGAGCGACGCCTCGCGGAACGCCAGCTGCAGCGACTTCAGGCCGTCACGCAGCGGAGCCGCGTGGAAGGAGCTGATCTCGGTGGTGCTGGCGTCCAGCAGGCCGGCCAGCGCATGGACCAGCTTGCGGGCCTCGTCGAGGTCCTTGTGCTCGTCGCCCTCCTCGGTCAGCCCGAGCTTCACGGCGGCGGCGCTCATCAGATTGACCGCGACCGTCACGATCACCTCGACCGCGGGCACCTCCGCGATGTCGCGGGCCATGTCGTCGAAGCCGGGGGAATCGGTGGTGGGGGTCGCGTCACTCATGCGCCATACGATAGGCCCATTGCGATGCCGCCCCGTCTGCGGGAGCGGTGGGCGGCAGCCGGTTCGCGCCCGCCCGGGGTAGCTGCTAGCCTTGTCTAAGACCGGCTGTGCAGCTATGTGCTCAGCCCACAAGTGGAGGCTCCGATCTCCCACCTGGCTGTCCGTTCGGACGGCGGGTCACCGGTCAGGTGGCGCCCATCGTTCCGTACGGACGATGGAGCCGCCCGATGCGCCCCGCGGTTGACCGCGGCGGTGTTCCGGTTGTTCCAGGAGCCCCGCCTGTGTCCCGTCCGGGGCATTTTTCTTGCGCCGGCGCGGTTGGTCTGACGAAAACAGACGTTACGTGGCTGTCCGCCAGACGGCCGCGTGGTGCTACCGAGGAGGATCCATCAGCGCCGAGCCCCGCATCAACGACCGGATTCGCGTTCCCGAGGTGCGACTTGTCGGTCCCAGCGGCGAGCAGGTCGGGATTGTTCCGCTTGCCAAGGCCCTGGAACTTGCACAGGAGTACGACCTCGACCTGGTCGAGGTGGCGGCGACCGCCCGTCCGCCCGTGTGCAAGCTCATGGACTACGGGAAGTTCAAGTACGAGTCGGCCATGAAGGCCCGTGAGGCGCGCAAGAACCAGGCGCACACGGTCATCAAGGAGATGAAGCTCCGGCCGAAGATCGACCCGCACGACTATGACACCAAGAAGGGTCACGTCGTCCGGTTCCTCAAGCAGGGCGACAAGGTCAAGATCACGATCATGTTCCGTGGTCGTGAGCAGTCCCGCCCCGAGCTGGGCTTCCGACTGCTCCAGCGTCTCGCTTCGGATGTGGAGGAACTCGGTTTCATCGAGTCCAACCCGAAGCAGGACGGCCGGAACATGATCATGGTTCTGGGCCCGCACAAGAAGAAGACCGAAGCCATGGCCGAGGCCCGTGAGGCCCAGGCCGCCCGCAAGGCGGAGCGTCAGGGTTCCACCCCCGACGCCGAACCCGCGGGCGAGGCTGCCGAAGCGCAGCCCGAGGCTCCGGGCGACACACCTTCCGAGGCGTGACTCAGGGGGCCGCCATCCAGGCGGCCCCGGGTCTGCACGGAATTCCCACCAAGATCTGACGCCCCTGCTGTCCGGTGCCCGCACCGAGAGGGGCGCCACTGACGAGGAGAGAACGGCGCGATGCCGAAGAACAAGACGCACAGCGGTGCCAGCAAGCGCTTCAAGATCACCGGCTCCGGCAAGGTGCTCCGTGAGCGCGCCGGCAAGCGCCACCTTCTTGAGCACAAGTCGTCCAAGAAGACCCGCTCGCTGACCGGCACGGTCGTAGTGGCTCCGTCCGACGCCAAGAAGATCAAGAAGCTTCTCGGCAAGTGAGTCCGCGGCCCGCGGTGAACCCGTGGGCGGCGAGCTCGACTCAGACCGGGACCAATTCGTTTCCGGGCCGTGTGAGTCCAACCACGGCCCCGCTACAAGGAGTTAAAAAGTGGCACGCGTCAAGCGGGCAGTAAACGCTCACAAGAAGCGCCGGGCAATCCTCGAGCAGGCCAGCGGTTACCGGGGCCAGCGCTCCCGCCTGTACCGCAAGGCGAAGGAGCAGGTCACCCACTCCCTCGTCTACAACTACAACGACCGCAAGAAGCGCAAGGGCGACTTCCGTCAGCTGTGGATCCAGCGCATCAACGCCGCTGCCCGCCAGAACGGCATGACGTACAACCGCCTCATCCAGGGTCTGAAGGCCGCCAACATCGAGGTGGACCGCAAGATTCTGGCCGAGCTCGCGGTCAACGACGCCAACGCGTTCGCCGCTCTCGTCGAGGTCGCCCAGAAGGCCCTCCCGAGCGACGTCAACGCCCCGAAGGCCGCCTGACCCAGGTCGCACTTCCTGTTTTCTGAGCCGGACCCGCAGGCGCTCGTCGTCTGCGGGTCCGGTGCGTTGCACGACAATTTCCGTACGTCCCTCACCTCCGTACGCAGAGAGGCTCGCCGCCGACCATGGGCACCCCCGAACTGATCTCCCCGCGATCGCCACGCGTCACCGCCGCCCGGCGGCTGGCCAAGCGCAACTTCCGCGGCAAGGAGCGCAGGTTCATCGCCGAGGGGCCGCAGGCCGTGCGCGAGGCCGCCGAACACCGCGGCAGCGACGGCGAACCGACGCTGATCGAGCTGTTCGCCACCGTCGAGGCAGCCGAGCGGTACGCCGACATCGTCGACGCCGCCCACGCGGCGGGCGCGCGGGTGCATCTCGCGGACGGCGGTGTGCTCGCCGATGTGTCGCAGACCGTCACCCCCCAGGGCCTGATCGGCGTCTGCCGCTTCCTCGACTCGCCGTTCGACGCGATCCTCGCCGCGAAGCCGAAACTGGTCGCCGTGCTCGCCCACGTACGCGATCCGGGGAACGCCGGTACGGTGCTGCGCTGCGCCGACGCCGCGGGCGCCGACGCCGTCGTGCTCACCGACGCCTCGGTGGACCTCTACAACCCCAAGTCCGTCCGGGCGTCCGTCGGCTCGCTCTTCCATCTGCCGGTCGCCGTCGGTGTCCCGGTCGAGCAGGCCGTGCACGGGCTGAGGGACGCGGGCGTACGGATTCTCGCCGCCGACGGCGCGGGCGAGGACGACCTCGACGACGAGCTCGACGCCGGAACCATGGGCGGGCCGACCGCCTGGGTCTTCGGCAACGAGGCCTGGGGCCTGCCCGAGGAGACCCGCGCGCTGGCCGACGCCGTCGTGCGGGTGCCGATCCACGGCAAGGCGGAGAGCCTCAATCTGGCGACGGCGGCGGCCGTGTGCCTGTACGCCTCCGCACGGGCCCAGCGCCCGCGCCGCTAGGGCCTCTCGTCTGGATCAGGCCGGGCTCGCGTGCCCCGGTGCCGCGCCTCGCCGCGTTGTGGCCGACCGGATCGTTCGCCTCCGGATCGCTCGTGCGGCGTGAGCGGGCGGAACGGTCGGCCGGGGATCGGGTCGAGGTCGCCGTCCGACCGACGCCATATACGTACTCCACCGACGGCGCACCGTGTGAGTGCGCCCCCGCAGGGTGTCGCTCCGTCACCGACGACTAGTAGGGTGACGAACTCGGGGGCCCACTACACCGGTTCGAGAGGTGGGGTACGGGATATGGCTGTCGGCATGGGCATGCCGCGCGGGACACGCACGGCCGCGGTGCGCGCCTGTGACGGCCCCGGCCCGGCGGACGAACCCGCCGACGGTCAGGACCCCGACGGCGCGCATCCGTACGGCCGGGACATCGACGGCCGGGACATCCGAAGTCGGGACACCGGAGCCGTCGACGCCACCGTCGATCCCGACGACCTCCCCGACGGCCTGGTCATCGCCGACGAGACCGGCCGGGTCATCTGCTTCAACTCCGCCGCCGCCCGGATCACCGCCATGCCCCGGGCCGCCGCTCTCGGCCGCCCCCTGGAGCACGTCCTGCCGCTGGAGGACCTCAAGGGCCGCCGCTGGTGGGCGCTGACCGATCCGTACGGCGGCCTCGCCATCCGGGTCGGCCAGCCCGAGCGCAATCTGCTGCTGCCCGGCGGCCGCGAGGTCCTGGTCTCCGCACGGTATGTACGCGAGCACCCGACCGGTCCCGTACGCCGGGTGGTGATCTCGTTGCGCGGCACCGAGGCCCGGCGCCGCACCGAACGCAGCCACGCCGAGCTGATCGCCACGGTCGCCCACGAGCTGCGCTCCCCGCTGACCTCCGTCAAGGGCTTCACCGCGACCCTCCTCGCCAAGTGGGCACGGTTCACCGATGACCAGAAGCGCCTGATGCTGGAGACCGTCGACGCCGACGCGGGCCGCGTCACCCGGCTCATCGCCGAACTGCTCGACATCTCCCGGATCGACTCCGGGAGGCTGGAGCTGCGCCGGCAGCCCGTGGACCTCTCCGCCGCCGTCGAACGTCACATCCAGACCCTCACCGCGAACGGCCAGACCCCCGACCGCTTCCTCGTCCGCACCTGCCAGCCGCTGCCCGCGGTCTGGGCCGACCCGGACAAGGTCGACCAGGTGCTCGGCAACCTGCTGGAAAACGCGGTGCGCCACGGCGAGGGAACCGTCACCATTGAAGTCGCACCCGCATCCGTACCCGCGAAGAGCGACGAGAAGGGAACGGCCGTCACCGTGAGCGACGAAGGCCCCGGCATCCCCGAGGAGTCGATGGGCCGTGTCTTCACCCGCTTCTGGCGGGGGAGCAAGCGCGGCGGCACCGGCCTGGGCCTCTACATCGTCAAGGGCATCGTCGAGGCGCACGGCGGCACGATCACCGTCGGCCGCGGCCCTGGAGGCGGCGCGGAATTCCGATTTATTCTGCCCGTGAGCGCGCCGGCCTACCTGGTCTGAGCGGCCCACGGGCCTCCCACACATCCTGTGGCCCTTAGACTCGACCTTTGGCACCTTTGCGTCCTCCAGTCGTCGATCGGGGCCATGGGGGTCCGGGGCATTCCCCGGTAAGCGCAGTATCAGCCAATCGGAAGCACGGGAAGAGATGTCGGCACCGAACAAGTCGTACGACCCAGTCGAGGTCGAGGCACTGAAACCGGAAGAGATCGAGCGCATGCGGGACGAGGCGTTCGCCGCCTTCGCCGCCGCCGGTGACCTCGACGCGCTCGCCCAGGCGAAGACCGCGCACACCGGTGGTACCTCGCCCCTGTCGCTCGCCAACCGGGAGATCGGCGCACTGCCGCCGCAGGCCAAGGCCGAGGCGGGCAAGCGCGTGGGCCAGGCCCGCGGCGCCGTGAGCAAGGCCCTCGCCGCCCGTCAGGCGGAGCTGGAGGCCGAGCGGGACGCCCGCGTCCTGGTCGAGGAGGCGGTGGACGTCACGCTGCCCTACGACCGCGTCCCGGCCGGCGCCCGTCACCCGCTGACGACCTTCATGGAGCGCGTCGCGGACGTCTTCGTGGCCATGGGCTACGAGGTCGCCGAGGGCCCCGAGGTCGAGGCCGAGTGGTTCAACTTCGACGCCCTGAACTTCGTGCCCGACCACCCGGCCCGGCAGATGCAGGACACCTTCTTCGTCCGGGGCGCCGACGGTGTCGAGAGCGACGAGTCCGGTGTCGTGCTGCGTACGCACACCTCGCCGGTCCAGGCTCGCACCCTGCTCGACCGCGAGCCCCCCGTCTACGTCGTCTGCCCCGGCCGCGTGTACCGCACCGACGAGCTCGACGCGACGCACACCCCGGTCTTCCACCAGATCGAGCTGCTCGCCGTCGACGAGGGCCTCACCATGGCCGACCTCAAGGGCACCCTCGACCACATGGTCCAGGCGCTCTTCGGCCCGGACATGAAGACCCGGCTGAGGCCGAACTTCTTCCCGTTCACCGAGCCGTCCGCCGAGATGGACATGGTCTGCTACGTCTGCCGCGGCGCGTCCGTCGGCAACCCGGACCGCCCCTGCCGCACCTGCGGCAGCGAGGGCTGGATCGAGCTCGGCGGCTGCGGCATGGTCAACCCCAAGGTGCTCATCGCCTGCGGTGTCGACCCCCAGAAGTACAGCGGATTCGCCTTCGGGTTCGGCATCGAACGGATGCTGATGTTCCGCCACAACGTCGAAGACATGCGAGACATGGTCGAGGGTGACGTCCGGTTCACCCGGCCGTTCGGGATGGAGATCTGATGCGCGTCCCGCTTTCCTGGCTGCGGGAGTACGTCGACCTGCCGGCGACGGAGACCGGCCGTGACGTACAGGCCAAGCTCGTCGCCGTGGGTCTGGAGGTCGAGACCGTCGAGCAGATCGGCGCCGGCCTCAAGGGCCCGCTGGTCGTCGGACAGGTACTGACCATCGAGGAGCTGGAGGGCTTCAAGAAGCCCATCCGCTTCTGCACCGTCGACGTCGGCCACGCCAACGGCACCGGTGAGCCGCAGGAGATCGTCTGCGGAGCCCGTAACTTCTCCGTCGGCGACAAGGTCGTCGTGGTCCTCCCGGGCGCCGTCCTGCCCGGCGACTTCGCGATCGCCGCGCGCAAGACGTACGGCAAGACCTCGCACGGCATGATCTGCTCCACCGACGAGCTCGGCATGGGCGACGACGGCACGCACGGCATCATCGTGCTGCCCCCGGAGCACGAGGTCTCCGCCGACGCGATCGAGCTCCTCCAGCTCGTCGACGAGGTCCTCGACATCGCCGTCACGCCGGACCGCGGCTACTGCCTGTCCATGCGCGGCGTCGCCCGCGAGACCGCCATCGCGTACGGGCTGCCGCTGCGCGACCCGGCGCTCCTGGACGTACCCGCGCCGAACGCGTTCGGCTACCCGGTCAAGATCGCCGACCCGATCGGCTGCGACAAGTTCACCGCGCGCACCGTCGTCGGCCTCCAGCCCGAGGCGCGCTCCCCGATCTGGCTGCAGCGCAGGCTGCAGAAGGCCGGGATGCGCCCCATCTCGCTCGCCGTCGACGTCACCAACTACGTGATGCTGGAGCTCGGCCAGCCGCTGCACGCCTACGACCGCACCCGCCTCGACGGGCCGATCGGGGTGCGCCGCGCCCAGCAGGGCGAGAAGCTCACCACCCTCGACGGCACGGCCCGCGTCCTGGACGCCGAGGACCTGGTCATCACCGACAACCGCGGGCCGATCGGCCTCGCGGGTGTCATGGGCGGCGCCAACACCGAGATCGCGGACGTCCAGGACGGTACGCACAGCACCACCGAGGTCGTCATCGAGGCCGCGCACTTCGACGCGATCTCGATCGCCCGGACCGCGCGCCGCCACAAGCTGACCTCCGAGGCGTCCAAGCGCTTCGAGCGCGGCTCCGACCCGCAGGCCGCGGCTGCCGCCGCGCAGCGCACCGTCGACCTGCTGGTGCTGCTCGCCGGCGGCACCGCCGAGGCCGGCGCCACCGAGGTCAGCGCCCCGTCCGCGCCCCGCACCATCGCCATGCCGGCGGACCACCCCGACCGGGTGGCCGGGGTCGGCTACGGCCGCGAGACCGTCGTACGCCGCCTCCAGCAGGTCGGCTGCGACGTCTACGGGCAGGACGAGCTGATCGTCACCGTGCCGTCCTGGCGCCCGGACCTCAGCGAGCCGAACGACCTCGCCGAAGAGGTCATCCGTCTCGAGGGGTACGAGAACCTCCCGTCCACCCTCCCGACGCCGCCGTCCGGCCGCGGGCTCACCGACCGCCAGCGGCTGCACCGCAGGATCGGCCGGGCGCTCGCCGGAGCCGGCTACGTCGAGGCGCTGAACTACCCGTTCATCGGTGCCGCCGTGCTCGACCAGCTCGGGTTCGACACCGACGACGCCCGCCGCCGTACGGTCGAGCTCGTGAACCCGCTCTCCGACGAGGAGCCGGCGCTGCGCACCACGCTGCTGCCGGGCCTGCTCGGCGCACTGCGGCGCAACGACGGCCGCGGCAGCCACGACCTCGCTCTCTTCGAGACCGGCCTGGTCTTCCGGCCGACCGGTACGGAGACGAAGGCCGTACGGCTGCCCGTCGACCGCCGTCCCACCGACGAGGAGATCGCCGGGCTCGACGCCACGCTGCCGCGCCAGCCGCGCCGCGCCGCGGTCGTCCTCGCGGGCGCCCGCGAGCAGGCCGGCTGGTGGGGCAAGGGCCGCCCGGCCGACTGGGCGGACTCCATCGAGGCCGCCCGGACGATCGCCCGCGAGGCGGGTGTCGAGGTGACCGTCCGCAGCGACCAGCACGCGCCGTGGCACCCGGGCCGCTGCGCCGCGCTGTACGTCACGGTGAACGGCACGGAGACCCTCTTCGGGCACGCCGGTGAGCTGCACCCGCGCGTCATCAAGGAGCTCCACCTGCCGGAGCGCACCTGTGCCATGGAGGTCGAACTCGACCTCCTGGAGCAGGCTGCCGACGGCGCGCTCCAGGCGCCCCGGATCTCCGCCTTCCCGGTGGCGACCCAGGACGTCGCGCTGATCGTCGCGGAGAACGTCCCCGCCGCCGAGGTGGAGCGGGCGCTGCGCGAGGGCGCGGGTGAACTCCTCGAATCGCTGCGGCTGTTCGACGTCTTCACCGGCGACCAGATCGGTGCGGGCCGCAAGTCCCTGGCGTACGCGCTGCGCTTCCGCGCTGCGGACCGCACGCTGACCGTCGACGAGGCCTCGGCCGCGCGCGACGCCGCGGTGGCGCTCGCCGCCGAGCGGACGGGCGCGGTGCTGCGGGGCGCGTGAGGCGCCTTCGTCCTCGACCGCCGGGCGGGCCGGATCTCCGGCCCGCCCGGCGCGTTCGATGACGTATCGAGCCCGTCGGGGACGACACGGCTCCGCCCGCCGGCGCGCGGCCGACGGGTGCTGCTCCAGCACCGTGCCCGCCGTGTCGAGGATGGCGACCTCGGCGGTCGGATGCCGGGCCAGTACGGCGACGAGATGACGCAGGCCGCGGCCCGCGAGCAGCGCTCCCATGATCTCGCCCTGGAGGCGGATCATCAGCCGGGTCCGCGCGTACTGCTCGGCGAAGATCTGATCCGCCGTCCACCGGCTGATCTGGACGAACGGGATCTCCACCGGGGACGTCAACAGCGCGAGCCCGTGCCGTTCGGCGGCGTCCCGCAACCCCGCCGGCACCCGGTCGTGCACCAGCCCGATCCCGATGCGGAACGCCGCGACGGGCACGGCGACCAGGTCACGTACCAGCCGGTCCCACTCCCGGCGGGTACGCCGGCGCAGGCCGGTGGTCGGAACCAGCTCAGCACCGCGCAGGAACGGGACCGGATCGTCCAGTTCGACGGCGGCCACTGGTCACGTCTGCCGGCCGCGAAGTGGGGAGGGGCGCATCCGGTCACCGGACGCGCCCCTCCCGTGCTCGCCGAACGGCGAGGACCGCACGCGGGCCCCGGCCCGGCCCGGGGGAACCCGGCTCCGTGCCGACCCCGCAGCCACCCTCCGATCCGTGGGCAGTGGGCCGTGCGATCCGGCGCCGTCCGCGCCGCCGCGGAGTGTCGGGCAGGCCGGCGGTAACGGACGACGCGGGTGCGGGTCGTCGGCTGTACGAGGGGGAGCAGACGACCCGGCCGCCTCTTGCGAGACGACTGATTCAACCGACCCGGGCCCCGGCCTGCCAGAGCGCGCGGCGGGACGGTTCGGGCATTACGTTCACACCCCGTGTGAATCGTGCTCCACTGGTGCGACACGCCTCGGCGTGCCGAACCACCGGAGGGGCACATGGGGGCAACGGAGCCCAACGTTCTGCTGGCGGCCCTGATCGAGGAGGCGGGCGTCTCCCGGGCCGGCCTCGCCGCGCACATCAACCGGATCGGCCGCTCCCGCGGACTGTGCCTGCGGTACGAACACACCGCGGTGGCCCGCTGGTTGAAGGGGCAACGCCCTCGTGGCCAGGTGCCGGACCTGGTCTGCGAAGTCCTCGGGAACCGGCTGAACAGGCCTCTTTCACTGGACGACATCGGCATGGCGGCTCCGGGCGCCGGTGCGGGTGGGCCCGCGTCCACACTCGGCGGATTCGTCGAGCGGGCCACCGCGCTGTGGCGCTCCGACGCACAGCAGCGCCCGCACACACTCGCCTCGGCCGCCGTCACGGGGACCACGGCGGTGATGCCCGTCTGGGAATGGGAGAACCCGCCCGAGGACCTCGATGTCTCCCGCAGCGGCACCACCCGGGTCGGCGCGGCCGACATAGTGACCCTGCGCGCGGCCCGTGCCCACTACGAACTCATGTACCGCAGGGCAGGCGGAATCGCGACCCGGTCCCGCATCGTCGGCTTCCTCAACGCGGAGACCGCCCCGCTGCTGCGTGGCGCCTACAGCGATGCGACGGGGCGCCAACTGCACCGGGCGACAGGAGGGCTGGTGGCCGTCGCGGGCATCTGCGCCTACGACTCCGACGCGCACGGGCTCGCCCAGCGCTACTTCCACCAGGCGCTGCGGCTGGCCAAGGCGAGCGGGGACCGGGGGTTTGGCGGCTATGTGATCGCCCTGCTGGTCAACCAGTCGCTGTGCCTCGCCGAGTACCGGCAGTCAGTGGCCTTCGCGCAGGCGGCGCTGCGGGCCGCCGGTGGCCACATCACTCCCGCGCTGGCCACCGATCTGTACGCGATGCAGGCCAAGGCGTACACCCACCTCGGCGACGCGGGCAGCGCCCTGGACTGCATCCGGCGCGCCGAGTCGGAGGCGGAACGCATCCGTCCGGGCGAGGAACCGGACGAGACGGGGTACGTCCAGCCGGGCCTGGTCGATGTGCAGGTGGCCGAGGCGCTGCTCGGCCTCGGCGATCTGCCCGGGGCCAGGGAACACGCGGCGGCGGCCGTACGGACCCCGGCGCACGACCGGGGCAGAGTGCACCGGCTCGCCATGCTGACCCATGTCGAGCTGCGCCAGGGCGAGGCGGACCGGGCGGCGGCCACCGCCGTGGAAATGGCCGAGCGGGCCCGGGGCATGGAGTCGCAGCGGCTGCGCGACCGGCTGCGCGCGGTGCGCGACGGCCTGATCGCGAGTGGCTGCGCCGAGGCGGGGCGGGCCGCCGAACTGATCGACGGGGCGTTGCGCGTACCGCTGTGAGTACCCACGCGCGGGCGAACCCACCGGTGCCGGTACGTTCCCCTCCGGTCCTACGCCTGCTGCGATGTTGCCACCTACTCTGTCGGAAGGTGGCACAACTGTGCAATGGGCGAACCTGAACGAACAAACTGTGTATGAGAACCGCTGGTTCCGGGTCAATCTGGCGGATGTGGTCGTCCCCGACGGCCGCCATCTCGACCACTACCTGATCCGGCTCCGCCCCGTCGCGGCGGCCACCGTCGTCAACGATGCCGACGAGGTGCTGCTGCTGTGGCGGCACCGGTTCATCACCGACAGTTGGGGCTGGGAGCTCGCCGCGGGCGTCGTCGAGGACGGCGAGGACATCGCGGCCGCCGCGGCCCGGGAGATGGAGGAGGAGACCGGCTGGCGCCCCGGCCCGCTGCGTCCGCTGCTGACCGTGGAGCCGTCGAACGGGCTCACCGACGCCCGGCACCACTTCTACTGGTCGGAGGAGGCCACCTGGACCGGCCACCCCAGCGACGACTTCGAGTCCTCGCGCCGCGAGTGGATACCGCTCAAACTGGTGCCCGACATGATCGCCCGCGGCGAGGTCCCGGCCGCCGGCATGGTGGCCGGGCTGATGATGCTCCATCACTCAAGGCTGGGGTGAGAAGCCCGCGAGTGCGTACGGGACCGGCCGGGGGCAATGCCCCGCCCGGCCCCGTACGGGCACGAGAGAACGGATCAGGAGTACGGGTAGAAGCCCGAGCCGGTCTTGCGGCCGAGCCGGCCCGCGTCCACCATCCGCTGGAGCAGCGGGGGAGCGGCGTACAGCGGCTCTTTGAACTCCGCGTACAACTGGGCGGCGTTGTGCGTAGCCCTGTGACCTGCGGTTTCTTCAGTTGTGTGGTGGCTTTGACGGCGCCAGGGACTTCTCGGGGACTTTCGATCCCGCATCACACGAGCCACGTATCCATCGCGGCCAGTCCGCGCTTGCCTGCGCCCGGCATGAAGTGAGCGTAGTAGTCGAGCGTGACCTTCGGGGAGGAGTGCCCCAACCAGGTCGCCACGCTCACGATGGACTCGCCGGCCTCCAACTGCACACTCGCGAAGGTGTGGCGCAGGACGTGGAACATGTCCGGCCGTGAGCGCTCGTAGACGGGGTGGAGGCGGACGCGGGAACCGTAACTCTCCGCCTTCTCGCCAATCTGGCGCAGAACCCCTGCGGCTACGAGAGCGGGCTTCCAGCTGCGCTCGTTCCAAGTCCCGGGATTGATCCGAAGCCCGTGGGAGGTGCTCAGCACGAGTCGCACGGTGATCGGCTTGCGCTGACGCTCTTCCAACTCGGTCGCCGGCGTCTCAGGATTACGCCACGGCAGGGTGCACTCGACCGGCGGGAAGAGCTGGAAGTGGAGCCGAACGCGGCGGGCGAGGTTCGGCGGAAGGGGAACATCACGGGTCTTGCGGCCCTTGGGCAGGCAGAAGTAGGGCCGTCCCTTCCCGTCCCAGCGGAGCTGGCGCCGTATGTGGACCACATCCGCCCCGAAGTCGAAGTCCTCTTCTGCGAGCCCGAGTACCTCACCTTGACGAACTCCGAGTGCGAGCCCGAGGTCAACGGCGATCCGATACCGCTCCTGTATTCCGTTCCGCACCGCGTCGACTGTGGTTTGAGACCACGCCTTCGCCTTCGTGCCGACCGGCTTGGGCCGTTTGATCGATCGGTGGACAGCGACGGGGCTCTTCAGCAGGCGCTTGTCATCAACCGCGGCATTCAGGATGGTGGTGAGGTGTATCCATATGATCTCGGCGGAAGACTCCTCGACTCGAGAGAGCAAGTCGGCCTTGAACCGGCGAAGGGCCGAGGCGTCGATCTCGCGCAGAGGATACGAGCCGAGCAAGGGAATCAGGTGGTTCCAGATCCGGCTCCGCATGGGACCCGCAGTTGACGGTTCATCCGTTCGGCTGGGCCACCAGTGGTCGGCGATGTAATCGGCGAGCAAGATGGCACCACTCCGTGGGTCGACGAAGTCGCCCCTGCTGGAGTCTGTCTGCGCCTCAGCGAGCCAGCGCTTGGCATCTTCGCTTGTGTCGAAGGACCTGTCCTGGATACCAGGAATGCCCTTGACACGGTACCGCTTTCCCTTCCCCCAGATGGAAGTGCGCTCTCGCTTGCCGGTCGTCTTGTCCGGCCTCTTCTTGAGCCAACGATCCTCGATGTAGCCCGCCATGGGGGCCTCCTGCCTGTGCGAATGATGCGTTCCGGGTGCTTGACGGTGTTGGGAACGCTTCTTCGCGACAGGTCATATCCCGCTGTGGCAGGTGGAATTGATGTCGGGTTGGTGTCGATGCTCTGTGCTGCTGTGGACGTCACGATGTGCGACGCGAGGGCTTGCGGTTCAGTGGATTCAAGGCAGGATTCGATCGCGAGTCCGCCCTTTCCTGTCGGTCCACCCATTCGTCAAGCGTGGAGATCCTGTACATCACGCGTCGGCCCATCTGGAAGCTGGGCGGCCCTTGCCGGCGATGGCGCCACACGTAAAGGGTGTTGGGAGAGATACCGAGATACGCCGCGGCCTTGTCCAACGTGAGGAATGCTATTTCGGGCATTCGGGCCTTACTCTCGTCCATGGTGTGCTCCTGCCTGTCGAATCGACGTTTGCAAGAGTCCCTGACGAGTCGCGATTTGGGAGAACCGCGCTGGCGTGATAGGCGAGGGTCTCGTATTTCTGGTTCGGCAACGTTCACATGCCGTGCCCAGGCGCCGAGCAAAGTCCCGCCCAGCACCGCTGCGTCTGGACCCCGGCGAGCGCCGTCAGCGTTCGCCCCGTAACCGGTGTCCGCGACCAGTACCGTGTGCCGCAGGCTGCCCGCCCCGAGTTCGTCGAGCATGTCCAGCGTGAGCTGCTACTTCGACCGGTGATGCTATTGATCGGAGCCTCGGCACCGGGCCCGCCTCTCGGAGGCTTCGGCCCGTCCCAGCTATCAGGCAGGAACAGTTGCCAGGACAGCGTGCACGTCTCCGTGTCAGAAGCGGCGAGGACACCGAGCCCCGACGACGTCATGAACTGCTGTAACTACTGATGATCAACACCCAGGCGTCCGGCAGTGGAGCTGGTGCCGCTTTGCTGCCCCGTCGTGCAGTCAGGCTTGAACGAAGAAGGCTGGCTCATATACCTGTGCCGTGCTGACGTCTTCGTACACCACGGTGGGGCGCAGCCGGTTCCAGCGGTGGCCGAGGAGGAGGGCGAGTCCCATGGGGCAGGCGAGGAAGAGGTGGATCCGGGAAGTTGCGTGGCTGGGACGGCGCAGGGCATCGCGGACTCCGACAGCGAGGGCGTTGGCGGCGGGGCTATCGAGGACCGAGCGGTCCTTGGGTCCGGCTGGTGGTGTGAGGATGAGAAGTCTGGATGCGGGGATGTTCTGTCCTTCGAGGTATTCGAGGACGTCCTGGGTGAAGTGTTGTTCCTTGACCGTGACGTTGACGCCGACGGCGAGGTCTTCGCCTTGACCGATGTCGTATTCCTTGACGGCGGGGTCGCATTCGGTGTCGTAGGTGTCACGGGTGGACCATAGGTCTCCGCGCTGGAGAACGGCGAGGTCTGCTCCGGTGACCATGCGGAAGGCCGTGCCGGTCAGGAAGGCGGGGGCGAGGCGGAGGCTTCCTGACACGGAGATGTTGGTGCGGCCGGGCAGGCGGGCGGGGGCTGCCTCGATGTCGTCCTGGAGTTGTGCCCAGGTGGCTGGTGCGAGCGGGCGGCGTTTGGTGTATGCGGAGTCGGTTTCGAACCGGTCGATCCAGTTGATGGTGTGGTCGGCTTCGGAGGCGATCGGGTCGGGTTTGAGGGTGGCGATCGAGAGGATCGCATAAGCGGGCCCCGTCTTGAGGTCGAGACTTTCGACGGCTGTCTTGACCATGTCGAGGGTGAGGGTGCGGTGGCCGTCGCGGACCTGCTGGGCGACCCAGTTGGCGCCCTCGTCGACGGCGTGCCTGTCGTTGCGGAGACCGCAGACGGCCATCAGGAGCTGCAACTGCTCCTGTACGTGCTGTAGTTCTCGGGACAGGTCGAAGCGCAGGCGGGAGAGGAGATCGTGGAGTTCGCTCTCGCTCAGGCCGGCGTTCTGGGCCCAGCGAGTTCGTGCCTTGCCAGTTTCCGCGCGTGCGGTTCCATGAGCCGCCTTGGGCAGGAGGAGCTGAGTGCGGGCGTCCCGCACGGCGATGAGGGGGTCGTTGGGGTCTGGGGCCCGGTTGGTGATGATCGCAAGGTCGGCATCGGTGCCGTCGGCGGTGAGAGTGCGCCATGTCGTGGCGATCTTCTTCAGGATCGATGGGCCGCCGGTGGGGCTCGGTTTGGTGAGGTAGTCCTCGTTGACGGGTGTGGTGTTGCTGACGGTGTATTTGACCTGGGCGTATGTGTGGGGCGGGGTACGGCGTAGCAGGACGACGTCGTCGAGGTTGCCTGCGTCGTCGGCTTCGACGCCGACGGAGACGACGGGGTTGGCGGTGTGAATGGCGTTTTCGCGCAGGAGAGTGAGGCAGCCGGTCCAGGCGATGAGCCACTGGTAGTGGTCGCCGGTGATTCTGACGCTGGTGGGGCTCGGCGCGGGCAGGGGTTCCATGGTCACTCTCCGGGGGCGAGGGGTGTGGAGGCTGCTGTGAGAATCGGGCCGTCGTTCGGCCGTTACCGATGCCGCGGCTGACGCGGCAGGTCGTGCACGGCGACCTGGGTGATCGTGTTGTTGTGGCAGGTCCAGGCGGCCATGTCCCGGTGCGGTCCTCGGGGGCCGAGGATGACGGCGATGAAGCTGTGGAAGGCAAGTTCGGGGTCGTTGAGGAGTTGGTGGTAGGTAGTTGCGTCGCGAGGGCTGGGGACGGGGCGGCTGGTGGGGTGGGTGTGCCATTCGCCGATCCAGACGCTGTGGTCCTGGGCGTATGCCTGGTCGGCCAGGGTCTGGGCGTGGGCCAGGTCGCGAAGGAAGTAGGTGGGGGTTTGAATCGCTTCGGGTCCGGGGGTTCCGGCGTGCTGGACGGTCACCGTGTCGTGGACGTGGTGTCCCAGCAGGATGCCTCCGGTTTCCCTGGTTCTGTCGGCGGTTCGAAGTTCGTCAGTGATGACGCGCAGGGCCTCCTGGGTGAGGTGTACAGCGGTGACGGGGCGCGGGGTCATGGGGTTTCGCAGGTGGGGCATCCGGGGCGTGGTGGTGTGGCGGGGAGCCACCGGGTTTCGCCGGTTCGGTTGAGGTCGAAGGGTGGTGCGCAGTCGGGCTGCCGGCGCAGGCTGATGAGGCCGTGTTCGCCGGGCAGCCGCTGGTCGGGGTGCCCGAGGCGTTCCAGGAGCGTGGCGATGGCGGTCTTGGCTGCGAGATGGGCGACGAGGTGGAGGTCGGGACCGACCGCGGTCATCGGCCGGTGTCGTGTGCCGGTGCCGTATCCGGCGTCGAGAGCGGGTTCGGGGTCGATGCCGCCGTGCTCGGCGAGTGCCTGGCGCCTGCAGGTGAGGCATCCGTGCTGGGGCCAGGGTCTCAGCCGCAGGATTTCGCCCAGGGCGCCGTCCTGCAGGACGCAGGCCATGACAGCGGGGATTCCTGCGCGGCGGGCGAGGTGTCCGGTGACGCGGCGGGCGGCAACGCCGTCGGCCGTGCAGAGGACAAGGTCGCTTTGAGGAAGCAGCGTTCTGATCCGGTCGGCGTCGTCGATGACGTCGAGGACCAAAGGGGTGACTGTGGTGTCCGGGCGGAGGTCGGTGAGTTCCTCGGCGAGAGCTGTGACTTTGGAGCGGCCGACGTGGCGGCGACTGGTGGTGTGGCGTACGAGGTTGTGCCAGGAGAGCCGGTCGGGGTCGACGAGGGTGAGGTGTCCGATGCCGTAGCCGGCGAGAGCGTGCGCGGTGGCGGATCCGATGCTGCCGGCGCCGACGAGCATGACATGTGCTGTTTGGAGGTCCCTGACGGGCCAGTGGTCCTGGATTTGGCTGATGCCGGTGGTCGACGGCTCGACGAGACAGTTGAGGGGGTACGCGCCGTCGCGCCCGACACGCCAGGCGACGATGTCGGGCGCGTTGTGGTCGGGGAAGGCATCTGTGAGGTTGGGCGCGTAGGTCAGAGCCAGGTACGGGGTGGTGCCGGGCTTCTTGTAGCCGCTGGTGAGGTGCTCCTGGAATACGGACAGAGGCACCCGTGTACCCAGTCGGCCGCTCACCTGGCGCCAGTAGACGTGCAGTACAGGGGCCACGCGGTACCAGTATCCGGAAGCGCGTACGTCGCCGGTGGCCGCGATCAGGTTCTGGCCTGGCGAGGTGTTGACGGGGAAGGTCGCGCCGTCGCGGGTGGAGACTCCCCGGATGACGGCCAGGTCCTCGTGGTTGCCGCGCAGCGTCATCCCGCCCCAGGGGCCGGCCTGGCGGATGGTGGCTGCGGCGTGGTGAGGGACGAGGATCAGCACAAGGGTCCACCCCCGGCGTCCGAGTGGTCCGGTGCTGTGTCGGGCGGGGCCGTCAGGCTGGCGTGGGCAGGCCCAGCGGCGGGCGGCCGGGTGAGGAGGTGGTCGAAGCGGTCGTCCTCGACGATGCCGCAGTCGGACATCTGCGTGATGGCCTCGTGCTTCATCAGCGCGTACTCCACTTTCCACCCTGCGGCCTTCAAGAGCAGGTCGACGACAGATTCGCGGCCCGTCCACAGTGCGTCGGCGCGCAGGAGACACAGGGTGCGGTCGCCGTTGACATGCCAGCGTGACTGCGTCCACTCGGCCGGCTCGGGAACCGGGTCGAGAGGCCAGATGTACGGCGGCACCATGGGATAGGCCTGCCGGTAGGCCATCACTACATGGAGCCCTGTGCTTCCTGTCCAATCGGTGAGGTGTGCGGGCTGGGGCCGGTTGAACGGCCACAGAGGCAGCGTGCCGTGCCAGCTCCCGGCACCATCGCCGTCGTAGGCAAGGTCGGGGAAGGCGGTGGTGATCTCGCGCTGGTCCCGCTCGAAACGGTGTGGCTCACAAGCCCACCACGTGACGGGGGCCGGCTGAGAGGACCGCTGAGGGCCGGGGGCGGTCGTCATCCCTGGGGGGCGTCTTTGATCGGCCGAGGAGTGATGAGCGCGGGCGTGCCAGTGATCAGGGCCGGGGCCCCGGTCACTGGGTTCGCGGGCTTGGTCGGCGCGGCGGGAGCGGGGAAGGAATCGCCCAGGATCTCCTGCCACAGTCGCAGGGCCTGATCGGTCTCACCAGCTGCGGCGGCCGCGCACGCCCGGTCGGCGAGCTCGGCGGCGTCGGCAAGGGCGGCCTGCAGACCGTCGTAGTCGAGGTCGGGTTGGATCTCACCGCACAGCTCGGCCGGGTCCTTCACGCGCTCGTTGACGCGTGCTGCCGAGGCGGTGAAGAAGGCGCGCAGTGCGCTGGGCCGGTTACCGGATGTTGGCATGCAGTCGAGAGCGAGGACTTCGATGACGAGCGACTTGATCCGTCCTGTGACGGCGACGTCGTGGCGCCACTGCTTCAGGACGCGGACCAGTGGGCGGAAGTGCTCCCAGTCTCGCTGGCGATCGGCCACGAGGTCGATCAGGTGTTCCGGGTCGGCGGGCACCCAGTTCTGGGTGAGCTTCTCGGGGATGAGGAGGGTGCCGTCGGCCTGGCGGAGAGCCGGCATCACGTCGACGGTGAAGCCGTTCTCGTCGTCGGGGTCGTCGAGGAAGCACTTGACCGCGTGGTTCCTCGGCAGCGCCAGCCGGACTTCGTTGCCGTGGCTGCCGTTGGTCTTGCCCAGCAGCCGGTTGACCTGGCCACGGGCGTGGTCCAGGGCGTCCTCGGCGCTGAGACCGGCAGTACCCCAGTCGGGGTGCTGGGTGGTGTCGTAGACGGCGATGATGTCGACGTCGTTGATCGGCTTGAGCTGAGTGCTGCGGCGGAGCGAACCCGAGCCGAACGCCTCGGTGACATCGGGCTCGCTGATCAGCGCCCTCTTGAACAGATCGCGCCGCTCCCGGGCGAGCCGGGTCTGGCCCACGTCCTCGTTGACACTTCTCTGGAACTCGTCAAACGCTTCGTCGATCCGCATGGTGCCTCCTCGATCTTGCGTGTCCGGCCCTGGTTCCACACCGAGTTCGGCCGCCTGGTGGGGCAGGCTTCGTCCGTGTTCGGGAGGCATCGGGCAGCTGTCAGCCAGCGTAGACGCCGCCACTGACAACGCTCCGCGGAGAAGCTCTTGCGGGACGTGACGTGCTTGCGGGGGTGCCGGACATCCCTCACGCGGAGAGGTCACACGGGCCCGAGGCTGTACGTCGCACCGCCGCCTTGCTGCTGCTCGCCGTCGACGGCCAGGTGTACGCCATCGGCTGTGACCAGGGGTACCGGCTCATCCCCGAGCGGCTCAAGGACAAGCGGTTCGGCCTGTCCTTCGCGATCCGGGAGATCGACCCGACCCTCGTCCGCGGTGCCGTCTCCGGAATTCTCGGTCAGGCTCGTACGGACATCTCCCTTGTTCCCAACGGTGCTCCCGTGCCCACGCTCGGCCTCGGCGACCACACCCGGATCGTGCGCAGTCTCGGCGGCTACCTCAACGACGCCCCGCTCACGCGGACCCTCAAGGGCAGGGCCGGAGGATTCACTGTGCTGGGCGGCTGCGGACTGCGCCTGCCCCTTGGAGTCGAGCCGGCGGACCTGGTCTCCGACATCCGCCAGCTCGCCCGCGCCTGCACCTGCACCGAACGCCTGCCGCATCAGGACCTCGAGTTCGTCGAGCACATCATCCCGGTCAAGGACGTGACCGTCCTCACCGAGCTCGAGCGGCGCTGGACGACCAGCTTGGCCTGCCCGCCGACGGCCGTATCGCCGAGACCGTGCCCTTCGACCACCTGCGCAACGACGCGGAGGCCGCCACCTACCGCACGCGGATCAACAGCGACGGGAGCTTCGAGTCGGACGCGTTCGACCTCGGCTACGTGCTCGGCCGCGTCCGGTATCTCCCCTCCGGGAGCCGCCTCGAAGCCCTCAAGTCCGGCACCGTCAAGCTCCTTCGGGAGCGCCGCAGGCGGAGCGCGCCGGACGACGTGATCGCCACCGTCGGAACCCTGCGCTGGATCGAGGCCACCGTCTCCCTCGGCTCCCACGTGTTCTGCCTGCTGGACGGCGAGTGGTACGAGTTCGGGGCCTCGTACCTCGCCTCCCTCCACACCGAGGTGCAGCGGCTGTTCGCTCCCGTTCCTTCTGTCGTCCTGCCGGCCTGGCCTCGCGGAATGTCGGAGACGCCCTACAACAAGAAGACGGCCCGGACCGTCGGTTGGGAAGACTGGGTCGTGCTCGACTGCAAGACCATTCCCAACCCGGCGAAGTCCAGCGACCAGATCGAGATCTGCGACTTCCTCACGCAGGACGACACGCTCGTCCTCGTCAAGCAGGCCCGTGGCTCCGGTGCCCTCAGCCACCTCTACAACCAGGCCCGGGTAGCCGTCGAGGTTCTGTACGACTCCGCGGTCGCCCGCGCGCACTTCGCCCAGCGCGTTCGCACCGCGAGCGACGGCCGGCGCACGCTGCCCGACGACTTCCTCCCCAAGCGCCTCGTCCTCGCCATCCACCTGAAGACCGGAGCGAAACTCACCCCTGATTCCCTCTTCGGTTTCTCCCAGATCACCCTCGCTCAGACCGCGAAGGCGCTGGCCGCGCGCGGCGTCTCGCTTGAGGTCGTGGGCATCAGCGCGGCCGGGTCGGCCGCTGACGGCGGTCTTGCCGACGCCGCGTAGGTAGGCAGTGCCCCGGGGATCTACCCGACGGCAGACCGCGCCCTGGCGGAAGGTGACAGCCCGCCGTTGCAAGAACCACAGACCGGCCTCTTGCAGCTCCCTGCATAGGCCCCGGGATCCCCAGCGGAACCGTAGCCGGACGGAGTGATCGCGGCCTCGGCGAGGCCCTTCACGCTCGACGACCGTAGACCCTGAGCCCGTAAGCCCGGCGTGCCGGGCGTCGGCTCAATGAGAGGAAGAACGCCGATGAAGACCACAGACCAGCACGCAGTGGACACCGACATGGACGCGGTGCTGTTCACCGCCCGACTGGCCACTGTCGGAGTCTTGCTCCTGGCCGCGCTGTGCGCATCCCGCGAGACCAGCGAACGCGCATTCCGGCTGCTGGACTTGATGAAGGACAACCCCGAGCTCCCGCAACCGGCGCCCGCGCCTTCGGCCCGGCGCCGCGCCCAGCAGGGAGGGCGCTGACGGACCATCCCCCGTCCCTTCCAGCGCAGAGCCGGGGACCGACCTATCGCGCGACCACGACGCCCGAGCCCTGCTCGTCGCCGCTCCCACGTCTCGTTGCCCGATCTCGATCGTTTTGCGGAAGAGCGTTGGTGGCACGCCCTATTGTCGGTCCTCCAGGCACCATTGTGCGGGGCGTATGGGTGCGGGGTCGAGGGAATCCAAGGGGAGCGGGAACCACTGTGCAGGCCAAAGAGACGCTGTTCGCCGACCTCGTGCAGGGGCGGGCTCAACAGTTCCAGGTGCCGCTCTACCAGCGGACGTACTCCTGGACAGAGAAACAACTGGCTCAGCTGTGGAGCGACATCCTCGATCAGGTGGACCTGCTGGAGACCAGGGAGAAAGCGAGCGCGCACTTCCTCGGCTCCGTGGTGCTGGCCCCGTCCCCGCAGAACGAGGCGACGTTCCCTCGCTGGCTGGTGGTCGACGGCCAGCAGCGGTTGACCACGATCTCCCTCGCACTCGCCGCCATCCGGGACCACCTCGCCCAGAGCCGGCCGGACGAGGCCGAGCGGATCGACGAGGAATACCTGATCAACAAGCGGAAGAACGAGAACGACCGGTTCCGCCTCCTGCCCACCCAGGCCGACCGGCCGCACTACGCCGCGCACATCCGCGGCACCCACGAGTGGCAGGCGGCGGGGGACAACGTGTCGGTCGCCTACCGCTTCTTCCGCCGCAAGCTCGTCGAGGCGGAGGACCCCGTCGACCCGCAGGACGTCCTCCGGATCGAGCAGGCGATCACCTCCCGGCTCACCCTGGTTGCGGTGACCGCCGAGGCCGGTGACAACGTTCACCGCATCTTCGAGTCCCTCAACAACACCGGCCTCAAGCTCAGCCAGGCCGACCTGTTGCGCAACTACCTCTTCATGCGGCTGCCGACCCGTGGCGAACTGGTATACGAGACGTACTGGCTGCCGCTCCAGGCCAGCCTGAGCAACAAAGAGCTCGAACAGCTCATGTGGCTGCAGCTTGTGCTTGACGGCGACGACCGGGTCCGCCGCCAGGACCTGTACGCGGCTCAGCAACACCGCTTCGAGCAGACCGAGGTCAGAGAGGCGGACATCGAGGCGTACGTGAAGGAACTGCACCGGCGGTCCATGCACTTCCGCAGGGTGGTCCGCCCCGACGAGGAAGGCGATCCGGCCGTCCGTGCCCACCTTCGCCGACTCGACGCCTGGGAGGCCGCCGCCACGTACCCGGCGCTCATGCTGCTGCTCGACCGGCGCGAACGCGGAGAGACCGACTCGGCGGAGACGGCCCGCGCCCTGTCGTACATCGAGAGCTTCCTGGTACGCCGCACCGTGTGTCGCGTACCACCGAACAACCTCAACCGGATCTTCCAGTCGGTGCCCGCCCAGCTCCCGCTGGACGTCCCCGTCGCCGACGGCCTGCGCCAGCTCCTCTCCGCCAGCAACCGCTACTGGCCCGACGACGACGAACTGCGCGAGAAGTTCAGGACCGCGCCCTTCTACCTGTACGGCCGGCCGGAGCAGCGCAAACTGGTCCTCCAGCGGCTGGAGGAGAGCTACGACCACCCCGAGCCTGTGGACTTCGCCGCCGCGAAACTCTCCATCGAGCACGTCCTGCCGCAGTCGGCGGGCGACGACTGGCTCCAAGTTCTCGCCGAGGACGCCATCGACGGCGAGACCCCACAGGACGTGCACGCCCGACTCCAGCACACCCTGGGCAACCTGACCCTCACCGCTCAGAACTCCGAGCTCTCCAACCACCCCTTCGACCGCAAGCAGGACCTGCTGCACAGCAGCCACCTGGAGATGAACCGCCGCATCGCCGCCACCGACCGCTGGGGTGCCCGCGAGATCGGCGCCCGTGCCGACGAGTTGGCCGAGCGGGCGCTCGCGCTCTGGCCGTCCCCGCTGCGCGGGGTGGGCCGAGCCGAGCGGAGCCGCGACTGGCAGCTCGTCCACCAGGTCCTCGCCGCCCTGCCGCACGGCACCTGGACCTCGTACGGCGACCTCGCCGCGTACATCGGCTCCGGCGCCCAGGCGGTGGGCAACCACCTCGCCCAGACCGCAGGCGTCGTGCAGGCCTACCGCGTCCTCAATGCGGAGGGGCGGATCGCCGACGGCTTCCGCTGGGCCGGCCCGCAGCCGGAGGGCGAGGACGTACGGGCGCGACTGAACGCCGACGGCATCCACTTCACCCAGACCGGGGCTGCGGACCCCGCCCAACGACTGACCAGCAGTGACCTGGCACTGCTGCTGGCCGACCCCGACCAGGAGCAGTCTTCGGAGGGCGCGGTGGCGGCGGGGCGCGACGGAGCGGAGCCAGAGGAAGAAACCCGGGCCGAGCGGTTCTTCCGCCAGCTCGCCGCGGACGACACCCCCGAGACCGTGGGCGCGGTGCGTACTCTCCTCGCCCGGTGGGAGGAGCTGGGCGGCTGGGTCGGCTATGGGGCCGGCCAGGTCACCACCAGCGCCTTCCTGATGCTGGGTGCGGCAGGTCTCCCCGGCGCCGGGATCTGGCCGCTGGTGCTCTACCCCGGCGGCGGACGCGGTGGTTCGGCGGAGGTGGTCTTCCAGTACCTCGCCACCCGCGAGCCCTTCACCGACCGCCCGCTGCGTGCGGAGCTCCTCGGCCGCGTCAACGGCTTGGACGGCGTCGACATTCCGGAGGGGAAGCTGGACTTGCGTCCCAACTTCCGGTTGGCCTTGCTGGAGAAGGACGGCAACCGCGACGCGCTGGCCGAGACCCTGACCTGGTTCCGGGACCGCTGGATCGGCAGGGACATGTCCTGAGCTCTGAATCCGGCCCCGGGACTGGTGGGCTCGCATGTTGAGGTGTCGCGTATTCGAGCTGAGATGCGGAGCTCTATCTCTGTGCGTCGACCATTCATGCGGGGCCCTGGACTCGAACCCGCTCCTACGTCGCCAGAGGGAGATCATCTGGCTCCGTATGAAGCGCTACGACGCAAACGGCAAGGTCAGAAGCAGTATGGGCACATTCCGCTGATCGTCCGCGGGGTTGACCTCGACGATGACGGGATGGCCGAGCAGCTCGCTGTTCGCCTGGCCGATTTCGCGTGGCACGCGACCGGGGAACAGGTAGTCGCCACGTTCTTCACCACGTCGTCCGATCCAGTGGCTGCGGTTGCGGCCGCAGCAGTCCGCATCGGACGCGTGCTGCCACAGGCCTCTGTAGAGCGCGTCGACGAGCAGTTCGTCTCGCTTGCCGACATCGCCGCGCGGGCCGGCCTGAGCCATGAAGCTGTGAGCCTGTGGGCAGCAGGGAAGAGGCGTACCCAGGGTGAACCGTTCCCGGCTCCCCGTGCCCAGGTGGGTCAGGGGCGGACTGCCACCAAGATCTGGAGCTGGCCGGAAGTTCTCGTGTGGTTCGAGGCCCACTACTCCCTCGACCTCGAGCCCGACACGGCCTATCTCACGCCGCAGCAAGTGGCACGTCTCAACGCTCTTCTTCAGGAGAGTGGGCAGGGGTGCTGGCGACCTTTGGCAACGGTCAGCGGCACACGCACGCTCTGAATTCCCCTGCAGTCACGGTCTTCACGCTGCGAGGGGAACCTCAGTATGCTCCGCATATGCAAGTAAAGAAAGCAGCGCTGGAGCAGCACATTGCAGTGTTCGGCGAGAGCGGCAGCGGGAAGACCGTCATGCTCTCCTCCTTCTATGGAGCGACGCAGGAGCCTCAGTACCTGCAGAAGAGTCTGTTCCATGTCGTGGCGGACGAAATGGGACAGGGCACTCGGCTGCATCGAAACTACCTTGGCATGAGGGAGTCGGCGCGACTGCCCGCAACCAACCGTTTCTCCGCCACGTCCTATTCTTTCTCGGTCAGGCTGAAGGACGGGTCCGACGCTAAGGCCAATAAGGCCAGGCCTTTCGACGCCCTGCGCCTTGTCTGGCACGATTACCCGGGTGAGTGGTTCGAGGAGGACGTGAGTGGGCCGGAGGAGGCCCAACGCAGAGTCGACACGTTCATGTCCTTGCTGGGCTCTGATGTCGCTCTCCTGCTGGTGGACGGTCAGCGGTTGCTGGACAACGCCGGACAGGAAGAGCGGTACCTGAAGTCGCTGCTGACCAATTTCCGTAACGGACTGCTGTCGATCAAGAGTGATCTACTGAAGGACGGCAAGCCTCTCGTTGAATTTCCGCGTATCTGGATCATGGCACTGTCAAAGTCCGATCTGCTGCCGAACCTGGACGTGTTCAATTTCAGGGATCTCCTCGTGGAGAAGGCCGGCGATGACATAGTCGAATTGCGTGGGGTGATCGCTGGGCTGGTGGAGGCCAGTGACGCGTTGTCCGTGGGTGAGGACTTCGTGCTGCTTTCGTCAGCGAAGTTCGGTGCAGAAAAGATTGAGGTGACCAAGCGCGTCGGCCTGGAGTTGATCCTCCCGCTGGCCGCCATGCTTCCATTCGAGCGCCACGTCCGATGGGCCCAGTTGAAACAAATCCCTGTGAAGGTGGCGGAGAGTCTACTGGGCGGGGCGGGAGCTTTGGCCGCTGCGCTGGTCGGTAGCAAGGTCAAGCTGCCTGGTGCGGTAGGTCTTTTGCGGAACGTCGTCGGCCTCGTGCTCTCGAAGGAAGTCTTGAACGAGGCGGCCAAGGTGGCAGGGGATAAACTCAAAAACATCAACTCCGAAGCGATGGCCAAACAGAACTATCTCACCGCCACGTTGACCCGCTTCCGGATGGACCTGGACAGGGGAGAAGAGGAGCAGGTCTTTCTGAGGAGCGTCAAGTGAGCCTCATCTGGGCCACGCGTGGGCGGACCTGGGGTTTCCGGTTTCTCCGTGACGGGGGATTCGGGGATCCACTCCAGGTCTACGACGACGCCTTCTCGGATGTCGGGGACGAGCCGGAAGTCTGGTGGCGCGTCGCCGAGAAGGGGGCGCTGCGTTTCCCGGATCCCTTGGGACGCAAGGACAGGGCCGGCAGAATCATCCCCCACGAGTTCGTTGTCCTCGGGCCCTTGGCCAATGAGGTGGACTCGGTCGAGTGTGCTCGTCAGCTGGTCTGGCCCCAGGTTGCCGACGTATTCAGCCGCATCTGGGAAATGCCCGAGCCGCCCCCGCCCGGCGAGGGACTTTAGCGACACAATTGCCGCTGCCGCCGGGCGGTGAGTCGCGTCACGCTCGCTGCCTGCGGGCGAGGCGGTAGACGCCGTAGGTGATGCCCAGAATGATGTCCACGGCTACCCAGAGAGCGATGATGAGGCCCATTCCGATCGCGGTGCCGACGTCGCTTCGTTCTGACACGTGGTTAGAAGTCATCTCAATTGACTCGGTAGCCTGTTGTCCATGGTGGGGATTGTTGAGCGTCTGGTGCCGGAGGAGTTGTGGGAGCTGTTTCCGCGAGTGGTGCCGGAGGCGCCGTCGCGGCCTCAGGGTGGCGGTCGGCGCCGTCACGGCCACCGTGAGGTGCTGGCCGCGATCGTGTTCGTGGCGACATCGGGATGCACGTGGCAGCAGGTTCCCTCCGCATCGCTCGGTCCGTCGGGGGCTACGGCTCACCGCCGGTTCACCGATTGGACGAAAGCATGAACTGTTTGAGGCCGACCAGGGGTTAGAAGGCTCGTAGCCTCTCGATGTGGTGTCGCTGCTGTTTGTCGTCCTGTTTTATGTGCACACTGACAAGCACTCTACGGCCGTCAGGCTTGTAGTAGATGCGGCCAAGTCGCTCGCTTCCCGCGATGCCCGTTGCCAATTTCGTCACCTCGAACCAGCCACTCATTCCCTCAAGGTCCTTTCCAACAAGGCGCCCAGAGTCGATCTCAGCTAGTGCTCTCATCGTGGACGCCGGCGAGTCGAGGTTGGCGATCACGTCGACTGCATCGAGAACGAACTCGAGGCGGCTGAACGCCTGAGGCAGGAATTCAATGACACCGCCTCGCCGAGGCCGTTGCGCGGTCGCGGCGCGAAGTCGCTCAGTCTCCAGCGCCTCAAGTTCCGACACCCTTCCAAGGAGTGCGTCTACCTGCGCCGCCAAGCCGCCAGCGCGTGCTCCGCTTTCTGTGACTTCCGATTCGGCCGCTCGCACACGCTCCAGCAGCAAGGAGTTCTCGGCAAGAGCTAGTTCTCGAAGCTCCTCGGCGTCAGCGAGGCTCCTTACCAGCTCCGCCGCGTCAGTCAGGCCTCCCTGGCCTTGTCGGAGCACGGAGAGTTGCTCGTGTAGATCTGCATGATGGCGTTCTGCAAGGGCAACGGATTCTCGATATCGATGCTCGCTCGCTTCAACGTTCGCGAGATCGTGACGGAGCTGCGCGAGCTCACGTTCAGCTGCCTCGCCCTTCCGTGTCGCGACGTAAAGCTGGTTGAGCAGTTCCTCGATTCGCGCCTCTGCATCAGCGAGTCGAGCGGTAGTCGGATCCGTGACTGGCACCGTCGGCGCAAGAGACGACGGCGGCGCGATGACAGCCCCGACGAGCGCAAGTGCTTCGGCCTGGCTGCCCTTGAACCGAAGACGCGCGAACCAGTCGTAGAAATTGCCGTCGGCTGCTGGACGATGGCTTACGTCCCAGCGCTGGACGCTGAGATCTGCGCCCTCAAGTGCTGACACCAAACTGCTGGCGACGCGCTCTGGCGCGTTGAAGACGACGTAATGCCCGTACTGATTGGTCTCGAGGTGCCACTCGACGTCGAAACCGCCGGCCTTCTCCAGCGGTTCATCGACAAGGGGAGCGTACGGAACCTCTGCTCCGGCGAACAGGAAACGATTGCAGTCCGCAAGTTCCCAGCTCGATCCGCCCAAGTCGATGAGATCGCCCTGCCGGAGTGGGTAGACGGCGCCCGCGTACGCGACGCCCGCATATCCATCGGGGGTCAGACGAATCGGACGGCGGACTCCCGACTCGACTTCCGTTCCGTGGTCAAGGACTCGCACGAGTGCCTTGGCGCTCGCCATGTCACGCCGATCCGCATCGGCACTTCGGGTGCCCCCACTGGCGCTTGCAGACGGAGCACGGCTGGTAGTACAGGTGTTCCCGCACCTGGGCTTCTGTCGCTCCGTCGCGCACGTGCCGGGCGAATGCCCCTGAGTTGTGCCGATATAGCACGTCGCCGGGAATAGCCGCCTTGTCCGTGTACCTCGCCACATTCGCACGGACGACCAGTCCTGCCTGTGGCACGACTATGGACTCCTCAGGTGCTTTTGGGTCTGCGGCACCACCTCCGGGCATAGCAGAAGCCGGGAGGCCAAGGCCGAACTCCAGGTCGTAGTACGACGCCTTGACTCGATCGTGCTTCTGGCTCGATGACGCCTCGACCGACAACACCAAGTCGTCGTCGAGAAGAACCTTCAGTTCGAGGCGCTCATGAAGTGGCGGCGCGGCCTCATCGACGCCGATTGTGATCATTCCCAGCGACGTTCGACGCTCGCTCGCCTGCGGATGCGATGACAAGGCGGTCGGAGTGGCGATCGGGAATTTAGCCTTCCCGTCCGTCGGATCCGCGCAGTACAGGTGGAGAGTTTCGTGCTTGGCCTCTCCACCGAGAGGCATTTCTGTGCCCGCGGCGAGGAGCGGCATCAAAGACCCACGGGCGAGCTCGAGCTCGACGGGCTTTGCCAGTCGGAGCCTCTGCTGGTCATGTGCAATCCACGCAGCCCCTTGTGAGATCAATGTGGCACTGTTCGTCGGCACCTCAACTCGGTCCGGACCAAACAACTCGTACAGCCGGCTTCGAATCGCGGGCATGGCCGCCATCCCGCCGACCACGACGACTAGCGAGACCTGGCCGGGTGCCATCGACAAGCTGCCGAGCAGCGACTCGATCTCATCAATACCTGCCGTCACGAGTGGCCGTGTGATCTCTTCCAGCTCCTGACGTGTGAGCTGGTACTGCAACGTGGCCCCTGATTGGAAATAACTTGGCCGGTAGAATGTCACGTCAACGCGGTCCGCCGATAGCTCGATCTTGTTCCGTTCCGCGTCCTGGAGGAGCCGGAGTTCAGCCTCAGGGATCGCAAGGTCACGGTCAGTGGCACTGCCGCGAGCCCGAACGCGCTTTACGACCTCGTCGCGAATCACCCTGTCGAACTCGTCGCCGCCGACCTGGGCCGAGCCACCGTTGCGAAGTTGTCTCACCTGTTCTTCGTCGACCCGGCAGAGAGTCAGGTCCAGCGTTCCGCCGCCCCAGTCGACAACCAGAACGTTTCGTCGTGCAAGCCGCCGCGCCATCTCCTCTGGGTCGTTTGCTCCCCGGATGAACCCATACAAGGCGGCTAGCGGCTCGTGGACGAACTGGGCTACACGCATCCCGGCCCCGGCGAACGCCTCTCGCAGGGCCGCGCGTCGGTGCCCATTCATGGTCACGGGGATCGTGACCACAGCGCTGTCGAGGCTGCCAAGCACCTTCCGCTGCGGACTGCGCAGGGACTCCGATCGGACGTGCCGCACGACGTCCGCAACGATGTCCACCGGGCTCCGGTCGACGCCTCCGACGGCGATTACTTCCTCGCCGAGGAGAAATTTTGGCGATTTCACCGTGTTGCCGTGCACCCCGATGCCCGCCGCACCCAACGCGTCCTTGGCTTCGCGGCCGACGACTACCTGCTCGCCTTCGTACCGGACGATCGAGGGATGTGGTCGGCCAGTCTCGACGTCCATCACGTCGATCACGCGGTCACCAACTACTACCGAAACCAGACTGTTGGTCGTTCCGAAGTCGAACCCGACGATCATGCGAAGCCTCCGGACGCGTTCTTCAGCTGCTCGACCTCACGGGTGAGGGCAAGCAGGGAACGGTCGAGGAACTCCTCCGCGACGTTGGGCGCACCGTTCCGGAGTGCGTGCAGGCCATCGGTAAGCAGATCGATCTCACCCCCGAGACGCCGGATGATGCGCGTTCGCAGCGTTTCGTAGTCGTCCGTCATGTGGCTCTTGTCGACCACTCTGTTATCGCGCTCAGCCGCGAGCTCCTTTTGTAGTCGCACCACGTCGGCAGAGAACGCGTCGGCGCGAGCCATCGCAGATTGCTCGCGCTCCTCGACGGCCGAAAGCTCACTGCGGAGCCGAGTCTCGCGATTCCGAGCAGCGCCAGCCTCATGCTCGAGTTGTGTGACCTGATACTCCAAGCGGGCGAGCCGGGCCAGGTAGTTCTCGCCGACGATCCCGAGCACGTCGAGATCGCGGCTTGCCACAACCTCGCTGGCGGCTCGCTCTAGCCCTGTTACCTCCGGGGCCTCGTACCTCCAGACAGAGCCGTACGACGCATCGAGGAACTGATCCAGGGTCCACTCACGCTGGAGCACGCGGAGGAGGCCGTAGCACGCGATCGCATTCTTGACGAGGCGCTCACTGTCAGCGGTCTTGAACTGCTCCGGGGACAGCCCAAGATCGTCGGCGCAGACCTGCCGGGCCATGCTGCGAAGGTGTTCGGTCGAGAGCTGCGGACCCCTACGGGGATCGACCAGCTGGTTCACCCAGACCCGGAACACCGGGCTGTGGCCCAGTGCGACTACCGCGAGGTCAAAGAGCCGGTTCAACGCCGGTGCGAGGTCACCATTCTCGGCGCGTTTGAGCGGGATCCCCTGGCGCGCCACATACTGAAGCAGCTTGAACGGGGCCGACAACGTTGGGTCCGTCGGCGCGAGATCCGCGACCAGCGCACTCTCTGATGCGATGCCCTCGTCGGTGATCGCCAGCTTCTTGAGGGTCTCCTTTGGGAGGTCAAGCAGTCGAGCGTTCGACTTGTAGGCGAACGTCAGCAGGTCGCCGATCGAGGTAATGACCGGCTTTGTCTTCGTCTTGGATGTGGCCCGATGCGAGCCCTCTTCCACAACGGATGCCGTCGGCGCATTGTCAGTAGGTGCGGCCGAGGCCGTGCCGTCGCCGGTAGCGGTTGCCGGCGCGGGGGCGCTCGGCCCCGACTCCGCGCCGGGCTCTGGAATGGTCTCGTTGCTCAACGTCCTACCTCTTGCAGTCGGGTCCGAAATCCTGCGTACCAGGCGCCGGTCTCATTAGAGTGCCTGAGCGCCTCGCCCTGTCGTGATGCGCCCTCGGTGTCTCCCGCAGCGAGCAGCGCCTCAGCGGCGATGAGCCGGACCTTGAACTGGTCCTGGGGCCGGAGCTCGCCCAGCAAGGGCAACAGTTGGGTAACCACGGGTGACTGGGTCCCGTCCAAAGCCGTTGCACCGACGTCCAGGAGGTCCTCGGTAACGGAGTCACTCAACGCCTGATCGAGGCTTCCGTGCGACCGGTCGGCCAGACTTGTCGTGACGAAGTCGCCGCCTGCGAGGAGGGATCGGAACCGCGCCGCAACATCGGAGACGCGGTGGCTGTTGGTCTTGCGCACGGCGAGTTCGAACTGGTTGTAGTGCAACGCGACCAAACCGCAGATCGCCTCCGCCGCGGACCGGTCAAAGGTCGACAGCAGAGAGACAGCACCGTTGTACCGCTGCTCGTACAGCGGCGCACCCGACGCATCTACCCGGCCGGGGTCCTCGACCGCCTCCCGCGCAAGCACGCCGTACAGGTATGCCGCCAGACCTTCGCGGTAACGGCGGGCCGTCACCCCGCGGCCGGCACGCATGATGAAGGTGTCGATTGCGTTGCGACTCAACTCGCGACTGGAGATGAGCTTCTCCAAGGCCTGGTCGACGAGGCAGAGGTCCTCTTCCTCTGCAAGGCAGAAATCGAACTCGAACGTTCGCTCCAGCGGGCCATTGAAAACTGCCACTGTCTGGACGCCAACCTTCACCGAGGCAAGGTAGCCGGCGGCCTCAGATGTCGAGGTCTCGCGGCCGTTGACGGTGATGGATTCGACATCCGAAGTCACCCAATCGGCGAAGACACTGGAGCTCGTGACCATCAAGCGCGTGCGCCCGCACTCTCGTCCCCTGAAGAGGAGGGTAGGCCGCTTAGTCGCATGACCGTCGAAGTGGTGCGCTCGGCGGGCGCGCTCGGACGAGAAGACGAGTCCACACTCAGTGCAGGGAAAATCAGGGGGCTTTGGCGGCGCTGGCAGTCCGACCGACTCGAATCCGGTTGGCTCATGGAACTCCATGTAGCCGGTGTGCCAGAACCCCACGAACCCCACCTGTCGCTGCCTGATCCGCGTCCCCTACGCCTTAGGAAGGCTAGTCGGAGCGCAGGGCCTTTGCGAGGTAAAAGGCTCTGTTCGTAGCGGGTCACGCCCCGTTCTCTCCGTGGAGGATCGCTGCCCTGGCCGCCCAGGCCAGGATGCTCTGTCCCCGCATGGACAGTCCGAGGCGGTTCCAGTGGAAGATCACGTGGTAGCTGAGCACCTGCCGTAGCCCGCGGTCGAGGGTTCCGTCCTGGACGGCGTGGCCGAGCGCCTTCCCCGCGTCGCGGAAGGCGGTGGCCCACTCGTCGACGGGCTCCAGCAGTCCGCCGGGGCGCAGCAGGGCGTTGGTGTCGGCGAAGAGCAGGGGCCGGATCTCCCGGGCGCGGGCGTCGAGGCTGGTGGTCGGGACGTCGTTGATGGCCGAGCGGTGTTCTTCCGTGATGACGCGGTGCCAGACATCCCCTTGCTCGTACCACTCCAGTTTGGCCGCGCGCATCATGAGTGTGCAGAGGAGGACGGACAACTCGCGTGGTCCCACGGCCAGATCGCCGCGCTGCCGAAGCCGCTGTGCCTCGCGGCTGTCGGTGATGAACAGGGCGTGCGCGGCTGTCATGCCGGCTGCCCCTCCGAATGCTGTGGTCTCCGGCTCGTAGATGCCGGGCCACCATCGGTGGAGATGCCCGTCGGCGACGAGGCGGTCCAAGTCGTTGCCGACAGCCAACTTGTCCCCGACTGTGGGCTGTACGCGTAGACGCAGGCGCCAGCAGGGGTGCTTGCGGGTGTACCACCAGCCGTCGATGGCGCCGGTGGCTTCAGCGTCTTGCAGGACAGGTAGCACGTGTGTGGCGAAGGTGGTGTCGGCGTTCGCCCAGTCGGTGAAGTGGAGGTATGCGTGCCACCAGTCGGTGGTGGCGGAGCGACGGTCCAGGGCTTCTCGGCCGGCCTGGTCGTAAACCTTGACGGCGCTGGACAGGGCCACGGTGTCCATCCCGTACCGGCGCGCGGCGTCGGCGATCGGTAGTCCGGTGAGGACGGCGAGGACCGCGTTCGGGGTCAGGGGTGGTTCCGCCTGGGTCAGTTGATCAGGAGACATGAGTCCCATCCGGTGATCGGGGCCTGCTGTGCGGCATAGGTGGTGAGGGCGAGCGCGGTGCCGGCGTCGCCGTTGATCAGCCCGGTCGTGGGGTGGCTGCCGGGTTGGGCTTGTGCGACGAGGGTGTCGCCGAGGTGCTTCGGGAGGGTCTGAAGTCGGTGGTCGAGGGCGTCGGCGGCGGCGCGGGTGGTGGTCTGGTAGATGCCTGCCCAGCCGTGGCACAGACCGGAGTCGGTGACGTGGGCGAGCTGTTCGGGGTCGGTCAGGGCGCGGTACAGGGCGTCTTCGTAGAAGGTCTGGAGGTCGGGGGCGCGTAGGGCGAGTCCGGCGAGTTGCCCGGCCCGTGCGATGCCCGTGGTTCCGTAGCACCAGCTCGGCCGGGCGGGGGCGTCATGGTGAGGGCGTCCGCGGTCGAAGTCACGGCGCGAGATGTGCTCGGGCCACCAGGGACCGGAGGGACTGAGCTGGCACCAGACGTCAAGGTGCTCGCAGATGGCCCACATGGCCTCCCGGTGGCCGTCGACGGTGATGCCGCGACGGATTGCCTGGGCCAGGAGAAGGAGTGGGCCGGTGATTCCGTGGGCGGCACCGAAGTTGGCGTGGCCGCCCGGGAAGTGGGGGGAGTCGCCGCGTGCCGGGTCGTGGCGGACCCACCAGCCGGGCAGCCCACGACCGGCAGGGGCGAGCGGGCGGGTCAGGGCGACGAGGTATCGCAGGACGCGTTCCAGGGCGATCCCCCCGGGGTCTGCGCGCAGTAGGTAGGCACCGATGCCGGTCAGGCCGTAGAAGAGGTCGTACTCGGCGAAGGTGGGCAGGTCGCCGTTGCGGATGCGGGTGAGCGCGGCATCGACGCGGCGGTGGGTGAGAGCAGTGATGTGCTGGTGGAGCGTTCTGCGCGCAGGGTTGTACAGGTGTTGGAAGGGCGGCGGAACGGTGGTGAGGACGAAGCCGATGGCGGGGGCGCCGAGGAACAGGCCGGTGGTGTCGGCCGCGCTGATGTGTCCCGTGGCTGCGGCGGTGATCCACCGGTGGGCGGAGCGCCAGGAACCGCCGTGACGGCCGGCCATCTCGATGTGCAGCAGGCTGACTCCGGCGGCGCCGTCGGCGAGGGACTGCACCGCCCAGGGCTCGTCCGGGGGCGCAGGAGCCGGTTCTGCGAGTTGGACGGTGTACTGCTCCAGGAATGCCGAGGGGCTGGCGGTCGGCGCGGTCATCGGGCTGCCATCCGGTGCTGAAGGGCCACGGTTCGTACGAGCCGGATCGTGACCTCCTCGGTGCGCGGGTCGACGCCCAGTGCCCGGACGTGGTGCTGGTGCAGTAGCGAGCGGGTGACGTCGAGCGGATCACGCTGGCCGGTCAAAGTGCGCCGGTAGGTGTCCACGGCGGCGGCGCGGTCCCGCCACGCTTCGGCGACCTGGGAGCCGCCGGGAAGTGCGGTGAGCGCGGAAGTGCCGGACGGTGCGGCGAGCTCGAGCACCTGGCTCCGCAGGGCTCGGTTCAGTGGCCCTTTGCTCTGGGGGAGGTTGCGCACCAACCACTCCTCAACTGCGGCGGTGTTCTGCGCCAGGGGGATGACGAGGCGCAGAGCACTGGCCGCGGCGAGGGCCTGCGGGCCGAACGTGTCGCTGTGCTCGGTGAGCTGGATCTGCGCGAGGGCGGCGGCGGAGTCCGTCGCGAACACCTGGTGCGCGGCGTCCATGGCCGCCTCGCCGCCGAAGCGCCCGGTCTGCGGCTGGTAGGGAGCCAGGGTGAGGCCGGACGCCAGACCGAGCCCGTGCAGGTTGTCCGCCCAGGTACGGATGTGCTGGGCGGCGGTGCCGTACGCGTCCGGCGGCAGGTGCAGCGTGAGGTCCAGGTGTTGGTCCGCGTCCGGCCGGGCCATCTCCCGGTGCCGGGTGAACCACCAGGTCGGCGGCTGCTCGCCGAACGTGGAGAGAAGGCTGGGCAGGTGGCGGCTCAGGATCTCGTCGTAGCGGCGTGGGTGGGCGTGGAGCTGAGCGTGGAGTACGTTGCTGGCGCCCGGGAGGTGTCGCTCGGGGTGAGACGAGGTGGTGAGCTGGGGGCGGGGTATATCGGTCGTGTCGGAGGTCTGGCCCAGGGAGAGCCAGATTTCGTGCGCACGCCCGATCCAGCCGTGGGAGTCGCCGTCCGGGACCTCGCGCAGCTCCAGACGTCGGGTGCTGTCGAGGTGCGCGCGCAGGACCCGGCGGTGGACCGGATGGGACAGGTCGAGGGGCAGGCGCTGGTCGTACTCGATCATGGCCGCCTTCATGGGCACCCGTAGGCGGTTTCGCCAGGTGTCGAAGGCGTGCTCCCACTCCTGGGTCGTGGCTTTGCGGCCGGGCAGGTCGTCGGCCATGAGTAACCAACGGGCCTGGGCGAGGATGGTGCGGCGGTAGCGCACCCGCGGCAGGTACGGGAGCCGAGAGCCGGCGCCGAAGTCGAACGGCTTGTAGGCGGCGTACCGACCGTTGGCCACCTCGGCGAGGAAGCGGGCCAGCGGCGGTGTCTGCGTCCCGCCCTCCAGGGCGTGCAGGACCCGCACGTCGACGCGCCGGCCGGTGGAGAGCTGCACGAGATGGAAGCTGCGTGGGTCCGCGGTGACGGCGATGTCGGTGAGTTGGATCGTCATCTCGTCCACTTCCCGGTGGCCGGACAGCTCGATGACGTGTGGTAGCAGCCGCGGTGTGCGGGTGACGTTCTCGTTGCGGTGTCGGCGTGGCGGGAACACGAGTTGGGCTGTGAGGACGTTCGGCGCCCCGTGGTACGTGGCGGCGAGTGCGTCCTGTTGTTCGGGTGGCAGGAGGTGGGCGAACCGGCCGGCCATGCTGCTGCCGGGCCGGGGTGCCGCAGTGAGCAGTACGTCGAAGGAGCCGCGGGACAGAGCCATGGTGCTGGGAGAGTGAACTTCGAAGGCGGTCTCCACGCGGGGCACGAACAGCCGCTCGTCGCTTCCAGCTGCCTTTTCCAGGGCGTCGACCACGTCGTCCGTGAGTCGGAGTTCGTCGCGGCCGTCCAAGAGGACTTGTTGCATCAGGGCGAGCAGTAGCTCGTCGCGGTCGGTGCGCAGTTTCGGGGCCGTACCGCGCTCTGAGCCGAGGTATCCGGCGGGCAGGCCCAGGCCGCTGTCGGCGACCAGGTCCATCACCGGCACCAGGGCGCCGACGCCGTACCGGGCCCGGAAGCGGCGGTGGTAGTCGCGCCAGTGCTGGTAGCCGTAGGGCTGCGGGGTGGTCCGGTACAGGGCCGACACGGCTGCTTGCACTTCCGCGATCACGGCCTGCGGGAGCTGGGTCTCGCAGTCGAGGGCGGTGTCGATGAGCAGCGGCGTCGGAGTGACCGGGGTGAGGGCCCGCATTCGCGTAGCGAGGGCGTTCACGTTGGTGTCGGAGAGTGTCGGCTGGTGGGAGGACACGTCGTCGCGCAGCGCGTACAGGGCGTGGACCAGGGCCCGCACCTCCGGGATGGTGTCCGCTTGATGCCGGTCCAGTTCGCGGCACAGGTGCTGGAAGGCGTCCACGGTGGTCATGGGCGCCCACAGGCTGGTGATGAGGAACTGCTGCTCGACCAGGCCCAGGAGGAGAGCGTCGATCTTGTCGTCGGTGGCCTGCGGGAAGCCGGCGCGCAGATGGTCGTGGAGTTCGCCGTACGGGATGGGGGCGCGGGCCGCATCCATCGCGGCGGCCACCGGTCGGGCGTTGCGGACGGACACCTCGACGGGGGCCAGGAGGACGGCGTGGCCGTCGGAAGGCGGGCCCGGCGCCACGAGCCGGTCGCCGCGCGTGTGAGCGGCGTTGTTGGCGACGAGCGGTAACCGCTTCAGTAACGCGGGGGCGCGCTGGAGACGCAGGACCATGTCGGTGACCCATTCGGCGTCCGGCCGGATCATCGCGCGGTGCTTGTCGCGCCACCGCACGCCGGCCCGGGGCCTGACGGACACCGGGGCGGTGCCGGCGAACAGGCCGAGCGGGGTCGGGCGGTGCTGCCACCGCAGGAGGTAGGAGACCGTCGACAGCGCTGTGCGGCGCACGTGACGGGGCTCGGCCTGCCGGCCGCGTACGACTGCCTCGATGGCGTCGGACAGGGCGGGGGTGGCCGCCTCCAGCGCGCGGCGGAAGTCCTCGCGCTGCCAGATGCGGTTCAGCCATCCGCGGGTGACGGCCACGTCGTCCAGGTCGAGGGTACGGGGGATGTCTGCCGGTCCGGGGCCGGTGGTAGCGCGCAGCATCGCCACGCCCTGCCACTGGTAGCCGGCGACTGCTCGGGAAGCCATGAGGCCCTTCCGTCAGGCGGCGCGGGGGAGGGGAGAGGGGGAGAGGAGCCGGTGGGCCGGGCGAAGCGCTTCGCCCGGCCCACCGGCGAGGAACAGGCCTGGATCAGGCCGGGTCCTCGGTGAAGGAGGCGCACGCGGAGGCGCCGGTCGCGCAGGTACTGCCACAGCCGTCGCCCGTGGAGCACATGAGCTTGCCGTACGCGTGCTCGGCGATGATGACCTTCACATCCAGGGGCGCGAAGTCGTCGTCGTCGAGGCCTGCCAGCGGGGTGGGCGGGGCCAGAGTGGTGCTCGTCATGATGTGCCTTCCTCTTGTGCGGATGGTTCGGATGGTGCGGGACTACCTGGCTCCCGGTGTTACGCCGAGGGCCAGGAGAGCGAGATCCGGCTGTGCACCTTGTCGATGACCCGGCCGCCAGGAATCTGGTTATCGGGGGTACCTGCCGGATAGACCCGGATGGCCGGGCTGGGGCCGCCGCGCCGGTTGGCCTCCCAGTCGCGGAGAACGTCGGCGATCTTGTCGGCGAGCTGCTGCGCGTTCGGGCCGAGGGCGTGCACGCCGTACTCGATGCGCTTGTTGTCCTCGGTGCGGCGGGTGACGAGGTAGGCGAAGGAGTCGTCCTCGACAGCGGCGAGGGCGAACCGCTTGTTCACGGGGGCGACCAGGCCCGTGTCCAGGTCTTCGTCGACGGCCATCGTGCAGAAGCCCGGCAGGCTGATCGCCATCGCCATCTGAAGGGTGTCGATGAGTTCCTGGAGACGAACGGTGACACCGGTCCACAGCTCGTGGCGCGGTGTCGTGACGGCGTTGTCCAGCCGGTGCGGGTCGGCCGGCAGGCCATCGTCGAACTTGAGCCCGATCTCCGGGGTGCCGTTGACCAGGAGAAGCTCTTCCCGGTGGGCGGTCGAGCCCTGCATCGGTACGAAGCCGCAGATCCGCGCCGACACGCTCTCCAGGTAGGGGCCGTGCTCGCCCGTGACCTGGGTGAAGGCGACCGACCGGGTCAATCCCCGCATCCGCAGCGGCACCACGAGCCGGCCGCCCTGCTTGAGCTGCGCGGTCCAGGCCGGGGAGATGTCCCAGGCTCCGGCGGTCACCATCACGACATCGACCTCACCGAGGCCAGGGATGGGTTCGGCGGCGTCGGCAGTGACGACATGCACGCGGCCGTAGCCGTGCTCGTCCAGGAGCCGGCGCGCACGTCCGGTGACGACGGAGTCGATGTCCACGGTGACGACTTCACCGTCCTGGCCGACGAGTTCGGCCAGGTAGGCCGCGTTCAGCCCGCCCGAGCCGATCTCCAGCACTCGCATCCCGGGCTTCACCTGGGCCTGCTCCAGCATCATGGCCTGGATCTGCGGGGCGGAGACGGAGCTGAGCTGCACGCCGTGCTCATCCGTCTTGGTGATCACGGCGGCGTACGTGTCGTACGCCTTGTCCAGCGGGGTGTTGGGGGTGAACTCGTGCCGGGGCACCTTGCGCATGGCCGCTTCGATTTCCGGCGAGGAGATGTTGCCGTCCGCGCACAGTTCGTCCACCACCTTGTTCCGCAGGCGGGTCGCCTCGTCGGGCTCGACGGTCGTGTTCGTCATGGACTTCCTTCGGTCGTACGTGTTCGGGGAGATAGGCCGGCACCGCGTGCCGGTGGGACGGGGGCTGCCGGTGAACAGCCTCCTTCTTGTCGGAGCGCGCGCCCAAGGTTGTGGATGGCGCCCGAGGGATTTGGTGCCGGTGCTGAGCCGCCCGGCGGTCCTGTCTGTACCACTCAAGGCCGCCGGGCGACCGTCTACGTGGCGGGCACAAGATCGTCCAGGTTGACGACCTCGTAGTCCCGCAGCTCGCGTACGAGTTGGCTCGCCAGGAACCAGCCCACCTGGGGATGCCCGTACGGCACGGGCGCATCGTCGTGCTCGGCAGGAAGCGGTTCCAAGCCGAGGGCGGAGAGGCGATACCGGGAACCGACAACACCCCAGACCGACGTCGCCCGCGCACGGAAGGCGACGTGCCCCTTCCGCAGATGCGGACACAATTCGATGGCAGGCCGCACATGCTTAAGACACACCGGCGGCTGCGCCGTCCGCACCGGCTCACCGCCCCGATGCGCCGCGCCCTCCGCAGATCCGGCCAGGAAGACGTACCCACGGTCGGTCTCGGCCGTACAGAAGCCGATCTGGCAACGAAGCTGCCGCATGCACGCCAACTGCCGGGCCGGATTGACCAAGCGCCACTGCGGTTTGCCCGCCGGGCTCCCGGAAGCATCGACCGACTGGGAGCACCGCGCCCACAGCTCACCGTGCGGGCCACGGTCGGCCGGTGTCTCGTTGCGATAGGCGAGACGCACGGAGCCGAAGGCGTTCATGCTGAGCGTTAGGTCCGATTCCGGTGCGCCGTACTCGCCCTCCCGTGAGGTGATGTAGGGGACGAGTCCCGACGCTGCGCCGGCCCGCTTCACGAGGCTGCCCCCGCCGCGTCGAGAGGAGCGCCGAGGGGCCGGTGCGGGGCGATGACACGGCCGTCAGGGAGAAGTTCCCCGGTGTCCTCGAAGAGAAGCACCCCGTTGCACAGCAGGCTCCAGCCCTGCTCAGGGCGGTGCCTGAGAGGTTGCGCGGCCTCCCTGTCGGGAGCCTCGGCCACGGGGCACGGCGGGTTGTGCGCACACATGGTGCTCGTCCTCTCGGGTGGGAAGTCGGGCCCTCTTCGGCGAACTACAGGGCCGTGGGGGAACACGGAACGGAGATTGCCGAAGAGGGAGTCGTGTGGTGCCGCTGCACGAAGTCGGCGATGGCTGTCTCGCTGTAGCCGTAGAAGCGACCAAGGGCGGTGACGCTGCGGTCGCCCCAGAGCATCGGTGGCTTCTCGCCCCACTCGACAACGGGACCGGTGTCCGGACAGGACGACAACCGCAAGCGAGGGTTGGGGAAGCCGGGCTGCTCAAGGAGAAGGTCACGGACCTTGAGCCCGAAGCAGAAGCACGACACCGGGTAGTACCCGCCTCTCCGCGTGCCCCCGACGGGGACCGCGAGGAAGGGCGTACGCAGGGTGCGTACAGCGACGCTTTTCTCCAAGAGCCAGGCGTCGGAGATGCGCTGCTCGTAGTAGTCGAAGTCGTACGCGTCCCGCGGAAGGGCTGCCGCCGTTGCGGTCACGGGCGGGTGTCTGACGGCGCTGGGGTTGTGCATCACTCCGCCTCCGTGATGTAGCGGGCTTCGATCAGCTCTTCGACCAGGTCGGAGGTCACGAAGGCCAGGCGGCGAGCAAGGCCGACAGCCTGCTGATGTGCGGCCGGCGTTCGCTCGCCCCTCAGGGGGAGCCCTCGTTCAACGAGCTGGACCATCGCCCGGGTGGGCGAAAACTGCTCGTCCGCGAGGGCGATGTCGCTGAGCTGCTTCAAGTGGCTGCGGAGGCGGTCGATCAAGGTGTCGGTCGTCGTGACCGACGGCAGCTGATTGCCGATTGCCGTGTCGAGGTCGTCGAAGACTTCCTCGACATCGAGCGGACTCCAGTCCTTGATCCGCTCCAGGACGGACCTCAAGCCCTCCGCATCGAGTGGAGGTGTCCACTGCGGGATGCTCGGCTCGTCGGCCGGCGGAGGAACCACGTCGTTCTCCGGAACCAGAGCGGTGAGGGACATCGGAACTCCTGTAGAGGGCCAAGTGCCGGCCGTGAGGGGTTAGAAGTGTTCGGGGGTTTCCGGGGTTCCGATGAAGACCCACACGTCCTTGCCCCTTGGGGTCACGGATACGGACGTGTCGTCGGCCAGGGCCCGTAGCAACAACAGCCCGCGCCCCTCCTCGGCCAGGGGGTCCGGAGACGCGTATACGGGCGGGCAAGGGTCCTGGTCGCGGACGACGGCGGTGACTCCGTCCGGCACCTTCTGGAGGAGCAGGCTGGCCATCCGGTATCCATCGGTGTCCGCCACCGTGTGCTGCAAGACGTTGGTGATCAGTTCGTTGACCACGGTCAGCATGCGGTGCGCAGTGCTGTCGTCGACGCGCCACCAGCAAAGGTGCGCCGCGACGATGCCCCTGACGGTTCCCAGATCTTCGGCCCGGACTTCGAAATTCATGTCGAGTTGACCGCCCACGCTTCTGGACGTGGCTCGAACAGAAGCGTCCCGATCGCGGGCGCCGATGAGCAGGTCCATTGCTGCTTCCTCCGTTCTGCCAGAACCCCTTCAGCAGGGGTGGGTTGCGGTGTGTACTGGACTGGAACCGGTCAGCAACCATTTAGGCAGAGCGCACCGAGAGCGTGCAGAGCCTGATGCCGACAGATGAGAAGTTCGGCATCAACGACTTCGGGGACAGAACATGCCGCAGCCAATGAAGCAGCTCGATCCGGGCGCCTCCCCCCAGGAGTGGTTCGGCAACGAGCTGCGCAACCTGCGCCTGGAGCAAGGGCTGTCGGCCAAGGCACTGGGGCGGTTGGTGCAGGTCAGCGACGACATGATCTTGTCGATCGAGAAGGGGAAATATCCAAGCTGCCGGCGCGACGTGGCTCAACGGCTCGATGATGTCCTCCGTACGGGAGGGCTGTTTGACCGGGCGTGGCCGATGGCCTTCGGTAACCGCGATGCCGACAGAAAGCGCGCTGATGCCGATAAGACATCCACGGGAAGAGGGGAGAGGTCCGCTCAGGTGCCGGCAGGCCGCATCCTGGGCAGAGACGAACCGACTCTTCGCCCTGGGAGCCATGAGCCCGTGATTCGACGCTCGTTCCTCCAACTCGGTGGCCTCGCCGCCATCGCGCCCCTCGACCTCACCGAGATCTTCGCCCCCGCCGAGCTGACTCTCCCGGCGAACGTCAACCCCGGCCACGTCGACCAGGTCCTGGCCGCAGCCACCGCCATCAGCGGCATGGACAACGAGCTGGGCGGCGGCGGCATGGTGCGTGACGTAGCCGGCCGAGCGATGCAGTGGTCGGCCGGCCTCCTCCAGGCCCAGGTCCCCGAGCACCTGCGAACCGAACTGTTCGCCTCTGTGTCGCGACTCGGGATCGTGGTGGGCGCCTCCGCGTTCGACGCCTACCACCACGATGACGCCACCCAGACGTTCCGGTTCGCAGCGGACTGCGCCGAGGAGGCCGGCGACTGGCATCTACGGGCCAAGACGTACTCGTTCCTCGCCCGGCAGGCCGTATGGATCGGAGCCCCCGACGACGGCCTGACCTACGCCGAGAAGGGACTCGTACGCGCCGACCGGTTGTCCGCGACAGAGCAGGCGATGCTTCACGCGGCACGGGCCAGGGCTTTCGGGAAAATGGGCAACGTGCGCGACACCATGGCGGCCGTCGGCGCCGCGGATGAAGCGTTCGCCCGGGCCCGGCCTGCCGAAGAGGCGCCGTGGATGGCCTATTACGACGAGGCGCAGCACAACGGGGACACAGCCCACGCCCTGTTCGATCTCGCCATCCTCGCCGGACAGGACCCGGGCCGGGCAGCCCGCCGATTCGGCACCGCAGTGAAGGGGCACACCGACGCCTACAAGCGGTCCCGTGCGATCTCGCGCACCAAACTGGCCTCCCTGATCATGGCCAAGGGTGACCCTCGCCAGGCGGCGGCACTCGGCCACGAGGCCCTGGACGAGGTAGGCCGGCTCACCTCCCGCCGCGCTGCCGACGACCTACGACAGCTCGGTCGCTTCGCCTCGAAGCATCAGACGGTCCAAGAGGCTCTCGGGCTGCGCGAGCGGATCGCCGCTACGGTTTCCGCATGACTTCTGCGGCAGCCGCCCCTGCGCGTCACGTCCTGGAGCAGGCATGTTCCGTGGTCGGACTGGAATCCGCCGGGGCGGAACCGCTACGGCTGGCCGAGAACCAGATATGGCGGCTACCGGGCAGGCGGGTGATCGTACGGATATCACGGGTGGGCCAGAGCGCTGCGGCGGCCCGTGAGGTGCGCGTCGCGCGTTGGCTCGCCCGGGAGAACGTCGCGGCTGTCCGCCTGGTCGACGTGGAGCAGCCGGTCGAGGTGGGCGGTAGGCCGGTGACCTTCTGGGTGGAACTCCCGCCGCAGGAGCACGGCTCCGTTCAAGACGTCGCCCAACTCCTTGCACAGCTCCACTCCCTGCCCATGCCGGGCATCGAGCTGGGGTACCTCGATCCCTTCGTCCGGGTCGGCGAACGACTCCAAGCAGCCACGACGATCCGCGACGACGACAGAGAGTGGCTGCACGGACTCCACCGCGACCTCGCAGCGGCCTGGGCCGAGCGGCCGGCCGGCCTCCCCGACCGGGCTGTGCACGGCGACGCCTGGCCCGGCAACTTCGTCCGCACGGCCGACGGGGTCCTGATGATGGACCTGGAGCGCTTCTCCGTGGGGCCTCCGGAGTGGGATCTCGTATCCACCGCAGTGCGCGCGAAGACCACGGGCGCGGTCACCATGCGCGAGTACGACCAGTTCTGCGCGGCCTACGGCCACGACGTCACGGCGTGGGAGGGCTATCCCATCCTCGCGCGCGCTCGGGAGCTGCGGATGACGACGTACGCAGCACAGCACGCGGCCGGCAACGAAGAATGGATCAGCCAAGCGCAGTACCGGATCGACTGCCTGCGCGGTCGATCCGGTCCGAGGCCGTGGACGTGGACGGGAATCCTCTGATCAGGATGTTCGCCGACGCGCTGCCAGGGTCAGCTCGGCGGCGAATCGGCCCCGCGTCAGCGGCGGGATGCCGCACCTCGCACTCGTCGAGTTGTGCAAGCTGGCCCGCTCACCGACACCGCGCTACCTGAGAAGCCCGAACGTCACGGCAGCGGCAACTCCGCCCAGCAGGGCGCCGACGATGGTCTGCGCGACGGTGTGGTCCCGGAGCTGGACACGGGACCATCCGACGGCGGCGACGACAAGGGCGAGGGCGGCCAGGGCCGGCCCGAAGGCGAGCGTCAGGATCGTGGCCACCCCGCCGGCGACGGCGGTGTGCACCGACACCTTCCACCAGACGGTGACCACCATGGTGGCGGCCAGGCCGACGAGCATGGCGATCACCAGGGCGAAGAGCTCACGGGGAGCGTCGAAGACGACCTGGATCAAGATGCCGACGAGCACCGAGATCATGGTCGCCGTGAGTGGGATGGCGCGCTGGGACCGGACCTTGACGTGCTTGTCCGTCCAGGATCGGCGTTTCACACCGAACAAGATGATGGCGATGGGAATGCCACCGCAGAACAACGCGGCGAGGAGTCCCCAAGCCAGCCCTTCGGCGCTTCCCGTGCTGTGCCAGCCGATGATCAGCAGGATGGCTATGACGAGGTAAGCCGGCGCGAGGACTTCGGTGACTATGCGGGCCAGACGGGTTGAAGTGAGCTTCATCCTGAACTCCGGACTGAGGAGAATTCTCGAACAAGTGCTGATTCGTAGGCTGTTGCCAGGTGCCTCAAAGCTTCGACTTCACTGTGAAGGTCCTTACCGCCACTGGCAGGGGCTGTGTGCTCACCCGCGCGGGCGTCGCCGTTTTCCCGCGCCTCCTTGGCGCTGGCGATCCAGCACGCCTCGGCGTATATCTCGGCCTGGGCGCCTATGAGACCCTTCTCCGCCACGTAACGTGCGGCCTCGGAACGTAGGGCCGGGGAAGCATGGTCCCCGAGATCCAGAATCGCGTCTCGGATTTCTATCCCCCGTCGATACAGGCGACCGCGTGTGTGGCGGAAAAGAAGAGCATCCGCTCGCCTGCTGCGCGGTGGATCGAGACGCACTGAAGGGACGGCGGAAGTGAGCTCGAGCCAGAGAGGGTAGAGCCGCGTGAGAGCGAGATGGGCACGGCCCCATTGGTGGAGTCGACGGACGACCGGCAAGGTGCTTCCGGCGAGGATGAAGACCAACGCCCCGAACAAGAAGGCGCTGCTGATGTTTTCATCAGTCCGCGGGGATACCGGCGTCAAGCCGAAGTAACGAAGCGCCAAGGCCAGTACGCGGTGCCCCGCGTAGACGATCCCCAGAGCCGTCCCCATGCCGGTGATCCGAAGCCCGCGCCCCAGGAGACCGGCTTCCGGGAGGCGACCCCATCGCCAGCACAGTCGAGTGGCACTGACGAGAGCCGTACCGAGGTAGCCGGACCAGATGACGCCGTAGACGGCGATACGCCAGTCGTCGGCGAAGTCGGTGAGAAGGTCGGTGGCTTCCCCAGGCTGCGGAGCGGCGAAGAACAGCAGGGTCAGACCGACTCCTGCGGCAAGAGGGACGGCGATGCGCGGACGTGATCCGCGGAGCGAGGTGGCCTGCTCCTGTGCCACGTCATACACGAAGGTCAGTACGGCGTAGGCGGCTGTGATGCCTGCCAGGTGCTTGCACAGGGTCGCCACGTTGTGGATCCCCAACCAGGAATCCAGAGCCGATGAGACGCCGTCCGGACGGATGGTCATGGCTATGGACAGTGCGAAGAACGCTACCCAAAGAGCGCGCTTCGCCGGAACACGCCAGGCGGCCGGCGTGCGCCACACCGTGACGATCCACAGCAGGGCTGCGGGGATGAAGGAAGCCATCAGATCAGGAGTCGCTCAGCGCGTCGTCGAGGCGCTGCAGGACGGGGTTGCTTCGGGTCTCGTTCGGGGAGAACAAGTTGGCTTTCCTGGCAAGGAGGTCGGCGAGCTGCTCGGCGGCTCGCTCATCCTCCGTGTTGTAACTGGCCCGCCCGAGCACGCTTTTCACGGCTGATGAGTCAACCTGCTTGAAGAGATGCGCCATTCGTTCAACCTGCAACGAAGTGTGTTCCAGCAGCATGTGACTTATTTCGTGGAGGACGATGTGTGTGCGATGAAGCGGGGAAGTCGATTCCTCGTGGAAAATGTGATCGGCCCGTTCCGTGGCGATCCAGGCCCCGCAGGGAACTCCGCTGGACGTGATTCCCGGAGTGCTGTGAAGGTATACGGGGCGTCCGCGTTGTGTAGACAGCATCTCGCAGAAGGTCTGTACGTCAAACGGGTCGGGGATCTCTGTGGTGGCGAGCAAGCCCTTGTGCTTCGGGGATTTCGCCGCGCTACTGCCCACCCGACCGAAGTGACTGCGCAGGTTCAACGTGCTGCTCCGGTTCGATGTCATACCGAAGCGTTCTTCGGCCGAATCACGATACGACAGTGATCACGCGCGAATGGGCTGGGGGAATGCAAGGAATGGCTTTTGTTGATTGGGTGTCAGTTGATCAAGCTCGAAAATGGTGCATAGTGCATTTTTTCGGCGTCGATCTTCGCAGTGTGGAATCGGCGTGGTGACAACCGTCACGCGTTCGGCTTCGCAGGGTCGTCGTGAAGCCCCTCCAGTGCGCGCGCCCTTTCGATGAATCCGCTGATCGTCGAGAGCGTTTCAGTCGACAGGCCGGCGGCGCGTAGGGCTACGGCGCGGACGTCGGCGTCCCGCATGGTCGTCAGGAGGGCCAGCTCGGCTTCGATCTGCTCCGACTCCTTGGCGTCGAAGAAGTACGCCGGAGGTACGCCGAAGAAGGCGGCCAATGCTCTGATCGTTTCCAGCTTCGGGTTGCGGTTGGAGCCGGTCCGGAGCTGCTGAATGGCGCTGGCCGAGATGGATGTCCCCGTGCTCTCCCGGATGCCGGCGGACACCTCGGCGTAGGTGTACGGCCCTCGCCCCTTGGGGTGCATGTCTCTGAAGAGCCGGTCGAGCAGTTCCGCGAACTGCCGCTCTGTGGTCATTCCGGATCCCTTCGCTGCGCGGGTGAGCCCATCCACTTCGGTGGTGCTACGTGTTCGATCGTACCGAATGGCAACACTGTGGTTGACGAAGGTTCGCGATTGCGGTGTATGTTGATCGCGCATCCATCCACTGGAGTGGTGATTGCCTGGTCAGGGCAGGTGTAAGAGGTGGACTTGTAACGAGGCTCACCCTATGGTCCTGGTCCCAGCAGATCGCCTACCCGGCGCTGCGGCAACGAACGAGAGGGAAGAGGCAGGGAAGGAAGAGGGGCCCAGTGCCCGGGAGCTACCAACTCCCGGAGCGCCAGGCCGGCGCCCCAGAGGGGCCGACTCACATCTCGCGGGCGGCGGGCTTTTTCAGGAGAACCACCGCACCGCGCTCCTACGAACAACGGAGTATCGCATGCTCGCCACGCCGAGCGGAATCCCGGCCTGCCCGGAAACCGGCCGCCAGCACCGCCTCGCTGCCCAGCTCACCGACATGATCCCGGGCGCGGTCACCATCCGCGTCAGCCTTACCGACCCGAGCCAGGCCTGGCCGCACCCGCATGCCAGCGCAAGGGGCGAGGCCGGCGAGACGGTGGCGCTCAGCCGGACGACCGCCAGGGTCGCGGCCCGCTGGATCCTGCGGGTCTGGCCGGAGGCGGACTGGACCCGGCCGCACATCCTCGACCTCGCCGACGCGACCCTCATCCGTAGCGACCTCGCGGCCGGCCGGGGTCGCTGACATGGCACGGATACGCACCATCAAGCCGGAGGCGTTCACCTCCGAGTCGCTCGCCGAAGTGAGCGTCGAGGCCGAACGGACCTTCTTCGGGCTGCTCACCCAAGCCGACGACCACGGCCGTCACCGCGACAACGCCGCGATCATCGCCGGGCTGCTCTGGCCCCTGCGCGCCGAACACACCTCGGTCCATGTCGAGGACGACCTCCAGCAGCTCGCGAACGCCAGGCTGATCTGCCGGTACACCGGCTGCGACGGCCGCCGCTACCTCCACATCGTCACCTGGTCCGAGCACCAGAAGATCGACAAGCCGAGCCAGTCCCGCCTGCCGTCCTGCCCGCAGCACCAAGCCGCCCACCGGTGCGCACCCTGCAAGGGCACCTGCACCGAGCGGACGCAGGCGCCGTCCCCTACTTCTCCCGGAGTGTTCGCCGAGGCTTCGCCGAACACTCCCCGAGGCCTCGATCTGCCGGCCCAGGCCGCCGCGACATCTCCCGGCCCCGCAGGCGGGCCTCCCACCGCCCAGCGGGACCCACTTGACGTCACGGTCGGCGCCCATCACCACACGGGCGCTAAAAACGCAGGTCAGGAGCCATTCGCCGAGGCTTCCCCGAACCTTCCCCGAAGCCTCCCCGAGGGCTCGGCGCCTGGATCTAGGATCTTGGATCCTGGATCTTCTTTCCCTACGGGGCGCACGGCGCCCGCGGACACCGTCTCGGCCAATCAGCTGGTCGGCGAGTACATCGCTGCATGCGAGGAGCGTCCGCCCAGTGACGTGATCGGGCACCTCGGGCGGATCACCAAGAAGCTCCTGGCCGAGGGCATCGCCCCGGAGCACATCCGGGCCGGGCTGCGGAACTTCGCGGCCAACCCCAAGCACCCGAGCGTGCTGACCAGCATGGTCAACGAGGCCATGAACGCGAGGCCCGGCGGTTCGGCACGGCCGGGAAGCTGGCCTCACGTGCCCGCTCACCAGGCGTGGACCAACCCGGCCGACGCTGCCGCCGCCTACGCCGAGGAACTGTGATGCGCACCCGTAACCGCGAACCTCAGACCCTCGCCAGCGAGGGCACCCTGGACCGGATGGCCCGGATTCTGGCCGCCCGCAACATCGACCCGGCCGCCGTCGCCGAACTGGTCGACGAGCCCGAGCCCTTCTCCCCGCTGGACGCCCTGTCGGCTGGCATGCCTCCGCGCTACCAGGCCGCCGTCGCCGACCACCCCCAGGTCCTGGCCTGGGCCCGGGAGGTCGCCGAGGCGGCTGTCGCCCCCAGCCCGGGAGCCCGGCGGCAGGTCGCCACCGGACCCAGCCTGTTGATGGCCGGGGTCGTCGGGGCGGGCAAGACGCACCAGGCGTACGGCGCGGTCCGGCGACTGGTGCAGAGCGGAGTCGGCGTGCGCTGGCGCGCGACCACCGCCGCCGACCTGTACGCCGACCTGCGGCCCCGGCCCGGGGTCGACAGCGAGCGGGGGCTGGCGGCCGTCAGCCGCTGCCCGCTGCTGATCATCGACGACCTCGGTGCGGCCAAGGCGAGCGAGTGGGTCGAGGAAGTGACGTACCGGCTGATCAACCGCCGGTACAACCACATGCTCCCGACCTTGATCACCACCAACTTGGCGATCAAGGACCTCAAGGCCTACCTCGGCGACCGCGTCACTTCCCGCCTCGCCCAGATGACCACCCGGGTCGAGTTCCAACCGGTCGACCGCAGACGCCACCGCACCGCAGCCTGACCCACCACAGGCAGCCCCACCGGGCCGCGCCCTCAGCGGGCCGCCCCATGCACCTCACGACCCAGCGCACCCCTCCGCCGACGCCCCTTTGCGCGCGGAGAGCGATCGGAGCAACCCGCATGACCACCACGACGATCAGCCCTGACCACCACCGGTCCCTCGGTGACCACACCTGGCAGGACGAGGCCGTCTGCCAGTCCACCGAGTACAACCCGGTGGACCCCGAAATCTTTTTCCCCGAGCCCGACGAGACCGCCAAGATCACCGCCGCGAAGTCGCTGTGCGGCCAGTGCCCGGTGCAGCGCGCCTGCTTGGACGCCGCCCTCGAGAACAACGACACCGATGGCATCCGGGGCGGACTGACCGAGGAGGAGCGCCGGCCGCTGCACGAGAAGCTCGCCCACCGCCTCGACTACAGCCGTGTCAACGCCACCATCGCCGGACGCGACGTCCACCTCACCAAGGCCGAACGCCGCGCGGTCGTCCAGGCCGCTTACCGCCACGGCCTCACCGAACAGCGCCTGGCCTGGCTCCTGAAGATCACCGAGGAACACGCCCAGAAGCTGTACCGCGAAACCCGCCGGGCACTCGTACACCGTGACTTGGAGCCGGGGACGAAGACCGTCCCGCCGCCCGTGACCGACGGCGAGCGCCTGGGCCGCGTCGACTTCGGGACCGCGGCATGACCACCGCGCACGCGCCAAGGACGGCGCACATCACCGGCTGGGACCGCACGGTCGTCATCGCCCTGGGCGGCGCGGGCTGCGCCCTGTCGTACGACGCCCTCCAACAGATGGCCGTCGCCATCCACATCCGCGGCTTCCTCACCTACCTCTTCCCCCTGGTGATCGACGGGTTCATCGCCTACGGAGTCCGGGCCCTGCTGGTCCTGCGCGACGCACCTCTGCGCGCCCGGCTTTATGTCTGGACGCTCTTCGGCACGGCGACGGCCGCCAGTATCTGGGCGAACGCGCTGCACGCGGTCAGGCTCAACGAGGAGGAGGCGGGCTCGGTCACCGGGCTGCGGCTCGGGAACACGGTGGTCGCGGTGCTGTCCACCATCGCCCCGCTCGCACTGGCCGGGGCTGTCCACCTCTACATCCTCATAGCCCGGGGCCCGGTCAAGGACAGCGACCGCGCGGACCTCGGTCGGGCCGGTCAGGTCGGTTACCCCGGTCACCTCGGTCAGGCTGACCGGGGTAAGGGCGTCGAGGTCACCCGGGCCGACCGGGCCGGTCAGGTCAGCGCCGGACAGCCGGTCACTGCCCTGACCGACCGGCCGCACCCGTCCCCGGACAAGCCGACCTCGAGTTCTCGGTCATTGACCGGGGACAGCGCCCCGGCGGACAGCGGTGACCCGGTCACCGGTCAGCACGGTCAGCTGCACGAGGCCGCTGACCTGCCCGGACAGCCGGACACCACACGGCAGGTCACTGACCGCCCGGTCGGCATCGAGCCGGTCACCGGTCACCAGGACAGCCCCGTACCGGTCACCGACCAGCCGGTCACTTCGAGCCCGGTCACTGACCGGGGCCCACGGACAACCAGTGACCAGCGGCCTGACCCGGACACCGAGGAGCTGCTGAAGATCGCCCGGTCAGCGGTCAGGGCCGAGGACAAGCTGACCCGCAAGGTGGTCGCCCAGGCGATCCGCGGTCAGCAGATCCCGCTCTCCAGCGACACGCTGACCGTCCTGATGGCCCAGCTCCGCGCGCAGCACGGACAGCCGGTCACCTCCACCCGGAACTGACCGGACAGCCCGAAGCGGGTGACCGAGCCGGACACCCCGGCAGGTCACCCGCCCCCGGACACGTACACCCACACCCTTCCGAAGCGAAGCGAAGAGAACCTCATGCGTACCCACCCGGCCACCCCCGCCGAGGTCGACTCCTGGCTGACCGTCCTGCACCAGCACGGCCACCTTCACCACGCCCAGTCCGCCCCCGACAACACCTGGATCGTGCAACGAAACCCGCACACCCGCCCCTGGACCCTGCACCACCCGGTTCTCGCGATGCACTGGATCGAGGAACTCGTCCGCGAAATCCGGCAGCAGAACCCGGAGACGACCCGGTGAGCGCCCACGACCCGGCGGTCCCCAGGTCCGGACAGCAGCGTGACCCCACGACGGCTCCTGGCGGAGCAAGCTATCGCGTACGACGGTCCTACGGCCCGTCGTACGCACTTGCCCCCGCCCAGGAGGGCGGGGGGAGGCCGGCTGGTCCCCGAGCGAGGGCGCACGGGGACCAGCCCGGTGATCGGCACCAAGGGGCGCCGGTCACCGGGGGAGAAGCCGACCGCGACGACCACCGCGAGCAGCCGAGCCCGAGCACCCCCGCCTTCCCCGACCGCAAACCGCGCCGCCGCACCCGCAACCCGAGCGAGCGAACCCGCAAGACGACCACCCGCCTCTCCGACACCGAGGAAGCCGAGATCGTCGCCGCCGCCGCTCAGCGCGGCGTCACCGTCGCCCGCTTCCTCGCCACCGCCGGCCTGACCGCCGCCCACGGGCCCGCCGCCGTATACAGGAACGACCGGCTCGACGCGGCCATCGACGAACTTGCCGCGCTGCGCACCGCGCTTGCTCGCATCGGCAACAACATCAACCAGATCGCCTACGTCCTCAACAGCGGCAGCCGCCCGCGCGTCGACGAACTCGAACACGCACTGAGCGTTCTGATCCGGCTCCTCGGCCGCCTCGACGACGCGGCGAACGACCTGGTGAACAGGCGGCTGTGATGGTTCCCGACATCGGACGCGGCTCCCGCACCCACGGACTCCTCATTTACCTCTACGGCCCCGGCAGGCGCGAGGAGCACACCGACGCGCACCTCGTCGGCTCCTGGGACGGCTTCGCCCCCGACCCCGGCCGCGACATCAGCCCCGACCCCGATCCGAAAGTCACCCTCGCCCGCCTCACCGCCGCCCTCGACCTCCGGGTCAGGCAGGCCGGCGACCGCGCACCCGCCAAGCACGTGTGGCACTGCTCGGTCCGGACCGCCCCCGGCGACCGGCGACTCTCCGACGAGGAGTGGAACACCGTCGCCCAACGCATCGTCCACGCCACCGGCATCGCCCCCGACGGTGATCCCGACGGCTGCCGGTGGATCGCCGTCCGCCACGCGGAAGACCACATCCACATCGTCGCCACCCTGGTCCGAGGCGACCTGCGCAACCCCCGCCTCAACTACGACTTCAACAAGGCCCAGGCCACCTGCCGCCGCATCGAGAAGGAGATGGGCCTGCGCCGTCTGAACGCCGGCGACGGCACCGCAGCGAAGAACCCCACCAGCGCCGAGAAGTTCAAAGCCGAACGCACCGGCCGCCCCGAGACCTCCCGCGAGACCCTCCGCGAAGCCGTCCGCCGGGCCGTCGCGGGAGCGGACGACGAGAAGGAGTTCTTCACCCGGCTCCACGAGGCGGGCCTGCGCGTGAAAATGCGCCACGCCCCGTCCGGTGACGCGCTCGGCTACAACGTGGCCCTGCCCGGCGACCGCAACCGCCACGGCGAACCAGTCTGGTACCCCGGCTCCAAGCTGGCCCCCGACCTATCGCTTCCGAAGATCCGCCTCCGGCTGGCCGACGGGACCGCCGAGCGGACAACACCTTTGGCCGCCGACGGCCGCCCCGACTGGTCCCCGCCCGCCCGAGAGCGACGGAGCGCCACCGGGGTCGCCGAGTGTGCCGCCGTCCTCCTCGACAGCGACGACGACGAAGCAGCCGCCCAACTCGTCGGCGTAGGCGAACTTCTGGACGCGGTCGCCCAGACCTCCCCAGCCGCCACCCGCGCCGAACTGGGAGCAGCCGCCCGAGCCTTCGAGCGTGCCACCCGCAGCCACGTCCGAGCAGAGCACGCCGACACCCGGGCGCTCCGCACGGCGGCCCGGGGCATCATCCAGGCCGGCAGCGCCCTCGGCCGAGGCGAGGACGGCGGCACCACCGCCATGCTCCTCTCCACCCTGGTCCTGGTCACCCTCGCCGCCGCCCACTGGCACTCCGCCCGCGGCCACGCCCAGCAGGCCCACGCATCCCGCCAGGCCGCCGAGCACCTACGAGCCGCATACCGCCAGGCCGCCACCGCACCCATACGGGCACTGCGAGACCAAGGCCGCGCCCTGCCCGAAACCGAACGCCGAACCCACGAGGCCACCATCCGCGCAGCCCTGCCGGAACAGGGGCCGCGAGCAGACAGCTCGTCGACGAAGACCGATGCCCTGGCCGCCACCCTCGCCCAGGCCGAGCAAGCAGGTCACGATCCCAAGGCTCTTCTCCAGCAGGCCATCGACATGCGCGAACTCGACACCGCCGAGAACACGAACGACGTCCTGGTCTGGCGCCTACGCCGCCTCGCCTATCTCCCCGCACACCCGGGCGAAGCAACCCGCCGCCCGCAAGCCAGCACAAGCCAGCCCAAGACCGCGACCAATCACACCATCAACCGGACGGCGCCCACTGCAGCAGCCCGCCCCGCAGCGTCCGACCCCCGCAACCGCCCACCGCGCCGCTGATCAGAGTCCGGCCTCCGGCCCGCCGGAGACCACGAAACCCGTGGACAACCGACCCCACCAGCCGCTATGGATGAAAACAGAAGGACCCCGACCGGAAGATGAAACTCGTGCTCAGAACCACCCACCGCCCCACAGAGCCGACAACACCCGGGCAGCCCACCCCTCCCACCGGAACCGATCCGCTGCTGCAACACGAGTACGAGACACAGCCACCCACGGGCCCCGGCGTGACACGTTGCCTCAACCACCCACGCGAACTGGCACTTCGTGGAATCCCGGCGATGTGCACAGCCTGCAACGCCCGACGAGACTGGCTGCTCATCAACCACGGCCGCAACGTCTGGATCGTCTGCCGCTGCAGTAACCAGTGGCTCGAACCCGAGATCAGCCGCGCCGACTTCGACGCCCTGATAGACATCCCAGACGGGATCACCTACCCCACCATCGAGCAGGGCCTCGCCGCGCTCGGATTTGATGGAGCCTTCACAGGCACCTATTTGGACTAGGCCGTCCGTCGAGCGCCCGCCCGCCGGCCCCGTAGCTCCCGTTTTCGGTGATGAGCGCTGCTTCCTTGGTAAGGCCCCCCCGCACTGAAGCCGGCGACATTGAGGAGCAATGCATCGAGCGGCCGCCGACAGGTTCCACGTAGTCGTGCCCGGACCGCGGACCCTGGTCGGGGTAGACGCTGCAGATGCGTCGGCCGGGCGTGATCCGATCACTTATGAACGGCGGGATCCCACCTGCCGCTGACCGCCGGACCTGATTCATCCGAGCTCGGCGAGGGCCGCGTGGATCGCGCCTCGCAGGCTTACCTCGACGCCGCGTTCGTCGGTGAGCTCGGCGAAGTGCCGTGCGCTGTGAGGGTGTTGGCGCAAGACCGAGGCAACCACAGCCGCGGCCTGCCCCTCCAAGGTGCGCAGCCACTCCCTGATCAAGTTCTGCGGCTTCCACTGATCACATGCGCCGTCCCACTCGCACATGCTGTCCGTTGCGGCATCCAGGAGAGCCCACTGTTCTTTCCGCCCTGCGGCGGTGGCGGCAGCCAGCAGCCAGCAGATGGCCCGGTTCATCTCCTCGAACCGCGGCCAGTTGCCGCGCTCGTCTCCGCGGGAATGGGAGGCCAGTGCCCTGAACACCGTAACCGCCCGTGGTGCGTCCGACAGCAGCACAGGGCGGGCGGCCTTGATGTCGAGCGCGGTGACTGCTTCCAGGTAGAGCTCGTAGTCGCCGGGTCGGTCGGCCGCTAGGTCGAGCAGCTGCCCAGCTGCCGCCACCTCGCCGGCGGCTGCGGCCTCAAGCAGCTGCCGGGCGCGGACGATAGGCAGCCCGACGGCCGGGGACGTCTCCCTCTCAACCAGGTCAAGGAAGGCACCGACGTCTTGGGGCCTGCGGGAAGGGTTGAGATGCGTGGCCCGGCGTACAACGCCGTACCACGGCCCCGGCGGCGGGAGCAGCGGGACGTTGGGTTGGGGCCAGGTACCGGTGAGGATCCACCCGATGAGCTGGCCGAGGCTGTAGACGTCGCTCGCGAAGGTCGCCTCGTGCGCACCGACTGATAGTTCCGGGGCGGCGAACCCCTCGGTGCCGATCGCGCCGTGGGTGAGGACGCCCAGGTCGCTAGTCTGACCGCGTGGTCGGCGCGCGATGCCCCAGTCGGCCAGCACCCACCGGTCCTCCAGGTAGAGGACGTTGGACGGCTTGATGTCCCGGTGCAGCCACCCGTGCTCGTGCGCCGCGGTGAGCGCCGAGGCGACGGCGTCCACCAAGGCCCGAAGCCTGCCTGCCTCCTGGAGCTCAGAGCGTAGGTCCTCGGCGGTGGCATCGGCCATTGGCATCACGAACCAGGCGTGATCCGGGCTGAAGTCGAGCACCGACATCACGTGGGGGTGGCCGCCCAGCCGCTGCGCAAGCTCGATCTCCCGGGCCATGCGCCGACGCTCCCGGGACCCCTTACCCAAGCGGCGCTTGAACGCCACGACGACGCGCGATGCCTTGTGTATAGCGCGGAAGACCTCGGCCTGCCCGCCCTCCGCCAGCGGCAGCCGTTCGAGCCGATAGTCCTTCTTCTCCCCACGAGCGGAGCCGCTCACCTGCCCGTACTCCTGCGCCCGCGGCCCGACCAGGGCGGTGTCCCCTTCGGCGGACTCAGTGGCCAGCTGGGGGGTGGTGAGCTTGACCACGACAGGGCGCACGCTGGAAGAGTGGTTGTCCGGGAGGGAGGCGAGCAGGTAGACAGGCCCATCGGCGCTGTCGGTCTGGGCTAGGCCGAAGACCTGGGAGAGCCGGAGATCGGCCACCGTCTCGGCGGAGCGGTCTGCGATCAGGGTGCGGTGAAGCAGGACGTGGTTGCCCGACCCGTCGGGGGAGGCGCTGAGCACGCTGCCGCGCCCGTCGGTCAGCAGGTGCGCAGGGTAGTGTCCGGCGGTGGGAATCCAGTCCTCACGCTGGCCGGCATCCGTGCTCCGTCCCAGGTCCACCACGGCACTGCTCCCGCCCGCTGCGAGTAAGAAGCGACGCCCTTCCAGCCAGACGGCCGACCGGACCGCTGCCTCGAAGGCGATGGGGTAGCGCAGCTGGTTGCCGAGCTCACCACCGACGCGGGTCAGAGCGAGCGTGCCGTCACCGGCACCGAACGTGACACCGGAACCGGAAAGCACCCACGGCTCCCCGCCTCGGCCCGCCAGCAGCTGGGCTCCCTCCTCAAAGGCACCGGCCAGGACGGTCAGTGCGCCCTCGTGCCAGCGGACCAGCGCCGGCCCGCACATCACCAGCAGCGCATCGTCGGGCTGAAGCAGCGCGGTTCCGTGACACCCGGACAGCTTCAGGCGCCAGAGCGCGGCCCCGCGCATGCCGATCGACGACACGCCGTGGGCGCCGGTGATTAGCAGGCTGGTTCCGCCCGGTCGGCCGTTCCGGCCCGGCCACGAAAGGGCCGCAAGGCCCGAGGGAGCATCCGCCAAGGCCCGACCCATGAAAAGCACCTCAGCGGTCAGCGGTGCCTGAGCCTGCATCTCCACCCGAACCGCCGGGCTCAGACGCGCCGCAGGCGTCATCGGCCATGCACGGTCCGGCGGGGAGGCGGTGAGCAGCAGCTGAGCGAGCTGGACGTGCGGCTGGCGCTGCCAGAAGGTGTCGCGGATCAGCTCCGGCAGGGACCGCAGGCCGGCCACGGCCGCGTCCAGATGAGTTCGGTCCAGCACCACGCCGAAGGCCCGCACGGCGTCCTCGACCCGGTCCAGATCTTCGTCGTCGGGCGTGACCGTGGCCGTCCACCACAGCAGAGCCCATCGCTCGGACTCCAGCCCCGACCGGCGTGCGGAGAGCACCGCCCGGCCCTTAGCATCCTTCGCGCCGATGGCCAGGCTGAGCAGATAGTCCCGCCCTTCGTACTCGAAGCCGAGCCCGGGCAGCCCTTCAAGGTCGACGCGCTGCACGGATCCATCGGCGCTGACCTGACTCAGGAGAGCGGCCACCAGCTCGGCGAGTGCCTCGTACCTCTCCGCACTGGTCACGGTGTCGTCCTTGGCCCACTGGCCGTAGTCGGCCAGCAATGCCCGTGCCTCATCCACGCTGTTCGTGTTCTCCCGCTCCCCGGTGCCGACGCCCGGGTGCGGGGTCAGCATGAGCGTATTGTGTCCCATCGCGGTCTTGCGGCGCCGGTGTCTGCAGTATCTGTGTGCCTGTGGACGATGGCGTGGCCAGGGGCGGCACAAGATCGCCCCCGGCCAGAGTGCGATAGCGCAGGGCATCAGCGGTCAACCCGTACCCGAACGCCGCACCGGCCAGGGACAGCAGCGCGGCCAGCAGTACCAGGAACCACCGGGGCCAGTGCTGTGTGCTAAACGTGGTCGGGGTACGGCAAGGCTGGCCCGCCTGATCGGCGCGGGGCGGCCTCCTGCGGTCCCGGTCAGACCTGGGTGAGGTGGTTCGAGAGGTCGAGGGCGTGCGGCGGGATGGGAGCCGCGGGGCGTTGATGGATTTGGTCAGGCCCAGTTGAGGGCGTCGCTCACCGTTGCCGGGAGGTAGTCCTGCTGGCCGTCGTCGGCGATGAACACGGCGAGGCGTAGCGGCAGGTTGGGGCCAAGGTCCTGGAGCTGGCCGAGCATGTGCCGACGGATATCAGGTGTGGATCTTCCCGAAGGAGTGAACCTGATGAGTACGACGACTGGGCACTTGGTCGAGGCCATGGATGGCGCGTCGCTTGCCGAGGCCGGCAGGCCGGCCTGGGGATTCGTACGGGACGTACTTTCAGAAAATTCTGGTGCGGTTCACGTAGAGGATCGCGTTGAAGACGTCGCGGAGTTCGGCTCTGTGAGGAAGAAAGTCAACGACTGGATCTCGGCGACAGGCAGAGGCCGAAGCCGTCAGGCGCGTATATCTCCAGGACGGGCTACATCGCGATCACCTGGCCGAAGTGTTCTGCATCCCCCGCCCGCGCGCCTCCCGATTGCGCCGAGCACCCTCATCTCGGGCACGGAAGCTGAGCCCTTTCGGCTGTACCGCCCTGAGGGATACGGGGGTACGCCGACGACTGGGAGCGGTAGGTCCGTGGCAGTGGGCCGAGGGCGGCGCGAAATGTCGCTGAAAGTCCGGTGTACTGACACAGCCTCGTCTCCCTAGAGTTGTGACCCGGGCTGGATCGAGGGAGGACAAGGGATGGACGCGGAGATCGCGCTTTTAGCGGGTACCGCCGGGACGACGATTGCGACGCTGCTGGCGACCGATACGTGGAACGGTGTGCGGAACGGCGTGGTCGGTCTGTGGCGACGTGTCCGGCCGGACCATGAGGAGCAAGTCGGCGCCCAGCTCGACACGTCGCGCCGGGACCTCCTGGGCGCGCAGAGCAGTGGTGACGAGGAGACCGAGCGGGAGATCGCGGCGGAGTGGCAGGGCCGCATTCGCCGTCTCCTCGTCGCGCACCCCAAACTGGTGGCGGAACTGCGCTCTCTGCTGACCGAACTCGACCCCGGCACACCCGCCATCCCGACCGTCACCCAACGTGCGACCGCCTCAGGCAGCTCACGCGTCTACCAGGCCGGCCGTGACCTGAACGTCGACCAGCGGTGACCGGCCGCAACGACGGCCGTGCCACTGACCAGGGGCGCGTCTACCAGGCTTCCGGTGACCAACACATCACCGAGCACCACCATCACGGCGCCGCCTGGGCCGGCCCGGACTCGGTGCGGCATCCGCCTATCGGCCGAGCACCGGCGATCCTGAGGGATCGCGGCGAACTCATCGGGCGACTGAGGGAGGCGGTGAGCGAGGGCGCCGGAAGCACCGTGTTCGTCCTGCACGGCCTGGGAGGATGCGGAAAGACGGCCGTGGCGTGCGCACTCTTCGCACACGCCACCCGGGAGCGCGGACGCCTGGGCCTGTGGGTCAACGCCTCCGATCAGGCATCCTTACGGGCCGGGATGCTCGCTGTGGCCGCAGACCGCGGCGCAGGCGACGGCGAACTGATGGCCGCGCGCAACGGCTTACGCGCAGCCGCAGACTTGGTCTGGGACCACCTCGACCGGTCCGACACACCCTGGCTGCTGGTGCTGGACAACGCCGATGACCCAGCGGTGCTACGGGACGGCGGATGGCTGCGCACCAGCCCTCGCGGAACTGTCCTCGTGACCACACGGCAGGCCGCCGGCCACTGGTGGCCCGCAGCCGAACTGCTGTACGTGGATGTCCTGCCGCGTGAGGAGGCGGCCCAGGTCCTGCGCGACCTCGCCCCCGGAACGGGATCCGCCGAGGACGCCGCCGCCATCGCCGACAGCCTCGGCCGACTCCCGCTCGCCCTGACTCTGGCCGGCGGATTTCTGGCACACCAGGTGATCGCCCCCTGGACGATGGAGGAATACGGGCGCCGTCTGCAGGAGCGTCCGGATCCCATCGAACTTATCGACCAGGGAGCCCTCGACGCGGGCAACGACTCGCGCCACCTGGTCAGCGGAACGTGGCAGCTCTCGCTGAACTCCCTGGCCGGGCAGAACCTGCCCGAGGCCGTCACCCTGCTGCGCCTGCTGGCCTGCTGGTCGAACGACCCGCTGCCCCTGTCGCTGCTGGCCAACATCCGGCTCGACCTGACCCTGCCCGCAGACCGGGTGGAACTGGCGCTTCGGGGGCTGCTTGACCACTCGCTCACCGAACTCGTTCCCGGCGACATCCGCTGCCTGCGTACGCACGGAGTGCTGCTCGACAGCGTCGCACGCGTCACCCCGGCCGATGAACGCGACCAACTCGCCGCCGCAGCGGCTGGACTTCTCCTGCACTCCCTGCCCGCATCCCCGGAACGCGGCCTGCGCGACAGCCTGCTCACCCCCCTCACCCCCCATATCCTGGCACTCCTTCGCCGCGTCATGACCTGGCCCGAGATCACGATCGGCACCGCCGAGTCAGCTGCCACCTGCGCCTTGCGTCTGGCGACGGCCCAGCATCGTTCCGGCGATTACGCATCTGCGCTGGCCACGGCCGAACAGGCGACAGTCCTCGTGCAACGACGACTGGGAAACGATCACGTCCTGGCGCTGCGCCTACGGCAGCGGATCGGGAAGGCGACCGATCGTCTGGGGCGCCTCGACGCGGCTGCGGATCTCCACCGCGGGCTGCTCGACGACTTCGAACGGGTCTGCGGTCCCGAGGCGCTGGACACCCTGACCACCTGCCTCCATCTGTCCCGCCCGTTGGTCTGGCTCGATCGAGTGACGGAAGCCGTGCAGTTGATGCACCGGGCGGTCGCCGGGCGAGCCGCGCTGCTGGGCCCATGGCACCCGCTGACGCTGGAGGCGAGGGCATGTCTGCTCGAACTGCCTCCCGGTCCGGACCTGGACCGGGAGGCACTGGCAGGACCGGATGTGGTCGCCGACTGTCGCCGTGAGTTGGGCCCAGACCACCCGATCACACTGTCGGCCGACCTCAACTGCGCAGGTGCGCTGCTCAACACCGGAAAGCACGCCGAAGCACTGCTGTTGGCCCGCCGTGCGCTGGCGGCGCACGAACGCCGGTTCGGAGCTCGCTACCCCATCACGCTGGCGGCACGAAGTCTGCTCAGCAACGTCCTGCACGCGGTCGGCGAGGACCGGGAAGCGATCGAACAGGCGGAAATCGTCAGGAAATGGCGCGAGCGGGTACTCGGTCCAGAGCACCCGTGGACGAGGGGAATCCGGTACAAGCTGGGGCGGTACCGGCGTTCCCTGGCGGAGGCAACGTCACCAGACCCGAACTGACTCGCGGTGGTTCGGTGTCTGTTCAGGATTCGGAGTCCGCCACCGGTACGGACTCCGTAATCCACACGGATCCATCTCCACACGTCACCTTGACTCCGTCCGTCGGCTGCAACGATGTCCGCAGAACCCGCAGACGACGGTCAGCCACCACGGCAACCGGGCCGGATCTTCCCGAGCTGCCGAACCTGACGGCGCGCACCTGGTTGTGGATCTCCTCCCTGGAGGCAGTCCAGTCGATCTGCGAGAACGCGGGTTCCATCCACCCCGCGTAGGTGGCCGACCTCTCCTCCTGCGGTGTGCCGGGCGAACCGGCTTCGGCCAGCGAGAGCGCGCCGGGCAGAAGCCGCTCGATGTACCGGTCGACCTCTTCCCACAACAACCGGGGGGCGACATCGTCACCCAACGCGATACCCGCCTCCTGCGCCAAGATCCCGCCGGAGTCGAATTCGCTCTCCATCCAGTGGATGCTGACGCCGATTTCCTTGTCGCCGTTCCTGATCGCCCAGTTGACCGGAATGGGGCCTCGGTACTTCGGCAGCATCGACGTATGCACGTTGACGGCACCCAAGTTCGTCGACCGGAGTACCGCCGGCGGCAGCTTCCAGGGAAAGCCGTAGCAGACGATGAGATCGGCCTGATATCCCGCGAGGATGTGCGGCAACATGCTCTTCCGGCCCGGAATCAGCAGATCCATCCCGTTCGGCAGGGCGTCGACGATCTCGCCCACGACATCGCCCGCACCGCTTCGCGTCGGCTCGCCCGGCCGAAGTGATCTCGCATGCAGGTAAGCGACGGGCGTGTGTCCGGCCCGCTCGCACACGCGGTGCAGGAGGGCGAAGCCCTGCGCAGAGTATGAAATCAGGATAATGCGCATATGCAGCCTTTGTGGTGCGACCGGCGTCCGGCCGAAACTCTCATGCCCATCCCGGACTCTCCACCGAGTTCCGGGCGGGACTACTGCGCCCTACTCCTCGGTCACGGTCGGCGGAGGCAGCGGAGCGACCCGGCGGCTGAAGAAGTCGTCCAACGGCTCACCAGCCTGGTGCATCTCCTGGATCGTCTTCCGCCAACGAGAGATGACGTGCGGATCGTCAAAGCGGATACCGCCGGCGAGTTTTCCGTCGTCGTCATACAGCACCTCGTACATCACTGAGGAGCCGAGGACCACGATCTCCGGAAGCGGGTGCTGCGTTTCGTACCGGAGGATGTCGGCCCCGCTGAGGACTCTCGTGTCCTCCCCGCACTGGGCCTTCAGGTGCAGCAGGTGGAGTTCCCACTGGAGGTATGGAGCGATGGGCTCCTCCACGCAGCGGACACGGTGGAGGGCGAATCCGCTTCCGGCGATTCGCCGGAGGTACTCCTCGTAGTGACCCCGCTGTCCCTCGATCAGTGCCAGGGACTCGTCCCAGTGCCCCTTGCGGAAGGCCTCCCAGCTCTCCACCCCGGGCTCCTGGAAGCTCTGCTGACGTTCGAGCTTCCAGAACCCTTCGGAGCCGGAACGCCAGAAATGGCGACCGAAGTCCTCGGAGTAGTCGTCAAGTCCGAGGCGCTGACCCGGACCGCCGGCCTGTGGGCTAAGCATCGGGAAGGTCCACCTTCGCCGCAGCGGCTGTCCTGCGGGGGATGACGACGATCCGTTCATCCGGGGCGACGACGAGCCCCGGGGGAAGGCTGGGCAGGTAGGAATCGGTGAGGTCGCGGCCAACGATGGCGATGTCCCCGTTCTCCAGTTCCCAGATATCCGGGCATCCCTGCTCGCCGCCCGTGGTCCCGAGCTCGGTGGGGGATTTACCCAGGCGGCGCACCAGCGGCGAAGAGGGATCGGCTTCCCAGCCCCGAATCATCACGGCTCTCCATTCAGTCCCCCCGAAGGTAACCTAGATCACATCTGATGCAACGTCGGGCAGAGACTTCCAGCCAACGGCTCGTTCCTCCGTATCGACCGGACAGTCGGGCGGATCACGGTGAAATCGCCCGGGGTGGACCGGCAGGAACGACCGGACTTACGCCCGGCCGACCGACCGTGACAGCGCTTCACGAATATGTACTGCCGTTCCGTCCGTCCCTGCGAGTCTTGTAGCAGTCGATGGGGCACGCTGGAGGGCGAGCGCACCGGTCAGGTCTTCGAGGCCCGGCCCCTCGACGAGTTGGCTGCGGAGTTGGAGGAAGGCGCTGCGGTCCCGGTCAGACCTGGGCGAGGCGGTTCGAGAGGTCGAGGGCGGCGGTCGCGACCGTGAGGGCGGCGCACAGGCCGAGCACCTCACGGATGGTGGGGTGGACCAGACGCGGCCAATCGTCCGGCGCGGCAGGCCAGGAGGCGAGGTGTACCTCGGCGGTGGCCAGGCCCAGGTGGGCGGTGACGTTCCAGCCGGTGGGGGAAGCCGGCTCCCAGCGGAGGCGAATGCGTCCGAGAGGGAGCTTCGGGGATTCGGTGGCGAGCCAGGTGACGTCGAGCGGCCCGTCGGGCAGGGCGGAGACGCGTTGGACCAGTGCGCCTCGTACGCCGCTCGGCAGGGGGTGCGCGGCGATGCTGTGGAGTGGGAGGGCGTGCGACGGGATAGGAACCTCCGGGGCGTTGATGGGGTTGGTCATGTCCAGTTGAGGGCCTCGCCCACGGCCGCCGGGAGGTAGCCCTCCTGGCCGTCGTCGGCGATGAACGCTTTGCCGTCCCGGACGATGACCTGGGCTCCCACGTGGTGGGCGAAGGGGAAGTCGGGGTTGACGGCGAGGCGGATCGGCAGGTTGGGGTCAAGTTCCTGGAGCTGACGGAGCACATGGCCGACGGTCAGGTGGCGGGGCACGGAAGGCCTCCAAGATCGGTAGGGAAGGGTGAGTGCGGGGAAGGCCGACTCGTCTGCACGTCAGGGCAGCCGGACAGGGCCACGTACGTTGTGCGGGAGGTCAGGTCCGATGTCCTGCCGCCATTCGCGGTCCTCGCGGGCGCGTTCACGTCCGTGGTGGTAGGAGCGGGGGTTGTGGCCGGGGCAGCAGTTGTAGCGCCTCATCCCGCGGCGGGTCATCATCTTGTCGCGCGTCATGTTGTGCGGTCCCTTCTTCACGCCGGATCGCGTGGGTGCTGTGGCGGAGCGCGGTGGTTGTTCAGCGACTTGAAAGCGTCATGTGGATGCGGTGTCCGCGAGGTCGCGCTGCCACTGGCGTCGTTCGGCGTGCCGGGCGGCGCGGCGGCGGATGGTTTTGGTACGGCGGCCGTACTGGCCGGGTAGGTAGTAGCAGGTGCAGCCTCGTCGGGCGTAGGCGCACGTGCGGCGGTGGCCGGGGCGGGTGGCCAGGAGCATGCGCATGGACGGAACCTCCTATCTGGGTGGTGCTGTTCGGAGCGGGCGGGGTGGTGACGTGGTCAGCGGTGGGCGGCGAGGGCGGCGATGAATCCGGCGACGGCCTCGGAGGGGGAGTGGGGGCCGAATTCCTGAACCCATGGAGCGTTTTCGGGGGGCTGGACCCGGATCTGCCAGACGATGTCGCGTTGCCAGGCGGCGGGGTCTTCGGGGAGCCAGCCGACGTATATGCGGCTGTCCGGGCTCGTAGCGTGGACGTTGGCCTCCGGGGTCTCGACGACGGTCCAGCTGAGGGCGTGGAGGAGGTCAAGGACCGGGGCCGCGCAGTGGTCGGAGGAGAGCCGGCAGCGGTCGTCCGGGGCGGGGTGGATGACGGCTGGGAGGAGGGTGGCGGAGGCGTTCACGGTTGGGCGATCCCTTCGTTGACCTGCGGTTTTTCCCGACACTCGTACGTTGGCATGCGGTGCGCAGGAGTACGTAGTCCTTTCCCGGGAACTGGCGTCTGCCGTGGGCGAACTGGCCGCCGGCAGCAGATGGCCGGCGGCTCCGGGAATGGATGAGCGGACCTGGTTGTCGTATCCGGGTTGCGGCAGCGGGCCACACGGAACCGAAGGGGAGCAGGGATGGTGGAGCCGGTCAGACACCGGGATGGAGCCGGGATGGAGCGCAAGATCCGGGCGGCCGGGCGGCCGTGGACGGTCGGGGACATCGCGGTGGTCGCTGACGGCCAGTGGGCTGTTGGTACGCAGTGCGACGGGTGGTGGGGCGAGGGCGCGGTGGTGGAGGAGCGGGTCGCGGAGGGCCACCGTGTCGAGTTGACGGTGGAGGAGCTGGCCCGCGCGGTGGGCTCCCGCATCGGGGATGCCCACCGCGACGAGGACCTCGCCTGAACGGTCAGCGGCGCGGCCCCGGGCCGGCCGCCGGCGGGCTGACAGCGGCCGAAGGGGCGGGCTATCGGGTACCTGGCCCAGGGTGCGTGGTGTGTGCCCGGAGCGGGCGACGGCGGCCTGGGCCAGCCGGACTGCCGGGGCCGAGGCCGTGGTCGCGGCGGATTCGCGGGCTTCGATCACGTGGCTGATGGCCTGCAGGGACGTACTGCTCTCTGCCTTGGCGACGCGAAGGTCTGCCGCTGAGCTGGTGATCCGTTCCAGGTCGTAGAAGGCCGGCACGTGGCCGGGGCGGGTCAGGGCGTGCAGACGGTCCTGGTGCACGGTCGCGGCGCTGTCGGTGATGACCAAGGCCGAGCGGATGCGCATGGCCGAGCGCAGGAGCGGGTCGTCGCTGGGGCGGCGGACTGCGAGGGATTCCAGAGCGTCGATAGGGCGGTTCCAGGCTTTCTCGATCATGGCTGTGGCCTGGTCGAGTGCGGTGGTGTTGGACATGAGCGGCTCCACATGGTCGGGGAGAGGGCGTGTTCGTCAGCGGGCGTACCCGGAGCGCGAGGCCTGCGAAGCCGGCAGCGAACGCGGCGACGGGGTTACGGGACGAGCCGCGGCAGTCGTCGGCACCACCGTGGAGCGGGATTTGGCTGCCTGGACGCGGTGGATGTCCAGGGGAGTGGGCATGCGCGGTTTGACCGGTGTCGCGGTGGCCTGTGGGGGAAGGCGTTGCAGGTCGTAGCCGTAACGGATGACTGGCGACGGGTCGGTGAGGGCGGTGTTCATCGCGGTCACCAGCCTCTGCGGGGTGAAGGAGGAAGCGGTGGCGTACCACTGGTTTCCTGGCGGCCCGGCAAGGGTGAGCCAGCGTTCTTGATGGCCCCGCATCTCGGCGGTGTGGTCACGGTGGTTGTGGCGCAGGTAGACCGCGGCCAGGCGGTCGGGCGACTGGAAGTAGACGTTCTGGGGGCTGTAGCTGTGGCTCCAGCCCGCCGCTGCCAGCGGTGTGCCGGCATCCAGTGCGGTCAGGGCGCTGTTGCCGTGGTGGAGGTAGGAATCGGGGCCCTCGGCGTAGGCGGCGGCGAGCGCCGTGGTGAAGCCGGCGACGATCTCGGTGGGGGTGCCGCTCTGGAAGGTGACCAGCCAGCGTGGCGTCGCGTATTCCGAGCTGTACGCGGTGATTTTCCACAGGGCGTCGTCGTCGCCCTCGGGCAGGTAGGCCAGGCGGACCCGCTGGTCAGGGGTGTTGACGTACACGTTGCCCACGTCGTCGCCGTTCAGCAACCAGTCGCTGTCGAGGAGCGGACGGAGAGCGGGGTCACCGGTGAACGTTGATCCGGCGAGGTAGCGGGGCTGACGTGGTACTCGCGCCACTGCTCGTCATCCGAGCTGAAGGTCATGGGGCGTTCCTGAAGAAGAGAAGGGGGGTGATGCGCCTGCGTACGCCGTGGAGCGGGCCGTTCGGCTGCACACGGGCGCCGTGGAAATGAGCCGGATCATCGGCTCCGGAACGGGTTGTGGGGGCTCACCCGGCGGTTTCCATCCGGGCGAGCAGTGAACGGACCAGGGTGGGCAAGTGGCCTGGGCCATCGTTGATCCAGATGTGGTCGGTCGCTTCGCCGAGGACGTACGTGGCGTCGTCGAGGAGGCCGCTGGAAATTTCCATGCAGGCGTCGGTGATCCGGGTGATGGCGAGAAGGGACTCGGAGAGCACGGCGACGTAGTCGCCCGGCGGGAGGTGGGCGGCCTCGGCGGCGGTGCGGATCTCCGTCAACTCCAAGTCGCTGAAGGCGAAGTCGAGCTCGCTGTCCCGCTCGTCGCCGTCGGGCGTGGTGAAGGTGGGGTCGTCCGGTGGCTGTGTGGGGATGCCGACGCGGGTGCAGATCTGGTCGACCGAGGTGGTGAGCTCGGCGAGGGACTCGGTGAGCCATCCCAGCGCGGAGGCGTAGGAGGCCAGGGTGAACAGACCCGCCGGCGTCGCGCGGCGCGGCTCGGCGGCCAGGAATTCTTCGAGCCGATCGTTCAGCTTGCAGATCACCCTGGGTCCGGCCGACAGCGCACCCAGTACGGGGTGCAGGTAGGAGCGGCTGGCAGCCGTCGGGTACTCGGCGGTGAGGATCCCGGAGACACTCTGCGCGGCATCGGTGAGCAGGCCCGCCAGTTCGGTACGAGTCAGCGGGGCGCGGTCGACGATCATCGCTGGGGAGCCTTTCGGGAAGCGGTGGCAGGGGGCTGGGCCGCCGCCACTGGGAGGGGCGTCGGCTGGTTTGCCGTGTGGGGAGAGCGGGAGCGTGCGGCCTGCACGCGTGCTTCGGCGGCCGAGGAGGCTGTCTCGACGTCCGCGTTCTGGTGGGGGCCGGTGCGCAGGTGGGCCGTGCGGTAGACCGCGTACTCCTTCCGGCTGCCCGCGGCGACGAGATAGACCTCGCGCTTGTGGTGCGAGGTGGACGGGGCGGGGCGGAACTGGATGACCATCCGATAGGAGACGGATGGGTCGACGTACACCTTGTGAAAGCCCGCGAGACGGCCCTTCAACGGCAGGCAGTCGTCACTTCCGTGGACCAGGTTCTGTAGCTCCAGTAGCGCCAGATCACGTATCTCGTCGGGGAGTTCGCGCAGGTCCGCGATGGCGTCCGGGTGCGCGGCGAAGGCGAAGCGGGCGCGGCTCACATCGACCGCCCAGGGCTCGGCCGCGGGGTCGGTCCTGGCGACGGCAGGCTGTGGGTATCGAGGCCGGCCTTCGGAGTTGCCGAGGAACCGGCTGAGCGGGTGAGGGCGGCGCGGGTCCGCAGGGCAGCGCCGGTGTCCCTGCCGTCTCCCGGTGGGTTCGGCAGCGGGCTGTTGCGGTCGTCCAGCCAGTGCCGGGCTGCGCTCTCATCGGCGAAGGCGCCCTCACGCGTCGTGTACGTGTGTGTTTCGAAGTCTCCCTCTTCGAGGAAGATGCGAATCGGTGCCTGAGCAGCGCTGGAGTCGCGGGTCAACGTCCATGTCTCGCAGGGGTCGTAGTCCGAGGTGTAGCTGTCCAGGACCGTGTACCGGGTGCCAGACGTGCGGAGCTTCTGCTCGACCTGTGTGGTGAGAGCGTCGGCGGGCTGTATGAAGTCGTCGCCGACCTGGGAAAGGCGCTCCGGTGGGCAACCGTGCTCGACCAGCCAGTTCTGAGCGAAGGACACGGTGGAGTGATAGGACGACTCGAACGTGAAGGTGTTCTGGTTCAAGTCCCGTGCGACCTTGATCGCGCAGATCTGGGGTTCGCCGGGCACACCCCAGGTGACCGAGGCGTCGTGGGCGACGACGAAACTGCGGGAGACGTCGCGGGCGATGTGGTGCTCGGCAAGGACGGTGAAGTCACCGGCCCAGAACTGCTCCTCCGCGTGCTGGGAGGCCGCGTCGGCGGGTTCGAGGTCGTCGAGGTGGAAGTCGAGTTCGTCGCTACTCATGCGGTCAGTCCCAGCTGGTCGGGCGCGGGGGTGGCCAGCACGCGGTGGTTGGGCCGGGCCGGGCTCGTCGTGCACGCGGCGAACGGGCCGTCGGGAGCACGGAGGTGGACCAGTGTCTGGTCGAGGTGGTCGCGGTGCCACGTCGAGGGACCGGGCAGGCCGGCCTCGGCGTCGGTGAACTGCTGCCACGCGAGCCAGAGGGCGTGCAGCCGTGCCACGGCTTCGGGGTGTTCTTGCCACCGCGTGCACCACGGGCGGGTCGTGCTGATCTCTCGCCCGTAGATCGGGAGGAGGAGGTGGTTCACCCAGGCAGTGAGGGCGGTGAGTTCGACGGCGTATGCCTCACCGCCCAGGGCAATGATGAACACTGAGGTGGGGCCCGCTGCCGACTCGGAGCCCGCTGCTGTTGCTGGAGCGTCGTCCGTCGGCTGGGGGGCGGGTGTGGGCTCGGAGCTGAGGCGGTCGAGGAGGACGCCGTGCTGTTTGACCTCGGCCATGGTCTTGGCGAGGCTGCTGGCGAGGTCGTCGAGGTTCTCGTCGGGGACGCGGAACGGCTCGGGGCCGGGGGCGGTCGCGGTGGTGTCGGGCATCGGGGCGTGCTCCCTCTGTGGGACGGCGACATGAGAAAGAGGATCCGGAGAAGCCGCGATTTGGCCCGGCCGGGAAAACCCGGTAGCCGGGCGCTACGCCGCCGCGCAGCGAGGACAGCGAGGGAAGGGCGGGGCCAGCAACCGCACCGCCCGGGCGGCCTGTTGAGGTACGACACCGTTGCCGAGCGCGGTGAGCTGGGCGGGGCGGCCGAGCCCCGGGGTGGCGGTGATCCAGTCGGCATCGAGGCCCTGCATCCACTCGACGAAGTCGGCACGCAGCCGTCCGGCCGAGTCGGTGGGCGCCGGGGCGGGGCGGGTGAGCGTCTCCCACTGGGTGATGGCGGCTGCGTACGCACCCCATCGCCGGTCTACTCCCTGGCAGCCGGACCTGGTTCCGTCCAGAGCGGCAGAACGACCGCTGACGAGGGAGGGTGCCACCTCTTGCTTGGTCGGCGTTCCGTGGGGCCCGTGACGATGGTCGACGGTGTGGGCAGCAAGGAGGCTGCCGCGCTCGGCAGGGTCATGTCGCCGTCGCCCTGCCGCTGGTTGGGCCCGACATGTCGATGACCTACACGCACATCTCGGACCCACCGTCCTGGCCGACTACCAGGCCGTACTCCAGCCTGGGACCACCATCGCCGGCCCCCTTGCCGACACCCTCCGCTCCGGGCAGCTCGACCAGGACGCGCTGGACTGGCTGAAGACCAACTTCTACAAGACCGAACTCGAACTCGGCCGCTGCCTGCGCCTGCCCCAAGAGGGGCCCTGCGAGTGCAACCTCTACCTGACCTGCGCGAAGTTCGTCACCACACCCCAGTACGCTCCACGACTGCGCGAACGCCTCTGCACTGAACAGCAGCTGGTAACCGACGCCGAATCCCGCGGGTGGGACCGCGAGGTCCAGCGCCACCAGCGCATCAGCAGCCTCTTGGACGACCTCGGCGAACCCCACGCTGAGCTTCCTGAATAACCCCAGCCGGAATCTCCCGATCTTGTGGGAGTGCGGACAGCTACCCTGTCGCGCATGGCGATACGACAGCGGACGTGGCGGAACGTGGACGGCGAGCGTATTGAGGGCACCTGGCGGCACGCCTTCATCCGCAACGGCGGCAACTACTACCTCACCGACCTGCTGATCTACGCCGACGGAATGGTCGACTGCTGGGGTCTGGAGACCCTGGAGGGCTTCGCCGGCAAGCTTGCCTCCGGATGGGTCGCCACCGAACTGCCCGAAGGCGCCAGGGCATCGGCCCACCACCTCGCCTCGTGGAAGTTCGCCGAGCCGAAGACCTGGCTGACCCCCAAGATGCTGCTCGGCGAGGTCCGCGACGACATCGACAACCTCAACGGCCGTCCGAACTCCACCGGCCGCTGCCTCGCCGCCGTCGAGGTCTTCCGGGAGCAGCCGACCGAGGCCAACCGGACCGCCGTTCGCGATGCCTACGAAGCCATCCCGGAACACCTGCGGAGATATGCCCTGGGTGACATGGACCGCAAGGACTTCCCCCTCCGGGTCATCGTGACCGGCCCGGAGAACCAGATCGAGCTGTGGAACGGGAACACCGTCGACGTTACCGAGGAGATGCACGCCTCCGCCTTGGAGTACTTCGCGGAGCGCGAGCAACTGCGGAAGCAGTACGAGACGAAGACACCCGCCGACGGCCCGACCGAACCGGTCGAGAGCAGCGTCCATCTCAACCAGACGGTCTTCCCGCGCGGCTGGCCCGAGAACCCCGGCACCCTCGTACTGCGCAATGAGTTTCCCGCGCCAATCGTCTTGGGTAACTGGACCTATCCCACGGTTGCGCACGCCTACTGGGCGCTGGCGGTCGCCGACGAACACCGCCAGGCCGAGATCCTTGGCGCGGAAAGGCCGTACGACGCGCAGAAGATCGCTGAGGATTCCACCCTGCGCGACGACTGGCCCCAGGTTCGGGTCGCCGTCATGACGCGCTTGCTGCGCGCGAAGTTCCAGCAACATCCCGAGTTCGCCGAGACGCTTATGGCCACAGGCGCCACCCGACTGATCTACACCGAGATGGGATCGACCTTTTGGGGTCAACACGGGCTCGAAGGACGGAACTGGATGGGCCGACTGCTTGAGCTTACCCGCTCCGAACTCGTCGCCGCCAAGCTGGACATCTTGCAATGATCGACCGGACCAGCCAGACGCAGATCGCCTCAATCGAGTGACACACGACCGCGCGAATCGGCACCCGGCGATCATGAAAGTGTCCAGATAAGCGAGGAAGGTCCGCTCGCGGCGGTGAGGGGCCCCGATGTCGGAGGCGCGAAGCACGAGCCACCTCGCGTCGTACCGGAGGTCGGCCAGGGATCCGAGTACGGCACCGAGTGCTCGCAGAGGAGGCTGGCCTGGGGTGTCTCCCAGACACCACGGGCAGAATTCCACGTTGCCAGGGGAACCGGCGGGGGAGGTGAGGAGGCCGCGCACATTCTCGATCACAACCAGGCAGGGTCGGAGGGCCTCGACCGCATGGGCGACGTGCAGCCACAGCCCGGAGCGGGTCTGGGAGTTGAGTCCGGCCCGTCGGCCGGCAACCGAGACGTCTTTGACAGGGGAAGCCCGCGGTCAGGACGCACACCCGGGGGATGTTGGACCAGTCGACGGTCGTGATGTCGCCCAGGTTGGGCACCCCGGGCCAGTGCCGGGCCAGGATCCGCGAGGCGCCCGGATCGACCTCCGCATGCCAGGCCAGGCTGCCGCCGAGCACGGACTGCACCCCGAGGTCCAGCCCTCCGTACCCGGAGCAGAGCGAGCCGATCAACGGCGGGTGCACGCTGTTGGTCCTATGCCACCGCCCCCGCACGATCCGGCCCGGTGCGGCCGCTGTCGGCGTGGCAGCGGGAGGCGCGGGTCGGGGAGCGGGAGCTGTGGTCGTGGACCGGCTACGGGCGGCTCGGAGCCGTACGGACGGAGGTGAAACCGTCGCCGACGCGGCGTGAAGGGAGTCGGCGGCTTCGCGCAGGGCCGTGTCCGCCGCACCGAGAGCGTCTTCCATCACCCGCACCGCTGCCTCCCGGGCCTCCTGGGCGTCGGGCCGGTTACGGAGATGCCCGGTCCGGTTCAGGAAGGCGAGCTGGTGAGCCGTCTCCCCGAGGGCGGATGCCGCCTCGCCGGCAGGTCGCGCAGCGGCGGCGAAGCCCGCGATGACCCGGGCCGTGTGGACTTCGTGGTCCTGGGCCGCGGCACGGAGGAAGACCTCATGGCCCAGGTCGGTGATCAGCTCGCCGAGTTCGGACATCTGCCTGGCGACGGCGACGATGCCGGGCAAGCGACGGTAGTTCCCAGGGACCGGGACCTTGCCGCGCTGGGCGTCGAAGGCCGAGGCCATGCCACGCAGGGCTGAGATGTCAGAGCTGGGGGTGTTGTTGACGGTGAATCCCAAGGGAGAGGACGAACAGAGGACGGGGGCTTTCAGCTGTGGCCGCGCGAGGGAGATCGCACGGCAGCAGGGCCGGGCGCAGAGCGGGTCCGGGCCGAGGACGGCGAGATTGGGTGTGGCGTGCTGCGAGCGAGAGCGGCGTGCACCCGCGCAGGAGAAGGCCTGTTCGACGAAGAAGCCGGGGCCGTTGGTGGCGGAGGAGAGTGGCCGTTCGCCGTCCGCCAGCGGGTACGTACGTCATCGAGTGGACCGAGCGCGTGCAGGGCGTGATTGATGAGCTGCCCAGGAGACAGCGACTCGTTCTCCGCCAAGCCCCGAATGGTGCGAGCGGAGGTGACGGCGGTGCGGGTGACCGAGGAACGGATCACCTGCTCACCGAGCCAGTCGGCGCTGCCAGGACCCACACCGTCACAGATGGCGGCGACCTGCCCGCCGGACAGCGTGCCGTCGGCCAGCAGACCGCGCCGCTGCGCCTCCCAGAGCAGGGTGATCCGGTCGATGGGCTCGCCCCGGTGGTGCAGCGCGCCAAGGCAGCGGTAGAGCTGCCCGTGGGCCGGGTCGGCGAAGTCGCCCGGCCGCAGCCAGCCCACCACCTCGGCCATGGCCCTCGGCCGCTCGACAAGGACGGCCAGCAGGAACCGTTCGTCCTCGGCGACATGGTCCGTCCGAACCATCGGCGACGGGGCTGCCGGGGCGGTCGCCGGCTGAGCAGCCGGTGCGACCGGGCGCGGTTCGGTTCCCCACCGCCGTGCGAGATCGTCGAGAACCCCGCTCAGAACGTCCGCGTGGTGCAGGGCTCCCTCTACCGCGCCCCGCAGGGCGTCGGCGCGAGCCGCCTGGTGAAGGCGGATCGCGTGCGCGGTGACGCTGCGATGGATCGCCCCCTCCAGCACCATGCGGCCGTATGCCGGAGCATGCTCGGGGCGCGGACAGGCCGAGACCAGAGTGTGGGCGTACACCGCGCTCAGCCCCCGTACGTGGAGGACGGCCTCGTCGACCGCGTCGGTCACCCACGACAGCGGCACCGTCCCGTCGTCTGCCAGCGCGGGGTGTCCATCGGCTTGAAGCTTGCGTAGGGCGGCGAACAGCGCCCGGTGGACCGGCCGGTCGAAGTGATCCGATGCGAGCCAGTCGAGATGCGCCAGCTGGCCCGGGTCGAGCAGCACGGAGCCCAGTACCGCCTGCTCCGCGCGCAGCAGCGGGTTCATCGTCGCCCTCCGGCGTCGGTGGAAGGAGGTTCACCCCGCCGGGCATGGAGATCGGCGACCGCCTGGTCGGCAGCGGCCATCGCCTTGGCGAAGCCGTCCAGCACACCGGTGAACACGGGGTCGGCGGCGAGAACCGAGCCGGCCCCGCTGACCAGCCACCACTGTCCGTCACGCAGAACGACCGGGGAGCGTACGAGCCGCCCGGGACGCGGCGTGGGCGCACTCATGCCGACAGCCCGAAGCCGTCACGGCCATGCGTTTTCGCGAGGGCCCGCTCGGTGATGGCCTTCGTCGCACGGGCCGAGGCCGGGCCGACCACCTTGGCGGACGGCTCCCTGTACCAAGGCCGCAGATCAAGCATCGCCACGCGGATACCCGTGGCCAGGAGCAGTGCCTTGCCCTTGGGCAGGGCACGGATCGCGTCGGGCGGCAGGATCCGCTCGCTGCGCATGCTGACCGACGTGGACTTGCCGCTGTCGCTGGTGGATACCGACGTGGTCTGCACGTCGTGGTCGCCGACCTGCCTGCTGAGGCGGTCGGCGAAGTCGGCGTCATCGATGCCCGATCCGATGATCTTGATGGTGGCGGCGGACCAGAGTGCGTCCATGCCGGCCTCGCCCCAGCACCGCTGGCCCTGCCGGTAGGACTGCAGGATCGTCATCGGGATGACACCACGACTGCCCAAGTGGCTGTAGAGGTCGGGGAGGTCGGAGATTTTGCAGACGTTCGCGGCCTCGTCCAGGACGCACAGGGCGGGCGGGTCGAGCCGTCCACCGGAGCGCTCGGCGACGATGACGGCGGCCCGCATCACAGCGTCGGCCGCCGCGGCGATGATCGCGGACGCGCTGCCGCCACCGTCCTTGCTGAGCAGGTACAGGGTGTCGCGGGAGGTGGCGAAGGCGAAGGGATCGAACTCGGGGAGCCCCTTGGCAGGGGTGACCCAGGCGGCGACGTCCGGGTCGAGCAGGCAACTCGCGTACTGGCGTGCCGTCTCGTAGATGCCGTCGCGGGTCTCGGTGGCGCCGGAGACGGTGCCCTGGAGCTGGGCGGCGACCGCGTCGTGGCCGGCGTCGGTGAGGAGGTCGACCGGGGTCCGGTCGGCGGGGGAGGCGAGCCAGGCCAGGACATCGGTGATCGGCCGCCGGTGGCCGGCGGCGGCGAGGAACAGTGCGCCGAGCGTGTTGGACGCGGCAGTGGACCAGAAGTCGGCGCCGTTCGACTCGTCGACGCTGGCGGCGACGAAGTGCCCGGCAAGGCGTTTCGCTCCGGCCAGGTCGCGGGCGTCGGCCAGGATGTCCCACCACATCTCGCGAGGGTGGTGGGCGATCTGCTGCGGGTCCAGGGTCCAGATCGTGCCGACCTCGGCCCGGGCGTCGACCGTCGCGGTGAAGGCGTCGTTCGCCGCTTTGTTCGACGTCAGCAACACCGGACCTGGAGCCGCGAGAATCGCGGGGATCGCCAGCCCGGAGGTCTTGCCGGAGCGCGGGGCCATGATCGCGACGATCACGTCCTCCCACGAGGCACGGACATCGGAACGCCCAGGGGAGAGGGTGCCGAGCAGGATGCCGCGGTCAGCAGGAGCGGCCTCTTTTACACTCCCGGCCGCTCAGGGACGGCCGCAGGCTCCGGGCCTTGGCGGTGATCTCCTTGTCCAGCAGCGGGGCGAGGTCGCCCTTCCGCGCGAGACCGTTCTTCGCACCGCCGCGCAGCCGTATCCACACCACCAGGCCGAGGACGGCGAGGCAGACGGACAGCAGGCCGGGAATGATCCGTGCGCCGACGAGCAGGGAGGTGGAGCTCAGGCTCGGCCACAGCACCTCGGGGTGCAGCAGCGCGTCGGTGGCCGTGTACGGGGCCCAGGGCCCGGTACCGACGAGGGAGTTGCTGAGGTTACCGGTCAGCCAGGCCAGCGAACCGAAGGCGAGTCCGACGCCGAGTAGGCCGAAGAGGAGATAGAGGAGCGCGTCCGACCCGGTGGTGGTCGAGGGCGCGCTGGTACGTGGTGCGGGCATGGTGGGTCCTGGGAGTGAGCGCAGACGAGTGATGGGTGGTGGGGTGCGACGTGCGTTCTTCTGCTGGTCATCGGGAGGGGCACTCCGATTCGGGGCGGCAACGCAGCGCGGGGAGCGCTCCGGCGAGGGCATTTACATCGCTGGCAGGAAGGAAACTGATGCACCACCTTGGCGGGGCATCGGGCGGTCAGAAGTGAGGGTTCTCGGTGGTCCGGTCGGCCTCGGTGGCGGCCTGGAGCAGCTCGGTGAGGTCGTCGGGGGTTCGGAGGAGCGCTGGTCGATCCACCACCCGGCGCGGGTGACGGTGCGGGCGGCCTTCTCGATCTCCTCCCACTTCCTTTCGCTGGTCTCGCCTTCGAGGACCAGGGCGGTGTAGGCGGCGGCCATGACCTGGTGGCGGCAGCGCACGCCCCAGGGCACGGCTCGCTCGGTCCCGTCCAGGGGCGGCATCCGGTACTGCTGCGACCAGGCTTCGGATTCGGCCCGTTCTTCGGCGCGCTTGGCCTTCAGCCAGGCGGTCTTGTCCGGTTCGGCGCCTTCCTTGGAGGCTCGCCAGCAGTCGGTGCACTCCTGCTTGGCGAGCCACTCGGCAAAGCCCGCACGCCGGTCGGCGGCCCGGTTGGACAGGTCGCGGTCGGCATGGTGACCACAGGAATGGGTGATCTGCCAGATGGTCTTCACTGTCATGGAACGGTTCCTTACGGGAGGTGGGGTCAGCGGTTGAGGGCGAAGGGGATGCGCGGGTCAACCGGCCGGGCCGCCGGAGTGTCGTCGGCGGAAGCCGGCGTCCTGGCCGGGAGGCCGTCGCGGGCTGGACTGGCAGTGAGAGCGGCGGCGCTGACGAGGGAGGCACGGGTGAAGCCCCGGTCGTGGTCGGGGCGCGCGGTTGCTGCGGGAGCAGGAGGGCGGCGATCAGCTACGTCCTGGGCGAGGGAGGGCTGCACCGCGGCCTGGAGATCGGATCGATGCATCGACAGAGTGGCGGCGGCGACTTTCCCCAGGGCTTCGCTGCGGTCGGTGGTGATGGGCAGCGTGTAGATGTCCAGGGCCGGGTTATGGCGCCAGCCGTGCTCCTCCAGGACGAGGCGGCCGCCGAGCGCGGAGGAGTGGTCGTCGGTGGCAGCGATGATGCCGAGCTGCGGATGTTCGGCGAACGCGACGTCGGGAACCATGCGCGGCGGCCGGTCAAGGTCGGCGGTCGCTTCCGAGGCCAGGGAGGGGTCGAACGCGGCATCGACGTCGACCTGGTAGCCGGCGTCGCGCAGCAGCGTGACAGCCCGGGTGGCGCGGCCCTGTCCGTCACGTTGCTGGTCGGCCAGTGTGTACAGCGTCGGCTGGTCAGGGACGGGGTGGAAGTCGAAGCCTTTCAACATCCATGCGCTGGCTGCGAGATGTTTTGGGTTCGCGGCGACGATGCCGTAGTCGGGGTGGCGGCCGATAGCTACGTCGGGAAGCGAGTCGTAGTGGGTGGACATGGCTGATCCGTCCGGTGCGGGCTCGGGAAACGCTGTGGTCGAGGGCCGAGGTGGTTCTGCTGGTGCGGGGCATCGCGTACTCCGGCGGGAAGTGGTCAGCGACCGAGTGCGGACGGGGGATGGGCGGGCGGAAGCGCGGGACGTACGGCCGGAGCCGCTGGCATTGGTGCCAGTGCCGTGAACTGGGCGGTCGGTGAGAGTGCGCGAGCGGCACTCACTCGCGACGGGGCGGTGTCCGGTCGCGGAGGGACGCCGAGCTGATCGAGGCGTCCGTCGATGGCGGCGAGCAGACTGGGGGCGCTGCCGCCTTGCTGGGCGTGGGAGCCGTCTGGCTCCGAGTCGTAGATCACTTCGTGGACTGTGGAGTCGTTGGGATGCCCTCGGGTCACCAGCCAGCTTGCGGGGTGCCCGGGCGGGTGGTCGGTCGGCGGTTCCTGGGGCGGCGAGATGATCAGCGAGCTGCCGTCCGGGAGGCTGGCGTGGACGATGTAGTCGCTGAGGCCGTACTCGACAGTGCACTCCAGGCCACGCTGCCGAAGGGGCACGGTGAGGTGACCGTATCCGTGCTCCGGCCCCTGCGGGCCGGCGACGGCCTGCCGGAGGAGCGGTTTCCTCGGGCGGGCGGATATCGGTAGGTCCTCCTGATGGAGCGGAACCCGGGGTTCATCGGGACGCACGAGCTTTCTCCTTCTCCTTGGCCGGGTGCCCGGTGACCGACCGCGCGAGCCGCTGGTAGGGGTGAGGGGCGCGGTGTTCCACGAGGATGCGGCGATCAGTCGGCTTGGTCCTGCCGGAACTCGGTGCTATCGACGTCAGCGGGAATGACGTGGGGGCTTCGGGTTCGACGCGGGTGGTGCGGGAGGCGAAGCGGGCGAGGCCCCGCGGATGCCGAGAGCGGAGCGAGCGAGGGCCGCCTGGGCGCGGCCGGCCTGCGAGGCCCGATCGTGATCCGCTCGCTCGGCCAAGTAGCCGGCTGCCCGGGTGAGCGCCAGTCCTTGGGAGGACAACTCGTCGGCGTAGTGCCAGCCTTCGGAGTTGCGGATCTCCTGCGCATGGCTCGCGTAGATCTCCCGTGAGCCAGGGAGCGAGTCGTCCATGAGCGCCATGATCTGGTCCCACTCGTGCCGGATCCGGCCTGCTCGTTCCAGAGTGGTGTCGATCCCGCGCAGCCGCCGGAGGTCCGCGCTGACCGGTCCCTCGACGTAGTCGGCACCGTGGGCGGCGGCGCGGACTCCGGCCAGGACCTCGGGGCCGTAGGCGAGGAAGACCTCGACGTGCTTCCACGCCTCTGCGTCACGGGTCACTTTGCCGTCCGCGTAGCCCTTCTCGTCGATGGGCCAGCCGTCCTCGTCGCAGAAGGAGTCCGAGACCGCGTCCCAGGCGTCGGATGCCCGAATGATGCCGGCGGCGGCGGAGGCGAGCGCGGGGATGTGCTGCCTCCATGCCAGTTGATCGGTGGCCGTCAGGGGCTGGCCTTCACGGGAAGCGGGAGAAGAGGGCATGGTTGGTCCTCGTTGCTGTGTCGATGCCCGCTGGGAGGCGGAAGCGAGCGGACGGGGCTGGGGATACGTCCCTACTGCCGTGGGTGCGTTCTCGTCAGATTCGTTTCAGTCATGTCCCTTGTCGTGGTGTAGGTGATGCGCCCGTGTGGGTGGGTGCCACCCCGTAGGGGCGCGTTTGTTGAGGGGAGCTTTTGTGGAGAAGGACACGGAGCGGGAGCGCAGCGCAGAGGCAGCACCGAACGCGTACGAGCGGGTCCTCGCAGAGGATCGGCGGGTAGTCCGGGAGTCACTGCGCTCCAGCCGTGGTGGGGCACACGGCGGTCTGGTGGTGACGGCCGTGGCGCTCGGTGTGGTCGGGGCTTTGGCGGGTCCCAAGTGGCCGTTGATCATCGGGGGTGCGATCGCGGTCTGGTTTGCGCTGGCCTTGGGGGTTGTCCGCCGACGCGGCGGACGGGGCTGGAAGGCGACCGAGCGTGCATACATCGCGACCTTCGGCTGGGCCCAGTGGCTCTGACCTGATCGGGGTCGGCCTGGCGGTCAGTTGTGCACGCCGCTATTCCGATCACGGGCCGGAGCTCCCCGGCCCGTGCAACAGGAAAGCCCCGGTTCCCCGACCGGTGACCGGGCGTGGGCTCTCCGGCACACACGCCCGATGAGTTCCACCCGCTCGATGCTTCAGAATTGACGAACCCACGGGCTTATGCCGACATGCGGGCGTCGGTGTCGAACAGTTTGCGCTCGGCCGGGTGCAGGATGTGCTGCGTGATGAAGGAGCGGCCTGCGACCTTCCACAGGCCCCGTCCCTTGGTCAGGGCGGACACGGCCTGGGTCTCGACGCCGGTCAGGCCGAGGAGCGAGGCGGCGGCTGTGAGTTGGTCGGGTTCCTGGCGGTAGATGATGCGGGTGGAGCAGTCGGCGAGGAGGCCCTCGGCCAGCACCCGGCCGCGTGAGCCGGCATCGCCCGCGCTGAGCAGGTCGCTGAGGCGGTGGATGACCATGAGGTTGGCGATGCCGAGTCCGCGGGAGAGCTTCCACTGTGACTGCATGCGTTCCAGCAGGCCGACGTGCCGCATGACACGCCAGGCTTCGTCGTAGATCACCCAGCGTCGGCCGCCGTCCGGGTCGGTGAGGGCGGATTCCATCCACGCTGAGGCGCAGGTCATGGCGAGGACGAGGGCGGTGTCGTCGCCGGAGCCGCCGAGGCGGGAGAGGTCGATGGACAGCATCGGGGTGGCCGGGTCGAAGACGACGGTGCTCGGGGCGTCGAACATGCCGCTCAGGTCGCCGTGTACCAGGCGGCGCAGGGCGTGTGCGAGGTCCTGTGCGGCAAGCCCCATGTGGCCGGCCTGGTCGCCGAGGGCCCGGTCGAGGCGCTCGGGAGAGCCGAGGGCGTGGGCGATCTCGCCGAGCAGGGGCACCGTGCCGCCGGCGTCGGCCTCGGCGACGACCAGGTCGAGCGCGAGGTCCAGGGCCGTGTGCTCCATCGGCAGGAGATCACGCTTCAGCACGGTACGAGCGAGGCCGGCCAGGAGCAGGAGACGGCGCTTTCGGACCTCGGTCGACCAGTCGTCCTCGCTCACCGACGCGGGCCGGGCCGGAGCATCCAGCGGGTTCAGCCTGCCGGGGAGGCCCGGCCCCAGCGCGATGCTGTAGCCGCCGAGAGCCTGTGAGACAGCCGTCCACTCTCCCTTGGGATCGCAGGGCACGTAGACCCGGTAGCCGTGGGCGATCGCCCGGGTGGCTATTGACTTGGCCAGCGCACTCTTGCCCATGCCGATGATCCCGGCCAGGACGGCGTTCGGGTTCGTGAAGCCCTCGATCCTGCCGCTGCTGTACAGCGAGAACGGGTCGTAACAGAAAGCCGCTTCGGCGTGTACATCGCGGCCGATGAAGATGCCCTCCGCGCCCAGGCCGCCCTCCGCGAGGAAGGGGTAGGCCCCGGACACGGTGGCGGTGGTCATCCGGTGGGCGGCCAGGCGCAGTTTGCCGCCCCGAGCCGAGGAGGAGCCGGGGCGCCCGGACGACGGGAAGACCGGGCGCAGCTCCGGATCGAGCAATTCCGCGGCACGGTGCTTGGGCGCGGCGCCGGCCAGGCGCGCCTGACGACGGGCCTCGGCGAAACCGTTTCGGGCGGCCCGCTGCTCGGCACGGGTCGCCTTGCGGGGGACGAACAGGTGGGAGGCGCTGGCGCGGGTGCGGGGCATGAGTGTTCTCCAAGTGGAAGGCGGGGTCAGTGGCGTACGAGGCCGGTGAACGGTGCGTGCAGGTCGGCAGGGGTGGTGCGGCGGCGCACGAGGCGCGCGGTGCGCTGGTGGCGCTGGCAGACGGTCAGCTCGGGCGCCCCTTCGGGCAGGGCGGCCCGGCACGCCTCGGGTTCGGGCACTTCGCCGGAGTCCGGCCGGGGCGCCGCGTGGTAGGCGGTGTGGATGTGGTCGGCGGCCTGCCAGGCCCTGGTGCGGGCAGCACGGAGGGCGTCGCCCTCGACAGGGACGAGCTGTCCCGTGCGGGAGGCGTGGGCGTCGAGCAGTTCGTACAGCGAGACGAGATGGGCGTGCAGGGCGTCCAGCTCGGGTCGGGTGGTGACGAGCGGACCGCCCGGGATGTTGAGCGCGCGGTGGAAGTCGAGCGCGGCGGTGGCGAAGGGCACGAAGTCCTGCGCGGTCGTACTGGCGGTGCGGGACATGCGGGCGCTCTTTCACAGGAGAGAAGGGGACGAAGGCCGGTTTCAGACGGTGCGGGCGAGCGGCATGGCGGCGGTGGTGAACGCCTCGGCCTGCTGCCAGGTGAGCGGCCGCAGATCGAGCTGCGCGCCGACGGCTGCGGTTTCCACGACCGCGCAGGCGGAACGCAGTTCCTCCTCGGAGTCGGCCGAGACGGTCAGCAGCCCGGTCAACGCGACGTCCGCGTGCCCCGCGATGAGCTGGCGTTCACGGGACTTGATGTCCTGGTACTCGATCGAGTCCGCCTCGGAGTCGACCTGCCCACGCCGCGTCCGTTCCGCAGCATCCGCGATCACGCTGGCCTTCCTGCGCTGGACATCGCGCAGGGCGGCGTCCAGACCCTTCGGCTCGTACGACAGCGACAGCGTGCGCCGTACCCCGGCGGTGAACAGGAGCTGGTGCAGGAAGCCGGCCGAGGTTTCGGTGCGGGGCCAGTTCTCTATCCAGTACGTGGCGTGGACGGCCGAGTCGGTGGCGATGTGGTCCGCCTTCTCGACGACCACGACCGGGCCGGCGGCAGCGGGCTCTGCCTCGGGGCGGCCGCTGACCGACCAACGGTCCAGTGCGGAGAGCGCCTTGGGGTCGTACGCGGTTCGAACGACAGCCGCGATCTCGCGAGCGGTGAGCCAACCCGTGGGGTTGAGCCCGGCGGTCCGTGCGGCCTGGTCGAACGTCGAGGTCAGTTGGCCCAGGACGTTGAAGGATCCGGTGAGGCCGCCTCCGGCCTGGTTGATCAGGCGGCGTGCGGCCTTGGCGTCCAGCGACACGGCGACGTACGCCTCGTGCGGTGCCGCGGCCGGGCCCGCGCTCTGGATCAGCTCGCTGTAGATCGCACCGGCCATGGGGGTGTCGGGCCGGCCGTTCTCCTCCCAGTACCGGCGCAGCGCGTCGCCGGAGTCCGGGACGGTGCGCTCGATCACCTGGATCCTGGCCACCTGACCGGTGCGGGCCAGTGCGGCCAGCGCGCGCCCCCAGCCGTTGACGTTGGCGTTCTGCGTACCGGGGTCGAGTAGTGCGTAGGCGCGGGAGGAGACCTTGACGACGGCGGTCAGCGTGCCCGTGTGCGGGTCGTGGACCGCGCCGTAGCGGCGGTCGGGTGCGGTGACCGCGCGCAGGCTGGCCGCTGTGCCGGGCAGGTGGAGGAGCCCTTCGCGGACCGGGCGGTGCGAGGGGCGGGTGAGCCAGACCAACTGCTTGCGCAGCCGGCGGACCAGGTATCGGGTGACGATCGGAGTCCAGTCGGCCAGGGCGCGGCCTCGGTGGCGGACGAAGACGAGAAGGGCGATGGCGGCCCATACCGGAATGAGTTCAAGAGCGCCGATCACACCGCGGGCGAGGATCACGGCGAGCAGGAGCAGACCGGCGAGGCCGGCGATGATCAGCTGCGGGGCGGTCAGGCCGAGCAGGATGCCGCGCCTGCTGCGGTGCGGGAACTTCACGGTGGCCGTGGTGGCTTCGGCCTGAGGTTTGACGGACATGGTGGTTCCAGAGGGTGGGAGCGGGCGGAGGGCGAGGCGTGCGGCGTTCTTCTGCAGGGCATGGCGAGGCTCCGTTTCCGCTGGTCGGTGGTGTGGGGGAGTGGGGGCGAGCTGTGGGTGCGGCTCGCCCCCGGTGGTGGTTGGTCAGGAACCCGCGGGCGGCTGGGTGGGCTGCTGTCCCCAGCTCGTCGGCGTCGGGGAGCCTGCTGCCGACGGCCCCGTGGGCAGCAGCGACGGTGCGGAAGGGCTGCTCGTTCCCCCGGGCGCAGGGGGAGCGGGCAGCGCGACACCAGCGCGGGAGACGCTGCTGACCGGGGCCGACACGCCGGCGAACTGAGCACCCGGGGCGGCGCCTCCTTCGGCATCCTCCGGTTCGCCCTCGCTGGGCCGGGTGATGAGCGGAGGGATGCCAGGGCGCTGGATCAGGGCGCGGCCCTTGTCGCCGGTGGCGTTCGGGTCCTCGCCGTAGCGAAAGCTGGTCTGCGGCTTGGGCGGGCCGGAGTCGATGCCCTCCTTGCTGAGGTTGCCACCGGCGGGGTTGATGCCGGAGGCGACACCGTCGGTGCCTGCGCCCGGTACCTGGCTCGGACCCTGCGGCGAAGGGGCGCCTGCGCCGGTGCCGACCCGCATCGCCATGCTGCCCGCGGTCTTCGCGGCCCCCGCGGCGACCGCCATGCCGGCGACGCCGGTGCGGTGCAGGTCGTCATGGCCGCCGCCGTCGCTCGCCCAGTGGACGAACTTGTACGTCGCGTACGGGCACAGCAGGACCAGGACCATCACGACGATGCCGGCCATCGCGTCGGACAGGGCAGCCATGCCGTCGTGGGCATCCGACTTGCCCATCGCCGAGACGCCGATGAGGAAGACCACGGTCATCAGTAGCTTCGAGACGACCAGGGTGGCGGTGGCCTCGATCCAGCCACGCCGCCACCGCTTGGCGACCTCCCAGCCTCCGCCGGCTCCGGCGAAGACGGCGAGGGAGACCATGACGAGGACGCCGACCTTGCGGGCGACCATGACGCCCCAGTACAGGAACGCGCCGATCGCGCATCCGAGGGCGACCAGGGATGGGACTCCCCAGCCGAGGCCATACATCGCCCCCAGCTCAGTGACCTTCACCACTCGGCGGATCGCGTCGTCGACCGAGCTGTTGGCCGCTTGGAACAGGCCGTCGGACAAGGCGTCGACCACGGTGATGGCGACGGAGGTGAAGGCGATGGCACAGAAGCTGAACAGGACACCGGTCATGGTGCCGATCGCTGCCTGGGCCAAGGCTCGCTCGTCGCGTCGCCAGGCCGCGAGCATCAACTGGATGCAGAACGTGCCGACGGTCAGCGCGAGCCCGATGGGCAGCAGCAGTTCGTAGTTCTCCCGGAACCACGACGCGTTGAGGTCGATGGCGGTGGTCGCGTTGACGGTCCTGGCGGCGAGATCAGCCGCGCTGGCGGCCAGTTCACCCATGGACTTCGCGATCCATGCCCCGATGCCGTCGGTGACGGCCCCGGCGGGGTTGGTGGCGAAGTCGACAGCGCCGCAGACCTTGTCCATCAGCGGAAGGTCGCAGACTCCCATGGTGGTACCTCCTTTCCGGGCTGGGGATCAGGGCGCGACGGACGGCATGACGCCGGCCAGGGCGCAGGGACGGTCGGGCCGGCACTGGACCGCGAGGGTGGTGACGCGGTTCTCCGCACCACCGGCGGGCGAGCCGTTCCAGGCGATCGACTGCTTGCCGGAGACGGTCACCGCGTAGACGTACGCCTGCGTGATCGTCCCGGGGGCCGCCTGAAGGGCCTGGGTGAACGCGTCCGGGAAGTGCCCCTCGTTCACGGTCGCAGTGGCGAACTGGCCGTTGACGGCCATGTTCTTCCACAGCACGGGCGAGGGAACGACCGCGTCGACCGAGTCGCGGTCGGCGTACTTGCTCTCGGTGGTCAGCCACCCGTGCAGAGAGGTCAGCAACTCCGCCTGGGAGTACGCGCGGGTGTCGTAGGACCACAGAGCTGTGGCGGCTGCCTTCCCGAACGCGATCGGATCGTGCGTGTCCGGTGGGACCGGGAGGGCGGCGGAGCTTGTGATCGGCGACGGCGACCCGGCCGGCGAAACGGCCGGGGCAGAGGGGGAGACCGAAGTCGCCTGAGTTGCAGGGGGCTTGGCGGGTTCCCTGCCGTCGCGGGTGAGGTAGGCGGCCAGACCGGCCAGGGCGACGAGCACCACCAGGACGGCGGTGCCGAGCAGCGCCCGGCGGCGCACGCTCGATGCGCCGCCGGGGTTCGAGGAGCGGGAGGACATCAGCGGACCTGCGTCCCCAGCGTGCTGAAGAACGCCACCACACCATTCGCGGCACCCAACAGGAGCGCCGCACCGGCGCTGACCAGCACACCCTTCTTGCCGTTGGCCTCGGCCTGGTGGCCGCCGGAGTGATGGCCCCACGCCCACACGCCCGCACTGACGGCGAGCGCGCCGACCACGGCGATGATGCCGAAGAGGTTGATGGAGCCCATCACCTGCTTGAGGACGGCGAGGCCGGGCAGCCCGCCCTCGTTCGGCTTGATCCCGGGGTCGTAGGCGAGCTGGACGACCTTGTCCGCGAGATACATGTAAGAACTCCAGTTCGATTCAATACGCGTCAAAGCCCGAGCGGGCGGAGCGACGGTGCGAGAGCGGAAGGGGGGTGGAGGAAGGGCAGGTCAGGCGACTCGGCGGGCCGCGAGGATCTGCGGCTTCCAGGACGCGAGGGACGTGATGCGGACCACGTCACCGGTGTGGGGGGCGTGAATGATCAGGCCCTGGCCGATGAACATGCCGACGTGCTCAGGAGTGCTGACCGACCCCTCGGTGAAGAGGAGGTCTCCTGGCCGGAGAGCATCGGCCGATATCGACTTGCCGTCCTTGACCTGCGTGTACGTCGTCCGAGTCAGGGTGACCCCGGCAGCCTTGTACGCCTGCTGCATCAGCGAGGAGCAGTCGCACCGGCCCATGGGGTCCGGCCCATGGGCGTCGGTGCAGCTGCCGCCCCACTGATACGGGGTGTCGAGCTGGCCGAGTGCCCAGCGGATCGCTGTCTGGACCTCGCGCGGAGCGTCCGCGGGAATCTCGTACCCGTCAGGCACCGCGCCCGCCGGAATGGTCCCGAAGCCGGTGCCGTCCCCGTCCGTCGTGCAGCCGCCCGCAAGGCCGGTGGGACTAGCCGAACCGGACGGCGAAGGAGCCGTTGATGCTCCGTCGGCCTTCGGCAGCAGGGGCTCGATCGCCTGCTGCAACGCGGTGGCCAGTGGCTCCCACTTGGCGTAAGCTCCGGGAAGCCGGACCTCTGCACCGCCTGAGCGGCCTGGGTGACAGAGAGGGACTGCCAGCCCGAGACCTTCTTCAGCCCCTCGTAGAACTTGGTCGAGGCGTGCACCGGGTCGAGGATCTCGTTCGCGGTGCCCCACCCCTGCGACGGACGCTGCTGGAACAGTCCCAGCGAATCGCGGTCGCCGTAGGTCAGGTTCCGCAGTCCGCTCTCCTGCAAGGCCGTCGCCAGGGCCACGACCTGCCCACGGGCCGGAACGTTCATCGCGACGCCGGTGGCCTGGATCGTCTTGGCGTTGGGCACCTGCTCCGCCGGATCACCCAGTCCCGGCACGGAGACCGCTTCCTTTCCGCTGCCGTCCAGGATCGCCTTCACCTGAGCGGCGACGGCCGAGGTATCCACAGGCGGTGTACCGCCTGCAGAGCAGGAGGCCGAAGCCGCCCCAGCGCCGAGGGCGAGGATCGGAACCGCCAGCAGTAGCGGACCGGCCGCGAAGAGACCGACGACGGCTCCGGTGGTCTTCTTCATCGGAGACACCGCTCACCGAGACGGTGATACCGGCCGGACAGCGTTGTTGGGTCGGGACGCGGGGGTATCAGTCCATGCTGCATCGCAGCGGCTCCTCGATGTTCGTAGGAGGCGTGGTGCCGGCTTCTCGTGCAAAGCCGCCGGCACCACGCCGATGTGAATCCGCCTCACAGGGCAGGCCCAGGCCACAGGAGTTGGTAGCTCCCGGATGCTGGTCGCAATTGATGGGCGGCAGCCGGCCGCGCTCGTAATCTCAGGCGGTACACCGGATCTCCTCACGGCTTCAGGAAAGAAGGGCCAACGGGATTGCCACGTTGCTCGCCCGAACGAGACAACACGGATAAGCGCAGGTCAACGGGTGCGAAACGAGGTTCCGACCTGGTGATGTGGCGAGACAGTAGACCGGGATTCCGGCCGCACCAAACGGCTCCCGGGCCCGACCCAGGTGCGTGAAGCGGCTCGTTAGGTGCGGCCGGAACTCGCGGTTAACCTCCGGCGCAACCCCGCTCGAAGCGACTGCTGTTGAACGCCGTACGGAGCGGGTGCAGTCCCGCCGCGCACTGAAAGAGGTCCCGCACATGAGCTACACGCTGCACCGAGGCGACGCCCTCACCGTGCTGAAGTCCCTCCCGGACGAGAGCGTCGACGCCGTCATCACCGACCCGCCGTACAACTCCGGCGGACGCACCAGCTCTGACCGCACCGGCCGCACCGCCCGGGCGAAGTACGTCACCAGCGGATCCGCGCACGACCTGCAGAACTTTCCCGGAGAGAACCGGGACCAGCGGAGCTATCGGAGCTGGCTCACCGTCCTGCTCACCGAGGCGTACCGGGCCTCCACCGAGCACGCGGTGGCCCTCGTCTTCTCGGACTGGCGCCAGGAGCCGACCACATCCGACGCTCTGCAGATGGCGGGCTGGACCTGGAGCGGCACGATCCCGTGGATCAAGCCCGCCAGCCGCCCACGCAAGGGCGGGTTCAAGCAGTCGGCCGAGTTCATCACCTGGGGCGTCAAGGGCAGTCTGGCCAAGGATCGGGACCTTTACCTGCCCGGCCACTTCGTCGCCTCCCAGCCGCGCAAGGACCGGGTGCACATCACCCAGAAGCCGATCGAGATCATGCAGCAGCTCGTGCAGATCTGCCCCGAAGGCGGCACCGTCCTCGACCCCTTCACCGGCAGCGGCTCCACAGGCGTCGCCGCCCTGCGCGAGGGACGCAGGTTTGTCGGAGTCGAGCTTTCCGAGCATTACGCCGACGTTGCCGAGCAGCGACTCCGCGCCGAGCTGACGAAGGACGACTTCACCCTGGCGGGACCGGAGGAATGACGATGAGAGTGGAGAGGCCGAAGCCGCCAGCGCACAGACGTGGAAGGGCGGCTGGTGCATCCAGAACCCGATGCACCAGCCGCCCTTCTCTTTGCGTCATGTCGCCTCGAATGCACGCCGGATCAACGGGCCGGCCTTCTCCAAGTCGGCCGGCGACGAGATGCGCACCTCCAGGTCCCCGGTCCCGAGGTGGCCGACGCCGCGCATGTCACGGGAGAATCCCTCCTCCAGCTCGACCGTGTCCGGGTCGAGTCTGAGGTAGACCAGGATCGCCTCGTGCTTTGGCCGGAAGACCACCGAGGCGAGATTCACCAGCTGCCGATAGGCGATGTAGTGCATGAGCGGAGCAACCTCGACCTCGCCCCACGCCGTGAGTACCTCGTCCAACTCCGCGTACAGGTCCTGCAGACAGCCAGGAGCCACGCCCCGGCTCACCTGGACCGACGGACTCGCGTTGCCGCGGCCGGCGCGGGACGCCTCTTCCCGCGCCCGTCGCCGCCACAGAGCCGGAGCAGGACGGGGAGAACCGGGCGCGGACTCGATCAACATCAGGCTCAGCAGCCCGCCGTCGAAGACGCGATAGCGCACCAAGTCGATCCGCTCGTACAGGCGGTGCACCGCTACCCGGTCGTGATGCGAGAAACTTGCCGCGATGCAGACTATCCGCGGATTCCGCCAGTCGATCGATTCGGCTGCCTCGGCGCCCAGCTTCGCCTTGACCACGGCTTCGAACTCGTGATGTGCCGAGTCCAGCCACGACAGATAGAAGGCAGCCTGCGACAGGACCCCGCTGTCCGAGCCCTTCTTGTACTCGATCAGCACGGGGACGTTGTTCTCGTCCAACCCCAGAGTGTCGATCCGGCCCCGGTGCCACGGTCCCGTCGGGTACTCCGAGGCCAGGAAGCGGATACCGAGCATCGACGCCATCCCTGCCTCGACCCGCCGCTGCAGTTCTACCTCCAGGGCTACGGCCGAACCCTGCACTTCGACGTCCCGGCCGTCTGCCGCACGTCGAAACAACTTCAAGTCAGTCACAGGAGCCCCCGTCGCATTGCCCTAACCCGACATCAATCGCGGCGAGGGGCGAAGTATTCCCGGGACACGAGAGGATCTGACGCGGAGAGAGGGCTGCGCCTGTGGGAACTCCCAACAGTGCGGACCGTCCCGACTCCGCGAGCTGTCAGCCGGTGCTGCTGCTGAACTTCGAAGTCGGCTGCTCAGCCACTGCGTAGTCAGCAGTGGTGGGCGCTACCGCCTGAGGGAAGCCGACGCGGGACCGACGGAGCGCGAAGGGGAGCGCCGACGCCTCGGGAAGCTCCGGCACGGGCGGCATTCAACCAGTAGTACATTCTGGCCAAGCAGAACGGGTTCTGGCGGCCTTCCCGGACGTAGCGCGTGAGGATCGATCGCGTACGAGGCTCCGTTGTCGGCCGTTAGCCTGTCAGTATGTCGGAGCGCCTCATGCTCGGCCGCACGGACGGCCTGATCACTCTGGTTGCCGCGGATGCTCTGTGGGTCGGTCTGACGGCCGACAGCGCCGTGCCGACGGCTACCGGGGCATTCGTCTGCCCTCCTGCCCGAGCTCAGGTGGGACACGTCCTGCTCGGCAGCCACGTGGCCGCGACGGTGAGGGCGAGCAGCGGTCAGTGGAGTGTTCCGGAGGCCGAGGTGCGTCGTGCGGCCGGGAAACTGAACGCGGTCCGGATGGATCGGCAGGACCTGGTCCGCATCGGCCCGTTTCGTGGGGCGCCGAGGTGGGAGTCCCACGAGGGGGCGCCGCTGCCTTGGCGCCGACGCATCACGGAGGAACTGCAGGAGCTGAGCGACCCTGAGCGGGCAGTACGACATGAAGCCTGCCGGCCGTACCTCCTGGCGGGGATCGACTGGCGGCACATACTCGTGGAGCAGACCCGCGACGAGGCGCCGCGCACATGGTGGCTGCCGCGGGCTGTGGTCAGACTCCTGGACGCGGCCGAGCACGCCGAAACGCAGTGGATGCAGGCCGCGCGGTCCCGCCAGGCAAGCGTGGCAGCGACCGCCACCGAGCCGCGCTCCCACCCCCGGCAGACCCCGGACCCCGGCAGCCGGCAGAAGACGAACCCCGAGCCCCTCACCCCCGCTCTGCGCCCGTACACCAAAGAGCTGGAAGGCCAGCTGTACTCGGTACTCAGCAGGAAACCCAACACCTCCCGCAAGGTGGCCGAGTGGGCGTGTGCCGTCTGCCGCAACGCACCCGCCACCGTGCTCGACCACTGCCACGAACACGGCTACGTCCGCGCCCCCGTCTGCCAGTCCTGCAACACACAGGAACGCCCCGACCACCTGTACGACAACGACGTCCGCGTGGCGAACCACTACACACGCCTCTTCCACACCGACACCGACACCTGGCTCCGCCACTGGCACCGCTGCACCGGCTGCCGCGCACGCACCACCCTGCCCCTGCCGCACCTCGCCGCATGGACCGCCCACACCGCCTGCCGACCACTGCGCCCGACCCACCGCGCCTCCCGAGGGCGCAAGCCCTGCGGCGTTCTGCGGGTGTCCTGGTCGGGGAGCTACAGCGCGCCCCATTCCTGCCTTCTCACTGTCGCCGTCGACTTCTGCCCCTCCGGCGAGCACCGTGTCCTGGCGCGTGTCCCCTACCGCGTTGCCGCCGAGCGATTCCGAGCGTGGCTGGCCGAGACGGCCCCTGCCGTGGCCGCCGCGGCCGGCCCGGACCGCCTGGACGGCCTCCCCGCCCAGTTCCGGCCAGTCATCCTGGACACCAACGGTGAGGATCTGGAACTGTTCTGAGCAGGCACCAAGATCCCCGACAGAGTCAAGCTCAAGGACTCTTCCCCGATAGGGTGTTGACGATCTGAGGCGTTGACAGGGGTGGATCGTGAGCAAACTGCACGTGGGGTACGTCCGCAAGGCGATCGAGGATCGTTTCACCGGCCTCATCGACATGTCGGATCAGGCGCGCCTGTCGGAGGCCAATCGCCATCAGGCGCTTCTGAGCCGTGGTCTGGCCGCGCTCGCCGCGCAGATTGAGCACCCGTGCAGCGACCGGGTCGCCGCCACACGAGTCTTCGACGGGCAGGACGACCAGGGCCTCGACTCGATCGCCGTGGACTTAGGAACCACGCGCTCCAGGGTCTGTCTGGTGCAGGCGAAGTGGAGCGACCAGAACAGAGGAGGCTTCGGCGAGGCCGAGGTACACAAGATGTTCCACGGTCTGGACCTGATGCTCGACCGGAACTTCAGCCGGTTCAACCGCCGCTTCCAGCCGTTCGTCCCGGACATCGAGCGGGCCTACGACTCCGGCACTCCGAAGATCACCTTGGTGCTCGCCCTGATGCGCGAGGCGCCGCTCAGCGACGGCGTGCGCGACCTGATCAAGATGAAGCAGGACGAGCAGAACCAGGTTGTCCGAGACATGGTTGAAGTCAAGGTCCTCGACCTGCGCGACTTCCACCGCGCGATTCTCGGTGAGTCCGCCGCGCCGAAGATCGACACCAAGGTGCAGTTGGAGTGCTTCGGCCAGGAGTCGACGCCGTACAAGGCGATGTACGGCACCATGACTGTCCCCGACCTGGCTGATCTCTATGAGGAGCACCGGCGCGGCCTTTTCGCCCGGAATATCCGTGACTCTCTCGACGAGAGCGACGTGAACTCCAAGATCAGGGAGACTCTGCGGGAGGAGCCGGAGCACTTCTGGTACTTCAGCAATGGCATCACCATGCTGTGCGAGTCGATCCAGCCGATCGGCCGGGCACTGCCCGGCAAAGTGGGCAACTTCCAGCTGTCCGGCGTCAGCGTTGTCAACGGCGCGCAGACGGTGAGTGCCATCTACCGGGCCTTCACCGAGGATACGGGCGCGGCGCAGGACGGGCGGGTCCTTGTGCGCCTGATCTCCCTGGAAGACTGCCCGCCCGGCTTCGGTGACCAGGTGACCACCACTACGAACACGCAGAACCCGATCGAGGAGCGCGACTTCAAGTCCCTCGACCCCGGCCAGATCACGCTCCGCGAGGACTTCGCCAGGCTCCTCAAGCGCAGTTACGTCACGAAGCGCGGCGAGACGGTGCCCGACTCGGCGCATGGCTGCTCCATCACCGAGGCCGCCGAGGCGCTCGCTGCCGTCAGCCCGAACGCCCGGCTCGCCGCCGTGGCCAAGCGCGACGACAACCTTGCCGGGCTGTGGGAGGACCACAACTACCAGGAGACCTTCGGCTCCGAACCGAACGTCTTCAAGGTCTGGCGCAGCGTCGAGCTCCTCCGCGAGGTCCGGGCGCAGCTGCAGTCCCTCCGCGAAGGGCTGGTCTGGCGTGCCGACGCGGCGGCCTTCTACGGCGACCTCCTGGTCACCCACATCGTCTACCGTCGTCTGGACACCCGGGCCATCGAGGACCCAGAGAACGACTGGGCGGTGGAACTCGCCAAGGTGCCCGACCTGGTTCGTGACTCTCTGTCCTGGGTGCTCGACGCGATCAATAACGAGTACGGCAAGTCCAGCCACATCATCGCCGCCGTCCGGAACACCGAACGGATCGAGCGAGTGGTACGTGCGGCCCTGCGCAGGCTCGACTCCGAGGAGGAGGCTCCGGATCTCAACGAGGACTACCGAGTCGCTACGGCCGAGGCTAAGGGGCGGAAGATGAATGCCGTGACGACCTTGGTCGCCGCCTGCGAGATCGAGGAGGGCACGGTTCTGGAGTTTCGTCCGTACAGCAAGCCGGAGCGCCGCGAGATGACTGAGTGGCTGGCGGCGGATCCGCGGCGGGCCCAGGCAACGTGGAGTAACGAGGCAGGGCGTAGCCCCTTGCAGTGGCACGCCGACGATGCGTGGTACTCGCCCAGTGGCCTCGCGCGGAAGATGCGCTTCGAGGCGTCCGGGGCAGACAGCGCGGTGCAGGGCACGATCCGGTGGTTCGTGCCGGGGCAGGGGTCGCTGGACGAGCTGGCGCTGGCGGTGCGGCTGCGGGAGGGTAACGAGCCGACGGAGACGTGAGCGGAGCCAGGGGGTAACAGGCTGGGGCGCGGCTTCTCAGCTCCGTCGCCCGCTTCCGCCCGGGCGTTGTCCAGGGTCTGGGGACACTGAGCTGCGCGCCCTCCGGCCTGGCGGAACGCGCCTTCGGAGGCGCCCTCTGTGGCCGTAGGATCACAGGGGGCGGCTGTGACGGCGCACGCACGGACCGCCCAGGGGCGCAGGCTCCTACCCGCACCACCGAGCACAGGAAAGTAGCAGCACGCCGATGGAGGAACTGACCTTGGACCTGGACATCCCGCAGCAGCCCGAGGGCGGCGCGGAGCCTGCCGCGGAGGGCTCTGCGCCCAAGGTCACGGCCCTCAAGGAGGGCCAGGTCGTCGACTACATCTCCGGCGAAGCGATCAAGGAGACGGAGAAGGAGAAGGTCCGGCAGCGGATCGCCCGCGCCCTGGTGCACGAGCACGGCATCGACCCCGGCGACATGCAGCGCGACTTCTCCGTCACGGTCAGCGAGGAGGGCGCCAAGCGGAAGCGGAGCAAGAAGGCCGACATCGCGATCTTCGAGTCCGGCGGCCCGCACACCACGGCGAACCTGCGGCGGGTGGTGATTTGCAAGCAGGAGCCCAAGCGCGGGAAGAACGTCGTCAAGCTCCGCGAGCCCGACCAGGCCCGGAAGGACCTGGAGGAGCTCCAGGAGCTGATGGGCAACGAGGACCGCCCGCAGTGCGCGGACGGTATGTGGACCGACGGTGTCGACTTCTTCTTCCTCAAGAAGGTGGTCGGCGACTTCGGCGCCGACTTCGAGGACCGCAGCGACTGGGAGGTCGCCGACGGCACCCTCGGTAGCCGCACCGTCGCCTCGCACCAACGGCTGCGCCAGGCCGACCCGGAGATGCTCAAGATCGCCTTCCGGCGTTGCCACAACTACATCCACGGCAACGAGGGCATGCCGAAGGACGCCGCCTTCTGGCAGTTCCTCTACCTGCTCTTTGCCAAGATGTACGACGAGCGGGTCAGCCACGGCTCCGTGCACGGCCGGTTCCGCACCGGTCTGAAGGAGATGTTCGACGAGAACGGGCGCGCGGCCATCAGTAAGCGCGTCAAGGAGCTCTTCGAGGACGTCAAGAGCGAGTACAAGGACGTCTTCAAGCCCACCGACGAGATCAACCTCTCCGACCGGGCCCTCGCTTTCATCGTCAGCGAGCTTGCCCCGTACGACCTGATCGGCACGGACGTCGACGCCAAGGGCATTGCCTACCAGGAGCTCGTCGGCACCAACCTGCGCGGCGACCGCGGCCAGTACTTCACCCCGCGCGGCGCGGTCAACCTGATGGTCGAGATGCTCGATCCGAAGGAGGACGAGACCGTCCTCGACCCGACCTGCGGCACCGGTGGCTTCCTCCAGGCCACCCTCAAGCACCTACACCACACCTGGAAGAAGGAGGCCGGCACGCTCGGCTTCCCGGACACGGAGGAGGAGCGGGAGCGGTACGGCGACAAGCTTAAGGAGTTCGCGGACGAGCACCTGTTCGGCTCCGACTTCGACCCGTTCCTGGTGCGTGCGACGACCATGGCGATCATGACGCTCGCGCAGACCACGGGGAACGTCTTCCACATGGACTCGCTCGCCTTCCCGCGGGGACACCTCTCGGGTGTGGAGGCGGCGAAGAAGAAGATCCCGCTTGACAAGCCCACCGTGGACGTACTCCTGACCAACCCGCCCTTCGGCGCGGACATCCCGGTCAGCGATGAGTCGGTGCTCGGCTCGTTCCGTAACGGGATCGCTCGATCGTGGGGCCGCAACAAGGAGACCGGCGCGGTCGAGGCGAGCGCAACCAGCGTGCCGTCGAGCATGGCGCCGGAGCAGCTGTTCATCCAGCGCGCCATCGAGTGGGTCAAGCCAGGCGGGCGGATCGGTATCGTCCTGCCGAACGGCATTCTGTCGAACCCGGGGCCGACAGACGAGGCGATTCGCCGGTACATCCTGCGGAACTGCTGGGTTCTCGCGAGCGTCGAGCTGCCGGTGGAGACGTTCATCGTCGACGCTAACGTCAACATCCTCACCACGCTCCTCTTCCTGAAGCGGAAGACCCGGCAGGAGATCCAGAACCACGACCTCGGGACGGAGAAGGCGTATCCCGTCTTCATGGCCGTCGCGGAGAAGGTCGGCTTCGACCGACGCGGCAACGACCTCTACAAGCGTGAGCCCAACGGGGAGATCGTGGTGGAGACGGAGGTCGTCATGGAGCGGCTTCGTATCCGGGGCAAGGAGGTGACCCGGCCGCTGACCCGCAGCAAGAAGGTCATCGACAACGATCTGCCGGTGATCGCGGAGAAGTACCGGGAGTTCCGGGCCAAGTACCCGGTGCCGGGCGTGGACCCGCGTACGGCAGGGTCGGCGGGAACGGAGGTCGGGGCGTGAAGGTCGCCGAGCTGTCCAACCCGGTGAAGTCCGACTGGTTCGCGGATCAGGGGCTTCGGCTCGATGCCTCGCCGTATGTGGCGGGGTCCATGAAGACGAAGAAGCTGCTGGAGCAGTTGCCGAGGACGCAGCCGCTGGCGAGTCTGACAGCGGGGCACAAGGGCGGAATTTTCAGCGGGCCCATGTTCCGGCGGGTTTTTCTTACCGATCCTGAGCACAGCGTGCCGTTCATCGGCACCAAGGACATGATGGCGGCCGACCTGACCGGGTTGCCCCGGCTGCGCAAGTCGGATGCGGAATCGCCAGCCCTGTCGTACCTCCAGCTCAAGCCTGGAATGACCCTGATCTCGCGCTCGGGATTTAACGCAGGAAGGCGGGCGTACGTCCGGCCCGACATGGGTGATTACTGGGCCTCGGAGGACATTGTCAAGGTCGAGCCCGATCCGGAGAAGATCAAATCCGGATATCTGTACGCCTTCCTGCTGAGCAAGTTCGGCGAGTCGCTCGTGCGAGGGTCGGTGTACGGCTCGGCCGTGAAGCACATCGAGCCGCATCACATCGCGGGGCTGCCGGTGCCGCGATTGGGAACGAAGCTCGAGGGTCAGATCCACGACCTGGTGGAAGAGTGCGCGCGGCTGCGCGCCGAGTTCCAGTCGTCCTCGGTCAGCGCGACGAAGGACCTTTTCACGAGCGTGGGGCTGCCCGAGCTGATCGATGTCGGATGGCATCAGCAGGAGCGGGACCTCGGGTTCAAGGTCGATGGGCTGAGCCCTGATTCCCTTCGGGCTCTTAACTTTTCTCCGCGAGCCCAAAATTTGGCACGACGGCTGAGCTCGGTGCCTGGAGAGTCGTTCGGGGAAGTGTGCACAGAATCCAGCTTGAAAATCGGGTCACGATTCAAGAGGATCGACGTTGATTCCGCGAATGGCATTCGCCTACTCGGGCAGCGGCAGGTATTTTGGCTCCGACCGGAAGGGCGATGGATTAGCGCTGCTCAAGCGCCTAGCAATTCAAGCATTCCGGATGAAGCAATCCTAATTGCCGGACGCGGAACTCTTGGAGAAAATGAGGTATACGGCCGTGCGATTTTCGTCACCGGATCTTGGTTGACGAATGCCTACAGTCAAGATTTCGTGCGGGTTTTGAGTGGGAATCCTGAAATTCCAGGAGCCTATCTTTTCGCGTTCTTCCGTTCTGCTGTGGCCTTCAGGCTGCTTCGCGCAATGAGCTATGGGGGAAAGCAACAAGGTTTTCTACCCAGTAGGCTCCAAGAGCTTCGCATCCCCCTCGCGCCCCCGGCCGACCGTAAGCGCATCGCCGCCACCGTCCGCCACGCCTACAAATGCCGCGACCAAGCCGACGTCCTAGAAGATCGGGCCCTCGCGCTGCTCACCATCGCCATCGAGGAGGCCGCCAGCTGATGAGTGCCAGGATCGTTGCTGTTGGGGAGGCCGTCAACGATGCCGAGCGGAGGGTGATCGCGCACCTGCGTGATCACGCCCCCGACGACTGGACGGTCCTGCACTCCGTCGAGATTCCGTACAACCGGAACGAGCTGTTCGAGGTCGACCTCGTCGTGGTCACCGGGCACGCCGTGTACGTCATCGACGTCAAGGGCACCCGGGGCCGCATCGAGGTCGACGGCGGCCGTTGGCAGCCCTCTCACCGGGCGCCGTTCCGCTCTCCGCTGCCGAAGCTGCGTGGGCACGCCAAGCAGCTGAAGACGCTCCTGGAGACGGCCCACCGTCCGCTGTCCCGGCTCTACACGGACGCCCTCGTCGTCCTGCCCGCACCCGACGCCCTGCTCGTCGACCGGACGCCCCGCCAGCACGACGCCCGTGACACCGTCGCCCTCCCGGACCTGATCGGCCGACTCACGGACGTGAGCCGCGTACCCACCTCGACCAACCGCTTCGACACGGACGTCTCCGCGCACCACGACCTGATTGTGCGCGCAGTGCAGGGTTCGTCCCGGCCGCCGTCGGGACCTCTGCGGTTCGGTAGCTGGGAAGTGATCGAGCGGCTGAGTGAGACGGGCCCGGAGGAGGGCGACGACGTCCACCGCGAGTACCGGGCGAAGAACGCCCTCGCGGTGCAGGGGTCGGGCACGGTCCGGCTCTCCGTCCGCAGAGCCGATCCGTACGCGCCGGAAGCCGAGCGGCTCCAGCAGCAGAAGCGGATCGGCATCGCGTACGAGGCGCTCGGCAAGCTGCCCTCGCACCCGAACATCGTCGGGGTGCGGGACTTCTTCGCCGACGAGGACAAGGACTCCTTCGTCACCGTCTACGACGACGTTCCGGGGCACGCCCTCGCCCTGCACCTGAACGGGGCCGCAGACCCGCTGACTGCCGACGCGAAGCTGCGGACGATCCGTCACATGCTGATGGGCCTGGCCCATGCGCACAGCCGCCTGATCGCGCACCGCGAGCTGAACCCGTCCACCGTGCTGATCGCGCAGGACGGCCGGGCGATGCTGACCGGTTTCGAGTACGCGAAGACCGCGCAGCGCCGCGCCCACACGGTCATGCGGGAGGCGTACCAGGTCGCCGATCGCGCGTATCTAGCGCCCGAGTGCCATGCTGACCCGGCGGCGATGGGCATGAAGGCGGACATCTACGCGGTCGGTGTCCTCGGGTTCCAGCTCCTTACCGGCGAGCTGCCGTTCACCTCCGCCACCGAGCAGGCCGACGCGGCAGGGCGGCTCCCTGCGCAGGTCCTCGAATCCGCCGAGGTCCGAGTCGAACTGGCCCACTGGCTGCAGAAGTTGTGCGCGACGGCTCCGGATGACCGCCCGACCGCCGTGGAGGCGCTGCGCCGCCTGGATCTGGTGATGGGAGCACGGAGGGCTCCGGCCCGGCGTATCGGCTCCTCGGCCGCAGTCCTTCCGGCTCCTCCTGCGCCGTCCACTGGGCAGCCCGTGCAGGACGGCCCGCGGGGCCCGGAGTTCTACCGTGACCTGCCGGCCGACCACCAGCTCGGTACGAAATACCTGGTGCGTCATCGTCTCGGCCGCCCCGGCTCGTTCGGTGTGGCCTATCGGGTGTACGACACGATCAGGAGTGTCGACCGGGCGGTGAAGCTGGTCCTGCGGGACCGGGACTCCGTCCTGGAGCGGCTGCGCCGCGAGGCGGGCGTCCTGGACCGGCTACAGAACGCCCCGCACCCCAATGTGGTGTCGATGGTGGACGCGGACCGGTTGATGCCACCGGACGAGTACCCGTACCTGGTCTTCGAGTTCGTCGACGGCAAGGACGTCGCGGAGGTGATCCGGGGCGGCCGGATGGGCGCGGCGGACGTGCTGCGGCTCGCGATCGACACCGCGCGCGGGCTGCGCCACATCCATGATCGCGGGGTGTGGCACTGCGACATCAAGCCGAGCAACCTGCTGTGGACCGACGACGGCGTCAAGCTGATCGACTTCGGGATCTCGAAGACCTCCGATTCCTCCGAGGGGCACAGCTACACCAGCCCCCGCTACAGCCCGCCGGACCTGGACCAGGTGCCCGCCGACGCTTCTGGCTACACCGACCGGGACCTGTTCGGCCTCGGCGTCACGCTGTACGAGGCGCTGACCGGCGGGCAGTACCCGTGGGAGGGTGTTGGACGGCCCTCGCCCGGTGTGTCGCCGGTGGACCCGCGCACCGCGTACAGCGGTTTCGGTGATCTGGCGCCCGGTTTCGCCGAGATCATGCTGCGCGCGGTCTCTCCGTACCGGGCGGAGCGGTTCTCCACAGCCGAGGAACTGCTGCGCGCGTTGGAGGCGCTGGAATCCGCACGCGTCGCCCCTACACCGCTTCTACCAGCCGTGTCACGGTCGTCCGAGCGGTCTCAGCCGCCGCCGACGCCACCGGCTGCCCCCAGTGTCGGTCAGGAGCCGCAAGAGCCCGAGCCGAACTCCAATCCGTTCGTGGCACACCTGCAGACGCTGTACAGCCAGAGCCGCCGCAGCAACCGCGGCACCCGCGGCCTCGATCCGCACACGATGTCCGTCTACGTCGAGACGGCCCTGGACCGGGAGCTCGTGCCCGCACTGCGGGAAGGCCGGCATGCGCTGGTCGTGGTGACCGGTAACGCGGGCGACGGCAAGACGGCCTTCCTGGAGCGGTTCGAACGCCAGGCGGGCGAGCTCGGCGCCGAGTTCGGGCCCCGCCGGGCCAACGGCAGCGACTTCACCCTGGCCGGGCACCGGTTCCGTACCAACCACGATGGCAGCCAGGACGAGGGTGAGGTCAGCGGCGACGACGTACTGGATGAGTTCTTCGCACCCTTCGCCGGGGCCGACGCATCGGCATGGCAGGTCGCGGGGGAGACCCGGTTGATCGCCATCAACGAGGGGCGTCTGGTCGACTTCCTCAGCCACCACCACGACCGCTTCCCGCACCTCGCCAAGGTGGCCAACCTCGGCCTGGCGGGCCGTGACACCGGGCAGGCCGTCGCCGTCGTGAACCTCAACGCACGTGATGTCGCGGCTCGTCCCCTCGACGCCGACGGCGAACCGCAGGACGGCGAATCGCTCCTGGAGCGCATGCTCGACCGGATGACGCACGATCGGTTCTGGGAGGGCTGCGAGCGCTGTGACCTGGCTGCCACCTGCTATGCCCGGCACAACGCCCAGACTTTCCAGCACCCCGCCGCGGGGCCCCAGACCGCGCGGCGGCTGCGCCGCCTCTACGAGGTGACCCAGCTGCGCGGCAGGCTCCACATCACCCTGCGCGACCTGCGCTCCGCGCTCGCCTACACCCTCACCTCGGGCCGCGACTGTGCCGAGATCCACCAACTGTACGCGGGCGGTTCCGGTCAGGAGATCCTGGACAGCTTCTACTTCTCCGCCCACCTCGGCGCCCCGGCCGCCGCCGACGGCAGTCCGCGCGAGCGGGACCGACTGCTGACCCTGCTGCGCGAGGCCGATGTGGCGGCGGTTCCGCAACCGCAGCTCGACCGTCGTCTGGACTACGCCGGGCTCCTGGAGGACCGGGCGCTGATCGCGGTCGACGGGCGCGGCGACCGCGATCGCGTACTGCTGCGCGGCGCGTTCGAGCAGCTCGGCCGGTCGGTCGCCGAACGCGTCTCCCAGACCGCTGCCCACCGTCATTACGTGGACGCTGCCCGCCGCTTGCTCTACTTCGAACTCCACGACGAGGACCGTGCGGAGCGGATGCTGCCGTATCCATCGGTGCTGCACTTCATGGCGCTGTTGTCCCGCGCAACGCAGACGGGCACCAAGGAGCGGGACCGGATCCTGCGGGCGCTCAACCGTGGTGAGGGACTCGTGGCCCCGGAGCGGATCGGCGACGCTCTCGCGCTGAAGGTGCGCGACGTACCTGGCGGCACCATCCGTACCTTCCGCCGCTTCCCCGCAGAAGGGTTCCGGCTCGAACCAGGTAACGCGGCGGCCTCCCCGTACATCGAGTCGGGGCGCACCTCGCTGCGGCTGAGCTACCGGGATCCGGCCGGCAGCCAGGGCGGCACGGCCGAACTCGACATTCGGCTCGACCTGTTCGAGCTTTTCCAGCGGTTCGAGCGCGGCTACCGGCCGTCCGTGACCGACTTGCAAGGGCAGCAGCTCGCCCTCGCCGTGTTCAAGAACCGGCTGGCGGCCGTGCCGTACCAGGAGATCCTGCTCACCACACACGGACACGACCTGCGGCGGATCCACCGCACCGAGGACTCCGTCCTGCACATGGAAGAACTGACAGCACGGTCCGGCGACGACCACAGTGGTGCGGACGGTGACGGTCCGGCTGTCGCGGGCACCGCGGCCGGCATCGAAGGGGACGTCGCGAGGGCGGAGGAGACGACATGGCGCTGAGCGGTTCCCTGGGGACGTTCCACCACCCCGGCATCAGCCGGCTCGACTACAAGACGCTGGACATGGACCGTGTCCTGACCGGGCTGCTTGCGCGCCTGTGGCACCAGGGCATGCCCAGCAAGATCAACCGCTCCAACGAGCTCAAGGTCGACGTCTTTGTCAAGCTGTTCCTGGACCACCCGGAAGTCTTCGACGGTTTCGACCGGGAGACCACCACCCGGTGGGCCTCCACCCATCTCCTCGACATGGTCAACCGGGGCAAGGCCACCGAGGCGGTGGCCGGCCCCAGGCCGCTGCACGGTCTCACCCACCGGTTCCGCAACAAGCGCAAGTCCCGCCCGTACGGGGCCGACGAGCAGCTGTACGAGATGCTCGCCACCGAGGAGGGAGCCCTGGACCAGCTCCGCGAGTTCTTTTTTTCCGACGTCGACCGCGCCACCGCGGAGATCACCCCGGGGGCGGACACCGACGTGGAGACCCAGGCGCTGCTCCACCTGGTGGGACAGGCGGGCGGACAGATGCGGGACCGGCCCGACACCACCCGCCCCCGCACCCCCTACCCCGCCCTGTGCGCCGAACCGGCCCGCCAGCTGTGCCGGGACGTTCTGCGGCTGCTTTACCACCAGGCACACATGCCCCGGACCGTCCTCGTTGACTACCTGAAGATCCTCTTCGCTTTTCACCTGGCCCTCTACCACCTGCGGATGATCAAGCTGCTGCCCGCCGTGATCGAGGCCGGATCGGCGCCCGCCACCTGCCGGACGGGGCACCAGGACACGCCGACGGCGGACCGCTGCCCGCACAGCGTCCGGCTCTTCGTCGACGTCGAGGGCGTGCCCGGCACCCCGGCGGCTGCGCTCGCCGAGCGCAGCGCCGGCATTTGGTACGGGCGGATCACGCGGTTCATCCAGGCGACCTATCAGATCAAGAAGCTCGACGAGTTCTCCGAGGACCTCGTCAAGAGCCAGAAACTGGCCCCGCCCGTCGGCCGGAGCTACTTCACTCCGGTCGAAGTCCTAAGGCGGCTCTCCACCCATCCCAAGGAACGCGAGGCGTTCTTCCTGCAGCGCGCCACCCGCGTACGGGACGAGGAGAAGGACCTTCCCCCGGAGCTGAAGCAGATCACCCAGCTCGGGCTCAACGCCTTCGACGAGTACATCGAGATGCTGATGCACTACAAGGGCAGCTACCACCGCAGCTACTTCATCGACTGCCTCGACTCGATGTTGCTCAAGCACCGGCCCGGTGCCCTGCTCGCCCAACCGCGCGGCAGACGCGACAGCGCCGTCCGGCGATTTGTCCTGGACGCGCGCCTGCTCGAAGTGCTCCTTCAGGTGTCGCTCCTGAGGGAGGGCGACGACGACAGCGGCAATCTGCGTACCGCCCCCATGCGCGTGGACGAGTTCCTCACTCTGCTGCGCGAACGGTACGGACTCCACATCGACCAGCTGCCGGACGGCGACGGTTTCTCCGGCGCCCACCTGGACGACCAGGCAGCACTGCGGGCCAACGCGGCGGCCTTCCTCAATCGGCTGCGCGAGATCGGCTACTACCAGGACATGTCGGATGCCTATCTGACGCAGACCATCACTCCCCGGTACATCATCGGGGCCGCGACAACGGGGGCGACGGCCTGATGAGCAGCGCCAGCACCAGCAACGGCCTGGCGGAGCCCACCGCGAAGGACCTCCGCGAAGCCCTCGAAGGCGTCCTCGTGCCGCGCCTGGCCAAGCTGGTCGGCGAGCGGGGCGCCGGGCACTGCATGCGGGTCACCGAGGTGGAGCCCGAACTGGCGGCCGCGCTGGTCCGTCGGCTCCGGGGGGCACTCGGGCCGGCCGCCACTGTCTGTGTCCTGGGCACCGCCGACGACCTCACTCCCGGACAGCCGCACCACGACACCGTCGTCACCAGCACCAAACTGGTCGAGCTCCGCAACCGCACCGAAGGTGACGACGGGAACGGGAACAGCCTGCCCGGACCACTCCTCGTCTTCGTTCCCCCGGGCACGCGGGTCAGTGCCGAGGACTCCTTCGGTATCGCGACCTTCGAGGAAGTACCCCTCAGCGACGCGTACGCACAGCTGGCCGACCACCTTCTCGATCAGGTACCGGAGCGGCTGCGGCCCGGCGTCGACGAGCTGCTCGCCGTACTCCGTGACCAGCCCGGACACCGGACGGGCGACCGTGCCATCGCCCTGTACCTGCTGACGCTCCGGACCAACGACTACCGCACCCAGGTCGCGGGGGCTGCTGTCTACCACTTCGGCCTGGTACCCGACTTCGAGCTGTACACCGACCCGTCGCTCGTCAAGGATCGGGCCGAGCGGAACCGCAAGCTGGTCGGCAAACTTGCCACCTCCAGCCGCTCGGAGCGCCAGCGCGTCCTCGATTTGGGTCTGACCGACGCGGACTTCGCCGGCAGGCTAGCGGGATTCGCCACCCGATGCGGCCTGGAGGACCCGGCGACATGGACCCGCCGTATCGTCGTCGACCGGGAGAACTGGTCGCTCTCCTTCGGTAACTGGCGCGTCGATGAACGGCGTCGCGCCACCGTCTCCATCGAGGTACGCGAACTCGGTCTGCCCGCCGCCGGCGACAACGCCGAGGAGCTACAGGCCCACCCAGCACTCGAAGCCATTGTGGGGCAGCCCTACCTGCTCGCCGGGGACAAGGGCGTCCGCGATCTGGCACCCCGGTTCACCATCGAACCGTCCCCGCTCAAGGTGGAGGGTCTCGACCGCTTCCGCGTGGAGATCGTCTCGGAGAGCGGCGGGCCGATCGGCCGGATTGCCCACGTCACCAAGGGGACCCGGGCCAAGCCCGATTACAAGGCACCGCTGCGCCGGCTGAACAAGATCGACTGGGAGGAAGGGTGGCACTACCTCAGAATCACCCCGCTCGACGCCGCCGGTGACGCTCTCGATATCGCCCCTGGTGCGCACGGCCTGCCCGGCGGCGAGAGCGAACGCTTCTACGTCGTCCCCGAGGGAGAGGCCGAGGAGCCGCCGGAGCGCAGCGCCGGGCGCTACGACGGCATCATCCAGGCGCTGCGCTCACTGCAGTTCGACGCGCTAGCAGCCGGGGACGATCCGGCCCGTGTCACGCTGACGGACGTCCGTTGGAAGTCGACGTCGATGCGCAGCCCCCTGCGCGTCCTTAACGCCCGCATCCACACGGCGGGAAGCGCAGAGATCCGGCTCTCCCCGCAGCTCGTACAACTCCAGCAGGACCTACTCGCCCGCCCCCAGGACACCTCCCTGCGTCGGCTCGTACTGCGCCCCGACGGCACCAGCGAGACCCCCGGGGGGAACGAGGAGGACTTGTCCCTCGCCCTGACCGGGCGGGCTGCCGAGGCCTACGACCGCTACCTCGCTACGCGTTACGACTATTTCGCCGCCCTGTGCGGCCAGGCGGGAGACGTGGTCGATCCCGATCAGCTCCTGGTCAGCGAAGCTGTCGACTTCGAGGTGATCCGCGACGAATTGGTCGCCTACACCGAGGCGTACGCGGAACTGGTGGAAGCCCAGTCGCTTCAGGCGGAGCGGGCCGGTGAGAGTGCCCGGGGCGCCGCGCTGGTGGGGCTGGCCCGCATCCAGCAGACCGACTGCGCGGCCGTCACCCTCACCGACGGTCTCGGCGGGCGCGACACCGTCCTGCTCATCTCCCCGACGCACCCCCTCCGCGCACTCTGGCTGGCGACCTGGTCGGCCCTAGGCCGGGACTGGGCCGCGCGCCTCGTCGGCGAGGACAAGCGACGGGTCATCGCCGCCCGCGACTCCTTCCTCCAAGCCCTCTCGCCCTTGGGCTTCCCGTTCGCCGTCCCGCGCCAGGACGGCCGACTCATGACAGCTGCGGACAACCTCACCCCGTACTGGGCCGCCTACCTGCCCAGCGAGACCGCCGACCCTCGTGGCCTGCTGGGCCGGCTCACCACAGCGCTGCACCTCCCGGCCGCCGGCCCTCGCGCTGCAGGCGCGTTGTCCGGTACGGCGATCGCCGACCGGATCGAGCGGTACCTACGCCTCCACCCGTACGTCCGCACCCTGGTCATGAACGTCGTCAACGCAGGCCGCGCGGAGATCGTCGCCGACGCCCTCCTCGAACTGCAGCGCCGTACCTCCACCCGGGACCTCACCTACGACATTCGCCTGTGCGTGTCCGACCCGGAAGCCCCCGAGTCTGGTGCGGCGCTGGGTGAACTGATCAGCACGCAGAGTCAGTTCACCTCCACTGCGGCGGAGGCGTTCCTGCACGCCGCGGAAGGCACCCGGAGCGCGAAACTCGTCTACTCCGTCCGCTCAGTGGAGGAGTTCAGCGAACCCGGAGCCGAGTTCGACGCCCATCTGACCGTGCTCATCGATGCCTTCGGCGGGGAACAGCACGGTTCCGTCATACGCCACGACATTGCGCACGCCCCGGTCCACGGCCTGGTACAGCCGACGTCCTCCACGTACGAGGAAAACGAGCAGCAGATCGTGTGGCGGACCATGCCACGCCACGGCACCGCCCTGCCCGCCGAGGACGCGGAGGACATTGCCACGCTCCTGAGCCGGCTGCCCGGACTCCTCGCCGGCGCCGCGGCCAACGTCGCCACCGCGGGACAGGCGCCACGCCATGTGCCGTGCACCGTTCTTTCCCTCGACAACACCGACCGGGCCCTGCTCTACCAGGCCCACCAGGTCAGCGACTGGGTCGTCACCATCGACAGGACCCTGGGCCTGGAGTACTTCGACCACGCCGGACAACACGACCGACCCGAGTACGTCATCGACTACGCGCCCTCGCTGGACAGCGGCCTCGGCCACCAGATCATGGTCAGCTCGAACTCGGTCGACGAACTGCGCACCCTGCTCGGACCGACCGCCCAGCAGCACGGGCTCGACGTCGAACAGCGCCACCTCAACACCTTCTTCGAGCAACTGCGCCTGCTCTCCGGCAACCTCGCCTTCAAGCTGGCCTCAACCGCCCCCACCCAGCGCACTGAAGTGCTCGGCCTGGCCCTGGCCCGCCTCTACCTGGACTACCAGGACGCACTGCGCAACCAGATCGTCGTCCCCCTGGACGCCCACCCCGAGCTGTACGCCGAAGTCCGCCGTCAGGCCCGGGAACTCGGCGACGCCCTCTCCTTCCAGCGCAGCGACCTCGCCCTGTTCCATCTCGACGCGCGGACCCGGACCATCACCTGCCGCCTCGTCGAGGTCAAGTGCTACACCGCGCTCGATGACATCGGCGCCTACCAGCGCCTCAAGACCAAGGTCATCCAGCAGCTCGGACGGAGCCAGACCGTCCTCACCGACTCCTTCGATCCGGCCCACATCGCCCCAGACCGGGTGGACCGACCGGTCAAGAACCTGGCTCTCGGCTCTATGCTCCGCTTCTACCTGGAGCGGGCGGCACGCCACGGGACCATGGGGCACGCCCCCAGGACGGCGGCCCACGCCCTGCTCGACAGCCTCGACGATGGCTACACCCTCCACTTCACCCGCAGCGGCCTGATCTTCGACCTCGCCCGCGAGGGGACAGACCGCGAACTCGACGACGAGGTGGAGTTCCACCGCATCGGCAGCGATCTGATCACCGAGCTGATCAACGCGATTCCCACTGTTCGACCGGGTGTACCCGCGCCCACGGGCCTAGCCGTTGCGGAGGAGGACGGAGCGGCCACCGCTCCCACCTTGGCGATGTCGCAGTTGGCTGTGCCACGGCTCTCCGACGCAGAGTTCCGGGCACCTGACGTACAGGATGAGCGGGATGTCAAAGATGCCCAGGAGGAAGACCGCGGGCAGGCCGGTGGGGGCACGGCAGTGACCATCCTCGATACGGACGAGGTCGCGAACGGCAACGAGACCAGGCCACTTAACGCGCTTGAGCATGCGGGCCGCGAGACAGGTCCGGCCCAGTCCGTGGCGACGTTGCCCGTGCCTGCTTCCGACGCGGCGGAGGCGGTTCCGGTACCTCCCTCTTCGGGAGGAGCCTCATCCGCTGCTCGTCCTCCGGGCGGTACCGGAACACCGCTGCGGACGGGCTCTGCCCCTGAAAGTCAGGGCTTCCACGAGTCGCCGACCATCGATGCCCAGCCCACCTCTGTCACACCGGGATCGGCTTCACCAGGGGGCCTCCCCGAGATCTTCCTCGGCGTCACCCGCCCCTCCCCGCAACACGGTGTACTCGGCGAAGTAGCCGGCCGGAAAGTCGCGGTCGATCTCGACGAAACCCACACCATCAGCCTCTTCGGCGTACAAGGAGGCGGCAAGAGCTACACCCTGGGCAGCATCATCGAGATGGCCTCGCTGTCCGCCCCGCCGGTCAACGAACTTCCCCGCCCTCTCGCGACCGTGGTGTTCCACTACAGCCGCGACATGAACTACGCCCCGGAGTTCACTTCCATGGCGTGCCCAAATGATGACAAGGCGCAGCTCCAGGTGCTGAAGGAGCGCTACGGAGCCGACCCCCAAGCGCTGTCGGACGTGCTGCTGCTCGCCCCCGCCGCCCAGGTCGCCGACCACCGACGGAATTTCCCCGGCATCGACGTCCAGCCGCTCGCCTTCTCCTCCGCTGAACTCCAGTCGTCCCACTGGCGCTTCCTCATGGGAGCGGTCGGCAACCAGTCAACGTACATCCGGCAGCTGACTCGCATCATGAGGTCGAACCGCAACAACCTGAACCTCGGCGTCATCCGGCAGGGCGTGGCCGATTCCGGTATGCCTGACCACGTCAAGCAACTGGCCCAGGAGCGGCTCAACCTCGCCGAGGACTACATCGACGACAATGCCCGGCTCGCCAGCCTCATCCGACCAGGCCGGCTGATCGTCGTTGACCTCCGCGACGAGTACATTGAGAAGGACGAAGCACTCGGCCTCTTCGTCGTCCTGATGCAGCTGTTCGCCGAGGGCCGCAGCGGGGACGAACACTTCAACAAGCTGGTCGTCTTCGACGAAGCGCACAAGTACATCGACAGCCCGGACCTCGTCGCCGGCCTAGTCGAGACCGTCCGCGAGATGCGCCACAAGGGAGTGAGCATCCTGGTCGCCAGCCAGGACCCGCCCTCGGTACCGATCTCTCTGATCGAACTCTCCGACCACGTCATCCTGCACAAGTTCACCTCGCCGGCCTGGTTGAAGCACCTCCAGAAGGCAAACACCGCCTTCGCTAGTCTGCGCGCTGAGCAGATGGCGCAGCTTCAGCCCGGTGAGGCGTACGTGTGGGCGAGTAAGTCCACTGACCCGGCGTTCACTCACGGAGCCGTCCGAATGCGATGCCGTCCTCGGGTGACCCAGCATGGCGGAGGGACGAAGACGGCGACGGGTGGACAGTGAGCTGGCGGCACGTCGCCCAGAGTCGGACTTCGAACGAGTGGCGGGGGGACCTCGGCTTCGGCCTTGGGGCAAGGCCCCAGTCAGATTTCACGACGCCATCTGATCACCGCACCCGACTACCGCACCGAGATGCAGCACCGCTTTACCCTCTGGAACCAGATCGCCGGCGTAGCCACCGCGGTCTGAACACACCACCACCGGCCGCCATCCCTGACGTGCCATCAGTCAGCCCGCTCGCGGATAACTTGACAACGCCACTCGTCACTGAGCTCGCAGGGAGCGAATATCGTCGCGCATGTTGACGACGGCTGGATCGTTAGGCCCCAGTCTGCTGGCGGCAAATTCAAGCGTCTCCTCGTAGAGCGGAATCGCCCGAGCGAGGTCTCCGGCAAGCTTGTATGCGTAGGCGAGATTATTCCGCGAGTTGAACGTGTCTTGATGCTCCGGTCCAAGGACTCGGGTACGGCCGATCAGTGCCTGTTCGTAGAAGATAATGGCACGGGGAAGATCACCAACTGCGCTGTACGTGAATCCCAACATGTTCTGGGTTGCGAGGGTCGTGGGATGGTCGACTCCAATAATCTGGATGCGATTTTCCAACAGCTGGTTGTAAATTGAGATGGCGCGATCCGGCTGCCCTGTTGAAATATACAGGCTGGCGAGTCTTTCTTGCGTGCTCGTCAACTCGGCGCTATCGGGGGTGAAGATGCCTGGCGCATCATCGATCACCTGCTCCAAGAGTGGAATAGCGCGGTGTGGTTCATCAACCTCGCAGAGAGCAACTGCGAGGTTGTTCCGCGACGTCACTGTGTCCAGGTGATCCCTCCCCAGTATCCGAACCCTCACGCCAAGGGCCAGTTCTAGATAGGGGATGGCGCCAGATGGATCCCCGTTGGCGAGATGGACGCCGCCGAGTAGGGCTGATGAAGCGGCAGTTGCTTCGTGATTCAAACCGAGCGTATGCAACCGATCGAACAGGACCTGGCTGTACAGTGACATCGCTGTGGCTATATCTCCGCTGGTCTCATACGCAAGACCAAGACAGGCTCGCGCGGTGAAGGTCAGCGGGTCCTCCCCGCCAAGGATGTTTACGCAGTCGGACACCGCGTCGTCGAGCATGGAGATCGCAGCAGAGTGGTCGCCCCCTGCGAGGATGGCCCGCGCATAGTTCACCCGATAGGTCAAAACGCTTCGGCTGTCTTCGCTAAATCGCGGAGTCGCTTCATCCAGCGCCCATTTGAAGTGCTCCGTAGCCCCCGACGCGTTCTCTGCGGCAAATTGTATCTGTCCAAGCAAGTTTTGGATGTCTGGTGATCCTGAAGGTCCCGCTCCGATCCGGACTATTACCTGATGTGCCCTCTGCGCATAGTAGTTTGCCTGTCCCAACTGGCCTTGGCGCAATAGAAAATATGCGGAAATCCGATAGAGTGCGGCTGCTCCAAGGGTTTCGTCGCTCGCTTCAATTTTCGAGGTCAGCGAGTCGACGTGCGGCATCAGGCTGCGACGCCACCGTGTTTTGAAACCCTCCTCGGGATCCTCATCGCCCAGTGCCTGACACAGAATATCTGTAGCGGTAAACGACGACTCGAACGTCCCATCAGGGGAGGTTCGACTCCAAGCAATGACTAGCTTTTGCACGAGGCGATGGACATTCAATGTCGGCTCGTCGGCACCTTCGGTCCAACGGATCACGCTGTATTTCGCGAGAAGTCCGACCGCTGTGCGCACCGCTTGTGGAGACTCCATCCGGAAAAATAGCGAACGGGGAATTCCGTCAGGCGCAAACCATGCCATTACGCGCAGCAGCTCTTCCGCAAGTGGATGGCCGCTGAGTCTCTTAAGGTTTGCCTGAAGGACCCTGGCAACTGTGTGCGCTGAGTCCTCGGAAGCCGAATGGTCGATGAGTACGTCGAGCGGGGCGGCACTCAGGTTCTCAAGATAGTGGCGTGGTCTGGTTCGGGTCTGCGCGATATTGGCTGCCGCTAATTCGATCGCGAGCGGTAGATAGCCCAGCTCTTCACACACGAGGGCAGCGTCGCTCAGGTCCTCACTGTTCAGGGCTGACCGTCCGGCGATTGTGACCAGTAGGCCCAGCGCAGCGTCAGGGTCCAGAACGTCGAGTGGCATCACCGGGCCGATGTGGTGCCAGCCCGTGCCCTGTTGGCTGGTGACGATGAATCGTCCCCGAGGCAGCTGGCTGAGTAGAGCGCGTACGTCCCTGGGGGATGAGGCGTTGTCCAGAACGAGCAACCAGTCGTCATGAGTCTGAAGCCAGGCTCGCGCCCACTCCGCAGCAACTTCGCTCGGCTGATCGACCAGCCCAGGGTCAATGCGACAGGCCAGCCGGGACAGGCCGTACTCGATCTGGGTCGCGTCTCCGGCCGATATTTCCCAAACAGGGTTGTACTTGCCCCGGTACTCGGAGGCTGTCTGAGCGGCCAACGACGTTTTGCCCACGCCGCCGCATCCAGTGATCACAGCGACCGAACCGGGGGGCCCGCCTAGGATGCCCTTCAAATGTTTCTGCTCGCCGATCCGGCCAGAGAAAACCGGGCTCTTGCCGCTGTGGAACCCGAACACATCGGGGGGAGTAGGTACCGCCGCTGTCGGCTTCGGTGCGCCCGGCGCAAGAGTGATCTGGGTGATCGAGGCATTGTCACCGGTGGAAACGATCCCGGTGTTGTTCCCGACAAGGACGGATCGTTCGAAGCCCTGATCCACGCCTACCTCTGGATGGTCGCGTTGTCGCCTGTGGAGATGACTCCGTCGTTGTGCGTGACGGCGACGGAACGTGTTCCCATCGCCTGAGTCGTCACAGGCGATTCAGTCAGAAGCTTCTTGAGGTCGGAGGCCAAGTCGGCGTCCTCTACAAGGGCCTTCTTTATCTGGGCGCGCAATGCGCCGAGGAAGTCCTCGTCGTCGAGGGCACTGGTCAGATCCTGAACGGCAACATCGATACGGGGCTGCACGTCCTCATTCCGTCGCAACCGTGCCAGCAACCGTTGTCCCAGGCGCACGGTCTCTATGGCCGCCGCGTCCTCGGCATGCACCAAGACGTTCGCTCCGTAGGCGGCGACGGCCGCCGTCACGCCGGGCATTACCGCATCGACAAGCGATGGATCCATGCATTCCTCCCCAGAGGCTGATCGAGTGCGTAAGAGATGTCCACTGTATCGAACAGCCTTGAGGTACAGGGCCGTTGATACCAGACGGTGTGGGGCAGCTCTTGTGGATGGGCGGCGGCCGCTCTGGCGCACCCGCAGGGTGCAGCGCTGGGCTGGTGCCCCCAGCCATGACGTCATCGAGGCAGCGGGAGAACCAGAAACTGGAATCTTTCCTGCCGTAGAAGGGCCATCGGAAGCCCATGCCGAAGGCCGCCACCGCAATCCGCCCGAGCGTGCGGTGATGCTCCGTGTCGACGAGAAGTCCCAGGTGCGGACCGTGTCCGCGGCAACATACAGCCGACGGGACACCTCCAGAATCGAGTGGGCCTCGGCGCACTCCAGCACAATCCTTGAGCGCTGGGCCAGAGCCTGGGCCGTCGAACGGCGACGCACCCAGCCCTCCAGCACAGCCCGCTGGGCATTGGTCACCGACGACGGCGGATTTTCGGACCCGGACGACTCATACCCAACCAACGACGAACCGACTACTCAGGTCACTAGCCGCAAGTGGTCTGATCAGGCAGAACGTCACTCAGCAGCACGGCCAGGCACCACGCAGCACGAACGTTCACGGTCTCGTAATGCGTAGGTCCCGGGTCGGAGTTGCCAGGGACTTTTCAGGGACTTTCAGCTCTGTCGGAGGGACATCCGAGGGAGCTTTCGCAGTACAAGCACGGAAGACTGCGACAGCGCTGAAAGGCCCAGGGCTTCGGGCCCGCGCATCCGCGCCGTCGCTCCATAGCGCTCCGGCACGGCGTCGGGTCGACAGTAGGAGACGAGGCTCTTCGGGGCCGCACACGGTCCTGACCTCGGGGAACGTGCCCGGCGGGCCCGGCGGCGTGAGCGCCGGGCCCGCGTACGGGTGGTCAGCCGTACGGGTAGAACCCCGAGCCCGTCTTGCGGCCGAGCCGGCCCGCGTCGACCATCCGCTGGAGCAGCGGGGGAGCGGCGTACAGCGGCTCCTTGTACTCCGCGTACATCGAGTCGGCGACCGAGGCCACGGTGTCCAGACCGATCAGGTCGGAGAGCTTCAGCGGGCCCATCGGGTGGGCGCAGCCGAGCTCCATGCCGTTGTCGATGTCCTCACGGCTGGCGATGCCCGACTCGAACATCCGGATCGCGGAGAGCAGATACGGAATGAGCAGCGCGTTGACGACGAAGCCGGAGCGGTCCTGGGCACGGATCGGGTGCTTGCCGAGGACGTGCTGCACCAGGGTCTCGGCGCGCTTCACCGTCTCGTCGGACGTCGTCAGCGCGGGGATCAGCTCGACGAGCTTCTGCACCGGGGCCGGGTTGAAGAAGTGGATGCCGATGACGTGGTCCGGGCGAGAAGTCGCCACGGCCAGCTTCACCAGCGGGATGGAGGAGGTGTTCGAGGCGAGGATCGCGTCCTGCCGGGTCACCACCTGGTCGAGCACCTGGAAGATCTCGGTCTTGACCTGCTCGTTCTCCACGACGGCCTCGATGACGAGATCGCGGTCGGCGAACTCCCCGAGGTCGGTGGTGTAGCTCAGCCGGGCAAGGGTCTCGTCGCGCTCCGCCGGAGTGATCTTGCCGCGTTCGGCGGCCTTCGAGAGGGAGTTGTGCAGCCGGGTGCGCCCGATCTCCAGCGCCTCGCCGGTGGTCTCGGCCACCATCACCTCAAGACCGCTGCGGGCGCACACCTCTGCGATGCCCGCGCCCATCTGACCGCAGCCCACTACTCCGACGCGTGCAATGTCGGCCATAGAGTCCGTCACCTCGTGCCTTTCGCTGTTCTCCGAGTCGCAGGTTCCCGTCCGATCCGGTGCCCGCCCCGACGCCCCGACGTTACCCGCGACCTACGGGTCATCGCGGGCCGGGGCGGGCATGCTCTGCGTTACGCCTGAATACACGGGCGACGGACGATGACAGAGAGACGGCAGGTGCAACGAAATGCGGCAAATCGCCAGACGAGCCTTTGTTGCGGGTGCGGCCGGAGTGGTCGCGGGGGTGGTGAGCGGCGTCACCACAGCTGGTGACGCCGTCGCGGCTCCGTTCCGGCAGGCCGGTTCCGGGCAGACGGACGCACGGCCCCGCGAGGGCGGTCGCCGGGTCGCGCGGCGTGAGCTGCGCGGCATGTGGGTCGCCACCGTCGCCAACCTCGACTGGCCCTCCGCACCCGGCCTGACGGCGGCCCAGCAGCGGGCCGAGCTCATCGGATATCTCGACGAAGCCGTCGACCGGCGGCTGAACGCGGTGATCCTCCAGGTCCGGCCGACCGCCGACGCGCTGTGGCCCTCGCCCTACGAACCGTGGGCCCAGTACCTCACCGGGGTCCAGGGCAAGGACCCCGGCTGGGATCCGCTGGGCACCGCCGTCCACGAGGCGCACCGCCGCGGCCTGGAGTTGCACGCCTGGTTCAACCCGTACCGGGTCGCCAACCACACCGACCCCTCCCGGCTGACCGCCACCCACCCCGCCAGGCTGCACCCCGACTGGGTCCTGCCGTACGGCGGGAAGCTCTACTACAACCCCGGAATCCCCGAGGTCCGCCGCTTCGTCCAGGACGCGATGCTCGACGCGGTCCGCCGCTACGACATCGACGCCGTGCACTGGGACGACTACTTCTACCCGTACCCGGTGGCCGGGCAGGTCTTCGACGACGACGCCACGTACGCGAAGTACGGCGCCGGCTTCCCGGACAAGGCCGCCTGGCGGCGGGGCAACACCGACAAGCTGGTGCGCGAGACCGCCGAGCGGATCAAGGGGATCAAGAAGCACGTCCAGTTCGGGATCAGCCCGTTCGGCGTGTGGCGCAACGCCGCGACCGATCCGCTCGGTTCCGACACGAAGGCGGGCGTGCAGACGTACGACGATCTGCACGCCGACACCCGCGGCTGGATCAGGAAGGGCTGGATCGACTACATCTGCCCGCAGATCTACTGGAACATCGGCTTCGCAGCCGCCGACTACGCCAAGCTGCTGCCGTGGTGGGACGAGGTCGTACGGGGTACGGGCGTCGATCTGTTCGTGGGCGAGGCGCTCTACAAGGCCGGCGACCCCGCGCAGCCCGCCGCCTGGCAGGACCCGGCCGAGCTCTCCCGCCACCTCGACTTCGCCGCCGGCTACGACCAGGTGCGCGGCCACGTCTACTTCTCCGGCAAGGACGTGGTCACGGACCGGATCGGAACCATGGCCCGAGTGGTGGCCGACCATTACCGCAACAGGGTGCGTCCACCCCGCTGACCGAAGCAGCGGGGTGGACGCACCCTGTTGCGCGGGCGGGCCGCCGGGAACCCGGTCGGTCCGCCCGGGGCCCGGGGGGAAGAGCAGTGCCGTCCGCCGGAGGCCGCTACCGGGTCTCCGTTGCCCGCTTACGGGCTCTGTGCTGTACGACGCTGTCGGGACCGGGCGAAATGAGGTGTTCGTGTCCGTCCTCGAAGCGGACGCGGTACGGGGGAGTGCCCCCGGCCCCGAGCACTTCGACGATCTCTGCGACCCGGTCGTGCTGTCCCACGGTCCTGCCGTGCGTCAGCAGACGGTCGCCCGCGTGTGCCTCCATCGGGTGTGACCTCCTCACGGGTGGCGGTCCATGTCGACAAGTCTATGACCGAAACGCGACTTCGCCCGGCGGAGGGTGCGCGGTTCTCACCCCGCACGCCGGGCGCGCCCCGTCCGCTGAGTGACCGCGATGCAGACCAGCACCGCGATCGCCGCCACCGGTGCCGCCGCCGAGACCTTCTCGCCGAGCACGAGGAACGACCACACCAGAGTCAGCATCGGCTGCGCGAGATGGAGCCGGCTGGCCCGCGGCACCCCGATCTCCGCCATCCCGCGGTACCAGACGTACAGGCCGAGGAAGGTGGACCCGGCCGCCACCCGGACCAGGCCGATCACTCCGTGCGCGGTCGGCCGCACCGCCCCTCGGCGCCGCCGAACTGCGCTACTGCTCACCCACCCCGCGCAGCCGTGCCACCGGCGACGCGCTTGGCCTCGCCCCGCTCGTCCAGCCCACCCTGCGCGACTGTGACATGGGCCGCTGGCGGGGCCGCACCCTCGCCGATGTCACGGCCTGCGAGCCCGCGGCCGTCGACGCCCGGCTCGCGGACCCGCGCTCGGCCCCGCACGGCGGTGAACCGCTGCTCGCCTTCATCTCGCGGATGGGCGGCCGGCGGGACACCCGACCGGCCTGCGACGGCGCGATCGTCGCCGTCGCCGAACCGGCGGTCATCCGGGCCGCCCGCGTCCACGTGCTCAAGGCCCGTCGCCGACGTACTGGAACGTCGACGTCCGGCCGTTGTCCACGGTCACGCTCACCGGCATGCCGGGCAGCTGGCCTCGGACTCGAAGCCTGGGTGCGCTGACCGGTTCTTTTGTACTCAGCCCGGACGGACCGCGCCGGTCATGCCTGCTTCTTCGAGTCGGCGCCGAGGGTGACGGCCTTGGCGATCGCCGTCTCGGCCGTCGCCTTGTCGATGCCGAGACCTGTCAGTACACCCGCACCGTCCTCCTGTTCCAGCAGGGCGAGCACGAGGTGCTCGGTGCCGATGTAGTTGTGGCCCATCCGCAGGGCCTCGCGGAACGTCAGCTCCAGAGCCTTGCGGGCCCCCGCGTCGTACGGGACGAGTTCGGGCAGTTCGCCGTCCACGGCCGGCGGCAGCGACTCGGCCGCGGCCCGGCGGACGGCCTCCAGCGTGACCCCCTGGGCCTTGATGAACGCGGGGCCCAGCGCCTCCGGCTCGCTGAGCAGCCCGAGCACCAGATGTCCGGTGCTCACCTCGTTGTTGCGCGCCGCGTGGGCCTCGTTCTGCGCGGCCATCACGACGTTCCTGGCCCGCTCCGTGAAGCGGCTGAACCCCTGGCTGGGGTCGAGGTCGGACAGTTCGCCGGGATCCTTGGCGACGAACCGCTTCTGCGCCGCCTGCCGGGTCACCCCCATGCTCTTGCCGATGTCGGACCAGGAGGCGCCCGAGCGCCGGGCCTGGTCCACGAAGTGCCCGATCAGATGGTCGGCCACATCCCCGAGGTGGTCCGCGGCGATGACCGCGTCGGAGAGCTGGTCGAGTGTGTCGGTGTGAACCTTCTTGATGGCCTCGATCAGCTCGTCGAGGCGCACAGGATGGGTCATGCGTACGGGATTCTCCATGTGTCAACCTTAGGTTGACAGTAGAGGCATGTCAACCTTCGGTTGGCAGTGGACCGGGTCCGGCCGGCCGCCGGGAACGACGGAGCGCGCCCCCGACGGAGACCGTCGGGGGCGCGCTCGTTCAGCGGTTTTGGGGGTGGGTCAGAGGACGCCGCTGTCCGCGATGGTGACCTTCGCCTGGGGCCGGCCGCTCTTCGAACCGAGGGCCTCGATCTTCTTGACCAGGTCCATGCTCTCCTGGTTGTCGACCTCGCCGAACACCACGTGCTTGCCGTCCAGCCAGGACGTCACGATGGTCGTGATGAAGAACTGCGAGCCGTTGGAGTTGGGGCCGGCGTTGGCCATGGAGAGCAGGCCCGGCTTGGTGTGCGCGAGCTTGAAGTTCTCGTCGGCGAACTTGGCGCCGTAGATGCTCTGGCCGCCCGTGCCGTCACCGCGGGTGAAGTCGCCGCCCTGCAGCATGAAGTCGGGGATGATCCGGTGGAACGAGGAGCCCTTGTAGCCGAAGCCCTTCTCGCCGGTCGCCAGCGCGCGGAAGTTTTCCGCGGTCTTGGGAACGACGTCGTCGAACAGTTTGAACGTGATCCGCCCGGCGGGCTCGTCGTTGATGGTGATGTCGAAGTAAACCTTGCTCGTCATGGAACCATCCTGACATCGATGCGCTCGGCGCCGACGGGCGGGCATGGTGCCGGGCCCGTCGGCACGGTCACGGGGAGGGTGCGACGGAGCCCGTTCCCGTTTGTCCTGTATGTCGACGACTGGCTAGCCTGAAGAGGGGGTGCGGAGGCTCAGGGAGGTCCGAGGTGACTGTTGAGGCCAACGCGAGCGCCGGGACGTTCAGTGCCTTCGGCGCGTCCACGGGTGTCGGCGGACCCCGCTATCTGCCGGTTGCCGAGCACGGCCTGATCGGCGATCTGCGCAGCGCGGCCCTGGTGGACACCAACGGCACCATCGACTGGTACTGCTGCCCGCGCTTCGACGCACCCAGTGTCTTCGCCTCGATCCTCGACGCCGACCGCGGCGGGTACTTCGAACTCGCGGCGGATGCTCCGACGCGTACCAAGCAGTTCTACTTCCCCGACACCAATGTGCTGATCACCCGCTTCTTCGCGGAGGACGGGGTCGGTGAGGTCCAGGACTTCATGCCGGTACTCGACGATTCGCGCGAGGCCGACCGGCACCGGCTGATCCGCCGCGTGGTGTGCGTCCGCGGATCGCTGCCGTTCCGCGCCCGGGCGGCCCCCCGTTTCGAGTACGGGGCGCAGCCGCACACCGTGCACGTACAGCAGGGCCAGGCGGTTTTCGAATCGCCCTCCCTCACTCTCGCGCTGACGTCGAGTGTGCCGCTCGAGGTCGCCGGCCAGGACGTATGGTCGCTGTTCAAGCTGCACGAGGGCGAGTCCGCGGTCTTCGCCCTCGACCGGGTCGGCGGCGACGTGGCACCCCGCTTCTGCCCGCTGGCCGAGGCGGAGAACCAGTTCAACGCCACTGTCCTGTACTGGCGGCGGTGGCTGTCCCGGTCGCGGTACCGCGGTCGCTGGCGGGAGATGGTGCACCGCTCCGCCCTCACCCTGAAGCTGCTCACCTACGCCCCGACCGGCGCCATCATCGCCGCGCCGACCACCAGCCTGCCCGAACGCATCGGAGGCGAGCGCAACTGGGACTACCGCTACGTATGGATCCGCGACGCGGCGTTCTGTGTCTACGCGCTGCTCAGGCTCGGCTTCACCGAGGAGGCCGAGGCCTTCATGGGCTTTCTCTCCGAGCATGTCTGTCTCGAAGCGACCGACGAGACCGGCCCGCTGCAGATCATGTACGGCATCGACGGACGCCGTGAGCTGCCCGAACGCGAGCTGACCCATCTCGAGGGCTACCGGGGCTCGGCCCCCGTACGTGTGGGCAACGACGCCGTCGACCAGCTGCAGCTGGACATCTACGGGGCGCTCATCGACGGCCTCTACCTCTACAACAAGTGGGGACAGCCCATCTCCAGTGCGCACTGGGACGGCATCAGCAAACTGGTCGACTGGGTGTGCGACCACTGGGACCAGCCCGACCAGGGAATCTGGGAGACCCGCAGCGGGCGCAAGAACTTCCTCTATTCACGATTGATGTGCTGGGTGGCCATCGAGCGCGCCATGCGACTGGCCCAGCATCGCGGCCTGCCCGTCGACATCGTGCGGTGGGGGCGGGCCCGGGACGCGATCTATCGCCGGATCATGCGCCACGGCTGGTCCGACGAGCGGCACGCCTTCGTCCAGTACGAGGACGGCCACGTCCTCGACGCGTCCCTGCTGATGATGCCGCTGGCGAAGTTCGTCTCCCCGACCGACCCGAAGTGGCTCGCCACGCTGGACGCGCTGGGCGAGGACCTGGTGTCTGACTCGCTGGTCTACCGCTACGACCCGCAGGCCAGCCCGGACGGACTGCGGGGCGACGAGGGCACGTTCTCGATCTGCTCGTTCTGGTACGTCGAGGCGCTGGCCCGAGCCGGCCGGCTGGACGAGGCCCGACTCGCGTTCGAGAAGATGCTCACGTACGCCAACCACCTCGGTCTGTACGCCGAGGAGATCGGCCACACCGGGGAGCAGCGCGGGAACTTCCCGCAGGCCTTCACCCACCTCGCGCTGATCAGCGCGGCCTTTGATCTCGACCGCGCGCTCGGCTGATGAGCACCTTCGCCTCCGGCGGGATCCGCGGGCGGTGGCGTCGTTGCATAAAAGTGCATTGCTGCGTATAGTCATGCCATCAATGAGGAGGATTTCGATGGTGGTACGTGCAGCAGTGGCAGGGGCGAGCGGATACGCCGGTGGGGAGCTGCTCCGTCTCCTGCTGGTCCACCCTCAGGTCGAGATCGGGGCCCTCACCGCCAACTCCAACGCGGGGCAGAAGCTCGGTGCGCTGCAGCCGCATCTGCGGCCGCTGGCCGACCGGGTGCTGCAGCCGACCACGGCCGAGGTGCTCGCCGGGCACGATGTCGTCTTCCTCGCCCTTCCGCACGGGCAGTCCGCCGCCGTGGCCGAGCAGCTCGGTGACGAGGTGCTCGTCGTGGACATGGGCGCCGACTTCCGGCTCGAGGACGCCTCGGACTGGGAGAAGTTCTACGGTTCGCCGCACGCCGGGACCTGGCCCTACGGTCTGCCCGAACTGCCCGGCGCTCGCTCGGCGCTGGCGGGATCCAGGCGCATCGCGGTGCCCGGCTGCTACCCGACCGCCGTCTCGCTCGCGCTCTTCCCGGCGTACGCGGCCCAGCTGGCCGAGCCCGAGGCCGTGATCGTCGCCGCGTCCGGCACCTCCGGGGCCGGCAAGGCGGCCAAGCCGCATCTGCTCGGCTCCGAGGTGATGGGCAACATGTCCCCGTACGGCGTCGGCGGGGGCCACCGGCACACCCCCGAGATGATCCAGAACCTCAGCGCGGCAGCCGGCACGCCGGTCACCGTCTCCTTCACGCCGACCCTGGCGCCGATGCCTCGCGGCATCCTCGCCACGTGCAGCGCGAAGGCGAAGCCGGGCGTGAGCGCCGAATCCCTCCGCGCCGCGTACGAGAAGGCGTTCGCCGACGAGCCGTTCGTCGACCTGCTCCCCGAGGGGCAGTGGCCCGCCACGGCGGCCGTCCACGGTTCCAACGCGGTGCAGATCCAGGTCGCGTACGACGACGCGGCGGGCCGGATCATCGTCGTCAGCGCCATCGACAACCTCACCAAGGGCACCGCCGGCGGCGCCCTGCAGAGCATGAACATCGCCCTCGGGCTCCCCGAGGACACAGGTCTTTCCACGATCGGAGTCGCACCGTGAGTGTCACGGCAGCACAGGGGTTCTCCGCGGCGGGCATCGCCGCGGGTATCAAGGAGAGCGGTAACCCGGACCTGGCCCTCGTGGTCAACAACGGTCCGCGTCACGCCGCCGCGGGCGTCTTCACCTCCAACCGCGTCAAGGCCGCCCCCGTCCTCTGGTCGGAGCAGGTACTGAAGGGCGGTGAAGTCGGCGCCGTCGTGCTCAACTCCGGTGGTGCCAACGCTTGTACGGGCCCACAGGGCTTCCAGGACACCCACGCCACCGCCGAAAAGGCCGCCGAGGTCCTCCCCGGCCACAGCGCGGGCGAGATCGCGGTCGCCTCGACCGGACTGATCGGGACCCTGCTCCCGATGGACAAGCTGCTGCCCGGCATCGAGACCGCCGCCGCGGCACTGAGCGAGCACGGCGGCGAGAAGGCCGCCATCGCGATCAAGACCACCGACACCGTCCACAAGACCGCCGTCGCGGGCGGCGAGGGATGGACCGTCGGCGGCATGGCCAAGGGCGCGGGCATGCTCGCCCCGGGCCTCGCCACCATGCTGGTCGTCCTCACCACCGACGCCGATGTGGACGCCCCGGCGCTGGACACCGCGCTGCGCGCCGCCACCCGCACCACCTTCGACCGGGTCGACTCCGACGGCTGCATGTCGACCAACGACACGGTCCTGCTGCTGGCCTCCGGCGCCAGTGGAATCACTCCGGACCAGGGCGAGTTCGCCGAGGCCGTCCGGACTGTCTGCGCCGACCTCGCCCGGCAGCTCATCGGTGACGCCGAGGGCGCCTCCAAGGACATCCGGATCGAGGTCATCAACGCCGCGACCGAGGACGACGCCGTCGAGGTGGGCCGCTCCATCGCCCGTAACAACCTTCTGAAGTGCGCCATCCACGGCGAGGACCCCAACTGGGGCCGCGTCCTGTCCGCGATCGGCACGACGAAGGCCGCCTTCGAGCCCGACCAGCTGAACGTCGCCATCAACGGCGTCTGGGTCTGCAAGAACGGGGGAGTCGGCGAGGACCGCGACCTGGTCGACATGCGCTACCGCGAGGTCGAGATCACCGCTGACCTGGCCGCAGGCACCGAGTCGGCCGTCATCTGGGCCAACGACCTCACCGCGGACTACGTCCACGAGAACAGCGCGTACAGCTCATGACCTCGACGCGGAAGCACACCGCACTCCCGAAGGCGCAGATCCTCATCGAGGCACTGCCCTGGCTGACCCGGCACAACGGCAAGACCGTCGTCATCAAGTTCGGCGGCAACGCCATGATCGACGAGGAACTGAAGGCGGCCTTCGCCCAGGACGTCGTCTTCCTGCGCCAGGCCGGCCTCAAGCCCGTCGTCGTGCACGGCGGCGGCCCGCAGATCAGTGCCCAGCTCGACAAGCAGGGCCTGGTCAGCGAGTTCAAGGCGGGTCTGCGCGTCACCACGCCCGAGGCGATGGACGTCGTACGGATGGTGCTGGCCGGACAGGTCCAGCGCGAGCTCGTCGGCCTGCTCAACCAGCACGGCCCGCTCGCCGTCGGCCTGACCGGCGAGGACGCCCACACGATCACCGCCACCCAGCACCGGCCCACCATCGACGGCGAACTCGTCGACATCGGCCGGGTCGGCGAGATCACCGCCATCGACACCGGGGCGATCCGGGCGCTGCTGGACGACGGCCGGATCCCGGTCATCTCCTCCATCGCCCGCTCCGCCGACGACAACCACGTCTACAACGTCAATGCCGACACCGCGGCCGCCGCACTTGCCGCCGCGCTGAACGCCGAGACGCTGATGGTCCTCACCGACGTCGAGGGCCTCTACGAGGACTGGCCCAACAGCGAAGACGTGATCAGCCGCCTCACCGCCACCGAGCTGGAGAAGCTGCTGCCCGAGCTGTCCAGCGGCATGGTGCCGAAGATGCAGGGCTGCCTGCACGCCGTCCGCAACGGCGTGGAGACCGCCCGCGTCATCGACGGCCGGGTCCAGCACTCGATCCTGCTGGAGATCTTCACCGACGAAGGAATCGGCACGATGGTCGTGCCCGACGCACAGCCCGACGCGCAGGGGGAGTCATGAGCAACCAGGAGCTGTCGCAGCGCTGGAGCCACGCGCTGATGGACAACTACGGCACCCCCCAGCTGTCCCTCGTCCGCGGCGAGGGCGCCCATGTGTGGGACGCCGACGGCACCGAGTACGTCGACTTCGTCGGCGGTATCGCGGTGAACGCGCTGGGCCACGCCCACCCCGCCGTCATCGAGGCCGTCTCCACCCAGATCGCCTCCCTCGGCCACGTCTCCAACCTCTTCATCGCACCGCAGCCCGTGGCCCTCGCCGAACGGCTGCTCCAGCTCTTCGGCCGCGAGGGCAGGGTCTACTTCGCCAACTCGGGCGCCGAGGCCAACGAGGCCGCCTTCAAGATCGGCCGGCTGACCGGGCGGACCCACATGGTCGCCACCGACGGCGGCTTCCACGGCCGGACCATGGGCGCGCTCGCGCTCACCGGTCAGCCGAAGAAGCGCGAGCCCTTCGAACCGCTGCCCGGCGATGTCACCCACGTCCCCTACGGGGACGCCGAGGCGCTGCGGGCCGCCGTGAGTACCGAAACCGCCCTGGTGATCATCGAGCCCATCCAGGGCGAGAACGGTGTGGTCGTGCCGCCCAAGGGCTACCTGGAGGCCGCCCGCGAGATCACCCGGGCCACCGGCACCCTGCTCGTCCTCGACGAGGTGCAGACCGGTATCGGCCGCTGCGGCCAGTGGTTCGAGCACCAGTCCCACCAGGGCGTCGAGCCGGACGTCGTCACCCTCGCCAAGGGCCTCGGCGGCGGACTGCCGCTCGGCGCGACCGTCGCGTTCGGCCCGGCGGCCGATCTGCTGAAGCCGGGCCAGCACGGCACGACGTTCGGTGGCAACCCGATCGCCTGCGCCGCCGGACTCGCCGTCCTGGACACCCTGGCGGCCGACGGCGCCCTGGACCGGGTGAAGCGGCTCGGCGAGAAGATCCGGAACGGAGTGGAGGGTCTCGGGCACCCTCTGGTCTCCCACGTCCGCGGCTCCGGGCTGCTGCTGGGTATCGTGCTCACCGAGCCCCTGGCACCGCAGGTGCAACAGGCGGCTCAGGGAGCCGGAATCCTGGTGAACGTACCCGCCCCCGATGTCGTGCGGCTCATGCCGCCACTGATCATCGGCGACACGGAGGTGGACGCGTTCCTCCGGGCGCTGCCCGGCGCTCTCGACGCGGCAAAAGGGGACGGACGATCCGGAGAATGAGGCGACGACGATGACCGAGGCGCAGGAGACCGAGCACGGCGGGCCGTCCGTGCCGCAGACCCGTACCGCGCGCCACCGCCGGATCGTGGACATCCTGAACCGGCAGCCGGTGCGCTCGCAGAGCCAGCTGGCCAAGCTCCTCGCCGACGACGGGCTGAGCGTCACCCAGGCGACGCTCTCCCGCGATCTGGACGAGCTGGGCGCGGTGAAGATCCGCAACACCGGTGGCGAACTGATCTACGCGGTGCCGAGCGAAGGCGGCTTCCGCACCCCGCAGGCACCGCTGGGCGGGTCCGCGAAGGAAGAGCGGATGCGGCGCCTCTCCGCCGAACTGCTCATCTCGGCGGAGGCCTCGGCCAACCTCGTGGTGCTGCGCACCCCGCCGGGCGCCGCCCAGTTCCTCGCCTCGGCCATCGACCAGGCCGAACTGCACGACATCCTCGGCACCATCGCGGGTGACGACACCCTCATGCTGATCAGCCGTGACCCGGCGGGCGGCCAGGCGCTCGCCGACCACCTGCTGCGACTGGCCCAGAAAGAACGCTGAGCGGGCCGGAACGACTCAGTAGCGCGTGATCGCGAGCGGTCCCGAACGGGTCCCGATCGCGATGTGCGGACGGCGGGCCGGATCCACCCAGTCCAGGATCCGGTCCATCGCGGCCGCCGGTACGGACACACAACCGGCGGTCGCGCCAGGCCCGTTGACGTGCAGGAAGATCCCGGCGCCGCGCCCCCGCACCGGCCGCGCGTAGTTGAAGCCGATGACGAGCGCGCGGGCGTACTGCGTCGGATACGCGCTCAGATGCTCCGCCTCGCTCGCCCGGCAGTCCGCCGGCCGCGGCTCCACCCAGCGGTTGTAGGACCGCGCCCCGTTGTCCTGGCACCACCACGATTGGCTGTTGACCCGGCGGTACGGGTGGACGGTGCCGGCCGGCGCCGCCTCGACCCCGAAGGCGAACGGCAGGTCGTACAGGCCGGTGGGGGTGGTGTCGGTGCTCTGCTTGCGCGACGCCCCCTCGGCCAGGCCCTTCGCACCGAACCGGGCCGGGGCGGAGCCGCCCTTCACCCAGGTGCTCCGGCGCAGATTCCACCAGGTGACGGTGCCCGTGGTGGACCCCGGGGCCGGTGCCTCGGCCGTGATCAGCTGGGTGCCGCCGCCGGTGTCGGCCAGCCGTTCCGGGAGAACCGGCGTCGCGGCGGGCCGGGCCGCGACCGACCCCGCCAGCGCGAGCAGTACCGAACCGGTCACCAGAGATCTGCGCATGCCACGGACGCTAGACCATGCGGCGGGGCGGCACCTCCGGACGTGCTCCGGACAGCTCAATTCCCTGCTGCGCCTCGGTTCGCGCCCGGCATGGACGGCAGCGGGAGCGGCAGCCCCGGCAGCCCGTCGATACTCGTCGCGACGTGCTCCTTCTTCTCGAAGTAGACACTGAGCGACGCGTCGTCCTCGCGGGCGAAGCGCTGTGCGTGCAGTGGCCGGTCCTCGTCGTACGACATGAAGGGCACGGCGAATCCGCAGGTGTCGCGGATCAGCTCGGCCCTGACCACGACGATGGCACGCAGTCCGTGCGAGCCGGGGTCCACGTCGGGGAAGTGGCCGAGCAGCGGACCGAACCGCGGATCGTCGCGGAAGACCGGCTCGCCGCGGCCGTGCACCCGCACGATGTTCGGCGGCCCCTGGAAGGCGCACCACATGAGCGTGATGCGGCCGTTCTCGCGCAGATGGGCGATGGTCTCGGCATTGCTGCCCGCGAAGTCCAGATACGCCACGGTCAGCTCGTCGACGACGGCGAACGAGCCACTGACGCCCTTGGGGGACAGATTGACCGTGCCCTCGCCGTCCAGGGGCGCCGTCGCCGTGAAGAAGATGTGCTGCTCTTCGATGAAGGTCCTGATCCGTCCGTCGATTCGCTCGTACGTTTTTCCCATGGCGGCCATTATCGTCGCCAACTCCGGCGTGGCCGAGCCCATTTCAGCCGATGGGACGCCGGTACGGACCCGCCGCCCGGCACCGTTCCCGCACCGCTTCGCAGCCGTCGCGGCCGCTGGTCGCCGCCCTGGCCCGGTGTCGACGCGCCACTCCCACCTGCACCTTTGACAAAGCATACGGAGGACTGCATAGTTATACCCATCAGTGATTGCACCGTAAGGAGAAACCCGTGACCGAGCGCGTCGTACTCGCCTACTCGGGCGGCCTGGACACCTCCGTCGCCATCGGCTGGATCGCCGAGGAGACGGGCGCCGAGGTCATCGCCGTTGCCGTGGACGTCGGCCAGGGCGGCGAGGACCTGGACGTCATCCGCAAGCGCGCGCTCGCCTGCGGTGCCGTCGAGGCCGAGGTCGCGGACGCCAAGGACGAGTTCGCCGAGGAGTACTGCCTTCCGGCGATCAAGGCCAACGCCCTCTACATGGACCGCTACCCGCTGGTCTCGGCCCTGTCCCGGCCGACCATCGTCAAGCACCTCGTCGCCGCCGCCAACAAGCACAACGCCGGCATCGTCGCCCACGGCTGCACCGGCAAGGGCAACGACCAGGTCCGCTTCGAGGCCGGCATCTCCGCGCTCGGCCCGGACCTGAAGTGCATCGCCCCGGTCCGTGACTACGCGATGACCCGGGACAAGGCGATCGCCTTCTGTGAGGAGAAGAACCTCCCGATCGCGACCACCAAGAAGTCCCCGTACTCCATCGACCAGAACGTCTTCGGGCGGGCCGTCGAGACGGGCTTCCTGGAGGACATCTGGAACGCGCCGATCGAGGACATCTACGAGTACACCGAGAACCCCGCCACCTCGCGCGAGGCCGACGAGGTCGTCATCTCCTTCAAGGAGGGCGTGCCCGTCGCCATCGACGGCAAGCCCGTCACCGTCCTCCAGGCGATCCAGCAGCTGAACCAGCGGGCCGGCGCCCAGGGCATCGGCCGGATCGACATGGTCGAGGACCGTCTCGTCGGCATCAAGTCCCGCGAGGTGTACGAGGCCCCGGGCGCGATCGCGCTGATCACCGCCCACCAGGAGCTGGAGAACGTCACCGTCGAGCGCGAGCTGGCCCGCTACAAGCGGCAGGTCGAGCAGCGCTGGGGCGAGCTGGTCTACGACGGCCTGTGGTTCTCCCCGCTCAAGCGCGCCCTGGACGGCTTCATCAACGAGGCCAACCAGCACGTCACCGGTGACATCCGGATGACCATGCACGCGGGCCGCGCCGTCGTCACCGGCCGGAAGTCCGGGCAGTCGCTCTACGACTTCAACCTCGCCACCTACGACTCGGGCGACACGTTCGACCAGTCCAAGGCGCAGGGCTTCATCGAGATCTTCGGCCTCTCCTCGAAGATCGCCGCGAAGCGTGACCTCGCCTGACCCCCAGTAGTTACGTCACCGCCTCCCCGGCTCTCCGCGCGGGGAGGCGGTCGCACATCCACCCCCTTGTCCTCCCGAGGAGCACGCAGTGAGCAACGGCAACGGCAACAGCGACGTACGCCTCTGGGGCGCCCGCTTCGCCGACGGTCCGGCCGAGGCGCTGGCCAAGCTGTCCGCCTCCGTCCACTTCGACTGGCGGCTCGCGCCATACGACATCGCCGGCTCCCGCGCCCACGCGCGCGTCCTGAACAAGGCGGGTCTGCTCACCGAGGACGAGCTGAACCGCATGATCGCCGGTCTCGACCAGCTCGAAACCGACGTCGCCGACGGATCGTTCACGGGCACCGTCGCGGACGAGGACGTGCACACCGCGCTGGAGCGTGGCCTGCTGGAACGCCTCGGTCCGGACCTGGGCGGCAAGCTGCGGGCCGGCCGGTCCCGGAACGACCAGATCGCCACCCTCTTCCGGATGTACCTGCGCGACCACGCCCGGATCATCGGCGGCCTGATCGCCGAGCTCCAGGGCGCCCTGGTCGGCCTCGCCGAGGCGCACCCGGACGTAGCGATGCCCGGCCGTACGCATCTGCAGCACGCCCAGCCGGTGCTCTTCGCCCACCACGTCCTGGCCCACGCGCAGTCCCTGTCCCGGGACGCCGAGCGGCTGCGCCAGTGGGACGAGCGGACCGCCGTCTCCCCGTACGGCTCCGGTGCACTGGCCGGGTCGTCCCTCGGGCTGGACCCGGAAGCGGTCGCCGCCGACCTCGGCTTCGAGCACGGCTCCGTCGCCAACTCCATCGACGGCACGGCCTCCCGCGACTTCGTCGCCGAGTTCGCGTTCATCACCGCGATGATCGGCGTGAATCTCTCCCGGATCGCGGAGGAGGTCATCATCTGGAACACGAAGGAGTTCTCCTTCGTCACCCTGCACGACGCCTTCTCCACCGGCTCCTCGATCATGCCGCAGAAGAAGAACCCCGACATCGCCGAGCTGGCCCGCGGCAAGTCCGGCCGGCTGATCGGCAACCTGACGGGCCTGATGGCCACGCTGAAGGCCCTCCCGCTCGCGTACAACCGCGACCTCCAGGAGGACAAGGAACCGGTCTTCGACTCCTGCGACCAGCTCGAAGTCCTGTTGCCCGCCTTCACCGGAATGATGGCCACCCTCACCATCAACCGCGAGCGCATGGAGGAGCTGGCCCCGGCCGGCTTCTCGCTCGCCACAGACATCGCCGAGTGGCTGGTCAAGCAGGGTGTGCCGTTCCGGGTCGCCCACGAGGTCGCGGGCGAGTGCGTCAAGACGTGCGAGCAGCAGGGCATCGAGCTCGACGAGCTGACCGACGAGCAGTTCGCGAAGATCTCCGAGCACCTCACCCCCGAGGTCCGCACGGTCCTCAACGTGCCCGGCGCCCTCGCCTCCCGCAGCGGTCGCGGCGGTACGGCCCCGTCCGCCGTCGCCGTCCAGCTCGCCGAGGTCAAGGCCGACCTCGCCGTCCAGCAGGCGTGGGCCACCGCCAGGAACTGATGCCGCGCAGGCGGCTTCGGGGCGGGGAGCGGCCCTACGTTGCCCGCCTTCCGGTTTCTGCGCGCCGGGTTACGTTGACGGGGGAGCGCACCCCATCGACGAGGAGCCCACGATGCCTTTCGACCTTCCCCGAGCTCTCGGCCTCGCCCGGCCGGGGGAGGCCCCATCGGCCACAGCGACGACTCCGAGCGCCCACATCGGGCTCGGCCTGGCAGCGGTCGGCAGGCCGGGCTACATCAACCTGCACCGTGACCGCGATCTGCCCGCCGACCGCAGCGTCGAGGCGCTGCGCGAGCGCACCCACGAACTGCTGGACGCCGCCTACGCGCAGGGCGTCCGCTACTTCGACGCGGCCCGCTCCTACGGTCGTTCGGAGGAGTTCCTGGCCGGCTGGCTGACGGCGCACCCGGAAGCGGACGATGTCGTCATCGGCAGCAAGTGGGGCTACACCTACACCGCCGACTGGAGCGTGGAAGCCGAGGCGCACGAGGTCAAGGACCACAGCCTGGCCACGTATCTGCGCCAGCGCGCCGAGACCGACGCGCTGCTCGGGGACCGGCTCGACCTCTACCAGATCCACTCGGTCACCCCCGACAGCCCGGCCCTCACCGACAAGGAACTGCACGCGCGGCTCGCCGAACTCGCCGCGGCGGGTATCGGCGTCGGGCTGTCCACCAGCGGACCCGCCCAGGCCGACGCCATCCGGGCCGCCCTCGCCGTCACCGTCGGCGGCGAACCGCTCTTCCGCACCGTCCAGGCCACCTACAACGCCCTGGAGACCTCGGCCGGAGCGGCGCTCGCCGAGGCCCATGACGCCGGGCTCACCGTGATCGTCAAGGAAGCCATGGCCAACGGCCGGCTCGCCGGGACGGAGGCCCCCGCCGTGGTCCAGGAGATCGCCGCCGACGTCGGCGTGGGCAGCGACGCGATCGCGCTGGCGTTCGTACTGCACCAGCCGTGGGCCTCAGTGGTGCTCTCCGGCGCGGCGGCCCTCGACCAGCTCGCCGGAAACCTGCGCGCTGCCGTCGTCGACCTCGGCGAGCCGCGGCGCGCCCGGCTCGACGCGCTCGTGGAGGAGCCGGAGGCTTACTGGCACCGCCGCGCCGCGCTGCCGTGGAGCTGAGCGGGCGCGCCCGGCGCCGGTGAAGGGGCGCGCAGCCACCTGTCACATCGGTGAGCTCCGGTTCGTCATCACAGTGACGGCACACCACGGAGGAATGCGACTGTGGACGGACATGAGCGGGGCGGACACGCGCGGGACGGACGCGGGGTGAACGGACGCCAGGCCGACGGCCGCGAGTTCCTGGCCGAACGCTTCGAGGAGAACCGTACCCAGCTGAAGGCCGTGGCCTACCGCATGCTCGGCTCGACGAACGAGGCGGAGGACGCCGTCCAGGAAGCCTGGATCCGGCTCAGCCGTACCGACAGCCGGGCGATCGGGAACCTGGGCGGCTGGCTGACGACGGTGGTCGGGCGGGTGTGCCTGGACAGGCTCCGCTCCCGCCGCGCTCGCCGCGAGGAACTGCTCGACACGCGCGCTTCCGAGGCCCACGCCCCGGATCCGGTCCTCGGCGCCGAGCCGGAGGCCGACCCGGAACAACAGGCGATGATGGCCGATTCGGTCGGTCTCGCGATGCTGGTCGTACTCGAAACGCTCGACCCCGCCGAGCGGCTCGCCTTCGTCCTGCACGACATGTTCGCCGTGCCGTTCGACGAGATCGCCCGCGTCGTGGACCGGACCCCGGCCGCGGCCCGGCAGCTCGCCAGCCGGGCCCGTCGCCGGGTGCGGGGCGTGGAGCCGGACCCGGAACCCGATCTCGCCCGCAAGCGCGAAGTCGTCGACGCCTTCCTGGCGGCCGCCCGCGGCGGTGACTTCGAGGCCCTCGTCGCCGTGCTCGACCCGGACGTCGTGGTGCGGTCCGGAGCCGGAGCCGGTGGCGTCGGAGCGCCGTCCCTGGTGCGGGGCGCCGCGACCGTGGCCCGCCAGGCGATGATGTTCGCACCGTTCGCCCGGTCGTCGCTGCCCGCGCTGGTCGACGGGGAACCGGCCGTCATCTCGGCGCTCGACGACCACCGGTTCTCGGTCATGATCTTCACCGTTGCGCGGGGGAAGGTCACCGAGATGTTCGTGGTCGACGATCCGGCCCGCCTGCCCGGCCTCGATCTGACCGTCCTCACCGGCTGACTCGGGACGGGCGGCGACCCGACCGGAGTGGCGGACTCAGTCCCCGCCGCCCCGGCGGCCGTCCGCCCACGTGGCGAGCACCTCGAAATCGGCCGGCAGCAGCCCGATCCACGGATCGATCCACAGCAGGAGAGCCTCGGCCGCCCCCTGCTCGGTAGCCCACCCCCGGTCCTGCTCGGAGATCTCGTCGTCGACCCAGGCGAAGGGCCGGCCCGCCGCGTACTCCACCACGTACCGCGTCTTCCAGTACGTGCCGTCCGGCGCGCTGCCGTGCATCGACGGCCAGTCGATGTACGGCAGCCGGGGCAGCCCCAGACGCGGCCCGATCCACTCGTTGGCCTCGTCCTTCCAGGTCGTCGCCCAGACCAGCTCGTAACGGCCCGCCAGGCCGCGCAGCGCCTTCCCGTGCTCCGGGTTGAGGAGGACGGGAAGAGGCATCCCGTAGTCCCACCCCGTCGGCCGCATCAGATGCAGTGCATAGCCGTCCGGAACCCGGCGGCGCGTCAGTGCCGCGTACGGATTGAGCGGGCCGTCGATGTCGATCAGCAGCAGCGGCTTCATGACGACATGGTCCTCTCTCGCGCCTGCGGAGGGCGACGGCTCTGCCGTGAGACATTAATGTCTCATATGGGTTATGGTTGTCTCATGACTCTCGACCGTGAGCAGGTGCTGCGCAGCGCCGCCGCCCTGCTGACCCGTAAATCGACCGCCACCATGGACGAGGTCGCCAGAGCCGCAGGCATCGGACGCGCCACCCTGCACCGGCACTTCGCCGGACGGGACGCCCTGGTCAGGGCATTGGAAAACCTGGGCATCCAGGAGTTCGGAGCGGCTCTGGACGCCGCCGCGCTCGACGAGGGGACCTCCGAGGAAGCGCTGCGCCGGCTGATCGCCGCCGTCGAGCCGAGCGCCGGACTCCTCTCCTTCCTCGTCACCGAGAACCAGCTCTTCGAGGGCGACGAGGTCAACGAAGGCTGGAGCCGGCTCGACGCCCAGGTGTCCGCCTTCTTCCTGCGCGGCCAGGAACGAGGCGAGTTCCGCATCGACCTCACCCCCGCCTGGCTGACCGAGGCCCTCTACGCGCTCATCTCCTCCGGCGCCTGGACCGTCCAGACGGGCCGGGTCGCCGGACAGGACTTCCAACACATGATCGTCGAGTTGCTGCTCGGCGGCGCACGCCGGAGCGTGGAGCAATGAGCAGTCTCGAACAGCACGCACAAACCGCCGAAGAGCTGCGCCGACCGGGGCGGTGGATCGCCCTGGCCGTCCTCGTTCTCGCCGTGCTGCTCGTAGCCGTGGACGCCACGGTCCTCGGCCTCGCCACCCCCTTCCTCACGGAGGACCTCAAGCCGTCCGGCACTCAGCTGCTCTGGATCGGCGACGTCTACTCCTTCGTCATCGCCGGGCTCCTGGTCTCCATGGGCAGCCTCGGCGACCGCATCGGCCGCAAGAAGCTGCTGCTGGGCGGCGCCGTCGCCTTCGGCGCGGTCTCCGTGCTCAACGCGTACGCGAGCACCCCCGAGATGATGATCCTGGCGCGGGCGCTGCTCGGTGTCGCGGGCGCCACCCTGATGCCGTCCACGCTCGCCCTGATCCGCAACCTCTTCCACGATCCGCGCGAGCGCAGCCTCGCCATCGGCCTCTGGGGCGCCATGGCCTCGGCGGGCGCGGCCGTCGGCCCCGTCGTCGGCGGATTCCTCCTGGAACACTTCTGGTGGGGCTCGGTCTTCCTGATCAACCTGCCCGTCATGGCCGTCCTGGTGGTCGTCGGCGTCAAGATGATCCCCGAGTCGAAGAATCCGGCGCCGGGCCCCTGGGACCTGGGCAGCGTGGCGCTCTCCTTCATCGGCATGATCGGCGTCGTATACGCCGTCAAGGAGCTGGCCGCGCACGGGACGAGCTGGGCAGTCGCCGTCGCGGGCCTCGGCGGCCTGGCCGCGCTCCACTGGTTCGTCCGCAGACAACTCACGCTCCCCGCTCCCCTGCTGGACATGAGGCTCTTCCATCACCGGGGCTTCTCGGGCGCGGTCCTCGCCGATCTGCTGACCATCCTCGGCCTGTCCGGACTGGTCTTCTTCCTCTCCCAGTTCCTGCAACTGGTCCAGGGGCGCGGACCGCTGGAGGCAGGACTGGCCGAACTGCCCGCGGCCGTCGGCGCGGTCACGGCGGGACTGCTCGCCGGTGTGGCGGCCCGTCGCTACTCCGTACGATTGGTGGTGTCCGGCGGTCTCGGGGCGATCGGCCTGGCGCTCGCCGTTGTCACCTTGATCCACAAGGAGACCGCCTACCCGCTGATCGGCGCGGTGCTGCTGGTCGTCGGCGTCGGTGCGGGCTTCGCTTTCACCGTCACCTCCGATGTGATCCTCTCCAGCGTCCCGAAGGAGCAGGCGGGCTCCGCGGGCGCGGTCTCCGAGACGGCGTACGAACTCGGCGCGGCCCTCGGTATCGCCCTGCTCGGTTCCATCGTCACCGGCGTCTACCAGGACTTCGCCACCCCGAAGGGCGTCCCGTCCGCCAACGCCGCGGCGGCCCACGAATCGCTGGGCGGCGCCGTCGAAGCGGCCCACGGCCTTCCGGCGCACCAGGCGAGCGCGCTGATCTCCGCCGCACAGGAGTCGTTCGTCGACGGGCTGCGGCTCGCCGCGGGTGCCGGCGCGGTCGTCCTGCTGGTGACGGCCGTCATCGCCTGGTTCCTGTTGCGCGGTCAGAAGCTGGAGGAGGGCATCGTCCACCAGTAGCCGCCCGCGTCCCGGCCCGTACGGGCCGGGACGACATGGGAAAGGGCCCGTACCGCCAACCGGGGTACGGGCCCATCCGCGCAACCTGCGCCGTGCGTCAGCTCACGCGGCCTTCGCCTTCGTGGCGTACATGTCGACGTACTCCTGACCCGACAGCCGCATCACTTCGGCCATCACGGAGTCGGTGACCGCCCGCAGCACATAGCGGTCGCGGTCCATGCCCTCGTAGCGGGAGAACTCCATCGGCTCACCGAAGCGGACCGTCACCTTGCCGGGGCGGGGCAGACCGGTACCACCGGGCTGCAGCTTGTCCGTGCCGATCATCGCGAACGGCACCACCGGCGCGCCGGTCATCAGCGTCAGCCGGGCGATGCCCGTACGGCCCCGGTAGAGGCGGCCGTCGGGGGAGCGGGTGCCCTCCGGGTAGATGGCGAAGGCCTTGCCCTCCTCCAGCACCCGACGGCCCGTCATCAGCGCCGCGACACCGCCGCGCCCGCCGTCCCGGTCCACCGGGATCATGCCGCAGCCCGTGAAGAACCAGGCCATCGCCCGGCCCTTGAGCCCCTTGCCCGTCACGTACTCGTCCTTGCCGATGTAGTACACCGGCCGGTCGCAGCAGATCGGCATGATCATCGAGTCGATGAACGTCAGATGGTTGCCCGCGAGGATCACCGGACCGTCCCCGGGGATGTTCTCCACGCCTTCCACCTGGGGGCGGAACATCAGGCGCAAGATCGGTCCGAGCACTGCCTTGATGAGTGCGTGTCGGGACAACGGTTCCTCCGGTGTAGTGGCCGGGCCGGCCGGGGCGCGGGATCGTGACGGTCCATGCAGGTGAGGACGATACTCGCGGGTTCTCGCTCACCGCACATCGGGTTCACCGAGTGGATACGCAGTGTTGACGCGTGTTTCCGCCATGTTCGTCCAGGAGCTGCTCCCCCGACGGTACGACTGCCTACGCTCGGACGGCGTCCGACAGGTGCGAGACATCACACGCGAGGAGCATTGATGACAGAGCGCGCGCAGGCAGGTCCCGGCCGCAGAACCCTGCTCGGTGCGGGGGCCGCCGTACTGGGCACGGCAGCCCTCGGACTGGCCGGCGGCCCGGCCGACGCCGCCGGGAACCCGGCCGGGAACACCGCCGGACGGCCGGGCGGCCACGGCTTCCGCCTCGATCTGCCGGTGCCCACCGTCATCGGGCACCGCGGCACCAGCGGCTACCGGCCCGAGCACACCCTCGGCTCCTACCAGCTGGCCCTCGACATGGGGGCGCACATCATCGAGCAGGACCTGGTGCCGACCAAGGACGGCCATCTCGTCTGCCGTCACGAGAACGACATCACCGCGACCACCGACGTCTGCGCCCACCCCGAGTTCGCGAGCCGCAAGACCACGAAGAAGGTCGACGGGGTCTCGCTCACCGGCTGGTTCACCGAGGACTTCACCCTCGCAGAACTGAAGACACTGCGGGCCACGGAACGCATCCCTGGCACCCGTCAGAAGAACACGCTCTACGACGGCCGCTGGGAGATCCCCACCTTCGAAGAGGTGCTGCGCTGGGCCGACCGTGAGGGCCGCAGGCGCGGCAAGCCGGTCTGGCTGTACGTCGAGACCAAGCACCCCACCTACTTCCGGGGCCTGGGCCTCGGTCTCGAAGAGCCCCTCGCCAAGCTGCTGCGCCGCTACAACCGCCACCGCGTGCAGTCGCCGCTCATCCTCCAGTCCTTCGAGCCCGGCAGCATCCAGCGCCTGGCCGGACTCGTCGCCACCCCGCGCGTCGTCCTGCTCTCCGGCGCGGGCGAGCGCCCCTGGGATTTCGTCACGTCCGGCGATCCGCGCACCGTGGCCGACCTGGTGAAGCCCGAGGGCCTGAAGTGGATGGCCTCCTTCGCCCAGGGCATCGGACCCACCCTGGACCTGATCATCCCCAAGGACGCCTCGGGGCGGCTCACCGCACCCACCACCCTCGTGACGGATGGGCACGCCCAGGGCCTGGTCCTGCACCCGTACACCCTGCGCAACGAGAACACCTTCCTGCCCGCCGACTTCCGGCGCGGCACGGACCCCACCGCGTACGGTGACGCCTTCGGCGCGTTCCAGGCGTACTTCGCGACGGGTATCGACGGGATCTTCTCCGACAACCCGGACACCGCTCTTCTCGCCGCGGCGGACTTCGCCGCGAAGTGAGACCGGCGTCAGCACCCGGCCGGGGCGTGCCCCGGTCGGGTGGTGCGCGCCGGGTACGGCAACCGGCCGCCGGTACGGTGCGTTGGCCGGGGCATGATGCTTCTTGATCATTGCCCCGCAACGACCGAAGCCGCCCCCGCGGCCGTCGTCCGCATCCTCCATCCGCTGGTGAGCGCCGAGGCCACGGCCGAGGCGGCCGCCTCGGCGACCGGCGCGGCGATCGAACCCGCCGACCTCGAACAGGCCGTCTGGCTACGGCTGCTGGAGCGGCTCGCGCTGGACGGGCCGCCGCCGGACCCGGCGCGCTGGGTGCGCAACGCCGTACGGGCGGAGGCCCGCCGGGCCCGCCGCACCGCCCGGCACGAACGCCCCTACCGCGACGAGACCTCCGCGGACGCGGCCGACTGCCCCGAACGGATCGCCGTCGGTGCCGACGAACGCCGGGCGCTGCACGCCGCCGTGGACCGGCTGCCCGGTCGCTGCCCCCGGCTGCTGGCGGCGCTACTGGCGCCAGGTGACGCCACCTACCGGGAAATCGCAGGAAAGTTGGGTATGTCACAGGGGAGTTTGGGCCCGGTCCGTTCCCGATGCCTTGGATGTCTGCGCAGAATGCTCGCGGCGGAGGTTGCCGCTCCTGAACCGCGGGGAAAGGAGCGTTAGACAACCGGTGGATCAGGTGGGCGGAGGCATGCGCACATGGGCATGAGTGTGATCATCTCGGCGGCGACGGCACAGGATGCCGAAGAGATCTTGAAACTTCAGTACCTCTGCTTCCAGACCGAGGCGGAGCTGTACGGGAACTACCGGATCGACCCGCTCGTCCAGACGCTCGATTCGGTGCGCGCCGAGATCGCCACGAATCTGGTGTTCGTCGCGCGGCTGGGTGACGAAGTCGTCGGTTCGGTCCGCGGATCCATCGATCAGGAGGGCGCCGGGCGGATCGGGGGGCTCTGCGTCCACCCGCGGCTCCAGGGGCACGGCCTCGGCGCCCGGCTGCTGCGGGCCGCGGAGTCGGGACTCGCCGACGAGCGGTCGGCCACCCGCTTCCGGCTGCACACCGGGCATCGCAGCGAGGGTAACCTGCGCCTCTACCGGCGGGCCGGTTACGCCCCCGTGGGCAACGAGATGAGCCAGGACGGTGTCCGGATGATCCTGCTGGAGAAGGAAGCGACCGCGCCCGTCTACGTCGCGAGCGCGTAGCACCGGTTACGCGTACGCCGTCCGTCCCGCGCCCGTCCTACGGGTTCTTCGCGCGGCGCAGCCACATCATCCCGGTGATCGGCAGGATCACCGGGATGAACAGATAGCCCATGCCGAAGTCGGACCAGACCGTGGCGTCGGCGAACGCCGAGGGTTCCACCATCGTCCAGGTCCCGACGACCAGCACACCCAGGAGCTCGGCGGCGCAGCACACCAGCGCCGACCTGCGCGCCCTCTCGCCGCCACGCACCAGCGAGTACGTGATGAACCCGTACACGACGGCGGCGACGGCCGACAGCACATAGGCGAGCGGCGCCCTGCCGAAGTCCAGGATCATCTGGACGATCGAACGGGAGGCCGCCGCGACGGTGAACACCCCGTAGAACCAGACCAGTACCCGGCCGGGTCCGGTACCGAGGTCGAAGGGGCGCTTCTCATCGGTGGCGGCGGGGGTGCGCTCGGTGTCGGTCACGGTCAGTTTCCCCAGATGTCGTAGAGCCGTACTTCGAGGACGGCCAGCACGACCGCGCCCGCCGCCACCGTCACCGAACCCCACCGGGTCCGCTCGGTGAGCGACAGGAACCCGGCCGCGGGCACGGCGAGGAAGGACCCGATCAGATACGCGATGAAGATCGTCATGCCCTGCTCGGGCCTTTCGCCCCGGGACAACTGCACGATGCCCACCACCAGCTGGGCCAGCGCCAGCAGCGAGACCACGGCCATCCCGATGAAGTGCCAGTCCTTGGTCGGCTGGTCCCGGTAAGCGGCCAATCCGCACCAGGCGGTGAGGGCGAGCGCGGTCACGGCGACCGCGACCGTCAGGGCGTCAAGCATGAGGCGAGGGTATTACGGACCAAACGGCCCCCTGCGTGCGCCCCCGCACCCGGGGCGCTGTCCGCACCCGGGCGGGACCGTGGCCTTGACCACAACACGCGACCGCGCCGCGCCTGCCGCACCATGCGTCGCCGCTGCCCCTCCGCGGTATCGGTGCAGGTCACAGCGGAGGAATCGAGAATCGCGACGGCCGGCCGAACGGTCTCACGCCACCATCCACAGCTGTCCGCTATTCGGACAGCCGGGCAGGGCGGAACGTTACGTCTGATTTACTTGCCGCATGACCACGACGAGCGACCGCATCCTTGCGACCGAGGCGATCACGACGCCCGGTGCTCGTTGTATGTGTCGAATGCGCACCCTCTGAGGGCCCCCGCCCGATCCTCGCGCCCCGAAGCGAGACCGAGCCCGAGCCGTCCGCACCCAGCGGAACGAGCCTGCCCGAGCACCGCTGCCCGGCCCTCCGCCGCCCGCAGCCGTGCCGAGATCCCCGCTCGGGACATCCGATCGAAACGCCCGGACAGTCTCATCAGACGAATGCCCCGTGCCCGGCGGACACCGCGCCGCGCACTCGACAGTGATGGAAACCCTGTGATCACCACTACGGGCCTCACGAAGGTCTACCAGTCGCGCGACCGCGAGGTCACCGCCCTGGACGGCGTCGACCTGCACGTCCGCGAGGGCGAGGTGTACGGCGTCATCGGACAGAGCGGCGCCGGAAAATCCTCCCTCATCCGCTGCGTCAACCTCCTGGAACGCCCCACTTCCGGCACCGTCACCGTGGCCGGCCAGGACCTCACCGCACTCGCCGGCCGGGGCCGCCGGGCCGGCAAGGAACTGCGCGAGGCACGCAGCCGCATCGGCATGGTCTTCCAGCACTTCAACCTGCTGGCCTCCCGCACCGTCCAGGACAACGTCGAACTCCCGCTGGAGATCCTCGGCGTATCCGGCAAGGACCGGGCCCGCAAGGCCCTCGAACTCCTCGACCTCGTCGGCCTCGCTGACAAGGCCAGGTCCTACCCGGGCCAGCTCTCCGGCGGTCAGAAGCAGCGCGTCGGCATCGCCCGCGCACTCGCCGGCGACCCCAAGGTGCTGCTCTCCGACGAGGCGACCTCCGCCCTCGACCCCGAGACCACCCGCTCCATCCTCCAGCTGCTGCGCGACCTCAACCGGCAGCTCGGCCTGACGGTCCTGCTCATCACGCACGAGATGGACGTCGTCAAGACGATCTGCGACTCCGCCGCGCTGATGCGGCGGGGACGCATCGTCGAATCCGGCACCGTCGGCGAACTCCTCGCCACCCCCGGCTCCGAACTGGCCCACGAGCTGTTCCCCGTCGGCGGTACGGCCTCCGGCCCCGACCGCACGGTCGTCGACGTGACCTTCCACGGCGAGGCCGCCACCCAGCCGCTGATCTCGCAGCTCTCCCGTACGTACAACATCGACATCTCGATCCTGGGCGCCGCGATGGACACCGTCGGCGGCAAGCAGATCGGCCGGATGCGCATCGAACTGCCCGGCCGCTTCGAGGAGAACGTCGTCCCGATCGGCTTCCTGCGCGAGCAGGGCCTGCAGGCCGAGGTAGTGGAGCACGACGCCGCCTCCATCCCCGTGCGGACCCCCGCCCCGCTCACCAAGGAGGTGGCGAAGTGACCTGGTCCGAAATGCAGCCGCTGCTCACCCAGGGAACCGTCGACACCCTCTACATGGTGCTCTGGTCCGCGGTCGTCACCGTTCTCGTGGGGCTGCCGCTCGGTGTCCTGCTGGTTCTCACCGACAAGGGCGGGCTGCTCCGGAACACTCCGGTGAACAAGATCATCGGAGTGATCGTGAACATCGGCCGGTCGCTGCCGTTCATCATCCTGCTGATCGCTCTGATCCCCTTCACCACCTGGGTCGTCGGCACCTTCATCGGCCCGACCGCGATGATCGTGCCGCTCGCCGTCGGCGCCATCCCGTTCTTCGCGCGGCTCGTCGAGACGGCCGTCCGCGAGGTCGACCACGGGCTCGTCGAGGCCGTCCAGTCGATGGGCGGATCCATCCCCACGATCGTCCGCAAGGTACTGCTCCCGCAGGCACTGCCCTCGCTCGTCTCCGGCGTCACCACCACCGTCATCGTGCTCATCGGCTATTCCGCGATGGCCGGCGCGGTAGGCGGCGAAGGGCTCGGCTCCAAGGCCGTCACCTACGGATTCCAGCGCTTCGACAACCAGTTCATGCTCATCACCGTCGCGCTGCTCATCGTCATCGTGACCGTGATCCAGCTGATCGGCGACGCGGCGGTACGCCTGCTGGCCCGCCGGGGCCGCACCACCACCTGAGACTTTCTCCCCCTCAAGCCCGAACTCCTTGTCCGGGCGCACCACCCTCACCACCGAAAGAGGCACTTTTCGTGCGCAAGAACATCAAGATCACCGCAGCTGCCGCCGCCACCGCCGCCCTGGCCTTCGGCCTCACCGCCTGCGGCACGTCGTCCGACCCGGCCTCCAAGAGCGAGACCGGCGCCAAGGCCGACACCTCCAAGGCACTCGTCGTCGCCGCGTCCCCGACGCCGCACGCCGACATCCTGAACTTCGTCAAGAAGAACCTGGCGGACAAGGCGGGCCTCAAGCTGGAGGTCAAGGAGTTCACGGACTACGTCCTGCCGAACACCGCCACCGAGACCGGCCAGGTCGACGCGAACTTCTTCCAGCACCAGCCGTACCTCGACGACTTCAACAAGAAGAACAACACCCACCTCGTCTCCGTCGGCACCGTCCACCTGGAGCCCCTCGGCCTCTACTCCAAGAAGGTCAAGGCCATCGGCGACATCAAGCCCGGCCAGACCATCGCGGTGCCCAATGACACCACGAACGAGGGCCGCGCCCTCCAGCTGCTCGCCGAGAACGGTCTGATCACCCTCAAGTCCGGCGTCGGCACCGACGCCAAGCTGAGCGACATCACCGACAAGAAAGGCCTGGAGTTCAAGGAGCTGGAGGCCGCGACCGTGCCCCGCGCCCTGAACGATGTGGACGCCGCCGTCATCAACGGCAACTACGCCATCGAGGCCGACCTCAAGCCCTCCAAGGACGCCCTGGTGCTGGAGAAGGCCGACGGCAACCCGTACGCCAACATCATCGCCGTGAAGAAGGGCAACGAGAAGGACGTCCGGGTCGAGAAGCTCGTCGAGCTCCTGCACTCCGACGAGGTCAAGAAGTTCATCGAGGACACCTATCAGGGCTCGGTCGTCCCGGCCTTCGGCACCGCGACCAAGTCCTGACACCCGCAAGAAATTTGCCCGACGAGCCCCGCCCACCCCACCACGGGGTGCGCGGGGCTCCGTCGTGGGCCCCGCCCATGCACAACGCCCGCCCGATGCTGCATGCTGTGCCTTTACACGGTCTTCAGCATGGAGCTGCGCATGACTTCCACCTTTCCGTCCATCTCCATCAGCACGGATCGGTTGGTGCTGCGTCCTTTCGACATGGCGGACGTCCCCGCGTACATCGAGATGATGAACGACGAACTCGTCACCGCGTGGACCGAGGCCCCCCACCCCTACACCCAGGTCGACGCCGAACGCTGGGTCCGCAGGATCGCTCCCGCACAGCGCACCACCGGCGACGGCATCGTCTTCGCCGTCACCGAATTCCTCACCCAGCGACTCGTCGGCTCGGTGCGCCTGCACCACACGGACTGGCGCACCCTCGCCACCGAGGCCGCGTACATCACCGCCCCCTGGGCACGCGGCGAGGGCTACGCCACCGAGGCCGTACTCGCGCTGGCCCAGTGGCTCTTCCGCGACCAGGGCTTCGAGCGCATCGAACTGCGCACCGCCGCCGACAACACCGCTGCCCAGCAGGTCGCCCAGAAGCTCGGCTGCATCAGCGAGGGAGTCCTTCGCAACGCCCGCATAGCGCGCATCCAGACGGTGGACGGCAGCTGGACCGACATCAGGACCGACCTGATCGTCTGGGGCCTGCTCCCCGAGGATCTCGAAGGAGTCGCCGAGCAACTCGCCGACGCGGGCGGCTACGGTGCCTACAACGACTGGAACTGACCCCCACCGGGCCCCCGGCACCGGGCCGGTACGGACCGAGTACTCTCAGAGGCCTGTCCACCCTTCACGAACAGCCCCACCTGCGACAACTCCAGGAGACTGACGACAGATGGCCGATCGGGTCACCGTGATCGGCTGGGACGGCTCGCCACTGACCGGAGCGGCCACCGCCGCCCTCTCGGCCGCCACGCTCGTCGCCGGAGCCGCCCACCACCTGGCACTCCCCGAAGTCCCGGCGCACGCCGAACGGATCCGCCTGGGCTCCATCGACCTGGCCGCCCGCCGGATCGCCGGACACCGCGGCAGTGCCGTGGTCCTCGCCGACGGAGACCCGGGCTTCTTCGGAGTCGTACGCAACCTTCGCGCACCCGAACACGGCCTCGAAGTCGAAGTGGTGCCCGCCGTGTCCTCCGTGGCCACCGCGTTCGCCCGCGCCGGAATGCCGTGGGAGGACGCCCAGGTCGTCGTCGCCCACCCCCGTACCCTGCGCCGCGCCGTCAACGTCTGCCGCGCCCATCACAAGGTCGCCGTCCTCACCTCACCCGGCGCGGGCCCCGCCGAACTCGCCCTGCTCCTCGAAGGCGTCCACCGCACCTTCGTCATCTGCGAGGAGCTCGGCACCGCGCGCGAACAGGTCAGCGTCGTCACCTCCGAGAACGCCGCCGACCACGTCTGGCGCGACCCGAACGTGGTGATCGTCATCGGTGGTGGCCCCGAACCGCAGGCCACCGGCGCCTGGATCGCCGGCCGCCACCCCGCCTACCCCCGTGGCGTACGCGGCTGGGCGCTGCCTCCGGAGGCCTACCCGGGCGGCGCCACCGACGCCGGGGACGAGAGCGGCGAGGGCGAGTCCCCGGGGCTGCGCGCCGCCCAGCTGGCCCGCCTGGGCCCCCGTACCGGCGACCTCCTGTGGGACATCGGCTCCGGCAGCGGGGCCCTGGCCGTGGAGGCCGCCCGTTTCGGGGCCGCGGTCCTGGCGGTCGACAGCGACCCGGCGGCCTGCGCCCGCACCGTGGCGGCGGCCCGGTCCTTCGGCGTCCAGCTCCAGGTCGTCGAGGGCCGGGCGCCGCATGTGCTGGAGCGGCTGCCGGAGCCCGACGTCGTACGGATCGGAGGCGGCGGAGTCCCCGTCGTCACCGCCGTCACGGAGCGCCGACCGGAACGCATCGTGACCCACGCCTCCACGCGCGACGAGGCCGAGGCACTCGGCGCGGCACTCGCCGGGAACGGATACACCGTCCGGTGTTCGCTCCTCCAGTCCGTCGAACTCGACACGGCCGCATGGTCGGAGCGCGAACGCTCGGTCGTGTTCCTGCTCTCCGCGCTGCGTTCGGACCTCGCCCCCTGACCCGTTCGGCGTACGGCGCGAGGTAGGCTGGCCGATTGTTGCACCGCGCCTGGATGTTCGTCGCTTCGTTCTTCAATGTCCGGAAAAGGGGACCGTTTTGGCCCTCGTTGTGGTACGGCAGACCGGGGGATGCGCGACGTGGCGCAGTCCACAGCGGGCCGTGGCGAAAAGAGCTGCCGCGGCGGCGAACGGCCGCGAGAATGCAGTATGTCCGCGATCGTTTCGTGCCGCGCGGCGCGCCCGCTCGTTCTTGTTGACGAGCGCCGGCGTGCCGTGTTCGGGCGTCCCGGGCGAAGGGCCGAAGGAGCACTGACGATGGGCGAGGGGTACGCATGAGTGACACCGGCCAGATCCCGGGTGAGGGACTGCCGGAGAACGCAGGCATGGTGGAGCAGCCGGGCATCGCCGCCCCGGATGCCTACACCTACCTCGCTCCCTCCGAGCATGTCTCCGAGGACGACGATGTCCTGCTGATGCCGAGCCCCCAGGGAGCCTGGAGCGACCCGCAGGCGGTACCGGCCCCCGGCCAGTACCCCGACGGCGTCGCCGCGCAGGCACCACTGCCCGAACAGGCCGTCCACCAGGCCCAGCCGCAGTTCGCCTTCGAGGCTCCGGGGCAGCCTCAGGGGCCCGTGCAGGTACAGGCGCAGGAACCCGTCCAGAGCCACGTGCAGGTGCAGGTCGCGGACGCGTACGCCGCGCAGCAGCCGGCGCCCGGCCTCGTGCCCGAGACCGGTCAGGGGACGCACGAGTCCGGTGGCCGCGACTCCGGTTCGGTCGATCTGAGGGGTGTACGCATCCCCGCGCCCACCCCGGCTCCCGCCCCGGCGGTGCAGCCCCAGCCCCAGACCCTGGCGCGTCGACCGCTGCACCGCGGTCCGGCCGCGGCCGACGGCGGGCCGTCCTACGGCGGATCGCCGACCGGCGGAGTGGTCCGCTCGCTCGCCGACCGCGGACCCGCGGGCGCGCCTCAGACGCAGACCCAGATCCAGACCCAGGCGCAGCCCCAGGCACCCGCACGGCACGCCGGACCGTCCACGATCGGTCCCGAGTACTTCGAGACGCCGGGCGACGGGACGGCCGTACTGCCGGGTCCGCAGCTCGGTAAGATCCTGCCGCAGGGCGGAAGCCCGTGGTCGGCCCAGGCGCCGGAGCCGGTCGCCGCCCCGGCGTTGGCAGAAACGGTCGTCCCGGAGCCGGTCGTCGAGCCGGTATCCCAGGCGCAGCCCGTGCAGGTCGCGCCGATGGCCGATCCGGCGCCGGTCGCTGTCGAAGCTCCGGCCGGGGCTGCTGCCGGGGCGGGCGTCGAGAGCGCGGCGAAGTCCGAGGCCGAGGCTGTCGCCGAGACACCTGCCGTCGAGGTCGCCCCCGTCGCACCGGTGGAGGCCGCGTCGGTGGAGACCGTACCGGAGGCGGCCGTGGAAGCCGCTCCCCTGGGCCGGTTCGTGCCCGTGGAGGGGCCGGTGCCGACAACTCCGCACCTGGCGCCGACGCCCGTGGTGGAGGAGCAGGCCGTGGCGGCCGAGCCCGGACCCGAGCGGGTCGCCATCGTCATGGAGTTGGTCCAGCCCGCGGAGGTCGTGGCAGTTGCCGAGACCGCCGCAGCTCCTGAGACGGTCACCGCCCCCGAGGCCGAGCTTCTGCCCGTGCCGGAGCCCGAGCCCGGCCCGGAGGTCATCGAGACCCCGGGCATCACGGCCGCCCCGGACATCGCGACCCCCACGGAGACCGTGGAAGCCACCGAATCCGTGCCCGTGGAGTCCGTACAGCCCGAGGCCCAGCCGGAGCTCCAGCCGGAGCCCGAGCGCGAGCCCCTCGCCGAGGAGGCGGCCGCCGCCGAGACGTCCGCGGCCGAGGAGTCCGAGGCTCCCGCCGCTCCGCCCGCTCCCGGTTACGACGACGCCGAGCGCGAGGCGGTGCTGCGCGTCATGCGCGAGCGCCGCGACATCCGCAACGGCTTCCGCAGCGACCCGATTCCGCACGAGGTCCTGCTCCGGGTCCTCGAAGCCGCGCACACGGCGCCCAGCGTCGGCCACTCGCAGCCCTGGGACTTCGTGGTCATCCGCTCGGCGGAGACCCGCCGTTCGATGCACGAACTGGCACAGCGTCAGCGCGACGCCTACGCCACGTCGCTTCCCAAGGGCCGGGCCAAGCAGTTCAAGGAACTGAAGATCGAGGCCATCCTCGACACCCCGGTCAACATCGTCGTCACCGCCGACCCCACCCGCGGTGGCCGCCACACCCTCGGCCGGCACACCCAGCCACAGATGGCCCCGTACTCCTCGGCACTCGCCGTCGAGAACCTCTGGCTCGCCGCCCGCGCCGAGGGCCTCGGCGTCGGCTGGGTCAGCTTCTTCGACGAGCGCGAGATGGTCCGTGCCCTGGGACTGCCCGAGCACCTGGAAGTCGTCGCGTACCTCTGTGTCGGTTACGTCGACGAGTTCCCCGTGGAGCCCGAACTCATGCAGGCGGGCTGGTCGAAGCGCCGCCCGCTGTCCTGGGTCGTCCACGAGGAGACGTACGGCCGCCGCGCCCTGCCCGGCGAGGAACCGCACGACCTGCTGCAGGAGACCATCTCCAGCATCCGCCCGCTGGACGCCAAGGCGCTCGGCGAGGCGTGGGAACGCCAGAAGCGGATGACCAAGCCCGCCGGCGCGCTCGGCATGCTGGAGATCATCTCCGCGCAGTTGTCGGGGCTTTCCCGGATGTGCCCGCCGCCGATCCCGGAGCCCGCGGCCGTCGCGATCTTCGCGGGGGACCACGGAGTGCACGCCCAGGGGGTCACGGCCTGGCCGCAGGAGGTCACCGGCCAGATGGTCGCCAACTTCCTCGGCGGCGGCGCGGTCTGCAACGCGTTCGCGGCCCAAGTGGGCGCCGAGGTGTGCGTGGTGGATGTCGGCGTGGCCATGGAACTGCCCGCGACACCGGGCCTCCTGCCCCGCAAGGTGCGCGCCGGAACGGCCGACTTCACGACCGGCCCCGCGCTCACCCGCGAAGAGGTCCTGGCGGCCGTCGAGGTCGGCATCGAGACCGCCCGCGATCTCGTCGCGGCAGGCAACAAGGGCCTGCTCACCGGCGAGATGGGCATCGCCAACACCACCGCGTCGGCCGCTCTGATCTGCGTGTACACGGGCATGGACCCGGCCGAGGTGACCGGTCGCGGTACCGGCATCAACGACGAGATGCACGCCCGCAAGGTCGATGTCGTCCGCCGGGCTCTCGAACTCCACCAGCCCGACCCGGCTGACCCGATCGGTGTCCTGGCATCGGTCGGCGGCCTCGAACACGCGGCGATGGCCGGCTTTCTGCTGGGCGGTGCCTCGCTCCGTACGCCGGTCATCCTCGACGGCGTGAGTGCGGGCGCCGCGGCCCTGGTCGCCCGGGCGATCGCGCCCGAGGCCCTTGCCGCCTGCATCGCGGGCCACCGCAGCGCCGAACCCGGCCATGTGGCCGCGCTCAACAAACTGGGCCTGCGCCCGCTGGTCGACCTCGACCTCCGCCTCGGCGAGGGCACGGGCGCGCTGCTGGCGCTGCCGATCGTGCAGAGTGCGGCGCGGGCGATGCACGAGGTGGCGACGTTCGATTCGGCGGGCGTGACGGAGAAGTAGCGGAACGGAAAGCAAGCCTCGCCGGCGTCTGAGGCGCGGGGTTCCGGGGGGCGAGCCCCCGGGCAGGGACGGGAGACGGGTAGGGGAACAAGCCCGCTGCGGGCGCCCCACCCGCGCCCGGACCCGCCCCCGCATCCACCCCGTATCGTGGACCCCACCCCACAAACCCGCACGTCACAGCCGCTCCACCGCCGCAGCGGCCGCCGCACTCCGTCCCCTGCACGAGGAGCCCGCACCGCCATGGCCGAGCACGCGGTTCACGCCGATCACGCCGATCACCCTGCGTACCCCGTCGGACTGCGTCTCGGCGGACGCCGAGTCGTCGTGGTCGGCGGCGGCCAGGTCGCCCAGCGCCGTCTCCCCGCGCTCATCGCCGCGGGTGCCGACATCGTCCTCGTATCGCCGGCCGCGACCCCGTCCGTCGAGGCGATGGCCGACGCCGGCGAGATCCGCTGGGAGCGCCGCCCGTACGCCGACGGGGATCTGGCCGACGCCTGGTACGCCCTGATCGCGTCCGACGACACCGCGGCGAACGACGCCGCTTCCGCCGAGGCCGAGCGCACCCGCACCTGGTGCGTCCGCAGCGACAACGCCGACGCCGCCACGGCCTGGACCCCGGCCACCGGCCGCAGTGAGGGCGTGACCGTCGCGGTCCTCACCACCGACACCCACGGCCGCGACCCGCGCCACTCCGCCGCCGTCCGCGACGCCATCGTCGAGGGCCTGCGCGACGGCACCCTCGCCGCACCCCACCACCGCACCCGGACCCCCGGCGTCGCCCTGGTCGGCGGGGGCCCCGGTGACCCGGACCTGATCACGGTGCGCGGCCGCCGCCTCCTCGCCGAGGCCGACGTCGTCATCGCCGACCGCCTCGGCCCGCGCGACCTGCTCGACGAACTCCCGCCGCACGTCGAGGTGATCGACGCCGCGAAGATCCCGTACGGCCGCTACATGGCCCAGGAGGCCATCAACCAGGCGCTCATCGAGCACGCCAAGGCGGGCAAGGCCGTCGTGCGGCTCAAGGGCGGCGACCCGTTCGTCTTCGGCCGCGGCATGGAGGAGGCCCAGGCGCTCGCCGCCGAAGGCATCGCCTGCACCGTCGTTCCCGGCATCTCCAGCTCGATCTCCGTGCCCGGCGCCGCCGGTATCCCCGTCACCCACCGCGGAGTGGCCCATGAGTTCACCGTCGTGAGCGGTCATGTCGCCCCCGACGACGAACGTTCACTGGTCGACTGGCAGGCCCTCGCCCAACTGCGCGGCACCCTCGTGCTCCTGATGGCCGTCGACAAGATCGGCGCCATCGCCCGTACCCTCATCGCCCACGGCAAGGCCCCCGAAACCCCGGTCGCCCTGGTCCAGGAGGGCACCACGGCAGCGCAGCGCCGGGTCGACGCGACGCTCGCGACCGTCGCCGAACGGGCCGTCGCCGAGGACGTACGCCCCCCGGCCGTCATCGTCATCGGCGACGTCGTCGCGGTCGGCCCGAGCGCCGTACCGCCGGCCGCCGAATAGCCGGCCCGAGCGCCCACCGCCCGCACCCCGCCGAGTAACCGGCGGTAGCGGATCTCCCTCCAAGCCGTTGGCATCACACACCGGACAAGGCAGTATCGAACCCGTGGCTGATCTCATCACCGTCGACGACCCCGACGACCCCCGCCTGCGCGACTACACCGGACTGACCGATGTCGAACTCCGGCGCAAGCGCGAGCCCGCCGAGGGCCTCTTCATCGCCGAGGGCGAAAAGGTGATCAGACGCGCCAGGCACGCCGGGTACGAGATGCGCTCGATGCTGCTCTCGGCGAAGTGGGTCGACCTCATGCGCGATGTCATCGACGAGGTCCCGGCCCCGGTGTACGCGGTCAGCCCCGAGCTCGCCGAACGCGTCACCGGCTACCACGTCCACCGCGGCGCCCTCGCCTCGATGCAGCGCAAACCGCTGCCGACGGCCGACGAACTGCTGGCGACGACCCGCCGGGTGGTCGTCATGGAGGCCGTCAACGACCACACCAACATCGGGGCGATCTTCCGCAGCGCCGCCGCCCTCGGCATGGACGCCGTGCTGCTCTCGCCGGACTGTGCCGATCCGCTCTACCGGCGCTCGGTCAAGGTCTCGATGGGTGCGGTCTTCTCCGTCCCCTACGCCCGTCTCGACACCTGGCCCAAGGCCCTGGAGACCGTACGGGAAGCGGGCTTCGCACTCCTCGCGCTGACCCCGGACGAAAAGGCCAGCAGCATTGACGAGGCGGCACCGCACCGGATGGACAAGGTGGCGCTGATGCTCGGAGCCGAGGGCGACGGGCTGTCCACCCAGGCCCTGGTCGCCGCCGATGAATGGGTGCGCATCCCGATGGCGCACGGCGTCGACTCGCTGAACGTGGGAGCCGCCGCCGCGGTCGCGTTCTACGCCGTGGCATCGGGCCGCCCGCAGAGCTGACCGGCTACCGGAGCCCCGGACTCTGCGCTCGGCCCGGACTCCCACTCCGCGCCTCGTTCGGACCCTGCGGCTCGGTCCACGCCGCGCCCTGGCTCTGCGCCTGGCCCCGGGGGCGGTCCGTGCCCAGCCCGCGGGCCGGCCCCTGGCAGCCCTGTGCCGCCGCGATGCCCAGCGCCACCAGCAGCGTCACCACGACGAAGACGACGAGCCGCTGCCGCAGCAGCCGCGGATTGGCGGGACGCCGCCCGGTCGACGTCTTGCGGGCCCCGGGACGCGTTCCCGGCCGGCCGTTCGTCCCGTTCGTGCCCTGCGGGCGCTTGCCGGACCGTGTCGTGTTGCGCGGCGGCTGATGCTGCTGAGGACGCGAACCACCGGTACGGGGCGACCCGGCCCGCGACGACGTGGCCTGCCGGCCGCTGTGCGGTTGCTTCTGCTTCTGCCTGCGGGGCGCCGGAGGAGCCGTACGCCGGGTCTGCTGCTCGGTGTACGGGCCGTCGATCAGGTCGGTCGGCCGGTCCAGCTCCTGCGCCGAACGCTGGACGGGCGGGCGGCTCTCGTGCAGCCCCTGCGCCTCCCGTGCCGCGATCTCCTTGAGCCGCATGGAGAGTTGGAGCGTGCTCGGCCGCTCCTCGGGAGCCTTGGCCAGACAGGCACTCACCAGCGGCGCGAGCGCGTCGTGCACGTCGTACAACTGCGGTTCCTCGTGCACCACGCGGTACAGCATCACCTCGGAACTGCCGTGCCCGAAGGGCGAGTCGGCCATCGCGGCGTACGCCAGCGTGGCACCGAGCGAGAAGACGTCCGTCGCGGGCGTCACCGCCGCACCGCGCACCTGCTCGGGAGCCAGGAATCCCGGCGAGCCCACCGCCGTACCGACATGCGTGAGGGTGGACGCCCCGGTCGCCCAGGCGATCCCGAAGTCGATGATCCGGGGGCCCTTGGGGGAGAGGAGGATGTTCGACGGCTTCAGGTCGCGGTGGACGACACCGGCCTCGTGCACCGCCACCAGCCCTTCGGAGAGCGCTGCCCCGATCGAGGCGACCTCGGCCGCCGACAGCGGTCCCTCCTCGGCCACCTTGTCGTGCAGCGAGGGCCCCGGGACGTACTGCGTGGCGAACCACGGGCGGTCCGCCTCCAGATCGGCGGCCACCAGACGGGCCGTACAGCCGCCGCGGATCCGCCGCGCGGCGGACACCTCGCGCGCGAACCGCGAGCGGAATTCCTGGTCCTCCGCCAGATCCGGGCGGATCACCTTCAGGGCCACCCGCTGGCCCCGCCGGTCCGAACCGAGGTAGACGACACCCATGCCGCCCGCTCCGAGCCGCCGGTGCAGTCTGAACGAACCGACGACACGCGGGTCCTCGCGCCGGAGCCGCATCATCGCCATGTCTGCCCATCCCCGCTGCCTGGTACGCCTGACGAGGCACAGCTTACGTACCCGGCGCCCGGGGCGCTCAGAGGCCGCGCCCTCGCCCGCCGATCGATTGTCGGTGCGCAGCACGGCGTGTGACGGGGTGTGGGGCCGCGGCCGTTCGTGCACCGGACGGTGCCGGACGCTCAAACCGGTTGCGGTGACAAGAGGTTGGTGCCATGAGAGCCACGTCCCCGACGAGACCGGCGCCGCACACCGGCCCCGGCAGGGACGGGCCCGCGCCGACCGGGGCGACGCGCGCCCCGGCCCGCCGCCGGGAGCCGGGGCGTGGGCGAGTGAGTGAAGTCACGGCCGTCGTCCGACCTGCCGGATGCCTGGTTCGGGCCCTGCGGCGACCGGCCACCGCATCCCGTCCGGCCACCTGATCCGCAACATTCCGGGCACTTCTCCGGGATGACCCCGGGATCAGGCGCCCGATCTCCACCCAGGGGAGTACATCGACTACCCACGGCTCATCCTCCGGGAGGCCCGGTATTCGGTACGCGGGCATGACGTCGTAGGCCCTCCGCTTCCCTAATGTTGAGGTCAAGCGGCGGGCGCAGCACTCGTCCCCCGAGGTCACACGCCCGCCGCTCCACAACCGGTCAGGAGAGGAACCATGGCGGACACGGCAACGCGGACCCCGATCCGCACGCAAGGACGCAGGGCCCATGCCGCGTTCGGCAATCGCCCGTCGTCCGGTACGCGCCACCCACTGGTGGCGACGGCGATGGTTCTTCCCCTGGCGGCCCTGCTCGTAGTCGTCTTCGGCGGCTGGGAGGCAGTGGTCACACAGGCGTCGTCCGTGGGCGTGATGCTGGGGCGCTGAGCGGCGCCCCGGGTCCGGAAGAGCGGTCCGGACCGGGACATCCGGCCAACAACCCCGTGGGGACGGGGGTGCGGCGGACGGCAGCGTTTGTCCGGTCAGCTGGGGAGCTGACCGGACATCGCGCTGTCCGGGACCTTTCCGCCGCGCGTACGCTCCTTGGCGGGCCCGGCGCGGACCGGCCCGCCCACACCTGTCCACCACCGGGGGAGACCGTGAGCACCACAGTCGTACGCGCGCTGGGCGCCCTCGCCCACCGGGCCGCCCACCCCGGCCCCCCGGCCCACTGCGCCTGCCCGCCACCGGCCGTACTCGCGGACCGCGCGGACGGCACGGTGGTCCGCAGCGGTCACGTCGTCGCCAAGGCCCACGCCCCCGGCACGGACACCCCCGGTCTGCTGACCCGTCTGACCCTCGCGAACGACTCCCGTCTGAGAGGCATCCTGCTCGCTCCGCTGCGGCCCCGGCCCGCTACCCCGTTCCACGGCCGCCCCGTCACCCTGTGGCCCCACGGCCGGCCCGTCGATGCCGACGACCCCGACGCAGCCCCCTGGGAGGAGGCCGCAGTCCTGCTCGCCGGGCTGCACCGGACCCCGGCCACCGTCCCGCTCCCGCCCATGCGGGGGCCCGCCAAGGCCGCACTCGCCGTTGCCCGGATGCGCGCCGCCCGGCCCGGCGAGCCGGCCGCCGCCCCCGTGCTCGAAGCCTGGCGCCGCCTGCCGCCCTGGGCCCGCGACGAAGCCGCCGCGCCCCCGCACCGCTCGGGCTTCCTCTGCCACGGCGATCTGCACCTCGGCCAACTCGTTCGCCACCCCGCGCCGGACGGCCCCTGGCTGCTCATCGACATCGACGACATGGGCCTCGGCGACCCCGCCTGGGACCTCGCCCGCCCCGCCGCCTGGTACGCGGCCGGTCTGCTGCCCCCCGATGTCTGGCTCCGCTTCCTGGACACCTACCGGGCGGCGGGCGGGCCCGCCGTACGGGCCGAGGGCGACCCCTGGCCCGAACTGGACGTCCCGGCCCGCGCCCTGACCGTGCAGACCGCGGCGCTCGCACTCGCCAAGTCCGCGGCGGAGGGCCGGAGTCCGGATGAAGTGGAGCAGGTGGTGATCGATGCCTGTGCCCGAATTGCCTCCCTCCAGTCCGAGTTGGCCGCCGAGCGCCCGTCGTAGGCTGAACCGACCGTCGCCGGGCACGCATTCCGGGGACGGCGACCCGACGGCGAGGAGTGAGCCGAACCATGCAGTGTCCCAAGTGCCACGCACAGATGCAGACGTACAACCGCAATGGCATACAGATCGAGCAGTGCAGCGGCTGCCGGGGAATCTTCCTCGACTACGGCGAACTGGAGACCCTGACCCGCATCGAGGCGCAGTGGACGCAGCAGGCCCCGCCCGCACCGCCCGTCCCGCAGGCCTACCCGGCCGCCCCGGCACCGGCCTGGGGCGCCCCCCAGTACCACGACGGCCACCACGGCGGTCACTACCGGCATAAGAGCTTCGGCCGCATGCTCTTCTCCTCCTGAGCCAACGCGCGGTGGGCCCGGACGTCTTCGGTCCGGGCCCACCGCCGCACGTACCGCTGAGACGACAAAGCCCCGGTCGCCGAAGCGACCGGGGCTTGTACTGCGTGCGCGATACTGGGATTGAACCAGTGACCTCTTCCGTGTCAGGGAAGCGCTCTCCCGCTGAGCTAATCGCGCAGGGTGAACCCGCGTGTACTGCGTGCGCGATACTGGGATTGAACCAGTGACCTCTTCCGTGTCAGGGAAGCGCTCTCCCGCTGAGCTAATCGCGCGGGGGATCCTTGCGGACCGGTGGACGATACTGGGATTGAACCAGTGACCTCTTCCGTGTCAGGGAAGCGCTCTCCCGCTGAGCTAATCGTCCTTGGAGGTGGAGACGGGATTTGAACCCGTGTAGACGGCTTTGCAGGCCGTTGCCTCGCCTCTCGGCCACTCCACCAGGAGCGGGGGTTCGGGAAGATCCCCCACTTTCTGCGAGCGGACGACCAGGTTCGAACTGGCGACCTCAACCTTGGCAAGGTTGCGCTCTACCAACTGAGCTACGTCCGCTTGTCTTTTCCGGCCCGCTTGCGCGTCCCGGCGACGTGTTGAACTCTAGCGGATTCCCGGGCCAGTACAAAAACGCGTTTGTGCAGCGTGCTGAGGTGCGTTCGCCCCGGCGCAGGTCATCGCGCGCCGTCCTAGACTCAACGGCGTGCACGACCTTGTCCCGATGGCCCGCTTCGGCGGCCTCGTCGCGTCCGATCTGCAGGACGTGACCAGTGATCCCACCGCCCTCGACTCGTCCGGCTTCTGGGCCGTTTCCGCTGATTTCGAGGGCCGCCTCGTCTGCGCCCGCTTCGCCTCCGTACGCACGGAGGCGGTGGCCGCCCCGGTGCGCGGCGGCTGGCGCGGGCCCGCGGCCGGTGACTGGAAGTCGTCCCTGGACCGTGCCGCGTACACCGCTGGCGTACGGCGGATCCGCGAGTACATCGCGGCCGGCGAGGTCTACCAGGCCAACCTCTGCCGGGTGATGACCGCTCCACTGCCCGACCCGGCCGCCTCGGACGTGGACGCGCTGACCGCGCTGCTCGCGCGCGGCAACCCCGCCCCCTACGCAGGAACGATCCGGCTGCCCGCGCACGGCGTGGAGATCGCCACCGCGTCCCCGGAACTCTTCCTCGCGCGAAACGGCCGGACCATCGAGTCCGGACCGATCAAGGGCACCGGGCGGACCGAGGACGATCTGCTGGAGAAGGACCACGCCGAGAACGTGATGATCGTCGACCTGGTCCGCAACGACCTCGGGCGGGTCTGCGCCACCGGATCGGTCACGGTCCCGGACCTCTGCGTGGTGGAGAAGCACCCCGGGCTCGTCCACCTCGTCTCCACCGTGCGCGGGGAGCTCGCCGAGGGGGCCGGCTGGCCCGAACTCCTGGACGCCGCGTTCCCCCCCGGCTCCGTCACCGGAGCACCCAAATCCAGCGCTCTCAGGATCATCGAGGAACTGGAGACCGCACCGCGCGGGCCCTACTGCGGCGGCATCGGCTGGGTCGACGCCGACCGCCGCACCGCCTCCCTGGCCGTCGGCATACGTACGTTCTGGATCGACCGGACCGCGGCCGCCCCGGTCCTGCGCTTCGGTACCGGGGCCGGCATCACCTGGGGCTCCGACCCGGAGCGCGAATGGGACGAAACCGAACTGAAGGCCTCCCGGCTGCTCGCTGTAGCGTCGGGCGCTCACGAAGCGACTGGAAGGACCGCGTGATGAGGATTTGGGTCAACGGCGAACTGCGGGGCGCCGACGACGCCCGGGTGTCCGTGCTCGACCACGGACTCACTGTGGGGGACGGCATCTTCGAGACGGTCAAGACCGTCGACGGCAGGCCCTTCGCTCTCACCCGCCACCTCGACCGGCTGGCCCGCTCGGCCCGCGGCCTCGGCCTTCCCGCGCCCGACCTCGACGAGGTGCGCCGCGCCAGCGCCGCCGTCATCGACGCCAACCCGATGGCGCGCGGCCGGCTGCGCATCACCTACACCGGAGGGCTCTCCCCGCTCGGCTCCGACCGCGGCGACGCCGGTCCCGGCCTCGTCGTCGCCCTCGGGGAGGCGCGCCGCCGCCCGGACAGCACCGCCGTGATCACCGTCCCCTGGACGCGCAACGAACGCGGTGCGCTCACCGGGCTCAAGACCACCTCGTACGCCGAGAACGTCGTCGCCCTCGCCCGCGCCCATGAGCACGGTGCGTCCGAGGCACTCTTCGCCAACACGGTCGGACAGCTCTGCGAAGGCACCGGGTCCAATGTCTTCGTCGTGCTCGACGGGCAGGTGCACACCCCGCCGGTCGCCTCCGGCTGCCTCGCCGGGATCACCCGCGCACTGGCCGTGGAATGGACGGGGGCGCAGGAAACCGACCTGCCGTTCGACGTCCTGGAACGGGCCGAGGAGATCTTTCTGACCTCCACCCTGCGTGATGTGCAGGCCGTCCACCGGGTGGACGACCGGGAGCTGCCCGACGGGCCCGGACCGGTGACCGCCAAGGCCATGCGGATCTTCGACGAGCGGGCCGGGAACGACCTCGACCCGTAGAGCCCGTGCCTCGACTCGGTAAAACGGGGTGACGGGCCGGGGCCAAGCGGATAGAACAACTCCGATGACTACGACCCTCCGGCCGACCGGGCCGATCCAGCAAGGCGCCGACGGCGCGAAGAGCCGGGCGTACGACGTGTGTGACAACGGGCGGCCCGTCGGCGCCGTCGAGATCGGCACGGATCCGCGGTTCGGCGCGTCGGTCGGCGTGCTGCGTTCCCTGAGCGTCGACGAGTCCCGTCGCAGGCGCGGCCGCGGCACCATCGCGGCGCTGGCGGCCGAAGAGGTGCTGCGCGGCTGGGACTGCACCCAGGTGCGCCTGGCGGCACCCGAGGGCAACGAGGGAATCCAGGGCCTGGCGGCCGCGCTCGGCTACACCGAACGCGGCCGGAACATGCTCAAGGAGCTCGACCGGGCGGCTCCGGCGCTGCCGGACGGTGTCATCGCCCGGCAGATGAGTGCCGAGGAGTTCGCGCGCTGGCAGCTCACCAGCGTCGACACGTATGCGCAGTCCTGGATTGACCAGGGCGTTCCGGCCGAGCAGGCCATCCAGAAGTCCCGCGCCGACCATGCCCAAAACCTGCCGGACGGCATCGACAGCGAGGGCATGCATTTCCACGTCCTCGTTCACGAGGACGCGGTCGTCGGCCATGTGTGGGTGTCGGTGCGCGAAGAAAGCCCGGGCGAAAAGGCCGGATACGTCTTCGACGTCGAAGTGGACGAGGAGTACCGGGGCCGGGGCTACGGACGTGCCCTGATGTGGCAGGCGGAGCACATCACGCTGGACGCGGGCGCCCACCGCCTCGGGCTGCATGTCTTCGCCGCCAACACATTGGCCCAGCGGCTGTACGAGTCGCTCGGTTACCGGACGACTCAGTACAACCTGGCCAAGACGCTCTGATCCTCCGCCGGCTCAGCCCTGCTCCGCGAGCAGCCGGTCGGCGATCTCCTCGATGCGTTCGCGCAGCCCGTCCTGACTCCTGCCTCCGTCCAGCCGCTCGTCGCCGATCACATACGTCGGCGTGCCGGTGACCCCGATCGCCTTGCCCTCGGCCTGGTCGGCGTCGACGATCAGCATGTGGCGGCCGTCGATCAGGGCGGTGTCCATCTCCTCGGCGTCCAGGCCGATTTCCCGCGCCACCTCGATCAGCAGCGGCTCGCCGGTGCGGCCGAGGTCTGCGGTGCGGGCGAGAACCGCCTCGATGTACGGCCAGCCCCTGCCCTGGGCCGTCGCCTCCTCGGCGGCCTGCGCGGCGGCGTGGGCGTGCTTGTGCTTCTCCAGCGGGAAGTGCCGCAGTCGCACCTCCAGCCGCTCGCCGTACTTGGCCCGCAGGGCGTGCACATCGGTGAGGGCCTGGTGACAGTCGGGGCACTGGAGCTCGCACCACAGGTCGAGGACGACCGGCGCTGCGGCGGTGGAATCGCTCATGCGGCCAGTCTCCCAGGGCGCGCGCGAGCGTCCCAATCCGCATCCGCATCCGTACCCGCACCCCGACCCCCGTCCGGTCCGCTCCGGCTTCGGGGGACCGGAGTGCTTCCGAATCGGCACCTGGGGAGGATCCCGGCCCTGAAATGTCCCTGATGTGGTCCCGGATCGTGGCCGACCGGGCGGTGGGCGGTGCAGGATGGAAGGGACGTTTCCCCATGTGCCTGGAGGCCCCGATGCTTGCCGAGACCATTTGCTCCGCGGTGTCCGCGGCGGGCCTGGGCATCGCCGCCGTCACCGCGTACCGGAAGCGCTTCCTCGCCGCGGTCCGGATCGCCGCCTACTCCCTGGTCCCGATCGGCCTGGTGCTGACCGGAATCGTGGACTGGGTCGCCGGAATCGCCTTCAAGCCGAGCGTCTGGCTCGGCTTCGGGCTGCTCGCCGTGGCCTGGCTGCTGTTCCTGACCACGCGCGCGATCGAGCGCCGAGGCGTCGGCACCCGTAAGGAACGCAAGGCCGCCGCACGGGCGGCACAGGGCGCGGCCGTCGCTCCGGCGGCTTCGGCGCCCTCCCTCGGCTCCGGACTCCCGGCGACCCGGGCACAGGCGGTCCCGAAGGCGAAAGCGAAGGAGCGGTCCGCGTCGTCGGGCGAGGACTTCAGCGACATCGAGGCCATCCTGAAGAAGCACGGCATCTGACCCCTACCACCACGGCGGGGTGGGGGCAAGATGGGCGCTACCGGGAGTCGGCCCGCTGCCGAGTACCTCGGGCTCTTCGCCGAGCAGCGGGTGTGCGGTGTCCTGGTCACCCCTGCCGATGCAACCAGCCGCAACCCGGAGGCGTTCCGCCGTCACCGGATCCCCTTCGTCCTGGTGGACCGCGTGGCGTCCGGCACGGGGACCTGCGCGGTCTCCGTCGACGACGTCCGCGGTGGCGCGCTCGCCGCCGGTCATCGGGTCTCGGCCGGGCACCACTCGGTGGCGTACGTCAGCGGCCCCGGTGAATTCGCTGAACCTGCCGCGGTGTTGTGCCACGCCGACGTCAACGACGAGTGGTTCAGGGACCGTCGTACCGAATACCTGACGGACGACCGGACGCCGGAGCGAATCGTGTTTCACTCCGGAGTGGGTGAACTCCCGGCGCAAAAAGGAGTGTTGATCGCCAACGGGGCCCGGTCTGCGTCATGATCGTCTCGAGATGGTGGACACCTCCCGGGGCGATGCCCCCGCCCCCGCTGACGAAGAGCCGCGCGGCTGCCTCTTCGCGCTTTCCCAGCCCCCTTTGATGATCTTCCTCGCGGTGATCGGCAGCCTGCTGCTGATGGCCGCGGTGCATGATCTCTTCATGCTGTGAACGGTCAGCCGGCCGCTTCCTTGCGGCGTGCCCGGTACGCGGCCACATGCAGACGGTTACCGCAGGTGCGGCTTGAGCAGTAGCGCCGGGAGCGGTTGCGCGAGAGGTCGACGAACGCGTGCCGGCAGTCCGGCGCCTCGCAGCGGCGCAGCCGCTCCTGCTCGCCCGCCACCACGATGAACGCCAGGGCCATGCCGCAGTCGGCCGCGAGGTGGTCGGCGACCGAGGCGTCCGGTGCGAAGTAGTGCACATGCCAGTCGTAGCCGTCGTGGTTGCTGAGCTGCGGTGTGGTGCCGGCGGCGGCGACGAGGGTGTTGACGAGCGAGGCCGCGGTCCGGGCGTCGTCCGTCGCGAAGATCTCGGCGAAGCGCTTCCGTACCTCCTGTACGGCCCGCAGGTCCTTCTCGTGGAGCTCGCCCACGCCGCTGATGCGATGACGGCGCGCGAAGTCGTACAGCGCTTCGATGCCGGCGAGACCGTCGGCCGGCCCGCCTTCCGGCTGTCCGCTCTCCGGCGCCGTGTTCAGCAGGTCGACCACCATGTCGAGGGCGATCCGGGTGTCGTGGGGGATCAGCACGCTTTCGCTCCCTGGCCTCCGGCGGGCGGGTGCCCGCCGATGCCGGCTGACTCTACTGGCTCGGTGCCGCCGCGCAGAGGCCCGAGAGGGCCCATGCGGGGCGCGAGGAGCGCGTACCGGCCACCTGTGCGTATCCATGGCCGGTGGCCGCCCGTCCGGGCCGTGACGGGCGGCCAGGGCCTGCGGGGGTGCGTACCGGTGCGCGAAGCATGGCCGCACGGATGGGCGGGAACGCGCACCGACGCCGTCACCACGGTGGATTCCGTGATGACGGCGTCGGTGTCAGCCCTATGAGGTTGTCCGCGCGGCGCCGTCTCCCCGAGTCGGACGGCACCGTGCAGCTCTCGGCCTGGCTCAGCTCTCGGCCAGGATGTGTGAGAGCTCCGTGTCGAGATCGAAGTGACGATGCTCGGTGCCCGGCGGAACCGCGGCGTCGGTCCTTTTCAGGAACGACTCCAGGGCCCGCGCCGGGGCTTCGAGCAGGGCTTCGCCCTCTGGGGAGCTCAGTGCGATGCAGACGACGCCTTGGCCGTGACTACGTGATGGCCAGACGCGGACGTCTCCGGTGCCGGTGGGCCGATGCAGCCCCTCGGCAAGGAGGTCGCGGGCGAAAACCCACTCGACCGTTTCCTCCGCTCCGGTGTGGAAGGTGGCGTGCACGGCATAGGGATCGGCCGTGTCATACCGCAGGCCCGCGGGTACAGGCAGTGAAGACTCGCTCGACACAACGAGGCGCAGGTGCAGCTCGCAGCTGACCGTGGTGTTCATAAGCGCCAGGGCCTTTCGCTCAGTGTGCGCTCGGGGATTCGCACGTCGGCGAAATCGACATGCCACCTACGGTGGCGTTGTAAACCCCTCTGACCTTTTTGTGCCCCTTCAGGTAGCTCGTACAGCGGTGTGTAACTTTGGGTTATGCGGCCATTCCGGTGACGAAGGGCGTTCCGGTAGATTGGCCCCATGAGCGCGGAGAGTGACGAGGGGGACGAGGGCGCCGTACCGGCGAAACCGTTGTCCGCCACGGGGGATGTGACGGGGAGCGTGACGGGAGAGGTCACAGAGGGTGTGACGAAGGGGGACCGGGAGCTCGGTTCCCGGGCACCCGGGTTCATCAAGGCGTCACGGGCGCTGCACCTGAGCTGGCAGGTCGGCGTCTTCGTGGTCGGCCTCGCGGTGGTCATCGCGGGGATCATCATGCTGCCGCTGCCCGGTCCCGGCTGGCTGGTGATCTTCGGCGGCATGGCGATCTGGGCCACCGAGTTCGTCTGGGCGCAGCTGGTGCTGCGCTGGACGCGGCGGAAGGTCACCGAGGCCGCCCAGCGGGCGCTCGATCCCAAGGTCCGGCGGCGCAACATCATCCTCACCGTGACCGGTCTGGTGATCATCGTGGTGCTCGTGGGGATCTACGTCTGGAAGTTCGGCGTGATAATGCCGTGGAAGATCCACGAGTGACCCGGGGATGGTCATGGGGTGCCGCTGACATGCGGTAATGTTTGGCCTGCGCCCGGGCGATTAGCTCAGTGGGAGAGCGCTTCGTTCACACCGAAGAGGTCACTGGTTCGAACCCAGTATCGCCCACCCGGACAGAGGGCCCGTGAGACTGCAGAGTCTCACGGGCCCTCTGCGTTTCCCACGGTGTCCCGGCCGTGCCCTTCGTCGCAGACCGCAGACCGCAGACCGCAGACCGCAGACCGCAGACCGCAGACCGGCCCGAGCCCCCGAGGGCACCCCGGACCGGCCGTGCGGCCCACCGTCAACGCATCCGGCCCAGGGTGTCCTTCAGGCGCCGCGCATCCCGCAGCCGTTGCTCGTACGTCGCCCCGACCACCAGCAGCAGCACCCCGGCGAGCGCGGGCGGCAGCCAGCGCGGTAGTGCGCCGACGACCTGGACCACGTACGGCGCGAGTTCGTGCAGCGCGTCCAGCGCCAGCACCGCACCACCGAGCAGCAGCAGAGCCTGCAGCCGCAGCCGCGCGCCCGCCAGGGTGATGACCAGCGCCGCCGCACCGAGCAGCAGCGGCCGCACCCAGGACGGATCACCCCAGGCCGCGAAGAGACTCGGCAGCAGAGTCGCCGCGAGACCCGCCCCGTACGCCGTCCACGACGAGGCCTCGGGATCACGGCGCCGACGCAGCACACCGACCGCAAGGGCGGGCACCGTCACCGGCAGGGTGTACGCCTCCGGGGCCGACACTCCCGAAGCCGACAACCGCAGCCAGGCCGCCAGGACGAACAGCGCCGTCGCCAGATACCCGGCCACCGGCCGGCGCTCGGCCCGTACGGCCGTGCCCGCCGCGAGCACCCCGCACAGCGCCAGCACCAATGCCAGGAACGGCCGGTCCGGCACCGCCATGCCCACGGCCATCACACCCGCCACGGCCCCGGTCAGCTCGACCGGCAGAGCCGGTGGGCGGCCCCGCAGCCGCGCCCCGAGCAGCACCGTCACCAGAGGGACGACCAGCATGACCGGTGCCGCCCGATACCCGGCGAGCCCCCATGAGGCCCCCACCGCACGGGCCAGCACCATCCCGCACACCACCGCACCGCACGCCGGCACCGCCTGCGCCGTCCGCAACACCCCTGCCGCACGCGCCGCCTGAGCGGCAGGCAGTGGTGGCAAGGCCCGCGCCGCTGCCGGGACCGCGGCACCGCCGAGTACCACCGCAGCCGCCGCGAGCACCACCAGCAACACCGTGAACACCGCGTACGTGGCGGTCTCCGTGGCGAGCGACAGCATCCCCACGCTCACCGCACCCGTCAGGCCGCACACCAGCGCGGTCCGACCCACCCCATTCGTCCCCCGGCGCAATTCCCGCACCGCCACCGCGAACACCCCGGCGACCAGCGCGGACTGCACCGACAGCGCGGCCGCGTACGAAAGTCCCAGCACCGCGGGCAACGCGGTGCACCCCGCCCAGCCGAGTGCCACCGCACCGGCCCCCGCAGCACCTCGCCACGCCGCCCCCGGCGCGACGACCGGCCCGGCCACCCGCAGCCACGACGCCCACGACCGGTACGCCGCCCCCGACAGGGCGGCCACCACCAACAGCACCACCGGGGCAGAAGCCATCGCGGACCACGCCATGGCCTCCATACCCAACGCGCCCCGTACCCCGCCCTCCGGCACACCCGACCACACCCGGGCCGCCTGCGACACCGTGCCCGCCAGCGACAGGCCGACCGGCGGCACCGCAGCCAGAACCGAACCCACGGTCACCGCCGACGAGGCCCACAGCAGGCCCTTCCCGACCGGGCGCGGCAGCGGAGCGCGCACCGCCGCCAACAGCACCACACCGCACAGCAGGTACAGCGGCACCGACCAGTCCCCGGCCACCCCGGCACCCAGCACACCGCCCACCGCGGCCACCCCGCCGAGCCCGGCCACCGCTCCACCGGCCACCGCGAGCCCCGTCGGCGCACGACACGCCCCGGCCACCGCGACCGCCGCACCCGCGAGCAACAGCAGACCCGGCGCCACCGCGGCCGACACCGCGTCGGCGGACACCGACTGCCCCAGGCCCACCAGCAGGCCCGGCAGACCCGCCGCCCAGCAGCAGACGGAGGCCGTCACCCGTACCGCAACTCCCTTGCCCCACACCGCGATCGCACAGTCCAGCGCCGCCGTCGCCAGCAGCGCCCAGCCGAATACCGTGGCCCCCGCGCCCGCCGACCACGCCCACAGCAACAGCGGCAGTTGCGCGGTCACCACGGCCAGGGGCAGCGGCAGCCGGAGCCGGCCGAGCAGCAGCCCGTACGCACCCCAGAGCACCGCCAGCACCGCCGAGGCGACCGAGGCGAAACCGGGACCGCCGGCGTCCGGCACCGCCACCTCGTGCAGCGCGTACGCGTCGAGCACCATCAGCACCGACGCCAGAGCGGCGAGCGACTCGGCCGTCGAGGACAGCCCGCGTCGCAGCAGCACGGCGGGGGCGCAGAGCGCCGCGACCGTCACCAGCGTCAGCACCGCGGAGCGGCCACCGATGCCCATCTGACCCCAGTTGACCAGGGTGAACGCGATCGCGGCGATCGTGAGCAGCAGACCGCCCAGGGTGAGCAGCACATTCTGCGCGCTGCGCGGTCCGGCCGGCGCGGTGGGAGGGCCGAAGGGAGCCGCGAACGGGACCGATGACCGGACCGGCGCCGACGGCCCGAACGGAGCGGCGTGCGGCGGCACGGGCGGCACTGCGGGGCGCGCGGCGGGCTGCGCCAGCACACTCACCAGCCAGGCACGACGAACCAGCAACTGGGACCGGCGGGTATCCAACCGGGCCAGTTCGCGATCGAGGAGCGCCAATTCCTCGGCAGGCGGCGGCACATGTTCCATGGACGGGAGTGTGGCGCGAGCAACAGGACCGGACATGGGCTCGGATACTCAGTTTCCCGGCTGAGTACGCGCAGACTTGGGTCATGGACTGGAGTCACTACCGATTCGTGAGTGTCTGGGACCTGCCGGGGCCGCCCGACACCGTGTACGAGATCCTCGGACGTCCCGACGACTACCCGCGATGGTGGCCGCAGGTCCGCGAGGTCACCTCGGTCGACGGCACCACCGGTACCACCCGGATCCGCTCCCTCCTCCCGTACGACCTCGTCATGACCGTCCGCGAACACCGCCGCGACCCCGCGGCCCGGGTCCTCGAAGCGGCCCTCGGCGGCGACCTCGTCGGCTGGGCCCGGTGGACGGTCACCGCGCACGGCGCAGGCAGCCGTGCCACGTACGAGCAGGAGGTCGAGGTGCACCGACGGCTGATGCGACTCCTCGCGGTGCCCGGACGCGCCGTGTTCCGGGCCAACCACGCACTGATGATGCGCGCCGGGTGCCGGGGCCTCACGGCCTGGCTGGAAGGAGTTTGAACCGGACGCCGTGAGCCCTGTATGGTTCAACCCGTTCCCGGGCGATTAGCTCAGTGGGAGAGCGCTTCGTTCACACCGAAGAGGTCACTGGTTCGAACCCAGTATCGCCCACCCTGAAGAGGCCGGTCCGTCAGCAGAATCGACGGACCGGCCTCTGCGTGTCCGGGCGCGGGAGCCGGTCCGGTGTCCGTCGGCCCGACCCGTCCGATCACGCCGCGGCGGGCAGTTCCGGGCGCAGCGGCCACGCGGGGTCCACCGCTTCGACCGTGCCGTTCTTCGCGAACCACGCCTGCAGCCCACGAGCCTGTGCCGCATGCCACACGGCCTGCAACGTGTGCAGCTCCGGCGGGGACAGCCGCTCCAGCCGGGACGAGAACCGCCGCCCCACCGCCCGTACCAGCTCCAGCGAGGCCGCCGCATCGGCCGCCGCGTCGTGCGCGCCGTCCAGCACCACCCCGTACAGCTCGCAGAGATCGGTGAGGGTCCGCCGCCCCTTGCGGTAACGGTCCAGATGCTTGTCGAGCACGCGCGGATCCAGCACGCACAGCGGTGTGTTCTGCAGGTACTGGGCGAGTGACGACGCGCGGTGGCGCCTCAACTCCCGGTCCAGCAAAGTCAGATCGAACGGTGCGTTCATCACGACGAGCGGCCGGCCGGACGCGCACTGCTCGGCGAGCGCACGGGCTATCTCCTCCACCACCGGCGCGGGCCAGCGGCCGTTGCGCTGAAGATGGTCGTCGGTCAGACCGTGGATCGCGGTCGCCCCCACGGGCACCGGAACCCCCGGATTCACCAGCCAGCGGGTGACCCGCGCCCGCCCGCCTGCCGTGTCCTGGACGACCAGGGCGGCCGAGACGATCCGGTCCCCCTCGACGTCCACTCCCGTTGTCTCGGTGTCAAATGCGGCCAGTGGCCCTTCGTACCAGTGAGTCATCCCCGAACTCCTCGTGCCCGAACGGCAGATGGCGTGATTCCCCTGCCCGGTCCGGTGATACCCGCACCCTTTGCCTGATACGCCGTTTGCGCTCCGTTCCGTGCGGTGACAACACAGGTGGGGGGAAAGGAAGTTGTCCGTCACCCCGCCATCGAGACCCCTCCGTCGAAGAACCGATCGGCACAGCCCGGAAGGCCCACGCAGCCATGGCGCTCGCGCAGCCCGAACCGAGCGGGCTGCTGCCCCAGCGGATCGCACCGCTGCGCGGCGCACTCGCCACCACCGCCTGCATGGAGACGCTCCAGGTGGGCTACTTGCACGCGGTCGCGGCCGCGGCGGGGTGTTCCCTGTCGCAGCCCTTCCCCGACAACGGCATCGACTGGCACGTCAGCCATGGCGCCCCGGGCCATGCCGTGGACGACGAAGTGACCATAAAGGTGCAGCTCAAATGCACCTACCAGATCCCGCCGCACCCGCCGGGACCGACGTTCTCCTTCACACTCGACAACGCGCATCTCGTGAAACTCGCCCGGACTCCCGTGTCGGTCCACAAGATCCTCGTCGTGATGATCGTGCCGCGCAGCCAGGACGAGTGGCTGCGCGCCGGACACGACCGGCTCGACCTGCGGCACTGCTGTTACTGGACCAACCTGGCCGGCCACGCGGTCACTGGCCGGCACCGGACCACCGTGCGGATCCCGACCTCGCGCATCTTCGACGACCGGGCGCTCTGCGAGATCATGACCCGCGTAGGGGCGGGAGGGAGACCCTGATGCACCGGCCGATGGACGAGTCCGCCAACTCCGCCAACTCCGCCAACTCCGCCAACGAAGTGATCACGTCAGCCATGCGCCCCCACCCGAGCGAATCCGCGGGAGCGTGGCCCACCGCTCCCCGGCCGCCCGGGGACATCCCCGACCCCGCCCGGGTCGACCCCGCGGTCCTCGCCGCCCTGCTCGACCGGCACGGCTGGCTCCGCCGCGGCGGAGCGGCCGGACGGTACAGCCGCTGGACCCCACCGGGAGCACCGGCCCCGCCCGGCGGCGGTACGAGCCTCCTCGTACCCGACACCACCGCCTTCCCCGACAGCGAGGACCTCCTCGGCGAGGCGCTGACCGCCCTTGCCCGCAGCGCCGCACCCTCCGCCCGCGAAGTCCTGGTCTCCCTCGCCGTGCCCAGCGACGAGATCCGGTGGTGGCGCGAGGTCCCCGAACCCGTCGGGGGAGCGGCCGGGGCGGCAGGCTGGACGGGAGCGGAGCAACTGCACAGCGCCGCCCGGCAGATCCTGCTCGCCGGAGCCCTCGCCGTCCGGGCACGCGCCGGCTACCACGGCGCACGCCACCGCCGCAGGGCCCGGGCGGCCCTCGACGGCATCCTCGTCGGGCCCGCGCCCGGCGGCCGCGATCTCGCCGCGTTCGTCCCCGTAGAACCGGGCCGGCCCGTCGCCGTACGGCTCTACCATGCCCTGCACGCCACCCGCGATGCCGTGGACTACCAGCGGGCCACGGGCGGGTTCGAAGCCTTCGACACCGCCGTCGAGGCAGGGGCCGGCCGGGAACTCACCGAGGCCCTCATCGCGCTGGTCCAGGGCTCGGAGGGGGCCGGGATCGCCCTTCAGTGGGCGCCCGCCGCCGGGATCCCCGAGGGCTGTCCGGCCCGTCCCGAGCCGGTGGAATTCTCCCCGGGCGACCTGCCCGCCCTGCGCCGGGCGGGCGCCCGCTACCTCCGGGACGAGCCCGCCGTGACGGTACGGATCACCGGCGCCGTCGTCCGGCTGCGCCGCTCGGGACCGCGGGGCGCCGGAATCGTACGGCTGCGGGTGCTGGCCGGCGCCGAGGTGGCGCACGTACGGCTGGAGCTGGACGAGGAGGCTTACCGGATCGCCGGCCACGCCCACCTGGTGGGGCTGCCGATCAGGGTGGAGGGCAGGCTGGAGAGCCGCGGCGGCTTCCGGCGGCTGACCCGGACCGCGCAGGTGGTGCCCGTGCAGGTGGACGAGGCGGAACGGGACCGGCTGATGAAGTCGCTCCAGGAGAACGTCGACTATTTCGAGGAGGCGTGCACGGGCGAATAGGGGCGTAGTGGGGGAGCCGGGGGCCTTCACGGCTCCACCGTTTCGCAGAGGGGGCCCGCGGCTCGGTACGATTCGTATCGCACGCGCACCACGCATGCGTGCGTACCCCCTGAGTCAGGAGAGACCGGTGTCAGACGTCCGTGTGATCATCCAACGCGATTCCGAGCGGGAAGAGCGCGTGGTGACGACGGGCACTACGGCGGCCGAGCTTTTCCCCGGCGAGCGCACCGTTGTCGCCGCCCGGGTCGCCGGTGAGCTGAAGGACCTCGCGTACGCCGTCGCCGACGGCGAGGTCGTCGAGCCCGTCGAGATCTCCTCCGAGGACGGCCTGAACATCCTCCGGCACTCCACCGCGCATGTCATGGCGCAGGCCGTTCAGCAGCTCTTCCCCGAGGCCAAGCTGGGCATCGGCCCGCCGGTCAAGGACGGCTTCTACTACGACTTCGACGTCGAGAAGCCGTTCACTCCCGAGGACCTCAAGGCCATCGAGAAGAAGATGCAGGAGATCCAGAAGCGCGGGCAGAGGTTCTCCCGCCGGGTCGTGACGGACGAGGCCGCGCGTGAGGAGCTGGCAGACGAGCCGTACAAGCTGGAGCTCATCGGCATCAAGGGCTCCGACTCCGTCGAGAACGCCGGCGACGGCGCGGATGTCGAGGTGGGCGGCGGCGAGCTGACCATCTACGACAACCTCGACCCGAAGAGCGGCGAGCTGTGCTGGAAGGACCTCTGCCGCGGCCCGCACCTGCCCACCACCCGGTTCATCCCGGCGTTCAAGCTGATGCGGAACGCCGCGGCGTACTGGCGGGGCAGCGAGAAGAACCCCATGCTCCAGCGGATCTACGGGACGGCCTGGCCCACCAAGGACCAGCTGAAGGCGCACCTGGAGTTCCTGGAGGAGGCCGCCAAGCGCGACCACCGCAAGCTCGGCAACGAGCTGGACCTCTTCTCCTTCCCGGACGAGATCGGCTCCGGTCTCGCGGTCTTCCACCCCAAGGGCGGCATCATCCGCCGCACCATGGAGGACTACTCGCGCCGGCGTCACGAGGAGGAGGGCTACGAGTTCGTCTACTCGCCGCACGCCACCAAGGGCAAGCTCTTCGAGAAGTCCGGCCACCTGGACTGGTACTCCGAGGGCATGTACCCGCCCATGCAGCTCGACGAGGGCGTGGACTACTACCTCAAGCCCATGAACTGCCCGATGCACAACCTGATCTTCGATGCGCGCGGGCGTTCGTACCGTGAACTTCCCTTGAGGCTCTTTGAGTTCGGGACCGTGTACCGGTATGAGAAGTCCGGCGTCGTGCACGGCCTCACCCGGGCCCGCGGCTTCACGCAGGACGACGCGCACATCTACTGCACCAAGGAACAAATGGCGGAGGAGCTCGACAAGACGCTCACCTTCGTCCTGAACCTGCTCCGCGACTACGGTCTGACCGACTTCTACCTGGAGCTCTCCACCAAGGACCCGGTCAAGTTCGTCGGCTCCGACGAGGTGTGGGAAGAGGCCACCGAGACGCTGCGCCAGGTCGCCGAGAAGCAGGGCCTGCCGCTGGTCCCGGACCCGGGCGGCGCCGCGTTCTACGGCCCGAAGATCTCCGTGCAGGCACGCGACGCCATCGGCCGTACCTGGCAGATGTCGACCGTCCAGCTCGACTTCAACCTGCCGGAGCGCTTCAACCTGGAGTACACCGGCCCGGACGGCGCCAAGCAGCGCCCGGTCATGATCCACCGTGCCCTGTTCGGTTCCATCGAGCGCTTCTTCGCCGTGCTGCTGGAGCACTACGCGGGTGCGTTCCCGGTCTGGCTGGCCCCGGTCCAAGCGGTCGGCATCCCGATCGGTGACGCGCACATCCCGTACCTCCAGGAGTTCGCGGCCAAGGCGAGGAAGAAGGGGCTGCGGGTCGAGGTGGACGCCTCGTCCGACCGGATGCAGAAGAAGATCCGGAACCAGCAGAAGGCCAAGGTGCCCTTCATGATCATCGCGGGCGACGAGGACATGGCCAACGGCGCCGTCTCCTTCCGCTACCGCGACGGATCGCAGGAGAACGGCATCCCCGTCGAGGACGCCATCGCCAAGATCCAGAAGGCCGTCGAGGACCGCGTCCAGGTCTGACGGGCACGGAGTGGGAGACCCCCGGAGAGCTACCCGCTCTCCGGGGGTCTCTTCTCGTCCTCCCGCCGGAAGACCCGCAGCAGCCACGACGAGAACGAACCCGTCACCGCCCCCAGCAGCGCCAGACCGCAGGCCATCAGGCCCGATGCCACGACCCGCCCGCTGGGGGTGACCGGCACCGTGTCCCCGTACCCCACCGTCGTGAGCGTCTCGCAGGCCCACCACACCGCGTCGCCGAACGTGCGGATGGAGGCACCCTTCGCGGTGTGCTCCTGGTCGTACACGGCGAGCGCGGCGGAGAAGCCGAGCAGCAGGGCGCTCACTCCGGCGTAGGCGATCACGCGCGCGTACAGGCTCAGCCGCGGCTGCTCCCTGTGCTGCTGGACCGCCGTGTAGAGCCGGATCAGGCGCAGCGGCCGCAGCAGGGGAAGCAGCAGGACCACCGTGTCCAGCCAGTGCACACGGACGAAACGATGACCGAGGCCGCTGAGCCGGAGCCGTACCGCATAGTCCGCGGCGAAGACCAGCCAGGTCGCGCAGACCAGTGCGAGGGCGATCTCGCGCCATGGGCGGGCGTCGTGCGGGGCGAGCACGCGGACCGCGTAACCGAGCAGGAAGAGCAGCGAGGCGCCGAAGAGAGGCACTTCCGTGCGCTGCTCCCAATGCCTGAAACGAGGAGGGGTGGAGTCCGCGGGCTGGTCGATCACCGCCTCAGCATCGCCGGGCGCCGACGGGTGCGGCCCCGGCGACACGCTGCCCGGGAGCGAAGCAATATGCTGATCGGCATGACGAGTGAGCCGGAGCAGCAGATCGGAGTCGGGACGCCCGACGCGTTCCAGCGACTGTGGACGCCCCACCGGATGGCGTACATCCAGGGCGAGAACAAGCCGTCCGGTCCGGAGGCCGGCGATGGCTGTCCGTTCTGCGCGATTCCGTCGCAGTCGGACGAGGACGGGCTTGTCGTGGCACGTGGCAAGCATGTCTATGCCGTGCTGAATCTGTACCCGTACAACGGCGGTCATCTGATGGTGGTGCCGTACCGGCATGTCGCGGACTACACGGAGCTGGACGGTCCGGAGACACTGGAGCTCGCCGACTTCACCAAGCGGGCGATGGTGGCACTGCGGACGGCATCGGGGGCGCACGGGTTCAATATCGGTATGAACCAGGGGGCCGTGGCGGGAGCCGGTATCGCGGCCCACTTGCACCAGCACCTGGTGCCGCGCTGGGGCGGTGACACCAACTTCATGCCGGTGGTCGGGCACACGAAGGTGCTGCCGCAACTGCTCGCCGACACGCGCAAGATGCTGGCCGACGCCTGGCCGGTGGGCTGATCCCGGCTGTTGCTTCGAAGGGGCCGCCCCGGTCTTCGCCTTTTTGCCGGGGCGGCCTTTCGCCGTCTACGCGTCGTACAGGTCGGCCTTGCGCGGTGTCGGGTCCTGGACCAGGCCGCTCAATATCATCGAGCGGTTGTCGAAGCGTTCGGTATCCACGCCGTTCTCCTCCAGGACGCGCAGGGCGGCGCTGTGCACGGCGCGCAGGACGGGGGTGGCGGCGCGCATCGCGTCGTCGGCCATGAAGCGGTGGCGCCAAGGCTTCTCGGCCCAGGCGTGGCGCAGGCCGAACGGCTCCGGCAGGGCGATCTTGCCGCCCAGGTAGTCGAGGAGCGGCGGGTACCAGGTGAGGGGTGCGCGCAGGGCGAGACGGACGACTTCGCGGGGTTCGACCAGTGCGAGGGTGATGTCGCGGGTCTCCCAGAACCGGACGGTCTTGTTGACGGTCTTGGTCTTGGCCGCGGGCTTGCTGGTGAAGAGCGAGTGGACCGGGCCGAGTGCGTGTCCGGTGACTTCGATGCGCAGGGTTTCGTAGAGCACCGTGACCGTGATCATCATGGTGATGACCAACTGGCCGTCCCAGAGGGTGAACTGGACGCCCAGGTAGTGCCGGTCGCCGCCGCCGAACTGCTGATGGTTGCAGATTCGCTGTATCTCGTGTGGTTTGACCTGGAAGGTGGCGACGTCCTCGCCGTCGGGACGGGAGACCGAGTCGGCGTTCTCGCCGACGGGGGAGACGACCCAGTGGGTGACCGACGGGGTGGGGAATCCGCCGGTGTTCAGCGGGCCGCGCTCCAGCACCTTGAGCTGGTCGTGGATGACGCGTATCAGGTCCCAGCTGCGGAACTGGTGGAATTCCTTGCCGGGTTCCTTGGAGACGAGTTCTTCGGCGAGCTGCCAGCTGCCCCAGCGGGTTCCCATGCCGAGGATTCCCTTGGGGCCCGCGTAGAAGACCGAGTTGGACTGCTGCTCGGCGGAGAGCTTCTCCAGGCCCTGGCGCAGTGCCTCGCGGGATGTCTCGTTGGGGTTCTTCGGTACGGCCTCGGGGATCTTGGCGATGACGCCGCCGCCGGAGAGCAGTCCTTCCCAGCGGGCGCGCATGTCCTTGGCGGAGGATTCGGCGATCCGCTTGGCGAGGAGCCAGCCGATCACGGGGGCGACGATCATCGCCCGTACGTAGAGCGCCAGGAATCCGGTGAGCGGCAGCTTGATCAGGAAGAACAGGGCCACGATGCCGATGACCGGGAGCAGGGCGTTGCCCAGGGTGGCGAGCGCCTTGTCCTTGGTGTTGCCGAGCCCGTCGCGCAGTCGGAAGGCGATGACCCACAGGATCATGCCGGGCAGGAAGAGGAAGCCGAACAGGGCGGTGACGGCGGTCAGTTTGCTGTCGCGTGCCCTGCGGAGGCGGGTCGCGGACAGGCAGTGCTCGACGACCGTCTGCGGATCGGTCCCGAAGGACTGGATGAGCGCCTTCCGGGCACCGCCCAGCATGCGCTCCTGGACGGCGCGGGAGAACGCCTCGCCGAGATTGGGCTTGAAGTAGTCGGACTTGAAGAGCTTGGAACGGCCTGCCTTGACTTCGGACTTGTGCCATTCGCTGTTGGCGTCAAGGATCGTCTCCACCGGACTGTCGCGGTACGCGGCGGAGGCGAGGGCGTTCGTCGCCACCGTCTGTCCGCCCGAGCCCTGGAGCGGGATCTGCGCTCCAGGAGAGAAATCGAATCCGTCGTTGGCCACTGTCGCCCCCACTCGCCGCCATGGAACCGCTCCTGCGGCTGTTTCCCAACTGCCGTGCCCGGCACACCTTCTGAGCTGGGACCACAGCGTATCGTCCGGATCAACACGCCGCCCGCTCCTGTGGAAAGAGCGGGCGGCACAGTCGATTACGCGTCATTCGGGTTGTTCTGCTGCTGTTCACGGATGCGTTCCGCGAGCTGTGGGGGCATGGCTTCGTGCCGGGCGTACACCCGGTCGAAGCGACCGGCACCATGGGAGAGGGAGCGGAGCTCGATGGCATACCGGCCGATCTCCAGCTCGGGCACCTCGGCCCGTACGAGGGTGCGTCCGGGGCCGGACTGTTCGGTTCCGATCACTCTGCCGCGCCGTCCGGACAGATCGCTCATGACCGGCCCGACGTAGTCGTCGGGGACCAGGACCCGGACCTCGGCGACGGGTTCGAGGAGCTGGATGCGGGTGTCCGCGGCCGCTTCGCGCAGGGCCAGGGCGCCCGCGGTCTGGAACGCGGCGTCGGAGGAGTCCACGGAGTGGGACTTTCCGTCCCGCAGTGTGATGCGCACGTCGACGAGCGGATGTCCGGCCGCCACTCCGCGCGCGGCCTGGGCGCGCACGCCCTTCTCGACGGACGGGATGAACTGGCGCGGCACCGCCCCGCCGACCACCTTGTCGACGAATTCGATGCCCGAACCCGGAGGGAGCGGCTCCACATCGATCTCGCAGATGGCGTACTGACCGTGGCCGCCGGACTGTTTCACATGCCGGCCGCGCCCGGTCGCGGGGGCGGCGAAGGTCTCGCGCAGCGGCACCTTGTGCGGTACGGAGTCGACCTGGACGCCGTAGTGGCTGCGCAGCCGGTCCAGCGCCACGTCCTGATGAGCCTCGCCGAGGCACCACAGGACCACCTGGTGGGTGTCCTGGTTCTGTTCGAGGCGCATGGTCGGGTCCTCGGCGACGAGCCGGGAGAGACCCTGGGAGAGCTTGTCCTCGTCGGCTTTGCTGTGGGCCCGGATGGCGAGCGGCAGCAGGGGGTCGGGAGTGGCCCAGGGGTCCATCAGCAGCGGCTGGTCCTTGGCGGAGAGGGTGTCCCCGGTCTCGGCGCCGGCCAGTTTGGCGACGCAGGCCAGATCTCCGGCGACGCATGCGGTGAGGGGCTGCTGCTGTTTGCCGGAGGGAGCGGAGAGGGCGCCGACGCGTACCTCCGCCTCGTGGAAGGGGCGGGTCTCGTGGCCCGGGTCGGTGAGGCCGTGGCCGAAGACATGGACAGTTTCGTCGGGGCGCAGGGTGCCGGAGAAGACGCGTACGAGCGAGACGCGGCCGACGTACGGGTCGGAGGCCGTCTTGACGACCTCCGCGAGGAGCGGGCCCTGCGGGTCACAGGTGAGGACCGGCCGGGGCGCGCCGTGCAGGGGGGTGACTTCGGGGAGCGGGCGCTCCCGCGGGGTCGGGAAGCCGCCGGTGATGAGGTCGAGGAGCTCGACGGTGCCGACGCCCTGGCGGGCGCCCTCGGCGGCGGGGGCCGCGGTGAGTACGGGGTGGAAGGCGTCCCGGGCTACGGCGCGTTCCAGGTCGTCGATGAGTGTCTTGATGTCGATGCCGGAGCCGTCGAGGTAGCGGTCCATCAGGGTCTCGTCCTCGCTCTCGGCGATGATTCCCTCGATGAGCCGGTTGCGGGCCTCCTGGAGCGGGGCCTGCTGGGCGTCGGCGGGCGGGTGCTCCTGCCGCTCGCCCGAGGAGTAGTCGAAGATCCGCTGGGTGAGGAGTCCGGTGAGGCCGGTGAGGGGGGCGTGCCCGTCGGGGCCCTCGGGGCCGAGGACGGGCAGATAGAGCGGGAGTACGGCGTCGGGGTCGTCGCCGCCGAAGATCTCGCCGCAGATCCGGGTCATCCGGTCGAACGAGGTGCGCGCGGTGTCGAGGTGGGTGACGACGATGGCGCGGGGCATGCCGACGGCGGCGCACTCGTCCCACACGGCGCGGGTGGCGCCCGCCACGGCGTCGGCCTCCTGCGCGGCGGACACGATGAACAGGGCCGCGTCCGCCGCGCGCAGACCGGCCCTGAGTTCCCCGACGAAATCCGCGTACCCCGGGGTGTCCAGCAGATTGATCTTGTATCCGCCCCATTCGACGGGGACGAGAGAGAGCTGTACGGAGCGTTGCTGGCGGTGTTCGATCTCGTCGTAGTCGGAGATCGTCGTGCCGTCCTCGACCCGGCCGGCCCGGTTGACCGCACCCGCGGTCAGTGCGAGGGCCTCGACGAGGGTGGTCTTGCCGGAGCCGCTGTGGCCGACCAGCACCACATTCCGTATCGATGAGGGCTGGTCGGCCGTCGCTGCCCTGCCGGCGGCCCCGGTGTGTACACGTGCCTTGTCGCCCATGATGCGTGCCTCCCAGATAGTGGCGCGGAGCGGGAAGAAAAGCCGGCGCGGTGTGGGGAGAAGGGTGCACGGGCACGGGGGAGCCGCCGCGGCGGCTACGGCGACGCCCGCGGTAATTCGAGCTTTCCACTCCCGCCGGGTCGCGTCCATACGTCGAGCGCCGCCGCGCGAGGCCGGGTGCCCGGACGGTGGAGTCCGGCGGGCGTGACTACGATGGGCCAGCCGGTGGCCGAAGGGGCCACTCGGCCCACCGACCCTCGGGAAGGCCATGCTGAACAAGTACGCGCGTGCATTTTTTACGCGTGTCCTCACACCGTTCGCCGCACTGTTGCTCCGTCTCGGCGTGAGCCCCGACGCGGTCACTCTGATCGGTACGGCCGGAGTGATGGCAGGTGCGCTGGTCTTCTTCCCGATGGGGGAGTTCTTCTGGGGCACGATCGTCATCACGATCTTCGTGTTCTCCGACCTCGTCGACGGCAACATGGCGCGGCAGGCCGGTATCTCCAGCCGCTGGGGCGCTTTCCTGGACTCGACCCTCGACCGGGTCGCCGACGGGGCGATCTTTGGTGGATTCGCGCTCTGGTACGCGGGCAAGGGCGACGACAACGTGATGTGCGCGGTCGCGATCTTCTGCCTGGCGAGCGGCCAGGTGGTCTCGTACACGAAGGCGCGTGGTGAGTCGATCGGGCTGCCGGTCGCGGTCAACGGGCTCGTGGAGCGCGCGGAGCGGCTGGTGATCTCGTTGGTCGCGGCCGGGCTCGCCGGTCTGCACAAGTTCGGTGTCCCCGGGATCCAGGTCCTGTTGCCGATCGCGTTGTGGATCGTCGCCGCGGGCAGCCTGGTGACGCTCGTGCAGCGGGTCGTTACGGTGCGCCGTGAGTCCGCTGAGGCAGATGCCGCCGAGGCCAAGGCCGCGGGCCGGGGGAGCGGGGCCGCGCAGTGACCGGTGCACCGGGTGAGGCGCGGACCGGCCTGCGGGACCGGCTGACCGACGGGCTGTACGGGTTCGGCTGGGCCGCTGTGAAGAAGCTTCCCGAACCGGTGGCCCGGGCTCTCTTCCGCACCATCGCCGACCAGGTGTGGAAGCGGCGGGGCAAGGGCGTGCTGCGGCTGGAGTCGAATCTGGCGCGGGTCGTGCCCGGGGCGTCCCCGGCCCGGCTCGCCGCGCTCTCCAAGGCCGGAATGCGCTCGTACATGCGCTACTGGATGGAGTCGTTCCGGCTACCCACCTGGAGCCCGGCGCGGATCAAGGCGTCCATAGAGGTGACGGACTCGCACCGGCTGACCGACGGGCTGGACACCGGCCGCGGCGTCATCCTCGCCCTGCCGCACCTGGGGAACTGGGACCTGGCGGGCGCCTGGGTCACCACCGACCTCAAGGTGCCCTTCACCACGGTCGCCGAGCGGCTCAAGCCCGAGACGCTGTACGACCGGTTCGTGGCCTACCGCGAGGGGCTCGGCATGGAGGTCCTGCCGCACAGCGGCGGCGCCGCCTTCGGCACCCTGGCGCGACGGCTGCGCGCGGGCGGCCTGGTCTGTCTGGTCGCCGACCGCGACCTGTCGGCCTCCGGCGTCGAGGTGACGTTCTTCGGGGACTCCGCGCGCATGCCCGCGGGACCGGCGCTGCTCGCCCAGCAGACCGGGGCACTGCTGCTGCCCGTGACGCTGTCGTACGACGAGACGCCGGTGATGAAGGCGCGCATCCACCCGCCGGTCGAGGTGCCCGAGTCAGGCAACCGCGACGAGAAGACGTCCTCCATGACACAGGCGCTGGCCGATGCCTTCGCCGTCGGGATCGCCGAACATCCGGAGGACTGGCACATGCTGCAGAGGCTCTGGTCGGCCGATCTGGAGAACCGGGAGGTCCGGCCGTGAAGATCGGCATCGTATGCCCGTATTCCTGGGACGTCCCGGGCGGCGTGCAGTTCCACATCCGGGACCTGGCCGAGCACCTGATCCGGCTGGGGCATCAGGTGTCGGTGCTGGCGCCCGCCGACGACGAGACTCCACTGCCGCCGTACGTGGTCTCCGCGGGCCGGGCCGTGCCCGTCCCGTACAACGGCTCCGTGGCCCGGCTGAACTTCGGCTTCCTCTCAGCCGCCCGGGTGCGCCGCTGGCTGCACGACGGCACCTTCGACGTGATCCACATCCATGAGCCGACGTCGCCCTCGCTGGGGCTGCTCGCCTGCTGGGCCGCGCAGGGTCCCATCGTCGCGACATTCCACACCTCGAACCCGCGTTCCCGGGCGATGATCGCCGCGTACCCGATCCTGCAGCCCGCCCTGGAGAAGATCAGCGCGCGCATCGCGGTGAGCGAGTATGCGCGCCGGACCCTGGTCGAGCACCTCGGCGGTGACGCGGTCGTCATCCCGAACGGGGTCGATGTCGGCTTCTTCGCCGATGCCGAGCCCAAGGCCGAGTGGCAGTCGGAGCAGGCGCGAAGCTCGGTCGAGGGCGGTGGGCGAAGACGGGAGGGCGGCACGATCGGTTTCATCGGGCGCATCGACGAGCCCCGCAAGGGTCTGCCCGTCCTGATGAGGGCGCTGCCCGCGATCCTCGCCGCGCGTCCGGACACCAGGCTGCTGGTGGCGGGCCGGGGCGACGAGGAGGAGGCCGTCGCCTCGCTGCCCGAGGAGATGCGCGGGCGTGTCGAATTCCTCGGCATGGTGAGCGACGAGGACAAGGCGCGGCTGCTGCGCAGCGTCGATGTGTACGTCGCGCCCAATACGGGCGGCGAGAGCTTCGGGATCATCCTGGTCGAGGCGATGTCGGCCGGCGCGCCGGTCCTGGCCAGTGATCTGGACGCGTTCGCGCAGGTCCTGGATCTGGGCGCGGCGGGCGAGCTTTTCATCAACGAGGACGCGGACGCCCTGGCGTCGGCGGCGATCCGGCTGCTCGGCGATCCGCAGCGGCGCGCGGAGCTGCGCGAGCGGGGAGCCGCGCACGTGCGGCGCTTCGACTGGTCGACGGTCGGCGCGGACATCCTCGCGGTCTACGAGACGGTGACGGACGGTGCCGCATCCGTGGCGGCCGACGAACGCACGGGCCTGCGCGCCCGCTTCGGACTGGCGCGGGACTAGTGCCCCTCCCGGCAAGCTCTGCCCCGTCGCGTCGCAAACATTGCCGGTCACGGCACTGGCTAGGACCGCGCGTCCGGATCAGGCAGGGCTCGCTGCCGGGGTACGCGAGGGGGGCCTGATAGGAACGAAAGCCCCAGGGCGCCGGTTCGAGCGCGCGGCCGGTCGGCGTGGCGCATCGAGCCACGCAGAGTGATGCGCATGGCGATTTCGAGCCCGTCCCGCGTGTGAGGACCGGCGCCCGGACCGGCGCCACAGCGGCAACCGGGCATGTCCCCGCCCGTCCTCGGGCCCGGGCCGGACAGCCGCAGCGCCCGCGTCCCGACGGTAGCCTTGCCGCCCGTGATCGAAACCCTCATCTGGATCGCCGTCGCGGTCGTCGCGATCGGCATGTACCTCGGCTGGACCGCCGGACGGCTGGACCGGCTGCACACCCGTATCGACGCCGCCCGCGCGGCCCTCGACGCGCAGCTCCTGCGTCGCGCCTCGGTCACCCAGGAACTGGCCACCTCGGGTGTTCTCGACCCGGCCGCGTCCATCGTGCTCTACGAGGCCGCGCACGCCGCCCGGCAGGCGGAGGAGGAACACCGCGAGGTCGCGGAGAGCGAGCTGAGCACCGCGCTGCGGGCGGTCTTCGGCGAGCGGGCGCAGGTCGAGAGCGTGAAGGAGATCCCCGGCGGGGAGGAAGCGGCGTCCGAACTCGCCGCGGCCGTGCGCCGGGTGCCGATGGCCCGGCGGTTCCACAACGACGCCGTGCGCGCGGCGCGTGCGCTGCGCAGGCACCGTACGGTGCGGTGGTTCCGGCTGGCCGGGCACGCCCCTTTCCCGCTCGCCTTCGAGATGGACGACGAGCCACCGGTCGCCCTGGCGGACCGCCCCGTCAGCTGATCCGGCGGCCTCACCCTTACGTGACCGGGGCCACAGCCCGTCCCGTACGAGTTCAAAACGATCCACCGGCCTGCTATTGGCCCTTGCTGTGGACTGGTCCCGGGGAGTTGGCTCTGCTCAGCACCAACCAGCGCATTCAGCAACTTTTCTCCGAGTGAGGTCGATCCGTGTCCACGCTTCCCACCACCCCGCAGTCCGCCGACTCCCCGGCCACCGGCACCGCCCGCGTCAAGCGCGGCATGGCCGAGCAGCTCAAGGGCGGCGTGATCATGGATGTCGTCAATGCCGAGCAGGCGAAGATCGCCGAGGACGCGGGCGCCGTGGCCGTCATGGCCCTGGAGCGGGTGCCTGCCGACATCCGTAAGGACGGTGGCGTGGCCCGGATGTCGGACCCGAACATGATCGAGGAGATCATCGAGGCCGTCTCCATCCCGGTGATGGCGAAGTCCCGCATCGGGCACTTCGTCGAGGCCCAGGTCCTGCAGTCCCTCGGTGTCGACTACATCGACGAGTCCGAGGTCCTCACCCCGGCCGACGAGGTCAACCACAGCGACAAGTTCGCCTTCACCACCCCGTTCGTCTGCGGCGCCACCAACCTGGGCGAGGCCCTGCGCCGGATCGCCGAGGGCGCGGCCATGATCCGTTCGAAGGGCGAGGCCGGCACCGGCAACGTTGTCGAGGCCGTCCGTCACCTGCGCCAGATCAAGAACGAGATCGCTCGGCTGCGCGGCTACGACAACAACGAGCTGTACGCCGCCGCCAAGGAGCTCCGCGCCCCGTACGAGCTGGTCAAGGAGGTCGCCGAGCTGGGCAAGCTGCCCGTCGTGCTGTTCTCCGCGGGCGGCGTCGCCACCCCCGCCGACGCCGCGCTGATGCGCCAGCTCGGCGCCGAGGGCGTCTTCGTCGGCTCCGGCATCTTCAAGTCCGGCGACCCCGCCAAGCGCGCTGCCGCCATCGTGAAGGCCACCACCTTCTACGACGACCCGAAGATCATCGCGGACGCCTCCCGGGACCTGGGCGAGGCCATGGTCGGCATCAACTGCGACACCCTGCCCGAGGCCGAGCGCTACGCCAACCGCGGCTGGTAGTCACTGATGAGCGACACCCCTGTGATCGGAGTCCTGGCTCTCCAGGGCGACGTACGGGAACACCTGATCGCCCTGGCCTCGGCGGACGCCCTGGCCAGGCCGGTCCGGCGTCCCGAGGAACTCGCCGAGGTCGACGGCCTGGTCATTCCCGGTGGCGAGTCCACCACGATGTCCAAACTGGCTGCTCTGTTCGGCATGCTGGAACCACTGCGCGAACGGGTCCGGGACGGGATGCCGGTCTACGGCACCTGCGCCGGAATGATCCTGCTCGCCGACAAGATTCTCGACCCGCGCGCGGGCCAGGAGACGGTCGGCGGGATCGACATGATCGTGCGCCGTAACGCCTTCGGGAGGCAGAACGAGTCCTTCGAGGCGGCCGTGGAGGTCGCCGGTATCGAGGGCGGCCCGGTCGAGGGCGTGTTCATCCGCGCCCCGTGGGTGGAATCGGTCGGCGCACGGGCCGAGGTGGTGGCGGAGCACGGCGGCCACATCGTCGCCGTACGCCAGGGGAACGCCCTCGCGACGTCCTTCCACCCCGAACTGACCGGGGACCACCGGGTTCACGCGTTGTTCGTGGACATGGTGCGCGCAGTCGGCTGACTCGATCCCGGTAGGATCTCTCGGGTTCGAATCGATTTGGGTGACGCGAAGGAGAAGGCAGATGTCCGGCCACTCTAAATGGGCTACGACGAAGCACAAGAAGGCCGTGATCGATGCCAAGCGCGGCAAACTCTTCGCGAAGCTGATCAAGAACATTGAGGTCGCGGCGCGCACCGGCGGTGTGGACCCCGATGGAAATCCGACCCTTGTGGACGCGATCCAGAAGGCCAAGAAGAGCTCCGTACCGAACAAGAACATCGACTCCGCGGTCAAGCGCGGTGGCGGTCTCGAAGCGGGCGGCGTCGACTACCAGACGATCATGTACGAGGGTTACGGCCCGAACGGTGTCGCGGTGCTCATCGAGTGCCTGACCGACAACCGCAACCGTGCCGCCTCCGACGTGCGCGTCGCGATGACCCGCAACGGTGGTTCGATGGCCGACCCTGGTTCGGTCTCGTACCTCTTCAACCGCAAGGGCGTCGTGATCGTCCCCAAGGGCGAACTGACCGAGGACGACGTCCTGGGTGCCGTCCTCGAAGCGGGCGCCGAGGAGGTCAACGACCTCGGTGACACCTACGAGGTCGTCAGCGAGGCCACCGACATGGTCGCGGTCCGTACGGCGCTCCAGCAGGCCGGCATCGACTACGACTCCGCCGAGGCCAACTTCCTGCCCACCATGCAGGTCGAGCTGGACGAGGAGGGCGCGCGCAAGATCTTCAAGCTGATCGACGCGCTGGAGGACAGCGACGACGTGCAGAACGTCTTCGCCAACTTCGATGTCTCCGACGAGGTCATGGAGAAGGTGGACGCCTGAGCCGGGATCGGCACAGCCTTCATGGACGGGCCGGCGGGGAACACACCCCGTCGGCCCGTCGCTTTGCCCGCCGCGTTGTCAGTGCGAGCCGATAGCCTGCGGGAACAGTTGACCGATCGGTACGGAGGGGGCGTCCCATGCGGGTACTCGGCGTCGACCCGGGGCTGACCCGGTGCGGTGTCGGCGTCGTCGAAGGCGTCGCAGGGCGGCCCCTGACCATGCTCGGCGTCGGCGTCGTCCGCACCCCGACCGATGCGGAGCTCGGCCGGCGGCTGGTCGCCATCGAGCGCGGCATAGAGGAGTGGCTGGACGAGCACCGGCCCGAATTCGTCGCCGTGGAGCGGGTGTTCAGCCAGCACAACGTCCGTACTGTGATGGGCACCGCCCAGGCCAGTGCCGTCGCCATGCTCTGCGCGTCCCGGCGCGGAATCCCCGTCGCCCTGCACACCCCCAGCGAGGTCAAGGCGGCCGTCACCGGCAGCGGCCGTGCCGACAAGGCACAGGTCGGTGCCATGGTCACCCGGCTGCTGCGGCTCGACGCCCCGCCGAAACCGGCCGACGCGGCCGACGCCCTCGCGCTCGCCATCTGTCACATCTGGCGCGTCCCCGCCGTCAGCCGTCTCCAGCAGGCGCACGCGGCGGCCGCCGCCGCGGCCCGCACCGCTCGTGTTCCCCGTACTCCCGCAGTTCCCGTCCGGAAGGTCCCCCGATGATCGCCTTCGTCAGCGGCCCTGTGGCCGCGCTCGCCCCGACCACGGCCGTGATCGAGGTCGGCGGCATCGGTATGGCCGTCCAGTGCACACCGAACACCCTGGCCGGCCTCCGGATCGGCCAGGAGGCCAGGCTCGCCACCTCCCTCGTCGTACGGGAGGACTCGCTCACCCTCTACGGCTTCGCCGACGACGACGAGCGGCAGGTCTTCGAGCTGCTCCAGACCGCCAGCGGAGTCGGTCCCCGGCTCGCCCAGGCCATGCTTGCCACCCACACCCCGGACGCCCTGCGGATCGCGGTCGCCACCGGCGACGAGAAGGCGCTCACCGCCGTCTCCGGTATCGGCAAGAAGGGCGCGCAGAAGCTCCTTCTCGAACTGAAGGACAGACTCGGCGAACCCGTCGCCCAGATCGGCCGGCAGGGCATCGGCACCCCCGTCACCTCCTCCTGGCGCGACCAGCTGCAGGCCGCCCTGATCGGTCTCGGCTACGCGACCCGCGAGGCCGACGAGGCGGTCACCGCGGTCACCCCGCAGGCCGAGGCGGCGCTGGCCGAGGGCGGGCAGGCGCCTGTGCCGCAGCTGCTGCGCGCCGCGCTGCAGACCCTCAACCGTGCACGCTGACCTGAGAGGCTGTCGGGTGACCTCCGACCGGGCGTCCACGCCCTGGCACGCACTCCCCCAAGGCATTAAGGGCCAGGGGGACCCCCTCCCGCGTTGCCGAAATGCCCTGGTAGCTCCTTCCTCAAGCTCTCAACTTCGTTCGAGCGGGGGAGACCTCATTCGAGGACATCTCGGCGCTTTGGAATCGCACGCACCGGACCGCGTCCGCTTTCCGGTCGGAGGTCGCCCGACAGCCTCTGAGCGCCACACCCCCCGGGGCACCGACACCCCGACGCCGAGCCGGGCACCGCACGGCACCGAAACACCCGAGGCGGGACAGACTGAATGAACTGGGACGAGACCGGACCCGACACCGAAGAGCCGCTCGGCGAGCGCCCGAGCGAGCGGCTGGACGAGCGCCTTGTCGACGCCGACGCGGACGGCGAGGACACCGCGGTCGAAGCGGCGCTGCGCCCGAAGGACCTCGATGAATTCGTCGGTCAGGAGAAGGTGCGCGAACAGCTCGACCTGGTCCTCAAGGCGGCCAGGGCCCGCGGTGCCACCGCCGACCATGTCCTGCTCTCCGGCGCCCCCGGCCTCGGCAAGACCACCCTCTCCATGATCATCGCGACCGAGATGGGCGCACCGATCCGGATCACCTCCGGCCCCGCCATCCAGCATGCGGGTGATCTTGCCGCGATTCTCTCCTCGCTCCAGGAGGGCGAGGTCCTCTTCCTCGACGAGATCCACCGCATGTCGCGGCCCGCCGAGGAGATGCTCTACATGGCGATGGAGGACTTCCGGGTCGACGTCATCGTCGGCAAGGGCCCCGGCGCCACCGCCATCCCGCTGGAACTGCCGCCGTTCACCCTGGTGGGCGCCACCACCAGGGCCGGACTACTGCCGCCCCCGCTGCGTGACCGCTTCGGCTTCACCGGCCACATGGAGTTCTACACCCCCACCGAACTGGAACGTGTCATCCACCGTTCCGCGCGTCTCCTCGACGTGGCGATAGACATGGAGGGTGCCGCCGAGATCGCCGGGCGCTCCCGCGGCACCCCCCGTATCGCCAACCGGCTGTTGCGCCGCGTCCGGGACTACGCCCAGGTCAAGGCGGACGGGCGGATCGACCGCGCCGTCGCCTCCGCGGCCCTCAGGGTCTACGAGGTCGATGCCCGAGGTCTCGACCGGCTGGACCGGGCGGTGCTCGGCGCCCTGCTGAAACTCTTCGGCGGCGGTCCCGTCGGGCTGTCCACCCTCGCGGTGGCCGTGGGCGAGGAGCGCGAAACGGTCGAGGAGGTCGCCGAGCCCTTCCTGGTGCGGGAAGGGCTGCTGGCCAGGACGCCGCGAGGGCGCGTCGCGACACCCGCGGCGTGGGTCCACCTCGGTCTCGTGCCCCCGCAGCATGATGGAAAGGGACAACAGGGCCTGTTCAGGGCGTGATGCGTCACAGGTTCACCCGGACAGGAACCACCGAGCGATGCCAGGCGTTGTTCCATCGATGCGGACTCGCTTAGACTCCGCCGGTGCCGCCCTTAAAGGTCGGTGTTCCCACCCCCGTAGATCAGGCCGCCGTCCAGCGCGGTCGTGCGAAGGAAACTCGTCCCGTGAATCCCGTGACTCTTCTCCCCTTCATCGTGCTCATCGGGGCCATGTTCCTGATGACGCGGTCCGCCAAGAAGAAGCAGGCGGCCGCCGCCCAGATGCGCAACGAAATGCAGCCCGGCACCGGCGTCCGGACGATCGGGGGCATGTACGCCACCGTCAAGGAACTTCACGACGACACGGTTCTCCTTGAGATCGCGCCCGGCGTTCACGCCGTCTACGCCAAGAACGCCATCGGCGCCGTCCTCGACGACGCGGAGTACAACCGCATCGTCCACGGCGACGACGAGAACGCCCTCGACATCGACGGCGCGGTCGTGCCGGACGATGCCTCCTCGCTGACCGAGGCCGAGGCCGGCGTCGACGAGGACACCTCGGACGACGCCAAGATCGACCTCGGCAAGAAGGCCGACGCCGACGACGCCGAGGCGACGGACGCCACGTCCGACAAGAAGTCCGAGGGCAAGACCGACGGCGAGGCCGACGCGAAGTAACCCACGACCCGGGGATGCCATGAGCCCACCGGCATCGGGCACTCCCCGGACCGTGCGATCTTCTGCGGGGGCGGGTCCTCACAACACTTCGTGGCCGCTCGGGCGCGTACCCGGCGCGGGGGCGGTTGGACAGGGAGAAACGATAAGGTGGCAGCACCGAAGAAGAGCCGAGGGCCGGCCGGCGGTCAGGGCAGGCCGGGGCGTTCCCTGGCTCTGATCCTGATCGCCATGGTCGCGCTCACCGGCGGGATGTTCCTGGCTGGTCAGCCGACCCCACGTCTGGGCATCGACCTGGCGGGTGGCACGTCCATCACGCTTGAGGCGAAGAGCGAGCCGGGCCAGGAATCGGCGATCAACAAGACCAACATGGACACGGCGGTCCAGATCATGGAACGCCGTGTCAATGGTCTTGGCGTCTCCGAGGCCGAGGTCCAGACCCAGGGCGATCGCAACATCATCGTCAACATCCCCAAGGGCACGAACTCCGCCCAGGCCCGTGAGCAGGTCGGTACCACCGCCAAGCTCTACTTCCGGCCGGTGCTGACCGTCGCCCAGGGCACGCCCACCCCGACGCCCAGCGCCTCGTCGTCCGGCAAGCCCAGCCCGTCCGCGAGCCCGAGCGCTTCGGCATCGGCCGACGGAAAGGCGTCGGCGACGCCGAGCGCGAGTGCCTCCACGCAGGGCCGCGCGGTCACCGACGGCCTCAAGGCCGACGTCACGCCGAGCCCCAAGGCGAGCGGCTCCGCCGCCACCACACCGGAGCCCTCCGCGTCCGCTCCCTCCGCCGCGGAAGAGGCGGCCGCCGCCAAGCTCGAGAAGCGGTTCGCGGCGCTCGACTGCTCCAGCAAGGCTTCCCGCGCCGAGGCCGCACGGGGCGCCAAGCCCACCGAAACGGTCGTCGCGTGCAGCTCCGAGGGCGACGCCAAGTACGTCCTCGGTCCGTCCGAGGTGTCCGGCACCGAGGTCGACAACGCCAAGGCCGGCTTCGACCAGCAGCGCGGCATGTGGATCGTCAACATGGAGTTCACCAAGAAGGGCTCCAAGGAATTCCAGACGATCACCAAGAAGCTCTCCGCGCAGCAGTCCCCGCAGAACCAGTTCGCCATCGCCCTGGACGGCGAGGTCGTCTCCGCTCCGCAGGTGAACACGACGCTCAGCGGCAGTGCCGAGATCTCCGGCAGCTTCACCCAGCAGTCCGCCGAGGATCTGGCCAACGTGCTCTCCTACGGTGCGCTCCCGCTCTCCTTCAAGGAGGCGAGCGTCACCACCGTCACCGCCGCGCTCGGTGGCGAGCAGCTCCGGGCCGGTCTGATCGCCGGTGCCATCGGTCTGGCCCTCGTGGTCATCTACCTGGTGGCCTACTACCGCGGCCTCGCGTTCATCGCGCTCCTGAGCCTGCTGGCCTCCGGCATCCTGACCTACACGCTCATGTCGCTGCTCGGCCCGGCCATCGGCTTCGCACTGAACCTCCCGGCGGTCTGCGGCGCCATCGTGGCCATCGGTATCACCGCGGACTCCTTCATCGTGTACTTCGAGAGAATCCGCGACGAGATCCGCGACGGCCGTACGCTCCGCCCGGCCGTCCAGCGCGCCTGGCCGCGCGCCCGGCGTACCATCCTGGTCTCCGACTTCGTGTCGTTCCTCGCCGCCGCGGTGCTGTTCGTCGTGACCGTCGGCAAGGTCCAGGGCTTCGCGTTCACGCTGGGTCTCACCACCCTGCTCGACGTGGTCGTGGTGTTCCTCTTCACCAAGCCCGTCATGACGCTGATGGCCCGTACGAAGTTCTTCTCCAGCGGTCACCCGTGGTCCGGTCTGGACCCGAAGCGGCTCGGCGCCAAGCCGCCGCTGCGCCGCTCGCGCCGTGTCAACGCCCCCACCGACCCGAAGGAGGCGTGAGATGTCGCGACTCGGCAGTCTCGGCGCCCGTCTCTACCGCGGCGAGGTCGGCTACGACTTCATCGGCAACCGCAAGATCTGGTACGGGATCTCGATCCTGATCACCATCACGGCCATCGTCGGCCTGGCGATCAGCGGCCTGAACATGGGCATCGAGTTCAAGGGCGGCGCCGTCTTCACCACCCCGAAGACGAGCGTGGGCGTCGCCCAGGCGGAGGACCTGGCCACGGAGGCCTCCGGCCACCAGGCGATCGTCCAGAAGCTCGGCAACGGCGGTCTGCGCATCCAGATCACCGAGGTCGACACCGCGAAGTCCGACGAGATCAAGGAACAGCTCTCCCAGGACCTCGACGTCCCCACGGAGAAGATCGCCGCCGACCTGGTCGGCCCGAGCTGGGGTGAGCAGATCGCCAACAAGGCCTGGACCGGCCTCGGCATCTTCATGGTCCTCGTGGTGATCTACCTGGCCATCGCCTTCGAATGGCGCATGGCGATCGCGGCCCTCGTCGCGCTGATCCACGACATCACCATCACGGTCGGCGTCTACGCCCTGGTCGGCTTCGAAGTCACCCCGGGCACCGTGATCGGTCTGCTGACCATCCTCGGCTACTCCCTCTACGACACCGTCGTCGTCTTCGACAGCCTCAGGGAGAGCACGGGGGACATCACCAAGCAGACCCGCTGGACGTACAGCGAGATCGCCAACCGCTCGATCAATGGCACACTGGTCCGTTCCATCAACACCACCGTCGTGGCCCTGCTCCCCGTCGCCGGTCTGCTCTTCATCGGCGGTGGCGTCCTCGGCGCCGGCATGCTGAACGACATCTCGCTGTCGCTGTTCGTCGGCCTCGCGGCCGGTGCGTACTCCTCGATCTTCATTGCCACCCCGCTCGTCGCCGACCTCAAGGAACGCGACCCGCAGATGAAGGCCCTGAAGAAGCGGGTCCTCGCCAAGCGCGCGGCGGCCGCCGCCAAGGGCGAGTCCGCCGAGGGCGAGTCCGCCGAGGACGAGCCCTCGGACGGCGACTTCCCCCAGGAAGCCGAACCCGCCGCCGCGGTCGTCGGCCAGCGCCAGCAGCCCCCCAGGGGCCACGGCCGGACCTCGGGGAAGCGCCGATGACCAGCAGCACGACCGAGAGCATCCGCGAGCTCCTGCTCAGCCGGATCCGTGATGTACCGGACCACCCCAAGCCGGGCGTGCTGTTCAAGGACATCACCCCGTTGCTCGCGGACCCGGCAGCGTTCGCGGCCCTCACCGAGACCCTCGCGGAACTGTGCGTACGCCACGGAGCCACGAAGATCGTCGGCCTCGAGGCGCGCGGCTTCATCCTGGCCGCCCCGGTCGCGATCCGGGCCGGGCTCGGCTTCGTACCCGTCCGCAAGGCGGGGAAGCTGCCCGGAGCCACGCTTCGCCAGGCGTACGACCTGGAGTACGGCACCGCCGAGATCGAGATCCACGCGGAGGACCTGTCCGCAGACGACCGGATCATGGTCATCGACGACATCCTCGCGACCGGTGGCACCGCCGAGGCCTCCCTGGAGCTGATCCGGCGGGCCGGTGCCGAGATCGCGGGCGTCGCGGTCCTCATGGAGCTCGGCTTCCTGCCCGGTCGCGCCCGTCTGGAGCAGGGCCTGCGCGGCGCACCGCTGGAGGTTCTGATCACGGTCTGAGCGGCAGCGGACCGTCCGTGGCAACGGCTCATGCTCGCGGAACGGGCACCCGGGAACAATCGGGTGCCCGTTCCGCGTTGTGAGGGGTCTCACGGTCCCCGGGGGAGGTCGAGCCACAGGATCGATACGATGGCCTTTCCGGGTATCCGGATCCGCACGAGGAGCGCTCTTGCCAGACGAGGCCCAGCCAGTCGCCGCCCCGCAGCCCGACAAGCCCGCGGCGGCCTCAGCCACGCCCGGGCCCGCGGCGGCCTCAGCCACGCCAGGGAAGAACCAGCCCGAACAGAAGCCGAAGCCCCCGGCACCCGAGCCCGGTACGGGCCCGGCGCCGGCCGGTGCCGGGGTACTGCGGCCCGCGCCCGCTTCCCCCGCCCAGCCGGTAGCGCCCGCCTCGTCGGCCGCGTCCGCTTCGAAGCCCCCGGCGAAGCCCGCCGCCAAGCAGGCCACCCGGGCCGCGCCCGCGACCCGCTCCGGTGGCTCCTCCAACCGGGTACGGGCCAGGCTCGCCCGCCTCGGTGTGCAGCGCTCCAGCCCGTACAACCCGGTGCTCGAACCGTTGCTGCGCATCGTCCGCAGCAACGACACCAAGATCGAGACGGCCACGCTGCGCCAGATCGAGCGCGCCTACCAGGTCGCCGAGCGCTGGCACCGCGGCCAGAAGCGCAAGAGCGGCGACCCGTACATCACGCACCCGCTCGCCGTCACGACGATCCTCGCCGAGCTCGGCATGGACCCGGCGACGCTGATGGCCGGCCTGCTGCACGACACGGTCGAGGACACCGAGTACGGCCTGGACACCCTGCGACGGGACTTCGGCGACCAGGTCGCCCTGCTCGTCGACGGCGTCACCAAGCTGGACAAGGTCAAGTTCGGCGAGGCCGCACAGGCCGAGACCGTACGCAAGATGGTCGTCGCCATGGCCAAGGACCCCCGGGTCCTCGTCATCAAGCTCGCCGACCGGCTGCACAACATGCGCACCATGCGCTACCTCAAGCGGGAGAAGCAGGAGAAGAAGGCCCGCGAGACGCTGGAGATCTACGCCCCGCTGGCGCACCGCCTGGGCATGAACACCATCAAGTGGGAGCTGGAGGACCTCGCCTTCGCGATCCTCTACCCCAAGATGTACGACGAGATCGTCCGTCTCGTCGCCGAGCGGGCCCCCAAGCGCGACGAGTACCTCGCCATAGTGACCGACGAGGTCCAGGCCGACCTGCGTGCCGCCCGGATCAAGGCCACGGTCACCGGCCGGCCGAAGCACTACTACAGCGTCTACCAGAAGATGATCGTGCGCGGCCGGGACTTCGCCGAGATCTACGACCTGGTGGGCATCCGGGTCCTCGTCGACACCGTCCGCGACTGTTACGCGGCGCTCGGCACCGTCCACGCGCGATGGAATCCGGTCCCGGGCCGGTTCAAGGACTACATCGCGATGCCCAAGTTCAACATGTACCAGTCGCTGCACACCACCGTCATCGGTCCCAGCGGCAAGCCGGTCGAGCTGCAGATCCGTACGTTCGACATGCACCGCCGCGCCGAGTACGGCATCGCCGCGCACTGGAAGTACAAGCAGGAGGCCGTCGCGGGCGCCTCCAAAGTGCGTACCGACGTACCCAAGAGCACGGGCAAGGGCGCGCGCCAGGACACCGTCAACGACATGGCGTGGCTGCGCCAGCTCCTGGACTGGCAGAAGGAGACGGAGGACCCCAGCGAGTTCCTGGAGTCCCTGCGCTTCGACCTCTCCCGCAACGAGGTCTTCGTCTTCACGCCCAAGGGTGACGTCATAGCGCTTCCCGCGGGTGCGACGCCGGTCGACTTCGCGTACGCCGTCCATACGGAGGTCGGCCACCGGACCATAGGGGCACGGGTCAACGGGCGGCTCGTACCGCTCGAATCGACCCTCGACAACGGCGACCTGGTGGAGGTCTTCACCTCGAAGGCGGCCGGTGCCGGACCGTCCCGGGACTGGCTGGGCTTCGTCAAGTCGCCCCGCGCCCGCAACAAGATCCGCGCCTGGTTCTCCAAGGAGCGCCGCGACGAGGCGATCGAGCAGGGCAAGGACGCCATCGCGCGCGCCATGCGCAAGCAGAACCTGCCGATCCAGCGCATCCTCACCGGCGACTCCCTGGTCACCCTCGCCCACGAGATGCGCTACCCCGACATCTCGTCCCTGTACGCGGCGATCGGCGAGGGCCATGTGGCCGCCGCCGGTGTCGTACAGAAGCTCGTCCAGGCGCTCGGCGGCGAGGACGCCGCCAACGAGGACATCGCGGAGAGCTCGCCGCCCTCGCGCGGCCGCGGCAAGCGCCGCTCCAACGCCGATCCCGGTGTCGTCGTCAAGGGCGTCGAGGACGTGTGGGTCAAACTGGCCCGCTGCTGCACGCCCGTCCCCGGCGACCCGATCATCGGCTTCGTCACCCGCGGCAGCGGCGTCTCCGTGCACCGTGCCGACTGTGTCAACGTCGACTCCCTGTCGCAGCAGCCGGAACGGATCCTGGACGTCGAGTGGGCGCCGACCCAGTCCTCGGTCTTCCTGGTGGCCATCCAGGTCGAGGCCCTGGACCGGTCGCGGCTGCTCTCGGACGTCACCCGCGTCCTGTCCGACCAGCACGTCAACATCCTGTCGGCGGCCGTCCAGACCTCCCGGGACCGGGTGGCCACCTCGCGCTTCACCTTCGAGATGGGCGACCCGAAGCACCTCGGCCACGTACTGAAGGCCGTACGAGGCGTGGAGGGCGTCTACGACGTCTACCGTGTGACATCGGCCCGCAGGCCCTGACCGGCCGACGGCGCTCCTTCCGGCAGCCCTTCGCGTGACTACGCGGGGGGCTGCCGCTCGTCGTGGCCGGAGGCGTGGTCCGAGAGCAGCTGAGTGGCCGCATCGGCGACCAGCAGCCCGATGACCTTCGCCGCGCTGCGGATTTCCTCCTCCGGCACGCTGCCCAGCACCTCGCCGAACGTGTTCCGGACGCCCTCCGACAGCCGCTCCACCATGCTGCGACCGCGTTCCGTCGGCTCCAGCAGCTGCGCGCGGTGGTCACGCGGGTCCGGCATGCGGCGGATCAGGCCGCCCTCCTCCAGCCGTGCCGCCTGCCGCGTGACATGCGGCGGCCTTACGAGCAGCCGCCGGGCGACATCGGTGATCCGCAAGGGTTCCTCGCTGGCGCAGAGCACGCGCAGCAGGGCTACCTCCGGCCGGTCGATCCTGACGCCCACGGCTGCCGTGAGCTGGTCATGGACCCGACTGCGTCCCATCGCGTACGAGAGTGCCGTCACGGCTCTCACCAGGTCGTTCAGGGGATCGTCCGACTGTTGCGCCATGAGGTCATCCTGCCCGAAGGAGACGTTCCGCGAACTCGCGGGCCTCACGGGGGTCGAGGGACAGCGGAACGAAAACTGGCGACGGCGCCGAGCCTTCGGGCTAGGACCTGCATACATACGGGCACTCCGGGCAAACCCGCCTCGGCGAGACCCGCCCTCCTGACGCCGGCCGAGGGCGGGTCCCGCCGACCACCACCGTGCCGCTGCCGAGTCGCGCACATCGCCGTGATGATGCTGCTGCAGGCGGTCGGGCTCGGCCGCCGTGCGAAGCTGCTCACCCTCGTCGGCCTCGGGGTCTTCGTCAGCGTCCTCGGCTTCGTGGTCGGCCGTGCCACGGACATCGTCCCCGACGAACCGCTCGCCATGGTCTACGCGTTCATGCTGACCCAGGCCATCGCCTGGGTGACCTACGGACTCGTGCCGTTCGTCAGGCAGTTCATCCCCGGTGTGGCGATGGGGCTCTTCGTCCTGCTGTCCATCCCGTCCAGCGGCGGCGCCATCCCGCACCAGCTGGTCCCGGGCTTCTTCCGCGCCCTGCACCCCGTCATGCCGCTGGGCAACGCGGTCTACGCGCTGCGCGGAATCCTCTACTTCGACGGAGCGGGGCTGCTCAGGCCGACGCTGGTCCTGCTCGGCTGGATGGCGGCCGGTGCGGCCCTGATCGGGTACGGCGCCCTCGGGCAGCGCCGTGCCGAACGGGCGGCGAGTGCGGATTCCGGTGACGCCGCCGCCCCGGACGCCGTCGAGACCCCGCGGGAACTCTCCCCGGCTGTCGGCGGCCACCCCGTACTGCCCGGTGTCGCCGCCGACGAGCACGGCAGCCCCGTCGAGGGCGTGCTGGTGACCGTGATGGACGCGGACAGCCGCCGCCTCGCCCTCGCCCGTACCGACGAAACGGGAAGGTACGAGGCGCCGCTGCACCACCACACGCGTCCGGAGAGCCCCGCCCACCCGGCGTCGGCACCGGCCGTGGGCTCCGTCACCGTCCTGCTCTCGGCCCGGGACCGCATCCCGGTCGCGGCCCGGCTGGACCCGCGCCCCGGCGAGACGATGCGCAGGGACTTCGTCCTGACCTCCGCCGCTCCGGAACCCGTCACGGCGGGCGCGAGCGGCTGAACCCCCGGGCCTCCGCACGACCGGCCCCTGGTACCGACCCGCACCCTGTCAGCCCCACCGCCGAGGACAGCACCCACGTCCTCGACCCGAACAGGCCGGAGGGGCCCCCGTCCATGACGAGGGCCCCTCCGGCCTGACGTACCACGGCGAACGGACAGCCGCGGGGGCTTCAGCCGCCGAACTCCTCCAGGCCCTTCAGCGCCTGGTCCAGCAGTGCCTGCCGGCCTTCGAGCTCCCTGGCCAGCTTGTCGGCCCGGGCATTGTTGCCCGAGGCGCGGGCCGTGTCGATCTGCGTACGCAGCTTGTCCACGGCCGCCTGCAGCTGACCCGTCAGACCCGCGGCGCGCGCACGCGCCTCCGGGTTCGTCCGGCGCCACTCCGACTCCTCGGCCTCCTGAAGGGCCCGCTCCACCGCGTGCATCCGTCCCTCGACCTTCGGGCGGGCGTCACGCGGCACATGGCCGACGGCCTCCCAGCGCTCGTTGATGGCCCGGAACGCGGCCCTGGCCGCCTTCAGGTCCTTCACCGGCACCAGCTTCTCGGCCTCGGCGGCGAGCTCCTCCTTCAGCTTGAGGTTCTCGCCCTGCTCCGCGTCCCGCTCGGCGAAGACCTCGCTACGGGCGGCGAAGAAGACGTCCTGAGCACCGCGGAAACGGTTCCACAGATCGTCCTCGGCCTCGCGCTGGGCGCGGCCCACCGCCTTCCACTCCGTCATCAGGTCCCGGTAACGGGCAGCCGTGGCTCCCCAGTCCGTGGAACCGGACAGCGACTCGGCCTCCGCGACCAGCTTCTCCTTGGCCTTACGGGCCTCCTCGCGCTGGGCGTCCAGCGAGGCGAAATGAGCCTTGCGGCGCTTGGAAAACGCCGAGCGGGCGTGCGAGAAGCGGTGCCACAGCTCGTCGTCGGACTTGCGGTCGAGCCGCGGAAGGCCCTTCCACGTGTCGACGAGCGCGCGCAGCCGCTCGCCCGCCGAGCGCCACTGCTCGCTCTGCGCCAGCTCCTCCGCCTCGGCGACCAGCGCCTCCTTGGCGTGCTTCGCCTCGTCGGTCTGCTTCGCCTTCTGGGCCTTGCGCTCCTCGCGCCGCGACTCGACCGTCGCGACCAGCGCGTCGAGCCGCTTGCGGAGCGCGTCGAGGTCGCCGACGGCATGATGCTCGTCCACCTGCACGCGTAGATGCTCGATGGCGGTCGTGGCGTCCTTCGCCGACAGGTCGGTGGTCTTCACCCGCCGTTCGAGGAGGCCGATCTCGACCACAATGCCCTCGTACTTGCGCTCGAAGTAGGCCAGAGCCTCCTCGGGGGAACCCGCCTGCCACGATCCGACGACCTGCTCGCCATCGGCTGTACGCACGTACACGGTGCCCGTCTCATCGACACGGCCCCACGGGTCGCTGCTCACAGCGCCTCCTCCACCTGATGCCTGCGAGAGGGTTCGCCTCCCTGGCATCGTCCACAGTTTCCTGGGGCGGGCAGCGCCCGCCCTGCACAACGCCAATCTAGGCGACCGGCCGCCCGGCTGTCCGCACTCAGCGCGGCTCAAAAATATTCCGGCCCGCGCTTCGCGGTCACCACCGGACGGCCCGGTCCGGCCGCCCCGGCCACGTCACGACTTCGCGACTGCGGCCTTCGAGATGTCCACGGCCTTCTTCGGCGCACCGTCAGTGGCACCGTCGGCCACCCCCGCCGCACCGATGTCCTTGACGGCCTTCAGCGAGGCATCGTCCATCGTCCCGAACGGGGTGTAGCTGGGCGCCAGCTTGCTGTCCTTGTACACCAGGAAGAACTGGCTGCCGCCGGTCTGCGGGCCGGCGTTCGCCATCGCCACCGTGCCCGCCGGGTAGGTCACCGCGCCGTCCGCGCCCGCCTTGCCCAGCGCGGTCAGGTTCTCGTCCGGGATGGTGTAGCCGGGGCCGCCCGTGCCGTCGCCCTTGGGGTCACCGCACTGCAGGACGAAGATGCCCTGCGTGGTCAGCCGGTGGCACTTCGTACCGTCGAAGAAGCCCTTGTCGGCCAGCGACTTGAACGAGTTCGTGGTGTGCGGGGTCTTCGCCGCGTCCATCGTGAACGCGATGTCGCCCTGGCTCGTCTTGATCGACATCGTGTACTTCGACGTCTTGTCGATCTTCATCGCGGGCTCCGGCGCGCTGCTCTCGCTCGGCGACGGCGAAGCCGAAGGGCTCGCGGCCGCATCGCTCTTGTCCTTCTTGCCGTCGCCGTTCTTGTCGAGGGTGAGATACGCGCCCACCCCGACGACCGCCACCACGGCCACCGCGGACGCGATGACGACCGTCAGCCGCCGCGTCCGGCGGCGGGCCTCCTCCCGGCGCTGCTGCTGCCGCTCGAACTTCTCCCTGGCGAGCTGCCGCCGCCGCTGATCGCTGCTGACCACCGGGTGATCTCCTTGTGGGTCGTGTGATGAGGATGGGGCCTGGGTTGCCCGTACCGTATATGGGTTAGCTGTGGAATGAGGAGCGCCGGTAGGCTCTGAACTGCCGCGACCTTCTCAGTCGCAATCCATCGTCGGACGACCAGTAAGGACGATTGTGCTCATTGCCGGGTTCCCCGCCGGAGCCTGGGGGACCAACTGTTACCTGGTCGCCCCGGCCGCAGGCGAGGAGTGCGTGATCATCGATCCGGGCCATCAGGCCGCATCCGGAGTCGAGGAAGCGCTGAAGAAGCATCGGCTGAAGCCCGTCGCCGTCGTACTGACCCACGGCCACATCGACCACGTCGCCTCGGTCGTCCCGGTGTGCGGCGCGCACGACGTCCCGGCCTGGATCCACCCTGAGGACCGGTACATGATGAGCGACCCGGAGAAGGCCCTCGGCCGCTCCATCGGGATGCCGCTCATGGGTGAGCTGACGGTGGGGGAGCCGGACGACGTCAAGGAGCTGAGCGACGGCGCTCTGCTGAAGCTGGCCGGTCTGGAGTTCGGTGTCGCGCATGCGCCCGGCCATACCAAGGGGTCGGTGACGTTCAGGATGCCCGAGGCCGCGGATGTTCCGCAGGTCCTCTTCTCGGGCGACCTGCTCTTCGCCGGCTCCGTCGGACGCACCGACCTGCCCGGCGGCGACCACGCCGAGCTGCTCGAGTCGCTGGCCCGTGTGTGCCTGCCGCTCGACGACTCGACCGTGGTGCTGTCCGGCCACGGCCCCCAGACGACCATCGGCCGCGAGCGCGCCTCGAATCCGTATCTGCACGGTATGGACGCGCCCCGACGAGGAATGTGACGAGAGAAAAAAACCGTGAGCACCTTCAAGGCCCCCAAGGGCACGTACGACCTGACCCCGCCCGATTCCGCGAAGTACCTCGCGGTGCGCGAGGCGATCGCCGCACCCCTGAAGAACTCCGGCTACGGCTACATCGAGACGCCCGGCTTCGAGGACGTCGCCCTCTTCTCGCGCGGTGTCGGTGAATCCACCGACATCGTGACCAAGGAGATGTACACCCTCACCACCAAGGGCGGCTCCCAGCTGGCGCTGCGCCCCGAGGGCACCGCGTCCGTGCTGCGCGCCGCACTGGAGGCCAACCTCCACAAGCTCGGCAACCTGCCCGTGAAGCTCTGGTACTCCGGCTCGTACTACCGCTACGAGCGCCCGCAGAAGGGCCGCTACCGGCACTTCTCGCAGGTCGGTGCCGAGGCGATCGGCGCCGAGGACCCGGCGCTCGACGCCGAGCTGATCATCCTGGCCGACCAGGCCTACCGCACGCTGGGTCTGCGCAATTTCCGCATCCTGCTCAACTCGCTGGGCGACAAGGAGTGCCGTCCCGTCTACCGGGACGCGCTCCAGGGCTTCCTGCGCGAGCTCGACCTCGACGAGGAGACCCGCCGCCGCATCGAGATCAACCCGCTCCGGGTCCTCGACGACAAGCGGCCCGAGGTGCAGAAGCAGCTCGCCGGCGCGCCGGTGCTGCGGGACTACCTGTGCGACGCCTGCAAGGCGTACCACGAGGAGGTGCGCGACCTGCTCTCCGCGGCCGGTGTGGTGTACGAGGACGACGAGAAGCTCGTCCGCGGCCTCGACTACTACACCCGCACCACCTTCGAGTTCGTCCACGACGGACTCGGCTCGCAGTCCGCGGTGGGCGGCGGCGGCCGCTACGACGGCCTGTCCGAGATGATCGGCGGCCCGGCGCTCCCGTCGGTCGGCTGGGCGCTCGGCGTGGACCGTACGGTGCTCGCGCTGGAGGCGGAGGGCATCGAGCTCGAACTGCCCGCGGCCACCAGCGTCTTCGCCGTACCGCTCGGCGAGGAGGCCCGGCGGGCGCTCTTCGGGATCGTCACGCAGTTGCGCCGCGAGGGCGTGGCAGCGGACTTCGCGTACGGAAATCGCGGCCTCAAGGGCGCGATGAAGAGCGCGAACCGTTCGGGCGCCCGGTTCACGATCGTCGCGGGCGAGCGGGACCTGGCCGAGGACGTCGTCCAGCTCAAGGACATGGAGTCCGGCGAGCAGACGGCGGTCCCTCTGGCGGACGTGGCCGGGACGATCCGCGAGCGCCTGGCGTAGCGCCTGCGGGCCGCCGGGCGGGCTGGGGAGCCGGCCTTGCCCGGCGGCCGGCGACGCAACCGGCGAGGGTCTGCCCGGCGGATCGGAGCCGGAGGGACCCTGGCCGTCGCGCCGGTCCTTCCACCGGAGGGTCAGCAGGCACAACACCGGACCGGCGACGAACCAGGCCCCCGACGCGTCACGTCGAGACGGCACCGCCGGCCACTGGGGAGCTCCTTGAGACGCGCACCGGCCTTGTGTTCCGGACCCACCAGCGCGATGACGTCCTCGCAGTCGCGCGGCCACGGGCAGCAGCGGGCGAAATGCGCCACCGTCAACTCTCACCGTCTCGCGTACTGTCAACTCGGCGGGCGCTGATTCCTCCTGCCGGACGACTCCGACCCGCGAACGCCACCGGCGGTCCGCGGAAGCCGGGTCCACGCCCAGCAGCGAAACGGCTCCCCTTGTCACGGCAGCGACGGCCCTGCAGAATCTCCATGGTCGTGCCCTCCCGGCCCCGTTCGTACGCGAAGTTTTGCGCACACCTTTATGTCCATCGAACAGAAGACCGGCGACGTGGTGCGGCACAATGACCGTGCCCAGCAGGCCACTCACTGATGGAACGGCGATATGACGACTGCAGCGGTAGACCACCCCTCCTCCGACCAGGACGAGGACGGCGGGAAGAGGACCATCGGCGGCAGCCGGGCGTTGGCGCTGCTGCTGGTGATCACGGGCGCTGCCGGACTCCTCGCCGCCTGGGTCATCACGATCGACAAGTTCAAGCTGCTGGAAGACCCCAATTTCACACCGGGATGCAGTCTCAACCCGGTCGTCGCCTGCGGCAACATCATGAAGAGCGAGCAGGCGTCCGCCTTCGGTTTCCCGAACCCGATGCTCGGCCTGGCCACCTACTCGGTGATCATCGGCATCGGCCTGGCACTGCTCGCGGGGGCCCGCTTCCGCAGCTGGTACTGGCTGGGGATGAACGCGGGCACGCTGTTCGGCGTCGGCTTCTGCACCTGGCTCCAGTACCAGTCGCTCTACAACATCAACTCGCTCTGCCTGTGGTGCTGCCTGGCCTGGGTCGCCACGATCTTCATGTTCTGCTACGTCACCACGCACAACATCAAGCACCGGATCCTGCCCGCGCCGAACTGGCTGCGCAACGGGCTGACAGAGTTCCACTGGGTGCCGCCGGTCCTGTGGGTCGGCATCATCGGCATGCTGATCCTGACCCGCTGGTGGGACTTCTGGACCAGCTGACCGGGGAGCGGCTCCTGCCGGGCGACCGGCCCGGCAGGGATGTCGGTGCCGTGACATAGGCTTCAAAACGTGGAGCCCGACCTCTTTACCGCAGCCGCCGAAGACCGCCAGGAGAAGGACCCGTCCAGCAGCCCCCTGGCTGTCCGGATGCGCCCCCGCACCCTCGACGAGGTCGTCGGACAGCAGCATCTGCTCAAGCCGGGCTCGCCGCTGCGCCGCCTGGTCGGCGAGGGGAACGGCGGGCCCGCAGGGCCCTCGTCGGTGATTCTCTGGGGCCCGCCCGGCATCGGGAAGACGACTCTCGCGTACGTGGTCAGCAAGGCCACCAACAAGCGCTTCGTCGAGCTCTCCGCGATCACCGCGGGCGTCAAGGAAGTACGGGCCGTCATCGAGGGCGCCCGCCGCGCCACCGGCGGCTACGGCAAGGAGACCGTTCTCTTCCTCGATGAGATCCACCGCTTCTCCAAGGCACAGCAGGACTCCCTGCTTCCGGCCGTGGAGAACCGCTGGGTGACCCTGATCGCCGCGACCACCGAGAACCCGTACTTCTCGATCATTTCGCCGCTGCTGTCGCGCTCGCTCCTGCTCACCCTGGAATCGCTCACCGACGACGATCTGCGCGGCCTGCTGCGGCGGGCCCTTTCGGACGAGCGCGGACTGGGCAGCGCGGTGGCGCTGTCGGGGGACGCCGAGGCGCATCTGCTGCGTATCGCGGGCGGCGACGCCCGTCGGGCGCTGACGGCGCTGGAGGCGGCGGCCGGAGCGGCGCTGTCCAAGCAGGAGAAGGAGATCACCCTCCTGACCCTGGAGGAAACGGTCGACCGCGCGGCCGTCAAGTACGACCGGGACGGCGACCAGCACTACGACGTGGCGAGCGCGCTCATCAAGTCGATCCGCGGTTCCGACGTCGATGCTGCGCTGCATTACCTGGCCCGGATGATCGAGGCGGGGGAGGACCCCCGGTTCATCGCCCGACGGCTGATGATCTCGGCCAGTGAGGACATCGGTCTCGCCGACCCCACCGCACTGCCCATCGCCGTCGCGGCCGCCCAGGCGGTCGCCATGATCGGATTCCCGGAGGCGGCGCTCACCCTGAGCCATGCCACGATCGCCCTGGCCCTCGCCCCCAAGTCCAATGCGGCGACGCTGGCGATCTTCGCCGCCCAGGAGGACGTACGGAAGGGCCTCGCGGGCCCCGTTCCGGCCCATCTGCGCGACGGCCACTACAAGGGCGCGGCCAAGCTGGGTCACGCCCAGGGCTATGTATATCCGCACGACGTCCCCGGCGGCATCGCCGCCCAGCAGTACGCCCCGGACGCCGTCCGTGACAAGCACTACTACCAGCCCACGCGTTACGGCGCGGAGGCGCGTTACGCGGATGTGGCGGAGCGGGTCCGCGAACGCCTCGGCCGCTCGGGCGCCGACGGCGACGCGAGCCCGTCCACCGACTGAGCGGGGCGTGCGGGACTTCAGGCCGGGCGAGGTCGGAGGGCAGGCGGGAAGCGGCCCCGCAGTTCAGTTCGCCGCTGCCCCGAAGAGCGTGTGCATGGCGTGACGCAGTTCGCTGATGTCGCGCACCGGCTCGGGGAATTCGAAGCGTGCGTCGAAGCACCGCCGCCGGTCCTGGCAGAGGCGTACCCGCAGCCCGTACCGGTCCAGCGCGAGCGGTACGACGGAGGGCCGGTGGGTCGCGCAGCGGCGGGCCGGCCGCTCGCCCAGCAGTCCGCACAACGCGCCCAGTTGTTCGCCGTGCGCCGCGTGCAGATGCTGCAGCAGCTCCGCCTCGTGTCCGACGAGCGGGTCGGGCGCCGCGTCCCGGAATTCCTCCGGCCCGACCGCCTCGGCGCCCCACAGATCGTCGACGTACGCCTCGCCCGGCGCCAGCCGGAGCGTCATCCGGCCGGGCCCCGGCACCCCGGGTACGGTGGTGAGCCGGCCGGATACCCGGGCGCGTCCGCGGATGCGGTGGGGCAAGGAGACCGGGGCGACGTCCGTGATCTCCAGCACAGCGCTCGGCCCGTCGCCCTCGGCGTGCGTCGCGACCCGTAAGGCCGGGGAATCCATGGGGAGTTCGAGGAACAGATCCCCGTCGGGGCCCACGCTCCTGGTCGACACCATCAGCTGAGCCGGGTCGTCCCCGTACGGCCCGGGGACGAGCAGCACCGCTGAACAGGTACTCTGTACGAGAGTTCGTGTGCGCTCGGCTGCTGACGGCATCCGAGTGTTTTCAAGCCCGCCGGGACGCGGCTGACCACGATCTGATCGGTCCTCCGTCGTATCGGCACCTTGCGGGGTGTCGACGCTGTCAGTGCTGTCCGTGATGTGTGTGGTGTTCCCCGGGCGAGACACGCGATCTCCTCAAGTAAGGTGAGCCTAACCTAACCTACAATGGAGGTCTGGAGAACGTGCCTAACCAGTCGCGTCCCAAGGTCAAGAAGAGCCGCGCGCTCGGCATCGCGCTGACGCCGAAGGCCGTCAAGTACTTCGAGGCCCGCCCCTACCCGCCGGGCGAGCACGGCCGTGGTCGCAAGCAGAACTCGGACTACAAGGTCCGTCTGCTGGAGAAGCAGCGCCTGCGTGCCCAGTACGACATCAGCGAGCGCCAGATGGCGCGTGCCTACGACCGTGCCAAGAAGGCCGAGGGCAAGACGGGCGAGGCGCTGGTCGTCGAGCTCGAGCGTCGTCTCGACGCCCTGGTTCTGCGTTCGGGCATCGCCCGCACCATCTACCAGGCCCGCCAGATGGTCGTGCACGGTCACATCGAGGTCGACGGCCGCAAGGTCGACAAGCCGTCCTTCCGTGTCCGTCCCGACAACATCGTGATGGTCCGCGAGCGCAGCCGCGACAAGCACCCCTTCCAGGTTGCCCGCGAGGGTGGTTACGCCCCCGCCGGCGAGACCCCGCGCTACCTGCAGGTGAACCTGAAGGCCCTGGCCTTCCGCCTTGACCGGGACCCGAACCGCAAGGAAATCCCCGTGATCTGCGACGAGCAGCTCGTCGTCGAGTACTACGCCCGCTGATCCAGGCGTAGCCGCTCTCACCAGCGCTCCGGCCCGCCCCTCCCCGTCGTACGGGAGGCGGCGGGCCGTCGCGTTCTCCCGGAACCCGTCGGCGGCCCGGGAGAACGCGACGGCGTCCGCGGCCGGTCCGCGGGCCCGCTCGCCAGCGCCCTGGCCACCGCCGCGTCCAGATCGAGCCGCCCGCCCGCGCGCAGTCCCGATTCGTAGGGACCGTCGCCCAGCTCCCGGCGGGCCAGCTCCTCGCACCGGGCCCGGGGCTGCCCGTAGTACGCCGAACCGAACAGCGGCAGTCCCACCGACGGCCAGATCCGGTCGGCGGCCCCCTGCAGCACCGCCGCCTCCGCCGCGTCCCCCTCGACCGCCGTGGCCAGGGCCAGCAGCTCCAGGGCGAGCACCGAGCCGAGCAGATCGTGGAAGGCGTGGCCGATCGCGAGGGACTCCCCGAGCAGGTCCCGGGCCCGGTCCGGCCGGCCCCGTTGCAGCGCCGCGTAGGCCAGTACGTACAGCGCGTACGAGAGGGCCCACCGCTCCCCGTGGTCCTCGCAGACCTCCCTGACCTCCTCACAGATCGTGGCCGCGCGGTCCAGATCGCCGTGGAACCCGATCGCCATCGCCAGCTCGATCTGGGCCATCAGCACATTGCTGTTCAGCTCACCGATCTCCCGGTAGCGGCCGAGCGCCTCGGCCAGCAGCTCCTGCGCCCTGACCACGTCGTCCGTGACCAGCGCCAGACACCCCGTCCGGTGCACCGCGTACGCGAGCGCCGTGGCGTCCCCGGCCCGGTCCGCCTCGTCCCGGCACTCCTGCAACGCGGCGATCGCGCCGACCGGGTCGCCCTGCAGGACGGCCACATGCCCGAGCACCCACAACGCCTTGAGCCGCGAGGAGTCGTACGGCGCCTCCTCCGCCAGCACATGGCCCAGCCAGTGCCGGCCCTCCGAGAGGCGTCCGCAGCCCACCCAGAGGAACCAGAGGGTGCCCGCCAGATACTGCGCGAGATGCGTTTCGCCCGGGCTCTCCAGCGAACACTCCATCGCCCGCCGCAGATTCGGCAGCTCGCTCTCCACCCGCGCGGCCACCTCGCCCTGCCGCGGGCTGAACCAGTCGAGCTCGCACCAGGTGGCAAGACCCAGGAACCAGTCCCGGTGGCGGCGTCGCAGCCGGTCCGTGTCACCGGTGGCCGCCAGCCACTCGGCGCCGTACTCCCGCACCGTGTCCAGCATCCGGTAGCGGGTGCCGGCCGCCGAGTCCTCCCGTACGACGACGGACTGCGTGAGCAGTCCGGTGAGCACGTCGAGCACCGAATCGGCCGGCAGATCGGCGCCGCTGCAGATGTACTCGACGGCCTCCAGATCGAACTGCCCGGCGAACACCGAGAGCCGCGCCCAGAGCAGTCGCTGCTCCGGAGCGCAGAGTTCATGGCTCCAGCCGATGGCCGTACGGAGCGTCTGGTGACGCGCCAGGGCGCTGCGGCTGGTGCCGGTCAGCAGGCGGAAGCGGTCGTCCAGGCGCTGCAGCACCTGCTCGGTGGAGAGGGCGCGCAGCCGGCCCGCGGCCAGTTCCAGCGCGAGTGGGATCCCGTCCAGCCGACGGCACAGCTCCCGCGCCGCCGCGCGATTACCGTCGGTCAGCCGGAACTCCGGCTGTACCGCGGCGGCCCGCTCCGCGAAAAGCAGCATCGCGTCCTCGTCCGTCATCGGCGTGAGCGGGAAGGTGAGCTCGCCGTCCAGCTCCAGGGGCAGCCGCCCGGCGGCCAGCACCCGTAGTCGCGGGGCCCGGCGCAGCAGTTCACGTACGAGTTCGGCGCAGGCGTCGACGAGATGCTCGAAACCGTCGATCACCAGGAGGAGTTGGCGTCCGGCAAGGTGTTCGAGGAGTGTCGTGCGCGGCGGTCTGCTGGTGTGATCGGTGAGTCCGAGGGCGTCGATCAAGGCGTGTTCCAGCAGCCCGGCGTCGTGGATGGCGGACAGCTCCACCATGCGGACACCGTCGCAGTACCGTTTCTCCGTGAGCGCCGCGATCCTGGTGGCGCAGCGGGTCTTGCCCACTCCGCCCACCCCGACCACGGTGACGAGCCTCGACTCGTTCAGCAGTTGGCCGAGACCGGCCAGTTCATCCTCCCGCCCGACGAATCTGTTCAGCTCCGCGGGCAGACTGCCGGGGACGGCTCCGGAACGACCCGGATCGTGGGGGGACGGAAAGGGGTGCTGGGGGCGTCGCATGAAACACGCAGAGTACTGACATCGAAGCTCTCCGTACAATCTCCTCGTGCCAACTACGGCCCCTGCCGCCGGTAATGCGGTACGGGGCGCGACCACCGGCGCGATAGGCTCGGGTGACGACGACTGGCGGCCGCGGCAGCGGTCGGCGGACCGAGCAGAGACAGACAGAGACAGTACAAAAACAGCGACAAGCTAGAGAGCGGTGGACTGTGTCCGGTGGAGAGGTGGCCGGGATTCTGGTAGCCGTCTTCTGGGCGATCCTGGTTTCGTTCCTCGCCGTCGTACTGGTGAGGCTGGCCCAGACGCTCAGGGCGACCACCAAGCTCGTGGCGGACGTGACCGAGCAGGCGGTCCCGCTGCTTGCCGACGCCTCCGCCACTGTGCGCTCCGCGCAGACCCAGCTCGACAAGGTCGACGCGATCGCCACGGATGTCCAGGAAGTCACCTCGAACGCCTCGGCGCTCTCCACCACCGTCGCCTCGGCCTTCGGTGGCCCGCTAGTCAAGGTCGCCGCTTTCGGTTACGGGGTGCGCCAGGCCATCGGCCGCAAGACCAGTCCGGAACCGGAACCTGCGCGCCGGCCGTCCCGTCGAACGGTGCTTGTCGGCCGTACCGTGCCGTCCGCGCGCGGCAGGAAGCGCGACGGCAGAAACTCCCGCGGATCGAAGGACTGACGCAGCGATGTTCCGCCGTACGTTCTGGTTCACCGCCGGCGCCGCCGCCGGTGTCTGGGCCACTGCCAAGGTCAACCGCAAGCTCAAGCAGCTGACCCCCGAGAGCCTCGCGGCGCAGGCCGCGGACAAGGCGATCGAGACCGGCCACAAGCTCAAGGACTTCGCTCTCGACGTCCGTGAGTCCATGGCCCGGCGCGAGGCCGAGCTGGGCGAGGCGCTGGGCCTGGAGGCACCGGTCGACCCCGAGCTCCCCGTACGGCGCCACTTCGCCGTCGAGGCGGCCGAGTCCGTCGGACCGGACCGGCCGCTCGAAGGAACCCACTACCGCACGCTCCCCTACAACTCGTACAACCGGAATGAGGACCACTGATGGAGTCGGCTGAAATTCGTCGCCGCTGGCTGAGCTTCTTCGAGGAGCGCGGTCACACCGTCGTCCCTTCGGCGTCGCTCATCGCGGACGACCCGACTCTGCTGCTGGTCCCCGCAGGCATGGTCCCCTTCAAGCCGTACTTCCTCGGCGAGGTCAAGCCGCCCGCCCCGCGCGTCACCAGCGTGCAGAAGTGTGTTCGTACGCCGGACATCGAGGAGGTCGGCAAGACCACCCGGCACGGCACGTTCTTCCAGATGTGCGGCAACTTCTCCTTCGGCGACTACTTCAAGGAAGGCGCCATCAGCTACGCCTGGGAGGCTCTGACGAGCCCTGTGGCGGACGGCGGCTTCGGTCTCGACCCCGAGCGGCTGTGGATCACGGTCTATCTGGACGACGACGAGGCCGAGCAGATCTGGCGCGACAAGATCGGCGTACCGGCCGAGCGCATCCAGCGTCTGGGCAAGAAGGACAACTTCTGGTCCATGGGCGTCCCCGGCCCCTGTGGCCCCTGCTCCGAGATCAACTACGACCGCGGCCCCGAGTTCGGTGTCGAGGGCGGCCCGGCCGTCAACGACGAGCGCTACGTGGAGATCTGGAACCTGGTCTTCATGCAGTACGAGCGGGGCGCCGGTGACGGCAAGGAGGACTTCCCGATCCTCGGTGACCTGCCGTCGAAGAACATCGATACGGGTCTGGGCCTGGAACGCCTCGCCATGATCCTGCAGGGCGTACAGAACATGTACGAGACCGACACCCTGCGTGTCGTCATGGACAAGGCCACCGAGCTGACCGGTGTCCAGTACGGCGCCGACCACGGTTCGGACGTCTCGCTCCGCGTGGTCGCCGACCACATCCGTACCTCCGCGATGCTCATCGGCGACGGCGTCACCCCCGGCAACGAGGGCCGCGGCTATGTGCTGCGCCGCATCATGCGCCGTGCCATCCGCAACATGCGTCTGATGGGCGCCACCGGACCCGTCGTCAAGGACCTGGTCGATGTCGTGATCGACACGATGGGGCAGCAGTACCCGGAGCTGATCACCGACCGCAGGCGCATCGAGACCGTCGCCCTCGCCGAAGAGGCCGCCTTCCTCAAGGCCCTCAAGGGCGGCACCAACATCCTCGACACCGCCGTCACCGAGACCAAGGCCGCCGGCGGCAAGGTACTCGCCGGCGACAAGGCGTTCCTGCTCCACGACACCTGGGGCTTCCCGATCGACCTCACCCTGGAGATGGCCGCGGAACAGGGCCTCGCCGTGGACGAGGACGGCTTCCGTCGCCTGATGAAGGAGCAGCGGGAGCGCGCCAAGGCCGACGCCAAGGCCAAGAAGACGGGCCACGCCGACCTGTCCGCCTACCGCGAGGTCGCCGACAACTCCGGCATCACCGAGTTCACCGGCTACACCGCCACCGAGGGCGAGTCGAGGATCGTCGGTCTGCTCGTCGACGGCGTGCCCTCGCCCGCCGCCACCGAGGGCGACGAGGTCGAAGTAGTCCTGGACCGCACCCCGTTCTACGCCGAGGGCGGCGGCCAGCTCGCCGACCAGGGCCGGATCCGGCTCGACAGCGGCGCCGTCATCCAGGTCCGCGACGTCCAGCAGCCCGTCCCGGGCGTCTCCGTCCACAAGGGTTCGGTGCAGGTCGGCGAGGTGACCGTCGGCGCCTCCGCCTACGCCGCCATCGACAACACCCGCCGCCGCGCCATCGCCCGTGCCCACAGCGCCACGCACCTCACGCACCAGGCGCTGCGCGACGCACTGGGCCCGACGGCCGCCCAGGCCGGTTCGGAGAACTCGCCGGGCCGTTTCCGCTTCGACTTCGGCTCGCCCGCCGCCGTACCCGGCACGGTCCTCACCGACGTCGAGCAGAAGATCAACGAGGTCCTCGCCCGCGAACTCGATGTCCAGGCCGAGGTCATGTCGATCGACGAGGCCAAGAAGCAGGGCGCCATCGCCGAGTTCGGTGAGAAGTACGGCGAGCGGGTCCGGGTCGTCACCATCGGCGACTTCTCCAAGGAGCTCTGCGGCGGTACGCACGTCCACAACACCGCCCAGCTGGGTCTGGTGAAGCTGCTCGGCGAATCGTCCATCGGTTCCGGTGTGCGCCGCATCGAGGCCCTCGTCGGTGTCGACGCGTACAACTTCCTCGCCAGGGAGCACACGGTCGTCGCCCAGCTCCAGGAGCTGGTCAAGGGCCGTTCCGAGGAGCTCCCGGAGAAGATCGCCGGAATGCTCGGCAAGCTGAAGGACGCCGAGAAGGAGATCGAGAAGTTCCGCGCGGAGAAGGTCCTCCAGGCCGCCGCCGGACTGGCCGATTCCGCCAAGGACGTACGGGGCGTCGCCCTGGTCACGGGTCAGGTCCCCGACGGCACCTCGGCCGACGATCTGCGCAGGCTCGTCCTCGACGTCCGCGGACGCATCCAGGGCGGCCGCCCGGCTGTCGTGGCCCTGTTCACCACCGCCAACGGCCGCCCGCTGACCGTGATCGCCACCAACGAGGCCGCCCGTGAGCGCGGACTCAAGGCCGGCGACCTGGTCCGTACGGCTGCCAAGACCCTCGGTGGCGGTGGCGGCGGCAAGCCGGACGTCGCCCAGGGCGGCGGCCAGAAGCCCGAGGCCATCGGCGCCGCCGTGGCCGCTGTCGAACGCCTCGTCACCGAGACGGCGTGACGACGGGGATGACGCAGATGCGCCGCGGCCGTCGGCTCGCGATCGATGTCGGGGACGCCCGGATCGGGGTCGCCTCGTGCGACCCCGACGGAATCCTCGCGACGCCGGTGGAGACCGTTCCGGGGCGCGATGTCCCGGCGGCCCACCGGCGGCTCGGACAGATCGTCCAGGAATACGAGCCGATCGAGATCATCATCGGCCTGCCGCGGTCCCTCAGGGGCGGTGAGGGACCCGCCGCCGCCAAGATCCGGGTCTTCGCCCAGGAGGTCGCCCGCTCGGTCGCACCCATTCCGGTGCGACTGGTGGACGAGAGGATGACCACAGTGACGGCCAGTCAAGGACTGCGCGCCTCGGGCGTGAAGTCCAAGAAAGGCCGTTCCGTCATCGATCAGGCTGCCGCTGTGGTGATCCTCCAGAACGCTCTGGAGTCGGAACGGTCCTCGGGTAAAGCCCCGGGCGAAGGCGTCGAAGTGGCTCTCTGATCGCGATACGGTAACGTTCCGCGCGATGCGGCGGTGTTCGAACAAATACCGCACAGCAAAGAGACGGAATGTCGTCTCGCGGCTCTAGGGGATCGATGACTGAGTATGGCCGGGGCCCCGGCTCCGAACCGTGGCATCCCGAGGACCCCTTGTACGGGGACCAGGGGTGGGGAGGACAGCAGCCTGTCCACGGCCAGAACCAGTACGGCGGCCAGCAGCAGCCCTACCCGCACGACCCCTACGCGCAGCAGCAGCCGCAGCAGCAGCAGCCGCAGCAGCAGCAGCCGCAGCAGCAGCAGCCGCAGCAGCAGGACCCGTACGCGCAGCAGCAGCAGCAGCAGCCGCAGCACGACCCCTACGCGCAGCAGCAGCCGCAGCAGCAGGACCCGTACGCACAGCAGGACCCGTACGCGCAGCAGCAGTCGTACCAGCAGCAGCCCGCGTACGGAGTTCCGCAGGACCCGTACGCGCAGCAGCAGCCCCAGCAGCCCCAGTACAACAACGGTGGCTGGGACTCCGGGCAGCAGCCCGCCGGGATGCCCTACGACCCCCAGTCGGCCGACCAGTACGGCGGTCGGCAGGCCGGTTACGGCGAGACGCACGACTACTACGGCACGCCGGAGGCCTACCCGCCGCCGCAGCCCCCGGGTCGTCGGCAGGCCGTCCCCGAGCAGCCCCCCGCGCAGAGTCCCGACTGGGACCCGGAGGTCCAGCCGGAGGAGACCCACCCCTTCTTCACGGGCACGGACGACGGGGGCGACAAGGACGACGAGTACGACGACGACCCGCGTGAGTCACGCCGCGGCGGTCGCGGCAGCAGCGAACGCCGGGGCAAGGGCAAGAAGAAGAGCCGCAGCGGCCGCGCCTGCCTGGTCGTCTCGGTGGTCCTGGTCAGCGGCCTCGGGGCAGTGGGCTACCTCGGATACTCGTACTGGCAGGACAAGTTCGGCGCGGCACCCGACTACGCGGGCACGGGCACGGGCGAGGTCGAGGTCGAGATCGAGAAGGGCGCCCTCGGCTACGACATCGGCAACATCCTGAAGCAGAAGGGCGTCGTCAAGAGCGTCGACGCGTTCGTCGCCGCGCAGAACAACAACCCCAAGGGCAAGTCGATCCAGGCCGGCGTCTATCTGCTCCACGAGAAGATGTCCGCGGCCGAAGCCGTGAAGATGATGCTCGACCCGAAGAGCCAGAATCCTCTGATCATTCCCGAGGGTTCCCGCAATGTCGCCATCTACGCGATGGTCGACAAGAAGCTGGGTCTCAAAAAGGGAACGACCAAGGGAATTGCCACGTCCAAGGCGTCCAGCCTCGGTCTGCCCGACTGGGCGAGCAAGGGCAAGGACATCAAGGACCCCCTGGAAGGATTCCTTTACCCGGCCGCTTATCCGGTCACCAAGGAAACCAAGCCGGAGATCCTCCTGAAGAAGATGGTCTCCCGCGCCAACGAGGAGTACGACGAGCTCGACCTCGAGGGCACGGCCAAGAAGTACAAGCTGGACGATCCATGGCAGGTTCTCACTGTCGCCAGCCTGGTCCAGGCGGAGGGCCTCACACACGATGACTTCCGCAAGATGGCTGAAGTCGTCTATAACCGCCTGAAGCCGGACAACACGGTCACGAACCGTAAGCTTCAGTTCGACTCCGCGTTCAATTACCTCAAGAACCAGAGCGAGATCAAGATCCGGTCGAAAGAGATCGTGACAAATCCGGACCCCTACAACACCTATTACCACGCGGGCCTTCCGCCGGGTCCGATCAGTAATCCGGGCGACGAAGCCCTGCGGGCAACGCTCCATCCCACGGGTGACGGGTGGATGTTCTTCATCTCGCTCGACGGCAAGAAGACCCAGTTCACCAAGACGTCCGCCGAGCACGAGAGGCTCAACGAGAAGTTCAAGGAACAGCATGACCTCGGCTGACCCGCGTCACAGGGCAGCCGTCCTCGGCTCGCCCATCGCCCACTCGCTCTCCCCGGTCCTGCACCGGGCCGCATACGCCGAACTCGGCCTCGCCGGATGGTCGTACGACCGCTTCGAGATCGATGAGGCCGCGCTCCCCGGATTCGTCGAGGGGCTCGACTCCACCTGGGCCGGGCTCTCGCTGACCATGCCGCTCAAGCGTGCGATCATCCCGCTGCTGGACTCCATCAGCGGGACGGCATCATCGGTGGAATCCGTCAACACGGTCGTCTTCACGGAGGACGGCCGCCGGACCGGCGACAACACCGACATCCCCGGAATGATTGCCGCGCTGCGCGAACGCGGTGTGGAGAAGACCGACTCCGCGGCCGTCCTCGGTGCCGGGGCGACTGCGTCCTCGGCGCTCGCCGCGCTGTCCGAGATCTGTACGGGACCGGTCACTGCGTACGTCCGCAGCCGGGAACGGGGCCGGGAGATGCGCGGCTGGGGCGAACGACTCGGCGTCGACGTGCGGATCTCCGACTGGGCGGAGGCCGAGCAGGCGCTGCACGCCCCGCTGGTCGTCGCCACCACTCCGGCCGGTGCCACGGACGTGCTGACCGGCGCCGTGCCGGACCGGCCGGGCACGCTCTTCGATGTGCTCTACGAGCCCTGGCCGACCGGACTCGCGGCCGCCTGGGCGGCTCGTAACGGCACAGTCGTCGGAGGTCTCGACCTTTTGGTGCACCAGGCCATCCTCCAGGTCGAGCAGATGACCGGCCGCGCGCCCGCTCCGCTCATGGCCATGCGGCAGGCCGGGGAAGCGGCGCTCGCCGCCCGCTGACCCCCTTGCGCCCGCGACGGAAGGCGTCCGTCTGCTGGACCGGCGACCGGTTCACGCCCCCGGCCGTGGGAGGATCAAGGTGGCGGGCCAGGGCCGCGCACCCGGTCGCGCCGTCGCAGTTCCAGGCGCGAGCATGAGGAGCACCGTTGAGCAGGTTGCGCTGGCTGACCGCGGGGGAGTCGCACGGCCCCGCACTCGTGGCGACGCTGGAGGGTCTTCCCGCCGGCGTCCCGATCACCACGGAGATGGTGGCGGACGCACTCGCCCGGCGGCGGCTCGGTTATGGCCGCGGTGCGCGGATGAAGTTCGAGAAGGACGAGGTCACTTTCCTCGGCGGGGTGCGCCACGGTCTCACCATGGGCTCCCCGGTCGCCGTGATGGTGGGCAACACCGAGTGGCCCAAGTGGGAGCAGGTCATGTCGGCCGACCCGGTCGACCCCGCGGAACTGGCCGCGCTGGCCCGTAACGCCCCGCTGACCCGCCCGCGTCCCGGCCACGCCGACCTCGCCGGGATGCAGAAGTACGGCTTCGACGAGGCACGGCCGATCCTGGAGCGCGCCAGCGCCCGGGAGACGGCGGCCCGGGTGGCGCTCGGCGCCGTCGCACGGTCGTACCTCAAGGAGACCGCGGGCATCGAGATCGTCAGCCACGTCGTCGAACTGGCCGCGGCCAAGGCGCCCTACGGCGTCTACCCGACGCCCGCCGACGTCGAGCGGCTGGACGCCGACCCGGTGCGCTGCCTGGACGCCGACGCGAGCAAGGAAATGGTCGCCGAGATCGATCAGGCCCACAAGGACGGCGACACCCTCGGCGGCGTGGTCGAGGTGCTGGCGTACGGAGTGCCCGTCGGCCTCGGCTCGCACGTCCACTGGGACCGCCGCCTCGACGCCCGGCTCGCCGCGGCCCTGATGGGCATCCAGGCGATCAAGGGGGTCGAGGTCGGCGACGGCTTCGACCTGGCCCGGGTCCCCGGCTCCAAGGCGCACGACGAGATCCTGGTCACCGAGGACGGCATCAAGCGCGCCTCCGGCCGCTCCGGCGGCACCGAGGGCGGTCTGACCACCGGTGAGCTGCTGCGGGTCCGCGCCGCGATGAAGCCCATCGCGACCGTGCCGCGCGCGCTCGCCACCGTCGACGTCGTCACCGGTGAGCCCGCCAAGGCCCATCACCAGCGCTCCGATGTCTGTGCCGTTCCGGCGGCGGGCATCGTAGCCGAGGCGATGGTCGCGCTGGTCCTGGCCGACGCCGTCGCGGAGAAGTTCGGCGGCGACAGCGTCGCGGAGACCCGTCGCAATGTGCAGTCGTACCTCGACCACCTCCAGATCCGATGAGCGGCCCGCTGATCGTCCTCGTCGGGCCGATGGGCGTCGGCAAGACCACGGTCGGTGAACTGCTCGCCGCCCGGCTCGGCACCACGTACCGGGACACCGACGCGGACGTCGTGGCCACGGCCTGCAAGCCGATCCCCGAGATCTTCTACGACGAGGGCGAGGAACACTTCCGCGAGCTGGAGCGACAGGCCGTGCATACGGCCGTTGCCGAGCACACGGGCGTCCTCTCCCTCGGCGGCGGCGCCGTGCTCGACGCGACGACCCGCGTGCTGCTCGCCGACCACCCTGTCGTCTATCTGTCGATGGACGTGGAGGAGGCCGTCAAGCGGGTCGGCCTGAACGCCGCCCGCCCACTGCTCGCCGTCAACCCGCGCCGGCAGTGGCGCGAGCTGATGGACGCCCGCCGGCACCTGTACACCGAGGTGGCCCGGGTGACCGTCGCCACCGACGAGCGCACCCCCGAAGAGGTCGCCCAGGCGGTCCTCGACGCACTGGAACTGCCGGAGCGCACGGACGACCCCGTCACCTCCGGCCGGGAGAACACACGCATGACCGAGCAGGGCCCCACCCGTATCCAGATCGCCGGCAGCGCGGGCACCGACCCGTACGAGGTGCTGATCGGCCGACAGCTCCTCGGTGAGCTGCCCACGCTCATCGGCGACCGCGCCAAGCGAGTCGCCGTCCTGCACCCCGAGGCGCTCGCCGAGACCGGTGAGGCGGTCCGTCAGGACCTCGCCGAACAGGGCTACGAGGCCATCGCGATCCAGCTGCCGAACGCCGAGGAGGCCAAGACCGTCGAGGTCGCGGCCTACTGCTGGAAGGCGCTCGGGCAGACCGGCTTCACCCGTACCGATGTCATCGTCGGCGTCGGCGGCGGAGCCACCACCGATGTCGCCGGATTCGTCGCCGCGACCTGGCTGCGCGGCGTGCGCTGGATCGCCGTACCCACGACCGTGCTCGCCATGGTCGACGCGGCCGTCGGCGGCAAGACCGGCATCAACACCGCCGAGGGCAAGAACCTCGTCGGCGCCTTCCACCCGCCCGCCGGGGTCCTGTGCGACCTCGCCGCGCTGGACTCGCTGCCGGTGCACGACTACGTCAGCGGCCTGGCCGAGATCATCAAGGCCGGCTTCATCGCCGACCCCGCGATCCTCGACCTCATCGAGGAGGACCCGGAGGGCGCCCGTACACCCACCGGACCGCACACCGCCGAGCTGATCGAGCGGGCCATCCGGGTCAAGGCCGAGGTCGTCTCCAGCGACCTGAAGGAATCCGGGCTGCGCGAGATCCTCAATTACGGCCACACCCTGGGCCACGCCATCGAGAAGAACGAGCGCTACAAGTGGCGGCACGGCGCGGCCGTCTCGGTCGGCATGGTCTTCGCCGCCGAGCTGGGCCGGCTCGCCGGACGCCTCGACGACGCCACCGCCGACCGGCACCGCGCCGTCCTGGAGTCCGTCGGACTCCCGCTCACCTACCGCGGCGACCAGTGGCCCAAGCTGCTGGAGAACATGAAGGTCGACAAGAAGTCCCGCGGCGACCTGCTGCGCTTCATCGTCCTCGACGGCCTCGGCAAGCCCACCGTGCTGGAGGGCCCCGACCCGGCCGTGCTGCTCGCCGCCTACGGGGAGGTGTCGGCGTGACCCGCCGGGTCCTCGTCCTGAACGGGCCGAACCTCGGCCGTCTCGGCTCCCGCGAGCCCGATGTGTACGGCGCCACGTCCTACGCCGGGCTCGTCGAGACCTGTCAGGCGCTCGGCAAGGAGCTCGGCTTCGCCGTCGACGTCCGGGAGACCAACGATGAGGGCGAGTTGATCCGCTGGCTCCACGAGGCCGCGGACGGTTCGATTCCGGTCGTTCTCAACCCGGGGGCCTTCACCCACTATTCGTACGGAATGCGGGATGCGGCGGCCCAGCGCACCGCCCCGCTGATCGAGGTGCACATCTCGAACCCGTACGCACGGGAGGAGTTCCGCCACAACTCCGTGGTCGCACCGGTCGCCACGGGGACCGTGGCGGGGTTCGGCATCGGCTCCTACCGCCTCGCTCTGCGTGCCCTCGCGGACGAGCTGACCGACTGACGGACCCGTACACCGGACGGCCGCCCCACGGCCTCTCGTTTGGATCACGCCGGGCTCGCGTGCCCCGGCACCCCGCCTCGCCGCGTTGTCGTCGGTCTTCCCCGGGCTCTCGGCTCCGCTCGAGCAGAGGTGAGCCCATCGGCTCTTTCCTCCGCCTTGCGATGCACGGCACCACGGTGACATCAGCCGCTCCGCGGCGGGCCGCTCCCTGATCCGGCCTGATCCAAACGAAAGACCCCGGCCGACCGGGCACCGTGGACCGTCCCCGGCCGTTCCCTCAGTGGCGGCCGGGGACGGTACGGTTGCCGTTCCACCAGCGCCAGTTGACTGTACGAGACGGAGTGGCACCGGATGCAGCACGCAGTGGGGGCCCCGCTGCCGCCGCCCCAAGGCCCCGGAAGCGGACCTGTCGGCTGGACGCACCAGGCCCAGCACCCCGGACAGCCGGGGCCGCCGCCCACCACCCCTCCTGCGCCCCGGGGCTGGAGCGGACCCGCCCCGCAGCATGCCCCGGTGCCGCCCTCCAGGGAGACCACCGGGCACGTCCAGCTGCCGCCCGGCGGCCCCGTCCCGCTGCCCGCGCCACCCGCCGGGCCCGGCACCGGCAGCGCGACCCTCGCCGTCCTGCTGATCGGTCCCGCGGGCGCAGGCAAGACCACCGTGGCCAAGCTCTGGGCCGGCCGCCGCAGGGTTCCCACGGCTCACGTCAGCCTCGACGACGTCCGTGAATGGGTCTGCTCCGGCTTCGCCGACCCCCAGGCCGGGTGGAACGACCACTCCGAGGCCCAGTACCGCCTCGCCCGCCGTACCTGTGGCTTCGCCGCGCGCAACTTCCTCGCCAACGGCATTTCCTGCATCCTGGACGACGCCGTGTTCCCGGACCGTCCGGTCGTCGGTCTCGGCGGCTGGAAACGCCATGTCGGGCCCGGGCTGCTGCCCGTCGTCCTGCTGCCCGGCCTGGAGATCGTGCTGGAGCGCAATGCCGCCCGCAGCGGCAACCGCCGCCTCTCGGACGAGGAGGTCGCCCGGATCCACGGCCGGATGGCCGGGTGGTACGGCTCCGGACTGCCGATCATCGACAACTCGACGTACGACGTGGAGACCACCGCCCGTGTCCTCGACGACATACTCGCCCGCTCCATAACCAGCCCACCGTCCTGGTGAACCCTCGCCGGGCCGCTCTCCCGGTCCGGTGAGGGCCGGCCGCGGCCCCCGGTCGGGTGCGCTGACCGAGCAGGCCCGCGCAACCGCTCGTAGGCTCGTGGCATGTCAGACGTGTACGCCGTCCGCCGCGGGCAGCTCCGCGACCGGTGCGCCGCCGTCGGATCCGCGGCCGCTCTGGTCTCCCGCCCCGCCAACGTCCGCTATCTCGCGGGCGGAGCGCCGCCGGGTGCCGTGCTGCTGCTCGGCCCCGGCGAGGACGTGCTGCTCTGCCCCTGCGACCCGGCCGACGATTCCTCCGACGGGCGCACGGACGATCAGCTGCGGGTGTCCGCGCTGCCGGACCGCGACGGCGATCCGGTGGTCGCGGCCGCCGCTCTGGCCGGTTCCTCGGGCGCGGAGTCCCTGGCCGTGGAGGAACACCATCTGACGGTCTCCCGCCACCGGGCCATGGGCTCGGTCGCCCCGCGGCTCCTGCTCGCCGATCTCGGTGCCACCGTCGAGCAGCTCCGGGTCGTCAAGGACGAGGAGGAGATCGCCTGTCTGCGGATCGCCGCCGAGATCACCGACCAGGCCCTGGGCGAACTTCTCGAATCGATCCTCGTCGGCCGCACCGAACGCCATCTCGCCCTGGAACTGGAGCGCCGCCTGGTGGACCACGGCGCCGACGGCCCCGCCTTCGCCACCTCCGTGGCCACCGGGCCGAACTCCGGCCAGGGGCGCCACCGCCCCTCGGACCGACGGGTGGAGGAAGGGGATTTTCTCTCCGTCTGCCTCGGCGCCAACTATCGCGGCTACCGCTGCGAGATCGGCCGCACGTTCGTCATCGGGACGGCGCCCGCCGACTGGCAGATCGAGCTCTACGACCTGGTTTTCGCCGCTCAGCGGGCCGGGCGCGAGGCCCTCGTACCGGGCGCGGCCTACCGCGATGTGGACCGCGCCGCCCGCCACATCCTGGACTCCGCGGGTCACGGCCGGAGCCTCGCACCGTGGACGGGGCACGGGGTGGGGCTCGAAATCGACGAGGACCCGCAGCTGACACCTGCGGCCATGGGTAAACTGGACGCTTGTGTACCGGTCACCGTCGAACCGGGGGTCCACCTCCCGGGCCGGGGCGGAGTCCGGATCGATGACACGCTCGTCGTGCGCCCCGAGGCGGACGGCGGACCCGAGCTACTCACCATTACGACCAAGGAGCTGCTCGCGCTCTAGCGCGCATCCTCGGTCGTTCCACCAGCTTCAGTCCAGGAGATTCCGCAACCGTGGCTTCCACGAACGACCTCAAGAACGGCCTGGTGCTCAAGCTCGACGGAGGCCAGCTCTGGTCCGTCGTCGAGTTCCAGCACGTCAAGCCCGGCAAGGGCCCGGCCTTCGTGCGCACCAAGCTCAAGAACGTGCTGTCCGGCAAGGTCGTCGACAAGACGTTCAACGCCGGCGTGAAGGTCGAAACGGCCACCATCGACCGTCGCGACATGCAGTTCTCGTACATGGACGGCGAGTACTTCGTCTTCATGGACATGGACACGTACGACCAGCTCATGGTCGACCGCAAGGCTGTCGGCAACGCCGCCAACTTCCTGATCGAAGGCTTCACCGCCTCCGTCGCCCAGCACGAGGGCGAGGTGCTCAACGTCGAGCTGCCCGCCGCCGTCGAGCTGACCGTCCAGCACACCGACCCGGGCGTCCAGGGTGACCGCTCCACCGGTGGCACCAAGCCCGCCACGCTGGAGACCGGCTACGAGATCGGCGTCCCGCTCTTCATCACCACGGGTGAGAAGATCAAGGTCGACACCCGCACGGGCGACTACCTCGGCCGGGTGAACAGCTAACCGTGGCTGCCCGGAACAAGGCCCGCAAGCGCGCCTTCCAGATCCTTTTCGAGGCCGACCAGCGCGGTGAGTCCGTGCAGACGGTCCTCGCGGACTGGGTGCGGCACTCGCGGACCGACACCCGTCAGCCGCCGGTCACCGAGTACACGATGGAGCTCGTCGAGGGGTACGCGCAGTACGCGGACCGGATCGACGACCTCATCGTGACCTACGCCGTGGACTGGGAGATCGACCGCATGCCGGTCGTCGACCGGAACATCCTGCGGCTCGGTGCCTACGAGCTGATCTGGGAGGACGGCACCCCGGACGCGGTGGTGATCGACGAGGCGGTCCAGCTCGCCAAGGAGTTCTCCACCGATGACTCCCCGTCCTTCGTGAACGGGCTGCTCGCCCGGTTCAAGGACCTCAAGCCGAACCTTCGCCGGGAGCAGTAGCCTCCTGCGGCGTTCAGCCGCCGAAGGGCCCACGGCCGGATGGCGGTGGGCCCTTCGGCCGTTGGTGCGCCGGCTTGCCGCGCACCCGGTTGCCACAACGAGAACGCCGTGTCGGCGGGACACCCGGGAAGGGCCCGCGCCAACACGGCGGCACGTTTCTGCGAAGGCGGCTCAGCCCTCGTCGTGGGCGACGGCGCGGCGCGCCTCCGCGTCCAGTACACCCCAGCTGATCAGCTGTTCCGTCAGCACGGACGGCGACTGGTCGTAGATGACGGCGAGTGTGCGCAGGTCGTCCTGGCGGATCGAGAGCACCTTGCCGTTGTAGTCACCGCGCTGGCTCTGGATCGTCGCCGCGTAGCGCTGCAGCGGTCCGGCCTTCTCCGGCGGGACATGCGCGAGCCGCTCCAGGTCCAGGACGAGCTTCGGCGGCGGCTCGGCGGCCCCGCCGGGCGTCGTACCGGGCAGGAGCTCCTGCACCGGGACCCCGTAGAAGTCCGCGAGCTCGGCGAGGCGCTGCACGGTCACGGCACGGTCTCCGCGCTCGTACGAACCGACCACGACGGCCTTCCAGCGGCCCTGCGACTTCTCCTCCACGCCGTGGAGGGAGAGGCCCTGCTGGGTGCGGATGGCACGGAGCTTGGCCCCGAGCTGTTTTGCGTATTCGCTGGACATAAGGCTCCCCGGACGCTGGGACATTCTGCGGCTCCGCCGCGCGGCTGGTAACTCACTGTGAGGTTACGCAGCGTTACTTGGCTGCGTCAAGCCGAATGGTCCGGACCGGCACCTTCCGGGGGTGCGACCAAGGCCTGGCACAAGCCCTGGTAACGTTGATGACGCAATTTAGACGTCCTTTAAGGTCCGTCCCGTGAGGCGGAGAAGGAGGTCCGTTTCTTATGGACGCACAGCACGAAGCCACCGGCAACGCGGCACGCCCCGTTCTGGAGGCTCCCGACATCGCCCGGGTACTGACCCGGATCGCCCACGAGATCGTCGAACGCGCCAAGGGCGCCGATGATGTGGTGCTCCTAGGCATCCCGACGCGGGGCGTCTTCCTCGCCCGCCGGCTCGCCGAAAAACTTCAGGAGATCACCGGCCGGAAGATGCCGGTCGGCTCCCTCGACATCACCATGTACCGGGACGACCTGCGGCTGCGCCCGGCGCGCGCCCTGGCCCGCACGGAGATCCCCGGCGAGGGCATCGAGGGCCGCCTGGTCGTCCTCGTCGACGATGTTCTCTTCTCGGGCCGTACGATCCGCGCCGCGCTCGACGCGCTGGGCGACATCGGCAGGCCCCGCGCGGTGCAGCTCGCGGTCCTCGTCGACCGCGGTCACCGTGAACTCCCGATCCGTGCCGACTACGTCGGCAAGAACCTCCCCACGTCGCTGCGGGAGACGGTCAAGGTCCAGCTCGCCGAGGAGGACGGCCGCGACGCCGTGCTGCTCGGTGTCCAGCAGACCGCCCCCACGGGCGCGCAGTAACCGCACTTCACCCGTACGGCGTACCCCGAGCCCGTACGGCGGCTTCCGCGCGCCCGCATGCCTGAACCCTCCAGCCCTCCGGAGAACACCCAGATGAAGCGTCACCTCATCTCGGCCGCCGATCTCACCCGCGACGACGCCGTCCTGATCCTCGACACCGCCGAGGAGATGGCACGGGTCGCGGACCGGCCGATCAAGAAGCTCCCGACCCTGCGCGGCCGTACCGTCGTCAACCTCTTCTTCGAGGACTCGACGCGTACCCGCATCTCCTTCGAGGCCGCGGCCAAGCGCCTCTCCGCCGATGTCATCAACTTCTCCGCGAAGGGCTCGTCCGTTTCCAAGGGCGAGTCGCTCAAGGACACCGCGCTGACCCTGGAGGCGATGGGCGCCGACGCCGTCGTCATCAGGCACGGCGCATCCGGAGCCCCGTACCGCCTCGCCACCTCCGGCTGGATCGACGGCTCCGTCGTCAACGCCGGCGACGGCACCCACGAGCACCCCACCCAGGCCCTCCTGGACGCCTTCACCATGCGCCGCCGCCTCGTCGGGGCCGACAGCGGTCTCGGCCGCGACCTCGAAGGCCGCCGGATCACCATCGTCGGCGACATCCTGCACAGCCGGGTGGCCCGCTCCAACGTCCATCTGCTGACCACGCTCGGCGCCCACGTCACGCTGGTGGCCCCGCCGACCCTCGTCCCCGTCGGCGTCGAACAGTGGCCGTGCGACATCAGCTACGGCCTCGACGAGGTGCTGCCGAAGTCCGACGCGGTGATGATGCTGCGTGTGCAGCGTGAACGGATGAACGCCGCGTACTTCCCGACCGAGCGCGAGTACTCCCGCCGCTACGGCCTGGACGCCGACCGCATGGCGAAGATGCCCGAGGACGCCATCGTCATGCACCCCGGCCCGATGGTCCGCGGTATGGAGATCACCGCCGAGGTCGCCGACTCCGACCGGTGCACGGCCGTCGAGCAGGTCGCCAACGGCGTCTCGATCCGCATGGCCGTCCTGTACCTGCTGCTGGGCGGCTCCGAGCCCGCCGCCCCGGCCCACCCGTCGCCCGCCACCCGTACCGAGGAGAACAAGTAACCATGAGCAAGATCCTTATCCGTGGCGCGAAGATCCTCGGCGGCGAACCCCAGGACGTCCTGATCGACGGCGAGACCATCGCCGCGGTCGGTACCGGCATCGAGGCCGGCGACGCGACTGTCGTCGAGGCGGAGGGCCGGATCCTGCTGCCCGGCCTCGTCGACCTCCACACCCACCTGCGCGAGCCCGGCCGCGAGGACTCCGAGACGGTCCTCACCGGGACGAAGGCGGCGGCCGTCGGCGGCTTCACCGCCGTGCACGCCATGGCGAACACCTTCCCCGTCGCCGACACCGCCGGCGTCGTCGAGCAGGTCTGGCGGCTCGGCAAGGAGTCCGGCTACTGCGACGTGCAGCCGATCGGCGCCGTCACCGTCGGCCTGGAGGGCAAGAAGCTCGCCGAGCTCGGCGCCATGCACGATTCGGCCGCCGGGGTGAAGGTCTTCTCCGACGACGGCAAGTGCGTCGACGACGCGGTGATCATGCGACGCGCGCTGGAGTACGTGAAGGCCTTCGACGGCGTCGTGGCCCAGCACGCCCAGGAGCCCCGCCTCACCGAGGGCGCCCAGATGAACGAGGGCGTCGTCTCCGCGGAACTCGGTCTCGGCGGCTGGCCCGCCGTCGCCGAGGAGTCGATCATCGCCCGCGACGTCCTGCTCGCCGCCCACGTCGGCTCCCGGGTGCACATCTGCCACCTGTCGACCGCCGGTTCCGTCGAGATCATCCGCTGGGCGAAGTCCAAGGGCTGGAACGTCACCGCCGAGGTCACCCCGCACCACCTGCTCCTCACCGACGAGCTCGTACGGTCCTACGACCCGGTCTACAAGGTGAACCCGCCGCTGCGTACCGAGGCCGACGTCATGGCCCTGCGCGAGGCGCTCGCCGACGGCACCATCGACTGCGTCGCCACCGACCACGCCCCGCACCCGCACGAGGACAAGGACTGCGAGTGGGCCGCCGCCGCCATGGGCATGGTGGGCCTGGAGACCGCGCTCTCCGTCGTCCAGCAGACGATGGTCGACACCGGCCTCATCGACTGGGCGGGCGTCGCCGACCGGATGTCGTTCCGTCCGGCCGCCATCGGCCGTCTCGACGGACACGGCCGGCCCGTCTCGGCCGGTGAGCCCGCCAACCTCACCCTGGTCGATCCGGCATACCGTGGTGTCGTGGACCCCGCGGACTTCGCGTCCCGCAGCCGCAACACTCCGTACGAGGGTCGCGAGCTGCCGGGCCGAGTGACCCACACCTTCCTGCGGGGCCGTGCCACGGTCGTCGACGGGAAGCTCGCGTGACATCACTCACCCCCCTGTACCTCCAGCTCGCCGCCGAGCAGAAGTCGGCCGAAGTGACCGACTGGCCCGCGCGGATCAGCTGGGTCGTCGGACTGCTCGTCCTCATCGCCTTCGTCTACTGGCTGATGCGCCAGGGATGGAAGTGGCGGGGCAGTCTCCAGTCCGGTCTGCCGGAACTCGGCACCACCCCGGAGGGGTTCGCCGACGGCGAGAAGCTGCTGACGCTGAGCGGCCGGTACCACGCCTCGACGACCGCCGGGCAGTGGCTCGACCGGATCGTCGCCCACGGCCTCGGTACCCGCAGCCGCGTCGAGCTCACCCTGACCGACCAGGGCCTCGATGTCGTACGCCCCGGAGCGGCCGACTTCTTCGTACCGGCCGCAGCGCTGCGCGAGGCCCGGCTCGACAAGGGCATCGCCGGCAAGGTCCTCCCCGAGGGCGGCCTGCTGATCATCACCTGGGCGCACGGCGACCAGCTGATCGACTCCGGCTTCCGCTCCGACCGCTCGGCCGAGCACCCGGCCTGGGTCGAGGCCATCAACCATCTCACCAGCACTACGGAAGGCACCGCACGATGACGATCTCCACCCGGGGAGCCGCCCAAGCTCCCGCCGTACTCGTCCTGGAGGACGGCCGCGCCTTCCGCGGTCGTGCCTACGGGGCCGTGGGGGAGACCTTCGGCGAGGCGGTGTTCTCCACCGGCATGACCGGCTACCAGGAGACGCTGACCGACCCCTCGTACCACCGCCAGGTCGTCGTGATGACCGCCCCGCACGTCGGCAACACCGGTGTGAACGACGAGGACCCCGAGTCCGGTCGGATCTGGGTCTCCGGCTACGTCGTCCGCGACCCCGCCCGGGTGCCCTCCAACTGGCGCTCGCGGCGCTCGCTCGACGAGGAGCTGGAGCGTCAGGGTGTCGTCGGCATCAGCGGCATCGACACCCGCGCCCTCACCCGCCATCTGCGCGAGCGCGGCGCCATGCGCGTCGGCATCTTCTCCGGCGACGCACTCGCCGACGAGGCCACGCTGCTCGCCCGCGTTCAGCAGGCCCCCGAGATGGTGGGTGCCGACCTCTCCACCGAGGTCGCCACCAAGGAGGCGTACGTCGTCCCCGCGATCGGCACGAAGAAGTTCACCGTCGCCGCGATCGACCTCGGCATCAAGGGCATGACCCCGCACCGGATGGCCGAGCGCGGCATCGAGGTGCACGTGCTGCCCGCCACCGCCACTCTGGAGGAGGTGTACGCGGTCGAGCCCGACGGCGTCTTCTTCTCCAACGGCCCCGGCGACCCGGCCACCGCCGACCACCCCGTCTCCGTGATGCGAGGCGTCCTGGAGCGGAAGACTCCGCTTTTCGGCATCTGCTTCGGCAACCAGATCCTGGGCCGCGCCCTCGGCTTCGGTACGTACAAGCTGAAGTACGGCCACCGCGGCATCAACCAGCCCGTGCAGGACCGTACGACCGGCAAGGTCGAGGTCACCGCGCACAACCACGGCTTCGCCGTCGACGCCCCGCTCGACAAGGTGTCCGACACCGCGTTCGGCCGCGCCGAGGTCTCCCACGTCTGCCTGAACGACCAGGTCGTCGAGGGCCTCCAGCTCCTCGACCAGCCGGCCTTCAGCGTCCAGTACCACCCCGAAGCGGCCGCGGGCCCGCACGATGCCGCGTACCTCTTCGACCGCTTCGTTTCCCTGATGGAGGGCCAGCGTGCCTAAGCGCTCCGATATCCAGTCCGTCCTGGTCATCGGCTCCGGTCCGATCGTCATCGGGCAGGCCGCCGAGTTCGACTACTCCGGCACCCAGGCCTGTCGCGTGCTCAAGGCCGAGGGCCTGCGCGTCATCCTGGTCAACTCCAACCCGGCGACGATCATGACCGACCCGGAGATCGCCGACGCCACGTACGTCGAGCCGATCACCCCCGAGTTCGTCGAGAAGATCATCGCCAAGGAGCGCCCCGACGCGCTCCTGCCCACGCTGGGCGGCCAGACCGCGCTCAACACCGCGATCTCCATGCACGAGAACGGTGTCCTGGAGAAGTACGGCGTCGAGCTCATCGGCGCCAACGTCGAGGCCATCAACAAGGGTGAGGACCGCGACCTCTTCAAGGGCGTCGTCGAGGCCGTCAAGGCGAAGATCGGTTACGGCGAGTCCGCACGCTCCGTCATCTGCCACTCCATGGACGACGTCCTGGCGGGCGTCGAGACGCTCGGCGGCTACCCCGTGGTCGTTCGTCCCTCCTTCACCATGGGCGGCGCCGGCTCCGGCTTCGCGCACGACGAGGACGAGCTGCGCCGCATCGCCGGCCAGGGCCTCACCCTCTCGCCGACCACCGAGGTGCTCCTGGAGGAGTCCATCCTCGGCTGGAAGGAGTACGAGCTGGAGCTGATGCGCGACAAGCACGACAACGTCGTGGTCGTCTGCTCCATCGAGAACTTCGACCCGATGGGCGTCCACACCGGTGACTCGATCACCGTCGCCCCTGCGATGACGCTCACCGACCGCGAGTACCAGCGGCTGCGCGACATCGGCATCGCCATCATCCGCGAGGTCGGCGTCGACACCGGCGGCTGCAACATCCAGTTCGCCATCGACCCGGCCGACGGCCGGGTCATCGTGATCGAGATGAACCCGCGCGTCTCCCGCTCCTCGGCGCTCGCCTCGAAGGCGACCGGTTTCCCGATCGCCAAGATCGCCGCCAAGCTGGCCGTCGGCTACACGCTCGACGAGATCCCGAACGACATCACCGAGAAGACCCCGGCCTCCTTCGAGCCGACCCTCGACTACGTAGTGGTCAAGGCCCCGCGCTTCGCCTTCGAGAAGTTCCCCTCCGCCGACTCCGGCCTCACCACCACCATGAAGTCGGTGGGCGAGGCCATGGCGATCGGCCGGAACTTCACCGAGGCGCTCCAGAAGGCGCTGCGCTCCCTGGAGAAGAAGGGCTCGCAGTTCTCCTTCACGGGTGAGCCCGGCGACAAGGCCGAGCTGCTGGCCGAGGCGGTCCGCCCGACCGACGGCCGGATCAACACCGTCATGCAGGCGATCCGGGCCGGCGCCACCCAGGAGGAGGTCTTCGACGCCACGAAGATCGACCCCTGGTTCGTCGACCAGCTCTTCCTGATCAGGGAGATCGCCGACGGGCTGGCCGCCGCCGAGGAGCTCGGCCCCGAGCTGCTCGCCGAGGCCAAGCGGCACGGCTTCTCCGACGCCCAGATCGCCGACATCCGCGGCCTGCGCGAGGACGTCGTCCGCGAGGTGCGGCACGCCCTCGGTATCCGCCCGGTCTACAAGACGGTCGACACCTGCGCCGCCGAGTTCGCCGCGAAGACGCCGTACTTCTACTCCAGTTACGACGAGGAGTCCGAGGTCGCGGCCCGCACCAAGCCCGCGGTGCTCATCCTCGGTTCCGGCCCCAACCGCATCGGTCAGGGCATCGAGTTCGACTACTCCTGCGTCCACGCCTCCTTCGCGCTGAGCGACGCGGGCTACGAGACCGTGATGGTCAACTGCAACCCGGAGACCGTCTCCACCGACTACGACACCTCCGACCGCCTGTACTTCGAGCCGCTGACGCTGGAAGACGTCCTGGAGATCGTGCACGCCGAGACCCTCGCGGGCCCGGTCGCCGGTGTCATCGTTCAGCTCGGCGGTCAGACCCCGCTGGGTCTGTCGCAGGCGCTCAAGGACAACGGCGTGCCGGTCGTCGGTACGTCCCCGGAGGCCATCCACGCCGCCGAGGACCGCGGCGCCTTCGGCCGCGTCCTGGCCGAGGCCGGGCTGCCGGCCCCGAAGCACGGCACCGCCACCACGTTCGCCGAGGCCAAGGCCATCGCGGACGAGATCGGCTACCCGGTCCTCGTACGCCCGTCGTACGTGCTCGGCGGCCGCGGCATGGAGATCGTGTACGACGAGACGCGGCTCTCCTCGTACATCGCCGAGTCCACCGAGATCAGCCCCACCCGGCCGGTCCTGGTCGACCGCTTCCTCGACGACGCGATCGAGATCGACGTCGACGCACTCTACGACGGCACCGAGCTCTACCTCGGCGGCGTCATGGAGCACATCGAGGAGGCCGGCATCCACTCCGGTGACTCCGCCTGCGCCCTGCCCCCGATCACCCTCGGCGGTTACGACATCAAGCGGCTGCGCGCCTCCACCGAGGGCATCGCCAAGGGCGTCGGCGTCCGCGGGCTGATCAACATCCAGTTCGCGCTCTCCGGCGACATCCTGTACGTCCTGGAGGCCAACCCGCGCGCGTCGCGCACCGTCCCCTTCACCTCGAAGGCGACCGCGGTCCCGCTCGCCAAGGCCGCGGCCCGGATCTCGCTGGGCGCGACCATCGCCGAGCTGCGCGCGGAGGGCCTGCTCCCGGCGAACGGCGACGGCGGCACCCTGCCGCTCGACGCGCCGATCTCCGTCAAGGAGGCCGTCCTGCCGTGGTCGCGCTTCCGCGACATCCACGGCCGCGGCGTCGACACCGTCCTCGGCCCGGAGATGCGCTCCACCGGTGAGGTCATGGGTATCGACGCGGTCTTCGGCACGGCGTACGCCAAGTCGCAGGCCGGGGCGTACGGCCCGCTGCCGACGAAGGGCCGCGCGTTCATCTCGGTCGCCAACCGCGACAAGCGCTCGATGATCTTCCCGGCACGCGAACTCGTCGCCCACGGCTTCGAGCTGCTCGCCACCTCCGGCACCGCCGAGGTCCTCAAGCGCAACGGCATCAACGCCACGGTCGTGCGCAAGCAGTCCGAGGGCGTGGGCCCGCAGGGCGAGCGGACCATCGTCCAGCTGATCCACGACGGCGAGGTCGACCTGATCGTCAACACGCCGTACGGCACGGGCGGCCGCCTCGACGGCTACGAGATCCGTACCGCGGCCGTGGCCCGGTCCGTGCCCTGCCTGACCACGGTCCAGGCGCTCGCAGCCGCCGTCCAGGGCATCGACGCGCTCACCCACGGAGACGTCGGCGTCCGCTCCCTCCAGGAACACGCGGAGCGTCTGACCGCGGCCCGCGACTAGCAGCCGAGAGGGGGACACCGGAAACGGTGTCCCCCTCTCCGTGAGGACACCGAGGACACCCCCGATGTACAAATTCTTCTTCCAGCTGGTCTTCAAGCGGATGGACCCGGAGCAGGCGCACCACCTGGCCTTCGGCTGGATCCGCCTCGCGGCCCGCATCCCCGTGCTGCGCACCTTCGTCGCCGCCGTGCTCGCCCCCCGCCACAAGGAGCTGCGCACCGAGGCGCTCGGCCTGCGGATGCACGGCCCCTTCGGCCTCGCCGCGGGATTCGACAAGAACGCCGTCGCGATCGACGGCATGTCGATGCTCGGCTTCGACCACATCGAGATCGGTACGGTCACCGGCGAGCCGCAGCCCGGCAACCCCAGGAAGCGCCTCTTCCGTCTCGTCGCGGACCGCGCGCTGATCAACCGCATGGGCTTCAACAACGAGGGCTCGGCCGCCGTGGCCGAGCGGCTGGCCGCCCGCAGGCCGGTCTTCAGGACCACGGTCGGCGTCAACATCGGCAAGACGAAGCTGGTGCCGGAGGCCGAAGCGGTCGGCGACTACGTGAAGTCCACCGAGCGGCTCGCCCGCCACGCCGACTACCTCGTCGTGAACGTCTCCTCGCCCAACACGCCCGGCCTGCGCAACCTCCAGGCCACCGAGGCGCTCCGCCCCCTGCTCAGCGCCGTGCGCGAAGCGGCCGACCGGACCGTCACCGAGCGGCGGGTCCCGCTGCTCGTCAAGATCGCCCCGGACCTCGCGGACGAGGACGTCGACGCGGTCGCCGATCTCGCGGTCGAGCTGGGACTGGACGGCATCATCGCCACCAACACCACCATCGCCAGGGACGGCCTCGGCCTGAAGTCCTCGCCGTCCCTCGTCGCGGAGACCGGCGGACTCTCCGGCGCGCCCCTCAAGGCACGCTCCCTGGAGGTCCTGGGCCGCCTGTACGCGCGGGTGGGCGACCGGATCACCCTGGTCGGCGTCGGCGGCATCGAGAACGCCGAGGACGCCTGGCAGCGCATCCTCGCCGGCGCCACGCTCGTCCAGGGCTACAGCGCCTTCATCTACGAGGGCCCGTGCTATGCCCGGGCGATCCACAAGGGCCTGGCCGCACGCCTGGCCGCATCCCCGTACGCCACCCTCGCCGAAGCCGTCGGCGCGGAGACCAGGAAGGCCACCGCATGATCCCGGAACCGTTCGGCGCACGTCTGCGCCACGCCATGGACACCCGCGGGCCGCTCTGCGTCGGCATCGATCCGCATGCCTCGCTCCTCACCGCGTGGGGCCTGCACGACGACGTCACGGGCCTGGAGCGGTTCACCCGTACCGTCGTCGAGGCACTGGCCGACAGGGTCGCCGTGCTCAAGCCGCAGTCCGCGTTCTTCGAGCGCTTCGGCTCGCGCGGCATCGCGGTCCTGGAGAAGGTTGTCGAGGAGGCGCGCGCGGCCGGCGCGCTCGTCCTGATGGACGCCAAGCGCGGCGACATCGGCTCCACCATGGGCGCCTACGCGGCAACCTACCTGGACAAGGACTCGCCGCTGTTCTCCGACGCGGTCACCCTCTCGCCGTACCTCGGCTTCGGTTCGCTGCGCCCGGCGCTCGACGCGGCCGTCCTCTCCGGCTCGGGCGTCTTCGTGCTCGCCTTGACGTCCAACCCCGAAGGGGCACAGGTGCAGCGCGCCACGGCCGCCGACGGGCGTTCGCTGGCCCAGCTCATGCTCGACCACATGGCCGCCGAGAACGAGGGGGTGACCCCGCTCGGTTCCGTCGGCGCGGTGGTCGGCGCCACGCTCGGGGACGCGGGTGTGAATCTCGCCATCAACGGCCCGCTGCTCGCGCCCGGGATCGGGGCCCAGGGCGCGACGCCCGCCGATCTGCCCGGTGTGTTCGGCGACGCGGTGCGCAATGTGGTGCCCAGCGTGAGCCGCGGCGTGCTGAGCCGGGGACCGGACGTGACGGGGCTGCGGGCGGCGGCGGATCGGCTCACGGACGAGGTCCGGACGGCCGTCGCACGTGCATGACCATGCCACGTATCAGGTTGTTGACTGAATCCTGACCAAAAAACTCGGTTGTTATGCACGAAATGTCCTGGTCGGTTGAGGCTGACCAGGACTTTTCGTTGGTTCTCGCTGACTGGGACGGCCTTGGCCGCTAGTCTCCGTCGAGAGCCGACGTACACATGTTGTCCGTCGCTCACCTGGTGTGGAGCGCCCAGCTTCCGCACCGGTCCGTATCCGACAGATCGACATCCGAGGTGACGTAGGCGTGGCTCTTCCGCCCCTTACCCCTGAACAGCGCGCAGCCGCGCTCGAAAAGGCCGCCGCGGCTCGCCGGGAGCGGGCCGAGGTCAAGAATCGACTCAAGCACTCCGGCGCCTCCCTCCACGAGGTCATCAAGCAGGGCCAGGAGAACGACGTCATCGGGAAGATGAAGGTCTCCGCCCTCCTGGAGTCCCTGCCGGGCGTGGGCAAGGTCCGCGCCAAGCAGATCATGGAGCGGCTCGGCATCTCCGAGAGCCGCCGGGTCCGGGGCCTCGGCTCCAACCAGATCGCATCCCTGGAGCGCGAGTTCGGCGGCAGCGCCGCCTGAGGTTCTCAGGCACTCCTGAGAACCTGGATAATCGCTCCATGGCTGCAACATCCCGGGGGACGTCCCCCGCACCCCCGGACGTACGTCCGCGGCTGACCGTGCTCTCCGGCCCCTCGGGGGTCGGCAAGAGCACGGTCGTCGCCCATATGCGCAAGGCCCACCCCGAGGTTTGGCTCTCGGTCTCGGCGACGACCCGCAAGCCGCGCCCCGGCGAGCGCAACGGTGTCCACTACTTCTTCGTGGACAACGACGAGTTCGACAAGCTGATCGCCAATGGCGAGCTGCTGGAGTGGGCCGAGTTCGCGGGCAACCGGTACGGCACGCCCCGACGCGCCGTGCTGGAGCGCCTGGAAGCGGGCGAGCCGGTGCTGCTGGAGATCGACCTCCAGGGTGCCCGGCTGGTCCGGCAGTCGATGTCGGACGCCCGGCTCGTCTTCCTGGCCCCGCCGAGCTGGGAGGAGCTGGTCCGACGGCTCACCGGCCGCGGGACCGAGTCCGCCGAGGTGATCGAGCGCCGGCTCGCCGCTGCCAGGATCGAACTGGCCGCCGAATCCGAGTTCGATACGACGCTGGTCAACACCTCCGTCGAGGACGTGGCCCGTGAGCTGCTAGCCTTGATGCTGGAGGCTTCCGGCCACCGTGTCGACTAACGACTGACGGTCGGCACACGCGCATCACGGAACCACACGCATCACGGAACCAATGCGCATTACGGAACTCCGCACTGTCAAAGATTTCTTTGATCTTTACCCCCTTCGGAAGGCAGAGAGTGTCCTCTTCCATCACCACGCCCGAGGGCATCATCAACCCGCCGATTGATGAGCTCCTCGAGGCCACCGACTCGAAGTACAGCCTCGTGATCTACGCCGCCAAGCGCGCGCGCCAGATCAACGCGTACTACTCGCAGCTCGGCGAGGGTCTCCTGGAGTACGTCGGTCCGCTCGTCGACACCCACGTGCACGAGAAGCCGCTCTCGATCGCGCTCCGCGAGATCAACGCGGGCCTGCTCACCTCCGAGGCCATCGAGGGCCCCGCGCAGTAAGCAGGGTTTGCACCTTCACCACAGGCCCGGCGGCCACGGCCGCCGGGCCTGTGGCGTGTCCGGGGTCCGCATGGTGTGTCCGGGGACTTCGCGGCGTGTCCGGGGCGACAGCCTCGGACCGGTCGCGGTGAGGCAGCATGGGGGTGTTCGTATCCGAGTGCGGGGAGACGCAGTGGACAAGCCGAAGGTCGTTCTTGGGGTCAGCGGGGGCATCGCCGCGTACAAGGCGTGCGAGCTGCTGCGCCGGCTGACGGAGTCCGGTCACGATGTGCGCGTCGTCCCGACCGGGTCGGCGCTGCACTTCGTGGGGGCGGCCACCTGGTCGGCGCTCTCCGGCCACCCGGTCTCCACGGAGGTCTGGAACGACGTCCACGAGGTGCCGCACGTCAGGGTCGGCCAGGGCGCCGACCTCGTCGTCATCGCCCCCGCCACCGCCGACCTGCTCGCCAAGGCCGCCCACGGCCTCGCCGACGACCTCCTCACCAACACGCTCCTCACCGCCCGCTGTCCGGTCGTCTTCGCGCCCGCCATGCACACCGAGATGTGGGAGCACCCCGCCACCCAGGAGAACGTCGCCACGCTGCGCCGCCGCGGCGCCGTCGTCATCGAGCCCGCCGTCGGCAGGCTCACCGGCGTCGACACCGGCAAGGGCCGGCTCCCGGACCCCGGGGAGATCTTCGAGGTCTGCCGCCGGGTGCTGGCCCGCGGAAGCGTCGAAGCCGACCTGGCCGGCCGCCACGTCGTGATCAGCGCGGGTGGTACGCGGGAGCCGCTCGACCCGGTGCGCTACCTCGGCAACCGTTCCTCCGGCAAGCAGGGCTATGCCCTGGCCCGTACCGCGGTCGCCCGCGGCGCCCGGGTCACCCTCGTCGAGGCCAACACCGGCCTTCCCGACCCGGCCGGCGCAGACGTACTGCACGCCGGGACCGCCATACAACTGCGCGAGGCGGTGCTGAAGGCTGCGGCGGACGCCGATGTGGTCGTGATGGCGGCGGCGGTCGCCGACTTCCGCCCCGCGGAGTACGCGACGGGAAAGATCAAGAAGAAGGACGGCCAGGAGCCCGCGGCCGTCAAACTGGTCCGCAATCCGGACATCCTCGCCGAGGTCGCCGGTGAACGCGCCCGCCCGGACCAGATCGTCGTCGGTTTCGCCGCCGAGACCGACGACGTCCTCGCCAACGGCCGTGAGAAACTCCGCCGCAAGGGCTGCGATCTGCTCGTCGTCAATGAGGTGGGGGAACACCGGACATTCGGCTCCGAGGAGAACGAAGCGGTGGTCCTCGCAGCCGACGGCGGTGAGACCCCGGTGCCCCACGGCCCCAAGGAGGCGCTGGCCGACACGGTCTGGGATCTCGTGTCGTCGCGGCTCGGATGAATTTCCATTCTCCCGTCTTCGCGCAGGCCGAAACCCTTGAAATATGGGCGTAAACAGCTTTCTCGGCAGCTGATTTCCCCACCGTCACGGGACGTGCCACAGGTCACAGAACTACCAAAGGGCGAGACACGTTGTCCGCCGAACGGAAGTGACCGATAAACTGGCCTGCGGACCGCGTCGGGCGCAGCTCCCGGCCGTCCGCCAAATGATCAGCCAGCAGCCGCTGCAACCCCAGGGAGCGATGTGTCCCGCCGTCTCTTCACCTCGGAGTCAGTCACCGAGGGCCACCCCGACAAGATCGCTGACCAGATCAGCGACACCATTCTCGACGCACTGCTCCATGAGGACCCCCGGTCCCGCGTCGCCGTCGAGACCTTGATCACCACCGGTCTGGTGCATGTTGCGGGTGAGGTCACGACCAAGGCCTACGCCGACATTCCGACCCTCGTTCGCAACAAGGTTCTCGAAATCGGCTACGACTCCTCCAAGAAGGGCTTCGACGGCGCTTCCTGCGGTGTCTCGGTGTCCATCGGCGCGCAGTCGCCCGACATCGCGCAGGGTGTCGACACCGCGTACGAGCAGCGGGTCGAGGGCGATGAGGACGAGCTCGACAAGCAGGGTGCCGGCGACCAGGGCCTGATGTTCGGCTATGCCTGCGACGAGACGCCCGAGCTCATGCCGCTCCCGATCCACCTCGCGCACCGGCTCTCGCGACGGCTCTCCGAGGTCCGCAAGAACGGGACCATCCCGTACCTGCGTCCGGACGGCAAGACGCAGGTCACCATCGAGTACGACGGCGACAAGGCCGTCCGTCTCGACACGGTCGTCGTCTCCTCGCAGCACGCCAGCGACATCGACCTCGACTCGCTGCTCGCGCCGGACATCCGCGAGTTCGTCGTCGAGCACGTGCTCGGGCAGCTGATCGAGGACGGCATCAAGCTGGACACCGACGGCTACCGGCTGCTGGTCAACCCGACCGGTCGCTTCGAGATCGGCGGCCCGATGGGCGACGCCGGTCTGACCGGCCGCAAGATCATCATCGACACCTACGGCGGCATGGCCCGGCACGGCGGTGGCGCCTTCTCGGGCAAGGACCCGTCGAAGGTCGACCGCTCCGCCGCGTACGCCATGCGCTGGGTCGCCAAGAACGTCGTCGCCGCGGGCCTCGCCGCCCGTTGCGAGGTACAGGTCGCCTACGCGATCGGCAAGGCCGAGCCCGTCGGTCTGTTCGTCGAGACGTTCGGCACCGCCGCGGTCGAGACCGAGAAGATCGAGCATGCCATCGGGGAGGTCTTCGACCTCCGCCCGGCCGCGATCATCCGCGACCTCGACCTGCTGCGCCCGATCTACGCCCAGACCGCGGCGTACGGCCACTTCGGCCGTGAGCTTCCCGACTTCACCTGGGAGCGCACGGACCGCGTGGACGCGCTGCGTACGGCGGCCGGGCTGTAACGACCTGGGGCGAACGGAGCCCGCTCTCTGTCGCGGGTGAGGTCGTCAGCCTGCCGCTCTCCGTCTGTACGCCGGGGCCCGGACACCGCACGCGGTGTCCGGGCCCCGGCGCGTGCGGGCCGCCGGTGCGCTCGCGCCGGGGCCGCTGTCAGTGGTTTCTGGTAGGAATTTGGCTGTGAGCAGCGACAACGAGCGATCCGAGGACCCCGGGACCGGGGCCCCGGAGCAGCTTGCGCTGATTCGGGAGACGGTACGGAAGGCGAAGGTGCCGCGGGCCAAGCCGCGGACCTGGCGCGGCGCCGCGCTCGCCAAGGAGCGGCCCGTCGCCCGGGTGCTGGTCAACAAGGGCGTGCTCCATCTCGACCAGTACTTCGACTACGCCGTCCCCGAGGAGCTCGACGCCGACGCGCAGCCCGGGGTGCGCGTGCGGGTGCGATTCGGGGCCGGGGCGCGCAATGTCCGCGGCGGCCGGCGCGAAGGCGGCGGACTGATCGACGGGTTCCTCGTGGAGCGGCTCACCGAATCGGACTACCCCGGTGCCCTCGCCGCGCTCGCCTACGTCGTATCCCCCGAACCAGTGCTGGGTCCGGAGCTGCTCGCCCTCTCGCGGGCCGTCGCCGACCGCTACGCGGGCAGCCTCGCTGATGTGCTGCAGCTCGCCGTGCCGCCCAGGAACGGACGGGCCGAGGCCAAGCCCTCGCCCGAGCCGCTGCCCCCGCCGCCCGCCCCGACGGCGGGGAGCTGGGAGCGATACGCACAGGGGCCCGCGTTCCTGCGGGCACTGGCCGAGGGCGGTGCGCCCCGGGCCGTCTGGACCGCGCTGCCCGGCCCGCACTGGCCCGAGGAGATCGCCAGGGCCATGGCCGCGACCCTCGCCTCCGGGCGCGGCGCACTCGTCGTGGTGCCCGACGGCCGGGCCGCCGGCCGGGTGGATGCCGCGCTCACCGAGTTGCTCGGCCGGGGACGCCACGCCCTGCTGACCGCCGACTCCGGACCGGAGAAGCGGTACCGGGAGTGGCTCGCCGTGCGGCGCGGTTCCGTGCGGGCCGTCGTCGGGACGAGGGCCGCGATGTTCGCCCCCGTCGCCGATCTCGGCCTGGTCGCCGTCTGGGACGACGGGGACTCCAGCCACAGCGACGACAACGCCCCCTTCCCGCACGTCCGGGAGGTGCTCGAACTACGGGCCGCGTACGGCCGGTGCGCGTTCCTGCTCGGCGGCACGAACTGCACCGTGGAGGCCGCCCAGTTGGTGGAGAGCGGCTGGGCGCTTCCGCTGCGCGCGGACCGGGAACAGCTGCGGATCGCGGCGCCCCTGGTGCGTACGGTCGGCGACGGGGAGCTGGCGCGGGACGGCGCCGCGCGGGCGGCCCGGCTGCCCAGCCTGGCCTGGCAGACGGTACGGGACGGGCTGCGCGAAGGCCCCGTCCTGGTCCAGGTGCCGCGCCGCGGATACGCGCCCCGCCTCGCCTGCGAGCGCTGCCGTGAACCCGCTCGTTGCCGGCACTGCGCCGGACCGCTCCAGGCACCGGATCAACGGGATCTCGACTGCGCCTGGTGCGGACGGGCCGAGACCGCCTGGCACTGCGTCGCGTGCGGCGGGAGCCGGCTGCGGGCCCGGATCGTCGGTGCCCGTCGCACCGCCGAGGAGCTCGGCCGGGCGTTCCCGGCCGTGCCCGTCCGGACGTCGGGCCGCGACCACATCCTGGACTCGGTGCCGGATGTGCCCGCCCTGGTCGTCAGCACCCCGGGCGCCGAACCCGTCGCCGAGGGCGGCTACGCGGCCGCGCTGCTGCTGGACGGGTGGGCGATGGTCGGCCGTCCCGACCTGCGGGCCGGCGAGGAGGCGCTGCGTCGCTGGACGGCCGCGGCGTCGCTGGTGCGCGGGCAGCCGGAGGGCGGCACGGTGGTGATCGTCGCCGAGCCGACCCTGCGACCGGTGCAGGCCCTGGTGCGCTGGGACCCGGTCGGGCACGCCCGCCGCGAGCTGGCGGAGCGGGCCGAGCTCGGCTTTCCGCCGGTCTCCCGGATGGCCTCGGTGACCGGTTCGCCGGAGGCGCTCGCCGCGTTCCTCACGGCCGTCGAACTGCCGCCGGACGCCGAGGTGCTCGGCCCGGTGCCGGTGCCTGGCGCCGAAACCGGCAGACCCCGCAGGCCCGGGGACGCGCCGCCGGGCGAGTCGTGGGAGCGGGCCCTGCTCAGGGTGCCTCCGGGGAGCGGGGCGGCGCTGGCGGCGGCGTTGAAGGCGGCGCAGGCGGCACGGATGGCCAGGGGGAGCGGTGAGCAGGTCCGGATCCGGGTGGATCCGCCGGACATCGGGTGACGACGGGACCGGGGCCGCGGACGCGGCTGCCCCGCCGGGCGTCGGGCGCGGCGGGGCAGGAAGCGGGGTGGCGCGGTCAGCCGTTGCGTGGGCCGGGGAACGCGCCCGGGCGCAGATCCTCGCGCAGTGCCGGGCGGTCCGCCGACGGCTGCGGTGGCATGGAGCGTGCGGCGGGCACGGCGGGCAGCGGCGGCGTACCCGTCGAGCCGGGTGCCATGGGCAGGGGGTGCGTCACCGCGGTCTCCGCCGTGGCCTCGGCCGCCGCTCCCGGCTGGCGGGCGTTGCGGCGAGCGCCGTAGCGGCGGTGCACCGCCTGCTTGGTGACCCCGAGCGCGGAGCCCACCGCGTCCCAGGAGAAGCCCAGCGAGCGGTCGAAGTCCACTGCCGCGGTGACCAGGGTCTCGACGCTGTCGCGCAGCTCCTGGGCCAGCCTGACGGTGGGGGCCGGGGCCCGGCCGTAGACGACGAAGCCCGTGGACGGGCCGGAGCGGCGCGGACGGTAGACGTTGCCCAGTTGGGCGGTGAGCGTGCGCAGCGCGTCCACCTGCCGCCGGACCCGCTCGATGTCCCGCACCAACAGATGCAGGCTGGCCCTCGCTTGGGCGTCATGGGTTGCGTGGTCGGCCATGAAGAAGCCTCTCGAACCGGCGTTGAAAGGGATCGGGCCGCACCGTGGCGGCTCGCTTCGGTCAATCTCTCTTGACCAACGCATCACCTGTGGATCTGGTCACGCTGGAGGGGCGCATGCGCATATCGAAGGGGCGCACAGTGATGCGTACGCCCCCCGGGCGTCCGGCCCATAGACTTGTGCGTTGCTCGTCACCGTACGTTTCGGCCTGAGAGGCAGTCAGCCACCCATGAAGCTCGTCTTCGCAGGCACCCCCGAGGTAGCCGTACCCGCCCTGGACGCCCTGATCGCCTCCGGCCGGCACGAGGTGGCCGCCGTCGTCACCCGGCCCGACGCCCCCGCCGGGCGAGGCCGCCGGCTGGTCGCCAGCCCCGTCGCCGAGCGGGCCGAGGAGGCCGGGATCGAGGTGCTCAAGCCGGCCCGCCCGCGCGACGAGGACTTCCTGGCGCGGCTGCGGGAGATCGGCCCGGACTGCTGTCCCGTCGTCGCCTACGGCGCGCTGCTGCCCAGGACCGCGCTCGACGTACCGGCCCGCGGCTGGGTCAACCTCCACTTCTCGCTGCTGCCCGCCTGGCGCGGCGCGGCCCCCGTACAGCACGCGATCATGGCCGGGGACGAGGTGACCGGTGCGTCGACCTTCCTGATCGAGGAGGGGCTTGACTCCGGCCCGGTGTACGGCGTCCTCACCGAAGAAGTGCGGCCCACCGACACCAGCGGCGACCTGCTCACCCGGCTGGCGTTCGCCGGTGCGGGGCTGCTCGTCGCGACCATGGACGGCATCGGGGACGGCACGCTGCACGCCGTGCCGCAGCCCGCCGACGGCGTCACCCTCGCACCGAAGATCACCGTCGAGGACGCCCAGGTGCAGTGGTCCGCCCCTGCCCTGCGGGTCGACCGGGTGGTGCGCGGCTGCACACCCGCTCCGGGGGCGTGGACGCTGTTTCGCGGGGAACGGCTGAAGCTGGTCCAGGCGGTGCCGGTACTGGACCGGGCCGACCTGGCCCCCGGCGAACTGTCGGCGGCCAAGAACAACGTGTACGTGGGCACCGGATCACACGCAGTCGAACTGCTCTGGGTCCAGCCGCAGGGCAAGAAGCCGATGCGGGCCGCGGACTGGGCCCGCGGGGTGCGCATCGTCCACGGCGAGCTGCTGGGCAGCTAGTGCCCCTCCCGGCAGGCTTCGCCCCGTCGCGCCGCCCAGCACGCACTCCCCCAAGGCCTTGAGGGCCAGGGGGGACCCCCTTCTGCGTTGGCCGAAAGCCCTGGTAGCTCCTTCCCCAAGCTCTCAACTTCGTTCGAGCAGGGGAGGCCCCGTTCAAGGACTTCCGGCCGCCTTGCGATCGCACGCACTGGACGACGCTCCTTCCGGGTGAACATTGCCGGTCGCGGCACCAGGGAGATCCGGACCGGGGCGGCGACGTAGGCTGGCAGGGTTCGTCCTCTCATCATCAGCGGAGCACCTTTCACGTGAACGACCAGCAGCGTCGCCGTCCCGCCAAGCCGCATCGCCGGCCCAAGAAGGACCCCGTCCGGTTCCTCGCATTCGAGGCGCTCAGGGCCGTCGACGAGCGCGATGCGTACGCCAACCTCGTCCTTCCCCCGCTGCTGAAGAAGGCCCGGGCCAAGGGCGACTTCGACAGCCGGGACGCGGCCCTGGCGACCGAGCTGGTCTACGGGACGCTGCGCCGCCAGGGAACGTACGACGCGATCGTCGCCGCCTGCATCGACCGGCCGCTGCGCGAGGTCGATCCGCCGGTCCTCGACGTGCTCGACCTGGGCGTGCACCAGCTGCTCGGCACCCGCATCCCCACTCACGCGGCCGTCTCCGCCAGCGTGGAGCTGGCCCGGGTGGTGCTCGGCGAGGGGCGTGCCAAGTTCGTCAACGCCGTCCTGCGGAAGGTCGCCGCGGACGATCTCGACGGCTGGGTGGCGCGCGTCGCCCCGCCGTACGACGAGGACGCCGAGGACCACCTCGCGGTCGTGCACTCGCATCCGCGGTGGATCGTGTCCGCCCTCTGGGACGCGCTGGGCGGCGGCCGCGCCGGGATCGAGGACCTCCTCGAAGCGGACAACGAACGGCCCGAGGTCACGCTCGTCGCCCGCCCCGGCCGCTCCACCACCGAGGAGCTGCTCACCGCCCTCGGTGAGGGGAACGGCCTGCCCGGCCGCTGGTCGTCCCATGCCGTACGGATGGGCGAGGGCGGCGAGCCCGGTGCCCTCGCGGCCGTGCAGGAGGGCCGCGCCGGAGTCCAGGACGAGGGCAGCCAGCTGGTGGCCGCCGCCCTCGCCAACGCGCCGGTGGAGGGCAACGACACCCGCTGGCTCGACGGCTGTGCCGGGCCCGGCGGAAAGGCCGCCCTGCTCGCCGCCCTCGCCGCCGGACGCGGCGCCACCCTGCTCGCCGCCGAGAAGCAGCCGCACCGGGCCCGCCTCGTCGAACGCGCGCTGGCCGGCAACCCCGGCCCGTACCAGGTGATCACCGCTGACGGCACCCGCCCGCCGTGGCGGCCCGGCACCTTCGACCGGATCCTGATGGACGTGCCGTGCTCGGGTCTCGGCGCGCTGCGCCGCCGCCCGGAGGCCCGCTGGCGGCGCCGCCCCGAGGACCTGGAGAGCTTCGCACCGCTGCAGCGCGGGCTGCTGCGCGAAGCGTTGAAGGCGGTACGGGTCGGCGGCGTCGTCGGTTACGCGACCTGCTCGCCGCATCTCGCGGAGACCCGGGTCGTCGTCGAGGACGTGCTCAAGGGCCGGGGCGGAGAGCCGGTCGACGCGGAGTGGGTCGACGCCCGCCCGCTGATGCCCGGCGTGCCCGCGCTCGGCGACGGCCCCGATGTCCAGCTGTGGCCGCATCTGCACGGCACGGACGCGATGTACCTGGCACTGCTGCGGCGCACCGCCTGACGGGTCCGACGAGGGCGGAAAAGCCCGGATCGCGCGGAGTGGGCGGTCCGGACCGGGCGAACTGTAATGATCCCGTGAGGCTTTGGCCCGCACCGGGGCGGGGAAGTGGCGCCGAGCATGGCAGGCTTGGCACATGGCCCAGATCAACCCCAGCATTCTGTCCGCCGATTTCGCCCGTCTCGCCGAGGAGGCGAAGGCGGTCGAAGGTGCCGACTGGCTCCACGTCGACGTGATGGACAACCACTTCGTGCCCAATCTGACCCTCGGCGTGCCGATCGTGGAATCGCTCAGCCGGGCCACGGACACCCCGCTCGACTGCCATCTGATGATCGAGGACGCGGACCGCTGGGCGCCGCAGTACGTCGAGGCGGGCGCCGGTTCCGTCACCTTCCACGTCGAGGCGGCGGCGGCCCCCGTACGACTGGCGCGGGAGATCCGGGCCAAGGGCGCCCGCGCCTCCATGGCGCTCAGGCCCGCGACGCCCATCGAGCCGTACGAGGACCTGCTCCCCGAGCTCGACATGCTGCTGATCATGACGGTGGAGCCGGGCTTCGGCGGCCAGGCGTTCCTGGACATCATGCTGCCGAAGATCCGCCGCACCCGTGAGCTGATCTCCAAGCACGGACTCGAACTCTGGCTCCAGGTCGACGGCGGCGTCTCCGCGTCCACCATCGAGCGGTGCGCCGAGGCCGGCGCGGACGTGTTCGTCGCGGGTTCGGCGGTGTACGGGGCCGAGGACCCGGCCGAAGCGGTGCGCGCACTGCGGGCCCGGGCCGACGCGGCCACCGCGTCGGCGGCCTGGGCATGCGGCCACTGAAGCCGGGAGTGGAGCCGGCAGCCGCGCCGGCCCCCGATTGCGGGTCGGCCCGGCCAAGGGCAGATAAACGTGGTCCGACGGGACCGATCAAGGATCGCCGGATCTGACAGGATGAGCGGCGTATCGAGAGTGTGAACAGCAGTGAGGAGAGCGCGGTGTCTGCAATGTCGGCGGGCCGGTCCGCCCTGCGGATGGGGCCCGCGGAGCTGGTGCAGGCGGCGGCCATGGCCCGCCGCTTCTACCTCGAAGGAAAGTCGAAGATCCAGATCGCCGAGGAGTTCGGCGTCAGCCGCTTCAAGGTGGCCCGGGTCCTGGAGACTGCACTGGAACGCGACCTGGTGAGGATCGAGATCCGGGTCCCCGCCGAGCTCGACGCCGAGCGCTCAGACGCGCTCCGGGCCCGCTACGGGCTGCGTCACGCGGTCGTCGTCGAATCCCCCGCGGAGGAGCAGGACGACGCTCCCGACCCGGAGAACCTGGGGGAGGTCGCGGCCGATCTCCTCGGCGAACTGGTGAACGAGGGCGATGTGCTCGGCCTGGCCTGGGGCCGCTCCACGATCCACATGGCAGCGGCCCTCGACCGGCTGCCGCCGTGCACGGTCGTGCAGCTCACCGGGGTGTACGACGCGGGGACGGCCGAGCGCGGCTCGGTCGAGGCGGTCCGCCGGGCCGCCCAGGTGGCCGGCGGTGAGGCCCACCCCATCTACGCCCCGATGCTGCTGCCCGATCCGGCCACGGCCGCCGCGCTGCGCCACCAGACCGGTATTGCCCGCGCCTTCGAGTACTTCGACAAGGTGACGGTCGCCGCGGTGTCCATCGGCTCCTGGGAGCCGGGCATCTCCACCGTCCACGACATGCTGTCGGACGAGGAGCGTGCGCACTACGCGTCGCTCGGCGTCGCCGCCGAGATGTCCGCGCACCTCTTCGACACGGAGGGACGGCGGGTCGGCCGGGACCTGGGGGAGCGGTGCATCACGGTCGAGGCGGACCGGCTGCGCCGGATCCCCGAAGTGGTGGCGATCGCGGGCGGCCAGCGCAAGGCCGCGGCGATCGGGGCCGTGCTGCGGTCCGGTCTGGTCACCAGCCTGGTGACGGACACGGCGGCGGCGGACTACCTGCTGACCGAGTCGGCGGCGCCGCGGCGGCCGGCGCTGGAGCGGGCGGATCCGGACGGGGTCTGAACGGGTGCGGGCGGCTGACGGCGGTGACTGGTACGGGGCCGCCCGGTGGCTGTTTCGTCCCCGGACGCCGGACGCCGGACGCCGGACGCCGGACGCCGGACGGGGGCGCAGGTCCCCGGACACGGCCGAGCCGTGCGGATGACGGCGAGTGAACCGCCCGGACAGCGGGGTATGCTGCCGGGGCGTTGTCCGGCCCGGCGGTTTCAGTCCTGGGCCACGCCCAGGACCGTGGCCTCCAGATACTGCTCCGGCTCCTCGTACTGGCTCACGTCGGCCGGGTTGTAGCGGGGGGTCTGCCGGGACCAGTCCAGGTTGCCGCGCATCCAGCTCCGCATCCCGTCCAGGTACGGCGTGAGCATCCAGGACCACTGCGGGTACGCGGCCAGCAGCTCGGCCTCGGCGGTGAGGAACCGCTCCGTCTCCGTGGCGATCTCCGCGCAGACGTGTTCCAGCGCCTGCTGCTTGCCGTAACCGCGGTGATGGCGGACCAGGTGGACGAGATTGTGGATCTCGCCGAGCACCTGCTCCTTCTCGTAGGAGTACACGTCGTTGGCCCAGCACACGACGTTGCACGAGGCTTCCAGTGCGGTGATGAACCGGGAGTCGTTGTGGATCGACTCGGGTGCCTCGATCCCGGCCACGATCTCTATCAGGTCCATGCAGACATGTATCGCACCGGTGTGGCGGCGCTTGGCGATGTACGTCTCCTCGGGCGGCACCGCACCCGCCTCACGGTTCCCGGCCTCCCAGGTGGTGGCCGTCGTGAGATACGTGATCACGTGCCGGCCGAACCGGGCACGCCACTGTGGGGCCGCGGTCGGCGTCGTCCGTTCCCACAGATCGACCAGGGCGACCACGGCGGCGGGGAGCTCCTCGTCCGGTACGCCGCCCGTGCCGTTGCCCTCGATCACGGAGCGCATCACCGCCACCACGTCCCGCACCCGCTCCGGGCTGCGGCCGAGCCGGCCGTCGTCGAGTTGGTCGTCGACGAGAAACAGCCACACGAACCAGTCGGCGACGAGTTCGAGATTCTTGCCGTCGGCGGTCGGGTACACCATGCCGACGAACGCTCCGAAGTCCGCCTGCTCGAAGCGTTCCCTGGCTGAATCCCGTTGCACCAGACCGGTGTTGCGGATCCAGGCGTCGAGATGGAGTCTGGTGTCCGAGACGTGCGGATTCGTCTGCTGGGGGAACGGGCAGTAAATGTCCGGCAGTTGGCTCTCCACGGGTGGGTCGTGATCCTCTCCGGTCGTATGGGTGACGGAAGTTGTGACCCTTCCGCATGTTCCTCCGGGGCGACGTGGCGACCCGCGGGACCTGCGGGTCGCGAAGCTACCCGACCCCTTGTCACCAGGTCCAGGGAAGGTGATCACGAATGATTCGGACGTGGCTCGGGTAGGGTCCGCCGGTAAGGCAGGTTCCACTTGCCCGGGACTCCCGCCCGGTTCCTTTGGGGGAAGGTACGAACGCGGGGGGTGTTTGCTGTGTCTTCGTGGAAGCGACCTGCTCCGTTTCGTGTGAAAAAATGAGTGTTATGCGTTTTCTTGAGCCCGGCACCGGTCGCTACACAGACTCCCCCTCGGTCCCGTACGACCTCACGTACGACGATGTCTTCATGGTCCCGGGCCGTTCGGCGGTCGGATCCCGCCAGGGTGTCGATCTCTCCTCACCCGACGGCACCGGCACCACCATCCCCCTCGTCGTGGCGAACATGACGGCCATCGCGGGCCGCCGGATGGCCGAAACGGTCGCCCGCCGCGGCGGGCTCGTCGTCATCCCGCAGGACATCCCGATCGAGGTTGTCGCCGACGTCGTCTCCTGGGTGAAAACGCGCCATCTGGTGCTCGACACGCCGATCGTGCTGGCCCCCGGCCAGACGGTCGCCGACGCCCTGTCCCTGCTGCCCAAGCGCGCGCACGGCGCCGGCGTCGTCGTCGACGCGGAGCACCGGCCCGTCGGTGTCGTCACCGATCACGACCTGACCGGTGTCGACCGCTTCACCCAGCTCTCCGAGATCATGTCCAGGGACCTGGTGGTGCTCGACGCGGACATCGACCCGCGCGACGCGTTCAACAAGCTCGACGGAGCCCACCGCAAGCTCGCCCCCGCGGTCGACGCGGACGGCCGGCTCGTCGGCATCCTCACCCGGAAGGCCGCGCTGCGGGCCACCCTGTACACCCCGGCCACCGACGCCGGCGGCAAGCTGCGGATCGCCGCCGCCGCCGGGATCAACGGCGATGTCGCGGGCAAGGCCAAGCAGCTCCTCGACGCGGGCATCGACGCACTCGTCGTGGACACCGCCCACGGCCACCAGGAGTCCATGATCAACGCGGTCCGGGCCGTTCGCGGGCTCGACCCGCAGGTGCCCGTCGTCGCGGGCAACATCGTCGCCGCCGAGGGAGTGCGCGACCTCGTCGAGGCCGGCGCGGACATCATCAAGGTCGGTGTCGGACCGGGCGCCATGTGCACCACCCGGATGATGACGGGCGTGGGACGGCCGCAGTTCTCCGCCGTCCTGGAGTGCGCCGCCGAGGCGAAGAAGTACGGCAAGCACGTCTGGGCCGACGGTGGTGTCCGCCACCCGCGCGATGTCGCGATGGCGCTCGCCGCGGGTGCGTCCAACGTGATGATCGGCTCCTGGTTCGCCGGTACGTACGAGTCGCCCGGCGACCTCCAGCAGTCCGCCGACGGCCGCTTCTACAAGGAGTCCTTCGGTATGGCGTCCGCCCGCGCCGTGAAGAACCGTACGTCGGACGAGTCGGCGTACGACCGGGCCCGCAAGGCGCTCTTCGAGGAGGGCATCTCCACCTCTCGGATGTTCCTCGACCCGGCCCGGCCCGGCGTCGAGGACCTGATCGACTCGATCATCGCGGGCGTCCGCTCCTCCTGCACCTACGCCGGTGCGGCCTCCCTGGAGGAGTTCGCCGAGAAGGCGGTCGTCGGGGTGCAGAGCGCCGCCGGTTACGCCGAGGGCAAGCCGCTGCACGCCAGCTGGAGTTGATCCCGTAATCCAGCAACACCGTTGCCCCTCACGGCCGTTCAAGCCGTGGGGGGCAACGGCGTCTCCGGGTGTCCTCGCGGGTTGCACGGATGTCCTGTTCCGGCCCCCGGATCCCGCCCTGATCCAACTCAATCTCGTTGGAATGTAAGTAACATGAAGACCAATCAGCCGCCTGTTCCTCTGTGGTAAGGGATCTCATGTCCTTCTTCACCGATCTGGCCCATCAGTACATCGACGGCGAGTGGAGGCCGGGCAAGGGGTCCTGGGACATCATCGACTTCAATCCGTACAACGGGGAGAAGCTCGCCTCGATCACGGTCGCCACGGCCGACGAGGTGGACCAGGCGTACCGGTCCGGCGAGGCCGCGCAGCGGGCATGGGGCGACACCAACCCGTACGCCCGGCGGCTGGTGCTGGAGCGGGCGCTGCGCGTCGTCGAGGAACGTGAGCCCGAGATCAGTGACGCGATCGTCGCGGAACTGGGCGGCACCCGGCTGAAGGCGGCCTTCGAACTGCATCTCGCCAAGGAGTTCCTGCGGGAGTCGATCCAGCTCGCGCTGCGGCCCGTCGGACAGATCCTGCCCTCGCCGACCGAGGGCAAGGAGAACCGCGTCTACCGGGTGCCCGTCGGCGTCGTGGGCGTCATCAGCCCGTTCAACTTCCCGTTCCTGCTGTCGCTGAAGTCCGTCGCCCCCGCCCTGGCGCTCGGCAACGCGGTGGTGCTCAAGCCGCACCAGAACACCCCGGTCTGCGGCGGCACGCTGGTGGCGAAGGTGTTCGAGGAGGCGGGGCTGCCGGCCGGTCTCCTGAACGTCGTGGTCACCGACATCGCCGAGATCGGTGACGCGCTGCTGGAGCACCCCATTCCGCAGGTCATCTCCTTCACCGGCTCGGACAAGGTGGGACGGCACGTCGCCACGGTGTGCGCGGCGAACCTCAAGCGCGCCGTGCTCGAACTCGGCGGCAACAGCGCGCTCATCGTCCTCGACGACGCCGATCTGGACTACGCCGTGGACGCGGCCGTCTTCAGCCGGTACGTGCACCAGGGTCAGGTCTGCATGGCCGCGAACCGGATCCTGGTCGACCGGGCGGTGGAGAAGGAGTTCACCGAGAAGTTCGTCGCCAAGGTCGCTTCGCTGCCGGTCGGTGACCCGGCCGACCCGGAGACCGTGATCGGCCCGCTGATCAACTCCTCGCAGGCCGAGGCCATTTCCTCGCTCGTCGACCAGACCGTCGAAGCCGGTGCGACCGCCCTGCTGCACGGCCGGGCCGACGGCAACCTGGTGAGCCCGTCCGTGCTGACCGGGCTGGCCGCCGATTCCCCCGTCCTCTCCCAGGAGATCTTCGGGCCGGTCGCACTCCTCGTGCCGTTCGACGGTGACGACGAGGCGGTACGGATCGCCAACGACACCCCGTACGGCCTGAGCGGCGCCGTGCACACCGGCGACATCGAGCGCGGGGTACGGATCGGGCAGCGCGTCCACACCGGCATGATCCACATCAACGACGGCACGGTCCACGACGAGCCGATCGTCCCGTTCGGCGGCGAGAAGAGCTCCGGCCTCGGCCGGCTGAACGGCGATTCGATGGTCGACGCCTTCACTACGCAGAAGTGGATCTCGGTGCAGTACGGCCGCTCGCGGTTCCCGTTCTGACCGGTCACCGGATGAGGTGAGCGCGCCCGGCGGGCGGCGTCATGGTCTACTTCGGGGGCGGCTCCTGCCGCCCCCGAAGCAGACCATCGCAGAGAAGTGAACCGCCCGAAGTGCGCCTGAACGACCTCGACGAACGCATCGTCCACGCCCTCGCCGAAGACGCCCGGCGCTCCTACGCGGACATCGGCGCGATCATCGGCCTGTCCGCGCCCGCCGTGAAGCGCCGGGTGGACCGGCTGCGCGCCGAGGGCGCGATCACCGGCTTCACAGTGCGGGTGGACCCGGCGGCGCTGGGGTGGGAGACCGAGGGGTTCATCGAGATCTACTGCAGCCGGAACACGTCGCCGGAGGCGATCAAGCGGGGGCTCGCCCGGTATCCGGAGATCGCCTCGGCGTCCACGGTGACGGGCGAGGCCGACGCGATCGTGCAGGTCTTCGCCGCGGACATGCGCCACTTCGAGCAGGTGCTGGAGCGGATCGCGGGCGAGCCGTACGTGGAGCGGACGAAGTCCGTGCTGGTGCTTTCGCCGCTGCTCAGGCGGTACTCGTCGGGGACGCCCGAGTAGGGCGCCGCGCGGCGGCCGGTGGCCGCCCCGTCCTCGATCGCCGGACGGCCTTGATCCGCGGGCGGGCCGAGACCTGTGTCACCTGCTTGACCTGCGAAGACGTCGAGCGCAATGAATCGCCGTCACCGGCCGTCGGCGCGCAATGGATCGATGGTGTGCGCGCAACGGTCGCGCCTTGTCGGGCCCACGCGGTGGACCGTACCGTCTGGGAGAACGCTGAAGATCTCGGCCCGGCCGAGATCTTCAGCACCCTCCTACGTCCCCGCCCCGCCCGAGGTCAGCCATGTCGCCGTTGCGCACCGCCCTGCTCCAGAACTCCGGACGAACCGGGCACGTGGACGAGAACCTCAAGGTGCTCGACGGAGCGGCGCGGCGGGCTGCGGAGGCCGGGGCCCGGCTGCTGGTCTGCCCCGAGCTGTTCCTGACCGGGTACGCGATCGGGGCCGATGTTCCCCGGCTGGCCGAGCCGGCCGACGGTCCTTCAGCCCGGGCGGTCGCCGAGATCGCCGTACGGCACGGGCTCGCGGTCCTCTACGGCTACCCGGAGCGTGCGGGCGAGAAGATCTTCAACGCCGCACAGCTCATCGGGCCGGACGGCGCGGCGCTCGCGAACTACCGCAAGACCCACCTCTTCGGCTGCTTCGAGCAGGAGTGGTTCACCCCGGGCGAGCAGCCCGTCGTCCAGGCTGAACTCGATGGCGTCCGCATCGGGATCGTGATCTGTTACGACGTCGAGTTCCCGGAGAACGTCCGTGCGCACGCCCTCGCGGGCACCGGTCTGCTGTTGGTGCCCACCGCGGTGATGCACCCCTTCCAGTTCGTCGCCGAGTCCGTCGTGCCGGTGCGCGCCTTCGAGAGCCAGCTGTACGTGGCGTACGTCAACAGGGCTGGCCAGGAAGGCGAGTTCGAGTTCGTCGGGCTGAGCTGCCTGGCCGGTCCCGACGGCGCCGTCCGCGCCCGCGCCGGACGTGGCGAGGAGCTCGTCATCGGTGAGGTCGACCCCGAGTTCCTGAGTGCGTCCCGCGCCGCCAACCCGTATCTGCGCGACCGCCGCCCCGGTCTGTACGGCTCCCTCGTCTGAACCCGTCACCCCGATCCGTCTTTTTGCGCAAGGAGTCCGTACCCCATGACGTCCACGGTGCCCAACGCCGTCCAGCACACCGACGCCACCGAGCCGATCACCATGTTCGGGCCGGACTTCCCCTACGCGTACGACGACTTCCTGGCGCACCCCGCGGGCATCGGGCAGATACCGGCGACCGAGCACGGCGCCGAGGTCGCCGTCATCGGGGGCGGGCTCTCCGGCATCGTCACCGCGTACGAGCTGATGAAGATGGGACTCAGGCCCGTCGTCTACGAAGCGGACGAGATCGGCGGCCGGCTGCGTACCGTCGGATTCGACGGCTGCGGCCCCGAACTCACCGCCGAGATGGGCGCGATGCGGTTCCCGCCGTCCTCTACCGCGCTCCAGCACTACATCGATTTGGTCGGCCTGGAAACGAAGCCGTTCCCCAACCCGCTCTCCCCGGCCACCCCGTCGACCGTCGTCGACCTCAAGGGCACCTCGCACTACGCGCGGACCGTCGACGATCTGCCGCAGGTCTACCGCGAGGTGATGGACGCCTGGAACCGGTGTCTGGAGGAGGGCGCGGACTTCTCCGACATGAACCGGGCGATGCGCGAACGCGATGTGCCGCGCATCCGGGAGATCTGGGCGGAGCTCGTCCACAAGCTCGACAACCAGACCTTCTACGGATTCCTCTGCGACTCCGACGCGTTCAAGTCGTTCCGTCACCGGGAGATCTTCGGCCAGGTCGGCTTCGGTACCGGCGGCTGGGACACCGACTTCCCCAACTCCATCCTGGAGATCCTGCGCGTCGTCTACACCGAGGCGGACGATCACCACCGCTCCATCGTCGGCGGCAGCCAGCAGCTCCCGCTGCGGCTCTGGGACCGCGAACCGCAGAAGATCGTCCACTGGCCGCTCGGCACGTCGCTGTCCTCGCTGCACGGGGGCGAACCGCGCCCCGCCGTGACCCGGCTGCACCGCACCGCCGGAAACCGGATCACCGTCACCGACGCCGCCGGCGACATCCGCACCTACCCGGCCGCCGTCTTCACCGGGCAGTCCTGGCTGCTGCTCTCGAAGATCGACTGTGACGACGCGCTGTTCCCGATCGACCACTGGACGGCGATGGAGCGCACCCACTACATGGAGTCGTCGAAGCTGTTCGTCCCCGTCGACCGGCCGTTCTGGCTGGACCGGGCCGTCGACGGCGGCGGGGAGCCGACCGGGCGGGACGTCATGTCGATGACGCTCACCGACCGGATGACCCGGGGGACGTACCTCCTGGACGACGGCCCCGACCGGCCCGCCGTCATCTGCCTCTCGTACACCTGGTGCGACGACAGCCTGAAGTGGCTGCCGCTCTCGCCGAACGAGCGCATGGACGTCATGCTCAAGTCGCTCGGCGAGATCTATCCGGGCGTCGACATCAGGAAGCACATCATCGGCAACCCGGTGACGGTCTCGTGGGAGAACGAGCCGTATTTCATGGGGGCGTTCAAGGCCAACCTGCCGGGTCACTACCGGTATCAGCGGCGGTTGTTCACGCACTTCATGCAGGACCGGCTGCCCGCCGACCGGCGGGGGCTGTTCCTCGCGGGCGACGACATCTCCTGGACGGCCGGATGGGCCGAGGGCGCCGTACAGACCGCGCTCAACGCCGTCTGGGGCGTGATGACCCGGTTCGGCGGCGCGACCGATGCGACGAACCCCGGCCCCGGTGATGTCTTCGACGACATCGCCCCGGTCGAACTCCCGGAGGACTGAAGGCGGTTCGGTATTACGCGGGTCGGCAGACGCTGCGCTGCCGGCCCAGACCCGAGATCTCGACCTCCATCACATCGTCCGGACCCAGGTAGGGGAAGCGGCCGGACAGCGCCACACCCTGCGGGGTACCGGTGTTGATGACGTCGCCGGGCTCCAGCACCAGGTACTGCGACAGGTGGTGCACCAGATGCGCCACGCTGAAGATCATGTCCGCGGTGCTGGAGTCCTGTCGCGGCTCCCCGTTGACGTAGCTGCGCAGCCGCAGCTGCTGAGGGTCACCGACCTCGTCGGCCGTCACCAGCACCGGGCCCAGCGGGTTGAACGTGGCGCAGCTCTTGCCCTTGGACCACTGGCCGCCCGACTCCTCCAGCTGGAAGGCGCGTTCGGAAATATCGTTGCTGACGGCGTAGCCCGCGATGTGCGCGGCGGCGTCGGCGGGGGAGTCCAGGTAGGAGGCGCGGCGGCCGATGACGACGGCCAGCTCCACCTCCCAGTCGGTCTTCTTCGAGCCGCGCGGGATCAGCACGTCGTCGTACGGGCCGACGATCGTGTTCGGCGACTTGTAGAAGAGGATCGGCTGCTCGGGCGGCTCGCTGCCCGATTCCGCCGCGTGCGCCGCGTAGTTCTGGCCGATGCAGAGCAGTGCGGAGGGGCGGGCCACCGGGGCGCCGATCCGCTGACCCGTGATGTCGATTCCGGGGAGCGCCGGTTCGGCGGGGACCAGGCGCGGATGGTCGGCGAGCGCGGCGAGGAACGCGCCGTCGATGTCGTCGGTGATGCCGGACAGGTCGTGGTGACGGCCTTCGGGGCAGACGGCAACCGGGCGCTCATGGCCCGGTTCGCCGATGCGCATCAGTCGCATGAGGGTGAACTCTCCTGACAGGTGGGGGTGTTGAGGGTCGGAACTGTTCCGGTCGGCAGAGGGCTTTTGGCCAACGCAGCGAGCGTGCGTGCTGGGCGGCGCGACGGGGCAAAGCTTGCCGGGAGGGGCACTAGTGCAGCCGGGTGAGGGCGTCGGCGGTGACGGCGTGGACCGGGGGGCGGCCGGCGAGCAGCCGCAGCACCTCGTTGACGGCGCTCATGCCGAGCCGCTGCCGGCATTCGACGCTGCCCGCCGCCTGGTGCGGGGTGAGCAGCACGTTCGGCAGGGAGCGGAACGGGTGGCCGGCGGGCAGCGGCTCGGCGTCGAAGACATCGATGGCCGCGTCCAGCCGGCCCGACGACACCTCGGCGAGGAGCGCGTCCTCGTCGACCAGCCACGACCTGGCGGTGTTCACCAGGCCCGCCCCGTCCGGCATCAGCGCCAGTTGCTCGGCGCCGATCATCCGGCGGGTCTCCTCGGTGACCGGCGCGTGCACGGCGACGATCCTGCTGTGCGACAGCAGGGTCCGAAGCGGTACGGAGCGCACGCCGAGCGCCTCGGCGTCCGCGTCGGAGAGGTAGGGGTCGGTGACGCTCACCCGCGCCCCCATCGCCCGGACCAGGGCGATGTAGGCGCGTCCGGTACGGGAGGCGCCGATCACGCCGATGTCGCTGCCGTGGATCTCGTGACGGGGCGGGGCCTCGCTCGCCGCCGCCCACTCCAGCCCGCCGCGCAGCGCGTGGTCGAAGCGCTGGATGCGGTGGAGCAGCGAGAGCGTGAACGCGAGCGCCACCTCGGCGACCGGGCGGGCCATCTCGTCCCCGGCCTGGGTCACCAGGATGCCCCGCCGGAACACCTCCTCGGTGACATAGGGGGCGACCGCCGAACCGGTGTGCGCCACCAGCTCCAGCCGGTCGGCCGAGGCGAGGAGTCCGGCGTCCACCAGGGGCGCGCCCCACGAGGTGATCAGCGCCCGGGCTCCGGGCAGCGCCGCGGTCACCGCCGCCCGGTCGCGATGGTCGTCCAGGACCGTCAGCTCCGCCGCCCGCTCCACCTCCCGCCACACCTCGGCGGTGAAGAACTGGGCCCGCAGGCCCGGCGGTACGGCGACGACCACCCGGGAACGGTCGGCAGGGTCAGGAGAGCCAGGCATCGAGGTGCTCCGCAACGAAGGCGTCATCGGTCAGCCAAGGGTAGGCCGCGGCCACCCGGCTGATCTCCTGCGCCTGGCCGGGGGAGAGCGTCTCGGCCGGGTCCAGGCACCGGATGTTCGCCAGCAGTCCCTGGCGGCGCAGCACTTCGTGCACCCCGGCGATGCAGCCGCGGAACGCGCCGCGCACATCGAAGACCGCGCTGTTGGCGTCGGTCAGTTCGGAGCGGCGCGCCAGGCAGCGCAGCATCGCCTCGTGGTCCCCTCCGCGCGCCTTGCGGACGTCGTCGAGGAGGGTCACCGCGGAGGTCGTCCAGACGGCCCACTGGCCGAGGAGGCCGCCCGCGAACCAGCGCGGCGTGCCGCCGGCCGTCTCGTACGGGGTGAGCAGATCACCGATGATGTCGTCGTCGTTGCCGGTGTAGAGCGCCACCTCGTCGGCACGGTCCGCGGCGGCCACCGCCCGTACGACGTCGGCTGTGCGGTACCGGTCGAACGGGGCGATCTTCACCGCGGCCGTGTTCGGCAGGTCGGTGAACGCGGACCAGAAACCGGGCGACAAGTACCGTCCGCCGACGGCCTCCTGGAGGTAGAAGCCGATCACCGGCAGCACTTCGCCGACCGCCCGGGCCCGCTCCAGCAGACCCTTCTCGTCCGCACCGGGCACGGCCGGGCTGAGCAGCACCGCGTCGTAGCCGAGCCCGGCGGCGGTCTCGGCCTCGGAGACGGCCTGCGCCGTGTATCCGCAGGCCCCGGCGACCTTGATGAACGGGCGTCCGGCCTCGGCGTCGATCGTCTCGGCGGCGAGCTCCAGGACCGGCCGGAACAGGCCGACCTCCGGTTCACGAATCTCGAACTGGGTGGTGTGTACGGCGACGGCGACCCCGCCCGCGCCCGAGGCGAGGTAGTAGCGGGTCAGCGCTCGCTGCCTGCGCTCGTCGAAGGAGCCGTCGTCGTGCAGGGCGAGCGGGTGCGCGGGGATCACGGAGCCATGGGCGAGTGCGTCCAGCGTGCCGGAGCGGGCGGGGGCGGACGGGAGGGAGGGAGTGGACATGGGGTGGATCAGAACCTTCCGTCACGGACCTGGAACTTGGTGGGCTTGCCGGAGAGCGGCAGCCCGCGGCGCAGCCAGTCGGCCTGCCACTCGACGAGGGTGCGCAGGGCGACGTCCGGGTAGCCGAAGAGCGCGTGGCAGCGGCTCGCGTCGGAGAGCAGCGCGGTCGGCGCCTCCTCGCCCTCGAAGAGCGGCTCCTTGCCGAACTCCTCGCCGAACCACTGGGCGATGCGGCGCACCGAAGCGGTCTCCGGGCCGGTGAGGTTGAGGGTGAACGCCTCGCCGTCGGTGGCGTGCAGCAGCGAGCGCAGGGCGACCTCGTTGGCGTACCCCTGCCACACCACATTGGCATGACCGGTCGTCATATCGACGGGCTCGCCCGTCTGGACCCGGTGGGCGATGTCGGCGAGGACGCCGTAGCGCAGGTCGACCGCGTAGTTGAGGCGGATGTTGGCGACCTTGGTGCCCCGGGTCAGCGCCGCGTGGCCGAAGATCCGCTCCCGGCCCAGGCACGACATGGCGTACTCGCCGACCGGGCCGACCGGGTCGCTCTCGGTGCAGCCGCCGGAGGAGACGGGCACCAGCGGGTACACATTGCCGGTGGAGAACGCGGCGATCCGCGCCCCCGACCAGCGGCGCGCCACCCGGTCCGGCATGGCGGCGTTGACCGCCCAGGCGTGCGAAGGGGCCCCGGCGGAGCCGAACTTGGCGCCGACCATGAAGACGACGTTCCCGGCGTCCGGCAGTCCGGCCAGATCGGCGGCCGGGTCCATCAGGTCGAAGGCCACGGTGGAGACCCCGGCGGCCTCCAGCTCGTCGGCGGCGGACTTGTCGGACCAGCGGGAGACCGCGTACACGGTCACGTCCTGGCGGCCCGCGGCGTCCAGCGCCCGCCGGGCCAGCCGGCACAGGCTGGGGCCCATCTTGCCGCCGGCGCCGAGCACCAGCAGATCGCCTTCGAGGCGGCCGAGATCGGCGACGAGTACGGGGGAGGGGGTGGCGAGCCGCTCTTCGAGCGCGGCCTCATCGGTGAACATTCGTAGCTATCCCTTGATTCCGGACGCGGTGACGCCCTCGGTGAAGTAGCGCTGGCCCACCATGTACGCGGCGAAGATGGGCACGAACGCGATGACGGAGCCGGAGAGCACCACGTTGAGCGGCACGTTCTGCTGCTGGAGCGAGGCGATGCCGACGGTGAGGGTGCGCATGTCGGTGGACTGGCCGATGACCAGCGGCCACAGGAAGTCGTTCCAGTGCCACAGGAAGACGAAGACACCGAGCGTGGCCAGGATCGGCTTCAGCAGCGGCAGCACGATCCGGTAGAAGATCTGCCACTCGTTGCAGCCGTCCAGCCGGGCCGCCTCGAACAGTTCGTCCGGCAGCCCCTGGATGAACTGACGCATCAGGAACACCGCCTGGGCGTTGGCCAGGGTCGGCACGATCAGACCCCAGTACGTGTCCACGCCGCCCAGCTTCGCGATCATCGCGAAGGTCGGGATCATCGTGACGTGGTACGGGACCATCACCATCGACAGGAATGACCAGAACATCGTCTCCCGGCCCGGGAAGCGCTTCTTGGCGAAGGCGTATCCGGCGAGCGAGGCGAGCAGCAGCACGCCGACGACCGAGACGACCGAGTAGATCAGCGTGTTGAACAGCCAGCGCGGCACGTCCTGGGAGTTCATGACGGTGTCGTACGCCTCGCCGGTCAGCGGCCACGGCAGCAGACTTCCGGGGAACTCGACCGCCGCGGACGGCTTCAGGGAGAGCACGACCATCGCGTAGAACGGGAAGATCGTCACGATCGCGGCCACCGTCAGCAGCGCGGCGCGCGCGATCCGGCCGGCCGGGGTGGCGCGCATGCCGTACGGGACGCTGTCCTGCTCGGACAGCTTGCGCAGCTTGCGTTCGGCCCGGCGCGCGGCCCGGTCGGGTGCCGCGGGAGCCTTGCTCGCGGGAGGGGTCTCGGTCTCTGCGGGTGCTGCGGTCATGGTCACTGGTCCTTCCCGATCACGAGCCGCTGGATCACCGCGACCACCACGGTCAGCACGAAGAGCGCGACACCGATGGCGGAGGCGTAGCCCAGGTCGAAGTACTTGAAGCCCGCGTCGTAGAGCTGGAAGACGAGCGTGTAGCTGGCGTTTGCGGGGCCGCCGCCGGTCATCGTGTAGACGGCGTCGAAGACCTGGAACGAGGCCGTCGTCTCGATCACCGCGAGGAAGAACAGGGCGGGCTTGAGCTGCGGCAGCACGATGTACCGGAACCGCTGCCAGGGGCCCGCGCCGTCGGTGAGGGCCGCCTCCTCCAGCTCCCTCGGGATGTCCTGCATCCGGGCCAGCAGGATGAGCATCCCGTACCCGAAGCGGGACCAGACGCCGACGATCGCGAGCGCCGGCAGCACCAGCACGTCGTCCGAGAGCCAGGAGCCCTCGGACATGCCGAACCAGCCCATCAGCGTGGACCACGGGCCGCCCGTCGAGAAGATCCAGACGAAGACGGTGGCGGCCAGCACCAGCGAGGTGACGACCGGCAGGAAGAACACCGAACGGAAGAACTTGGCGCCGCGGAACGCGCGGCGGGTGATCAGTGCCAGGGACACCGACGCGATGAGCGTGCCCGGCACGGCGAGAACGGTGTAGAGGACCGTGACCTTCAGCGCCTGCCAGAACAGCGGGTCGTCCCACAGGCGGGTGAAGTTGTCCAGCCCGACGAAGCTGCCGCCGCCGGTCAGGGTGTAGTCGGTGAAACTCATCAGCACACCGGCGACACCCGGGCCGAACCGGAAGGCCAGGAAGAGCAGGAAACACGGAAGGACGAAGAGCAGGCCGATCCGGGCCTCGCGGCGCGCCTGCGGCCCGCTGCGACGGCCCCGGCGGCGGGTGGGTTCCGCGACGACTGCCACGGGGATCTCCTTGCGGTACGGGGGAATTGCGGGGGGTCGGGGGAAATGCCCCAGGGGTGCGGGGCCGGGGTCCGGCTGCGGCCGGACCCCGGCCCCGCGCGTGATCAGCGGCCGAGCATCGCCTGCGCGGCCTTCTGCGCGGCGTCCAGCGCCTCCTGCGGGCTCTTCTTGCCCAGCAGTGCCGCCTGGATCTCCGGCGCGAGCACGCCCTGGACCTCACGGGCCTTGTCCTGGAGCGGGCCCACGGTCATGCTCGGCAGCGTCGTGCCGACCGCCGTCTGAAGGGCGTCGTCCGGGTACAGGTCGCCGCCGGACTTGCGGGCCGGGAAGTAGCCCGCGGCCTTCTGCAGACCGGCCGCGTTCTTCGACTCGGCGACGAAGTTCAGCCAGTCGCCGGTGTTCTTCTTGTCGGCGCCCTTGAGCATCGACAGGGCGCCCACGGTGCCGTAGCCGACCGACTTGACGTCCTTCAGCGGCGGCTGGACGACGATGTTCTCTTTGCCCCAGAACGGCTCGACGTCGGCCGGGGTGTTCTGCCAGGTGCAGGCGATCTTGCCCTTGGCGGTCGGGGTCTGCTCCAGCTTGGGCGTGGTGGTGACCAGGTCCTTGTCGGTGTAGCCGCCGTCGACGAGCTTCTTCAGGTACGTCAGCGCCTTGACGCCGGCCGCGTCGTTGAAGGTGACGTTCTTGCCGTCCTCGGAGAAGACGTCGCCGCCGGCCTGCCACAGCAGCGGGTAGAAGGTCATGTTGAGTGTCTGCTGGGTGTCGCCGTAGTAGGTGGTGGCGTAGTAGCCCTTCTCCTTCAGCTTCGGGGCCAGTGCCTCCAGCTCCGCCCAGCTCGTCGGGTAGTTCTTCTCGCCGATCGCGGCGAACACCCGCTTGTCGCAGATCAGCGGGTTGGCGCTGGTCAGGATCGGGGTGGCGAGGGCCTTGCCGTCGACCGTGACGGACTTCAGCGCGAAGTCCGTGTAGTCCGACTTGGCATCGGCCGGCATGTAGTCGTCGGCCGGGACGATGCTCTTGGCGTACTTCGGCAGCTGGTCCGGGATCAGGTAGACCGCGTCCGGGCCCTTGCCGGAGGCGATCGCGGTGGCCAGCGCGGTGTCGCGGTTGGCCCACGGGAAGGTCTCCACCTTCACCTTGACGCCCGAGTGCTCCTTCTCGAACGCCTTGACGAGACCGTCCCAGTACGCCTTGTTCTTGGCCTCGTCGAAGATGACCGGGTAGGTCCACATGGTCACGGTGTTGTCGTCGCTGCCGGAACAGCCGGCCAGCACACCGGCGGCGAGCGCGGTGGCCAGGACGGGCGCGGCGACGGCACGGACTCTGGAACGGCGGGTGAGGAGACGGGACATGAGGTGGTCCTCCGAGGACGTGAGGGTGGGGCCGGGAAGAGGGGGTGTCACTGGGCCGGGACCGTCTGCACGGTGCCGGTGTGCCGGGCACGTTCGGCGGCGAACGCCGCGAGATGACTGCCGAGCGAGGTGGCGGGACCGGAGCGGACGGCCCCGGCGTCGCCGGTGGCGACGGCGGTGACGAACGCCTCGACGAGCGCGGCGTCCCCGCCGCCGTGCCCGTCGGCCGCGTTCGAACCGGACGCGCCGAGTTCATGGACGGTGGACTCACCGGTCCGGAAGTCCTGCACGGTGACCCGCTCACCGTCACCGATGAGCCAGCCGTGCGAGCCGAAGATCCGGGTCTGCCGGTGCGTCTGCTCGGTGAAAGCCACCATCTGGAAGGTCGCGGTCACCCCGTCCGTCAGCTGCATCGCGAGGACCTGGTGGTCGACCACGTCGTTGTCGCCGCGGTACGCGCAGACGCCGTACGGCCCCTCGCGCAACGCCCGCACCAGTCCGGCCTCGTCGGTCGCCTCGGTGACATGGGTGACCGGCCAGACCGCGCCCTTCTCGCGCAGCGTCGGCATGTACAGCTTCAGCGCGCTGTACGGGCAGCCGGACTCGACCGCACAGTCGAGGCAGCGGTCGGCGGACCCGGCCGGGGCGTTCTCCGGGCGGAAGTGCTTCAGCCCGCCGAAGCTCGAAACCTGCTCGATCCGGCCGCCCATGACGTACGTGATCCAGTCCAGGTCGTGGCAGGACTTGGCGAGCAGCATCGGGGAGGAGTCCTTCTCGCTGCGCCACGGCCCGCGCACATAACTGTGGGCGTAGTGCCACCAGCCGACCGGCTCCAGATGGTCGAGGGAGACCAGCTGACCGAGCACGCCGGAGTCCACGACCTCCTTCACCAGGTCGGTGTACGGGGTGTACCGCATGACATGGCACACCGCGAAGAGGACCCCGGCCCTCTCCACACCCTCGACGATCCGCCGGGTCTCGTCCTCGGTCGGGGCGAGGGGCTTCTCGGCGAGGATCGCGTATCCGGCCTCGGCCAGGGCCAGTACCGGCTCCACATGGAAGCGGTCCTGGGTGGCGACGACGACGGCGTCGGCGATGCGGTTCTCGACGAGCGGGCGCCAGTCGTTGAACTCGACGGGCGCACCGGCGGCGGCCCGCGCCGCGGGGCGCGGATCGGCGACGGCGACGAGTTCGGCGCGCTCGGGGTGCGCCTTGATCCACTCGGCGTACGTCAGACCGCGGTTGCCGGCGCCGACGAGCGCGACCCGTACGGGCCGGCCGTTGATCGGGGTATGCGTGGACACGGGGAATCCCTGGTGCTCGATGGGTTGGGGCCTTTCGTCCGGATCAGGCCGGATCGGAGAGCGGGGTCGGGTGCGTGCGCTCGCAAGGCGGAGGAGGGAGCCATGGCGGAGCCGATGGGGTCTCCCCCGTTGGGGAAGACCGACGACAACGCCGCGAGCGTGCGTGCCGGACCCCGCGAGCCAGGCATGATCCGAACGGGAGGTCCCAAGGTGGTCAGAAGCGCAGCGTGGCGGCGGTGTGGGCGACGCGGTCGCCCTCGTCCGGCAGCGCGGTGCGCTCGGTGCCGTCCTCGACGCAGCCGGTGTGCAGCAGATGGCTGGCGGTGCCGCCGAACGCCGCGGGCCGCAGTTCGAGCCGGCCGCCCGTGAAGGTGGAGCCGGTGGCCCGGTAGCGGTTGGGGCCCTCGGTGACCAGCACGTGGGCGGTGCCCTTGGGCGCGGCCGAGTCGAGGCCGGTGAGCTGCCAGTCGACGGTGCGTCCGGAGCCGGTACGGGCGAGCAGGGCGCCGTCCTTGTTGGTGCCGGACAGCCGCGTGCCGTCGACGCGCAGCCGCTGGTCCTTCGCCGAGGTCAGTTTCAGTCCGGTGTCGCGGAGTTCGCCGCCGAGGACGGTGATGTCGGCGTGCGCGAGCGAGACCGGTGCGGTGTCCTTGGAGCCGGTCAGCGTGCACTGGTCGATGACGAGCGGCCCGGTGCCGTTGAAGACCGCGCCGTCGACGCCCTTCAGCGTGTTGCGCTGGAGGGTGAGCGGGACGGTCACATTGGCCTGGGTTATCTCCGCGCCCGGCGCGAAGGCGAACGAGGAGTCGGCGATCACATTGGGACGGGTGGACAGGTCCGAGGCCCGGGAGACGATCAGCGGACCGGTGGCCGTACAGCCGCGCATCTGCACCCCGTCGGCGTTGACCCAGAGCATGCCGGAGCCGGCCAGGGACTTCTTGCCGATGACCAGGACGTCCTCCAGCGTCAGATCGGTGATCTTGACGCGGGCCACGAACCAGGAGCAGGCGTGCCGGCGGACGGTGATCCGCTTGGCCCTGCCACCCCAGGCGGCACCGGAGTTGGCGAACGTCATCAGGCCGGAGTTGCCGGTGTAGACGAGGTCGTGCTCGAACTGTCCGTGCGTCACGAACGGGCCTTCGTCGTCACCGTCGCCGTGGCAGTTGGTGACATAGCAGTACGCGGAGGCCGTGAAGTCGTTGAGATGACGGGCGTTGGACGTGTGACAGTCCTCGACGTGCCCGTACAGGCAGTAGATCTGCTGGGTGAGATAGCCCGCGCCGCCGTACGTGACGGACTTGGGGTTGGTCAGCGAGCACTGCTCGGTGCGGTAGTACGTGCACCAGCGGCGCATCACGACCGGCCAGAAGGTGCCGATGGCCTCGATCCCGGAGACGTCGCAGCGCACCGCGTACTCGAAAGCGACCGGGTGCGAGCCGGTCATCTCGTCCTCGCCCCAGCCCTCGAAGACCATGTTGCGGACGTGGGCGCGGTCGACGGGCTCGACGCGGGTCCAGGTGAGGGTGCGGCCGGCGGCCAGGTCCCAGCCGATCTGGTAGTTGACCCGGATGTGCGCCGAGTCGACGACATCGGTGACCTGGACGAGGCGCTGGATCTCCTTCTCGTACCGCCCCGACAGGGCATTGATCTCCACCGCCCACCACTGGCCGACGGCGAACTTCGACGAGTCGCCGACCTCGAAGAGATCCGAGAGGTCCGGCATCGCCGTGCTCAGCGTGTGCTTGACGGTGGTGTCGGTGACGGTGCCGCGGAAGGAGAGGACGGCGCCGAAGGGGTTGTCGTGGGTGTTCTTCTCGATGCCTTCGGTGCGCATGCGGTGGCCGCCGAAGTCGAGTTCGATGTTCGAGCGGTTGAAGAGGTGGCGCTTGGTGAGGAGGAGGTCGGTGTGGGCTTCGATGCGGTGGACGCTCTTGTCGGCGATCATCGCGTCGAGTGCGGCGTCGGCGGGGGTTTTGGCGTCGAAGTGGCCGAAGGTGCGGAAGTCGAGGGTGCCGGTGTGGAGCTGGAGCCAGCGGCCCGTTGCGGTTCCTTCGGGTGCGAGGACCGTGCCGCCGTTGTGTGCGGCGGTGGACTTCTTGTCCCAGCGGACGGCCATCGCGCCGCCGTCGCCGGGGGTGTGGTAGCCGGCGAGGAGGACGTGGGTGCCGTCGTCGAGCGGCTTGGTGTTCAGTGCGCGCAGCTCGGCGACCGTGCCGACGCGCAGTACGTCGCCCGTGTGTGCGGGGGCGGCCTGCGCCGAGCCGGTGGCCACGGCCGAACCGGCCATCACGAGACCGGCCAGTCCCGAAGCCCGCAGCAGAGCGCGACGGGACGAGGCAGAGGTGGGGTGGTGCGGAACGCTCATGCGGACTTCGCCTTCCGAGAAGTGCCGAGAATGAGGGAGCGTTCCTGCGATGGACTGCCATGGGCGGATGGCTGAAAAGGGTCCGGCCGTCGGATGTTCACGACGCGGTGGGCAGGCGTCGGAAGCGGACCGGAAGGGGGTAAATCGCCGGTGACGGGTGAGTGTCACCGGGGTTGGCAGGGAACCTACGGCGGGATATGCCGATCGGTCAAGACCCGAATCCGTCGGAATGCGGCGTGCCGGTGTCGGATGCGGCGTCCTCCGCGTCGTCGATCCAGCCCAGCGAGCGGCTGATCCGCCGTGCCGCGTCCCGTACCTGGCCGCCCAGCTCCTGGTATCGCCAGGCCGGCAGACCGAGCTTGAGGCCGGTGATGGAGATGGCTCCGGCGCACTCCGAACGGTCGTCGAAGACCGGCGCGCCGATGCAGATGATGCCCTCGGCGTCCTCCTCGTCGTCCAGGGCGTAGCCGACCCGGGCGATGTCGCGCAGATGCGACAGGAAGGTGGCCGGGTCGGTGATCGTGCGGGACGTGCGCCTGGGCAGCCCGAACCGTTCGACGACCGCGGCGGCCTGGCTCTGCGGCATCGCGGAGAGCAGCGCCTTGCCCAGGCCCGTGCAGTGCGGCAGCTCGCGCTGGCCCATCCGCAGATCGAGCCGGACGCGCTGGTCGAGCTCGACCTGGTCCACGACTACCGCATGGCCGTCCTCGGGTACCGCGAGCCTGGACGCCATGCCGGTGGTCCGGGTGAGCTCGCGCAGGACCGGGTGGGCGACCCCGCGCAGCGACACCTGGGAGCGGGCCCGGTCGCCGAGCCGGGCCAGGCTCATGCCGAGCCGGTAGCGGCGGTTCATGCCCTCGCCGTCGTCGGAGACGAGGCCGTAGGCACGCAGTGTCTGGAGCATGCCGAAGGCGGCGCTCTTGGAGATCGAGCAGGCCTGGCCGACCTCCGTGACGCTCAGGCCGTTCCCCTGTGCGGGGGCGGCGAGCGCTTCGAGGATGTCCGCTGCCCTGGCCACGCTCTTGACCCAGTACTTCGGTTCTTCTGGGGCAGCACTGTTCGTCATAGCAGAACAGCCTAGTGCCTTCAGGGAGGCCGGGAGGCGCGTTCTCCGTGAAGGAATCCGGGGAATCGGGTTTACCGAGCCGGAAAGGGGGTTGACCGGCCCAGGTGCCGCACGTAATATCCAGCACTGTTCTGCTCTACAGAACAGTGTTCGGAAAACTGAAACGCACCACCCAAGCACCACGGATCACCCTCTTCCTGCGGCGACTGCCGGGCGGATGGCGCCAGGGACTCGCAGGCCGGGCAGGGCCTGCGGAAACCGACGACTCTCGACGCAAGGAGCAAGCGATATGAGTTCAGGCCCGGTAGGCAACGAATCCGGAGCCCGACTCGCCGAGCGCGCCCGCAAGGTCGTACCCGGCGGCGTGAACAGCGGTCAGCGCAGCGTTCCCGGACTGACCGACCTGGTCGTCACCGGGACCGACGGCGCACGGTTCCGTACCGCCGACGGACGCGAGTACACCGACTTCCACTCGGCGTTCGGCCCGCCGCTGCTCGGACACAACGACCCCGACGTGGCCCGCGCCACCGCCGAGGCCGGCGCCACCCTCGGCCACATGGGCGTCGGCGTCACGGAGGGCGAGGTAATCCTCGCCGAACAGCTCACCGAGCTGATCCCGTCGATCGAGAAGGTGCTGCTCACCAGCACCGGCAGCGAGGCCACGTTCCACGCGCTGCGCGTCTCCCGGGCCGCCACCGGCCGCCGCCTGGTCGTCAAGTTCCAGGGCTGCTACCACGGCTGGCACGACGCGGTCAGCCTCAACGTCATCTCCGCCCCCGAGAAGGTCGGCGCCCACGACCCGATCTCGACCGGCATCCTGCCCGAGGTCCTCGAAGCCACCCTCGTCCTGCCCTTCAACGACAGCGAGGCCGTCCGCCGCACCTTCGCCGAGCGCGGATCCGACATCGCCGCCGTCATCGTCGAGCCGGTCCCGCACAACGTCGGCGCGCTCCTGCCGTACCAGGAGTTCCTCACCACGTTGCGCGAGGAGACCACCAAGGCCGGCAGCGTCCTGATCTTCGACGAGGTCATCACCGGCTTCCGCCACGACACCGGCGGCTGGCAGAAGATCTCCGGCGTCACCCCCGACCTCACCACCCTCGGCAAGGCCATCGCCAACGGCGCCCCCGTCGGCGCGATCGGCGGCCACGCCGACCTGATGGACCTCTTCTCCACCCGCCCCGGCGCCCCCGCCTTCTTCGCCGGTACGTACAACGGCCACCCGTCCGTCGTCGCCGCCGCTCTCGCCACCCTGCGCAAGCTCCGCGAGGAGCCGGTCCACGAGCACGTCTTCCGGCTCGGCGACCGCGTCCGCAGCGAACTGACCGGACTGTACGAGCGCCTCGGCGTCCCCGCCGTCGTCACCGGCTACGGCTCGGTCTTCGTCAGCTACTTCATGCCGGGCGAGACCCCCCGCACCTACGCGGACCTGCTGAACAACGACGCCTCGCTCTTCGTCGGCTACCGCCGAAAGCTCCTCGACCACGGCCTGTTCGAGCTGCCGCTCAACCTCAAGCGCAGCCACATCAGCTACGCCCACACCGACGCCGACGTGGACCGCCTGATCGAGGGCACCGAGGCCGCGGTCAAGGCGGTCCTCGCCGACGGCGGCGCCCGCGACCTGGAAAACACCTCCACCATGGGCGGAGCGATCCGCTGATGCTCACCGTCAACCGCACCCGCCCCGCCGGCCCCGCCGGACGGATCACCCGGGTCGAGACCCTGATGCTCGGCACCTCCTGGCGCGACTTCGGCTACGTCCGGGTGCACACCGACGAGGGCCTGTCCGGCGTCGGCGAGATCACCCACCCCTACCGGGTCCGCGAGGTCTGCGCGCTCACCGAGGCACTGGCGCAGCGCCACCTCATCGGCGCCGACCCCTTCGACATCGAGGAGCTCTGGCTCCGCGTCTACCAGGGCGACTTCCTGCGCGGCGGCGACATGGGCGGCATCGCGCTGTCCGGCCTCGACCAGGCGATGTACGACCTGATGGGCAAGGCGCTCGGCGTCCCCGCCTACCGGCTGACCGGCGGCGCCTGCCGGGACGACGTACGCGTGTACGCCAACGGCTGGTACACCGGCGAACGCGAGCCCGAGACCTTCGCGGCCAAGGCGAAGGAGACCGTCGCGAAGGGCTTCACCGCCCTCAAGTTCGACCCCTTCGGTCCCGGCCTGCACGAGCTGGAGCGCGCCGAACTGCGCCGCTCCGTCGACCTGGTGGCGGCCGTCCGCGAGGCCATCGGACCGGACGTCGACCTGTTCATCGAGGGCCATGCCCGGTTCGCCATGCCGACCGCCGCCCGCCTCGTGCGGGAGCTGGAACCGTTCGACATCGGCTGGTTCGAGGAGCCGATGCCCTGGACCCACATCGAGCGCTACGCGGAACTGCGCCAGCGCGCCGCGTTCCCCATCTCCGGCGGCGAGCACTTCCACAACCGCTACGAGTACAAGCAGCTCTTCGCCACGAACGCGGTCGACATCATCCAGCCCGACCTCTCCATGGCCGGCGGCTTCACCGAGGTCAGGAAACTCGCCGCGATCGCCGATACCCACGGCATGCTCGTGGCCCCGCACAACTCCAACTCGCCGCTCTGCACCACCGTCTCGGTCCATGCGACGCTCGGCATCCCCAACTTCAAGATCCTCGAAACCTTCGACGGGCTCCTGGAGGACTACGTCTTCGACGCCCTCAAGGGCACCCTTCCGATCGTCGACGGCCGCATCGGCCTGCCGACCGCCCCGGGGCTCGGTGTCGAGCTCGTCGACGAGGTCTTCGAGGAACACCCGCCCAGCCACCGCTTCTGGAACATGTTCGCGGACGGCTGGGAGAAGCGGAACCGGACATGATCGTCGACGTCCACTCACATCTCTTCCGGCACAGCCACGACTTCACCGACCCGTTCAAGTCCGACTCCGCCCGGGCCCACGCGGGCGAGGTCGACCTCACGGTGAAGTGGGAGGAGTACGCCGCCACGGCCCCCGAGGGCACCCGCACGATCGTCGTCGGGGGCAAGGCGCGGCGCAGCGGTCTCTGGGTCGACGACGCGGCCGTCGCCTCGTACGCCGGAGCGCACCCCGACCTGCTGATCGGCTACCTCTCCCTCGACCCCACCCAGCCCGGCTGGCAGGACGAACTCCGCTACGGCCACCAGGAACTGGGCCTGCGTGGCATCAAACTGATGCCGATGTACGCGGGCTTCGACCCGGCCGCCGAGGAGTACGACGAGCTGTACGGCTACGCCGAACGGCACGGCCTCCCGCTCCTCGTGCACACCGGCACGACCTTCGTGTCGAACGCGCCGCTGGAGTGGGCGATGCCCCGCCACCTGGACGCGGTCGCCATCCGCCACCCCGAACTGCGGATGGTCCTCGCCCACCTCGGCCACCCCTTCGAGGGCGAGTGCATCGCGGTCATCCGCAAGCACCCGCACGTGTACGCGGACATCAGCGCCCTGCACTACCGGCCCTTCCAGCTCTGGCACAGCCTCCGGCTCGTCCAGGACTACGGGGTCTTCGACAAGCTGATGTTCGGCAGCGACTACCCGTTCACGACGGTCGACGACTCGGTGAAGGGGCTGCGGGAGATCGCCCGCATCCCGGGCATCCCCGGACTGCCACCGCTCGACGTGGACGCGGTGGAGGAGATCGTCCACCGGCCGTCGCTGGACCTGCTGGGCCTGAACGGCTGACCTGCCGTTCCCACGGACCTGCCGTTCCCACGGACCTGCCGTTCCCACGGACCTGCCGTTCCCACGGACCTGCCGGTACGGCGTACGGGCCCACCCCCCTGAGCCTCGTGCCCCGTACCGGCAGTGGGGCCGCCGCGCTCCACCCTGTGTCCCTTGCGCGGCGGCCCACCCTTCTTTCGTACGTCTCCGCCTGGAGGAACCCCCGCCATGACCGCAGCCGTCCCGCCCCGCGGAACCGACCGCTTCGACCTGACCGCCCGCACCGCGGTCGTGACCGGAGCCGCCCGCGGCCTCGGCCGGTCCTTCGCCGTCGCTCTCGCCGAGGCCGGCGCCGACCTGGTCCTCGTCGACCTGCCCGGTGCCGACGGCGTCGCCGAGACCGCCGCGGCGATCGAGGCGCTCGGCCGCCAGGTCCGCACCTATGGACAGGATCTCGCGGACATAGAGGCGCTGCCCGGCTTCGTCGACGTCGTGCGCGCCGAGGCCGGACCGCTGCACATCCTGGTCAACAACGCGGGAACGGCGGCGCTGGAACGCTTCAACGAGATCACCCCGGCGAGCTGGTCGCACATCATGCGGGTCAACGTCGACGCCGTCTTCTTCCTCAGCCAGCGCGTCGCTGAACACATGACGGCCGACTCCGTCGCCGGCCGCATCATCACCATCACGTCGAAGAACGCCCTGGTGGCGGAGGCGGGACTGGCCCACTACAACGCCTCCAAGGCCGCCGCGCAACTGCTCACCGAAACCCTGGCGGTCGAACTCGCCCCGCACGGCATCACCGCCAACACCCTCGCCCCCGGCATGGTCGAGACGCCCATCGACGGCGAATTCCCCTTCGACCGGGAGGCCTTCGAGTCCGCGTACCGCGAGCGGATCCCCCTCGGCCGGTACGCGCAGCCCGACGAATGCGTGGGCGCGTTGCTGCTGCTCGCCTCGGACGCCGGGGCGTACCTCACCGGGGCGCGCATCGTCGTCGACGGGGGAGTGCTGGCCGACCAGATGCCGCGGATGCGCTTCATGCCGCCGTACCGCAACACGATCTGACCGCGACCGACCGGCAGTCGGTCCTCATCGAGCACGCATCGACACCGCGAGGAGCCCCTCCGCCATGTCCGTCAATGCACCGTCCCCAGCCTCGTCCTCCGCCTCGTCCCGTCGCACTCTGCTGCGGGCTTCGGGGCTGGCCGGTCTCGTGATGGCCGGTTCGGCCGTGGCCACCGGCTCGGCGCAGGCCGCCCCCGCGCACACGGGCGACGTACTGCGCGTCGGCACGGTCGCCGAGCTGCGCGCACTGAACACCAAGCCGCTCGACGACGGCACCCACGTCCTCCTCGCCGGCTACCACACCCCCGGCGACGGCGGCGCGATGGCCGTCCGCTGGGACAAGAAGTCCACCGCCGCACACAACGGCGGCACGGTCCTCGCCCCCGAAGGAACCGCAACGGGCCGCTGGCTCCAGCTCCACACCGGCACCCTCGACTTCCGCACCTTCGGCCACTTCGACGCCAAAGCCCCCGCCGACGCCGCACTCGACGCGATGATCGCCGACAAGAGCGTCCACCGCATCGAAGCCCACACCGACCTCCTCCTCACCAAGCGCCACCTCTTCAACCGCTCGAACATCGAACTCGACTTCGGCGGCCACCGCATGCGCACCGAAGGCATCGAGAAGAACACCCACGACAACCCCTTCGGCGCCGTCCTCTCCTTCCGCGGCACCGTCACCGACACCACCGTCAAGCACACGCTCTCCGGCAAGGTCATCGAACTCACCGACACCTTCCCGGTCCCCGACGCCAAGGGGTTCGAGGTCGGGCAGTGGTGGGCCGTACAGGTCGACCCGGTCGCGGGCGGCGGCGGTGACGAACGCGAGCTGCAGAAGCTGGTCGAGATCACCGAGATCATCGACGCGACCCACATCCGGATCGGCTACCTCAACGGCTGGGAACTCGCCGCGGGCCGCACCCTCACCTGGACCCGCGTCGAACCGGTCCGGGGCACCCACATCCGTAACCTGGTCTTCGAAGGTGCCGGCCCCGACGAGTACACCGGCTCCCACCCCGTCAGCTTCGAGTACGCCGTCGGCTGCGACGTCTCCGGAATCCATGCCACCGGCTCCTTCTGGCCGGTCATCATGCGCCGCTGGTGCACCCGCTTCCGTACCGAGGACTGTTCGCTGAAGAACCCGCCCACCGTCGAGTACGGCGGCGCGGGCTATCTCACCCAGCAGATCTACTGCCTGTACGGACGGGTCGCGGACTGCACGACCAGCAACGTCCGCCATCTCAACGACCTCACCGCCTCCGCCTACTGCACCGTCGTGAACTGCCACGGCGACGGCGACGACGCGGGTGGTAACCCCTTCACGACCCACGGGCAGTACGAGCACGACCTGCTCTTCGACGGCAACTCCGGACTGATGGACATCGCCAACTCCGGTGCGCAGTGGGGAATTTCCGCCAAGCGCATCACCGTACGCCGACACGTCTGTTCCTGGTTCACCGCCAACACCAGGATCACCGATCTGACGCTCGAAGACATCACGGTGATCGCGCGCCCCACCTTCGACCAGGCCGGCACCCTCACCGTCAACGCCGACGGAGCCCAGGTCCGCGGCTGCACCGCCAAGACCTTCGCGGTCGCCCAGCGCTCCGCCCGCTCCACCCGGCCGACCACCATCAGCGACTGCTCCTTCGAGCCGCCCGCGGGAGCCGTCCTCGTCCAGACCCCGGTCACCGCTCCTGTGCACTTCATACGCTGCACCTTCAAGGGCGTCGACGGCGCGATCCTGCGCGGTGCGGGGCCCGTCCACTTCACCGACTGCACCGTCACCGGCGCCGAGAACGCCGCCCCGCTCTCCGTCGGCTCGGCGGACCTGCGGATCGACGGCGGCACCTACGACAACACCGGCATCGAACTCAGCGCCGTACGCGACCAGCGGCTCACCGTCACCGGCGGCACCCGCCTCACCGGCAGCAACAAAACCAAGGCGCTGCTCGGCCGGGCGGCCGGCCCGGGAAGGGTGACCTGGGACATCACCGCGCTCAGCAGCGCCGCCTCCGCACCGGACACCGCCCACATACGCATCACCGACGGCACGAACCACTACGCGGCCACCGGCAGCCGCTTCACCGGCGGCACGCTCCACCTCGCCCCGGACGCCCTGGCCTCGGTTCTGCACACCGCGTGCGTGGAGGACGGTACGACGCGCGGCGCGATGCCCGCGAACGGTGACTCGGTGCGCACGGACGGGAACCTGACCCTGTGACCGCCGTCATCCGGACCATGACCGCGGCCGACGAGGCGCCCCTGGCCGCCCTGTGGCAACGGTGCTTCGACGCCCCGCACATCGCCGCCCTGCACGCCCTCGATCCGGACCGCCACCGGCACACGTTCGTCGCGCAGAACGGTCCGGGAGGTGGGATCGACGCGGTCGTCGTCTACGTACCCCGGCTGATCCGCGACGCGCACGGAACCCCGCAGCGGGTCGGCGGTATCGGCAGCGTCGCCACCCGCCCCGAGGCCCGCGGGCAGGGGCTGGTGCGGCGGCTGCTGGTGGCGGCGGAGCGCACCATGACGGCCGAACAGTGCGCTTGGTCCCTGCTGTTCACCGGTACGCCCGGGGTCTACCGGGGCTCGGGATGGCAGGAGTTCGGCAGTACCTACACCGAGGGAACGCTGGCTGCCCCGGCAGCCTCCGGGACGTTCCGGGTCCGCGAGACCGCCGCGCGGGACACCGCGGAGGTGGCCGCCCTGCACCACGCGTACAACGCGAACAGGCCGCTCAGCTCGTTGCGGGCGCCCGAGGACTGGTCGGTGCGGGTGCCCGCCTGGTACGGCCCGGTCGAGCGGTCGCTCGTGGCCGAGGACCCCGCGTCGGGGGCGTTGGCCGGCTGGATCGTGGCCCAGCACGTGGGCCCGTACGTGGAGGTGCGCGAGTTCGCGGGCGCGCCCGAGTGCCTGGGCGAGCTGTTCGCCGCAGTCGGCGCACGGGGCCGTGGCGCGGGGCTGAGCCGGGCCCGGGTCCGGATTCCCGACGGCCCCGGGGTCCGGGCGGCACTGCCGGCGCTGCTGGCGGAGTCCCGGCCGGTGGAGGAGCACGTGGGCATGGCGCGCCCGCTGCACGCCACCGCCGAATCCGTCCGGGCCACGGTCACGGCGCCCGGCGCGGTCCACTGGTACGGCGACTGCTTCTGAACAATGTGCGCGGTGATGCCGGCCGGCGCGAATTGCAGCGGCCGTACACCGGGATGGTGCCGGTACTGGAACAGCGGACGCCGGCAGTCGGGCGGCCGTCTCCCCGCCGCCGCGGCGTCGACCGCCGGAGCAGCGTGAGCAGTTGATGCGCCTGCTGGACACATTTGCGTCGCCTGACTACGGCGTGTGTCGAAGTGGATCTAGCGCGTGAGGTGATCTCGGTTTGTGGCGCGTGGAGATCTGACGGATGCCCGGTGGGTAGTGCTGGAGTTGCTGTTGCCGAAGGGCGGGAAGGCGGGACGGCGCCCGCCTTCCTCGATCGCCCGTAGCCAAGGGTTCGCCATGGACGCGACTGTATCGAGCCGCAGGTTCGCCCAGGTCAATGCATACGCGCCCTAGTGCTCCAGCCCGCTACGCTTCCCCCGCCAAGTCGTTGACCAGCACGAATGAAGAAGTCCGGCCGGAGCATTGGGCGGCGAATTGGCCTGATGGCGCAAATGCTCTGATACTTGGCTCATATGAACCATTCCGATCGATTTCGGCACTGTGCGGGCAACCTGCGGGGGGACTTGGCGCTCCTTGCGCCCCTAGCGCTGATCGCCATCATCGCTGTGGCGGCCTTTGCCACTCCGAGCACCCTCCACTTCAGTCGGTTTCTCTCACTCGCCCCCGCTTTCGCTGCCTCGGTGTGGCCAGTGGTCGGAACGGTTGCTATAGGCGTGCTCGCCGCGGCCGTCGACGCAGTGATCGCCGTGACCATCGGTAGTGTGAGTGAGCAGCACACACACCTGTTCACCCTCGCGGTGATCGCGGGCGTCACCGCCGCGGCCGCCTGCGCCAGCCATGTGCGCCAGCAGCGGGAGCGGACCCTCGCCGACGTTCGTTCCGTCGCCGAGACGACCCAGAAAGTCCTGCTGCGCCCCATGCCGCACCACCTCGGCCGGCTGGACATCGAGGCTCTGTACCTGGCCGCCGCGGCCCAGGCCCGCGTAGGCGGCGACTTCTACGAGGCGCTGGCGACAGTCCACGGCGTCCGCATGATCATCGGAGACGTGCGCGGCAAGGGCCTCCCTGCGGTCGGCATGGCCTCAGCGATCCTCGGCTGCTTCCGGGAAGCCGCGTACGACGAGCCGGACCTGGCACGGCTGGCACGCCGACTGGACGTCAGCACGAGCCGCTACACCGCACTGCTGCCCGGCGACCGGATGGAGTCCTTCGCCACGGCTCTGCTCGTCGAGATCCCCGACGACGGATCGGTCGTCGGCATCGTCAACTTGGGACACCCCCCTCCGCTGCTGCTCAGCGCAGGAATGATCCGCGAGGTCACCCCCACGGCTCCCTCACCACCCATCAACATGGGCGCGCTGATCGGGGAGGGCTACCGCATCGACACCTTCTCCTTCGCCGCAGAGGATCAGCTGCTGCTCTACACCGACGGCGTCACCGAGACCCGTGACTACTCCGGCGCGTTCTTTCCGCTGGTGCGGCACGCGGGACAGTGGGACGCGGACTCCCCGTCCCGGCTGCTCGGGCAGTTGCACAGCGACCTGGTCCACTACAGCCGCGGCCGTCTCGACGACGACATCGCGGCCATTGCCGTGCGTGCGGTGGTCGCCACGGCGCCGACCAGGGCGTGAAACGGGCCGGGCGGTCGTCCACGCCGCTCGCCTTCCCGAGTCGACCAGGAAGCCAATGCCTTGCCGGTGCCTTCCTGGTCTGTAGTCCCCTGTTTTATGGCGGGCCTGAGATGTACGCACTGTGATTCATGCGTGCGCGCTGTAGTCGGACTCCTGTTTGAAGTGACAACATGGCGGTTCCGCCTGGCGGAGCCCGGCCATTCGACCTGCGTGTCACGGGTTGTGGGGTCGTACCGGAAGAGAGTGCATGGCCGGCTCGGAAGGGGCCCCATCCCACGCCGCGGGCCGTCTCCTTGTACTTCACGCTCCTGTGAGCGGCACTTCAGAGGGTGTGTCCTCTGCGGTTCACTGGCGGCGTCTGCGATCACGATCCGCCCGGCAGGCCTCGGTCGTACCCTGGATTGGCTGATTCGCCGAGCGGCGGCTCGCCCTTCATGTGAGCAGGTGCCAGGGCCCGAAGGGCGTGATAGCCGATGACGACGATCAGCGTCCCCAATGCGATGCCGCTGAGCTCGAAGTTGTCGGTGAGCGTCAGGCTGACGTCGCCGATTCCGATGATGAGTCCCGCGGCGACGGGCACGAGGTGGAGCGGGTTGGACAGGTCGACGCGGGAGCGGACCCAGATCTGGGCGCCCAGCAGGCCGATCATGCCGTAGAGGATGACGGTGATTCCGCCGAGGACTCCGCCGGGGATGGCGGCTACGACGGCGCCGAACTTGGGGCAGAGTCCGAACAGGATCGCGAAGCCGGCGGCGCACCAGTAGGCGGCGGTCGAGTAGACGCGGGTGGCGGCCATGACACCGATGTTCTCTGCGTACGTGGTCGTGGCGGGGCCGCCGACGGACGTCGACAGCACGGTGGCCGCACCGTCCGCCATGATGGCCGTGCCGAGCTTGTCGTCCAGCGGGTCGCCCGTCATCTCGCCCACGGCCTTGACGTGCCCGGCATTCTCGGCGATGAGCGCGATGACGACGGGCAGGGCGACGAGAACCGCGGAGAGGGAGAAGCTCGGGGCGTGGAAGGTGGGAAGGCCGATCCAGTCGGCCTTGGCCACACCTGAGAGGTCGAGGCGCCAGTGGTCGACCGATTCGGTTCCTCCGGCGGGGGAGTGGATCTTGCCGAAGATGCGGTCGAAGACCCAGGAGATCAGGTAGCCGAAGGCCAGGCCGAGGAAGATCGCGATACGGGACCAGAAGCCGCGCAGCACGACGAGGGCGAAGCCCGTGAAGAGCATGGTGAGCAGCGCGGTCCACTGATCCTGTGGCCAGTAGGTGCCAGCGGTGACGGGAGCCAGGTTGAAGCCGATGAGCATGACTACAGCGCCGGTGACCACCGGTGGCAGGACTGCGTGGATGATGCGGGCGCCCAGAGCGCGAACGGCGGCCCCGCACAGGAAGAGGACCGCGCCGACAACCAGCAGTGCGCCGGTGAGGGTTGCCGCGTCGCCGCCCTGGGTCTTGATGACGGCGGCCACGCCGATGAACGACAGGCTGCTGCCGAGATAGCTGGGGATACGGCCGCGGGTGATGAGCAGGAAAATGATGGTGGCCACACCGGATGCCATGACGGCGAGGTTGGCGTCCAGACCCATCAAGATGGGGGCGACGAAGCAGGCCCCGATCATGGAGACCACGTGCTGCGCACCGAGGCCGGCGGTGCGGCCCCAGGTGAGCCGCTCATCGGGTCGTACGACCTCGCCCGGTGCGAGGCTCTTGCCGTCGCCGTGCAGCTTCCAGCCGAAGCCCGCCATGGTCTTGCTCCTTGATGTGTTGCTGGGGTGGTGCTGAGCTCCGCCGGCTGGACCGGGGGCTCGACGACTGGCGGACATGCGGTTCAGGCGTATGCCGACAGGGCTGGCCGTGAGGGTGGGGATTCGACCTGGGGCGTCGTATTCTGCGGGAGAGTGCTGGTCGCTGCGCTCATCATGGGCTGCACGGCGCGACGAACGAGGCACCGAACATCGCGACCACGTGCTGGGCACCGAGTCCGAACGTACGGGGCCAGGAGAACCGTTCGTCCGGCCGGACCACGGCCCCCGGCGGGGTCTTCCCGTCTCCGTGCAAGGTCCAGCGCACGCCGAGGCCCACGGTTACCCCCTGTGTGTAGATACGGAGTCCAGTGCCTCGCCCGGCATGGTGCTCACCGCAGAAATGATCAGCGCCATGATAGTGCCGGATCAGGGCGCGCCCGCGGCCGGGCCGCGGACGGGGGAGCGCCGCCGCTGTGCGGGCCGGGGGCCCGCGCCCCGCACAGCCTTCGGCTCAGGGGCGCGGCTCGGCCGCCGCCGCGCTCGGAGCGCCGGTGCCCGAGGACGACACGGCCCTGCGGTCGCCCGCCCGCAGCACCCCGGCCCCCAGCACCAGGCCGAACGCCAGCACCGTCACCAGACCGAACGAGACGACCAGCGACGTCGCCTCGGCCAGCGAGCCGATCGCGGACGGGGCGATGAGCCCGGAGGTGTACGTGATGGTGGCGACGCCCGCGATCGCCTGACTCGGGTTCGGGCCGCTGCGTCCGGCCGCCGCGAAGGCGAGCGGGACGACCACGGCGACACCGAGGCCGAGGAGCCCGAAACCGCACATCGCCAGTACCGCGTTCGGTGACGCGACCACGAGCAGCCCGCCGACGGTCGCGAGGACGCCGCCCACCCGTACGGTCCGGACCGCGCCGAAGCGGTCGACGACCTTGTCGCCGGCGATCCGGGCGACCGCCATGGTGAGCGCGAACGCCGTCGTGGACGCCGCGGCGAGTCCGGCGGAGGTGTCCATGATGTCCCGCAGATAGACCGCCGACCAGTCCAGGCTGGCACCCTCCGCGAATACCGCGCAGAAGCCCACCGCGCCGATGATCAGCGCGGACTTCGGCGGCAGCGCGAAGCGCGGCGGCGGCTCCTCGTCCGGTTCGCTGCGCAGATCCAGTACGCCCTGGCAGGCGATCAGGCCGAGCGCGGTGAGGACGAGCGCGGCGATGGAGTGGTGCAGCCGGGCGTCGGCGCCCAGATGCGCGGCCACCGTGCCCGCGGCCGAACCGATCAGGGCGCCCACGCTCCACATCCCGTGCAGCCCGGACATGATCGACTTGTCGAGGCGGTTCTCCACCTCCACGCCGAGGGCGTTCATCGCCACGTCGGACATGCCGGCCGATGCCCCGTACACGAAGAGCGCCGCGCACAGCGTCAGCAGGTTGGGGGCCAGCGCGGGCAGGATCAGCGCCAGCGTCCACAGGGCCAGCAGCCCGCGTAGTGCGGTCCGGGCGCCGAAGCGATGGCTGATCGCGCCGGCCAGCGGCATCGACAGTGAGGCGCCGATCGCGGGGAAGGCGAGGGCCAGGCCGAGCTGTCCGGCACTGACCCCGGCGTGTTCCTGGATCCAGGGCACCCGGGTGGCGAAGCTGCCGGTGACGGCGCCGTGCACGGTGAAGACCGCGGCGACGGCGAATCTGGCCCGCCTCACCTGCTCCATGCCGAAGACCGCCTCTGTGGAATCCGTTGTCATACCGCCGTGCCCTCCCCTGGGAATCCTCTGTCGCCGGCGATCCCGGCGCCCGCCTTCACGGTGCCGAGGTAAATTATCAGGAACCCTGCCTGATAAATAGTGCATCTGCTCAGTCCATGCCCTCATCCCGTGCGGCAGTGATCTGGAAGGATCCCGGCATGCCCGCATCACCGAGCACCGCCCGGGCCATCAACGACCGTCTCGCCCTGCGACTGCTCCAGCAGGACGGCCCGTTGACGGCCACGCAGCTGAAGACCCTGACCGGCCTCTCCCGGCCCACTGTCGCCGACCTCGTCGAACGGCTTCAGGGGGCCGGTCTGATCAGGGTGGTCGGTGAGGCGGGCGCCGAGCGCCGCGGCCCCAACGCCCGCCTGTACGGGATCGCCGCCGACCGCGCGCACCTCGCCGCGCTCGACGTACGCACCGGCAGCGTCGCCGTGGTCGTCGCCGATCTCCTCGGCGCCACGCTCGCCGAGGCCACCCTGCCCATCGGCAGCGACACCGGCACCGAGTCCGCCGCCGAACAGGCCGCCGCGCTGCTGGAGCGCACCGCGCGCGAGGCGGGCGCCGCCCCGCTGCACAGCGTCGGCGTCGGCGCGCCCGGCCTGATCGACCCGGTCACCGGGGAACTGCGCGACACCACCGGGCTGCCCGCCTGGCACCGGAGGCTGGTCCGGGTGCTCCAGCAGCGGCTGCCCGCCACCGTGCTGGTGGAGAACGAGACCAATCTCGCCGCCGTCGCCGAACATCGCAGCGGCGCGGCCCGCGACCGTGACACCTTCGTCCTGTTCTGGCTCGGCAACGGCGTCGGTGCGGCCGTCATGCTGGACGGGAAGCTCCGGCGCGGGGCCTCCGGCGGCGCGGGCGAGATCGGCTTCCTGCCGGTGCCCGGCGCGGCCGGTACCCCCTCGGCCGTCAGCTGCGACGGCGGGTTTCACTCCTTGGTGGGTTCTGCCCCGGTCTGCGAACTGGCCGCCACCCACGGCATCGTGGTGCCTGCGGACACTGCCGACGGGGACAAGGAGCCGGGTGCTGCGTTCGCCGTACGGGCCGCCCTGGCGGGGGAGGGGGACAGTGAGGCGTTCCTGGACGCCCTCGCCGGACGTCTCGCGCTGGGCGGCGCCGCCATCGCCTCGGTCCTCGACCCGGGCTGTGTGCTGCTCGCGGGCGAGGTCGGCCACGCGGGTGGCGACGCGCTCGCGGCCCGGGTCGAGGAACGGCTCACCACGATGTCCCCCTTGCGCACGGAGGTCAGGGCCGGGCGGCTGGGTGGCGCCGCGGTGCTCCGCGGCGCGCTGCTCGCGGCCCGGGAGGCGGCTCAGGACGAGCTGTTCACTCCGGCCGGCTGAGCAGGGCTGGGCCCGGCGGCGACCGGGGGCGAACCGATCACCGACGGGCGGTCGGGGGTGCGGCCGCGGGTGTAGTACGCAGACCGATGTTGATCCGGCCGGCCGGCATCGAGTCGCGGACGTAGTGGTAGGCCCAGTCGGTGTCGAGGTAACCGGTGCCGCCGTGCTGCGAGGCCGAGTGGACGCCCGCCCGGGCGAGTTCGGCGTCGCTGCCGTCGTCGTGGAGCGCGGCGTCGGGCTCGGCGTACTCGTTCCAGGCGCCGTGCAGGTCGTACTCGTAGTCGATGTCGACGCCGTTGAAGCCGTACTTGCTCGATGAAGGCGATGGCCGAGTCGGCGAACGTGTCGATGCCGGTCCGGTCGGCCGAGCCGTAGGCGTTGGCCGCCATCGAGGAGGGGTGAGCGAGCCCATGAGCAGTCCGGCGACGGCTACGCCGGCGGCGGGCAGGGGGGCGCTCGCACGGGTGGGGGACAGCACGTCCGGTTCCTCCCGGGGAGGTTCGGAAGAACACAACTGACAAGGAGGCGGGCCGTGTTGATGTCCCGCGGTGTGCGCACACCGCGGGACCGTTCCTCGGAGGTGACGCAGAGATCAGGAGGGCTGGACCATTGCGTCAATAGGTCTGACCTTCAAGCGGTGACTGTCCCGCTGCGGCCCCCGCCCCGAGGTCCATGTGAGCCACCCCACAAGAACTCACCCATATGGCCCATCGGTGGGCATGGCACACTGACCGTGTACCAGCAGCAGCGCACTCCGGGGTCGGTGCAATTCCGAACCGGCGGTTATAGTCCGCGACCCGTCCGCATCCAGCGGCCGGTTGACCAGGTGGGATTCCTGGACCGACGGTTAAAGTCCGGATGGGAGGCAGTGCGCGGCGGGCCGTTTCACGGGTACGCCGCCGTCGGCGGATGGTTTTCGGGCAACCGATCCATCCGTTTGTTCCGGCTTCGGCGTTCCCCTGTTGCGTTCCCGCTTCATCTGTCGTCGTCGACAGGCCCCGGAGTCCGTGCCCGAAGAGGCAGGAGGACCCGGTGGACACCGCAGCCGACATCACCGCCATGCGCCGAGCGATCGCGCTCGCCGCCCGCGGTCTCGGCTCCACCAGCCCCAACCCGGTCGTCGGCTGCGTCATCCTCGACGCCGCGGGCCAACCGGCCGGCGAGGGCTTCCACCGGCGCGCCGGTGGGCCGCACGCCGAGATCCACGCCCTGCGCGGCGCGGGCGACCGCGCCCGTGGCGGCACCGCCTACGTCACCCTCGAACCCTGTAACCACACCGGCCGCACCGGCCCCTGCGCCCAGGCCCTCATCGAGGCCGGTGTCGCCCGGGTCGTCTACGCGGTCGGCGACCCGAACCCGCAGGCCACCGGCGGTGCCGACACCCTGCGCGCGGCCGGGGTCAAGGCCGAGCAGGGGCCCCTCGCCGACGAGGCCGAGGCGGGCAACGCGGCCTGGCTGACCTCGGTGCGCCTGGGCCGCCCGTACGTCCTGTGGAAGTACGCGGCGACCCTCGACGGCCGGATCGCCGCCGCCGACGCCACCAGCCGCTGGATCACCTCGCCCGAGTCCCGCGCCGACGTCCACCGGCTGCGCGCCGAGGCCGACGCCGTCGTGGTCGGTTCCGGCACCGCCCGTACCGACGACCCGCAGCTCGGCGTACGGGGCATCGAAAGCGCCGTACAGCCCCTGCGGGTGGTCGTGGATACCAGCGCCGCCGCCGTGCGCCCCGGCGCCCGCGTCCTCGACGACACCGCGCCCACGCTGATCGCCGTCGCTATCGGCGCCGACGCCCACCACCTCCCCGAAGAAGCCGTACTGCGGCTGCCGCGCGCCGCCACCGGCCCCGGCCTGGACATCACCGCCCTGCTCAGCGCCCTGTACGGGCGGGGCGTCCGCTCCGTACTCCTCGAAGGCGGCCCGACCCTGGCCGGGGCCTTCGTCGCCGCGGGAACAGTCGACAAGGTCGTCGGCTACCTCGCCCCCGTGCTCCTCGGCGCCGGCCCCGCGGCCCTCGCCGACGCCGGAATCACCACCATCGCCGAGGCGTTGCGCCTCGATGTCACCGAGACCGTCCGTATCGGCCCCGATCTGCGTATCACCGCCGTACCCGGCCCTGCCCGGAAGGGAATCTGAGTGTTCACCGGAATTGTCGAAGAACTGGGTGAAGTCACCGCCGTCGAGAAGCTCGGCGACGCCTCCCGCTTCCGCCTGCGCGGTCCCGTGGTCACCGAAGGCGCGAAGCACGGCGACTCCATCGCCGTCAACGGCGTCTGCCTCACCGTCGTCGACCTGGGCGAGGGCGAGTTCACCGCCGATGTGATGGCCGAGACCCTGAACCGGTCCAGCCTCGGCGCCCTGGAGACCGGCTCCCGGGTCAACCTGGAACGACCCATGGCGCTCGGCGGCCGGCTCGGCGGCCACATCGTCCAGGGCCACGTCGACGGCACCGGCCGCATCGTCGAGCGCACGATCTCCGAGAACTGGGAGATCGTGAAGATCTCCCTCCCGGCGGACCTGACCCGCTACGTGGTGGAGAAGGGGTCGATCACCGTCGACGGCGTCAGCCTGACCGTTGTGGACGCGGGACCCGACTACTTCACCATCAGCCTCATCCCCACCACCCTCGCCCTGACCACCCTCGGTATCAAGGAGCCCGGCGACCCGGTCAACCTGGAGGTGGACGTCATCGCGAAGTACGTCGAGCGGCTGCTCGGCGGCGCCGCCCGGGACCCCGAGGAGCCGATGAAGTGATGGCGCTGAACTGGCTGAACTCGGAGGCGTTCACCGTTTTCGGGCAGCACATCATCTGGTCCGACATGATCGGCAACACCGTCGGTCTGATCGCGCTGACCCTGGGCTGGCTCCGCTCGATCTGGACCTGGCCCGCCCAGCTCCTGTCCGGCGTCGTCCTGGTCGCCGCCAACGTCTCCGTGCACCAGGCGGGCAGCGTCGGCAAGCAGCTCGTCGTCATCGCCGTGGCCGTCTGGGGCTGGCAGCAGTGGACCCGGGGCAGGCGGAAGGCCCGGGACGGCTCCATCGCCGTACGGTTCGCCACCTGGCGCGAGCGCGGCTACCTGCTGGGCGGCGCCGCAGTCGGCACCCTCGCGGTCGGCGGCCTGTTCACCGCGTTCCCCTCGCTCTCCTGGAGCCCGTGGGCGGACGCGTACATATTCGCCGGGACACTCGTCGCGATGCTCGCCCAGGCCCGCGGCATGGTCGAGTTCTGGTTCGCCTGGCTGCTGGTCGACCTGGTCGGCGTACCGCTGAACTTCCACAGCGGCCTCGCGTTCTCCGGTCTCATCTACGTCGTGTACGGCGCCCTCGTCCTGTGGGGCATGCGCGACTGGTGGCTGCGTTCGCGGACACCCGCTCTGGAAGGAGCCACGGCATGACTGCCCAGCCCGCCTGGTTGCACCGGGAACACGAGAGCGTCGTCGAGGACCTCACGCTCGACCCCGTCGAGCAGGCGATCCGCGACATCGCCGCCGGACGGCCCGTCGTGGTCGTCGACGACGAGGACCGGGAGAACGAGGGCGACCTCGTCATCGCGGCCGAGAAGGCCACCCCCGAGATCGTCGCGTTCATGATGAGCGAGTGCCGCGGCCTGATCTGCGCGCCCATGGAGAACGACGAGCTGGAACGGCTCGAACTGCCGCAGATGGTCGCCCACAACACCGAGTCGATGCGTACGGCGTTCACCGTCTCCGTCGACGCCTCGGCGGCGCACGGCGTGACCACCGGCATTTCAGCCGCCGACCGGGCCGCCACGCTCCGGCTGCTGGCGGGCGGCGAGGCGGGCCCCGGCGACTTCGTCCGGCCCGGCCACATCTTCCCGCTCCGCGCCCGCTCCGGCGGTGTGCTGGTCCGTAACGGCCACACCGAGGCCGCCGTCGACCTCGCCCGGCTCGCCGGACTGCGGCCCGCCGGAGCGATCGTCGAGATCGCCGGAGAGGACGGCGTGATGCTGCGGCTGCCGCAGCTCGTCCCGTTCGCCCGCAAGCACGGCCTCACGATCATCTCCATCGAGGACCTGATCGCCTACCGCCGCTCCTCGGAGCCGACCGTCCGCCGCGAGGCCGAGGTACGGCTGCCGACGGGCTTCGGCGCGTTCACCGCGTACGGCTACCGCTCCACGGCCGACGGCGTCGAGCATGTCGCGCTCGTCCACGGCGACGTCGTCGGCGGCGACGACATCCTGGTACGGATCCACTCCGAGTGCCTGACCGGCGACATCTTCCAGTCGCAGCGCTGCGACTGCGGGCCCCAGCTCCATGCCTCCATGCGCCGGATCACCGAGGAGGGCCGCGGCGTCGTCGTCTATCTGCGCGGCCACGAGGGCCGGGGCATCGGCCTGCTGTCCAAGCTGCGCGCCTACGAACTCCAGGAACGCGGCAGCGACACCCTCGACGCCAACCTGGAACTCGGCCTGCCCGCCGACGCCCGGGACTACGCGGCGGGTGCCCAGATCCTCAAGGACCTCGGCGTCCGGAGCCTGCGGCTGATGACCAACAACCCCGACAAGACGGCCGCGGTCGTGCGACACGGTCTGGCCGTCACCGGCCGCGAACCGATGCCCGTCCAGGCCGGCGAACACAATCTGCGCTACCTGCGCACCAAGCGCGACCGCATGGGGCACGACCTGCCCTGGCTCGACGCCGCCACGGCGTCGACCTGCGGCAACCAGTGAACGATCACGGAAACGAGCGGTAGGAGAACCATGAGCGGCAAGGGCGCACCCGAACTGTCCGTACGCAACTGCGGCGACCTGCGCGTGGCGGTCGTCGCCGCGCAGTGGCACGAGAAGATCATGGACGGACTCGTTGACGGCGCCCTGCGCGCCCTGCACGAGCTGGGCATCGACGAGCCGACCCTGCTCCGGGTGCCCGGCAGCTTCGAGCTCCCGGTCGTCGCCAAGGTCCTCGCCGGCCGCGGCTACGACGCGATCGTCGCCCTCGGCGTGATCATCCGCGGCGGCACCCCGCACTTCGAGTACGTGTCCCACGGCGTCACCAACGGCCTCACCCAGGTCGCCGTCGACACCGGAGTCCCGGTCGGCTTCGGTGTACTCACCTGCGACACCGAGGAACAGGCCCTCGACCGGGCAGGACTGGAAGGCTCCAACGAGGACAAGGGGCACGAAGCGGTCACCGCAGCCGTCGCCACCGCCGCGACGCTGCGCGCCGTCAGCGAGCCCTGGCGCTGATCGGAGGTCCCGGACCCCGTAGTCTAAGGACCATCATGGCGAACAAAACCTTCGAAGAGCTCTTCGCCGAGCTGCAGCTCAAGGCCGCCGACGGCGATCCCTCCACCTCCCGCACCGCCGAGCTGGTGGACAAGGGCGTCCATGCCATCGGCAAGAAGGTCGTCGAGGAGGCCGCCGAAGTCTGGATGGCCGCCGAGCACGAGAGCAAGGACGCCGCCGCCGAGGAGATCTCCCAGCTGCTGTACCACGTCCAGGTGATGATGGTCGCCCGCGGAATCTCCCTCGACGACGTCTACGCCCATCTCTGAGCACGACCTCCGCACCACGCACATCCGCACATCGCGCCGGACTCCCTCCTCGCAAAGGAAACCTGACCTCATGCTGCGCATCGCCGTTCCCAACAAGGGTTCACTCTCCGGGCCTGCGATGGCGATGCTCCATGAGGCCGGCTACCAGCAGCGCAAGGAGTCCAAGGAGCTCGTCCTCGTCGACCCCGAGAACGAGGTCGAGTTCTTCTACCTGCGGCCCCGCGACATCGCGATCTACGTCAGCTCCGGCCGCCTCGACATCGGCATCACCGGCCGCGACCTGCTGCTGGACTCCGGCGCCGACGCCGAGGAGATCCTCCAGCTCGGCTTCGCCCGCTCCACCTTCCGCTACGCCACCAAGCCCGGCACGGCCCAGGGCCCGCAGGAGTTCGACGGCAGGACGATCGCCACCTCCTACGAGGGCATCGTCGCCAAGCACCTCGCCGACCTCGGCGTCAACGCCTCCGTCGTCCACCTCGACGGCGCGGTCGAGACCGCCATCGAACTCGGCGTCGCCCAGATCATCGCCGACGTCGTGGAGACCGGCACCAGCCTGCGCAACGCCGGACTCGAAGTCATCGGCGAGCCGATCATGAAGTCGGAAGCCGTCGTCATCCGCCGCACCGGCGCACCGGACGACGACCCCAAGGTGCAGCAGTTCCTCCGCCGCCTCCAGGGCGTCCTGGTCGCCCGCTCCTACGTGATGATGGACTACGACTGCCGCGTCGAGCACCTGGAGCGCGCGGTCGCCCTCACCCCGGGCCTGGAGTCGCCGACCATCTCCCCGCTGCACCACGAGGGCTGGGTCGCCGTCCGCTCCATGGTCGCCGCCCGCGAGGCCCAGCGGATCATGGACGATCTGTACGACCTCGGCGCCCGCGCCATCCTCACCACCGCCATCCACGCCTGCCGCCTCTGACGGCCGGGCGACCACCCGGAAGACAGAAGAACACCATGTCCGCCCCCGCGCCCCGGTCCGAACTTCCCACCCTCCCGGTCACCTTCCGGCCGACCCGAACCCGAGTGGTCCTGCTGACCGTGGGGGCGGCGATGTTCGTCGTCATCACGGTCATCGCCCTGACCCTGGAGCAGCTGAGCCCGGGGGAGCGGTCCAGCTTCGTCTTCACCGCGCTGCTGTTCTTCGGCGTGCTCGCGCTGCTCAGCCGCCCGAAGATCGTCGCGAACGAGGACGGGGTGACCGTGGTCAATCTCACCCGGACGCGCCGACTGTCCTGGGCGGAGATTCTCCGCGTCAACCTGCGTGTCGGCGATCCCTGGGTCTACCTCGATCTGAGCGACGGGACCAGCATGCCCGCCCTCGGTATCCAGCCGGGAATCGCCAAGCAGCAGGCCATCCGCGACGCCCGTGCGCTCCGCGCCCTCGCCGAGAACCACGGCACCGGTACGGACAACGGCTGAGCCCCCTGCCCCGTACGGCCTCTTCTTGATTACTCTGGAGGGCGGCGGCGCCCTGTGCGTGCCCCGCCCCGCACGAGAGGTCCACGAGACCGGCGGGGCTTTCCTGCGACCCAAGGAGTGAGTCCTTCCAGCAATGGACGGATCGTCCGGTAGTACCTGCGCCGCCCCCTCACCGGAGGCGGCGGCATGACCATCCCCCTGCTGCTTCTGAGCGCGGCATTCCTTCTCATCCTCGCCAACGGATTCTTCGTGGCAGCCGAGTTCGGGCTCGTCACGGTCGAGCGGCCGGACGCCGAGCGCGCCGCCGCCGAGGGTGACCGGCGGGCCCGTACCGTCGTCGAAGCCCTGCGCGAACTCTCCTTCCAGCTCTCCGGCACCCAGCTGGGCATCACCATCACCTCACTGGTCGTCGGCATGCTCGCCGAACCGGCACTCGCCCAGCTGCTGGACGGCCCCCTCACCTTGACCGGGCTGCCCGACGGCGCCGTTCCCGGCATCAGCGTGGTCATCGGGATGATGGTGGCCTCCGCCGTCCAGATGGTCATCGGCGAACTCGTGCCCAAGAACTGGGCGGTCTCCCGGCCGCTCCAGGTCGCCCGCTTCGTCGCCGGCCCCCAGCACCGTTTCTCCGCCGCTCTCCGACCGGTGATCAGCCTGCTGAACACCGTCGCCAACCGGCTCGTACGGCTGCTCGGCGTCGAACCCACCGACGAGCTGGCCTCCGCCCGCACCCCGGGGGAACTGGTCTCCCTGGCCCGGCACTCGGCCGAGGCCGGCACCCTCGAACAGGACACCGCGGACCTCTTCGTACGGACCCTGTCCCTCGCCGGGCTCACCGCTCAGCACGTCATGACCCCACGGCTGAAGGTCAGCGCCCTGCAGACCTCGGCGACCGCGCAGGACGTCCTCAACCTCACCCGCGCCACCGGCCTCTCCCGCTTCCCGGTCTACCGGGAGCGCATCGACGAGGTCGTCGGCATGATTTACCTCAAGGACGCCCTCGCCGTGCCCGCCCAGGAGCGGCTGCGCACTCCGGCCGGCCGGATCGCCGTACCGCCGCTGCTGGTGCCGGAGACCCTGCCCGTCGAACAGCTGCTCCAGCGGCTGCGCAACGAGCAGCCGATCGCCGTCGTGGTCGACGAGTACGGCGGTACCGCCGGAGTCGTCACCCTTGAGGACATCATCGAGGAACTCGTCGGGGAGGTCAGGGACGAGCACGACGCCGAGGGCGCCGACCGGCCCGAGCTTGCCCCCGCCGCTCCGGAGGACGGCCGTCCGGCCTGGGACGCCGAGGGCAGCTGCCGGGTCCTGACCCTGCGCCGGATAGGGCTCGACGTCCCCGACGGCCCGTACGAGACCGTGGCCGGACTCGTCGCCGATCTGCTGGGGCGTATCCCGGCCCCCGGTGACCGGGCCGAGCTGCCCGGCTGGCGGATCTCCGTACGCCAGGTGGGTCACTACCGGGCCGAGAAGGTCCGCTTCGTACGCACGCCCGAGGCGACCGACCCCCTTACCCCGGCCCCGCTGACCCAGGACGCCCTGGAGGCCGTGCGATGAGCCTGGTCCAGCTGGTCTTCGCCGGACTCCTCGTGCTGGCGAACGGTTTCTTCGTCGGTGCCGAGTTCGCCCTCGTCTCCGTACGGCGCAGCCAGGTCGAACCCCTCGCGGCGGCCGGGTCGGGCCGGGCCCGCCAGGTGCTGTACGGACTGGAGAACCTGCCGCAGATGATGGCCGCCGCCCAGTTCGGCATCACCGTCTGCTCGCTGACCCTCGGCGCCGTCGCCGAGCCGACCGTTGCCCAGCTGCTGGAGCCGGTCTTCCACGCGGTCCACCTGCCCGAGGGGCTCATCCATCCGCTCGGCTACGTCCTGGCGCTGGTCTTCGTGGTCTTCCTCCATCTCGTCATCGGCGAAATGGTCCCGAAGAACCTCGCGATGGCGGCGCCGGAGAAGACCGCACTCTGGCTCAGCCCCGGCCTCGTGGGCTTCGCCCGTCTGTGCCGCCCGGTCACCTCCGCACTGGGCGCCTGCGCCCGGCTGGTGCTCCGGCTCTTCGGTGTCGAGCCGAAGGACGAGGTGGAGGCCGTCTTCACCAGCGAGCAGCTCAACCGGCTCGTCGAGGACTCCGGCCAGGCCGGGCTGCTGGAGCCGGAGGCCCAGGAGCGGCTGGAGGACGCACTGGAGCTGGGCAGCAGGCCCGTCACCGATGTGCTGCTCAGCCGGGCCTCACTGGTGACGGTGGACCCCTCCGTCACCCCCCACCGGATCGAGCAGCTGACCGTACGCACCGGCTACTCACGCTTTCCCGTGTGCGCGGAGGGCGGCGGTCCGTTCATGGGCTATCTGCACGTCAAGGACGTCCTGGACCTGGAGGACGGTGAACGGGCCGTCCCCCAGCACGTCTGGCGCCCGATGGCCACCGTGCGGGCCGAACTCCCCCTGGACGACGCCCTGACCGTGATGCGCCGCGCGGCGACGCATCTGGCGCAGGTCGCCGACGCGTCGGGCCGGATCCTCGGCCTGGTCGCCATGGAGGACGTCCTGGAGATGCTCGTCGGTGAGGTGCGCGATCCGGCCCACCGGGTCTCGGTACCGCGCCGGACGGCGGACACGACGACCGGCACCGGCGAACTCACCGCGTCGGTCCACTGAATCCCGGCCGCCGGACCGGCTGACTCTCCATTCTTCAGCCCGTCCGGCGACCGAGGACAACGGCTGCCGGGCCTCTGCGGCCTCCTCACAACGCCGGCGGTTCCTGTGGCCCCCGGTCCACCGGCCCCCGGCCGGACAGCACCTCGCCGTACGCCTGCATCAGATCCGGCAGCCGCAGCGTGGCCAGATCGTCCCGGCTCGGCAGAGCCGCGTAACCGGAGAGCCGCAGATCGCGGTAGGCGCAGCTCTTCTCGTACAGGGTGCGCAGGAATCTCCCGTTGCCCAGCTCGTCGATCCAGCCCTGGTCGACGACATGAGCGCTGATGGAGCGCAGCTCCTCCAGGGACTCCTCGTCCCACGCGTCGCCGGTCTCCGCGGCGAGCACCTCACCGATCGAGGTGAGCTCCAGCGGCCGGTAGCTCGGGAAGTCCACCCGGGTGGTGAAGCGGGAGGAGAGCCCCGGATTGGTGGTCAGCAACCGGTCCATGCCTTCCGGATAGCCCGCGAGGATCACGACGAGATGGTTCCGGTTGTCCTCCGCGCGCTTGAGGAGGACCTGGAGCGCCTCGTCGCCGTACGCGTCGCCCTTGCTGTAGCCGGTGTTGGAGAGGCTGTACGCCTCGTCGACGAACAGCACCCCGCCGAGCGCCGAGTCGATCAGCTCATTGGCCTTGACGGCGGTCTGGCCGAGGAACTCGCCCACCAGATCCGCCCGTTGAGCCTCCACGAGATGGTCGCCGCCGAGCAGACCGAGGGCGTAGAAGACCCGGCCCAGGATGCGGGCCACGGTGGTCTTGCCGGTACCGGAAGGGCCCGAGAAGACGAAATGGCGTTTCGGCGGCTGCACGGGAAGCCCCTGACCGGCCCGCAACCGCGCCATGTTCAACTGTGCGGACAACGCCTTGACCTGGCGCTTGACGGGCTCCAGACCGACCATCCGCTCCAGCTCCGCCAGCGCCTCGGCGAGCAGCACCGGATCGCTGGGCCCGGCAGGAAAGGGGGACGGCGGCTGGCCGGGCACCGCCGTCTTCCGGCGCGCGCCGTCGGACGGCGGCGGCCCCCCGAGGCCCACGAGCCCCGGGGCCTCGCTGCCCGGCCGCAGCTCCCGGCCGTCCACCAGGTCGGTGCCGAGCAGCGCGTCCCCGTCCGGCTGCGACTCCGCCACGGCGTCCGTACCCAGGCCGGCCAGGGAGACGGCGGTCAGACCGGCGGCCTCGTCGGTGCCTTCGAGACCGTCGTAGTCCGCGATCGCGGCGAGTCGGGCCGAGGTGTCCATGAACGCCGGGTCGATCCGGTGCACCGCCCGGTAGAGCGGCAGGGCGGCGGCGCTGCGGCCGGTGCCCTCGTACGCGCGGGCCAGCCAGTAGCGCAGCTCCTTGCGCTGTGGCTGTTCGCTGCGGCAGCGCATCAGCGCGGTGGAGAGCAGCGGCTCGGCCTGCCCGTACATCTCCAGCCGCACCCGCGCCATCCCGCCGAACAGCCCCGCCTCGATGCCGAGCAGCGGATCGTCGATCAACTGCTCGGTGTTGCGGACGAGCTGCTCCCAGTCCTTGACGAGATAGGAGCGGCAGGCGTGCAGGAAGCGGACCTGCGGGTCCGCGTCCACCGGCGGCAGGCCGGCCAGCGCGCGATCCAGCTCGGGGACATGGCGCCCGTCCAGCCAGTGCGAGGCGTGCGCGAGAAGCAGATCACGCGGGCTCTCCAGCACCGGCTGCACCCACCAGCCCAGCCAGTACCAGGAGTTGAGTGTGCGTCTATGGCGGGTGCGCTGCTCGCCGAAGCGTTCGCGATGGCGGTACATGTGTAGCAGAGCCGTCGTTGTGTCGACCCGCAGCGCGTGGAGGCCGAGCCAGCCGTCCGCCATGCCGGGATCGATCCGTACCGCGGCTCTGAACTCCTCTTCGGCCTGTGGGTAGGCGCCCATGGTGTAGGCGTCCACGCCGCGCAGCCAGGCGAGGTCGGCCGGGGCCTGTGCGCCCTGCGTGCCGATGTCCATCTGGTCCCCCACAAACCGTGCCCCCAGGATGTCCCGCCGCACGACCTGCCCGCCGAGGCGCGCTGAATTACTGTGCCACGGACGGGAATTGACCGCACCGAGAGGCATCGTACCTGCGCAGGGAGTGCGCGACTAAGAGCGCCGCAGGCAGAAGGAAGACCGTTACCGAGGGTAGGCGGAATGCGGTGTGTCTGCGGGGGAAAGGGCGCGCGGAGGCAGAACGAAGCCCCCGATCACGGGGGAACAACCAGGGGCTTCGTGTCCGCGGGGGCTCCGAAAAGCCGCACATTGAGAACGTAAGACCTGTACCGCCCTCGGGTCAAGCAGAGTTGGGGTACTTCCGGGACGTTTTCTCACCACTCAGCTCGGTGGCGCAATGCGCTCACTTTCCGTGACGGAATGGTTCGCTCCTGCTGCCGCGCCGGGTCCCTCCAGCCACTCGTACCCCACCGGCAACTGCCGTACCAGAGCGTCCGCGCGGGGGCGCGAGGGATCGGCCGAGAAATGCACCGCCTCGGCCGCCGTCCACTCGTCCCAGAAGGCCGAAAGGGTCGGTCCGTCCCGGCGGCGGCCCCGCTCCCAGGACTCCGTCGCACCGAGATCCATCCACAGCAGCCGCGCCAGATGGGGCCGCAGCGCCCGGCGGCCCGCACCGACCCCCTCGATCAGGACCACCGGCGCGGGTTCCAGGGCGCGCGGCGCCGCGAACGCCCGCGCGGTCCAGTCGTACGGCGCGTAGTAAGCGCACTCCCCGCGCGACAGCGGGCCGATCACCTGCTCCCGCAGCCGGTCCACCCAGGCGAAGAAGGACTCATGGGTGGCCAGATCGTCCAGACGCAGTACGGGGGCGCCGTCGAGCGCGGCGGCGAGGCGGGACGCGAAGGTGCTCTTCCCCGATCCGGCGTGGCCGTCGACGGAGATCAGCCGCACCGGTCCGCAGGACGGCGCCAGGGTGTGCAGCCGCGCGGCGAGGAGCGAGAGGTCGTTCATGCGCCCCAGCCTACGAGCCCGCCCGAAGCAAGCGCAGGTCACGCCAGTGGACCAGACCAATATTGGTTTGCCGACGCGAGTCGAATCACTGGCCGAATCCGGCTACGACCCGCAATAGTTGGCGCACTGTCGTGCACCTGCAAGCCCCATTCCGCTTACGTCCGGGGGTCTCGCCCATGAACAGACCGACCTCACGCAGAACCGTGCTGACCGCCGCGCTCGCGGCAGCGGCCACCGCCGGTACGGTGTCGTCCGCCGGCTCCGCGGCCGCCGCCGTTCCCGCCTCGGCCCAGCCCACCGTCGGCCCGCCCGCCCCCTCCTCGGCGGCCGCTTCCCTTGTGGACAACCACTCCTGGAACACGTTCACCGACTGGCGCAGCGGCTCCGGCTCCGGGACGCGTGCCGTCGCGGGCCGCCGCCCCGGTCTGGTGATCGGTCACGCCGAGGGGAGTGCCGACTACACCGATCCGCACACCGGGAGGACGGCCGCCTGGGAGTACGCGACCTGGACCTCGCAGGTCCACCGGTCCGCGGTTCCGGCGACCGAGGTGATCGCCTCGTGGAACGCCGACACCCCCGCGGGCACCTGGATCCAGATCGAGCTCCAGGGCCGCTACTCGGACGCCACCTGGACACCCTGGTACGTGATGGGCCGATGGGCCGCGGGCGACGGCGACATCCGCCGGACGTCCGTCGACGACCAGACGGACGGCAAGAGCTCCATCTGGACCGACACCTTCTCGGTGGACGACGCGGCGAGCGGCCTGCGGCTGGTCTCGTACCGGCTGCGGCTCACCCTCCACCGCGCCCCGGGCACCCGTCTCACGCCCACGGTGTGGCGCCTCGGCGCGATGGCGTCCGACATACCGGACCGCTTCACCGTGTCCGTCAGCACCCCTGGCCTCGCCCGGGAATTTCCGGTGCCGCGCTACTCGCAGAACATCCACGCGGGGCAGTACCCGGAGTACGACAACGGCGGCGAGGCCTGGTGCAGCCCCACCTCCTCGCAGATGATCATCGAGTACTGGGGACGCAGGCCCTCCGCCGCGGAGCTCGCCTGGGTCGAGCCCGGCCTGGCCGACCCGCAGGTCTGCCACGCGGCCCGGTTCACCTACGACTACCAGTACGAGGGTTGCGGCAACTGGCCGTTCAACGCCGCGTACGCCGCGACGTACGACGACATGAGCGCGGCCGTGACCCGGCTCGGCTCGCTGACGGACCTGGAGACGCTGATCCGGGCGGGTATCCCGGTCATAACGTCGCAGTCCTTCCTCAAGGAGGAGCTGACCGGCGCGGGATACGGAACCTCGGGCCATCTGATGACCGTGATCGGGTTCACCGCGGACGGCGACGTGATCGCGAACGACCCGGCCTCGCCGAACAACGAGGCCGTGCGGCGCGTCTACAAGCGCGAGGAGTGGGAGACGATCTGGCTCCGTACCAAGCGCTACGACGCGAACGGCAAGGTCAGGAGCGGTACGGGCGGTGTCTGCTACGTCTACTGGCCCGCCGCGCCGGCACCGGGTCAGCGCCGGGCCCTGAAGTCGCTCGGCCTGCTGTGAACAAGGTGCGGCGCGACGGCCGCCACCACGGCGTGTCGGTGTGACGGCTTGACGACCTGACGGTGTGGGGCGTAACGACCTGAGGGCAGCGTTGCGGGCCGTCCTGGGGGAGACGGCCCTACCGGTCCGCCGTGGCCTTGACCGAGTCATGCCCGAGCCGGGGGACACCCCGTGAACGGACATGCCGCGCGTCGAGGTCACGGTGGACCCTGAGTACCGCACGTCGTACGGATTGTGTTCAGGCGGTCCGAGTCGCCGGGGCGTCGTCGACCGCCTCGCCTCATGTCTTGTGCGAATTCCTGGCAGGCCCCCGCCGCGCGCCGGCCCCTGCCGTGCCGTGGACGATCACTCCGGGGGATGCGGGGGCGACCGGTACGGGGAGACGATGGAGGGGCTCCGGGGCGCGCGCAGTGCACGGCAGCGTGGGCCCGAGTCGGGACATCGAGCCGCCCCGGTGGGCGGAAGGGAGTCCGGGATGAGTGCCTCCGAACCATCCCGGGTGAGGCCCGGCCCGGCAGGGCCTGCTTCGTCCGCGCCCGGCGGGCTGCTCGACGTGCTGGGAGTTGCCGCCGTCGTCCTGGACGAGGACGGGCGGATCGTGCTGTGGAGTCCGCAGGCCGAGGCGCTCTTCGGGTACACCCCCGACGAGGCCCTGGGCCGGTTCGCGGGCCGGCTCCTGGTCCACGAAGAGCACCTGGAGCAGGTCATGGATCTGTTCGCCCAGGTCATGGGGGGCAATGGCAGCTGGGCCGGGATCTTTCCCATTCGGCGCAGGGACGGCGGCACGAAGCTGGTGGAGTTCCGCAATATGCGGCTGATGGACGACCGGAAGGGCCTGTACGCCCTGGGGCTGGCTTCCGACCGGACCACCTTGCGGAGGATCGAACGGGACCTGGCCCTGTCCGCGGGGCTGGTGTCGCAGTCCCCGATCGGCTTGGTGGTCATGGACACCGAACTGCGGTTCGCCGCGGTCAACCCGGCGCTGGAACGCATGGACGGCCTGCCCGCCGACGAGCTGATCGGCCGACGCACCCACGAAGTCCTGCCGTTCCTGGACACCGAAGCCATCGATTCATCGATGCGCCAGGTCCTGGACACCGGCGTCCCGATCCTGGACCTGGAGGTCGTCGGACGCACCGCCGCCGATCCGGATCACGAGCGTGCCTGGTCGGCTTCGTACTACCGGCTGGAGGACCCGGTCGGCAAGGTGCTGGGAGTGGCCGGGTCCATCGTGGACGTCACCGACCGGCACCGCATGGCCGCCGAGGCGCACCACGCGCGCCGGCGCCTCGCCCTCCTCGCCGACGCCTCCGTACTCATCGGCACCACCCTCGATCTCCACCGGACCGCCCACGAGCTCGCCGGCATCGTCGTGCCCGACCTGGCCGACGTCGCCACGGTCGACATCCTGGGCACCGCCCTGAACAGCTGCAGCACCCCACCGACCCCGCTGCAGGGGCACGCCCGGTTCCGGGCGCTCGCCGTGAAGGCGGCCCACCCCACCGAAGCCGTCTGCGCCGCCGACCCCACCGGCGACATCGCCGACTACGGCGCCGACCGCCTGGTCACCCAGTGCGTCACCACCAGCACCCCGATCCTCGTCCCGCACGTGGACGGCGAAGATCTGCGGCAGATCGCCCGGTGTCCCGAAGCCGCCACCGCCCTGGCCCGCGCCGGGCTCCACTCCTACCTCGTGGTGCCGCTCATCGCGCGCGGCGAAGTCCTCGGCGCCCTGGACCTCAAACGCTTCCGCAACCCGCTTCCCTTCGACGACGACGACCTCATCCTGGCCAGCGAACTGGCCGTCCGGGCCGCCGTGTCGATCGACAACGCACGCTGGTACCAGCGGGAACGCGACGCCGCTCTCACCCTCCAGCGCAGCCTGTTGCCCCAGCACCCGCCGCATCGGCCGGGCCTGGAGATCGCCTACCGCTACCAGCCGGCGGAGGCAGCCCACGAGGTCGGCGGCGACTGGTTCGACGTCATCCGTCTTCCCGGCGACAAGACCGCCCTGGTCGTCGGAGACGTCATGGGCAGCGGCATCCCCGCCGCTGCCACCATGGGGCAACTGAGCAGTGCCACCCGCGCACTTGCCGACCTCGACCTCGACCCCAGCCGGGTCCTGCACCACCTGGACCGCAGCTCCCTCGGTCTCGATCAGGCCATCGCCACCTGCGTGTACGTCGTCTACGACCCGCACCGCGCGCACTGCCGCATCGCCCTCGCCGGACATCTGCCCCCCGTCCTGGTACGTCCCGGCCGGGCCCCCGAACTGCTCGACCTGCCCACCGGCGTGCCCCTCGGCGTCGGTGGGGTTCCCTTCCGCACCACGTGCATCGCTCTGGACCCCGGTGACAAGCTCGTCCTGTACACCGATGGCCTGGTCGAAACCCGCGACCAGGCCATCGACGCACGCCTGGCCACCCTCCTCGGCCTCCTCGGCCAACCGGACCGGCCCCTGGAAGCGACCTGCGACCTGCTCCTGCACGCCCTGCGCCACCCGCACGACCACGACGACACGGCCCTCCTCATCGCCCGAGCCGAGCCCGTGCGGGGGCCGGGAGCGGCCTGAAGCAGGCGCGTCAGCGGCGGTCTCGTCGCGCGTACGCGACGGTGCGTCAGTGCCCGCCGGTGAGTGTCTCGCCGAGCAGCGCGGACAGTTCACCCGGCTCCACTGCGCCGAGCTCGTCGAAAGGCCGGCCACCACCCCGGCCGAACTCAGCAGCCGCCCACGTAAGGCGCTGGGCCGGGAAACCCCGGCCCAGCGCCTCTCCCGGCCAGTGATCACGACGCCGTGAACCAGCACCGCTGGCGCATCATGGGCATATGGAAATCCAACTGCTCTACTTCGACGGCTGCCCGAACCTGCACACCGCCGAAGAACGGCTCACCGAAGCACTCACGCTGGTCGGACGCCCTGGCCAGAGCGTGAACCTCCGCGCCGTCGAGACGGACCAGGACGCCCAAGCCCAGCACTTCACCGGATCACCCACGATCCGAGTCGACGGCAACGACCTCTTCCCGCCCACAGCCGACACGTACGGACTGACCTGTCGCGTCTACGCGACGCCGGACGGACTGGCCGGGGCACCCACCGTCGAGCAACTCGTCGAGGCGCTCAACTCAAACGACCAAGAGGCCGCACGGATAGGCACGGTGGCGGTACGTCGGTAGCAAGGCAGGAACGAAACGCGGCGCAGGGCCAGTTGGCCCGCCGCCCCGATCCCGCTGCCGTGACTGGTCGTGACCGGCCGCGACCGGTCACGGCCGGCCGTGACCAGTTGATCGCCTTGATCAGTTCGCCGTTGGTGGTGTCACCGCTGAGCTCCCAGAAGAAGGTGCCGCCCAGTCCCTGCTGGTTCTTGGAGTTCATCTCGGTGGCGATGGTGGCCGGGGTGTCGTAGCTCCACCAGTTGGTGCCGCAGTGTGCGTACGCCGTACCGGCGACGGTGGGCATGAACTCGAAAAGGCGGCTCGGGTGGAACCGTAGATGGACTAGACCAGTTGGGTCAATGGTTCGGACCAATTCCGGTTGCCCCGCCCGTCCCCGAGTCGCTCCGTTACCCCGTGACGGATATCGTCCGATCGGGCATACTCAAGCCGCCGCAGCCGCTGGCCGGCAGCTCTCGTAATCCGAGAGGCGGGCAACGGCTGCGCAGTAAGTGCTCTTCCGGGCCCTGCCCGGAAGTCCCCCCGGCGGCGCCGTCCATACCCCGTGCGCGCGACCGTCGCAACGCCCGACAGGGAGGAGAGCGCCGTCATGTCCGACCGTGCCCCGCAATTGGTGGAACGCCGTCTGCCCACCGAGGAGTCCAGGCAGCTCATCGCGCTCGTCCGCGACATCGTCCAGCGAGAGATCGCGCCACGAGCAGCCGAGGAGGAGGACGCGGGCAGGTTCCCGCGTGAAGTCTTCACGCTGCTCTCGGAGTCCGGACTGCTCGGACTGCCCTACGACTCCGCCCACGGCGGCGGCGACCAGCCGTACGAGGTCTACCTCCAGGTCCTCGAAGAACTCGCGGCCGCCCGGCTCACCGTCGGTCTCGGTGTCAGCGTCCACTCCCTCGCCTGCCATGCCCTCGCCGGATTCGGCACCAAGGAGCAGCAGGCCGAACACCTCCCGGCGATGCTCCAAGGGGGCCTGCTGGGCGCCTACTGCCTCTCCGAGCCCGCCTCGGGCTCCGATGCCGCCTCGCTGCGCACGAAGGCCGTACGGGACGGCGACGACTGGGTCATCACCGGCACCAAGGCGTGGATCACCCACGGCGGCATCGCCGACTTCTACACGGTCCTGGCCCGCACCGGTGTCGAGGGCGCCCGCGGCATCACGGCCTTCCTGGTCCCCGGCGACGCCGAGGGGCTGAACGCGGCCGCCCCCGAGAAGAAGATGGGCATGAAGGGTTCGCCCACCGCCCAGCTGAACTTCGACGGCGTACGGGTCGCCGACGCGCGCCGGATCGGCGAGGAGGGCCAGGGCTTCGCGATCGCCCTGTCCGCACTCGACTCAGGACGCCTGGGCATCGCCGCCTGCGCGATCGGCGTTGCCCAGGCCGCCCTGAGCGAGGCCGTCGCCTACGCCACCGGCCGCCGGCAGTTCGGGCGGCCCATCGCGGACTTCCAGGGCCTGCGCTTCATGCTCGCCGACATGGCCACCCAGATCGAGGCGGGCCGGGCGCTCTACCTGGAGGCGGCCCGGCTGCGTGACGAGGGCAAGCCCTTCTCGCGCCAGGCGGCCATGGCCAAGCTGTTCTGCACGGACGCGGCCATGCGGGTCACCATCGACGCCGTCCAGGTCCTCGGTGGCTACGGCTACACCCTCGACTTCCCCGTCGAGCGGCTGATGCGCGAGGCCAAGGTGCTGCAGATCGTCGAGGGGACCAACCAGATCCAGCGGATGGTCATCGCGCGCCACCTCGCAGGTCCTGAGACGCACTGATCCTCAGCGGCCGCTCCGACCACACGGGCGTCGCCATGATCCGGTTCCACTCCTGGTCGTGGCGGCCCGGCAGGGTCCGTCCGGCGCTCTCCCAACGACGCAGCAGGGCCCGGTAGATGGGTGGATCGGTGGAGTGCGGCACCGGCCGCGGCGTCGACCGGGGCGGCACCGGCTGCGAACCGGGCTGCGGAACCGATTCTTCGGCGGTCGGAGCGGTGAGACGGCTACGACCGGGACCGGCCGTTGAATGCAGCAGGGTCATGCCTGGCCAACGGCGCGGGGCGGGCCCTGGTCACTGCCGGGTCGATTCGAGAGCCCGTTCGCCGGGTCCCCGGCGGCGGAGCCTCCGGGGGAGCGGGCACCACGCCGACCGGGTCGTCGTGGTGCGGCGCAATTCGTGCGGGACGAGCCCGGACGGGGTCCGGGCGGCCTCGCGCGGGGCCGGAGCGGCCCTCTCAGGCGGCGTCGCGCCGCATCTGCGGCACCCGCAGCGGGCGCGAGCCCGGGCCGCCGGCGTGCGAGAACGGCTGCATTCTCCAGTCGAGCCCTTGAGGGAGCGTCAGCAGCAGGGCCGTCTCCTGCTCCTGGACGTCGAGCGAATCGTCGGCGGGCCGCGTCTGCGACGCCGCGCGGCCCGTACCGGCACAGACGGTCAGTACGAACGGGTTCCACGGAGTCGGGCACAGCGCGTGCTCCGGCAGTACGTCCTCGTCCGCCAGCAGCGCGATCGGCTGCACGCAGTCCGGGCAGATCACCCGGTACATCTCGAGCATGTCGTAGGCGTCGTGAGCGGTGTCCTCGACGGGATCGACGGGATCCGGTTCGGTACGTTCGGTGAGCTTCAGGCTCTGCATGGGAAATTCCCCCCTCGGGTGGGCCGACAAGGCGACACGGCCTCGACCACAGCAAGCACTTCCCGTCGCGCACCCGCCGTAACCGCCAAGGGGGTGGCTACCCGCCCGTAAACCTGTGGCATTCGTCACATGCCCGCTGCAGGTGCCCGTTCGGAGCCCTTGCCGCTGTGCCCGGAGGTACCAGTGGCAATAGGTTGATCCGTATGGAGGAGCTGGACCGACAGATCGTGGAGTTGCTCGTCAAGGACGGGCGGATGAGCTACACCGACCTGGGCAAGGCCACGGGCCTGTCCACCTCGGCGGTTCATCAGCGCGTCCGCAGGCTGGAGCAGCGCGGGGTGATCAGGGGCTATGCCGCGGTCGTCGACCCCGAGGCGGTCGGCCTGCCGCTCACCGCGTTCATCTCGGTGAAACCCTTCGACCCGAGCGCACCGGACGACATCGCGGAGCGGCTCGCGGGCGTTCCGGAGCTGGAGGCGTGTCACAGCGTCGCCGGTGACGAGAACTACATCCTCAAGGCGCGGGTCGCGACCCCGCTGGAGCTGGAGCACCTGCTCACCCGGATCCGTTCGCTGGCCGGTGTCTCCACCCGGACCACCGTCGTCCTCTCCACACCGTACGAGGCCCGGCCCCCGCAGATCTGAGAGGGGCCGCGGACCGCGCGACTCCGGGCAGGCGCGAGACTGGTCCCATGACCGAGAGCACCGCCCCCCAGGGCGACCACCGCACCGTGCTGCTGCGCGGTGGAGACGTCCACAGCCCCGCCGACCCCTTCGCCACCGCCATGGTCGTCGAGCGCGGCCATGTCGCCTGGGTGGGCTCGGAAGGGGCCGCCGACGCCTTCGCGAGCGGCGTCGACGAAGTGATCGACCTCGAAGGTGCGCTGGTCACCCCCGCGTTCACCGACGCCCATGTCCACACCACCTCGACCGGCCTGGCCCTCACCGGCCTCGATCTCTCCGGTGCCCGGACGCTCGACGAGGCGCTCGGTCTGCTGCGCGCGTACGTGGCGGCGCACCCGGCGGACCGGGTCGTCCTCGGCCACGGCTGGGACGCCACACGCTGGCCGGAGCAGCGTCCGCCGGCGCGCGACGAGCTCGATGCGGCCGCCGGTGGCCGGCCGGTCTACCTGCCCCGTATCGATGTGCACTCCGCGGTCGTCACCACCGCCCTGCTCGACCTGGTCCCGGGCGTCACCGCGCTCACCGGATACCACCCCGACGCCCCGCTGACCGGCGCCGCCCACCACGCGGTGCGCTCCGCGGCCCACGGCGCCGTCTCGGCGCGACAGCGCGCCGACGCGCAGCGCGCCGCCCTGCGCCACGCCGCGTCGCTCGGCATCGGCACTGTCCATGAGTGCGGCGGCCCCGACATCTCCGACGAGGAGGACTTCGTCGCGCTGCTGAAGCTCGCTGCGGCGCAGAGCGGGCCGCGGGTCTTCGGCTACTGGGCCGAGCAGGTCGCCGACGAGAAGGATGCCCGCCGCATCCGGGAACTCGGCGCGATCGGCGCGGCCGGGGACCTGTTCGTCGACGGCTCCCTCGGTTCGCACACGGCCTGCCTGCACGAGCCGTACGCCGACGGCCCGGCCGGGCACACGGGCGCCGCGCACCTGGACGCGGCGCAGATCGCCGCCCATGTCACCGCCTGCACCGGGGCCGGCCTGCAGGCCGGCTTCCACGCCATCGGCGACGCGGCGGTCTCCGCCGTGGTGGAGGGCGTCCGGGCCGCCTCCGAGACGCTCGGCCTGGCCCGGGTCCGGGCCGCCCGGCACCGTATCGAGCACGCCGAGATGCTCACCCCGGAGACCGTCGCCGGCTTCGCGGAGCTGGGGCTGACCGCCTCCGTGCAGCCCGCCTTCGACGCGGCCTGGGGCGGCGAGGAGGGCATGTACGCGCGGCGGCTCGGCGCCGAGCGGGCCAGGACCCTGAACCCCTACGCGGCGCTCCTGCGGGCCGGTGTGCCCCTGGCCTTCGGCTCGGACAGCCCGGTGACCTCGCTGGACCCCTGGGGGACCGTACGGGCCGCCGCCTTCCATCGCACGCCCGAACACCGGATCTCCGTGCGAGCCGGTTTCACCGCCCACACCAGGGGCGGCTGGCGAGCCGTCGGCCGCGACGACGCGGGGACCCTGGTGCCCGGTGCTCCGGCCGACTACGCGGTCTGGCGCACCGATGACCTGGTGGTTCAGGCGCCGGACGACCGGGTCGCCCGCTGGTCGACCGACCCGAGGTCGGGAACGCCGGGCCTGCCGGACCTCACCCCGGGCGCGGCGCTTCCGGTCTGCCTGCGCACTGTGGTCTTCGGACAAACTGTCTACGTGCGTCCGAACGGGTGACGTCCGGACATTTCGTACCGCCGATCGAAGAGTCCCACGGTCAGCCGCGACCTGCGGATCTTCGCTACTGACCAGGCAAGTTCCGGGAACATCGCAGGTCAGGCAGCTATTGACAGAACGCGCCCACCGGCCGGTAGGTTCGGCCGAGTCCACCACAGGACGTCCGACCGGTTAAACCTCCACGCAGTCGTCGAACGCCGCTGGGTCATGGGGTGGTGTGCCGCACCGGCGCACCACTCCTGACAGCCAGGTTCAGCGCCCGCGCCTCGGGGGCGAGGGAAGGTTTCAGCCGGACGGTAGGTGCGACCCGGGTGGGGCCCGGACGTTCAGTAGACAACGGCTCTAGGTCGACCCGCAGCCGGCGGGTCCCAGGTCGGCCCGAAGGGCGCCGGGCCCCCATTCGCAGTTCCCGCACGTTCCCTCAGGGAGTCTGTCCGTACTTCCCTCCTTCTGTCCGTGGCGGTGCCCGTCCCCGCCCGACCACGTCGGCATCCGGCCCCCGTCCGCTGGATATGGTGTGCACCTGCGTACGGACTTAAGGGGCAGTAAGTGAACGACGGCGGTCAGCGGCGGTACGGCGCGCTCGGCAGAACCTTGGTGATCATTCCGACCTACAACGAGGCCGAGAACATCAAGCCGATCGTCAGCCGGGTGCGCGCCGCTGTGCCGGAAGCCGACATCCTGGTCGCCGACGACAACAGCCCCGACGGAACCGGCAAGGTCGCCGACGAGCTCGCCTCCGCCGACGAGCAGGTGCAGGTGTTGCACCGCAAGGGCAAGGAAGGGCTGGGCGCCGCCTACCTCGCGGGCTTCCGCTGGGGCATCGAGCACGGCTACGGCGTACTCGTGGAGATGGACGCCGACGGCTCCCACCAGCCCGAGGAACTGCCCCGGCTGCTCACCGCGCTCAAGGGAGCCGACCTGGTGCTCGGCTCCCGCTGGGTGCCGGGCGGGCGCGTGGTCAACTGGCCCAAAACCCGGGAAATGATCTCCCGCGGCGGCAGCACGTACTCCCGTGTCCTCCTCGGGCTGCGGACCAGGGACGTCACGGGAGGCTACCGGGCCTTCCGCGCCGAGACCCTCGAGGGCATCGGCCTCGACCGGGTCGCCTCGCAGGGCTACTGCTTCCAGGTCGACCTGGCCCGCCGCGCCGTCGACGCCGGATATCACGTCGTCGAGGTCCCGATCACCTTCGTGGACCGCGAGATCGGCGACTCGAAGATGAGCCGCGACATCCTGGTCGAGGCGCTCTGGCGGGTCACCTCCTGGGGCGTCACTGCCCGTACGAACCGGGTCCTCGGCCGCAAGGCGATCTGACCCGCCGTGTGCGGCGGGCTCCCGCCCGTCGCCCATGATCACCCCCCTTACGCCGCTTGGACGCCCGTACGGGCACACTGGGGACCATGACGACCGGCACACCGCCCCCGACCGCCCCCAGGCGCTCACGCGCCCGTACCCTCGTTCCGCTCGCCGTCGCCGCCTGGGCGGTGCTGGAGATCTGGCTGCTCACCGTCGTGGCGAACGCGGCGGGCGGGTTCACCGTGCTGCTGCTCCTGGTGGCGGGAATCGTGTTCGGCGCCGCCGTGATGAAGCGGGCCGGCCGCCGGGCCTTTCGCAACCTCACCGAGACGCTCCAGCGGATGCCGGGGCAGCCCGGGGCGGCCGCCGCGCCGCAGGCCGCATCCCCGGGCACCGAGGGCAACGGCTTCCTGATGCTCGGCGGGCTGCTGCTGATGATCCCGGGGGTGATCTCGGACGTGGCGGGGCTTCTGCTGCTCGTGCCGTCGGTCCGTTCGATGCTCGGCCGGTACACCGAGCGGTCACTGGAGCGCCGGATGCGCGCCGCGGGCCCCGGCAGCGTCTCCGACGCCTTTCAGCAGGCCCGCATTCACCGGCCGGACGGAAAGATCGTGCAGGGTGAGGTCATTCGTGAGGGCGGCGCACAGCCCGGCTCCCGCCCCGACGAGGGCCCCCGGCCGCCGCTGACCCCCTGACACCGGATGCGGTACCGGGTCCGCGACCACCGCGCCCGGTACCGGGTCACGACGCGACAGAGCCGCGGGCTGTGACACACACTCGGTGTGTCACAGCCCGCGGCTCTGCCGTACGGCGGTGTCAGGCGGTCAGGCAGACTTCCTGCTGTCCCGCGGATGCACGGCGATGTTCATGGCTCCGGAGCGCAGAACCGCCAGCCTCTCGGCCAGCACCTCCTCCAGCTCCTCGCGTGTGCGCCGTTCCATGAGCATGTCCCAGTGCGTACGCGCAGGCTTGCCCTTCTTCTCCTCGGGGCCATCCCCGTCCACCAGGAGTGCCATGGCGCCGCACGCCTTGCACTCCCACTCCGGCGGAATTTCCGCCTCTACCGAGAACGGCATCTCAAATCGATGTCCGTTCTGGCATGCGTACTCCACCGCCTGGCGCGGGGCCAGATCGATGCCGCGGTCCGTCTCGTAGCTGGTAACCACGAGTCGCGTGCCGCGGAGAGCTCGCTCACTCATGAATCGTGCCTCCCGGGCTTGTCGCCCACAGGACAGGTGTCGCTGTCGTCGTCATCCGGTCAACGTCCGGTCGGCGGTAAAGATTCCCGTTGCCGGTCATGCGTCGCCCGTCGTGCCGCTGCTTATTTCAGGTTTCCCAGGGTCCAAGTACCCGCCAATGCCCGGTTTGTCACATCTGGCAGAAGTTGTCACCCAAGGGTCTGGCTTCTTCCACTCGCAGTAACGGTCCTCCGGGCAGGCCAAAGGCGTACACTACCGGCCTTTCACTTCAACGTCTAAATCCGTTCGGGTACGGGATTGCCCGCGGCCGCCACGGCCCGCCGGATCGGCACCCTCGCGAGCAGTACGGAACCGGCCGCGAAGAAGATCACCAACGAGATGATCGCATCCCGGTAGCTCCCGGTCAGCTGATACGCGAGCCCGAACACCAGTGGCCCCAGCCAGCTCAGTCCGCGGTCGCTCATCTCGTACGCGGAGAAGTACTCGGCCTCCTTGCCACGCGGCACCAGATGGGAGAACAGCGAGCGGGAAAGCGCCTGGCTGCCGCCGAGCACCAGGCCGATCGCCGAGGCCAGCACATAGAAGAAGACCGGCGCGTCGGCGGGCAGGAAATATCCGGCGACGAGAATCAGCGTCCAGACGACGAGCGAGCCGAGAATCGTGTGCTTCGCGCCGTACACCCGTGCCAGCCGGCCCATCCCCAGCGCTCCGGCCACCGCGAGCACCTGCACCAGCAGCACGGCCGTGATCAGCGTCGTCTGATCCAGGCCCAGTTCCTCGGAGCCGTACACCGAGGCCTGGGAGATCACCGTCTGCACGCCGTCGTTGTAGACGAGGTACGCCAGCAGGAAGGAGAGCGTCAGCGGATGTCGGCGCATGTCGCGCAGGGTGTTCATCAGCTGCCGCCACCCCGAACCGACCGCCCCTTCGCCGCCCGGCGTCACCCGTCGGTCGCGCAGCCGGCGCAGTGGTACGAGCGTGAAGGCGCCCCACCAGACGCCGGCCGACGCGAGACAGATCCGCACCGCGTCGGACTCGGAGAGACCGAAGGAGTCGTGGCCCGTGTACAGCACCAGGTTCAGGACGAGGACGAACGCGCCCGAGGTGTATCCGAACGCCCAGCCGCGCGAGGAGACCGCGTCCCGCTCCTCCGGTTCGGCGATCTGCGGCAGATAGGCGTTGTAAAGCACCATCGACACCGAGATCGAGGCGTTCGCCACGATCAGCAGGAACGCGCCCAGCAGATAACGGTGACCGTCCAGGAAGAACATGCCGGTGGTGGCGGCGGCCCCCACGTAGGCGGCGGCCGCGAGCAGCGGCTTCTTCCGTCCCGTACGGTCCGCCGCGGCGCCCACGACCGGCATCACGAGCACCGCGACCACCACTGATACGGAGACCGCGTAGGCGAAGAGCGACCCGGCGCGCACCGGTATGCCCAGCGGGTGCACGAAACCGTCGGCGTCGGCGGCCGCCTTGGCGACCGAAGTCAGATAGGGGCCGAGGAACACCGTCAGGACACTGGTCGAGTAGACGGAGCAGGCGAAATCGTAGAAATACCAGCCCCGCTGTTCCCGTCTGCGGCTCGCGGCGTCTGCGGAACACGTCGCGAGCTCCGTCGGCTCGGCCGTATCCGCGGTCTCGGCGCTCAAAGCGCTCCCCCTCGTCTCTCCCCGTGGAGACCTCGCACGACCGGCGTCAGGCCCAGGCCCCGCGCTCGCTCAGCACCGTACGCAGCGTCTCGATGTGATCGGTCATGATGCCATCCACGCCGAGGTCGAGGAGCGCCGCCATCCGCTCAGGTTCGTTCACCGTCCAGACGTGCACCTGGAGTCCGCGTGCGTGCGCCTCGCGCACGAAGCGGCGGTCGACCACCCGGACGCCGTTCTGACTCTCCGGCACCTGCGCGCACACGGCGCCGGCCCGCAGTGCCGCCGGAACGCCGAACGAGCGCAGCCGCAGGCCCAGCACGCCGCGGACGCCGTAGGAGGTGGCGAGCCGGGGCCCCGCGAGACGATGGGCCCGGGAGACCCTGGCCTCCGAGAACGAGCCGACGCAGACCCGGTCCCAGGCATGCGTCCGGCGGATCAGGTCGACCAGCGGGACCAGGGCCGGCCCGGCCTTGATGTCGACGTTCCAGCGGGCTTCCGGGAAGGTCTCCAGCAGCTCCTCGAACAGCGGCAGCGGCTCCCGGCCCGCCACCCTGGCCCGCCGCACCTCGCTCCACGGCAGCTCGGCTATCCGGCCCCGGGCGTCCGTCACCCGGTCCAGCGTGGCGTCGTGGAAGGCCACCAGACGGCCGTCCGCCGTGGTGTGCACATCGGTCTCGAAGTAGCGGTATCCGGCGTCGGCGGCCCGGCGGAACGCGGCCGTCGTGTTCTCGATCCCGTCGGCGGCGCCGCCTCGGTGGGCGAAGGGGATCGGCGCGGGATGGTCCAGATAGGGGTGGCGTACGGAGGTCACTTCGGCAGTATCGCCTGATCCGGTGTCGGGGTGGTGACGGTGGTATCGCCATTGTCCCGCGCGGGTGCGACGGCCGCCTCGTCGTCGGCTCCGGCGGCGGTCTCCCCGGCTGTCCGGCCGTCGACCGCGAAGAAGCGCAGGAAGAACTGGGCGAGCGGGCCGATGGCCAGGGCATAGAGGACCGTGCCCGCGCCGAGTGTGCCGCCGAGTGCGAAGCCGGTCGCCACGACCGCCACCTCGATCAGGGTGCGGACCCGCCGGATGGAGCGGCCGGTACGCAGATGCAGACCGGTCATGAGTCCGTCGCGCGGTCCCGGGCCGAACCGCGCCGCGATGTACAGCCCCGTCGCGACACCGTTGACCACGACCCCCGCCACCATCACTGCGATCTCCGCGGCGAGACCGTGCACGTCGGGCACGAGCGCCAGCGTGCCGTCCATGGTGATTCCGACGGCGAAGACATTGGAGACGGTGCCGAGCCCCGGACGCTGCCTGATCGGTATCCACAGCAGCAGGACGGCGGCGCCGACGATGATCGAGACGACTCCGATGGACAGCCCGGTGCGCTCCGCGAGCCCCTGATGCAGCACTCCCCAGGGTTCGAGGCCGAGCCCGGCACGGACCAGGAGCGCCGAACTCGCTCCGTACAGCGCGAGACCGACGTACAGCTGAATCAGCCTTCGGGGGAGGTGCGCCCCGCGAGGGACGGGAGTGATGGACAAGAGGTGCCCCCTGGAGTGGTGGTGGTGGACTGCCGCATGTCACCCTGTGGCAGGGGATTGGTTGCCAACTATGGCCAATCCGAGGAAGGTGGACTGATTTCGATGGCGCAGTGGACTTCGGCAGTCGGTGCGGCACAGCTCGCCCGGCAGCTCCAGGCCCAACAGCCCCGGCCCGCCGGACCGGGCACCCGCAGGCCGCCCGCCTATCGTGCGCTGGCCGACGGGGTCCGTCTACTCGTCCTGGAAGGCCGGGTGCCGGTGGCCGCCCGGCTCCCCGCGGAGCGTGAACTGGCGCTCGCCCTGTCCGTCAGCCGCACCACCGTCGCCGCCGCGTACGAGGCGCTGCGCACCGGGGGGTTCCTGGAGTCCCGCCGCGGCGCCGGCAGCTGGACGGCCGTACCCGCGGGCAACCCGCTGCCCGCACGCGGCCTGGAACCCCTTCCGCCGGAATCGCTCGGTTCGATGATCGACCTGGGCTGCGCCTCGCTGCCCGCCCCCGAACCGTGGCTGACCCGGGCGGTCCAGGGCGCCCTTGAGGAACTGGCACCGTACGCCCACACCCACGGCGACTACCCGGCCGGACTGCCCGCGCTGCGGCAGATGATCGCCGACCGCTACACCGAGCGTGGCATCCCGACCATGCCCGAACAGATCATGGTCACCACCGGCGCGATGGGCGCGATCGACGCGATCTGCCACCTCTTCGCGGGCCGCGGCGAACGGATCGCGGTGGAGTCCCCGAGCTACGCCAACATCCTCCAGTTGATGCGGGAGGCGGGTGCCCGGCTGGTGCCGGTGGCTATGGAGGAGGGGCTCGCCGGCTGGGACATCAACCGGTGGCGGCAGGTGCTGCGGGACGCGGCGCCGCGGCTCGCCTACGTCGTCGCCGACTTCCACAACCCCACCGGCGCGCTGGCCGACGAGGACCGGCGGCGCGACCTGGTGGACGCCGCCCGCTCCGCCGGCACGGTCCTCGTCGTCGACGAGACCATGAACGAGCTGTACTTCGACGACGACGTACGGATGCCGCGCAGGGTCTGTGCCTTCGATCCGGCGGGCTCCACCGTGCTCACCGTCGGATCGGCGAGCAAGGCCTTCTGGGCCGGTATGCGCATCGGCTGGGTGCGTGCCGCCCCGGACGTGATCCGCAGCCTGGTGGCCGCCCGCGCCTACGCCGACATGGGCACGCCCGTTCTGGAGCAGCTCGCCGTCAACTGGCTGATGCGCACCGGCGGCTGGGAGCAGGCCTTGCAGGTCCGCCGTGAACAGGCGCGGGAGAACCGGGACTCGCTGGTCGCCGCGCTCCGCCGGGAGCTGCCGGACTGGGAGTTCTCGGTTCCGCGCGGGGGGCTGACGCTCTGGGTTCGTACCGGCGGCCTCTCGGGCTCCCGGCTCGCGGTGGCGGGGGAGCGGGTCGGTGTACGCGTTCCCTCCGGTCCCCGGTTCGGTGTCGACGGCGCCTTCGAGGGGTACGTACGGCTGCCGTTCACGGTCGGGGGGCCGGTCGCGGACGAGGCGGCGGTGCGGCTCGCGGCGGCGGCGCGGCTGGTGGGTTCGGGGGCGGGTGCGGGAGTGGAGGCGCCCCGTACCTTCGTCGCCTGACCGCCTGACCGCCTGACCGCCTGACCGCCTGACCGCACGACGGCGCGGGACCGGCGGGCCGGGCGGTTCGTCGGCCCCGCACCGTCCTGTGCTTTTCAGTCGCCGACCCGCACGCTCTCGACAGCCACGGCCGCGGTCAGCGGATGCGGCATCACCGGTTCCGGGACGCTCGGCTCGATGGGAGCGGCCTCCTGGGCCTCCTCCCCCGGGACCGGGGCCTCGGCCGGCGCCTGCCGTTCGGGGAGCAGACCGAGAACCGCCTGCCGGTGTGCCTCGCTGGTCGCCTCGTCGTACGGATCGGGCGTGGCCGGAACCTGGAGCCGCAGCACGGGACCGGCGCCCAGCCGCGCGTACCCCCGGCCGGGCGGGACGTTCGACGTCGGGGTGGTGTGCGGCTCCGTGCCGAGCACCGACTCGACCTGGTCGCGGGAGCAGTGGCCGAGCACGGCCCGGGCCCGGGTGTGGGTCCTGAGCGTCTCGCCGAGGGCGTCCAGGCTGTCGAACTGCTCGGTGACGACCACGGTGACGTTGGCCGCCCGGCCGTGCCGCAGCGGCACCTGGAGCAGTTCCTGGGGATCGGGTCTGCCGTCGGCGGCCGCCAGGTGGCCGAGGACGCTGGGCCGGTCCAGCAGCACCCAGAGCGGGCGCTTGGTGTCGTCGGGGGCGGGGTGGCCGGACTGCCGGGCCCGGTTCGACGCGATCAGCCGCCGCTCCGTCTCGTGGGCCGCCCACTCCAGGGTCGCCAGCGCGCCGGCCAGGCCGCACTCGACGGCCAGCACGCCGTCGCGCCCGGTCAGGCAGGCGTACTCGCCGGTGCCGCTCCCTTCGATGATCAGGATGTCGCCGTGCTGGAGCGCCTGCAGGGCGATGGAGCGCATCAGCGTGGTGGTGCCGCTGCCGGGCTGCCCGACGGCCAGCAGATGCGGTTCGGTGGAGCGGGCGCCGGTCCGCCAGACGACGGGCGGGGCGTCGCGGGTCGTGTCGCCGTCGCTCACGGGAACGGTGCGCTGTACCGCGTCGCCGTCGGTGAAACCGAGCACCGTCTCGCCCGGTGCGGTGACGAAGCGCTGGGCGCCGATCGAGGTGGGCAGGGCGTCGAGCACGCTCATGACGAGCCGGTTGCCCTCCTCGTCCCAGGAGAAGTGGTACTCGCGGCCGCGGCCCGACTTCGCGTGCAGCAGCTGCTCGATCCGGTTGCGGGAACCGGCCTCGCTGTCGGTGAAGTAGGCGGGGTAGGTCACCTGAAGACGCGTCAGGCGCCCGTCGCCGTCGAATGCGTACTCGCTGAAGGCCTTGTCCCAGTCGCCGCCGTGGGCGAACAGCGGACTGGGGTCGTCGGCCGTGGAGAAGTACGGCACGAGCGCCTCGTACAGGGACCGCAGCCGTCCGGTCTCCGCTTCGTCGGGGCCGGTCTTCGCGGGGTTCCGCTCCCGCCCCTTCCAAGCGGCGGCCCCCATCACCGCGACCAGGGCGAGCACGGACCCGTAAGGGAGGATTGCGACCACCATGACGCAGGCCGCCACGGAACAAAGCACCGGACCACGCTTGTCCTTGGGTGTCGCGGCCCACTTCTGCCGTCCGGCTCCGGCCAGCAGCCGCAGACCACGGGTGATCGTGATCAGCGGATGGAGGACGTCCGTGGCGTTGTCGGCGGCCGTGCGCGCTAACTCGCGGCCGCGAGTGATCGATGCGGTGCCGCTGCTCAGAATGCGGGGGAGTGGTCGCCGGGCCACGTCGGTCTCCTGAAGGGGTGGGAGCGGTCGCGGAGGATCAGAATTTGATCCCGCCCAAGAGGCCGGCGAGACTTGCGCCGCCCGCGGTGATGCTCGGTGCGATGGCGGTGCCTGCGAGATAGAAGCCGAACAGGGCAGTGACGAGGGCGTGTGATGCCTTGAGGCCGTCCTTCCTGAAGAACAGGAAGACGATGACGCCGAGGATGACTACGCCTGACATGGACAGGATCATGAGAGGTTCTCCTGGTTGGGGGGACAGTCACCATGAGTCCTTCCAGGTTCACCGGAAGTATCTATACGATAAAAGCTGCATTCGAGTGAAAAGTCAGTATTTTCACTTGATTGGCCGACAAGGGGATCGGGAAGGGCGTCGACGGAACACCGGGGAGGCGGAACATTCGGTGTCGCGTCCTGTTCCGTCACCCTCGGACGTGGTCCGTCGCGGCGGGCGGGCCGGGTCGGGGCGCGGTTGAGCAGTACCCTGTCGATTCACTCGTACGGCCCCCATGGCGTACGCCCCCGCAGGTCAGCAGTGGTGAAACCGATTTATGGAAGGCGGTCCGTGCGATGAGCGAAACCCCCGATCCCGAGGTGGTCGAGCTGGCGACCAAGGTTTTCGACCTGGCCCGCCGCGGTGAGAGCGACGCGCTCGCCGCGTACGTCGACGCGGGTGTCCCCGCGAACCTCACCAACGACCGGGGTGATTCGCTGCTGATGCTCGGCGCGTATCACGGTCACGCCGCCGCGGTCACCGCCCTCGTCGCCCGGGGTGCCGACCCGGACCGGGCCAACGACCGCGGGCAGACCCCTCTCGCCGGAGCCGTCTTCAAGGGTGAGGGCGCGGTGATCGAGGCGCTGCTCGCCGCGGGGGCCGACCCGGCGGCCGGAACACCCTCCGCGCTGGACACCGCACGCATGTTCGGCAAGGCCGACCTGCTGGAACTCTTCGGCGCCCGCTGACCGGGTACGTCGTAAATGTGGTCGCGGTGGCGAAATGGCTGGGTCATCATGACGTCGCGGGCCCGATTCGGGCCACCGACGAGAGGCAGAGGAAGATGGTCTACACCAAGCAGAAGACGGCGGTCGGCCGATCATGTTGCTGCGCGGCTTAGTGCCCCACCCGGCACTTGGAACTGCACAGTCCCGGTTGCGTCGACAGCTTGATGTGAGGCTTTTTTCATGTTTGATCCGTTCATAGCGCCGAGCGGCACCCTGCTCGGCCTGCTGCAGAGGGGCCGTGGCGACGGCACGCTCCACGCGCTCGCCGCACCACGCCCCGAGGCCCTGGCGGCTCTCAACCACTGCGTCCTGAGCGATCCGCGCCACGACTGGCAGGTGGAGAACCGCTCGCTCTACTACGCACGCCTGTATCTCGACCTGGACGGCGGCATCGAGGAGATCGAACGCCACCTGTGCGATCCCGACGACCACCTCGACACCGACGACTCGCGCACCGGGCTGGCCCTCGCCGTACTCGGTCACCTCGCCTCGTACGGACGGGGCGACGCCCTGGCACTGCTGCGGCGGTACGCCGCGACCGGGGCCAACTGGGCCTGGGCCCTCGACGAGCTCGCCCTGCGCGACGACGACGCGGGGCTCCGTGCCCTCGCCGTACCCGTCCTCGGCCGGTTCCCGGCCACCGAGGAGGGCGCCGCCGAGCTGGCCGCCGTCGTACGGGACGCCTTCGAGCCACGCCCCTGGCGGCTCTGGGCCGACGACCCCCGCGACGAGGTCGGTGCCCGGATCAGCGCCGCCTCCGAACAAGGCTCCTTCGACCGCTGGCAGCGCCAGATGCGACCCGGCGGTCCCCGCCCCGGATGGAGCGTCCAGGCCGTCTTCGACTGGGCCCAGCAGGCGCTGGAACGAGGCAGTGTCCTCCATGTCCCGGCCGCCCGCTGCCTCACCGCCGTCGCCGGCCCCGAGGACCGGTCCACCATCATCGAGGCCGCCCGCAGCGGCCCGGACGGCGCGCGCTGCGCCGCCCTGCACTACCTGGCCGAGGCCAGGGAGCCGGCCGTACTCGACCTGATCGAGAGCGCCGCGGCCGGCACCTCGCGCACCGTCGCCGACGCGGCCGTCGCCGCCTTCGAGCGGATGTGCGGCGACGCTGCGGTCGAGCGCGCCAGGCGCTGGGCCCGGCGGCCCGACGCGCTCGGCGCCTCCGCGGCCGGCGTGCTCGCCTGCCGGGGCGGCGCCCAGGACGCCCCACTGGTCCTCGGCGCGCTCCGCGAGGCCGTACGGGGCGAAGGCCCGGACGCGCCACGTCTGTGGACCCTCGTCGACGGCACGGGCAGACTGGGCATCGCCTGCGCCGCACCCGTACTGCGCCATGTCTACCGGGAGACGTCCTCCTCGCACCTGCGCGGCCGAGCGGCCCGCGCGCTGGCCGCGACCGATCCCTCCTTCGCCACCGGATTCGCCGTCGAATGCCTGTGGGACTGCGAAGAGACCACCCGTGAGGTTGCCGCGCTCCACGCCGAGACCGGCGACATCAGGGTCGCCGAGCGACTGCGCAGGCTTGCCGCGGACCCGGCCGAGGAGGCCGAGGTTCAGACGGCGGTACGCAGCCGGATCGGGCCCGACGCCCCGGCGGTCTGACCGGAACACGTGCACGCCGCGCGTCGGGGGGGCGTGCGGAGCCGTGTGGTCAGCGGCGCGCGGTGCGAACGGTTCGGGCCGCACCGGGCGCACTGCACGCCGTACCGCCGGCCGGTGTGCCGGGGAACCGGTCGTGACGTCCGGTCCGTTGCCGGTGCCGGCGGGTCAGTATGGGGGGATGACTGGACGCTGGGAGTTCTGGATCGACCGTGGCGGGACGTTCACCGATGTAGTGGGCCGGGATCCCGAGGGGTACCTGGTCACCCGCAAACTGCTCTCCCACGACCCGGACCGCTACCGGGACGCCGCCGTGGCCGGAATCCGGGGGCTGCTGGGGCTCGGTCCGGCCGACCCGGTCCCCGCCGACCGGGTCGGCACGGTGAAGATCGGTACGACGGTCGCCACCAACGCCCTGCTGGAGCGGCGCGGCGAGCCGACCGTCCTGGTCATCACGGAAGGCTTCCGGGACGCCCTGCGCATCGCGTACCAGAACAGACCGAGGCTCTTCGACCGCCGCATTCTGCTGCCCGAAGCGGTGTACGACCGGGTGATCGAGGTCCCCGAACGGGTCGACGCCCACGGCCGCGTCGTGACCCCCCTGGACCGGGACGCGGTGGCCGAGCGACTGCGGGCCGCCCGGGCCGACGGCCTGCGCAGCGCGGCCGTCGTCCTGATGCACGGCTACCGCCACTTCGCGCACGAGCGCGCCGTGGCCGCCGAGGCCCGCGCTGCCGGCTTCACCCAGATCAGCTGCTCGCACGAGGTGAGCCCGCTCATCAAGCTCGTGCCACGCGGTGACACCACCGTCGTCGACGCCTACCTCTCACCGATCCTGCGCCGGTACGTCGACGAGGTCGCCCACGAACTCGACGGCATCCGGCTGATGTTCATGCAGTCCAACGGCGGGCTGCGCGAGGCCTCCCACTTCCGCGGCAAGGACGCGGTGCTCTCCGGACCCGCCGGTGGCGTGGTCGGAATGGCCCGTACGTCCGGGCAGGCCGGATTCGACCGGGTCATCGGCTTCGACATGGGCGGCACCTCCACCGACGTGTCGCACTACGCGGGCGAGTTCGAGCGCGAACTCGGCACACAGGTGGCCGGGGTGCGGATGCGCGCCCCCATGATGAACATCCACACCGTCGCGGCCGGCGGCGGTTCCGTCCTGCACTTCGACGGCCACCGCTACCGCGTCGGCCCCGACTCGGCGGGCGCGATTCCCGGTCCGGCCTGCTACCGCCGCGGCGGACCGCTGACCGTCACCGACGCCAATGTGATGCTCGGCCGCGTCCAACCCGCCCACTTCCCGGCCGTCTTCGGACCGGACGGCGACCTCCCGCTCGACGCGGACCTCGTCCACAACCGCTTCGACGCGCTCGCCGAGGACGTGGCGCGCGCCACCGGGACACGCCGCACCGCGGCCGAGGTCGCCGCCGGATTCCTGGAGATCGCCGTCCTCAACATGGCGAACGCGGTCAAGAAGATCTCCGTGCAACGCGGACACGACATCACCCGCTACGCCCTGACCGGTTTCGGCGGCGCCGGGGGCCAGCACGTCTGCGCCGTCGCCGACGCCCTGGGCATCGACACCGTCCTCGTACCGCCGCTGGCCGGCGTACTGTCCGCGTACGGCATCGGTCTCGCCGATGCCACCGCGATGCGCGAACAGTCCGTCGAGGCGGAACTGCACGAGGCGACGCGCACCGCCGTAGGCGAACTCTGCGACGAACTCGCCCGCCGCACCCGCGCCGAACTGCGCGCTGATGCCATCCCCGACAGCGCCATCAGCACACACGCCCGCGTGCTCCTGCGCTACGCCGGTACGGACTCCAGCCTGCCGGTCGGCCTGGACACGACGGCCGCCATGGCCGAGGCGTTCACCGCCCAGCACCGCGCCCGCTACGCGTTCACCATGGACCGGCCCCTGATCGTCGAGGCGGTATCGGTCGAGGCGACCGGGACGGCGGGACAGCACCGGCCGCCGCCCGCCGACCGCACGCCCCGGGAGAACGCCGAGCCTCAACCGCACGACCTCGTAAGGATGTTCGCCGACGGCCGATGGCAGGACACCCCGCTCCACCGGCGCGAGGAACTGCACCCCGCGGACACCGTGACCGGACCCGCCGTGATCGCCGAGGCGGATGCCACCACCGTCGTCGACCCCGGCTGGCAGGCCGCTCTCACCGCCACCGGCCATCTGCTGCTCACCCGGGTCCGCCCGCGCCCGGACCGCACGGCCGTCGGCACCCGGGTCGACCCCGTCATGCTGGAGGTCTTCAACAACCTCTTCATGTCGATCGCCGAACAGATGGGCGTGCGCCTGGAGAACACGGCCCATTCCGTCAACATCAAGGAGCGGCTCGACTTCTCCTGCGCACTCTTCGACGCGGACGGCAATCTCATCGCCAACGCCCCGCACATTCCCGTGCACCTCGGCTCGATGGGGGAGTCCATCAAGGAGGTGCTGCGGCGCAACGGCGGAGCGATGAGGCCCGGTGACGTGTACGCCATCAACGACCCGTACCACGGGGGCACCCACCTGCCCGATGTGACCGTGGTGACACCCGTGTTCGACGTCGACGAGACCACCGACGAGAGGCCCCGACTGCGGTTCCTGGTCGCCTCCCGCGGACACCACGCCGAGATCGGCGGCATCACCCCCGGCTCCATGCCCGCCTTCAGCCGTACCATCGACGAAGAAGGAGTGCTGTTCGACAACTGGCTTCTGGTACGGGACGGCAGATTCCGCGAGGGCGAGACGCGCGAACTGCTCACCACCGCCGCGTGGCCCTCCCGCGACCCGGACACCAACCTCGCCGACCTCCGCGCCCAGATCGCCGCCAACGAGAAGGGCATCGCCGAACTCCGGCGCATGGTGGAGCAGTTCGGGCCCGACGTCGTCGCCGCCTACATGCGACACGTACAGGACAACGCCGAGGAGTCCGTCCGCCGGATCATCGCCACACTGCACGACGGTACCTACCGCTACGAGACCGACAACGGCGCGGTCATCGAGGTCACCCTCACCGTGGACACGGCCGCCCGAAGCGCGGTCGTCGACTTCACCGGCACCTCACCTCAGCAGCCGGGGAACTTCAACGCGCCGAAATCCGTGGTCATGGCGGCCGTGCTGTACGTCTTCCGGACCCTGGTCGCCGACGACATCCCCCTCAACAGCGGCTGCCTCAAGCCCCTGGAGGTCAGAATTCCGGAAGGCTCCATGCTGGCACCCGTCCATCCGGCGGCCACCGTCGCGGGAAACGTGGAGACGTCCCAGGCCGTCACCGGCGCCCTGTACGCGGCACTCGGCATCCAGGCCGAGGGTTCGGGCACCATGAACAACCTCACCTTCGGCAACGAACGCGTCCAGTACTACGAGACGGTGGCGAGCGGCTCGGGCGCGGGCGACGGCTTCGACGGCGCCGACGCCGTACAGACCCATATGACCAACTCCCGCCTCACCGACCCCGAAGTCCTCGAATGGCGCTACCCCGTGCTGCTGGAGAGCTTCCGGGTACGGGGCGGCAGCGGGGGCGCAGGGCGTTGGCACGGCGGCTGCGGCGTGGAGCGGCGCATCCGCTTCCTCGAACCCGTTACCGTGGCACTGCTCTCCGGCCACCGCCGGGTGCGGCCGTACGGCATGGCGGGCGGCGAACCCGGCGCGCTGGGCGACCAGCACATCGAGCGCGCGGACGCCCGGACAGTCACACCGCTGCGCGGCTGCGACACCGCCGGCCTGGAGCGGGGGGACGTCCTGGTGCTCCGCACGCCGGGGGGCGGGGGCTACGGAACCCCGGAACAGGGCGACGGCGACCGTACGGAGCGCGGCGGCGGACAGCCGTGAGGCCGCGGCCGGCCGACTTCGGGCAAGGGGTCGCTTCTGCGCCGTTTCGACCGTTGTCAGTGTGAGGACCTAATCTGTGCAGCGTGACTTCGCCTGCCTACACGGACAACGCTGCGCCCCAGCTCAGCGCGGGGCCGCGGCCCGCCCCGGGCCCGGCCGCCGACGAGGGGCTCTCGCGGCGGCTGCGCGCGCTCGCCTGCACGGCCCCGCTGCACGACCTCGATGTGCGCAAGGCGAATCTGGCCGGTGAGTACACCGTCTACGCGATGGCCGAGGTCGCACTCGCCGCGATCGACCTGGTCACGCTCAACATGGACTTCGACACGGGGGCCGACCACGACCAGATAGTGACCAGGCTCCTTCCCCGCGTCGCCGCCCAGGCCCCGGGCCGCCCGGCCGCCGAACACGAGCGAGTCGCGCGCTGGGTGCTGGAGAACCTGATCAATGTCGGCAGCGTCGACCGCGGATTCCGTGCGGTATACGGCACTTTTGGACCCGACGGGGTGTATGTCCGTCGCGATTACGACTTCAAGCTGATCGAAGAGGTCCCGGGACACGGCGGCACCGTCTTTCTCCGGGCCACCGACGAAGCGGTCAACGTCCTGGTCGGCGCCCTCGATACGGACGTCACCAGCGCCCAGATCGCCGCCGAGGTGAAGCTGGAGGTCCTCATCAGCCGGGGCCGCCTCGCCGACGCGCAGCTCGCCGCCGAACAGGCCCGCTACCGCACCGTGCAGTACGCGGAGACCCTCCGGAAGACGCTGGAGGCCACCCGGCGCAACGTCCGGGCCGTCGACTGGCTCAACGCCGTGCCCGACATGATCGACGAGGCCCTCGACCACGTCGCCGACCGCTACCGCCACGAGAACGCGATCCTCACCAACATCCGTAAGGCGCGCGACGAGGCGGAGGAGCCCGAGCACAAGCGGCGCGCCGCCGAGCTCGTCGACATAGTGAAGGACTGCATCCGCCGCCACACCCAGCTGCAGTCCCGACTGCTGGAAGCCGGACCGCTGTTCCGCGCCGAACAGGACCGCCAGGCGTTCGCCGCGCCCACGGCCCGCAGCGGTCTCGATCTGTACGGCCAGCTGGTCGCCCCGCTGCTGCCGCTCCCCGTCGAACAGGCCATCTGTGTGACCGATGCCTTCTTCGCCCACGGCACCGGCCTGCGCACCCCCACGTCGGTTCGGGTCGGCGATCTCGTCGAGATGCTGCTCACCCCGCCCCTGGAGCGGGAACACCTGGGCGCCGAAATGCCCGAACCCGATCTGATCGCCACCCCGGACGACAGCAGGTTCAGCGAGGAGCAGCTCGCGAGTGCCATGGAACTCCTCGATCTGGAGCACGACGCCCCGCGCCGACTCTCCGGACTCCTCGCGGAGGCCCGGCGCCGCGATCCCGAACTGCCCTACCTGGTCGCCCTGCTCGCGGTGCACGCCGCGAGCCCGCCGGTCGGCACCGCCTACCGGCAGGGCGAGCAGCGCCTGTTGTTCTCCGTCGACGACGGGACGGAGCTCGACGACGAGGAGTTCGGCGGTGCGGACCTGATAGTGGGCACGGCCCTTCTGGACGCGGCCGGAATGGCCGCGGACCGTTCGGAGGCGTCATGAACGGCGCGTCTGCGGACGTACCGCTGCCGCACAACTGCCGGGGACGCCGTTGTCCCGCCGCCGGACCGGACGGAACCACACAGCTCAGGACGGCTGCCGCGAGCGCCGACGCCGTCCACCCCGTACCGAAGAGTTTCCGCAGCAAGGAGCGACAGTCGTGAGCGACCACCGCGCACAGCACGCCGACGAGTGGAGCGAGCCGACCGCCGCGTACGGGACCGAGAGTACGGCGCCCGCCGACCCGGCCCGGCCCGCCGCGACCGCACCCGTCACCCCGGCCGACGCGGCCGACGCCGCCCGGCTCGTCGCTTTCGGGCTGCAGCCCAAACTGCTGCCCGCGCGCGACGCCGAATACGCCGAACTGCTTCGCCGCTACCGGGAGGGGCCCGCTTTCGCCCGGCTCGCCGACGCCGTGGCGACCGGGCTCGGTCTGGTCGTGCTGGAGGTGTCCACCCGCGCAGGCATGGCCGTGACCGCCGGCGAGGACTCGGTCTTCGCCGTCCGCATGGGCGACTACGCCCGCCGCGCCTCGTCCGACTCCGCCGACCGCTTCCTGCACGGGCTCGCACACCTCGCCGTCGCCGCGATGGCCTTCCCGCGCCCGGAGGACCTCGCCGACGACGCGTACATCGGCCGGATCACCGTCAACGGCGTCGACTCGTTCGTCCGCCAGGCCTGCCACCGCCTGGAGGAACGGGCCGAGGAGCACGGCGACAACACCGACCCGGCCACCGACACCCCCGGGCTGGAGGCGGCCTGGCGGATCTATGCCAGGCGCAGCTCCACCGGAGCCACGAAGGATGCCCGGAGGCTGGCCGGCTCCACCACGGGCATCGTCGGCAAGGCCGTCGCCTTCCTCACCGACTCCGGCTTCCTCCAGCGCACCGGGGACGACGCCGGAGGCGCCTTCCGCACCACCGCCCGCTACCAGCTCCAGGTCCGCGACATGGCCGGCAGCGCCGCCATGGCCGAACTCCTGGAACTCGGAGTCGTACCCGTCACCGACGGAACGGCGACGCTCCTGCCGCCGCCCGACTCCGACGACCTGGAGCTGGTCGCCGACGCCGGTCTGCCGTTCCACGCCTGACCGCCGCGTCCCATCACCGCCGTCCTCCCATCACCGCCGCGTCCCATCACCGCCGTCTCCCCACCACCGCCGTCTCCCCCGCTGCCTGAACGACGAGAGTCCGCCGCCATGTACGAGCTGTCCCGGATCCGCCTCTACTCCATCGGGCCGGCCGGTGCGCGCTACGCCGACACCGTGCTCGACCTGCGCGGAGTGGGCGAGCCCGTGCCCCATCCCGCGCCGGCCCAGGCGGAGTTCTTCGAGGAGGAGCCGGTCGGCCCGCCGCGCCGCCCCGCCCCCGCCGGGGTGCTCTTCCTGGAGAACGGCGGCGGCAAGTCGGTGCTGCTGAAGCTGATCTTCTCGGTGATGCTGCCCGGCCACCGCAATACCCTCGGCGGTGCGAGCTCCGGCGTACTGCGCAAGTTCCTCCTCGCCGACGACTGCGGGCATGTCGCCCTGGAATGGCAGCACACCCTCACCGGCGAGTGCGTGGTCGTCGGCAAGGTGAGCGAGTGGCGTGGACGCCAGGTCTCCAACGACCCGCGGAAGTTCGCCGAGGCCTGGTACTCCTTCCGCCCCGGTCCCGGACTCAGCCTGGACTCCCTGCCGGTCGCCGAGGCCACTTCCGTGCACCGCCCGGTCGAAGGCGTCTCCGGCGCGCAGGGCCGACGGCGCACGATGAAGGGCTTCCGCGACGCCCTGACCGAGGCGGGCAAGTTCTACCAGCACCTCGATGTGCACTGGGAAGAGATCCACGACCGCTGGAACGAGCACCTCGGAGACCTCGGTCTCGACCCCGAACTCTTCCGCTACCAGCGCGAGATGAACGCCGACGAGGGCGAGGCAGCGGGCCTCTTCGCGGTCAAGAAGGACTCCGACTTCACCGACCTGCTGCTCCGCGCCGTCACCGACACCCGGGACACGGACGGCCTCGCCGACCTGGTGAGCGGCTTCGGCAACAAGCTGGGCCGCCGCGCCGAACTGACCGCGGAGCGCGACTTCACCGCGGGCTCGGTCGATCTGCTCGGCCGGATCGTCGAGGCCACCGGCACCCGGTCCCGCGCCCGAGACATCCACGCGGGGTCCGAGCGCCGCACCCGCACGCTCGCCCGCAGGCTCTCCGCCCGCGCCGGCCAGGAGCGCGGCCGGGCCGCCGAACTGGCCCAGCAGGTCACGGGCGCGGCCCACACCGTCACCACCGCCGAACAGGCCCGCAGCCGCAGCGCCCTGATCGCGGCCGAACTGGCCTACCGGCACGCCTCCCTGGCCCTGACCGCGGCGGAGAAGGGCGCCGCAGCCCAGCGCCGCGAACTGAGCGATGCCCGCACCCTGTACTCCGCCTGGCAGGCCGCCGAGGCCGTACTGCGCCACCGCGCAGCCGCCGACCGTTCCGCACGGGTCGCCGTCGCCATTCGCGAGGCCGAGCGGGACGCCGCGCCCGCGCTCGCCGCCCGTGCCGAGGCCGCCGCCGATCTCGTACGCGCCCTGCACACCGCGGCGGAGGCCGGTGAGACGCTGGCCAACGAGGAGGAGGAGCGTTCCGACACGCTCCAGACGGCGGGCGAGACCGCCCACCGCGACGCCACCACCGCCGCGACCGAGGCCCAGCGCGCCCGTAGCGAGGCCGGACACCTGCGCCAGCGCCTCGCCGAGGTCGAGCAGGAGACTGCGGAGGCGGTACGGGCCGGCTGGCTCGAGAACACCGCGCCGGACGCCGATCCGGCCCGCGCGGCCCTCGCCGCGAGCGACGCCGAGCAGTCCGCCGTCGCCGTCTGGGACACCGCGAGGGAGGCCGCCCGTTCGGCAGCCGACCTGGCCAGGGATGCGACCGCCGCCGAGAGCCGCGCCGAACTGGCGGCGGCGCGCGCCGCCGATGCAGCACAGGCGGCGGAACAGTCGTACGAGGCCGAGCTCAGGGCCGCCGAGTCGATCGCCGCCGACCAGCGTCTGGCCGACCTGCTCGGCCTGCCCTCCGCGCAGGGCACCGGCGTTCCCAGGCCCCGCCGCGGTGCGGCCGGCCCGGAGACGGACGCCGACGCCCCACACGGCGCGGACCACCAGGACCGGCACCAGGACCACGCCGGTCAGCCAGGCCAGGGCGACCACGCGGGCCAGGGCGGCCGGGCAGGTCAACCAGGCCGGTCCACGTCCGGCATCACGCACACCGTCACGGCCGAACAGCAGGCCGCCCGCGAACAGCCGCTCACCGCCGAGGAGCTCGACCGGAGCGCCGACGAGCTGCGGGAGCTGCTCGACCAGGGCGTCGCCTCCGCCGAACGCCGCCTCTTCGAACTGCGCACCGCGGCCGCCGACGACTCCCGCATCCTCGGCGCGCTCGGTGACGGCGGACTGCTGCCGCCCGGCCCCGACGTCCTCGCCACCGTCGAGTACCTCGGCGAACACGGCATCCCGGCCCTGCCCGGCTGGCGCTACCTCGCCCAGACCGTCGACCCCGCCGACCACGCGTCCGTACTCGCCGCCCGTCCCGAACTGGTCGACGGCGTGGTCATCACCGACCCCGATTCGCACGCCCGCGCCCGCGAGGTCCTGAGCGGCGCCGCCCTGCTGCCGCGCTCTGCCGTCGCCGTGGGCACCGCCGCCGCGCTGCTGGCACCCGTCCCCACCACCGGCTCGGCCACGAGCACGGAAGGGGTGTTCCTCGTCCCGCCGAACCCGGCGATGCACGACGAACACGCCGCCGACGAGGAGCGGCAGGCACTCAGGACCAGGGCCGCCGCCCGCGACGAGGACATCCGAGCCCTCGCGGCCCGTCTCACGTCCGACCGCTCCCTCGCAGCCCGCATCGGTTCGTGGCGCGCCGACTGCCCGCCCGGCATGCTCGCCGAACTCGCCGAGGCCGCCCGTACCGCCCGAACGGCCGCCGAGACCGCGGAGGCCACGCTCGCCGAAGCCCGTACCGTGCGCGCCGAGGCCGACGAGGCCGCCTCGGACACCGCCCGTGTCCGCGACGAACGCCAGGAGGCCGCTCAGCGCGCCCGTCGCGCCGCCGACGCGCTCGCGGGCCTCGCCTTCCGGCTCCGCGAACGGGCGGGCTGGCAGGCGAAGCTGCGCGAACTGATCGACGAAGCAGCCGAGTCGGAGGCCCGCGCCACCGTCTGCCTGGAACGGGCCCGTGCCGCTGACGAGGACCGCCGGGCCGCCCAGCGCGCCGCGGACGACGCCCGGCGCACGGCCCGCGCCCTGCGCGCCGAACGAGCCGAGATCGCGGGCGCGCCCGAGCACCTCCCGGAGCCCGGGACGGACACCCCGCGCCCCGCGCTCCCGGCGCTGCGGGAGGCCTACCGGGCCGCGTCCCAGCTGTACGAGAAGGTGGGTGTCGGCGCGGACCTGCGCGCCGAACAGGCCCGCGCGGAGAGCGACGAGAGCGCCGCTCTCGCCGAGCTGGACCGACTCACCAACAAGGTCCGCACCCGCGCCGCCCATCTCCTCGAAGGCACGGACGGCGCCGACGGTCCGTCCCGGCAGGCGGCCGCCGCCCGCGCCGAGTCCCTGGTCCAGCTTCTGGAGACCAGGGCCTCCACCGCGAGCGAGCAGCTGGGCCGGCTGCGCGGCGAGGCCGAGCGCCTGTCCCCGGTGGACGGCGAGACCCACCACACCGAACTCCCGGACGAGCTGGTCCCGGCCGACGCCGAGCAGGCCCAGACCCTCCTGCGTACCGCCACGGCCGAACTGGCCTCCGCCACCGCGACCCTGGACACCGCCCGCGCAGCCCACGCCGAGCTGCTGCACGCCCACCGCACCGCCGAGGACTCGGCGGGCGGCTTCGACGAGACCGCGGCACTTCTGCGCGACCTTCTCAGGGACCACGGCGCGGACGACGACACCGAGGCCCCCGAGCCGTACCCGGGCAGCCTCGACGAGGCCCGGCAGTCCGCCGCCGAGGCCCGCCGTTCACTGCGTGGCTGCGCCGCCGACCTGTCCGCGGCCGAAAGCGCCGTACGGGAAGCGAGCGACGTCCTCGTACGGCACGCCAACTCCACCCGCTACGAGCAGGTCCGCACCCCCGCCCGCCAACAGATCCGCGAGCTGCCGGCCGCCGCGCTGCCCGAGCACGCCGAGAAGTGGGCCGCCGCCTTCGCGCCCCGCCTTCGGGTCCTCACCGACGAACTGGTCCAGCTGGAGCGCAACCGCGACTCCATCGTCGACCGGCTTCGCGGCCTTGTGGAGTCCGCGCTCACCACCCTGCGCTCCGCCCAGCGGCTCTCCCAGCTCCCCGAAGGACTGGGGGAGTGGTCCGGCCAGGAGTTCCTCCGGATCCGCTTCGAGGAACCCGACCAGGCGACGCTCATCGAGCGGCTCGGCGAGGTCGTCGACGAGGCCACCCGTGCCGCGCTGAAGAAGAACTCCGATCTGCGCAGGGACGGCATGTCCCTTCTGCTGCGCGGTGTGCAGGCGGCGCTGGAGCCCAAGGGCATCGCCGTGGAGATCCTCAAGCCGGACGCGGTGCTCCGCGCCGAGCGCGTCCCGGTCGGACAGATGGGCGACGTCTTCTCCGGTGGCCAGCTGCTCACCGCCGCCATCGCCCTGTACTGCACGATGGCCGCACTGCGCAGCAACGACCGGGGCCGTGACCGGCACCAGCACCGGCACGCGGGCACGCTCTTCCTGGACAACCCCATCGGTCGAGCCAACGCCACCTATCTGCTGGAACTCCAGCGTGCGGTGTCGGACGCCCTCGGTGTGCAGCTGCTCTACACGACCGGGCTGTTCGACACGACGGCGCTCGCCGAATTCCCGCTGGTGATCCGGTTGCGCAATGACGCGGACCTGCGGGCCGGGCTGAAGTACATCAGCGTGGAGGAGCACCTTCGCCCCGGGCTTCCGCAGCAGGACCCGAACGGCGAGACGGTGCACGGCGAGATCACCGCCACCCGCATGTTCAAGCGCTCCACGACACCGCCCGACACCGCGCGGACACCCTCCCCGAACTCGCCCGGCGAGTAACGACGGGCATCCGGGCACAAACGGCCGGGACGAGAGCCCCGAACCCGGCCCGACCACCCGACGGACCCGATCCCGTCCGGCACCGGACGGGCCGGGCACCGCGTGGACCCGGCACCGGACGGGCCGGGCACCGCGTGGACCCGGCACCGGACGGGCCGGGCACCGCGTGGACCCGGCACCGGACGGGCCGGGCACTGTTCCGCCCCCGCGCCGCTCAGGCCCGTGAGAGGCCGCCCGCGCCCCGGCGGCGTATCCGTGCATCGTCCCGCTGCGCGGACCGCGCCGCCCGCTGTGCTCTACGCCGCTCGCGGCGCAACTGCCGCGCCGAACTGCTCGGCACGGACACCACACCGTTGCGCTGATTCCAGACCTGCCGGGTGACCCAGACATCCAGCACCGACCAGGTCGCGACCACCGTGCTGCCCACACTGCTCAGCATCAGCGGAAAGGACAGCCAGGACTCCGTCAGCGTGCACAGGAATGCCACCATGGCCTGGATGATCGTCAGCGACATGATGAGCACGGCACGCACGGCAGCCGTACGGACCGGGTCCGGCATCCGCCGACGTGTCGCGGGCTCTTCCACCCAGAGCTGCCGACGCTCCTGATGCGGGATCTCCGCACCGCCGGTCGCCGCCGAGGCCGCCGCCGCGACCGGTGCCGACGACACCCGGCTCCGACGCTCTTCCGTAACCAAGGACTCTCAACTCCCCACCGCTGTCCGACTTCAGGGTTGCTGCCCGGCATGCGCCGCTTCTACGCGGGCGGATCGGACCATCCTGCCCTCAGCACTCCCGGGTTCCCCCTGCCCCGTACAGAGAGACGAGTGACCGGCCGAGAAGATTCCCTCGAACCGTCATTGAACGAAGAATTCCAGCCAACTGCCCTCCGGGACAGTGCGACGCGCTGACAGGAGCCTTCTGCCGATTTCGCGAATTTCATGGCCCGGAATACCCGTACACCTCCTGATCGACACCGGGGAGTGAGGCTGAAAAACGTCCCGGACACCCCTTCGAGTTGCCTTGCTGTCAGTAGTAGGCTCACGCCGTTTGTTGACGGAACACGACCCCCGGCCCGAGGGGTCGGTCTGGGGGAGGCCATGCGCTTTCGCGGGAAGTCCATCCGCAGGAAGATCGTGGCGCTGCTGCTGGTGCCGCTCGTCTCCCTCACCGGACTCTGGGGATTCGCCACTTTCTTGACGGGGCGTGAGGCGAGCCACCTGATGAGCGCGAGCACCATCGTGGAGAAGGTCGGCCATCCTCTGGAGGACACCGTCCGCGCCATTCAGGACGAGCGCCGTCAGACCCTGGTCTTTCTTGCCGACCCGAGGGCGTCCAATGCCCTTCCGCTCCTGCAGCGCCAAAGAGCGGCCACCGACCGCGTCGTGGCGGATGTCCAGGACAGTGCACGGCAGAAGGACATTCGTGACGCACTGCGGCCCGAGGACGAAACACAGCTGAACTCGGTTCTCGGCTCGGTCGAGGGTCTTGGCGCGCTCCGCGAGTCGGTCGAGAATCGCACCATCGACCGACTGAAGGCGATGGAGTTCTACAACCGTCTCATAGACCCCTGTTACCGCTTTCTGACCGGTCTCCGCACGATGGAGAACGTGTCGATGGACAAGCAGGTCCGCGCGCTGGTCGGCATCTCACGAGCCCGTGAAATGCTCTCCCGCGAAGACGCCCTGGTCGCCTCGGCGCTCGTCGCCGGCCGGCTCACCGCTTCCGAACTGCGCCAGATCTCCGACCTCGTGGCCAATCGCAAGCTGCTCTACGGGATCAATGGCGAGATGCTTCCCTCGTCGGAGCGTCAACGCGTGGAGCAGTTCTGGGCGAGCCCGGACAGCGAAGGGCTGCGCACCGCGGAGAGCACGCTCATCAACGGCGGTCCCACCCAGGATCCGCGGGCGGTCGACGCCGAGCGCTGGCAGGAGGTGGCCCCGTCCGTCCTGAACCGGCTGGCCAACGACTCCACCGAGATGAACAACCGGTTCCAGGACCGCGGCAAGCCGGCCGGCTACAGCGTCCTGATCAAGGCCGGTATCGCGGGCGTCCTCGGCTTCCTCGCCCTGCTCGCCTCGGTGTTCGTCTCCGTACGCATCGGCCGCGAGCTCATCCGTGACCTCTCCCGGCTCCGCAAGGACGCCCATGAGGTCTCGGGTGTACGGCTGCCGAGCGTGATGCGTCGCCTGGCCGCCGGTGAACAGGTCGACGTCGAGACCGAGGCACCGCACCTCCAGTACGAACGGGACGAGATCGGCCAGGTCGGTCAGGCACTCAACACTCTGCAACGGGCCGCCGTCGAAGCCGCGGTCAAGCAGGCGGACATGCGACGCGGTGTGTCCGAGGTCTTCGTCAATCTCGCCCGCCGCAACCAGGTGCTGCTGCACCGGCAGCTGACGCTCCTGGACACCATGGAGCGCCGCACCGAGGACACCGATGAACTCGCGGACCTCTTCCGCCTCGACCACCTCACCACTCGCATGCGACGCCATGCCGAGGGGCTGGTGATCCTCTCCGGCGCCGCGCCGTCCCGTCAGTGGCGCAAGCCGATCCAGCTGATGGACGTGGTCCGGGCAGCGGTCGCCGAGGTCGAGGACTACGAGCGGATCGAGGTCCGCAGACTGCCCCGCTTCGGTGTGGGCGGACCCGCCGTCGCCGACCTCACCCATCTGATCGCCGAACTCCTGGAGAACGCCACGGTGTTCTCACCCCCGCACACCGCGGTCCAGGTGCTCGGCGAACGCGTCGCCAACGGCTTCACGCTCGAAATCCACGACCGAGGCCTCGGCATGGCCCCCGATGTCCTTCTCGATGCCAATCTGAGGCTCGCCGAAACTCCCGAGTTCGAGCTCTCCGACACCGACCGGCTCGGTCTCTTCGTGGTCAGCCGCCTCGCCCAGCGGCAGAACGTCCGGGTCTCGCTGCAGACCTCTCCGTACGGTGGTACGACCGCTGTCGTCTTCATCCCGGCGGCGCTGCTCACCGACGCCCCGGACACCCACGGCGCCGGATTTCGCCTCGACCGCCGGTCCGAGAAGGCGATCGGCAGCCGTGGAAAGGCGGCCGGTCAGGGACCGGGCAGAGACAAGGACCGCAGGGACGGCGTGTCGGACCGCCGGGCCACCGGCAGGCACTCCGGCCTCGCCCCCGTTCCCGCCGCTCACGTGGACCCGGCCCTCCTGGACGGGCCCGTGGAGCTCGAAGGACCCGTGGAAGCGCTGGGCTTCGAGAACGACCCCGTGCTCGATCCTCTTCTGGAACCCCTGCTGGGCGGTGCGTCCGACATCGACGACACCGAGAGCGAACGCGGCGGCATCTTCCGGGCCCGCGACCTCCGGTGCGACGGTGACCGCGAACAGCACCAGCAGGCATCCGACCAGGCGGGCCGGCCCGAGGCCGAGGTACGGGTGATGCGCCCGGGCGGCCCGGTGCCGCTGCCCCGCCGCAAGCCGCCGACTCTGGTCACCGACAACGGCCGCCGGGTCGACGAGGCGGGCCGCGCCCACCCGGCGGCCGCCGAGCACGACAGCTCACCCGGTCCCGAGGCTCCCGCCACAGATGCCGGGATCAGACCCTCGGCCGCCGGCACCGGAGGGCCCACCGAGCCGCGGCAACCCATCGAACCCCGGGAGCCCGCCGGCTTCCGGAAACCCGCCGGCCCCGCCCCCGCGCCAGAGTCCGTCACGCCCGACGAACCCGCGCTAACGGCAGCCCCGGGCGTGGCCCCCGAGACAGTGGGCGGCCTGCCCCGGCGCATCCGGCAGGCGAGCCTCGCCCCGCAGCTTCGTGAAGTCTCCGGTGGCCGCTATGCGGAGCCGTCCCGTTCGGAACCGGACCAGGACTTCGAACGCGATGCGGACGAGGTACGCAGTCGTATGGCTTCGCTCCAACGTGGCTGGCAGCGTGGCCGGCGGCAGAACGCCGAGGACGTGACCGGCCACGGTGACACAGCACAAGGAACCACTCCGGGAGGGGACGGTCGATGACCGCACCGAACGCCGCAGCACTCGACGCCGTACGCCAGGACCCCAGCAGGCTGAATTGGCTGCTCGACGAGCTCGTGGAGCGCGTCGCCAGCATTCACAAAGCGCTGGTGCTCTCCAGCGACGGCCTCGCCACCGGTACGTCCGAGGGCCTGACGCGCGAGGACAGTGAGCATCTGGCAGCTGTCGCCTCGGGATTCCACAGCCTCGCCAAGGGAGTGGGACGCCACTTCGACGCGGGCAGAGTCCGCCAGACCGTCGTCGAACTCGACGAGGCGTTCCTCTTTGTCACGGCGGCCGGTGACGGCAGCTGCCTGGCCGTCCTGGCCGATGCCGACTCCGACGTAGGCCAGGTGGCGTACGAGATGACGCTGATGGTCAAGCGCGTCGGTGCCCACCTGGCCAACGCTCCCCGGACGACCGGATCGGCCGCCGGGAGGTGAGTGGACGGCATGAGCGCTGACTCCTCCAGATCTCCGGCCACGTCCACGGGCCCGCAGGCATCGCGCTGGTACGACGCCGATGCGGGGCCCGTGGTCCGTCCGTACGCGATGACCCGGGGCCGTACCAGCAGCGCCTCCCGTCATCGGCTCGACCTGATCGCGCTCGTCGTCCCCGAACCCGCGGCCGACGACCCCGGCCGGGACCAGACGCTCTCCCCGGAACATGTGGAGATCGTTGAACTCTGCAGTGACATGCCCCAGTCGATCGCCGAGCTCGCGGCAGGCCTGGACCTCCCCGTAGGGGTGGTCCGAGTGCTGGTCGGGGATCTCGTCGAGGACGAGCTGGTGCACGTAACCCGTCCCGTTCCGCCGGCGGAGCTGCCGGACGTGAACATTCTTCGCGAGGTGATCAATGGCCTTCGGGCGCTCTAACCGCAACAGGCGGCCCGTTGAGCCCGTTACCCTGAAAATCCTGGTGGCGGGCGGCTTCGGAGCGGGCAAGACGACTCTGGTCGGTGCGGTCAGTGAGATCAGGCCGCTGCGTACGGAGGAGAGACTCAGCGAGGCGGGCCGTCCGGTGGACGACCTGGCGGGCGTGGAGGCGAAGACCACCACCACCGTGGCCATGGACTTCGGCCGGATCACCCTGCGCGAGGACCTGGTGCTGTATCTCTTCGGCACCCCGGGGCAGGACCGTTTCTGGTTCCTGTGGGACGAACTGGCTCAGGGAGCGCTGGGCGCGGTCGTGCTCGCGGACACCCGGCGGCTGCAGGACTGCTTCGCGGCGGTCGACTACTTCGAGCGCCGCGCGATTCCGTTCGCCGTCGCCGTCAACTGCTTCGAGGGAGCGGGCAAGTTCGCCACCGAGACGGTGCAGGCGGCACTGGACCTCGACCCCGAGGTTCCGGTCGTCATGTGCGACGCACGCGACCGCTCTTCCGCGCGGGACGTGCTGGTGACGGTCGTCGAGCATGCGCTGGCCCGCGCCGAGCACCCCCGCGAGCCCGCCACGACGTGACGGCCCGTACGACGACGACAGCGCAGCAGCGCGGCCCGCACCCCCGCCGACCGGGGTACGGGCCGCGCGTCTCTGCCTGACCGAGCAAGGATTTTTCACCCGGCATGACGGTCCGTCAAGGCTGCTGACAGCAACGGTCAGCGGTTGTCGGCGAGCCACTTGGCGGCGGTCTCCGCCAGCTCCCGGTCGCGGCCCGTCAGCATCATCCGGATCATCTGTACGTCGCCCCGCAGCGACCAGGCGGGATGTCCGAAGGTGGCCGGATTGTTCCTCTCGATCAGGAAGTGTGCGGGCCAAGCGGTCCCGTACCCGATCAGCGGCAACGCGGCCGCGTACCTCTTGCGTCCCCGCGCCAGGCCGTACGCGGTGACCGCGAGCCCGGTGAGGGTGCCGGTCAGATGGACCCAGCGGGTCGCTGCCCTGGAGTGCATCGCGACGTAGTAGGGCCAGAACTCTTCGTAGGAATCGAATGTCTGTTGTGGCATACGGGCACCGTAATGGCACGGGCGGCAACCGGAAACGGCCGATCCGCGTCCGAGAGGGAGAACGGGCGGCCGGAACCCACGGGGGTGGTCCCGGCCGCTCCTTCTCCGCGCTCGTCTCAGTGCCCCGCGACGGACCTCCTGGCCACTGGGAAGTCGAAGAAGGTGTCCGGGAACAGCTCGGGCTTGAAGGTGTAGTGCCACCATTCCTCGGCCAGATTCACGAAGCCGGCGTCGGTGAGCGTCTTCTTCAGGAACTGCCGATTGGCACGCTGGGTTCCCTGGATACGCGGGTCATCCGTGTGGGAGAGCGTGTCGAAGCAGTCGTATCCCGTCCCCATGTCCACGGAGTTGTCCGGGAAGCGCTCGGCCTGGGGCGCGTAACAGGGCACCTGCTGCCGGCCCGGCGGATACGGCCCGGTGGGCGCGGCGGGCCGTCTCACCAACGTCAGGTCCACCGTGCTGCCGCGGCTGTGTCCGGACTTCTCCGCGATGTAACCGTCCGCGAACAGCCGGGTCTTGTCGACGCGGGGATAGAACTCTCCCTTCATCGTCTCGTCGTCGAGATCCTTCGCCCACCGCACGAAGTGGTCGACCGCCCGCTGCGGCCGGTAGCAGTCGTACACCTTCAGCGAGTAACCCTGCTCCAGGAGCCGGGTCTGCGCCCGGTGCAGGGCCAGGGCTGTGGGCCGGGTCAGGATGCAGAGCGGCTGGCGATATCCGTCCACCGGAACGCCCATGAAGTTGTGTGCGGTGGGGTAGCGCATCTCCTGAATGATCGTCGGATCCACCGAGCGCAGCGCGACGAACTCCTCGGGAGCCTTCGGCTCGGGCCTCGCCTGCGCCACGGGGGCGGTGGCGGTGACGGCGAGCAGGGCGGCGGCAGCGGCGGCCAGGACACGGAAAGCGGAAGCGAGACCTGTCATGGGCACATAATCCATGGAGTGCGGGGAGCCCGGCAGGCGATCGGATACAGTCCGCGCGTGTCCGCATCCACGAGCAACCCCGAGAAGCCGGCCAGGGACTCCCACTGCGGCAGCTGCGGAACACCGTACGCCGCGTCGACGTCCCCCGCCGCCTGGCCCCGCACCTGTGCCGTCTGCGGCGACACGGCCTACCGCAACCCGCTGCCGGTCGCCGTGGCCCTGCTCCCCGTCACCGACCCGGACGGCACCGGACTCGTCGTCATCACCCGCACCATCCCGCCCTGCCGCGGCGGTCTCGCCCTCCCCGGCGGCTTCATCGACCACGACGAGGACTGGAAACACGCAGTCGTACGTGAACTGCGCGAGGAGACCGGTATCGAAGCCGACGAGGAGGACGTCCGTCTCGCCGACGCCCTCAGTGCCCCGGACGGCCATCTGCTCCTCTTCGGACTGCTTCCCGAACGCCCCGCCGGCGTACTCCCGCCCTCCGCGCCCACCAGTGAGACCTCCGGCTTCCATCTGCTCCGGGCACCCACCGAGCTCGCCTTCCCCCTGCACACCCGGGCCGTCCGCACGTGGTTCGAAGGCGGCTACCACTGACTGGCCGGGCCCCGCCACGTCCTACAACCCCCGCACGCGCACGGTGCCGTTGACCGGCCCCTCACCCTCCCGCTCCACCGCAACGGTCCCGTCCACCAGGCGCGACGTATACCGCTCGACCTCCGCCCGCTCCCAGCCGTCACCCACGTCCCGGACCACAAGACCGCCCCCACTGTGCCCCGCCGCCGGAGCCCACACCTCCAGCTCCACACCGCCGTCCGCGCTCCGCACGGGCAGCACCGAACCCGCCCGCGCCAGCACGGGCACCCGCGACAACGGAGCGTCGAGCAGCACCTGACCCGGCCCCTCGTACACCTCACCCGTCGCCGTGTCGTACCAACGCCCCCGCGGCAACCGCACCGCCCGGCGGTCCACACCGGGCTCCAGCACCGGCGCCACCAGCAGAGCGTCCCCCAGCAGGAACGCGTCCTCACAGTCCCGCAACGCCCGCTCACCGGGCGCACCCCACCAGAGCGGTCGCACGTACGGTGCACCCGTCAGCCGGGCCAGCTGCGCCAGGGCCACGAAGTACGGGCGCAGCCGCTCCCGCTCCTCCAACGCGGCCCGCGCGTGTTCCAGCACCCGCGGCCCGAACTCCCACGGCTCCCGGCGCCCCGCGTCGATCGCCGCATGGGTACGGAACAGCGGCAGATACGCACCCAGCTGGAACCACCGCAGATACAGCTCGGGCGACGGCGACCCGCCGAACCCGCCCACATCCGGGCCCGAATACGGAACCCCGCACAGCCCCAGCCCCAGCACCAGTGCCAGGGAGGCCCGCAGCCCGGACCAACTGGTCTCCACATCACCGGACCAGGTACCCCCGTACCGCTGCATCCCCGCCCAACCGGAACGCGAGAACAGAAACGGACGTTCCTCCGGCCGCAGCCGGCGCAGCCCCTCGTACCCCGCACGCGCCATGGCGAGCCCGTACACGTTGTGGGCCTCGCGGTGATCACCCCCGCGGCCCTCCAGACAGTGCCGCGCCGACCGAGGCAACGTCGGCTCCCCGAACGCCGCGAACGACACCGGCTCGTTCATGTCGTGCCACACACCGGAGAACCCCTGCGCAAGCCGCTCCTCGTACAGCCCGCCCCACCACTCACGCACGTGCGGATCGGTGAAGTCCGGATACACGCACTCACCCGGCCACACCTCCCCGCGCACCACCCGCCCCCGTGCGTCCCGGACGAACGCCCCGTCGCCCCCGACCGCCCTGCCCGAGTCGAACACCGCGTTCCCCGGCTCCGCCTTCACCGCGGGATCGACGATCGACACCAGCCGCACCCCGTCCTCCCGCAGCTCCTTCGCCAGTCCCGGCAGATCGGGAAAGCGCTCGCGGTCCACGGTGAACACCCGATGCGCGTCGTAGTGGTCGATGTCCAGATGCAGCACGGACAACGGCAGCCCCCGCTCCCGGTACCCGGCGACCACCCGCCGCACCTCCCGTTCGCTCCCGAAGCCCCAACGGGCATGCTGCGGACCCAGCGCCCAGGACGGCGGGAGCGCGGGCGCACCCGTGAGCGTCGTCCAGCTCTGCAGTACGCGCGCCGGCGTGCCGGCCATCACCCAGCAGCGCAGCGGCCCGCCGTCCATCCGCATCTCGCACATTCCCGGACGGTCATGCCCGGATCCCGCGCCCTCCGCGCCCTCGCGCAGCGTCACCCGCCCCGACCAGGAGTTGTCGTGGAACACCAGATGCGTCCCCGCGTCGGAGATCACCAGCTGCACCGGCATCGTCAGATACAGCGGATCGTCACCCGGCCCGAAACTCCCACCAGGATCCGTGTTCCACAGCCGGTACACACCGTCCCGCAGCCGCGGTCCGGACGCCCGCCCGCCGAGCCCGAAGAACCGGGCATCCGCCGGCACCTCGGACCGCTGCACCCACCGGGCACCACCACCCGCGACCGGCTCCCACCAGCGCGGCGGCAACTCGCGCCGGAGCACCACCCCGCCCGGAGTACGTAGTTCCACGGCCCCGTGCCTCGACACCGCAAGGGTCAGCCGCTCCGAGACGACCTGCCAGCCGCCGTCCTTGTCCGGTTCCAGCCCGGCCCGCGGATCCGGCTCGGGGCCCGCACCTGCCAGCGCGTACGAGGGCAACGGCTCCGCCCCGTCCCAGCCCCAGAACACCGCCCCACCCACCGCCACCCGGATCCGCAACTCCGAACGCGCGAACCGCACCACACCGCCACCCGGCCCCGGCTCCGCCCCCACCACGAGGCCCGGCACTCTCGCCCGCTCCGCACCGCGCCGGGGCAGCGCCCGCGCGTCCGCATTCCGGCGCCGCCGGGAGGAGCGCACCGTGCGCAGCCCCCGCACCGAACCGACCAACTTCACCAAGCGCACCAGGTCACGACCGTCCATGCAGCTCACCCTGCCACCCGACAGGACGGGTGCGGGCCGCGTTCAACTTCCGTTCACCCGTGGCCGGACCACATGTCCGGACACGCGACCATGGGTGGTGAACCCTGGTGCGAAAGACGATCACATGGCATCGTCCGTAAAAGCCGCCTCACGCGCACACCCCAGCACGTGTGCGCGCGTCCCACGCCCACCCCGCGTACCCGTACAGTCAGGGAGCCGCCATGACCGCAGCAGCCAACGAAGCCCCCCTCTGGCAGCCCGGCCCCGACCGCATCGCGGCCGCGGCCGTCACCCGCTTCCAGAACTGGGCGGCAGAGCGGTACGGAGCACCGGCCGAAGGCGGCTACCCGGCGCTGCACCGCTGGTCGGTCGACGAGCTCGACACCTTCTGGCAGGCCGTCGCCGACTGGTTCGACGTACGGTTCTCCACCCCGTACGAAGCCGTCATCGGCGACCGCACCATGCCCGGCGCCCAGTGGTTCCCCAGCGCCACCCTCAACTACGCCGAACACGCCCTGCGCACTGCCGAGGACCCTCTGCGCGCGGACGCCCCCGCCCTGATCCACGTCGACGAGACCCACACCCAGGCCCCCATTTCCTGGTCCGAACTCCGCCGCAGGGTCGGATCGCTCGCCGCCGAGCTCCGCGCGCTCGGCGTCACACCGGGCGACCGCGTCAGCGCCTACGTCCCCAACATCCCCCAGGCCGTCATCGCCTTCCTCGCCACCGCGGCCGTCGGCGGCGTCTGGACCTCCTGCGCCCCCGACTTCGGCGCCCGCAGCGTCCTCGACCGCTTCCAACAGGTCGAACCCGTCGTCCTCTTCACCGTCGACGGCTACCGCTACGGCGGCAAGGAACACGACCGCACCGACACGGTCGCCGAGCTGCGCCGCGAACTCCCCACCCTGCGCGCCGTCGTCCACATACCGCTGCTGGGCACCGAGGCCCCGGAGGGCACCCTCGACTGGTCCGCCCTCACGTCCGCCGACACCGAGCCCCTCTTCGAACAGGTCCCCTTCGACCATCCGCTGTGGGTGCTCTACTCCTCCGGTACGACCGGACTCCCCAAGGCGATCGTCCAGTCCCAGGGCGGCATTCTGCTCGAACACTTCAAGCAGATCGGCCTGCACTGCGACCTCGGCCCCGACGACCGGTTCTTCTGGTACACCTCCACCGGCTGGATGATGTGGAACTTCCTCGTCTCCGGCCTGCTCACCGGGACCACACTCGTGCTGTACGACGGAAGCCCCGGCTACCCGGACGTCAGCGCCCAGTGGCGCGTCGCCGAACAGACCGGAGCGACCCTCTTCGGCACCTCCGCCGCCTACGTCATGGCCTGCCGCAAGGCCGGCGTCCACCCGGGCCGCGACTTCGACCTCTCCCGCGTCCAATGCGTCGCCACCACCGGCTCCCCGCTCCCGCCCGACGGATTCCGCTGGCTCCACGACGAGGTGGACGACAACCTGTGGATCGCCTCCGTCAGCGGCGGCACCGACGTCTGCAGCTGCTTCGCCGGCGCGGTCCCCACCCTCCCCGTGCACATCGGCGAGCTCCAGGCCCCGTGCCTCGGCACGGACCTCCAGTCCTGGGACCCCGCAGGCAAGCCCCTCATCGGCGAGGTCGGTGAACTCGTCGTCACCGCACCCCTGCCCTCCATGCCGATCCGCTTCTGGAACGACCCCGACGGCAGCCGCTACCACGACAGCTACTTCGACATGTACCCCGGCGTCTGGCGCCACGGCGACTGGATCACGATCACCGAACACGGCTCGGTCGTCATCCACGGCCGCTCCGACTCCACCCTCAACCGCCAGGGTGTACGGATGGGCTCCGCCGACATCTACGAAGCCGTCGAACGACTCCCCGAAGTCCGCGAATCCCTCGTCATCGGCATCGAAGAGCCCGACGGCGGCTACTGGATGCCGCTCTTCGTCCACCTCGCCGACGGCGCCGCGCTCGACGACGACCTGCGCGACAGCATCAAGCGGACCATCCGGGAGAACCTCTCCCCGCGCCATGTCCCGGACGAGATCATCGAGGTCCCGGGCATTCCGCACACGCTCACCGGCAAGCGCATCGAGGTTCCGGTCAAGCGCCTCCTGCAAGGCACAGCCCTGGCCAAGGCGGTCAACCCCGGCTCGATCGACAACCTCGAACTCCTCCACTTCTACGAGGACCTCGCCCGCAAGCGTCACTGACCGGCCGCGTTGTCAGTGCTCTTGATTACTCTGAGTGAGCAATGATCGACAGCGCACTGGGGGAGTCATGGCGCAGACCAGGAACACCAAGCACGACAAGACCAGCAGGACCAGCGGGTACCTCCGGTCCGGCACATCCATGCGACGCACGCTGCGCCGCGAAGCACCCAGCACCATCGGCCTCCTGGCCGACGAGCAGGACTTCGCGGCGATGCGGCGCTATCGCACCTTCACCTTCGACGACCACACCATCTATCTCCAGCAGGTGGAGGGCCTGCTGAAGGCCCTCGCCGCACAGGGCATGCACGCCACGGTCGCCCTCTTCGACCCGGAGGAGTACGCGGAGTTCTGCACCGAGTCCGGAATCGCTGCCGATGCTCCCGCCAGTCGTAGCCGCTTCACCGCCGAAATCGCCTCGGCCGGCGCCACAGTCGCGTACACCGGCCAACCCATCGACACCCTGATCCCGCTTCTGGTCGGCCGAGCCGTCCGCCGGGCCACCTGGGAGTACGCCACGATGACCCTGGCCGACCTCGGAGCCTGCGCGGACTGCGGTCAGGACGTCGGCCGCGCCGCCTTCGACCGGGCTTCCCACCTCCTGCTGCGCATGCTGGGGACGGCCGGCCCGGGCACCCACCACCTCGTCTGCAGCACCCCCACCGAGAACGAGCACCTGCTCGCCGTCCTGCACACCGAGCGCGACACCACGGGGCCCGCTCGCCTCGAATCAGCGGAAGGAGCCGAGTTCGTCACGGTGCTCGCCGTCGGTATCGCCCTCGAAAAGCCCGGGGGAGTCGTACTCCGCACGAGCAACCCCGGCACCCAGGACAGGGTCCACGGCTGGCGGCTGGCCCGCGGCAACCTGGTCCCGCTCACCGCCGGCGAGGTCTTCAGCGCCTACTGCACCGATGCCGACACCGGCGAACCCGTCTCCCCGGAGTCACACGTGGAGTACTGCGCGGGCTTCGACCTTGGCGCGGACGAACCGGAGTCGCACCACTGACAGGCCGAAGGGGCTCCCTGTCGGCATCGGCAGAGAGCCCCTTCACCACAGACACATCGGGGCTATTCGCCCGACAGCACCGCCTGCGCCGCTACCCGCGCCTCTTCGGCGGAGTCGGCCGCACGAGCGGCGGAAGCGGCCCGCTCGCACTGCGCGAGCGTGTACTTCGCCAGGGTGGCGCGGACGTAGGGGATGGACGCGGCGCCCATCGACAACGACGTCACACCCAACCCCGTCAGGACACAGGCAAGCAGCGGATCGGAGGCGGCTTCACCACAGACACCACAGCTCTTGCCGTCGGCCCTGGCCGCCTCCGCAGACAGCGCTACGAGGTCGAGCAGCGCAGGCTGCCAAGGATCCTGCAGCCGCGACACCGCACCCACCTGACGGTCGGCGGCAAAGGTGTACTGCGCCAGGTCATTCGTGCCCAGCGAAAGGAACTCAACCTCCCGCAGGATCGAGCGCGCGCGCAGAGCCGCGGACGGAATCTCCACCATCGCACCGAACTTCGCCGCCAGCCCGGCCGCACGACAGGCATCGGCGAAGGCCTTTGCGTCCGCACGGTCCGCCACCATCGGAGCCATGACCTCGAGGTGGACGGGCAGACCTTCGGCAGCCTTCGCCAGCGCGGTGAGCTGGGTCCGCAGCACCTCGGGGTGATCCAGGAGGCTCCGCAGCCCACGCACACCCAGTGCCGGGTTGGGCTCGTCCGTCGGCGTCAGGAAGTCGAGCGGCTTGTCTGCGCCGGCATCCAGCACCCGCACCACGACACGTCCCTCAGGGAACGCTTCGAGCACCGCCCGGTACGCCGCGACCTGCTTCTCTTCGGACGGCGCCTGCTTGCTGTCGTCCAGAAACAGGAACTCGGTACGGAACAGTCCCACGCCTTCCGCGCCGGCCTCGACGGCAGCCGGCACATCACCGGGCCCGCCCACATTCGCGAGCAGCGGGACCTTGTGACCGTCGGAGGTCGCACCCGGACCGGTCGAAGCGGACAGCGCGGCCTTGCGCGCCGCAGCGGCACGCTCCATCTCCGCACGCTTCTCGGCGCTGGGCTCGACAAAGATCTCACCGGTGCTGCCGTCCACCGCGACGACGGTGCCCTCGGCCAGCTCACCGGCCCCGGGGAGCGCCACCACAGCGGGCACACCGAGCGCACGCGCCAGAATCGCGCTGTGACTGGTGGGCCCGCCCTCCTCGGTCACGAATCCGAGCACCAGCGCAGGGTCGAGCAGCGCCGTGTCGGCCGGCGCGAGGTCCCTGGCGATCAGGACATAGGGCTCGTCGCTGTCCGGCACACCGGGCATCGGCACACCGAGCAGGCGAGCCACGATCCGGTTACGCACGTCGTCGAGGTCGGCGACCCGCCCGGCGAGGTACTCGCCGGCGCTGGCGAGCAGCGCCCGATAGGCGGCGAACGCGTCGTAGACGCCGCGTTCGGCGGTGCTGCCGACGGCAATGCGCCGCTCCACATCAGCAATCAGCTCCGGGTCCTGCGCCATCATGGCCTGGGCCTCGAGCACATGCTGAGCCTCGCCACCGGCAAGATTGCCGCGCGCGATCAGATCGGCCGCCACCGCTTCCACAGCCTGGCGAGCGCGCCCCTGTTCGCGCTCCGCCTCCTCGGCAGGGATCTGCTTGGCCGGCGGTTCGAGCATCGCCGTACCCATATGACGAACCTCGCCGATCGCAACTCCGTGGCTCACACCGACGCCTCGCAGCGTTGTCTCCATTGCACCCGCCTCCGGTTGTGCGGCGGTCCATGCCTCCGCGGTGGATATCCAGTCGGCTGTCATCGAGCCGCGTCCGTCACTGCCAGCCGAACAACGTGTCGCCCATCTTCACGTCGCCGTCCTCGCGGACATCGGAGAGGGAGTCAGCGGTGGCTTCCAGCGCGACGATCGGGCACACGGGGGACTTGCCGGCGGCCTCGACGCCCGCAGGGTCCCACCGCACGATGCCCTGACCTCGGGTGACCGTGTCCCCCTTGTTCACGAGCAGTTCGAAGCCCTCGCCATTGAGCTGAACGGTGTCGATGCCGAGGTGGACGAGCACACCGTGCCCGTGATCGTCCACGACGACGAACGCGTGCGGGTGCAGGGAGACAACGATGCCGTCGACCGGCGCTACGGCTTCGGACGGCTCGCGCTCGGGATCAATGGCGGTTCCGGGCCCCACCATCGCGCCGGAGAAGACCGGGTCCGGTACCGCGGTGAGCCCGACGGCACGCCCGGCAAGAGGGGACGTCACAGTGGTCATGGGGAACCTCCCAGGGGGTGGAGCTCGATTGGCGCCGTCACGGCTTGCGGACGACGGCGTGCTGTTCAGCAGAGTAAGTCATAAGAAGTCCCGTTTCTGGCCGAGTCCTGACGGTTCGCGACCTTAGAAGGGCGCCGGAAACGATTTGCCTCGACTCCCAACTGCCTGTACTGTCGTATTCCTGCCTGGCCCCAGTGCGACTTCGAGTCGGGGGTCGGCAGCGACTTTTTAAGCCCTGAATCTAACTTGGATCGGCACCCGCATGCCTGTGGGGGCTGGTCAAGGGAAATGGAAAGGCCTGATAGAGTCGGACTCGCCGGAAAGGGAAACGCGAAAGCGAAGAACTGGAAAGCGAACCCGCTTCGACCGGGAATCGGACACGAAAGAGTCTGATAGAGTCGGAAACGCAAGATCGAAGGGAAAGCCCGGAGGAAAGCCCCAGAGAATGTTCTGCGGGTGAGTACAAAGGAAGCGTCCGTTCCTTGAGAACTCAACAGCGTGCCAAAAGTCAACGCCAGATATGTTGATACCCCGGCCTGCTTCGGCAGGTTGGTGGTTCCTTTGAAAGTCCTGCCGGGCCTCACGGTTTCGGTAGGCAATTACACAGCGAGGACGCTGTGAACGATCGGTCTTATTCCGGCTGATCGTTCCGCTCTCGTGTTGTGTTGTCTCGATTACGGGAAAACATTCACGGAGAGTTTGATCCTGGCTCAGGACGAACGCTGGCGGCGTGCTTAACACATGCAAGTCGAACGATGAAGCCCTTCGGGGTGGATTAGTGGCGAACGGGTGAGTAACACGTGGGCAATCTGCCCTTCACTCTGGGACAAGCCCTGGAAACGGGGTCTAATACCGGATGACACTCTGTCCCGCATGGGACGGGGTTGAAAGCTCCGGCGGTGAAGGATGAGCCCGCGGCCTATCAGCTTGTTGGTGGGGTGATGGCCTACCAAGGCGACGACGGGTAGCCGGCCTGAGAGGGCGACCGGCCACACTGGGACTGAGACACGGCCCAGACTCCTACGGGAGGCAGCAGTGGGGAATATTGCACAATGGGCGAAAGCCTGATGCAGCGACGCCGCGTGAGGGATGACGGCCTTCGGGTTGTAAACCTCTTTCAGCAGGGAAGAAGCGAAAGTGACGGTACCTGCAGAAGAAGCGCCGGCTAACTACGTGCCAGCAGCCGCGGTAATACGTAGGGCGCAAGCGTTGTCCGGAATTATTGGGCGTAAAGAGCTCGTAGGCGGCTTGTTGCGTCGGTTGTGAAAGCCCGGGGCTTAACCCCGGGTCTGCAGTCGATACGGGCAGGCTAGAGTGTGGTAGGGGAGATCGGAATTCCTGGTGTAGCGGTGAAATGCGCAGATATCAGGAGGAACACCGGTGGCGAAGGCGGATCTCTGGGCCATTACTGACGCTGAGGAGCGAAAGCGTGGGGAGCGAACAGGATTAGATACCCTGGTAGTCCACGCCGTAAACGTTGGGAACTAGGTGTTGGCGACATTCCACGTCGTCGGTGCCGCAGCTAACGCATTAAGTTCCCCGCCTGGGGAGTACGGCCGCAAGGCTAAAACTCAAAGGAATTGACGGGGGCCCGCACAAGCAGCGGAGCATGTGGCTTAATTCGACGCAACGCGAAGAACCTTACCAAGGCTTGACATACACCGGAAAGCATCAGAGATGGTGCCCCCCTTGTGGTCGGTGTACAGGTGGTGCATGGCTGTCGTCAGCTCGTGTCGTGAGATGTTGGGTTAAGTCCCGCAACGAGCGCAACCCTTGTTCTGTGTTGCCAGCATGCCCTTCGGGGTGATGGGGACTCACAGGAGACTGCCGGGGTCAACTCGGAGGAAGGTGGGGACGACGTCAAGTCATCATGCCCCTTATGTCTTGGGCTGCACACGTGCTACAATGGCCGGTACAATGAGCTGCGATGCCGCGAGGCGGAGCGAATCTCAAAAAGCCGGTCTCAGTTCGGATTGGGGTCTGCAACTCGACCCCATGAAGTCGGAGTTGCTAGTAATCGCAGATCAGCATTGCTGCGGTGAATACGTTCCCGGGCCTTGTACACACCGCCCGTCACGTCACGAAAGTCGGTAACACCCGAAGCCGGTGGCCCAACCCCTTGTGGGAGGGAGCTGTCGAAGGTGGGACTGGCGATTGGGACGAAGTCGTAACAAGGTAGCCGTACCGGAAGGTGCGGCTGGATCACCTCCTTTCTAAGGAGCACTTCTTACCGGGCTTGCCTGGTCAGAGGCCACTACGTCGGCAAATGTTCGACGGTGGTTGCTCATGGGTGGAACGTTGACTATTCGGCACGACAGGTTGTTGTTCACTAGTACTGCTTCGGCGTGGAACGTGGGGATGACCGGTCGGGTCGGGCACGTTGTTGGGTATCTGAGGGTACGGCCGTGAGGTCGCCTTCAGTTGCCGGCCCCAGTGAACCTGTTCTTCGGAGCGGGGTGATGGGTGGCTGGTCGTTGTTTGAGAACTGCACAGTGGACGCGAGCATCTGTGGCCAAGTTTTTAAGGGCGCACGGTGGATGCCTTGGCACCAGGAACCGATGAAGGACGTGGGAGGCCACGATAGGCCCCGGGGAGCTGTCAACCGAGCTTTGATCCGGGGGTGTCCGAATGGGGAAACCCGGCAGTCGTCATGGGCTGTCACCCGCTGCTGAACACATAGGCAGTGTGGAGGGAACGAGGGGAAGTGAAACATCTCAGTACCCTCAGGAAGAGAAAACAACCGTGATTCCGGGAGTAGTGGCGAGCGAAACTGGATGAGGCCAAACCGTATGCGTGTGATACCCGGCAGGGGTTGCGCATGCGGGGTTGCGGGAGTTCTCTTGATCAATCTGCCGATTGGTCGACGAGTCAGAAACCGTTGATGTAGGCGAAGGACATGCGAAAGGTCCGGCGTAGAGGGTAAGACCCCCGTAGCTGAAACATCAACGGCTCGTTTGAGAATTTCCCAAGTAGCACGGGGCCCGAGAAATCCCGTGTGAATCTGGCGGGACCACCCGCTAAGCCTAAATATTCCCTGGTGACCGATAGCGGATAGTACCGTGAGGGAATGGTGAAAAGTACCGCGGGAGCGGAGTGAAATAGTACCTGAAACCGTGTGCCTACAAGCCGTGGGAGCGTCGCTGTATGTGCTTGCACATGCAGTCGTGACTGCGTGCCTTTTGAAGAATGAGCCTGCGAGTTTGCGGTGTGTTGCGAGGTTAACCCGTGTGGGGAAGCCGTAGCGAAAGCGAGTCCGAATAGGGCGTTTTAGTAGCACGCTCAAGACCCGAAGCGGAGTGATCTAGCCATGGGCAGGTTGAAGCGGAGGTAAGACTTCGTGGAGGACCGAACCCACCAGGGTTGAAAACCTGGGGGATGACCTGTGGTTAGGGGTGAAAGGCCAATCAAACTCCGTGATAGCTGGTTCTCCCCGAAATGCATTTAGGTGCAGCGTCGTGTGTTTCTTGCCGGAGGTAGAGCACTGGATAGGCGATGGGCCCTACCGGGTTACTGACCTTAGCCAAACTCCGAATGCCGGTAAGTGAGAGCACGGCAGTGAGACTGTGGGGGATAAGCTCCATGGTCGAGAGGGAAACAGCCCAGAGCATCGACTAAGGCCCCTAAGCGTACGCTAAGTGGGAAAGGATGTGGAGTCGCAGAGACAACCAGGAGGTTGGCTTAGAAGCAGCCACCCTTGAAAGAGTGCGTAATAGCTCACTGGTCAAGTGATTCCGCGCCGACAATGTAGCGGGGCTCAAGCGTACCGCCGAAGTCGTGTCATTCCAGCGTATAGGGCCAACGCCTGCTGGGATGGGTAGGGGAGCGTCGTGTGCCGGGTGAAGCAGCCGCGGAAGCGAGTTGTGGACGGTTCACGAGTGAGAATGCAGGCATGAGTAGCGATACACACGTGAGAAACGTGTGCGCCGATTGACTAAGGGTTCCTGGGTCAAGCTGATCTGCCCAGGGTAAGTCGGGACCTAAGGCGAGGCCGACAGGCGTAGTCGATGGACAACCGGTTGATATTCCGGTACCCGCTTTGAAACGCCCAATACTGAATCAGGCGATGCTAAGTCCGTGAAGCCGGCCCGATCTCTTCGGAGTTGAGGGTAGTGGTGGAGCCGACGAACCAGACTTGTACTAGGTAAGCGATGGGGTGACGCAGGAAGGTAGTCCAGCCCGGGCGGTGGTAGTCCCGGGGTAAGGGTGTAGGCCGTGTGGTAGGTAAATCCGTCACACGTTAAGGCTGAGACCTGATGCCGAGCCGATTGTGGTGAAGTGGATGATCCTATGCTGTCGAGAAAAGCCTCTAGCGAGTTTCATGGCGGCCCGTACCCTAAACCGACTCAGGTAGTCAGGTAGAGAATACCGAGGCGTTCGGGTGAACTATGGTTAAGGAACTCGGCAAAATGCCCCCGTAACTTCGGGAGAAGGGGGGCCATCACTGGTGAGGAGACTTGCTCTCCGAGCTGGGGGTGGCCGCAGAGACCAGCGAGAAGCGACTGTTTACTAAAAACACAGGTCCGTGCGAAGCCGTAAGGCGATGTATACGGACTGACGCCTGCCCGGTGCTGGAACGTTAAGGGGACCGGTTAGCCGACTTTCGGGTCGGCGAAGCTGAGAACTTAAGCGCCAGTAAACGGCGGTGGTAACTATAACCATCCTAAGGTAGCGAAATTCCTTGTCGGGTAAGTTCCGACCTGCACGAATGGCGTAACGACTTCTCGACTGTCTCAACCATAGGCCCGGTGAAATTGCACTACGAGTAAAGATGCTCGTTTCGCGCAGCAGGACGGAAAGACCCCGGGACCTTTACTATAGTTTGATATTGGTGTTCGGTTCGGCTTGTGTAGGATAGGTGGGAGACTTTGAAGCGGCCACGCCAGTGGTTGTGGAGTCGTCGTTGAAATACCACTCTGGTCGTGCTGGATGTCTAACCTGGGTCCGTGATCCGGATCAGGGACAGTGTCTGATGGGTAGTTTAACTGGGGCGGTTGCCTCCTAAAGAGTAACGGAGGCGCCCAAAGGTTCCCTCAGCCTGGTTGGCAATCAGGTGTTGAGTGTAAGTGCACAAGGGAGCTTGACTGTGAGACCGACGGGTCGAGCAGGGACGAAAGTCGGGACTAGTGATCCGGCAGTGGCTTGTGGAAGCGCTGTCGCTCAACGGATAAAAGGTACCCCGGGGATAACAGGCTGATCTTCCCCAAGAGTCCATATCGACGGGATGGTTTGGCACCTCGATGTCGGCTCGTCGCATCCTGGGGCTGGAGTCGGTCCCAAGGGTTGGGCTGTTCGCCCATTAAAGCGGTACGCGAGCTGGGTTTAGAACGTCGTGAGACAGTTCGGTCCCTATCCGCTGTGCGCGTAGGAATATTGAGAAGGGCTGTCCCTAGTACGAGAGGACCGGGACGGACGAACCTCTGGTGTGCCAGTTGTTCTGCCAAGGGCATGGCTGGTTGGCTACGTTCGGAAAGGATAACCGCTGAAAGCATCTAAGCGGGAAGCCTGCTTCGAGATGAGTATTCCCACCAACTTGATTGGTTAAGGCTCCCAGTAGACGACTGGGTTGATAGGCCAGATGTGGAAGCCCGGTAACGGGTGGAGCTGACTGGTACTAATAGGCCGAGGGCTTGTCCTCAGTTGCTCGCGTCCACTGTGTTTGTTCTGAAATAACGAACGGCCGTGTTGTTCCGGTGTTGGTTAATTTCATAGTGTTTCGGTGGTCATTGCGTTAGGGAAACGCCCGGTTACATTCCGAACCCGGAAGCTAAGCCTTTCAGCGCCGATGGTACTGCAGGGGGGACCCTGTGGGAGAGTAGGACGCCGCCGAACTCCTTTTACGGGAAAGCCCCGTGCCCTTGTGGCACGGGGCATTCCCGCGTTCAAGAGCTTTTCCGATACCCCCGTGCACCCGGCGTCGGTGGCCGAGGGTAAGGTCAGGGGGCATCATTGGCACGTTCTTCACACAGGAGGCCCCCGGGTGGAGGTCCAGGAGACTCGGGTCCAGACGGACCGGGTACTCACCATCCCCAACATCCTCAGCATGGCTCGCCTCGTCGGGGTCCCGCTCTTCCTGTGGCTGATTCTTCGCCCCGAGTTCGGCGGGCCCAAGAGCGATGGCTGGGCACTGCTGGTGCTGATGCTCAGCGGGGTCAGCGACTACCTCGACGGTAAGCTCGCTCGCCGGTGGAACCAGATCAGCAGCCTCGGCCGGCTCCTGGACCCCGCCGCTGACCGCCTCTACATTCTTTCGACCCTCGTTGGCCTAACCTGGCGGGAGATCCTGCCGCTCTGGCTCACCGCGGCACTTCTGGCCCGCGAACTGATGCTCCTCGTGATGGTGGGAATCCTGCGCCGTCATGGCTATCCGCCGCCCCAGGTGAACTTCCTGGGGAAGGCCGCCACGTTCAACCTGATGTACGCGTTCCCCTTGTTGCTGCTCAGCGATGGAAGTGGTTGGCTGGCATCTCTGGCTGCTGTTTTCGGATGGGCGTTCGCAGGTTGGGGTACAACGCTCTACTGGTGGGCAGGGATCCTTTACGTGGTTCAGGTCCGCAGACTCGTCAAGGCGGATGTAGCAGCCGATTGAGCTCGTTGACGCGGTGCCGCGCAGAGTGGCCGGCCCGCCGCTGATGATTCGGATGGCGCCCCGACGGGCGAAGTCGGCCAAACCGTCGTCTGTTCAAGGAGGACGTTTCCGACATGAAGGCCGTCGTGATGGCTGGCGGCGAAGGCACTCGTCTTCGCCCCATGACCTCAAGCATGCCCAAGCCGCTTCTGCCCGTCGCCAATCGGCCGATCATGGAGCATGTGCTGCGGTTGCTCAAGCGGCACGGGCTCAATGAGACCGTAGTAACGGTCCAGTTCCTCGCCTCGTTGGTCAAGAACTACTTCGGGGACGGTGAAGAGCTCGGGATGGAGCTCAGTTACGCCAACGAGGAGAAACCGCTCGGCACTGCGGGGAGCGTGAAAAATGCTGAGGAAGCACTGAAGGACGACACCTTCCTCGTGATTTCCGGTGATGCACTCACCGATTTCGATCTCACCGACCTCATCGCCTTCCACAAGGAAAAGGGCGGGCTGGTGACCGTGTGCCTGACCCGGGTGCCGAATCCACTGGAATTCGGCATCACCATCGTCGACGAGGCGGGCCAGGTAGAACGTTTCCTGGAGAAGCCCACCTGGGGCCAGGTCTTCTCGGACACCGTCAACACAGGCATCTACGTCATGGAGCCCGAGGTATTCGACTATGTCGAGGCCGACGTCTCCGTGGACTGGTCCGGTGATGTTTTCCCGCAGCTGATGAAGGAAGGAAAGCCCATCTACGGCTATGTCGCCGAGGGCTACTGGGAGGACGTCGGTACCCACGAGAGCTATGTGAAGGCTCAGGCCGACGTTCTCGAGCGCAAGGTCGACGTCGAGATCGACGGCTTTGAGATCTCGCCGGGCGTATGGGTCGCGGAAGGCGCCGAAGTGCATCCCGACGCGGTACTGCGAGGCCCCCTGTACATCGGGGACTACGCAAAAGTCGAAGCCGGCGTGGAGATTCGCGAGCACACGGTCATCGGATCCAACGTCGTTGTCAAGAGCGGCGCTTTTCTGCATAAGGCCGTGGTGCACGACAACGTCTACATCGGTCAGCAGAGCAACCTGCGCGGATGCGTGATCGGCAAGAACACCGACGTCATGCGGGCCGCCCGTATCGAGGACGGCGCGGTCATCGGCGACGAATGTCTGGTTGGTGAGGAATCGATCGTTCAGGGAAATGTTCGGGTTTACCCGTTCAAGACGATCGAGGCCGGTGCCTTTGTCAATACCTCGGTGATCTGGGAATCACGGGGGCAGGCTCATCTCTTCGGGGCCCGTGGTGTATCCGGGATTCTGAACGTCGAGATCACGCCGGAGCTGGCTGTCCGGCTCGCCGGAGCGTATGCCACGACTCTCAAGAAAGGGTCGACGGTCACCACGGCACGTGACCACTCCCGCGGTGCCCGTGCGCTGAAGAGAGCGGTGATCTCCGCGCTTCAGGCCAGCGCCATCGACGTACGGGACCTGGAGAACGTACCGATGCCCGTCGCGCGCCAGCAGACCGCACGCGGCAGTGCCGGTGGGATCATGATCCGTACGTCCCCCGGGGTACCCGACTCGGTCGACATCATGTTCTTCGACGAGCGGGGCGCGGACCTCTCACAGGCACGCCAGCGGAAGCTGGACCGGGTCTATGCACGTCAGGAGTACCGTCGGGCCTTCCCGGGGGAGATCGGGGACCTGCACTTCCCGTCCAGCGTCTTCGACTCGTACACCGGATCGCTGCTGCGGAACGTGGACACCGCAGGGATCGCCGACGCGGCTCTCAAAGTCGTCGTGGACGCCTCCAACGGCAGTGCCGGGCTCGTCCTTCCCAGCCTGCTCGGACGGCTCGGCGTGGACGCGTTGACCATCAATCCCGGCCTGGACGAATCCCGGCCCACCGAGTCCGCCGAAACCCGGCGGTCCGGACTGGTGCGGTTGGGGGAGATCGTCTCCTCGGCACGGGCTGCCTTCGGCGTGCGGTTCGACCCGGTCGGTGAGCGACTCTCCCTGGTCGACGAACGGGGCAGGATCGTGGAGGACGACCGGGCACTCCTGGTGATGCTCGACCTCGTGGCCGCCGAGCGGCGCAGTGGGCGGGTGGCATTGCCGGTGACCACCACGCGGGTCGCCGAGCAGGTCGCGGCGTACCACGGCACGCAGGTCGAATGGACGACGACATCGCCCGACGATCTGACGCGCGTGGGACGTGAGGAAGGCACCATCTTCGGTGGGGACGGCCGCGGCGGCTTCATCGTTCCCGAATTCAGCAGCGTCTTCGACGGCTCCGCCGCCTTCGTGCGACTCCTCGGGCTCGTCGCCAGGACCCAGCTCACCCTCAGCCAGATCGATGCCCGCATTCCCCGTGCCCACGTCCTGCGGCGGGATCTGGCCACACCTTGGGCTGTCAAGGGCATGGTCATGCGCCGGGTCGTGGAGGCCGCCGGGGACCGCAGTGTGGACACGACGGACGGCGTGCGGGTCGTCGAGGCCGACGGGCGATGGGTGATGGTGCTTCCGGACCCGGCCGAGGCTGTCACCCATTTGTGGGCCGAGGGCCCGGACGACGCCTCCGCGCAGGCGTTGCTGGACGAATGGGCAGCGGTTGTGGACAGCGCAGGTCACTGAGGGTTCCACCGTTGGACCCGGAGGCATCGAGCGACGCCTCCGGGCCCATCGGTGGGGCCATTCGGCGGTAGCAGTGGCGACGTGCGACGATGTGCGGCATGTCGCAGCAGCCCCCCGATCGGAGTACCGCCTCGCGCCCCGACGCGTCCATGTCGCTGCTGACCAATGTGATGGACCACAGCCTCGACGACGGGTACGCCGAGGCATCGGCGCGTCGCAAGGCAGACGGGAGCGCGGGACTGCCCCGCACACTCAAGGCGAAATTCGGCCTCGCCGCCTGTCTGGTCCTTGCTGCCCTTGTCGTCACGCTCGGTGCCGCGCAGGCACGTGTTGCCGCGCCGGTCCTCGCCAAGGAGCGCGAGGAATTGATCGACCGTATCGGCGAGGAGACGGCAGCGGCGGACAACCTCGAGGCGCAGGTCGACAAGCTCCGGGACGATGTGGGCAGTCGACAGCGCAAGGCGCTGGAGAAGCACGGGGGGGACCAGGGGGAACTGGTGGCGTTGCTCGCCGGCGCGACACCGGTGGAAGGGCCCGGCGTGAAACTCGTCGTCGACGACGCCAAGGGCACCGACCAGGGCGGTGGCGGGCCGAGGGAGACCAGCGGGTTTTCCGACACCGGGCGGGTCCGCGACCGGGACCTGCAGCGCGTCGTCAACGGCCTGTGGCAGTCCGGTGCGGAAGCGATCGCCATCAACGGGCAGCGTCTGACCGCCCTGTCGGCGATCCGCGCGGCCGGCGACGCCATACTGGTCGACAACAGACCGCTCGTGCCGCCGTACACGGTGCTGGCGGTGGGGGACGGGAAGCCGTTGAGCAGCGCATTCCAGGACAGTGCCGACGGCCAGTATCTGCAGGCGCTCAAGGACACTTTCGACATCCGGACGAGCACGTCCGTCCAGGAAAAGGTGAGCCTCCAAGTCGCGCCGAGCCTGATCGTACGAACAGCAGAGCCTTACAAGGCCGCAGACACCGGCAGTGGTGCGGCAGAGACAGGGAAGGGCACATCGTGATCGCCGTACTGGGCCTCGTCGTGGGAGTCGTGGTCGGACTGTTGGTCCGGCCCGAGGTGCCGGCGGTGGTCGAGCCTTATCTTCCGATCGCTGTGGTGGCTGCTCTGGACGCAGTCTTCGGCGGTCTGAGGGCCATGCTCGACGGAATCTTTGTCGACAAGGTGTTCGTTGTGTCGTTCCTGTCGAATGTCGTGGTGGCCGCACTGATCGTGTTCCTGGGCGACAAGCTGGGCGTCGGCGCGCAGCTCTCCACCGGTGTGGTGGTCGTGCTCGGGATCCGGATCTTCTCCAACGCCGCGGCCATCCGCCGGCACGTCTTCCGGGCCTGATGCCGATGAGCAACGAAGAACTTCCCAGCGGCAAGGAGCATCCCGGCGAGGAGTCGGCCGACGCTGCCAAGGAGCTCACCGGGCGTCAGCGGCTCATCGCCGGTCTGTGGCCGCCGCGGGTGACACGGGCCCAACTCATCGTCGCGCTGCTGCTGTTCGTCCTCGGCCTCGGGCTGGCCATTCAGGTCCGTTCGAACAGCGACAACAGCGCACTGAGAGGTGCCCGCCAGGAGGACCTCGTCCGCATTCTCGACGAGCTGGACGACCGCACACAGCGTCTGGAGGACGAGAAGCAGCGTCTCGACGCTCAGCGAACGGAGCTGGAGAACAGCTCCGACCAGGCCGAGGAGGCGCGCAAGCAGACGGTGGAGAAAGAACGGCAACTCGGGGTCCTCGCGGGTACCGTGGCCGCGCACGGGCCCGGGATCACCCTCACCGTCAACGACCCGGGAAACGGAGTGAAGGCAGACATGCTGCTCGACGCGCTCCAGGAGCTGCGTGCGGCGGGCGCCGAGGCGATCGAGGTCAACGGCGTCAGAGTGGTGGCCAGTACCTACTTCTCCGGTGACGGCGGCAAGGTCAAGGTTGACGGCCGTAAGATCGCCGCGCCGTACGTGTTCAAGGTGATCGGCAAGCCCCAGGACCTGGAGCCGGCGCTGAACATCCCCGGCGGTGTGGTGCAGACACTGGAGAAGGAGCAGGCCACCGTGCATGTTGAGCAGGCCGACGACATCGTCGTGGATGTCTTGCGACCGGCAAAGCGGCCTGACTACGCTCGGTCGTCGTCCCCGTGAGGCCGCGGCACCGAGGGGGCGAAGGATACGGGCAGGCGGTTGCGGGGGGTCGCCGCATCGTAATGGTGGTGCGTGGTGGAAACTGTCGAGTGGATACGGACGTTGTGAAGATGTCCGGGTCGGCAGGTGTGTTCATTCAGGGTTCGTCCTGCCCCACGGGCGGGTCTATTTCGGTCAAGGGGAATCGCCCGTGAAGTTGTTTGGGAAGTTGTTCGGCAAGAGCGCTCGCGATGAGGCTGCCCGCCATCGCGCACCGCGCCACGGCCAGGCGGATGAGCAGGGCTCGGAGCGCCCGCTCTTCCGCGATCAGGTGTCCGGTTCGGGCAGTGACAATGCGGGTGCTTCCGGCGCGTCGTCTGTTGACCCTGCCGGTGCCGGCCGCATAGGTTCCGGAGAACCGTCAACCTCAGGTACAGGTGGAGGGTTTACCCCGAGGCAGGAGGGTTCGTCCATGCCAGTGTGTACGAGGTGCGGTCATCGCAACGCCGAGGCCAGTCGTTTCTGCTCCAACTGCGGTGCGCCGCTGAGGGGCGGAATTCCCGAGCGTGCCTCGGAGACGACCTCGACCATTTCCATCTCAGGTCTCGAGGCGTACGAGGCGGAGGCCACCGGGCAGACGCTCGCGCCGTCCCTCTCGCCCGAGGCTCAGGCCGCTGTCGACGCCCTTCCGCTCGGGTCGGCGCTGCTCGTGGTGCGGCGCGGTCCGAATTCAGGCAGCCGCTTCCTGCTGGACAGCGAGCTGACCACGGCCGGCCGCCACCCGCAGAGCGACATCTTCCTCGACGACGTGACGGTGTCGAGGCGGCACGTGGAGTTCCGCAGGAGCTCAGACGGAAGCTTCACGGTCGGGGATGTGGGCAGCCTCAACGGCACCTACGTCAATCGCGAGCGCATCGACTCCGTCGCCCTGTCCAACGGTGACGAAGTGCAGATCGGCAAGTACCGGCTGGTCTTCTACGCAAGCCAGCGGGGCATCTGACCCGTCAGGGAAGGTCCATGCTGAGAACACCGACGGGCGGTGCCGGTCACGGCACCGCCACTGCCGACGACCGCCCGATGAGCATCGGCACGGTGCTCCTGCAGCTGCGGGACGAGTTTCCCGAAGTGACGATCTCCAAGATTCGTTTCCTGGAGGCCGAAGGGCTTGTCGAACCGCAGCGGACCCCCTCCGGCTACCGCAAGTTCCGTGCGGCCGACGTGGAGCGGCTCGCGCAGGTGCTGCGTATGCAGCGGGATCACTACCTCCCGCTGAAGGTCATCCGCGAGCATCTGGACGCCCTCGCCCGCGGCGAGCAGTCCGCCCTGCCCTCCGGAGGCGGTCCCCGGGACCTGACCGACGGTGGCTGGGATGCGCAGTCCGGGAGGGCGACCGCGGCCCGGATCGGCCGTGCCGAGCTGCTGGCGGCGACCGAGGCCACCGAGAGTGACCTCGACGAGTGGGAGTCGTACGGCCTGGTCGCTCCGAGCGGCGAGGGCGGCTACGACGCCGAGATGGTCACGGTGGCCAAGCTTGTGGCGGATCTGGGCCGATTCGGTCTGGAACCGCGTCACCTGCGTGCCATCCGGGCAGCCGCCGACCGCGAGGCGGGACTCATCGAGCAGGTGGTCGCGCCCCTGCGGCTGCACCGGAATCCGCAGACCAGAGCGCATGCCGAGGCCACCGCGAGGGAGCTCGCCGAGCTGTCGGTTCGACTTCACTCGGCCCTGGTGCAGACCGCTCTGAAGGTCCGGTTCCACTGATCTCGTCGGTGCCCGACTACCCAAACCTGCCGAGCACGTCCTAGGGTTGCTGTGTGAACGAGCTCGACGTTGTGGGTGTCCGGGTGGAAATGCCCTCGAACCAACCGATCGTGCTCCTGCGTGAAGTGGGAGGCGACCGGTACCTCCCCATTTGGATCGGTCCTGGTGAGGCGACTGCGATTGCCTTTGCCCAGCAGGGCATGGCGCCGGCCAGGCCGCTGACCCATGATCTCTTCAAGGATGTGCTCGAGGCCGTCGGCCAGGAGCTCACCGAGGTCCGCATCACGGACCTGCGCGAAGGGGTCTTCTACGCGGAGCTGGTATTCGCCAGCGGGGTCGAGGTGAGCGCGCGGCCGTCCGACGCCATAGCGCTCGCGTTGCGCACCGGAACGCCGATCTACGGCAGCGACGGGGTGCTCGACGACGCCGGCATCGCCATCCCCGACGAGCAGGAGGACGAGGTGGAGAAGTTCCGCGAGTTCCTCGATCAGATTTCACCAGAGGACTTCGGCACCAACAGTCAGTGACCGTTCTACGGGGTCGCCGTCAGCGCATTCGACAAGCCTTTCCCGCTCACGGGTCACGGGAAACCACCCTCAGGGTGATTATCACTCGGCGTGCCGAGTGTGGCGATCGTTGACGCACCCCGAGTGACTGCCTACCTTCGAGATGGCAGGTCAAGGACGGAGGTCGGCGTGAGAAGCAGCGGCGACGGTACGGCGGCGGGTGGGCCGTATCCGCAGCAGGGGAGTACAGCCGACCACACCATCAGGCAACCGGTTCAACCGGCGGCGGTGGCAGGGGGCGGCGTGGCATCGGCCAACGACATCGGCTATCGGGGGCCAACAGCGTGTGCGGCTGCGGGGATCACTTATCGGCAGCTCGACTACTGGGCGCGCACGGGGCTGGTCGAGCCGAGCGTCCGTCCGGCATACGGCTCGGGCACACAGCGGCTCTACAGCTTCCGGGACGTCGTCCTGCTGAAGATCGTCAAGCGCTTCCTGGACACGGGCGTCGCTCTGCAGAACATCCGTACCACGGTTCAGCATCTGCGGGCCCGCGGGTTCCAGGACCTGGAGCGGATGACGCTGATGAGCGATGGGGCGACGGTCTACGAGTGCTCGTCGCCCGACGAGGTCGTCGACCTGCTCCAAGGCGGCCAGGGGGTCTTCGGAATTGCCGTGGGCGTGGTGTGGCGGGACGTCGACGTCGCGCTGTCGCAGCTGCACGGAGAGCGCGTGGACACCGGCGAGACGCTCGTCGGGAACAACCCCGCCGATGAGCTCGCGCGGCGGCGCAACCGCGCCGGCTGACCGGGGCGAGGAATCGGGCCCGGCGATTGTCAGTGCCATGGGGCAGCATCGATTGATGTGAGAGCCGCGCCCACCATCCTGCATCTCGACATGGATGCCTTCTACGCCTCTGCCGAGCAGGCGGCGAAGCCCAGCCTGCGCGGAAAGCCGGTCGTGGTCGGTGGGCTGGGGCCACGCGGAGTCGTCGCCACCGCGTCGTACGAGGCACGGCGCTTCGGAGTGCATTCGGCGATGCCCATGGCGCAGGCCCGGCGGCTGGCCCCCAACGCGGCCTATCTGGTGCCCCGCTTCCTGCTGTACCGGACGGTCAGCGACCAAGTGATGGAGCTGCTGGGGCGGCTCTCCCCGCTGGTGGAGCCGCTCAGCCTGGACGAGGCTTTCGTGGACCTGGAAGCCGGTGGGGCGGCAGATGACACGGCTTCTGCGCTGGAGATCGGCGGGCAGCTGCGTACGGCCATCAAGGCGGTCACCGGACTGACCGGCTCGGTCGGGCTCGCGGGCTCCAAGATGCTGGCCAAGATCGCTTCGGAGCAGGCCAAACCGGACGGGCTGGTGCTCATCGAGCCGGGCACGGAGCGGGAGCTGCTCGCACCGATGCCGGTACGGATCCTCCCCGGCGTCGGGCCCGCGACGGCGGACCATCTGCGCCGCGCCGGGATAATGACCGTCAACGACCTGACCGAGGCGGGTGAGGCGGAGCTCGTACGCCTGCTGGGGAAGGCGCACGGCGGCTCGCTCCACCGGATGGCGTTCGGGTATGACGACCGGCCCGTTGTCGCGGAGCGGGACGCGAAATCGGTGTCGGTCGAGGACACTTTCGACGCGGACCTGCACGACCGGGTGCGGGTCAGGACGGAGGTCGAGCGGCTGGCCGGCCGATGCGTCCAGCGGCTGCGGGGCGCGGGGCGGTCCGGGCGGACGGTGGTGCTGAAGGTGCGCCGGTACGACTTCTCCACGCTCACGAGGTCGGAGACGCTCCGTGGGCCCACGGACGACCCCACAGTGGTCCGGGAGGCCGCCGCGCGGCTCCTGGAGGCCGTGGACACCACCGGAGGCGTACGGCTCCTGGGGGTCGGCGTCACGGGGCTCGCCGACTACACGCAGGAGGACCTCTTCGCGCAGGCGGCCGGTGAGCGGGCCGCGACCGGGGAAGAGGCCGAGGAGGAAGCGGGTGACCAGGGGGGCGAGCCCGCCGGTGGTGCGGGGGAGGAGACCCCCGAGACCTCAGAACAGCTCGCCTCCCGGCGCTGGCCCGCCGGGCAGGACGTGCGCCATGACGTCTACGGCCATGGCTGGGTGCAGGGCAGTGGTGTCGGCCGTGTCACGGTGCGGTTCGAGGAACCGGAGTCGGCGCCTGGCCGGGTGCGTACCTTCCGGATCGACGACGCGCAGTTGCAGCCGGTCGATCCGCTGCCGCTGGTGCGGAACCCGGCGGACTACTCGTCCTGGCCGGCCAGTCTGCCGAAGTCCCTGTCCGGGCCGGCCTCCTCGGGCGGGGAGTCCAGACCGTAGTGCCGGTAGAGCTGGAGCTCCTGTTCCGGTGAGAGATGGCGACCGACGCCGAAGTCGGGTGCGTCCTTGATCAGCGCCCGGTCGTAGGGGACGCGAAGCGAATCCTCCACGAACTCGCTGGGTTCCAGCGGGACGAACGCGTCCCGGCTGAAGAGTCCGGTACGTACGGCTGCCCACTCGGGCACACCGGTCGCGTCGTCGAGGTACACCTCGTCCACGGTTCCGATCTTGGTGCCCTTGCGGTCGAACGCCTTGCGGCCGATCAGGCTGCGCGGATCGATGTCGGTCTGCACGGTCCCTCCCACTGGTCGCGGCTACTCCACAAGCACTACAAAAGTGCAGATCCGAGGGGTTGGCCACTCGAGAATTCCGCCACGAGCCCCGCTGGTAGGCTGGTGATGGCTGCTGACCCCGTGCGGGAGAGTCCTCCGGAGCGAATCCGGAGGCGCCGAAGGAGCAAATCCTCCCCGGAATCTCTCAGGCCCCCGTACCGCGCGGACGAGGTCACTCTGGAAAGCAGGACGGGTTCCGTGCGGCCGAGCGCCGTCGGTTCCCTTCCTCACCGACGGTGAAAGCCGGTACGCCACAAGGCGCGCCGGTGAAGCTCTCAGGTTGAGATGACAGAGGGGGAGGCCGTCCGGGCACCCGCGCCGTGGTGCCCCTCGCAGGTCGTGACAGACCAGGAGGCCTCCACCATGACCCCCCGTCGCACTCCGCTCTCCCAGCTGGAGCAGGGTATTCCGTTCGAACAGCGCCACATCGGTCCCGATGACGAGGCGCAGTCGAAGATGCTCGCCCAGGTCGGTTACGGCTCACTGGACGAGCTGACCGCGGCCGCGGTGCCCGATGTCATCAAGAGCGCGGAGGCACTCCGGTTGCCGGCCGCCCGCACCGAGGCCGAGGTCCTCGCCGAACTGCGCGCCCTGGCCGACCGGAATCAGGTGCTGGCCCCGATGATCGGGCTCGGCTACTACGGCACCTTCACACCGCCGGTGATCCTGCGCAACGTCATGGAGAACCCCGCCTGGTACACGGCGTACACGCCGTACCAGCCGGAGATTTCGCAGGGCCGCCTGGAGGCGCTCCTCAACTTCCAGACGATGGTCGCCGAGCTGACCGGGCTGCCCACCTCCGGTGCCTCGCTGCTCGACGAGGGCACCGCGGCCGCCGAGGCCATGGCGCTCTCGCGGCGCGTCGGCAAGGTCAAGAACGGCGTCTTCCTGGTCGACGCCGATGCCCTGCCGCAGACGATCGCCGTCATCGAGACCCGCGCCGAGCCCACCGGTGTCGAGGTCGTCGTCGCGGACCTCTCCGACGGCATCCCGGCAGAGATCGCCGAGCGCGGCGTCTTCGGCGTGCTGGTGCAGTACCCGGGCGCTTCCGGAGCGGTGCGGAACATCCAGCCCTTGATCGAGCAGGCACACGAACTGGGTGCGATCGTCACGGTCGCCGCCGACCTACTGGCCCTGACCCTGCTCACCTCACCGGGCGGCCTGGGCGCGGACATCGCGGTCGGCACCACCCAGCGTTTCGGTGTGCCGATGGGCTTCGGCGGACCACACGCCGGCTTCATGGCCGTACGCGAGAAGTTCGCCCGCAGCCTGCCCGGCCGCCTCGTCGGCGTCTCCGTCGACGCAGACGGCAACAAGGCCTACCGGCTGGCGCTGCAGACCCGTGAGCAGCACATCCGCCGCGAGAAGGCCACCAGCAACATTTGCACGGCTCAGGTGCTGCTCGCCGTCATGGCCGGGATGTACGCCGTCTACCACGGTCCGGACGGGCTGCGGACGATCGCCCTTCGCACCCACCGCTACGCGACGATCCTGGCCGAGGGGCTGCGCGCGAGTGGCATCGACGTCGTGACCGGCTCCTACTTCGACACCGTCACCGTGCGCGTTCCCGGGAAGGCCGCCGATGTCGTGGCCGACGCCCGCGAGCGTGGTGTCAACCTGCGGCTCGTCGACACGGACCTCGTCTCCCTCGCCTGTGACGAGACCACCACCCGTACGCAGATCGCCGCCGTCTGGGCCGCGTTCGGTGCCGACGGGGACATCGAGGCGCTGGACGCCGCGGCTGCCGACGTGCTGCCCGAGGGCCTGCTGCGCACCGACGCGATCCTCACGCACTCGGTCTTCCACCAGCACCGTTCCGAGACGGCGATGCTGCGCTACCTGCGCAAGCTCGCCGACCGGGACTACGCTCTGGACCGTGGCATGATCCCGCTCGGCTCCTGCACCATGAAGCTGAACGCGACCGCCGAGATGGAGCCGATCACCTGGCCCGAGTTCGGCGCGCTGCACCCCTTCGCGCCGGCCGAGCAGGCGTCGGGCTTCCTCACGCTCATCCGTGAGCTGGAGGAGCGCCTCGCCGAGGTCACCGGCTACGACGCTGTCTCGATCCAGCCGAACGCCGGCTCGCAGGGCGAGTTCGCCGGTCTCCTGGCCGTACGGGCGTACCACCGGGCCAACGGCGACGACCAGCGGACCGTCTGCCTCATCCCGTCCTCCGCGCACGGCACCAACGCCGCCAGTGCCGTGATGGCCGGCATGAAGGTCGTCGTGGTGAAGACCGCCGACGACGGCGAGGTCGACATCGAGGACCTCCGCGCCAAGATCGAGACGCACCGTGACGAGCTCGCCGTGCTCATGATCACGTACCCGTCGACGCACGGTGTGTTCGAGGAGCACGTCGCGGACATCTGCGCCGAGGTGCACGATGCCGGCGGTCAGGTGTACGTCGACGGAGCCAACCTCAACGCGCTGGTCGGCCTCGCCAAGCCGGGCCGCTTCGGCGGCGACGTCTCGCACCTGAACCTGCACAAGACCTTCTGCATCCCGCACGGCGGTGGCGGCCCCGGCGTCGGCCCGGTCGGCGTGCGCGCGCACCTCGCGCCGTACCTGCCGAACCACCCGCTCCAGCCCGCGGCGGGCCCGGAGACCGGTGTCGGACCGATCTCGGCCGCTCCGTGGGGCTCGGCCGGCATTCTCCCCATCTCCTGGGCGTACGTGCGCCTGATGGGTGGTGAGGGCCTGAAGCGTGCGACGCAGGTCGCCGTACTCGCCGCCAACTACATCGCCAAGCGCCTCGAACCGCACTACCCGATCCTGTACAACGGTCCGGCCGGGCTGGTCGCACACGAGTGCATCGTGGACCTGCGGCCCATCTCCAAGGCCACCGGCGTCACCGTCGACGACATCGCCAAGCGTCTGATCGACTACGGTTTCCACTCGCCGACCATGTCGTTCCCGGTCCCGGGGACGCTGATGATCGAGCCGACCGAGAGCGAGAACCTCGCGGAGCTCGACCGCTTCTGCGACACGATGATCGCCATTCGCGGTGAGGTCGAGAAGGTGGCCTCCGGCCAGTGGAGCGCGGACGACAACCCGCTGAGCAACGCTCCGCACACCGCGGCGATGCTGGGCGGGGAGTGGAAGCACGGCTACAGCCGTGAGGTGGCGGTCTTCCCGGCCGGTGTCTCGGCTGCCGACAAGTACTGGCCGCCGGTGCGCCGGATCGACGGCGCCTTCGGCGACCGTAACCTCGTCTGCTCCTGCCCTCCGCTGGACGCGTACGACAACTGAGGCATGAGCGGCAGGGCGTGACGCGGACATGCGTCGGGGCCGGTGCGGAGTTCTCTCCGGGCCGGCCCCCGTTCGTACAGGCCGGGTTCAGGCGGCCTTCACCACCCGGCCGGTCTCCAGGGGCCGGTGCGGGGCGATGATCTGCCCGTCCGGGAGCAGCTCACCGGTGTCCTCGAAGAGCAGGACGCCGTTGCACAGCAGGCTCCAGCCCTGTTCCGGGTGGTGTGCCGTCAGACGGGCGGCTTCCCGGTCGGCTGAGTCGGCGGTCGGACAAGGTGGCTGGTGCTGGCACATGGCTGGGTTCTTTCGCTGCGTTGTAGTGAATGTCCTGCGGCTTGACGAGGTGTTCATGGCCGCTCCCCCGTATCGATCGGTCCGGTCCCAGTGTTGCCCCACGGGCGTCAATCCGCAGGGATTTCGCAGCAGCACTTCTCCTTACCCCGAGGACGCGTCACCCGGCCGGACGGTTCACTGCAACTGCACTGTCACTTCGGGTGGTTCGGGGTGGCCGGACCGGACTAGTCCGGATGGGCGGAATGTGCGCCACGCAGGGCTGTGCCCCACCACCGGAGACGGTGGCGGGGCACAGCCCTGTGGTGTGGGGCGCCGCCGCTGTCAGGCCGGCGATCCGAGCAGGGGGCCGGGGCGCGGGGTGATGCGCAGCGTCATCACGCGGAGCAGATCGGCTACCCGGTGCGGGCGGTGGGCCGCGATTCCCGGCGGGGCGGGAGCCAGCGGTACGAGGAGATCGGCGGGGGCGAGAGTGCCACCGGCCGCGTCGGCATCGGCGTCGCCGTGCAGCCACAGCGCCAGCATGTAGAGCTCAGGAACGGACAGCAGCCGTGGCTGGTAATGCGGTGTCACTGTCTCGGCCTGGCGCAGGGCGAGTTCGGTCGAGGCGATGTACGGGCCCTCGAAGAAGTGCGAGAAGGCCCAGCCGTCCGGGGTGAGCATGGTGTCCGCCGCGGCGACCGCCTGCTCCGAGCTGCGGATCACGAACCGCCACGCGGCTAGCCGGGTGGTGGGTGCGAGCCCGCTCGGGCCGATCCGCTCCAGTACATGGACGGGGAGCGGGAGTTCGGGGCTCAGTGGCCCCTGGGCGGATCGGAGAGCCGGTGTACGGGCCTCGCGGACTGCGGTGGGTGAACCGAGTGCCGCGAGAACGCTGCGGAGAGCGGGCGCGGGAGCCGGGGGAACAAGCAGCGGCATAGTGGGTCGCCTCTCACTTCGGAGACACGGTGATGCGTGGGCGGGTGCAGACGGCGCTGTCGGCGTGCGGGGCCAGAGGAGGCCGGTGACTGGGCCGGTGCGTCAACTCTCTGCCTCGTCCGCGAAGTTTATACGACACGTGTTCACGCAGTGATTCCACTAGCCGTCGCAGGCATGGCCGACAAGGCGGTATCAAGACTTTATTATGCGGAGATTATGCTGACTCGTCGTCGGCGGCGCAGCCGCCGCCAGGGATTTTTCCCTCGACGCGGTCGGCCGAAACGCGCCGGTGTTTTCGCTGCATGCCCGGCGGTGGAAAATGCGAACTGCGTCATGCCGACGTAATGTGCCCGGACGGCCGCCTTCAGATTACTGGGTGCGCGGCGATCGCGGGGCGTTATGGATCACCCGGTCTGGGCATTATCGACCGTGACGCGAGCGGCCTGGGCCGCGGGCCGCCCACTCGAGGGAGGGACGCTTCGATGGGGGAGAAGGTCGTGGCGGGCGCCTTTGATCTGTCCGATCCGCACAGGTACCGGAGGAAGCTCCACCAGTGCCTGGAGGGACTGGAGAGGCTCTTGGCGGAGCGGAGGTTCGACCGCCCCCGCAACCTCATGGGCATGGAGATCGAACTGAATCTGGCGGGCGCCGACGGTCTGCCGAAGATGATGAATGGGGAGGTGCTCCCGCGCATCGCGAGCCGTGATTTCCAAACCGAACTCGGGATGTTCAATCTGGAAGTGAACATAGTCCCGCACCATCTGGACGGACGCGTTTTCGATCAGCTGGCCGAAGAGATCAGGACTGGCCTCGGATATGCCCACCGGAAGGCGGGCGAGGTTGATGCCGGGATCATGATGATCGGAATTCTGCCCACCCTTGGGCATGCGGACCTCGTTGCGGCGAACCTCTCGGACGCGGAGCGCTACACACTGCTGAACGATCAAATGGTGGCTGCGCGGGGCGAGGATTTCTCCCTCGATATACGCGGCGTGGAGCGATTGGTCTGCACCTCCTCCTCGATCACCCCCGAGGCCGCCTGCACATCGGTTCAGCTGCATCTGCAGGTGACGCCGGAGCGCTTCGCGGCCGTCTGGAACGCGGCGCAGGCCGTGTCCGGGGTCCAGATCGCCCTTGGTGCCAACTCCCCCTTCCTGTTCGGCAGGGAACTGTGGCGGGAGTCGCGGCCGCCGCTCTTCCAGCAGGCCACGGACACCAGACCGGCCGAACTCCAGAACCAGGGGGTAAGGCCCAGGACCTGGTTCGGTGAGCGGTGGATCGGTTCTGCGTACGAGCTCTTCGAGGAGAACCTGCGCTATTTCCCCCCGCTGCTCCCGATCTGCGACGAGGAGGAACCACTGCGAGTGCTCGACGAGGGCGGGGTGCCGCAGTTGCAGGAGCTGGTGCTCCACAACGGCACCGTCTACCGCTGGAACCGGCCCGTGTACGGCATGGCCGACGGCGTACCCCATCTGCGGGTGGAGAACCGGGTCCTGCCCGGCGGCCCCACCGTCACCGATGTGATCGCCAATGCCGCGCTCTACTACGGGCTCGTGCGGGCGCTCGCCGAGGATTCCCGTCCGGTGTGGACCAGGCTGCCGTTCGCAGCGGCGGCCGAGAATTTCGACGCCGCGTGCCGCCACGGCATCGACGCGGAGCTGATCTGGCCGCGTCCGGGCCGGGCGGGCGGGCTGACGCGGGTGCCGGCCGTCAGGCTCGTACGGGACGAACTGCTGCCGCTGGCTGCCGCGGGGCTCGATGCCTGGAACATCGAGGCCGCGGACCGGGACCGCTATCTCGGGGTCATCGAGGAGCGTTGCAAGCGTCGGGTGAACGGGGCCTCCTGGCAGGTGGACACCTACCACCGGGCCCGGGAGACCGGGCTCGGACGGCATGCCGCACTGGCCGCGACCACCCGCCGGTACGCCGAACTGATGCACAGTGGCGAGCCCGTGCACAGCTGGCCGACGGGTGTCCCGGCGCGGTGATCCCGGCGCGCTGATCTCGTCGTGGGGCGCGTCGATGTGGCGGGCGTCGGCGTGACGGGCAGTCGTTGTGGCGGGCGTCGGCGGGCCGCCACTGCTCCCGGCTGACGTCGTCCGCCGTGGTTCCCGGCCGCACGGAGGGCTACTCCTGGGCGGCGTGGCTGCTCTGCCCAGCCGTCATGACGGCCTGCAGAATCACGGCTTGGATATCCGCAGGGTCGGTGACCTGGTAGCCCCCGCCGCCGGTCACCTTCGCTATCTCGTTCACCTCTTCGCGGTCGGCCTCCGGGCCGACCGCGATGGCGAGGAGCGGCACCGGACGCTCCGGGTCGGCGATCCGCTTCAGTTCCGCGATCAGGGCGCTGCGGGAGATGGACGGGGCGTCCTGGTTCGAGCCGTCGGTGAGGATCACCACCGCGTTGAACTTGCCGTTCACATACGTCGCCTGGGCGTCCTTGTACGCGGCCAGAACGGTGTCGTACAGGCCGGTCGCGCCGCCCGGAACCGGCTGGAGCGCGGAGAAGGCCGCGGCGAGCTTCTCGCGGTGCGTACCGCCGCCCTTCGCCGGATCCCCGAGCCGGCCGGTCGGAACCAGCCTGCGGTAGTCCTTGTCGCCGTCGAGCGTGGTGGCGAACTCCCAGAGCCCGATCTCGTCGTTCGGGGTGAATTGGTTGAGGGCCTGGATCAGGGACGCCTTGGTGACATCCATCCGGGACTGATTGCGTCCCGGCACGATCGTGGCCATGGAACCCGAGGCGTCGACAACCGTTGTCAGCCGTGCGCTCTGTATCGTGATCGTCCACATGCCGAGCGTCTGCTGGAGGTCCTCGGCGGACGGTGCCGCCGTGGCCGTGGTGGCGTACGGCTGGGGCTTGCTGCCGCCCGCCGACGCGACCACCGACTCCCCGGCCGTCCCGTCCACGTTCCTGAAGCCGTGCTTCTTCAGGGTGGCTTGCGCGCCCGGCTCGTTCAACAGCGTCATGAACCGCAGCGCCGCCCGGCCCTCGGCCGTACTCATCCTGGTCTCGTCGACCAGCGTGTACGGATAGTCGAGCAGCGGGGTGCCGTCCTTGGGATAGAAGAGATCGAGTCTTCCGCCGCCGGTCGACTCCGCGTTGTGGGTGAACGCGGCCTGCTCGGAGAGGAGCACCGCCTGGTTGCGGGCCGGATTGCCCTGTTCGGAGCCCGAATCGCTCTGCGCCAGTGTGTCCAGCACCTGGGTGTCGCTGTCCGACATGCGCTGCGCGAGCAGCTTGGCGGTCGCCGCGCCCCTGGTGTCGCTGTCACCGCCCTGCTTCTCGGAGGACGTGCCGATGCTGGAGAGGGCGAGCAGCCCGGTGGCGCTGCGTGCCGGGTCCGCCGAGCCCAGGCGCACCTTGTCCGAGTCCAGGACCGCAGCCGTCAGCTCGGCCCACGAGTACTTCTTCTTGGGCCAGCCGAGCGTCTTGGCCGCGGACGGCACCATGGCCATGGTGACGGGGGAGGAGGCGATGGAATCACCGCCGGTGATCGGAATGCCGTTGCCGGAGCCCTTGGCCCGGTCGAGCCAGAGGTCGCAGTCGGGCAGCCAGATCTGGTAGTCCGGGGCATGGGTGCCGGAGGAGATGGCATCGGCGACCTTGTAGGAATCGCGCGCGATGACCCGCACGTACAGGCAACGGCCGTCGGATCTCAGATCGTCCTCGCGCGCCTTGTCGGCGACGGCCCGCACGGCGGGGGCGATGTCCGGTGAGGCCGCCATGGTGAGACGTATGGCGGAGTCCTCGCAGGACTTCGAGAACGACAGCAGGCCGCCCTGCGCCGCGACTACCGTTCCGGCCGCCACCGCGAGGACGAGCACGGTCGCGATCGCAACGGTGCGCCGACGAAGCGGCGGTGGACCGTCCCCGCTTCCATCGGTCGCGTAGCCGTCGGGCAAGCTGTGACGTCCCATGTCGGTGGTGCCCCTCCTTGAGGATGAACAAGGAAAAGGGGGACCACACCATTGGCAATGGCGGTTGTCCCCCGGCCTGTCGCGCATGATCTTCGTACCTGCATTCGAGACCCTAGCGGGGCGCGGCGGGGCATGGGGCGTGAATACACAACTCAAGGCAGGTGTACAGGTGGAGGCGGGGCGCGTGGCTGATTCTTTTCCCCAGGAGGCTGTTTCGCAACGGATCTTGCGGTCCGAAACGGTGCTGGTGCTGGCTCTCTCGCTGGGGGCCAGCGGGGTGTCTGCCCTGATCAGTTTTGTCGGATCACTGACGAAACCAGGCGGTTTGAAGGAACAGGCCGCGACCCTCAACAGCTCGTACGCGCCAGGGCGCCCATGGCTGGATCTCGCCTGGCAACTCTTCGGTATCGCGACGGCCCTGGTGCCCGTCGCCCTCGTTGCGCATCTGTTGATCAGGGAGGGCACCGGTCTGCGGGTCATCGGCTTCGACCGGTCCAGGCCGTGGCCGGACCTGGGACGCGGCACGCTGGTCGCGGCGGGCATCGGAAGCGCCGGGCTCGCCTTCTATCTGGTGGCGAGGGCAGCCGGTTTCAATCTGACGGTGGTCCCGGAGTCTTTGCCCGACGTGTGGTGGAAATTCCCGGTCCTGATCCTGTCCGCACTGCAGAACTCCGTAGTGGAGGAAGTGATCGTCGTCGGGTACCTGCTGCGCAGGTTCGGGCAGTTGGGGTGGACGCCGATGGCCGCCCTGGCGGCGAGTTCGGTGCTGCGCGGCTCGTACCACCTGTATCAGGGCATTGGTGGCTTCATCGGCAACATGGCGATGGGCGTGGTCTTCGTGCTGCTGTACCGGCGCTGGGGGCGGGTCGGTCCGCTGGTGGCGGCGCATGCGCTGCTCGACATAGGGGCGTTCGTCGGATACGCCCTGCTGGCCGGGAAGGTGGGGTGGCTGCCTACGCCGTGAGCGGGGTGGGGGTCGGTCGGGGGTGTTCGGCGTGTGCGGAGGGCGTACGGGAGTGGTCCGTACGCCCTCCGTTGCGTTGTCGCCGGAAGGTTCAGAGTGCCGTGAGCAGTTCGCCGTCGATGACCGTGACGGCGCTGCCGGTCAGCAAGGTGCGTTCGCCGCGCAGCGAGGTGCGGACCAGGCCGGAACGGGCGGAGGCCTGTAGTCCGGTCAGCTCGTCACGGCCGAGGCGGGCCGACCAGAAGGGGGCCAGTGCGGTGTGGGCGCTGCCGGTCACCGGGTCCTCATCGATCCCGACGCGTGGGAAGAAGCCGCGGGAGACGAAGTCGTAGCCGCGGGAGGGGTCCTCGGCGGCGGCCGTCACGACGACGCCCCGCCGGGAGAGGCGGGCCACCGCGGCGAGATCCGGGGCCAATCCTCGTACGGTCGCCTCGTCGGCCAGTTCCACGACAAGGTCGCCGATGTGGGGGCCGGTGTCGTGGACGGAGAGCGGTTCCGCGCCCAGGGCGCCGCCCAGCCCGGCCGGGACGGACTCCGATGTCAGAGGGGCTGTGGGGAAGTCGAGGGTGACTGTGCCGTCCGGGTGGCCGGTCGCGGTGAGGATTCCGCATCGCGCCGTGAAACGCACCGTGCCGCTCGCCGCCCCGGTGGTGTGCAGGACGTGCGCGGTCGCGAGGGTGGCGTGCCCGCACATGTCCACCTCTGTCGTCGGGGTGAACCAGCGCAGTGCCCAGTCCGCTTCGCCACCCAGCGGCAGCCGGTGGGCGAAAGCGGTCTCGGAGAGGTTGACCTCCGTGGCGATCGACTGGAGCTGCGTGTCGTCGGGAAAGGTGTCGGAGTCCAGCAGCAGGACTCCTGCCGGATTCCCGCTGAAGGGGCGGTCGGTGAACGCATCGACGATTCGGATCCTCATGACGCCGACCATAAGTGCGACGGAACGTGGCGGGACAAGGCCAATTCGTTGTCGCTGGACCGAAATGCCCGGCCGCCGGCCGGGACTTCGAGCGCCTGCCACCGATTCCGGCTGCTCCTCCGTCCACGAGCCGTGAGAGCCGGGCGCGATGCGGCGGACCGGGTGTGTCAGAGGCGGGCGGTACGGTTCCCCATCGGATCGAGGAGGCCCCATGCGGATCAAGTGGAACTTGACGATCGACTGCGTGCACCCGGCGAAGCTGGCTGAGTTCTGGGCGCTGGCACTGGGCTATACGGCGAAGCCCGCGCCCGCGGGCTTCGGAAGCTGGGAGGAGTGGTTCGCTCATCACGAGATCCCGAAGGACGAGTGGGATCAGGGTGCGTACCTCTGCGATCCGGACGGGGTGGGCCCCAACCTGTCCTTCCTGCAAGTGCCGGAGTCGAAGGTGGTGAAGAACCGACTGCATCTGGATGTGCAGGTCGGGGGCGGTCGTGATGTGCCCTGGGAGGTGCGATGGCCGCGAGTGGTCCAGGCGGTGGAGCGGCTGGCCGCTGCGGGTGCGACTGTGATCCATGAGTACGAACTGCTGGGCAGACCCGATCACGTGATGCTGGCAGACCCGGAGGGAAACGAGTTCTGCCTGGTCTGACGGCGACTGCCTCAGCCCCTTGCGGGTGCTGACCAACGCCGAGGTCCAGAAGGCCCGTTGTTTCCTGCGGTTGCATCCGCGGGGACGCTGCGGGTTTCGTCGAAGTTGCCGTCCGTGGGGTGGCCGCCCGGTGATGGCGACGCGCGGTGTTCTTCAGCCGGGGAGCTCAGGCCTTGCTGCCGGGACCGGCAGGCCGAGAGCGCGGCATGCGCCCGGTGGTGGCGATCGTCGTCGTGGCCGGGGCGGCGAGGCACAGCGGCGCGTGGGCGGGCCGGTCGCGGCGCCGGAGCGGGCTGACGCCGATGCCGGGAACGGCAGGTCGTGGGCCCCGAGTGCCCGGCCGCACCACGCACACCGAGTACGCCCGCGACGCCGGCCGTGCCGAACCGGTACAGAGCCGGGCACCGGAGAGGGCGACCACCACCACCGAGAAGGTCTCCCGTTTGCCGGGCAGGGGCTCCGGCGTTCCCGGACCTCACGCGACGAGCCCGCAGATGCCGCACGTGGTCGTCTGGCGGTGTTGCCCCAGCCGTCTTCTTCAAGCCGGTGTCCTGCGGGCAGTGCCAGAAACCGCTCGACCGTCGCAAGGATGGCCGGACCCGCCGCTGGTGCTCGCGAAAGTGTTACCGCTTGTCCCGCGGCCGGCCTGAGCAGCCGAAGAAGAAGGCCTAGTACCAGGGGCGGGCGTCATGCGTGGGCAGCGGGCGCAGCTTCGGCCAGCGTTCGAGCAGGCGGCCGGCCAGGGCGGAGCTGAGGCGGCCGACGGCGTGCAGGTGATCGTGGTCGCGGGTCATGTCGGCGACCACGTCCAGGCGGTGGACGAGCCGCTCACGAGCGGAGACGTAGCCCCACTCGAAGTCCTCGGCGGGCACCCGGGCGAGTTGGTCGACCGTCCCGCGGTGGGCCCGCTCGACGAGCGCGTCGCCCTGGATCAGCCAGCCTGCGCACGCGTCGGCGAGGTCACCCGGCACGTCCTTCCCGGTGAGGCCGCGCCAGGTGGTCCGGTAGACGTCCTCGACTTCCGTAAGCGGGGCCGCGGTGACCGACAGGGCACACCAGCAGGTGGGGAAGCCGATGCGGAAGTAGGCGAGTTCGATCAGGCCGTTGCCGAGCGAGGCCCTCTCGAAATCGACGAAGCGGACGCCGTCGGCGGTGCGCAGATCATTGCCGGGGCAGGGGTCGCCGTGCAGCAGCGCATGGTGCGAGGTGGGGTCCAACCGCTCCAGGAGACCGGCGAGTTCATCGGGAACCGTGGACGGTACGGGCACGTCGAGCGCCCTGGCCAGGGTGAGGAAGGACTCCGCGTCGGTGGCCGTGAGCCCCGACCAGACCGGTAGTGCGCCCGCGTCGGCGGGCCCGGTCAGGGCGTGCAGCCGGGCGAGCGACTCGGCGTACCCCGGCATCCAGTCGTCCGTCTTGCCGAGGCCGTCCAAGTGCTCGAGGACCATCACCCGCGAGGACAGGTCCGTGGCGAGCACCGCGGGGGCCACGGCGGGCCCGGAGGCCCGCCCCGCCAGGCGCAGCCCGGCGACCTCCCGCGCGAAGCGCGTGTTCGCGTCGGCGCCCGTGTCCCCGCTGTCGGTGATCTGCTTGACGATCACCAGCCGCCGGTCGGCCAGCCGCACCCGCCACACCCGTGACCGCGGACTGCTGTCCAGGAGTTTGGTCAGCTTGGGGGTGCCCACGGTGGAGAGCAGCGCCTCATTGAACGGAACACGGTTCAGCATGCCGACGAGCGTAGCCGTAGCTTCGCACGCGCGGGCGCCCGCAGCCGACCACCGAGCACGGCCCCGGACGACCGGCACTGAGCCAATCAACCTTCGCTGAGACAGGTCACCAGCAGTGACCGACTGGGTGATTGTCAAGCGACCGGTTCCGATATATCGTTGACGCATCGCGACAGATCGACGATGGAAGGAGTGTGGCGATGCGTTCACGTGGACACGAACATGAGCACGGGCATGGACATGGGCACTGCGGGCCCGGCCATCAAGGCCGGGGTGACTTCGAGGGGCGGCGGGCGGCCTTCGGGCAGTTCGGTCCGCCGTTCGGTGGCGGTCCCTTCGGTGGTGGCCCCTTCGGCGGCGGTCGCGGCCGGGGTGGCGGCCGGGGGAGGGCGCGCCGCGGTGACGTGCGTGCGTCGATCCTGGCGCTGCTGAAGGACCGGCCGATGCACGGGTACGAGATGATCCAGGAGATCGGCGAGCGCAGCGGCGGGGCCTGGCGGCCCAGTCCGGGCTCGGTCTACCCGACCCTCCAGCTACTGGAGGACGAGGGCCTGATCGTCAGTGCCAGTGAGGGCGGCAAGAAGCTGTTCACGCTGACCGATGCCGGTCGCACCGAGGCGGAGTCGGGTCCCGACGCGCCCTGGGAGGAGGCCGGGCGCGGAGTCGACTGGGAGAGCGTCAATGAGATCCGGCAGGCCGGTTTCGGCCTGATGGAGGCGTTCGGTCAGGTCTGGAAGACCGGCTCGGCCGATCAGCGTCAGAAGGCGCTCTCCGTCATCAATGACGCCCGCAAGAAGCTCTATCTGATCCTCGCCGACGAGCACTGAGCCCGTGGGGCGACGTGCGGGGCGGCGCAGTGTTCAGGGGCCTCGCGGCCGAGCCGCGAGGTCCCTTTCCCGTCCCTGCGGTGGCTGTCAGGCTGCGACCAGCCCGCCCAGTTTGCGCAGTGATTCGACGAGCGCGGCGGTCGCCGAATCCTTGAGTTTGCCCGCCATCAGGGAGACCGCCGCACCCGTGAACTCCCCGTCGATGCGTACCGTGGTCGCGTCGCCGTCGGGAGTCAGTGAGTAGCGCATGGCCAGGTTGACGCCCATCGGCCCCTTGCCCTTGGTGGTGAGCAGGCGCGCGGTCTCCAGCTCCGCCACCGTCCAGATCACCTCCGCCGGGAAGCCCATGAGTTTCATGTTCTCCTCATAGGTGGCTGCGACTTCGAGTGTTGTCGGGCCGCCCTTGGGGAAGCTGGTGTGGGTGGCGTTCCACTGGCCGTACGCGGTGAAGTCCGTCAGCTGGGCCCAGACCTTCTCGGCCGGCGCCTCGATGCGTGCCTCTGCACTGACTTCGGCCATGCGACCACCCCTTCTCGGCGGGTTACGGTGTCGCGGAACGTAGCCGCAGTGACGTCAACATTCAATACTGATGAACCGTCAGATCTCTGTGATCCGGTCCTTGGGTCCCGCCCGCCAGATCAGTGCGGCGTCGAACCGGTCGCAGGCGCGCGGGTGCGGGCCGTCGTCATGGCAGTGGAAGGCGGCCCAGAAGAGGTCGGCGTGCAGTGCGTCCACCGGTGCGTGGACGCGGTACACGTACTCCCGCCCGTCGAGCGCCGGTAAGGCGACCAACCAGGACACGTCCGCAGGCTCCCTTCCGGTTGCCGTGGGGGTGGTGTGGCCTGTGGGACGTGCGGGGGGCGGCTCCTGGTTGCTCCGGGAGCGCGGGGCAAGGCGGCGCGCGCTGTTCTTACGGATCGGATCCCGAAATGGCGAGATCTCATCCGTAAGGAGGAGGAGGTGTTCGAGTGTGCCCAACTTGCGTGGGATGCCTAGATGGGTCCCTCCGGCGATGCTTCGGCGCTGCGGGACTGATGGGGTGGGAGGTGTGCAAAACCGGACGCCGCGGATCCCTCAGCAGCCCGCACCGAACCGTGCTGAGTTCGACGCCAGACTCACTGTGGAGCTGGCCGCGGTGGTGACGGGTGCCCGCAGGCGAGCGCTGCGCGACGGCGACCGGCAGGTCGACACGGCGCATCTGCTGCACTCCCTCATCGAATCGGACCCCGAGGTGCGGGCGGCCTTCGAGGGGGGACCCCAGCTGGCCAAGGTCCTCGGGTATCTCGTCCAGCGCAGTATCGGCTACGGGCTCCGCTGGCAGGGTGCGGTGGAGGACTCCGGAGCTGTTCCGGTCGTCCGGGGCGCGGATTCCGTTGTGCGGGACACGGGCGTGGAAGGCTGGTCGCCCTCGGCCGCCACGGCGATGGCGGGGGCCCTGGAGCGGGCGGAACTGCGGGGCGACGCGAGGGCCGGCGGGCTCGATCTGCTCGCGGCGCTGGCCAGGGACCACGAGTGCCGGGCTGTCGACGTGCTGGAGCGGGCCGGTGTCGACGCGGAGCAGCTTGCGGCCCGGATCGTGGGGGTGTCCGGTCAGGGGTGGCGGGGCGCCGGGGGCTGACGGCCCGAGGCGCGGGCGCCGATTCGGCGTGGCGGTTCGGTCGGCACCTTGAAGGCCGGGCGGAGCAGGGCGGCGATGCGGTCGGCGGGAGCGTCGCGACGGGCGTCGAGGCCGAGGAACTGGGTGCCGATGGTGACGCCGACCATGGTGGTGACGACAAGTGCGGTGCGCAGCACCGGATCCGCGACCATGGCGGGGGCTGCGGTGGAGCCGGGCGTCTGACGGACAGCGCGCCGCGGAGGGGCCGGGCGTCTGACGGACAGTGCCGCGGAGGGGCCTGGTGTCTGACAGGGAGTGCATGTCAGGGGTCATCGGGGTGACGCTCCTGACTTCAGCTGTCATGATGTGCCGATGCACGCGTCTCAGGGGAGAAGCGCCAGCCTGGGACTTGCCTTGGTTTCGGCGTTCGCATTCGGTGGTTCAGGGGTGGCGGCCAAGCCGCTCATCGAGGCAGGCCTCGATCCGCTCCATGTGGTGTGGCTACGGGTGGCGGGCGCCGCCCTCGTCATGCTGCCCGTCGCCTGGCGGCACCGGGATCTCGTACGCAGCAGGCCGCTCCTGCTGCTCGGGTTCGGGCTGCTCGCCGTCGCGGGTGTGCAGGCCTTCTATTTCGCCGCGATCTCCCGTATCCCCGTCGGTGTCGCGCTCCTCGTGGAGTATCTGTCGCCCGCGCTCGTCCTCGGCTGGGTCCGCTTCGTCCAGCGCCGGCCGGTCACCCGGAGCGCCGCGGTCGGTGTGGTGCTCGCAGTCGGGGGGCTCGCGTGCGTGGTCGAGGCCTGGTCGGGGCTGAGGTTCGACATGGTCGGGCTGATCCTCGCGCTCGGTGCCGCCTGCTGTCAGGTCGGTTACTTCGTCCTGTCGGACCAGGGGAGCACGGATAAGGCGAAAGGCGCGGAACCGCCGCATCCGGTCGGTGTCATCGCGTACGGGCTGCTGATCGGCACGGTCGTTCTCACCGTGGTCGCGCGGCCGTGGAACATGGACTGGTCGATTCTGGGCGGCAGCGCGGGCATGGACGGCACGGACGTACCTGCATGGCTTCTGCTCCTGTGGATCGTGCTGTTGGCGACGGTCCTCGCCTACGTCACCGGCGTGATCTCGGTACGGCTGCTTTCGCCCGCGGTGGCGGGTGTCGTCGCCTGTCTGGAGGCGGTCATCGCGACCGTGCTCGCCTGGGTGATGCTCGGTGAGCACCTGTCGGCGCCGCAGCTCATCGGTGGTTCCATAGTGCTGATCGGCGCATTCATCGCCCAGTCGGCGACGCCGCGGACGCCCTCCGGCCCCGTCGCGTCAGGGCCGGGCGGCGGACAGATCGCCGGAGCGGACAGGGGTCGCGCCGCGGCCGAGGGGGAGTTGTCCACGGGCCGTACCGCGACGTAATGTGACGCGCATGTATGCGACCGTGCTTTCGCCGCCCACCGCCTGACACGGGCGGCGGCCACTCCTGACGAAGACCGGGCTCGGGCAGTTCCCGGGCGGTCCGTCGCGGCCCGTGTGCGGAGCCGAGCGACCACCGTCCCGTCTTCATCCGGAGAAGCCACGTGTCGAATCCTGCTTCCGGCCTGCCCATCGGGCGGAGCCTCTTCTATCTGATCGTCGCCGGTGTTGCCTGGGGTACTGCCGGGGCCGCCGCCTCGCTGATCTTCGAGGCCAGCGATCTGGGCCCGCTGGCCCTGTCGTTCTGGCGCTGCGCGGGCGGCCTCTTGCTGCTGCTCGCCGTGCTGGCGCTACGGCCTCGGCGGGCGGCCGCCCCCGCCGAGCCGCGCAGCCGTCGGCTGCTGCGCGTCCTCGGCACCGGTGTGGGTCTCACCGTCTTCCAGAGCGCGTACTTCGCGGCCGTCGAGGCGACGGGCCTCGCGGTCGGGACCGTCGTCACCCTAGGGGCGGGTCCCGTGCTCATCGCGGTCGGCGCGCGACTGACCATGGGAGAACGGCTGGGGCGCGGCGGACTGACTGCGGTTGTGGGCGCGCTGGCCGGGCTCGCGGTGCTGGTGCTCGGGGGCGATGGGGCCACGGTACGGCCTGCCGGAGTCGCCCTGGCCCTGCTCGCGGCGGCCGGCTACGCGGCAATCACCCTGCTGACCCGGTGGCTCGGCCGCGACGGCGGCACCACCGACTCGCTTGCCACCAGCGCCTGGGCCTTCGGGATCGGAGCCGTCGGACTGTTGCCGATGGCCGTGGCCGAAGGGCTCGTACCGCATACCGCTCAGCCCGCGCACGTGGTGACGCTGCTGGTGTACGTGGCGGCGGTACCGACCGCGCTCGCTTACGCGCTCTACTTCGCGGGCGCCGCGGTGGTGCGTGCGGCGACAGTGTCCGTGATCATGCTGCTCGAACCGGTCAGTGCGGCGGCTATCGCTGTCCTGGTGCTCCGTGAGCAGCTCACCGCCGCGACCGTCGTCGGGACGCTGCTGCTCCTCGTGGCCGTCACGGGGCTGGCGTTCGCCGAAGCGCGCAGTGCCGCGCACGCCCGCCGCCGGGGGGCCGTACCGGCCTGACCGCTGGGGCGGGCGGGCCCATGGCCACGGTGGCGGGCCGTCCGGTCCTGGGACGGTTCAGAGCGCGGTGACGTAGCCGGGCACCCCGATCGCGGGATCGAGGTCGTCCGAGGGGAGCGGAGCCGCATAGCCGTGGGCGAGCGGGACGACGCCCGCCCAGTGGGGCAGTGCGAGGTCGCGGGCCTCGTCGTTGGGGCCGCCGGTGCGGATCTTGGCGGAGACCTCCTGGAGGTCCAGCCGGATCACCGCCGTCGCCGCCAGCTCCTTCTCGTCGGCGGGCCGCGAGTCCGCGGACCGGCCCGGCACCACGTGGTCGACGATCGCGTCGAGGGCGGTCCGCCGCTCCTGCGGGTCGGTCACCGTGCGCGCGATGCCGTGGACCACCACGGAGCGGTAGTTGATCGAGTGATGGAAGGCGGAGCGGGCCAGCACCAGCCCGTCGACATGCGTCACCGTCAGACAGACGGGCAGGCCGGGGTCGGTCCGGCCGGTCTCCCGCAGCGGCCGGGAGCCGGTCGAACCGTGTACGTAGAGCCGCTCGCCCACCCGGCCGAAAAGCGTCGGCAGGACGACCGGTGCGCCGTCACGGACGAAGCCGAGGTGGCAGACGTACGCCTCGTCGAGTATCGAGTGGACCAGTTCCCGGTCGTAGGCCGCACGATCGCGGGAACGGGTCGGGACGGTGCGCTCGGTCGGCCGGTATCCGGCCGCGGTGTCCGGGTTCGTGCTCTGCGGCGATGCGGTGTCCGACATTGCGCACTCCATTGCACTAGTGCATAATCTAGTTTGTGCTAGGAGAGTATCGGATTGTCGGGCGGCGCGCATCGGAAATTGCCGCCAGTGTGGAGCGCGGGGTCGGTTCGGGTGACCTCGCGCCGGGGCAAGTGCTGCCGCCGATAAGGGAGTTGGCGGATCTGTTGGGGGTGAATCCCAATACGGTGGCGGCCGCCTACCGCACGCTGCGCGAGCGTGGAGTGATCGAGACGGCCGGGCGCCGGGGCAGCAGGGTGCGGCCGCGCCCCGCGAGTACGGCGCGCGGTTCGCTCCGGGTCGAGGCGCCGCCCGGGGTGCGGGATCTGGGGGAGGGGAACCCCGATCCGGCGCTGCTGCCCGCGCTGGGGGAGGCGTTCGCGGCGGCCGCGGGCGAGTATGCGCGAGACCCCGGTCTGTACGGACAGCCGCCGGTGGACCCGGAGTTCGCCGCACTCGCGCGCGCCGCACTGGATGCCGACCGGGTGCCGGGCGGGCCCGTGGTCGCGACCTCGGGATCGCTGGACGCGATCGAGCGGGTACTGGTCGCGCATCTGAAACCCGGTGACGCGGTGGCCGTCGAGGACCCGGGATGGGGCAGCATGCTCGATCTCGTACCGGCGCTGGGACTGCGCCCCGTGCCCGTCGCACTCGATGACGACGGACCGCTGCCCGATGACGTGGAGCGCGTGCTGAACGCCGGGGCCCGAGCGCTCGTCGTCACCGACCGGGCGCAGAATCCGACCGGGGCCGCGATCAGCGGCGGGCGCGCCTTCGAGCTACGGGGCGTCCTCGCCGGACACCGCGAAGTGCTCCTGATCGAGGACGACCACGGGCACGGCATCGTCGATCTCCCGCTGTACCCGCTGGCGGGCGCCACGGACCGGTGGGCGTTCGTGCGGTCCGTCGCCAAGGCGTACGGGCCGGATCTGCGCGTTGCCACACTGACCGGCGACCCGGTCACCGTCGACCGGGTGTCGGGCCGACAGCGGCTCGGCCCCGGCTGGGTCAGCAGACTGCTGCAACGGGCCGTGGTGCATCTGTGGGCCTCGGGCGCGGTCGACCCGGCCGAGGTGGCGCGGGCGTACGCGAAGCGCCGGGACGTACTCGTGCGGGCACTGAAGGAACGGGGCGTGGAGGCGCATGGACGCAGCGGCATGAACGTGTGGGTGCCGGTGAGCGACGAGACCGGGGCCGTGGCACGGCTGCTGCACGCGGGCTGGGCGGTGGCGCCCGGAGCGCGGTTCCGGATGGCCGCGCCCCAGGGTGTCCGGCTCACCGTCTCACCGCTCACCGAGGGCGACATCGAGCCGCTGGCCGATGCGGTGGCGGCGGCGGCCGGACCGGTGCAACCGCTGAACTACGGCTGAGTCCTGGTCCCGGTCCTTCCGCCGCGCGCCCTGCTCTGGGTCAGGGCGGCGCCCGCCAGGACCACGAGGGCGCCGACCGGAGTGTTCCAGCTCAGCTGTTCGCCGAGCACGAGGACTCCGGCCGCGGTGGCGATGACCGGGATGAAGTACGTGACCATCTGCGCGGTCGTGGGTCCGACCTCCGCCACCAGGCCGTACTGGACCAGCACCGCAAGGCCCGTACCGAGCGCACCCAGGGCGACCACGGCCAGGGTCGGGAGCAGGGGGAATCCGTTGGGGACCGAGGTGAACAGCGGGGTCACCAGAGCGATCTGCACCGTACCGAGCAAGAGCTGGCTGCCGGTCAGGGAGAGCGTGGAGGAACCGCTGCCCGCCAGCGTTCTGCGGACGTAGATCCAGCCGATCGGGTAGCTGAGGGAGGCGAGCAGCGCCATGGCCGTGCCGCTGACGTCCAGCCCGGAGAAGCCCTGCCAGGCGCCCAGCACGGTCAGCACGCCCAGGAAACCGAGCCCGAGTCCGGCGACGCGGCGACGGGTGGGCCGGTCCTCCGAGAGCGCGACGAGCGACAGTGCCATGCCCCACAGGGGCGAGGTCGCGTTGCAGATTCCGGCCAGGGTCGACGGGATGGTCAGCTCGGCATAGGCGAAGAGCGAGAACGGCAGCGCGTTCAGGAAGAACGCGGCGACGGCCAGGTGCCCCCACGTGCGGGCACCGCGCGGCGGCCGCTCCCTGCGTACCGCCATCGCGACGGCCAGCACGGCCGTGCCCGCCAGGAGGCGGCCGAGAGTGACCTGGAACGGGGCGTAGCCCTCGGTTCCGACCTTGATCAGAAGGAAGCTGAAGCCCCATATGAGGGAGAGCGCTCCGAAGCGGATCCGCCAGTTCAGCCCGGGCCGCGCGGCCGGGGCCGAAGCGGACGTCGCGAGGAGCGCCGGGGTGGTGGCGGGGGTGGCCGTCCCGGTTGGCCGGGACGGGGCGGAGGATCTGGCAGGAGGAGGGGTTCTCGGTGTGACCGGCGCGCTCATGCGGTCAACGATGACGAAAACAATCGAGTAGGACAAGTGAGATTTTGTGTGGAAAACCGCGTAGCATTGCTTACATGTTGAATCTGGAGCGCCTGCGCACCCTGGACGCACTCGCCCGACACGGTTCGGTCAGCGGTGCCGCCGAGGGGCTGCATGTCACCACGTCGGCGGTCTCCCAGCAGATGTCGAAGCTGGAGCGGGAGGTGGGCCAGCAGCTCCTCGCCAAGAACGGTCGCGGGGTCCGGCTCACCGACGCCGGTCAGCTGCTCGCCGACCACGCGGCCCGGATCCTGTCCCAGGTCGAGCTGGCCCAGTCCGACATCGAGGCGCAGCGCGGAGAGGTGGTGGGCGAGATACGACTCTCCGCCTTTCCGACCGCAGCGCGCGGTCTCTTCCCCGCCGTGCTCCAGGCGCTGCGCGCCGACCATCCCGAACTACGCGTACGGACAAGGGAATTGGAGCCCGAGGAGGGAATCCGTGCGGTCATCAGAGGCGATATCGACCTGGCGGTCGTGCTGGACTGGAGCAATAAACGGCTGCCGGTGCCCGGTGGTCTGGCCAAGGTCGAACTCCTGGACGATGCACCGGACGTCGCGATGCCGGTCGGTCATCCTCTCGCGGACCGGGCCGAGGTGGATCTGGAGGAGTTCGCCGACGACGACTGGGTGTCCTGGCCCGAGGGCGAGTTCTGCTACGACTGGCTGATGTTCACCCTGCGATCGAAGGGTATCGAACCACGCATCGCGCATCTGGCGGGCGAGCATCACACCCAACTCGCCTTGATCGCTGCTGGGGTGGGTGTCTGTGTGGCGCCTCGGCTGGGCCGTGGGCCGGTGCCCGACGGAGTGCGGCTCGTGCCCGTACGGCAGAAGATGCGACGGCACGTCCACGCCGTGTGGCGCACCGACGCGGACCGCCGTCCGTCGATCAGGGCGGCCGTGACGGCGCTGCGGACGGCGGGCCGGGAGATGGACGCCCCGACGGCGTAGGCCGGGGTGCAGGTTTTGTCCGGTCGGCGTCGCTCATGTTCTCTTGTCGAGGCCGCTCACGTTCGCCTGCCGAGGCTGGGGCCAGGTTCTTCTGCGGGCGTTGCTCACGTCGAGGACAAGCCTGCGAGCTTCCGGAAGTCCCAGGAGGTAATGGCCTCCGGGGTAAGCCGCAGCCAGGCGTGCCGCCCGTCGTGCGGCATGGTGTCCATCCCGAAGTACTTCGCCGCGAACAGCCGCTCCGGAACGTCGAGTTCGGAGCAGGGCTCGCCGGTACGGGGTGCCTCGCCGACCGGGACGGCCTCGCCGGAGAGTTCGATGCCGCGCAGATCCGCGTACTCCACCCCGTCGTCCACGACCACCGCGATCCTCGGATCGTCACGCAGCTGGGACCAGCGCAGACTGCGGGTGATCGAGTACAGCCAGAGAGAGGTGCCGTCCCAGGTGAACCAGAGGGCGCCGATGTGGGGGCGGCCGCCGGCGGACACGGTGGCGACCCGGCAGGTCCGCTGCTCGGCGAGATAGGTGTCGCGTGCCGCGCCCGTCATCATGATCCGACGGCCCCGTCGCTGAATGGTGGCCATGGGTGCCCCTCCCCAGTAGCTGACTATGTGTCAGAAAGCATGGGGCCTCTTCCCTCGTCGCGCAATGGCGGTTAGCCTCGCGCGCCCGATCCGCGACCGAAGGGGGCAGCCGTGCCGTCGAAGGAACAGCTTGCCGAGCAGCTCGATCCGGCCACCACCGTGCTTCTGACGGTCGAATGCCAGCAAGGTGTCGTGGGCCCCGACAGTGCTCTGCCGGAGCTGGCTGAGGAGGCCAGGTCCTCCGGGGCCCTCCACCGAGTCGCCCGGCTGGTGGCGGCTGCCCACGAGGCCGGGGTCCAGGTACTGCACGCCGTGGCCGAGCGCCGCCCAGACGGGCGGGGAGCCAACAACAACGCCCGCCTGTTCCGAGCTGCCGGCCGGCTGCCCGTACAGCAGTACTCGGGCACCACGGCGGTACGGATCGCCGCGCCCATCGAGGTGGCGGACGAGGACCTCGTCGTGCGTCGGCTGCACGGCCTCTCGCCCATCGCCGGTACGGAGGTGGACGCGTTGCTCCGTAACCTCGGCTGCCGGACGCTCGTCGTCACCGGTGTCTCGGCCAATGTCGCCGTCCCCAACGCCGTGTTCGACGCGGTGAATCTCGGCTATACGGCGGTGGTGCCGTCCGACGCCATCGCGGGGGTGCCGGCCGACTACACCCCCGCGGTGATCCGCAACACGCTCGCCCTCGTCGCCACCATCACGACCACCGATGATGTGCTCGGCTGCTGGCTGAGCAGAGGGCGGACCGTGCCCCGTCCGGCGGATCGCGGCCGGACGGGGCAGCACAACTAGGACGTGAGGGTGATCGAACCGCCCTTGACCGTGATGGCCTTGGCGGGCAGCGGCTGAGACGCCGGCCCCACCGTCACGCTGCCCGTCCGCAGGTTGAATTTGCTGCCGTGGCACGGGCAGTTGATGGTGCCGTTCGACACGCTCGACACGGTGCATCCCTGATGGGGGCACTTCGACGAGAACGCCTTGAACTCACCGGCCTCGGGCTGCGTCACCACGACGCCCTGGTCGGCGAAGATCTTTCCGCCGCCTTCGGGGATGTCGGTAGTCTTCGCCAGTGCCTCGCCGCTGCCGTCCCTTCCGCCGCCTTCGGGGATGTCGGTAGTCTTCGCCAGTGCCTCGCCGCTGCCGTCCCTTCCGCCGGCGGCCGGGTGGACCGCGCCCGAACCCCCCGAGTCCTTCTCGTTTCCGCACGCGGTGAGTACGGCAGCCACCGAGGCGGCCCCGACCGCTGCGACAACGGCCCGACGTCCGGGACGGACCTCATGGTCCTGCGATGCGCTCATTCCGGCATTCCCTTCTGCGATGTGTGCGACTGTCGACGTTCGCGACTTCTGTGTTTACGACCTCGGTGTTCACCACGTCTGTGCCCGACCAGGGGTACGCGCAGCGGGAGCCCCGTGTTCAACGCGCCAGGGACTTCTTGAGGCAGTCCCGCTCCAGCAGGCACGGGATTGCCCGCCGTCCCCTTCCGGATGACCGGGCGGCCGACGCAGCACGACGGCCACATTGTCTTCGGCAAGACCGTGCACCAGCATGAGCGGGCGCGTCAGCCCGGCCGCCGCGGGAGCAGCGAATTGCGCGTGTAATTCGCCGAAAGTACATCCGGGTGGCCGAGGGACCGTTCCTCCCAATGGGTGCAGTGGAACCGCCGGCCGGTCGGCGCCGCACCGGAGACCACCGGAGGGAAGACCTCCGGCCGGCAGAAGGACTCCGCATACCGAATTCTTCGGACGGCGTCGTCGCGGAGAATCGCCCCGTTCCGGTACTGGCCCGGACCGGCGGGAGGCCGGGCGTCACGCGTGACAGGTCACGTGTGATCGGTCGGGCGTGGTGGGTCACGTGTGACCGGGCGCGGGTGATTGTCGGAGGCGTCTGCGAGGCTGAGCGACATGACGCTGACCAACTTCAACGACCTTGAGCAGACCATTCGCGGCGGGTGGGGCGCGGACACCACGACGCCGGCCCACCGTCCGCACTGGACTCCGGACAACCCGGCACGCGACCAATGCGGTGTCACCGCCCTGGTGGTGCACGACCTGTTGGGTGGTGAGCTGATCCGCGGCGAGGTCCACGTCGACGGCGAGCGCGTCGACTACCACTGGTGGAACCGTCTGGGCATGGGGATCGAAGTCGATCTCACGCGCGAGCAGTTCGGACCTGACGAGACGGTTGTCGGCGGGGATGTGATCGAGCGGCCTGCGGAGATCGTGCGGCTCCGCGCGGAGTATGAGCTTCTTCGCAGCCGAGTGCTGGCAGCGTTGCGTTCGTAGGCGCTGCGTCGCCGGGGCGACCGGAGCTACCGGGGTGGTGACGACGAGCCGTCAGTGGGCCGCCGCCTCCCCCGCACGGAACACCGGCTCGCCCGCGCGCAGACGGGCGAAGAGGAGTGTCCGGTCCAGTTGTTCCTCCTCCTCGTCCTCCTCATTGGAGAACACCCCGTCCACCAACAGTTCGCGCAGCTGCTCCTGTACGCCGTCGCCGTATCCCTGCTGGTAGTCGTCCAGATCGAAGTGGGTGTCCGCCTGCACCTCGGCGATCGTGCAGTGCTCGTCCTCGATGACCAGGCGGGCACGAATGGTGCCCGCCCGGAGCGTCTGGTCGTTGTAGGAGCCGTAGACGACCTCGGCCACGAGCGTGCCGCCGACGGACATCTCGCCGTCGGTGTGTACCGCGCGGGCCGTCATGTCACCGCCGACGGCGACGACGGAGTCGGGGCCGCAATCGGCCAGACAGCCTTCGACCGTGACGGCCCGCGGCATCGACCGCATTCCCGAGCGTGAACGGCACGGTCGGGCACGGGGGCTGTTCGCCGTCCGGCGGCGACCGTCCACCACCCGAGCCTGGGGCCGGTGGCGCCCTGATACTCGTGGGCCCGAGCCGTGGATCGTGGATTCCGGGCGCCGGATAGCCTGGGAAAATGCTCACCGAAGTCACAGCGACCCGCTACGTCACGCCCCTGCGGGAGGGCGGATCGCTGCCCGGAATCGTCGAGGCCGATGACCTCGGCACCTATGTCATGAAATTCACCGGCGCCGGACAGGGCCGCAAGACACTGGTTGCGGAGGTCATCTGCGGACAGCTCGGCCGCAGGCTCGGCCTCCGCGTCCCCGACCTCGTACAGATCCAGCTCGACCCGGTCATCGGGCTCGCCGAGCCCGACCAGGAGGTGCAGGAACTCCTGAAGGCCAGCGGCGGACTCAATCTCGGGATGGATTTCCTGCCCGGATCGATCGGCTTCGACTCGCTCGCCTATCAGGTGGACTCCCGGGAAGCCGGCCGGGTCGTCTGGTTCGACGCGCTGATCAACAACGTCGACCGGTCCTGGCGCAATCCGAACATGCTGATCTGGCACGGCGACCTGTGGCTCATCGACCACGGCGCCACCATGATCTGGCACCACAACTGGCCCGGCGCCCAGACATCCGCGGCCAAGCCGTACAACGCCTCGGACCACGCACTCGCCCCGTTCGCCCCCGATATCGCGGCGGCGGCCGCCGAACTCGCCCCGCTGGTCACCGAGGAACTGCTCACCGAGGTCGCGGCCGACGTCCCCGACGAATGGCTGGTGGACGAGCCCGGCTTCGACTCCACGGACGAGCTGCGTCGCGCCTATGTGGAGGCGCTGCTGCCGCGCGCCGCGACGATTCATGAGCGGATCACGCTGGAGGGCCCCACCGAGCCCAAGCCGTCCCAGGCACCCGGCTGGCTCACCGAACACCTCACCCCGTGGCCCCACCCCACCAAGAAGAAGAACGACAAGGACGGCCAGCGGTGAGCGAGCGCGATGTCTTCGAGTACGCGCTGCTGCGCGTGGTGCCGCGCGTGCAGCGCGGCGAGTTCTTCAACGCGGGCGTAGTCGTCTACTGCCGCGCGCGGGGTTTCGTCGCCGCCCGTACCCATCTCGACGAGACCAAGCTGAAGGCCCTGGACCCGACCGCCGACGTGGTCGGTGTACGGGCCGCTCTGCGCGCCGTCGAGGGTGTCTGTCGCGGTGGTGCGGACGCGGGCCAGGCGGCCCGGGACGACGCGGGCCGCCGCTTCCGCTGGCTGATCGCCCCGCGCTCCACCGTCGTCCAGCCGAGCCCCGTGCACAGCGGCCTCACGAACGACCCGGAAGCCGAGGTCGAGCGGCTGCTCGATCTGCTGGTGCGCTGATTCTCCGTCCCCGCGGCGCCGCCCGTGACCCTCACGGCAGCGGCGTCGCCGGGTGTGACATGCGCCCCTGTGGCCGTGGGCCGTTGACACCGGGTGCCAGGGCTTCTAGCGTCTCGTCTGCTGAAGGTACTAAGCGGTTGCTCAGTTATCGGGGTGGTTCCGCGCACGCGAAGGTTCCGTGCCGGGAGCGCCCCGACGTCCGCTGAGCCGCGATCCAAGGGCGAGGAGAACCAAGCATGTCCACCACCGAGCAGCGCGTCGCCATCGTGACCGGAGCGGCGCGGGGCATTGGCGCCGCCACCGCGGTACGGCTGGCGGCCGAGGGCCGCGCCGTCGCCGTACTCGACCTCGACGAGGCGGCCTGCAAGGACACTGTCGAGAAGATCACCGCCGCCGGGGGGACCGCCCTCGCCGTCGGCTGCGATGTGTCGGACAGCGCCCAGGTGGAAGCCGCGGTCGCGCGGGTCGCCGCCGAGCTCGGCGCGCCGACGATCCTCGTCAACAACGCGGGGGTACTCCGCGACAACCTGCTCTTCAAGATGACCGAGTCCGACTGGGACACCGTGATGAACGTGCACCTCAAGGGCGCGTTCCTGATGGCCAAGGCCGTCCAGAAGCACATGGTGGACGCCAAGTTCGGCCGTATCGTCTCGCTCTCCTCCTCCTCGGCGCTCGGTAACCGCGGCCAGGCCAACTACTCTGCCGTCAAGGCCGGGCTGCAGGGCTTCACGAAGACCCTCGCCAAGGAGCTCGGCAAGTTCGGCATCACCGCCAACGCCGTCGCCCCGGGCTTCATCGTCACCGAGATGACCGCGCAGACCGCGGCCCGGATCGGCATGGGCTTCGAGGAGTTCCAGGCGGCCGCCGCCACCCAGATCCCGGTGCAGCGCGTCGGCCGGCCCGAGGACATCGCGAACGCCATCGCGTTCTTCACGGGCGACGAGGCCGGCTTCGTCTCCGGCCAGGTCATGTACGTCGCCGGTGGACCGCTCAACTGACCCGAAGGGTTATGGACATCATGACTGTGCAGGACAGCGGGAAGGTCGCGCTGATCACGGGCGCGAGCCGGGGCATCGGCTATGGCATCGCCGAGGCGCTCGTGGCCCGCGGCGACCGGGTGTGCATCACCGGGCGCGGCGAGGACGCCCTCAAGGCGGCCGTCGAGCGGCTCGGCTCCGACCGGGCGATCGGTGTGGCGGGCAAGGCGCACGACGAGGCACACCGGGCGGCAGCGGTCGAGCGCACCATGGAGGCGTTCGGCCGGGTCGACTTCCTGGTCAACAACGCCGGTACGAATCCGGTCTTCGGCCCGATGGCGGACCTCGACCTCAACGTCGCCCGCAAGGTCTTCGAGACGAACGTGATCTCGGCGCTCGGCTTCGCCCAGCAGACCTGGAAGACCTGGCAGAAGGAGAACGGCGGGGCGATCGTCAACATCGCCTCGGTCGCCGGAATATCAGCCTCGCCGTTCGTCGGCGCGTACGGCATGAGCAAGGCCGCCATGGTCAACCTGACCCTCCAGCTGGCGCACGAGTTCGCACCGGTCGTCCGGGTCAACGCGATCGCCCCCGCGGTGGTGAGGACGAAGTTCGCCCGGGCACTGTACGAGGGCCGGGAGGCCGAGGCCGCCGCGGCCTATCCGCTCGGCAGGCTGGGAGTCCCCGAGGACATCGGCGGCGCCGCCGCGTTCCTCACGTCGAGCCAGAGCGACTGGATCACGGGACAGACCCTGGTGGTCGACGGCGGAATATTCCTCAATGCGGGCGTGGGCTGAGCACAGCCTGAGCGGGTTTGGTCCTTATTGACTCAAGTGCCCTGTCGGGCCCGTGGATTGACCCGACGGGGCACTGCGGTATGGTCTGCCGACCCATGGCTGATCGAGGAGCGTTCACGTGTTCTACCGGGCCAGTTTGCAGGCCACTGCAGTCCTTGCTTCCCTTTCCCTGCTGGCCGGCTGCGGACTCCTTTCCGACAGCGGCTCGAATGTGGAGCAGAAGATAGTCGTCGGAACGACCAGTGAGCCCTCCACCCTCGATCCGGCGGCGGCGTGGGACAACTCCTGGGAATTGATGCGGAATGTCTTCCAGACCCTGGTGAGCTTTCCCACCGGCAGCACCAGCCCCGAGCCCGATGCCGCGGAATGGTGCAAGTTCACCGACACGACCAGCACGGCCTATCGGTGCAAACTCCGCAAGGGCCTGAAGTTCTCCAACGGTGACAATCTCGATGCCGAGGCCGTGAAGTACTCCATCGACCGGATCTCGGCCATCAAGGTCAAGGGCGGCCCCGCCGGCATGCTCGGCTCGCTGGACCGGGTCGAGACCAAGGGCGACGACATGGTCGTCTTCCATCTCAACAAGCCGGACGCCACGTTCCCCTTCATTCTCGCCACGCCCGCGATGTCGCTGGTGGCGCCCAGCGACTATGCGGAGCACAAGATCCGCAACGACGGGAAGGTCACCGGATCCGGCCCCTACCGCCTGGATGCCTACAAGCCGGGGAACCGGGCCGAACTGGTGAAGAATCCGGACTACAAGGGCTTCGCCAACCGCAAGAACGACGCTGTGACCATCCGGTACTTCCAGGAATCCGCCCCCGTGGTCGCCGCGTTGAAGAAGAACGAGATAGACGCGATCTACCGCGGCCTCACCGCCGAGGAGGTCGTCAATCTGGAAGACAACACGGACAAGACCAGCGATCTGCAGATTGTGGAGACCACCGGTGCGGACATCCGGTTCCTGGTCTTCAACCCCGAGGACCCGGCCGCCGGGAACGTGGCCGTGCGGCAGGCCATCGCCCAGCTCGTGGACCGTGACGCCCTGGTCGCCAAGGTCTACCAGGGCACGGCCGAGCCGCTGTACTCCACGGTCCCCAAGGGAATCGCCGGACACACCACCAGCTTCTTCGACGCCTACGGCGACCCCGACAAGGACAAGGCGAAGCAGATCCTCACCAAGGCGGGCATCACCAAACCCGTCGTGATGACGTTCTGGTTCACGACCGACCGGTACGGCTCCTCCACGGTCCCCGAATTCGACGAGCTGAAGCGTCAGCTGGAAGCCTCCGGACTGTTCCGGATCACGCTGAAGAGCAAGCCTTCCTGGAAGGAGTTCCAGGAGGGCTTCACCAAGGGCCGGTACCCCGTCTTCGGCCGCGGCTGGTTCCCGGACTTCCCGGACCCGGACAACTTCATCGCCCCCTTCGTGGGCAAGGAGAGCATCACCGGGATGCCCTACATGAAGCGTGAGATCACCGATCAGCTGCTGCCTCAGACCCGTGCGGAGAGCGACCGGGGCGCGGTCGGGAAGCAGTTCGAACGGGCCCAGCGGATCATGGTCGAGGACGTACGGCTGCTGCCGCTGTGGCAGGGCAAGCTGTACGTCGCTTCGGGCGAGGACATCGGCGGCGGCGAGCGCGCCCTGGACCCGCAGACGGTCATGCAGATGTGGGAGCTGTACCGCAAGGCCAGCTGGTAGGCCCCGGCAGAACTCGCGAGGTCCGTTGTCAGTGGCCCCCGGTAGGTTCTCGGGTGAAGAACGTATTACCTACCGGAGGTTGTTGACGTGACCGACACCGACCTGCTGCCCGAGTCCTGGCGTGGCGTCCTCGGCGAAGAGCTGCAGAAGCCCTATTTCAAGGAGCTCACCGAGTTCGTCGAGGAGGAGCGGGCCAAGGGGCCGGTCTATCCGCCGCGCGACCAGGTGTTCGCCGCGCTGGAGGCCACGCCCTACGACAAGGTGAAGGTCCTCGTCCTCGGCCAGGACCCGTACCACGGAGAGGGGCAGGGGCACGGCCTGTGCTTCTCCGTGCGGCCGGGTGTGAAGACGCCGCCCTCCCTGCGGAACATCTACAAGGAGATGAACGACGAACTCGGTCTGCCCGTCCCGAACAACGGGTATCTGATGCCCTGGGCCCAGCAGGGCGTCCTGCTGCTCAACGCCGTGCTGACGGTGCGCGCGGGCGAGGCCAACTCGCACAAGGGCAAGGGCTGGGAGAAGTTCACCGACGCGGTGATCCGCGCGGTCGCCTCGCGGCCCGATCCGGCCGTCTTCGTGCTCTGGGGCAACTACGCCCAGAAGAAGCTCCCGCTGATCGACGAGGAGCGCCACACGGTGGTGAAGGGCGCGCACCCTTCACCGCTCTCCGCCAAGAAGTTCTTCGGCTCCCGTCCGTTCACGCAGATCAACGAGGCGGTGGCGGCGCAGGGGCACGAGGCCATCGACTGGCGCATTCCCGACCTGGGCTGACGCCGCGGTCCGGGCCGGGGCCGGTGGCGGGCGCCCGGTGGACAGGCCCGGACGCCCGCCCGAGCCTCAGCGGGATTGGCCGCGGCTGCGGCTAGCGTCGATCGGGAACGGTCGGTCGGGCACGGGTGGACAGGGACAGGGAGGCCGCAGTGACGGAGCGGCGGGAGGCGTCCAAGGACGCCGTCATGACCAGGATCGGCCAGGCCGTCATGCTCCTGCACGGCGGTGACCGGGAGGAGGCCCGCAATCGTTTCGGCGGCCTCTGGTCGGAAATCGGCGAGGACGGTGACGCCCTGCACCGGTGTACCCTCGCCCACTACATGGCCGACACCCAGGACGACCCCGGTGATGAACTTGCCTGGGACCTAAGGGCGTTGACCGCGGCCGACAGCCTGACCGACGAGCGGGCGGCGCAGCACTCCGACGCGCTCGCGGTGCGGGCGTTCTATCCCTCGCTCCATCTCAATCTCGCGGCGGACTATGTGAAGCTCCAGCGCCCCGAGGCGGCCCGGATCCACCTGGACCGGGCGCACGCCGCCTCCGGCGTGCTCGCGGCGGACGGATCGGACGACGGATACGGGGGAGGGGTCCGGGCGGCGATCGTGCGGCTGGAGCTGAGGCTGCGGGAGATGTGAGCGGTGGCCCGGCCGGGGCGGCCGGGCCACCGCTCACTCGCCCGGAACCGGGAGAGTGGGGTTCCGGTATCGGACGTCGGTTTGTGTCTGTCGTACCGGGCTCAGCGATTGCTCTGCCGGTGCCGGACGACCGCTCGTCTCTGTCGTACCGGGCTCAGCGGCCGTAGGCGTTCTCGCAGATCCGGGACTGCGGGCTGCCCGCCGGCCAGTGCCCGTACCCCCGTCCCAGCGTGCAGACGTCCGTTCCGGTGATGGTGGCCGGCAGGGCCGGGACGGGGGCGGTCACGGCGGGCGGGGCGTGACGCGGCCGGGGCCGGGCCGTCCCGGGGTGGTTCCGTTGCCGTGGTGCGCGGGCCGCGGCGCGGCCGGTGCCCGGGGGCGCGCCCGCCGGCGTGGACGCGGCGGCGGACGGCGCCGGGACCGGAACGGCTTCCAGGCTGTCGTGGACCGGTGGACGCGCGATCTGTGGCGCCAGGTCCTGGGCGGGGCTGCCGTTTTGGGGCCGGGGCGGCACATCCGGCTGCGGGGTCACGGACACACAGCCGGACAGCGTCGTGACCGCCAGGCCGACCAGGAGCTTCACGGTGATTCTGGTTCGTTGCACCTGATCAACTCTGCGGTACGGAACCGGTATCAGGTGAGCCGGGAAGCCGTGATTGGTCCGCACGAGTGACGCCGGTCAGCGCAACGGCCACGCGGGTCCCAGCATCCCGCGCAGCAGTTCGGCGAAGCCGGTACGCAGTTCCTCCTCCGTCGGTACGGAGCGGTGGTACGACCCCGCGGCGCACGAGAACATCAGCCCCTCGCACCAGGCCACCAGGGACAGGGTATGCCGCTCGGGTTCGGCCGATCCGGCCGCCGTCATCAGCGCCATCAGCGGTTCGCGGAACTGCCGGCCCGTCGCGTCGAAGAACTCCCGCAGCTCGGGGCGCCGGGTGGCCTCCAGGGCGAGCTCGTAGCGGCAGACGAGCAGTTCGGGATGGCGGGTGAGATACCGGTGCAGCGCCAGCGCGAGACCGGCGACCAGCGCCTCCGGGCCAGGTGGCTGTGCGGCGTCCGGAACCGGAAGTTCACCCGGGGCGAGCACCCGTGCCTCGCGCTCCGCCAGTCGTCGCACCGTCGCCTCCAGCAGGGACTGCCGGGTACGCGCGTAGTTGGACGTCGACCCCTGGGGGAGTCCGGCGCGCTCGTCCACCGCGCGGTGGGTCAGCCCGCGCATCCCGCGTTCGGCGAGGAGGGCGAGGGCGGCATCGGTCATGAGATCGGCCCGGGAGGTGCCGGTGGTGCGTGTGGCCATGGGGCCAACCTACCCGCGGTACTACATCTGTAGTACGGTGAGCGTGTCACTACAGGTGTAGTTTCGAGGGTTCGAGGAGGAACGATGGACCATCCCCACGCCGTCGTCATCGGCAGCGGAATCGGAGGCCTCACCACGGCGGTGGCCCTGCGCAGGAGCGGTTGGCGGGTCACCGTTCTGGAGCGCGCCGCCTCCCTGGAACCCGTCGGCGCCGCTATCGCTCTCGCTCCCAACTCCCAGCGCGCCCTGGACGTCATCGGCCTCGGCGACGAGATCCGGTCCCTCGCCGCCTGGCAGGGCGCGGGCGGCATGCGCACCCCGGGCGGCCGCTGGCTCTCCCGTACGAACAGCGCCGCCGCGACCGAACGGTTCGGCGGCACGATCGTCCTGCTGCACCGGGCCACCCTCGTCGACCGCCTCGTCGCCCGGCTCCCCGACTCCACCGTCCACACCGGTGCCGTCGCGGAACTGCTGGACCCGGGCGTCGTGGGCGGTGCGCGTGCCGTGGTGCGGACGGTGTCCGGGACTTTCGAAGCCGACCTCGTGATCGGGGCCGACGGCATCAGGTCCGGTGTACGCGGCGCCCTCTTCCCGGCGCACCCGGGCCCCTCGTACGCCGGATTCACCACCTGGCGTCTCGTCGTTCCCGCGTCCGGGCAGCCCTTCGCACCGCACGAGACCTGGGGGCGCGGCGCTCTCTGGGGCACCCAGCCGCTCAAGGACGGCCGAATCTACGCCTACGCGGCCGCCGTCGCCCCTGCCGGAACCCATGCCGCCGACGACGAGAAGGCGGAGCTGGTGCGCCGGTTCGGCAGCTGGCACGACCCGATCCCCTCCGTCATCGCCGCCGCCGAGCCCGGCCAGGTGCTCCGGAACGATGTGCACCACCTGATCACCCCCCTGCCCTCGTTCCACCGGGGCCGCACCGCCCTCGTCGGCGACGCCGCGCATGCCATGGCCCCCAGCCTCGGCCAGGGCGGCAACCAGGCGATCGAGGACGCCATCGTGCTCGCCCACCACGTGACGCCGGACCGGGAACTCGGCGCGGGCCTGGCCGCGTACACCGCCGACCGGCTGCCCCGCACGACGGTCATCGTCCGCAAGGCGGCGAAGGCCGCCCGGCTGATGCGATGGACGGGTGCCCCGGCCGTACTGCTGCGCGACGCCCTGATCACCGGCGTCTCGCGGATCGGGCCCACTCTCGTCCTGCGCACCTTCGACGGCATCGCGGACTGGCAGCCGCCGGGGGACACGTATGCTGCCCGGACGAAGGACGCGCACCGGCCACCGCGGTAGACACCGGCTCGAACAGCCCGACGGGCACCCTCACCCGGTGAACGCCGCTCCGACCCGCGCCGAACAGTGAGAGGGAGACCCCCGTGAAGGTCGGCTGCATCGGGCTCGGCGACATCGCGCAGAAGGCGTATCTGCCGGTCCTGACCACACTGCCCGGGGTCGAACTGCACCTGCAGACCCGCACCCCGGCCACCTTGACGGCGGTCGCCGAGGCCCACCGGATCCCGTCCGGGCAGCGCCACACCGACCTCGGATCGCTGCTCGCCGAGGGCCTGGACGCCGCGTTCGTCCACGCGCCCACCGCCGTACATCCGGAGATCGTGGGGCGGCTGCTGGACGCGGGCGTCGCCACCTACGTCGACAAGCCGCTGGCCTATGAACTGGCCGATTCCGCGCGGCTGGTGAGCCTGGCCGAGGAGCGCGGGGCGAGCCTCGCCGTCGGATTCAACCGCAGGCTCGCGCCCGGATACGCGCAGTGCGCCGAGCTCCCGCGCGAGCTGATCCTCATGCAGAAGAACCGGGTCGGCCTGCCCGAGGAACCACGCACCCTGGTGCTCGACGATTTCATCCATGTCGTCGACACCCTGCGCTTCCTCGCCCCGGGGCCGATTGAGCACACCGTCGTTCAGGCAAGGATCCGTGACGGTCTGATGCACCACGTGGTGCTGCAGCTGTCCGGCGACGGATTCACCGCGATCGGCCTGATGAACCGGCTCAGCGGCTCGACCGAGGAACGGCTGGAGGTCTCCGGCCAGGACTCCAAGCGCGAGGTCGTGAACCTTGCCGAGGTGATCGATCACAGGGGCCAGCCGAGCGTACGCCGACGCGGCGACTGGGTTCCGGTGGCCCGTCAGCGCGGCATCGAGCAGAGCGTGCTGTCGTTCCTGGACGCCGTACGGGCCGGAAAGGTGCTGCACGCCAGGGATGCCCTGCAGACGCACGAGCTGTGCGAGCGCGTCCTGCGCGACCTGGACTGCGCCTAGGAGGGTCGGGAAGGCGCTGAAGTCCGGGCCCGGCCGGGATTTTCAGCACCCTCGGGCGCGGTGTGGCTGGTGCTGGCCGTGACCGACAAGGTCGGGATGGTCCGGCGGCCGGCCCCTCCCCACCCGGGCTCACACCGCGGGCCCGCCGCGTGAGCCGACCACCGGAGCCTCCGCATCCCTCGCGCCGCCCGGCCCGCTCCCGTCGCGCCTCCTGAGCATCCGCACCCCCTCGTACGCGCAGAACACGGCCAGCACCGCCCACGCCCCGTGCACCGGCCAGTCACCCAGCCGCACATAGAGGGTGGTACCGGACGCCAGCGGTACGTCGAACACCGCGGCCCCGCTCGTATCCGTACCGAGCGGGGCACCGATCCGCGCGCCCTGCGGGCCGTACACCGCACTGACGCCGGTGAGCGTGGCATGCACCATCGGGCGGCCGTTCTCGGCGGCCCGCAGCGCCCCGAGCGAGGCGTGCTGTTCGGGAGCCCAACTGTGCTGGAACGTCGCGGTCGAGGACTGGTCGACCAGGATGTGCGCGCCGTCCCGGGTCAGCCGCCGGCTCATATCGGGGAACGCGGACTCGAAACAGATCAGCGGCCCGATGCGCAGCCCCTTTCCGCCCTCGGCTCCGGGGAGCCACATCGTGACCGGGTGGGTGCCGCGCAGCCGGTCCTGGCCCGCCGCCTTGCCCACGGACGTGGCCCACCCGAGTACCGAACGGGCCGGGACGTACTCCCCGAACGGCACCAGGCGCATCTTGTCGTACCGCTGTCCCGTCAGCCCGTGCGGACCCACCAGCACCGCGGACTTGAAGATCCCCGTCCGGCCCGACGCGTCGGTCTGCCGGGCGTCCATGTTGACCAGCACATCCGCGCCCACCCGACGCGACAGGGCCGCGATCCGGGCGGTGATGTCCGGGTGCTGGGAGAGATCCACCCCGACACTGCTCTCGCCCCACACCACCAGATCGAGACCGCGTCCCGCCAGCGATCCGGTCAGCCGTTCACTGACGGCGAGCCGCCGCTCGACGCTGTGGGGACCCGTGAGCACACCCGGCTGCACGACGGCGACCCTGGCCACGCCCGACGGCTCGGGCCGCGGCGCCCACCCGGCCATCGCCCCCACCGCCAGGGCACACGTCACGACGGAGACGACGGCGACCGTCCGGGCGGCCGCGCTCACGAACAGCAGCACGACGGCGGTGTTCACGGCGACCACCAGCAGACTCACCAGCCACACCCCGCCGACCGATGCCACGCGGAGCGCCGGAGCCACCTCCCACTGGCTGGCGCCGAGCAGCCCCCAGGGACCGCCGAGCCCCTCCCAGGAGCGGACCAGCTCGATCATCAGCCAGCCGCACGGCACCACCACGACCGCGGTCGCCGCGGATGCGACGCGCACCCGCCCGTGCATCGTCCGGAAGACCAGCAGCCCCCACGGCGCCCACAGCAGACCGAGCAGCGCCGCCAGGATCACGATGAACACATGGAGACTCGGCATCAGCCAGTGATGCACGGCGAGCAGATAGCCCATCCCGCCGAGCCAGCCGTCGAGCGCCGCCCGGCGCCCCGTACCGGCGGACCGGATCAGCAGCAGCCACGGCACCAGAGCGACATAGGCGAACCACCACAGGGAAGGGGCGGGGAACGCGAGCGCGGGCAACGCACCGGCGAGCAGCGCGATGCAGCCGCGCCACCGTCCGGACCGCAGAATCCTCTGCCACCGCTCGCGCCGACCCGCCGGAATCCGCATGCCGCGCCTCCTTGATCAGCAGTGTCGCCCCTGGGCCCCCGTTCCGCAGTTCTTCCCCGGCGCCGACGAACGGAAGCACCCGGTGGGCGGGGTCAGCCCGCGACGTGCGAGCCCGCTGTGTCGCGCCACTTCTCGTCGACGGTCACGGAACGGATCCCCCAGCCGCTCGCCGTACGCGACAGGGTGAAGGCGTACCGCCCGCCGGAGACGAAGTTCGGAGCACCCGCCCCCTTCCCGGAACCGCCCTCGGCGCCCGCCGTGACCTCCAGCCGCATCGGATTCAGGTAGTCGGCCCGCACCTCGGCGCGGTCGCCCGGGTAGCCGCCCAGGTCCTGGATGTCGAGCCGGCGGTTGACGATCAGATGCTGGCGTACGGGGAAGAGCCGCATGGTCTCCGCAAGCCACTGGGCGACCTCGGCGGCGGGCCCTTCGATGCCGCCCGCGCTGCGGTAGTCGGCGCGGCCGTCCGGGGTGAACAGGGCCCGGTAGTCCGCCCACGCTCCGTCGTCCACCGCCCTCGCGTATCCGGTGATCACTGCATCGATGGACAACTGGTCCATCACGGTCGAGAGATCCACGCGCTGCGTCATCGGGTCAGTGTCTGCCCGCGGGAGTGCGACGCCAAGGGGGCGTGCACGCGCGGGCGGGTCGGCGCCGCTGTCAGCAGGGCACCACGGCCACCGGGCCGAGCGCGTGCGTGAGCGTGGTCTGCGCGACGGGGGAGAGCCCGAGCCCGAGGGACTCACCGCCCCTGCGCCGCCCGATCACGGTCAGCGCGGCGGTCGCCGAGGCCGTGACCAGAGTGCGTGCGGCGGAGCCGCCGACCGGTTCCCTGACGACCTCGACCTGCGGGTACCTCTCCTGCCGGCCCGCGGTGAGTTCGGCGAGCGTGCGCGCGGCAGCTCCCGCCGCCGCGTCCCGGTCGAAGACGGGACCGCCGGACAGCATCGAGGAGAACATCGTCCAGCCGTGCACGATCCGCAGCCGGGCACCCGGCCGGGACGCGGCCGTAGCGAAGGCGAAGTCCAGCACCGCTTCACTGCTCTCGTCGGCGGCCACGCCCGCGACGATGTCCGGGTAGGCCTCCGCCGCCTCCGCCTCGTCCTCCTCCGACGGTCCGCTGTGGATGACGACCACGGGGCACTCGGCCATCGAGGCGGTCGCCAGGCTGTTGGAGCCGAGCATCAGGGACCGGAAACCACCCAGGCCGCGGGAGCCGACGACCACCAGCGACGCCTCGCGGCTGAGCGCGGTGAGCGCCGCCGCGGGGAAGTCCAGCGGTGCGAGCGTCGTCGGGTGCAGGTCCGGAGCGATCTCGCCCACCCTCCGTACGGACCGGGTGAGCAGCTCCTCCGCCCCGCGCAGCTGCGTCTCCCGGGCGGCGGGCCGGGTCGGCGTCCGGGCGTGCACGATCACCAGCGCGAGCCCCCGGCGGACGGCTTCGCGCGCGGCCCAGTCGAGTGCCTCGCGGCTGTGTGACGAGCCGTCGACGGCTGCGATCACGGGACAGTCGGCGGTGGTCATGATTTCCTCCAGATTCCGGCGGTACGAGTCCCAGGCTGGTGCGCGCACGACCTGTACGGCAGGGCCTTTCGGCCCCTTCTGCCCGAGGCCGGTTGTCCGGACCGGTAGATCTCGATCGTCTGCTGCTGTTCCCGATTCTCCCTGCGCAGCCGCTGGAGCTCTCCCTTCTCCGCCGTGGTCAGCGCGCCGGGCACCCCCTCGCCGCGGTCGACCTTCGCTTGCTTCACCCAGCCGCGAAGACCCTCCGGACTCACACCGAGTTCCCGGGCGACCTCGGTGACATTCCGCCCTGACGACCGGACCAGTGCCACCGCGTCCCGCTTGAACTCCGACGTGTACCGCTTGCTCATGTTGCTCTTGCCACTCAACCTGGACTGCTTCCTCCGGGACCAATCCGTCCCAGTATCTCGGAACCTCACCAGCCCGATCACCCGCGCCTCCGGCAGAAAGAAGGTCGTGACCGCACGGTACGTCCGCAACGACCGGCTCATCGACGCCCTGATCGCCCAGGCCTTTTCCACACTGCGGGTCTCCGCCGGAGCCAGAACCTACTACGAGCGGCAACGAGCTCGCGGCATCGAATTCAATGCAGCCCTGCGCCAACTCGCCAACCGGCTCGTCGGCATCCTGCACGGCTGCCTGAAAACCGGCACACCGTACGACGAGGCGACAGCATGGTCCCAGCGGGCCCACGCACTCGCCGCGTGACTACAGATCAGGCAACCGGTCAACGGGTGTGGGGGACTGCCGCTCTTCCAGCCAGTAGAGGTAAATCCGCAGGTCAGTTGCCAGGCCACCGGCGATGTAGCGCTCGAAGTCGCGGACGGCAGCGGCTATGCCCTGGTCTGCCCAGGCATCGCTCTCATCCCACTTGCTCCGCTGCTCGGACAGGTACTGCACGACCTGGCTGCGATTACGCCACCACTCCCGGACCGATCTCGGTGTCCACCGCGAGTCGTCGTCACAGCCGTACCCGAGGAACGGATCGTTGTCCGCCGCCTCGATCAGCAGGGCCGTGTCCGCAGGCGTTGTGGGTTGGTGGTAGACGTACTCGCTGAGGCACTCGCCTCCATAGAGGACGTGGGCGGGTGCCGAAAGCCGTCCCGTCCAGCAGGTGTCGGTCTCCCCGCCGTAGAAGGGCCCGGGGACGTTGAGCCACAGTCGGTCTTCCCAACTGCCGCGAAAGGCATCGCGGTCGTTGCCGAGAATGGCCACCGGGTCGAAGTAGAGCGTCATGCGCGGAGACTAGGGCATCCGTTCGGGCTGAACGACGGGCTCCCGATGGGAGGGGAACTGTCTGGTCTCCCTGGGCTCACGGGCTCGCCGTTTGACTCTCCAGCTCATGGGATGTCTGTCAAGTCTTTGTGTTCAGTCCACGATCAGCCCGGACCCGGAGAAGGCGCTTACCGAGCGCGTCCAAGGCCTACTGGCCCGCCCCGATCCGGACTGACCCGAACCCGGCCGCCGCGTAGAAGGGCCCGCACAGCTGCTTGAGGCTGTGCAGGCCCTTCTTTCGGTCCCCGGATTTGCTGTCGCACCGCTGTTTAGCTGCGCGCCTCCTAGTCTCCCGAGTGGGAGACGGGTGGGAGGGAAACGGGAGACGATCACGACGCATGGATGTGCGAAAGCGTCAGAATGCGCTAGATAGTGCCAGGTGCGGCGATTCGGTCAACCCGCGGACTCGCCCGCGTGCGGGCTCAGAACCCCGGCGCCGACCAGGGCGAAGAGCAGAATGCCCAGAATGATCCGGTAAACCACGAACGGCATGAAGCTCTTGGTCGTGATGAACTTCATGAACCACGCGATGACGGCGTACCCCACGCCGAACGCGATGAACGTCGCGAAGATCGTCGGCCCCCACGACACATGTCCCTCACCCGCGTCCTTCAGCTCGAAGACACCCGAGGCCAGCACCGCCGGGATCGCCAGCAGGAAGGAGTAGCGGGCCGCCGCCTCGCGGGTGTACCCCATCAGCAGACCACCGCTGATGGTGGCGCCGGAACGGGAGACACCCGGGATCAGGGCCATGGCCTGGCAGAAACCGAAGATCAGGCCGTCCTTGATGCCGAGCTCCCTGAGCGTCTTGCGCTCCTTGCCGGCCCGGTGCCTGCCCCCCGAATCGTCGCGGGCGGCGAGGCGGTCGGCGATGCCGAGGACGATGCCCATGACGATCAGAGTGGTGGCGATCAGCCGCAGATCGCGGAAAGGGCCCTCGATCTGGTCCTTGAACGTCACACCGAGCACGCCGATGGGGATGGAGCCGACGATGACCAGCCAGCCCATCCGGGCGTCGTGGTCGCCGCGCATCGACCGGTCCACCAGCGAGCGGAACCAGGCCGAGACGATCCGGACGATGTCCTTGCGGAAGTAGATGAGGACGGCAGCCTCCGTGCCGATCTGGGTGATGGCGGTGAACGCCGCACCCGGGTCGTGCCAGCCGGCGAACGCGGCGGTCAGCCGCAGATGCGCGCTGGAGGAGATCGGCAGGAACTCGGTCAGTCCCTGAACGAGGCCCAGGACGAACGATTCGAACCAGCTCATGGGGCTTTGGCCATCCCGGAGGTGATCGTGCATCGGCCGACGGCCATGGGTGCCGTCGGCCATGTACGGATTTGCGGTCGAATGAGGGCAGGGCACCGCGCCGCGCCCGGAGATCTTCGGTCGGTCGCGGGCAGGGTATCGCCCTCAGATGAACAGCTTTACGCATGCCCCGTGCCGCCCCTGCCGCCCGTTCCGGCGCGTACCGGACCACACGTCTCACTCTGCTCACTCGGCGGAGAATCGGTGGCGCTTGCGCCAGGCGACGACGGCCGCGCCGAGCCCCGTCAACACGATGAAGCCCATCGCCGCCAGGAACGCGGGCGACGTCGGTGACGAGGCCTCGCTGCCCGCGACGACATAGGCGGCGGTGTTCGGGATCGAGCCGAGCCCGGTGGCGGCCAGGAACGGCGGATACCCCATGCGCGAGACCGCCGCGCAGTAGTTGGCCGCCGCGAACGGGACACCGGGGAACAGCCGCAGCGCCAGCATCGAGCGGAAACCGTGCCGGCTCAGCTGACCGTCCGCCGCCCTGAGCCAGCGCCCGCGCAGCAGCGTACGGAGTGCGTCCTGCCCGAGCACCCTGCCCAGCCCGAACGAGATGCCCGCGCCGAGGACCGTGCCCGCCAGCGCCGCCGCCAGACCCGCCTGCGAACCGAAGAGCGCGCCCGCGGCGACATTGAGCAGGGGCCTCGGCACGAAGGCCACGGTGCACGCGCCGTACGCGACAGCGAACAGCACGACCGCGGCCGCGCCCCCGCTCAGCCTGCCGGGCCAGTCGGCGGCGAGCAGTCGCTGGGGCTGGAGGAGCAGCATCGCCGCCGCGGCGGCCAGCAGCACCACCACGAGCAGTGAGAACCGGGACCAGGGCGACAGCAGCGCCCTCGTGCAGCGCGCGGCGAGACCGGTGGCGGGCCGGGCGGCGGGGACGGGGTCGAGCATGCGGGGAGACTAACCGACGCCCGTGGGTGATCGCCGCAACGCGAACGGTACGGGACGGGTGGCCCGTGCACTCCCGGCGCCCTGCCGGACGCCAGGCCTCCGACCGCGGCCGGACGCCGAACTCCCGTATCCCGCTCGCGATGTCCGCCGGAAAACCATTCGACGCCGCCGCGTCGCTCGGCCATGATCGGACCCATGTTCCGGTACGCCTTTCCCGCAGCGCGGTCCGCAGTCGCGGACGCGCCGAAGGCTGCCGTGAACCCCGTCATCGCAGCGGCACTTGTCGCCGCGGCAGCGTTCACCGCTGCCGCGGCGCCCATCGGCGGCGCCCGAAGCTGACCCTCCCCCGACAGTCCGGCGGACCCCGTGAGGGGAGGGTCGGCGGGGCCCTGGGGTCTTCTCTCTCAGCTTCGAATCCAAGGAATGAGCCATGCCCAAGACGGCATACGTGCGCACCAAGCCGCACCTCAACATCGGCACCATGGGCCACGTCGACCACGGCAAGACCACCCTGACCGCCGCCATCACCAAGGTCCTCAGCGACCGCGGAACCGGCACGTTCGTCCCGTTCGACCGGATCGACCGGGCACCGGAGGAGACGCAGCGCGGCATCACCATCAACATCGCGCACGTCGAGTACGAGACCGACACCCGCCACTACGCCCATGTCGACATGCCGGGCCACGCCGACTACATCAAGAACATGGTCACCGGCGCCGCCCAGCTCGACGGGGCGATCCTCGTCGTCTCCGCGCTCGACGGGATCATGCCGCAGACCGCCGAGCACGTCCTGCTCGCCCGGCAGGTGGGCGTCGACCACATCGTCGTGGCCCTCAACAAGGCCGACGCGGGCGACCCCGAGCTGACCGACCTGGTCGAGCTGGAGGTCCGTGAACTGCTCTCCGCGCACGGCTACGGCGGTGACTCCGTCCCCGTCGTACGTGTGTCGGGCCTCAAGGCCCTGGAGGGCGACCCTCGTTGGACCGCGGCCGTCGAGGCGTTGCTGGACGCCGTCGACACGTACGTGCCGATGCCGGTCCGCTACACCGACGCGCCGTTCCTGCTGTCGGTGGAGAACGTCCTGACCATCACCGGCCGGGGCACCGTCGTCACCGGGGCCGTCGAGCGCGGCACCGTGCGTGCCGGCGACCGGGTGTCGGTGCTGGGCCCGGACATCGAGACGGTCGTCACCGGTCTGGAGACCTTCGGGAAGCCGATGGAGTCCGCGGAGGCCGGCGACAACGTGGCGCTGCTGCTGCGCGGTGTGGAGCGCGACCGGGTCCGCCGCGGCCATGTGGTCGCGGCGCCCGGCAGCGTGACGCCGAGCCGTCGCTTCGCCGCGCAGGTCTACGTCCTGTCGGCGCGGGAGGGTGGCCGGACCACGCCGGTCACCACCGGCTACCGGCCGCAGTTCTACATCCGCACCGCGGACGTCGTCGGCGATGTCGACCTCGGCGGGGTGGCGGTGGCGCGCCCCGGCGACACGGTCGACCTGACCGTCGAACTGGGCCGTGACGTCCCACTGGAGACCGGACTCGGCTTCGCGATCCGCGAGGGCGGCCGCACCGTCGGCGCGGGCACCGTCACCGCACTGCTCTGACGCGTGCCGCCAAGGGCCCGCCTCCCGTGCCCCGCGGGAGGCGGGCCCGGCGCACTGCGCAAGACTGACGGCAGGACAGGAACAGCACTGGTGCTCGGCGTCGGCGTGTCACCGGCAGCGCCTGGGAATCGGGAATTCTGTACGGGCTCGCGAAGGCGGGCGCGGACCTCACCGGCGCCGACCTGACCATCGGCAGCTCGGCGGGCGCGGTGGTCGGCGGGGTGCACTCCCCGGCCAACGCCCATCTCGCCGTGGGCCACGGACGCGTCATCGTCGTCGCACCGACGGCCAGTGGCAACAAGGCCCTCGCCTCGCCGCACTCACAGGCGGCCGAACTCGCCGCGAAGGGCGCCCGTGTCGAGGTCATCACCCTGGACGCGGCGGCGAAGAAGGCATTCGGCCACAACCCCCTCGACCCGGGCCGCTGAGGCTCGCGCCGGGCTCGCCCGGGCGGCGGCGCACACCGAAGCCGTAGCCGCGGTCATGAACAGCTGATCCGGCCCCCACAATGGGGGAGTGAACGAGTCGATACCTGTCATCCGGGACGTGGACCACGGCACCGCCAGACTCCTGCCCGACGTGGACCGGGACCGGGCCTGGCTGCTCACCGTCGACGGCGCGCCCCAGTCGTACGTCGACCTCGACGCGCCGGACCACCTCGAATTCGAGTACGCGCGACGGCTCGCCCACATCGTGGACTGCGCGGCGGCACCGGGCGCACCGCTGGACGTACTCCACCTCGGCGGCGGTGCGCTCACCCTGCCCCGCTACGTCGCCGCGGCCAGGCCCGGCTCCCGTCAGGACGTGGCCGAGGCCGACCTCGGGCTCCTCGCCCTGGTCGCCGAGCACCTGCCGGTCCCCGAAAGCAGCGGGATCACCGTGCACGGCACGGACGCCCGCAGCCGGCTGGAACAGACCCCGCCCGGCTCCGTCGACCTCCTGATCGCGGACGTCTTCGGCGGCTCGCGGGTGCCCGCCCACCTCACCACCGTCGAGTACGCGCGGGCCGCCCGCCGGGCGCTGCGCGACGGCGGAATCTACGCAGCCAACCTCGCCGACGGCGCGCCCTTCGGATTCCTCCGCTCCCAACTGGCCACCTTCGCGGCCGTCTTCGAGGAACTCGCGCTGATCGCCGAACCCGCGGTGCTGCGCGGCCGGCGCTTCGGCAACGTCATCCTCGTCGCGTCCCCGCTCCCCGTCGACACCGTGACGCTGACCCGTCGCTGCGCCGCAGACGCCTTCCCCGCCAGGGTCGAGTACGGCCGCGCGCTGGACCGGTTCGCCGGAGCCGCCCGGCCGGTCGAGGACAGCGGGGCGGTCGCCTCACCCGAGCCGCCCGACGGAGCCTTCGGCATCGGCTGAGTCCGATGCCCGCGCCTTGGCCGTCACCACCTCGGTGGTGACGGCGGCCCGGGTCAGATTGCGTACCTCGGGCACGAACAGCACGGCACCGGTGACCAGCACGATCAGCGCCGCGCAGCCCCACAGGGCCGGACCGCGCCCGACCAGGGACTCCACCGGCCCGGCGAGCGCGGTGGCGACCGGCATCATCGCCACCGAGCCGAACCAGTCGTACGCCGAGACCCGCGACAGCTTCTCCTCCGGGATCTCCTGATGCATGGCCGTCATCCACGAGACCCCGAACACCTCGATGGCGACGCCGCTGACGAACATCACCCCGCAGAGCCCCGCCACCGGCAACGGCACTGCCAGCCCCGCCGACGGCAGCGCCAGCGGGAAGACACAGAGGGTTCCGGCCAGCAGCATCCGCCGCGGCCTCCAGCGCGTCATCAGGAATGCCCCGCCGAACGTGCCGGCCCCGAACGCGGCGAGCGCGAAGCCCCAGGGGCGGGCGCCACCGAGCTCGTCCCGGGCGACCAGCGGCCCGTACACCGACTCGGCGGCCCCCACCGCGGCGACCACCACCGAGAACTGCGCCACGATGCTCCACAGCCAGGGGCGGCCGACGAACTCCTGCCAGCCGTCCCGCAGATCGGCGAGCAGACCGCCGCCCGGCGCGCGCGACGGAATATGGCTGACGTCGAGGAAGGCGCGCAGCGCACCCGCCACCGCGAAGGACGCGGCATCGATGGCCAGCACCCAGCCCGGGTCCATCGCGGCGATCATGGCGCCGCCGAGCGCCGCACCGCCGATCGTCGCGCTCTGCATGGCCATCCGGAAGAGGGCGAAGGCGCGGCTCGCCTGCTCACGGCTGACGCTCGACATCAGCATGCCCTCGGCCGCCGGGTTGAAGAACGCCTGCCCGGTGCCGCACAACGCGGTGAGCAGCATCATCTGCCACAGCTTCGGATCACCGGCCAGGACCAGCCAGGCGAAGGCGGCCTGCGAGACGCAGTTGAGGGCGTTCGCCGCGACCATCACACGGTGGCGCGGCAGCCGGTCGGCGACCGCCCCGCCGATCAGCAGGAAGAGCACCAGCGGTGCAGCCCTGGCGGCGGCCACCAGCCCGACGTCGCCGCCGTCACCGCCCGCCTCCAGAACCGCGAACGCCGCCGCGATCAGCGCGCCATGGGTACCCAGGCCGGTGATGATCGCGGCGGCGGTCAGCAGACGATAGTTGCGGCCGGGGCGGCGGACGGGGGATGCGGGAGCGGCAGTCACCAAGGGACTATCGCCGCCGCGGCCCCGCCCTGCCAACTGCTTTCCGGGACACGGGGGAGTGGGTCAGGGGGATGAGGTGACGTCCACCAGCCGCACGGTGCTCAGAATCTTCTGGATCGTCGTGTCAGGGAGTTCGTCCTTGACGTTGTGCGCTGCGTACAGGATCCAGGACGCGAAATCGCCCTTCTTGTTCTTGAAGGTGAAGGCGATCGTCTTGCCGTCGCCGTCGCACTTCTTCCGCTTCGTGACATTCGGGGCGGTGGCTGTGACGACCTGGCCGGTGAGACCCGACTTGGTGGTGTACTGCTTGGCCTCGGTGAACTTGATGGTGCTCTTCGGCATGTGCTGCGCGTAGGCGGCCCACGCCCAGTCGCCGGCCTCGTTGCGGGCGTTCTTGGCCGCGTCGGTGGCGCCCTGGGCGCCCCTGGTGCCGGCGCTGGCCAGGCTCATGTCCTCCTTGGTGCCGTCCTTGTCGGAATCGTCCACGCACCACTTGCTCTGGTAGTAGGACGGTGCGGAGAATCCGATGTAGGGCGAGCCGTCACCCTTCTTTTCGTCCTCGAAGTACGACAACGTGCCGGGAGCGCCGACCTCCCAGTCGCCGGGCACGTCGAACTGCGTGCCCCACCTGGGGTTGGTGACGACCTTCCAGCCTGCGATCAGGGGCTTGGCGTCCCCGTCGGTGCCGCGCGGGTTCGCCTCGGGCGAGGACGCGGATCCGGACGGCTCGGCGGGCGCCGAGGAGTTCTTGTCGTCGGCGACGTCCTTGCCCTTGTTGTCGTCCTTGTTCATCACGACGACACCGGTGACCACGGCAGCCACGACGACGGCAGTGGCCGCGACGATCGCGACGGCGGTGGTCTTCTTCTTGCCGCCGTCGGGCCGCGGACCACCGGGCGGGCCGGGCATCGCGTACTGCGGCACGGTCGGTTGCTGGTACGGGTTCGGCTGCGGGTAGCCGGGCTGCTGACCCTGCTGCTGCCCGGGCTGACCCTGCTGCTGGTACCCCGGCTGCTGACCGGGCTGTCCTTGCTGCTGATATCCCGGCTGCTGATAGGGATTCGGCTGCTGGTACCCCGGCTGCTGATATGGGTTCTGACTCTGGTCCTGCGGGTTCTGCTCGCCCCCGGGCGGCTGCTGTCCTGGCCACATGGCGAGTAACGATAGAGGTGTGGTGTCCGGTCGACTGCGCCCACCCCCGCGAGCGCACCGTGAGGGAAGCGACAGCGTTACGGGACGGAGCGGATCCCGGGATGGCCAAACGGTTCTACTCGTAAGTAACATCTGGTCATGAGTGCTGAACAGACGACCGTGGGCGAGATGCTCGCCGCGACGGTCCCGATGGCCCGGACCCTCAACCTCGAGTTCCTGGAGACGACCGCCGAGCGTGCGGTGGTCCGCCTGCCGGACCAGGCCGACTACCACAACCATGTCGGCGGACCCCATGCCGGTGCGATGTTCACGCTCGCGGAGTCCGCAAGCGGTGCGATCGTCCTCGCCGCCTTCGGCGACCAACTGTCCCGCGCTGTTCCGCTGGCGGTGAAGGCGGAGATCGGTTACAAGAAGCTGGCCAAGGGCGTCGTCACGGCCACGGCGACCCTCGGCCGCCCGGTGGCCGAGGTCGTCGCCGAACTGGACGCGGGCAAGCGCCCCGAATTCCCCGTGGCCATCGAGATCCGGCGCGCGGACGGCGCGGTGACCGGTGAGATGACGGTCCTCTGGACGCTGCGTCCGAACGCCTGACCAGGAACGGCTCCGTGAAGGGCCGCCACACACCCTTGGACTCCAGGGGCCGTGGCGGTCCTTCGCGCTGTTCGGGCGGATGGTCGGACAGGTAGCATTCCCGCGGTGCGCCGAGGAGTTGGCCGGCGGGCAACCGGACATCAGTTACGAGAGGAATCGGCGTTGCACATCCAGGAGTGGCTGGAGACCGTCCCGGCCGTCAGCGTGTACGTCCTGGTGGGTGTCGTCATCGGGCTGGAGAGCCTCGGCATTCCGCTGCCGGGCGAGATCGTCCTGGTCAGCGCGGCGCTTCTGGCCGCTGGACACGACGGAATCAACCCCTGGATCCTCGGTGCCTGCGCATCGGCGGGCGCGGTCATCGGTGACTCGGTCGGCTACGCCATCGGCCGCAAGGGCGGCCGGCCACTGCTCGCCCGGCTCGGCGGGAAGTTCCCCAAGCACTTCGGGGAAAGCCAGATCGGCATGGCGGAACGGTCGTTCCAGAAGTGGGGCATGTGGGCGGTGTTCTTCGGCCGCTTCGTCGCCCTGCTGCGGATCTTCGCGGGTCCGCTGGCCGGCGTGCTGCACATGCCGTACTGGAAGTTCCTGATCGCGAACGTGTTGGGCGGCATCGTCTGGGCCGGTGGCACCACGGCCGTCGTCTACTCGGTGGGCGTCGTCGCCGAGGCCTGGCTCAAGCAGTTCTCCTACCTCGGGCTGGCCGCCGCGGTGTTGTTCGGTGTGACGTCGATGCTGGTGCTGAAGAACCGGGCCAAGAAGGCGGCGGCACAGGCGTCGGCCGCATCGGCGCCCGAGGCGGAGGCCGTGCCGGCAGTGGACTGACCGGGCCGGAGGCGGAACGGAACCGGGGAATCGCAGTCCGAGGCTTCCTTCGCTGCCCTCCGTCAGCCCGCCCGTGGTCCTCGGTTGCGCTCCGTGCCGCCGCGTTCCGCTCAGCTCGCGTGTGCCTGGTGGTGTGCCTTGGCCAGTTCCGCGTAGCCCACCGCGTTGAACTTGATGCCTTCGAGCTCCTCCTCGGTCAGCTGCCGCTTGACCTTGGCGGGGACGCCGGCGACGAGCGACCCCGGTGGTACCTGCATCCCCTGCGGAACCAGCGCCTGTGCCGCGACCAGCGAACCGGCGCCGATGCGAGCGCCGTTGAGGACCGTGGCCCCCATGCCGACCAGGACGTCGTCCTCGATGGTGCAGCCGTGGAGTACGGCGTTGTGTCCGACCGAGACACGCTCGCCGACCGTCACCGGGAACCCGGGATCGACATGCACGCTGCAGTTGTCCTGGATGTTGCTGTCGGCGCCGATGACGATGGGACCGCAATCGGCGCGCAGCACGGCCTGGTACCAGAGGCTGGAGCCCGCCGCCATCGTGATCTCGCCGATCACGACCGACGTCGGTGCCGTGAAGGCCTCCGCATCGATGTCCGGCTCCTTGCCGCCGATTCCGGTGATCAACGCCTGCTCTGCCATCGCCCGTTCCTCCGTGCTCAGGTGTGGTGCGGTCGTGGTCGTCCGACCGCCACGGCTCGGCCGCCGCTGTCCGATCGCGTCGGGGAAACGGTAGGCGACGGGCGAAGAGCTGACGTCGAGTGGGGCGAACATCACAGGGTGCCGCGGTGATCACGCCGGGCGCCGCCGACTACCGTGTGCGAGTGCCCAAGAACTGGAACGCGTTCTCTTCCCTCGCCGCCTGGCGGCGGCGCGCCCTGTCCCGGGCCGTCCATCGCGGCTGGCGCTGGGTGCAGGAGTCGGGCGCGGTCACCGCGGAACACCCCGGTGGGCTGCGGTTCGGCCGGATCGGCGAAGGCACCCGACTGGCCTTCCCGCAGGGCACGGTCTTCGGAGAGCCGTGGATCGAGCTCGGCGCCCACTGTGTGATCGGTGAGCAGGTCACGCTGACGGCCGGACTCATGCCCGACCTGGACCTCGGCGCCGAGCCGATCCTGACTCTGGGGGACGGAGTGGTGCTCGGCCGCGGCAGTCATGTCGTCGCCGACACCAGGGTGACCATCGGCTCGGACACGTACTGCGGACCGTATGTGTACATCACGTCCACGAACCACAGTTACGACGATCCGTACGAGCCGGTCGGCAAGCAGTGGCCCCGCATGGAACCCGTCACCATCGGGCCGGGCTGCTGGATCGGCACCGGAGCGGTGATTCTGCCGGGGGCCGTGCTGGGGCGCAACGTGGTGGTCGCGGCGGGCGCGGTCGTACGCGGAGAGGTGCCCGACCACGCGGTGGTGGCCGGTGCTCCCGCCCGTGTCGTGCGCAGCTGGGACTCCGAGATGGGCTGGCAGCCCCCGCTGCGCACCCCTGCCCCGGTGCCGATTCCGTCGGGCGTCACGCCCGAGCAGCTGCTGTCCCTGTCGGAGCCGGGTGAGGCTTCGGGCCCGTCCGGCGACTGAGGGTGGCGGCGGCCGGAGCCCTCAGCCGGTCGCCAGCAGCACCGTGCCCACCAGCGCGAGACCGGCCCCGGCCGCCTGTACCCCGCGCAGCCGTTCCTTGAGCACGCCGTGCGCGGCCACGGCCGTGACCACCGGATAGAGCGAGGCGAGCACGGCGGCCACGGTGACCGGGCCGTGCTGTGCGGCGATCGAGTACGTGCCGTTGGCCGCCACATCCGCGAGTCCGACGAACGCCAGGGCGGGCAGCGCCGCGAGCACCACGGCGACACCGCCGTCCTCCGGCAGTGCGCGTGCCCCGCGCCGCACCGATACATACAGGGCCGTACCGCCCACCGCGATGTTGGTCAGGCGCTGGACGAACAGCGCCAGGAACAGCCCGGTGACCGTGGTGGACGCCTCCGCGATCAGGGACATCACCGAGCCGAAGCCGAAGGCGGCCACCAGGGTCAGCAGCACCGCCCGGCGCTGCACCGGCGCCCCGCGCAACTGCGGACCGCCGGCCAGCACGATGCCCACCACGGCCACGCCGACCCCCGCGAACTGCAGCAGCCCCGGCCGCTCCCCGACGACGATCCCGACGCTCACCGGAACGGCGACACCCAGTGATCCGAGCGGCCACGCCCATCGGGCCGAGTGCCAGGGCCTTGTAGAAGCTCAGCAGTGCGACCGGTCCGACGGCACCCGCCGCGACGGCGAACCAGAGGTGCGGACCCGCCTCGCTCCAGCCGCCGGTCGCGATCACGACGCCGCCCAGCACCACGGCCGCGGCGGCCTGCGAGACGACGACCACGGTGAGTGCGGGCGTACGCCGGGTGAGCAGCCCGCCGCCGAAATCGGCCAACCCCCAGAGCAGGCTGGTGGCCAGGGCGAACAGTGCTGTCATGGCATGCCTCGCAGTACAGTGCGATGAACGGTTCGGTCCACCGCACCGTAGTGCAATATATTCGACTCTGTCATTCAAAATATTGGATGGAATGTGTCTGACCTTGATCAGCTCACTCAGTCGCTGGCGCGCAATCTCAAACGCTGGCGGGGGGAACGCGGCTTCACTCTGGACGCACTTGCCGCGCGTGCCGGGGTCAGCCGCGGCATGATCATTCAGATCGAGCAGGCCCGCACCAATCCGAGCGTCGGCACCACGGTCAAGCTCGCCGACGCGCTGGGTGTCAGCATCACGACGCTGCTCGACTACGAACAGAGCTCCCCCGTCCGGCTGGTGCCCGAGAGTCAGGCGGTGCGCATGTGGTCCACGGAGGCGGGCAGCGCCACCACCCTGCTCGTCGGCACGGAGGCCAGGGGCCCGCTCGAACTCTGGTCGTGGCGACTGATGCCCGGCGACAGCAGCACTTCCGATCCGCACCCCGAGGGCACCGTCGAACTGCTCCACGTCACGGCGGGCGAGCTCACCCTGATCGTCGACGGCTCCTCGTACCGCGTACCCGCCGGTGGATCCGCCTCCTTCGAGGCGCATCACCCGCATGCCTACCGCAACGACGGCTCCGAGCCCACCGAGGTGACCATGGCGGTCTCGATCCCGCCGGTACGATGAGACGGCCAGTCTGACGCCTCCGGGACGCTGTTAGCGTGCTGCGTATGCGCGCACCCATCGGATCCTTCGAGAACGCCTGTCCGGCGGCCGACCGTCCAGACCTGCTCACCGAGCCCGTCGCCGCAGCCGTGACCGAGGGCTGGGGCGGCGTCCCCGCCGAGCATGTCATCCACGTCGACACCGATCCGGCCATCGCCGACACCGCGGTCTTCGTCGAGCACCACGGTGCGGAACTGCTCGACCGGTCGGCCAACTGCGTCGTGGTGGCGGGCAAGCGCGGCGGCGAAGTGTCGTTGGCGGCCTGCCTCGTCCTCTCCCACTCCCGCGTCGACGTGAACGGCGCGGTCCGCAAGCACCTCGGTGCCCGCAAGGCATCCTTCGCCCCGATGGACACGGCGGTCGGCGAGACCGGCATGGAGTACGGCGGCATCACACCGATCGGACTCCCGGCCGGCTGGCCGCTGTTGATCGATCCCGCCGTCGTCGACGAGGAGTGGGTGCTGATCGGCAGCGGCAGCCGCCGGGGCAAGCTGATCGTGCCGGGCAAGGCACTGGCCGCGCTGCCGGGCGCGGTGATCGTCGAGGGCCTGGGCGTCAGGGGCTGACAGCCTCTGAGGCCACCGCTCAGCCGTGCGTGCGGCAGAGGGCCCTCACCGGCACCCGCCCCGGTGTGACGACAGCCAGCGGGACGCGAAGTCGACGGCATCGGTGAGGCGGAAAAGCCGGCTCGTCGACGCGCCCACCGGCCCGGTGCGGACGGCCGCACCGTTGTCCGAGTGGGCGAAGTCCGCTCCCAGGGCTGCGAAGTCGCCGTCGTCCAGCGCGACGTCCTCGTACTCCCACCAATGGCGCCGGCCTTCGGTCGTCACCACACAGCGGTAGCTGCGGCGGGGCGGGACAGGCACTCGGTACTCACCGAGATGGAACGCGGTGCAGGTGTCGAACCCGGTGCCCAGCAGAAGCACTTGGGCACGCAGGTCGTAGAGGCGGGCCAACGGGGAGTCCTCGCCGAGATGGCAGTCGGACCGGTGGTCCGCCACCAGATTCCGGGCCAGCGGTCCGAGCGCGGCGAAGGACGTCTGGGGGTGTCCGCTGCGTACTGCCTCCTCGGTCAGCCGGACCGCCTCCGCGAGGCGGCCCATCGACGGCGCGGCCGAGGTCGCCGCGTCGAACGGCGGCATGCTCGCCCGCACCGCCTCCCGCGCCTGGTCGGTGAGACCGCGCACCCGGTCGAGATAGTGCGCAGAGGTGTCGGAATTCTCCGGGGTGAAAGCCGGGACGACGAGTGTGCCGTGTTCGCCGAGGGCGTCGCGCAACGCACCGACCACTGCCCCGACCCCGCCGCCGACCGTGCCCACCGCCCGTATCGACGCGTGCACCAGCAGGACGCCGTTCCGTTCCACTCCGAGCTCGGACAGCTGTCCGGCCAGCCCGGTTCGGCCGTGACGGACGATCGGCGCAGTCGCAGTACTCACAGCGGGTCATTCTCCCAGCCGGACCACGAGTGTGACACCACGCACATGCGGACGAGCGACGGGAGTGCTGCGGCTACTGGCTCAGCGCCGGTATTTCGATGGCCGGGCAGCGGTCCATGACCATGTCGAGCCCCGCCGCGCGCGTACGGTCGTACGCCTTGGTGTCGACCACCCCGAGCTGGAACCAGACCGCCTTCGCGCCCGTGGCCACCGCCTCGTCGGCCACGCCGCCCGCCAGTTCGCTGTTGACGAAGACGTCCACCACATCGACCGGGAACGGTATGTCGGCCAGCGAGGCGTAGCCGTCCTCGCCATGGACCCGCTCCGCCTTCGGATGCACCGGGACCACTCGCTTGCCGAAGCGCTGAAGCACCTCGGCGACGCCGTAGGCCGCGCGCGACCGGTTGTCGGACAGGCCCACCACGGCCCAGGTCTCGCCCGTGTCCCGGAGAATCCTGCGGATCGTCTCTGCGTCTGCGTACATGACCCGGACAACGGACGGCGGCCCCGGACTGTTCCCGGCCGGGGCATAGGCTGGCGGGATGCAGGAGCAGTACCGGACAGTCGCCCGAGCGGGCGTGCACGAGACCGAGATCAACCGGTCACGCTTCATCTGCGCGCTCGCCCCCGCCGCCACCGAGCAGGAGGCGCAGGACTTCGTCGCACGCATTCGCAAGGAACACCCGACCGCCACCCACAACTGTTTCGCCTACGTGATCGGCGCCGACGCCTCCGTACAGAAGGCGAGCGACGACGGAGAGCCCGGCGGCACCGCGGGTGTCCCCATGCTGCAGATGCTGACGCGCCGTGAGATGCGGTACGTCGTGGCCGTCGTCACCCGCTACTACGGCGGTGTGAAGCTCGGCGCGGGCGGCCTGATCCGGGCGTACGGGGGAGTGGTCGGCGAGGCCCTCGACGCGATCGGCACCCTTACCCGGCAGCGGTTCCGCCTCGCCACGATCACCGTCGGCCATCAGCGGGCGGGCAAGCTGGAGAACGACCTCCGGGCCACCGGACGGACGGTGCGCGAGGTCCGGTACGCGGAGGCCGTCGTCATCGAGATCGGGCTGCCGGACGCCGATGTCGAGGGGTTCCGCGGCTGGCTGGCCGACGCGACGGCGGGCGAGGCCCGGCTGGAGCTGGGCGGCGAGGCGTACGGGGACGCCTGACCAGGGGGCGGGGGCCGGAACCGCGGGTCGGGGTCGGGGTCGGGTCCACGCTGTGCGGGGCCCACGCCCGGCGCGACGAGCCCGGCTGAAGGCCCGGGGCGGTCGGCGATGATGGGAGACTGGGGCCGGTGAGGAATCAGGGGCCCACTGGTGCAGACGTGGCCGGTACGGAGGGACAGGACTCCGCGAAGGTCCGTGTGATCACGGTGCGCGGCGGCCCCGCGCCCTGGGGGCGGAGGAAGAGATGACGCAGGTCGGAGCCGGTTCTTGAGGATTCTGCACACATCGGACTGGCACCTGGGGCGGTCGTTCCACCGGGTTTCCCTGGTCGAAGCCCAGGCCGCCTACCTGGACCACCTGGTGGCCACGGTGCACGCACACGAGGTGGACGTGGTCCTCGTCGCGGGCGACGTGTACGACAGGGCCGTTCCGCCGCTCTCCGCAGTCGAGCTCTTCGACGACGCGCTGCACCGGCTCGCCGCCGCCGGTGTGCCCACCGTGATGATCTCCGGAAACCACGACTCGGCACGCAGACTGGGCGTCGGCGCGGGCCTGATCGAGCGGGCCGGAATCCATCTGCGTACCGACCCCGCCCACTGCGCCACCCCCGTCGTCCTGCGCGACGCACACGGCGATGTGGCGTTCTACGGACTGCCCTATCTGGAACCCGCCCTGGTGAAGGACGTCTTCAAGGCGGATCGTGCCGGGCACGAGGCGGTGTTGACCGCGGCCATGGACCGGGTGCGCGCGGACCTCGCGAGCCGCCCCGACACCACCCGGTCCGTGGTGCTCGCCCATGCCTTCGTCGCGGGCGGCGAGCCCAGCGACAGCGAACGCGACATCACCGTCGGCGGGGTGGCCGCCGTACCCGCCGGAGTCTTCGACGGCGTCGACTACGCGGCGCTCGGGCACCTTCACGGCTGCCAGACCGTCACCGAGCGGGTCCGCTACTCGGGCTCGCCGCTCGCTTACTCCTTCTCCGAGGCAGCCCACCGCAAGACGATGTGGCTGATCGATCTCGACGCCTCGGGCGCGATCGCCGCCGAACGCGTCGACTGCCCGGTGCCCCGTCCGCTCGCCAGACTCCGCGGCCGCCTCGACACCCTCGTCGACGACCCCGCGCTGGAGCGGCACCGGGACGCCTGGGTGGAGGCCACGCTCACCGACCCGGTGCGCCCGGTCGAGCCGATGACCCGCCTCGTCGAGCGGTTCCCGCACACCCTCAGTCTCGTATTCGAACCCGAACGGGCCCCCGACGACCCGCTCGCCTCGTACGCGCAGCGCCTCCAGGGGCGCGACGACCAGCAGATCGCGGAGGACTTCGTGGCACACGTGCGGGCCGGGGCCTCGGCGGACGAGCAGGAGCGCACGGTGCTGCGCGGCGCCTTCGACCACGTACGGGTCGACGACGCTCTGCGCGAGGTGAACCGTTGAGACTCCACAGGCTCGCCATCACCGCCTTCGGGCCGTTCGGCGCCACCGAGAACATCGACTTCGACGCGCTCTCCTCAGCCGGGCTCTTCCTGCTCCACGGGCCGACCGGTGCCGGGAAGACCTCAGTACTCGACGCGGTCTGCTACGGCCTGTACGGCGCGGTGCCCGGCGCCCGCCAGAGCCCCGGCACGTCGCTGCGCAGCGACCACGCCCTGGCCGGCCTCCCCACCGAGGTCACGCTCGAACTGACCGTCGGTGGCCGGCGCCTCGAAGTAACCCGGCGCCCCGCACAGCCCCGCCCCAAGAAGAAGGGCAACGGCTTCACCACGGAGAAGGCCCAGAGCAGCCTGCGGGAGTACGACCCCGACGACGGCTGGCGGCCGCTGAGCCGCTCGCACCAGGAGATCGGCGAGGAGATCACCCAGCTCATCGGGATGAGCCGGGACCAGTTCTGCCAGGTGGTCCTCCTGCCCCAGGGCGACTTCGCACGTTTCCTGCGCGCGGATGCCGAGGCGCGCGGCAAACTGCTCGGCAGGCTCTTCGACACCCGCCGTTTCGCCGCCGTCGAGGAGCGCCTCGCCGAACTGCGCCGTACCGCCGAAGCACAGGTCAGGGCCGGGGACGAACGGATCCTCGCGGTCGCCCAGCGGATCGCCCAGGCCGCCGGACCGGCCGCCCGCGAATCGCCGCTGCCCGACATCCAGCCCGGCGAACCCGGGCTCGCCGACGGCGTGCTGGCCTGGGCCGCGACGGCCCGCAGCAGCGCCCGGGAACGGCTCGACATCGCCGCGTCCGTACTGGCCATGGCCGAAGGCCGGCAGTCGGCCGCCCGCCTGGCCCTCGACAACGAACGCGAACGTGCCGCGCTCCAGCAGCGGTACGAGGAGACCCGGCGCCGCGCCGACGTGCTCGAAGCCGGCCGTCCCGACCACGACCGGCACCGTGAACGGCTCGCACGGGCCCGCAAGGCCGACCTCGTCGCACCGGCACTGGAGCTGCGTGACGAGGCCGAGCGCGCGTACCGTACGGCCCGCGCGGCCCGCGACGGCGCCCGGGCGCTGCTGCCCGACACCCTGGCCGACGCCGGTGCCGAACAACTGGCGGAAATGGAACGGAGACTCCGCCAGGAGCTCGGCGGGCTCGACGCCGCGCAGCGCGCCGAGCGGCGCAGCGGGCAGATCGACGCCGAGCGAGCCGGACTGGAGCGCCAGGCCCGGGCCGACGACGAGCTGATCCGTGAGGCGGAGGGCTGGCTGGCCGACTGGGCTGCCACCCGTGAGGAATTGCGGGCCCGCATCGAGGAGGCGCAGGAGGCCGCGACCCGCGCCGAACAGCTCGCCGGCCGACTGGAGCCGGCCCGCGCACGGCTGGAAGCGGCCCGCCGCCGTGACGCGCTCGCCATCCAGGCGTCGGCCGCCGCCGAGCGGCTGGCGGAGGCCCGCGAGCGGGCCTCGGGCGCCCATGAGACGTGGCTGGAGCTTCGCGAACGACGGCTCCGCGACATCGCCGCGGAACTGGCCGCCGAACTGGTGGACGGCGAGGACTGCATGGTGTGCGGCTCCGCCGATCACCCCAGGCCCGCACGCGCCGGCGACGGCCATGTCGACCGGGCCACCGAGGAACGGGCTCTCGACGCGTACCGGCGTGCCGAGGAGGCGCGCACGGAGGCGGACCGGGAGCTCGGGGTCGTACGCGAGAAGCACCTGGCCGCCCGCGCCGCCGCCGCACAGCCGGCGGTGCCGCAGCCGAGGGACGGCGCCACTGCCGCTGACCCGGGTGCGTCCGGGCGGGGGGCCGGGGGCGTCGCGGTCGAGTCGGCTGTGTCCGCGTCGGTGTCCGGAGGCGTTGCTGCCGGGGCGGCGCCGTGCGTGCCGGGCGCCGGGGCCGAGGTGGCTGCGACCGGTGCGGCCCGCGGCGAGCGGCCCCTTCCGGGTTCCGCGGACGAGCCCGTCGCCGATCCGGCCATCGCCGAACTCGCCGCGCTCGTCGAGAGGCTGACGCGCGGACATGCCGAGGCGCACCGGACCGCCGCCGGCATGCACGCGGCGCGCGAGGCACTCGCCATGGCCGAGCGGGAACAAGCCGAACGCCTTGAGAGCCGGCAACTGGCCGAGCGCCGGGCCGCGGCCCGTACCTCCCTACGGGAAGGCCTGGACCGTGAACAGGCCACGCTGGAAGCAGAGCTGGCGGTCATCCGAGGGGAGTCCGGCAGCGTCGCCGAGCACGCCGAGCTGCTGGAGCGCCGGGTCGGTCTGCTCGCCGCCGCCGCCGAGGCGGTGCGCGAGCAGGAGTCGGCCGCGCGGCGCCGCAAGGAGGCCGACGGCCGACTCGCGGACGCCGCGTTCCGTGCCGGGTTCGACACCCCGCAGGCCGCGTCCGCGGTCCTCCTCACCGACGCCGAACAGCACGGACTTCAGCGCCTGACCGAGGCATGGCAGTCCGAGGCGGCCGCCGTCGCCGACCGTCTCGCCGAGACCGCGACCCGAGCCGCCGCCGACGGCCCGCCCGCCGCGGTGGACGCCGCGCAGGCCGCGTACGACACGGCCGAACGGTTGCTGCGGGACGCCTCCGCGGCATTGGCAGCCGCACGCGAGCGCTGCGCCGAGCTGGTCAGGCTGTCGCGCAGCGCCACGGACGAGGTACGCGGGCTCGGGCCGCTGCGCGAGGAGTACGACCGGGTGGCACGGCTGGCCGGGCTCACCGCGGGTACCTCCGCGGACAACGAACGCAAGATGCGGCTGGAGTCCTACGTGCTCGCCGCCCGGCTCGAACAGGTCGCGGCCGCCGCCACCGCACGGCTGCAGCGCATGTCGTCCGGCCGTTACACGCTGGTCCACTCCGATGCCCGCACCGGAGGCCGCCGATCGGGCCTCGGCCTGCACGTCGTCGACGCCTGGACCGGACGCGAACGCGACACGGCGACACTCTCGGGCGGCGAGACCTTCTTCGCCTCGCTCGCCCTCGCGCTCGGCCTCGCCGATGTCGTCACCGACGAGGCCGGCGGCGTACGGCTGGACACCCTCTTCATCGACGAGGGCTTCGGCAGCCTGGACGACCAGACCCTCGACGAGGTGCTCGACGTGCTGGACTCGCTGCGTGAACGGGACCGCAGCGTCGGCATCGTCAGCCATGTCGGCGACCTGCGCCGCCGCATCCCCGCACAGCTCGAAGTGGTGAAGGAGCGCCACGGATCGGCGGTACGGCACCGCACCGCGGGCGAGGTCAGCGGCTGACGGCGCGCCGGGGGAGCGGCGAGGAGCGGACGACGCTCGTGGTGACGGAGCCGAGGGCGCCGATCCTGCCCGAGACCTCCTCAGGATGACGCATCGAGCGGGCGGTGACCTTCAGTACGAAACAGTCGTCGCCGGTGAGATGGTGGGCCTCCACGATCTCGTGGGGTCGTATCGAGCAGATCGTGGAACGGCTTGTCATTGCCGTTCGGACAGCGCAGCCGTACGAGAGCGAGAATCGGCAGCCCCAACCGCTCCGGATCGACCACCGCCGCGTACCCGCTGATCACCCCGGCCTCCTCCAGCCTGCGCACCCGCTCGGTCACGGCACTCGGGGACAGGCCCGCAGCCTCCTCGACCCGGCCGTCCCCGTGGTCACGTACTGCTGGGGCCGGCTGCAACGGCGCAACACGCGCCGCGCTCGCCCTCGCGGAACTCGGCTGCCAGGTCAAGGAGATGCTCGGCGGCTTCGAGTACTGGGTGCGTGAGGGCTTCTCGTTCGAGACCTGGCAGGGGCGCGAACGGCGCGACGCCGACCCGCTCACCACACCGGTCGACTCCGACGACTGCGGCTGCTGACCGGCCGCGCCGGACGCGTACCCCTCCCGCTCGCCCCTCCCTGCCGCCCTTGCCGGGACGTCCCGCGAGTGGTGCGGAGGACCGGAGGCGACGGGAGGGGCGGGAGGGGGCGAGAGGCAGGTCAGAGCCTGGCCGGCTCGTCCACGGCCGGAGCCCTGGACAGTTCGTCCACGGTCAGAGCTTGGACAGTTCGTCCACGAGGTCGTCGAGACCGAGCGGGCCCTGCGACAGCGCGGCCATGTGCCAGGCCTTGGCGTCGAACGCGTCGCCGTGCGCCCTGCGGGCGTTCTCCCGGCCGAGCAGCCAGGCGCGTTCGCCCAGCTTGTAGCCGATCGCCTGCCCCGGCATCGAGAGATAGCGGGTGAGTTCGCTCTCCACGAAGTCGGCCGGGCGGCCGCTGTGGTTGCCGAAGAACTCCTGGGCCAGGTCCGGGGTCCACCGCTCGCCGGGGTGGAACGGGGAGTCCGCCGGAATCTCCATCTCCGCGTGCATGCCGATGTCCACGATCACCCGGCAGGCCCGCATCATCTGCGCGTCCAGATAACCGAGGCGGCGCTCGGCGTCCGGCAGGAAGCCCAGCTCGTCCATGAGCCGCTCCGCGTACAGCGCCCAGCCCTCGGCATTGGCACTGACCTCGCCGATCGACGCCTGGTAGCGGGAGAGGCTGTCGGCCACATGCGTCCACTGGGCGATCTGCAGATGGTGGCCCGGCACACCCTCGTGGTACCAGGTGGAGACCAGGTCGTACACCGGGAAGCGGGTCTCGCCCATGGTGGGCAGCCAGGTGCGGCCGGGGCGCGAGAAGTCCTCGGACGGGCCCGTGTAGTACGGGGCGGCGGCGCCGCCGGGCGGGGCGATGCGGGACTCCACCTTCCTTACCCGCTCGGCGAGTTCGAAGTGTGTACCGTCGAGCGCCTCGATCGCCTCGTCCATCAGACTCTGCAGCCAGGCCTGGACCTCGTCGACCCCCTCGATGTGCTTGCCATGCACATCGAGATGGGCCAGCGCCTCCCAGGGACCGGCGGCGGGCAGGATCTTCTCGGCCTCGGTCCTCATCTCGGCGAGCAGCCGGTGGTACTCGGACCAGCCGTACGCGTACGCCTCGTCGAGGTCGAGATCGGTGCCGTTGAAGTAGCGCGACCAGCGCGCGTACCGCTCGCGGCCCACCGTGTCGGGCGCGCCTTCGATCGCGGGGGCGTACACATCGCGCATCCAGTCGCGCAGCGCCACGACCGACTCCGTGGCCCGGCGGGCGCCGTCGTCCAGATCGGTACGCAGGGACGCCGGGCCGGCGGCCGCGAAGTCATGGAAGAAACCCGTCCCGCCGTCGCCGGCCCACTCGCCGAGCTGGCCGATGAAGGTGGCGGCGGCGCGCGGGCCGCCGTACAGCTTGCGCTCCAGGCCGAGCGCGAGCGACTCGCGGTAGCCCTCCAGCGCGGCGGGAACCGCGCGCAGCCGGTCCACGACCGCCGCCCAGTCCTCGTCGGTCTCGGTCGGTGTCACCGTGAACACCTCACGGACGCTGTGCGGCGGCGAGGAGAGGTTGGAGACGGCGCGCAGTCCCTCGTCGGCCTCATGGACGGCGAGTTGCGCCGTGAGACGCTCGCGCAGAAGGCGGCCGCAACGGCGCTCGGCATCGCTGTCCGCGCCGGGCAGCTGCTCGGCGGCGTCGAGCTTCACCAGGGTGGTACGGGCGAGTTCGGCTAGGGCTTCCTGCCCCGCGGGGGAGAAGTCGGGAAGGTGGCGCGAGCTCTCAGCGACACCCAGGTAGGTGCCCGCGATCGGGTCGAGCTCGATGAATGCGTCGACGTAGGCGTCGGCGACCTGGCGGGGCAGCGCGCTGCTGGGAATATCTGACATGCGGACATCCTCGTACGCCGGGGGCCTGCGCGTCACCATCATTCGGCCTCGGTGGACCGCCGGGCGTGCGTTCTCAGCCCGTCCCGGGCTGTCCGGCGGCGGGTGGCAGCAGGGGGCCGCACTCCCACTGCTGGAATATCAGCCGGGTCTCGACCCGGGCCACTTCACGCCGCGAGGTGAATTCGTCCAGCACCAGGCGTTGCAGATCCGCGGTGCCGGTGACCGCGACATGGACCAGATAGTCGTCGGGCCCGGTCAGATGGAAGAGCGCGCGGGACTCGGGCAGCGTCCTGATGCGTTCGACGAACGGGCCGATGAGCTCTCTGCGGTGCGGACGGACTTGTACGGAGAGCAACGCCTCCAGACCGCGGCCGAGCTTCGCCGGGTCCAGACGCAGTTGGTGGCCGAGTATGACGCCGGAGCGGCGCAGCCTGGCCACCCGGTCCAGGCAGGTCGACGGCGCGACGCCGACCTCGGCGGCCAGTTCGCGGTAGGTGGTCCGGGCATCGTTCTGCAGCAGCCGCAGAATGTGCAGATCCACCGGGTCGAGAACGACTGAATCGGCCATCTGCCGAACGTAGCACGGGACACTTTCATAAGTGCCCGGCGTTTGTTCAGAGTGCTGTCATGGACACCGAAGCCTCGATGGCGCCCTCGACGACAACCCGATCCAGGGCGCTGGCCACCGAAGCCGTGCACGCGGGCCGCGACGATCTCGCGGCGCTCGGCCTGCACGCCCCGCCGATCGATCTGTCCACCACCTACCCCTCGTACGACTCCAGGGGCGAGGCCGAGCGGATCGACACCTTCGCCGCCACCGGCGCGAGACTCGAAGGGCCGCCCGTCTACGCGCGGCTGGACAACCCGACGACGGCCCGTTTCGAGACCGCCCTCGCCCGGCTCGAAGGTGCGGAGAGCGCGGTGTCGTTCGCCAGCGGAATGGCGGCGCTCACCGCCGTCCTGCTGGTCAGGGCAAGCATGGGACTGCGTCATGTGGTCGCCGTCCGGCCGCTCTACGGCTGCAGCGATCACCTGCTCGGCGCCGGTCTGCTGGGCACCGAAGTGACCTGGACCGACCCGGCGGGCATCGCGGAGGCGCTCCGTCCGGACACGGGTCTGGTGATGCTGGAGACGCCCGCCAACCCGACGCTCGCCGAGGTCGACATCCGGGCGATCGCGCACTCCTGCGGTTCCGTGCCGCTGCTCGTCGACAACACGTTCGCCACACCCGTGCTCCAGCGTCCCGTCGAGCACGGCGCGCGGATCGTGCTGCACAGCGCCACCAAATACCTCGGCGGGCACGGCGATGTGATGGGTGGCGTCGTCGCCTGTGACGAGGAGTTCGCGGCCCGTCTGCGGCAGGTCCGCTTCGCCACCGGCGGAGTGCTGCATCCGATGGCCGGATACCTGCTGCTGCGCGGGCTCGCCACACTCCCGGTGCGGGTGAGGGCGGCTTCCGCGAGCGCCGCCGAACTGTCCCGCCGGCTGAAGGCCGATCCGCGTATCGCCCGGGTCCACTACCCGAAACTGGGCGGGGCGATGGTCTCGTTCGAGGTGTACGGGGATCCGCACCGGGTGATTTCGGCCGTACGGCTCGTCACGCCCGCGGTCAGTCTCGGCAGTGTGGACACTCTGATCCAGCATCCGGCCTCCATCAGCCACCGCATTGTGGATGAGGGAGACCGTCAGGCGTCCGGCGTCGGGGACCGGCTGCTGCGGATGTCGGTCGGTCTGGAGGACGTCGAGGATCTGTGGGCCGACCTGTGCCAGGCGCTGAGCTCACAGGGGCCGGGCGGCCGCGAGGAGGGCGGTCAGCACGGCGTCGGCCGGCAGGACGTCGGTCAAAAGGGGGGTGTCAGTGGCCGGCCTGCTCGTACAGCGGCAGCGAACGGACGGGAGTCGCATCCAGCCGGGCGGTGATGACCAGCGTGCCCTCCTCGATCTGGTAGTCCAGCGGCAGGGACAGCGCGCGCATGGCCGCGACCATGCCGGTGTTGGACGACTGGGTGACGGCGTAGACGCTCTCGCAGCCTGCCTCGATGGCGAGCGTCACCAGGCGGCCGAGGAGTCCGGAGCCGATCCCGCGACGCTGCCACCCGTCCTCGACGAGGAGGGCGACCTCGGTCTCGTCACCGTCCCACAGGAGATGGCCGAGGGCGACCAGCCGGCCCGAGGCCGTCCGCACCGCCAGGGTGCGGCCGAAGCGGGGGCTCAGCAGGTGGTCCAGGTAACGGTCGGCGTCACGGACCGGGCCGTGGTACCGCAGTCGCAGAGTCCGCTCGGAGCAGCGGTCATGCATGGCGCGGGCGGCTCCGAGGTCGCCCTGGTCCGCGCGGCGCACGGCGATCTCGTTTCCCTCGGGGAGCGTGAGAACGTGCTCGCTGCGCGGCACGCGGGGGCCTAGCCGGGCATCCAGCTCCACCAGGGCGCGGGCCCGGGCGAACTCGGTCGGGGTGAACGCTGGATAAGGCCGCTCGATGGTGATGGCGTCTCCGGACGGGTCGCGCAGCCGTATCACCGTCTCCTCCAGCACACCCTCCACCGGGGCGGTCTCACCCGTTGCGCGGCCGGTGATCGATACGGCGGGCAGCGAGTGGATCGTGCAGCGACCGAGCAACTGACGTAGGGAAAGGGGGAGTTCGGCCGCATCCAGGGCCGTACGCGTGGCGAGACCCAGGATGCGTGTCGGGGCGTCCACCAGATCGTGCGCGTCCGCCCGCTCGATCCAGGTCGAGCCGCCCCCCGCTGCGGAGATCGCCCGGCTGAGCTGCTGGGTCTGGAGCGGGGCGGGGGCCCGCAGCAGGAGCTCGTCGGCCGTGCCCTGTGTCAGCGGGTGCGTCTGCAGGGCGAGGATGTCGACCCGGTGCTGGGCGAGCGTGCTGCACAGCGCGGCCAGACTGCCCGGGACGTCCCGAACGGTCGTACGCATCCGCCACAGCACCGTGTCCTCGCGGGAGGGGCCCGGGCCCGTGGCGGTGGTGGTGGTCGCGAGCGCGGTGGTGTGGCTGTCGTGGCCGCTGTGGGTGTTGTTGGCGGTGTTGCTGTTGGTGTGGTCGTAGGGGGCCGTGCTGTCGGTGCTGCCGGTCTCGGTGATGAGGTCGGTGCCGGTCGGTGGCGGGGCGTGGCTGTGGCGCCGTGCCCACCAGGTGTGGACCGTGGCTGTCACAGCCAGGGTCACGGCCGAGGCGATCAGGAGATACGGTCCGTCCGGCTGGTGCCCGATCAGGTTGGCGAGCGCGTCGGCCACCGCGACGGCGGCGAACAGCGCGGCCAGTTCGGTCACGTCCCGCCGCCAGTGGTGGGAGCGGCGGGCAGTCTTGGCGGAGGTCGCATCAGTCATGCCTTCACTGTGACTGAACGGTGTTGCCTGATCACGAACGCTCTGTGACTGATGGGTTAAGTGTGGATCTAGTCCCCTATTGCCTATTTTGGCTGATTGGTGTCTTGATCGATTATGGTTCGGGGGAGTACGGCGGGGCCTCCGAGCCCGGGCCGTGAGCCGCCGCCAGCAACCGCACCCCCTCGGCGAGCGGGGTGAACAGGCCATGCCTGAACGTGACGTTGAGCGCTCGTCAATGACAATTACCGATCGGTAGCTTGCAGTTCAAGGGGCTGGGTGATTCGTGCTGGACAGGGTGCGGTGGGTCGGCTGGGATGAAGGAGTGACAGCTGACACCACGGCCGACGTCTTCGAGGAGCACCGCTCCGTGCTCACCGGGGTTGCCTACCGCATGCTGGGCAGGGTCGCCGACGCCGAGGATGTCGTGCAGGAAGCGTGGCTGCGCTGGTCGTCGGCATCGCGCGAGGATGTGCGGGAGCCGCGCGCCTTCCTCGTGAGGGTCACCACGCGACTGGCCATCGACCGCCTACGGCAGGCGAAGTCGCGGCGCGAGGCGTATGTCGGGCCGTGGCTGCCGGAGCCCCTGGTCACCGACTTCGGGCCGGCCGTGCCCGACACCGCGGAACGGGCCGTTCTCGCCGATTCCGTGTCGGTCGCCGTGCTGGTCGTCCTCGAATCGCTGTCACCTCTGGAACGGGCCGTCTTCGTTCTGCGCGAGGCCTTCGGTTTCCCGTACGCGGAGATCGCCGCCACGCTCGACCGGTCCGAGGCGGCAGTGCGCCAGCTCGCGGGACGCGCGCGGCGCCATGTCGAGGAGCGCAAGCCGCGCTACGACGTCGACCCGGCCCACCGTCGTGACCTTACGGAGAGGTTCCTCGCCGCGGCGGCGGGCGGCGACATCGAGGAGCTGCTGATCCTTCTCGCGCCCGATGTGCGGCTTGTCGGTGACAGTGGTGGAAAGTCCAAGGCGCCGCTACGGGTCATCGAGAGCGCCGACAAGGTCGGCCGTTTCCTCTTCGCGGTCGTTCGCGATCAGGTCCCGGACTTCGACATCCGATTCCTGGAGCTCAACGGCGGGCCGGGCCTGCTGGTGCTCTCGGGCGGAAGACCCGACTCCGTCTTCCAGGTGGATGTATGGGATGGGCTCATTCAGTGCGTATATATCGTGCGTAATCCTGACAAGCTTGCTTGTCTGGCTGGGGAGTAGCCGCACATTCCGGCCGCTGGAACGCGCGCTTCCAGCCGGTGCAAGCACCTCCGGTTCGCACGGGAATCCGTCCACCTGTCGCCCTGCCGCGAAGTCCCACGGTTGCCGGAGCCCCACGCGGGCCGGCCGTGGGGCCTTGTGCTGCGGGCGGCTCACGGCACCGAGAACGTCCTGTGAACGCTCTGTGGCAGAGGCCCGTTTCGCTGCGTGACCGGAGGAGGATTGGTCTTGACCAAGGGGGTGTCCCGTCCTATGGTCTCAACGTTAAGAAAAGAACCTTTAATAAATAACGTCGCGGAATAGCCGCTGGGCGATTGCGGAGGACAGGGTGGGGACCACGCAGCTGGAAACGGTGCAGGAGCCGAAGTACTGGCACCTCAAGACCGTGCTCAGTGAGGCACTCGACTCGGACTTTGCGGTGGGCGAGATCCTGCCCAACGAGCGTGAACTCGCCGCCCGGTTCGGAGTCGCCAGGGCGACACTCCGGCAGGCTCTGGAACAGCTCGAACTCGAAGGCCGACTGCAACGCCGTCGTGGCGTCGGGACCACTGTCGCCCCGCCGCGCGTCGGGGTCGCCGTCTCCACGGCGCAGCGCGACTGGGCCGGCGGCGGTACCGGCGAGGCGTGGCAGCCCGTGGACTGCACGACGGCGATCGCACCGGCATCAGTGGTGGCCGTGCTCGACGTGGCGAGCGACGAGCCGGTACATATCGTCCGCCGGATCCGGGTCACCCACGAACAGGCAGTCGCGGCGGAACTCCTGTACGTCCCGTCGTCGTCCGTCCCCGAACTCTCCGCGATCGATGCCCCCTCCGGCCCTGCCCGGGCCCGCAGTGTCCTGCGCGAACTGCACCGGCTCGGCCTCGACGGCCAGGACCGTTCGGTGGAGCTCGGCTCGGCGCGAGTGGACGATGCCAAGGAGCTCGACCGGCTTCCCGGCGCCCCCGTTCTCGTCGTCACCACCCGCTACCTCGCGGCCGGTGGCACCGCTGCGCTCTCCGTCGCCACTTACCGGGCCGACACCTGCCGGCTCACCTTCGGCGACTCGGGCGGCCTGGAGATCAGCCATCACGGCCAGGAGCGCCAGGCATCCTGACAAGGCCGGCCGCGGCCTGCCCGAGACGTTCGGTTCGCCTACGGCCCGTCGCACTCAGCGGCGGGCCGTCACTGTTCCCTCCACAGCGAAGAGCTGCTCCTCGACATGGTCGAGCGCGAGCCGCAGAGCGCCCGTGGCCACCGCCGCCTCGCCGAGCAGCGACAGCGTGACCCGTGGTGGCCTGAGGCAGTAGCGGGCCAGCTCACGGCGGAGCGGGTCCAGTACTCCGTCCAGTCCGGCGGCCCAGCCGCCGATCACCACCAGCTCGGGGTCCAGCGCCAGCGCCAGCGCCGCGACATCGTGCACCAGACGCTGAATGAACCGCTCCACCGCCGCCTGCGCCCGGACATCGCCATGCCGTGCCTTCGCGAACACAGCGGCCACCGCAGGCTCGTCCAACGGGTCCAACGGGGTGTCCGTCGTCGACAGAAGCCTCTCCGGCGTCGCCTCGCGGCCGAGGAGATGCAGCGCGCCGATCTCCCCCGCCGCACCGCCGAAACCCCGGTGCAGCCTTCCGCCGATCAGCGAACCGGCGCCCGGGCTCAGCCCGGCCAGGACGAACACGATGTCGTCCGTTTCAGTGGCCGCGCCCTTCCAATGCTCCGCGACCGCTGCGGCATTGGCGTCGTTCTCCACGAGGACGGGACAGCGGAAGGAGCGCCTCAGCCGCTCGCCCAGCGCCAGACCCGTCCAGTCCGGCAGTGCGGTGCCCAGCCGAACGGTCCCGTCGGCCTCCACAATGCCCGGGCTGCCGACACCGACCGCACGCAGACTGCTCCGGGCCACACCCGTCCGCCGGAGAACATCGGCGACCACGGCCCTGACCTTGTCGAGCCGGTCGTCGGCGCAGGCCGTCTCCGACACCTCGCGTGAGCCCGCCCCGATGATCCGGCCGTCCAGCCCAGACAGCAGAGCGGAGATCCGATGCGGGCCGATCTCGATACCGAGCAGATGCCCGGCCTCGGCGCGGAACCGGAACCGACGAGCCGGCCGCCCCTGCCGCCGTGCCTCGCCGCCGTCGGGCACCGACTCGACGACCAGCCCGGCCTCGAAGAGCCCCTCCATGACGCCTTCGACCGTCGGCCGGGACAGACCCGTGATCCGGGTGAGGTCCGTGAGAGTGGGGGAGTCGGCGCCGCGGAGGGCATGCAGTACCACCGCGGAATTGATCCGTCGCAGCAGCGACGGATCCCCACCGGTCAGCCGGCCCACGGTGTGTCCTCCCAGCTCGTGCGCATGTCAGGCGGATCGTACTCGCTGCCCGGGTACAGGGCGACCGCGGGCCGGAACGGATATCCGGAGGCGGCGGTCATCAGCTCGGAGCGACGAACCCCGACTCGTACGCAGCGATCACCGCCTGGGTGCGGTCCCTCGCACCCAACTTGGCCAGTACGGCGCTGACATGGGTCTTCACCGTCTCGACACCGACCACGAGCCTGGTTGCGATCTCCGCGTTCGACAGACCACGGGCCATCAGCCGGAGGACCGCGGCCTCCCGCTCGGTCAGCGATGCCCGGTCCATGACCGCCCGCGCTTTGCTCGTGCCGTACTCGGCGGCGAGCTGCCGGACCGCCGCCGGGAACAACAGCGACTCGCCCTCTGCGACCAGGCGCACCGCATGCACGATCTCTGCGGGCCGGGCACGTTTGAGGAGAAAACCATCCGCTCCGGCACGCAGCGCCTCGTACACGTACTCGTCGTTCTCGAATGTGGTGACCACCAGGATCTTCGGCGGATCCGGCACGGTGCGCAGCACCACCCGCGTCGCCTCGATGCCGTCCATCAGCGGCATCCTGACGTCCATGGCCACCACATCGGGGCGCAGCTGACGCAGCAACGGGATCACCGCGGCGCCGTCACCCGCCTCGCCTACGACCTCGATATCGGGCTGAGCCTCAAGCACCGCGCGCAGCCCCGCGCGGACGAGGGGTTCGTCGTCGACCAGAAGAACGGTAACCGGCATCAGGTCAGCCTAGGCCGTTCAACGGAAGGCTTGCGTGCACCCGCCATTCGCCATCGTGCGCACCTGTCTTGGCTATTCCGCCCAGCAACGCGGCCCGCTCACGGATGCCCCGCAAGCCGCTCCCCCCTCCAGGTGTACCCGCCGAACCGGTCAGCGGATTGGCCACCTCCAACTCCAGCCGGCCGTTGATGACGCTGATCCGTACCCGGACGGGAACCGTCCCGGAGTGACGCAGCACATTGGTGAGGGACTCCTGGAGGATGCGATATCCCTCACGGGAGACCGCCCCCGGAACCTGTTCCAGTGGGCCGGACACATCCGCATCGATCTTCGTCCCCGAACCACGAGCGGAGTCCAGGAGCCGGTCCGCTTCCGCGAGGGTCGGCTGCTGTCCAACCGGAGCCCCCGATTCGCGCAGCACCCGCAGAACCCGCTCCAGATCGTCGAGCGCCTCCCGGCCGGTCTCCTCGATCGCGACAAGTGCCCGCTCGGTGAACTCCGGGTCGCGAGCCGCACGTGCCGCACCCGCCTGCACGACCGCGACCGTCAACGCGTGCCCGATCGAATCGTGCAGTTCCCGGGCGATGCGGTTGCGCTCCAGCAACTGCTCGGTGCGCTCCTCCAGGGCGGTCAGCCGCTGCACCGGTGAGGGGCCGAGGAGCCGACGGGCGGTGGCGGTGACGAGCTCGCCACTGGCCACAACCACGGCCAGCAGCACCAGGACGGGCAGGGGCGAGAGCAGGGCGTACCACCAGTGCGGCTCCACTTCGCGGACCAGCCACTGACCGGTCGGGACGGTGCCCGAGGCGGTGAGGATGAGATCGACAGCTGTCGCCGACAGCCACACCGTCGCGAACCCGACGACGGCGGCGGCCAGCAGGCGTATCTCCAGCCACAACACGGTTCGCCAGCGATCCGACCATGTCGTCGCAGCGGTTGCGGAAATCGTGGCGTCGGGCCTGCCCCGCTCCGCAGGCGTGAGTAGGAGCTGTGCCTGAACGCCCTCGGCCAGCCGCATGCCGGGCAACAACCCCACCGGCACAGCGAAGACCATGGGCGCCCACGGCGTATCCATGGAGATGAAGACCCACACGCTGCAGGCCGCCCCGGGGATGAGGAGATGCAACCATCGGGAGTAGGTGGCAGAGGCGGCCAGCGGGCGGAGGAAACGGAACATGCTGCCATCGTGTCAGTCCGTACGGGTGCGACGGCTCCCCCGAGCGAGGGAGATGATCCCCACCTCCGGGGGAGGCAAGGGACCCGGTGCGGCACCGAGTCTGAGGGACATGACCAGCATCGACGTCCATGAGCTCACAAAGGAATACGGCAAGACCCGCGCCGTGGACAGCCTCACGTTCAGCGTGCGCCCCGGTCGCGTCACCGGCTTTCTTGGCCCCAACGGTGCCGGTAAGTCCACCACCATGCGACTCGTTCTCGGCCTCGACCGGCCCACCAGTGGCACGGCCACGTTCGACGGGCAGCCCTATGCCACGCTCGACGATCCGCTGCGCCGCGTAGGCGCCCTGCTTGACGCGCAGGCCGCCCATGCTTCGCGTACCGCGCGAAATCACCTGCTGGCCCTCGCGGTCAGCAACGGCATGGGGGCACGGAGAGTGGACGAAGTCCTGGAGGAGGCAGGCCTCGGCCAGGTCGGCAAAAGACGCATCAAGACATTCTCACTCGGCATGCGACAACGGCTGGGCATAGCGGCTGCGCTGCTCGGTGACCCGGAGGTCGTGATGCTCGACGAACCGTCCAACGGACTGGATCCGGAAGGCATTATCTGGATCCGTGAGCTGATGAAGCGGCTCGCCCGAGAGGGGCGCACAGTTTTGGTCTCAAGCCATCTCATGAACGAGACATCCTCGTTCGCCGACCACTTGGTGGTCCTCGGCCGGGGCCGGCTCCTTGCCGACCTGCCGATGGAGGATTTCCTGAACTCCCGCAGCCGGCCTCGGGTAAGAGTGCGCACGACTGAATCCACTCACCTGCGCGATGTCCTGATCCGTAAGGGATATATGCCTGCGCACGACGGCGACGGGCGTTGGACCGTCGACGGAGCCAAGGCCGGGGAGATTGGTGCGATAGCCGCTACAGAGGGTATTGCCGTGCTTGAACTCATGGACGTGCAGACCACGTTGGAACAGGCATACCTCGACCTCACCGCTGACGCGATGGACTTCTCCGTCGCGGCGACTTCGTCCACGAACCGACAGGAGGGCTGACCGTGTCGACCACAGCAGTGCTGCGCTCCGAGTGGATCAAGATCAGATCGGTGCGGTCCGTCATCGGATCCCTGATAGGGGTCCTTCTCGTGACGCTCGCCATCACCGTGCTCGTATGTGCCAGTGTCGGCCAGTCCGAGGCCGACAACGCTGACACAGAGCTGCTCTTCGGCGCCTTTTACGCGTTGAACTTCGGCCAGATCGCGGCCATCAGCTTCGGAGCGACGGCGATCTCGTCCGAGTATCTCAACGGTGCCCTGCGGATATCACTCGCCGCCGTCCCGCGCCGCGGTGTCTTCTACGCGGCCAAGATGGCCCTTGTCGGTGTGTCGGCCCTCGTCGTCGGCCTTGTCACCAGCTTCAGCGCCTTTCTGGTGGGACAGATGTTCATGGGCAAGTACGCGATCGGCCTGGGGGAGCCGGGCGCCCTGCGGGCAGCCTTCGGTGGTGGGATATACCTGGCCCTGATGGCTCTGTTTGCGGCCGGGTTGACGATGCTGCTGCGCAGCGCTGTGGCCGTCCTCAGCCTTCTCATCCCATTCATTCTCGTTGTCTCCTTCGTGGTCGGAGATGTCGCGGGTGGGGCGGCGCGGTATCTGCCGGACCGAGCAGGACAGTTGGTGCTCCACCAGAACCCCACCGGCGGTCTCGGACCCTGGAGCGGCCTCGCCGTGGCTGCCGGGTGGACAGCGGCCGCACTGCTGGCGGGCTGGTGGGCGATCCGGCGAAGAGACGCGTAGTCGACTCCCGCGTCCCGCGTCCCGCGTCCATGTTCGCGTCCGTGTCCGTACTTCACCCCGCCTCATCGATGGGAGCTGAGCGTTGTGGTGACGCAGATCAATCCGATGCGACGTGCGCGGGCCGCAGCCCACTGAGACAGAACGCGGCAACCGCCGCTGCGTCCAGCAGGCAACGTTGTGGGTGGGCTCGGGACCCGCTGTCGTGACGGCCCCGCTCCGCCCAGCGACGGGTCTCGGCAGCCGAGTCGGCCAGTTGGGGGGCCCTATGTGTCTGGTCAAGGCGGTGCGCGATGCCGGGTCGCCAAGTGCCGCGAACGCGGAGAGAAAGAAGGCCCGTTTGAGCTGCTTGTTTCCTCGTCTGGTGGGCTGTTCGCCGCGACTCGATGAGCCCGAGCTGCGGGTGGCCGGGGCGAGTCCGGCGTAGGTGGCGAGGTGGCCGGCGGTCGGGAAGGTGCTGCCGTCGCCGACCTCGACGAGGATCCGGGCTCCGGTCCTGACACCGACCCCCGGCATCGAGTCTCGGCCACTTTGGCCGCATCGGGGTGACCAGCCGCCGCCTGCCCGCCTTGCGGATCTGGGCCGGGGATCCGAACCGCGTACGAGTATCAATGTCAGTAAGGCATACGTCTACTCCCCAGGTGCCCAGGGGGGAGTGCCCTGCCGAATCTGAGCGTTGCCCGGGAAGCGCCGCAGGCGGCCGCCTACGGTGGCAAGCTCTACGTCTTCGGCGGCTGGGGCGCGAACGGGAATCCGGTGGCCAAGACCGAGATTTTCGACCCGCTGACCGGCGCCTGGTCCACCGGCGCCGACAACCCGAAGCCGTACGCCGGTGCCGACAACCCGAAGCCGTACGCCGGTGCCGCCGTGACCGTGCTGGGCGGCAAGATCTACATCGTGGGCGGCTGCGCGTCCACCTGCGGCACGACGGACGTGCAGGTGTATGACCCTGCCTCGAACTCCTGGAGTTCGGGCGCGGAGTATCCGGAGTCGATTGCCTGGCTCGGCTGCGGCGGTGTCGCGGACAAGGTGTACTGCGCGGGCGGGATGTCGGGCAGTACCACCACCAAGCACGCCTACAGCTACGACCCGTCGTCCGACAGTTGGACTCCCGTCGCCGACCTGTCGATCGACCTGTGGGGGACGGGCAACTCGGCGGCAGCCGGCAAGCTCCTCGTGTCCGGCGGCGTGACCAACGAATCCGGCACGCTTACCAACAGGGGCTACACCTACGACCCGGGTTCCAACACCTGGACCGCGCTGCCCAACTCCAGCCGCACTTTCTACCGTGGCGGCTCCGTCTGCGGCTTCTACAAGGTCGGGGGTACTACCGGAAGCTTCGTCGCCTTTACGACCTCGGATCTGCTGCCCGGCTATGACCAGTGCGATGCCACAACCGACGTCCCCTGGCTGGCAGAGGACAAGACCGACGTGACGCTTCAGCCGGGCGAGAGCGTTGACGTCACCGTGAGCTTCAACGCGAACCTCGCCGAGATCACCCAACCCGGCACGTTCACCGCGCAGCTCCTGATCAGCGCGAAGACCCCGTACGGGATTGTGCCGGTGCCAGTGACGCTCGCGGTGAACCCGCCCAGGACCTGGGGAAAGATCACCGGCACGGTCACCGGAACCGACTGTACTGGCACGCCGACGCCACTGGCCGGAGCAACCGTGCAGATCACCACGAAGTGGGCGAAATGCACCCTGAAGGCCGACCGGAACGGTCATTACCAGTTCTGGCTCGACGTCAGGAACAGCCCGCTCACGGTGACCGCGTCCAAGGACGGCTGGGCGTCGCAGACCGCATCGACCAAGATCAAGCCACGCAAGCCGACTACGGTCGACTTCACTCTGAAGCCCGACCAGACCCAACGCTCGTGCGGGCCGGGCCCCGGCCCGGCCCGCACCGGCAGATGACGGCCTCGCCACCGATCCGATGGCGGGGCCGCATCACCCTTCTCTCGGCCGGCTCCGGTCTGCAGCGGGGTGGCCCGGCGACCTGGAGCCCATCGCCGGCCCCGGCCTGCGCCTGGAGTCCCGGGGGATGCCCGGGGCTCCGCCGCTCCGCGCGTACGCGGGGTGCCTGAATGGCCGGGCTGAAAAGGGCCTTCGAGATCAAGTCGTAGCCGACCTCGACGGGGCCGGGATGGGCGAAGCCGTAGCCCGTCGCCCCTGCTCATCAGGCTCGGATTGATCCCGCAGAACAGCACACGCAGACCGCCCGCGACCACATCGGGAACGGTGCGGTCGCGGGCGGCCTCGAGCTCTTCGGGTGTGGTGGTGGCCGTCAGAGGATGGAGCCCGGCGTGTAACCGGCGGCCGCGGGATGCTGCTTGGTGATCTCTTCGATGCGCGAGATCAGCGCGTTGACCTGGTCGCCCGCCGCCCCCGTGAAGGAGAGCTTGTCGGCCATCAGCGCGTCCAGCTGGGCGCGGTCCAGCGGGATGCGGTCGTCGGCGGCCAGCTTGTCGAGCAGTTCGTTGCGCTCGGCGCCCTGCTCGCGCATGGCCAGGGCCGAGGCAACCGCGTTCTCCTTGATCGCCTCGTGGGCGACCTCACGGCCGACACCAGCGCGCACCGCACCCATCAAGACCTTGGTCGTGGCGAGGAAGGGCAGGTAGCGGTCGAGTTCACGGGCGACAACGGCCGGGAACGCCCCGAACTCGTCGAGCACCGTCAAGAAGGTCTCCAGCAGACCGTCGAATGCGAAGAACGCGTCGGGGAGCGCCACGCGGCGGACCACGGAGCAGGACACATCGCCCTCGTTCCACTGGTCGCCCGCCAGTTCACCGGTCATCGACGCGTAGCCGCGCAGGATCACCATCAGGCCGTTGACACGCTCGCACGAGCGGGTGTTCATCTTGTGCGGCATCGCGGACGAGCCGACCTGGCCGGGCTTGAAGCCCTCGGTCACCAGCTCGTGCCCGGCCATCAGACGGATCGTCTTAGCGACCGACGAGGGCGCCGCGGCCAACTGCACGAGCGCGGTCACCACGTCGTAGTCGAGTGAGCGGGGGTAGACCTGGCCGACCGACGTGAAGGCCTGGGCGAATCCGAGGTGTGCGGCGATGCGCTGCTCGAGGTCGGCGAGCTTTCCGGCGTCGCCGCCCAGCAGGTCGAGCATGTCCTGGGCCGTGCCCACGGGCCCCTTGATGCCCCGCAGCGGGTAGCGGTCCAACAGGTCCTCGAGCCGCCCGTAGGCCACCAGGAGCTCGTCCGCCGCGGTAGCGAAGCGCTTGCCGAGCGTGGTCGCCTGGGCGGCGACGTTGTGGGAGCGGCCGGCCATGACCAGCTCGCGGTACTCGCCCGCCAGCTTGCCGAGCCGGGCCAGGACCGCCACCGTGCGGTCGCGCACCAGCTCCAGGGAGAGCCGGATCTGAAGCTGTTCGACGTTCTCGGTGAGGTCCCGGGAGGTCATTCCCTTGTGGACCTGCTCGTGGCCGGCGAGGGCGTTGAACTCCTCGATGCGCGCCTTGACGTCGTGGCGGGTGACTTTTTCGCGCTCGGCGATCGAGGCCAGGTCGACCTGGTCGATGACACGTTCGTAATCGGTGAGGGCGGCGTCCGGCACCTCGATCCCGAGGTCCTTCTGAGCGCGCAGCACCGCCAGCCACAGCCGGCGTTCCAGCTTCACCTTCTGCTCGGGGGACCAGAGGACGGCCAGCTCCGTGGAGGCGTAGCGGCCGGCCAGGACATTGGGGATGCGAGGCTTCGCAGACACAGCAGTCACGTGTCCAGAGTTTACCTGTCGTCCTCAGTGGTTCGTGAGTGTCCGCAAAGTCCACAAAGTCCAGGTCAGGGGTTCCTGGACCACCGTCTCGCACACAGTGTGTGAGACACGCCTGGGACGAAACGGCCCCGGACCGGTGATTTGTGCGGCGTGCGGCCGGAGGACGCGATGGCTGTGGAGGACTCGGTCACCGGCGTCGAGTCGGCCCGGAGGGCAGGCATGCGCGTGCTTGGCGTGGGACCTCGACCGGCCGTAGCGGGGGCTGACCAGGCCGACCTGTTGCTGCGCCGGCCCGTGAAGATCCGGCGCTGCTCGCCGGCCGCCGTTTCTTTGAAGAGGGGCAATCCCCACCAGTGCAACGTCACCGTCTTCGCCGACGGTCAGGTCGCACGCGCCCTGTGCGGATCCGGCATCTGCTCGCGCGTCGCCGTGCTCGCCGGGAGCGGTGCCCTCAGGCCGGGCGGTCGCCCTGCGGGCGGCGACCGCCGGGAATCAGCTCCGTCCGGTTGCCCAAAGGGCGAGCGCAAGGAGGCTGAACCCGGCTCCGAGGAGGCATACCGCGCCCCAGCCGGCTGCCGCATACAGGCTTGTGGAAGCGAGGGCGCTGCCCGCGGAGTAGAAGATCATGTAGCCGCCGATGACCCGGCTGCCCGCGTCGGGCCGACGCGGGCAGATCACGCTCTGATTGGTCACATGGACGGCTTGCACGGCCAAGTCGACCAGGAGGTGGTCTCGATGAAGACGCCGAGTTCTTTCTATGCCTTTTGATGGGAGTTGCTGAACGGAGAGGTTTCATTCGACGTGGGCCCAGCGGCCAGGTCGATCTGGTGGGCGAGGATGCTCAACTGCGCCCGGGGGAGAAGGTCGCTCTCCCTCAGCTCCTTCCGGGCCGCATCATCCACCATACGGTTGCGCCGCGTGGGGCTGTTAATTTCCCGAAAGGCCTTCTTCATCACCTTATTCCCCTCGTCGGCCCGGGGCCCGGAGCGGGGGCTTCGGGCGGCGCCTGCGGTGGTTGGCCATGGTGTGAGAGGGATAGCGGCCTGGGCTTGACATAAGCCGACGACGAGAGCAGCGGGCACACCCAAGACTGGGGCACCTGACGCGGCCGGCGCGGATATCACTTCGAGCTGCACGGTCGGCATTGTGGAACGCCTTGTGCATTCCCTGTCGGCAGTCCCGATCTCGGCGCCGCTCATCCCTGGGCTTGCCCAATCCGGACTGCTGAGCGAGTTGAGTGAAGTCATTTTCTGATCATTTGGTGCGCCAAGGCGCCGACCTGGGTGGCGAAAGGATCAGTGCTGCACTTCGCTGATGCCGCTTAGAACCGTCCCGTTCGTACAACGCCTCCCACAATTTCACCAGGTACATCAACAACGTCTATTCTCATTCGAGTTACGCCGTTGACCAGGCGGGAAGAGCGGGGGAGCCGCACCATCATGAGTGCTACGAACAGGGACGGACGTGACGAGCGGGACGACAGCGTCGAGGGGGGTATCAAGCCGCTCGCGGTGAGCGACCCCGCGCGCATCGGGCCGTATCTGCTGCTCGGGCGGCTTGGTGCCGGTGGCATGGGACGGGTGTTCCTCGCACGGTCGGACAGCGGGCGGACCGTAGCCGTGAAGATGGTGCACGAAGAGCACGTGTCCGACAGGCAGTTCAGGGCGCGGTTCCGGCGGGAGATCGAGGCGGCCCGGAGGGTCGGTGAGCGGTACACGGCGCCGGTGCTGGACGCGGGTCCGGGCGACGAACCGCCGTGGGTCGCCACGGGGTACGTTCCCGGGCTCTCGCTTGAGCAAGTCGTGCGACTGTACGGGCCGTTGCCGGCCGCGTCCCTGCACGCCCTCGCCGACGGGTTGCTGAAGGCACTCAAGGACATTCACGGCGCCGGGATCGTGCACCGCGACCTGAAGCCGTCCAACGTGATGCTCACCGTGGACGGCACGAAGGTCATCGACTTCGGGATCGCGCGTGCGCTCGAGACGTCCGTCGAGTCCTTGTTGACCAGTACGGGGATGGCCATCGGCTCTCCCGGGTTCATGTCGCCGGAGCAGGTGTACGGGCAGCGCGCGGGGGCCAAGAGCGACGTGTTCACCCTCGGGTGCGTGCTGACGTATGCGGCGACCGGGCGGCTGCCGTTCGGGCAGGGGGCAAGTAATCAGCACGCGGTGATGTTCCAGATCGTGGAGGGCGAGCCCGACCTGACGCGGGTCGAGGACGCCGCGCTGCGGGCGCTCATCACCCGGTGTCTGACGAAGGGCATCGACGAACGACCGGACGTCGACGAGCTGTTGGAGGACCCCGAGCGGCCGCGTCCGCGCACCGCGGGCGGCTCCTGGCTGCCTGCCGACGTCGTCGCGCACCTCGCGCAGCAGTCCGCACGGCTGCTCGACGCTGAGGCGGCGCCGCTGCGGGAGGAGCCCGTGGACCTGGCGACCGTCGGGCTGCGGCCGCAGGGCGGGCCTCCCGAAGTCGTCCCGGCGGACAACGGCACCACGACGCGACGGCGGGAGCACGAACGGCGGCCCCGCCGGCGCCGCAGGCTCATCGTTCTGCCCATCGTTGCCGTCATCACCGTCGGCGGCGGCACGGTCGTCCTGCTCCAGACCCTTGAGGGTGGCAGCGGGGATGGAACGCACGCCCAGTCACCGAGCAGCAGTGCGACCGCCACTCCTCGTGACCGCAACGTGACGAGCGCGCCCAGCAGTTCACCTTCCAAGGGAGGAAACGGGAAGGGTGGGGGCGACGGCAAGGGCGTGGACGGAGAGAAGGGGAAGGACGACGAGGACGGGCCGGACAGGCCGAACAACCAGGAGAGCGTCGGCAGTTCACCAGGTGGCGAGAGCGGCTCAGGCAGCAGCGGCACCGGCACCGGCGGTAGGTCCGGCTCTACGGGGCCGTCCGGCTCCACGGGCTCGGCCGGCGGAGATTCGTCCGGCTCCGGCGGCTCGTCCTCCGGCTCGCGGCCGCCAGCCATGAAGAGCTACAAGGCTGCGTACGCCAACTCCTGTGTCGGCGCGTGCGACATGCCGATCAAGGTGAGCTGGCCGGCGATCTCCCGAGCGACCAGGTACGACATCCACTACACCAACACGGGCAGCAATTTCACCAAGAAGAACGTCGACACCACCTACTCGACCGGCAGCACCAGCTACACGATCAGTGGCCCGTACTCCGGTGACAAGATCTGCGTCACGGTGCGCGCGGCCAACAAGTACGGCGCCTCTGCCTGGGCGGAGACCTTGTGCGACACGGTGCCCTACTAACGCTGGTTTGCCGGTGATCGCCCTGCCGACGTCCAGGCCGCCGATGCGGCGGCTGCTGCAACGTGCGGGATGGAGCCCGGTCGGCCTGCTCCACTGCACGGCATCCAGGTCGCACGCCTGGAAGGTGGCGAGAGAGTGGGCCGGGGTTTTCCATCGTCCCTTCGCCCCCGCCGTCCCTGGCCGACCACACCACGCACTGGTTCGACCCGGGCAGGGCGCCGTCGCCGGGACCCGCGCCCGCACCCGAATCGGCCCCCTTACAGCACTTCGCCCCGTCGCATAGCGAGGGGCGAAGCAACCAGGCCCGAATCGACCAACAGCGTCAAGGCATGCTCCGGGCCTCGCACACAGGTCAGATACCGAGCCGAACGGGCAGAGTCGAGGAACTGTTCGAGAAGAGGGACGGCACCGCGATGAGGGCGTCCGGATCGACTGCCATCGCGAGGTCCGGGTACCGCTCGAACACTGCGGGCAAGGCCAACGCGGCCTCCAGCCGCGCCAGCGGCGCGCCGAGGCAGAAGTGCGGGCCGTTACTGAAGGCCAGGTGCTTGCGCTGTTTCCGGGTGATGTCGAACCGGTCGGCATCCTCGCCGTGCTGGGCCGTGTCGCGCCCCACAGCGCTGAACGGAGCCATGATCGCCTCCCCCTTCGGGATGCGCACTCCGGCGATCTCGACGTCCTCAAGGGGATAGCGGAAGGGGAAGTTCCCAATCGGGGCGTCCCAGCGCAGCGTCTCCTCCACCACGTTCGCCCAGGTGTCCGCGTCGCCCCGTACGGCAATCTCCCGCTGGTCGGGATGGGTCAGCAGCGCACGCACCGCATTGGTGATCAGGCTCAGGGTGGTCTCCTGCCCTGCCGACAGCATGAGCAGCAGAGTGCCGACCAGTTCCTCCTCGCTGAGCGCGTCGGGGTCCGCGGCACGGGCCGCGATCAACGCGCTGGTGAGGTCGCTTCCCGGCTCACGCCTACGGCTTTCGACCACCCGCGCCAGCAGTTCGTACTGCTCGATCTGGCTGGCGTTGACCTCCTCGGGCAGCAGATCGGAGCGGAAGATGTTGTCCATCAGCTCCTGCAGACGGGGACGCTCGTCGGCCGGAACACCGAACAGGTCGCAGATGACCTGCATGGGCACAGGGTGCGCGAAGTGGCGGCGGAGGTCGACACTGCCGTCGGCGGCGGCATGCGAAGGCAGGTCATCCAGCAGGTCGTCCACGATCTGCTGGATGCGGGGACGCAGTTCCTGGACGCGGCGCGGTGTGAAGGTCTGGGTGACGAGTTTGCGCAGGCGGCGGTGTTCCTGGCCGTCCGAGGTCACCATGTTGGTGACTTTCACCATGCCGATGAGGGGCCAGCCGTCCGAAATTTCGCCTCGGATGATGGCGTTCCAGTTGCGCCAGTCCTTGCTGAAGCGGGGGTCGGCGATCATCTCGTTCAGCAGGGCGTGATCCGTCACGGACCAGGCCATCACGTCGCCGGGCAGCTGGACCCGCACCACGGGGCCGAGTTCACGGAGCTTGGCCGCCTCGCCGTGATGGTCCGTTCCATGAGGATCCAGAGCGATGACAGGTATATGTGGCGTCATGTCGAACTGCTCCTAATCTCAGGACCCGCCGTGCGCCGGTCCTGTCGGATACGAGGGTTCATCGACCCGTCCTGGTAGGGATACGGGCCGCGGAGAACTCCGCGGGCAGTGCGACCGGCACCCTCGTCCAGGGAGAGGGACGCCAGGCCACCTCGTCCGCCGGAATGCCGAGTCTCATGTCCGGCAGCAGATGCAGAGCGGTCTGCACCGCGGTACGAGTGATCAGCCGAGCGGGCACCTGTGCGGGACACACATGCGGGCCGGCCGAAAAGGCCAGATGTGAGCGGTTTCCCCAGCGTTCGTCCGCACCGTCCGGTCGGACCTCGGGATCGTCGTTGGCGGCTGCGTGCCCGAGGATGAGGCAGTCGCCGCGCCGGATGTGCCGGCCTCCCAGCTCGGTGTCGTGAAGCGCGTACCGGGCGGGCATGTTGTTCATGGGAGGATCGCGCCACAGCGCCTCGTCGAGCGCGTCATCCACTCCGAGCCTCCCGCCGTGCAGGCGGGAGGCGAAACGCGGATCGGTGAGCATGAGCCGGAGCGTGTGCGAGATCCAGGCGGTGACCGTCTCGTTTCCTGCGGAGATCATCACGACGATGGACTGCAGGCGCTCCGCCTCGTTGTGCAGGTTGGGGTGGTTGATGAAGACCGTCGTCATGTCGTCGGTCGGATTGCGCCGCCGCTCGCGCACCGTATCGAGGAGGATCTGCTCGAAGTTGCGGTTTCCGGCCTGAGAGTCCCCCGCACTGCCGAACAGTGCGATGAGCGCGTCGAGCAGTTCCCGGCCCTCTTCGCTGTCCAGGCCGAACAACGAAGCGAGTGACAGCATCGGCACGATCGTGGCGTATTCGTTGACCAGATCAGCGCTGCCACGCTCGGAGAACGACGCGATCAGATCCGTGCACAACGCCTCCACCTCACGACGCACCCTGCGCTGGTCTATCCGCGCGATCCCGTCGTCGAGAGGCTTGCGCAGCCGCCGGTGTTCGGGGCCGTCGGCTCCGATGACGTTGGCACGCCATCCCATCATCGGGAGGAGTCCCGAATACGGCGAGACGGCCCCCTCGTTCAGGTCGCGCCAGTTACGGGAATCGCGGGAATAGAGCTGCTCCTGCCGGGTGATGACCAGCAGTTCCTGGTAGCCCATCACCAACCAGGCAGGCACGCCCGGCTCCAGCTCGACCTTCGCGACGCTGCCCCACTCCTTGCGGAGCCTGCGGTAGACCGCATGCGGGTCGGACGAGCTGACGACTGCAGACAGCGGAAGCAGTCCGGTGCCGTGCCCTGCGTGCGACGGGCACCCCGGCGGCGGCAGAGTGCTCATGAGGCTGTTTCCAGGGTGCGCGCCGCATGGATGCCCGATACGTGTTCCACCAACCTGATCAGGGAATCGACCGATGAGGCGCGGTCGCGCGCGTCGCAGGTCATTATGGGTGTCTCGGGCAGTAGATCGAGCGCACCGCGCAGTTCCTCGTCGGTGTAGCGCTCGCTGTCCGGGAACTGATTGATCGCGACCGCGAACGGGAGCCCGCGGATCTCCAATTGCTCCAGTACGTCGAAGCTGTCCTCCAGCCTGCGGGTATCGATCAGTGCGAGCACGCCGAGGGCGCCCTCGGCCAGCCCTTCCCACAGATCCCAGAACCGCTGTTGGCCAGGCGTACCGAACAGATAGAGGACCAGTCGCGAGCTGAGCGTGACACGGCCGAAGTCCATGGCGACGGTGGTGGTCGTCTTGTCGCTCAGACCGGCGAGTTCGTCTACCCCCACGCTCGCCGCCGTCATCACCTCCTCGGTGCGCAGCGGTTCGATCTCGCTGACGGATCCGACGAGCGTGGTCTTGCCTACGCCGAACGCGCCCACGACGAGGATCTTGACGGCCTGCTGCACCGTGTCGGGCAAGTAGCGGTCAGCGGAACCGACGGAGACCATCCAGTACCTCCTGTAGCAGTTGCTTATCGGGCAGGGCGGCCCGTGGAACACCGGAGCGTGCGGACAGATGCCCGCTGTCGACGAGGTCGGACGCCAGCACCTTCACCAGACTGACCGGCAGTCCGAGATGAGCGGCGGCCTCCACGAGCGACAGCAGCTGCGCGCACATGCGCACGAGGGTGATCTCTTCCCTGGTCGCGGAGACAGGGAGGGCCCGTGGGGGGTCCACCGCAACGAGGAGCGTCTCGACGCCGATCGTGTTACGGGTTGGCCTGGAGCGCCCCTTCGTGATCACGTACGGGCGTAACGCACCGTCCGAGAACCCCTCTCCCGGCCCGCTCACGCGGAGCCCTGACGCGGCGGGCTGCTGAGATTGCTCGCCCCGATCTTCATCACCTGCGCCTGCATCTGCCGGGCGACGAGCTTCGGGTCGATCACGGGGCCCGTCACGACGGCGAGATGTGCACCGTCGGCACTGCGCATAAACAGGAAACCGCCGTTGAACTCCACCATCTGCTGGTGCACAGCGCCGCCGTCCTCGCCGTACTCCCGTCCGAGACCGCGGCCGAGGGACTGAAGACCCGCGCAGCTCGCCGACAAACGGTCGGCGGAGTCGCGGTCCATGCCCTCCGAGTTGGCCAACAGCAGACCGTCGGAACTGAAGACGATCGCCAGCCGTACGCCGGGCACTGCGGCGACTTCGGAGATCATCCAGCCACGCTGCTCCGGGTTCTCCACGTAATTCATGCTCACATCGGTCCTTCTGAGGAATCGGGGGTGGCGGAGGAGTCGTACAGGGGGTCGTGCGGGTCGTGACCGGGAGCGGAGCCGGAGGCGGGGGGCGTGGTCCGGCCGCCTTCGAAGAACTGCTCCATCCAGTCGCCGGCGTTCTCCGGCGAACCCGGTGGAGTGACAGCGGTCGGCGCCTCCTCCACCGCGGGGATGTATCCGTCACGTCGAGACCTGCGCTGGGGCAACCGGCGTTGACGTGCGGCCGGACCATCGGTGGCAGGCGGGAGTGAACCGGACCGGTCCGCTTCCCGGGGCGGCTCGGGCGACGGGGCGGGTTCAGCCGCCGGAGCCGGGGCCTGTGCCGGAACGGTGCGGTCGGGGGCGGCCGGGGTGACGTCGGCGGAGGGCACGGCCGGTGATGGTGACGGCGGAGCCGGCGGCGGAGTGGCATGCACCCGCCCGCCGGGCGCTCCGGCGGGCGCGAGGGTCTTCAGGAGCTCCAGTGGCACGAGGATCACCGCGCGGACGCCTCCGTACGGCGACGGACCCAGATCGACGCTGAGACCGTGCCGATGGGCGAAGCGGCCGACGACCGCGAAGCCGGTCTGCGGGATCTCGCCGACATCACCGACGCCGAGAAGGCGGCGGCCGGAGACGATGTCACGTGCTTTGGCCAGCCGGTGCTCGTCCAGGCCGAGGCCGCCGTCATCCACCTCGATGACCGCACCACGCTGCACGGTCCGCACCGTGACGGGGACGCCGGTCCTCGGCGGTGAGTACTCGGTCGCGTTGGCGAGCAGTTCCGCGATGAGATGGATCAGTGGTTCGACCACCGATGCGGTGATGCCGACATCCGGGTCACCGGTCACCTCGACACGTTTGAACGAGACGATCCGGCCCGAGGCGGCCCGCACCACATCGACCAGCGCCAGCGGCTTCTGCCACTGCTGGCCGGGCCACTCCCCGCACAAGACCTTGAGACTCTGGGCGTGTCGCGCCTGCTGAGTTGCCGCGTGGTCCACATGCATGGTGGCCTCGAGCAAGTCCGCGTCGCCCGGGTGACGCTCCGCCACACCCGTGACCGTCGCCTGGATCCGGTGTGCCGAGGTCTGGACTCTGCTCGCCAGCTCGACCAACGCGATGCGCTGCGACTCCTCGCGGTTGTCGATTGCATCGGACACATCCGTGAGCAGCCGGTCGAAGCGCTTGGAGAGCTCCCGAACGAGTGGCTCCGAACTGTCCCGTGACGCGGGAATCCCGCTCCTGCCGAGAGCGGCAGGCAGCCGCTTCTCCAGGAGGAACTCCGCCTCCTGGAGCGCCGCTTCGGACTGCTTACGCACATGTGCGTGCCAGTCGGCATCGCGGCGTGCGGCCTCCGCCTCACGCTCACGTATCTCGGCACTTAGGCGGATGGCTTCGGCCACGCTCGCCCGGTGCTGCCTGCACAGGTGGACGAGGCAGGCGAAGACCAGCAGAAAGGCCACAACGTATGCCACGGCCGCGGTCATGCCGACGCCTGCGACGGGCACCACGGCTCCTGAGAAGACAAGGAGTGTGAGTACGAGAGACGGCTTCCAAAGGCCAATGCTTCTACGGGGTTTGACAGTGGATGCGGGGGAACGAGCCATGGAAGACCTTTGATTCGGCAATAAGTCGATGTCTGGTGGAAGCCAGGCGTCGGACATCAAGCGACGTGCGGCGGAGGAGGACCGTGCGGGCGCCAGCACAGGAGTCCGCGATCCCGGGCGACCTGTCGGCATCGCCCCGGTTCGTCGTCGTCTTCACGGGAGAAACCACTCCTGCACCAGAGGTTGTCTGAAGATCGTATCTCCAATCCGCTTAAGCGGAAGTGCTCTCCGGGCGTGAACAGCCTCGCCTTCTTTCCCACTTGGGCGCGCTGCGCCTCAGCTCACGCCCTGCAGAGCGGTAGTCAGGGCTTCGGCATGGCTACCTGGCATCCGGTTCATGACGAAGCGTCAGGCGCGTTGGCCCCGGGAGCAGGAGCAGGCGCAGGCTTCCGAGATCACGGAGTTCTCGACGCCCCGTGGCCTCGATGGAAGACCGTGCGTGCCGGCGAGTCATCGCCGATCCCGTCCGCTCCGGACCAACCGCGCGAGCAAGGCAGGGACCCGGCGAGGTTCCTGGCCTCCAGCAGTCGGGCGGGGCCCGGGGCGGCCGGTCCGGTTCCAGGGCACGACGCAGTGCGCCGACAAAGGTTTGCACGGCGCCCACAGCTCCGAGCGGGGGCTCCGTCCACAGGTCCTCGACCGGGCGGGCAACGGGGGCGATCCGGCGACGGGCCACGATCAGCCGGGCCGGCACGGTCCGGTGCCGTGGCCTTCACAGAGGCCGAGTACGTCCACGTGGAAGTCGAAGACCTGCGGACGGCCGCGGCCGCGTAGGACGCTTTTCGCGGGCCCGAGTCGACCGGCCGTGGGAATCCGTGAGAGATGATCAGTGGTTGATCGGCTGAAAGCGCCCTGGACCTGCCATGACCTGCGTCTGTCCGTTCGCGTCTGGAACACGGTGTCCAGATTCTGCTGGCGGTTTGTACAGGCCGGCGCTGCGGTCCGGATTATGGGTTGCTACGAGAGCGGAGGCGCGTCCACCTGGCGCCAGGTCGCCACGGGGCCGGGGTTGTGGACATCCTCGGGGGTGACCCAGAATGCCGTCCCCGGCTCCGCGTTGTACTGCGCGCCTGTCCGCCCGTCCCCGGACGAGCGGCCGGTCAGCCGACGGCCGATCCACGGCATCAGGTGCCGGCGGGCGAAGCGGAGGTCTTCGACGCGTCGTATCGCCCATCCGGGCGGCACGGAGGTGGGGAGCGGCGTGCGCCAGTCGCTCTCGGGCGGCAGCCCCAGCGTCTGCCAGACCGCCTCCGCGACCCTCTGGTGCCCGTCGGACGTCAGATGGAGCCGGTCGACGTCCCACAGCCGGGGATCGCCCAGGGCCGGTGCCCCGTACAGATCGACGACCAACGCACCGTGGCGGAGGGCCAACTCGTCGACCAGGGAGAACAGCTCCTCCATCCGCGGCCGGAAGCGTTCCATCACCGGGCCGTTGCGACCGGGGCTGCGCATGAGCACAAGCTCATTGCACGAGGGCGCGAGACGTTCCACGGCCTCTTCGAGCCGTCCGCGGACCATACCCATGTCGCACTTGGGCCGCAGCGTGTCGTTGAGTCCGCCGACGAGCGTGACGACATCCGCCCGCAAGGCAGCCGCCGCATCGACCTGCTCGTCGACGATCTGGCCGATCAGCTTGCCTCGTACGGCGAGATTCGCGTAGCGGAATCCTGGCGTACGGACCGCGAGCCGTCCGGCGAGAACATCGGCCCAGCCCCGGTACGAGCCGTCGGGCAGCAGGTCCGACATGCCCTCGGTGAACGAGTCGCCGACCGCGACAAGACTGGTGTAGGAGGCATTCATTTCCATGGCGGTGCGATCGTATCGCGGTGCCCACGAACGCTTCCGGGCGACGTCGGCCGGGCACGAAGCGTGGCAGTGGGCCGCCCCCCGAGCGGCTGCGTCCTCAGCCGCTCGGGCGGCGGTCGCGGGAACAAACCCGGCGTTGGCCGTTGACGGTCCCGGAGCGACAGCCTTCCCACGACCGGCGGCCCCTCCCGTGAGCGGTGGTCCTTCCGCAGGTGGGGCGCGCCCCGGGCCCTCGCTGAGCCCTGCCCGGCCGCGCCCACCGCCCCCGTTCACCGGTCAGCGTGCCTGCGGCCGGCCCACCAGTTCCCGTAGCACGTCCTCCATCGTGACCAGCCCGGCCAGTCGACCGTCCTCGTCGAGCACCACCGCCAGGTGCGTACGGCTGCGCCGCAGCGCGGTCAGTACGTCGTCGAGCGGCGTGGCGGCCCGCACCCGGGCGATCGGCCGCATCGCCGTGACCGGGAACGGCACATCGCGCGGTGTGGCGTCCAAGGCGTCCTTCACATGGAGGTAGCCCAGAATCCGCTCCTCGCTGTCCATCACCGGAAAGCGCGAGAAACCGGTCTCGTACGAGAGCTGCTCCAACTGCTCCGGGGTCGTTCCGATCCGGGCGTACACCACCCGCTCCACCGGCAGCACCACATCCCGCACGGGGCGCCGGCCGAGCTCAAGAGCGTGGTGCAGCCGTTCGGCCGCGCGGTCGTCGACCAGCCCCGCGTCGCCGGCGTCCTTCACCAGCCGGGCCAGTTCGTCGTCGGAGAACGTGGCGGACACCTCGTCCTTCGTTTCGACGCGCAGGAGTTTCAGCAGCGCGTTGGCGAAGGCGTTGATCGCGAAGATCACCGGACGCAGTGCCCTGGCGAGAGTCACCAGCGGCGGACCCAGCAGCAGCGCGGCCCGTACCGGCTCGGCCAGGGCGATGTTCTTCGGCACCATTTCACCGAGCAGCATGTGCAGGTACGTCGCCAGGGACAGTGCGATCACGAATGAGATGGGGTGGATCAGTCCGTGCGGCATACCCACCGCGTCGAAGGCGGGCTCCAGCAGATGCGCGATGGCCGGTTCGGCGACGATGCCGAGGACCAGTGTGCAGAGGGTGATGCCCAGCTGCGCCGCCGCGAGGAGCGCCGATACGTGTTCGAGGCCCCAGATGACGCTGCGCGCCCGCCGGTTCCCGGCCTCGGCCTCGGGCTCGACCTGGCTGCGGCGTACGGAGATCAGCGCGAACTCCGCGCCGACGAAGAAGGCGTTCACGACCAGGGTCATCGCCCCGATGAAGAGCTGGACGGCGATCATCGTGCGTCCTCCGTCCGCTCGTCGCAGTCGCCGGGCAGCGGCGCATGCAGCAGGGCCCGCGCGGCACGGCGCCCGGAGGCGTCCACCACATGGACCCGCCAGCCGGCCAGCTCGAACGAATCACCCACAGCGGGTATGCGGCCGACCTCGGTGGCCACGAGTCCGGCGAGCGTCTCGTACGGTCCGTCCGGCACCCTCAGTCCGATCCTCTTCAGCTGGTCGATGCGCGCGGCGCCGTCGGCCGACCACAGGGTCCGTCCGTCGGCGTCCTCGCCGGCCGGTGCCAGGTCCGGTGTCTCGTGCGGGTCGTGTTCGTCGCGCACCTCGCCGACCACCTCCTCGACGATGTCCTCCAGAGTCACGACGCCGGCCGTGCCGCCGTACTCGTCGATGACGACGGCCATGGCGAGCTTGCCGGACAGCTGGTCCAGAAGCCGGTCCACGGTGAGGGTCTCGGGCACGAGCAGGGGTTCGCGCAGCATCTCCGAGACGCGGGTCCGGGGCCGCTGCTCGGCCGGGACGGCCAGCACATCCTTGATGTGCGCCACACCGACGACGGTGTCGAGGCTGCCGCGGTAGACGGGGAAGCGGGACAGGCCGGTCGCCCGGGTGGCGTTCGCGACATCCTCTGCGGTCGCCTGCACCTCCAGCGCGGTGACCTGCACCCGCGGCGTCATGACGTTCTCCGCCGTCAGCTCCGCGAGGTTGAGCGTGCGGACGAACAGCTCCGCGGTGTCCGCCTCCAGCGCGCCTGCCTTCGCCGAGTGCCGGGCCAGCGCCACCAGCTCCTGCGGGCTGCGCGCGGAGGCCAGCTCCTCGGTGGGCTCCAGGCCGAGGCGGCGCAGGATCCGGTTCGCGGTGTTGTTGAGGTGGCTGATGAACGGCCGGAACACGGCGGTGAAGGCCCGTTGCGGGGTCGCCACGGCCTTCGCCACGGCGAGCGGCGAGGAGATGGCCCAGTTCTTCGGGACGAGTTCGCCGACGACCATCAGGAACACCGTGGACAGGGCGGTTCCCAGGACGAGGGCGACGGAGGACGCCACGCTCGGGGACAGGCCCACGGCCTCCACCGGACCGCGAATCAGCTTCGCGATGGACGATTCGGAGAGCATGCCGACCACCAGATTGGTGACGGTGATGCCGAGCTGTGCGCCGGACAGCTGGAAGGTGAGGCTGCGGACGGCCTTCATCGCGCTCACCGCGCCGCGCTCACCCCGCTCCACGGCCCGTTCGAGCTGGCCGCGCTCGACGGTGGTCAGAGAGAATTCGGCCGCGACGAAGGCGCCGCAGGCGAGCGAGAGCAGCACCGCCACGAGCAGCAGAAGCACTTCAGTCATCGGTTCACCTCCGTCCCATGATCGGGCAGGGGCGGGAGGATTGCTCGGTGCCGGGACTGTCGACTACTGGGGGGCTCGCCCATGGGCGGACGCTCACACCTTTCGGAAGGGTCGGTCAGGAGTCCACCTATCGTAAAGGATCGGCAAAGAAGGCTCCTCTTTTCGGGTGATCGTCCTTCAGTTCGTGAGGGGCTTCACCCAACGGCTCCACTGCGGCTCGGGCCCGTAGCCCGCGGCGCGCCAGGCGTGCTGCGCCAGTTCATTGCGGTCGAGCACCATCGCGTCGCCACGTCGCCCGCCCAGTCGCACGAAGTGTTCCTCCGCGGCGGCGAGCAGCGCGCTGCCGACACCTCGGCGCCGTCGGTCGGGATGGACGGCGAGCCGGTACAGGTGACACCGCCAGCCGTCGAACCCGGCGATCACCGTTCCGGCGAGTACGCCGTCGGACTCGGCGAGGATCAGCGCCTGCGGATCACGGGCGACCAGCCGCTCGACCCCGTCCCGGTCGTCACTGATGCTGTTTCCCTCGGCCGCCACCTTCCAGAAGGCGAGGACGGAGTCGAGGTCGGCCGGTATCGCGGCCCGTACGACGAGGTCGTGCATGTCGCCATCGAGTTTTTTTCATGCCGGGATCCCATCACCGGGACGGCTGGAGCGACGAACGAATTCCACCATGTGGTCACGGACGGCCGGGCCGGCACGCATGACCGCCTGGTCATGTACGACCCGCGCGGTCGACGGTGACCGGTGCGGTCGACGCGGAGACCGGTGCACTCAGGCACGACCGGTGTACGGGGCACCGTACGGCTCCTCTTGCCGGTGCTAGCACGCCCGCGCTAGCGTGTTGCTGTGCCCAAGACTCAGCTGAACGTGAGAGTGGACGAGGCCACCGCCGAGGCCGCGCGACAGCGCGCGCTGCAGAGGGGGATGAGCGTGAACCGCTACATAGAGGAACTCGTGAAGCAGGATGCGGGTGAGGTCGGACACACCTTTGTCGAAGCCGCGGCCGACTTCATGAAGCAGTACGAGTCGGTGTTCGCCGAGGAGTTCGGCCCGGAGCGCAAAGGCACGCGTTGAATCTCCAGATCGACCTTTCCTGGCTGCTCATGGTGGCCGAGCACAAGACCCCCGGCGATCCGCAGGTCGTCGACTGGGGTGCGCTCGTGGCCGCGGTGGCCCGCCATGAGGCCGAGATCTTCGGCAGCCCTGTCTACAGCGACCCGCACTCCAGGGCCGCGGCCCTGCTGCAGTTGCTGCTTCATGTCCCCGCGCTCGAACACTCCAACGCGATGTTCTCCTCGGCCGTCGCGTACGGCTATCTCGTCGCCTCCGGGCTGAAGGTCATCACCTCGCCCGAGCAGGTGCGTGACCTGGCCCGACTGGTGAAGGAGGACAAGGCGGACGTCCGGGCCATCGCCGACGAACTGCGCCAGTGGAGTCTGTGAGGTCTGCGGCCCGGAGGTCCCCGGCCCGCAGGACGGTTCCGGTGCGGGCGCGGGCTGTACGTTGCGGGTGCGGGCGCGGGCTGTACGTTGCGGGTGCGCGCGTGGGCTGTACGTTTCCGGTGCGCGCGGTGGGCTGCGCGGCGGCGAGCCGACGGGTCAGTCCAGCACGGCCGGCCGCCGGGCCACGCCCAGCACGCAGTCGGACGTGGGCAGCCGGAATCCCCAGTCCGGCATCCTGACCCGCCGGTAGGTCTCCACCGTGAACCCGGCCCTCTCGATGGCGGCCAGGGTGTCGCGCGCCGTGTGACACCCGCCCGCCAGCAGTGGCCAGACCGTACGGTCCAGTGCCCGCTGGGTCGCTGCCATCACCCGGTCATCGGCTCGCACATGCTCGAAGAAGCGCAGCTCCGCGCCTGGCCGCAGCACCCGCACGATTTCCGTGAGCGATCGCTCCACATTCCGTACGGTGCACAGCACCAGCGAGGTGACCGCCCCGTCGAACGCCTCGCTCTTCACCGGCAGGGCCTCCGCCGTGCCCGGCACCACATCCACCGGAATTCCGGCACGCAGTGCCGACGCCACCGCCAACTGCCGCAGGCTGCGCTCGGGTTCGATGGCCACCACCTCCGATACCGCGGGCGGGTAGTGCGCGAAGTTCAGGCCGTTGCCCGCACCTATGTCGATGATCCGGCCGGACAGACCGGCCAACAGCTCCGAGCGCACCGCGGCCAGCCCCGCCCCGGTCTCCGCCGCCACGCTCATCCGGGCGTAGATCCGGGCGAAGACGGGGTGGTGCACCGCGTCCTCCGGGATTTTCGTGCTGCGAAGACGCATGACGGACCTCCTCGACACGGCACTCGACCCGCAAGGTACGGCTACTTCGATTCTCCCCCCGTCACGCACGGCTCAGCCGGTCATCCGGCGACCGATTCCCGCCCAGCTCCGCGGCCAGCCAACTTCCGGCCCGAGCACGGAAAACGGTCGGCTCCAGCGCCCCTGCACCGGCCGGTACCGCACCCAGCAGCGGGGCACCCGCCACCACCGGAAGATCCGACAGATTGCAGCGCGCCGCGAGGTCCGGCTCGGCGGGCATGCTGCCCACCACCACGCCGAGGCACTCCAGCCCCCGGGCCCGCAGGGCCTCCGAGGTCAGCGCCGTGACATTGAGCGTGCCCAGTCCCGCCCGCGTCACGACCAGAACCGGTGCGGTCAGCAGCCGGGCCGCGTCGGCGAGGGTCGCGCCCTCGTCGTCGAACCGGACGAGCAGCCCGCCCGCACCCTCGACCAGCACCAGATCGTGTTCGGCCGCCAGCTTCTGGGCCGCCTCGGCGATCTCGTACGGCCGTACCGGTGGGAGACCGGCCCTGCGAGCGGCCGTGGCCGGGGCCAACGGCTCGGGGAACCGGGCCAGTTCGACCGCGGTCACCTGGCCGCCCGCCAGCCGTACGACTTCGGCGGCATCCCCGGGCTCGCCGGGGGCCAACCCTGTCTGCGCGGGCTTGAGCACCGCGACGCGGCGATCCCGGCAGGCCGCCGCCACGGCCGCGGTCACCACCGTCTTGCCGATCTCCGTGCCCGTACCCGTCACTACCAGAACCGTCATCTCAGCCCTCCCGCGCAGCCGCGCACACGGCGCGGCAGATCCGCGCCACATCGTCGTCACCGGTCACATACGGCGGCATCGTGTAGACGAGATCGCGGAACGGCCGCAGCCACACGCCTTCCCGCACCGCCGCCCGGGTCGCGGCAGCCATGTCCACCTCGTGATCGAGCTGTACGACGCCGATCGCGCCCAGTACCCGCACCTCTCGCACGCCGGGCAGGTCCGCCGCCGGGGCGAGACCTTCCCGCAGCCCCGTACCGATCCGCCGGACCTCCCGCTCCCAGTCCTGGCCGAGCAGCAGGTCGATCGAGGCGCACGCCACCGCGGAGGCGAGCGGATTGCCCATGAACGTCGGTCCGTGTGCCAGCACCGGCACGTCGCCGCGCGAGATACCTTCCGCCACCCGAGAGGTGCACAGCGTCGCCGCCATCGTCAGGTAGCCACCGGTCAGCGCCTTGCCCACGCACATGACATCGGGCGAGATCCCCGTGTGCCCGGCGGCGAACAGCTTCCCCGTACGGCCGAACCCCGTGGCGATCTCATCGAACACCAGCAGCACGTCGTGCGCGTCGCACGCCTCGCGCAGCACCCGCAGATAGGCGGGGGAGTGGAACCGCATGCCGCCCGCGCCCTGCACCACCGGCTCCACGATCACCGCGGCCAGCCGGTCGGCGTGCTCCGCGATCAGTTCCCGCAGATGACGGGCGTACGCGGCATCCGGCTCCGCGTCGAAACCGGCCGGTGGCTCGTCCGCGAAGATCTGCCGGGGCAGCACGCCCGACCACAGCTCGTGCATGCCGCCCTCGGGGTCGCACACCGACATCGGCTGCCAGGTGTCCCCGTGGTAACCGCCGCGCCAGGTCAGCAGCCGCTGCTTGGCCGGCCGCCCGGCCGAGCGCCAGTACTGCAGACACATCTTCACCGCGACCTCGACCGACACCGAACCCGAGTCGGCGAGGAACACATGCCGCAGCGGCTCCGGGGTGATCTCGACCAGCCGGGTGGCCAGCCGCACGGCGGGCTCATGGGTGAGCCCGCCGAACATCACATGGCTCATCCGGTCCAGCTGGCCGCGCGCCGCTTCGTTGAGCACCGGGTGGTTGTAGCCGTGCACCGCCGACCACCACGACGACATGCCGTCGACCAGCTCCTGCTGCCCGTGGGCCGGTTCGGCGAGCCGGAGCCGTACCCCGGACGCGGACTCCACGACCAGTGGCTCCTGACGTCCCGGCATGGGGCCGTACGGATGCCAGACGTGGGCCCGGTCCAGGGAGCGGAGCTCGTCCGGAGTGAGGGCCTCATGCATTGGGAGCGAGATCCGTGCCCGCGCCGCGACGACGCACCGCCACCAGATCCGTGCGTGCTGCCGGAACCTCGCCGGGTTCGGCCACGGCATCCCCGGGCGCGTCGCAGCACGGCGCGCACCCGCCGTTCTGGGAACTGCACCCGCTGTCGTGCGGACCGCACCCACCGTCGTGCGAACCGCACCCGCCCCCCGCCGGCGCACGGTGCGCGGGCAGCGTCGTCGTCCCCGCTCCCTCCACCTCGAAACCGGCGTCCGCGATCATGTCCAGGTCCGCCTGCCCCGCCTGCCCCTCACTGGTCAGGTAGTCGCCCAGGAAAATCGAGTTGACCAGGTGCAGGGCGAGCGGCTGCATCGAGCGCAGATGCACCTCGCGCCCGCCCGCGAGCCGGACCTCCACGTCCGGGCAGACGAACCGGACCATCGCCAGAATGCGCAGGCACCGCTGCGGGGTGAGGTTCCACTCCTTGGCCAGCGGGGTTCCCTCGAACGGGATCAGGAAGTTCACCGGCACCGAGTCCGGGTCCAGCTCCCGCAGCGAGAAGACGACATCGACCAGATCGGCGTCGCTCTCGCCCATCCCCGCGATCAGCCCGGAGCACGCCGAGAGCCCGGCGGCCTGCGCCTGCTGCACGGTCTCCACCCGGTCCGCGTAGGTGTGGGTGGTGGTGATGTCCCCGTACGTCCCCTCGGACGTGTTGAGGTTGTGGTTGTACGCGTCGGCGCCCGCCGAACGCAGCCGGTCGGCCTGTCCGCCGGAGAGCAGACCGAGACAGGCGCACACCTCGACGCCCTCGTTCTGTTCCTTGATCGTCTCGATGGTCTGCGACACCCGGTCGACATCACGGTCCGTCGGTCCGCGGCCGCTCGCCACCAGACACACCCGCTTGGCGCCACCCGCCACCCCGGCCGCAGCGGCCTTCGACGCCTCATCCGGTTTCAGCCAGGTGTACTTGAGGATCTCGGCCTTCGAGCCGAGCCGCTGCGAGCAGTACGAGCAGTCCTCGGGGCAGAGCCCGGACTTGAGATTGACCAGATAGTTCAGTTTCACGCGCCGCCCGAACCACTGACGGCGCACCCTTCCGGCCGCGGCCACCACGTCGAGCAGATCGTCGTCCGAGGTCGCCAGTACGGCGCGTGCTTCTTCGCGGGTCGGCAGCTCGCGCCGCAGCCCCTTGTCCACCAGCGTGTTCAGGAGGTCCATGACGTTGATCCTGGCCTACGGCACGGCCCGCAGCCAAGGAGGAACCGGACAATGGAGCACGCCGATGGTGTGGGTATTGCCACAGCATGACCTGCTGCGCCCCCGGTTAGGGTCTGTGAGCTGCCTACAAAAGGGACCGCTCATGTCCTTCGCCCCGTTCGACTGGATCGACGACGAGGCGCGCCGCCGCGCGGACGCCGGACTCGTCCGTACGCTCCGCACCCGGCCCGCCGAACCAGAACTCCTGGATCTCGCGAGCAACGACTACCTGGGCCTGACCCGGCACCCCGAGGTCACCGCTGCCGCCGCCGAGGCCGCCCGCCGATGGGGTGCGGGCGCGACCGGATCCCGGCTCGTCACCGGCTCCACCGCTCTGCACGCCGAACTCGAAGACGAGCTGGCCGAATTCTGCGGGTTCGAGGCGGCCCTGGTCCTGTCATCGGGCTATGCGGCCAATCTCGCCGCCCTCACCGCGCTCACCGGCCGCGGCTCGCTGATCGTTTCCGACGCGGGCAACCACGCCTCGATCGTGGACGGTTGCCGGCTCTCCCGGGCCGGGACCGCCGTCGTGCCGCACGCCGATCCCGACGCCGTACGCAAGGTCCTGCAGACGCACGAGGGCCGTTCCCTGGTGGTCACCGACTCGGTCTTCTCGGTCGACGGCGACGCCGCGCCGCTGCCCGAACTGGCCGACGCCTGCCGGGTGGAGGGCGCCGCGCTGCTCGTCGACGACGCGCACGGTCTGGGCGTACTGGGGGACGGCGGCCGGGGCGCGCTCGCCGCCGCCGGTCTCGCGGGCGGCGACGGAATCGTCACCACGCTCACCCTCTCCAAGTCCCTGGGCAGCCAGGGGGGAGCGGTCCTCGGTCCGGCCCGGGTCATCGAACACCTGGTCAACACGGCCCGGACCTTCATCTTCGACACGGGTCTCGCGCCGGCCGCCGCGGGCGCCGCGCTGGGCAGCCTGCGGCTGCTCGGCCGCGAGCCGGAGCGCGCCGAACGGGTCCGAGACGTCGCCACCGCGCTGTACGAGCGGCTGACCGCCGCCGGCCTGACCGCCGTGCGCCCCGATGCCGCCGTGGTCTCGGTACGGGCGCCCTCGGCGGACGCGGCGGTGCGCTGGGCGGCCGACTGCCGTACCGCAGGAATCGCGGTGGGATGCTTCCGGCCGCCGTCGGTGCCGGACGGCGTCTCCCGGCTGCGGCTGACCGCGCGCGCCGATCTGACCGAGGAACAGATGGCCGAGGCGGTGGCGATCGTGCGACGGACCGCTCCCGTCACCTGACCGGACCTTGGTGCAGGCCGGAGGCGAAAGAGGTCCAGGCCGCCGCGGAGAACCGCAGCGGCGGCCTGGACACATCCATGGAGTCCCGCACGGCCGGTCGTCCGTCACCGAACGGAGCGGCCTCCACGCAGTTGTTCATCCCCGTGCTGCGGCTGCTGCGCCGCCACCGTAACGATGATCGCCGCGGTCGACCGCGGCGATGAGGTCCAACGAGTGCTGCGGCGACAGCGTGTGCGCCTGCATCGTGCGCAAGGCCGAGCCGTACGCCTCGAGATCGTCTTTCCGCTCCAGATGGAAGGCTACTCGTCACATGGTCGAGAACGGCCGGAGAGACCGGCATATTTGCCGACCGAGAACGGAAGCAACTGATATTGAATGCGGGGAAGTTGAGCCACGGGCCCTGCTGCATCGGCGGTCTTCCTCCCTGTCCCCGCTCCTTCTCCTGCCGAGCGGACAGTGTGACGCCCGCATACGGTTTTGCGGGCAGGGTTCACCGCATTGAGCGACAGACATATGCATATCTTGATGGATCGTCGCCGGAGGGGGCAGCATCAAAGGCAATCTGGCGCGAAGCACAACCGGGACCGAGCGCGAGTCGGTCCGGGTGGGAAAGGGACGGCTCGCCATGGCAGACCATCAAGAAGCCAGTGTCACTCTGCCGAGCGAGCCGGTCTCGGTCGCGGCGGCCCGGAGATATGTGGACCGGGTGCTCACCGAATGGGGACTGGCCACCGACACGGAGTTCGCCGACGGCATCCGGCTCATCGTCTCGGAGCTCGCGACCAACGCCGTCCAGCACACCTTCGGACAGTCGCCCACTTTCACCGTGGACCTGAGACTGGAACGGGAGGAACAGCTGCAGCTGGGAGTGACGGACAGCCACCCGCGTCGGCCCCGGCGGCTGCCCGCCACCGTTCAGCAGGACAACGGACGCGGCATGGTGATCATCCGCTCCCTGGCCAAGGAGTGCGGAGGCCGGCTCACCGTCACCCCCACCGCCGACGGCGGCAAGAGGGTCTGGATCGCGCTCCCATGGAGCATCCCCGTACAGAACTGAGCGGCCACCCGATCCGCCCCGTTACCCGGACAGGCCGACGGCGGACGGGACGGATGGGCTGGTGGCTGCGCCGCCCGCGTGCCGCCCGCGCCGTAGAGGGCGGAGGTGGCGCGACGCTCACCGCGTGGGGGCTGGTCCTGGCGTCCGGCCCCCTGCTGCACGGAAGTCCTCAGCCGCACCGGGCTTGTCAGCGGCGCTGAGACCGCGTCAGCGGACCCGGCCGTAATAGACGTGTCTCGTCCAGATCCTCTCCAGCCGGACCACCGCACCGCTCCTCGGCGAGTGCCAGATCTTGCCGTGACCGGCGTAGATCCCCACGTGGTAGACGCTGTGACCGTAGTGGAAGAAGACCAGATCGCCGCGTTGCCTGTGTGAGGCCGGGATGTGGCGGGTCTTGTTGTACTGCTGCTGGGCCGTGCGGGGGAGCTTCTTGCCGGCCTTCTTGAACGAATAGGCCGTCAGTCCCGAGCAGTCGAAGAGGTTGGGGCCGGTGGCCCCCCACCTGTACGGCGATCCCTTCTTGGACGCGGCGACCTTGAGTGCCTTCATGGAGAGAGTCGCCGCCTGGGCCTCCGTCGCGGCGCCCGGGACGAGCATGGTGCCGCCGACGGCGGCCAGAGTCAGAACCGAGGCCGTACCGGCCCGGGCGAGCAGAGACGGGACATGAACCTGCGCAGTCATGCGCAACCCTTCGTCAGCCGCCTGTGAAGGATGACCTGTCGGGTTCGGGCTGGCGAAGTTGCCCGGCCGCGCTCGGCGGCTTCACCCCGAGGGCCGACCGGTGATCCGGTCGACCCGTTGTGCTCGGGTCCTCCACTCCTGCCGATCCACTTCTGTCGACCAGACATCCGGACGGCGGCAGGACTCGGCGTCCGCCCGGACCGCCCCGTCGCTGTGGCGGGGGCTTGTCGTCCCACGGATCTTGACTCACCGACTGCCGGATTTCCGAGAATAAGCGACGAATTGTGAGGCTCCTCACGGCTGACCCGTTCGGGTGGAGCCGACGATTCCGGGAACGCCGACGTTCATGCGGACCGGTCCCGTACCAGGGGCGGAATCATGGATTCCGCTCGTTGGCCACCGGGAGCGCGCAAGTGGAGAAATATCTCGCGAGAAGGACTTTCTACGCCGAAAGAGCTAGGAATTTCGATGTGACCACCGGGCGTGTCGCGAAGGGGAGTTGGGTGCCTCCGGCCGGGGGCGGGTTGCGGGGGAGCCCGGCTGGTCCCGGCCGGCCTGGCGGAAAATCGGTTGATCAACTCGTCGGATCGGGGGGTACGGTGACGCGTCCGGCCCGCCGTTCCCCGTCCAGCACCCGTAGCGCCCGGGCCAGGGTGGCGGCGTGGATCCGTGCTTCGCCGCGCTCGTGCATCAACGTGAGGGCGTCCCGCAGCGCGGCCGCCCGTGAGGCCAGTGCCTGTGCGGCCCGCAGTGCGGAGTAGGTGTCGTCGCCGCGGGCCGGGTTGATCCGGCCCAGTTGGTCGAGGACTTCGAGATAGCGGTCGATGAACTCGCCCTCGGCGCGTGTCAGTGCGGGCAGTGGTGGCAACTCCGTTGCTCGCATCGGGCGTTCACCGCGCGCCGTGCGGCGGGAGCGACGACTTCCGGTTCTCCATGACGTGGTCCACCAGGCCGTATGCCTTGGCGCCGGGGGCGTCGAGGATGAGATCGCGCTCGATGTCGGCGGCGATCTGCTCGGCGCCGCGGCCGGTATGGCGGGCCAGCAGCGTGGTGAGCATCTCGTGGACCCGTTCCAACTCCTGCGCCTCGATCTCCAGATCGGACGGCTGGCCCTGCACCGGCTCGGTGAGTGCGGGCTGCTGTACGACGACCCGCGCCCCGGGCAGCGCGTGCCGCCTGCCGGGAGCACCCGCCGCGAGCAGTACCGACGCGCAGGAACCTGCTTGGCCGAGGCAGTAGGTCTCCACCTCGCAGGTGAGGTACTCCATCGTGTCGTAGATCGCCGACATGGCCCCGAACGAGCCGCCGGGGGAGTTGATGTAGAGGGAGATGGGCCGGTCCGGGGCGGCGTGTTCCAGATACATGAACTGGGCGACCAGGTCATTGGCCGCGGTGTCGTCGACCGGGGTGCCGAGGAAGACGATCCGTTCGGCGAGCAGCTTGGAGTACGGGTCGAGGGTGCGGGTCCCGTTGGTCGTGCGCTCGGTGAACTCGGGCAGCACGTAGCGGGCGGCAGGACGGAACAGCATGAACGATGCCTCTCTTCCGGGATCTGTACGGGATTCGCGTGAGCTGACTCTGCGCGAGCGCCTGTAAAAAATGTACAGGACGTACAGAAAATTAGGATGCGGGGCACATCCTAGTGATCCACTAAAAGTCCCAGGTCAGAGGCTGTTTTAGCTGTTCGCCGAGGGCGGGTATCTCACAATCCGTCACGACGTCTTGATCATCAGGCTGCTTCGCCCTCACTGAAACCGAGTAGAGAAGTGAGGTGGTCCGAGGCGACGCGGAGGTCCTCGGGGCTCGGGCGGACGTATACCCGCTTGGTGAAGTTGGCGTTGGCATGCCCGGCCCATGCGGCGAGGGCGACGTCCGGCACGCCGTTGACGGCAAGAAACGTGAGGCACGAGTGGCGCGCCTCGTAGAGCCGGACCTTCCGCAGCTCCAGCTTCCGCTGCAGGGAGTACGCGGCCTCACGCAGGTGGCGAGTCGTGAGCGGCTGGCCGAGGCGGTCGACGAACATATAGCCAGAGCGCTGATAGGGCGCGCCCATTGACATCTGCTCTACCTCTTGCGTCGCCTGAAAGGCGAGCATCGCCTGCTTCACCGGCAGTGGCAGCGGCAGTGTGCGCTCGCCCGCCTCGGTTTTGGTGTCCTTCTCCAGCACCCGGGCGTTGCCGATCATCGTCCTGGTGTTGGCGATGACCAGTGTTTCGGCGTCGAAGTCGATGTCCTCCCAGCGCAGACCGGCGACCTCAGCGGGACGCAGGCCCATGAGGCTGAGTATCAGCGGGGCAAACAGGCGTTCGTCCTTGATGCCGTGAAGGAAGTCCTCGACCTCGACGACGTTCCACGGGGCGGGACGCTTGTTGGTGCGCTTGTCCTCCTTGCGGGCGCGGCGAGGGATCTTCACGTACTCGGCGACGTTGACATGCACCAATTTCCGTACGACGGCCCGACCGAGGGCCTCTTTCAGACGACTGAGCACCCCTTGGGCCGTCGAGGGGCGCAGTCCTGTGCCGGCTTGGCCCCCGCGCCTGCGGGCGTCGACGAGTAGCCAGGCGACCATGGACTCGACGTGTTCCTCCGTCAGTTCCTGCAGGCGCATATGGCCGAGGTAGGAATGCACGTGGACCAAAGCGTTCTTGTACCCCTGGACCGTGCTCTCCTCCAGGTCCTCGGCCTTCTTGGCCAGCCAGATGTCGAGCCACTCGGACACCGTGATCTTGCTCGGCATGACGTACATGCCCGTCGCCCGCTGATTGCGGATGCGGGCGATCTCGTCACGCACCTCTGTGGCAGTGTCCATCGTGACGGTGCGCTGCTTGCGCTTGCCTTGGGCGTCATGGCCCATGTCGACGACGGCGCGGTAACGGACCTTGCCGCTCTGCAACGTGACCTTCTTGATCTGCGGCATGTACCCCCCTTGACTGGCCTACTTCGGCGGCTTCCTGAAGTGCCTACGGTAAGCCGCGATTCCTCCTGCCCGGGAGGTCTTACGCCTGGTCAGGCCCGCACGGCCATGCTCCCGTCATAGATCAGTGAGAGGGTCCGGGATACGCGGGTTGTGGCAACCCAAGGGGTGAGTGTCCTCACGATCCGGCAGCGAGGCGAGGAACTCCTCGCGGATCGGGGCAATGATGGATGCAGGCACGACGGACGGCGAGCCTGGAGCAACGCATCCCCGCCACCCGAACTTCAAGCCCTGATCAACGCCGTCGGCGCAGGCCACCCACTCGATCTCTACTCCCCGGTCCAACAAAACACCGCTGGCGAAGTGGTCTTTGTGAAGGGGATTGATCTGGGCCTTGCGGGTCGGTCCAGCTGGTGGCACCCCCGGGTGTGGACAGCCGTGAAGCCCTGGCAAGACGGTTCTCACCACATCATCCTCGTCGGCCGAGCACCAGCAGATGTCAGTGGAAGCTCTTTCGGACAGTAGCGACCAGCGACCCGGGAATGATCGATGTCATGCGACTGCCGCTCCACCGCCTGGGCGATCGACAGGGCAATACGGCTCGGAGGATGGTCCACGCTCTTTAACCACGGAACCGGTAACTCGTACGTGGGCACTGTCAAGTTGAGTGAGTGGTCTCCGGGCTGGGATGGTGGCCGGGTTTGTTGATCGTGCTGGGTCGGCTGCGGCCGCGCGGCCCCGGCCACGATCCGGGCCAGGTGGCGGTCGACCTGACGGTGATGCTCGCCGACGGCGGCGAGGCAATCGCCGATCTGTCCCTCCTGCGTGACCAGCGCGAGGTGTTCGGTCCGGTGGCCTCCACCCCCACTGCACGGCGCGTCCGGGCCGACATCGACACCACCGCACTCGCGGCACTGTGCACGGCCCGCGCAGTAGCCCGGGAGACCGCCTGGCTGCAGGCCGCCGAGACCCGGCGTGGGATACCGGTCTCCCACGCGGGCGGACGCGACCTGCCCTGCGCGCAACACCACGGACTGGCTCGTCGACGCGGTCTCCCGCGTCGAGACCTACGCGGTCGCCTGCCCGGTGACCCCGGTTCTGCCCCGGGACGCCGTCAGCGCATCAGCGAGACGAATGCCTCTCTTGGCGGTGTCGGAGCGCGGTCAGCGGCTCGGAGGTGGCGAGCGCCGCGGCGTGACCGGGCGGCGCCGGGAGGTCGGTCAGCCAGGGCGCGGAGAGGGGCCAGTCGGGGACGCCCGGCGCGGTGGCCCGGGGGCCGGCGACGTCGATGAGGACGGGCGGGGCGGCGAGGCCGTGCCCGGTGAGCTTGATGGCGGCTTCCTTGCGGGCCCATGCGGTGAGGAAGGCGGCCCGGCGGGCGTCGTCGGGGAGCCCGACGTGGGCGCGGTGCTCGGCGGAGGTGAGGGCGGTACGGGCGAGACCTTCCAGGTCGCGGTGCGGGGCGACGGTGTCCAGGTCCGCGCCGACGCGCCCCGAGCCGACCACGGCGATCAGGAGCCACTCCTCGGAGTGGGAGACCGAGTAGTCGAAGGGAGCACCGGGGACGCGGGGGCGGCCGTGCGAGGGATGGTCACAGCGCTCGCAGGCGCGGACCGTGTGGACGGTCTCCGGGGGGACACCGAGGTAGCGGGCGGTGATGAGGCGTTGCGCGGCGCGGGAGGTCACGAGCGAGGCGCCGGAGGGTGTGGCGCCGAGCAGGGTGAGACGGTCGCGTTCCCAGGAGGAGAGGAGCGGTACCCAGGCGGGACGGTGACGGATGGGCAGGAACCAGATGTCGCAGACGCCCGGGGCGGGCGGGGCGAGCGGAGCGGTTGTGCCGAGGGCGGGCCCGGAGGTCATGGAGTCTCCTGGGGGCGGCGGGCACTGGGCACGAGAGACGGGCGGCCGTCCGCGTGCGGGGCGGGCGCGAGGACCGGGGCGGTCAGGGGCGGCAGGGAGCCGAGCAGGTGGGTGACAGCCGTGGAGAGCTGCGGGTCGGGGTGCGGGAGGTCTGGTCCGGCGGGCGGCAGCTCGACAGTGATGTCGGGTTCCACACCGCGGTTCTCCAAGCCCGTTCCGACACCGGTGAGGTGGTAGCAGAACTCCGGCTGGGTGGTGAGGGTGCCGTCGACGAGACGGTGCCGGGGCCACGTGGCGATGGTGCCTCCCCAGGTGCGGGTGCCGATCAGCGACCCCAGGCCGCGGGCGCGGAACATGTGACCGAAGATCTCGCCGTCGGAGCCGGTCTGCTCGTTGACCAGCGCCACCATCGGGCCGTGCGGCGCTTCCAGCGGGTACGGCACCTCGCCGCTCCAGCGGCTGTGCTCGACCCCGGCGCGGCGGCGGGCGAGCCGGTCCAGGATCATCGGGGAGGCGCTGCCCCCGCCGTTGTGTCGGACGTCCACGATCAGCCCGTCGTGGTCGAGGCCGGTGAGGAACTGGCGGACGAAGTCGGCGTACCCCGTGTGGAACATGTCGGGTATGTGGAGGTAGGCCAGCCGGCCGCCGGAGGCGTCGTCGACCCAGCGGCGATTGGCCTCCACCCACTCCACGTACCGGGCGCGTCCCTCGTCGCGGGCCGCGCGCACGGTGACCCGCCGGGGGGCCGCGCCGGGGCGCAGCACCGTCAGCTCCACCTCACACCCGGCCAGTCCGGCAAGCGGTTCGCCCGGGCCGAGCGGGCCGACGGGGTGACCGTCGACAGCGACGACCTCGTCGCCGGCGCGGATGTCCACGCCGGGCAGGCCGCAGGGGGAGGTGGCCTCCGGGTTCCACGGCTCGCCGCGGACGACGCGGGCGATCCGCCAGCCACCGCCGGGCCCGGTGGAGGGCTCCCAGTCGACGCCGAGGCGGCCGGGGCCCCCGCCGGGACCGGGCGGCCGGCCGTGGTCGCCGCCGCGCTCATAGGCGTGCGAGGTGGCCAGTTCGCCCTGCAACTCCCACAGCAGATCGGAGAGTTCGGACCGGGTGGCGACCCGTGCGAGCAGCGGGAGGTAGCGGTCGTGGACCGCCTCCCAGTCGACGCCCGACATCCCGGAGTGCCAGAAGCCCTCCTTCTGCAGCCGCCACGCCTCCCGGTACATCTGCCGCCACTCGGCGGCCGGGCGGAAGGGGACGGTCACCCGGGCCAGGTCGATCCAGCCGGTCTCCCGGCCGGGCGGGGAAACGATGTTGTCGTAGTCCTCGACGTCGGTCCTGGGCACTCCGGCGGGCACCACACGGATACGGTGCTCGTGCCGGTACAGCAGGAACGCGCCCGAGGGGTCGGTGTCCGTCTCGTCGACGGGGGAGAGGTAGTCCTCCGTGGTCTCCCCGGTGGCGAGTTCGACCACGGTCACCGTGCCCTCGCGGGTACGGCGGCGGTCCTCGGGCCCGTCGGCGGCCGGGCCGGCCAGTGGCACGCCGAGCACCAGCACGGATTCGGGCAGGCCGCGCACCGCCGCGTACCGGCCGTGCGGGAGCGGCAGCGCAACGACGCGGCCGTCCACTCCGTCGAGGTCGATACGCACCTCCACCGGCTGCTCGCCGTCGGCCTCCGGGGCCGGTGCGCCGGTGAAGGGCGGGGGCGTGCCGGCGGTGAGGAGGACGGCGTAGGGACGGGTGCCGAGGGGGAAGCCGACGTCGAACTGGACCTGGTCGTACTCGGGCAGCAAGTCGCGCTGGCCGAGGAAGTACAGGTAGCGGCCCAGCGGGTCGAAGGCAGGGGCGAAGTCGCGCAGCACGGGGGAGGTGAGGTGTGCGGTGCGGCCGGTGGCGGGCTCGGCGACCTTGACGGCGGTGGTGCGCCGCGTGCCCGGGAAGGTGTACGCGAGCCAGCGGCCGTCCGGTGACCAGGCCAGGTCCTCGATCCTGTCGTACGGGCTGCTGTCCAGCAGGCGGGGCTCCGGGTGGGCCGCGTCGGTGTCGACGCTCCACAGCTGCTGCCGGTTGGTGGCGAACGCTACCTGCCCGCCGACGGGGGCGGCGGCCAAATCGGTGACGTAACCGATGTCGCCCAGCGGCAGGGAGTCGAGCTCCGCCCCGCCCTCGGCGGGCAGCAGGACGAGCCGCTCGCCGGGGGCGTCGTCCCCGGCCGCGGCGACCAGACGGGTTCCGTCGGCGAGCCATTGCGGCAGCCGGTAGCGCACCCCGTCCGGGGTGCCGTGGCGGCGGACCGGGCCGTCGAACGGGGCGAGGGTGAACACCTTGCCCCGGGAGGCGACGACGAGACGGGAGGCGTCGGGGGAGAGCCGGGCATGGTCGAGGTCTCCGGCGGCGGACACGATCCGGCGCTGGTGCTGCGCACCGGAGGGGGTGACGGTGACCGGGACCGGACGGTCGCGGCCGTCGGGGTCGGCCGGGTCGAGCAGACGCAGTCGCGCGCCCTGGTGGTAGACCAGCCGCTCTCCGTCGCCCGTCAGCCCGCGGACGTAGTAGTCGGTGTGGTGGGTGTGCCGGGTCAGGCCGGAGCCGTCCGGGCGGCAGGAATGGACGTTGCCGGTGCCGTCGTGGTCGGAGACGAAGTAGATCCGGTCGCCGACCCAGCACGGGAACGCCGGGTTGCCCGGGGGGAGTTCGAGGCGGCGGAAGGAGCCGGACCCGTCGGCGTCCACCCACAGCTCGCCCGCCGCGCCACCCCGGTACCGCTTGCGGCGGGCCGGGTCGGCGAGGGAACGGCCGATCACCACCCCGCCGTCCGGGCCGTAGGCGACGGAGGCTGCCGGACCGGCCTCCAGCAGGCGCGGCGGGCCGCCGCCGGGGCCGACCGCGAACAGCCGGCGGCCGAAACCGGTGGGCAGCCCGGCGGTCGCCGCGTAGACCACGTCGCCGGTGCGCGGATGCCAGCCGAGGACCAGGCAGTCGCCGGCCTGGCTGGTGAGACGGCGGACCGGGCCGCCGCCGACGGAGATCACACACACCTCCGGCGTGCCCTCGGGAGCCGCGGTGAACGCGACCAGACGGCCGTCGGGGGACAGCCGCGGCCCCGAGCACGGCCCGGCCCCGCCCGCGGTGAGCCGGCGGGCGGTGCCACCGGCGGCGGGCACCGACCACAGGTCGTCCTCGCAGACGAAGACCACCAGGTCGCCCACGAGGGTGGGCTGCCGCAGATAGCCGGACCCGTCGGACGGGGTCGCGGCGGGCGCGGTCATGGGGCGGTCCGGCTTCGGATGCGGTCGGCGATCTCCCGCCGGCGGCGCGCGGCCTCCTCGGCGCGCTGTCGCACGTCCTCCTCGTTCTCGGTCCAGTAGCAGGCGGTCCGCCACTCGCCGACCGTGTAGGAGTCGTACGCGCAGCGGACCTGCCGCTGCTCCGCCAGCTCCCGGGCCGCCACCAGCATGGTGTTGTGTTCGAGGACCTGGCTGATCACCACCCGCATGTTCAGCTCCTCCCGCACATGGGTGTGGGCGGCGGCCACCGCCGCCGCGCCGAACGGGCCCCGGTGGCTGGGCAGCACGCCGAAGGACAGTTCACAGGTCTGGCTCCGCCAGTCGATGGAGGTGATCCAGGCGAAGCCGATCGGATCCCCGCCCCGCCCGCACATCGTGAAGAACCGCCACTCGGCCTGTTCCTCGGTGATGGCGCGGTGCTGCCGCTTCGTCAGGGCGTCGTCGGAGCTGCTCACCGCGAAGTCGGTGAGATTGGCCTGGAACCGGGACTCGCGCAGCAGTGCGGTGCGCAGCGGGATGTCCGCCTCGGTGAAGTGACGGACGGTGACGAGCGCCATGGAGTCATCCCTCCAGCGCGGTGTGGGTGAAGTGGTGGACGAGGACGTCGTGGTAGCGGCGGGTGAGGAAGAGATGGCCGGGCAGGACACCCGCCCGGGTGAATCCGCAGGCCTCCAGCGCGGGGAGGACCGGCGAACCGGCGCGGGTCTCGGCGGTGAAGGAGGTGCACCGGCGGTAGGTGTGCAGGAAGGACAGCAGGGCCCGCAGCGCCACCGGATCGGCCGAGGTGGTGGCCACGGTCGCCTGACGGGGCTGCACCGGGTTGACGGCGCAGCCGAGCAGCGCCTCGCCGTGGCGCAGCACCGTCAGGCCCCGGCGGGTGATCTCACGGGCCAGCAGCGCGGTGTTCTGAGTGACCGGGTCCAGGTCGAGGAAACCGCGCACGGCGTCCTGGGGAGCCTCGCCCAGCAGCCGCGCCGCGGCGTCGGGGGACAACTGCTCCAGTGTGGCGGGGACGGTCGTCCCGGTGGTCGCGTCGTCGGTCACCGTGGTCGCGTTGTCGGTCACGGCGGCCGCGGTGTCGGGGCGGGACACTCCCCAGATCTGGCGGCTCACCGGTCGGCCGTCGAGCCAGAGCGCCTGCGGGATCTCGGCCTCCGGGGCCAGACCCGCCGCGCGCAGCGGTGGTACGCCGTCGGGCCCGGCCGGGGTGTACCAGCCGTGCACGCGGCGCAGGTTGAGCCAGGAGAAGGCGTGGACGAGGGCCGCTTCGAGGAGCGGGCCCGCGAGATGGGACGCCTCGCGGAGCAGCCCGGTCTCGAGCCTGGCCCGGCGGTGCACCCAGTTCAGCTCGGTGAACCGGACGAAGCCCACGCCGTCCACGACACACAGCTCGTCGTCGGGGCGGCCGGCCGCCGGGGCGGGCACGGACGACGGGTCGGCCAGCGGCGGCCGGTCGGGGTCGGGCAGGCCGAGGAGCTCGCCGGGCAGCCAGCCGCCGGAGAGCAGGGGCAGGTCGGCCGAGCGGTATCCGCGCAGCCGCAGGGCGGTGGTCAGGGTGGTCACGACACGGGCTCCCAGATACGGGAGAAGAAGACCTGCCCGCGGCGGCGGCCGTCGCCGACCGTCATGCCGGGCAGGACGCCCTCCTCGGTGAGGCCGGCCAGCCGGGCGGCGGCCAGACCGCGTTCGTCGTCGTCGCCCACCAGCACCGCGAGCCGGACCAGCTCACGGTGCCGGCGCAGCCCGCGGATCACCTCGTGGTACGCGGACCCCCAGACGGCGAGCGGCAGCCGCGCGGTGAGGCGGAGCTGGAGCATCAGATGGCAGGCGTGGTCGGCACCGGAGTTCTCGACGGCGTAGAGCCCGACGGGCACGCCGTCGGCGAGCAGCAGACGGGCGTCGTCGAGGAGGGAGAGGACCTCCCACTCGGCGAGGACGTCGGACCGCACGGTACGGAAGCGGAAGTCGGGCTCGGTGAAGAAGTCCAGGGCCGCGGCGTGGTCGGCCTCGGTCACGTGCCGCGCGGACCAGACCGGCGGCGGCGCCTGCGGGTCCGGCCGCACGGCCTCTTCGGCGGTGACGGTCATGGTCTGGCCCTCCGGGAGGCGATGTCGCTGGTGATGTGGAGGCGCTGCATGTTGCTGGTTCCGTCCATGAACTCGAAGGCCCGCACGTCCCGGCACCACTTTTCCAGCAGCGGGTGCTCCTGGAGCGCGCCGGGCCCCAGGGCGCGGGCGGCCCAGTGGGCGGTGCGCACGGCCAGGTCCGTGACGTGGAGCTTGGCGGCGGAGGGCGGCCGGCGCGTGTCGGGGTCGTGGTCGACGGCGGCAGCCGCGTCGTAGAGCAACTGGCGGGCGGCGTCGAGGCGGGCGGAGACGGTCTCGTGGCCATCCCAGCGGGGGCGCTGCTCGACCACGTAGTCGCGGGTGCCCAGGGCGGTGCCCAGGGCGAGGGCGGCGACCTGCAGCCGCATCGCGTTGAAGGTGCGGCCGATGCCCCACAGGCCGCGCCGGGAGGCGGGCAGGTGCGCGCCGAGCAGCATCTCGCGCGGCACGTGCACGCCGTCGAGGCCGAGACGGCAGATCCGCGCCCCGCGCAGGCCGATCATGTCGAGCGGCTCGGCGGTGAACCCGGGGGCGGGCAGCGGGATCAGGGCTCCCCTGATGGACAGCGGGCTGCGTCCGGTGCGGCCGAAGACCACGCCGACCGAGGCCCGGGAGGCGTTTCCGACATAGCGTTTCGCGCCGGTCAGCAGGTAGCCGTCGGCCGGGTCGGGCAGGGCGTCGAGCCGGGTCTCCATGGCGGTGGCGTCGCTGCCGTGGTCGGGCTCGGTCATGCCGAAGCACGTCCACGAACGGCCGTCCGCGATGGCCGAGTAGAACAACGCGCGCTGGGTGTCGTCCCCGAGGGTGTCGACGGCCGCTCCGGCCAGTGAGGCCCCCGTGTTGGCCGCGACGACACCCGCGTCCCCGCGGGCGATCTCCACCCCGGCGACGACTCGGGACAGACAGCCGTCGGCGAACCCCCGGTCGTCCGGCATGTCCGGGGTACGGAACTCCTTCGGCGTGGTCGCCGCCCGCATCAGGGCCAGGACCGCGGAGTCCAGGTAGGCGGTGGAGCCGCCGGGGTCGTCGTCCACCGCCAGGGCGTACCGGCGAAGTTCGCGGCCGGCCTCGCGGCAGACGTGGCGCAGTTCCCGCAGCGGGGTGTCGGACAGCTTCAGCACGGCGCCGGCTCCTTCACAGCGGTGTGGTTCCGGTCGAGCCAGCTCTCCGCGATCAGCCAGGCCACGTACCCGGCACGGGCCGGGCCGTCGGCGAGGAAGCCGGCCGCGCCGAGGAGCTTGGCCGCCTCCCAGTCGAGGGCGGTGAGCCGGTCGTGGGCGTCGACCACGGCGGCCGGGAGGTGCCCGGCCACACGCAGCAGCCGCAGCACGGCCTCCAACTCGGTGTGCACGTCGGCGACGACGCCGCGCACGAGCTGCTTCTGGCTGAGGAGTTCGCCGCCCGCCGAGCGCCGGGAGAGGTGGGCGACCGCGTCGTCCAGCAGCCTGCGGGCCACTCCCGCCCGGGCGGCCGCAAGGTGCGCGGCCAGCGTCCAGGGGTGGGGGGCGTCCGTGGGCTTCGGGGCCGGCCCGGACACCGGCCAGCGGACGAAACCGACGCCCTCCAGGGCCGCCAGCCGGTGGGGCACCACCTCGGCGTCCGGGGGCACGTCGCCGGAGGGCAGCGCGCCGACGCCACCCGGGGGCGGGCCGGCGTCGGCGGTGGCCAGGGCAAGCGCCAGGCCTCGGGCCGGACCGCCGTCGTAGGCCGCGGCCTCACATGCTGTGATCGTCTCGCTCATATCGGTCCTGTGGTCGCTACGGGTACCGGATGCCGGGGACGGACGTCGTCATCCCGCGGCGCGGGCGAATTCCAGACGGTCCTTGATGTAGTCGGCGAAGGCTCCGGCGGACTGGAAAACCTCCGGATCGAGGGTTTCCGGATCCGCCTCCAGGCCGAGAGTGTCCTCAAGGCTCATGAGTAACTCGACGAAGCGCATGGAGTCCATTTCCAGGTCCTCGAGAATCCTGGTTTTTTCGTCGAATTCCGGGAGCGGACGGCCGAGAATAACGGTGAGGGACTGGCGAAGATGCTCGATTATTTCGGCGCGATCCATCGGAAGTTCCTTTCCTGAAGAGCGGTGCGACAGCCGTGGAAGGGTACGGCGAGCGCAGCCCGCGGGCGCCGACTCTTTGTGGCAGTCGGCGTCCGCGGGCCGGCTCTCGGCATCAACTGCGAGCCGGGCGGTACTTCGTTGGTCAGGCAGCCTTCGAAGCGGCCTTGGAAGCGGCCTTGGAAGCGGCCTTGGAAGCGGCCTTCGACGCAGCCTTCGACGCAGCCTTCGAGGCAGCCTTCGACGCGGCCTTCGACGCGGCCTTCGAAGCAGCCTTGGAAGCAGCCTTCGACGCGGCCTTCGAAGCGGCCTTGGACGCAGCCTTCGTCATATGGATCACACCTTCCCATGAGGGAGACGCCCAGGAATATGGACGTCCACCGGGCGATGAATTCGTCCGGCGAGAAGGAGAATCCGGCATGTCTATTGGTGGCGTCAACACTTTCGGACCCGGCTTCGGATCGCTTTCGATGACAGCAAGTTGCCGTCCGTCATTGGCCATCGGGAAATGCTGTTTCTTCTCCCTCGGGGCGGGGATTCTGGAAAGGCTCGAAAGCGGCGGGACCGGAAGACCGGACGGCCGGAAGAACGCTGGAGGAGGAGGCGGCGGATGAACGGCGCGAGCAGGACCGGGGCGCGGGGCGAGGAGCTGTGCTGGGGGCAGCGGTACCACTGGCTCAGGTACCAGCAGGTGCCGCCCGGCACCCGGCATGACGCCCATGTCGTGGTCAACAGCCCGGTTCCCGCAGGGGTTCCGCTGGCCGTGGTGCGCACGGCGGTGGACTTCCTGGTGCGCCGTCACGAGGGACTGCGCACCGTGATCGACGCCGAGGCCCGGCCGTGGCCGCGCCAAGTGGTGCACCCGCCCAGGCCGTTGCGGCTGCGGACCGTCACTTCGGAGGCCGACGGCACTCCCGGGCCGGCCGAAGTGATCGCCGAGATGACCGAGACCGAGTTCGATCTGGCCCGTGACTGGCCCATCCGGGTCTGCGTGGTGACCACCGGCGGCATGCCCGCCCGGGTGGTGCTGGTGCTCCACCACATGAGCTGCGACGACTGGTCACTGGGCTTGTTCCAGCGGGAGTTCGTCGAGCTGGTCGGGGGGCTCTCCCGGGGGCGGCGCGCTCAGCTCCCGCCGGTCGCCCACCAGCCCGTCGGTCTCGCTGCCGCCGAGGCCACCATGGCCCCGGCCGAACGGGAGCGGACGACGGCGTACTGGCGGGAGGCGGTACGGCGGCTGCCCGCCGACGCGTTCGGCACCCGCCGACAAGTCCCGCCCGGCACGGCGGCTCCGGCCGCGCACGCCGCCACCCTCACCGCGCCCGCCCTGCTGGGCACCGTGCGGCAGCTCGCGGCCCGGTTGCGGCTGTGGCCGGCCGCCGTGCACCTGGCCGCCTACACGGTCGCCTGCGCGGTCTACACGGGGGAGGCCGGCGTGGCCCACCGGTGGCTGGCCAGTCATCGGGAGGGCTCCCTGATGAACGTGATGACCTGCATGTTCAGTCCCACCCTGGTCGGCGTGGACCTCTCCGGCGACCCCGCGTTCAGCGAGGTGGCGGCGCGCGTCGCCGAGGCGCTGACCAGCGCTCAGGAACACGCCCACACACCCTGGGACGAGCTGGCCGAACTGGTGGCCCAGGAGGGCCACCGTCGTGGGCGGCCGCTGCGGGTGACCTCCGAGGTCAACTTCCTCAGCAGGCCCGAGCAACGCTGCGGCAGCCGCCGCGACCGGTTCCTCCGTGGACCGGAGCCCGCCGCCTGGGCGCGTTCCGGCACCGACTCCTATTTCACCGTGCTCGAAATGGGCGATGGGGTGCGCCTCAGCCTGAGCACGCTGGCCGAGGTGCTGGACGAGGCCGGCGTCGAGGCCTTCCTGCACGGCTACGTCCGGCTGCTCGAAGCTCACCACGACCCGGCTGCCGACCTGCGGCTGAGCGAGGCCGCGGCGCTGTTCGGGTACGCCCCGCCGGCGGCGGCACGGCGGACCGGTCGGTCGGGCGGGGACCTGGTCGACCTGGAAGCGGTCGAGCGGGTGCTGGCCGGACACCCTGCGGTGCTCCGGGCCCGGGTGGACGAGGCGGAGGCCGCGGAAGGGCGGCTGATCGCCGATGTCGAGACGGCGCGAGCGATGCCGGAACGGGAACTGCGGCGGTACGTCCGGGACGTCGTGGCCACCGAGCCGGGGGCGTCCTGCCCCGAGCGCTTCCGGATCACCGTACGGGAGAGGGCGGGCGCGGCCTACCGGACGGAGGAGCCGGGCATCCGAGCCGGGGCCGGCACCGGGACCGAGGCGGAGGCCGTGCTGGCCGTCGTGGTCGGAGAGGTGAACGAGGTGGCGGAGGTCGACCTCGACCTGCCGTACACGGCCGCCGGCGGACGCCTCCTGCGCGGACCGCTCGTCGTGGCCGAACTGCGCCGCCGCGGCTGGACCGGACTCGGCCTGGAAGCCCTTTTCGGCATCCGCCCGCTGGAGGGACTCGCCCGCGACCTGGTTCCCGTAGGCAGTACCCGGGACGCGGAGACGGCCGGGCGCACCGGTGTGACGGTCCCCGCCGGAGCCTGAGCTGCGGCTCCGGCCGGGATCGGGTCAGGTGACGTGCGGCCGGAGCGCGGCGGCACCACCCCTGTCGGCCCTCCGGCCCCGGGCGGGGCCGGAGGGCCGACAGGGGTCGGCAGCGGGCCGGGGTCAGGCCGCCGTGTCGACGGCCAGGCGCCGTGCCAGGCGGACGCCGGCCTGGAAACGGCTGACCGAGCCGAGGCTGTGCATCAGGGCGGCGATGTGACGGCGGCAGGTGCGTACGGACATGCCGAGCCTGCGTGCCACCGCCTCGTCGGTGAGACCCTGGGACATCAGCAGGGCGATGGAACGCTGGAAGTCGTCCACCACGTCCTCCGCGTAGCCCGGTTCGTTCGGTTCGAACGGGCTGGCCGACTCCCAGAGCAGGTCGAACATCTCGACCAGACAGTGCACCGTGGTCTCGTCCCGCACGGGCCGCGCGGTCGGCGGCAGTACGCCGTCGCCCGGTGCGACCACCACGCCCACCACGCGGTCGAAGACCACCGCCGCCTGGGGGACCGCGCGTATGGTGCGCAGCTCCACACCCCGGGCCACCAGTTCGGTCGCCCGGGCCCGGGACGCGAAGTCGGCGCGTTCGCGGTGCGGGACGAGGACCCGCAGTGCGACCCCGGAGCCCAGGGCGTCGCAGCAGGCCTCGAAGACGCCGTCGACGCCGGGCCAGAGTGCCACCGCCTCCTCCTGGCAGTCGGCCGCGGCGAGCCGGAGCAGCCCCCGGACCTCCGGCTCGCCCTCCGCGCGGTCGATCACCCCGAGAGGGCCGGAAATCGCTCCCGACCCGCCCGCGATGGTGTCGATGCGGGCCCGCAACTGGTCGGCCCGGTCCCGTTGCTGGAGGATCGCCCGTTCCATCGGCGACACCAGCAGTGTCGCCGCCGTCTGCGGGTCGAGCGGTACCAGGATGCCGTCCGCGCCCTCTTCGGTGCGCAACATGCGCAGCTCGACGAGGCGAGCGGCCGCGGCGAACACCTCGCCGGCCGAGAGGCCCAACTCGGTGGCCACCTGGTCGACCGCCGTGGGCGTCAACGACCCGTGGTGTGTTGTGTACTGGTAAACCGCGACCACGCTGTCCCGATCCGTCGGTTCCGTCGGCGAGGCTACTCCGGGCGCCGCCGCGGCGCCGAACAGACCGTCTGCGGTGGGGCTTTTGATCGTGATCCCCGTGATCATGCAGAGACCTCCCACTGTCAAGAATGCGAATCGTGTCGTCCGGTCGACTGGCCGGAACCGGACGCCACGCTTACCGCGCATCGTGGACATACGTGCCATCACCCTGCCGCCGTCCCCCTGTCGTCGGCTCCGCCCGGCCCCCGTTCGGATGCCGTTTCCCTGCTGCTTCGCTGTTCCTTCTCCGTCGGACCGCCCGCGCCGTCACCTCACCCGTGGGGTACGTGCTGGTCACGGCGGGGACTGGGCCGAGTGGCAGTGGCGTGATGGCAAGACGAGAGCGGCCGGTGGTCGAGTAGCCGCGTTCGTGCACCTGCGCAGAACACACGCACTCCGGCGGAAGAAGAGAATGGGGACCGACCACCATGGCCGATTTGCAGATCCCGCGTGCTTTCCAGGACGCGCTGCTGCAGTACCTGCCCTATGCCGAGGCGAGTGAACTCGCCCCCGCAGACGACCTGGCGGCACTGGGCCTGGACTCCATGGGGGTGGTCCAGCTCCTCGCGGAGCTGGAGGACACCTTCGGGGTGGAGCTGCCCGACGAGGCGCTCACCGAGGAGACCTTCGCCACCGTGGGTTCCCTGTGGGGGGCCGTGGCCGAGTTCGTGCCGGCGGAGCCCGTCGGCCATGAGTGAGAGGCTGACCGAGACCGAGGCCGTCAGGGGCGGGTCCCGGCCCGGCCCGGCCGGGCGCATGCCGTACGGACGGGCGGCCCACGGGACGCCCGGCACACCCGGGGCGACAGGGACGCTCGTGCGGCTCGACCAACTGCTCGGCCGTGGCGCCCCCGACCGTCCGGCGCTGACGTTCAAGGAGCGCACCCTCACCTACCGCGAGCTCGCTGAGCAGGTCGCGGCGGCGGCGTACGGCCTGTACCGGCTGGGTGTGCGGCGGGGCGACCGCGTCGCGGTGTACGCCGAGAAGCGCGTCGAGACCGTGGTGGCCGTGTTGGCCGTCGCCGCGGCCGGCGGGGTGTTCGTGCCGGTCAACCCCCTGTTCAAGGCCCGCTATCTGGCCCGGCTGACCGATGACTGCACGCCGGTCGCCCTGATCACCACCGCCGAACGGATGGAGACCGTGCGCGGCGCGCTGACACCGAACACCTCGGTGCGGCACCTCGTGGTGATCGGTGAGACCGCCGCCGTGCCGCCGGTCGACGACCGCTGGAAGATCACCTCCTGGCCCCGGCTGGGCGAGCCGGGCGCGCGGCCGGTGCCCGGCGCCGACGCGGTGATCGACGCGGACGTCGCCGCGGTCTTCTACACCTCCGGCAGCACCGGCGGACCCAAGGGCGTGGTGCTCTCCCACCGCAACCTGCTGGCCGGGGCGGAGAGCGTGGCTACCTACCTCGCCCACACCGAGGACGACGTCCTGCTCGGCCTCCTGCCGTTGAGCTTCGACGCGGGATTCAGCCAGCTCACCACCGCATTGGCCCGCGGCGCCCACCTCGTGCTCACCAACTACCTGGTGCCCCGCGAGGTGATGCGGCTCTGCGCCCGCCACGGCGTCACCGGGCTGACCTGCGTGCCTCCCCTGTGGATGCAGCTCGCGGCGCTGGAATGGCCGCGGGAGGCCACCCGGCGGCTGCGCTACTTCGCCAACACCGGCGGGCGGATGCCGGCTGTCACCCTCACCCGGCTGCGCGGCCACTTCCCGCAGGCCCGCCCCTACCTGATGTACGGGCTGACCGAGGCGTTCCGTTCCACCTACCTCGACCCCGACGAGGTCGACCGGCGGCCCGACTCCATCGGCAAGGCCATTCCCAACGCCGAGGTGCTGGTGGTCCGGCCGGACGGCACACCCTGCATGCCGGGTGAGCCGGGCGAACTGGTCCACCGGGGCGCGCTGGTGGCCCTCGGCTACTGGAACAACCCCGAGACCACCGCCCTGCGGTTCCGGGCGCTGCCCGGCGGCGTGCCCGGGGTGCGGCAGGAACTCGCCGTCTGGTCCGGGGACACCGTCCAACGGGACGAGGAGGGCTTCCTCTACTTCGTGGCCCGCGCCGACGAGATGATCAAGTCGTCCGGCTACCGGATCAGCCCTACCGAGATCGAGGAGGCGGCCTACGCCACCGGACTGGTCACCGAGGCGGTGGCGTTCGGCGCGGCGGACGAGCAACTCGGCCAGCACGTGGTGCTGGTGGTCTGCGGCCCGTGCGGCACCGGGGGGCTCCGCCAGGCCATGGCCCGGGAACTGCCGGCGTACATGCTGCCGCGCCGCATCATGGAGCTGGACGTGCTGCCCCGTTCGGCGAACGGGAAGTTCGACCGGGTCGAGCTGCGGCGCCTCGCGGAGGCCGGCTCATGAGCGCGGTGGATGAGCTGGGTGTCACCGCCGCCGCGCCCTACGGGCCCGCTCTGCACGGGGTGGCGGGTGGCGAGCTGACCATCGGGGGGATCCCCGCCGGACTGCTCGCCGAGCGGGCCGGAGGCACGCCGTTCTTCGCCTACGACCGGGCCCTGATCGCCGCCCGGGTCGCCGAGGTGCGTGCCGCGCTGCCCGGCGCGGTGGAGCTGAGCTACGCGGTGAAGGCCAACCCGATGCCCGCCGTGCTGCACTGCCTGAGCACCCTGGTCGACGGCCTCGACGTGGCGTCGGCGGGGGAAATGCTGGCGGCGCTGGACACGGGTGTGCCACCGGCCCGGATCGCCTTCGCCGGGCCCGGCAAGACGGCCGCGGAACTGCGGCAGGCGGTCGCCGCCGGAGTCCTCGTCGAGCTCGAATCCGCCACCGAGCTGGCCCGGTTGGCGAAGGCCGGAGAGGAACTCGGGGTCCGTCCCAGGGCCGCACTCCGCATCAACCCGCCCTTCGCGGTGCGGGGTTCGGGTATGAAGATGGGGGGTGGGCCGCAGCAGTTCGGCGTGGACTCCGAGCAGGCGCCGGCCCTGCTCGCCGAACTGGGGTGCACCGGGGTCGAGTTCGAGGGGTTCCACGTCTTCGCCGGGTCGCAGAACCTCGACGCCGACAGCATCCGCGCGGCGCAGCGGGCCACGGTGGAGCTGCTGGCCGAGCTGGCCGGGCACGCCCCGGCCCCTGTGCGGTACCTGAATCTCGGGGGCGGGTTCGGCATCCCGTACAGCGCCAGGGACCGGCCGCTGGCCCTCGGTCCCATCGGGGAGAACCTGGCCGAACTACTGGACACCGTGGTCCGGGACCGGCTCCCGCTGGCCCGGCCGGTGATCGAACTCGGCCGGTACCTGGTCGGCGAGGCCGGGGTCTACCTGACCCGGGTGGTCGACCGCAAGGAGTCCCGGGGGACCGTCTACCTGGTCGTCGACGGCGGCCTGCACCACCAGCTCGCCGCCACCGGCAACCTGGGCCGGGCGCTGCGCCGCAACTACCCCCTCGCACTCGCCGGCCAGGTCGACGCCGGACCGGACGGGGACGAGGTCGTCGATGTCGTCGGCTGCCTCTGCACCCCCCTCGACCTGCTCGGCAAGGCGGTGTCGCTGCCCCGGGCCGAACCGGGTGACCTGATCGCGGTGTTCCAGGCGGGCGCGTACGGCCTGACCGCCAGCCCGGTCGCGTTCCTCGGCCACCCCGCACCCCGTGAGCTGCTCGTCTAGTGCCGCGACCGGCAATGTTTGCCCGGAAGGGGAACTAGGAGTGTCTTGACCATCTTGTGCCGTGCCAGGCAGCGTTCCGCCCGGTCGTGGGCGGACCATGCCCGCCACGGCGCAGGGCCGGACCGGCGAGCGGCGTCCCGCGCCCGCGCGGCGGGCGGATCCGCCGGCAGGGGTCCTCTGCCGGCGGATCCGGCTGACGCGGCGCACGGGCGTGCCGGACGCCGATCGCCCGGCCACGGACCGTCAGCACGCTACCGCGCGAGCGGTGACGGTCCGGTCCGTTTCGCCCCTGACCCGGGGTACCCCAGCCCCGGGTCACCGTGGAGCATTCACACAGGAGCCCGAATGAAGATCCCAGCGCCCCCGTCACCGCCCACGCAACGCGCCACCTCCGGCCCCGGGAGTACGCGGCCGCCCGAGAAGCGGCCCGCCGAACCCGTGCTGGAGGTCACCGGGCTGACCAAGCGCTACGGCGATGTCGAGGCCCTCGGCGGCTTCACCCTGAGCGTCGCACCGGGCGAGATCGTCGGTCTGGTCGGCCACAACGGAGCGGGCAAGACCACCTTCGTGGAGGTCGTCTCCGGGCTGATCCGCGCCGACGGCGGCACCGTGAGCGTCGCCGGCCACGACCCGCACACCGCCCGCCACCTGGTCGGGGTCTCCCCCCAGCACCTCGCGCTCTACCCGTCGTTCACGGTCCGCGAGCATCTCAAGCTGTTCGGCGGCCTCTCCGGGCTGCGCCGCGGCGCACTGAGCGACGCGGTCGACGAGGTCGCCGCCGACCTGCGGCTCACCGAGTTCCTCGACCGGCCCGCCGGGTTCCTCTCCGGTGGCCAGCAGCGCCGCGCGCAGGCCGGCACCGCGCTGATACACCGGCCCGCCCTGCTGCTGCTCGACGAACCCACCGCAGGCGCAGACCCGGAGACCCGCCAGGCGCTCCTCGACACCGTCCGCCGCCGGGCCGACGACGGCGCGGCCGTGGTCTACACCACCCACTACCTCGCCGAACTGACCGAGCTGGACGCCACCCTGGCGGTGGCCAAGCGTGGTCGCGTGGTCGCCCGCGGCACCGCCGCCGAGCTGCTCACCGGCCTGCCGGGCGAGGTACGGCTCACCTTCGAAGACGGAACCGAGGACCGCCGCTCCACCGACGACCCGACGGGCACCCTGGTCGGGATGCTCGCGGGGGCCAGCCGGCCGGTGGCGTCGGTCGACGTCCGCAAGCCCGATCTCGACGACCTCTACCGATCCCTGGCGGTACTCGATGGCGACTGACACCCTGCTGCGCACCGGACTGCTCGTCCGGCACAACCTCATCCTGCGGTTGCGCGACCCCGGACAACTGATCAGCTACGTGGCGATCCCCATGGTGCTGATGCTCGTCCTCAAGCCCTTGTACATGGAGGCCCTGGACAGCGGGACCGTGCAGGCGGTCACGGGTCCGCTGGTGATGTTCTCGGTCTTCGCGCTGGCCGTCGTGGGCAACTCGATCATGGTCGAGAGGGAGTGGCGCACCTGGGACCGGCTCCGGAGCACCCGGGCCGGCCGGGCCGAACTGCTGCTCGGCAAGATGGTGCCCGGCTTCGTGGTCCTGCTGGTCCAGCAGTGCGTACTGATGGCGTACGGCTCGCTGGTGCTCGGGCTGGACCTGCCCGGCTCCGTGATCGGCTGGGTGGCGCTCGCCGTCGCCGTGTGGGGGCTCGCCCTGCTGTCCATGGGAGCGTTCCTGGCCACCGTGGCCCGCAGCCGGGGCGACCTGGGCATGGTCACCGACCTGGGGGCCATCTCCATCAGCGCGCTCGGAGGGGCACTGGTGCCGGTGGATCTGATGCCGGGCTGGGCCCAGCACGTCGCGCCGTTCTCGCCCGGCTACTGGGCGATGTCCCTGCTGCGCGCCGCGCTGTCCGGGGACGGTGCGGGGATGGTCCGGCCCGTCCTGGTGTGCCTGGCCATCACCTTGGTCTTCGGCGTGCTCGCCGCCTACCGGCTCTCCCGCGGGTGGGGCCGCAGCCACCTGCTGTGACGCGGTACCGGTGACCCGGTCAGGCCCGTTCCGCCCCGGTTGCCGGGGCGGAACGGGCCTCACACGTGCCGGGCCGCGCGGGCGGTCAGCTCCTTGCGGTCGACCTTGCGGTTGGCGTTCAGCGGGTACGCGTCCAGGTGCACGAAGCGGCGCGGTACGAGCGGACGGGGCAGGAACTCGGCCAGCGACCGGGCCAGTTCGGCCGGCGGCCGCACCGTGCCCAGCAGGTAGGCAGTGAGTTCGCCGTCCGCCGCCACCACGACCGCGTCGCGTACACCGTCCACCCGCCGCAAGGCGCACTCGACTTCGGCGAGCTCGACCCGTATGCCATGGATCTGCACCTGCTGGTCGAGGCGCCCGAGGCAGGCCAGCTCGCCGTCGTCGCGTTCACGCACCAGGTCCCCGGTGCGGTACCAGCGGGCGCCGTCGACGTCCAGGAACCGGCCTTCGTCGTCCGCCGGGTCCAGATACCCGGGGAACATCTGGTCCCCGGTCACGCAGAGTTCACCCTCGTGCACCAGATACCGCAGACCGGGATGGAACGTGCCGATGGGCACCATGCCGTTGACGCAGCGACCGGGCGAGCGCACCGGGTCCCAGCGGTGGACGGTGCAGGAGATGGTGAGCTCGGTGGGGCCGTACAGGTTCTCCACCGCGGAAGCGGGCGCGGCGCTCTGCCAGCACGTTGCGTCGTGGGCCAGCAGCGGTTCCCCGCAGAACAGGCTCCAGCGCAGCGAGGGCATCGAGTCGGCCGCCAGTCCCCGCGGCCTGCGGGACAGCTGGGAGATCAGGCTGGGCGCGGAGAACCACACAGTGATGCCGTGGTCGGCGACGAACCTCTCCAGCGACGCGTAAGCCGTGGGGGGCACGCTCACCAGGGTGCCGCCCGCCCCCCAGGCGCCGTACAGGTCGAACACCGACAGGTCGAAGGTGAGGTCGAAGGTCTGTGAGAAGACGTCGCCCGGGTGGAAGCGGTAGCGGTCGTGGACGAACCGCAGATACGCGTCCACGTTGCGGTGCAGCACCGGCACGCCCTTGGGGCGGCCCGTCGAGCCCGAGGTGAACAGGATGTACGCCACGTCGTCGGGGTCCGCCGGGCGCAGCCCGGTCAGGGGTGCGTGCGGCGACGGCCACCGCACCACCGGGACGCGGTCCACGACCCCGGCGAGGGCGGGCAGCGCGGCCTCGCCCTCCGCGGCCACGATCAGCACGTCCACCCCGGCCGCGGTGATCATGTGCGCGGTGCGCTCCGCCGGGAAGGCGGGGTTGAGGGGGACGACGGCCGCCCCCGCGTAGCCGGCGGCGAGATGGCCCGCGTACGCCGTCACGGACCGGGCGCCCAGCAGGCCGACCCGGCGGGGCCGCCCGCCCGGCACGGCCGCCGTGACGGCACCGGCCAGGGCGAGGGCCCGCTCGTGCAGTTCCCCGTACGTCACCCGGTCCGCCCCGGCCCGGAGCGCCTCGGCGCCCGGGCCGAGGGCGAGCCCCCGCAGGAACCAGCCGGTCAGCGTCCCGTCGGTCCGGTCGGCCTCCGCCGCCGCGCCGGGCGGGACGGCGTGCAGGGTGGTCATACCGCACTCCGCAGCGCGCGCTCGATGTGCCTGTGAGTGATTTCGGCCTGCGCGAGTACCGCGAAGTGCCCGCCGGACAGGGTGTGCAGGGTCGACGGGCCGGTCGTCCCCCGCTTCCATTCGGCCATGCCGGAGGCCGGCCCGCGGGGGTCGCCGTTGGCGGCCAGCGCCGTGACGGGCACGGTCAGCGGCGGTTCGGCACGGTACCGGTACGACTCCTTGACCGTGAAGTCCGCGCGGAACGGCGGCAGGATGAGCCGCAGGACCGATGGGTCCGTGAGCATCCACTCCGGGGTTCCGCCGATGCGCCGCAGCAGCGCGACCACCTCGTCGTCGCTCGCCCCCGTCATCCGCGGGTCGTCCTCGCCCTCGGTGGCCCAGCCGCCGCCGGGGGCCGGGCAGCCGGACACGATCAGATGGACCGGGTCCGGCCCCTGCCTGCGGCGGATCTCCCGGACCAGCTCGAAGGCGATCGTCGCGCCCAGACTGTGCCCGTACACGGCGAACGGGCGTCCTGGCCGACCCGCGGCCAGGTCGGCCAGGACGGCCTCCGCGAGGTCGGGAACCAGCAGGTCCATGGCGTCGTACGGGACCTCTTGCAACCGCGTCTCGCGGCCGGGCAGCTGGACCGGCCGGACCGAGGCCGACCCGATCCGGCCGAACCAGGACCGGAAGACGGAGGCGGAACCGCCCGCGTGCGGCAGGCAGTACAGCAGCGGGCCGTCGCTGCCCGGATGCTCGGCGAAGGGGAACCAGGCGCCGGCCGGCCTCCCCGCGCGGGACGCCTCGGCGGGCGCGACGACCGTGCTCATGGCCTGACCTCCAGCCGTACGTAGCCGGGGGCGTCCTGCGTCTGGCTCAGGTCGGCGGCCAGCACCACCCGGTCGCCCTCGCGGCTCACCTCGCGGAACCCCGCGAAGGCGTAGGTGATCTGCATCATCCGGTTGCGGCCGGTCTCCACGAAGTCGGCGGTCAGGCCGGCTCCGGCATCGCGGGCCAGACGCATCAGATGGCCGAGCAGCACCGAGCCGACGCCGCGGGACATCACCCGGCAGGACATCAGCAGCATCCGCAGCCGCCAGTCCGGCGCGCCCTTCTCCACCAGGGCGAGGCCGATCTTGCCGTAGGAGCCGAAGCGGTCGGTGAGCTCGGCGACCAGCAGCAGATGATCGGGGGACTCGCGCAGCTCGTCCAGCTCGTCGTAGGAGTAGGTGCGGCCGGTGGCGTTGAGCTGGTTGGTGCGGACGGTGAGCTCCTCCGCCCGCTGGAGGTCCTCCCGGGCGGCCGGAGCGATGGTGAAGGCCATGTCCAGGCCGGCCAGGAACTCCTCGCTGGTGCCGGTGAACTCGCTCTCCAATTCCTCCCTGGCGAGCTGGCTGCGGTACATCTCGCGGCGGTTCGCGGACTCGTCGGACGTGAACCGGGGCCGGAACTCGTCGCGGAGCAGCTCCGTGTCGATGTCCGCGGCGTTGATCCGGGTCACCTCGGGCAGCGAGAACTCCATCTCGGCCAGCTCGAAGTCCTGGTCGTCGACGAAGGCGAACGCGTCCAGACCGAGGTTGAGCCGGGCGGCGATGGTCCTCACCGAATCGGACTTCGGGTTCCAGCCGATCCTCGGGCAGAGGAACAGCTTCTCCAGGCCCAGTTTGCCGAGTTTGGCCATGGCGGTGTCATGGTCGTTCTTGCTGGCCACGGAGTGCAGGATGCCCAGCGCGTCCAGGCGGCGGATGTGTTCCACCACGCCGGGGCGCACGGTGACGTCACCGTCCTCCAGCAGCACCCCGTCCCACAGGGTGTTGTCGAGGTCCCACACCACGCACTTGATCCGGCCGCGGACCGGCTTGCGGTACGGGTCCTCCGCCTGCTCGGCGGCCGGCGGCTGTATCGCTGTGGTCACAGCGTTCCTCCTGTTCCGGGCGTCCTCTCGCGGAACGCCTCGTCGGCGATGGTCAGCCGCTGGATCTCGTTGCTGCCCTCGATGATCTCGGTGACCTTGGCGTCCCGCATCAGACGGGCCACCGGGTAGTCGGGGGTCAAGCCGTTGGCGCCGTGGATCTGCACCGCTTCGGTGGAGTGCCGGGCGGCGGCGGTCGACGCGAAGTACTTCGCCACCCAGGTGGCCATGATGGTCGACGGGTCCCCGGCGTCCTTGAGCTCCCCGGCCTGCCGGCACAGCAGCCGGGCCGCCCGTACGTCGGTCACCATGTCGGTGAGCTTGGCGCGGATCAGCGGGAGTTCTCGCAGCGCGGCGCCGCCCACCGTGCGCCGGCCGGCGTAGTCGGCGCTGGCGTCCAGGCAGGCCTGGACGATGCCGACCGAGCCGCAGGCCACGCTGTACCGGCCCAGGTCGAGGGTGCCGCTGAGCACCATGCCGGAGGCGAAGGAGCTCGGGCCGAGCAGCGCGTCCGGCCCCAACTCCACGTGGTCGAAATCGATCTCGGCGAGCAGGGAGGCCCGGGTGCCGAAGATCTCGTTGATCGGTGTGACGCGCACCCCGGGGGTGTCCTTGGGGACGAGGAGCGCCACGATCGAGGTCTCGGTGTGGGCGAACACCAGGAAGAGGCCGGCGATCTGTCCGCCGGTGGTCCACTTCTTGCGGCCGTTGAGCAGCCAGCCGCCCCGGTGCGGGACGGCGGAGGTGGTGATGCCGGCCGCGTCGCTGCCCGCGCCCGGTTCGGACAGGCAGAACACACCGCGCACGCTGCCGTCGGCGAGCGAGGGCGCCCACCGCTCCACCTGTCCGGGCGAGCCCCAGCGCAGCAGGGCCCACGACAGCATGGTGTGCACGGTGAGCAGGGAGCGGACCGAGGAGCAGCCGCGGCCGACCTCCTCGTGCACCTCGCCCAGGGTCACCAGGTCGAGGCCCTGGCCGCCCAGGCGCCGGGGCAGGAACGGGGCCCACAGGCCCAGCGCGCCGAGGCGCTCCAGGAGTTCGCCGGGTACGTAACCGGCCTGGTCCCAGTCGTCGGCGTATGGGGTGACGAACTCGTCGACGAACGCGCGTACCGAAGCCCGGTCGACGGCCGGGCCACCGGTCCGCGTGCCGCCTGCCGGCGGCGACACGACCGTGGTCGTCATGCTGATCCTCCTCGGTTCTCTCGTGTGCGCCGCCGGTCAGGCGGACGCGTCCAGCCGACCGACCAGCGCCGACATCGCGGCGACGGTGCGGAAGTTGTCGATCTTCAGCTCGCCGTTGGGAACGGCGACACCGAAGGTCTTCTCGATGAACATCACGAGTTCCATCGCGAAGAGGGAGTTGATGTAGCCGAGGGCGAAGATGTCCTGGTCCGGAGTGAGATCTGCCTGCGGGAAGCGGCCGCGGACGAAGGAGGTGATGCGCTCGGCGGCGGTGAGGGCGACAGTGGTCATGATCGTTTACTCCTGAGTTCCGTAGGTGTAGAAGCCACGGCCGGTCTTCCGGCCGTGCAGCCCGGCGTCCGTCATCTGCTTCAGCAGCGGGCAGGGGCGGTACTTGCTGTCGGCGTAGTGCTCGTAGAGCACCTCGACGCTGTAGAGGATCGTGTCGACGCCGATCAGGTCGGCGGTCTCCAGCGGGCCCATCGGGTGGCCGAAGCAGCCCCGGAAGACCTCGTCGACGGACTCGGCGGTGGCGACGCCCTCGTACACCAGGAACGCCGCCTCGTTCACCGTGAGCATGAGCACCCGGTTGGAGACGAAACCGGACGCGTCCTTGACGTCGACGGCCCGCTTGCCGAAGCCGGCCAGGAACGTCCGGGTGCTCTCCACGGTCTCCGTGCTGGTGTGGAAGCCGGGGATCAGCTCCACCACCGGCTTGGCCGGCACCGGGTTCATGAAGTGGACACCCACCACGCGCTCGGGGTGGGAGCCGAGGGAGGCGACCCGGGTGATCGGAATCGCCGAGGTGTTCACGATCACGATCGCGGTCGGGGAGAGCACCCGGTCGAGCTCCTGGTGGACGCCCTTCTTGGTGTCCCAGTCCTCGGTGACGTTCTCGATCACGAAATCGGCCTTGGCGAGGGCGTCCAGACCCACGGCCGTGGTGATCCGGCCGAGGATCTCGTCGGGGTCCAGGGTCGGGCCGCCCATCAGGCCACTGAGACGGGCATTGCGGGCGATCACCGCCCTGGCGTCGGCCAGGTTCTCCTCCGAGACGTCCACCAGGACGGTCTCGAAGCCGTACTGTGCGAGGTTTTGGGCGACGCCTGTTCCCATGACGCCGGCGCCGACGACTCCTACGACGGTCATGCCACTGTTCTCCGTTTCTGTGCGGGGTGGTCGGGGGTGTGCGGGGTGATGCGGATGCGGTGAGGCGGACGGGCGGGTGCGGTCAGGCCGTCCGGTGGCCGACCGGGCCGACCGGTGTCCCCACGCCCTGGACCACGCGGGCCAGCGCCTCGACCGTGGGGGCCTCGTACAGCACGCGGGGCGGCAGCTCGGCGTCCGGGAAGGAGCGGCGGAGCTGGGCCAGCACGGCGATACCGAGGAGCGAACTGCCGCCGAGCTCGAAGAAGTTGTCCAGCGATCCGACGGACTCCAGCTTCAGGTGCTCGCACCAGACCCCGGCGACGGCCTCCTCGGCCGGCCCCTCCGGCTGCCGGTACGGAGTCAGCAGGTCCGGCCTCGGGTGGCGGGTACCGGACGTGGTGCCCGCGACCGCCGGGGTGAGGACCGCCTCGACGGTGAAGCCGGTGCTGTAGCGGACGATGGTCGGCAGGTCCTGGGTGGACACCACCACGCGCGGCTCACCGGTGGCCAGGGCCCGCAGCAGGCACCGCCAGCCCTCGTCGAAGCCGATGCCGAAGGTCGCGCGGTGCTGGCGGAAGAACGACTGCAGTTCGTCGTCGTAGCCCGCCAGGCCGAAGTCCCAGGCGTTCCAGGTCCATTCGCCCCAGCTGATGGAGACCACCCGGCGGCCGCCCTGAGCGAGCCGCGCCGCCGCGGCGTCCAGATAGGCGTTGGCGGCACAGTAGTCGACCTGGCCCGGACCGCCGCCGGTGGCGGAGGTGATGGACGAGAACAGGACCAGGAAGTCCAGCTCCGTCTCGTCCGGCCCGCCGATCCCCAGCGCCTCGGTCAGGGCCCGCAGGCCGGCGACCTTCGGGGCGAGCACCAGCTCGGAGTCCTCCGGTTCCTTGAACTGGATCAGGCCGGTGCCCGCCACGCCGGCGGCGTGCAGCACGCCGTGCAGCGCGCCGAACCGCTCCTGGGCGGCGCCCACCGCCCGGCGCATGTCGCGGGGGTCCGCCGCGTCGCCGCCCACGATCTCCACCTGGGCGCCCAGGGCGAGCAGCCCCAGCACCTGGCGGACCCGCTCGCGCACCGCGTCCTCGGCCTGCTCGGCGCCGGACGCGATGGCCTCCCATCGCTCGCGTGGCGGGAGCCCGCGCCGGCCCATCAGCACCAACCGCGCCCGGCAGGAGCGGGCCAGCCGCTCCGCCATGGCCAGGCCGATCCCGCCCAGCCCGCCGGTGATCAGGTAGACGCCCTCCTCGCGCAGCAGGTCCTCCGCCACCGCCTCGGGGTCGGCCGGGTGCAGGGACTCGTACCGCGGGACCCAGCGCCGGGCGCCGCGCAGCGCCACCATCAGGTCGGCGCGGGGCCGGCGCAGCTCCGCGGCGACCGAGGCGGCCTGGACGCCGGGCAGCGCGTCGATCAGGCGGGTGCTGATCCCCGGATACTCCAGGGGCACCACCAGTGACGGACCGACCAGGGTGGCCGCGGCGGGGCGCACCTCCGTGCCGTCCAGCACCTGGTGGACACCCGCGGTGACCAGGTCGAGCTCCCAGTCGAGGCGGCCGAGTTCGTCGGCCGCGCGGGCCAGCGCGACCACGGTGTGCAGGCCGCGCCGCACCGTCTCGTCGTCGGTGCTCTCGTCGTCGTCGGCGTCGATGTCGCCGAGCGTCCACAGGTGGACCACCCGCTCCAGCTTCAGCCCGCGTCCGCGCAGGTCCGTCAGGAGGTCCAGGGCATCCTCATGGCTGCCGGGGCGGACCGTGCGGTCGCCGTCCGGCAGTTCGGTGTGGCCGTCACCGGGCCGGACCGCGGTGACCGTCGCGCCGTCCCTCTCCGCGGCCCGGCGCAGTTCCGCCAGGATCCGCTCGGCGGCCGCACCGTCGGTGTAGACCAGCCAGTGGCCCGGCTGCCCCTCGGCGGGGGCGGGAGCGGCCGTCTGCCGCCACACCGGCTGCCACAGCCACTGCTCCTCCGGCAGCAACGGCACGCGTTCCAGGTCGGCGAAGGAGGTCGGCTCCTCCAGCGGCCCGGCGGACAGCGCCGGCGCGGCCCGGCCACCGGGCATCGGTGCGGGGTCGATCCAGTAGCGCTGGCGCTGGAAGGGATACGTCGGCAGCGGCACCCGGCCCGGCGTGGCGCCCTGGTGGAGCGCGGTGGTGGCGGGACCGGACCCGTGGTAGGCGGCCCAGTCGAGGTCGACGCCCGTCATCCAGAGCCGGGCGACACACTCGGTGAGCACCAGGTCGGCGGGGCGGGGATCGCTCTGCGCCGGCAGGGTGGCGGTGATCAGCGGCCAGCGCTGCGGAGGGCAGTCGGCCCCGCGCACCATCGCGCCCAGCGACGGGCCCGGGCCGATCTCCACCATCGCGAGCTCCGGCTCGGCCAGCAACCGCTCCACCGCGTCCGCGAACCGGACCGTGCGGCACATGTGTGCGGCCCAGTAGCCCGGGTCGCACACCAGGGCGGCGTCGGCGACGTCGCCGGTGACGTTGGACAGGTACGGCAACGCGGGCGGGTTGAGGGTGACGTTCTCGGCCACCCAGGCGGTGAGCTGTTCGGCGAGCGGCGCCAGCATCCGGGAGTGGAAGGCGTGCGTGGTGCGCAGCGGCCTCGCCGGGACACTGTCCCGCGCAAGGTCGGCGATCAGCGACTCCAGGGCCTCGCCGGGCCCGGCCACCACCACGGCGGACGGTCCGTTCACCGCGGCGACGTCCAGTCCGCGCTCCGCCAGTCCGTAACGGTCGAGCAACTGCTCCGCGTTCAGCGGCACGGCCACCATCGAGCCGCGTTCCGCCTCGCCGATCAGCCGTGCCCGGTGCGCGACCAGGGCGATCGCGTCCTGAAGCGACAGCACCCCGGCCAGGCAGGCGGCGACGTACTCGCCGAGGCTGTAGCCCAGCATCATCGAGGGCCGTACACCCCAGGCCAGGAACGTGCGGGCCAGCGCGTGGTCCACGGCGAACATCAGCGGCTGCACCACCTCGGTGCGCTCCAGCTCCGCCTCCCGCCCGTCGGCCGGACCGGTGGCCCGGCCCAGCAGGGCGGCCAGGTCGGGGCCCGCGCCCGGGCGGTCGCCGGTGAGCAGCCCGGTCAGGTCGACGTCCGGCAGCTCCTTCGCCAACAGGTCCAGGCAGTGGTCGAGTTCGGCGCGGAACACCGGCTCGTGCCGGTGGAGGTCGCCGACCAGGCCGGGGTACTGCTCGCCGACCCCGGCGAAGAGGAACGCCACAGGACGGCCGGAGACCGTCTCCACCCGGGTCGTCACCGGTGTGTCTTCGTCTTCGCCGGAGAACACCGCCGCCGCGTGGGCGGTGCCGCCGACCACTGCCGCGCGCCGGTGCTCGAAGACCTTGCGCCCGGCCTGAAGGGTGAACGCCACGTCGGTCGGACGTAGTTCGGGGTGCGCGGCCAGGTGCTCACCGAGCTCGCGCACCGCCTGGTCGGCGGCGGCCTCGGACCGGGCCGAGAGCACCAGCGGGTGGTGGCGGCGGATCTCCGGACCCCGGGCCGGCGGCGCGGGCGGCTCCTCCACCACGACGTGCACGTTGGTGCCTCCCATGCCGAGCGAGTTGAGCCCGGCGATGCGCGGCCGGCCGTCGGGGCCGGACCAGGCGGCGGTTCCGGTGTTGACGTAGAACGGGCTGCCGGCGAAGTCGATCTGCGGGTTCGGGCGGGTGTAGTTGAGGGACGCGGGGACCACGCCCTCGCGCACCGTGAGCGCCGTCTTGATCAGTCCGGCCGTGCCGGCGGCGTGGTTGAGGTGACCGATGTTCGTCTTCACCGCGCCGATCGGGATCGACCCCGGCCGGGCGGCCGGTCCGAACGCCCGGGTGAGCGCGGCGATCTCGATCGGGTCGCCCAGCTCGGTGGCCGTGCCGTGCGCCTCCACGTAGCCGATCTCGTCGCTGGTGACCTGGGCGTCCACCAGCGCCGCGCGCACCGCCGCGGCCTGTCCGGTGACGCTCGGCGCGGTGTAACCCGCCTTCTGGGCGCCATCGTTGTTCAACGCCGATCCCCGGATGACCGCGTGCACGGTGTCCCCGTCGCGCAGCGCGTCGGAGAGCCGCTTCAGGACGACCACGGTCGCACCGTCGCCGAACAGCGTGCCGGTGGCCTCCGCGTCGAAGGAGTGGACGTGGCCGTCGTGGGAGTCCATCCCGCCGGTCTGCCGCAGGTGTCCCCGGCGGTCCGGTACGGCCACGGACACGCCGCCGGCCAGCGCCGTCCCGCACTCCCCGGCCCGCAGGCTGCGCACCGCCGTGTGCACGGCCACCAGCGAGGTGGAGCAGAACGTCTGTACGGCCACGCTCGGCCCGTCGAGGTTGAACAGGTACGACACGGAGGTGGTCAGCGCGTCCTTGTCGTTGCTCATGATCAGCTCGTACGGGTTGACGTCGCCCTCCGCGACGAGCTGCGGCAGCATACCGAGCAGGTAGGTGCTGAGGTTCGAGCCGCCGAACACGCCGACCCGGTCGCGGTACCCCTCGTGGGCGTAACCGGCATGCTCCAGTCCCTCCCAGCAGACCTCCAGGAAGAGCCGCTGCTGGGGGTCGGTGAGCGCGGCCATGCGGGGGCTCATCCCGAAGAACCCCGCGTCGAACCCGGTGATGTCGTCCAGGACCGGGCGGGCCGGCACGTAGTCCGGGTCGTTGGCCAGGTCCGGATCCACCCCCGCCTCGATCAGCTCCTCCGGGCTGAAGAAGGTGACCGACTCGACGCCGTCGCACAGGTTGCGCCAGAACTCCACCACGTCGCCCGCGCCCGGGAAGCGGCCCGCCATGCCGATGATGGCGATCCGGCGGTCCAGTTCGTCGGCGTCGGGCAGCTCGGCGGTGGTGGCGGTCCTCGCCACCGGGGCGGACGGCTCGGCCCGCGCGGCGGGTACGGCGTCGACCGGTGCCGCCGGGCGTCCGGGCACGGCTGCCGGTGCCGGGGCCGCGCTGACCGGGCGGGGGCCGCCCGCGTCGAGGACGCCGGCCAGGCCCCGTACGGTCGGCGACTCGAACAGGGCGACCGTCGGCACCGCCACCCCGAAGCGTTCCTTGACCGTGGCCAGCATCTGCAGGGCCAGCAGCGAACTTCCGCCCAGGTCGAAGAAGTTGTCCCGGATGCCGACCGGCTCGATGGCCAGGACCTCGGTCCACAGCGCGGCCAGGGCGCGCTGGGTCGCGGTGACCGGGGAGACGTAGGGCTGGGGCAGTTCCGGGCGCGGGAAGGTGGCCGCCGGGACCGTTGGTGCGGTGGGCCGGGCCGCCGCCGGCCGGGGCAGCCGGTCGCCCAGACCGCCCGCGGCCACCACCAGGGACCGGGCGGCCCGGGTGAACAGCCCGTCGAACGCGGTGAGTGCCTGCTCGACGGTCATGGCGTGCGCGGTCATCGCGGCGCCGAACGGCCCCTCCAGACGTTCCAGGGTGGGGGCCCAGGTGTCCCAGGCGGCGGAGATCCAGCGGGTGGCGTCGCCAGCCGCACCCCCGGCGTGGGCGGCGAGGGCCGCGTTGGCCGCCGCGTAGCCGCCGAAGGCCAGGCCGCCGAGGTGGGCCGAGGTGGAGGAGAACACCACGCACCAGCGCGGAGCGCCGTCGGCGGGCAGCTCCCGCAGCACCGCCCGCAGGGTGCGCGCGCCGCCCACCTTGGCCTCGAAGTGGCGTCGTACCGTCTCCTCGTCCAGGGCGCTCAGCGGGAGGAAGGTGTCCTGCGCGGTGTCGGCGGCGGCGTGCACCACGCCGTCGAACGTCCCGCCACCGTCGGTGAACAGGGCGCGTACGGCGGCCTCGTCGGTGACGTCCAGCCGCACCGCGCGGACCTCGGCGCCGAGCGCGGACAGCTCCTCGACCGCCCGCCGGCGCGGGTGGGCCGGGTCGTCCGGGAGCCCGGAGCGGCCGGCCAGGACGACCGAACCCGCGCCGCCGCGCACCAGGTGCCCGGCGACGAGGAGGCCGACGTCACCGAGACCGCCGGTGATCAGGTAGCGGCCACCGGCACGCACCGCTCCGTCGGTCTCGGCGGCCGGGCCCGCGCCGTGGCCGCCTTCCGGGGCGGCCGGGACGTAGGAGGGGCGGTGGCGGCGGCCGGACCGGTACGCCGTCAGCGGGTCCGCGGCCACCCGGCGCAACTCGGCGAGCAGGTGCGCGGCGGCCTGTGCGGGCTCCGCCGCCGGGTCGAGGTCCACGCCCCGGCTGTCGAGGCCGGGGTACTCCTGCCCGGCCACGACCGGGAGGGCCGCGAGGGCGGCCTGGGCGGGGTCGGCGCTCTCCCCGTCGGACACGGCCCGCGCGCCCCGGGTGGCGAGCACCACCCGGTCCGTGCTGGGCAGGCCCGCCCAGGAGGACAGGAACCGGGAGACGGCGAGCACCGCGTCACCGGGCTCCCGCGCGTCCAGCGAGGCCAGGTGAACGACGGTCAGCGGGCCCTCGGCCGGAGCCGTCGCGGCCTCGGCCTCCGCGTCCTCGTTCACCAGGGCGACGTCGGCCACGCCGGCCGCGCGCAGCAGGCCGGCCAGGGCGTCGGCGACACCGTGGCGGTCCCGGCTGAGGGCGTAGCGGCCGGTGAGACCGGCGTCGGCGGCGGCCGCACCGGCCTCGTCGGGCGTCCAGCGGGGGGTCAGCAGCGTGACGTGGCCGGAGTCCTGCGGCGCGGAGCCGTCCCGGGCCGGCTGAGGCGTGCCGTCGCTTCCGGCGGGGGCGGCGGGCGGGTCGATCCAGTAGCGCCGGCGCTCGAACGGGTAGCCGGGCAGACCGACCCGGACGGCGTTCCGGCCCTGGGCGTAAGTGTCCCAGTCGACGGGTGCGCCGGCCAGCCAGAGCCGGGCCACGGCCTCGGCCAGTGCCAGGCCGTCGTCGGCGGCCGTCTCGGGCAGCGCCTCGACGACCCGTTCCCGCTGCTCGGCCGTCAGACCGGACAGGTCGGCCGTGCCCAGCACCAGCAGGACGCGTTCCTCATCGGCGAGCAGCTCGGCGAGGGTGTCGCCGGAGCCGGTGTGCGCCACCGCGGTGGACCCGAGCGCCTCCAGGGCGGCGGCGGGCGGGAGCGCCTCGGACAGGCGGTCGGCGACGAGCCGTCCCGAGCCGCGGCCGGCGTACGCGGCGGGCGTGACGCCCCAGGAGCGCAGCAGCGCCGTCAGCGCGTGGGCCACCGGGAAGGAGGTCTGCGTGTCGTTCGGGCCGGCCGGCTCGGCTCCGCCGGGCGCCGTGCGGCACGCGTCCAGGGCGGTGTGGAACGCGGGCTCGCGCGCGGCCAGTTCGTCGGCGTCACGCAGCCGGATCGGGCCGTCCGGCAGGTACAGGGTGACCGGCCGGTCCGTACGGCCCTGCTGCCCGGCGAGGTACGCGCCCTCGTGGATGCCGCGGGCCGCGTCCCGCGCCGAGCGGGAGACCAGGGCACGGCGGTGGCTGAGGACGGCGCGCCCGGTGTGCAGGGTGTGGGCCACATCGGCCAGCGGGACGGGCTCCGTCTCCAGGCGGGCGGCCAGGCGCCGTCCCGCCTCGTCGGCGGCCGTGGCGGTCCGCGCCGACCACACCAGCAGCTCGGGACGGGCCGAGGACGGCGCGGCGTCGGCGCGCACCGGCCGCTCGGGCGCCTCCTCGATCACCACGTGGGCGTTGGTGCCGCCGATACCGAAGGCGCTGACGCCGGCACGCCGGGGGCTCTCGCCGCGCGGCCAGGGCCGGTTCTCGGTGACGACCTCCAGCCGGGCGTCACCGGAGAGGAGTTGCGGGTTGGGTGTGGAGTGGTTGAGGGTGGCGGGGATCTCCTCGTGGTGCAGCGCGAGCGCCGCCTTGATCAGTCCGGTGACGCCCGCGGCCCGGTCGAGGTGGCCGACGTTGCTCTTCACCGAGCCGAGCAGCAGCTCCTCGCCCGCGAACACCTGCTGGAGCGCGGCGAGTTCGGCCGCGTCGCCGAGGGCCGTGCCTGTGCCGTGGGCCTCCACGTAGGTGATGTCGCCGGGCTCCAGCCCGGCGGCGGCCAGCGCCTCGGCGACCACCTCGGCCTGTCCGCCGACGCCGGGCGCGGTGAAACCGACCTTGCGGCCCGCGTCGTTGTTGACCGCCCAGCCCCGGATCACCGCGTAGACGCGGTCCCCGGCCTCCAGCGCGTCCTCCAGGCGGCGCAGCGCGACCACACCGACGCCGTTGCCCAGCAGGCTGCCCTGCCCGGAGGCGTCGAAGGCGCGGCACTCGCCGTCGGGGGAGCTGATGCCGCCGGCCTGGTAGAGGTAGCCGGTGCCGCCCGGCACCGTGATGGCGACGCCGCCGGCCAGGGCGAGGTCGCACTCGAACGCGGCGAGGCTGGTGGCGGCGGCACAGACCGCGACCAGCGAGGTCGAGCAGTAGCTCTGGATGCCGTAGGCGGGGCCCGACAGGCCGAGGGCGTGGGCCACCCGCAGGGGCAGCGAGTCCTTGTCGTTGGCCAGGCCCATGGCCAGTTCGCCGACCTGCTGGGCGACCCCGGCCGGAACCAGGTTGTGGTTCATGTAGCTGCTGATGGCACAGCCCGCGAACACCCCGATCGAGCCGTCGAAACGGGCCGGGTCGCAGGCCGCGTCCTCCAGCGCGTGCCAGCTGTGCTCAAGGAACAGCCGGTGCTGCGGGTCGAGGATCTGCGCCTCCTTCGGGTTGATCCCGAAGAAGCCCGCGTCGAACAGGTCGACGCCGTCGACCACCGCCCCTGCCTTGACGTAGTCGGGGTCGTCCAGCAGGTGCTGCGCGACCCCGGCGGCCCGGAGCTGCTCGTCGGTGAACCGGGTGACGCCGGAGCGGCCCGCCCGGACATTGGCCCAGAGTTCGGCCGCGTCGGCGGCCTTCGGGAAGCGCCCCGACAGGCCCACCAGGGCGATGTCGGTCGAAGCGACCTCGATCGGATGCTCGGTCATGTCGTCCGTCCTCGTCCTCATCGGTTCCGCGTCAGGGGGCTCTGGGCGTCGCGGGCCCGGCGTCTTCGCCGGCCCCTCGCGGAGCCGAGGTCCTGTGCTGTGGTCATGGCGGTCGCCGTCGTGGCGCCGTCCAGCGCCGCCGCCAGTTCGGCGACGGTGGGGTGCGCGAAGAGCAGGGCGGGCGGGAAGCTTCGCTCCGTCTGCTGCTCGGTCGCGGTCATCACGGCCAGCCCCACCAGGGAGTTGCCGCCCAGGTCGAAGAACGGGTCGTGGACTCCGACCTGGTCGATGCCCAGGTGACGGCCCCAGATCTCGGCCAGGGCGCGCTCCAGGGCGGTGCGCGGCGCGACGTAGTCGGCGCGCAGCGCGGGGCGCGGGAAGCGGGTCCGGTCCTGCGCGGTGGCCGCGCCGGTCACCTCGTCCAGCGCGGTGACCTCGTCCCAGGCGCGCATCCCCTCGGCCAGCGCGTGGCGGACGGCGAGCACCGGGCCGTGGGCCGTGCCGGCCAGCCGGTCCAGCAGCGCACAGCCGCCCTCGTCGGTGAAGCCGTAGGTCTCGCGGTGCTCGCGCACCCTGGCGGCCAGGGCGCTGCCGGGGCCCTCCGCCTGCCAGTCGTCGTGCTGCCAGGGTCCCCAGGCCACGCTCAGCACCCGGGTGGTGGGCGCGGCGGCCGACAGCGCCGACGCGTAGGCGTCGAGGACGCTGTTGGCGGCGCAGTAGTCGCCCTCGCCGATCCCGCCGAACACGGTGATCGCCGACGAGTACAGCACCAGCAGCTCCGGGCGGTCCGCCTCCGGCACGTCGGGACCCACCAGCTCGGCGAGCGGGCCCATCGCCAGCACCTTGGGCGTGAGGACCGGCCGGGAGCCGCCGGGCGTCAGCCGGAACGTCATGCCCCGCGCGGGCAGACCGGCCGCGTGCAGCACCCCGTGCGGTGCGCCGAGGCGTTCCCGGCACGCGCCCAGCGCGCGCCGCAGTTCGCCCGGCACGCCCACGTCGGCGGTGAGCAGCAGCACCTCGGCGCCGGCCGCCTCCAGCTCGGCGACGTCCCGCAGGCTGTGTGCGGCCCGGCCCTCCGGCTCGGCCGCCGCGGCGGCCCGCAGGTCGGTGCGGCCGACCAGGGCGAGGCGGCGTACCCCGGACCGCACCAGGTGCCGGGCGAGCGACAGACCCAGCCCGCGGGTGCCGCCGGTGATCAGGTAGGTGCCGTCGGCACGGAACGCCGGGGCGGTCGGGGCCGCGGGGGCCGCGGAGTCCGGCGCGGGCAGGTCGACGGCCGCCCAGTCCTGGCGCAGCCGCCGGCCTCGCCGCCAGGCGGCCACGGCGTGGTCGGAGGAGGTCCGGGGGCCGGCGCCCGCCGCCCGGGCCAGCTCGGCGAGCAGGACGGCGGCGGACGCGTCGGCCGGGGCCTCCGGGTCGAGGTCGACGCCCTGCCAGCCCAGGCCCGGGTACTCGGCGCGGGCCACCCGGGCCAGGCCGTGGGCGAGGGCCCGCTCGGGGGCCGTGCAGTCGCGGCCGATGACCTCGGCCGCGCCGGCCGTGGCCGTGACCAGGACCGCCCCGTCGATGCCGGCAAGGGGGCCGAGGACCTGCACGGTCAGCAGCAGCGCGTCGAAGCCGTACCGGATCGCGGCGGTCAGTTCGGCGTCGGTGGCGAACGGCGGGGTGCGCACCGGCTCGCACAGGCTCCACAGGTGGGCGACGTGCAGGCGGCCGGGGCCCAGGGCGCGCGCGGCGGCCAGCGCCTCCCGGTGGTGGTCCGGGTCGTCCGGATCGATCACCAGCCGGCGTCCGTCGCGCCGCCGTTCCGTGCCGGGGACGACCTCCAGCACCGGCGTTCCGGCGGCCTCGGCGAGGTCGGCCAGGCGGGTGCCGACGCCGTCCGGGTCCGCGAGGACCAGCAGCGGGCCGTCCAGCGGTCCGGGTGCGGCGAGGAGAGCGGCGGACGCGGTGACGTCCGGCCGCCAGGCCGGGGCGTAGCAGTGGTCCGCGGGCGTGAGGCCCGTGAGGTCCGCGGCGGACCTCACCAGGAGCGGGCCCTCCGGCCAGTAGCGGGTGCGCCGGAACGGGTACGAGGGCAGCGGGACCAAGCGGCCCGCGCCGCGCCCGAGGGCCGTCCGGTCGAGATCGGCTCCGCGCTCCCAGAGGCGGCCGCAGGTCTCCAGCAGATGGGCGCGCTCATCGGGCCGGCCGTCGGTGGACCAGCGGGCGGGCAGGGTGCCGGTGATGAGCGGGCCGTCGGCGGCCTCGGCGTGCTGGCGCAGCAGTCCGCCGAGGGTCTGCCCCGCGCCCAGCTCGACATAGGCGCCGAGGTTCAGCCCGGCGCAGGCCCCCAGGCCGTCGAAGAAGCGGACCGGGCTGGTGAGGTGGTCGGCCCAGTAGCCGGGGTCCATGGCCTGCTCGGCGGTGAGCGGAGCGCCGGTGACGTTGGAGACCACGGTGACCGTGGGAGGTCTGCGCTCCACCGAGGCCACCGCGCGGGCCAGTTCGTCGCGGGCGGGGGCGAGCAGCGAGGAGTGGAAGGCGTGGGCGGAGCGCAGCGGCCGGGCGGGCAGACCCGCCGCGGTGAGGTGGGCGGCGGCGGCCGTCACGTCCTCGGGCGGGCCGCTGAGCACCGTCATGTAGGGGCCGTTGAGCGCCGCGACCTCCACCGCGAGCCCCGCACCGGCGAGTTCCGCCTCGACACGGTCGGCGGCGGCGGCGACGGCGAGCATGCCGCCCGGCGGCGCGGCCTCGATCAGACGGGCGCGCCTGGAGACCACCCACAGGGCATCCTCCAGGGTGAACACTCCTGCCAGGCAGGCCGCGACGTACTCGCCGAGGCTGTAGCCGACCAGCACTTCGGGGCGGACACCCCAGCTGTTCAGCAGCTCGGCGAGGGCGTACTCCACGGTGAACAGCAGCAGATGGGAGGTGACCGCCCGGTGGTCCGGGTCGTCCGCCGCCTGGGCGGCCGGGCCCAGCAGGTCCCCGGCGGGCGCGGGCGGCTCCGGCTCGGCGTGGAAGAGGGCGCGCAGGTCGATGTCGCAGCGCCCGGCGGCGATGTCCGCGCACCGGTCGACGGCGGCGGCGAAGGCGGGCTCGCGGCGGTAGAGGTCTTGGCCCAGACCCCGGTAGTGGTCGCCGACGCCGGGCAGCAGGAACGCGATCCTCGGGGCCTCCTTGGCGGCGCGCACGCCGGGTTCGCGCCCGGCCCGCTCCAGCAGGCGGACGGCCTGTCCGGCGTCCTCGGCGGCCACCGCGCGCCGGTACTCCAGGGTGCCGCGCCCGGCGCGCAGGGTGTGGGCCAGGTCGGCGAGCGGTGCCCGTCCCGCGGCGGGGGCCAGATCGCCGAGCCGGGCGCGCAGGGCGTCGTCGTCGGCGGCGGACACCAGCAGCAGTTCGGCCGCGCCGCAGCCGTCGGCCGCGCCGGATCCGCCCGCGGCCTCGTCGGCGGCGGGGGCGGCGACCACGACGTGCGCGTTGGTGCCGCACCAGCCGAAGGAGCTGACCCCGGCGAGGCGGGGCTGCCCGGCGGCGGCCTGGAGCGGCCGGGCGGTGGTGACGGGCAGCAACCCGTCCTGCGCCAGGGCCGTGGGCGAGGGCTGCTCCATGTTGAGGTTGGGCGGGACCGTCCCGTGCTTCAGGACCAGGATGGTCTTGATCAGTCCGGCCATGCCGGCCGCCGACTGGGTGTGCCCGATGTTGGTCTTGACCGCCCCGACGAGCAGCGGGTCGTCGGCCGTACGCCGGCCGAACACGTCGCCGAGCGCGGAGAGTTCGATGGCGTCGCCGAGCCGGGTCGCGGAGCCGTGCGCCTCGACGTACGACACGTCCTGCGGGCTCGCTCCGGCGGCGGCCAGCGCGCGGCGGATCACGTCCACCTGCGCCGCGCGGTTGGGCGCGGTGAGGCCGTTGCTGCGGCCGTCCTGGTTGACGGCGGTGCCCCGGATCACGGCGTGCACCGGGCGTCCCTGGGCGACCGCGTCGGACAGCCGCATCAGGACGACCACTCCGGCGCCCTCACCGAGGGCGTAGCCGTCGGCACGGGCGTCGAAGGTCCGGCACAGGCCGTCCCGCGACAGCATGCCCGTGGCACAGGCGTTGACGTACATGTCGCGGTGGATCATCAGGAATCCGCCGCCGACCACGGCCGTCGTGCACTCGCCGCGGCGCAGTGCCGCCCCGGCGAGGTGCACGGCGACCAGCGAGGAGGAACACGCGGTGTCCACCGTCATGGTGGGACCGCGCAGGTCGAAGTGGTACGCGATCCGGCCGGCGGCCACGCTCAGCGACGCGCCCTGCCCCCCGTACGGGTCGTGGACCATGGACAGGCCTTCGCGCTCCTGCTGGATCCGCCCGTACTGCAGGGTGTCGGACAGCCCGATCATCACCGCGGTACGGCTGCCCGCCAGGTCGGCGGGCGGCAGCCCGGCGTCCTCCAGGGACTCCCAGGTCAGCTCCATGAGCAGCCGCTGCTGCGGGTCCATCCGCAGGGCCTCGCGCGGGGACGCTCCGAAGAACGAGGCGTCCCACCCGGCGATGTCGTCGAGGTAGCCGCCCCGGGTGGTGTAGACGCCGTCCGTCTCCCGCAGTGCGGCCAGGTCGAACCGCCCGTCCGGCACGTCGTCGACGACGCCGGTGCGGCCGTTCGACAGCAGGTCCCAGTACCTGTCGACGGACGGTGCGCCGGGGAACCGGCACGCCATGCCGACCACGGCGAGCGGTTCGTCGGCGGCGGCCTCACGGCGGCGCGCCTCGGCCAGGTCGGCGGTGGCCTTCTTCAGATATTCCCGGAGTCTGTCCTCGCCTGCCATCTTCCTGCTTCCTGCTTTCTGCCTCGGGTGTCGCCCGCGGCCCGGGGCGGTACCGGAGGGCCTGGGGTACTGGGACCGGGGGCGGCCAAGGGGGCCGCCCCCGCCGGGTCATGACTTGGCGTCGATGAAGGCGAAGAGTTCCTCGTCGGTCGCCTCGTCCAGGACCGCGGACGCCATGCGCGCGGGGCCGGTGTCGATGCCCAGGTGGTGGAGCGCCGCGCACAGGGTGTCGACCATGCGTTCCCGCAGCTCGGGCAGGGCGGAGTCGAACTCGCCCGTGATGCGGCGCAGGGTCCGGTCGAGATCCGCCACCGGGTCCGGCGCCTCGGGGGCCAGCAGGCCCGCCAGGTGGCCGGAGAGCGCGTCGATCGTCGGGTGGTCGAAGACCAGCGTCGGGTCGAGGTCCAGCGCGGCGTCCGCCTTGAGCCGGTTGCGCAGCTCCACCGAGGTCAGGGAGTCCAGGCCCAGGTCGAGGAAGGGGGCCGTACGGTCCAGGGACTCCGGCGAGCCGTGTCCCAGCACCGCCGCCACATGGCCCCGTACGGCGGCGACGACCGCCTCGTGGGCCTCCTGCCCGGTCAGTTCCCGCACCCGGGCGGCCAGCGCTCCGCCGGCCGGGCCCTGCCCGGACCCGCTTCCCGCGGAGGCGGTCCGCCGTACGCCCTTGAACAGGCCGCGCAGCATCCGCGGCACCCTCGCGCCGTCCGCCACGGCGGCCCGCAGCCCGGCGGGATTCCACCGGGAGGCGACCACCAGCGTGTCACCGCCGGGGTCGGTGAGCACGGTGTCCAGCAGCCGCAGGCCCTGCGGCTCGCTGAGCGCCGCGATCCCGGCCCGGGCCAGGCGCGCCTCGTCGGCGGCGGTCAGGTGGGTGCCCATGCCGGACGTCGACCACAGGCCCCAGGCCACCGACACCGCGGGCAGACCCCGCGCCCGGCGGTGCGCGGCCAGGGCGTCGAGGAAGGTGTTGGCCGCGCCGTAGGTGCTCTGCCCCGCGTTGCCGAGCACACCGGCCAAGGAGGAGAAGAGGACGAACGCGCGTACCGAGGGCAGCTGGGCCGTCAGCTCGTGCAGCGCCCACGCCGCGTCGGTCTTGGGCCGCAGCACCCGCTCCAGACGCTCGGTGGTCTGCCGGGTGAGCAGGCCGTCGTCGAGGACTCCGGCGGCGTGCAGGACACCGGTCAGCGGCCGGTCCGCCGGGAGCGAGCCGAGCAGCGCGGCGAGGGCGTCACGGTCGGCCGCGTCACACGCCTCGATCCGGACCGTCGCGCCCAACGCGGTGAGGGAGGACGCGAGTTCGTTCGCCCCCGGGGTGTCCGCGCCGCGCCGGGAGGTGAGCAGCAGATGCCGAACCCCGTGCCGCTCCACCAGATGGCGGGCGGTGATCGCGCCGAGGCCGCTGAGGCCGCCGGTGACCAGGATCGTGCCCTCGCCGAGACCGGCGTCCTCGGCGCCCGGAGCGCTGGTCCGCCGGGATATACGGGGGACCAGCGCCCGGCCGTCACGGATCAGCAGCTGCGACTCGTCCGCGTCCGAGGCGGCGGCCAGCAGCGCCCGCGCCGCGGCGTCGATGCCGCCGGCGGCATCCGTTTCCTGCTCGCCGGTGATCCCGGCGAGCAGGAAACGGTCCGGGTGCTCGGCCTGCGCGGCCCGTACCAGCCCCCAGACGGCCGCGGTGTCCAGCCGGTCCGGGGCGGCGGCCACCACCAGGCGGGAGCCGTCGAACCGATCGTCCGCGGCCCACTCCCGCACGGTCTCCAGCACCCGGGCGGTGATTTCCCGTACGGAGACGGGCAGTTCGGCCTCGGTGAGCGACGCGGCGAGCGCATCGCAGTCGAACAGCACGAAGTCGGGTGCGCCGCCCGCCGAGGCGAGTGCGTCCAGGTCGGCGTGGGCGGGAAGGCCGTCGTCGGCCGGGTCGCCGAGCCGTGCCCAGCGCCGGTCCCCGGCCGCCGGGGCAGCGGGGAGCGGGACCCAGTCGAGGCCGTAGTGGCCCGCGTCGCTCTGGCCGCCGACGGCGGCGGCCAGGGCGGCCGGGTCGACCGCGCGGACCCTCAGGTTCTCGGCGGCGACCACGAGCGCGCCCTGCTCGTCGGCGGCGGTCAGCGACATCTGGTCCCCGTCCGCGCCGATGGCCATCCGTACCCGCAGCCTGGTCGCGCCGGCCGTGGCCAGCCGCAGCCCGCGGAAGGAGAACGGCAGCCGCAGCTGGTCCGAGCCGCTCGCCAGCAGGTACGGGTGGAACGCGGAGTCGAGGAGCACCGGGTGCAGGGCGAACCCGGTCCGCTCGGCCGCCTCCGGCACCTCCACCTCGACCAGCAGTTCGTCGCCGCGCAGCCACGCCGACCGGACACCCCGGAACGACGGGCCGTACTCGTAGCCGAGGGACGCCAGCTTGTCGTAGCCGCCGGTCAGGTCCACCGGGGAGGCGCCCGCGGGGGGCCAGACGGCCGCCCAGGCGCACACGTCGCCGCCCTCGACGTCCTCGGTGGCGCTGCCGGAGGCGTGCCGGGTCCAGGGGGCCTCGCTGTCCGAGCGGGCCAGCACCTGCACCGAGCCGTCCGCGCCGATCACGACCCGCAGGTCCAGCGGGCCGCGCCGCGGCAGCGGCAGCGGTGCCTCGAAGGTCAGCTCCTCGATCCGGCCCCGTCCGGCCCGCGCGGCCGTCTCCGCGACGACGTCCAGCAGCGCGGTGGCCGGGACGATCGGCGTGCCGGCCACCGTGTGGTCGGCCATCCAGGGCAGGTCGTCGGCGGTGAAGCGGCCCGTGGTGACCAGCCCGCCGTCGTCCAGCTCGACCGCCGCCGACAGCATCGGGTGGGACACACCGGTGAGTCCGAACGCCTCGGCGTCCAGCCGGGGTTCGGCACTGTTGAGCCAGTACCGCTGGGTGTGGAAGGCGTAGGTGGGCAACTCCACGGAGCGGCCGCCCGTGGCCTGCGCGGGCCAGTCGACCGGCGCTCCTCCCGCCCACGCCTCGGCGAGAGCGGTGAGCAGGGCCTCCGGCTCCCCGAGGCTGCGGCGGGACACGGCGGTGACCACCGCCCCGGTGTCGGGCAGCGAGGTCCTGATCATCCCCGACAGCACGGGACGCGGTCCGATCTCCAGGTACAGGCCGGTCCCCGCCTCGTCGAGCCGTCCGGCCATGGCAGCGAAGCCGACCGTGCCGCACACCTGGTCCACCCAGTAGCCGGGGTCGGTCCAGTCGCGGTCCGGCCCGAGATCGGTCTCCCGGGCGAGGGTGGGCGAGCGGAAGGTGAGGGTGGCCAACTCGGCGGTGAACTCCGCCAGCACCGGCTCCATCAGCGGCGAGTGGAAGGCGTGGCTCACGGTCAGCCGTGTGGTGCGCCGGCCGCGCTCCGACCAGTGGGCGGCGATCGCCGCGCAGTCCTCCGCGTCACCGGAGACGACCACGTCCCCCGGGCTGTTGACGGCGGCGATCCCGACCCGGCCCTCCAGGCCCACCAGGCTCTCCGCGACCTCCTGCGGGCTCGCGGAGAGCGCGAACATGGCGCCGCCGACGGGCAGTCGCTGCATCAGCCGGGCCCGTGTGGTCACCATGCGGGCCGCGTCGGCCAGGTCCCACACCCCCGCCACATGGGCGGCGGCGATCTCGCCCACCGAGTGCCCGGCGACCCGGTCCGGGGTCACGCCCAGCGAGCCCAGCAGCCGGAAGACGGCGACCTGGTACGCGAAGAGCGCGGGCTGCGTGTAGTACGTGCGGTCCAGCTCGGCGGCCTCCTCGGTGCCCGGCTCGGCCCACATGACCTCGCGCAGCGGCCGTTCCAGGTACGGGTCGACGGCCGCGCACACCTCGTCGAGCGCCGTGGCGAACACCGGGAACGCCCGGTACAGGTCGCGGCCCATCCCGGTCTGCTGGCCGCCCTGCCCGGTGAACAGGAACGCGGTGCGCGTGCTGCCCTGGGGAACCTCCCCGTGCGGGACCGGGCTGCCGTCCTGACGCCGGGCGAACGAGGAGAGCAGCTCCAGCAGTTCGTCCCGGTCGCGGCCGACGACCACCGCGCGGCAGCCGAACGGGCGGCGGGCGGTGAGCGAGTGCGCGACGTCCGCCGCGCTCACCGCGGGACGCTCCGTGAGGTGCCGGTGCAGCCGCTCCGCCTGGCCGCGCAGCGAGACGTCGGTGGCGGCGCTCAGCACCCAGGCGTACGGCGCGGCGGCGGAACCCGGCGCGTCCGCGGCGGACTCCGGCTGCGGTTCCGGTTCCTCCAGGATGACGTGGGCGTTGGTGCCGCTGATGCCGAACGAGGAGACGGCGGCGCGGCGCGGCGCGTTCTCGCGGGCCGGCCAGGGCTGCTCCTCGGTCAGCAGGCTGACCACTCCGGAGGACCAGTCGACCTGGCGGGTGGGCTCGACGACGTTGATCGTGCGGGGCAGCACACCGTGCCGCATCGCCATCATCATCTTGATCATCCCGGCGATGCCGGACGCGGCCTGGGTGTGCCCGAGGTTGCCCTTCACGGAGCCCAGCCGCAGCGGCGGCAGCTCCTCGGGGCGTTCGCGGCCGTAGGCGGAGAGGACCGCGTTGGCCTCGATCGGGTCGCCCAGCGGGGTGCCGGTGCCGTGCGCCTCCACCGCGTCGACGTCGGCGGCGGTGAGCCGGGCGTCGGCCAGGGCCCTCGCGATGACCCGCTCCTGGGCGGGACCGCTCGGCGCGGTCTGACCGTTGCTCGCGCCGTCCTGGTTGACGGCGCTGCCCCGGATGATCCCGTAGATACGGCGGCCGTTGCGGCGCGCGTCGGAGAGCCGCTCCAGCAGGACGACACCCGACCCCTCGCCCCACGCGGTGCCGTCGGCGTCCGAGGAGAAGGGCTTGCAGCGGCCCGACGGCGACAGGCCCCGCTGACGGGAGAACTCCACGAAGGCGTCCGGCGTCGCCAGCACGGTGACACCGCCGGCCAGGGCCAGCGAGCATTCCCCGGACCGCAGTGACCGCACCGCCTGGTGCACCGCCACCAGCGAGGAGGAGCAGGCGGTGTCGACGGTGACCGACGGCCCCTCCAGGCCGAAGATGTAGGAGACCCGGCCGGAGAGCATGCTCGGGGTGCTCGACACCATCAGGGTGCCGTCGACCTCGGGCGGGGTGACCCCGGCGAACCGGGCCGAGTAGTACTCGTACATCATCCCGGCCCAGACGCCGGTGTCGCTGCCCCGCAGCGTCGACGGGTCGATGCCGGCCCGCTCGAACGCCTCCCACGCGCTGGCCAGGAAGAGGCGGTGCTGGGGGTCGATGCCGAGTGCCTGACGGGGGCCGATGCGGAAGAACGCGGCGTCGAACTCCCCGGCGTCGTGCACGAATCCACCGCGCGTGGTGTACGTGGTGCCGGGCTTGGACGGGTCCGGGTCGTAGACCTTCGCCGCGTCCCAGCCCCGGTTGTCCGGGAACTCGCTGGTGGCGTCCGTACCGTCGGCCACCACCCGCCACAGGTCGTCGGGGCTCTCCACGCCGCCTGGGTAGCGGCAGCCGAGGCCGACCACCGCGATCGGCTCGTGGGCGCGTTCGTCGGCCTTGCCGATCTGCTGCCGGGCGTCCGCCAGGTCCGCGGTGACCCGTCTCAGATAGGCGCGGAGCCGCTCCTCGTTTGCCATGCTCATTCCTCCGTCTGGTCGCTCACGTCTGGGTTCGGTGCGGCGGTCCGCTGGCTACAGCTGGGTGTCGATGAACTCGAAGAGGGCGTCGTCGCTGACCAGGTCGAGCTCGTCGGCCAGATCTCCGGTGGTGTGGTCGCCGCGCATCTGCCGCAGGGCGTCCCACAGCAGCGCTTCGGCGGCGTCGCGACGGCCGTCCCCGGCCCCGGTCCCGTCCTCGGGTCCGGCTGCCGGCAGGGCGGTCACGTCGTCCAGTGCCTCGCGCAGCCGGGCGAGGGCCGGGTCGGGGGCCGCGGGGCCGTCGTCGGCGGCCGACGGGGTGGCGGACCCGAGCAGCTCCGTCAGGTGGGCGGCGACGTCGGCGACGGTCGGGTGGTCGAAGACGAGGGTGGCGGCGAGGGGCAGGCCCGTCGCCATCTCCAGGTGGTCCTGGAGCTCCACGGCGCCCATGGAGTCGAAGCCCAGATCGGTAAAGGGCTTGTCGATCTCGACCTCCTCCGGCGCGCCGTGACCGAGCAGGTCGGCGGCCTTCTCCCGGACCAGCTCCAGCAGGGATTCCGGAGTGAACCCTTCCGCTCCGGTCGGGGCCACCGTCCCGGCACCGGCCCCGTGTTCCTTCCTCGGCTCGGGTACGCGTCCGGACGGGTCCTCGCCCGGCGCCCGCTCCGGGACCGGCGTACCGGTCTCCGGCGCGTCGGCTGCCGGCGTGCCCGCGGTCTCCGTGCCGAAGCCGGCCGCCGCGTGGCGCAGGGCTACGAAGACCCGGCCCACCGGGCGGTTCCGCGTATCGCGCAGCGTGAGCCGCACCCGGTCGCCTTCCCGCGACAGCCGTACCCGCAGCGCGTCGGTGCCCGCGCAGGCCACCTCCGCGGCGCTGAACGCGAACGGAACAAGCCGCGAGCCGGGCGCTTCGAGGACGAGCGGATGCAGTACGGCGTCGAGCAGCGCAGGGTGGATCAGGGAACCCTCCGCGGCCACCGCAGCCGGGAGGCGGACCTCGGCGTAGAGGTCGTCGCCCGCCCGCCACGCGGCCCGCAGGCCCCGGAACGCCGGGCCGTATCCGTATCCGGCGTCGGCCAGCCGTCCGTACCCGTCCGACAGGTCGAGCGGGCTCGCGCCGGGTGGTGGCCAGGCCGCGGCCCAGTCGGTTTCCGCGCCGTCCGTGGCGAGCGCGGCCGTCGGGCCGGCGGTGCGCCCGACGGCGTGCGGGGTCCAGGTGGCATCCGGACTGCCCGCCGGGCGGGTGTGCAGGGTCAGCGGGCGCTGCCCGAGCGGGTCCGCGGCACCCACCGTGACCTGCGCGTCCAGCGCGCCCTCGGCGGGGAGGACGACGGGGGCGGTCAGGGTGAGCGAGGCGACCTCGGTGGCCCCGGCCGCGGCGGCGGCCCGCAGGGCGAGTTCCAGCAGGGCCGTCCCCGGGACCACCGTCACGCCGCCGATCACGTGGTCGGCCAGCCAGGCGGTGGAGCGGCGCGACAGCCGGGCGTCGAGCAGCAGACCCCCGTCGGCCACCGCGGTGGTGCGGTACGCCGGCCCCGCGCCGGTTCCGCCCGTGTCGGTGAGCCAGAAGCGGCGGCGGTCGAAGGCGTAGGTGGGCAGCTCCGCGCGCGGGCCCTCGGGGAGGGCGGCCGCCCAGTCGACGGCCGTACCGGCGACGAACGCCCCGGCGAGGCCGTGCAGCAGCGCCGTGTGCTCGTCGCGTCCGCGCCGGGCGGTCGCGACGACGGCCGCCGCCCTGTCCGCCGGGCCCGCCGACCTGTCCGGTCCGCGTTCCGCGAGGCACTCGCGCAGCGGTCCGGCCAGCTGCGCCTGCGGCCCGACCTCGAGGAAGACACCGGTGCCCGCCTGTGCCAGGCGCTCGGTCAGCGGAGCGAACAGTACGGTCGCGCGGACCTGTTCCACCCAGTACTCGGGGTCGGTCCAGCGACGCCCGCCGTCCGTCGCCCGCTCGTGCGCGAGGCGTGGCTCGGCATAGGAGACGCGTTCCGCCTCCTCGCGGAAGCGGTCGAGCACCGGCTCCATCAGAGGGGAGTGGAAGGCGTGGCTGACGGTCAGCCGCTTGGTGCGCCGCCCCAGACCGGCCCAGTGCGCCGCGATCGCTTCGCAGGCGTCGAGCGTGCCGGAGACGACCACCGCGTGCGGCCCGTTGACCGCGGCGAGGGATGCCTCGTCCTCCCGGCCGACGAGGGTCGCGAGGACCTCCTCCGCCGTCGCGGAGATCGCGAACATCGCCCCGCCCTCGGGGAGTTCGTCCATCAGACGGCCCCGGGCCGCCACCAGTCCCGCCACGTCGCCCAGTTCCCACACACCGGCTGCGTACGCGGCGGCGAACTCGCCGACCGAGTGCCCGGCGACGGCGTCCACGGAGACGCCCAGTTCCCGCAGCAGCCGCCAGGAGGCCGCCTCGAAGGCGAAGAGGGCCGGTTGGGCGTACCGGGTCCGGTCGAGCAGCGCGGCCTCGGGCGTGCCCGGCCCGGCCCACATCAGATCGCGCAGCGGGCGCTCCAGATGCGGGTCGAGGGCGGCGCAGATCTCGTCCAGGGCGGCCGCGAACACGGGCTGGACCGCGTACAACTCGCGCCCCATTCCCGGCCGTTGCGATCCCTGACCGGTGAACAGCACCGCGGTGCGGGCCGGTCGGCGGGCCGTGCCGGTGACCAGACCGGGTGCGGAGTTCCCGGCCGCCAGCGCGGCGAGGGCCTCGCGCGGCTCGTCGCGGCCGGTGCCGACCACCACGGCGCGGTGCGGGAAGACGGTCCGGCCGGCCAAGGCACGGGCCGTGTCTGCCGGGTGCGGCGCGGCGGCGGCCTCGGCGAGGCGTGCCGCCTGCGCGCGCAGCGAGGCTTCGCTCTGCGCGCTCACCGGCCAGACCAGGGGCGTACCGGCGGGCTCGTCGTGGGCGTCCGCGGCCGGACCGGCCTGGGCGGGGGACTCCTCCACGATCAGATGCGCGTTCGTACCGCTGATGCCGAACGAGGAGACGGAGGCCCTCCGCGTGCGCTCGCCGCGCGGCCACGGCCGGTCCGCGGTGAGGAGCCGTACCCGGCCCTTCGCCCAGTCGGCGCGGGGCGTGGGCCGCTCGGCGTGCAGGCCGGCCGGCAGCAGCTCGTGCCGCAGGGCCTGGACCATCTTGATGACACCGGCCACGCCGGCCGCAGCCTGGGTGTGCCCGATGTTGGACTTCACCGAGCCCAGCCACACCGGGTGCGATGTCTGGTCGGCGGCCGGTCGTCCGTAGGTGTCGATCAGGGCGTTGGCCTCGACCGGGTCGCCCAGCTTGGTGCCGGTGCCGTGGGCCTCGACGGCGTCCACGTCGTCGGTGGTGAGCCCGGCGTCGGCGAGCGCGCCGAGCACCACCTGGCGCTGGGCCTGGCCGTCGGGGGCGGTCAGGCCGTTGCTGGCGCCGTCCTGGTTGACGGCGGTGCCCCGGATCACCGCCAGTACCGGGTGCCCGTTGCGGCGGGCGTCGCAGAGCCGCTCCAGCACCAGCACGCCGGCGCCCTCACCGAAGGAGGTGCCGTCGGCGGCGTCGGAGAACGGCTTGGCCCGGCCGTCGGCGGCGAGACCGCCCTGCTTGCTGAACTCGACCAGCAGGCCCGGGGTGGACATCACGGTGACACCGCCGGCCAGCGCCAGCGGGCACTCCCCGGCACGCAGCGCCCGTACCGCCAGGTGAACGGCGACCAGGGACGAGGAGCAGGCGGTGTCCACGGTGAGGGCGGGGCCACGCAGGCCGAGGCTGTAGGCGATCCGGCCGGAGACCACGCTGGACGCGGTGCCGGTGAGCAGGTGGCCGTCGGTCCCGCCGGCCGGCTGGTGCAGCCGGGGGCCGTAGTCGGAGGCCATCGCGCCGGCGAACACGCCGACCGGCCGCCCCTCCAGTGACGCCGGGTCGATCCCGGCCCGCTCCAGAGCTTCCCAGCAGGTCTCCAGGAGCAACCGCTGCTGCGGATCCATGGCCAGGGCCTCGCGCGGGCCGATGCCGAAGAAGGCGGCGTCGAAGAGCGAGGCCTCGCGGAGGAACCCGCCTGCCGTGGTGGCGCACGGACCGGGCCGACCGGGTCGCTCTCCGGTGAGGGCGTCCAGGTCCCACCCGCGGTCGTCCGGCAGCGGGCCGACGGCCTCCGTGCCGTCGGCGACCAGCCGCCACAGCTTCTCCGGGGTGTCCGCCCCGCCCGGGTAGCGGCAGCCCATCGCCACGATCGCGATCGGCTCGGCGTCGTCGCCGTCCTCGGTGCCGGGGGCGTCGTGGACGTCCTCGGCCGGGGCGGTGTCGTCCGCCTGCCCGGCGACGAGAACGGCCAGATGGGCGGCGAGCCGGGCGGGCGTCGGGTATTCGAAGATCAGGGTGCTGGGCAGGGGCAGCCCGGTCGCGGCCCCGAGCCGGTTGCGCAGGTCGACGGTGCCCTGGGAGTCGAGGCCCAGGTCCCTGAAGCTGCGGCCGGGGTCGATGACGGAGGCGTCCGCGTGGCCCAGGACGACGGCGGTGGCGGTCACCACGAGCTCGCGTACGGCGGTGGAGGCCCGCCCCGCGAGGACGGCGGCCGGCGCCAAGGGAACCGGCGCCGTCGCCGGGTCCCGCCGGGCCGTACGGCGACGGGTGCCGGGCGCGCCGTCCAGCCAGTGCCGTTCCCGCTGGAAGGCATAGGTGGGCAGGTCCACCACGGCCGAGCCCGCCGGGGCCGCCTCCGGCGCCCAGTCGACGTCCGCCCCCCGGACGTGGGCCTCGGCGAGGGCGCGCAGCAGCTGCGCGGGGCCGCCCGCGTCACGGCGCAGCGTGCCGACGGCGGCGGCCTCCCGCCCCTCCGCCTCCGCCGTCTGCTCGATCGCGCCGCAGAGCACGGGGTGCGGGGTGCACTCCACGAAGAGCGCGCACCCGTCGGCGAGCGCGGCCCGGGTGGCGTCGGCGAACCGTACCGGCGAGCGCAGGCTGCGGTACCAGTGCTCGGCGTCCAGACCGGCGGTGTTCAGCAGGCCACCGGTCAGCGAGGAGTAGAACGGCACGGACACCGGGCGCGGGCGGACCGGGGCAAGGGCTTCGAGGAGCTCGTCGCGGATCGCTTCCACGGCGGGGGAGTGGGAGGCGTAGGCGACGGGCAGGATCCGCACCCGGACGCCGTCCGCGTCCAGCGCGGCGGCGAACGCGTTCAGATCGTCCACCGGTCCGGAGACCACGGTCGCCGACGGGCTGTTGACGACGCTCACGCACAGACCGCCGTAGGCCGACGTGCGGTCGAGGCGCGCCTGGACCTGCTCCGCGGACAGGGCCGCCGAGAGCATGCCGCCCCCGTCGAGGGCGCGCAGCAGCCGGCTGCGGACCGCGACGATCCGGGCGGCGTCGTCCAGGCCGAGGGCGCCGATCACGGTGGCGGCGGCGATCTCACCCTGCGAGTGGCCCAGCACCGCGTCCGGTTCCACGCCGCGCGAGCGCCACAGCGCGGCGAGCGAGACGGTCACCGCCCACAGCGCGGGCTGCACGACGTCGTCCCCGTCGAGACCGGGCGATCCGGGGGCCTCACGCAGTACATCGCGCAGGTCGAAGTCGGTGTACGGGGCGAGCGCGCGGGCGCAGTCGGCCAGCCGGTCGGCGAACGGGCCCGGTACGTCCATGAGTTCGCGGGCCATCCCGGCCCACTGCGAGCCCTGCCCGGAGAAGACGAACACCCGCCGGCCGCCGAGCACACGTCCCTCGACCACCGCCGCCCCCGGCAGACCCGCGGCCAACTCTTCCGCACCCGCGCCGAGTTCCGTATGCGCGTCGGGGCCGGAGCCAATGATCACCGCGCGGTGTTCGAACCGGGACCGGGTGCGCAGCAGGGACACCGCCACGTCCTCGGCCCGCAGACCGGGACGGGTGTCCAGGTGCTCGGCCAGCCGGCCGGCCTGGCCCCGCAGCGCGGCGGCCGAACGGGCCGACAGCGTCCACACCGTGGGACCCTCCGCCGGCCGTGCCGCCTCGGGCGCGACGGCCGTCGCGGGCGCCGCCGCATGCGGGGCGGGGGCCACGATCAGGTGGGCGTTGGTGCCGCCCATCCCGAACGCGCTGACCCCCGCCACGCGCCCGGCCGGCCAGGGTCGGGCGCCGGCCACGACCTCCAGGCCCAGCTCGGCCAGCGGGATGCGGGGGTTGGGGGAGAGGAAGTTGAGGCTGGCCGGCAGCACACCGTGGCGCAGCGACAGGGCCGTCTTGAGCAGCCCGGCGATGCCCGCAGCGCCCTCCAGATGACCGATGTTGGTCTTGACCGAGCCGACCAGCAAGGGCTCGGACGGCTCGTCGCCGCCGGCGGTCAGCCCGGCGCCGAAGACCGCGCCGAGCGCCGCCGCCTCCACCGGGTCACCGACCGCCGTGCCGGTGCCGTGCAGCTCCACGTACGCCACGTCGGCCGGGCGCACGCCCGCCGCCGCGCAGGCCTGCTCGACCACCTGCCGCTGCGCGTCCGCGTCCGGGACCGTCAGGTGTTCGCCGGTGCCGTTGTTGACCGCGCCGCCCAGGATCAGGCAGTGCACGCCGTCCCCGTCGGCGAGCGCCGCCGACAGCGGCTTGAGGACGACGAGGCCGCCGCCCTCACCGCGTACGTAGCCGTTGGCCCGGTCGTCGAAGGTGTGGCAGCGGCCGTCCGGGGAGAGCGCGCCGAACCGGTCCAGCGCCTCGTCGGTCTCCGCCAGGAGATTGAGGTTGACGCCGCCGGCCAGGGCCATGGACACAGTGCCGCGCCGCAGTTCCTCACAGGCCAGCTGGACCGCGACCAGCGATGAGGACTGACCGGAGTCGACGGTCAGGCTCGGGCCCCGCAGTCCGAGCAGGTGCGAGACGCGGTTGGCGATCAGGCTGCGGTGCGTGCCCGTGACGTCGTGCCGCCCACCGCCCCCGGCACGGTCGTGCAGCAGGGCGTACTCGCCGGTGATCGCGCCGACGAACACCCCGGCCGGGCTGCCCTCCAGCGTGGCGGGCACGATCCGCGCCTGCTCCAGCGCCTCCCAGGCCAGCTCCAGTACGAGACGTTGCTGCGGGTCCATGGCGGCGGCCTCGGCCGGCGAGATCCCGAAGAAGGCCGCGTCGAACCGGTCCACCTCCGGGAGGAAGGCACCCAAGCGGGGACCGTCCGTCCGGCGGTCCGCCGGAGCCATGCCCACGGCATCCCGGCCCTCGCTCAGCAGCGACCAGTACGCCTCGGGGGTGCCCGCGCCCGGCAGACGACAGGCCATGCCGACGACGGCGATCGGCTCGCCGGCCGCAGGCCGTGCGGCCGAGGACCGTGCGGGGGGAACGGACATGACCCACCTTCCTTTTGTGGGCGCTGAATACTGCTCGCCGATTCGAGAGAACAAGCGCATAGACAAGCCCATGAGGAAATGAACGAATTTACCGGGAACGGTGTTCGCGGCCGACCGGGATCCGGTTTTCCGAGATCGCTAGAAGACAGGCATCGCCCCTGCTGGGTCAAGAATGTTCAGCGTGGATGCGATGGCAATGAGTGGCTGTCATTTGCTGCCAACGCACGTGCGTTGACGCTGACCGGCGGCCGTTCGTCAATGGGACGACGACCCGTCCGGGAATTCCCGGGAAGGTACCGGAAATCTGGCAGGAGAGGGGGCGAAGCACATGCGCAAGGTCGTCTGCACCTGACACCGCGAAGACGCAGCATGGAGAGTGCGGCCCGCGCGCCCGGCCCCCGGGCCGGAACGCGGGCGCACCGCGCCCCTCCCCACCGGTCCGCCCTACCTCATGGAGAACCCATGGCCGCCGACGCGCCCCTCACGTTCGGGCAGTTGTCCACTTGGCGTTCGATCGAGACCTTTTCCGCCGACCGGCTGATGGAGGTCAACGTCCCCGCCCTGTGGAACATCAGCGGCCTCACCGAGGACGGTGTCGAGCGTGCCCTGCGCGCCCTGACCGCCCGTCACGAGGCGCTGCGCACCACCTTCCACACGGACTCGGCCGGCCGGCCCTTCCAGCGGGTGCACGACGAAACGCCCTTTCCGCTCACCCGGGTCGACCTGCCCCGCCTCGACGGCGCCGCGGCGATGCGGGTGCTGCGGGACCTGTACGCGACGCCCTTCCCGGTCGTCGGCGACCTCGGACGCCACGCCACCTTGATCCGGGTCGCCGGACGGCCCGCCTGGCTGGCCGTGTCGATGTCCCACATGGTGGTCGACGTCTGGGCGGTCCGGGCGCTGGAGACCGAACTCCGCGCCCTCGCCGAGGGCGCGCAACCCGGACCCGCCCCCGTTCCCCGGGAGCTCGCGCTGCTCCAGCACGGCGAGAAGTGGGCCTCCCGCCGCCGCGGCGCGGACCGCTACTGGCAGAAGGTGCTGGACACCGCCCTTCCGCACAACCTGCCGCTCGGGCCGGCCAGGGGCCCGGACGAACGCCGGGTGCAGGCCACCTTCTCCTCCCACGTCCTGGCCGCCCTGGTGGCGGAGTCGTCCCGCACGCACAAGGTCTCCCCGCAGAGCCTGCTCACCGCACTGACTGCGCTCGCCCTCGCCGGCCACCTCGACCACGACCGGGTGACCCTCAGCGTGATGTGCGCCAACCGGTTCGACCCCGCGTGGCTGCCCCTGGTCAGCACCATGAACCAGCTGGTGCCGCTGACACTCGCCGTGGACCGGGACACCCCGGTGTCGGCGTTCGTCAAACGCGCCCATCTGACAGCCCTGCTGGCCTACCGGCACGGCTGCTACGACGTGGACAGCGCCGCCCGTCTGGGCGCCGAGGCCGCGGTGGGGGACGACACGCTCTTCCGCCACGACTGCTGGTTCAACTACGTCACCTCCCCGGCCCCGCCGGAGGACCCGGGCACCGCTCCGCTCGCCACGGGCGACGCCCCGGTGCCCGACGCCGTGCTGGAGTGGTCCTCGCCGCCCCGGCACGCCGGGCACCCGTTCTATCTGCGGGTCAACAGCGACGGGGCGCGATACATGGAGATGACCATGCGGGTGGATCCGGACCTGATCTCCCCCCAGGCGGTGTCCCGGCTGCTGCGCACCGTCGTGGTGGGTGTGCGGCGGCTGCTCGTCGAGCCGGACACCACGCTGGGCGCGCTCACCGACGGCGTGGCGGGCGAGCGGCTCGGCCCGGCCCTCTTCCCCGCCGCACCGGATCCGTGCCCGCCCGCCGGGCACGACGTACGTGACCTGGTCGCCCTGCCCCGCTGACCGGTCGGGTACGGCGGCCCGCCGCGCTCAGTTGCCTCGATAGGCGACGATGGAGTGGGCGGAGATCACCAGCGGCAGGGACAGCCGCACATCCGGCTCCACCACCCTCACCTCCACGGTGAGCCGCGGAAAGAGAGGAACCACACCGAGCGCCGCGTAATAGGCGTCGAGATCGCACTCGATCCGGTAGACCGCCGAACCGGACCGCACTTCGGACGGGGGCGGCACCACCAGCACCCCCTCCGGGTCGGTGCGCCCCCGCACCACTTCCTGCCAGCCGTCCTCCGCGCGACGGCTCAACAGGACATCGACGTCGGCCGCCGGGACACCGAACGACGTGTCCACGATGCGGACATCCACAGTCATGCGCTCACCACTTCCGATCCGGGGCGGCCGCCGCCAGCCGGACGGGCCCTGCCAGCAGGCTAGGAAGGGCCGGCATCGTCGCGCTGTCGGTCCGCTGTTTCGTGGGGAAGAGGCAAACAGCGGAGCGGCGGCGGACCGATGCCCAGTGGGAGTCGGTCCGAAAGCGACCTGCCCCACGATCGGTGTCATCAAAGGCGGCCGGCCCACCCGGGGCGGCGGCACCCGGAACGGTCTCAAGGAGATGGCACCATGACGGCTCACTTCCTGCTCCGCCGTGTCACGCCCGGCACGCTGGCCCTCGTGGCCCTCCTTACGGGCGGTGCCGCCGCGACAGCGCCCACCGCTCCGACGACGGTCGTCGCGGCCGACCACACCCCGATCGACCGCATCTCCAACACCATCTGGGACTGACCGCTTCGGACCGCTCCCTGCCGCTTGCCCCCGGCGCACCGCGCGCCCGGGGGCAAGCGGTGTGCCGGGAGCGGGAAGCCGGCGGCCGGAGCCCGGGGGAGTCAGTGCCCGGCCGCCTCGGTCACGGCGCTGCCCGTCGCTCCGGACGAACACGGCCGGTCGCCCAGCAAAAGACCTATCTCGTCCGACAGCTCCACGCAGCCGCTGCCCACCCGCAGCTTCACCAGGATGTCCCGCGCGGTCAGCCAGTCCGCCCTCGCCGCGGCGGCTTCCCCGGCCGCCGCCCGGGCCCTGCCCCGCGCCACCATGGCCTCCGCCCGCTGCAGCGGCGCCCCGATGGCCTCGAAGCCGGCCAGCGCCCGCTCCGCGTACGCGCGTGCCGCCTGGACGTCGTCCGGCAGCGATGCCGAACTCAGCGCCAGCGCGATCTTGGACTCCGCCAGTCGTGCGCCGGACACCGTTGCCAGCTCCCGCGCCTCCACCAGCACCGCCCGGGCCTTGCCCTGGCGGCCCCGACGCACTTCGACCGTGGCCAGGCCCAGCAGCGCGTAGCACTCCCCGACCCGGTCCCGGGCCGCCCGCGCGCTCGACAGCACGAACGCGTACGCCTCGGCGGCCTCGGACAGCCGTCCCATGGCCAGGTGCAGCCCGCCCATCCGGTTGCGCACCTGCGCCGCGACCCGCCGGTTGCCCACGGCCACGCAGATGGCGTCCGCCCGGTTCAGCAGCGCCAGCGCGGTGTCCGGCTCGCCCATGTCCAGCCGGGTCTGCGCCAGGCTGTTCAACACATGGGCCTCGGCGACGCGATCGCCCGACTCCTGGAACACCGCCAGTGCCGCCTCCCAGCGGACCTGAGCGGAGAGCAGGTCGCCGGTCAGCCGGTCCAGGTACGCGCTGTTGCGCAGCGTCAGCGCCGCCCCGGACTCGTCGCCCAGCTCCCGGTAGAGCTCGTACGCCCGGTCCAGTTGCCGCCGCCCGGGCTCCGCCGACTGCTCGAACATGTGCAGGGAGCCCAGCGAGTACCGCATCGCGGCCTCACCGTAGGTGTTCCCCGCCTGGCACACGGCCTCCAGGGCGACCTCGTGCGTCTCCCGCCAGTCGTCGAAGTAACAGCGCGCCTCGAAGAGCGTGACCGCGCTGAGCGCCAGATCCCAGCTGTGCTCCACCAGTCCCGCCGCGGCCGCGTGCCGTACCGCCGCGACGATCGTGGAGCGCTCCTGCTCGAACCAGTCCAGCGGGTCGGACAGCAGACGCTCCACCAGCCGTTCCGGCAGCGGCCAGCGACTGGCCCCGCTGGGTTGCTCCAGGAAGCCGCCCGCGTACTCGCGCCGGTGCGCCTCCCGGGCGAGCGAGAGCAGCGCGCCCAGCCAGCGTTCGAGCGCGGCGCCGCGCTCCTGCGCGCTCTCCTCGGCCAGCTGCTCCTGTGCGAACGGGCGGGTGATGTCGTGGAAGCCGTACCGGACCTCGCCGTCGGGGACCGGGGTCGCTTTGATGAGATAGGCCTCCGCGAGGACCTCCAGAGCTTCCTGCGCGCGCAGCGCGTCGACGTCCAGCAGCGGGGAGCCGACCCAGGCGGGGAAGTTCGGTACGTCGAGCAGAGCCAGCCGGCGGAACAGCAGTCTGGCGTCGTCGGGCAGGCTGTCATAGGTGAGCGAGGTACTGGCCCGTACCGTCATCTCGCCGTGGCTCAGCTCGTCCAGGCGGTGGGACTCGTCCATCAGACGGTGCACCAGGGCGGCGACCGTCCAGTGCGGCCGGGCCGCCAGCCGGGCCGCGCAGATCCGCAGCGCCAGCGGCAGTCCGCCGCACAGCCGGGCCAGCTCCGCCACGCTCTCCGGGTCGGTCACCCGCTCCGGACCGATGAACCGGGTGAGCAGATCCACCGCTCCCTGTTCGTTCAGCGTGTCGAGCTCCAGCTGTCTGGTCGAAGGCAGCCCGGTCAGGCGACGCCGACTGGTCACCAGGACCGCGCAGTCGGCCGTGCCGGGCAGGAGGGCGGACACCTGCCGTACCGTCATGGCGTCGTCCAGGACGGTCAGAATACGGCGGCCGCTGACCAGGTTGCGGAACAGTTCGGCCCGTTCCTCCAGGGTCTTCGGCAGGCTCAGACCGACCACGCCCAGCGCCCGCAGGAACCGCTCCAGGACGACCGAGGGGCTCACCGGCCGGTCCCCGGAGCGCAGTTCCGCGTAGAGGCAGCCGTCCGGGAACTGGGCCGCGAGGCGGTGGGCGACGTGCACGGCGAGCGTCGATTTGCCCGCGCCGCCGGGCCCGAAGACCACACAGACCGGAACGGCGTTGTCGAAGCCGACGACCTGCCCAGGACCCGGGGCCGTCCGACCGGCCTGGCGGGGTGTCAGCCGCGTCAGGATGGTGTCGACAGCCTCCGCCCGTCCGGTGAAGTCCGGTATGGCGGCGGGCAGGAGGTTCGGTCTTCGGAACGCGGGAGCGGACGGAAGGACCGCCCAGGGGGACAGGGCGGCGTCCTGGCCCGGGGACGGCTCCGTGGCGCCCCCCGGCGTGCCCGCGGCGTCGCGCGTGGAGTGGTCCGGGGCCGGCGCGTCGACGGGATGCGGGGCGGCGTGGGTGGCCCCGCCGTGGGGCGCTTCGGGACGGGCGGAGTCGGGGCCGGACGCCGCGTGGCTCCTCGGGCCGACGGCGCCGTCGCCGGACAGCAGCCCCGCGTGCAGGGCGCGGAGTTCGCCGCCGGGGGTGATCCCCAGCTCGTTGCGGAGAACCTTGTACGCGGCCCGGTAGGCGTCCAGCGCCTCCGCCTTGCGTCCCGAGGCGTGCAGGGCGCTCATCAGCAGCGCCCAGAAGCGCTCGTGCAGGGGGTGCTCGGCGACCAGGGCGCGTAATTCGCCGATCACCTCGTGATGTTCACCGGCGTCCAGAGCGCACTCGAGGCACTCCCCGGTCACGGACAGCCGCCGCTCGTCGAGCCGGCTCACGGCCTGACGCACCAGGGGGCTGTCGACATCAGCGAATGCGGGGCCCCGCCACAGCGCCAGCGCCGAGCGGAACAGGCCCATGGCGCGCGCCAGGTCGGCCTCCACCCGCGCGGCCCGCGCCTCGCGGGCGCGCGCCTCGAAGTCGTTCACATCGAAGTGGTGTCCGGTGACGCGGAGCAGATAGCCGGGGCGGCGGGTCTCTATCAGGTCCCCGGCACCGACCTCGTCGAGGCGGCGGCGCAACGCGGAGACGCAGAACTGGATCTGGCCCCGGGCGGTGGCGGGCGGCTCGTCGTCCCAGACCGCGTCGATCAGCCGGCATACGGGCACCACGTGCCCTGCCTCAAGGAGCAGCAACGCCAGAACGGTCCGCTCGCGCGTGCCGCCGAGCGGGACCGTGCGTCCTGAGGACGAGACATCCAAGTGCCCCAGGATGCATATGTCCAGAGGTTCTCTTCCGCTGCGCTCGCCGGCCACCGTCATATGAGCTACTCATCCCCCGCCAGGTGAAGGTTGCGTGTGCGCCGCATGATGCATCGTCATGTTAGCGAGCTTTTTCGGTCGATCAATGAAGAGCGGTTGACTTTTTTTCTACGGTCCGCATCAGTCACGCGTCCAGGAGTCGCTGACGGACCGAAGGCTCGGAACACGCTGAAGTAGGCGGGTAAATCCGCCACTTCCGCCCGGCCTCCGACTTCGTGCGACCCCGCACGGCAGGCTCTTCTTTCGGACAGTCGGCTCCGCGGACTCACCTCAAGGTGATCCGTCGCGCCTGGCGAGGTTGGCGATCAGTTCGGCACGGGTCCGGTGCTCGTGCGCGATCCAAAGGGGGGCGCGCAGTTGTTGGAGAGGCTCCGGCTAGGTGGCAGGCCGGTCTCGCCGACGCCGCGCGCACGTACACGGAGCACCACGCCGTCCGGACGGCGTGGTGCCGAGCGTGATCAACGCGACGGTTCCGTCCCGGAACGTCTCACAGCACGGGCGCTGCCTCCGGCACTACGCGCATACCCAGCCCCCGCACCCGGTAGATGCACATGTCGTCGCCCCACAGCGACGCGTCCGCCACGGCATGGGGCCCCGCGTGTCTGTGCCGCTCTCCACGATGTCTATGTCCACCCGGATCAGCCGGTTGGCCGGGGTGATCCGGCCGCGGTACGTCCAGGCCGCCTCGCGGCCGGGCAGCCGGCTTGGGTGGCTGCGGGGGTCCGGAGTCGTGCCACCCTAACGGCCCAATTCCAGTGGCCTCAGCCCACCTTAAAGCCTCCAATGGGGCTATGGAAAAGGGAGAGCTTGACTCCGATGATGACGTGGCTGGAAAAGGAAAGTCATCCTGGGCGCAACGCATCACCGCACACGTGGCCCATCTCCAGGCGCTACTCAACAGGAGGGAAGAGGTATCTGAACTTTCGTGCGGTGATAAAAAGATAGCGGAGAAAATAAAAACCCATCTCACTGTGGCACGAAATGCGGCCGGAGGCTGGAAGACTCCCATTTCAACGTTGACCGGTTCTCGCGTCGATCGAGCATACTCCAACGTGCACAAGGCTGAGGTGAAGCTCCTTAAGCTGGTGCCTGCAGATGCAGATGAAGGTGAACTGAAGTGGGCTGGGATCGTTGTCCTTGCTCAGGCCAGGCAGCACCTCGGTCCGAGCGATCCCAGGCTGGTGGCGCTGGAAGATCGCTTGAAGAACAACGGGCAGGAAATGGGGCCGGACTTGAAAGAGCTGGCCATCGCCACCCTACTTGCTGCACACGAAGCGGAAGAAGCAGAAAGAGCCCAGGCCCGGAGCTTCCTTAATATCCTCCTGGTTACATTCATGGCCACCAGCGTCGTAGCTGCGCTGTTCATCGTGTGGAATTTCAGGGGCAATATGACAATATCTGCTCTCCTTTGCTTCAGTCCCTCTACTGGGCAAGTTTGTCCAACGGGTAAAAGTGAAAGCAGGATCGATGTCCTGCTTGTGGAGGGTATCGGTGCCGGCGCAGCAGGCTTGGCGGGATCGCTCGCAATTCGAAAAATCCGAGGCACAAACACTCCATATTCAATTCCCGCTATGCTCATCCTCCTGAGGCTCCCCATCGGGGCCCTGTCGGCCTTGTTCGGAATAATGCTCATCAATGGTGAAGTTATTCCTGGCCTCTCGAATTTGGACTCCACTCCCCAGATTGCCGCCTGGGCAATTATATTCGGAATCGCGCAGGAGTCGGTTACGCGATTGATCGACGCTCAAGGAAACAAAGTGCTGGGAAACGTGCGTGGCCCGGAACGGGGTTTCGAAGCTGGAACGCGTGCTGACCTTGGAGGCCGTGGTTGACGAGTCGGCTATGTGCGGCAATGCCAGATGTATGGGGAATCGAACTGGCAGGCGGCTCAGCCTGGTTGAGGCGGAGCGGTGGCGTCTGCAGGCGACCGATTTATTCGAACAAGGGAGGCGGCAGGTATCGTGAAGACGGCCTCGCCCCGATCATCGACGTCAAGGGCCGCGCAAGCGGCGACCGGCGCGGGGTTGCGCAGGCAGGCCTCGATGCGGGATGCCGAACGACCTTGTCCCGGCCGAGCTTTGTGCGGCACAGCCGGCTTACCTGTTCGATCGAGCCCAGACGCAAGGTCTGCAGCCGTGGCGTTCAGGGCGCCGGTCGGCATGAACCTCATGGTGGCGCTGTGACGTCAGGATGCTGCCGATCGCGGCGGACCTGGCCGGCCAGGTCGAGACAGCCGGGTTGGTTCCGGTTGAGCCGCCACTCGATACTGACGCTCTGTCAGGCCCTCCGGGAACCGATCAACATCGTCGGCAGCGGCAGACCTCTCGATCTCCACCCCCCGGTCCAACGAACCACCGCTGGATCATCGGCTGCTCGGGTTGGCGTACCTCCGACCTTGGCGGACGATGAAGAGGGGGGCACTCGGCGCCGTGGGCCGGACACGGACCGCGGTCGGCACGTGGAGGTCGGACATGGCTCGAGCCGGTTCCCTTGCATCGTCCCCGATTCCCGATTCGCTCAAGCCCGGCGGGATCGAGTCGGAGAACCATCCCTGGAAGATACGGCTGGTCGAGCACCCCAAGCGCTTCGAGTCGTCGTTCTTCCGCGCCGCGAAAAAGACGGCGCACAAGATTCTCGACGAGATCAGCGACACGGATCTGCCGTACGGGTCCCGGCCCGTCGGCTCCGAGCACTGGGAGATGCACCACGGAGGCAGCCTCTGGGTCAAGGGAGCGGGCGGCTGGCGGATGTACCGGGCCCGGGTGGGCATCGAGTGGAGCATGCAGTTCTGCGCTGAGCCGGTGAAGGTCGACCGGCTCAGGAACGAGGCGGCCGAACTCATCGATGCCTTCCCACTGACCCTGCCCGCCCTCGCCGAGCTGGGATACGAGGAGGCCGACGCACTGCTGCGCACCCCGATCAAGGACGCGGACGGTGTGGAGGCGTGGACCGACTCGCTGTTCAACGCGTGCGTGCCCATGACCCACGGCAACCATCAGGGGATTCTGCCCAATGTGCCCGGTGAGCACCACTACCCCTGGCCCGTCAAGGGGGCGGACTTCGTCCGGTACGACGACTTCCAGCTGTGGGTGACCCTGCCTGACGGTACCCACGGTGCCGTCGCTCCGGTGGACCGGCGGGGTTCCGGAGACGGACACGTCCGCCTGGTGCACGTCCCTGAGGGCAGCAGGGCGGCGGAGACAGTGGCCGAGGCGCAGGAGCAGGGGCTGATGGCGGTCCTGCCGCCGAACAGCTCCGCCGCGCTCCAAGCGTTCGCCGAGCAGATCGACCCCGGACGACGCACCGCGGCCGGCGCCCTGGCTACGGGCCGGGCGCGCGGAAACGGCCGAGGTTCCCGCTAGGCCCAGGCCCGCCGGACGAGGAGCCGATATGCCGCGCCGGCCGCGCCGCAGGATCGTCACGCGCCGCAGGATCGTCATCTGCCTCGACGGGACGAGACGAGCAATCAGGTCGGCGCCTGCCGCCCGGCAGCGCAGGACGGCAGGCAACGTCGGACGTCACCAGTGGGGATCACAACGTCGGACCCGAAACGACCACCGGCCGGGCGCTTTTCGAAGTGCAGATGGGGTCCGGTGGCGTTCCCGGTCGAGCCTACTTCGGCGACCCGTTGCCCGGCCCGAACGGATAGATTCGGTTCGTCGTACCTTCCTGGTGATCTTCGGCGAAGGTGCCGGGAATCACCTGCGCATACCCGCGGGAGCAGTTGAGTCTTGCTCCGTCCACCTGCCGCGGCCCCGTGGCGTTCACGTCGTCCTGATTCACCGCGTTGGCATCGAAACCCGACTCCCGCTGTATGAGCCTGGATCCACCGGGTGGATTTCGGGGTGAGGGTTTCGGCGGATTTTTGGTCCTCGCGGAGTTGACCGGTGGTTTCGGGTGTCGGGTGTCCGCTGGTCTGCCCAGCTTTTCCACGTGTCTGCAGGTATCGGGCCCTCTCGGGCGGGTCGTTTCAGGGAGCGTCAGCCGACTGGTGGTGGCGCGTGCGTGGCGGTGAACAGCTGGATGAACTCGCTTTCCCAGGGCCAGTGTTGGGGCAGGTGGAGGGTGAGGTGGCGTGCTGAGCGGGCCAGACGTGCGGGGACGTTGATCAGGTGGTCGCGGATCGTCGCGGTGGTCGCGCGGGCATGGAACGCGCAGGCCAGGGCCCCGGCGGCGCGGGTCAGGTTGTGGGCGAGGGCGGCGAGCGTGAGCCAGGCGGCGTTCGCCTGGAAGTGCCCGGAGGGGGCGTGCGCGAAGGCGCTGTTCTTGACGTCCGCGATCACCTGCTCCACCACGGCGTGCCGTCGGTGATCACGCTCGGCGTCGATCAGGGTGAGCGGGGAGTCGGTGAACGCGGCGTGGTAGCGCCAGGTATCGAAGAGCGTGCCCTGTCCCTCGGGCAGGGCCGCGGGGTTGAGCCGCTTCACCCTGCGCACGATCAATCGGGCGGTGACCTGCTGTTTCTTTGGCTTGGAGGTGAAGGCGGTGTAGGTGGTCTCGGCTATCTCCGCGTCCGAGATCCAGCACTGTCCCTCCTCGTCCCAGACCGCCTTGGGGTACTTGATCGCCGTCCACGCGCTCTCGCCGATGGCCGCGATGGCGGTCTTGACCGAGGCGTTCATCCGCGCCGTGACGGAGAACCGGGCGTCCGCGGCCCGGCAGGCGTTCACCACGTCAGCGCCGTAGAACGCGGAGTCGGCACGCACGATCAGCAGGCCGCCGGCCCCGCAGGTGCGGGCGGCGCGGATGGTCTCGGCAACGAACCCGGCCGCACCGCGTGCCGAGTTCGTGGGCCCCTTGCGCAGGCGGGTGGCAGCGATCACCGGTGCGGCGAGCGGGGTGGAGATGATCCCGAGCAGCGCGTTCAGGCCCTTGACCTTGCTGTATCCGTAACCGGCACCCTGCTTGGCATAGCCGTAGGTACGGCGGATCGTGTCGTCAATGTCCACATAAGCCACCGCCTGCGCGCCGGGCAGCAGCCCGGTGTGCGCGGCCAGGGCGGGTAGGAACCGCCGGGCCACGGCATGCAGTTGCTTCACATGACCGTGGGTGAAGGAACGCAGGAACGAGCCCAGCGTGGACGGCGCCCGCACCCCGGTGAACAGCCGGGACAGTCCGCCGTGCCGCAACCGGTCCATGTCATCGAAGCTGTCCGCACCCGCGACCATGCCGCCGACCAGCGACATCACCTTCGCCGCCGGGAAAGAACCCGTGCCGTCCCTCGAGACCGGCAGCTTCACCAGGCCCTCGACCAGCGCGGGCAGTCCGCACCGCTCGGCCAGACGCGCCACCGGCTCAAGCCCGCCGTACGCGACGAGATTCGGGTCATCGAACCGTGCGGAGACCATCGCGGCGGCATGGGAAGATTGCATCTCGGAAGTGCCTTGTCGATCGTGCCTGATGTGGTCCTAGAGAAACCCCATCATCGCAGGTCACAAGGCACTTCCTCGTTTCCGTGAGAGTCATCCACAGACGTCAAGCCGGTGGATCCAGGATGAGGGTGAGCAGGTTCGCGTCATTACCGACCCCGGTGACCCACTCCTTCGGGGCACCTGTTCGCTTGCACGCCTCCAGCGCAAACGTGCGGGCGGTGCCCCTGTCCCTACTGATCCCGGAATTCTTTGCGCACAGGACGGAACTCTTAGCGAGAGACCTGGTATTCCGACAATCCACACTGAACCCAGCCGTGTCGCCGAGATTCCTCAGAGAGGAGCAGCCGGGAAATCCGTCCGCATCCGAGCCGTTGAGGCCGATCGACCGCTGCCAGGCAGCATAGGCGGACTTCGTCTGCGGGCCGAACAATCCTGTGGCTCCTGAAGGGATACTGAAACCGGCTTCGATCAGTGCGCTCTGCAAGGCTTTTACGTCGTTGTTGGTCTTGCCGAATCGCACGTTCGAATAGGGAGATCACCGTGCTCCTCCTCGGCTTGGAGGTCAATCAAGTGGTTCGCACAGTCCCGGTCAGGCTTCGCACAGCGCCCACGCACGGGTACTCCGCGCGCGATACTGCGCGGAGATTTTCTTTTCCGCGATTCCGTTGCGCTCAAATTGCAGCGTGCGCCGACTGGACCTGTCCCGCAAACGGAGCAACGCACCGAGTCCGCCGCGGGGCCCTGGAGACTGCCGTCAGACGTTGGGGATGCGCAGCCTGTCGCAGCTCGCTTTGCCAGGGATGCCGTTGGTGGCACTGCCGGAGCAGCCCAGCGCGCGACCTGAGACCGTTTCACGCCGTGGAGCCTCGTCCGGAAACCCACGCCGAGCTGCGCCAACGTGCCCTGGCTTTGGGGCATTGACCTCGGTGCCGGCGCCGAGGTCAATGCCGCCCGCCTCGGTGAGACCTGGCTGTAGCGACGGGCCACGGCCGGAGCTGCTGGATGCTGAGTTGCAGGCCTCTGGTGACGGGCGGAAACTGAATTCATAGCACGCGCGCGCATGGATCGCCCGTTGAAACCGAAAGCTCTTTCCCCCCAGGGAGAGAACTCGATGCTCGGCACAGCAATTGGCCGCGTTCGACATGAAGACGTCTTCGCGCCGCGGCATCTCAAGGCGGACATGCGTGCTCTTCAGATAGTTGATCCCGTCGACCCTCTTGAGTATGTCCGTACCCGGGATCGCGGGGAAAGCGTGTTACGTGCGTCGCAGGCGTCGACGGCTCGTACCAGCACCGGCAGCACTGTTTTCACGGGACTGCCTCGAGGTGGACATACGGGTCTCGGATCAGACGACGGTGACGCTGTTCGTCAACCACTTCAGCCCAATGTCGGCACGCGTACCACCACCCGCGAAAAGCGCGAACGTCAGGCGGATGAGGTGCGCTACCGCACCGATCGGAGCACATCCCATGACCAACGACATCCGAGGCTCCTCGCTCAGGTCCGTGGCCACGACGCCGTGTGCGATCGTGCCACCGCATCTGCTCAACCGGCTGGCCCGAGCCGAGGACCCGACCGTGCACGAGCCTGCCCGCCGCACCCTTGCGCTCGACGCGGCACAACGCGTCCAACGCAGGCTGACGGCCGAGATCGGCCCGACCGCCGCCCTGCCGACGAGCGGCCCCGACCACTCCAAACGCACCGTCTGCGATGTCGAGCACCGGCAGGAGTTGCCCGGCAGACGCATACGCGGAGAGGGCGAGGCCGACGTAGCGGACACCTCGGTCAATCACGCCTACGACGGCCTTGGAGCCACCTTCGACTTCTATCTGCAGACCCTGTCCCGCTCGTCCATCGACGGGGCCGGCCTCCCGCTGGACGCCAGCGTTCACTACCGCCGGGACTACGACAATGCCTTCTGGGACGGCGAGCAGATGGTCTTCGGCGACGGGGACGGGCGTATCTTCGGCGACTTCACACAGTCCCCCGACGTCATCGGCCACGAGCTCACCCATGGCGTCACCCAATACACCGCCAACCTGGCATACGTGGGCCAGTCCGGAGCTCTGAACGAGCACATGTCCGACGTATTCGGCTCCCTGGTCGAGCAGTACGCCAAGGGCGAGACAACCGAGGAAGCAAACTGGCTGATCGGAGAGGAACTGCTGCGCCCCGGAGTACAGGGCGTCGCGCTGCGCTCGATGAAGGCGCCCGGCACCGCGTACGACGACGATGAGCTCGGCAAGGATCCGCAGCCTGCCCACATGAACGACTTTGTGCAGACCTTCGCCGACAATGGCGGCGTGCACATCAACTCGGGCATCCCCAACCACGCTTTCTACCTAGCCGCCACCCAGCTTGGCGCCCACGCCTGGGATGGCGCCGGCCGTATCTGGTACGACGTGCTCACCAGTGGCACGCTCGCCAGCGACGCCGACTTCGCGTCCTTCGCACGGCTGACGGCGGACGCCGCCGATGCCTACGGGCCGCAGGAGCGCGATGCGGTAGTCCAGGCGTGGGATGCGGTCGGCGTACCCACGGGCTGAGTCGGCCTCGACCCTCTTCGAGTTCACCGCCCGCCCCGTCCGCCGCAGATACCACTCACCCGATCGGCACCGAGCCATCGCCTCTTCCTCCCGCCGGACGAGTGATCGTCTTGCAGGCGTCCTACCCGCATGCGTCACTGGCCGTGGAAACAACCAAACATCCCTTCTTGGAGGATTCGGCATGGTTGACCTTTCTACTGCGCGGGATTCCGCGGTCGCCGTCTGGTCGGAGTTCTGCGCCATCGCACCCAGTCCGGAACTGCGCGGCAGGATGCTGCAGGAACTGGAGCGGGTCCGCGGCGAATCGGATGTGGCGCGTACGTTCCGGCCCGGTGGTGCCCCGCGCATGCTCGGTTTCGACGACGGCGCCATCATCCCGGCCGACGAATTCCCGCCGGGCACACCGCACGAGGCCATCCGCGCCGCGGCTGCCGCGCGTGCCCCGCTGACCGGCGCGATACGCGTCGTCGTTGTCCTGGCGGACTTCGCGGACAAGCCGATGACCGCGGACAAGGAGCACTTCGAGAAGCTGTTCTTCTCCCTCGGCGAGCTCCCGCACGGCAGTGTCCGGGACTACTACCGCGAAGTGACCCACGGTCTGGTGGACATCGTCGGCGAGGTCATCGGTCCGGTCCGGCTTCCGCAGAAGCTGTCCTGGTACGCCAACAACAACTTCGGCATCGGCCGCCCGACAGGGCAGGCGCGCGCGCAGATCATGGCCCGGGACGCCGCCGTCAGCGCCGACCCTCTCATCAACTACGCGCCGTACGACAACGACGGCAACGGCTTCGTCGACGCCTTCGTCGTCCTGCACTCCGGCCTGGGGGGCGAAGCCACCGGCGACCCGGGGGACATCTGGTCGCACAAGTGGGTCCTACCGAGCGCGTACAACGCCGACGGCGCCCGGATCTACGGTTACCTCACGATTCCCGAGGACGCGAAGATCGGGGTCTGTGCCCACGAGTTGGGGCACCTCCTGTTCGGTTTCCCCGACCTGTACGACGTCGACGGATCGTCGGAGGGGGTCGGCAACTGGTGCTTGATGGGCGCCGGTTCATGGGGCGGCGGCGGTGACATCCCGACGCATCCGTCGGCATGGTGCAAGATCCAGCAGGGCTGGGCCAAGCCTGTCAACGTCATGAGCAACGGGACGCTGTCCATCCCCGACGTCAAGAGCAGCTTCGAGGTGCACCGGCTGTGGACGGATGGTCTGCCGGGGAACGAGTACTTCCTGGTGGAGAACCGCCAACAGACTGGGTTCGACAGCTCGTTGCCCGCCCCGGGCATGCTGATCTGGCACGTCGACGACGGCCAGTCGGACAACACCAACGAGGACCACTACATGGTGGGCCTGGTCCAGGCGGACAACCAGCGCGACCTGGAATGGGCGACGAACCGTGGTGACGACGGCGACACCTACCCCGGGAGCACCGGCAACAGCTCGTTCAGCCCGTCGAGCAAGCCCAGTTCCCAGTCGTACACCGGGGCTGTGACCGGTGTCTCCGTCACGGACATCTCGGCGCCCGCCGCCACGATGACCGCCACGGTATCGGTCTCGGCGGGGGCTGCCGTGCGCGCGCCCGTCCATGCCGTGGCCATGCGCGAGACGGAGGACGTACCCGGGCTGGTCAGGACGATCCACGATCTTCAGGAGCGGCTCGCCACTCTGGAGCAGGCCGTGGCGCCTTGGGCGGGCGCCGAGGCGTTCCTCGAGCAGATTCTGCGGCCCGAGGCCAGGGGCACGACGGGCGGCCCGCAGCCTCTCACCAAGACGGGTGACGGGCACCGCATGCACCGGCACGAGGGCCTGCCCCGCCGGTGACCGACCATGGTGCAGGTGGCCGATAATCGCACTGTCCTGACCGCGCGGCTGGTCAGGACAGAGCCCCATCCGCGGCTGGCGGGTTGGGACCGGGCAGAAGTGGACGTACTCGAAGCCGAGCCGGTAGCCGGCTACGCCGACCTGCTGTCCAAGAACGTCGGGCAGCGCCTGCTGCTCGCCGTGCCCAGCCCACTCCTGGCGGACGCGGTGCCGGGGTCCACCATCCGCGCCAGGGCCAGACTGGCCGCCTCGGGTGAGGCGATGGCCGAGAAGAGGCCCGCTCCGGGCATCTTCGTCGTCGATCCGCCGAGGTGAGGGCGTCAGCGAGGGGCCGGCTCCCTCGCTCCTGGCCTCCCGTAGAGTGCGGCGCTGATGACGCGGGCCCGGGGCTGTCGTGGGCTCGGGGCGTTGTCACTGCATGCGGCGCGGGCACACGCTGGTGGGACGGGCACACGTTGGTGGGACGGCCTCTCCAAGTCCGCCCCGCGCATGCCGCGCTGCCGCTACACTCCCCACCGCCAGGCCGTTGAACAGGAGAAATACAGAAGTCCGGCCGGAGTCGCACGCCAGTGAGATCTCGTGCCCATCGCCCTGGCGGCCGCAGAACAGCACGGCTGCTCCGGACGGGGCCGGGAGCGCGAGGCCCAGGGTTCAAGAGGAGAATGGGGATCGTCCGCGATGGCATGCGAGGTCTCCCGGCCGTGGCGCCCGAGCACGTGGAATACAACGTTGACACGGCCACGCGGCGTCCTGGGAGGAGGTGCGGCGATGGTCGAGGTACGAGTCTCACCGCGGGACTCCGAAGTCCACGTGTCGCTCGGCGATGAGGTCGTGGTGCAGCTACCGGAGAATGCCACTACGGGCTATCTCTGGTCGGTGCAGCGCGTAGACGACGGTCTTGAGGTGACCGGCAACGAGTACGAGGCCCCCGGGCAACCGTTGCCCGGTGCTGGGGGGAAGCGGGTCGTGCGCGTCCGACCGACAGCAGCCGGCGAGGGGCTGGTGCAGCTGGTGCTGAAGCGGCCCTGGGAGGATGACGTGCAGGACCGGCTAAGTGTCCGGATCTCGGTCAGCGGATCTGAGGCCGGAGGCTGACCCTCTCTTTCGGCGGAGCGCGCGGGCGACGGACGGACGTTTCCGCGACACGCGCGGGCAGGGCCGCCCCGGTTGCGGGACGGCCCTGCTGGAGGTGGTGAGTCAGCTCACCACAAGTAGATCTCGTGGACCATCCCGTCCGTCTCCTCGCGGAAGGTGATCGGCCGTCCCGTCTGACGTGCCTGGGACGCCAGCGTGGTCAGCGCCGTGAAGGCGGCGTCGGAACCGTTGTGGATCCTCTTCCACGTGCCGCCCTTGACATGCAGGTAGGCGTTCCTGATCTGGTCCATCGACCACATGCCGTCGACCATCACGTTCTGGGTCCAGACACCCGTGACGGATCCGCCGGCCTCGATGGCCTGGATGGCCTGCTCGGTCGCCCTGATGTCCGGGTGAACCACCGGCCGGGCCTCGCCTGCGACCGTCTCCTCGAACCGGACCGCCCTGGCGTCGGTCTTCGGCTTTCCGAACTCGGTCACCGGGATCGCCGAGAGACCTACCTCCACGCCCGGCGGCGGCATAACCGGCTTGCCGCCGCCGCCGTCCACGGCCGCCATTCCGCTGTACCCGTTGCGGGCCCTGGCGGAGAGCGCCTCCATCGTGCTCATCTTCTGCGGACTCATCCAGTACCACTCCTGAGGTCGCGTGCCGTCTCGTTGCTCATTCGGGTCTCACCAGGCGTAGATCTGCTGGACGCTGCCGTTGTCCTCGAACAGTCCCACCTTGGCGCCGGCCGACTTGGAGGCAGCGAGTTCGGCGAGCATCGCTGCGTCGGTCGCGGACACGTTGCTGCCGAGGCTCAGCCAGCCGCGGAGCTCTCCGTAGGCCCACACGTTGGCGTCCACCTCGTTGCTCCACAGTCCGAGGATGCGCTGGTCGGCAAGCCAGGCGCGGAGGCTGACGCCTTGGATGCCGCAGGCGTGCCACCTCTCGATGCCGCACTCGCCGTAGCCGATCCGGAAGAAGCCGTGCTCCCCCCAGTCGGTGCCCCAGCTGTTCTTGGCGATCCAGCAGGACTGCGCGTCGTCGTAGCCGACCAGGGAGACGCAGTGACCACCGGCGAGCTTGTCGGTCTGCGGCCGGTAGACACCGCCCCCGTAGCTGAAGAAGTCCTGGTAGACGTAGAAGCAGGCGATGGCGGACCCGTAGGTGGCGATGCTGCGCTTGATCGCGGCTGGATCGTTGGTGTCGTTCGTCCAGTTCACCACGTTGGCGCGGCGGTTGGGCCAGTCCGGGTTGAGCTTGCTGCTGTCCTGGTTCCCCGGTGTGTAGGGGAAGTAGTCCTCGAAGGTGATGCCCGAGTCGCGGGCCTTCTCCAGCAGCGGTTCCGGAAGCCAGCCGGTGTCGCAGGTGACCCCGGCCTCGCGGCCGTACCCGTAGAAGGCGTGGGCCTCGGAGAGGTCAGCCGGCAGGTAGGGCGCACGGTCGACATAGCGGGCCACGTGTTCCATGGTCGCCACCGTGCCGAACGCGACACAGGATCCGCAGTTCTTCTGGTCCTTCACGGGGGTCGTGTAGTCCAGGCCTCCGATATTGCGCAGGTCGAACGCCGAGGGCAGGTCCGCCGCCTGCACCGCGGCTTCCTGGGCGGCGGCAATGTACTGCTCCCGAGCAGCCATGATTTCGGCGTGCTCGGTTTCGTCGACCGGTACGCCGAGCCGGTTGACGCGCTCTTGCTCGATCAGTCGCGTCATGGAGTTGCTGGTCGATCGCCAGGGATTGCCGGCGCGTTCCAGAGTTGCTCTGAGCTCCGCCAGATCGATGGGTTCGTTTACGGGCATGCGGACGCCTTTCGCACGTCGGGGGAAGGTGGGGGCGAAGCAGGCCGGGAGAACCGGCGGTGCTGTGGCTGCCCTGTCGGGCGGCTTGGCGGCTTCGCCAACGGGACTCAGTGGACAACCTGGCGATGCAGTTCGCCACTCGAAACGCGTGGCGCACGTGCGGAGCCTTGCCGGCTCATGCCCCCTTGCTCCCCCTGTGCGACTCCCTCGGCGACACGCCGAAGACGGACCGCGCTCATGGATCACATGCTGTGTGCTGATCGGCCGTTGGGGTGATCATGATTCACGTGCAGCGACCGTCGCGCTCCCGGAGACCGGTAGGCCGGACCGGAAATGCGTGATCGTGTGGGACCAGGGCCCTTCCGTCCCTGGCCACACACGATCACCGGGCCGTGAACTCTCTCAGCGTCGTCCCGTGAGCCCCGCCGGGCCGGGGGCGGATCACGGCGGCCAACTCGGGCCAAGCGGTGCGGGCTCACGCGGTCAGCTTTTGGGCGAGGGAGGACTTGGTCGACTCCGGCCCGGTGGGCGTGGGGCCATCCTGCCGGTCGCGGTAGGGCGTGCTGCGGCAGGATCCGGCCGTAAGATCCACTTCTGCTGATCGGCCGGACTTCCTTGCCCGTTGCCCCCGCCTTCCCGATATCACTGACCGCCACGCAGAGGCATCGGTTGAAGGAGATGGCCCATGGCCACAAGACTCCCCACCAGGCCCGGATACGTGTGCACGTCGTGCTTCATGCAGCCAGGGGCCGCTCGAACGCGCGCATCGCTCGGGAGACGGGCCTGCACCTGGACACTGTGCGCACCTGGCGGAGCCGGTTCGCCGAGGAAGGCAGGCCCGGGCTGACCGACCGCAAGCGCCCCGGCCGCCCGCCGGCGTTCACCGCGCTGCAGGCCGTCCAGGTCAAGGCGCTGGTTTGTGGGCTGCCCGCCGAGACCGCTACAAGCGTCGGCGGCCCGGGATGAGTGATGCCGGGTTCGCGGCCGACGCCGCTGCCGTTGCCGCCGACCTCGCCCGGCTCAAAGGGAGTGCTGAGGCGGCCCGACGGCCCGGGCAGTGGGCGAGCGCATCAGCAGACGCTGTGACAGACTGAGAACGAGCGGGGTCGCACGGGATGGAAGTCCCTTATCGGACGCACCGGCGGCCCGCAATCCCCCTTCAGCACGCACTCGCCTTGGCAGGGCGCGTCACTGCGCGTCCCTTGGCCAAAGAGAGGAAGTCTGAGATGACAACGACGTCCACGAACATAAAGCAGGCGCTGCCTCCGCGCCTTCGGACGACGATGGCGCTGGGGGACGACCGCGCCATCCAGTTCCTCGAGTTCTCCGACGGTACGAAGGCGATCGTGGAGGGCGGTCGCGCGGTCGACCATCTTCCTGCCACTCCCGGCGAGGTCGAGGGACCGCCCGAGACCGGAGAGCAGGCGAGTGGTGAGCGGGCCGGCTACGACGAGTCGACGGTGCTCACCACGGACGAGCAGGTCTGGTTCCGGAACACGTTCTGCAACGGCGCCCAGGCGTGCGTACAGGGTTGGGACTGGGCGATCTGCGGGACGGATCGGGCCGTGGGATTCGGGACGGGGATCGCGATGGTCGGTCGCGAGGGGTCGCGCAACGCCCAGCTCTTCGTCGACGTGTGGGAGTGCAGCGGCCAGGAGTGCTTCTGGGTCCAGAACTGGCAGGGCACGGTCGTTCCGGGACACTGGCTCTCGGTGAACACGAACGCGCCCGACCGCAAGTGGCTGCGGTGGCGGCTCGAGGGCGCCGGAGGCGACACTCAGGTCAGTCTGGCCGCCAAGTACTGACCCGCGGCCCGTCAGTCGAACCACCGGCCCCTCGTCGGCTCCGCCGTACGGGGGGCCATTCATTGGCCGGCGGCCACGCAACGTGGATCATGGCTTCGGAGCGGGTCTCGTCTACCCAGCGCCTTTTCACGACGTGAAAACCGCGAACTCCAGGGTTTCTGTTGACGACTTCGACGTCGATTCCGAGCTGCGCTCCGTGCTCGACACCGGCTTTCTTGAAGCCGGTGTCGCCCCAGCTCTTGGCGATGGTCGGATAGGTCGTCTTCTTGGCCTGGTCGCGAGGAGGCGTATTCCCAGGGCGTTCTCCGACAGACTGGCGGCTGTGACGGTCACGGCGACGCCCACCGGGCGCTGCTGCTCGCACAGCCACCGGCCGACATGCCGCCGTTCCCGGAGGAGGAGGACGGCACGGAGACGAACAGGCCCGGGCGCCGTTTCTCGGACTCACTGGATCGGGGAGTCGGGCGGGGGGAGTTGGATGGTGCGCTCCCGGTCGACGGATTCGACGCCGTCGACCGCTTCCAGGGCCGGGATCCGGTCCTCCGCGACGGTGCCGGAGAGCGTGCCGAGGATCGGCTGCTCGCCCGTGACCGTCAGCCCGGCCCGGCGCAAGGCCTCGACCACTTCCGCGAACCGGTCGGGGGCGACCGCAAGGATGACCCCGACCGGCGCAGAGTTGGACAACTCGCTCACGGCGACTGGAGAAGACCCGAGCCGATGTCCCTGACGGGCTGCGTCAGCGGGAACGCACCGGACAACAGACTGGCCTTGAGATCGGCCGCGGAAGCGTTGGGGTTCGCCTGGGCGAGCATTGCGAGGACACCCGCGACGTGCGGCGTGGCCATGCTGGTGCCGCTCAAGTTCTGGTACCCGCCGTTAGGGGCAGCCGAGCGCACGTCCATGCCGGGCGCGGCAATGTTGACCTCGCCGCCCTGGCTGTTGATGCCGCCGTTGGAGAAGAACGACGGCGTGAGTGCCTTGTCGAGCGCGCTCACCGCGAGGATGGAGGGGCAGTTGGCGGGCCGGCTGACGGGCTCGATGCGCGGGGGTCGAGTGCTGTCGTTGCCCGCGGCAGCGACGATCACTGTCCCGCGCTCGAGCGCGCGCTGGGCCAGCTTCTCGTACGTCTGCGGGAAGAGCTCACCCGGTCGGACCCGAGAGCCGAGCGACAGGGAGATCACCCGCGCGCCGCGGGCGATGGCCCAGGCCATGCCCGCCAGGATCTGGCCGTCGGTGCCGCTGCCTGCGTTGCTGAGCACCTTCACCGCGAGGATGCGGGCGTCGCAGGCCACGCCGTAGCGGGGTCCCTGCTGGGGGTTGGCCGGACCGGCAGCCGTGCCGATGCAGTGCGTGCCGTGGCCATTGCCGTCCTCAACGGCCTCGCCGAGCACGAAGGAGGTCGTCGCCTCGATGCGCCCGACCAGGTCCGGGTGGTCGGTGTCCACGCCGGTGTCGAGGACGGCGATCTTCACATCGCGTCCGGTCAGGCTGGACAGGTTGGCCCGGATCGCCTGCAGGCCCCAGGTGCAGTTCTGCTCGTCCCAGGCCGCGCCCTGGGCAGCAGCGATTTCGGCTCTGGAGTGGCGGGCAACCACTTCCTCGTCGCTGCGGTAGGCCGGGAAGAACTCGGTCGGCGCCTCCTGCGGGGCGGTGATCGGCATGGCGTAGACCATGCGCTCCGGCTCGGCCGCGATGATCGAGGATTCCGCCTCGGCCGTGGTCACCAGCGCGTGGCGCATCTCGGGCCGCACTTCGACGACGGCGGCGCCGAGTTCTTCGAAGAGCACCGAGACGTCGGGGCGCTCGAGGATTTCGGCGACGTTCGCGGCCTCGGTTCCTCGGACACGTTCGACGGGCGCGATGTCGGCGGAGGAACGCAGCGCGTTGAGTCCGCTCTCCTGATTGCTCGGGTCGAGCAGGACCACGTACCGACCGGTGTACTCCGTACGTTGGCCCGTGACGGGGCCATTGGGTCGATTGGGCTGCCCACCGAATGCTCGCCCGTCCATGGGGCCGTTCGCCATTGAAGTTCCCGCTTCCTGTGCGCTTCTTCCGGTTCGTGGACACGCGCTGATTCACGGAGTGTCAGGCGCCAAGGATGGTGGGGCGCGGTTCAGCCGTCTATCGACGCGTGGTGCCGCCGACTCCAAGGCTGTCCCTTGCCAGGGCCGTCGGCATTGCCCCTCGTACACCGTCGCATTGGGCACGGAGACCCGCAACGCAGCGCCGCCGTCGGTCGATCTCTTCCGCGACGGCCGCAGCAAGCCTCGGGTAGTACGGTGTGGTGCCCACGAATGCCTTCGCCAACGAGGGCACGGTCGTCACGTGCCTTCGGGCGTGCAGCACTCTCGCGACGGGCTGCCAGGTCAGGGCCCCCACGAGAGGCTGTGCACCAGGACCAGGGCCGGTCGTCCTCGCATGACACCTCACTCGTGATCTGTCACGGCTTCCGGAATGAGAAAATTTCATCCTGATTTCGCTGGTCACGGGGCCGCATCCCGCCTCGCCGCGCGATCGCGGACGAGGTCCTCGGGCGGCTGCGTACCGCCGGTGCCCCTCGGAGGCACCACTCCACGGCCAGTGCCCCACACCGGCCATGGATGTCGGCACGACCGTTCAGGTGCGTTCGCCGACGGCACGCGATCGCGGACCGCACGTAGCGAGCGGCAGCCCGGTTGCGGGCCATTCGTGGCGGCGTAGCCTGGAGTTGATCGGTTGTGACTGACTCTGGAGGTGGGCGATGTTTCTCCGATTGCTGCGGCGTCGTAAGCCGCTTCGACTGGTTCTTCTCGGCAACGGCCGTCTGATCCGGGGTTTCAGCGGCGGACTCTACGACGGTCACGGATACCAGTCCTGACACCGTCCACGGTGAAATCCCGGAGGGTATGTGGTGGCGGATAACACAGATGCCCTGGCAGCCATGGCAAGGATCCTGTCACCGCATTGCCGTGTCAGCCGGATGTCCGATGGAGCGCTGATCGCCGACTGGAGACGGACGCGTTTTCTCGGGATGACGGCAGAGGACGTCCGGAAGTTCGCCGAGGGAAGCCCTGAGGAACGCGCCGAGCTCGTCACCGTTCTCGTGCGGGCCGGATGCGCGACGGGCCGCCGGAAGAAGCACGTGGAATCCGGCGCCGTCGGGCTCTGGCTGCATGGCGTGCACCTGCTCATCCGGACCCTGGGATTCGGGCGTGTCCTCCGGCTGTTGTCCTTGGCTGCCCCGGGTTACGCCCGTGCCGACCTCCCTTCCGCGCAGGAGCTCGGACGCCTGAAACGAGCGGTACAGACTCACAGCCGCAGCAATTGGTTCGTCAACGGCGACTGCAAGTCCGAGGCCGTTACGGCCTTCCTCTTGCTGCGGCGGTCCGGCATGGAGGCCGTACTCCACGTCGGTGTCCGCGAACACCCCTTCGCCCTGCACGCCTGGACGGTTTCGGCCGGAGTGTGCATCCCGGACGCCGATCCGCGAGGGCACGCCTTCACACCGGTGCTCTCGATCGGCTGCGGGGGACAGTGACATGGATGCGCTCGGCCTTGAGTGGTCCGATGGCACACCGAGGTTCCGGACCTCCGATGCCATGACGCGTCAGGGACTCGTGACGACTGTCTCCTCGCCGGCCGGCACCGCGGCCGTCGTCGGCTGGGTCGGCTCGGCCCGCGACCGGTCGGCGGGCGCGCACGGCCTGCTCGACGCCTTCGGCCGGAACGGAGCCGTCCCGCCGCTGCCGGTGGGCGACTACGCGGCCGTTCTGGTGTGCCGCGACCGCATCCTTCTGATCCGCGACGAACAGGCACGCATCCCCCTGTTCTTCCGGGCGTCGGGTGGCCGAGTGAATGCCGTGAGCACCTCCGCCCGCAGCCTGGGGAACGCCACAGAGTTGGATCCCCGCTACTTCTGCCGATACCTCACCGGGAACATGGCGCAACCGCACACGGACCTCACGCCGTTCGCCGGGGTGCACCGCGTGCTCGGCGGAGAGGTGGTGGAGCTTTCCCTCACCGGGCAGCTGCGCCGTCGTACGCCGCGACCCGTCCGTCGGGCCACCGCCCCGCCCGCGCCGACGGCTGACGGACCCCACCTCGGTGAGGCCGCGCAGGAGTTGCGCCTGGCGCTTGAGAACGCCGTCGGACGCCGTATGGGCACGACGACGGCATGCCATGTCTCGGGCGGCATCGACTCCACCAGCGTCGCGCTGCTTGCCGCACGTCTGCTGGTCGAGAGGCGAGCCGGCCCCGGGAACCTCGTCCTGCTCGCCGGGCGTTTCTCCCGCGGAGAGCTGGCCGCGGAGCAGCCGTACCTCGACATCGCGATGGAGGAGATCCGCCGGCACGCAGCCGCAGCGCGCCCGGTGATCGTCGATGCCGACGACGTGGCCGACTTCGACGACTTCGAGCACCACGCGGGAGACGTGGACGAGCCTCATGCGCACGCGTTCCGCGCCCCGTTCTGGGGCAGACTCCACTCCGAGGCCGCGGAACTTGGCTGTGACACCCTCCTGACCGGCTGCGGAGCCGATCCCATCGCCGACGCCAACCCGTTCCACCTGCACAGGCTCGCCCGTACGGGCCAGCTACGGCAGATGACCCGGCAGGCACGTGCCTGGGCCGAGGGGAACGAGCGGGGTCTGCGGGACGTCGTCCACGCCTACGTGGTCCGGCCGGCTTTTCCGCTCGTGGCCGAACGGTTCACCGCACTGTTCCGCGGCGGGACGGTGCTCGGCGGCCTCGGCACCTTCAATCGCCCCCGATGGCTGCGCTCCGGATTCGCACGGGCGCACGGCTATCGGGAGGCCGGTATCGCCGAGAGCCGCTTCGTGTTCGGGCGCAGGCCGGAACAGTCGCTGTACGATGCCGCCAATTACGTCGCCGCTCCCGACCCGCTGTCCTGGCATCGCGCGAGTGAGGACGGGTTCTTCCTCTCAAACCCCTTCCTCGACCCGGAGGTCGTCGCCACGATGAGCCGCCTCCCCGTCGCGGCCACGTTCCGGCAGGGCCTTCCGAAGGCCGTTCTCCGCGAGGCCATGGCGGACCTGCTCCCTGCCCCGATCAGCGGCAGGGTGGTCAAGGTCCCCTTCGACGACCTCTATGCCCGCGGCCTGCGGACACACGGCGACGAACTCGTCGCCCTGTGCCGCTCCGCCCAGCATCCGCTGATCGCGGAGATGTTCGACGTCGAGATGCTGTGCCGGGCGGTGCGGGAGGCGCAGCTCGGCCTGGGGGACGCGCACTCCTTGGACCGGCTGAACAGCTCGCTCGCCCTGGTGGTCTGGCTGGAGCGACTGGGCCGGGGCTCCGGCGCGCTCGGCGCGGCGGTGCCCGTCAGCGCTGGCTCTTGATGTCCCACAGGGTCCGCACGTAAGGGCCCGTCAGGAGGTCGACGAGGCCGTACCGATTCACCGTCTCGCGAAATTCCGCCGGGGTCTGGGGGGCGCGGTTCTCCTCTCCCTTGCGCCCAATGGACGTCGCCACTTTCGCGCCGCCCGTGCCGAACATCCAGTAGACGGTTACGAAACGCGCATCCCTCGTGTACTCGTCGATCGCGTTGTTCTCGTGCACCCTGGCACGGTAGATGAGGGAGTCTTGGCCACTTTTCTGTTGTTGCTTCACCCATCCGGGGACCTCGCCCCGGCCCCAGGATTTCGCCACGAACTGCAGCGGTGGCTGCAGCACGAGCCGGTCCTTGCGCGCCAGGCTCGCGCTGGCATAGAACGCGACCTGGTCGTACGGCGTGTCGATGGGCAGTTGAACCACCACACGTGTGGCGAAGGTGTCGCTCGACTCGATCCACTGTCCATAGGGCATCCACGGTTGTGCCTCCACCAGCTCGCCGGGCTGGTGGATCTCTCTGCGGGAGAGGGGGTTCATTTCCGAGGATCCGGTCCACTGCTCGGCATCGGCTCGCCACTGCTGGCGCAGCCGGTCCTTCGGGCTGAGCGGCACCCGCTGCCCCATCGCGTGGACTTCGGTTTGGAGCACGTAGAAACCCACGTCACTGTGGTTCTGGAGGGTGAGGTCGACCGGTAAGGCGAATGCCTTCCGGTCCTTGCTCAGCACCGCCTTCCCGATGGACAACGTGATGACTGGCCTGGTTTCCCGCTGGTACGGCTGATAGAGGTTCTGGTAGCCGAAATTGGCGACCGCGAGGACCGAGGGAACGATCACCGCGACGGCCAGCCGCTTGGGAGCGGGGATCGCGACCGACGTCCGCCACACCGCGAAGGAAGCCCATACCGAACCCGCCGCGAGCGCGCCGAACAAGGCCGGGTAGGCCAGGGAATCGCCGTCCTTCCACGTCTCGGCCAGGAGCATGGCGTTGGTCAGGAAGGCCGCGAATGTGCCGATCAGCGCGACCAGGCCGGAGTAGAGGAAGCGGTGCCAGACCCAGTGGTCCAGGGCGGCGGCGGCGCCCAGCAGCGTGGTGAACGCGACCGCGAGAAGAACGGCACCGGTGATCCGGCCCGGGAAGGTCAGAGCATGGACGAAGTCCTCGCGACCGAACCGGGCCAGCAACAGAGTCGTCATGAGGAGGACCAGCAGGATCACCACCAGGGCCACTCGCGACGGCCAGGTCGTCAGCGAGGGTCGTCGCACCCTCGGGTGCGAGCCGGGGTGCGGCCTGGGCCGAGCTCGCACGCGATCACCTCCTGAGGACGCCGGTCGTGCCCTGGGTTCGAGCACCATCGTCCGAGGTGATCCACCAGGTCGCCACCAGTGGGCCCCCGAACGTGGGACGTCCCCGGCGGCCCGCGGTTGTCCGGTTGGGCTCCGCGGTTCACCAGGTGGGCTTCGCGACGGTGCCGCAGCACCGGCGGGCGGCCCGGTGCGCGCTCTCCCGAAGCGGCTCCGTGCGCACGCTCTCCCACGCCGCCTCGAGGGCGAGCGCCGGCTTTCCCACTCGTACGAGCGTCTCGGCCGGCGCGTTGAAGACGTGCAGCCGCAGTTGCTGCAGGCGTTCGCGCTCCAGCAGCACCCATTCCTCGTCCCAGCCCGACAACAGGTCTTCTCCCCTCAACAGCCCCTGCGGGAGCCGGGTGGTCGGCGGCGGGCCGCAGCCCTGGACGACGCTGAGGGCCGTTTCGGTTGCAGGCGTGCACGTCGACGTGCATCCACGGATGTGGCGGATCAAACGCACAGCAATGGGAGCTGGGCCCCTGACGGCACGATCAGACTCCTGCAGGAGCCGGGCTGCACCGCCGCGTTCGCCGTCGGCTGGCGGAGGTATCGGAGTCGACCGTCGCGCGGGGACGCGTCGAACTCGCCGGCGGGGCTGAGCCGTTGGGTCGGGTGCGGCGGCCAGGCGGTGGCCGTAGATCGGTTCCTGAGCGGGACCCTGGTCTCCGGCCCGTGCTTGAGGCGTTGATCGAGCCGCGGGAGGTGGGCGATCCGGTTTCACCGTTGCGCTGGACAACGGCGTCGTTGCGGGACCTGGCCCGAGAGCTGAGCGATGCGGGGCATCCGGTCAGTGCTCCGGTGGTCGGCGGGCTCCTGCGGGAGATGGGGTTCAGTCTGCAGGGCATGACCAAGACCCGAGCCGGCTCGCAGTCCCGGGACCGTGACGCCCAGTTCCGGCATATCAACGCGGCTGCCGAGAGCTTCCTGGCCCGTGGTCTGCCGGTGGTGAGTGTGGACGCGAAGCAGAAGGAACCGATCGGCGAGTTCGCTCGTCCCGGCCGCACCTACCGTCCCAAGGGCGATCCGAAGGCGCTGGTGGGGATGCCCAGTCCGGCGCAGACCCTCTCCACCAGCGGCCAGGCCCACGCCGACTTCGCCAGCCTGGAAGGCGGCGAAGTCCCCGGACCCCGCCTCACTCTCCGTGGCTGAGCGTCACTTTGATTACAGATAGTTACTTTTCGCTTCGCGGCAGCTTCGGGAGAACAGGGCACACGCGGCGACGGCGGCGGGCGCGGGCCGCGCTGCTTCTGGGACCAGAGCGAGGCTGTGTGCGCGGTATGTCGGTCTCGGTGAGCCGCCCGCCGACGCCTTCGGGCTGGCCGGGAGATCTCACGGCCAGGACGTCTGGCTGCACCAGCACGATCGCGTCATGTGAGGCGTCGATCCCCGCTGAGACCCGCCAGGATTCAGGGCGACCAGCTAACTCTTCGTCTCACCCCGTCTCACACATTTCTCACAAACGACAGCGCACGGGAGCACACGAGAGCCTCTGACCTGGGCAATCGCTGTCGCCACGGACCACGGCGGACCAGGTGGACATTACATAGGCTAGGGAACATGGCCTACGAGATTCCGGTGACGCAAGCCCGAGCTGAGCTCGCCGAACTGATCAACCGCGTTGTCTACGGTGGCGAGCGAGTGGTCGTGACGCGGCACGGCAAGCCGCTCGTGGCGCTCGTTTCGGCCGCTGACCTGGAGCGACTCGAAAACGGAGGGGTGGCGGACGAGGAGCAGGTGATCAGCTCGGTCTCCTCGATCGGCTCCTCCGTGTCCGCTCCCGGCGAACCGAGGCGTTTCGGTATCGCGGCGGAACACCGGGGGCATTCCGAGCCCGGCGCCTGAGTGCGGCGTCCGGGCCTGACGCCTGAGCGCGCAGCACGAGCCCGGCGCCTGAGGTGCCGCCGACGACCCGTGACGTGGAATGCCGCAGCGCCCCCGGCCGTGGCGGGGCTTCCGGGGCGCTGCGGCATGCCTGAACGGGGGCCGGGCTGCCAGGGTGGCTCGGGGGCGCAGGCCCCCGATGTGCCGCTCGGCCGGGTGCTGCGTGGGCTGTTCGCGGGCGGGGTGTGTGGTGCGGCCGACGCGGCCGACCACGGTCTGCGTCTCCACTTCGCCGCCGGAACGACCGTGCGCTTCGAACCCGGCATACCCGTCGACGTCGAACTCGTCCCCCTCGCCGGACGGCGCATCGTCCCCGGTCCGCCGGACCCGGGCCGGAAGCGGCCCGTACGCCCGGGTCACCGTCGTTGGAGTCATGAGCGCACCGCTCGCCGTCAACCGGCTCGCTATTGAGGCGTGGGTCGGGGACGGCGCCCGGCTCACCGTCGGCTCGGCGGCGGAGACCATCGCCCTGCCGGGGCCGGGGCCGGGGCCGGGGCCCGGGCCGGCCGCCGAACCCACCACGTATGACATCGAGTTGAGCGTGGGGGAGCGGGCCGGGCTCTGCCGGCTGCCGGAGCAACTCGTCTCGGCGCACGGCAGTGCCCTGCGCATGACCACGCGCGTCGAACTCGCCCCCACCGCAGGGCTGGTGCTGCGCGAGGCGTAGATCCTCGGCCGGCACGGCGAGAGGACCGGCACCTTCACCAGTCGCCTCACCGTGCGTCGCGCCGGCCGTCCGCTGATCGACCAGCAGGTCGCGTACGGGCCGACATGCTGCCGCACATGACCACGCCGAACACCGCACGCGACCTGGACGTCACCCGCGCCGCGCTCGGTGAGAAGAAGCTCAACTACCTGGGCGTCTCCTACGGCACCTATCTCGGCGCGGTCTACGGCACACTCTTCCCGACCCACGTCCGCCGCATGGTCGTCGACAGTGTCGTCGACCCGTCGAAGGACAACATCTGGTACCAGGCCAACCTCAACCAGGACATCGCCTTCCAGAAGCGCTGGGACGACTGGAAGGCATGGGTCGCCAAGAACGACTCCGCCTTCCACATCGGCAACACCCCCGAGAAGGTCGAGCAGGCGTGGCTGAAGCTGCGCGCCAGTGCCAAGAAGAACCCGATCGGTGGCGTCGTCGGCCCCGCCGAACTCATCGGCTTCTTCCAGAACGCGCCGTACTACGACTCCACCTGGGCACTCGTCGCCCAGACCTGGAGCGACTACCTGGGTGGCGACACCCAGGCCCTGGTCGACGAGGCGGCCCCGGACATGTCGGACACCGCGGGGAACATCTCCTCGGAGAACGACAACGCCGTGTACGCGGCCGTCGAGTGCACTGACGCCAAATGGCCCACCAGTTGGCAGAAGTGGGACCACGACAACACCCGGCTGCACAAGGACTACCCGTTCATGACCTGGGCCAACGCCTGGATGAACCTGCCCTGTGCGACATGGTCGGCCAAGCAGCAGAACCCGGTGAACGTCAAGACCGGCAAGGGCCTGCCCCCGGTGCTGATCGTGCAGTCCACGCGTGACGCCGCCACCCCGTACCAGGGCGCCGTCGAACTGCACAAGCGCTTCAAGGGCTCGCGCCTCATCACGGAACGGGACGCCGGTTCGCACGGTGTCACCGGTCTGGTCAACCCCTGCATCAACGAGCGGGTGGACGCCTACCTGCTCACGGGCAGCACCGACCGCGACGACGTGACGTGCGCCCCGCACGCCACACCCAAGCCGTAACGGTCACACCCAGCGGTCCCGAGTAACGGGAACGGGCGACCCCGGATCCACCGGCCGCCCGTTCTCGCGTTACCGGATCCGCCTCATGCCTGCCGGTCGTACGCCTCCAGCCAGGCGTCCTCCGCCGCGTAGTCGAAGAGCTTCCTCCCGTACGACCGCAGCATGGCGGGGTAGGCCTCCGTCCAGTCCCTGCCCGCCAGTTGCGCGGCGATCCACTCGACCGTCTCCGGAAGCGACTGAGCGTAGCCCGTCACCGGCCGGTACCCGAGCTCCCGCTCGGCGGCCGTCATGTCGTAGACGACGGGATGGGGGCAGCTCCACGGCGTCTCCCCGACGCCGTCCTCCCCTGGCGCGCCCGCCATCAGCGCGGTCTCGGTGCTCCGGCCGAGCACCGCGTCGACGGCCGCGCCGATCTCCGCGACCGTCGGCGCCTGTGGATCCCCGGCATTGAGCACCCGTGAACCCGGCCGCCCGGCGGCGAGCCGGATCAGCTCGGCCAGGTTGGTGGAATGAACCGGATGGAAACGGGACGTACCGCCGTACGAGAGCACCCGTCGCTCCCGGCCGTCCAGGAGCCTCTTCACGAAGTACAGCTCGCGCGGGGAGCGGCAGTACGGCCCATGAATCGCCCCCGCGCGCAAGAGTGTCACCGGCAGCGCGTCCCCCGCCGCCAGCAGGTCCTGCTCCAGCTGGACCTTCCGCGTCCCGTAGGTGGCATCACCGGCCGGAACCGTGCGCCGGGCCTCCGGGATCGGCACGGGGTACCGGGGAAATCCATCGGGCTCGTCCTGCGTATCGAAGCTGCGCCCACGATCGTCCTCGTACACCGCACCGCTGGAGATGACCACCGCCGAACCGATCCGGCCCGCGAGGCCGGTCAGCTGCCGGGCGTGGCCCGCCCCGTACGCCACCATGTCGACCAGTACGTCACAGCCGTCGCCCAGCGCGGCCGCGAGCGCCCCGTCCTCGTTCCGGTCGAGAGCCGTCGTGCGCACCGCGTCGTCCCACCGCGCGTCCCGGCCGCCGCCGCGGGAAGCGGCCGTCACCTCCCAGCCGTCCTCGACGAGCGCCTGCACGGCCGCTCGCCCGATCTGTCCCGTCGCTCCCAGAACCCATGCGTTTCCGTTGGTCATGAGAGGCACGCTAGGCGGGGACCGCGGCCCGGACGAGAGGAGTTCACCCTGCGCGGATCCGCCGTCAGCGTCGCAGTTTCGGGAACTTCTTCGACGGCCCGGTCTGCCTGGTCTGCTCGGCCTGCGCGGCCTTCACCTTGGCCGCGTACTCGTCGACGTACTCCTGGCCGGAGAGCGTGAGGATGGCGTACATGATCTCGTCGGTGACGGCCCGGATCGCCGCCTTCTGGTCCTCCAGACCGGCATAGCGGGAGAAGTCCAGCGGCTCGCCGAAGCGGATGGTGACCCGCTTGATGCGCGGAACGACCTGTCCCGGCGGCTGGATCTCGAACGTGCCGACCATCGCGCACGGCACCACCGGCACCTGCGCCCTGATCGCCATCACGGCCACACCGACCTTGCCCTTGTAGAGCCGGCCGTCGTGCGAACGGGTGCCCTCCGGATAGATCCCCAGCAGCTCGCCCCTGCCCAGCACCCCGAGCCCTTCACGGATCGCCGCCTGCCCCGCGTCCTTGCCGGACCGGTCCACCGGAATCTGACCGATGCTGTGGAAGAAGGCCGCGGTCAGCCGCCCCTTCACTCCCGGCCCGGTGAAGTACTCCGCCTTGGCGAGGAACGTGATGCGCCGTTTGAGGATCGCGGGCATCAGGAAATGGTCGGAGAACGACAGATGGTTACCGGCGACGATGGCCGCGCCGTGCTCCGGGATGTGCTCCGGACCCTCGATTCTGGGACGGAAGAACAGCCGGAGAAGCGGCCCGATAATGGCGTATTTGAGCACGTAGTAGAACACGGGGCGGCTCCCAGCTCGGTCGGATCGGCTCCAGGGCTGCATTCCGCGAGGTCGGCGGACACATCAGGGGAGGACAGCCTAGGTGCAGCCGTCGTCTTGTGTACCGGTCTGCGGGCGGGTTGGTGCTGACGCTCAATGGTGCCCTGTTCTTCGCCCGGGAGAGCTTCACCGGTCGTCCTGGTGGCCGGTGCCGGCTGCGGACCACTGCAGGAGGAGCCGGAGTGCCTCGTGGGAAAACGAGCCGGGTTCCGTGGTGCAGGTGATGAGCTGTTGGCCGGGGTGGGTTTCGACGGAGAACTGCTGGACGTCGAGCGTGAGGACGCCGACGACCGGGTGGACACAGGTCGTGGTGAGTTGCCGTGGACCGCGCACCTGGTGGCCGGCCCACCACCCACGGAATCCCGGTTGCGGACGCCGAGTTCGCCGGCCAGTGCGGCCAGTGCGGCCAGTGCGGCCAGTGCGGTCAGCGCGGGGTCGTGAGGCGTACGGGCGGCCTCCATGCGCAGCACGGTGACGCATTTCGCGCGCGGCGCGGGGCCGGATGCCGGCGCGCTCGGTACGGCCGAGATCCAGGCGAGTTGATCGACGTGACTGATTTCGGCCCGCCCCGGCAGACGTTCACCTCCCGGCTTCCTCGCTGGCTTCCACAGCAACGCGGAAACCTGCAAGGAGTGGGAGAAGTGCCGACGGAGTTCCGGGCTTGCGTCAGTCCCGCGAGTTGCCGAAGAGCAGGCGGTAGCCGATGAGCAGGACGAGGGAGCCGCCGATCGCCGCGCCCCATGTGGTCAGGTCGAAGAAGTCGTTCTCCACGGGACGGTCGAGAAAGTGCGCCGAAAGCCAGCCGCCGACGAAGGCGCCGGCGATGCCGATGAGAGTGGTACCGATCAGGCCACCGGGATCGCGCCCGGGGAGCAGGACCTTGGCGATGACTCCGGCGACGAGCCCGAGGATGATCCAGCTGATGATGCCCACGTTCGTTGTTCCCTTTCTCGGATCGCGCCGGGCGGAGGCTCCTCCAGCCGACAGCGATGCATTGCGCGGTTGCGCAACCGTACAGATAAGGGTGAAGACGCGGCGCGGGCGGTGCTGGTTGCGCCGGAACGTCTGGCGGCCGGTGGGCATGGACCGGCTCATCGGCGGGCGGCCGACGTCGTTCGGGGTTCTGGACTGCGGTCTAAACTGGGAAGGTTCGCAAGCGACCCCGGGACATGGGAGGGACGACGGTGACGACAGGCGTCGACAGCTTCGAGGACCCGCCTGCCGAGGTACTCGCGGCGGCGGCCTCGGCCTTCGGGCTGCTGGCGTCCTCGGCGCGGCTGCACATCATGTGGACGCTGGCCCGGGGCGAGAGTGATGTGAGCGGACTCGCGGAGCGGGTGGGCGGCGCGCTGCCCGCCGTCAGTCAGCACCTGACGAAGCTGAAGCTCGCCGGTCTCGTGCGCTCCCGTCGCGAGGGCCGACGGATGGTCTACTTCGTGGACGACCCCGATACCGTGACCGTGGTGCGGCTGATGGTCGGCCAGTTGACCGCGCGCGCCGATGCTGCGTCCGCACCGGTGCGCGCGGTCCGCGGGACCGGCGCCTGAGACCACTGAGGGGCCGCGAAGGCGGCTTCAGCTCAGCCGTAGGAGAGGTCGGCGCAGAGGTCGTCGTCGGCGGAGCGGGCACCGTCAGCCACTTCGGCGGGTACGGAGGCCGGCTCGGCGGTGCCGGTGGCTGCGGGGTTGTCCGCGTAGTCCCGGCCGAGGATCACATCGATACCTGTTGTGGCAGCCGCCCGGAGTTCCGCGTCGGGGAAGAGGCGGGCGACCGTCTTCGCCCGGTCCTCCTCCCCCGGTCCGTACTCGATCACTGTGGTGCTGTGGTCCTGACTTCCGGCCGTGGCGGTGCCGGTGACGGTGAAGCCGTGGTCCTTGAGGGGCAGCGCCGCGTCGGCGGCGAGTCCGGTGACGGTGGTGCCGTTGTAGACGGCGACATCGATGCCGTCCCCGGAGAACCCTTCATCGGCAGCCGCCGAGGGGGCGGCCGAGGCCGTCTCGTCCGGGGCTTTGCCGCCGGCTTCCTTGCTGCTGGCATCCGTGCCGTCGATGGTCCGGTCGACTTTCAGCGCCGCCCACAGGGCGTGGGCGTCCGGTTCGACGATGGCGACCCGTGCCCCCTGGTACCGCCAGGGAACGGTCACGAACTTGGTGTTGTGCAGGTCGATGTCCTTCATCGTCATCGCGAAGGACAACAGCTTGTCGGCTGATCCCAGGCCGGGGTCGACGGTCATGGACCGGGTTGCGGCGTCCGCGAGCGGCAGGAGCTTGGTGGGGGTGAGACCGTCGCTCTTCACTTTCTTGATCAGGCTTGCGACGAAGGCCTGTTGGCGTTTGATGCGGCCTATGTCGGAGCCGTCGCCGATGCCGTGCCGAATGCGCACGTAGTCCAGTGCCTGCTGCCCCGCGACCTTCTGCTCGCCCTTGGCGAAGAGGAGCTTGCCGCGCGTGGTGCGGTTGGGATTGAGATCCCGCTGGTAGATGTCCTGCGGCAGACACACCTGGACGCCACCGACGACCTTGGTCAGTTCCGAGAAGCCCTTGAAGTCGACGACGACGGTGTGGTCGACACGTAGTCCGGTCAGCTTCTCGACGGTGTTCTGGGTGCAGGCCGGGTTGCCCTTGGCGGTCTGGCCCATGGAGTACGCCCCGTTGAACAGGGTGTTGGTCTGCGTCTTGGACCAACTCCCGTCCGGGAGCCTGCAGGGCGGGATGTCGACCAGGGTGTCACGCGGGATGGACACGGCGACGGCGTGCTGGTGATCGGCATAGATGTGGAGCAGGAAGGCGGTGTCCGAGCGGCCGACGTCGCTCTTGTCGCCGCCGCCCAGATCACCGTTCCCGCCGGTGCGCGCGTCCGAGCCGATGACCAGAACGTTCTCCCCCTTCGAGGCGGCGGCATCCGGCCGGTCGTCGGATATACCGTCCGAGCTGAAGGTTTCGATGTTGCCGCCCAGCCGGAGGTAGATCCACCCCGCTCCCGCCGTCACCAGCACGAGCAGGGACAGAGCCGTCACCAGCACGAGTCGCGCCCGGCTGCGCTTGCGCCGCCGTCCGCGTACGGCGGATCGAGCGTCGTCGTGACGCGGAGACGCCATCTGCCGGCGGGTGCCTGCCATGTGTACGCCCCTCATCCGTCCGGTTGATACAGAGGGACGACTCGCCCCACCCCAAGGTTGTACAGTTGCGCAATGTAGCAAGCTTTCCGGTGGGGGCCACTCCTGGGTGCGCACCCTGGTCGATGAGGTGAAGGGCAGGGCGGGAAATGTTGCGTAATGGGCTGGAGCCTTGGCATCTGCTGATTGTGGCGATCGTCGTCATCGTGCTGTTCGGGTCGAAGAAACCGCCGGACACCGCGCGAGCCGTGGGGAAGTCGCTCCGCATCCTCAAGAGCGAGACCAAGGCCATGAAGGAGGATGACGCACCGGGTCCCGCCGCCGATCCCGGCCCGTCCGTGCGGGTCGCGCCTTCGGTGATCCCGGCCGCGGGCGAGCCGGCTCCGGCCCGCCCGGCCGCGGAAAGCAACGACGCCGCCCGCTGAACCGGGCGAGGCGGCACCATCAGGGGCTGGCGCCATCGAAGCCGTACCTCAGCGGCTCACTTTGCACCCGGGGATCCCGGCGATAGACGTAGAGGGCCTCCACGCGCATGTCCCCGGGCGAGGAATCCAGTTGGCAGGGGTAGGTGACCTGCAGCACCGCGGGCCGGTCGGTGACCCGCATCCATGCCCCGTCCGCAGGGCCGCCTTCGAGCTTCGCGCGCTCCCAGCCGGTCAAGTCGTTCGCATCCATGTTCATACTTTAATTATTGCGCAAGCTTTAAACTATTGTGAAACGCGTCACTCCGGGGCTCGACCGCGAGCCCTGACGCAACTCGACCATGGGGAGAAGCAGTACACATGGGCGTCAGCCTCACCAAGGGCCAGAACGTCGTCCTCAACCAGGACGGCACCCCACTCGCGGACGTCACGGTCGGATTGGGCTGGGACGCACGGCCGGTCGGCGCCGCCGACTTCGACCTCGACGCGTCCGCGATCATCTGCGGCCCTGAGATGAAGGTGATCTCCGACGAGCACTTCGTCTTCTACAACAACCTCATCAGCCCCGATGGTGCCGTTCGGCACACGGGCGACAACACGACCGGTGAAGGCGACGGGGACGACGAACAGATCCTCGTCGACCTCGACGGGCTGGGCGAAAAAGTGCGGCAGGTCGTCTTCGCGGTCTCCATCCACGACGCGGAACGGCGCGGCCAGAACTTCGGGCAGGTCGACGAAGCCTTCATCCGCGTGGTGGACAACCTCACCGGCCGTGAGATGTGTCGCTACGAGCTCTCCTATGACGCCGCCGGTGAGACGGCGATGGTCTTCGGCGCCCTGTACCGCAGGGGCGGGGAGTGGAAGTTCCGCGCCATCGGCCAAGGCTATGCACAGGGACTGGCGGGTATCGCCACCGACTACGGCGTAGCTGTCGCCTGAGTGGCGCGGTGCCGGGAAGGGCGCGCGGGGGAGGGGCGGTCACATGTCCCGGTCAGTGGCCCGCTGCCGCCGCACCGGTCAGGTCGTGGTGGATGACGCGGGCCGCTCCTTCGATGGTGGCGACGCCGTAGTCCATGGTGCGGTTGTCGCTGGAGAGGACGGCCAGGCCGTAGTCGTGACCGTTTTCGGTGAAGGCGCCCAAGCTGTGCACCCGCCACCCGCCGGTGGCGCGCGGCAGCCAGCCGTTCTTGACCTGCACCCTTGCCGTGGCGGGCGATCCGGCGGGCACGCCCCACCTCTGGTCGGGGGCGACCCGATGCATCAGGTCGAGGGCGTACGCGCGCGACGCCGGCGTGAGTACGGCGTTCTGCGTCGTCAGTAGCTGCAGCAGCCGGAGCTGGTCGCCGGCGGTCGTCCGGGTGAGACCCCAGCTCACACCCGCACCGGGAACGGTGTGCCGCATGTCGGCCAGGGTGAGGAACCTCTGGAACCCGGCGGCACCGATCTGGCGCCAGAGGGCGGAGGTCGAGTCGTTGTCCGACGTGGTGATCATCGCGGTGGTCAGTTCCACCTCCCGCGGAGTCAGCTTCCGGTGTGCTTCCTCGGCCTGCCGCAGCAGTGCTCCGAGCACCGAGACCTTGACGACGCTGGCGGAGTCGAAGTGGGTGCCGGCGTTGAGCTCGCAGGTGGTCCGGGTGTTCCGGTCGTAGAGGGCCAGCGACGATGTTCCCTGGCGACTGTCGAGGGCGCCGGCAATGTCGTGGGACAGCGCGGCGGCCAGGCCCGGCTTCTTCGACGTGCAGACGACCTTCGAACCGGCCGCCGTGGCACTGGCCGTGTCGGCGGAGGCCGGGGTGGCCAGTGCGAACGCGGTGAGCATGGAGCATGCGGCCAGGGCGGCGGCCAGGCCGCGCCGAGCGCCGGCCGATAGGGGTGATCGGTACATGAAGGCTGTCTCCTGTCCCACGCTGTGTCGGAGGCCGTCTCGCGGGACCTCGCTCTGGCCGGCTGAGAGTCGCGCTTACGTCGCGTATTGCCTGCAACCACGCAACGAGCCGGCCGCAGCAGGTCGCTGTCCTGGTGTCTTCGGCCGCGGAGATGTGACGAAGGGGGGCGGGGCTCAGCCGTACCGGACCGGATCCCCATTCATGAGCCAGGCCGACCCTACGCGCCCGGGAGCCAGCCCTGTTGGCCACAGTGGGGGAAATGTCCGGTATGAGGTGACATGTCGGCATGTGATATTCGTCAAGCCGGCAGCCCGCCACCGTACCGGACCCAGCAGGCCGTTGACCCGCTGGCCCGGGAAGACGAAGTGGGTCGGGCTCGTCGCGTCCAGGCGGGGTGCCGGCGTCCCGAACACCGCGATGTCGAGGGTGTGGGCCCCGGGCCCGGCCAGGCCCGTCAGATCGAATACGTACGGGGAGCACACCCGCACCCCGGCGGCCGCGCCGTCGACCGTCACACCTCCGCCGTCCCGCGAATCCGTCCGAGGTCGAGCCGCACGCGCCCCGTGGCGGCCTCGGCGGGCAGGGTCACCACGCGGCGGTACCGCACACCGCCGCTGTACTCGGCCAGGCCGTGCGTCTCCCGGTCGCCGACGCGGATCCGCCCGGGGCCGGCCTCGCAGCACCGGGTCGGCCGGCGCGGCGCCCCCCTCGAACCCGGGACGGGTCCGGATCCGCAGGGCCGCGGTCCGGACGGGCCGCCGGCCCGCAGATCGACCGCCACGGTCCGAACGCCCCGGGCATCGACGGCGACGACGGGCGCGGGGTACTCGGCGCCGTCCACGAAGACCGTCGCTCCGCCGTGCACGTACACGGTCAACCGGGTGGTCCTGGGCGGCAGTTCGCACCACAGTCACTCCCGTTTTCCGCCCCGGATTCCAGCCCGCCCGAGAAACGCCGGCCGCCCCCTGCCGGGAGAGCGGCAGGGGGCGGATCGTGCCGGGCGCGTCCCTCGTCCGGCACCCGGCCCGTCGCCGTCCGCGCGGACGGCGACGGGGATGACGCCCGGTCAGGGAGCGGTGCCCCAGGAGAGGGTGCCGCCCGCGTAGACGGCGATCTTCGAGGCGTCGGCGTAGGCCGTGTTGGAGCCGCGGCTGTAGTCGTCCGTCTCGTCGAAGTTCGACCAGTCGCTCTTGTTCAGCCGCAGCTGGATCTCCCCGGTGGAGGCTCCGGCGGCCAGCGTGCCGCTGGAGAAGCCGACCTCCAGGTAGTGGCTGGCCCCGGCGGCGGAACTGCCCGACGAGGACACCCCGCGGGTCACGTTGGAGCAGCCGATGACCGCGTAGTCGCACGCGGTGTCGAAGGTGCTCGAGCCGGCCTCCGGAGTGAACCAGTACCGGATCTTCACCGTGGACAGATTTACCGCGGCGGACCCGGTGTTGACCAGTTGCAGACCCATCCGGATCTGATTGTCGGTGGCCGAGGAGTCGGTGTTCTTGTACTGGACCTTGAGCGTCCCGGTCCCGGTGCCGCCGCCCTGGTCGGTCGTGGCCGAGACCGCCGCGGAGGCCGCCGAGACATTACCGGCCGCATCCCGCGCCCTGACGGTGTAGCTGTACGTGGTCGAGGCCGTCAGGCCCGTGTCCGTATAGGACGTCGACGCGGAGGAACCCACCTTCGTTCCCGCGCGGTAGACGTCGTACGCGCTCACGCCGGTGTCGTCGGTCGACGCCGTCCACGACAGTGAGACGCTGCCACTGGTCTTCCCCGTGACCTTCAGACCCGTGGGCACGGTGGGCGCCTGGGTGTCGGCACCGCCGCCGCCGTTCAGCGGCGGGTAGGCGTTGCGTACCAGCTCCTGGAACTGCGCGGAGAACCAGTGGCCCGCGAGCGGGGAGTTCGACAGGGCACCGGTCAGGTTGTTGCCGTTGCGGCCGTTACCCGTGTACGTGGGGTCGCACATCCGGTCGAAGCCCTTGCCCTCGTCGTTGTCGACGGGCTGGCTGTTGCCGTCCGACTCGCCCGGGGGCTTCGCCCAGACGTACGCGTCGATGCCCGGTTCGGGGGCGCTGGTGGGCCGCTCACCGATACCCGCGCCGCTCTGGTTGCACCAGTTGCCCGCGTGGATGCGCCGGTCGACACGGCCTCCGTTGACATAGTCGTCCACATTGGTCAGCGGTCCTGCGGCGGTGGGCCGGGCGGAACCGCCCCAGCCGTTGCGGGCCGTGTCGATCAGCATGCCGATGTTCGAGGCGAAGCCCTGGCTGACCAGCTCGGTGCGCAGCGCCTGCGCGAACGACAGCTCATCGACGTAGTAGTTCCAGTCCACCCACTTGGACTGGCGCACCGTGGTGCCGTTCACCGTGTCGGTGACCTTGAAGTTCGGCTCCTTCAGGGCCGAGTAGTTGGCCGTGTTGACGATGAAGCCCTGGACATCGGCGACCGTGGCGCCCTCCGACGTCGCGGCCTTCTTGAATTCCTGCGCCGCCGGGACGAAGTTGGAGTCCCAGCCCAGCCAGCCGTGGTGGGCGGCATCGACGTAGTTGTAGACGTTGGAAATGGCACCGAAGGTGTGCAGGGCGTAGCCGACACCCTTCTCGTAGTTGCCGTTCGCCTTCATCGTTGCGCACGCGTCGGTGGACCCTTCCGTGCCACCGGCGTTGGTGACCAGGTTCGGCAGTGAGTCCGGCTCGATGATGGTGACGATGCGCAGACTCGCGTAAGCCGGGTCGGCGAGGATGGCGGCGATGGGGTCGATGTACTCGGTCTTGTACCGGTCGAGTTCGGTGGGGCCGAGTTCGCCGTTGGACGCCAGTGCGGCGCAGTCCCGTCCCGGCAGGTCGTAGATGACCACCTGGAAGAGGGGGTCGGCGTGTTGCGGGATGATCGTCTTCTCCGCCACCGCCCAGGCCTGGTTGAACGGGGCCCAGTCACCGGTCACCCGCCCGTACGCCGCCTCCAGCCACATCCAGAAGCTGACGGCCTCCGAAGTGGTCTCGTGACCGTGGTCCGGAGCCTCGACCATCAGGGTCTCGACCGAGTGGTACGGCAGGCCCGCCGGGCTGAAGTAGCCGTTGGCCGCCGCCTTGATCTTGCCGTACTGGCTGAGGAACGCCTGGGTGTACGGGTCGTCGGCCGCGGCGTCCCGGGCGGCGCCGCCGGCCGCCGGTGCGGCGGTTGCGGCTGCGGCGGCGCCCTGGGCCAGGCCCATGGCGAGCAGACCGCCGCCCAGGGCGCTGCTGAACGTTCTACGGGATACCGACACAAATCCTCCAGTGGCGGGGTGTCGTGGGGGAGGAGCGGAGGCATGGAGGCGGCGGCGCGGTGGTGCGGAACGGGTCCGGGCGACGTACGGGCCCGATGCCCGGGGCGGGATCACCGCAGGGTGCGCGATGGCCATTGTGTGCAAGTCTTGATTGTGGGAGCGCTCCCAAGGTGGCGTGGTGATGCGCACCTGTCAAGACTCAAATCGCAACTGCTTTACGGCTTCGTTGACTTGATGTTCCGACGCGGGCCCGGCCCGTGGCGCACAACCGCTGGTGACATACGGTGCGCCCGGACCGGAATCATGTGTTCCGTCGGCGTGGGATCGCGCGCGTCACCGAACGGTGAGCGCACCCTTCATGTACGGATGAATGGTGCAGATGTACGGGTAGGTGCCGGGCTTGGTTGGGGCGGTGAACGTGGCCGTCTTCCCGGGCGCGATATCACCGGTGTCGAACGTCTTCCCGTTGGTGGCACCGGCGGTGGCGGTCACCGTATGGGCCACGGCGTCCTCGTTGACGACGGTGATCAGGGCGCCTGCGGGGACCGTCAGTTGGGCCGGTGCGAACGCGAAGTTCTTGATCGTGATCCGTGTCCTGCCGACCGGGGACGGCGAAGGGGACACGGAGGCCGAGGGCGAGGGAGTGGCGGAGGCGGAGGGTGTGGCACTGGTGGGCGACGAGCCGGTGCCACCGTTGTGCGAACAGCCGACGAGGGCGCTCGCGAAGACGATCGCGGCGGCCGCGGTGACACCTGCCCGGCCGTGCAGAAGCGAAGTGGGCATGGTGTCAGCGACCGTCACCGAGCGAGCCTGCTTGCGGCGTGCCGGACTTGGCTGTGCCCAGCACTTTGTTGCCGGACGTATCGAGTACGTACCACTTGGCGCCGGAATCGTTCACCCCTTGGCCGTTGGTTTCTCCGGCCTTTCTGTCGCCGGCGAAGTAGTACAGCGGGTGTCCGTTGTACGTGACTTCCCTGCTGCCGTCGCCGCGCTTCGTCGTACCCAGCAGACCGGCCTTCACGCCCTTGCCGGCGACCGGCGCACCGCTGACCGTCAGCGGCGGCCACTCCTTGGCGCATTCTCCGGAGCAGTTCGACTTGGACGTGGTGTCGGCGACCCAGAGGTAGAGGGTCCGGCCCTTGCCGTCGACCAGGATGGTCCCGAGCGGGCTTGACGCGGCGGCCACGGTTGCCGTGGCGGAAGCCGTTTCCGACGGGGAGGCCGGGGCCGCGGGGGAGGAGCTTCCGGATGCCGCAGGGGTGCTCACCGCTGCGGATTTCGACGCCGTCGACTTCGTACCGCCGCTGTTCGAACAGCCGCCGACAGCGGCGGCGCACAGCCCCACCGCGATCACGGCCGCGGCTGTCCTCGCATGGTTCCCCATCACAAGAGCTCCTCGGATCGGGCCGCCGCTCCGGCGGCACTCTGGCCCGAACGTTAGGTGCTGTTCGGCCGGGGGGAAGGCAGGCGCTCGGGATGACCCGGCGGTCGGATCCATCCGGGTGCGGGTCTGCCGTCCGCCGGTACTCCAGCCGGACTCGCCGACTGCCCCGGAGGGTGGGACCTGCGGCGCGGCGCCTTGCCCGGTGCCGCATTCCAAGATCGTCTTGCCGGGTTCCCGGACACGGGGCATCCGGGGCGGGAGGGATGTTCAGGACATGCGGGACGCCCGGGACGCGCGCCCCGGCCCGTTGTCAGGACGTCCCCCGTTCGTTGCCGCGACGTCGCCGGTCCCTTGTCAGGACGTCCCCGGTTCGTTTGGCGGGACACCGCGCAGCCCCCGAGCCCCAGGAGTTCTCCCGATGCGCCTGAGCACCGCTTTCGCCGCCGCCCTGTTCACCCTCACCGCCGCGGTGCCCGCCGCGGCCGCCCGGTCCGACGACCCGGTGCCGGACCGCGGGCTCTTCCTCACCGTCTCCGGGAGTGAGAACACCTGGATCCGTGGCCTCGCACTGTTCTGCCCGCCCGCCCCGGACGCCCACCACCCCGAGGCGGCCGCCGCCTGTGCGGCGATGGACGAGGCGGCAGGAGATCCGGACAACCTGCCCGGCGACCCGCACCCGTGCAGTCAGGAGTACGACCCGGTGACGGCCACCGTCACCGGCAAGCGGGACGGGCGCCCCGTCTCCTGGCAGAAGACGTTCCCCAACGCCTGTGTGATGGACGCGGCCACCGGACCGGTCTTCCGCTTCTGAGCCCGGCCGTCCCGAGCCGGGCGGCCCGCCCGGCTCAGGGCTCGCGCGTCGCGGCCATCCCTGCGGTGATCAGCCCGAGCACCACCCAGCCGAACCAGAGCCAGCCACTGCTCCCCAGCGCCACCGTGTAGGCGGTGACCGCCACCAGGGCCGCCACGGTGATCACACCCATGGTCTTCGTGGATCCGGACATGCCCGTACCCTCCTCATCGGCCGGGTGGCCGTGGATGCCATCGTCACCCCGGAGGCATGTCCACCGCTACTGCCCGCGCGCCTGCAACGAGGCGAGATAGGCGTTGTACGCCTGCAGCTCCTGGTCCCCGTCCCGGTCCGCCGCCCGGTCCGAGCGCTTCGCCGTCCGCTGCTCGGAGCGGTACCACTGGAAGACCAGCGCGATCAGCACCAGCACCGACGGGATCTCGCTGAAGGCCCAGGCGATACCGCCCGCCCAGTTCTGGTCGCTCAGCGCGTCGATGCCGAGCGAGGCCGGCGGATTCTTGTACGTCTCCACCATCGGTGTCGTCGCCATCATCAGCGCGATACCGAAGAACGCGTGGAACGGCATCCCCGCGAACAGTTCCAGCATCCGCATCACATAGCCGGGCCGGTGCGGCCCCGGGTCGACGCCCATGATCGGCCAGAAGAACACCAGACCTACGGCGAGGAAGTGCACCATCATCGCGATGTGCCCGGTCTTCGAACCCATCAGGAAGTCGAAGAGCGGGGTGAAGTACAGCGCGTACAGGCTGGCGATGAAGAGCGGAATCGTGAAGACCGGGTGCGTGATGATCCTCATGTAGCGGCTGTGCAGCAGCATGAGGAGCAGCTCGCGCGGGCCGGTGCGGCCACGTCCCGCGACCGGGAGCGCGCGCAGCGCCAGGGTCACCGGAGCGCCCAGCAGCAGCAGGATCGGCGACAGCATGCTGATCACCATGTGCTGCACCATGTGCACGCTGAACATGACCATGCCGTAGTCGTTCAGTTTCGTGCACATCACCAGGGCGATGGACAGCACGCCCACGACGAAGAAGACGATGCGGCCGGCCGGCCAGGTGTCCCCGCGTCGGCGCAGTCGCAGCACGGCGTACCCGTACAGGCCGATGGCGAGAACACAGCCGATGAGGAAGAACGGGTCCGCGGAGAACTGAAGTCCACGTCCCAGCGTGAACGGCGGCAGATTCATGTTCATGCCGTGCCCGCTGTGATCCATCTGTTCACTCCCGCTGGGGACGTCCCCGTTTCGTGCCGGTTGTCCCGACCAGAGTAGAACTGCCCCCGGCCGCAGCTGCGGCCGGGGGCAGTTCGTCGGACAGAGTGTCGCTCAGAGCACGCATTCCGCCTCGGCGTACCGCTCGGCCGGGACCGTCTTCAGGGTCTCCACGGCACCGCTCAGCGGCACCATCACGATGTCCGTGCCGTGCAGCGCCGTCATCTTGCCGAACTCGCCGCGGTGCGCGGCCTCCACCGCGTGCCAGCCGAAACGGGTGGCGAGCACCCGGTCGTACGCGGTCGGCGTTCCGCCGCGCTGCACATGGCCGAGAATCACCGGTCGGGCCTCCTTGCCGAGGCGCTGCTCCAGCTCGGTGGAGAGCTGCGTGGCCATGCCGGCGAACCGCTCGTGCCCGTAGATGTCCTTGGTGCCCTGCTCGATCTCCATGGACGAGCCCTCGCGGGGCTTGGCGCCCTCGGCGACGACGACGATCGCGAACTTCTTGCCGGCCGAGAAACGCCTGCCGACCACCTCGGTCAGCTCGTCGATGTCGAAGGGGCGCTCCGGCACGACGATGGCGTGCGCGCCGGCCGCCATGCCCGAGTGCAGGGCGATCCAGCCGGTGTGGCGGCCCATGACCTCGACGATCAGCACCCGCTGGTGCGATTCGGCGGTCGTCTTCAGCCGGTCCAGCGCCTCCGTCGCGACACCGACGGCGGTGTCGAAGCCGAAGGTCACGTCGGTGGAGGCGATGTCGTTGTCGATCGTCTTCGGTACGCCGACGATCGGCAGGCCCGCCTCGGAGAGCAGATGGGCCGCCTTCAGCGTGCCCTCGCCGCCGATCGGGATGATCACGTCGAGACCGAGCTCGGCGACATGGCCCCTGGCCTGCTCGACGCCGCCCCGCAGATGAGCGGGCTGGACCCGGGAGGAGCCGAGGATCGTACCGCCGCGGGCGAGAATGCCACCGACCGCGTCGAGGTCGAGCTTGCGGTAGTCGCACTCGAGGAGACCCTTCCATCCGTCGTGGAAGCCGATGACCTCGTCGCCGTGGTCGACCACCGCGCGATGTACGACGGAACGGATGACGGCGTTCAGGCCGGGGCAGTCGCCGCCGGAGGTGAGCACACCAATTCGCATTGCCCGGGAAACCTTTACAACGTGGGCCGACGACCGGACCACGTCGTCCGGTTGGATCCCGCCACCCTACCGGCGCAGGGTGGCGGGACCGAACCGGACGTCCGCCTGCTGGACGCCGCTCAGCTGAGCCGGATGTGCCTCATCAGGCGGGCTGGGTCGCCGAGGCGATGCGCTCGGCGCGCAGCGCCTCGTACCAGCGGTCGTCCGTCGGCGGCAGGGCGTTGACATCGAGGGCCAGCTTCAGCAGCAGATCCGCGATCAGCGGGTTGCGTGCCATGACGGGGCCGTGCATGTACGTACCGAAGACGGTGTCGTTGTACGCACCCTCCGTGCCGTCGCCGGTGCCGTTGCCCCGGCCGAACTGCACCCGGGCGAACGGCCGTGCCGTCGGGCCGAGATGGGTGATGCCCTGGTGGTTCTCGAAACCGGTCAGCGGCGGCAGGCCGAGGCGCGGGTCGATGTCGGCCAGTACGTCTCCGACGCACCGGGCCCCCTCGCCGCGGGTGGAGACCACGTCGAGCAGCCCGAGACCGGCCTCGCGCTCACCGAGGTCGTTGATGAACTCATGGCCGAGGATCTGGTACCCGGCGCAGACCGAGAAGATGATCGCGCCGTTGGACGCGGCCCGGCTGAGCCCGCCGTCGCGGCGCAGCCGCTCCGCGGCGAGCCGCTGCGGCCGGTCCTCACCGCCGCCGATCAGATAGATGTCACCGGACGTCGGCACCGGCTGGTCGCTGCGGACGTCGACGCGCTGCACCTCGAGACCGCGCTGCCGGGCCCGGCGCTCCACCACGAGCGCGTTGCCCTGGTCGCCGTAGGTGCTGAGGAGGTCGGGGTAGACCCAGACCAGACGCAGACCGTTGTTGCTCATGCTTCGTCCTCTCCGGAGGTGGCCGGGGCCGGGGTCAGTTGCCGACACGACGGCGCAGATCCTGGAAGGCGGTGTAGTTGGCGATGACCTCGATGCGGCCGGGCGGGGCCTGCTGCACGGCCTCGTCGAGGTTCTCGCAGACCCGGAAGTCGAGACCGGCCACTTCGAGACGGACCGCGAGGTCCAGCTTGCGGTCGCCGAGCACGAAGATCGGGTGACCGGCGAGCTGGGTGTAGTCGACGTCCCACAGCCAGGAGGTGTCCGTGCCGTCCGCGCCCCGGGCGTTGACGGAGAGGATCACCGGGGTGGGCGGCGGGTCGATCAGGGAGAACGTCTCCAGCCAGCCCGCGGGATTCTTCGCCAGCAGCAGCCGCAGCTCACGGCCGAGGAAGCCGACCACGTCGTAGCGGCCCGCGACGGCCTGCACCTGGTACATGCGCTCCAGCGCGACCTGCGGCGGCACACCGAAGACGGCGGCCACGGCGGCGGAGCTGGTGGCGTTGGCCTTGTTGGCGCGGCCGGGCAGCTGGAGGTGGATCGGCCACGCCGAACCGTGCGGGTCCAGGACGTAGTCGCCGTGCAGCACCCAGCTCGGCGCGGGGCGGCGGAAACCGCACTCGCCGCAGAACCAGTCGTCGCCCGGGCGCTGCATCACACCGCCGCAGGACGGGCAGGACCAGGCGTCGTCCTTCCACGCCTGGCCGGCCGCGACCCACACCACATTGGGGGACGAGGACGCCGCCCAGACGATCAGCGGGTCGTCGGCGTTCGCAACGATCACAGCCTTCGAACCGGACAGCCCCTCACGCCACTTCTCCGCGAGCATCCGGGTCTCCGCGGCGCGGTCCAGCTGGTCGCGGGAGAGATTGAGGAGTGCGATCACCTTGGGCGTCGTATCGCGCGCGACCCCGGCGAGGTACTTCTCGTCGACCTCTATGACGCCGTACTTCGAGTCCGAGCCGCCCGCCAGTGCCGAGGTGATGCCCGCCGGCATGTTCGCGCCGAGAGCGTTCGACACGACCGGGCCCGCGGCCCGCAGCGCCTCGGCGATCAGCCGGGTCGTCGTCGTCTTGCCGTTCGTCGCCGACACGAGGATCACGTCCAGGTGCTGCGCCAGCCGCCCCAGCAGGTCGGGGTCGAGCTTGAGTGCCACCCGGCCGCCGATCACCGATCCGCTGCCGCGCCCCGCAGCGCGCGACACCGCCGCCGCGGCCTTACCCGCCGTCACGGCCAGCTTGGCCCGCGGCGACAGCGGCTCCGTGTTGCCTGCCATCGTCCTAGATCCTCCTTGCATCGGTCCACGCCCAGCCTATCGATGTCCGGCGCGGCGACCGCACCGCGGCACCGCCGGGGAGGCGGAGGTCACGTGGAACGTACGATTGCCGCCATGCGAAACCGCCCGATCCCCGGCAGTTCCGGACTGATTCGTGCCATGAGTCTGCTCGGTGATCCGGTGCTGCACGGCGCCTGCGAACCCGTCACGGACTTCGGCCCCTCGCTCGCCCGCCTCGTCGAGGACATGTACGCCACCATGTACGCGGCCCAGGGCGTCGGGCTCGCGGCCAATCAGGTCGGCGTTCCGCTGCGGGTGTTCGTCTACGACTGTCCGGACGACGACGATGTCCGACACCTCGGACATCTCGTCAACCCGAAGCTGGTCGAGGCGGACGGCATCACCGTACGCGGCCCGGAGGGCTGCCTCTCGCTCCCCGGCATCGAGGCGGGCACCCCGCGCTTCGACCGGGCCGTCGTCGAGGGCGTGACCGTCGAGGGCGAGCCGGTACGGGTCACCGGGACCGGCTTCTTCGCCCGTTGCCTGCAGCACGAGTGCGATCATCTCGAAGGCACGGTCTACACGGACCGGCTGACCGGGTTGCGCCGGTCGAGGGCGCTGCGCGCGGCCCGCCGGGCGCCCTGGGCGCGGGGCGGCTGACCGCGCGCGCCTCAGAACCCCGGGCCGCCGGGCCGGTCGCCCGCGTCGGCCAGCCTGCCCCACAGCAGATCTGCCAGGCTGCGCACCAACTGCTCGCGGGAGCAAGGGCGTTCGCCGAGCCACCAGTCGCCCGCGGCATGCATCATGCCGACGATGCCGTGGCCCCAGATGCGGGCCATGGCCTCGCTGTCGGGGCCCAGGTCGACCCGCTCGGCGATGACCAGGGCGAGTTCCTCGCCGAGCCTGCGCAGCAGTGGCGCGGAGTGCCGCCCGACGTCGAAACCCTGCTCCGTCGAGGGCGCGGAGTCGTCGGACGGGTGCATCAGGAAGCGGTAGACCTGCGGGCGGGCCTCGATCGCCGCGAGATACGTGTCGAGCGTCGACTCCACGCGCCGACGGCGCTCGGCCGGTGCGTCCAGCGCCGTCCGCAGAGCGATCAGCAGGGCGTCGGTGTGGCGCTTGGCGAGGGCGCGGTAGAGGCCGCCCTTGTCACCGAAGTGCCGGTAGAGGATGGGCTTGGTGATTCCGGCCTCCGCCGCGATGGCGTTCATCGAGGCGCCCGGCCCGTCCCTGAGCACCACGCGGTCGGCGGCTTCGAGCAGCTCGCGGCGGCGGCTCTCGGCCGCTGTCCGCTGCCGCTCGGCCTGTTGTGTGGTCTCCATGTCGCGTCTCCCCGCCCTGGCCATGCACATTGCGTCCTGCCTGCGCAACGTAACACCCTGTCCCGCGGCGTGTGGATCGGCACCTGGGCGGTTGACAGAGGCTACTTGCCGGTAACAGACTGCGGTTACCGCAAGTAACCAGTGGATTTTTCAGGGCAGTACGTGGAGGGGAACATGGCGGAGTTCACGCTCGAACTCAACGACGACCAGAAGCAGGTGCGTGACTGGCTTCACGGCTTCGCCGCGGACGTGATCCGTCCGGCGGCTTCCGAGTGGGACGAGCGCGAGGAAACGCCCTGGCCCGTCATTCAGGAGGCGGCCAAGGTCGGCATCTACTCCCTCGACTTCTATGCCCAGCAGTTCTTCGACCCGACGGGCCTCGGCATCCCGATGGCGATGGAGGAGCTCTTCTGGGGGGACGCGGGCATAGCCCTCTCGATCGTCGGTACGGGCCTGGCGGCCGTGGGCGTCCTCGCCAACGGCACCGAGGAGCAGATCGGCACCTGGATCCCGCAGATGTACGGCGACGCCGACGACGTCAAGGTCGCGGCCTTCTGCTCCTCCGAGCCGGACGCGGGTTCCGACGTCGCCTCGATGCGCACCCGCGCGGTGTACGACCAGGCCAAGGACGAGTGGGTGCTGAACGGCACCAAGACCTGGGCGACCAACGGCGGCATCGCGGGCGTCCATGTCGTCGTCGCCGTGGTCGACCCGGAGCTCGGTTCCAAGGGGCACGCCTCGTTCATCGTGCCGCCGGACACCCCCGGCCTCTCCCAGGGCCAGAAGTTCAAGAAGCACGGCATCCGTGCCTCGCACACCGCCGAGGTCGTGCTGGAGGACGTCCGCGTCCCCGGCCACTGCCTGCTCGGCGGCAAGGAGAAGCTCGACCAGCGCCTGGCCCGGGCCCGTGAGCGCGCCGCGTCCGGCGGGGAGCGGGTGAAGAACGCGGCGATGGCCACCTTCGAGGCCTCCCGCCCCGCGGTCGGCGCCATGGCGGTCGGCACCGCCCGTGCCGCGTACGAGGTCGCGCTGGAGTACGCGAAGACCCGCACCCAGTTCGGCCGGCCGATCATCGACAACCAGGGCGTCGCCTTCCAGCTCGCCGACATGCGTACGCAGATCGACGCGGCCCGGCTGCTGGTCTGGCGCGCTTCCTGGATGGCGGCCACCGGCAAGCCGTTCACCTCGGCCGAGGGCTCCATGTCCAAGCTGTACGCGAGCGAGACGGCGAAGAAGGTCACCGCGCAGGCCGTCCAGATCCTCGGCGGCAACGGCTTCACCCGTGAGTACCCGGTGGAGCGGATGCACCGGGACGCGGCGATCTACACGATCTTCGAGGGCACGAGCGAGATCCAGCGCCTGGTGATCGCCCGCACCCTCTCGGGCATGCCGATCCGCTAGCGCGGGGCGGGGGTGGTGGTGTGCACGGTTCACGCCCGTGCGGCCCGCCCCCCCGCTTCGGCTGTCCGGTATCGACGACGGAACCGGTCAGGCGGGCAGCTGGGCCTCGATCGCGGCGATGAGCTCCGGGGCCTCCGGCTCCGTGCGCGGGCGGAGGCGCGCGACCGGCTCGCCCGCCGGTGAGATGAGGAACTTCTCGAAGTTCCACTGGACGTCACCGGCCTCGCCGTCCTCGTCCGCGAGAGCGGTCAGCTCGGCGTAGAGCGGGTGGCGGCCCTCGCCGTTCACGTCGGTCTTCTCCAGCAGCGGGAAGCTGACACCGTACGTCGTCGAGCAGAAGGACCGGATCTCCTCCGCGCTCCCCGGCTCCTGGCCGGCGAACTGGTTGCACGGCACACCGAGCACGGTGAAGCCGCGGTCCCCGTACGCGTTCTGGAGCCGTTCCAGGCCCGCGTACTGCGGGGTGAGCCCGCACTTCGACGCGACGTTCACCAACAGGACCGCCCGGCCGCGGTAGTCGGCCAGGGATGCGGGCTCGCCGGTGAGTGTGCGCAGGGGGATGTCGTACAGCGTCATGAGGCTCTCCTTGTGAGGGTGGCTTCCACCGCCATTGTCGTGCCCACTGGCTGATCGTCACGAACTCGAACGGCCGACGTCCGAACAACGGGGATCAACGACGCGCCGACGGCGTGGCCTACGAGGACGTGGACGGGCTCACCGCCCGATCCGACGACTCCGGCGCGGCGCTGATCGCCTTGTAGTAGAGCGTCGTCGGTTTCAGGGTCCCGGCCGGGTCGGCGGCGTACTCCGGAATCGAGCCGCACTCCGTCCAGCCCGCCGAACGGTAGAGCCGTTCGGCGGGGCTGTCGCTCTCGGTGTCCAGCACCAGCAGCGTGATCCCCGCCTCGGCGGCCGACCGCTCGGCGGCGGCCAGCAGCGACCGCCCGAGCCCCTGGCCGCGGCACGACGGACGGACCATCAGCTTGGCGATCTCCGCGCGATGACGGGCATTCGGCAGCGGAGACCGGACCAGGCCGATGGTCCCGGCCACCCGTTCCGCGTCCCGGGCGATCCAGACCCGGAGGTCTCCGGCGTCGACGGCGCCGGCTCTCTTCCGCCACCAGTCGGCAGCCGCGCCGCGGTCCAGCGGAGCGAGGAAACCCACCGACGATCCGCCGTTCACGGTCTCCACCAGGAGCGCGGCCAACTCATCGGCGTAGGTGACCAGTTCGGGTCCGGAGACCGCAACGGTCCCGATCATGAAGCAGGTCCTTTCACGGCTGTCACGGCTGTCACGGCTGTCACTGGCTCTCGCGGTCTTCGTGGTGGTCTTCGCGTCATTCACGGCAGGACGACCACCAGCACGTAGCGGACCTGCTCCGGCCCCGGACAGCGGAAGTGCGAGGGGCCGTGCAGCAGGAAACGCAGGCAGTCTCCACTGCCCACGGTGTGCACGGCGCCGTCGACGGTGATCTCGACCGTCCCCTCCAGCACCCAGACGTGCTGCTCCACGCCGGGCACCGGCGCGCTCTCGTACGCGACGGCGGCCCCCGCGTCGAGGGTGCCCTCGACAACCTCCGCGCGCAGGCCGGTGTGGGGCGGCGAGACCGAGCGGCGTACGAAGCCCGACGCCTCGTCCCGCCACACCGATTGCCGCGCGGCGGGCACCAGTTGCGGTGCTTCCGCCTCGACCTCCATCAGCAGTCGCGACATCGTCCGCCCGTAGACCGTGCACAACGTGCCGAGCAGGGCGGTGGTCGGGCTCAGCTCGCCCCGCTCCAGCCGGGACAGCGTGGAGCGGCTCACCCCGCTGCGCCGGGACAGTTCGTCCAGCGACCAGCCGCGTCCGGTACGCAGTTCGCCCAGCCGCGCGGCGAGCCGGGCGGCGATGGAGCCCGGCTCCGCCCGTTCGGAATCTCTCACATCGGGGATGATATCCCTGTTGCGAGAAATTCTGGGAAGCCATGGCCGGGACGTCGTTCTTCTGCTGACCGGGAGTCGTCGTGCCACGCTGGTTCGGCGAAATCCCGGCGAGCCCACTCGGGTCCGCCGGGTCGCTCTGCTACCGGAGGAGGCCGACATGGCCAGTGCCAGCAACGGGCCGAGTGTGGCGCGTGACACCACCCCGGCTGCACGTCATCCCTTCCGGTACGGGTGGACCACCTTCGCCGCGGTTCTGATGATCTTCGGAGGCGCGATGGCGACCTTCGAGGGGATCGCGGCCATCACCAGGGACATCGTGTTCGTCGCAAGCGACAACTACGTGTACCGGTTCAGCCTCGTGGGCTGGGGCTGGATCCACCTCATCCTGGGCATCGTCATCGTCCTCGCCGGCTGTGCGCTGCTGATCAGCGGAGCCACCTGGGCGCGCGTCGTGGGTATCGTGCTCGTGGGCCTGGGTGCACTCGCCCACTTCCTGTGGCTGCCCTTCTACCCGTTCTGGTCCATCGTGCTCATCGCCATCGACGTCTTCATCCTCTGGGCACTCTGCGCGGGTCCGCAGCAGGATGAGTGGACCTGACGCTCGCAGGCCAGAGCGCGACCATCATCCGTGGCGGCGGGGGACCACAGGGGTACGGCTCTCACCGGCCGGCCGGGGGAGTGGACGGCTGTCAGTCCAATGGCGTAACGGGACCGGGTCCTCCCGGGGCCGTGGCCGAGATGCGTTCCGGTCCCACCGCTGCTGCAATGGCGAAGGACGTGGCCTCGACGGAACCGGGGCAGTCGAGATGTCGGAAGGAGCTGACGTGAGCGTCGAGAGCGACGAGACAGGACCGATCGACTACCTGGTGGTCGAGTTTCCGGCGGGAAGCCGGATCACGGGACAAGGACTGCTCCTGCTGGTCGACCTGGTCGACCGGGGCATCATCCGGATCCTGGATCTGACCTTCGTCAGGAAGAATCGCGACGGCACCGTCGACGGCGTGGAACTCTCCGAGCTGACCGGGGACGGAGGCGTGGACCTCGCCGTGTTCGAGGGGGTGTCCTCGGGCCTGATCGGCCAGGACGACATCGATGAGGCGAGCGCGATCCTCGAACCCGGCAGCGCTGCCGGAATCCTCGTCTACGAGAACGTGTGGGCGGCACCGTTCGCGGCAGCCCTGCGCCGCTCCGGCGGACGCCTCGTCGCCAACGGGCGGATCCCGGTCCACGAGGTTCTGGCCTCGCTCGACGTGGCCGAGTCCAGGGCCTGACGACGCGGCCGAGTCCCGGGTCCGAACCCGTTCGCGGTCCCGTCGGGCCGCCCGTTCCCGCAGAGCCAGTCAAAGGAGATGCAACATGCCAGGCCTTCTTCGCGGCGTCGCCCGCACGGCGGTGATCGCCGGCACCGCCACCTCGGTCTCCAACCGGGTCTCCCGGCGGCAGGCGGGCCGCTGGGCACAGCAGGAAGCCACCCGGGCCCAGCCGGCTCCCGCTCCCACCGCCCTGGCGCCGGAGGAAGAGATGAGCAACAAGATCGCCCAGCTCAAGGAGCTCGGTGACCTCAGGAGCCAAGGAGTGCTGAGCGACAGCGAGTTCGAGGCACAGAAGGCCAGAATCCTCGCCTCCTGACCGGTCGGGACACGCGGTCGGGGTCGTACCCGGGTCGCGCGAACACCTCCGTCGTGTGCTGTTCGACATGCGAAGTCGCAGGGTGGACGGGCGCCCTGAGAAGATCGATCCGTGGACTCCGCCGAACCGCTCCGCGAACGCCTGCCCGAGTCCGGTCTTCCCGAGCCACTGCCCGAGCCCTCGCCCGAGGACGGTCCGGGCGGCCCGTCCGCCCGGCGGCGGGTGGTGCGCTGCCGCATGTGCGGCCGGCCACTCACCGGTACGGAGTCCCGCCGCACCGGACTCGGCCCCGCCTGCGACGCCAAACTGCACCCCGCGGGCCCGGATATCCGCACCCGCCGCCACGAGGTCGAACAGGACCCGCTTTTCGGCATCTGAGCCCGGGCACGGCTACTCGCCCAGGCGGCGGAACAGCCCCTCCTGCACCACGGACACCAGCAGGTTGCCCCCGCGGTCGTAGATCCGGCCGCGCGCCAGCCCCCGTCCGCCGGTGGCGATCGGTGACTCCTGGTCGTAGAGGAACCATTCGTCCGCCCGGAACGGCCGGTGGAACCACATCGCGTGGTCCAGCGACGCCATGTCGAAACCACGCGGACCCCACAGCGGCTCCACCGGGATACGGACCGCGTCGAGCAGCGTCATGTCGCTGGCGTACGTCAGCGCGCAGGTGTGCACCAGCGGGTCGTCGCCCAGCGGGCCGACCGCGCGCATCCAGACCGCGCTGCGCGGGTCCGCGCCCTTGACCTCGTCCCGCGTCCAGCGCAGCCGGTCCACGTATCTGATGTCGAACGGCTGCCGACGGGCCATCCGCTCCAGCGCCTCCGGAAGCACCCCCAGGTGCTCGCGCACCTCCTCGGCGACGGTCGGCAGCTCCTCGGGATCGGGGACCTCACGGGCGGGCGGCAGCTGGTGCTCGAAGCCCGACTCCTCCGGCCGGTGGAACGACGCCGTCAGATTGAAGATCGTCCGGCCCTGCTGGACGGCCGTGACCCGGCGGGTGGTGAACGACCGGCCGTCGCGGATGCGCTCGACGTCGTAGACGATCGGCACACCCGGACGCCCCGGACGCAGGAAGTAGGCGTGCAGCGAATGGACCGGCCGGTCCCCGTCGGTGGTACGGCCGGCCGCCACCAGGGCCTGTCCGGCGACCTGCCCGCCGAAGACCCGCTGCAGGGACTCCTGGGGGCTGCGCCCACGGAAGATGTTGACCTCGATCCGCTCCAGGTCGAGCAGATCGACCAGCCGCTCGGCAGGGTTCGTCATGCGGTTCGTCTCCACTCTCGCGGGGGTGCCGTGGGTATGAGCGCGGTCACAGCTGGCCGACCGAGGTGACCCTGACGACCGCCCGGCCCTCCTCGTCGGAGGCCGCCAGGTCGATCTCCGCGCTGAAGCCCCAGTCGTGGTCGCCGTTCGGGTCGGCGAAGGTCTGCCGCGCCCGCCACAGACCGTGCGCGGCGTCCTCGTCGATCTTCAGCAGCTTCGGCCCGCGCGCGTCCGGACCGGTGCCCAGATCGTCGTACTCGTCCCAGTAGGCGTCCATGGCGTCGCCCCACGCGTCCTCGTCCCAGCCCGTGTCGCCGTCCAGCTCACCGAGCTCGTGGACCTTGTCCAGCGCGGCCAGCTCCACCCGGCGGAACAACGCGTTGCGCACCAGCACCCGGAAGGCACGGGCGTTGGCCGTGACCGGCTTCACCTCGTCGGCCCGCTCCTGAGCCTCCTCGGCGGTCTCCACCTCCGGGTTGGCGAGCTGCTCCCACTCGTCGAGGAGACTGGAGTCCACCTGGCGGACCATCTCGCCGAGCCAGGCGATCAGGTCCTGAAGGTCCTCGGACTTGATGTCGTCCGGGATGGTGTGCTCAAGAGCCTTGTACGCACCCGCCAGATAGCGCAGCACGATGCCCTCGGTGCGGGCCAGCTCGTAGTTCGAGGTGAACTCCGTGAACGTCATGGCGCGTTCGTACATGTCACGGATCACGGACTTCGGTGACACCGGGTGGTCGCCCACCCACGGGTGGCTCCTGCGGTACACGTCGTACGCGTGCCACAGCAGCTCGCTCAGCGGTTTCGGATACGTGACGTCCTGGAGCAGTTCCATCCGCTCCTCGTACTCGACACCGTCCGCCTTCATCTGCCCGACCGCTTCGCCGCGCGCCTTGTTCTGCTGCGCGGCGAGGATCTGCCGCGGGTCGTCGAGCGTCGACTCGACGACGGAGACCATGTCCAGCGCGTACGAAGGGGAGTCGGGGTCCAGCAGGTCGAACGCGGCCAACGCGAAGGTGGACAGCGGCTGGTTGAGGGCGAAGTCCTGCTGGAGATCGACGGTGAGCCGGACGATACGGCCCTCCGCGTCCGGCTTGTCGAGCTGCTCCACGACACCGCCGTCCAGCAGCGAGCGGTAGATCGCGATGGCGCGGCGGATGTGCCGCAGCTGTGCCCTGCGCGGCTCGTGGTTGTCCTCCAGCAGATGCCGCATCGCCTCGAAGGCGTTGCCGGGACGCGCGATCACGGACAGCAGCATCGTGTGCGTGACCCGGAAGCGGGAGGTCAGTGGCTCCGGATCGGACTGGATCAGCTTGTCGAAGGTGGTCTCCGACCAGGCGACGAAGCCCTCGGGGGCCTTCTTGCGGACCACCTTGCGCTTCTTCTTCGGGTCGTCGCCCGCCTTCTTGACGGCCTTCTCGTTCTCGATGACGTGCTCGGGCGCCTGTGCCACGACGAAGCCCGCCGTGTCGAATCCGGCCCGGCCCGCCCGGCCCGCGATCTGGTGGAACTCACGGGCGCGCAGCGTACGAACGCGGGTGCCGTCGTACTTGGTGAGCGCCGTGAACAGCACCGTGCGGATGGGTACGTTGACGCCGACGCCGAGGGTGTCCGTACCGCAGATCACCTTCAGGAGACCGGCCTGGGCGAGCTTCTCCACCAGGCGCCGGTACTTCGGGAGCATGCCCGCGTGATGCACCCCGATGCCGTGGCGCACATAGCGGGAGAGGTTCTGGCCGAACTTGGTGGTGAAGCGGAAGTTGCCGATCAGATCGGCGATCTTCTCCTTCTCCTCCTTGGTGCACATGTTGATGCTCATCAGCGACTGCGCCCGCTCGACGGCCGCGGCCTGGGTGAAGTGCACGATGTACACCGGCGACTGCCTGGTCTCCAGGAGTTCGGTGAGGGTCTCGGTGATCGGGGTCAGCCGGTACTCGTAACTGAGCGGCACCGGCCGGGTCGCGGAGCGCACCACGGACGTGGGGCGGCCGGTGCGACGGGTCAGGTCCTCCTCGAACATCCTGACGTCACCGAGCGTGGCCGACATCAGGACGAACTGGGCCTGCGGCAGCTCCAGGAGCGGGATCTGCCAGGCCCAGCCGCGGTCCGACTCGGCGTAGAAGTGGAACTCGTCCATCACGACCTGGCCGATGTCGGCGTACTTCCCGTCACGCAGCGCGATGGACGCCAGCACCTCGGCCGTGCAGCAGATCACCGGGGCGTCCGCGTTGACGGAGGCGTCGCCGGTGAGCATGCCGACGTTCTCCGTACCGAACAGCTTGCACAGGTCGAAGAACTTCTCCGAGACCAGTGCCTTGATCGGCGCCGTGTAGAAGGTGACCTTGTCCTGGGCCAGCGCCGTGAAGTGCGCGGCCGCCGCGACCAGGCTCTTTCCGGAGCCGGTCGGGGTGGAAAGGATCACATTCGCGCCGGAGACCACCTCGATCAGCGCCTCCTCCTGAGCGGGATAGAGGGTGATGCCCTGCGTCTTCGTCCATGACGAGAAAGCCTCGAAGAGGGTGTCGGGGTCGTCGGTCGGGGGCAGCTGATCGATAAGGGTCACGCCCCCATCTTGCCTGCCTTCCGCCCGGATGAGGGAACCGGACGACTGTATGAAGATCACGGGCGATACGCTGCCCACTCAACTCGGCCGTGCCTGGGCGGCAATGGCAGCGATGCGATTTTGGGGGCGGGAAGAACCATGATGGGACCGGCACACTCTCTGTCAGGGGCAGCGGCCTGGCTGGGGGTGGGCGCGGCGGCGGCGGCCGCCGGCCACGCGATGCCGTGGCCCGTCCTGGTCGTCGGCGCGCTGATCACCGCCGGAGCCGCGCTGGCCCCGGACCTCGACCACAAGTCCGCGACCATCTCGCGCGCCTTCGGTCCGGTCTCCCGGGGTCTCTGCGAGATCGTCGACAAGCTCTCGCACGCCGTCTACAAGGCGACCAGGATGCGTGGCGACTCGCACCGCAACGGCGGCCACCGGACCCTGACGCACACCTGGCTCTGGGCGGTCCTGATCGGCGCCGGCGCCTCCGCCGCGGCGATCACCGGCGGCCGGTGGGCGGTCCTGGCGATCCTCTTCGTCCACCTGGTGCTCGCCGTCGAAGGACTGCTGTGGCGGGCGGCCCGGATGTCCAGTGACGTCCTGGTGTGGCTGCTCGGCGCGACGAGCGCCTGGATACTGGCCGGCGTCCTGGACAAGCCGGGCAACGGCTCGGACTGGCTGTTCAGCGCCCCCGGGCAGGAGTACCTGTGGCTGGGGCTGCCGATCGTGCTCGGTGCGCTCGTCCACGACATCGGCGACGCACTGACCGTCTCCGGCTGCCCGATCCTGTGGCCCATACCGCTGGGACGCAAGCGCTGGTACCCGATCGGGCCGCCGAAGGGCATGCGGTTCCGGGCCGGGAGCTGGGTGGAGCTGAAGGTGCTGATGCCGGTGTTCATGGTGCTCGGGGGACTGAGCGGGGCAGTGGCGCTGAACTTCATCTGACCGTCGGTACCGATGGCCGGTGCCGACAAGCCGGGCCCGACGGCCGGGACGGGGAACGGCCGACCAGGCAGAGTCGCGCTGCACCGGACGCTGAGCCGGAACGATCTCCCCGGCCGCCCCTGGACCGTTCCCGTCGAGCAGGCCGCGCAGCATCGGCTACACCGGGCGTCACCACCGTCTACGGCGATGACCTGCTCCGGTCCGCCTCGTGCCTCGGCCCGGCGCCCTCGCCGGACACCACCTCGCCGTCGCCCCCGGTGCCGCGACTTCGAGAAACCCCCGGACCGGCGGAGCATCACTCTCGAACAGCTCCTTCCCGAGCTGGGGGCCACTTCCTACGAGGCATGGGTGAACAAGCCCGACAAGCACCCGTACTGAAACGGCTGGGACCGAGAACCCGATCACTGTGCCGAGGTGGCGCCCCATTGCGGGGCCGCCAAGAAGGTAATGGCCGCCAAGAAGACATCCGATGCAGTTTTCCGTCAAGCGGCCACGGCCATGACGGGGATCTGTGGGGGTGGGAAGGCGGTGGTCTCGTCGTAGGGGACGTTGTTGGTGAGGCAGTGGTGGAGGCAGCCGAGCAGGCGGTTGAACAGGTTGCGTTGGGCGGCGGTGTGCCGTTCTCCGGCTTCGCGTCGGCGGTCGTAGTGGGCTCGTGCGCCGGGTGATGAGAGGGCGGAGAAGGCCCAGAGGTAGCCGGCTGCGGCGAGTCGTTGGTTCTTGACCCGGCGGGCCATGACGGACAGGCTCTTGCCTGACGCCCGGGTGACTGGTGCGGCCCCGGCGAAGGCCTTGAGGCCCTTGGCGTCGGTGAAGCGGGATCGGTCGTCGCCGATCTCGGCGAGCACCCGGGCGCCGGTGAGAGATCCGAGCCCTGGGAAGCTGATGATGATCTCGGCGTCCGGGTGCGTCTCAAAAGACTCCACCGTCGCGGTGGTGAGTTCCTCGACGCTCTCGCAGGTAGCCGCGAGTTGCCGCAGCAGCGCGACGGTTCGCAGGCCCATCGCTTGCTCGACCTGGGGCAGGTGTCTCATCTGCGGGGTGCGGAAGGCTTCGCGGAGGCGGTCCGCTTCGGCGTCGATACCGCGCTTGCGGCCGGCCTTCTTCACCAGGGACCGCAGCTGGCTGCGGGTGAGTCTGGCGGCCTGGGCCGGGGTGGGTGCCGCGGTCAGGACGGTCCGGGCGAGCGGAAGGCATAGTCCTTCGCGGGCGTTTGCGAAGGCGGCGAGGAATCCGGGGAAGTACTCCCGCAGGTGTGAGCGGAGCTTGTTGGCGGCCTGGATCCGGTCCCAGACCGCGTCCTGCTGGGCGCGGGCGAGGATGGCGATGGACTGGACGAGTTCGCTGTCGGCGGGCAGCGGCCGGTGGGCGGCCTTGTCCGTGCGCAGGATGTTCGCCAGGACCATGGCGTCGAGGTGGTCGGACTTCTTGCGGGCGACCGCGTAACGTTCTCGATACCGTGCTGCGGCCATCGGGTTGATGGCGTAGACGGGCCGTCCGGTTGCCCGGAGGCAGGAGACCAGCAGCCCGCGGGAGGTCTCGATGGCCACCGGGATCGGTGTTTCCGCGGTGTCGCCGTGTGTGGTGAGCAGGTCGAGGAGCTGTTGCAGGCCCGTGGCATCGTCGTCGATTCGGGCCCGGCCTAACAGGGTTCCTTCGTGGTCGACCAAGGCGACGTCGTGGTGGTCGCTGGCCCAGTCGATGCCGCAGAACACTTTCATCGTGTGGTTGAGGTCCTCTCGGTCGGGGCGGGTTGCTGCTGGTCGCAGCCGTGCGGGGGCACGCGTCTCCCTAATGGAAGGGCTCGATGGCCCTGCATCCGATTAGCCGTTCGTGACCCCAGCGATCCACAGGGCCCTCGGTCTGTGAGGGAGCTCGTACGGCTCCTGGCTCTTTGAGAGGTGACCCCTGCGAACGGCTCGGACCAAGAACTTCAACGATCCGATCATCGGACTGGATGCGGCGTGGTCGCCGTGGTGGCAGCGGACGGGACCGGAGGTCGGCTCTTGACCAAGGGATCGGATCCCGGGGGTGCCTGACGACTTCCCCGGCACCGACCGCCACCACCACCACGAACACGAGGTGAAGCCGGAGGTCGCACTCTTTTTGTAGACCTCATGGGCCGGGTAACGGGTAGCGATCCACCGGCTTCACCGCCCATTAGGTAATGGGGGGCAGTTCCGAGAACTGGGGTTCAAACCGCCCTCGGTGCCGCCGTGACCCCCATGAGCAGCGAATAGAGCGTGTCGTTCGCCGTGATGAAGAGGCGGTTCCTCTTCGGGCCGCCGAAGCGGATATTGGAGACCGTGTTGGGCACCAGGATGCGGCCGAGCAGGGTCCCGTCCAGGGCGTAGCAGTGCACTCCGTCGTCCATGGCCGCGGCCCAGAGATGGCCCCGGTCGTCGAAGCGGATATTGTCGAAGCGGCCCTCCTTGGTCCCGTCGGCGAAAACCTTGCCCTCGGAGAGGGTGCCGTCCGCGCGTACCTCGAAGACGCGGATCCGGTTGGCCCGGGTGTCGGAGACGTACAGCTCGCTCTCGTCGGCTGAGAAGACAAGGCCGTTGGGGGCGCCGAAGCCGTCGGCCGCGAGCCGCACCTCGCCGGTGTCCGGGGCGATTCGGTAGACGTTGTTGGAGCCGATCTCGCTCTCGGCGCGGTGGCCCTCGTAGTCGCTGGTGATCCCGAAGTCCGGATCCGAGAACCAGATCGAGCCATCGGACTTCACGGCCGCGTCGTTCGGGCTGTTGAGCCGCTTGCCCCGGTAGCGGTCGGCGAGCACGGTGACCGAGCCGTCGTGCTCGGTGCGGGTGACCCGGCGGTTGCCCTGCTCACACGTGATCAGACGGCCCTCCCGGTCCAAGGTGTTGCCGTTGGAGTGCCCCGCGGGTGAGCGGAAGACGCTGACGGCCCCGGTCATCTCGTCCCAGCGCAGCATCCGGTCGTTCGGGATGTCACTCCAGATCAGCTGGCGCCAGGCCGGTATGTACAGCGGCCCCTCCGCCCAGCGGGAGCCCACGTGGAGCGTCTCCAGTTGCCCATCACCCACGGTGCACTTCTCCGTACGGAACCTGTCGTCGAGCACTTCGTGCAGCGCGGAGCGGCCGGTGGCCATGTCCGTTCTCCTTCAGTAGTCCTGCGTTCCAAGTTATGAACAGCATCTAAGTTGTGAACAGCATCCTGCCGAAAGTGAGTATTGCAGGATGTCATATGGTGGGCGAAGCCATTTGCTGGAGCCGGTTCGGAGGAGAGTGTTATGGATGATGTGGACCGGAAGCTGCTGAACCTGCTGCAGGAGGACGCCACGCAGGCGTACACCGCCCTGGGCAAGGCCGTCGGGCTCTCGGCGGGCGCGGCCCATGAGCGGGTGCGCAAGCTGCGCGAGTCGGGGGTGATCCGCCGCACGACGGTCGAGGTGGACCCCGCCGCCGTAGGCGGCGGGGTGCTGGCCTTCGTCATGGTCGACTCGTCGGCCTGGATGGGCGACTCCGGCAAGCGCTTCGCCGCGATCCCCGAACTGCAGGAGGCCCACATCATCGCGGGCAGCGCATCGGTCCTGGTCAAGGTCAGGACCGGGACGACCGAGCAACTTCAGGACGTACTAAGGCGGTTGTACGAGATCGAAGGCGTCAGTGGCACTCAGGCGACGGTGGCCCTGGAGACGTTCTTCGAGAGGCCGGTGTCGACGGGAGTCTGAAGCACCTCCGTGAAGGTTTATGACGCCCTGTACGACATCGATTCCTGCCTCGTCGCGCCGCGCCGCACTCACAGGGGGACGCGAGCCTGTTCCAAGGAGTAGCGGATGCCCCCGGGGCTGCGTCCGGCGAGCTCCCCGATGTCCTTCTGCTGCAGCACCGGTTCGAGGTGGGGTGCTCGCGCGGAATGGAAACGGGCCGCCCGGAAGTGTGGTGAAGCCGGGTGAACAGTTCCTCGCAGTCGGGGTGTTCAAGGGCAGTCGTGATGACGGCGACGTTGTACGCGTCGCGCGCACTTCTTGCCTGGCCCGACCGGCGGGCCCCTCGCTCCTCAGCCGTGCCAGGACCGCCACAGCGCCGCGTAGGCGCCGTCCGCCGCCACCAGATCGTCATGGCTGCCCAGTTCACTGATCCGGCCGCTCTCGACGACCGCGATCACATCCGCGTCGTGTGCGGTGTGCAGCCGGTGGGCGATCGCCACGACCGTACGGCCGTCCAGCACCCGGGCCAGCGACCGCTCCAGATGCCGGGCGGCCCGCGGGTCCAGCAAGGACGTCGCCTCGTCCAGCACCAACGTGTGCGGATCGGCCAGGACCAGCCGGGCCAGGGCGATCTGCTGGGCCTGAGCGGGGGTCAGCGCCAGACCGCCGGAGCCGACCTCGGAGTCCAGCCCCTCCGCCAGGCCCCTCGCCCAGCCGTCCGCGTCGACCGCCGCGAGCGACGCCCACAGCTCGGCGTCCCCGGCACCGGCGCGGGCCAGCAGGAGGTTGTCCCGCAGCGAACCCACGAACACATGGTGCTCCTGGTTGACCAGCGCCACATGCGTACGTACCTGCTCCGCCTTCATCCGCGACAACTCCGCACCACCGAGCGTCACTTCACCCGTGCGCGGCGCGTAGATCCCGGCAAGGAGCCGGCCCAGCGTGGACTTTCCGGCCCCGGACGGGCCGACCAGCGCCAGGCGCGTACCCGGCGCGACGTCCAACGACACCCGGTGCAGGACATCCAGCCCGGCGCGGTAGCCGAAGCGGACCTCCTCGGCGCGTACGTCCCGGCCGTCCGGGACCACCTCCGCGTCGCCGGCGTCCGGTTCGATGTCCCGGACGCCCACCAGCCGGGCCAGCGACACCTGAGCGATCTGCAGCTCGTCGTACCAGCGCAGGATCAGCCCGATCGGATCGACCATCATCTGCGCCAGCAGCGCCCCCGTCGTCAGCTGTCCCACGGTCAGCCAGCCCTCGATGACGAACCAGCCGCCGAGCATCAGGACCGCGCCGAGAATCGTCACGTAGGTGGCGTTGATGACGGGGAAGAGCACGGAACGCAGGAAGAGTGTGTACCGCTCCCACGCGGTCCATTGCCGGATGCGCGTGTCCGACAGCGCCACCCGGCGCGCACCCAGCCGGTGCGCTTCCACGGTCCGCCCGGCATCCACGGTCTCCGCGAGCATCGCCGCGACCGCGGCGTATCCGGCGGCTTCCGAACGGTACGCGGACGGAGCCCGCTTGAAGTACCAGCGGCAGCCGATGAGCAGGACGGGCAGGGCGATCAGCACCGAGAGCGCCAGCGGCGGAGCCGTCGCGGTGAGCGCGGCCAGCAACAGCCCCGCCCACACCACACCGATCGCCAGCTGCGGCACGGCCTCGCGCATCGCGTTGGCCAGCCGGTCGATGTCCGTGGTGATCCTGGAGAGCAGATCACCCGTCCCGGCCCGCTCCAGCACGCCCGGCGGCAGCCCGACCGACCGCACGAGGAAGTCCTCGCGCAGATCGGCCAGCATCTCCTCACCGAGCATCGCGCTGCGCAGACGCATCGACCGGGTGAAGACTGTCTGCACGATCAGTGCGAGCGCGAACACCCCGGCGGTGCGCTCCAGATGGAGGTCGGTGACGCCGTCGGAGAGATCCTCGACCAGCCCGCCCAGCAGATACGGTCCGGTGATCGAGGCGATCACCGCGATGGCGTTGAACGTGATGAGCACGGCGAACGGCCTGCGGTGGCGCCGCAGCAGCTCCCGTACATAACTCCGTACGGTGGCGGAGGTGCCGACCGGCAGGGTCGTCGCCGACTCCGGTGCGGCCGGGTCGTACGCCGGTTCTGCGACGCCGATCATGCCCGTTCCTCGATTTCCTCGGTGGTCCTGAGTGTGCCTTGAGCGGCCGTGACGGCGGTCTCGTCGTCCGTCTCGCGTGTCACGACCGCCCGGTAACGGAGGTCCGTACGCAGTAGTTCACGGTGTGCGCCGACCGCGACGACCGTGCCGCCGTGCACCAGCACCACCCGGTCCGCCAGGTCGAGCAGCAGCGGCGACGAGGCGAACGCCACGGTTGTACGGCCCTGACGCAGCCCCTTGATTCCGGCGGCGACCCGGGCCTCGGTGTGCGAGTCGACGGCGGAGGTCGGCTCGTCGAGAACCAGCACCTCCGGGTCGGTCACCAAGGAGCGGGCCAGGGCGAGTCGCTGGCGTTGGCCACCGGAGAGCGAACGCCCGCGTTCGGTGATGCGCGTCGTCATGGGGTCGCCGTCCGTGGCGACGGACGCCTGCGCCAACGAGTCCAGTACGTCACCGCACTGGGCGGCGGACAGCGCGTCCTCGGCGGACACCCGCTCCGAGGCCGGAACATCGAGCAGCTCGCGCAGCGTGCCGGAGAGCAGGACCGGGTCCTTGTCCTGGACCAGAACCGCGGTCCGGGCAGAGTCCAGCGGGAGTTCGTCCAGCGGTACGCCACCGAGCAGGACGGACAGATGCATCGGCTCCGTCGTGACGCCGTCCGTGGCGGCCCGCCCGCCGTTCTCCGGCCTGTTGTGGTCCGTCCCGCGCGTCGGGTACTTCGACGCGTTCCCGTCCTCGTTCCCGTCCTCGTTCCGGATTCCGGTCGTGTCCTTGTCCTTGTCCTTGTCCTTGTCCACGTGCGCGTGTCCGCCGAGCCGTTCGGCCAGCCGGCCCGCCTCGTCCGGGTCGCCGCAGACCACCGCGGTGAACAGACCCTCCGGGGCCATCAGCCCGGTGACCGGGTCGTACAGATCGCCGGTCGGCACGGCGTCGACGGTCGAGGGCCGGTCCGTGCGGTGCAGCGACAGCACCCGGACCGCACGCCTGGCGGAGGGCCGTGAGAAGGAGTACGCCATCGCGATCTCCTCGAAGTGGCGCAGCGGGAACAGCAACAGCGTCGCCGCGCTGTACACCGTGACCAGCTGACCGACCTCGATCCGGCCGTCGCGGGCCAGCGTCGCCCCGTGCACGACCAGCGAGATGAGCAGCACGCCGGGCAGGAGCACCTGGATGGCCGAGATCAGGGACCACATCCGCGCACTGCGCACCGCGGCCTTGCGGACCTCCTGCGAGGCGCGCCGGTAGCGGCCGAGGAACAGCTCCTCGCCGCCGATGCCGCGCAGTACCCGCAGCCCGGCGACGGTGTCCGAGGCCAGCTCGGTGGCCTTGCCCGCCTTCTCGCGCTGGAGGTCGGCGCGCCGGGTGGCCCGGGGGAGCAGCGGCAGCACGGCCAGGGCCAGCAACGGCATGGCGAGTGTCACCAGGATGCCCAGCGAGGGCAGATAGAGGACGAGCCCCGCGCAGATCAGCACGAGGGCGGCAGCGGCCGCGGCGAAGCGGGAGAGTGCCTCGACGAACCAGCCGATCTTCTCCACGTCACCGGTGGAGACCGCGACGACCTCGCCCGCGGCGACCCGGCGGGTCAGCGCCGAGCCGAGCTCCGCGGTCTTACGGGCCAGCAGTTGCTGCACGCGCGCGGCGGCGGTGATCCAGTTGGTGATGGCGCTCCGGTGAAGCATGGTGTCGCCCAGCGCGATCAGCACACCCAGGACCGCGATCAGTCCGCCCGCCCACGCGAGGCGGCTGCCGGAACGGTCGACGACGGCCTGCACGGCGAAGCCGACGGCAGGTGGCAGTCCGGCCAGGGAACACTGGTGCAACAGCCCCCAGGAAAGGGCCTTGAGCTGACCGCGGAGCTGATTGCGGCCGAGCCAGATCAGGAAGCGTGGGCCCGACCGGACATCGGGATCGCCAGGATCCGAGTACGGAAGATCGCGAATCTGCATGACGTCCCATGGGTCGGTGTGTGCCGGTTTGTTCGGTGAATGACTCAAACCGTGCAAGGTTCACCCCGGAAGGCCCGTCGGAGCAATCGAATTTCTCCACGAACGGCACCTTTCACGCCATGGTCGCGAGTGGGCGGGCGGGAGGGGGGAAGCACTGCGGGGTCCGGGCCGGCTCAACCGAGCCGGCCCGGACCCCACACTTCCTCTCATCCCTCGCGTCGGACGGTCAGGCCTTCCCCGGACCTTCCGGATCCTTCGAATCCATGCCGGAGCGGGCCTTCTTCCACTCACCGCGCGTGAAGTCCGGAATCTGCTGCGGCGCGCCCTTCGCCTTGATGGACAGATGGCTGAGGGGCACGGGCGACGTCCATGTCGCCGCGTCGTACACATCGAAGTCGGGGACGAGACCGAGCCGCATGCACTGCATCAGCCGGAACACCAGCATGTAGTCCATGCCGCCGTGACCGCCGGGCGGGTTGGCATGCTCCTTCCACAGCCAGTGGTCCCACTGCGTGTACTTCGAGAAGTCGCCCCAGTTGTCGTCGGTGTGGTCGGGCTCGATGTAGATACGGGCCGGATAGTCCTCGAAGACACCCTTCGTACCGCCGAGGCTGTTGATCCGCGAGTACGGATGCGGAGTGGACACATCGTGCTCCAGCCGGATGACCCGTCCCTTGGCGGTCTGGACGAGACTGATCGTCCGGTCGCTCTCGATATAGGTCTCCTTCCAGCTCGGATCACCGGCCGGCATGTGTTTCTCGCGGTACTCGGCGAGCCCCAGGGACGGTGAGCCCACACTGGTGATGCTCACCGCACGGTCACCACGGTTGATGTCCATGTAGTTGGCGACCGGACCGAAGCCGTGGTTGGGGTAGAGATCGCCACGCAACCGGGTGTGCCACAGCCTGCGCCAGGGCCCTTCGTAGTACCCCGGATCGAACATCAGGCCACGCAGATCGTGGTTGTACGCGCCCGCGCCATGCAACAGATCACCGAAGAGCCCGGCATGCGCCATGCGCAGTACCCGCATCTCGTTGCGTCCGTAACAGCAGTTCTCCAGCTGCATGCAGTGGCGTCTGGTGCGCTCCGAGAGATCGACCAACTCCCACAGCTGGTCGAGCTGGAGAGCGATGGGACACTCCACGCCGACATGCTTGCCGTTCAGCAGGGCGGTCTTCGCCATCTCGAAGTGGAAGTCCCAGGGCGTCGCCACATAGACGAAGTCGATGTCCCCGCGCTTGCAGAGGTTCTCGTAGTCGTCCTCGCCATTGGTGTAGACGGCGGGGGCCGGCTGCCCTGCGGCGGTCACCTTCGCAGCCGCCCGTTCCGCCTTGGCCTTGACCGGGTCGCAGACGGCGACGACCTGCACGCCGCCGACGGCGAGAAAGAGGTCGATCATGCTGCCACCGCGGTTGCCGAGGCCGACCAGGCCGACCCGTACGGTGGAACGCCGGTCGAACGGCACCCCCACCATGGTGCGTCCCTGGCGCTTCGGGGCGGCCGCCTGATCCGGCTGTGCCGCGGCAGCGGTCTCCGGACTCCGGCCGGGGATGGCGGCGGCCGCGGTGCTGCTTCCGAGACCGCCGAGTCCGATCCCGGCACCGGCCACCGTGGCGGTCGTCCACAGGACCGAGCGGCGGCTCACCGAGCCGTCTTCGCCGTCCCGCGTACCGTCGTCGTTCTGCTGTGCTGCGTCGTTCATCGATCCTCCAGGAGAGGGGTCTGACGTGCGCGGCTGTTGAGTGAACCTCGTTAAAGACCCTGGTAGTTGGTATTGCTGATGCGCAAGGGGAGTGATTGGACTCCTGCGCCGAAACCATGGACTTTTGTGGGCACGCAGAAGCCGGGCGTGCTCGGATTCCGAGCACGCCCGGCGATTGGGTACAGCGGCCGATGGTCCAGGGAAGAAAGCGGTGGTTCGGGGCGGCCCGAGGCAGCCGGTGGCAGGCCTTGTCAGTCCGGGTCAGGACGATCTGTACCGTCAGGCGACCGAGGACGGGCGGTCACCGGACGGCCCGAGATCAGCGCACTACGGCCCCCGGGCGCGTCGCACGCTCCAGCTCCATCAGCACCGAGTAGTACGAGTGTCCCGTGGCCCGGTCCATTCCGATCTCGCACATCCGGTTGGCCGAGAGATACGCGTCGTACTCCCGCGTGTTCACCTCGGCGGCCTCCTTCGCCGTCGCGGAGGCCGTCAACTCCTTGTGCAGCATGCCGCGGTCGCCGGCGAAGGCGCAGCACCCGGCGTCGTCGGGGATCACGACCTCCTCCGCGCAGGCCTCCGCGACCGCGCGCAACTGCTCCACGTCGTCCAGATGTTGCATGGAACACGTCGGATGCAGGACCGCCGAACCGACCTTCCGGAGGATGGACAGCTCGGGAAGCAGTTCGTCGGCCGCCCAGACGAGGGAGTCGACAATGGTCAGCTCCCCGTGCAACTCCCGGTTTTCGTCGGTGAGATACGGCTCCACCTCATGGGCGATGCCCAGCGTGCACGACGAGGCGTCGACGACCAGCGGCAGCTTTCCGCCCGCGGTCCAGCCCCAGGCCGCCGCCACGATGCGGTTGGCCATCACTGCATTGCCCTCGTCGTACCCCTTGGAGTGCCAGATCGTCGCGCAGCACGTGCCCGCGACATCGTCCGGGATCCATACCGGCTTTCCGGCGCGGGCGGAGACGGCGACGACCGCCTGCGGCAGCGACGGGCCACGATGGCCCTCGGGCTCGCCGAAGATACGGTTCACACACGCCGGGTAATAGACGGCGCTCGCCCCGACACGGGAGGTGCGGGGCAGCTTCCGGGCGGCGGCACCGGGGATCTCGGGCAGCCACTCGGGCACCAGATCGGGGCGTACGGCCTTGCGGGCGAGCGCGGTGATGGTCTCCAGCGGCCCGTCGCCGAGCCGGTCGCCGATCCGGTCGGCCGCGGCGACCGCGATCCGGGCCGCCGCCTCCACCGCCTTGAAGTTCTTCGCCGTGAGTGCCGCGATGCGCTCCTCGCGCGGCGAGTGCCGCTGGTGGCGGAAGTCCTTCATCATGGCGCCGGTGTCGATGCCGACCGGACAGGCCAGCTTGCAGGTCGAGTCGCCCGCGCACGTATCGACGGCGTCGTAGCCGTACGCGTCGAGCAGTTGTGCCTCCACCGGGGAGCCGCCGGGCTGCCGCATCATCTCCCGGCGCAGCACGATCCGTTGGCGCGGCGAGGTGGTCAGGTCATGGCTGGGACAGGTGGGTTCGCAGAAGCCGCACTCGATGCAGGGATCGGCGATCGGCTCGACCTCGGGGATGGTCTTCAGCCCGCGCAGGTGGGCCTTCGGGTCGCGGTCGAGGACGATGCGGGGTGCCAGCACCCCGTCGGGGTCGATGATCTGCTTCGTGCGCCACATCAGTCCGGTGGCCTTCGGACCCCACTCCAGCTCCAGGAAGGGGGCGATATTACGGCCGGTGGCGTGCTCCGCCTTCAGGGAGCCGTCGAAGCGGTCCACCGTCAGCCGGCAGAAGTCGTCCATGAACGCGGCGTAGCGGTCGACGTCGGACGGCTTCGCCGCGTCGAATGCGAGCAGGAAGTGCAGATTGCCGTGCGCCGCGTGACCGGCGACGGCGGCGTCGAAGCCGTGCTCCGCCTGAAGTCCGAGCAGGGCCTCGCAGGCGTCGGCCAGCCGGGAGGGCGGCACCGCGAAGTCCTCGGTGATCAGCGTCGTACCCGAGGGCCGGGAGCCGCCGACCGCGGTGACGAATGCCTTGCGGGCCTTCCAGTAGCCCGCGATGACCTTGGCGTCGCGGGTGAACTCATTGGTCACCGACGCCACGGGGGCCACCAGGTCGAGTTCTTCGACGACCGCTGCAGCCGCCCGCTCGTAGGCCTCCTGGCCCGTCTCGTCCGGAGCTCGGAACTCCACCAGCAGCGCCGTGGTCTCCTTGGGCAGCTCGGCCCAGTCGGCGGGCACGCCCTGGACGCTCACCGACGCGCGCAGCGTATTGCCGTCCATCAGCTCGACGGCGATCGCCCCCGCCTCGTTGAAGCCGGGCACGGCGGCCGCCGCCGCGGTCAGCGAGGGGAAGAACAGCAGGGCGGTGGAGACGCGGCGGTCCAGCGGCAGGGTGTCGAAGACGACCTCGGAGATGAAGCCGAAGGTCCCCTCGGAGCCGACCATCAGACCGCGCAGGATCTGCACGGGCGTCGAGCCGTCCAGGAAGGCGTCGAGCCGGTAGCCGTTGGTGTTCTTGATCTCGTACTTGGCGCGGATCCGGGCGGTGAGCCCGGCATCCGCCTCGATCTCCGCCTTCAGCGCCAGCAGCCCCTCGCACAGCCGCGGCTCGGCACGGGCCAGGTCCTCGTCCGCCGCGGGGTCCCCGGTGTCGACGACCGTGCCGCTCGGCAGCACGAAGGTGAGGGAGGAGACGGTGCGGTACGAATTGCGCGTCGTCCCCGCGGTCATACCGGAGGCGTTGTTGGCGACGACTCCGCCGATGGTGCACGCGATGGCGCTGGCCGGGTCGGGGCCCAGCAGCCGGCCGTGCCGGGCGAGGGTGGCGTTGGCGCGCAGGATCGTCGTCCCGGGCCGGATGCGGGCCCGCGCGCCGCCGTCCAGGACCTCGATGCCCGCCCAGTGGTGGCGTACGTCGACGAGGATGTCCTCGCCCTGGGCCTGGCCGTTCAGGCTGGTGCCGGCCGCGCGGAAGACGACCTCGCGGCCCTTGCCGTGCGCGTACGACAGGATCGCCGAGATGTCGTCGATGTCCTCCGGGACCACGACGACCTGGGGGACGAACCGGTAGGGACTGGCGTCGGAGGCGTACTTCACCAGGTCGGAGACCTTCCACAGCACCTTCTCCGGGCCCAGTAGGTCGATCAGGTCGCCGCGCAGCGGTTCGGGCGTCCCCGGAGCCTGCCGGTCGGGGACCCGGTCCACGGACGGGGCGCGCACCTCGGTGGGGCGGAGTGCTTCCGGCTTCGGCTCCAACAGCGGCATGGCGCTCTCCTCGGCGGTTCTGTTCTGTACTTGTGTGTGCCTGTGTGGTTTGCGCTTGTACGGTGCGGTTCCGGACAGCGATGGCAAGTACGCGGCACCCATCGGGCGAACGCGCGTCCCCGCCGGTTCAGCAGCGGCGCTCCGGCATTCCGTTGACCAGGGCGGACAACAGCCCGCCGAGCACCTCGCGCTGATCCGCAGTCAATGGAGCCAGGATCTCCTCTGCTGCGGCCCGGCGCGCGTCGCGCAGCGACCGGAGGGTGGCGAGACCCTCCTCGGTGATCTCGATCCGGACCACCCGCCGGCTGTCCGGATCGGGGGCGCGGCGCACCCGGCCACTGGCCTCCAGGCCGTCGACCAGGCTGGTCACGGCGCGCGGGACGACGTCCAGCCGCTGCGCGAGATCGGCCATCCGGGGAGGGCCGTCGTAATGCGCGACGGTGCGGAGCAGTCGGAACTGTGCGGGAGTGATGCCGATCGGCTCCAACTGGCGGCTCTGGATCCGCTGGAGTCTGCGGGTCACCCGCAGCAACTGCTCGGCGAGCACGCCATCGGCGTCGGAGGAGTCCATGGTCGAACAGTATCAGGACCTTGTGCATTGTGAGTATAGGTAACAATGAGCTATGCTCTCAAAGGCTTCGAGTCCCCGGACCTCGAGTCCCGGACTTCCAGTTCCCGGATGCGGGACGAGTTGCCGCATGCCCGACGCACGTCTGACGAAGGAGCCCATGAAACCCGACGAAATCACCTGGACGCCCCCGCCCCGGGACAAAAGCGTCCCACCCCCCGAGCTGCGCCGCATCCTGCGCCTCTTCCACCCCTACCGAGGCCGCCTGGCCCTGGTCGGACTGCTCGTCGGCGCCTCATCGCTGGTTTCGGTCGCCTCGCCGTTCCTGCTGCGCGAAATCCTGGACACCGCCATCCCGCAGGGGCGTACGGGACTGCTGTCGCTGCTCGCCCTCGGCATGATCCTCACCGCCGTGATGAACAGCGTCTTCGGCGTCCTGCAGACCCTGATCTCCACCACGGTCGGCCAGCGCGTCATGCATGATCTGCGCACCGCCGTCTACGCCCAGCTGCAGCGGATGCCGCTCGCCTTCTTCACCAGGACCCGTACCGGCGAGGTGCAGTCCCGTATAGCCAATGACATCGGCGGCATGCAGGCGACCGTCACCTCCACCGCGACGTCACTGGTCTCCAACCTCACCGCGGTCATCGCCACGGTCGTCGCCATGCTGGCGCTCGACTGGCGGCTCACCCTCGTCTCGCTCCTCCTGCTGCCGGTCTTCGTCTGGATCAGCCGTCGGGTCGGCCGCGAGCGCAAGAAGATCACCACCCGGCGGCAGAAGCAGATGGCGGCCATGGCGGCCACGGTCACCGAATCGCTCTCCGTCAGCGGCATCCTGCTGGGCCGGACGATGGGCCGGGCGGACTCCCTCACCCAGGGTTTCGCCGAAGAGTCCGAGAAGCTGGCCGATCTCGAAGTGCGCTCCAGCATGGCCGGGCGGTGGCGGATGTCGACGATCGGCATCGTCATGGCGGCCATGCCCGCCGTCATCTACTGGGCAGCGGGCCTCGCCCTGCAGTCCGGCGGCCCCGCCGTCTCCATCGGCACACTCGTCGCCTTCGTCTCCCTCCAGCAGGGCCTCTTCCGGCCCGCGGTGAGCCTGCTCTCCACCGGCGTGCAGATGCAGACGTCCCTCGCGCTCTTCCAGCGGATCTTCGAGTACCTCGACCTCGAAGTGGACATCGCCGAGCCCGAGGACCCCGTCCGGCTGGACGAGATCCGCGGAGAGATCCGCTTCGAGGACGTCGACTTCAGCTACGACGAGAAGAGCGGTCCGACCCTGAGCGGCATCGATGTGACCGTTCCGGCCGGCGGCAGCCTGGCGGTCGTCGGCCCCACCGGGTCCGGCAAGTCCACGCTCAGCTATCTGGTGCCCAGGCTCTACGACGTCACCGGCGGCCGGGTCACGCTCGACGGCGTCGACGTACGCGATCTGGACTTCGACACCCTGGCCCGGGCCGTGGGCGTGGTCTCCCAGGAGACCTACCTCTTCCACGCCTCGGTCGCCGACAACCTGCGCTTCGCCAAGCCGGACGCGACCGACGCCCAAATAGAGGCGGCTGCCCGCGCGGCGCAGATCCACGACCACATCGCCTCACTGCCCGACGCGTACGACACCCTGGTCGGTGAACGCGGCTACCGCTTCTCGGGCGGCGAGAAACAGCGCCTGGCCATCGCCCGTACGATCCTGCGCGACCCGCCCGTCCTCGTGCTCGACGAGGCGACGAGCGCCCTCGACACCCATACGGAATTCGCCGTGCAGGAAGCGATCGACGCGCTCTCCGCGGGACGCACCACTATCACCATCGCGCACCGTCTCTCCACCGTCCGCGACGCAGACCAGATCGTCGTCCTGGACGGCGGTCGCACCGCGGAGCGCGGCAGCCATGACGAACTTCTCAACCAGGCCGGGCGCTACGCCGCCCTGGTCCGTCGGGACACCCAACTGGAGCCCACGACAGGCTGATCGGCGGGTTCGGGCGTGCCCCGCCGAGGCCGTACATGCGGCGACGCCGCCGCTCCCGTGGGACGGGGAGCGACGGCGCCGGGCGAAGCGATGGTCAGACGAGCCAACCCACGAAGTGGACGATGCCGGCGAGCAGGTTGGTGATGAGGTTCATTCGGTGATTCTCCTTGTACATGGTGCATCTGTGGGACAACGCAGTCGCGGTCTGCAGCCCGTCGCTTGCGCCCTGTAATCATCATCCGTCGCAGGGGAGTTGAGCAACGAATGGCGAAACGATCACACGTTCGAGCGAACATCCGATCCCCTGTTCGTGTGTTCTGTTCGTGAGTCCGGTTCGTGTCGTCCAGGTGGGCGTTCTGGACAGCGGGATAGCGTGCCCGCATGGTGAACCAGTCCCCGGACACCCCGCCTGGCCGCGCTCTCCGCCCGAGCCGGCGCAGCCGTCTGGTGCTGCTCATCGGCTTCGTCCTCGTCCTTGCCGTGGCGGCCGCCGTCCTCGTACCACTGCTCCTGCGGGGGCCGAAGATCGAACGGGTTCACCCCTTGGTGGTCCCCGAGGGCCGGCGGGCGTCTCAGGTGTACGCCGCGGTGGACAAGACCCTGGCCGTCGCACCCGGCACCACCGAGAAGGCCGTCGGCACGGCGGATCTGCCGCTCCCGGCCGCGGCGAAGGGGAATCCCGAGGGCTACCTCTTCCCGGCGACGTACCCCATCACGTCCGACACCACCCCGCAGAGCCTGCTCAGGTACATGGCCGACACGGCGGTCGAGCGATTCGGCGCGGACCACATCACCGCGGGCGCGCGGCGCAACGGCGTCTCGGGGTACCAGACGGTGACGATCGCGAGCATCGTGCAGGCGGAAGCGGACACCGAGCGCGACATGGGCAAGGTCGCCCGAGTCATCTACAACCGCCTCTACCGGGGCATGCCGCTCCAGATGGACTCCACGCTCAACTACGCGCTGAACCGCAGCACCCTGCACACCACCACCGGTGACACGAAGATCGACAGCCCCTACAACAGCTATGAGCGCAAGGGCCTGCCGCCGACGCCCATCGGGAACCCGGGGGAGCAGGCGATGGTGGCGGCGATCACGCCCACGCCCGGACCATGGCTGTACTTCGTCACGGTCGCGCCGGGGGACACCCGCTTCACCACCAGCTATACGGAACAGCAGAGGAATGTGGAGGAGTTCAACCGCAGGCGCCGCAGCGCGTCCGGTGGCTGAGCACCCGCCCGATCACACCGCGGCGGACGCGAGCGTCGCGTCCGCCCCCGCCCCGGCCCCCGTTCCCGCCTCTGCTTCGGCCTCCGCCCCCGTCTCTGCTTCTGCCTCCACATCGGTCGCGGTTCCGGCCGCGGTCCCGGTCTCGTGCAGCAGGCGCGTGATCGCACGCACTGCGGCCCGCCCGGCCCGGTTGGCCCCGATCGTGCTGGCGGACGGTCCGTAGCCGACGAGATGGATGCGTCCGTCCCGTACGGCCCGGGTGCCGTCGACGCGAATGCCGCCGCCCGGCTCGCGCAGCTTCAGCGGGGCGAGATGATCGATGGCGGCCCGGAATCCGGTCGCCCACAGGATGACGTCCGCCTCGACCGTCCGGCCGTCGCCCCAGGCGACCCCGGTCGGCGTGATCCGCTCGAACATCGGCAGCCGGTCGAGCACGCCTTCCTCGCGGGCGAGCCGGACCGTGTCGGTGAGCGGCAGCCCCGTCACGCTCACCACACTCTGCGGCGGCAGCCCCCGTCGTACTCGCTCCTCCACCATTGCCACGGCGGCTCGTCCCCGGTCCGCGTCGAACGGCCCCTCCCGGAAGACCGGCGGCCGACGGGTCACCCAGTACGTCTCGGCCGCCACCTCGGCGATCTCCATCAGATGCTGCGTACCGGAGGCACCGCCACCGACCACCACCACGCGCTGCCCGGCGAACTCCGCGGGCCCCGGGTAGTTCGCGGTGTGCAGCTGCCGCCCCCGGAAGCTCTCCTGACCCGGGTAACGCGGCCAGAACGGCCGGTCCCAGGTGCCGGTGGCGTTGATCAGGGCGCGGGTGGCGTACGTACCCTCGGACGTTTCGACGAGCAGTCGTCCGTCATCGCCCTCGCGCACGGCGTGCACCTCGACCGGCCGGTGAACCCGCAGGTCGAAGGTGCGCTCGTACGTGTCGAAGTACGCGCCGATCACCTCGGAGGAGGGCCGGCTGTCGTCCGCTCCGGTGAGTTCCATGCCGGGTAGCGCGTGCATGCCGTGCACCTTGCCGTACGTCAGTGAGGGCCAGCGGAACTGCCAGGCGCCGCCGGGACGCGGAGCGTGGTCGAGCACGACGAAGTCACGGTCGGGCTCCAGACCGGCGCGCCCCAGATGGTAGGCGCCGGACAGTCCCGCCTGTCCGGCGCCTACCACGACGACTTCGACCGTGCGCGCTGCGGCCACCCCAAAGTTGTTCACGCTTCTACTAACTTCTTCGAGGGTGCGGATCTTCCCGCGATCGGCCGTGAAGCTCGCGCACAGACGCACAGACGCACAGGCTCTCGGAGCTCGGGAGCTCAGCGACCGCCCGCGACGAGCAGCGGAGCCCCGCCGGGCGCGGACGCGGGCCGGCCCGTCGCGGCAGCCACGCCGAGCCGCGGCGACGCCGGTACGGTCGACAGCAGACCCCGCGCCGCCAGCTCGGGTGTCACGCCAGAGCGGGGGGAGCAGCTCGACACCGAATAATTCCGGGCCTTTCTTCTGTGTAAATGAATCGAGATAATCCGAGTCGAGAGGTGCGATTGGCTTTGCTCGCACAAGGAAAGGATCGTGGAGGTCAGGTGCTCGTCGCTGGATAGGATGATTTCTCATGGGTCACACCTTGAGTAATCTGAAAATTCACCTTCCGTATGTACTCGAGTTGGCGCCGGTCGGCATATCGATCAGATACTGCCGCGAGGCTGAGGCTTTACGTCGCGGTTGAAAGTAGTTCGGATGTCTCTGCCGTGCTAGACTTAAGTCGTAGTTGCAGTTGTGGTTCCCGAAACTTCAAATGCTCTGGCGGTTGTATGTCGTTGGGCATTTTTGTATCTCCGGTGCTTATCCGGACGGGGTTCATTGTGGCAACGCAGGGGTTCACACGGTGTGGGCCCGCGGGCACTGCCCCCAAGGAGATGTGACATGGCTACTGGCACCGTCAAGTGGTTCAACTCGGAAAAGGGCTTCGGCTTCATAGAGCAGGACGGTGGCGGCCCGGATGTCTTCGCCCACTACTCGAACATCGCCACGCAGGGCTTCCGTGAGCTTCAGGAAGGCCAGAAGGTGAATTTCGACGTCGTGCAGGGCCAGAAGGGTCCGCAGGCGGAGAACATTACTCCCGCCTGACGCCGAAGCGTATGAAGTAGCCGGGGCTCCGCCTTGCGTTGGGGCCCTGGCTTTCTGCTTCCTGTATTCCGGCGGAATTCTTTTAGTCTCACATTCGGCTCGTTCTTGCAATTCATCCGGCTCATCCTGTCGGAAATTCCTCGATGCGCGCCCTGTCGAGGAAGGTTCTCCATGAGCCGTTCAGCTCGCACGAACGACCGTTTCCGCCCACAGGACCAGAGGCGCCCTGGCGTCAGTCCAGGCGATACCGGGCGCCGCTCCTCCGCACCACAGGGGGAGTTCGCGCTGCCGGTCACCGTCACCCCGGCCCTCTCTGCGGCCGCGACCTTCGGTGAACTGGACATGCCAGTCGAGTTGCTGAAGATGCTCACCAGCCTCGGCCTGAACGAGCCGTTCCCGATCCAGGCCGCCACGTTGCCGAACTCCCTCGCAGGGCGTGACGTCCTGGGCCGCGGGCGCACCGGATCGGGCAAGACGCTCGCCTTCGGTCTGGCGCTCCTGGTGCGGACGGCCGGGCAGCGTGCGGAGTCGCGGAAGCCACTGGCCCTGATCCTCGTCCCCACGCGCGAGCTGGCCCAGCAGGTCACCGATGTGCTCGCCCCGTACGCCCGGTTGCTGAAGCTGCGGCTGGCCACTGTGGTCGGCGGCATGTCGATCGGCAGGCAGGCCGGCGCACTGCGTACCGGGGCCGAGGTGGTCGTTGCGACTCCTGGCCGCCTCGCGGATCTCATCGAGCGCAAGAGCTGCCGCCTGGACCGGGTGAACATCACCGTCCTGGACGAGGCCGACCAGATGGCGGACATGGGCTTCATGCCGCAGGTCACCGAATTGCTGGACCAGGTACGTCCCGACGGCCAGCGCATGCTGTTCTCGGCCACGCTGGACCGTAACATCGACCTTCTTGTCCGTCGTTACCTCCATGACCCGGTGGTCCATTCGGTCGACCCGTCGGCGGGTGCGGTCACCACGATGGAGCATCACGTGCTGCAGGTGCACGGCGCCGACAAGTACGCCACCGCCACCGAGATCGCGGCCCGCGACGGGCGCGTGATCATGTTCCTGGACACCAAGCATGCTGTCGACCAGTTCACCAAGCACCTGCTGAGCAGCGGCGTGAAGGCCGCGGCGCTGCACGGCGGCAAGTCGCAGCCCCAGCGCACCCGCACCCTGGCACAGTTCAAGACCGGCGACGTCACGGCCCTCGTGGCCACCAACGTCGCGGCTCGGGGCATCCACATCGACGACCTCGATCTCGTCGTCAACGTCGACCCGCCCGGCGACCACAAGGACTACCTGCACCGCGGCGGCCGTACAGCCCGCGCCGGCGCGTCCGGCAGTGTCGTCACACTGGTCCTCCCCGGCCAGCGCCGGGACATGGCCCGTCTCATGTCCGACGCGGGCATCAGGCCGCAGATCACGCAGGTCCGCTCCGGCGAGGCCGAGCTGAGCCGCATCACTGGCGCCCAGGCTCCCTCCGGTGTCCCCGTCGGCGGCAGCGGGCCGGTCACGGAGAGCCCGAAGCGCGGCGGCGCCCCCTTCCGCGGTCTGGGCACCCGCCCGGGGCGGGCCGGCGGCGGTGGCGAGTCTCGCCGGTCTGCTGAGGCCCGCCAGATCGCCGAGGCCCGCATGGCCGCCCGGGTCCGTCGTGGCGCATAGCTCGGCAACGGTGCCCTCGCACGCTGTGTGCGTGACTCAAGCCGACTTGCGCCACACGGAGATGTGCTTCGCGGAGCCTGGGTGAACGGCGCCCCGTCCCAGTCCGCGACGCGCCGTTCCGGCTCGAGCCCTGCGACCCGTGCCACGAGGTCGAGCTTGGTCGGCCAGGCGTACCGGTGCCGGGAGTTCGTGCGGTGGTAGTGGCCGTCGTCGCCGTCGCGGGTGAGTTGGCGCGAGACGAGGATCTGTTCGAGCAGGTCGAAGGTGTCGAAGCCGAGACGCCGCTCGGAGACGTCGAACGGCACCGCGACCTGCCCGGGCGGCAGGAACCGCAGCGGTGGCAGGGTGTGTACGGCGGACCGGCGGACGGTGGGACTCGGTTGGTTTCTTCTATCGGCGTCCGGCGGTGAGCCGGCCGTCGAAGGCGACTACACCGGTGGGAACGGCGCTCGCGGGGACGACGATGGTGGTAACCGAGCGCTACGACTCCTGATCGGGCGTCCGGCCAGGCTCTCGGGCTGCCGGCGCGACGCACCAGCCACGGCCGGCTGGGCGCGGGCGGCACCAGCGGCCGGCTGCCAGGCCCCCTGAGCCGTTGGCCGGACACCCGTGACACACCCGTACAGCCCCGCGAGTCCTTCCGGGCCAGGTGGCGCCGCACCCGAGAAGGAGCGGCGAAATGAGCCCCCGGGAGACCCTCCTCGCACGGATCACAGTCGCACTGGCCGACGTACCCGCGACCGGGACACCCGACAGCGTCCCCGCCCCCGCGACTACCGGAGCAGTCACGCCGGAAACGATCCCGCAGCCCTCTTCGTCTCGTCGAGCGCGTCGCCGAGTACCAGGCCACCATGGATCCGCACGACCGAGGAGGGGGTCGGAGACCGGTCTCTCATCCGTGAGAGGGAGGCCTCCCGTGCGTCCGGGGCTGCTGCAGCCGGGCCGCGAGCTCCTCCGGCAGGACGTCCCGGTTTGCCGGAGTGAGCTGGACGACCTCGATGTCGGCGCGCCGCTTGAGGGCGTCGGTGAACGGATCGCGGTGCGTGTGGACCGTGGCGACGACGTCGACCTCTGCGACGAACAGCGCGCCGACCGCGTGCCGGAACGCCGTGCACGCCAGTTCCATCCGCCCCAGCTCGTCGATGAGCACCAGCCGCCCTGTTGCCTCCTCGGTTGCTGCCGGCCGAAGCGATGGCAGCGCCAGTCCTTCCATGACGCCCAGGTCGACGCCGTATTTCCCTACCAGTGGCGGACCAGGCAGATCCACATGGGCGAGCACCTCCCGCCGGCCTGCCAGGGTCTCCAGGGCGAATCCGACGCGGGCGCCGGATTGCCGGATCTCCTCCGTGGTGAAGCCGGTGGCCGCGTGAGTGGGCAGCAGCGCGGCCAGCCGGCGGAGGGCGGTCGTCTTGCCCGCGCCAGGGCGGCCCTCGAGCAGGATCCTTGTCGGCACACTGCCATCTTCGCTCCCGCTTTCGGAAGCGGCCCGGGTGGGCTCGGCCGAACGGGGGATTTGGGGTGCGAACCGGTGCCGGTGCCGCCGTTGCGGGTATGGCGGCGCGCATGAGCGGAATTGAACTCAGCAGCACCGCGTTCGACGACAAAACAGTGATCCCCCGTCGGTACAGTGGCGAGGGTGAGAACATCTCACCGCCCCTGACCTGGTCGGGGGTGCCTAACGAGACCACGGAGCTGGTGCTCCTGTGCGAGGACCCGGACGCGCCGGGGACGACCTTCCTGCACTGGCTGGTGACCGGCATCGATCCGAGGGCCACCGGGGCGGCGGAGGGTCAGAAGCCCCAGGGGGGCCTGCCGTGGCCCAATGGCTTCGGCCGCGTGGGCTGGGGAGGGCCGATGCCTCCACCGGGGCACGGGCCGCACCGCTACTTCTTCCGCCTGTACGCCCTGTCCGAGCCGCTGCCGCTGCACGACCACCCGGGCGCCGAGGACGTGCACCGTGCCCTGAAGGGCAGGGAGCTGGCCTCCGGCACTCTGGTCGGGACCTATCAGCGCTGAGCGCGTCACCGCTGGTTGTAGCCATGGGCGCCGTACAGCCGGACGAACCGGGCCGCGGTGACCGTCCTGCGTTGCACCAGGCCGCGGGCCCGCCGCTCGTACAGCTCGACGCGCTCCTGCCCGCCCTGCCCGATCGGCTGGACGAGCCGGCCACCGGTGCGGAGCTGATCCACGAGCGGCTCAGGCACTCGCGGGAAGGCCGCGCAGACGATGACGGCGTCGTACGGGGCACGGGCCGGCATCCCGAGGGTCCCGTCGCCGAGTACGACCTCGGCATTGCCGACGCCCTGCCCGGCCAGCCGCAAGCGGGCCTCGTCGACCAGGTCGGGCCAGCGCTCGACGCTGACGACGTACGCGGCCAATCGGGCCAGCAGCGCGGTCTGCCAGCCGTATCCGGTCCCGACCTCCAGGACCTGTTCGTCTCCGGTGAGGCCGAAAGCGGAGACCATCATGGCGATCAGCGAGGGCTGGGTGGTCACCTGCCCGTGGGGGAGCGGCACGGGCGTGTCCCGGTACGCGGATGCCACCTCGGCCGCGGGGACGAATTCCGCCCGGGGGATGCTCCGTACGGCCTCCAGGAGACGGTCGTCGGTCACGCCCGCGGCGTGGGCCGCGCGGACCAGGTCCTCGGGGGTTCCTTCATGGGTCATCGGACTGCGGGGCCGCGTCACAGCCGATGGGTTCGTAGTGGTCCGAGCCGGGCCGCTCGACCATCGGCTCGGTGAGCCGGCCCTGCTGGTTGAGCCACCGGGCGGATCGTTCGGCCGGCTCGGAGACCGGGGGCTTCCGGAAGAACCCGGCCGTGATCCGTCGTGACGTCGCCTCGTCGCTCATGTGCTCGGCGCCGTTCTCGCAATACTCGTTGCGGTGCCGGTGCCGGCACCGCTGAGCGGGGTCCGGTTCCGGCCGGGCGCAGCCCGGGCAGTCGACGCCCTTGGCGTGGTTGAGGTCGATCAGCGTCGGCGCCGTACGGCGGACCGTCGTCTGTCTCAGGGAGTACCCCAGCGCGTGGGCCACCGTCGGCAACGCTACCGCCCGGCTCTTGGGCGGGGTGATCGAGACGTCCGTCTCCTCCGTGCCGCTCCTGCTCCTGTCCATGTGCCCCATCCGTCGCTCATCCGCCGCGCTGCCGCTCCAGCCCAGTGTCGGCACGTTCCGCGCGCGGCGCGATCCGGGGCGGTCGGGCGCAAGGGGCGACCCGTGAACCGGGAGGCGCAGCGCGCCGGCGTCAGGACGGGGTCCCCGGGTCGGTGTACCGCAGCAGGGCGCCCACGCCCTCGTACAGCCTCAGCTCGTTCTCCGGTACGACGACCAGCTCGGCACCGGTGCCGACGAGGGCCCGGACGAGGGCCTCGTCGGCACGTTCCTCGCGCGGGGCCCGAACGCCGAAGGACATCAGCTCCGCCTCGGTCAGGGCGAGGTGAGTGGGCTGGGAGCCCGCCCAGAGCTGCAGTGAAGATCCTGGCGGCCGGTTCAGCAGCAGTGCCGCGACCTGGCCGCGCTGGAGGGCGGCGACGGTCGCGGCCAGCCCCTCCGTCATGGGTCCGTCCAGGGCACGCCGGCCGATGAAGATGTCCACGAGTTCCCGGTCGTGCGCGGCCATGCGGCCGCGGAAGACGCCGTCGAGCTGCGGCTCCAACAGGGCGCGTCCGGTGTCGGTGGGGGTCCGGCCGCCCACGCGTACGACCTTGTCCCGCAGGGTGTGCGGCAGGCGGCGGATCAGTACGTTGCACGCCCACTCGTCCCCGCCCACGACGACGGCGTCGGCATGGGCGCGCCGCGCCCGTTCGTCCAGCCGGTGGCCGAGCCGGAGGGAGGTGCGGTGCCAGGTCGCCACCTCGACCCTGCGGTGCAGCCGCTCACCCGGGGTGACGGTGGACGCGGGCCAGGTGCCGGTCTCCGCCTCCAGAGTTACCCAGCCGTGGGTCTCGGCGGTCGGAAGGCCGCGGTAGTGGACGACCACGGCCATGTAGGGGATCTCCGGAACGTACTGGGTGACCAGGGGCATCGTGTCCGGCAGGGTGCTGTAGCGCGCGGAGTCGCGCTCGGGCGGCCTGGGCAGCTCCCCGTCCAGGACGAGTGTGCCGTGGGCGGCGAAGATGGCCTGACCGTGCACCCCCGGAACCCCCGTGTCGGTACCGACCGCCTCCTCCAGTGCGTTCAGCAGCGCCCGGTCCGAGCCCTGACGGGACAGGCTCTCGCGCAGCCGCCGCCAGCGCAGCGCGATCGTCCGCTCGGGATGCTCGACGTCTCGGGAGGTGTCCAGGTATACGGAGGCGAACGGGCCCGGCTCCGCGTAGAGGGGTTCAAGGAACGACAACCTCATCGCCACTCCTCGTCGTTGGTCTCTCCCCTCCTTCGATGATGCGCGCCCCCGGGGGCGATGGAGCTCGACGAGCGCAAAGCGGTGCGGAACGCGGGGCGGTCGGGCGCCGGCCGGCAGCAGCCGGCCCATCGTGAGCATGGCGGCGGTGACCAGGCCAGGCCGTCCAACGCCAGGCCGCAGGCCGGGACAGCAGGGAGCTGAGCAGCCGGGCTCCGTGGCCGAGGTGGCGAACCAGGTCGGAAGCAGGACCTGGGGTGCCTCGCGGCGCTGGGCCAGGGAGAAGGCCATGCGGGAGGCGCCGTAAAGGTTGGAGTTCAGGGCCGAGAGCAGGGACGTGAGAACGATGACGTTCATCAGCGCCGCGGAGGCCGGGATGCCGATCTGCCGCAGGACGCTGACGAACGGGCTGGTGGCGGCGGAGGCGGAACTCCAGGGCAGCAGCACCATGAGGGCGACGGAGCCGATGTAGAAGATCAGCAGGCGGACGATGACGGTGCGGGTGGTCTTGGCGACTGCCTGGGAGGGGTCGGGGACTCGGCGGCGGCGATGGTGACGAGTTCCATGCCGCCGAAGGAGAAGACGACCGCGAGCAGCCCAGTCAGTACGCCGTTCACGCCGTGCGGGAGAAAGACGCCGTGGTCGGTCAGGTTGGTCATCCCCACCGCCTGGGCTCCGGGCAGCAGGCCGAAGACGGCGAGGGAGCCGAGGACGAGGAAGGCGACGACCGCGGTGACCTTGATGGCGCCGAACCAGAACTCGAACTCGCCGAAGCGGCCGACGCTGAAGAGGTTGACGCCGGTGAGGGCTGCCATGAAGGCGAGGACGAAGGCCCACTGGGGAATGGCGGCAGCCAGCTGTGGGCGATGGCGGCCGCTCCAGTGGCCTCGGCCGCTACGACGACGGCCAGGAGCCACCAGTACAGCCAGCCGACGGTGAAGCCGGCCCAGCGGCCGAAGGCCTTTTCGGCGTAGACGGAGAAGGAGCCGCTGTTGGGCTGGGCGACGGCCATTTCCGCGAGCATGCGCATGGCGAGGACCATGAGCAGGCCGGCCAGCGTATAGGAAATGAGGATGCCGGGTCCGGCGGTGTGGATGCCTGCCCCGGCGCCGAGGAAGAGGCCGGCTCCGATGGCGCCGCTGATGGCCAGCATGGTGACGTGGCGTCGCTTGAGGCCGGCGCCCAGGGCGGGGGCGCCGGGCTGGGGGCAGCTTTCTGCCTGTGGGTCTGCCGGGCGGGACGTCCTGGTGTCGTTCGACGTGCGAAATGCCATCGGGAGGTCCCTCGCAAAGGAGTGGGCTGACGTACGGACGCGGCACCTCGCTCCGGCGGGGGTATGAGCGAGGACCCGGCCCGCGCGGATGGTGGCGGGGCAGGGCGAGGCTGCGGAAGGAATGTGGTGGCAGCGCTGCGGCGACGGCCGGCCTGCGGGAAGCGGCGGAGGAAGGGTGGGGCGCCGTGCTGGACCAGGCGGCGGAGGCGGGGTGGGCGCCGTGCTGGATCAGACGGAGGGGGCGAGGCGCCGTGCTGGATCAGGCGGAGAGGGTGGGGCGCCGTGCTGGACCAGGCGGAGGCGGGGTGGGGCGCCGTGCGGGGTCGGGTGGAAACGCGGTGAGGCGCCGAGCAGGTGGTTGAGTCGGGTGAACGGAAGCGGGGAGTGGGCGGTCTCAGTTGATCTGGGCGTACTCGCGGAACTCCCAGTCGGTGACGTACTTGTGGAACCGGGCGAGTTCGTCCCGCTTGAAGGTCAGGAAGGCGTCGACGAACGCCTTGCCGAGGACGCCGGTGAGCTGGGCGTCGGCCTCGAGGGCGTCCAGGGCCTGGCCGAGGTCGGTGGGCAGCCGGTCGGCGGCGCCGGTGTCGGCGGCGTGGCCGGTCGCCGGTGCGGGGGGCTCGGCGGCGGCGGTGATGCCGAGGTGGACGGCGGCCAGGAGGCCGGCGGTGGCGAGGTACGAGTTGGCCGTGGCGTCGCCGAGGCGGACCTCCAGCCGGGAGGCGGCACCGCGCTCCGGCGGGATGCGCACCATGGCGTTGCGGTTGTCCAGGCCCCAGTTGATCAGCCACGGGGCGGTGGTGTCGGGGCCGAACCGCTTGTAGGAGTTGACGGTGGGGTTGAGCAGGGCGGACAGCGCGGGCGCGTGTGCGAGGACGCCGGCCAGGGCGTGGCGGGCCGTGGCTGAGAGTCCGTGGGCCTCGTGGGGGGCGTCGAAGACATTGGTTCCGTCCGCGTCGATCAGGGAGACGTGCAGGTGGAAACCCGATCCGCCGCCGTCGTTGGACGGCTTGGCCATGAACGTCGCCAGCCGGCCCTCGGCACGGGCGAGTTCCTTGACCGCGACCTTGAACCGGAAGGCACGGTCCGCGGCGTGGAGTGCTTCGGAGTGGTTGAGGTTGATCTCGAACTGCCCGCCGTCGAACTCGCGGTTGCCGCCGCTGACGTCCAGACCGAGTTTGTGCAGGGCGCGCATGGTGCGCAGGAGGTGGCCGTCCGGGTCGGCGCGGCGGCCGGTGGTGTAGACGTTGCCCGGGGCGGGGGCGTAGCGCCGCCACCCGGTGAGTGCAACGGCGTCCGGCTCGAGCAGGACGTATTCCAGTTCCGGGCCGACGAGCGCGGTCAGGCCCGCGTCGTTGAGGTGGGTGAGGACCTGGCGCAGCAGGTCCCTGGGGGATTCGGGCACGCTCCGGCCGGTAGCCGGGTCCCGTACGTCGCCGATGCACCAGGCCGCGTTCGGCTCCCACGGCAGCGGGACGACGGTGTCCAGGTCCGGGCGCACCAGGACGTCGGGCATGCCGGCTTCGAGGCCGCCGGCGATGTCGGAGTGATCGCCCAGGGCGCCGGTGTGATAGACGGCGCGGCTGAAGGCGAGGCCGTGTCCGGCCGCGTGCAGCAGATGGTGCAGCATGATGTCCCGGCTGCGGTCGGACCCCATCAGGTCCGGGTAGGTGACGCGGAGGACATCGATCCCCTCGGCGTCGAGCGTCTCCATCATCTGTCGGACCTGGGCGTCGGTATGGGCGCTCAAGGGATACTCCAGGGGTGCGGCGAGACGTGCATACGGTTCGATTTGCCCGCGCGGCGATGATGCGGTCTGTGGGCCGGCCGGCTTGGGCCAGGGCAATCATTTGATGCCAAACGATAAGAGTCGGGTGCGGTGCCCACAAGGGGGTCGAGGAGAATTTGTGTATCCCCGTACGGGTCGGAGGCCGTCGGGTCCAGGGGCTGCGGAGATACCTTTGGCCGCGAACGAATGCATCGGCGGTCCTTGCCGCCCCCGACAGTTGAGGAGAAGCCTGTGTCCGGGCCCCGCCGATCCATCACCGAGACCGAGCAGGCCGTGCGGCGGCGGCTGGGCGGTCTCGCGTTGCAGCACGAGGCCATGGCCGCGGTGGGCAACATCCACCGGGCCGCCGCGGCCGTCCGTCAGCATCTGGAGAACTCGGTGCTGCGTCCGCACGAACTGACGTGGACCGGCTTCGTGGTGCTGTGGGTGCTGTGGATCTGGGGCGAGGCGGAGACCTGGTCGGTGGCCGAGGAGGCGGGCATCTCCAAGGGCACGCTGACCGGCATCTCCCGCACCCTCGAATCGCGCGGCCTCGTTTCCCGTTCCGCTCACCACGAGGACCGCCGCCGGGTCCTCCTCTCGCTGACCCCTCAGGGGGAGAAGCTCATGGAGGGGCTGTTCCCGGCGTTCAACGCGGAAGAGGCGTTCGTCGCCGCCCCGCTCAGTGCCCAGGAGTGCCTCCAGCTCGCCGACAGTCTGCGCGCCATCGTCAGCCGTCTCGAGGAGCACGGCGAGCAGCGCAGGCGGGAACTGCTCGACGGCGAGAAGCTCGCCCCGCGTCGCTCGGGCCGCCGCCCGCGCCCGTAGCCGGACCGTCGGGGCCCGGGCTCCCGTCGGTGTGTCCGCCGGGCATCGCGCTCATGACCGGAGACGGTGGTACCCGCACTCCGTCGGGTCCGCTGTCTCCCGGAGGCACGGCAATCCGGGGAAAACGTTTGACCCCAAATAAAGTGCGGAATCCCTTGACGCTCCGGCGAGTGGGCTGGTTATTTGGACTCAAACGAACTGGAGGTTGGGACATGACCCGCGAGCCCCAAGCAGCTGTCGTCGCCGGGGTGCCGGTAGACACCCGGCACTGGATCGGAGGCGAACGCGTTGCCTCCGCCGAGACGTTCACCGACATCTCACCGATCGACGGCGGCGTTCTGGGTGAGATCTCCCGGGGCACCACGAGGGAGGCGGCGGCCGCGATGGCTGCCGCGAAGGCCGCCTTCCCCGGCTGGGCCGCCACCCCGCGCGCCGAACGCGCCCGGATCCTGCACGCGATCGCCGACGGTGTGGAGAAGCGCATCGAGGACCTGGCGATCGTTGAGACCGCCGACAATGGCGCCCTGCTCCGCTCCCACCGGCGCGGCGTGATGCCCCGGGTCGCGCACAACTTCCGCTTCTTCGCGGACCGGCTGCTGAAGCTGGGCCACGAGGACTTCGAGACCCGGGGCCATACCAACCACGTCAGCTGGGACCCCGCCGGCCCCTGCGTACTGATCACCCCGTGGAACGCCCCGCTGATGCTGGCCACCTGGAAGGTCGCCCCGGCCCTGGCCGCCGGCAACACAGTGGTCCTCAAGCCCGCCGAGTGGTCCCCGCTGACCGCCTCGCTGCTCGCGGACATCGCCGCCGAGGCAGGACTGCCCGCCGGTGTCCTCAACGTCGTCCAGGGCTACGGCGCCGAGATCGGCGACGCGCTGACCTCGCATCCGGACGTGCGGCGGATCAGCTTCACGGGCTCCGTGCCGACGGCCCGGCGGATCGCCGCGTCGGCCGCCGCCAACCTCACCCCGCTCAGCCTCGAACTCGGCGGCAAATCACCGCTGCTGGTGTTCGCCGATGCGGACCTGGACCTGGCCGTGGGCCTGGCGGTGGAGCAGTTCGACAACGCCGGCCAGGTGTGCCTGGCGGCCACTCGACTGCTGGTCGAGGAGTCCGTCGCGGAGGAGTTCACCCGTCGCTTCGTGCAGAAGGCGAGCGCGCTGAAACAGGGCGACCCGCGCGACGAGGCCACCGACATCGGCCCCAACATCCACGTCCGGCAACTGGAGAAGATCGACGGCTTCGTGGAGCGGGCCGTCGAGGCGGGGGCCCGCGCGGTCATCGGCGGTCACCGCAAAGAGGGCCGGTACTACGCGCCGACCCTCCTCACGGACGTTGCCCAGAACTCGGAGATCGTGCAGGAGGAGGTCTTCGGCCCGGTACTGACCCTGCAGACCTTCACCACCGAGGCGGAAGCCGTCCGTCTGGCCGACGACACCCGCTTCGGGCTGGCCGCCACCGTCGCCACCGGCGACCCGGAGCGCGCCGAACGCGTCAGCGGACAGCTCGTCGCGGGCACCGTGTGGGTCAACTGCTTCTTCGTGCGCGACCTCCAGGCCCCGTTCGGCGGCTCCCGCCAGTCCGGGGTCGGCCGAGAAGGCGGCACCTGGAGCTTCGACTTCTACTGCGACGTGAAGAACACCGTCGCCGCCCCGCAGGGATGGAAGAACCATGGGTGAGATCGTCGGGGCGGGCCTGCTCGCCCACGTCCCCACCATCGTGCTCCCCGAGGAGGAGCGGCTGGAGCTGAACGAGGGCAAGGAGATCACCCTCGTCACCGGCCTGGAGCAGCTGCGCCGGGACGTCTTCGAGCGCGACGACTACGACACCGTCGTCGTCCTGGACTCTCACTGGGCGACCACCGTCGAGTTCGTCGTCGCCGCGCAGGACCGGCGGGCGGGCCTGTTCACCTCCGAGGAGCTGCCGCGCGGCATGTGCCGCATGCCGTACGACTTTCCCGGCGACCCCGAACTCGCCCACAACATCGCCTCGTTCGCCGACAAGCACGGTACGTTCATCACGCCGATCGACGACGCGTACCTGCCGGTCTACTACGCCACCATCAACCTGTGGAAGTTTCTCGGTGAGGGTCTGCCCGACAAGCGGTGGGTGACCATCGGGGTCTGTCAGACCGGCGACATGGAGGACCATCTGCGCCTGGGCCGCGCGCTCGCGGACGGTATCGCCGCCACCCCGGGCCGCCGGGTGATGCTGATCGCCTCCGGCGCGCTGTCGCACACTTTCTGGCCGCTGCGCGAGCTTCGTGATCACGAGGCCAGCGATCCCGTTCACATCTTCACGCCCGAGGCACGGGCGGCCGACGAGGAGCGGATCGCCTGGTTCAAGGAGGGCCGGCACGACAGGGTACTCGAAACCATGGACGAGTTCTGGAAGTACAAGCCGGAGGCGAAGTTCTTCCACTATCTGATGATGGCCGGCGCGCTCGGCGAGCAGGCGTGCATGGCGAAGGCCCGCCAGTACGGCGAGTACGAGAACTCCGTCGGTACCGGTCAGGCCCACCTCTGGTTCGACCGCCCGGCCAACGGCTGGACCGGCACCGACCTGCCCGCCTCCCCGTCCGCACACTCTTCGCGCAGCCCCATCTAGGAGTCCGTCATGCCTGAGTACCGCCGCATTCTGCTGGACGGCGCGGCCGTCCAGGTCACCGTCGATGGGGACGAACTGGTCGCCGCGGACGGCCGCCGCGTGAAGACCGAGCAGGCGCAGCACCTGCCTCCAGCCGTCCCGTCCAAGGTCATCGCAGTCCACCTCAACCACCGCAGCCGGGTCGAGGAGTTCCAGATCGGCCTGCCCGACACCCCCACGTACTTCCACAAGCCGACCTCGGCCCTGAACTCCCACAAAGGCGCGATCGTGCGCCCCGAGGGCTGCAAGTGGCTCAACTACGAGGGCGAGGTCGCCATCGTCATCGGCAGGACGGCACGGAACGTCTCCCCGGCCGAGGCGGGGGAGTGCATCGCCGGCTACACCATCGCCAACGACTACGGCCTGCACGACTTCCGCGACACCGACGCCGGCTCCATGCTCCGCGTCAAGGGCTCCGACACCCTCTGCCCGCTCGGCCCCGGCCTGGTCACCGACTGGGACTTCCACGGCAAGCGGCTGCGCACGTACGTCAACGGCCAGGTCGTCCAGGACGGCTCGACGGACGAGATGACGTGGGACATGCACTACCTCGTCGCCGACATCGCCCGCACCATCACCCTCTTCCCCGGCGATGTTCTCCTCTCCGGCACCCCGGCCAACTCGCGCCCCGTCCAGCCGGGCGACGTCGTCGAGGTCGAGGTTGAAGGCCTTGGACGCCTCACCAACCACATCGTCACCGGCCCCACCCCCATCCGCACCGACGTCGGAGCCCAGCCCACCGAGTCCGAGGAAGTGCTGTCCACCGCGCTCGGTGGCGACTGGGAGTTCCGCGGTGTCCGCCCGCCCAAGCGCTGATCCCGAACCACAACAACGCACCAGATCAAGGAGAGCGACCGAATGGACCTGACCAAGTGGCTGGCCGCGGCCGTCCAATCGAACGCCGAGTGGGCGAAGGCCTTCGGCCCCTTCGACCCGCACCCGGCGCTGGCCGTCGACGACAACCGGTTCGCCGCCGCGTTCGAGACCTTCACCGAGCGGCTGAAGGACAACTACCCCTTCTTCCACCCCCGTTACGCGGGCCAGATGCTCAAGCCGCCCCACCCGGCGGCCGTGGTGGGCTACCTGACCGCCATGCTGATCAACCCGAACAACCACGCCCTGGACGGCGGGCCGGCCACCGCCGACATGGAGCGTGAGGTCGTCCAGCAGCTGGCCACCATGTTCGGCTACGGAACCCACCTGGGGCACCTGACCACCAGCGGCACCATCGCCAACCTCGAAGCCCTCTTCGTGGCCCGCGAACTGCACCCCGGGAAGGGCATCGCCTACAGCACCGAGGCCCATTACACCCACGGCCGCATGTGCGGCGTTCTCGGTGTGGAAGGCTTCCCCGTCCCCACCGACGACCTCGGCCGCATGGACCTCGACGCGCTGGAGGAACTGCTGCGCGGCGGGCGGGTCGGCACGGTGGTGCTCACTGCCGGTACCACCGGCCTCGGCGCGATCGAGCCGGTCCACGAGGCGCTGGCACTGCGTGAACGGTACGGCGTGCGGATCCACGTCGACGCCGCCTATGGCGGATTCTTCACGCTGCTGGCCGACGCGGACGGCCCCGAGGGCCTGCCGGCCGAGCCCTGGCGGGCGATCGCCGAGGCCGACTCCATCGTGGTGGACCCGCACAAGCACGGTCTCCAGCCGTACGGCTGCGGAGCCGTCCTCTTCCGCGACCCCTCGGTCGGCCGGTTCTACCTGCACGACTCGCCGTACACCTACTTCACCTCCGAGGAACTGCATCTGGGCGAGATCAGCCTGGAGTGCTCCCGGGCGGGTGCGGCGGCTGCCGCGCTGTGGCTCACCTTCCAGATGCTGCCGCCCACCCGCGAGGGGCTGGGCCAGGTGCTGGCGGCCGGCCGACGCGCCGCACTGCGCTGGGCGGAACTGATCGAGGGCTCCGAACACCTGGAGCTCTACCAGCCCCCGCAACTCGACATCGTCAGCTACTTCCCGCTGACCGAAGGCACCAGTCTGTCGAAGATCGACGCGGCCAGCGACCGGATCATGCGGGAAGGGATGACCGACAGCCAGGATCCGGTCTTCCTCAGCACCCTCCGCGTCGGCGCCGAGCGCTTCACTGCCCGCCACCCGAAGATCACCGCCGACGCCGATGGCGCACGGATCCTGCGCAGCGTGCTGATGAAGCCCGAATCCGAGACGTATGTCGAGGACCTGCACCAGCGGCTGGAGCGGCTCGTCCGCTCATGACCGTCCCGGGTGCTTCCGGCTCACCACGGCCCGGCCGACGGTGAGCCGGAAGCCCGGCATCCGACCCGAATCTCACACGGTGGCGCACCCCTTCCCCCGGCCGCCGCGTCCCGCGCAGGAGGCGTGCCCGCCCCTGCTGATCTCTCTGGAGCGTGACGACATGGCCAGTGTCCGTGGCTACTTCCACCCCAAGACGGCGACGGGCGCCTCGTCGCTGATCCCCTCCCCGCCGTGGCGCTACTCCGGTGACCTGCTCACCGTCGAGTACCGCACCGAACCCGCCCGGGTGCGTGAACTGCTGCCCGAGCCGCTGGAGCTCGCCGACGAGGCCCCCGGTGCCGTCGCGCTGATCTGGGCCGACTGGCAGTCCTGCTCGGCGTCGGGGGAGGAACTTCTGGACCCGGTGCTCGCACAGTACAAGGAGGCGTTCGCCGTCGTCCGCTGCAAGTACCGGGGCCGGACCTACACCCGCTGCGTGTACATCTGGGTCGACAAGGACTTCGCGATCGCCCGCGGACTGCACCAGGGCTACCCGAAGAAGCTCGGCTCCATCCACCAGACCCGCCCGCACCCCTACGGGCCGGCGCCCCGGATCCAGGCCGGGGCACGGTTCGGTGCGACCCTCGCCGCCGCCGACCGGCGTCTGGCGCAGGCCGTGGTGACCCTGCGCGAGCCGTCGGAGACGAACGGATTCGTCAACGCCCATCCGATGGCCCACCACCGCTGGCTGCCGTCCATCGAGAACGGCAAGGGGCTCGCGCTGGACGAACTGATCGAGTCCGGCGCCGCCTCCTTCGAGGGCGGTCAGCCCTGGGTCGGCGACGCCGACCTGGAACTGTTCGCCTCGCCCACCGAGGAGCTGGCCCGCCTGGAGATCCGCGAGCCGATCGCCGCGTACTACCGCCAGGTCGGCGTGGTCTGGGACGGGGGGCGGCTTCTGGAGTCCGGCACCTCCGGCGCCGAGTGACGGGGCAGCCGGAGACACCCATGCGCAACGTCACCCATGAGGAACTGCTGACCCGGGCCGAGGAGCTCGGCCCGCCCACCCGGCACCACATCGACAGCCGGGCCGAAAGCGGCAGTGGCGCAACGTTCGCCGTCGTCGCACCCCGCAACGGGCGGATTCTCACCCACGTGGCCGACGCGGGTGAGGCCGATGCCGATCTCGCGGTCGCGGCCGCACGCCGCGCCTTCGACTCCGGCCCCTGGCCACGCCTGGCCCCCGTCGAACGCGGCCGGACCCTGCTGCGGATCGCCGAACTCCTCGAAGAGCGACGGGAGGAACTGGCGCTCACGGTCAGCCTGGAGATGGGCAAGCCCATCACCGACGCGTACGACATCGAACTGCGTGCCGTCATCAGCACGTTCCGCTGGTACGGGCAGCTGGCCGACAAGCTTGCCGACTCCTCCCCGCACACCGCCCCCGACGCCCTCGCCCTCGTAACACGGGAGCCGGCCGGCGTGGTCGGTGCGGTCGTGCCATGGAACTTCCCTCTCACGCTGGCGAGTTGGAAAGTCGCCCCGGCCCTTGCCGCGGGCTGCACCGTCGTACCGAAACCGTCCGAGTCGTCCCCGCTGTCGGCTCTGCTGCTGGGCCGCATCGGCACCGAGGCCGGACTGCCCCCGGGCGTCCTCAACGTCGTCACCGGTGACGGCCCGGCCGCCGGCCGTGCGATCGGCCTGCACACGGACGTCGACGTGCTGGCCTTCACCGGCTGCACCGCCGTCGGCCGCCACTTCCTGCACTACGCCGCCGACTCGAACCTCAAGCGGGTCTGGCTGGAGCTGGGCGGCAAGTCACCCAACATCATCCTGCCCGACGCGCCCGACCTGGAGAAGGCCGCCGCCGCCACCGCCGCCTGGGGCATCTTCTTCAACCAGGGCGAGATGTGCACCGCCCCCTCCCGGCTCCTCGTGCACTCCTCCATCGCCGAGCAGGTCACCGAGGCCGTCATCCGGCGGGCGCGGGAACTGAAGGTCGGCGACCCGCTGGACCCGGCGACGGAGATGGGCGCCCTGGTCTCGGAAACCCACCTGGAGCGCGTCCTCGACCACATCGCCACCGGCCGGGCGGAGGGCGCCCGCCTGCTCACTGGCGGGGACCGCACCATGAACGCCACCGGCGGCAGCTTTCTCCAGCCCACCGTCTTCGACCGTGTCGACCCGGACATGCGGCTGGCCCGCGAGGAGATCTTCGGCCCCGTCCTGTCCGTACTCGCCTTCGACGGCCTCGACGAGGCCGTACGCCTCGCCAACGCGACCGAGTACGACCTCGCCGCCGGCCTGTGGACCTCCGACCTGTCCACCGCCCACCAGGTCTCGCGCGCGCTGAGGGCCGGGACGGTCTGGGTCAACTGTGACGAGGAGGGCGACCTGACGGTGCCCTTCGGCGGAATGAAGCAGTCCGGTAACGGTCGGGACAAGTCCGTCCACGCCCTGGAGAAGTACACCGACCTCAAGACCACCTGGATTCAGCTGTGACGCGCCCGTTGATAGCCATCCCGGCCCGCTTCTCCGCCACCACCTCCGCGCTGCGGTACGCCGCCGAGGTCAACGCCCGCGCGCTCGTCGAGGCCGTCTGGCGGGCCGGCGGCGAACCGGCGAGCGTTCATCCGGCCGACCCGGCCGAAGAGGACGTCGCCGCCCGACTCGCCCGCTTCGACGCCGTACTGCTCCCCGGCGGTGGCGACATCGCCCCGTACCGCTACGGCGCCGCCGACACCCACGACAGCGTCTACGACGTCGACGGCCTCCAGGACGTCTTTGACATTGAAGTAGCCCGGCGAGCTCTGCAGTCGGGGATGCCGCTGTTGGCGATCTGCCGCGGCCTGCAGGTCGTCAACGTCGCCCTCGGCGGCAGCCTCCAGCAGGACATGGGCGGCCCCGGCCACGAGCACTGCCATCTGCTGCACCCGGTGGCGATCCGCCCCGGAACGCGGACGGCGCGTGCGCTGGGCGCCGACAAGCTCGAGGCGTCTTGCTACCACCACCAACGGGCCGACCGCCTGGGCGACGGTCTGACCGCGACCGCCACAGCCGGCGACGGCACCATCGAAGCCCTCGAACTGCCCTCCGCAGGAGGCTGGTTCGTGGCGGTGCAGTGGCACCCGGAGGACACGGCGCACCAAGACCCCCTCCAGCAGAACCTGTTCGATACCCTGGTGCGCCACGCCCGCTCCGGCTGAGCAGCCCGGACGGCGAATCTCTGCCCCAGGTCACCAGTGCCCCGACAGGCAACGTCCGCCCTGTCATCGGCAGCTGTGGCAGATCTTGTCATCGAAGGCGAAGACGGACTCGCCGTGCCCGTTGCGACCAGGCCTCTTCGGCGCCTGTCCGGGAGTGGCCGCGTGCAGGCCACGGACCCGAGCCTCCCGCATCGGACGGGGTCGCGTGGGTCACCGACGCGCCGAACTGCGGTTTCGGTGCGCGGGGCGAACCCTGGCTGTCACAACCGGAGGACTGGCCGGCCTACGCCGCCGACCCGCAGAGCACCGACCCCGCCTCGATGCTGACGTTGTACCGCGAGGCGCTGCGGCTGCGACGGACCGTCGCCGGCTTCGGGGACGAGTCGCTGACCTGGCTGCCGTCTGCGACGGGGGTCATCGCCTCCGGCCGGGGCCCTGGCCCGACCTGTGTCGTCAACCTCGACGTGGAGCCCGCAGAGCTCCCGGCCCACACAGACGTCCTGCTCGCCGGCGGTTCCCTGGACGAAGGGGGCCGCCTCCCGCAGGACACGGCGGTGTGGCTGCTGACCTGACCCCCGCCGCCGAACCGCCGGACAGATGTTCCCGGCCGGGCCCATGGGCGCGGCCGCATCAGGCCGGCTTGCGCCACACGGAGATGTGCTTCGCGGAGTCCTGGGTGAAGGGCGCCCTGTCCCAGTCCGCGACGCGCAGTTCGAGCTCCAGCCCCGCGATCCGTGCCATGAGGTCGAGCTCCGCCGGCCAGGCGTACCGGTGCCGGGAGTTGGTGCGGTGGTAGTGGCCGTCGTCGCCGTCGCGGGCGAAGTGGTGCGAGACGAGGATCTGCTCGACCAGGTCGAAGGTGTCGAAGCCGAGATGCCGCTCGGAGACGTCGAACGGCACCGCGACCTGCCCGGGCGGCAGGAACCGCAGCGGCGGCACGCCCAGTTCGATGACGAATCGGCCGCCGGGCGCCAGGTGACGCGCGGCGTTGCGGAAGCACTCGACCTGCTCGTCCTGCGTGAGCAGATTCGTGATGGTGTTGTAGACGAGATACACCAGGGCGAACGTGCCGGGGACGGCGGTCGTCGCCATGTCCCCGATGGCGACCGGGAGTGCGTCCTCGTCGATCTTGCGCCGCAGGACCGCTGCCATGTGTTCGGACAGTTCGATGCCCGTCACTGGCACGCCGCGTTCCCGGAGCGGGATACCCACGCGTCCGGTTCCGATGGCGAATTCCAGTGCCCGGCCGTCTCCGGCAAGTCCCGCGAGGAAGTCGAGAGCCGGTCCGAGAAACGTCGCCGAGGACTTGTCGCTCTCCTCGGCGTCGTAGCGGTCGGCGGTCGCACGGGTCCACAGCTCGCTGCTCGTCATGGGCGGTCATTCTGCCGGGCGCGGCACGGCACTGTCGACGCATTTACTTTCCACTGCCGGGCAAGGTGAGTAAGGCCGTTGCCTCGGTGCGGATGACGGCGTCGGTGGGGTTGACGATCTCCGAGTCTGCGCGCTCCTCGAAGCGCGCGTCCCCGGAAGCGTGAACGACGGCTCCGCTCAGGATGACGACTTCCTTCAAGTGGTGCCGGGGCATCAGGTGGTGCGGGTGCTGCGGCGGGTGCCGTCGTACTCGGCGTCCGTGACGTGCTCGCGCCAGTCGGCCTCGTCGGTCTCCCACCGGGCGATGTGGGTCATGAAGTGGTCGGCGGCGGCCCCGTGCCAGTGCTCCTCACCGGCCGGGGGCCAGATCACGTCCCCGGGGCGGGCTTCGAGGACCTCGCCGCCGCGGGACTTGATCAGCGCGATGCCCTCGACGACGTAGCGGGTCTGGCCCAGGCCGTGGGAGTGCCAGGCGGTGCGGGCGCCCGGGGCGAAGTGGACCGCGTGTCAGGAGCGGGCGTAGCCGGTGAGGGGCGGGGTGCGCAGGGCGATGACCGCCAGGTCGTCGTGGCCGTCGCTGGGGTGGTGGTCGGCCAGTGCCCGGCACAGCTCCTCCGGGGGCCGGCCCGCGTGCTGGGAGGCGGTGACCGCCAGCGCGTCCAGGCCCTGGTCCAGCGGCCGGCCGGGGAATTCCACCAGGCCGTCGGTGTAGAGGACGACGGTGCTGTCGACGGGCAGCACCTGGCAGTGGTCGGGACGAGGCAGCTCGGGCGCGACCCCGAGGGGAACCCCGGGATCGGTCTCCAGGTAGCGCACGCGGCCGTCGGGCAGCAGCAACAGCGGCGACGGGTGCCCGGCGCTGCTCCAGTGCAGCTGCCAGCCGCCGCCGACCGGCTCCAGGCGGGCTACCAGGACGGTGGTGAAGGGGACCTCGCCCAGGGAGGCCAGAATGCGGTCCAGCCGGGTGAGGACGGTGCTGGGCGCGGTGCGCCCGTCGTGGCACAGGGCCCGCAGCATGCTGCGGATCTGCGACATGTTGGCCGCGGCCATCATGTCGTGCCCGACCACATCCCCGATCAGCGCCACGCAGGCGCCGTCGGGCAGCAGCATGGCGTCGTACCAGTCCCCGCCCAGTGCGGCGGGGGCACTGGCGGGGCGGTAGACAGCTCCCGCCGTGAAGGGGTGCAGGTCCGGCAGACGGGGCAGCAGCAGCCGCTGGAACTGCTCGGCGCTGTGGCGGACCTGCTGGTAGAGACGGGCGTTCTCGATGGCCACCCCGGCTGTGCCGGCGAGTGCCAGGATCACGCCCTCGTCGTGCCGGTCGAAGGGCCGTCCGTCCTTGCGTTCGGAGAGGTAGAGGTTGCCGTAGATCCGTCCGCGGACGCTGATGGCGACGCCGAGCAGGGAGTGCATGGGAGGGTGGCCGGGCGGGAAACCGGCCGATTCCGGGTGCGTGGCGATGTTCTTCACCCGCAGCGGCTCAGGGTGGTGGATCAGGTGGCCCAGCAGGCCCCGTCCGCGGGGGAGCTCGACTCCTTCCAGATGTGCCAGCTCCTTCGCGGTGAGTCCCAGCGGGATGAACTCGGCCAGGAACCTGCCCTCCTCGTCGAGCACTCCCATGGCTCCGTAGCGGGCACCCGCCAGTTCCATCGCGGTGCTGACGATGCGGCGCAGGACGGCGGCCAGTTCCAGTTCGCCGGTGATGCTCAGCACCGCCTGAAGCAACCCCTGGAGTGTGCCCTGAGCGCGAGCCAGGGCGTGCAGTTGTTCGCCGATGCGGTCGAGGTCCGAGCTGAGCGGCAGGTTCAGCAGCGACATGTAGGACGCCCCCGCCGGTGTCTCCCCCCGTGCGGCGTCCTGGTCCTGCGGGGCGTCGTCATCCCGGCCGCCCGGTTCCTGCCGGTCCTCCGCCATCGCCACCGCCTTGCTTCCGCGTCCACTCCGGGTATCCCCGTTCCTCATCTGAACCGCGGTCCAGCCCCACCGCCCACCGACTGGCCGCACAGTGTCCGCAGACACCCATTCGGCGTACATGCCTTTCCCGCCGGGCTGGGCGCTCCTGGCTTCCCAGCCTTGAAGCTACGGCGCATCGACGGTAATGCAGGTGTCCTGCCGGGCGCCCCGTCCGGTGTTGTGCGGCAGGGAAGGCCCGGCACGCCGCCGACGGGTCAGACCGCTGTACGGCCACCGTCCACGGGCAGCACGGCGCCGTGGACGAAGCTCGCCGCGTCGCTGGCCAGGTAGGCGATCGCCTCGGCGATCTCCGCCGGCTCGGCCGGTCGGCCGGCCGGGGCCCGGGCGGCCAGGGCGTCGAGGTCCTCGCCCATGCCCTGCGTGCCCTCCGTGCGTGCCGGGCCGGAGCGCACGGCGTTGACCCGCACCCCGCGCGGGGGTGTTCTGGACGGCGGCGGCCCTCGCGGGAGGCACCGGACCACCCGAGGCCGGCCACGGTCCGCATGCGGCCATAAGCGGCACGGACGGCCGCTCTCGGTGACCCGTACGGCCAGGGTATGACCGCCGACGCGCATCACGCGGTTACATGAGCCGGTGATGCGGCCCCGTCAGCCCCGATGAGATGCGAGGGAGCAATGAGCGAAGCACGCGAGAATCAGGCGAACGGCACCTACGACGTGGTCGTGCTGGGCGCCGGACCGGTCGGCCAGAACGTCGCCGACCGCGCCCGCGCCGCCGGCCTCGCCGTCGCCGTCGTGGAACGTGAACTGGTCGGCGGCGAATGCTCCTACTGGGCCTGTGTCCCCAGTAAGGCGCTGCTGCGGCCGGTCATCGCGGTCGCCGACGCCCGCCGGGTGGACGGCGCCCGGCAGGCCGTCACCGGCCGGCTCGACGACGATCGGGTCTTCGCCCGCCGAGACCACTACGTCACCGACTGGGACGACACCGGACAGGCCGAGTGGGTGAAGTCCACAGGCGCCGACCTGTACCGCGGCCACGGCCGCATCGACGGCCCCCGCCGCATTACGGTCACCAGGGACGACGGCGCACGCCACGGTCTCATCGCCCGTCACGCGGTGGCCGTCGCCACCGGCAGCCGGCCGCTCCTGCCCGACATCCCCGGCATCCTTGAGGCCCGGCCCTGGACGAACCGGCACGGCACCGACTCCAGTACTGTGCCCGGCCGCCTCGCCATCGTCGGTGGCGGCGGAGTCGGCGTCGAGATGGCAACCCTCTGGCAGGGTCTCGGCTCCCAGGTCACCCTGCTCACCCGCCGCCGCCTGATCCCGCGCATGGAACCCTTCGCGGGCGAGCTCGTCGCACGCAGCCTCACCGAGGCGGGCGCGGACGTACGGATCGGCACCCAGGTCACCGCAGCGCGCCGCCCGGACCCCACGGGGCCTGTCACCCTCACCCTCGACGACGGCAGCGACCTGCAGGCCGACGAGGTCATGTTCGCCACCGGCCGGACCCCCGCGACCGACGACATCGGCCTGGACACGGTCGGCCTCACCTCCGGCGCATGGCTGGACGTGGACACCACCTGTCTGGTCCGCAGGGTCGACGGCACGTGGTTGTACGCCGTCGGCGACGTCAACCACCGGGCCCTGCTCACCCACCAGGGCAAGTACCAGGCGCGGACCGCCGGCGATGCCATCGCTGCCCGCGCAGCAGGCCTCCCCGTGGACGATGGCCCGTGGGGCGACCACGCCACCACCGCCGACCAGCACGCCGTACCACAGGTCTTCTTCACCGACCCCGAGGCGGCCGCAGTGGGCCTGACCGCCGAACAGGCGGCCCGGGCCGGCCACCGCATCAAGACCGTCGACCTCGACTTCGACACTGTTCAGGGCGCCAACCTCTACGCCGACAACTACCGCGGCCACGCACGGATGGTGATCGACCTCGACCGGGAAGTCCTGCTCGGGGTGACCTTCGTCGGTCCCGGAGTCGGCGAACTGCTGCACTCGGCGACCGTCGCTGTTGTCGGCGAGGTCCCGCTCAAGCGGCTCAGGCACGCGATCGCCTGCTTCCCGACCGTCAGCGAGATCTGGCTCTTCCTCCTCGCCGCCTACCAGTGACGAGGACGGATACCTGCCCCAGGCGTGCTCCATCACTGCTGAGTACCTGACCGACTTCCCCTTCCGGGACGAGGACTCAGCACCCGCGCCGCCCGCCCTGACGGTGCCCCGATCCGACCGTTCCGGCACCACGGGTCAGGGCCACAAGTCGGCGGGAAGTTCGGTCACTTGGCCGGGCGGCGCGAGCGGCACGGAGCTCGGCCACGGCCGGACCTCTCACCGCAGCAGCTCGGCGACCTCGGAGAGCTGGGCGTCGGAAAGGGGGGCCGCGCTGGAGGGCCATGGCATTCTCCTCGGCCTGGGCGACGCTACGGAAACCGGGGATCGGTACCGTCCGCGGGCTGCGTGCCCACAGCCACGCGAGGGCACCCTGTGCAAGCGTGCGGCCGTCGGCGGTGAGGACGTCCCGTACCGCATCGACGCGCGCCCTCCATTGGGGTGCGGGCACGCTACCTTCGTCGAACCAGCGCAGCCACGCGGGCGGCAGCGATCGGATGTCGCCCGCTGAACCGCGGCCGGGAGATCCCTGCTTTCCGGTGAGCAGGCCCATGGCGAGCGGGCTGCGAATGATGGACGCGAGTCCACGTTGCTCGCACAACGCCAGCGTCTCGGGCGCGTCCACCAGCACATTGCACGCGTGCTGGACGCCCGCGCAGTGTTCCCCCTGAGCGAAGAGCGCGGCTCGGCCGGGATCATCGGTACTCCAGGCGTACGCGCGGATGAGCCCCTCTCGTACGAACTCCTCACATACGTCGCTTAGTTCAGCCGCCGCGCCCCATGGTGCGTCGCTCAGGTGCAGCTGGTACACGTCAATCCAATCGGTGCCCAGTCGCCGCAATGACGCGGTCAGCGCCCGGCGCGCGTAGGCGGCCGTCGTGTCCTCACCGATCAGCGTGCGCGTTTCCTCGTTGAAGACATTGCCCCACTTGGTGGCGATGACCACCTCGTCCCGCCGGCCCGCGAGCGCCCGCCCCAGTACCCGCTCGCTGTGGCCGGTGCCGTACACGTCCGCAGTGTCGAAGAAAGCAACCCCGAGCTCCATCGCCCGCCGGATCGCCGCGACGGACTCCTCGTCATCGACCGTGCCCCATCCGAGAGGGTTTCCGTCGGCGTCCTGCCACTCACCGCCGATCGCCCAGCACCCGAATCCCAGCGCACTGACCTCGATCCCGCTGTTTCCCGGCGTCCTGTTCTCCATGCCTGAGCACACTGGGGGTTGGAGTGCACACGACGGCAAGGCCGAGAGTGCCCCAGAGATCCGTGGGCCGCCCGTCCTGAACAAGATCCGTGCCCCGCGACGTCGACAGCTTGATGCCCGGATCGATGGGGCCACGGCCTCGGCCCGTGGTCCGGGCAGCGGTGTCGCCCGACGACGTGATTGGCTACGCCGTATGGGTCTCAGGCGAGTGTTCCCGGGGTGCGTGTGTGCGCAGCCGAACAGTTTCCGCGGGACTGCCCGACGGCATCCCGCCGTTCGACCGGGGAGGGCAGGCGATGAGTGTCCGCCGTACGCCGTCGGAGGCCCGCCGTGTCCCGACACCGAAGGCAGTGCCTCCGTTCGACCCCGAACTGAGCGTTGCGCTGGCTGCGTTGGGTAAGGAGTCGAGGGAGCCGCTCACCCCGGGCAATCTTGAGGCCCGCCAAGAGCGGGATGCCGCGAGCCGGCCCAGGCCGACGGCCGAGGGCCTTCGCGCCGACGGCCGTTTCGACGTGGCGGAGTTCTGCGTGCCGGGACCGCCGGGCGGGCCGGACGTCACGCTCGTGAGCGCACGGCCGGCCGGGCTCGTCGGGCCGCTGCCTCTCCTGTACTACATGCACGGAGGTGCGATGGTCATGGGCAACGCGTGGTCCGTGCTTCCGCGGATTCTGCGCGAGTGGGCGCTCCCGCTGGGACTGGCCGTCATCTCGGTCGAGTACCGGCTGGCGCCGCGGGCGCAGTACCCGGGACCGCTGGAGGACTGCTACGCAGGACTCGTCTGGGCGGCCGGGCACGCGGCCGAACTGGACATCGACGTGGACCGCGTCGTCATCGGAGGGAAGAGCGCCGACGGCGGCGGACTCGCCGCGGCCCTCGCCCTGCTGGTCCGTGACCGCGGCGGTCCCGGGGCACTGGGGCAACTGCTGCTGTGCCCGATGCTCGACGACCGCGGCAGCACCTTCTCCAGCCATCAGATGACGGGCCTCGACGTGTGGGACCTCACCTCCAATACGACCGCGTGGAAGGCACTGCTGGGTGACCGCTACGGTGCCGCGGACCTGCCGCCCTACGCGGCTCCCGCCCGCGCCAGGGATCTTTCCGGACTCCCCCCGGCCTATATCGACGTCGGGTCGGCCGAGATGCTCCGGGACGAGGACGTGGCCTACGCGAACGCGATCTGGCAGGCCGGCGGCGAGGCCGAACTGCATGTATGGCCCGGTGCCTACCACGGCTTCGACGGCTTGGCACCGCGGGCGGCCCTCAGCCAGGACGCACGCAACGCCCGTACCCGCTGGCTCCAGCGCCTCCTGGCGCAGTCCGGCGCGAGGGTCCCGAGGTGTTCGACACCGCGCATGCCGCGGGAGAATCCCTCCGTCGGCTCGACGGTGTCCGGGGGGCCGGCGACATGATGCTGCACCCTGAACACGGTTTCGGGGAACATCCGGGGAACAGCGGGGCAGCCTTCGGTCCGGACGGCTGCTGTTCCCCGAAACCGACGAAGGACTGCACCGTGACCATGTAGTTCCCGGATCCTGCCGCGTCATCCGGGCCGGACGTACGCCTCAGGGCTCGACGGGTCCCAAGGGCGTGTCCGACGATGCCCTCAAGGTGGGGGAAGAGGCCAAGCCGTTCCCTGTTCGGCGAGCCCCTGCCGTGGCGCGACGATGCCTGATTCGGCGGTCGACCCTACGGTGGGGACATGGCGGTGATCAATGGTTGGAGGCCGGGAGCGCAAGCCCGGATCCGCGTGGTGGACGCGGTGGGCGCGGCGGTGCTGTTCGTGCTGTCGGTCGTGGCTGCCTCGGTCGTACCGCACCAGCATCAATTCTTGTTGCGCTGGCCCGCAGTGCTGGTGGCAGCCGTCGGCTGCTCCGCGCTGGTGTGGCGGCACCGTCACCCGTTCGGCGTACTGGTCGTCACTATTAGCTGCGGGGTGGCCTTTCAGGTACTCGGGATTCGGGACAGCCCGCTGGTCGCAAGTCCGGTTCTGGTGTCCGTCTACAACGTGGCTGTGCGGACCGACCGGCGTACCGCCTGGACCGCGGCATGCGTCTCGGCCGCCACCCTGATCAGCGCCGCCACGGTGTTCACCGGGAAGTCGTGGCTGGAGCCGGACACGGTCGCGATGCTGGCCTGGACGGCACTGCCGGCCGCCGTCGGGGACGGGGTGCGCTCACGCCGCGCCTATGTGGCGGCCGTGGAGGAACGGGCGGAGCACGCGGAGCGCACCCGAGAGCAGGAGGCACGGCAGCGAGTGGCGGCCGAACGTGTCCGGATCGCACGCGAACTGCACGACATCGTCGCGCATCACATCGCCTTGATCAACGCGCAGGCGGGCGTCGCCGTCCATCTGGTGGACCAGCGACCGGAACAGATCCTCAAGGCTCTGGAGGACATCAGGGACACCAGCCGCTCCGCCCTGGACGAACTACGGGTGACCGTGGGCCTGCTCCGGCAGTCCGACGACCCGGTGGCGCTGCGCGATCCGATGCCGGGCCTTGCGCAGATACCGGCCCTGCTGGCGTCGTTCGAACGCGCCGGGCTCGCCGTGAGCCACACCCGGTGCGGCGACACCGAACCGCTGGAGCCGGCGGTCGACCTGGCCGCGTACCGCATCGTGCAGGAGTCCCTGACCAATGTGCGCAAGCACGCCGGAGCCGACCATGCGCGGCTGTTCCTGCACTACCACCGTGAACGGCTTACGATCACCGTCGAGGACGACGGGTCCGCCGGAGCGCACCCTCCTCAGCCAGGGGTCGGTCACGGGCTGATCGGCATGCGTGAGCGGGCTGCCACGATCGGGGGCAGGCTGCACGCGGGACCACGTCCCGAGGGCGGATTCACCGTGACGGCCGAACTACCGCTGCGCCCCAGCCGCCCCGGTCCGGCATGGGATCGGAGAGATGGGCATGACGATTCGCGTACTGCTTGCCGATGATCAGGCCCTGCTACGGGGCACCTTCAGAATGCTGTTCGACGCCACGGACGACATGGAGACCGTGGCGGAGGCGTCCAACGGACGCGAGGCGGTCGAGCTGGCCGGCGCACAGCGCCCGGACGTGGTCCTGATGGACATCCGCATGCCGGAGATGGACGGCCTGGAGGCGACACAGCTCATCAGCGAGTCCGAGGACCTCGCAGGTGTGAAGGTACTCATCCTGACCACCTTCGAGAACGACGTGCACGTCGCCGAGGCGCTGCGCGCGGGTGCGAGCGGCTTTCTCGGCAAGGGGGCGCGACCGGAGGAGCTTCTCGAAGCCGTCCGCACGGTCGCGGGCGGCGAGGCGTTGCTGTCGCCGACGGCGACACGGGCGTTGATCACTCGGTTTCTGTCCCAGCCGGATCCGTGTCCAGTGGCCGTGCACGAGCGGCTGGAGTGCCTGACGCCGCGGGAGCGCGACGTCATGATCCTCGTAGCACTGGGCCTGTCGAACGACGAGATCGCCGATCGTCTGTTCGTCAGCCCGCTGACCGCCAAGACCCACGTCAACCGGGCGATGACCAAGCTGGCGGCTCGTGACCGCGCCCAGCTCGTGGTCGTCGCCTATCAGTGCGGGCTGGTCAGTCCGGCTGCCGAGCCGAATCCCCCGGAGGTGCCCGCGTGATCGTCCACACGCTGTTCCGCGTGGGGTCCCAGCAGTAGTCCGACGTACCGGATACCGCAGCCGTGGTAGTCGGGAATCACCGTGTGGGGACGACGCGCCAGGGGCCGCCGATGGGCGAAGGTGAGACCAAGAAACGGAGGTTTCGCCATGATCGAAGCCCACTGCTCGACCAAGATGTCCGGCGAGAAGCCCGTCGTCGAGGAATGCCGCAGGATCCGTGGACTACTGGCCAAAAACGCACTCGAGTTCCTCGCACCCGATGAGGCGAGCGCCGTGGCGGCTCACCTGGCGACCTGCGACACGTGCCGGGACGAGCGCGACCGCCGTGCGGCGGTGCCCGCACACCTGACCCTGCTGCGCGACGCCCTGGCTTGCGGCCAGGGCCGGAACAGGCGGGCGTGCGCGGCCACCCGGGCCGAACGCGGCCACGGGTCCTCCCGTTACCCCGGGTCGGGCGGGGCCGCCCCGACGACGCAGATCACACTGGCCCAGTGGGTCAGCAAGACCACGTCGCAATTCAGGTGAACCGACCTGGTGGAAGCGGCGACGTGCCCTGGGGCACAACGGCACCGGCCCTGACAGGTCCCTTCACGGGCCCGGACGGGCCGGCCGCGCCGACCGCCGTTCCCGCCCTCGCGGGCCACGAGATCACGCCAGGAACCGGGCCGGCGACCTCGCCGCACAGCGCCTGGCGGACCTTGACCAGAACTGGGTGCGCGCGGGTTTGCGCAGCCTGCCCATGCCGTCCACGGGCGGCCCGCGTCCGGATCAGCCGGCGGTGAGGATGCGCCAGTCGCGCGCGCCGATGTCGACGGGTGTGCCGTCGAGGATTCCGGCGGTGCGCGACGCTGGTTCGAGGGCGACGGCCGCGAGGCTCGCCCAGCGTCGGCCGAGCGGTTTGTCCAGGTCGGGCAGGCAGGTCACCGGCGGCTCACCGTCCCCTGTCACGAGGTGGCCCGTGAGGCTCCTGGTCACCGTCGACGGTCTTGGCGCGTACGCCGACGACGACACACAGGTGGACCATCCGGTGCTCGAAGACATGGCCATCACAACGGCCGAACGCCTGCTCGGCCTCACCAGGGGCACCCTCCGTACCCGCGCCTGACACACCCGGACCGGGCGCGGCCCCGGAGCACCCACGCCACCGGAGCATTCGCGTTCACGTACCTCTCCGGTCTCCTCCGGCGGCGGGCGCTTCTGCCCCGCAGCAGGGTCCTGCCAGAGGAGCGGCTATCCCCAGACGGCCTGGGCGAGCGCCGTACCGGTGAACGTGGCTCCGAGCCCGGCCACCACACTCGCCGCGATGTTCGCCGCGGCGTAGAACCGGGCTCCGTCCTCCGCCAGGCGCAGCGTTTCGTAGGAGAAGGTGGAGTACGTCGAGAGCGCCCCGCACAGGCCGGGGCCGACAAGCAGTTGTACTTCGGAGGAGACGGCTTTGGCCGTGACCATGCCGGTGAGCAGCCCGAGGACCAGGCAGCCGACGACGTTGACCGTGAAAGTTCCCCACGGGAAGAGGCTGTCGTGCCGGGACTGGACCGTGCGGTCGGTCAGGTAGCGCAGGGGGGCTCCGACCATGGCGCCCGCGATGACGAGCAGCCAGTTCACTGCCCCTCCTCGGCGCGGCCGTGCCGTCCCGTGCAGCGGATGACTTCGCAGTCATCGAGGACGACGAGCCCCTCGGTGACGAGTTCGTCCAGTTGCGGCAGGAAGGCCCGGATCCGGTCATCGGTGTCGACGATCACGATGGCGACCGGCAGGTCCTCGCTCAGGGACAGCAACCGCGTTGTATGGATCAGGGAGGAGGCGCCGAAGCCTTCGATACCGCGAAAGACGGAGGCGCCGGCCAGACCGGCCCTGCGGGCCCGGTGGACGATCTCGGTGAACACGGGCTTGTGGTGCCACATGTCGTTCTCGCCGATGAAGATGGTGACGCGCAGCGCGGAACCGGTGAGCCTCATGGCTGCCTCCATTCGATGACACGTCGCGTCACGGTGACCGCGATCCACACGGAGGCCAGGGCGGCGAGCAGCGTGAGGGCCAGGTACGCCAGGCCCGTGCGTGCTTCGCGCCCGTCCACGAGGCGTTGGATGTCGGCGGCGTAGGTGGAGAAGGTGGTGAAGCCGCCGAGGACACCGGTGCCGAAGAAGGGTCGTACGAGCCGGTGGGCCGCCCAGACGTCGGTGATCACGACCATGAAGACGCCGATGATGGCGCAGCCGATGGTGTTGACGGCCAAGGTCGTCCACGGGAAGGCATCGGCCGCGGTGGGCCACAGGAGCGAGGCCCCGTACCGTGCGGCCGCCCCCACCCCGCCGCCGAGCGCGACAGCGGCCACCACGGGGCCCTGGCGCAGCCGGAGTTCTCTGTGTTGCGCGGGACTGTGGAGATCGACGTCGGGGTCGACGGGTTCATTCACCATCGGGGGTATCGGGCTCCGGGACTCTTCCACGTACATCTCCTACTCGCCGGGCGCAGGCATGCGTGAAGTGCGCGTCGCAAGTAGGGACCGTTGGCGGCGTCGTTGCCGCGGTTCGGGTACGGCGGGCCCCACCGCCGTGCGGTGCGTACGAGAACACCGCCTCCGGCAAGCCTAGCGGGTGCCGGGGACGTTCTCCTGTCCGGGCGGGAGGGGTGGGGGAGAGGTACGGCGGTTGTGGCGCCCGCCCCCGCGCGGGACACTGGACATCCGGCGATGAGGCTCGCCGTGACCGCGCCGCATGGCGCCCATTATGGCTTTGCGTGATCCAGCCGTATCCGACACGCCGCCTCGACCCGGAGGCCGGCCCGCAGGCAGGGGGTGCGTACGGCTTTGGCTGTCCGGACCGCATCCCGGCCTGTGACGCAGGCGTCGGCGAGGCTGATCGTGCTGCGGCACGCCAAGTCGGCCTGGCCGGAGGGTGTACCCGATCACGAGCGCCCGCTCGCGGGCAGGGGCCGACGGGATGCCCCGGCGGCCGGACGGTGGCTGTACGAGGCGCAGTGCGTGCCCGACCTGGTCATCTGCTCGACCGCCCGGCGCACCCGGCAGACCTGGGATCTGGTCGCGGCGGAACTGGGCGCCGCGCCGGAGGTGGTGTTCGAGCCGCGGGTGTACGAGGCGAGCGCGTCCGCCTTGGTCTCCGTCGTGCGCGACGTCCCGGAGCGGCGGCGGACGGTGCTGTTGATCGGCCACCAGCCGGGAGTGCAGGACATGGTCCTGTCCCTGGCGGGGGACGGCGACGACGAGGCACTCACGCGGGCCCGCGTGAAGTATCCGACCGCCGCGGTCGCGGTGCTGATGCTGCCCGGCACGTGGGCCCGGCTCGCTCCGGGGACGGCGACGCTCACCGATTTCGCCGTACCGCGCGGCGTCCACGTCAGGCGTTCGAACGACGCCTAGTTCGAACGACGCCCAGGACAACGATGCCGAGGGAGGCTGGCTCCCGCGCAGATCAGCTCAATTCAATGGCGGCGGGCCGCCTGCTGCTCGCCGTGCGACGTCAGGATCAGCTCGCAAGGCGCGAGGTGGTCACGTGGGCCCTTTGGTGCTCCCGCCGACGGCGCGTTCGCGGGATGCCTCGATCTCCGCGTACGCGGAGTCCCGTCCTTCCCAGTGGGATCCCTCGACGGACTTGCCGGGTTCGAGGTCCTTGTAGACCTCGAAGAAATGGGTGATCTCCAATGTGTCGAAGGCGGGAATATCGCCGATGTCCTGCATGGCGGCGTAGCGCGGATCATGGGCGGGCACGCAGAGGACCTTCTCGTCGGGCCCCTTCTCGTCCTTCATGACGAACATGCCGACAGCCCGGCACTCGATGGCGCAGCCGGGAAACGTCGGTTCTCCGACCAGTACGAGAGCGTCCAGCGGATCGCCGTCGCGGCCCAGCGTTCCCTCGATGTAGCCGTAGTCCGCCGGGTACTTGGTGGACGTGAACAGCAGCCGGTCCAGGCGGATGCGGTGCAGTGTGTGGTCCATCTCGTATTTGTTGCGGGACCCCCGAGGGATCTCCACCGTCACGTCGAACTCCATAGCTGCCTCCTGGCGATGGGGTGTTGGAGGTGCTGCGCGCCGGTTCGCGCTGCTCCCGGCGCCCTCGGCCTCGTGACGGGTGCGCCGGCCCTTCTTGCGCAGCAGAGCCGAGGGTGTGGTGCAGGCAGATGGCTCGCGGGCACATGAGCCCGCGGGTGCGGCGTGGGGCGCAGCGCATGCGGACATGATCACCGGCACGCCCGGCGCGCGGTTCCAGTGTGCGCCTGCCCTGTGCATCCGGCAGCGCGGAAGGGCCGCGGTGCGGCCGAGCGGGGACGGAGTGGTCGTACGGGGCCCCGCCGGTCAGGGCTCCGTACGCCGGGCGACGGCGCCCCGGGAACGCCGCGGCAGTCGCTGCCGCGGCTCCTTCCCGGACGCGGCGGCAGACGTCCGACGCCGGCGGCAGGCGTCGGACGCTACTGGATGAACCGCGGCAGCCACTTGGCCCGGTAGTCGGGGTGGCCGGCATGCTCTGCGGCCATCTGCCGGACGGCGAAGCCGAGTCCGACGGCACGGCCGGATGAGAAGTCGTGCTCGGGGCGGTCGGTGTCCCTGTCGGCGACCTCCGCGTACTCATTGAGCAGAACCCTGCTCGTCTCGATGCGGCGACAGGTACGGGCAGGGTCCTGGTGAGCGATGTGCTGGTCGAACCCGCGATTGCGCACGATGAACGCGATGGCGCCGGACCGGTCGTGGACCTCGCCGGGCACGTCGGCCGGACACCGCCAGTTCTCTCCGCCCGCCGCTCGCGCGATCTGTTCCTCCTCGGCGAGGCGCGCCCGAACAAAGTCGATCATGTCGGAGTTTTCTGTCATCGGGATCGCGAGTCCTTCACCGTCTTGGCCCTGCCGGGAACTGCACCTACTGTCCGCGCGAGTGCTGTTCGTTCGTCTCGTACGCCTCGTTCTCCGGGGCTGCCGGACGACGATACCGAGTCGGAAGACCGGCACAACGTCCCTGACGACGTGCCCCGGCCGCGGCCGGGGACCGGCCGAACGATCAGCGACCGTCTACGATCGCTGACCGCAACCGCACACCTCCTGCCACCGGGCACGGAGGAGCGTCCGACGAGAGAAGAGAACCGCCCATGTCCTCCGTGCGCGGAACATCCGTGGACATTCCCACACAGGACGGCGCTGCCGACGCCTACCTGACCCATCCCGATGACAGCAGTCCGCACCCCGCGGTCCTGCTCTACATGGATGCCTTCGGACTCCGTCCCCAGCTGAAGAAGATGGCCGACCGCCTTGCCGGAGACGGTTACACCGTCCTGGTCCCCAACGTCTTCTACCGCCATGGGCGAGCGCCGGTGGTCGAGCTGCCCGAATTCATCGATCCGGTCCGACGACCGGACATCTTCGAGCGTCTCGGCCCGATCCTGCGGTCACTGACACCCGATCTGGCGATGCGCGATGCCAACGCCTATCTGGACTGGCTCGCGGACTGCCCCCTGGCAGCCGACGGGCCGGTCGCTGTGACGGGCTACTGCATGGGCGCCGGCCTCGCTCTGCACACCGCAGGCACGTACCCGGAACGGATCGCGGCCGCGGCCGGCTTCCACGGCGCGCACCTGGCCACCGACTCTGCCGACAGCCCGCACCTGCTTGCCGACCGGATCACCGCGGAGCTGTACTTCGGCCACGCGGACCAGGATCCTTCGATGCCCCCCGAGCAGATCGACCGCCTCGACGAGGCGCTCACCGCATCGGGCGTGCGCCACCACAGTGAGGTCTACACCGGGGCGCACCACGGTTTCACCCAGGCGGACACCGTCAGGTACGACAGCACAGCGGACGACCACCACTGGACGGCACTGACCGCACTCCTGGACCGCACCATCGGGCCGGCACGCGTGTGAACCGCGGCCCCTGCCGGCTCCGGGCCTGACTCCCGGCCCTCGCCGACTCCCGCGCTGCCGCTGAATCCCGGCCCCCGCTGAATCGCGGCCCCCGTGCCATGGACATACCGTCGGCAGGGGGCCGCAGACGGCGCACGTGGTTCGGCGCCCGGCCCGCGAGCCGGCGGCCGTCGAACGTCCGGATCGCAACACCCGGAACAGAACGCCCGTAGTCAGAACGCCCGGATCAGAAGGCAGGACGAGAGAGGAAGCCGCGATGACGGCCCAGAACGCCCACACTGTCTCCCTCGGGCCGGACAGCGGCCTCGACCAGGTCTTCCAGCTGGCACAGCAGCTGCGAGTGGACTCCGTCCGCGCCAGCACCGCCGCCGGTTCGGGCCACCCCACCTCCAGCCTGTCCGCCGCGGATCTGATGGCCGTCCTCATGACGCGCCAACTGCGCTACGACTGGCAGAACCCGAAGAATCCGGCCAACGATCACCTGATCTTCTCCAAGGGTCACGCCTCCCCCTTGCTGTACGCGATGTTCCTCGCCGCCGGTGCGATCGGCGAAGAGGAGCTGATGACCACCTACCGCCGCAACGGCGCTCGTCTGCAGGGTCACCCGACTCCGGTCCTGCCCTGGGTGGACGCGGCCACCGGTTCGCTGGGCCAGGGCATCGCGTACGGCGTCGGCATCGCGCTCGCCGGACGCGACCTGGAACACCTGCCGTACCGGGTGTGGGTGCTGTGCGGCGACAGCGAAATGACCGAAGGGTCGGTCTGGGAGGCCCTGGACAAGGCGGGCCGACACCGCTTGGCCAACTTCGTCGCGATCATCGACGTGAACCGTCTCGGCCAGCGGGGACCCACGGAGCTGGGCTGGGACACCGGTGCCTACGCCCGCCGGGCCGAAGCCTTCGGCTGTCGCGCCCTCGTCGTCGACGGCCACGATCTCGCGGACGTCGAGCAGGCCCTGGCCGTCGCGGGAGACGGGCAGGCTCCCACGGTCGTCGTCGCCAGGACCGTCAAGGGCCAGGGAGTCCTGGAGGTCGCGGACGCCGAGGGCTGGCACGGCAAGGCGCTGCCAGAGGACCTCGCCGCGCGTGCCGTCACCGAACTGGGCGGCGTACGCCACCTCACCGTCCGCGGCCACCGGCCGGCCGCCGCCCCCTCCGCCGCCCCGGCCGCCCCCGTGCAGGTGACGCTGCCGCAATTCCGGATCGGCGAATCCGTCGCCACCCGCGTCGCCTTCGGCAAGGCGCTCGCCGCGATCGGCGCCCGGCCCGACATCGTGGCCCTGGACGCGGAGGTGGGCAATTCCACCCACGCGGAGGACTTCGGCAAGGCGCACCCCGAGCGGTACTTCCAGACCTACATCGCCGAGCAGCAGATGATCGCCAGTGCCGTCGGTATGGCCGTACGCGGCTACCGCCCGTACGCCACCACCTTCGCGGCCTTCTTCACCCGGGCCCATGACTTCATCCGCATGGCGGCCGTCTCCCAGATCTCCATGAGCCTGTGCGGGACCCATTGCGGTGTCGAGATCGGTGCGGACGGCCCGTCCCAGATGGGCCTGGAGGACCTTGCCATGATGCGGGCCGTCCACGGTTCCACCGTGCTCTACCCCAGCGACGCCACATCCACCGCCGCCCTGACCGCCGCCATGGCCTACCTGGACGGCATTTCCTACCTCCGCACGACCCGGGGCGCCTACCCCGTCCTCTACGGCCCCGACGAGACGTTCCCCGTCGGCGGGTCCAAGACACTGCGCGCGAGCGACCGCGACCGGGTCACTCTCATCGGCGCCGGCGTAACCGTCCACGAATGCCTCGCAGCCGCCGACCAGCTGGCTGCCGACGGCATCCCCGCCCGGGTGGTCGACCTGTACTCCGTCAAGCCGCTGGACCTCGACGTGCTCGCCCGCGCCGCCCAGGAGACGGGCGCGCTGGTCGTCGTCGAGGACCACCACCCCGAAGGCGGCATCGGGGAGGCCGTGCTGTCCGCGCTCGCCGCACAGCGACTCGCTCCCGCCTTCACCCACCTTGCCGTACGCAATCTGCCGGGCTCCGGAACCACCTCGGAACTCCTCGACGCCGCGGGCATCTCACGCACCCGCATCATCCGGACCGCCCACGACCTCGTCGGCCGCTGAGCCCTGCTGATCCGGGGCCCGCACGAAGCCCGCGAGCGGGGCTCCGAGCGGATGCGCGCGAGTCGGCGATCGACCGCACCCGCCTCCTGCCCCCGTACTTCAGAACTACGCGCAAGGTTCACTCCCGGGCGGGACGCCGACTACAAGGTGTGATCCATAGCTTCGTACCGGAATCGAGAACGACATCCGGTACGGAAGGAACCACCTGTGGTGTCCCGCCCACGCAGAAGACGCCTGTGCCGCGCCCTGCTCACCGCCCTGGTCGTCGCGTCGGTGGCCGTACCGGTATCGGGTGCGGTCAGACCCGCCGACGTACCATCGCCCGCACCCACCGTCCGGGGCCCGCTGCCCACCGTCACCCCGAGCGCCCTCGCCGTGCGGTACGCCGCGACCCGCGCGGACATCGCAGCGGCCGCGCGGACGGCCCACGACCACGGCGACGACAAGCGCGCCGAGGCGCTGCGCGCGCTGGCCGGTCCCGCGCGCCACCTCCTCACCTTCGACGGACGCCACGGAGGCCGTGCCGTCGAAGTGGTCGGCGATCTGTCCCGGGCCGACCGGATCGCCGTACTGGTCCCGGGCGCGGGCGTGAGCGTCGACAGCTACTGGCGCTTGAAGAGCGGAGCCCAGGCGCTCCGGACGCAGCTGGGCGACCGGGCCGCCGTCGTCGCCTGGCTCGGTTACGAGACGCCGGCCACGGTGAGCCTGGTCGCCGCGACCTCACGCCGCGCCCAGGGCGCCGCCCTGGAACTAGGAGAATTCCTAGGGGAGTTGATGAGAGTCAAACCCGCTGCCCGGACCTCCCTGCTCTGCCACTCCTACGGTTCCGTCGTCTGCGCACGGGCCGCGGCCGGACTGCGGATCGCGGATCTCGTCCTGTACGGCAGCCCCGGCGTCGGAGTCGACGACGTGGCCGGCCTGCGCACCCCGGCCGTCGTCTGGGCGGGCCGGGGCGACGACGACTGGATCGCCGACGTGCCACACATACGCCTGCAACTCCCTTACGCGGACGTCGGTTTCGGTACGGACCCGGTGTCCGAAGGCTTCGGCGCCCGGATCTTCGACGCGGGCTCCGGTGGCCACAGCGACTATCTCGCGCCCGGTTCCGTACCCCTCAAGAACATCGCCCGGATCGTGGACGGACAGATCCCCGATGCCCCTCGTGCCTGATCCGTTGGCCGCGTGAGGACCTTCTGGAGGGGGCTACCGACGGCGGGGTCACGTACGGTGGCGCCCAGGTGCGTGGCACGCCGGCTTTCGGCGCCACCCCGACGGAGGATACGAAGTGATCGCGACGCTGTCCGCGCAGCTGCCCGCCGAACCCGCCGACCTTGCCGAGGACAACCAGTGACGACCACCCGCGTGCTGATCGCCGACGACCAGATGATGGTCCGCCAGGGCTTCACGGTGCTGCTCGACGCCGAACCCGGCATCGAGGTCGTCGGTCAGGCCGTGGACGGCATCGACGCCGTCGCCAAGGTCGCCGAACTGGCCCCCGATGTCGTACTGATGGACATCAGGATGCCCGGGGTCGGTGGCATCGAGGCGACGCGCCGCATCATGGCGTCACCCGCCGACACCACCAAGGTCCTCGTCCTGACCACGTTCGACCTCGACGAGTACGTCTACGAGGCGCTGCGCGCCGGGGCGTCCGGGTTTCTGCTGAAGGACGCGTCCGCCGCCGAACTCGCCCATGCGGTAAGGGTGGTGGCGGCCGGTGAGGCTTTGCTCGCCCCGAACATCACGAAGCGTCTCATCGCCGAGTTCTCCCGGATGGCCGACGTCCCCCGCAGCCCGGTCAAGGGCCGCAGCGGCAATCTCACGGAGCGCGAGACCGAGGTGCTGTCGCTGATCGCGCAGGGCCTGTCGAACGCGGAGATCGCCGAGCGGCTCGTGGTGGCGGAACAGACCGTCAAGACCCATGTGAGCAGGATCCTGGTGAAGTTGAGCCTGCGCGACCGCACCCAGGCAGCCATCCACGCGTACGAGACGGGCCTGGTGCGCCCCGGCGGAAGCTGAGGCCGCTCCGGGACGACGGCCGTTGGGCCCGCCGAAGCCGAAGGGGGTGCCTGCTCGCCAGGCCGGGGCGTGAAGCCCTGGTCCGTGTTCCTTCATGACGGTTTCGGACCTGTGGATCCAGACCTGAGATCTACATCTCAGGTCTGATGCCCGGGCCAATCTGCTTCTGAAGAAGGATGGGATCACCCCGCATCCGATGATGCGATGGAAGGCCGACCGCGTGTGGCGTCGTTCCGGCAACAGAACCCGTGCGCCCGTGCAGGCTGAAAGGCGTTTGATGAGCGGCAGGTTGACCCGTCGGCCGGATCCCTCGGGTCCGGTCGCCCACAGCCGGGACTGCGCGTGCTGTCGGTCGCGCACGCGTTGCGCCGGGCATCTGGGCGCTGGGACTTCGTGGAAGCCGAAGTGGCAGGACTGCGGCCGTTGTTAGGGCCGGGCGCTGTCTGCCTCGGCATCGGGGCCGAGTACGGCCTCTGCACCTGGAACCTGTCCGCGCAGGCCGGACCGTCGGGGAAGGTGCGCAGCGTCGAACCGCTGCGCGGCCCGGCGCAATGGCTCAGGACCGTGGCCGCCACCCTCGGCTGCGACAACGTCACCGTGCACCACATGGCGCTCTGCGAGCGTGCGCACGAAGGAACGATGAGTCTGCCCCGACGCCGCCTGCTGCCCGTCCACGGACGCGCCTACCTCACCGTCGGCGCCTCGGGGCCCGGCCCCATCGTCGAATTCGCCACCTCCCGCCCCGTGACCACACCGGCGCGGACGGTGGACGGACTCTGCCACCACATGGGCCTGGACCGGGTCGACTTCATCAAAGCCGATGTCGAAGGGGCGGAGGCAGCCGTGCTGTCCGGTGCCCGGCGCACGCTGCTGCGCCACCGGCCCGCACTCCTGCTGGAGATCGAGGACCGGCACCTCGAGAAGTACGACATGAAGGCGGCCCACCTCGTCGGCCGGCTCGCCGCGCTCGACTACGTCATGTACCGCTGGCAAAAACGGAGTTGGGTACGTGTGGCCGACGTGACCGACGACTGCCGCAACTACCTCTTCAGGGCTCGCTCGACCCCATCCAGCTGAAGGATCCAATACATTCATGGGCTCCACCCTTGTCATCACCAACGACTTCCCGCCGCGTCAGGGAGGCATCGAGACCTTCGTGCACGCGATGGCGACGCGAATACCGGACGACGACGTGGTGGTCTACACGTCGCGCGAGCCGGGTGACGCCGCCTACGACGCGGCGCTCCCGTTTCCTGTCGTACGTGACACCAGCGGCATGCTGCTGCCGACCGGGCGGGTCACGCGCAGGGCGATCGAGATAGCCAGGGCCCATGACTGCGACCGGGTCTGGTTCGGGGCCGCCGCGCCGCTCGCCCTGATGGCGCCGACGCTGCGCCGCAGCGGCGTACGGCGCATGGTGGCGACCACCCACGGCCATGAGATCTGGTGGGCCAGGACACCCGGTGCACGCCGGATGATGCGCCGCATCGGTGAGGGCGTGGATGTCGTCACGTATCTCGGCCAGTACACGCGGGCCCGGATCGAGCCGTCCCTCGGTCCGCGCGCGCGGATGAGCCGCCTGGTGCCGGGGGTCGACGCGGAGGTGTACCGGCCCGACGCGGACGCCGGGTCCGCGCTGCGGGCCGAGCTCGGCCTGCAGGGCAAGCGGGTCATCCTGTGTGTGGCCCGGCTGGTCCCGCGCAAGGGCCAGGACATGCTGATCCGGGCTCTGCCGCTGATCCGCCGGGAGGTGCCCGACGCGGTGCTCGTCGTGGTCGGACGCGGCTCGGACGAGGCACGGCTGCGCAAGCTGGCGCTGCGCCACGGCGAGGGGGCGGTCCGCTTCGTGGGCGGGAAGTCGCACACCGAGACGCCTGCGTACTACGCGGCGGCGGACGTCTTCGCGATGCCGTGCCGCACCCGGAAGGCGGGACTGGAGGCGGAGGGGCTGGGGATCGTGTTCCTGGAGGCGGCGGCGAGCGGTCTGCCGGTGGTCGTCGGCGACTCGGGCGGTGCTCCGGACACGGTGCTCGACGGCCGGACCGGCCGCGTCGTCGACGGCACCGACACCACGGCGGTCGCCGGTGCGCTGACCCGGATACTCCTCGACGCCGGCCTGGCCGCCGAGATGGGAGCCGCGGGCCGCGACTGGGCGCGGGAATCCTGGTCCTGGGACGCCTCGGCCCGCCATCTGACGCAACTGCTGAACCCCGAGAGCATCCCGGCGGTCACGCCGGGGCGGGAGTAGGCCCGGCGAACGGCGCCGGCCCCGCGTACTGCAACGCTCTTCGAGGGAGCCCGGGCTGCGTCTCGACGACGACGCCGGCGAGCCGGACGGCCGGATGCCGGGGCAGGGGTCGGGCCGGCAGGGGTGGGGCGTCGAGCCGCTGCCGAGTGAGCAGTACGGTCCTCGGCCTGCGGGGTCCGGCGCCGGGATCGTGCCGTTCCCTGGACATGGGGCCCACCGGCGCCCGAGCGCGGGCCCGTGCGCGCCGGGGACGGAGGTGCCGGGGGCAGGAAGCCGGAAGTCAGGAGCGCGATCCGCGGGCTTGATCGCCGCGGGTGCGTCCTCCTCCTACTTCTCCTCCTTCTCCTTCTCCTTCTCCTTCTTTTCCTTGATGCGCACCGCTTCCTTCCGGACCTCGGCCTGGGTAGTGCGCTCCTGCTGCAGCCAGTCGGGGTTGTCCGTCTTCAGCGCTTCGATCTGCTCCGTGGTGAGGGCCTCCGTGATTCCGCCACGGGCGAGACCCGAGATGGAGACGCCCAGCTTCGCCGCGACCACCGGCCGGGGGTGCGGGCCGTTGCGTCGCAGTTCCCGCAGCCACTCGGGCGGATCGGACTGCAGTGCGCTCAGCTCGGTGCGCGAGACGACACCCTCCTGGAACTCGGCGGGGGTGGCCTCTAGGTACACACCCAGCTTCTTTGCCGCGGTCGCGGGCTTCATTGTCTGGGCGGTCTTGTGCGACGTCATGATGCCAAGGGTATCGAGCATGTGCGCTACCTCTGACCAGGGCCGGTAACCTGGCGGAGTGACAAGCTCGGATGAAACCCCTTCGTTCCGGCTCGCGTACGTCCCGGGGGTGACGCCCACCAAGTGGGTGCGGATCTGGAACGAGCGGCTGCCCGGCGTCCCCCTGACCCTCATCGGGGTGTCGGCCGCCGAGGCGTCCGACGTGCTGCGTGGCGGTGGCGCCGACGCGGGTCTCGTACGGCTGCCGATCGACCGGACGGGACTCAGCGCGATCCCCCTCTACACCGAGACGACGGTCGTGGTGGTCCCGAAGGACCATGCCGTCGCGGCGGTCGACGAGGTCCGTGCCGAGGATCTCGCCGATGACATCGTGCTGCACTCGCTCGACGACACCCTCGACTGGGAGCACCGGCCGGGACGGCCCGCGATCGAGCGGCCCGCCACGACGGCGGACGCCATCGAGCTGGTGGCGGCGGGAGTGGGCCTTCTCGTCGTCCCGCAGTCGCTCGCCCGCCTGCACCACCGCAAGGACCTCACGTACCGGCCCGTGTCGGACGCCCCCGAGTCGCGCGTCGCGCTGTCGTGGCTGGAGGACGAGACCACCGACCTGGTCGAGGACTTCATCGGGATCGTCCGGGGCCGGACCGTCAACAGTTCACGGGGTCGCCCCAAGTCCCCGGCACAACCGAAGGAATCGAAGGCCGCACGTTCCGGTACGGGCACCGCACGGCGCAAGCCCGGCACCGGGAAGGCGGTCGGGAAGACAGCCGGGAAGGCAGTCGGCAAAGCGTCCGGGAAGAGCCCGCGGAGCGGTTCCGGCGGTGCCGCCAAGGGTGGCGGCAAGCGTGGGAAGCCCCGCCGCCGGTCGTAGTCACCCGGCAACCCGCGTGGGCCCGTCAGGCCCGCCGGCGCCTGTGTCGCACCTTCGGTTCCGGGACGAGGCGCACGACCCCGTTGAGCAGATGGTCGATCAGGTCGTGCGAGGGCTTGTCCGTGAGGTTGGTGAGCAGCCGGGCCAGGGTGTCGAGCAGGAACGGCGATCCCATGACGTAACGGTTGAGGACCGGCTGGAAGCCGGACCGGCTGAAGACGAGGTCCGCGGCCGTGTTCCCCAGCCGGTAGTACCGCCCCCAGCGGCGGTTCATCTCGACGGGGTAGCCGTGCAGCGTCCGCTCCCGCCCGGGGCCGCGGGGGAGCGCGAGGGCGAGCGTGGCGGTCTCGGCCGCGACTTCACCGGCCTCCATGGCCTGGCCGATGCCCTCGCCGTTCCAGGGGCTGATCATGCCCCCGGAGTCGCCGACGAGGAGGAGCCCCCGGGTGTAGAGGGGGTGACGGTTGAAGCCCAGCGGAAGGGCCGCACTCCGGACGGGGCCCTCGGCGTTCTCCTCGCGCAGTCCCCATGCGTGCGGGGTACGGGCCAGCCACTCGTCCAACGTGGCGCGCAGGTCCGCCTTTCCGTGCCGCCGGTGCGGCAGCGCACCGAGACCGACGTTGACGCGGCCGTCGCCCATGGGGAAGATCCACCCGTATCCGGGCAGGAAGTGATCGCTGCCCGGGAAGCGGAGGTCGGCCCACAGCTCCAGGTACTCCTCCCGGGAGCGTTCCGGGCTGCGGTAGTAGCGGCGGGCGGCCGTCGCGATCTGCCTCTTCCGGTCCCGCTGCAGGCCCATGGCGAGTGCGAGGCGGGCGGAGGCACCGTCGGCGGCGATGACGATCGGTGCGCGGAAGGTGAGCGGCTCCTTCGCTTCGGTCGTGGCACCGACGCCGGTGATGCGACCGGCGCGGTCGGTCAGCGGATGGGTCACCTTCACGCCGCTGCGCAGCCGGGCTCCGGCGGCGACGGCGTGCCGGGCCAGGATGTCGTCGAAGTCGTGCCGGCTGCGTGAGAGGCCGAAGTCCGGGTATCGCCCGAGCGCGGGCCAGTCGATGTGCACCTGATGGTTCCCGGCCACCCAGCGCATCCCGCGCGAACGTGTCCATCCCGGAGCCTTGATGTCGACGCCCATCCGGATGAGCTGATGCACGGCCCGTGGAGTCAGGCCGTCCCCGCACACCTTCTCGCGGGGAAAGCGGGACTTCTCCAGGAGCAGGACGTCGATGCCCGCCCTGGCGAGGTGGAAGGCCGCGGCCGAACCCGCCGGCCCCGCCCCCACCACGATCACCTGGGCATCCTCGTCCGAACCGGGGGCGGTCGGATCGTCCGACGGAGACCGGTCGTCCGACGGAGACCGGTCCGGCGTCGTTTCCCGCATGGGAACCCCTTCCTGTTCCTGGGACGGGCGGTGCCGTACCGAGAACGGCAGCCCTGTCCATCATCATCGATCAAGGAGGGCTGGTGCGGAACCCGGCCCGGATGTCCGGCATCGGGTCCGGACGTCCCGGCACCGCACTGATGCAACATCAACCAGGCGTGCGGTGGCTTCCCGGGCCGCGGGTGGGGAGTGCGCGGTGCCGCTGGGGCGCGGGGCGTGCTCAGTAAGGCAGCGGGCGGCCGGACGGGGTCCGCAGATCGAGGGGCGGCGGCTGCGACGGCCGCTGCGGGCGTCGGACGATCCTGATGCGGCCCATTGCCACCACCCCCTGACGGTTACCCGTCATATGCCCGGTGGGCCGCCCCTTCATGCGGTTTCGGCGCGTCCAACCGGCCGACCGGCCCAGGGGGTTGCATGAACCGGCCCGCAGCATGTGGCGAACCGCGGCAGGGCGCGGGAGCGTGATCGAGCGACCGAACACTCACATGTCTTCATGGCCTCGTCAACGAACTGCGCAGGCTGCCGGGGGACTTGGCAAGTCTGGTCAAGCCGCGGTGGTGGGATCGCACCACGATCCCGGATCGCGGAGGGGCCGCTTCAGGTCGGAGACCGCCCGGACCGGGCGGCGGCGGAGCGGAACTCAGTCCTGTTCGTCGCCCCCGTCGTCCCGACTGCCCCCGTTGCCCTCGTCGTTCCCGTTGTCCTGCGCCGGCTGGCCGGGCGCCGGTGCCTCGGGGCCGGTGGTCGCGGTGGAGCCGCCGTCCGGCGTGCCGACCGAGCCGGAATCCGGCGAGAACAGGTTCATCCCCAGGTACACGGCCGCGAGGAAGGCGACCGTACCGGCGATGGCGCTCGCCACTCTGGGCCGACGTCTGATGGCCTCGCGGGCACTGGTGCGCCGGGGCGTGGGCGCGGCCCGCTCCGCCGCGCGCCGTCTGTGCCCACCGGCCTGCGGCATGCGGTACGTCGTCGAGCCCTCGGCCTGCTGCGCGGCGGCGGGCGTCGGGGCCGCGCCGAACGCGGCGGCGGACGCCGGGGGACGGGGAACACCGGGTGCCATCGGAGGAGGGGCGGGGGCGTACATCGGCAGGGGTTCCGGCTGCCCCCGCCACGCGTCGCTCTGGAACCAGTCGGCGACCTGCTGGGCGGTGGGCCGGTCCTCGGGCTGCTTCGCCAGCAGCCCCAGCAGGTAGGAGTCGAAGGCCGGGGACAGGTCGACACCGCGCTGCCCGAGCGGCACGGGCGCGGTATCGACATGCTGATAGAGCGTGGCCGTGGCCGTATCGGAGCGGAACGGCGGCTCGCCCAGCAGGAGTTGGTAGATGACACAGCCGAGGGAGTACATGTCGGACGCCGCACCGGCCGTACGGCCCAGGGCGCGTTCCGGGGCGAGATAGAGACTGGTGCCGACGATCTGTCCCGTGGTGGTCAGCGCGGCGGAGGGGTCGTCGACGAACTGCGCGATGCCGAAGTCGCCGATCTTGACGGAACCTTCGGCGTCCAGCATCAGGTTCCCGGGCTTGATGTCGCGGTGCACGACGCCCTGCCGATGGGCGGCGGCGAGCCCCGCGGCGGCCTGACCGGCGATCCGGGCGACCTGGTCGGCGCCGAGCCGCTCCTCGGCCGCGAGCAGATCGCCCAGGCTTCTGCCTTCGACGAGCTCCATCACGAGGAAGAAACGGTTCTCCCAGGAACCGAAGTCGAACACGGCCACCAGATGAGGGTGGCTCAGGCGGGCCGCCGTCTGCGCCTCCAGGCGGAACCGGGCCGTCGACGACTCGTCCGCGTGGTCGCCCAGCAGCAGCTTCACGGCCACCGCCCGGCCGAGCACTTCGTCGGAGGCTCGCCACACCTCACCCATGCCGCCGCGGCCGATGGGGGACGTCAAGCGGTACCGACCAGCTACCAGCACCTGTGCACCAATCTCGAATTGTGGGCCGTTCGACTGCCACGGCTGCGCCCCGACGGGGGTCGGGGCGGGTAGGGGCGCGCGGCGTGATCAGGATATCGGGCCGCCGGACCTCGATGGCACGCCGCGTGGCCATCCCGCTGCTCTCAGGTGCTCCACAGGGCCCTTCCACCCCGTACAAGATCCTTGACAGCGAGGGACTTTCGCTGGGAACCAGCGTGCCGTTGCGGTAAGAGCCGAAGAGTGCGGAACGTATGGCGAGTTCAGGGTATCCGGCAAACCGACGCGGTGATCACTTCGGGCCCCCGGGGGCCGAGCGGCCCACCGATTCGACCAGCGGCAGCAGCCGGTGCGGCACCCGCTCGCGCAGCGCCACCTCGGTACGCGTCCTGACCACGCCGGGCAGCCGGATCAGCCGCTGGATCACATCCTCCAGATGTCCGTTGTCGCGGGCCACCACCCGGGCCAGCAGGTCGCCGCCGCCCGTGGTCGAGAAGGCCTCGACGATTTCCGGCACCGCGGCGAGCGCCTCACCGACCTCGTCCAGATGCCCCTGGGTGACCTCCAGATGAACGAAGGCCAGCACCGGGTGACCCAGTGCGGCGGGGGACAGGACCGGTCCCGTGCCGGTGATCACACCGTCCCGCTCCAGCCGGTCGATCCGGGCCTGGAGGGTGCCCCGGGCGACGGAGAGGATGCGCGCGTACTCACGGACGCTGGTACGCGGTTGCTCGATGAGCAACCGCAGGATGCGGGTATCGAGGGCGTCCACCGCCATGGTCCGTTGGTCACTTCCTGGTAGGCCGATCCGGGCTGCGACTGTACCAACGGCCCGTCGGTCGCCCGTTCGCACCGATCCGGCGCAGCCCGGCTCCCGTCCCGTACCCGTCTCATACCCGTAGTCCTCCAGACCTACGAAAAAGGTTCACACTCCGGCGTGACGCGGACTACGAGGCCCCGTCCATAGCTTCTGTACCCGAATCACCGTAAGCCGTCCGGTACGGAAGGAACCCTCGCCATGGTCCGGATCGTGGCCGGAACGGCCGTGCCCGCAGAGCCCTTGGGAGAGCGTCATGCGTGACTTCGTCCGGCGGATCGAATCCGCCACTCCCGCCGACCGCGACCGTGCCGTCGACGCCCTGCGCGCCCTCGCCATCCTCGGTGTCGTTCTCGGCCACTGGATGGTTACCGCGCTGGTCGTCGACAGCGGCACCATGCACGGTTCGAGCCCGTTGCACTACATGCCCCGATTCACCCCGGTTTCCTGGGTGTTCCAGACCCTCGCCGTCTTTTTCCTGGTCGGTGGACAGGTCGGCGCGAAGAGCTACGCCTGCGCCCGCGCCCGGGGGGAGAGCTACGGCCGGTGGCTCCGCACGCGGATGGCCCGGCTGTTGCGGCCGGTGGTCGTCGTGCTGCTCGTATGGACCGTGGCGGCGGGCACGATGCTCGCCTCGGGAGCGGACCAGGACACCGTGCGCGCGCTGTGCAAGCTCGTGTGGTCCCCGCTCTGGTTCCTGGCGGTCTTCGCGGTGCTGACCGCGGCGACCCCGCTCGTGGCGAGACTGCATCCGCTGTGGCCGTTCGCCGTCGTGCTGATCACCGACCTCTACCGGTTCGGCCTGGACGCCCCTGGCGGGTTCGCCTCCGTCAACGTGGCGGCCGGCTGGCTGGTTCCGTACTGCCTGGGCGCGGCCTGGGCCCGGGGCGACCTGTGCGGCCGCAGGACCGGCTGGGTGCTGCTGATCGGCGGAGCCGCCGCCACCGCCGGACTCGTCCTCCTGGCCGGCTACCCCGCGGCGATGGTCGGAGTCCCCGGCGTGAAGATCTCCAACCTCGACCCGCCGACGCTCGCCGTGGTCACCTTCGGCCTCGCCCAGTGCGGAGCGGCGCTGCTACTGCTCGGCCCGCTGCGCCGGGCGCTGCGACGCCCGGCCCTCTGGGCGGCGGTGGCGGCGGTGAACCTCTCCGCGATGACGATCTTCCTGTGGCACCAGACCGCGATGATCGCGGTCACCGCCACCGGCCTCCTGATGGGCGGGCCCCTGCAAGGTCTGCACACCGTCCCCGACGATCCCGGCTGGGTACTCGCCCGGCTTGCCTGGCTGGCCGCGTTCGCCGGGGCGCTGTTGATCTGCTGCGCGGCGTTCCGCGGCCACGAGCGGGGCCGGCCGCGGAGGAACAGTCTGGTCGTCCGTGAGCGGCGTCCTGCACGGGCAAAGGCGGCGCGGCATGTCTGAGACCGACAGGCAACCGAGGGCCGGTCTAAGGTGCGGCTCATGAAACGGGGAGACATGGTCAAGCGGTCGGCGCAGGTGCTGCGGGCGGTGTCCCGTACCCTGCGCACGGATCTCCTGACGTGGTCGGCCGACCCGAACGGGCAGCCGGGGCAGCCGCGTTGGCTGGACTGGCGGCCGGCGATCGCGGTGCCGCTGGGGATGGTCGCGGTGGGCATGCTCATCGTCCGGACCAACCAGTTCGCCTTCCGCTACGGGATGGGCATGCAGCTCAGCATCCTGTTCGCCGGGATCCAGTCGGCGGCGGTCGTCGCCGCGCTGTTCCGCCCGGTCCAGGCCTGGTGGGCTTCCTTGCTGGTCATGGTCGTGGTGGTCCCGTTCGTCGCGGATTCCGGCCCCGGTCCGTTCGCCGCGGTCCCCGTGCCCGGCGGTGTGACGTACCCGTGGGACGCGGCCGGGATCGCGCTGCAGACCGTGGTGCTGTTCCTGCTCGCCCTACGGGTCCGGCCCCGGATCGCGGTCGAGACCCTGACGATCACCCTGCTGGTCGGACTCGCCTGCGGAGCGAGCAGACACCGGCCCGACCACGGCGACGTCCGTCTCGCCGTCGGGGCCCTCGTCGCCTCGGTGGTGGTCGGGGCCGCGCTGCGCGGTCTCGGAGTGGCCCGTACGCAGTTGGTCGTACAGGAGGAACTCACCGCGGACGAGCGCGCGCGGCGCACCCTTCTGGAGGAACGCAGCCGGATCGCCCGCGAACTGCACGATGTGGTCGCCCACCACATGTCGGTCATCTCCATCCAGGCCCAGGTCGTCCCGCACCTGGTCGAGAACCCGTCCGACGAGCTGAAGGAGAACGTCGAGGGCATTCGCAGGAACGCGGTCGACGCGCTCACCGAACTGCGTCGGGTGCTCGGCGTGCTGCGCTCCGAGGACCCCGCACCACAGGCCGCCCGGCACGCCCCCCAGCCCACCCTCGACCGGCTGGACGAACTGATCGCCAATGCGCGCGGCGCCGGGCTCACCGTCACCACCGAGACCACCGGAGAGCCTCGCCCCCTGTCGCCGGGCGTCGAGCTCTCGGCGTTCCGCATCGTGCAGGAGGCCCTCAGCAACGCCCTGCGTCATGCCCCGGGCGCGCAGGCGCGGGTGGGGATCGACCACCACGCGTCGGGCGTCACGGTCCGGGTCACCAACACCCCGCCGGACCGGGCCGCCCCGCCCTCGGCGGGCGCGGGCCACGGCCTGCTCGGCATGCGCGAGCGCACCGCGATGCTGGGCGGCGAACTCGCCGCGGGAGCCACCCCCGACGGCGGCTACGAAGTGACCGCGATACTGCCCGCGCAGCCCCCTTTCCCGTACTGATGGCCACCCGCCCGGCCGAGGAGGCATCGAGTCGTGCGGACACGCGACGGCCACATGCATACAGGCCGGGGTGTTACGGGCGGGGTTCGAGGCCGCTCCGGTCCGTTGGCCTATCCGTGGCGCAGGCAATCGCCTGAAATTTGTGCCAATGGTCCAGTGTTGTCCTGTCCGGTTGAGCCACAGGTCGCAGAGATGTTGTGATGGACCCGTCGATGGCGCTGCGGATCCCCGCGGCGCCTTTTTCATGCCGGTGCGCAGGACCGGTGTGCAGAAGCGGGAGCATGCGGTGCTGAAGAGGATGTTCGTTTTCCCGGACCCGGGCCGGCTGCGGCTGCGCAGCGGTGTCCGGGCCGTCCTCGGCATCGGCTCGGCCGTCGCGCTGTGCGGCCTGGCCGGTCACTCGCTCGTCGCGGCGATCACCGGCGGTCTCGCCGCGCTGCTGGCCCTGTTCACGGTGCTGGACACCACGGTGCGCGCCCAGGCGATCACCACCGCCCTGCTGCCGGCCGCCGGTTTCCCCGTGCTCGCTCTCGCCGCCGCGCTGCACGACCACCCCTTGGGGCGGGACACGGCGTTCCTCGCGGTCATGGGCCTGGGCGTGTACGCCAGGCGGTGGGGGCCGCGCGGCCACTCGCTGGGCGTCTTCGCGTTCATGGCCTTCTTCACCACGCAGTTCCTCCACACGCTGCCCGGGCAGCTGCCCGAGCTGTACTCCGCGGTCGCCCTCTCCCTGCTCGCCTCGTCGACCGTCCGTTTCGGGCTGTGGTGCTACGAGCGACAGCTGCCCGCCCCCGCCCCCGTACCCGCCCCGGTGACCGGTAAGGGGCTGGCGCGCGCGACCACACGCCAGGCGATTCAGGCGACCACCGGGGGAGCCCTGGCACTCGTGGCGGGACTGCTCCTGTCCGAGCAGCGCTGGTACTGGGCCGTCGGCGCCACCTGGTGGGTCTTCGTGAACACCGCCTCGCGCGGCGAGACGCTGGTACGCGGCTTCCGCAGGATCCTGGGAACACTGATCAGCATCCCCATCGGCCTGGCCGTCGTCGTTCCGCTGCACGGTGCGGCTGTGCCCAGTGCGGTCCTCGTCGCGATCGGCGTCTTCGGGATCTTCTACACCGCCGCGGTCTCCTACACCTGGATGGTGTTCTCGGTGACGGTGATGGCCGGGGCGCTCTACGGACTCCTCGGCGTGCTGGACCCGGCCCTGCTCGTGCTGCGGCTCACCGAGACCGCGGCCGGAGCGCTCGGCGCGATGCTCGCTGTGCTCCTCGTGCTGCCGGTCACCACGCACGCCACGACCGACGCGTGGATCCGGCGGGCCCTGCGCTGCGTACACACCTGTACAGCCGAGGCCGCGGCGCGGCTCTCGGGCTCGCCGACCGCCGATCCCGCGCCCCGGATCGCCGAGTTGGAGGCGCTCCTCGGACGGGTACGGCTGTCCCTGGCCCCGCTGGTGCACCCGCTGAGTCCGCTGCGCGCCCGCAAGGCCCGCGCCCGGCAGGTACTCGCTCTGCTGGACACCTGCGCCCGGGAGGTGCGCGGACTGGCCTCCGTCGCCGCGGACCCGGAAGCGTCCCACGACGCCCGCCTCGCCGCCGCCTGCTGGCGCGTCGAGGCCGCCGTGGAGGCACTGACGGCCCCGGACCTGCCGCACCGGGCGAGCTCGCCGGGCGTCCCGGAACACCGGGCCGTCGCGGAACCCGCGCTCGCCCATCTGCACGGTCTCGAGCGGGCCCTCGCCGAACTCGCCACCCCGCTGCGCAGCGATCCGCGCGCCCCGCTGATCAGTGCGTGAGGCCGCCCCGAGAACCCCGCCGGCAGTCGAGACCATGGTCTAGACCTCGAAGGGCCGACTGCTACCGTCGCCCCCGGAAGATCACGACGGCGAGAACGGCCGTGGTCACTCGGCGAAGAGGGGCAGTGCGATGACAAGCAGTGCGGTGGGCAGCGGCACCGGCGCGGGGCGGGCATTCATCGGGTCGTTCACCTCGGCGGGCGGGCGGGGAATCACCGTCGCCGCGGTGGACCGGCAGACCGGGGCGCTGACGGTCCTCGGCGCGACGGACACCGTCCCCGATCCCTCGTATCTCGTCCTGGGGCACGGACCGGGGCCGGGCGGCAGGGTGCTCTACACGGTCAGTGAGACCGAACACGGCGCGGCCGCCGCACTCGACATCACCGGCGATGTGCCGCAGCCGATCGGCGAGATCCGACCGGTCGAAGGCAGCGGTCCGACCCACCTCGCGCTCGCGGGCGGGCATCTGCTCACCGCCAACTACGGCTCCGGCAGCGTCAGCGCCCTGTCCGTGCGGGCCGACGGCTCCCTGGGCGATGCCACCAGCGTGCTCCGGCACGAGGGCAGTGGTCCGAACCCCGGCCGCCAGCAGGCCCCGCACGCCCACCAGGTGCTGCCGGACCCCTCCGGGAACTGGGTGCTCAGCGTGGACCTCGGCACCGACTCCGTACGGATCTGCGCACTCGACCCGGCCAACGGGGTGCTCCGGACGCACGGCGAGACGGCCCTGCGGCCGGGCACCGGCCCACGCCATCTGGCGTTCCACCCCGCGGGCGGCCATGCCTACGTCCTGAACGAACTCGAACCGACCGTCACCACGTGCAGGTGGGACGCCGGCACAGGAATCCTCGAACCGGTCGGTGAGACCTCCGTGCTGCCCGAGGAGCCGACCGGCGGTACGGCCCCGGTGACGTACCCGTCGGAGGTGGTCGTCTCGCACGACGGACGGTTCCTCTGGACCGCCAACCGGGGGCACGACAGCATCTCCGTCCTCGCGCTCGACGCGACGGGCGAGCAGGCGACCCTGATCACGACCGTGGCCTGCGGCGGGCACTGGCCGCGCGACCTCGCGCTCGACACCACCGGCCGATGGCTGTACGCGGCCAACGAGCGGTCCGGGGACGTCAGTTGGTTCGCCGTAGACCTGGCGACCGGCGTTCCGCACCACGCGGGGGCGCTGGAGGCCCCGGCCGCGTCCTGCGTGATCTTCGCCTGAGGTCACGAGACCACCGCGGCACGCACCGCGCGATCGCCGGACGGGTCAGGAGATTCAAGCCCGTCCGGCGATCGAGGGCACACGCGCCGCCAGGGCCCGCGAGCCCGGCACGATCGGGACGAAGGGCCCCGGGCATATCGGCACCGGGTCAGTGCGCCTGCGCACCCTGCGGCGTGGCCGGCGCGATGCCGAGCGCCGTCGTGTACATCGACAGCACGAGCTTGCCGATCGCCGGATACGCGCCGAGCGGCTCGGCCGTCGCGCAGCCCGCCTCCGTCGCGGCGGCGTCCAGCAGGCCCTCGGGCACCTCGGGGCCGACGAGGTACGGAGCGAGCGCGAGCTGCGCCGAGCCGGAACCTGTCAACTGCTCGGCGACCGACGCGACGGAACCCTCCACGTCGAGTGCGGCGGCCATCACCGGTACGGCGAGCCGGGCGGCGAGCAGCATGCCGGTGATCCCGGCGGCCTGCACGGCCTCCTCGCCACCCACGGCGGCCAGCACGATGCCATCCGCGGCCGTCGCCACGGTGAAGAGCCTGGCACGGTCGGCGCGGGCCAGACCGGCCTCGGAGAGCCGTACGTGCAGTGCCTCGGCGAGCAGCGGGTGCGGGCCGAGCACATCGGTCAGCTCGACCTGCGTACCGCTGTCCATCACGGCCTGCCGTATGCGCCGGATCAGAGCGCTGTCCGGCCCCGCGAGCAGCGGCACCACGACGGCGGACGGTCCCTCGGGCTCGGTGACCTCACGGCCGACGGCCAGCGCCTGCTCGTAGCGCGTGACGCGCTCGGCGGCGCTGTGGGTGAGTACGGACGACAGCGTCGGGTACTCGGCATCGTCGCCGTCGAGGTAGCCGACCCGGGCATTGAGGCCGGGCAGCTCGGAACGGGCGATGCTGATCACCTCTTCGGCCAGGCTCCGCGTGGCCGAAGAGGGGGTACCGGGAACGGCGAGAACGAGCGCGGCAGCGCCCTCGGGTGCGACCACGGGCTCCGGGCGGCGGTGCCGTCCGGACTGGCGAGGTCGCGGCATTCGTACAGGCAGGCCGGAAGCGGGCCCAGTGGGGGTGCTCATGGCGCCGCATGCTACTGGTTTTGGGTACCCCTCCGTTCGGGGAGGGGGCGGTCGGGCGTCATCTGTCCGCTTTTATCCGATGAGGGGCTTACTGGCCGACTTTCCTGCTCTTTCGGTACCTATCCGGGCGCCTGTCCCGGCTCCTTCCCGGGCCCTTCACCGGGTACGTGAAGCAGCGTCGGATGGCGGGGCAGCCGCAGATCGCCGGTGGCCAACGCCTGGGCGATGGACAGCGCCCCGGCCAGCGGATCACCCGAACCGGGGACCGGCCGTGCCCGCGGGACCTGCCGGGACAGTTCCTCGCGCAGCGGTACGAGCAGCGGATCGCCCATCCGGAACAGGCCGCCCGTCAGGGCCACTTCGCATGGTTCGTCGTCTGCCCCGGTCTTGGGGCACACCGCCGCGGCCGCCGCCGCGATATGTCCTGCGGCTTCGCGCAGAATGCCTGCGGCGACCGGATCGTGCCCGGCACACGCGGCCACTTCGGGCGCGAACGAGGCCAGCACGGCAGCCCGGTCGGTACGCGGATAGAGCAGTCCCGGCAGCTCCGGCGCCGGCCCGAACACGGCCTCCAGCCGGGCCAGCAGCGGGGCGGACCCACCGCGCCGCCCGTCATGGGCGCGCATGGCCGCGTCGAGACCGGCCCGCCCGATCCAGGCGCCGCCACCACTGTCACCCAGCAGATGCCCCCAGCCATCGGCCCGGCGCCAGCTCGTCAGATCCGTACCCAGTGCGATCATGCCCGTGCCGCCCGCGACGACCGCCCCCGGACGCTGCCCGACCGCACCCGCGTACGCGGTCACGGCATCGGCGGCGAGAGCCAGCCGGCGCACGCCGAGCGCCTGCTCCAGGGCCGAGGGCAGCTCGGCGCGCAACTGCCCGCCGAGCGTCGCCATACCGGCGGCGCCGATCGCCACGGCGGTGATCGTGGAGCCTTCACCGCTGCCGCTGCCGCTGCCGCTGCCGCTGCCGCTGCCGTGCCGTTCCAGCAGCAGGCGGGCGGCGGGCAGCAGTTGTTCCAGCAGATGGCCCGCGTCGATGCCCGCGGGTCCGGTGCGTACCGGCTCGGCGCAGACGGTCGTACCCACCGCAGCGGACCTGTCGAGGGCGCCCAGCGCCACCCGCAGACCGGAACCGCCCGAGTCCACGGCGAGCACGAACGGCCCCGACGCACCCGCCTCCGCACCCGGACGCACACCGGCATCGCTGCTTTCCGGCGAATGCCTGCGTGAGCTCATGAACCGGCTCCAGGGAGAAGAGGAATGACGGCGGCAGCCTATCCCTAGTGCCGCGACCGGCAATGTTTGCCCGGAAGGAGCGTCGTCCAGTGCGTGCGATCGCAAGGCGGCCGGAAGTCCTTGAACGGGGCCTCCCCTGCTCGAACGAAGTTGAGAGCTTGGGGAAGGAGCTACCAGGGCTTTTGGCCAACGCAGAAGGGGGTCCCCCTGGCCCTCAAGGCCTTGGGGGAGTGTGTGCTGGGCGGCGCGACGGGGCAAAGCTTGCCGGGAGGGGCACTAGCCCCGCAGGCCCGGACCGAGGGTATGGATGACCTGCGGGACCGCCCGTCGGAGGCGGGGCGTGTACGCCGGTAGAGTGATGCTTTGTGGCACCACGACCGTTGAACGAAGTAGTCGAGTCCGGCTGGGCCGAGGCGCTTGCCCCGGTGGCCGGACGCATCGCCGCGATGGGCGATTTCCTGCGTGCGGAGGTCGCGGCCGGCCGCACCTACCTTCCCGCCGGGGCGAACGTCCTGCGCGCGTTCCAGCAACCCTTCGACGACGTACGCGTCCTGATCGTCGGTCAGGACCCGTACCCGACACCCGGGATGGCGGTGGGCCTGAGCTTCTCGGTGGCCCCCGATGTGCGTCAGCTGCCCGGCAGCCTGGAGAACATCTTCCGCGAACTGCACACGGACCTGGGGCTTTCGCGGCCGTCCAACGGCGATCTGACACCGTGGACGCGCCAGGGTGTGCTGCTGCTGAACAAGGCGCTCACGACGGAACCCCGCAAACCGGGCGCGCACCGCGGCAAGGGCTGGGAGGAAGTGACCGAGCAGGCCATCCGGGCGCTGGCCGCGCGCGGCAAGCCCCTGGTGTCCGTGCTGTGGGGACGCGACGCCCGTAATCTGCGTCCGTTCCTCGACGACTTCCCGGCGATCGAGTCCGCGCACCCCTCGCCCATGTCGGCGGACCGCGGTTTCTTCGGTTCGCGCCCCTTCAGCCGTACCAATGAACTCCTGCTCCGCCAGGGCGCCCAGCCGGTGGACTGGCAGTTGCCGTAGCAGCCACACCCTTGCTGCTGCAACGGCGGCGGCCGGCCCGCCGCCGACTGCCCGGCCGGGCCTGCCACGCGGATCAACCGCCGGTGGTCACGAACCGATGACCGCCGCGCGGACACAGAGGACGTCCGGCAGATGCGCGGCGAGCTGCTGCCAGCTGTCGCCGTCGTCCGCGCTCGCGTACACCTCGCCGTTGCGATTGCCGAAGTAGATGCCCGCCGGGTCGGCGTCGTCCGTACGGAGCGCGTCGCGCAGCACCGTGCCGTAATGCGTTTTTTCGGGCAGGCCTGCTGAGAGCGGCGCCCAGGTACGGCCCGCGTCCTCGGTGCGGAACACCCGGCAGCGGTGTCCGGCCGGGACGCGGTCGGCGTCGGCGTTGATCGGGAAGATGTACGCCGTGTCCGCGCGGTGCGGGTGCGCGGCTACGGCGAAACCGAAATCGGAGGGGAGGTCTTGGCCGATGTCCGTCCAGTTGTCCCCGGAGTCGTCGCTCCGGAAGACTCCCCAGTGGTTCTGGAGGTAGAGCCGGTCGAGATCGACCGCGTCCCTGGCCACCTTGTGGACGCACTGGCCGAACTCCGGGTTCGGGTCGGGGAGGAACACCGCCGACACGCCCTTGTTCGCCGGGGCCCAGCTGGCACCGCCGTCCTTGGTGCGGAACACCCCGGCCGTGGAGACCGCGACCGTCACCTCCCGGGCATCCCTCGGGTCCGTGAGGATGGTGTGCAGACCCTCACCGCCGCCGCCCGGTACCCACTTCGAACGCGTCGGATGCTCCCACAGCGGGCGGACCAGCTCGAAGGACTCCCCGCCGTCCTCGGAACGGAACAGCGCCGCCGGCTCCGTCCCCGCGTACACGACATCGGGCGCCTCGGGACCCGCCGGGTGCAGCTGCCAGACCCGCTCCAGCGATGTCCCGGTGAACTCCGGGAACTTCACGGCCGGTTGCCTCGGTTCGACCCAGGTTGCGCCGAGATCGTCGGAGTGGAAGACCGACGGGCCCCAGTGCGCGCTGTCCCCGCCGACCAGCAGGCGGGGAACCTTCCTGCGGGTGTCGATGGCGATCGAATAGATCGCCTGGGCATTGAAATGCGGGTCGTCGAACTCCCACGTGCCGCCGCGCTTGCGGCCGATGAAGAGTCCCTTGCGGGTGCCCACGGTGAGCAGTACGTCGGTCATGGCCGAACCTCCCGAAACGCCTGTGTGCCGGATACGCGCCAGTCTGCACCCCACCACTGACAGAGGCCCGCAGGACGGCCCCGGACACCCGGACCCTGTTGCTTCCACGGTCGGCGACGGTACGGTGCAGCACATGTGGAAAGCGCTTGCCGAGCGCTTTCGCGGAGCGACCCGGGAGCAGCTGTGCCGACCTTCGAAGGGCTGCCCGGCGCCATCGCCGTGTCCCACCTGCGGGTCTACGACTGGCCCGCCGAGGACGGCCTGCGCGGCGGGACACCCCATCTCCACCTCACCTGCTCCGAGGGGTATGTGGTGGTCGGGGGCTCGGGCTCGGTGCAGACCCTCACCACGTCCGGGTTCCGGCAGACGCCACTGACCCCCGGGGCGCTGGTCTGGTTCACGCCGGGCACGATCCACCGTCTCGTCAACGAGGACGGGCTGCGCATCGTCGTCCTCATGGAGAACGGCGGACTGCCCGAGGCCGGTGACGCCGTACTCACTCTGCCGCCCCGCCACCTGGCGGACCCCGTGGCCTACCGGGCGGCGGTCGTCCTTCCCGCCGACGGTTGCGAAGCGGAACAGGAACGGGCCGCCCGCGCCCGCCGGGACCTCGCCGTCGAAGGTTTCCTCGCGCTGCGCCGGGCCACCGAGGCGGGCGACCCCGGACCGCTCGCCGCCTTCCACCGGGCCGCCGCGGCACTCGTACGCCCGAGGGCCGGGGACTGGCGGGAGCGCTGGTGGAAGGGGGCCGCTGCCGCGTCCGAGGTGACCGGTGGTCAGCTCGACGCCCTGGCCCGTGGTGACGGCGGATACCTCGCCGATGCCCGCGTACATGCCGAACAGCCCTCCGCACACGGGAGGTTCGGCATGTGCGGGCGCCTGGACGTCTACCGCGGCTGACCGGCTCCGGCGCCGTCACCACCGGCGGAGCGGCTCAGGACCCGGGTCGTGCTGCCGTCGTCCTCCACCGCGTCCCGGACATGCCGGAAGCCGATCCGGCCCAGCAGCGCCAGCGAGGCGGCGTTCTCGGCGGCTACCGTCGCGTGTACTCCGGTGAGCCCGAGGGCGCCGAACCCGTACGAGGTCAGCGCTTTCGCGACCTCGGTGCCGAACCCCTGCCCCCAGGCGGCCGGCGCCAGGGCGTAGACGATCTCGTGACCGTCCACATCCGGGGACGGGGAGGGCTTGATCTCCGCGTGGCCGACCAGACGGCCGCCGTGGCGCACGGCCCATACGTCGAAGAGTTCCTGGGCGTACACCTTGCTGAAGATCCGCCTGAACAGGGCACGGTCCTCGGCCTCGGTCTGCGGCCCGTCACCGATCCACCGGGACACCCGGGTGTCCTGGAAGAGCGCCACGAAGTCTTCCTCGTCCGCGGGTGTGTACGGCTCCAGAAGCAGCCGCCCGGTGTGCAGGGTGGGAGTGGTCGTCATGGCCGGGGACGGTACGCGGGCCGCGGCCCGGCCCACAACGGAAATACCTGCAGGCCGGGCCGGGTGGGCGGGGTCAGCGGCCGGGGGCGGCGGTGCTGTTGCGGACCACCAGCGTGGTGGCCAGGTCGACCCGGGTGGTCGCGGGCCGCTCGCCCCGGGCGAGGCCGAGGACCAGACGGGTGGCGGTCTCGGCCATCTCGATGAGCGGCTGGCGCACGGTGGTGAGCGGCGGCCCGATCCACCGGGTGAGGGGCAGATCGTCGAAGCCGACGACGCTCAGGTCCTCCGGGATGCGCAGCCCCAGTTCGCGGGCGGCCTCGTAGACGCCGAGGGCCTGGAGATCGTCGCCCGCGAACAGGGCGGTGGGCGGATCGGGCAGTCGCAGTAGTTCGAGGCCCGCCGCGTAGCCTGCCTCGTGGCGGAACTCGCCTTCCCGGATCAGTTCCGGATCGATGGGCAGTCCCGCCGTCTCCAGCGCCGCCCGGTAGCCGTCGACGCGGGCGCGGCTGCACATCATGCGGGACGGGCCGCTGATGACGCCGATCCGGCGGTGTCCGAGCCCGGTCAGGTGGCGGGTGGCACATCCCCACCACGTCCAACGCCTCGTCGATGCTGAGCTCCTCGCCCAACCCGCAGTTCGCCGCCGACCAGTACCAGATGGTCCAGAAGGCCCCCAGCTTCACGCTCTCCTGGGACCAGGCGCTGGAGTCCCGGTACGCGACCCCCCTCCTCACCGAGATCAGCAAGCTGTTCGCCGGCCAGTCCACGCCCGAGCAGTTCGTCGCAGCGATGAAGGCCGTCAAGTAGAAATGTCGCACCACACTCCGCACCCGAAGACGCGCGGACGGGGGAACGGGGCGGCCGCCGGCAACGCCGGCCGGCCGCCGGTCGGCTGGGCCGCCCCGGGCATCCTCTTCTTCGCCGTCTTCGCGATCGTCCCGCTGGCGATCGCCGTGTACCTCTCCTTCTGCCAGTGGGACGGGCTCAACTCCCCGAGCCTGACCGGCGTGGGCAACTGGACGCGGCTGTTCAAGGACCCCGAGTTCCGCCAGGCCGCCTGGCTGAGCCTGCTGCTCACCACGATCAGCTGAGCCTTCCAGACCCCCGTGGCCCTGCTGCTCGGCGTCTGGGCGGCGGGCCGGCAGCGCAGCCGGACCGTCCTCTCCGCGGTCTTCTTCATCCCGCTGCTGCTCTCCACCACCGCGATCGCGATGCTCTTCCACGCGCTGCTGGACCCCAACTTCGGGGTGATCAAGGAGATCGGGCCCTGGTTCGGGATCGACCCGAACATCATGGGCTCGTCCACCGGGGCGCTGCTCACCGTGGCGTTCGTCGGCGGCTGGCAGTTCATGCCCTTCCACACCCTGATCTACCAGGGCGGAACCCGCCAGATCCCGGAGGTCCTCTACCAGGCGGCGGCCATCGACGGCGCGGGCATGGTGCGGCAGTTCTTCCACATCACGCTGCCGCAGCTGCGCAACACCGTGACGACCTCGTCGGTCCTGATGATCGTCGGCTCGCTGACCTACTTCGACACCGTACTGATCATGACCAAGGGCGGTCCCGGCACGGACACCACGGTCCTGCCCTATCTGATGTACCGGACCGGTTTCCAGACCTACGACCTGGGCTACGCCGCGGCCATCGCCACCGCCCTGGTCGTCGTGGCCACCGGCCTGTCGCTGATTCTCGTCCGCTTCAGCGGCTTCGGGACCATGCGCTCCACCCGGGAAGGTATGTGACGCCATGTCATACGACACCCGCTCCGCGGCGCCGACGACGACGCGCCCCGTAGGCCGCACCCCACACCGACCCGCAGGAGGCGCCCGCCGCTGGAGGCCGCGCGGCAACCCGCTGGCCGGACTGGGCTCGCTGGTCTGGCTGGTCATCGTGATCGTGCCGGTCTACACGCTGATCTCCTCGTCGCTGATGCATCAGGACGAGGCACTCAACGGCGATCCGCTGGCCTTCCCGACGCACCCGACGCTCGACAACTACAACACCGTGCTGCACAGCGGCTTCCTCTCGATGCTGGCCAACACCGCGATCGTCGCGGTGGCCACCGTGGCCATCGTGCTGGTGCTCTCCGTGCCGGTGGCCTACGTGGCGGTACGCACCCGTGGCCGCCTCTCGTCACTCGCGTTCCGGACCTTCCTGCTCGGCGTGGCGATCCCGGCGCAGGCGGTGATCGTGCCGCTCTATCTGCTGATCGGCAGAATGGGGCTCTACGACACCCTGCCCGCGATCATCCTGCCGACCGCGGCCTTCTCGATGCCCGTCGCGGTGCTGGTGCTCAGCGGCACCATGCGCGATGTGTCCGAGGAGATGTACGAGGCGATGGCGCTCGACGGCGCCACACCCGTGCGGATGCTGCTGCAACTGGCCGTCCCGATGTCCCGGGCGGGCATCAGCACGGTGGCGATCTATACGGCGATCCAGGCATGGAACGGATTCCTCTTCCCGCTGATCCTGACCCAGTCGGAGGAGAACCGGGTCCTGACCCTCGGCCTGTTCAACTTCATGACCCAGTTCGGAGTGAACATCCCCGCCACCTTGGCAGCGATCGTCCTCTCCGTGGTGCCCATCTTCGCCGTCTACCTCGTGGCACGGCGGGCGCTGATCAACGGCCTGATGGGGGTGGGCGGCAAGTAGCTCTCCCACGCCGCCCCGTACCACCGCATTGACGAGAGGAACCGCTGCCGCCATGGCAACCCAACCCGTCCCGCACGCCCGCAGGGCCGACCCCGATCCCGCGGTCGACGGCCCCTGGCGCGACCCTTCACTCACCCCCGAGGAACGAGTGGCCGACCTCGTGCCCCGGATGACCCTGGAGGAGAAGGCCGCCCAGCTGTACGGAGTCTGGGTGGGCGCCGACGCCGACCGCGACGGAGTCGCGCCGCACCAGAACGACATGGACCCCGTTGACTGGGAGGACGTCACCGCCCACGGACTCGGCCAGCTGACCCGGCCGTTCGGCACCGCACCGGTCGACCCGGGCGTCGGCGCGGTCGCACTGGCCCGCGCCCAGCACCGGATCACCGAGTCCGGCCGGTTCGCCAACCCCGCCCTCGCCCACGAGGAGTGCCTGGCGGGCTTCACCGCGTGGGGCGCCACCGCCTACCCCGTGCCACTGTCGTGGGGCGCCTCCTGGGACCCGGAGCTGGTGACCGAGATGGCCGGCCGGATCGGCCGCGACATGCGGTCCGTCGGAATCCACCAGGGCCTCGCCCCCGTCCTCGACGTGGTGCGCGATCTGCGCTGGGGACGCGTCGAGGAGACCATCGGCGAGGACCCGTACCTCGTCGCCACCATCGGCACCGCCTATGTCCGCGGCCTGGAGTCCGCCGGCATCGTCGCCACCCTCAAACACTTCGCCGGATACGCCGCGTCGTCGGGCGCCCGCAACCACGCGCCGATCCGGGCCGGGGCACGCGAGATGGCCGACATCGTCCTCCCGCCCTTCGAGATGGCACTGCGCGAAGGCGGCGCCCGCTCGGTGATGCACTCCTACGCGGAGATCGACGGACTGCCCGCGGCCGCCGACCCGGCCCTGCTCACCGGACTCCTCCGGGACACCTGGGGCTTCACCGGCACCGTCGTCGCCGACTACTTCGGCATCGGCTTCCTGGAGACCCTGCACAAGGTCGCCGCCGACCGCGCCGACGCGGCCCGCCTCGCACTGTGCGCCGGGGTCGACGTGGAGCTGCCCACCGTCCATAGCTACGGGGCGGTGCTCGTGACCGCTGTACGGGACGGCGCCGTGGCCGAGGAACTGGTCGACCGGGCACTGCACCGGGTGCTGCTCCAGAAGTGCCAGCTCGGACTGCTCGACCCGGACCGGACCCCGCTGCCCACCGCGCTCCTCGGCACCGACCCCGAACAGGCCCGTTCGACGGTGGACCTCGACCCGCCGGAGAACCGGGCCCTGGCCCGGAAGCTGGCGGAAGAGGCGTGCGTGCTGCTCGCCAATCCCACCGGGGCGCTGCCGCTGCGCGGCGACGGCCGGATCGCGGTCGTCGGCCCGCGCGCCGACGACGCGCTGGCCATGCTCGGCTGCTACTCCTTCCCCAGCCACGTCGGCGTCTCGCACCCCGAGGTGCCGATGGGGATCGGCATCCCGACCGTGCTCGGAGTCGCTGCGCGCGGAGTTCCCCGCGGCGAAGCTGTCCTCGGCACGGGGCTGCGACGTGGACGGTACGGACACCTCCGACATCGCCACCGCCGCGGAGCTCGCCCGGGGCGCGGACGTCTGCGTCGCCGTGCTCGGCGACCGGGCCGGGCTCTTCGGCCGCGGCACCTCCGGCGAGGGGTGCGACGCCGCCGACCTGTCCCTGCCCGGCGTCCAGGGCGAACTGCTGGACGCGCTGCTGGCCACCGGAACCCCGGTGGTCCTGGTCCTGCTGACGGGGCGTCCGTACGCGCTGGGCCGCTGGGCGGGCCGAACGGCCGCGACCGTCCAGGCGTTCTTCCCCGGCGAGGAGGGCGGTCCGGCGCTGGCCGGTGTGCTGTCCGGCCGGGTCAACCCCTCCGGGCGGCTGCCCGTCGGCATCCCGTACGGCCGGGGCGGTCAGCCGTGGACGTACCTCCAGCCGCCGCTGGGCCTGGCGAACGAGGTCAGCAACCTGGACCCGACACCGCTGCACCCCTTCGGGCACGGGCTCTCGTACACCACGTTCGACTGGGAGCCCGGCGGGAGCGCGCCGGGCGAGATCCGCACCGACGGATCCGCCGACATCGAGGTCACCGTACGCAACACCGGAGACCGCGAAGGGGCCGAGGTCGTGCAGCTCTACGTCCACGACCCGGTCGCCCAGACCACCCGCCCGCAGGCCCGGCTGATCGGCTACGCCCGGGTGGAACTCGCGGCCGGACAAGCCCGGAAGATCACCTTCCGGTTCCACGCCGATCTGGTCTCCTTCACCGGCATCGGCGGCCGGCGGATCGTCGAACCCGGCGACCTGGAACTGCGGCTCGCGACATCGAGTGCCGTCCGCGACATCCGGCAGACGGTACGGCTGCGGCTCACCGGCCCCGAACGCACGGTCGACCACCGGCGCCGGCTGGTCTGTGAAACCACCATCGAGGAGGCGGCGCAGTTCCCGGTCGCGGCCGGAAACTGACCCACCGCCCTCTTCCTCGCTCCGGGAGCCTCCCCACACGGAAGTTCGGCCTTCCCACCGGCTGTGCGGGGAGCCCCTCGAAACTTTCGAAATCTCCCCGTCGCACCTTCCTGTTCCCGCACACCGACCCCGGCAAGGGTCGGCCAGGCATCGGCGTCACCAGTGCGGTGCACCGGATCGGCCGTCCCGGCGTCGATGTGCTCAAATGCTGGATGGTCGACCCGACGGTGGTGCTGCGGAACCCGGTGGTCGACACCGGCGGCCTCAAGCCCAGCTACCTGGGCCCGCCGGGGAGCCTCCGGCCGAACTGAGCCGAAGGGCGTACGGGCAAGGGGAGAACAGAACGATGACGCATGGGATCGAGGACCACGACGGACACGCCGCGTCCCTGGAGGTGACCTCCGTCGGGGCGGGGGTCCGGATCCGGGGCGTGGCGCCGTCGGGTGAGATCGCTGTGATCTGCACCCCGGCCCGCGCCCGGGAGCTGGCGGCGGCACTCGCCCGCGCGGCGGACGAGGCCGAGAGCGCGCAGTCGGCGCAGCCCGTCACCGTGAAGGCGGGCGAGCTGCGCCGCGGGGACGTACGGGACGGCGACCGGGCCATGACGGTGGAGAACGTCCGGATCGACGGCACCACCGCCCGGGTCACCTGGAAGTCGGGCGCCGGACGCAGCTGGACCCAGGAGTACGACGCGGACGCCGCGATCACGCTCGGGCGGCGCGGGTAGCCCGGTACGGCGGCGCCCTCGTACGAGCCCTGCACCTGGCGGTCGCTCGTCATTCCCAACCGGGTATGGACGGCGCCCATGCGCCAGTACAGTGCCGAACCGGTCGGGCCGAACACGGGCGTCCCGGCCGACTGGCACGTCGCCCACCTCGCGGCGCGCGCCATCGGTGGAACCTGAGGTTCCCCCGAGATGCGGGGTGGCAGGCGTCGCGACCCCGGCCGTGATCCGCCGGACAGGCCCTGGGGCCATTGGCCTCACGATCCGCCCGGGTCGCCCCCCTGCGCGGCGCTCAGCAGCCCCGCCCAGTCCGGGATCTTCACCGGTCCCCGGCCCAGCGACCTGCCCAGCGCCGCCTCCGCCCGCTCGATGGACAGCCAGCCGTCCCATTCCACCGGGCGCAGCCCCCACGCCCGCAGCGCGGCCACGGGGTCGGGCGCCGACGGGCGCGCGGCGAGCAGGGGGGCGTCGTCGAGCAATGACCCCACCGTCTCCTTCGCGCACGACCGGTTCGAGCCGATCACCCCGGTGGGCCCTCGCTTGATCCACCCGGCGACGTACTCCCCGGCTGACGGCACCCCGTCCCGCAGTATCCGCCCCGCCAGCTGCGGCACCGTCCCGCGCACCGCGTCGAACGGCAGGCCGGGCAGCGGCAGCCCGCGGTAGCCGACGGCCCGCAGCACGAGCTGGGCGCCGATGTCCTCATACGCACCGGAGTCGCGTACGCCCCCGCTGCCGTCCGGCACCATACGGGCGAACCGCACCCCGGCCACCCGGCCGTCCCGCTCCAGCAGCTCGACGGGACGCAGAAAGAACCGCAGCCGGATCGTGCGCACGGGGCTTCCCTCCGCGCCCACACCCGCGGCGCCCGCCGCGGCCCAACCGCGCAGGACCTCGACGTTGCGCCGCGCCGCCGCGGTCAAGGGCGGCGCGTTCGGCGGTGCGGAACGGGCCGAGGGGGGAGACGGATCGACGTACGCAGGGTCGAGCGCCAGCTCCGCCTCGTCCACGACCACCCGCGCCCGCGGCAGCGCGCCCAGCTCCCGCAGCTCCTTGGTGGTGAACCTGGCCTGCGAGGGGCCGCGTCGGCCCGCCATGTGGACCTCGCGCACCCGGCTCCCGGCCAACACCCCGAGAGCGGCGTGCGGTACGTCGGTGGGGTGCAGCTCCCGCGCGCTCCGGGCCAGGATCCGTGTCACGTCCACTGCCACGTTGCCGGCCCCGATCACCACGGCCGAACGGGCCCGCAGCGCAAAGCTGTCGGCGGCGGCGTCGGGGTGCGCGCTGTACCAGGAGACGAACTCGGTCGCGGAGTAGCTGCCGGGCAGATCCTCGCCGGGGATCGCGAGGCCGCGGTCGGCCGCGGCCCCGACGCAGTAGACCACCGCCTGGTAGAGCTCGCCGAGCCGTTCGGGCGGGATCCCGTCGCCGCCCACCTCGACATTGCCGAGAAAGGTGATCCGCTCGTGCTCCAGGACGGCCCGCAGGCCGTTCTGCAGCGACTTGATCTTCTCGTGGTCGGGGGCGACGCCGTAGCGCACCAGGCCGTACGGGCAGGGGAGCCGGTCCAGGACATGGACCCGGACACCAGGCACCCGGTCCTGCCCGACCAGGGCCTGGGCGGTGTAGACCCCACTGGGACCGGAACCGACGACGGCGACACGGAGCACGGCGCACCTCTTCCCACAGGCTCTGTCCAGCATGGCACCGGCGGCCGGTGCGGGGGAGAGGCGCGCCCGGGGCGCGATCAGGACGACAATCGCGCGCATTCGGTCGATCTCCACCGTCGGCTCGGCGACGACATCCCCGGCCATCTCCTCGACCAGCACGTCGTTGCCCTGCGAGAGCACGTCGGTCGCCATCGTGATCGCCCCCGGTGGTGGGTGATCACCAACTTCAGGAAGAGTTTGTCGAAGGCCGCGCCGTCCGCCGTCCGTAACTGCTCCAGCTGCGCCGGGGTCGCCATGCCGGCATCGCCGAGTGATCGTGGCCGGTGCCGCGCTTCACCCCGTCGTTGTGCGTGAGCCATCCCTCCATCGCGCCGATCTCCGGCTTCTGGCTCGCGGTGATGCGTTCGGCGAGGCGTTTGACCGCGGGGGACGACGCCCGGCACAGGAGTACGGCACCCGGCACCCGGGTCAGGCGGCGGACCTGGCGCTCCCGCCGGTCACTGCCGCCCACTCCACGAGCAACCGCTGGTACTGCTCCTCGTTCTCCGGGGACAGGCAGCCGCCTGAGCGCTCCCACAGGTCACGGATCTCTTTGTTCACCACGGCGGCGGTACGCGCGGAATCGGAGGAGCCGGGTCGACGGGGCATGCATACAGGCTAAGGCCACGTTGTGATAATCCGACCCATTGCGCGTCAGGGACATCTCTCACATGTCTCTCGGGCAACGCCCGGCACCAGTCCGAGCGTCCGCAGCCCGTCGGGCCGCTGCTCCACCGGCAGATGGTGGACAAAGCGCACGTCGCAGCCCAGCGCCGCCGCTCCGCCGTCCGCGTGCCGGTCGTCTCCGACCATCACCACACCCGCCGGATCCTGTCCGAGAAGTGTGCAGGCTGTGTGGAAGAGACGTGTATCCGGCTTCTGGACGCCGTGCTGGTACGACAGGACGTAGGCGTCAATCAGGGTGTCCAGACCGTGCGCCCGGAAGACCGGCCGCAGGTCCCAGCCGATGTTGCTGACGACACCGATGCGGATGCCGCTGTCGCGCAGTGCGCCGAGCACCTCCGCCGCGTCCGGGTACGGCAGCCAGGCGGCGGGTGACCTGTGCCGCTCGTACAGCGCGTCGTACAGCCCGGGATCCGGGAGGGAAACCTGCCGGGCCAGCCCGGTGTACGCCTCCCGGTGGAGGTCCATGCTCTCGTCACGGGTGGCCCATACTTCGGCGAGCCGATCGGGAACGTGCCGGGGAAGCGGACCGCCCGGCAACGCACCGGCAGCCTCCAGCCCTCGCGCGTACCGCTCGAAGTCGGCCTCGCTCACCGCCACCTCCCGCTCGGCGAGGGCCGCGCGCAACCAGGATTGGACCGATTCGATACGGAAGAGAGTCCCGGAGAAGTCGAAGAGCACACCCTTGATCTGCATGGACGCGATCCTCCCCGGTTCAGGAGCGCCGCGGCAAGGCCGGTCCGCCGCGCTTCTCGTACCGGGCGAAACCGGCGATGGAGAACCCGGCCAGAGCCGCCCCCAGCAGCCAGCCGCCCAGTACGTCGCTCGGCCAGTGCACCCCCAGGTAGAGCCGGGTGACGCCCACTCCGATCACCGAGACCCAGGCCACCACCAGCGCCGCCCGCCACACCCGGGGCCCCGTGCCGTGCCTGCGCATCAGCCAGAGCAGCAGACCACAGCTCACCATCGCCGTCATGGCGTGACCCGACGGGAACGCGGCGTAGTGAGCGGAATCCACCGGGTCCGGCCACCGCGGCCGCTCCCGGCCGACCGCGGACTTCAGCCCCTGCTGCAGGAGAGCCGACAGCACGCTCGTCAGGGCGATCCACACCGCGAGCGCCCGCGCCCCGCGCCACCACAGCACCACCACGGCCACCGTGATCAGGGCGCGCATCGTCCACGGATCCCATACCCAGTCGGTCAGGACCCGGTTGACGTGGACGAAGCCGGGTTCGGTGACCGCCCTTCGGTGCAGGGCATCCGCGACCGTACGGTCCAGCGTCATCAACGGCGACCAGCGCACGGCGACCAGGATCAGCAGGACCAGGGCGAGAGCGGTGCAGACCACGGCCGTGCCGAAGGGGCTCACGCGGGAACGGGTGCGGGCCGGTGGGACCGGCAACGGGGATGACATGGGGCGATCTTCGCGGAAGTTCCGCGTCCCCGGCTATCCCAGCGCTGTGAGTCCCGGGAGGAAGGCCACCAGAAGAGGAACCACCGGCACCAGGGCGGCCGCCGCGGTCAGCCGGAGCCGACGGCCGGCCGTGAGCCGCTCCACCGGGGTCAGCAGCCGGTTCACCCGCAGCGGGAGCTCGGCATCCGGCGTCGGGCAGGGGCCGAACACGCCGCGGTCCTCGTTGAGTTCCACCAGGGCCAGGGCGATCGTCAGCCGCCCGAAACGCCTCGACGCCACATCGTCCGCGGCCAGTTCGACCAGCCGGTGCATCTCGTCGCGGAAGGCCGCGAACACCGGCACCTGGGGAAACCCGCTCGCGAGCGCGCCGGAACAGTGCAGCAGCCAGTCGTGCCGGGCCTTCGCGTGACCCTGCTCGTGAGCGAGCACCGCATCCAGCTGACGACCCTTCAGGCGTCCCAGCGCCGCGGTGGTGATGACCAGTTGCGGCGCCGCACCCGGCAGCCACCAGGCATCCGGGCGCTCTCCCTCCAGTACGACGAGTCGGCCGCTGCCGGGCTCCTCCCCGGGCATCAGCGGGGAACGCACCAGCAATTCGGTCCGGCGCCGCCTGCGACGCACTCGGGCGCGACGGATCTCCCGGGTCAGCATCGCCACCGTCCATACCCCGCCGAGCGCCAGCAGCACGGCCATGGTGGCGGACCACCGCCCGTGTCCGCCCAGCGCATACGCCTCCACCACGGCACGCGGCGCCGGCGCGAACACATGCCCGCGCACCGCTTGCCAGGCCGCGGCCGCGCTGAACGTCATGGAGAGCGCGAAACAGAGCAGCACCCCGGCCACCACGCACTGCCACACCCACAGCGCGACAACGGGCTCACGCTCCGGCCACTGCGCCCGCGCCATCAGACGCGGGGTCACGACGGCGGCCAGTGCACCGAGCAGCAGCAGCGCTAGGGAGACCAACATGACGCCAGCCTATGAGTGGCGTGGTACCCACGGGTATGGCTCGGCACGGCAAGTGATGTACGCCACGGTTTGGCCCACCCGCTGTCTCGCGGATCCGGCGGATCTCTCAGAGAGTGAGCAGCATCGCGAACATGCCTATGCCCATGGTCAGCCGACAGGCGAGAGCCAGCTCGGGACGAGCGGCCCAGCCGCCACCGACCGGCCCACCCGCGACCGGCCCGCTACCGCCCGCCATGGTGGCCACTGGTATCAACCGGGTCCCCGACCTCAGTACATAGGCCGCGTAGTAGGCCAGCAGCAGTCCGGTCAGCAGGGGTATGCCCCCGGCCGTCGCCGCGACGCCGTGGCCCGTGTGCCCGCCGTGCTCACCATGGGCCCCTCCACCGCCCGGTGCCATCGCCACCGCCATGTACACCATCGCCGACGACCCGACCAGATGGTGCAGATGGTGCGCGCTGTGCCGGGCGAACCACAGCGCGCGTAATGAGGAAAGGCCGAACAGGACGGCGTACACCGCCCACCCCCACACCGGTGGCGTCACGACAGCAGCCGGCACCGCCATGGCGGCCATGCCGAAGCCCATCAGCGCCTCGGCTCGCGCCGCCCTGCGTTCCTCCCCGGTCTCGCCGCGCGTGCGCAACAGGCAGTACGCACCCGTCACCCCGCACAACGCCATGAGCAGCCAGCCGGACACCGCCGGTCCGTGCACAGCGCACCTCCCCCTGGACGTACGACTTGGGTCCCTCTTGGTCGATGCCCGGGCCGGGACCGTCATACGCGGCGCACTGAGGTACAAGGGAGCGCGCGGAGGGGGTGTTCCCCACCGCGCGCTGTGCCAGCGCGGCCCGGTCGGCCGAGTCCGGGTGGAGATCCCCGGCGCCGGCACCGAGGCGACCGCCCAGCCGGCCCGCCGCGCGGGCTTACTGAACGTGCCCGGACCCGTCTTCTCCGCCGTGGACGGCTTCCGGTACCACTTGCGCCTCCCGTTCGCGGACCACGACAGCGGCCTGGAAAAGGCTTTGCCCGTGCTCGTGGACTGCGTGGAAAGAAGCCGCGCCGCGCACTGGGAGAAGCCGCGCTCCGCGCTTTCGGCGTGAAGCCCTGGCTAGGGGCGGTAGCGCAGCGGATGGTCCGCCGGTACTTCCACCATGACGATCCGGTGCCCGTCCGGATCGCGGATCCACATCTCGACGAGCCCCCAAGGCTCACGCACCGGCGGCCTCAGCACCTCGACGCCGCGGGCCGATACCTCCTCGTGCGCCGTCCGGACGTCCTTGACCTGCATCCACAGTTCGAGCCCGGGCACCGGCGGGGTGGTGGCGCGCCCGGAGACCTCCAGGAAGCCGCCGCCGAGGAAGTAGACCGTGCCCCGCTCGGGTCCGGTGCCGAACTCCCGGTAGACGGGCAGCCCGAGCGACTCCCCGTAGAAGATCCGTGACCGCTCGGGATCGGCCGGACGCAGCAGGATCCGGCTGCTCAGCACATGAACCATGCGCCCGACCATAGGCCCTGAGCATGCGGGATACGCTGCTCCGGCACGGCCACAACAGAGAATCGGAGAGCCATCGCCATGGACACAGCCCCTGCCCAGGACCCGGGACAGCTGACCTTCCGCGACGCGGCCGACGCCGATGTGCCCGCACTCGTGACGCTGATCGAGTCGGCGTACCGGGGGGACTCCAGCCGGACCGGATGGACCACCGAGGCGGACATCCTGCAGGGGCAGCGGACCGACCCGGACGGTGTCCGCGAGGTCCTCGAAGCGCCCGGCAGCCGACTGCTCGTGGTGGAGCGCGACGGCGCGCTCGTCGCCTGCTGCCAGCTCGAACACCGCGGTGAAGCCGCCTACTTCGGGATGTTCGCGGTCCGTCCCGAACTGCAGGGAGCCGGTCTCGGCAAGGTGATCATCGCGGAGGCCGAGCGCATCGTCCGGGAGAGCTGGGGAGTGAGCGAGATGCACATGACCGTGATATCGGTGCGCGAGGAGCTGATCGCCTGGTACGAGCGGCGCGGCTACCGCCGTACGGGAAAGCTCAGCCCGTTCCCGTACGGCGACCCGCGCGTCGGTATCCCGCAGCGCGGCGATCTCGCATTCGAGCTGTTGATCAAGGACCTGGTCCGACCGGTCGGATCACCGACCGGACCGGGTTGGTGATCAGACCGGTCGGGCCGACCGGACCGGCCAGGCCGGTGATCAAGCCGTGAAGCGGCCGGCGCGGCGGATGTCCGGGTAGTCGGTGGTCGCGCCGTCCAGCCGCAGGGCCCGTACCAGGCGCAGATGGTCCTGGGTGTTCACCACCCAGCCGATGACCTTCAGCCCTTCGGCGTGTGCCTGCTCGACCACCTCCAGGGTGAGGCGGCGGATGTTCAGCGCCAGCGTCGCCGCACCCACCGTCTTCGCCCGCTCCACCACATCGCCCCGCCAGCGGCTCGCGATGAGTACGGTCCGTACCCCCGGCACCAGTTGGGCGATCTCGGCGACCGCCTCGTCGTGGAACGACGACACCTCCACCCGGTCGACGAGACCGCGCCGCTGCATCACTTCGGCCAGGGCTCGGGCCGCCGCCAGATCCTTGATCTCCGCCTGCACGGGGGACCGTACGGCGTCGAGCACCTCCTCGAAGACCGGCACCCGCTCACCCTGTCCGGCATCGAGCTCGCGCAGCTCGGACAGGGTCTTCTCGGCGATCGGACCACTGCCGTCCGTCGTACGGTCGACATCGGCGTCGTGCATGACGGCCAGCGCGCCGTCCTTGCTCAGATGAAGGTCCAGCTCGATGGCGTCCATTCCGGCCCGTTCCGCATGGACGAACGACCGCAGGGTGTTCTCCGGCTCCACACCCATCACTCCGCGATGACCGATGGTGAGAAAAGACAAGGCAACTCGCTTCCGTCGACGGTGTCCTGCCCGCGTGCGGCTCCTACCCACCAGGCGGCACGGCACTGCGGCAGCCTAGTGGCCCACCTCCCGCCAACAGTCACCGAACCACGGCCTGTCGACGGAAGTATTCGTGGGAGAGATTCAGCACAGGAAGAATAGCGGTGACCACGGGGGGTTGGCAGGATAATCTCCTGAAGCCCACTTGTCCGGAGGAACCGCACATGGATACGGTTGCTTGACGCGAGGTTCTCCCGTGGAGGAAGAGTTATGACGGAAATTCTTGTGCACGACGTTGCCGCAGGTGACATAGATACGGACCGGAGGGTGATCGAGCACCCGGCCTGGCCCACGCTCAAGAATGCCGTGGAGGAGATCCGGCCCTGGCAGTCGAAGGACGGCTCCATCGACTTCGACGCCGAGGGCGCGCCGTCCGCAGAGGTCGCTGGGGCCACGCTGGACCGTGTGATCGCCGCGATCGAGGAGATCTCCCCGCTGCTCCCGCACGACGCGGCCTACCACCGTGCTCTGGTCGTGGACCTGCGTCGCTGGGCCGCGGACGGTTTCGGTGTGCCGGACTTCCTCGACTCGCTGCTCGCCTTCCAGCCGGCCAAGGGCCGCGCCGACGGGCTGCAGCACCTGGTCGTCTTCGCGATGTACACCCAGAACGGCAATCCGGACCGTAACCTCGAAGCGGTCGTGCTGCGGATGGTCTGGCCGGACTGGCTGGCCGAGCTCGAAGCCACCCGCTACGACAACCCGCTGTTCTGCGGGATCACCTTCGAGGACTTCACCTCGGGCTACGACACCAACTCCGCGGTGCTCTTCCCGGAGACCGTCGCCATGCGCGAGGCCCCCGACCGCTTCAGCTGGGGCGGAATCTTCTGCGACCGCGAGGCCGCCCGGTTCCGCCGGGTCACCGAGGCCGCGGTCGAGCTGCTCGGCGTCGAGGTGCCCGACGACATCCGCGAAATGGTCGGCGACCAGCAGCGCTGCGAGCAGGCCTTCGTGCTCTGGGACATGGTCCACGACCGCACGCACAGCCACGGCGACCTGCCGTTCGACCCCTTCATGATCAAGCAGCGCCAGCCGTTCTGGATGTACGGTCTCGAGGAGCTGCGCTGCGATCTCACCGCCTTCAAGGAGGCCGTGAAACTGGAGGCCGACGGCTTCCCGCAGGGCCGCGACGTGCAGTACGCCGTGCTGTTCGACCGGATGTTCCGCTTCCCCGTCACCGGCGAGCGCGTTCGCAACTACGACGGCCTCGGCGGTCAGCTCCTCTTCGCGTACCTGCACAAGCACGATGTGATCCGCTGGACGGACAACACGCTGAGGATCGACTGGGACCGTGCCCCGCAGGTCACCAATCAGCTCTGCGCCGAGATCGAGAAGCTCTACCGGGACGGCATCGACCGCCCCAAGCTCGTCCACTGGTTCGCCGCGTACGACCTGGTCGCCGCCTATCTCGCCCCGCACCCGGGCTCCCGCTGGGCCAAGGGCCCGGACGCGCTGGATCTGTCCCAGCCGCCGCGTAAGCTCGTCGACGATGTGCTTCCGGACGAGTTTCCCCTGAGCATGTTCTATGAGGCGCTCTCCAAGAAGCTGAAGAACGTGATCGCCTCGACCAAGGGGATCACCGCCGCGGATGCCGAGCAGGCAGCCGCGTGAGCGCCGAGCTTAAGGAGGCGGTGGCCATGAACGAAACGGGCAAGGGTAACGGGAGCGGTGCTCTCGAAGGTGCCGTGATCGCGGTCGCCGGGGCCGCGGGCCCGGCCGGACAGGCCACGCTACTGAGGCTCGCGGAGGCCGGTGCGACCGTCGTCGCCTCCGACGCGGACGCCACCCGCCTGGCCGAGGCGGTCGACGCGGCGCGTTACGCCCACGGCGGAGCGACCGTCACCGGAGACACCGTCGACCTGCTGGATCTCGCTGCCACCCGCGCATGGGCGGACAAGACCGAGAAGGAATTCGGCCGGATCGACGGCTTGGTCCACCTCGTCGGCGGCTGGCGCGGCAGTGCCGGCTTCGCAGAGACCGACCTCGCCGACTGGAACCTGCTGGAGAAGCTGCTGATCCGTACGGTCCAGCACACCTCGCTGGCCTTCCAGGAGGGGCTGCAGCGCAGCGACCGGGGTCGCTATGTGCTGATCAGCGCGGCCGGTGCGAGCAAGCCCACCGCGGGAAACGCGGCCTACTCCGCGGCGAAGGCCGCCGCCGAGGCCTGGACCCTCGCCCTCGCGGATGCCTTCCGCAAGGCGGGGGGCGAAGAAGGGCCGAGGACCGCGGCTGCGATCCTGATCGTCAAGGCACTGGTGCACGACGCCATGCGCGCCGAGCGCCCGAATGCGAAATTCGCGGGCTTCACCGACGTCAAGGATCTGGCCGAGGCCATCGCCGGCGTCTGGGACCGGCCCGCCCCGGAAGTGAACGGAAAGCGCCTGTGGCTGACCCCACAACCGTAAGGACCGACGCGCGACGCCACCACGACCCGCAGGTACGCGGCTTCGCCAGTGACAACTACGCGGGCACGCACCCGGAGATTCTCGCGGCCATCGCCCTGGCCAACGGCGGTCACCAGATCGCCTACGGCGAGGACGACTACACCGAGCACCTTCAGCGGGTCATGCACAGTCACTTCGGCCCCACCGCCGAAGCCTTTCCGGTCTTCAACGGAACCGGTGCCAACGTCGTCTCCCTCCAGGCGATGACCGACCGCTGGGGCGCGGTGATCTGCGCCGAGTCCGCCCACATCAACGTCGACGAGGGCGGCGCCCCGGAGCGGGTGGGCGGCCTCAAGCTGCTCACCGTGCCGACCCCGGACGGCAAGCTCACTCCCGAGCTCATCGACCGGCAGGCGTACGGCTGGGACGACGAGCACCGGGCCATGCCGCAGGTCGTCTCGATCACCCAGAACACCGAACTGGGCACGGTCTACACGCCCGACGAGATCCGCGCCATCTGTGACCACGCCCACGGGCACGGCATGAAGGTCCACCTGGACGGGGCCCGGATAGCCAACGCCGCGGCGTCGCTGGACGTACCGATGCGTACGTTCACCAACACCGTCGGCGTCGACGTCCTCTCCTTCGGCGGCACGAAGAACGGGGCGATCTTCGGCGAGGCCGTGGTCGTCCTGAACCCGGACGCCGTCCGGGCCATGAAGCACCTGCGCAAGCTGTCGATGCAGCTCGCCTCCAAGATGCGTTTCGTCTCCGTGCAGTTGGAGGCGCTGCTCGCCGGAGACCTCTGGCTGCGCAACGCCCGGCACGCCAACGCCATGGCCCAGCGGCTCGCGGAGGGTGTGCGCGCGGTGGACGGTGTGGAGATCCTCCACCCGGTCCAGGCCAACGCCGTCTTCGCCCGGCTGCCGCACGACGTGAGCGAGCGGCTGCAGAAGCGCTTCCGCTTCTACTTCTGGGACGAGGCCGCCGGTGATGTGCGCTGGATGTGCTCCTTCGACACGATGGAGCACGATGTCGACGCATTCGTCCTGGCACTGAAGGAAGAAATGGCGAAGTAGCCAGACCTGAACAGAATCGCATAGATATGCGGTCGATTGGAAAGTCATTGACATCCGGTCGGCCGCATATCTACGCGCGGCGGGTATCCCGACCGAGCTCTGCTATCAGGCGCTCGGCGAGGACGACGGGGAGTCGGGCCCCGTGCACGGGCTGATCGCGGACGGCTGCCCGGCCGCGATCGCTGGGACCGTCAGGACCACCGGGGCAACAAGCCGGGCGTCGACGCCCAGTTCTCGCTCGACGAGGAGCGGTTGGCGTGGCCCGTCCGGCCGGAGTTCGGTGGAGTGGACTATCCAGTACTCTATGCGGTACCGCATCCGGCGGTGCTGCGTGGCTTCAGGTCCGCCGAGGACCGCCCGCAATCGTGGCGCACTCTGCCCACAGAGCTCTGAGATCCCGTTCCGAGGCAAGGCAGCCGATGACCCTGACGTTCACCGTCGCCGACGACGTACGCACCCTCGTCCCCGGCTTCACCCGCCTCGCCGTCGAAGCGCGTGGGCTGGTCAACGGGCCCAGCGACGAAGAGAGTTCGGCTCTCCTGGACGAAGCGACCCGCCGGCTGTCCGAGCGGCTCGACGGCCGGGCCCCGCACGAGGACCCCCACCTCGCGGCCTGGCGTGACGCCTACACCGCCTTCGGTGCCAAGCCCTCCCGCACCCGCAACTCCGCCGAAGCCCTGGCCCGGCGCGCGCTCACCGACGCCGGGCTGCCGCGCATCAATCTCCTGGTCGACCTCTACAACGCCATCAGCGTCGCCCACCTGATACCGGTCGGTGGCGAGGACACCGACCGGATCAGGGGAGCCATGCGGCTCGTACGTGCCACCGGCCAGGAGCCCTTCTCCACCGTCGCGGGCGGCGAGGAGGCCTTGGAGCACCCCGAGCCCGGTGAAGTCGTCTGGTGCGACGGCGAGGGCGTCACCTGCAGGCGCTGGAACTGGCGACAGGGGGTGCGCACCCGGCTCGCCGAGGAGTCCGTGAACGCCGTATTCCTGCTGGAGCGCCTCGCGCCCATGACGATCGGCGAGCTCGAAGCCGCGGGCGCCGAACTCGCCGAGCGGCTGGCGAAGCTCAGTCCCGGAGCGCGGATCACCGTCGGTACCCCGGAGTGATGTTTCGCCCGAGCGGGGTCTCGCCGGAGTGACGCGTTTCGGCCGGGGTGGTGGACCCGCCGCGTCAGCTCCTCTCGCGCACCTCGGCCGACGTCGGAGCCGTACCGCCGAGGTGCGCGGGCACCCACCAGGTGTCGCTCGCGTCCTTCGGACGCACGGGGTAGGCGCGCTGGGCCGCTTCCAGGAGCTCCTGGACCCGCTCCCGTAGCCGCCGGGTGATCGCGCCCGCGTACTGGTCGGTGGGCGCCTCCACCGGCTCGCCCACCCGGATCGTCACCGGAATGTGGTTGCGCTTGAAGTTACGCGGCCGGCCCTTGGTCCAGAGCCGCTGGGTCCCCCACAGCGCCATGGGGATCAGCGGCACTCCGGCTTCCTGGGCCAGCCGGGCGGCGCCCGACTTGAAGCTCTTCAGCGTGAACGATTCCGAGATGGTGGCCTCGGGGAAGACGCCCACGATCTGGCCGGAGCGCAACGAGTCGAGCGCGTGCGCGTACGCGTCCTCGCCCTGCTTGCGGTCGACGGGAATGTGCTTCATGCCGCGCATCAGCGGCCCGGACACCTTGTGCCGGAAGACCGATTCCTTCGCCATGAACCGGACGAGCCGCTTCTGCGGCAGCGCCGCGAGCCCGGTGAAGATGAAGTCCAGATAACTGATGTGGTTGCTCACCAGGACCGCGCCACCGGTCTTCGGGATGTGCTCGGAACCCTGAGTGTCGATCTTCAGGTCCAGCGCCTTGAAAAACGTACGAGCGGCGCCGACGACCGGTCGATAGACGAGTTCTGCCATCTCGGGAAGACCCTTCTTCTGCGCCTGGGGAGGATTCTCCCGGCGGAAGTTACGCAGCCGTAGGTTTGCGGCATTGGGCCGATCGTGCCCCATGCGCGACGCGGTGGCCAGTCTCGGAGGGCGCGGGGCGCGAGATTCTCGTCACGTGGAACCGACGGGAATGTCTCTCCGTCCGGTGGTGCTGACCCCTTACGAAGAGCTCTGGCAGGAGGCCGAAGGTGGACGGACGGACACACCGGGGAACGCTGGGCGCGGCCCAACTCGGCGCGGAATTGGGGGAGCGGGCAACCCTGGTGCAGTTCTCCAGCGCGTTCTGCCAGCCCTGCCGGGCCACCCGGCGCACCCTCGTCGAGGTGGCGCGCATGGTGGATGGCGTCGCGCACGTGGAGATCGACGCCGAGGCGCATCTCACTCTCGTGCGCGAGCTGGAGATCAGCCGGACGCCGACCGTACTCGTCCTCGACGCCACCGGCCGGATCGTCCGCCGGGCCGTCGGGCAGCCACGCACCGTCGACGTGGTCGCCGCACTGGGACGGGCGATGTGACGTACCGTGATGCATCTCCCACATTGCGGAACACTCTTGACTGTACCGGCCACGTATCGTCAGTCTGACGCTATGCCGCCAGAACTCCTTCTCCACGGCCGGGTCCACGTGGATCTCGCCCGCTACGTGAGTGCGCGCTGTCCGGGTGTCTGAACAGCCACGGCCCTGTACGCCATTCTCCGTAGAAGGACCTCTCCCATGACGGCATCGCCCGAGCTCGGTACCTCCCGCACGGCATCCCCCGAACTCCTCCGCTCGGTCTTCCGGCAGCACGCCGCCGGTGTGGCGGTGATCACCGCCGCAGGTGACCGGCCGGTCGGCTTCACCGCCACCTCGCTCAACTCGGTGGCCGCCGAGCCGCCACTGATCTCGTTCGGTGTGGGGACCTCGTCCTCCAGCTGGCCGGTCGTGGCCGAGGCCGAGCACATAGGCGTCCACGTACTCGGCGAGCACCAGCGGGATCTGGCCGCCACTTTTGCCCGCAGCGGCGCCGACCGGTTCGGCCCGTCCACCTGTTGGCGCAGTGGGCCCGAAGGTGTGCCGGTCCTCGACGGAGCGCTGGCCTGGCTGGTCTGCCGCGTGGTGGCCCGGGTTCCGGCAGGCGACCACCGGATCGTGATCGCGCAGGCCGTGGTCGGCGACCCGGCCGGTGGCGGTCGACCGCTGCTCTATCACCAGGGCCGCTTCACCGGCCTGCGGGACTGAGAACTCCCAAGGGGCACCTGGGCGGCGCACGTAGGCCAGATCACAGTTCCAAGCGCTTGCTCATGGGTAAAGCACTGGGTGTACTGGCTAGTAATATTTCCGGTCGGAGCGTCGGTCGCCCCGACCGGAAACCGCCCCATCAGGCGCCTATGCTGCGAGCAACAAGGCAGCCCAGAAATGACGATGCAGTAGGAGAGCCGGCGTGAGCTTGAGGATCGTTGTCTGTGTGAAGTACGTGCCCGACGCCACGGGGGACCGGCATTTCGCCGATGACCTGACGCTGGATCGTGAGGATGTCGACGGTCTGCTGTCGGAGCTCGACGAGTACGCGGTGGAGCAGGCGCTGCAGATCGCGGATGCGGCGGACGGTGCGGAGATCACTGTGTTGACGGTGGGTCCGGAGGATGCCAAGGACGCGTTGCGCAAGGCGTTGTCGATGGGTGCGGACAAGGCTGTTCATGTCGAGGACGACGGTCTGCACGGCACGGATGTCATGGGTACGTCGCTGGTGCTGGCGAAGGCGGTCGAGAAGGCCGGTTTCGACCTGGTGATCGCTGGTATGGCGTCGACGGACGGGACGATGGGTGTGGTTCCGGCGCTGCTGGCGGAGCGTCTGGGTGTTCCGCAGGTGACGTTGCTGTCGGAGGTGTCGGTGGCGGACGGGGTCGTGCGGGGCCGGCGTGACGGTGACACGGCGTCGGAGCGGTTGGAGGCTTCGCTTCCGGCGGTGGTGTCGGTGACGGACCAGTCGGGTGAGGCGCGGTATCCGTCGTTCAAGGGGATCATGGCGGCGAAGAAGAAGCCGGTGGAGTCCTGGGATCTGGAGGATCTGGGGATCGAGGCGGACGAGGTCGGTCTGGCGGGTGCGTGGACCGTGGTCGATGCGGCGGCGGCGCGTCCGGCCCGTACGGCGGGCACGATCGTCAAGGACGAGGGCGAGGGCGGCAAGCAGCTGGCCGAGTTCCTGGCGGGCCAGAAGTTCATCTGACCCCGGGCCCGGTCCCGACTGCGGTCTCGGCTGCGGCCCGGTCCTGACTGCGGCCCGGTCCCGACTGCGGCCCGGTGCCGGTGTTGGTGTTGGTGCTGGTGTCGTCCCTGTGTTCCTGTTCTCGTTTTTCTTCGCAACTCGCAGGAGATTGAAGTCTCATGGCTGAAGTTCTCGTTTTTGTCGATCACGTGGATGGTGCTGTCCGCAAGCCCACGCTGGAGCTGCTGACGCTGGCGCGTCGTGTCGGTGAGCCGGTCGCGCTCGCGTTGGGTGCGGGTGCCGCGGGCACGGCCGGGGTGCTGGCCGAGCATGGTGCGGTGCGGGTCCTGACGGCTGACGCGCCGGAGTTCGGTGAGTATCTGGTGGTGCCGAAGGTCGATGCGCTGCAGGCGGCGGTCGAGGCGGTTTCGCCGGTCGCGGTGCTGGTTCCCTCGTCCGCGGAGGGCAAGGAGATCGCGGCGCGTCTCGCGGTCCGGATCGGTTCGGGGATCATCACGGACGCGGTGGATCTGGAGGCCGGTGAGCAGGGTCCGGTCGCCACGCAGTCCGCGTTCGCCGCGTCGTTCACGACCAGGTCCCGGGTGTCGAAGGGTGTTCCGGTGATCACGGTCAAGCCGAACTCCGCCGCCGTGGAGGCGGCTCCGGCCGCGGGTGCGGTCCAGGAGCTGGTGGTGTCGTTCTCCGGGCAGGCCACCGGCACCCGGGTCGTTTCCCGTGCCGCGCGTGAGTCGACGGGGCGTCCGGAGCTGACCGAGGCCGCGATCGTCGTCTCGGGTGGGCGGGGTGTCAACGGCGCCGAGAACTTCGCGGTCATCGAGGCGCTGGCGGACTCGCTCGGTGCGGCGGTCGGTGCGTCGCGGGCTGCGGTGGACGCGGGCTGGTACCCGCACTCCAACCAGGTCGGCCAGACCGGCAAGTCCGTCTCGCCGCAGCTGTACATCGCGTCCGGTATCTCCGGGGCGATCCAGCACCGGGCGGGCATGCAGACGTCCAAGACGATCGTCGCGATCAACAAGGACGCCGAGGCCCCGATCTTCGACCTCGTCGACTACGGAGTCGTCGGCGACCTCTTCCAGGTCGTGCCCCAGCTCACCGAAGAGGTCAAGACCCGCAAGGGCTGACCCACCCCCCTCGAAACAGCGTCCCGACGGTCCGGGGCCGCGTGGTGTCCACCCACCGCACGGCCCCGGACCGTTTTGGATCAGCATTGACGCAGGCCCAACGGCCTTATAACTTCACTATACGGACTATTGATTCCGGGAAGCGGAAACAACGTGACTGTGGAGGGTGTGGAAATGGGACAGCAGGAGAAGGTGGCAACGAGTCTCGCCGGTGCGGTCAGCGAGGAGATCAGCGCTTCCCTCACCGCGGTCGACGCCGAGCTCGCCCGCCGCTACCCGGGAGACCCGGGCACGCGCCAGCCGGTCCACACGGTCTACGTCCCCGGCGACGCGTTCACCTCCGGCACCATCCGGTCCTGGGGCGACCAGGCGCTGAAGGCCCTCGACGAACACGCCCCCGACGCGACCTCGTTCGCCACCGCACTCGGCATCCCGGACGAGCTCGCCGCCCCCGTCCATGAGCGAGTACGCGCCAAGCTGGAGCGCGAGCCCGTCGAAGACCTGCGCATCGACTTCGAGGACGGCTACGGGCCCCGCCCCGACGCCGAGGAGGACGAGGCCGCGGCCCGCGCCGCCCGGCTCGTCTCACAGGCGTACGAGAACGGCACGGCCGCCCCGTACATGGGCATCCGGATGAAGTGCATGGAGGCCGCCGTACGCGACCGCGGCATCCGCACCACGGACGTCTTCCTCACCGGCCTGATGCAGGCGGGCGGCCTCCCCGACGGACTGGTCCTCACCCTCCCCAAGGTGACGTACCCCGAGCAGGTCACCGCCTTCGTCCGGCTCCTCGAAGCGTTCGAGCAGGCGCACGGCCTGCCGGCCGGCCGGATCGGCTTCGAGATCCAGATCGAGACCAGCCAGTCCATCCTCGCCGCCGACGGCACCGCGGCCGTCGCCCGCATGATCGACGCCGCGCAGGGCCGCGCCACCGGTCTGCACTACGGCACCTTCGACTACAGCGCCTGCGTCGGCGTCAGTCCCGCCTACCAGGCCAGCGACCACCCGGCCGCCGACCACGCCAAGGCCGTCATGCAGGTCGCCGCCGCGGGCACCGGTGTACGGGTCTCCGACGGCTCCACCAACGTCCTTCCGGTCGGCCCCACCCACCAGGTCCACGACGCCTGGCGGCTCCACTACGGCCTCACGCGGCGCGCGCTGGCCCGCGCCTACTACCAGGGCTGGGACATGCACCCGGGCCACCTGCCGACCCGTTACGCGGCGGTGTACACCTTCTACCGCGAGGGCCTGGAGCAGGCCGCCGGGCGGCTCGCCGCGTACGTCGCGAAGGCGGGCGGCGACGTCATGGACGAACCCGCCACCGCCAAGGCGCTCAGCGGATATCTCCTGCGCGGCATCGACTGCGGCGCCCTGGACGCCGCGGAGGTCGCCCGGCTGACCGGGCTGACGCGCGCGGACCTGGACGCCTTCGCGTCGCCGCGACGCGGGGGGCTGACGGTGACGGGGCCGTAGCGCGTGTGGGTCCGGCCCGTGCCGTAACCCGCCATCAGGAGGGCATGGGCTCCGGCCCGTACCGTCAGCCCCGCAGGAAGGTCTCGACGGTCCCGCTGAAGCGGAAGGGATCGTCGAGCCATGGGAAGTGGCCGGCGCCCGACTGGACGGCGAATTCGGCCTCGGGGAACAATCCCGCGACGGTGGCCGCGACGCGAGGAAGCGGACCACTGTCCAGCTCGCCCGCAAGGACCAGCACCCGGGCCTCCAGCGCGGCTATGGCGTCGCGGGCCGCGGCAGGGGCGAAGGCGCCGTCGGACGCGTAGATGTCCGCAGCCTCGTAGTTGCTCTGCTCGACGTCGGCTGCTGCGTGGGCCTGGGCGGCCGTGTCCCAACGCCCGTAGAAGAACGGGGCGACGGCATCCCGGTCGGCGTCGGTGGCGGAGCCTGCCCGGACCGCCTCGTACGCGTCCCGCGCGGTCTTGAACCACGGCTCGGCCGTGCGCAGGGCGGCGGCTTCGCGACGATGCTCCTCGGTGAAGTCGACACCGAGGGCACGCGCACGGGTGGTGATCAGCGTAAGAGTCCGGATGCGCCGGGGATGCCGGGCCGCGTGGAGGATCGCGAGATCGCCGCCCGCGGAGTGCGCCAGCACGTCCACGCGGTCCAGAGCGAGGTGTTCGCGGAAGGCCTCCACATCGGCCACCTGTCGGTCGACGCGGTAGGTGGCCGGGTCGGCGGGGATGCCTGAGTCGCCGGTGCCCCGCAGGTCGAGCATGACCAGCTGACGTCGGCTCGACAACCCACCCAGATCGCCGAGGTAGGCGGAGGCGCGCATGGGGCCACCGGGCAGAACGAGCAGCGGCTCGCCTTCACCCACGAGGTGATAGGCGAGTTCGGTTCCGTCGGGAGCGGTGAAAGCAGACACGACGTAATCGTTATGACCGTACGACAGAGATGGCAAGCGGTTTATGCAGAGCTCCGCGGCCAGGCCGGTCGCCTTTGTGGGGACTGGGTGGCACGGGAGCCGAAAACGGTGAGGACAGGGGGCCGACTCGCGAGGAAACGTCATGACCGGTGCAACTCGCTTCCCCGCCGACCTCCGTGGATCCGCCGCCGCGCTCCTGCCCGAACTGGTCGCGCTGCGCCGCGTGGTTCGGCCCGGCGAGGAAGGCGACACCGGGGCCCGGGTCATGGTCGACGAAGGTGTGCTCGATGCCGCGGGCACCAGGCCGGAGGCCGCATACGCCCTCCATGTCGCGTCCGCCCTGCTGCCGCACGGTTTCGTCGGCACCCGCCCCGGACCGATCCTGACCGCCGCCGATGCCCTGGACGTGACCGTGCGCGGGCGCGGCGGGCACGGGTCCGGTCCGTCGACCCCCGGCTCAGGCCGGCGGCAGTTCGCCGGAGCCGCGGGCGATGAGTGACGTCGGCAGTTCCACCCGCGTCGGCGCGTCGTCCGCGCCGTCCAGCCGGCGGAAGAGATGCTCGGCCGCCGTCCGGCCCACGGCCGCGGCGTCCTGGGAGATGACGGTGATGCCGAGCAGGTCGGCCAGCTCGATGTCGTCGAAGCCGACCAGGGCGATCCGTCGTTCCTGCTCCGCGAGGACGCGTACCGCCGTCACCGTCACCCGGTTGTTGCCCGCGAACAGCGCGGTGACGGGCTCGGGGCCGGACAGCATCTCCTCGGCCGCGGCCCGGACCCGGTCCGGGGCCGTCGAGCCGAGGGAGACCCAGGAGTCCTTCACCGCCGTCCCGGCGTCCGCCATGGCCGCGTGGTAGCCGCGCAGCCGCTCGGTGGCGGTGTGGATGCGCGGCTGGTCGCCGATGAAACCGATCCGGCGGTGGCCGTGCGCGATCAGATGCGCGACGCCCTCGCGGGCGCCGCCGAAGCTGTCGGAGAGAACCATGTCGGCGTCGATCCGGCCCGCCGGGCGGTCCACGAAGACGGTGGCGACGCCCGCCTCTATCTCCGGCTCCAGATAGCGGTGGTCGTCGCCGGCCGGGATCACGATGAGACCGTCCACCCGGCGCGCGCACAGGGCCAGGACCAGCTCCTGCTCACGCTCCGGGTCCTCGGCGCTCGACCCGTTGATGAGCAGGGCGCCGTGCGCCCGGGCGACCTCCTCCACCGCGCGGCTCAGGGGCCCGTAGAACGGGTCGGCGAGATCCTCCAGGACGAGCCCGATGGAGGCGGTGCGGCCCTTGCGCAGGACGCGCGCGCTGTCGTTGCGGCGGAAGCCGAGCGCCTCGATGGCCTCCTGGACCCGGCGTTCGGTGTCCGGCGTGACCCCCGGCTCGCTGTTGACCACACGGGAGACCGTCTTGAGGCCCACTCCGGCGCGAGCGGCCACATCCTTCATGGTCGGCCGGTTGCCGTAACGGGTCTCGGAGTGACGGGCGGTCTCGGCCACGGTGCGCTGTCCTGTCGTCGGCTGCGGGTGGTCCGGCGGGCCCGCGAACGGTGCTGCGGAGAGGCCGGAGGCTGTGGCGTCGAGCATAGGCCCTGGACAACGTTGTCAGCTGACTGGAGACTGGGCAGACTGATTACTGAAGCCGCAGGTCCCGTACCCGACTCATCACGGAGCCACACCGATGCATACCGACCTCGTCGCCGCGCTGGACATCGGCGGAACCAAGATCGCCGCCGCGCTGGTGGACGGCGGCGGCGCGCTTCTCGTACGGGCGCAGCGGCCGACGCCCGCCCGGGAGAGCGCCGAGACGGTGATGGGGGCCGTGACGGAGGTCCTGGCCGAGCTGTCCGGCTCACCGCTGTGGGGACGGGCGACGGCTGTCGGCATCGGCAGCGCGGGCCCGGTGGACGCCGCGTCCGGCACGGTCAGCCCCGTCAACGTCCCCGCCTGGCGCGACTTCCCGCTGGTGGAGCGCGTCGGCAAGGCGGTCGGCGGACTGCCCGTCGAACTCGTCGGCGACGGCGTCGCGATGACGGCGGCCGAGCACTGGCTGGGCGCGGCCCGCGGCTACGACAACGCGCTGTGCATGGTCGTGTCGACCGGTGTGGGCGGCGGACTCGTCCTCGGCGGAAAGCTGCACCCCGGCCCCACGGGCAACGCCGGGCACATCGGCCACATCAGCGTGGATCTGGACGGCGACCCGTGCCCGTGCGGTTCGCGCGGCTGCGTCGAACGCATCGCCAGCGGACCGAACATCGCCCGCCGGGCGCTGGAGACCGGCTGGCGGCCCGGACCGGACAGCGACGCCTCGGCCGCTGCCGTGGCCGCCGCCGCGCGGGCCGGGGACCGTATCGCCATCGCCTCGTTCGAGCGTGCCGCGCAGGCGCTGGCTGCCGGGATCGCCGCCACGGCCACGCTCGTCGAGATCGACATCGCGGTGATCGGCGGGGGAGTCGCCGGCGCGGGCGACATCCTGTTCGCTCCGCTGCGCCGTGCCCTGCGCCGGTACGCCACGCTCTCCTTCGTCCAGCACCTCACGGTGGCCCCGGCGGTGATGGGCACCGACGCGGGGCTGGTGGGCGCGGCGGCCGCGGCGGCGCGGGTGGGTCCGGGCGGCGCGGCCGTTCTGGCCTGACCGCCGACGGCGCGGTGAGAAGCGCCGGACGGGCCCCGGGCTCCGTGAGTTCCGGGGCCCGTCCGGCGTCCGAAGACGCGATGGGGCCATGACCGCGACGCCGCGTCGGCCGTCCGGCCCGACGCTTCCGTCAGCAGGAGATCCGCAGGTCCGCCCAGTCCGCGTGGTCGGAGTCGATGCCGTCCCCGCCGTCGGTGACCACCAGACGGACCACCTGCGCGCCGCTCACATCCGCGGAAAGCGGCTGTGCGGGCATCGCATTGGTCAGTACGCCGGTCGACGCCACCTTCGTATCGTCGGCCCAGACCTCGAAGGCGACCGTGCCCTTGGCCCCCATCTCGTCGTCGACCCCGACCTGGGCCGTCACGGCGCCGCACGCCCCGCCGGTGTAGAACTCGACGGCGCTGTCGGCATGCACACCGAGTCCCTTGGCGAAGACCGTGCCGCCGATGGTGATCGGATTGCCGTCCCCCGCCTGGCTCTCACCGTTGCTGGTGTCCTGTTCGACCGGGCCCCAGCCGTTGGACGCGGAAAGCTGCGGCAGATCGCTCAGATAGCTGCTGCCCGCCGGGGGCGCCACACCACACGCGCCTGGAACGGCACCGAGGTCTGCACGCGCGTCCCGGTCGGAGACTGGTACTCGGCGCTGAGCTTCAGATCGTACGTACCGGTGGCTGTGCCCGCGGGAGGCGTCACCTGCCAGCGTGCGGTCAGCGCACGGCCGGTGGGCACGACGTCGGTGCCGGTCGGCGACAGGGCCTTGATCTGCCAGCCCGACGGGCCGGTGAGCGCCGTGGAGACGTTCTTGGCAGGCGTACGGCCCAGATCGGTGACCGTCGTCGTCAGCGACGCGTGTCGCGGCCGGCCTCCACGAACGGGCTGCCGTTCAGACCGAGTTCCACGGCCGGCGGGTTGGTGGCCCACTTGCTGTCGGCGGCTGTGCGCAGCAGTACCGTGCCGTGCGCCGGGACGGTCGCGGAGATGCCGCCCGCCGTGTTGTACGTCGTGTGCTGCCACAGGTCGCGCATCGTGTACGCGTCGGCCTCCGGCAGACCCGCCTCCTTCGCGGTCGTCGAGATGCGCTGCGCGTACCCGGTCTCGTTGAAGAGCGCCACGACCCGGCTGCCGTCCTTCATCTCCTTGGCGACGACCCAGCGCCCGCCATTGGAGGAGACCACGACGCCCTGCTTTCCCAGCGGGTCCTGATCGACCGCGATGACCTCGTGGTTCGAGAGGATCTTCAAGGTCTCCGGAGTCGCCTTGCGCAGATCGGAGCCGATGAGCAGCGGCGCCGCCATCACGGACCACATGGAGAAGTGGGTGCGGTACTCGGTGTCCGTCATTCCGCCGTTGCCGACTTCGAGCATGTCGGGGTCGTTCCAGTGCCCCGGTCCCGCGGCGGCGGCGAGCGGCAGGTTCTGCTTCATGATCGACAGCATGCTGCCCCAGCTGTCGCTGATGTCATACGTCGTGCGCCAGAGGTTGCCGAGCTCGCCGGCCCATTCCCAGGGCTTGTTCTGGCCCCATTCGCAGATGCTGTAGACGATGGGGCGGCCGGTCGCCGCGAGCGCGTCCCGCATCGTCGTGTAGCGCTGTTTCGCGTCGACGCCCTGGTTGTTGCAGTTGTCGTACTTGAGGTAGTCGACTCCCCAGTCCGCGAACTGCCGCGCATCGCTGTACTCATGGCCGAGCGCCCCCGGAAGGCCCACACTGTCGCAGGTCTTGGTGCCGGCGCTGGTGTAGATGCCGATTTTCAGGCCCTTGGAGTGGACGTAGTCGGCGACGGCCTTGATGCCGTTCGGGAAGCGCTGCGGATCGGCCTCCAGCTTTCCGTCCGCATTGCGCTGCGGCTTCGCCCAGCAATCTTCGAGATTGACGTACTCGTAGCCGGCGTCCTTGAGGCCCTTCTCGACGAAGATGTCGGCGATTCCCTTGACCATCGACTCGTTGAACTCGGCGCGGCAGTGGGTCGAGTTCCAATTGTTGAACCCCATCGGAGGGGTGAGCGCAAGACCGATACCGGCCCGTGGCGCCGGAGCGGGGGCCGGAGCGGGTGTGTCCGCGACGGCGGGCCCGGTGGCGCCCGCGGCGCAGAGCAGTCCGGCCAGCAGCGCTCCGATGAGTCCGCGTCGGTCGGTTCGGGTTGTACGGGTTGGAAGATAACGCATCGTTACGTTCCTCCACACTCGTCCGTGATCGGATGACGTCATGTGCACGCCAAGACGTGCGATTACGTTAGGCCGTGTTGAAGTCTGCTGGAAGAGGTGGGGCTGCGGCTCCTCTGATATCTCGTCAAAACCCTTGACGACGCCCCCAGTTGGGGGTGAGATCCAATCGCACGTTCGGTTGTGTTGGGTTGCATCTCCGGAGGAGTCGGGCATGACGCAGTCTGATTACGGCAGGTCAGGTGTACCGGGCAGCGTCGCAGGACATCGGATGTCTCGGCGAAGTCTGTTGCGTGGTACGGCAGTTGGTGCGGGAGCCGTGACCCTGCCGGCGTTGCTCACCGCCTGCGGCAGCGGCCCCGGTGGCGACGGGAAAACGATCACCATGGGCTCGAATTCGTCCGACCCCATTCCGAAGAAGGCATTCGCGGAAGCTTTCGCGGCGTACGAGGCGCAGTCGGACGGGCGGAAGGTGAAGGTCAACACGGTCGACCACAACACCTTTCAGGAGAACATCAACCGGTATCTGCAGGGCAAGCCGGACGACGTCTTCATGTGGTTCGCGGGCAACCGCATGCAGTTCTTCGCCAAGAAGGGCCTGCTGCACGAAATCAGCGACAACTGGCAGGACTACAAGGGCTTCTCGGCCGCACTGAAAGCCCAGTCCACCGGAGCGGACGGCAAGCAGTACCTCACGCCGTACTACTACTATCCATGGGCCGTATTCCACCGGAAGAGCCTGTTCGCCGACCGTGGCTATCAGGCTCCGAAAACCCTCGACGAGTACGTGGCTCTCGCCAAGCAGATGCAGAAGGACAAGCTCGACCCCATCGCCTTCTGCGACAAGGACGGCTGGCCCGCCATGGGCACCTTCGACTACATCGACATGCGGACCAACGGCTACGAGTTCCACAAGAGCCTGATGGCGGGGGAAGTCGCCTGGACCGACAAGCGGGTCAGGGAGGTCTTCGACACCTGGCGCCGGCTGCTCCCGTACTGCCAGCAGGGCGCCAACGGCCGTACCTGGCAGGAGGCCGCCAACAGCCTCCAGAAGAGGGAGGCCGGCATGGCCGTGTTCGGTCTGCCGCACCCCGGAGCCCAGTTCCCGAAGGGCGAACAGAGCGACATCGACTTCTTCCCCTTCCCCGTCATCAACCCGGAGCACGGACAGGACGCGGTCGAGGCACCCATCGACGGATTCCTGCTGGCGAAGAAGTCGAAGAACCTCAAGAACAAGAAGACCCTGGAGAGCGCCAAGGACCTGCTGAAGTGGCTGGCCACCGGGAAGGCCGAGGACATCTACCTGAAGAGCGACCCGAACAACATCGCGGTCAGCGACCAGGCGGACATCTCCGCCTACTCACCCCTCCAGAAGAAGGCCGTGGATCTGGTCTCCGGGGCGAAGCAGATCTCCCAGTTCCTGGACCGCGACACCCGGCCGGACTTCTCCTCCACGGTCATGATCCCGGCGATCCAGAAGTTCATCAGCAACCCGAACGACGTGGACGGACTGGTCAACGACATCGAACGGCAGAAGAAGACCATCTTCGCCGCCGACTGACCCGGACGCGCCGATGCAATCCGACGGAACCTGGAGTACCGACCGTGTCGTTCATCTCGACGCGGCGCACCGGGCGGCGGGTCTCGCGGCGGTTCACCCGCCGCGACCTCGCCGTACTGGGTGTGCTGCTCGGCATACCCGTCCTGCTCGACATCGCCATCGTATGGGGACCCACCCTTGCCTCCGTCGTGCTCTCCTTCACCAGCTGGGACGGCATCGGTGACATCAAGTGGGTCGGTACGCAGAACTACGCGAACCTCTTCACCAACTACCCGCAGTTCTGGCCCGCCGCCCGGCACAACCTGCTCTGGCTCGCCTTCCTCGGCCTCGTCGCCGCACCGTTCGGGCTGCTGCTCGCCGTACTCATCGACAGGGGCGTGCGTTTCAGCCGCTTCTACCAGTCGACGCTCTACATGCCTGTCGTGCTGTCGCTCGCCGTGGTCGGCTTCATCGCCCAACTGGTCTTCTCCCGCGACCAGGGAGCACTCAACGCGGTCATCGGGGACACGAGTTCGCCGACCGACTGGCTCGGTGATCCGGACCTCAACATCTGGATGGTCCTGCTGGCCGCGGCCTGGCGGCACACCGGCTACGTGATGATCCTCTACCTCGCCGGGCTCAAGGCCGTCGACCCCTCGCTCAAGGAGGCCGCGGCGATCGACGGGGCGGGCGAGGCGCAGACCTTCTTCCGCATAGTCTTCCCCACGCTGCGGCCGGTCAACGTCATCGTCGGCGTCATCACCGTCATCGAGTCCCTGCGCGCCTTCGACATCGTGTACGCCGTCAATCACGGCCGCAACGGACTCGAACTGCTCTCGGTGCTCGTCACCGACAACATCATCGGCGAGGCCAGCCGCATCGGCTTCGGCTCCGCCATCGCCGTCGTCCTGCTGGCCGTCTCCCTGGGATTCGTCGTGACGTACCTCGTCCAGGAGCTCCGAGGGGAGAAGAACCGTTGACCGTCCACGCCGCCCCCGCCGCCGCCCGCCCCACCGCGCCACAGACGCATCCGGCCCCGGCCGCCCGGCGCCGGGTGCGCCCCGGCAGGATCGGTGTCCACGCCTTCCTGATGGCGGTCTCCCTCGCCTTCCTCGCCCCGCTGCTACTCGCGGTGTACGCATCGCTGCGGCCGTACGACGAGACCTCCGCACACGGCTACTTCTCGCTGCCGCGCCACCTCTCCCTGGACTACTACCGCCAGGCGTTCTCCGATTCCGGCATGACGAAGTACTTCGTCAACACCATGATCATCGCCGTCCCGGGGGTGGTCATCACCCTCTTCCTCGCCTCGTTCGTGGCCTTCGCACTGGCCCGGCTGAAGATGCGTGGCGGGCTCGTCCTGCTGATGCTCTTCACCGCCGGGAACCTGCTGCCGCAGCAGGTGATCGTCACGCCCCTGTACGTCGTGTTCAACCGCATTCCGCTGCCCTACTGGATGTCCGACTCGATGACGATGTTCGACTCGTACTGGGCCGTCATCGTCGTCCAGATCGGCTTCCAGCTCGGTTTCTGCGTCTTCGTCCTGGCCAATTTCATGCGCACCCTGCCGCAGGAGATCCTGGAGGCCGCCATCGTCGACGGCGCGGGTGTCTGGACCCAGTACCGGCGGATCACCTTGCCGCTCTGCCGTCCCGCCCTGGCCGCACTCGGCACGCTTCAGTTCACCTGGATGTACAACGACTTCCTCTGGGCACTGGTCTTCATCTCCGACGGCGACAAGCTCCCCATCACCTCGGCGCTGAACAATCTCAGGGGGCAGTTCTTCACGGACTACAACCTGCTCGCAGCGGGCTCCGTGATCGTCGCGCTGCCGACGCTCGTGGTCTTCCTGCTGCTCCAGCGCCACTTCATCGCGGGCCTCACCCTGGGCTCCAGCAAGGGGTAGCGGACGGCCGGTGAGAAACCGGGCGTGGGTAAGTGGTGCAACCAGTCAAATGCCCTCGGGGTGCGCTTTTCGCCAGGTGATGTCTAGGCTTGATCCAGTGGTCCATGAGGCATGTCGGAGCGGTGCACAGGCCCCCGGCGGCCGGACACACTCTTCGTCCTGCGAGGGTCGCCATCGACGCCTCACGGACCTCCTTCCAGAGGGAAGAGGAACCGGCATGAGTTCACATCGCATCCGTACGAGTGCCGCAGCGATCACCGCTGTGGTGGCCTTCCCGCTCTCGCTCGGCGCGTTCGCCCCGCAGGCGTTCGCCGACAACACGGCGTCCAGCCCCTCCAGCACACCGAGCCCGTTCGGCCCGGGATGTTCCTCGCTGCCGCACGAGGGCAAGGGCAGTGCCAAGGAACGCGTGGCCACCGCAGCGGCCAACAACCCCAAACTGACCAAGCTGGCACTCGCGTTGAAGGATGCCGGACTCACCACCAAGCTCAATGACGCGAAGCACGTCACCCTCTTCGCCCCCACGAACGCGGCCTTCGACAAGATTTCCAAGATGCAGCTGGCCGGCCTGCTCAAGGACAAGGCGCAGCTGAAGAAGGTCCTGACCTACCACGTCGTGGACAAGACCATCACTCCCAGCGAGCTCCCCAACGGCAGCTTCAAGACGCGGGAGGGCTCGATGCTCAAGACCACCGGGTCGGGCACGTCGTTCAAGGTCAACGACACCGCGAAGATCGTCTGTGGGGACATCAAGACGGCCAACGCCACCGTCTACCTCGTCGACAAGGTCCTCATGCCGCCGTCCTAGGATCCCGCACCGGGACGACGATTCCTGCCCGGTCGGCAGGACTTCGTCCCGGTCCTGTGCCCCTGCGAGCCGAGGGGAGGGCGTCCGCGGCCCGCAGGGGCCATGGCGGTTCCTGGCGCACAGCCCCTTGTGCGCAGTTCGTTCTCGCACTTCTGCTGGGCGATCGACTGCTGGGCGATCGACGTGTCATACGCCGGCGGCCGGCCCGATTCCTGTGCTCCGGCTCGTTTCTTCCGCATCGTTCGTTCCCCCGTGCCACCGTCGCTTCGGCAACAGCCGTGTGCTGCCTGTCCGTCCGGCCGGGGACAGTCGACGACGGGTCCGTAGCGCGGCCGTCCACTACAGCGTCACGCTGCTCGGCGGGGCACGGCGAACACAAGGGGACGTCGCACGCGGGCATCCGACGGGTCCTTTCGGGTAGCAGCATCGCCACAGGCGGGTTTTCGCGGCAGGGTGTTGCGGGCAAGCCACAGGGGGCTACGGAAGAGGGGGAACCGTGATCGTCTGGATCAACGGTGCGTTCAGCGCGGGCAAGACGAGCGCCGCGCGCGAGCTTGTCGATCTGATCCCGAACAGCACCTTCTACGACCCCGAACTGATCGGCGCGGGGCTGCGGTATCTGCTGCCCCAGAAGCGACTTGCCGAGGTGACGGACTTCCAGGACCTGCCGATCTGGCGGCGTCTGGTGGTGGATACCGCGGCAGCCGTGCTCGCCGAGGTGTCCGGGGTACTGGTGGTGCCGATGACGCTGCTACGACAGGAGTATCGCGACGAGATCTTCGGAGGGCTCGCCTCCCGGCGCATTCCGGTGCGCCATGTTCTGCTCTCACCCGAGGAAACGATCCTGCGCAAAAGGATCGCCGACCGGGTGGAGTTCGCCGACGACCCGGAGCACAGCGAACGAATCCGGCAGTGGGCCTACGAGCACATCGAGCCCTACCGGGCGGCGCTCGGCTGGCTCACCCGGGACGCCCACCCCATCGACACCAGCGCGCTCTCCCCGTACGAGACGGCCGAGCGAATAGCCGAGGCGGTCCGCACCGGAGCGGCCGCCGCCTGCGAGATCGTACAGACGCCCGAGCCGACGGCGGAGACCGTCGCGGCCGGCGTCCTGCTCTTCGACGAACACGACCGGGTGCTGCTCGTCGACCCGACGTACAAACCCGGCTGGGAATTCCCCGGTGGGGTGGTCGAGGCCGGCGAGGCACCGGCACAGGCCGGAATCCGTGAAGTGGCCGAAGAGATAGGCATCCACCTCGACCGGGTGCCGAAACTCCTCGTGGTCGACTGGGAGGCGCCCGAACCACCCGGCTACGGAGGGCTGCGGATGCTCTTCGACGGCGGCCTGCTGCCCGGCGCGGACGCCGAACGGCTGCTGCTGCCCGGCTCCGAACTGCGCTGCTGGCGGTTCGTCACCGAGGAGGAGGCGGCCACCATGCTGCCCACCACCCGGTACGAACGGCTGCGCTGGGCGCTGCGCGCCCGGGAGCGGTCAACCGTGCTCAACCTGGAGGCCGGAGTCCCGGTCGGCTGAGGCGCGCAGCACCGCGGCGGCGTCGACGGTGAGCGGATCGCCGTGCCCGAAGCAGGCCGTGGCCGGTTCCAGCGCGGCCAGCCGCCGGAACGAGGCCAGGGCCCGCGTCCGGTCGATGTTGAGGACGCCCAGCATCACCCGGTCGACCGCGGCCACGCAGTCGCCGGTGAACAGCACACCGTGGTGCGGCAGATGGACACCGATGGAACCGGGGGTGTGGCCGGGGGAGTGGACCACCCGGGCCCCCGAGCCGCGAGCTCCGCTCACCGCGTAGTGCGGCTGCGCAGACGGCCCGGAACCCGCGGGGCCGGGGGTGAACCGGAGTCGGCGCCAAGGAACGTTCCGTGGTCCGGACCCGGTCCACCGCGGACGGAGCGGCGGACCGGTCGAGCCCTGCGCACAGGAGACCCGCCGGAACACGGCGGGAACGGTGACGCAGGGTCAGGCCAGCTTGGACTCCGCGTAGTTCCGCAGGAACAGCGCCTCGGCGAGCGACAGACGTTCCAGTTCCTCCGGCGACACGCTCTCGTTCACCGCGTGGATCTGCGCCTCCGGCTCGCTCAGGCCGATCAGGAGGATCTCGGCCTCCGGGTAGAGCGCGGCGAGGGTGTTGCAGAGCGGGATCGAGCCGCCCATGCCGGACGTCTGCATCTTCTCGCCGGGGTACGCGGCCTCCATCGCCTGCGCCATCGACGTGTACGCCGGGCTGGAGGTGTCCGCGCGGAACGGCTGGCCCTGGCCGACCTGTTCCACCGACACCCTGGCCCCCCAGGGGGCGTGCGCCTCCAGGTGGGCGGTCAGGAGCCCGGTCGCCGCGGCGGCGTCCTGGCCCGGAGGTACACGCAGGCTGATCTGCGCCCGTGCGCTCGCCTGGAGCGAGGGGGTCGCGCCGACCACCGGCGGGCAGTCGATGCCGATGACGGTGACGGCGGGCCGGGCCCAGATCCGGTCGGCGACCGTGCCCGTGCCGATCAGTCCGACGCCGTCGAGGACCTTCGCGTCCTTGCGGAACTCGGCCTCCGAGTACTGCAGTCCGTCCCATTCGGTGTCCGTGGCGAGACCGTCGACGGTCGTGGTGCCGTCCTCGGCGCGCAGCGACGCCAGCAGCTGGATCATCGCGGCCAGCGCGTCCGGGGCGGCGCCGCCGAACTGTCCGGAGTGCAGGTTCCCTTCGAGGGTGTCGAGCGTGACGCGCAGCATCGTCATGCCGCGGAGTGTCGCCGTGACCGTCGGCAGACCGACCCGGAAGTTGCCGGTGTCGCCAATGACGATCGTGTCGGCGGTCAGCAGCTCGGGGTGCGCCTCCGCGTAACGCTCAAGGCCGCCCGTGCCCTGCTCCTCGGACCCCTCGGCGATCACCTTGACGGAGACCGGGACGCCGCCGTTCGCCTTGAGGGCGCGCAGGGCGACAAGATGCATGATGAAGCCGCCCTTGCAGTCCGCCGAGCCGCGGCCGAACCAGCGGCCGTCCCGCTCCGTCAGCTCGAACGGCGGGGAGAGCCAGGCGGACTCGTCGAGCGGCGGCTGCACGTCGTAGTGCGCGTAGAGCAGTACAGTCGGGGCGCCTGCCGGGCCGGGCAGGAAGCCGTACACCGACTGGGTGCCGTCGGGGGTGTCGAGCAGGGCGACGTCCTGGAAGTCCTCTGCGCGCAGCGCGTCGGCGACCCAGTTGGCGGCCGCCTCGCACTCGCTCTTCGGGAACTGCGCGGGATCCGCCACCGACTGGAAGGCCACCAGCTCGGCCAGCTCCGTCTTGGCGCGAGGCATCAGCGAGGCAATGGTCTCGGAGATCGGACGGGCGGTCATGGGCACGCTCCTCGTGGGTGCGACGTTATGTGTACGAATCCGGCTACATGCACACCGGGTGTGCGGCGTTGCATGAAGGACGAAGGTACGGTCGATCCTCCCACAGCGGGCGGCGGGCCGGGCGCGCCGTAGGATGCCGTGAGCAGCATGGGCCACTGGTGGGATCGGGAGCAGAAGCACATCGTGAGCAGCGAGAACGCAGATGCCGGGCATGAGCACGAAGAGTCGTCCGTGTGGGACGTCGTCGTAGTCGGTGGCGGACCGGCCGGAGCCTCCGCGGCATACGCGGCGGCGGTCGCCGGCCGACGGGTACTGCTCCTCGAAAAGGCGGAACTGCCCCGCTACAAGACGTGTGGCGGCGGCATCATCGGGTATTCGCGTGATTCGCTGCCGCCCGGATTCGAACTGCCGCTGCGGGACCGGATCCACGCGGTCACGTTCTCGCTCAACGGCAGGCTGGCGCGCACCCGTCGCTCGAAGAAGATGCTCTTCGGGCTCATCAACCGCCCCGAGTTCGACGCGGGACTGGTCGAGGAGGCGCAGAAGGCGGGCGCCGAACTCCGTACCGGAGCGACGGTGACAAGGGTCGAGCAGCACGGCGCCGCGGTACCGGACCGGCGCACGGTCGCCCTGGTGCTGTCCGGCGGCGAGACGGTGCTTGCCCGCGCGGTCGTCGGCGCGGACGGCAGCGCGGGGCGGATAGGTGCTCATGTCGGGGTGAAGCTCGACCAGGTGGACCTCGGCCTGGAGGCGGAGATCCCGGTTCCGGAGACGGTCGCGGAGGACTGGGCGGGGCGGGTGCTCATCGACTGGGGTCCCATGCCCGGCAGTTACGGCTGGGTGTTCCCCAAGGGGGACGTCCTCACCGTCGGCGTGATCTCGGCGCGGGGCGACGGCGCGGGCACGAAGCGGTACCTGGAGGACTTCATCGCCCGGCTCGGTCTCGCCGGTTTCGAACCGAAGGTCTCCTCCGGGCATCTGACGCGCTGCCGCAGCGACGACTCGCCGCTGTCACGCGGGCGGGTGCTGGTGTGCGGCGACGCGGCGGGACTGCTGGAGCCGTGGACCCGCGAGGGCATCTCCTTCGCGCTCCGGTCGGGGCGGCTCGCGGGTGAGTGGGCGGTGCGCATCGCGGAGTCGCACGACGCGGTGGACGCCCGGCGCCAGGCACTGAACTACGCCTTCGCCATCAAGGCCGGCCTGGGTGTCGAGATGGGCGTCGGACGGCGCATGCTGAAGCTCTTCGAGCGCCGCCCCGGGGTGCTGCACGCGGTGCTGACGGGTTTCCGCCCGGCGTGGAACGCGTTCGCGGGGATCACCCGGGGAACGACCTCGCTGGCCGAGCTGGTCCGTACGCATCCGCTGGCGCAGCGGGCACTGTCGGCGATGGACCGTTAGGGCCTGACACCCGGGGCGCTTCGCGGCGCTCGGAAGACTGGGAGGGTCGTGCCGGGTGCCGGGTGCCGGGTGCCGGGTGCCGGGTGCCGGGTGCCGGGTGCCGGGACGCCCGGGAGGGGCGGGCCGCTACGGGTCAGTCCTGTACGGCGACCCGGAAGACGGGGTGGTCCGGGCAGGCTGCCAGGAGTTCGGCGTCCGTGGACTTCGCGGTGACGCCCTGGAAGTACTGGTTGACCTGCCATCCCCACCGCTCCAGGTAGGTGCGGACGACGAGTGCCTTCTGCTCGTCGTCCGCGATCTCCACGGCCGTGAAGGTGCGAACCTTCCGGCCCACCCGCAGTTCGCCGCCGCCGGCCGCCCGCATGTTGCGCACCCACTGGGAGTGACCGCGTGCGGAGACCAGGTACTGCGCGCCCTTGTGGGTGTGGGGGTTCACGGGGATGCGCTGAGGCTGCCCGCTCTTGCGGCCGCGTACCGACAGTTCGGCCGAGCCCTGAAGGCTGACGCCGTGCCGGGCCAGCCAGCCGATGACGCCGTTCATCCGGACACTGAAGGCGTTGCCCTGAAGGTAGTACGGCTGAGACATGGTGACTCTCCTCATTGTGAGAGCGGTGCTCTCGATTGAGAGCAGTGTGCACGGAATCGGTGCTCAAAAACAAGAGCGCCGCTCTCGTTGTTGGTCGGTGCTCTCTGTCCGTGGCAGACTGAAGCCCATGAGCACTGTCCGGGGAGCCAGGGAACGGGCCCGTATCGAGGTCACCGCCGCCATCAAGGGCGAGGCGAAGAAGCAACTGGCGGCCGAGGGCGCCGCGAAACTCTCACTGCGCGCCGTCGCACGGGAGCTCGGCATGGCGTCCTCCGCGCTCTACCGCTACTTCCCCAGCCGGGACGAGCTGCTCACGGCCCTGATCGTCGACGCGTACGACGCCGTGGGCGAGACCGCCGAGGCCGCTCACCGGGCCGCCGTCGACGAGGCCGCCCCGCACCTCGCACGCTGGACCGCGGTCGCCCGCGCCGTACGCGACTGGGCTCTGGCCCACCCCCACGAGTACGCCCTGATCTACGGCTCGCCCGTGCCCGGCTACACCGCGCCGCAGGCCACGATCGGACCCGCCTCCCGCGTCGGCCTCGTCCTGATCACCATCGTCGGCGACGCCTACCGCACGGACGGTCTCGCCGTGCCGCCACTCGCCGCCGAGCTGCGCGCCGAGGCCGGGCGGATGGTGGCCGAATTCGCGCCCGGCCTCCCTCCGGGTGTCGCAGCGCCGCTGATCGCCGCCTGGTCACAGATATTCGGGCTGATCTCCTTCGAGATCTTCGGCCAGTTCAACCGGGTGGTGGAGGCCCGGGAGGTCTTCTTCCGGGAGGCCGTCACCGAACTGGCCCGCACGGTCGGGCTGCTCGGCCCCCGTGGCAGCTAGTAGCGTGTCGCTGTTTAGTTATGGCGTGTCTGGTTGGGAGGTTGGTGTCTGGCAGATTCCTTCCCCTTTGCCAGACAGGACTGTTGTCATGGGTTCGCAGAAGAAGCGGCCGGTCAGGTTGACCGTGCAGGATCGCGAGGAGTTGGTCCGGGTGACCACGACAGGTGTTCGTGGGGCCTCGATGATCATGCGTGCGCGGGTACTGCTTGCACTGGATACCTCGGCGGGTGAGGCGGATCCCAAGGAGGTGATCGCGGCCCGGCTCGGCGTCTCCGGTGAGACGTTGCGGCTGGTCGCCAAGCGTTTCGCCGAGACCGGTGGCGATGTTCACGCCACGATCGCGCGGAAGAAGCGCGACCTCCCACCGGTGCCCTCGCCAGTGACCGGTGAGGTCGAAGCCCGGCTGATCGCGATGGCGTGCTCACAGCCACCCCAAGGCCATGCCCGGTGGTCACTGCGGCTGCTGGAGAAGCACGTCGCGCTGGTCGAGGACATCCCCGATCTGGACCACTCCACCATCGGGCGGGTCTTAAAAAAACGGAACTGCGTCCTCACCTGAAGAAGTGCTGGACCATCCCACCACGAGCGAACGCGGAGTTCGCGGCCCGGATGGAAGACGTGCTGGCCGTCTATGCCCGGCCATATGACCCGGCACGTCCGGTGGTGTGCATGGACGAGAAGCCCTACCAGCTCCTCGACCATGCCCGCGACCCGCTCCCGGCCCGCCCTGGTCACGACGCCTGCCAGGACAGCGAGTACATCCGCTGCGGCACGTGCTCAATCTTCGTGTGGGTCGAACCCCTGCGCGGGTGGCGTCGAGTTCAGGCACTGTCCCAGCGGACCCGGATCGACTGGGCCGGCCAGGTCAAGCAGCTGCTGAGCGTGGATTACCCCGACGCCGAGGCCGTGGTGCTGGTGATGGACAACCTCAACACCCACGGCATCGCCTCACTGTACGAGGCATTCGAACCAGAAGAGGCCTTCGCGCTGGCCCAACGCCTCGAGATCCACCACACGCCCAAACACGGGTCATGGCTCAACATCGCCGAGATCGAACTCTCCGCGCTGACCCGGCAATGTCTCGACCGCCGGATCGGCGACCTCGACATCCTCAACACCGAACTCTCGGCCTGGCAGAACGCCACCAACACCGACCAACGTCACGTGGACTGGCAGTTCACCACGCACGACGCACGCATCAAACTGCGCCACCTCTATCCCAAAAATTAGCTGCGACGGTCTACTAGTGCCCCTCCCGGCAAGCTTTGCCCCGTCGCGCCGCCCAGCACGCACGCTCGCTGCGTTGGCCAAAAGCCCTGGTAGCTCCGCTACAAGGACTTCCGGCCGCCTTGCGATCGCACGCACTGGACGACGCTCCTTCCGGGCAAACATTGCCGGTCGCGGCACTAGTGCCGCTCCCGGCACTGGTGCCGCGACGGGGCAAAGCTTGCCGGGAGGGGCGCTAGGGTCCTTCGTCCGGACCGGGACTGATCGCGGCGGTGCCGGGGGCACGCGAATCAGGTCTGATCGCCGAATGGCAGGCCCGGGACCGGGCGTCGCCCTCCATCGGTCCGTACGTCGTACTCCACAGGGAGTACGGGTGATCACCACGCCCGGCTGACGCCCGCGCGGTGGTCCGCCGTCTAGCGTGGCCGCCATGGAAGAGCAACGCTCACACTGGGGCCACGGCGGGCTGCCGCGGTGGCTGACGGGGGAACCGGGGTACTCCGCCTCCCGGCTGCCCTGGCCGTCGACGATCCTGCTCGGTGCCGTCGTCATGATCGGTTCGACCATCGCGGCCCGGGGGCAGATGGGCGAGCGGGCGCCGCTGGACCTCTTCGCGCGGCTGCTGCTCTTCCTGGCCGTCGCCGTGCTTCTGCTGCGCCACCGTCACCCCGTGGTGGCCGTCTTCGGGGCGTCGGCCGCCGCGATGGTCTATCTGGCCGCCGGATATCCGTACGGGCCGGTCTTCCTGGCCGTCGCCGTGGCCTGCTTCAGCGCCGTCGTTGCAGGGCACCGGCGGGCCGCCTGGTCGGCCGTCGGCATGGTGTGGCTGGGGCACGTCCTGGTGGCCCACTGGCTCCCGCCCTCCGGTGGCCACGCCGCACCGTGGGGGCAGGAACTGGGCATCGCCGCCTGGGTGGTGGCCATCGTCGCCGCCGCCGAATTCGTCCGCGTACGCCGTGAGCAGTGGGCGGACCAGCGCGCCGAACGGGAGGCCGTCCAGCAGCGCCGGGCCGACGAGGAGCGACTGCGGATGGCGCGTGAGCTCCATGACGTCCTGGCCCACAGCATCTCCGTCATCAACGTGCAGTCGAGCGTCGGGCTCGCGTTGCTGGATTCCGACCCCGAACAGGCCCGTACCGCCCTCACCACTATCAAGGCCGCCAGCAAGGAGGCGCTGGGCGAGGTCCGTCAGGTCCTTGACACGCTGCGCGCCCCCGGAGACGCCCCCAGGGCCCCGGCTCCCGGACTCGACCGGCTCCCCGAACTCGTCGAACAGGCGGCGAGCACCGGACTGACCGTCACCGTCGAGACCGACGGGATGCGGGGCTCCGTACCGCCCGGCGCGGATCTCGCCGCCTTCCGGATCGTCCAGGAGGCGCTCACGAACGTGGTCCGGCACTCCGGATCGCGCACCGCGCAGGTCCGGATCGGCTACGAGCCCGGCCGCATCCGGCTCCGTATCGACGACGAAGGACCGGCCACCGGTAACGAGGCGGGCGGCAGCGGCAACGGACTGGCGGGCATGCGGGAGCGCGCCGCCGCCCTGGGTGGCACGATCGAGGCGGGCCCCCGGGCCGACGGCGGCTTCCGCGTGCGGGCCGAGCTTCCGCTGCTGTCCGACTCGCCAGGCGCGGCGGCGCCCAAGGAGGAGACACCGTGATCCGCGTACTGCTCGCCGACGACCAGCTACTGGTCCGGGCCGGTTTCCGGGCCCTGCTGGACGCCCAGCCCGACATCGAGGTGGCGGGCGAGGCCGCCGACGGTGAGGAGGCCGTACGCAAGGTGCGCGAACTACGGCCGGACACCGTGCTGATGGACATCCGGATGCCATGTCTCGACGGCCTCGCCGCCACCCGCGCGATCACCGAGGACCCCGGGCTGCGTGACGTGAAGGTGGTCATGCTCACCACCTTCGAGCTCGACGAGTACGTCTTCGAGGCGATCCGCTCCGGCGCTTCGGGCTTTCTCGTCAAGGACACCGAACCGGAGGAACTGCTGCGGGCGGTACGCGCGGTGGTGGCCGGCGACGCATTGCTCTCGCCCGGGGTCACCCGCCGACTGATCGCCGAGTTCGCGGCCCGGTCCAAGGAACCCGCGGCGGTCACCGGCCTGAGTGAACTCACCGAACGGGAAAGGGAGGTGATGGCACTCGTCGGCATAGGGCTCTCCAACGAGGAGATCGCCCGACGGCTGGTCGTCAGCCCGCTCACCGCCAAGACCCATGTCAGCCGCACCATGGTGAAGCTCGGCGCCCGGGATCGAGCCCAGCTCGTCGTACTCGCCTACGAGTCGGGGCTCGTGCGCCCCGGCTGGCTCGGCTGACCCGGCGCACCCCGACAGGCGCGGCCGGCCGGGCCACGGCCTCGTGAACCCGGGTCTCGAAGCTCACGCGTGCGGTGGCCGAGGGCCGGGAACTTCCCCTCGGCCACCGTTGAGCGGAGAGGTCACGAGCAGCACAGTACGTGCGCGTGCATTGAACGCATGTGCATTTGATGCACATGCAACAAGAGGTGTCATCTCTGCTGACGTGCGGTCATGGCGGCGAACAAGTCCGAGCGGGTGGTCGTCGACGAGTGGCGGGACATCCTCGCGCTCGCCAGGACGCTCTGTGAGCTCGACCGCGAGCTGCACCGGCACGGTCTGGGCGCCAGCGATTTCGAGGTTCTCGACATCCTCGCGGAAGGCGCGGCGCAGGACGGCGGCTGCGCCTGCCGCGTACAGGAGCTGGCTGCCCGGGGCCATCTCAGCCAGAGCGCGCTGTCCCGCCTCGTCGCGCGGCTGGAGAAGGACGGCCTCGTGTGCCGGGCGATGTGCGGCGAGGACCGCCGGGGCGTCAGGGTCGAGCTGACGGCGAAGGGCCGGGCGCGCCATGCCGAGGTGAAGCCGCTGCAGAGGTCCGTGCTCGCCCGGATGCTGAACGGGCCGGGGGACTGAGCGCCTCGTCCGGCGTCGTCTCGCCCCGGCCCGCCGACGGGATCAGATCCCGGAGTTCTCGGACCAGATCCGCGCCGGCTCCGGGTCTCCGGTCACGGTGATCGCCGTGAGCGGCAGCCGGTTCCACAGCGTCAGATAGAGCTCTTCGGCCGTAGCGCTCAACTCGCAGTCCACGGCGACCGCTTCGGACGACGCGTCATCCCGCACGGTCTGCGGCGGCTGTGGCGAGAGCCGCACGGTCCAGGCGGCGTCGGTGTCCGTTGTGCACACCCTCAGGGAGCGCGGTGTGTCGCTACGTACCCTGCTTCTCGGGAGGCTGTGAAAGCTGCGCAGCAACTCGTCGATGCCGTCCACCGCGTGATCCGCCGTCACCGGTGAAAGTCGTCCACCGCGCGCCGACTCCGCGTCCACCCGGTGAATCGTGGTCTCGTGCGCCTGTCGCCGGGCCCAGAACGCCAGCGGCGACGGGGCGGGCATGATGGTCCAGCACTCCAGTCCGGCCGGTGCGGTCTTCAGCGCGTCGACCAGGAGGCCGTGGCCCTCGCGGAACCAGTCGATCAACTGGGGTCCGTCCAGATCCGGTTCCTCACCGGCGGGGTGGTACGAGGTGTGGCCCTCGACGACGAAAGCGGTCGCCCAGCGGTGCACCCGCCCGGTGTGCCGGAGCAGGTCGCGTACCTGCCAGTCCGGACAGGTCGGCACGGGCGCCCCGGTTCCCGCTCCCTGTGCGGCGGCCGCCAGCAAGTGCCCTTCGGCGGCGAGGGTGTTGATGTGATCCGTGATCTCCATGGTGGTGATTGTGTCAGCGGGCCGGGCTGCCCGGCGGGGCGTTCGCGCAGCAGGGCCGGCCTCTCAGGCGTGCGCCGCGTTGCGTGCTCCGTATCCCAGCGCGGCGGCCGCGATGGCCAGCAGCGCCACCGTGGTGAGGGCCAGTGGCAGGGAGAGCCAGTCGGCCAGGAAACCGATCGCGGGCGGCCCGAGCAGCATCCCGCCGTACCCGAGCGTCGACGCGGCGGCCACTCCTCCGGGCCCGGCCAGCTCGCCCGCCCGGCCCACCGCGACGGGGAAGATATTGGCCAGACCGAGACCGGTGACGGCGAAACCGAGGAGCGCCGACCAGGTGGTCGGGGCGAGCGAGCCGAGGAGCATCCCGGCGGCGGCCGTCGTCCCGCCGGCGACGAGGGTCCGGGTCTGGCCGAGCCGTTCGAGCAGCGCCGTACCGCTGAGCCGACCGGCCGTCATGGACAGTGCGAACAGGGAGTATCCGGCGGCGGCGACACCCGGGTGGGCGTGCAGGTCCTGTTCGAGATGGAGGGCGCCCCAGTCGGCCAGCGCGCCTTCGCCGTACGCCGTGCACAGCGCGATCACGCCGAACAGGAGCACCGTGCGGCGGGCCCGCCCGGCCGGCCGCGGCACCTCGGCGGTGCCGGCCGTGGACGCGGGCCCCGGTGCCGGAGTACGCAGCAGCACCGGGCCGGCCGCCGCGGTGACCAGGAGTCCGACCCCGGTGAGGACGAAGAGATGCGTGGCGGGGGAGAGGCCGCCCGCGACCAGGCCGCCGAGCCCGGCGCCGACCATGCCGCCGAGGCTGAACGCGGCGTGGAAGCCGGGCATCACGGGGCGCCGCAGGGCAGCGACCAGGTCGACGGCCGCGCTGTTCATCGCCACGTTCATCCCCCCGTACGCGGCGCCGAAGACCAGCAGTACCAGGCCGAGCGCGAGCGCCGAATGCGTCCGTGCGGGCAGGGCGATGCTCAGGGAAAGGAGAACGCCGCAGACCACGGTCAGCGGATGGCTGCCGAAGCGCCGGCACAGCCGGCCGGTGAGCGTCATGGTCACCACGGCCCCGGCGGATACGCCGAGCAGGGCGAGCCCCAGAGTGGCGGCCGAGGCGCCGGTCTGGTGCTTGATGGCCGGGATGCGGACCACCCAGCCGGCGAAGAGGAAGCCGTCGAGGGCGAAGAACACGGTCAGCGCGGTACGGAGGCGGGCCGATGAAGCTGGGGCGGTGATTTCGCCCGGTCCCCCCGGCAGGGCCGTCCGCAATTTGTTTAGTTGCGGCACAAACTCAGCATAGGGGCGTCCGGACAACGCGCGCAAGACGGCTGCCTGTCGCGGGCGCACGAGGCGCATGTGCGCCACCGGGGCGTCGGCAACACCCGCGGATCATGGGAGACTCGCCCCCATGAACGGCAAGGTGACCACCACCCGGACAAAGTTGGAGAGGGGCCGCAGCGCGCTCGGACCCGCGCTGGAACTGGTCCACACCGGACGCGCGCCCACCCGCGCCGTCCTCACCTCCGAACTCGGCGTCACCCGGGCGACGGCCGGTGCGGTCGCCGCGGAACTGGAGGCGCTCGGCCTGATCCGGGTCGACTCCCGGCCGGGCTCCGCCGCCGGCTCGCAGGGCCGCCCCTCGCACCGGCTGGCCATCCGGGAGTCCGGCCCCGTCGCCATCGCCGCCCAGGTGCACGCCGACGGGTTCCGGGCCGCGCTCGTCGGGCTCGGCGGACGGCTCGTCGCCACCACCCCGAGCTGTGCCACCGTCACCGCGGACCCGGCCCAGGTCATCGGCGACGTCGTCGACGACTGCGCCCGGCTGCTGCGGGAGAGCGGACTGCGCTGCGTCGGCGCGGGCCTCGCGGTGCCGTCCGCGGTCGCCGAACCGGAGGGCACCGCACTGAACCCACTGCACATCGCCTGGCCCGCGGGTGCCCCGGTGCGCGAGATCTTCGCCGACCGGGTACGGGAAGCGGGCATCCCCGGGCCGGCGTTCACCGGGAACGACGTCAACCTCGCCGCACTCGCCGAGCACCGGCACGGTGCGGGGCGCGGCGCCCAGCATCTGCTCTGTGTGGCCACCGGTCACCGCGGCGTGGGCGGGGCACTGGTCCTCGACGGCCGCCTGCACACCGGGAGTTCGGGACTCGCGTTGGAGGTCGGGCATCTCACGGTGAACCCCGAGGGCCGGCCGTGCTACTGCGGCGGCCGCGGCTGCCTGGACGTCGAGACCGACCCGCTGGCCTTCCTGATCACCGCCCGTCGCGAACCCGGTCCGCAGGAGTCGCTGCTCAAGCAGGCCGGCGATCTGCTGCGTACGGAGTACGAGGACGGGGCGGTGCGGGGCGCGGCCGAGGCGCTGATCGACCGGCTCGGCCTCGGGCTCGCCGGGCTCGTCAACATCCTCAACCCCGACCGCATCATCCTCGGCGGACTGCACCGCGCCCTGCTCGACGCGGATCCGGAGCGGCTGCGCGCGGTGGTGGCGGACCGCAGCCTGTGGGGGCGCAGCGGCAGTGTGCCGATCCTGCCGTGCACGCTCGACTACAACAGCCTGGTGGGCGCGGCGGAACTCGCCTGGCAGCCGGTGCTGGACGATCCGCTGGCCGCGCTTGCGTGACGGGCCCCGAGGCCAGGTTCTCCGGGGCGGTGACCGAGGCCACGCCGTCGTAGTCGGTGCAGGCCGATCCCAGCGTCCGGCCGCCGATGGTGGCGAACACGGTCTCCGCACCGCGGATGGGCTCCCCGGTCACCGCCTCGGACGCCGTCGCCTGGATGTTCTCCAGTTGCATCCGGGTGACATTCAGGCCGGCCTGGCTCGTCGTGAGCCTGGTCGGCTTCAGGCTGGGGCACTGCGCCCCGCTGCACGACGTGGCGGCCGCAAGACGCGATGACACCGCTCCCCGCGCCCAGCGACGCCGAAGCCGCGGCCATCACCACAACGGTCCTACGACCGACAGAGCTCATGTCCACTCCCATGGAACCGCCTGAGCGTGTTCCGTACCGGCACATGACGGCCGGGACGGCCCGGGCGCGCGCAACACGCGACGGATGCCGCCCTTTCCGGACGACGCGACCGACCGTATCCACGCCCGTCCGGCCCGACCAGCCGACAAAAGCGAGCGTCATCTGATGAACCGCCGGTAGAACGGTGACGAACGCGATCGACGCATTCCAGCCGATGAAGGACCGGCCTTCCGGTACATCTGCCCCAGCGCTCCCGGCCCGACCACGGGAGCAGCCGCGGATCCGCCGCGTACTCCCGAAGGTGTACGCGCACGGCCGCCGGCCGTACGACGACTCGGGCCCCCTTCCGGGGCCAGGCTCGCAGTCGTCGGGAAAACCTGACCGCGCATCCTGAACCGAGGGAGCTGACCGAGATGAACACCCTGGCGTACAGCGGTGGACCCGGGCCCTGGATCCTCCTCTTCCCGCTCTTCTGGGCAGCCGTCGTCATCGGCGGCGTCACTCTCCTGCGCCGCACGGTCCTGCGCGGCCGACGCGGCCCCTGGCAGGCCCGTGCCACCCAGGAGAGCCCCGCCGAACCGTCACCGATCACGCTGCTCGGCCGCCGCTTCGCGGCCGGGGAGATCGAGGAGGACGAGTACTGGCGCCGGATCTCCGTCCTCGATGAACAGTTCGGCCGAGGCAACAAGGAAGGAGTGGCATGACGACCACCGTTCCCACCTCCGGGCCCACCCCCACCCCCACGTCCGCCACCGCCGCCGCGGCCCGGGTCGTCGACGCCGTGAAGCTCTACGGCACGGGAGACACCCGGGTCAGGGCCCTGGACCGGGTGAGCGTCGAATTCCCGGCCGGCCGCTTTACCGCGATCATGGGCCCCTCCGGCTCCGGCAAATCCACTCTCATGCACTGCGCGGCCGGACTCGACACCCTCACCTCCGGCTCCGCCTTCATCGGCGACACCGACCTCAGCGCCCTCGACGACCGCAGGCTCACCCTGCTGCGCCGACAGCGCATCGGCTTCGTCTTCCAGTCCTTCAACCTCCTGCCGACACTCACCGTCGCGGAGAACATCACCCTGCCCCTGGATCTGGCGGGCGAGCGCCCCGACCCGGAGTGGCTCGACGCACTGATCGACACCGTCGGACTGCGGGACCGGCTGCACCACCGCCCCGGCGAACTGTCCGGCGGACAGCAGCAACGGGTGGCCGTGGCCCGGGCCTTCGCGGGCAGCCCCGATGTCGTCTTCGCCGACGAACCGACCGGTAACCTCGACTCCCGCTCCAGCCAGGAGGTGCTCCGGCTGCTCGGCGGCACCGTCCGGCAGACCGCCCGTACGGTCGTCATGGTCACCCACGACCCGGTCGCCGCCGCCCATGCCGACGAGGTCGTCTTCCTCGCCGACGGCCGGCTCGTCGACCGGATGACCGACCCCACGGCGGAGCGCGTAATCGACCGGTTCAAGTCCTTCGCCCCCCACCCCTCACGAGGGCGGTGACGCCATGACCAGCCCCCGGGCATCCGTACGCCTGAGTGTCTCCTCGCTCCGCGCCCACAAGCGCCGCTTCTCCGGCACCTTCGTCGCCGTCCTGCTCGGCGTCGCGTTCCTCACCGGGACGCTCGTCATGGGCGACACCCTGCGCGCGAGCTTCGACACCATGTTCGGCAACGCCACCGCCGGTACCGACGCCGTCGTGCGCGGGACCGACGTGATTACCGTCGCCGGTGAGTCCCGGGGCACCCGGCAGCCGGTGAGCACCGCACTCGTGAAGACGATCGAGCAGACCCCCGAGGTCGCCGCGGCGGCCCCCGACATCCAGGGCGCCGGCCAGCTCATCGGCTCCGACGGCAAACCCGTCGGCGGCCAGGGGCCGCCCACCCTCGCCGGCAACTGGATCGACGACCCGAAGCTCAACCCGTACCGGCTCGCCGCCGGACGTGCCCCCGCCGCACCCGGTGAGGTCGTCATCAACCGCGGCGCCGCCGACCGGGGCGGGCTCAGGATCGGCGACACCACCGTGCTGCGCACCCCCGACCCCGTACGTGTCACGATCGTCGGACTGGCCACCTTCGGCAGCCAGGACGGCATGGGGCAGGTCACCTACACCGCGATGACGCAGGCCGACGCCGAGAAGCACCTCACGCCGAAGCCCGGCGAGGCATCGACCATCCAGGTGCGTGCGGGCCCGGGCACCAGCCAGCAGGAACTCGTCGACGCACTGCGCCCCGTACTACCCAAGGGCGTCGAGGCCATCACCGGTCAGGCCTCGGCCGCCGAGGACCGGGACATGATCTCCGGCGCCTTCCTCAGCCTGTTCACCACGCTGCTGCTGGTGTTCTCCGGGATCGTGCTGCTCGTCGCCACCTTCTCCATCCACAACACCTTCGCGATCGTCGTTGCTCAGCGGACCCGCGAGAACGCCCTGCTGCGCGCGCTCGGTGCCTCCCGCGGCCAGGTCGTCGGAGCGAGCCTCGTCGAGGCGGGCACGGTCGGCGTGACCGCCTCCGCCGCGGGGCTGGCCGGCGGCATCGGGGTCGCCGCCGGACTGCGGGCGCTCTTCTCCGCCGTCGGATTCCCGTTCCCCGCGGGCCCGCTGGTGATCGGCGCCGGGTCGCTGCTGCTGCCGCTCGCCGTCGGCATCCTCGTCTGCCTCGGCTCCGCCCTCCTGCCCGCCGTCCGGGCCGGCCGCACCGCTCCGCTCGCCGCCCTGCGCGAGAGCGCCGTGGACCACTCCGCGGCATCCCGTACACGCACCCTGAGCGGGCTCGTACTGCTGGCCGCCTCCGTCGGCACCATCCTGGCCGGCGTGTCGGCCGGCCGGTCCGGCCCGCTGTCGGCCGCCGGCGCGGTACTCGCACTCGCCGCGTTCGTGACGCTCGGACCGGTCGCCTCCTCGTACGCCGTACGGTTCCTCGGCGCTCCGCTCGACCGGCTGCGCGGCGTCACGGGCCGGCTGGCCCGCCGCAACGCCCTGCGCAGCCCCCGACGGACCGCGTCCACCGCGACCGCGCTGATGATCGGCGTCGCCGTGGTCTCCCTGTTCACCGTCTTCGGTGCCTCGCTGAAGGCCACCATGAACCAGACGGTGGACCGTTCCTTCGCGGGCGACGTCGCCATCAGTGCCCCCGCCTTCGGGGCGGGCGGCAGCGGCCTCAGCCCCCGGCTCGCCCCGGCCGTCGACCGGCTGCCGGAGGTCGCTACCGCCGTCGGCCTCGGTAAAGGGGTCGCCGAGGTCGACGGCGCCGGACGCGCTCTGACCGTCACCGACCCGGCCGCGCTCGGCAGGGTCTTCGACCTCGGCCGGGTCGACGGATCGCTGAACGGGCTGGGCACGAACGGGATCGCGGTGTCCGCCGCCGAGGCCGGCAAGCGCGGACTGCGCACCGGCTCCACCGCACGGCTCACCTTCACCGACGGCACCCGGCAGAACTTCACGGTCCGCGCCGTCTACGACCGGCCGGAACTGGCGGGCGACTACGTCATCACCCGCCAGGCCTGGGACCCGCACCGCGCCCAGGACTCCGACTCGCTGATCGCCGTCTCCTTCAAGCCCGGCGTGTCCACCGCCGACGGCAAGGCGGCAGTCGCGAAGACCGCGGAGGCGTACGGCAACCCGGACGTACAGACCCGCAGCGAGTACGCACAGTCCTCGGCCGGCGGCATCGACATGATGCTCACCCTGGTCTACGCCCTGCTGGCACTCGCCGTACTGATCGCGCTGCTGGGCATCGCCAACACGCTCACGCTGGCCGTCCACGAACGCACCAGGGAACTGGGCCTGTTGCGGGCCGTCGGGCAGACCAGGAGCCAGCTGCGGTCCATGGTCCGCTGCGAGTCCGTCCTGGTCGCCGCTTTCGGCACGGCGGGCGGTCTGCTGCTCGGCGGCTTCCTCGGCTGGGTGCTGGTCGAGGCATCCGCGGGTGGCACCGCCCTCGCCTTCGCGCTGCCGCCGCTGCGGCTCCTGGTGATCGCCCTCGTGGGGATCACCGCCGGGGCGCTGGCAGGCCGCCGGCCGGCCCGCCGGGCGGCACGGCTGGACGTGCTCCGCGCGATCGCCGCCGAATAGCGCACGGAAAGGAGCCGAACAGCGCACGGAAATGGAGGAGCGGGGCGCCGTCCGGCGCCCCGCTCCTCCATTTCCGCTACCCGACCACCGCCGACCGGGCGACGGAGGGCGTACGGCTCTCCAGATACGTGACGGCGTCCGGCTCGAACGGCCCGTCCGTGGTCGCCCCGTACACCGAGTGCGGTGGCCGCCCGGTGAACAGGGGAGGAGGTGCCGGAAGGGTGAACCAGACGACCTTCCCGGCCTCGCCGCTCGGGCGGACGCCCCAGCTCTCGCTGACCGCGGCGATCAGCGCGAGCCCGCGCCCCGACGTACTGGACGTACTGAGGTCGCGCACGGTCGGCAGCCGCGGGTCGTGGTCGTGGACGGACACCGTCAGCCGTTCGAGCAGCAACTCGATCTCGACGGTGCACGACTTGTCCGGCTGAGCATGCCGGTGGACATTGGTCAGCAGTTCGGTGACGCCGAGCGCCGCATGGTCGATCAACGGATCGAGATGCCAGTAGCGCAACTGCGCTGAAACGATTCTGCGGACCTGACCGATCCGCGACGGCAGGGCCTGGAGCTCCACCGTGCAGTGCCTGCTTGGCTCGCTGATCACGGCTGCGACTCCCCGAAATAGGTCCGGAAGAAGACGAGAGGGACGGATCCAGCAGACGACGAACCGCTGAATCCGGACCGGCGGTGACGGATCTCAGTGTCACCGCTGGTGAACCATGAGTGACATGTGACCAATGTCGCTCAGGGGCCACGGCTCTGCAACTCGCGCTGTCCCGGCGGGGTTGCTCCGTCAGATCATCCGGCTGCCCGCGCTCCGCAGCGTCTCGAGGAAGCGGTGGGCCGGTCCGGCCGTGTCCGGACCGTGGTTGCGCTGCCCCATCGTCAGCCGGTACCGCGTCCCGTTGAGACGCGCCACGGCCGCCCCTGCTCCGGCGAACCACGGCCTGCCCGCGCTCACCGCCACCACCGGGGCGCTGTCGATCTCCCGTCCGTAACTGGTCAGCAGGGCCAGCCGGCCGTCCTTGACGATGACCTGCCCGGCCCTCGTGAGCGAGCGGGCCCACCGCTCGATCCGTACCCCCGTCGCACTGAACTCCGTTTCCGGCATGACTGCTTCGCCCCCTTCGTAACGCCTCTGTCAGAAGTCTGCACGCATCCGGGACCTGCGCGCCAGGCCGCGTCCCGGAGCAATGTGGCAGCCGTCCTGTCCGGCCGGGCCAAGGCAGGGCTATGGAGCATCAAAGTGAACGTTTCTGCAGGTAGGGGGAATATCGTTGACGGCGAGAGTCCGGTGATACGAGGAGGAACGCGTTGATGGGCACCGCAAAGCACACAGACGACGGCCGGGTCGTGGCGACCATCGACATCGACCGCTCCGACTCCGAGTATCGGGCCTGGCTCAAGGAGGCCGTTCGCAAGGTCCAGGCCGACGCCAACCGTTCCGCCGACACCCACCTGCTGCGCTTCCCGCTGCCCGAGACCTGGGGCATCGACCTCTACCTCAAGGACGAATCGACGCACCCCACCGGCAGCCTCAAGCACCGCCTGGCCCGCTCGCTCTTCCTCTACGGGCTCTGCAACGGCTGGATCCGGCCGGGCAGGCCGGTGATCGAGGCGTCCAGCGGTTCGACGGCCGTCTCGGAGGCGTACTTCGCCAAGCTGATCGGTGTGCCGTTCATCGCCGTGATGCCCCGTACCACCAGCCCCGAGAAGTGCCGGCTGATCGAATTCCACGGCGGCCGCTGCCACTTCGTCGACGATTCACGGAAGCTGTACGAGGAGTCCGCCATGCTGGCCGCCGATACCGGCGGTCATTACATGGACCAGTTCACCTACGCCGAACGGGCCACCGACTGGCGCGGCAACAACAACATCGCCGAGTCGATCTACCAGCAGCTGAGGCTGGAGCGCTATCCGGAGCCGACGTGGATCGTCGCCACGGCCGGAACCGGCGGTACCTCGGCGACCATCGCCCGCTATGTGCACTACATGCAGTTCGACACCCGGATCTGTGTGCCCGACCCGGAGAACTCCTGTTTCTTCGACGGCTGGACCCACCACGACCTCCTGGCCACCAGCGACTGCGGCTCCCGGATCGAGGGCATCGGCAGGCCCCGGATGGAGCCGAGCTTCGTGCCCGGGGCCATCGACCGGATGATGAAGGTGCCGGACGCGGCCAGTGTCGCGGCCGTGCGCGCCCTGGAGGGAACCATCGGCCGGAAGGCGGGCGGCTCCACCGGCACCGGGCTGTGGAGCGCGTTCAAACTGGTCGCGGAGATGGTCGAACAGGGCAGTACCGGCAGCGTCGTCACCCTGTTCTGCGACCCGGGCGACCGCTACCTCGACAAGTACTACTCCGACAGCTGGCTCGCCGAACAGGGCCTGGACATCGCCCCGTACACGCGGACCATCGAATCCTTCCTGAGCAGCGGCAACTGGCCCGGATAGCACGGACGGAGCGCGGTACGCCCGGTCCGCGGCCGCACTCAGGCCGCGGGTGCGGCCAGCCGCCTGTCGAGATTGCGCACGGCGTTCCGAAACGCCCGGCCCATTCCCGGCCGGGCCAGCCGCAGGGTGAAGCGGAAGGGTGCGGAACCGTCGGCGGCGAACGTCCACCGCACCCGCGTCCCGGTCCCGGCCGGGGTGAGCCGCCACTCCTCCACCAGGGCTTTCGGGCCAGGGGCGTTGGACTCGTCGACCCGGTAGGCGTACCGCGCGCCGGGCTCGGCCGCGAGGATCGACTCGCGCAGCGCCGTGCCGCCCCTGAGCCGGATCTCGCGGCCCGCGCCCTCCTCGATGGGCCGGGCCGCAGTCACCGAGGTGAACCAGCTCGGCCAGCCCGCCACGTCGTCGGCGAGCGCACGGTAGACCGCCTCGGGAGGGGCGGACACCTCGGCGTCGAAGACCAGTCGCAGGGCAGCGGACTCGACGAAATCGAGGCCCACGGAACGGAGTCGGCGTGGCACGGATCGCACCTCCCGTGCGGTAGGTCGGCGGCGTACGGGGTCGTACAGGTCGCGCACACCATAGCTGTCACGCCGTCAGATGTCCTTGTACGTAAGGATGTTATGCGGGCGGGCGCTCCCACGCCGGGCTACGGCCCCGGACCCGCCGGACGGCCGAACATGCCGTCGAGCACCCGGCCGAAGACCCGGCGGCCCGCCGCGGCGATCAAAGGATCGACCCACCGCGGCAGCAGCCGGACACTCAGCTCCTCCACCCACACCACATGGGATCCGGAATCCGTGGGATACACATCGATCGACGCCCGGCCCCGCACCAGCGAACCGCGCTTCTCCACCCGGCACAGCCCCGCGCGCCCGACGGCGGGCGGGGTCCAGCGCACCACTTCCATCGGATCGTCGAAACCCAGCGGACCCACGCCCGTACGCGCCACGAAGACGGTCCCCACCCTGGTCGGGAGCCCCGTGGGGACGGTGATCGTGGTCAGCGGCACCCTCGCCGCGTGCCGTTCCCAGTCCGTCACCCGGCGCCAGGACTCGGCCGTGGGCAGATGCGTGAAACGCTCGATCCGGAAGACGGCCACAGCCCGATCCTAAGCCGTGCACCGCCCGGTCCGAGCTGAGCGGAACCGACACACCGCCCGGTCGCCAGTGCCGCGACGGAGCAAAGCCTGCCGGGAGGGGCAATAGCCAGGAGAGGGGCTGAAGGTCTTGGCCGGGCTCCCGACGCCTGGCACGCACACCTGCGGCGTTGCCAGAACGACCTGACAGCTCCTTCCCCAAGCTCTCAACTGCGTTCGAGCAGGGGAGGCCTCATCTGAGGCCGCTTCGGCGCCTTGCAGCTGCACGCACCGGACGTCGCTCGCTGATCCGGCCAAGATCTTCAGCACCCTCCTAGGAAGCGTCGTCCGCGATCCGGCCCGCCACCAGCAGGCTCGGCAGATGCTCCTCGATCTCCTCACGGGCGACAGCCGACAGACCCGCGTCCGTAACGAACGTGTCCACCTGCGCCAGGGCCGCGAACGAACTCAGTCCCACCGTGCCCCACTTGGTGTGGTCGGCGACCACCACGACGCGCCGTGCCGACTGGACGAAACGGCGGTTCGTCTCGGCCTCCGCCAGATTCGGCGTCGACAGACCGGCCTCCACCGAGATGCCGTGCACCCCGAGGAACAGCACATCGAAGTGGAGCGAGGCGATCGCCTGATCCGCGACCGGGCCGACCAGGGAGTCCGACGGAGTCCGAACCCCACCGGTGAGCACCACCGTGGCGGCCCCGGCACGCGCCCCGCCCGCGGACCCCGAGTGCTGCGCGCAGTGGAACACATCGGCGACCCGCACCGAATTGGTCACCACCGTCAGATCCGGTACGTCCAGCAGATGCTGGGCGAGCGCGTACGTCGTCGTACCACCGGAGAGCGCGATGGCGGTACCGGGCACCGCCATCGCGGCGGCCGCCCGCGCGATGTCCTCCTTGGCGGTCAGCTCCAGTGCCGACTTGGCCTCGAAACCGGGCTCGTGCGTACTGGCCTCGACCACCGGTACGGCCCCGCCGTGCACCTTCTCGATCACACCCTGGCGGGCCAGCGCGTCCAGATCCCGGCGGACGGTCATGTCAGAGACGTTCAGCCTCCGGGTCAGCTCATTGACCCGGACCCCACCACGCCTGCGCACCTCGTCGAGGATCAGGGCGCGCCGCTGCTCCGCGAGCAGGTTCTGATTCTCGCTCAACGCTGGTCCGGTCCTTCCTTCAGACAGCGCAACAGTCTCTTCGGAACGGGGTCATCCTGCCACGCGGTGTCGCCGGCCGCCGCACTGGGGAGATTCCGTGAGAGCGGTGCGTCCACCGGCCCTCATCCGTGATCCTGGTGACCGCGTATCAGCGCCTTTCCCCACGACCGAGAGAGCGAGTCACTCCAGTGGCACCTGTCACCCAGGCCCCGCAGAGTCCGAGGCCCGCGCTGGAACTGCTGGTCCACGGCGTGGGCGGAGCCACCCCACAGGAGATGCTCGACGATCCGCGGCCGGTCCGGGTCACGGGCGACGCGACCGCCGCCATGTACCGGAGGGCCGGGGACATGGACGCCGAACAGCACCCCGAGCGGTACCACGACCGGCCCATCGCCGAGGCCTACTGCTGGTCCAACCTCACCTCCGGCAACGGCTCCCGCGCCCTGTGGCTGCTGCTGCTCCCGTTCATGGTGGTCAACCTCGCCCACTGGATGCGCCCCACCGCCCGGAGCCGCACCCGCTCGGTGCGCCTGTACGGGGTCCTCGTCCGGCTCGTCGCCCTGAGCCTCACGGTCCTGCTGACCGCGGCGGCCTGCGAGGTCGCGCTCGACCTGACGGCCTGGCAGTGCGCGGGCGTGCCGGACTGCTCGGACCAGCGGTCCTGGCTCGGCTTCCTGTCGACGGCACAGGGCGGCTGGTGGTCCCAGCCGGGCCGACGCCTCGCCCTCGCCGCGCTCGTGCCCACCGCGCTGGTCGGGCTGCTCTGGTTCTTGTCCAACCGGACCTGGAGCGCGTACGAATCGCAACGCCCGCTCACCGGCTCCGGACCGGACGACGCCGACCCGGAGACCGCACCCGATCCGAACACCTCCGCCACCCCGGCCGGGAGCCGCCCGGCTCTCGCCCGGCCCGGGTTCTGGTACGGCCGCCGGCTGGTCGCCCGGCTGCGCGCCGCCCACACCGCCGCCGGATTCCTCACCGTCGCCGCGTCGGTCGCGGGCGCCGCGGGCCGCCATGACCGCGCCGTCACCGGCCCCGTGCCCGGCGTCCTCGGATCGCTGATCGAGGCGGCGCTGGTCCTGGGCGCGCTCGTGGTGCTGTGGGTCGTCTGCCGCCGCGGACGCAGCGAGCGGAGTCTCGACAACGGGCTCGACCGTGCCCTCATCACCTGGCTGCCCGGCAGCGCCCTGGCCCTGCTCGTCCTCGCCGCGGTGTACGCGGCCTGGTCGCGTCCCGCCTGGGTCTCGGCGGGGGCCCTGCCCGGTGACGTCACTTTCAGCATCGTCACCCTCGGCCAGGGAGCGCTCGTCGTCGTCCTCGCCGTGGTGTCACTCGGCCTGTACCGAAAGATCCCCGAACCCCGCACCGTCATGCACGGACTCGGCGGACCGGTGGTCGCCATGCTCGCCTGCGCTCTCGGTGGCGTCATGACCGGCGGGGTCGCCCAGCGTGTCGCCGACTGGCTCGACGGCTCCGGCACCCCGGGCATGGGCCGCGGCGCCCTCATCGAAGGGCCCCCGGTGCTGCTCAGCTGGCAGGCCTCGGTCATCCCCGTGCTCCTGGTGCTGCTGGCGGTCCCCGGCGCCGTGCTGCTCGTACGTACCTGGCTCATCGCGCGCGCCCTGGAGCCCGAGATCGACCGGGAGTACGGGCAGCAGCGGCCGGACCCCGCCCGGACCCGGCAGATCGCCCGGATCCGGGCCACGGCGGCCCTCACCGACTCCGCGCCCTGGATCCTCGGCCCGGTCTCCGGCGCCACGCTGCTGCTCGGTGTGGCGGCGGTCGGCGGGGCCTGGGCGAGCGGTGAGGTGCCCGGCCTGGCGATGAAGGGCAGCGGCCCGTTCATCGAGTCCGTCGCCGCAGCGGCCCAGTCGACCGGCTCCTGGATGATCGGGCTCGGCTTCGTACTCTTCGTCACCTGGGGACGGCGCGCCTACCGCGACGCCTCCGCCCGGCGCACCATCGGCATCCTCTGGGACGTCGGTACGTTCTGGCCGCGCGCCGCCCATCCCTTCGCACCGCCCTGCTACGCCGAGCGCGCCGTCCCCGACCTGGCGTCACGGATGTCCGGCTGGACCGGGCTCACCCATGGCAGGCTCGTCATCTCGGGCCACTCCCAGGGCAGCGTCCTCGCGGCGTCCGCGGTCTGGCAGCTGCCCCCGGAGACCCGGAGCCGGGTCGCTCTGCTCACCTACGGTTCGCCGATCGAGCGGCTGTACGCGCGCTGGTTCCCGGCCTACTTCGGCCCCGGACCGCTGCACGGGCTGCACCGGTCCGTGCACTGCTGGCGCAACCTCTGGCGGGCCACCGACCCGATCGGCGGCCGGGTCCGGCTCGACGACGGACCGGGGCCAGAGGTGGACCGGGGGCCGCTGAAGGACCCGCTGGTCTACGGGCGGGCCCCCGAACATCCGTTGCCGGAACCGGTTCTGGGGCACTCGGACTACCAGGCCGACCCGGTCTTCGCCCAGGAACGGGCCGCACTGCTGGAGCGGCTCGACCCGGCCCTGCCCCGCCAGGCGGGCGGGGAGGAAGCCCCGAAAACCCTGCGGGATCAGGGCAGTTCGGGCAGATCCTCCGGATAGAGCAGGCTGAGGTCGTCCGTGCTCGCATCGGTGAGCTGGGCGACCCGGCCCGCATGCCGCTCCACCATCGACTCGAACGTCTGGCGCGCGGTACGGCCGTTGCCGAACGCAGGGCCCTTGGGAAGTTCCGTGAAGTACTTCAACAGCGCTTCCCCGGTCCCGGAGGCCAGGCTGTACTCGTGCTCCTCGGCCTGCTGCTCGATGATCCGCAGCAGCTCGGCCGGCTCGTAGTCGCTGAAGGTGATGGTCCGTGAGAAACGTGATGCCACACCGGGGTTGATGGTGAGGAATCGCTCCATCTCGTGGGTGTAGCCGGCGACGATGACGACCACCGCGTCCCGGTGGTCCTCCATCAGCTTCACGAGTGTGTCGATCGCCTCCCGGCCGAAGTCCCGGCCGGAGTCCTCGGGCGACAGCGCGTACGCCTCGTCGACGAACAGCACCCCGCCGCGCGCCCGGTCGAACGCCTCCTGGGTGCGGATGGCCGTCGAGCCGATGTGCTCGCCGACCAGGTCGACGCGGGACACCTCGACCAGATGGCCCCGCTCCAGCACCCCGAGCGAGGCGAGGATCTCGCCGTACAGCCGGGCCACAGTGGTCTTACCGGTGCCGGGCGAGCCGGTGAACACGAGATGCCGCCGGACCGACGCGGCCTTGAGCCCGGCCTCCCGGCGCCGACGGCCGACCTCGATCATGTCGGTGAGGGCGCGCACCTCCAGCTTCACGCTGTCCAGGCCCACCAGCGCGTCCAGTTCCCCGAGAACGGCGTCCGACGCGCGCACCGGCTCGGGGGCCGGAGCCTCGGCCGGGGCGGGCTCCGCTGCCCGCTGCCCCGGGATCCCGCCGAGCAGCCCGGGGGCCGACTGGGTCGCCGTCAGCACGGCCGGGGCCGGGGGAGCGGGGGAGCGCAGCGCGCTCTCGTCGCTCGTGCAGTCCTCCACGACGGGCCCCGCTCCCTGCCCGTCGCCGTGGGCGCCGCCCTCGGCGAACTCGTAGCCGCCGCGGGCACACCGCTCGGTACGGCAACGGGTCAGCGTCGTACGGCAGCCGTCCATCACGTGGAAACCGTAACCGTCGCTGCCGGTGACCCGGCAGCTGTGGAAGGTGCCGCGGCCCTCGGCGGAGACATAGAAACCGGCCTCGGTGGGCGAGGTGACCGTGCAGCGCTCGATCGTCGGGTCGGCGCCCTTGGTGACGATCACTCCGGTCTGCGCGGTGTCGATGGTGCAGTTGTTCAACGTGCCGCCGCTGCCGTGGTCGCGGAACCAGGCGCCGGTGGACGCTTCGCGGATGCGGCAGTCGTCGAGCTGGGCGGTCGCCCCGTCGCTCACCGACACCGCGGTATTGCGGACCTGGGAGAGATCGCTGTCGACCACGTCGGCGCGCGAGCCCCGGTCGAGCACGAAAATGGCGTCCGGCACGTCGTGGACCCGGCAGGAGTCCAATATCACCGTCGCCCCGTCGCTCACCCAGACGGCCGGGTAGTCGCCCGTACTGTCATGTATCTCGCACTGGTTGGCATCGACCCGGGTGCCGGGATCCCAGACCGAAAGACCGTTGCGGCCGAACCGGCGCACCGTGGAGCGGGTCAGCGTGAGGACCGAACGAGAGCGCAGATCCACCGCGTTCTCCGGGATGTCGTGGATGTCGCAGTCGGCCAGCGTCAGGACGGCGTCGGTGTCGAGCGTGACGCCGTCCGCCGAAGTGCGGTGCACCGTGCACTCGGTGAGGTGGGCGGCCGCACGAGCGGTGACCTGGACCCCGCTGCCCTTGATCTCGTACACCTCGCAGCCGACGGCCTCCAGACCGCTGCCCTCGCCGGTGACGCTGAGCCCCGCGCCCGACGCGTGGTGGATCCGGCAGCGTTCCAGCCGCGGATGCGCACCGTCGCGCACCGAGACGCCGGACTGGCCGGCCGAGACGACCTCGCACTGCTCGAACACGCCGCCCGCACCGTCGAGTACGGCGATGCCGACGCCGGCCGGGTTGTCGACCGTGCAACGGCGCACGGTGGGCCGGGCCGTACCGCGCACCTCGATCCCCGCGGCGGAGCGGGTCACTATCCGCAGATCCGCGAGCTCCGGTGCGCCGTCCTCGACGAGCAGCGCCGGGGCCGTCGAGTCCTGGCCCTCCACATGCAGGTCCAAGACGACGGCGGAGGCGCGGACCGTCAGCGGCACGCCGTCGATGGGCGCGATCCGTACGGAGCCGGCCGAGCCCTCGGGGCCGCGCAATGTCACCGCCCGGTGCAGGACCAGATTCTCCCGGTAGGTGCCGGGCGCGATGGTGAGGACATCCCCGTCCGCCGCGGCCTCCAGGGCTGCGGTGAGGGAGGCGTATTCGCCTGTGCGGCGCCGCCACCGCGATGTGCCGGTGTGCGTCACCTGGACCGTGCCCTGTGCCATGGCGCTGTTGTGCCCCCACCTCGTGCGTGTGTGATGCCCGGGTCCACCGGCCTTCCGGCCACGACGAAACCCGGGTCCGCCCGCCGAGGAAGCGGGCGGGCCGGTCCACCGTAGCGCGCGCGGCGGGCGGGAGTTGACCCGATCCCGGCTGATCAGCTGCCGGTCCCGGTCCTGCCCCAGTCAGGACCGGCCTCGGCCCAGTCCCGGTCGATCCTGATGTACCGCCCCCGCATCATGCGCCAGACGATCAGGCGGCGGCAGCCCTCGATCAGCGCGACGGCGAGCAGCATCGCCCCGAACCCGGCCAGCGCCGCCTGGGTACGGGCCGTCTGCGCGTCCATGGGGCGCGGCGCGGGGTGGCCGTCGAGGTCCGTCCAGATCTTCACCTCGGTGCCCGGCCCGGGCTGCCGGGAGAGGGTGGTCACCGTACCGCGGCGGTCGGTGCCGTCCGGAGCCTTCCAGCGTGCCACCACCCGGGTCTGCGGGGTGCGCTCCGAGGACACCTCGGGATCGGTGACGAAGTGCGGCGCTTGCGGCGCCCGGCGCAGCACGACCGCGGTCGTGGCATGGCGTTGGGCCCGCTGGGTCCGTACCGACTTCTGCAGGGCGTCATCGGTGAACGATCCGCACCGCCAGCCCAGCGCCGGCGCCGCCAGCACCATGAGAATCAGCGCGACCAATGCCACCCACGCCTCGCGCCGGTCAGTGGCGCGGCGCAGGGGATTGTGCCGCCAACGCCACATGCCCGTAAGCGCTCGCACAGTCCCGCACCCCCTTCCGTATCCGTCTTAACCCGATACGGCGTGCTTCGCGCACTGGAGCGGCGAAGAGAGAGGAACGTCACCCCCGGACAACGCATGGACCGACCCCGTGAGTTCCCCGCCCACCGAAGGAGACTGACGGCCCGTCCGGGGCGCGCGAGCGACCTGAAGGGTTGTACGGGCCGGCCGAAGAGGGCGGCACGGCGCGCGAGGGCGGCACGGAGTCACGACGGGCGGCACCCGGCCCGGTGCGGGAACGTCGAGGCCGCCGACGAGTCCCCACGGCTCGACGGCGACCTCGGTACGACCGTGTGCGACTTCCCCGGCTCAGTACCCCCGGCCCTGGTGCGGGCGGTTGTACGGGTCCTCGTACGGAGAGGGCGCGGGGGCGGGGCGCGGCGACGCCGGACGCATCGCCTCGTACCCGGTGCCCGGCGCGGGCCGTTGCTGCTGCGGCGCGTAGGGCGCCGCCTGGTATCCGCCGCGGGTCGCGGTCGGCTGCTGCGGGATGTACGGCGCCGGGGCCTGCTGCAACTGCGGGGGCTGCACCGGCGCGTAACCCTGCTGGGGCGGCTGCTGGTAGCCGTACGACGGGCCGGGCTGGGAAGGTGCCGCGGGAAGAGCCGGCAGGGCCGCCGGGAGAGCCGGCAGGTAGCTGTTGCCGGTGTCATAGGCGGCAGGCACTCGGATCGGGGCGATCTGAGGGGTGCCCCGCTCCGCGACCAGGGAGTCGTAGATCGGGGTGTCGGGGAACGACGGTGCGGCGTAGTAGCCGCCGCCGTAGGTGGAGCGGGGGGAGGTCATGACACCTAAGTTAAGCCCACGATGTGCTGGTTGGGGAGCCCTAATCTTGGGGTCATCCGTTTTAGGCCGGTTCTGTCCGCCTGACCTGCCAAAACACCGTTGAGGCTTCCGTTTACAGCAGGGGCTTTTCCGTCGGAGGGCGCCCTGGCTGAGGACCTCGGTGCCGTGCCGGCGGATCCCGGCGGCTGCTTCGCGGACCAGGAGGCCGGCCGGGCCCTGACCGTGGAGGCGGCCCGGGCCTTCGACTCCGGCAGCATCCCACGGCATCGCATCGCAGCGGCCAAGCCGTTCTGTTCCGAGATGGCGGGCCGGGTGGCGGACCGTTGCGTCCAGTTGCTCGGCGGCGAGCCGGGACAGCTGGAACACTTTCTGGCTGTGGTGGACCACGGCGGTCCGGGGCGCGCGGCGGAGCGGCTCCACCTGTCGCAAATCCACCCAGGTCACCGCGCAGTTTGTCGGATTCAAGAGTGAACCCCGGTTCGGCCTGCCCGTCCGCCACCGCCGCAACGATCTCTTGCCGGGAACCTGCCTCGCTGCTGTCGAGGCGGACCACGGGGTACTTGCGGGTGAATCCCCCGCCCAGGAGGCCACCGCCTCAGCTGACGTGTCCGGTGTGCACATCACGGTGAGGACGCCGCCCCCGGCCTCATGGGCGCTGCACATCGCGTCGTGGACGGCGACCGCGTCGTCGAGCACCCGCCGCGCCGGCGGGACCAGCTCCCAGCCCGCCGAGGCGGGTACGAGGCGGCGGGTGGTGCGATGGAACAGGGAGACCCTCACCTCACGTTCCAGGGCACGGATCGAGCCGGAGACCTGCCGCTCGTGCGCCGCCAGGTCACCCGGAACGAGGGCGACGCGGTGCAGCGGGGGCTGGTCGCGCACGGTGTCGAAGTGGTGACCGGGGCGACCGTGTCCAGTCGGGCCGCGCAGCCGGCGTTCTTGCTCAAGTTCGGGGTTCCAGGCTTTCTCGCCTTTGCGGATGTGTGCGACGGCTCCGGACGCCGGCGCATGCGTCGTCGAGACCGACCCGCTGATCGAGTCGCCCCGGAGCGGTGCACCGCTCCGGGGCGACTCGATCAGCCAGGGGGGCGACACCCGCCGGGTGGAGCCGGGCTCTCGTCCGGGAGTACACGGTCCGCTCGGCGACGCGCGGTTGCCTGCGTCGGTCTGCGCCCGGCCTCCTGCGGCAGAACCCCTGGCCCGTGGTTCCGGCGGAATGACGCTACGTCAGAGGACCGGGAAGCTGTTCCAGGGGCGGACGGATTCGATCGCTGCCGCGGCACGGAAGACCGTGGCGTCGTCGTAGGTGCGTCCGACGACCTGTACTCCCGTCGGCACTCCGGTCGAGGCGAAACCGGACGGCACGCTCAGCACCGGGCAGCGGCTGGCTATGTTGAACGCTGTGGTCATCGCCGATTCCAGATAGAAGTCCAGTTCGACACCGTTGATCACAACCTTGGTCGACAGGTAGTCGTCGTCCGCCCTGAGCGCGGGGATTGCGGTCGTCGGGCACAGCAGGACGTCGTAGCGGTCCAGCAGGGTGCCGAGCGTCGTCTGCACCGCGGCCTCGGCCTCAAGGCCCTGCAGGAAGCTGCCGGGCTCGCGGACGGCCTCGGCAGCCCGCTGGGCGAAGTCGAGTGCGTACGTGGTGAGTCGGTCGCCGTGCTCGGCAGCAACCGATGCAATGTACGGGCCGAAGATCGAACCGAAGTGGATCATCGCTGCCCGCATCACGTCCGCCCGCATGATGGGGACCTCTACCTCCTCGACGACGGCCCCGGCGGTGCGCAGTGCCTCCGCGACCGCGCGGGTGTTGGCCTCGACCTCGAGATCGACCGGCCAGTCCCCGAGGGTGACCGAAAGCGCCACCCGCAGGCCTTTGACGCCCTCGAACCGCTCGGGCAGGACGAGTTCAGGCCGCAGCGAGACCGCGTCCAACGGGTGGGGCCCCGCGATGACGTTCTCCAGCAGGGCGCAGTCGCCGACGGTGCGCGCCATCGGGCCGTCGTGGCAGTACGTGTCGAGGTTGAACGGCGTCATCGCCGGCACGCGCCCGTACGGCGGCTTGTAGCCGACCGTGCCCGTGCACGAAGCGGGGATGCGGATCGAGCCGCCGATGTCGGAGCCGGTTGCGAGCGTCGTTTCACCCGCCGCGAGCGCGGCGCCTGCGCCGCCGGAGGAGCCGCCCGGACTGAACTCGAGGTTCCACGGGTTGCGGGTGACGCCCCACAGCCGGGACTGTGTGTACCCCGCGCAGCTGAACTCCGGGGTTGTGGTCCGTGCATGCACGATGCCACCGGCAGCCCGGACCCGCTCGATCACCGGGTGCGTCTGCTCGGCGATCTCGTCCTGGAACGCCAGGGAGCCGTCTGTGCTTCGGCGGCCCGCGATGGGCTGCTCCTCCTTCGTCGCGACCGCGAGACCCTCCAGGGCGCGAGGTGCCTCGCCCTTGCCGCCGTACCGCGCTTCGGCCACGCGGGCGGCGGCGAGCGCCTCCTCGAAGGTCCGCTCGGCAAGGGCGTTGATCTTCGGTTCGACGGCTTCGGCACGCGCGATGACCGCGGTCATCAGCTCGACCGGTGAGAGGGAGCGGTCGCGGAATCGGCGCAGGGCCTCGGTCGCCGGCAGATAGGCAATGTCGGTGAGGTCGGTCATGTGGTGGTCCTTTGCGTTGAATCGGAGGAGTCGGGTGAGTGCGCGGGAGCATGCGCGGACGTGGGGCCGGATCCCGTCCGGGGCCGCGGCCCCGGAGTCCGGTGGTGGGTGTTGGGATGTCGGGGACTGGTCACGGGGGCATGGTGGGACGGGGGGTTCGGCGATGAAGACCGGATCGGCCTTCGCCTTGGGAGGTGTTCCTGATGGGGCGGCGGTCCGCGAGCGGGATGCTGGAGGGAACGAGGTGCCGCGGTCCGTGCCGCGCGTCGGCAGGGTGCCGGTCAGAGGGCGCCTACCGGTTCGCTGTCGGCGGCGTCACGGGTATCGGTGAAATAGGACGACCGGTGGTGCCAGCGGGCCCACGCGGCGGCCAGCAGGCCGGAGCCGATCATCAGGACCGGGACGAGCAGTGCGAACCAGCCGTTGTCGGCGGAGACTTCGAAGTGGTCGGTGGAGCGATAGAACGTCCAGGTGAGGTAGCCGCCGGTGGCGAGCAGCGCGAGCGCGCCCAGCACCGGTCCGACGACCGCGCGCAGGCCCTCCAGCGGTGATGTGCGGAGCAAGTGGCGGAAGCACACCGCGGCGGCCGCGGCGGTGAGGGCGTAGTAGAGGGCGACGACGATTCCGATCGCGTTCACGGCGGCGAAGATCAAGTCGTTGACGGTGGGGATGACCAGCGCCATCGCGGCGAGGACCAGGGCGATCGCGGTGATCAGCATGGTGCCGACGGCGGGGGTCCCGTGCTTGGGGTGCAGGCGTGTCCAGACGGGGCCGAGGACACCGTCGCGGCCCATCGCGTACATCCCTCGGGCGGTGGGGATGACCGAAGCCTGGAGCGACGCCACCGCGGAGAACATGAGGGCGATGAGCGGCAGTGCGGCCAACGGTTGCTCGGCGAGCTTCGTACCGAAGTAGGCGAGCCCTTGCGCGCCGTTGTCCGCCAACTCGTCCAGCGGCAGGACCCGTTGGAAGGCGGTGCCGGCGAGCAGGAAGAGGAGGAGCATGACGGTCAGGGCGATGAACCCGCCGCGGGAGGCGTCCCGCGGGTCACTGACCTCTTCACCGACGCTGAAGACCGACTCGAAGCCCCAGTAGCAGAAGACCGCGAGCACCATGCCCTGGGCGAGGGCCGCGGCCGAGGGGATGTCGAAGGGGTTGTACCACTGGAGCGAGAAGGGCTGGTCCCCGGCGAACAGGCCATAGCCGCAGAACGCGAGCAGCACGCCGTACTCGAAGATCAGCAGGTACTTCTGGAGACGCGCAGCCAGATCGAGCCCGCGAACGGCGACCAGCGCGGCAGCGACCAGGACGGCCATGCCGAGAAGAGTGGACTGGAGGGTGGAGTCCGGATCGAGGGAGAGGCCGCCGACACTGTGGAGGTTGGCCTGGCCCAGGAGCTGGATGATCGCCGAGCCCGTCACCGTGGTGGTGTAGGCCATGAACACGATGGTGCCGACGACATTGACCCATCCGACCAGGAAGCCCAGCCAGGGACTGAAGACGCGGCCGACCCACTTGTAACTGCTGCCCGCGTTGGGTGCGACGCGGTTGAGGCGCCCGTATCCGCCGGCTATGCCGAGCACGGGCAGGAAGGCCAGCAGCATGATCGCCGGCAGGTGCAGGCCGACGATGCTCGCCATCAGGCCGAGTCCGATGCCGATACTGCTGGTGGCCGCTGTGCTCGACGCGGCGAGGACGATGCCGTCGACGACGCTGATGGATTTCCGCATTGCTGTCGGCGGTTCCTGGGCGCTTCTTCTCGGCGCGGTGCTTGTGTTCTTCACTGGTACCGCCAACGGTCGTCGCCTTGCTTCGGGGGGGAAGGTGGCCCAAGGGGCCGGATGGCAGGCCATGAAACCGTTGTCCCCTTCACACGTCAATGGCGTTGTCATAAGCTCCGCACCATGAATGAGCGTGTGGTTCCGGAGCCGCAGCGGCGGCGCAGAAGGCCGACGAAGCAGGGCACGGTGCTGTCCGAGCAGGTCATCGTGGAGACGGCCCTTCGGTTGGTCGGCCAGCATGGAGCGGACGCTCTGACGGTCCGGCGGCTGGGGGCCGCGCTGGGGGCCGACCCCAGCGCGCTCTACCGGTACTTCCGCAACACCGACGACCTGCTGCTGGCGATCGCCGACGAGCTCATCGGCCGTGCCCGGCGGGGCTGGCAGCCGGTCGGAGAATGGCGTACCGACCTGCGCGAGCTGGGTCTGCGCGTCCACGCCTCCTACCAGGCGCACCCACAGGCTGCTCTGTTGGCGGCGCACCGGACGACGGGGCGGAACAACGAGACGCGGGCCGTGGAGACGATCCTCGGGTTGCTGCGGTCGGCGGGTTTCCAAGACCGGGATGCGGTGCGGATCTATCACGCCTTCGTGGACCAGGCGCTCGCCTTCGCGGCCCTGGACGCCGCGGCACTCGCCCTTCCGGCTACCGCGCAGGCGGCCGATCTCCAGGTATGGCAGGACCGCTACGGCCGCCTGGATGCGAACGACTACCCCCACATCGCCGCCACCGTAAGCCTGTTGGCCGCCGACATGATGCTCAGCGGCTATCCGTTCGCGCTGGAGTTGCTGCTCGACGCCGTTGAAGCGAAGTTGCCCGGGGCGGTCGGCTGAGTCCGGACCGGGCGCTTTCGCGCCACGCCCCGCCGGGACGCGGATCAGGTCGATCGCAGCATGCCCTGGCCGCGTCGCGGCCTGGGTCCGGGTGAGACGCAGTGGGCTTATGTCAACACCGTTGACATCAATCTCGGGCTGGAGTCTGATGGCAGGACCCATTGGCCCAGCCGCACCACGCACCACCCGAGGAGTCCTTCATGGATCCCGTCCACGCACTCCGGGATGCCAGCCCCACCCCGTTCTGGCTGGATGACCCCGGCCGCCCGCAGGCCACATCGGCCCTGGTCGCCGACACCAGCTGCGATCTGCTCGTGGTGGGCGGTGGCTACTCCGGCCTGTGGACCGCTCTGATCGCCAAGGAGCGCGACCCCTCCCGTGACGTCGTCCTGATCGAAGGCGAGGAAATCGGCTGGGCCGCGTCCGGGCGCAACGGCGGCTTCTGCGAATCCAGCCTCACTCACGGTCTGGGCAACGGCCTTGATCGCTGGCCCGACGAGCTCTCCGAGCTGGAACGGCTCGGTATCCAGAACCTCCAGGCGATCGAGGACACGATCAAGCGTTACGACATCGACTGCGACTGGGAGCGCACCGGCTCCCTCAACGTGGCGACCGAGCCGTACCAGGTCGATGAATTGCACGAGTTGGCCGCGCTTGCCGCCCGCTACGGCTCCGAGCAGACAGTGCTCGACGCCGACCAGGTCCGTGCCGAGATCAACTCACCGACCTTCCTGGGCGCGCTCTGGGACGAGGAGGGTACGGCGATGCTCAACCCCGCACGTCTCGCATGGGGCCTCAAGCAGGCGTGTCTGGACATCGGCGTACGCATCCACGAGCGCACCCGGGCAACGGCCATCGCGGAGGCCGACCCGGGGATCACGGTGCGGACCCCGTACGGACGCATCCTGGCGAACCGGGTCGCTCTCGCGACCAACGCCTTCCCCTCCCTGGTCAAGCGGCACCGCCTCTACACCGTCCCCGTGTACGACTACGCGCTGATGACGGAGCCACTGACGGACGAACAGCTCGCCTCTGTCGGCTGGCACAACCGGCAGGGATTCTCCGACGTCGCCAACCAGTTCCACTACGTGCGGCTCTCCGCCGACAACCGCATTCTGTGGGGCGGTTACGACGCCGTGTACCACTACCGGGGGCGGGTGCGTGCTGAGCACGACCAGCGGCCGGAGACCTTCGCCACCCTGGCCCGACACTTCTTCCGGACCTTTCCCCAACTGGAAGGACTGCGCTTCACCCATGCCTGGGGCGGAGCAATCGACACCTGCAGCCGTTTCTCCGCGTTCTTCGACACCACCCACCGGGGCAGGGTCGCCTTCGCGGCCGGATTCACCGGCCTCGGCGTGGGTGCGACCCGCTTCGGTGCCGAGGTGATGCTCGACCTCTTGGCCGGCGAGCGCACGGAGCGGACCCGACTGGAGATGGTGCGGCGCAAGCCCCTTCCCTTTCCGCCGGAACCGCTCCGATGGGCGGGAATCCAGGCCACCACGTGGTCCCTCGCCCGCGCGGACGAGAACTTCGGGCGCCGTAACCTCTGGCTCAAGACCCTCGACCGGCTCGGCCTCGGGTTCGGGAGCTGATGCCCAGTCATCGGGGCAAGGCTCCTCGCCGGGCGTAAGGGCCGCGATACGAGCTCGGGCCTCGGCGAGCAGGTCCGGGACACCGACTCGGTCCTGCGACACAGAAGGGCGTCCGGGGTCTTCCCCTTGGCCCAGGCGCCGGTGAAGGCGACACCCGCCAGATACCCATCGGTGCGGCACCGGCCCTTGAAGTTGCCCAGGGCGAACTCGCCGCCCGGCTCCCCGGCAGGCCGGTTGTCTCCACTGTCGAACCAGGCGGTCCGACCGCTCATCCCGAGCGTGCGGCCTGCGGGGGAGCACGGGACAGCAGACACCCCCTGACCCCGGACGCCGTACCCGGACATGAACTCGTTCACTCCGCGCTGGTACTTGGTGTATCCGCCGGCCCAGTCGCCCTGCCGGACATGGCGTTCGTCGCGCACCACGGTGGACTGCGCACCGGCAGGGACGGTCAGGGAAGCCCCGGCGTCGGACACAGGCCCCGACCTTCCCTGTGGGCCAGACCGGCAAGACGCCGGCCGTCGGGGCACATCCCCTTACGGGCTCCCGGATCCCAGTCTCCCCGGGCGCGTGTCCGGAGTGACTGGACCGCGTCCGCGTGACCGAGGTTGAGCATGTCCCACGTATCGACGGCCGCGACCGGGCCGTTCTTCTGCGCCGCGCCGACGAGACGGCTCCAGTCGGCCGCGCGCCAGTCACTGCCTCCGAGAATCCCCGACCGGCGACCCTGCGCGTCGTAGTTCAGGATCGACCAGGTGCCGTGTCCGGCCGGTATGCGGGTCGTGGGCGACGCGCCTGTGGAAGCAGCCGCCGTGGCAGCTCCGAGTGCACCGAGGAGCAGCGCCCCTGACAGCAGCGCCGGGAACAGGGTTCGTCCCACTGCGTCCTCCAGTGGACAAGGAACGGATAGGAGGGGACGGTGCTGCTTGCAGGCTGTCGAATCGGCGCCTTTGTACCAGGGGCACCATGAGGAGACAGATCAAGGGCTGCCCAGTGTGCAGGCCGGACCCGAAGCTGTACACGGTGACGATGTGTGGAGGCAGGTATCGGTGGTTACGACGTAGCGAGCCCCTTTGTCGGAGGTCGGGCAGCCGGCACGCGCGGACGTCCGCCGGTCGGTCCGGGCCCGGGGCTCGGACGGGGGTCAGCCGAGGGCGCGACGGGCGGCTGCGGCATCGGCGGGGTTCCAGCCGCGTCGTGGGACGGAGCTGAGCAGCAAGCGTGTGTAGGGGTGATGAGGCGCGTCCAGGACCTCGGCCGTAGGGCCCGTCTCCACCACCTGTCCCTCCCTGAGGACCATCACCTCGTCGGTGATGTGACGGACGACGGCGAGGTCGTGAGTGACGAAGAGTAAGCCGATGCCGACCTCGCGCCGGATGGTGCCCAGGAGTTCGAGGACCTGCGCCTGAATGGACACGTCCAAGGCCGCCACGGCCTCGTCGAGGACGAGGACGCGCGGTTCGGCGGCCAGCGCGCGGGCGATCGCTACGCGCTGTCGCTGGCCGCCGGACAGCTTGCCGGGCAGGGCGGCCGCCTCCCGTTCCCTGAGCCCGACCTGGTCGAGGAGCTCGGCGACGCGTTCGTGCCGGGACGTCGCCTCCATCGGGAAGTGGAGGCGCAGGACCTCCTCGACGCACCGGCCCACGGTCACCCGCGGATCGAGGGAAAGGTACGGATCCTGGAAGACCATCTGGATCTCGCGTGCGCGGGCGAGGCGCTCGGCTCTGCCCCGGGCGGGTGCCGAGCGGTCACGTCCGCCGATGCGGATGGTGTCGCCGTCGGGGCGCTCCAGGCCGACGAGCATCCGCACCGTCGTGGTCTTGCCACTGCCGGATTCGCCGACGATGCCGAGGGAGGAGCCCGGCGGCAGGGTGAAGGACACGTCCTCCACCGCCGTGTGGTCTCCGTACCGTTTGCACAGCTTCTGAACGACGAGTGCCTCGGTCGCCCCGGTCACAGTCTGATCCCTTCGTCGGCGCGGTGGCACGCGGCGAGTCCGTCGCCGTGGTGCTCAAGTTCGGGTGTCTCCTCGGAACAGCGTGGCTGCGCATGGGCGCAGCGCGCCGCGAAGGCGCACCCTGGTGGGGACTCGGCGAGGGAGACCGGCCGGCCCGGGATGGGGCGTGGAGCGGCGGCTCCGGCCTCGATACGGGGCGTGGAGGCGAGGAGTCCCGCCGTATACGGGTGGCGTGGGCGGTCGAACAGCGCGTCGGGGCCGCTGGTTTCGACGATCCGGCCCGCGTACATGACGTACTCGCGGTCGCAGATCGCCGAGGCCAGTTCGAGGTCGTGGGTGACGAAGAGCATTCCGGTGCCGCGTGCGGCCTGGAGGCGCGTGAGGATGGCGATGATCTCCGCCTGGGTGGTGACGTCGAGGGCCGTGGTCGGCTCGTCGGCGACCAGCAGGGCGGGTTCTCCCGCGAGGGCGGCCGCGATGACCACGCGCTGGAGCATCCCGCCGGAGAACTGGTGCGGGTAGCGGCGCAGCGCGCCCCGCGGATCTCGGATGCCCACGGCGTCGAGGAGCTCCTCGGCCCGCTTCTCGGCCACGGCGGCGGGCGTGCCCGCACCGCGCAGTCCCTCGGTGAGGAAGTCGCCCACGCGGCGCAGCGGGTTCACGGACGCGCGCGGGTCCTGGTAGATCATCGCAACCTGTCTGGCACGCAGCCCGGCCAGTTCGGCGCGCTTCATGGTCAGGACGTCGCGGCCCGCGACCCGCACCTCACCACGCGTCAGCGCCCGAGGCGGCAGCAGCCCGAGCACACTGCCGCACGCGACCGACTTGCCCGATCCGGACTCGCCGACCAGGCCCACGGTCTCGCCGGCGTCGACCCGTCATGGCGCTCACCGCTCCCGCTTCGCGATTCGGTCGGCGAGCCCTTCGCCGACGATGCCGAAGGCGACCACGGCGAGGACGATGCACGCGGACGGTGCGAGCGCCGGCAGCATCGCCCCCCGACCGGGTGGTGGACGATCTGCTTGCCGCCCGTATCCCCGTCGTCAGCGACGGATCGGTGGACGGCAGACCTGGAGCGCACTGGGTGGACGTCGATGCCGAGGAGGCGGTCCGCGAAACCCTGGAGCATCTGGCATCGCAGGGCGCCCGGCGGACGGCGCTGGTGCTGCCCGACAGCACCACCCGCTTCCACCGGGGCGTGCTGGCGGCCTACCGGAACTGGTGTGCCACACGCGGCTGCACGGCCCGGCCGTCCGGGCGGTCGACAGCGCGCTGACCGCTGCCGAACGGCCCGACGCCCTCTTCGTGGTGGCGGAGCTCAGCCCGCCGCTCGTCCTGGAGGTGGCGCGCCGCCACGGCTACGACGTGCCAGGTGACCTTCTCGTGGTGTGTGTGAGCGAGGACGGTACGGCCGAGCACACCGAACCTCCGATCTCGACGCTGAGCCTTCAGCCACGGGAGGTCGCCGAGGCAGGGATCGAACTCCTCGTCGCCGCCCTGGAGAACGGCGACGAAGGGCTCACGGGCGTGCTCGTGCCGACGCGCCTACTGGTCCGGGAGTCCTCGCGGCGGCCGTCCTAGGACCTCATGCGGAGTGCACCTGAGTGCCGCCGACGTAGGTGCGCAGGACCTGGGCCTCGGCGATCTCCTCCGGCGGAAGCGTGAAGATGTCCCGGTCCAGCACCACCAGGTCGGCCAGGTGGCCGGGGAGCAGACTGCCGGTGTCGTCGAGCCCGTTCACATGTGCCGAGCCGGCGGTGTAGGCGGCGACCGCGGTGGCGAGGTCGAGGCGCTGCTCCGGCAGGAATACCCGGCCGTCGGTGGCCCCGGGCTCCATCCGGTTCACCGCGACATGGATTCCGGCGATCGGGTCGGGACTGCTGACAGGCCAGTCGCTGCCCGCGGCCAGGGTGGCTCCAGCACGCAGGAGGGAGCCGAACGGGTATTGCCAGGAGGCCCGTTCGGGTCCGAGGAAGGGGATCGTCAGCTCGTCCATCTGGGGTTCGTGTGCGGCCCAGAGCGGCTGGATGTTGGCGATGGCGCCGAGCCGTGCGAAGCGATCCAGATCGTCGGGGTGGACCACCTGGAGGTGGGCGAGATGGTGGCGGTTGCCACGTCGCCCATGGGCCTCGACGGCTGCCTCGACCGCGTCCAGGGCCTCGCGCACCGCCCGGTCGCCGAGCGCGTGGAAGTGGACCTGGAAGTCGTGGGCGTCGAGTTCGGTGACGTACGAGCGCAGGGCGACGGGGTCGACGAAGCTCATCCCCGAGTTGGCGGTGGCGCAGCCGCAGCCGTCGAGGTAGGGGGTGGTCATGGCCGCCGTGAAGTTCTCGGCGATGCCGTCCTGCATGATCTTCACCGTACGGGCCCGGAACCGTCCGTGGCTCAACTGCTCCCGCTGGGACAGCAGCTCAGGGATCTGCGCGGCCCCTCGCTCGCGGTCCCACCAAAGGGCCCCGGAAACCCGGGCGGTGAGCGTGCCTTCACGGGCGGCCGTCAGATAGGCGTCGGACGGGTCCGGATTGCCGCCGAACACGCCCAGCAGGGCGTCCTGCCAGCCGGTGATACCGAGGGAATGCAGCAGCTTCTGGGCCCGCAGCAGACCGGCGAGGCGGTCCGCCGGCGTGCTCGGCGGCACGATCCGGGAGACCAGGGCGGTGGCGCCCTCCTGCAGCATCCCGCTCGGGGTGCCGTCCGGTTCGCGCTCGATCCGGCCGTCGACAGGATCAGCGGATTCCCGTGTGAGACCGGCCAGTTCGAGCGCCCGGGTGTTGGCCCAGGCGCCGTGGTGGTCGCGGTTGGTCAGAAGAACGGGGCGGTCCGGGATCACGGAGTCGAGGAGCTGCCGGGTGGGCAGTCCGCCGTCGAAGCTCTCCATGGACCAGCCGCCGCCCGTGATCCACGAACGGTCCGGGTGCGCGTCGGCGTAGGAGCGTATGCGGGTGAGGTAGTCCTCGACGCCCACCGTTCCGGTCAGATCGCACTCGACCAGTTCCATTCCGCCGAACACGGCGTGGATGTGGGAGTCCTGGAATCCGGGAAGCAGCAACTTGCCCTGGAGATCGATGACTTCGGTGTCCGGGCCGATCAGTTCGCGCACTTCGTCATGGCCGACGGCGGTGATGCGCTCGCCCGTGACGGCCAGGCTGCTTGCCCGGGTGCGCGCGGGATCGCCCGTATGGATGGGGCCACGGGTGAAGATCAGATCGGGCTTGGCCATGAGGTGCTCCGAGGCGGGAGGGAGGGACGTGTCGAACGGTCATGCAACCGAGGTGCCCATTCACATGTCAATGCTGTTGTCGTAAGGCGTCCGGTGAGGGGCCGAGGAGTGGTGGGGTGCAGGCGGCCGGGGGCGCCGTGCTGTCGGTACGGTTGATCGTCGGGGACGGCAATCGGCGGCCTCGGTGGAACCGACGGGCACCACCTCCGCGACCGCGCGCCCGCCGTCGGCGGTGATCTGTTCCACGGCCGCGGCAGCGGCCTTCGCGTCCACGTCGTTGACGACGACGGCCGCGCCCGAGGCGGCGAGTGAGCGGGCGTAGGCCAGCCCCAGACCGCGGCCGCTGCCGGTCACGACGGCGACCTTGCCGGAGAGATCCATGCTGCTTCCTTTCGTGAAGGCCGGTGCGCGGGTGCGGGACGGGCGACCACGGCGGAGACCGGCGGAGAGGCCAAAGCTAGTAGCGTGTCGCTGTTTAGTTATGGCGTGTCTGGTTGGGAGGTTGGTGTCTTATGACAACGCTGTAGACTTCATGGCCCCCAAACGGTCTGATGGCGGTACTCGCAGGCATATCCCTCCACTGCGTCGAGCGCTCCGCGCCCCGCCGCCGGCCGACACCGCCAGAGAGGTCCCGCATGACGGAACACATCATCCGTACCAGTCACGGACCGGTGCGTGGTGAACGCACCGAGACAGGCGTCCGCTTCCTCGGCATTCCCTACGCCCGCCCGCCGGTCGGGCCGCTCCGCTTCGCCGCGCCCGTCCCCCCGGAGCCGTGGGCCGATGTCCTCGACGCCCGCGCGTACGGACCCACCGCGCAGCGCCGTCCGTTCGCCGAGGTCACCACCATCCCTGAGCCCTGCATTCCCGGTGACTCCACCCTGAACCTCAATGTGTTCACCCCGGCCCGCACCGCCGGGGAGACCGGCCTACCCGTCCTGGTGTGGATCCACGGCGGAGGCTTCGTCGCGGGCTGCTCGGCCAGCCCCTGGTACGACGGCACGACCTTCAGCCGCGACGGAGTGGTCCTGGTGTCGCTGGGCTACCGGCTCGGCATCGAGGGCTTCCTGCACCTGGACAATTCACCCGACAACCGTGGGGTGCTTGACTGGATCGCAGCCCTGCGGTGGGTTCGGGAGAACATCGCCGCCTTCGGCGGGGACCCGGACAAGGTGACCGTCGCCGGACAGTCGGCAGGCGGCGGCGCGGTCCAGACACTCCTGGCCACGCCGGCCGCGGCGGGCCTGTTCCGGGCAGCGATCTCGGCTTCGGGCGCGGTCATGCGACCGCAGGGCCCCGAGCTCGCGGCGACCGTCTCCGAACTCTTCACCGCACGCACCGGAGTGCCCGCCACGGCCGCGGCGCTCCAGAACCTGACGGACGAGGAGATCCTCGCCCTCCAGGACGCGTTGAACGCCCCCGGTCCCGATCGTGATGCCCTCCCGATGCTGGTCCTCGCACCCTTCGCCGACGGAGAGCTGATCCCCGAACCCGTACCGGACGCGCTGACCATTGGCACGGCGGGCCAGGACATCCCGCTGATGATCGGCTGCACCGCGCACGAGTTCAACGGAGCCGCGGAGGGAGCGGCCGGTCAGGCTCTCACCGACGAGATCTTCCGTGCACCCGCCCTTGCCATCGCCGAGTCCCGGGCGAGCCGTGATCTCCCCACGTGGCTCTACCAGTTCGACTGGACCGCGACGGCACCCGCGTTCGAGGGCTTGGCCCACCACTGCGCCGACCTTCCCTTCGCGTTCGACCTCCTGGGTGCCGAGGGGGTCGACAAGGCGTTGGGAGAGGCGCCCCCGCAGCGGCTCGCCGACGCCGTGCACGCGGCCTGGGTCGCCTTCGTCCGCGACCTCGATCCCGGCGCGGCCTGGCCCGCGTACTCCACCGAGCGGCGCGAGACCCGTATGTGGAACACGGACTCCCGCACGGAGTGCGACCCGCTCCGCTCCGTACGGGAGACCTGGCTGGGTGCGGAGACCTGACCACGGTCTCCGCGCCCCGTCTCCGTACACTCCGAAGGCCGCCAGGGTGGACCTCGCACACGTCGACATTCGAGCAGGCTGGAGCCCGGTGATCGGCATCCTGGCGGGGGTACCGGCCCGGCGAACAGTCAAGGGCGACAACCTGGCAACCTGGTGAGGGATAGGGTTCGGCTGAGAAGAATCCGCTCGGTGCACGGGAGCTGCGCCGGGGCCGAACACGGTGGCCGCCCGAGGAGGAACCGGATGCTGCAGGCGCTGGGATTGGGCCCGGCCGAAGAGGCCATCTACACGGCACTGCTGGACCGCCCGACAGCCTCCGCGCAGACCCTCGCCCGGCAAACCGGACTCGACAAGGCCGAGAGCATGCGCATCCTGCTCGACCTGGCGGCGCGCGGCCTGGTGGCCGTTGCCACCGAGGCCGAGAGCGGGGCACCCGACCCGGCCGATTGCGATGCCGGTCTCCGGCCTCCCCACTACCGGCTCACACCGCCCTCGGTCGCCCTGGCCCCGGTCCTCGTCGAGCAGCGCAACGCGCTGCACCAGGCCGAGACCGCGTTCTCGATGCTGACCGAGCAGTACCGCAGCACCGCCGCACACACTGCGGGCGGTTTCGTGGAGGTGGTCGTCGGTGTGGAGCAGGTCGCACACCGGTTCCACCAACTGCAGCGCGGCGCTCAGCGGGAGTTGCTCGTCTTCCTCGTCGGCGCGCCCATCGCGGTCCCGCGCGAGGATACCGACACGTCGGAGAGCTCCGCGCTGGACCGCGGGGTCGACTTCCGGGTCGTGGCTGACAAGAACTATCTTGACAGTCACGACGTCGTACAGGACGTGCGGGCGGCCGTCACGGCAGGCATCGAGCTTCGCCTGGTCGATTCGCTGCCGCTGAAGATGGTCGTGTCGGACCGGGAGCGCGCCATGGTGCCGCTGGACATGGCGGACTCAGGCGGTGAGCCGAGCGCAATCGTTGTGCACCGCAGCGGCCTGCTGACGGCCCTGGTCCATCTCTTCGACAAGGAATGGGCCCAGGCCCGACCGATGTACACCACTGCCGCGGGCGTACGCGAGGAGCAGGCAGCCGGTCAGCAGCCGACCGAGGAGGAAATGGAGGTCCTGGCCCTGCTGCTGGCAGGGATCTCGGACCGGCGGGCGGCATCCCAACTCGGTCTCTCCATACGCACCGTGGAGCGGCGGATACGCCATCTGATGGACCTTGCCGGGGTGGAGTCGCGCCTGCAACTCGGATGGCACGCTGCACGTGCGGGCTGGCTTTGACCTCCTCTTCGGCCTGACAGCCAAGGATTTTCCGTCTGCCGGTGGCCCCTGCGAGGGTGGCCGCCAACTCCTGGCGGGTTCTGCATCGCCGCCGACGGGCCCGTTCCCCGGTGGTGGATCGGAGTCCGCACGGATCCGGCGGAATCGGCGTCACGGAAGGAGCTTGAGGCAGGCCGGGGTCTGCTGCTGGTCAAGGAGCCGGGGAATGTGCCCCGCGCCCCTTCGGCGAGATCATCCGGGCGAGCGTCGGCCCGGCGAAGCGTGCCCCCATCTGCCGGGCCCGAAGATCCACCGAGCTGACGAGCCGATTGATGTGACCGCGTGACGGAATACCGCCACGTGGGAAACCCGTCACGCGCGGCATCCCCACTCAATCCACACGTCTGACAGGCTGCAGCCGCAGTTTGGCATATGTTCATGGCTCACATAGGGAGATTCATGCGTTCCATAACGCGTATGGCCTTGGGCACGGCGACCGCCGCCGTCCTGGCCGTTACCGCAGTCGCGCCTTCCGGGGCTGCGGATACGCCGCCTGACGGTGCCTCGGGGAAGAGGCCCATCGTCGGCAGCAAGACCGCGGCAACGGGTGGCAAGCAGGTGACGGTCACGCTCGTCACCGGCGACAAGGTGCTGGTGACCACGGATACGTCGGGCCGCAGCTCGGCGGCGGTGCTGCCCCGCAAGGACGGCACGCAGCCGATGGTCCAGACCTATCAGAGGGGCAAGGACCTTTACGTCTACCCGGAGGGCGCCTCCCAGGCGATCGCCGAGGGCAAGGTCGACGAGCAGCTGTTCAACGTCACTGGGCTCATCCGCCAGGGATACGACGACGCGCACACCGACACGCTGCCGCTCATCGCCACCTACCAGAACAGTGTGAACGTTGCCGAAAGCGCGCCGGCGGCCCCTCGCGGGTCCGAGCGGGGCCTGAGCCTCCCCGCTGTGGACGGCGTCGCGCTCAAGGCAGGCAAGGACACCGCCGCCGCCTTCTGGCAGGACGTCACCGACACCCGCTCACGTTCCGGCTCCACGCTGAAGAAGCTGTGGCTGGACGGCAAGGTCGAGGCCACGCTGGACCGGTCCACCAAGCAGGTGCACGCGCCGGAGGCCTGGGCGGCCGGCTACGACGGCAAGGGCACCAAGGTCGCCGTGCTGGACACGGGCGTGGATGCCGAGCACCCGGACCTGGTGAACCGGGTGGACGCGTCCAAGAACTTCACGGATTCCAAGACCACCAACGACTATGTGGGCCACGGCACGCACACCGCCTCCACGGTCGGCGGGTCCGGAGCGGCGAGTGACGGCCGCAAGAAGGGCGTCGCCCCCGGTTCCTCCCTGCTCGTCGGCAAGGTCCTCAACGACGCTGGCTACGGCCTGGACTCCTGGATCATCGCGGGTATGCAGTGGGCCGTCGACCAGAAGGCCGACGTCGTCTCCATGAGCCTGGGCAATCCCAGGATCGGCGACTGCGCCGACCCGATGGCCCAGGCCACGCAGGAGCTGTCGAAGAGCAAGCACACCTTGTTCGTCGTCGCCGCCGGCAACTCCGGCCCGGGCGCCGAGACCGTTTCCTCGCCCGGCTGTGTGCCCGGCGTGCTGACCGTGGGCGCCGTCGACCGCGACGACACCACCGCGCAGTTCTCCAGCCGCGGTCCGGTGGCCGTCACCCACACCCTCAAGCCCGAGATCGCCGCCCCCGGCGTCGACATCTCGGCGGCCGCCGCGGGCGGCCGCGGTGTCTATGCCTACCGGACGATGTCGGGCACCTCCATGGCGACCCCGCATGTCGCGGGCGCTGCGGCCGTCGTCCGCCAGGCGCACCCGGACTGGACCGCGCAGCAGATCAAGGCTGCCCTGGTCTCCTCCGCCCGCACCGGCGGCAAGGTCGCCGGCGCCGACCAGACCGGCGGTGGGGTGCTTGACGTGTTCGGCGCGGTGAACCAGAAGGCGCTCTCCGCGCCGGCTGTCCAGGCCGGCAGCTACAACTGGCCGCAGGACGCGTCGGACCGCACCACCGTGCAGGTGCCCTTCACCAACACCAGCGACAGCGACCTGACGCTCCATCTGAAGCTCAGCGGTGTGCACGGCAACGACGGCAGCGACGTCACCTCCGGAATCATCAAGCCGGAGCAGAACAAGGTGACGGTCCCGGCGGGGGCCACCGCTCAGGTGCCGGTGCGGATCGACCCCACCGCTCGTCTGAAGCCCGCCCAGTACGGTGCGGTCACCGGCCGGATCCTGGCCACCGGCGGCGATGTGCACGTCTCCGTGCCCGTCACCCTCTACGTCCAGCCGGATACGGTCACCCTCCGGGTCAAGGTCGTCGACCGTAACGGCAAGCCCGCGACCGGCGCCTCCTCCCTGGACGTCGCCAGCATCGACTCCGACGAGGGCGAGCGCCGCACCAACGCGGGTGCGCCCGAGCAGACCTACCGTGTGCGCCCGGGCGACTACGCCCTCAGCAGCTTCGTGGCGACGCCCGACGCGAGCAACAAGCCCGAATCGGTCAGCTACCTCGCCCACCCGCAGATGCGGATCACCAAGGACACCACCGTCGTCCTCGACGCCCGCAAGGCCCACCAGCTGAGCCTGCGCACCGACCGCCCCTCGACGCTGCGGGGCACCACGTTGAACTACGCCCGCACGTGGGACGACACCTGGCAGCTGAGCGGAACACTCATGGCCGACGGCGATGTGCAGAAGTTCTACGCGGACATCGACGGACGCGCTCAGAAGGGCACCTTCGTGTTCCGGCCCACCTGGCGCGCGACCGGCTCCGAGGACGGCTCGTCCTACGTCTACAACCTGTCGTTCCCGACCGAGGGGCCGCTGCACTCCGACCAGGCCTACCAGCCGAATGACTCCCGGCTGGCCCAGGTCACCGAGACGTGGCATGCCATGGGCAAGGAGGCCGACTACATCGACGCGCTGTTCCTCCGTCCCTCCGGGAGCAGCGGCACCCAGATCCCCGTGAGCCTGTACCAGACGGTCCACGTGCCTGGTACCCGCACCGCCTACTACACGACCGGCGACGACGCCTGGTCCCACGGCGCGATGACCAGCTTCCCGTTCGCCGCGTTCATGGGCGACCAGGACCGCACCTACAAGGCCGGGCAGCGGAGCGCCGAGGAGTGGTACGGCGGCCCCCTGCGACCGGGCGCGGCGCGCGATGCCGACGGCAACCTGATGCTGGCCGCCGAGCGTCAGGGCAACCTGTTCGGCATCCAGAACGCCCTCTGGGTCGACGGCTCCGGCGACCACTGGACCTACGGCGGGTCGTTCGGCGACATCGGCAACATGTCGCTGAAGCGCAACGGTGAGGAGATCGGCAGACTCACCTACCCGTACGGCGTGTTCGAGGTGCCGGACGAGGACTCCGCGTACGAGCTCACCCAGCACCTGGAGAAGATCTACACTGGCGACCGCAACTGGCTGCGTTCCACTGCCGCCGACACCACCTGGAGTTTCCGCTCCCACCGGGAGCCGGACGTCTACTCCCGCGGCCTGCCGCTTCTCCACCCGGCGTACGACCTGCCGGTGGACGGCATGAACACCCTGCCCGCGCAGAGCGGCATCGAGGTCGGCCTGTCGGTCGAGGGTCACGCCGGGTACACCGCGGGCGCGATCACAGCGGCCTCGCTGTCCTACTCCTACGACGGCGGCACCACCTGGACCCAGGCGCCGACCGAGCAGCAGGACGGCAAGTGGACGGCCGTCCTCGACCACACCGGCGCCGCCGACAAGCAGGTCATGACGAAGGCCACCTTCACCGACGCCAACGGCAACGCGGTCACCCAGACCATCACCCGCGCCTACGACGTCCGGTAGCCACACGGTCCGGCCGGGCGGTCCCCGCAACAGGGGGCCCGCCCGGCCAACGCCGACTCCCCGTCTTCTCCAAAGTGCCGCGGCCCACATCAGCACAGTGATGCAGCTGCGGGTCCCAACCCGCACGGCACCTTCCGTCTCGACAGGGGCACGTGTCCGGAACTGCCCTTGACCACTTCCGCGGCAGGCTCCGACCAGGCCGCCGACGGTGCTGTCCGCACCCGCGACCGGGATCACGACAGTTCTGCTCACGAGGCGGATAGACCTGCTGGGTGGGAAGATTATGAGGATTGTTCCCGGCCGACCGGTGACGGGAGGAGCGGACATGGAGATCAAGCCGCAGGCGGCGGTCATCCCCGAGATCGACCAGCTCGAGCAGGGGAAATACGGACCTGTGTTTCCGAAGACACCGGCGTGTTACGGGTTCACCATCGTTGCGAAGGTCAAGCCGGGCAGGGCCGCCGCGATGCGTGCCTACGGCAACACTCTGGCCGAGGCTTTGAAGGAAGACCCCTATCTCCTCGCGCCACTGAAGTTGCACTACCTGCGCTGGGTGCTTTTCGACGACGACGCGCGCTTCATGTATCAGGGGATCTTCGATACCGATTTCGACAAATACACCGAGGACGCCATCGCGCTTTTCGGTAAGGCAGGGGTGAACACGGCCTTCGAGAACCTCGAAGGGTTTCCCGAGGACTGGCGGACCAACCCTGAGGCGTTCGTCAGGTTTGTGCGCGAACACCACTGTCCGAGCTTCATTGAGTACGGGGAGTATCCGTACGTGTCCGCTGATGAGATCAAGAAGGCTCTGCGGATCAAGGACGCCCTGTCGGAGATGCTCGACCAGTTGCAGTGAGAGCGGGCTGTCGTGTGCTTCTCCCATTGCGGATCGGAGACGAGATGACCGAGGTCAGGACCGCGCGTACGTACAATCAGAACCACAACCCGCGCGAATACACCCCTGGTCGGCGACGGGTGAGCATCTACGTCTCGTGGAGCTATCCGGCCGAGGCGGGCCGGAATCCGGCTGAGCTGGACAACCGGTTCTCCACGATGACGGAGGTCAGGCGGGTGGCGTGGCCTGCCTACGAGGACCCGAAGTGGTCCGACCCGTTGAATTTCCAGCAGGGCATCTCCGGCTCACTGGAATTGTTCTTCTGGGCCTGGGTGCCGTTCCAGCAGTTCGTCGAGGAGGTCACCGGGCACCCCGTCCCCGTGTATCAGCGTATCGACCAGGCCGGATTCCGGACCCCACTCGACGAACGCGTACTGGCCGACACCGACACTCTCTTCGTGTTCGGGCTGGACCACATGGTCACCGGGCAGGAGGCCCGGCCCGAGGAGGTTGAGGCACTGCGGACCTTCCTTGGCCGGGAGGACGCCCGTCTTGTCCTGGGGCCTCACCATGACGTCGGGGCATCGGACGATTTGACCGTGCGGGACGTGGAGTATCACCACCACGGCGATCCCTTGGTCCCCCGCCAGCAACGATTCGCCGCCTACGTCCGTGGCTTGATGCAGGGCCTCGCGGTGCCGGTCGAGAACCGCTACGGACTGCGACCCGCGGTGCGGGAGAAGAACAAGATCGCCCCGCTCTCCACGGTGAGGGACCTGGACGCGAAAGGGTGGCTGGACGGGGTGACGAACTTCAATTTCCACCAGCACCTTCCGCATTACGCCGTGACGACCGAAGAGTCGGATGTCATACGCGTGTTGGCCCGGCAGCCGATAGACACCTCCAGGCCGCACCCGTTCATCGAGGCCGGCAACACCGAGTTCAACATGTTCCTGTGGATGCCTCCGAGCGGTGAGCGGGCCGGCGATGTGCTGCTGGCGGACTCCACGATCTTCAGTTCGCTGTTCGGCGGTGACGAAAGTCTGCGGAACTTCTGGCGGAACCTCGTCTCGAAGTAGTACCGCAGGGAGGCGAACCGTGAGTGGTTCTGAGCAAGTTGCGTTGGAACTCGACGATATTCAGCGCGGGGTTCTCAGCCCTCGCCCCACCCCCTACGCGGCGACCTACCTTGTGTTCCGCGTCGATGACCGGGCGGCCGGCCGGAATCTGATGCGGCGCGCGAGCGCGGTGGTGACCTCCGCCGCCGACTCGGTCAGCCCCCGGGGGGACACCTGGGTCAGTGTCGCGGTCACCTTTCACGGACTCAAGGCCCTGGGTGTGCAGAGCGCATCGCTGGGCACGTTCGCCTGGGAGTTCCGGCAGGGGATGGCCGCCAGGGCCCGGACGCTGGGCGATGTCGGCGAGAGCAGTCCCGAGAACTGGGAAGCACCGCTGGGCACGCCGGACATCCATGTGGTGCTCGCGGCGGTCGCGCCTGGCCTCCCGCAGTTGGAGGAGGCTCTCGATCGGGCCCGTCCCGTGTACGACCACCTTTCCGGTGTGACCGCGATCTGGCGGCAGGACTGCTACGCGCTGCCCACCGAGACCGAGCATTTCGGCTACCGCGACGGCGTCAGCCATCCAGCCGTCGAAGGAAGCGGCATCGCCGGGTCGAACCGGCTGGAGTTGCCGTTGAAGGCCGGGGAGTTCGTGCTCGGCTACCGGGACGAGATCGGCGGTCTCCAGACCCCTCAGCCGGAGGTGCTGGGGCGCAACGGCAGCTACGCGGTCTTCCGAAAGCTCCACCAGGACGTCGCCGCGTTCCGGCGCTATCTGCGGGACAACGCCACTTCTCCCGAAGACGAGGAACTGCTCGCGGCCAAGATCATGGGACGCTGGCGCAGCGGAGCCCCCCTCGCGCTCAGTCCGCAGCACGACGACCCCGCTCTCGGCGCCGACGGGGACCGCCGCAACACCTTCCTGTACGAGCGGGACGACCCGGCGGGATTCATCACGCCCGGCGGCTGCCACATCCGCCGGGCAAACCCTCGCGACGCCTCGGTGGCGGGAGAAGTGCGACTGCACCGCATGATCAGACGCGGCGCCGTCTACGGTCCGCCGCTGCCCGAGGGAGTCCTGGCGGACGACGGGGCCGATCGCGGCCTGATGTTCGCGTTCATCGGGGCGCACCTCGGGCGGCAGTTCGAGTTCGTCCAGTCGGAATGGATGAACGACGGCGTCTTCTTCGGCGCGGGCAACACCAAGGACCCCGTTACCGGATCCCACGACGGAGTCACCGGCCTCACCATTCCCCGGCGGCCGCTGCGACGGCGCCTCACGCCACTGCCGCGGTTCGTCGTGACCCGCGGCGGCGAGTACTGCTTTCTGCCGAGCCTGAGCGCCCTGCGCCGGCTCGGGGAACTCCAGAACTGACAATGTGGTCACTCACGCGGTGGCATCACCCCGGGATGACGGCAGTGTCGTCGTCCGCCCGGTCGGCGACGTCGGGCATTGGTCCGGTGGCCCACACCGGGGTGTCGAACGCTGTCGAGTCGCTGACCAGGCAGTCGCCCCCCGACTTCCGCCGCCCTGGACCTGGACCTGGGCCTGGGCCCGGACCTGGGCCTTGGCGATGGGAAGGTCGACGAACTTGGCCACGATACGGCCTGACCACGCCCGTGGTCAGGCCGTCCGGCTTCTGCCGCGACGCTGTCAGCCCGCGAACCGGGCCATCCACGCCTCGACTTCGTCCGCCGACCGCGGCAGGCCCGCCGACAGGTTCTCGTGGCCGTCCTGGGTCACGACCAGGTCGTCCTCGATCCGGACGCCGATGCCGCGCCACTCCTCGGGCACGGTGAGGTCGTCCGGCTGGAAGTACAGACCGGGCTCGACGGTGAGCACCATGCCCGGCTCCAGTACGCCGTCGACGTATTCCTCGTGCCGGGCCTGCGCGCAGTCATGGACGTCCAGACCGAGCATGTGACCGGTGCCCGCCATGGTGAAGCGACGCTGGAGGCCGAGTTCGTACGCGCGATCGGCCGGGCCTTCGATGAAGCCCCACTCGACCAGCCGGGCCGCCAGGTGGCGCTGGGACGCCTCGTGGAAGTCACGGTATGCGGCACCCGGCTTGACGGCGGCCATGCCGGCCTCCTGGGCCTCGTACACCGCGTCGTACACCTTGCGCTGCACGGGTGCAAAAGTGCCGCTGATCGGAAGAGTGCGTGTGACGTCGGCGGTGTAGAGGGTGTGGGTCTCCACGCCGGCGTCGAGCAGGAGCAGGTCCCCCGGGCGCACCGGACCGTCGTTGTCCGTCCAGTGCATGATCGTGGCGTGCTCACCTGCGGCGCAGATCGATCCGTAGCCCACCGAGTTGCCCTCAAGGCGTGCACGGCGGAAGAACGTGCCCTCGATCCACCGCTCGGACGACGCGACCGCCCGGGAGAGCTCACCGATCACATCGGTGAATCCGCGTACGGTGGAGTCCACGGCCTTGCGGAGCTCGGCGATCTCCCAGTCGTCCTTGACGAGGCGGAGATCACTGAGTGCCTCTTCCAGTTCGGCGTCGCGCTCCTCCTCGGTGGTGACGACGGCCTCGAGGGTCGGATCGAGACCGCGGACGATCCGCGTCGGCGTACCGGAGGCGGCGGCCAGGTCGTCGGCCGCCGTGCGGACGTCGCGGCAGGGCAGGCCGAGCACGAGCTCCGACTCGGCGAGGGAGCGGCGTCGGCCCATCCACAGCTCCGCCGTGGAGCCTACCCAGAATTCGTCGTTGTCCCTGCTGTCCCGCGGCAGCTGGTAGCAGTAGGCGTCATGGCCGCCGTCGGCACGGGGTTCGAGGACGAGCGCGCCGTCCCTGGCCCGGTCTCCGGTCATGTGCACATAGCCCGAGTACGGGCGGAACGGGTAGGTGTCGTCGTTGGAACGGACCTTGAGATTCCCCGAGGGGATCACCAGGCGTTCGCCGGGGAAGCGCGTGGAGAGCGCGGCGCGGCGGCGGGCCGCGTGCGGAGCCTGCTCGCCGAGCCGCAGGTCGTGCCGTTCGGTGTCCGCCCATCCCGTCCGCATCAGAGCGGACAGTTCCTCGGAGATCCCTGTGTAGAGACCGTTCTTTCGCGCTTTCGCCACGTCATACACCTTCTTCTGGGTGGGTTGCTCGCCGGCGAGGGGCAGGGGGAGCCCTGCGGACAGGTCGGGCTCCCTTCCGGTGCGGCCCGGACGCCCTCGCTGCCGCCGGTCGCCGGCGGCTCTCGGACCGTAACCCGCACCGCACGCCCTTGGTGCCGAGGACCGCCACTGGCACAGATCGGCCACAGCGACGCGAGGAGTCGTCGATAATTCGGCGTATGAAGAACGTGAAACTCGGCGAGGCCCTTCGGCTTCTGGGCATCGACCAGGCGGCGGGCCAGGTCTATCTGGCGCTGCTGGAGCTGGCCCCCGCTCCGTTGAGTGTGATCGGAACCACGGCCGGTCTGGACGGTGCGGAACTCGACACGGCGTACGGCGTGCTGGTGGACGCTGGTCTGGCCAGTGCCGCCGAGCAGGGCGGGGACGTGGTGGCCCCGGTTCCGCCCGCCGCGGGCCTGGAGATCCTCGCCCGGCACCGGGCAGCCGAACTCGAGGAGTCGCGTATCACCGTCGGGGGCGCGTTCGAGTCGTTCCGGCGACAGCGGCTCGCCGCGTACAACGACAATCTCGTCGAGGTCGTCACCGGCGACGCCATCGGCCCCAGGATTCGTCATGCTTGGGCGAGCGCCCGCGATCAGATTCGGCAGTTCGAGTCGCCACCGTATTTCCCGTTGTCCGAGGCCACGGACGACGCGCTGGCCACGCTCGCCCGCGGGGTGACGCAGCGGGTCGTGTACTCGCGGGAGTCCCTGGAGCATCCGGGCCATCTGAGGGAGGTCATCGAACCGTGCGTCAAGGCCGGCGAGCAGGTCAGAGTGATGCCGTCGGTGCCGGTCAAACTCGTGATCATCGACGAGGCGTACGCGCTCGTGTCGTTGTCGATCAAAGAGGCCGACGTGCACAACACCATGCTGGTCGTGCAGCCGTGCGGCCTGCTCTCCGCGCTCGTGGCACTGTTCGAACAGTGCTGGCAGAGCGCCCTGCCGTTCCATGGCCGCACCACCCGCCCAGGCGGTCTGCCGCCCGCCGACCGCCGCCTGCTCTGGCTCCTCGCGGGTGGAGCGAGCGACGAAGTCATCGCCCGTGAGATGGAAATCAGTCGCCGCACGCTGCACCGCCGCCTGCAGATCCTGATGGCTCACCTGGGCGCCGAGAGCCGCTTCCAGCTGGCCTTGCAGGCCCAGCGCTGCGGATGGCTGTGACCGGCACGCTGCCAGGCGAATCGGACGCGAGCGGCTCGCTCGTTCCGGGCGGACGCTGTCGAGGGCTCGGTCACATTCGAGAGGAGAAGGGAACTTCCTCCAACCACAGCGCTCTCGCCGGAGCGCGTCGGTGGGTGGGCACCGCGTGCGTGGTGCAGGGGTGCGCGAGGGCCCGGGTTCCGGCAGGGATGAATCCGGGGACATGACCTCCGCCCTTCGGTCAGTGCGCTTTCCGGACATACCGCGCCAGTGGGGCATGTTCGCCACATCGCGTGGATGCGTGAGACCCGGGGGCGGCGGGGCTCGCCGGGCATGCTCGTGCGCGCGGCCCGGCGAGCCGGCGGCCTGCGGACGGCCCGGTTCAGCCCCCGGTGGCCCAGGTGCGGCGCGCCCAGTCGGCGAAGCCCGTCCAGTGGATCTGCGGGTGGGCGGCATGGAGGGCGGGGATGTCGACGCGGTAGCCGGGGCCGTTCAGGAACGTCCACATCGCGTGCATGTCCGGATTGCCGATGGCCGTCAGCGGGACGTACTCGTGGCGGACCTCCCGTCCCAGCGCCGCGCCGAGCGCGGTCGCCATCTGCGTGGGAGTGGGTGCGTCGCCGGCCAGGTCGATGCGCTGTCCGATGTACGGAGCGGGGTCGAGCAGCACGTCCGCGGCGAACGCGCCGAGGTCGGGCCGGGCGAGCTGCTGCAACGGCCGATCGGGCGGCAGCGGGAGATCGAGCACGCCGTCGAGGATGCGCCGCGCTCCGCCGAGCGCGTTGTCGAAGAAGTACGTCGGCCCCAGGATTGTGTACGGCACATCGCCCGCGGCCAGTTCCGCCTCGATGCGCGCCTTGCTCTCGAAATGCGGTACCCCGCTGTCCTGGCCGGCCCCGGCGACCGAGCTGAACACGAGATGTGGAACGCGTTCCTGCGCCGCTGCGGCGAGGATCGCCCGCCCCTGTTCCACCTCCGCCTCGACGCCGGCCTCGAAGGGGGTGGTGAACGCGAAGACACCGGCCACCCCCTTCATGGCCGCGGCGAGCGACCCGGGATCGTTCAGGGAACCCGCAACCACCTCCACACCCCGGTCGGCCAGTTGCCGCGCGGCACTCCGGCCGGGGTCGCGGACCAGCGCCCTGATCCGGGCCCCGCGGACGAGCAGCGCGTCGGTCACGGCACCGCCCTGCCCGCCCGTCGCGGCAAGCACCAGGATCTGCTCATGCGCCATGGATGAAATCCCTTCTCTGCAGCGGGGCATCGGATCCGAAGCCGGCCCCGACGGTAACCATCCGTCACACACAGCAGCGCATGACGCAGACTCGCCCGAGACGGGCGCTGGAGGAATCGATCCCGTGCGCGCACAGTCATGACGCCCGTGCGGCCGGCGCCCAGCGTTCCCCACCGCACACGATTGCCGTTGGGGCCGGTGACCAGCAACAGGCCGGGGCCGGACAGGGCTGTGGTGAGGGGCACGGACGGACCGGGCAGCGGCAGGCCGGTCGTCTACACATATGGCATGGCCGGCCGCTGCCGGGCCGCCGATGGCGTGCAGTGTTACCTGCGGGGGCGAGCGCGGATGCGGGGCCCTGCCTCGCAATGTCTGCCTGTGACGAGCACTTTGATGGCCACGGCCATCGCGATCGTCGGCACTCTGCTGGGCAGCGGACTGACGGCGTTTGCGACTGCTCGGACTGAGCGGAGGAAGAACGAGGCTCCCGAACGGCGGTAATGACTTCAAGAGGCCGCACAAGATCGCAAGAGACGACTGGGGGCTCACTGGGCAGGCCTGCTGATGCGGATCAGCGTTTGCTGCCCGTTGGCGACGAGCTTGCGCTCGCCATCTTCCCGGACACCGTACACCTCCAACTGGCAGACAGTCAGGGTGCGTCCGGGTTTCAGGACGGTGCCGATCGCCTCCAGGCGGTCGCCGACGGCGGGTGCGAGGAGGTTGATCTTGTACTCGACGGTGAGGACGTCGGAGTCCTCGGAGAACAGCGTGAGCGCCGCGTAACCGCCGGCGCTGTCCGCGATGGCACTGGTCGCTCCCGCGTGGACGTAGCCGTGCTGCTGGGACACCTCTGGACGGGCCAGAAGAACGATGTGCACGCGGCCTGGGCCGATGTGTGCGAGGCGCGCGCCGAGGTGGGCCATGAGGCCCTGGCGGTCGAAGCTGTCCTGAACACGCTTCTGCACGGCGGGGCTTGCCTGTTCCTGCTGCGTCTGGTCTTCCACGTACATGCTCTCCTTCGAGTCCGTGTCGGGTGGAGCGGGACAAGTTCCTCAGCCGGCCAGGCGTTCCACGAGCAGGAAGGCGCCGATGGCGATCATCATGGCACCGCTGATGCGGGTGACGGCCCGGGCGGCCGAGGCCGGGTCTTCAGGACTGCGCGGGCCAGGACACCGACGGCAAGGCAGACAACGGAGCATGCGGTCAGGTGCGGCATGCCGAGCAGCCCGGTCCGCGCGGCGACCGGCCAGCCGTGGGCGATATCAATGAACTGCGGAAACAGACGTACTGCAACAGCGCCTTCAGGTTCGGGCCGCTGGTCCCGGCCCCCTTGAGCACGACCTGCACGCGGGAGGTGTCCGCGCTCTCACCAGCGGCAGCCCGTATGACCGGCTGTCACAGAACGCCACATCCCGGCCGCAGCAGGTAGCCGGCGCCCGTCACGGTCAGGGGCTCGTGCCGGTGCGTTCAGGCGCGTCGGCAGCCGCGGTTGAAAGCGTCATCAGCGAGCCCATGTCGCCGGCGCTGCGGGACGTGCGTTCCCTGCTGCCGCTGCCCCTTCCCACGCCCTGGAGCACGTCGATCCGGCGGGCGTTCGGCGACGGGGCCATTGTGGGGCTGTGGTCGGTGCGCTCCGAGGCGTACGGCCTGAACACCGGTTCGCGTTCGGAATCAGGGCGGCTGGTGCGGCTGGTGCTGGTCGGCGACCTGCGGCGGGATCCTCAGTCCTGCAACTTCGCGGAATTGATCTTTTAGGGTTCGTAACCGATAAGCTCCCGGTGGTGCCCACGAGTTGACCGATCGTAACCGATCGGCTCGTGGTGCGTACTCATCAGTGCGGTCTCCACGCGCACTCCCCTGTTCGATTGTTTTGCTTCGAAGGATGCAGATGGAACTCGCCACTCCGCCTCCGGCTGCGCGGGCCCCTGTCGCCTGGCGCAGCTGGTGGCTGATGCCACTGGGCCTGGGAGGCGGGACGATAGCCGCCACGTTCATGAGCTCGGAGCGGATAACCGTGGCCGTCGCCGGATTTGCGGCGACGGCCGCCGGCACCGTGTGCGTACGCCTTCTCCTGCGCACCCGCGCGCAGTTGAGCCGGGCCGAGGAGGCTCACCGCAACGCACAGGCCGAGCACTCTCAGCAGTGGCAGCAGCATGTGGCCGGCATGGAGCGGAATTTCGGCACCCAGCTCGCCGCCCGGGAGGGACAGCTCGCCGAGCAGGCGCGGACGTACGAGGCGCAGCTGGCGGAGCAGGTCACGGCGTTCGAGACCCGGTTCGCTGAGCAGGCCGAGTCCTTGCAGGAGCGCGTGGACCACCATCTGGCCGCGGTGTCCCGGCTAGGCGACGAGCAACTGCCCGACGCGATGCGGCGGCTGCGCGCCGGCGACGCCATCGACGACATTCTGCCGGACGTCGAGCAGCGCGTGAAGGCCGGTGCCGACCTGCAGGCCGAACTGGGCAAGGTCATCAGGACCGCGCTGATCGGTATCGAGGCCGAGATCGACCGCTCGACCTCCGCCGAACAGGCGGTCATCGGTGTCGGTAACCGCATCCACGTCCTGACCAGCAAGCTCCGTGGCCGGCTGCACGACATGCAGGGCGAGCATGGCCGGCTGCCGGCCGTCGCCGGGGGCCTGATGGAACTCGACCAGGCCATCGGCCCCGCCGACTGCCTCGCCGCCAGCATCGGCGTGCTCGGCGGCTCCGACCGCCCGGGCCGGCAGTGGCAGGATCCGCAGCGTCTGCTGAGTGTGGTGCGCGGCGGCATCGGCCGGATCAAGGACTTCCAACGCGTCCAGGTGCGCCATCTGCCCGAACTGGGTGTCGACGGCGGCCTGGTGGACCATCTGACGCTGATCTTCGCCCACCTGCTGGACAACGCCGCGCGGTACTCGCCGCCCGCCGAGCCGGTGGTTGTCTCCGGCAAGGAGGTCCCCAACGGCGTCGGTATCGAGATCCAGGACTCCGGCAAGGGCCTGAGCGAGGAGAAGAAGAGCGAGGCCGAACACGCCCTCGCGGGCTCCGCGCCCGGCGCGGGCCTCGGCGGTATCTCGGAGGACGCGAACATCGGCCTGCGCGTCGTCGGTATCCTCGCCCGCCGCTACGGCATCCGCGTTACCTTCGCCGACTCGCCGTGGCTGGGCACCTCCGTCGTGGTCGTCGTACCGCACAAGTACTTCAGCCCGCTGCCGACTCTCGCCTCGCCCCCGGCGCCCGCCGTCACCGCTCCGGAGACCGCGTCGGCCGGGGACGCCCCGCCCGCCGTCGCACAGGCGGCCCCGGAGCACGGACCGACCGCAGTCTCTGCCCCCGCCGATGAGGCCGTGGACACCACGCCGGGCGGTCTGCCCCGGCGCCGGAGCCGACGCGGTGAGCCGGCTACCGGATCGACGCCGTCAGAGCGCGCCGACCGGGCTGCCGTCTTCGCCGTTCCGCCGGACGCCTCCTTCGCCGGCCTCGCTGCCTTTGCCGCAGCTGGACGCGACCCCGGCCCGTCGGCCTGCGCCTCCCCGACACCCGAGGCCGCGGGCGACCGTGACACGACCGTCGGTGGAGCGTCCACCGAGCACCGTACTGAAGAGAGCGACTAGTCCCCATGACGCACCAGGGAACAGACGTGAGCTGGGCGCTGCGCGACCTTGTGGAGAGCATCCAGGAGATCCGCTTCGCCCTCGTGGCCTCCAGCGACGGCAAGGCCATCACCGCCCACGGCGCCGAAGACCCCGACGACGTGGACCGCTTCGCCGCCGTGGTGGCCGGGCTGCAGGCCCTGGCCCAACCGGTTGCCGAGCAGTTCCCGCAGCACGCGGGGCAGCTGCGACTGGCGATGATCGAAGTGGACGGCGGGCACCTCTTCGTGGTCCGCGCGGGCATGGAGGCGTATCTCGGTGTCCTGGCCCGCGAGGGCCTCGACCAGGGCCTGCTCGGTCACCAGATGAGGGACCTCGCCCGCAGAATGGGTGAACTCCTCGGCACCACGCCGCGCCTGGAGGAGCGCTCTGGATGAGTGCTCTCCGCGGGCCGGCCGACCCGTCCGGTCTTGAGCGTTACTACGTCCTCACCGGAGGGCGCAGCGGACCGGGCGGTTCGGCTTCGACTCTCGACGTGGCGACCCTCGTGGTCTCACGGGCTGTCCCCCTGCCGGGTATGCAGCACGAGCACGAGGAGATCCTTCGGCGATGCCGCGATCCGCTGGCGGTGGCGGAACTCGGTGCCCACCTCCATCTGCCCTTCAACATTCTCGCGGTGCTGCTGTCCGACCTGCTCCAGGCGGGCCGTATCGAAGCCCGTGACCCCATCCCGGCACACGACGCCGGGCGCGGCCCCGACCTGGCGCTCCTTGAGGAGGTACTCAGTGGACTTCAAAGGCTTTGACCAACCCGGGCGGTCGGGTGCCGGGGGCACCCGCTCGGTGAAGGTGATGATCGCCGGAGGCTTCGGCACGGGCAAGACCACCATGGTCCGCTCGGTCAGCGATATCAAGCCGCTGACCACCGAGGAGACTCTCACCGAGGCCAGCGCCGACGTCGACCACCTCATCGGCGTCGCCGAGAAGACACAGACCACCGTCAGCCTGGACTTCGGCAAGATCGGCCTCAACGACTCGCTGATGCTGTACCTGTTCGGTACGCCCGGCCAGGAGCGGTTCTGGTTCCTGTGGAACGGTCTGTTCAAGGGTGCGCTCGGTGCGGTCGTCCTGGTGGACACCCGGAGGCTGGCCTCCAGCTTCCGGGCGATCGAGGAGATGGAGCGGCAGAAGGTTCCCTTCGTCATCGCGCTCAATGTCTTCCCTGACTCCTGTGACTACCCGGTCGATGAGATCCGCGACGCCCTGGACATCCCCCCGCATACGCCGGTCGTCTCCTTCGACGCCCGCGACCGGGCCGCCAGCCGTGATGTGCTCGTCACCCTGATCCGGCATCTGAAGGACCGCTCGGTCACCGCCCTGGAGCTCCGATGAACGACCAGACCCTGCCCGGACCCGTTGACGGCGGATGCCCCGTCGTCAACGGAGAGGACGTCATCCGGCTCTACGGCCCCGCGGTGTCGACCGATCCCCACGTCATCTACAGACGGCTGCGGGGGGAGTACGGCTCCGTCGCGCCCGTGCTGCTGGAGGGCGACGTCCCCGCCTGGCTGGTGCTCGGCTACCGGGAGAACCGGCGGGTGCTGGACAACCCCCTGCAGTTCAGCCGCGACTCGCGGATCTGGCGGGACTTCAGGGAGGGCCGGATCGACGCGACGTCCCCGCTGATGCAGATGGTGGGATGGCGCCCGGACTGCGTCTCGCAGGACGGCGAACCGCACCGCCGGCTGCGCGGGGCGGTGACCGACAACCTGTACGCCGTAGCCGGCCGGGGCATCCGACGTCATATCACGCACTTCGCGAACAAGCAGATCGACGCGTTCGCCGACACCGGCCGGGCCGACCTGGTGGCCGACTTCGCCGAATACCTGCCGATGCTCGTCCTCACCCGCGTCTTCGGACTCGCCGAGAGAGAAGGGCGCAACCTCGCCGAGTCGAGCAAGCAGGTGATCAAGGGCGGCGCGGACGCCCTCACGCACAACGAGCGCATCATGGGCATCCTCGGTGAACTCGCCGCGCGCAAGCGCACGGAACCCGGATCCGACTTCGCTTCCGGCCTCATCGAGCACCACTCCGGTCTCGACGAGGAGGAGATCGTCAACCACCTGCGCCTGGTGCTGATTACAGCCCACACCATGACCAGTAACCTGCTGGCCCGGGCGCTCCAGCTCGTCCTCACCGACGCCTCCTGGCTGTCCGGTCTCGTGAGCGGGCAGCTGAACCTGTCCGCGGTCGTGGAGGAGGTGATGTGGAACTCCCCGCCGCTCGCGGTGCTGCCGGGGCGGTTCGCCACCGCCGACCTGGAACTCGGCGGCTGCCCGGTCAAAGAGGGCGATCTGCTCGTGCTGGGCCTCGCGGCCGGCAACCACGACCCCGAGATCCGCCCCGACACCGGTATCTCGGTCCAGGGCAACGCCTCGCACCTTGCCTTCAGCGCCGGCCCGCACGAATGCCCCGGACAGAACCTGGGCCAGGCCATCATCGAGACGGCGGTCGACGTCCTGCTGCACCGGCTGCCGGGGCTGCGCCTGGCGGTGTCGCCGTCGGAACTCACCTCCACGGCCTCCACCTGGGAGTCGCGGCTGGACAGCCTGCCGGTCGAATTCGCCGTCTGACCGCACCGCCCGGCAGGGCGGTGCGCTTGCCTCACATGGTCAGAAGGTCGTCCACCGATCCCCGCCCGGCAGGGCGGTGCGCTCGCCTCACATGGTCAGAAGGTCGTCCACCGATCCCCGCCCGGCCAACTCGGCGGTGGCCACCGGGCCGTCCTTGTCCGCGGCGTACCGGCCGGTGGTCAGCGCCCACTCGTAGTTGCCGTTGATCCAGTGGCGGACGCCTTCCACGCCCATCCCCACCCGGGCCCGCTCATCCGCGTCGAGGCCCAGTTCGTCGCACATCTGCGGGACGCGGGCCTCAAGACCGAGGTACTCGTCGAGGCAGCCGGTCGTCATGCGGTACGCCTCGTCAGAGGCCTCCTGCCACGAGTAGTCCCGCTCCCGGCGCAGGACGGCGATGAGGTTGTGGCCGTCCCCGCGACGCCGTTCGCGCTCGAAGGAGTGGATGTCGTTCATGAACCCAATGGTGTCCGCGGCCAGATCCCGCATCCGTTCCATCAGCGGATGCGCCATCGCCGCAGCCGGCACTTCGAAGCCGCGGCTGCGCTCGCCCGCGTCGATGCTGTGATGGATGCCGACGGTGCGGCGCCGAAAGCCGGCATACGCGTCCAGCCCGAGCGTCGCGGCCATCCCGCGGGCTGCGAGGTCCACCTCCTCACAGTGCGCCACCAGGAACCGCCCCCAGGAGGCGGCGAACCGTGCCTGCCATGTCAGGGACATCCCATTCGACAGATACTCCCAGACCTCCACCCAGGCCAGGGTGATGGGGCAGACCACCCGTGGCGCGGTGCCCGCCGGACGCAGTGGCGTGGCGATCAGCTCCCGCGCCACCTCCGCTATCCGGTCCGCCCGGTCCGCCCGGCCGGCATCGAACTGGTCGTCGAAGAGAAAGGCCAGGGAGAACCAATTCATCAGAACAACCAGGTCGTCCGCCGAGGCGTGCGGGTAGGTGCGGGCCGCGGCCTGTGAGAGGTCCCAGGACTGGTATTCCTCGAAGCCGGCCTGGCTGCGCACCAGCCCCCTCTCCCGCACCCAGAGCAGATGGCGGTCGCGGGCGTACTCCAGATGCGGGCTGACGGGAGTGTTGAAGGGGAGGTCGAACCGGACGTGCTGAGGCATGTGCTTCCTTTCGGGAGACGGAGCGCAGAGTCCCCCGCCCTGCGAACGAGCGGCCACGCGGACCGCCCGCACACTCGAACTGGGCTTTATCATGTGAAAGTTGAACGGGGGACGCTACGACGATGCCTCACCCTAAATGATCTACACGGCGCCCAGTCGTGATCTTCGATGACGCTCGCGTCTCATTTCGCCGCGCACGCTCCGCGGCCCACAGACGTCAGTGCCACCCGCGCCGACGCGATCGCCTCCACCGGCCCAGTGAGCAGGCCGTGGTTTCATACGACGAGGTCCGCCGCTCCTGACACCGACAGCACCACCCGCCTCCACCAAGACAACGATCACGCACGGCAGCACGAAGGACAGGTACTGGAGGTCCTGCGGCAAGGCAGAGCGGACGTCGGCAAGGACGAGGCCGCCGCCCGTGAAGCCGATTCCCTCGGCACCGAGCTTGCGGGAGCTGACCGGCCGTCACGAGCGCACCCGCACCCGCATGGTGGAGCTCACCTCATGGCTGGTCGATGAGATCTGGCGCGACGAGCGCCGCGAGGAGCCGATCCGCGCCGACTGCTCAAGCAGATGCGCACCGCACTGATCGAGCCGCCCACGGCCGACCAGGTCACCACCATTGTCTGCTCAGCCCTCCACCAGGCCGAAGAGCGTGCGATCGAAGAGGTCGCCACCCGGCCGGCGCGGGCCGAGGGGTGCACGCGACGGCTGGACGCCCTGAGCTTCACCACGGTGTCGCGCCCGCCGACGGAGAAGGTCGTCATGGAGTGGGTGAGGGTCCGGGAGCCACATCGGACACCACACGCATGCCCAGCCCGCGCACCCGGTAGATGCACGTGTCATCGCCCCACAGCGACGCGTCCGCCGTCGCGTAGGGCCCCCACGCGTCCGTGCCGTTCTCCACGATGTCCATGTCCACCCGGATCAGCCGGTTGGCCGGGGTGATCTGGCCGCGGTACGTCCAGGTCGTCTCGCGGCCGGGCAGCACCGGCTCGAACCGGGGGCGTGGAATGCCGTCCGCCGCGCCGCGCTCGAGCAGGTGGTACTGGAGCAGCTGGCACATGGCCTCGACGCCCAACGACCCCGGCTGCACCGGGTCCTGGAAGAAATGGGCCCGGAAGAACCACTCGTCCGGGACCACGTCCTTCTCCGACCGCAGCCGCCCGAGCCCCATGCTGCCCCCGTCCGGCCAGGAACCGGTGATCCGGTCGAGCATCAGCAGCATGGGGCCCGGCAGCCGCGGTTCCCCGGCGCAGTAACGAGCGGGCCGGGCGGTCAGATCGACCACACGGTCGCAGGGCTCGTCGAGACGGGCCCGGTCCTGGGCCGACGCCGTGAGGCCCTGCTGGTGGTCGAAGGCCGACGGCGGGAAGTAGCCGAAGACCGTGGAGAGTTCGAACAGCGGCACGCCGTCGGCCGTGCACCTCACCCGGAACGACTCGATGATCATGTCCCCGCTCCGGGAGACACGCGTCAGTTCGGCATGGGTGCGGACCGCACCCGTCGCCGGAGTGACCTCACCGGTGACCGTTCCCGCCCCGTCGAGGTTGCGGAACAGCAGATCCCTTTCGGTGGTCAACGCGCTGCCCACGTACGAGGCCAGCCACCCGCAGGGTTGCAGCGCGATCTCCATCAGGACCGCGAACGGCATCGAACGGCCGCCGCTCTGCTCGAAGTACCAGGCCCGCGCGGGCACGTCGTACTCCGCGACGACACCGCTGCCCTCCCGCATACCGCCCTGCGGACCGTCCACCGAGACGATCCGGCTCATGAAGTGGTAGGGGGGACCGGGCAGCCGCGCGACCTTACGGGTGCCGTCGAACGGCTCGTACGCGGTACCGAACGCCTCACTCGGTCTGCCCCAGGCACACGCCAGCAACGAGGTGTAGTCGAAGGGGAATCCATCCGCCGCCGTCGCCACCGGCTTCTTCTCCCGGTGCCCGGCCAGCCCGCCGAGCAGGGGGAGCGGCACCGGTGTACCGCTGCCCTGCACGACGGGCGGGCCCGAGTGCCGCCAGTGCGACAGCGGCCAGTCGGGTACGAGCCGCAGCGCCACGTCCCGGCCCAGGAACGCACTCGCCCCGTCCACCGAGCCCAGCACATCGGCGTACAGCGTCGGCACAGGCCCGGCCGAGACACCGCGCACGAACACCTCGTAGACGACCCGCCGGCCGGCCGGAGTCGCCTGGCCGCGGCACATCGCCTTGCAGGGGTGACCGCCGACGGGCTCGAAACGCCAGCCATCCCGGTCCACGGTGAAGCCCATGGCCGCCAGGTAGAACGCCATCGCCTGGAGACCGCCCTGGAGCATCAGGGTGCCCGGCATACAGGGGTCGTTCTTGAAATGCCCCGCGAAGAACCAGTCGTCCGGCGACAGCGGGGTCTCGGCCCGCAGATAGCCGCGGCCCCACGGCCCTCCGGCCGGGTCGAACGCGGTCACCTCGTGGATCAGCCGCAGCCTGCCGTCGTCGAGCCGAGGTGAGCGGACGTGGGCCGCCGTCGCCTCCCAGCCGGGGCCGAAGCAGTCAACCGGCAGCCCCCGGACCAGGGCCCGTACCCGGTCCGCGTCGAAGCGGGTCCGTCCGCAACGCACGGCCGGCGGATCGAGTGGCAGGTCGTCGCCGGGCGGACGCTCGGCGGGATCCCACCGCACACCTCCGCCGCCCGCCAGTTCCTCGGGGGTGAAGAACCCGGCCTGGCCCTCGCGGACGCTGAGCCGGAGTTCGCCGTCCACGTAAGCGTCGTAGTGGAAGAAGGCCAGCCGGATGCCGTCGTGCTCCGCGTGGCCGTCGATGTGGATCTCGTAGCGCAGGGTCTCGCCCGGCTGCGGCGGGCTGCCGTGGTACGTCACCTCGCAGCCGAGCAGCCGGTAGGCGCGCTCGCCCCGGTTGAGGAGGTCCACGCCCAGCCAGCTGAGCAGGAGCAGATCCGCCTGGCCCGCCTCGATCAGCAGCCCGGCCGGCATACGTCCGGTGGAGTCCAGGTACCAGCTGTCGGGCCGTACATCGGTCTCCGTCCAGATCGTCCCGTCGGTGCGCACCGGGCCGGGCGCGGCGAGCGCCGCCGGCACGGCGTCGATGCCGGTGACCCGGTCCGCGAACAGCATCGGCGGCTCGGGCATCCGCGTCTGCACCGCGTACCCGTCCTGCTCGGCGAACCGCGGGCCGAACAGTGTGGAGATCTCCCGGGAGGCGAGGTGTTCCAGCTGGGCGCGGTCGAACTTCGGCCCCGGCCTCAGAAGTGGTGCGGGTGCCACTTCCGGCGGGGGAGCGGGCAGGAACGCCGAGCGGGGCGTGGGCCGTACCGGGACCGGCGGCGGCCCGGTCGGACGCGGGGCAGGGAGGCCCGGTGGCCGTACGGAAACGGGCACGGTGCTGCGCAGCGCGGTGACGGCGAGAGCGGACACCCGCAGGAACCGCTGATGGGCCTCGGTGTGTCCGGCGGTGATCTCCTGGTGCAGCGCGGCGACCCGCAGGCTCTGACGGAGGACTGCGGCGCGGGCGCCCGCCGCCCGCGGATCGCGCCCGTCCCAGCCTGTCGGCCGGACGTCCGGCAGGGGGCGCGGCCCCGCGGTACCGGGCCAGAGCACGGCAGCGCCGGCCGGTGTGTCGGACCGTTCGGCCTCCCGGTCCGGTACCGGCGCCAGCTCGGGGGCCCGGGGCAGGGTTACCGGGGCCGGCTCCAGTGGCGGCAGACAGGGAGGCGCGGGTACGGGCACGGTGACGGTGGGCCCGGGACGCGGGGTCTCGGTGGCGGCTTCCGCGAGCCGGGCGAACCACTCGTCGGCGTGTACCGGCACGCCCGCCACGACGAGTTCGGCCACCGCCAGGCAGGGCTGCCGCAGCCGGGTGTCGCCCGGGGCGTCGAGGGCGACGGCCACATGGTCCCGGTCGCCGAGTACCCGCTTGATCCAGCCGGTGCACAGCTTGCGCGGCCCGTGCTCCACGAAGACCCGGACACCGTCGGCCCACGCCTGCTCGACCGTGGCCGCGAAGTCGATCGTGTTCAGTCCCTGCGCGGTGAGCGCCTCGGCGGCCCGCTCGGCCGTCGGCCGGTACGACTGCCCGGTGGCCCCGCTGTAGAACCGCACACCGGGCACGTCGACGGTCGGGCGACGATGGACCGCACGCCATACCTCTCGGATCTCCGCCAACTCCGGTGCGTGGGCGGCCATGTCGTAGTCGAGCTCGATCGCGCGGTCGGCGCCGATCCTGGCCACGACGGCCGCACACGCGCGGGACTCGCCGCCGATGACGCAGACTCCGGGGGCGTTCACCGCCATCAGATGGACGGCGACCTCGGCGGCGAGCTCGGCACGGACCGCTTCCAGGGGCGCACTGACCAGATAGCTCGACCAGCGTCGGCCCTCGACGCCCAGACGCTCCCAGTGGCGCCGCACCGTCCGGAGTTCACCGGTGAGCTCGGTCGTGAACAGACCGCTGTCCCGGGTGGCGTCGTACAGCCCTGCGGCGTCCGGCCAGGCCCCCAGCGCCACCAGGGCGGCCGACTCGCCCGAGGAGTACCCGAGAGCGGCCTCCGGCCGGAGCCCGAGCACATCCCGGGTGAACACGGTGTGGTGGACGGCGAGTTCGGCGGCACCCCAGATCTGGTCGAGCACTCCGCGCGCCGCCCGGGACCGCTGTCGTGCACCGGTCGCCCCGTGCCTGGCACGGACGGCCTCGCCGAGCGACGGCAGCGCGAGCATCAGCTCGTGGCCCATACCCGGATACGCTGCCGAGCCGTTGGTGTACACGAACGCGGTCTGCCCCGTGACCGGCCTGTCCCGGTACAGCACATCGGCCGGACGGGCTCCGCCCTCGGCCAGCCAGCGGCGGGCGGCCTCCTTGCGGCCCGGCAACAAGTCGTCGTCGGCCACGAGCGCCAGCCGGGCCGGTCCGGCGTCGGACTCCGCACCGGACTCCAGCGCGGCCAGCACCTCCCGGCGGTCGGCCCCGGAAAAGACGTGCAGGCGCGGAGCCGGGCCCCGCAGCCACGGCCGCGCGTCCCCCGCGCGCAGCCGGACACTGGCGGTGGGCCCTTCCAACGGTGTCACCGCGGCCTTCGCGGTGTGCGCGACGGTCGCGGTATCCGCAGGTCCGCCCGGACGCGGCACCGCACGGTGCTGGAGCGAGAGCGCCGCGACCGCGACGGAGACCAGCCCGTACGCGGCGTGAGCGCGCCCGAAGGCCGACGCCGGGTCGAACACCGCGTCAGGGCCGTCCCCGATGACCACGTCGGGTGCGCCGGTGGCGTCCTCGTCGAGCAGGGCGACGACGGTGTCGCCGTCCCTGCGCGCGGTGTCCACGGACTTGAGGACCAGGACGATGGCGGCGTCCCCTGGTTCGTCCTCGCGGCCGAGATCCCGCTGGGCGGTCCGGTGCACCGCCTCGCAGGACAGGTCGGTGGCACCGACGAGCGCGGCGTCGACCTCCCCGGACCGGACGGCCCGGACCGCGAGTTCCAGCGCCACCAGCCCGGACGCCTCCTCCGCCGAGACCGCGAAACCCGGTCCGGCCAGGTCGAGTTGGGTACTGATCCGGTTCGCCACCAGGTTCGGCAGGGTGCCCACCACTCCCTCCGCGGTCATGGGCGGCAGGAATGCGTTCCGGGCGAGGTCCGCCGACTCGGGCGTGGCGGCAAGCCCGGCCCGTTCCAGCCAGTGGGGAACCCTCCAGCGGGCGCCCGCACGGGCCACCTCGGGGTCCACCCCCATGCCGATGACCACCATGGTCCGCTCCCGGGGCAGGGACACCGACCGGACGGCTTCCCGGGCGGCCTCCAGCACCAGGAGCTGATGGCGCACCGTTCGCTCCAGGGCCAGTGGCGGGAAGCACAGGTCCCTCAATTCCACGGCGATCCCGGGGGCGGGGCCACGTCGCTCACCGCCCAGCACCGCCCGCCGGAAGTCCTCCGTACAGGTCCCGTCGCCGACTCGGGCGCCGAGAGCGACGATCGCCACAGGCGCACGGCCGCCCGGCGATTCCCGCACCCAGGTCGGGGCGGGCACGGCTGCGGCCGGGCGGATCGGCCGCGGTACGGCGGACACCGGGTCGCAGTCCGGCAGGTCCACCACCAGATGGGCGTTGGTCCCGCCGAACCCGAACGCGCTCACCGCCGCCCGGCGCGGCCCGGACCACGGTTCCGGCGCGGTCAGCACCCGCAGCGGCGTGCCCGCCAGCGCCTCCAGCGGCCGATGCGCGCCGAGCGTCGCCGGACGGATCCCCGCACGCAGCGCGCCGAGCACCTTCAGCAGCCCGGTCATGCCCGCCGAGGCCAGCAGGTGCCCGACGTTCGACTTCACCGAACCGATGGGCACGTCGTCACCGGTGCCGAAGACCCGGGCCATGCCGCGCGCCTCCACCGCGTCCCCGACCGGCGTCCCCGTCGCATGGCACTCGACGAGAGACACGGTCCCGGGCGCGACGCCCGCCGCGTCGTACGCCAGGCGCATGGCACGGACCTGGCCCTCCTCCGACGGGCTGATCAGCCCGGCGCCGCGCCCGTCGTTGGACAACCCGACACCGCGGATCACACCGAGCACGGGCAGATGGGCGGTGCGGGCCTCGGACAGCCGCATCAGGGCGACGAACCCGGCGCCCTCTCCGTGCACCAGCCCGTCCGCGTCCCGGTGGAAGGGCCTGCTGCGCCCCGTGCGGCTCGTCGCGGACAGCCCGCAGAAGCCGACGTGCAGATAGAGGGGGTCCGCCCGGCTGACCGCACCGGCCACCATCAGGTCCGCCGTGCCGTCGTGCAGCCGGTCGCACGCCAGCTTGACGGCATACAGCGACGACGCGCAGGCGGCGTCGAGGGACCACGCGCCCGCCCCCAGCCCGAGGGCTCGAGCCGCGAGCCGGGCGGGCAGCCCGGACGAGAAGCGATTCCGGGCATCGGGCCGCTGCCGGTGCTCTCCCGTCAGCAGGGCGTCACGGAGCGGGGGCCGCTGGGCGGACAGCCAGACGTGCTCGGCAAGAGCCGCCCCTGTGGGCGTGGGATAGGACAGGTTTCCCAGCACCAGCCCCGCGCGCGGCAGAGGGCCCTCGCGGCCCGCCTCCGTGAGTGCCTGCCGGACGCCGTACATGACCCAGTGGAAGAGCGGGTCCAGCGACAGGATCCGCTCCGGGGCGATGCGGAAGACGCCGGGGTCGAAGACGGACTCGAACCCCCGCACGTACCCGCCGACATCGGTCCAGGTGCGGTCGAGATGGTCGTCCACCGAGCCCATGGCCCAGTGGCGCGGCAGCCGCCACCGGCCCTCCGGGATGGCCGACAGGCTGGTGCGGCCCGCGGCGATGTTGTCCCAGAACGTGTCCGGATCGAGCGCGTCGGGCAGCACACAGCCCCGGCCGACGACGGCGATCGGTTCGAATTCCATGCAGGTCTCACTTCACGGCAGGGCAGGGCAGGGCGGGGCTGGGCGGGAGGGGCCGGGCTCAGGAGGGGCGGCGGACGAGTTCCACGCCGAGCAGTTCCAGACGGACGGCTCCATCGGCGTCGATCAGCGCCGCATCGCAGCGCGCCCCCGTGCTGTGAACCTTCCTGGCTCGCAGCACACACCGCACCGTGCCGTCCACCGGGCCGCGCCGGTACACCCTGCACTCCGCGACGGCCATCGGCAGCGTGGCCGCATCGAGTACCTCCTGCGCCCAGAGCAGGGCGAGTTGGAGCGCGCCGTCCATGGCGGCCGGGTCGAGCGGCCAGTGCCCACCGGACCATTCCAAGTCGCGCACGCCCGCGACGGTCGCCTCGGCTCCGTGCTCCGAAACACCGTGCAGCGAGCGGACGGAGTGGAAGCGGGGGCCGTGGAAGAGGCTCTCCCCGTCGTACAACTCGGTGCGGTCCAGCGGCTTGAGGTCGTCCGGGCTGCCCCACGCGGCCGGATCCGGCTCTTCGTTCCCGGTGTCCAGCACGGCCCGGAAGTGCGCCACCCCGCTTTCCCCGCGCAGTTCCGTCTCCAGCCCCGTCGACGAACCGGCCGCGCCCCGGCTGCCGTGCACGGTGAGCCGGTGGCCTGTGCCGGCCAGTTCGGGCAGCGTGCACTTCTGGTACACCCGCAGATCGCGCAGGACGAGTGGGCCGGTATTCGGCAGCCAGGCGGTGGCCGCCCCCGCGAACCAGTTCAGGACCATCGCCACGGGCAGCACGGGAACTCCGTTGAGCGCGTGGTCGGCCAGCTGCGGCAGGTTGTCCACCCGGACCAGCAGCTGCGCCGGGCACGGATCGCCGGCGGGGGACAGGGCCGCCGGATCGTCTCCGGCCACCAGGACGACGCGGGCCTCACCGGCTGTGCCGTCCAGCTCGGCCGTGAAAGCGGCAGCCCCCTCCTCCAGAGGGATCAGCGGAACCCCGGACCGGCCGAAATGCCCGGCCAGAGCAGGTGTGACCATGCCGCCGCGCCACGGTCCCCAGGCGACGCACCGCACGAGGCAGCCGGGGCGGCGGGCCTGTTCCGCCGAGGCGACCTGGCCCAGGATCTCGTTGGCCATGGCGTAATCGCTCTGCCCCGCGTTGCCGAACACGGCGGCCACCGAGGAAAACAGGCAGATCACGTCCAGCGGATCGTCCGCCGTCGCGGCCAGCAGCGCGCGCAGACCGTCCACCTTGGTCGACATCACCTGCTCGACCTGCTCGTCGGTCTTGTCGCTGATCCGCTTGTCGGCCAGTACTCCCGCACCGTGCACGATGCCGGTGACCGGCCCCCACGCGTCACGTACGTCACGCAGTGCGGAGGCGACGGCGTCGCCGTCGCGGACGTCCACCTGGACGTACCGGACGGGGGATCCCGCCGCCTCCAGGGCCGCCAACGTCGCCCGCACCTCGCGCGCGGCCAGGATCTCCCGGGCCCGCGCCGCGATCCGGGCGGGCGAGGAGTTCTCCGCGCCCTCGGCCGAACGCTCGGCGAGCAGACGGGTGAGCGCCGGTTCGTCGGCGGCGGACGCGAGCCCTGCGGGCTCAGGGGCCGGTGCCGTCCTGCCGAGCAGCACGATCCGCGGACGGTGGGTCCTGGCCAGGTCCAGCAGCGCGGCGGAGGTCACCCCGCGCGCCCCTCCGGTGGCCACGATCACCGACTCCGAGGTGATCCGCCGGGTGCTGTCGGGCGTCACCGGCGCGGGTACCGTCCGCAGGGTGGTGCGGGTGCCGTCCGCGCGGAGACCTGACTCCTGGTCAGGGCCGCCTTCCAGCAGTTCCCGCACGATCGCCTCGGCGACCTCCTCGTCGCTCCGACCGCCCCGCTCGCAGTCGACGGCCTTGACCGGGACACCCGGCCACTCCTTCGCCACGGTCCTGGTCAGACCGGCGACGCCGCCCAGCCACGCGCGGTCGGGTGCGTGGCCGTCGAGCCCGAAGTCGCCTCCGGTGTCCTGCACGGTCACGAACAGTCCGCCCCGTTCGGCGGCCTGTGCCGCCACCGCGCGCGCCGCCCGGAACACCGACCGGTGGACCTCCCGCGCATCGTCCGGCGTGCTGCCACCGGTCAGCCCGCCGAGGTGCACGACTCCGCGCGCGTCCTCGGGCACCTCCGCCACGGCGGTGGCGTCCACGCCGTGCTCCGCCAGCTTCCGTGCGACGAGGGCGGTGATCGCGTCGCCGTCGGCGCCCCCGCCCGCCACCACGAGCGGCCCGTCCAGGAGCCCCGCCGTCGCCAGACCGGACGCCGGTGACTCCACCGCGCGCTGCACCAGCCTCGTCAGCACCGTCTCCTGCCCCAACCCGGACCCGGACCCGGACCCGGACCCGGTGCGCATGGCGGGGATCTTTGGGACGGCGGGGGGTCCGGTCACGGCCGGGGCCTCCGGCGCCGGGGCCCCGGGCGTCCGGCCGGCCGCGGTGAGTGCCTCGACGATCTCGCGCAGCGTGCGGAGCCTGCCGAGCTGTGCGATGTCTCCCGTCGCCACGTCGCCCACTCTCTGGCGTACGGCCGACAGGATCTCGACGCGCTTGATGGAGTCGACTCCCAGATCCGCCTCCAACTCCATGTCCACGTTGAGCATCTCCGTCGGGTAGCCGGTGAGCCGGGCCACCACCGAGAGCAGTAGTTTCTCCAGTTCCGGCACCGACAGGGGCGCGGCATCGGCGGCCGGTGCCGAGAGGGCCACCGGGACCGCGGCCGGGGCCCGTTCCTCGGCGGCGACCGGTGCGGGCGACGGGACCGCGCCGGGCCCGGCGGGTACGAAGGCGGGCACGGTCACGGGAACGCCGACCGCTGCCGGGGGCGGTGTCGCGGGTGCCGGGGCACGCCCGGGTGCCGAAGGGCGGGGGAGCGGCAGCGGTGCCGGGGGAGCCGGGGCGTCGGGCACGGCGCCGACGCCCTGTGCCCCGAGCATCGCGGCCAGGGTGGTCTCGGTCATCCGCAGAAAAGCCATATGGCTGTCGGTCAGCATGCGTTGGCAGGCCGCGTGGGCCTCCGCAGTCTGCCGCTGGACGCTCTCCACCGCGGCGTACCACTCGGGGCCGAGGGCGACATCGTGCTCAGCGCCGTACGCGGGCTCGGGGTCGTGCGACGGCTCGGCCCCGTACGCGGGCTCCGGTTCCTGGACGGGTGCCGTCCCGTAGGCCGACGGCTCCGGAGTGCGGGCGGGAACGGGTGCGTACGCGGACATGGGAACCACCAGGATGTCGGACGAGGGGGCGGGCTGCGGGTGGTGTTCCGGCCCGCGTTCCGGCGCGGGCACGGGCGGCTGTGGTTCGGCGGCTCCGGTGCGGGGCGGGTAGGGCTGACCGTAGTTGCCTCCGCTGATCTTCACGGTCATCCGGGGCTTGCGCTCCTTCACTGAGGTTCCGGGCGAGGCGTACGGCGCCCAGAGGGGATCGAAGTCGAGAGGGATACCGCGGACGGCGAGTTCACCGAGCGCGGTGTGCAGGGTGCCGACCCCGGACCGGTCCGCCCGGTCCAGGGGGACGGCCGCGTGCGCGCGGTCACCCAGGATCTGTCCGACCAGGCCGGTCAGCACGGTGCCCGCGCCGACCTCGACGAAGGTCCGCACCCCTGCCGCGTACATCGCCTCGATCTGGTCCTGGAAGAGCACGGGTGAGGCCAGGTGGTCGGCGATCCGGCGGCGTACCCCGTCGGGCGACGACGGGTACGGTTCCGCGTCCGCGTTGCCGTACACCTCGATCCGGGGCTTCGTGAGCGGGACCGTGCGCAGGAACGCGGCGAGCGGCTCACCGGCCGGGGCGACCAGCGGGCTGTGGAAGGCGGTCGAAGTGGTCAGCCGGCGTGTGCCGACACCCTTGGCCGCGAACGCCTTCTCGGCGCGCGCGACAGCCTCCCCCGAGCCCGAAAGCACCACTTGAAGAGGGGAGTTGAGGTTGGCCGGCCAGATGTCGCCGAACTCGTCACCGGCCAGCACCGCCATCACGTGCTCGCGATCCGCCGCCACGGCCAGCATCGCGCCCGGTACACCGGCCGCGTCCCGCATCAGCTCACCGCGCCTGCGGGCCAGACCGACCAGCGCATCGGCGTCCAGGGCACCCGCGCAGTGCAGCGCCACCAGCTCACCGAAACTGTGGCCCGCCACGCAGTCCGGTTGCAGGCCCAGACCCCGCAGTACGGCCAGCAAGGCGAGCGCGTGCACCGCGAGAGCGGGCTGCGCCCACTCGGTGGCGGCCAGAAGCGCAGCCTGGGCCGCGCGTTCCTCGTCGCCGAAGGCGGGCGGCGGGAACACCACCCGGTGCAGGGGCCGTCCGTCGAAGCTGGTGCCGCCCAGCCGGTCCCACACGGCCTGGGCGGCCGGTGACAGCATCGCGAGGCCGGTGCCCATCCCGACGTACTGGGATCCCTGCCCCGGGAACAGGAATGCGAGACGGCCGGGCACGGGGTCCCCGAAGGCGTACCGGACACCGTTCGGTGTCGAGAACGCCGTGCCGGGCCGCTGCCGGATCAGCGTGAGCGCCTGCGCGTACTTCTCCCTCAGGTCCTCGGAGTCCGTGGCGACGACGGCCAGCCGCACCGGATCGGTGGGTGAGAACGCGCTGTGGCTCTCCCGGGCGAGCGCGGACAGCGGACGGTCGCCGTACGTTTCCGGCGGCACCAGGTCGGACGGCGACGCGCCGCTGAACAGGACGAGTTCGCTCGGTGCGGAGCGATGGCGCGGCGGCACCCGCGCCAGGGTGCCCGAGGGCACGTACTCCTCCAGTGTGACGTGGAAGTTGCTGCCCCCGAACCCGAAGCTCGACACCGACGCCCGGCGCGGATGACCGGCGGAACGCACCCACGGCCGGGCCTCGGTGTTGACGTAGAACGGGCCGTCCGGGGCGGCGGCCGCCGGCATCGGCCGGTCGACCTTGATGGTCGGCGGCAGCACCTTGTGGTGCAGGGCCATGACCGCCTTGAGCAGCCCCGCCGCGCCCGCCGTGCACTTGGTGTGGCCGATCTGCGACTTGACCGAGCCGATCGCACACCACTGCCCGTCCGTACGTCCCGACGCCTCGAACACCTCGCGCAGCGCCGTCAGTTCGGCGGTGTCCCCGGCCTTCGTGCCGGTTCCGTGGGCCTCGACCAGTTCCACGGTCTGCGGACCGTAACCCGCCTCCTCGTAGGCGCGTCGCAGAGCCCGTGCCTGACCGTCGGGAAGCGGCGCATAGATCGCCGTACTCCTGCCGTCGGACGAGGTGCCGATGCCCCGGATCACCGCGTGGATCCGGTCGCCGTCCCGCTCCGCGTCGGACAACCGCTTCAGCGCGTACATGACGACCGCTTCGCCGAGCATGGTGCCGTCCGCCGCATCCGAGAACGGACGGCAGTCACCGGTGCGGGAAAGCGCGGGCGTCTTGGAGAAGCACAGGAACATGCCGATGTCGTTCCCGGTGTCCACACCGCCGCTGATCACCAGGTCGGTCCGCCCGAGCGCCAGCTCACCGACCGCCGTGGACAGTGCCGCCAGGGAGCTGGCACAGGCGGCGTCGGTGGTGTGGTTGGTGCCGTGCAGGTCGAACCGGTTGGCGATCCGGCCCGCGACGACATTGCCGAGCAGGCCGGGGAACGTCGACTCCTGCCACGGGCTGAAGTGCGCCGAGATACGGTCGCACACGGCCTGCGCCTCGGCCTCGGCGAGACCGCTCTCCCGCAGCGCCTTCAGCCACACCGGGCGATGTGCGCGCCCGTACATGTGGGGGAGCAGCTCCAGGGAGGCCGCCCCGAGGACGACGCCGACCCGGTCCCGGTCCATGCCCGACAGACCGCCGGCGTCGGTCAGCACTTGGTCGGCGACCATCAGGGCGAGCAGTTGGGAGGTGTCCGTCGCCGACAGGTTGGCGGGCGGCACACCGTACGCCAACGGGTCGAAGTCCACCTCCGGCAGGAAGGCGCCGCGGCGGGCGTACGTCTTGTCGGGGGCGGCCGGGTCGGGGTCGTAGTGGTCCGCCACCAGCCAGCGGGAGGCGGGCACCTCGGTGATCAGGTCCCGGCCGCCGGTCAGGATCCGCCAGTAGCCTGCCGCGTCCGTCGCGCCGGGCACCAGGGCGCCGACACCGACCACGGCGACGGGCACCTGCCCACGGGTGCGGGCGGACACGCTGTCTCCTCGGGGCCGGACGGCTGCCGCTGACGCCTCCGGGGCGCCGTGGCCGCTCATGCCAGCTCGCGCGGAGTGTAGACGAATGCCTCGGATGGCAACGGAACTCCATAGGTGCGCAGTTGATGGGCTCGGGTGAGCAACGCGGCGCCTTCCAGCAGGTTGAGCGCGATCTGCACCACGGACCGGTTCGCCGGTTCGGCCAGGAACGTGCCCGCCACCCAGCGGTTGAACGCGCCCGTCGCAGGCCCGCACCAGATCTGGTAGTCGGTACGCCGGGCCGCCTCGCCGTTGATCGCCCACCGACTGGAACTGCCCAGGTACCAGCGGAAGACCAGCGCCATACGGTGCTTCGGATCGGCCTCCGCACGCGTGATCTCCGAGGGATCGCGCCGCTCCCAGAACGCGCGTGTGTGCTGCCAGACCTCGTCGAACGAGGCGCGCAACACGTCCCGTTCGATCGCGGCGCGCACCGCGGCTGGGATCTCCTCCAGCGAACCGTGCGCCCGGTAGGCCGCGTGGAGCCTGCCGGCCCGCTGGGCGAACATCGTCCCGCGGGACAGTACTTGCAGCGTGACACCGAGCTCGAACATGTCCGCCGCCGGTGCCATGGCCACATCGGCGACATCCGCCTCGCAGAGCATCGTCTTGGCCTCTTCGGACAGGCCCGCCTCGGTTGCCGTCTGGTTCACCGATCCGACGACCACGTAGGACGCGCCGAGGGCGAAGGCCGCGGCCACCGCGGCCGGCGTGCCCAGCCCGCCGGCCGCGCCGATCCTGACCGGTCGGCGGTAGCCGAATCGCCGGCACAGCGCGTCGCGCAGCAGGGCGATCCTCGGCAGCAGGGCCGACAACGGCCGGTTGTCGGTGTGACCTCCGCTGTCGGCCTCCACGGTGATGTCCTCGGCCACCGGCACCAGGGCCGCCAGGCCGGCCTCCTGCGGGGTCAGCTTCCCCTGGACGACGAGCCGGTCCAGCAGCGCGGCCGGGGCGGGCGAGAGGAACCTCTCGGCCACCTCGGGCCGGGAGACCTTGGCGAGGATCCGCGTGCGCCGGACGATTCCGCCGTCGGCGCCGCGGCGCAGTCCCCGGGCCGAGCACAGCACGACGGCCGGGGTGAGCTCCATGAACGCCGACGCCGAGATCCGGGGCACACCGCAGCGCAGCAGCAGCTCGGCGACGCGGAATTCCAGCGCGGGTTCGGCCGGTGAGTGGATGAGGTTCACGCCCCAGTTCGAACGGGACCGCAGCTCCCCGGCCAGCGCGTGCACGGCCCGCTCCACATCGGCATACGCCAGACCGCCGGCGCCGAAGAACCCGAGCATCTCCGCCCGGGCCATCGCGGACACCATCCGGGTGGTCGCGATGCCGTTCGCCATCTCGCCCGCCACATAAGGGAAACGGACGCCGTGCGCCTCGCAGAAGGTGCGCCCGCCGAGCCACTCGGGGTACAGCGGCGGCAGCGTCCCGAGCACCGGGCCGTCGGGTACGGGACCGGCCGCGAGCCCCAGTTCACGGCCGCTCGGCCCGCTGACGATGTGTACGGGTTCCCGGATCCGTCGGGCCCGGGCGGCGATCTCCTCCAGGGAGAAGACCGGCGGGGACGCGGCGGGGGCGACGGGAGCGGAGAGGACGGACACGGAGGGGCTCCAGCGGGAGAGGAGGTGTGCGGGTCAGGCGTAGCGGGCGGACGGGAAGGCGGCGGTGGGCGACGGCCCGGCGGGAACCCGGTCCCTCGGGACCAGGCCGGACCACAGGTAGTCGAGGTCCACCCGGTCGGAGGCCGCCGACGACCCGAACAGGGCCCGGACCCGGGTGTCGTCGAAGCGCCGTCGGTGGGTCAGGTAGGCCGTCAGACCCGGGTAGAAGTCCACCAGCGCCTCCAGCGCCGACGGGTCGTCCGGCTCCGTGGCGACCAGGTCGATCGACAACTCGACCAGCCGTTCCAGCAGGGTTGTGATCGTCAGCACGGGCACGTCGCGGTCGTGGACGACGTGGTACGTGTCGACTCCGCCCGAGGGCGTCCGGCCGGCCAGCCGCACCATGACCTCGGCCGCGTGCTCCACCTGCATCAGGTTCAGCCGACCGTGCGGATGACCCGTCAACCGGACGCGGGGACGGCGGCCCGGGTCGGTGCCGTGGGGGTCATCGGGTCCGTCGCCGTCGTGGCCCGGGATTCCGGGGCCGGCGGTGCGCCGTGCGTCGCGCAGGATCCGCTCGATGACCTGAAGCGGATGCGAGGGCAGTTCCGGGTGGGGCGGCAGGTCCGTGACGAGGATGCTCGGCCGCAGCACCACGACCGGGCGGCGGTGCTCCCGCGACCACGCGTGGACCAACACCTCCGCCTCGTACTTGGAGCGTTCGTAGGCGTTCTCGAAGCCGTACGCGTCGTCCAGTTCGTCCTCGTACGCCACCCCCTCACGCCGGCTCCCGGCGACGAAAGCGGTACTCACGTGGTGGACCACGGGTCTCTCGCGTCCGGTGGCGGCCAACTCCAGTACATGCCGGGTTCCTTCGACGTTGGTGCGGCGCAGCTCGGGAAGGTCCCCCTCCAGGTTGATGCTGCCCGCGCTGTGCCAGATCGCGCCGAGACCGTCGGCCAACTCCTGGAACGCGCGCCTGGACAGCCCCAGCCCGGGTTGCGCCAACTCGGTCTCCACCACCCGCAGCCGGTCGGGGAGTTCGGCGACGAACGTCTCGGGCACGCCGGTCAGTGCGAAGAACCGGGTGATGCGGTGCAGCGCGTCACCCGACCCCGCGTGGACCAGGACCGTCACCGACCGGTGCGTGTCGAGCAGACGGCGCAGCAGGCGCAGTCCGAGGAATCCGGTGGCGCCGGTGAGGGCGACGTGCATGACCTTGGCTCCAAGGGCTCCGAAGGGGACAGGACCACTGCCGCGTGCGGGGGCGGTGAACGCCCGGGCCGTTGCGGCGGCCGGGGAGGGGCGAGATGTATCCGGCCGCTCCACGGCACGGCATGACACCGGCGGTTGCGGCGTGCGCGGCCTGAACTCGTCCGGCCGACCCGGTGCAACGGGCGTCCGCCGGTCCCCCCGGTTCCTCCGGCCCCGCCCGGGGCCGCTCAGGCCCTCTCACGGGCTTGATGACCACTGGCGCTCCGCACACAGTGTCAGACGGCGGACGGTGATGGAGCACCCGATCGCACGGGCTCACCCGAATGAAGTACCCACGCCACGGTCCGTGTGTGTCCCGGACGGCTCGTCGTGGCTCCCGCCGCGAGCCGGGCGCCCGGTCGTACGGACGCAACGGAAGCAGTCGGGGCCGAGCGGGCCGCCCGGAGGACTGTCCCCCATTCGGGTGATCTTGCGCGCGGTGGCCGGCAGGCGGTCCCGGGCGGCTCCGTGTCCCCGCGGGTGTGCGGTGACGGGCGTCGAGCCCGGCGGGGTGGTCGGGGAGCGCGTACTTCGGGGGCTGCGGGCGAGTAGGGCCGTTCACCGCTGCCGGATATAAACCGTACTTATTCAGGCCGAGGTGACGCGTTCGGCGTCGCTGCGGACGCGCACGGGTCGGCGGCCCTTCCGAGCAGTGGTCCGTCCCGGTCGGTCGGGGTGGCCGAGCGCCCGGTCTCGCCCCGCCCGCCTGTTCCCTGGCACGAACTGGAGTTCTCCGATGCCTGTGTCCGATCCGTCAGCCCGGTCCGTTCCCTTCCCCGGTCAGCCCGCCCACTCGGTCGACCGCGCGTTCCTCAGCATGGAGCGCCGCCACCCCGACGTCCGCTGGGACGCCGGCGGTGTCGCGTACCTGAGCGGTCCGCCCCCGAGCCTGGCGGACTTCCGCGCGTACGTGGGCTCACGCCTGGGCCGGCTGCCGCTGCTCATGAGCCGGGTCGAGGGCGGCTCACGGCGCCCCCGGTGGCGGCCGGACGCGGACTTCACCCTCGACCGGCACGTCCACGAGGTGGTCGCAGAGGGCCCCGCAGGGTGGGACGCCGCCCTGCACGCCGCGCTCGACGCGCCGTTCGCGCCCGGCACCTACTGGGGGATCTGGCTGGTCCACGGCCATGTGCCTGACGAGTACGCCGTGTGCTACCGCTTCCACCACGCCTGCCAGGACGGTTCGGCCGCCGCGATGACTTTCCGGGCCATGCTGGGCGAGGGGGAGCCCTCGGCCCGCCCGGTGCCGAGGAAGGGCCGCCTGGCCGGTCTGCCCCGACGGGTGGGCACTGCAGTCGGGTTGACCACGATGTTCCTGGCCGGCTCCCTCGCCGTTCGCGGCCACCGTCCGGCCGTCCCCTTCGTCCCCACGGGAGAGCGGCGGCTGTGGCGGGGCCGCGTACCGGCGGACGCCCTCCGCCGGATCGCTGCGGCACATGGCGGATCGGCCCACGACGTCCATCTGGCCGCGCTCGCCGGGGCGTTGTCGGCCTGGTCGGCCCGGTCCGGCGTACCGCTTCCTCGGGTGACGGCGTTGCTGCCCGTTGACGCACGCCGCCCGGACGAGGAACAGACCTGGGGCAACCGCTGCTTCGCCCTGCCGCTGGAGCTGCCCGTGCGGACCGCCCCGGAACGCGGGACCGGATCCCGGGACGGCGACTCGCCCCTGCGGCGCCTGGAGCACGTCATGGCCACGACCCGGAGACTGCGGGGCGAGGCCTGGCGGCAGGCCATTCAGGACCTGGTCCACTACATGCCGGACCGCCCGACCGAGTGGTACATGCGAAGGATGCTCTCCCCACGCGTCACCGACGTCATGGCCACTTCCATGCCGGTCGCCGAGAAGGGAAGTCTGGGGGACAGCCGGGTGACGGGCGTCGCCCTGCTCCCCCTGCTCGTGCCCGGGCACCTCTTCGGAGTGGGCCTGTCGTTCTTCGGTAACTGGACCGAGTCGTCCTTCGTGGGTGACCGCGCCCTTCCGCTCGGGGAGCTGCTTCCGGAACTGTGGGAGCAGGCCGTGGGTGAACTGGAGGGAACCTCTGCGCCGGTGTGAACGCCGAGGCGCCGGGGGCCGTACCGATCGCTCGGGTGCGGCCCCGGGCGAGCCGTCTGTGTCAGACCACCGCTTCGGGTTCTGCCAGGGCCGTCAGTCACAGCCCCGGGGGGTCCGCGCCGCGGGCGAAGGCCGTGCCGTGGACGACGGAGAGCGTGCACTCGGCCCGGTACCTGAGCAGCGTCAGATGGCAGAGCTGACCGGGCAGGGGAGCGCCCAGCCCGAGCGCGCCGTCCCACCGTGCCTCACCGAGGACCGGCTGTGGCACGGCCGCGGGGAAGTAGGTGCCGGTGAGGGAGGCGTGGCGCGGACGCATGAGCAGCCGCAGCGTGCCGAGGCTCACCGGACGTGGCGCGCGCCGCATGAGAGCGCGGGAGGTGTGCATCCTCCGCTCGACCGCTGTGTCCCGGCCGAAGGAACTGACGCCGGGCTTCGGTGTGACCGCGCCCCGGGCCGGCTGGGCGAGGAGTTCGTCGGAGGTGGAGGGGTGGCCTGCGAGCGGTCCGCGGACCGGTTCGGGGAGCCCGCAACGAGCCGGGGCACCGCGGGCGTGCCGCAGGAGGAGCCGCAATGCCGGACCCTTGAGGAACCGCGGGAGATCGGACAGCGGGCTCCACACCAGATGGTCCGCTGGACGGCCGAGCAGCATCTCGCCCCGGTCGCCCCGAAACCTGTTTCCGTCGGCAAAGCCGCCGCACGTGTGACGCGGTGTGCGCCGGATTGACGCCGTGGAACGGAACCGCTCCTGGCGCCGTTTCCGTTGCACTGCCTGCTCGTTGGGCACGGGCGGACCGGTTCCGCCGCCCATCGGAAGACGCGTACCGCTTCCGTGGCAATCCGGAAGACCTGGTACGACGGAGCAGCGCGATGGACGTCACAGATGTGCACCACTCCTACCGGCAGCACGCCGTTCTACGGGGCGTCGACCTCCGGCTGCGGCACGGCGTCCTCGCCGGGATCGTCGGGGAGAACGGTGCCGGCAAGACAACGCTGCTGAGGATCCTCGCCGGTGAACTCCGGCCGGACCGGGGCTCGGTGCACCACAGCGGCAGGTTCGGCTACTGCCCGCAGTCCGTGGTCCTGGACGACTCCTTCACCGTCCGCCAGCACCTGGACTTCTTCCGGCAGGCCTTCGGGCTGACGGACCTGCGGCGAGCAGAGGAAGTGATGGAGACCCTGGCCTTCACCGAGTACCTCGACCAGCGCGCGGGTCTGCTCAGCGGCGGCTCACGGCAGAAGCTGAACCTGACCCTCGCGCTCATGCACGACCCGGACGTGCTGCTGCTCGACGAGCCCTACCAGGGCTTCGACTGGGAGACGTACCTGCGCTTCTGGGAGCTGGCGACAAGGCTGCGCGACGCCGGACGCTCGGTGCTGGTCGTCTCGCACCTGGCGTACGACATCGAGCGGCTGGACCAGCTGTGGCGCCTGGAGGACGGGCGCCTCCACCGCCAGGACCGGTGCTCGGAGGCGGCGGCATGAGGCGGCACTGGTCCCTGTTCACCACGGCCTCCCGGTACGCGCTGATCGGTCACGCCCGCAACCGGTTCGCGATGTTGCTGGTGGTGCTGTACATCCCCGTGTGGATCGCCCTGGCCTACCTGACCATTCCCGACCGGCCGGCGCCGTTCCGGCTGCGGGCCACGGGCGAGGTCCTGACCCCGCCCGGCAATCACCTCACCCAGATCACCGGAGCGCTGAACGCGGTCACCCTGATCGCCGGGTTCATGATGTTCGCCGCCACCTTCACGGGCGGTGCCTTCGACCGGCGCCTGGCCATGGCGGGGTACCCGCGTCACCACCTGGTCCTTGCCAAGCTCGCCGCGCTCACCCTGGTCTGCGCGGCCGTCGCGGCATACGCCACGGCCGCCGCCGGCTTCGCCTGGTCCCCCCGGCAGCCCCTCATGCTCGCTGCCGCGCTGTTCTGCGCCGCCCTGACCTACGGCGCGCTCGGAGTGGTCTTCGGCTCGGTGCTCCGCCGTGAGGTGGAGGGCATGTTCGCCATCCTGATGATCAGCATCATCGACGTCGCCCTGCAGAACCCCCTGTCGAGCTCCGGGTCGGACAGCGCCGTCGTGCGCCTCCTGCCGTCGTACGGAGCGGTGCAGGCCAGCATGTCCGCGGCCTTCTCCGACGCTCCCGTGGCCCAGGGCCTCGTGATCCAGTTGCTCTGGCTCCTGGGGGCGGCGCTGGCCGGGTTCATGGTCTTCCGCCGACGTACCCGCGACGCACTCCCACCGGAACGGAAGCGACGTACCCCGGACCACTCCGGGCCCGGTGTGAACGCGGACCCGCCCGCGCACAGGCCGGAGCCCGGCGCAGCCGCACAGCGTGTACGACCCACCTGACCGGCGGGCCGCCGGACGTTCGGCCTGACAGCCGCCGTGACCTGCGGGAGCCGGAGATCGTTCTGCAACCGGGCGTTGATTCTTCGCCCGACCACCACATTTGTCACATAAGGAGCATCACCCCTCATGACCCTTTCGCGCACCGTCCGGAGCACGCTCCTCACCGCGGCTCTTCTGTCCTCCTCCGCCCTGGTCTTCCCCGCCTCCGCGCAGGCGGCTCCGCTGCCTCCCGCGTGTCAGGAGGCGCTGCTCACCACCCTCGACAAGTTCCCCGTCGCGGACTTCACGGTCCCCGACAAGGTCCAGAACGCGATGCTGAACGAGGTCGGGAACCTGAGCGAGGCCGACCAGCAGGCCTTCACCGAGAAGGCCTGCGCGGCCTGGAACAACTGGGCCACCAAGAACGGCCAGGCGGTGGCCACGGACCTGGACACCCGCTACCGGAACGCGGCCGGACCCGCGTGCAACAAGTTCACCACCTCCGCCATCGGGACGATCAAGAAGTACGCCCCGAACATCCCGGCCGAGACGAGGGAGTTGGAGAAGGCGGCCAAGAAGGTCTGGCAGAACGCCATGCAGAAGCTCGCCGTGGAGGCCACCAACGCCGACTGCCGTAAGGCCTACAACGGGGTAAAGGCCGGCTGGTAGCGAGACCCGTCGGATGATGCCGCCGTCCGCCGTCTGACGTTTCATTCTGTCGCCTGGCGTTTCCGTCCGTCGTCCGACCCGACGGCCTCGGTCGGTCACATCGACTCCGTAGTTGCGCGCAAGGGTGGTCGAGGCCGTGGTCGTAGCCCTGGCCTACGGTACGGAAGCTCCAGACGAGACCGCGCCTGTGGGATTCGCGGTGTTGTTTCCGCACCCGGACGAGTGCCGGCGCCGTCTGTTGACGGGGGCCGGGGCCCGGATCCTGGGACACGGCGGAAGCCGGGCCGTCGCGCAGGCGGCCGGGTCCGCGTCGAAGGCGCCCGCGAGGAGTCCATCGGTGCTCCCGCGCGGCCCCTTCGACGTCAGTCGATCCGCCGCCCTCGGGCGTCCCTCACGCCCGGGGGCCTACCGACACCGCGATCCGTCGGACGGGCGGGGGGCGACTTCGGCAAGGAGCCGCTCACCAGCCGACGGGGAGGGTGAGGGGGGACTTGCTGGGGGATTCGTCGTCCCAGGTGGGGAAGTGTCCATGGGGCAGGTGCAGGGCCGGGAAGCGGTCGAGGAGTGCCTCCAGGCACACGGTCATCTGGGCCCGCGCCAGGTGTGCGCCGATGCAGTTGTGCGCTCCTCGGCCGAAGGTGAGGTGAGGGTTGTCCGTGCGGCACAGGTCGAGCCGTTCGGCGTCAGTGAACACCCGCTCGTCGCGGTTGGCCGCGGCGAGGACGGGCAGCACGGCGTCGCCCGTGTGGATCCTTTGGCCGTGCAACTCGAAGTCCTTGACGGCCTGGAGGACCACGACACCGTTCATGACCGGTATGTAGCGCAGAAGTTCATCCACCGCGCCGGGCATGAGGCCGCGGTCGTCGCGCAGCCGGGCGTACTGACCTGGCACGGTCAGGTCAGGGCCACCACAGCGTCGGCCAGGAACATGGTGCTCGTCCGGTAGCCGGCGACCAGCATGGAGAGCCCGAAGTCCACCACGCTCTCCCCGTCCAGGGCGCCGTGCCCGCACTCGTGGACCAACCCGGTGAGGATGTCGTCGGCGGGCTTTCGTCGCTTGTGGTCGAGCAGCGAGGAAATGTACCCGCGCAGTTGGGTGGTGACCTCGCGGCCCTCGTCCAGGGTGACCATGGCCCCGAGGGCGGCATCCGCCCTGGGCAGGAAGTACGCGCGGTCCTCGTAGGGGATGCCCACCAGATCGCACATGGCCAGGAGCGGAAAGGGCTCCAGGAACCCGGCGACCAGGTCGCCGGGTTGCCCACCGTCGACGAACTCCTCCAGCAGCCGGTCGGCCGACTGCCTCAGGTGCGGCAGTCGGCGCCGGGGGATTAGGTTGGCGGAGAAAACCTCCGGGCAGCCGGACTCACGATGGGGGCGAGCATGACCATGCTAAAAGGTGCCAATGTTCCGGTGGCGGCTCGCGCCGTGCGGGTCGAAATGGGGTGGCGCACCTCCCCGGGCTCGCCGGACGTGGATGGCTCGGCGCTCCTTCTCGTGTCGGGAAAGGTGCGCGGCGACACCGACTTCGTTTTTTACAACCAGCCCTCGCACGCATCCGGCGCGGTACGCCACGAGGGCAAGCGAACCGCCGGTGACACGGTGATGGACAGCCTCGCCGTCGATCTGGCGCGCGTCGAGCCGGCCATCGACCGCGTGGTCCTCGCCGCCTCCGCGGACGGGGGCACCTTCGGGCAGGTGGCGGGGCTGTACATACGGATCGCGGACGCGGGGGACGGCTCGGAGATCGCCCGCTTCGACAGCGCGGACGCGACGGTCGAGACCGCGTTCATTCTCGGCGAGCTCTACCGACGCCAGGGCGCGTGGAAATTCCGCGCCGTCGGCCAGGGGTACGACACCGGCCTCGAAGGTCTCGCGACGGATTTCGGTATTTCCGTCGATGAACCACAGCGGCCCCAGCCGTATCACCAACCGTCGTCGCCTCAACAGCCCCGCAAGGAAACGCGGGTTGATCATCCGGCACCGCCCGCACCGCTGTTTCCGCCCGCACCTCCGGTATCACCTCCGGCTCCTCCCGTGCCTCCCGCCGCCCCGCCCGTCCGGCTCTCCAAGGTGACTCTCACCAAGGAGGCGCCATCCGTCTCCCTCGCCAAACAGGGCGGCACTTCGGGAGCCCTCCGGGTCAATCTCAACTGGGAAGTGCGCAAACAGTTCAAGGGATGGGGAAGCAAACTCGGCAGAGCGGTCGCCAACCACGCGGACCTCGACCTTGATCTCTGCGCCCTCTACGAACTCACCGACGGCCGCAAGGGAGTCGTACAGGCACTTGGAAACGCGTTCGGCGCGCTCCGGCAGCCCCCTTATATCCATCTCGACGGCGACGACCGTACCGGCGCGGTGGCCACCGGCGAGAACCTCACCGTCAACCTCGACCAGAAGGACAAGCTCCGCCGCGTCCTGATCTTCGTCACCATCTACGAAGGCGCCCGGAGTTTCGCCGATCTCCATGCCACCGTCACCCTCCAGCCCCAGCACGGCGCCCCGATCGACTTCTCGCTCGACGAATGCACCGTCCCGTCCACCGTCTGCGCGCTCGCGCTCCTCACCAACAACGGGGGAGACCTCACGGTGCAGCGCGAGGCCCGCTACCTCGTGCCCGAGCGAGGAGTGAGCCCGCAGCGCACCATCGACTACGCCTACGGGTGGGGCATGAACTGGACACCCGGCCGTAAATGACCCCCCGGGGGTCCGGCCGTCACCACTGCCATCGGCCCCCGCCGGCTCCGCTCACCGGTCCGGCGCGGCCTCGGGACGGGCGTACGTACGTCCCTTCCAGGCCGCGCCCCGCCCCCGGTGGTGCTGCACCGCCGAATCGACCGTCATCAGCAGATACAGCACAGCGGTGAACGGCAGCAGCGGCGCCAGCCACAGCGACTGCCGGTAGTAGCCCAGCATCGGCATGTACGTCCCGGCCATCACCGCCCACGCCAGCCCGCCCGCCCACGCCGCCACCGGAGCACCGCCCAGCAGCCCGGCGACGAGCGTGAGCGGCGGCGCGAGATAGACCAGTGCGAGCCCCAGCACCGTCCCCAGGAGCAGCAGCGCACTGTGCCGCAACTGGGCGTACGCGCTCCGCGACACCATCCGCCACAGATCCGCCAGGCACGGATACGGCCGCACACTGTCCACCCGCTCCGCGAGCCCCAGCCAGATCCGCCCGCCGCTGCGCTGCACCGCCCGCGCCAGCGAGACGTCGTCGATCACCGCCCGCCGGATCGACTCCGGCACCCGCGCCCGCTCCGCCGCCGCGGTCCGCAGCAGCACACATCCGCCCGCCGCCGCGGCCGTCCGCGCCCCCGCCCGGTTCACCCACCGGAACGGATAGAGCTGCGAGAAGAAGTAGACGAAGGCCGGCACGACCAGCCGCTCCCAGACGCTCGACACCCGCAGCCGGGCCATTTGCGAGACCAGGTCGAACCCGCCCGGCACGGCAGCGGCGACCAGCTCCCGCAGACTGTCCGGCTCATGCGCGATATCGGCGTCCGTCAGCAGCAGATACTCCGGCTCCCGGGCCCGGGCCAGCGAGATCCCGTACCGTACGGCCCAGAGCTTGCCCGTCCAGCCCGGCTCCGGCTCACCGGGCGACGCCACCGTCACCGGCAGGCCCCCGTATCGTACGGACAGCGCACGGGCGACGTCCCCGGTGCCGTCCGCGCTGCCGTCGTCCACGAGGAAGATCTCCGCGAGCCCCGGATAGTCCTGCGCCATCAGCGACGGCAGACTCACCGGCAGCATGTCGGCCTCGTCACGTGCGGGCACGACGATCGCCACGGAAGGCCAGTGCTCCGGGGCCTCCCGGGGCGGCAACCGCTGGTCGGTCCGCCAGAAGAACCCTTGTCCCAGCAGCAGCCACACCCATGCGGCCAGCGAACCCACGGCGATCCAGGCAATGGCACTCATCCGGCGCAGTCTGCCCCACCGTGACGGAACCGCAAGGGCGGTCGACTATGGTGACCGGGTGAAGATCGCGCTCATGGACTCCGGAATCGGCCTGCTCGCGGCCGCCGCCGCGGTACGCGGGCTGAGGCCCGACGCCGATCTGGTGCTCTCCAGTGACCCCGGCAGCATGCCCTGGGGGCCGCGTACACCCGAGGACGTGACCGCCCGCGCGCTGGACGTGGCCCGCGCGGCCGCCGACCACCGGCCCGACGCACTGATCGTCGCCTGCAACACGGCCTCCGTCCACGCCCTGCCGACGCTCCGCGCCGAGCTGGAACCCGCGCTGCCGGTCATCGGCACCGTTCCCGCCATCAAGCCGTCCGTCGCCGGTGGCGGCCCCGTCGCGATCTGGGCCACGCCCGCCACCACCGGCAGCCCGTACCAGCGCGGACTCATCCGGGACTTCGCCCGCTCCGTCGCCGTCACCGAGGTCCCGTGCCCGGGTCTCGCCGACGCCGTGGAGCACGCGGACGAGCCGGCGATCGACCGGGCCATCGCCGCGGCCGCCGCGCGCACCCCGCGCGAGGTGCGGGCCGTGGTCCTGGGCTGCACCCATTACGAGCTGGTCGCCGAACGGATCCGCGCCGCCGTGCGGCAGCCCGGTCTGCCACCCGTCGTGCTGCACGGTTCCGCCGGCGCCGTCGCCGCCCAGGCGCTGCGCCGAATCGGGGTGGCACCCGCTCCGTCGGCGGAACCGGCCGGAAGTCTCACCGTGCTCCTCGGCGGCCGCACCGCCGAGCTGCCGGAAGCCGCTCTGGCCTACGCCGAGGGGCGGCTGCTGGGGGCCGTCAGCACCGCCCGCTGACCCGGCGCGGGGCCACCGGACCCATGCCCGGCGGGCGGGTTCTTGAGTACGCTGCTTGACATGAGGGACCACCCCCGAAAACCGAGGCGCCCCGGAGCCGACCCGCACTCCGCCGTATGGATCGGCAGGGCCACCAACCGGGCCCAGTGGGTGCTCGCCGCCGCGGGCGCCGCCTGCCTGGCGCTCGGCGTCCAGCTGGCCGTCACCTCCAACTGGACGTCCGGAGTCGCCCCGCTGCTGATGGCCGTGGTCGGCTGCGTCGCCGCCGGACTGCTCATGCTGTTCGGCACCCTCGCCTTCGTGAACGTGGCCGTCAGGGTCGACGGGGACGCCCTCGAAGTGCGCTGCGGACACATGGGCCTCCCACGTCGCCGCATTCTGCTGACCCAGGTCGTGGGTGCGGAGTTCGTACCCCAGGTCAACCCGCGCCAGTGGGGCGGCTGGGGCTACCGCTGGCGCCCCGAGCAGGGCACGGCCGTGGTGGTCCGCAGGGGCGAGGGCCTGGTGCTCCGGCTCGGTGACGGCCGGACGTTCACCATCACGGTCGACGACGCGGAGACGGGCGTACGGTTCATCCGCGAACGCCTGCACCTGTCGACGAGCGGTGCGCCGGCCGGAGCCTGATCCGCGACTCGGTCCGTGGCCTCCGGGGCCCGGGAACACCGTTGGGACCAGGTGCCTGACGGCCATCGCCCGGTCGACGCGTCCCGTCCGTCCCGTCCGTCCCGTACTCATCGTCCGGCCCCGCCGAGTCGTAGCCGATGGGCCGCCGGGCCGATGCGAGCCCCGCGAGGAGACCCGCCCCCGCGGTCACCGGAGTGAAGCTCAGGGCATTGCCGACGCTCGCCAGCATCGCGAGCGCGGTGAGCGCGGCGCCGGCTGCCAGGACGACGGCCGTGGTGCGGGGCGACCGCCACAGTACGTACAGCAGCCAGCCGAAGGCCGACCCCAGCAGCACCACCCCCACCACGCCCTGTTCGGCCGCCTGTTGCCACGGTGCCGAGTGCGGCTTGCCGTCGGAGTGAACGGTCTGCTCCACGGTGGGGCTCAGTTCGGCGAACCGTCCGGGGCCGACGCCCAGTACCGGATGTTCTCCGGCCAGCTCCAGCGCGTCCTGCCAGAGCAGCACCCGGTTCGGGGTGAGCGGACCTTCCAGGGACACCATCAGGCCCTGGGGCAGCGCGTCGGCGGCGACCGCCCATGACGTTGCGACGGCGAGACCGGCGGCCAGCGCGAGTCCTGCCAGGCCGAGCAGCCGTTGCCGCATCCTGGCGGCGGCCAGCGAACAGAGCAGCACTCCGAGCGCCGCGGCGAACCCAGCCACCGAACGCAGCGACAGCGCGGCGCACGCGGCGCCCAGCGCCAGCACCCGCAGCGTGCACCGCAGCGGGGCCTGCCGGGCCGCCGCCGCCGCGCAGCAGGCGGCTCCCGCCGCGAGTACCAGCAGCGCGGCGGCGGCCCCGGCGTGACCGGGCGCCGTGTCCACCGTCGCGGTGGCGCCCGGCATGCCGTGGCGCGAGAGGAGCCCCATGAGGAGCGCCCCGGCGGCGGCAATCGTGGCCGTCGCCACCGGCAGCAGCGTGCCGCAGATCCGGCCGCAGGTGAAACCCGCGGCGACGGCGAGCAGGGCGAGCAGAACGCCCTCCGGACCGGTCTCCCGCCCGGCGGCACTGATCAACGACCAGATCGCGCAGGCGGCGAGGATCACGGCCCCGGCCCCGTCGGAAGCGTTCCCGCGTGCCCGCGCCCGGTTCTGTCCCGCTGGTGCAGTCGTCACGTGCGCCCCCGACCTGTGACCGTCCCGTTCGCCATGGCCGGATCCGGTCCATCGTCGGGGACTGGCGGACACGGTAGCGGCAGGGGCCCGTATCTGTGCGGGAAAGCGGCGAAACGATCCGGCAAGAAGGGTCCCGTCACCCTCGAGGGGCTGCCCGGCACACAGCCGACCACCGTAGACTCCGCCGGGTGAGCGCCACCATCACGTCAGTCGACGACCCGCAACAGCCCGCAGCCGCCCCCGCGTCAGGGGGGAGACGGCCGGTGCGGCGGCTCGTACGGCCCGCCGCCGCCGTGATCGCGGGAGTGCTGCTGTACCTGAGCTTCCCGCCGCGACCCCTGTGGTGGCTGGTTCTGCCCGGTTTCGCCCTGCTCGGCTGGGTGCTGCACGAACGCAGACTGCGCGCCGGATTCGGCCTCGGCCTCCTCGCCGGGCTCGGTTTCATGCTGCCGCTGCTGTACTGGACGGGCGAGGAGGTCGGTCCGGTGCCGTGGCTGGCGCTCGCCACGGCCGAGGCGCTGTTCATCGCGGTCGGCTGCATCGGGATCGCCGCCGTCTCCCGGCTCGCCTGGTGGCCGGTGTGGGCCGCCGCGGTGTGGGCCCTCGACGAGGGAATCCGGGCCAGGGTGCCGTTCGGCGGCTTTTCCTGGGGGAAGATCGCCTTCGGCCAGGCGGACAGCGTGTTCCTGCCGCTGGCGGCCGTGGGCGGCACACCGCTGCTCTCCTTCGCAGTGGTCCTGTGCGGCTTCGGGCTCGGTGAAGCGGTACGCCGGTTCCGTACCTACCGCACCACGGGCGAGGTACCCCGGGCCGCCGTCGTCGCGGCGGCCGCGACCGTCCTGGTCCCCGTCGCCGCCGCCTTCGCCGCCCTGCCGCTCGTGGACGACTCGCCCGAGGACGGCACCGCGACCGTCGCCGCGATCCAGGGCAACGTGCCGCGACTCGGACTCGACTTCAACTCCCAGCGCCGCGCCGTCCTCGACAACCACGCGCGCCGCACGGAGCAGCTCGCCCAGGACGTGAAGGCGGGCAAGGTGCCGCAGCCCGACTTCGTCCTGTGGCCGGAGAACTCCTCCGACCTGGACCCGTACCGGAACGCCGACGCCCGCATCGTCATCGACGACGCGGTGAAGGCCATCGGCGTACCCACCGTGATCGGGGCGGTGGTCGCGCCCGACACCGGCAAGCTGCGCAACACCCTCATCCAGTGGGATCCGAAGGAGGGGCCCGGCGATACGTACGACAAGCGCCACGTCCAGCCGTTCGGCGAGTACATTCCGATGCGGTCCTTCGCACGCCTCTTCAGCTCGGACGTGGACCGGGTACGGCGCGACTTCGGCCCCGGAAAGAAGGTCGGCGTCTTCGACCTGGCGGGTACGAACGTGGGGCTCGTGACCTGTTACGAGGCCGCGTTCGACGACGCGGTACGGGACACGGTCATGCACGGCGGCCAGATGATCGCCGTACCCAGCAACAACGCCGCTTTCGGGCGCAGCGAGATGACCTACCAGCAGTTGGCCATGTCCAGGGTGCGGGCGGTCGAGCACAGCAGGTCCGTCGTCGTGCCCGTCACCAGCGGGGTCAGCGCCGTCATCCGCCCGGACGGGACCATCGTCCAGAAGACGAAGCTGTTCACCCCGGACGCGCTCGTGGACAAGGTGCCGCTGAGGTCCTCGCTCACGCCCGCGACCCGGATGGGCACGCTCCCCGAGGGAGTCCTCGCCCTGCTCGCCGTGGTGGGGCTGGGCTGGGTCACCGCCCGTTCGGTACGGGTCCGGCGCAACCGCTGAGCGACTCGCGCGCCACGTAGGGTCGGGCCCATGAGTACTCCTGACTTCATCCGCGAGATCCGCGCCACCGCGGGCCAACAGCTGCTCCTGCTGCCGGGAGTTACCGCCGTGGTCTTCGACGACGAGGGTCGCGTGCTCCTCGGACGGCGTTCCGACACCGGCAAGTGGTCGGTCATCGGCGGCATCTGCGAGCCGGGTGAGCAGCCGGCGATGACGGCGGAGCGCGAGGTGTACGAAGAGACCGCCGTGCGCTGTGTGGCGGAGCGGGTGGTCCTCACGCAGGCCCTGGCACCGGTGCAGTACGCCAACGGCGACCGCTGCCAGTACCTGGACGTCACCTTCCGCTGCCGGGCGACCGGCGGCGAGGCCCGCGTGAACGACGACGAGTCGCTGGAGGTGGACTGGTTCCCGGTGGACGCGCTGCCGCCGTTGAACGGGTTCTCCCTCTTCAGGATCAAGCAGTCCCTGACCGACGAACCCACCTGGTTCGAACCCACCGGCCAGCACTGACATACCACGGTGCGCGGACGGGGCCCGGTACCCCCGGCCCCGTCCGGCGCACCCGGCGCTCACGGCTCAGACGCTACGGGCGTCGGCCGCCGCCACCGTGGGTGCGACCGGCTTCGCGCCGGATCCCTCGATGTCCCCGAGATCCCGGTCCCTGGTCTCCTTGGCGCAGAGCACCGCCACCACGGTGATGAGCGCCGCCGCGATGACGTACAGCGAGATGGGCACGGAGCTGTCGAAGTCCGCGAGCAGCGCGGTGGCGATCAGCGGCGCCGGAGCACCGGCCGCGACGGACGAGAACTGCGCCCCGATCGACGCGCCCGAGTACCGCATCCGGGTCGCGAACATCTCCGAGAAGAAGGCCGCCTGGGGCGCGTACATCGCACCGTGGAAGACGAGCCCGACGGTGACGGCGAGCAGCAGACTTCCGAAGCTCCGGGTGTCGATCAGCGCGAAGAACGGGAACATCCACAGCCCCACGCCGATCGCACCGACCAGGTAGACCGGCCGGCGCCCGACCCGGTCCGACAGCGCGCCCCACAGCGGAATGACCGCGAAGTGGATGGCCGAGGCGATGAGCACCGCGTTGAGGGCCGTCTGTTTGTCCAGATCCGCTGCCGTGGTCGCGTAGACGAGGATGAACGCCGTGATGACGTAGTAGCTGATGTTCTCCGCCATCCGGGCGCCCATGGCGATCAGCACATCGCGCCAGTGGTGCCGAAGCACGGCGACGAGCGGCATCTTCTCGGCGACCGCGGCGGCCGCCTTGCGCTCCTCGGCCTGCGCCAGAGCGGCCTTGAACACCGGTGATTCATCGACAGAGAGACGAATCCACAAGCCGATGATCACCAGGACTCCGGAGAGCAGGAACGGTATGCGCCAGCCCCATGCTCCGAAGGCAGAGTCCGACATCAGCGCGGTGAGCGCGGAGAGCACCCCGGTGGCGAGCAACTGCCCGGCCGGCGCCCCCGTCTGCGGCCAGGAGGCCCAGAATCCGCGCCGCTTGGCGTCCCCATGCTCCGACACCAGCAGCACGGCCCCACCCCACTCACCACCGAGGGCGAAGCCCTGCACCAGGCGCAGGAGGGTGAGCAGTACGGGAGCGGCGGCCCCGACCGTGGCATGCGTCGGCAACAGCCCGATGGCGAACGTCGCTCCGCCCATCATCAGCAGACTGAGCACCAGCAGCTTCTTGCGGCCGAGCCGGTCGCCGTAGTGGCCGAACACCAGGGCACCGAGCGGCCGGGCGGCGAAACCGACCGCGTAGGTGAGGAACGAGAGCAGAGTGCCGACGAGCGGTTCGGACTCGGGGAAGAACAGCTTGTTGAAGACCAGCGCGGCAGCTGACCCGTACAGGAAGAAGTCGTACCACTCGATGGTGGTCCCGATGAGACTTGCTGCGACGATGCGCTTGAGCGAGCGGGTGGTCGGCGGGGCGGATGCCGAGGCAGCCATGAACACCACTTCCGGGCGGTTGGCGGGGACGGTTTCGTGTCGCCACACCGTAGGAATGGGCAGGTCAGAGGCACATGTGGCGGGACACCATAGTTCTCGGGCCGGGTGTGCGCGGGGCCACTATGACAGGCACGTCGAGACTGCTTCGAGGACCGTATTGAAGGTCGGCAGGCGCCTGTCAGGATTGCGCTATTAGGCATGGTTTATTGCCCTGGTGCTGACTCCCGTGCTGGTTTGGTGCTGACCTGAAACCGCATGTCAGCACCCCTGATCACCTGTCCCGTGCTGACTTGGTGCTGACTACGCAGTGTTGAACTTCGGCATTCGGGAACCAGATCGCGGCACCTCTCGCACTGCGGAGGCATGCCGCAGGGATCGCCCCGCAGTTCGCCGAGGAACTGGCCACATTGCCGCCCACCTGCGAGGACCACGCCAGGTATGCCATCCGGCAGGGCGAGGCCGTCCCGACCGTCAACATCGCCGACCACATCGGCCGGACCATCGATCACCCCGGCCCGGGCAGAAGTGGTACACGGACAAGCCGTTCAGCTACTTCCACATGTACACCCGGCCCGGCGAGATCCTGGAGCGCCTCGAGTCGGGCTGGCCTGTGCGGCTGTTCGTCGTGGAGCCGCACGGCGAGATCGGTAACTGGGGCGCCGACTTCGCCCCGTACTGGCTGATGTCCCACCGGATCCGCGTCGTCGAGGAGACGGACGCCTGGCGCGCCTTCGGCCACCGCGGCGCGCAGGTCCTGGCGGTCATTGCCCAGTTGCCCGACCTCGCCCGGCTATGGGCCGCCCAGTGGGCCACCGACCCCGAGGGCACCCGCCGCACGTACGCCACCTGGGACGAGCGGGTGACCGACACCCACGCCCTGGACTGGTGGGCGCACTACCGGGCGCAGCACTCCCGACGCACGGCCGGCCTCAAGTCGGCCGACCAGCTTGCCGATGCCGCCGCCGCACAGGCCGCGACCGACGCCGGCGCCGACACCGAGGCCCTCACCGCGATCCGCCTGCGGGCATGGCATGGTCGCCGGCCAGCTCCTGCACGACCGGATCCGCTCCGGGGAGTACGAGCAGTCGATCCGGGCCTGCCGCTCGGTGCCGGACTCGACAGCGCCCCGCGCGGCACTGACCTCGACATACCTTCCCCGGCTCCCGTGAGCGCCTGACGGCTCCCCGTGGCGCCCCGGCCCGCGTGGTCGGGGTGGCGCGGAGGACCGGACAGCCCGGCCCCGAACACCCCAGAGACAAGGACCTTCCGCATGTCACACCGCAACGCTGCCGTGTTCGCCGCTGTACTCGGCCTCGGACGTGCCGGATCCGCCATCGGAGACTTCTGGGTGCAGAACGACTTCTGCGCCCGCGTGAGGGCGCCTGTGACGCCGCCCCGGTGGAGTACGGGCACCCGGAAACCAAGACGAAGACGTCGCACGGCACGACCGACGGCCGCAAAGCATGCCTTCACCACGGATTTTCTCTCGGGCTTGAGGGGCGAGTGGACGCGGAGGGCACCACGTTTTCCCAGCTCAGTGGCATGACTCGTTCGGTGCCGTGTGCGCGACAGATGTCGTGGATGGAGGCAGCGACTGGTGGACGGTCCAGATGTTCACGAGTTCGACAGCTTCAACTCGTTCCGATGCCAGACCGTGGCGCGCTGACCGTTCAGCGCTGGTGCCAGACCAGCGTGTAGCGCCAGAACAGTCGCCGGCGGAGCCGTGCGCCGGGTAGTTCGTGGCGAGCCTCGCGCACGATGTCTGCGAAGTTCATGGTCGCCGGTCGGGTCGGGGCAGTCATCGAGGTCGGTCGCGGTGACTTGCGGCCCCTGTTCTTGATCCATGCCATGGCGACATTCGACGGAATGGCGACGGCGTCGATCAGGTAGTCGCTCCGAGATTGTGGACGGTAGAGACCGACGACGACCAGTGTTCCGCCGGGCGCCAGGTGCTGTCGAAAGCGGGTTAGGGCGTCGCTGAACGGCAGGTGATGGATGGTGGCGACGCATGTGATGACGTCGTAGAGGCCAAGCGGTATCTCGTTCAGTACGTCTCCGACGGTGAAGGTCACCGGGGCTGTCGGGGCTGTGAGCTCCCGCGCGCGAGCGACGATGGCGGCGTCGACATCGATGCCGTGCACCACTCCTCCTGCCCGTGAGGCCAGGAGCCTGGCAAGGTCACCGCTGCCCGATCCGACGTCCAAGGCGCTGTTGAAGCGTCTCGGGAGCTGGCGCAGGATCCGCCGGTGGTAGTGGGCGTTGTGGTCCCAGGGATGGGCGGCATGGAACTGTTCAAGTGCTCGAAGGATGCGGGGCAGCAATGTCGTCATGGCATGAGTCCATCAAAGGTCGGCCGTCTGGGACACGGGTGAGCAATAGTCCCCGAGTTCCGCGTTCGTCCGTAGCTCCTTGGCGCCGCTGAGAGTGCCTGGACCTGGACCTGTTACCTCGTCCGGGTGACCGCAGGCCGTTCTGACCCAACCTCGTCCGTAGTGCGCAACCCTCATCCCTGTCGGGATTCCTTCAGTCTGGGTGAAGTCGTGTTGCCATCGATTGGTCTCACAGCTGCGGTGGGACCGATCGGCCGAGAAACGCGGCAAGCCGATCGATGGCCGGAGCGGTCTCCTCGACGGGTTGCTGCTCGGCGAATCGTCCCGTTCGGGACTGAGCGGAGAATTGGACCCGAACGAACGCCAGGCTCTGCTCGGCAAGGTCTTCGGGCAGCAGGGCAGGGATTCCGGTGGCCTGGGCGAGGTCCCATCCGTGAGCGAGCAGGTCGTACAGGCGGATCTGCAATCGCTCGGCGCCCGTGGCGCTCCCCAAGGGTCCGCGATATCTCCGCTCAAGCACCCCGGGACGGGAGAAAGCGGCCAGCAGTGAAGCGCTGGAGGACCGGTAGGCTCCGACCGGGTCGTCACCAAGGGGGTCTGCTCCGCGCTCGGGTATCTGGCCACCCTCGATCATGGCTGCTAACACCAGGTCCATGACTGGCGTCTGTTCATTTGCCCCCGTCTTCACCTTGGTGGGGTGTGTCCGCGGAACACGACCTTCATGAAGCTGGCTATCTGGATGATGCACCAGGTGCTGTGTGGAAACGTGGCCGCAGCAGGCGGGCTTGGTCGTGGATCCCAAAAGCCCTTGAGGCTTGCCGATTTCGTAGGGCGATATGTCTCCGCTGCGCCGGGTGTACGCGACGGCGCGGTCGTGCAGATGATGAGTTCAGCCTGGCCGCGTTCGCGGCGGTGTGGGGCGCCTTTTACGATCCTGTCCGTAATCCAGTTTCCCGGCCGTGTGGCCGGCTGCTCAGGGTAGGCGCATGTACTTCGACCCGTGGTCCCCCGAACCGTTTCTCCAAGCTCTGCTGGAAGCCCTTCCTGACGGATGGAGCGGGACGTGTACGAAGCCCTATCCGGAAGGCGGCGAGTACGAGGACTTGCGACTGCGGGAGATGACTGGCGATGCTCTCGTCTGGGCGGAGTTCCTGCGCCCGGGCGAGGCGACGTCACCTGGAGAGCGGATTCTGATCGGGTTGGAAGCCGAGGACATGTCCACCCGGTACGGCCTCACGATCGGACTGTTGCAGGGGCCTGGTGCCGCTTCGTCGCTGTTCCTGTCCTCGCCCGGCGGCCCCGTCGACAAACAGCAGGAGTTTCACCGGCTGCCCGCCAACACCACACCAGCGGGAGTCGCGCACGCCCTGTGCCAGTCGAGTCGCGCCGCCGACCGGCGTGTGGTCGACGACATCCTTCACGAGGCTGCCTCTGACACGCGCTACCCGACCGGATGGTTCCCTGAAGAATGGATCATCGTCCTCGATTTGGAAACGACCGGCCTGAACGAACACCAGGACCGGATCGTGGAGGCGGCCTGGCTGCTGGCGAACCGACGGGCGCTGGCCTGGGACAGCGTTCTCATCAATCCCGGCGTACCGGTGAAGGACTCCTATCGGATCCACGGCATAGACGACGTGACAGCCCTCCACCACGGCCGTAATCCTCGGGAGACCATCGACGAGGTGACTGGGGCGGTTGCCAAGCACATCGTCGACGGCGCCACTCTGGTCGTGTTCAATCGGACCTTCGACCTGCCGTTCCTTGCCGCGGAGTGCCGACGCCACGGCCTGCCTACTCTGGAGGACCGAGTGGGGCGGCCGTTGAAGGTCGTGGACCCCATGCGGATCCACCAGAGCGTTCAGCGTCGTGGGGGAAGCAGCAGGCTGGCCGATCTGGCGCTTCTGTACTCTCCTGGGAACACCGCCTCGCACAGTGCTCTTGGTGACTGCTTGGCCACCTGGGACGTGCTGGCCGCGCTATGCCGTAATGAGAGTAGGGCCATTGTGCGCCGGGCGTTCAACGGGTCCGCGCGTGACGCCCAGGAGCTGACACTACGACACCTGCTCGCCTTGAGCTGACCTCGTGACGGTGCGCCGGTCTCAGCCTTGACTGGCGCGTCGAGCACGGTCGCGGGCCTCACCGGCGACGATGCGTCGCTTGTACCGCCACAGCTGCTTGCGTTCCTCCGTCGTGAGGTTGTCCGCGAGGCGGTTCACCTCGCCCCAGGCCGCCGACCGGGCCGCGCGGGCGGAGGCCCAGTCACCTCTCGCGACGGCTTCGCGTAGCTCTTCCATCAGCGCCAGCAGCGGCTTGCGGGCCTCCTTCTGCCGTTTGGTGAACGGCACCGACTTCACGGTGGCTCGCCGCTGTTCCCAGTCGGGCCCGCCCGTCAGCAGGTGCACGCGGGGGCGCGATCGGTGAACCATGACGTATCCTCCTTCGTTCCGCACCACTGGCAGGCGGGCTCCCGCTCGGCAACGAAATCAGGTAGCCATACCCGGCTGTCAGACGGCCAGAGCAATGTGCCGTGCCCTGGTGAGGGCGACATGCAGTGATCGATGATGCTCCCTACCATGGTCAAGTCCATGGGCCAGCGCTGCTGCATCGGGCTCTTCCAAGTCGACGGAACCGGCTTTCCCCGGTCTCAGCCGGCCGAGTCCTCGGGGAGCCAGTCCGCGAAGACCTCCGGGAGGCGGCCCAGGTCCTCGGCCGTGACGGTGACAAGACGCAGACCGTGGTGGCGTGCCAGTTCCCGCTTGCGCGCGACCTTCGCCGCGTACGCCTCCTTCGCCATGAGGCCCAGGGCTTCGACGAACGTGCCGTCCGCCAGACGCCAGTCCGCCCGCAGGCCGGTCGTGTTGAGTTCCGGGTGGCGGGGGTAGGCGGGCTCCGGCTCATGGGCCACGCCCCAGTGGTGGAGGAAGTCGTCCACGTGCCGTTCGAACAGGGAGCGGCACAGATGCCCGTCCGTGGCCGTGGTCGCCGTACCCATCGAGGTGCGGACCCCGTCCGTGAGGAGCCCTGCGTGTCCCAGCCACTCCGTCCAAGTGCGGGCCGGGCGCGACGGCCGCGCACTCAGCAGCGCGGAGCCAGGACGCGGCACCAGGAAACGGCAGAGCATCACCTCGTCGACCAGATCGGAGTCCTCGAACGGGACACAGACACGGTCCAGTTGGGCGAGGGACGGCGGCCCGGAGAACTCGATCTCCGCGAGCCTGCGCAGCGCGTACACGATCGCTTCCGTCCACGCTCCGTCCGCTCCCGTGTCCCGCAGCACCCCGTTCCTCGCCAGGGCGCAACAGCCGTGGCAGTAGAAGAGCCCCTGGCGTGCCGACTGGGAGGAGCGCCCGCAGAGCCGGCACGGCCCGCGCCCCGCCAGGTCCACGGGGGCACCGAAGAGCGCCTCCAGGGCTCGCCGGTAGTACGGGTTCTCCACCGTGTCGTCGACGAGCGGCGGCAGCAGGCTCCCCGCCTTCGCGGCAAGAGCCTCCCCGGCGTCGGGCTTCGCGCCGAGCCAGCGGCGGTGGGGCTCCGGGACCAGCCGCTGCGCGGCGGCCGTCACCCGGCTGGAGCGGCCGACCGGGCTGATCCCGGCCGGCGCGACCGCGGCACGGAGGTTGTGCCGCTCCACCTCCTCGCGCGGCGTGCCCCAGGTCACGAGCAGTGGCCGTACGCCGTGCCGGCGCAGCAGCACCGTCAACGGCTCGGCGAGCGACGCGGCGTATACCGTGAGCGTGCCCGAGTCCGGGTCGAACCAGCCGGCCTCTGGAAGTCCGCCCCGCGACACCCCCGGCTTCGAGAGCCGGAGCGACCACCTGCCTCCGCCCGCGACGACCACCGCGTCCGGGAAGCCGCCCAGGGTCACCAGGTCTTCGGACGTATCCACGTCCACCCCGTGCACGCGCAGCGCGTCGAGTGCCTCGGCGCGCACCCGCTCGTCGACCAGGGTGAGCGGGCCGTCCGGCTGGTGGTACTGCCCGACCTCCACGCCGGACCCGTCCAGGACGAGGATTCGGGTGTGGTGGAAGACGGACCGGGTGACGGCACGCAGGTCACGGAAACCGTGTGGCGAGCTCTGATATGTCGCCCAGGCGCGCAGGAGCGGCCGTGCCTCGGCGTCCCGGCGCTGCCGCGCGCGGTCACGCTCGGTCTCCTGGCCCCAGGCCCCGCCGGCGGCGCGATGGCTCAGACCGGTCCGTAGCCGGATGGCGAGCCGCTCGGCGAGCGCCCGGCGCAGGCCCTGCTCGACACCGGTCGGGGCCGGCTCCTTCTCCGTGCACCGGTCGGCCTCTTGCCGACGAGCGGCCAGGTACGAGTCCACGAGGGCGCGCACGGTCTGACGCTCGGGCAGCAGGACCCGTACGGAACCGACCGCATACCCGAAGGCCTTCTGCTCCGTCCACGACACCAGCTCGTGGCGGCTGGGTTCCCAGTCCGCGTCGTCCTCGTCCTCGCCATCCCCGTCGTCGTCGTCCTCGTCGTCGTAGAAGCGGCCATCGGCTTCGAGGTCGTGGAGCTCTATCCATCCGTGGCAGCCGACGGGCGTCCCGGCCTCCTCGGTGAGATCGCGGATGCTCTCGCTCGTGACGTGCAGCGCGCTGCTGTAGAGATAGCCCATGTGCCGGTCGAGAACGGACCCGCCGTGGTGGGGCGGGGCGGCGACCGACACAGCACGCGTGTCGTAGTCGTTGTCGGGCCGGGGGACGAGACCAACGCGTACGGGTAGGACGGCATCGCACTTCGCCTTGGGCGGTGCCGGCCTGACGTTTTCCTTCCGCAGCCAGCCCAGGACGAACGCGCGCAGAGCGGGGACGGAGTCGTCGAAGACCGCGAAGCCCGGGGCGAAGTCCTTCGCCGGATCGCCCGGGATCATGAGGAGTCCCGCGTCGGGGGCGTACTGGATCGTGTCTCGGCTCGACATGCGCGAATTATGTCAGGAGCATATGCGTCTCCACGGCTCGGGGCGGGCGGATCACGTGTGGACGGTGGGGCCCGAGCCTGGTCGCCGAGTAGGGGCCTGCTCCATGTTGTCGTCCAAGCACGGTTCGGCGTCTGACTGGGTGAGCTTGCTACGGTGAGTGACCTTCTTCAGGGCCTGTGGCCGAGTTCCGAACCGGCTTGAGCGTACTTTTCTCGATCCTTCACCCAGTACGAGAATCTCCGGTGCTGGTTCGGTGCTGACTTCAGCGGGTCAGTGGCGGGAAAACAGCAGGTCGTAGCTCTGATCGGATGAGTTGTCGTACCACTCGATCGTGGTCCCGATGAGACTTGGGCCCTCACTCGTTCAAGATCACCCAACCGTGCAATCCGTCACTGACCTAGAACACCTAGCGCGGTCGCCGCAACCGAGGTGACCGCTCCCTTGTTGGGTGGGATGCCCACTCTGCGCCGGCCCGACCAGGACCGCGAGGAGGGTCGGCGAGGCGTAGAGGCGCTCCTTGAGCCGCTCGCCCCTCAGCTCGCGGGACGGCTCCCCGGAAAGTCGGGCTCGCCGCGTTCACTCATGGGCGAATCCTTCGCAAGAGTCACTCCGCCGCCACGGAGGGGTGCGGCCCATCAGCCCTTCGGGCCAGCGGCGTCGACCTGTGATGTTCCGGGCCAGGAGAGCCCTTCGAGTTGTGCGATGCCTTCATTGAACTGGGTCAGCAGGGTCAGGAACCGCTGGGTCGTCTCCGGCTTCCATCCGGTGGCGTCGATCAGCCGGGCGGTGCCCTCGAGGCTGATGGCGCGGTCGGCCGCGAGTCGTTCGCGCCCACCGTTCTTCGGGACGGGCCAGGGACCGCTCCATCGGCACCTCCACCGCCAGCGCGGTCATGGCAGCCATCCTGGCGAACATGACCACGCAGCTGGGGCCGGCGCAGATCCCGACCGGGCACGGATTCCGCATGACCTACGTGGTGGCCGTGTTCGCCGCGGTCGTCGGCCTGCTGCTCACCCTCGCTATCCCCCGCGCCGGGACGGCGGCCCGGCACGCCGGCCACCAAGCGTCCCGGCCGGCCGATGCCCCGGCCACCGCCGGGAACCACTGAACCCTCACGGGCCCCCGCCCACCAGCAAGGAGCACCACGATGAACCGCCTGCAGGACAAAGTGGCCGTCATCACCGGAGCCGGAAGCGGCATCGGCCGCGCCGCAGCCGAACTCATGAGCAAGGAAGGCGCCCGCGTCGTCGTAGCCGACTACGACACCCAGGCCGCCCAGGAGACCGCCGACCTCATCACCGCCGCGGGCGGCCAGGCCCTGCCCCTCACCGTGAACGTCCTCGAAGAGGACTCCATCGCCGACATGATCAACGCCACCGTCGAGGAGTACGGCGCCCTGCACATCCTGTGCAACCACGTCGGCGGCACCAACCCCCGCACCGACCTCGACCTGCTCCGCATGGACATGGCCGAGTTCGACCGAGCGGTCAGCCTCAACATGCGCAGCACCCTCCTGGGCTCCCGGCATGCCATCCCGCACATGGTCCGCTCCGGCGGCGGCTCGATCATCAATACGGCGTCCGTCGCCGCACTCGTCGGCGACGTCCTTCAGACCTCCTACGGCGCCGTCAAAGCCGCGGTGGTCAGCATCACCAAGTCGGTCACCACGCAGTACGGGCCCAAGAACATCCGCTGCAACGCCATCGCCCCCGGCGCCGTGATGACCCCCTCCCTGGAGAACAACCTCCCCCACGTCGACAGCCTGAAAAGCGGAAACGCCCTTCCCTGCCTCGGCTCGCCCGAGGACATCGGCCACACCATGGTCTTCCTCGCCTCCGACGAGTCCCGCTACCTCACCGGCCAGCTCCTCGTGGTGGACGGCGGCATGACCATGCAGTCCTCGGCCGCACCCGGACGCCGCGCCATGCTTCCCGCGTAGTCCGTCCGCCTTGCGTCGCACGGGCGTCGACGTGGCCCTCACGGCATGCTGAGCCGTGAGGGCCACGGGTGCCGCTCCGAGAACCGCGTGGAGGGCCGGCGGGTGCCTGTCCGAGTTGTCGACGGTGTGGCGACGCAAGTCCCGCCGGACGACAAGTGGATCGACGTTCCGCCGCAGCGCGACAAGCGGGCACAGATCCGGTGGGGCCGCACCCGGGACTCGCTGAACGCCCACCGCGGTGACTCGCACGGCTCGGGCCCGGGCAGGACACGGTGGGTCGTTGAGCGCCGCCTGGCTCCACGAGTTCAAACGGCTCCGCATCCCTACGAGACACGCGCCGGCCTCCATCCCGGCATGCTCCAACTCGCCTGCGGCATCATCTGCTTGAGACGCCTGCGAATCTCATTCCGTAACGATCAGCCGGCGATCCAGGCGTTGGCCCAGGCCACCAGCTCCGGGTCGGCCAGGGTGCTGACCCATAAATCGGCCCGGTCCGCACCCCGTCCGGCAGGGCGAGGGCCGGCACCCAGAGCGCGTAGGCCGGCGGCTCGCGCCGAGTCGATACCGATGACGGAGTCCTCCACTGCCAGCGCGTCCTGCGGCCGCACGCCACAGAGATCTGCCGCGGAGGCGTAGACGTCGGGATGGGGCTTGGGCCGCAATCCGGCGCCCGCGACGACGATGTGGCCGAAGTGGCCCAGCAGTCCGGCTCGATCCAGGCTTGACTCCACCATGTCCAGCGGGCAGTTGCTGGCGACCGCGAGCGGCAGGTGGCGGGCGGCCAGACGGACCAGCGCCGCCGCGCCCGGCATGGTGACAGGGTCTGCGGCGACCAGCGCCGTGAAGTGTCGGAGAAGCGAATGGGTCATATCGCCGGTGAGGTCGGGCTTTCCGGTCTCTCTGGCCATGAGGCTCCCGCACTCGGTGTAATGCACTCCCTTGGCTCGCTCGGCGAATCCGGCCGGGGGCTTGAGACCGAACTCTCTGAAGACTCTGTTGCGTGCGTCCTGCCAGTGACGTTCGGTGTCCATCAGGGTTCCGTCGCAATCGAAGACGATGGCGGCCGGAGACCAGTCGAAGAAGCTATGAGCTGTCATTTCTCTGCCGTTCTCGGAGAGAGTGCAATTCCCGCTGTGCCGCTGAGTTCGGTGAGATGTCGGACTGCGGGAGAGATGCGCTCGACTGCTGGGACTGGGATGCCGAGCGGTCTTTCCTGACCGCGCGCTGAGGCGATCGATTCGCCTCCGTGGGGCCCACCGCTGCAGGCGCCATCCGCCGCATGGGTCGAGCCGGAAAACATCGTGATCGCTACGTTAATTTTGTGGGAAGAGGGGCGCAATCACTACTTCGAGTGTTTGACGGCAGGCCGGTTGCAGGCTAGGCGCGCAGGGGCGGAGCGCGCCGGAGACCGGCTGTGGAGCGCCGTAGGTCGCATCAACTGGACTGCAAGTCAGGTCAGTTGAGGTGCATCATGTGCCAGTGACCGTATGGAGCAGTCCCGTTCGCGGATCCATCCGGATGTGGCCGCGATTTATCGATGTCACCCGTATGCACGCACGGTCGAAGATAATAAAAGTTGTGCGGTTGGCGGCGAAGCGTCGTCAATGTGCGGGCGCACTACCTCCCTGCGTCCATCGTTTCGAATAAATGAACGAAGGTGGAACATACGTGCAAGACAGGGCGCGGGCAACCCGGAGATCCCTATTGGAAGCCGCAGCACATCTTTTTGTCGAACGGGGATATGTGGGCACCAGCATCAATGACATAAGCGGCCGCTCGGGGAAGACCAGTGGGGCCGTCTACTTTCACTACTCCAGCAAGGAGAAGCTCGCCCTCGCCGTCGTCCGCGAACAGTTCGCCGCATGGCCGCAATTGACCCCGTACTACACGGACCCGGACGTCCCGCCGCTCGAGAAACTCGTCGCCCTGAGCTTCGAAGTCGCCAGAGTCCTGCGCGAGGACGTCGTAGCCCGCGCAGGCGCACGCCTGTGGGCCGAGCGCCGCAGCATCGACGCGGCCGTGCCCGCACCGTTTGCCGCCTGGACCGGGGCCGTCACGCGGCTTCTGGCCGAGGCCCGGTCCAAGGGTGAACTCGCCGAGGGGATCGAGCCATCGGGTACTGCCACAACGCTCGTGTGCGCGCTGTACGGTCTGTACAACCTCACCGACGAGGTGGCGAGGGAGCAGGAACTCGGGTCCCGGCTGGACCAGTGGTGGCTCCTGATCCTGAACGTGCTGCAGGCGCGCCCTGACCCGGCCGTCCTGATCGCACGAGCGCGAGCCCGGTTTTCCGTGAACGGCCCGCCCGCCTCGGCCGGGTGACAGCCCGGAGTCTTTGGGCTTCGAGGAATGCTTCCGGAGCGCGAAGCAGGAGTTCGGTCCGGACCGGAAGGAAGGGGCTGCGGAGCCCGAGACGCACTGAGTGCCTCATGAAGGGCCAAGGCCGGCCAGCCGGATTCCGGTGACCAGATGCGGACGGATGCGTACCGCACAGTTCATCACCGGGCCCGACCAGGGCCGCAGCAGCCGCTGGTAGCGCGTCAGCGCTTCCGGATCGCCGACCGGGCGGCAGTACCCCGTGACGACGACACTCCAGCCCAGATGGGTCAGCGGATCGATGTCATCGGCCTGGTAGGCGACCACGACTCCCCGATCGCCATGGCCGTGGGCCTGGGCGAACAGATCCGAGTCCTGATGGGTCAGGATGACGATCTGACCGTGGTCCAGCAGATGGTTCACCGGTCGGATGGCGGGCAGCGCGCGCTGAGTGAAGACGATCCGCCCGAGCGACGTCCTGCCGAGCAGGCTCAGTGCCTCGGTACCCGTCAACTCGACCGTGCGGCGCGGCCCGGTGGCCGCCGGACCCGAGAACGGTGCCGCCTCCGGTGGTGTGGTCACAGCCGTGCGCACCGACGGCTGGGGCGACTGATGGCATGAGTGGCTCATGGGGGCTGCCTCGTCTCCTGGTCTGCTCACCTGCCGCATGAGTACATCGTGTGGCCCGTTCCCACGCCAGGGCCGAACGGCCCCAGGGCCGAACGGCCCTATCGGCGTCTGACCTCCGATGGGTTCACTGCGGTGCATCACATGCTGCGGACCGGTCGAGTAACCGCTCCTGGGCGGGCCGTGACGTGGCATGCGGGAGCGTTCGGACGGTGCGGGTGCGAGAGCAGAAGGGAAACGTGGTGATCGCAGTCGTCGGGCACAAAGACCTCGGCAAGAGAACCCTGGATCTGGTGGAAGATGAACTGAGAGCGCGACTGGACCGCTTGGCAGAGGGTGCGGCCGCCTTGGTGCGGGTCGGGGCGGGGCTGCCGTTGGTGTTCGGGCGGGCCGCCAGGGAGGCCGGGCGGAAGCTGACCGTGCTGCTGCCGGTCCAGGGCGCTGTTCCCGCCGTGCTGCCTGAGCGGGACCGGTCGGCCGCAGGCGAGTTGCTGGTCCTGGCCGAACACGTACGGCTGGTGGCTCTCGATCCGGCCGACCGCAACGCGTGTGTCAGCGCTGATGAACGTCTGGTGGAGACGTGCCGGACCGTGCTCGCCGTGTGGGACGGATCGCCGTCGGACGGCCGGGACGCCACCGCACATCTGGTTGCCTTCGCGCGTGCGCGAGGAATCCGGGTGGAGGTCGTCTGGCCGGACGGTTGCGTACGGGGGCGGACATGAAACCGTCGGAACGTGGGGCGGGGAGGGCGGCGGAAGAACCCGAGACCGACGACCGGTCCAGTGTGTCCGGGGCGGGTTACGGCCGGGAGAGCGCCGGGGCGAGGCAGGGGTTCGGGTGGCTGTTGGTGATCACCTCCGCGCTCGGGCTGCTCGGCTCCTTCGTCATCACGATCGACAAGTTCGAACTGCTCGCCGACCCCGGCTTCGTGCCCGCCTGCTCGCTGAGTCCCGTGGTGTCCTGCACGAATGTGATGCGCAGCGAGCAGGCGTCGGTGTTCGGCTTTCCCAATCCGCTCATCGGGCTTGTCGCCTTCGGGGTGGTGATGGGGACCGGCGCTGGCCTGCTTGCAGGCGCACGCTATCGGCGCTGGTACTGGTTGGGGCTGAACCTCGGCGCGCTGTTCGGCGTCGGCTTCTGCATGTGGCTGATGACGCAGGCGTTGTACGACATAGGCGCCCTCTGCCTGTGGTGCGTGCTCGTGTGGGTGGCCACCATCTTCCTCTTCTGCCACACCACGGTGCACAATCTGCGCCATGGTGTCCTGCCTGCCCCACGCGCCCTGGTCGCGGTGGTGCTGGAGTTCCCCCTCGTGGTGCCGGTGACCTGGTGCCTGGCCCTCGTCATGCTGATAGCAACCCGGTTCTGGTCGTACTGGCAGACGTTTCTGTGACCGCGTCGATGCCGGTGGTCTCGTGATGGATCTGTGCGACCGGTACTCCGGCGGCGACCAGCCGCGCGGTGAGGGCCTGCACCGTCCCGGTCGTGGAGGCCTCGGGGGCCAGGGCCAGAATGGCGTGCTGCCGGGCGGCGGCTCCACGCCGTGGGGTCAGTATTCCGTTCAGGGCCCGCAGCCCGGCGCCCGCGAAGCGGGCATCCGTCGTATCAGCCGCGATGACGGTCAGCCAGGGGCGTCCGCGCCGGAACGCCTCCAGATATGCCGCGTCGTACATCTCTTCGACCGCCGCCCTGTCCTGCGGCGCGGCGAGACCGAGCAGCAGCCGTACCCGGTGCGCACGGGACCGGTCGGCATCGATCCGCTGGAGCAGCGCCTTCATCGGAGCCCAGCCCGTACCGGAGGCGATCAGCAGAATGTCTGCGGACGGAATGTGATCGGGCAGCGCCAGCGAGCCGCGCGCGGCGCTGAGACGGACGGTGCCGCCCTCCCGTGTACCGTGCACCAGCGCATCGCTCACCCCGCCGGCGCCCCGGGCCCGTACATGGAACTCCAGCTCACCGTCCGGATGCGGCGCGCGGGCCAGATAGTAGGGACGCCACGCCTGTTCCAGCAGCGGCGACTCCATGGACGCGTACTGTCCGGCCTCGAAGGCGTAGGGCTGGTGGGGCCGTACCCGCAGCACCGCGAGATCGGGCGTGCGGAGTTCGTGCGAGGTCACTGTCGCCTCCCAGCTGGGCGGTTCGGCGATCGCCTGGTCCGCGCCCCTGACCATCGCCGAAACAGCCAGCCGCAACATCCGCAGCCAGGCGTCCTCCAGCGCGCTGGTCCACCGGGCGCCCGCGCGCACGCGCAGTGCCTCGATCAGCGCCGCCTCGAAGGCCTCGAAATGCGCGGGGCGCACACCGAGCTTGCGATGGTCGCGCCCCAACTGCTCGAAGACGCCCATCATCTCGTCCGTACGGTGCAGATTGCCGATCAGATAGCGGAAGATTCCTACGAGATGGACCTGTTGGAACGCCATCGACTCGGGGAACAATGAGCGTAGATACGGATGCCGCTCGAACAGCAGCCGGTACAGTTCGGCGATCAGCTCCTCCAGCGGGCTCACCAGTGGCAGGAAGTCGCTGATCAGACGCTGGTCGGCGGTTCCGTCGTACGCCTGCGGGGCCTTGGCGCTCCACGGTTCGGGGCGGCTGTCGGACGGGGTCAGGATGCGTCGTCGCAGCCGCATCGCGTCATGCCGTGCGAGCAGTGCGTGGTAGTCCTCGCTCGGGGTGTTCATGGGCCGATGACTCCTCGGTGCAGCGCAGTGGGGTGGCCGGAAGGGGATGTCCGGGGTGCCCGGACGATCTTGGCGGCGTCAGTATGGCACCGCGTCATGCCCGCTGACCGGCCCCCGGTGACAGGGCCTTTCGGCCCTGTTCGGACGCCGTTTGCCATGCCCTGGCACCCCGGCGGGAACAGGCCTGCGGACCGGCACATACTGGTTCCGGCCCTCTCCCCGAACCGATCGAGCATGATGTGAATGAGTTCGCGAACACCCCACTGAGCACCACCCCACTGAGCACGCCCCCGTCGCAGTCCGCGGCCCCCGTACGCGTCTTCATCCTGGACGACCACGAAGTCGTACGGCGCGGCGTACGCGACCTGCTGGAAGCCGAGGACGGCATCGAGGTCGTCGGCGAGGCGTCCGACGCCCGGGAGGCGCTGGCCCGCGTACCGGCCAGCAGGCCGCAGGTCGCCGTACTGGATGTCCGTCTCGGCGACGACCAGGGCGGTGACCACGCCGGTATCGAGGTATGCCGGGAGTTGCGTGCCCTGATGCCCGAACTCGCCTGCCTGATGCTGACGTCGTTCGATGATGACGAGGCGCTGTTCGACGCCATCATGGCGGGCGCTGCGGGGTACGTGCTGAAGCAGATCAACGGAGCCGATCTGATCGCCGCCGTACGCACGGTCGCGTCAGGCACCTCGATGCTCGATCCACGGACGACCGCCCGCGTGATGGCACGGCTGCGGGGCCCCCAGCGCACCCCTGCCGAGGCGCCGGAGGCATCGGAACTGGACGGACTCACGCCCAGGGAAAGGCAGATCCTGGATCTCATCGGCGAGGGCCTCACCAACCGAGAGATCGCGGAACGTCTCTTCCTGGCCGAGAAGACCGTCAAGAACCGCATCTCCTCGATCCTCGCAAAACTGGGCGTGGCCCGCCGAATCCAGGCCGCGATGCTCGTCGGTCGGATCAAGGACCGCCAGGGGTGGCCCCCGGCCCCGGGAAGCTGACGGGCACTCAGGCGTCAGTCGTGGAGCGGCACGCGCCAGATGATCCGGGTGCCGCCGTCCGCCGGCCGTTCGATGGCCAGTGTGCCGCCGCACAGCTCCGCCCGCGTACGCATATTGGCCAGCCCTCCGAGGCGCCCGGCCGTCGGCTCGTCGGCATCGGCCGCTGCCCCCGTCCCGGGCGCGGTCGTGACACCGTCCCGGATTCCGATGCCGTTGTCGGTGACGGTCAGGGTCACCGCGTCGTCGGCCGACAGCACGATGCCGATACGAGTGGCACGGGCATGGCGAGAGGCATTGGACACCGCCTCGGCGGCGACCGCCAGCACGTGTTCGGTCAGTTCGTCCGGCACCGTGGTGTCCACCGGCCCGTCGATCCGCACAGAGGGCCGGAAACCCAGGGCGTGTGCCGCCGTGCGAGCGGTCTCCGTCATCCGGTGCCGCAGCCCGCCGCGGCCCGAACCGTCCGCCGTCCGCAGATCGAAGATGGTGGACCGGATGATCCGGATCGTGGTGTCCAGATCATCCACCGCCCGGCTGACCCGCTCGGCCGCGTCCGGCCGGTCCGCGATGGCACGCGTGGTGCTCTGGAGAGTCATCCCGGTCGCGAAGAGACGCTGGATCGCCAGATCGTGCAGATCGCGGGCGATCCGGTCCCGGTCGTGCATGACGGCGAGTTCCTCGGACTCGGCCCGCCTACGGGCCAGTTCCAGGGCGATGGCCGCCTGGTCGGCGAAGCCCGAGACGAGCGCTACCTCGGTGTCGTCGAACGGCGGGCGGTCCACCGGCCGCCCAAGGCGCAGCGCGCCCCTTGCCCCCGTGTCGACTCGCAAAGGCACCGTCACCACCGGCCCCAGACCGTCCTCGGCACCGTCGCCGAACGGGTGCGCCCGGGGATCGGTCCGGACATCGGCGCAGTGCACCGGTGTCCCGGTACGGGCGGCGAGTCCGGCCAGTGATCCCCGCGCGGGTACGGACAGCCCCGCCACGCGTTCGGAGTCCCTGCCGTGGGCGACGACCACGGTGAGACGTGCCTCGGCCCCGGATGTCTCCGAAACTCCGGAGAGGGACGCGGGGGGCGTCGGCAACAGAATCGCGGCCCGGTCGGCCCCCGCCACCTCCATCGCCCGCTCGGCGATCAGATGCAGCACCTCGTCGGTGTCCGTCCCCGAGAGCAGGGCGCGAGTGATCTCGCCCAGTGCCTCCAGACGCCGCTCCCGGCGACGGCTCTCGTCGTACATGCGGGCGTTGTCGATGGCGACCCCGGCCGCGATCGACAAGGTGGTCAGCACCGCCTCGTCGTCGGCGTCGAAACTCACTCCGCCCCGCTTTTCGGTGAGGTAGAGGTTGCCGAACACCTCGTCGCGGACCCGCACCGGCACCCCGAGGAAGGTGCGCATCGGGGGGTGATGGGGCGGAAATCCGAAGCTGCGCGGATGGCGGCTCAGATCGGTGAGCCGCAGCGGTTCCGGGTGATGGATCAGCTCACCGAGGATTCCGCGCCCGCACGGCGTCTGGCCGATCACGGCGGCGAGCTGCTCCGATATGCCGACCGGCAGGAACTCCAGCAGCTTCTGCCCGTCCCCGACAATGCCGAGCGCTCCGTACTCCGCGTCGGTCAGGGTCACCGCGGCCTCCACGATCCCGCGGAGCACCTCGGGCAATTCCAGGCCCCGCCCCAGACTCATCACGGCGTCCAGCAGACTGCGCATCCTGTCCGGCCGACTGGGCTGAGGCCAGATGGCCGGACCGGGGCAGGGGGCTCCGGGCGAGTCGGGGGCGGGGGAGGCGGAGCCGGGAGAGGGAACTCCGAAGGAGGAGTCGGGCGCGGTAGGTGCTGTCTCTGTCATCGGGGCGCCGCTCTCTGGGTCCGTGTGCCGTATACCGGGAAAATGCTCACCGGATCACCGCACGGCTGGGACCGGTCCACGGACGGTCAGCCTACGGCAGCCACGGGGCCGAAGGGCCCGCCGGTGCACTGTCGCCCCCGGAACCGGCTCGGGTGAGGCCGGTCGGCCGCCTGACGGGTCGGCAGTAGGGCCGGTCGGCCCCGTGGAAGGTACCTGTCGGTCCCTGGGGGGCTTCGACGCTCATGGCCAGCATGGTGCGGTCGGGAAGGTCCGGTCCGTCCCCTCGCGATCCGCCGGACACGGTCCGGTGGACGCAATGGAATCTCAGGGCAGTCAAGCCGCCCCCTCACAAGGGCCGGTGCCCCCCGGACCCGGAGCCGCCATCGTCGACGCGCACTCCACCAGGAACGGTCGCCGGGCCACCCGGGCCGACGCGAAAGAGCCGGCGATGCGACCCGGTACCGATCTGCCGGGCCGTTCGTCCCGCGGGCGGATCGTCGTCTCGTGGCTCACGACGACCGACCACAAGCAGATAGGCACGCTCTATCTCGTCACCGCGTTCGTCTTCTTCCTGATCGGCGGCGCGATGGCACTCGTGATGCGTGCCGAACTAGCCCGTCCCGGGACGCAGATCATTTCCAACGAGCAGTTCAACCAGGCATTCACCATGCATGGGTCGGTGATGCTGCTCCTGTTCGCGATGCCGCTGTTCACAGGATTCGCCAATTGGCTCATGCCGCTTCAGATAGGCGCACCCGATGTGGCGTTCCCGCGACTGAACATGCTGGCGTACTGGTTGTTCCTCTTCGGTTCACTGATCGCCGCCGCAGGGTTCCTCACTCCGCAGGGCGCCGCCGACTTCGGATGGTTCGCCTATGCCCCGTTGTCCGACGCCACGCATTCGCCGGGCATCGGCGCCGACATGTGGATCATGGGCGTGGCGCTTTCCGGTTTCGGTTCCATCCTCGGAGCGGTTAATTTCATCACCACCATCATCTGCATGCGTGCCCCAGGAATGACCATGTTCCGGATGTCGATCTTCACCTGGAACGTACTGCTGACCGCCGTACTCATCCTCATGGTCTTCCCGGTCCTGGCCGCGGCACTCTTCGCGCTGGAGATGGACCGGAAGTTCGGCTCACACATCTTCGATCCCGCCAACGGAGGCGCGCTTCTTTGGCAGCACCTCTTCTGGTTCTTCGGCCACCCAGAGGTCTATGTACTGGCTCTGCCGTTCTTCGGTATCGTTTCCGAGATCATTCCGGTCTTCTCCCGGAAGCCGATGTTCGGCTATATCGGTCTCGTCGCCGCGACGATCGCCATCGCCGGCCTGTCCGTCACCGTCTGGGCCCACCACATGTATGTGACCGGTGGCGTACTGCTGCCCTTCTTCGCCTTCATGACCTTCCTGATCGCCGTACCGACCGGAGTGAAGTTCTTCAACTGGATCGGCACGATGTGGAAGGGGTCGCTGTCCTTCGAGACACCGATGCTGTGGACCACTGGATTTCTGATCACATTCGTCTTCGGCGGACTGACCGGAGTCATCCTGGCCTCACCGCCACTGGACTTCCATGTCTCCGACTCGTACTTCGTTGTCGCCCACTTCCACTACACGCTCTTCGGTACGGTCGTGTACGCGATGTTCGCCGGATTCCATTTCTGGTGGCCGAAGTTCACCGGCAAAATGCTCGACGAGCGCCTGGGCAAGATCACGTTCTGGGTGCTGACGGTCGGCTTCCACCTCACGTTCCTCGTGCAGCACTGGCTCGGAGCCGAGGGAATGCCGCGCAGGTACGCGGACTATCTTGCCGCTGACGGTTTCACCGCTCTCAACACCCTCTCCACCATCGGCTCATTCCTCCTCGGACTGTCGTTCCTGCCCTTCTTCTACAACGTCTGGAAGACCAGCCAGTACGGCAGGAAGATCACCGTCGACGACCCCTGGGGTTATGGCCGCTCCCTGGAATGGGCCACGTCCTGCCCTCCGCCCCGGCACAACTTCGCTTCCCTGCCCCGCATCCGCAGCGAGTCCCCGGCCTTCGATCTGCACCATCCGGAGATCGCCGCACTTGAACTCGAACCCGCAGTGCCGCACTGACCCTTCCCTCTCCCCCTTCCGCAACCCCGCTCTCAGGAGAGTGCTCCCCGATGTCCCACGGTGTTCTGGCGGTCGGTGTCGTCGTGCTCTTCGCGTCCGGCAACGTCTGGTACCTGCCCGCCTATATCGATCTGCGGGCCGGCCAGGACCGGCCGCGCTCCCGGCGACTGGCCGCGGCCGCTGTGCTGACCGGCTGGGTGTCGGCGGCCCTCACGGTGTTTCTGCTGCTCATACCGGTCGATCCGGGCATGGCCGCGTTGCTGGCGGTCGCGGGCACCACCGCCGTGGTGTCCCTGACCGTCCAGGCATGGCTGCGACGGAGCGAGGAGCAGCGTGAGGAGGAAGCTCGCTGGTCCGTGCTCTTTCCGGCACGGACCGCCGACCCGGTCGGGACCACCGAGGACGAGCAATGAGCCGCCCCTCGTGCACCGGAACGCCTCATCGGCTTCGGCGCACCGTCGCGTGGCACGGCAGCGAACCGCCGGCGGTGGACCCGGCCCGCTTCCGTTGCCTGGTGGAGCCCTTCGGGCCGGGTAACGCGTAGGTGCTCGAAGAGACGATCATCCGGTAGCCGCCCGCGCCTCGCGACGCGCACCGTGATGGCCCCGTCGCTTCGGCGAAGGCGGGTCCCGGCGCGGCGGGACGAGCGCGCACACGTTCGTCCCGCCGGTCATTTTGCTTCGTAGCAGTGGGCCCGGCCCTCGCGCCATTCGATCCAGGCCGGGTCGTCGAGGAGGTGCTCGGCATCGTAGACCCCGGCCCGCCGCAGGAAACCGATCAGGTCGCGGTCGCTGTGTGCGAGGCCGGCGAGACCACCGTTGATGGTGACCGCCCGGCCGCCCGTGCCCGGTGCCGGGCGGTGCACGACGATCGGAGCACCCATGCCCCCAGGATGCGCCCGCGCGGGCACCGACGCTCGCGGTGGGTCAGGCGCTCTCGTAGCGATGCGCTGCGGTGCCCTGCCACTGGACCACGGCGGGGTTGTTGAGGATCAGCTCCGGGTTCGCCGACCCGGCGTCGGCGTGGAACACGACGAGGTCCTGATCGCTGTGTGCCATGCCGAGCGTCTCGTCGCGGCCGTTGATGTGCACGGTCACGAGCCGGCCGCCGGACGGCGTCGGTGCGTGGATGGTGATCGGTGGTGTCGCCATGACTCCAGGGTGGCCTGCGGCGACGGCTCGCGCGACCGTGGGAACACGGACCCGGACGCGTGGGGGAGCGTAGATACGACGTCGCACCGTGCACGCCATTGATCCCGCTCCGTGCGCGGGTCGGCCGCACCTCGGCGCACCTCGGCGCACCTCGGGAAGGAGACGATGACAGTGATGAGATCCGAAGCGGTTTCCCTGCCTGTTGACGGATCGGCGATCGTCGGCGACCTGGTGATTCCCGAGCAGGCCGCGGGGGTGGTGCTCTTCGCCCACGGCAGCGGCAGTTCGCGCCACAGCCCGCGCAACAGGGCCGTGGCCGCGTCCCTGCGGGAGGCGGGGCTGGGCACGCTGCTGCTGGACCTGCTGACCGAGCAGGAGGAGCGGTTGGACGCCGTGTCGGGGCAGTACCGCTTCGACATCGGCCTGCTCGGGCGACGCCTGGTGTCCGCGGTCGACTGGCTCGGCGACCGGCCGGACACGGCGGAGTTGCCTCTGGGGCTCTTCGGCGCGAGCACCGGGGCCGCCGCTGCCCTCGTGGCGGCGGCCGAGCGGCCCGGCCGTATCCGGTCCGTCGTGTCCCGTGGCGGCCGCCCCGACCTGGCTGCTGAGGCGCTGAGCCGGGTGCGATCCCCTGTGCTGCTGATTGTGGGCGGCGACGACGGGCACGTACTGATGCTGAACCGGGAGGCGGCCGAGCGACTGCGTGTGCCGCACCGGCTCCACGTGATTCCCGGTGCCACACATTTGTTCGAGGAACCCGGTGCCCTGGAAGACGTCGCGGATGCGGCGCGTCAGTGGTTCCTGCGTCCGGGAGAGGAAGAAGGGCGGCCGTGAGGTTTCTCCGTCGGAACCGGCGCGCTCAACCCCGTCCGCCGTGCCGGCGCAAGGCCGTGGTCGGCGAGCGGGCCGACGGTCAGCCCGGCCGTCCGCAAGCCGTCGATCAGTTCCGGCAGCGTCGTGAGTACCGGCTGCCACTGGCACGACGCCGACTGATCGGCATCGTGCAGGAGGACCGTCCCGCCGCCGCGCAGCCCGCCGCGTACGGTCGCCAGAACCCCCTCGGACGCCGCGTCCTTCGCCCATTCCCGCCCCCAGGCCGACCACAGCACCGGTCGCAGCCCGCAGGCCAGTGCGGCGGTCCACCGGCCGCCGGTCAGGATTCCGTACGGCGGCCGGTACCACAACGGCCGGACGCCCGAGACCCTTCGCACCGCTTCGGCGGCACGGGAGACCTCGCGCAGGTCCCGGCCGGGGGCGGGAAGCCATGGGCGGCTGTGTGTCCAGCCGTGAACGGCGAGTTCATGGCCGCGGCGGACGATGTCACGGCCGAGTTCCGGATGGCGCAGCAGACTTTCCCCGAGCACGAAGAAGGTGGCGCGGGCGGACAGCCGGTCCAGTGCGTCGAGGAAGAGCGGGGTGGAGCGCGGGTCCGGGCCGTCATCGAAGGTCAGGGCGACATGCCCGGGGTGGCCGAGTCCGGCCAGGGCGGGAAAGCACGTCCGGCGCAGCCCCGGCAGCCATGTGCCGGCCGGGGCGACATGAGCGGTCAGCACAAGGGCCGACACGGTCAATGGGGCACGGAGCGCGAGGAGGATCCTGCTGCGCCGGGGGTTCAACGGGCTTCTGTCCCTTCGTCGTCGGCGGCCGTCGTCAGTCGGTCGGCGCCGCCGTGCCGCCGGCTCGTTCTCGTCGCATCCCAGTGACCCGCGACCGCCGGGGAGAGCGACAGGCCCACCGTGCCGGCAGCCACCAGGCACGCACCCAGCGTGGCCGGCAGCAGATGATCACCCAGCGCGATCCGCTCGCCGAACAGGGCCTTCCCCAGCACCACACTCACCAGCGCGTCCCCTGGCGTGAGCGCCGGCTGGGAAGCGGCCAGGGTCCCGGCACGCAGAGCGTTCTGCAACAGCAGCAGACTCAGCAGACCGGCGCAGCCCAGCGCGTACACGTACCCCGTCGTGAAGACCACGGCCGCTCCCTCCGGGACCCGGCCGGTGACCTCCTTGATCAGAGCGGCCGTGCAGGCGAAGGAGACGGCCGTGGCACAGCCCAGCACCGCGGCGCCGGCGGCGCCGCTGAGCGTACGGGCCACCAGGAACAGCGCGAGCACTGCGGTGGCGGCGAGGATTCCGACAGGCAGCCAGGCACCGGCCTTTCCGGTTCCCTCCCCGGCCGACGGGCCGACGGCGGCCAGGAAGAGCGCCGGACCTGCTGCGAGCATCAGGAAGGACAGCCAGGTGCGGCCGCCCGGACGGTGATGGAAGACCACGGTGCCGAGCAGCAGGGTGAAGAGGAGTTCGCTCGCCATCAGCGGCTGCACCACCGACAGGCTGCCGACCGCCAGCGCCCCCGCCTGCAGGAGCGCGGACAGCCCGAGCACCGTCACACCGGCCAGCCAGAAGCGCCGGCGCACCAGCCGCGCCAGACCGCGCATCCCCTGCCACACCGCCGGCCCGCCGCCCACCGCCTCGGACTCCGCCTGCTCCATGGCGGCGCGCCGCTGCAGCACGGATGCCGCCCCATTGGCCAGGGCCGCCCACAGCGCCAGAACCACGGCGAGGACGTTCATGTCGCCGATCAGCCGAAGCGGGCCGCGAGCCGGTGATAGAGCCCGGGAGCCACGGAGCGCACACACCCCGGCAAGCGCAGCCAACCGGGGACGTACACCTCCTCACGGTCCGCCGTGAAGGCCTCCCAGACCGCGTCGGCGACGCGTTCCGGCGCCATCGGCCGGGGCCACGAACGGGCGTACGGCATCCCTCGTCGTTCGAAGAACGGCGTGTCCACCACACCGGGAACCATGTGCGTGATGCGCACACCGGTTCCCTTCAATTCGTAGCGCAGAGCGTCCGCGAAGGCGGCAAGGGCAGCCTTCGCCGCCGAATAGACCGCCTCACCGCGGACGCCGGTGGATCCCGCCACCGACCCGATCAGCATGATGTGTCCGCGCCCCGCCGCGAGCATGTGCGGCAGCAACAGCCGTACGAGATGGACGACGGACACCAGATCCACGGTGAGGACCCGGTCGGCGGCGGCAGCCGGCATCGCGTGGAAGGAGCCCGCCCAGCCGACCCCGGCCGCCGCGACGAGCAGGTCCACCCGACCGGCGGTGTCGAGGGCCTCCTCGACCAGTTGCTCCGTACCCTCGAGCGACATCAGGTCCGCGTACAGCGGCGTCGAGCACGTCGTCGCCGCGATACCGTCGAGCCGCTGCCGGTCGCGCCCGCTCACCAGAAGCCGCCAGCCGCCTTCGGCGGCGATCCGCTGTGACACCGCGGCCCCGATACCCGAGGAGGCCCCCGTCACCAGGGCCACCCCGGCCCCGACGTCATGACCGTCCGACGCGTCGCCACCCGGCACGCCGCGAGCGATGCACGGAACACGTGGCATGGCCTCTCCCTGTCTCAGTACTGTGCGGCACGGTGGCCCGCCCCTCGAAGACCACGGACGCGGGCATTGCGGTGTCGGGTCTGGTTAGGGGTAGCCCGAGTGGGCTCCCGTAAAACCGTTGAAGCCGACACCTCACTGCACCGAACGCACCGACAGGACGGAAGTACCGGGTTCCGCGCCCGTCCCGACGGATACTCCGAGGGCTGCCGACCTCAGAGGTGATCACGTGCCTGCCGCTCGTCCGACCGAGCTACCGGACCCGTGCGGAGCGCTCCGCCGCCCGGAGGGCTTTTGCTGCTACCGGTGGAGGTCCCGTCAAAACGGCCCCGCGCCGGACGGCGAGCAGGGAGTACCCGGAGCGTACGTCCGATGAACGCGGCGCCAGGACGCTTCCTGATCCTGAGCGCCGGCATGGGCTCCGGTCACCATGTGGTGGCCGCCGAACTGGCCCGCAGACTGGAGGCCGGCGGAGAGCGGACGACGACGGTCGATGTCCTCGACCTGCTGCCCCCGGGAATCGGCGGCGCACTGCGCTCCTTCTACCGGACGGCCGTCTGCCGCACGCCCGTGGTCTATTCCGCGCTGTACGCGGCCTTCTTCCGGACCGGCGGCGGTCCCCGGCCCGGCAGTTCCCCGTTGGCGGTCCTCGCGCAGCGACGGCTGCTCGACCTCGTCGCGCGGCAGCGGCCGGACGTGATCGTCCCCGTCTTCCACCTCGCCGCCCAGCTCACCGGCGGGCTCCGCGCCCGCGGCGCGCTCACGATCCCGAGCGCCGTCGTCATCACCGACTTCGCCGTTCACCGCCAGTGGCTGCACCCGGGCAACGATCTCCATCTGTGCCTCACGTCCGATCTCGCACATCAGGTACGGCGAGCGGTACGGCGTCCGACGGTCGTGTCCGGCGCGATGGTGGCACCCCGGTTCCATGCCCCGGCACCGCCGGCGGCGGACTGGCGGCGACGTCTCGTCTTGCCGGGCCGGCCGCCCGTGCTGATCTCGACGGGCGCCTGGGGGGCCGGATCGCGTGTGGCCGGGACCGCGCGCCTGGTGGCCGCGGCGGGATACGTACCGGTCGTGCTCTGCGGTACGAACACCTGGTTGCGCCGGGAACTGTCGCGCCTCGCGCATGTACGCGCGGCGGGCTGGGTCGACGACATGCCGGGCCTCATGAGCGCCTCCCGCGCACTCATCGACAACGCGGCAGGCCAAACGGCACTCGAAGCCATGGCCGCCGGAGTTCCGGTGATCGGCTACCGGGCCATTCCGGGCCATGGCAGGGAAGGCGTCCGACGTATGGCGGAGCACGGTCTCACCGACTACGCGACGGACCCCCGGGCGCTGCTGCGCTCCCTGGACCGCCTGACCGCACCGGGCCCGGCGCGCGAACGGCGCGTCAGCGCGGCCCGCGGCCTGTTCTCCGGCGCGGGAGTGCTCCCTCTGCAGGCCCTGGCGCGACCGGCCTGAACCGATCGGCCCGCGACCACGTACCGCCGCGCTGCCCGGCCTCACCGGCGCCGTCCGGGAGCGGGCCGTGCGGCGGACGACGACGAGGCCCCGCACGCCGTGTCTTTCGACGGCCACCGGGCGGGAAGGACGTAAGTGTTCTGAGGTAGTTGTTTCCGCAGCCATCATGAAGGAGCGCATTCATGCCGATCCCACTCGGTCTCGGACTCCCGCAGATGAAGCAGTACGACATCGGCCGCGATGTGGCCACCGTGGCCCGCGCGGCGGAGGAGACCGGATACGCGAGCCTCTGGGTTTTCGAGCGGGTCCTGTTCCCCGAGCCGGCCACCCAGGGGCTGTACGGCGTACCGGGGCTGCCGTGGCCCGATCAGTACCGCAGCGTCGCCGACCCGCTGGTCACGCTCGCGCTGGCCGCCGCGGCCACCGGCCGGGCGCGGCTGGGCACCAGCGTCCTGGTCGCGCCGCTGCACGTGCCGTTCCAGCTGGCCCGGTCGCTCGCCTCGCTGGACGTCGCGAGCGGGGGACGAGTGATCGCGGGCCTCGGCACGGGCTGGTCCCTGGACGAGTACGCGGCCGCTTCCGTCGCGCCCTTCGAGAAGCGCGGCGCGGTCCTGGACGAGCTGCTGGACGTGTGCGCGGCCGTCTGGGGCCCGGACCCCGTCTCGTACGAGGGCGAGCTGACCACCATTGCCCCGTCCGAGGTCGGCCCGAAGCCGGTGCGTCCCATCCCGGTCTACCTGCCCGCGAACAGCACCCGTGCCACCCGCCGATTGGTGGACCGGGCGGACGGCTGGATGCCCGTGGCCATGGGCGCCGCCCAGCTGACCGAGCAATGGCAGCGGGTACGGGACATGGCCGCCGAGCGTGGCCGGGAGCGTCCGCTCGACGTCTGCGCCCGCGCCAACGCGCGGTACACCGCCAAGCCGTTCGAGGGCGCGGACAGGCAGCCCTTCCACGGGAGCGTGGCGCAGATCGTCGAAGACCTGGTGGCACACGCCGCGACGGGCGTACTGGAGATCCTGCTGGACCTCCAGGGCACGACGCGCGACGCCGCGGAGCTGATCGACGTGGCGACCGAGGTGTACGAGACGGCGCGGGCCGCGGGCGTCTGACAAGGGCGCGACGGCATCCGGCCCGCGAGGCGCACCCCGTCCAGCCTTGGCCCGGCCCCGCGTGCCGGGCGATGCGGGCTGGACGGGCGTCCGGTCAGTGCCGGGGCCCGCTCTCCTTGCCCCGCCGGATCCAGTGGGACCGGCGCTGGTACCGGGCGACGGGCGGAGTGACCGGGGGAGTGGGCGACGGCGCGGTTTCGTGGAGGGACGCGGTCTCGGCGGCCGGGGGTACGGCCGGGGCAGGAGTGCCGCTGGGCGGACCGAGCCCCTCCGTCGAGTACCGCGTCGTCGCGATGCTCTCCACGAGCTGCTCCTCGGTGAAACTCTCCGAGCCGGGTACATGAGGGACGAAGCCGATGAGTACCCCGTCGCTGACGATCTCCGCGTCGAGACCGGAGGCCCCGTCGACGTCCCACAGCGCCTCGATTCCCTCGTCGAGGACGACCCGGATCCCGAACTCGTAGACACCCGCCTCCACGAGGTGGGCCATCACATTGCGGTCACGAAGCGCCGACACCAACCGGCCGGCACGATCCGAATCCATACGGGCGGACCTCCTTCGCCTACGGACACGCGCACCACCCCCAGGGGCGTATACGTGCCGCGCCGGACCGCCGGGTGCGGACTTCCCCGAGGCGCCGTACGCCGCAGCAGCTGTACGTGTGGAACTCGCTCCGGCACGAACCGGCAAGGAGCCGCCACCGTACAGCTGCCGCCTCTTTCAGCTCTCGGCATCCTCCGCTCGGCGCTCACCCTCGGCCTGCGACGGCTGGGTCCGCATCGTGGCGGGGTGCCGCTCCTCGGCCGGGTTCATGTCCTCTTCCAGCCGCTCGCCCTCTGCCTGTGACGGCGTCGGGTACTCGTCGTACTCGCTCATGGCCGCCTCCGTGGTCGGAACGCGTGCCTACAAAAACGAGCGTATCGCGTCGTCCGGCCGGTGGCCCGGCCAGGAACGAGGGGTGATTGCGGGCGTAGTCTGGGCGTAACGCCTGTGCACCGCGAGTCAGCGACGGAGGCGGCGGATGACCGATCCCCATGGCTTCCTCAGGGCCCCCCGCCGGCCCGTCCCGGCGCGCCCGGTCCAGGAACGGCTGAGCGACTGGAACGAGGTCTACGCGGGGCAGGCCAGGCTTCCACTTGTGTCCCAGCAGGCGGGGCGGTGCATGGACTGCGGCATACCGTTCTGTCACAGCGGCTGCCCGCTGGGAAACCTCATCCCCGAGTGGAACGCGTACGCGCGCAAGGGCGACTGGTGGGCAGCGGCCGAGCGGCTGCACGCGACGAACAACTTCCCCGAGTTCACCGGGCGGTTGTGCCCGGCGCCGTGCGAGGAAGCCTGCGTGCTCACCATCAACGCCGATCCGGTGACGATCAAGAATGTCGAGCAGGCGATCGCCGACGAGAGCTGGGCGCGCGGGTACACCACGCCGCAGCCGCCCGAGCGGCTCAGCGGCAAGACCGTCGCCGTCATCGGGTCGGGACCGGCGGGACTGGCGGCAGCGCAGCAACTCACCCGCGCCGGACACACCGTCGCCGTCTACGAGCGCGCCGACCGCGTCGGCGGACTGCTGCGCTACGGCATCCCCGCGTTCAAGATGGAGAAGTGCCACCTCGACCGCCGTGTCGAGCAGATGCGCGCGGAGGGCACCAAGTTCCTTACGGGCGTGGACATCGGGGGCGATCTCGACGCCGCCGAGCTCGCGGACCGGTACGACGCGCTCGTCGTCGCCGTCGGAGCCACCGGGCGACGGGAGCTGCCCGTCCCGGGCCGTGAGTTGTACGGCATCCACCAGGCCATGGAGTACCTGACCCTGGCCAACCGGGCCGTGGAGGGCGACCGCGACGTGCCGGTCGTGACCGCCGAGGACAGACACGTGGTGATCATCGGCGGCGGGGACACCGGATCGGACTGTCTGGGCACTGTCCTGCGCCAGGGCGCGGCCTCCGCCGTACAGCTCGACATCAACCCGGAGCCCGGTGCCGCCCGGCGGGACACCGAGCCCTGGCCCGTGTACCCGAAGGTCTATCGGATATCCCACGCCCACGAGGAGGCCCGGGGGCGGGACGGCGTGGATCCGAGACTGTTCTCCTCCGCCACCCTCCGCTTCGAAGGCGACCGGACCGGCCATGTGCGCGTGCTGCGCCTGGCCGAGGTGGAGCCCGAGGGCAGAAGGCCGCTGCTGGAGACGGAGCAGGTGCTGCCGGCGGATCTCGTCCTGCTCGCCCTCGGCTTCTTCGGTCCCGAACGCGACACCGGCCTCGTGCGGCAGCTCGGACTCACGCTGGACGGCCGGGGAAACTTCGCCCGGGATGCCACCTTCGCCGCTGAGACGGCGGAATCAGTGGAAGCAGTCGAGACAGCTGAAGGGGCGGTCCCGGAGGGCTTGCGCGCGCGGGCGGCCCGCGCCGGGAACGGCGGTGTCTTCATCGCCGGTGACGCGGGCCGCGGCCAGTCCCTCGTGGTGTGGGCCATCGCGGAGGGACGGTCCGTCGCCGCCGCGACGGACCGCTATCTGAGTGGCTCCACGGTGCTCCCGGCCCCCATCGCTCCCTACGACCGCCCCTTCATCGCCTGAGTACCTCCGGCACCGCGTCGACCAGCATGTTGCGCAGCGGGACCGGGCCCACCGATGCGCCCGGGTCAGCCCTCGGCGGGTGCCGTGCCGAGGAGGCCGGAGAGGGCGTCCAGCAGGCGGTCGACGTCCGCTTCGTTGTTGTAGGGCGCCAGGCCGATCCGCACTCCGCCCGCCTCCCCGAGCCCGAGCCGGCGGGAAGCCTCCAGTGCGTAGAAGGATCCGGCCGGGGCGACGATGTCCCGCTCCGCCAAGTACTGCGAGGTGGCGGTGGCGCTGCGGCCCGCCAGGGTCAGCAGCAGCGTGGGCGTTCGGTGCGCGGCCCGGGAGTGCACGGTGATGCCACCGAGGCCCGCCAGTCCCTTCTCCATGCGGGCCCGCAGGGCGTCCTCATGGGCCTCGATCGCCGCGAAGGCGGCGAGCAGCCGTTCCCGCCGGGTGCCGTCGATCCCGGGGGCCAGCGAGGCGAGGAAGTCCACCGCCGCAGCGGCCCCGGCCAGCAGTTCGTACGGAAGGGTGCCCAGTTCGAAGCGCTCGGGAACCACGTCGGTGGAGGGCAGCAGCTTGTCCGGCCGCAGCGTCTCCAGCAACTCGGGACGGCTCGCCAGGACGCCCAGGTGCGGGCCGAGGAATTTGTACGGCGAGCAGACCAGGAAGTCGGCTCCGAGACCGCGCAGGTCGACGGCGGCGTGCGAGGCGTAGTGCACCGCGTCGACGTGCAACAGGGCTCCTGCCCGGTGCACCACGTCGGCGACGGCGGGAATGCCGGGGCGTGTACCGATCAGGTTGGACGCCGCGGTCACGGCGACCAGGCGGGTGCGCGCCGAGAGTACGGCGGCGATGTCATCAACCGTCAGTTCACCGGTGGCCGGGTCGAACTCCGCCCAGCGGACCGTGGCGCCCATGGCCTCGGCCGCCTGGATCCAGGGGCGGATGTTGGAGTCGTGGTCGAGACTGCTGACGACCACTTCGTCGCCCGGGCCCCAGTTCTTCGCCAGGGTGCGGGACAGATCGTAGGTCAGCTGGGTGGAGCTGCGGCCGAACACGATGCCCCGCGGATCGGCGCCCAGCAGGTCGGCCAGCGCGCGGCGGGCGCGGATCACGACCGCCTCCGCGTTGCGCTCGCCCTCGGTGAGACGGCCCCGGTTGGCGAGCGGGTTGGCCAGTGCGTCCGCGATGGCGTCGATCACCGGTTGCGGTGTCTGGGTGCCGCCGGGGGCGTCGAACCGGGCGGAGCCCGACTTCAGGGCGGGGATCCGGGCGCGGACAGCGTCGACGTCGAAGGTCATGCGTGCTCCTGGAGACGAGAGGACGAGGCAGGTTCCACCGTACGGAGGCCCCCGGGAGCCCAGCCGGGCAGGGAGCCCGGGGCCGCCGTCGACCCCAGCGGGAGACGGCCGCTGCGCACCGACCAGGTGAGGACCGGTCAGAACCTCATGCTTACGACCTCACCCGGTCGTCAGCCCTGACCACAGAAGGCCGACGCGGCGCAGCACCGCCCCGGCCGGGCCCGGCCAACGCGGTGCTGCGGCCGGGCCCTGCGCTCACCCGGGCGGGCGGTCCGCGTCACTCCGTTGCTGTCGGGGCCGCGCCGTCACCGCCGGTCCCGGCGACGCTGAGTCCGGTGGCGGACCATCGACATCTGTACGGGCACCATCTGTCACGGGCACCCGTCCCCGTGACGTGGGCCCCGAACGGGAACGGGGCGATCGCATGCGCCAACCACTCGGCCGACGCGCCCTGCTGCTCGGCACCGGTGGTCTGCTCGTGGGCACCGCGGGCTGTACGGCAACCTCCCGGACCGCGGCCGGACCGTCCACGCGCGCGTCCCCGCCGCAGTCCTCCCCGCCGCCGCTGCCCACGACCACTGCCTGGCGTCCCGACCGCGACGACGTGGACCCCGACGTGAAACTCCGCGCCGTACAGGTGGTGGAGGCAATCGGCGCGTGGCCCGCCGGGCAGGGGAGCGCGGCCGCGGCGAAGAGGCGGGTGGCCGCGCTGGGGGCCGCACCGTCACTGGTGGACTCGGCGGGCCCGCTGCGGCCCGACGAGTCCACCACCGACGGTGCCGCGCTCCAGGTGATCGACGCGCAGTACGGCGGGATTCTGGCGGACACGGCCAGCGTGATGGTGGTCTGCCGGCAATGGACCCCCGGGCACGCGGGCGGCACGACCGTCGACGTACGCCTGAGCCGGGCGCGGCCCCGCTGGGAGGTCACCGCGCTCCACCCGGGCCGCCCCGGTGCCGCCGCCGCGTCGCTGCCCGCGGTGGCGCGGCAGGTGCTGGACGACCCGCGGATCGGCCTGCCGCCCGCGGCGGAGGCCGACATCCGCAGCGGACACATTCACCCGTCCGTCCTGCGGGCCCTGCTGCGACTGGCCGGCGCGTACCGGATGGACATCACCGTGTTCCGCTCCGGACATCCGTTGTACGTGTTCGGCACCGACCGGCCCAGCGACCACCCACCGGGCCGCGCCTTCGACGTATGGCGGATCGACGGGCACGAGGTCGTCGATCCGGCCACCCCGCACCGGCTGACCGAATCGTTCATGCGGGACGCGGCAGCGGCCGGCTCGTACAACGTCGGCGGACCGATCCGGCTCACCGGGGGCGCGATGGCGAATCAGTTCTTCACCGACGCCACCCATCACGACCACGTGCACGTGGGATTCGCGAGCTGAAGCGCCGGAAAGAGGCGGCAAGAGGGCGGCGGGCAGGTGCGGCCGCCGCGCCCGTGGCGCATCCGATGCGTACGGGCACGGCCGTACGGTGGGGTTCGGTGCGCCGAGGCGGTGTGACGGCGTGCGGGCGGGCATGGGACAGAGATGCCAGCAGTGTCCGTATCCGAGCCCGTGATCAAGCTTGTCCGGCGGACGACCGAACCCGTGGGGGCGCAGACCCTGCGCTCCACGGCAGCCGCCGTCATCGCCTACGTCGTCGCGGTGTGGACCCTGCCGAATCCCGCACCGCTCACGGCACCGCTCACCGCCCTCCTCGTCGTACAGGTCACCCTCTACGCGACCCTCACCACCGGGATCCGCCGGGTGAACTCGGTCGTGGTCGGGGTGCTCATCGCCACCGCGCTCAGCGCCCTGGTCGGCCTCAGCTGGTGGAGCCTCGGACTGACGATCTTCGCCTCGCTGATCATCGGGCGGCTGGTGCGGGTCGACGAGTTCGTCCCCGAGGTGGCGATCAGCGCGATGCTCGTCCTGGGCGTCTCGCAGGTCGCGTACACCGCATGGGACCGCGTGCTGGAAACCCTGATCGGCGCGGGCGTGGGACTGCTGTTCAACCTGCTCTTCGCGCCACCGGTGTGGGTACAGCCGGCGGGCGCCTCCATCGACAGCCTGGCCCGGGCGATGGGACACATGTTCCGTGCCATGGGGGACGACGTCACGGGTCACATCTCGGTCCAGCGGGCGGCCGGCCGGCTCCACGAGGCTCGCCGGCTGGACCACGACATCGTGGAGGTCGACGCCTCCCTCCGGCAGGCCGAGGAAGGCCTCACGCTCAATCCGCGCGTCCGGCAGGGACTGCTGTACCGGGTCGTGCTGCGCACCGGTCTGGATACCCTGGAGATCTGCGCCGTGGTGCTGCGGGTGCTGTCCCGCACGCTGACCGACCTGGCCAAGGCCCGTACCGAGGAGACGCTGTTCCCCGCCGACGTCGCCGCATCCCTGAAGGAGCTGTTCGGGCAGATGGCCGGAGCCATCGAGAGCTTCTCGGAGCTGATCACCACTCCGGTCGCGGAGAACGCCGAGGAGGCGGAGGACCGGCTGGCCCGCGCACTCGCCGTCAGCCGCACGACCCGGGACCGGGTGGCGGACCTGCTTCTCGAGGCCGTTCAGGAACACCCCGGACAGTGGCAGTTGCACGGAGCTCTGCTTGCCGAGGTGGACCGGATTCTGGACGAGCTCGACATCGACAAGCGCACGGAACGCCTGGGCAAGGAGCTCGACCGGCGTTCGGCGCACGTGCACGAACGCCACCCCTGGCTGCGTGCCGTGTCGCGCCGGCTGCGAGGCCGCCAGAACTGAGCCGGCGTGAGACGCCGGCCGTCGCGCGGAGACCGTCGGTGGTCACCCCGGAGTCGGGAGCCGTTCGATGGCGACCAGTGCCGCGTCGTCGCCCAGCCGGCCACCGGCATGGCGGACGAGGTCGGCGCAGAGCGAGTTCAGCAGGTTTTCCGGGCCCTGGCCGCATCGCGAAGCGGCCCGTTCCCGGAGCGGATAGAAGACTCCCGACCGGTCCCGGGACTCGATGACACCGTCCGTGTACAGAAGCAGGGTGTCGCCGACGCCGAAGGCGAACGTCTCCGTCATGTGTTCGGTGACCACCAGTTGTGCCAGACCGAGCGGCGGGGCGGGCACCCGCACATGGAGCGGGATCGCCTCGCCCGCCCGCAGCAGCAACGGCGGTGGATGACCGCAGCTGACCAGGTGGAGCTCGGTGCCGGCATCGGGGATGTCGAGAATGGCCGCGGTGACGAAGGACTCCGCGAGATCCTCGTCGTCGTCCGCGTCATGTACGGCGAAGTTCTGCTCCGGGGTGACGCTCGCCTCCAGATGCGCCACCAGATCCGGCAGCCGCGACTCCTGGCGGGACAGCGCGTGGAAGGCACCCAGCACACTTGCTGCCTCACCGATCGCGGACAGCCCCTTGCCGCGTACATCACCGATGATCAGCCGGGTGCCGTCGCCGGTGCGGGCGGCCGCGTAGAGATCGCCCCCGATCTGCGCCTCCGCCTCCGCGGCCAGATAGACCGAGGCGATGCGCAGCGGGCCACTTCGTACCGGCAGCGGCCACAGCACCACACGCTGCGCCGCCTCGGCCACCGAACGCAACTGCGTCACCGCCAGCTCGTTGCGTTCTCTCAGGTGGGCGAAGAAGGTGACGAAGGCGGAGATGAGGATGAGCGCGACGATCTGGTAGGTGTGGTTGAGGTCGCTGACGTCGGTGTGCCTGACGGCCACGAGGGACTGGGTCAGAACGGCGACGGCGCCGACGAACGCCGTCAGGTGCGGCCCGGCGAACGACGCGGCCAGCGCGGGTGCCGCCACCAGGAACGGGCCGAGATGGACATCCGGCGGCGTGACGATGTCCACCATCGTGACGAGGGCGATCAGCACGAACGGTACCGCCACGAGTGAGTTCCTGCGTCTTCCGGACTCGCGGAACGATTGCAGGAATCGCCGGGACACCATGCTTCCGGAATACCCCACCCGGTCCGCCACCGCCCCTCGTGGGACGGTGACCACGGCGTACGAGGAGTGGCAGGACCCTCCCGCATCGTCACTCCGCGTCGCTCACTTCTCACCCGAACGTCGGCGGTCTTCACTCTCCTGCTCCTCGTGTCGAGCTGTTCGGGCCGGGCCTGGCGACGCTGAGCCCAATCAACCGGTCCACGACGAAGAGAGAACAGCATGACCGTCTCGACCTTCCTCGCCCCGCGGAGACGGATACGCGGGCGTCGCGCGCAGACCCTCGCCGCAGCGCTCACCACGGCCGCCCTGACCACTGCCCCCGTACCCGCCGCCGCAGCCGACGGCGGCGATCAGGCCGCCGCCAAGCCCACGGTGGTGCTGGTGCACGGCGCGTTCGCCGATGCCTCGGGTTGGAACGGCGTGGTGGAACGCCTGAAACGTCACGGGTACCAGGTCACGGTCCCGGCCAATCCGCTGCGTGGGCTCGCCGGTGACTCCGCGTCCCTCGCCGCCGTTCTCAAGACCATCAAGGGACCGATCGTGCTGGCCGGGCATTCCTACGGCGGTGCGGTGATCGGCAACGCCGCCGCCGGGAACCCGAACGTCACATCACTGGTGTACGTGTCCGCGTTCATGCCGGACAAGGGCGAGGGGCTCGCGGATCTGGGCACGAAGTTCGCGGGCAGCGACCTGAACACGGCCCTGAAGCCGGTGCCGACCCTGGGCTCCGACGGCAAGGAGGGCACCGACCTGTACATCCGGTCCGAGAAGTTCCACGACGTCTTCGCGGCGGACGTGCCGCCGGACACCGCGGCCGCGCTGGCCGCCGCCCAACACCCCATCAGCGGAGCCGCGTTCATGGACAAGGCGACCGCGGCGGCCTGGCGGACCATCCCGTCCTGGGCGCTGGTCGCCACCCGGGACAAGGCCATCGCCCCGGACCTCGAACGCTTCGAGGCCAAGCGCGCCAAGTCGCACACCGTCGAGGTCGACTCCTCCCACGCCGCGATGATCTCGCACCCCGACGTCGTCGCCGATCTGATCCGGCAGGCCGCCGGAGACCGGACACCGGCGGACTCGCCGATGGCCCCGACGGGTACCAGCCGCCTGGTCCTGACCTCCCTGGGCGCCCTCGCGGGCGTGAGCATCCTGACCGGCGCGGGCCTCGCTGCGGCGGCACGCAGACGCCGTGCCGGTGCCGCCGACGCCGACGGCACCGGCACGGCTCTCTGAGGAGACCCCGGAGCAGGCCGGTCCCGGTGACCGGAACCGGCCTGCTTTGGTCGCCGCAAGTACGGCGAGGTCACCGTGGTGTTCGACGACACGGCCGGGGTGCGCCAGGAGGTCCCGGCCGTCGTGGAACGCGTCGCCCTCAAGCGGGACGTCCTCGCCCTGTACGACGCCGACCGCCCCGACGACCCGGCCCTCACCAGGGTCGTCATCCCCCGCCGGAAGGTGCTGCGCCTCTCATGACCACGTCGACCTCCTCCACGTCCTCCCTGCGCGGCTTCTTCAGGCTGTTCACCGTGGTGTCCGCGCTCGGCACCGGCCTCGCGCTGGCCGCAGTGGTCCAGGGCGCCGTGGACGGCCCCCGCTGGCTGCTGATGCTCGCGCTCCCCGTGACGGCCCTGGCCCTGACGGCGTACGGCAAGGCGGCCGAGGACATGAAGTCGGGCATCGCCGCCCCCGGGCTGCGCTCCGGCGGCCCGCGCGCCTTCGCGCCCGCCGTGGTCAACGGGGTGAAGGCGGTGAACAAGGAGAACGGCCGGCCGGTCGCCGACGGGCAGGCCGTGAAGTCCGTGTTCGCCTTCGACCTGACCGTGGTGACCGACGAGCTGCCCCCGTACCGGATCGAGGTCCGTCACCCCCTCGACCTGCAGGGGCTGCTGCACAGGTCCAGGGCGGTCGTCGAGTACGACCCCGAGCAGCCCTGGCGGGTCGTCATCCCCAACAACCCGCCGCGCGAGTGGCTGGCCCGCGCGAACAGCCTCGTCCCGCCGACGGCCGAGGTGAAGCGCCGTGCCGGCGGTGTTCCGGCCGGCTTCCGCGCGCTGGCGTCGGGCGTGGTGATCGCGGCCGTGCTGCTGGTGCTGGTATGGGTGCTGGGCTGAGCCGAACTCAGCCGTTGCGCGGGTACTTCTTGAGCACCTTGCCGTTGATGTCGGCCCGCAGATAGGCGCCGCCGTACTCGTCGGAGACGTAGACGCTGAGGGTCGGCCGGTAGTCGTCGAACGGGGAGGCCGCATCGATGTCCACGTAGTGGCTGGTGGGCTCGGCGACACCGAGCTCCTTGTCGGCCCGGCGGATCAGCCCCGGGAGGGCGTCCCAGTCGATCTTCTCCAGGTCCACGGACTTGGCACCCGGCGCGAGGGTGCCGCCGGCCCGTTCGCGGGTGGCCTCGCCGTCCTGGTACGCGTAGACGTCGTACAGGTTCTTGTTCTTCGCGACCGGGGCCTCGACGCGCGCGTGCTCCTCGAACAGCGTGAACGAGGTGATCCGGGTGCCGCCCATCACCGGCTTGAGCGCGGCGATGACGGACCGGGCCCCGGCGGGTGTCAGCAGATTTTTGGTCCGCGCCTCGTTCGCCTCCTTCGCCCCGTCGTTCCCGGCGGCCGAGGGACCGTTGGAGGCCCGGGCCGGGGCGGACGGGGTGCTGCCGGAAGTCTTCGTGTCCGGGTCGGGCACCAGCGACCACACCAGGACGCCGGTCAGGGCGGTCCCGGCGAGAGCGGTGGTGATCGCGACGGCGCGGCCCCGCCGGATCCGGCGACGGATCTCCTGGGCGCCCAGTGTCGCGGGCTCCGGACGCGGGGGAGCGGGGACGGACCGGCGACCGGGCCCGGATGCGCCGGCCGGACGCCGGACGGGGGCGGTGAGCAGGACGGCCGTCGGGCCGGACGGTATCGCGTCCCGCAGCGTGAGCGGCTCCCGGTGCGACGGTACGGCATCCCGCGGGAGGCGGGGGTCCCGCCCGGGCGGCGTCACGGCCGGCGCGCTCACCGCCGCCAGCATCCGGTCCAGTTCCTCGGGGCCGGGCCTGGCCGCCGTGTCCCGGGTCAGCAGCGCGGTCAGTACGGGAGCCAGCGGACCGGCCTGCCGGGGCGCCGGGATCTCCTCGTCGAGCACGGCCGCCAGCGTCGCCAGCGTCGTCGCCCGGCGCAGCGGATGACGGCCCTCCACCGCGACGTACAGCATCATGCCGAGCGACCACAGGTCCGACGAGGGGTCGCCCTCCGCACCGCGGATCCGCTCCGGCGCCATGTAGTCGGGGGAGCCGATGATGGAGCCGGTCGCCGTCAGACTGGTGGACTCGCGGATCGCCGCGATGCCGAAGTCGGTGAGCACCGGGCTGCCGTCGGCCCGCAGCAGTACGTTGGCGGGCTTGACGTCCCGGTGCAGGATTCCCGCGGCGTGGGCGGCGCACAGCGCCGACAGCACCCCGCGGCCGAGCTCCGCGGCCTCGACCGGGGTGAGCGTGCCCTCGGCGAGGCGCTCCGCGAGCGAGGCGCCGGGCACCAGCTCCATCACGATCCACGGGTACGGGTGATCGCCGCCGTCCACGATGTGGTGCACCGTGACGACACCCGGGTGGTCGAGCCGGGCCAGCGCACGGGCCTCACGCAGTACCCGCTCGCGCAGCAGCCGGGCCGACTCCGGGTCGTTCTCGGCGAGCGCGGGGTCCGGAGGCCGTACTTCCTTGAGCGCCACATCGCGGTGCAGAGCCAGGTCATGAGCCCGCCACACCATGCCCATACCGCCACTGCCGAGCCTGCTCACCAGTTCGAAACGGTCGTCGATCACACGGCGCACAGGCCCCCCAGCGTTCATGGAAAAGAGGGTACGGGGCGGGCTCACAGCGGTGCGCACTCGCCCCGAACGCCCCACACGTTGTCGCCCGGCGTGAGCCGCAGGGTCATGATCTGGAACGGCCGCAGCCGCAGCCGCACCACTCGCCCGCCACCTCGCGCGGCCCCGGCGCAGCGAAGCGGCCGACGGCTGCCACTCACTCATGGAAGAGCGGCGAGACGTCGGCCGTTCGCGTGAGACAGGTACTACGTGAAGCGGGTACTACTTGGGCGGGCGAATGTTCCCGCTGCCCATGTTGCCCTGCTGCTCGATCTGCTCCTGCAGCTTGCGGGCCTTCTCCTGGAGCCGCTGGCGCTGCTCAGGGTCGGTGGTGCGCTCAGCGGCCTCGTTCATCTGCCGGGCCTTGTCGCGCAGCTGCTGCGCACGGTCACCGGATTCACGTGCAACGCTCATCATCGCTCCTTGTGCGGTTGGGAAGAGCGGGCTCCATCAGAGAACCAGCGCCGCCGGTCCACCGCACCTCGAATCGTCACTCATTGTGACCGTGTGCCGAGGGGGTGGTGCGGCGCTGGCATGATCGGGGGCATGAACGAGAGCATCATCGCCGCGTGTGACGGGGCATCGAAGGGCAATCCGGGGCCTGCGGCCTGGGCGTGGGTCGTGGCCGATGCGCAGGGGCGACCGGAGCGCTGGGAGGCCGGCCCGCTGGGGACGGCCACCAACAACGTCGCCGAACTCACCGCGTTGCGGGAGCTGTTGGAGTCCACGGACCCGTCCGTGCCGGTCGAGGTGCGGATGGACTCGCAGTACGCGATGAACGCGGTGACGAAGTGGCTGCCGGGGTGGAAGCGCAACGGCTGGAAGACCTCGGCGGGAAAGCCGGTGGCCAACCGTGACCTGGTGGCGGGTATCGACGCCCTGCTGACCGGCCGTGCCGTGAAGTTCGTCTACGTCCCCGCCCACCAGGTGGACGGGGACCCGCTCAACGCCCTTGCCGATCAGGCCGCGAGCGAGGCCGCTGTGGCGCAGCGGCCGGCCGGTACCGCGCACGGTTCGCAGTTGCCGAAGCCCGCTCCCGCCCGCGCGACGGAGGGGCGGAGCAAGAGCGTTGCGGCGAAGAAGGCGGGAGGTGCGGCGCGTTCCGGTGGAACCATCCGGGCCCGGTTCGCCGGCCGCTGCCACTGCGGAAAGTCTTATGCGGCCCAGGAGATGATCGCCAAGAACCCGAACGGCTGGGGCCACCCGGAGTGCCGCACCGTGTCCGCCTGAAGCGCGGTCGCGCCGGGCCCGCGCACCCGGCGCGGGCCCGGCGGGCGCCGATCGACGGCTGCGGGAGCGGGCGAGTGGCCACGCGCGACACCGGCCGCGTGCCATGATGCGGTTCCGGCGGCGGCAACCGCGGCGCACCACCGGTGCCCTGCCGGTGCCGCCGGAGGCAACCGCGACACGCTGGGGGGCGTATGGGAAGCACGGGCACGGTTCTGCGTGAGTTGCGTGGTGCGCAGAAGACGGCCAAGGGGGTGTCGCTGTACTCGCGGTACGTGAACCGGCCGGCCGGCCGGGTGTTCGCCGCCGCCGCGTACCGTATCGGGCTGTCGCCCAATCAAGTCACCTTGATCAGTGCGGCGTTCACCTTCGCCGCCATCGCCGCGGTGGCGCTCGTCCGGCCGTCCTGGGGGCTCGCGGGTGGGGTGTACGCGGGCCTCGCCGTCGGCTTCGCCCTCGATTCGGCCGACGGGCAGCTGGCCAGGCTGACCGGGCGGGGAGGGCCGGACGGCGAGTGGCTGGACCATGTCGTGGACTGCGCCAAGATGATTCTCGTACACACCGCTGTCCTGATCTCGTTCCAGCGCTTCTTCGGTCTGCCGTCCCAGGGCTGGCTGCTCCTGCCGCTGGGCTTCCTGTTCGCCGCCGTGCTGGCCTTTTGCGCGGGGCTGTTGCGTGAGCAGCTGGGCAAGGCGGCCGTCCGGTCGGCGGCGGGCGGCAGCGGCCCGGTGTCCCGGGTGCGGGCCGTGGCGCTGCTGCCCGCCGACTACGGGGTGTTCTGCCTGGTGTTCCTGCTGCTCGGCGACCGGACCGCGTTCCGCGTCGGATACGCGGTGCTCGCCGTCGTGCACGCGCTGTTCCTGGTGGCGTTCCTCGCCAAGTGGTTCAGGGAGCTGAAAGCGCTCCGGGCTGCGGACTGACGAGCGTGTCCAGCGCCCGGCGCAGCTGGGTGCTGGACGTGTGCACGGTGTACGGGAAGTAGACCACCTCCACGCCGACCTCGGCGAAGTCGCGCTCGAGCCGCTTGCCCTTCTCCGTGTCCCGCCAGTCGTCCCCCTTGAAGATGACGTCGAACCTGACCTGCTGCCAGGTCTCGACCTTGTCGGGCACCGTCTCGACGAACGCCGCGTCCACGTACCGGACGCTGCGTACGATCTCCAGCCGTTCCGGCAGCGGAATCACCGGCTTGTGGCCCTTGGCGAGCGCGGCCATCTCGTCCGAGACGACGCCCGCGACGAGGTAGTCGCACTGGCTGCGGGCATGCCGCAGGATGTTCAGGTGCCCAATGTGGAACAGGTCGTAGACACCCGGCGCGTAGCCGACCCTGTGCACCATCCGTTCTCTCCCCCCACGGTGAACCTGATGTCCGTGTCCCGCGGCGGTTGTCCGGACATGGCATCCGGTGGAGCGGGATATCGGTATCGGTTTTGATGGTGCAACGACCTTACTGTGAAGACCACTTGCGCATCACGTGAACGGATAAGCTCACTTTTGGGGCTGTTCCTTGGGGGAACACAGATTTTCCGGGGGGAAGGCGAGCGTCCATGTCCGATGCCGACCGTCACACACCGTTCGAGGGCCGTACGCTGCTGCTCGTCTCGACCAACTACGCGCCCGAGCTGACGGGCATCGGCCCGTACGCCGCGCAGCTCGCCGAGCACTGGGCCGCGTCCGGGGCCGAGACCCATGTACTGACCGGTATGCCGCACTATCCGTCCTGGCGGACCGAGGCCGGGTACCGGGGCGTGTGGCGGGTCACCGAGAAGCGGGCCGGGGTCACCGTCCACCGGCGAAGACACTATGTGCCGTCCCGGCAGAGCGCCCTGCGCCGGGCCGCGTTCGAGGCGACGGTGCTCGGGCACGGACTGCTGGGGCCACCCTTTCCGCGCCCGCCGGACGCGGTGATCTCCCAGCTGCCCAGTCTCGCGGGCGGCGTCATCGGGGCCCGGCTGGCCCGCCGCCGGAACGTGCCGTATATACCGGTCGTGCAGGATCTGATGGGCGCCGCCGCCGCGCAGAGCGGAATCCGGGGCGGTGGCCGGGCAGCGGCCGTCGCGTCGGCGGCCGAACGTTACGCGCTGCGCGGCGCCGCCCTCGTCGGCGTCATCCACGAGACCTTCGTCCCGCGCGTCACCGCGTACGGAGTGGACCCCGGACGCATCCGTCTCGTCCCCAACTGGTCGCACGTGCAGGCGCCTTCGGCCGACCGGGCCCGGACGAGGGCGGGACTCGGCTGGAGCGAGGGCGCCCCCGTGGTCCTGCACTCCGGGAACATGGGGCTCAAGCAGGGCCTGGAAGTCCTCGTCGACGCGGCCCGGCTGGCACCGGGGATCCGCTTCGTGCTGATGGGGGACGGGAACCAGCGCGCGGCGCTGCTGGGGCGCGCGGCGGGCCTGCGCAACCTCGATTTCCTGCCGTCGGCCGCCTCCGAGGAGTTCACCGACATCCTCGCCGCCGCCGATGTACTCGCGGTGACCCAGCGGGCGTCCGTGCTCGACATGAGCGTCCCGTCCAAACTCACCTCGTACTTCGTCTCGGGCCGCCCCGTCGTCGCCTCGGTCGCCGACGGGGGCGGCACCGCCCAGGAGATCCACCGGTCCGGCGCCGGGATCCTCGTCGCGCCGGAGGACCCCGCCGCGCTGCTCTCGGCCGTACGCAAGCTCGTCGAAACACCGGCCGAGGCGGACCGGCTCGGCGCCAACGGGCCGCGGTACGTCGCACGACACCTGAGCCGGGAGGCGGGCCTCGCCCGCTTCGACGCACTGCTCACCGAGGTCCTCGCGGACGCACAAGGGAGACCACGCCGATGACCCAGCCGATCCGCGCCCTGGAGGACCAGGACGAACCCGCGCTGCTGCGGGACCAGTTCCGCCAGCTCCTGCGCTACCGCACACTGCTCGCCTCCGGAGTGGCCCTCGGACTGCTCGGCGGCGGCTGGCTCGCCCTCAGCGGCGAGGAGAGCTACACATCGACGGGCGAGGTCGTCGTACGGTCCGCCGCCTCCGACCCCTTCGCCGCGGGCGCCTCCGCCGACAAGGGCATCAACATCGGCTCCGAGCGGCAGACCGCCGTCAGCGACACCGTAGGCACCCTGGCCATCGGGTCCCTGGCCAGGAGCGGCGACCGGGTGGAGGTCGGGACCCTGCTGTCCGGCCTCCAGGTCACCAACCCGCCCAACACCCTCGTGCTCCGCTTCACGTACACCGGCCGCACCCCCGCCCTCGCGAAGGCGCGGGCCCAGGCGCTCGCCGACGCCTACCTGGAGATCCGCCGGCAACGCACCGAGGACAGCATCGCCAACATGGTCGGCGGTTACCGCGCCCAGCTGAAGCCGCTCACCGAACAGCGCGACCAACTCGCCGAGCAGTCCGTCGGAAGCAACGACGTGACCAGCGCCCGCGCCAACCTCGTCGTGTCGATCTCCGAACTGAGCCGGAAGATCTCCGAGTTGCGCGCCCTGGACACGACCCCCGGCTACCTCACCAAGAAGCCCGCCGCGCCCACCGAGCCCACCGGCGCGGGACTTCCCCTGCTGCTGGGACTCGGCGGTGTCGTCGGTCTCGCGCTCGGACTGCTGCTGTCCTGGGTACGGCTCGTCTTCGACCCGGCCGTGCGTTCCACCCGGGAGCTGGTCCGCTCGCTCGGCGCCCCGCTGCTCGGCACCCTGCCCAGGGAGCGGGCAGCGGCGGGCGCGCTGCTCGCCATCGGGCGGAGCGGGAGCCGGCTCGCCGAGGAGTACCGGGCGGTCGCCTTCCGGCTCGCCTACGATCCGTCGTTCGCCCAGCGCCGCAGACTCCTGGTCACGTCCCCGCGCGGGGACGGCGACGCGCCGGCCGCCGCCGCCGTCAACCTGGCCGCGGCCTTCGCCGAGATGGGACGGGACGTACTCCTGATGGAGGCGGATCTGCGTACCCCGTCCCTGGCCAGGGCCCTCGGCCCGGCCGTGCAGGGCGCCCGGCCGCGCTGGGCGGCGGAGGGCGAACGGCCCTGGCCGTCGGAGAGCCGGATGAACGTGGACGTCCCCGGATCGGGCGCCTTCACCCTGATAGCGGGCCGGCGCACGGACAACGTGCCGCGGGCCCTGACCTCCGCGCCCGTCGGACGGATCGTCTCCGAGGGCGACCGGCCGGGCGTCGTCGTCATCGTGCTGGCCCCGCCCGTGCTGTCGTACGCCGACGCCGTCGCGCTGATCGACCGGGTGGAGGGTGTCATGGTGGTCTGCGACCCCCGCGAGGTGCACCGCAGCGACCTGGAACGGATCGGCGAGATCATCGGAGCGGCCGGCGGCACCGTGCTCGGCGCCCTGCTGCACCCTGGCCAAGGCCGCCACGAGCGCCGGGCCCGCAAGAAGGCCCGCAAGAAGGCCGGCAAGCGCCGCGCGGGCACGGACCGGCCCGGCCGGGCCGAAGACGGCCACGGCCCCGAGCACGCCGGTGACCCCGCCGAGACCCTTGGCCTGCGCACCTTCGACTCCACCGCGGAACACAGATGAGGGCACGGACCGCGATCCTCTGCTCGGTCGCGGACCAGGGCGTCGCGGCGCTCACCAACATCCTGGTGCTGGTGGCCGCCGCCCGGCTCTCCACCGTGGCCGACTTCGCCCGCTTCTCGGCGGTCTATCTGGTCTTCACCGTCCTGCTGGGCGTCTTCGGTGCCTACACGGGGCAGCCGCTCGTCCTGCGGCGCGGCGAGAGCGACGAAGTGGGCGGCGCGTGCCGGTCCGCGGTCACCTTCACCCTGCTCGCCGCGGCCGGGCTCGGCGCCCTGCTCGCCGCCGTCTGCCTGCCGCTGCCGGGCGCCACCGCCCGTGCCCTGATGATGCTGGGACTGGTCCTGCCGGTGGTGCTGGGGCAGGACACCATGCGGTACGCCTTCTCCACCCTGCACCTGCCGCACCTGGCACTGGCGGGTGACGTGCTCAGACTGGCCTGTGTGCTCGGCGCGCTGGCCACGCAGCCCCACGGCGCCCCGGCCGCCCGGCTCGTCACCGTCTGGGGACTGTCCGCGCTGCCGGCCCTGCTGCTGTCGGCCGCCCTGCTGCACCGCAGAGTGGCCGGAACACCGCTGCGGCTCACGGCCCTGCTGCGGCGAGGACATCTGGGGTGGCGCTTCGTGGTGGAGTTCGGCGTGGGAAACGCCACCAGTCAGCTCTCCGTACTCGCGCTGGGCACGGTCGGCAACCCGCTGGTGGTCGGCGCCCTGCGTGGCGCCACCACCCTCTTCGGACCGCTGAACGTGCTGTTCACCTCGGCCACCGGCTTCGGCCCGCCGCTGCTCGGGCGGCTCTCCTCCGAACGGCGCAGGGTACGCGCCACGGCGACCCTCGCCGCCGTCCTGGCCGCCACGGCCGCCGCCTGGGCCGCCGCGCTCGCCCTGCTGCCCGACGGGATCGGCCGCCATCTGCTCGGCGACACCTGGCCCACGGCGGCCGCCCTGCTCCCCGCGACCGGCAGCCAGTACGCGGCGATGGCCGTCGGCACCTGCGGACTGCTGGCCCTGCGGATGCTCGACCCCCGTACCACCCTCGCCATCCAGGTGGTCTTCTCACTCGTCGCCGTGGCCTTCCTCACCGGCGGCTATGTGCTCGGCGGGGTGCCCGGCGCGGCCTGGGGTCTGTGCCTGGGATCCGTCTGCAAGGCGGTGGCCACCTGGACCCGGGTGACCCGGCTGAGCCGCCGCACCGCGGGCGACCAGCCGCCCGTCAGCGCGCGCGCCATCCGTTCCGGCTCCTGAAACTGGTGACCAGCAGCAGACACAGGGCCGCGATCGCCAGCTTCCCGACGGACTGCAACAGCGGCCCGCGCAACAGGATGAAGGTGTACCCGGCGATCAGCGGAGCGGCGATCGCCAGAACGCTGCCTGGGCCCGGACCGTCCCGGGAGACGGCGCGCGCGTAACGCCGGTCGGTGCGTGCCGCGGCGTACCCGATCAGTGCGAACGCACCGACCATGCCCGGAGCCCCGAAGTCGACCCAGAGCTCGGTCCACAGCGGCGCCGACAGGTTGGTCATGTTCATCCCCATCCACTGGCCGACACGCACCCCGGTGTCCTCCGGCTTGCCGCTCCACACCGACCGGGGCACGAAGAACAGTGCGGAGCCCGCCAGTTGACGCCCATAGGTGTGGCCCCGGGTGTCGACCCAGGAGACGGTGTTGGCGAACATCACCGCCTGGTCGTAGTCCTTGGTGGCCAGCGGCTCGAAGACCGACGACGAATCCACCGGCCGGTACCCGGAGCTGTCGTAGCGGAACCGGTCCGCGTACGGGAACAGCACCAATGCCCCGACCACCCCCATGGCGAGCACCGAGCGGTACATCGCCGCGCTGCTCGGGAACGCGGTGAACAGGAGCGAGACCAGTACAGTTACGAACCAGTAACGAGCATTGGAAATAGGGTTGTTGACGATGACGTTGAGGGCCAGCAACGCACACCAGACAAGCACCGTCGAGGGGGAGCGCCGGGCCCGGCGCGAGGTCACCAGCCGACGGGTCCAGAAGAGCAGCCCGAGCAGCGCGGGTACCGTACCGAAGCCCTTGAGGAAGGCCGACCCCACATGGGACTCGTCCGACACCACCCCGCTGGCCGCGACCGAGGCGCTGATCTCCTGGCGACTGGTGAAGAAGATGGCGGGCCCGCCGAGCTTCACGATGTAATAGCCGCTCGCCGCGAAGGCCAGCACCACCAACAGCCTGAGCCGGCCCCGGTGCGCCGTCGCCGGACCGCTCCCGGAGCGTGTGGTGGCCCGGCGGCGCAGCGGGCGCCGGGACGCCAGCAGCGCCCCCAGGTCGAACGCCGCACATCCCACCAGGACCAGCGCGATGGCCGTCACCAGATCCGACCGCGGCCCGACCATCGGGGTGGGGGTCTGCCCGATGACCACCTGCGCGAACGGCGCCACCCCCATCGCGATGTACACGAACATCCAGAAGACGCCCTGCAACAGGCGGCGCCGGGTGGACAGGATCATCGTGGCGAGCCGGGCCCCCGCATAGCAGGTCAGCACGAGCTGCAGCCAGTACGCGCTGTCCCGGACTCCGGTGCCTGGCTGCGCGGCGATCACCGCGGGCAGGAAGCAGACCAGGCCGAGGATGAGCGGCACGGCGAAGGCGCGCGACAGCATGGCCCACGACAGGGGCTTCGCCGGCGGCCGGCCCGGGTCCTGCGGGCCGTGCTCCGGTACGGGGGCGGACGGAGCCGCCTCGTGCACGGACGTCATCTGCCCCCCCCGTTCCGTGGATCTGTGAACACTCTAACGAATCAACCCACTTGGGGGGTTTGGATGACTAGTCTGTAAAAGACTGGCCGAGACTGAGGGGAACTCTGGTGAAGATCCTGCACGTCGTCACACTGCACACTCCGGACCACGCGTTCGGCGGTCCGACAAGAGTGGCGCTCAACCTGGCGAAGGTCCAGCGGGCCGGCGGCGACGACGCCCGCATCATGGCACTGGGCGACGGCTTCGAGGGGCGACTGCCGCGGGAGGTCGAGGGAGTCCCGGTCCTTCTCTTCCGTGCCCGTCATCTGCTTCCCATGTTCGAGGTCAGCGGAATCACCTCCGGCGCGCTCCTGCTCGCCGCCCGGCGCATGATGCGCGGCGCCGATCTCGTCCATGTCCATCTGATGCGCGACCTGGTGACGCTCCCCACCGCGCTGCTCGCGCTGGCCTCCCGCACGCCCCTGGTCGTCCAGACCCACGGCATGGTGGATCCGACCGAGAAGCGGGTCGCCCAGCTGACCGATCTGCTGGGCGTACGCAAGGTGCTGCGCGAAGCCGACGCCGTGCTGCATCTGACCGAGATGGAGCGTCTCGATGTGAACGCCGTTGCCGCACCGGTGCCGTTGACCCGCACCGTACGGCTGGTCAACGGTGTACGGCCGCAGAAGCCGAAGCCAGCCCGCGCGCCGGGGCGGCCGCCGACGGTCCTCTTCCTGGGCCGGATCCAGGAGCGCAAGCGTCCGCAGGACTTCGTCGCCGCGATGCCGACGGTCCTGGCCGAGCACCCGGACGCCCGGTTCGTGCTGGCCGGACCTGACACCGGAGCGCTGTCGGCGACTCTCGAACTCGCCCGCGAACTGGGGGTGATGGGCTCCCTCCACCACAGGGGACCGCTCGGCCACGAAGAGGTTCTGGCCGCGGACCGGGAGGCCGATGTGTACGTACTGCCGTCGATCGAGGAACCCCTGGCCGTCTCCGTCCTCGAAGCGATGTCGGTCGGCACCCCCGTGGTCATCACCCGCACCAGTGGCCTCGGGGACGATGTCGCGCGGGCCGGGGCCGGCCGGGTGATCGACAGCCGGGTCGGCGAGGACGGGAAGAACGCGCTCAAGGTGGCCGGGGCGATTCTGGAACTCCTCGAACCCGCAGCCAACGACCGTGCGGGGAAGGCGGCTTGGGACCTGGTCAACAAGGAATTCACCATCGAGGCCGTGACCCGGACCCTCCGGCGGACCTACGAGGACGTGGTCCGCCGGAAGGCGCACTGAGTCAAACGGGCTTCCGCTCGCGGGACTTGAGCGCGATCTGCCAGCGGTAGAAGCTCATCGCCAGCGCGAAGTCGAAGCCCGCCCGCCCGTCGAGGAATCCCCGCCGGTACACATACATGTACGCGAACGACACCAGGGGCTTGAAGGGCGCCTTGTGGAACAGCTGCCCCTGGCGCGACTTCACCCTCCGTACCTGCTCCTTGACCTCGGGGTGGTGCTCCAGCCACGCCTCCCAGTCCGAGTACCGGTTGTGCCGCTCGAACCAGGCCGTCACCGGGTCGAGATCCTGGTGCTCGATCGGATTGCGGAGCGGGGCCGCCGACTCGGCGACCGGCTGGTAGTGCCCCTCGACCTCGCCGATGCCCGGTGCGTCCAGATCCCCGACCTCCGGGTACCGGCAGCGGGTGCGGTCGGTCAGTGACCGCTTGCGGATGGTGTAGCCGTGCCGGAGCCGCTTCCCGGAGAACCAGTAGCCCAGTGGTATGTCGTACGCGGCCGGTCTTGGCGCGCCGGGATCGGCGAAGATCCGGCGCAGTTCGGCCAGCAGCCCGGGGCTCAGCCGCTCGTCCCCGTCGAGCAGCAGAATCCAGTCCAGATCCGTGCGGACATGGTCCAGGCACCACTGCTTCTTACGCGGATGACCGCCGTCCCAGGTGTACGTGATCACCTCGGCCCCGCACTCCTCGGCGATCTTCGCCGTGTCGTCCGTACTGTGCGAGTCGACGACGACGACCGCCTCGAAGTGGCCGAGCACCGACTTCACCGCCTCGGCGATGTTGAGTCCCTCGTTCTTCGTGGGGATCGCCACGGCTATCGGCAGCTTGCTCATTCGTGCTCTCCTTCGGGCAGCCAGGCGTAGCAGCCTGTGGAGGTGAAGGCGCGGGCCGCGTCGGGGAGGGTGATCCCGGCCCGTTTCCCGGCGGTGGAGGAGCCCGACACCAGGTTCTTGCCGTTCGCCCCGGTGATCTGCCAGGTGCAGTTCTCAGTGGGGGTGACGTCGTGGTACTTGCCGGGCCGGATCTGCTCGTCCTTGTACGTGCCGTCCGCGTACCCCCGCGAGGCCTCCTGCACCAGCTCTTCGTGCTGGGTGCAGAGGTGCTCGACGGCGGGTTCCGCATCCGCGATCTCACCTGTCACGATCGCGCCGACCGCCGTGTCCCGGTCGACCTTCACGAGGTACGTCAGCTTGTCGCAGGTCTCCTGACCGGTCTGGAGCACGGCAGCCGGGTCCATGCCCTTGGGCACACGGTCGACCAGATACTCCTTCTGCTTCTTGTCGAAGGAGCCGGTGGCCGGGGTGAGTTCATCGGTGGGCAGCTTCGGTGGTTCGCTCGTCCGCTGTGCCGGGGCGCCGCTGGAAGCGGTGGCGCCGGGACCTGCCGAAGGGGCCGTGACAGGGGCCCGGGTGGCCGGTGCCCTTCCCTCGCTTGCCGCGGTGTGCCCGTCGAAGGACGAGCCGCAGGCGGCCAGCGCCGCCGTCAGTACGACGACGGCGGCGCCGGCCGGAAACGGATACCTCATCCATCCGTCCTCAGTGCGTAATGGGCACTCACCTGCGCGCTGCTCAGTGCGGTCGGGTAGACGGCGGTCTCGTCGATCTGCCCGGCGAAGAAGTTGCTCGTCGGCCGGTTCGGCCAGCTGTTCAGGTTGTCCCCGCCCACCCTCCAGTAGCCGCTGTAGTTCTCGTTGCCGGTGTACAGGGCGTTCGAGGCACGCAGCTGCCCGTCCACGTACAGCGCCATGCCGCCGGTGCCCTGTGTGGCGACGACATGGTGCCAGGTACCGTCGTTGTAGGCAGCGGGCGTTGTGATGGTCTTGGTTCCGCCGCTGTAGACCCCGAAGATCAGCCGCCCGTCATTGCCCATGTACACATGCTTGTCGTACTGGTTGCTGTTCTGCATGATCACGTTGCCGAAGCCGATGATCTTCCCTCCCTTGGTGGTCGTCGTCTTGATCCAGGTCTCCACCGAGAACCTGGTGGGCTGCTCATGGCGCCTGTTGCTGTACGCGTACTGGTTCGATCCGTTGAAGCCGATCGCGGTCGAGCCACCCGCCACAGCGGCCGGCGTCTGCCGGTAGGCGGGGGAGTTGCGCAGGAATCCGTTGTCCAGCCCGCTGCTGGTGTCTCCGGCGAAGGTCGAGGTGCCCTCGTCGTACCGCCAGTACAGCGAAGCACCGTCCGCCAGCACCTTGGCGGGGTACTTCTCGGCCGTTGACGCCACGGTGGCGGACAGTGCGGGCGACTTGGCACTGGTGTTGGTCCCGTCGCTCGCACTGATCCGGTACGAGTGGGTCTCACCGGCCGCCACGTCCGTATCGGTCCACCTCAGCTGGGGGCGGTCCCAGAACAGCGAGTATCCCGTCGTGGTGTACACCGGGGTGCTCGCACCGTCCTTGTAGATCCGGTAGGTGAGCTCGCCGTCGTCGGCGTCGAAGCTCGTCTGCCAGTTGACCTCCACCTTGCCCGCGGCAACGGTGGACAGGCTGACGTTCGGCACCCACGGCGCCCCGGTGTCCGGGCCGTCGGCGAACCGGGTGAGGCCCTGCTGCGCGGAGCCGTTGACGGTGGTGAACTCGCCGCCCACCCACAGATAGTGATGACCGCCCTTGTCGGTCTGCGTCATCACCCGCGGTCCGACCGGCTCCCCGATGCCGTCGTTGGTGTCCGGGAACCAGGGGAGCAGCTTCGGATCGTCGACGGACTGGGCCAGCAGATGCTTGCGCGGCTGGTCGGGGAACTCACCCATGCTGGCGCAGTCGTGCGCGTGACTGCCGCTGTACAGAACGCCGTTGTGCACGAGGACGGCCTGGGTGGCGCCCAGGCAGGTGTCCCGCCAGCGCTGCTCGAAATTGCTGAGGTTCAGCGCGATGCGGCCGTCGAAGACACCGCCTCCGGTGCCCTCGTTGGCGGTGTAGAAGCCGGTGGCATCGGTGGTGATGTCCTGCACCGTGGACGTGTTCGGGATGAATCCCGCCGGATAGCTCTTGGTCACGGCCCCGGTCGTGGCGTCCACCACGGCCAGCGCGTGCGAGGTGGTGCCGTTGACGGTGAAGAAGTTTCCGCCGAGCAGCACGTTCTTCCGGTCGGGTGTCAGCTCAACGGCCCGGCCGATCTCGTCCGCGTTGGCCGTCCACGGCTTCAACGCGCCGGCGGTGGTGACCGCGGCGAACTTGTTCCTGGTCTGTCCCGCCACGGTGTTGAAGTCACCGCCCAGGTAGACGGTGTCGGCGGTGACGGCCAGGGCCCGTACGGTCGCGGAGACGGAGAACTTGAAGTCCTGGCGCGGGGTGCAGGTCGCGGTGTCGATCGCGGCGATATTGCTCACCCCGACCCCGCTCACCGCCCCGAACTGCCCACCGACGTAAAGGGTCTTCTGGTCGGGCGAGAGCGCCAGGGTCCGTACCGTCGCCGTTCCCGAGGAGAGCGTGAACGACAGCGTGCACCCCGTCGGCGCACCCGTCGCCGCGTCGAACGCGGCGAAGTTCACCGCGGGCTGTTCGGAGGTGCCGGCGGGCGCGCCCGGCGGCCGGACGGTGGAGAAGGTGCCGCCGGTGTAGACGACACCGGCGTCCGAGGCGGCCATCGACCAGACGATGCCGTTGGTCTGCCAGGTGGTGAGATCGTCCGCGGTCAGCGAGACCGGCGGGGTGAGGGCCGCGGCGGGGGAGCCCCCGGACGCGGCGGCGGTCAGGGTTCCGGCGAGCAGGCAGAGCGCAGCGGCCGTAGCCCGTGCCCTTCTGCGTCCGGCGGGTCTGCGCCACGTACTTCCGTTCATCATTCAGCTCCGAAGGTGAGAACGAGCTGCGGCCCTGGGACCGCGGTTTCTGCCTCGTCCGGCCGACGGCGGGGACGGTCCGGTCCGCTGCCGGCCGGGACGAGTGGGCGGACCGGGCCGGGGGCCCGGACCGGTGCGGACGTGCTCGCCTCCACCGGGCAGCCGGTGGAGGCGGGGATCGCGCCCGGGTCGCTCCCCGGCGGGGCCACCGGAAGCGGCTGCCGGGTGTTGTGGGTGACCGCAGGGCCGGCCGGTGTGCCGGTCCGGCCGTCGGACAGGTACGGATGTCTCATCGGTCCACCCGCACGGCTGTTCCGGCGAGTTGGTCGGAGAGCTGGCGGATGTCCGCCTCGACCATGATCCTGGCGAGCTCCTGCGACTTCACCGCCGGTTTCCAGCCGAGCAGTTCCTCGGCCTTCGCGGCGTCACCGATCAGCGCGTCGACCTCGCTGGGACGCTCGTACTTGGCGTCGTAGCGGACGTGCTCCCGCCAGTCCAGGCCCGCGTGGGCGAAGGCGTACTCCAGGAACTGCCGGACGCTGACACCCTCGCCGGTGGCCACCACGTAGTCGTCCGGGCTGTCGCGCTGCAGCATCCGCCACATCGCGTCGACGTACTCGGGGGCGTACCCCCAGTCGCGCACGGCGTCGAGATTGCCCAGATGGAGATGGGTCTGCAGACCCGCCTTGATCCTGGCCACCCCACGGGTGATCTTCCGGGTCACGAAGGTCTCGCCGCGGCGCGGGGACTCGTGGTTGAAGAGAATCCCGTTCACCGCGAACATCCCATACGCCTCACGGTAGTTGACGGTCGCCCAGTACGAATACACCTTGGCGACGCTGTACGGGCTCCGCGGGTGGAACGGCGTCTTCTCGTTCTGCGGCGGCGGTGTCGCGCCGAACATCTCCGACGACGACGCCTGATAGATCCGGGTGTCGATACCGCTCGCGCGGACGGCCTCCAGCAGCCGGATGGTTCCGAGACCGGTGATGTCACCGGTGTACAGCGGGGCGTCGAACGACACGCGGACATGCGACTGCGCACCCAGGTTGTAGACCTCGTCCGGCCGGATGTCGCGCAGCAGATTCACCAGAGCGACCCCGTCGGCGAGGTCGGCGTGGTGCAGGACGAAAGAACGGTCGTTCTCCTCCGGTCCCTGGTAGATGTGGTCGATCCGCTCGGTGTTGAAGCTCGACGAGCGGCGTATCAGTCCATGGACCGTGTACCCCTTGTCGAGCAGCAGCTCGGACAGGTACGAACCGTCCTGTCCGGTCACGCCGGTGATGAGCGCGGTCTTCGCCACGACTACCCCCTCTGTGTTCGCCTGAAAGGCTGTTGGTTCCCACCGAAATTGCTTCGCACCGAAATTTCGCAATTGAGCGATCTACGGCAAAACATCACCCTGGTCCGTGGCTGCTGGCACAATCCGAGCCATGACGACTGATCTCCCCGGCCCTCCCCAGGAATCCGTCCGCCCCCTCCTACGGCCCGGTGCCCGCATATTCGTCGCGGGCCACCGCGGCCTGGTCGGCTCGGCGGTGGTACGCCGCCTCACCGCCGCCGGCCACGAGGTGATCACCCGCGATCGCGACCACCTCGATCTGCGCGACGCCGCGCGGACCGAGACATTCCTCCGCGAGACCCGTCCGGACGCCGTGGTGCTGGCCGCCGCCAAGGTCGGCGGGATCATGGCCAACAGCACATATCCGGTGCAGTTCCTGGAGGACAATCTGCGCATCCAGCTGAGCGTCGTCGCCGGAGCGCACTGCGCCGGGGTCGAGCGGCTGCTCTTCCTCGGCTCGTCCTGCATCTACCCCCGGCACGCCTCGCAGCCGATCCCGGAAAGCGCCCTGCTCACCGGCCCGTTGGAGCCGACCAACGAGGCATACGCACTGGCCAAGATCGCCGGAATCGTGCAGATCCGGTCCTACCGCCGGCAGTTCGGCGCCGCGTACATCAGCGCCATGCCCACCAACCTCTACGGTCCGGGCGACAACTTCGACCTGGAGACCTCGCACGTACTGCCCGCGCTGATCCGCCGCTTCCACGAGGCGCGGCGGGACGGCTCGCCCACGGTCACGCTCTGGGGCTCCGGCAGCCCGCGCCGCGAATTCCTGCACGTCGACGATCTGGCCGACGCGTGCCTCCTGCTGCTGGAGCGCTACGACGGCGACGAACCCGTCAACATCGGCTGCGGCCAGGACCTGACGATCCGCGAACTCGCCGAAACTGTAAAGAATGTGACGCATTATCAAGGTTCCATCGCGTGGGACAAGTCGAAGCCCGACGGCACCCCGCGCAAGCTGCTCGACGTCTCCCGGCTCACCGGCCTCGGCTTCGCACCGCGCATCCCGCTGCGCGACGGGATCGCCCGCACGTATGCGTGGTGGCTGGAGCAGCGGACCGAACGGGTCTGAGCGGAGCCGACCGGTCCACCGGCACGGGCCGGTCCACGGGCACGGGCCGGCCGCCGCAACGCGACGGCCGCCCGTCCCACCGGCGCCGAACGGCCGGTTGTCCCGCACTCCTCGCATCGACGGCCGCCGCTCTCAGTACGCCCCGCGGCCGTCGGTGACGGCGCGCAGCGTACGGGCCATGAGTCCCATGTCCGTGGCCACCGACCAGTTGTCGACGTACCACAGGTCGAGCGAGACGGTCTCCTGCCAGGACAGGTCCGAACGTCCGCTGACCTGCCACAGGCCGGTCAGCCCGGGTTTGACGGCGAGCCTCCTCAGCTCCCGTTCGTCGTAGCGGGACACCTCCTCCGGCAATGGAGGCCGTGGACCGACCAGGGACATGTCGCCCCGGAGCACATTGAGCAGTTGCGGCAATTCGTCCAGAGACGTCCGGCGCAGCAGACGGCCGATTCCGGTCACCCGGGGGTCGCGGCGCATCTTGAACATCGGGCCGTCGTTCTCGTTCGCCGTGATGAGCTGCTGCTTGTGGCTCTCGGCGTCCACCACCATCGTCCGGAACTTCCACATCGTGAACGGCCGGCTGTGCTGCCCGTGGCGGATCTGACGGTGGAGCGCCGGCCCGTCGGAGCCGAGCCGCACCGCCGCCCCGATCAGGAGCAGCAGGGGCGCCAGGACCAGCAGGCCGAGCGCGGCGCCGATGCGGTCCACCAGGGCCTTCAGGATCATCTGCGGTCCCCGGCGCACCGGCGGTGCGACGTGCAGCAGGGTCAGCCCGGCGGCGGCGGACGGCCGTATCCGGCCGGCCGCTATGCCCGAGAGCTCCGACAGCACGGAGAGCGGAAGCCCGCCGTCGTGCAGTCCCCAGGAGAGCCGGCGCAGCCGCTCCTCGGAGAGCTGCGGCCCGGGCACCACCAGAGCCAGGTCGGCGTCATGGGCGAAGGCGCCGCCCAGCACCGTCGACGCGTCGTCGTCGGCCGGTGCCGGTGCGAGCCGGCCCGGCACCTGGACCTCGCACTCCAGCGGCGCGGTCCCCACCGGTACGGCGGCCACGACCCGGTACGGATGGTCCGCGCGGGAACCCAGTAGCCGCACCGTTCGTTCCACCCTCGAAGCCTCACCGACCACCAGTACCCGCCGCACCGTCCGATGCCGCCGCAACCGCCGTACCCCCCACGCGGCCAGGCCCGCCGGCAGACCGGGCAGCAGTGCCACGACCGCCGTCGCGGGATCGACCGCGTCACCGGTCATGGTCCGCAGCACGGCGAGTACGCCGATGAGCAGCAGCCAGTCGCCGGCCGTGGTCAGCACCCCCGGCGGATCGCCCGGAGACCGGCCCGTGTACCGGCCGCGCGCGGCCCGCACACCCGACCACGCCAGCGCGGCCACCGCCGCGGCGACCCCGGGCCGCGGCTGGCCGCCCGCCCACAGGACGAGCCATGCCGGAATCCCCAGGCCGAGCAGTTCGGTGCCGATGACGACCTGCAGGCGCCGGCCCGACCGTCTCCTGGCCGCAGCCGGCCCCGAACGTTCGCGTTGTCCTGCAGGCGCCCTCCATGCATCGTCAAGTTCTTTGCCGCGAGGCCGATTTGAAGCAGTCAGTGGACGCGGCGCCCCCGCCAGTCCCACGGGTCCTGATCTGTCCGAATCGGGTAGCTCGACATGCCCCATGAACCCCCCAGTCACAGTTGCATCGCCACAAACGGGACGCATCCGCCGATCCCATGGACTGACGGATGCGCCCGCGCTCGGTGCACGATATCCACACACGTGCCATTTCGCTGGAGTTCCAGTGAAGTTCAGACATGTGCACTGACTCTGAACTCATCCCGTTCCGCGCCGGATCGCTGGGTCTGTAGGTGACTGTTCGCATTTGGAGGGTGCTGGAATCGGATGGTGTGCGGACATGTAGGTCCAGTTGCATGGTCCCATCAACAGGCTCGTCTGGGAGGATGCACCGTCGGGATCAGGTCACCCGGCCAGGAACGAGAGTGGGGACGTGCGGTGACTCCCGTGGAGAAGAACTGGGCCGGAAACATCACCTTCGGAGCACGGCGGCTGAGCACCCCCCGTTCCGAGGCCGAGCTGCGGGAAACGGTGTCCGCCGCGACCGCGGTGCACGCGCTCGGCACCCGGCATTCCTTCAACACCGTCGCCGATACCCGGGGTGAGCTGGTGTCCCTGGCGGGGCTGCCCCGCAGGATCGAGATCGACCCGAAGGCCGGGGCGGTCACCGTCGCCGCGGGGCTGCGCTTCGGGGAGTTCGCCGGCGTACTGCACGAGAACGGGTACGCCCTGCACAACCTGGGTTCGCTGCCGCACATTTCGGTCGCCGGGGCCTGCGCCACCGGAACGCACGGCTCGGGGCTCGGTAACAGTTCCATAGCGGGCGCCGTCCGGGCGCTGGAGATGGTCACGGCCGACGGCCGGACCGTGTCACTGGGGCGCGGCGACGCGGACTTTCCCGGAGCGGTGGTCGCGCTGGGCGCGCTGGGCGTGGTGACCGCGCTGACGCTGGACCTGGTGCCCGCCTTCGACGTACAGCAGTGGGTCTACGAGGAGCTGCCGGAGTCCCGGTTCACCGACGGGTTCGACGAGGTGATGGCGGCCGCGTACAGCGTGAGTGTCTTCACCGACTGGCGTGCGGGGCCGCTCAACCAGGTGTGGCTCAAGCAACGGGTGGGCCCCGAGGGGCCACGGAGTGCGCCCGGGGAGTGGCTCGGCGCGCGGCTCGCGGACGGCCCCCGCCATCCGATCGCCGGTATGCCGGCCGAGAACTGCACCCGTCAGCAGGGCGTCGCCGGGCCGTGGCACCGCCGGCTTCCGCACTTCCGCCCGGAGTTCACCCCGAGCAGCGGGGACGAGCTGCAGTCGGAGTACTTCGTGGCACGGCGGGACGCGGCCGCGGCGTACGAGGCACTGGCCCGGCTCCGGGACCGGATCGCGCCGCTGCTGCAGATCTCCGAGATCCGTACCGTCGCCCGCGACGAGCTGTGGCTCAGCCCGGCGTCCGGCCGGGAATCGGTGACCTTCCACTTCACCTGGGTACCGGACACCGCCGCCGTCACCCCCGTGCTCGGGGCGATCGAGGAGGCCCTGGCACCGTTCGGCGCGCGACCGCACTGGGGCAAGGTGTTCACGACCGCCCCCGAGAGCCTGCGCGCGCTGTACGGGAAGTACGCCGATTTTGAGCGGCTGACGGCCCGGTTCGACCCGGAGGGCACGTTCCGCAACGACTTCCTGGTACGCCACTTCCGGCGGTGAACCGCCCCGCCTCCCGCGGCGGCCGTGGCCCGGCCGTCCGTGGGACCGAGGTCAGAGGCCGTCGGGCTCGTCGTCGGGCCGGGCCGGCCGGCCGGCCGGCCGGGGACCGTCCCGGCGCCAGCCGCTCCACCACCTCGGCCAGCTCCTCGCAGGCACGCTGGATTCTGAGGCGGATGTCGCTCTGCTCGGTGACGACGGCCGCGAGCACCAGCGCGGTCAGGGCCACCGAACCGTTGAACACGGCGAGATTCACCATCACGTGAAGGATGCTGTGACCCTCGAACGGCCCCACGCCCTGCGTTCCCGCGACGACCGCCGTGACCGACACCAGAAAGGCGCACGGCGCGCTCCCCGCCAGCCGAAAGCGCAGAGCCGCCCAGATGATCAGCGGGAACACCAGGTAGATCATCGCCAGCGAGGTCCTGGTTGCCACCAGGGAGACAGCCATGGAGGCCACCGCCAGCGCGCTCGCCTCGATCCACCGGTCCGTGGCCCGCGGCATCCGCACTCTGCGGAGCACGAGCAGCAGCGGGGTGACCACGAGCACACCCATCGCGTCCCCCGACCACCATGCCGTCCAGACCGGCCAGAAACCGCTCGGCGGCAGATTGTCGTCCGCCACGAGCATGCACGTGCCCACGGTCGCGCTGATGACCATGCCCGCAAGCGCGCCGAGGAACACCAGCATGACGCCGTCGCGCAGCCGGTCCAGCTCCAAGCGGAAACCGGCCCCCCGCAGTATCAGGTACGAGCAGACGGGAGCCAGGGTGTTGCCCGCCACTACGACGACGGTGAGCAGCGAGACCGAGTCGCTGAGCGTGGCGACGACGGACAGGGAGCCCAGCGCCATACCGGGCCAGGCGCGCAGTCCCAGGAAGAGCAGGGCACCCAGCGCGATGCCCGTGGGCGGCCAGAGCGGGGTGACGACCGCGCCGTGGACGGACACCCCGCGGATCAGACCGAGCCCACCGGCCAGGTAGTAGGCGGCGGCGACGGCCAGGACGCGCAGTACGGCCGAGGCCGTGGCTATCGTTCTCTCGCTGCTTGACACCTTGCTGCGGATCACACATCTCATCAGACACCGACCCGGACGGGTGGCGGCTGTCTGACACGCTCACCCCGGACCCGGGCGTCAGTTCCCGCCGGGAGCCGCCCCGTGGCGCAGGACGAGAACGGCCGCGTCGTCCTGGTGCCCGGTCCGCGCCGCCGCGTGCAGCACCGCGTCGGCCAGCTCGTCGGCGTCGGCGGCCACCCGGGAGACCACCAGCCGCGTCACCGCGTCCAGTCCCTCGTCGATCGGGCACGAAGGACCCTCGATCACCCCGTCGGTGACCAGGACGAACGCACCGGGGCTCGTCAGGCGCCGCCGGGTGACCGGATAGCGCTCGCCCGCCCGGACCCCCAGGGGCAGGCCGCCCTCGTCGTCGGTGACACCGCTGCGCCCGTCCGTGGTGGCCCAGACAGCGGCGACATGCCCGGCGCGGGCACTGCGGAGCTCCCGGGTGACCGGGTCGAAGCGGGCAAAGGTGCAGGTCGCGAAGAGGCCCGAGTCCACCGAGAGCAGCAGATCATTGGTCCGGCCCACGACCTCGCCGGGATCCGTGGCGGTGGCGGCTATCGCCCGCATGGCGATGCGGATCTGGCCCATGAAAGCGGCCGCCTCGACGTCATGGCCCTGAACGTCCCCGATGGCGAATGCCAGCGCGCCGTCCGGCAGCACGAACCCGTCGTACCAGTCACCACCGATGTCCAGCCCGTTGCGGGCCGGCGTGTACCGGGCAGCTGTCTGCAGCCCCGGCAGGGCGGGCAGCGCCGAAGGGAGCATTTCGCGCTGCAAGGCCTCGGCCAGTTCCACCCGCGCCCGGTGCAGCTCCACCTCCTGGCGCGCCTGTGAGGTGAGCTGCTGCAGAGTGGTGAGCAGTTCGCCGGCGCTCGCCGCACGGGGAGGACGACGCCGGTTCATGGGCGGCTCCGCACTCGGGGGAAGTGACTCCCGCATCCTATTTCGGCGCCACGAGCCCCGCAGGACGAGAAGCGGCGCCATGATCCCGGCAGGACGGTCCGGAACGCGCGGACGGGCCCGGCCGGGGGGATCCTGGTCACAGGACCGCGTCGTGGCGGCGCACCGAGTCCGCGCGCGGTCGCAGGAGGTGCGCGATGACTCGCAGGCTGGAATGGAAGGTCCGGGTGGGCCTTTCCGAGGAGGACGGTACGACCAGGGCGGAGGCGGTGCTGGACACCGGCTCCGAAAAGCTCGTGGGACACGGGGTCGCCCGCTGCAACCCGCAGGACGTGGACGTCCCCGCCATCGGCGACGAACTCGCGGCGAGCCGTGCCATGAAGGACATCGCCGCGCAGCTGATGAAGGCCGCCGACCAGGAACTGGAATCGGTCGGGGCCGGACCCGCCACCGGGCCCGTCACACCGCCGTACGCGTGGTCCGACACCACGGCCTGAGCCTCGCACCGCACCGGCCGCCGGGCCACGAGGGCACAGCGGGCGCGGGCAGGACCGCAGACATCCCGGCCCTGGCGGAGGTGGCCGATGCGGGAGATTCTTCCGGCGCTCAGCCGCTGGTACGCCGCCGGGGCGCCGTTCGGGCTCGCCACCGTCGTCGCGGTCAGCCGCAGTGCGCCGCGCGGCCCCGGGGCGGCGATGGCCGTCGGCCCGGACGACGAGGTGGTCGGCAGCGTCTCCGGCGGCTGCGTCGAGGGTGCGGTCTTCGAACTGGCCAAGGAGGTCATGGAGACCGGCGATGCCCAGCTCCGTACCTTCGGCTACAGCGACGAGGACGCCTTCGCCGTCGGTCTCACCTGCGGCGGAGAGATCACTCTCCTGGTGCGCCCCGTGACGGCCGCGTACGACGTCTCCTTCGGTGAACTCGCCGCATCGGTCGCCGCTCACCGCCCAGTGGTGGCCGCCGTCGTGACCGACGGCCCCGCCCCGCGTGGCGCCGCCCTCGCCGTCGGGCCGGACACCGTCTCCGGCTCGCTGGGCGCGAGCGGACTCGACGCCGCCGTCACCGCCGACGCGCGAGGGGAACTCGCCCGCGGCGCAACCGGCTTGCGGCACTACGGCCCCGGCGGCGAACGGCGCGAGGACGATGTCAGCGTGTTCCTCCAGTCGTTCGCCCCGCCGCCCCGGATGCTGGTCTTCGGCGCGATCGACTTCGCCGCGGCGGTGGCCCGGATCGGCGCGTTCCTCGGCTACCGCGTCACCGTCTGCGACGCCCGCCCCGCCTTCGCCGACCCCCGCCGCTTCCCGGACGGTGCGGAGGTGGTCGTCGACTGGCCGCACCGGTATCTGCGCGACACGGAGACCGACGCACGGACCGTGATGTGCGTACTCACCCACGACCCGAAGTTCGACGTCCCGCTACTGGAGGTGGCCCTGCGCACCCCGGCCGCGTACATCGGGGTGATGGGGAGCCGGCGGACCCACGAGGACCGCCTGGCCCGGTTGCGCGAGGCCGGTCTCGGCGAAGCGGAACTGGCCAGGCTGCGCGCGCCCATCGGTCTCGACCTCGGCGCGCGCACCCCCGAGGAAGTGGCCGTGTCGATCGCGGCGGAGATCGTCGCACTGCGCTGGGGCGGCACCGGCAGCCCGCTCACGGAAACGACCGGGGCGATCCACCGGTGAGCGGCGAACGCGTCGGCCGGTCCGCCGACGGCTCCTCGCGAGGGCTGCGGGCTCGCGGGCACCGGTGGCCGTCTCAGCCGGCCCGGCCGAAGTGCCGCTCCACGATCGACGCGGCGTCGGTGCCGCGCGGCAGGATGCCGTACTGGTGGCCACGCTCCTCGCCGAGCCGGGCGGCGACGAATGCCTCGGCGGCCGCCGCCGGGGCATGACGCAGCATCAGCGAGGACTGCAGGGCCAGGGCCATGCCTTCGACCGTCGCCCGGGCGCGGGTCTGCGCGGCGAGCGGGTCGCGCAGGTCCTCGGCCAGCTCCCGGCGCACCCGGCGGAGGTGCGCGTCCAGCACGGAACTCGCACCGGACGTGGTCTCCAGCTCGGCCCAGAAGGCGTCCAGCGACTGCGGGGTCCTGGCGATGCCCCGCAGCACATCGAGGGCGATGACATTGCCGGAGCCCTCCCACACCGCCATCACCGGCTGCTCGCGGTAGCGCCGGGCCAGCGGCCAGTCCTCGGTGTAGCCGTTGCCGCCCAGGCACTCCAGCGCCTCGTAGGCGTGGTGCGGACCGCGCTTGCAGATCCAGTACTTGGCCACGGCGGTGGCCAGCCGCCGGAACATCGCCTCGGACTCTCCGCTGTCGGCCTCGTACGCATGGGCCAGGCGAAGCGCGGTCCAGGTCGCGGCCTCCGTCTCCAGTGCCAGATCGGCGAGGACCGCCGTCATGGCCGGCTGGTCCACCAGCCGGGCACCGAACGCGCTGCGGTGGTGCGCGTGCCAGATCGCCTCGGACACCGACTGGCGCATGCCCGCGGTGGTGCCGAGCACACAGTCGAGCCGGGTGTGGTTGACCATCTCGATGATGGTGGGGACGCCGCGGCCGGGCTCGCCGACCCGTACCGCCCAGGTGCCGTCGAACTCCACCTCGCAGGAGGCGTTCGACTTGTTGCCGAGCTTGTTCTTCAGCCGCTGGATACGGACGGTGTTACGGGTGCCGTCGGCCAGCACACGCGGCACGAGGAAACAGGTGAGGCCGGCCTCGGCCTGGGCCAGGACCAGGAACGCGTCCGACTGCGGGGCCGAGAAGAACCACTTGTGCCCGGTCAGCAGATGGGCCCGGCCCTCGGGGCCGGAGGCCAGCGGGACGGCCCGGGTGGTGTTGGCGCGGACGTCGGAGCCGCCCTGTTTCTCCGTCATCCCCATGCCGAACGTGAGCCCCGACTTGCGGCCCGGGGCGATCAGCCGGGGGTCGTACGAGCGGCTGAGCAGGCCCGGCAGCCAGTCCCGCCCCACGTCCGGATCGCGTTGCAGGACCGGGACCACGGCATGCGACATGGACATCGGGCAGGCGTGGCCGGGTTCGATCTGGGCGAACAGCATGAAGGAGGCCGCCCGCGCCACCGCCGCTCCGGGCTTCGGGTCGGCCCAGCCCGCGGTGTGCGTGCCGCGGTTCACCGCCGCGCCGATGACCTCGTGGTACGCGGGGTGGAAGTCGATCTCGTCGACGCGGTTGCCGTAACGGTCATGGGTGCGCAGGACGGGCGGGGAGGTGTGCGCCAGCTCGACGTCGATCTGGAACCGCTCGGAACCGACCAGGGTGCCGATCTCGTGCAGCTCCTTCTCGTGCCAGGCCGCGCCGAACGCCCGGACGGCCTCCGTGAGGGGCAGGTTGGTGCCGTACTCGTCGAGATCCTTCCTGGGCGGGGCCTGGTTGGTGACCTCGTGAGTGGGGTGCGGTGCGGGGGCGTCGGACCAAAGGCCGGTCCGGTGCGGGGTGACGGTCATCGCGGGTTCCTGTCCTGGGGAGGTGGGCGGGGGCGGCGAGGAAGCGGGAAAGCAGGGGCGGCTCGCGATCAGCTGCCGTGGGCTCCGACCGCTCTCAGGCACAGCGTGGTGATGCCTGCCACGACCGGTTCCGGTTCGGTCCGCCCGCCGACCGGTGACAGCGGGCCGAGCAGTGCCTCGCCGACTGCCCCGATCACGGCGGCGGCCGACAACCGCGCGTTCTGCGCGGGCAGTTCACCCGAGGCGATTCCTGCGGCGACGGCCGACTCGGCGAGGGCGTGATAGCCGCGCCGGTACGTCAGCCGCTCCTGCTCGACCAGCGGATCGACCGGTTCGGCCAGCAACGCCCAGGCCGTACGTGGGTTGCGCAGCGCACGGTACGCGAAGGCCTCGACCAGCGCGCGCAACTGCTCGGCGGCACCGCTCCGCGCCCGCACCGCCTCTTGCACCGCGCCGAGTTCATGACCTGCGACATGGCGGAAGACTGCCGCGAGCAGTTCCTGCTTGGAGGCGAAGTGGTTGTAGACGCTGCCGGTGGCGACGCCGGCCCGGTCGGCGATCGCGGAGATGCCGGCCGCCGCGTAACCGCCCTCGGCCAGCAGCTGCCGGGCGGCTTCCAGCAACCGGTCGCGGTGCGCGAGCCGGGTCGCCTCCGTGCGGGCGGTGGGACGGTAGGCCATGATGTTCTGAACCTCGATTCATATCTTCCTCTGCCACTGAACCACTGTTGTTCGCACCGCGCAACGGCCCTGTCGCAGAACTGCCGTTCTCGTTTCCGCGGGTAAGGGAACGGGAGTTCAAGGTTGTGCGGGCGGCGGCTGTTACGGAATTCCCGGGCGGCTCGAGCGGAGTGTGCGCAGCCGTGCGCCCCGCGCTCGGGGCCACCGCCGACTGCGCCGGCGCGGTGCCGGGCGGGTGGATGTAGCGGGCAGTGGTTGACAGGTACTCGGGCGGCCGGAATGTGTGCCCGGTGCAGACGCGTGTGACGGAAATGTCCGTACTTCGTCACACGTATCGGGGCGCCTTCCGTGGCTCGGGCCACCGGGCCACAGTGTGCGTTCTCGGCAACAGGCCGGGACCGAACAACGCTCGGACCGCAGGGGTCCGGGCCCGTACCCGAGGGGTATTCATGTCCCGTTCCGCACGGCGGTTCACCGCCGCCGTTCTCGCTTCCGGCGCCCTGGTGGCCGCCGCCGCACTCCCGGCGACCGCAGACGAACACGGCCATGGTCACCGCCGGACCAACGAGCGTCAGGCGGTGGTTCTGGGCGCGATCCAGTACAACAGCCCCGGTCGTTACAGCGGCTCCAACCGCAGCCTCAACAGCGAATGGGTGACCGTCACCAACACCGGCCGCCACGCGGTGAATCTCCGAGGCTGGACCCTGAGCGACGAGAGCCGCCGCACCTACCGGTTCAATCTGCGCCTGGCCGGCCGCTCCTCCGTGCGCGTGCACACCGGAATCGGCCGCGACACCGACCGCGACGTCTACCAGGACCTCCGCCGGCACGTATGGGACGCCTGCGACACGGCGACACTGCGGGACGCGAACGGCCGCAGAGTCGACTCGAAGTCCTGGGGCCGCGACCGCGACCGGGCCGGCCGCAACGGCCATGACGGCCGTAACGGTCACCAGGGCCGCGATCACGGGCGTAACGACGGCCATGACGGCCGTAACGGTCACCAGGGCCGCGATCACGGGCGCAACGACGACCACGACGGCCGTAACGGTCACCAGGGCCGCGATCACGGGCGCAACGACGACCACGACGGCCGTAACGGTCACCAGGGCCGCGATCACGGGCGCAACGACGACCACGACGGCCGTAACGGTCACTAGCCGCAACCACGGAGGCAGCGACAACCGCGACGGCCGTCACCACCACCACGACGGTCGCGACTGACCCGACCGGCGCCCGCTCCCCGTCCCCGGAGCGGCCGCCACCACCCTGATCGCGGCGCCCCGTGGCCCACCCGGCCACGGGGCGCCGCACACCGAGGTCAGAAATCGCCGGCCACGGACGGGTCGTCTCTGCCGGACGGGAGCTCCTGTTCGGTCCACATGACCTTGCCGTCGCTGCTGTACCGGGTGCCCCAGTGGGCGGCGAGCCGGGAGACGATGAACAGTCCGCGGCCGCCCTCGTCGACGGTGCGTGCATGGCGCAGATGGGGCGACACCCGGCTGCTGTCGTGTACTTCGCAGATGAGCGTGCGGTCCAGGATCAGCCGCAGCTTCATCGGAGGGGTGCCGTAACGGACCGCGTTGGTGATCAGTTCGCTCACGATGAGTTCGGTCGCGTCGGTCGTCGCCTCGTCCACGCCCCAGCCGTCGAGCCGGTCGCGCACGAGCGTACGGGAGATGGCGGGAGTGGTCCGGTCATGGGCCAGCTCCCAGGTCGCGACCCGGTCGGGGGGAACGACGCCGGTACGGGCGAGGAGGAGCATGGCGCCCTCCGGGCATGCCTCGGCCGGCAGGTTGTAGACCACGTCGTCGCACAGGTCCTGCAGATTCCGGCCGGGTCGCGCGAGTGCCTGCCGTACCTGATCCGCGGAGTCCCCGTCGGTGGGGAGGGTTCCGGTGAGGAACGCCAGAACGCTGCCTTCGTCGAGCTCGAACGCAGCGGCGGCGAACGGCGAAGTGTCGGTGGAGAAGAGCGGGGGCCCGTCGGGGACATCGAGGGCGGTCGTGGTGCCGTCGGGGGTGACGAGGACGGGTGACGGATGACCGGACCGGGCCACGGTGCAGGTACGGGAGAACGGGTCGTAGACGGCGTACATGCAGGTTGCCGTGGGTGGTTGATTGTGCAGCCAGTCGCCGGGCGGCAGCGCGGCCCGCTCGTCGGCCAGCCGGCCGGCGGTGTCGGCCAGTCTGGCCAGCACTTCGTCCGGCTCCAGATCGAGACCGGCCAGCGCGTGGATGACGGTCCGCAACTGCCCCATGGTGATGGCTGCCTGGAGGCCGGGCGCCTCGACATTGCCGACGATCAGAGCGGTGCGCGCGCCCGAAAGGCCGATGGTGTCGAACCAGCAGCCGCTGTTGCGCCCGGGCAGCAGGACATGTGCTGTCTCCACGGCGATGCCGCCGCCGTTGTTCTGGGGAAGGAGCCGGCGCTGCACCATCGACGCGATCGCGTGGTCGCGTGCGTAGCGCCGCGCGTTGTCGATGCTCAGGGCGACGTGAGCGGCCGCCGTCAGAGCCGGCGGGAGATCGTCCTCTTCGAAGGGTTCCGCCCCCCGGCACCGGAAGAGACTCGCCAGGCCGAGAACCGTGCCGTGCAGCTTCAGCGGGACCACGATCAAGGAGTGCGCCCGGGTCGCCTCGACGAGCCGGGCGCTGTCGGGGTCCGCTTCGAGCCACGGCGTCCGGGCGTCGATCTGGACGAGACGGGGCTTCAGGTCGGATGCGGCCAGGGCGTACGGCGTACGGTCGGGGAGCCGGCGCATCTCTCCTACGAGGCCGCTCCGGTACTCGTCCGCGCCGAGGCCTCGAACGGCCGCGCGAAGCATGGGGACATCGGGCTCCAGCGGCCCCGGCATCGGATCCGAGCCGCGCAGGACGTCATCCACCACCTCGACCACGGCGAGGTCGGCGAACGCCGGAACGACGGCCTCGACGAGTCCCTCGCAGGTGGCCGCCACATCGAGTGACCTGCCCACCCGCGTGCGCACCGCGGTGAGGCAGGCCGCCCGGATGCGGGCCTTCTCCTGCTCATCGACGTCGACGACGGTGGCGAGCAGCCCCAGGGTGCGACCGTCCGCATCGTTCAGCCGGTAGACGGACACCCTGATACTGCGGCTGCGGCCGGTGGAGTCGGCGGGCCGACCGCGGATCATCCAGTCGTGCACGGGCACACCGCTGTCCAGTACTTTGCGCAGGATGCGCTCCGCATCGTCCGGTTCTTCGAGGTGGTACGCCTCGGTGAAGTAACGCCCCACGAGGCGCTCGTCGGGGACGGCGCCGGCCAGGGTGTTCGCCCGCACCACCCGCAGCCGGGTGTCCAGCACGTGCAGGCCCACCGCCGACTGGGCGAACAGGGTGTCGAGGACCGCTGCCCTCATGCCCTCGACCGCTCGTGACACGGGGTCCGGTGCAGCGGCGTCCGACACGGATCCACCCCCATGAGGTTCTGCCCGCCTGCTGGATCGGCGGGTAGGGACAAGCGTCGACGCAGCCCGCGTGCCGTGCCACCGGCGGGTGGCAGACGGGTGAACCGCCGCTGATCGCGCCGAACGGCCGGAGCCTCCCGATTCCTGTCGTCGACCCTGCCGTGGCACAGGCTCGGGGGCGGCTCCGGCCGGACTCAGGCGTCGAGGGCCGCGGAGACGACGGCCTTGGCCTCCTCCTGCACGCGACCGAGATGGTCGCCGCCGAGGAACGACTCGGCGTAGATCTTGTAGACGTCCTCCGTGCCCGAGGGGCGGGCGGCGAACCAGGCGTTCTCGGTGGTCACCTTGATGCCGCCGATGGGTGCGCCATTGCCGGGCGCCTGTGTCAGCACGGCCGTGACCGGTTCCCCGGCCAGGGTGTCGGCCGTGACCTGCTCGGGGGACAGGCGCCCGAGAACCGCCTTCTGCTCCCGGTCGGCGGGGGCGTCGATCCGGGCGTACGCCGGCTCGCCGAACCGGCCGGTGAGCGCCGCGTAGTGCTCCGACGGCGACGTGCCCGTCACCGCGAGGATCTCCGAGGCGAGCAGCGCCATGATGATGCCGTCCTTGTCGGTCGTCCACACCGATCCGTCGCGGCGCAGGAACGAGGCCCCGGCCGACTCCTCGCCGCCGAACCCGAGCGATCCGCCGACCAGTCCGTCGACGAACCACTTGAAGCCGACCGGCACCTCGACCAGTTCACGGCCGAGACCGGCGGCGACCCGGTCGATCATTCCGGAGGAGACCAGCGTCTTGCCGATGCCCGCGGCGGCCGGCCACTGCTCGCGGTGGGTGTACAGGTAGTCGATGGCGACGGCGAGGTAGTGGTTCGGGTTCATCAGTCCGGCGTCGGGCGTCACGATGCCGTGTCGGTCGGCGTCCGCGTCGTTCCCGGTCGCGATCTGGTACCGGTCGCGCCGGCCGATCAGCGAGGCCATGGCGTACGGCGACGAGCAGTCCATCCGGATCTTCCCGTCCCAGTCCAGCGTCATGAACCGCCAGGTGGGGTCGGTCAGGGGATTGACCACGGTCAGATCGATCCGGTGCTGCTCCGCGATCCGGCCCCAGTACGCGACCGACGCGCCGCCCAGCGGATCGGCACCGATCCGCACCCCGGCCGAGCGGATCGCGTCCAGGTCGAGCACGGACGGCAGATCGGCGACGTAGCTGCCGAGGAAGTCGTACGTCCCGGTGGTCGACGCCGCCCGAGCGCGGACGTAGGGCAGCCGGCGTACGTCCTTCATGCCGGCCGCGATGATCTCGTTGGCCCGTTCCTGGATCCAGCCGGTGGCCTCGGACCCGGCCGGGCCACCGCCCGGCGGGTTGTACTTGAACCCGCCGTCGCCGGGCGGGTTGTGGGACGGCGTGACCACCACACCGTCGGCGAGCCGCGAGGTCCGGCCCCGGTTGTGGGTGAGGACGGCGAGCGACACCGCCGGGGTCGGGGTGTAGCCGTCGGCCGGGTCGATGAGTACGGTCACGTCATTGGCGGCGAACACCTCGATGGCCGTGATCCTGGCAGGTTCCGACAGGGCGTGGGTGTCGGCGCCGAGGAAGAGCGGCCCGTCCGTGCCCTGCCGCGCCCGGTACTCGCTGATGGCCTGGCTGGTGGCGGCGATGTGGTCCTCGTTGAACGCGGTGGCCGTGGACGACCCGCGATGGCCGGAGGTACCGAACGCCACCCGCTGGTCCGGCACGGACGGATCCGGGTGCAGCGTGTAATACGCGGTCACCAGCCGGGCCACATCCGTGAGATCCTCCGGCCGGGCCGGCTGTCCAGCTCGTTCGTGCGGCATCTGCCACTCCTCCGTATCGGTCGGTCGTTGCGGTCTTCCCCGCGCCATTTTCGCGGGTGGCCCGCACCGGTCCGCGACTGCCCCGCCGTCGGCGCCGTCGACGCGGCACGGCCGACGCGGCACGGCCGACGCGGCACGGGAGAACCGGGTTCCGGGGACGCGGGGGCGCGGCGGCTGCGGCACAGTGGGCATATGGACGATCTGAATGCCCTCGCCGACGAGCATCTGGCCGCTGCCCGCGCCTCCGCGCACGGCCGCAGCGCCCACCGCCTGCTGCATCAGGAACCCCTGCGCCAGACGGTCATCGCCCTCGCCTCGGGCTTCGCGCTCGACGAGCACAACGCACCCGCCGCGGCCTCCCTCCAGGTGCTCCGTGGCCGGGTGCGCGTCACGGCGGCCTCGGGCGATGTGGAGCTGAACGCCGGAGAGCTCCAGCCGGTTCCGCAGGAGCGGCACGGCCTGCTGGCGCTGGAGGACGCCGTGGTGCTGCTGACAGCCGTCAACGAGTGACGGAGCCCGCCCCGGGACGTGCGGCGCAGGCCATCCGGACACGCTCCAGAACCCACAGGACGAGACTTCCGGCGGCCAGCGAACCACCCAGAAGGCAGATGCCGCTCCAGCCCGCCCGCGACCAGACCAGCGAAGCCAGGGCGGCTCCGGTCGCACCGCCCAGGAAGAACAGCGTCATGAATCCGGAGTTGATCCGGTTGCGGGCCTCCGGGCGGAGCGCGTAGATCACGGTTTGACCGCTGTTGAGCCCCGCCTGCTGGGCGATGTTCAGCGAGATCACTCCGACCGCCAGCCACAGCAGCGAGGACTCGCCCGCCAGCAGCGGCAGCCACGAGAGCGCGAGGAGCGCGGCCGCCGTGCCCGACACCGCCTGCACCCGGCCGCGGTCGCTCAGCCGCGCCGCGATGTTCATGCCCACGACACCGATGACGCCCACCAGCCCGAACAGCCCGATGGCGGCCGCGTTCCAGTGGAAGGGGGGCCGGGTCAGCAGGAACGTCAGCGCGGTCAACTGCACGCTGTACGAGGCCATGGAGAACGCGCCGATGGCCGCCCGCCACCGCAGCAGGGGTTCCTGCCGCAACAGGGCCAGCGTGGAGCGCAGCAATCCGGTGTACGGCATCGGCGCCGCGTCGCGCGGCCGGGGCAGCCGGGGGAGCCGGTTGTGCAGGAGTATCGCCATGACGGCCATGAGCAGCGCGTTCACCCAGTACGCCGTCCGCCAGCCGCCGAGCTCGGACAGCGCACCGGAGGCCAGTCGTCCGAACAGGCCGCCGAGCAGGACACCGGACATGACGACCCCGACGATCCTGCCGCGTTCGGCCGGAGCCGCGAGGGCCGCCGCGAACGGCACCACGACCTGCGCCCCGACGGAGGTCAGCGCGGTGAGCAGGGTTCCGGCGATCAGCAGTGGGCCGGTGGGGGCCGCGGCCGTCACCAGGAGGAAGAAGGCGGTGAGCGCGAACAGGATCACCGCGAGCCGCCGGCGGTCCATGACGTCCCCGAGGGGTACGAGCAGGATCAGGCCCAGCGCGTACCCGGCCTGGGCGGCGGTCACGATCAGCCCCGCCGTGGTGACACCGATGTGCAGATTCACCTCGATGACGTCGAGTAGCGGCTGCGCGAAGTAGTTTCCGGCGGCCGAGAGCCCGGCGGCGAGGGCCATCAGCAGGACCAGGCCGCGACCGGGCGCGGGTGGATCGGGGAGCGTGCGCGGGACGGCGCGACTGCGGGTCCCGTGGGTGGAATGAGCCATGTCCCTCAGCGTCGGGGATCCGTCATCGATGAGTCCAACACATGTTTTTCATTCCATCGATCGTGGTTCACGATGGATGGATGGAACTTCAGCAGATGCGGTACGTCGTCGCGGTGGCGGAACTGGGCAGCTTCACCCGCGCCGCGAAGAGGTGTCTGGTCGTCCAGTCCGCGTTGAGCCATCAGATCGCCCGGCTGGAGAAGGAGCTGGGGGCCCGGCTCTTCGACCGCACGAGCCGTCAGGTGAGGCTTACTGCGGCGGGCGAGGCGTTCCTGCCGGAGGCCAGGCAGGCGCTGGACGCGGCGGAGCGGGCCCGGGCCGAGGTCGCCGCCACGACCGGGGAGGTCCACGGCCGCCTCGCGGTCGGAGCCATCCCGACCGTCTCCGCGGTCGACATCCCGGCCGCGCTGCGCGCGTTCCACCACCGCTACCCGAAGGTGCACATCGTCCTGCGGGACGGGGCGAGCAAGGACCTGGTCCAGGAGGTACGGGACGGGACGCTCGACGTGGCGTTCCTGGGCGTGCTGCCGAGCTACCGGCCGAAAGGCGTGAGCGATCACGAGCTCGCCACGGGCGAACTGGTCGCCGTCGTCGCCCCCACCCACCCCCTGGCCGGGAAGGCGGAAGTGGGGCTGGAACGGCTGGCGAAGGAGATGTTCGTCGACTACCCCGACGGCACGGCGGCCCGGGCGCAGTCGGAGGAGGCCTTCGCTGCGACGGGGCTCACCCGCGAGGTGGCGTTCGAGGTCAGCGGCACCGACTTCATCGTCCGGCTGGTCCGCAGCGGGCTCGGCATCGCCATGCTGCCGGCCGCCTTCGCGGCGGAACTGCCCGGCGTACATGTGCTGCCCGTCCGTGACGCGCCCGCCCGCACGGAACGGCTGGTCTGGAGCCGCTTCCGCCCCGCCCCGGCCGCTGCGGCGTTCCTGACCGGGCTTGGTGTCGATACCGGCTGAGGATTTCGTTCAGTCCTGCGGCAGCGCCCGGCGGCGACGCGGCAGAAAGTCCTGCTCGGCCGAGTTCTCCGTACGGTCGGCGGCGGCGTCGTACGCCGACGCGGCGCGTCCGAGGTACGGCCCAGCCTGCGCAGCAGATCGGCCCGGACGGCGTGGAACACGTGGTACCCGTCGAGGTCGAGCTGCTCCACCAGCCCGAGCGCGGCCTCCGGTCCCGTCACCTCCGCCACCGCGCGGTTCAGCGCCACCACCGGGCTCGGGCTCAAGGCCGGCAACTGGTCGTACAACCGCAGGACCTGCCCCCGGTCGGTGGCGGCCAGTACGGACCGCCTCCGCGCAAAGGTCCTCGCGCACCAGCTGGTCGCCCGAACTCGCCGTGCATCCCTCGTTGAAGATGAGATACACCACGGCGAGCATGGAGCGGACCCGCTCGGGAAGGTCGGCGTCGGCGGGCACCCGGTAGGGGATGCGGGCATCGCGGATCTTGCCCTTGGCCCGCACGAGCCACTGTGCCATGGCCGGCTCCGGCACCAGGAACGCGCGCGCCAGTTCCGCGATGTCGACGTCGCCGAAGGCGCGGACGAGTACGGCGACCGTGCGGCCGTACTCCGCGCGGAAGAGACGCCCGATGTCCGCGGCGGGCACGGCCGGTCCGCATGATCTGTTCCAGCGCTTCGGGGGAGGGCGGCTCGCCGTCGGACGGTGTGACCACGCTGAGCAGGTAGTGCTTCATCGGATTCCTCCGTGGATACTCCGCCCTTCAGGGCGGGGAGGAAACGGACTTCTGCGGAGCAGGGCAAGGAGCGGAGTTTCGCCCCCAGGGCGAAAGGCCGTGCTGTGACCCGCAGATTTGATCTTAACTCGCAGCACCGCTAGTTTGTGAGCGTGACCACGGGCTGTGTGAAGCGGGCGTTCAAGTACCGCTTCTATCCGACCGATGCGCAGGCAGCCGAGCTGTCGCGCACGTTCGGTTGCGTGCGGAAGGTCTACAATCTGGCGCTCGCCGCCCGCACGGAGGCATGGGTGCGGCAGGAGCGGGTCAACTACAACGCAACGTCGGCGATGCTGACGGCGTGGAAGAAGACCGAGGAGCTGGCGTTCCTCAACCAGGTCTCGTCGGTGCCGCTCCAGCAGACGCTGCGGCACCTGCAGACCGCGTTCACCAATTTCTTCGGCAAGCGGGCGAAGTACCCGCGCTTCAAGTCGCGGAAGAAGTCGCGGAAGTCGGCGGAGTACACCACCAGCGGGTTCCGCTTCCGTGACGGGGAGCTGACCCTGGCGAAGATGACCGAACCGCTGGACATCGTGTGGTCCCGGCCGCTCCCCGAGGGGGCGAGGCCGTCCACGGTGACCGTTTCCCAGGACGCGGCGGGACGCTGGTTCGTCTCGTTGCTGTGTGACGACCCGTCCGTCCAGCCCCTCCCCGCCACCGACAGCGCGGTCGGAATCGATGTCGGCCTGGACCACCTGCTGACCCTGTCCACCGGGGAGAAGATCGCCAACCCCCGGCACGAACGCCGGGACCGCGCCCGACTCGCCAAAGCTCAGCGGAGACTGTCCCGCAAGGCCAGGGGCGAGGGCGCCAACCGGGCCAAGGCCCGGCGCAAGGTCGCCGAGATCCACGCGAGGATCGCCGACCGTCGCCGTGACCTGCTCCACAAGCTGACCACTCGGCTCGTGCGTGAAAACCAAACGCTCGTGATCGAGGACCTGACCGTGCGCAACATGGTCAAGAACCACACGCTCGCCCGAGCCATCTCGGACGCGAGCTGGAGCGAGTTCCGCTCCATGCTGGAGTACAAGGCCGCCTGGTACGGGCGCGAGGTGATCGCCGTCGACCGATGGTTCCCCTCGTCCAAGCTGTGCTCCGCCTGCGGCACCCTCGCGGAGAAGATGCCGCTGAACGTCCGTACCTGGACGTGCGACTGCGGAACGACCCACGACCGGGACGTGAACGCAGCGAAGAACCTTCTGGCCGCCGGGCTGGCGGTAACAGTCTGTGGAGCTGGTGTAAGACCTCAACGGAGTTCTCCGGGCAGGCAGTCGGCGACGAAGCAGAAACCCCCACGGCGCGAGCCGTAGGAATCCCCCTCGTTCACGAGGGGGAGGAAGTCAAGGTGTTCCTTTTTGCCTGTGACGCCGGCGCCGTGCCGGCCTCTCACGCTCTGTACGAACGGCTGCCGCCCGGATCGACACAGAACACGGCCCGGTACGAAGAAATTGTCCCCGAGGCTTGTGGGAGCGCTCCCGGGATCGGCAGGATGAGGCGATGACCCAGCCCGCCGGCCCACGGGCCTACCACCCCGACGACCGCGCGGCCCTCGCGGACATCTGCGTCCGGACGGCCGACAACGGCGGCGACTCCCGGCATCTGTACCCGGACCCGGAGCTGATGCCGTCGATCTTCGCCGCGCCGTACGCGTACCTCGAACCCGATCTGACCTTCGTGATCGACGACGGTACGGGCCGGGCGGTCGGCTACATCCTGGGGACCGCCGACACGGCGCGCTTCGTGACGGAGTTCCGCAAACGGTGGCTGCCCCTCGTGGCGGACCGCTTCCCGGAACCGGACGGCCCGCCGCGCACGCCCAGCGAGGAAATGACAGTCCTCCTGCACGCCCCGGAGCGGATGATCATTCCCGAACTGGCTGCCCACCCCGCCCACTTGCACATCGATCTGCTGCCCGGGTGGCAGCGGAAGGGGTACGGCAAGGCGCTGATGCACAGGTTCCTGGCCGCCCTGCGGGCCAAGGGAGTGGAGGCCGTGCACCTGTCCATGCTCACGGCCAACACCCCGGCCAGAGCCTGCTACGACCGGCTCGGTTTCGTCGAGCTCCAGGTACCGGACCCGGGGCCGCTCACCTACCTGGGGCGCACCACCGAAGCGGATCTGTAGCGGACCGTCGCCATCGGCGGGGCGAGGCCCCGTGTCCCGGCCATGCGCGGAAGTCTTCGCGTCACATGCGTCGGACGGGCCGCGCAGGGGGGTGCCGCGAGGGTTCGCTGGGCAGGTACTGGTGTACGGCCCGGAAGACGGGGCGCAGTGGCCGCCGGCGAGGTACGTGTGACGTGAGGGAGCAGACCGTGTGGCAGTTCTCCGACGATCGTGGACAGTTGTCGACCGCTGGGCGGCGCCCGACGCGGGTGCTCGCCTATGTCCAGGCCGGAGCGACCCTGTGGGACCACGGGATACGCCCGAGCGCGATATTCGGCTCCGATCATGACGATCGCACCGTGCCGGACCCGGCGAAGACCGGATCGTTGTCGTTGGCCGAGGTCCGCTACCTCGGCGCGGGCAGCACCCTGGACGTGGACACCCTGCTGGGCGGTGACCCGGATCTTGTGGTGGCCGTCAGCTACGGCGGCGGGCAGGTCTACGGGCTCGCCCCGGAGACCGCCAAGCATCTGGAGGAGCACGTCCCGGTCGTCGCCATCGACGTCGGCCAGGCACGTACCCTCGCGGAGATCGGCGACCGGTTCGCACAACTGGCCCGATCGCTCGGCGCCGGGCGAGCCACGACGGCGACCAGGGACCTGGACGCCGCCCGGGAGCGGCTGCGCATGCTCTCCGCCGGACCCGACCGGCCCCGGGTGGTCGCCCTCTCCCCGGCCGGGGACGACCGGACGCATCTCGCCCGCCCCCGCATGTGGCCCGAACTGCGCGTGCTGGCCGAACTCGGCGTCGACCTCGTGGAACCGGCGGACGGGCCCGGAGTGAACTGGTCCACGGTCGGCTGGGCGGAGGCCGCGGTGCTGCGCCCCGCCGTCGTGCTCGCCGACATCCGGTCCAACGCCACCCCCCTCGACGAACTCCGGAGAAACGCGGAGTGGGCGGCGATCGAGCGCGCCGCCCACGTACTGCCCTGGAACCCGGAGCCGGTCTGCAGCCCGCAGGCCCACGCACGATTCCTGACACTCGTGGCCGACGCGCTGGAGGCCGCCGCCCACCCGCGATGACGTACGCGGCCCAGGGAGTCGCCGCCCCTCGTCCCCGTGTGGCGATGCCCCGTACGGACGTCAGCGATCGCGCCGGGCGCCCCGGTTCGCGAGGCTGGCCAGGAGCGCCCCGAGCCGATCCCGTACGTCCCCAGGAGCAGGCATGCAGCAGGACAAGCACCCGCCCTACCGTCCCGTGGTCTTCCGCGACCGTTCGGCGGGCTACGCCTTTCTGACCCGGTCCACCGCGTCGAGCGAGCAGACGATCGACTGGGACGACGGCAACAGCTACCCCGTCATCGACGTGGAGATCTCCGCGGAGAGCCACCCGTTCTTCACCGGGAAGGCCCGTGTGGTCGACTCCGAAGGACAGGTGGCCAAGTTCGAGCGGCGGTACGGGGAGGAGGGGCGCAAGGACGCCTCCTGATCTGCGTACGGACCTGAATGCGACCCGCGTACGGAGTTGGACCCGATCGCGTACGGACCTGAATGCGACCCGCGTACGGAGTTGAACCCGACCCCGTACGGACGAAGTCCCCCGGCCCCCCACAGGGCCGGGGGACTTCGTCCGTCACGCCCTTGATACCGTCCGGCCGTCGTGACCTGCCCACAACATCCGGGCCCGGGACCAGGACACCTTCGGCACCGCACTCCAGGAGACCCCACCCTCATGCTCGACAGACTCGACCTGCTGGTCATCGGCGAATGCGTCGCCGACATCGTCCGGCTGCCGGGTGCGGCCGATCAGGTCCACCCGGGAGGCAGCCCGGCCAACGTGGCGTACGGCCTGGCCAGGCTCGGGTACGGCAGCACCCTGCTCACCCAGCTCGGCCCGGACGACAACGGACGGCTGATCAGGGACCACCTGGCCGCTGCCGGGGTCGAGGTCCGCACGGACGGTGCCACCGCGCCCACCCCGTCCGCCGCCGTGACTCTGGACGACGGCGGCCGGGCCGCGTACACCTTCGACATCACCTGGACGCTCGTCCCGGTGGCCCCGGACCGGCCGCCGCACCATGTCCACACCGGATCCCTCGCGACGGTGATGGCACCCGGTGCGGCCACCGTCCTCGCCGCCGTCGAGTCGCTGCGGACGTCCGCGACCGTCAGCTACGACCCCAATGTGCGACCCGAACTGATGGGGGACCACGATGCAGCCGTCCGCCAGGTGGAGCGCTGCGTCGCATTCAGCGACGTGGTCAAGGCCAGCGACGAGGACCTGGAATGGCTCTACCCGGGCCGGGACGCGCGGGAGGTCGCCGAGCGGTGGCTCGCCAGTGGCCCGGCCCTCGTCCTCGTCACCCGGGGACGCGACGGTGCCCTCGCCGTCCTCCCCGGCGGGCAGGTGACGGTCGACGCGCTGCCCACCGACGTGGTCGACACGGTGGGGGCGGGCGACGCCTTCATGTCGGGCACCCTGCACGCCCTCGCCGCGCACGGACTGCTCGGCGCGGACAGCCGTGAACGGCTGCGTTCGCTGGACCGGGCCACGGTGACCGAGGTCCTGCGCCACGCTGCGGCGTGTGCCGCCGTGACCGTCGCACGGGCCGGCGCCAACCCGCCGGACGAGGCGGAGTTGAAGGCGGCCCTCGCCCGGAGCTGAACACGACGGTGCCGCAGGGCCTGCTCCGAGCTCACCGGAGTCCGGGCACCGCCGGACGCGGCGTGTTGTCGTCGCCGAGGAACTCGACGACGGCGAGAGCGAACAGCGCGCACAGTGCGATGCACACGGTGACCAGGCCCGTCGGCCGGTCCCACACGACGAGGACCGCGGCGGCCACCACGACCACCGTCCAGTTCAGCCAGACCCTGGCCCGGTGCACCCAGCTGCCGGCCGGGCCGCCGGTGACACCGGCCGCGTCCCGTACCGCACCGATGCCGCCGCTCCACATGGCCTCGACGCGGGTGGCGGCGCGGCCGGCCCCGGTGAGCCACGCGGCGAGCGCCACCACGATGCCGAGCGTGATCACCACCCGGACCAGGGTGCGTGCCGGGCCGGCCAGCGCGTCGAAGACGGAACCGGCGGCCGGCTGCGACACGTCGGGCGGGAGGCTGTCGAGATAGAACGCGCGGCCCAGCCACATGGCCACCGCGAGCACCGCGGCACCCGCCGCGACCGCGAGCGCCGCCGTGACCAGGGCACGCCGGCGGCGTACCGCGAGCAGCACCCCGCCCGCGGCCAGGACCAGGGTGACCGGCGGCAGCCAGAAGCCGAGGATCTGGAGTGCCCGGAACCCCTTCTTGGCCTTGCCGACCGCGTCGGAGGTCAGCACCGTGAAGTCGGTGTGGATCTCGGGGATCTTCGCGGCGATCGTCAGCCCCCGGTCGACGAGGCGTTGTTTCACCCGGTCGATGACGGGCGCCAGGTCGATGGTGACGGTGTCGTTCGTGAGCTTCACGGCCCCGTTGCCGCTGCCGGTCAGCGCCTTGAGCGCCGCGGACTGGGCGGCCCGGTTGAGATCGGTCCAGATCGTCGCGAAGGCGTCGCTCGTGACGAACTTCTCCACGGTTGCGTGGACGAAGCCCGTGACTCCCGTGGTGAGGGGGCCGCTGAGGCGCGTGAGCGCCTTGTCGACCACCGGCCGGTCCGCGGGGGCGACATCGGCCAGTAATGCCTTCACGTCGAGGTGCTTCATGACGGCGCCGGTGACGCGGTCGCTCACCGCGGCCTGCACATCGGGATCGGAGGCCAGGGGCGCCATCATCGCCACATAGTTGTCCGTGTCGCCGATCTGGTTCTTCGCCCAGGTGGACACGATGCTCAGCGGTGTGAGGACGGCCGCGACGAGGATGAGCAGCACGGCGAGGAACGAACGGGCCCGCAGTCGGTGCCGCGTCGGGGCACGGGCCTCCAGTGCCGTCACCCGGGCGCGCAGCGCCTCCAGTTCCGTCGGTTCCGTGTGCGCGTCGGGGGATTTCGACCGGTTGTCGTCCGCTTCCATGACCCAAGGGGATGCTCCACCGGTGCGCACAGCGCGGTGGGCTGCTGCGGACGGGTGAACGCGCGCACCGGACGTGCCGCGCGGATGGGTCCACCCGGCCCATCGGTGACCCGTTCGGCCCAGTGAGCGCATCCTCGCCGGGGCTACTGCCGTTCGACAACCGGTAGGCGTGATCGATTACGGCGGAGGGGCGGAACATGGGGCGGGCGGACATGGGTGTCGCGGTGACGGGAATGGGGCTGGTGACTCCGGCGGGCGCGGACGAGCACACCTTCTGGACGGGATTGTGCGCCGGCGTGTCCGTGGCCCGGCACTGCGACGAACTGGCGGGACTGCCCGTCGACTTCGCCTGTCCGGTGGACGGGATCGATCTCGACGAGGCCGTCGGCGGACGTGCGGTGTGGCGGATGGCGCGGTTCGTGAAGATGGCGCTGGTCGCTGCCCGGCAGGCGGTGGCGGACGCCGGGCTGTCACCGCAGCGGTGGGACGGCGGCCGGGTCGGCGTGGTGCTGGGTGTCGGTGTGGGCGGGGTGTCCGCGCTCGTCGACAATGTGCGCAGGCTGGACGGCCAGGGACCGGAAGCGGTGTCGCCGCTCCTGGTCCCGATGATGATGCCCAACGCGGCCGCCGGGGAGGTGGCCATCGCGTTGCGGGCGCACGGCCCGAGCCTGGCAACGGCCACCGCGTGCGCGTCCGGGGCGACCGCGATCGCCGTGGCCCGCGACCTGCTGATGAGTGGCCGATGCGATGTGGTGGTGGCGGGCGGCGCGGAATCCGTCCTGACTCCGCTGGTGGTGAGCGCCTTCGCGGGCATGGGCGCGCTCTCCCGGCGGAGCGGCGATCCGGCCCGGGCATCGCGGCCGTTCGCCGCGGACCGGGACGGATTCGTGATCGGTGAGGGTGCCGCCGCGCTCGTGCTGGAGCGGACACCCGCCGTGTACGCCCGCGGCGGGCGGCCGCGCGCCCTGCTGACCGGTGCGGGCTCCGGCACCGACGCCCACCACCCCACGGCCCCCGCTCCGGACGGAGCCGGCCCGCGCAGGGCCGTGGAGGCGGCGCTGCACGAGGCGGGCTGGGCGGCCGACGAGATCGATCACATCAATGCGCACGGCACGTCGACGCCACTGAACGACGCTATGGAGACGGAACTCATCGCGGATCTGTTCCCGCATCGGCCGTCGGTGACGGCGCCCAAGGGCGTGCTCGGGCACACCCTCGCGGCCGGCGGGGCGATCGAGGCGGTGGCCACCGTACTGACCCTGGAGCAGGGGCTCGTCCCGCCGATCGCCAACCTGGACTCGTCGCCGGACGGGTTCGACCTCGACTGCGTGGTCGAGGAGCCCCGCACGCAGTACGTCGAGCGGGCGCTCAGCCACTCCTTCGGCTTCGGCGGACACAATGTCGCGCTCGCCTTCCAGCGCGTCGAACCGGACGGTCCGCGGCGCACGGCCCCCGGTGTCCTCGCCGTCGGCTGAGTCGTTCTTGTCGCATGACCGCAATGATCGACGACCCCTCCACCGAACCGTCCACGGACCTCCTCACCGCCGTGCTCCTCGGCGACAACTACCGCCGCGAGCACGGCTTCTGGCAACGGCTGATCAGCACGGAACCGTTCCGCCGCCCGGAGCGCCGCACGCCTGGTGAGCGCCTGGGTCTCACGTACGAGCGGCTGCGCGTCCTCAACGACTGCCTCGACAGCGGCGCCCGGCTCGCCGCCGACCCACGCGCCCTCGCGGCCCTGCACGAATGGCTCGGGCCGGTCGATCCGGCACTCGCCACGGTGGCGGGCATCCACTACAACCTCTTTCTCGGCACCCTCCTCGACCACGAGGGCGACACCCGGCGCGATCTGTCGGACTTCCTCCGGCTGCGCAGCATCGGCACCTTTCTCTGTACGGAGGTGGCGCACGGCAACGATGTGGCGGCCGTCGAGACCGTGGCCGCCTACGACCGCGCACGCGACGGTTTCGTGCTGCGCACCCCGCACGCGGGCGCCCAGAAATTCATGCCCAACACCAGTACGGCGGGCGGCCCCAAGACGGGGCTCGTGGCCGCCCGCCTGCTCGTCGACGGGACGGATCAGGGGGTCTTCCTCTTTCTCGTACCGCTCACCGATGCCGTACGGGCCCTGCCCGGTGTACGGGTCCGCAGGCTTCCCGCACGCATGGGGAGCCCGGTGGACCACTGCCTGACCTCCTTCGACCAGGTCTTTGTGGGGCGCGACGCGCTGCTCGGCGGGGACCACGGACGCATCGGCGACGACGGCGGGTTCAGCAGCACCATCGGCAACCGGAGGCATCGACTCCGTATGTCGATCGGGCGCGTCACCTCCGGGAAGATCTCGATGAGCGCGTGCGCGGTCGGCTCCGCGCGCGCGACACTCGCCGTCGCCGTGCGCTACGGCGGCCACCGGTACATCTCCGGGCCGCGCGGCTCGCGGCCGGTACCGGTGATCGCCCACCGCAGCCACCACGGCCCCCTCGCCGTGGCCATGGCCACCGTTTTCGCGATGAGCCTGCTGCACCGCCGGGCCCTGGACCGCTGGGAGCGGCGGGAGGACGGCTCGGGCGCGGGCCCGGAGGCGGCGGAGCGGCTGGTCGCCGTGGCCAAGGCATGGATCACCTGGCGGGCCAGGTCCGTGATCGTCGAATGCCGTGAACGGTGCGGCGCCCAGGCGCTCCTGGAGAACAACGGCATGAGTGAACTCCTCACCGGAGTGGAGGGCGCCATCACTGCCGAGGGCGACAACCTGGCCATCCACGCCAAGGCGGCCGCGGAAATGCTCTTCGCCACCGAAACCGCCGGGTGCGCACCCCCTTCCGGCGGAGCGTCCGGTGATCTCGCCGACCCACGGTTCCTCGGCGGGCTCCTGGCGGCCCTGGAGGAGATCTGGTTCGGCCGGGCCAGGGAGCGGATGGGCCGCGCACCGCACGGCGATCCGCTGGGGCGGTGGAACGCCGCGGCCGGGCCCGCCCTGCGCGGCGTCGAGGCCCACGCCCACCGGCAGGCGGCCGAGGCGTACGCGGACGCGGTGGCCGGTCTGCCGGACGGGCCCGCCCGGGAGCAACTCATCACACTGCAACGCCTGTTCGCGCTCGACTGGATCGCCAGGAACAGCGGCGATCTGCTGGCCGCCGGTCATCTGACAGGTGACCAGGTCAACCGGCTGCCCGCGACCGTGGATCAGCTCATCACCGCCGTCGCCCCCCGGCTGCCGGCCCTCGTCGAATCCTTCGCGCTGCCGCAGGAACTGCTCGCCGACTGGCCCATCGCGGGGGCCGACTACGTCGACGCGTACGACGACCCGACGGCCGCCTGGCAGCGGCACGGCGGCCCGACGACGGTTCAGGGACCCCGATGAGGGCCGTGACCAGGACCGGAACGGGCCCGCGGACCGGCCGGGTACGGGAGGCGGCCGGGGCCCTCGGCGTCCGGGGCGTGCTGCTCGCCTTCTGGGGTACGGCGGCCGTCCTGGCCCGGTGGTGCGGACCCCCGCGGAAGAACGGTGCCGAATCGGTTCGCCACAAGGCGTAACTGGAGGCACGCCACCCAGTTGATCCGGCGTCGGGATGACGCCCCCACCGTCCCCGGCAGCCGTACCGAATGATGGAGAGGAAGCTCATGAGTACGATTCATCCCAAGATCACCGAGGTGCTCACACACACCTTCAAAGTGCCCGCCGCCGAGATCCGCCCGGATTCCACGATGGACAGCCTGGAGATGGACTCCCTCGCCGTCGCGGAGTTCGCCGTCCTCATCAGGGAGACGGCGGGCGCCGACGGGGACTTCGACAGGCTCCCCAAGAACGCCACCCTCGCCGACATCACGCGCTTCATCGACGCGACAGCGGGCCGCGGGACGCCGGTGAGCGGCTCGGCACCGGTGAGCAACGCCCGATGAACAGGCCCGCCGTTGCAGTCACCGGCCTGGGAATGATCACCCCGGTCGGCAACGACACCGAATCCACCTGGAAAGGTGTGTGCGCCGGAGTCTCGCCGGTGCGTACCGTCGCGGCACTCGAAGGGTGCGCGATCGACTTTGCCTGCACCGTCGACGGGATCGATCTGGACGCCGCGATCGGCGGCCGTACGTCCTTCCGGATGGGGAGGTACGTCAAGTTCGCCGTCCTCGCCGCCCGGGAGGCGGTCGCCGACGCCGGACTCGACCCGGCGCGGTGGGAGGGCAGCAGGGTCGCGGTGGTCGTCGGCACCAGCAGCGGGGGCTCCGCCTCGCTGACCGAGCAGGCCGTCGTACTCGACCGGCACGGACCGGACGCCGTCTCGCCGTCGGGCATCCTGCTCACCATCCCGAACATGCCGGCGGCCGAGATCGCGATCCAGTTGCGGGCCACCGGTCCCAGCATGGCACCCTGCACCGCGTGTTCGTCCGGTGTCACCGCCCTGTCCGTCGCCCGCGATCTCCTGGTCACCGGGCAGTGCGACATCGCGATCGCCGGAGCCACCGAGTCGATCGTCTACCCGGCCGCCATGGCGGGGTTCGCCCGGTCCGGAGCCGCGGCCCGGGCGCACGGCGACCCGGCCAGGCGGTGCCGGCCCTTCGCGGCCGACCGTGCCGGGCTGGTCATGGGCGAGGGCGCCGCCGTCATGGTGCTGGAACGGGCGGCCGACGCCGCGGCCCGGGGCGCCGGAGCCCGGGCGCTGCTCGCGGGCACCGGCGCCACCACCGACGCCCACCACCCCACCAGCCCGCACCCGTCCGGCGCGGTCGCCCAGGCGGCGGTCGAGGCCGCGCTGCGCGGCGCGGGCTGGGCGGCCGAGGACGTCGAGCACGTCAACGCGCACGGCACGGCGACACTCATCAACGACGCCACCGAGGCCGCCCTCATCGGCCGGGTCTACCCGCACCGGCCGCCCGTCACCGCCCCGAAGGGCGTACTGGGGCACTGCATGGGGGCGGCCGGAGCGATCGAGGCCGGACTGACCGTCCTCACGCTCCAGCGCGGAGTCGTACCGCCGATCGCCAACCTGGACGCCCCGGCACCCGAGTTCGACATCAACTGCGTCACCGAAGAACCGCTGCGGCTGCCCGTCCGGCGCGCCGTCAGCCACTCCTTCGGCTTCGGCGGACACAACGCCGTGATCGCTCTACAGCGTCCGTAGGCATCAGGCAGGTGGTGCGACGGGGAGCACAGCCCGGCGTACCACCGGCCACACCGCCCATGAACTGCGCAGATGCGCGTGATAGCTTGCCAGGGCCAGTCGAACTCCACGTAGGGGTCAGGGAATCCGGTGAGAATCCGGAACTGACGCGCAGCGGTGAGGGGGACGGGCGGGGCCACGGCCACTGGGAACCACCCTCGGGTGTCCTGGGAAGGCGTCCCGTCCGACAGAACCCGAGTCCGAAGACCTGCTGGCGGCTGCGACCCGCTACCGGGCGCAGAACTCCGTACAACGGGCTCCGCGCATGGGCCCAGAGACGCAGAGGGACTCCGTGCCGTCCATAGCCAGCCCCGTCCGCACCATCGCCCTGCTCACGGCGGGACTCGTCCTGCTGACCGCCTGCGGCGGCGGAACGAGCAACTCCGCCGCGAAGTCCGGCTCCGCCGACGGATATCCCGTGACGCTGAAGAACTGCGGACGCACCGTCACCGTCGAATCCCCGCCGCGCCGCGCCGTCTCCGTCGACCAGGGGTCGACGGAGATCCTGCTGTCGCTCGGCCTCGCCGACCGGCTGGCCGCCACTGCGACCTGGACCGACCCGGTGATGAAGGGCCTGGAGAAGGCCAATGCCGAGGTCCCCAGGATCGCCGACAACCGGCCCTCGTCGGAGAAGGTCCTCGACCAGGAGCCCGACTTCATCAGCGCGTCGTTCGAATCGACCCTCGCCAAGGGTGGCGTCGCCCCCCGCGAACAGTTCGAGGAACTCGGCGTACCCACCTACGTCTCGCCCGCCGACTGCACCGGCAAGGACAACAGCGGCGGCGGCGACGGAGCCCGTACCGAGCCACTGACCATGGACAGCGTCTACGGCGAAGTGCGCGACCTGGCAAGGGTGTTCGGCGTGCAGGAGCGCGGCGACACGCTCGTGGCGCGGCTGCGGGCCCGGGTGCAGAAGGCGACCGGGTCCATCGACGCCTCGGGTGCCACCCTCCTCTACTGGTTCTCCGACTCCAAGGCCCCTTACCTGGCCGGCTGTTGCGGAGCACCCGGCATCATCACCGGGGAACTCGGCGCGAAGAACGTCTTCGACGACACACACGAGGAATGGCCGCAGATCAGCTGGGAGACCGTTGCCGACCGCAACCCCGACGTCCTGGTCATCGGCGATCTGACCCGCAAGGCACAGACCGCCGAGAGCGCCACGAAGAAGATCGAATTCCTGGAGTCCAACCCCGTCACGAAGAACATGGACGCCGTCAGGCACAAGCGGTACATCCTGCTGAGCGGCCAGGCCATGAACCCGTCCATCCGGACGGTCGAGGGTGTGGAACGCGTCGCCGCCGGGCTGCGCACGTTCGGGCTCGCGGGGTGACGGACACCGGGCGGACCACGGCGGCGGACGAGCGACGCGCCTGCGAACCGACCGCGCGCGGCGGGGACGGTGTACGGAAGCTGCGCGGCGGGGACGAGACACGAAAGCTGCGCGGCGGGGACGGTGTACGGAAGCTGCGCGGCGGGGACGAGACACGAAAGCTGCGTGGCGGGGACGGTGTACGGAAGCTGCGTGGCGGGATCCTGTGGGCCTGCGGCGTCGCGCTGCTCGTGCTGTCCGTCGCGGTCGCCGTCACCATCGGCCCCGCCCGAATCTCCGTCGCCGACGTCTGGTCCACGGTGGCCGCCCACCTCGGCTGGGGCCGGACGCGGCTCACCCCGATCCGGGACGGCATCATCTGGAACCTGCGCATGCCGCGCACCCTGCTCGCAGCGGTGTGCGGCGCCGGGCTCGCGGTGTGCGGCACCGTCATGCAGTCCCTGCTCCGCAACCCGCTCGCCGACCCGTTCGTCCTCGGCGTCTCCTCCGGTGCGTCGACCGGCGCGGTCGTGGTCGTCGTCCTCGGGGCCGGTGGGGGAGTGGTGTCGCTCTCGGCCGGCGCGTTCATCGGCGCACTGTGCTCGTTCGCCCTGGTTCTGCTGCTGAGCCACACCCTGGGCGGCACGACCGACCGGGTCGTTCTCTCCGGTGTGGCCGCCATGCAGCTGTTCTCCGCGCTCACCTCCTTCGTGGTGATGACTTCCGCCGATGCCGAGCAGACCCGTGGGGTGCTGTTCTGGCTGCTCGGCTCGCTCAGCGGGGTCGGCTGGACCGATGTGTGGGTCTGTTCCGCCGTTCTCGTCCTGACGCTGCTGGTCTGCCTCGGACACGCCCGTACGCTCGACGCCTTCGCGTTCGGCGTGGACGCCGCCGCCGCGCTCGGCGTCCAGGTCGCCCGCACCCGGATCGTGCTGCTCTGCACGACCGCGCTGCTGACCGCCGCGCTCGTCAGCTCGGCGGGCGCCGTCGGCTTCGTCGGACTGGTACTGCCGCACGCCGCCCGGGCACTCGCCGGCTCCGGGCACCGGCGGCTGCTGCCGGTCACCGCACTGGCCGGAGCCGTGTTCCTGGTCTGGGTCGACACGCTCGCCAGGACGGTCCTCGATCCGCAGGAGGTGCCGGTGGGTGTCGTCACCGCGCTCATCGGCGTGCCCGCGTTCGTCCTGGTCCTGTACCGCACCCGGAGGATCACATGACGGGGGGAGCGACGGACGGGCTGCGTGCCGAGCGGGTCGGACGGGCGGCGGGCGGCCGCCTCGTCCTCGACGGGGTCCACCTCGCCCCGCCGCCCGGCGCGACCGTCGGGCTGATCGGGCCGAACGGCTCCGGCAAGTCCACCCTGCTGCGGGTGCTCGCCGGGGTGCTCGCCCCGGAGACGGGCGTGGTCACCCTCGACGGCCGGCGGCTCGACGAGATCGGCCGCCGGACCGTGGCCCAGCGAGTCGCCGTGGTCGACCAGCATGCCGTCACCCAGGTCGAGTTGAGCGTCCTGGACGTCGTGCGCCTCGGGCGCGTCCCGCACCGCAGGGCCTGGTCGGCGCCCGGCCGGGCGGACGACGACGCGGTGCGCGAGGCCCTCGAGCGGACCGGTCTCGCCGACCGGGCCGGCCAGTCCTGGCACACCCTCTCCGGAGGCGAGCGGCAACGCGTCCAGATCGCGCGCGCACTGGCTCAGCAACCACGTGAACTGCTCCTCGACGAGCCGACGAACCACCTCGACATCCAGCACCAGCTGGAACTGCTGTCACTGATCACCTCGCTGCCCCTCACCTGCGTGATCGCACTGCACGACCTCAACCTGGCCGCGATGTTCTGCGACCGGATCGTCGTCCTGGAGGAGGGACGTGTGGTGGCCGCCGGAAGCCCCACCGAAGTGATCACCGAGGAACTCATCGCCGACGTCTACCGGGTGCGGGCGCTGGTCACTCCGGACGGCCCCGACGGGCGGCCCACGGTGCGCTTCCTGCCGGAGCCCTGACGGCGAGAGAGCGGGCCCCGGCACCTCACGGGGCCCGCCCCTCACTCGCGTTCTCGTGCGGCTGTCGGCCGCTCTGCGCGGGGGTCAGTGGCGGCGCCCTCGGCCGGACTCGCCACCCATGCCCTTGCCTCCGATGTCTCCGCCCCCGATGCTCTTGTCGTCCGCGTAGTCGATCTGTTCCTTGCGGAGTTCGGCGGACACCTCCTTCTGCTCGGTCACCTTCTTGGTCTCCATGCGCACCCGCTCGACCGGCACGGTCTCCTTGCGCGTGGTGGCGCGCTCGGCGTGCAGGGTCACCTCGACATCCTGCTCGCGGATGTCCGTGGGCCCCGTCGCCCTGTCGCCGGGCCGCAGCGGTTCACGGATGACCCGTACCTCTTCGTGCATCACCGGCACCGTCCTGGTCACGTTCTCGGTGACGACGTACTTGTGCAGGCGTGCCTTGCCGCTCTCGTACTCCTCGGTGCCGACGAGCAGTTGCTCCTCGCAGCGGATCAACTCCTCCTTGCCGCCGAGGTCCGCGGCGGTCCGCTCGGCACCCGCCCCGGCGCCGACGAGGGGCCGGGCCGTGCCGGCCGTCCCGGTGTCGCGGTGCCTGCCCGGACCCGTACCGGTTCCCGCGCCGGCCATGCCGGTCGTGCCCGACGTGGTGGTGCGGGAGGCGTCCGTGCCGGAGGCGGAGGTGCCGGCCGCGCCCATGGCTCCGGTGCCGGCGGCTCCCGCCGCGCCCGCGGCCGTGGTGCCGGTCCCGGACGTCGTGGTGCCGGACCGTCCGCCGAGCCGGGTGGTGGTGTTCCTGGCGAGGCCGTAATGGCGGTAGAGCTCCTCCTCCTCCGCCACGGACAGATGCGCGTCCGCGTCCACCCGTGGGGCTTCCTTGACGCGGTCCTTCGGATGCGTGATGTGCAGGTCGGAGCCCACGCGACGGGCCCCGGCGAGCGGCACGAAACTCTCCTTCATGCCGAACAGGCCGGTTTTCACCGTGATCCAGTCCGGGCGGCCGGTGTTGTCGTCGATGTACACCCGGCCCACACTGCCGATCTTCTCGCCCGCGGTGTCGTACACCGTCAGGCCGTCGAGCTCTCCGGAATCCGTGAAACCGTCAGCGGCTCCCATGGCCGATCCCTCCTCGCCCGGGCGCGTCCTGTGGCTGGATCCATCAGGGGAGGCGCGTCCGATTTCCATCGCGCCTCACCCGGATGGACGCTGCAACCTCCCCGGCTGCGCAGTCCCGCCGTCACATGTGCGGCGCTTGGGCAATGGCCGCCCGTCACGCCGGTGCGGACGCCCCCCTTCCGTTAGGCCAATCGGGTGAGGCGTGAAGGGTGTGCGCCCTGTGCGTGAACTCCTGACCGCGCGAAGAACGCACGCGCTCCGGCGGTACGCCTTCGCACCGGCGCCACCGCTGTGACCTGTCCCCCCACCGCCTGTGAGCAGCACACTCGTGCCGCGGAGGCGAATTCGCGGGAAACCCTTGACGCCCGCTGGGGGCACCGGCATCCCTTCGCCGGAGAACGCATTGGCGTTGCGTTTTCCGCACCGGCAGAGGGATGACATGGACGAAGGAGGGCCGTCCCATGACGGAGCACGGCAAGGACACCGGCACCCCGGCCGAACGGAACCCGGGCCCCTTGCGTCCTGCAGACCGCGACGACCGCACCCGCCGATACCGCCCCGGACCCTGCCTCGCCGCCGGGCCCCGACGTCGATGACACCCGCTCGCATCCCGCATCCCGCTGGGCTTCCTGCGCCGGATGGGCTCCGTGCACCGACAGAACCTCGCCCAGGGCGCCATCTCCGCCGCCACCTTCGCCTCCGAGAACGCACTGCTGACCGCATATGATCGACCGGCTCAGGGTCCGTCCCGCCATGATCCGCCGGGCAGACCCTGGTGCCGACCGTCGTCCTGCCGCGCCACCGGAGGTGCCCCATCAGTTCCGTACGTATCCGGCTGCCCCAACAACGCGGCGAACTGCTGACCCGGCGCGAGGACGGGGAGGACCTGCACCATCTGGTGTGGCGGCTGGGGCACGGATGGCGGGTGTGCAGCAGTGCCGTGCTCGGCGGCGGCATCGGCCCGCGCGACTGGATCCTCAACGCCCAGGTGCCCGGAGGCTATCCGCGCATGGACCCCGACCGCCACCTCGCCCTGATCGCCGCCGCGGAACACCTCACGGGACCCGGTGCCGGGCTGATGACGGCCGCCGATGTCACCGCGTACACGGTCGCCGACGACGAGGGCGTCACGGCCACCGCCACCTGCGGACTCGGCGTACGCGGCTGGGCGGCCACCCCCGCCGAGGGCACCGGCGGCCCGCCTCGGCCCGGCACGGTCAACATCGTCGTCACATTCCCCGTGCCGCTCTCCGACGCCGCACTCGTCAACGCCGTCGCCACGGCCACCGAGGCCAAGGTCCAGGCACTCCTCGACGCGGGACTCGACTGCTCGGGCACCCCCACCGACGCCGTCTGCGTCGCCGCCCCCTCGCCGGGGCCGGGCCTCGGCGAACCCTTCGCGGGACCACGTTCGCGCTGGGGCGCGCGACTCGCCAGGGCCGTGCACGCTGCCGTACTCGACGGTGCGCTGCGGCAATCCTGAGAACCACCGCGCCGCGAGCCGACCGGAGTGCGGCCGATCAAGGGAGTCCCTCATGTCCTCAAGCGCTGCCAACGCCACCTCGCAGCGGCCGACCGTCGCCGTCCTCGGAACCGGGATCATGGGGTCCGGCATGGCCCGGAGCCTGCTGCGGGCCGGACTCGACGTCCGGGCCTGGAACCGGACACAGGCCAAGGCGGCCCCGCTCGCCGCCGACGGCGCCACGGTCACCAGGACGGCGGACGAAGCAGTGCGCGGCGCCGACGTCATCCTCACCATGCTCAACGACGGCCCCGCCGTCGCCGCCACGCTCGCCGCCGCGGCGCCGGGGCTCCACACCGACCAGGTGCTGCTCCAGAGCTCGACCGTCGGTTTCGAGGCCACCGCCGATCTCGCCCGGCGCGCCGCGGACCTGGGTCTGGTCTACCTCGACGCGCCGGTCTCCGGCACCAAACAGCCTGCGGAACAGGGCGCGTTGACGGTCTTCGTCTCCGGCCCCAGCACCGTCCGGGCGACGGTGGACCCCGTGCTGGAAGCGATCGGGCAGCGCACGGTCTGGGTCGCCGAGGTCCCCGGAGCGGCGTCGCGGCTGAAACTCGTGGTCAACACCTGGGTGATCAACCTGGTCAACAACATCGCGGAATGCCTCAACCTCGCCGAGGGCCTGGAGATCGACCCGCAGACCTTTCTCGACGTCATGAAGGGCGGCCCGCTGGACTCCCCGTACCTCCAGGGCAAGTCCGCCGCCGTCCTCTCCGGCGACCTCACCCCCAGCTTCACCCTGTCCACCGCGCTCAAGGACACCCGCCTCATCCTGGACGCGGCGGAGAAGTCGGGGGTGCGGCTGGACCTGGTCGCGGCGTCGGCCGGCCGATTCACCCGCGCCGAGGCGGCAGGGCACGGTGGCGAGGACATGATCGCCACCTACTACGCGGGCCGCGCCCCGGAGAAGGAGAGCGACTGAGCCCGTCGGCCGGTCCTCCGGGTGCCGGAGCGATCCGCTCCGGCACCGCAGGCCCCCGCGAGGCCGCCGGACCACCCGCACCTCGTGCCGGACCACGGCGTCGAACAGGTTGAACAGGTCGAACAAGTGGCCACGAGATCGCCGGGATCACTCCTCGACGAACATTCCGCTGCGGAGCTTGTGCAGAATCCTGTTGATCAGCCGGGACACATGCATCTGCGAGATGCCGAGCTCCGCGCCGATCCGGGACTGTGTCATCTCCTGACCGAAACGCATGTCGACGATGCGGCGCTCACGCTCGTCCAGACCACCCAGCAGCGGCGCCAGCGCATGCAGGTTCTCCACTGTCTCCATGGCGGGATCCGGACCGCCCAGGACGTCGGCGAAGGTGCGGCCCGCCGTATTGCGCCGACTCGCGTCGGCCGGATCGGCCGGCATGTCCAGCGAACCCGCCGTGTATCCGTTGGCCGCCACGATGCCCTCGGTGACCTCTCCCTCGCTCAGCCCCAACTGCTCGGCGAGTTCCGGGACGGTGGGCTCGCGGTCGAGGTCCGTGGTCAGGCACTCCTTGGTCCTGGCGATGTCGGCCCGCAACTCCTGAAGCCGGCGCGGGACATGCACCGCCCAGCTGGTGTCGCGGAAGAATCGTTTGATCTCGCCGGTGATGTACGGGACCGCGAACGAGGTGAACTCGACCTCGCGGGAGAGATCGAACCGGTCGATGGCCTTGATCAGCCCGATGGTGCCGACCTGGACGATGTCCTCCATGTCGCCGCTGCCCCGGCTCCGGAACCGCCCGGCGGCGAACCGGACGAGGGAGAGGTTCATCTCGATGAGGGTGTTGCGCGCGTACTGGTGGGCCGGGGTCCCCTCCTCCAGGGCCCGCAGACGTTCGAAGAACAGCCTGGACAACTCCCGCGCGTCGCAAGGCGCGACCTTTCCCGCGTCCTCGATCCACGGCAGGCTGCCGCTGTCCGCGGCAGCCTCCGCGAACCCCGCCATCTCCGTCGGCTCCACGGCAACCACCCCGTACCTTCCGGTTCCTGTCGGCATGTCGGCCCGCGTCGACCGTGCGCCCTCCGCCCGCTCCGCACCGGCGGTCCGCGCAGTGTGCGCCGTCATCTCGTCACGCTCCCCTGGTCGTAGGCCATGAGGTACATGCGTCTGCCCCGGCGGGAGGTTCCCATGCGGAAAAGGGGAAGTTGATCAGGTCACACCGCAGTATTGGCCGGGAAGCGCCGTGATCGGCCGTCGTGTTCGTACGGAGGTCGGACGGGCCGGGCAGCGGAACCGCCCCACCGGTACGGGGGAGCCCGGTGGGGCGGTCGTCTCCAGACTGCCACAGCCGACGGCGCAATGGGGTCAACCTTCGTATATCCAGCGGTAGTTGAGTCGAAGCCGATGGCGGCCCGACTCGGGGCCGCTGCCCGGACGGGGTCAGTGGCGCGGGTAGCCGACGATGGTGTGCGTGACCGCGGGGGAGTCCTCGGTCGCGTAGTAGTGACTGCTGAGGGCCTCGCGCAGGGCCGAGCCCACGGTACGGAGCGGATTGAGTGAGGAGTACGGGCGGCTGTTGACGAGGAGTCCGCCCGCGGTCGTCGTCCACGCGATCACCGGGTCCGGCGCCTTCAGCCGGATCGTCTGGCCTCGATGGACGCCACCACGTCGTCCGCGGTGAACGGGGTGCCGTCGGTGAAAGTGACACCGCGGCGCGGCCTGTACACGTACGTCCTGGCATCGGGCTGCTCCCAGGGCGATGCCAGGACGGGCTTCAGCTTCCCGGATGGCCGACCGAGGGCAGCGACTCCTGGGCCGGCACCGCCACCAGGTGGTTGAGCCCAATGTATGTCCGGAGGGTGGACACCGGGGTGGGGTATATCGCTCTGACGGGCAGAAATTGGGTGGTCGTATCCGGACGGGGCCGGTGCTGGGATCATGAGGAGAGCGGGGGAAGAAGCGACCAAGGGGGGCGTGATGATTTCCGAGCCGGAAATGGCGGGCGAGCCGGGCAGAGTCGGGGACAGCGAGGCGCGGGACGGGGGCAGGGGTGGGGCCGGCGAGGTGCTGGACGCCTTCGGTCAGGGGCACATGGGCTTCGGCCAGGGGCGCATGGGGGAGCCGTGGCCGCGCAGGCCGTGGCGGTGGGCGCTGGGCGGAGCCGTGGTGGCTTCACTCGTGTGGATGGTGGCGCTGCTCCTGTTCCCATGGGGTGACCGGCAACCGGACATGCACGGATACCGGTTGAACGAGGCCCCCTGTGCGACGCTGCCACTGAAGGCACTCGGTACGGCGATCGCGCCGAGAGGGCCCACGGGCGAGGCGGGATCAACGGGCAGGGCGGATTCAGGGGTTCTGAACGACCCGGCGCTGGATCAGGCCAGCTGTTTCATCGCCCTTCGATCCGCCGCCGGGCCGGAGCGTTCCACCAAGGGCTGGTCCATCGGCTACACCGTCGGCGTCAGGATGGAACTGCACAAGAAGACCGACCCCGCTGCCGAGTTCGAGGCGAAGCGCGGGGTGACCGAGTTCGGCGCCGATCCCGGCGTGAAGGTGGAGGCGGTCGCGGACCTCGGCGACAAGGCGTATCTGCTGACTTCGGACAACGGCATCGCGGAACTGCGCGTACTGGAGGGCGGCGCGGTCCTCTCACTGGCTCTCTACTCCTCCCTGCAGAACGAGGAAAGCCTCGACGGACCCCCGATGGGTGACGGATCGGACCTCCCCGATCTCTCCCCGTACCAGTCCGCGATGATCAGCGACATGCGCGACCTCATGGACGGCCTCAAGCGCTGACGGTGACCCAGGAGTTGGGGCGATCACTCCCGCATCCGCTCCCGCGCCGTGCCGGGAGCGGCGGGAGCGGCGGGAGCGGCGGGAGCGGGCAGCGGCCGGCACCGGCAAAAAAGACGTGCGTACGGCCTTCGGTGCTGTCAGGCTGCGCCGGTGAACCGTGAAGAGATTTCCAGGCTTGCCCATGCCGAACACCCGATCAAGTCCCCGCTCGACGACGAATCGGTGCGACAACTCCTGGCGCACGGCGCCCCGCGCGGGGACGAGCGGGTGCTCGACCTGGGCTGCGGCGGCGGAGAGTGGCTGCTGCGTGCCCTGACCGCGCACCCACGGCTGTTCGCCGAAGGCGTCGACACCTCCGAGGACGCTCTTCGGCAGGCCCGAGAGGCCGCGAGCCGTCTCGGCGTCCAGGAACGCCTCGCACTGCACCACGAGGATGCCGCGCAGTTCCGATCCGCACACTCGTTCGACCTGGTGTTCAGTGTCGGGGCCGCGCATGCCTTCGGCGGACTGCTGCCCACGCTCGCGGCGGCGCGCACACATCTGGCTCCGGGTGGACGCGTCCTGATCGGTGACGGCTTCTGGGAACGTGAGCCGTCGCAGGAGGCCATCGAGATGCTCGGCGACTTCGCCGACCTCGCGACCACCCTGGACCACGTCGCCGCCGACGGGTGGACTCCGGTCCTCGGTCACGTCAGCACGCGCCGCGAACTGGACGACTACGAGTGGTCCTGCTGGGGGTCGCTCGCCTCCTGGGCCCTGGACCACCCCGACCACCCGGACAGCCCGCAGGTGCTGGAGACGGCCGCGGTCCGCCGCACCGAATGGCTGCGTGTCTACCGGGACACCTTGGGCTTCGTCACTCTGGTCCTGCGACGTACAGCCGACTGAGCCACGGCAGGTCGCCGGGATCTTCCAGGCTTGCCCGGTGACTTGCCGTCAAGAAGGTTCGCCTAGGCTCTTGTTGTGAAATTCGGCGTGAACATACTCAATTTCGGTGTCGGCACCACCCCGGCAAGCCTCCTCCAACAGGCTGTGGACGCACGTGAGTTGGGGTACTCCTTCGCGATGATCTCCGATCACATCGCGGTCACCCCCGATGTGCACGAGACGTATCCGGCCCCGTTCTACGACCAGTTCGTGCTCGCCGCGCACATCGCCGGACGGGTACCCGGTCTGGCGCTCGGTACGACCGTCACCGTCATCCCGTACCGTCACCCGCTGCAGACGGCCCGGCTCGCCGCCAATATCGACAACCTGAACGCCGACGGGTTCATCCTCGGTGCGGGGATCGGCTGGTCCGGGGCCGAGTACGACGCGCTGGGCGTGCCCTTCGCCGAGCGGGGGCGCATCACCGATGAATATCTGGCCGCGATCCGGGCCGCCTGGGCCGAGGACCCCGTGACGTTCCGGGGCGACTACGTCTCGTACCAAGGCGTACGGACCGCGCCCGCGCCGGCCTCCGCTCCCGGCCTGCCCGTCTGGGTCGGTGGCAATTCGGCCGCCGCCCAGCGCCGCGCCGCCCGGCTCGGCGAGGGCTGGCACCCGTACCGGCTGCCGCTCGACGCGATCCGGGCCGGGCTGCCGTTGATCACCGAGGAGGCCGAACGCGGGCAGCGCCCCGTTCCCGCGCTCGTGCCCCGGCTGCAGATCCGCGTCACCGACGCCCTCCTCAGCGGTGAACGCCCCGCCGGGCATGGCACGATCGACCGGATCCGGGCCGATCTGGCGGAGCTCGGCGAGCTGGGCGCCACCCATGTGCTGCTCGACGTCAACCCGGACACACCATCGGAGCGCGGCACCGCGGGCGACGACCGGAGGCTTCTCGAACTGCTGGTGAACAAGGTCGTGGACCCGGTCACGGGTGGAGTCCGCTGAGCTTCGTGGGAGAGGTGGGAGACGTGAGAGACCGTACGGAGGCCGTCGCGGCGGGCATTGCGGTCCGATGAATGCCCCGGCGGTCCGGGAATACGCGCACGCGGAGGCGCCTTCCTGCTGCTGTGACGAGCGGTGACCGGCGCGGCCCCGGGCGCCGTGCAGGGTCACGGCCACGAACATGGATCAGGAGAGAGGAAGCTCATGCCCAAGGCGTACGTGTTCACCCGCAACGGCGGACCGGAGGTCGAGGCCCTCGTCGAACAGGATGTGCCGGTGCCCGGTCCCGGCGAACTGCTCGTCGCCGTCCGGGCGGCCGGGGTCAACCCGGTCGACTGGAAGCTGCGTACGGGGTACATCAGGCCCGGCAGCGAGCCGCAGCCGTTTCCCACCGTGTTCGGCAGCGAGGCGGCCGGAGTCGTCGAGGGCGTGGGCCCGGACGTCGAAGGATTCGCGGTCGGCGACGAGGTCTTCGGCAATCCGGTGACCGGCGGCTACGCCCAGTACACGCTGCTTCCCGTCGCCGTGACCGCGCACAAGCCGGCCGGTCTGTCGTTCGCCGACGCGGCTGTGCTGCCGGTCGCCGCTGCCACCGCGTACGACGGTGTGCGCCAGCTCGATCCCGCCCCCGGCTCGACCCTGCTGATCACCGGGGCCGGAGGCGGGGTCGGCGTCTTCGCGGTTCAGCTCGCCCGCCACGCCGGTGTCCACGTCGTCGCCGCCGCGAGCGCGGCCAAGAAGGACTTCGTCGAGTCGCTCGGCGCGGTGCACGTCGAATCCGGCCCCGGTCTCGCCGACCGGGTGCGGGCGGCGGCGCCCGACGGCGTCGACGCGATCTTCGACCTGGTCGGCGGCGACACCCTCAGGAGCGTGGCCCCGCTCCTCGCCGACCCGGCGAGGCTGATCAGCGCCGGGGGCAAGCCACTGGCGGTGGAGCTCGGAGGGGCGGCCGTCGCCCGCGCCCGCACCGCGGCCGTCCTCGAAAAGGTGGCGAACCTCGTCGTCACCGGAGTCCTGCAGACGCAGGTGACCGCGACCTTCCCGCTCTCCGGGGCGGGAGAAGCACTGCGCTCCGTGGAGAGCGGACACGCGCGCGGGAAGACCGTGATCAAGGTGGCCGCGTGAGCGCTCCGCGTGCCGCCGCCGGTGACGCGCACCCGCTGGACAACCCGGTCCGCGCCGCGCTGACCGGTGCGCACGCCCACTTCGCCGAGCACCGCGGCCGCGTCCTGCGCTACCCGGCGGACGTGGCCCCCTGGGTCGCGGTCCCGGACCCGACCCGGGCCGCGGACTGGGCCGACGCTGCGGCCCTCGCCGGCCCCGGCGGCGCGGTCACCCTCACCGCGTTCCGGGAGCCGCCACCGGCCGGCTGGGAGATCACCTTCCACGCCGAGGGCGTCCAGCTCGTCGACGCCGGGGTCGCGGCGGCCCCGTTTCCGCAGGCCGTGCGGCTGGGCCCCGCCGATGTACCCGAGATGCTCGACCTGGTCGCCCGCACCCGGCCGGGGCCGTTCCTGCCCCGTACGGTCGAGCTCGGCACCTACCTCGGCGTCCGGCGTGAAGGGGTGCTCGTCGCGATGGCGGGCGAGCGTCTGCGCCCACCGGGCTGGAGCGAGATCAGCGGCGTCTGCACGGACGAGTCCGTGCGCGGCCAAGGGCTCGGTACCGGGCTCGTCCTCGCGGTCGCCCACGAGATCAGGGAGCGCGGCGAAACACCGTTCCTGCACGCCTCCGCCGCCAACACCAACGCCGTCCGGCTCTACGAATCGCTGGGATTCGTGCTTCGCCGCCGGACATCCTTCCTCTCGGCTCTCGTACCGGAGCACCCGCCGGCCCGTCTGCCGGGGTCCGGCGGTGTCCGTACGGCAGCCGTGCGGTGAGCTCCGGCAGGGGACCTGCGGTCCTGGACTTTCGGCTCGGGACTTTCGGGCCGAAGGTCCACCGGCCGCCTCCCGTCGCGGCAGGCCGGCCGTCAGCGCGGACGTCGTCGCGTGCCCGGAGGGGAAGGCGAAGCCGGATGCATGCGTGGCCCAGTCGCCCAGCGGCGGGTGGGGCCGGGCGATCAGCTCCATGAGACCGTAGCGGACACCCTGTGCGAGCAGCAGGAAGGCCAGGGCGCCCACCGCGTACTCCAGCCGCCGACGGGTGTCACGGCCCGCGATCAGCCCGGCGATCACCGCCGCCGCGTACGGGACCACTCCGGTGCCGGTCGTCGTGACGGCCCGAGCGGCCGCCACGAGGCCCGACGGCCGGTGCCGCAGCGACCAGTCATGGGCGGCCCGGTCCAGGGCGGGCGGGGAGCCGTGCCGGGCGGCCAGGACGAGAGCCGCCAGCCCGACGAGTCCGAGCAGCCCGATAAGAACGGCTCCCAGCGGTGCACGGAGCCCCGAGCCCATGGGTCCGGACCGGCCACGCGCGAGCGTCGAAGCGCCCTCGGTCACCGGTTCGCAACCAGGGGACGCAGTGGGCTTTCGCGCAGCCGGACCACCACCGGGGCACAGTGCCGCGCCGCGATCGTCAACGGCCAGGCGACGAGCGCGCCCGTGACCAGCCCGATCAGCACATCGTGGGGGTAGTGCACACCGATCCACACGCGGGACGCCGCCATCAGCAGAGCGGCGGGCACCGCGATCGCCCCGAGTCTGCGATCGGTCAGCCAGATGGCCATCGCGGCGGCCGCCGCGATGGCGGCGTGGTTGCTGGGGAAGGACCAGTCACCGAGCGCCGGACAGGCCTCCACCGTGACGACATGCAGGGTCTGGCACGGCCGCTGCTCATGGAAGGCCGACTTCACGAGGTCGTTGACGATGTACGCGGCCACCACGACGAGCGGGGTGCAGAGCGCCATGGCGGTACGGGCGGGGCCCGAGGAGCGCGAGCGCCACCAGGACATGACCATCAGCACGGCGAACAGGGCCAGTCCGTAATCCGACCAGACGCGGATCGCGGAATCCAGCGCGGCGGGGGAGCGCTGGGCCAGCTCGGTGATCCAGGTGTACAGGCCACCGTCGATCGAGGTGGCCGTGGAGGCGAGTGGCATCAGCTGTTGTCTCCTTCTGCGGTGCGCCGGCCGCGGGAGCGGAGCAGTTCGGCGGCGAGGGGGATGAGGGAGACCACGACCACGACAGCGACGATCGGCAGCAGATAGCGGTCGACGTTGGGCACCGAGGAGCCCAGCCCGTACCCGGCGAGGACCAGCCCCACGGTCCAGACCACTCCGCCGACGACCTGCCACAGCGTGAACAGCCCGGCCGGGACGTTGAGCGCCCCGGCCAGCGGGTTGAGCACCGTGCGTACGACGGGTACGAAGCGGGCCAGCACGATCGCCCGGGCGTGGCCGTACCTGCCGAGCAGTTCCTCGGCTCGGGCGGCGCCCTCGTGCAGCCGCTTGGCGCGGCTGCGGGCGAGCAGGGCCCGGCCACCGCGGCGGCCGATCCAGTAGCCCGCCTGCGCGCCGAGCAGCGCGCCGGCCACGGCGGCGATCAGCACCTGCGGCAACGACAGCTCGACCGGCCCGTGGGTGCCCGACACGCAGAGGAGGCCCGCCGTGAAGAGCAGGGAATCGCCGGGCAGGAAGAAGCCGACGAGCAGTCCCGTCTCGGCGAAGAGCACGACGGCGATGCCGAGCGCACCGAACGCTCCGAGCAGTGAACCTGCGTCCAGCACGTTCACCGCTTGTGGCGCGGCCGCCAGTGAGAATACGGACACGGTGGAAGGTCTCCCATAATGGTGAGCGGGCGACCCGACGGAACGCCCGGACCGACTACAGTGATGTAGACGGTCTACGTCACTGTAGACGCCCGAAGGGGGGAGGAGAGTTCCCATGTCGCAGGTGAAGGGGATATCGAGCGGAGAACCCGCCCCCCGCCCGCACGATGACCCGGCACCGGAAGCCGGGCCGGAGCACCACACCTCATCGGAACGGCGCCCGTCCGGCGAGCTGGAATCCACGATCCTGGCGGCCCTGTGGGCGGCCGGCACGCCCCTGACCCCCGGCCAGGTGCAGGGCGCCATCGGGGCGGCGCTCGCCCGCACCACCGTCACGACGATCCTGTCGCGTCTCTACGAAAAGGGTACGGTCACCCGCACCCGGGCCGGCCGCGGATTCGCATACACCCCCACCGAGGACGCGCCGGGTCTGACCGCCCGCCGGATGCACAGCGAGCTGCGGAAGGAGGAGGACCGCAGCACGGTGCTGGCGCGATTCGTGTCACAACTCACCGATGAGGACGAGCAGCTGCTCCGGGACCTGCTCGACGGAGAAAACAGATGATCTACGCCGTGTGGGTTCCGCTGCTGATGCCCTTCGTCGCGGTACCCGCCGCGCGTCGCCTCGCGGACGCCCTGTCGCCGGTGCGTGCCGTACGGCTGCTCGCCTCGACGGGCATCGGCCTGGCCCTGTGCAGCCTGCTTGCCCTGGTCCTGCTGGTGGTGCCCGGCGCCACCCGGTTCTCCGCTGTCTCCGCCTTCGGTGAACTCGTCAGGCCGCTCTCCGACGCCGCTCCCGCCGTCGCCGTCCCCCTCGCGGCCGCCGCGCTGGCGCTGCTCGCGGGCTGCGCCGCCGCGGTCGCCCGCGCCGCCCACCGCCACTGGACGGAGCTGTACCGGGCGGCGCGGCCGTCCGAGCACACAGGCGGCGAGCTGGCCGTCCTGCGCGACAGCCGCGCCGACGCGTATGCGCTGCCCGGCCGTCCGGGCACGCCGGGCAGGATCGTCGTCACCACGGGAATGCTGCGCGCCCTGGACCCCGCAGAACGCGACGCCCTGCTGGCACACGAACGCGCCCATCTCACAGGCCGCCACCACCTCTTCATCGCAGCCGCCGAAATCGCGGCACTCTGCCACCCCGCACTGCGCTCCCTGCGCGCCCCCATGGGCTACGCCCTGGAGCGCTGCGCCGACGAGGCGGCGGCCTGTGCCGTCGGCGACCGACGGATCGCCGCCCGCGCCATCGGCCGCGCCGCCCTCGCCGCCCGCGCCGCCGAAGGAGCCCCGCAGCCCCGTCCCCGGACGGCGCTCGCCGCGGCGGCCGGCCCCGTACCGCGCCGCGTCGCCGCACTGCTCGGCCGGAACGCCCCGCGGCCCCGCGTCGGCCGGGTGGCGGCCGCCGCGCTGCTGGCCTGCCTGGTCCTCTCCGGAGCCGCCGCGCTCGACGCGACGAGCGATCTGCACAGCAGCATCGAGGCAGCTCAGGGCGCGCAGCACTGACGCCTGTGACCGCTGTGAGCCACGGCGGCGTCGAACCCCACCCGCACAGCCCGGAGATCAACCGCACAGCCCGCTCACGGCCCGTCCTGAGCGGGCGCCGCCCGCCCGTCCTCCATGTGCTCCCGCAGCCGGTCGAGGAAGACCCGCTGCCCCGTGACGAGCCGCTCCGCCGCCTCCTGGGGCGTGCACCAGGCGAACCGGTCGACCTCCGGGAACTCCCGCGGCACCCCGGACCCTCTCGGCCACTCCATGGTGAACGTCCCGGGAACGGCCGTCGCGGCATCGAGATCCGTCTCCAGCGCCCACACCGTCACGGTCTTGCCGCCGGACTGACGGGACTCACCGAGCGCCACCCACTCACCGTCCGGCGCCGCACGGCCGAACTCCTCCTCGAACTCACGGCGGGCCGCGGCCGCCGGCTCCTCGTCGGGGCCGTACTCACCCTTGGGGATCGACCACGCCGCGCTCTCCCGGCCCGCCCAGAACGGGCCACCCATATGCCCGATGAGCACCTCGAAACCGGCGCCGTCGTCCACGGCACCGGCCGGCCGGCGGAACAGCAGGAGACCCGCACTGCGCGTGCCGCGCTTCTGGGACGACATGCCGTCAAGTCTGCGGGCCGGCCGCGCACACCACCCCGGACGACACTCCTGCCTTGTTGATCATTTCCGTCATCGAGCCGACTTGCCCTGTTTCCCCCGAGGTTCCCGATGCCCCCTGGTGCGGGGCTGCGCGCGCGGCCATGCTGTCCGCCGACAGCGTGTACCGCCCGTGGAGCGGACCGGGCAACCAACTTGATTCCAGGAGGATTTGTGGCCCTCGGTATAGTCGGCAGGACGACCGGACCGCGTGCGAGAGCGGCGCGGCGGTACGGGACGCTCGCGCGACCGCTCGTGCTGCTGGCGACGGTGTCCGCGATGACGGTCGGCGCGATTTCTCCCGCGCTCGCCGATTCGACGCCCGACCCCCGTCCCCGTACCTCCGCCGACGCACTCCGACCGGTCGCCCCACCACCCGCGAGCAACCCGGCGGGAGAGCCCCGGTCCGTCGCGGACGGCGACGGCATCGAGACCGCCCGCACGTCGCGCCCGATCGCCCGGGGTGTCCGCCTCGACTCGTACGACCGGCTCGAATCCGACACGTGGCTGCGGGTCGACTCCCTCTCCGTCGACCTCGCGGGCACCGGCGTACAGGCCGACTACCTCTCCTCCGGGAAGGTCTCCGAACGGCACACGGTCTCCGAACTCGCCGCCGCCCACGACGCGGGCCGCGGCCGCCGCACCGTCGCCGCGATCAACGCCGACTTCTTCGACATCAACCAGACCGGCGCGCCCGAGGGCATCGGCGTCAAGGACGGGGCGATCGTCCAGTCGCCCGCTCCGGGAACCAACCGGGCCGTCGGCATCGGCCCCGACAGCGCCGGCCGCATCCTGAACCTGTACTTCGAGGGGACGCTCACCCTGCCCGCCGGGCAGCGGCCCCTCGCCGCGTACAACGCCGCCAATGTCCCGGCCGGGGGAGTCGGCGCGTACACCTCGGCCTGGGGAACCGCCGACCGCGCCCTGACCGTGGACAACGCGACCCCCGTCGCCGAAGCGGCCGTACGGGACGGCAAGGTCGTCTCCGTCTCGCACACCCCCGGATCAGGAGCCGTCCCCGACGGCACCACCGTCCTGATCGGCCGCGAGGCCGGGGCCGTCGCGCTCGACGCCCTGAAGCCCGGCGACCCGGTGTCCCTGACCTACCGGGCACGCACCGACAACGGAACCCTGCCGCGCACCGCTGTCGGCGGACGCGAACTCCTCGTCGTCGACGGAGTCGCGCAGAACCACGACGGCGAGGGCAACAACACCGCCGCGCCCCGCACCGCCGTCGGCTTCTCCAGGGACGGCCGGACCATGCAGATCCTCACCGTCGACGGGCGGCAGGCCGACAGCGGCGGCGTCACCCTCACCGAACTCGGGCTGATGATGCGGCGGGCCGGCTCGTACAGCGCACTCAACCTGGACGGCGGCGGCTCGTCGACCCTCGTCGCGCGCGAGCCCGGCAGCGACGCGCTCCGGGTGGAGAACAGCCCGTCCGACGGCAGCGAACGCACCGTACCCAACGGCCTCGCTCTCACCGCGCCCGACGGCAGCGGACGCCTCAAGGGATTCTGGGTCCAGCCGCGTACGCCCGCCGGTTCCGCACCAGGCGTCGACCCCGTCAAGGGCGGCCACCCCGACCGGGTCTTCCCCGGGCTCACCCGCCGCCTCACCGCGACCGGATACGACGAGACGTACGGCCCCGCCGACGGCGACCCGCGCTGGCGTACGGTACGCGGCTCCGTCGGCACCGTCGACGGCGACGGGCTCTTCACCGCGCGCCGCAGCGGCACCACCGACGTACGCGCCGAACACGGACCGGCGAACGGCGGCACGACCCTGACCGTCCTCGACGAACTGGCCCGGATCGAACCGACCACCCGGCGCGTGGGCCTCGCCGACGCCGAGGCCACCGGCACGTTCGGCATCGTCGGGCTCGACGCCCACGGCGCCGGCGCGCCCGTGGAACCGCGCGACGTCACCCTCGACTACGACCACGCGCTCTTCGACATCCGCGACGACGGTCAGGGCTCCTTCACCGTCACCTCACGCACCGGCGACGGCGCCGGACAGATCAAGGCGACCGTGGCCGGCACCACCACCGTCCTCGCCGTCAGCGTCGGCCTCACCGAGCAGGCCGTCTCCTCCTTCGACGACGCGGGCTCCTGGAAGTTCAGCCAGGCCCGCGCGAGCGGTTCGCTCGCCGCGACACCCGACGGCCACACCGGCACCGGACTGCGGCTCACCTACGACTTCACCCAGTCGACCGCGACCCGCGCCGCCTACGCGTCCCCGCCCCAGCCCGTCACCGTGCCCGGCCAGCCGCAGTCGTTCAAGCTGTGGATCAAGGGCGACGGCAAGGGCGCCTGGCCGACCCTGCACCTCAAGGACGCCGCGGGCTCCGACCAGTTGCTGCGTGGACCGTACGTCACCTGGACCGGCTGGCGGCAGATCACCTTCACCGTGCCGCCGGGAGCCGCCATGCCGCTCGCTGTGTCCCGCTTCTACCTCGCGGAGACCGCCGCCGCCCAGCAGTACACGGGTGAGATCGTCATCGACGAACTCACCGCCCAGGTGCCGCCCACCGTCGACCTTCCCGAACAGGCGGTCCCCGCGGACCCGTTGATCGACCCGGCGGCAGTGACCGGGCGCAGGGACTGGCAGTTCGCGGTGATGTCCGACGCCCAGTTCGTCGCCCGGGATCCGGACAGCGCCATCGTCACCCAGGCACGGCGCACCCTGCGCGAGATCAAGGCGGCCCACCCGGACTTCCTCGTGATCAACGGTGACCTCGTCGACGAGGGATCACCCGCGGACCTGGCCTTCGCCCACCGGATCCTCGACCAGGAACTCGGCGACTCGCTGCCCTGGTACTACGTACCGGGCAACCACGAGGTGATGGGCGGCAAAATTGACAACTTCATCACTGAATTCGGCCCCGCCCAGCGGACGTTCGACCACAAGGGCACCCGCTTCGTCACGCTCGACACCTCCGGCCTCAGCCTGCGCGGCGGGGGCTTCGCCCAGATCAAGCAGCTCCGCGCCCAGCTGGACGCGGCGGCGAACGACCGGACCGTCGACTCGGTCATGCTGATCGAGCACGTGCCGCCGCGCGACCCGACCGTCCAGAAGGGCAGCCAGCTCGGCGACCGCAAGGAGGCGGCCCTCGTCGAACAGTGGCTCGCCGACTTCCGCCGTACGACAGGCAAGGGCGCGGCCTTCATCGGCGGCCACGTCGGCGTCTTCCACGCCTCGCACGTCGACGGAGTGCCGTATCTGATCAACGGCAACTCCGGCAAGGCGCCGGCCGGTCCGGCCGACGAGGGTGGCTTCACCGGCTGGTCGCTGGTCGGCGCCGACCACATCACGCCCGGAGAACAGGCCGCAGCGCGGCAACGGCCGTGGCAGGGCGGGCCCGACTGGGTCTCCGTACAGACCCGAGCGCATGTCGACGCGCTGGAGATCGAGGCGCCGGCGGTGCTCGGCACCGGCAGTCGTACGAAGGTCACGGCGACCGTCACGCAGGGCGCCCGCAGGGTCCCGGTCGGCTTCCCGCTGGTCGCGGACTGGACCGGATCCCCGAACGTCCACATCGGCGACCGGGGCGACGCCCGCCACCGCCACACGGCGGTCCTCGACCCGTCCACCGGCACCCTCACCGCACTCCGGCCGGGCACGATCACGCTCGCCGTGACGGTCAACGGCACGACACAGCAGGCCCGGATCAGGATCGAGGCGGCCGCGACCGCGTCGGCGGCCTGACGGACCGAGGTCCCGTCCGGCGCGGATCCGGTCTCACCGACCGAGGACCCGTCCGGCGAATCGCGCCCGGACGACGGGCGTGAGGCCGCCCCGTACACCCACGGACAACGGGTGCGGGGCGGCCTCACGGACCGCGGGACTCCACCTGCCTACACCTTGCGATACTCGTACGCCTCCGAAGCCGCGGCCGCCACCGCAGCGATGTCGCCACCCGCCGACGCCGTGACCACGGCGGCCACCGCACCCTCCAGGAACGGCGCATCCACCAGACGTGAGCCGTCCGGCAGTTCGTCGCCCTCGGCCAGCATCGTCTTGACCGTGAGCACCGCGCTGCCCAGATCGACGAGCAACGCCACCCCCGCACCGCCGTCCACCGACCTGGCGGCCTCCGCGATCAGCTCCGCACTGGTCCCGAGCCCACCCGCGGGCGTACCACCGGCCGCGGCGACCGGGGCCGTCGATCCACCGGCGGCCAGCCCCCTGGCGAGCTCGGCGATGGACTCGGCCACCGGGCCGCTGTGCGAGACCAGCACGATCCCGACCTGCTTCCCGTCGCTCATGCCTCACCCCCGAGCACGCCGCCGGTCTCGGCCAGCGCGGCGATCAGCAGGGCGGAGGACGTCGCCCCCGGATCCTGATGCCCGATGCTGCGCTCGCCCAGATAGCTCGCCCTGCCCTTGCGGGCCAGGAGAGGAACCGTCGCCAGCGCCCCCGCCTCCGCCGCTTCCCGGGCCGCCCCGAACGAGGTCCCGAGCGCCTCGGCGGCCGGTAGCAGCGCATCGAGCATCGTCTTGTCCCCGGCCTGCGCCCCGCCCAGCTGGGCCACGGCCGCGACGCCCACCCCGAGCGCCTCGGCCAACTGCTGCGGCGTCACCGCGGGCGCGTCGCCCAGAGCCTTCCCCGTACGCCGCAGCAGCGTCCCGTACAACGGCCCCGCGGCCCCGCCGACCTTCGAGATCAACTGCCGTCCGGCGAGCGTCAGCACGGCCCCCGGGGTCTGCGGCCGCTCCTGGCCCAGGGTCTCGGTCACCGCGGCGAACCCGCGCTGCATGTTGCTGCCGTGATCGGCGTCCCCGATCGCCGAGTCGAGCTCGGTGAGGTGGTCCGCCTCACGATCCACGGCATTCGCGGCCGCGGTCATCCAACGGTGGAAGAAATCGGCGTCGAGCACGTGATCTCCTTGTCTGGCGGGTCAACGGCCCCAGCGCAGCGCCGGCGTCTCCACCGGCGCGTCCCAGAGGCGCAGCAGCTCCTCGTCCACCTGGCAGAGCGTCACCGAACAGCCCGCCATGTCGAGCGAGGTCACATAGTTCCCCACGAGCGTACGAGCCGTCACGACCCCCCGCTCGGACAGCACCCGCTGCACCTCGGCATTGAACCCGTACAGCTCCAGCAGCGGAGTCGCGCCCATCCCGTTGACCAGCACGATCACGGGTCCGCGTGGCTGCAGGTCCGCCAGCACCGCGTCCACCGCGAAGTCCGCGATCTCCCCGGACGTCATCATCGGACGCCGCTCCCGCCCCGGCTCGCCGTGGATCCCGATGCCCAGCTCCAGCTCGCCGGGCGGCAGATCGAAGGTCGGCGACCCCTTGGCGGGCGTGGTGACGGCGCTGAGCGCCACCCCGAAACTCCTCGACTCCTCGTTCACCTGCCGCGCGATGGCCGCCACCCGTTCCAGCGGCGCGCCCTCGTCGGCGGCGGCCCCAGCGATCTTCTCGACGAACAGGGTCGCGCCCGTGCCCCGCCGCCCCGCCGTGAACAGACTGTCGGTCACGGCCACGTCGTCATCGACGAGGACCTGGGTGACCCGAATGCCCTCGTCCTCGGCGAGCTCGGCGGCCATCTCGAAGTTCAGCACGTCGCCGGTGTAATTTTTGACGACGAACAGAACCCCGGCCCCGCTGTCGACTGCCGCTGCGGCCCGCACCATCTGATCCGGCACGGGCGAGGTGAACACCTCTCCCGGACACGCCGCCGAGAGCATCCCGGGTCCGACGAACCCGGCGTGCAACGGCTCGTGCCCGGACCCGCCCCCGGAGACCAGCGCCACCTTCCCGGCCACGGGCGCGTCACGTCGCAGTACGACACGGTTCCCGACATCCACGGTCAGCTCCGGATGGGCGGCGGCCATACCGCGCAGCGCGTCCGCGACAACGGTCTCCGGGACGTTGATGAGCATCCTCATAGGTATCTCCCAGGCAGGGTAGCAGGTGGGTTGTTGTCCTGCGTTTTCGCTGTTCAGAGTGAGTATGGGTAGATCGTGATCTTGGCTGTCCGTGGCGGTCGTGAGCGAGTTCTGGCGGTACTGATGCTGACTTAATGCTGACTTTGGTGACGGGCCGCCAGATTGGCCGGATGGCCGGGCGGGTCTCGGCTGACCTGCTCCTGTCGGCAGTATCGGCCTTGCGGCGGCGAAGGGCACGTGCGAGAACGTCATGGGCGCGCCCAGGTCCGAATCAGGATGCGTGCGGTTGTGGCCGGACGTCGGTGTCTACGCGTACACCGGGCCTCGTCAGCACGTGGTGTATGGGGACGTTCCAGCCCCTTGCTTGCGGCGGGAGGGATTGCGAAGCGGCGTTCGCTGTGCGGACCGGCCGTGGTGCCATCCCGGCAGATTCTTCCTCTGCTGGTGGTACATCTTGCATGGCGCGGTGACCAGGGAAAACGCAGGCTGGATCTGCGACAGGCGGAGTGTTGGCCCACGTATGGTCCGGATCTTGGTACTGAAGAGGCGGTGGGCGTGCCAGCCCGGAGGCAGGTCCCGCACAGGGGGTCCGGGATGACCCGAATTTTTGGCGGACCCGCTTCTGACGCCCCGGTACGGGGACTGGCAAAGAAGCACAGTCGAGGAGGTGGCGTCGGCACACTACGGCTGTGAGTGCACTTCCGCTGCATTTCGCCATGCATCGGCAGCGCGTCGCCTGGCGTGACCGGTGCTGTTTCTACGGCTAAGAGGCGGCCGATCACGCACCTCGTGGGGGCTGCCGGGGAGGCTGTGGTCAACCGTCTGGCAGCTGAGAGGGGCGTTCAGGAAGCCGCCTCTACCCGAAGGAGAAGGGGTATCCCCGCAGGGTGGTCCGAGCGAGCCTCCGCCGTCTGTCGCCGCTGCCGGACCGATCCGAACCCCGGGACGGCTGTCCGCGGATGCTCAGGGCTGGCCCGACTTGCCCAGGCGATCGCCGAGGACGCGGCCCTCGGCCTCGGAGAATCCGGTCTCCGGAGCGGCCACCCCCACGGCCTCCGCGAGCGCGGGAAGCTGAATGTCGATCATCGCCTCGGCCAGCGTCGCAAGTTCCGCGATACAACTGCGGGCCCGCCGCCACCCGGTGAACCAAATCGCGACCCCCACCGCCAGCGCGGGCCACCACACCACACCGACCAAGATATAGAGCATGCTCCAGCCGGCCAGAGCGACGGCCTCGGACAGCCGGACCCGTGCGTCCAGCACCGGCTGCCGGGCCTCCTCACCGACCAGCAGCCAGATACGCGGCCACACCACGGCCGCGCTCAGGCGGTACTCAGCCTTGATTCGGACCTCGATCAACCGGACCCGGTCACCCATCCACGTGGGGCGCCGCGGCAGGTAAGCGGCGACCGGCGTGATCCCGGCCCGCTCCGCGTCAGCCAGCGCCCGGGAGCGCCGGCTGAACCGGGAGCGCACGAACCAGGCACCGGTCAGGGCTCGTTCGCGCAGCCACCACCGCTGGGTCAGCTGTCCCAGCCCTCCGGCGACCGTCCCGGCGAGGGCCGCGCCGGTCGCGACCAGCACGGCGACCACGAGGGGGCGGGCCGGTTCGACGCCGAGCCAGCCGCCCAACCGGGCTGTCTGCGCGATCAGCCGGTCCAGATTGAGGGCGTGGGCATGCCCCAGGGTCGCGGCCGTCCCCGCCGTGAGCGCCAGCAGCAAACCCGGCAGCAGCACGGCAGTGATCCACCGCCCGCTGACCCGTTTGCCCACCTCGGTGAGGATCAGCCCGAACATCGCCGCCTCCTCCGAGTCATGTCGGTCGCATGGGCAGGCCGAAGGCCGCACAGTCGGGCGGATGCCCGTGGTCGTCGCGCCGCTCCCGGCGCTCGCAGCGGTCACGAGGGCAGGCGTACTCCCCGGCACCGATGCCCGGCGTGGTGCGCAGGCCGGGGATGTCCGCCATCGCGGTGGAGGGCCGGTCCGACCAGCTCCGGGCAGGACCTTCAGGCTCCGGCGGCATCCAGCGTTCAACAGCCCCGGCTGCCGAACCGCCCTGCTGGATACGGACGATGTCACGCTCGACGCGGTCCAGGACTCCAGCCTGGCGTGCCTGGACCAGCAGAGCCGGCAGTTGGTCGCACCACCGGGTGAGAGCGTCGGAACCGGTCTCCATCCGGGCAACCCCTTCTCGCTCGCTGTGCGTTCCCCGCATCCGCAAGCGGCCGGAAAGAGCACGCCAACAGCACTGTCGGTGCTTAAAGTTGAGCATAGAGCAGGTACCTGCCAGGGCGGAGGAGCAAAAAGATGTTCCGACGGCGCGGACCAGACGGACCGAAGCGAGGACGCGGCGCTCCGCAGAGCTCCAGTGAGCGCGACGGGCCCGGTGCTTCACCCAGGACCGGTGCGAACGACGGGATAGACCCCGACCTTGAAGAGGCTCTGGCCGCCCTCAAGCGCTATGACGCCTCTGGGGACACCGCCTACCGTGACCACGCGATAGAAGCGGCGCGACGGGCCACTACCGGCCTCCCGCCCGAATCGGACCACCGGGTATCCCTACTCGTGTTCTTCCTGCCGATGCTGTGGCGCCGGGTCACCGACGCCCCCACAGTGCAGGACGCTGCCGAATGCACCGGTCTCTACCGTGAGGTGCTCAACAGTCCCTTCAGCATGAACCATCCCCAGCTGCGTGTGATCTGCGCCCATCATCTCGCGGTCTCCCACTGGATTCTGCACGACCGCGGCGGTGCGCCGGAGCACGCGGAACAGGCGGCTGACGCGGCCCTGGACCTCCTCGATGCTTGTGTCGCTGCTAAGGAACCGGACCCGCTGATGTCCGCCGCCGAGTTGCTGACCACGGCGATGAACCGGCTCCCCGCCGGTCATCACTCCCACAAGAGACTCGTCCTGGCGCGAGGTGCCGCCCTGATGTGGTGGATGAAGGTGACCGGAGACCCCGGTCCCCTGGAGGCCGCCGATGAGGACATCCGCCGGGCGGTGCACCTGTGCCACCCTGAGGACCCCTTCTACCGCGAGGTCCTCATCAGTCTCGCCGATCTGGTCGGCCTGCGGCTCACCTTCAGCCGGCAGTTCGAGGACCTGACCGCCGCGATCGACGGCTACCGCCGGGTGCTCGACGCCCTGCCGCACGACGACCAGGTCGCACACGACATGCTCGCCAACCTGGGGATCTGCTACCGCGTGAGATACGAGACGCGGCAGGAGCAGGCCGACATCGACGAGGCCGTGCACTACTTCCGGATGGCCGTCGAACGCATCCGTGACCCCGGGAAGCTGGCGGCGGCGAAGGCCGAACTGGCGAAGGCCATCACCTTGCAAGGTCCCGAGGAGAGGATGACCGTGCCGCCTGGCGGGCTCACCTTCCTCGCGGGCCCAGGGTCCCGGCCCAAGCGCCCTCTCGCCGAGGCGGCCCACCGCCCGGAGGAGCTTGCCGCACACGCCGTGCTCCTGGCCGATCTGCTCGCCGAGTACGAACGCGGCGGCGACAACGCGCTGCTCGACCGGATCGATGAGCACGGACACGCCGTACTCGATGCACTGCCGCCCACGCACGCTCACCGCTGGGTGATAGGACGCCCCTTGGGGCTCGCCCTGTTGCGCCGATTTGAGGCGACCGGTCGGGGCGAAGACCTTCACGAGGCGGTCGAGCTGCTGCGTGAGGTGGTGGGACGCCCTGCCGGCGGCATGCCCGAGGAGTCCAGTGACCTGATGCATCTCTCGGGGGTGCTGATCGCCCGCTTCAAGCACGAAGGAGGCGTCGCAGGGCTTGACGAGGCCATCGCGCTGGCCCGGCGGGCGGAGGTATCCGCCTCCGACCGGTCCGAACTCGCCCGCGCTCTGAACGCGCTCGGTACCGCCCTGGTGTATCGCGCACAGTTCTCGGGCAGCGGCCTTGATCTGCGGGAGGCTATCAGTGTCGGGGAGTCCGCGCTGGCCGCCGCGGACACACCGTCCCTCCTCGCCCACGCGCAGGGCACGCTCGGCAACCGGCTCCGGCAGCGCTACCTCGCCGACGGAGACCCCGCCGACCTCGATGCGGCCATCGGCCTGATGCGTACCGCGCTCGCCCACCGGGACAACAAGCGCGCCGCGGTCGTGCGGACCGCGCTTGCCCTGGCACTGCGTGACCGGGGCGTTCTGGGCGGCGACGGCGGAGGTGATCTGGCTGAGGCCGCCACACTGTACCGAGCGGCCCTGGCGGACGAAGCCGTGGGCTCCCCCCAGTACGGACACGCCCAGTTGGCGCTCGCGGAGGTCCTTAACGATCTCGGCAGACGGGAGGAGGCCATCGGCCTGCTGGACGATCTGACCCGGTCTGGCAGCGGGAGCCGTCTGGACCGTATGGACGCGGCCCGGACACGGGCCGGCCTGCTCGCGGACCGCGCCTTCGACGCCGACACCCGGCGGGACACGGCGGACGGCGGGACGGGGGTGGGAGGCCACGGGGCGGCCGGCGACTGGCGGGCCGCGACCGACGCGTTCTCCGACGCCGTCAACCAACTTCATCTGTCCGTGTGGCGCGGGCTGTCCCGTGCCGACCGGGCCCGGCTGCTGGCCCGCTGGTCCGGGCTCGCGTCCGACGCGGCAGCGGCTGCCATCAACCTGGGAGACGCGGAACGCGCCGTCGAACTCCTCGACCACGGACGGTCCTTACTCTGGGGCCAGGCCCTCGACGGCCGTACCGACCTCACCGCGCTACGGGCGGTGCGGCCGGATCTGGCCAATGAACTCGACACCGTCCACACCGGCTTCGCGGCCGAGGCGTGGACCGACGAACGGGGCGCCCACTCTGCCGCCGAGCACCGGCGGCGGCTCGCACTGGACTGGGAACGCCTGGTGACCTCGGTCCGCACACTCCCCGGGTTCGCGGGCTTTCTGCTACCCACGCCGTTCGCCGAACTGTCGGCAGCCGCCGCCGAAGGACCGGTGGTCCTGGTAAACGTGAGTGTCTACCGGTGCGACGCGCTGGTCGTGAGCGCGGAGGGCGTACGCGTAGTCCCGCTCCCCAGACTCACCCTCGAACAGGCCGAGGCATACGCCCGGCGGCATCTGCGGGCCATGGGCCGGACCGGGGGCCCCGGCCTGGCCCATGGCCCCCGGGACCAGGCCCTGCTGTCGGTTTGTGAATGGCTCTGGGACACCGTGGCTGGACCCGTCCTCGCCGAGACTGCGCTTCTCCCGCAGAGGAGAATCTGGTGGTGCCCGACCGGGGCGCTGACCCAACTTCCCCTGCACACCGCCGGATACCACGACCCCGAGGACAGCCACCGAGCCGCCGCCGTCATAGACAGGGCCGTGTCCTCCCTCACCCCCACCCTGCGCGCACTGCTGCACGCCCGACGCCCGGCCAAGAAACGCCCCCGCCGCCTCCTCGCGGTCGCCTGCGAACAACGGCCGCGCTATGTCACCGGCCTGGCCGACCTGCCACTGGCGCTGCGCGAGGTGAGCACCCTGCGCGACCTCGTCCCGGACGCCACCATCCGCACCGGTGGCGCGGCGACCAGAGCCGAAGCGATGGCCCTGCTTCCCGGTCACACCTGCGCACACTTCGCCTGCCACGGGGGCCCCGGCGGCCACGGCCCCGAGGGACGGAGCGTGCTCTTCCTCGCCGACGAACGGCTGACGATGGCCGACTTCGCCGGCCTCGACCTCGCCGACGCGGAACTCGCCGTGCTCTCCGCATGCCACACCGCCACGGCAGGACCTGAACTCCCCGACGAGGCCGACCATCTGGCGGGCGCCCTGCAGATCGCCGGCTTCCGGCAAGTCGTCTCTACTCTGTGGGCGATCGGAGACGACACCGCGGCGGCTGTCACAGACGATCTCTACCGCGCCCTCACCGCCGACGGCGGCGACCTCGACCCCGGTCACGCCGCCACCGCGCTGCACACCGTCCTGCTCCGGCTGCGCGAGGCCGAACCGTACCGCCCTGCCCAATGGGCGCCGTTCGTCCACTTCGGCTGCTGAACGGCGGTCGGCCGCCGCTCAGCAGCCTGAGCGAGTGCCTCTCCTTTTGGAGCGTGCGGGAGATGGGCGCCCACGTCCCGTTTGGCCGCCATCGCCGTCTGCACGGCATGCTGCACCGCCCGCATCGTTGCCTGCCCGCCTGAGTTGCGCCTCGCCAGGCCCGAGCGCGAAGCACCTCGCCCACCAGGGTTGTGCTTCGCTGGGGCCGAACTCGACACGGCGGTAGCGTGGCAGCCGGGCGATCCGCTTGCGCCGACGGTGGATGGGCTGCTTCGCGGACTCCGCGACGAGACTAGCGATGGTTTGTTGACGGCGGGTCAGGACCGTAGTAGGCCGGTAGCGGAGGAACGTCGCCTCGCCGTCTGGGGGCTTGTGATGACCCGTCGTCTGCCGTGTCCGCCCGCACCGGGCCCGCTGGAAGCCTACGCCGCACGCTTCGATGACCTGTTCTCCACACTGGCACAGCGCCGTGGGTTCCGCGAGCACATCGGACGGCAGTGGCTGGGCCGGCTGGGCAAGACCGACCCTCGACAAGCTGAAGGGGCACGAGGGCGTCACCCTCTACGCCTCCCGCGGGCAGAAGCTGACCGGAGCGAAGGTGGCCCTGCCCGCGCCGCCCTCCGGAAAGGCCGTCGGCACGACCGTGGAAAGCCCACTGCGGGTGGGTCTGCTCGCGTTCGGTTTCACGCTGGTCTGCGCCGCCGCGACGGTCTTGCTGCTGCGTTTCCTCGGCCGTGACCGGATCGTCGAGGAAGGACCCGACGGCACGCCCGGCCGGACGCGGCGCGTCGCCCTCGACCGGCCCGCCGCCTCGCTCACGCCGTCGCCCGTGCCCCCAGCGGAATTGACCCCGGCACAGGGCGGGATCCTGCTCGATGAACGGGTCGAGAGCCACCACCAGGTGGCCTGGCTCCTCGGCGCGACGATCGACGGACACGTCGGCATCGAGGGAACCGACCAGCATCCCACCCTCACGCGCCGCGATCCGGCCGACGCACCCGCGGACCCGCTCGCCAGGGTCGTCTTCGGCAGCATTTTCTCGGGACGCGACTCGGTCACCCTGGGCCTGCGCGACCCGCAATTCCGGTCGGCATGGGAGAGCCTCAACCGCGGGCTGACACAGTGGCAGGCCGACAGCGATCTGTGGGACGCGGCCGCCGCGCGTCGCGCCCGCATCGGACGCACCATCGGCACCGCCGCCACCCTGCTCGGCTTCGTCACGACGGCCGTCGGGGCCTGGCTCAGCGGCCACCGGAGCGCGGCCGGCTGGCCGGTCCTCGTGGTGGGCCTGATCGCCGTCGGTGCCGGCTTCGCGCTGTGGCTGCGCTCCGGGGAGCTGCAATCCCGCACCCCGCGCGGCACCGCCCTCTGGCTCCGGACGGAGGCGTTCCGGCACTATCTCATGGACCCCTCCTCCCGGCACGACGAGCACCCCGACGAGATACGACTGAAGCTGTACACCGCGTGGGCGGTGGCCCTGGACGTGGCCTACGCGTGGGAAGGAGCGATCGCCGACTCGACGGCCGCTCCCGTGCACCGCTCGACCCTCGTGGCCGGGTTCGCCCCGGGCTTCGCCCTCGGCCTGATCACCGCCGCCTCGACCTCCAGCGCCGTCCCTCCCTCCAGCGGTGGCGGAGGTGGCGGCGGAGGGTCCGGTGGCGGCGGAGACGTCGGTGGGGGTGGCGGTGGCGGTGGGTCCTGGTGACCTCTGGTAGGGGCCTGGCGCAGGCTTCTACGCCGCCGACGCGACGATGAGCGGGTGCCGCGGGCCCAGAGCTTGGCACTGTTCGACGCCTTGGCCTCAGCCGAGAAGACGCCGCACGCCAACCCCGGCAAGCATGCGGAGATCCCGACATTCGAGCTGGACAGCACGCTGCGGTTCTCCGCCCGGAACCTCGGCTAATACCGCCGCCTACAGTCCGCGACGCGCTGACCGAGCCTCGTTCCCGATCAGCGCGTCGCACAACAACAGGGCAGAGGTGCGCTCATGCGGCATCAGGCACCCGAAGCCCCAGCGGTGGAAGTTTCCCTACATCATCAAGTAGCCCGCGGGCCTTCGTGATCACGGTTGTTCTCTAGGCAACCGATCGTAACGCCTTCGGCGTGAGGAACCGAGAGAACCAACGCCTACGCTCACGCTGTGCAACCACTCGGCGAAGCCGACGGGAGGCGCACCCCACTAAATTCGAAGACCCGGGATGCCCCGCTCGCCGGGGACGCCCCGGTGGCGACGGCGAGCAATTCCGCCGAGCCAGCCGAAAGCTCCCGGACGAAGTCGGCCTGCTCGTCGGCCATTCAGCATTCGGTGGCCGGGCGGGCCGGCCATGCCGACATTGGTGTGGCCCGCCGAACCGTCTGCTGGTCGTAGCCGTGTACTTCAGGTTTGGTTCCCGAGCCGGAGCCTCAGCTGTTGGCCAGGGTGCGGTCGAGGAGGGGGAGCAGGTGGTCCCAGTGGCGCTGCAGTCCGGCGGGATCGAAGGCGTCGGTGTCGGACATGGTGAACCCGTGGACGGTGCCGGGGTAGATCTCGGAGGTGTAGTCGACCTTTGCGGCGTCCAGGGCCCGGTTGAGCTCGCCCAGGGCCTCAGGCGTCAGGTCGCTTTCGGCGTGGCCGAAGTGGACCTGGGCGGTGATCTCGGCGAGGGCGTCGGGCCCGTCCGCGCCCACGGGACCGTGGAATCCGGCGACGGCGGCCACCTGGCCGGGGTGGGCCGTGGCGGTGCGCGTCGCCAGGAGGCCGCCTATGCAGTAGCCGGTCACCGCGACAGGTCCGGCGCCGACCTCGGGCTGGGTGGTGAGAAACCTGAGGTAGGCGTCGGCGTCGCTCAGGACACGTTCGGCGGTGTGCGCCTCGATCAAGGGCATCAACTGGGCCATGAGCGCGGGCCGGACCTCTTCTCCGATGTGCTCGGGAAGTTCGATCACCGGTGCCGGGCCGTGCCGGTAGAAGAGGTTGGGGACGAGCACGTAGTACCCGTGCCCGGCCAGTTCGCGGGCCATCTCCCGCAGCACGGGCCGAATGCCGAAGCCGTCCGCGTACATCAGCACCCCTGGGCGCCGCTCGCTGTGGTCGGGAAAGGCGGCGAAGGCGTCGGCCTGGCCGTCCGTGGTGGGAATCTGCAGCGTCTTGGTGGGCATGAATTCTCCTGTCGTGGTTGATGTGCCGAGCCTGTGATCAACACGACGGAGGCGGAGCCCGCGCAGCAGCGCAAGATCCTCGATCGAACAGAGGGCCCGCACCGGCCCGTACGGCGCTCAGAAGAGCACCGGGTCACCAATCCGTGTGTGGCGCAATGCCGTCCCGGTATTCATGGCCGCACAGCGTAGCCCACCGGACAAAGGCCGACGCCAGAATCCCAGTCCACAGTGCGGTTCACGAGAATGATGTCGGTCAACACCTCGGATTCTGAACCTGGGCTGTCAAGGGGAGGCTGATCTGTTGGCCTCTGCTCGTGCCGGTGTGGTCCGGGATCGTGCGTATCTGATGTAGTGGCGGACGGAGCTGTATGTGATCAAATAGTCGTGGTGGTCCATGAGTTCTGTCCAGATCTGCCGTCCATTGAGCCCTCTGCCGATCATGCTCTCGACCAGGTCGGCTAGTTCGCCTCTGGTGGGGTCGGTCATTTGATCTGTGATGGTCGGGAGTGGGGCCTCTAGGGCGAAGCGGACGTCCCGGCAGCGGAGGTCGTGGCGCTTCGCGAGCGACCAGGCCCTTCCATTCGCTGTTGTAAGGGAACGGGCGGGAGGGGATCAGGGTGAAGCGGCCGGCGATCTGGGCGCCCCGTGTCCCGGACAGCAGGCCGGATTCCTCGATGCCGATGCCGATGCCGATGCCGATGCCGGCGTAGACGAATGTGGCGGGCAGGCGCTCGGAGAAGCACTTGAGGGTGTCAGCGACTTCGGCGCCGTGGCGGCTGGTGAGCGAGATGTTGTGGAGTTCGTCGATTTTACCGACCGCAGGAGCTCATGAACCGGCTCTGAACTGCGACGATTCATAGACTACATGTCCGCGACGGGGAGTTGGGTCCATTGCTGTAACTCGCCTGGGACGTTTCATGGCACGGCCCGTCCACCGGGACGTGGACGGGCCGTGAGGTGGTCAGCGAGGCAGGACCACGTCGCTGATCCCGGGGCGGTGAGGCGAGCTTCGAGGTCGGCGACGCGCCGGTCTTGGAAGCGGAGGTTGGAGCGGGCTGCCTTTGGCCTTGGCAGTCCTCGCCGAAATGCCGGGCTATTTGATGCGGTCGAGGAAGTCCAGCACGCGATTGGCGGCCTGCGCTGCGGCATGTTCGTCGTGCGACGGCAGGCTGCTGTCGGTGAACAGGTGCCTGTCGCCGGGGTAGAGGAACAGTTCGGCGTCCGCCGCCGTCTCGACGAGTGCCCGGGCTGCGTCCACGTCGCCCTCCCCGGCGAAGAATGGATCCGTGTCCATGCCGTGGACCTGGACCGGGACGTCGTGGGGCCAGGCGCCGCCGAACTCCGCGACTGGGGCGCATGCCTCCAGCAGCAGGGCACCCTTTGCGCCGGGGCGGGTCTGGGCCAGCTTCTGCGCCGGCAGGACGCCGAGCGAGAACCCGAGGTAGACGAGTTCCGCAGGCAGCCCCTCGGCGGCGGCGGTTCCGCGCGCGATGACCGTGCCGAACCCGGCGTCCTGGGCGTAACCCATGCCCTCCTCGAGGCTGTCGAATATCTGCCCCTCGAACAGGTCCGGGACGTGGACGGTGTGTCCGGCCCGTCGCAGCTGCTCGGCGAACTCACGGACGCCGTCGGTCAGCCCGTGCCCGTGGTGGAAAACCAGCACCTCAGCCATGTCGCTCCCCTCGTGCTGCGGTGCCCGGGCGGCGCCGCAGCACGAGTATGGCCCGCACCACTGACATCTGCGGGTCATAGCCGGACGGGATCAGACCGTTGAAGCCGGGTCGGTGATCTGGGCTTCGAGGTCGGCCATGCGGCGGTCTTGGAAGCGGAGGTTGGAGCGGGCGGCCTTGAGTCGTTCGTCGAGGGCGCGGTTATCGGTGGTGAGCTGGCGGACGCGTTGTTTGAGTGTGGTGTTCTCGGTGGTGATCCACTGGATCGCTTCCAGGGTCCATTCGGCTTCCAAGTCGCGTATCTGACCCAGGAGTTCGCCGATGTGTTCCCGCTGGGCGAGGATCTCGGTGTGGGCGGCCTTGAGGGCCTCTTCGGCGTTCAGGGCGCGTTCGCGCCAGGTCGCCTCGCGCTCGTCGTCCTGCTCGGCGAGCGTGCGGGACCGGCGTTCGCCGGCCTGGGCGATCGCTGCGGCGACCGCGGTTCTGGCCTCGGCGTTGTCATAGAGGAAGGTGCGCGAGACGTCCGCTCGGCGGGCGACGGCGGCGACACTGACCTGGGCTTTCTCGCGCCGGAGTTGGATGATGGCCTGGTGGACGCGCTCCAGGGCGGTCTCGCTCTTGCGGCGGCGGGCGGCCAGGGCTGCCGCAGTGCGGAGTCCGGGAATGGTGGCGGTGTTCATGCAACTTCCTGTTCGGGGGCGTCGCCGTTGGCTGTGCACATATCGCCGTACTCGTCTGGCTCGTCGGTGCCCGCGTCGGTGAGGTCAGTGGCGCGGAAGGCGGTGGACCACACCCGGTGGAAGTAGTCCTGCGGTTTGCGCAGGTCCAGGGCGAGGGCGTCGTCGAGGAGGCCGAGGCCGGCCAGGGCCTTCTCCAGGCCGTCGATGGCGCGGGCGGTGGGTTGGAAGTAGCGGTGCAGGTAGTCGGCGGTCGCGTCGTCGGGGGCGCCTTCGGCCAGCAGGTGCCATTCTCCGAACTTAAGAGGGTGTCTCACGTGGCAAGTTTCGCGAGCTTCTTGTAGCAGGTCAGGGCGGCGGCCATGGCCAGGCCCCGGCTCTGCCAGTCGTTGCGGGACCACGTACGGGATCTTGAGACCACGAGCAGCCCATGGCAGGCTCATGCCGCATGATCGATGAATTCGCGAAAGACAACCTGCACGAGAGACTGCGGCGGGACCGCAAGGCGCTGCTCTGGAAACTCGACGGCTTGTCCGAATACGACGCCCGCCGACCTTTGACAGCGACCGGGACCAACCTCCTCGGCCTGGTCAAACACGTGGCCACCGTCGAGGCCAGGTACTTCGGCGAGGTCTTCGACCGCCCTTCCCCGGAACCGCTGCCCCGGTGGCAGGACTCCAACGGCAGCGATCTGTGGGCGACCGAGGACGAGACCCGCGATCAGATCATCGGGTTCTACCGGCGCACGTGGGAACACTCGGACGCGACGATCAACGAGCTTCCCCTCGACGCCCCCGGCCACGTGCCGTGGTGGCCGGAGCCTTATGCCGACACGAACCTGTTCGCCATCATGGTCCATGTCCTCGGCGAGTCCATCCGGCATGCCGGGCACGCCGATATCCTGCGCGAGGGCCTCGACGGCCGGACCGGGTTGCGCGCCGAACTCGAGAAGCAGATCGACGAGGAAGCCCGTGCAGCCTACTGCGCGAAGATCGAGCAGGCCGCCAGGTCGGCCGCACCAATCAAGGCTTAGAGGCCTCTAAGGGGATGGGCCGGGCCAGAGCCTCTCTGCTCAACTGGTTCGGCCTGCGATCTGATCGAGTGCAGGGATGCACAGGAACACGGGCGATTCCTTGCGTCGCAGTTGCGCATCGATTTGTGCGATCTTCTCTTCTGTGGCAGCGACGCTGACGCCAAGTTGCTCGACATCACCGAGCCAGCCCTCGCGTTCAGCTTCAGCGATCCGGTCGTTGAGGTTGCTTCTGATTTGTTCGAGTCGAGGTCTTTCAGTCGGGCCGACGATGAGGACGGGGCAGCGAACGCAGGCGTGTTCATGAATGCAATCCGTTCCGTATGCCCGTCCGCAATCTCCGAGCGCGAGCTTCCTGCGTTCGAAATGGCTGAGGAATTCATCCCATTCTTCTGGGGTGACTGCACGGTATTCCTCAGATGGTCTGGTCTGGCGGCGTCGGGCGATGAAGGCGCGGTGTGATTCGATGGCGTCGACAGGGTAGATCGCGGCATAGCCCATCGTGCTGTTGATACTGTCGTGGCCTGCTATGACCTGGGCGATGTGAGGGGGCAGGCCGTTGAGGACAGCGTCGGTGATGAAGATTCTTCGAAAGTCGTGAGGCTGGAAGTGCAGAGGCTCTCCGCTTTTATCGACGAGTCCAGAGGCTTTAAGTGTGTCGTTCAGAGACCTACGGATTACATTCTCCGAGATGGGCCGGCATTCGCCATCGACAGCCCATTGGAAGAGGATGGGCATGGCGGCGTTCCATGTCTTCTCATACTTGTCATAGATTGAGATCGAGGGAACAGTCCCGTCAGCTTTACGGATCCTGCTCACGACTGCACTGAGAGCGTCGGCGAGTTCAGGACTGATAAGAAGAAGCCGCTCCTTATCGGTTTTCGATGGGGCGATCTGAAGGAGGGGAACGATTTCGCCGCTGGTGGGAAGTTTGTAGCGGACTATGCTGTGGTGACTGAGTTCCCGGAGTTCCTCGATTCTGATGCCTGTGTGTCTCAGAATTTCAATGGTGGCCCATGCGAAGAACGCATTCTTTTCTTCACTTCGGAGGTTCCGCTGGGACCCACTTGCGTCAAGGACGTGCCCCGGTTTTCCGTCGGTGCGGCGGACGGCCTTGGGGAGGGTGAAGCTCTCGCCATCAATGGTGACGGTCGAGCCCAAGGGTGCTGCATCGACGGCGTCGAGGCGAGCCCTGGCCTCCCTGAGGCGGCGTTCGGCGGTGCGGACGAGTACTGGCAGGACGGGGAGGCGTTCACGCGTGCGCTGGTCCGACCAGGATTTCTTCCGTTTGTCCTCTTTCCCAGTCTCGCATTCGGCTTCGCTGATTGGGCATGGTGCAGCCCATCGTCCCCACCGTTCGGGCTGATCGAGGGCCCACTCGGCGAGGTCCAAGTAGAAGGCTCGCACTGTGATTTTCACGGCTGACGCACTCTTGCGAGGCTCAACCACGATGTGGGTGGTGCCGTCGGGACGAGGCCGACGGACAGTTTTCACGGCGAGCCGCGCCTTCCAGGCGTCGCTGACGTCCTGCGGCAGTCGGAGGGTGTCGAGGCCAGGATTGTGTCGTTCCAGATCAGCCCAGAACAGGCCGCCCACGTAGGAAGCGAACATCCTCAGGGTTCCGTAGTCGACAGCCGGTTGACGTTCGGTGAGGTAGTCGACCAAGAGGTCACGAATGGGCCGGCAACGGAGCTGATAGCGGTCAATGAGCCCGGCAGGACTGATCTTTCCAGTGCGGACGGCCAGGTGGTGGAGAGTGGTGGGGGCGTCGGGAGGAAATTGTCCACGATCGCGGAGCCAGGCGTAGGCGCGACGAATCCCCTCCGACCTGCCGTTGCTCGATGGCCCCTGAAGGCGAGGGTGGACGAGCAGGTCACCCACTCTGATGTCGTCGATCCCGCCGCCGTTGGCAGCAACGATCTGGGCGAGGCACTTCAGGGCTTCCGAGCCATAGCGGTGTTCGCGCTCGTGCGCGGGGATCTCGGCTGCCAGGCAGGCGAATCCTTCTGGATCTCGGGTCGCGGCGATGGCGATCCGGAAGTGCCCTGATCGATTACCGCATAGCCATTCCAGGCAGGGCCGGACGGCATCCGCGCAGATCAGAGCCAGCATGCCGGCGTCAATGCACGCGCGGGGAGGCTTCCGGCCTTGTGTAGCTGCCCATGACAACGGGTGTTGCTGCCAGCCGTCGTAAGAGGCGGAGGCGGGGCTGGTGTCCCACCTCTGCTGCCAGGTGTCGCCGGGAAGAGATTCCAGCCAAGCCAGCAACACGCGGGCTCCGTAAAGGCGTTGGTGCTGTGCCGATGTGCCGTCGGCTCGCAGGGGCGGTTCCTGCAGACGTTCGACGACGTTCTGGAGGGTCTCCTCGGTGGCAGGCCATGACGTCGCTGAGGCACGGGGCGGGAAGGCTCGCAGCAGTGCTGCGGCCTCTTCTCCCCGGTGCGTGGCCGGCGCCAGCGGAGCTGGTGCGACGAGGAGGTCGGTCATGTGAGCGGCCCTCCGAACAGGACGTTGCGGGAGTCCGGGTTGTAGGCCGGCGCGGGCGGGGCTGGCGGCGGATTCTCCCGGCGTTGCTGCTGGCGTGCATGATGCGCGAGGCCAGCGGTGATGACATCGTCCCTGGTAGGGCGGCTGTAGATGTCCAAGGTTGATAGGTACTTATGGCCGAGGATGTGCTGGACGTAGACAGGCGGCATCGACGGATCGTCGAGCATCAAGAACGTCGCGGTGTGCCTGAGGTCGTGGAGCGACCAGTTGGACCCCAGAATGTCGTTCGCGCGGTTGAACATCATGCGGGCTGCGTCGTACTCCAACGGCCGCCAGGGACGCCGCAGGGTCCACCACAGCGACTGCCTGCGGCCGCGAGGGACGCCCTTCTTCCAGGCTTCTTCCTGATAGAGCCGCAGCCAGACGAACGCGTCGGGGGTGGCGGGCAGTTCCTGGTAGTCGCGCGTGCCCTTGCGGATCACGCCGATGGTCTGCTGGCCGACGATCGCGTCGCCCTGCTTGGAGGTCAGGAGTTCCTCGGCGCGGGCGCCGGTGGCGACCCAGAAGGCCAGTAGGGCCCGGTCGCGATGTGAGCGGAGGCCGGCGAAGACCTCGGTGTACTTGTCGTCGGGGATGCGGCGCGGGATCCGCTTGGGGATCTTGGGCCGGTAGAGGCCGGTGCGCTCCTTCTTGTGTTCCTTGTCGGAGTCGTGGTGGGCGTTGGCTCGTGCGGAGCGGCGGCCGCGGACGAGCGGGAAGGGGTTGACCAGCAGCGATCCGGTGTTGCGGTCCAGATGGAAGTCGTAGAATGTCCGAAGCACAGTCTCGCAGTGTGCCCGGGTGTTGGGCGCGTACTTCTTGCCGACGGTGGGCTTGCCGGTCACCGGGTTCGGCGTTCCCGGCGCCGGCCTGCCGGTCCGGGCGGGCTGGGGTATCTCGGCGGGGTCCTTGCCGCGGTGGCGCCAGTGGACGCGTGCTGGCTTGTCCGCCAGCTTCATCCACAGCATGAAGTCCCGGGCATCCTCGCGTGTCGCGCGGTCCCACTCGATCCCGAAGAACCACAGGTAGCGCCACCATCGCAGCAGGTCCATGCCGTACGAGCGCGGCGTCAACGGCGAACAGTCCGCCGACATCAGGTCCTTGAAGTACACCGCGGCCGGCTCGACCGGTCTCCCGAACGGGTCCAGCAACTGGCAGGGCTCCCAGGGGTCATCGGTCTCCAGTAACTGACCGATCTCGGGCAGGGCGAAGCTCTTGAGGTCCCTTCCGGGATGTTGCTCTCCGGGCATGGCGGGAAGGTAGCAGAAACCCCAACTGACCTGCGAGGACACATGAGTTGGTTCGGTCAACACACACTGCTCGCGCTTGCGACGCCAGTAGAGGAGGTCGGCGCCGGACAGGACGAACTTGTCGCAGTTGTGGCAGTCCATGTTCCAGGGGCAGGCTCCGCCGTCGACGACGGGCTGGAAGGTGCAGAACCCGCCCTCGGCCGGGGTGCTGCGGCGGGACAGGTCGATCGCCAGAGCCTGAGCCTGCTGGCGGGTGAGCGGGGTGGTGTCCCCGGCCAGAAGTTCGCCGGGGTGGGTGGCACCGGGACCGGAGACCCAGACATGCTGGAGCACCTTCTCCAGATCGGAGCTGGTCAGATGGACGTAGTGCTCCGCCATCCGGTCACTGACCGGAAAACTCCACGGTGAGACGGGTACGGCGAGGTAGCCCCTGGTCGGTGACGTCGAGGGGCTGCTTGCGGGGGCTTCGGCGGGTTCGGTCAGGCGGCGGCCGGGGTGAGTGTGACGTCGTGGCCGAGGGCGGCGAGCTGGCGGACGAGGTCGCGGGTCTTGCGGGTGGGGTCGAGGTTGCGGGTGTGGAAGTGGGCTCCGAGGTCGCGGTAGCGGGCGGTGGGGTCGCTCATGAGGTGCCAGACGGAGACCAGGATGGAGCGGGCGACGGCGACCAGGGCTTTCATGTGGCCGCGGCGTTTGGCGATGCGGCGGTAGCGGGCGCCGAGGAAGGTGTCGGTGCGGGCGGCGGAGATCGCTGCTTCGCCGAGGGCCCCGCGGAGCCAGGGGTTGCCCTTGCCGGTGGGTCCGGAGGTGTTCTTGCCGCCGGACTGGATGGTGCGTGGGGAGAGTTTCGCCCAGGAGACCAGGTGCCCGGCGGTGGGGAAGACGCTCATGTCCAGGCCGGTCTCGGCGAGGATCACCTGCGCGGTGCCCGGTCCGATGCCGGGGATTTCGTCGAGGCGTTCGGTGTCGGTGATCGGTATGAGGGTGCCCTGTCCGGGGCCCTCGTCGTCCTCGGTGGTGGACAGTCCGGCCAGGCGCAGGGTGATGCGGGCGGTGAGCTTGTCGATCTGCACGGTGAGGTAGTCGACGGTGTCCAGCAGCATCCGGCACATGAAGGCGTGGTGTTCTTCGAAACGGCCGGTCAGTGATTCGGCCAGGGTGGCGTGGCTGGCCTTGATGGTGCCGTGGGCCAGGTCCGCGAGGGCCTTGGGGCTGCGTTCCCCGGCGATGAGTGCTTCGAGCATTGCCCGGCCGGAGACGCCGAAGATGTCGGCGATCACGGTGGAGAGCTTGATCTGGGCGTCTTCGAGGAGCTTCTCGGTTCGCTGCTTGTGACGGGTGCGCTCGTGCGTCATCACCGCCCGGGCCCGGGTGAGATCGCGGAGTTCACGGATGGGTTTCGGGGGTACGAAGGAGGGCCTGAGCATGCCGCGTTCGGTGAGCTTGGCCAGCCAGACCGCGTCCAGGCGGTCGGTCTTGGGCCGGCCGGGGACGTTCTTGACGTCCCGGGCGTTGACCAGCCAGCACTCCAGTCCTCGGGATTCGAGGAGGAAGAAGTACGGCTTCCAGTATGTCGAGGTCGCTTCCATCACCACCCGGGTGACGCCCTGGCAGATCAGGTGGTCGGCCAGCTCCAGGATCGCGCCGGATGTCGCGACGGTGTTGAAGACCCGCTGGACGCGCTTGCCCGGCTTGTCCTCGTGCGGCACCCGCACGCAGACCATCCCGGACGCCTTGGCGATATCGATCGCGGCGACGCGTTCCACCAGCTCGGCGGCCTGCTCGATCTCCTCGACGTCCTCACGGTCCTCGGCCTCGGCCATGGACAGCTCCCCTCAGTCCTCGTGTCCGCGAACAGAACGGCGCCTGCCCGTGGGACCGCTGGGGGAGCGAGAATCTGACCGGCGTGCTCGAAGGCAACAGTGCGTGGCCCCTCTGCGGTCCCGGCGCCAGACTGACCTACGGGCTCAACGTCCCAACGAGACATCGGGGTCGGCGGGCAGGCACCGCGATCATGTTTTCACGCCAGCAAGGCGTACCCGAAAGGGATCAGGGGGACTGACCTGTCCCAGATAACGGCGGATGTGGGTCAAAGTCGCTCCGTTGCGCAACAGATTGGTGGCCAGAGTATGGCGAGCCTGGTGGGGGACGTAGTGGCCGAGGTCCATGGCGTCCACCCAGGGCCGGAACAACCGGCTGTAGAACCACTGATGGGTCAGTGACACGGTCCCGTCCTGGCTGCGGTAGATCGTGGGAAACAGGGCCAGCCCGGCGCGTTGGGCGCCGGTCGGCCGGTAGCCGTAGCGGGCGGTGAAGCGGTCCAGAGTCTTGCGCTGGCGTTCGGCGAGGAGCTCGTAGAGCCGTTCGGGTATGCGGATCGCGGCGTCGTAGTTGCCGACCTTGGTCTGGTCGTGCCAGAACATCGCCAGGCCGCCGTAGCGGCCGATGCAGTCCCACCGCACCTTGATCACCTCTCCGATGCGACGGCCAGTGGTGACGGTGGTCTCCCAGATATCGCGGACGCCGTTGTCGTGGGCGTCATAGGTGACGGAGAGTTCGGCCAGATTCGCCTCGTCGGCCAGGGCCCGGGCGACTTCGTCGGGGAAGGGCCGACGTGCGGTCCGGCCGGTGGTGGCGCCGGCTGTCGGGAACACGGTGATGAACTCCCGCTCCAGGCCCAGCCCTTCGGCAGCGCCGGTGTCCAGCGCGTCGCGCATCAGTTTGCGCACGGCGTTGAACACGACCGACCGTGTGACAGTGGTGACGATGCTCGCGGTCCCGTCCGGCCGCTTCACGGCCAGCGAGGGGAGCCCTTCGCGTTCACGATGTCGCTGGTCGGCGACGAACCGCTGAGCGTGTTCTTCCCTCAGAACCGCAGGGTCGTGTCCGCCGCCAGGCGCCTCGACTTCCAAGAAGGCGCCCAGCTCGATGGCGGCCCGGCGAAGATCGTCGATCGGGCCGGCCGAGCGCGGACAGCGCGGTGAGCGCAGGAGGTCCGCCAGGTAGTCCCACGTCAGGTCCCGCAGCCAACGCTGCGGGATGCCGGTCAGGTCGATGTGGCTCATCCGGTGCGGGAACAGCACTCCGAAGTGCTCGGTCTCCAGAAAGCCGGCGTCCTTGGCCTCCTGCGGGGTGAAGTAGACCAATCGCAGCTCGTGCAGGATCTCCTTGGCGATCGCCCCGGTGAAGGCGGCAGAACCGCCGGTCCCGAACTCGAAGTCGATCAGTGAGTTCACTTCCAGCGTGCGGCACGTGGTCGCCAGCGACCGGATCCAGCCCAGATCCCACCGGCTGGGCCGGGCCCGGCGGGTGTGGACGAACAGCCCCCACTGGATCTCGGCCCGCACCAGGGGCCGTAGCCCGCGCAGGTTGATCTGCCCCGGCCACGGATGCGCGGGAACGGCAGCGCACCAGTGTCGGAACTCCGTCTGGTCGCCGTACTCAATCGGGACCGTCTTCCCGAACTTCTCGTATCGCTGCCACCAACTGTCCGGTATAGCGGCGCCTCCGGGCCGGCCGTCACGGCGATAGCGGCTGCCGTGCCACGAGCACAGCCCCAGCGGGGAGTCGGCCAGATTCGGACAGACGACTGCGCTGCAGGGCCCGTAGCCGGGGCACGGCTGTTCGCCGCTCACTCAGGTATCGAAGGAGTCGCTGTCGTCTCCCTCCTTCTTGCGCGCGACCCACCGGCTCAGGTGCCGCTGGCAAAGCCGCAGGTCGCTGTGTGCTGCGGGCCGTTCAGGGCAGATCCGGCAGATGCTCTCTTCCGCTCCGACGTGTCGCTCCAGCCCCTGGGCGCCGGCCACGAAGGCGGCCTTGCCCACGCCGCGCTCGCGGTCGCAGACCCACTGCCGCTGATGCTCCGAGCACAGGTCCGACCCGCCCGTCCGAGTGCGTTCACAGCTGCCGACGACGCACTCCCACCGGTAGATCGCGTGGCCGCGCGGGATCTCGATGATGTCGGGCCGGTAGATCGGGTCGAAGGACGGCCCGCCGATGAGCGCGGTCAGGATCTCCAGCCGGTCGCGGCCGACTCGGTCCGGACGCTCGGTGAACAGCGGCCGAAGGTACTCCTGCCGCCGCATCACGCCTCACCCCAGACCGCACGCAGTGCGGCGTCGAACGCCGGATCGTGGACGTCAGCGTGCCCGTAGACCTCGTCGACCATCGCGGCCGACGCCCAGCCGCCGGCGTCCCGGGCGATCAGGGTGTTGCCGTCAGCGGCGTCGAGAACCGCCGAGGTAAAGGTGTGCCGGAAGGCATGGGGTTTCACCAGCCCCAGATCAGCGCGTTTCCCGGCCCGGCCGAGCATCCGCCGGGCCCCGACCGGCGCCCACGGCTGGCCGGCATCGGCGCCGTGCAGCTGGACCAGAAGCATGCCGTGCCGAACGCCGCGCGGGTACTCGCTGGTGACGTACTCGAAGTAGGAGTGCACCATCGCCGGGCTGACCCGCTTGATCAGCCCACCGGTCACGATGCCGTGCTCGACCCGCCAGGGGTGTTTGGTCTTGGCCTCAGCCCGGTTCGGGTTGTCGGGCCGGTGACAGACATGCAGGTGCGGGGTGCGGCACTCGCCGCAGGCCGCGTTCTCACGCAGGCCGCGTTCTCACACAGGTGCAGGTCGACCAGGTGAAGCCCGCAGAGCTCACCGATCCGAAGTCCGCCGTCCGCGAGCCAGTCGACGACCAGCCGGTCCCGGGCGGCGTTCACCGTGGCCAGCAGCTTCTCCCTCGCGCCGTCCGGGAGCATCTTCGGATGCCGACGGTGCGGCCCCGAGGGCGCGAGCGGATTGGTGGGCACCGATGACTTCACATGCCCGAGGAAAGAACGGCGCCGGTCCACCTGCGACGGCAGCCGGGACGCATCGAGTTTCTTGCCGAGTTCTCCGTTCACGCCGCGGGAGGCTTGGTGCAGGTAGAAGCCTTTCAGGCAAGCCGCCGCAGTCGACAGCGCGGACCGTCCGTAGGGACGCTTGCCCACCCGCCACGGCTCGCCGAGCGGCATGCGGACCTCGGCACCCGTGATGCCCATGTACCGCTCCAGATCCCGCAGTTGGACCGTGCCGAACGTCAGGCACTCGCGCTCCAGCCACCGCAGGTGGTCCACCAGGTAGTACGCGTAGGTCTTCTGAGTGCCCGAGCCCTCGTGCTCACGCAGGAACCGGTCCGCCTCCGTGTGCAGCGTTCCCTCGGGTCAGACGATCGTCCATGACCGCTGCCCGTCCTTCCGTTCGATCCGCTGGACCCGCAAGTCCCCGACCACGACGTGCCGTGCCACTTGTCCTCCGTACCGACTCCAGAACATGACTGACGTCCCGAACAAGGTCGGTAAACAAGCCCGGGACGTGCTGGTCACAGTCCCAGACGGACATCGCGGGCAGGACTACGGGCGGTCGGTAAAATCGACCAGCACCAGCCCGGTGCGGGTGTCGGTGCAGACACCGACCACGGCCTCGATGATGTCCGTCATGTTCGAGCGGGCCCGCACCGGCAGGCCCAGGAAGCGGGCGAACTCGGTCGCGATCATGCGGGCGGTGGCGGCAGGCGGGACGGTCACGTAGACGACCGGGATGCGGTCCGCGACGTGTGGGTGCCGGGCCCGGCTCTTTGGGGCGAGCGGTTCGTCGACCCGTGCCACCACCGATCTGCCGGCGGTGCGCCACCTGGACCAGGCGCCTGGATCCGGAAGCTTTCCACGGCGGTCCGCCCCGGATGCCGTGGTCAGGTGCGCCGGCGGTGGATGCGCAGCGCCAGGTGCAGGGCCAGTGCCCGAGGCGTTCCCGTCGGGTCCCCGCCCAGGAGGTCGAAGGCCCGGTGGAGCCGCGCGTAGAGCTACTGGCGTCGCAGATGCAGTTCCGGTTCGCTCTTGCGTCTCCGTACTACGTCTCCGTTCGCTACACCTCGGACACGGTGAAGAGGCCGCCGTCCGGGTCGCGAATGACGGACGCGGTCTTCGGGGCACCGGCGTGCGAGGAGGCCACCGGTGAGACCTCGCCCCCGGCGGCGGTCGCGGCCGCTGTGGTCCGCTCGATGTCCGGGACGTGGAAGTCCACGATCCAACGGGGCCGGATCCACGGATCGGGGGCGGATTCGACGCCCCCGCCGCGCAGCGTGACGACCGTACGTCCGCCGACCTGGACGAAGACATGGTCCTGCGCGTAGTCGACCATGCAACCGCCGGGCGGTCTGGCCCAGCCGAGGACCGCTGTGTAGAAGCCGGCGGCCTCGAAGGCGTCACGCGTCTGCAGATCCAGCCGGGCGGGAGCGCTGCCGTACCCGACCGACCAGGCCAGGGCGGGGCCCTCCCAGAAACCGAAGACGGCCCCGTCGCGGTCCGTGGCGAGCGCCGCTCGCCCCTCGCCCAGGTCCAGCGGCCCGTTCGCGAGCGTCGCGCCGCGCTCTTTGACCCGGTTCGCCGTCTCATCGGCGTGCTTCACGGCGAAGTACGGTGTCCAGACCGTCGGCGGGCCGATACAGGGGCAGCGCGATCCGATTCCGGCAACGGGATTGCCGTGCGCCGTTGCCACCGAGAAATCGCTGCCGAGGTCGCTGTCACGGAAGTCCCAGTCCATGACCGACGCGTAGAAGGACTGCGCGGCAGGCAGATCGTGTGTCATCAGGTTCACCCAGCACGGTGCGCCGGTCACCGGCGTGATCCGTTCGAAGGCCGACATTCGATACTCCTTGCGGTCGACGCGTCGCCCGCGCGTGCGTGCGGCGTTTCCGGCAGCCCGCGGAGTCTTCGAACGTCCAGGGCGTACCGGTCACCGCCGGCCCCTCAGCCGGACGGAGGGCGTACGAACCGTTCGGGGGTGAGTGGTTCGGCGGACCTTGCGAGCGGCCCCTTCCGCTTCCCAAAGCGTGGGACAGGCGCCGCGTTCCTGGACCGTTTCGAGGAACGACTGCCATCGCATGTGCGTCAAGGAAGGCCCGTGGACCGCGGGCGGAGGGCGGGGCGAGGAAGGGGGAAGGGCGTGTACCCCGCCCTCCGCGGTCCACCGATCCAACGCGTCAGGCGGTGATCCGCTTGTCGGAGCCGACGCGCCCGGCCGGTCGCCATCTCCCGGGTGAGCCGATCGAGTTCGCGGTAGGGGTTCGTGCGCATCGGTATTACGCACCACCTCCGGGAGGAGTCAGGACATTCTCGTCATACGCCTCAAGTCGGTTGTAACATGTCATCCAAAGGATGACAAGTGTGATGTCATGCGAACGATGACACGCATACGTCCGGGAGGGCTGGTCCGTGACCGAAGTCGACGAGCATGCCTCAGCCGAGATCCCGGGCACCACCGGTGTTCCGGCCTCGCTCCTCGCTGCCGTCACCGCTCTCGGCACGATCGACGCCGTCCTGCGGCAGGCATGCACACCCGACGGCCCGGAACCCGCGGACGCCGTGCCCGAGCGCGCGGACGCGCTGGACGCCCTCCTTCTGCTACGGGACGTAAGCCGGCGGCTTGCAGCATGGGAGCCGTCCCTCATCGAGGTCGCCCGCGAGGCCGGAGCCAGCTGGGCCGAGATCGCCCAGCCGCTCGGTGTCACCAGCCGGCAGGCCGCCGAGCGCCGCTACCTGCGGCTGCGTACGGGGCCGCTGGGCACCACCGGTGAACAACGGGTACAGGCCACCCGCGACCGCCGCGCCGCCAACCGCACGGTCGCCGCCTGGGCACGGGACAACGCGGCGGACCTGCGTCGGCTCGCCGGCCGGATCACCTCCCTCACCGACCTCCCCGAGCGGGCCGTGGCGGCTGTCGGCGAGCTCAACGACGCCCTCGGTGGCGACGACCCCGCCCGTCTCATCGGGCCGCTTGCCGACGCGCGCCTCCACCTGGAGGACCATCGTGACCTCGCCGACCGCGTCGACCACCTCGTCCAGCAGGTCGACAACCTGCGCAGGCACACCGCCAGCCGGAGGCGCGGAGTGACCCTGCCCCCGGAGCGGCAGAACCCGGGGACCGCGCGAAGGTGAGCCCAAAGGTCCGGCGTACACGGCCACGCGGCGGCCACGCGCCCGGCCGGTCCGTCACAGGAACGGCCGGGCGGTACTTCTGCGCTGCGCCGTGCCCCCGAACGCCTCGTCCAAGCGCTTCAGTACCAGCCGCGCCGTATCCGGGTGCGCGCCCAGTGGCGCGGAGGTGAGGCAACCGCCGGCTCGCCCCGCGCGGCGGGCGAAGTGGCCCGGGCCATCAGGAAGCGGGCCACCGCCACTCGGCGGTTCCCCGCCGCGCCGCAGGGCCACCACTGCGTCGGCCGGAGTCGGCGTACTCGCGCAGAGGCACGCGGGACGACCGGCTGCCCGGGCCGCTGCCGGAGCAGGCCGGCCATATGTGAGAGCGCCGCCCGTCCACCGCGACGTGTGATGCGGAAGGACCGCCGTCCGATGCGGGAAGGACCGCCGTCCGATGCCGGAAATACCGCCGTCGCGGCCCTGCCGGGATGAGTATCGGGCCGCTTCGTCCTAGGGTGCGAGCCATGGCAGAGAGTGCGGCTCACCGGGGTGCTGTGGGGTGGGGTGATCACTCTGCCGCAGGCTCCGGAACCCCCGACCCGCGCCGATGGCAGGCGCTCACGGTGTGTCTGATCGCGGGGTTCATGACCTTGCTGGACGTATCCATCGTCAACGTCGCCCTGCCGTCGATCAGGGAAGGGCTTCACACCCCGGAGTCCGATCTGCAATGGGTCCTCTCCGGTTACGCACTCGCCTTCGGTCTGTTCCTGATCCCCGCCGGACGGCTCGGTGACGCACGGGGACGCCGCGTGGTGTTCATGGTCGGGCTGGCCCTGTTCACCCTGGCGTCGGCGGCCTGCGGGGCGTCCCAGTCCAGTCTCTGGCTCGTCGTCGCCCGATTGGCCCAGGGCCTCGCCGGAGGCATGATCTCGCCCCAGATCTCCGCGTTGATCCAGCAGATGTTCTCCGGTCACGAGCGCGGCCGGGCCTTCGGCATGTTCGGCACGGTGGTCGGCATCTCCACCGCTGTGGGCCCGCTGACGGGTGGGCTGCTGATCCAGGCGGCCGGGGCCCAGGAGGGCTGGCGCTGGGTGTTCTACGTCAATCTGCCACTCGGGGCCGTCTGCCTCCTCCTCGCCCGGCGGCTGCTCCCGGACACCCCCTCGGCCGGCCGGGTGCGACTGCGCGATCTGGATCCCTTCGGGGTCCTGTTGCTCGGCGCGGGCGTACTGACGCTGCTGCTGCCGTTCGTCCAGGCGCAGCAGTGGCCGGGCGACCGGAAATGGCTGCTCATCCCGCTGGCCGCGGTCCTGCTTGCCGCCTTCATCGGCTGGGAGTCCCGGTGCGGCAGGCGCGGCACGCAACCCGTCGTCGACCTGTCGCTCTTCCGGGTCCGCTCCTACTGGCTCGGCTGTCTGCTGATCCTGCTGTACTTCTGCGGATTCACCGCGATCTTCTTCATCACCACGCTCTACCTGCAGAACGGACTGCACTACTCCGCCCTGCAGGCCGGGATCGCCATCACGCCCTTCGCGCTGGGTTCGGCCGTCGCGGCGGGCCCAGGCGGCCGATGGGTCGGTCGCCTGGGACGCCCCCTCGTCGTGGCCGGGCTGATCACGGTGGTCGTGGGACTGGCGGGCACCGCGCTCGCTGTGGACCTGGTACCGGGACGGGGTGCGGGGTGGGTGATGGCAGCCCCGCTGCTGCTGGCGGGTCTGGGCAGTGGCCTGGTCATTTCCCCGAACCAGGCGCTGACCCTCTCCGAGGTGCCGGTGGCCACGGCCGGGAGCGCCGGCGGCACCCTCCAGACCGGCCAGCGCGTCGGTTCGGCGATCGGTATCGCGGCGGTCGGCTCGGTGTTCTTCGCCCAGCTCGGTGGCGACGGGTGGGCCACCGCGTACGACCACGGACTTGTCGTCGCGGGAGCCTTCATCGGGGCCGCGCTGGTCATAGGGCTGGCAGACATGTTCGGGGAACGCCGGGGCAGGAGCCGTGCACAACGATCCGTCCGCATCCCATCCGCAGGGAGGACGCCATGAAGGACAGCGAGCCGAGCGAAACCACCGGCACAGGCACCACCGGCACGGACACCACCGGCACGGACACCACCGGCACAGAGAACGGTATCGAGCCCGACGGCAACGCGGCGTACGGGCACAAGGCCTTCAAACGCTCCCGGAGCCACTTCGCCGACCGGATCACCGCCGACGGCCGCGACGGCTGGCCCGTCGAGGCCGGCCGCTACCGGCTGGTCGTCAGCCGCGCCTGCCCGTGGGCGAGCCGCGCACTCGTGTCCCGGCGGCTCCTTGGGCTGGAAGGAGCGCTCTCGCTGGCCGTCACCGATCCGATCCAGGACGACCGCAGCTGGCGCTTCACCCTGGACGAGGGCGGCCGGGACCCGGTGCTCGGCATCAGATACCTCAGCGAGGCGTACGACGCGCGGGAACGGGACTACCCCGGCGGCGTCAGTGTGCCCGCGATCGTCGACGTACCCAGCGGCAGACTCGTCACCAACGACTTCCAGCAGATCACGCTGGACTTCGCGACCGAGTGGACTGCGCTGCACCGGCCGGGCGCCCCCGATCTCTATCCCGAAGCCCTGCGTGACGAGATCGACGAGGTCATGGAGGGCATCTACCGCGAGTTGAACAACGGGGTGTACCGCGCGGGCTTCGCGGCGGAGCAGTCCGACTACGAAGCCGCGTACGAGGATGTGTTCCGCCGCCTGGACCTGGTGTCCGAGCGTCTCGCGGACCGGCGCTACCTCGTCGGCGAAACCCTCACCGAGGCGGACATCAGGCTGTTCACCACGCTGGTGCGCTTCGACGCCGTCTACCACGGACACTTCAAGTGCAACCGCTCGAAACTGGCCGAGGACCGGGTCCTGTGGGCGTACGCCAGGGACCTGTACCAGACCCCCGGATTCGGTGACACGGTCGACTTCCGCCACATCAAGCAGCACTACTACCGGGTCCACACCGGTATCAACCCCACCGGCATCGTGCCCGTCGGCCCCGAGCTGTCCGGCTGGCTGACCCCGCACCACCGGGAAGAGCTGGGCGGACGCCCGTTCGGCGGCGGCACCCCGCCCGGGCGGGTGCCGCCCGGCGAGGAGGTCCCGCCGTCGGGGCGTCCCTGAATCGGGCACCCGCGGCGGCTCCCGCCGAACCAGGGGGCAGGGCCCTGTCGAGTCGGCTGCGATCACGAGATATCTTGATGTCAAGCAATGTTGCAGACGTGGAGCGGAGCACAGGGTGACTGACTCGACCATCATCTATACACACACCGACGAGGCTCCGGCCCTGGCGACGTATTCGTTCTTGCCCGTCGTCCAGGCCTACGCCTCCACGGCCGGGGTCAATGTCGAGAGCCGTGACATCTCGCTGGCCGGGCGCATCATCGCCGGCTTCCCCGAGCGTCTCCAGGAGAGCCAGCGCATCGACGACGCGCTCGCCGAGCTCGGTGCACTGGCCAAGACGCCCGAGGCCAACATCATCAAGCTGCCGAACATCTCGGCCTCGATCCCGCAGCTGAAGGCTGCCATCGCCGAGCTCCAGGCGCAGGGCTACGCGCTTCCGGACTACCCGGACGACCCGCAGACCGATGAGGACAAGGACGTCCGCGCGCGCTACGACAAGGTCAAGGGCAGCGCGGTGAACCCCGTGCTGCGCGAGGGCAACTCCGACCGCCGTGCCCCCGCCTCGGTCAAGAACTACGCCAAGACGCACCCGCACCGCATGGGCAAGTGGTCCGCCGACTCGAAGACGAACGTCGCCACCATGGGCGTCGACGACTTCCGCTCCACCGAGAAGTCCACGGTCATCACCGAGCCCGGTTCGCTGCGGATCGAGCTCGCCGGTGACGACGGCAGCACCACCGTGCTCCGCGAGTCGGTGCCGGTGCTCGCGGGCGAGGTCGTCGACGCGGCGGTCATGCGCGTCGCGGCCCTGCGCGAGTTCTTCACCGCGCAGGTCGCCCGCGCCAAGGCCGAGGGCGTGCTGTTCTCCGTCCACCTCAAGGCCACGATGATGAAGGTCTCCGACCCCATCATCTTCGGCCACGTGGTCCGTGCCTTCTTCCCGAACACCTTTGCCAAGTACGGCCAGGTGCTCGCCGCGGCCGGTCTCTCCCCGAACGACGGCCTCGGCGGCATCCTCAAGGGCCTGGACTCGGTGCCGCACGTGGGCGCCGAGATCAAGGCGTCCTTCGAGGCCGAGCTCGCCGAAGGCCCCGCGCTGGCCATGGTCGACTCCGACAAGGGCATCACCAACCTGCACGTACCGAGCGATGTCATCGTCGACGCCTCCATGCCGGCCATGATCCGCACCTCCGGTCACATGTGGGGCCCGGACGGCAAGGAGGCCGACACCCTCGCGGTGCTCCCCGACAGCAGCTACGCGGGTGTCTACCAGGTCGTCATCGACGACTGCCGCGCCAATGGCGCCTTCGACCCGTCGACCATGGGCTCCGTGCCGAACGTCGGCCTGATGGCGCAGAAGGCCGAGGAGTACGGCAGCCACGACAAGACCTTCGAGGTCCCCACCACCGGTACGGTGCGGGTCGTCGACGGCAGCGGCAACGTCGTGCTGGAGCAGGCCGTGGGCGCGGGCGACATCTTCCGCATGTGCCAGGCCAAGGACCTGCCGATCCAGGACTGGGTCAAGCTCGCCGTCACCCGCGCCCGCGCCACGGGCGTCCCGGCCGTGTTCTGGCTCGACGAGGACCGTGCCCACGACGCGCAGCTGATCGCCAAGGTCAAGACGTACCTCGCCGACCACGACACGGACGGCCTGCAGATCGAGATCATGTCGCCGGAGAAGGCGACCGCGTTCTCACTGGAGCGCATCCGCCGCGGCGAGGACACGATCTCGGTCACCGGCAACGTGCTGCGTGACTACCTGACCGACCTGTTCCCGATCCTCGAGCTGGGCACGAGCGCGAAGATGCTCTCCGTCGTGCCGCTCATGAACGGCGGCGGCCTGTTCGAGACCGGCGCAGGCGGTTCCGCGCCCAAGCACGTCCAGCAGCTCGTCAAGGAGAACTACCTGCGCTGGGACAGCCTGGGCGAGTTCTTCGCGCTCGCTGCCAGCTTCGAGCACCTGGCGAAGACCACGGGCAACGCGCGTGCCCAGGTCCTCGCCGACACGCTCGACCGCGCGACCGGCACCTTCCTCAACGAGGACAAGTCGCCGAGCCGCAAGCTGGGCGGCATCGACAACCGCGGCAGCCACTTCTACCTGGCCCTCTACTGGGCCCAGGAGCTGGCGGCGCAGACCGACGACGCGCAGCTGGCGCAGGCGTTCGCCGGGCTGGCGAAGACGCTGGGCGAGCAGGAGCAGACCATCGTCGACGAGTTGATCGCGGTGCAGGGCTCGCCGGTCGACATCGGCGGCTACTACCAGCCCGACCCGGCCAAGGCGTCGGCCGTCATGCGTCCGTCGGCGACGTTCACCCAGGCCATCGCCGGCCTGAGCTGACGAGACCGGTACGGGAGGGGGCGTCCCGGCGCCCCTCACCCCTCACCTCTCGCCCCTTCCGCCCCGGCCGGCATCACGCCCGGCCGGGGCGGTCGCGTGTTGGGGGCCGGAACGGCCGAAGGCGCTCGTCCGGCGCCGGACGAGCGCCTTCGCTGTCGCGTACGCGGCGGTTCGTTCTCCGCGTAATCGCGTACGACGAGCCGCCGCCCCGGTAGGTTCGAATGACCGGATCAACTGCTCGTCGAGGGGGAGAGACCGTGCCGGCAGGAAAGAACGCGGTGGTCACCGGAGGATCGCGGGGTATCGGCCGCGCGATCGTCGAGCGCCTGTGCCGCGACGGGGCGCACGTGGTCTTCAACTACGCCACCAGCGACGAAGCGGCCGAGGAGGTCGTCCGCACGGTGCGGGACAACGGCGGTACGGCCATGGCCATCCGTCTCGACCTCGCGGACCCGGACGGGGCCCGGCAGCTGATGGAAGCCGCCGAGGAGCGGCTGGACGGATTCGACATCCTGGTCAACAACGCCGCACTGTGTCTCCCCCCGGCCCTCATCGCGGACACCGACCCGGAGGTGTTCGACAAGGTGATGGCGGTCAACACCAGAGCGGTCTTCATGACGATCCGTCACGCGGCTGTGCGGATGCGGGACGGCGGCCGCATCGTGAACATCTCCACCGCGAACACCGTGCGGCCGGGCCCCGGCATCTCCGCGTACGCCGCCAGCAAGGGTGCCGTCGAGCAGCTCACCGCCATCGCCGCCCGCGAACTCGGAGCACGCGGGATCACGGTCAACACCGTCTCGCCCGGCGCGACCGACACCGAGCTGCTGCGCGGCACCAATCCGCCGGAGGCGCTCGCAGCAGTCGCCGGTACGACCCCCCTCGGCCGACTGGGCGAACCCGCGGACGTGGCCGATGTGGTTGCCTTCCTGGCCGGCCACGACGGCCGGTGGATCACCGGCCAGAACGTGCGCGCGACGGGCGGGCTGGTCTGAGGCACGCCGGGGCGCCCGGACCGGTCACCGGTCCGGGCGTTCACCGCCCTCTCCGGTAACAACTTTGCCCGGTGCGGCAGTTCGGGTTGCCTCGAGGCGCCGCGGCGAACCGGTGGAGTGAACCGGCGCGCGGTCGTGGCCGGTTGAGCGGGAGAACTCCGCATCCCGCGCCGCGGACTATGACGTCGTCCGTCACCCCCGCCGAATCCCGCGTCGGGAGCGCGCGAAGGTGAGCGGGGGCGTGCGGAGCTGGGGCCCGGACCGGAGGGCGCCCTGACGAGTGAAAGTCACGCGACGGCGGGCGCAGGGCCGCACAGAGCGGCCCCGCGGCTGATTTGCTGCACCTGGAATCTGGCGTGACGCGCGCGGGAGCGGCCGGTCGGCCGGCCGGTGGAGGCGGCGCCCTGGCGGGTGCGCGGTCCACCCGCGAATGACAATCGAAGGAGCGTCCCAGTGACGACGACGGGCACAACAGGGGCAGCCGACGAAGAGGAGACGTACGCGAACGAGATTCCGGTTCGCGCCGGGCAACCGGGCAACGTCGTCATCAAGTGGCTGACCACCACGGACCACAAGACGATCGGCACGCTCTACCTCGTCACGTCGTTCGCCTTCTTCGTCGTCGGTGGTGTGCTGGCATTGGTCATGCGCGCGGAGCTGGCCCGTCCCGGTATCCAGATCATTTCGCCCGAGCAGTTCAACCAGGCGTTCACGATCCACGGCACGATCATGCTGCTGATGTTCGCCACCCCGCTGTTCGCGGGCTTCACGAACTGGATCATGCCGCTGCAGATCGGCGCGCCCGATGTGGCGTTCCCGCGGCTGAACATGTTCGCGTACTGGCTGTACCTCTTCGGCTCGCTCATCGTCGTGGCCGGCTTCGTCACCCCTCAGGGTGCGGCCGACTTCGGCTGGTTCGCCTACTCCCCGCTGACCGACGCGGTCCGCTCGCCGGGCATCGGCAGCGACATGTGGATCATGGGCCTGGCCTTCTCCGGCTTCGGCACGATCCTCGGCTCGGTCAACTTCATCACCACGATCATCTGCATGCGCGCCCCCGGCATGACGATGTTCCGCATGCCGATCTTCGTCTGGAACGTCCTGCTGACCGCTGTGCTCGTCCTGCTGGCCTTCCCGGTTCTCGCGGCGGCCCTGCTGGTGCTGGAGGCGGACCGCAAGTTCGGTGCGCACGTCTTCGCCCCGGCCAACGGCGGCGCGCTGCTCTGGCAGCACCTCTTCTGGTTCTTCGGCCACCCGGAGGTGTACATCATCGCTCTGCCGTTCTTCGGGATCGTCACCGAGATCCTTCCGGTCTTCAGTCGCAAGCCGGTCTTCGGCTACCTCGGTCTGATCGGGGCGACGATCGCCATCGCAGGCCTCTCGGTGACCGTGTGGGCGCACCACATGTTCGTCACCGGCGGTGTGCTGTTGCCGTTCTTCTCGTTCATGTCCTTCCTCATCGCGGTGCCCACCGGGGTGAAGTTCTTCAACTGGATCGGCACGATGTGGAAGGGATCGTTGTCCTTCGAGACGCCGATGCTCTGGTCGATCGGCTTCCTGGTCACCTTCCTCTTCGGCGGTCTGTCCGGTGTGATCCTTGCGTCGCCCCCGCTGGACTTCCACGTCTCGGACTCGTACTTCGTCGTCGCGCACTTCCACTACGTCGTCTTCGGCACCGTGGTCTTCGCGATGTTCGCGGGATTCCACTTCTGGTGGCCGAAGTTCACGGGCAAGATGCTGGACGAGCGGCTCGGCAAGATCACGTTCTGGACGCTGTTCGTGGGCTTCCACGGAACGTTCCTGGTGCAGCACTGGCTCGGTGTCGAGGGCATGCCGCGCCGCTACGCGGACTACCTCGCCGCCGACGGCTTCACCGCGCTGAACACGATCTCGACGATCTCCTCGTTCCTGCTCGGCCTGTCGATGCTGCCGTTCTTCTACAACGTGTGGAAGACCGCCAGGTACGGCAAGAACGTCGGGGTCGACGACCCGTGGGGCTACGGCCGTTCGCTGGAGTGGGCGACGTCCTGCCCGCCGCCGCGGCACAACTTCCTCACCCTGCCGCGGATCCGTTCCGAATCCCCGGCGTTCGACCTGCACCATCCCACGGTGCGAGCTCTCGACGAAGCCGTCCACCGTGACCAGCAGTGAGCACAGCGGTACCCGGAGAGGAGGAGCGTGTGGACCCCGACAAGGACACTGCCCGCGGCCTGGCACAACTGGAGGGCTATCTGCTGTGGAACGCCGAGGTCGAGGAGGCACGACGGCGGGCGGGCCGCTTCACCGACGAGTTGCCCTGGCTCACCACGGCACAGCGCGAGGACGTGCAGCGGGTCTACGCCGCGGACCATGTCGCCGCGTCGCGGGCCATGCTCTGCCGGATCTGTGACCGCGCCGCCGAACTGCGCGATGAATACGACGCGCGCTATCGCAGACTGCGGGCGCGCTGTGCAGCCGCCGGTGTCGTGCTCGTCGGCGCGGTCGGCGGCGCCTGTACGGCCGTCACGCTCCTGGTGCGCTGACCCCGGTCACGTCGTCCGTCCGCCGTCCTCAGCAGGCGAAGTCGCACGCGGCTCGTGAAGATGAGAAATGACGGGCGCGTGCGACGGGGCAGGCGAACGGACGACCGTGCAGGCCCGAGAAGGGACGAATACCGTGGCACGACCCAGGATTCTCGTTGTCGGCGCCGGATTCGCGGGGGTGGAATGCGTACGCCGTCTGGAGCGCGGGCTCATCCCGGGCGAGGCGGAGATCGCGCTCGTCGCCCCGTTCTCGTACCAGCTCTATCTGCCCCTGCTGCCCCAGGTGGCGGCAGGAGTCCTCACCCCGCAGTCGGTCGCGGTGTCGCTGCGCCGCAGCCGCAAGCACCGCACCCGGATCATCCCGGGCGGCTCCATCGGAGTGGACCCCAAGGCGAAGATCTGCATCATTCGGAAGATCACCGACGAGGTCGTCTACGAGCCGTACGACTACCTGGTCCTCAGCCCCGGGAGCGTCACCCGTACTTTCGACATCCCCGGCCTGCTCGACCACGCCTGTGGCATGAAGACCCTCGCCGAGGCGGCGTTCGTACGAGACCATGTGATCGCGCAGCTCGATCTCGCGGACGCCAGCCACGACGAGAACGAGCGGGCCTCGCGCCTGCAGTTCGTGGTCGTCGGCGGTGGCTACGCCGGCACAGAGACGGCCGCCTGTCTGCAGCGCCTCACCACGAACGCGCTCAGGCAGTACCCGCGGCTCGACCCGAAGCTGATCAAGTGGCATCTCATCGATATCGCCCCGAAGCTGATGCCGGAACTCGGGGACAAACTCGGCCGGAGCGCCCTGGAGGTGCTGCGCGGACGCGGCATCGAGGTGTCGCTCGGGGTCTCCGTCGCCGAGGCCGGACCGGAGAAGGTGACCTTCACCGACGGCCGGGTCGTGCCCTGCCGCACCCTGATCTGGACGGCGGGAGTCGCCGCGAGCCCGCTGGTCTCCACCTTCGACGCGGAGACGGTACGCGGCCGGCTGGCCGTGACGCCCGAGATGGTCCTGCCGGGCTTCGACGGCATCTTCGCGCTCGGTGACGCCGCGGCCGTACCGGACCTGAGCAGGGGCGGCGGGGCGGTCTGTCCGCCCACCGCGCAGCACGCCACGCGCCAGGGCCGCAGGCTCGCCGACAACCTCATCGCCACGCTGCGGCACCAGCCGCTGAAGCCGTACGTCCACAAGGACCTCGGCCTGGTCGTGGACCTCGGCGGCAAGGACGCGGTCTCCAAGCCGGTCGGTTTCGAAATGCACGGAATCGCCGCCCAGGCCGTCGCCCGCGGCTACCACTGGTCGGCGCTGCGCACCAATGTGGCCAAGGTGCGGGTGATGACCAACTGGATGCTCAACGCCGTCGCGGGCGACGACTTCGTACGCACCGGTTTCCAGGCCCGGAATCCGGCCAAGCTCCGTGACTTCGAGTACACGGACTCCTACCTCACCCCGGCACAGGTCCGCCAGCACACCGCCTCGCTGCACACCGGCACCTGACCCGTAACCGCTCGGCAGGACGCGGGATACGCCATGACCGAAGGCATCGGGACGGTCATCCGCTCCGGGGCGGCGTGGCCCGTGCGCGCACTCCCGGCCGGCCGCATCAGCCGTTGCCCTCGTGCCCGACCGTCAGCCCCGGGTCCCGTTCCGCCACCGGCTCAAGGATGTCGTCGATGCTCTTCAGCGGCTCCGCGTCGAGTGTCACACCCGCCGCCCGACGTTCTCCGTCGCCTGGTCGGGCCGGGAGGCCCCGGTGATCGCGGCGGAGACGTTGGGATTCTGCAGCACCCAGGCGACCGCGAGCCGGGCGAGACTCAGACCGGCCTGGTCGGCGAGCGCGTCAACGACGCGCTCGGCTACGAGCCGACGCACAAGTCGCTCGATACCAGCTCGATCTGTAGCCGGAGCCGGCCGCCGGACTGCCGTCACCCGTCAGCCCGCGGCGTCACCGGCCTCCGCCACCGCGACCGTGCCCCGGAACGCGCCCAGGATCTGCTCGGCCGCCAGCGTGGCCGTCAACTCGCCGTCCCGTACCCGCTGTTCCAGACCCGGGGTGAGTGCGCGCACCTCCGGATGGGCCAGCAGACTCTCCAGCAGCTCGTCCCGCACCATCGTCCAGGTCCAGTCGACCTGCTGGGCACGCCGCTTCGCCGCGAGCCGCCCGGTCGATTCGAGCAGCGCACGGTGCTGCTCCAGCCGCTCCCACAGTGTGTCGAGGCCGGTCGACTCCCGGGCGCTGCAGGTGAGGACCGGAGGTGTCCACGCCGCGTCCACCGGGTGCATCAGCCGCAGCGCGCCCGCCAGTTCGCGGGCGGCCGCGCGCGCGTCGCGCTCGTGCGGACCGTCCGCCTTGTTGACGGCGATGGCGTCCGCCAGCTCCAGGACGCCCTTCTTGATGCCCTGAAGCTGATCGCCGGTACGGGCCAGTGTCAGCAGCAGGAACGTGTCGACCATATGGGCGACCGCCGTCTCCGACTGACCGACGCCGACCGTCTCCACCAGCACCACGTCGTACCCCGCGGCCTCCATCACCACGATGGACTCCCGGGTCGCCTTGGCGACCCCGCCGAGCGTCCCCGCCGTGGGGGAGGGACGTACGAACGCGGCGGGGTCCACCGCGAGGCGCTCCATCCTGGTCTTGTCGCCCAGGATGGAGCCGCCGGTACGGCTGGAGGAGGGATCGACGGCCAGCACCGCGACCCGGTGGCCGAGCCCGGTGAGCATCGTGCCGAGGGCGTCGATGAACGTGGACTTCCCGACCCCGGGCACGCCGCTGATGCCGATGCGCCGGGCCCGGCCGGAGCGCGGCAGCAGCTCGCGCAGCAACTGCTGGGCCAGCGACCGGTGATCGGGGCGGGTGGACTCGACGAGAGTGATGGCGCGCGCGATGTACGCCCGCTTTCCGTCGAGCACACCCTTCGCGTAGCTGTCGATGTCGATCTTCGGAGCCATCGGTTCAGCGGCTCACAGCTCGTGGCCGAGCACGGCACCGAGCCGCGTCACCAGGTCGTACGCGGCATCCGGGATCACGGTGCCGGGCGGGAACACGGCCGCCGCCCCCGCCTCGTGCAGCGCCTGGACGTCCTGCGGCGGAATCACCCCGCCCACCACGATCATGATGTCGTCGCGGCCCTCGGCGGCGAGCTCCTCGCGGAGCGCCGGGACGAGGGTGAGGTGCCCGGCGGCCAGCGAGGAGACGCCCACGATGTGCACATCCGCCTCCACCGCCTGCCGCGCCACCTCGGCGGGCGTCTGGAACAGCGGGCCGACGTCGACGTCGAAGCCCAGGTCGGCGAAGGCCGTCGAGATCACCTTCTGGCCGCGGTCGTGGCCGTCCTGCCCCATCTTGGCGACCAGGATGCGCGGCCGCCGCCCCTCGGCCTCCTCGAACCGTTCCACCAGTGCCCGGGTACGGTCCACGGAGGGGGATTCACCTGCTTCGTTGCGGTACACACCGGAGATCGTACGGATCTGGCCCGCGTGCCTCCCGTACACCTTCTCCAAGGCGTCCGAGATCTCGCCCACGGTCGCCATCGCACGTGCCGCGTCGACGGCGAGTGCCAGCAGATTGCCTTCGAGGCCGGGTCCGGGGTTTTGCCCGGCCGCCACGGTCAGCGCGCGCAGAGCCTCCTGGCAGGCCGACTCGTCGCGCTCCTCGCGCAGCCGGCGCAGCCTCTCGATCTGCTGGGTGCGCACCGAGGAGTTGTCGACCTTGAGCACATCGATCTGCTCGTCGGTCTCCACCCGGTACTTGTTGACCCCGATCACCGGCTGGCGCCCGGAGTCGATCCGCGCCTGCGTACGGGCCGCGGCCTCCTCGACCCGGAGCTTGGGGATGCCCGCGTCGATGGCCCGCGCCATACCGCCCGCCGCCTCGACCTCCTCGATGTGCTGCCACGCCCGCCGCGCCAGGTCGTACGTCAGCTTTTCCACGTACGCACTGCCGCCCCACGGGTCGATGACCCGGCCGGTGCCCGACTCCTGCTGAAGCAGCAGCTGGGTGTTCCGGGCGATGCGCGCCGAGAAGTCCGTCGGCAGGGCGAGCGCCTCGTCGAGCGCGTTGGTGTGCAGCGACTGGGTGTGGCCCTGGGTGGCAGCCATCGCCTCCACGCAGGTCCGGGTGACGTTGTTGAACACGTCCTGCGCGGTCAGCGACCACCCGGACGTCTGCGAATGGGTGCGCAGGGACAGCGACTTGGCGTTCTTCGGTTCGAACTCCCGGACCAGCTTGGCCCACAGCAGGCGGGCCGCCCGCAACTTCGCGATCTCCATGAAGAAGTTCATGCCGATCGCCCAGAAGAACGACAGCCGCGGCGCGAACGCGTCCACGTCGAGACCGGCGTCCCGCCCGGCCCGCAGATACTCCACCCCGTCCGCCAGGGTGTACGCCAGCTCCAGATCGGCGGTCGCCCCCGCCTCCTGGATGTGATAGCCGGAGATGGAGATCGAGTTGTAGCGCGGCATCTTCTGCGAGGTGTACGCGAAGATGTCGGAGATGATCCGCATCGAGGGCTTCGGCGGATAGATGTACGTGTTGCGGACCATGAACTCCTTCAGAATGTCGTTCTGAATGGTCCCGGCCAGCTTCTCGGGCGGCACGCCCTGTTCCTCGGCGGCGACGATGTACAGCGCGAGTACGGGGAGCACCGCGCCGTTCATCGTCATCGACACCGACATCCGGTCCAGCGGGATGCCGTCGAAGAGCCGGCGCATGTCGTAGATCGAGTCGATCGCCACACCCGCCATGCCGACGTCGCCGGTCACCCGCGGATGGTCGCTGTCGTAGCCGCGGTGGGTCGGCAGGTCGAAGGCGACGGAGAGGCCCTTCTGCCCGGCCGCGAGGTTGCGGCGGTAGAAGGCGTTGGACTCCTCGGCGGTGGAGAACCCGGCGTACTGCCGGATCGTCCAGGGCTGGTTGACGTACATCGTCGGGTACGGGCCCCGCAGATACGGGGCGATGCCCGGATACGTACCGAGGAAATCGAGCCCCTCCAGGTCACGGCCGGTGTACAGCGGCTTGACCGTGATGCCTTCCGGGGTCTCCCACAGCAGATCGTCGTCGGAACTGCCGGAGGACTCCTTCACGGAATCGCGCCACTGGTCCTCGGACACCTCGGCGGCGCCGCCCGGTCCGAGCCCGATGTCGGAGAAGTCAGGGATACGCATTACGCCACACCCATACGGTCGAGGACGGAAGTGAGCACAGCCACCACATCGGAGCCCGCGAAGACGTACTCGTCGACGCCGGTGTACCCGCCGGGCCGGCCGGCGAGGAACACCCGCAGCGCGCCCGCCGAGCCCAGGGCCTCGGCGACCGCCCCGGCCTGCTCGGCGTAGAGCGCGTCGCTGGAACAGAGGCACGCCACGGTGGCCCCACTCGCCTTGAACGCGTCGGCGGCCGTCGCGGCGTCGACCGGGACCGGGTCGTGGACCGGCTCGATCCCGCCCGCCTGGAACAGGTTCGAGGCGAACGACGCCCGCGCGGTGTGCGCCGCGGCCGGGCCGAGCGCGGCGAGGAACACCCGCGGACGCTGTCCGGTCGCCGCGAGATGGGCGTCCGACCGGGCGCGCAGCGCCTCGAACGCCTCGTCACGACGGACCCGGGGCAGACCGCCCGGCGCCGTGGCGGACACGTCGGCGGGGGCCGCCTCGCGCTCCACCGGGCGCTCCGCCGGCTGCGGGAACTCACTGACCCCGGTGACCGGCTCCTTGCGCCGGGCCAGATCCCTGCTGCGGGCCGCCCAGGTCGACGCGAGCCGTTCCCCGATCATTCCCGAGCGCAGGGCGGCCGCCTGGCCGCCCGAGCGCTCGATCTCCTGGAAGAACGCCCAGGCGGCGTCGGCGAGTTCGGCGGTGAGCCGCTCCACGTACCAGGAACCGCCCGCCGGGTCGATCACCCGGGCCAGATGCGACTCCTCCAGCAGGATCGTCGACGTATTACGGGCGATACGCCGGGCGAAGGCGTCCGGCAGACCCAGTGCGTGATCGAACGGCAGCACGGTGACGGAGTCGGCCCCGCCGACCCCCGCCCCCAGGCAGGCCAGCGTGGTCCGCAGCATGTTCACCCACGGGTCGCGCCGCGTCATCATCACCGACGACGTCACCGCGTGCTGGCGCTGCGCCCCGGCGGCCCCGCACACCTCGGCGACCCGGGCCCACAGCCGCCGCGCCGCCCGCAGCTTGGCGATGGTCAGGAACTGATCGGCCGTCGCCGCGTACCGGAACTCCAGCTGGGCACAGGCCTCATCGACGCCGAGCCCGGCCTCCGTCAGTGCCCGCAGATATGCGACTCCGGTCGCCAGCGAAGCACCCAGCTCCTCGGCGGCCGAGCCGCCGGCCTCGTGGTACGGCAGGGCATCGACGGTCAGCGCCCGCAGGCCGGGATACTCCCGGGCGCACCGCCCGGCCCAGTGGACCGCCGCCGTGAGGTCGGGTCCGGCGCCGCTGCGGGCGGCCTGCCCGAGCGGGTCGGCGCCGAGGTTGCCGCGCGCGGCCTGCGCGTCGACGCCCCGCTCGGCGTAGATCCGGAGCAACTCCGTTGCCGCTGCGTCGAGTTCACCTCCAGCGTCGAGTGCCACGGGAGCGAGATCCAGATAGACGCCGTCCAGCGCCGCCGCCAGAGCGGCCACCGGAATGCCTCCGGCTCCGCCCACGGTCAGCCACAACGAGGTGACACCGTTCTCCAGATCGGCGAGCACCGCCTCGTTGAGGCGGGCGGCATCCGGCAGGGAGTGCCGCTGTCGTACGTCCCAGCCGCCCGCCGCGTTGCCCTCGGCCCTGCCGCCGCGGGTGAAGGGGGCGAAGCCCGGATATCCGGCATCGGGCGCGCTGTCGCGCGAGGTGTAGAGGGGGCGGGTGATGAGCCCGTCCTCCACCGTTGTGGACAGTGCTTCCTCGGCGGCCGAACCCGCAACATCCTTGCCCGACTTGCGCAGCACGCCTTCTACAAGGCTCTGCCACTGCTCGTGGGCGGGGTGAGGGAATTCGGCGGCCAACGAAAGCCCGTCGGCAGGCTGGACCGTCATGGCTCAGATGCTAGGTCAGGTCTCGGACGAGCAGCAGGCGCTCCGTCTGTGACGTTGCCCTCTCCGAGCGCACTTGATCCTTCACACACGGTCGCGTAGCCGACCCGGATCCACTCCTTGGTGCTTCCTCCAGTGAGGCTGGTATTTGCCCCATGAGTCACCCGAATGGATTGCAGCTGCGAGAGTCATTCGAATATCTTGTGCACATGCAGTCCTGCGCGATCGGGCAGGCGGCGCGGGGCGACGCCTCGTACACGTCGGTCCGCAAGCCCTCGCGATCACCGCGCCGGAAGCGGTCTCCGTGCAGGAGGCCGGACCCGGGAGAACCACCGCCCCGTCGCGCGCGGGCAACTGTTCCCGGTCGCGGTATACCGGGAATCGCGGCAGGCGCCCGGCTCCCGCACCGCCGGCCTGGAGAAGAATTTCCTACCCGGAGGGAACCGGAGAGAACTGGAGAACTGAAGAGAAGAGCTGGCGATTTCACATTCTCGCTGCCTCCCTCGGTGTCCTCTATCCACGTCCCTGCGGCGTTTTACTTTGTCGAATTCCCGACCGCGTGCGACGTTTGATCCGGCCAGCTGTCGAATCAATTCGGATACGTGTCGGGAAAAGGGGAAGTTCATCGTGCAGACCGCCAGGGCCGTCCCGGCATCCACCGTCGTCAATCTGCGCGATCTGGGCGGCATTTCTCTGGGTTCCGGCTACCAGGTCCGGCCGGGCGCCGTGCTGCGCTCCGGCCAGCTCAGCGGGCTGGACGCGGCGCGGGACATGGCGGTTGCCGAGCTCGGCATCCGTACCGTCGTCGATCTGCGGACCGCCGACGAGCGGAAGGCGGCCCCCGACCGGTTGCCTCCGGGCGCTCGGCTCTTCGTCGCCGACGTGCTCGGCGACAACCCGGGCGTGGCGCCCGCCCGGCTGCGTGCGCTGCTCGCCGACCCGGTCGAGGCGGAGCAGTTGCTGGGCGGTGGAAAGGCGGAGGAGATGTTCGCCGAGACCTACCGCCAGATGGTGCTTTCGCCGGGGGCCGCCGCCGCGTACCGGGCCTTCGTCGAGACGGCCGCCGACGACCGAGCCCGCCCGGTGCTCTTCCACTGCACGGCCGGCAAGGACCGCACCGGCTGGGCCGCGGCGCTGCTGCTGATGATGCTCGGTGCGGAACGGGACGTGGTGCGGACCGAGTTCCTCGCGGTGAATCCGGTCGTGCGGGTCGCCTACGCCCCGTACGTACAGGGCTTTCTGGACGCGGGCGGTGACCCGGAGATCGCCTCCGCGATCATCGAGGTCCGCCCCCGCTATGTCGACATGGCGCTGGACGCCATGGACGAGCGGTGGGGCGGGCTCGACGGATACGTGCGCGACGGACTGAGGATTCCCGAGGCCGCGCTGGAGCGGCTGCGCGGCGGACTCATGGTGTCTGCCTGAGTCGAACGGCCCCCCGGTTTCCTCCCCGGCGCCCCCGGCCGGTTTCTCATGGAGGCGGCGATAGTTGGTGCACTCCCGTGTTGACTTGATACCCCTAGGGGGTATGTTGTGGCTCATCGGGAAGCGCTGCCTTCCGATGGACCCGATGGAGGACACCGTCATGAACAACGCACTGAGGATCACCGCCTTCGCCGCCGCGCTCGCCGCGACCTTCGGGACCGCGTACGGCGTGGGCAGGGGCGTCGACCCGCTGGTGGCCGCGGAGGACCGTCCCGCAGGGCAGCACGCCGGCCACGGTGAGGGGGAGGAGGGCGGAGCGACCGGTGGGGCAGGCCGTGTGGCCGGGCTGCAGATCTCCGACGGTGGCTACACGCTGGCCCTCGAAACGCCCACGGTGCGAGCCGGAGCCCGGACCGCGATCAGGCTCGCCGTCGTGGACGACACCGGCCGCAAGGTCACGGCCTATCAGCGGGAGCATGGCAAGGAACTGCATTTCATCCTCGCCTCGACCGACCTCACCGAATTCCGCCACCTGCATCCCGTCCGCGCGGCCGACGGCACCTGGTCGACCACGGTCGACCTGCCCAAGGCCGGTGGATACCGGGCGTTCGCCGACTTCACCCCCGCGGCCGAGGGTGCCGAGAACCTCACTCTGGGCGCGGACCTGGCCGTTTCCGGCACCTACCGTCCCGCGGCTCTGCCGACTCCGAGTGCCGTCGCGGAGGTGGACGGCTACCGCGTCGCACTCGACGGCCGGCTCCGCGCCGGCCGGAGCGGCGAGCTGAAGCTGACCGTCAGCAGGAACGGCCGCCCCGTCACCGACCTGCAGCCCTACCTCGGCGCTTACGGGCACCTGGTCGCCCTCCGCTCCGGCGACCTGGCCTATCTGCACGTCCACCCGAACGAGGGCGGGCCGGGGCCCGTGGTGTCCTTCATGGCGTCGGTGCCCAGCGCGGGCACGTACCGGCTCTTCCTCGACTTCCAGCACGAAGGGAAGGTCCGCACCGCGGCCTTCACCGTCCGGGTGCCCGCGTCGGGGCAGGGTGCCGCCGACCGGCACGAGAGCGGGACCGGGGCACCCGCCGGGCACGCGCACTGAACCGTGCGCGGATGCCCGGCGACGGCGGCGACGTGACCCCGTGGACACGGCCGGCGCTACCGGGGTCCTGGGTATGGTGAAAGGGCCGGAATGCGAATCCCCGGAATACGAATCCGCCGAGAGGGGCGTACGTTGACCGAACGCAAGCCTGCGGGCGTCAGCTTCGAATCATGGGTCGACAAGCAGATCCAGACTGAATGACAAAACTCGGCTACCCTTGTAACCAAGGGGACAGGGAGTCCCCGGGGGAGGGGCAGGGGCCGTGACAAGAAGAGTCCTGTTCACAGAGCGCATCTCTGATGACCGTAACGAGAAGTCAGACTCGATCGAGAGTCAGCACGACAAACTAAGTCGTCGTGCCGAGACAGAAGGCGTCACCGTTGTTGGGGCCGCGGTTGACCTGTCAGTGTCCGGTGACGTTGACCCGTTCCAGAGGAAGGAACTGGGTCCTTGGCTGGCAGACGAGAACCTGTCCAAGTGGGACGAACTCTGGGTATCAACTCAGGACCGGTTGTCGCGGGACAACAAACACTTCCTCCTGTTCGTCTTCTGGGCCATTGAACACAACAAGATTGTTCAGGTCATGGACGATCCGGGATTCAATGAGCAGATGCACACCGAAACGGGTCTGCTGCTCCTCCATGCCAAGGCCCTTGGGCCCGCTATGGAGTTGAAGCGCATCAAGGTGCGAACAAAGGACAGTCACGAACGGCGTAGGTTCACCACCCGATGGACAGGCGGCATCCCTCCGTTCGGCTACCGCCCCGTACAGCGGTACTTGGAGGGCAAGACAGCCACGTATCTGGAGCAGGACCCTGCAATGGCAGCTGTCCTACACGAGATGCGACGTCAGATCGTCGCCGGTCAATCCTTCTTTGCCGTGGCCAAGTTCCTTAATGCGAAGGGTGAGCACACCGCAAGAGACAGGGCCCGTATCCGTAAGGGCAAGCCCGTACACCGACGGGGCGCAGCAGAAGGCGTACCGGAGCAGTGGAGTGAGACAACCATCAAGTCTCTGCTTAGTGATCCTGCCTTGCTTGGCCATAAGAAGCACAAGGGGGAAGTGCTCTATGACAGCCAGGGTCTGCCTGTCCAGGTGGCAGACCCCATCTTCACTAACGATGAATGGCAGGTACTACAGACCGCGGTTGAAGCACGTACCCGGACCAGGGTGCGTCGAGTCAACGGAACTTCACCACTGTATGGAGTTGTGTACTGCGGGGAGTGTGGCAGCAAGGCTATCCATAAGTCTTCCCACCACACTCCGTCTGGTGTGGACTACCGGTACTACAGCTGTGGAGCCTGGCCCAAGGAGGACAGGTGCCGTCGCGTCTCGGTACGTGCCGAGGAACCAGAGGAGTTCATCGAGATTGAGTTCCTACAGCGGTACGGGGCAAACCCTGTCACTGAAAAGGTGTGGGTGCCCGGCACTGACAACACCCGGGAACTTGAGTCAACGAGGAAGAGGATCTCTCGTCTGCGACACCTCTACGTCGAGGGGGAGTTCGATGACAGCCCCAAGGAGTACAAGGACCGCATGCACGCTCTCAGGACACGAGAGACAGAGCTGTCAGCAGAACCGGTAGTAGAGGGTCAATGGTCTGAGAAGGCTACCGGCCAGACGTTCCTAGAGCTTTGGGCCGGCTTGGACTTGGAGGGGCAGAGGCTCCAACTCATCAAGTCGGGTTACAAGGTGCTCATCGGGCGAAAGACGTTCACCATCACCCCGGAGCCTGAGACACCTCAGGAACGCACTGCCAGGCTCACACGCCTTGGCTACATGAAGAAGGCATGATCCACATCACACCATGACCCTGTAATACCAGTGCCATGGCAGACGATGTAGCTAGAGACAGGCGCAACTGACAAGTGGCGCCGCTACGCCAACACCTGCGTGACGCAGTGCAGCAGTACCCCTAGGGGCATGTCATCAACGACATGCCCCTTTTCCATGTCTGACAACGGATAGGACAGCGGAAATGACCGACGCTCAGAAGGAAATGGTTGTCCAGAAGGTTGGATACGCCGTTTGGTTCGGCGGCATGGAGCTAAGGGCCGCCATTTGGTTTGTGGCTGCTCTGTTTGAAGTGGAGATGACAGAGGCCACAGAGATTGTCCATGGCATTCTCGGAGACTGCGCCGTTGTCGAGATGACAGGAATTGCAGAGAAGATTGGGGACAAGCATGTTGAACACTGACGTTTACGGAGATGCCACGGCAGAGGAAATCAGGGCCCTTGGTTATGATCCTGATGACATGTGGGGTGCTCCCAGTGCCTGGGAGTTTGGCAATGAGCTTGCGGAATACAAGAAGAAGGTGGCCAAGGAGCAGCAGGAAGCTGTCTGGATCATCCCTGAGCAGCCCCAGCCGGCGGAGGAAGATTCCTCTTTCCCCGCCGGTGAAGAACTCGAACAGATTATGGCAGAAGTCTATGGGGAGACGAGTGCCGAGGCGGAGCAGACAGAGGGAGCACCTGCGGCCACGGTCAATGACACTGCCACGGCATCGGATGACAATTGGGAGGACATGACTAAGCGCCCCGGCGAATGGATTCAGGTTGTCAACCGGCAGGACATCCCGGATCGTGCCGTCCGGGTTGCGGTTGCCCTGGCTAGCTTTGGTGGTGGAGGGAACACCAAGGACGTATTTCCCACTATCGATACCTTGGCCGAAATGGTCCCGCGGAAGCGTAGGACCGTAGCCGAAGGTGTAGCCGATCTCAGGAAGGCAGATCTCATCCGGGAGCAGAGCCGAGTGTTCAACGGGCCTGTCACCTACAAGCTTGGGACTACCCGGAACCAAGGGGGGTCGCAGTAACCCCCCTTGTCAGGTGGGGTGTATGCACGTACTTGCATATACCTATGTGCACGTACTTGCATGGGGTGTATGCATGAACTTGCACACTAACTTCTAACTTAACTTCCCTACCTCCTTAAAGAGGTAGGGAAGCTTTAGAACTAATAGTAAGAAGAAGGTTCCTTGGCGATCTGATGAGCCAAGGGGATAGGAGAGTAGGAAGTTCTCCTCGGCTCCCTAGATGCCAAGGAGGAGCAGTTGAGATTCAGGACACCAAGGCAAGAGACTGAACGGAGTGAAGGAACGACAGGACCGAACGGAGAGAGGGACCAGACGAACTAGCCAGTCCCTTTTCGGGGACTGGCAGTGAGACCCACCAATTATTGGTGGGGAGGAGTGGCAACGACGGATACCTTGTTCCGCCCCCGCCAAGGCTGCTGTACGGCCTTCTGAGGGCCTGGGAGTACCTTCCTGGTCTCCTTACCCGGAGAGCCCACCCAGGGCTCTCCGGGTACCAAAGAATCGCTTCTAGCTGCCTAGGTCAACCCTCACTACTGATGAGGGTCGGAACCCTGGCTCTCCTGTGGGACGTAGAAGGGCTCTGTGTGCCCGTGTGCGCCTCTGCCTGCTACTCCCTGGCCTTCTCTGGACGTCTGGGAGGTTCCGCGGCTCTCTGGCAGGCGTAGAGAGGTCCAGGGACAGGACGTCCCGTAACGCCATTCCCTGACCTGGGGTTCTGTAGGCGTTACTTACTTGTGACCTAATCCCTGTCACAGAACCCCCCTTTGTGGCCACTACATCTTAGGTAGAGAGCAAAGAAGGCTCTCGACTTCCCCGCAGTACGTTGTCTCGTTCTCTCCTCCAATGCCCCGGGTATCTGAGCAGCCATGGTCTGGCCACCATGGTTGGGTTACGCCCGGTTGATTAGGTCCGGTTCCCCTTGTTTGTCATGCCAGGGGGGATCGGGCCTATTTCATTTGCCACCCATCCCCCTTTTCTCCCCGCATGGCGCCATGGAGGTTACACATGAAGGTTTCCATCTGGGACCGTGCTAGCTGGTCCACCATCCGACAGGTCAAGGGGCTCACCTACGAGACCCTGGCCAAGGAGTGTGGCGTTTACCGCTCCATTCCACAGAAGTGGTTTGCAGGAGACATCAACCCGACCTTGGCTAATCAGCTCAAGCTTGCCAAGGCGCTTGGCATCCCCCTGGTAGACATACTCGATTCTGTTGACCCTGTCGTGCGTAGTGCCATCCGCTACGCACTGAACAACGACTAATACACCCAACGATAGGAACGCATGACAATGAACACTCCTTTCTATGCACGTCTTACCGCGGCTGTCTCTCGACAGATTGTCCTTATCTCTGCTCTCCTGATATCCATGCCGGCCGAGGTACAGCTAGCCCGTGCCTCTGGCTTCAGTGGTGGCTATGAACTTCTAATGCCTCTGGTCCTCTCCCTTTACTCTGCTGCATCTGCTGTAATTGCTGCCAACCGTCCCCGTGGAACAAAGGGGCGGACATCTGCCATCGTCGGTAGTGGAGTGGCGCTTGGTATGGCTCTGTCTGCTCAGGTAGTCGGACATCTGATCACCTCTGGTTATATGACGTCTGGCCCCTGGCTTGTGGCTGCTGTCTCTTCTGTCCCTGCTCTGGCTGCTGCTCACATGCTCCATTTGGCACACGGTGCAAAGGCTCCAGTACCTGTCACTTCCGAGAATCTGGGACAGGACATCGAGAATAAGTCTGAAGATGACAAGGGTACTCGTTCAGTGAGTACCCCTGACAATGCCATCCCTGTTCCTGTCCGGCCCAAGCCCATTGGACGTCCCAAGCCTTCTATTCAGGCTATTCGTGAAGCCGCGGACACCTTGGATAAGACAGGTCAGAAGGTGACCTCTTCTGCTCTGGCTGCTTGGTTTAACGTCAGTGACCGTACCGGGGCACGGTACAAGGGAATGTTGGTGGCCTAATGGAAATCATAGTGACCCTGGCTCATATCACTGCACTTATTAATGGGCTTCTCGAACGGATCAAGACCTGCCAAGACAACGAGACGGAGATCTCCCATGGCTAATTTCATTGCTGACAACATTCCTGCTGACCTGCCTCTTTCCCCTAAGGTTAAGGCTCTCCGAAAGGCATACGAGGATTCAAAGACCAAGCTTGGTGATTACACCAGGGAGAATGCTCGATACCGTACCCGAGACGTTTCTCAGGTAGGCGAAATCAAGGCCCGTTACAGTACTCCTGCCTTGGAGGATGCCAAGGCAGAACTTAAGACACTGGAAATTGAAGCTGTCAGGGAGAGTAAGGCACTCCCCAATAAGGAAGTGTTCCTCGGTACTGTGCAAACCAAGATTGATGAATACGACCGTATCGTGTCGGCACTGGAGACCCTTGTTAAGCAGGCTCACAGTGTCTTCTCAGAGGCTGTCACAGAGGAACTTGTCCCTATGGGCCTGAAGGCTGCTAAGGCTGCTCAGAAGTGCCTTGATGCATGGAAGGTGGCAGAGGCTGCCGCTGTCTCTGCCAGGGAGGCTCTGGAGCGTAACGGGGCCTTGTTCACCTGGTGTGCCTCTGCGGGCAGTGTGGAGACTCTTCCCCTGGAAGGTGCCTCCGCCGGCAACAATGCGGAGTACTGGGAACTGTCAGAGGATGGACGTCTGACTACCGAGGCTGCCACTGAACTTGGATTTGCAGGAATTGGCCTTGTTGAAGGTCTCGTGGTTATGCCGGCTCCGGTAGTTGATGAGCAGGCAGAGGCTGAGGCCGAATTCTGGCGTACTCACAAGCCTCGTATTCATGCTGCAAAGTCTGAGGGTTATGGAGACAACTGGGAACACTGATCAAATGACTAGGCCCCCTGTCGAAAGGCAGGGGGCTTACTCGTGTTTTCTGAGTTCTGTTTCAGGTCACGGTTTTGTAAAGTTCAATACCCGTACGCGATCGAAGGAGTGCCCTCCCGGCGGGTTCCTTAATCGTGTACATATACATTACCCCGGGTGCGGCAATCATATGAACCAAGTGATAACGGGCGGCAGGCTGTCGATCGACATGAGCCAGGGAATGAATGAAAGAAGTGGGCAGGAGATCATTCATTCTTTCAATGGGGATACCAGGGAGAGTCAGACGACGAACGAACCGATACCGTTCTCTGTCCGGATCAAGCCCCGGTTCCGTAGGTCCGTCAGAGCCTTCCTCGCTGTCACCTGGGCCACGTTGAACTCACCGCACAGGGCGAGGATGCCGGGCAGCTTGGAGCCGTGCGGGTAGGTCCCATCGCTGATACGGGACTCAACCACGGCCACCATCTGCACCCACTTGGCACGGGTGGGATCAAGCTCTGTCATAGGTCAACACTGCGTGCTGTGATCACCTACGGCGAGGGATAGCGAGCTATAGCAAGGTGGCGTAGCCTCGGAGTCCAGGACTACCGAGAGGGGACAGGCAATGCAGCTACAGAGGATGCCGGTGGACGGAAGCGGGAAGACGGCTTACTGCCAACCGGGAGGGCTTGTCTCAGCGATCGCCTATGCCGCGGAGGAGAAGGTGCTAGAGGTAGCCGCCGAGGATGTGGCCAGAGCGCGGGCCCTGGCAGTGGACAAGGATGTCACCCGGGCGGAGTTGATCTCTGCTCTACTCTTCCTGTCTCACTCCTGTCTGGCTGTCATCGACGTCGCAGGGTGCCGGTTGGAGCGAGCGGAGCAGCAGTTGACAGAATGAAAGAATGATGGTACGGCAACTGCCTCCATGCTGAGCCCCTGGTGCTGACTGCCAGGGGCAGTTTCATGTCCAGGTCTACGGACAGTCATTCTGGCTGGTCAGGGGCACTGTTTGTAGAAACATCTGGACCTGGAAGCAGATCCGCGAGTCCGAGCAGCGCGGTGACTTCTCGCAGTTGCCGGGATTCGGAAAGCCGCTCGACTCCCTTGACGCGCCGTACGACGAGACCTGGTGGATCAAGCGGAAGATGCAACATCAGGGGGTGTCGGTGCTCCCGCCGGTCCTGGCCCTGCGCAAGGAGGCGGAGGATGTGCGTGAGGCCGTGTCCGGGGCGCGGACGGAGGCCGACGTGCGGCGCATGCTGGCCGAGGTCAACGAGAAGATCCGGGCGGCCATTCGGCGACCGCCGCCGGGGCCCCTGCTGAACCTCGAGCCGTTCGACATCGACGCGGTGGTCGAGGAGTGGCGCGTGGCCCGGCGCTCGTCGTAGTCCCCGGGGGCTCGGGGGCAAAGCCCTCGCAGCGATCGTGCACGTCCCGGACACACGACCGGATGCGTAATACTCCCTCTATGAGATCGGGCATTACGCGCACGGGTGACGGTGCGCGTCGCGAGGACGTACGGATCAGGCGCGCGACCGCACAGGACGCCCGGCGGCTCACCCGGCTGGTCAGGGCCTCCCGCGCCTACGAGGGTCACTATGCCGCCATGGTCGCCGGATACCGGGTGGGACCCGACTACATCGAGACCCACCGGGTCTTCGCGGCCGTCGGGGCCGGCACCGAGCGGGTCCTCGGCTTCTACGCGTTGATCCTCGATCCGCCGGAACTCGACCTCATGTTCGTCGCCGACGACGCACAGGGCCTCGGCATCGGGCGGCTGCTCATCGGGCATCTGCGCGAGGAGGCGCGGCGCACCGGTCTGACCGGCGTCCGCATCGTCTCGCATCCGCCCGCCGAGGGCTTCTACCGGAGTGTGGGCGCCCGGCGCACCGGCACCCTCGCCGCCGACCCGCCCGTTGTGATGTGGGACCGGCCCGAACTGGTGCTGCCGGTCGCCTGAACCGACGGGAGAAGGGCGCGGCCGGAACCCGTGCGCGGTATCCGGCCGAACCCCCTTTCTCTTACGCCGAGTTACGAGGGGAAGCCCCCGTACGGACGCGTGATGATCTCCATGGCGTGACCGGCGGGATCGAGGAAGTACACACCTCGGCCGCCGTCGTTGTGGTTGATCTCGCCCGGATGCTTCCGATGCGGGTCCGCGTAGTAGGTGAGCCCGAGCTCCTTGATGCGGGCGTACGCCCTGTCGAACTCGGGCTCCGAGACGAGGAAGGCGTAGTGCTGCAGGGCGATCGACGCTTCGGGAACGGTCGCGAAGTCCAGGGTGACGCCGTTCGCGGTGGCGACCGGGATGAACGGGCCCCATTCCGTGCCGACTTCCAGGCCCAGTATGTCCGCGAGGAACTCGGCGGACTCCCGGTTGTCCCGGGCGGAAACGATGGTGTGATTCAACTCGACTGACACTGTGGAATGCCTCCAACGGGCATCTCACGGGCACCTCCACGCCTCACCCGGCCGGTGACCGACGCGCGATGCCGTACTCAAGATCCTAGATGCGTCCGGACGGCTCGTCGAGGGCACCGCGTGATCGCCGTGAGGTCTACGGTGGTCGAGGTGGAACAGACGACGCACTCCGCGCATCGGGACGGAGGCTCACGGTGACCTCGACACCCTACGACTCCGGCGGCCGGGACCCCGGAACGGGCCGCGACGAGACGCCCGAGGAGCGGGCGGACCGGCGGTGGGGGGAACTGCTCCAGGAACTGCGGGTCGCCCAGACGGGCGTCCAGATCCTGTTCGGCTTCCTGCTCGCCGTCGTCTTCCAGCCGCGCTTCGCCGAACTGTCGGACACCGACCGCATCATCTACGTGGTCACCGTGATGCTGGGCGCCGCCACCGTCGCCGCTCTGATCGGGCCCGTCTCGTACCACCGCCTGGTCGCCGGACGGCGGCTCAAGCCGCAGACGGTGACCTGGGCAGCCCGGCTGACCGTGCTCGGACTGGTCCTGCTGGTGTGCACCATGTGCTCCACCCTGCTGCTGATCCTGCGGGTGGCCCTGCACGATTCCCTCGCCCTGGTGCTGGTCGCCGGTATGGCGCTGTGGTTCCTGGTCTGCTGGTTCGTGATCCCGGCCCGGGCGCTGGCTCGCTCCACGCGTGAACGCGAGAAATGACCGTTGCGCGGGGCAGCGCTGTACGGGGCGGCCGGATCAGCCCGCATCGCCCGCCGTGGGGTCCCGGACGTCCGTGACCGTGAAGAGCCCGCCGTCCGGGTCCAGCAGGGTCGCCTCGCTGCCCTGCCCGAGCGGACGCTGCTCGACCAGGCTGCCGCCGTGCCGCCGTGCCGCCTCGACCGTGACCGCCACATCGGCGACGGGAAAATGCACCTGCCAGTGCGGACGGACCAGCGGATCGGGTGCCGCCTCCACCGCTCCGGAGCTGATCCGGGCGAGCCGGCGCCCGTTGCAGTCGACGATGACCTCGTCCTTCTCGTACGACACCTCGCAGCACCCGGGGCGACCACTCGCCCAGTCGAGCACCCCACCGTAGAAGATCGCCGCGTCGAAGGCGTTCCTCGTGTGCAGCCGCAGCCAGGCGTGCGAGTAACCGTCCGGCGCCGGGGGCGACGTCGCGGGCTCGGTCCGCTCCCAGATACCGAACACCGCGCCGTCGAGATCGGCCGCCAACGCCCCACGCCCCTTGCCGAGCGCGAGCGGCCCCACCGCGACCGTGCCGCTGCGCTCACGGATGCGTGAGGCCGCCGCGTCGGCGTCGGGGACGGCGAAGTAGGGCGTCCAGGCGACGGCCACCCGGTAGGCCGCCGCCACCGCGCCGATGCCGGCGACCGGTACATCCCCGCGGCGAGCGACGGAGAACTCCTGCCCCAGCTTGCCCGGCCGGAAGGTCCAGCCCAGCACGGCGCCGTAGAACTCCTGCGCCGATCCCAGGTCGCGGGTCATGAGATTGACCCAGCAGGGCGCTGCGGATCCGGTCAGCGGTGCCGGCATCGACGCCGCCCCGGGATGGCTTCCGGTCATGGTCCCAACTGCCTTCATCGGTTCTGCGGCCTTCGCGTGCCGGTGGCCGTCGGAGCCTCACCAGCCTCACCGCGTGCAGCGACTCCCGCAACACGCGGCGGCGCCGCGCACTGCGCTGCGGCGCGGTGCGGGGACCGGCCTTCCGGCCGTCGGGAGATCAGTCGCGCTGCTCGTCGGTGTCGCGATGGATGGGCTGGTTCCCGCGGTCACCGAGCTCGTAGGGGGACAGCCCCCGGCCATTGGGCGGGAAGCTGTCGTCGGCGTGGACATCGCGTTGCTCGACGTGGCTCCGGTGGTCCGGCCGCGGTGGCTGGTCCTCGGGCCGGGGCGGCGGCGGCTCCTGGGCCCGGCGCTTCTTGCCCAGCCAGAAGCCGCCGATCAGCAGGGCCACGACCGCCAATCCGAAAATGCCCATCACCGCGCCGACCGCGCCGCGCCCGCCGGCGAGGGTGAGGGCCAGTGAACCGAGGTCTCCGTTCGATACGTCCATGCCTCCCGGATACCCCGAGGGGCAGGCATCAGTCGGTAATGACTACGAATTCATGTTTTAAGTGGATATAAAACTAAAAGTGTTTCGATGGCGCGGGGCACCCGGCGGCCCCGGGCCCGGCGCCTCGGCCCGTCCGCCTGCCGGCGGCCTCGTGTCGCCGTCGCCCGGCAGCGGGGCGAGCCTGGAGAGGATCCCCGAATTCGCTGGAGGGAAGCGATGGGAGTGCCGAATCCGATCAGCCGCCGGCCGGTCTGCCGGCAACTGACCGGTGGTGATCCGCTGGGCAGAGGGCGTGCCGCGAAGTCGCCCGCGACCGCCGGTCTCCGGCCCCGCACGGCCACGTCCGACCGGGTCGTGCAGTCCGTCTGGACGTACTGCACGGTCGGCTGCGGTCAGCAGGTGTACGTCAAGGACGACCGGGTCGTGCAGATCGAGGGTGATCCCGATTCGCCGATCAGCCGCGGGCAGCTCTGCCCCAAGGGATCCGCGACGCTCCAGCTCACCACGGGCCCGTCCCGCCGCCACCAGGTGCCGTACCGGCGCCCGTACGCGAGCGACTGGGAGCCGCTCGACCTGGAGAAGGCCATGGACATGGTCGCCGACCGGGAGGTCGAGACCCGGCGCAGGACCTGGGAGTGGGAGCGCGAGGGGGTCCGCACGGCCCGCACGCTCGGTATCGCGAGCCTTGGCGGGGCCACCACCTTCATGCAGGACCTCCAGGAGTCCAACTTCGCCGAGGCCCACCCCGTCGGCGTCCCCCGGGTGATGGAGGCCAAGGCCCGGCTGTACGGACACGACCCGGACAACGGGGTCGGCGGCGACGGGGGCTCCGCCCGCGTGCTGACCGCCGCCGGTGCGGTGGGCGCGGCGCTCCCCGGCCGCCGCCGAGGAGCCGGGCTCGCGCTGCTCGCGGGTTCGGCCCGCACACGCTTCGGGATCTTCGCCGCGGGCATCGCCTCCGCCGAGGACCCCGTCCACACCGTCGGCCCCCAGCGCGGGGACGAACCACACAACGCCGAGCGGAAGGAGCCGCGGTGAACACCATCAAGGAGAGGAAGCCGGAGGAGAGCCTGCACGGAATGGAGGTCACGGTCGTCATCAGCGGGTGCGACACGGGCGACGCGCGGATGGTCTTCGACGCGCTGCGGGCCGCTTTCACCACCGACCGGGCCTCGGTCGACGTACCGAGGAAGCTCGCGGAGAGGCGCCCCACGGCATGGGTGGCGACCGTCGACGTCACCGAGGAGAGAGTGATCTCCGGACCGCTCGCACTCGGCGCACCCGTGAAGATCGATGTGCAGGGCGGCTACTGGGCGGTCGAACGGCTGCGCCGGAGTCTGGCGCACGCCTTCGACGTACGCGTCGTCGGCACGGTCTCCGGAGACCAGGAGGAAGAGGTACGCCTGCGCCTGGAAGGCCACCGGAACAGCGGGAGCCGATAGACCGGCGGGCCACCGCCCGGTGACGGAGCAATGAAGCGGGAAGGCAGGGCACATCTGGTAGAAAACGAACAAAAGGCCACCTCTGAAAGGTGCGAGTGAGTGGACCCCTCTCACGGGCGGGACGACGGTGCGCGACAGTCGGGAGCAACCGGTGACCGCTCCACCCTGACCCTGCACATCAACGGATCCGAGCAGACCCTGACGCTCGATCACCGCACCACGGTCCTGGACGCCATGCGCGAACACCTCGACCTCACTGGCGCCAAGAAGGGCTGCGACCACGGACAGTGCGGGGCGTGCACCGTCATCGTCGACGGGCGGCGCGCCAACAGCTGCCTGCTGCTCGCCGTCGCCCACGACGGCGCCCGCATCACCACCGTCGAGGGCCTCGCCGACGGAGACCGGCTCCACCCCGTCCAGGAAGCCTTCCTGGACCGCGACGCCCTGCAGTGCGGCTACTGCACACCCGGCCAGATCTGCTCGGTCGTCGGCATGCTCGGCGAGGCAGCGGACGGCTTCCCGTCCCAAGTCACCGCGCGCACCGCGCCCGCAGCGGCCCCGGTGCCGCTCGACGCCCCCGAGATCCGCGAGCGGATGAGCGGCAACCTGTGCCGCTGCGGCGCCTACCCCCGCATCGTCGAGGCGATCGAGGACGTGGCGCCATGAAGCCTTTCTCCTACCTGCGCGCCCGGTCCGTCGAGGAAGCGGTCCGCGAGATCAGCGCCCGACCCGGCGCCGGGTTCCTCGGCGGCGGTACCAACCTCGTCGACCTGATGAAGCTCGGTGTGGAAACCCCCGGTCTGCTCATCGACATCAGCCGGCTGCCCCTGGACCGGGTGGCCGACACCGACGACGGCGGGCTACGTATCGGCGCGACCGTACGCAACAGCGACCTGGCCGCCCATCCCGCGGTACGCACCCGCTACCCCGTCCTGTCGCAGGCCCTGCTGTCCGGCGCCTCCGGGCAGCTCCGCAACACCGCCACGACCGGCGGCAACCTGTTGCAACGCACCCGCTGCCCGTACTTCCAGGACACGTCCAAACCGTGCAACAAACGGGAACCCGGCACCGGCTGCCCCGCCCGCGAAGGCGCCCACCGTGACCTCGCCGTACTCGGCCACTCCGAGCACTGCGTCGCCACCCACCCGTCCGACATGGCCGTCGCCCTGGCCGCCCTCGACGCCACCGTCCACCTGTACGGGGCGGACGGCGAACGGACCGTACCCGCCGCCGAATTCCACCGCCTGCCGGGCGACAGCCCCCACCTGGACGCCGAGATCAGGGCGGGCGAACTCATCACCGAGGTGGTCCTCCCGCCGCGCCCCGACGGTGCCGGATCCCTCTACCGCAAAGCCCGCGACCGGGCCTCGTTCGCCTTCGCTCTCGCATCCGTCGCCGCGGTGCTGAGCGTCCGCGACGGCCGGATCGAGCATGCGGCACTGGCCTTCGGCGGGCTCGCCCACCGGCCCTGGCGCGCACACACCGCACAGGACACGCTCCGGGGCGCACCGGCCACCGACGAGACCTTCGCCCGCGCCGTGGACGCCGAACTCGCCACGGCCCGGCCCCTGCGCGACAACGCGTTCAAGGTGGGCCTCGCCCGCAGCCTGGCCGTCGACGCGCTGACCGAACTCGCCGCCGACAGCTGAGCCACCGCAGATACGCCGACCAGCAGACGTGAGGACCCCGTCATGAGCCAGGCCCCTCCACCCCTGGGCACCCCCGTCCTTCGCCGCGAGGGCCGGGACAAGGTCACGGGCACTGCCCGCTACGCCGCCGAGCACACCCCGCCGGGCTGTCTGTACGGCCGGCCCGTCCCCGCCACCATCGCCCGCGGCCGCGTCAGCGCCATCCACACCGACGAGGCGCTGGCCCTGCCGGGCGTACGCGCCGTCCTCACCCACGAGAACGCCCCGAGGCTCAAGCAGCCCGACGACCCGATCCTCGCCGTCCTCCAGGACGACCGGGTCCCGCACCGGGGCTGGCACATCGCGCTCGTGGTGGCCGACACGCTCGAGCAGGCCCGCGCCGGGGCCGAGGCGCTGCGGATCTCCTACGAGCCCGCCGGGCACGACGTCCTGCTGACCGAGGACCACCCCGGCCTGTACACCCCGAAGATCGTCAACGGCGACTACCCCGCCGTCCGCGAACGCGGCGACGCCGACCGGGCCTTCGCCACCGCACCCGTCCAGGTCGACGTCACCTACACCCTCGGCGCCCTGCACAACCACCCCATGGAGCCGCACGCCTCCACCGCGCAGTGGACGGACGACGGCAGGCTGACCGTCCACGACGCCGGCCAGGGCTCCACCAAGGTCCGCGACAGCCTCGCCATCGCGTTCGGACTCCGCCCGCAGCAGGTCACCGTGGTCTCCGAACACGTCGGCGGCGGTTTCGGCTCCAAGGGCACGCCGCGCCCGCAGGCCGTCCTCGCCGCCATGGCCGCACGCCACACCGGGCACCCCGTCAAGATCGCCCTGCCCCGCCGTCAGATGGCCGCCGTGGTCGGCCACCGCGCACCCACCGTGCAGCACGTCCGGCTCGGCGCCGATCTCGACGGCACCCTCACCTCGGTCACCCACGAGGTCGTCACCCAGACCTCCACCATCAAGGAGTTCGTCGAGCAGGCAGCCGTACCGACCCGGGTCATGTACGGATCCGCCCACAGCCGTACCGCCCATCGAGTGACCGCCCTGGACGTGCCGAGCCCCTCCTGGATGCGCGCACCGGGCGAGACCCCGGGCCTGTACGCGCTGGAATCCGCCATGGACGAACTCGCCTCGGCCCTCGGCATGGACCCCGTCGAACTGCGGCTGCGCAACGACCCGGTGACGGAACCCGACTCCGGCCGCCCGTTCAGCAGCCGCGGCCTCGCGGCCTGCCTGGAGAAGGGCGCCGCACGATTCGGCTGGTACGAGCGCGATGCCCGCCCCGCGGTCCGCGAAGAGGGACCCCTGCTGCTCGGCACGGGCGTCGCCGCCGCCACGTACCCCGTGTACATCCTGGCCTCGAGCGCCTCGGCGCACGCGGCACCCGACGGCTCGTACCTCATCCGGGTCAACGCCACCGACATCGGTACGGGCGCCCGCACCGTACTCGCGCAGATCGCCGCCTCCGTGCTGGAAACCCCGGTCGAGAACGTCCGGATCGACATCGGCAACAGCGAACTGCCCGACGCCCCGCTGGCCGGTGGCTCCTCGGGCACGGCCTCCTGGGGCTGGTCCGTGCACAAGGCGTCCACGGACCTCCTGCGACAACTGCGCGAGCGAACCGGCCCGCTGCCCGCCGGGGGACTGACCGCCTTCGCGGACACCGAACAGGAGACATCGGCGAAATCCCCCTACGCCCGGCACGCGTTCGGAGCGCACTTCGCCGAGGTCGCCGTCGACTCCCGTACAGGAGAAGTGCGGGTGCGGCGGATGCTCGGCGTCTTCGCCGCCGGGCGCATCCTCAACCCCCGTACCGCACGCTCCCAGTTCACCGGCGGAATGACCATGGGGATCGGCATGGCCCTGACCGAGTCCAGCACCATGGACCCCGCCTTCGGTGACTTCACCGAGAGCGATCTGGCCTCCTATCATGTGCCGGTCTGTGCCGACGTACCGGACATCGAGGTGGACTGGATCGACGAGATCGACCCGCATCTCAACCCGATGGGCAGCAAGGGCATCGGCGAGATCGGCATCGTCGGCGCCGCGGCGGCCGTCGGCAACGCGGTGCGGCATGCCACCGGCGTCCGGTTGCGCAGCCTCCCGATCACCCCGGACACATTGCTGCCGTATCTGCTGTGACCTGGGCGGATCCTCTCCGTAAGGCCGGTTTGCCGTCCCTTGTGTTGCGCAACCGGCTCTGCCGAGTCACTCTGTGGAGTGACCTAGAAGCGACATCTGCTCACTCTTCGTGTTCGGGGGGTCGTTGGTTCAATGAGGCGAAGCGAGTGGGCCTCGATGTGAGGAGCCTCGACGATGACCGTTCAACTCGACCGGCACTACTCGGTCGAACTCCAGGTTTCGGCAGAGCGTGTGTGCCAGCTGCGGCGAATAATCGCAGCGCACCTACGCCACTGGAGTCTCGAACTCCACATCCGGCCGGTGTGCCGGGGTGTGGAGGAGCTGCTGACCAATGTCCACCGGCATGTCGGTGACAACAACAACTGTGTCGTCGAACTCCGCTGGTCGGGTCGGCATCTCACGGTCTCCGTCGCCGACAACGGTGCCGAGATGCCGCGGCTGCTCAGCACCGGCGGCGGCGGTCTCAGCCGCGTCATGGCGCTGAGCGACAGCTGGGGCACCTGCCGCACCTCCGAGGGCAAGGTCGTCTGGTTCACCCGGTACGCGAAGGAGCCGCGCACCGTCGAGCTGGTGCCGACGGCGCCGCTGCCCGGTGTACTGGAGTCCCGCTGCCCGCCGGCCGCGGTTCCGGAGGCGGCCGTTCCCGAGACGACGGCGGCGTCCGACACCGCCCCCGCCCTCGTCTGAGGCGGGTCACCCCCTCGAACCCGCCGAGCGCTCACCCTCCTGGCGCGGACGGCGTGCACACCGCACGCACGGTCCGCGCCGGTCGGGTATCCGCCCGGCGGGGCCCGCGTTTGCGGCCCGGCGCACGGCGCGGCACGGTCGCAGTACCGAGGCAAGGAGAGCAGAGCCATGCCCATCGCGACGGTCAACCCCGCGAACGGCGAGACCCTCAGAACATTCGACGCGCTCGCGGAGGCCGAGATCGAGCAGAAGCTCGCCGCCGCCGCGACCGCGTTCCGGCAGTACCGCACCACTGGATTCGGCGAACGGGCCCACCTGCTGAACGCCGCCGCGGACCACCTCGAAGAGGACCAGCAGGACATCGCGCGCACCATGACCACCGAAATGGGCAAACCCGTCAAGGCGGCCCGCGCGGAGGCCGCCAAATGCGTGAAGGCGATGCGCTGGTACGCGGCCCGCGCCGAGGAACTCCTCGCGGACGAGCACCCGTCGGCGGCCGACGTGCGGGACTCCGGCGCGTCCCGGGCCTATGTCCACTACCGCCCGCTGGGCGCCGTCCTCGCCGTGATGCCGTGGAACTTCCCACTCTGGCAGGTCATCCGGTTCGCCGCACCCGCGCTGATGGCCGGGAACGTCGGCCTGCTCAAGCACGCGTCCAACGTTCCGCAGACGGCGATGTACCTGGAGAACCTGTTCCGCCGGGCCGGATACCCGGCGGGATGCTTCCAGACCCTGCTGGTGGGATCCGGAGCGGTCGAGTCGATCCTGCGCGACCGCCGGGTCGCCGCCGCCACCCTCACCGGCAGCGAACCGGCCGGGCGCTCGGTCGCGTCCATCGCCGGCGACGAGGTGAAGCACACCGTCATGGAACTGGGCGGCAGCGACCCGTACCTCGTCCTGCCGTCGGCGGACGTCGCCAGTGCCGCCCGTGCCGCCGTGACCGCCCGGGTGCAGAACAACGGCCAGTCCTGCATCGCCGCCAAACGGTTCATCGTGCACACGGAGGTGTACGACGAGTTCGCCGAGCGGTTCACCGTGGGCATGCGCGATCTGACCGTCGGCGACCCGCTCCAGGAAGCCACCGATGTCGGCCCCCTCTCCAGCGAACAGGGCCGCACCGACCTGGAGGAGCTGGTGGACGACGCGGTACGGCAGGGTGCGCGCGTGCTGTGCGGCGGCGGCCGGCCCGACGGTCTGGGCCCGGAGCTGGAGCGCGGCTGGTTCTACGCCCCTACCGTCCTCACCGGGATCACGCCCGCCATGCGCATCCACCGCGAGGAGACCTTCGGTCCCGTCGCCACGCTCTACCGCGTCGAAGGACTCGACGAAGCCGTGGAGCTCGCCAACGACAGCCCCTTCGGCCTCAGCTCCAACGTCTGGACCCGCGACGCGGAGGAGGCCCGCCGCTGCGTGCGCGATCTGGAGGCGGGCGGTGTCTTCTTCAACGGCATGACGGCGTCCCATCCCGCGCTGCCCTTCGGCGGAGTGAAGCGCTCCGGCTACGGCCGCGAACTCGCCGGCCACGGCATCCGCGAGTTCTGCAACGCGACCACGGTCTGGTACGGACCCTAGGGTCTTTCGTTTGGATCACGCCGGGTTCGCGTGCCCCGGGCCCGGAGCGGGTTGACACCACTCCGGGCCCGGTCGGAGGGGAGGGCTCAGTGGCCGAGCGCTCGTTCCAGCTCGGCCTTCGTCATGTGCGACCGCCCGTGGACGTTCTTCTCCTTCGCCTCTTCGTAGAGCTGCTCGCGCGTCGGACCCCCGGCTCCGCTGTGGGAGCGCAGACCGCCGCGCCGGGAGGACGACATGTCCTCGATGGACGTGCGGCTCGCGGTCTTCGACTCACCGGCGCGGGCGCGCTCCTTGTTGACCGTACGGGCCGCGATCTCCTCGGCCCGGTCCTCGCTGACCCCGCGCTCCTGAGCGCTCTCCTTGATGTGTTCGTACTGCCGTTCCCGTTTGGGGTTGGATCCGCGTGGCATGGTGCGATCACTCCTCTCCCTGGGGCCCGATCGGGGTTCTCTCCAGTGTCCCAGCGGCCTCGGGGGCCCGCACGCCTGTCGCGTACCCGGTGCGGCGAACGGCGGGTTGCCCGGCCCGCTCAGTAGCGCAGGGCCGCCGCGATGCGGCCGTACTCGGTGAGCGCGTCGTCCGCGAGGAAGACCACGTCGGCGCCGCTGTCCAGGGCCGCCTCGACGAGCTCGTCGACGATGTCCTCACGGACCGAGCTGTCCGTGAGGTCCGCGGCTTCGCCGCTCACCGGTTCGAGGTGTTCGTCCGCCACCCGCACCGTCTGCTGGAAGTGCTCCTCCACCGCGACCAGTCCGGCGCGCCCCTCCCGTACCGCGGCCCACACCTCGTCGAGACCACCGGCGAAGGCGCGGCGGCCACGGGCCTCGTCCAGCCTGCCGTCGATCTCCGCGGCGAACCGCTGCCGCCGCTCGTCGAGCGCGGGCCGGAGTTCCTTCAGCAGGTCGCCCGGCGTCATGTCGGCCGGAACACCCTTGGCGACCCGGCCCACGGCAGACTTGGTGCTCTCCCCGACCTCGTCCAGAAGGGCGAGCGCGGGCGCGAGGCCGACCAGGTACAGCGGGCGCGGGTCCTCGGCCAGTACCGCGCGCAGCTTCTCGTCCACCGTGCGAAGGAAGTTGCGCGTCTCCTCGTCGGTGAAGGTGCTCGGGGTGTCACCGATCTGCTCCTCGCGCTGCGGGTTGGGCGCCTCCCGCGGAGCCGTCAGTGGGAATCCGCCGGTCCGCTCCTCGGTCAGGACGTCCTGCGCGCCGCTCCACAGGACGGCGTGCTCGGCCGAGACGGTGAGCGCCCAGAACGGCTGCGCCTGAGCCTTCGCGGCGACCAGATTGCGGGTCAGATACGTGTCGCTGAGCACCACCCGTTCGGGCGCGGTTCGGGGAATCTGCCAGATCTGGTGCTCGTCGGCGGTGACGAGGACGACCAGGGCGTCCAGGGCCCGGCGCGGGTCCAGTTCGGTGACCGCACGGTCGAGTTGCTCCTTGACGGCGTTCCCGGCCTCGTGGGTGACGGCGGGGTCCGCTTCCAGCCGGCCGGCGGCCTCGGCCACCAGGTTGCGCAGCCGTACGGCGTCCTGGGTGTTGTCCGGAGCGCGGCGGTGCGTCGGCATGGTCAGGGACAGGGCCGGATAGGGCCTGGCCGCCCGCAGTTCCTTCAACAGGCCGGTGGTCAGGGCGTCCGTGTCCATCGTTCTCTCCCAGGGGCTGGTATCCGCTCCCGAGTGAAGCGGGTGAATTCAACGAGTTAATTCATACCGTTTGAACCTAGTGTGGGCGAGTTGTTGGTTATTGCTCCGAGGAGGTGCCCTGCGGCTCCTCGCCTCCCCTATCTCTCCCGCGCGCCATTCCGGCGAGCTTCCGAACAGACGGAGTGTCCGTGAACCCGACCAGCCCCTTGCGCCACGCCTTCGGCGGCCGCCCAGTCCGTATTCCGGCCCTCACCGTGCTGGCCGCGGTGATCGTCGCCGGTACCGCCGCCTGCGGCGGGTCCGGGACCACCTCGCCGGGCACGGCCAGAGGCACTCGTACGGTGTCCCCGGAACCGGCCCTGACTCGGTCCGCGAGCGCCACCCCGCGCACCCAGCAGGAGTTCGCGGCCTCGGCCGCCGCCGCCGAGCGCGACCGGCAGAAGGCCGTCAGGCAGCTCGAAGGTGTCCAGGGGCAGGGCAACGCGGTCAAGGACGTCTCGGTGACGGGGCTGCCGGTCGAGAAGTCCGAGAAGTTCCGCAGCGCTCTCGTCCGGGTCAGCAACCGCACGGACAAGGCAGCCTTCTACGCCGTGAAGGTGGAGTTCGCCGACTCCTCCGGCAAGGTCCTCGACTTCGTGGTGCTCGGCTTCGCGGACGTCCAACCCGGCCGGACCGTCAGTCAGCACGCCAACAGCAGCAAGGCGGCCGGAGTCAAGACGTTCCCCCGGATCGCGCAGGCCGAACGCGGCTGACGGCCGCAGGACATGCCCCGCCCTGCTCCCCGGTGACGGGGAGCAGGGCGGGGCATGCGGACCTTCGGCCGTCAGCCCCCGTAGGCCGTGACCCGGTGCGCGAGTGGCCCGGCCGGCTGAAACGGCGGGGGAGGAGCCTGCTCGAGGCCGGACCGTCTACCAGATCGACTCGACCCATTCCGGGTGATCGATGAACGGGTTCCGGTTGTGCTGGTACTTGTCGAATATGACGTCGTTGCGCCGCTTCTCGAAGCTGTCCGGCGGGTCCTCCTGGCTCCACGCCTTCAGCACCGAGAGGCGGCCGATGTACGGTGCGGAGCCGTTGGACACCTTGTCGTTCGGTTCGAGGTCGGGGAAGGCGTCGTCGCCCTCGTAGCGCACCGCCATGTACAGGATCATGCGGGCCACATCGCCCTTGACCGAGTCGCGCGGTTCGAAGGAGTCGCTGTCGGTGTAGTTGCCCGGTGCGCCGCTGACCGGGCCGCCGCCGTTGTCGAAGTCCTTGTTGCCACGGATGGAGTTGACGGTGACATCCGCCGGGCGCAGGTGGTGGATGTCGGTGCCGGGGCCGGTGGCGGTGCCGAAGCCGCCGTGGGACTTGGCCCAGACGTGTTCGCGGTTCCACTGGCCGACCGAGCCGCCGTTGTCGCTCTTGGGCTCGGAGCGCCCGGTGTAGAGGAGGAGCACGTTCGAGGGGTTGGCGGGGTCCTCGTCCGTGTCCTTGAGCGCGTCCCAGACCTGGCTGTAGGAGATCTTGGTCTGGTTGCTGATGATCGTGTGCAGTGCGCTCTTGAGCGCGGTTCCGGACTTGCCGAGCGCGTTCTCGTAGTACGTGTCGTCGAGGGCCCGGAGCGGTGTCGCGGCGACCGGCGCGGCCACGGGTTCGGCTGCCCGGGGCGTGGCAGCCGGTGCGGCGGCCGCGGTGCCGGCGAGTACGGCGAACGCGGCCAGGGTTGCCAGTAAGGGGCGACGGTAGTGCAGGTGACGACGGGACATGTGGGGTGTCCTCTCCGAAAATGCGGGCACCACGAAGCCGTCGCAGGGTGGGGGGTGGCGCCGCGGTGGTCGTGTGGTAAGTGGTCAGCGGGAGCCTTCCACACGCACCGTGACACCGGTGTGAACACTGTGTACCTATCATGTGCAGGTCAAGTGAGGGCTGGTCCGTGAGCCGGGAGTGGACCGCCGAGGCATCGGATGCGGCGGGCCGGGCACGGGGCGAGAATGACCGAAAGGACGAGGAGGCGGCATGAGTGACGAGCCCGAATCCGTATCCGCAGCTCCAGGAGTCACTCCCGCGCTGCGGGGAGTGACTCCCGACAGCCTCTTGCACGCCGGCGGGAGCGACCATCCGTCGGCAGAGGACCTGGTACTCGCCTCCGGGCGGGACCTGACCCCGAAGAATCTTCAGTGGGCGGAGCGCAGGCTCGCCCAGGAGGGCCGGTCCGCGATCGACAAGGCACTGCCGTAGCCCGTGGCCAGGCGGTCCGGGCGGCGCGGGGAGTGTGTGGGCACTCCCCGCGGCTCGGCTAGCCTGGGTGCACAATGAACCGTTTGACGACGTCAGGGGCCGGGTACGACCTGGCCCGCTTCCCCGAGGACCCGCGCGACCAGTTCCGCGCCTGGGACGCTGCCGATGAGTATCTGCTGCGGCGGCTGGAGGGGAGCGAGGGGTCGGAACCGGTCGGCCTGTCGGGCGCCGTGGTCGTGGTGGGCGACCGCTGGGGCGCCCTGAGTACCGTGCTGGCCGCGCACCGCCCCGTACAGATCACCGACTCCTACCTGGCGCAGCGCGCCACCCTCGCGAACCTGGAGCGCAACGGTGCGGCCGCGGACGCCGTACGCCTCCTGTCGGCCAGGGACACCCCGCCGGACCGGATCGACGTCCTGCTGGTACGCGTCCCCAAGAGCCTCGCGCTCCTGGAGGACCAGCTCCACCGGCTCGCGCCGGCCGTCCACGCGGGCACCGTCGTGATTGGCACCGGCATGGTCAAGGAGATCCACACTTCTACCCTCAAGCTCTTCGAGCGGATCATCGGCCCGACCCGCACCTCCCTCGCGGTCAAGAAGGCCCGGCTCATCTTCTGCACCCCGGACCCGGCCCTGCCCCGTACACCCAGCCCCTGGCCGTACCGCTACGACCTGCCCGAGGACGTCGGTCCGGTCTCCGGCCGGACCGTCACCAACCACGCCGGGATCTTCTGCGCCGAGCGCCTCGACATCGGCACCCGCTTCTTCCTCGGCCACCTCCCCGCGCGCAGCGGCCCCGACCGGATCGTCGACCTCGGCTGCGGGAATGGCGTCGTCGGTCTGTCCGCCGCGCTCGCCAACCCCGAAGCGACAGTCACCTTCGTCGACGAGTCGTACCAGGCGGTCGCCTCCGCCGAGGAGACCTTCCGGGCCAACACCGGCCCGGACGCCACGGCCGAGTTCCTGGTCGGCGACGGGCTGACGCGGCTGCCGCCCGCCAGCGTGGACCTGGTCCTCAACAATCCGCCGTTCCACTCCCACCAGGCCACCACCGACGCGACGGCCCGCGCCATGTTCCACACGGCACGCGCCGCACTGCGGCCGGGCGGTGAGTTGTGGGTCGTCGGAAACCGGCACCTCGGTTACCACACCCAGCTGCGCCGGACCTTCGGCAACTGCGCCACGGTCGCGGGCAACCCGAAGTTCGTCGTCCTGCGCGCCGTCAAGAGCTGACGCCCGCCAGGGACGCCCCGGCCCTTCCGGATTCTTGCAACACGTTCTACTGTGTGCGCCGCCGCACACGGGCGACGCGAACGCGAGACTCCTGGAGGGGCCGTGCACCTCGAATACACGCCTGAACAGCAGCAGTTGCGCGCCGAACTGCGTACGTACTTCGCCGGACTGGTCCCCGACAACGCCTACGCGCGCCATGCCGACCCCGCCGTACAGAAAAGCTTCTACCGGGAGACGATCCGGCGCCTGGGCACCGACGGCTGGCTCGGCGTCGGCTGGCCGACGGAGTACGGCGGCCGCGGGCTGTCCCCGATGGAACAGTTCATCTTCTTCGACGAGGCCGCCCAGGCGGGCGTACCGCTGCCGTTGATGGCCCTCAACACCGTCGGTCCGACGATCATGCAGTTCGGCACCGAGGAGCAGAAGGCCTACTTCCTGCCGAAGGTCCTCGCCGGCGAGATCGACTTCGCGATCGGCTACAGCGAACCCGACGCGGGCACGGACCTCGCCGCGCTCAAGACCCGCGCCGTACGCGACGGCGACGACTACGTCGTGAACGGGCAGAAGATCTGGACCACCAACGGCGACACCGCGGACTGGGTCTGGCTCGCCGTCCGCACCGACCCGGACGCGCCCCCGCACAAGGGCATCACCATGCTGCTCGTCCCGACGAGCGACCCCGGATACTCCTGCACCCTGATCAACACCCTCGCCTCGCACGACACCACCGCCAGCTACTACGAGAACATCCGCGTCCCCGTCTCGCGCCGCGTCGGCGAGGAGAACAAGGGCTGGCGGCTGATCACCAACCAGCTCAACCATGAACGCGTCACCCTCGCCGCCCACGGCACCATGGCCGTCCGCGCCCTCCACAACGTCCAGCGCTGGGCGAAGGACACCGCACTCGCCGACGGCCGCCGCGTCATCGACCTCGGCTGGGTCCGCACTCTCCTCGCCCGCACCCACACCAGGCTCGACGCCATGAAACTCCTCAACTGGCAGATGGTGTCCGCGGTCCAGAACGGAACCCTCACCCCGCAGGACGCCTCCGCCGTCAAGGTCTACGGCTCCGAGGCCCGCCGCGACGCCTACGCCTGGCTGATGGAGGTCGTCGGCTCGGCCGGACCGCTCAAGGAAGGATCGGCGGGCGCCGTACTCCACGGCGAACTCGAACGCGGATACCGGTCCGCCGTCATCTTCACCTTCGGCGGTGGCAACAATGAGATCCAGCGGGAGATCATCTCGTGGATCGGCCTGGGGATGCCGCGCGTACGACGGTGAGTGGCTGCGACCACAGATTTCAGTTGTCACATACCGGGGATAGCCGGCACTGGATGGATTCGCGTAAGCACCCGGCGGAAGGGTGGGTCCGGGACTCGTTGCATGGTGCTGCATTGGTGCCCGGACGGAGGGGCGCACACTCGTAGCCGAACCCCAATTCGAAGTGGAGCTGTACCGCCCCGTCGGCGAGGTACGTGAAGAAGGAGGGCGGATCGTCCGGCCGGGGGTCGAGGACCAGGACTTCGGCGCCGCGGGAGACTGCCGGGTCCAGGACCCAGCCTTCGCTGCCTCCGCATTCCACGATGAACGACCAGTCATCGCTTCGGCCGACGCGTCCGACGCAGTAGATCTGCGTGAGGTCGACCATGCGGGACGCTTCGTGAGTGGTGAGGGCAGGCCCGATCTCGACAGGTTCGTGGTCGGCCATGCGTTCGGCCAGCTGCTCAGGGGTCAGGCCGCGGGCGCAGGTGATGTACAGGTCACCGGCGTTCAGCGTCGCGCTCCGCCAGGCATCCGCGATCCAAGCAAGACCATCGGACATTGATCCCTTTGCCACAACGCACTGAGTCGCAGGTAGGCCGACCGCACCTGGAGATGTTGCCCGCCAGTTGGGCCTTCCTGCTGTTACTGGGAGAGGATCCGACCGCTCTGCGCGGCCACGACGGCGCGTCGGGGTGGGGCGCGAACATCGAGGAACATCCCAGGGGCGAACGGTCCCATGTTCCGGACCGTTCAGTCATCAGGAGCCTCGGCCCCGGGACCGTACAGCTGCATCAGCCTTTTCCGTGTCTCGTACAGTCGTTCCGCTACTGTCTCGGCGACGTACTTGTAGACTGCCCGGCCCAGCACCGCATCGGCGTCGCACAGCGAGCGGACGGCAGCGGCATCGAATTCCACGGCCCGTCCCGCCCGGATCACATGTGCACCCAGGTGCCACACGTGCGGGGGGAACAGCCAGGACCAGCCCAGCAGATCGTCCTGTCCCAGTGTCTCGATGACCGCCGCACGGCGTCCGGGCACATGGAGGTCGACCTCGACCTGTCCGGAGCGGATGACCCAGAACCGGTCGGCCCTTCTGCCCTCTTCGAAGAGCCGTGCGTCGAGGACCAGCGGCACTTCGCTGGCTGCCCCGTCGAGCAACCGGGCCCGCCTCTCGGGCGGGATTACGTCGAGCAGACTCCTGGCCGTTGACATGGAACCTCCGTTCCGGGCTGACGATGTACCCCGACCGCCCGTTATGAACGATATGCGCGCTTCTGGAGGGGCGCTCGGCCGTGCTGCGTGGCATGCGGAATCCATGCTGGGCCGGTATGCCGCATACCGATGGCCAAAACCTGCGGCATCGTGCGTTTGGGCCTTGCCGCAGATCCATCGCGGCGTCACGCCGAGGATCTCGGGGTCCACCACCAGTCGGAGCGGCGTGGCTCTTGAGCACGCGAATGCGACGCCCGGTGAGGCCGTTGCATCTGTATGGATGACGGCGACAGGGACTTTTGTAGTGGCAGCGGGACTTTTCATCGTCCGGTGGAAAGTCTTCACGAAGCTGGTGGACAGCATCAGGTGCATGGAGTGGGAGAAGGAGTGGGACGGGGTGGAAGCCGAGCTGCCCGAGCAGTTCCGCAATCGCCGGCAGACGGCGCTCGCAACTTCGAGGAGAGACCATGAACAGCACTCGATCAAGCGTGACCGGGTCGGGACCGGTCGTGGTCGGCACTGATGGTTCCGACCACGCGACGCGGGCCGTGCGATGGGCTGCGGGCGAGGCGGCTGCCCGCAGCCGGCCGCTGCGGATCGTGTACGCCACCGGGACGAGCCACGGAAGGCTGTACCTCTCCCCGGAGGACATCCAGCAGATCGACGGTTTCGCGGAAGACGTGCTGGAAGAGGCCGCCGCACTCGCACGTCGGCTTGCTCCCGCCGTCGCTGTGACGACGGCTGTGTGCGAAGACGAGACAACAGCATGCTTGCTCAGTGAAGCCGGTCCCGATGCCACGATCGTCGTGGGCTCCCGCGGACGCGGCGGATTCGCATCCTTGCTGCTCGGTTCGGACTCGCTCCGGGTGGCCGCGCGTTCCCACGTTCCGGTTGTCGTCGTGCCCGGCAGTGATGACCGTGAACCAGCAGGTGTCGTCCTGGCCGGGGCACGGGACGAGCGTGACAAGGAGACGCTGCGCGTTGCCGCCTGTCTGGCCGCGCGCGAGGGCGTCTCGCTGCGGGTGTTGAGCGCATGGGTCTTCTTCGAGAACGTCGGCAGCATGGCGGCGATGTCCGATGGTGTGGGCAGGCTCGCCGCGGATCAGGCGACAGCGACTGCCCGGCTCGTCGAGCTCGTGCGCAAGGAGTTCCCGGACCTCACGGTGACCGAGCACGTCGTTCGTGCCGGATCCGTTTCCGAGGTGCTGGTGGCAGCGGCCGCCGGCGCCGACGTGATCGTCATCGGATCGCGTCGGCGTTCCCACTCCATGGGTTCTCCGCTCGGCCGCGTGACACATGCTGTCCTGCACCACGCGCACTGCCCGGTCGTCGTCGTTCCCCACCCCTGATGAAAGGCGCCCCCTGGAGGGCCGGTGTCGCGGCCGCGCTCAGCGGGTGTCCGGGACGGCGGCGACGGGGCAGGGTGCACAGTGCAACACCGCGTGGGTCACAGGACCGGGGCGCGGCCCGTGGGGTCCGCCGGTACGGCGCGCACCGATGGAGGAGTTGCCCCAGGCGGATGATCACCTGCGGGTGTCCCGTGCCGTGGGCCGGGTCGCGCAGAAGCCATCGCAGGTCCGGCCATTCGAGGGGCTGGGCCGCGATCGCCGGCTGCGAGGCGCCGCACGATCTTCAACCGGGCCGGGCCACGAGTGCCCGGAACAAGGCGGCGGTCGGCGCGGGCTCACCGCGGCTGGGGATGCCCGGCCAGGCCGGCGCGGAGGCAGGCCCGCCGGCAGGGACGAAGAGGCAGGTTCCGCCTGCGAGGCCGGCCTTGATGAATTGTCGTCGTGCGGCCATCTGCGTCCTCCTGGACACGGCCCCCCATCGGCTGCAGTCCCAGAAACCGTTCCAGTGTTTCCGGCACAACGAAGAAGAGCCACTCGGAACGTCGCGGACCAAGATCTACGTGCGGGCGCAGCGTTTCGGCTCGCCCGGCTCTCCACGCCGTGGCGCTCAAGAAGCGTGACGAGGGCTGCAAACACGTCCAGGCCGTCATCGCCCTGGCCCGTCGACGGGCCGGCGTTCTGTGGGCCCTTCTGCGCGACGACCGGGTCTTCACCCCCGTCCTGCCGGTCGCGCAGGCGGCTTGACTTCGTCATTGAGACTCCTCGGGGTGGCTCATGGGTGGTGGCACGACGGCGTACTCACACAAACCCGCCGCTGCCATGAGGGGCGTAGCGATCGAGCAGACGGATCCGAGTGGCCTGCAAGCGGTGGGCGAGAACCTGCCCGACCCAATGACCGATGGCTGAACCGAGGGCGGGATCCGCGTCCATCATCGTTCGTACGGTCGCCGCGTCGAACTCATGGGTGCGGACAGGCGTCATCGCCTCTGCTCCGAGGTGCCAGATGCAGGGCTCGAACAGCCAGGCCCAGCTGACCAGTTCGCCGGAGCCGAGTCTCTCGATCGCCGCCGGGGAACCGCCCGGTACGCGGATGTCCAGTGTGACGGTGCCCGAGCGCAGGATCCAGAAGCGGTCTGCGTGGTCTCCTTCTTGGAAGAGACGGGTTCCCTGGGCGAAATTGACCTCCTGCCCGATCCCCATCAGGCGGGCACGGTACTGGGCAGGCAGGGCTGCGGTGATGCGAGTTGCAGAAGCGTTCATCGGTGGCCTCCTCTGTAGCCTTCGGATTCAGCATCGCCGGGCAGTCGGTTCGCGAACATGGGCCGACCGGCCCCTGTCGCGGTCCCGTCCGGCCCCGGGCGGGCAAGCTCTGCGATCTCAGAGCGCTTGGCGGCTCTGTCTGCCGAGTCACTCCTTGCGTCCGATCGCGAGTTCGGACCAGACGGTTTCGTGGGTGCCCCCAGCAGGTTCCTTTCGACGTATCGGCAGACATCTGCAGTGAGCAAGCCGAGGCGTCGTGAGAGTTCCGCTTGTGGCGCGATGGGCGCCCGTATGGTGCGGGCCCCGGGCGGCAGTGCGGCGAGGTCGGCCATGAACCTTTGCCGGGCTGTGTCCAGTTCTGCACGTTCTGAAACGCGTTGCCCCTTCCGCCGGACCGACTCCAGCAGGGGGACGCCGTCCGGCGGGGGCTGCTCGTCGACGAGAGCTATGAGATCCGCGTATCCCGGTCTTCGGAACACCTGCTTGCGCCCCGGCGCCGTCACCTTGACCGAGGACAGTTTCGTCACGGGCCGGCTGTCGTAGTCGACCAGTTTGTATGCGGAATCCAGGTAGGGGGCATCTGCAGAGAAGCCGATCCGGGTGCCGGCCGCACACGTCGGGTCATGCCCTCGCGCAGATACGACTGAGCCATCGTGACCTCGTCGAGGCCGGTGCTCATGGCATTCGACATCGACGGCGCCTTTTCCCCGCCGCGTCATCCCTTCCGGGACTGTCGCCCGCCCCCGCGCACGAGAGCCGCACTACCCTGCGCCCCTACCTCCACTATCGGCTTCCTGCGCCTCGCGAGCCTGCCAGACGCCCGGGCGGCAACCAGCACCGCCGAGTTGCCCATGTCCTGCTCCACCATGTCGATTGTCCGGTGGCCCTCGTACCTCTGGCGGCCTGATCGTGTGAGACCCGTTGTTTTGATCAACACCGTTGCGTTTGGCCTGCCCGCGCCGCCCACTCGGAAAGCTTCACAACATCAAGTCATTCACCCAGGATGACCGATATCCACTGAAAGAAATGGGAACTTTTGTTCACCCTCCCCTCACTTCCTGAGTTCAGACGCATGGTCGGGGACATACGTCTGAAGGTCCCTCGGCGGCCGTTGGTATCCGGTGGCCGGAGGCCGTCGAGGGAGTTCGATCACCGGCGGGGCGACCGCTTCGTACGGCACCGTCGACAGCAGATGGGCGATCATGTTCAGCCGGGCCCGGCGCTTGTCGTCGCTCTCGACGACGTACCAAGGAGCCTCCGAGATGTCGGTATGGACGAACATCTCGTCCTTCGCCCGTGAATAGGCCTCCCAGCGGGTGATCGATTCCAGGTCCATCGGTGAGAGTTTCCACCGACGGGTGGGATCCTGCAGCCTGCGGCGGAACCGCTCCTCCTGCACCGAGTCACTCACCGAGAACCAGTACTTGCGCAACAGAATGCCGTCCTCCACCAGCATCCGCTCGAAGATCGGGCACTGGCGAAGGAATCGCTGGTATTCCTCCATGGTGCAAAAACCCATGACGCGCTCGACGCCTGCGCGGTTGTACCAGCTCCGGTCGAGCAGGACCACTTCCCCTGCGGCCGGGAGGTGCTCGGCGTAGCGCTGGAAATACCACTGACCGCGCTCGCGCTCGGTGGGCCGCGGCAGCGCGACGATGCGTGCTACCCGGGGATTCAGGTGTTCGGTGACGCGCTTGATCGTGCTGCCCTTGCCCGCCGCGTCACGTCCCTCGAACACCACGACGAGCCGTGCGCCTTCAGCCCGCACCCATTCCTGGAGTTTCACGAGCTCGGTCTGGAGCCGGTACAGCTCCCGCTCGTACAGCGAGCGCGGAAGCTTTCCGCGCTGGCCCGAGCTTTTCTCGTCCGACATGGGATGACGTTATGGAGGAGACCGTGCTCGAAGTCAAGTGTCAGCGCCGAACGAGCTTCGCCGCGCAGACCCGGCACGGCGTGCCCCCCGTCGGACAAAGAGGTCGGGGCCGCTGTGCTGTCAGGACTGGATCGTGGTCGTGGAATGCCCGCCGGTCGAGCGGCAGTCAGCTCTCGGTCACTGATCAGCCTGGCTGATGCGCCGCCCTGTAAGGCGCGTGGGACGGATCGACACCCATGTATTGCGTTCGTCCCCTGCCCAGGGCGTGGTATGGGCGCGATCGGCAAGCCGCCGCAGTGCGTCGGGCTCTCTGACAATCCGCGCAGGGCCTACGGCAAGCACGCTCCAGCCTTGGCTCATGGCCTCGTCAACGCGGTCGACCTCGAATGCGACATCTGTTCCCCCGGCTGTCGCAGGCACTGAGTCAGGCGCGGTCCGGAAAGCGATCGTGTCATCGATGACCTCGTAGTTCACCGGAAGACTGCCGGGCCATCGGGTGTTGACACCGCGATGCGTCCTACGCCGTGTGTGGAGAGCAGGGCGCGGCATTCGCCGGGGTCGAGGTCCCGCAGCCGGGGGTGCAGGAGCGCCCGGCCCTGCCCGGGGGGCAGATCGATGCCGCCTCCGCGCAGGGCTGCGACGGTGGTGCCGAGCGCGTCGGCCAGGCTGATGAGACTCGCCAGACTCGGGTCGGCCGGCTGTTGTTCGAGGTATGCCAGGTACTCCGGCGCCATTCTGGCGCGGCGGGCTGTTTCCGCGCGGCTGAGCCCCTGCCGCTCACGTTCCGTGGCCACGCGTCGGCCGATGTCGCCGGGGTTGGGTGCCTCATCGAGCCGGACCCCGGCGGATTCGGCACCAGCCTCGGCCATGCCAGGCCGGGACGGCTCGCGGAATCTGTCGGGCCTGTGCTCAAGGTGACGGATATGCGCGTCGGGCCCGGGGAACACGAGCGTCACCTGGTCGGTGTCCGACCAGCGCACGTCGTAGGGAGGAGTTCCGTCCTCGTGGTGCAGTCCGACAATCTTGCCGTCGCGCCTGCCTGCACCAGTGGCCGGGCTTTCGACAACAAGCTGATCGCCGAGGTGAGCTCGCATGATCGCCGCCAATTCCTCATCATGTTGCTGTACCCAACGTGCCACGCGTGGCGTGTCACCGCACGGGATGAGAAGCCGTGTTTTCGCGTGGCCGAGCGGGCTGGTACCGGGCCCACTGGTCCACCGACGAGCCTGGCCGGCTCATCTGCGCGACTCCCGGCGACGGGTCCTGAACCGGCCGACACATGACCATCACCGACCGTCACATTCCGAAGGGAGAAGCCGCATGCACCACCGATCAGTCGCAGAGCTCATGACCAGAGACGTCGTCCGGGCACGGCGTGACCTGCCGTTCAAAGAGATCGTCAAGCTGCTGGCTGACAACGCTGTCACAGCGGTACCCGTGGTCGATGAACTGGATCGCCCCATGGGTGTGGTGTCCGAGGCCGACCTGCTGCGCAAGTCTTCCGACCAGGCCGATCCGTCCGGCCTGACGCCGATTCCGCATCTGGAGGCGTGGGAGCGTGCCAAGGCGGAGGGGGCCAGGGCGGAGGAACTGATGTCGGCTCCCGCGGTGTGTGCGCGTTCGGAGTGGACCGTGGTCGAGGCAGCCCGCCTCATGGAGGTGCAGAACGTCAAACGGCTGCCCGTCGTGGACGAGACGGACAAGTTGCTGGGCATCGTCAGCCGTAGTGACCTGCTGCGGGTCTTCCTGCGTCGTGACGACGCCATCCACGAGGAAATCAACCGGGAAATCCTGCAGCGGACGATGGGTCTGGCCCCCTCGGAGGTGACGGTCGAAGTACGCGAGGGACAGGTCGCCCTCGGCGGATCCGTCGAGTTCAAGAGCCTGATCCCCATCGTCGAACGGCTGTGCCGGAGTGGTGACGGTGTGGTCTCCGTCGCTGAGCGTGTCGCCTACCGGACCGACGACACCCGGACTTCCCGCACCGGCACGTGAGACATCCGGGCCCCGCAATCCGCCGGCGCACGGCAAGGCCGACCGAGCCCGGAGCAGGCCCGTGCGGGAGGGAGCGGCTCTTCGTGCCGGGTGCGGATTTCCCGCCCCTACGAGTTCTGCCACAGCGGAGTCGGCATGCGGCACCGGGGGATCTGCGGTACTCCTCGAACGAGAAGAAGTCGTTGTCGGCGCGGATGCGCACACCATCGATTGCCTCTGTGCCCTCGTCTGGCTGGTACAGACAAGGGCACAGGGACGACGGCAAGCCGCGCAGGCGGACTCGCCCGCCGTCGTTCCAACCTGTACGCGGCTGTACGAGCTTACGAGACGGAGGCAGTCGCCATGGAGCCAGTCGTTACCGTGGGCCTCGACGGCTCACCCGAGAGCCTTTCCGCTGCCCGTTGGGCCGCCGACGAAGCCGAGCGCCGCAAGCTCACGCTGCGCCTGCTGCACGCGTGGCCTCTGCTGGTTCCGGAACTGAGCCACGTGCCTGCGGAGATGGACCAGAACTACTGGGCGAGGCGGATCGTGCACAAGGCGCGGGCGGAGCTCCAGGCGCGCCACCCGGGGCTTCCCATTGTCGGCAACCTGGTGGCCGACGACGCCCAGCACGCGCTGCTGCGAGCGGCATCGGAGTCCGAGATGACCGTGCTCGGTTCGCGCGGACTGGTGCCCGTCGAGAGCTATTTTCTCGGAGACATCAGCATGCCCGTCGTGGTACGGGCCGACGGGCCGGTGGTCCTGGTACGCGCCGAAACGAGCGGACAAGGGCCACGACCCGCTCCAGTTGCGGAGGGCGGCGTCGTGGTCGCACTGAAACTGCACGGCCCCTGCGACGACCTGCTCGAATTCGCTTTCGCTAGCGCCGCAGCGCGAGGCGTGCCCCTCAGAGCCGTCCATGGCCAAAGCCTGCCGCTGGTCGCATACGCGCCCTGGGGTGTGGATCACGATGTGACGGAAGAAATCACTCAGGACGCGCAGAAGCACCTCAACCAGATCCTCCGTCCTTGGCGTGACAAGTTCCCGCTCGTGGAGGTGAGCGACAGCGTCGCTCTCGAAAGTCCCGCCAGGGCTGTTACAGGGGCCGCTCATGGTGCCGGGCTGTTGGTTGTCGGCCGACGCAAGCACCGCCCCGCCCTGGCACCACACCTGGGCCCCGTGGGCCAAGCCGCCATTCATCACGCGCGCTGCCCTGTCGCCGTCGTCCCTCACGACTGAGGTGAGCAACCACGGCAGCCGGTCGCGTCGGTACAGCAGGCCGACGTGAGTGACCGGTGCTTCTCCGCGGCGTCGGCGTGTCGCCTCTCCTGCGCGCAGGGGCGTGCGAGGCCCACCCCTAATGGGCGGTGAAGCCGGTGGATCGCTACCCGTTACCCGGCCCATGAGGTCTACAAAAAGAGTGCGACCTCCGGCTTCACCTCGTGTTCGTGGTGGTGGTGGCGGTCGGTGCCGGGGAAGTCGTCAGGCACCCCCGGGATCCGATCCCTTGGTCAAGAGCCGGCCTCCGGTCCCGTCCGCTGCCACCACGGCGACCACGCCGCATCCAGTCCGATGATCGGATCGTTGAAGTTCTTGGTCCGAGCCGTTCGCAGGGGTCACCTCTCAAAGAGCCAGGAGCCGTACGAGCTCCCTCACAGACCGAGGGCCCTGTGGATCGCTGGGGTCACGAACGGCTAATCGGATGCAGGGCCATCGAGCCCTTCCATTAGGGAGACGCGTGCCCCCGCACGGCTGCGACCAGCAGCAACCCGCCCCGACCGAGAGGACCTCAACCACACGATGAAAGTGTTCTGCGGCATCGACTGGGCCAGCGACCACCACGACGTCGCCTTGGTCGACCACGAAGGAACCCTGTTAGGCCGGGCCCGAATCGACGACGATGCCACGGGCCTGCAACAGCTCCTCGACCTGCTCACCACACACGGCGACACCGCGGAAACACCGATCCCGGTGGCCATCGAGACCTCCCGCGGGCTGCTGGTCTCCTGCCTCCGGGCAACCGGACGGCCCGTCTACGCCATCAACCCGATGGCCGCAGCACGGTATCGAGAACGTTACGCGGTCGCCCGCAAGAAGTCCGACCACCTCGACGCCATGGTCCTGGCGAACATCCTGCGCACGGACAAGGCCGCCCACCGGCCGCTGCCCGCCGACAGCGAACTCGTCCAGTCCATCGCCATCCTCGCCCGCGCCCAGCAGGACGCGGTCTGGGACCGGATCCAGGCCGCCAACAAGCTCCGCTCACACCTGCGGGAGTACTTCCCCGGATTCCTCGCCGCCTTCGCAAACGCCCGCGAAGGACTATGCCTTCCGCTCGCCCGGACCGTCCTGACCGCGGCACCCACCCCGGCCCAGGCCGCCAGACTCACCCGCAGCCAGCTGCGGTCCCTGGTGAAGAAGGCCGGCCGCAAGCGCGGTATCGACGCCGAAGCGGACCGCCTCCGCGAAGCCTTCCGCACCCCGCAGATGAGACACCTGCCCCAGGTCGAGCAAGCGATGGGCCTGCGAACCGTCGCGCTGCTGCGGCAACTCGCGGCTACCTGCGAGAGCGTCGAGGAACTCACCACCGCGACGGTGGAGTCTTTTGAGACGCACCCGGACGCCGAGATCATCATCAGCTTCCCAGGGCTCGGATCTCTCACCGGCGCCCGGGTGCTCGCCGAGATCGGCGACGACCGATCCCGCTTCACCGACGCCAAGGGCCTCAAGGCCTTCGCCGGGGCCGCACCAGTCACCCGGGCGTCAGGCAAGAGCCTGTCCGTCATGGCCCGCCGGGTCAAGAACCAACGACTCGCCGCAGCCGGCTACCTCTGGGCCTTCTCCGCCCTCTCATCACCCGGCGCACGAGCCCACTACGACCGCCGACGCGAAGCCGGAGAACGGCACACCGCCGCCCAACGCAACCTGTTCAACCGCCTGCTCGGCTGCCTCCACCACTGCCTCACCAACAACGTCCCCTACGACGAGACCACCGCCTTCCCACCCCCACAGATCCCCGTCATGGCCGTGGCCGCTTGACGGAAAACTGCATCGGATGTCTTGACCGTGTTCCCCGGGGCCGTTCCACCCCCAAGCCTCATCGTGCGAACATGCCCGTCAGCAGACAGGGAAGCAGGACAGGATCCTGGTGTGTGTGGTGGGTGCAGGGCGACGTCGCCCGGCACCCACACCGTCCCGGTGGGGGATTCCTGCCGATGCCGTCCCGCTCGTCGGGTGCTGACAGTGGCTTTCCGTTTGCGGAGCGGTGGGCATCGAGTTTGAGTGTGAGGGACCCCCTTCGCGCATCAGGAGCTCACATGTCGATGGCGTTCGGTTCACCCTTCGGTTCGGCCGATCCGTTCAGCGATCTGTTGAATCGTTTCTTCGGAATGTCGCCCGGAACGTCTCCGCCAGCCGTGCAGCGCGTACCCATCGGCCGGCTCCTGACGGAGTCGTCGCACGAACTTATCAACACGGCCACGCGAAAGGCGGCCGAGGACGGAACGTCCGACCTCGACACGGAGCACCTGCTCTGGGCGGCCACACAGGTCGATCCCGCGCGAAGGCTGCTGTCCCAGGTGGGCGTGGACCCCGATGCGCTCGCGGCTCACATCGCCGAAGTGCTTCCCCGGGAGTCCGGCGAGCCCTCCGCGGAGCCGGGACTCACGCCGGCGGCGAAGCGCACCCTTGCCGCCGCCTACGCGGATTCGCAGGCGGCAGGGGTGTCCTACATCGGCCCCGAGCACATCCTCGGCGCGCTCCTCGGCGACCCCGAATCCGGTGCCACCCGTTTCCTGCGCGCGGAGGACCTGGACGTGCAGAAGCTGCGCGGCCTCACGGAGCGGGCGACCCGCGCGACGGGTGGTGCTCCCGCTGCCGGGAAACAGCCGTCCACGACCCTGGACGAGTAAGGCAGGGACCTGACCGAGGAAGCGAAGGCGGGGAAGCTCGATCCGGTGGTCGGCCGGGCCGAGGAGATCGAGCAGACCGTCGAGATCCTCTCGCGGCGCTCCAAGAACAACCCCGTGCTCATCGGCGAGCCCGGTGTCGGGAAGACCGCCATCGTGGAGGGACTGGCCCAGCGCATCGTGGCGGGCGAAGTGCCCGACACGCTGAAGGACAAGCGGGTCGTCGCCCTGGACCTGTCCGGCATGGTGGCCGGCGCGCAGTACCGCGGACAGTTCGAGGAGCGCCTGAAGAAGGTCATCGAGGACGTCCAGGAGGCGAGCGGCGACATCATCCTCTTCATCGACGAACTGCACACCGTGGTCGGCGCCGGTGCGACGGGCGAGGGCTCCATGGACGCGAGCAACATGCTCAAGCCCGCACTCGCACGCGGCGAGCTCCACGTGGTGGGAGCGACGACGATCGACGAGTACCGCAAGCACGTCGAGAAGGTCGCCGCTCTCGAACGCCGCTTCCAACCCGTTCTGATCCCGGAGCCGACGGTCGAGGAGACGGTCCAGATCCTCGAAGGGCTGCGGGACGCATACGAGGCCCACCACCGGGTCCGCTTCGCCGACGGGGCCCTGACGGCCGCGGCGGAACTCTCCGACCGCTACATCGGCGACCGGTTCCTGCCCGACAAGGCCATCGACCTGATGGACCAGGCGGGCGCCCGGGTGCGGCTGCGCAGTGCGAGCCGTTCCACCGAGATCGTCAGCCGCGAGGACCGCCTCGCGAAGCTGCGACGTGAGAAGGACCAGGCCGTCGCCGGCGAGGAGTTCGAGAAGGCCTCCGAACTGAAGGAGCAGATCGCCGAAGTGGAGGGCGAGCTCGCGGGAATCGAGGAGCGTCGCGAAGGCGTCGTCTCGGTCACGGCCACCGACATCGCCGACATCGTCTCCCGCCGCACGGGGATTCCGGTCTCCCAGCTCACCGCCGGCGAGAAGGAGAGGCTCCTCAAGCTCGAAGAGGACATGCACGCCAGGATCGTCGGCCAGAACGAGGCGGTCACCGCCGTGTCCGAAGCCGTGCGCCGGAATCGAGCGGGCATGGGGGACCCGAACCGCCCTGTCGGTTCGTTCCTCTTCCTGGGGCCGACCGGTGTCGGCAAGACCGAACTCGCCAAGACACTCGCCGAGTTGCTGTTCGGCGACGAGAACCGCATGATCCGGTTCGACATGAGCGAGTTCCAGGAGAAGCACACCGTGGCCCGGCTCGTCGGAGCGCCCCCCGGATACATCGGCTACGAAGAGGCCGGCCAGCTCACCGAGAAGGTTCGGCGCCACCCGTACAGCGTGGTGCTGTTCGACGAAGTGGAGAAGGCACACCCCGACGTCTTCAACACACTGCTCCAGATCCTCGACGACGGTCGTCTCACGGACGGACAGGGCCGCACGGTCGACTTCCGCCACTGCGTCGTCATCATGACGTCCAACATCGGCGCCCATCGCATCCTCGCCCACAAGGGCGACGCGGCCGACCTCAAGGACGAGTTGATGGAGGACCTGCGGGGACGATTCCTGCCCGAGTTCCTCAACCGCATCGACGACATCATCGTCTTCCACAGTCTCACCGAGGAAGACCTGTCGGAGATCATCGAGCACCTCCTGCGCCGGAGCAAGCACCGCGTCCACGCGCAGGGCATGAAGCTGGAGGTCACCGAAGCGGCAAAGAAACTGCTGGTCGCCCATGGCTACCAGCCGCAGTTCGGCGCCCGTCCGCTGCGCCGCACGATCCAGACGGAACTCGACAACCGCGTCGCCTCACTGCTGCTCAGCGATGAGGCCGGGCCCGGAGACACGATCGTCGCCGATGTGCTGGACGACTCGCTCCACTGCACGGTGCGCAGGGACCGCTCCGACGGCAGTGCGGACCACGAGGACACGGCGAGCACCGGCGCGGCTTGAAGGCCGCCACGGTGCGGTCCTGGCGACTGCACAGGCGTACTGCGGAGGAGTCAGCCGATCTGGCCCGGATGGTCAATCCGGTGATCCGGGGATGGATGAACTACTACGGGCGCTTCTACCGCTCGGCGCTGTATCCGCTGTTCGACCGTATCAACGCCTACCTGCTGCGGTGGATTCAGAAGAAGTACCGGGTCGGGATGAAACAGGCCCTGCGGCGGCTGGCCCAAGGCCACACGCTGCGTCCGAAATACTTCGCTCACTGGACCTGGACTGCCCCGGCGGGGTCGACGACCAGGACGACAAGAGCCGTATGACGGGAGACTGTCACGTACGGTTCCGTGGGAGCCCAGGGGCGAAACTCCCCCGGGCGACCCGACTATAGGTGTCATCCCGCTGCCAGCGGCGGGATAGGTCGTACATCCGGCCCCAGGGGGCGAATTGGGGGAAGTTCACCCAGTACGGGTCCTTGTCCAGCATCCGGCGGCGACGTTCTGCGAGGCGGTTGACTACGACAGCACCGCCGCGACGAAGGCACCGAAGCTCGCCGGCGGCATCGACAAGCTCTGGCTCGACAAGCCGGTGCATGTCGCTCTGGACCAGAGTGTGCCGCAGATCGGCGCTCCGGAAGCGTGGGCGGCCGGCTACGACGGCACACGGCACCAAGGTGGCCATCCTCGACACCGGTGTCGACCCCAACCACCTGATATGGCAGGGCAGGTGAAGAAGACGCAGAACTTCACCGACGCTCCCGCGCGCGACCACCACGGTCACGGCACGCGTGTCGCCTCGACCATCGCAGGCTCGGGTGCCGCGTCGGGCGGCAAGGGTGTGGCGCCGGGCGCCGATCTGTACATCGGCAAGGTCCTCAACCATGCCGGTGAAGATGGTGAGTCGGGAGGTCCGGAGCGGAGACCATCTGCGCGTTCCGCGACGGTGACAAGGCCACCCTCAACATGATGGCGTTGGACGACAGGCAGCCCGTGCACTGCGCCTACTTTCAGGGCGATGACGGCGCCGCGACGACGGTGCAGTTGTCCCAGGGCGGCAAACTCCTCAAGGAGCAGGGCTGGTTCACGCTCACGACGCTGCCGGTCGGCCTCGACCCGGCGACCTACCGGATCACCATGGACACCGAGCACCCGGCGTGGTTCCCGCTGTTTACGAAGGCCAGCACCGTGTGGACGTTCACGTCCGCCCGGCCGGCGAACGGCAAGGAGGACCTGGCGCTGCTCTGGCCGAGGTACGGCCTGGGCCTGGACGCGGAGAACACCACCCAGGGCGGCAACACCTACCACTTCGACCTGACCTTCGTCCTCCAGAACGGCGCCACCCCGGACATCGACGGGGTCGAGGTGGAGGCGTCCGCCGTCGACGGTGCCACCTGGCAGCCCGCGAAGGTCAAGAGCAAGAGCGACGGCAGCTACAAGGTATCCGTGAACAACCCGGCGTCGGGCTACGTGTCCCTGCGCGTCAAGGCACAGGACACCAACGGCAGCAAGATCGAGCAGACCCTGATCAAGGCATACGCCGTACGCTGACCCGCACGGCATCCCTTCCCTGACCGCGCCCCTGGCACAAGGCACGCCCTTGCGCCAGGGGCGCACCCCGTTGTGCCGGAAACCAAATACCTTGCTGCTCCTCCGTATTACCGAAATCGGCAACAACCCCGAATAGTTGGTGCACAACCGATGTTTCTGACGTCCGCACCGGTTCGCTTGCTGCACGGCAGCTCCGGTGCAGCTCCGCCTTACCGACATCGACGCAGGTGGCTTTCGCCGGCTGCGAATACTTTGACGTCCCTCCGCCAGCTTTCCCGCCGATTGCGTTGGCGGGTTTGCGACATGGAGGAGATCCGCCACTGCCAATCAGTTGCCTCGGTCCGCTCAGGGCCCGAAAGTATCTGTCGAATGCAGCAAGTACTTCTTTCTCGCGAAGAGTTGGAGACGTTCATGCATCCACCGCGCCATTCTCATGGCGAACCGGAAACAACGGCAGCGCAGGAGGCCTCGCGATGAGGCGTCTCAGGCGACGGTTGGTCACCGCGGCCGTCGGCATCACCGTCCTCGGGACGGTCCTGTCGAGCACCGCAGCGAACGCCTCCAACCCAACTCCGGCTCCGTCTTCCCCTACTTCCCTCAACCTTCCCGCGTCGGTCCGCGACAGCCTGCTCAAGGCTGACGCCGGAACTCAGGCGGACCTGTCACTGACGCTGGTGACCGGCGACAAGGTGCAGATCGGCCTCACCAAGGACCGGAAGCCGTTCGTCCGTGAGATCAAGCCCGCGACGCGGGCCGGGCACGAATCGGTTCTCTTTCATACCATCACCAAGAACGACCAGGTCTACGTCGTACCGGAAGACGCGTTGTCGCTGCTCGGTGCCGACCTGCTGGACTGGGAGCTCTTCAACCTCGCCAAGCTGGCCGATTGGGCGGCCGAGGGCAGAACCGGTGAAGTCCCGGTGATCACCGCGTACAGCGGAAAGTCCAGTGCCCGGACAGCGGCGACCGCCGCCGGTACGACCGCCAAGACCGTCCTGTCGAGCATCAACGCCCGCTCGATGACCATCAAGGGCAACGGCCAGTGGTGGCGAGAGGTGCGGGAGAAGAACACCGGCAAGTCCGCCGCCTCCCCGGCCACCGGTCCGCTGGCCGGAGTGAAGAAGGTGTGGCTGAACGAGCTGACGAAGCTGCAGCTTGAGCAGTCCGTACCGCAGATCGGCGCGCCCGCCGCCTGGGAACGCGGCTACGACGGTTCGAACGTGAAGGTCACGGTGCTGGACAGTGGCGTCGATGCCACCCACCCCGATCTCGCCGGCCGGATCGCCGAGGCGGTTGATTTCACCAACAGCCCGAACGGTCCGGTGGACGAACACGGACACGGTACCCATGTGGCGTCCACGATCGCCGGCACCGGACAGGCCTCCGACGGGCTGCGTCGCGGTGTGGCGCCCGGCGCGAAGCTCTCCATCGGCAGAGTCTGCGGTTCGGACGGCTCGTGCGCCGGCTCCGCGGTCATCGCCGGCATGGAGTGGGCCGCCAAGTCCGGTGCCGACGTGGTGAACATGAGCCTCGGCGGCGCGCCCTCCGACGGAAAGGACCTGCTGAGCCAAACGGTCAACAGTCTCAGCCGCACCTACGGCACCCTGTTCGTCATCGCCGCGGGCAACGCCGGCCCGGGCTCCGAGACGGTCGGGTCGCCAGGTGCCGCCGACGAGGCGCTGACCGTCGCGGCCGTGGACAAGAGCGACCAGATGGCCCCCTTCTCCAGCCGCGGACCCCGCGTCGGGGACGGCGCGGTCAAGCCGGACATCGCGGCGCCGGGCGTCGCCATCGTCGCGGCTCGCGCCAAGGGCACCGGTATGGGCAAGCCCGTGGACAACTTCTACACGTCCGCCAGCGGCACCTCCATGGCCACGCCCCATATGGCCGGTGCCGCGGCGATCATCGCCCAGCAGCACCCGGACTTCACCGGGCGGCAGATCAAGGCGCTGCTGATGGCGACCTCCAAGGACCTCGGGCACGACCTGTTCGCGCAGGGCGCCGGCCGGGTGGATGTGGCCCGCGCGATCGATCCGAAGATCATCCCCGACGGAAACCTGAACTTCGGCCGAGCCGAATACCCGCACTCGCCGGTGCCCAGGACGGTCACCTACAGCAACTGGACCGACGAGCCGATCACTCTTACGCTCTCCGCCTCGGCTTCCCACGCGGGCAAGCCCGCACCGGAGGGGCTGTTCACCCTCAGCGCCGACCAGGTCACCGTGCCCGCCAAGGGCTCGGCCGATGTGACGGTGACCAGGGACGGCAGGGTGGTGGACAGTTCCGGGCAGTACGGCGCATACGCCGGTGTCCTGACCGCCAAGGACAGCGCGGGGGCACTGCTCGGATCATCGCGGATCTCGAGCTATGTGGAGCCGATCCGCCACGACGTGACCATCAAGGTCATTCCTCCGGCCGGAGCCACCGATGTCTCGTACGGCAGCACGCTGATCGTCCCGGTCGACGAGGACAAGCTGAACCTGTACGAAAAGCCGCTGACGGTACCGGGCGGCGAGACGATCAAGGCACGGGTCTTCTCCGGCACTGTCACGGCGGCCCTCGGGGTGACGTGGCGGGATGCGGCCGGCGAGCTGAACATGGCCGCACCGATGGCGCCGGAGGTGGAGGTCACCGGGGCGACCACGGTGGATCTGGACCTTCGGAAGGTCAAGCCCATCCGTGTGAACACCCCGGAGCGGACCGAGACATACACGGCACTCTTCAAGACCCAGCGGACCTCCGTGAACGGAGGCTGGGGGATCACGGCGTCGTTGGGCACCGAATACGGTCCCGGTGAGCCGACTTGGTGGGCATTGCCGACCGCCGGTGAGGTCAGCCTCGGCACGCTCGACTTCTACAGCCGGCATGTCCTGGTACCGCCGTCAGTGACGATGGAGGTCACGGGGAACGGTGACTCGTTCGACCTGGACGCCCGCTACGCGACACCGGACACCACCATCAACGGCGGAGGCCAGAAGTGGACGAAGGACGGGAAGCCCGTATCCACCCTGGTGCGGTCGGCGATCCCCCGACTGCCCGCCCACGGGAAGAAGCCCGTCGTCTACGCGGGCACCGGCTCGGCCGCGGAACTCGCCAAGGTCGATGTCAAGGGTGCGCTGGTGCTGCTGAAGCCGACCGACATCTGCAAGACGACCTGCGACTTCAACAAACTGCGCGAGCGAGTGTCGGCGGCTGCCGCCGCGGGTGCGGTCGGGGTGCTGGTGACCGGTGAAACCGAGCGGGTCGCCCTGCTGAAGTACGAGTCGTTCCGGCAGTACAAGTGCGAGAACGGTCCTGACAGTTGCCCGCCGGTCGACCCGTACGCGGCGCTGCCGATCGTGACCGTGCCCCCGGCCCAGGCCGCCACGCTGATCCAGCGGATCGAGGGCGGAGCGAAGTCCGGCGTCCGGATCGAACTCGGTGGCAGTCGCGAAGTGTCCAAGGCCTACGCGCTGGCCTTCGACTCCCCCGGTCGGGTTCCCGGCAACCTGCCGTACCGGGTCCAGTCCCGGGATCTCGACCGCGTCGATCACCGTCTGCACGCCGACCAGCCTGGCGCGATTCCCTACTTCAGCTGGAACCGGATGACGAAGTCCGGCGCGGTGACTGAGGAAAGCATGCTGCCCAAGCCGGACAGTCAGCGGCAGTTCACCACGTTGGTCGGGCCGCGGAACGACAACGCGATCGACCGCTTCGAGATGTCCGCCAGGGACTATCTCGCGCCGTCCGTGGCAAGTCCGTCGGGCCCGAGCGAAGCTCAGGACCTGGTGCTCGGCAAGAAGAACACGGTCGACTGGAACGAGGGTCCGTCCCTTCCCGGCGCGGTTCCCCAGGTCCGCACCAAGTCGGGCTTCACCGCCGACACCGGCCTGCCGTGCGCCGGCTGCCGGGAGGGCGACCGCTTCTGGCCCACCCTGTACCAGACCAGTAGCGGGGGCGGTCGCCAGGCCATGATGGGCATGCTCAACGACACGGGTATCGCCCATTTGATCTACGGGATCCAGGCCTGTGAGCCCCCCGCCTGCAAGGTAGGCCTCTTCGACGGTGCCGGCCACGAACTCGAGCAAAAGCTCAACCCGGTCGAGTTCGCCTTCCAGCTCGGCGAGCCCGACAACGCGTCGGACCTGATGTCGAGGAGCGGGCAGTGATGACCGAAGTGGGAAAGGAGACTGCTCCGATGAACGCGGCCGTGCCATCGAGGTGGCGCCGGAAGGTGAACCTGGCGGCGTCGGCAGCCGTAGCGATGCTCGCGCTGGTGGGGTGCAAGGCGGACGTCATCTCGTACGACCTGCCTGCGGAATCAGCCCGCTACACGTTCCAGGCGGAGACCAACGGGGTCAAGACCGCGTGGGAGTACACGTCCGACCGGCCGACCAAGTCCGACACGCCGACGTCACAGCCGTGCATCGCGGACGTCGTTGTCAAGGATCCCGGTGCGTGCCGTCCGGAGCCGTTGATCTTCCTGCGGTACGACCTGGGCCTGGACCTGGACAACACCGCCAAGGCCGACGGGCTCCACCCCGTCACCGTCACCGGCTACTACCAGGACCGGCTCAGCACGCCGCCGACCGTGACCGAGTTGCGGGCGGAGGCCAGCTTCGACGGCGGCAGGACCTGGCAGCCGGTGAGCACCAAGGCTGACGGGAAGAACGCCTTCACCGCGCGCATCAAGCACCCGAAGCGTGACCAGGCTCCCGAAGGAGTCGCACTGCGGATCACCGCGACCGACAGCGCGGGGAACAACGTCAAGCAGACCATTCCCCAGGCGTACCGACTGCGCTGAGCTGAACCGATCCGGAGGGAGCACGGCCGGGGCGAGACGTGAGCTTCGCACCGGCCGTGACCCTCGTTTTCGGCGCAGCCCGCACCGAATGCGGACAGGGACTGCGCCCGCAGACCGTTCGCGAGTAACTGCTCCCTACACGTACCGCTTGATCAGGCCGTTGGTCCGGTGCCGCTCGCACCGGACCAACGGCATACACGGATCCGCATTCCGGTGGCCTCGCCCTGGTGGCGAAGGGAGGCCGGCGAATTCGTTCCACGACACAGACGCCAGGCCGGAGTACCGACGGACAGACGGAGAGACATCATGCTGTCAGACGTGCTGGGACTTACCCCCGAAGAGGCAGACACCTACCGCATTCTGGTCTCGGTCGCCTCCGCCACGCCCACCGGACTCGCCGAACTCATCGGCTGCGACATCCGTCAGGTGGTGGGCATCCTCAGCAGGCTCGAAGACCGGGGGCTCGTCGCGCGCAGCCTCGGCGACACCACTCGGTTCGTTGCCACCCCACCGGCGGCGGCGCTGCGGGCGCCCCTGATCCAGCGACAGAACGAGCTCAATCTGGCGAAACTCGAACTCGACTCCCTCGACGAAATTTACCGCGCGGCCACTCTCGGGCGCGGCGCATCGGAGGTCGTCGACGTGATCCACGGCACCGAGGCCATCCGCGAGCGCGTCGGACACATACAACTCGGCGCACGGAAAGAGGTCATGAACTTCGTCAAGGCGCCGTTCTTTTCGTCCGCCAACATGACAGACGACGCGGTCATGGAGCGGGGTGTCCGCTACCGCGTGATAGTCGAACGCTCGATGCTCGACGGGGGAGCTCCGTCGTTCGACGAAATCATCCAGGCGCGGGCCGCTGGAGAAGTGGTCCGGATCGCTGAATCAGTACCACTCAAACTCTTCATCGTGGACGGCGAGTTGGCCATTGTCCCACTCCTCGGTTCCGCCAATGCCGCGAAGGCGGGAGCCCTGCTCGTGCACGAGTGCAGCCTGCTCGACGCGCTGATTGCACTGTTCGAGTCCGAATGGGAGAAGGCAACGCCGTTCGTCACCTCTGCGGGTACCTTGCAGAACGTGCCCGCCATCGATGGTCTGGGTGCACAGATACTCAGCCTGTTGCTGACCGGCCTCACCGACCAAGCGATCGCCACCCAACTGCACACCTCCATGCGGACGGTCCAGCGCCGGATCCGTCAGATGATGGACACCGCGAAAGTGCAGAATCGCATGCAGTTGGGCTTCCGTGCGGCACGGCTGGGCTGGCTCGACGCCGAGCAGGACGGCAGCTGACTCCCGGAACACCGGGCCCACCGGCCGAGGACGTCACGCGAGATGAGCGGGGGAGTCAGTAGCTTTACCTGGCCCCGCATGTCGCCGAGCCGGCCGAGAGCCACGACCAGCACGGCGGTGATCAGGAGGTAGCCCATCGGCATCCACCGCAGGTAACTGACGTTGCCCGGCCGGAGCGGGTCGAGACGGATGCCGGTGAAGATACCGGGCAGCGAGATCAGCACGATCGAGCCGTTGATGGTCGCGATCAGCACGCTGAGCGCGGTGTTGGCCAGCGTCACCCAATTGTGGCGGGGATGGTCGGCGCTGATCCAAGCACGGCGACAGCGGCGCCGAACATCAGGAGCGTTGCCGGCGGGTCACTGGCCTGCGGGGGCTGCACCGAGGCCGTACATCCCGCGGACCTCTTTGCCGTCCTTCGTCTGCCGGCGGATCCGATCGGTGGCACCTGCGGTGTACGTACTGGAAGGGTTGGATGGCCGTATGACTGCGGCAGGTACGGGCAGCGCGGGGGGCGCCCCGCAACAGGTGGCCCTGGCCGGAAGAGGCGTACCAGGTCCCGCGTCGGCGTGGCAGCAGGCCCGGGCCATCGCCCGCGGCAGCGCCGGACAACCGCTGCCGGTCGTCCCTCGCGACTTCGCCGAGGCTCTCGGTCGCGCCCTCGCCGCACCCGTGCCGGCGCTCACCGATCTGCCGCCGTTCGACACCTCCGCGATGGATGGCTGGGCCGTGGCCGGTCCGGGGCCGTGGCGGCTGCGCGGCGACGGCGTACTGGCCGGCGGGCAGCCCGAGCCGCTGAGCCACGGCACCGCGGTGCCCATTGCCACCGGCGCCCGACTGCCGGGGGGAGCGAGCGCCGTACCGCGCCGGGAGCACGGGGAGGCCGAGGCCCACCACGGCATGCTGTATGAGCGGTGCGCCGGACCCGGTCCGGTCACCGCGGGCCGCTACATCCGCCCGCGCGGCCAGGAGTGCCACGCGGGCGAACCACTGCTCCCCTCCGGCACCACCGTGGCTCCGACGGTGCTGGGCCTGGTGCGGCAGCGGCCGGATACGACCGGCTGGCTTTGCACCGCCGACCGACCGTGGAACTGCTGATCTTCGGTGACGAGTTGCTGGAGGCCCGCCTGCCCGGGGACCGTCGGGTCCGCGACGTGCTCGGTCCGCTCCTGCCGTCGTGGCTGCGAAGAGGAGGCGCCGAGGTGACCGGCCGCCACCCGGTGCCGGACGACTTCGGACTGCTGCGGGAGGCCGTACACGGCCCCCTCGCCGATGTCGTGGTCACCGCCGGCAGCACGGCCCCCCGTTCGCGGGCGGCGGAGCCGGCACCGCCCGCGGAGCGCCGCGTCCCCCGCAGCCCGGGACCGGTGGAACGGCCGGAATCGTGTGCCGCGGTCGCGCGGGGGGCCGCGGTACCATCGAGGGTGAACTCCGTTCCGATCGGGGCCGATTGCCGGTCGTCGTGCGGACGGTGGGAGGTACGGGCGACATGGTGGACGCCGACCCGGGGCTCTTCGGGCCCGAATCCGTCACCTGGCAGATGCACGGCGACCCGATGATGTGGGTCGCCGGAGTGCGCGCGCTCTACCTCCAGGCGCTGCACCCGCGCGCCGTGCGCGGCGTCATGCAGAACTCCGACTTCCGCGAGGACGCCTGGGGCCGGCTGATGCGCACGGCCGGCTTCGTCGGAACGATCACCTACGGCACCACCGAAGCGGCCGAGAAGGCGGGCGCCCGGGTCCGCCGGATCCACCGGCTCCTCAAGGCCACCGACCCGGCCACCGGGGAGACGTACGGCGTCGGCGAACCCGAGCTGCTGCTGTGGGTGCACTGCGCCGAGGTCGACTCCTACCTCCAGGTCGAACGCCGCTCCGGCTTCCCGCTCACCGACGCCCAGGCCGACCGCTACATCGACGAGCACCGCCACAGCGCCCGGCTCGTCGGCCTCGACCCCGCCGACGTACCTGCCACCACCGCGCAGCTCGCCGCCTACTTCGAACGGGTGCGGCCGCAACTCGCCGCGTCCCCCGAGGCATTGGACGTCGACGACTTCCTGCGCCGGCCACCCGTCCACCCACTGCTCGTACCGGCACGCGCACTGCTGTGGCGGCGCGTCGCGGCACTCGCCTACCAGTCACTGCCCCCGTACGCCCATGAGCTCTACGGCAGACCCGTGGGGCCCGCGCGCACCGTCGACCGGCGGCTGCGCACCACCGGAACCGCTCTGCGCTGCATTCCGTCCCGGCTCCGCTGGCAACTCCCGCCCGGTCACATTCTGAACGCGATGGCCCGGCTCGGTCCGGGCAGCCGCCCCACCCCGTACAAACTGCGCAGCCGGGCCGCCATACTGGACGGGCCGGGGAGGGCACCGAGGTAGGCGAAGCTACGGGGGCGACAGCAGGCGATGGCGGACACCAGGCTGATCCAGAGCCGGTACCGACTGCTCGATCTGATCGGGCGCGGCGGAATGGGCGAGGTGTGGCGCGCCCGAGACGAATCGCTCGGCCGCCACGTGGCCGTCAAATGCCTCAAGCCGATGGGGCCCCAGCACGACCGGTCCTTCACCCGCATCCTGCGCGAACGCTTCCGCCGCGAGGCCCGCGTCGCCGCCGCGCTCCAGCACCGCGGCGTCACCGTCGTCCATGACTTCGGGGAGCACGAGGGCGTCCTGTACCTGGTGATGGAACTCCTCGACGGCCGCAACCTCAGCCAGCTCCTGGAGGACAACAAACAGCACCCGCTGCCGGTGCCCGACATCGTCGACATCGCCGAACAGGTCGCCGACGCCCTCGGCTACACCCACCAGCAGGGCATCGTGCACCGCGACCTCAAGCCCGCCAACATCATGCGCCTCACCGACGGCACGGTGAAGATCTGCGACTTCGGCATCGCCAGGCTCGGCCACGACATCGGCTTCACCTCCCGCCTCACCGGCACGGGCATCGCCATGGGCACCCCGCACTACATGTCTCCGGAGCAGATCAGCGGCGGCCACGTCGACCACCGCAGCGACCTGTACTCACTGGGCTGCGTCCTGTACGAGATCGCCACCGGAGCACCGCCGTTCGACCTCGACGACGCCTGGGCCGTTCTCGTCGGACACCGCGACACCCAGCCCGAACCACTGCGCACCCACCGGGCCGAACTCCCCGGATTCTTCGACCGCGTCGTCCTGGAACTGCTGGCCAAGACCCCCGAGGAGCGGCCCGTCGACGCGGGCGACCTGCGACAGCGGATCGCCGTCGGCCGCACCGGCGAGCAGCCGCAGCTCCGGCCCACGGGGCAGGTACTGTTCGCGCCGTCCGTTCCCGTCGTACGGCCGGGGCAGCAGCTGCCGGCCTGGACCCGCGGCATGACCACCGGACACAAGGCGACCGGCGCCCGCCCCGGGCTCGCCCCGCCCGACCACTCCGCGGGCCTCACGGTCGAGTGGACCACCGGCACCGACCTGCGGCACTTCACCGGAGAGCTGCCGCTGCCCAGGGCCGAGCGGCCGACCCCGTCCCCGGAACTGCTCTCCGTCCTCGCCAACCGGCACAGCGCGGGCCTCGATCTGGGCCGGCTCGGGCACTGGGAGGAAGCCGGCGAGGTGCACCGCGCGGTCGCCGCCGAACGCGAGCACGCGCTGGGCCCCGACCATCCCGACACGCTCTCCAGCCGGTACGAGGTCGCCTTCACCCTCAGCCGCACCGGCCGCGCCTCCGATGCGCTGCGGGAGTTCGGCCGCGTCGCCCAGGGCCGCGAACGAGCCCTGGGCACCGACCACCCGGAGACCCTCGCGGCCCGCCAGGAGATGGCGTACGTCCTCGGCAGGCTCGGCCGGCACTTCGAGGCCCACCAGGTGTATGCGGCGGTCCTGGCCTCCCGGGAACGGACGATGGGCCCCGACCACCCCGACACCCTGCGCTGCCGCCACAACCTCGCCTTCAACCTCGGCAGGCTCGGCCGCCTGGAGGACTCGTACCGGATGGCCAGGGACGTGGCATCCGCCCGCACCCGCCTGCTGGGCGCCGACCACCCCGACACCCTGGTCACGCTCTACGAAGTGGCGTACACGCTCGGCCGGCTGGGCCGCTGGACGGAGGCTCTGCAGACCTACCGGGAAGTCGCCCGCGACCGCGCCCGGGCGCTGGGCGCCGACCATCCCGACACCCTGTCCGCCCGCTACGAGATCGGCATCAGCCTCGGCCGCCTGGGCCGCAGCGCGGAGGCCCTGGAGCTGTACCGCGCCCTCGTCGAGGACCGGACCAGGGTGGGCGGCCCCACAGACCCCGGGACGCTCCGCGCCCGTCACGGCCTCGGCGTCAATCTGGGGCGGCTGGCCCGCTGGGAGGAGGCGCTCGCCGAGGCGCGCGACGTGACCGCGATCCGCGGGCGCGTCCTGGGCGACGACCACCCGGACACCCTCGTCAGCCGCCGGGAGATCGCCGTCGGCCTCGGCTGGCTCGGCCGCTGGGCCGACGCCCTCACCGTCTACCGCGAGGTCGCCGAAGCCCGCGAACGGGTACTCGGCGCCGACCACCCCGACACCCTCGCCGCCCGCAACGACGAGGCGCACTGCCTGGAGCAGCTCGGCCGGGGACCGGAGGCCGTCGAGCTGTACCGCCGGGTCGCCGCCTTGCGCCGGGGACGGGACGCACCGTCGGGCTGACCCGCCACCACCGCCTCTGGCCAGGGGATCACATCCCGTGTTACGAAGGGCCATGCACGCACCCGACAGCTATGACGCGGTGATCGTGGGCGGTGGCCACAACGGTCTCGTCGCCGCCGCCTACCTCGCCCGCGCCGGACAGTCCGTCCTGGTCCTGGAACGCCTCGCCACCACCGGGGGAGCGGCCGTCTCCACCCGTCCCTTCGCCGGAGTCGACGCCCGCCTGTCGCGCTACTCGTACCTCGTGTCCCTGTTGCCGCGGAAGATCGTCCGCGATCTCGGTCTGGACTTCGCCGTACGCAAGCGGACGGTCTCGTCGTACGCCCCGACCGTGCGCGGCGGCCGCGCCACCGGACTGCTCGTCGGCGGGGACCGCACCCGGGACTCCTTCGCCGCGCTCACCGGATCGGACCGGGAGTACGAGGCGTGGCAGCGCTTCTACGGCATGACGCGACGCGTCGCGGAGCGGGTCTTCCCGACGCTCACCGAACCCCTGCCCACGCGGGACGCGCTGCGCGCACGGATCGGTGACAAGGAGGCATGGCGGGCGCTCTTCGAGGAGCCCGTCGGTGTCGCCGTCGAGGAGAACTTCCGCGACGACCTCGTACGCGGAGTCGTTCTCACCGACGCCCTGATCGGTACCTTCGCCGACGCGCACGACCCGTCCCTGCTCCAGAACCGCTGCTTCCTCTACCACGTCATCGGTGGCGGCACCGGCGACTGGGACGTTCCGGTCGGCGGCATGGGCGCCCTCACCGACGCCCTCGCCCGGGCCGCCCTCGCGGCCGGGGCACAGATCCGCGTACGGCACGAGGCGACCCGGATCGACACCGACGGGACAACGGCCGCGATCACCGTCCGCTCACCCGACGCGGAACACGTCGTCACGGCCCGCCGGGTCCTCGTCAACGCCTCGCCACAGGCGCTCGCCGCGCTCCTCGGCGACGAACCGCCCGCCCCGGCCGAGGGCGCGCAGCTGAAGGTGAACATGCTGCTCACCCGGCTGCCCCGGCTGCGTGACCGCTGTGTCGACCCCCGCGAGGCCTTCGCCGGCACGTTCCACATCGCCGAGGGGTACGGGCAGCTCGCCGACGCCTACCGGGACGCGGCGGCGGGACGGCTGCCCGCCGCCCCGCCGTCCGAGATCTACTGCCACTCACTGACCGACCCGTCGATCCTCGGACCCGGCCTGGCCGCCCGCGGCTACCAGACCCTCACCCTCTTCGGTCTGCACACCCCCGCCCGGCTGTTCGCCGCCGACAACGCGGCGACGCGCGCCGAGCTGCTCACGGCCACGCTCGCCGAACTCGACGCGCACCTGGACGAGCCGGTCACCGACTGCCTGGCACGCGACGAGAACGGCGAACCGTGCATCGAGGCGAAGACCCCGCTCGATCTCGAACAGGACCTTCGGCTGCCCGGCGGCCACATCTTCCACCGGGACCTCGCGTTCCCGTACGCCACCGAATCCACCGGCCGGTGGGGCGTGGAGACGGCGCACGCCAATGTGCTGCTGTGCGGGGCGGGCGCCGTACGCGGCGGCGGGGTCAGCGGGGTCCCGGGCCACAACGCCGCGATGGCGGCGCTGGGCCGGTGACCGTCGCCGCTACCGGCCGAACACGCCGCGCAGCGCGTCGCGCTTGCGCGGCAGGTCGTACTCCGCGCCGCCCTCGTGCCCGTTGTACGTGAACACCTCGATCTCGGCCGGACCTGCATACCGGTGATACGCGGCGAACACCGTGGACGACGGGCAGATCCGGTCCATCAGACCGACCGAGAACCACGCCGGGGCGGTCGCCCGCGCCGCGAAGTTGACCCCGTCGAAGTAGGACAGGGTCTCCATCGCCTCGTCGATCCGGAAGCGGTGCCCGGACAGCCAGCGGGCGATCTCCGCGTACGGTCCGGAGTCCGTGATCTGCGAGGCACGCCGGTAGTGGCAGAGGAACGGCACATCGGCGACGGCCGCCACGACGTCGTCCCGCAGCCCGGCCACGGCGAGTGCCAGCCCGCCGCCCTGGCTGCCCCCGAGCACCGCCACCCGTGAGGCGTCCACCGCCTCATGGACCTGCGCCGCGTCCACCGCCCGCACCGCGTCCGTGATCAGCCGCCGGTAGTAGTGGCGGTACGGGTCCTCGATGCCCCGGGTCAGGAAACCGGGCGAGGACGAGCCGTGCCCGCCCGGACCGATGTCCGGGGTGTCCGCGGTGTTCTTGCCGCCGCCGCCCTGTCCCCGGTTGTCCATCACCAGATGCGCGTACCCCAGTGCGCTCCAGGTCAGCCAGGAGTACGGAATGCCCCGGCCGCCGTTGTAGCCGATGTACTGCACCACGGCGGGCAGCGGACCCGAGCGCGCCTTCGGCAGCATCAGCCACGCCTTCACCGGCTGCCCGCCCCAGCCCCGGAACGTCACATCGAACACGTCGACCGTCGCGAATCCGGCGTCGTACGGGACGAACTCGGCGTCCAGTGCGTGGCGGGCCGTCTCGGTGAGGGTCTTCTCCCAGAAGGCGTCGAAGTCGGCCGGCTCCTCCGGGTGCGGCCGGTACTCGCGCAGCCGGTCCAGATCCATGTCGAACAGCAAGGGTCTAGCTCCTCTTCAGGGTGAGGTCGAGGGTGGCACCGTGGCGTCCGGCGGTGTCGGCGGTGATCCGGATGCCTCGGCCGGTGGGGGCGGCGCTCACGCCCGGGTCGGCGGAGACCACGGTCAGACCGCGCTGCGCCAGGTCCAGGACCATCGAGGACCGCAGCTGCGTCGGGTCGGACAGTGACACCTTCAGCGTCTTTCCGTCCGGTCGTACGAGCACCGAGGCGGGACCGTCCGACGTCAGGTCCTGCGCGGTGCCCGCGGTCCAGAAGTTCGCCGCGACCAGCCCGTCCGCGCAGCGGCGTACCGCGTGCACGGCGGTGGAACGGGCGATGGCCTTCACCGGCGGCGCGGACGACCACTGCTTCGTACGCGCGGCGGAGGCAGCCGGGGCCTGCAGCCAGAAGTAGCCGGCGCCGCTCGGCGCGCTGCCGTGGTCCTGCCACAGCGTCAGATACGGGCGGGTGACCGGGGCGTCCGTGCCGTACTTGAGGTTGATCTCGCGCCAGGTCGCGGTGCGGTCCTCGCGCAGGCCGTGCAGTGTGGCGGGCTCGGGGAAGACGTAGCCGCCGGTCCCGGCGACGTGCAGCCACCGCACCTTGTCGAGGCGGGCCGACCAGCCGGCGTCCGTGGGTGCGGCCGTGCCGTTGACGAGCAGGGCCGCCCTCGGGTCGCGGAGCTTCCGGTTCTCCACGATCGTCTCGGCCGTGCCCGCGTCGGAGGTGATGCCCGAGCCGACGCACGCGATCACGTCGTCCAGGCAGAACCAGCTCTTCAGACCGTGCAGCGAACTTCCGTACGCGCGCAGCTCCATGCCGTACGCACCGAGAGTCGTGCCTGGCAGTGCCGTGCCGCCCGCCCAGTCCGCCGTGCTGGTGGTGCGCTGACCCGCCGCGTCCGCGGGCTGTCCGGCGATGACGGTGGTGCCGGGCAGCCTGGCCGGGTCGACGGTCGGCCAGTAGTCCTCGCTGTAGTGCCCCAGGTCGTCCGTGTAGAGCAGGACCATGCCGTCGGAGAGGTGCCAGGCGTGCAGATTCTCGTTCTGGATCGACTCGTAGTTGTAGATCCGGGACGAGTACGCGGAGATGCCGAGCGCGAAGGACGGCCGGTGGTGCGCCGCCTTGTCCATCCGCGGGTGCTGCTTGTGCGCGACCAGCGGGCCGCGTGCCGGGACCGGGGACGCGATGACCCGCTGGGCGGCGACGAGCGAGGCGAGGTCGGTGACGGCCAGGAAGTCCCGGTAGGTGTCCTCGGCGATCCACTGCTTGACCAGGGCGGTGAATCGCTCGGCCGTCTCGCCGGGGAAGCTCGGGATCAGCCGCACCACGGCCTCGATGACCGTCTGCGCCGAGACGTGGCCCTGCTTGCTGGGGCGGGCGATCTCGCGCCCACACACCGACGCCATCACATCGCCGCGGGCCAGCAGCGGGTCGAAGCCGTCGTCGACCCAGCTGCGGACGTTGTCGAGGTCAGGGTCGGTGACCGTCCACGCCGTACCGGCGAGCAGGTTCAGCAGCCGGGACAGGTTGTTCAGCAGTTCCTTGCCGTATCCGCCGTTGTACGGGTGCTTGTAGTGCTGGAGGAACGAGCCGTCGGAGTAGAAGCCCTCCCCGGTTCCTTCCGTCGCCGTGCTGGTGTCGTTGAAGGCGAGGACGCTGTTGGCGCCCGAACCCTCGACGTCCGAAAGAGCGTCACGGACCCGGGCCAGATCGTCGCCGTTGTCGCTGAGCACGGCGTTGACGGCGACGACGGTGGAGATCCACACCCGGTTGGCGCCGGTCGCGATCTGCCGGTCGGCCCGCCAGAGGTTCGGATCGGGCGTGTAGTGCCGTACGGCGGTGTTGATCCGGCCCAGCCGCTCCGTCCCGAGCGCGTCGTACAGCAGCACGGACGCGTCGTTGAGGGCGAGCGCGGAGCCGATCTCCCAGTCCCAGTCGTTGTCGAACCGGGTGTGGCCGGGGCCGTATCGGTTCGTCAGCATCCAGTCGATGCCCTCCAGCAGCAGATCGCGCAGCGCGGTGTCACCGTACTGAGGGGTGCCGGGCACGGCCCACGCGGTCGCGCCCGTGGCGAGCCGCTTGAACGATGTCGTGACGTGGTTGGAGAGCGTGGTGCTGGTCAGATCGGGGAACAGGCCGTCGGTACGGGTGGGGTCGAGGCCCTTCGCCGAGGTGGTGGCGGCCTTGCCGATCCTGGCCACGGCCGCGGCGATCTGTGGGTCCGTCAGGTCGAGCCCCGGGCCGCCGGTGAGCAGGGTGTGCCAGCGGGTGCGCAGGGAGGCGGCGTCATCGACGACGGCGTTCCCGGCCGCCGCGTGCGCGGGGGCCGCGGTGAGCGTGATCGGCAGGGCGGCGGCTGCGCCGAGCACCGCCGCTCCGGCGAGAACGGTGCGTCGGGTGGCGCCCGCAGTGGTGCCTGGGTTCATGATGCGGCCCTCACAGAAGGTGTCGGCGGTCGACGGCCGCGGCCAGCGCGGCATGACCGGCGGGGTTGGGGTGCAGTCCGTCGCCGCTGTCGTACGCGGGCAGCATCCGCGACGGTTGTTCCGGGTCGCGCAGTGCCGTGTCGAAGTCGGCGACGGCGTCGAAGACGCGGCCGGTCCGGACCGCCGCGTTGACCTGCTGCCGTACCGCTTCCAGCTCCGGCGTCCAGCGGGTCCAGCCGCCGAACGGGGTGATGGTCGCGCCGACGACCCGCAGCCCGGCGTTACGGGCGCGAAGCACCAGTTGTCGGTACCCGGCCAGGACCCGCGCCGGATCGGTCTGGCTCGGCGGCTGCTGGAGGTCGTTGACGCCCAGATGGACGAGCACGGTCCGCAGCCCCGGAAGCGACAGCACATCGCGGTCGAAGCGGGCCTGCCCGCTCGGCCCGAACCGGGCGTCGTCCAGCAGCACCCGGTTGCCGCTGATGCCGAGATCGGCGACGGCCGAACCGGGAAGGCGCCTGGCCAGTTGGTCGGGCCAGCGCAGATCGGCGTCGTCCGGTGTGCCGACGCCCTCCGCTATGGAGTCGCCGAGCACCGCGATCACCGGCCCGTGCGCACCCGTCACCTCGACACCTGTCAGCAGGAACACCGAGGTGGTGCGCACGCCGTCCACGGTGTGCGAGGCATGGGTGTTGCGGTGGAAGGACAGTGGCCCGGTGGGGCCGGGGAGCCGGGTCTCCACCGTCAGAGCCGCCGCTTCGGTGGTACGCAGACCGGCGACCGGGTCACTGGTCAGCGAGGCGCCCGCGGCGATCCACGCCTGCGCTCGCCCCCCGAACGTCACCGGCCGGCCGCCCGCCGTCACGGGGCCGATCAGGACCGGAACTGTGCCGAAGGCGTGCCCGTAGCGCAGCCGGACCGTTCCGCCCGCCGACAGCCGCACGTTGGCGGTGAACGTGCCGTCGGTCAGCCCGGCGCTCGCCACCGCGTCGGTGGCGGTCGGCGCGGTCTGAGCGGTCGCCCAGGACGTCGTCCAGCGCGACCGGCCCATGCCGCTGTTCGACGCCTCGGCTGCCTGCGCCCCCGGCGCCGTCGCGGCGACCGCCGCCAGACCGGCCGCCGCCGTCAGTACCCCGCGTCTCGCGGGTCCCCGCCCGTTCACTGGGGGCACGCACCGGTCGGTGTGTACTCGCTGCCGTAGGTGCCGACCGCGTCGCCACCAGTGTTGTCGCTCATCGTGTTGGTGCACACCGGACCCTGCGGCGTGCGCATGAACTTGATGCCGCCGCCCGCGTTACCGGTGATGGTGTTGCCGTAGATGCTGGTGTTGATGCCGTCGGTCGCGGTGTCGCCGCCGAGCCGGATGCCCGCGCCGACGTTGTTGTGAATGGTGTTGTAGCGGAAGATGTTGCCGCTGCCGCGCGCGTCCAGCCCACCGGAGCTGGAGTCCTTCTGACCGCTGCAGTCGTTGTACTCGACGTAGTTGTTGGTCGAGTTCTCCTTCACATCGACGCACTCATTGCCCTGGGTGACGATGGTGTTGTGGTGGATGCGGTTGTTCTTGCTGATGTCGGGGGCCGCGTCCGGGGCGCCGTTGGCCCCCTGCTGCTCGGGGGCCGTACCGAGGTAGATGCCCTCGCCGTTCTTGCCGCCGCCGCCGAACTTGAAGTCATTGACCCCGCAGTTGGTGATCGTGTTGCCGGAGATGTCGGCGCCGGTCACCAGATAGCGCACCCGCAGGCATTCGTCGGCGGCGTTCTTCAGCGTCATTCCGGTGATCCGCAGACCGCCCACACCATTGCCGGGAGTTGTGCTCATGACATAGATGAGCTTGAGGCGGTACCCCGACACATCGGTGGACGACCCGTGCAGCCCGTCCACGGTGAAACCGCTGAGCGTCGTCGAGTCGTGCTGCACCTGAATGATCCGGGCGTCGCCGGCCCCCTTCACCACGGCGTTCGACGGGCCGGTGATGGTGACTCCGGCGCGCTTGGTCACGACGTCCTGCCTGTACGTGCCGGCGGCGAGGTTCACGACCGAGCCCGTCGGTGCCAGGTCGACCGCTTTCTGGATCGTGGCGAGCGGGGCGCTCGCCGACGTACCAGCGTTGGAGTCGCTGCCGGACGGCGACACGTAGTACGCGGTGGCGGCTTCGGCGGCCACGGATGTCGGGGGGAGGACGAGCGGGGCGCCTGCGGCAAGCGCGGCGACGAGAGTGGTGCGTAGTACACGGCTCATGGGGCGTGCCTCCTGGGGTCTGCGAAGGACAGAGCGAGTAGTACGGGGATGCTGGGGCCGAGGAGCAGGGGCCCCAGCGGTACGACGAGGGAGAGCAGCGCGGCGGAGATCACCGCGCCGAGCAGTGCGGTGCCACGGGCCGCGGACCCGAAGCCGAGGGCCAGCGCACCGCGCGACCAGGTGCGGACCGTCCCGTGCGGTGACCGGCCCGCCTCGGCCGCGAGCGCCACATGATGGATGACCAGTGCGGCCGCGATGCCCACCTGTGCGGCGAGCAGTACGAACGTCCACGGCTCCGGACGGCCCAGCAGATAAACGATGTTGGAGGCCAGGACGAGCCCCGCAGCGGTGGACGCCAGGGAGTGGCGCCACAGGGTCCGCCAGTATTGCGGGAAGGCGGTGAACGCGTGGGTGAAGCAACGGCTGTCGCCCTCGGTCCGCCACCGCTGCAGGGCGTGCCCCATCGCAGCGAGCGCGGGCAGCCAGGTCACGAGGCCGAGCGACAGCACGGCGAACGCGGCTCCGGCGGTGGCCGGGTAGGCCACGAACTCCAGCCGGCGCAGCAGCGTCGGCCAGCCTGACGAGAGGGTTGCCCGCATGATCAGCCGACCTTTCCTGTGTACGGCTCGGGGACATCGAGCAGCACGCGGCCGTCCAGCTCGAGCCGGGTCGCCGCCACCACATACGGGGCCCGGTCGTCGCCGCGGAGCAGTACCGCCGCCGCGTCGGCCGAGACGGCGGTGGTGCGGATGCGACGGGCGACGGGGGAGAGGAGCACGGTCTCGTCGCCGAAGGTGACGCCCTCGCCCTGTGCACACACGACCCGCTCTGCTGCGGCCGGTTCGGTGCCCGGGACGATCGCCGTGAGGAAGAGACCGTGGGCCGATCGTGCGGTCGTCGCACGCAGCGTGTGCAGCGTGCGGGTGAGACACAACTCCGGCGTGCTGGACGTCGGATTGGCCTCGACCTCGGTGGCCTCGGAGACGACCGAAGCGTCGAGCGGCGCGAACTGCCGCACCAGCGCCGAGGCCGCCCCGGACCTGATCAGCCGGCCGCCGTCCGGCTGCGGCTCGGTCGGCCGGTCGGTCTGGAGCAGGAACGTCCATTCCCGCTCCGCGTCCGCCTCGGCCAGGTCCAGCAGTACGAGCCGCCCCGACGGGGTGAACACCAGTGTCCGGTCCAGCCGCCGCACCCCGAGCGCGGGGTCGTACATCGCGGCGATCTCCGCCGTGGCATGGGCCCAGCCGCAGTCGGGGGAGACCAGCACGTCACGCTGGCGGGCCTGCCGCTCGTACGGGATGTCCTTGTAGACGTGGTACCGGTCCTCGTCCGCGTACCCCTGCCCGTCCACCAGAAGCAGGTTGTGGTGCGCGGCCCGCTTGCGGTTGCTGTAGCCCTCGTCGACGGCGAGGAACGCCCCCTGCGAGACCAGCACGAACGAGCCCGAATCGGGGTGGTGGTGTCCCTGGTTGAGGGTCTCCCAGCTCCGCTCGGCCCGGTGCTTCGCCGATGTCTCCCACGCCTTGTGGCCTCCGCCGGGGCTTGCCTTGAACGAGACGAGCGTGGCGTCGTCGTCCCAGCCGGTACGGGCCGTGAGCAGACCGAGATCCGGGAAGAAGGCCCTGGTCTCGGTGGGGCGGGCGCCGGCCACGGACGGGTCGTACCAGAGGTATTCGAGGTAGGCCTCCGGCAGAATCCCGGGCCGCACCCCGCTCTCTGCGGCTTCCTGCCACAGCAGTTCACCCGAGGCGAGATCGCCCATCCACTGTGCCTCCGGGATGCCGTACTGGGCAGCGAGACGGTAGTACAGACCGGCGCTGTGCCCGCTGCGCCGGTCGTGGCAGTCGCCGTGGTCGACATTGAACGCGAAGCCGGGGGCGGTCTGGTGCAGCCGGTAGCGGAAGGTGCGGGAGAGGAAACCGCCCCGCTCCCACCAGTCGACGCCCTCCGCCTCCTGGAGGAGATCCAGGTGGATGGCGAGGAAGGGCACGCCGTAGCGCCAGTACACGACACCTTCGGCGTGCGAGCCGTCCTCGGGCATCAGATCGAGGACTGTGCCGAGGTTGTCCTTGGCACGCTCGGTCCACTCCTCCTTGCCCAGCACATAGCCGGCCGTCGCCAGACCCGCGTAACAGATCCAGTTGTGGTTCTGCCAGTACGACGACGACCACCAGCCACCCTCGCTCGCCACCGCGAACTCGTACATCCGCCGCCCCTGGAGCAGCAGCTTGTACCGCAGCATTGCCCGCACCCCGTCCGGCAGATCGTCGCCGATCCACCGGTACGCGAGCGACAGATGGTGCAACAGCCAGCCTGCGTCCAGATCGTGGTCCGGCATATGGGCCTTGCCCCAGTGCGGCAGCCGCACCGCGGCCTCGATCCAGCGGCGGCTCTCCGCCAGATGGGCCGGGTCGCCGCCGACCCGGTAGGCCAGCGCCGGGTTGGAGGCGGCCGGGCCCAGCCAGGTGATGCTGGCCAGAGGGTGCGTACGGGGCGGGGTCAGCCCGCGGTGGCGGGCGGCCTCCTCGTACAATCGCACCTCCTGCGCGGGGCGCGGGCCGGGCGGCGGGGTCGCCGAGAGCAACAAGGGTCAGTCCTCCGTCCGGAACCGTGCGGTGCTGCCGTCGGCCAGCGCGACCGTCAGCAGTCCGTCACTGTCCAGCTGTACGTCGGTGACGGCAGGGCCCGCCGATGCCGCCTGATACACCGAGGCGAATGTGATCCGGTCCGACTTCGCGGTGAAGTCGACCCGGGTACGCATACGCTGCGGGTCGTCGGCCGGACCGGGGCCCGGCCGGGTGACCGGACGCACGGCCGCGCCGGGGGTGTGGGTGTGCCAGCCGTGCAGGGTCTCCTCGCCGTACCAGGTGGTGCGCACCGGCCCCGCGGCCTGGATCTGGATGTCCAGCGCGACGCCGGGACGCAGCTGCGCGGTGAGCTGTCGCTCGTCCTCGGCGGCCACGGTCAGCAGGTCGACCAGATAGCCGGCGCCGAGTGCGACCTGCCGCACCGCACGCACACCTTCGTACGCCGTCGTCACCTCGGCCGTGACGCAGGAGCCGTCCGAGCCGAGCAACTTCCCGGTGCACTCGGCCTGTTCTGCGCCGTCCACCCGGAAGGCGGGGTGCGCTTCGGTCGATGCGTACAGATCGCGGAACTCGGCTTGGGCGTAGGGAACTTGACCGGGGTCGGGCTGCCACGGGGTGGTGTCCCCGTACAGATACAGCGACAGTTTGTCGCGGTGCCCGTGCGAGCCGCCATGCGGACCGAAGTCCAGCAGTGCGTGGACGCCCGCGTGGTGCAGCACCGCGTATCCGGCGGTGGGGAACACCGTGACCGGCTTCGGCGCCGGACGCTCCGGCAGCGGGGGTCCCGCGAACCATCCGCCCAGCTCGCGGTCGAGCCCGTCGTCATGTGCGCCGAGCTCGTCGCGAGCCCGTCCTGCCACCGCATTGAGAGCGGGAGAGGGCACCAACTGCTGTGCCAGTGCAACAAGTTCGAGCCACTCCAGCGCGAGCGGACGGCGCAGATACGGGCCGTCGTGCAGCGCGGGCAGAATGCCGCCCGGAGTCGCGATCGTCGCCAGTACGTCCGTCATCGCGGCCAGTACGTCCACCACATCGGACGGAACGGCCGTGGGGTCGATGGAGCGCAGCGCCAGCAGCGCGGCCCGCAGCACGAACCCGTGGTAGTAGGTGCTGCCCTCCCACTCCCAGCCGTCATCGGCGACCGCGACCCGCAGATGTGCATACAGCCCGTGCTCGCCCTCCAGCCACTGCTCGGCACCGTCCCACTCCTGGCCACGTGCTGCGGCTGCGCCCCGACTCGCCGCCACGCCGGCGGCGTTGAGCCACGCGGTGTAGTTGGAGGCGAGATGGCCCTGACCGGTCAGCACGTCCCGGGCGTCCAGCGCCGCCCGCTCCAGGTCGTCGAGGAGCGGCAGCAACGCCGCCAGATGCTCCGTGGACTCCTCGGCCAGTGTGATCACGGTGTGCCCGACATTGACCGCCCAGATGGCGTCGGTCAGCGCCTGATGGAAGAGCCGGCCGCGCAGCATCCAGGTCTGCGCCTCGCCGTGCCGTTCGGTGGCGAGCTCGGCGTACAGCCCCGCGTACTCGACGAGCCGCTCCACCGCCTGAGCACGCTCGCCCCGGTGGGCGAGCACCCGAAGGTGCCGCGCCCACGCCTGGTGCGACAGCACCAGCCAGGCACCGCGCACCGCCTCGTCGTCCACCCGGCAGCCGTACGCACAGCGCGCACCGCCCGCCGGGAAGACCCCGGCGAGCAGGTCACCGTGGTCGAGCTCCACACCGTGCGCCGGGCAGACGTACGCGTGCCACCAGCCGCCCCGCTCCCGGGCGATGCGCCTCAACGCGGCCACACGCCACCGTCGATGTCCACCGTGGTGGCGGTGAGGAAGCCGGACGACGGGGACGCCAGATGCACGACCGCCGCGGCGACATCCTCCGGGGTGCCGGCCCGGCCGACCGGGATGCCGGCCTCCATCGCCTGCTGCGCCTCGGGCGCCGTGAACGTGTCGTGGAACGCGGTGCCCTTGATGAAGCCGGGCGCCACGGTGTTGACCGTGATGCCTGTGCCGCCGAGCTCCTTGGCCAGGCCCTTGGTGAAGCCGCGGACACCGGCCTTGGCCGCCGCGTAGGCGACCGAACCGGGGCCGCCGCCGTTGTGCGCGGCCAGCGAGGACATGGTGATGATGCGCCCGGCCGACGACTTCGTCAGCTGCGGCAGCGCGGCCCGCACGGTGCGGAACGTCGACGTCAGATTGGTGGAGATGACCTGTTCGAAGTGGTCGTCGGACATCTCGGCGATCGTGGCCCGGCCGACCAGATGGCCCGCGTTGCAGACCAGCACGTCCAGGCCACCGAGGAAGCCGGTCGCCTCCTCGATGAGCCTGTCCACATCGCCCGTCACGGTGACATCGGCCTTGAACGCCTTCGCCCTGCGGCCCAGTGCCTCGATCGCGGAGACCGTCTTGGCGGCCTCGTTGCCGGAGGAGTGGTAGTGGACGGCGACATCGGCGCCGGCCTCGGCAAGAGCGACAGCGATGGCGCGGCCGATTCCGTGGCCCGCCCCTGTCACCAGTGCGCGGGAGCCGTTGAGATCAGCAGACATGAAGTGAATACCTTTCGTTGACCGGCCGCTCGGGGCCGGAACCGGTCACTTGAGACCGGCAGTTGCGAAGCCCTGCACGAAATAGCGCTGGCCGATGAGGAAGAGAATGACCATGGGAAGGGTGGCCAGCGTGGTGCCGGCCATCAGGAAGTGCCACTGGGGGCCGTTCTCCGTCTTGAAGACGGAGAGCCCGACCTGGATCACCCGCAGGCTGTCCGTACGGGTCACCAGCAGGGGCCAGAGGAAGTTGTTCCACGACGACTCGAAGGTCAGCAGCGCCACCGTGATGAGCGCGGGCTTGACCTGCGGCGTCATGATCCGGGCGTAGATCCGGAACTCGCCCAGACCGTCGAGCCTGGCCGCCTCCTCCAGCTCGACCGGAAGGTCCAGATAGAACTGGCGGAAGAGGAAGACGGCGAACGGGGTGACGGCGCCGGGAATGATGAGCGCCCACCAGGAGTCCAGCCAGCCGCTGCCGCCCTGGCCGAAGATGTCGTTCCCGCCGGCCAGCGGCATGAAGCGGACGATCAGGAACTCGGGCAGCACCTTGGTGTACGTCGGGATCATCAGTGCAGCGATGAAGGCGTAGAAGATGACCTCACTGCCCCGGAACCTGATCCGCGCCAGCGCATACCCGGCCATCGACGCCACCACCACATTGATGACGGTGTGGCTGAACGCGATGATGAAGCTGTTGCGTGCGTACGTCGCGAACGGCGCCGCCTTCAGCGCGTCGACATAGTTTCCGAAATCCCAGTGTTCCGGGAGCAGTCCGGCGTCCTGCGAGGCGATCTCGACCGGCGTCTTGAGTGAGGTGAGCACCATCCAGACGAACGGGGCCACCATCAGCAGTGAGACGACGGTGAGCGTCAGATAGAGCGCGATCCGGCCGACGGAGAGCGGCTTGCCCTTCGTCCGGGGCCGGGCCTTCTCCACAACCCCGGGCCTCTGAAGCTCAGTTGTGGCCACGGGTGCCTCCCATGATCCGCCGGTTGACCAGGGTGAAGCCCATCAGCAGCACGAACAGCACCAGTGACTGCGCGGAGGCGTAGCCGACGCGGAACTCCCGGAAGGCGGACTTGTAGATCTCGAACGTCATCATCGTGGTGCTGTTGGCCGGGCCGCCGTCGGTCAGGATGTAGATCTGGTCGAACGACTGGAACGCGCTGATCATCGACGTGATGAGCACGAAGAACGTCGCGGGCTTCAGCAGCGGCAGGGTGATCGAGAAGAACTGCCGCACCTTCGACGCGCCGTCCACCGAAGCGGCCTCGTACAGCTCCTTCGGCAGGGACTGCAGCGCGGCCAAGTAGATGAGCATCTTCATGCCGATGCCCTGCCAGATGCCGACCAGGATCACCGAAGGCATCGCCCACGATGTCGACGACAGCCAAGCCGGGCCTTGGATCCCGAGGAACGACAGGAGTGTGTTCAGCAGCCCGTTGCCCGGGTTGTAGATCCACAGCCAGACCAGGGCGATCGCGACGGTCGCCGTCACCTGGGGAATGAAGACCGCGGTGCGGAAGATGCCCCGCGCCTTCAGCCCGGTGTGCAGCGCCAGGGCCACGAGCAGCCCCAGCATCATGCCGAACGGCACGGTGAAGAAGGTGTAGATAGCGGTGTTGACGATGGACTTACGGAACACCGCGTCGTCCAGCATGTCCCGGAAGTTGTCCAGGCCCACGAACTGCGGCGCCGTCAGCACGTCGTACTTCGTGAAGGCCAGAACCACCGACGCGACGACCGGCAGGCCGATCCAGAGCGAGGCGTGCAGCAGCGCGGGCGCCACCATCAGCATGCCGGCGCGTTGCCTGCGGCGCCCCGGGCCGGTGGGTGCCCGGCCGGTGCGTTTCTTCGCGACCGTGTGCTCGGTCGGGGAAGGCGGCCGCGCGGGCCTCGCCTTCAATACGGATGTCGCTCCCACAGTGACGGGTCCTTACATCCGGCCGATGGCGGCCTCGGCTAGCCGGCCGAGTTCCGCGATGGCGTCCTTCGCTGACTGGTTGCCCACGATGGCGGGCTCCAGCGTGGGCTTGATCTTTTCGCGGATCTCCATCCAGGCAGCGGTGCCGCCCTCCGAACACGCGTCACCCATGCTCTGCAGGGAGAGATCGACGAACTTGTTCTCCTTCACATAGCTGGAGTCGCTGAGATCCTTCAGCCCGGGAACCGATCCTCGCTGCTTGGCCGCACCGAGGATCGACTCGGGCGTCGCGAGGTACTCGACGAGGGCACGGGCCGCTGCCGGGTGCTTGGAACTGGCCGACTGGGTGACGAGCGTGCCGCCCTGGAGCATCGCGGGCTTGCGGTTGGCGAGGATGAACGCCCCGAGCTTGTCGTCCTTGATCAGGTCCGGCGTCTGTTCGCCGACCTGCCTCCACAGCCCACTGGTGGTCATCATCATCGACGCCTTGCCGGTCTGTACGTTGGTCGGGGCGCCGGTGTCCGTCTTCTTGGAGTAGACGGCGGAGCCGTCCTTGATCAGGTCCTTGAAGAACTGCAGTGCCTCGACCCCGCGGGCGTCGGTGAACAGCACCTTCTTGCCGTCCTCGCTGAACAGCTGGCCACCGTTGGCGAAGAGAAAGGTCTCCCAGCACTGGCGCAGATTGATGGAGAACGGGTCGAACCCGATCCGGCCGTCCGCGGTCAGCTGCTTGGCCACGGCGCGCAGTTCGGCCCAGTTCGCCGGGGTCTTCTTGATCCCGGCCTCGGCGAAGTGGTCCTTGCGGTAAACGACGATGCGGGTGTCGAGGACTACGGGCAGTGCGTACAACTTGCCGTCGTACCGGGACGGTTCCAGGACCCGCTTCTCGTAGTCGTGCGCGGTGGCGAACTTCTCGGGCAGCTCCGCGATCGCCTTCTTCGCGGCGAACGGCGGGATCCAGCCCACGCCCATCATCAGCACGTCGGGCAGCAGACCGCCCGCGAGCCCCGTGGTGATCTTCTCGTTGAGCTGATCGTACGTGGTGTAGTCCACGTTCACCTTGACGTCCGGGTACTTCTTCCGGAACCCGCCGAGAATCTCCTTTTCCAACAGCGTCTTGCCGTCGGCGCCTTCGAAGATCGGGGTGAGCAGCGTGATCTCGCCTTCGACGGGGCCGTCGACGGAGCCGGCCGTCGAAGTGCCGGTGCCGCACGCACTGAGGGCGGCGGCAGCGGTGCCGGCGCCGATGGCAGCAAGCAGCGACCGTCTTTTGAGTTCCATGGGACACCCCTTTTGAGGCGGAGACTGTGGATCGATCCAGCGATGACAACCCGGCCATGGCTGGGAAGCGCTGGTAAATCGATGCACTGATGCTAGGAACACCCCGAGAGAGACGTCAACAGCTGATGCACATGAATTTTCAGGGATGTTAACGGGTGTACCGGTGAACCAAGTTCAGTAAATCGATACACTGGTAGGGTCAGACGCGTTCCGAACCGGAGGTGGCATGAGCGGGGTAACGATCCATCAGGTCGCGGAGGCCGCAGGGGTCTCCGCGAGCACGGTCTCCAACGTCCTCAACGGGCGTACGGACCGTATGCAGGCGGCCACGCTGGCGCGCGTGGAGCAGGTGATCGAGCAGCTCAGCTACCGGCCCAACCGCGCGGCCCGGATGCTGCGAACGGGCCGCATCAAGGTCATCGGTCTCATCGTGCCGTCCGTCGCCAACCCGTTCTGGGGGGCGCTCGCCCGTGAGCTGGAGGCCATCGCGCTCGCCGAGGGCTATCACGTACTGCTCTGCAACAGCGAGCGCGATCCGGCCCGCGAGCTCAAGTACGGCGAGGAGTTGCTCGCGGACGGGGTCAGCGGAGTGGTGCTCTGCTCCTCGCTTCCCTCGCTCGACCATGTGACACCGCTGCTCAGCCGCGGACTGAAGATGGTCGCCTTCGACCGCACCGCACAGGCGGGCGACCCGCCGTCGCTGGCCTCCATCAGCGTCGACAACGCGATGGGTGCCGAGCTCGCTACCCGTCATCTGATCGAACTCGGCCACCGCCGCCTGGCGTTCGTCTCCGGCTCGGTGAACAGCGTCAACCGCCGCGAGCGGCTGCGCGGCTTCCGGTCCGCCCTGGAAGCAGCAGGCCTCGATCCGGCCGACGCGATCGTCTGGCCCGGTGCCGACACCGCCGAGTTCGGTGACAAGGACGCCGCCGAACTGGGGCGGAACGCCGCCAGGGAACTCCTCGGCGGGCCGCGCCCGCCCACCGCGTTCGTCGCCATCAACGACATGTGCGCGATCGGGATCTGCCGGGGCGCCAAGGACGCCGGGCACAGCGCTGGGCAGGACGTCTCCGTGGTCGGCTTCGACGACATCCTTCTCGCCGACCTCTTCGAACCGCCGCTCACGACGGTGCGTCAGCCGCTGCCGGAGATGGCCGCGGAGACGTTCCAGCAGCTGCGGGCGCGGATCGACTCGGCCCCCGCCGCGGGGCGGTCGCTGCTCATCCGGCCGAGGCTGGTCGTACGGGAGTCGACGGCCCCGGCCGGCGCGGCCGCCGCGGTCCCCGGGCCGAGCGGAGCCGGGCAGCGGGTGGCGGGCCGGTCGGCGTAGGGCACCCCCGGGGAGCGTCGGCGGTCGGCGTGAGAGCGCGGCGGCCAGGGCGTGGCACACAAGAGCGCGGCGACCGGTGATCGCCGCGCCCTGACGTCTCGGCGGGATGCCGTCGGGCTTCGAAGGTCACAGGTGTGAGGGGGGTGCCTGGGTGGCCCGGCAGGCGTACGCGCGTGAACGCTCAGACGCGATTGACGCGGTACACATCCCGTACGCAGAGGTTGAGGACCGTGGTGGCCACGATGGCACCGGCACAGACCAGGAGCACGGACCGGTCGGCCCAGGCATGTGCGGCGAACGCGGTGACGAGGTAGCCGAGCGGGATCGCGATGCGTTCCCCGACACCGTTGAACGAGCTCATGCGCCCCAACTCATCCTGGGGCACGTGCTGTTGGAGTGCGGTGGTCCATGCCACGATGGCGACATCCAGCCCGATGCCGGCGAGCACGGCACTGAGCATCACCCAGGGCAGGGTCAGGCCCATTCCCAGCGCCATCGGTGGCAGGCAGAGAGCGCAGCCGGTGATGATGGCAACGGCCAGCAGACGGTACGGCTTCCAGCGCAGGCACACCACGGTCCCCGCCAGAAGACCGAACGCGAACGCGCCTTGGACGAGTCCCCAGGAACGTGCCCCCGCGTAGTGCTCCTTGGCGACGACCGGGCCGAGGAGCTGAAAGCCTGCCAGCCAGGCGGCGACCACGACCGTCCCGGCGGCGGTGTACGTCCACAGCCAGGTGCGGGAGCGGAATCCGGACCACCCCGCCCGCATGTCGGCCAGCGCACTCCCCGTCGTGACCGGCGCGCCCAGCCGCAGACCGAGGAGCAGGAGCGCCGCGACCAGGAAGGTGAGCGCATCCCACGACAGGGCCCACGCCGGACCGCCGACCGCGACGATCAGCCCTCCGACGACGGGTCCGAGCACCTTGACGGCATTGTTCGGCAGCCGGACCAGCGCATTGGCCTGCTGGAGGTGCTCCGCCGCGACGAGCTGTCCCACCACGCCCGTGGCGGCCGGACCGGTGAAGGCCACGGCGATCCCCGACAGGAAGCCGCACGCGGCGATCGAACCGGTCGTCGCCTGATGCGTGGCCACCAGCAGGGCGAGCACCCCCTGCGCGGCCGCGGACAGCAGGTTGCCCAGAAACAGGATCCGGCTGCGCGACAGGCGGTCCGCGAGGACGCCGCCCGCGATGGTGAGGACGACCGTCGGGACCGAGTTCGTGGCCAGCACGATGCCGAGCGACCCGGCTCCTCCGCCCTGCCCGATCACCGCGTACGCGAGTGCGAGAGGAGCCATCGCGGACCCGGTCGCGGAGACGAGATTGGCGAGAACGAATCGCCGGAAAGCGGCAACACGCAGCGGTTTCAAGGGAGTTGTGGGAAGTTCGACAGCGGCCTTCATGATCCTCCTGTGATCGGCACAGCGAGCACCCTAGCTCCCGTCCTCGGGAGCGTTCGCAGCGGTACGTGTACGGCTCGTCCGGTCCGCCCGGCTCGGTGCCCGGGGCGGTCAGAGGCGTTGCTCGGCCAGGTCGAGCCAGTGCTCGACGTCGCCAGGCGCGAAGTGCCTGATGGCCCAGTCGACCATGCGCAGACTCATATGCGCCCAGGAGGGACGCAGGACATCGTCGGGCAGGCCGTCCAGAATGTCGTCGAGGCGGCTCGTGACGCCCGGGGCCTGCTCGTTCGCATGCAGCCCGAAGCGCAGGGTGACCAGGTCGAAACGGCGGTCGCCCCGGGCGGCGCCGTCCCAGTCGATGACGCCGGTGACCGGACCGTCGAGGGAGAGCAGGTTGCCGTGGTGGAAGTCGTGGTGCACGACGTCGTGCCCGGGCAGTTGGCGTGGGTGATCGGCCCCGACCGACTTGACCCTTTGCTCCAGGGCACCGCTGCGCCGGCTGTGTCGACGCAGTGGCCCGTGAAGACAGTAGCCGGGGCCGTCGTCGAGCAGATACAGGTTCATCAACGGGACATCCGTACGTCCGGCCAGCAGACCCGCCTGCGACGCGTTGAGGGTGAGTGCCTGATCCAGCCCATGGTGGTCCAGACGCCGCATCGGCGTGCCCGGCAGGAGCTCCTGGACCAGCGCCACCGCGTGACCCACCTGGACCGCCAACTCCGTCGACGGGCAGGGGTACCCCTGCGCGCGCAGCACCTCGCAGACCGCCAGCGGCCCCGCCCGCAGATCCTCGACGCGGGTGTCCGGCCGCGATTTCAGCACGGAACGGTGACCGTCGGGCCATCGCACGTACGCGGCACCGACCTCCCCTCCGGAACAAGGCCCCTCCACGATCAGCCGGACACCCGCCTCGGCATACAGGGCCGCTGTCAGCCGGTCGGCATCAAGTCGCTCGGTGCGGGTCCAAGTCTGCGGAGATGTGCTCATCGGAGCATTCTCCGCTGCCGGGACCGTGCTCCAGGAGGGGGTACCGCGGACGCACTGCTGCCCCGGGGTGTCCGGCCGCTGTGACCGTGCCGGGAGAGGGGGACGGCCCTTCCCCGGCACGGCCGGTCAACGGTTCGACGGTCCGCTGCGGCCCGTCAGGACCGCCACGGCCTCAATCGGTCCGCTGCGGCCCGTCAGGACCGCCACGGCCTCAATCGGTCCGCTGCGGTCCACCCCCACTCCGCCGAAGCCCGAACCGGCGCGTCCCAGTCGGTCCTCGTCCGTCTCAGTCCGACGAAGCCGTCCACCCCAGCGCCTCGATGCGCGCGGCATCGCCGTTCCGACTGTCGTCGAAGACCGGCCGGGTGCCGTCCTCGACCCGGACCGCGTCCACGTACACCCCGCGCCCGACGTACAACTGATCCGTGGCGTACCGCCACCGCAGCCGCACCTCCTTGCCGCGCCATGCGGCCAGGTCCGCGTCGAGACGGTGCCAGACGCGGCCGGACCAGCCGGAGACCGAGCCCGTCGGACGGGGTTCGGGCTCGGGTTCCGGGTGGTGGTCACCGGTCGTCGGTACGGTGGTGAACGGCACTGGCTGCCAGGTCGCCCCGGCGTCCGCCGACGCCTCCAGATAGAGGAAGTCGGATCCGGGCTCGGTGTCCCACCACAGCGCCGAGCTCAGCCGGGCCCGCGAGGACGTGAGACGCAGCGCGGGCAGCGTGAGCGTGGCGTTGGTGGCGCTCGCCAGTCCCGAGAACCACGCCGTACGCCCCCGGGCCGGACGGACCGCGACGGCGCGCGCCATCTGGTTGGCGGTGGCGACGCGCGGCGCACTGCCGGAGCGCCAATTGCGCACCGGATGCACCGAGTTGCCGAGGACGATCAGGAACGAGTCGGTCGTCGGGTCCAGGACCAGGCTGGTACCGGTGAAACCGGTGTGGCCCGCCGTACGCGGGGTGGCCATCGCCCCCATGTACCAGTGCTGGTAGAGCTCGAAACCCAGACCGTGCGCATCTCCGGGGAACGCGGTGTTGAAGTCCGTGAACAGCAGGTCCACCGATTCCGCGGAGAGGATCCTTGCCCGGCCGTAGACCCCGCCGTTGAGCAGCGTGCGGGCGAGGACCGCGAGGTCCCAGGCGCAGGAGAAGACTCCGGCGTGGCCCGCCACACCGTCCAGGCTGTACGCGTTCTCGTCGTGCACCTGGCCCCAGACGAGACCGCGGTCCAGGCCGGACCAGGGTAGCCGGGCGTCCTCGGTCGCGGCGATCTTCGGCTTCCAGGAGGCCGGTGGGTTGTACCGGGTGCGCTGCATGCCGAGCGGAGCGGTGATCTCCTCGCGGAGCAGGACGTCCTCGGTGCGGCCGGTGATCTTCTCCAGGACCAGTTGCAGCGAGATCAGGTTGAGGTCGGAGTAGAGGTACACCGTGCCGGGCGGGTTGGCCGGCACCTCGTTCCACAGCAGCTCCAGCTTCCCCTCCCGCGTCGGGGCCTTGTACAGCGGAATCCAGGCGCGGAAGCCCGAGGTGTGCGTGAGGAGCTGACGGATGGTGATGTCCTGCTTGCCGCCGCCGGCGAAATCGGGCAGGTACGAGGCGACCTTCGCCTCCAGCTCCAGCTTGCCGCGCTCGATCTGCTGCACGGCCAGGATCGAGGTGAACAGCTTGGACACCGAAGCCAGGTCGAAGACCGTGTCCTCGGCCATGGCGATCTGCTGATCGGGCGGGAACTCCACCCCCGTATCGGTCTTCTCGTCGTACGCCGCGTAGCGCACGGCCTTGCCGATCGGATGGTGCAGGGCCACCGTGCCGCCCCGGCCTGCGAGCAGTACCGCACCGGCGTACCAGGGGTGCTTGGGGGAATTGGAGAGGAACTTCTCCGCATCGGCGACCAATTGGTCCAGCGGCCCCTGCAACAGCCCGGCGCGGGCGGCGGATCCGCGCCGCAGCGTCGGCCGGCCCTGCGCGGACGCCGCGTCCGTCCCGGTCCCTGCGCGCATACCCGACGACTCCGCCTCCGACTCCATGGCCGACGCCCGCTCCGCGAACGGAATCGGCGCCAGGGCGAGTGCTCCGCCCAGAGCCAGCATCCCACCGCCCAGCCTGCGCCGGCTGATACCTCTCCCGGCCGCGTCCTCGGTCATCCGGAACCCCTTCCTGCCGTTACCTGCCGCGTGAAAATAACTTTCGAAATCGTGTCCGACAGTGAAACTTCCTGCCGGACCAGAGATTACTGTCACCGCTGCCGTCACGGAGGTCCCCGGTGTCACAAAGAATCTGACACTGCATCAGAAAATCTCTTCCCTCGCCTGTCCGACTGCGGCATCCTGCGGCCCATGGAGACGGAGCTGAGCAAGAAACTGGGAGTCGAGCACGCCATCTTCGGCTTCACGCCGTTCCCCGCGGTGGCCGCTGCCATCACCCGGGCCGGCGGATTCGGCGTACTCGGCGCGGTCCGCTACACCGCCCCCGACGACCTGGCACGCGACCTCGACTGGATGCAGGAGCACACCGACGGCAAGCCGTACGGCCTCGACGTCGTCATGCCCGCCAAGAAGGTGGAAGGGGTGACCGAGGCAGACGTCGAGGCGATGATCCCGGCCGGACACCGCCAGTTCGTCCAGGACACCCTGGCCAAGCACGGCGTACCGGAGCTCGCGGAGGGCGAGGCGTCCGGCTGGCGCATCACCGGATGGATGGAAGAAGTAGCCCGCAGCCAGCTCGATGTCGCCTTCGACCACCCCATCAAACTCCTCGCCAACGCCCTCGGCTCACCGCCCGCCGACGTCGTCCGACGCGCCCACGACCAGGACGTCCTCGTTGCCGCGCTCGCCGGAAGCGCCAAGCATGCCCGCCACCACGCGGACGCGGGCATCGACATCGTCGTCGCGCAGGGATATGAGGCGGGCGGCCACACCGGCGAGATCGCCTCCATGGTCCTGGTCCCGGACGTGGTCGACGCGGTGGGACCGCTCCCCGTCCTCGCCGCCGGCGGCATCGGCGGCGGCGAGCAGATCGCCGCCGGGCTCGCCCTGGGTGCCCAGGGCGTCTGGCTCGGTTCCCTTTGGCTGACGACCGAGGAGGCCGACCTCCACTCCCGCGCGCTGACCCGCAAGCTCCTTGCCGCGGGCTCCGGCGACACCGTCCGCTCCCGTGCCCTCACCGGCAAACCCGCACGCCAGCTCCGTACCGAATGGACCGACGCCTGGGACGACCCGGCGGGCCCCGGCACCCTGCCCATGCCGCTCCAGGGGCTGCTGGTGGCCGACGCCGTCTCCCGCATCCAGAAGTACGAGACCGGCGCGCTGCTCGGCACCCCCGTCGGCCAGATCGTCGGCCGGATGAACAGCGAGCGCAGCGTGCAGGCCGTATTCGACGACCTGACCCGCGGCTTCGAACGTGCCGTGGACCGGATCAACCGCATCGCCGGACGGAGCGCCTCATGAACCCGCCCCCCAACGGTTTCTGGGCGCAGGCCGCAGCCGACCCCGGCCGTACGGTCCTGACCGCCCCCGACGGCGAGAGCTGGACGGCGGGCCGGCTGCACGCCGCGGCCAACCGCCTCGTCCACGGACTGCGCGCGGCCGGGCTCCGGCGGGGAGACGCCCTCGCTGTCGTCCTGCCCAACGGCGTCGAGTTCTTCACCGCGTACCTGGCGGCCACCCAGGCCGGCTTCTATCTCGTACCCGTCAACCACCACTTCGTCGCACCCGAGATCGCGTGGATCGTCTCGGACTCCGGCGCCAAGGTACTCATCGCCCACGAGCGGTTCGCGCAGGCGGCGGCCGAGGCGGCCGACGAAGCGAAGCTCCCGGCCGGCCAACGCTATGCCGTAGGCACGGTCGACGGATTCCGCCCGTACGCCGAACTGCTCGAAGGACAGCCCGACACGCCACCCGAGGACCGCACCCTCGGCTGGGTCATGAACTACACCTCCGGCACCACCGGCCGTCCGCGCGGCATCCGCCGTCCGCTCTCCGGCAAGCTCCCCGAGGAGAGCCATCTCGGCGGATTCCTCGGCATCTTCGGCATCAAACCCTTCGACGACAACGTCCATCTGGTCTGCTCGCCGCTCTACCACACGGCCGTCCTCCAGTTCGCAGGCGCGTCCCTGCACATCGGGCACCCGCTGGTCCTGATGGACAAGTGGACGCCCGAGGAAATGCTGCGGCTCATCGACACCCACCGCTGCACCCACACGCACATGGTCCCGACCCAGTTCCACCGCCTCCTCGCCCTCCCCGACGACGTGAAGAGGCGATACGACGTCACAGCCATGCGTCACGCCATCCACGGTGCGGCGCCCTGCCCCGACCACGTCAAACGCGCCATGATCGACTGGTGGGGGAGGTGCGTCGAGGAGTACTACGCGGCCAGCGAGGGCGGTGGCGCCTTTGCCACCGCCGAGGACTGGCTGAAGAAGCCGGGCACCGTGGGCAGGGCCTGGCCGATCAGCGAACTCGCCGTCTTCGACGACAACGGCGACCGCCTGCCTCCCGGCCAACTCGGCACCGTCTACATGAAGATGAAGACCGGCGGCTTCAGCTACCACAAGGACGAGACCAAGACGAGGAAGAACCGCATCGGTGACTTCTTCACCGTCGGCGACCTGGGCATCCTCGACGAGGACGGCTACCTCTTCCTCCGCGACCGCAAGATCGACATGATCATCTCCGGCGGTGTCAACATCTACCCCGCCGAGATCGAGGGCGCCCTCCTCGGCCACCCCGCGATCGCCGACGCGGCCGTCTTCGGCATTCCGCATCCCGACTGGGGCGAGGAAGTCAAAGCGGTCGTCGAACCGGCCCCGGGACACGAGGCGGGAGAAGAGCTCGCCGCCGCGATCCTGCGCCACTGCGAACAACGTCTCGCCGGGTACAAGCGCCCCCGGAGCATCGACTTCATCGCGGAGATGCCCCGTGACCCCAACGGCAAGCTGTATAAACGACGGCTGCGCGACCCGTACTGGGAAGGGCACAACCGGGCGGTGTGACCCCTGCCCGGTCCGGTGCCCGAGCGGCTCCGTCCGAACGCGGGTGACGGACTGACGGGCACCGCGGCACCGAGACGTGGCCCGGCGTACTGCGCCGCGAGCGGCCCTTGCCGACGGAACGCCGACCACGGGATCATGACGCCCCATGGAGAATCCGGCCGTCGGACGTACCGGCGTCCGGCAGGACAGGGACCATTCTGGGGGAGTCGTGATCATTGCTGTCGTGTATCTCGTGGTCGCCGTGGGCGTGGCCGTGTTCTACGGGGGGATCCTGGACCGTCGGCTCCAGGGACCGCGGCTGCGGGCCGCCTGGGCGGACGGCCTCACCGCAGTGGCCCGGTGCACGGTCCTGCGTAGGGAGGAGGGCCAGGACGCCGAGGGAGTACCCGTCGTCCGCGGCTACGCCACCCTGGAGTTCCATACGGCCGACGGCCGCACCGTCAGCTTCGAGGAGCGGCAGGCACGCCTCACCCCGGCCGAGGGAGAGTACCTGACGGTGTACTACAGTGCGCGGAACCCGGAGGCTGCAACCACCAGGGCCCCGTCGTTCGTTCCGCGCCACACCAGGGCCCTGACCGCCGCCGTGGGCAGCGCGTTCGCGGTGGTCTCGGCGACCGTCCTGGCCATGGTCCTCTGAGCGTCCTTCCGGCCGCGGGACTCAGGCCGTGGCCCTTGAAGGGGCGTCCCGGCGGTGAGTCCAACGCCTCAGAAGCGTTGTTTCCCAGCGGGCGTCCCTGAGCTGACGTCGATGACCGAACACAGCTTTTGCCTTGCACGGCGCCGGCAGCGTTCGCTGCCGCGACACCGATCGGGAGGTACCTGTGCGCGCACTTGTCCACCTGGGCCCCGGGGCCGTCGAGCTCCAAGAGCGTCCGGCACCGCGCGTCGGCGCCGATGATGTGGTGGTGAAGGTCGTCGACACCGGAATCTGCGGGACCGACCGCAAGATTCTGCTCGGCCGCCCGTCCCGGCCGGAATTCGTGTGCGTCTATCCGGGTCCGCCCGCCGTGCCGGAGGGCTGGCTCCTCCAGTCGTGGACCTACCTGGTCGCTGACGCGGTCCACTGCTCGCTGACCGGCGCCGAGGGGCGATACCTGCTGCGTGCCACAGCACCGGGAGACCGGGGACTCCGGCCCCGCCTGGACCTGCTCCTCGCGCGTTGGGCCGCGACCCTGACCGCGCCGACCGCCCAACCGGACCGCCCCCTCGGCGGCCTCGACATCCTGGCCTCCGCCGGGCCCTGACACGTCATCGGTCCGCGCCCGGGTCTCGCGCGGCGGCCCGAAAACGAGTGGCAAGCGGAGCCGGGCCCCCGTACCTTGTGCGCTCGTGACTGATGTCCCCAAGCACTCGACCACCGATCCGGCCGCGCCGTCCACGGACCGGGACATGTCGGTCTCCTGGGAGTCGACAGACACGGCCGACCGCCCGCCGGTGCGATCCGAAATCGACGGAGGACTGTTCTCCGGAAGGTACGTGGCCGCGACCGCCGGCTTCTCCGCGGTGATGTTCCTGACCGGGTTCGCCGCGCTGGCCGTGGTGCCCACCTTGCCGACGGCCGCACGGGACCTGGACGGGGTGTCGCTCTTCCCGCTGGTGGCGGGATGCTTCGTGGCCGCCGGTCTGCTCGGCGGGGTACTGGGCGGCCATTGGGCGGACCGGTCCGGCGCACGACGCCCGCTGGCGGCGGGCATGGTGCTGGCCGTGGTCACCCTGCTGGTCTCGGCCGCGAGCACCTCCATCTGGCAACTGGCGGCCGGCCGCTTCCTGGACGGACTCGCGAGCGGGATGGTGGCGGTGGCGATCAACACCGCCATCGGGCAGGCCTACCCCGACCGGCTGCGGCCGCGAGTCCTGGCGCTGATGAGTGCCTGCTGGGTCGTCCCGTCACTGGTCGGTCCGCCCCTGGCCGGGGTGGTGGCCGAATGGTGGTCCTGGCGGGCGGTGTTCTTCGGCCTGGCCGCACTGACCGTTCTGCCGGCCCTGGCCGTGGTGGCCGTGCTGCGCCGCCGTTCCTGGCCGGCGACGCCCGCGCCGTCGGGAGACGGGCAGCCGCGCCCCGCGCTGCTGGTGGCGACGGCGGTGAGCGTGGGTGCGGCGGCGGGGCAGTACGGCGTCTCGGGCTGGGACCCGCGTCACCTGCTGTTCGTGGTGGGAGGGTTCGCCCTGCTGGTCGTGTTCGCGCCCCGGCTGCTGCCGCCGGGCACCTGGCGTGCCACGCGCGGCCTCCCGGCCACGGTGCTGCTGCGCGGCATCAGTTCGGGGGTGTTCTTCACTCTGGAGGCACTCGTGCCGCTCCTGCTCGTCACCGAGCGGGGCGTGCGTCCCGTGTCGATCGGCCTGGCCTTCACGGGGGCCGCCGTGGCCTGGGCCGCCTCTTCCTGGGTGCAGGGCCGCCTGGAGCGCCGCCCCCGGCACCACTTGGTCGTGGCCGGTGCGCTGGTGCTGACCGCGGCGGTCGCCGTTGCCGCCGTCGGGACGCTGCCCGCGGTGCCCGCCGTCGTCGCCGCGTCGGCCATGATCGTCGCGGCCGTCGGCATGGGCCTGCTCGCACCGTCTCTCACCGTGCTGTCGCTCTCGCACGCCTCGGCCGGGCGGCAGGGCTATGCCAGCAGCGCGATGCAGACCAACCAGAACCTCGGCCAGATCACGGTGCTGGGGGTCTCCTCCGCCCTGTTCAACGCCTGCCTGAGCGCCGGCGCGACCGGCCATGTCGGCTACGGCGCCGCCTTCGTCCTGCTGCTCGCGCCCTGCGTCCTGGCCGCCCTGTTCGCCACCCGTACCCGCAGCGCCTGAACGGCCCTCCTTCGCAGTCCCACGCCCCCGACCGGTACCCGGCCCTTGACCACCGCGTTCCGGCCGCACAGGATCACGCCATGACAGGTGTACGGAGCAGCACAGTCGACGGCGTCGTGGCGCGTAGCGCCCGGCGTACCCCCGAGCGCACGGCCCTGCGGTACGCGGAGCGGTCCTGGACCTACGCGGAACTCGACGCCGCCGTCAGTACAGCGGCGGCGGCCCTCACCGGCGAACACGGGCTGCGCCCCGGCGACCGGGTCGCCTCTTACGCGAACAACTCCGACGCGTATCTGATCGGCTTTCTCGCCTGTGCCCGTGCGTGCCTGGTCCATGTGCCAGTCAACCAGAACCTCACCGGCGACGACCTCACGTACCTCCTGGAACAGTCCGGCAGCACCCTCGTCCTCACCGATCCGGACCTCGCCGACCGTATTCCGGCCGCGTTCTCCGTACGCGTGCTGCGCGACGCACCGGGCTCGCTCCTCGACGCCACCGCCATCCCGCGCCCCTTCACCCCGGAGCGGGAACCGGCCTCGGAAGATCTCGTCCAGCTGCTCTACACCTCGGGCACCACCGCACTCGCCAAGGGCGCGATGATGACCCACGGCGCGCTCGTCCACGAGTACGCCAGCGCGATCGCGGCGCTCGACCTGCGCGCCACCGACCTGCCCGTCCACTCGCTGCCGCTCTACCACTCCGCGCAGATGCACGTGTTCCTGCTGCCCGCTCTCGCGGTCGGCGCACAGAACATCATCCTCGACGCACCCGACGCGGACCGGATCTTCGACCTCGTCGAAACGGGGCAGGCCGACAGCGTCTTCGCCCCGCCCACCGTATGGATCGGCATCTCCCAGCACCCCGGATTCACCACCCGGGAACTCGGCGGTCTGCGCAAGGCGTACTACGGCGCGTCGATCATGCCCGTACCCGTGCTGGAACGGCTCCGCGACCGGCTGCCCGCGCTCGCCTTCTACAACTGCTTCGGACAGAGCGAGATCGGGCCGCTCGCCACTGTCCTCGGGCCGGACGAGCACGAGGGCCGGATGGATTCCTGCGGCAGGCCCGTCCTCTTCGTCGAGGCCCGGGTCGTCGACGAGGACGGCAAGGAGGTCCCCGACGGCACGGCCGGTGAAGTGGTCTACCGCTCGCCCCAGTTGTGCGAGGGCTACTGGGGCAAGCCCGAGGAGACCGCGGAAGCCTTCCGCGACGGCTGGTTCCACTCCGGAGATCTCGCCGTGCGCGACGCAGAGGGCTTCTTCACCGTCGTCGACCGGGTGAAGGACGTCATCAACTCCGGTGGCGTCCTCGTCGCCTCCCGGCAGGTCGAGGACGCCCTCTACACCCATCCCGCCGTCGCCGAGGTCGCGGTCGTCGGCCTGCCCGACGACCGTTGGATCGAGGCCGTCACGGCCGTCGTCGTCCTGCGCGGCGAAGCGACACCGGCCGAACTCATCGGCCACGCCCGTGAGCGGCTCGCCCCTTTCAAAGCCCCGAAGCAGGTCCTCTTCGTGGCCGAACTGCCCCGCAACGCGAGTGGAAAGATCCTCAAGCGGGAACTGCGCGACCGTTTCGCGTAGGGGACCCCCAGGTGTCATGCGGGGCACGCGCCGACGCGGCGGTCCGGGCCCCGCAGCACACGACCGGAACGAACGGGCCGCGCCTGAGGGCACCGGCCCCGTCCGACGGGCACGAACCGCACCTTCCTGTCACAAACTGCAGATTCTCTTCAATAACTGGACTAAAAGGCTTCCTATCGGTCGCCGCGCTCGTCCACGATCCGCTTGAACTTGCCGACCGATCGCTCCAACGTCCCGGGGTCGACGATCTCGACCCGGACCGACACCCCGATCCCGTCCTTGACGGCCGCCGTGACCGACTCCGCGGCGGCCGTCCGCTGATCCGGCGTGGCTCCCGCCCGGGCCTCCACCCGTACGGTCAGGGCATCGAGGCGGCCCTCGCGGGTCAGCCGCAGCTGGAAGTGCGGTGCGAGTCCCGGCGTACGCAGCACGATCTCCTCGATCTGGGTCGGGAAGAGGTTCACCCCGCGCAGGATCACCAGATCGTCGCTGCGCCCCGTCACCTTCTGCATCCGCCTGAAAACCCGCGCCGTGCCCGGCAGCAGCCGGGTCAGGTCCCTCGTCCGGTATCGGATCACCGGCATGGCCTCCTTGGTGAGCGAGGTGAACACCAGCTCGCCCTCCTCGCCGTCCGGCAGCACCTCACCGGTGAACGGGTCGACGACCTCCGGATAGAAGTGGTCCTCCCAGATGTGCAGCCCGTCCTTGGTCTCCACGCACTCCTGCGCGACACCGGGCCCCATCACCTCCGACAGGCCGTAGATGTCGACCGCGTCGATGGCGAACCGCTCCTCGATCTCGCGCCGCATCGCCTCCGTCCACGGCTCGGCGCCGAAGATCCCGACCTTCAGGGAGGTCGTCCGCGGATCGACGCCCTGCCGCTCGAACTCGTCGAGGAGGGTCAGCATGTACGACGGGGTCACCATGATGATCTCGGGCCGGAAGTCCTGGATCAGCTGGACCTGGCGAGCCGTCATGCCCCCGGAGGCGGGTATGACCGTGCAGCCGAGCCGTTCCGCTCCGTAGTGCGCACCCAGGCCGCCGGTGAACAGCCCGTATCCGTAAGCGACATGGACCTTCTGTCCGGGGCGGCCGCCGGCCGCCCGGATCGAGCGGGCGACCATGTCCGCCCAGGTGTCCAGGTCCCGCTCGGTGTAACCGACGACGGTCGGACGGCCCGTCGTCCCGCTGGACGCGTGGATCCTCCGCACGCGCTCCTCGGGGACGGCGAACATGCCGAAGGGGTAGTTGTCGCGCAGATCGGCCTTGGTCGTGAAGGGGAAGCGCGCGAGATCCGCGAGCGTACGGCAGTCGTCCGGGCGCAGACCTGCCTTGTCGAACGCGGCCCGGTAATGGCCGACGTTCTCGTACGCATGGTGCAGCGTGGCCCGCAGCCGCTCCAGCTGGAGTGCCTCCAGCTCGTCCCGGCCCATTCGTTCCGCCGCGTCCAGCAGAGGCGTCATCCGGATCTCCCTCTTCCGAGCAGTCGACCGATCGTTCGGTCGATCCTTCGGTAGTAGTAATTCAGGATGTTCCGTCTTCTGGCAAGGGGGGGTGTGCACCGCTTCTCCGAAGGCGCCCTGCGGCGTGGATACGCTCACGCCGAACGTGACCACGCCACCCGGTATGCCCCATATGGGCGGCGTATATGTATATCGTCCATGCGTGCGACGGGGCCGGGTTCGCCCGAGCCGAGGCCGCCGATCTTGCCACGCTCTACGCCGCCCGGCGCCGGGGAGGCTGCGTACCCTCACGCTCGTCGCACCCGGCATCCGGCATCCGGCATCCGGCTCCCGGCATCCGGTACCCGGGCCGTCGGCGTCGACGCCGGACACCTCGTCCACACCGTTCGGCCGGAGCGATCCCTCGCGGAACCACGGGCGTGCGGCCTGACCTGACCTGACCAACCGCCGACGGTTACCGGGCGGTCACGACCGGTGCAGCAGCGAGGTCAGGACCTCCCGGAGAGTGGTCTCGGCGTCGGGCACCGGCCCCGTCGACCGCCAGGCCACGAAGCCGTCGGGACGCACCAGGACCGCGCCTTCGGGTGTTGTGCCGTGGAGCTCCGCCCAGTCGGCCCCGTTCTCCGGCTCCAGATCGGCTCCCGGGCCGATGCCGTACGCCTGGAGCCGTACCGACAGCCCGTCGGCGACCCGGGCCGCCGCCCGCCGCCACACCACGTCCCCACCGTCCGTGAGCAGCACGAAAGTGTGCTCGTACAGATCCAGCGTGGATTTGCGCTCATTGTCCTGACGGACCCACAGGTGCGGTGCACGGCTGCCCGGTTGACCGTTCAGCTGCATTCCCTGCGGCACCACCGACTGTCCCGGATCGGCACCCAGAACGGCACCGCGGACATAGCGGTAGCCCAGTGCCACGGTGAGCATCCCGCCCTGCTTCCCGCCGCCCACGCCCGGCGCTGCGGCGTATCCCGGGTGGCTGTGCTCGCTGGAACGCGCCGAGGCCCGCGCGCTCGTCGCCTGCGCCACCGGCAGCCGCTCGGCCTCGTAGGTGTCCAGCAGACCCGGGCCCGCCTCGCCCTTCAGTACGGCGGCGAGCTTCCAGGCCAGGTTGTGCGCGTCCTGGATACCGGTGTTGGAGCCGAACGCCCCGGTGGGCGACATCTCGTGGGCCGAATCGCCGGCGAGGAAGATCCTGCCGGACGAGTACCGATCCGCGACCCGCTCCGCGGCGTGCCACGGGGCCTTGCCGGTGATCTCGATGTCGATCCCCGGAGCGCCGACCGCCGTACGGATGTGCTCGGCTACCCGCTCGTCGGTGAAGTCCTCGAGGGTTTCCCCGAGTTGAGGCTGCCACGGCGCGTGGAACACCCACTCCTTCTTGTTGTCCACCGGCAACAGGGCACCGTCCGCTGCGGGATTGGTCAGATAGCAGACGATGAAGCGCCGGTCGCCCAGCACATCGGCGAGCTGCCGGGAACGGAAGGTGACGCTCACGTTGTGGAAGAGGTCGCCGGGCCCCGTCCGGTCGATGCGCAGCTGCTCACGGATCGGACTGCGCGGCCCGTCGGCCGCGACGAGGTATTCGGCGCGCACACCGATGTGCTCTCCGGTCTCCCGGTTCTTGAGCGCCGCGTCCACCCCTGACCCGTCCTGGTCGAAGCTCTGCATCTCGGTGGAGAACCGCAGGTCACCGCCCTGTTCGCGGGCCAGCCTCACCAGCACGGGTTCCAGATCGTTCTGGCTGCACAGGCACCAGCCGCTCGGGCTGAAACGGGCGAGCCCGCCGCCCGGGTCGATCTCCTTGAACAGCCACTCCTGGTCGTCGCCGGTGAGCGACCCGGCCTGCAGAATCCCGTGGTTGCCGGCGAGGACCGACGCCGCTTCCCGGATGCTCGGCTCGGCACCCGCCGTACGGAACACCTCCATCGTGCGCACGTTGTTGCCGCGTCCGCGCGGATGTGTCGAGGTGGACCGGCGCTTCTCGACCAGCAGGTGCTCAATGCCGAGCCGGCCGAGGAAGAGTGAGGTGGACAGGCCCACCAGGGAGCCGCCCACGATGAGGACCGGTACGCGAATGTCGACGTTCTCGTTCATCAGTTGCTCCAGCTCGGACGCCGTTCGGTTGCTTTGTTCCATGCCCTCGTCGGAGCGGTTCGGACGGTCGCTCACCTGAACGGTTCATAAATCTCGCGCCAGCCGGACCAGCGTTTCACGATCGGTCACGGAGACGATGCCCGCGGTCACGGGGCGGACCGCTCACATCCGCCGGGAGAGTCCCTACTCCGAATCACTCGCCAACCGACGGTTGACGGCATGCCGCCCGGCTTGTCCACGACACCGTCTCGAAGGAGACCGAAAGATGACCATCACCCTCTCGGAACGGATCTCCCAGTCCGCCTTCGACGGCTCCAGGCTGCGGGTCGTCCTGCTGCTGGACACGTACGACGGGGCCCAGAAGGAGTTCCTGGAGGCGTATGAGCACCTGCGCAACCAGGTGGCATCCGTCCCCGGACACATCAGCGACCAGCTTTGCCAGTCCATCGAGAACCCCTCGCAGTGGCTGATCACGAGCGAATGGGAGAGCGCACCCCCGTTCCTCGCCTGGGTGAACAGCGAGGAGCATGTTGCGACGGTGCAGCCGCTGCACAACTGCGTGCGCGACACCCGTTCGCTGCGCTTCAGCGTCCTGCGGGAGACCGGGAAGTCGTTCGAGATGGCGCCCGAGACGGCCAAGGGCAGGCTGCAGGCGTCACCCCGCGTCGGCGACGGAGTGGTGCGCCACGCGCTGACTTTCACCGTCAAGCCCGGCACCGAGGACATCGTGGCGAAGATCCTGGCCGACTACGACTCCCCGAACGCTCGTGTCGACGACGACACTCGATTGCGCCGTACTTCGCTTTTCATGCACGGAAACCGCGTCGTGCGGGCGGTCGAGGTCGAGGGCGACCTCCTCGCGGCCCTGCGCCACGTAGCCCGGCAGCCCGAGGTCAGGGCCGTCGAAGAGGCCATCAACCCATACCTGGAGCAGGACCGGGACCTCAGCGACCCGGACTCCGCCCGGATGTTCTTCACCCGGGCGGCACTCCCCACCGTCCACCACGTGACCGCGGGCCGGCACAAGGCCGAGGACATCCGCCGGCACGCGCTCTTCTACCAGGCCAAGGAGGGCTGCGGCATGGCACTCGCCCGGCTGCTCGCCGGCCACGACGAGGAGGCCGCCGACGACCCCGCGAGCATCATCGACAGCAGCACCATCTTCCAGCGCGACGACGTCGTCGTCCGCCTCCTCGAAGCTATCGAACCGATCGACGCGCAGGCCGCTCAGGCGGTCGGCATCGACGGCCCCGGCAAGGTGGCCAGGCTCGGACGTCTCCTCGACGGCGGCGCGAACGCCGTGCCCACGAACGACCAGGGGATCTCGCACTTCCTCGCAGAAGCCGAGATGACCCTGATCACCGATCGGCGGGCCATGGAGTCCTGAACCGCGCATCCGCACCCTGGGGGGTTCTCGCTCAACCCGTCAATACAACACGCAATGCGCCAGGAGGAAAACAGTCATGACCATGCACCGGCCACGCATCGTGGACCTCAGCGAGACGCAGCCCAACCGCAGGCGCGGAGGCGACCTTCGCGCCATGCTCACGCCGACAGCGGTGGGAGCCACCAGCGGCTTCATGGGGCTGGCCATCGTTCAGCCCGGCGACCGCATCGGCGAGCACTACCACCCGTATTCCGAGGAATTCGTGTACGTCGTGAACGGTCTCCTGGAGGTGGACCTGGACGGTGAACCGCACCGGATGCGGCCCGACCAGGGCCTGCTGATCCCTCCCCATGTACGCCACCGGTTCCGGAACGTCGGCGACGTCGAGGCACGCATGGTCTTCCACCTCGGCCCGCTCGCCCCGCGCCCGGAACTCGGCCACGTCGACACCGAGCACACCGAGTCCGCCGAGCACGCCCCGAACGCCGAGCACACACGGTCCGCCGGACGCGTCGCGCCGCCGGAACGAACGGAGGCCGCCTCATGACCCGCCGCGTGGGCGTCACCGGCGTCGGCGTCGTGGCCCCCGGCGGCATCGGCGCACCGGCCTTCTGGGACCTCCTCGCGAACGGACGCACCGCGACCCGTGGCATCACGCTCTTCGACCCGGCCGGCTTCCGGTCCCGTATCGCCGCCGAGTGCGACTTCGACCCGGCGGCGCACGGACTGGACGTGGACCAGGTCGCCAGGTCCGACCGGTACGTCCAGTTCGCGATGGTGGCCGCCAGGGAGGCCCTCGGTGACGCGGGGCTCGACCCGGAGAAGGTGGACCCCTGGCGCATGGGGGTGTCGCTGGGCACCGCGGTCGGCGGCACCACCCGACTGGAACACGACTACGTCGCCGTCAGCGGCAGCGGCGCCCGCTGGGACGTCGACCACCGGCCCGCCGGCCCGCACCTGGAGCGCGCCTTCTCACCCAGCTCCCTCGCTTCGGCGGTGGCCGAACAGGTTGGCGCGCACGGCCCGGTGCAGACCGTCTCCACGGGCTGCACCTCCGGCCTGGACGCGATCGGGTACGCCTTTCAGTCCATCGAGGAGGGCCGCGTCGACGTCTGCGTCGCCGGGGCGTCCGACTCACCGATCACCCCGATCACGGTGGCGTGCTTCGACGCGATCAAGGCCACCTCGGCGAACAACGACGATCCGGAGCACGCCTCCCGGCCGTTCGACTCCCGCCGCGATGGCTTCGTCATGGGCGAGGGCGGAGCGGTGCTCGTCCTGGAGGAGCTGGAGCACGCCCGCGCCCGCGGCGCGACGGTCTACTGCGAGATCTCGGGCTATGCCACCTTCGGCAACGCCTACCACATGACCGGGCTGACTCCCGAAGGGCTGGAGATGGCCGAGGCGATCAACCGGGCGCTCGGTCACGCCCGGATAGACGGCTCGCAGATCGACTACGTCAACGCACACGGCTCGGGCACCAAGCAGAACGACCGGCACGAGACGGCCGCCGTGAAGCGGGCGCTGGGCGCACACGCCTATGACGTACCGATGAGTTCCATCAAGTCCATGGTCGGCCACTCGCTGGGGGCGATCGGGGCCATAGAGATTGCGGCCTGCGTACTCGCCCTGGTCCACCAGACGGTACCGCCGACCGCGAACTACGAGAGCCCGGACCCAGAGTGCGACCTCGACTACGTGCCGCGCACCGCACGTCCCCTGAAGCTGCGCAGCATCCTCTCGGTCGGCAGTGGATTCGGCGGCTTCCAGTCCGCGGTGGCCCTGACACGAACAGGTGGGAGGACACCATGAGAAACCGAAAAGCCCGGCGCACCGTTGTCACCGGAATCGGTGTCGTCGCCCCCAACGGAATCAACACCGAGGCCTTCTGGAAGAGGACGCACGAAGGGATCAGCGTCCTTGACCGGGTGACCCGCGAGGGGTGCGAGCACCTTCCGCTGCGGGTCGCGGGCGAGGTGCGCGGCTTCGAAGCGGTCGAGCTGATCGAAGAGCGCTTCATCGTCCAGACCGACCGGTTCACGCACTTCGCGATGGCCGCCGCGGACATCGCTCTGGACGACGCCCGGCTGGGCCGCGCCGACTATGAGAACTCACCGTTCGATGTCGGCGTGGTGACCGCTGCCGGGTCCGGCGGCGGCGAATTCGGTCAGCGTGAACTCCAACGGCTGTGGGGACAGGGATCCAGCTACGTGGGTCCGTACCAGTCCATCGCCTGGTTCTACGCCGCCAGCACCGGCCAGATCTCGATCCGCGGCGGTTTCAAGGGGCCCTGCGCGGTCGTGGCCAGCGACGAGGCGGGCGGCCTGGACGCGCTGGCGCACGCCGCCCGTTCGATCCGCGGCGGAGCCGAAGCGGTGGTGGTCGGCGCGGCCGAGGCACCGCTGGCGCCCTACTCGGTCGTCTGCCAGCTCGGCTACGAGGATCTGAGCACCTGTGACGACCCCGCCCGCGCCTACCGGCCGTTCACCTCGGACGCCTGCGGATTCGTGCCGGCCGAGGGCGGCGCCATGCTGGTGGTCGAGGAGGAGCAGTCGGCGCGTCGGCGCGGGGCCCGCGTAAGGGCCGAACTTGCCGGGCACGCCGCGACGTTCACCGGCGCGTCCCGGTGGGAGGAGTCCCGGGAGGGCCTCGCCCAGGCGATCATCGGCGCCCTGCGGGAGGCCGACTGCGCGCCGGACGAGATCGACGTCGTCTTCGCGGACGCCCTCGGGGTCCCGGCGGCCGACCGCGCCGAAGCGCTCGCGATCGCCGACACACTCGGCGCGCACGGCCGGCAGGTGCCGGTGACGGCGCCCAAGACCGGCATCGGGCGCGCCTATTGCGGGGCCCCGGTGCTGGACGTGGCCGCGGCGGTGCTCTCCATGGAGAACGCGCTGATACCGCCCACGCCGAACGTCTTCGAGGTGTGCCATGACCTCGATGTCGTCACCGGCAGTGCGCGCCCCGCCGAGCTGCGGACGGCGCTGGTGCTCAGCCGCGGGCTCATGGGCTCGAACGCGGCGATGGTGCTGCGGCGTTCCACCGACACCCAATCGTGAGAAGGAGAAGTCCTCATGACCGATCGACTGACCTACGCGGAACTCGCCGTCCTGATGAAGAAGGGCGCCGGACTCACCGTGGACCCGCGGGACATGGAGAAGCGTCCCGGGTCCGCTTTCGACGAGTTCGGCCTCGACTCGCTGGGCCTGCTCGGCATCGTGGGCGTGCTGGAGAACCGGCACGGCCGACCGCTGCCGACCGACGCCGACCGCTGCAAGACCCCCCAGGAATTCCTGGACCTCGTCAACAACAGCCTCATGCAAGGAGCCTGACGTGCCTGGACGCACCGAGAACGAAATCACCATCGCCGCCCCCCTGGACCTCGTCTGGGACGTGACCAACGATCTGGAGAACTGGCCGCGGCTGTTCAGCGAGTACGCCGCGATCGAGGTCATCGAACGGGACGGCGACAGGACGAAGTTCCGCCTGACCATGCACCCCGACGAGAACGACAAGGTGTGGAGCTGGGTCTCCGAGCGGACCGTCGACCCCGCCGGCCGCACGGTCCAGGCCCGCCGGGTCGAGCCGGGCCCGTTCCAGCACATGAACATCCGGTGGGAGTACTCCGAGGTCCCCGGCGGTACGAAGATGCGCTGGACCCAGGAATTCGCGATGCGGCCCGACGCACCCGTCGACGACGCGTGGATGACCGACAACATCAACCGCAACTCCAAGGTCCAGATGGAGCTCATCCGGGACAAGATCGAGCAGCGCGCCCGCGAGCGCCGTACCGCCTCGGCATCGGCCCGCTGACCCGCCGTCCGCCCGCCCCGCGCGGCCCGGCACCCCGCCGTCCGGCCGGGTGCCGGGCCGGGGAACCAGAAAGGCATCCCACGATGCACCACGCTCTGATCGTCGCCCGGATGGCGCCGGGTTCGGCACCGGACATCGCCGAGTTGTTCGCGGCCTCCGACAGCACCGAACTCCCGCACCTCGTCGGCGTCACCAGGCGCAAACTGTTCCAGTTCGGCGACGTCTACCTCCACCTGATCGAATCGGAACGCCCGCCGGGCCCCGAGATCGCCAAGGTGACGCAGCACCCGGAGTTCAAGGACATCAGCGACAAGCTCACCGCGTACGTGAGCGCGTACGACCCGGAGACCTGGCGCAGCCCCAAGGACGCCATGGCCCACGAGTTCTACCGGTGGGAGCGCGGCACCACCGCTTGAGAACCGCGCGAGACGGAGAATCGCCCCGGGGCCGGCCAGTCGGCCGTACCCGGGGCGATTCTCCGTCCTCTTCGGAAGGCGATTTCCGTCGTTCTCGGATTAGTCGGGAACCACGCATTCGAAGGCGTGCAGATAGGCGTTGACCGGTACGACGTCGCCGATCAGCAGGCCGGCGTCGGAGATCCGGGCGACCAGGCTCTCCCTCGTGTGCTTCGCGCCGCCGACATTGAGGAGCAGCAGCAGGTCCATCGCGGTGGTGAACCGCATCGAGGGGGTGTCGTCGACGAGGTTCTCGATGACGACGACCCTGGCTCCCGGGCGGGCCGCGGCGACGACATTGCGCAGGGTCCTGCGCGTGCTGTCGTCGTCCCACTCCAGGATGTTCTTGATGATGTAGAGATCGGCCTCGACCGGGATGGCCTCGCGGCAGTCGCCGGCCACGATCCGGGTCCGGCCGACGAGCGGACCCTCGTCCCGCAGCCGGGCATCGGCCCGCGCCACCACACCGGGCAGGTCCATCAGGGTGCCGTGGAGCGACGGGTGCTTCTCCAGCAGGCTCGCCAGTACGTGCCCCTGGCCGCCGCCGATGTCGGCGACCGCGGACACCCCGGTGAGGTCGAGGAGTTCGGCGACGTCCAGCGCGGACTGCATGCTGGAGGTCGTCATGGCCCGGTTGAAGACCTGGGCCGACTCGTGGGCGTCTTGGTGGAGGTAGTCGAAGAAGCCCTTGCCGTGGACCTCCGTGAAGACGCTCCGGCCGGTACGCACCGCGTCGTCGAGGTGCGGCCAGACGTCCCAGGTCCAGGGCTCGGTGCACCACAGCGAGATGGAGCGCAGGCTGTTCGGGTCGTCCTCGCGCAACAGGCGGGACATCTCGGTATGGGCGAAGTCCCCGTCCGGGGTCTCGGTGAAGATCCCGTAGCAGGACAGGGCACGCAGCAGCCGGCGCAGCGGCACCGGCTCGGCCTTCACCAGCGCGGCGAGCTCCTGCGCGGTCGCGGGTGTCTCGCCCAGTGCGTCGGCGACGCCCAGCCGGGCCGCGGCGCGCACCGCGGCGGCGCGCGCCGCCCCGAACACGATCTCGCGCAGCTGCATGGCCGGCTGCGGGGGCGCGACGGGGTGCGGGACGGCGACGTGGACATGGGTCGATGTGGACGTGGGTGCGGGAGTGGGACTCACAGTGGTCATGCTGTATCGCTTCTCCTCGTGCGGGGTGCGCCGATCAGCACATCCCGGCCGGTGTGGACTTCGTGCAGACGTTGGCGGTGAACGTGTTGCCCTTGCCGGTGTCCCCGTTGGCCAGGTCGGCCGGCTTGTTGCCGAGCGCGACATTGCCGCTGATGGTGTGGCCGGTGTTCTTCGTGCCCACGAAGCTCTTGAACAGGACGACGCCGCCCGAGAACGGCGTGGCGCCCACGTTGTTGCTGATCGTGTTCGAGCGCACCCGGGTGTCCGCGGCGCCGGTGAGCACGATGCCGGAACCCTGGATGGCGGACAGCCGTTCGGTCTTGGCGCAGAACTTGTTGTTGTCGTTGATCTGATTGAACTGGATCGTCATGGCTCCGGCCTGCGGCTTGCCCTCGTCGCCCACGACGAACACACCGTTGCAGTTGGCGGTGAACGTGTTGTCGTGGACCGAAAGGTTCCTGACGCGCCTGGCGGTGAAGCCGATCCGGTTGTTCGTGAGCGTGTTGTCCTGGAGTTCGGTGCCCCGGGTGTCGGTGGCGCCGCCCTCCTCGTCGACCGTGTTCGCGATGAAGATGCCGGCGTCGCCGTTGGCGCGGGCGATGTTGCCCGTGAACACACCACGGGTCGAGCGCTCCTGGGCGATGCCCCAGACGCCGTTGTGCTCGGCGATCACCCGCCGCACGGACAGCCGGTCCGTCCAGGAGGCCCAGACGCCGTTCTTCTTGAAGCCGGAGACGGTCAGCGAATCGACGCTCACGCCGTCGACGGTCCGGCCCGACCGGCCCAGGACGCAGACTCCGCTGCCGGTCTTCGCGCAGGCGTCGACGGAGCGCGGGTTCTTCCCCGCCGGCCGGATCACGGTCCGGTCGCCGTAGCCGCGCAGGGTGAGGTGCGGCTTGGTGATCAGGACGGTCTCCCGGTACGTGCCGGGCATGACGACGACGGTGTCACCCGCCCGAGCGGCGTCCACCGCCTTCTGGATCGACTGGCCGGGCCGCACCACATGGGCGGTCGTGGCTGATGCGGAGGGCATTGCCGCGCCGAGACCGGCGGCGGAGACGACCGCGACCGGGACGAGGCTCTTGATGTGTCGTTTCCTCATGAGCCGAAGCTATGGGCGATTTCCCCCCTTTGCCACATAGGGTGAGCGGACGGGTACTCGGCGTTCCCGAATGGCTCACGCCCGGGCACGTCGCGCGGCACGGGTGGATGGACGCGCAACGGCGCACCCGGGTGATCCGGACCGGCGCTGTCGCGGCTCTTGCGCGGGTGACGGGTCCGGCCGCCGTTCGGGTGTTCCTCTCGGATCCCGCCCGGCCGCCGTTCGGGTGCCTCTTCGCCCTCGGGCCCGTGGTGCCGGTCTGCTCGGGCTCTCGTCCTCAGCCCTCGGGTGTCCGCCGGGGTGCGACGACCGAGCGGGCCCACCGGTAGTCGGCCTTGCCGCTCGGTGAGCGCTGGATCTGCCCGGTGATCACCAGCCGGCGGGGGATCTTGTAGCCGGCCAGACGCGTCCTGCAGTGCGCCTGGACGTCGTCCAGCGAGGGCTCGGCCGCCCCCTCGCGCAGCTGCACCACCGCCGCGACATGGTTTCCCCACCGCTCGTCCGGCACCCCGGCGACCAGCGCGTCGTACACATCCGGATGGGCCTTCAGCGCTTCCTCGACCTCCTCGGGATACACCTTCTCGCCCCCGGTGTTGATGCACTGCGAGCCCCGGCCCAGGACCGTGACGATGCCGTCCGCGTCGACGGTCGCCATGTCGCCGAGCAGTACCCAGCGCTGACCGTCCCTGCGGAAGAACGTCTCCGCGGTCTTTCCAGGGTCGTTGTAGTACCCGAGCGGTACGTGGCCGCGCTGGGCGATCCGCCCGGGCTCGCCCGGAGCCACGGGCTCGTACGTCACCGGATCGACCACCGCCGTACGGGAGTTGACCTGAAGCCGGAATCCCTTCTCCGGGCCCGAGTCGGCCGTCGCCGTACCGTTGAACCCGGACTCCGACGAGCCGAAGTTGTTCAGCAGCATCGCCGTCGGCACCAGCGCCTGGAACTCCGCGCGCACCGAGTCCGACATGATCGCACCCGAGCTGGAGACGGAGAACAGCGACGAACAGTCGGTGCCCTTCAGTGGCCCCTCCAGCGCGTCGATCAACGGCCGCAGCATCGCGTCGCCCACCAGGGACACGCTGGTGACCTTCTCCTTCTCGATCGTACGGAGCACCTCTGCGGGCACGAACTTGCGGTGGACGACGACCCGTTGCCCGAAGTTGAGGCCGATGAACGCGGTGAGCGTCGAAGTGCCGTGCATCAGCGGGGGAGTGGGGAAGAAGGTGATCCCGTCACCACCGGCGGCCACCCGCTCGGCCAGCTCCTGCGGGGCCTTCACCGGATCACCGGTCGGCGCACCGCCGCCGAGGCCGGAGAAGAAGAGATCCTCCTGACGCCACATCACGCCCTTGGGCATTCCAGTGGTGCCGCCGGTGTAGATGATGAACTGGTCGTCGGCCGAGCGCGGCGGGAAGCCGCGCTCCGGGCTCCCGGCCGCTTCGGCGTCCGTGAACGCCACGGCATCGGGACCGCTTACGCCCGGCACCGGCGCCCCTACCCGGACCAGGTGGCGGAGCGTCGGGGCCTTCGGCGCGGCGGCCGCGACCCGGACGTCGAACTCGGCGTCGAAGACCAGTGCCACGAGATCCGCGTCCCGGTAGAGGTAAGCCAACTCCTCTTCGACATAGCGGTAGTTGACGTTCACCGGAACGATGCGGGCCTTGAGGCAGGCCAGCACCGTCTGGAGATACTCGACCCCGTTGTAGAGGTGCAGCCCGAGATGCTCGCCGGGGGCGATGCCCGCCTCGATCAGATGGTGCGCGACGCGGTTGGCCGACGCGTCCAGCTCCGCGTACGTCAGCCGGCGCTCCGCACCGGTACCGGGATGGTCGAGGTAGACGAGCGCCTCGCGTTCCGGGACCGCGTCGACGACCGATTCGAACAGGTCGGCAAGGTTGTACTCCACCATTCCTCCTGACCCCGGATGCTGACTGACCCGGCGGTCATTAGAGCGCCGGGAGGCGCAAGTGGGAAGGGGGGCCGCCGAAGAAATCTGACTGACTGTCAGAAAGCTATTGAACTGAACCCCCTCCTACTGCAACCTGTTCTAGGTCTTGAGACGGGAGGCAGGCAATGGGTGGTACGGAACACCTCACCGTGCGGCGCGAGGGCGCCACGCTGGTGCTCACCTTGAACAGGCCGGAGGCGAAGAACGCCCTCTCGCTGCCGATGCTGGTCGGGCTGTACGACGGCTGGCTGGCCGCGGACGAGGACGACGGGGTCCGCTCGATCGTCCTCACCGGCACCGGCGGCTGTTTCTGCGCGGGCATGGACCTCAAAGCCCTTGCGGGCAAGGGGATGGAGGGCGAGCAGTACCGCGACCGGATGACCGCCGACCCCGATCTGCACTGGAAGGCGATGCTGCGCCACCACCGCCCCCGCAAACCGGTCATCGCCGCCGTCGAGGGCCACTGCGTCGCGGGCGGCACGGAGATCCTCCAGGGCACCGACATCCGGATCGCCGGGGCGGGCGCCACCTTCGGACTCTTCGAGGTCAGACGCGGCCTCTTCCCCATCGGCGGGTCGACGGTACGGCTGCCGCGCCAGATCGCCCGGACCCACGCGCTCGAAATGCTCCTCACCGGACGTTCGTACAGCGCCGAGGAAGCCGCCGCCATCGGGCTGATCGGCCGGGTCGTCCCCGACGGCACCGCCCTGGAGCAGGCCCTCGAAGTCGCCGAGCGGATCAACGCCTGCGGACCGCTCGCCGTCGAAGCCGTCAAGGCCTCCGTGTACGAGACGGCCGAGCTGACCGAGACCGAGGGGCTCGCCGCGGAGCTGAAACGCGGCTGGCCGGTCTTCGCCACCGACGACGCCAAAGAAGGCGCCCGCGCCTTCGCCGAGAAGCGCCCGCCCGTCTACCGGCGCGCCTGAGCCAAGGAGGCAACCGTGCCCGACATCCTCAGCGCACCGCTGGTGGTCGAATTCCCCTTCACCCGCTCCCTCGGACCGGTCCAGAGCGCCTTCCTCACCGGACTGCGCGAACGCACCGTCCTCGGCGTCCGGACCGTCGACGGAAAGATCCTCGTCCCGCCCGTCGAGTACGACCCCGTCACCTCACAGGAGCTCCGCGAGCTGACCGAGGTCGCCGCCACCGGCACCGTCACCACCTGGGCCTGGAACCCCGCCCCGCGCCGCGGCCAGCCCCTCGGCACCCCCTTCGCCTGGGTCCTCGTCCGGCTCGACGGTGCCGACACCGCCCTGCTCCACGCCCTGGACGCGCCCGGCCCGGAAGCCGTCCGCACCGGCATGCGAGTACGGATCCGCTGGGCCCCCGAACGGACCGGCGCCATCACGGACATCGCCTGCTTCGAGCCGCACGGTGGCGTCGAGTCCGGCCGGTCCGTCCCGCACCGCGGCGAGTTCGCTGATCCCGTCACCGGCATCGTCACCCCCGCCCGTCTCGACTACCGGTACAGCCCCGGCCGCGCCCAGAGCGCCTACCTCGGCGCACTCTCCGAACAACGCGTCGTCGGGGAGCGCTGCCCGTCCTGCACCAAGGTGTACGTGCCGCCCCGCGGCGCCTGCCCCACCTGCGGGGTCGCCACCGCCGAACAGGTCGAGGTCGGCCCGCGCGGCACGGTGACCACGTACTGCATCGTCAACATCAAGGCGAAGAACCTCGACATCGAAGTCCCCTACGTCTACGCGCACATCGCCCTCGACGGCGCCGATCTCGCACTGCACGCGCGGATCGGCGGAATCCCGTACGACCAGGTGCGCATGGGCCTGCGGGTCGAACCCGTCTGGACCGAGGACGGACGGCACCCCGACCACTACCGGCCGACCGGCGAACCGGACGCCGACTACGACGCGTACAAGGAGTTGCTGTAGATGCGAGACGTGGCGATCGTCGCCTTCGCGCAGACGGACCACCGCAGGCGCACCGACGAACTCTCCGAAGTCGAGATGCTGATGCCCGTCCTCCACCAGGTCCTCGACGCGACCGGTCTGCGGGCGAGCGACATCGGCTTCACCTGCTCCGGCTCCAGCGACTACCTCGCGGGCCGCGCCTTCTCCTTCACCATGGCGCTCGACGGTGTCGGCGCGTACCCGCCGATCTCCGAGTCCCACGTGGAGATGGACGGAGCCTGGGCGCTGTACGAGGCCTGGGTGAAGATCCGGACGGGCCAGGCCGACACCGCCCTCGTCTACGCGTACGGAAAGTCCTCGCCCGGCGCCGTGCGCGACGTGCTCACCCGCCAGCTCGACCCGTACTACGTCGGCCCGCTCTGGCCGGACTCCGTCGCCCTCGCCGCGCTCCAGGCGCAGGCGCTGATCGACGCGGGCGACACCGACGAGGCCGCCCTCGCCGCGATCGCCACCCGCAGCCGCGCCGCCGCCGTGGACAACCCGCACGCCCAGCTCGCCGGCCCGGTCCCGGCCGGTGAGTACGTCGTACAGCCGCTGCGTACGGGGGACTGCCCGCCGATCGGTGACGGCGCGGCTGCCGTGATCCTCGCCGCCGGCGACACCGCACGCGCCCTTTGTGCCCGCCCCGCCTGGATCCGCGGGATCGACCACCGCATCGAGGCCCACAGCCTGGGCGTCCGCGAGCTGACCGAATCACCCTCCACCCGGCTCGCCGCGACCCGCGCCGGGGCCTTCGAACGGCCCGTGGACACCGCGGAGTTGCACGCCCCGTTCAGCTCCCAGGAGGTGGTGCTGCGCAAGGCGCTCCGGCTCGACGACAGCGTCACCGCCGTCAACCCGTCCGGCGGCGCGCTCGCCGCCAACCCCGTCATGGCCGCCGGACTGATCCGCCTCGGCGAGGCCGCGGCCCGCATCCACCGCGGCGAATGCGACCGGGCGCTCGCCCACGCCACCTCCGGTCCCTGCCTGCAGCAGAACCTGGTCGCCGTACTCGAAGGGGAGAGCGCTCATGTCTGAGGAGCCCGTGGCCGTCGTCGGCATCGGCCAGACGAAACACGTCTCCGCCCGCCGGGACGTCTCTCTCGCCGGACTCGTCCGAGAGGCCGCCGTCCGCGCGCTGGAGGACGCCGGACTGACCTGGGCGGACATCGACGCTGTCGTCATCGGCAAGGCACCCGACTTCTTCGAGGGCCTGATGATGCCGGAGCTCTACCTCGCCGATGCCCTCGGCGCGGTCGGCAAGCCGATGCTCCGGGTGCACACCGCGGGCTCGGTCGGCGGATCCACCGCACTCGTCGCCGCCAACCTGGTCTCGGCGCGGGTGCACCGCACCGTCCTCACGCTCGCTTTCGAGAAGCAGTCCGAATCCAACGCCATGTGGGGCCTCTCGCTGCCGATCCCGTTCCAGCAGCCCCTGCTGGCCGGAGCCGGCGGCTTCTTCGCCCCGCACGTCCGGGCGTACATGCGCCGCACCGGGGCGCCCGACACGATCGGCTCGCTCGTCGCGTACAAGGACCGTCGCAACGCGCTCAGAAATCCGTACGCGCACATCCAGGACCCGGACATCACCCTGGAGAAGGTCCAGTCCGCCCCGATGCTCTGGGACCCCATCCGCTACTCGGAGACCTGCCCGTCCTCCGACGGGGCCTGCGCGATGATCCTCACAGACCGTGCCGGAGCGGACCGTTCGCCGCACCCGCCCGCCTGGGTGCACGGTGGCGCCATGCGCAGCGAACCCACACTCTTCGCCGGCAAGGACTTCGTCTCGCCGCGGGCGGGCAAGGACTGCGCCGCCGATGTGTACCGGCAGGCGGGGATCAGCGACCCGCGACGGGAGATCGACGCCGTCGAGATGTACGTGCCGTTCTCCTGGTACGAGCCCATGTGGCTGGAGAACCTCGGCTTCGCCGAGGAGGGCGAGGGCTGGAAACTCACCGAATCCGGCGTCACCGAACTCGACGGCGAGCTGCCGGTGAATCCCTCGGGCGGAGTGCTCTCCACCAACCCCATCGGCGCCTCCGGCATGATCCGCTTCGCCGAAGCCGCGCTGCAGGTACGGGGACAGGCGGGCGAGCACCAGGTGGCGGGGGCGCGAAAGGCGCTCGGCCACGCCTACGGCGGCGGCGCGCAGTTCTTCGCCATGTGGCTGGTCGGAGCCGAGCCTCCCACCGGCTGACCGCAAGCCGTCCCGGCCCGGAGGGAGTCCGTCACGCGGCCTGTCCCGGGCCGCCCGGGGTGGCTACGATGCGGCCCGGGACGACAAGTGGGGGGAGCCGACGTGGGGCAGAGCACCACACGCCCCCGTGAGCCGGCCCCGTGGACGCGGGCCGGCTGCCGCTTCGGCGGCACGGTGGAACGGGCACGCGCGCTCAAGGAACACCCCTCGCCGGCGGTCGTGCGTGCTGCCGTGCGGTAACCGTGCCCGGGGCGCCCGCCACCACGAGCGGCACCGCACCCGGTAGCGTGGTGATCATGACGGGCGAGCGCGACCTCCGAACCCTGCTGAGCGGTATGCGGCCGCAATTGAACCCCGGCCGCTATGTCTTCACGACCGTGCCGGGCGAAGCCGTGCCCACCCGGGTGACTCCGGTCGTCACGGTCACCGAACCCGAGGGCGTGACCCTGGTCCTGCCGGAGGCGGAGGCCGACGAGGCGGGACTGACGTACGAATACACTGCGGGCTGGATCACGCTCCGTGTCCACTCGTCCCTGGACGCGGTCGGGCTCACCGCTGCCGTGTCCCTGGCGCTCGCCGACGTGGGGCTGAGCTGCAATGTGGTGGCCGGATTCCACCACGACCATCTTTTCGTCCCGTACGACCGGGCGGCCGATGCCGTCGACGTGCTGGAAACCCTGGCTGCCGAATCGGCCTGAGACGGCGCCGCGACGCCGCCGGGGCCGGGCCCGTCCGCCCGCCGGAGCCCGGCCGGCGGGCCCGTGGGTGCCCCCGCCTGCATGGACCCGGCTCCGCAACGTGAGCCCGGCCACGTAACATGTCTGCATGTCCTTCCTCCGCCGCCGTAGCGCCGCCACACCCGCGGGCCCCGACTTCGACGTCCTGGCCATGGACCCGGGAGACTGGCCCGGAAATCTCGGCGCCGGTCTGCTGCCCGCGCCCGACGGGAGCTGTCAGGGCGTCTTCCTGCGCTATGACCTGTTCGGCGGCCGCGGCCCCGCGATGATCATCGGCAATCTCCCGGAGGGCTCGCCCGCCCGCGAGACCGAGGAGGGACAGGTCCCGTTCGAGGTCGCCCAGCTGCTGCTCGCGCTGGAGAACGACGAGCCGGTCGAGGTCACCGGCACCGAGGACATGCCCGTGATGCAGGGCGACAACCTGCTGATCGTCCGCCGTGTCAAGCTCTCCGAGAGCCGGATCTCCTGCGTCCAGTTCGACCGCAGCGATGGCGTGCTCGTGACCATCGCCAGCTGGAACCGGCCGATCACCGATGATCTGTACACCCTGCTGAAGCCCCTGCCCGCCGAGCTGTTCCAGCAGGGCTGAATCGCCTCTTCGCCGGCCGCCCCTGCGCATCGGGCGGCCGCGGGCACCTGCCCGAACATCCGTCCAAGTGCTCGCGGCCTCTGTCCAAGAGGCCGCTTTGTCATGTGCCTTGTCGGCCAGTCGTCGGACCTTTACGGTCGGCCGCATGACATCCGGGATCACGCGACGCACCACAGTGAAGGCAGCGATCGGAACAACCGGCGCTCTGGCCCTGGGATTCCCTGCCCTGTCCGGCACGGCGTCCGCTGCCGGTACCTCCGATGAATCGACGGGTGCGGCGCGCTCGACACAACAGACGGAGCCGATGCTCCGCTACCACACCCCGGCCGCTTCCTGGGAGCGCGAATCGCTGCCCATCGGCGGCGGAGCCCTCGGCGCGAGCGTGTACGGAACACTCGCCTCGGAGCGGCTCACCTTCAACGAGAAGACCCTGTGGACCGGCGGTCCCGGTTCGGCGCAGGGCTACGACTTCGGGAACTGGACCACCCCCAGACCCGGCGCCCTGGCCGACGTCCAGCACCGCCTCGACAGCCAGGGCGCCCTCGGCCCGGACGCCGTCGCCGCCGAGCTCGGCCAGGTGCGCCGCGGCTACGGCGCCTACCAGGTCTTCGGTGACCTGTGGCTGGATCTGCCGAACGCCCCGGCCGCCCCCGACGCCTCATACCGGCGCACCCTCGATCTGCGCAATGCCCTCGCCGTCGTCACGTACACCCATCAAGAGGCCGTCCACACAAGGGAGTTCTTCGTCTCCCACCCGGGCAGAGTCATCGCGGGGCGCCTCGCCGCCGACCGTCCGGGCCAGGTGTCGTTCACCCTGCGATACACCTCGCCCCGCAGCGATTTCACGGCCACCGCCGCCCAGGACCGGATCACCGTGCGCGGCGCGCTGAAGGACAACGGCCTGCGCTTCGAGGCCCAGTTCCGCGTTCGGACCAGCGGCGGCACCGTCACCGCCGGTGCGGACGGCACCCTCACCGTCACCGGCGCCGACAGCGCATGGTTCGTCCTTGCCGCAGGCACCGACTACGCCGACAGCTACCCCGCCTACCGCGGCGACGACCCGCACCCGGCGGTCACCGCCGCCGTGGACGCGGCCGCCCGGGCCTCGTACGAGAAGCTCCGCGACGCCCACGTACGCGACCACCGCGGCCTCTTCGACCGGGTCGCCCTCGACATCGGCCAGCAGCTGCCCGACCTGCCCACCGATCAGCTGCTCGCCCGGTACACGGATGGTTCCAGCCCCGCCGACCGGGCCCTGGAAGCGCTGTTCTTCCAGTACGGCCGCTACCTGCTGATCGCCTCCTCACGGGCCGGTTCGCTGCCCGCCAACCTCCAGGGCGTGTGGAACAACTCCACCACCCCACCGTGGTCGGCCGACTACCACAGCAACATCAACCTGCAGATGAACTACTGGCTCGCCGAGGCCACCAACCTCGCCGAGACCACCGCACCGTACGACCGCTACATCGAGGCAATGCGCGCCCCCGGCCGCAGGACGGCGAAGGAGATGTTCGGGACCGCCGGCTGGGTCGTGCACAACGAGACCAACCCGTACGGCTTCACCGGCGTCCACGACTGGTCCACCGCCTTCTGGTTCCCGGAGGGCGCCGCCTGGCTCACCCAGCAGATGTACGAGCACTACCGGTTCAGCGGATCCACCGGCTATCTGCGCTCCACCGCCTATCCCGCGATGAAGGAGGCCGCCGAATTCTGGCTGGCCAATCTGCGCACCGACCCGCGCGACGGATTGCTCGTCGTCACCCCCAGCTACTCTCCTGAGCACGGCGACTTCACCGCCGGTGCCGCGATGTCCCAGCAGATCGTCCACGACCTTCTGACCAACACCCTGGAGGCCGCCCGCACCCTCGGCGACGCACCCGCCTTCCGCGACCGGCTGGAAACGGCCCTCGACCGGCTCGACCCCGGACTGCGGATCGGCTCCTGGGGCCAGCTCCAGGAGTGGAAGACCGACCGCGACGACCTGGCTGACGACCACCGTCATGTCTCGCACCTCTTCGGTCTCCACCCCGGCCGCCAGATCGAGCCCGGCAGCAAGTGGGCCGAAGCGGCCAAGGTCTCCCTCGGCGCCCGCGGCGACGGCGGCACCGGCTGGTCCAAGGCATGGAAGATCAACTTCTGGGCGCGGTTGCGCGACGGCGACCACGCCCACAAGATGCTCGCCGAACAGCTGAAGAACTCCACCCTGCCCAACCTCTGGGACACCCATCCGCCGTTCCAGATCGACGGCAACTTCGGCGCCACCTCGGGCATCGCCGAGATGCTGCTGCAGAGCCAGCACGACGCCGTCGAGATCCTCCCGGCCCTCCCGGCGAGCTGGCCGGACGGATCGGTACGCGGGCTGCGCGCCCGGGGCGGCTTCGCCGTCGACATCGAATGGGCCGCGGGGCAGGCCCGCCGTGTGGTGATCACGGCGAGCCGCAGCCGCGAAGTGACCGTCCGCAGCACGCTGTTCGCGAGCGGCGAGAAGGTCTTCAAGGCGCGTGCGGGCGGGCGCTACACGCTGGTCGCCGAGGGCTGAGCGAACAGCGCGGTCACCCGCGCCGCCGAGATGCCGAGCCCCGTGGGACCGCTGAGGTGCCACGGGGTGCCGGTGCCCCGCCGCAGATCCTGCTCGCGGTAGCGCCGGCAGTCCCGGTGCCAGATCAGGATGCCCGCGAGCCAGTGCTTGAGCTCCCGCACATACCCTGCCAGGATCCCCCGCGCCTGAGCGTCCAGCCCGAAGTCGTCGTACAGCACCGGGAGTTCCTCGTCGGCGACGTGCAGGAACTGCCGCAGCCGCGATTTCATCAGATCGTGCACGATGGCCACCCCGGTCGGATAGTCCACTCCGAAGAAGTTCTGCACGACCAGGACACCGTTGTGCACCTCACCCTCGTACTCGATCTCCTTCTGGTACGAGAACAGGTCGTTGAGCAGGCACGCGTAGTCCGACGCCGCGTTCTCCAGCGAGCGCAGCGGACCGCTGTGGTAGATCTCCTCCGGCACCTTCCTGCCGTGGCCCAGCCGGCACAGACTCATCGTGAGGTCGGAGCCGAACGTCTTGCGCCGCATCTCGACGTAGTCCACCGGGTCCGGAATGCGGTTCTGTACCTGGTTCGCCAGTTCCCACACCCAGCTCGCGGTCATCTCCTCGACCGCCGTCCGGAAGGCGCGGCGCCCGCTCGCGTCCATCGGCGCGGAGGTCTTCGCCCAGAGATCCGCCAGTCCCCGCTCCAGCGCGTTGACCGGCTCGGGCGCCTGGGACCCGTCCAGCGGCATGAACAGCGACAGACGTTCATTGGCGAGCTTGGCCCCCGCCAGGTCGCGGGCCCGCCCGTGCACCACCGGGAACCAGTCGTCGCCGTACGTCCCCCAGGTCAGCCACTGCGAGGACAGATCCAGTTCATCCGGTGTCGCGTCCGGGTGCAGCCCCGCCGCGCACAGCGGCAGATCGGTCGCGATCAGCCGCTCCTGGTCCCAGATGTGCGAGCCCGGCACTCCCGGCTGCGCCTCCAGGATTCCCATGCGCCGGGCCCAGTCGACGATCCGCACCCGCGCCCCGTCCAGATGCGGGCTGAGCGTCGTACCGAAGGGCAGCTCGAAATCGGGCAGCAGGGACGGACCGACATGCTGGTACGGCACATGGGTGTGGCTGCGCAGCCGGGCCGACTCCGAGCGGGCAGTCAGCCGGATCGAGGCCGCCTCCATGCCGAAACCGAGAGCGGTCCCACCGGCCCCGCCGCCATTCATGTAGCGGCTGGAACGCATGTGCCACTCATGCCCGCCCGACTGCCAGTCCTGCAACCCCTTGGCGTACGCCAGAACCGCCGCGGTGCCCGCCGGGTCGAGCCCCTTCTCGGTGCAGAGCGGGCCGAGTTCGGTGAGCGCCGTGTTCTCGAACTGCTGCAGCCGCGACGTCAGCAGGTCGTTCACCGCGTCGGCGGCCTCCTGCGTGGAGCAGCCGAGAAAGTGCTCAAGGACCAGCACACCGTTGCTGTTCTCACCCTCGTCCTCGACCTCCCGCTGGTACGAGAAGAGGTCGTTGCGCAGATGGACGCCGTCGGAGAAGGCGTCCCGCAGCACGCGCAGCGCACGCTCCTCGGCCACCGACTCGGGGACCTCCGCGCCCGCCGCGTACTCCACAAGACCCGCCGACCACGGGGCACCGCCCACCTTGCGGCGCATCTCGATGTACTCGACGGGGTTCGCGATGCGCCCCTCGTTGATGTTGGCGAGCTCCCACAGCGACTCGTTGAGCAGGTTCTTCGTCGCCTCGGCGAACCGGTCCTGCCAGGCATCGGACATCCCCGGCACCGTCCGCGCCCACAGATCGGCCAGCCCCGCCTCGACCGGATTCGTCGGCTCCGGCATCGGGGCCCTGCGGTCCATCGGCATGAACGCCGGCAACCGGTCCAGATACCGCTTCCCGCCCTCACGGTCGGGGGTGCGCTTGAACAGCTCCAGGAAGTGGTCGTCGAAGAAGAAGACCCACACGTACCAGTCTGTGACCAGCGAGAGCGCCTCGGACGAACAGCCGGGATGGGTGTACGCACACAGCAGCGCGTAGTCGTGGGAGTCGAGGTCCTTCTCCTCCCAGATGCCCGAACCCTCCAGCATCCCTATGCTGCGCGCCCACTTCCTGGTGTGCGCTCGCGCCTCCTCGACATGGGGATTGAGCCGTGCCGGATACGGAACGTAGAAGTCCGGCAGGGTGAAGGGCTGAGCCATGTGCGTCCGGCCTTTCAGAGATCTCCGTGCGTACGCCGCACGGACCGGTGGTGTCCGCGCGAGCACTACCCTTCGGCCGTTCGGGGCACGCACATCCAGGATTAGTCACACAAAATGTGCGCCCATTCGTGGCGCGCCACCGTATGCCGCGGGCCGGCCGACCACTCGTAAATCCCAGGTAACGGGGTGCCGCCAACGGCCGGTTGCTACTTTCCGACCGCAGGTCAGAGATCCTGCCAGTGGTCTGGTCCACTGACTCGAAGCGCGGCCCCCACCGAACCCTTGACGCGCCATCACATCAGGTCAGAGAGTGTGCGCGCACGGCGGAACAGTGAGATCGGATCACCCACGGCTCCATCACGTACGGCTCCAAGAAGGGTTGTCATGACGTCCAAGCAGAGGACCGGACTCGCACTCGCGCTGACAACGGTCGGCGCACTGAGCATGGCACTGCTCAGTCCCGCGGCGCAGGCCGGTGCGGACGGGGTGCGGCCGGAATGCCCGCGCGGCCTCGAATGCGACTGGGTACCGGCGGCCTACCAGCAGACGGGTGACCCGGCCGACAAGGAGACGTACGGGAACTACGACACCTCGGACCGGCCGCACACCAATAAGATCAGATTCATTGTTCTGCACGACACCGAGGAAGACTTCGACACCACCCTGAAGATCTTCCAGAACCCGCTGAAACAGACCTCGGCCCACTATGTGGTGCGCTCGGGCGACGGCCATGTCACACAGATGGTCAAGGGCAAGGACGTCGCCTGGCAGGCGGGCAACTGGTACGTCAACAGCCACTCCATCGGCATCGAGCAGGAGGGCGTCGCCGTCGACGGCGCCAAGTGGTACACCCCCGAGATGTACCGCTCGACCGCCAAGCTGGTCCGCTACCTCGCCGCCAAGTACGACATCCCGCTCGACCGACAGCACATCATCGGCCACGACGGTGTACCGCCCACCAGCGCCGCGGGCACCAAGAACATGCACTGGGACCCGGGCACGTACTGGGACTGGAACCACTTCATGACGCTACTCGGCAAGCCCACCGTGCCGAGCGCCCCGAAGAACAGCGAACTCGTCACCGTCAGCCCGGACTTCAAAAAGAACAAGCAGGCCTTCCGCGACTGCGAGAAGGGCGTCGACCTGCCGGTCCAGGGCTCCAGCGCCGTCCCGCTGCGCACCGCACCGTCCGCCGACGCGCCGCTCTTCTCCGACCCCGGCCTGCACACCGACGGCACGCCCGGCACGAACTGCGCCGCCGACTGGGGCAGCAAGATCAGCGCCACCCAGCAGGCCGTCGTCGCGGACCACGCCCCCGGCTGGACGGCGATCTGGTGGTACGGCCAGAAGGCCTGGTTCCAGACCCCGGCCGCGACCAGGACCACCACGCCCACCGCCGGTTACGTCGTCAAGCCGAAGGCAGGCCGTACGGAGGTGCCGGTGTACGGGGTGGCGTACCCGGAGAAGTCCGATTACCCCGCGGACTTCGCGGACCAGCGGGTGGGCTCGCCGCTCCAGTACACCATCAAGGCCGGTCAGTCCTACCCCGGCGGCGGTGAGGCACCCACGGGCTTCTTCTACGCCCCGACGATCGACGCCTCGTACCCGCTCGACCACGCGTACTTCCAGGGCAAGGAGAAGTACGTGACGGTGCAGATCGGCCACCGGATCGCCTTCGTGAAGGCGTCCGACGTGGACATCGTGCGCGCGCACTGAGACCGCGGGTGCGCCCTGTGCCCCTCCGTGTGAGGCCTCCGCGCACGGAGGGGCAACTTGAGCCGTCCGGTCACGGCCCGGGTTCCTGACACCACATGGGTGCGCTGTGGGACCAGTGTGTCGGCACCGTACCCGCAACGCGCTCCCCCGGCGGGGTCAGCGAGTGCCGACCGCGGCACGTACGGCCCGGCGGGCCATCGCGCAGTCGTCGTGCAGCCGGCGCAGCAGCAGCCGCTGCTCCTCACTCGACGAGAGCACGCCCGGCCGGTCCTGACCGGCGCCCGGGGACACCGGCTCGCGCATGGCCCGCTGGACGGCCGTCTCGTACGTACGGATCTCCCGCGTCAGCACCAGCATCAGGTTCACCAGGAACGCATCCCGCTGGTCGGGCCCCTTGGCCTGGGCCAGTTGGCTGATCTGACGCCGCGCCACGGGAGCGTCGCCCAGGACCGCCCACAGCGTCGCCAGGTCGTAGCCCGGCAGATACCAGCCCGCGTGCTCCCAGTCCACCAGGACCGGACCCGTGGGCGACAGCAGGATGTTGGAGAGCAGCGCGTCACCGTGACAGAACTGCCCCATGCCCTGACGGCCGCCCGCGTGCGCCAGACCGTGCAGCAGCTTCTGTAGATCACCTAGATCACGGTCCGTGAACAGCCCCAGCTCGTGGTACCGGGCGATCCGCGAGGCGTAGTCCAGCGGTGCTTCGAAGAGCCCCGGCGCCGGCCGCCAGGCATTGACCCGGCTGATCGCGCCCAGCACGGCCCGCACATCGGCGCGGGGCGGGGCCTCCGACGGATGCCGGGTCAGCGCCGCCACCCGGCCGGGCATCCGCTCGATCACCAGCGTGCAGTTCTCCGGGTCGGCCGCGATGAGCCGAGGCACCCGCACGGGCGGGCGGTGCCGGACGAACGCACGGTATGCAGCTATTTCGTGACGGAACCGCTCCGACCACGCGGGGGAGTGGTCCAGTAAACACTTGGCGACCGCGGTCGCCCGTCCGGTCGAGCCGACGAGGAGCACCGAGCGGCCGCTGCGGCGCAGCACCTGCACCGGGTTGAACTCCGGGCAGATCCGCTGGACCGAGGCGATCGCCATCCTCAGCTGGGCGCCCTGCGGCCCGGAGAGGTCCAGCCGCCCGCTGAGCGGCGGTCCGCCCAGCCCCGCCGGCCGCCGTGGCCGGACCGTGCCGGGTGCCGGGGGCGCGGCATGCGGAGCGAGGTACGGTCCGCCGCCCGCACCCAGGGGACGAAGCGGCCGGGGCGGGGCGGTCACGGAGGACGATGCTGTGTACATGGGCGAGACAGATCCCTTCGTGCGCCGACAAGTTGCGTGCACCGCCCCGGCCGGCGGCCGTTCGGCACCCTGGGGAGTACCTAGGGCTGCCGGGCGGGGTGGCGCTTTCCTACCTGACACCGGTGCGCGGGTGGCAGACCATCTGGCGGACCCTGGCGAACCGTGGCGAATACTCGCTGGGCACCTGACAGGGGGTTACTGTCAACACAGCCGAGAACCTGGGGGCTTGACGTGACCGGAGAACCCAACACCCGCCTGTCCGACCTGTTCGGCCTCGCCGGCTGGTCCAAGGGCGAACTCGCGAGAATGGTGAACCGGCAGGCGGCGGCCATGGGCCACCCGCAGCTGGCCACCGACACCTCGCGGGTGAGGCGTTGGATCGACATGGGGGAGTCCCCCCGCGATCCCGTGCCCAAAGTGCTGGCTGCCCTGTTCACCGAGCGGCTCGGTCGTGTCGTGACCATCGAGGACCTCGGGTTCGGCCGGCGCGGGCGTGTGGGGAATCGGCAAGAGGTCGGGACGCAGGACAATCCCGACGGACTTCCGTGGGCGCCCGAACGGACGGCAGCGGTCCTCACCGAATTCACGGGAATGGACCTCATGCTCAACCGACGCGGCTTGGTGAGCGCGGGCGCCGCGCTCGCCGCAGGATCGACCATCACTGGCCCCATGCACGACTGGCTGCATACCGACCCTGTGCTGGCGGCCGATGCTCCAAGGACCGACGACCCGCTGTACGCAGACCCGGCCGGTTTCGACCGGTACGAGGCCGCGCCCATCGGCTCGGAGGAGATCGAGGCGCTCGAACGCTCCGTCGAGGTGTTCCGCGCCTGGGACGCCTCCCGGGGCGGCGGACTGCAGCGCAAGGCCGTGGTGGGCCAGCTCAACGAGGTGGGTGGCATGCTCGCCTACCGTCACCCCGAGCATCTGCAGCGCCGCCTCTGGGGCGTCGCCGCCAACCTCGCTGTCCTCGCGGGATGGATGTCCCACGACATCGGCCTCGAACCCACCGCCCAGAAGTACTTCGTCATCGCGGCGCACGCGGCGCACGAGGGCGGCGACCGCCCGCGCGCGGGCGAGGCGCTCTCCAGGGCAGCCCGTCAGATGGTCCACCTGGGCCGTCCCGACGACGCCCTGGATTTGATGAAGCTCGCCAAGTCGGGTTCCGGGGACATGGTTCTGCCACGTACCCAGGCGATGCTGCACACCATCGAGGCCTGGGCACAGGCGTCCATGGGCCGCGGCCAGGCGATGCGACGCACGCTCGGCAAGGCCGAGGAACTCTTCGTCTCGGACAAGAGCGATGTGCCGCCCCCCAGCTGGATGCAGATGTTCGACGAGGCAGATCTGCACGGCATGCAGGCGCTGGCGTTCCGTACGCTCGCCGAACACGAGCCGTCGGCGGCGAGCGTGGCTCAACGTCATGCCAAGCAGGCTCTGGAGCTGCGCGCCAACGGACGCCAGCGGTCCAAGATCTTCGACTACATCTCGCTCGCCTCGGCGTGCTTCATCGCCGACGATCCCGAGCAGGCCGACCGTTACGCACGGCTCGCCCTGGTGTCGATGGGGGAGACCTCCTCGCACCGCACCTGGGACCGGCTGCGCGAGATGTACCGGCTGACGGGCCAGTTCGCGGGCTACGCGAAGATCGCGGACCTGCGCGAGGAGATCAAGCTCTCGCTGCCGCAGAGTTCCGTCATCAAGCAGCGCAGGCGCTCGTCCGAGATCTGACATGAGGGCGCCGCGATGACGGGGCGCCGGTCAACAACTGCCCTACCACCCACCGTTGTCGGAGCAGCGGTTTTCGGAGCGCCGGTCATCGGGACGCCGCACCTGTAGGCGGCTCGTAGTCCTGCGCACCGCGTTATGCCGCACGCCTTGCGTGCCGCTGTGCCTTACGCCCCGATGCGGGCGATCAGCACGCATGCGTCGTCGAGGCGCTCGGTGCCGCCGAACTCCGTGACGACCGTCCGTACGCACTCCTGTGCCGTGCGGGCCCGCGCGAAGTGCGGCGCGAGTGCGAGCAGGGCGTCCGGGCTCGCACTCCGGTCGCTGTGACGGTTCAGGCCGTCGGTGTGCAGCACCAGCACGTCACCGGCCAGCAGGTGCACTTCGTCCTGCTCGTACGCGACCCCGGAGGTCGCGCCGAGCAGGACCCCGTCCGGTGGCAGCAGCGGGCGCCCTTCACCGTCGCGGAACAGCAGCGGTGCGGGGTGCCCCGCCTGCGCCCAGGCGAGAATGCCGGTGGACGGATCGAATCGACAGCACACAGCGCTGCCGAGGGCAGGCTGGACGGAGGATTCCAGTAGCTGATTGAGATGCCCCATCAGGGTCCCCGGCTCGATGCCGGCCACCGCCATCCCGCGCAGCGCGCCCAGCAGCATCGCCATGGCCGAGGTGGCCTGGATGCCGTGGCCGGTCAGATCGCCGACCGTGAGCACGGTCCTGCCGTCCGGCAGTTCCAGCGCGTCGTACCAGTCACCGCCGATCAGGGAACTCGACTCCGACGGAAGGTAGTGGGCCGCGATGTCCAGCGCGCCCGCTCCCTTCGAGGGCAGCTGCAGCGAGCCCCGCCACGGGGGGAGCACGGCCTCCTGGAGCTCGACCGCCATCCGGTGCTCGGTCCGCGCCATGTGCTCCCGGCGCCGCAGCGAATCATGGCTACGAAGCACCACTTGCTGGCTGCGCCGCAGCTCACTGACATCGCGCAGGACCGCCCACATGGAGGCGGTGCACCCGTCGGTGTCGAGGACGGGCTCGCCCATCATGTGGAGCGTACGCATCCGGCCGTCCGTCCGCAGGATACGAAATTCGCCGTCGATCGGCTTTCCGTCGACCAGACAGTCCGTCACCAGAGAGGTGAGCAGCGGCTGGTCCTCGGGCAGGAGCACGGACGGAAGGTCGTCCAGCGAGAGCGGCCCCGCGTCGCGTGACCTGCCGAAGATCTCGAACAGCTCTTCGGACCAGGTGACTTCGTCGGTCAGCAGATTCCACTCCGCGCTGCCCACCCTGCCGATGAGCGAACCGGACTCCGGCCGGCCGGAGGACATGTCCGGGACGTCCTGCGCCGAAATCCCCGTGGGCTGTTCCGGCGCCTGCGACGGGATGCCCTCCTTGAGCTGTCCCAGCTGTGTGCCGAGATCGTCGAGGTGATGGACGGCCAGCTCGCAGAGCGCGCGCTGCCAGCGCATCTGCGGATCTTCCTCGTCGATCAGCACCGATTCCCGCCGTACGGCATCCACATCGCCACGCAGTCGACGGGTCCGGTTGATCAGGGCATCGACGGCATCGACGGCATCGCGTTCGGGTGGCTGAGGGGCGGGGCGGTCCGCAGACAGAGGGGACGGCATCTCGTACTCCGATACAGGCGCGGCGCGACCAGGTCTGAAAGGTGGACCGTAGACGACTGTTGCACAGGCTGCGGGGGGCTGTAAGGGATTTGGCAACACTCGATGCGCTGTTGCTTCTGGCATATGCCACAGGCTGAGCAGGGCGCGCCAGCCAGTCGAACAGCCTTGCTGTCGACGGACGTTGGCACACTTCACCCGGCGTGCGCGGACAGCCGCGCGCCTACGCACGCCGGATTCCGCATGGGCGGGAATGCGGCGGTGCCCCCCTCGTGTTACAGGTGCAGAGCGAAAACGACACCCATTCCCATAAGGGGGCTGGGGTCGGACAGCCAGCCCGGAGGCATCCATGGCCCGCAGCGAGACCCGCCCCGTCGTGACGCTCCGGTCGACGGCCGGAACGGGGCAGAGCTATGTGACGCGCAAGAGTCGCCGGAACAACCCTGACCGACTGGTCCTGCGCAAGTTCGACGCCATCGCGGGGCGGCACGTCCTCTTCCGCGAGGAACGCTGAGCCCAGTCGCAGGCCGGGGCGTCCTGCTGCCCCGGCCTGCGGCGGTTCCTGTCCGGCATCTGCTACGCGTTGCTGCGCCTTCTCCTGCGCCTGTTCTTGTGTCTGGAGGGCCGTACCGGTCAAGGATTCCCGGGGCGGGTGCGGTCAGCCCCTGCGCGGCCTCCTGGGCGCGGTCTCGGTCAGCAGCGCACCGACCGCCGGTACCACGGCCACCACGGCAGCGGCGCCCGGCCACAGCCGTACCGCCAGCGCGGTCACGGACGCACCCGCCACGACCGCGATCAGCCGGCCGGCCACCCAGGCGTCCCCCCGGTTCCAGGAGCGGAGCGTCGCGCGGCCGACGAGGGACGTCAGAGTGCCGGTGAAGTAGTTGGTGGGCGTGGCGAGGACACGTCCCTGGATCCCCATGGCCACGGAAATGAGCACCAGCAGCCCCAGCCGGTCCCCGTCCGGGGCGATCGGATCCAGCGCCCACAGCACGGCCCCTGCCCCGAGCAGCACCACCTCGATCAGCAGCATCACCGGCAGCGGCCACCGCAACCGTTCACTCATCCGCGCACCGCATGCGGCACCGACGCCGTACGAAGCGAGCGCGGTGATCACATGCAGGGCCACCCCGTGCTCCCCGACACCGGCCGCCGAAGCGCCCAGCAGCACCAGATTCCCGGTCATCACCCCGGCGAAGACCTGACCGACGCAGATGAAGGCGAACGCATCGGCCGCGCCGGAAGCAGCCGACAGAAGCAGCAGGGACCATGCGTCCCGTGGATCGCGCCCGGCGGGGAGCGCAGGAGTAGACACGCCTGCATTCTCGGCTCAGTCCCGCCGAAGACGCCGACTCGCGGCCGGCCCGGCGCGGCGAACGGTACGGCCGGTCATAGCCGGGCACCGGCCGGGGCGCCGGACCGGGCCGGCCGCGAGTCGGCGTTGTCTTATGGTGCTGCAGTATGAACAGACACATAGCGTTCGATCGACTGCACAACTTCCGTGATGTGGGCGGATATCGAGGAGGAAATGGCCGCCCGGTCCGCTGGGGGCGGCTCTACTCTGATCTTGGCCAGTGCTCCGCCCTTCAGGTCGGGGGTGAAGGCCATCTTTGGCTCGGAGGCGCGGAGTGCCGGAGTGCTCTTCGTCTTCGGGGTGACGGTCAGGCGGGGCGCTGCTGGTTTTCGATGTACTGCTTGACGACGGTCAGGGGTGCCCCGCCGCATGATCCTGCGAAGTAGGAGCCGGACCAGAAGTGTCCGTCCCACAGGTGCCGGCGGACATGCGTGGTGTACTCCTGGCGGAGCCGCCGGGAGCTGACGCCCTTGAGAGAGTTGACCAGCTTGGAGAGCTGGACTTTCGGCGGGTAGTGCACGAGCAGGTGGACGTGGTCCTGTTCTCCGTTGAACTGCTTCAGTTCGGCCTCGAAGTCGGCGCAGACGTCCCGCGTGATCTCCTTGGTGCGGGTCAGCATGGCGTCGGTGAACGCGTTCCGCCGGTACTTCGTAACAAAAACCAAGTGAACGTGCAGGTTGTAGACAACATGGCGACCGGTTCTGACATCGGGATTTGGGTTCCAGCGTGGCGACATAAACCAATGTTAGGTTTTCGATGGTGAGTCAAGACACCCTGGTGAAGCGGCAGTTCGGGCACCGTGCCCGGCTTGCACTGTCGCACGCCGAAGTGTTGAAGACCGATGACCAGGCGCACGCGGCCCGCACCCTGTGGAACCTGCTGCACGCCTGGTGGCAGATGATGCCGAAGGAGAAGCGGACTCTCGCCAACGCGGATGCCGCGATCCGGCAGGCCCGCGAGGACATCGACTTCCTGGCCGTCCTTCCCGCGCAGGCCGCGCAAGCGGTGCTCAAGACGTATGTCCGGGCGTGGAAGAACTGCTGGGAGGGCCGCGCCGACGCCCCGAACTTCAAGGGCCGTCTTCGCACGGTGATGTCCGTGGACATCCCGCAGGGCCGCGACCTGAACATCACCCGCGTGCATCGCCGGTGGGGGCAGGTCAACCTTCCCAAGGTGGGCCGGGTCCGCTTCCGCTGGACCAAGGACCTGCCCGTGGGCAAGCACGCCACCACGGAGAACCGGATCACCGGGGCCCGGCTGGTCAAGGACGTGCTCGGCTGGCACATCACCTTCCGTGTCCAGACCTTGGAGGCCGGGCCCGAGCCCCACCAGGGGCCGGAAGTCGGCATCGACGTGGGCGTCAACGTGCCCATCGCCCTGTCGGACGGGCAGACGTATGAGCACGGCGAGTGGCTGACGGAGAAGGAGAAGGCCAAGCTCCTGCATCTGGATCAGCGCGCCGCCCGGCGTAAGCAGCACCGCAAGCCCGGCGAGCGCACCAGCCGCCGACTGCACCGCACCTACGACCAGATCGCAGGACTCCGCGCGAAAGCCAAGCGCCGGGCCCTGGACTGGCAGCACCGGACGACCACCGCCATCGCCCGCACCTACGGCACGGTCGTGGTCGAAGCACTCACCATCACGAACATGGTCAAATCCGCCAGAGGAACCATCGAAGAGCCGGGGAAGAACGTCGCCCAGAAATCTGGGCTGAACCGCTCCATCAGCGGGGAGGCGTGGGGCCGGACGGTCACCATGCTGACGTACAAGACCGCCAGGCTGGGGGGCACCCTGCACAAGGTCCCCGCCCCCGGAACTTCCCAACGCTGCTCGGCGTGCGGCATCACCACGCCCGGCAGCCGGGAGAGCCAGGCCGTGTTCGTGTGTAAGAACCCGGACTGCGGCTGGTCGGGCAACGCCGACCACAACGCAGCCCACAACGTCTTGCACCTGTACCGGATGGGCCTCGCGCTCATCCCGGCTGCCGGGAGGGCAGTCGTCAGGCGCGCGCAGCGCGTCAAGCCCGCTACCGCAAGGTAAGCAGGAATCTCCCGGCTTCAGCCGGGAGAGCACTTCAACGATCCGACTCGCTGGGCAAGCTCCGCGGCAAGGACTGGGACCGCTTCCTGGACCTCGGCGTCCGTACTGTCATCGATCTGCGCTACGACTGGGAGATCGCGGCCAAGGGCCGGGTGCCCGACGCCCCGGGACTGCGCTACCACCACCTCGGCATCGAGCACCGGCCCTACGACCAGGCGGCACTCGGCCCGGACGTGGAGACCGGGCGCTTCCTGGCCGACCGGTACGCGGAGGTCGCGCACGACGGAGTCGCGGAACTCCGCCGCGCCCTGGACGTGCTCGCGACCGAGGACGGCGGGCCCGCCGTCTTCCACTGCGCATCGGGCAAGGACCGCACCGGACTGCTCGCCGCACTGGTCCTGTCCCTGCTCGGTGTGGCCGAGGACGACATCGTCGCCGACTTCGCCCTCACCGAACTCGCCGCCGAACGGCTCCTGGCCGACTGGAGGGCGGACCACGACGGTCAGGAACCGGTCTGGCCCGGGTACGGCCGGGCACCCGCCGACATCATGCGGTTCTTTCTGGCGGATCTCGCCGCCACCCACGGCTCCGTCCGCGCGTACGCCGCCGAACTCCTGGGTGCCGACGAGGAATTGCTGGCCGCCCTGCGCGAGAAATTTCTCGAGCCCGTCGGCGATGAGCGACCGGCCGAGCGCTCCTCGGCCGTAGGGAGTGCCTGAAACCAGCGTCCTCGGCGCGCGCAGGTCACGCCGAAGTCCGAGCGGGAAAAGCCCTGTCCCGGTCCGGCGGGCACGAGGCAAGATCAAGGGATGGCATGGACAGCACCTGAAGTTGAGCGTACGCCCGGTTCGCTCGTGGCCGGTGACGGCGAGATGCTCACCGGCTACCTCGCCTGGTTCCGCGGCACCTGTTGCACAAGTGCGCAGGTCTGACCGGGAAGCAACTCGCCGAGCAGACGGTTTCGCCGTCGAACCTCACACTCCTCGGATTGATCCGCCACATGGCCAAGGTCGAACGCACGTGGTTCCGGCAGCGGTTCGCCGGTCAGACGCTCGACCCGATGTACGACCCCGGGAAGGGAAAGGAAGCGGACTTCGAGGACGTGGACCCGTCCCGAGCCGCCGAGGACTACGCACGCGTCAGGATGGAAGCTGTCGTGGGCGGTGGAGGCGGCCCGGACCGATCGGCACCGTTCGCCTCTCCGGACTTTCCGGCCGTGTGAAGGATGTCGAGATCTGGCTGCCGCACAACGAGATCACCCAACTGGTTGCGCCGCGCACCGACGCCCCCGTCGATTCCCTGCCGGACAGGAGCCGCAAGAAGTGGCTGTACCAAGGCACTTCGATCAGCCAGTCTCCGACGCCGTAAGCCCCAGCACGACCTGGCCCAAGACGCTCCTGTCGCCGCCTTCCGGAGCCCCGGCACCCTTGACTGCATCAGCCGGGTGCCCCTGCTGACGGCCATGGTGTAGCCGCGGGAGAGAGGTTCGCGGGGAAGTCGGTGGACCGTGCGTGCTCGACATGGCCCGCAGGGGTGCGCCTGTCACCGGCGCACCGTCGAACGACGAGCAGGACACCGACAGGCAGAACCGGCCCTCGGATCCGGGGGCCGGTCACTTGCGCCGAACGCGTCGTCGACGTCGCCCGGCTCTGCCCGGGCGAAGCCGACCTGCGGGGCAACCGCGGAAGCCGCCGGTCCGAGACGGCGGACCACCATCCGGTCGTCACCACCGCACCTCGGTCCTCCAGGTGTTGGCCGCCGAGGTGCGGGCATCGAAGGTGGCTAGGTGGGGGTGGGGCGGGCTTCTGGGCGGCTGGGTCGTGGATGGCGTCTGCCGCGCCGGTGCCACGTTGTGCCGGCCGGATGGGCCGGGTTCGCCGGGGATTGTGTGTCGTGCAGGGGATGTGGTGAGTTCGGGGTGGAACCCCGGCCCGATTCCGGCGGGCCGGGGTTCCACGTCGACCGAATGACTCGGTCAGTAGTCTCCGTCACCGCGGTCGCGGTCTCCACCGAAGCGGTGGTCGATCACGCGGAAGCTGCCCACGACGCCGTCCTTGACCCACACGCCGCCCCGGACGTGGCCGGGGAAGACGCCGTCGCTGGAGCTGTGGGGTCCGACGGTGGCGATGGGGGCGCCGTTGTCGCAGGTGGCGCCGCGGAAGACCTCGACGGTCCGGCGGCTGTCGTTGCGGATGTTGAGGCTCTTGGAACCGAGGCCGCTGACGACGGTGATGCAGCCACCGCGCTCGTCGGAGTAGGTCCGCTCGTTGATGTGGATGCGGCCCTCGTAGTGGCGGCGGCCCTCTTCGTGGCCACGGCCCTCGCCGTTGCCCCCGCCTTCGTTGCCCCCGCCTTCGTTGCCCCCGCCTTCGTTGCCCTTGCCTTCGTTGCCCTTGCCCTCGTTGCCCTTTCCGCCGTCGCCGCCTTCGAGGGCTGCGACGGGGGCGGGAGCCTGCTGGACGGCGGGGGCGGCCTGCTGGACGGCGGGGGCGGCCTGCTGGACGACGGGGGCGGCCTGGGCCGGCTCGGTGGTGGCGGCCGACGCGTAGGTGATGCCGGTTGCGGCCAGGGCCGCGGCGGCCGCGACAGCGGCCGTAACAACGGTGGAACGGGTAGCCATGTCACTTCTCCTGTCTCAGAGGGGGCGGCTGAGCAGCCGACCCGAGACTGAACGTACTGACGGTCCCCATACCTGTCATATCGGATGTGTTGGGTGCAGGTGCCGGAACATCGATCGAGGTACGCAATATACGCCATATGCTATTTTCATATAATCTTAGACAAAGTGAACTAGTCCCTGAATTCAGGGCACTTGAGATGTCGTTAGCCTGTCCAGGCGACTTGCTGAAACACGCTCACTCCTGCGACGGCGTGTCATTCATTGACACGCCCCACACAGCAGTTCCACGCCACCACCCCGAACGTCCGTCGGCCACGCCCCGCCCCCATCCTGGCTGCTCAGGTGGGCTGTGCCCGTCACCGCAGAACCCAACACCGCAGCCATTGATCAGCGCCACCGCCACCGGACACGGGACATGCCGCGCTTCGTGTCGGGTGTTCTGCGCCGAGATCGTGTGCAACCGGGACGGAGGCGAAAGCCCGAGGCCCTGACCTGGTGCACGACGCCGGCGATGTCCTCCGGCTCTCCGAACCGTGCCTGGTCAGGAGGGCGACGGCCGCGTCGTGCACGGCCGTCGCTGATCCGGGCAGTGTCCTGGCGCAGTTCGTGGTCGATACATGCGGCGCACGTCGTCTCCAGGTCCTGCTGCCGGCGGACGAGGGTGTCCTCGGTGGGCAGGCGTACGGCGTTCCTCCAAGGGTGGGGTCAGACGCTCGGGTCCGGCCAGGGGATGTCGGTGTCGACGGGGGCGGTGTAGTCGATGCCGGGTACGGCGAAGCCGTACAGGCGCTGGACCTCGGAGTGGAACCAGTCGAGATCGGCGAGGTCACCGATGCTGTTCGTGGCGGCGCTGTTCCAGCGGTCGGCGACGGCCTCCTGGACCGGGGATGTGAGCTCCCATGTGTCGAGGCGGACTCGGCCGTCGTCGTCGAGAGCGAGGGGGCGGGTGCCGGTGAGCTGGTCCCACAGCTCGGTGAGTTGGTCGATCGGCGGGACCATGCCCTCATCGAGGACGCCACGCAGCAGGCCGACGTACAGGGCGATGCCGGGGATGGCGGTGGAGGACTGGGTGACGGCGGCCCCGTTGACGGAGGTGAGTGCGCGCCCGCCGACCAGCTTGCCCAGGCGTTCGTTCAGGGTACGGGCGGTGGCTTCGAGGTGGGCCTTGGCCGCGCCGATGGTGCCCTGCCGGTAGATGCCCGCGGTCAGGGGCGAGCCGATGTAGGAGAGCGCGGCGGTGGTGAACCCGTCGGCGAGCAGGTCGCGTCCGGCCAAGTAGTCGATCCACCGCTCCCAGTCCGTGCCGCCCATCACCGCGGTGGTCTGCTCGATGTCGTCGCCCGCGGCCGGGGCGGTTTCCACTTCGGTGACCTCCGGGGCGCCGGAGCCGTCAAACGTAAGGGTCTTGGTCCGGTAGGGATCGCCGATCGGCTTGAGGACGGAGGAGTAGGTGACGCCGGTGTCCGGGTCGGTGCGTCGCGGGGCAGCCACCGAGTAGATCAGGTGGTCCAGCCGCCCGTACCGCTGCTTGAGAAGGTCGGCGACCTGGTCCTTCATCGCATCGGAGAACGCGTCACCATTGAGGAAGACCATGTCCCGGCCGTACTCGCGGGCCAGTTCGGCGGTCGCGGCGGTGCGGTACCAGCCGGCCGTGCCGGTGCGCCGCCCGGGTGCCCTCTCGAAGCACACCCCGATGCCGCGGATCCCGACGCGGGCGAGCCCGGCGATCGTGGCGGCGAGCCCGTACCCGGCGGACGAGCCGATGACGAGCGCCACCGGCCCGTCCCCGCCGGGCTGCCGGGTGGGGACGGCCCGCCACATGTCGGCCACCACCTTGCGGCAGCCGGCCGGGTGGGAGTCGAGGAAGAGGAAGCCACGGTTCAGGGGGGAGATGACGCGTTCGCTCACGATCAGGTCCTTGGGATCGGCGTGGATGAGAGCGCGGCAGCCATCAGGTGGGCCACCGCATCCTGCAAGTCTGCGACCGTACGGACAGGGGCGGTGATCTCATCCGGCACAACGATCGCGAGACGGCCTTGGAGGGTTTCCACCAGTTCGAGCAGAGCGAGGCAGCCGCGCACGTGACCGGATGCCCATCCTGTGGCCGACGGGCAGGTCCCTGGGTGCCTCGATCGTACGAAGGGACCGGAACGAACTCGTCAGCACGGTGAGGAGCGGTTCAGCTGGACGACGGAATCGTGTGAGAGGCAAGCGGGGAGGGTTACGGGCGCCGTCCCCACGCGGAGATCATCGGGGCGGTGGCAAGGTCGAGGCGTCCGGTGGCGACGTTCGCCAGGTGGCGGTCGATCTCCGTGTCGGTGGCAAGTCCTTCCGCCACCAGAAGGTGGCGGATCTGCCGCACGGTCGCGGCCTCGAGGACGGCACAAGCCGGCGAGGTGATCGGGAAGTACGCGTCGGCCTGGACGTCCTCGAGACCGGCCTCACGCAGCAGCCGGGGCAGGGTTCGCCCGTGCGCGAGGTCCGCGCCGCGTGCCGCCGTCAAGGCGCGGAAGCCGGATCGCAGCCGGTTCGCGAGCCGCTGTTCGGGACCGGACTCGTCCGGACACAACAGTGGCTGCAACCCCGGGTCGGCGTCCTCCAGGAGCAGCCGGCCGCCGGGCCGCAGCGCCTGGATCATCCGGCGCAGCGCCTCGGCGCGGTCGGTGACGTGCACCAGGACCAGCCGGGCGTGGACAAGGTCGAAGCCGCCGGGCGGCGGAGCGTCGGCCGCGACGTCGTGCCGCAGCACCTCGATCACACCACCGTGGACGTCTCGGGTCCAGGACACGTCGATGTCGGTGGCGATCACCGCTCCCGTCGGACCGACTCGCTCGGCCAGCCCGAGTGGTACGGACGGAGCGCCGGCACCGACCTCCCAGCACCGCATGCCGACGGTGATCCCGAGCCGGTCGACATGCCGGAAAGTCACCGGATCGAACAACTCGCTGAGGGCGCCGAAGCGGATCCCCGCCTCCGATTGCTGGTTGTCCAGCAGGTAGCCGGGGTCCGTGTCGTGTTCAGCCATGTGGTGATTCTGGCAGAAGGGGCAGTCGGGCCCCGGTTGCCGGGGCGGTCTTCGCCGGCGGGGATCCGTCTGTCACGCCTCTACGCCGGAGCTCCCCGTACCGAGGCGAACCGGCCCCCGGCCCGCTGCCGAGAGCGACCGCACGGCGCGATGGGCGGCCTCGGTCTGCCGAGATCCGCTTGCCGAGGAGATCCCGACACCGTCGGCGGCTTGCCGTTGACCACGGCGAGGATGCAGCGGGGTCCGTTGATGACGTGGGCGACCACGTCGCGGGCCGTCCAGCCCGCGCAGGGGCTGGACGCGTCCCAGCGGGTCGTCGGGGTCGCCGCGATGCGCGCGAGGAATTCGTCGGAGAGCAGAGTCAGCGGTGTGCGATGTCGGACACGGGAGTTCTGCTTTCGGGTGTCGATCGTTGTGCCGCGTCCGGCTGTGCGGGGCCGGGCCCGGGCCCGGACTGGGCCGGGGTGGGGGTCAGATGCGGTCGAGGCGGGAGATCAGGCGGCTCATGGTGCGCGTGCGCCAGCCGCATCGAAGAATGCGTACGCTGCGGAGCCCAGCGCGAGCCGGCCACGCGCGACGCCGAGGGCGGCCGCTGTGTCCGAACTGCCTGATCACCGACCCTGCGAACACCGAGGTCTGCGTCAGCAGCGGCGAACGGCGGCGGGTGCGAACCCGCACCCAAGACGGGCCTATCTGTCCCAACTGCTGCGCGTTGCCCGTGCTGGTCTGCTCGAAAGGCGGCCCCACTGCACCCTGCACGCTCTCCAGGCTGACCGAACTGCCCCGCTGCGGCGGCTGCGACCGACGCCAAGCTCATTGCACCGCCTGCGGACGACTCCGCGGCATCCACTCCGGCACCGCCGACGCCTTGATGCGATGGGAGCGGGGAGGCAGGCAACAACGAGTTACCAAGGCAATCGCCTCCCCGAACGACCTCAGCTCTGCTTGGCCTGAGCCTCCTTGGCGGACGCCTCCAGTCGGTTCCAGTAATCCTGGTACCAGGCCTCGTCGCCGCCATCCATGTTGCTGTTGTCCTCCCGCATACCGACCTTGCTGTCGATCAGCTCGCGGACGATGTCGGCGTGGCCGGCGTGCCGGTTCGTCTCGGCCGTCATGTGCAGCATGATCCGCTGAAGCGTCACGTCTCCGTTGTCGCCCCACCACGCGACGTGGCCCATCGCATCGAACGGTAGCGCCTCGATCGTCGAGTCCGCGTGCGCCCAAGCGCGGCGGTAGAGGCTGAGAACATCCTCGCGCGACTCGTCGGCGGGTGCCCACATGTCCGAGTTGGGCTCGGCGCCTTCCTCGTGCCAGGGGAGGGATTCGTTGTGCGGGCGGCCGAAGGTCGGGCCGAAGTAACCGAACTCGACGCTGGCGAGGTGCTTGACGAGGCCGAGGAGGTTGGTGCCGGTCGGCGTCAGGGGGCGGCGGATGTCGTACTCGGACAATCCGTCCAGCTTCCAGATGATGGCTTCGCGGGCTGCTTTGAGGTAGCGGTGCAGGTCGTCTTTAGGATCATTGGGCTTCATGGGGCAGAGTCTCGCATCACCTGCCGACAGCGCTCGCTTGATTTTGCCTGATCCCCGGGAAGCATCAGCCGACGACCGGGCCGTCTGCACCGGCGAACCGGCCGTCCCGGGAGTCCTGATGCGGCAGGCATTCGGACAGTTCCCATATCCGACTCCACCATTACACGTCCAGCAGACCGAGGTCGAGGACGCCTGGGTGTCCGGGCAGCAGCGGGCCGCGAAGCAGCTGGAAGGACTGATGGGATGAAGTGTGGAATCTGCGGCTGACCGCCGCGAACAAAGGGTTCTGGAAGGCGTCCGAGCTCCAGCGGAGCCTGACCGAACACGGCTTGGTGATCTCGGCCGGGAAGATGCCCGGCCTGTTGTCCGGCCAGCCAGTCTCCTTCAAGCTGGAGTACCTGGACGTGATCTGCGTCGTGCTCGGCTGTGAGACCGGCGATCTCCCGATGTGACCTGGTCACCATCACTATGGGGAAGATCAGCGAGAGCAATCCGGTGGCCTACTGCTCGGGCTGTTTCGCCCGGGGGCAATTGCCCGGCCAGTTCTGCCGCGGCTGCCGTACCTACGGCCAGCAACATACCGTCGACGAGTGCGTCGGCAGTCGGCGTCAGGTCCCGGGCGATGACAAGTACGGCTACTGTCGCCTCCGTCGGGCCCAGGCGACCTGGGTGATCAAGGCAAGCGGCAACGCTTCGGCGATCGACCAGCCCACCACCGTCCTCGAGCAGAGGTCGATGACCGTGGCGAGGTAGAGCCACGTCGCGCCGGGCGTGGATGGCGCCGATCTCGCTCACGGTCCGCTTCTCCTCGGCCCGGCGCTCGGCACGGGCCTGCTCGGTGGCCAGGTGCTGGCAGTAGCCGGCGCAGGACGCCCCGGGCACCCGGCAGATCCGCTTGACGCCGAAGTCGGAGCGGTTGCCGGAGATGAAGTCCCAGCGACGGGGCCTCACTTCACCTCCCGCGCGAAATAGGAGGCTGCCCGGCGCAGGATCTCGCGCTCCAGCTGCCACTCCTGCTCGGCCTTGAGCAGCCGGGCGTTCTCCGCCCGCAGCCGGGCCAGCTCCTCGGCCGCGCTCACTCTGCCGCCGCGGCCCTCGGGCACGGCCCGGATCTCGTCCTTGCGCACCCGACGGCGCTCGCGACCAGGGCCAGGCAACGCTCGGGGCGGTGCAGCTTCATGCCCTGCTGGGCCGTGGTCCTCATGACGAACGCGTCGTGCCCGGTGGTCTGGGGCTCGTGGGCCAGGGCGTACGACTGGAGGTAGTACCTCCGTACGAGCCCCTGCTTCCCGCCGTCGTAAGGCCGCCAACCGACCCGGTGAACACCTACAGCGGCGGCGGACAGCATGTGAATTCCTCCGGGCTCAAGGCCGGCCCAGGGGAGTCAGAACCGGGCTGGGTGGCCGAGGGGCGGGAAGCAGAGCAGGCTGGAAGTACCGATGGCCCGGGCGGCCGGGCTGGGAAGCGAGGCTCCCGATGAGCAGGCTCGAAGAACAGGTCGACGTCAATGTCCCGGCGCAGGAGGTCTGGGCGCAGCTGCACCGCATCGATGAGTACCCGAAGTTCATGGAAGGTGTGAAGAGCGCCACTGGGCACGGCAGCAGCCGAGCCCATCTCGACGTTCGGATCGGGGATGACGAGCAGGTTTTCGAGACCCGTATTGCCGATCGAGGCAAGGGTCAGGTGATGGACTGGACGGTGGACAGCCCAGAGCTGAAAGCGGCCTTCGCCGTGAACCCGCTGGACGACCAGCACACCCAGCTGCAAGTCCGGCTGGAGTACGACCCGGACACCGTACGGGCGACCTTCGGCGGTCCGAAGGGATTCGCCCAGGTCCACGCGATCGAAGACACAGTCCGGACCGACCTGGAGAAGTTCAAGGACCTACTGGAGAGCCGACACTGATCACGACGTGCTGGTCGTGCTCGGGTAGGGATCGTGTGCCTCAGCGGTAGTTGTCGCCCGTCGACGGGCGGGGGCCTGCGGTGGAACTCCTGGTTCCCAGCGCTTTCTGTCATCAGATACACGAGGTTGTTGTCACCGACGCGTTCGTACCCGAGTTGCCACGGCACCGGATCCTTTCCCAGCTCCAGTGTGGGGCCCGATGCGCGGGGTTCGATCACGTGGGATCTTCACGTCGATTCCACGGTATGCCGGGCCCATCAACACGCGGCCGGAGTCCGCAAGCCGGGCGAGGTGCAGAGGGAGCCGTCCGGGGGCGTTTCCGTCGAGCCGAGTGACCACGGACTGGGGCGGTCCGCGGGGCGGGTTCACGACCGAAGTGAAGCTTCCTTTTGATCGTGGACACCTGGAGACTGGGACGCGAGAGCCCAGAGGAAGCGGTGCCAGGCGGGAAGCGAGTACACGAATCGGTACTCGGACGAGGACAAGCGGGAAGTGATCGAGCGCGTCCGTTCGTCGGGACGGACAGCGACCGATTCGCCCGGGAGCTCGGGGTCAGTTCGGAGTCCCTGCGGGGCTGGGTGAAGAGGGCCCGCGCCGCTCAGGACACCGGATCAGTCCCCGCCGGGCGGGGCGGGCCGAGTGCCGCCGACCGGGACGAAGAGCGGGTTTGAGCGTTGTGGCTTGGTTCGATGGTGCGTCAGGATGTGTGTATGGCTGATGAATTGGTTACTCCGCGCAGTATTGCTGACGGCTATCTCGATGAGGTGGCCGCACATAATCCGTTGATCTCCGCGTGGCTGGGTCTGAACCGGGGTGACGACCGGCAACCGGACCTGTCGCCGGATGGCTTCGAGGCTCATGCCGAGTTTGCTCGTCGTGGTCTGGCCGCGCTCGATGCGGCTCCTGTGTCGGGTGATCCCGCTGAACTGGCTTGTGCCCGGCTGTTGCGGGAACGTCTCACGGCCGAGCTCGCGATGCATGACACGGGGGAGAGCTTCCGGCAGTTGCGTACTGTGGGTGCGCATGTTGATCAGGTACGGACGATCTTTACTTTCATGCCGACTACGACCGATGAGGACTGGGCGGCGGTGGCCGGGCGGTTGCGTAACCTGCCTGGCGCGCTGGACGGTTACCGGGCCACCCTCACCGAGGGGATCTCCCGTGGCCTGCTCGCTGCTCCCCGGCAGGCCGCTGGGGTGATCGGCCAGCTCGCCGGCTGGACCGGGGAGGCCGGCGGACAGCATGCGGGCAGTGGCGCGGGCTGGTTCGCGGACTTCGTCGGGGATGGTACCGAGCGGCTGCGCTCCGAGCTGGACGCCGCCGCCTGCCAAGCCACCACTGCCGTTTCCGAGTTCCGTGAGTGGCTGCGCGACACCTACGTTCCCGCTACGGCGGATACCCCGGACGCCGTCGGCCGAGAGCGCTATCGGCGCGCCGCCCGCTACAACACTGGTGCTGAGCTCGATCTGGACGAGGCTTATGCCTGGGCGTGGGACGAGTTCCACCGGACGCTCGCTGAGATGCGTGTCGAAGCTGAGCGTGTCCTGCCCGGCTCCACTCTCCTTGAGGCCATGCACCACCTGGACGAGCACGGCCACGCGGTCAAGGGTGAGGAGGCTGTCCGCGACTGGTTGCAGGAGCTGATGGACGAGGCGAGCGCTGCCCTGGACGGCAGCCACTTCGATCTTTCCGGTCCGATTCGCAAGGTCGAGTCCCGGATTGCGCCCGCGGGCAGCGCTTCCGGGCCCTATTACCAGGGTCCGAGCCTTGACTTCAGCCGCCCGGGACGTACCTATCTGCCGACCCTTGGCCAGGACACCTTTCCGACCTGGCAGCTCGTCAGCATCTGGTATCACGAGGGTGTTCCTGGCCACCATCTGCAGCTCGCTCAGTGGGTCGCGGTCGCCGACCGGCTCAGCCGTTACCAGGTCACCGAGGGTATGGTCAGCGCGAACATCGAGGGCTGGGCCCTGTATGCCGAGCGTTTCATGGACGACCTGGGCTTCTTCTGTGAGCCCGGGCGTCGTCTCGGTTTCCTGGACGGGCAGATGCTGCGGACCATCCGGGTGATCGTCGATATCGGTATGCATCTCGAGCTCGCCATTCCCGCCGACTCGGGTTTCCACCCTGGTGAGCGCTGGACCCCGGCGCTTGCCGCGGAGTTCATGGCCACCTACAACGGCAGTCCGGCTGCCCGCCGCAACGGCGAGATCGACCGCTACCTCGGCTGGCCGGGTCAGGCCATTGGTTACAAGCTCGGCGAACGCGCCTGGCTCCAGGGCCGTGCGGCCGCGAAGCGCCGCCATGGTGCCGCCTTCGACCTCAAGGCCTGGCATATGAAGGCTCTTTCCCAGGGCTCGTTGGGGCTTGACGATCTGGTCGGTAATCTCGCGGCGCTGTAGTCCCGGAATTGTCCTACCGTGCTGGTTTTGTTGGAGTGCTGCTCGATGAAGATGTCCAAGAAGGGCCGCGACGAGCACGGCGTCGGTCCACGGCTGTCGGCACCGAGTTCGAGGCGCAGGCGCTGACTGGCATGGCGGAGAAGTCCGAGGAGTTCGCTGCTCAGGGCAACCGGGTGTACCTCCCTTTGGCGGACGGACACCTGCACGCACAAGCGCTGTTCCGGGTGGGCGGAAGGAGCTATCCGGAGCAGCGTTTCGACGTGCGGGGCCGGCTTCGTGCCGGAGCTGTTCGACTCGGCCCGGCGTGCCCGGCCGGTGCTTTCGGTTCCGGGCTGTGGTTTCCCGCGTCCTTGGCGTTCAGGTCTGTTCGGGGGCCCGTGAGGGCGGCCGCCAGCAGACGTGTGGGCAGGGGGAGTCGGGGCGCCGGAGGTGAAGCCCATGTCGGGATTCGAGTAGACGCCGCAATTGGGCAGGTTGTGGGTGGTGGACATGCCGTTGGTGTGGTCGTTGTTGTGGCTGGTTTTGTCGTGGGGCATGGTGGTGTTGGGTTGCTGGGTGGATTCCGGATTGGCGCTGAAGTGGGTCGTTTTGTCGCGGTTGGTTTGCCCGTGTTGTCTTTGGGTGGTTTGTGCGTTTTGTTCAGTTGTGCGGCGGGCAGGCTGGTGGCCCTGGAACGGGTCGGTGGTGAAGTGGTCCAGGCTGGTCGGGGTGGAGATCGTGTTGGATGGGTTGCCGTGCTGCTTGCTGAATTCACTGCTTTGCTCTGGCTGTTCGTCGCATAGTCGTGGTGGTAGGGCCGGGGCGTCTTTGTTGTTGTGTCTTGTTCGGGTGCTTCGTCGCATGCTCGGGGGGTCCGGCGTGGGGTCCGTTGGTCCGCGGCCGGGCGGGGTTGTGTCGTCTTGGTGCTTTATGGGTGCCTGGAGGCTCATGCGGGTGCGGGCGTCGGTGCCGGGTGCGGTGACGCGAGCGGTGGGCACCGGCTTTTGTCTATCGTGGGCAGTTGCTCCCGGTCGGCCTCGGGGTGGGCGGGGGTGACTGTATCGGCGGACGCCGTGGTGTAGAGCGGGATGTCGATGGCCTCGGCCCGGCTTGTTTTGAAGCGGGCGTCGGTCGGCTGCGGGGAGTGTGTCCGGCCGAGGCGCACCATGTGGTCGAAGTCGGTGTACGCCGTGCCGGGCTGCGGCCGGCTGCGGCCCGAGGGGGTGTCGGCGGTGAGCAGCTGTGCCAGGTTTTCCCGTCGGCGGACGTTCACGACCTGCCGGGGGCGCAGCGGCGTTGCGTCGGGGTTCGCGCTCAGCTCGGTGAACAGTTTGCGGTCGACGAGGTGCCGGGCGGCGGGCGCGGTCATGGCCGCTTTCTTGCCCGGTTGGGTGGGTGTGCCGAGGGCTTTTGCGATCCGGTCCGCCGCTGTGCCGCCGGAGACCGGCGGGAATGGGGAGCGAGGCCCGGATCGCGCCGGCGTCCAGAGCCTCCACGGCAGTCCGGGACCGCTGCCGGGACGACACGTCGGGGTCCGGGACGAGAGTGGAGCGGAGTGGGGCGGTTGCCCGGCGTACAGATGTCAGACGATGACGGGGACGGCCTCGGCGTGGTTGGTGGCCCAGTTGGTGACGATGGGCTTGTCGGCGTTGGCGGTGTCGGGGGGCTTGAGTTCGGCGGGGCCGGGATCGTCGTTGGTGGCGATGACGGCGTTCTCGATCTCCTTGCCGGCATTGCTGTTGGTGGTCTTGGGGCTGATACCGGTGTAGGCGACGGTGGAGCCGGTGAGCTTGTTGGGGTCTTCGCTAATCCTGTCCGGCGGGGGAGGCGACGCCGTCGGCGCCGGAGCCGAAGGACTCGCTGGGGGTGTTGTTCTCCAGGTGGCAGGTGATGTCGGCCTTGGCCTTGGCGGTGACGAGGCAGTAGCTGCCGGCCTGGGACTTCGAGGTGACCGTGAAGTCCAGGTCGTTGGTGCCGCGGGACTGTCCGTAGTTGTTCTTCCTGTCGTCGCCGGAGTCTGCCTTGTCGGTGGACCCGCTGGAGTTGGAGCCGCTGGTGGAGGGGTTGTCGCCGCAGGAGTTGTCGTTGCTGTCGCTGCCGGTGGAGGCGACGGCGGAGGAGGGGTGGCGGAGCTGCCGGTGTCCGTTTCGTCGTCGGGGTCGCAGGCGGTGGTGGCGAGGGCCGTCACGGCCGCGGCGGCCGGGGCGAGACGGGCGGAACGGGCGGAACGGGCGGCGCGACGCGAACGCATCGAGATTTCCAGCGGCTGTCGGTTGCGGTGTTTCCTGCTGACACCGATGACACCAGGACCGATTCGATCCTGAATGGGTCCTGTGAATGTCTGGGTTTCTGTCTCAGTAACTTTGGTTCCAGGAAACGGTGTTGGATTGCACCAATTCCAGCTCAAGGGGCATGTCCGGGGTCGTGTGAGTCACCGGGACGCCCCGGGAGATCCAGCAGCTTTGGTAGCCGCAGCACCCGGGCCCCGGTGACAACCCACCGGCCGTGCCGGGGTCCGGATCCGTGAGCCGCCGGGTGTCCGCGTGCATGCGTGCTTCGGCTCCTGGTTCGCCGGGCACTTTTTGTACGGGCCCGGTCCCTGGTGTGGCCGACTGCTGTTCGAGTGCGGTCATGACGGCGGGGGTGGTTGCTTGGTCGGCTGCGGTGATGTGGAGGTCGGCAAGCCCGGGCTCTCTGAGGTGCTGCGCGGGGTTTCGGTGCCATGCCCGTACGGCTGTATACCGCCCTCGTCGACGCCTCCACGCACCTTCGCGGTCCCGAGCTGGATGTTCCGGGAAGGGATATCCTTGGGGCTGGAGGCCGGACGAGAATCCCGGCCCGGTTACGGCGGGCCGGGATTCTGTGTTGTGCGTCTGGCCCAAGGGCCCGGGCCCGGTTACGGCGGGCCGGAGTTCTCCAGCATGCGCATCAGGCGGTTGCTGGTTTAGTAATCGCCGAAACCGCCGCCCTCGCCGAAACCGCCGCCCTCGCCGAAATCGCCGCCCTCGCCGTGGTGGCGCTTGACGACGCGGAAGCTGGCGATGACTCCGTTCTTGACCTTCACGCCGTCATTCATCTTCTCGTGGTGCTTCTTCTCGTGGTGCTCGCCCTTCTCGAAGTCCTCGTCCTCGTCCTTGCCCGGGCGGACGTTGTTGGCGGAGCTGCGGGGGCCGACGGTGGCGATGGGGGCGCCGTTGTCGCACACGGCTCCGCGGAAGACCTCGACCTCGTTGCGGCTGTCGTTGCGGATGTTGAAGCTCTTGGCGCCCAGGCCGCTGACGACGGTGATGCAGCCGTCGGGGCGGCCGGAGAACTCGCGCTCGTTGATGTGGATCCGGCCCTCGTAATGGCGCTTGCCCTCACGCTCGTTGCCCCGGCGCTCGTTGCCTTCGTTGCCCCGGCCTTCGTTGCCCCGGCCTTCGTTGCCCTTGCCCGTGTTGCCGCCCTCCCCGCCCATGGGTGCCTGGGCGAGGACGGAGGCCGGGGCCTCCTGGGCCTGGGGGGCGGGGACGGCGGAGGCGTAGGTGATGCCGGTCGCGGTCAGTGCCGCGGCGGCCGCGACGGCCGCCGCGATCGCGTGGGAACGGGTCATGATCATGTCGCTTGTTCTCCTTCTCGGACTCAGAGACAGTCCCGCTGTAACAGCCGGTGTGTGATTGAACGTACTAACACCCCCTATTCCTGTCATATCGAGCAAATCGGGACCCCCGGCTTCGTGGGGCTGATCGGGTATGCAAAGCCCCTTTACACCACTTTGAAACGGAACTGACTAACCGTCAAAATCGCCTGCACCGTGGCGGGTTGAATGGCAATTAGCCCTTGCAGGTGATCTTCTGACGTCCACTCACCCACTGTGGCGGTGGGGCGCCGGGAAGTATCGGCAAGTCGCTGCTTGACATGTGGCCTGCCGTAGGTTCCAAGAAGCCACGTGAACGGTGGCTGCACGACGAACGTGACCGCGCATAGCAGGATTCGTCCAGGCCGGACGGTGACCAATACCGGCGGGCACGGCCTGCCCGCCGCGGCCTCGGCCGGTCGCCCGGAGGACCCGAGCGGGCAAGCACCAGGACCCGTCCGGGCACGATGACCATCTGCGTGGACCGACCCGCCTCCTGCCGGGCGCCGCCCACGCGATCCAAACGCCCGGGACAGCCCGTCCGGAACGGTGCGCGCACCGCGGCCAGACCGGCGCCGCCCGCCCGCCGAGGGGTGCTGAGCGCCTGGTTCTTGCCGCCGTCACCCCGTACCGCGACGTCCTTGCCCGGCAGGTCGCCCGCGAAGAGGAGCAAGGCCGCGCCCTGACCGGGGTCTGCCAAACGAGCGGTGTATCCAGCGTGGTTGGGTTTCCTGACGGGCTGCGGAGAGGCAGCCGTCGAAGGTGATGCCGAAGGCGTTGAGTGCCGTTTTCCAGCGCATGGTCCAGCGGGCCTGGCCCGTGCCGGTGGGGTCCAGGGACATGATGGTCATGTAGAAGCATTTCAGCGGCGGTCTCGTTCGGGACGTGTCCGCGGGCCTTGACCGCCCGGCGGATCCTGGCGTTGACAGACTCGATCGCGTTCGTGATGCAGACGAAGCGGCGGATCTCGGTGTCGAAGCGGAGGAACGGAGTGAACTCCTCCCAGGCGTTCTCCCGGAGCCGGACGATCGCCGGATACTTCTTCCCCAGGCATCGGCGAAGTCGGCGGAGCGCTCCGGGGCGGCTGCCTCGGCCGCAGCCGTCGCGCAGCTGGTGCCGCGACCACAGGTGCGCGATGACTTCCTGGTCCCCGGGAAGCAGCACGCGGATGGGCACCGGCACCGGTTCGGAGGCGGAGGACGTCGTCATGCCTCCCGCCGTACGGACGGACGCCTGTGCCTTTGAGCGCTACATGGCGAGTCGCATCCGGGGAGCCGCCCGTCGAAGGGCCGTGTTGATTCGTAGTCGGCGGTTTTTTGCCTGGTAGCCGGCTGGCGGTTCCTTTGGCCGGCCTGTCAGCTTCGGATCGGCAGTTCAGCCGATGTGCCTCACACCGTGCTGCGAGCGTCCACGAGCCGCCGCTGCACATCCGACACCAGGTGCTGGAGGCGTCCCAGTCGTATCTCCTCGCTTTTCATCCACTCGTCAAGGCGCGGACGTAGGTACCGCACCATGCCGGATCCGTGGCGGCGCAGTACTGAACGGCTGATCGAAATCTCTTCCTGAACCTCTCTCCGGAGATCATCGGTCCAGCCCTGGCTTCGGTCGTCCTCTCCCAGAGGAGCCTTGAGAGCGGCCACCGCCTCATCGAGGATCGCAAGCAAATCCATAACGTCTCCAAAGTGCCCCAGCGTGTCCTGCGGCGGCCCACGGGTCTGGGCTCGCCAACTATCGCTCAAATCCGCCAACTAGCGGTCAAAGTCGCACCGCCGACAGCGCCCGTCGCCACCTGCGCGGACTTCGGAATCTGTCCGCAGGTGATCCGTGGTCCCCGGAGGCATGAGCGAGCACGGACAGCAGCAGCCGGCCCCGCGCCGTGGCAAGGTTCTGGAGGTCCTCGCGCGGGCGGAGCGGAAGGTCTTCACCCGGCCCGCGCCGAAATCCGTAAAGTCTCAGGTGAAAGTCCTCCTCACGCGGGCGAAGGGGTCCACCAAGTCTTTGGCGGAGCGTTTGGGTGTCTCGCGCCGGACGGTGGAGCGCTACCGCGCCGGAGCCATGTTCATCCATGCCGACGGGCTCATCGACTGCTGGGGCCTGGTCACCCTCGAGGAGTTCCAGGAGAAGCTCCGCAGTGGCTGGGTGGCCACCAGCCTCCCGGACGGCGCTGAGGCATCCGAGCACGATCTGGCGGGTTGGAGTTCCGTGAGCCACGCACCTGGCTCACCCCTGACCTACTGGTCGCCGAAGTACAGGACACCATCGACCAGCTGAACGGGCGGCCCGACTCGACGGGCCGCTGCCTCGCCGCCGTCGACACCTTCCCCGCCAACCGGACGGAGGAGAACCGGGCCGCAGCCCGCGCCCATCCCGGCGTCGTTACGCGCTGGGCGACATGGACCGGAAAGACGGGCCGCTGCGGGTGCTGGTGGCAGGGCCCGGCGGCCAGACCTGCCTGCCGGTCGATCCGCCGGTCACGCAGGACGTCTACGACAGCGCCCTCGCGTACTTCGAGGACCGAGCCCAGTGGCTGGCCGAGCGGCCCGCGCGCATCCCCGCAGACGGACCGGTGGCTGCGCACCCTCCGGCGGTCCAGCTCTACCACTGGTATCCCAACAGGCCAGTGGCCGACCCCGGCGTGCGCGGCTTGCGAAACGACTACCCCGCCCCGGTCACCGTAGGAGAAGTCGTCCACCCTTCCGCCGCCCACGCCTACTGGGCCCTGTCAGTCGCTCAGCCCGAGGTCCGGGCCGAGACCGTGACGGCGGACACCTCATCCGCGGCAAGCAGGCTCGCGGCCGGGACGCCGCTCGGCGAGGGCTGGGAACATGCCCGGACCGCCGTCATGACAAGCCTGCTGCGAGCCGAGTACGACCAGCACCCCGAGCTGGCCGAGATCCTGCCGGCCACAAACGACGCCACAGTGCTCCACGACGACGTGGACTCGTCCTTCCGGGGTGACAACGCCGGCCGCGGCCGCAACTGGGCAGGCCGTCTCCTCGAACGTGTCCGCTCCGAACCGCATGCGCGGCAATATTGGGATCCGGGGGCTGCGACCGGTTCGGGTGCGTGACCCTCAAGCGGGCCGGTCAGACTTCGTCGAGACTGATCAAACTTCGGTGAGACGGATACATACGGATCGAGAATGTCCCGTCCTGCTCGGCCTGGTCACGGTCTCAACCGATCTGGTCCGGTCTCCGCGTGGCGGACCAGATCATTGGAGAAGAGCGGGCGACACGCAACAAGGTGAATGGACATCAAAGTCATAGCGCCCCGCAAGCTTCTCCTCGCCACAGTGGGGCCGGCCCCGGCGTGCGCGGCTTCATATCCGACGCACCGCAACGCTTCGTCCCGTGGCCGATCACCTACCCGGCGTCCAGTTGGAAGGTCCAGAGCACCAGCCCATCCCGACGGTAGACGGCGACCCTCGATGGCGGCTGCTTCCCGGCGGCGACGAAGTGGTCCCTGATCTCGTCGACCGTGCCGGGCAATCCCGCCTCGGTACTCTCCGGGTCGGTCCCGCCGGCTGCCAGTACATGGTCAGCTCCCAGTGGCGGCCCCTGCCGCTGCTGCGTGGCGCAGTGGGCTCGGCCTCAAGGTTCAGCCCGTCGAGGAGGCCGAGGATGACGTTCATGTCGCGGCCGTCCATAAGCGCGAAGTTCTCTTCCACCAGGGTCTCATCCATGCACGCTCACTACCCCCGTGCGCGAACCGATCAACCCGTGACAGGCACGATCGCAACGCAGCGGGGCGGGACGCTGATATCCGCTGCTGCCGGACCAGATCATCTGAGTGGACGTTAAGTCCGATCTTCATCGGTTCGTGATCGCTCGATCGTGTGACTGATTGCAGTACGGGGCTGGCGTTGGGCATGGACATGCTGGGATTCGGGGCAGGGACAGAGAGCCGTATCCGAGCGACTTATCGGACGAGCAGTGGGCCTTGCTGGAGCCAATGATCACGGGCTGGAAGCAGGACCGAGTGGCACGGTCGGCGACCGGTGACCGGGGATCCTGTGACCTGCGGGAGGTCGTGAACGCGATCTTCTATCAGAACCGGACAGGCTGTCAGTGGCGCTACCTTCGCCATGACCTGCCGTCCTGGTCGGCGGTGTTCTACTACTTCAGCCTGTGGCGCGAGGACGGCCTGGACCAGCGGATCCAGGAACTCCTGCGCTGCCAGGTGCGGGAGAAGGCCCGCCGATTAGAGGACCCGTCCCTCGTGATCGTCGACACCCAGTCCGTGCGTGCGGCTGCCGGTGTCCCGAAGACCACGACGGGACTGGACGTCAACAAGAAGGTGTCGGGCGTCAAGCGCGGGCTGGCCGTGGACGTCCTGGGACTGGTCATCGGCGTGGTCGTCCTGCCGGCCTCCGCCCACGACAACGCCGCCGGCATCGCCCTGCTCGACCAGGCCGCCGAGAAGTGCGGGAACCGGCTGGAGAAAGCCTTGGTGGACCAGGGTTTCAAGGACGAGGTCGTCATCCACGGCGTGCTGAACGACATCGACGTCGAGATCGTCCGCCGCAACCCCGCCGACCAGGGCAAGGGCTTCGTCCCGCAGCCCAAGCGGTGGATCGTGGAACAGGTCAACGGAACCCTGTTGCTGCACCGGCGCCTGGCCCGCAAGGACGACCACCGGCCCGACACCTCTGCCTCACGCGTCTACTGGGCCTCCACCGCGAACATGACCCGCCGCCTGACCACACCGAGCCCCGCCTGGCGCGACGGTCTCGGGCTGGCCGCGTGAACGTCACCGAACTCCTCGCCGACCTCCGGTCCCAGCACGAGGCGGCCACCGCCCGTGCCGGGGAACTCCAGGGGCAGATCGACCACCTCACCGCCGCCCTGGCCGAGACCGAGGCCCGACTCACGGAGCTGGACATCGCCCGGAAAGTCATTGCGGAAGCCGCCCCGGCAGCAACCGAACCCGACCCGCCTCAGACCGAGACGAGCACCGCCTACCAGGTGTTCCGGGCCCGTGAACTGCACGAACTCCTCGACCTGCCCACCGACGAGGTATCCGTCAACATCACCCGAAGCCGCCTCGCACGCCTCCTCCGCCAAGGCTTCCTCACCCAACCCGGACGAGGCCGCTACCAGAAACGGACTTAACGTCCACTGAGAGTTGCGGGCTCCACCAAAGCGATCAGGAACCCAGGCGCGATCACGTTGCCGCGTGAGACCGTCTACGGCCGGCGCCCTCCGAGAGGGCGCCGGCCGTAGAGCCGGTTGCCACCATCGTTTCCGTGAGCCACTCGGTCTGACTCCCACCGCGCCTGGGGTAGCGAAGGATGTCCTTTGATTCCTTCGTCGGGGTAGCTGTCACGGCGCGGGGAGCCTGCGGGCTGCGAGGAACAGCCAGGAGGAGAAGACCGTTTCCCTCAGCGTCCGGGTTCGGAACGCGGATCGGCTCGGTACGGGACGGGTGGGGCCGTGTTGTTCGCGATCACCCGACGAATCCGCCTCAGGTGGTGGTCATCGAGGTCGACGTCGAAGACCCGGCTCCCTCTCTGTCAGCCTTGGGTGAGACATCCCGTTCTGCGGGGTTCGCCTGAGAGGGCACGACAGGAGAACCGTCCCTTATGGCCGGCACAGAGCCCGTCGGGTCCGAGCCGGCGCCGAGGTCGAAGCGCCGCACTTTCACCTCGGAGTACAAACTGCGGATCGTCGCAGAGTACGACTCCGCGCCCAGGAACGAGAAGGGCGCGGTCCTGCGCCGGGAACGCCTCTACCACTCGCATGTCAAGGAGTGGCGGGCCGCCCGGGATGCCGGGGCCCTGGAAAACCTGGTCGACCGCCGAACGAGCCCGGCCCGTGCGAAGAAGTCCGCCGCGGAGGTGGAGAACGAAAAGCTGCGGCAGCAGGTGGAGCGCTTGCAGAAGGACCTGGCACGGAACAAGGCCGCACTCGAGGTGATGGGAAAAGCTTCCGCGCTCTTGGAAATGATCTCCGAGAGCGCGGACTGAAGCCTGCCGCCGACCCTGTCGTGGACGAGGCGTTCACCGGCGTCGAGGTTCAACTGGGCATCACGGCCGCCTGTCGGCTGACCGGCCGCTCCCGCGCCACGCACTACCGCCGGCTCCGGCCCCCACCACCACGCAGAACACGTGCCCCGCAGATGCAGCCGTCGGCCCTGACGGCCGAAGAGCGGGCTGCGGTACTCGAGTTGATGAACGGCGACGAGTACGCCGAGCTGGCGCCCGCGCAGATCTGGGCCCGCGAGCTGGATGCCGGGCGCTATCACTGCTCCGTCTCGACGATGTACCGGATCCTGCGCGAGCAGGATCAGTCCGGTGAGCGCCGACGGCAGGCCACCCATCCCGCCAAGGCGGTGCCCGAGCTGGTCGCCACCGGCCCGTCGCAGGTGTTCACCTGGGACATCACCAAGGCGGCCGGACCGGTCAAGGGCGTCTGGTATCACGCCTACGTGATCATCGATATCTTCAGCCGGTACATCGTCGGCCACACCGTCGAGCGAGCCGAGTCGGCGCTGCGGGCCGAGGAGTTGATCCGCGAGACCATCGCCCGCAACGGCATCGTGCCCCAGACCGTGCACGCGGACCGCGGCACCTCGATGACGTCGAAGAAGGTCTCCCAACTACTGATCGGTCTGGGGGTGACGCGGTCGCACTCGAGGCCGAAGGTCTCCAACGACAACCCTTACAGCGAAACCCATTTCAAGACCACCAAGTACATGTCCGACTACCCCGAGCGGTTCGATTCCCTGGCCCACGCCCGCGAGTGGTTCGACGCATTCATCGCGTACTACAACGACGAGCACCGGCACTCGGGCATTGGATGGCACACGCCCGCCAGCGTCCACTTCGGCACCGCCGAGGAGGTCCGCGACCAGAGAGCCGTCACGCTCGCCGAAGCGTTCGCCCGCCACCCCGAACGCTTCGGTCGCCGCCCCGCACCGCCCGAGATTCCCCAGCAAGCGTGGATCAACGACCCCGCCAAGCGCAGGGAACCCGCACCACAGATCTCATAGCGTCACAAACGTCTCACTGGACTTGAAATCTTCGTGCGCCGTGCAAAGCGCTGCTTGACCGAGTGGAGGTGGAAGACCTGCACCGCGAGCCCCGTCGTAGCGGGGCGAGCGTAGCTGACGGCAGCCTGAACCGAGAGGCGTCGAGCCGGGACGGTCCAGCACTGCCAGATGGGTCGGGTCCGGCGAGCGAGACGCAGAGGTGTACGAGAGGAACCGGCGTTTACGTCCCGTAATGAGTCACCGGCTCGAACCTGGCGGATCTGGGCCGGATGGCGGTGCGCAACCGCTTCCGCAGTACGGGAGCGGGGAACTCTCGGGCAGGTCTGTAGATGCAGGCCCGGGAGGCCACGGTGAATGCCTGCGGCGTAACCGTGGCGATGCCGCCGGGACAGAGTCGGGCACCTCCTGCGACGAACGGTCAGCAGTGAACACGGGAACCCTCCCGCATCCGTCACGAGTCCGCGCCGCCAGCGCGGAGTTCGAGGCTGGACCCACCGTCGGTCGACCGGTGCGGGAGGGGGCGGAGCCGCCGTAGTACTCAGAGCCGGGGAGAGCCCGGAGCAAGGGGAAGGGCGGCAGTAGTTCCATGAAGGGAAGGATGCTGTAATGCCAGAAGACGCGCCGCCGAACGGCGGCGCTCCGGAAGGAGATCCCTCAGCGGGGCCCTTCGGCCGGGTACTGGAGATGCAGGCCAAGCTTCACCGTTGGGCGGTGGCCGACCCCGGCCGCCGGTTTGACGACCTGTTCAATTTCGTTCATGACCCGGCGACGCTCATCGTGGCGTTCGACCGGGTCGCGGGCAACCAGGGAGCCCGAACCGCCGGCGTGGACGGTGTGGCCGTCACCGACGTCGAGCGGGATATTGGAGCACCCGGGTTCCTGGACGGTCTGCGCTCGGACGTGAAGTCCGGCGCGTTCCGGCCCCTGCCGGTGAGGGAGCGCAAGATCCCCAAGCCGGGCGGGTCGGGAAAGGTTCGCAGCCTCGGTATTCCCACGGTGGCGGACCGGACCGTTCAGGCCGCGCTGAAGCTGGTGCTGGAACCCATCTTCGAGGCCGACTTCCTGCCGGTCTCCTATGGGTTCCGGCCCAAACGGCGGGCTCAGGACGCGATCGCGGAGATCCAGCGTTTCGGCTCCAAGGGATATCACTGGGTGCTGGACGCCGACATCGAAGCGGCCTTCGACAACGTCTCCCATCGCGCCGTTATGGGCGCCGTGCGGAAACGGGTCAAGGACAAGCGTGTCTTGGCGCTGGTCAAGGCGTTCCTCAAGGCAGGCATCCTCAATGAGGACGGCCAGCGAAGGGACACCCACACCGGCACCCCGCAGGGCGGCATCCTCTCCCCGCTGATCTTCAACGTCGCGTTGTCGGCGCTCGACGAGCACCTGCACCGCGACTGGCTGCCCGGCGGGCGGATGGATGGCCAGTACCCGCGTCGCAAGCGTCGTCGGCATGGCCTGCCCAACTGGCGAATTGTCCGCTACGCGGACGATTTCGCGATCATGGTGCATGGCTCTGCCGAGGATGCGGCGGCCCTCCAGGGCGAAGTAGCCTCCGTGCTCGAACCTTTGGGGTTGAGGCTGTCACCAGCCAAGACCCGAATCGCGCACATAGAGGACGGGTTCGACTTCCTCGGGTTCCGCATCCGGCGGCGCCGCAAACGGGGAAGTAACAAGTGGTACGTCTACGCGTTCATCGCCGCGCGGCCCGTCCGCTCGGTGAAGGACAAGATCCGTGCCCTGACCCGCAGGACGTCACAGGCTGACCCCAGGGAAGTGCTGATCCGGCTCAACCAGATCATGCGCGGCTGGGCCAACTACTTCCGGCATGCCGTCGCGAAGCACACGTTCCGCATGCTCGGGGCCTTCCTCTGGCATCGCGTGATCATGTGGCTCAAGACAATGCACCGCTGGTCTTGGAAGGACGTCCGCAGCCGGCTCCTTGGCCCTCACGGGTCATGGCTGCCGATCACTGCGGACGGGGTCGAACTGATCAACCTGGCGCGGACACCGGCGATCACCCGGTACCGCTACCGGGGCGACACGATCCCCAGCCCCTGGCCCACAGCCTGACAACCAGTCCGACGAGAGGAACTGTGGAGAGCCCGGTACTCGGAGACGGGTACGCCGGGTTCGGAGAGCGGCCTGGAGAAACGGGCCGGTGGCAACACCGGAACCGCGCTTCAGGCCGACTCAACCGGCTCGGCACGCCCTTGGCCTCCGCCATGCAGAGAACGAGAACCCCACCTCTGTGGTTGGCTGGTGCCGTGACCGCATTGGTTCGCCGGGTGGGATCCGGCAGGATCTTGTGCATGTTCGAAGAGAAGCTCGAAGCGCTCTCGCAGGTGATGGCCGAGCACATGGCCATGCCGTTCCCGCCAGGCTTCCGAGGCCTGGACATCGAGGACCAGGACATGGTGATGCTGGATGCGGACTCTTACGGCTACGCCCTGGGCGTTCTCAACGGCCCGCTCGACGAACAGCGCGGTGAAGGGTTGATCCGGCTGACGGCGGTGTTCGAGAAGGTTCTCCCGGCGATCGACGACGAGTACGCGGCCAGGTACTACATGCACGTCCGCGACATGGCTGTGCTGGCAGCCGAAGGCGAGACTCTGCGCGAGAAGTAGCCCTCCGACCGGGAACGTTCGCCCGGCTCGTGGTCGCGGCGGTTGGATGTGCGCGATGACGTCCGATCCGACCGTTGGAGGCGATGGCCGAGCCTGTCCGTGCGCGCAGGTTAACCGGCCAGGAGGGGCAGAAACTGCAGCAGATCGTGCGCCGGGGCAGCACCAGTTCGGTGCGGTTCCGGCGCACGATGATGCTGCTGGCCTCGGCCGGCGGGAACCGGGTCCCGGTGATCGCGAAGCTGGTCCAGGCTGACGAGGACACCGTCCGCGACGTGATCCACCGGTTCAACGAGATCGGCCTAGCCTGCCTGGACCCTCAGTGGGCGGGAGGCCGTCCCCGCCTGCTCAGTGCTGACGACGAGGACTTCGTCATCCAGACGGCCACCACCCGCCCGACCAACTCGCCGCCTACCTGCGCCGCGTGCATGGCCGTGTGATCCGGATCGGCCGCGAGGCGTTACGGCGCCTGCTCGCCCGTCGCGGCGTCACCTTCCAGCGCACCAAGACCTGGAAGGAGTCGCCAGACCCCGAGCGCGATGCCAAGCTGGACCGCATCGAGGCGGTTCTGGAGCGCTTCCCAGACCGAGTGTTCGCGTTCGACGAGTTCGGGCCGCTCGGTATCCGGCCCACCGGCGGGTGTGCTGGGCCGAGCAGGGCCGACCCGAGCGGCACCCCGCGACCTACCATCGCACCCACGGCGTCCGGTATTTCCACGGCTGCTACTCGGTGGGCGACGACAAGCTCTGGGGCGTCAACCGCCTCAAGGAGGGCGCCGACAACACCTTGGCCGCGCCGAAGTCGATCCGGGCAGCCCGCCCGGACGGCGCCCCAATCTACGTCACCCTGGACAATCTGTCCGCCCACAAGGGCGACAAGATCCGCCGCTGGGCGAAGAAGAACCGGGTCGAGCTGTGCTTCACCCCGACCTACGCGTCCTGGGCCAACCCGATCGAAGCCCACTTCGGACCACTACGGCAGTTCACCATCGCCAATTCCAACCGCCGCAACCACACCGCACAGACCCGGGCCCTGCACGCTACCTGCGCTGGCGCAATACCAACGCTCGCCACCCTGACGTGCTGGCCAAGCAACGTTGGGAACGTGCCCGCATCCGCAGTGAGAAAGGCATCCGCTGGGGCGGACGCCCTCTCAAGATCGCGGCCTGACCAACCCGGCGAACCAATGCGGTCACGGCACCAGCCGCTCTACGTGGGCCCTGGGGGCCGTCACAGAGCCCGTACGCGCCCTTGTACTGCGCCGCCAGGGCCACCAGCCAGAGGCCCCCTTGGACGGCTTCGCGGGCGCTTCCTGCTCCGGTGGAAGCAGCATGACACCGAGCTGCTCCAGGCGCTCACGGTGCCCGTCCATCAGCCCCTGCCAGACCTCGTGCTGGCGCCGCCGATCCAGCCACCGGCCGACGTCCATCCCGTGCACGGTGACACCAGGCGCCACATACGCGAGCGCGCTCTCGTTCACGAGCATCTCCCGCACCGCGGCGAAGCACGCGACCACGCACATCGACGGCAGGCTGACAGCCGCCCTCTACCGGTCCAGCCGGTTCTGCGCTCAGCGGATGTGCCGGGCCAGGCCCGTCGCCTTGGCCATCATCCATTCCAGTGGTCCGCGCTGCTGGAAGCGCGACCAGACGGTCGCGGACACCAAGGCGGCCGCGATGAAGCCAAATAGAACATACAGGGGCGATCCTGGTAGTTCCTCGATGCCCAGGAACCGGATGCCGACGAGGTGGAAAACGTACGCGGTCAGCGACATGGAACCGACTGCGATGACCGGCCGGGCCAGGAACCGGAGCCGCGGGAGGGCGTCCGTCGCGGCCAGACACGCGGTCACTACCATGATCGCCACACCGGTGTTGCCCAGGATCGACAGGGTGGTCTCACTGTGCGGGGAGGCAGCCAGCAGCCAGGCGGGGGTGTCACCGGACGGATAGCCCGCGATGTCGGACCACCACGCGCTCGCCCCACCCGCGCCGATGGCGTCGGCGGCGCCGGGAGCGACGTGCAGCGCCAGCCAGGAGCCTCCGTAGCCGGTGATCATGAGGACGGCACCCGAGAGGGCCAGGCGTGTCCGGACAGCGGTGGCAGCCAGGTCCAGGCGGGCCACGGCCATGCCGGCGATCACGAACGGGATCCAGGTCAGGGCCGGGTAGGTGCCGGTGAAGAGCAGCGAGACGATGCCGTCGGGCTCACCGGGCGAGCGGACGCCACTGTCGCCGATCGCCTGCTGCACCACGTAGAGCACCTGCGGCAGGACGAGGGCCGTTCCCACGGCGATCGCCGCCAGGGGGCCAGCGCCGAGCCGGTACAGCGGCAGTACGAGCAGGAAGTACAGGCCGTAGAAGGCGAGGATCACGTCGACCGGGATGCCGCTCATGGTCAGCACGGTGCCCAGGGCCAGAAGGATCACGGCCCGGATCACCACCTTGGCCACTGCCTGACGCCCGGCCCGGCCCGTCTTCGGCGTCACACGCCCGGTGATGAAGACAACGGCGAAACCCGCCAGGAAGGCGAAGAGAGCGGAGGATCTGCCGTGGGCCAGCTCCATCAGGAAGCCGATCGCACCGCCCTGGTCAGGGTCGGGCCCCACATGAGCCGCGTACATGCCGAACACCGCGAGTCCGCGGGCCAGATCCAGTCCGATCAGCCGACCCGCCGGTACCTTTCCGCTGTCGCGCACGGGGGCCGGGGCGTCTACCACAGGAGCTGCGACGTCTGAGTACTGTGTCATGCCTTCCAGGTTTGAGAGTGGGCTGATCGCCGGGTGACCGGCAGATGTCCGGGCCGCCCCGCCATCCGGCGGAGGCCCACCTGCGCCGGGTGTCCGGAGCCGCTGCTCGCGGAGCCGCCCCGGTCATCTGGGGCTTTGGGCTCGGTGCAGCAGGCATGGACAGCCATCGGCGCGTGTACTTCGAATGTACAGACGGCGAGGCGGAACGTATGTGATCCGGCTCTCGGTGGGGGCCTGAAACTGGCGACCTCGCGTAATCGAGAGGCGCGTATTCCTCACCAGTTGAAGCCTCTCGGTCACCGTGTGCGGTCACCGGGGGCATGGTGGCGCCAGGTGACCGCCTTCGGCGGTTGACCACCTGCATGGCGAGGACCGTCACCAGATCAGCGCTCCCTATGGGGCCACGCGCGAGGTAACGCCCGGCAAGAGCCCGGTCATGGAGATCGCGGGTTATGTTGCCGCTTGCGACTGTTTCAGTGATCTTCTCTTCCTCGTCGGCGGCGGTGATGTCGAGAACCACGAGGCCGGGCTCGTCGATGTGCTGGGCGTCGATCGTCATGCCGAATCTAACGCGGCGATCGCCTGGCAGGGTTCGCCGACGCCGTGCACACCATCCATACGAGCGAGGCGAGGCCCGCCCTCCGGGGCGTTGGTTGACGGCACCGCCTGCCCCACGCCCGGCGGCGGGGCGGCGTCGCAGAGACAGAAGTTCAGGGGACGTCGCCGACCCAGTCCAACCGGCAGGGCTCGCCAAGGCGGGCTTTGTAGTCGGCGCGGCCGCCGGTCCCGGTCCCAGCAGAACCGCATCGGCAACGCGGCCGCGCGCCGTGACGCGCGCGCTCTGTCCCGGGTGGTGGGAGCCGGCCGCCTGGCCGACCGGGGTGCAGTGCTCGGTGTGCGGCACTCCAACGCCTGGCTGTGGTGACGATGTCGGGCATCGTCCACCGAGTGGACCGCACGATGTTCTGCATCCGGTGCACGACGCCCGTCATCGGATGCTGTGCATCGAGTGGACTCCACTCGGTGGGCTCCACTCCCGTGCGCACCGGCTGACGGTGGACTCCACTCTCGTGCGCACCACGATCCGGCACCGCACCGGTGCGCACCACCCGACGATGCCGGGCACTCTCGCGCGCACCCGGTGCGCCGCCTCGATGTCCCCGGCGGAAGGCACCCTGCGCTGCGCCCAGGGCCGCGCCCGGCTGGTCCGCGCCTTGTGCGGGCGGCTGGACCGGCTCGCGCAACCCCCGCCAGCCACGGGGGTTTCCTGAAGCTGCCGAATGCCCGGGCAGGACCACGGTCCCCGGGTGCGCGGCGTATCGTGTCCGTCCGGACCCCGGACGGACAGTACTACTCGATCCGACACGAGAGGGGCCACCACCATGACCACCGTCATCCAGCCCGCCGCCGTCGCGAACCGGGCTAGCGGTGGTTTGTTGACGGCGGGTCAGGGTCGTAGTAGGCCGGTAGCAGAGGAACGTCGCCTCGCCGCCTGGGGGCTTGTGATGACTCGCCGTCTGCCATGTCCGCCCGCTCCGGGCCCGCTGGAAGCCTACGCCGCGCGCTTCGATGACCTGCTCTCGACGTTGGCACAGCGCCGCGGGTTCCGCGAGTACCTCGCGGGACTGCTGCTGCCGCGGGACCGGAACAAGACCCTGACCTGCCTGGCCGGCGCCGAACCCGTCGTCGGGGCCCAGCACGCCTCGGTACAGCGGCTGCAGTTCTTCCTGTCCGAGTCGACCTGGGACCACGAGCAGGTCAACGCCCGCCGACTGGAACTGCTGCTGACCGATCCCGCGACCGCCCCGCACCCAGGCGGGGTGCTGGTGATCGACGACTCGGGCGACCGCAAGGACGGCAAGGCGACCGCGCACATCGGCCGCCAGTGGCTGGGCCGGCTGGGCAAGACCGACAACGGCATCGTCACCGTGACCACCTGCTGGGCCGACGAGAACCTCTACTACCCGCTGCACGCCGTGCCCTACAGCCCCGCCCATCACTTCCCCAAGGGCAAGAGCGACCCCGGCTTCCGCACCAAGCTGCAGATCGCCGCAGAACTGGCCCGCACCGCGAAGGCTGCCGGGGTAGCCTTCCGCGCCGTGGCCGCCGACTGCGCCTACGGCGACCAGGACGGCTTCCGCAGACAACTCGACGCGGCAGGACTGCCATTCGTCATGGCCCTCAAACCGAGCCACGGCACCTGGGCCTACGGCAAGGACGCCTACACCCCCGTCCATGCCGCCCACGCCTTGACCTGGACGGACCCCGAGCACCCGGGTGACTGGACCTCCGTCGAGCGCACCTTCCGCGACGGACACACCGAGACCTGGTGGGCCGCCGACGCCCGCCTCGGCTGGTGGGGACCCGACGGGAACGTCCGTCTCGTCGTGGCCACCACCGACCCGGCCACCCTTCCCCCGCAAACCACCTGGTACCTGGCCACCGACCTGCCCCGCCCCGGCGGACCCCGCGAGGCCGACAGTTCCGAACCGGCCGCCGACCTGCATGAAGTCGTCCGGATCTACGGCATCCGACACTGGATCGAGCAGAGCTACAAGCAGATCAAGGACGAACTGGGCTGGGCCGACTTCCAGGTCCGTTCCGATACCGCCATCCGCCGCCACCAGACCCTGGTGAACTGCGCGTTCTCGTTCTGCTGGGACACCTGGTTCGCTCAACCTCCGGACCGGGAGCCCGCCGTCGTCCCCACGGCCCCGCCGACTGTCACAGCGGTGGGGCCGGCTGAGAGGGGGCCCCAGCAGACCCCACCAGCCCCAACCGGCCAGCTGGCCGCAGGCGATTCGCGCCGTCCGGGCCTGGCTCGACCCCTGGACCACCCTCCAACGCTGCTGGCGAGCCTGGAGCAACGCACCCCCGCCACCCGAACTTCAAGCCCTGATCAACGCCGTCGGCGCAGGCCACCCACTCGATCTCTACTCCCCGGTCTAACAAACCACCGCTAGTGCTGCGCCGCGCATGTTGGTGGAGGGGTGCTTGTGGCTGGGCGCTCCGGCGAGGCGCTGTGTGGCGTGCTCAGGGGTCAGTGGTCACCTGGGCGTGCTGGGGTGTCATGGGCCCAGGTGTGCAGGATGAAGGCCCGGCCTTTCCCCTCGACTCGTTCTGGCCCGTCGTTAGTGAGGCGGAACTCCAGGTCGCGTGCGACAGCGATGCTGGGGGCATTGTCAGCCTCGATTTCCAGCAGGACGCGGGGCAGTTCCAAGATCTGGTGGGCGTAGTCGGTCATGAGCTGCGCGGCACGCAGGGCCAGGCGTTGTCCGCGGTGGGCGGTGCCGACGCCATAGCCCATGGTGCCTCGGGAGAGGTTGAGCAGCACTTCGCCGAGGGGTTTGCGGCCGTCGGTCGTGATGGCGAGGTGGAGACGTTGCCCCTCGGCTCGGGTGCGGTGGATCATCTCCAGATACTCGCGTGCCGCCTTCATGTCGAAGGGCGAAGAGAGCGGGGTGCGGTCAGCGATTTCGGGCTCGTCGAACAGCTCGACCATGGCTGGCAGGTCCGCGTTCTCCCACTCCCGCAGTATGAGATCGTGGCCGGCCAACCGCACGGGCGAGACGGGCAGCAGCATGGAATCCTCCCGGTGACGGACCGCCACGTGGGCGGTTCGGTCTCAGTGGTCAGGGTGTGGGGTCGCCGAGGTAGAGGCCGCAGGCGCAGTCGAGGGCTTCTTCGGGGGATCCGAAGGGGAGTCCGGTGGGCAGGAAATTGTCCTGGTACGTGCCTTGGCTGGCGAGGTAGAGGACGAAGCCCCAGGTGTGCGGGACACCGGTGAAGCGGAAGCGGCACAAGGGCAGTGGGTCTTCCTCGCCTGGCAGTTGGCCTGTCACGTAGGCGAATCCGGTGCGGAAGCGGACCTGGACGCCGCTGAGCTGCGGCCAGCGTTCCCTGGCGCGGGTGTTCAGGCGCTGGCGCAGGTGGTGCTGCATGGACTCGGGAGGGTTCTTCGGCACGGGGACTTTCGCGTTTCCGCAGGTCAGCGATCCAGTGCACCTTCGGTGCGCGCCGGGGGCGTGGTAAATGCCGTGGCGTGCGCCGGAGGTGCTTCTGTCTGCCCTGACGTGAGCTGATGCCGGTTGGGGAACCTTGGGGTGTCCGTTCCGGCCGAAACCGATGCCTCTGTGATGCCAGCGAGCTCGCAGGTCAGCGTGGTGCTGGGGGCCTTCCACGGGAACCGTGGAGTGTTGCTGCGAAGCACGTGCGTCAGAATTCCTGATTCACCCTGGCCCTCCCGGAACGGCGTTGCCCGGCTGTCCGGAGAGGGAGGGAGCAAGACCGTGGACGTGCTGCACGAACGCTGCGTGGGCCTCGACATCAGCAAGAAGGACGCCAAGGCGTGCGTCCGCCCCCCGAGTACGAAGCGGCGGGGGTCTTTCACGACCGAGACCACGACGTGGGGATCGACAACGAACGCGGTCCTCGCCCTGCGCGATCACCTGCTTGCCGCACAGGTGACGCTGGTGGTGATCGAGGCGACCTCGGACTACTGGAAGCCCTTCTACTACGTGCTGTCCGAGGGCCTGAACGTGATCCTGGTCAACGCCCGGCAGGTCAAGAACCTGCCGGGCCGCAAGACGGACGTCTCGGACGCGGCCTGGCTGGCCCAGCTCGGCGCCCACGGCCTGGTCCGGCCCTCCTTCGTGCCGCCCGAGCCGGTCCGCGAACTACGCGACCTCACACGCGCCCGGACCACCGCCACCCGTGAACGAGGCCGTGTGGTCCAGCGGCTGGAGAAGCTGCTGGAGGACACCGGCATCAAACTCTCCGCGGTCGCCTCCGACATCATGGGCGTCTCCGGCCGGGCCATGCTCGAAGCCCTCATCCGCCGCGAAGCCGACCCCCAGGTCCTCGCGGACCTGGCCAAACGCAAGCTCCGCAACAAGATCCCCGAACTCACCGAGGCCCTGACCGGACGCTTCCGCGAACACCACGCGTTCCTGACCCGCCTGCACCTGAACCACTACGACCAGCTCACCGGACGCATCGAAGAGGCGATGGCACCCTTTCGTGACGCCCTCGACCTGCTCGACACCATCCCCGGCATCAACCAGGCCACCGCGGAAGTAATCATCGCGGAGACCGGCGGGGACATGACCCGGTTCGCCTCCGCCAAGCACCTCGCATCCTGGGCCGGGGTCTGCCCCGGCCACCACGAGTCCGCCGGCCGCACCAAGAACACCAAGGTCCGGCCCGGCAACCCCTACCTCAAAGGCGCACTCGGCCTCGCGGCATTCGGCGCCGTGAGAACCAAGGACACCTACCTGCAGGCCCGTTACAAACGGCTGACCGCCCGCCGCGGCCCTCTCAGGGCACTGGTGGCCGTCGAGCACTCGATCATCACCGCGATCTGGCACATGCTGACCGACAACGTCTCCTACCAGGAACTCGGCGGCACCTACTTCACCCAACGCGACCCCGAACGCGCCACCCGCCGGGCCATCAACCAGCTCAACCAACTCGGCTACACCCTCAACCCGAGGGAGACCGCCGCCTGACCGACAAACCCCGCACACCCGGCGGCCCTCCGCGACCACCGGGCACCCACCCCTGCCCACACCCCATCTGACCAGGCTCTATTTACGCGTCAGAGGTATGGCGAAAAGCCTGCGCGGCTGACGCTCTATCAGAAACTGGCCGCTGTCGTACGCCGCTGACCAGCGTGAATCGAGCCGCGTCGCGCTCGGCCCCGATAAGGATGTGATCCTGGAGTCCCTCTACGACTCGCTCGGAGTCGGTGACCATGCCTGGCGAAACAGGCTGAGCAGAGCAAGTGACGACATCATGTTCGCCTTGGCAGCGGACGTCGGCCGGCGAAGGGACGAAAGGACAAGGTCATGACTGATCAGGAGAACAGGACGGCCGACCGCGCGTTGGCGTTGCCGGCGGTGGCCGACCGGGCCACCTTCCAGGCAGAACTGGACAAGCTGCGGGTGCGGGAGAAGGCGCACACCCGGGAAGGTGACGCGATCGCTGCGGCCCGACGGCGCCTGCCCATGGTCGAGGTGGCCGCCGATCTCGAGCTGACGGGGCCCGACGGGCCGGTCACTCTGCTCGAAGCGTTCGAAGGGCGCGGCCAGCTCATCGCCTACTACTTCATGTGGCACCACGGCCACCCCGCGGCCGAGCAGTGCGAAGGCTGCACGTGGGTCACCACCCAGGTTGAGGAGCTATCCTACCTTCACTCGCGCGACATCACCTACGCGGTCTTCTGCCAGGGCCCCTACGAGGCAAGCCGCCGCTACCGCGACTTCATGGGCTGGGACGTGCCGTGGTACTCGGCAGTCCCCTCCCAGGACGTGCTCCTGGTCGGACGCCATGTCGGCATGATGCACCTCGTGTGCTACCTACGGGACGGCGACCGCATCTTCGAGACCTACTGGACGACCCTGCGCGGCGTAGAGGCCATGGACTACAGCTATGCACTCATGGACCTCACCGTGTACGGACGTCAGGAGCTGTGGGAAGACTCACCCTCCGGCTGGCCCCGCGTTCAGGGCACGCCCGCCGATCACGTCCGACTGCGGAGCAACGGACGCCCCATCCCTCAGTGGTCACGACTCGAGGCTGGCCGTTCCGACGACCTCACACCGAGGCCCTGACGCTCAAGCGGCCACGCAGGGCCGGAGGGGTCGGCGATGACCGTGCAGCCCGGGGCGATCTCCGTGTAGCCGCGCGTCGCGGACCACCGGGAGGCCCGCGGCCAGACATCGCGGCGCCTGCAGCGGCCGCAAACCAGCGCTCACCCCCCAAGCAGGCGCAGGTCAGGGGCTACTTCGTTTGTCTTCTCGGCGAAACCTGCTGGGACCCTGACCTGCGCCGATGCCGAGGCCGCGTCTCCGGCGAGCAACCGCGGCACCAAAGGATTGCGCACGCCCGGCCGACGGAACGAGTGCGCATCGAGCCTGGATTCCGGCGTTTCCGCAGGAAGCGGTGCGCACGAAGACGTGGACCCTACAGCGTGGGAGCCGCGCGAGGCGACGCCCGGCCGACGGCCGGTCATGGAGATTGCCGGCATCGACCAGCGGCTCATCGGCTGGCAGTCGACCCGCCGTCAGCAGATCGCCGACGCGATGTCTGTCCTCGTGGCCGACTACGAGGAGAAGCAGGGGCACCCGCCGGGGGAGCGGGCCTCCTACGCGCTGGACTGCCAGGCCGCCGACCGGACGCGCCCGCCGAAGCGCACGGTGCTGTTGTCGCTGACCGAGCTGCGTGAGCGATGGCGGGCCTCGGCGATCCGGGCCTACGGTGCCGACGTCATCGACCGGTTGGCGGAGCGGGCGCGGGTGGCGGCCGCGGCAGTGTGGGCGCGGGCGCGAACCAGCCGTCGACGTCGCCCTGGCCGCCGTCGAAACCGTCGCCGAGGTGTACGTGATGCGCGGCGCGTTCAAGCGCCGGACCCCAGGAGGAGTCGCGTGGGCACTGTCACGTTGGCTGACCGGGTGGGATGATCTTCGGGTTGATCACGGTGGAGGGGGTTGTCCGTGGGCAGTACGCCGCCGTCGTACAAGGGGCACCGGTACCCGGTCGAGGTGATCTCCCACTGCGTCTGGCTGTACTTCCGCTTCCCGTTGTCATTCCGTGCGGTGGAGGAGCTGATGCTGCAGCGCGGCGTCATCGTGTCCTACGAGACGATCCGCCGGTGGTGTCTGAAGTTCGGGCAGCCCTACGCCAACGCGCTGCGCCGCCGATGTCCCCGCCCCGGCGACAAGTGGCATCTTGACGAGGTCTTCATCACGATCAACGGCGAGCAGAAGTACCTCTGGCGCGCGGTCGACCAGGACGGCAACGTGCTGGATATCCTCGTCCAGAACCGGCGCAACAAGGCTGCGGCCAGGCGCTTCTTCCGTCGGCTCCTCAAAGGAATCGGGGCCGTGCCGAGGGTGATCGTCACGGACAAGCTCCGTTCCTACGGAGCGGCCCACAGCGAGGTGATGCCCTCGGTCGAGCACCGCTCCCACAAAGGCCTGAACAACCGGGCCGAGAACTCCCACCAGCCAACGAGGCAGCGCGAACGCGCCATGAAAGGCTTCCGCAGCGTCGGAGGAGCTCAGAGATTCCTGTCCGCGTTCAGCGGCATCTCACCCCACTTCCGGCCACGCCGGCACCGGAGGACCGCCCGCGACCACCGCACCGAGATGACCGTCCGCTTCGTGATCTGGGACCAGATCACCGGCGCCACCGCCCCGCCCACCGCAGCGTGACCCAGGCCCCCGCCCAACCCCCACACGCCCTCAACCGATCAACACCCCACCAACGTGACAACGCCGCTCGCTCTATGCGTGGACACTCGGCACTCACCCACCAGCCCTGGCTCGTTGCCGTGGCGACAGCCACATTGACCGGGCTCCCTCACCCCGCACTATTCCCGGTAGTTCCCGTGGTCCCGGCGTGGCCAGCCCGCGCCGGGCGGCGCGTCTTCGTCACCGCCCGAAGCGGATCGTGGTGTACCCGTAGGCCTCGCCCTCCCGCGGCGCACGGTTCCAGGACCGTGTGGTCAGTTGCGGCAGTACGCCCTCGACTAGGGCGTGCCGGGGCAGGGACAGACCGAACTCGTCCTGCACGGCGGCCAGCAGGCACCGCTCGCGGTCCGCCTCGCCGACGCCGTGCAGGCCCCGTTCCGGATCGAGGGTCCCGGGCACCGGCCCCGAGCGTTCGACGTCCGTGCCGCGCAGCGTGTACGCGTACAGTTCCTCGCCCCGCTCGGCGACCGACAGGTGGAACACCGTCAGGCGGCCGTCGCGAGCGCGGCGCGCCCATAGCACCACCGCGCGTCCACCGCGCGAGGCGGCGGCGGCCAGGGACACGAAGAAGTTCCCGGGCGCCGACATCCGCGGGGCCGCGTCACAGGCGAACGCCCACCCAGAGCCCGTCCGGCCCACCGACACCACGGCCCGGTCCTCCCACGGCGCCGAATCGTCCCACTGCCCAGGGCCGTGGTGGAACCGCCCGGCACGGCGGCCGGGCGGAGCGGTCAGGCCCGCGCACCCGTCCTCCCCGACCAGGCCGGGCAGCGCTTCCGGTTCCGTGCCCTCCACCCACAGGCACCGGTAGGAGTCGTGCGGGGCGTTCCACCGCGGAGTGTCCGCCAGCCAGCACAGTCCCGGCGGATCCAGGTCCGGCACCGGATCGGGCACAGGGCCCGGTCGGCCGGCCCGAGGCGTGGCCAGCAGCTCCAGGCCGCGTTCCCGCGTCACCACCGGACCCAGTACAGGGTCCGCCAGCAGACCGAGCGGCGCCAGCAGGTCCGGCCCCGGCTGCGACCACAACGGCAGCGCGGCACGGATCATGCGCCACGCCGCGTCCGTGTCCCCCCACCTCGCCGACTCCCGCGCCTCGGCCACCGCCCGTCCGAAGGCACCGTCCGACGCATAGCGGTAGGAACCGTCGCGCACCTGGGCGAGGATCGCGTCCGCGCCCGCCGTGACGCCGTCGTCGGTCTCGGTGCCCAGCACGAACCGGCGGGGCAGGACGCCGGAACGGTTGTCCCGCAGGTGCGCGGCGGCCATCACGGGCACCAGCTCGCCCGTGTAGCGCGGATCGGCGACGAGCTCACCGAAGCCGTAGTACCCGCCGCCGCGCGACAGCACCTCCAGCTGCCGCAGCATGCTCCGGGCGCAGGGCCGTCCGTATCGCTCCGCCTCGGTGAGCAGCTCCTGGGCACTCTCCCACCTCCCGCTCAGGGCCTCCCGCCGCGCGCGCTCCACGTCGGCGTCCAGGGCCCGGGTGGTGTCGTTCACGAAGCCGGGACTGCCCGCCCGGGCGGAGTGGAAGTCCTGGTACATCCGCTGCATGTAGGCGCGGAACGACGGGTACCGATCCGGCGGTTCGCCGCTCCACCCCTTGTAGACGTAGAGAGCCCACTCGCCGTCCTCGTCGGTGTCGCCCGGGTCCAGCAGGGCGTAGGACATGTCCGAGTCGGTCTCCAACTGCAGTGCCCGCCGCCACATCCCGGCCAGCAGCACCTCCTGCTCGGTCGAGTGCTCGGTCAACCCCTCCTGGTAGATCGCGGTCAGCTCAAGCGGATCCCCGAACCAGTCGATCTCGTGAGCCGCGCCCAGCCGGTAGATGGACCCCTTGTCGAGCCGCCAGCCGTTGCTGGCCCCGAGGAACTGCCGGTAGGACGGAGGGAGCCGGGTGCCCAGGCGTTCCTCGGCGGCGGTTATCTCCGCCTCGGCCGCGGGCGCGGCGGAGAGGGCAAGGCCGGCGAGGGTGAGGCCGCCCTCCGCCAGGTCCTCCACATCGTCCTCGTCCGGGATCCATTCCTCCTGCCAACGACGGAAGAACTGCTGCCAGTCAAAGCGGTTCTCGATCACGGGCCGATTGTGGCAGCCGCCACCGACAGCCGGCCCCGCTTCGCGCTCCTGACTCCGTTCCGCCAGCGCGCACAACACGAGGCCGCAGGCTGCCATCTGAGCGCCCTTCGGGCACTGCTCCGACGGGGGGAGGGTCGTTTCGTACTCGGAGGCGCCCAGTGGGCCGTACGGCGACTTCTTGACCGGCAGCCGTTCCGTACGCGCCTCGGTCCGGCCGCTGGGGTCGGGAGGGAGATATGGCGACTGGGCGGATGGTCGAGCGCCGCCCGCTGGGCGCCGGCCCGCACCACCGCGCGGACCGCAGCCGCTCCCGGCCGACGCCGCCTGGGCCCCGGCGCCAGGAGGCCTTGCCCGCCGCCCGGTCGGCCCCGGCGGCGGGTCGCCCTAGGAGTAGCCGCGAGGCGGCGCGCACGCCGTCTGGGTCCGCTGCAACGCTGGCTACAACCGCTCTGGCCTCGTCATCGCGCAGACCCTCATCGAGCTGGGTTGGGAAGCGACGACAGCCATCGAGGCCATACGGCAGGAACGATCCCCCTTGGCCCTGAACAACCAGATCTTCGAGGAGTACCTCATCACCGGCCTTGCCGTTGCCTACCTCCTCGCCGACCTGAACTCGCCAACCTGACCGGATCGAGGAAAGAACAAGCTCAGCGGCGGTGGAGCTTCGTACGCGACCGCTGCTGTATCGGATGGCGGTGATTGCTGTCAGTCGTATGCCGATACCGGTCAGTTGGGTGACGAAGGGCTGGGATATCTGGGACCAGGACGCCAAACCGTGTCGTCCAGTGCTTGTGGGACGGGGGCCGCCATGCCGAGAAGCCTTGACCAGGATCGTGTGGGCGGTCCAGCCGCCGTGTTCCCGCCCCGGTTGGGGCGGGAGGCGGCGATGCCCCGGCTGCTGAACCTCGACGGGCGTGGAGAGCTGACGGCCGCGCATGTGCGCCTGGTGGCACGGGCATTGGGGAAATCGGAGCGGACGGTGTGGCGGTGGCTGGCCGCTGCCCGGGAGGATCACCGCCTCGCCCGGGTGGAGTCGTCCCATTTCACGGTCACCGCGGAAGTCCGGCGGCTGCTGGCGCTGTGGGGCGGTAACGCCTCCCGGGTCCACGCCGAGCTGGTGCAGCGGGCGGCCGAGGATCCGGACGCCCCGGCGGTGCCGTCGCTCTCCACGTTGCACCGGGCGATCCGCCGGGACCTGACCCGCGGTGAGCGGGCCGGTCTCAAGAGCGGGGAAGCGGCCCGGCGCGCGCATGACGTTGAGAACTCTCGCCTTCGTGCCAGCGCCTGACCTGCACATCTATCGCCCGGTGACAGCAGGCACGCACACCATCTCTCACTTCCAAGACAGCGAACCCCACCCCAAAAACCACCGCTGACCAGTGACAACACACCAACGCCGACTGTCTCTCACCACCACTGTCCCGAAACCGAGAGATCACAGTTTGCGATGATCACGGGATGAGTACGAGAGACTTCTGGCATCTCCAGAACTGGAACGATCTGGCATCTGTCAGGGCGCGGCTTGCGGGCGGGGAGTCTCCGACTGCCCGCTATGGGTCATTTGAGGAGACACCCCTGCATCTGGCGGCAGCGGCGGGCGCCGCTGAGGCGGTGACCGCGATGCTCGCCCACACGCGGGAGGTGGATATACCTGATGAACTGGGGCGTACGCCTTTGTGGTGGGCAGTCGAGCACCTGCAGGGGCAGACCGTGCAGGTGCTGCTGGAGTCGGGAGCCGATGCGTGGCGGCCGTGCGTGGATGAGTGGACACCGGGGCGGCTCGCCCTGACGACGGGCCTTGCACCCTTGGTAGAAGGCACGCCCGGGGCAGTGCCGTTGACGGTTGCGCAACGGGCCGAGCAGGCGCGGGCGGACCGGCTGATCAGCGTCTTCTCAGCAGAGAAGATCTACACCGAAGGCCTGGGAGTGACCTTCACCGATGTCATCGGTGAGGATGAGGTCATCCGTCGGCTCGGTGCCGATCCTGCGGAGTGCCCTGTATTCCAGCAGGATTCCAAGATGGACCAGATGGACCTGTTCGACGCCGGCGGGAACTATGCGGTTGGCGTCACGGGTACCGCGCTGGGCTGTATCATCAGCCAGCCCTTTTCGAATGAGCTGGACGACGATGAACTGGCCCGCAGGCTGGCGCCGGCCACCACCTACAGCCTCTTTTTCAACCCCAAGGGCGGCACCTCCGGCACGCTCTACCGCGACGGCACCAAGGTACTGCATGAGGAGATAGGTTCTCTGACACCGTTCGCGGATGATCCGCCGGAGCACTGGCTTTACCGCTTCTGGCAGCGACCCGGCATCACCTTCCCTTACGACGCCAACCTCCTCGCGTATGCCTGCGCGATGGGAGGCATCACCAAGGCAAACGGCAGGGACTGCTGGGCATTGAGCCGTGGACCGCGCCGTATCGTGCGGTGCCGTTGAGGTCTTGAGAAGCCGTATTTGCGATATCTCGGCCTGGGAGACCGCCGACCAGGATCCCTCGCTCGACGACTCCATGCTCGAGTGGGCCGCGCTCTGGAAGCCGCTGCCGAAGGTGGTGTTCTCCACCACGCTGTCGGTGGTGGAGGGCCATGCCCGCCTGGCTTCCGGCGGCCTGGCGGAGGAGATCGAGCGGTTGCGAGCCGAGCCGAGCCGGGGGGAGGGCGACATCGCGATCGGCGGCGCGGCTCTCGCCGCCGAGGCGGCCGCTTTGGGTCTGATCGACGAGTACCGGGCCAGGTCTACCCGGTGCTGGTGGGCGGTGGCATTCCGTTCTTTCCCCGGCGCGAGCGCCGGGTGGATCTCGAACTCGTCGAGACCCGCACCTTCAGCTCGAGAGTCGTCTACCTCCGCTACCGCGTGGCGCGCCAGCCGACTCGTCCTCCGAGCCCTGGGGAGAACGGGCCAGTCAGTGACGTCTGACCGGAAAACTCAACGGTCAGATGGGTACGGCGAGATAGCCCTTCGGCGGTGACGGCCGGGAGGTTCTCGTGGTGCGGTGCGGGCGGGGTCAGGCGGTTGCCGGGGTGAGGGTGACGTCGTGGCCGAGGGCCTTGAGCTGGCGGACGAGGTCGCGGCTCTTGCGGTGGGGGTCGAGGTTGCGGGTGTGGAAGTCGGCTCCGAAGTCGCGGTAGCGGGCGCTCGGGTCGTTCATGAGGTGCCAGACGGACACCAGGATCGAGCGGGCTACGGCGACCAGGGCTTTCATGTGGCCGCGGCGTTTGACGATCCGGCGGTAGCGGGCGCCGAGGAAGGTGTCCGTGCGGGCGGCGGAGATCGCCGCCTCACCGAGCGCGCCGCGGAGCCAGGGGTTGCCCTTGCCGGTGGGCCCGGAGGTGTTCATGTTGCCGGACTGCAGGGTGCGTGGGGAGAGCTTCGCCCACGAGACGAGGTGTCCGGCGGTGGGGAACACCGTCATGTCCAGGTCGATCTCAGCGAGGATCACCTGTGCGGTGCTCGGGCCGACGCCGGGGATCTCGTCGAGGCGTTCGATGTCGGTGATTGGTCAGGGTGCCCTGCCCGGGGCCCTGGTCGTCCTCGGTGGTGGACAGCTCGGCCAGGCGCACGGTGATACGGGCGGTGAGCTTGTCGATCTGCACGGTGAGGTAGTCGACGGTGTCCAGCAGCATCCGGCACATGAACCCGTGATGCTCCTCGAAACGGCCGGTCAACGATTCGGCCAGGGTGGCGTGGCTGGCCTTGATCGTGCCGTGGGCCAGATCCGCGAGGGCTTTCGGGCTGCGCTCACCGGCGATCAGCGCTTCGAGCATGGCGCGCCCTGAGACGCCGAAGATGTCGGAGATCACGGTGGACAGCTTGATCTGGGCGTCCTCCAGGAGCTTCTCGGTGCGCTGCTTGTGGCGGGTGCGCTCGTGCGTCATGACCGCCCGGGCCCGGGTCAGGTCACGCAGTTCACGGACCGGTTTCGGGGGCACGAAGGAGGGCCGGAGCATGCCGCGTTCGGTGAGTTTGGCCAGCCAAACCGCGTCCAGGCGGTCGGTCTTGGGCCGGCCGGGGACGTTCTTGACGTCCCGGGCGTTGACCAGCCAGCACTCCAGGCCGCGTGATTCGAGCAGGAAGAAGTAGGGCTTCCAGTACGTCGAGGTGGCCTCCATCACTACCCGGGTGACGCCCTGGAAGATCAGGTGGTCGGCCAGGTCCAGGATCGCGCCGCTGGTCGCGACGGTGTTGAAGACCCGCTGCACGCGCTTGCCGGGCTGGTCCTCGTGTGGCAGCCGCACGCAGACCATCCCGGACGCCTTGGCGATGTCGATCGCGGCGACCCGCGCCACGAGCTCTTCGGCCTGCTCGATCTCCTCGATGCCACCGCTGTCGTCGGTGTCCGTCATGCGCCACTCCCAGGTCTCGATCCGTACGGGATGACGCCTGCCTAGGGGGCCGCGGGGGAGCGAGAATCTGACCGTCGTGCTCGATGGCAACAGTGAGTGGCCCCTCTGCGGCCCCGGCACCAGACTGACCTACGGGCTCAACGTCCCAACAAGCTACCGGCATCGGCGGGCAGGCGCCGCAGCCATGTTTTCACGCCCGCAAGGCGTACCCGAAGGGAAGTAGCGAATTTTCGCAACGCTCGCACGCCTTTGCTGTGGTCTGTATTTCACAGCGTTGTAGTTGGCTGGGGTGCAAACGATATATCTGCACTGGCGCGCAAGGCTGCCGATGCATGTCAACGAAAAGGCGATCGACGCATGTACCGCAACGTAGCGAAACTGGTGCAGGGGCATCGCCCCGACGAGGCTCTCGGCCGGTCCAGGGGAGGTCTGACCACGAAAATTCATCTCGTCGGAGACGGCGGCTGCCGGCCCCTGGCGGTGCTGATCACGCCAGGGCAGTGGGGCGACGCACCTCAGTTGATCCCGGTCCTTGAGCGCGTTCGCGTACCACGGCCGGGTGGCGGTCACCCGCGCACCCGGCCTGATCACCTCAGCGGCGATAAGGCGTACTCATCCCGTCGTAACCGCCGGTACCTGCGCAGGCGCAAGATCAAGCACACCATTCCCGAACCGAGAAACCCGCGGGCCAACAGGCAGCACCGTGGCAGCCGGGGCGGTCGGCCCACCGACTTCGACAAGTCGCTCTACAAGCGCAGGAATGAAGTCGAGCGAACGATCAACGCCCTCAAGGGCTTCCGTGCCGTAGCCACCCGATTCGATAAGAGGGCATACATCTTCCACGGCACCGTGACCGTCGCAGCCATTCGCCTCTGGCTGCGCTCATGCCCCACCGAACAGCCCTTAGGCGCGTGCGGTCAGCTCAGCCGGGCATCGGCATACACGGTCATCGCATCGCGCTGGTAGACGGCGAGACCGTCGGCGATCTTGTCGAAGTTGGCCCGCATCTGCGGGTCGTCGACATAGGTCTGGCCCACTCCCTTGTACGCGGCCGCGGTCGGGGTCCAGAACCGGCAGATGCCCTGGTAGTTGGCATCCACCTCGGCCTGTACCGCCGGGTCGGATACCGGCGTGCCAGCCACCATGAACTCCGCCATACGGATCATCTGCGCCGTCACCTCACGCTGCCAGCGCTCCGTGTCCTCGGAGGTCATCGCCTCGACGGCCTGCCGGGACTGCTCCCACGCCTGCGGCCACCGCTCCCGTACTTCGGCCTCGGCCTCGGAGGGGGGCTGGAACCCCTCGAACAGGTTCTCCGGCTTGTTGATCTTCGTCATATGGCCCTTGTCCTTTCCTTCTTCCAGTTCGGCGATGGTGCGGCCGACCGTACGGGCCAGCGTCTCCAGCCGGTCCCGTTCCGCGAGCAGCCGTTGGTGGTGCTCACGGAGCACGGCCACCTGGTCGAGCTGGCTGTCCAGGACCGCCTGGATCTCGCGCAGCCCCAGGTCCAGCTCCCGCATCAGCAGGATCTGCTGCAACCGCAGCAGATCGGCCTCCTCGTAGTAGCGGTGCCCATTGCTCCCGATCCATGCGGGCGGCAGCAGGCCGATCTCGTCGTAATGCCGCAGCGTCCGCGACGTCACCTTGGACATCCGCGCCACCTCCGCGATCGACCAGGCCATTGCCGGTGCCTCCCTCGCCGGGCCGGTCTCTCCGGCCACACACATGACCGTAGAAGTTGCCGCAACGGAAAGCGCAAGCCCAAAGTCCTGTTGGACAGGCACCAGGGCCTGACCCGTCGGGCACGTAGAAGGCGTTGACGCTGAACCAGGCAGCGGGCGGCTTCCACAGCAGCAGGTCGGTCTCCTGCCACACCGCGGCGGAGAGCTCCCACCGGCCGGTCGCCATCGCGTCGAACGCCTCCGTGCGCACCGACCGGTCCTCCTCCGCGCGGGCCTGCGCGTACAGGGCGGGCCACCGGGCCTCCGCTCCGGGCGCGCAGGCGGTCACCAGCGCCTCGCCGGTGTCAGCGACGACCCGCAGGGCCTGCTCGCTCCACACCTGGCCGGCGCGGTGCACGTCTCGCCGAACGACCGTCTGGCCTGTCTCGGAACTGCGCACCGCATCCTCCTCCGGCCGGGGGACGGGATGTCCGGCCCGGCTTGCCCACCTCAGCCCACCCCGGCCGGGGTGGGCAAGCCGCCGTCCGAGGGCGGCTTGCCCACGTGCCCGCGACTACCGGCGTCGCTTGAACAGGCCGCGGTTCTTCTTCGCCTCCGCTTCGGCCGCCTCGCGGGCCGCGGCTTCCTCTGCTTGCCGCCGCGCGGCCTTTTCCGCCTGCACCTGTTCGTAGTGTTCGTCCAGGCACGGCCCGCACAGCTCACGGTGGCTGTGCGCCGGGTATTGCCGGACCGTGTCCCAGCGGTCGTCGGTGAACTTCGCTCCGCAGCGCCTGCACACGGGCCGCTGCGCCTCGCGGGCCGCGGCTTCGCGCTCCTGCTGGCGCTTGCGGGCCTGCTCCCGCTGAGCGGCGCCACACCCTGTATCGGCATCACGAGGTGGCTGATACATCCTCCGGGATGTGGAGCGATGCCCAACGAGGGCATTCAAGGAGATGAATGAGGATCCTAAGTCGCACTATCACGTATGACAGGGACGAACGTGGGATCGCCTAAGGGGCGCGAGCCCTAAGGTGACAGAGGCCCCGTAGTAGTCGTAGGAGTAACGCCCTACCAAGGGGGACGGGAAGGCCGTCCACAGGGCCAAGGGGGCCAGGTGATCGGATATTCGAAGACTGGGGGGTATGCGTAATGCAGAGCGCCGAAACAGTACTGAGCATCCTCCGTGATCGCGGTAGGCGTGGTCTGCCGTGCAATGAAATGTTCCGACAACTGTTCAATCCGCAGATGTATCTGATGGCCTACGGGCGCCTGTACTCCAACCATGGAGCCATGACGCCCGGGGCTGACGGAGAAACCGCAGACGGCATGTCGCTGGCAAAGATTGAACGAATCATCGACGCCCTGCGTCACGAGCGTTTTCGATTTAAGCCAGTAAAACGGATCTACATCCCGAAGAAGAATGGGAAGCAGAGACCGCTCGGCTTGCCTTCGTGGTCGGATAAGCTCGTCGGTGAAGTGATCCGCCTCTTGCTGGAGGCGTATTATGAGCCGCGGTTCTCTGACCGTTCACACGGCTTCCGTCCCGGCAAGGGCTGTCACACTGCACTCAGTGAAGTGGCAGACCTCTGGACTGGCACAGCATGGTTAATTGAGGGTGATACCACAGACTGCTTCGGAAGTCTTGACCACGAGGTCATGCTCTCGACGCTGGCTGAGAAAATCCACGATAACCGGCTCCTCCGGCTGATCGAACAGATGCTGCAAGCCGGATACCTGGAGGACTGGGTATGGAACGAAACGCTCAGTGGAGCCCCACAGGGCGGTGTCGTTTCGCCGATCCTCTCCAATATTTACTTGGACCGGTTGGACAAGTTCATCGAAACGGTTCTTATACCGCAGTACACCCGAGGAGCTAGCAGGGCAAACAACCCTGCCTACGCAAGGGTGCGAATGGCGGCGGTGCGCGCTCGAAAACGCGGCAATATGACCGCAGCACGCGAGTTGCGTAGACAGCTACGGGGAACGTCCAGCAAGGATCCTCAGGATCCGGGCTACAGGCGACTCCGCTACTGCCGGTACGCCGACGATACCCTCCTCGGTTTCGCCGGACCGAAGGCCGAGGCCGAGGAAATCAAACAGCGTCTGGCGCAGTTCCTTCGAGACGAACTCAAGTTGGAACTGAACCCGGACAAGACGCTGGTCACGCAAGCCCGTACCCGGGCAGCGTCTTGTCAAGCCCCGGGTTTCGTGGAGAGCGGGTTAGCTGGTTTTCTGGAGTGACGCAGGGGGTTCGGCCGCGTAGTGGGCGGCTTCGTGCTCGGCGGGGGTGAGGTGGCCGAGTTCGCCGTGGAGGCGTCGCTGGTTGAACCAGTCGATGTACTCGGCGACGGCGATCTCGACGTCGTTGATGCCGGTCCACGGGGCTTTGTTGCGGATCAGCTCGGCCTTGAACAGGCTGTTGAATGCCTCGGCCAGGGCGTTGACGCTCCTATAGTTGTCAACTCGCTGTGGGGACGGTCCGTGGTGCGGGTCGGATCAGGTGGTAGACCTCGCGGATGACGTAGCGTTTGGGGCAACGGATTATCTCGCGTTTCGTCTTGCCCTCGGCGGTGCGGCGGGTGACGTAGTCGATCGTCGGTTGGTGGAATCGCATGCGGACGATGACGGTCCGGTAGATCGCGGCGTTGAGCTGGCGGTGGCCGCCGTGGTTGATGCGGTGCCTGCCGCTGGTCATGCCGGAGCCGGTGGGCACAGGAGCGATGCCCGCAAGCTTGGCGAGGGCGGCTTCGGACTTGATGCGTTCAGGGTTGTCGCCGACCACGACGAGGATCTCCGCGGCGGTGTCCACACCGATGCCGAATGGTTCGAGTAGTTGCGGGGCGGCACGGTGGACCAGCTCAGCGATCGTTTTCGTCAGTTCCTTGGCCTCGGCGTCGAGGTACTGCCACCGTTTGGCCAGTGTTCGAAGGGCGTGACGCAGTGCGTCCTCGGGGCCCTCCAGCTGTCGAGGACGCAGGCCCGCCAGGTGCCGGGCCAGAGCGATTTGCGTTTTGCCCGCGGTCTCGTTGCGCAAGGGATCAGGAGCGTGGACAAGCATCGCTTTCATGGTGACCATCGCCGCCGAGCGCTGTTCGACGGCCTGGTCATGGGCGATCTTGAGCTGCCGGATCATCTCGGCTTCACCGTCGGCGCTCTTGGGCGTGGCCGTCGCGAACCCGGCCAGGACGGCTCGGGCGGCGTTCTCGGCGTCCAGGGTGTCGGACTTGCCGTTCATCCGTCGCAGCCGCCGGTCCGGGCGGCCGGCCTCGACCACCTTGTGCCCGGCCCGTCGAAGGAACGAGGCCAGGGTGGCGCCGTAGGAGCCGGTGCCCTCGATTCCGAAGGCCAGAATCCTGCCGTATGAGCCTGCCCAGTCCAGGAGTTGCTGGAATCCGCCGGTGTCGGTGGGGATCGTCAAGGTCGCCAGGATCCCGCCGATCGTGTCCATCACTGCAGCGACGTGCACATGCTTGTGTGTGTCGACGCCGATCACGACGTGCCCGGACCTGTGCTGCTCGTTGTTATCCACCGCGTTCCCTTCGGTCGGTAGCGTGGGATGCACGCTGTCGCCGGCCGGAGGGACAGGACTGTCACGGGGACGCTTTGACGAGTTGGCTCCAGGCTCCTATGAGGTCACGTCCGTCCGGCGGCAGCGCTTGTTGCGTGCCCGGCCGGACGGTCGACAGATCAACGCCAGGACACCCGTGGGGTCGGTCGTAAGTAAGAGTCAGACCGTCACGGCCGGGACTACCCGATCCTTGCGGGATCCGGTACGAACAGACTGACAGTCATACGAGTCGCCCTTGGAGCCGACCGAGGCCACGGCTGCCTCCTGTTGGAGGCGTTCGGTGTAGCGCAGAGCTCGGTACTGGACTCCGCGGTCCGAGTGATGAGTGAGGCCGGTGAGGTCGGCGCCGGTGTGCCGGCGGCGCCAGATCGCCATCTCCAGCGCGTCGAGGGCGAGGTCGGTGTAGAGGCTGGTGGCGACCTGCCAGCCGACGACCATGCGGGAGAAGACATCGATGACGAAGGCGGCGTAGACCCAGCCGGAAAAGGTCCTGATGTAGGTGATGTCCGCGACCCACAGCTGGTTGGGGGAGGTGGCGGTGAACTGCCGCTCGACCAGGTCTGTGGGCCGGTCGGTCTCGGGGGCAGGGCGGGTGGTGCGCGGGCTCTTGGCCCGGATCACCCCGCGGAGCCCGGCCTGCCGCATGAGGCGTTCAACCGTGCAGCGGGCCACCTCGAACCCCTCGCGCAGGAGGGCGGCATGGACTTTGCGGGCCCCGTAGACACTGTAGTTGTCGGCGTGGATGCGGTGTATCTGTTCGGTGAGCTCCGCATCGCGCCGGCTGCGGGCCGACGGTGGGCGGTTGTGGGCGGCGTAGTAGGTGCTCGGCGCGATCGGCGCGTCCGTCTCGGCGAGGACGTCGCAGATCGGCTGGACGCCGAACAGGTTCTTGTGCTGGTCGATGTAGGCGACCTTCATCGCAGTGGACGGTCCAGCTCCGCGGCGAAGAAAGCCGAGGCGGACTTCAATATCGCGTTCGCCCGCCGCAGTTCCTTCACCTCCCGCTCCAGCTCCGCGATCCGGGCGGCCTCGGCGCTGGTGGTCCCGGGCACGGTGCCTTCGTCGGTCTCGGCCCGCTTGACCCACCCCCGCAGGGCCTCGGGGTGCACGTCCAGCTGGTCGGCGATGCGCTTGATCGCGCCAGCCCGGCCGACCGGATCCTTGCGAGCCTCGACCGCCAAGCGCGTCGCACGTTCACGCAGTTCGTCGGGGTACTTACGAGGAGCAGCCATGATCGGCATCCTTCCGGGTCTTCGATGTCTCCATCAAACCCGGGGCGATTCATCTTTCCTCGGCTACGAGATCACTGTCCAGCACAGCGCGACCCGCCCGTCTGTTAACGGCAGCGTCGCACTGCGTGTCCCACGGCAAGTGATCAAAGCCAAGTGCACCCCCTACCTAAAGCACGGAAAACCCGAGCGCCGCACCGAGCTGTTCAATCGTGACGACCTCACGATCATCAGCACATACGGAGCGGAATACAGGGGGCTCATCCAGTACTACCTGCTGGCTGGCGACGTCTGGAGACTGAGCCGACTGAAATGGGTCGCACAGACCTCAATGCTCAAGACGCTCGCCGCCAAGCATCGTTCGACGGTGTCGGCGATGGCCCGCAAATACAGGGCCAAGATCTCGACACCAGATGGACCACGGACATGCTATGAGGCCAGCGTCCAACGAGCAGGCAGGAAACCACTGGTCGGAAGGTTCGGCGAAATCCCGCTGAAGCGGCAGAAGAAGGCGGTACTACAGGACCGCCCGGTAGTCCGACCCGTTGCCCGCAAAGAGCTGATTACACGGATCCGCATGGGCAAGTGTGAACTGTGCGAGCAGATAGGCCAAGTGGAAGTCCACCAGGTCCGAAAACTCGCCGATCTCACCGAGTCCGGACGACCACAGCCCCCGTGGGCCCAACACATGGCAAAGAAGCGGAGAAAAACCCTCGTGGTCTGCACCCGCTGTCATGAGGCCATCCATACGGGGCAACCAACCGCGCAATTCACGGAGTAGTCGCTGGAGAGCTACGTGCACCGAAAGGTGCCCGCGTGGTTCGGACCGGGGGCCGCTGGAGCAGGACCGTGGTAACACGGCACCTCGCCAGCGGCCTACCGGTGTTCTGTGACCCGGCCTTCCTGCTTGCAGGGTGGATGCGGGTGCGGAGCAACAAGGGTGCGCGCACGGCTGGAGTGGACGGCGTGACCGCCCACTACGTTGAGGACGTGCGTGGGCTGGAGGGCTTCCTTACGGAACTGCGGGCGGAGTTGAAGGCCCGCACCTTCCGGCCCTTGCCGGTGCGGCAGCGTGGGATTCTCAAGGCTGGCGGCAAGGTCCGCTATCTGGGGATCAACACGATCCGTGACCGGGTGGTCCAGGCTTCCTTGAAACTGGTTCTGGAGCCGATCTTCGAGGCGGATTTCCTCCCGTGTTCCTACGGGTTCCGCCCCAAGCGCCGGGCTCATGACGCGATCGCCGAGAGTCACTACTCTCGAGCCACGAGTCAAGAACGGCCCGGCACTGGCCGGCCGCGGCGCCGAGGCCGTGAAAGACGCGATCATCGGCACGATCACCACGCTGCCCGAGCAGCTGCGCCGCTCGCTAACCTGGGACCGCGGCAAGGAGCTGGCCCAGCACGCCCAACTCCGCATCGACACCAGCCTGCAGGTCTACTTCGCCGACCCGCACAGCCCCTGGCAACGGGGCACCAACGAGAACACGAACGGACTCCTTCGCCAGTACTTCCCAAAGGGCACGGACCTGTCGCGATGGGAAGCCGAGGAGCTCGAGGCCGTTGCTACCGCACTCAACAACAGGCCCCGCAAAACCCTCGGTTGGAAGACACCCTCCGAAGCCCTCAACGAGCAACTACTATCGATTCAGGAAGCCGGTGTTGCGACGACCGGTTGAGTCCGGGGAATACACCAGTGAGGCGTTCGGGCAACTGTGCAGCCGCTGGGGCGTGGTGCAATCCATGGGGCGCGTCGGGTCCGCGCTGGACAATGCTGCCGCGGAGTCGTTCCACTCCGTACTGAAGGTCGAGTACGTCCACCGGTACCGCTTCACCACCCGGGCCGAGGCCCGGCTGAGGATCGCCACCTGGATCACGGACTTCTACAACACCAGGCGCCGCCACAGCGCGGCTGGCGGGCAGTCACCCATCACGTTCGAGAAAACCATCCGATAAGCACGCAGCCACACCCGTCACCAGGGCCAGGCTGCATAACCAAGGTCTCTACGAAACCAGGGGATTGACATCCCAGCCACCACCAGCAGCACCATGCAGCAGCCGCAGGCCCTGGCCGACGGCTGCTCTCACAGCTATCGCACCTCACAGAGCAGCGCGCCTACCTGGGAAATGGGCTGTGAGACTCACAGACTCTGCTGCGCAATTCCGTGCGGGGGTGATGGCGGGCGCGGGATGATCGTCTGTGCGGCCGTTTCCTGTCGTGCGGCCGTGGGGGTGGTGCGATGTCGATGCGGCCGAAGGGACTGCCGGAGGTCCCGGAGCAGACCGCGGCGGTGGCCCGGGCGGCGTTCCCGAGGGGGAGCCTGGCGATGCGGGTGCGGGACCGGCTCGCGGAAGTCTTCGCCGATGAGCCGTTCGCCGACGCGTTCGGGGTACGTGGTGCCCCGGGGCTGTCGCCGGGGGTGTTGTGCCTGGTCACGGTGTTGCAGTTCGCTGAGGACCTGACCGATCGGCAGGCCGCGGCGATGGCGGTGCGGGCGATCGACTGGAAGTACGCGCTCGGAGCGGAGCTGACGGATACGGGCTTCGATGCCAGCGTGCTGAGCCGGTTCCGTGCCCGATTGGCCGGGCACGGCATGGAACGGGTGGTCTTCGACCGGCTCCTGGAGCACTGCAAGGTCGAGGGACTGGTGGCCGCCGGGGGTAAGCAGCGCACCGATTCCACCCATGTGATCAGCGCGGTGCGGGACTTGAACCGTATGGAGCTGGCCGGGGAGAGTGTGCGGGCGGCCCTGGAGGCCCTCGCGGTCGCGGCACCGTCCTGGCTGGCCGGACAGGTCGACGTGGCCGAGTTCGCCCACCGCTACGGGCCCCGGGTGGACGGCTGGCGCATGCCGTCCTCGCAGACGAAACGCGACCGGCTCGCGCAGGTCTTCGGACAGGACGCGCTGGCGTTGTGCCGGGCGGCCTGGGCGCCCGATGCCCCGGAATGGATCCGGGGGATCGAGACCATGCGCCTCCTGCGGCAAGTCCTTGTGCAGACCTACTACGTGCACACCGACACCCGGGGACGGGAGGTGATCAAGAAGCGGGACGCCGATGACGAGGGCGTCCCGCCCGGCCAACTGCGCCTGGCCTCCCCCTACGACCCCGACGCACGCTGGGCGGCCAAGGGCGAAGAGCTGTTCTGGATGGGATACAAGGTCCACCTCACCGAGACCTGCGACACTCCCGCCGCAGCCGGGGTCCGGGCGGCACCGAACCTGATTACTGACGTGTTCACCACCGACGCCACCGTGCCCGATGTGAAGGCGACCGGGCCTGTTCAACGGCGCCTGGCCGAGCACGGGGTGAAACCCGGCGAACACTACCTGGACTCCGGCTACCCCTCCGCCGATCTGATCACCGCCGCGCTGGAGCGGGGCACCCGTATGGTCACCCCGGTCCTGCTGGACCACTCGGCCCAGGCCAAGGCGCACGCCGGCTTCGACAAGAACGCCTTCGCCATTGACTGGAAGGCCCGCCAGGTCCGCTGCCCCGCCGGGAAGAGAAGCGCGCACTGGAACCCGGTGAAGCAGCACGGCGCGGACGCGATCGTCATCACCTTCAGCGTTCTCACCTGCCGCCCCTGCCCCTTCCAGGAACAGTGCACCAGCTCCGCGCTGGGCCGGCGCATGCTCACCCTGCGGCCCAGGGAACCGCACGAGGCCCTCGTCCGGGCCCGCGCCGAGCAGAAGACCGAGACCTGGAAGGCCAAGTACGCCCTGCGCGCAGGAGTGGAGGGCACCATCAACCAGGCCCTGGACCTCACCGGCATGCGCCGGGCCCGCTACCGCGGACTGCCGAAAGTCCGCCTCCAGCACGCCTTCTCCGCCACCGCCCTCAACGTGATCCGACTCGACGCCCACTGGACCGGACACAACCAGCACCACACCCGTAGCAGCCGCCTCGAACACCTCGCCTACCGGCTCACGGCCTGACCCCGGAATTGCGCAGCAGAGTCCTCACAGATTTCAAAGCGCGCGGGGGCGGCCAGCGCGCACCTACGATTCCTGTCTCACTGGACGCGGGCCGCGGTGAAGGCGAGGCGCAGTCGGGTGTCGATCGCTGTCCCGGCGGTGCCGGCCTCGGTGCCGACGCCGGGTAAGGGCATCAGGACGCGGTCGGCGCGGAAGGACTCGCGCAGCGGCTTGGCTCCGGCGGACAGTTCGCGATCCAGGAAGCGGCGCAGCGGGCTGCGGGGGTTGTCGACTCCGCTCTTGAGGCTCATGCAGGGGCCGCCCTTCGGTAGGCGCGCCACCAGGGGCGGCGCGGTGAAGTGGTCACGGAACGGACGGTAGGAAGCGGGACTGACACCGTGTCGCCCGCAGGGAGTAGTCAGCGGTATCCGCAGATCAGCGGTTCACCGGATCGGGTGGTCCTGCGCGCCCTGCACAGCGCTGGATACGGCAGTGGATACGCGTTGTCACGCCGCACCTCACAGCCTCACAACCTCATGAGTCAGCGCGTCTACCTGGGGAAATGGGCTGTGGACCTCATAGGTGACAGGATTCTGCGGGTGCTCAGCGCGTTCTACGATCCTCGCCATGAGTAGCGAGACGGTTACCGTCCAGGTCGACCCGCAGGAGCTCCCGGCGGACAGTTTCACCGAGTCCGACATCGTCAGGATCGAGCTGCTGACCGCGATCGCCCGCCGCCAGCGCGAGCACCGCCAGCGCACAGTCGACCGTCTCACCGCCGTCCTGGACACCGGTCTGCTGCCCGCCGAGCTGACCGAGATGGCCCTGTACTACCGGGCCAAGGCCCACAAGGACCTCAGCGAGAACGACGCCGCCCGCACCGGGATGCAACAGGTTGCCGATGCCGACGGCCGCCTTGCTCCCAAGGCCCGCCGCGGCCTGGCCAACCTGGCCCGCCTCGCCGGCGACTTCCCCACCGCCTTGGCCGCCGTCCCCACCCTGGGCTGGAAAGGTCGCCACCACCGCGTCCTCGGCGACATCCACTGGTCCCACGCCGATACCACCCAGGCCGTCGCCGCCTTCGAAGCCGGCCGCGCCGAAGCCGAGCAGCACGGTGCCGCGGGCGAACGCGCCATGATGCAGGTCCGCCTCGCCCTCGCCGTCTCCTTCGCTGATCCCGGCCGGGCCGACGACGAGCTCGCTCTCGCCCGCCGCATCTCGGGGGAACCTCAACCAGCGCTCCAACACCCTCCTCGCCCAGGTCGTCGCCTTGATCGTGGAGGCAGGAACCGACGACCTCACCGACCGCGCCCAGAGCCTGCACACCGACATCGAGGCCGCTGGTCTCCCCTTCCTCCACCGCTTCGTGGAGCTCGCCCTCGCCTTCCACCACGCCGTCCGCGGCGAAGACCAGGACCTGGCCGCCACCATCAGCCGGCTGCGCGCGCTCACCGCCGCTGGCGACTTCGCCTACTTCACCGACATCGCCCACTTCATGGCCGGCCTGCCCCTGCCCGGACCATCCGCCATCCGCTGGACCGAGAGCGAGGACAACGTCCGCTCCGCATGGCGCCGCATGGTCCAGACCCGGCAGGAACACCTCCGCACCGGCAGCTGACCCCCGTACGCGCGACGGCCCCGAACCAGGATGTATCTGGTTCGGGGCCGTCGCGCGTACAGGTAAGGCCCGGGTGCCGGGCCGGGGGAATCAGCCGGCGTCGGGGCGCTGGCCGACCAGCTGCGTGAGCAGCTCGATGATCTGGGCCTGGTTGCGGTCGATCTTCTGGTCCAGGTTGCCGATCTGGAGACGCACCGCGGTGAGGTCGGACTTGATGATCCCGAACTCGCGGTCGTGCTTCTCCGCGACCTCTTCGAACCGCCGGGTAAGAGCAGCGAGCTCGCTGTGTGCGATGGGGTCCTCAGGCACGCGGCACGCTCCCGCCAGATCATGAAAAACAACAGACATCAGAAGCCTCACGATATCGCGGGCACCGGACACCGAACTCCAACCCATCGAACCCCGCTGCCAGGCGACAGCTCCGGCAGTTTTTTGCCAGGCCCGGCGCGGGGGCATCGGGGAGGCAGCCCGCTGCCCCCCGGTCTGCTCAGGAGAGGGCGGTCGGTTTGCGGGGCGGCGGGACGGCCCGCAGCAGTTCCCACAGGGGGCGTGAGCCGGACGCCCACACGGCGAGGGTGTGGCGGTCGACGACGTGGAGGCGCTGCTGCTTGGCGAAGGCCACGGCGGGCGCTGTGACCCAGCCGTTCGTCACAATGACCGCGATGTCGGCGCCGTGGACCTGGCGGGCGGTGCCGTTGAGAACCTGAAGTTCCGGTGTGCCGACCGCGGAGCCGGCGAGGCCGTTGCGGCGGTGTTTGCACTGGATCACCCAGCGCCGCCCGTAGGGATCGGTGGCCTTCACATCAGCACCCAGGTCCCCTCCGCCACCCACCCGGACGGCGTCCGGGCAGCCGTCACGGTGCATCAGGTCCCGCACCGCGTCCTCGAACTGGGAGTGGTGCAGGGCGTCCAGTTGGGACAGCCCGTACCGCAGACCCTGCGCACGGACCGCCTCCCACCGCGCTCTCTGCTGCTTCTGGTAGAGCCAGCCGCCGCCAGCCAGTGCCACGAGCGCGCCGATAACGACCAGGACCCACCAGTGGGCCAGAAGCCAGTTGACGACGGCCACCGCCAGGGCGATGGCCAGGGCCGCGGCTACGAGGAGCCCGATCAGTCGGTCGTCTGCGCGCTGCCGCCGCCTGCGAGCTGGCCCAAGAAATCCAGGCCCCCCGTCCCACCGGGGTCGGAGCGATGAGCACGCCCAGCGCCAGAACGATGACCACGGTGAACTTCTCGTCCAACCGGCTCCTGGCCTCCGTACGCCGGCGCAGCCGGAAAAAGACGATGACCGCAAGCAGCACAGCCACATTGATCGTCAGCAACCGTCCAGAGCTCCCCCACCGACGGCCATCACCACACGATGACGGCAGCACGCCAACCCCAGCCTTCTTATGTAGCCGGGCGTCAGTGATGTTGGAGGCGGGTTGCTGACGAATGGCACAAAGCCATCGGACCTGGCCGAATACCGCGCGGCGGATCAGTCGGCGACGTGCACGGTCACATACAGATCCCCGGGCGCGCCACCGTGCTTGCCGGGGCCGCCGAGTTCGCGGATCCGGACCTTCTGCCCGTCCCTGATGCCAGCGGGGATGCGGACCTTATAGGTCTGCTGCTCACGGACGACCCTGCCCTCCCCCTCACATGTGGTGCAGGCCCGTGCCGCTTTCTCGTCTTCCCTGGTGGCGCAGGCGGGACAGGTTTTGTGGGAGGTGAACTCAGGGGGATGATCGCGCCGTCGGTGGCTTCGTGCGGATAGAGCCAAACCTCGGAAGTGATGTCGAGTCCGCGGCTGGGCGGAGTGTCACCGAAGTGACGGTCGTTGATCTCTTCGAGGCGGTAGCAGATCTCTTCGGCGCTGTCCGGCCGCTGGGCAGGGTCTTGGCCAGGAGTCGGCCGACCAACCGCTCCAGCTTCACGGGGGACTCGGGGCGCAGGGTGCGCAGCGCGGCGGGCTGTTCACTGAGGTGCTGGTTGACCAGGTGCCAGGACGTGCCGGTGAAAGGCCGGCGGCCGGTGACCATCTCGTAGAGCACGCATCCGAGGGAGTACAGGTCGGAGCGGTGGTCGAAGGTGCCGGACAGCGCTTCGGGCGCCATGTAGGCCGGGGTGCCGATCAAGACGCCGGTGGTAGTGATGTCGTGCTCGTCGCTGCCCTTGGTGATGCCGAAGTCGACGACCGTCGCTTTGCCGCTGGAGCGGACGATGATGTTGGATGGCTTGATGTCCCGGTGGGTCAAGCCCGCCTCGTGCGCGGCGTACGCTGATCCTGTCGCTGCGATGCCAGTCATCACGGCCTGCTCGTCGGGCAGAAGGTCGTACTCCTCCCCGGTCCGTTCCGCGTCCGCTTCGCTCGCGGTTATCACACAGTGGCCACCCCGCGTCATCCACGGCCGACGCCCGCCGACCGTCGCGGCGGCGAGGCGGTCGGCGGGCGTCGGCGGCCCGGTCTGCGTCCCGCTCACTCCCCCGATCGCGCGACGACCGCCGCCCCGGCGGGCTCCTTGACCGGCGACGGAGGGAGCAGCCTGTCCGCCACCGCGTCGTCTGCGGCGGACTTCGGCTCCTTGAGGGTGAAGGTGAGCACCAGACCCACCAGATAGACGGAGGCGATCACCCAGACGGTGCCCTCGATGCCGATCGGGCCGACCAGTCCGGCCACGGCCGAGCCGACGAACTGGCTGAGGCCGGCGCCCAGGTTGAGGATGGCGACCGCGCTGGCGATATGACGGGGCGCGAGCAGCGGCATGATCGCGGAGAGCGGTACGAACGCCCCGAGGGCCAGCCCGTAGACGACGGCGACGGCGAGCGTGATGCCGAAGCTGGGGCCGACCGCCTCGGGCACGTAGTAGAGCGCGAGCACGGTCACGAAACAGCCGAGTCCGCCCACCCAGGCGACGGTGTTGACGCCGCCGATCCAGTCCGCGACGTAGCCGGAGAGTAGGTTGGCCACGACATTGGCCAGCAGCATCGTGCCCCAGATGGTCTGCCACTGCGCCGTGGAGAAGCCGACCTCGTTGACCATATGGGTCGTCAGGAAGACCACGAAGGCGTAGAAGGACAGGGTGTTGATCAGTCGGACCACGCCTCCGACGCCCACGCGGGGGTGCGTCTTGACGATGGTGAGCGCCTTGACCATCTGGGACATGGAGTCCTTCATCGATGCCGGAGGCCCCTTGGTGACCCGGGCCCGGACGAGGAAGAGCACCAGCGCGCCGCCGGCGGCGACGAAGGCGAGGGAGAGCCAGAGGGTGGCCATCTCGCCGATGACGGGGATGACCGCGCCCGCGAAGTAGGAGCTGATGACGCCGAGTCCGGCGGTGGAGGCGAACCAGTACCAGCTGACGGCCCGGCTGAGTTTCTCGCTCGGGGTCTCCATGGCGATCCAGACCAGGAAGCCATAGGCGAAGAAGGGGTAGCCCAGGCCCCGGATGCCGAACGTCAGCAGCATCAGCGGGTAGTTTCCGGCGGCCACGCCGACGGTCAGGAAGAGGACCTCGAAGACGCCCCAGATCCCCAGGCCCAGCAGCATCACCCGACGGGGGCCCCAGGCTTCGGCAAGCGCGCCAGAGAGCCAGGCCGCGACGGCGACCACGAAGCCGTAGACGCTCCACAGCAGGGCGACCTCGCTGCCGGAGAGCCCGCGCGACTCCAGATAGGGCGAGAGGAATCCGACTTCGATGCCGTCGCCGACCATGAAGAGCATGACGGCGAGGTAGCCGAAGGCGAGCGGGCGGACGATCCCCTGCCGTTCGAGCAGTCCGGGGCGGGGCACGGCGGCGTAGGCCGCGGTATGAGGCGAGGTGGGCATGTGTCCTCCGGCGTACACAACAGACGCGTGAACATCTGATCAAAATTCGAACCAAAGTGCATGTAATATGAGTGGCGCCTCTGCGGGTGTCAACCCTTGGCCGGGGTGCGCGTTCTCCGGTCCGCCGGGCCTTGACCGGCGGAGGGCGGCGAGGACAGGATCCGAACGGAGGATCAATGGAGAGAACAAATGGTCAGAAGCAACCGCCGCTGGGCAAGATCGCGCGGCTGTACTACGAGCATGGTCTGACCCACCAGGAGATCGCCGATCTCTGTGGGCTGTCCCGGATCAAGGTCACCCGGCTGCTGGCGGAGGCCCGCCTGGTCGGGATCGTCGAGATCACGGTGCACAGCGACGACCATTTGTTCGTGGGCCTGGAATCGGCCCTCGGACACGCCTATCCGCTCCGCCAGGCGTGGGTGGGCCCCGCGTTCGAGGACGAGGGCCGCGCGCTCCGCTCCCTGGGGGCGGTGGCCGCCGACTGCGTCACCGCCTTCCTGACGGAGGGCACCACCGTCGCCGTGGGCCTGTCGGGGTCGGTCGCCGCGATCCCCGGGCATCTGCGGGAGGCGACCGGGCTGGATCTGAGCATCGTCCCGCTCACCGGGAGCAAGGGCGGCGTCTCCCGCGCGGCCAGCCCCCATGAGCTGGCCCTCTCCTTCGCCGCCGCCGTGGACGGGCGGGCCTACCACCTGCCCGCTCCGCTGCTCGCGCGCAACACGCAGGCCGCACGGGTGTGGCGGGAGGACCCGGCGGTCCAGGAGACGCTGGAGCGGGCCGTATCGGCGGATGTGCTGATCGCCGGAATCGGCGGCACCGCCGCCGACGCCGGACTGCTCGTCCAAGGTCTGAGCGCCGCGGAACTCGCGGGCATCCGGGAGCGGGGCGCGGTCGGCGACATCTCCGGGCGCTTTTTCGACGCGGACGGCGCCGCCGTGCCGGGCGAGGTGGACGAGCGGCTCATCGGGCTGAGCCTGGAGCAGTTGCGGGCGGTCCCCGTCCGCATCGGCGTGGCGCGCGGGGCCGACAAGCGGCGGGCCCTGGCGGTCGCGCTGCGCCACGGCCTGATCAATGTGCTGGTGACCGATGTCAGCACCGCCAAGGCGCTGCTGGCCGACGCCGACGCCCCCGAGGGGGCCCCTTCATGAGCCGCCGCCGGGAGTTCCGCGGCGACGCCCTCAGGGGCATCCGAGCGACGCTACGAAAGGACACGATGTGAAGCCCGTACAAACGCGCGAGGAGCTGTGTGAGCAACTGGCCGAGGTCGGCCGGCTCGCCGTGGAGCGCGGACTGGTGCTCGCCAGCGGCGGGAATCTGTCGGCGCGGCTGCCCGGCTCCGACGAGTACGTGGTCACCGGCGCGGGGACCTGGCTGGACCGTCTGGAGGTCGCGGACTTCACCGTGATGAACCTCGCCGGGGAGCGGACCGGGGGCGCGGAGCGGCCGTCCAGCGAGTGGAAGCTGCACCAGCGGACGTACCAGGTGCGGCCGGATGTGAACTGCGTGGTCCATCTGCACCCGCAGCACGCGGTGCTGCTCGACGCCGTCGGCGAGCCGATACGGCTGATCACCCTCGACCACGCCTACTACGTCCGCTCCATCGGCACGGTGCCGTACCACCCCAACGGGTCGGACGAACTCGCCGACGCCTCGGCCGAGCAGGCGCTGACGCACGACTGTGTCGTCCTGTCCCACCACGGCAGTTCCTCGCTGGGTGCGGATGTGGGCATGGCGTTCCGCCGCGCGATGAACCTGGAGGAGGCCGCCGTGGCGACCTATCGCGCGCTGACGCTGGGCAACGCGACCGCCGCTTTCCCGTCCTCGGCCCTGGCCGCGCTGCACCACGTGTGACCTCTGCTTCCTTCTCACCTCCGCACAGACTGTGGGCGGGCCCCGACGGGGCCCGCCCACAGTCTGTGCGGAGGGGTGTTCAGGAGGCCAGTTCCCTCGCATTGGCCACCGCGGCGGGCTCCGCGCCCGTCGCCCAGGCCCGCAGCGCCCGTTCGGCGATGCGGGAGTGCTCGGTGACCACATCGTCGGACGCGCCGCCGATATGCGGGGTGAGGGTGACGTTGTCGAGCCGGAACAGCTCGTGGTCGGCGGGCGGCGGCTCGGTCCAGAAGACGTCGAGGCCCGCCCCGGCGATCCGCTTCTCCCGCAGGGCCGACAGCAGCGCCGTCTCGTCCACGACGGCGGCCCGCCCCGCGTTGACGACATAGGCGTCGGGACGCATCAGGGCGATCTCGGGCGCTCCGATCAGCCCCACCGTCGCGTCGTTGAGGGGCACATGAACGGTGATGACGTCGGAGCGGCGCATGAGTTCGTCCAGGGCGACGATCTCGGCGTCGACGCCCAGCGCGCCCGGCTCCAGATAGGGGTCGTAGACCAGGACGTCCATGCCGAACGCCAGCGCCCGGCGCAGCACCCGGCGGCCGATCGCGCCGCCGCCGACGATGCCCAGGGTCCGGCCGCCCAGACCGATCCCGCGGAACCGGGCGTACGGCTCGAAGACGTCGTCCGCCGTCCAGTTGCCCGCGCGCGTCCACCGCTCGGCGGCGCTGGTGTGACGGACGGTGGAGAGGATCAGGGTGAAGGCCAGGTCGGCGGTGATCTCCGCGTTGCGCGCCGGAGTGGTGGCCACCGGTATGCCCCGGCGGGTGCATGCGGCGAGATCGACGTTGACCGGGCTGGCCCGGCAGGTGACCACGAACTTCAGCACCGGAGCGGCGTCCAGGGCCGCCTGGTCGACCCGGTCGACCTCGCAGACCACCGCGTCGGCCGCCGCGAGCCGGTCGGCGAGCCGGGGCCGGGCGAGGGAGTCGCCCGCCATGGACGGCTCCACGGTCTCGATGTCGAAGAGATCGGCCAGCCGCGCGGCGGCGGCGGCATCGAACGGTGCGGTGATGAGCAGCCGCGGTCGCGGCGACGCACTGGTCACAGGGTTTCCCATCCATCGGCGTCATACGCCGACTCAGCCTTGTCAGAGGTGTCAGAGGTGTCAGAGAGGTCACAGGTGCTGGTGGTGTTTGTGGCAGGGGAGACGGACGGCGGGGCCTCGGCCTCGGTCCGCAGTTCCCGCAGCGCGGGCCAGACGGGTCGCAGCGCGTCCCGGGCGGCGGCGAACACCCGCGCCTGCCGGTCGTACGGTTCCCGCAGGGCGGGGTCGGGGCGGAAGGCGTCCGTGGGGCGGGCCAGCGCCGTGAGCGCTGCGTCGAGGTCCTCGGTCACCCCGCCGGTCACCATGGCGAGGGCGGCCACGCCCCGGGCTCCCAGCTCGGGCGCGGTGGAGCGCACCACGGGCTCGCCGGTGACGTCGGCGAGCACCTGACAGAGCAGATCCGAGGAGGCCGAGCCGCCCGCGATCCGCAGCACCCGCCCGGGGACGGGCGCGCCGAGGCACTCGCGCAGGGTGAGGGCGATGCCCTCATAGACGGCGCGCAGCAGTTGCCCGGCCGTGGTGCGGACGCTCATCCCCACCCAGGACGCGGAGGCCGCGCTGTCGATGAAGGGGGCACGTTCCCCGCTGGGCGAGCCGTAGGGGAGATAGACGACACCGCCCGCGCCGGGGCCCGCGGTGCGCGCGACCTGCTCCACCTCGGGCCAGTCGCTGTCCTCCAGCCCGGTCACCCGGCGCACCCAGTCGAGGTTGGGCGCGCCCGTCATGGGGGCGAGGCAGGCGAGGGCCTGTCCGTTGAGGCCGGTCGCCAGGGTGATCTGGCCCTGGGCTCGGCGGTCCCGGCTGTCGCGGTGCACGGTAGCGGTGAACGCGGTGGTGCCCACGATGAGGTAGGCGTCGCCCGGCCGGACCGCCCCGAGGCCGACCCCGCCCGCGGCGGCGTCGACCAGACCGGCGGAGACCGGGACGCCGACCGGCAGACCGGTGGCGGCGGCGGCCTCGGCGGTGATGCGGCCCGCCGGGGACGCGGGGGGCAGCACCGGGGCGAGCAGCCGGCGGAAGCGCTGGTGCCCCAGCCCTTCGATCAGGGCGTCGGAGTATTTCCCGGCGGCCACGTCGAGATAGGTGCGGGATGCCTCGGAGGCGTCGGTGGCGACCTCGCCCGTGAGCCGGAAGCGGATCCAGTCCTTGCAGTTGAGGTGGTGGGCGGCCTGTGCGAGCCGCTCGGGGTAGTCCGCCTCCAGCTGTTCCAGGAGCACCGGCAGCGCTCCGGGGAACAGGGACGAGCCGGTGACCTCGTGGACCAGCGCGCCCCGGCCGTCGGCCTCCCAGCGCGCGCCCCGGTCGGCGGCGGCGCCGTCCATCCAGATCCGCGCGGGGCCGCAGGGGCGGCCGTCGGCGTCCACGAGCCACGCGCCGTCGCCCTGTCCGGTGACCCCGACGGCGGCGATCTCGACGCTGTCGCCCGCCTGCCGGACTGCCGAGCGGACGGTGTCGCGGACGGCGGACCACACCTCGTCCATGTCCTGTTCGACCCGGTCGCCGTGGTGTGTCACCCCCAGCGGCGCGCGCGCCCAGCCGAGTTGCCTGCCGTCCCACGCGAGGACGACGGCCTTGACCGCGGTGGTGCCCGCGTCGATACCGACCACTGCCTGCCGAGCCACTGATGAACCTCCCGCAACCGCATTATGAACATTGGTTCATCGAACGATCTAAAGTGCAGCAAATTTAGGCGGGCAGACTGCCGCAGTCAACCGCCCCCGCCCGGGCAGACCCGGCCGGCCCCTTCGGCAGGTCCGGGCGGCGGCGCCGAGGCCCGGGCATGCCGAAGGACCCCGCCCGGGGGCGGGGTCCTCGCGTGCGGCTCAGTTCAAGGGGCAGGGCGCTCGGGGCTGCCTCAGCCGTGGCGTCCAGTTGCGCTGCAACCGAATACGCCGCCGTCACAGCTCTGTGTCAGTCCATAGATCCAACAGGTTGTCGCCGAGGCCTGCACCGGGTTCGGCTGCGGCGTCGTGGAGGGATTGTTCGGTCCAGATGACCTTGCCGCGGGCGCCGTACCGGGTGCCCCAGCGCTGGGCGAACCGAGCGACGAGGAACAGCCCGCGGCCGCCCTCGTCCGTGGTGGCCGCCTGCCGCAGGTGGGGGGAGGTGCTGGAGCCGTCGGTGACCTCGCAGATCAGGTGGTTGCGGTCGTGTAGCAGGCGCAGCCGGATGGGCTGGGTGCCGTATCGGATGGCGTTGGTGACCAGTTCGCTGACGATCAGCTCGGTGGTGAAGGCGGCCTGGTCCAGGCCCCAGGTCTCCAGCTGGCGGGTGACGTCGGTACGGACGCGGGAGACGGCCGCCGGGTCGGAGGGCACCTCCCATTCCGCGACCCGGGCCGGGTCCAGCAGGTGGGTCCGGGCCACCAGCAAGGCGATGTCGTCGCGGGGGCGCTCGGGGAGCATGGTGGCGAAGACGGTCTGGCAGGTGGCCTCCGGGGTGCGGTCCACAGCATCGGCCAGGGCCGTGCGCAGTTGCTCGATTCCGGTGTCGAGGTCGCGGTCCCGGTCCTCGATCAGCCCGTCGGTGTAGAGGACCAGCTGACTGCCCTCGGGCACAGTGAGTTCGGCTGTCTCGAAGGGCAGGCTGCCGCCCAGGCCCAGCGGGGGACTGACTGGTACGTCCGGGAAGGTGACGGTGCCGTCGGGGTGGACCAGGGCGGGGCCGGGGTGGCCAGACCGGGCCACAGTGCATCGGCCGGAGACGGGATCGTAGATGGCGTACAGGCAGGTGGCCCCCGTGACCCCCTGGCCATCGGCCTCGTCGTGGTCGATGTGGGCGACCAGCTCGTCCAGGTGGCTCAGGAGTTCGTCCGGGGCCAGGTCCAGGGCGGAGAAGTTGTGCACGGCGGTGCGCAGCCGACCCATGGTGGCGGCGGCGTGCAGGCCGTGGCCAACGACGTCGCCGACCACCAGGGCCACCCGGGTGCCGGGCAGGGGGATGACGTCGAACCAGTCGCCGCCCGCCCCGGCCTGGGCGGGCAGGTAGCGGTGGGCGACCTCGACGGCGGTCTGCTCGGGCAGGGTGCGGGGCAGCAGGCTGCGCTGCAGAGTGGCCGCCAGGGTGTGCTCGCGGGTGTAGCGGCGGGCGTTGTCGATGCACAACGCAGCACGTCTGGCCAGCTCCTCGGAGAGGGAAAGGTCTTCCTCCCCGAAGGGAGGGGAGGCGTCCGCCCGCCAGAAGTTGGCCATCCCTAGCACCACCCCGCGGGCCTGCAGCGGCACCGAGATCAGGGAATGGATTCCGTACTCCAGGACCCGCCGCGCCCGCTCCGGGTCCTGGGCCCGCCAGCCGTCGGAGTCGGCGAGGTCCGACTCCAGCACAGCGTGGCCGACGGCCGCCCCGGCGGCGATGGGGGTGGTGGAGGCGAAGCGGATCAGCTCCCCCACGGGGTAGAGAGGCGGGTCGCCACGGACGCCGCTGACGGCGGTGCGGCGCATCTCGGTGCTTGCCTCGGCCGGCTCCTCGCCACGCAGCACCGGATCCAGCAGCTCCACAGTGACGAAATCGGTGAACCGCGGGACGACCATCTCCGCCAGCTCCTCGGCGGTGCGCACCACATCCAGTGTGGTGCCGATCCGCACGCCCGCGTCGTAGAGCAACTGCAGGCGCTCGCGGGCCACCTCGGCCCGGCCTGCGAGTGTGCGCAGTTCGGTGGTGTCGCGCAGCGTGGCCACGCTGCCCGCCGGGCCGTCGTAGCGCTCGACGGGTCGGACGTTGACGGCCAGCAGCCGGTCGCCAGCCAGATGGACCTCGTCGGTGGCCGTCCGCCCCGAGGAAAGCAGCTCGGCGGCGCCCGGGGTCAGGCCGAGGTCGGTGATCTGGCGCTGTTCCGCGTCCGCCGGAAGCTCCAGCAGCCGCCGCGCCTCGTCGTTGGCCAGCAGCAGCCGCCCGTCACCGCCGACGATGAGCACGCCCTCGCGCACCGCATGCAGCACCGCGTCATGATGCTCGTACATGCGAGTCATCTCGGCGGGGCCCAGTCCGCGGGTCTGGCGCAGCAGCCGCCGGCCAATCAGCGCCGACCCGCCCGCGACCAGGGCGAGCGCGCCGCCCGCGGCGCCAAAGAGCACCGGAAGCTGCCCGGCCACCGCTTCGTTCACCTTCTTGACCTTGATCTCGGGGGACACGATGCCGGCGACCGAGCCGTCAGGCCGGAAGACGGGGACCTCCGCGAAGACCGAAACGCCCAGCGGAGTCACCTCGGAGTCCGTGAGGGCCGTGCCCCTCAGCGCCTTCCGGTAGGGGTCGCCCTTGACTACGTGTTTCCCGATCTGATGCGGGTCAGGGTGGGTGTACCGGATCCCGTCCGTGCTGATGACCACGATGCCGTCGACGCCGGACCGCTTTCGGGCCCTCTCGGTGAGCGGTTGCAGCACCGCGCTCGGATCGCGGCTGTCCAGCGCCTGCACGATCCCCGGGGAGTTCGCGAACGCCTCGGCGACGGCAAGCACCTCGTCGCGGGCTTTTTCCGTCCCCTGGTGCCGGGCCTGGACCACCAGCGTCACCACCGCCGCGGCCACAAGCAGCACCACGACCGCCAGTTGCAGGAGGAACACCTGACCGGCGACGCTCCGCGCGCTCACCAGGGAGCGCAGGCGCCGCCCGGGCGACCGGTGCTGGATCTCCCGTTCGTCCGCGGGACGAGTCGGCTGCTCCGCTCCCGGACGTAGAACCTCACGCCGCCTCCGCGCACGCCAACCAGCGAACCGACGGGCGAGCTGTCGGCGCGCGGTGCGCCGGGGCGGCCAGGGCGTGGTCATCTTCGGCCTCGTATTCGTCGTGCGGATTCGGGAGCGGGCCGCCGCCAGAGCGCTGTGCGGCGGCCCGCCGAATATGGTTTATGGCAGGCCCGAAATTCGACCGTGCCAGAACCGGAAATCTATTGACTGGACGTGCGTAAAATCCGCACGCAGGCCAGCGGCGCTGGTGCCCCATTCCGTGAAATACGACGCGGTGATGACCCCCGCGACGATCGGATGCAGCTCCTCCTCCGTCGCACCATCCTCCCGAAGCTGGAGGATCTGCGCGGCGTAGGTGGGTGAGATCGGCGTGGTGATGGTGCGCTCGCGGCCGTCGTCCGAGCTGCCCTTGCAAGCGAATCCGAAGTATGCCGTCACCTCTACCATCATGCCGCTGGAGGTGGCTGCCTACTCGCGCGCCTGTCTGACCTGCTGTCACCTTTCCCCGCATCTCGGGGGAACCTCAAAGGGCCACCCACCGCATGCAATGTCAGTGGTCCGCGCCACACTGGGCTCCTCGCCAATGAAGCAAGAAGGCCGATGGCGTTCAGGGCTGTGCACGCGCAGTGGGGGACCGTCTTCGCGCATCTGCCCGATCTCGACTGCGGACGCGCCTGGGATGAGGTGTGGAAAGTACGCCCGCCCGCGCCGCTGACGTGCGACGAGTGCGGACACGCGATGTACGCGAAGACCTCCCGCGCGGGGTTACGGTTCTTCGCCCACGCCCCGGGCTCCCCCACTTGCGCGCTCGCCCTGGAGTCCGTCGCCCACCACCTGCTCAAGCTGGAATTTTCCGACTGCTCTACCAGCGTCCGGATCACTCGTTTGGGCGGTCTGAGGCGCCATCACGTTCTCATTTACCGATCGTGGCAAGCCTTTTCGTCGCGTGGCAGACGCGCGGCAGGGAGGCCTTGTGCGAAGCAGGATGGTGCTGGGGGACCTTCGGGTCCAGCCGATCAAGCGGTCGGGGGGCGGGTGGTCCTACACAATCGTGTGGCCGGACGGAGCGGTGCACGAGGAGGCGGACAGTTTCCTGCGTACGCACGAGGGGATCGGGACCCAGAAGACGTACGCCTACAGCCTGGTTGACCACCTGCGGTGGCGGCTCCGGGAGCGGCTGACAACCGAGACCGTGCGCCTGCTGGATCTCCACCGCTACATGGGTGCGGTCGGGGCCAAGGTTCCGATGCCCTGGGGCCAACCGTGGCGGACACCGCCGAGGCGCCCCTACGGCGCCTCGGCCCTGCAGGTCGCGGCAGCCTGCCTGAAGGGTTTCTACCTGCACCACTGCGCGTCGACCGGGGCCAACGACGAACTGCGCGCGGGTCTGGAGACCCGGCGGCTGCCGACGCAGGCGGACCGCGACCGGGCCCTGCTGGGGCATGCGATCAAGTCGATGCCGGCCAACCCGCCGGCGCCGAAGCGCGGCACCCGGCCCAGGCATCCCAAGATGCTGCCCGACGGAGCCAGGCCGGAACTGCTCCAGGTCGTGAACTCCGCCCGCGACGAGATGGTCGTGACCTGGCTGTCCGACACCAGCCTTCGCGTCGGCGGGCTGACCGGGCTGCACCTGGTCGACTTGCACCTGCGGGAGAACGCGCCCTGCGGCGACTGCAAGAGCCCCCACCTGCACGTCTGTCACCGATGGGGCAACCCGAACCGAGCGGCCGCGAAGATCAAACCTGACTGGGCGATCGTCGACGGAGTCGTCACCAAGGGCGAGATCTACCGCGCCAGCCCGGCGATGGTCAGCAGCTACTTCAAGTACATGACCACGGAGTACGCGAAGCACGCCACCGGGCACGGCATGCTGCTGATCCAGCTCGCCGGGCCCAACCGCGGCGAGCCCTGGACGGCCGATGCCGCTCGGGGCATGCTCCGCCGGGCTGGCCGACGAGCGAACCTGGCCGGGCGGATCACTCCGAAGGCGTTCCGGCACCAGTTCACCAACAACATCCTCGACGTCACGAGCGGAGATACGTTCATCGCGAAGGCCGCCGGGAACTGGGCCTCGGCCAAGATGGTCGACGAGGTCTACGGGCACCCGGATCTGCATTCGCCGGAGTTCCAGTCGGCCTTGCAAGCGGTCTGGGGTGAGGACGAGTGACGCTTCAGCCTCTGCCGCTGCTGCCGATCGGCCCGCAACGGTCGGCCAGCCGGGAGGTCGGCGACCGGCTGGAGCTGCTCCAGACGCTGATCGCGGCCCCGGCCTTCGATCCGGTGCTCCGGCCGGACACCATCGAGGTTCCCGAGGACCACCGCGCGTTCGGCTGGATCTGCCAGGTCCCCGGCTGCCGCCAGGGCGAGGAGGCGATGCACGAATACTGCAACGTCCACGAGGCTCAGTGGCGGGCCCACCGGAACGCCGGCGGAAGCGTCGTCGACTTCCTGCGGACCGCCGAACCGCTGCCGACGCATGCCTGGGCCGACGCGCCCGCCTGCTTGATCTGCCCTGACGTCCCGGCCTGGAGCCAGAAGTCAGGGCTGTGCTTCCTGCACGCGGACCGCTGGAACAAACGAAGCAGCTACCAGCGGCGCAAGTACGGACAGGCCGCCGACTTCGAGGCATGGATCGCCGCAGGACGGCCCCTTCCCTCGTTCGGCAAGTGCCAGGTCGTGGTCTGTCCCGAGAAGGCCGACCATCCCCTGGGGATGTGTCGTCGGCACAAGAACCGCTATGAGCGGGAAGGGCAGCCCGGTGGGGCACGGCTGCCGGAGAACTGGGACCGCTGGCTGCTCGACCGCGGCACGGCCATCGGTCTCGACTTCAGCAACGAGAACACCTTCCGGCGTTGGTGCAGCACTACCGCGCCGATCAGCCGGTCGAACGGCAAACTTTCTCTTCTCGGGCTCCAGCCGCTGCTGAAGGCCGAGATCAAGTGGGCGATGTTCCACCACACCCAGCAGCCCGACGCCCCTGACTGGCCGGTGTTGTTCATCCAGCGCCTGGCGAACGACTGCCGCAGCCAGGACGCCATCTCCCTGGTCGATCTCGACCTCGACCAGTGCCGCATGCACTCGGCCAGAATGGCCCGCAGGATGCTCCGCTACCTGCGACTGCCGCGAAAAAAGCCGAGGCCGTCCGCAGCACCTCGTTCGCCCGCTTGAGCTGGGCGTTCTCCTTGCGCAGCGCGGTGAGCTCGGCGCGTTCGTCGGTGGTCAGCCGGTCATCGCGCTCGCCGGCGTCGGCCTCGGCCTGCCGGATCCAACCGCGCAGGGCCTCCGGATGCACGCCGAGATCGACGGCCAGTTTCTTGATCTGCGGCTTCGGATCGGCGGTGCGGTACATCCGTACCGCACGCTCACGCAACTCGAGCGAGTATTTCCTGGGGGCAGCCATGGTCGATGTTCCTCTCATGAGAACCATCTGACCCTCTGTCACCACACTCCGCATCTCGGGGGAACCTCAGGCTGGCTTCGAGCGGGTTACGTGGACGGGCGAGGGAGGTGAGCCGACCTGGTTCGAGACGTTCCCGGGCAAGGCCAAGCGCGGCTTCTGTCCCACCTGCGGCACCCGAGTCGCGGCGGTCGACTGCGACATCCCGGAGACCGGCATCAACGTCCCGGCCCTCGACGACACCAGCGGCGCGGACCTCATGCCGGTTAACGCTTCCTTCCGCGAGAACGCGGTGCACTGGATGCCGCCGGTGCCCGATACCCAGCACAGTCCCCTCGGCTAACCCTCAGTCCGCGCGGGTGTACCTGTCAACACGCTACTGCTGCAGCAGGCCCCTGCCGATGAGAAGTAGGCCGACACCCGCACCGACGCCGACCGGCGGGCCCTGCGGTGTTCTGGACCCACGTCAATCCGTTCGGCTCGCTTTGACCTGGACCTGACCACCCAGACCGCGGCAGTTTGGGCCGCGTACGCCCCGCGGCGAGACAGCCGTCGCGGGGCGTGAACGGGCTGGGCTCAGTTGGCGCCGTGGATGACCGTGCCGTTGCGGGTGGTCGTCATCTTGTAGGGGCCGGCCTCGTCGGTCTCGGCCCGCTTGACCCAGGTCCGCAGGGCCTCGGGATGCACATCGAGTTGGTCAGCGATCCGCTTCACCGCACCGGTCCGCACGGCAGGGTCCTTACGGGCCTCAACCACCATCCGGGTCGCGCGCTCACGCAGTTCGTCGAAGTACTTACGGGGAGCAGCCATGATCGGCATCCTTCCGGGTCTTCGATGTCTCCATCAAACCCGGGGCGGTTCAGGGTTTTGGTTGAGCCATTGCTGAAGTTCGCGGTGACGGAATTGGTAGCCGGGCCCGTTATAGCGTAGGAGACCGGCGGTGACGGCCCAGTCGAGGAAGGCGCCGAGGTGGAAGGGCAGCTTGCCGCGTGAGCACAGCAAGAACACCCCGTACCTCCGCGCCGCACCAGCGAAACCGCTCGCGAACCCGACCACAAGTCCAACCATGCACCCGGCCGTGAATCCGAACGTGAGTACGCCAAGGAGCGCGTCCTTGAGTGCGTTCTGGAGCCCGCCCCCGAGTCCGCCCGTGAGTACGCCCCCGAGTCCGCCCGTGAGTCCGCCCGTGAGTCCGCCGAGGAGTCCGGCCAGGAGTCCGGTCAGGGGCCCGATCAGGAGTCCGTAGACCATGTCGTCGCGGATAATGTCCCGAGGGTTGGACACGGTGGATGGTTCCCCTGTGAGCCCACGCATGATTCCACCCGCGAGCCCGCCGGCAAGCCCGATCCCGAGCCAGAGCGAGGGCCCTTCGACGAGCCCGAGCCCGACATCGAGCCCGAGATTGAGCCCGAGGATGACCACAAGCCCAACCGTGAACCAGATCCTGAACCAGGCCTTGAATCCGTCTGCGAACCCACCTCCCAGCCCGCCCATGAATCCGCCGATGAGGCTGGTCCCGATGCCTAGGCCGATCCCGATCCCGAGCCCGAGCCAGAGCCCGAACACGGTGTCCGGGCTCTGGCTCGGGAGCTCGGACGTGAAGCCGATCGTGAAGCCGATCGTGAAGCCGGTCGCGAAGCCGACGGCGAAGTAGGTCTTGGATCCGGCCCAGAACCTGGCTTTGAAGCCGTCCTGGAGTGTTCCCCGGTTAATGCGGAGACGGTTGGGCCTGGGCGTTGGACGAAAGGCGACTACTGAGACTGCAGCGAACAGTGGGAAGAAGATGACAGTGCCGATGCTGACCCCGACGACGTCCCTAAGGAGGAATAGAAAAAGGGTGAAGAAGGAAGCGCCGGTGAGGGTGAGGGCGAGGGTGGTGAGGGCGAGGTCGGTGATGCGGACGCGGGTGGTGCCGGCGAGGGTCCAGAGGTGGTGGAGGGTGATGTCGGTGGCTGGGGCGCCTGTGGTGGTGCCGGCGAGGTGGCCGGTGAGGTGGTGGAGCCAGCGGTGGACGTCTTCGGGCCGGTAGCGGCGGGGGTTGGGGGTGTTGGCGATGGTTGCGGGGAGGTAGCGGGCCAGGAGGTGCTGGTCGAGGTCGTGCCCGTCGGTGTGGTGGAGGAGTTCTGAGGGGTTGCCGTCGCGGTGGTAGACGGTGGCGGTCAGACACAGCCGCCAGGGCGTGGACAAGGTGGTGGCGAGCGGGCCGGCGGGCTGGGTGTCGAGGTGGTCGATCAGGGGCTGCCAACGGGGTGTGTCCAGGGCCCGGTCACGGAGGTAGGCGACGGTGTGGCGGGTGTCGATGGGGGCGATGGCGACGCGGGCGGCGTCGATCAGCCGGGACACGGGGGCGAGCGCGTCGTAGTGCCCGGTGCGGCAGGTCAGTACGAGAGGGCCTGCCTCCCGGCCGTCCTGGTAGGCATTGAGCGCCTCCAGAACCGCGCGGGCACGGGGCGCCTCGGGGTCGGGGGTGCCGTCCGCACGCAGGGGATCCATCTCGTCCAGCCCGTCCAGGACCGGCAGCACCATCCCGTGAGCGACCAGTCCGGCAGCCATACCGGCAGGCCATTTATAGGCATCGACCAGACGCTGCACCAGCAGGGTGGTCAGGGGCTGACCGGTGCCCCACTGAGCCAGCGGGATCCGGACCGGGACGGGATCGCCCTCGGCACGGTGGTCGATGAGGGCGAGCATGAGTTCCAGGGCCAGGACAGTCTTCCCCGCCCCGGCAGCCCCCGTGATCACCAGACGCCGGGGCCGGGTGGCGCGGTAGTACTCCAGAACATCGGGCAAGATAGCGGGACCGTCAGCGAACGTACGCCCAGCCGGCGGAGCCGCCGCGACCCGCGCGGTCGCGGAATGCAGAACATAGGTGAGATTGATTCGCCGAGTGTCGGCACCGAGCAACTGCGACCGCACCCGGCTCTCGCTCTCCCTGACCTGCCGGGCGAGCCGTCCGGCACGACTACGCGCGAGCTCAACACCGTTGTCCTCGACCGGCTTACGCAACGCCACGACAGCGACCACCAGACTGGTCACAGCGATCGGCACACCAATAAGAGTCGCAACATCAGCGGGCTTAAGCCCACGCCCACCGGCGATGCTCCATACGGCGAAAGCCACGCCCGCCACGACCAACACCGCACAAGCAACGCGCACAACCTGCCACTTACGCCGATCACGGCGCTCCCCTAATTCGAGCATCCCCCGATCATGCCGCCTCGCCGGACACATCGTGACCCGTTCGGCTCGCTTCGTGAACGCCCCCCACGCCCCTGGACGCGGCTACTCAACCTGCCGGCACCACCGCGCTATGGCCCCGCGACGGACGCCTACCCGCAGCGCTGGAGCGCACCGCCCGCTGCGCCCAGAACCGTGCCCGTCTCGTGCGGGCGCCCTGCACGCGGCTGGACCGCCTCACGGAGCCCCTTCCCGCCGTCACGTAGCCCGCAGGGGAGCAGCCCCGGATCCCAGGGACTACACGCACTCCAGTGCGATGCCGCTGGCCCCGCGATGCCCCGGGCACACAGCCAGCCCGGGGCACGCGCAACAGCCTCACGCACGCCGCCGGCTCCAGTCCGAGGGCGGCGGCACGGCCTGGTGGACTCACCAGTCGTCGGGCGCGCTGCCCACCCACGCGATCGGTTGCCCCTCGCTGTTGTGGCCCCAGTGCGGTTCCTCTATCGATGTCTCGTGGCCGTCATCCAGGACACAGATCCGTCCCCAGCGGCCGTGCTTGCCCGGACAGATCCCGGTGAGCCGGGCCGCGTCGCCATCGCGCACGGCCTGCTCGTAGCAGTCCTGGAACGGCTGGAGGCGGGCGCACAACTCCATGCCGAGCTCCGTCTCCGCCGCCTCGATCTGTGCCCTCGCCTGCTGCACCTGCGGGTCGGACAGCACGAACGAGATGACCTTGTCCGCCTCCGCGAAGGCATTGGTGCGGACGTGCCGTTGTACGGCTGCCTGCACGCGCTGTTCTTCTTCGCGTGCGGCCATCACGCTGCTCCTTCCTCTGCCGCTGCTGCCCATTCCAGCCCGAGCTACGAGCAGATCGCCCTCCAGCTCACCGGGCACGCCCGCGCGATGGCCGCCGACGTCCGCCGCCACGCTGCCGCCCTGCCCAAGAGCGACGGCCGCGGCGCCCTCGCCGAAGTCGTCCTCCGGGAAGCCGACCGACGCCTGTCCGTACGGCCGAAGGGCACCGCCCGCTGTGTCCAGAACCGCGCCCGCCTCGTACGGGCCCTCTACACGAGGCTGGACCGCCTGGAGGCCGCGCCCGTTTCTGCCGTACGAACTGCCGCGTACCCGGGCGCGACCACGGACCCGGATACGCGGCGCAGCGCTGACGCTGACACGGCGCATAGTCTGTCGAATCAACCCGGAGCGTGCTCCGCGATGAGCTGGCGGCACTGACGCGCGCGGTTCGCCAGTTCGCCACCCAAAGCGGAAAGCTCAGCCAGGTAGTGCAGTAGGTCCGTGGTGGCGTCGTGATCCGGGCCGCCAGCGAGGAACAACCCGGTTGCCTCTGGCACGTCGCCTTCTGGTTTGAGGAGGAGCGTCCGGAACAAGCTGAAGAATCTGGTCGCGTCACCTTCCGGCGCACTCACCGGGGAGGCGAGTAGTTGGCTCCACTGTTCGACACACGATCCGATCCCCGACTCCACTGTGTCGAGCATGAGCTTCTCGAACGCGTAGCCGCGATTCTCCGAGTCAGCTTGAACAGCACGTTCCAGATCCGTTCGCGCCTGGTCGTAGTGGCCTGCCTGGCGGTGTGCTTGGCCGCGTAAGCCGAGGGCCCAGGTGAGGGTGGGGTTGAGTTCGAGGGCGGCGGTGAGGTCGGTGACGGCTTGGTCGTAGTGGCCTGCCTGGTGATGTGCTTCGCCGCGGGAGCCGAGGGCCCAGGCGAGGGTGGGGTCGAGTTCGAGGGCGGCGGTGAGGTCGGTGACGGCTTGGTCGTAGTGGTCGGCCAGGCGGTGTGCTTCGCCTCGTCGGGCGAGGGCCCAGGCGTAGGTGGGGTCGAGTTCGAGGGCGGCGGTGAGGTCGGTGACGGCTTGGTCGTGACGTCCTGCCAGGCGGTGTGCTTCGCCGCGGGAGCCGAGGGCCCAGGCGAGGGTGGGGTCGAGTTCGAGGGCGGCGGTGAGGTCGGTGACGGCTTGGTCGTAGTGGTCGGCCAGGCGGTGTGCTTCGCCTCGTCGGGCGAGGGCCCAGGCGTAGGTGGGGTTGAGTTCGAGGGCGGCGGTGAGGTCGGTGACGGCTTGGTCGTGGCGTCCTGCCTGGCGGTGTGCTTCGCCGCGGGAGCCGAGGGCCCAGGTGAGGGTGGGGTTGAGTTCGAGGGCGGCGGTGAGGTCGGTGACGGCTTGGTCGTAGTGGCCTGCCTGGTGATGTGCTTCGCCGCGGGAGCCGAGGGCCCAGGCGAGGGTGGGGTTGAGTTCGAGGGCGGCGGTGAGGTCGGTGACGGCCTGGTCGTGACGTCCTGCCAGGCGGTGTGCTACGCCTCGTTGGGCGAGGGCCCAGGCGTAGGTGGGGTTGAGTTCGAGAGCGGCGGTGAGGTCGGTGACAGCCTGGTCGAAGTGACCAAGCCGTCCATGGACATGCCCCCGGCGGGCCAACGCGCGGGAGTTGCGAGAGTTGGTGGCGATGGCCTGGTCGAATGCACCGAGGGCCTCTTCACTGCGGTCAGCGTTGTGGAGAAGGCGGCCGCGGTGGGACTGGGCCCAGCTCCGAGCTTCGGTGCTCAGCTGGCCGTGAGCCAGCAGGGCGGTGAGGCACGCAAGAGCGGGATCGTTGTCGGCGAGAGTGTTTCGAAGGCAGCCGGACCAGCGGAGCAAGGCAGCATCGGCGGTGTCGTGTGCAGCCTGTTCAAGCGTCTCGACCCACTGCCGCAGTACCGCCGTCTCCTGGCCCGCAGCCTGCACGACCTGTTCGAGGGCCGTCGTCAAATGGCCCGCAGGATGCACGCACAGACGGTGGTAGGTCTCGTCCAAATGGTGTCGGCGCCATTCCGGATCCCCCCAGCGCTTCACCTCGGGAACACTTCCCTCGACCGTGGCGCGCCAAGCGGCGTGGGTGTCGGCGAGCCGGAGATGCGCTGCGGTCCATCGCTGCGGAGAATGGGCGCGCTGCTGACGGATTAGGCTGGCCCGCACCACCGCGTGGTAGTGCCTGAAGTCGCCGCGACCGTTGACGAACGGCTGCCCGCACAACCACCCCCACAGCCCTCCAGCTTCCGGCTGCGCTGCGGCGGCGAAGACGTCCTCGTTCAACTGCAGTGGCAGGGCGCATGCCCGTACCGCCTCACGTTGGTGCGGATCCGTGATCCACTGCACGAACCGCTCGACCGCCACGTCCGCCATGTCCCCGCTCACGTCCACCTCCTCGACAGCACTGGGACGGGCCAGGGCGAGGAGTTCTACGAGCAGCGGCAATCCCAATGAAAGCTGCAGCACCGCCTCCACCACCGTCGGCTCGGTCACGCCCCGGGCGGTCAGCAGGTCCCGTGTCTCCGCCTCGGTGAAGACTTCCAGTGGCACATCCGCCACCTGCGTTCGTAGCGGTGCCCACTCCCGCTCCGCCAGTTCATCCCGCCCAGCCAGCACCAACATGACGTTCGCCGGCACCGGACCGAACTGCTCATCCAACAGCCCCAGCAGCCACTCGCTCAGGTAGCGGCCGGTCTGCTCCCACGTGTCGAAAAACAGGACCACCCATGGATGCCGCCCGCATAAACGATCTAGTTCTGAGACAAACGCCCGGCTCAAACCCGCCTCGTCACCCCCACGCCGCTGCGACCGGCTCCGGACGCTGGACCGCAACCGGTCCAGCCCTTCGGCAGCGGTGTCAGGGTTCGCCATCGCGGTAATCAGGTTGGCCCCCGGGATCAGCGACGCTGCCCCCAGAGCTGCCTGCGTCACCACCCGGCTTGACACCGACGCCTCCCCTTCCCCAGACACCGGCTCGGCAGGCGCCTCCTGCTCCCGCCGGAACTGCTCCAACGCCTTGTCGAACTCCTTGAGCGGGCCGTCCTGGTCGGCCAGTTGCCGGGCCAACTCCGCCAAAGCCTGCTGCACACCATGAGCATCGTTCTCATCCACCACGGCAGTCACCGCACCCGCCCGCCGGGCTGCTCCCTGCCACTGCCGCAACAGCGTGGACTTCCCCACCCCACCCACCCCACGCACATGGAACAAAAACTCCGCCTGAACCTCCTCGGACTCCGGATCCTTCGACAAATTCTCCGCAAACAGCGACAACTGCGCCCGCCGCCCCACGAACTGTGCCTGAGCACGCTGCCGGATCAGCTCACCCCGCGACCGACGCCTATTTCCCGACCTCGACATCTCGCCCCCGTCACTCAAACTGCCGGGTCTCCCCGCCGGGCACTAGCCCGTCAGATATCAGCCCGCTCCTGCTCTCAGACGCAGTTCCTCAGCGTTCTGACCCCGAATTCTTCCCTAGACACCAGCCAAACGGCCAAAATCCTGCCTCCCGACAGCGTTCAGCGGCGGAACCAAGCCATGCTTTCCTGCCGCAACGGCGACCTCGACGCCTACCATCAGCAGGCCGTCCTTCACATACCTCCAGCTTGACGTTGTACCTGAGGGTTTTGGGAGCCCCTCCCGGAGGCCCTCAACGCCTGAGATCAGGCTCCAGCCGTGGCCCATTCCAGACCCAGCGTGGCGAAGGCGGCGAGTTTGTCAGGAGTGAGCTTGGCGCGCCTGGTCTTGGTGTTGCTCAGGAATACCCCGAGCTTGACCTCGCTCCCGTCCTCCAGCCGCTCCACATGGGCCCTGGGGACCTTCAGTGAGCCCTCGCGGGCTTTGTACTGAGCCAGGGCTGCCACGCCGCGCTCGAAGGCCCCCACGGGCGAGGTGGACGGCTTCGTGGGCGCCTCCAGCTCTGCCGCCATTGGTACGACGCCGATGGCCTCCAGGCGCCCGCGCTGCCCGTCGGACAGGGCCGTCCAGACCTCCGGTTTCCGCTGCCGGGCTAGCCACTTGCCGATGTCCATCCCGTGGACGGTGACGCCCGGCTCGACGTAGGAAAGGATGCTTTCCTCGGCGAGCATCTCCCGCACCACGGCGTAGTGCCGCTGCCACTCCGGCGGCCACACCGGGTTCCAGTCCTCGTCGATCGCCTTCAACGCCGTCTCCCACTCGGGGTGTTCGGCCAGCGCGCCGGGGCGGCGGAGGTTGGACAGCCACTGCCCAACCGGCTTGTCCAGCGCCGTCGCGGGCCGGGGAGCGCACAGTGTCCAGTGCTGGTCGTAGTACGCCTTCGCGGCTTCCAGGCTCTCCTGGAACCGTTCATCGGCCGGAGACCAGACCATGAACCGCCCCGGGTTTGATGGAGACATCGAAGACCCGGAAGGATGCCAATCATGGCTGCTCCCCGTAAGTACCCCGATGAACTGCGCGAGCGTGCGACGCGGTTGGCGATCGAGGCCCGTAAGGACCCGGCTGGCCGGGCCGGTGCGATCAAGCGCGTCGCCGACCAGCTCGACGTGCATCCCGAAGCCCTGCGTGGCTGGGTCAAGCGGGCTGAGACCGACGAAGGCATCGTTCCCGGCACTTCCAGCACCGACGCTGCACGGATCGCTGAGCTGGAGCGGGAGGCGAAGGAACTGCGGCGGGCGAACGCGATATTGAAGTCCGCCTCGGCTTTCTTCGCCGCGGAGCTGGACCGTCCACTGCGATGAAGGTCGCCTACATCGACCAGTACAAGAATCTGTTCGGCGTCCAGCCGATCTGTGACGTCCTCGCCGAGACGGACGCACCGATCGCGCCGAGCACCTACTACGCCGCCCGCACCCGTCCATCCTCGGCCCGCAGCCTGCGAGACGAGCACCTCACCGAGGAGATACGCCGGATCCACGAGGCCAACTACAGCGTCTACGGGGCCCGCAAGGTCCACGCCGCCCTCCTGCGCGAGGGGCACGAGGTTGCCCGCTGCACGGTCGAGCGCCTGATGCGCCGGGCCGGACTGCGTGGCGTGATCCGGGCCAAGAGCCCGCGCACCACCCGCCCCGCGCCCGAGACGGCACGGCCGGCTGATCTGGTCGAGCGGGCATTCACCGCGAGTGCACCGAACCAGCTATGGGTGGCCGACATCACCTACATCAGAACCTTCTCCGGCTGGGTCTACGCCGCCTTCGTCATCGACGTCTTCTCCCGCATGGTCGTCGGCTGGCAGGTCGCCACCTCCCTCTACACCGACCTCGCCCTGGACGCCCTGGAGATGGCCATCTGGCGGCGCCGGCACGCCAGCGGCGACCTGACCGGGCTGATACACCACTCCGACCGCGGCGTCAAGGTGGATTCAACTGATCGTCGCAACACCTCGACCCTGGAGGTGTTGGATGGGCCGGCCAGCGGGATGGGCCACACGGCTGACGGGGCGTCCGGCGATGCGGTCGCCGGGGCGGCCCCCAATCCGTCGGGAGGTGGAGCGGGCTTTCTGGATGAAGATCGCCGAGGGGATGACCAGCGAGGCGGCGGCGGTCACGTGCGGCGTATCCCCAGTGGTGGGGTCCCGCTGGTTCCGTGAACGTGGCGGCATGCCGTCGATCCAGCTCAGCACGCCCTCGGGCAGATACCTGTCCTTCACGGAACGCGAAGAAATCGCGCTGCTCAATGCCCAGGGCCTGGGAGTCCGCGAGATCGCACGCCGCCTGGGCAGGGATCCGTCGACCATCTCGCGGGAGCTGCGACGCAACGCGGCGACCCGCGGCGGGCAGCTCGCCTACCGGGCTTCGATCGCCCAGTGGAAGGCGGAACTGGCGGCACGGCGTCCGAAGACGCCGAAGCTCGTGGCCGATGAACGGCTGCGTGAGTATGTGCAGGACCGGCTCGCCGGGGACGTACGCCGTCCGGACGGAACACAGGTCACCGGGCCGAAGACGCCTCGGTGGAAGGGACGGAACAAGCCCCGCCGTCAGGACCGGCGGTGGGCGACGGCCTGGAGTCCCGAGCAGATCGCGGGCCGGCTCAGGACGGATTTCCCCGATGATGAGTCCATGCGCATCTCGCACGAGGCGATTTACCAGGCGCTTTACATCCAAGGACGCGGAGCCCTCAAGCGTGAGCTGGTCGGCTGTCTGCGTACCGGGCGTGCGCTGCGGGTTCCCCGCGCCCGAGCCCGACGGCGGGCGAACGGGCACGTCACCCCCGAGGTGATGATCAGCCAACGGCCGGCCGAGGCCGAGGACCGTGCAGTCCCGGGACACTGGGAAGGCGACCTCATCATCGGCACCGGCAAGTCCGCGATCGGTACTCTGGTCGAGCGCACGACCCGGTTTACCATGCTGCTGTACCTGCCCCGGATGGAAGGCTTTGGCACCGAGCCGAGGGTGAAGAACGGGCCGGCGCTGGCCGGTTTGGGTGCCGAGGCCGTCAGGGACGCGATCGCCTCCACGATCACCACGCTGCCCGAGCAGCTGCGTCGCTCGTTGACCTGGGACCGCGGCAAAGAACTGGCACAGCATGCCCGGCTCCGCGTCGACACCGGCCTCGAGATCTACTTCGCGGACCCGCACAGCCCGTGGCAACGCGGCACGAACGAGAATACGAATGGGTTGCTGCGGCAGTACTTTCCGAAGGGCACGGACTTGTCCCGATGGCAGACAGACGACCTCGCAGCCGTTGCACTCGCCCTCAACAGCCGCCCCCGCAAAACCCTCGGATGGAAGACACCCGCTGAAGCCCTCAACGAACACCTACTCTTGACTCAAGAAGCCGGTGTTGCGACAACCGATTGAGTCCGGGCAATACCGTGCCATTCGCTACACCGAACGCCTGGAACAGCAGGACGTCGTGGCCTCGGTCGGTTCCAAGGGCGACTCGTACGACTGTCAGTCTGTTCGTACCGGATCCCGCAAGGATCGGGTAGTCCCGGCCGTGACGGTCTGACTCTTGCTTACGACCGACCCCACGGGTGTCCTGGCGTTGATCTGTCGACCGTCCGGCCGGGCACGCAACAAGCGCTGCCGCCGGACGGACGTGACCTCATAGGAGCCTGGAGCCAACTCGTCAAAGCGTCCCCGTGACAGTCCTGTCCCTCCGGCCGGCGACAGCGTGCATCCCACGCTACCGACCGAAGGGCACGCGGTGGATAACAACGAGCAGCACAGGTCCGGGCACGTCGTGATCGGCGTCGACACACACAAGCATGTGCACGTCGCTGCAGTGATGGACACGATCGGCGGGATCCTGGCGACCTTGACGATCCCCACCGACACCGGCGGATTCCAGCAACTCCTGGACTGGGCAGGCTCATACGGCAGGATTCTGGCCTTCGGAATCGAGGGCACCGGCTCCTACGGCGCCACCCTGGCCTCGTTCCTTCGACGGGCCGGGCACAAGGTGGTCGAGGCCGGCCGCCCGGACCGGCGGCTGCGACGGATGAACGGCAAGTCCGACACCCTGGACGCCGAGAACGCCGCCCGAGCCGTCCTGGCCGGGTTCGCGACGGCCACGCCCAAGAGCGCCGACGGTGAAGCCGAGATGATCCGGCAGCTCAAGATCGCCCATGACCAGGCCGTCGAACAGCGCTCGGCGGCGATGGTCACCATGAAAGCGATGCTTGTCCACGCTCCTGATCCCTTGCGCAACGAGACCGCGGGCAAAACGCAAATCGCTCTGGCCCGGCACCTGGCGGGCCTGCGTCCTCGACAGCTGGAGGGCCCCGAGGACGCACTGCGTCACGCCCTTCGAACACTGGCCAAACGGTGGCAGTACCTCGACGCCGAGGCCAAGGAACTGACGAAAACGATCGCTGAGCTGGTCCACCGTGCCGCCCCGCAACTACTCGAACCATTCGGCATCGGTGTGGACACCGCCGCGGAGATCCTCGTCGTGGTCGGCGACAACCCTGAACGCATCAAGTCCGAAGCCGCCCTCGCCAAGCTTGCGGGCATCGCTCCTGTGCCCACCGGCTCCGGCATGACCAGCGGCAGGCACCGCATCAACCACGGCGGCCACCGCCAGCTCAACGCCGCGATCTACCGGACCGTCATCGTCCGCATGCGATTCCACCAACCGACGATCGACTACGTCACCCGCCGCACCGCCGAGGGCAAGACGAAACGCGAGATAATCCGTTGCCTCAAACGCTACGTCATCCGCGAGGTCTACCACCTGATCCGACCCGCACCACGGACCGTCCCCACAGCTAGTTGACAACTATAGGAGCGTCAACGCCCTGGCCGAGGCATTCAACAGCCTGTTCAAGGCCGAGCTGATCCGCAACAAAGCCCCGTGGACCGGCATCAACGACGTCGAGATCGCCGTCGCCGAGTACATCGACTGGTTCAACCAGCGACGCCTCCACGGCGAACTCGGCCACCTCACCCCCGCCGAGCACGAAGCCGCCCACTACGCGGCCGAACCCCCTGCGTCACTCCAGAAAACCACCTAACTCAGTCTCCACGAAACCCGGGGCTTGACAGGGCCCGTGAGGCCCGCCTCTCGGTCTTCCGATGGGCAACCCGCTACAACACCCGCCGACGGCACTCCCGCCTCGGCCAGATCAGCCCGATCGCCTACGAACAACGATCAACTACGCTGGCCACCGCCGCATGACAACCGGTGTCCACGATCAAGGGGAAAGCCCCGAGATCCACGACGCGCACCGCCGCAACCAGGCCGACGCCGGGGAGATCTGCGGGTTCATCAACCAGTACGGTCTGGCGATGCTCCTGCGTCGCTGCGGAGCCGAGCTGTCCCCAGTCGAGATCCTGACCGACCACTACGCGGCAACGCACGCCCACCCCGCGTGGCGTTACCAACTGGCCCCGATGAACGCGGACGTGCTGTTCCGGGCGGTCCGGGAGGACCTGCGGGCGTCGGTGGAGCTCATCGCTGCCGCCCTTGCCCTCCTGCCCGGGCTACCGGCCGAGTGCGCCGCGGCCGAGGACGAACTCCGGGCCCGTCTTGAGCGCAACACGCCGACAGCGTAGTCACGAGCAGGGAAGGGCTGCTCCGCGCCCGGTCGGCTTCCGTCCCGGGCACGGCCTGCCGGGCGCTCGGTCCCGCGCTGTCACACCCCCGTCATACGCTTCCCGTCATGAGCGTCTCTCTCTACTACAGTGCGCACCGTACGACACCGCTGACCGAGGCCGAGTCGGCCTCGGTCGCGCGCGTCGTCGCCGCGCACACGGCGTCATTTCCGTACGACGACGAGGAAAGCCTGTACCTGTACGACCGGCGTACGGCCGGTCCGCACGAGATCGTGGCCGGGTCCACCAAAATGCCGCTCGATCCCGGTCGCCTGATGCCCGTGATCGCCCATGTGCTGGACAGCATGACGGAGTTGCGCCGGGCCATGCCGGATGCGGAGTGGCGTGTGCACATGGACGACCTCGACGTCCCGTGGGACGAGGCCGAAGGGTACGCCCTGCCCGGGATGCGCGACGCGGACCTGATCGCTGAGCTCGCGGCGGTCCACGGCGGAGAGGTGGCAGCGGAATGACCGAGGGGAGCACGGGTAAGGCCGCGGAAGCCGTGGCGCCCACGCCGGAGCAGCAGAGCCTCATCGAGTTCGGCGAGGCGCTGTACCGTCGCATCGCTGCAGACGCCGATACCGGTCACATGCTGCTGCCCGAGGACGACGCGGTGGCTGTCGTTCACCGTGCGCGGGGCGGTGGGACGATCCTCGTGGCAGCCGACCGGTCGGTGCTCTTCTCCGGCTCCGCGCTCGACATCAGCGCCGCCCTGATCGACTTCCGGGCCGGCCGGCGCACACCCGTAGAGCGGTTCCGGTAGCGGGAGACGTGCGGGGGCGGCCCGCGAAGAGCCGCGCTCAGGTCGGGTAGCCGATCGACGCGATGGTGTCACCGAGCTGCGCCAGCGTCACGGCGGGGTTCAGGGCAGCCACCGCATCCGGCGTGAGAGGCCGCACCTGGTACACATCGATGACTGCGTCCAGGTCCACCGGCCTGCCGTAGTACCTCTGGGCCCATGCCTGGTACTTTTCTGGCGTCCCCTCGACCAGGCGGTGAAAGAGCCAGTCGGATCCGTCCGGAACGGAACGGCCGCCGTCGAAATCGACCTTTCCCGTCCGCCACTGCTCGTCAGCGGTCTCCCGCCACAGGCAGACGGTGATGTGCTGGATACCCTCCAGCCGGAAGGCCGGATCCTCGACGCAGGACCGGAACGCCTCCGGGACCGTGTCGACCACACCAGGCCACGGCGTCCCGTCGCTCGCGTACGGGCTCATCGGGGACGCGTGGTCGAACCCGCGGATGTACGCTCCGGCCGCCGAGAAGACGACGGAGTACGCGTCTCCCCCGCCATTCTCCATCGCGGCCAGCTCCTGCGTCGCGGACCAGTGGGCGTCGAATCGGTGGTGGCGCAGCTCTGGTACACCGGGCTGGAGTATCGCGTCCAGCATCGCCATCGAACGGCACAGGTTGCGCAGGGAGGCGATATCCGGTAGCCGGCGAGCGAGATCACGAGCGTTCATTGGGCCATCCCATCACGCGGCGATGGAACGGCGGACCGGAGCCCCAAAAGCTGTTCGGTCTGTTCATCGTCGTGGCCTGCTCCGAGGCAGGCGGTGATCAGGTTGCGGTCCCCGTGGCCGTCGTAGGCGCGGCGTGCGTTGTGGTCGTCGGTGAGCAGGAGGGAGGCGCGGGCGTCGCCGGACCAGGCGACCGAGAAGAGGCCGCCGGGGGACGTGGACCGCGACGACGGCCGCGGCCGCGGGGAGGTCGGGGTGCCGGGCATCTGCTCGATGCTTCGCTTGCGGGCAGCACTGCGGCTCGGAGTCTGGGCGGCGCGTCGGCGGGGAGCACGCCGCTCTCGGCCAGGAGGGCGTAGAACAGTGGCCTGCCCGCGCTGCCGCGGTAGTGGTGCTGTTCCAGTGCGACCACGAGTTCGAGGCAGTCGCCCACGGTGATCTCCTCGACGCGGCCGCCCTTGTGGAGCGCGATCCAGGTGATCCTGTTCAGAGCATCGGTCCGGATGAGGCCAGCGGGGCGAAGGGCCTCAAGGCGGGCGAAGCCGCGCGGGTCGATCGCGTTTCGTGCCTCGGCCAGCATCTTCGCTTGCCGCTGGGCCAGCAGCCAATGGTAGGAGGGGCGGATGACCTGGCCGCAGACCAGTAGCAGCACTCCGGTGCTCAAGTCCCCGCGGTGGTAGCCGGCTGCCTGCGGCCCCAGTGCCAGGTCGGTCCAATCCCTTCCGGCGTCGTCGGCGCCGCTGGCCAGCCACCGGTCCTGCCAAGTGACCCCGGGCTGCCGTTCGAGCCAGTCCAGGAGACGGTTCAGCCCGCGCCGACGGACGGTGTCCCGCGGGCGGCCGTGAGCTGGGTCGGTGAACAGTTCCAGGAGCCTCGCGGTGACCTCCGCGCGGTTGAGTGTGGTCTGCGGCCACTCCTGTGCAGCAGGCCGGGCCACCCATGCCTCCGGCCGGTCCTGATGCGGTGGTCGCATTCGTTCCCGCGTGGGCTTCGCGCCCGCATTCTCCGTTGTGATGCTCACCGGTTGCCTCCGCCGGGGGCCGACGGGCCGAGCAGCGCTTCAAGCACTTCGGGCCGATAGCCGGGGGCGGGTGGAGCTGGCGGCTTCTCCCGTTCCGCGCGCTGACGCGCGTGATGGGCGAGGATCTGGGCGACGACCTCGTCCTGCGCGGGCGAAAGGTAAAGCTCAGTTGTGGTGATATGGGCATGTCCGAGGACCCACTGGACGTCCGCGAGGCTCAGGTGCGGGTCAGCTCGCGGACATCGTCCTGGTGGCCGCCTGTCTCACGACCGCCGCCTTGAGGCGGTCCTACGTCCGCTACCAGCAACTTCGCTGGACCTGACGGTGCCCGGGGAGTGGCCGGTGCGGCCGGCCACTCCTCCTGCAGGGTCTCCTTCTCGTGGCACTGCGTGCAGAACGTCACGACACCGAGGGCCGCCAAGGCCCTCTTCCCGGCCGGAAAGTAGACGTTTCCGTGCCAGCGCGAACGCGCCATGAAGGGATTCCGCTCCGTCGGCGGGGCCCAGCGGTTCCTGTCCGCGTTCAGCGGCATCTCACCCCACTTCCGCCCTCACCACCACCTGATGACAGCCTCCGACCACCGAGCCGAGATGACCGTCCGCTTCGCGATCTGGGACCAGATCACCGGCGCTGCCGGCCGGCCCACCACGGCCTGACCACAGGCCCGGACCGCGGGCCCCACCAGGCCACGACGCACCGTCAGGCACCTGCAACCCAACAACGTGACAGCACCTTCCCAGGTGGTGGGTGTGCTTCCCGCCGTAGATGAGGTGTTCACACGGGGGCAGGGCCCGCTGGTCGCCGGGTTCAATTATCTGGTGGAGAGGGCGGTGCCGCAGCGTACGGCTGGTCGCCGCGGGCAGGCCCCGGACCTGCTCGCCGGGGCGGCCGACCTGCTCGGCACGGGTTCGGCAGCCGTCGTGGAGGACGAAGGCCACCCGATGCTGTGCTTGTCCCAGCCCGTGGTCGTACCCGCCCCGGTGGTGGAGTGGCCGCTGGACCAGCTCCACCGTCAACCCGAGTCGGCCCGCGCGCTGTTCGAGGCGCTGGCGCTCGCGGCGCCGCGCGACCCGCACATCACGCGATTCCTGATCGGGCTGTGGACGGCCGAGTACGGCTATCTGCACACCGGTGAGCTCACCCTCGACCTGTTGTCACACGCCTACGACTGCTCCGGCGCGGCGCAGATCGAACTGACCGGGATCCACCAGCGGCTGCACGGCGAAACCAGGTCCGGTCCCTGGGCCCACTCGAATTACTTCCAGTTCACCCCGGCCGCCACTCCGACACGGCCGTGGCCGCTGTCACCCGGACCGCGTGTCGGGAGCCACTGACCGGCCGGCACCCAGCAGCCTGCCGGCGTACGCCTCGGCCAGCTCGTCGTCCGCGGACAGGCCCAGTGCCCGTGCCGCGGTGTGGAAGTCCCACTCGGCGATCCGCTCGTCGGCGTCGACGCGGCCGAACGCGTTGGATCGCTCGAAGTCGACGAGAATCCCACCATCGAAGAGGGGCGCCCGGCACGAGTGGTCGCTGCCGCTGAGGTAGAGAGCGCCGGTGCACCGGACGGCGTTCAACACCAGGATCTCGCCGGACGTCACCCCGTCCCGGCACCTGACCTCGGCGGCGCACACGAGCGAGTAGTCCCACACGGATCCGACCAGCGCTCCGGTGAGCGTCAGCCGGCCCAGGACCAGCACCGCCGCCTGCTCCTCCAGCACCAGGTCCCCGTCGACGACCACGTCGCCGGTGGCAACGCGGATGCCGCCCTCGGGAACGGTGACCCGCCCGGCGAGCCGCAGCGATGTGGGACCGGCGAAGGCTTCGGCCAGCACCCGCAGGCCCGCCCACCGGTACTGATCGGCTCCGCCGAGCCAGTCCCACAGCGTGTCACCGTCCAGGCAGCCGGGCGGGCGGCTCATCCGCCGGTCGAGCTCCTCCACGCTGACGTCGAAGTCCGCGGCGTCCTCGGCGAACGGCGGATCCGTTATCAGCGCCGGTCTCACCCGCTCGTAGGCCGCCCTGATCCGCCATGCGTCGAGCGACAGTCCGCCCGACGGCCACTCCGCGGTCGGTGATTCTCCTGCCATACCGCCTCCATCCTGTACTCACGCCATGCCGCGCCGGATCTGACCCAGGGGGCCGTCAGCGCGCGGCGTTGTGGAACCTCAGAAACGGCGCGCCCAGATCCTGGAACCAGCTGGGCGGCTGGCGTGCGGTGAACGCGGCAGTCATCGCGCACGCCCAGCCAGGCCGCGAACGAGGAAGAGTCCGGCCGTGCCTCGTCCGCGAACGCTCGGCGATGGCTTTGTCATCGACGATGGTGAACTCCGCCGTCCGTCTCGCGTCCACAACTGAAGGCGTTGTGCTCGGAGAGGAAGGCCCGATAAATGGGCGGCGCCGTCCAGTTGACGCTTCCGAAGTGTGGCTCAAGGCCCGTTTCCCGGTTCGCTACGGCCTCGGCCGAGGCAGGCTCCGATGCCGGGATCGTGACGGTTCCGTCCCCGGCGGCGCGGCGGAGGATCGCCAGGCTGTCGTGTATCAACGCTCTGCTCCATTCATCTTGCGGTCTTCTTGCGGTCTCGTTCCGGTGGTGCCGCACGCGGCGGGCACCGGTGGTGGGCCGACGGGACCGACGGGAAGCCGTCGGCCGGCCTCAACGCGCCGTCAGGCGGCGTCGCCTCGCCAGGTCCGGTAGCCGGCTGAGGCGGCGACGTCGGCGAGGCCGCGGAAGTCCGGGCGGCGGGCGAGGGTCCGGGTGGCGGCCTGGTAGGCGTCGTCCGTACGGTCCGCCTTGAGGAGCAGCTTGACCTGTACGGCGCGGATCCAGTCGCGGGCGGGGTTGTCGGGCTCGCTGCGGGCGAGGGCGGCGAGCCGCTGCCGGACGGGCGGGTCCAGAAGGCCGAAGTCGATGGTGACGTCTTCGAGTTCGGTGAGCGCGTAGAACGACTCGGGCAGCGTCGTCAGACCGTTGAACCCCAGGTCCAGTACCCGTAGGCGGGACAGCCGGGCGAAGGCGTCGTCCGGCAGGGTCAAGGGTGGCCGGACCCCTTCCCTATGTCCGGTCCGTTCGTTGTACTGGGTCTGCTCGCCCCAGCGGCCGATTTCCAGCTCTTCGAGCGTGGTGATCGCCCACACGCGGTCGAGCAGGCGTCGACCGGGGTAGTGGTCGGCATTGCCGCTGCTGCCGCTCATACGCAGGACGCGCAGTCGTGGCAGCCGTGACAGGTCGGGCAGCCGCTCCACCCGGCCCAGGGCGCTGTCGAGGTTCAGCTCCTCCAGCGCGGTGGCGAGCAGCAGGTCGTCGGGGACCGAATCCAGCACTGCCACCGACAGGTTGAGCCTGCGCAATCCGGGTATCCGGGTGGCGAGTCGCGGGAACGGGACGAGCTTCGGGTCGTCCTCGACGCGGTCGGCCGGTGCCGGGTGCAGCCATGACAGGTCGAGTTCTTCGAGGGCGGGCAACCGGGACACGGCGTCGGGGAGAGGGCACGACAGCTTCCAGGTACGCAGTACCCGCAGCTCGGAGAGGTCACCGAGCTGGTCGGGCAGGGCCCGCAGGGGGTTGTCGGCGATGTTCAGCACCTGCAGGCCACGCAGCAGGCAGATCTCTGCGGGCAGTTGTGCCAGCGCCATGTTCGAGATGTCGAGTTCCTCCAGATGCGGAAGCTCGCCGAGCCGTGCCAGCAGCCGGTCAGCGCCGGACCACCGGTTGCCCGCGAGCCGGAGCCTGCGCAGTGCGGTGAAGTCCAGCACTCGTTCCGGGTCCTGCCACAGGGCCCGGTGCGTCGCAAGGTCGAGTTCGGTGACCTCCGCGGGCCGGGCCCGCAGCCGTGCCACCTCGTCTGCGGTGGCCGCCAGGTGCGGCCCGGGCGTGTCGCGCAGGACGGGCATCCCGGCTGCCAGCGCGGCTTCGATGCGGTCACCGAGCTCCCGGCCGAGCGGGTCGTTGGCGTCGTCGAGCAGCTCGGGCCGGATCAGCTCCGCCAGCTCCCCCCGGTTGCGCGGGTCGATCGCCACACGGCGGCCGGCCTCCGCGGGACTGCCCGACGTCACCGTGAACTCCTCGGTGGTGACAACGGCCGCGGCGCGGAGAGGACCGGCGACGCGCAGCGATCCCCGGTCGTCCCAGCCACGGCCCAGGATGCCGTCGGCCGCCTGTAGATCGCCGCGCACCATCAGGTCGACATGGCCGTGCAGCGACACAAAGCGGGCGTGCAGGTTCCCGGTTGTCAGGGTCGCGCCGTCGTCGAGGGGGTCGTCGCCGAGGCTGTCGCAGGAGACACCGCCGGTCACCAGCAGATCGCCGCGCACCACAACGTCGACACAGCCGCTGATGTGTACGGAGTGTGCCCGCAGATCGCCGGTCACCAGCAGGAGCTTTTACTGCCCGCCGTCACCCTCCCCCAGTCGAGGCCGCCGTCGATGACGAGATCCCCGTCGACGATCACATGGGCCGGCCAGTGCGGAGGCGTGCGTTCGGAGTCCAGGTCGCCCCGAATGCGCAGATCTCCGCCGTAGAGGCGGACCGGCAGTCCGGACCCGTCGTTCGGACACTTCACATCGGCGGACAGAGCGAACCGTTCCTCCGCCGCACCGGCTTCGATGACCTGGTGCTCCTTGAATGACACATGCCGCCTGCCGCTGTGGCGGGGGCGACCTGGCGGGCGGGCGGCTGCCTGTGCAGCGGCATCGGCGAAGAATTCGTGCATGTCGACCACGCTAGGCCAGGGCACCGACAGCACTGGGTCCAGTACAACGTCATCGTGGACGGGGACCTCACCGTCGACGGCGACCTGGACTGGTTCTCCTACACCGAGGGCGGCTTCGTCCTGGTCACCGGAGACCTGCGGGCCCGCCACGTGATCCTCGACGGGCGCCCGGATGTCGTGGTGCGCGGGAACCTGGAAGCGACAGGGGCCGTCCACGGCTCGAACCAAGGCCATGACACGTGCTGTTCGGACTCGGGCGACGACGGAAAACTGACGGTGCGCAGCAGCACCCGGACCCGGCTCGTCGTCGTCACCTCGCCGTTCCGCATGGACTTCGCTGCGCGGCCCCAAGCACTGATCGCCGGCGCCGCCGAGCGCATCAACCACATACCCGATCTCGACGCGACGATGGCACGGCTCGTCGCACCGGACCGCGCCACTGACGTAGCCAGCGGGGCAAGCCTGCTCGGCTCAGCATGAACCGTGTATATCTACGCGATTGAACGCTGTCACGCTCGCGGGTCACGCACCCTTCCGCCGGGGTATCACGCTGCCCGATCCGGCCCACAAACCCGAGGACGGTTTCTCGTACACCCATACCCGGTAGGCGCCCAGTCCGTCCGTGGGCGTGCAGATGTGGTCAAGGCCCCGCGTAGGTCCCACTCTGCGTCAACCCCCGAAGGACTTCCGACGTTGACCACTAAGAACGCACAGGAGCCGACGGGGGCGGGGGTACGCGAGTTGGCCCGTGAGACGGACCAGCATCGTGACACCGGTGATCGGCACACCGCCGAACGGCCCGGCCGGCTCGCGCCTGCGCTACCCGCAGCACAGCCCCGGCCCGGCCACGGAGATCGAAGAGAACCTGCCAGGGTTACGGTCCGGGTCGGACAGCGCTCCGACGGCTGGGGCAGCCCGCTGACACGGACGTCACAGTGCCGTTGGACTGCAAGCCCCCGAACCGGGCCCGTCCTCCTCGATCGGGAATCCGGGTGGTGGCGGCGGAGGCAACCGCGGTCTCTGCTCCAGAAAGCGGCGGATGTGCGGTGGCACCGGAGCTTCGACAAACGGGCTTGCCGGACCACGCTCCGGAAAGCAGGCCATCATACCGCTGCTGACGTGCACCAACCCTATCTCCGGTGAGCCCCCCATGAGGGGCTGGTGTTCATACTCAGTCTCTTGTCCACAGTTGACGCAACGCATATCTCACTCCTGCTCCTGGGCCGGCCACCGCAAGATCGTGGCACCTTGGTCCGCCAGCGGCGGCTTGATGTTCCTGGGGCTCGCGTAGCCCCACTACTTGGTCGTCGACATTCCCCGGGCGGTTCCACGGGTGGCGTCGCCGCCACCGGTGGACTGCACCCTGATGCCCCCGGTGGCGGTGTCCTCCCAGCGTTCAGCCCTCGTCGAGGTACTCACAGAAGACCGGCGAGTCCGGTGCCCAGCCGCCCTGCTTGCGCAGCTTCCGGTGCGCTTGGCGGGCTTATACCCCGCCGTGACGAGTGTCCGCGGCGGGCGGAGTGGCCGGTGAGCTTCACGTCTAGACCGGCGCGCTGCCGGCTTCGCGAGGACCCTACTCAGGGCGCGGGCCCTTGCGGAACGGCACCCAGCCGTCCGTCACTCGTCCGGGGTTTCGGCCTGGCCCTCGGTTCGGCGTGCCCAGCCGATCCCCACACACTCCTCAGCGCCCCATCCGTCCCTCCCGACGACCTTCACCGTCATCCAACCGTTCCCTTGCCGACGCCGCAGGGCAACTTTCCGCTCTTCGCCATCGTCCCGATGGTGGTGGCCGCCGCGGCCTGACTACAGCGACGCCCGCACGGCTGCCCCCGCGAAGACGACATCCAGGTCGATCACGACATCCTCACCCTCCCAGCGGCCACGCTCCGAGAACACAAGACCGATCAGTGCCAGATCACCAGCCTGGTCCCGCAGCGCGTACTGCTCATGGGTCTCCTCTCCGAGGTCACCCAACTCGTCACGCTCCCAGGCGCCTACCGCGGCCTCGGCCACAGCCCTCAAGTGCGTCTACATGGCACTGATGAGCCTGGACCCGACCGGCAAGGGCCGCAAGCGGTGGACCATCCGCTGGAAGGCACCCCTGAACGCCTTCCAGATCGCCTTCGAAGGCCGGCTCACCCCGGCCGCCAACTGACCCCTACAAAAACTGGATCAGCCGTCTACTGGACACACCCGCCGGCCGGCCGGCGGGAGTGTTCAATGAACGGCGGATCCGATGATCAAGGAGACGCCAGATGAGCGACACCACCATCGAGCAGATACCGGGCAGCGAGCCGGCGGCGGTGGCCGTGCCGGCGAGTGACGAGCAGCTGGTTGCGATGCTCGTGGACCGGGCCCGCAGCGAGGGTCTGCAGCTGACCGGGGAGGGCGGGCTGCTCCAGCAGCTGACCAAGCGGGTCCTGGAGTCCGCCCTGGAGGGCGAGATCACCGATCACCTCGGCTACGAGAAGCACGACGCCGAGGGCCGGGGCAGCGGCAACTCCCGCAACGGGACCCGGGCGAAGACGGTGCTGACCGATGTCGGCCCGGTCGAGGTCAAGGTCCCCCGGGACGTGGCGGGCACGTTCGAGCCGGCCATCGTCAAGAAGCGGCAGCGGCGCCTGACGGGCGTGGACGAGATGGTGCTGTCCCTGTCGGCGAAGGGCCTGACGCACGGTGAGATCTCCGCGCACCTGGCCGAGGTCTACGGCGCGAGCGTGTCCAAGGCCACGATCTCCACGATCACGGACAAGGTCATGGACGGCATGGCCGAATGGTCCAACCGGCCGCTGGACCGCGTCTATCCGGTGCTGTTCGTCGACGCCATCAACGTCAAGATCCGGGACGGGCAGGTGGCCAACCGGCCGATCTACGTCGTCATGGCGGTCACCGCCGAGGGCCACCGCGACATCCTCGGAATCTGGGCCGGCGACGGCGGCGAGGGCGCGAAGTATTGGCTGAGCGTGTTCACGGACCTCAAGAACAGGGGCGTGGACGACGTCCTGATGCTGGTCTGCGACGGGTTGAAGGGCCTGCCCGAGGCGGTTGAGACGGTCTGGCCTCGCACGATTGTCCAGACCTGCGTCGTTCACCTGCTGAGGAACAGCTTCCGGCACGCGGCCCGCCAGGACTGGGACAAGATCGCCAAGGCGCTCAAGCCCGTCTACACGGCCCCGAACGAGGCCGCCGCGGCCGAGCGGTTCAGCGAGTTCCAGGACGCGTGGGGGAAGAAGTATCCGGCGGTCATCCGGCTCTGGGAGAACGCCTGGGCCGAGTTCGTCCCCTTCCTCTCCTTCGACGTCGAGATCCGCAAGGTGATCTGCTCGACGAACGCGATCGAGTCCGTCAACGCCCGCATCCGCAAGGCCGTCCGCGCCCGCGGACACTTCCCCAACGAGGCCGCGGCCCTCAAGTGCGTCTACATGGCACTGATGAGCCTGGACCCGACCGGCAAGGGCCGCAAGCGGTGGACCATCCGCTGGAAGGCACCCCTGAACGCCTTCCAGATCGCCTTCGAAGGCCGGCTCACCCCGGCCGCCAACTGACCCCTACAAAAACTGGATCAGCCGTCTACTGGACACACCCTCTGCTGCGCCTCGCCGGCACCGGCGTCCCGGGCGGCGAACAGCTCCCGCGCGACCGCGCCCGACAGCCGCTGGGTGATCAGCCGCCGACGGGGGTCATCGGAGGAGCCGACCGCGGACGCGAACCCGAACCGCGCCCGGGTGTGCAGGGAGAAGCCGCGGGCCTCGGCATCCGCTCGTAACCGCTCGCGAATCCGGGGCTGCCACCGTGCTCGGACGGCATCCTCGATTACCTGCGCCTGCACAGGGCCCGGCTGGCGCATCCCGGGGCCGGAGGTGACCCACCGCTGCACGGTCCGCTGCGAGACTCCCAAAGCAGCCGCCAGCCTCTTCGTGGACCCCTTCTCGGCCCTGAACAGGAAGCCCAGACGGGCACGGACACTGACCGGCACAGGCCGGGTACGCAAGGCCCGCTCTAATCCTTCGTTGATCTCGCCCAAGACCCCGTCCGCTCGCCGCGCCGACTACCTACCGCTCCAGAAATCCCACATTCTCGTCCCCGCGCCGATCTGTTTCCGCGTACTGGTGACTGCGGTAGCCGACTTCAGCTACCGCCCTCAATCTGAGGTTCTGTTGCCCAGCCCGGGGCCACAGGCCGGCCGGGCTGGGCAACAGCGAGCACCTTGTTCACGATGTGTTCTGGTGCCGGCGCAGCCAGTCAGGGTCCCGCACTGGTGTGGCTACTGGCTCAGGCTCGGCTGAGTCCGCGTCTGATACCTGCATCATCCTGTCGAACAGCCAGATGAGGCGGAAGAAGCGTAGTGCCGCGAAGGTCATGGCGAATTCGAAGATGAACCGTGCGGATGCGGGGTCCTTGTCTCTGTCGAGTGCGAGTGCGCTCAGCAGCAGGGCGCATACCAGCGCGGTGCCGCGCAGCAGGCTGCGCCAGCTTCTGCGGAGGCCGACTTGATGGTGGCGGCGGACAGCGCGTAGGCGTTCCCCGTTCGCCGCGGTGTAGATGGAGATCGCGATGGCACTCAGTCCGCCGATTGCTGACACCACACCAGCAGCGGCGGCGTACAGGTCAGTTCGCTGCGATGAGTCGATCCACGACAGCCAGTCTCCTGATTCGGTCGTGCGGATCGCCAGAATGTGAGCGCAGAGTACGAGCGCTGCTACGAGGTAGTCGATCCAAAGATGTTCTGCCCACCGATCCGCGATGGTGTCGCGTACCTCCACAGGCCCCCCTCGTCTATGCCCAGGTCATGAACCCCCGGCATCCACTGCGAGTCGCAAAACGTCCTCGTGTTCGGCCGCTGCTCCCAGGATGGCATCCACCGCTGACATGATCCGGATTGACCTACCTTCTCCATCTGTGGCCGGTACGCGTTTTTTAGCCGTAATGCTGTGTTCTACTAGCTCGACGAGCCGAGTCTGCTCCGGCCCGCCCGGCTCGGAGAAGACCAGCCGGGCCCGGGCCCGCTCGGCACCTGTGACCACATCGGAGATCTCCTCCAGGTCAGCCAGGAGATGTTCGCGGTGCTCCCTGAGCTCCTTCTTCTTAGGCACAGAGATGATCATGGTCACGCTGATCTCCCCGTACGATTCCCCGGCTACACGGAGAGTCCGGGCCAGCCCACCGCGACGCTTGCTCAGAGCACCCATCTTGTTGGCCATGATCTTCACTTCTACCCGGCTCGCGCCAGAGGCGGTCTTGAGTTTCTCCACCTCTGCATGCGTTACCACCGGGCGGATCTGCAGCTGCCTGCCAGGGAAGATCTGGATCCCGTTGAGCCACGTCTCCAGCGCCTTATGCGACGGCGCAGACACACCTCCCTGCATGATCCCCACAACGTTGCCGAAGGGCAGGAAGCAGATCACCGACGTGTCCAGGTAGCCCTCCTGCGCCGACTGTTCCAGCTCGCGCAAAGATCCTGTGTCGAAGTTCATGACAGACAACCACTCGCCGGCGTCCTTCACACGATGCAAGAGAAGATGGTCCTGCATGTCGTAGGTGGCGATGGTGCCCACCATCTGTGAATCAGCTTCGAAAGTTCGGGCTGCGACGGGTGCCTGTGAGAGATCCGAGAGTGTGCCGTCCCAGTCCATCAGCTCGGGGATGCGTCGGGCTTCGCCATCCTTGAGGACGACCACCTCGTAAAAGCCGACCGTGCGTTCCTTCATGTGGCCCAGCGTTGCCAAGGCGCCCCCTCACTCGTGCCGACAGCAGCAAGCCATGCTTATACGTCCGACCAACAGTCGGTCACGGTCTGCTGCACAGATCGTAAACCTGCGCAGTAGGCCAAAAGGGTGCGAACCAGCGAACCGGAATCGGATCCATGTCGGCTCGGCACGCCCGCCGTCGGCCTTCGCCCTCGTAGCTCACGACACGTCAGGAGACGCTGCGGTTGCAGGCTGCCGGCAATGTCACTCCGAGGAGACCTTGTACCGCCCGTCGCTACGCCGCCGCCCACTCCAGCCCGAGGTCGGCGAGCGCCTGGAGCTTGTCGGCGGTGAGCTTCCCGCGCCTGCTCTTGCTGTTACTGAGAAATACCCCGAGCTTGACCTCCGTGCCGTCCTCCAGCTGCTCTACGTGGGCCCTCGGGACCGTCACAGAGCCAGTGCGGGCCTTGTACTGCGCCAGGGCCGCAACACCCCGATCGAACGCCCCAGAGCCGCCCTTGGACGCCTTCGTGGGCGCTTTCTGCTCCGGGGGCAGTGGTACGACACCGAGCTGCTCCAGGCGCTCACGCTGCCCGTCCATCAGCCCCTGCCAGACGGTGTGCTGACGCTGCTTCTGGAGCCATCGGCCGATGTCCATGCCGTGCACGGTGACGCCGGGTTCGACGTAGGCGAGCGCGCTCTCCTCCACGAGCATCTCCCGCACGGCGGCGTAGTGGCGCTGCCAGTCCGCCGGCCACTGCGGGTTCCAGTCCTCGTCGACCTCCCGCAGCGCCGCCTCCCATTCGGGGTGTTCGTCCAGGGCGCCGGGGCGGCGGAGGTTGGACAGCCATTGCCCGAGTGGCCGGTCCAAAGCGGTCGCTGTCCGGGGCGCGCACAGCGTCCAGTGCTGGTCGTAGTACGCCTTCGCGGCCTCCAGGTTCTCCTGGAACCGCTCATCCACGAGGCTCCAGACCATGCCCAGCTTCTCCAGCCGCTTCGCCCGAAGCCCGGTCATCTGCCCCGCCCCGTAGGCCCGTCGCTGCTCGGCAACCCACTGTCCAAGGGGGTACGCGCCCTCCTTGTGCCCATATGGGACTCTGGCGTGAAGCTCGCGCTCGGTGAACTTCTTGAGCGACGCCCAGCCGCGCGCCCAGTCCTGCTTCTCCGTGTCGATCACGTTGAAGGACACCCAGTCCGCGACCATCACCGGATCCCTGGGAGCCGCAAAACGAAGCAACAGGCGGGATTCTTCCTCACCGTCCTCGGGCGCTGCACCAATGTTCTCGGACGGCTGCGCGACGTCCTTCTGCGGCTCCTGCGGAATAGCCAGCAACTCGACGGCCTCTTCATCGTGAGCCCGCAGACCTTCCAAAACCTTCACCAAAGGCCGATACGACCCCGAAGTGAACATGTCCTCCGGCTTCTCTCCCGGCTGGAGAAATACCGGCACGACCAGAGAGGCGAGCTTGCCTTGTCCAGGCTTCTGGCGAAGCGCCCGACCGATGGCCTGGACGATGTCGTGCGGCGCGCCCTTCGGGTCCAGCAGGGCGACGCTGTCCACGGCCCTGATGTCCACACCCTCACCCAGGACACGACAGTTCGAAAGCACAGCCCGCTGCGCCGTGGACCCGAACCCGCCCAGGACCTCCCGCCGGCGCTCCGGGACGTGCTCGCCGCACAGCCAGTCCGCCCAGATGTGCTCGGGGTACTTCTCCGGCTGGTCGGCGTGCAGCTTCGCCGCCACCCGCTCCAGACCCTCCGCGTACGCCTGCGCCTCTATCGTCCGGTGGTGGAAGGTAATGCACGTCTGGAGGCTGTGCTGGCTCATGGTGTGCAGGAGCGCGGCCTGGAGCGCCCCGAGCCGCTGTCCGCGGACTTCCTCGCTGCGCCGCTCCTCGCCCATCAGCCGCTCAGGGGTGACGACCGGGTCCTGGAGCTCCAGGACGATGATCTGGTAGCGCGCAAGCAAGCCGCGGGAGACAGCCGACGCCAAGCTGAGCTTGTAGAGAACGGGCCCGAAGACTCGTTCGTCGTCCATGCTCGCCGCCATCTCCTTCGGCAGCGGATCGCGGACCCCTTCGGCGACCTCCCAGTTGGGCCGCTCCTGCCAGATCCGCGGCGTGGCCGTCAGGTACAGGCGGCGGTGCGCCGGGATGACGGCCTGGTCGTGGATGTCCGCCCACGCCTTGCCCATCGAGCCACTTGTCCTGTGGGCCTCATCGACCACGGCGAGGTCTACCGGGGCCAGCTGCTGGCCGTAGGCGCCCTTGAACGCCTCCGCCAGGACGCCGAGGCTGGCGTACGTCGCGTAGATGGTGACCGGCCCCGTGCCGTGCCACAGCGCCAGCTGCACGGGGTTCGTCGTGGAGCGCACCTTCAGGCTCCACAGCTCCGGGTCGTCCTGGAGGCTGCACACCGTAACCGCCGGCCCCTTGTGCCCGACCCGGTGCCACTCCTTGACCGTCTGCGCCAGAAGATCCAGGGTCGGCACCAGCACCAGGATGCGCCCCTTCGGCAGCATCTCGCGAGCAGCGAAAGCGGCAGTGATGGTCTTCCCGGTGCCGCATGCGGAAATCACCTGACCACGCAGGCCGTTCACCGGAATTCCTCCGGGAGGGATATCGAGGCCGCGCTTAATGGCGTCAACAGTTTCAATCTGGTGAGCGTGCAGATCGCTTTTCATCATGACCACGGGGAAATGCTCCTTCTTTCGGAATGTGGCGCGCAATCAGAAAGGGAATCCCGACGCGATGGTATGGCCCGGGGGATGTGGTGTCTGGTCCCATACGGTACACAGTCATGACACGTGATGCATCACTCGTGCCCCAACTTTCACCATCAGAGTGATACATGGCCGAATCTTACCCCGAAACAACCGGTTGTCCTGTATGCTGACGAGGTGTTGGTGAACGTGAGCGGCCGGTTTCGAGGGTGGGGGAGTGGTTCGGGTGGAGCGCAAGCGGAGCCCGTCACTACGGTGGGCCGGCACTCGATCAGACCGACGGTCCGTCACCCTCGTTGCGGGGGACAGCTGGGATTCCCAGTCGCTACACAGGCCCGCACGTGATGCACCCTCACCCCGTAGCCAGCCCAAGGAGTCTCGCTTGCGAGACTCCCCGCAATTCGCGCTTGCGCGAATTGACGCCCTTTCAGAATTCCGTTTACGGAATTCATTCCCCCGCTTGCGGGGGAATTCGAATTGCGCTTGCGCAATTCGCACTCTATGCAGCGGCTTGCCGCTGCATATCCGCCCCGTCATGCTGCTTCAGTTTCGGT